>NZ_JAHXBF010000020.1 GCF_020103695.1 Hyalangium versicolor
TCGGCCCTGCGCACTCTTGGCGCTGTCGGCTTGGGCGGAGAACTGCTCTGAAATCGCCGGGTGGTTCACTGGTCCTCGGTGATCTCGGTGGAACTGGTTCACCCCGACCTCGGTGGCGACAGTTGAACGGATCCGCCACAGCTCCCAGATATTGGAGCTGCGGAGCAGGGGAAGACTCCCGCTGCGTGCCATCGACGCGGTGATCACGGATCCCGAGCCGACGTTCTCCGTGGCAGTCGCAGGTCCGCGCTTCCTGGAGGATGTTGTCGGGCAGACGAACACAGGCCGGATCTTCAATCGGATGGTCTCCGCCGTGGACGGGGCGGGAGATATCCCCACTACCCTGGAGAGTCTTCGGGAGGCGGAGGGGGCGTGAGAGACTGTCTCTTCACCGGGTGCGTGGAGGGAGGCCTCGATGCAGGTGCAACTCGTGTTCAAGGAGACGCCGATTGGCGACTTCACCCGCAAGGTGAACCTGGGCTCCCGAGGTCTGGAGGTCGAGCTGGATGACGCCCTCTCGAGTCTGTCCCTGCAGGGGAAGATTCCCAAGTGCTCCAAGCTCAGCCGCATCCGCAACTCGGAGGGAGCGGATCTCTCCCCCTCGGCATCGCTTGTCGCCATCTTCGGTGCACGGACCCCATCGCCAGAGGTCTGGGTGAACTGCGTCTGGACGACTCAGGATCCCAAGGCGTGGGCGCAATTCAGCAAGCCGGTCGTGGCGGACGAGCCGCCTCCCCAGCCCGTGCGGAGTGTGGTCATCCATGTGCCGGCGATGAAGGCGACCACCCGCCAGTCCGTCGCCGCGAGCTCGCAGGGCCCCTTGGACCCGATGTCCCGGATCTTCGAGCTCATCGGCGGACTCGCGGCGAAGACCCTCACCCAGGAGATCGCGTCGTCGCGCCTCGAAGAGCTTCTGCAGGACCCAGCCGCCCAGAAGCTCACGGGGAATGACCGTCAGGCCTTCGATGACGCCGTTCGAAACGTCCGGACCTTGTACGGGCTCTCGCCCTCACGCTTTGGGAACGGGGGAGGGGGAGGGGCCGCCATCACTCCCGAGATGATCGCCGCCTATCGGAGCGATCTCATGGACATGAACCAGTCGGTCTGGGGTGGCTGGATGGAGGCCGATGCTGCGGCCCATGAGCTGAACCTGAGCGCGACCATCCACCACGATGGACTCCCCAATCGCCCCATGATTGCCCGCGTCGGTCCCGCGAACGGCCGCGCCGAGAGACTGGTCTACAATGGCGTTCACTACCGCGCGTGGCCGCAAACGAGCCTTGTACCCATCGAGAACGATGGAGGTGGCCACTGTCTCTACTACTCACTCCTTCGGCTCGCGGGGCGACCCATCTCGGCCCTCGAGGTCGGAAATCTTCGGCGGCAGGTCAACACCCGGTTGAGCGACGCTCAGATCCGCCACTGCCTGAGCCTCCTGCGGTTCGAGAACAACCAGGCGGCGTTCGTCGGTAAGGCCCTGGGCAAGGAGTTCCACAAGCCTTCCGGCCGGCCGGTGTCGAGCCCGAGCCCGAGCCAGCCGAAGACGACGAGCTCCAGCCCTCTCCGGGGACATGTCACCCGTCCGGGGTACTGGGAGTGCGGCTGCATGGGGCCCGGCAGCGAGCTGCACCTGGACATCGAGCAGTGCGATACCTGCGGTCTGTGGCGCCCGGAGGGCGCTTGGAAGCCGGTGCCCCTGCTCGCGCGCACCACCCTCGTGCCCTCCATGGAGGTGCGCGGCGAGCCCGAGGCCAGGCCCTGGACGGGGCGCGTGCCACCTCCCATTCCCTCCCGTCCCTCCTCCATCTCCCTGCCGACGCTCGAGAAGTGGAAGGAGGACTCCTCCGTCAAGAAGCACTTCCGCTCGCAGAGTTCGATCGGCAAGGTGGACACCGCCCTGGGCGATTGGTGGAAGGCGTTCTCCAAGGGCGACAAGCCAGGGTGCCTGGCGGGCCTGGATGCGCTGGAGAAGGCACTCCAGCACTACATCACCTGGCAAAAGAACAAGCATTACGCCGCCTGGCGCCTCACGAGCCGCGAGCCCAGCAAGCGGGTGCCTGCCGCGGAGCGACTCTTGGGGCTGCTGCCGACGGTGCGCGGTGAGCTCGCGACGTGGGACCACCCCCTCAGCCCGGCCACCCGGAGCGGGAACTCCGGGCACGGCGGCCTGCTGGAGATCGATCCCCATTCGATCGCCGCGCTGCGCGGGGTGGAGTCGGGCTCGTTGCTTCGGATCGACGCCTCCGTCTCGGAGAAGGCGGACGCGCTGGCCATCGACAACGGGTTCGAGCAAGGACTGGTCCTACCGGACGCACGGGAACCCTCCCCACCGCCGCTGTCCGTCGCGGAAGCCATGAAGAAGCTCATGGCCGCCTCGAAGAAGGACCCCAAGGCGCTGCGGAAGGCGATAGCCGCCTCCCACCTGTACATCCTGAGCGGAGGCCGCTACGACAAGGACTTCTCGGGGGCCGACTTCTTCTTCGACTACGCCGGTACGTCCGAGTCGGCGATCTCCGCGGTCGCGGCCACCATCGACGCCAGCCTCCAGAACGCCGCCGATTCGTCCGCGGGCCCGATGGCCTTCCTGACGACAAGCGACTGGACGCTCGGCCCAGAGTGCATCCTCGGGCTCATGACGATCGCGCAGACATTCCGGGCGATCTACCAGGGCAAGCTCGGGGATACGAAGGTGAAGGCCGCCCTGAACCTGGTGAAGGCTGGCGCCAACGTGGCGAAGTCCGGGGCGACCATGGCGAACGCCATCGCCAACATGGTGCACGGCCCGGGCACGCAGGCCGCGACGGCCGTCGGCACGGTGGCTCAGCTGGTGGCGGCACCTGCGGGGCTGGTTTCCGGAGTTCTCTCGCTCTACGGCGAGCATGAGGAGCTCTCCCGGCTCTCCAGCGTCTCCGAGACGCTCGGCGGGCGGCTGGATCAACTGATGGCGCTCGATCGCAAGACGTTCGTGACCCTTGCGCTCACTCCGGGTGTCCCGTACCTGATCGGGAAGATCAACGGGAAGCTCGGCAAGATGAAGCTGCGCTCCAAGGCCTCCATCGCCGGTGCCTCCGTTTGCACCGCCGGCAGCGCCTTCACGACCTTGACCCTCTTTGGGGTGATGAACTGCTGGAACCCCGCGGGCTGGGTGGCCGTCGGCACCGGACTGGTCGTCGCCACGGTGTCGTTAGGCTACAAGCCGGCTCGGCGGCTCTACAAACAGAACAAGCTGGACCGCCAGAGGGGTGAGAACGTGTTCATCCCCTCGTGGCTGAAGACGACGGGAGACTGGCACCGCTTCCGGGTCGCGGACCTGGTGCTCAGGGCGTCGCTGTTGGATCCCTCGCTCAGTGAGAGCGAGTGGACCGCGGGGCAGGCGCTCGCCTGGGTGTTGTTCGGCGGTGCCAACTATGCGTCCGCCTGCGCGACGGCGGTGACCCTGGGCTATCCCGGGATCATGCGGCTGTTGAAGACCTGCGAGCTGCCCGTCGACGGGGCTTGAGGGGAAGGGTTCTCTCCGCGTTGCTGGCGCTGTGACGAGTCGGCTCATGATTGACAACAAGGAGGGGCCAGAAGCCCTCTGGCTTCCAGCCCCTCCCGGGTTACCGCTCCGTGCTCCGACGTACTACCTGTTCAGCGAGCTATCCGCCGTCGCAGCAGCGCTGAGCACCGAACCACCGCCGCTCAGGCTCTCCACGAAGTAGTAGTAGGTGACGCCCTTGCTGTTGCGGTCGGTGAAGCGCACCGCCTCCGTCTCCGTGGACTTGCTGGCGTCCACTTCGCCAATCGGCGTGGCCGCGGCGGCGTCCGTGCTGGGGCCGCGGTAGATGCGGTAGGCCTTGTGGTGAGCCGCGTGCGGCCAGGTCAGCTCCACCAGCCCATCGGTCGTGCGCTGTGCACCCAACTCCACCGCGAAGGGCCTGGCGGTCGGGCTCAGCACGGTCACGTCGTAGAGCACTCCGCCCACGTCCTTCTGCTCCCGGGTGTCGAGCTCGTAGACCTGGAGCGGGAAGTTGCCCGTGGCGCCACTGGACAGGAACGTCAGCGTGAGCCGCTCGTCCAGCGTCGCGTCGGTCAGGAGCCCGCGCAGCGCTCCGCCCTTGGGGCTGATGTACAGCGTGGTGCCCTGGGCCCCCTCGATGCCATCAGCCTTGCCGCCGTTGGCCTTCCACAGATCGTAGATCTTGGTGCTGAGCGTCAGCGCGATGGTGCCCGGGAACGGAGCCACCGTCGGCTTGAACACCAGGTCCGTCGCGCGGCCCGGCACCGGACGCACGTTGTAGGTGGTGGTCACCGTGCCACCGGACACCACGCGGAGGATGTCGATGTTGTGCCAGGCGATGTTGTTGTTCTGCCGCGTGTTGTTCACCACGTTCGAGCCGATCAGCTCCGGGAACGTCATCGGATCGCCCGCGGACACCCAGCGCGCCAGCAGGCAGTAGTGGCCAGCGCCCGGCATGTTGTCCCACTTGATGCGCACCTCGCGGTCCTCACCGGTCGTCAGGAACAGGCCATGCTCCACCTTGATGAGCTGCCAACTGCCCGGCCAGGTCGAGTTGCCGCCCGAGGGCAGGTAGTACACGTACAGCGAGCCGCTGATGGGGCCCGGGGGACGCATCGGGCCGTGGTTGCGCAGGGTGACGAAGATGTGGTTGTTCGTCGTGCCAGCGACGGGGTTGGTGCCCGGATAGGCGCAACTGGTGGGGCTGTTGCAGACCTTGATGTCGGGGCTCATGTAGATGGAGGGGGCGGTGCCCGGCTCGAAGCCCAGGTCCGCGGCGTCATCGCGCATGTAGACGTCCGAGGCGGTGCGGCAGCCGCTCAGGAAGTCTCGCACGGCCTGGGGCAGATCCGAGCCATTGGGCAGCGTCTGGCGGTAGAGCCCATGCGAGACGTTGGCGTAGTTCTGCATGATGCTCACCACGGTGGCGTTCGGCGTACCGGAGGTGGGCACGTACACGGCGTGGATGGCGATGCCCTGATTGAAGGCATCCAGCGCCTGGGCATTGGCCAGCGCGTTGCTGGTATAGGCGTCGTTGAAGCCACCGGGCAGGTTGTCGGTGATGAGCACGATGAACTTGCGGGCCCCCGTACGCCAGATGCCGGAGAAGGCGCCAGTCTGGTTCGTGCGCGAGAGGATGTTGTGGATGACGGTGTTGAGGGCCTCGTCGGAGGCCTCGGGCGCGTTGTTGCCCCCTGAAGCCGTCAGGTTGTTGATGGACGTCTGCATGGCCGCGTCATTGCCCACGGCCAGGTTCTGCACGACGGTGACGGTGTCCTTGAAGGTCACCAGTCCCAGCCGGTAATCGATGGACGAGGCCTGGATCTGCGCCAACAGCGTGGGGAAGGACGCCTTGAAGGCAGCCAATGAGCTGCCCATGCTGCCGGTGTCGTCGATGGCGAACACCACGTCGATGGGGCCGCAATCGCACGGATCCACTTCGGCGGGGACTGCGAGCTCGGCCCTGTCCGCTGCCAGTGCCTGCGTGGCGACGAACAAGCAGAGAAGGGCGCCGAGCGGCACACGGGTCATGCGAGGCCAGAGCGTGTCTCTCTTCGACATGTGGAACCTCCTGGGGTGAGGGGCTGTCCCTCCCGTGAAGCAGGGTTGCCTCGCGGCGGGGACGTCCCCCTCGAAGCAGGAACCGAGCCAGCCTCGCCACAGGCCTGCTCTCAGAGCGGGGAGTGTTCAGGCGCTGTGGACAGGGCGGCAACAAGGCTCGAGGGCTGCGTTGCCTGGCTGGCAACAGCGGCGGGCCGAGGGGCGCGTTGATAGCCCCCATCGTCGGTGGTACACGCTCGGCCACGATGAGGCCCCTCGAAGAGACGACGCGCGCTCCCGCCGAGGCCCGTGCCGCGACGTGGGCTCGGGTGCTCGGAGGGGCAGGGGCCCTCCTCTTCTTCGGCCTGCTCGTCGCTCGCAGCACCCAGGTGCTCAACCCGCAGACGCAACAGGTGCCCCTCTACAACTCGGATTGCGCCATCCCGGTGATCATGTGCAACGCCCCGGGGTGGAGCTTCTTCGACTACTACTATTATGGGCAGGATCGGTTCGGCTCCTGGCCCTTCCTCGCCGCGCGCGTCGTCAACCACCTCTTCGGCTTCACCTGGACGTACCTGCACCTGCACGCATGGCTCACCGCATGGCTGCTCGGGGGCGCCTTTGTCATGGGCGCGCTCAGCCGTGGCTTCCGTGTGCTCGGGGCCGGCCTGTACACCGCCGTCCTCCTCGCGGATACGCCGCTGCGTGCCGTCCTCTTCGAGCTCGCCCAGGTGTACCCCTGGCAGATGACGATGCTGCTCCTCTCCTGGTGGAGCCTGCGGCGGGACAATGAGCAGGTGGTGGAGCACGAAGGCCGTCCCATTCCCCGCCGCGCGGTCCGCCTCTTCCGCGCACGCTCCTTCCTGCTGTCCTTCGTCTCCGTCTGGACGTCCACCGTGAGCGGTCCGCTCCTGCTCATTCTTGCCTGCGTGGAGGCCGTGCGTGCGCGCCTGCTGGCCCCGGAGCTCTTTGCCGGCCGCCGCTTCTGGCGCCGCTTCGGTGGGGCCGTGCTGGTCATCCTCGCGGCCGTCGTGGTGGAGCGGAGCATTCGCTTCGGCTACCTGGACTTCGCCAGGCACCGGTTCGGCCAGCGGGGCACCACGCTCCTCAGCATCGATTGGGAGTTCCTGGGGCAGAACGCTCGCATCACGGTGGACAACCTGATGCTCCCTTCGTTCTTCCCGTGGCTTGCCGCCGGGATGGTGGGCGCCTGTGTGTCCGCTGTGTTCCTGTGGCGCACGCTGCGCGCTCGTAGCTCGCGGGAGGCCGTGCTGCTGGAGGGCGCGGTGCTCGTACTGGCCACCTGGCTCCTCGCCGCCGCGCATGTGGTGCTGCTCACGGTGATCAACCACGTGCGCCTCAATGACTACGCCACTCGCTACTTCGCGCCCCTGTTCCTCTTCGGCTGCTTCAGCGGGGCGCTCGCGGTAGCGCTCGCTGTCGGGTTGGTGCCGGGCCTGTCTCGCCTGCGCCCGCATGTGCTCGCCGGGCTGGGCATCATCGCGCTGGCAGGGGGCGCGTGGGCTCTGCCTGCGCCGATGCCCAACCCGGACTTCTTCGAGCTGGAGTCCACCGCCCGCCGCCTCGAGCAGCGCAAGCCCGGAGCGCCGCTGCTCGGTGACTACTGGAGCACCTATGTCACCCGGTCGCTTCAGGGGGAAGGCGCGCTCCTCCCCGTACCGCACGAGCATGAGTACCGGCGCACCGTGTGGTGGGAGCGTGAGATGAAGAAGCACCCCGAGGTGGTGGTGGCGCACCGGGATTTTCCCGCCTCGGGTACCGCAGAGGCTCCCGAACCCTGGATCTTCCAGTACGGCACTCTCCTGCGCCTGGTGCAGCCTCGCTGGGACACGGGCGCCGGACGGACGTTCTCCCTCTATCGCAATGCGAATACCGAGGGCGTGCCGCACTCCGTGGAGCTGGCGCTCGCCGATTGGAACCTGTGTACTCCCGGCTCCTCCGTCACGCTGAGCTTCGCCCCTTGCGCGAAGGCCTTGGTGCTGGTGGCCATCAATGGCGCCAACCCAGCGGTGACGATCACCGCGGAGCCTCTGATCGTCGAGGGTTCGGGCACTCCGCCCGCGCCTCGGACGCTGAGGCAGGTGGACCGGTTGCTCAGCGGGGGGTTGGACGGAGGCGGGGCGAGGCTGCGCGGCGTGCGCCTCTCCGTCTCTGACGGGCGCACCGGCAAGCCCACCGACTGGATCTGCCATGCCGAAACCAGCTTCGTGTTCGACGCCGCGGAGGCGGAGTGGGGGAGTTCTCGATGAGCCGTTCCCCGTTGACCCGGTTGGCTCCGGATGCCCCGCTGCTCCACCGGCTCTTTCATGAACTGGCCACCTGGCGCCTGCGCCGCTCGCAGACCTATTGGAAGCTGGCGCAGCAATGGGTGAAGGCTCCTTCGTCCGCCACGCTCCTCGTCAACGGGCAGCACCGGCTGTCCCTGCGCCTGGGCGATCTCGCGGAGCGGAGCATCTACCAGGGTGTCTACGAGCAGACCGAGATGCTCATCGCCTCCCGGCTCGTGGACCCGGGAGGCCACTGCCTCGATATCGGCGCCAACATCGGCCTGTACTCGGTGCTGCTCGCGTCGCTCTGTGGACCCCAGGGCCGCGTCGTCTCCTTCGAGCCCTCTCCGCCTGTGCGCGAGCGGTTGCTCGCCAACACCCGCGAGCTGTCTCAAGTCACGGTGCTGCCCTTTGCCCTCGGAGATAGCCCCGGCCAGCTCCAACTGGAGCGCTTCCAGGGCAACGAAGGGCTCGCCACCCTGCGCAAGTCGGGCTGGGATGTGATCGAGACCATCCCCGTTGAGGTCCGCAGGCTCGATGACGTCCCCGAGGTCCACGCGCTCGGTCCCATCGATCTGCTGAAGATTGACGTGGAGGGCTGGGAGCCCCAGGTCTTCGCGGGCGCTCCGGAGCTGCTGCGCTCCGGCCGCATCCGGGCCGCGCTCATCGAGGTGACCCCCGACTTCGTCCGGCCCGACTATCTGGAGCCGCTCTTTCCCCAGGAGCAGTACGCCCTCTTCAAGGTGCGCTCGCTGCCTTCTCGGACGCGGCTGCGGCTGCGCCCCGTTCTGCTCCCGGTGGAGCTGCGAACGCTGGACAACACCCAGTTCAACCTGCTGGCGATTCGTCGCGAGCGCATTGGCCGTGTCGCGGATCTTCTGGCCAGGTGAAGGACAGCGCCGCACGTATCCCGTGTAGGCTCCAGGAATCGACATGAGCCAGGCCAAACCTGCCGAGACGGATGCTGTCCCCGGTGAGTCCACCCCGTCAGAGACCGCTCCCGCCGCTCCCGCGGTGCCCATCGGAGTCTCTTTTGGCAGGATGGATCCCTCAGGCATCGGGGATGCGTCCACGGTACGGCCTTCTCCGCTCCCGGAAGCTCTGCCTCCAGGCCATCTCCTGCCCGTGGTGGATCCCACGCACTACCTCATTGAAGGTGAGATCGCGCACGGCGGTATCGGCCGCATCCTCCGAGCGAGGGACCTGCGGCTCGGTCGGCCCGTTGCCCTCAAGCAGATGCTGCTGCCGTCTCCGGAGACCGAATCCCGCTTCATGACCGAGGCGTTCGTCACCGCGCGGCTGCAGCACCCCGCGATCGTCCCGGTGCACGAGATGGGGCGCTGGCCGGATGGCGAGCTCTTCTATGCGATGAAGCTCGTCTCCGGACGCTCGCTGGCGGACGTCATCGCCGAGCACCGGACCCTCAAGGAGCGGCTGGCCTTGCTGCCCCACGTGGTGGCGGTGGCTGAGGCCATGGCCTACGCGCACTCCGAGCGCATCATCCACCGCGACCTCAAACCGGCCAACATCCTGGTGGGCGCGTTCGGCGAGACGGTGATCATCGACTGGGGCCTGGCCAAGGATCTCTCTCGCTCGGAGAGCGTCGCGTCCCACGTGGCCCCGCTGCCCGCGGGCAACGCTCCGGACGGAGGACTGACCCGGCTCGGCGCGGTGATGGGGACGCCCGCGTATATGCCTCCCGAGCAGGCCGCGGGTCAGCCCGTGGACGAGCGCGCCGACGTCTACGCTCTGGGCGCCATCCTCTATCACCTGCTCGCGGGCTCTCGTCCCTACGCGGGGGATACTTCGGATCAGGTGCTGGCGCAGGTGATGAAGGGCCCACCTCCGCCCCTCTCCAGCCGCCAGGACTACATCCCGAGGGACCTGCTGGCCATCGTGAGCAAGGCGATGGCGCGTCAGCCCTCGGAGCGCTACGCCACCGCGCGCGAGATGGCGGAGGACCTGCGGCGCTTCCAGACGGGGCAGATCGTCGGGGCCTACGAGTACTCGCGCCTGGAGCTGCTGCGCCGCTTCGTGCGGCGCTATCGGGCCGTGGTGACCGTCACGGCCGTGGCGCTGCTGCTGCTCGCCGCCCTGGGCACCGAGAGCTTCTTCGAGATCCTCTCCCAGCGCGACGCCGCCCGAACCGCCCGAGAGCATGCCCAGGAGCTCTCCGACAACCTCCTGCTGACGAAGGCGCGGGATACCGTGGAGGAGGCGCCTAATGACGCCCTCGACTCGCTGCGGAGGATCTCCCCCGACTTCAAACAATGGACCGCGGTGCGCACCGTCGCGGCGGATGCCCAGGCCCACGGTTTCGCCACTGTGCTGTACGGCCACACCCAGCACGTCAACGACATCGCCTTCACGCCCGACGGCAGGTATCTCGTCTCCGCCAGTGACGATCACACGCTGCGTGTCTGGGACCCCCAGAAGGGCAAGAGCCACCGGCTGCTGCACGAGCACAGCGGGACGGACACCGATCTGGACGACGTATGGCGCATCCGGATGCTCCCGCAGAGCCAGGAGTTCATCTCGAGCGGCAAGGATGGCGTCCTGCGCCAGTGGAACCCCGCCACTGGCCAGGGCCGCATCTTCGCGACGCTGCCTGGGCCCGTGTCGGCGCTCACCGTGGGCTGTCAGGGGCGGTGCCTGCTCGCCGCGACCCAGACGGAGGATGTGCTCCATCGCTGGGACCTGATCACCGGCCAGTCCTCCACGTTCCATACGGGCATCCAGGGCATCGAGGAGCTGGTGGCCTCACCGCTGGGCTCCTGGGTCTTCGTGCGAGGCCATGGTGATGCGCCCTCCGCCCTGGGAGAGATGGAGAAGGGCTCCTTCCAGGAGTTGGAGCAGGTCCGGCCCACCGTGGGAGGCTTCGCCGATGACGGTCGCCTCTTCACCGTGGACACCCGGGGAGAGCTCATCGCCTGGACGCCTGGGACTCCCGAGCGCCGGCTGCTCGCGCGCAACCTGGGCATTGGCACCGCGCTCGCCTTCGTGCCGGGAACTCCCTGGGTGGTGATCGGGACCCAGGAGGGAGTGATCCGGCTGCGGAACTCCGCCACGGGCGAGGCGCGGGAGTTCCGCCAGCACGAAGGCTCCGTCAACAGCCTCGATGTCACCGCGGATGGCCGCTACCTCGCCTCGGCCAGTGTCGACCGCACCTCGGTTCTCTGGGAAGTCGAGACCGGAGAACCTCGAGTGCTGCGACGGGCCCGACAGCAGGCCCACCTCGTCCAGTTCTCTCCGGATGATCGGCAGTTGGCCGTGGCCAGCTTCAATGGGCAGGTCCGCCTGTTCTCCATGGACACCAAGCTCCACCGCGTGCTCTCGATGGCGGGGGGGCCTGAAGTCGCCCTGGAGATCTCCTCCGACGGACGGAGGATGGCCACGCAGACCGAGCATGGAGCGCTCCAACTCCTCGATGTCGCCACGGGGAAGACGCTCGTGGAGGCGTTCAACTTCGCCCCGAACACGGTGGACTTCTCCCCGGACGGCCAGTGGCTGGCCTCGGGAGGGCTCGATGGCAGGGTGTCTCTGTATGCGTCCGACACTGGCCGCGAGCATTCGCTCCTGCGAGGACATGAAAAGCCCGTGACGGCGCTGCACTTCTCCCAGGCTGGCGATCGTCTCGCCACGGCGGATGAGAAGGGAGACGTGCGGCTGTGGGAACTCAGTTCGGGGAAGGGGCACCTGCTCGGAGCACACGGGGCGAAGGTGTGGCAGCTCGCGTTCTCACCGGGCGGCGAGCGCATTGCTTCTGCCGGAGATGACGGCACGGTGCGGGTGTGGGACGTGGCCACCGGCGAGGTCCGGGTCCTGTCCGGCCACAAGAGCGCCGTGCGCACCGTGGCCTTCTCGCCGAAGCCCATGAAGGGAGACCTCCTCGTGTCCGGAGGAATGGACCACAGGGTGATCTTCTGGGACCTGGAGACGGGCCAGAATCACACCCAGGAGACGAGCGGCGGGGGCGTCGTGGAGCTGCGCTACTCGCCTCGGGGCGATGTGGTGGCGAGCCGTGGCCAGAAGGATGGCAGCGTGTGGCTCTGGGATGGACACACCGGAGAGCCGTACTCCCACGCTGTTCTCGACCACCCGTCCGATGTCCTGGGCATGGCCTTCTCGCTCGATGGGACGCGCCTGGCTTCGGCGAGCCTCGACAAGACCGTGCGGCTCTGGGACCTGGCCACCGGCGAGTGGCGTGCCCTGCGCGGCCACACCGGGCCGGTGGAGGCTGTGGCCTTCTTCCCCGAGGGAAAGACGCTGGCCTCCACGGGCCAGGACGGGAGCATCCGCCTCTGGCCGGACGGCCTGCCCTGGGAGCCCGAGGCCCTGCGAGCCTGGCTGAACTCCTTCACGATCGATCAGCCGCCGCCCTCGCAGTCCTGGGAGTGACGGATCGAGCCGAGGCGGACGCATGAGCGCCCGCCCCGAGCCAGCGGCCGTTACAGCTTGACGAGCTCGAACCCGTCGAACGCGGCCCAGTTGCCGGCGTTGGCGTTGCTGTACACGCCCACCTCGATATTACCGTTGGTGACCGTGACGCTGTTGATCGTGTACTTCGTCCAGCCCGTCACGGCGCCAGAGCCCACGTCCACCGCTACCTCCGCGGCGCCATGGTTCTTCACATACAGGCGCAGCGTGGGCTGGCCGCCGCTGGAGCGGATCCACACGCTGGCGCGGTACGTCCCGTTGGCCACGGCCTTCGACTGGCCGGTGATCTGCTGGTAGGCCGACGAGGCCCAGTGGGTGAGCTTGTAGCTGCCCGTGTACGGAGTGTCCGTGTCCACCTTGTGGGCCAGCACGCCGCTGTGCCACTCGGCATTCCAGCTGGACAGGCTGCCGCTCTCGAAGTCGGCGTTGTCGAGCAGGTTCGTCGTGCCGCCACCGCTCTGCAGCGACTGGGCGATCGCGCTCAGCAGCGAGGCGCTGCCGGTGGCGTCATCGGAAATGTCCCAGATCATCACGCCGCCGCCGCGCTGCAGCGCCAGCTGGGACTTGGCCTGGATGGTGGCGATGCCGTTGTAATAGACGTCGCCCACGATGTCCTTGTAGGGCGCTTGCGAGTCCCGGGCGACCAGGGCGGCATAGCCCACGTACGCGCTGGGCGAGCGGCCATAGAACGGAACGCCCAGCACCGCCTTGCTCTTGGGCAGCCCGCGCCCCAGCCAGTAATCCAGCGACTGGACGGCATAGTTGTACGTCGAGTGCGGATAGCCGCCGTCGTAGGCCATGATGTTGAGCCAGTCGACGTCCGCGAAGGTGCCGACGGGGACGCCCCCACCCGTGGAGCCACTGGCCACCACGGCCGCGGTGAGCAGCTTGCCCCGGCTGTGGAGCGCGGTGCCCAGCTCCTTCATCAGCGCCGCGAAGTTCTGCGACGAAGTCCCCGGATCCGGGTACTCCCAGTCGATGTCCACGCCGTCCAGCCCCGCCTGGTTCACGTAGTTCACCAGGTTGTTGATGAACGTCGTGCGCGTGCTGGCGTTGGCGGACAGCTGCTCGAAGCCGGAGTCATTCCCGTCGTTCCAACCGCCGACAGCAATGGACACCTTCACGCCGCGCGAGTGCGCCGTCTGCACCAGCGACAGCAGCCGGCTGTCGCTGCTGCTCGGACCGGTGAGGCCGCCCTGCGCGGTGGGCACCACGAAGGCGTAGTTGATGTGCGTGAGCTTGTCGTACTGGATGGCGCTCACGGTGCCATTCCACGTGGGGAAATACCCAATCACCCGCGTGGCGAGCGCGGACTGCGGTTGCGTTCCCACCGGCTCCTCGCTGGGGGACTCTGGGGCTCCAGAGCAGGCCGCCAGCGAGGTGAGAAGGGCAATCAGCGACAGGGGTCGGAAGGACGATCGGATGTGCGGCACAGCTCCTCCTGTGTTGGAAAGGAGTCGCTGTTTACACTGGATTTCCCTTGATTTGGGATAATTAATGGTTAATCTTGAATCCCAGGTCTGTCGGCGGACGGACACGGAGTCAGGGCATTTCCACCAGCATCCAATATTTATTGAGGGCCAGCATCAGGTCCACGAAGGAGGAGAAGGTGACGGGTTTGAGTAAATAGCCCGCCACGTTGAGCTGGAAGCTCTCCATCCGGTCCTTGTCGTCGTTGGAGGTGGTGAGCACCACCACGGGGCTGGCGCGCAGCGCGGGATCGGCTCGCAGGACTCGCAGGAACTCGATGCCATTCATCTTCGGCATGTTGATGTCCAGGAGGATGAGCCGGTTCTGCGCGGGCACCGCGCCGCTGCGCAGCATCTCCAGCGCCTCGACGCCATTGCCCGCGACGTAGAGCGGATTGCTGATGTTGTTCTTCTTGAACGACCGTTGGACGTTCATCACGTCCACCTCGTCGTCCTCCACGAGCAGGATGTTCAACGTTCGCATGTGTGAGACTCCAGTCATTTCTTGGCGGGGACCTTGGGCCAGGTGAAGAAGAAGGTGGCCCCCTGACCCACGGCGGACTCCAACCGGACGGAGCCTCCGCGTGCCTCCACGATCTTCTTGACGACCGACAGGCCGATGCCTGTTCCCTCTACCTCATCCCGGGCCCGGAGCGTCTGGAAGATGCCCCAGATGCGCTCGTGGTACTCGGGCGCGATGCCCGGGCCGTTGTCGGAGATGGCGAACTCATAGGTCTCGCCCACCTCGGAGCAGCGCACCTGGATGAGCACATCCTTGCGCAGGGCGTGCTTGAGCGCGTTGTTCATGAGGTTGAGGAAGACCTGCTGCAGGGGCACGCGCTCGGAGACCAGGTGGGGCATGTGGCCCTGCACGTGGATGGCGGCCGGAGACGCGGGCGAGAGCAGCTCGATGGTCTCGTTCAGGAGCGCGCCCACGTCCACGTTCTCGGGCTGGCTCTGCACGCGGCCCGCGCGGCTGTAGGCGAGGATGCCGTTGATGAGCGCCTCCATGCGGTGGACGCGCCCCGTGAGCAGCTTCATCTGCCCCTGCGTCTCCTCCGTCATGATCTCCTTCAGGTCATCGCCGATCCACTGCGCCAGGTTGGCGATGCCGCGCAGGGGCGCCTTGAGATCATGGCTGGCTACGTAGGCGAACTGATCCAGCTCCCGGTTGCTGCGCTCGAGCGCGGCGATGAGCCGATCGCGCTCTGCCTCGGCGCGCTTGCGCTGCGAGATGTCCATGATCACGATGACGACGCCCAGCTTCTGGCCCACCGGCGAGCGCACGGGCGCCGTGCATGCCAGCCAGGTGGACACCTCGTCGGAGGCCCGTGACGTGCCGGTGCTCTCGAAGGTGACGGTTTCTCCCGTGTCGAGCACCCGGCGGAAGAGATCTTCCGGATGGGGATCCAGCTTGGGGAAGAGCTCGCGGGGCGTGTGCCCGATGTGGCCCTCCACCGACAGGCCATTCATCTCCGCCAGGGAGCGGTTGATGCGCAGGTAGCGCAGCTGTTCGTCGAAGAGCGCCATGCCCGCGGGGACGGCATCGAAGAAGGTATCGAGCGCCGCGCGCACCTGCTCCGCATTGCGCCGCTCCGCGTCCGCCTGCTCGACGGCGAGCCGCAGTTCCTGGATGTCCATGCTGCAGCCCAGCCAGGAGACGATGTTCCCCTCGGCATCTCGCAGCGGGTAGCCTCGGACCTTGTGCCAGAGCCAGGCTCCATCATGACGGTGGTAACGGCACTCCATCTCGTAGGGCTTGCCGGAGCTCACGCTCTGGGTCCAGAGCTGTACCAGGCTGGGGCGATCCTCTGGATGGATGACCTCGTGCCACGAATTGCCCGCCTCCTCGGTCGGCGATTTACCCGTGAACTCGTACCAGTGGCGATTGAGGAACTGCGGCACGCCGTCCGCCCGGGTGACCCAGAAGATCATCGGCAGGTTGTCGAACAGCGAATGGAACCGGGCGACCTTGGTCTCGAGCTGCCGTATCCGCTCCTCCGGCACCTGCTCCTGCGTGAGCGCCATGAGGGTCACGGCCACGCGAGGAGCGCTGCCCTCCCGAGTCAGGAGCGGCTGGGCACTGACTCGCAGGAAGGCCTCTCCCACCGCGAGGTGCTGTGAGGCTCCTCTGCCTGTCTCCTGGGCCTTCCGGACCAGGGGCAGCGCGGGGCTCTCCGAGGAGAAGGGGAGCTCCTCATACGTGCGGCCGAGAAGCTTCTCGGGATTCTCCTTCAGCAACTGGGCGAACTCGGCGCTGCATTCGGTCAGCCGACCCGAGGAATCGAAGATTGCCATTCCCTCTCGCGCGGGCAGGACGGTGAGGGGCGAGTGCGCTGCCGGAAGAGTCATGCGCGGGGACCTTATTACATTCAGGTCCCGCCCGCCTTTTCTCGGTGTATCACTCCGCGCTGATCAGGAAAGACTCAGACGTTGCTCGAATCTGAGTGAAATCCTTCAGCCACGTTCTGCTCCCTTGCTGTGCGTGCAAGCTCTCTCTCCGTTGCCGCGAGGTGTTGTCGCACGCGCAGGCCCACCGTCGTGACATGGGGGGGCTCTATCATCGTGAAGTGGTCTCCGGGGACGTTGTGCATGGAGAACACGCCTTCCGTGAGATCCATCCACCACCGCTCTCCGTGGGCGTCCAGCACGCCATTCCGTTCCCTGGCACGGATGTAGACGAGCGGGAGGGCGCTGCGCGCTGGCACATAGGTGGCCAGGGCATGGGCATGCACCCTGAGGAGTTCCCGAAAGGGCGAGTCTTTCGCGACTGCAGTGGCGAAACCCTGCCAGGCCGAGGGAGCGCGTTCGCGGAACGGAGCCATCAGGCGCAGCAGCTCCTCGGGCTGTTCCACCTGGAGCTGGCTCAGCGGCAGCGGCGGGGTGTCCAGGAGCAGCACGGCGGAAACTTCCTGGCCTCGCTGAAGCAACTGGCGGGCCATCTCGTAGGCCACGGCGCCTCCGGAGGAGTGCCCGCCCAGTTGGAAGGGCCCCTGTGGCTGGCGTTCCAGGAGTTCCGCGACGTAGTGCGCCGCAATGGTGGGGACATCGGGATGGATGGATTCTCCTGGCTCCATGCCCGAGGCCCGGAAGGCATACACTGGATGCTGAGAGCCCAGTTGTCGCGCCAGCCCCATGTACGAGTAGACAGTGCCGCCAATGGCTTGGACCAGGTAGAGTGGAGGGACCTCTGGAGTCCCTGTCTGAAGGCAGACGAGCAGACGCCCAGGGGGCGCGGCCCGCACTTCGGGCATCGAACCAGAGGCTGGCGCCGCTTGTCGGATCGCCGCCAGCAACTGGATGAAGCGGGGGTTCTCGACCAAGATGTGAACAGGGAGCGCGACGCCGAGCCGCGCCTTCACCCGGGTGCGAAGCTGCAAGGCAATGAGCGAGGATCCACCGGCATCAAAGAAGTGATCATCCGGGCGGATCGAAGGCACTCCCAGCACCTCACGCCAGATCTCCGACACGGCCTGCTCGAGCGCCTCCCGGCTGGCGGAGGGGGCTTCCCGAATGGGCAGGGGAGGCGGCTGGAGGTTCGAGGGCTCCGGGGGGCTCACTCGCCGTGAACCCCGTGTCGTGGAGGTGGCCTCGAGGACATACTCGCGTCGCTCGAACGGGTAGGTCGGTAGGGGCACTCGCTTCCGCCGCTCCTGGCGGGAGAAGGCGGCCCAGTCGATCTCGCCTCCCACGCACCAGAGCTTTCCGACCGCACCCAGCAGGGACTCGAGATCCCCGCGGCCCGAGCCGGACGTGGACAAGGTGCTCGTCACCAGACGGGCCTTGCCCACCCCGGGGTGGAGGCGCGCCAGCGAGGACAGCACCCTGCCAGGCCCTACCTCGATGAGCACGGGGGACGGCAGCGCCAGCAGGGCCGAGAGCCCGTCGGCGAACCGCACCGTTCCGCGCAGGTGGCGGGCCCAATAGGAGGGATCGAGCGCATCCGCCTCGCTCATCCAGGTGCCCGTGAGGTTGGAGACCAGGGGGAGGCGGGGCGCCTGGAGCTTCATCGATGCCGCGCGCTCGGTGAGGCGAGGCGCGAAGGGTTCCACCAGCGGCGAGTGGGAGGCGCCCGACAGCCACAGCCGCTGGGGCTCGATCCCTCCGGCACGGAGCTTCGCGTCCAGCCGATCGATCTCCTCGATGCGGCCGGCGACCACGCAGTTCTCGGGGCCATTGACGGCCGCGACCGAGACGCCCTGGGCCCATCGGCCTGTGAGCGCCCCTTCCGGCAGCGGCACGCTCAACATGGCGGACTCGGGCATCGCATCACACAGCCGCCCGCGCAGCGCCACGAGTGTCACGGCATCCTCGAGCGAGAGCACTCCCGCGAGCGTGGCGGCGGCGTATTCGCCCAGGCTGTGCCCGGTCAGCGCGGAGGGACGCAGGCCCCAGGAGAGCAGGAGCTGCGCCAGCGCGTACTCGGTGGAGAAGATGGAGGCCATGTTGAGCGAGGGACGCAGCAGCCGGGCCGTGGCCTCGGCGCGGCCGGCTTCCTCGGCGAACAGCAACGAGCGGAGATCGCAGTCCATCTCCCGGGCGAAGAGCCCGGCGCACTGGTCGAGCGCCTCCTTGTAGACGGGCTCGCCCTGATAGAGCTCTCGCCCCATTCCCACCTGCTGGGTGCCCCCGCCCGGGAACATGAAGACCACCTGGGGCGGCTGCGGCTGGACGACGCCGTCGAAGACCTTCGAGCTGTCGCGAGAGGCCAGCGTGGAGACAGCAGCCTCGCGCTCCTGGCAGATCACCACCCGGCGGTGTTCGAAGGTGGCTCGGCCCTGCTGGAGGGTGAACGCCACATCCGCCAGGGGCAGCTCCGGCCGTTGCCGCAGGTGCTCGCCGAGCCTATCGGTAGCTGCTTCGAGCGCCGTGGAGGTGCGGGCGGACAACGGCAGCAACTGCCAGGGGCGCGAAGGACCAGAGGGCACACGCGCCGGCGCCTCTTCGAGGATGGCGTGGGCGTTGGTTCCTCCGATGCCAAACGCGCTCACGGCGGCACGGCGTGGGCGTTCGCCCCTCGGCCACGGGAGCGGCTGCGCGTTCACGAAGAAGGGACTGTCCTCGAGACCGAGCTCGGGATTGGCGCGCTGGAAGTGCAGCGTGGCGGGGATGAGCTCGTTCTCCAGGGAGAGGGCTACCTTGATCAGGCCCGTGACTCCTGCCGCCGCGTCCAGGTGTCCCAGGTTGCTCTTGAGCGAGCCGAGCGCACAGGACTGCCTGGCGACCGAGGCCTGGCGGAACGCCTTCGTGAGGGCGGCGACTTCGATGGGATCTCCCAGCGGGGTGGCCGTTCCGTGCGCTTCGACGTAGCTCAGGGTTTCCGGGCTCACTCCCGCCTCGGCCTGGGCCTTGAGGAGGGCTTCCACCTGTCCCTCGACGCTGGGGGCGGTGTAGCCCACCTTCTGGGCTCCGTCGTTGTTGATGGCCGAGCCCAGGATGACGGCGTGGATGGTGTCGCCGTTCGCCAGCGCATCCTCCAGCCGCTTGAGCACCACCACGCCCACTCCACTTCCAGGGACGGTCCCCTGCGCTTGCGCATCGAAGGGCCGGCAATAGCCATCCGGAGAGAGGATTCCTCCTTCCTCGTAGGGGTAGCCGGAGGGGCCCAGCGAGAACAGCGACACGCCGCCCGCCAGGGCCATGTCGCACTGCCGGGACAGGAGGTGTTGGCAGGCCAGGTGAATGGCAACGAGTGACGTCGAGCAAGCCGTCTGCATGCTCAGCGCCGGGCCGCGCAGTCCCAGCTTGTAGGCCACGCGTGTCGCCAGGAAGTCGTTGCCGTTGCCGACGATCACCCGGTAGTCGCCCGAGCTGCCCCGGTGCACTTCCATCGAGGTCACCCGCTGCAGCCAGTAGCGAGGCACCCCCGCGCCGCCGAACACGCCGATGGCGCCCGGGTAGCGCCGCGGATCGTAGCCACTGTCCTCCAGCGCCTCCCAGCAGCTCTCGAGGAAGAGGCGGTGCTGCGGGTCCGTGAGCTGTGCTTCCTGGGGTGAGTACCCGAAGAAGGCCGCATCGAAGTGGGCGGGCTCTTCCAGCATGCCCACGGCCGGGACGAAGGAGGGCTCCCATAGGAGCTCGGGCGGCACGTCGGAGCCGTGAAGTGACTCGCGGCTGAAGTGGCTCAGTCCTTCGCGACTTTCGCGCAACAGCTCCCACAGCTCCCTCGGGTTGCGTGCACCCGGGAAGCGCCCGGACATGCCGATGACGGCAATGGCGTGCTCGCGGTGCTCGGCCGCTGCGCTCGCGGACTGCTGGACGGCGGCGGCTCGGGGCGCTTCCTGGGCATCGGGGCTCAGGTGCGCGGCCAGCTGGCGGATCGTGGGGTACTGGAACAGCGTCACCAGGGCGATGTCCCGCTCCAGGTGTGCGCGGATCCTCGCTCGGACCTGGGCCAGCAGCAGCGAGTGTCCACCGAGTTCGAAGAAGGGATCATCCACGCCCACCCGATCCACTCCCAGCACCTCGCGCCAGATGGAGCTCAGCACCTGCTCGAGCTCCGAGCGCGGCGCCACATAGCTCTGCTCGGTTCCGGTGCGGGCCGAGCCGGGGGCTGGCAGGGCGCGGCGATCGATCTTCCCCGTGAGCGTGAGGGGGAGCACTTCCAGCCGCACGAGCGCCGAGGGCACCATGTACCGGGGCAGGCGCTCCGCGAGGTGGGCTCGCAACGCGGCCATGTCCAGATCGATCGGGGCCACGACGTAGCCCACCAGGCGCTTCTGGCCGGGGGCGTCCTCGCGAGCCATCGCCACCGCCTTGGACACGGCGGGGAAGGAGAGCAGGGCGGTCTCCACCTCCGCGAGCTCGATCCGATAGCCACGCACCTTCACCTGGTTGTCCAGGCGGCCGAGGAACTCCATGGAGCCGTCATGGCGCCAGCGGACCCGGTCTCCCGTGCGGTAGAGCCGGCCGCCCGGCTCCGAGCTGAAGGGATCGGGCACGAAGCGCTCCGCGGTGAGCGCGGGCTGGCTCACGTAGCCGCGCGCCACGCCATCCCCACCGATATAGAGCTCGCCCGCCACACCGATGGGCACCGGCTGCATCTGCCCATCCAGGACATAGAGGGTGGTGTTGGAGATGGGCCGTCCCAGCGGTACCGGATCCTCCACCAGGGAGTGGGGCTCCATTTCGCACGTCACCGCGAAGGTGGTGCACTCCGTGGGGCCATAGCCGTTCGTCACGGCCACTCCCAACTCCACCATGCGGCGGGTGTGCGGGGAGGACAGCACGTCTCCGCCCACGATGATGCGGCGCACGCTCGCCAGCCCCTGGGCCGCCATGTCCACCGCCTGGCTGAAGAGACCCGCGGACAGATAGAGGCAGGTGATGCCGTGGCGAGCGATCACCTCGGCCAGCTCCAGCGCATCCGCGGGAGGGTGGGGCGGGAAGACCGCGAGACTGGCCCCTGTGAGCAAGCTGCCCCACAGCTCCAGAGTGGAGGCGTCAAAGGAGAGCGGCGAGGCCAGCAGGAGCGTCTCGCCTGGGCCCAGCTCCGCATAGCGGATGTTCTTCACCAGCCGCAGCACCGAGCGGTGCTCGATGCAGACGCCCTTGGGCCGGCCGGTGGAGCCGGAGGTGAAGTCGATGTACGCGAGGTTTCG
The DNA here is from genome assembly GCF_020103695.1 of Hyalangium versicolor. Lineage (GTDB taxonomy): Bacteria > Myxococcota > Myxococcia > Myxococcales > Myxococcaceae > Hyalangium > Hyalangium versicolor. The sequence goes on from NZ_JAHXBF010000020.1 coordinate 21,335, forward strand.
GGCCGTCACTCCCGCGTCCGGCGCGGTGATGGCCTCCTCTTCCAATTGGACCTCGTCCACGATCAGGCGGCGCAGTCCCTGCGCGGGGATCTTCGGCAGCAGGGCCTGGGTGGTGACCAGGGCGTCGGGCCGCGCGGCCTCGAGCATGAGGGCCAACCGCTCCCGAGGGTATTCGGTGTCGAGCGGGACGTAGGCGCCGCCGGCCTTGAGGATGCCCACCAGGGCGATGACGAGCTCCAGGGAGCGGTCCATGGCGATCGCCACGCGCGAGTCCGGGCCCACGCCCAGATAGCGCAGCCGCCAGGCGACCTGATTGGCTCGCAGATCCAACTGCCGGTAGGTGAGCCGCTGCGCGCCGAATTGGACGGCCACGGCCTCGGGAGCCCGGAGGACCTGCTCGGCGAAGGCCTCGGGAATCGTGGACTCGCGCGAGTAGGGCACGGCGGTGTCGTTCCACCGCACGAGCAGTTGCTGCCGCTCGTCCTCTCCCAGCAAGGGCAGTCCCGAGAGCCGCGCGTCCGGCTGGCGAACGGCGCCCTGGAGGAGTCTGCTCAGGTGTCCCGCCATGCGCTCGAGGGTGCTGCGCTCGAAGAGCGCCGTGGAGTACTCCCACTGGCCTCCGAGCGTGTCAGCGTCCTCCCAGGAGAACAGGGTGAGATCGAACGTCGAGCGGCCCGGGTCCACACCCAGTGGCGCGACTTCCAGTCCGGGAAGCTTCAGCCCTCCCAGCTTGGAGACCTGGGGGGCGAACATCACCTGCACCAGCGGAGGAGTGCTGAGATCTCGCTCGGGGCGCAGCTCCTTCACGAGCCGCTCGAAGGGCAGGTCCGCATGTTCCTGCGCTCCGAGGCTCGTCTCACGGACACGCGCCAGCAGTGTCCGGAAGGAGGGTTCTCCCGAGAGATCGGCCCGCATCGCCAGTGTGTTGACGAAGAATCCCACCACCCCCGCCATCTCCGAGCGCTCCCGGTTGGCGTGCGGCATGCCGACGAGGAACGCCTCCTGGCCGGTGTAGCGGTGGAGCAGCGCCTGGAGCGCGGCGAGCAGCGCCATCGTGGGGGTGACGTGCTCCTGGGCGGCCAGGGTCCGCAGCGCCGCGGTGGTCTCCCGGTCGATCTGGAAGGGCACGAGCGCGCCGCGGAAGTCCTGGACAGGAGGCCGAGGCCTATCCGTGGGCAGCTCCAGGAGCGGAGGAGCCCCGGCCAGTTGCTCCTTCCACCAGGCCAACTGTTGCTCCATCACTGGCGTCTCGGCCCACTGCCGCTGCCAGACCGCGTAATCGGCGTACTGCAACGCGAGCGTCGGCAGGGCTGGGGGCAGTCCCTGGACCAGGGCGCGATAGAGTGCCGCCAACTCGGCGTAGAGCACGTCCATGGACCAGCCGTCGGTGACGGAGTGGTGCAGGTCGAGCAGCAGGACGTGCTCATTCCCCTCCAGCGTCAGCAGGCTCGCCCGGAGGAGCGGGGCTCGATGGAGGTTGAAAGGGTATCTCGCGTCGGCCTCGGCGCGCCGGCGGACTTCCTGCTCCTGCTCTTCGCGCGGCAGGGCTCGCAAATCCACCCGTTCGAGGTGCAGCGGCAGGTGCGCTGCAATCACTTGCACGGGCTGACCTTCCACTTCGGAGAACCGTGTTCGCAGGGACTCGTGGCGGGAGACGAGCGCCTGGAGACTCTTCTCCAGCGCATCGGCATCGAGAGGTCCGCGCACCCGGAAGAAGGCCGGGTAGTTGTACGCGGCGCTCGCCGGGGCCAGTTGCTGGAGGAACCAGAGCCGCTCCTGGGCGAAGGAGAGCGGCACGATGGCGCCACGAGGCGCGGAAGTAATGGGCGGAGAGGCCTGCTCCGCGCCCTTCTCCAGGCTCAGCAACTCCGCCAATCCGGCCAGCGTGGGATGGGAGAAGAAGGCGCGCAGGGGAACGTCCACCTGGAAGTGCTGGCGGATGCGAGCCATCACCTGCAGGGCGCGCAGCGAGTGTCCTCCGAGCGCGAAGAAGTCGTCCTCGCGGCCGACTCGATCCAGCGAGAGGCTCTCCTTCCAGATGTCCGCGAGGGCCTGCTCGGTGGGAGTGCGAGGGGCGATGAATTCCTGCTCCAACTCTGGACGCGTGCCATCCGGGATGGGCAGGGCCCGGCGGTCCACCTTGCCATTGGGATTCAAGGGCAGGGCATCCAGCGTGACGAAGAAGCCCGGCACCATGTACGACGGCAGCTTGCGCGCCAGATACTCCCGGAGCTCCGTGGTGGAGGGGTGGGGAATCGTCTTCGGGACGACGTAGGCCACGAGCTGCTTGTCTCCCTCCCCCAGCACACGGGCCGCGACGACGACCTCCTTCACCTCGGGGTGGTCGCCGAGCACGGCTTCGATCTCGCCGATCTCGATGCGGAAGCCGCGGATCTTCACCTGGTGATCGACGCGCCCAAGGAAGTCGAGAACGCCGCCCGGCAGGTAGCGGACGAGATCCCCCGTCTTGTAGAGGCGGGCCCCGGGCTCTTGCGAGAAGGGGTGGGGGACAAAGCGCTCCGCGGTGAGCTCCGGCCGGAGCCAGTAGCCTCGGGCCAGGCCCTCTCCGCCCAGATACAGCTCACCGGGTACTCCCCGAGGCACGGGCTGCAGGTGGCGATCGAGCACGTACGCCTGCACGTTCCTCATGGGGCGCCCGATCGGAACAGACGTGGCTCCCTCCGGCACCTCCGTGATGGGTTGGATGTGCGTGTAGACGGTGGCCTCGGTGGGACCGTAGGCGTTGAAGATCTGCTGGTGCCCCTCCTCGAGCGCCACGCGGGTCCAGTTGGGATCCAGAGCCTCGCCGGCGATGAGCACGGCCCGGAGCGGCCGGAAGAGGAAGGGCGTCTCCCGGACCAGGTTGTTGAACACCGCCGGCGTCATGCAGCACACGGTGATGCCCTGACGCCGGAACTCGTCACCCAGGGCCCCAGGAGACAGGGTGAGATCCCTCGCGCCAACGACGACGCGGGCTCCGTTGAGGAGCGAAACCCATATCTCATACACCGACACGTCGAAGGAGTAGGTGGTGCTCTGAAGGACGCGATCGTGAGCGCTCACATCGGCGTGAAAGGCCAGCTGGACTACGGAGCGGTGGGTGATGCCCACACCCTTCGGAGTGCCTGTCGAGCCTGAGGTGTAGAGGACGTAGGCCAGATTGTCGCTCTCGCCCCTCCTGGGCAGGGGTTCCAGCTCTTCGTCCGAGAGAGGTGCTTCCGCCGTGCCGACGCGGAGGATCTCCAGTCCTTCGACAGCCAGGGGAGGTGGGGGCGCGCCCACCGCTACCAGCACCCGGGCCTGGGAATCTTCAATCATCCAGGCCAGACGCTCGGCGGGCAGCTCCGGGTCGAGGGGCACATAGGCCGCCCCGGCCTGGAGGATGCCGAGCATGGCGATGATCGTCTCGGGAGAGCGCTGGGTGTAGAGGGCCACCCGGTCCTCGGTCCTCACTCCGCGCTGACGCAGCGAGAGGGCGAGCCGATGCGCACAGCGTTCCAACTCCCGATACGTGAGCTGCCGGTTGCCAGAGACCAGGGCCACCGCATCCGGATTGCGGCGCGCCTGTGCCTGGAATGACTCGTGTATCGAGACATGCTTGGGATAGGCCGCTCGTGTCTGGTTCCACTCGGACAGGAGCTGATGTTCTTCCTCAGGGGAGAGCTGCGGAAGTGTCGAGATCCGACGCTCCGGTGTCTCGAGGGCTCCGCGCAGCAGCATCTCCCAGTGCCCGAGCAACCGGGCCGCCGTCTCCGGAAGGAACAGCTCGCGGTTGTATTCGAGTTTCAAGCTCAGCTGGCTTTCCGTGTCTCGGGCGGATGCCATGAGCTCATAGGCAACGAATGGGAGTTCGATATCAACCGGTGTGACTGAGAATTCAGGGCTCGTGAGCGTGGAAGGCCAAGGCTCTCTTAGGGAAAAGAGCACCTGGAACAGCGGGGGGCGGCTCAGGTCTCTCGCGGGAGCCAGCGCCTCGACGAGATCCTTGAAAGACAGCTCTCCATGCGCCTGGGCTCGAGTGAAATCCTGCTGGGTCCGGAGGACGAGCTCTCGAAAGGAGGGATCATCTCCCACACGTCCCCGCAGCACGACCGGGTTGCCAAAATAGCCCAGCAGGTGCTCCACGCCGGGGAGCTGCCGCCCCGCCAGGGGCGTTCCCACGGGGACGTCATCCTGGCGGGTGTATCGATACAGCACGGCCTGCAACCCCGAGAGCATCACCGCGAAGAGCGAGACGCCCTCCTTCTCCGCCAGAGCCCGGGCGGCCTGCCCAAGCCCAGGGGATGCAATCCGCTCCACCGTGGCCCCGGCGAAGCCCTGGACGGCGGGACGAGGCCGATCCACTGGCAGGTCCAGGGCCGGAGCCGCCCCTTGGAGCTGCTCCCTCCACCACGCGAGCTGCCGCGCAATCCGCTCGCCGCGCAGGTGCTCACGCTGCCAGCCCGCATGATCCCGGTACTGCAGCGCGAGCTCCGGGATGTCCACCGAGCGCCCCGCGCGGCGTGCCGTGTAGAGCGAGAAGAGTTCGGAGAAGAGCAGGCTGAGCGTCCAGTCTCCATCCGAGATGATGTGATGCATCGTCACCACGAGCAGGTGCCGCTGCGCGTCCACCCTCACCAGGCACACCCGCCAGAGGGGACCGTGCTCCAGATCGAAAGACTGGGAAACCTCGTCGCGAGCCAGGGTCAGCGCCCGTTCCTCGAGTTCTCGCGTTCCCTGTTCCTCGCCCGTGCGCGCATCCTGCTCGCTCCACGGGAGCGCAATCTCGGGAGCGATTCGCTGAGCTGGGTGCTCGCCAGCTTCAACAAAGGTTGTACGGAGTATCTCGTGCCGTCTGGCGATATCAGCCAGTGTCTGTTTCAGTAAGGGGATGTCGAGCGTCCCCTGGAGCCAGGCGCCCGCGCGCTCATGGAAAGCCGGCGCGGCTCCATGAAGCCTGAAAAGAAACCACATGCGTTCCTGCTCGAAAGAAAGCGGAACGAGAGAGGGATTTGTCATGATCAATGCTGTGGGTGCCTGGGTTGCTCCCCAGATTCTAACTTGATACCTACTCCGAGGCCTGTGAGATATTTCGTTTTTGCTCTCGTGCAGCGCCGGTGTGAAAGACGCATCCGGGGTTCACTTCCAGTGCAGGCCATGTGAAAGAGGCAGCACGGAGGAATGCAGGCAGGGTAGAATCCAGCGGCACGCAGCACCCCTACTTGCCGAGGAGCGTACATGAGCACCGAAGACGACAAGACCTTGTTCAAGGTCGTGGTCAACCACGAAGAGCAGTACTCCATCTGGCCGGCGGACCGTGATAACGCGCTGGGCTGGAAGGATGCGGGCAAGACAGGCACGAAGGACGAGTGTCTCGCCTACATCAAGGAAGTCTGGACAGACATGCGGCCCCTGAGTCTCCGCAAGCGCATGGAGGAACAGAAGCCTTGACTTCTTCTCACGGTGTATCGGGTTCGCTCCCGGGCCTCTCGGGAGCCGTCGCGATCGTGACAGGGCACAAGGGAGGAATCGGCGCGGCGGTTGCCCAACTGCTCCGGGAGCAAGGTGCCCACGTTCATGGCTTTGATCTTCCCGAAGTCGACTTGAGGGATTTCTCTGCCATTGAAAGACATGTCAAGAATGTCGCTGATCAGCATGATGGCAGGATTGACATCCTGATCAACAATGCCGGAATCACCAGCATGAGCAGCCTGCTGGAAATCACTCTCGACGAGATCGAGACGGTTCTCGCGGTGAACCTCAAGGCGCCCATCCTGCTCACGAAGGCTGTGCTGCCCCATATGCTGAGACAGAAGAAGGGCTCCATCGTCAACAATGCAAGCGATCAAGCGTTCGTGGGCAAGCGTTACAGCGCCATCTATGGGGCCAGCAAGGCCGCCATGGCTCAGTTGACGAAGAGCGCCACCCTGGATTGGGCCGCGGAGGGGATTCGGTTCAACTGTATCGCGCCGGGGAGCACCGACACCGCGATGCTCCGGCAGGTGTTTCAGGATCTACATTCCCGCTATCCCACCGTCTATCCGACGGCGAGCGAGGATTTCTATCGCTCCGGCATCCCCATGAAGCGCTTCGCGGAGCCTCGCGAGATTGCATGGCTCATGGCGTTCCTGGCCTCGGATGCGGCGTCCTTCATCTCCGGAGCTGTGATCCCGATCGACGGTGGCTTCACCGCAGCGTAACAGAAGGGTGAAATCCATACGGTGACGCTGTAGGGGGAAAATACGCGTGGCGCGAATCGTAACGTTTGCATTAACAATAGCGCACCATGATCATCCCCCATGCGACGCCGTCGTTGTCCATCTGCCGCGCGGTTGCTCTCGCGGCTCTGACCCTCATCGTCGTTCCCGCTTGCGGAGACAGCGAGCCCTCCAACCCCGCGCTCTCCGCTGAAGAGCGGCAGCGGCTCGAGCAGCACGTCTCGGAGCTGGAGGCTCGCGTCGCGGAGCTGGAGGCCCAGGTCGCCCAGCAGCAGCAGGACGCTTCTGCCTCCCAGAAGGAGATGGAGGAGCTGACCGGGAAGCTGGACGAGGTCAGCCAGGATCTCGCCGATGCGCGGGAGCTGTTGGCCACCCAGGACTGGCAGGGCGTGCTCGTCAAGCTGGATGAGGCGAAGGCGCAGATCTCCGCACTCGAGACGCGCATCGCTGGCCTGGACGGCACCCTGGAGCTCAAGGCGGGGCTGAGCTTCGGCAATGAGCCGTTCGCGCTGGATCAGCAGTACACCTCCTCGACCGGCGAGAAGCTCACCTTCACCGAGCTGCGCTACTGGCTGACCAACATCCAGCTCATCAAGCAGGATGGGAGCAAGGTGGCGCTCGCGGACAGCTACTACCTGATGGAGCTCATCAAGGAGCAGAACGTGGAGGGCGGGGCCGAGTCGGGTCCCACGCCGCGGCCGAAGCTGCCCGCCAACCGCCGAGAGAGCGTGAGCGTGGCCTCTGTGCCCGCTGGCGTCTACACCGCCATCGAGTTCAGCATCGGCGTGGATCCCACCCACAATGATGACTTGAGCCTGCAGGCCGGCGAGCTGCACACCCTCAAGAACATGACGAACCTGACCTGGATGTGGTTCACCAGCTACATCTTCACCAAGACGAAGGGCCAGTACGTCGCGGTGGATGGAAGCACTGGCATCTTCGCCTGGGAGACGGGCACCAACGCCGATTACCGCACGACGCGGCAGACGTTCTCCACGCCTGTCACCGTGAACGCGAAGAAGCGCGTGAGCGTGAACCTGCGCGCGGATGTGTCGAAGCTCTTCACCCAGCTCAGCCCCTCCACCACGTCCACCATCAACGCGGGTCAGACCGACGCTCGCGCCACGTTGTCGAATGGTTTCCGGGACATGTTCTCGGTGGTCGCCGTGGAGAACACGGATCGGTGGTGAGTGCTCTCTGGCTCCGGCGGACGGCGGCGAGGTTCCTGCTGCCCGTCCTGCTGGGGGCATGTGGCGAAGGGACCGGGGGACCGACGTCCCCCGTACCAGCCGATGACGAAGTCCCGCGGTCCCTTCCCGCGGGCTTCTCTTCCCTGCCAACGCATCAGGGCAATCCCCTCACACCCGAGGGGGTCTCCCTGGGGCGTTGGCTTTTCTATTCTCCCTCGCTCTCGAGCACCGGGCAGGTCTCCTGCGCCACCTGCCACCCGCAGGCGCGCGCCTTCGCGGACGAGACGCCCCTCACGCAGCATGGGGTGAGCGGCCGGCCTCTCGCGCGGCATACTCCGGCGCTCATCAACCTGGCCTGGGTGGGGGAGCTCTTCTGGGATGGGGGCGTGAAGAACCTGGAGTCCCTCTCGCTCGCTCCTCTCACGCATCCCGATGAGCTGGGGCAGGCCGATCTGTCCGCGCTGCTGGAGCGGCTGGCCTCGCAGCCCGAGGCCGTGCGGCGCTTCGAGGCGGCCTTCGGGCCTGACGGGCTGAACCTGAGCAACCTCCTGCGGGCGCTCGCCCAGTTCCAGCGGACCCTGGTGTCCGCGGACTCCCGCTACGATCGCTGGCGGCGCGGCGAGCCCGGCGGAGTGCTGAGCACCCAGGAGCAGGAGGGGTTTGCGCTCGTGCAGAGGCACTGCGTGTCGTGCCACGGCTCGGAGCTCTTCACCGACAACGCATTCCACAACAACGGGCTGGATGCCCAGTTCGGTTCGGGTACGGAGGTGACGCGGGGCCGGGGCCGCGTCACCCAGAACGCCGCGGACGACGGGCTCTACAAGACACCTACGCTGCGGAACGTGACGCGCTCGGCGCCCTACATGCATGACGGCCGCTTCGCCACGCTCGACCAGGTGCTGGAGCACTATCGGCACGGCATGGTGGCTTCGGCCACGCTGGATCCGTTCTTCCAGCGCAGCCCTGTCTCTCCTGGACTCAACCTGGAGGACAGGGAGAAGGTCGCCATCCTCGCCTTTCTCGAGGCGCTGACGGACGAGTCCTTCCTCACCGACTCCAGGTTGGGTCCTCCCGAGGCCGAGTAGGCCTCAGGGCGAGCCGTAGGGATCCGAGAAGCGCGGATCGCTCAGGAACTGTGGATCGGTGAGGGCCTCCAGGAAGGCGAGGAGGTCCTCCCGCTCCTCCTTCGTCAGCGTGAAGCCTCGCACGAAGCCACTCTGCAGGGGGCTCAACTGGCCCCCCTGGACCTGGCGCGCTCGCCCGCCTGCGGCGTAGTGATCGATGACGTCGGAGAGCGTCGCGATGCTGCCGTCGTGCATGTACGGCGCGGTGACGGAGACGTTTCGCAGCGAGGAGGCACGGAAGCGCCCCATGTCCGCGGCCTGTCCCGTCAGCTCGATCACCCCCGGATCCACGGTGGGGTAGGCTCCCTTTCCGTCCTCGTTGTAGAGGCCGGTGTTGTGGAAGGCCTGCACGGGCATGTTGGTCAGTTCCGAGGCCGACGCATCCAGGAAGTTGAACCCGGAGTGACAGTGATTGCACTCCAGGCGCTCGGACATGAAGAGATCCATGCCACGCTTTGCCGCAGGCGAGAGGGCATCCACCTCTCCCCGGTAGATATAGCGATCATACGGAGAGTTGCCGGAGATGAGCGTGCGCTCGAAAGCGGCCAGGGCGCGCGTGAGCGAGGCCATGGAGACCGGCTCGGGGTTCTCGGGAAAGGCCTCCTTGAAGCGGGAGGCGAGCTCCGCATCCTGGCCCAGGCGCCCGAGCAGCTCCGCCGCCTTGTCCGCGAACCCCAGCTCCACAGGCTCGGTGCCGAACAGCGGCGTCAAGGCCTGCAGTTCCAGGGTGGTCAGGGAGGGATTGGCCCAGGTGAGGCTGGTGGCGTAGGCCACGTTGGCCAGCCCCTGGGCATTGCGGCGGTGGATGGCTCCCGTGCTGCCCTCGGCATGCTGCTTGCCATCCGTGAAGGCCAGGGACTGCAGGTGGCACGAAGCACACGACTGGGTGCCATTGAGCGACAGGCGTTTGTCATAGAAGAGGCGTCGGCCCAGCTCCACCTTCGCCTCCGTCATGGGGTTGTCCTCGGGAACCCGGGGCTTGGGGAAACCGGCGGGCAGCTTCCAGTCGTAGGCGCCCGGCTCCTGCTCTTCCTTCTTCTCGTCTCCGCAGCCCGTGCCCAGCCAGGCCACGGAGACCAGCACTCCCGTCCAGCGGTGCATGTGTGAAGTCATGGTGGCCACCTATTCCGCCCGGATGAAGGTCTGGGGAGCCACCGCGGGAGCGCCGGCCTCCATGGAGAGCCCCAGCCGCTGGAAGATGGGAGCGCAGTCCGGATCCTCCTTCTGGGACATGCACCCGATGGAGGTGTTGCTCACCTCGGAGTTGGAATCCAGGTTGGTGTCGGCGAAGAGGGTGGCCAGATCCAGCACGACCTTGCCCGTCTCGGGGGAGAACGCCTCCAGTGAAACCTCGGGGGTGTTGGGGAAGGCGCACCCGGCGGAGCCCGTGGTCTGCCCCGGCGGCGGGCCCGCGCAGTCAGTGCTGCCCAGATGCATGAAGTGGCCTGCCTTCAGGCCCGTGGTGCGGCCGTCGACCCGGAGGAAGACATAGCCGGTGCGCCAGCCCCAGAAGAGCGTGGGATCATTGAAGGGCGCCTTCGCGGTGGAGACGTCCTGGTGGTTCAATTCGGGAGGCAGGCCCAGCCGGAAGCGCAGGCCGTGGTAGTGCCCCTCGGGCACGGTGCCGGTGATGCGTGTGTTTGTCTTCGTTGTTCCGTTGCTGCACAGGCTTGTCTTGTTCTCGAAGTCGAGGAGGGCGGCGCCCTCGGCCTGCCACTCGCCATCCTCCTTCAGCTTGAGGGGCACCTCCTGGCCCGCGTCTGTGACGAGCCGGACGTCATGCAAGTACATGCGGAAGTCGAAGGGCTCGTACGTCGTTCCCGTCGTGCCCAACCCTGTGTACGTCTGCCCGCAGGCGAAGGGCTTGCCGCCCGCGCGGACTTCGAAAGGGATGCTGACTTCGAGGGGAGGCGTCTCGGGGGGCGGGGATTCTTCGTCTCCGCAGCCTGTAGCACCGATGACGACAATGGAGAGGAGGAGCGTTGAGCGCGCGAAAGACAACGTCATGTCTGTACTCCTGGGGGATGGGAGCCCTGGACATAATGACGCAGGTGCACCCTCGCACGTGCATGTTTGTCTCTATCGATCCATGTCGCGGATATTCACCACGTGGATGGAATTTCAAAGTCACTACGGTAGTGCCACGAAGCCATAAAACATCGCGTCTCGCCTCGTGACACGCCCGTGACAACTCTCTGTTACGGGCGCGGCTACCACCGTCCCTGAACGCGCTGCATGAACTCGTAGGGGTAGCCCAGCTCCAGGGCGCTTGCCTCGTCCAGCTGCTTCATCTGCGCATCCTCCAGCTTCAGCTCGGCGGCCTTGAGGTTGTCCTCGAGCTGCTCCACGGTGCGAGCGCCGAAGATGACGGAGGTGACGGCTCGCTTGCGCAGCAGCCACGCCAGGGACACCTGCGAGGGCGTGGCCTTCAGCTCGGCGGCCACCGCGTCCACGGCCTCCAGCGTCCGCCAGTTCCGGGGCGTATCGAACCCGGTCAGCCGATCCTTCCACTTCGCCAGTCGCGAGGCGTCCGGCGGCGGCTGGCCCTTGCGGTACTTGCCGGACAGGAAGCCCCCGGCCAGTGGAGACCACGGGAGGATGCCCAGGCCGAACTGCTCGCAGACGGACACGTGCTCGCGCTCCAGATCGCGGACGACCAGGCTGTACTGGGCCTGCAGGGAGATGAAGCGCGAGAGGAGCTGCGTCTTGCTCGTCCACAGGCTGTCCACCAGCCGGTAGGCGGCGTAGTTGCTGGCGCCGATGTAGAGCACCTTGCCCTGGCGAACGAGATCCTCCAGCGCCCGGAGCGTCTCCTCCTCGGGCGTGTCGATGTCCTGCATGTGCACCTGGTACAGATCGATGCGGTCGGTTTGCAGCCGACGCAGGCTCCCCTCCACCGCGGAGCGGATCTGGTAGCGCGAGGCGCCCATGTCATTGGGGCCCTTGCCCATGCGGAAGCGGAACTTGGTGGCCAGCACCACCTCGTCCCGCCGCTTGGACTGGGTGAACCACTGGCCCACCACCCGCTCGGTCAGCCCGTCGTTGCCGTAGACGTTGGCCGTGTCCCAGAAGTTGATCCCCGCCTCCAGCGCGCGGTCCATGATGGCGAAGGACGTCTTCTGGTCCGCCGCCACCCCGTGCATCATCGAACCCTCGGTGGGCTCGCCGAACGTCATCGTTCCCAGGCACAGGCTCGACACCTTCAGTCCACTGTGCCCCAGCTTGCGGTACTCCATGGTTTTCCTCCGTGTGGCGGCAGGTGCCGCGAGGGGCCCTGGCCTAACCCGCCCGAGCGTCCCTCGCCACAGGGAACGTCCCGCTCTGTCTGCTCCCCGGCTTCCCGCCGCTTCCGGTGCAAGGCATGCTGCACCCTGCACGCTCTCGGAGGGGGGAATGTCGTGGCTCGGTTTGGCTGGCTTCACCTGTCGGATCTTCATCTGGGAGCACCGGGTTCGGGTCTGCTCCAACCCGAGACCCGGGAGGCCTTTGAACAGGATCTGCGCAGGCTCCATGAGAAATCGGGACCGTGGGATGTGGTGTTCATCTCGGGAGACCTCACCGAGTCAGGGCGGACACGCGAGTTCGATCTGGTGAACTCCACGCTGGGCTCGTTGTGGGAGTATCTCCGGAGCCTGGGCTCGGATCCGTGCCTGCTCGCTGTTCCCGGCGATCACGACATCTGGCAGGTCCCCCTCAAGAATGAGCGCCTCTTCGAGCAGCACACTGCGTTCAGCCTGCGGCAGGTGATCCGAGGCGCGGTCTCGGACGAGAAGACGGCGCAGTCCCTCTGGGAGGTGTTCACTCCGTTCACCCAGTGGTTCAACAAGTGGCGGGGCGCGCATCCCTCTGCCTCGCTCAAGGCGTTCCAGCGGGGGCTGCTGCCAGGAGACTTCGTGGCCACCATCGAGGCTCAGGGCATGAGCGTAGGTGTCGCCGGCCTCAACTCGCTCTTTCGCAGCTCCGAGAAGGAAGGGCTGGTCGGCCTGCGCGAGGTGGACCTGCAGCAGGTCGAGGGCGCGATGGGAAGGGATGTCCAGGGGTGGATGGAGCAGCACGAGCTCGTGTTCCTCTTGACGCACCATGCTCCGTCGCGTCTGAACGCCAAGCCTCTGGCTGAACTGGGAATGAAGCTCACACCCGCTGGAAGCGTGCTCCTGCACCTCTGCGGAGGGCGGCAGTCGCTGGAGGAGCGGACCGTCGACTTCCGGAGGCAGCCATGGACTCTGGCACTGCGCGGGCCGTCACTGCTCAGTGGAAAGCTGCCCGGGCTCTGGGGCTATACCGTGGGCGAGATTGCGGGGGCCGGCACGGAGGGGCAGATCAAGATCTCGCCGCGTTACGTCTCCGAGCGCAAAGGCGTGATCGTCTTCGGGGCAGCCAGTGGTGCCGCGCAGCCTGTCTCCGATGAGCTGGTGTTTCCGATTGCGGGACTCCTCAAGGAGCGAGCCCTCGCCAGCCTCGAGGGCGTCACCGAGGGGGTGAGAGCCGTGGCCCCTGTGCTGGGGCCAGGCCTGGCGGCTCAGCGCAACGACGAGCTGCCTCGGCTCAGCGCTGCCGAGCCGGTGGTCCCCTGGTCGAAGCCTCCGCCAGGAGTGATGCTCCAGGGCGTACTAGGCACGGGGGGGCAGGAGGTGGGTTGGCTGGCCTGGGCGCCTTCGGGAGAGGCGCTGGCCATAGGGTTCTCAAGGGGAATGATTGCGTATTGGAGCCTCAGTGCGGGCTTGCCGCGGTGGACAATCCGGGCCCACCCGAAAGAACTGGTCGACCTCTGTTTCTCCCCAGACTCACAGATGATCGCCTCCCGCTCGTATTCGGACGTTCGCCTCTGGCGAACGGATGGCACTCGGGTCAAGACGCCCAGGCCGCTCCAGGAGCGGGGTTCTCTGGCGGCGTGGTCTTCCTCGGGACTTCTCGTCACGGATTGGGGGCCAGGAGCCCTGCAGATCTGGGACTCGCGTACCTGGGCTGAGGCCGGCAGGGTGGCATTGGGTCGCGACTCAGCGCTGGTGCTGGCTCTGGCCTGGTCCCCAGATGGGCAGTTGCTGGCATGTGGCGGCAGAGGCCCGGCCAACGTGAACTTCATTCGAGCGCAGCCCGCGGCTGGCGGCGAATCGTATTCCTTTGAGAGAGCCGGATTCATCTGGACCAAGGCTGATGTCATCGACATGGCCTGGCATCCGAATTCGCGAATGTTGGCGATCGCCAGCCGGGACAAGACCGTCCGCATTCTGGGTCTCAGCGACGCCTGGGACGAGCTGGCCTTCCTCGAAGGACACACGGATGTCGTCACCAGCGTCGCGTTCTCGTGGGATGGGCGCCTGTTGGCCTCGATGTCGCTCGACGGAACCGTGCTCTTGTGGCGCACGGATACCTGGGAGGAGGTGGCCCGGCTCGCTGAGCCAGCGGGACGGCTGCCCTATGCGGGCCTGGCCTTCTCGCCCACCCAGGATGTGCTTGCGACCATGGGCCCCGGCGGTGCCTCCGTGCGCCTCTGGGATCTCGATGTCGACATCCTCCTGCGAACTCCGGTGGTCGCGGAGACCGTGCACGAGGTCAGCGCCAAGGTCGTGCTCGTGGGAGAGGGGCGCACGGGCAAGAGCTGCCTGGCGCTGCGCATGGTTCAGGATCAGTACGAGGAGATGGAGTCCACCCATGGCATGCGCTTCTGGTCGATGCCCCTGGAGCAGGCCGGCTCGGTGAACTCTGCGGCTGGTACCCGGCGCGAGGTCGTCCTGTGGGATCTCGGAGGCCAGAGTGAGTACCAGCTCGTGCACCAGCTCTTCCTGAGGGATTCGACCGTGGCTCTCATGGTCATGGAGCCCGGGCGCGGCGAGCGGGCCCTCGAGGAAATTGAGGGGTGGCACCGGCGCCTGCTGGCCCAGGCCCGGGAGCGGAAGATCCGCAAGCTGCTGGTCGGCACCAAGGTGGATACGTCTGAGGCGCCAGTGAATCGCGCCGCGCTTCAGGAACTGGTGCAGCGGCTTGAGTTCGAGTCCTACGTGCTGACGAGCGCCAGGCAAGGGCAGGGCATCCAGGAGCTCAAGAATGCCCTTGATAAGGCCATCGAGTGGGAGACGCTCGAGAAGGTCAGTCGCCCCGAGCTCTTCCAGCGCATCCGCCAGCTCATCCAGAAACTGCGCGACTCGCGCCGGGTCGTCCTGCGCTTCATTGAACTCGAGAGCGAGCTCCAGCGGGAGATGGGCGATTCCTTCGACCGGGGGGCGCTCCAGGCCGTCGTCAGCCATCTCACCCGGCAGGGCCGGGTCGCGGACACGCGGATGGCCGGTGGAACGCGGGTGCTCATCCTGGAGGTAGAGCAGATCGAGCGCTACGCGGGCTCGCTCATCGTCGCGGCGCGAGAAAATCCCCAGGGCGTCCCCGCCATCGAGGTGGCGAAGGTCCTCTCTCCCCGCATGGAGTTCCCACGCATCAAGCCCGAGGAGCGGCTACCCGAGGATCAGGAGCTGCCCGTCCTCAACTGTGTCATCGAACTGCTCATCGAGCACGGGCTGTGCCTGCGCCACCAAGGGCTGCTCGTATTCCCGTCCCTCTTCCAGCCCACTCACGCCGAGTCCGGGGCGGACTTCTCGCACGCCATCTCGCTGCACTACGACTTCTTCGGCCCCATCGACAACATCTACGCCTCGCTGATCACCTCGCTCGCCGTCAGCCAGCGCTTCGGCCCGATGCGCCTGTGGGAGAACCGCGCGGAGTTCGGCCAGCCGGGAGTGGATTCCTCGGGCGTGCGCCGGGTGCGCAACCTGAGCCAGGGCGTGCGGGGCATTGCCCAACTGGATGTCTACTTCGACGAGGGGACGGACTCGAAGACGCGGGATCTGTTCGTGAACTTCGTCGAGCAGCACCTGCGCGAGAACGGAGTCGAGCTGCTGGAGCGGCTGACCGTCACCTGTGTCTGCGGCAAGGTCTTCTCGGAGGACGTCATCCGGAAGCGGCTCTCCGAGGGCAAGGCGGACATTGGCTGCGATGTCTGTGATCGCCGCACGCCGCTGACGCAGGGAGCCCAGCAGTCCCGCGAGAGCAACCCGGCCCTCGTGCAGGAGGTCCAGGCCCTGCGCACCGCCATCCGAGAGCAGCGCATCCAGACGGCCGCCGAGGTCAAGGTCATCATGAGCGGAGAGGCGAATGTGAAGCAGCCGCAGCACGAGCCCATCCGCATCCTCCACCTGAGCGATCTGCACATCGGCGCGGGCGAGGATCCCATCAGCTTGATTCAGCCGCTCGCGGCGGACTTGCGCGACAGGGAGGAGGGGCTGGGGCTGGAGCGTCTGGACTACCTGGTCATCTCCGGAGACCTGACGAACCGGGCCTCACCCCAGGAGTTCGACGCCGCATACGAGTTCGTCTCCGGCCTCATCAAGGAGTTCGAGTTCACCGCCCAGCGCTGCATCATCGTTCCCGGCAATCACGATCTGGACTGGGACACGGACGTCTACGCGTGGAAGAAGAAGCGACAGGTGGATGTCCGCCAGCTCGCGCACGGGAGCTTCCGCGAGGCAGGGGACGGCTACAACATCCGGGATGACGCACGCTACCCGGAGCGCTTCAAGAACTTCTCCGAGCACTTCTATCACCGGCTCATGCAGAAGCCGTATCCGCTGCTCCCCGAGGAGCAGGGCCTGCCGTTCCTCTTCGCCGAGGAGCGCCTGCAGTTTCTCGCGATGAACTCGGCGTGGGAGATTGACGAATACTTCAGAGAGCGCTCCAGCATTTCGGAGAAGGCACTGGCCCGGGGACTGGCCGCCGCGGACCAGGAACTTGCCAGGGCCCAGTCGGACGGCCGGCTGGCGAAGGATGCCAGGATTCTCCGGATCGCCGTGTGGCACCACCCCATCACCGGCAACGAGAAGATCCAGGACGATGCCTTCATGGGGCGGCTCCAGGCGTCGTTCCGGCTCTGCCTCCACGGCCATGTCCACGAGGAACGCGCGGATCTCGTCAATTACGTGGATCCGCAACGGAGGATCCACGTGGTGGGCGCGGGCAGCTTCGGGGCACCCACTCACGAGCGGCCCGAGTCCGTTCCCCGCCTCTACAACCTGCTGGAGGTGAGCAGAGATCTCCAGCAAGTCCGGGTTCACACGCGAAGCCGGCGCAAGCAGGGCGGCGCTTGGGATGGTTGGGCCGTGTGGAAGGGACAGGGGCGTGGAGAGAAGCGCTCCTTCTACGACGTCCCCCTTTTGGATCTCCCAAAGTAGGTCACTTACACTCTTCCGCGTGAGCCCACCTGCCGAAAAGGTGCACACGTGACGCGACGGGGCTTCCAGGGATGGATGCCTCGGCAGCTGCTGGGGGCCGGGCCCCTGGCGCTGGCACACGCCGTTGCTTTCACCGGAGCTTCGGCGGCGGCTCAAGGGCTCGGGGGGGCGGAGTCACGGTCAACGGATGGGACGGATGGAATCGTCATCGACGCCGTGCTCTGCATGGCCTTGCCGCTCATGCTTGCGGCGGGTCTCTTCTTCCTGCTCCGTGTCGTCGTGAGAGGAGCGGCTTTCGCCGCGACCACCAGGCACTGGAGGCAGTCCCAGCCGTCCAATCACAGCGTGGAGGTGTCCTCTCTGGACAAACGGCTGCACCGCGTCGCGATCGTGCTCACCTCGGTGGAGCATGCCCTGCGGTTGGAGGAGGACTCCGAGCTGCGCGAGATGCTCGACCAATCCACCCTGTCGGAGCAGCGGGCGCGTGACGAGGTGGACAAGGCTCGGGCAGGGAAGGTGAGCCTCCCGGTGGCTGCGGCCCAGGTGCATGCGGCCGAGGAGAGCATGGGGGTGACGGAGGAGCGGGCCCGAGAGCTGTTCGGGGACAATGCCTTTCTGGACGAGGGCGCGAGGGTGGGGTGCTTCTTCTGTGCGCGTCCTTTGGCGAATGCCTCGTATCGGAGGCAGGTGCCGCTGAAGCGAGGCTCGGACATCACTCCCGTCGTCGCCTGCCCACCTTGCGCGGAGTTGGCCGCCGCGGGCCAGCCCTCTCCGATTCTGGTTCGCATGGAGATGGGTGAGCGGATGCTGCACTGGAGCGAGCTGGAGAGGTACGACCCCTACCACCGCCGTCACGAGCCCTATCCAGGCGTCCGGACCGTGCCGGCCTGGGATCTAGCCTCCCAGCTCTCCCTGTCCGAGCTGGCGGCGCGTGCAGCGGGAGGGCAGGGCGAACTGGCGGCGGACGAGGGATGCCCGGTGCTCGACCTCGACAGCCCAGCGCAGGGCACCTCCGTCCTCAGTCTCGAGCCCTCGAGAGAGCAGGGCTGACCGCTTCCTCAGAGGAGCTTTTCGAGCCACACCGTTTCGTCGTCGATGCCAGGGGGATAGGGCTCGATCGCCACGACTCGGTAGCCGAGCCGCTCATAGAAGGCCCGGTTGCCGGGCAGCCGTCGGCGGGTGCCGGCTCGCAGGCGGAGGAACCCGAGCTCGCGGGCACGTGCCTCCAGAGCGATGACCACCTGTCGGCCCACGCCGTGCGATTGCCAGTCGGGGTGGACGGCGATGCGCTTCAGCGCCCCAGTCGGTGGTGCTCCCTCGACGCGCCCGGCTCCCACCAATTTCTCGCCCACCTGCGCCACGACGACACGCTGCGGAATGCTCTCCAGGAACGGTCGCAGGAAGGCCTCATCTTCGCTGAGCGCCGTTGGGCGGGACGGCAGCTGCGGCACCAGGGGAAGGAACGCCGCCTGCTGTACGGCTCGCACGGCAGCCGCGTCGTCAAGGCGCGCATCGCGAATAAGGAGGGACACCATGTGCCTCGTGTGTACCACGGGTCTCCTGGGGCGGGGGCTGCAGCCGCATGTCCCGCTGGAGCTGGCTCCGCAGCGCGCGCAGCGCGCCTCGGTGGGCCTTTCCTACCGAGCACGTCTCTGGTCCAGAGGTCCACCTATCCAGTAGGGTTGTGTTGCGAGCATGCTCATCGTCTCGCTGGAGAGCCTCATGACTCACCCGATGACCAGAGCACCCCAAGTCCTTGCCTACGGCTGCTCCCTCTTCGTCGTCATGCTCCCTCGCTGTCCTACTTTCGAGGAGCCCTGATGAATCCGTTTACGGCGCCCACATGGCTTTCCACGCTCGGAGCGGCAGTGGTGGGAGGGCTCATTGTGTTCGCGTTCCTGAAGACAACTCCCTCGCCTCAGCCGGACCCGTCGTACTTCCTGGCGGATCATCAGCGGCATCAGCCCTCTCCTGAGGCTCCGGATGGGGGAGTCGCGGAGGAGGCGCTGGCATCCGTCGAAATGCCCTCTGCTAGCGCCCCTGCCTCCATGCTTGGCATGCCGATGCCACCCGAGCCGTATCCCCGCCAGAAGCGCCCTCCGTGCGAGCCGAAGACCCAGAAAGCCATCAACGGGGGCTGTTGGTTTGGCCCGGCGGGGCGGTCGCCATGTGGCGCTGAAGCGTTCGATCACGAGGGAGGCTGCTATCTCCCCGTCATCATGTCCCCGCGTCGGCCCACCTCGGATGAGCCGTGATGAGCCGTCCCAGGGCTCACCCCGCGTACTGCTCAAGGCGTGGTCAGCACGCTGGTGAGCGCCTCTGCCCGTGAGGTGTCCACCAGCGAGTCCTTCCGGAAGGGCTGCCGGGTGAGATCCACGCCCGGTGTCCGCAAGGCGGCCAGCCGCACCACATAAGCCTGCTTCGCCTCGAGCACTCCCGGTGGCACGCGCACCTCGCGCTGCGCCGTGAGGAAGGTGGCCACCGTCTCCGAGCGAGCCACATCCGGCGCGCTCTCCGTGGCGTACAGCCGGAAGATGCGCAGCTCGTACACATCCGCCGTGCCCAGCGTGGGCGGCTCCCAGGTGAAGACCGGCGTGAGGGACGCGATCGTCCGGTCCGTCTGTGCATCCGCTCCGTCCACCCGGAACTGCGTAGGCGGTGAGAGCCGGGCCTGCACGGGACGGGACGTGAAGACACCCAGCCCCTCCTGATCCTCCAGGGACACGCCCACCGTCCCCCGCGGCCCTTGTGGAGTGATTCGCACCGGGACCTGGTAGAGGTGGACGACCGTGGCCACCATGCCCCACGTGGACGGGTAGGGGTTGCCGTACTCCAGCGTCAGGTTCACGTCCTGACTGGCTGCCGGGATGTTGCCGATGAGCAGCTTCCGCGTGTAGCCCACCACGCCCTCCGAGAGCCCGCCCACCGCTGGAGTCACGAAGAGGCTGTGCTGCACGGAGGTTTCCGTCAGCGGCACCGCCAGGGGATGCACCGCCGCGCGGTGTGCCTCGAAGCTCGAGCGCCGCCAGTCGACCGTGAGCTGCTGCGGAGGCAGCGCCGTGAAGGTGCCCTCCACCGACGTGGCCTGCTCATCCGCTCGGAAAGTCACCTGCGTCAGCGTCAGCGCCCGAGTCACCGAGAAGTAATTGAAGTCTCCCGAGGAGCGCCGAAGCCGCTGCAGGAGGTAGAGCTGGTCTCCCTTCGTGCTGTCGATGAGCTCCTGGCGCCCGAAGGCCGACTGGTACATCGCCCCCTGCGCCGTGAGCGAGGTTGCCCCCGGTTGCGGCGCGGGCTCCAGCTCGAACACCCCCGCCGCGCCCGCGTTCGGCGCCTCCACTTCGAACTCCTGGTAGGCATCCATGGGCGCCAGGCCATCCACGGTCAAGGTGAACCGGGGCGTGGTGGGGACGGTGATGACGTCCTCGCGGCCCAGCAGGTACTCGTCCAGGTTGAGCTGCCGGTGCGAGGTGATGACGTAGGTGTCCGAGCCCTGCTTCAGGTAGTACGGGCCTTCGGGGACGTTCTCGAACTTGAAGGTGTCGATGCTCGTGGAGACCAGGGGCCGCGTCTCGAAGGCAGTCCCCGACGGGATGAGCACCGACAGCGTGGATCTCACGCCCGTGCTGTCCACGGAGGTGACATCCTTCGATTCCAGGCGGCGGTGGATGATGCGTTGCCCGGAGACGGCGCTCGGATCCTCAGTCGTGGGAGGAGGGGGCGTTTGCGGAGGATCGTCCTCGCGGCAGGCGAGGGGCAGCAGGTACAGCGCGAAGAGCAGGGCGGCGAGCCGGCCAGGAGCCGGCCAGGAGCGACGGGTGGGCGTGGGCATGATCGGACGGATCGTAGCCCACCCGCTCCCCAGGACGGACAGGGAGCGGCACGTCCAGGCTCAAGGTTGCCGGGGAAGCAGCACGGTGAACGTCGTTCCCTCGTCCGCCACGGAGCGCACGCTCACCCGGCCTCCGTGCGCCAGCACGATGTGCCGCACGATGAAGAGCCCCAGGCCGATGCTCCTGCCGGCGCGGCCCGCCTGCTGCGTGGTGCCGCGCTCCATGGGCTCGAAGATGCGCGGTAGCACCTCGGGTGCAATGGGATCGCCGGTGTTGTGGATCTCCAGCACCACCGCATCTACTTCGCCCCGCGTCGTCACCCGCACCGGCGTATGCGAGGTGCTGTACTGCAAGGCGTTCCCCACCAGGTTGGCGATGACCTGGGCCAGCCGGTCCGGATCCCACTGGCCCTGGCCTTCACCCGTCTGCTCCACCTGGATCGTCCGATCCGAGTGCGTCACCTGTAACTCGTCCACCACCGTCTGCAGCAGATCGTGCAGATTCATGGACTGGCGGTTCAGCGGGATGCCGCCTCCCTGCCGCGCCTGTGTGAAGTCGAGCAGATCGCGGATCATTCGCGTGGCGCGCTCCGCCGCCGTGAGCGCCCGAATGGCATTGCGCCGCTGCCGCTCCTCCAGCTCCTCGCTCCGGAGGATGGCCGTCGCCGCGAGCATGATGGCGTTCAGCGGGTTGCGCAGATCATGGCTGACAATGCCGAGGAGTTGCCGCTCGAACTCGGTGCGCTGCCGCGCCTCGGCCTCCAGTCGCTTGCGCTCGGTGACGTCCTGGAGCGCTCCCACCACCTGAGTGGCGTGGCCCTCCGCGTCTCGGACGATGTGGCACCGGTCCACCACGTGCACCCAGGTGTTGTCCGCGCGCCGCAGGCGGTACTCCTCCTGCCAGTCCTGGACCGTGCCGGCGACAGCCTCGCGGATGCTGCTCACCACCCGCTCCCGGTCCTCGGGGTGGAGGTGCGCCCGCCACCAGTCGGAGGTGTCTTCCAGCCCTGCCTCCGCGTAGCCCAGATAGGCTGGCAGCGAGATGCTCCGCTCCATCTCGCCCGTGCTCGGGTTCCACTCCCAGATGACGTCCCGGGTGGCGCGGGCGGCGAGCTCGTAGCGCTGCTCGCTCCGGCGAGCCCGCGCCTCGGCCATCTGCACCTCGGACAGCGAGCCCTCCGCGAGCATCCGCCGGGCCCGCTCATCCGCCAGGGCTCGCTTGCGCAGCACCTCCCAGCGCGAGAGGGCATGCACCCGGGCCAGCAGCTCCGCCGCGCGGAAGGGCTTGAGGACATAGTCATTGGCGCCCGCCAGCAGCCCCTCCTCCACATCCTCCGGGCGAGCGAACCCGGTGATGATGAGGACGGGCAGCATCTGGGTGGAGGTATTGCCGCGCAGGTAGCGGCACACCTCGAGGCCGGACATGCCCGGCATCTGCCAGTCCAGGACGAGCACCTCCGGTGGGCTCTGGTGGTTCAGGGCCTCCAGCATCGCCTCGCCATTCGAGAACACGTCGACCTGGCAGGCGCTGGCCAGGGCGCGGCGAATGGCCTCCACCTCCGTGGGGCTGTCGTCCACAACCCAGACGAGAGGAATGGATGCCGGGGCGACAATGGGGGGAGTGCTGTCAGACAAGAGGGCTCATGCTCTAGCCCCCGTGCCTCCGGGCGTCAATGGACGGGGGGTACGCGCTCGGTGATTCATGCAAGTTGACAAGATTGAAACTCCGGGCCGCATCCAGGTACACCCTGGGTTTTCATTGAGGGAGGCCCCGGCATGAAGCCCATCGTGACGCTGACCATCAACCCGACGATCGATCTGGCCACCACAGTGGAGACGGTGACGCCCGAGCACAAGCTGCGGTGCGCCCCGGAGCGCCGGGATCCCGGTGGCGGAGGGCTCAACGTCGCGCGCGTCATCCGCGAGCTGGGAGGCGAGTCGCTCGCGCTCTACCCGCGGGGCGGTCCCACGGGAGAGCTGCTGGAGCAACTGCTGGCGGAGAAGGGCCTGCGGCGCTGGTCCATCGTCATCTCGGGCCACACCCGCGAGAACTTCACGGTGGCCGAGCGCAACGGCAAGCGCGAGTTCCGCTTCGTCATGCCCGGGCCCACGCTCACCGAGAAGGAGTGGCAGGCGTGCCTGGAGTCCCTGTCCACCGTGGCCGCGGATGCCGAGTACATCGTCGCCAGCGGTAGCCTGTCTCCGGGCGTCCCCGTGGACTTCTACGCCCGGGTGGCGCGGATTGCCCGCAAGCAGAACGCGCGGCTGGTGCTGGACACCTCGGGCGAGCCGCTGCGCGCGGCCCTGGCGGAGGGCGTGTTCTTCGCCAAGCCCAACCGCAAGGAGTTCCGGGACATGATGGGGCCCCAGGTAGAGGAGCCCGCCGGCATGGCCGCGGCCGCCCGGGCCTTCCTGGAGAAGGGCAACGCGGAGATCCTCGTCGTGTCCATGGGGGCGGACGGCGCCCTGCTGACGACGCGCCAGGGCCAGTACCGGGCGACTCCGCCCCCCGTGGAGACGCACAGCTCGGTGGGCGCGGGAGACAGCTTCGTGGGAGGCATGACGCTCGGGTTGGCGCGGGGCCTGCCGCCCGAGGAGGCCTTCCGGTGGGGCATCGCCTCGGGCACGGCGGCGCTCCTGTCCCAGGGCACGGAGCTCTGCCGCCGGGCGGACACCGAGCTCATGCTCACCCAGGTCCAGCCGGTGCGAGTGGTGTGAGCCGTTACCTTCCAGGGGGCTTCCATGCGCGCGTTCCTGATCCTCTTCCTGCTGGTGGCGGCCCGGGCCTCGTGGGCACAGGGGGCTCCCGAGCAGCTCTCTCCGCCGCCGCCTCCTCCTCCCGCGACGGCTCCACCCCTGGTGGAGGCTCCCGAGGAGCCTGAGGCCGAGCCGCCACCGCCTCCTCCGCAGACTTCCACCTCGGAGAGCTACGCCTCGGAGGTCTCCAGTGCGAGCCATCTGATCGTGCTCGAGCAGGGGGAGCGGCTGCGTGTCGAGATGCCTGAGGGCGTGAGTATCTCCGGTCAGCTCGTGAGCCTGATGCCTGGTGCACTTTCGCTCAAGGCCGAGCCCGAGCAGGTGCTGACGATCCTGCTGTCGGATGTGCAGGAGTTGGAGACGCGCAAACGTGCCCCCGGATATGGCGCGCTGGTGGGTGGAGGGTTGGGCGCTGCGTCCGGAGCCGTCCTGACGGCGCTGCTCTGCATCGCCTTAGCGGAGGGCGGGGATGATAACGCGGGAGGCTGTGCGATCGTCGGTGGAGTGGTGGTGGGCGCGATTGGAGCGGGAGTCGGCGCGCTGGTGGGGCTGGCGTTGCCTCGCTGGTCCACGGTGTATGAGCGGGAGCAGGGCCCGCTGTCGATCCGGATGAACAAGCCGGACGAGAGCTGGTTCTCGGGGAAGGGGCCCGTGGGCGAGGTGGGGCTCCAGTTCGGCTACGCGCGGGATGCGGGCAACTCCAGCGTCACGTCCGGCTGGGGAGGCCGGTTGCACCTGCTCGCGTTGCTGGGGCCCTACGTCGCGCTGGGGCCGGAGGTGGCCTGGTACGATCTCGGCACGGAGGTGTCGCCGAATCCCTTCGGAAATCCGTTCCCCCAGGAGCGCCACCTCTTCCAATTGGGAGGGTTGGCGCGGGTGGGGATGGAGCTGGGGCCGACGAGGACCTCCGCGTTGCTGGGGATGGGCCTTCACGACAACCGCAGCGGCCAACTCGGGGCCACGGTGGGAGCCGAGGTGGAGTTGGCCCTCTGGGAGTCGATCCCTCCGGTGGCTGTCGATGTGCGGTACCACTTCTCTGTGGATCGGGATGAGTTCGAGCCCATCCAGAACTTCCTGAGCTTTGGTTTGGGCACCCGCCTGCGGTGGTGAGCGGGGCAGCCCGGAGGTTCAGGGGGGCGGCGGTGCGGGAGCGGGCTCGGGGCGCTGAAGCTTCCACGTCCCCACGTACCGATCGTGATTGCGCGGGTTCTCGTAGCGAGCCAGGCCCACCAGTCCCGCCACGGTGAGCACCGCCTCGTGCTCCACCTTGCCTCGGCCCTTGCTCAGCAGCGGCGTGGAGAAGCGCAGCCGGGAGCCCTCCAGGGAGAGAGACTCGAGCGAGAAGGGCCCTTCCGTCTGCTTGTTGGCGAAGACGATCCGCACGGAACCGCCCAGGTGCCCGCTCGACTGTTTCAGGATGAGGGAGAGAGTGGCTGGGGACTGGCCGGCCTCCTGCGAGTAGAAGCGCATCTCGCCCTGCCACGTGCCCAGCAAGGCGGAGGTCTCCAGGGGTTGGCCCTCGGGGAGCGTGGGCAGCTCGGGGGCGGGGGGCTCGACTTCCACGTAGCCGCTGCTCTGGCGCAGCTCCTCGTAGGTCGCCCAGGCCACGTGCTGGAGGCGCTCGGCCTGCTCGGGCTCCAGGGACACCAGTGTCACCGTCTTGCTGGGATTGAGCACGCCCTCGGGCATGGGGTGTCCGGAGAGCACGGGAGCAAGGCCCACGGGTGAGCTGCCCGTGAGCGTGGCGTAGAGCGCGGAGGCGGTGAGGTAGCTGCCCGCGGGCGAGGGGTGGCTGCCATCCTCGTTGTAGAGCACCACGTCCGGATCTTCCTGGCGCACGCGCGCCCAGGCGAGCCCCGCGGGGATGATGGGGGCTCCGAGATCGCGGGCCACGGACATATAGGCCTGGGTGAGCCGGGCCTGGGACTCGGGTGTGTCGCGCCGGGCCCAGGTGAGCAGGAAGAGGGGTTGGGCGCCCACCTTCCGTGCCTCCTCGACGAAGCGGCGGGCGTAGGGGTGGAAGGCGAGCTCGGGATCATTCACCTCGTGGCGGCCTTCGATGAGCAGCAGGCCCAGCGTGCTCTGCTCCTGCAGCACCACATAGTCCCAGTGTCCCTCCCGGAGCGCCGCGAGCGCGTCTCCGCGATCCCAGTGTTGCTGCAGCCTCACCCCGGGCCGGGTGACGGCACGCGTCTGGATGCGCAGGGGCGGGGTGGCCGAGGCGGCCAGTCCCTCGAGCAGCGCGGGCAGGTTGTTGAGGTAGGTGTAGCTGTTGCCGATGAAGAGGACGCGGAGGGGACGCGCGGGTGCAGGTGTCTCGGCGAGGGCTTGGGGCGCGAGCACGAGCCCGCACACGGTGAGCAGCATCCACACCGGGAGCGGGAGGCGGAGTCGTGGGAGGGGGCGGCGCATGGGAGGGATGGCTCAGAGCACCTTCTCGATGGCGCTCTGCAGCTCCTCCTTGGACTGCCAGCCCAGCACGGACAGCGTGGTGACCAGCCGCAGGGATTGCTCTTCCAGGTGTACCTGCGTGGCTGGGCCCACGGACAGGTTCAGCTTGCGGACCTTGGTGCGCAGGGCCTCCAGCCCCATCAGCTCGCGTGCCAGTCCTTCCAGAACCTCCAGGGCTCGGGTGCCCAGCGAATCGATGGCGGACAGGGCCTCGGGGCTTTGCAACGGGTCCCAGTCCACCTCCAACTCCAGCGGAGTGCCCAGGCTCGCGGCGAGCGAGGCCTGGCGCGCGGCCAGCTTGCGCTTCAGCTCGAGCCGTGTCGGAGGCGGGGGGCCTCCCTTCGGCAGCTGCGCCAGGGAGGGCAGATCGTGCACGGTGATGGCCTCGATGACTTCGGGCTGGACGAAGATGGCATCGGGCTCGGGCCGTTGGCCATTGTGGCTCAGAGCGTGGAGCACCACGGCCTTGCCGCCCCGGCGATCCTCTCGCTGCTCCAGGAGGAAGCCCTGCACCTCCCGGCCGCTGCGCAGGTGCAGGGTCACCCGAGGCAGCCGCACGGGCTCGCCCTTGGCGCGCAGGGTCTGCTGCTCGGCCAGCCGCGTGAGCAGCTCTTCGAGGGTGTGGGCTTCGAGCTCCTTGAGTGCCTTCTCCAGAGGGTCCACGACAATCTCCCGGGGAGTCACAGGTTGAACTCGGGTCTGCGGTGGCGGACGCTAGCGCGAGGTCTGGCCAGTGGCTACCGGGGGACTCAAGGCTCGCGGCGATACACCTTGCCGCCCTTCATCACCAGGCGCACCTGACGCAGGGTGGAGATGTCGCGCGTAGGATCGCCGCGCACGGCGACCAGGTCGGCCAGCAACCCCTCCTTCACCTGCCCGAGCTGCTCCTCCATGTGCAGCATGCGCGCGTTGACGGAGGTAGCGGCCCGGAGGGCCTGGGCGGGCGCCAGACCGTACTCCACCATGAGCTCCAGTTCGCGCGCGTTGTCCCCGTGGGTGAAGACGCCCACGTCGCTGCCGTTGCAGAGGGGGACTCCGGCGGAGAGTGCGGCGCGGAAGGACTCGCGCTTCTTGCGGATGAGTTCGGGCTCGGGGCCGGATCCCTTCTTCCAACCGGAGTAGCGCAGGAGGGCATCCCGCGCGGAGAGGGTGGGGCAGAGCAGGACGCCGCGCTGGGCCATGAGCTTGAGCACCTCGGGCGTCGCATCGTCACCGTGCTCGATGGTCTCCACGCCGGCCATGACCGCGCGCCGGATGGCCTCGGAGGTCGAGGCATGCACCACCACTGGGCGGCCACTGCTGCGAGCCGTCTCCACGATGAGCCGCAGTTCCTCCTCGGAGTAGGTGGGTCGCGTCTCGCCGCGAGGTCCCCAGCGGTAGTCGGCATAGACCTTGATCCAGTCCGCGCCCCTGCCGATCTGCCCGCGCACGGCCTTGATGAGCGCGTCCACGCCATCGGCTTCCTCAGCACCCTGGGGCACGTCCCACTCGGCGGCGAAGCCCTTGGGTCCATAGCTGCCGGTGGCGACGAGGGCGCGCGTCGTGACGCGCATGCGAGGCCCGGGGATGATGCCCTGATCGATGGCCTGCTTGAGGCCCACGTCGGCGTCTCCGGCGCCCTCGGTGCCGAGATCGCGCACGGTGGTGAAGCCGGCCATGAGCGTGGCCCGTGCGTGGTTGGTGGCCCGAGCCACGCGGACCGTGAGGGACTCCTTGAGGACCTGATCGTTCCAGCTCGCCTCGTCATAGGGGTGGAGGAGCAGGTGCGAGTGGCCTTCGATGAGGCCGGGCAGGAGCGTGGTGTCCGGCAGGTCGATGACCTCCGCGCCTTGAGGAGCCGTCACCTTGGCGGCGGGCCCCACGGCGGCGATGCGCTCCCCCTGAACGAGCACCACCCAGCCCTCATGTGGCTGAGCGGTGACTCCGTCGAACACCCGAGCGGGACGCAGCAGTGTGGCCGGCTGGGCGAGCGTCGCGGAGGACAGGAGACACAGCAGGAGGGCGAGAGGAGAAGGCAGGGAGCGCATGGGCGCGGGGAGAATACGCCCCAGGCTCGACGCCGCACACGGGAGAGCGAGGCGCGCTGCGACAAAGCTCCGCCTCGCCTCCCCAAGGGACTTCTTTCAAGTGGGCTGCCGCCTTCAGCGCCCCAGGGCTGACACCGGGCCCGGTGGGGCGCAGGGCGCTCAACACTTGGTCAAGTAGAGACCCGACTTCACATCGTCGCAGCTCGCCTTCTCGATGCAGTCGGCCTCATGCTCGAGTTCGCTGGCATCCTCGTCGGAGCATTCCTGCGGCGCCTCGTCGCTGTCCCCCAGCGCGATGCCGCACTCGGAGTACCGCTTGTCGATTCTTTCCGTTGCCGCATCGCAGGTGTTGGAACAACCACTTCCGAGGAGGGCCACCGCGCCGAGCAGACTACCCACAAGCCACTTCTTCAGCCGCATGGAGAAATCCTCTTGAAGATGGGGCGCCTGGTTCAAGGCTCGGCGTACTCGCGCGACCGATACCCCAACCCTATCGCCTCGATCTGCCCGTGCTTGAGCGGGTCCTGATAGACGCAGCGGTTGTCGGGCAGGTCCGTGCAATCGCTCGGCACCAGCTCTTCGCGGAGCTCCGAGATCAACTCGTTCGTCATGGTGCACGACTGGAAGTCTGGTGAGTACCGGGCCTGGATGAACCGCGAGAGCGCCAGGGGGGCCATCCAGGAGGTCGTCGTGTTGGTGATGGGGTAGATGTCGACTCCATATCCGTCGATCTGGAGCCACGGGGTTGTGTTGTACGGGAAGGGCCGCCGTGGCATGACTCCGCTGTTCAGGTAGATGTCCACGTTCTGCCTGCCAGGCCAGCCTTCCAGCGAGGCGTGGGAGCCATGTCCCCCGGCATCCAGCCCCGAGTCCAGAGAGGTGAAGTAGCCCACGAGGAGTCGGTTGGGGTACGCCGCCGAGGGAAAGTCGAAGGGATTGTCCTGCGGGTTGGACCCCTCGATGGCCGCGTTGGCCGTGAAGACCCCGGGCGTCGTGAAGAAGGCCTCCATGATGGGCGCATAGGTATTGAGCTTGGCCCGCAGGACGTCATCGCCGGGTGAGGGCGTACCGCAGTAGGTCGACCACTCGCGCCTCGTCGCCTCGAGCGTCTGCCCCGAGCTCAGGTTCACGAAGCGGATGTTCATCTGCTGGAAGATCCCGCGGAGATCCTGGGCGACCTGCTCGGCCTTCGTGCGCAGGAGCGCCAGGGACTCGGTCGAGCCCGAGCTGTCGCAGAACTCCGCCAGCGCGAACTGATGGAACGTCAGCGTGTCCATCAGAACGATGGGCTGATGTGGATTGGCCTCGATCAGCAGCGAGAAGACGAAGCTGCCGTGCCCGACATTCCCCTGGGCATAGCCGGCGTAGACCCGCGACAGGGGCTCGCTCAGGGCTCGCAGCTTCTCCGCGGGAATGAAGTCCGGCGAGGCGAAGTGCTGCAACTCGTTGAACAGGACCGTGGGCGCGTGCCAGGAAGCCTGCGCGGCCCCAATCCGACCGTTCGAGCCCAGCCGATAATACCCCTTGATGCGATTGCGATAGCGAATCACGCGGGGAGGCAGAGAGGGGAACTCATCCACGATGAGGATGGCCTCTCCCGTGTCGTGTGCCATGTGGAACTGCTCTTGCGGCACGAGCGGAAAGTCTCCCCAGTCGCAGCCCGCTCCGTCCGGGTGATTCACGAAGCAGGTGTCGGCCAGCACGTGCTCCTTGGCCTGGGCAATCAATTCCTCGAGCAGGGGATCCGTTCGATTGTCCGGAGGAGTGGGGGGCAGCGTCGAGCCTCCCCCACAAGCGGCGGCAAGGTATGACAGACACAGCGCTGGCAGGAGCAAACGAGAAGAGGACATGGGCAATCAATGATCAAGGATGGCCGCGGTCATCTGTGCGGCGCGTTCACGGCCATACTGGCTCTTGAGCCGCAGGAAGAGGACCTCATCATAGACGTTCTTCACGCCCGTTGGCAGGGTGGCCGAATACCCGAGCGTCTGCATGGCCTGAGGATTGCTACCTGTGAACGCCTCCAGCCCCTTCACGTCGACATAGGCTCGCACCAGATCGCGCAGATCCGCGGTCCGTCCCTTGTCCAGGTTTCCGCTGCCGTCATCCGAGCGCGCCAGATCCTGGGCAATGGCGGAAGTCGAGCGCTCCAGGTATCGATCCTGGCCCCGGCGGGCTGCTTCCTTCATGACGTCGATGGAGAGAACTCGCGCCTCGGCCTGGAAGTCTCCGAAAGCTTCGCGGGCAAACGCCGAGTCGCTCAGGGTCTTTGAAGCAATGTCCGCGCCATGGGCCGAGTCGAGGATCTCCCCGATGAGGCGCTCGCGCGTGACGTTCTGGTTGTACAGCCCCTGCACAGCCATCATCTCGCGATAGCGGTTCAGGTGCGCGCTCACCTCTTCCCCGGGAAAGCCACCGACCTGAGAGGGTATTGCAACGGGGGGCAGGTTGGCCATGCGCTCGCGGGTGAGGGACTCGGCCTTCGCCTCGATTTGGGAGAGCGTCTGCACCGGGAGCGCTGTTGGCAGCGGGGCCTTGGAAGGAGGCTCCTGCTCACTCGGGGTAGAGACCCATACAACCAGGATGAGGCTCACGGCGAAGACCGCGGCGGCTGCCAGGAGCAGCGCCCAACGCCCCAGCTTTCTCTCAGACATGCTTCGTCTCTCCATGGAGCGCCACCAGCGAGCGCGGCAGGAGACGCCGCGCTCGCCAGGGCAGAGTGATGCAGGGTGAAGCGCTGGACTAGCGCCGGACGGCGATGGAACCGACTTCCTTGTTCAGCTGGTTCTGCCAGGCCAGGTCGCCCACCAGCACACCCTCGGCGGCGATGAAGTGGCCCGACTTGTCCTGGGAATCCACCTCGAAGTTGAAGACCTCGCGCTTGGTGCGCTCGAAGGAGATGTTCTCCACCTTGATGGTGGACCCATCCAGGCCCACGAACTCGGCGCCAGCCGCGAGCGTCTTCGCCTCGACGACGCGCCCGTCACTCAGCAGCATGCCATGGTTCTGGGTGACCTTGAGCTGACGGCCGTTGCTCAGGCTGAACACGAAGAGCGCCGGCAGCTCCTTGCCGTGCGTCATGGCCTTGATGGACTTGGTCTGCATGCCCGGGCGGCTCAGCGTCGTCTTCTCGTCGAGCGAGACGAGCTTGGACTCCGCCGTGACGTTCTTGGCGGCAATCCACTTGTTGAGGCCCGCGGCCGGTCCCTGGACGAGGATGAGCGTGTCGCCCTCGAAGCAGCCGCACTTGCACACGGCCCCGATGGCGTTGTGCCGGTCAACGACCGGGTAGTAGCCGTTGGCAATACCCCAGTCATACGCAGCCGCGGTGATGAGCTGCTGGGACAGGGCGTAGTTCAGCTCCTCGGTGCACTGCGCCTGGCTGACGCCGCCCGCACAGCGCGACTGGTCGATGCCCGCCAGCGACTGGTACGTCGCCAGGGTCATGCCCGGGCCCGTGTCGGAGCTACCGCCGCCACCACCGCCGCCGCCACCGCCGCCGCCACCGCCGCAATTCATCGCGGGGCCGCCATTGGCGTTGGCCTCGCATTCAATCGGGATGAGCCCGTCCGTCTGCGATTCGAGAGAATCCTCCTTGCCGGAATTCTGGTCAGGGTTGCAGCCGACTGCGACGAGGCTGAGGCCCAAACCCAAGGCAACAATAATGCCACTGCTCTTCATGAGGGACTCCATCAAGCGGCGTGAGGTGGAGATCGATCAGGGGGATAGAACGGGGAGCACCTGTCCTTGGAGAGCGTCGCCCGACTCGCCAGCGATAGGTGCTGTGCGGAGGTGCGTCGCTCCCAGTCCTGTTGAGGTGTTCCTGTTTGGCCCCCTTCTCGATGAGAGCCCGACGCTCTCCATTTCATTTTGCCTAAGGAATGGCTGGGATCACAAGATAAATCGAATGTGTCCTTGAATTCCCATTCCCAGGGTTGTGCCCCTTTGTGTGTAGGAAAAGGGGCCCGCTGCAACGGTTAGCGGAGGATGTCGAGCGTGACGTCGTCGAGGAAGAAACTCGTCTGGTAGGCTTTGTCCTCGTTGGCGTTGAAGTAGATGCGCACGTTCTGGCCTTTGTAGGCGGCGAGGTCCAGCGTCCGCTCGACGTAGTCCGTAGACTTGTCCAGGTTGCTGTAGGTGGCCAGGGTGGCCTTGACGGCATCCGAGCCGTCGCGCACCTGCACGGCCAGGGTGTCGAACGCGCTGTTCTGGTACTCGTCAGTGGTAATTTTCGTCCAGAACTTCAACTTTGCGCTGCAGGCTGTCGTGGGGATGGAGACGTCCTGGTAGGCATAGTCGTTGCGGACGCGGCCGTAGCCGTTCAGCCAGGCCTTGAAGGAGCCGGAGTGCGGCGCGCTGCCCTCCGTGGTGTTGCCAATGACGTCTGGAGAGGTGATCCAGTTGGCGTAGCCGCCCTCGAAGCTCGGGTTGAGCAGGAGTTGCTCCGCGACGCTGCAGTTGCCAATGAAGCGGCTGTAGAGCAGGACGTTGGGCGAGCCATTGCCCGGATTGCCCACCACCCCCGGCGTGCCATTGGTGACCAGGGCGTCACGCACCTGCTGAGGCGATGCGCCAGGATTGGCGGCCAGATAGAGCGCGGCGGCGCCCGCCACGTGAGGGCTGGCCATGGAGGTGCCGCTCATGACGGCGGTGCTCGAGTTGTTTGCGATGCCCGCCGAGGTGATGTCCTCCCCGGGCGCGAAGATGTCCAGGCACGTTCCAAAGTTGGACCAGGACGGCCGCTGGTCCGAACTCGCCGTGGCGCCTACGGTGATGGCCGCGGGAGCACGGGCAGGAGACTTGACGCAGGCATCGGTGCTGTCATTGCCAGCGGCCACCGCGAATACGACACCGGAGTTGATGGCGCTGGCCACCGCGTCATCGACGGCCTGGGACGCGCCGCCGCCGAGGCTCATGTTGGCCACGGCCGGGTTGGCGTGGTTGTTGCGTACCCATTCCACACCCGCGATCACGCCCGCGTTGGAGCCGAAGCCGAAGCAGTCCAGCACGCGAACCGGGTGGAGGGTCACCTTCTTGGCAACACCATAGGTGGTGCCTCCCACCGTGCCTGAGACGTGCGTGCCGTGACCGTGACAGTCCGCGGCGCTTCCCCCCGGGGTGATGGCGTCAAAGCCGTTGCCGACGCGCCCGGTGAACTCGTTATGGCTTGCAAGGATGCCAGTGTCGATGACGTAGGCGTGAACACCGTTCCCGTCACCGTTGTAGGTGTAGCTCCCATCCAACGGGAGGTTGCGTTGATCGATGCGATCCAAGCCCCAGGTTGCGTTGGGCTGGCTGGCGATCGCTTCGACCACGCCATCCTCTTCGATATAGGCAACGCGCGGATCGTTGAGGAGCTCCCGCGCACGGGCTTCAGGCATCCTTGCCGCGAAGCCCTTGAGGACGGATTGGTAGACGTAGAGGACTTCGCCCTGTTGGGAGGGGACCATCTCCTGGGCGACGGCGGCCGCACCCAATTGACGCACCGCGGGTTGGTCTTCCTTCAGCACGACGATGAAGCGGTTGGGCACGGCATGGGAGCTGCGCAGCAGTTGAGCAGCTTTCTCGAACGATGGCTTCGCCTCGCGAGCATGTTCGTCCTGGCCTTCCATATTCGTGCCACACGCACTGACTACGAGGAAGGAGGCTGTGCACGCAGCCTTCGTCGTCCGCTTCATAGGGCCTCTCGCTGTTGGGGGAGCGCCTGTCTGTGTTCAGGCGCGCGAAAGGTAGCCCGCGGCAATCTTTGCCGTCAATGCGATTATTCCGGTTTTTGGAAGGATCGTGGACTTTGGGGACTTAATCCCTATTGAATGGTTTTGCCGCTATTGGAACTGTTCTGGTGTCTCGAATTGAGAGACTCAGCCGCCGGAGGCCACCACCACGGGCTGCTCCACGGGACTGACGAGCGACTGCTTCTCCCAGGCCCGGCTCCTCCACCGCTGCCAGAAGACAATGCCTCGCGTCCACTCATCCGCGGCAATGGCCAGCCACACGCCGGCCAGTCCCATGTTCAGGTGGAACACCAGCAGGTAGCCCAGCGGCAAGCTCATGCAGACCATCGAGCCGAAGCCCATGTACACCGTGAACGGGGCATCTCCCGTCGCGCGCAGCGAGTTCACCAGCACGAGGTTGAAGGAGCGCCCCGTCTCCAGGATCAAACTCAGCATGATGATCTGCGAGGTGAGCTGGATGATGTCCACGTTGTCCGTGAACAGACCCACCAACTGCTTGCGGAACAGGATGGCCGTCACATCCACCACCACCGTCACGGCCAAGCTCCACTTCAAGCTCTCGAGGACCCGGCTGTACGCCTCATCCACGCGACGAGCCCCCACCAGCCGCCCGACGATGATCGCAGTGCCCATGCCCACGGCCACGCTGAACAGGAAGACGTACTGCGAGATGGCGAACCCATACTGCCGGGAGGCCAGCGCCACGGGGCCCAGGAACGTGATGTAGTACAGGAATACGAGCTGGCAGGCCTGGTAGGTGAACTGCTCGAGCGCGGCGGGCACGCCCACCTTGAGGATCTTCCGGACGTACTCCTTCGAGAACGTCACGTAGTCCCGAAGCGCCATCCGCACCTCCATCACCTGGTACAGCATCCAGATGAAGACGACGAGCGCCACGGACCGGCTCACCACCGTGGAGATCGCCGCGCCGGCCACGCCCAGCTTCGGAGCCCCCAGCAGGCCGAAGATGAGGAACGCATTGCCCAGCACGTGGAGCGCGTTCATCCCCATTGAGATGAACATGGACTGCTTGGTGAAGCCGTAGGTGCGCAGCAGGGTGGCGAAGATGTTGATCAGCGCCTGCAGGAAGAGGAACGCGCCCACGATGCCCATGTACGTGCGCGCGTACTCCAGCACCTGGCCTTCCAGGTTCATCCGCCCCAGGATCACCTTGCCGAACAGCAGCAGGCCCGCGCTGACCGCGAGCCCCACCAGGAAGTTCAGCGTGATGGAGAGGGCCGCGATCCGGGAGGACTCCTCGGTTCTGCGCGCACCCAGGTACTGCGCCACCACGATGGAGGCCCCATTGCTGATGACCTCCATGATGAGGATGCAGATGTACATGTACTGGTTGACGACGCCTACAGCGGCGACGGCGTCGTCCGACACACCGCTGAGCATCAGCGTGTCCGCTGTGCCCATCAGCATGAAGAGGAGGAACTCCAAGAACATCGGCCAGGTCAGCCGGAAGAGCCGCAGTTCAGGTTGAGCGTGCATGGAGAGAGGATTCAGGGCGACGCGCGAAGGCCGCGCATCGGCACATGCGAAACGAGACAATATGCGCGCCCGTGCCTGTCATCGCAACCGAAGCTCACGAGGCGCTCGCCTGCATATCCGCCTGCTCCTTGCGAGCGTCACCCGTCACGCGACCGTTACCGCGAAGCACGTCTGTTCCCTGCGAGCACGGGCCATTGTTTGAGGTTCAAAGAGGCAGCAGCCGGGGGGCTGTGGGGTAAGGGGCGAATGAGGCGCAGGAGGCATATGCTTGGGGGTGCAACCTGCGCTCGTGACGAGACGACATGCCACCCATTGGACTCACCGCCATCCAGATCCGCCAGGGCCACCCAGACTTCCTCGATCTGCCGTGGAACCTGCCGCTCGCCGAGTGGGAGGGGAAGTGCAAGCGGCTGGTGCAGGTGCCTCGCGGTCTGTCGCGCCACGAAGTGCTCTTCGTCAGCTACGGCAAGGTCATCTACGCCCTCAAGGAATTGCCGCCGCGCGTGGCCAAGCGCGAGTACGACGTGCTGCGCGGTCTGGAGGATCGCGAGCTGCCCGCGGTGGTCGCCGTGGGGCTGGTCCGGGCCCGTACGGGCGTTGAAGGCGCGGACGTGGAGGGGGAGGAGAGTGGCATCCTCATCACCCGGTTCCTCGAGGGTTCACTGCCCTACCGCACCCTCTTCATGAACCAGGGCCTGGAGCGCTACCGCGAGCGGTTGCTGGATGCCATGGCGAGCCTGCTCGTGCGCCTGCACCTGGCCGGCTTCTACTGGGGAGATTGTTCCCTCTCCAACACCCTGTTCCGCCGGGATGCGGGAGAGCTGCAGGCCTACGCGGTGGACGCGGAGACGTCCGAGCTGCACGAGAAGCTCTCGGACGGCAAGCGCCTGCACGATCTCGACATCATGGAGGAGAACGTCGCGGGCGGACTGGCGGACCTGGCGGCGATGGTGGCGCTGCCGCCGTCATTGGATGTCTTCGAGACGGGCCCCAACATCCGCAAGCGCTACGAGCGGCTCTGGGAGGAGATCAACAAGGAGCTCCCCATCGCGCCGCAGGAGAGCTACCGCATCCACGAGCGGATTCGCGCCCTGAACGATCTGGGCTTCTCGGTGGGCGAGGTGGATCTGGTGGCCAGTGGCGAGGGCGATCACCTGCGCATGAGGACGATCGTCACGGATCGCAGCTACCACCGGCATCAGCTCCACAGCCTCACGGGGCTGGAGGCCGAGGATCGGCAGGCCACGCTGCTGCTCAACGAGATCCAGGAGCTCAAGGCCACGCTCACGAAAGAGCTCAACCGCAGCATCCCCTTGAGCACCGCGGCGTTCCGCTGGCTGGAGGATCGCTTCAACCCCACCGCCCAGAAGCTCCAGCCGGTCAGGGATGGCACGGACATGTCCGAGCTCTACTGCCAGGTGCTGGAGCACAAGTGGTTCCTGTCCGAACGGGCGAAGAAGGACGTGGGCCTCCAGCCCGCCATTGACGACTATCTGGAGCTGCGCAAGCGCCAGAAGGATCCCTCCATCGCCGTGCTGCTGATAGGGGGGCCTTCCTCACCCACGCTTCCTCGGCCGGTTCCCCCGATAAGCGCAGCCGATGGGAAGCAAGAGCCAGCGCCCGCTCCCGAGCCCCGCCCCGTCGACAGCCCCTCGGGAGGCCGTTAGTTTGACGGCATGTCCCGCACCTCAATTGATACCCCGCTGGCCGTCGAAGTGGCCATCCGTCAGGAGAAGGCCGGGGCGCTGCGCCGTGTCGGAGACACGCTGGAGAAGATGCTGGTCGAGCTGAAGACGCTCGAGTCCGAGCTGCGCACGCTCAACGGCCCTCCTCGGACGAAGCGGCTCACGCTCTACCAGCAGATCCGCGCGGACGCGGAGTATCAGCGCTGGTGCCTGGTGGTGCAGCGCGAGGCCATGGGCCTGTTCGACCACTCAGAAGTGGATCTGATGTATCCGGTCCCGCCGCAGTTGAAGTGAGCCTCAGCTGCCCGAGCGCCAGACGGCCGCGGCCAGCAGGGCCCATCCTGTCAGGAAGCCCACTCCCCCAATCGGGGTGATGGCTCCCAGCACCCGAACCCCTGAGAGCGCCAGGGCGTAGAGGCTGCCGGAGAAGAGGACGATCCCGGCCAGCATGGCCCAGCCCGAGGCGGAGAGCAGGACAGAGGGCCGGGACTGGGCCACGAGCCCGATCGCGATGAGCCCCAGCGAGTGGTACATATGGTAGCGGGCGCCCGTTTCGAAGATGGTGAGGAGATCGGCGGGGAGCCGGGCCTTCAGCGCATGGGCGCCAAAGGCCCCCGCCGCCACCGAGGCGAACGCGCTCACCGCACCCAACACAATCCATAGCCGCATCGTCGAGCGCCTTTCCATCGAGGGTCCGAGTGCGGCAAGGTACACCGGCTTGGGCGAGGCGTCTCGTCCCAGGTGTTCCTCCATGATTGTCTCCTGCTCGCGATGACCGACTCCACCTCGAAGAAGCCGACTGCCTCCTCCTCCAGCACCGAGAACTCCCAGCCATTCGAGCTGCGGGAGTCTCCCATCCAGGGGAGGGGCGCCTTCGCTACGCGCCGTATCCGCAAGGGCTCGCGCATCATCGAGTACACCGGCGAGCACATCACCCAGGACGAGGCGGACGAGCGCTACGACGACGAGGCCATGGGCCGTCACCACACCTTCCTCTTCACGCTGGACGACAACACGGTGATCGACGCCGCGGTGGACGGCAACGATGCCCGCTTCATCAACCACAGTTGCGATCCCAACTGCCAGGCGCTCATCGAGGGCAAGAAGATCTTCATCTACGCGCTGAAGGACATCGCCCTGGGTGAGGAGCTCGTCTACGACTACGCCTACGAGCGCGCCGAGGGCATGGATGAGGAGTCCGAAGCGCTCTACCTCTGCCGCTGCGGTGCCAAGGACTGCCGGGGGACGATCCTCGCGCCGCCCAAGCCTCCGGCCCGGGCTCGGAAGGCGAAGACGGCCAAGAAGACGAAGCAGGTGAAGAAGGCGAAGCAGACGAAGAAGGCCCCCTCCGCGAAGAAGGGGACCCGGACCCAGCGCAAGACGCGGGGAGGCGCCGGGAGCCGCAAGCGGGCATAGCCCCCGCGGAGCGCGGGTGGCCCCTCGCGGCTACTCGTAGCGGAGCGACTCGATGGGCGTGAGGCTCGCCGCGCGCCGGGCGGGCCAGATGCCGAAGAACACGCCCACGCCTCCAGAGAAGGCGAAGGCGAGCACGATCGACTCGGGCGATACGGCGGTGTTCCACCCCGCCAACTGCTGCAGGGCATACGAGCCGCCCACGCCCAGGATCAGCCCGAGCGCTCCTCCCACCAGACAGAGCACCAGCGACTCGATGAGGAACTGGTACATGATGTCCTGGGGTCGGGCGCCCAGGGCCTTGCGCAGGCCGATCTCTCGGGTGCGCTCCGTCACGGACACCAGCATGATGTTCATGATGCCGATGCCGCCCACTATCAGGGAGATGGCCGCGATGCCCGCGAGCAGCATGGTGAATGTCTGCGTCGTCTCCTGCATGGTGGTGAGCAGCGAGGCCTGATCGCGGATGTTGAAGTCCGCCTCCTGGCCGGCACGCAGCCGGTGCTCGCGCCGGAGGATCTGGTTGATCTCGACCATGGCGTCATCCATCTTGTCCTCGCTCACGGCCTGCACGCCGATGGAGCGCACCCGATCGCTCCCCATGATGCGGAACTGCGCGG
Organism: Hyalangium versicolor; assembly: GCF_020103695.1. GTDB lineage: Bacteria > Myxococcota > Myxococcia > Myxococcales > Myxococcaceae > Hyalangium > Hyalangium versicolor. The sequence goes on from NZ_JAHXBF010000020.1 coordinate 60,076, forward strand.
TGGCCAGCGGGACGTAGATGCTCTCGTCCGGGTTGGAGAAGCCCTGGGCGCCCTTCTCCGTGAGCACGCCGATGACTTCGAAGGGCACGCCGCCGATGCGGATGCTCTGCCCCACGAGCGAATCGGCCGACACCCCGCCAAGCTGCTGGCCCACCAGCGCGCCCAGCACGGCGATGCGCCTGCGGCCGCGATCCTCGGTGTCCGTGAAGAGCCGCCCGGCGGCCGTCGAGTAGTTGTTGATGCTGAAGTAGGCGGGCCACGTGCCCACGATGGACAGGTTGGCGTTGCTCGCGCCGTGCTCGACCTGGGTCCGGCTCTCCATCTCGGGGGCGACGGCGAGGATGTCCTGGGGATTGGCGCGCAGCGCCTCCGCGTCGTCCACCGAGAGCAGCGCCTGCCCTCGGCCCACGCCGCCCATGAAGGACTGCCCGGGGCGCACGGTGAGCACGTTGGCGCCCAGCGTCTGCAGCCGCGCGGCCACGTTGCGCTGAGCGCCCTCACCCAGGGCCACCATGGCAATCACGGCGGCGATGCCGATGACGACGCCCAGCATGGTGAGCAGGGACCGCAGCTTGTTGGCGATGATCGCGTCCAGCGCGACCCAGAGGATCTCGGCGATCAGCATGGCGCGTTACCTCCCGCCGCCGCGACCGCCACCACCGCCACCGCCGCCACCGGCTCCGGGGATGACTCCGCCAGCGCGCTGCCGCATCCGATCCAGGCTCTGCTGCTGCTGCTGCTGGAGCTGGGCGACGGAGACCAGGTACACCTGCTCGCCCTCCTGGAGGCCGCTGAGCACCTCTGTGTTGTCCCAGTCGCTCAGGCCGAGCATGACGCGCCGGGGCTGGGGGGCTCCGTTCTCCTGCACGAAGATGACGCCCGGCCGCCGGTCCGCGTTGCCTCCGCCCTGGCCTTGGCCACCCCCGCGGCGGGAGCGGAAGCCCCCTTCGCCCGCGGGCCGGCATGCGCGGAGCTTCTCGCGATCCTCATCGGATAGCGCGGCGAAGCCCCCATCGCCCCGGACTTTCTCGAACATCGCCTTGCACTCCGGGGAGGGCTCCGCGGCCGGAGCCTCCGAAGGAGTGGCACCGCCCGAGCCGGCAGGAGCACCTTCGCCCGAGGAAGCGCCCGCACCGGGAGGACCACCTGCGCCCATGCCAGCCCCCGCGGGCCGAATCTGCGCGCGCACGGTGGCCTCATCCAGTCCCAGGGCTGCCGCCGCGCTGGCGGCCTCGCGCATGGCCACCACCGCCGAGTTGGGGATGGCGACGACGCCGTTCCGGCTGGAGATCTCGATGGACACCTCCGCGTTCATCCCGGGCCGGAGCAGCCCATCCTGGTTCTTCAGGTGGATGAGCACGGGGAAGAGGGTCACGTTCTGCTCGATGACGGCCTGCGGCTCGATCTTGATGACTTCACCGGTGAACGTCCGGTTGGGATAGGCCTCCAGCGACACGTGGGCCTCCATGCCCGGCTGGATCTTCCCGATGTCCGTCTCGTCGATCTTCGCGCGGACCTGCATCTCCGACAGGTCCGCCATCTTGAACAGCGTGGTGCCGCCGGACACGTTGGAGGTGGCGGACGCGATGATCTGTCCGGGCTCGATGGTGCGCTCCAGGATGGTGCCAATGACGGGAGCGCGGATCGTCACGTCCTGGCGGCGGATCTTCGCCAGTTGCAGGTTCGTGTCGGCGCGCACCAGGGCCGCGCGGGCCGTCGCCGACGCATCGATCGAGCTCTCCAGCTCCTCCTGCGTGACGACACCGGAGGCGCGCAGCTCCTCCATGCGCTTGCGCTGGGCCTCGACGGTCTGCAGGCGCACGCGAGCGGACTCGAGGTCCGCCTCGGCCTGGGACAGGGCATTCTGGACGTCTCGGGGATCGATCTCCGTCATCAGATCGCCCTGGGCGACGCGCGTTCCCGTCTCGACGAGCACGCGCAGTACCTCGCCGGAGGCCTTGGACTTCACCTCCACCACGCGGATGGGCTCCAGCAGGCCGGAGGCATCCGCCGAGATGGCCAGGTCCATGCGCTTGGCCGTGGTGGTGGGCAACTGCTTGTCAGTCGTCTTCGCGCTGGCGCGGTTGCGCAGGAAGACGACCCCGGCACCGATCAGGGCCAGCACAGCAACGACGATGATCACCTTTTTCAAGTTCACGAGCGCCTCTCCCTCCGCGCCAACTCGCCATGTGGAACCGGCCGGATCATGACTGCCTCCGATCGTCCCGTTCGATCACGCCATCCTTGAGGAAGAGGATCCTCCGGGCGTGCTCGGCGATGTCCTGTTCGTGTGTCACGAGCATCAGGGTTTGTCCCTGGGAATGGAGCTCGCCAAAGAGTGCCATGATCTCCTCGCCTGTCTTGCTGTCGAGCGCACCCGTGGGCTCGTCCGCCAGCAGGAGGGCCGGGCGTGTCACCAGGGCGCGGGCGATGGCCACGCGCTGGCGCTGTCCGCCCGAGAGCTCATTGGGCCGGTGGTCCTTGCGAGACCCCAGGCCCACCTTGTCCAGGAGCACGGCGGCCCGTTCGCGGCGCTCGCGCTTCTTCACGCCCGCGTAGACCAGGGGCATCGCCACGTTGTCCAGGGCGGAGGCGCGGGGCAACAGGTTGAAGCTCTGGAAGACGAAGCCGATCTCCCGGTTGCGGATGCGCGCCAGTTGCTCCTCGCTCAAGCCCGCCACCGGCTGTCCGTTGAGCCAGTACTGCCCGGCGCTCGGGATGTCGAGGCAGCCGATCAGGTTCATGAAGGTGGACTTGCCGGAGCCGGATGGGCCCATGACGGCCACGTACTCGTTGCGGCGGATCTCCAGGTTCACGCCGCGCAGGGCGTGGACCGTCTCGGAGCCCAGCTTGTACGTCTTCGTCAGGCTCTCGACGCGGATGACGACGTCGGCGAACGAGCGTTCTCCCGAGGAGGCTCCGGGCGCTGCCGCGGCGCTCACAGCTCCCTCCCGAGGATGGATTGGAGCTCCGCGCGCGAGAGCAGGTAGTCGAAGCGCAGGCTCACGAGGCTGTTCTGGGCCTCCACGAGGGCGGCCTGGGAGGTGAGCAGCTCCAGGATGGTGGTGGCGCCCAGGCGGTAGCGCTCCTGCTGGACGCGGAGATCCTCCTGGGCCACGGCCACGGCCTGCCGGTTCAGCTCGAGCCGGTCTTCGATGAGCTGGAGCTGGCTCAGCACTCGCTCGGCCTCGGAGCGTACGGAGCGCCGGGTGTCGGTGAGCTGGGCCTGGGCGACCTCCGCCTGGGTCCGTGCGCGCACCATGCTCTCGTCGCGCTGGAAGCCATCGAAGATGTTGTAGGACAGGCCCAGGCGGATGGACCAACTGTTGCGGCTGCCGGTGATCTCGAAGTCCTCGTTGGACCAGTCGTAGCCGCCGGACAGGCGGATGGAGGGATAGTACTGGGAGCGCGCCGTGCCGATGCCCGCCTCGGCTGCGAGCACGGAGGCCTCGGCGGCCTTCACCGTGGGGGCCTGGGCCACGAGCTGGTTCACCACCTCCTCGCGCGACGCCTTGATGGGCGAGGGCTCGAGGGGACCCGAGGGGGCTGGATCCACGGGCCCCTCCACGCCGACGAGCCGGCCCAGGCTCAGGGCGGCGGTGAGGCGCTGGTTCTCCTGCTGGAGCAGGGACTCGCGCGCGGTGTTGAGCTCGAGCTGGGCCCGGAGCAGGTCCGAGCGCGTCGCCGAGCCCACGGAGAGCCGCTTCTCGGCGAAGCCCACACCCTCCTGGGCGCGCTCGATGCGGGCCTTGGCCACGGCCATGAGCTCCTCGGCGCGCAGTCCATCGAAGAAGGAGCGCTCGACGGACTGCTCGACGGAGAAACGCTGGGCGACGAGCTGGGCCTGCGCGGACTGGGTATCGGCCTGGGTGCGCTGCCGCTCGGAGCGGCGGCGGAAGCCGGTGAACACGTCCCACGACGCGGAGAGGCCCGAGCTGTACGAGTCGTTGAAGCCACTGGAGTCGGGACGGTTGATGGTCGTCGAGTAGCCGCCGCCCGTGCTGGCGCTGGCGGAGAGGCTCGGCAGGTAGGCCCCGTAGGCGCTGCGCTCCGCGGCGGCTGTCGTCCGGATGGCGCCTTGCGCCTGGATGAGCTGGGGACTGGTCTTGGCGGCTCGGGAGAGCGCCTCTTCGAGCGTCATGCTCACCCAGGGAGTTTCCTGCTGGGCCTCACCGTCACGCGGAGTGAGTGCCATCGCCAGCAGCGTGGCGAGCAGGGCAGGGAGGTGAGCGCGCGGCCTTTTCCTGGAGGAGGTGGGCATCTTCGGATGAACGTGCAGTTCCAGACGGAGAACCCCTAGACGATGCACAGGTTAAATTTCCCAATTATTTCCGCCTAGAGTGCACACGTGGACGAAATCCTCCAGCACCTTCTTACGACTCCTCCCCAGCCGGGTGCGCTCACGCTCGAGGACTGGTGGCGCGAGCACCTGGGGCTCTCGTCGCGCTTCGCGGTGCCGGTGGACGTAGCGCTGGCGGGCGGGTTCCGGGCGGATCGGCTCGGGTTCGCGTTCGCCTCGGGGTACCACGCGGCCTTGCGCAGTCTCTTCCCGCGAATGCCCGCGAACCACCGCGCCGCGCTCTGTGCCACCGAGGCGGGCGGAGGCCACCCGAGCGCCATGCAGACCCGGCTCTCCGGCGGTGGCGAGGGCCCGCTGCGCTTGTCGGGGACGAAGGCCTTCGTCACCCTGGGCACGGCCGCCGAGACACTCTTCGTGGTGGCGAGTGAAGGGCAGGACGAGCAGGGCCGGAACCGGCTGCGGATGGTGATGATCGACGCGCGGCGTCAAGGCGTGCACCTCCACGCGCTGCCGCCCACGCCCTTCGTCCCGGAGGTTCCCCACGCCGAGCTGGAGCTGCGTGACGTGGCTGTGACTTCGGATGAGGTGCTGCCGGGGGATGGCTACACGCGCTACCTCAAGCCGTTCCGGACGGTGGAGGACTGCCACGTCCACGCGGCGTTCCTGGGCTGGTTGCTCCAGGTGGGGCGTCGCTCGGGTTGGCCGGAGCGCATCCTGGACGAGACGCTCGCGCTGGTGGTGACGGTGCGGGGCCTGGCGCAGGCAGAGCCCTCCTCTCCCGCGGTGCATCTGGCGCTCGGAGGCGCGCTGGATCTCTGCCACCGGCTGGTGAGTGGGCTGGAGGAGTGGTGGCCTCGGGTGGACGCTTCCACGCGTGAGCTGTGGGAGCGGGACAAGGTGCTGCTCGGAGTGGCCGGCAAGGTCCGGGCGAAGCGGCGCGAGGTGGCTCGTGAGCGGCTCGCGGGCGGCTGAGCTCCCAGCATCATGAGCCCTGGGGCATTCCCCTGGCTCGCGCGCTGCGTACCAGGATAGACCCACGGTGTCCTGGCAGATGGGCCCCTGTCGCCCGTTCCTCGGAGCGCTCGGCTTGTTCTGGCTGCGCGAACAGAGCGCCAGTGTGCGGATTACGACGACATCGGCATCAGAGGAGCTCGTGACGCGAGGGCTGCCTCGGGGCGAGGCGCTGGCGGTGGTGGGGGTCTCCTTTCCGAGGGATTGAGCGGTTTCTGCACGAGGGCTGAAAGGTTTCTGGCCGAAGTGGGCTGAGCAGGCGTTGACGAGCGTGGCCAAGACCGCGGCGCAGGCCGAGCAGGCAGAGGTGCTGGGGGTGGCGGAGGTGTTCCGCCGCCATGGGGGAGATGTTGCGCGCTGGGCCTCGCGGCTGGGCGGGCCTGGGGTCGAGTTGGAGGACGTGGTGCAGGAGGTCTTCCTCAAGGTCCACCAGCTTCTGCCGGGCTGGAGCCCCGAGCGTGCGCAGGTCACCACCTGGCTGTACCGCATCACCGAGAACGTCGTGCGGCACCGGCGCCGCAAGGAGCGGATGCGCCGCTGGCTCGGCGGTTCGGCCGTGGACGTAGGACGGGACGTGCCCAGCCCGGCGCGGACCGCCGAGGAGCAATTGGTCGGCCACCAGACGCAGGCGCGCTTCTATCGTGCGCTCGAAGGGATGAACGAGCGCTACCGCGCCGCGTTGATCCTGTTCGAGCTCGAGGGCCTCTCGGGCGAGGAGATCGCCGCGCTGATGGATGCGAAGACGGCCACGGTCTGGGTATGGCTGCACCGCGCGCGGGCCGACTTCCTCAAGAGGCTCCAGCGCATCATGGAAGAGGAGGGCGGGTGATGTCCGACGCTCCGTTCCAGCGCTGGAGTGAACAGCCTCCTTCCTCGGATCCGGTGGAGGCCGAGGCTGCGCGGCTCGCCCGGACGATGCCTCCCGCCGAGGCGCTCTCGCCGGAAGTCTCCGCTCGCGTCCTGTCGAAGATGGGCACGCTGCCGCCTCCTCTGCCTCTTGGGGGAGGACTGCTCAAGGTCCTGTCGTGGCTCGGAGTCGCCAGTGTGCTGGTGGCGGGTTCGGTGCTCTCCCTCCACCTGAAGGGACCGATGGAACCGCCGCCCTCGGCACGCGTGGAGCCCGACTCCAGCCCGGCCCTGGTGGCAGAATCCACGCCTCCCGCGCTCGAGGCTCCTCCCGTGCCAGCTTCACCGCCTCCTGCGCCACCGGCGAGTCCCGAGGTGGCGCCCGAGCCGGCCCCTGCGCCAGCGCCCGGGCCGCGAGAGCCGCGTCCGGCGAATGCGCTCCTGGAGGAGGCGAAGCTGCTCGGCAGGGCAGTGGAGCAACTCCGGCGCGAACAGGATCCGAAGGCCGCCCTCGAGACGCTGCGGCGCTACTTCAAGCGCTACCCCCGAGGAGAGCTCAGCGGAGAGGCGGAAGTCACCCGAGTTGAGGCACTGCTCCGGGATGGACGAAAGGCAGAGGCGCTGCGCCAGTTGGAGCGGCTCTACGGTTCGGGCTTCGAGGGACTCCCGCGTCCGGCCGAGCTTGCGCTCCAGCGTGCCGAACTCCTGGCGGATGCGCGGCGGCACGCGGAGGCCATGCAGGCCTTCTCCGAGGTGCTCTCCGGACACCCGGCGCCAGCGCTCGAGGAGCGTGCGTTGTTCGGCCGCGCTGTGTGCCGTGCACGGGGAGGGGACGAGGCGGGGATGCGCGCGGATCTCGAGGCGTATCTCCAGCGCTTCCCGGACGGACGGTTCGCCCAGGAGGCGCGTGAGCGTCTTTCTGCGGGGGGCCCGTAAGGTTTCAAGGCCATCCGTCCTGAGCGGGCCAGGAATGCGGTCCGCATTTCACTCAAAGGAGAGACGATCATGTCGAACAAGCTCATGGGGATGTGCCTGATGGCCTCGCTGGCCCTGGCGTGCGGTGCGACGCACGAGGTGGGCGAGCAACTTCGCGCGGAGTTCCTGGACGACGGAGGCGCTCAGGACGATGCCGGAAAGCCGAACAACGCAACTCCGCAGGACGCTGGCTCGCTGAAGTCGTGCACGGACTACTCGGACTGCGATCAGGCCACGGAGATCTGTGACACGGGGCTGTGCCGCCCAGGATGTGGCCCCAACTATCCCAACAACGTCTGCGGACAAGGGACGACCTGCGACGACTATATCTGTCGTCCGACATGCGCGGCGGGATGCCCCAGCGGATGGTCGTGCGATTCCCAGAGCGGGATCTGCCGCCCCAGCACGACCTGCTCCGCGCAGAACCCGTGCCCGGCGAACTACGGCTGCGCCAACGGGACCTGTGTTCAGACCGGGACCGCGTGCACGACCCAGAGCCAGTGTCCGTCGACGGAGACCTGCTTCCAAGGCTTCTGCCGGCTGTGGTGCGGCCCGAACTACCCGGGCCACATCTGCCCCAGCGGCACGCAGTGCTGGTCCAACGCGACGTGCAGCTGAGCTGAGGTGACGAGGGCGCTCCCTCGTCAGGATGACCGAGGCTCGCCCCGAAGCGCATGGGGCGAGCCCGTTCCCTGGCGGAGTTCCGCTTCCAGCTCAGGCATTCAGTGCCTGGGCGTGGTGGCGCAGGTGGTCCTCCATGAAGGTGGAGACGAAGTAGTAGCCGTGGTTGTAGCCCTCCTGCTTGCGCAGGGTGAGGGGCTGGCCCGCGGCGGCGCACGCCTGCTGGAAGAGTTCCGGACGGAGCTGCTCGGTGAGGAACTTGTCCTGCGTGCCCTGGTCCACGAGCAGCGGGGGCAGGGGCTGGCGCAGCGTGCGCACCAGCTCGCTGGCATCCCACGCGCGCCACGCCTGCTGATCCGGCCCCAGGTAGCCGCCGAAGGCCTTCTGTCCCCAGGGCACCTGCATCGGCGCGCAGATGGGCGCGAACGCGGACACGGAGCGATAGCGTCCCGGCTGCTTCAGCGCGCAGATGAGCGCCCCATGGCCTCCCATGGAGTGGCCGAAGATGCCCTCCCGGTTCGTGAGTGCGGGCAGGTGCTCGGCCACCAGCGCGGGCAGCTCCCGGGTGACGTACGAGTACATGCGGTAGTGCGAGGACCAGGGCGCCTGCGTCGCGTCCACGTAGAAGCCCGCCCCCACTCCGAAGTCCCAGGAAGCCGTCTCGCCGGGAATGCCGGCGCCCCGAGGACTCGTGTCGGGGGCCACCAGCATCACCCCCAGCTCTGCTGCCACCCGCTGCGCGCCGCCCTTGATGAGGAAGGTCTCCTCGGTGCACTCGAGGCCGGCCAGGTAGTAGAGCACCGGCACCTTGCGCGTGGCCGCCTGGGGAGGAACGAAGACGCCGAAGCGCATCTCCCCCCCGCAGGCCTCCGAGGCATGGCGGTAGGTGGCCACCGAGCCCCCGAAGGATCGGTGCTCCGACACCCGGGTCAGCGCAGCTGTCATGAGTACTTCACCACGCTGCGGATGGCCTCGCCCTGGTGCATCAGATCGAAGGCCTTGGAGATGTCCTCCAGCGGCATGACGTGGGTGATGAGCGGATCGATCTGGATCTTCCCCTCCATGTACCAGTCCACGATCTTCGGCACATCCGTGCGCCCACGCGCGCCGCCGAACGCCGAGCCCTTCCACACGCGCCCGGTGACGAGCTGGAAGGGGCGGGTGCGGATCTCCTGCCCCGCGGCGGCCACGCCGATGATGATGCTCTCGCCCCAGCCCTTGTGGCAGCACTCGAGCGCCTGCCGCATGACGTCCACGTTGCCAATGCACTCGAAGCTGTAGTCCGCGCCGCCCTTGGTGAGATCGACCAGGTACTTCACCAGATCGGTGCCCACCTCGCGCGGGTTCACGAAGTGCGTCATGCCCAGCTTCTCGGCCAGGGCCTTGCGCGCGGGGTTGATGTCCACGCCGACGATCATGTCCGCGCCCACCATGCGCGCGCCCTGCACGACGTTCAGGCCGATGCCGCCCAGGCCGAACACCACCACCTTGCTGCCGGGCGTCACCTTGGCCGTGTACACGACAGCGCCAATGCCCGTCGTCACGCCGCAGCCGATGTAGCAGACCTTCTCGAAGGGAGCGTCCTCGCGAATCTTCGCCACGGCGATCTCCGGCAGCACCGTGAACTGGGCGAAGGTGGACGTGCCCATGTAGTGGTGGATGCGCTCCTTGCCCAGCCGGAAGCGGCTGCTGCCATCCGGCATGAGCCCCTGGCCCTGCGTGCTGCGGATGGCCTGACAGAGGTTCGTCTTCCGGGACAGGCAGTACTCACATTGCCGGCACTCGGGCGTGTAGAGCGGGATGACGTGGTCGCCCTTCTTCACCGAGGTGACGCCCGGTCCCACGTCCACCACCACGCCGGCGCCCTCGTGGCCGAGGATGGCGGGGAAGAGCCCCTCGGGATCCTTGCCGGACAGCGTGTAGTCGTCGGTGTGGCAGACGCCGGTGGCCTTCAGCTCGACGAGCACCTCGCCCGCCTTGGGGCCCTCGAGCTGTACCGTCTCGATGCGCAAGGGCTTGCCTGCCTCGAACGCGACCGCTGCACGAACGTCCATGTCCTCTCCCGTGACGAGGGCCCTCCCAGGAGGGGAGGTGCCGCGGGCGGACTATAGGGGAGCCGAGGCTCAGGCGGTGGTATCGAAGTACACGCCGCGCAACCAGCGGGCGCCGGTGAACGCCGTGCGGGCGTGGAGCATCCGCCAGTTGTCATAGATGAGGAAGTCGCCGGCCTGGAGCTGGAACCGGTACTGGTGGCGCTCGTCGCGCACCAGCCGGGCGAAGCGGTTGTAGGCGCGGTACCAGGCCTCCATCTCGGCGAAGGGGCGCTTGTGGGGCGCGAGCGTGAAGTAGCTGTAGCGGATGCGAAAGCCGCCCGGTGCGTCGAAGTCCAGGATGGGCGAGACGAGCACGCGCTCGAAGGACTTCTGCTTGCGGTGGAACGTCACCGGCACCGAGCGCAGCAGCTCGAAGGCAGGCCGGTCGAGATCGGCCAGGTAGTGGGCCGCTGCCAGCGCATCCACCACGGCGTTGGCGCCGCCTCCGTTCGCGGCGGGCTGCTGGCAGTGCAGGAGCTGGTAGCGCGGCGGCCGGTCCAGGAAGGGCTGGTCCGTGTGGAGCTGGATGGCGCTGTCCGTGTAACCGAGCTGATCGGTGTTCTGGTTGGTGGTGTTGTCGGTGCGCAGATCCTCGATGCGGCCGAAGTGGGTGCCGATGACGGACAGCCCCTCCTTGCCGATCAGATCGATGAGCGCCTCCGTGTCGAGCCCGAAGCCGCGAACGACGAGCAGTCCGGTCCGCGCCAGGGTCTTCACGACGGTGCGCCCGAGCGGCTCCTCGAGGCGGGCGGCGTCCACGGCGATGGTGCTGACATCCGAAGGAGGCGGAGGCGCATGGGCCCGGTCCGCCGCGTACGCGTGGGTGAGCAGCCAGTCCGAGGCGTAGCGGCTCACCTGCCCATCGGCGCGGTCGCCCCAGTCGATGTCGAGCGCCTGCGTGTCCTCGGCGATGCGCACGGTGCGCGGCTGGGGATCCAGGGGCAGCTCGGACGAACAGACGATGCGCTCACGGGTGAGCGGATGACGGTCGAGCTCCGAGTTGTGCCGCAGCCAGAACCAGTGAAAGTCAGCGTGGCGGGGGCTCTCACCGGGGGTGAAGTGGACGCGAAGAAAGTCGTCGTGCGGCTCGATACGGGCGATGGACATGGATGCTCCGGGACGGGGTGTGGGGGAGCCGCGACGAGCACGACCGGACGCGCGAGGGACAGCGGTCAGGCGAAGGCAGCCTTCACGTGCTCAGCGCGGGACGACGAGGACAGTCTCTTCGCGCCAGCGCTAACAACAGACGCCGCGACAACAACAGCCGCGGGCGAAAGTCGTGGAGCGGGCACGGAAGGAGCGCATCGTTGGAACGGAACGGTAGAGAGACGCTCCGTGCGAGTCAAGCGCTCACTCTCGCAGTGGGGGGAACCCAGGAGTACGCTCCCTTCAGCGTGTCCGAGAACCCCCAGACCGACGTGGAGGCCGCGCTCACCCGGGCCAGCGAGGAGCTCGGGCTCCCCTCCTATTATCGCTCCCTGGTCCGCACGCTCCTGCGCGATCCCGAGGGGCGCTGGCCCCGATGCTGTGGTGGAGGCTGTGAACCCTGCGCGCAGACGCTCGTGCGCGTCGCCGCGCGAACCCTGGAGCTGTTGGGCACTCCGCGCCAGGCGCCGCTTCCGGACTGAGCAGGGCCAGGTTCCTCACGCCATCGCCGACTGCTCGGGCTGCGGGGCGGGGATGCGCGGCAGGCGGATGAAGAAGGTGGTGCCCTGGCCCTCGGCGGTCTCGAAGCGGATCTCTCCCCGCATGCGCTCCACGAGGATGCGCGTGAGGTACAGGCCCAGGCCCGTGCCGCGCTGACGGCGGGTATCGGAGCTGTCCGCCTGGGAGAACTTGCGGAACAGCTGCGGCTGGAACTCCACAGGGATGCCGCTGCCATGGTCGCGCACGGACACCTCCAGCCAGTCCCGCTCCACCGTCATGCCCAGCTCGACGGCGCCGCCGGTGGGAGAGAACTTGATGGCGTTGGAGAGCAGGTTGTTCATCACCTGCGCGAAGCGATCCACGTCCACCTCGGCCCAGGTGCCGGCCGTCACGCTCGACAGCAGGGTGAGCGACACCTGGAAGCGCTCGGCATAGCCGCGATTCTCCTCCTGGCTGCGGGCCAGCAGGGGCGCCAGCTCAGCCGGCCTGCACTGCAGGGCCAGGTGCCCGGCCTCCATCTTGTCCACATCGAGCAGATCGTTGATCAGCTGTAGCAGGCGCTGGGCGTTGTTCTCCGCGATGCTGAGCAGCTGTCCGAGCACCTCGGGTTGGGCCACCAGTCCACCTCGGGTGATGAGGCTGAGCGCTCCCAGGATGGAGGTGAGCGGGGTGCGCAGCTCGTGGCTGACGGTGGAGACGAACTCGTCCTTCATGCGGTTGACGCGGGTGCGCTCGGACAGATCGTGCAGCAGGCACACGTATGTCCGCACGCCGCTGGCGGAGGCATTGCTGAGCGCCAGTTCCACAGGTACCTCCGTGCCGTCCCGGCGGCGGGCGGAGCTCTCTCGCCGGAGGCCTGGAGATTCGGGAGGGAGCTGATCCAGCTCGGCGCGCAGCGTGGGCCAGTCCAGGGAGGGCAGTACCTGGGTGAGCGGCAGCCCCTCCCACTCGGCCGTGGTCAACCCCAGCAGCCGGCCCGAGGCCGGGTTGGCGCTGAGTACGCGGCCTCGTTCATCCAGGGTCAGCAGTCCGTCCAGCGCGGACTGCAGGACCGCGCTGAGGAACTGCTCGCGCTGGTGCAGCGTCTGGGTGCGTTCAGCCACCAGTGCCGCCACGCGCGCCTTCTCTCCGCTCTGGTCCAACAGCAGCACCGCCAGCAGCCCGGTGAAGAGCAGTCCGCCGGCCAGCACCGCCCAGGTCTGCCAGCGGCGGGTGGAGTTGGCGAAGCCCTCTTGCGTCTCGTGCACGCGGACGAACCAGGTGCGGTTGCCCACCTTGACCGGCAGCGAGAACATTCGCTCTTCGCCCCAGCTCTGGGGCGCGGCATCGCCGTACATGAGCTGAGGGGCCTGCGGCGCCGTCGCGTCCCAGATGGTGAAGCGGATCTCCGACGAGCGATCCGGGTCCAGGCTCTGCCGGACGATGTCCTCCAACCGCAGCACCATCGTCACCACGCCTACGGTGTTCCCGCTGGGGGGATCCTGGACCGGCAGGATGGCGAGGACCGACCACTGCTCGGGCGTGTCCGAGAGCAGGTGGAGCCGCGCCGTGAGCGCCAGCTCATTCCTGGCCAGGGCAGAGCGCAGGGCCTCTCCGCGGATCGGCTCGGAGAGGATGTCTGCTCCCATGCCCTTGGCAGTGGACGAGCGCAGCTCGATGAAGGTGAGCGGGTAGTACTCCGCACGAGGCTCTACGGGATGGCGCAGGCCATCCTCGGGCCAATCGATGAGCCGGGCTTGTGGGCCGAGGCGGGCCTGCAGACGGGCCTCGTAGGCGGCCACCTCCGACGGAAGCACTCGGGGTGCCCAGCTCACGGCGTGCAGCGCTGGCTGGCGATCCATATCGCCCCTCACGAAGTGATGGAAGTTCTCCTCTCGGTTGCGATCCGTCACCTCCATGAAGCGGCGGGTGGCCTGGGCGGCCTGCAGGTTGCGCGTCAAGTTGGCTTCGACGCTGCGCGCGGCGCGCTCGGCATGGCGCTCGAACTCGGTCTGGGTGCGGTGCTGCTCGGACTGGCTGACCCTCACGAAGAGGAACACGGTGATGGTCAGACACACGAGCAGGGGCCACAGCACGGTGTGGCGGCGGCCCTTCCAGGTCTCCTCGGGCCAGTTGCACGCGGCGAGCGTCATCGGCAGCACGACGAGAACACCCAGCCCATCTCCCACCCACCAGATCAGCCAGCTGAGCGGCCACTCGGCGCCCGAGATGGCGCCCACTCCGAGCAGCACGGAGGTGCCCACGGTGGCGCTGATCAGGCAGGCCACGGGCCCCCCGAGCAGCAGGATCCGGAGGATCTCGTCCAGCTTCTGGAGCAGGGGCCTGGGGCCGGACACCGGGCGGACCAGGAAGAGACCGGCCGCGGCTTGCAGCGCGGCGCCCGTGCCAAGGCAGGCGGAGACCAGCAGGAGCTTGAGCGGGTCCTGGCTGCTTTGCCCCCAGGAGACCCAGAAGTTCATGGCGGTGGAGCCCAGCCAGATCGCGGGCACCATGCGATAGCCGCCCATGAGCAGGCCGGCCAGGGCGATGCCCGCGGAGGGGAAGATCGCCGTGGCGTAACCGGGAGGAATGGCGAGCAGCAGCCCCGCTCGGCCGGAGAGGACGTAGGCCAGTGCCAGCAGCAACGTCGAGAGCCAGTAGGGCAGGGGACGGCGTTGCAGCCAGGTTCTGAGCACGCGCCGCAGCCCCTCAGAGGAAAAGGACTTCCTCCCTATATCACAGACGGCCGTCTGCTCTTTCGTCCCGGTCCCTGTGCTTTCCTCGAGGCGCCCCCACTCCAGGAGAGCGGGGGGAGTGCGAGGTCAGGGCGTCAGTCCGTGAACCCCAGGCCGGGACCACCGCGCCTCGCGATCGAGGCCAGGGCGGCTCAGGGCGAGCAGCCGGCGGACGCGGTCCTCGGTGCGAGGGTGCGTGGAGAACAGGGCGAGGATCCGCTCCGTGCCGGCAAAGGGGCTGACGATGAAGAGGCTCGCGGTGGCGGGCTGGGCGGCGGTGGGGTGCTGCTCCGCCCCGCGCTGGAGCTTGTCCAGGGCGCTGGCCAGCGCCTCGGGGTCTCCGGAGATCTGCGCTCCCGTCTTGTCCGCCAGGTACTCGCGGCTGCGCGAGATGCCCAGTTGGATGAGCGTCGCGGCGATGGGCGCCACCAGGGCCAGGGCGAGCGTCTGGAGCGGAGAAGGGCCCTCCTCGTCGTCCTGCTGACCCCCAGCCATGGCGGACAGCCACCCGGCCGCATGGGCCAGATACGTCACCGCGGCGGCCACGGTGGCGGCGATGGTGGACAGCAGGATGTCCCGGTTCTTGATGTGGGCCAGCTCGTGGGCGATCACGCCTCGCAGCTCGCGCGCATCCAGCAACTCCATGAGGCCTCGGGTGACGGCGACCACCCCCTTCTCGGGGTTGCGTCCGGTGGCGAAGGCGTTGGGCTGCGGATCCTCCATGAGGAAGACGCGCGGCTTGGGCAGGCCCGCGGCCTGGGAGAGCTCCTCCACCATCCGGTGCAGGGTGGGCTGTTCCTCACGGGACACCTCTCGCGCCCCGTGCATCTTGAGGACGAGCTTGTCCGAGAAGAAGTACGCGCCCACGTTGAGCAGCAGGGCGAGCGCGAGCGCGGCATAGGGGGCAATGCCACCCAAGGCGCTCCCGATGCCCACGAGCAGCGCGGACAGTATACCCAGCAACAAGACGGTCTTCAGTTGGTTCTTCATGGCAGAGAAGATGTGCGCCCTGGGGCATTCATCGGCAAATAGATAGTTCGAGCGGAAAACCGGCACGAAAACCGATAGGTACTCTGAGATGGAATGGCTCAACTACCACCACCTGCTGTACTTCTGGACCGTGGTCCGCGAAGGCGGAGTGATGCTGGCGAGCAAGAAGCTGCGGTTGCGCCAGCCCACGGTGACGGGGCAGATCCGGGAGCTCGAGCGTTCGCTGGGCGAGAAGCTGTTCGAGCGTGTGGGCCGCAAGCTGGTGCTCACGGAGGTAGGCGCCTATGTCTACCGCTATGCCGATGAGATCTTCACGCTGGGCCAGCAACTGCAAGACGGTCTCAGGGGGCGTCCCTCGGTGGCGCCTCGCAAGCTGGTGGTGGGCGTGGCCGAGGTGATGCCCAAGCTGATTGCCCACAGGTTGCTGGAGCCAGCGCTCCGGTCGCGCGAGGACGTTCGGCTCATCTGCACCGAGGGGCCGGTGGAGCATCTGCTGGCGGAGCTCGCCCTGCACGAGGTGGATCTGGTGCTCGCGGACTCGCCGGTGCCTCCGGCCTCCAGCGTGCGGGCCTACAACCACCTGCTGGGCGAGTGTGGAATGACATTGTTTGCCGTTCCAAAGCTGGCGGCAGCCCTTCGCCGTGGCTTTCCGAAGTCGTTGGACGGCGCGCCCTTCCTCATGCCATCGGACGCCACCTCTGTGCGGCGGGCGCTCACGCAGTGGCTGGCGGAGGAGCAGGACGTGCGCCCTCGCATCCGGGGCGAGTTCCAGGACAGTGCCCTGATGATGGCCTTCGGGCAGGCGGGGGAGGGGGTGTTTCCGGGTCCCTCGGCCATCGAGGGCGAGATTCGCACCCAGTACGGGGTGGAGGTGGTGGGCCGGGTGGAGGCCGTGCGCGAGCACTTCTACGCCATCACCGCGGAGCGGAGGCTGCGGCACCCGGCGGTGGTGGCGATATCGGAGGCTGCGAGGACCCGGTTGTTCCAGCGCGCATGAGCCCTGCTGGCGCTCCACTGATATGGTTCGCGCGCCGCCAGTCCGGGCTTCCGAGTGCTTCCAGTCCGGTGGGACACCCTCATGAGTTCCTCACCTCTTCCGCTCCTCCTCGTCGACGACGATTCCGCCTTCCGCAAGATCTACGGAGGCCTGCTGCG
This sequence comes from Hyalangium versicolor, assembly GCF_020103695.1. Lineage (GTDB taxonomy): Bacteria > Myxococcota > Myxococcia > Myxococcales > Myxococcaceae > Hyalangium > Hyalangium versicolor. Next base: position 76,428 of record NZ_JAHXBF010000020.1, read on the forward strand.
GGACGCGGGCTATGAGGTCCTCGAGGCCGCGGATCGTTCCTCGGCTCGCGCGGCCGTGGAGGCCCGTGCCTTTCCGCTCGTGCTGCTCGATCTGATGCTTCCACCCGATGGGAGCGTGTCCGCGGGGCTGGAGCAGTTGGGGGCGTTGATCGCCGCGCGGCCGGGCACCAAGGTGATCGTCGTCTCCGGGGCGGGGGACACGCGCCACTCGCTGGAGGCCATCCGCCTGGGGGCCTACGACTTCCTCACCAAGCCCGTGGATCCGGATGTGCTCCTGGTGGTGGTTCAGCGTGCCATGGCCCGTGTGGCGCTGGAGCGCCAGGTGGAGGCCCTGCAGTCCTCGCTGGCCCACGCAGGCGGTGACACCGCCATGGTGGGGCAGAGCTCTCCGTTCCTCGCGGCCGTCTCGCTCGCCGAGCGCATCGCCGCCAGCGATCTGCCGGTGCTCGTTACCGGAGAGAACGGCACCGGCAAGGAGCTTCTCGCACGTTCCATTCACCTCAAGAGCCGCCGCCGCGCGGGCCCCTTCATCCCCGTGAACTGCGGGGCGCTGCCGGAGAACCTGCTGGAGAGCGCGCTCTTCGGTCATGTGAAGGGTGCCTTCACGGGAGCTACGCGCGACCACAAGGGCCTCTTCGCCGAGGCCGATGGCGGCACGCTCTTCCTGGATGAGATTGGCGACATGACGCCTTCGCTCCAGGTGAAGGTGCTGCGCGCGCTGGAGACGGGGGACATCCTCCCGGTGGGAGCGGATCGGCCCTCGCATGTGGACGTGCGCTTCCTCTCCGCCACGAACAAGGATCTGGGCGCCATGCAGCAGGCTGGCACCTTCCGGGAGGATCTCTACTGGCGCATCAAGGGCGTCCAGGTGCACCTGCCGCCTCTGCGCGAGCGCACCGCGGACCTGCCGCTGCTGGCCCGGCACTTCCTCAACCAGTGTGCCCACCTGTGTCCGGATGGCCGCGCGAAGCTGCTCTCGGACTCCGCCACCGAGGCGCTCCTCTCGCACGGCTGGCCCGGCAACCTGCGCGAGTTGCGCCACGAGATGCAGCGAGCCACGGTGCTCGCGGGAGATCGGCGAGAGGTCCAACCCGAGGACCTCTCCTTCACCGGCAGCGAGCGCCCGCGAGCCCCCGCTCCCGGCGCCAGCACGCTCCAGCAGAAGGTGGAGGCGCTGGAGCGCCGAGAGATCGAAGAGGCCCTGCGCCGCTTCAATGGCAACCGCACGCACACCGCCGAGGCACTCGGCCTCTCACGCCAAGGTCTGCTCAAGAAGCTGGAGCGCTACGGGATGACGTGAGCGTCTGGACGGGCTCAGAACAGCCGCGTGCCGATGCCCAACTGGATCTGGTAGCCCAGCCGCGTCACGGAGTCCTCGCGCGGGGCCTTGAAGGTCTCCACGCCCAGTTGCACCGCGGTCAGCAGCGAGATGCCCGAGCCCAGGTAGAGCTCCACGCCGCCGCCGGGGAGCGCCTGGAAGCGCCGCGCTCCCGTGGGGTCCAGTCCGAGATCGATCGGCAAGTCCAGCAACCCCACCACCGCCACTGTCTCCGCCACCTTCCACGTCGCGAGCAGTCCGGGGGTGATGCGCAGCAGCACGCCGCCGAAGTTGTCCGCATCCAGGTACGCACTGCCGGAGTTGAGCACCAATCCCAGCCCCAGCGTCGGCGCGAGTGTCATGGCGCCATCCTTCAGGATGATCCGGCGAGCCCTCGCCTCGAAGATCCCCGCCAGCCGCAGGTAGTCCAGGCGCGCGCGGCCCTCGATCTCGAACTCGGAGAGGCCCTGGCGGTAGCCCATGCCCATCTCGGGCACGCCGATATATCCATATAAGGAGCTGGCTCCCTCGGGCAGGGCCGCTGGCGCCAGCACCGTCCCGAATGCCCCGTCCTGACGAGCCGAGGACGCGGCCCCCTGGGCAGCCACGGGGACCGGGAGCGCGAACACGAGGGTGAGCAGCAAGACGGGACGCGTCATGCGGCCACCTTACGCGTCTCCTACATGTCGTCGATCTTTCCGCCCCGGTTCGCCAGATTCCAGACATCCCCGTGTTTCTTCTAAAAAAAGCGACCCGAGGACTTTCTTAAAAGGTGAGCCTGAGGCAGGATGTGAAGCAAGTTCTACTATTCCGGATTATTACCGCTTGAGCTGACAGTCGACCCCCAGTCCTCCTGCCTGGAGCCCCCGCCCCATGGTTGCTCGCTCTCCTCGCGCGACCATTATCGAGCCAGTCTGCACCGCCACCGGGCTGAGTCCCCGGGCCCGGCGTGGCAAGCGCCTGCGCGTGCTGCTGGTGGAGCCGGACGAGCGGTACCGGAGCTCGCTGGGGACGAAGCTGGCCGAGGCGGGCTTCGAGGTGGTGGTGGTGCCCACGGCGGAGGATGCGCGGGAGGAACTCGCCGCGTCGCCGACTTTGCCGCACCTCGTCGTAGCGGAGACGGAGCTGGCGGGCATGGACGGCTTCTCGCTCTGCAATCAGCTGCGGGCGGAGCTGCGCACGGCGGAATTGCCGGTGTTCCTGATCTCGAGTCGCCGGGAGAAGTTCCACCCCGAGCTGGCGGCGAGTGTGGGTGCGGACGACTACCTGGCCAAGCCGGTGATGGCGGAGGACGTGGTGGCGCTGGCGCGGCTCAAGGCGGGCCGGCGCTCCACGGAGCCGGAGTACGAGGCGCACTCGGCGCGGCTGCCGCTGACGGACATGGTCCGGGCGTTGTTGGCTGGGACGCGGTCGGGGCGGGTGGTGCTCAAGGAGGGGGATGGGTTCTTCGCCTTCCGGGACGGGCGCGTGGTGGATGCGGGCTACCTGGGCGAGCGCGGGGTGCTGGCGTTCCGGCGGCTGCTGAGCTTTGGCAGTGGGGTGTACGGGGTGACGTTCGGCCCCGAGTTGCACCGCGGCACGCTGCTGATGGATCTGGCGTTCCTGCGCCACCAGGTGCTGCCGGGCCTGGAGCGCTTCGCGCGGCTGCGTGAGGTGGGAGTTCCGCTGGCGGCGCGACTGACGGTGGACTTCCAGCGGTTGGCGGAGCAGTTGGCGAAGCTGCCGGATGAGGTCATCTCTCTGGTGCGCCTGTTCGATGGGCGGCGCACGGTGCGCATGGTGCTGCTGGAGTGCCGGCTCACGGAGGTGGTGGCGCTCGAGACGGTGATGCACCTGTTCGTGCTGGGGGTGCTGGGGCCGGCCTGCCACGTGGAGGAGCGCGAGCGGGTGCAGACTGCGCCGCGCTTCTTCGAGCCGGAGACCGAGGCCCTGAGGGTGGCACGTGCACAGGAGGCGCATGACGCCGAGCAGCGTGCGGCCGACGAGCACGAGGCTCGTTTGAACCCGGTTGAGGAGACTGCGGCCCAGGCGCCCGAGGAAGAGCCGACCGAGCTCGAGGTCAGCCTGGCGGACGCGGCGGAGGCTCAGGCTCCGGTGGAGGCCGAGGCGCCGAAGGCAGAGGCCCAGGCTCCAGTAGAGGCCGAGGCGCCGAAGGCAGAGGCTCAGGCTCCGGCAGAGGTTCAGGCTCCAGTGGAGGCCCAGGCTTCGGCTCCAGTGGAAGCTCCTGCTCAGCCCCAGGGTGATACGGCGCAGGCCGCCGCCGAGGCCGATCTGGAGGACGTGGAGATCGTCGTGGAGCCGGAGCCGAGCGCCGAGGAGTTGATCTCCCGGATGCCGATCCCGGTCATCCTGTTCCACCCGAAGCAGAAGGCCCGTCGCCGGGACGACGAGAAGGCAGCGCGGGCGCACTGAGCGCGGACAGTGTTTGACTCGGCGGGTCCGGTTAAGGGACAAGGCGCGGCACTGCCATGTCCGGTCACAACCGTTGGTCGAAGATCAAGCGGCAGAAAGCCGCGATGGGCGCCTCCAAGGGCAAGCTCTACACGAAGGTCATCAAGGAGATCACCGTCGCGGCTCGGCTGGGCGGTGGGGATCCCGCCGGCAACGCCCGTCTCCGCGCCGCCATCACCGCGGCCCGTGAGGCGAACATGCCCAACGACACCATCCAGCGGGCGGTGAAGAAGGGCACGGGAGAGCTGGAGGGCGAGAGCTACGAAGAGGTGATGTACGAGGGCTACGGCCCGGGCGGCGTGGCGGTGCTGGTCGAGTGCCTCACGGACAACCGCAATCGCACCTCGAGCGAAGTGCGCATCAGCTTCAGCAAGGGCGGTGGCAACCTGGGAGCAGAAGGCGCGGTCGGCTGGATGTTCCACAAGAAGGGCGTCATCGCGGTGAAGCCGGGTCCCACGGAGGACCAGGTGATGGAGAAGGCCATCGAGGCGGGCGCCGAGGACGTCATCAACCACGGTGACGAGGGCTTCGAAGTGCGCACCTCGCCGGCCGACCTGCACACCGTGGCCGCGAGTCTGGAAACGGCGGGGCTGAAGCTGGGGGAGCAGAAGTGGAGCTTCTTCCCGCAGACGACCGTGAAGCTCGAGGGCGAGAACGCGAAGAAGATGCTCAAGCTGATGGACGCGTTGGAAGAGAACGACGACGTGCAGAACGTCCACGCGAACTTCGAGATCGACGAAGCGCTGATGGAGTCCTTGCAGTAGCTCGGCCGCTCGGCGGGGGATCGACAGGGGCGGGCTCGCGCGTTACAAGGCTGAACACCCGTCCCGGTGTCGGGGACGGCGTCGGAGTGGGAGAGGCACGTGCGCGTCCTTGGAGTCGATCCTGGCAGCCGCTTCATGGGGTATGGCGTGGTGGAGGAGCGGCGTGGCCGGCTGGCGCACATAGCGCACGGGGTCATCAAGGTGGATCCGGATGCGCCGCTGCACCACCGGTTGATGGTGCTGCACGCGGAGCTGACGGGTCGGCTGAAGCAGTACCGGCCGGAGGCCGTGTCGGTGGAGGGCGTGTTCACCTTTCGCAACGCGCGCAGCGCCCTGGTGCTGGGGCACGCGCGAGGGGTGGCCCTGCTGGCGGCGGCCCAGGCGAACCTGCCCGTGTTCGAGTACCCCCCTGCGAAGGTGAAGCGCTCGGTGGGAGCGGGCGGAGGGGACGGCAAGGATGCGGTGGGCCGGATGGTGTGCTCACTCCTGCAACTCGAAGAGATTGAACGCGCGGACGCGAGCGATGCCCTCGCGGTGGCGCTCTGTCACCTCAACCAGGGACGGGCCGCGGCGCTGGGGGTGGGGAGCTCCCGAGGCGCTCGGGCCAAGCGAAGCAAGGGTGCGGCTGCGCTGCTCGCGGATCGGCTGAGCCCGTCCTATCGGCGCCCGGAGGCGCGATGATCGCGGGACTGCGCGGAACGCTGGCGGAGAAGAGCCTCGAGGAGGCCATCATCGACGTGGGAGGCGTGAGCTACCGCGTCGCCATGTCGTCGCTGGCGGTGGGCAAGCTGCCGGCGGAGGGCCAACCGGTGCAGGTCCGCGTGCGTACGGTGGTGCGAGAGGACGCCCTGGACCTGTTCGGCTTCCTGACCCGCTCCGAGGAGGAGATGTTCCAGCTGCTCAACTCGGTGTCGCAGGTGGGGCCGCGGCTGGCGCTCACGGTGCTGTCGGGGATGGAGGTGGGGGAGCTGGTGGTGGCGCTGAGCAAGGGCGAGGTGGCGCGGCTGACGAAGATCAAGGGCATCGGCAAGAAGACCGCCGAGCGTCTGGTGCTGGAGCTCAAGGACAAGGTGAAGGAGATGCACCTGGAGGCGGTGGCGCAGGGGGCAACGGCGGCGCCACCGGCCGCGGGGCCGATGGCGGATCTCGTCTCGGCGCTGTTGAACCTGGGCTACAAGGAGCAGCAGGCGGAGAAGGCGGCAGAGGTGGCCGGGGAGCGGCTCGGAGCGGAGGCCGCCTTCCAGGCCCTGTTCCGCGAGGCCCTCAAGGTGCTGCGCTCGGGGGCCTGAGTCACCGGTTCAGCGGATCTCCCAGCGGGAGGAATCCTCCGAGCCTCGGGAGTAGACGCCCCCGTTGGGCAGGGCGGTGTAGAAGAGGACGTCTAGCGCGCCTGTTACGGAGACTCCGTCGAACAGCCCCAACTCGCCGTCCTGTGGAATCGTAAAGCCGAGCTCCTTGGGAGCGAGGCGGACCGTGCCGTGAGGCGGCACCACATGCTCGGTCAGCACGGTGCTGGTGCTGGGATCGCGCAGAGAGGAAATCGTCCGCCGCAGGTCCACCGTGAGGACGAGCCCGGCCGTGGAGAGCGCCTGGTCAGTCGGGTTGCGCAGCTCCACCCAGCCCTCGCGAGGGCTGACGGCGTTGAGCTGCAGGGTGGTCGGAGCGGTCCGGAATCGACCCAGTTCCCCGCGCACGAAGGAGGTCCGGCCGCGAGCGTAGGCCTTGAGGAAGGGGACTCCCTCGTGGAACTTGGCCATTCCGTCCGGGTCCGACGGCATGGACTCATCGGGGCCGAGCAGCAGGTACGGGTCGGCGTCCATGTGCGGAGCAATCAGCGCGTACATCGCATCCACCCGAGCGTCGAAGACCTCGGGAGCGAGCAGGTCTTCCAGGCCCTTCTCGACGAGAGCGAACAGGCGCTCGCGCAGCTCGGGGTTGTAGATGATGCGGGTGTTGAGGTTGGAGAAGGCGGGGAGGAAGCCAGGGCGGGTGGCCCGCTTGGCGTACATCTTCGCCACCCAGCCGTCCGAGAGGCTGTAGCCAAACAGCGGGTGATCAACGACGGGCTTCATCCCCAGTCCATAGGTGGGCCACCAGCGCGCATCATTGTTGTTGAGATCCCAGGGCACGTAGGTCCACTTACCGGTGGTCGCGTCGTGGACGAGGTAGCTCTGCGAGTCCTCATGGATGTCATTGGAGATGAGCACGTCGGCCACCATGGCTCGCAGGTAGTGCTCCAGCTCCAGGTTGGCGTCGAGCATGGCAGGCAGGTTCGGCTCGGGGGCGCGGTTGATGACGTACATCAGCGTCATGACGTCGTCCTTGCTCTTCACGCTCTCGTTGGTCTCCTTCTGCCAGTCCTGCTGGTAGTCGGTGCGCCACAGCTTCATTTCGCAGTCCTTGGCACCGCAGCGGTAGATGGTGGGATCCGGATCAGCGAAGCCATGGGCCTCGGCGAAGTCCTTGTCCACGCGCTCGATGTCGAGGAAGACGCCCTGATACTGGCCGTTGATGGAGATGCGCACGAAGCGGGTGCGCGGGGCCGGTAGCCCCATGGCGAGCATCATGTCGAAGGCGAGCTTCTCGGTCATCATCGTCCGGTCCTGGAACTCGGCGATGAGGTTGTGCTTGCGCCGGCCGTCGAACTCGACGCCCTTGGGGAACTCGATGCGCCAGCTCTTCTTCGGGAAGAAGCGCGAGCTGGAGCCGCGCAGCCGCACCATCACTGGCTGGGCCTGGCCCTCGAAGACGAAGGTGGCCGGCTGCTCCTCCGCGTAGGGATCCTGGTCGAACAGCGCCAGCGTCTGCTCGGGGATCTGCAACTCGTAGAGCGGCACTTCCGTCTGCAGCGCCGGATACTCGAAGCGATCTCCCGACTGCTCCTGCTGCTGCGCTTTCTCCTGGCCGCAGCCATTGAGCAGCATCAACAGCATCGTTCCCACCACCGCGATCCAGAGAATGGACCGCCCGTTCTCGTCCTGCCCGCCACCCACCATCGCCGCCACTGCTCTCATCACCGCACCCTCCGTCTCTTTCACATCTCTTGGCTCTCACCCTGGGAAATGAATGAGGGGCCGCTCATGGACGAATCCTGTTTTTGTGGGGGATTTTCCTCCATCTGCCCGTTGTGGCTTGAACACGCTCCTGCTTCCTCCAGAGGTGCCGGGTTGCCTTCCGAAAGAGAGCACCTAGATCCACGTCTGGGGCAGGCCGTTGACGGGGAGGGGCAGGCGTGCAGGTGAACATCGAGGACGCGCTCTGCTCGGGACTCGGCGAGGACGCCGCGGATCGTTGGCTCCTGGACTTTCATGCCGGGCGGCGCTCCGTCCTGGAGCAGTGCTACCGCGAGCTCTATCCCACCGTGCAGCGGGCAGTGGGGCGCGTGCTCACCGGGGCGGACCAGGAGACCGTCATCCACGAGGTCTTCTATCGATTGATCTCCCGCGAGGAGCTGCGCCGCAGTTTCCGGGGCGGATCGTTGAAGGCCTGGATCGCCACGGTGGCCTATCACCAGGCGCTCGAGTACGTGCGCCGCCTGCAGCGCGAGCGGGGAGCGCTGGAGCAGGCGAGGGATCTCGGAGTCGTCGAGGCGGATGCGGTGGAGGCCTCTGATTCCGAGTGCGAGGCCCGCATCCTTATAGAGCGATTCCGGCGCGAGTGCCTGCCGGAGAAATGGCACGCCGTTTTCGAGGCTCGCTTCCTGAAGCAATTGCCGCAGCGGGAGGCGGCTCGGGAGCTGGGCATGCACCGAACCACGCTGGCGTACCAGGAGTTGCGCATCCGCGCGCTGCTGCGCCGGTTCCTGTTGCGCGAAGGGAGTACACCATGAACCCAAGGGTCTGCCCCATGCGCGGCCGTGTCGATGAGCACTTCGCGCGGAAGTTGAAGCCGGCGAGCGAGCACGCGCTGCGAGAGCACCTGCCGGCATGTACCTCCTGCAAGTCTCTGTATGAGCGGCACCTGCTGTTGCGGCGCTTGGACCCGAAGGCGAACGCGGATGCGCAGAGGCGGCTGGGGCAGGGGCTGGGATTGGTGAGGCCGCCGGTGCCGGTGACGCAGGGGGTGGCGGCGCTCGCGGTGGTGGCGTTGCTCGTGGTGGGAGTGGTGGCGACGAGGCCCACTCCGTTCTCGACGGAGGCGGAGGGTTTCACGGCGCGCGGGAATCCCGCGGCGGCCCAGCCGGACAACCTGCGCGTCTTCCGGGTGCGTCCGGGGCAGACGGCGGAGCCTGTCGAGGGTGAATTGCGAGCCGGGGACGAGCTGGCCTTCGCCTACGAGAACCCGCATGGGCGCAAGTGGCTGATGATCTATGCGGTGGATGAGCACCAGCACGTGTACTGGTTCCATCCGAGCTGGTCCGATCCGGATTCGAATCCCGCTGCGGTGCAGGCCTTCGGAGGCGTGGCGCTGCACGAGCTGCCCGAGGCCATCTCGCACGACTTCGATGGAGAGCGGCTGGTGCTGCACGGAGTCCTGGCGGACGAGCGGCTCACGGTGAAGCAGGTCGAGGCGCTGATGCGAGGGCACACACCGGAACAGCCGCTGTCGCTCCGTGGAGCGGAGGAGACGTCGTTCACGGTGAAGGTGAAGCGATGAGGGGAGCGGCCCGGGCGTTGGCGTTCGTCCTCGCCCTGGCGGCGCTGCCGGCCGTAGCGGAGGAACGGCCGCGAGCCGCCTTCGCGTTCATTGTCGGAGTCAACCACAGCGTGGATCCGAACGAGCCACCGCTCCGCTACGCGGATGACGATGCGGCGCGCTACCTGGATCTCTTCCGGCTCCTGGGCGCACGGACGTACTTGCTGGCCCGGCTGGATGAGAACACGGAGCGGTTGCACCCGCAGGCCGCGGCGGAGGCAAGTGTTCCCCGTCAGGCCGAGTGGAACCGGTTGGTGGAGCAACTCGCGCACGACGTGGCGCAGGCGAAGGAGCGCCACCTGGGGACGGTGCTCTATTTCGTCTATGCGGGCCACGGCAGCGTGCGCAACGGCCAGGGGTACGTGACGCTCGAGGATCGGAAGCTCACCGGGAAGGATCTGGCGGATGAGCTGATCACCCGGGTGGATGCGGAGCAGGTGCACCTCATCGTGGACGCGTGCTCCTCGTACTTTCTGGCCTATGGGCGAGGGCCTGGAGGCCAGCGCCGGCCCCTGAGTGGCTTCAGCGAGGTGACCCGCCTGGCGGAGGACGGGCGAGTGGGGTTGCTGCTCTCCACGTCCAGCGTTCGCGAGAGCCATGAGTGGGAGGCCTTCCAGTCCGGCGTGTTCAGCCACGAGGTGCGCTCCGGTCTCTACGGGGCGGCGGACGCGGATGGAGACGGAAGGGTGAGCTACAAGGAGATCGCGGCGTTCGTGCAGCGGGCGAACGCGGCCATTCCCAACGAGCGCTTCCGGCCGGAGGTGCACGCCCGTCCGCCGAAGGATGGACAGTGGCTGGTGGAGCTGGGCAAGGCGCTCGAGCACCGGATCGAGGTGGACGGGAGCGAGTCCGTGCACCTGGAGCTGGAGGACAGCAGGGGCGTGAGGCTGGCGGACTTCCACAACGCCTCGGGTCAGCGGCTCTGGGTGGCGAGGCCCGTGGGCACAGGCCCGCTGTTCGTGCGGCGTGTGATGGATGGGAGCGAATACCGCATCGACGCGATGCCCGAGGTGGTGAAGCTCGCCGCGCTCACGCCGCAGGCGCCTCGGACCGTGGCGCGAGGCGCGGAGCACGAGGCGTTCAGCCTGATCTTCTCGCTGCCGTACGACCAGAAGACCGTCGAATCCTATGACTTCACGATGCCCGTTCCGCTCAAGCTCCTGGAGCCGGGGCGCCCGGCGTGGAGGAGCATCGCGGGCTGGAGCGTGCTCGGAGTAGCGGGGGCTACCCTGGGCGGAGGCGCGTGGACGACGCTGTCGGCGCGGGGACTGCGCTCGGAGAGCACGAGCGGCCTGTCCAATGCAGATGCGCTGCACCGCAACGCTCGTATCCAGAGCCTCAATCGACGCTCTACAGCTCTGTACGCGGCCGGAGCGGCTGCGGGGGTGGTGGGGCTCGGGTTGCTGCTGTGGCCTGGGGCTTCAGCGGAGGCCTATCCGACGGTCTCGCCGAGTGCTGCGGGCCTGCACCTGGAGGGACGGTTTTGAAGGCGTGGCTGCCGGTGCTCGGGTTGCTGCTCGGGGCCTGCGTGGCGCCCGTGTCGCTGGACGAGCGTCCGTGTCCGTGCGGCGAAGGGTGGACCTGCTGCGCGGCGACGCAGATGTGCGTGCGGGAGGCGAACTCCTGCTCCATGCAGCAGCAGCCCTCGACGCCGCCGGATGGAGGGACGGACGGCGGGACGGATGGCGGTCACGACGCCGGGCCGGATGGCGGCTCCGACGGTGGAGTGGACGGAGGGACCGACGGCGGCCCGGACGAGGGGGACGGAGGGGATCCGGATCTCATCCTCCGTTGCTTCGACGAGCACTGGTGTTGGGAGAACCCCTCGCCGCACGCGCGCTACTACGAGGCGGTGTGGGCGGGCGGGCCGGATGATGTCTGGGCGGTGGGCGCACCCGGCATCGCGACTCACTGGGATGGAAAGGGCTGGAAGGTGTACCGCTCGGCCACGCAGCAGACGCTACTGGCCATCTGGGGAACGAGCTCGGATGAGGTGTGGGCCGTGGGCCGCCAGGGCGCGGTGGTGAGGTGGAACGGGAAGGCCTGGCAGCCTGTGGGCACGGGGCTCAAACAGCACCTGGTCGCGGTGTGGGGCAGCGGCCCGAACGACATCTGGGTCGGAGGCTTCGATGGCGCACTGCTGCACTGGAACGGAGCGGAGTGGACTCGGCCCGAGAGCACGCCGCCGCACTACTTCACGGGGCTTTGGGGCACGGGGCCGAACGACGCGTGGGTCATCACCGCGGAGGGAGCGCTGCTGCACTGGGACGGGCAGGCCTGGACACAGCAGCCGAGGTTCCAGAGTGAGCTCGTCCTGAGCCTGAGCGGCGCGGACGGAGTGCTATGGGCGCTGGACCAGACACTCACCACGGGGACGTGGCGTGTGCGTCGCTACGAGGGCGGAGCGTGGACCGTGGTCTACGAGGGGACGGAGCCGCTGAACAGCCTCGTGGCACTGAGCGCGAGGGATGCCTGGGCGGTGGGAGCACACGGCTCGGTCCTGCACCTCGACGCTGAGGGAGCCTGGTGGAGCTCCATGGGCATCTCCGAGGATCTCGAGCACGTCTGGGGCACTGCGAGCATGGGGCTCTGGGCAGTAGGGAGCCGGGGCCAGGCGATGCGGTGGACGGGCGACGAGTGGGTCTCGCTGCGAGAAGGCGCTGACACGGCGATGCTGGGAGGCCGGGCGCTGAGCGCGACGGAGGCCTGGGCCACGGGCGATCGCGGCACGCTGCTGCGCTGGAGCGAGGGCCGGTGGTTGACCCTGACGACCGGCACGCAGGCCGCGTTGAACTCGGTCTGGGGCGCAAGCTCCAACGAGGTCTGGGCCGTGGGAGCGGGTGGGACCCTCGTGCGCTCCGATGGCATGACGGCCGCGCTGTGGCCGGAGTCCGTGGCCATGGAGACGTTGCGAAGCGTATGGGGCTCCAGTGCTTCGGATGTGTGGGCGGTAGGCGATGCGGGCCGCCTCCTCCACTACGACGGACAGAGCTGGGATGTTCGTTCGAGCCCCACCACCGCCACGCTGTACCGGCTCTGGGGCACGGGCGTGGAGAACGTGTGGGCGGTAGGCGAAGCCGGGACACTCCTGCGCCGGAGCAGCGCGGGGTGGAAGGCCGTGACGCTGGATCCGCCCACCTCGCAGACCTTCTATGGCCTGTGGGGTTCGAGCGCGAATGACCTCTGGGCCGTGGGCGCGAAGGGCGTGGTGCGCCACTACGACGGCCAGCGCTGGTCACCCGTGCTCCCGTTCGCGGAGGGAGATCTCCTCGACATCTGGGGCACGGGGCCTGCGGACATCTACGCGCTCGAGCGGAGGGCCGATGGAATGACCCTCTTCCACTACGACGGAACCACATGGCTACCGTCACCCATCCCCTACGGAGGGGACTTCAACTCCCTCTGGGGGATGGGGACGGTGCCGCGGATAGGAGGCTTCGGCGGTTCGATCCTTCGCTACAAGCCCTGAGCGGACCTGAGCGAGAACTCAGGCCTTCTCCACGCGGATGCGCGTGGGCAGGCCGTTGAGGTTGAACTCCTCCTCCTTACCGGTGAGGCCCTGGGGGCCGACGTTGAGTTCGGAAGCGAGCGTCTCGCGGGAGATGAGTTCCTTCGACTCCTGCGCGACGCGGAGCACGCGGGCATCGCCATCCACCCAGACGCGGATGCGGTCGGTGTAGCCGAGCGCCATGTCCTTGCGCGCCGCCTGCACCCGGGCGAGCAGCTCGCGCACAAGGCCCTCGTCCACGAGCGCCTCGGTGAGCTCGGTATGGAGCACGACGACGCCCACGCCCGCACCGGCGGCGGCATAGCCAGGATTGGCCTCGACGAGCACCTCCAGGTCCTCGGTGGGGAAGGCCATGCGCTCACCATCGACGGTGATGGCGACCATTCCCTTGAGCGCGAGCTCGCGCTGGAGGATGCGGCCATCGGCGGAGTCGAACGCCTTGCGCACGGGAGCAAGCTTGGGCCCGAGCCGGCTGCCCACGGCGCGCAGGTTGGGGCGGACCTTGTAGCGGACGACATCGGTCTCCTGGCCAGCCTCCATGAAATTCACCTCATGGACGTTGAGCTCATCGGTGATGAGGTCCTTGTAGACGGCGACGCGGTCCTTGAGCTCCTGGCGCGCGAGGATGACATCCACGCGAGACAGGGGCTGGCGGACCTTGAGGCGGTTGTCGGTGCGGACCTTGAGGCCGAGGGAGACGAGCTCGCGCACGGCGCCCATCTCGGCGGCGAGGCCCTCGTCGATGAGGCGCTCATCGGCGTCGGGGAAGCGGCCCAGGTGGACGCTCTCGGGCTGGGAAACGGGCCAGGGGCGGCGCACGAGGTTGATCCACATCTCGTCAGCGAAGAACGGGATGAAGGGGGCCGAGACAGCGGAGATGGTGGTGAGGGCCTCGTAGAGGGTGAAGTAGGCGTCGAGCTTGTCCTGCTCGAGGCCGGGAGCCCAGAAGCGGTCGCGGCTGCGGCGCAGGTACCAGTTGGACAGCGCATCCACGAGGGCGACCAGACGCTGAGCGGCCTCATAGACCTGGTAGGTGTCGAGCGAGCGGGCGACATCGCGCAGGGAGAGTTGGACCTCGGAGAGGATCCACCGGTCGAGCACGGTGCGGGACTTGGGATCGCGCCAGCCCTGGCTCTTGCGGATGGCGATCCAGGGAGCCTCGGAGGACTCGGCGTTGCTGGTGGCGGGCGAGAAGCCGTCGATGTTCGCGTAGATGGTGAAGAACGAGTAGACGTTGCGCAGCTTGACCTGGAAGTCCTTCTGCAGGAGCCGCACGTTGCTGAGGGAGTGGCGGGTGTTGGACCAGGTGGGGCTGGACGCGTAGAAGAACCAGCGGAACGCGTCGGAGCCGGGAGCCTTGCTGGAGGGGTCCTTGACCGACACGCGCTCGGAGGGAGCGAGTCGAGGCACCTCCACGGGCATCACGTCCACGCCCTTGGCGGACGGGGCCACGCCGAGGGCATCGAGGTCCTTCTTCGCGAGGAGCACGACGCGGCGCTTGAGCTTCTTGTGGACCTTGATGGTGAGGGTGAGGGCGGTGCCGGGCTGGTCGGGACGGAAGACCTGGACCTTGGCGCCCTCCTGGATGTCGAGGCCCTCGAGGTCCTCGCGAGCGATGAGCGCCTCACCGGCGACACCGGGGAGGCCTGCGGCCTTGTCATCGAGCACGGCGAAGTCCATGCGGACTTCATCAAGGATGATCTCGGGAGGGGTGTAGTTGCCCTTGGACTTGGACTCCTTCTTGCCTTCCTTGTCACCGACGTGGCCGAGGACGATGCAGCTCTTGTAGGGGTGGGGCCAGCCGCGAGGCGGCGCGATGTTGAGGCGGCGCTGGGTCTCCTCATCGAAGACGAGCGTGCTGATCATCAGGAGGGAGTAGAACCAGCCACGGGTCTGGTCGATGGCCTCGGAGATGAAGTCAGCGGGGAAGGCCTGGGTGAACTTCTCGTGAGAGCCCGGGGCATGGGGGTAGCCCCACTGCGCGAAGGGCATGCACCCTGAGTCGAACCACACATCGATGACTTCGGGGACGCGGGTGAAGCGGCCGGGGGTACCGGGCTTCTCGAAGGTGATCTTGTCGACCCAGGGTTTGTGGACGATGAGGTGCTCGGCGCTGGTGGCACCGGGCTTCTGGGCGAGGAAGGCCTGGAGCTCGGCCTCGATGGCGGCGACGTTGTTGCCGGGCTTCTCGCGCAGGGCCTGGAGGGAGGAGATGGCCTCGACCTCGCCGGTCTCCGAGTGGACCCAGAGGGGGAGGGGAGTGCCCCAGTAGCGCTCGCGGGAGAGGGCCCAGTCGACGTTGTTGGCGAGGAAGTCGCCGAAGCGACCTTCCTTGATGTGTTCGGGGACCCAGTTGACGGCGCGGTTGTTGGCGATGGCCTGGTCCTTCACGGAGGTGGTGCGGATGTACCAGGCGGGGCGAGCGAACTGGATGAGGGGGTCATCATCGGCGCGCCAGCAGAAGGGGTATTCGTGGCGGTACTGCTCGACGAGGACGAGGGTGCCGCGCTCCTTGAGGGTGCGAGTGATGTCCTTGTCGGCATCCTTGACGAACTTGCCGGTGAGGGAGGGGAAGTCCTCGGAGAAGGTGCCATCGGTGCGGATGGCGCAGAACATCTCGAGGGTTTCGGGCTTGGTGAAGCGGGTGCGTTCGCGGCGGAAGGCCTCGTAGTCGTCTTCGCCGAAGGCGGGAGCGACGTGAACGATACCGGTGCCGCTGGAGAGGGTGACGAAGTCCGCGCCGATGACGCGCCAGGCGGGCGAATCGGAACCGCCGTCCTTGAGGGGCAGCTCGGTGGAGCCGGCGCGCTGGAAGTAGACATCGAAGGGAGGGAAGTAGCGGCGGCCGACGAGGGCGCTGCCCTTCTGAGTCTCGAGGATGGGCAGTTCCTTCTTGAGCTTCTTGGCGAGCTCATCGCGAAGGGCGGCGGCGATGATGAGCTTGCGTTCGCCGGCATCGACGGTGACGTAGTCGACGTTGGGATTGACGGCGGCGAACATGTTGGACGGGAGGGTCCAGGGAGTCGTCGTCCAGATGAGGAGGGCGGTATCGGGCGAGCCTCTCAGGGGGAAGGCGACATAGGCGCTGGGATCATCGACGGTGCGATAGCCCATGCCGACTTCGCCGGAGCTGAGTGCGGTGCCACCCTGGGGCCACCACCAGACGATCTTGTGTCCCTGATAGAGGAGACCCTTGCGGAAGAGTTCGGAGAGGGCCCACCAGACGCTCTGGACGTAGCTCTGGTGATAGGTGACGTAGGCGTCCTTGAGGTCGACCCAGAAGCCGATGCGCTCGGTGAGACGCTCCCACTCATTGGTGTAGCGGAAGACGGACTGGATGCAGCGTTGGGTGAAGGGCTCGACGCCGTAGCGCTCGATTTCAGCCTTGCCGTGGATGCGGAGTTCCTTCTCGACCTCGACTTCGACGGGGAGGCCGTGGGTGTCCCAGCCGGCTTTGCGAGGGACGCGGAAGCCTCGCATGGTCTTGTAGCGAGGGAAGAGGTCCTTGATGACGCGAGTGAGGACGTGGCCGTTGTGGGGGAGGCCGTTGGCGGTGGGAGGGCCCTCGTAGAAGACGAAGACGGGGGCGGAGTCCCGGCCCTGGAGCGTCTGCTCGAAGACTTTGCGTTCCTTCCAGAAGGCAAGGATGCGGCGCTCGTCGGCGGGGAAGTCGATCTCGTTGGGGACCGTGGCGAAAAGGTTCTGAGCCATGACCCTGGACAGATAGCACCCGGCGGGCCCGGATGGGGGGCTTGTGTGAGCTTCTGGAATCAGTTCGGCCACCAGAGGACTCCCGCCTGGGACAGAGGTCCCCGGGACGGGGGAGAGGAACTTCACCCGTCCGGGGCTGGGAGGGGCGAGTAGGCTGTGGATGCCACGCCCGCCCGAGCAGAGGGCGCTCGAGGAAGGAACGGCATGCGCCGGGGATTTGGGGAGATAGCGCTGACCTGGGGGCTGGTGGCGCTGGTGCTCCTGAACGCTTGTGCGACGGTACCGCAGGCCGGAACAGGAGGTAGCGGGCGGTTCGAGCCAGAAGGCACCTACCAGGGTAGCGAGGAGCCATCGGAGGAAGCGCGCGAGGCCGAGTTGGAATCGGCACTGACAGCACTGTGGGGAGTGGCCAGCGAAGTGCGAGAAGTCGGGGCCGAGTTGGAGTTCACCTTCTGGACGGAGCGAGGGGCCTTCACGCTGTTGTCCCTGAAGAGGCGGCAGGGCGGAGCCCCGGGGAAAGCAGCAGCCAGGGAATCCTTCGCGAGCGAGGTGAGGGATCTCCTATCTGCCTGTGCTGAAGGTGCGCCGGGGGCGGTACACCTGATCCTCCGGAGAGACGAGACGCGCTGGCGTGCAGACTTCAAGAAGGACGAGGCCGTGGCCTTCCCTCCGGAGGCCAAGACTTGGCCTGTCCAGCGAGTCGGAACTCGCTCTGAGGAACTGCAAGGTCTGGTGGGGGCAGGGCGGGAGGTGGCTTCGAGGATCTGGGTGCCAACGGGAGCAAGGGTGCGCTGGCAGGTCGAGATCGCACTGGATGACGAGAGAGTAACGGGGCTGGAAACTCGGCCGCCTCGCTCCCTGCCGGGAGGCACGTCGGTGCGAGCGGACCCCGGGCTGATGGGTCCATGGGTGAATGTGCTGGTGCCCTTCACACAGGGCCTGGGGCCTCGGAAGGTCCGGATGGACTGGGAGGGCGAGCACCTCCCGGGCACCCAGCAGTCGCGCTGGAGGATCGTCGCAGCCGAAGTGGTGCGTCCACCACCTCCCGAGCCACGGAACGCGGAGGTAGCGCTCGAATACCGGGCGATGCACGAGCAGATTTTGCGCCAGTGGCGCGAGGAGACGCGAGAGAGCTTCCAGGCGATGGCCGTCATCGGCCTGGAACAACTGGCGCTCTATGTGGTGGGCGGGTGGTTGGCGCGAGGCACAGGTGTGGCGCTGGAAGCGGCTGCGCCGACGATCTCCCGTGTGTTGGCAAGAGGAGGTATGGAGGCGGTGGGGTGGTTTCGTTCCCTGCTTGCCAGAGCTCCCACCGCTGAACGCCAAGCGTTCGCACGATTGGTTGCCAGAATGGAGGCAGAGGGGTTTGAGGCGCTCACCGCTGCTGAGCGCAGCGAACTCAGAGCGTTGTTGCTCCGATTTGAGCGCCTCACGACCACTCCTTTGAAGGAACTTGATGGGGCGAAGGACCTGTTGCGTGACGAGGCAAAGACGCTTTTCTATGGAAAGCGCCATCCCAAACTCGATGCGCTGTTACGAGACATCCACGGTGTGCGCTATGATATCCATCATTGCATTCCATTGGAATATGCTCATCTCTTCCCGCTGAGAGATGTCAACGCGGAGTTGAATCTGGTGGCAGCGGCCAAGCCGATTCATTCGAGTGTCGGTAGCGTGTGGACACGCCTCAGGAAGGCTCCGCGACCACCGACAGCGGAGGAAGTTTTGAGAGTGGAGGAGATCGTCAGAGCCCGCTTCGGACGCTGGTTCAACAAGATTTATGATGAGAGCGCCGGAGCACTTGAAGAGCTCTCACAGGCCAAGAGGCTTGCCACGAATGAAGTCGACGCGCTTGTTGCAGGGATGCGCTGAAGAGTCGAGACCATGTCAACCCACCGTTTACCAGGACTGAATAGGTTGCTAGAGGTTGTGGGCAAGAATGGTCTTCGGGTCGAGACGCTGCCTCCTCGGAGTACTCCGCCTCATGCCGGTGAGCACCTGTATGGAATGCCTGTTGATCCACTGCTGGCCACCGCATTCTCCAGTTGCGGAAAACTGCTGATTGAGGGCAGAGGAGCTGAGAGACTCCTGTTGGTACGTCGCGATGATGAAGTAGATGGGTTTCTCTCGGAGAATCGGGAGTGGCAAAGCTACTTCCCGCACGAGTTCTGGCCGGAGCACTTCCGCACGTTGCTGCTGTTCGGGGGGGAGATGCTCTATCGCTATGCCACGGTGCCTGAACTTGCGAACTCTGAAGGGAGACAGCCCGTGGTTCGCGTGGACCCGTACGAAGAAATTCATGCGCTACCAGTGGCTTCGGGCGTCGACCGTTTTTTTGATACGTATTCGCGCTACATCGAACTCATGGTTAATGACCAGGGATATCAATCGGACGGAATCTCGTGGGTGCGTTTCCCCTATGATGTTCCGGAGCTGATTGCCGAGGACGAAGCGCTGATCGATATGATCAAAGAGGGCCGATTTGATCGCTTGATGTATGAAAGAGACAAGACCGGTTGGCGGGATGAAAGCGTCGTGGCAAGCACCCGAGACTGGGTGGGCAGGCTCATCCGGTGAATATGCCACTCAGAGGCTTCCAGAATCTCGTGGAGGTCTGCCAAGTGCCTGATTTGGTTACCCGGGATAGGCTCTTGATTGATGCATTGCGCGCTGGGCGCTTCAGCAAACTCTTGGGAGATAATGAAGAGAGTCGTGCATGGGTTGATCGAGTCGCTGGAGCGGCGCAGTGAGTTTAGATTCCGCTAGGGCGACGATGTCATGCCGCCCGCCTTGATGCGGTAGACGGCCGTACGTCTCCGAAGTTCGGCGCAGGCAGAACCACCGTGGGTGACAAGCCCGGCGCCAGAATCGATGTCGCCAGCAACGAGGATGGGTGAAAGTTCACATACGCCCCCTCCACCAGCGACGGACCCGCGAACAGTTTCTCCACCACCATCGACGAGTACTGGTCCAGCGAGTGCTCGCGCGTGTTGCCGTTGAGCACCACCTCCAACCCCATGTGCTCGGCGAAGTTACGCAGTCCCGGGATGCCTGACTGCAGCGGCGTGTAGCTCTCCGTCGCCACCCCGTTCTCGCTCACCACGAACACCTCGCGGTCCGTCGCCACCGCCAGCGACATGTTCCCCAAGGTGTGCCCCGGCGTGTACAGGATCGCCGCTCCCGGCCCCAGCCACACGTCTCCATCCAGCAGGATGACCCGATCCTCAGGCACGCCCGCCGTGCCGTTCGGCACGTACCAGACCGTCTGCATCGGATGCAGGTTCTTCGCTCCCTCCCACTCCGTTCGCTGCACCAGCAGCTTCGCCCTCGGGAAGTACGCCGAGGCCCCCTCGCCCCCGAGCCATCCCCGCACGTCCTGGACGTGCAGGTGGTCGAACGCGATGTAGTCCACGTCCTCCGGAGTCAGCCCCAGCGCCGCCAGATGGCTCTGCACCGAGCCGTGCCGGGTCGACATCACCTTGTCGGAGACGAAGTTGCCGTAGCGCTCGCGCAGGCTCCGGAAGAACGGAGCCGCCTGCCCGCGCTCGTAGTCACTCGGGTTGAACAGCAGCGTGCGCCGCTCTCCGCCATCCAGGAACTGCACCACCTGCATCCGGTTCGTCATCATCACGTACGGTGCCGGAGACAGCGCCGCCCCGCTGAACGCGAACTGCGCCGGATACGGGAACGTGATCAGATCGCACGTGGCCACCGCGGCCACCGGTCCTCCCGCCGTGAAGGCCTCTCGGGCCTCCAGGGCCGCGCGGCGGAGGTGCTGCAATCGGAGGCCAGGAACCCGCTCGGTACGGGCCTCGGCGAGGGAGGGGAGGGAACGAAAGATCGAAATCATGCGGTCACCGTCAGGTCGAAAGCCGTCTTCACGGACTGGTAGCGCCCTCGCGCCAGATTTGCCTCGATGGCCTCTCGATACCGAGAGAGCGGGAAGGTATGCGTCACGAGCACGGATGGATCGGGGCCTTCCCGCCGAGCCAGCAGATCCAGTACCAGATCGAACGTGTGCTTGCGCTCTCCGCGGAAGCTCTCTGGCCCGTACACGTAGGAACCGAGCAGCGTCAGTTCATTACGCCACACCGTGGTCCAATCCACCCGCTCCAGCACCCCCGCCGCCCCCACCAGCACCACCCGGCCCAGCGCCCGCGTGTACCGCAGCGAATCCTGCACCGAAGCCGCGCTCCCGATGCAGTCAATCGTCACCTCGAAGCCCCCCGTCAGCGCTGGAGGCCCGATGACCGGCTTGTACACCTTCGCCCCCGTCAGCCGAGCCACCTCCTGGGCCTCCGCCGCGTCATCCCGCACCCGGAACGCCTCCTCCGCCCCGAGCTGCCGAGCGAGCTTCAGCTGGTACTCCTCTGTCGCCAGCAGCGTCACGTGGCTGCGGTGCCCCAGCGCTCGGATGGCCCACAGCGCAGCGAACGCCACCGGACCTCCGCCAATCACCAACACCCGCTCCTCGTCCCTCAGCCCCGCCTTGAGCACGGCATGCAGGCTCACCGCCAGGGGCTCCACCAGCACTCCGGCCTTGTTCGATACCGCGTGCGGCACCTCGTGGAGCTGCGAGGGATGGGCCAGCATCTCCGTCCCCATGCCTCCCGGTAGATCCCTCTGGTAGCCGAGCATCTGCCCGGCTGCCAGGCACCCATCCGCCGT
Source organism: Hyalangium versicolor (assembly GCF_020103695.1). Classification (GTDB taxonomy): domain Bacteria; phylum Myxococcota; class Myxococcia; order Myxococcales; family Myxococcaceae; genus Hyalangium; species Hyalangium versicolor. The sequence continues at coordinate 97,483 of NZ_JAHXBF010000020.1, forward strand.
CCGCTCGCACCCGTTCTCCTGCCCCACCGCGCATGGCTTGCACGGAGGCTGGATACCTCGCAGGCGGCAGGGCAGCAGCGGGTTCACCGCCACCCGTTGCCCTACCTCCACGCCTCGGGTCTCGGGGCCCAGCGCCGTCACCTCCGCGAGGATCTCGTGCCCCAGCACTGCTGGAAAGCTATTGAAAGGCTCCAACTGGGGACTGGCCTTGAAGAAGAAGGTCGCCATGTCCGAGCCGCACAGCCCTGTCAGCAGCGGTCTCAGCCGCACCCACTCGGGGCCTGGCGCGGTGGGCGAGGGCAGCTCTCGCAGCGACAGGCAGCTCCCCGGGCCATAGTGGATCTTCGGGTACAGCCTCCCGATTCCCTTGGCCAGCACGTACTTGGGGATGGACAGATCGAAGACGAGGCCCTTCACGTCGCGCGCTCCCTGGCCAACCAGCCTGTGTGGCGCGCGAGTCTATCGTCGGGAGATGGGCGGCGACACACGTGCCGTTCTTGGTAGGGTGGGCACCGCAATGGCTACGAAGCGCAAGTCCGAGACATTGTCCGGAGAGGCCCTGGGGGACGATGTCCGCCTGGAGGCCTCGCTCCGCCCCCGTACCTTCGAGGAGTACGTGGGCCAGGACGCCGTCGTCGAGAAGCTCAAGGTCTACGTACGCGCCGCCGGCCACCGCAAGGACGCCCTCGATCACTGCCTCTTCTCCGGCCCCCCGGGTCTCGGCAAGACGTCGCTGGCCCACATCATCGCCTCCGAGCTGGGCGTGGGCATCCACGTCACCAGCGGCCCCGCGCTCGAGCGCAAGGGAGACCTGGCGGGCCTGCTCACCAATCTCAACGAGCGCGACGTCCTCTTCATCGACGAGATCCACCGCCTCAACGCCTCCGTCGAGGAGTACCTCTATCCCGCCATGGAGGACTTCCGGCTGGACATCACCATCGACACGGGTCCCGCCGCCCGAGCGATGAAGATCGACCTGCCGCCCTTCACCCTCATTGGTGCCACCACCCGCACGGGCCTGCTCACCTCACCGCTCCGGGACCGGTTCCAGATCCAGGAACGCCTCGAGTACTACGAGCCCAAGCACCTGGAGCTCATCCTCAACCGCTCGGCGCGCATCCTCGGCATCCCCCTGGACCGCGACGCCAGCAAGGAGATCTCCACCCGCTCGCGAGGCACACCCCGCATCGCCAACCGGTTGCTGCGCCGCCTGCGCGACTTCGCCCAGGTCGAGGGCGAGGGCCGCATCACCCTGGAGCTGGCGCGTGGCTCGTTGGACCGGCTCGGGGTGGACGCCAGCGGCCTGGACGCCATGGATCGAAAGATCCTGCTCACCATCATCGACAAGTTCGGAGGCGGCCCGGTAGGGGTGGAGACCATCGCCGCCAGCGTGGGCGAGCAGCGAGACACCATCGAGGACGTATACGAACCCTTCCTCCTCCAAGAAGGATTCCTCCAACGGACCCCCCGGGGGCGTATGGCCACACACCGCGCATACGGGTATTTCAAGAAGGCGCCACCTCCCGCCTCACCCCAGGGCAGCCTCTTCTGATAGGAGTCCCTCCCGATGAGCCAGGTACGCGCCAAGGAGCCAGCCAAGACGACGCCCCGCGTCGCGCGCGACTTCTACGCGGATCTGATGCGCACCTCCCAGTCCTCGCGCACCGGCCTGCTCGCCGAGCGCGAGCGCTGGCTGCGCGGCGTCAACATCGAGGGCCGCGAGGAGCAGCTCTTCGAGTTCGAGATGCTCCTGCGAGGCGTGGAGCGCTACTTCAACCTCCACAACGTGGTGGTGGACGCCCAGGAGCGCCCCCTCGTCACCCGGGACTTCCACGAGGAGCTCGAGGACGTCCGCGACGCCATCCACCGCGCCATCCGCATCGGTCGCCGCCTGCTGGACCCAGATTCGGACTCCAAGCGCGTCTTCCGCAAGTACGTGGAGACGCAGCTGGCCGATGATCGCGTCCGTCGCGCCTTCATCGAGGAGGAACTCCACCAGGAGACGCCCCAGGAGAGCCTCTTCGTCCTGCGCGAGGCCTTCGACTCCCTGCGCAACCTGATCGATCACCTGCTCAAGCTGCCCGTGTGCAACCTCGCCCTCTTCAGCGATGTGGGCAACCTGGCGCTGCGGGAGATCGTCCTCAACCGCTACTTCCGCCCTTTCCGGCCGCTCGAGTTCCGCATCGAGTACGACCGCATCCGCTCGGCGCGCATCCTCGATCTGCTCGCCAGCCAGCCGCAGGATGTCCGCGCTCCCTTCACCACCGGGGTCCTCGCGCTCTTCCGGTTGCTGCACTACCTCTCCTATGTGGGCCGCGAGAGCGATGACTCCATCCCCCGGCGCGCGCGCGTCGTGCTCGCCCTGGTGCGCAGCGAGGCCGTGAGCCTGGTCGGCTTCTTCCGCAATGAGCTGGCCACCCAGGTAGGGCCCAAGCGGCTCAAGGCCGCGAGCCTGCGCGCCGCCCGGGACATCGCCAAGGAGACCAACCGCATCGCCCGAGAGGTGCTCGTCGATCTGGAGGGCACGCCGGACGCTCCCGCGGATGCCGCTACCGCCTTCATCGCGCTCTTCCGGGCCCAGGTGGTGGCGCTCGTGGAGGCGATCGACCCGGGGGCCATCTCCGGCGAGGATGCCTTCCAGCAGCTCGTGTCCCAGGAGGCCATGGCCGGGCGCCTGCGCAAGGATCTCTGGGTCTTCGGCCAGCTGTGCCGCGCCACCGAACTGGCGTTGCGCACGGAGGACGTGCCCGCCGCGGAGAGCGCGCTCACGTCCTTCAAGTCCTTCCTCAGCTACTTCCAGGACGTGAGCTACCAACTCCTGCGCTACTCCGACTACGAGCCCTTCGATCGCTTCTCCGCGCTGCTCGTGGAACTCCCCTGGCCGCCCGAAGGCCCCAGCATCCGCCAGCGGCTCGCGGAGGATCTGCGTCAGTTCGTCCCGACGCTGGAGCACGCCTTCACCTCGGTCAGCCGCCGTGTGGCCCTCCAGGGACGCACCTTCGATCGCAAGGAAGCCGAGGCCCTCCGGGACCGCTTCCTGGCGCCCGCCAATCGCTGAAGCTCCAACTTTCTCGGCGCCTTCAGCGCGGGGCTGCCTTCGGGAGGCGCGATTGCCTCGGGGCGACTCTTTGCGCTATGGACCCGCCGCATTGCATCATGACCAGGTGTCGACCAGGCCACAAAACCCGGGAGCCTCTGTGAGGAATCCCGGACACTGATGTCACGGTCGACGAGATGGGACCCAGTGAGTTGAGGGGCGGGGGGCTCGGGCAGGGCGTAAGACTCGCAGTGACACCCCAAAAAGGCCTGCAATTCCAAGGGCCTACGATAGACTTCGCCCACCCTCGGGATGGGGTGGAAATCCGGGAGGATGGTATGTTTTTTGCTCTCCTCAGGACGCCGTACCGGATCCAGCAGTGAACGTTCGAGAGGCGACACCGCAATGCCTTTGTTTCCCGACAACCAGCGCACCATCTCCGAGCCCGTTTCCTGCCAGGGCGTTGGACTCCATTCGGGCGTTTCGGTGAACCTCAGGTTGTGGCCGGCTCCGGCCGATCACGGCATTGTCTTCGTGCGCACGGACACTCCTCGCCAGGTCTCCATCCCCGCGCTCTCCGAGTACGTCGTGGACACGTCGCTGGCCACCACCCTGGGCAAGGATGGGGTGAAGATCGGCACGGTGGAGCACCTGCTGTCGGCGCTGGCGGGCCTGGGCATCGACAACGTGCGCGTGGAGCTGGATGGTCCCGAGGTGCCCGTCATGGACGGCAGCGCCGACCACTTCGTGCAGATGGTGACGGGCGCGGGAGTGCGCGAGCTGGAGAAGCGGCGCAGCTACCTGGTCATCAAGAAGCCCGTCACCGTGACGGAGGGCGATAAGGAGGCCACGATCTCGCCGGCCCGTCGCTTCCGCATCAGCTGCACCATCGACTTCAAGCATCCCCTCATCTCCAGCCAGTCCTTCGAGCTCGAGATGAGCGAGCGGTGCTTCTCCGGTGAGATCGCCCGGGCGCGCACGTTCGGCTTCCTGCGCGACGTGGAGCGGATGAAGAAGCTGGGCCTGGGCCGCGGCGGCTCGCTGGACAACGCCATCGTCGTGGACGAGTCCTCCATCCTCAACCCGGACGGGCTGCGCTTCCCGGACGAGTTCGTCCGCCACAAGATCCTCGATGCCGTGGGCGATGTGTCCCTCTTCGGGCGGCCGGTGATTGGCCACCTGAACGCCTTCAAGACGGGGCACGCGCTCAACCACAAGCTGGTGCAGAAGGTGCTCTCGGATCCCAGCTCCTACGAGTTGGTGCAGGGGCGGCCCTCGGAGATGGAGCGGGCAGAGGTGCGGTTGCCTGAGTTGCCGGGCGGACGGGATCTGGAGCCGCTGGTCGCCTGAACCGAAGTTTCTTTTGCGAGGTACCGGACACCTCGATTAAGACGCCGGACTCATGTCCATGCGTCCCTCCCGTATTGTCCTCGCCGCGGTGCTCGCGGCCTCTTTTGCCGCCGGCTGCAACAAGCAGACGACGCCCGCGGCCTCTCCCACCACCGCTGCTGCCGCCTCCAGCGCCCAGTGTGATCTGCCGCCCGAGCAGGTCATCGCCACCTATAAGGTGGACGGCGCCGAACAGAAGGTCACCTACGGGGATCTTTCCAGCCGCATCGCGCCGCAGCTGAACGATCTCGAGAAGCGCAAGCAGGAGACGCTCAAGCGGGGCCTCGAGGGCTTCGTGATCGAGAAGCTGGTGCAGGCCGAGGCCAAGAAGCGCGGCCTGGCCAACGAGGACGCGCTGCTCAAGTCCGAGGTGGAGGACAAGGTTGCCCAGCCGAGCGATGACGAGATCAAGAAGGTCTTCGATCAGGCCAAGGCCGGTGGCCAGCTGCCCGCCGAGGTGACGATCGAGCAGGTGAAGCCCGAGATCGTCAAGATGCTCACCGAGCAGACCAAGCGCGAGAAGGCGCAGGCCCTGTTCGCCGACCTGAAGTCCAAGGCGGACATGCAGGTGATGCTGCCCGAGAAGCGCGTGCAGGTGGAGGCGACCGGCCCCTCGAAGGGCCCGGACAGCGCTCCGATCACCATCGTGGAGTTCAGCGACTTCCAGTGCCCGTTCTGCGGCCGCGCCAAGAACACGGTGGACGAGGTGGTGAAGAACTACGGCGACAAGGTGCGCCTGGTGTTCCGCCACTTCCCGCTGAGCTTCCACGAGAACGCGCCCAAGGCCGCCGAGGCCGCCGCGTGCGCCCAGGACCAGGGCAAGTTCTGGGAGTACCACGACAAGCTGTTCGCCAATCAGCAGGCGCTCAAGGTGGACGATCTCAAGAAGCACGCCGCGGACCTGGGCCTGGATGCCGCTCGCTTCAACGAGTGCCTGGACTCCGGCAAGAAGGCCGAGATCGTGAAGAAGGACCAGTCTGCGGGTGAAAAGGCCGGGGTCAGCGGGACCCCAGCCTTCTTCATCAATGGCATTGTCCTCTCGGGCGCGGTGCCGGCGGATGAATTCAAGACCATCATCGACTCCGAGCTGAAGAAGACGAAGTAGAGTGGAAGCGTGGCACCTCCACGCCCCAAAGCCACTCCTCGCATCACCGGTGAGACGGCCGCTCTCGAGCTCGAGCGGCCGCTCACTGTCGGCATATCGCCGACGCGTCCCTTCTCGGCGCATTTCCATTCGCCCGAGGGGATGATCCTCCTGAGAGAGCCGCCCGATCTGATCGGCTTCTTCGCCGGCAATCTGGGCTCGCTCTTCATGGAGGATGTCTTCTCCTACGTCCTGTCTGGAATTCGCAGCGGGCAGCTCATCGTCCAGCATGGGGCGATGCGCCGCACCGTGACGTTCCGGGACGGACAGGTGGTGTTCGCCACCTCCACCGAGCGCTATGAGCGGTTGGGTACGGCGCTGGTGCAGTTGGGGTTGCTCACCTCGGATCAGCTCACCCTCGCGGTGAGCCTGGTGACGCCCACGCGGCGCATCGGCCAGGTGCTCACCTCCGAGGGCATCGTCTCCGAGGCCAACCTCTACAACGCCATGACGTTCCTGGTGCGCGAGGTGGTGCTGAACCTCTTCGAGATGATGGAGGGGAGCTTCCTCTTCCTCGAGGCCCAAGCGCCCGTGAGTGACGTCGTCAAGCTGCCCGAGCGCACGAAGGATCTCGTCATCCAAGGCATCAAGCGCGGCGAGGCGACCAACCGGCTGCGCCGCCAGTTCCCCGATGATCTGCGGGTGCGCGTGGGCAAGGGCGGGTTCCCCCCGGGCGAAGAGGCCCTGGCCGCCAAGGCTCGGCCGGGCGTGGCGTTGAAGGAGCTGCGCGCCGCGTACGAGGGCAGCCTCCATGCCTTCTTCACCTGGGTGGAGGAGCGCGTGCGGGGGCAGTCGCTCGTTGTCGAGCCCGAGGCTCCACCTCCCAGGCCGAAGCCCCCGACTCCGGAGGAGTTGATGGCCTCGGAGCGGCTCAACCCCGAGGAGCGCTACAACCTGCTGCTCTCGCTGGTGTACCGGGCCGTCGAGGAGATGGGGAAGGACGTGGGAATGTTCCAGGGCTTCCTCAAGTCGCCTCCCGCGGGGCTCGAGGATGCGTACGCCAGCGTGCTGCTCGACAAGGAGGGCCGCGTGGACGTGGAGCAGATCCGCCGCAACGTGGCCTGTGGAGACGAGGCGCTGTCTCGCGCGCTCACGCTCGAGGCGCTCGATGCGTTCGTCTCGTATGCGCTCTTCTCCGCCCAGAATGTGCTGCCGAAGGATCTGGCGGACCAGCTCGCTTTGACCTACCGCGCCCTCCAGGAGGGACTGACGTGAGCACTTCTCCCGCCGCGCGCGAGCGGCTCGCCCTCGCCGCGGATCTTCCGCTGGAGCAGGGGCTTGCCCTGTACTCCCGCGTGGCTCCGCACATGGGCTACGCCAAGGTGGGGCTCTCGCTCTTCGTCGAGCACGGCCCCGCCGCCGTCCAGGCCTTCCAGAAGCTCGGCGCCAAGGTGTTCCTCGATCTCAAGCTTCACGACATCCCCAACACCGTGGAATTGGCGGCCGCTCGCGCTGGGGGACTCGGTGTGGCGCTGCTCACCGTCCACGCCGCTGGCGGCGAGGCCATGCTGAAGGCCGCGGTGCGTGGCGCTCGCGAGGGAGCCAAGGCCCTGGGGCATGCACCGCCTCGGATTCTCGCGGTGACGGTGCTCACCTCGCTGTCCGCGGAGGATGTGGCGGCGGTGGGCTTCAACGGCACTCCGGAGGCCTCGGCCCAGCGGCTGGCTCGGCTCGCTGTCGACGCGGGAGTGGATGGGCTGGTGTGCTCGCCTCGCGAGGCCGAGGGGCTGCGACGCTTGCTTGGTCCCTCGCCCTTCCTGTGCACGCCAGGCATCCGGCCCGCGGGCGCGGAGAAGGGGGATCAGGCCCGTGCCGAGACTCCGGCCTTCGCCATTCGGGCCGGCGCGGATCTGCTCGTGGTGGGTCGCCCTGTGCACACGGCGGCTGATCCGGTGGTAGCTGCCCGGTCCATCGCAGAGGAAGTTTCCTCCGCCTGACAGCCGGATTGACTCCGGTTGCAGCCCCACTGGCCGCACACACGGCCCGTGCTCACTTTCGCGATCAGGCTTCTGGTCGGGGGTGGGGACATGGGACGGTGGGGTTGGCTGGGGTGTGGCGTGGTGTTGCTGTGCACGGCGTGCGGCGCCTCGCGCGCTTCGGTGGTGAAGCAGCCGCAGGCCCTCCAGGAGGCCCAGGTCTCTCAGGCCGTGGTGGCCTCGGACGGGCCTCACTCCTCGGCGCGCCGCTATGTGGATGAGGATCTGGGCTTCGAGATCGTCCGGCCCACCGCCGAGTGGCAGCTCGACGAGACCGAGGACCAGAACTCTCCCGAAGGGCTCGCCATCCCCGTGGTGCTCAAGCACCGCACGAGCGGCGCCCAGGTGGTGTTGCAGGTGGCTCCCGCTGTGGCCACTCCCACCCAGTTCGCCGAGCGGCTCAACGCGGGCCTTCGCGAGCAGCCGGGCTTCGTCGCCTCGGATCCCGAGCCCCTTCCGCTGTCCGACAGCGCCGTGGGCTTCAACTTCCAGGTGGGGGACGGCGTACGAGGCCGCGTGGCGGTGACGGAGGGAAGCCCCGGGCGCGTCTTCATGATGCTCGCGACGTGGCCGGCGGAGTCTCCCGAGGACGTCTCCCAGAGCGTCGAGGCCCTCTTCGGCGCCGTGCGTCCGCTCCCCGAGCGCGGGTAGCTCGAAACAAAAACGGGGTGGGGCGCATGGCCCTCACCCCGCTCAGCTCACGGAGCAGCGATGGGCTCGCTCAGGCGCGGGCGGTCTTGCTCCGAGCCTTGCCCTTGGCGGGCTTCGTCGGCGCGGCGGTCTCTTCCGCCTGCGCGCTCTCGGGCGAGGCGGCGCGGAGCCTCACGTACTCGACCAGCGTCCGCACGCCGACGCCCGTGGCGCCTTTGTTGAAGTAACCCCGCTCCTTGGGGCTCGTGGACGGACCGGCGATGTCCAGGTGCACCCACGGCGTGTCGCCCACGAACTCCTTGAGGAAGAGGGCCGCGTTGATGGCGCCGCCCCAGCGCTCGCCGGAGTTCTTCATGTCCGCCACCTCCGAGCGCAGCGCGTCCTTCTGCAGCTCGGTCACCGGCATGCGCCAGAACTCCTCGCCCGCCGTCTTGGCCGCCGCGAGCACGTGCTCCACCGTGGCGTCGTGCTCGCCGAACGCGCCCACGATGTAGTTGCCCAGGGCAACCACACAGGCCCCCGTCAGCGTGGCCAGGTCGATGAGGGCGGCCGGCTTGTGCTCCACGGCCCAGGTGATGATGTCTCCCAGCACCAGACGGCCTTCGGCGTCCGTGTTGGTGATCTCCACCGTCTTGCCCAGGCGCGAGGTGAGGATGTCGCCCGGCCGGTACGCGGTGCCCGAGGGCATGTTCTCGCAAGCGCCGATGAAGGCATGCACCGGGAAGGGCGGCTGCAACTCGCCGATGACCCTCATGGCGCCCAGCACCGCCGCCGAGCCGGCCATGTCCGTCTTCATGTCGATCATCGAATCCGAAGGCTTGAGCGACAGGCCTCCCGAGTCGAACGTGATGGCCTTGCCCACCAGCGCCAGCGGCGCGCGCTTCGCGTCTTTCGGGTTCTTCGGCACGTAGGCCAGGTGGATCAGCCGAGGCTCATGGGCACTGCCCTGGGCCACGCCCAGGAACATCCCCATCTTCAGGCGCTCGATCTCCCGGCGCCCGCCGATGGTGGCCTTGAGCCCCGCTGCCTTCGCCACCTCCTGGGCGGCCGCGGCCAGCCGATCCGGGTCCACCACGTTGGGCGGCTCGTTGACGAGATCTCTCGCCCAGTTGGTGGCCTGGGCCACCTGGCGGCCCAGCTCCACCGCGTCCTCGAGCTCCTGGCCCTGGCTCGCGCCCTCCGGCAGCACCAGCCGCACCGTGTTCAGCCCTGGAGCCTTCTTGTCCTCCTTGTTGCCCGACGTCTTGTACCGGTCGAACTTGTACACGCCGAGCATCAGCCCCTCGACGATGACGCGGGCGGCCACGGGGGCAGGGGCCGTGTCCGGCACGATGAAGGTGAGCTCGGTCAGCTTGAGCTTCTGTGCCGTCTTGGCGGCGCGTCCAGCCGCGAGCCGCAGCACCTCGGGGGTGAACTTCGCGCGGGCGCCCAGGCCCAGGAGCATCACGCGCTCCGAGGCCAGCTTGCCCATCGTGTGAAGCACCAGGGACTGGTCCGCCTTGCCCTTGAAGCCCTCCTGGGCGGCCGCGGCGCGCAGCTTGCCTTCCAGGGCCTTGTCCGCGGAGGCCAGTGCGGCGGGTGCGGTGTCCCCGAGGTCGCCATCGAGCAGGGGAACGACGATCATGGCGCCGCCGGCCCGCACGGCGTCACCCGTAACGAAGCTGAAATTCATGGTGAGGATGTACTCCTGGGGGGTAGGAAAAACGGCGCGGACTGTAGCTCCGCCGTTGTTGGTCTCAAAGCTTCGGCTGCACGCGAACGTTGCAATGACACGGCGCGCTGGGTAGCTGTAACGGGTATGCCCACGCTGCTGTTGCACCTCACTGCCATCGAGCAGCTCGCCTCCCACCCGGGCAACCTGCCCGCCGACATCTCCCGGGCCCTGTCCGAGGATCTTCCGTATGCGCGATTCGGAGCGGCGCTGCCGGATCTCCCCCTCTGCGAGGGTCTGCGGGGAGGTCTGACGGCGCTGCTGCCCGAGCGGGAGCTGCCGGCCTTCGCGCGGCTGTATCACGAGCGCGCCCCGGTGGGGCTGGGGCTGAAGATGGGGGAGCTGGTGGCCACGGGCGCCCTGGTGGGCACCGAGCCCGGGCTGGCATTGCTGGCCGGCTACTTCACGCACCTGTGCCTGGATCGGCGGCTGCATCCGGAGGTGGATCGGCTGGTGGCTCGCCATCGCCGCAAGGATGAGAGCGCGCTGGATGCGCACCGGCAGATCGAGTGGGCGCAGACGCTCTTCTATCTGCGCGAGCTGCACGGCATGGAGACGCTGGGCACGCCGCGGCTGCGCGAGCGGTTCCAGGTGACCAAGAGCACGGGATTCCCCTATCGGGGCATTGGCCGAGGCATCTACGAGCTTGTGCGGCTGTCCTCGCAGGAGCGGGTGGGGCAGTCCCCCACCAAGCGGCAGGTGGATGGGTGGGTGAGGGGGCTCTATTTGATGGGGATGGTGCTCTCCAGCCCGCTGGGACGGACGCGATCGCTGCCGGCGTACTCGCAGCTGAGCTTCCACGAGCTGTACCGGCACGACGGCTTCGACTTCGCCGCGGAGGTGGACGCCGCGCTGGAGCAGACGCGCGGCATCCTCCGGCGGCTGCTGGTGTACATGTCGCGAGGCACGTTCACGCCGCGTACGCGTGCACGCTTCCTGGAAGAGTTCCCCGAGGGCACCATCGGCGCCTACGCGGCGTGAGCTTGCAATGGCGCTGACGGGTTTCCAACGTGTGCCCTGTGCGTGCGTCGTACTCCTGAAGTCGAGCAAGGCAGTCGACCAGGCGAGCCCCGGAGCCGAGGGGGAATGCCGCTATCCGAAGCGGGATCGCGCCCCTATCCTCGTGGGCAATGACGGTCCTTCTCCTCATCGCCGCGGGCAGCCTCGCGGGCCTCACGGGCGCATTGCTCGGCATTGGCGGTGGGGTGGTGTTGGTGCCGTTGTTGGTGATGGCCTTCCACCTCCCGTTGGAGGAGGCGGTGCCCGCGAGCCTCATGTGCGTGGTGGCCAGCTCGTGTGCGTCCGCTGCCAGCTATGTGGACAACCGCCTGAGTGACATCCGGCTCGGGCTTACGTTGGAGCTGGCCACGGTGCTGGGGGCCATCGTCGGAGGCCTGACGGCGGCCTACCTGGCTCCGGCCATGGTGGCGGTGGTGTTCGGGTTCTTCACCCTCTATGTCGCCCTGCAGATCCTCCTGGTGCGCTCGCGTGGCCAGGAGCAGGTGAGCACGCAGTACACGCCGGTGAACTACCCGCTGGGCATCTCGGGCTCGTTCATGGCGGGCGGGCTGTCCGCGCTGCTCGGTGTGGGCGGCGGGCCGCTGAAGGTGCCGCTGATGAGCTACGGGATGCGGGTTCCCTTCAAGGTGGCCAGCGCCACCAGCAATCTGATGATCGGCGTGACGGGCGCCGCGAGCGTGGCCTCCTACGCGTGGCGTGGGCACGTGAAGCTGGCGCTGGTGTCGCCGCTGATCGTGGGCGTGCTGGGAGGCGCGTACCTGGGCAGCCGGCTGATGCCGCGTGTGCCCACGGCGGTGCTCAAGAAGCTCTTTGCGATCGTGCTGCTGGTGGTGGCGACGCAGATGTTCTGGAAGGGAGGGGAGGGACTGTGGCCGAGCGTGTGGAAGTGAGCAAGGTCGCGGCACCGACGCCTCCGCCCATTGAGGCGGTGGCCAAGGCGAACGCGGTGGTGGCGGAGACGGAAACCCCAGTGGAAGTGCCCGCACGAGCCCCAGCGCGGATCGGGCGTGCGGTGGCGGGGGAGCGGTGGATCGCCCGCATCCTGCGAGGTGGGGCGCTGATCAGTGGTGGGTTGTTCTTGGCATCGCTGGGCATGGAGGTGCTGCCCCAGTCCGAGACGGTGCAGGTGGCCATCGACACCTTGCGCAAGGGCGCGGCGTCGCTGCTACTGGTAACGCCAGTGGCGCGGTTGGTGGTGGCCGGCACCATGCTCGGGCTGCGCGGCGAGTGGCGCTACACGCTCTACGCCGCCGGAGTGCTCGGGCTGCTCGCGATCGCGGTAGGGGCCGGCATCAGCGCCTGAGTCACGCGCCTTGCGAGGTGAAGTGCGCGAGCACCTTGCGCACCTTCTCTGCCTCTTCGGCGCGGCCCTGCTCCTGGTAGAGCGGGAGCACCGCCTCGAACTGCTCCTTCGCCGCAGCCAGGTCCTTCGACTGGAAGCAGGCGATCCCCAGGTCCCAGCGGGCCCGGGCCTCGAAGACGTGATCGTGGATCTGCTCGTACAACTCCACCGCCTCCAGCAGGTGCGGCCGCGCGGCCTCGTGGTTTCCGAGCAACCCCTCCGCCTCGCCCAGCAGCAACTGGCAGAGCGCCAGCGGCTCCGGCTCCTGGCTCTTCTCCAGGATCGTCAGCGCCTCGAGGAAGCGCTCACGGGCGCGCTTGTAGTCCCCGGTCTCCATGCGGATGTCGCCGATGTCCATCAGCAGCGCCGCCACCCGATCCGTGTTCCGCGTCTGCCGGAAGAGGATGAGCGCCTCCTGGTACTTCTCCTCGGCGCCGTCTCGGTGCCCCAGCGCTCGCAGGCTCTCGCCGATGCACGCCCGGCAGAGCGCCTCGCCCTCCTTGTCCTTCACCTCGTTGAAGAGGGCCGCGGACTGAGCCATCCACTCGATGGCGCCCTTGTGGTCCTCGAACTGCGCGCGCGCCACGCCCAGCCCGTACAGCGCCTGCGCCTGCCCCTTCTTGTGGTGCGCCGTCTTGAAGACGCTCAGGGCCTCCTCGTAATGCTTGCGGCTCGCGGCGTGGTCCTCGAGCATCCCGTGCAGCTCCGCGAGCTGGAGCAGGCCCTGGCCCACGTCCGCCGGGCTCCCGGTGAAGCGCAGGGCGGCCAGCGAGTCCCGCTGCTTCTGGAGGGCGGCTTCGATGTGGGCGCGTTCAGTGTCCGACAGGCTCATGACTCGCTCTTGTTACGGCGTCGGGCCTGCTTGTCCAGCAGATCCTGCCGGCCGTTCTTATCGGCCCCATTCCTTTCACCGTTCTCCCCGCGCTCGCCCTTGTCCCCCTTCTCGTGCACCAGCAGCGGCGAGAAGAAGCAGTCCTTCTTCGTGTACTCGTCGAACGCGAACGCGAAGCGGTAGCTGGCCGCCGCGCGCTGGTTGCAGTCCGTCCGCTCGCAGAAGCGGCAGGTGATACCCGTGGACACCGCGTCCTTGCGCAGATCGTTCGTCGGCAGCCCGTACGCCAGATACTTCGCGTTCTCCGCGTGGGTACCCAGGCCGATCGAGTACGCCGTGCCCTTCACGATCGAGCCCTCGATGGGCTGCAATTGCACCTTCGCGAAGCAGAAGTACGTGGCCCCGTCCGGCATCATCGAGTACTGCCGAGTCAGCTGCCCCGGGTTCAGGAACGCCAGGTGCACCGCCCACTTGCCGCACGAGCCGCCGCCACTGGCGAACTTCAACCCCGTGCCGCTGTAGCGCTTGGAGATGTTCCCCGCGATGTCCGCTCGCAGGAAGTGGAACGGCAATCCCATCCGCTTCGGGTCCGACAGGTTGCACAGGCGGTGCGCCACCGTCTCGTACGTGGTGCCGAAGATGCTCTTCAGCAGCTCCACGTCGTAGCGCGTGCGCTCCACCTCCTTGAAGAAGTCCCCATACGGCAGCATCATCGCGCCGGCGAAGTAGTTGGACAGGTTCACCTTGATGAGCCGCAGCGTCTCCGCATGCCGCGTGCGCCCCGCGCCGACGATGCGCTCCACCATCTTCGTCCGGTCCAGCAGCAGCAGCCCGATCGACGTGGCCACCTGGAACTTCAGCGGCTGCTCCGTCAGATCCGGCGACAGCGTCAGGGTCTTCTCCTCCAGATCCAGCCGCCGCACCACCGACGAGCCGCTCTGCGCCCGCTCGAACCCCACGCGGAACCCGAACTGTTCTTCCAGCACGCGGATGAGCTGGTTGCTGGTCAGCACGCGCTCCAGCTTGAAATCCCGCCGCAGCGAGTCGGCCTGCTCCTCCAACTCGGGGAAGTAGTTGCGGTGGGACTCCAGGAAGTCACTCACCTCGTCGAATGGCGAATAGTCGTACCGCACACCCGAGCCGGGGTTGGACTGCGTGCGCGTGCGCTCCTCGTTGGACAGCTGCGCCAGAACGTTCTCCAGCTGCGTGCGCGTGTTCTTGTACAGGTTGAACAGCGCCGCCACCGTGCCCGCCAGCTTCGGCTCCGCCGACAGGCTCTGCAGCGACTCCGAGTCGATATCCAGGCTCTTGAGCAGCGGCTCATCCAGCAGCTTCGCCAGCGCCTCGTCCACCCGGCCCTCGCCCAGCGAGGACATGAACTGCTCCGGATCCTGATCGAAGTAGCGCAGCGCCTTCCACAGCAGCGGGAAGGGCATCACCCGTTTGCCCTTCTCGATCAGGTTCAGGTACGCCGGGGAGACCCCCAGCTCCTTCGCTGCGTCCGTCTGCTTGATGTTGCGCGCCAACCGCAGGCCTCGCAGCTTCAGGCCCACGTTCGCGTTCAGAGCATTTTCGTTCATTCGCCTTGTCCTGCGTGGTAGCGCTTTCAAGAAGCGCACACCCGGCCCGGCCGCACTCTGCAAATCCTTTTACCGATTTGCAATCAGCGTTTCGAGAGGGGCTCGCCCCTGTCAGAGGGGCAACGGACGAACCAGCCCCGGACAGTCCCGGAACGTTCAATTCTTGGAAAGAAACAGTATTTATAGGGGCTTACATGCACTCAGGGAGTGCGTGCCAAGGCGGCCGTTGACACAGCTGTCAACGGTTTACTGACACGCTGCGCCATGAAAAGCCGGAGGGCTGTCGAGCGTGCGGCAGGCAGGGCAGATGAAGCTCGCATCGAGCGGGCCTTTGGGCCAGCCTCAACTCCGGACACCTACCTGTTCTGATGCCTCTACTCGCCTGGCAGCCGAAGAGTGGGGGAGGGCACCTCGGGCCCTCCCTCCGTCATCTGTGTCTTGTGTTCCTGGTGGGCTTGAGCGCCTGCCGGACGGCGGCGGTGAAGCCGACCTCTTCCGCGGAAGAGCCCGGCACCCTGCGCTACAACGTCACCTTCGTGCGTGATCCCGGACCCGGGCTCGATGTGGAGGTGGTGCTCGGGCGCTATGCGCCGCGCGAGTTCCTCTTCACCATGCCGGGCAGAGTGGACACCGTTCGCGCCTATAGCGCCTCGGGCCAGGTGCGTGAACTCCCCGTGCAGGAGAAGGGCGTGAGTCTGCCCGCGGACACACGCTTCCTGCGCTACCACTATGCGCTGGGGGCCTCGCGCCGCGGGCGTTGGTGGAGCTTCTCCGGCGGTCTCGGTCAGGGAGAGGACTGGCTCCTGGCCGGACGCTCGTGGCTGATCCGTCCACGCGTGGCACGCCCGGACATCCAGGTGGAGTTCTCGCTCCAGGGAGTGGACGCGCAGCTGCCGTGGGAGCGCGGGCCCGGAGGGATCTACCGAATCACGGCCGAGGATCTCGTGGACTCGGGTGTCCATGGCCTCGGAGGCCGGCGCTGCCAGGCCCAGCTTACGGACGCGGTGTTGGATGTGGCCATCGTCGGGAAGCTGTCGCACGTGGATGATGCGCAGGTCTGCGAGTGGCTCCGCCAGACGGCCGAGGAGGTGAAGAAGGTCCGCCGCAACTTCCCTCATCCGCGCGTCACCATCGTCGTCTACCCCGTTCCCCACACCGACGATGCCAACGTCTTCGGCACCGTCATGTGGAGCTCGCCGCCGAGCGTCGCCCTGCTCGTGGGCCAGGACACCACGCTGCCCGCACTTTCCGCGGACTGGGTGGCGCTCCACGAGATGCTGCACCTGACCCATCCCGCGATCCTTCCGCGCACGGCGTGGATCTCCGAGGGACTGGCCACCTATCTCACGGAGGTGGCGCGCGCCCGCTCGGGCAAGCAGTCCCCTGAGCGCTCCTGGCATGAGCTCCTCAGGGGCTTCCAGCTCGGCCGCCGGCAGGCCCAAGGGCGCACCACGCAGGAAATGATCGACGAGGATGCTCCCCCCGGCATCTACTGGGTGGGCGCATACCTCGCGCTGCGCATCGATGTGGAGCTACGGCGCGCTACCGGCAATGCGCGCGGACTCGAGGACGTGCTCGAACTGCTGGCCACACAAGGATCCACTGCCACTGTAGACAGCTACGGCGCCGCGGTGGATGCCGTGGCCGGACGCCCCGTGTTTCGAACCTTGCTCCAAGAGGAACTGCGTCGGCCTGCTTTTGCAGGGCTGGAAGGTTTGCTAGAAGAACTCGGTGTGACGCCCTCCCCGAGCGGCGTCAAGCTTCACCCGGCTCGGGACAGCCTGTTGCGTGATGCATTGGACGGACAGAACGCCGGCAGCGCGCAGTAGTGGACCCGGTGGAATTTTCCGGCGTGTAACCGCCGAAGAGGTCCCTGCGTAGACCATGCATCCACAGTGCGTCCTCAACCGTAGAAGAGAGGCTCTCATGTTCGTTCGTTCCGCCCTGCTGATGCTCGCCACCCTGGTGCCGCTGGCCGCCCCCGCGCAGACCGCGCCTGCTCCCGCCGCCGCCCAGACATTCGTCTACAACGATGACAACCACCGCGACACCGTCACCTTCATGCTCGATGCGCCGCTGGAGGTCATCAACGGCCTGTCCAATGTCGTGAAGGGCTCGGTGGTGGTGCAGAACGGCAAGGCCTCTGGGAAGTTCTCCGTGCCGGTCAATACCCTGAAGACGGGCAACGAGACGCGGGACGGCCACCTGCAGAACGATCGCTGGCTGGACGCGGCGAAGTACCCGGAGATCTCCTTCGAGTTCAAAGATGTGGCGCTGCCCGCCCCGCTCGAGAACGGCAAGCCCCTGAAGGTGCAGACGAAGGGGAAGTTCACCGTTCACGGCGTGACGCGCGAGGAGCCGGTAGAGGTCACCGCCATCTACTTCAAGGAGAGCGCCGAGACGAAGAATCGCGCCCCGGGCGATCTGCTCCGCGTGCGTGCCAAGTTCCGCATTCCGCTGGAGGCCTATGGCATCAAGCGGACGGAGGCGTTGATCCTCAAGGTTGGCGAGATCGCGGAGGTCTCCGTCGACGCCTGGGGCTCCACGCAGTTCAAGCTGTAGTCAGTCTGAAGGCAGTACCCCCAACGCAGTGCGAAAGGAATCACCATGAACGTCAAGGCTCTGGCTGCCATCGTCGGTACCCTCTCTCTCGGCGCGCTGGCCACCGGCTGTGCCTCGAACAAGGCCTCCGAGGGCGCGGCCACGACCGAGGCGAAGGGCACCGACTCCAACTGCAGCCAGAAGGCGGCCGACGGCGCGTCGGGCGACACCAACGCCACCTCCACCCCTGAGAAGGGCAGCGAGGGCAAGTGTGGCGCCAACGGCTGCAAGGGCACCAAGTAGTCTCTGTCGGTAGTTGAATCCGGGCGGCGGGGAGGAGACTTCCTGCCGCCCGTGTTGTTTCCTGTCGAGGATCTCCCCGTGTCCGAGAGCTACGCGCAGCGGTATGGACTCAACCCCCTGGGGTCCGGCATCGGGCTCCGGCGCGACTTCTACGAGACGCTGCCGCTCACCGAGCGGACGGTCGACTGGTTGGAGATCATCCCCGAGAACTTCCTCAGCCTGGGAGGCCGCTCGCAGCGGGCCCTGGATGCGTGCACCGAGCGCTGGAAGGTGCTGCCGCACGGCGTGGGGCTGAACATCGGCGGGCCGGATCCGCTGGACGAGGACTATGTCACCCGGCTCGAGGCGCTCGTGCGGCGGGTGGATGCGCCCTTCTTCTCGGATCACCTGTGCTACTCGCGGCTGGGTGGGGTGTACCTCCACGATCTGCTCCCGCTGCCCTTCAACGAGGAGGCGGTCGAGTACGTGGTGCCCCGCGTGCGCGAGGTGGTGGCGCGGGTGGGCCGTCCCTTCCTGCTGGAGAATCCCAGCTACTACGCCCGCATGCCCGGAGGCACGCTGGCCGAGGCCACCTTCCTGCGCCACGTGGCCGAGCAGGCCGACTGTGGCCTCCTGCTGGACGTGAACAACGTCTACGTCAACTCGCAGAACCACGGGTATGACCCGCGCGCCTTCGTGGATGCGCTGCCGCTGGAGCGCGTGGTGCAGATCCACCTGGCCGGGCACGATCGGTACCCGGAGGTAATCATCGACACGCACGGCGGGCCCGTCTGCAACGACGTCTGGTCCCTCTACCGCTACGTGCTGGAGCGCACCGGGCCGGTGTCCACGCTGATCGAGTGGGATCAGGACATCCCCTCCCTGGAGGCGGTGCTGGATCAGGCGGATCAAGCCCGCGCTCTGCTGAGCGAGGTGAAGCGATGAAGCCCGGCCTGCGGCACTTCTTCGACTCGATGGCGGACTACTTCGGGGGTTCCTCCGGGGTGGATCAGCTGCGCGCGGCGCACCCGGGCTGGGACGCGCCTGTCGCGCGGGTGGCCGTCTACGGCCGGTTCGTGCGGGGCCACGTGCGGAGCACGCTCGAAAAGCTCTTCCCGCTCACCCGGAACAGCGTTGGCGCTGAGCGCTGGACGCAGCTGGTGGAGGGCTACACCGCCACGCGCCCCGGCCGGCACTTCGAGATGAACCGCATGGGTGAGGGCTTCCCCACCTTCGTGGCGGATGTGGCCCAGGCCCAGGGCCTGCCGGCCTTCGCCCCCGCGCTCGCGCGCTTCGAGTGGGCGGACTGGGCGGTGTATGCCTCGGAGGAGCGGGTACCGGAGCAGGTGGAGCAGCTCACGGTGAACCCCACGCTCACGGTGCTCCAGCACCCGTTCCAGCTCTGCGCCTATGTCCGCACTCAGGGCTCGGCGCAGGCGCCTGCCGACGGGGAGGAGATGGCTCTCCTGTGGAGGCACCCGCGTCAGCTCAACACGTGGTTCGTCGCCGCCCAGGAGCGCACCCTGCTCGTGCTGAAGATGGCGGTGGAGGGGCTATCGCCGGGGGCCGTGGCGGCGGCGACAGGGGTGGCGGAGGCCGAGGTTCGCAACGCCGTGGAGGAGTGCTCCCGCCAGGGGATCGTCCTCACCCCGTAGCGGCTCCCGCGATCATTTCCCCGGCTGGCAGAAGTTGCCGTCGCCGAGGGCCTTGCACACGAACTTGTCCGGGCATTCCTCATTCGTGGTGCACGCGAAGGTGCAGCTCTGCTCGCGGCAGATCCCGTTGATGATTCCCAGGGCCACGCAGGCGTTATCGCTCGTGCAGGTGGCTCCCACGGACTCATAGGCGCCGCAGCCGGCGAAGTGCGTCGGGTTGGGCGTGCACCGGCTCTCCTGGCAGACAAAGCCACTTCCGCATTGCTTGTCCTTGTTGCACTTCTCCAGGCACGCGCTCCCTCCGCCGGGGAGCGCCTGGCAGATCGCGTTCCCGTGGCACTTCGTGCCTCCGTCGCACGGAACGCAGACGGCGGTCGCTTCGCACTGGGAACCCAGGCAGACAAACCCCGCGCCGCAGTGGACGTCTTCGAGGCACTCGACGCAGTGGCCGGTCTGCGCGCACTGGTAGTCGTCCGAGCACCCCGTCATGGCGCACCCGCTATGCGGAGGAGGCAGATGAACCTCCACCTCCTTCTGCTCACCGGCGCTCACGCAGGTGTCCGAGTCCACCGCCGGGAAACCGGGCGCGGAGATGTTCAGCGAGAAGCAGCCGTCTGGCAGCGGGCCGACCTTCAGCCAGCCGTCCTCACTCACAGGCAGCTCCTGCACGGGCGTGCCCTTCACGGTGACCTGGGCCTCGCTCACATCCTGGTGCTCGGGAGACTTCAGCCACACTGACAGGTAGCTGGCCTCCTTCGGAACGAGCGCCCCGAGCGTGACGGACTGTCCACCCTGGACGATCAAGGGCTCGCGCAGGGCTCGGGTCGCCGAGGCGACGATGAACAGCTCGGCCTGCCCCGCGGGCACCTTCTCCAGCGTGAAGGAGCCGTCCACCGCCAGGCGGCTGTTCAACTCGGGCTCGCCCATCACCGACACATAACCCACGGAGGGATCACAGTCGGAGATCTGGCCATGCACCGTGCCGAAGAGAAAAGGCGCGTTGGCCAGCTCACCACAGCTGCTCGTGCCCACGGCGAGGAGGAAAACAATCGCGATGTGAAGTCTCTGGCGCATCAGAAGCGATACCCCACTCCGGCGAGGCCGCCGGCGAACCCCACTGCCTGCCCCTTCCCATCCACCACCACGTACGTGAGCATCCACTGCATCTGCGAGATCAGCTCCAGCCTCTCGCTCAGGCGCCACACGGCGCCACCCATGAGCCCGGGGCTGAAGGTGAAATACTCTTGTCCTCCCACGAAGGTATCCACGGCAAAGGACCGCCGCAGATAGAGAGCGGCCACGCGCGGACCTGCGAAGAGCGACAGTCGATCCCATCGCCACAGGTACGGCATGCCCACACCTAGGGAAAGCCGAGTGTAGGCGAAGGGAACCTGCGAGCCGGGCACGAGCTCGAGCTGATGCCGCCCATGGCTTCCCCCCAAGTCCAGCATGAGGGCGAAGTCCTGCAGTGGCCGATCCTCCAGGCGCAACGCCACGCCCACATCGGGAGAGGCGGGCAGCAACTCGGTGCGGCTGCGGCGGTCCACGAACGAGAACATCCCGCCCACCAGCGAGAGGGAACGATGGGGGAAGGCATCCGCCAGCAGTTGCTCCAACGGCAGCCGCTGGCCCTCGGCCACCTCCACCTCACGGCGCACCAGCACCGCATCGCCCTTGGTCAGCTCCACGATGCGGTTCCCTGGCATCACCGCGGTGCCTCCGGGCAGATCCGTGCGCGGCTCGCCATCTACCTTGAGTGTGAAGCCGTCCAGCCGCGGGTTGTACGAGAACAGCTCCGGGCGCCCCAGCCTGTCGATGCTGCCCGAGAGCACCACCGGATCAGCGCCCACCTCGAGGATCTCCGCGGACGGACGTTGGCGCCCCTGGGTGAAGGCGAAGGTGCGGCGGCGCGCGTAGTCGTGCGCCTCGGTGGCGGTGACGGCGCCGTCCGCGTTGCGATCCGCCGAGCCGTTGAGGCCCTCGATGAGGAAGTATGTGTAGATGTCGTTGCGCAGCCCCTCGTCCTCGCGGGCGGTCTCGCCCCAGTCACAGGCGGCGAAGACCATGGAGGCGCGGCTCGACTCCTCCAACGGGCGCGCGTAGAAGCCGGACTTGATGCCGGCCAGCTCCTGCTCCAACTCCTTGGGCAGCAACGACTTGCCGTTGCCGCTGTGACAGGTGGCCAGCACCAGCAGCCGGCGTCGGCTGGGCAGCTTGTCGAACTCCGCCTTCAGCACGTCCATGGGCAGCGCGGTCTGCGCGATGGAGTGGTACGAGGCGTCGTGGGTGACGAGGTAGCGCTTCAGCTCCCCCTGCCCATCCCGAGACAGCGTGCCGTGCGCGGAGAAGTACACCACCACGACGTCATCCGGCCGGGTGGCCTCCTGCTGCAGCTCCCGGAGAGCCGCGAGGATGGACGCGCGCGTCGTCTGCTCGGGGGTCGTGAGCAGCCGCACCTGATCGAAGTGCCCGCGCGCGGGGTCCTGCAGCGCGGCGGCCAGATCCTGCGCGTCCTTCTCCGAGTAGCGCAGGTTGCGCCACTGCGGATCCTGGAACTCGGCGATGCCTACCAGCAGGGCAATGCGCCGCGGGGCGTAGGCGGTCGATAATGTAGCCTCGTCGAGCTTGAGCGGCACCAGGCCGCCCTTCTCGTAGGCAGCCGGGCCGGTACAAGCCACAAGGGCTCCCAGCATCATGAGGACGAGGCGCTTCACGGGTCAGCGCTGATTCTCGCTGTTCTTCACGAAGACGTCGAACCGGGCGGTGGACAAGGGGTTGTCCACGCGGGCTGTCCCTCCCTTCAGGGTGGCTTTGACTCCTTCCTCCGACAGCTCCTCACCTGCTGGTGAGGCGACCAGCCAGAGCGACACCGGGCCCTTTTCCCCGGTGAGGCTCACGCCGGTGAGCCCCTGGGGGCCCTCGAGATCGTGCGTCCCGGCCTCGAGCAGGAAGTTGCCCAGCAGCTCGGGCGCTGCGCTGCCCACCTGCTGGAAGAGCAAGGCGCTGCCGGCCTCGGTGGAGTGGTAGCGCAGCAGCAGCACGTCCTCCGGGCTTACCGCCTCCCCGGGATCCAACCGCCGCAGCCGGCCGTCCGCGCCCCGAGCCGCCGCCACCAGCTCCAGGGTGATCCGGCTGGAGCCCTTGACCCCGGTCCACTGCGGGTTTCCGGGCGGTGCCAGCATCCGGGGGACGAGCACCGCGCCCAGCACGCAAGCAGCCAGCGCGGTCGCCACCCCCACCCAGCGTCCCACGGGGTTGGAGGTGCGCAGGCGCTTCTTGAGGCGCATCCAGCCTACGTCATCTCGAACCACCTCCCGTGCTGGGGCGAGGCTGAGCAGGAACAGGTCCACCTGCCCATCGAGCAGGTCCGTGTCGGGGTGCTGGGCGAGGAACTCCTCACAGGTGTCACATGGGGAGGCGAGGTGCTCGCGGAAGTGCGTCACCGCTTCGGGCTCCCGAGCGGCCAGTGCGCGCAGCGTGTGGGCATCCAGGTGCTTCATGCCATCACTCCCACCGTCCAGCGAGGACGCGCCGCAGCAGCTCCCGCTTGATCCGGGCTCGGAACCGCTCGAGCCGCATGGTCACCGCGCTCTTGCCCACGCCGAGCTGCTCGGCGATCTCGCGCGCGGACAGCGAGCCCTCCAGGTAGAAGAGCTGCACGGTCTTCTTCTCGTCGCCCTCGGGCAGCTCGGTGATGAGCTGCCGTACCACTGCAATGTCACGCTCTACCTGGAGCGCCTCGGGCAGGGCGGGCACCGTTTCGGGCTGAGGATCCTGGGTCTCCTCCTCCATGCGGCGCACGTGCGTCTTGCGCTCCAGCCGGGTGCGCGCCCGGTTGCGGGCGATGGACAGGAGCCACGCCTCGAAGGCGGAGGGTTCCTTGAGCCGGGGCAGCGCCTTGAACGCGCGGACGTATGTCTCCTGAATCACGTCTTCCACCTCGTCCGCGTCCAGCGTGGCGAACCCCGCTGTCAGCCGAGCCACCAAGGGTCTCGTACGCCGGTACAACTCACCAAAGGCGGACTCCTCCCCACGGGCGGCCCGCCGCACACACTGGATCAGTTCCTCAGAGGAACCCACCTGTCCTCCTGACCTCCGGTTTCAACGGTCGGCCACTGCCCCGCGTGAGACCCTGTCTGCTCTTCCTGCTGGCCCCCGAATGCCCGTCGGAGAGAATGGCGGCGCCATTCCCTTCCTAGAGGACACCTGCCATGCGCGTCATCAACTTCAATGCCGGTCCCGCTGGGCTGCCCCTGCCAGCGTTGGAGCGGGCCCGGGAGGAATTACTGGATTTCCAGAATTCCGGGATGTCTATCATGGAACACAGTCACCGGGGCAAGGAGTACGAGGCCGTCCACAACGAGGCCATCTCCCTGTTGACGGAGCTGCTGGGCATCCCGGCGACGCACCAGGTGCTGTTCCTTCAGGGAGGCGCCTCGCAGCAGTTCGCGCAGGTGCCGATGAACTTCCTGAAGCCGGAGGCCTCGGCGGACTACCTGATGACGGGGGTGTGGAGCGAGAAGGCCTTCGACGAGGCGAAGTACTACGGCAAGCCGCGCATTGCCGGCACGACGATCAACTCGGAGAACCGCTACACGCGCGTGCCTCGGCAGGCCGAGATGATGCTGGATCCGGAGGCTGCCTACGTCCACATGACGAGCAACAACACCATCTACGGGACTCAGTGGCACGCGTTCCCGGAGACGGGGAACGTGCCGCTGGTGGCGGACATGAGTTCGGATCTGCTGTGGAAGCCGATCGACGTGAGCCGCTTCGCGTTCCTCTACGCGGGGGCCCAGAAGAACGTGGGGCCATCGGGGATCGTGCTCATCGTTCTCCACAAGGACTTCATGGCGAAGGGGAGCACGGAGATCCCGAAGATCTTCCGCTACAGCACCTACGCGGAGAACAACTCGCTGTACAACACGCCGCCCACCTTCGCGATCTACCTGTGCCGCAACGTGCTGGCGTGGATCAAGGACGTGGGAGGCCTGAAGCAGTTGGAGAAGTGGAACCGGGAGAAGGGCGAGCTGCTCTACGCGGCCATCGATCGGCACCCGGACTTCTACCGGGCGCCGGTGGAGAAGGAGTCCCGCTCGTACATGAACGCGGTGTTCCGGTTGCCCACCGAGGCGCTGGACACGACGTTCGTGGCCGAGGCGAAGAAGGCGGGCATGGTGGGGCTCAAGGGGCACCGTCTCTCAGGAGGCATTCGCGTGTCGATGTACAACGCGGTGACGGTGGACAACGTGAAGGCGCTGGTATCCTTCATGGATCAATTCGCCCAGAAGCACGGATAGGGAGAAACCATGAAAATGACATTGTCCGCCGTGGTGCTGTCCCTCGCGCTCGCGCTGCCCGCCCTGGCCCAGGAGAAGGAAGTGGCGGGAGTGAAGTTTCCCGCGACCCTCTCGGTCGACGGCAAGGAGCTGAAGCTCAACGGCGCGGGGCTGCGCAAGAAGGTCTTCTTCAAGGTCTACGCCGTGGGGTTCTACCTGGAGAACACGACCCAGGATGGGGCTCAGGCGATCAGCTCGGACCAGACGAAGGTGGTCCGCATGTCGATGCTGAGGGATCTGGAGAAGGAGAAGATCACCGAGGCCATCTCCGAGGGCGTGGAGAAGAACAACAAGGCGCAGATGCCGGCGCTGAAGGATCGGCTGGAGACCTTCAACAAGGCCATTCCGGATCTCAAGAAGGGGGACGAGCTGACGCTGACGTACGTTCCCGGCAAGGGCACGCGAGTGCAGAGCAAGGGCGGCCAGGAGATCTCGGTGGAGGGCAAGGACTTCGCGGATGCCCTCTTCGGGGTGTGGCTGGGCAGCAACCCGGTGGATGACGGGTTGAAGAAGGGGATGCTCGGCAAGAACGACTGAGCCGAGCGCGGGGCGCCAGGCTCGGCCTCTCAGAAGAGGCTGAGCTGGGCCGAGGGCCGCGTCGGCCGCTGGAAGGTGGTGGGCGCGCTCTCGGTGGGGGAGGACATCCTCATGCCGACCTTGCGCGCCGTGGTGTCGAAGAGGCGGGTGATGGTCTCCGCGTAGAGGCCCTCGCCGCGCATGCGGTGCTTGAAGCGGGCGTCGGAGAGCTCCCCGTTGCGAGTCTCCCGGATGCGGTGGAGGACGCGCTCGGCGCGCAGGGGCAGCTTCTCGCGCAGGCGCTCCTCGAAGACTTCCTTCACGGGACCGGGCAGGCGCAGCAGTGTGTAATGGGCCCGGGTGGCTCCGGCCTCGCGCGCGGAGGTGAGCACCTTGGCGATGTCCTCGTCATTGAGGCCGGGGATGATGGGGGCCACGGACACCGCCACGTCGATGCCCGCCGCCGCGAGCTTCTCGATGGCCTGCAGGCGCCGCCGGGGCGTGGCCACGTAGGGCTCCATGGCGCGAGCCAGCTCCGGGTTGTGGAAGGGAAGGCTGATGCTGACCCACAGGCGGGCCTCGCGGGCCAGGGTCTGGAGCACATCCACATCGCGTTCGATGAGGACGCCCTTGGTGACGATTCCCACGGGGTTGCGGAACTCGGCGCAGACCTCCAGGCAGCGGCGGGTGAGGCGGAGCGAGGCCTCGAGGGGCTGGTAGCAGTCCGTGACGCCGCTGAAGACGACCGTCTCTCCCTGCCAGCGCGGGCGCTCGAAGGCCTCTCGGAGCAGTTCGGGGGCGTGGGGTTTGACGACGATGCGCGTCTCGAAGTCGGTGCCGGCGCCCAGGCTGAGGTACTCGTGGGTGGGGCGTGCGTAGCAGTAGCCGCAGGCGTGCATGCAGCCGCGGTACGGGTTGACGCTCCAGGTGAAGCAGACGTCCGGGCTGTTGTTGCGAGCGAGCACCTCTCGGCTGTGATCCTCGAGGACCTCGAGCCGCGCGGGGGGGATCTCGTCGAGGTACTCCACCTCGGTGCTCGCCCAGGGGTTGGGCGGATTGGAGACGGGACGCGGCTTCACCTGATCAAGGTGGACCTGAAACTGCGTTCAGTCAAGCCCTCTCGTCTCCCGAACCGCTCACGGCACGGCCAGGCCCGTGTGGCTCCTCCAGAGAGCCAGATCATTCCCGTTGTTGTAGTAGACGAAGATCTCGCTCTGGCCCTGTGTGTACTCCGGATCCGCGGGCTGGCGAGGCTGGCTCGGAGTGCCGCCGTCCACCCGGATCGACGTGCCATTCATCCCCAGCACCCAGAC
The DNA here is from genome assembly GCF_020103695.1 of Hyalangium versicolor. GTDB lineage: Bacteria > Myxococcota > Myxococcia > Myxococcales > Myxococcaceae > Hyalangium > Hyalangium versicolor. The sequence continues at coordinate 123,811 of NZ_JAHXBF010000020.1, forward strand.
CTCGCCATGATCCTGCGGGCCCGGTGCCGTGGCGCTGGTGCGCATGACGACCACGAACCATGTCCGCAATGCACCCTGGCTGTCACGGGCCTGGAACGTCTCGGGCGAGAACATGTACGGGAGGTCCGAAGGAGGCCTCAGGTCCACGCGCTCGCTGGCGCTCCCTCCCCAGCGGCCGTCCCCGTTCACATCCAGGTAGACGCGCAGCGTGCCGCCGTTCACCACCGCGGCGTAGCGCAGGGCCTGGTTGGCCTCCGCGGCCTGGAACGCGAAGGAATCCTCCTTCTCGTCCAGATCCGAGGTGAGCGTGGTCAGCGTGTCCGTCGCCGTCGACAGCCGCACGAGCTGGTTGACCGCTGGCTGCCCTTGCTTCTGGCAGTACACGAGATCCTCCGAGCCCGGGATCCAGCTCACGGGTGCGACGCCCAGGTTCGCGCCGGGCAGCAGGTGCTCGACGGTGGGCGCGGAGGTGTCCAGCCAGTACACGCCCTTCGCCACTTCACCGGACGACAGCGTCTCCTCGCGCCGGTAGGTCACCTTCGTGGAGAGCTGGGAGGTGAGGATCCCCGTGAGCAGGTAGCGCTTCGCCGGCGGCTGAGTGAGCTGCACGGGTGGCAGGTTGGGACGCTTGAGCCACAGGTTGGGCGTGGCGTCTGTCGTCTTCGTATAGAGGATGCGGTCGCTGCCGCGCACCCACTCCGGTCCTTGGAAGGACTCGATCAGGGGTGTGGCCTGGTTGTCGATGAGCCGGCGCTGCAACTCGTCGATCACTCCCGTCACCGGATCCACCGGTGCCTGCCACACCATGCGGTTGTCGTCCTGGTAGACCGCAGCGGCTCCCTTGAACTCGGGATCCAGGAACTGCCGCGCTCCCCCAATCTGCTCGTCCACTGATTGGGCGGAGGCCGCCAATCCCAGACCCATTGCTCCCACGAACAGCGCCTTCTTCCACGTTCCTTGGCTCACCGGAGATCCTCTCGGAGGTTGGTTTTCCGGGATGAACACGGGGGGCATGAGGAAGTTGCGGGGCGATCGCGTCGGGAGCATCGACGTGTCAGCGCTGACATGGGCGTGTCAAATCCGCTGTGTCAAAGCGGATCGAGACAGCATGTGGAGCATGGGGCCACTGGTGCTTCGACTGAGCGAGGTTGCGGCACAGCCCTTGCTCACTGCGCGGACGCTCGCTGTCCGGAACGAGAGATCGTCTCGAGGGGCTCCGGCTGGCGGGACAGACCCAGCAGATCTGGAGGGACTCATGAAGAAGAGCAATCGAAGTGTCGGGACGCGCAGCCTCAAGCGGATCAGCGGAAGGTTGGCGGCGGTGTTGGTAGCGATGGGAGGTGCGGCCTGCGCCGTGGAGCCGGGCCAAGAAGGCTTGGAGCAGCAGCAGCAGGCCGAGGTGAGCGCGGAGCGTTGCGAGGTGAAACCTCCCTTCAACCCCAGCTTCGATCCCGAGCTGGAGTGGGCATGGACGGGCAACCCGAGCGTCCTGCCCGACCACAAGCAGGTGATGATGACGCCGGTCGTCGTGGAGCTGAACGGCGACGGCATCCCGGACGTGGTCTTCAACGCCTACGTGAACGACGCCAACGGTTGGAACTACAACGGGGTCGTCCGGGCCATCAGCGGCGCGGATGGCAGTGAGCTGTGGACGGTGACGAATGCCGCCTGGCGCGTCCGCGGCGCCGCCACCCTGGCCGCCGGTGACATCGATCACGACGGCAAGCCGGAGCTGTGCACCATTCCGGAGGACGGCAACGGCATCATCTGCTTCGAGCATGACGGCGCGTTCAAGTTCCGCACCTCGGTGCCCGCAAACAACTGGGGCGGAGTCTCCTTCGCGGATCTCGATCACGACGGCAACGTGGAGATCATCGACGGCAACCACGTCTTCGATAACACGGGCACCCTGAAGTGGGTGGGCTCGGATGGCATGGGGGGAGTGACTCAGTCCAATACCGGTCCCATCTCCTTCGCGGCGGACATCGATGGTGACGGCTTCCAGGAGGTCATCAACGACCGGGCCGTATACCGCGCGGACGGGACGTTGAAGTGCATCAACACCCAGATCGGTCATGGCCTGGCGGGCGTGGGCAACTTCGACGCGGACGACCGGGGCGAGATCATCGTGGTCTGGTCGGGCAACGTCTCTCTGCTGGATGACGACTGCTCGCTCGTGTGGACGACTCCCATCCCCGGAGGAGGCGAGGGTGGTGCGCCCAACATCGCGGACTTCGACAACGATGGGCAGGCGGAGGTCGGCGTGGCGGGCGCCAATTTCTACAGCGTCTTCGAGACGAACGGCACGGTGAAGTGGTCGAGCCCCACCCAGGATGCCAGCTCTCGGCGGACCGGCTCCTCCACCTTCGACTTCGAGGGGGATGGCAAGGCCGAGGCGGTCTACGCGGATGAGACGCGCCTGCGCATCTATGACGGCGCCACGGGAGCGATTCGCTTCGAGGTGCCGCACAGCTCCTGCACTACCTACGAGAACCCCGTCGTTGTCGACGTGGACGGAGACGACAACGCCGAGATCGTCGTCGCCGCCAACGTCAGCTGTGGCTATGGCACCTTCGCTGGCATCCGCGTGTTCCGGGACAAGAAGGACGGCTGGGTGAACACCCGCCGCATCTGGAACCAGCATGCGTACTCCGTCACCAACGTGAACGAGGATGGCACCATCCCGGCCAATCCCACGGCCAACTGGCGAGTCCCGGGCCTCAACACGTTCCGCTCCAACAGCCAGGGGTCGGGCGACACCAGCCCCTTCGCTGCCGCGGATCTGGTGGCTTCGGTCGTGACGAGCACGTGTGACACGGAAACGGAGGTCTTGACGCTGAGCGCGCAGGTGACCAACCAGGGTGAGGCCGCGGCGTCGGCCGGGCTCCAGGTAGCCTTCTTCCAGGGCAACCCGGCCTCGGGCGGAACCCTGCTCGGCGTGGCCACCCTGCCTGAGGTGCTTCCGGCGGGCGCCAGCACGCTGGCCTCGATCACGCTGAGCTCGCCTCCCGGTGGTGTCGCCGAGGTCTTCGTGGTGGCGGACTACGGAACTGGCAATGGCCGCGAGCTGGAGTGCCGCGAGGACAACAACACCGCTTCGGCCCAGGTGGAGCTCGCGTGCAGCTCCTGCATCGAGGTGCGCCTGAGCGACTACAACCTGTTCGTGCTCGAGGACTACACGCTGGGCTCGGACGTGGAGGGCAAGGTGGCCGCGGGTGGCAACATCTCCATGAACAACTTCTCGGTCGGTTTCCGGCTGTCGGCCAGCGAGATCGCCGCCACGTTGGTGGCGGGCGGCGACCTCACGCTCTCCAATGGCGGCGTCTGGGGTGATGCCTGGTATGGGGGTAACTACAGCGCCGGCTCCAGCGTGGTCTACCCGCGAGGCACGGTGGCGCAGGGCACGCCCATCGACTTCGCCGCTCGTGGCTTCGCGCTGAACAAGCTGTCTACCCGGTTGGCCGCGCTGACGGCGAACGGCTCGACGACGATCGCTTCCTGGGGTGGCATCACGCTGCACGGCACGGATCCCGAGCTGAACGTGTTCCAGGTGAGCGCCAGCGCCTTCACCGGGGCGAAGCTGCTGCTCATCGACGCTCCGGCGGGCTCACTGGTGGTGATCAACGTGTCGGGGAGCTCGGCCACGTTCACGGGTTTCGGTCAGTCGTTCAGTGGCGGCATCAACGCTCACGGCGTGCTCTTCAACTTCGTGGATGCCACGTCCGTCACCGCGCAGGGCTATGGCTTCTTCGGCACGGTGCTGGCTCCCAAGGCCCACGTCCAGTTCACGGACGGGAGCTTTGACGGCGGAATCTATGCCCGGTCGATGACGGGCAACGCCGAGGGTCACCTCAACGCTCTCGACGATCGCGACATCTGCCAGTAACGGGCAGGCCGCGAAGGATCTGGGAGCGCAAGGAGATTGCCTCCGGTGCGCTTCCAGGTCCTTGCTGAGGCTCCTCGCAGGGACCGGGTGTCCAGGTGACGCCCAGGGTTGCCCCACTCCAGTCGGGGGGCATCCTGGGCGGTCTCGTGGGCCGCTTCTGAGCGCCTGAGGCGCGGGGCCGAGGCCTAACGGATGGCGGGGATGCGGAGGATGATCATCTCGGTGTCATCCGGCCGATTGCGGGCAGTCCAGCGTCCGTTGCTGCCAGGGTAGTTGTTGTCGTTGGCGACCAGCAGCCGCTCGCCATCGAGCACCTCGACACTCTCGACCGACTGGAGCGGGAACTTGAACGGGTCTCCGACTCCATATTCGCCGGACCGGGCCGGCGACGAGAGGCTCGAGGGATCCCGGATCTGCAGCAGGTCGACCACCAGCTGCTTCTCGAGGAACCCGTCGGTGTCGACGCGGCGCAGATCGACCAGGTAGAGCTTCTTCTGGCGGGCCTGCTCTCCCTGGTCGTCGTCACGCTCGATCAGGATGAAGCGGTTCTCATCCACGGCGGTGAAGTCACCGATGACCGCGTTCGGGAACTCCGCGTCGACCCGGTAGTTCCACGTCTTCTCGGTGTACTTGCGCTCCTGCAGATTGAACTGGTGCAGGATCCGCCGCCTCGGGTCGGGATCGTTGCGCAGCGCTCCCTCGATGATGGGATAGAGCCACTTGCCGTCCGTGCTCAGCGCCATTCCCTCGTAGCCGCGGCTGCCGGGGAGCGTCCACGCCTCCGGGTTCGAGAGGGAGGGGTTCTGCGGAGACTGCACGCCTTCCAGCGGGATCGGCGCTTCGAGCACCTTGCCCGTCGCGTCGGTGTGGACGAGGAACGGTCCAAACTCGTCGCCGAACCAGAGCTCACCGTTGCTCGTGCGGCGCACGGACTCGATGTCGAAATCCGCACCCGTCAGCAGCCGGTCGGCCCGGGTGAGCGCAAAGGGGACCTTTCCGTCGGGATCGCTCAGTTGCACGAAGCTGAGCACCGCGATGGTTCCATTGCCGCCCTGGGGCGTCCGGAAGTCGGGACGGACACGGTAGAGACGGAGCAGGAAGTCGGCGGAGTTGGCCTTCGTGCCATAGCCGTTGTCGGGCATGGCCCAGAACTCGCCCCCACCTGCGTCGAGGACGGCCGAGAAGCCAGGGATCGGCTGGCTCGCGAAGGGTGGAGTGACTCCATTGTTGGGGGTGACCTGTCCACCCGAGGGCGGACCGGGCTGGTAGGCGTCCGCGGGGAGGATCGCACGGCCCGCGAGCGTCGGTTCCTTGACGCCCTCAGGAGTCTCCTCCTTGGAGGAACTGCACGCATGGAAGGGTAGCGCGGAACAAAGGGCCGACAGCAGCAGAGCTCGTCTCATCCAGGTGTCTCCCCACGAGTGGCGTTGCGGGGGGAATATCCTCGCTCCCATTCGGCGGAGCGAGGACGGCACCTGCTTTTGACACCCGTGAAGAGTGGGCGAAATCGAAGGTGCGGCTTACTTCCCGATCTTCAATCCATGGGGGCGCGCCAGGAGCCGATCGACATAGGCCTCCAGCTTGGGCCGCTCCGGCTTGCCGCCAAAGCTGCGCCGCCAGATGAACATCGCGCCGATCATCACATCCGCCGCCGTGAACCAGTCCCCGAACAGGTAGGGCCCCGCGCCCAGCTCGCCCTCGATCACGTTCTGGACCGTCTCGAAGTCCGTCCACCCGCGAGCCGGTGGCGTCGGGAGATTCATCATGGTGTCGCCCATGGCGGGCTCGAGCTGCGACGTCGAGTAGACCATCAGCGACAGGTAGCGTCCGCGCTGGGGATCGCCAATCTTGGGCGCCAGCCGGGCTTCGGGGAACTTGTCGGCCAGGTAGAGACAGATGGCCGTGTTCTCGAAGAGCCGAGTATCTCCATCCACCAGCGCGGGCAGCTTGCCAGCCGGGTTGATCTTCAAGAACTCGGGCGATTTGTGTTCCCGTTTCTCAAAGCTGATGGGGACGATCTCGTACTGAGCACCGCACTCGTCCAGCATCCACTTGGTGACTGTCGCACGGCTCTGGGGGTTGAAGTAGAGCTTGATCATGGTGACCTCCTGGGTTGGATGAACCACTGTAACTCAGCCCACCTGCGTTGCGATCCACCACGTGTTCCCCGCGGGATCCTTCACTCCTCCGCGCTTGTCGGGATCGTCCTTCTTCACGGGCTCCTGGACGGAAACGCCTCCCGCGGCGAGGGCGCGGCGGTAGGTTGCGTCCACGTCGGGGACATAGACGTGGAGCCAGACAGGGAAGGCCGGGAACTGTCCTCCACCTTCCGAGAGCATCACCACCGTGTCATCGATGCGGACCTCGGCATGCATGATCTTCCCGTTCGGTCCTTCGAACCGGCGCAGCTCCTCCGCATCGAAGGTCTTCTTCAGGAAGTCGATCACCCGCTGAACGCCGTCGGCCATCATGTAGACCGAGACGCTCGCGTAGCCTTCTGGCTTGTAGGGCTTCTTCATGGCTCCAAGTCCTTGGGAAAAGCGAAGGGCCTGGAACCACCGGAGGTTGTCTCCTGCGATTCCAGGCCCTTTGTTGAGCGGCGGACGGGATTCGAACCCGCGACCCCGAGCTTGGGAAGCTCGTGCTCTACCAACTGAGCTACCACCGCGACCGAAGCGAGCCCAAGGTAGGGGCCTCGCTCGACCTTGTCAACGAGAAGTAACCGGCAAGTCCGCCCGGCTACTCTCCTTCCTCCACCGTCAGCTGGTACGGGTCCTGGAAGTTGGACTCCCGGTTCTTCGCGTCCCTCACCTCCAGCACGTACACCCCCGGCTCGGCGCTGTAGCGGATCGTCTCCGGCTGATCCCCCTTGGCCCGGTCGGACGTCTGCACGAGCGACAGCTTGCCGTCCGGCCCCACCCGGTGCAGGTACAGCCCCACGTCCACCTTCAGGATGCCCAACAGCGTCGCCCGGATGGGTGTGCGCACTGGGCGCTCCGTCAGGTCCAACCGGAAGTAGTCCACGTCCTTCGCCGGGTACACCGTGCCGCGCACCGCCTTGCCGAAGGTGAGGTCCATCGCCCGGTCCGCCGTGTTGTTGGGCTCGCGTTCCTGGCTGCCGTCGTCCGGCACCGCTGTCACGGTGATCCGGTACGGCTGGTCCGCGTTCTCGAAGTCCTTCACCCACTTGCCCTCGACCTTGCGAGACGCCCCCTCCACCTTGAAGTAGCAGCTGCCGTTGCAGGACACGTTGTTGAGGCGCTCGGGCTCCTTCAGGGCGCCGTCGTTCGCCTTCAGCGTCACCGTCTCCTGTGCACTGTCGCTCGCCGGTGCGTCCACCGCCGAGAGCACCAGGTCCAGCCGCTCCACCCCCGACACCTCCACCTTCGCCAGCATGGGCTCCGTCGTCTTCAGCACGTAGTAGTCCACGTCGCTCTTGGGCGCGAGGAAGCCCTCCTTGAAGCCCGAGCCCGTGATGGGCGTGGCCTTGTACAGCTCGTCGTTGGGCTCCAGCTCCGCGTTCGCTCCCGCCTCCTCCAGCGACACGGAGAGGGTGTACGGATTCGTCGCGTTGTAGGCCCGCTTCGCGTCCTTGCCGGTGCCCACCCAGCTGCTCTTCACCACCACGTAGACGACCTGGTCCGTCGCACGTACTCCGATATTGCGCAGCGCGAGCGCCTCGCCCTCCTTGCCCCTGAGGGAGAACAGCGGAGCCTCCGCCGCGGAGAGCACCGCCAGCTCGGGCCGCACGCCCTCGAGTGCGGACAGCTCGATCTTCAGCGCCACTCCCGGAGGCTCCGGAGGCGCTGCCGTGCCGGCATCCTTCACCTGGGCCACGGCTCCCGGCGTACCGGTGGGGCTGCCCGTGGGCGCTCCGTTGGCCGGCGGAGGAGTGGTTCCGTCCGGAGGAGGCGTGGAGCCCTCTGCCGGAGGCGTCTCACCCGTGGGAGCAGGGGAGGGCGTCGCACCCTCTCCCGCAGGGGGAGTTCCCTCGGCCTGCGTGGGCGTGGCTCCCTCCGGAGGCGCGGGAGTCGGGGGCGGAGCCTGAGTTGGAGCCGGTGCCTTCGGGGCAGGGACCGGGGCCTCTTCATCGGGGATTGTCCCCGGAGTGCTCGGCGCCGCCTGCGCGGGCAGCTCGATGCGGTACCAGTCCTCATCTCCCGCATGCCCGATATAGGCCGCCACCGTCTGTCCGAGCGTCAGCGGCGTCGCATCCACCGCCCGGTCATTGGGCTCGCGCTCCTCGCCATCGTTGGGCCGCCGGTAGGTCAGCGTGAGCGTGTAGGACCCGCCGCTGCCCTTGCGCGCCGAGGCCACACGCACGTAGCGCTCCCCTTCGACGAAGAGGTTGGGGAAGTGCTCCGGTTTGTTCTCTCCCTCACTGTTCACGCTGGCCAGCCGGTTGCGATCCCGGTCGTACACCTCGATTTGCACGTCCCCGCCCGGGATGCCGGACACGGTGATGTCCGCCGTGCGAGCGGAGGGCGGCGCCAGCCGGTACCAATCCTCGTCCCCCTTGGCCGGGTCCGCCGAGAGCGCCGCGCTCACCACCGCGTCCCGCGCCAGCGTCAGCGCCTGATCCGGCCGCTCGTTGGGCTCCTTCTCGCTCAAGACATCCGGGCCGGCGTCCACCGGTCCCGCGTCGGCCACCTCTTCTTTTCCTCCCTTGGGGCAGCCGGCCAGCACCGCGCACACTGCAATCCAGCCCAGACGTCGCATCGCGTTCCCTCGCATCGGCCGCCTACTCTTCCCCGTGGGGACCGGGTGTCAAGCATCGCAAACATGCGGGGCCGCGTTTTCATCCACAGCCGTTGTGGACTGGTGAGCCCTTCGTGGACCGATCCACAATGCCATTCCATGCGAAGTCACCTGGTTCTGCTCTCTCTCCTGCTCGTCGCTTCTGCTCCCCTGGCCCTGGCCGCACCCCCAGCCACCGTCGGCTATGCCCAGGCAGGCGACTACCTCGACAAGGATGCCCACCCTGATCGCTTCAGCCCGCTCAACGTGCTCGACGGGCGGGACACCACCGCCTGGTGTGCCCCCGACGGCGAGGGCGCCTTCCGAGGAATGACCATTGGTTTCAAGGGTGTGGCCACCGTGGACGAGGTGCGCGTCTACACGGGCAATGCCACGGAGCGGGACGCCTTCAAGGCCTACCCCCGGGCGAAGAAGATCACTCTGGAGGGCAAGGACACCGCCCGCGGCTTCACGCTCGAGGACAAGCGAGGCCAGCAGACCATCCCCCTCAACCCGCCCGTCTCTGGCGCCTGGATCACCCTCGAGGTGAAGGACGTCTTCCCGGGCTCCGAGGACGGCGCTCCCGTCTGTCTCACGGACGTCATCTTCTACTCGGAGGGCAAGCCGCTCAACGGCACCAAGCTGGCTCCCAACCTCAAGTACGACGCCCGCACGGCGCCGCTGCTGGGCACCTGGTTCGGGGGCCTGGAGGGCGCGCCCGATAGTTTCCTCTCCTTCTATGTGGATGGGACGTACCGCTTCGTCCACGAGCCGCTGGGCGGTGAGCCGAGCGCCTTTACCGGCGCGTACTCCGCCTCGAACTCCAAGCTGTCGCTGGAGCTGCCGAAGAAGGGCAAGGTCTCTGTGAAGTTCACCCGCGAAGAGGCGGACGGCTCGTCCGGTGGATACACGCTCGCCCTGGAGGGCGATCTGCCCGACGAGTGGAAGGAGGCCTTCCGAAGCCGTCCCTGAGCAGGCGGCTCGCGGCCCTGGCGAGAGGGGGAGGGGAGGGCTCTACTCCTCTCCAGGAAGCGGCTATCCAGCAGCGGACTTCTTCTTGGCGCTGAAGGCCTTGAAGAAGTCGACGATCTCCTGGATGGCGATCCGGGTGTCGGTCGCATCCTGGAATTCGGACTCCAGGAAGATTCCGCCACACGACTCGCAGGAGTCGTAGCTCAACGGGTGATTGCGATCACCGCCAGTGATTCGCACAAGATCCACCTGACATTCGGGACACTGACCGGTGAGTGCTTCCGCGTCGACCTTTCCGCCCAGACTCTCCAGACCAGGAAGATTGTTGTGGAGCAGGACCCGATTGAGGTCCGCGACGTCGATCCACAACCCACCGCAGTCTCCACACTTCCGCAACGTCAGTTCATCCCCCTCGAGATCGGCCATCTCGACGTTGCAAGCGGGGCAATTCATGGGGCGGTTCGTTCTCCTGGTTGGGGGAGGCTTGCTCCCCGTGGATTGGAGAATGATAGGGCGCCCAAATTTCAGGATGCAACCGGTCGCGGTCGTTCTGTTGACAGCGAACTTCCGGGTGGCACCTCAGGACTTCACTTCAGGGCTGCACTTCAGGCTTTCACCCGGCGGATGTCCGCTCCCAGGCTCCGCAACTTGCGTTCGAGCCGCTCGTAGCCCCGGTCCAGGTGATAGACGCGAGACACTTCGGTGCGCCCCTCGGCCCGGAGGCCGGCGAGGATCAGCGAGGCGCTGGCCCTCAAGTCGGTGGCCATGACGGGGGCGCCCGACAGCTTCTTGACCCCCTTCACCACGGCCGTGGGCCCCTGGATGGTGATGTCCGCCCCCATGCGGTGCAGCTCTGCTACGTGCATGAAGCGGTTCTCGAAGATGTTCTCCGAGATCACCGAGGTGCCGCTGGCCACACACATCAGCACCATGAGTTGAGCCTGCATATCCGTGGGAAATCCCGGGTGTTCCGTGGTCGTCACGTCCACCGGGTGGATGCCCTTGGGGGCCTTGAGGCGCATGCCCCCATTCTCGGCGGTGATGACACAGCCGGCCTCGCGCAGCTTCATCACCACGGCTTCCAGGTGTTCGGGGACGGCGTGTTTCACCAGCACGTCCCCGCCGCTGATGGCCGCGGCGACCAGGAGGGTACCCGCCTCGATGCGGTCGGGCAGGATGGCGTGGTCTACCGGGCGGAGGGAATCCACCCCGTCAATGGTGATGACGGAGGTGCCCGCGCCTTCGATTTTCGCCCCCATCTTGTTGAGCACCCGGGCCAGTTCCTCGATTTCAGGCTCCCGGGCGCAGTTCTCCAGGACGGTCCGGCCCTTGGCCAGCACCGCCGCCATCATCACGTTCTCCGTCCCGGTGACGGTGATGAGATCGAAGTTGACCGTGCCGCCCTTCAAGTGCTTGGCCCGGGCCTCGACGTAGCCCTCGGTGAGGGTGATCTCCGCGCCCAGGGCCTTGAGCCCCTTGAGGTGCTGGTCGATGGGCCGGGCGCCGATGGCACAGCCGCCTGGCATGGAGACGCGGGCCCGGCCGTAGCGGGCCACCAGCGGCCCGAGCACCAGCACGGAGGCCCGCATCGTCTTCACCAGATCGTACGGGGCCTCGGGGGTGATGTGGCCGTTGACGCCGACCTGGCACACGTTCTTCTGCCGGCCGGTGAGCCGCTCGGCCTCGCAGCCCATGGTGTTGAGCACCTTGAGCATGGTGCCCACGTCCACCAGATCCGGCACGTTGCGGTAGGTGCTCACCCCGTCCGCCAGCAGCGAGGAGGCGAGGATGGGGAGCGCGGCATTCTTGGCTCCCGACACCTTCACCTCGCCCTGCAGCGCGGGGCCTCCCTTCACGATGATCTTGTCCATCGGTTCCGTCTCACGACTGTGGCCCGGTGGCCACAGGCTGTGTCCCAAAAGCCAGGCGGTCTCGCCGCTCCAGGTCCTTCTCCACGCGCGCGTCCTGGAATCCCGCGGCCTGGAGCAGCTCCCGGACGGCAGCCCCCTGGGTCTCCCCTATCTCCATTGCAAGGAGGCCGCCAGGCAGCAGGCACCGGCGAGCCCCCTCGATGACGCGGCGGAGGACGGCCAGCCCGTCCCTCCCACCGTCCAGCGCCAGGCGAGGCTCCCGGCGCACCTCCGCCGAGAGCCCCGGGATCTCCTCCGAGGCGATGTAGGGCGGGTTGGAAGCCACGAGCTGGAAGCGGGCATCCGCCGGCACGGGGGCGAACAGGTCCCCCTGCACCACGGTGACGCGGGCGCCCACACCCAGGGTCTCGGCGTTCTCCCGGGCCAGGGCGCAGGCGTCCGGAGACAGGTCCGTGGCCAGGAGGGAGGCCTGGGGGCGCTCGGAGGCGAGGCTGATGGCGATGCAGCCCGATCCGGTACAGACGTCCAGGGCGCGGCTCGGTGCGTCCTTGGGGAGCACGCGCAGGGCGGCCTCCACCAGCAACTCCGTCTCCGGGCGGGGGATGAGCACCCGCGCATCCACCTTGAAGGAGCGGTTGTAGAACTCCTTCACGCCTGTGAGGTACTGGGTGGGCTCGCCGGCCATGCGCCGCTCGATGAGGGCGCGGAAGGAGGCCAGCTCCTCCTTGGCCAGGGGCCGATCCAGGTCCACGTACAGGCGCACCCGGGTCGTTTTCAGCACGTGCCCGAGCAGGATCTCCGCGGTGAGCCGCGGCGCGTCCACCTGGCGCTTCTCGAAGTGCTGCGTCGTCCAGGTGAGGACCTTGCGGATGGTCCAGGTCTCGCTCATGCGCGCGCGGTCGAGGAGGTGCCCGGGCCCCCGCCCGTCTGCTGCTTGAGGGCCTCGGCCTGGTAGTACGTCCGGCAGGCGGTGATGACCTCATCCACGTCCCCCGCCATGATGGCCGGCAGGTTGTGGACCGTCAGGCCGATGCGGTGGTCCGTCAGCCGGTCCTGGGGGAAGTTGTAGGTGCGGATCTTCTCGCTCCGGTCGCCCGTGCCCACCTGGCCGCGGCGCATGGAGTCGCGCTCGTTGCGGATGCGCTCCTGCTCGATCTCGTAGAGCTTGGCGCGCAGCATGCGCATGGCCTGGGCGCGGTTCTTCGTCTGGCTCTTCTCCTGCTGGCACTTCACGACGATGCCGGAGGGGTGGTGGATGAGGCGCACCGCCGAGTCCGTCGTGTTCACGCTCTGGCCACCCGAGCCCGTCGAGCGCATCACCTGCATCTCGATGTCCGCCGGGTTGATCTGGATGTCCACGTCCTCGGCCTCGGGCATCACCGACACGGTGATGGTGGAGGTGTGGATGCGGCCCTGGGCCTCGGTGGCCGGCACGCGCTGCACCCGGTGTACACCGGACTCGTACTTCATGTGGCTGTAGACGGCCGGGCCCGACAGGGTGACCGTCGCATCCTTCACCCCGCCCGCGCCGCCGGGGCTCATGTCCACGATCTCCGCCGACCAGCCCTTCTGGTCCGCATAGCGGAGGTACATCTGCATGACTTCCTCGGCGAACAGGCCGGCCTCGTCGCCGCCGGCGCCCGCGCGGATCTCCAGGATGACGTTCTTCTCGTCATTCGGGTCCTTGGGCAGCAGGAGGACCTTCAGTTCCTGCTCCTGCTCGTCGCGCTGCTGCTTCAGCCCGGGCAGGGCCTCGCGGGCATAGGCCTTCTCGTCCGCATCCCCGCCCTCCAGCCAGGCCTCGACCTCCTTGAGGTCGTCCAAGACCTTGCGGTAGCCACGGAACGTCTCGACGAGCTTCTCGAGCGAGGCCCGCTCCTTGGAGACCTTCTGGAGCTTCGCCGAGTCCGCGAGCACTTCAGGGTTGGACAGGTCGGCGGTGAGGCGCTCGAACCGGCGCTCGACCTCTTCAAGCTTGTCAATCATCGTCGTACCCGGGGTATTGCCCCGTTGCCCGGCCGCTGGCAAGGGCGGAGGGCGTCAAGAAATTCCTTGGAAGCCTGGGCAGGAGCGTGAAAGAAGGGGCGCCCGTTGCCGCTACACTGCGGCTCAACAACTGCATTGGAGTGCTTGAACATGCCCGCCCAGAAGGGAAATCGCAGCAAGAAGAAGCTGTCCAACCGCGCGAAGACGAAGAAGGCGTCGCTCAAGCGCCGCCGCGTGCGCGCCACGCGTGGCCAGAGCAACAAGGCCCGGCACAAGCGGTAATCCGCCGAGCGAGCCCTCCCTGGGTCGCTAAGGGGGAGGGCTGGCCGGGCGGTAGGGCTCCAGCTCTGGCAGCATCCGGGGAAGCCCGGCGGAGCTGGTCGCCAGCAGCCTCAGCACCTCGTCGGCCTCCGGGCCGGTGACGACGATGGGCTGCATGGGCAGCTCGGGGTAGCGGTCCGTCTTGAGTGGGATGATCTCGCTCGACAGGTAGCCCCCGGGGGAGAAGCGGGCCTTGAGCAGCGCGCTGCGCTTGTCCTTGGGGTTCCAGTTTCCGCCGAAGACGAAGTTCCCCAGCGAGTAGATGGCCGGAGCGCCCTGGTGCAGCTCCATGGCCTGGAGCACGTGCGGGTGGCTGCCGAGCACTCCTGCCGCGCCCGCCTCGATGGCCGCGCGCGCCAGCCGGAGCTGGTAGGGCAGAGGGGTGTAGGTGCTCTCCACGCCCCAGTGGAAGAAGGGCAGCACCACGTCCGCCTGGGCCTTCGCGGCGAGGATGTCCTCGCGCAGCATCTTCTCCATCGCGTCCACGTCCGAGTAGTGGCCGGCCACCCCGGGCGTGGTCTCCGTGGCGTACACCTGCGGCGGCTCGATGTTGCGGTCCCCGAGGAAGAAGTAGCCCAGGAAGGCGAAGCGCACGCCTCCCAGGGTCAGCAGGGCGGGGCGGCGGGCCTCGGCCAGGGTACGGCCCGCTCCGAAGTGGGGGATCTTCGCCTGCTCCAGCGTCATCAGCGTGTCCACGAGCCCCTGTGGCCCGTAGTCCATCATGTGGTTGTTGGCCAGGCTCACCAGGTCCACGCCGCCGGCCAGCAGCGTGTTCACGAACTCGGGCCGCGCTCGGAAGTTGAAGTTCTTGGGCAGCTTGTCGAGGCTGTCGGTGAAGGGGCATTCCAGGTTCACGAGGAACAGGTCGCCCGAGTCCGCCACGGCCTTCACCTCCTTGAAGCCGTAGGCGAACATCTCCTCGCGCGAGCGGCCCTGCGCCACCTGCTGATCGAAATACTCCTCGTAGTGGTAGCCCACCGTCACGTCGCCCCCAATCACCAGGGTGACGGGGCGGGGCGGCGCTCCTGTCTCCGGCTGTACGGTCGCGGGTGTCTTCCCCCCGACATCCGGGTGGGACGGGGGCGCGGTGACGCCCGTTCCCACGGCAGGCGGGGGCGTGGCTCCCGAGGGAGTCTCCGGGGCTGGGACGGGCCGGCGGGAGCAGGCACAGAGCAGGAGCAGCAGGAGGGCGACACGGCGCATATAAGGAGGGAAACTCTACCTTGCGCCCGTCGATTGGCGACGCGTAGATTGCCCGCCGGATTTCATGGCACGGGAAAAGGACAACATCGCACTCTCCGACGAGCACAACTCGCGCGGCATCGAGCTGGCGGATCGCGGGTGGCTGGACGAGGCGATCAAGGAGTTCAAGAAGGCGATCGAGCTGGATCCGGACTCCGCCCACGCCCACGACAACCTCGCCACGGTGTACGCGGAGAAGAAGCAGTTCCGCGAGGCGCTCGGCGAGTACCTCACGGCGCTGAAGCTGGAGCCGGAAAGCGCCACGGCGCATTACAACCTGGCCTGCTTCCTCTCCACCCACGCCGCCGAGATGGCGGTGGAGGAGTACAAGGAGGCCATCGAGCTGGATCCGGAGTACCCGGACGCCCACCTGAACCTGGGGCTCACCTACGCGGACCAGGGGCGGGTGGAAGAGGCGATGCGCGAGCTGCAGACGGCCATCGAGCTGGATTCGCAGGACGCGTTCCCCCGGCACGAGCTGGCCGCGCTGCAGATGGACGAGGGGGATTACCGCTCGGCCATCAATCAGCTCAAGGAAGTCGTGCGGCTGGAGCCCGACAACTTCGAGGCCCAGTTGGATCTGGGCATCTGCTACGCGCAGAAGGGCTTCTACGCCGAGGCCGAGCGGGCCTACGGCAAGGCGCGGGCGCTCAACGCGGAGGATCTGCTGCTCAACTACAACCTGTCCGCGCTGTACGCGCTGTGGGGGCGGCCGAAGGACGCGGTGACGTACCTGCAGAAAGCGCTGGCGGCGGATCGGCCCAAGGTGATGGGCTGGTTGTCCACGGACCCGATGTTCGACGCCCTCAAGGGCGATCCAGACTTCGAAGCCCTGTTCTGACGCCATGGCGAGTGAATGGATCTTCCTGGGGTTGGCGATTCTCCTGGTGTTCGCCAACGGCTTCTTCGTGGCGACGGAGTTCGCCATCGTGAAGATCCGCGCCACGCGGCTGCAGGCGCTGGTGGACGAGGGGACTCCCGGCGCAGGCATGGCGCTGAAGATGGTGGAGAAGCTGGACGCGTACCTGTCCGCCACGCAGTTCGGCATCACCCTGGCGTCGCTGGGCCTGGGCTGGCTGGGTGAGCCGGCGTTCGCGCACCTGATCGAGCCGCTGATCGCGGAGATCGTCCCGGAGACGGCTCGGGAGACGGTGACACACAGCGCGTCGGTGGCGATCGGGTTCGCGATCATCACCTTCCTGCACATCATCATCGGAGAGCTGGCGCCCAAGAGCCTGGCCATCCAGCGCGCCGAGGCCACCACGCTGGCGGTGGCGCTGCCGATGCGCGCGTTCTACTTCCTGTTCTACCCGGCCATCGTGCTGCTCAACGGGATGGCGCGGCGGATCCTGCGCATCTTCGGTCTGGACTCCGCCAGCGAGGCCCATGAGGCGCACAGCGAGGACGAGCTGCGCGTCATCCTCCACAGCTCGGCGGAGGCGGGATCGATCACCACCTCGCGGGCGGAGTTGCTCGAGCGGGCGCTGGAGATGGCGCAGAAGACGGCGCGCCAGGTGATGGTGCCTCGCAACCAGGTGAAGTTCCTGGACGTGGAGGAGCCACTGGATCGGTGCATCGCGGATGCTCGGGCGGCGGGGCATACGTGGCTGCCGGTGTGCCGCGGGAGCCTGGATCAGGTGGAGGGCGTGGTGAACGCCAAGGACCTGTTCTTCCTGCTGTCGAAAGGGGAGCTCCGGACCTTGTCCCAGGTGCAGCGGCCGGTGCTGTTCGTGCCGGAGAACGTGACGCTGGAGCAGTTGCTGGCGGAGTTCCGGCGCCGGCGCCGGCAGACGGCCCTGGTGGTGGACGAGCACGGCGGTACGTCGGGACTGGTGACGATCGCGGACGTGGTGGCCGAGGTGGTGGGGGATGTGGCGGAGCTGGGCCGGCGGATGGAGGAGGTTCGCTCGTTGCCGGGCGGCCGGTTCGAGCTGCCGGGCACGGCGCAGCTGGATGACTTGGAGGAGCGGCTGGACGTCAACTTCGACCTGAGTGAGGACGAGAAGGGCGAGGTGACGACGATCGCCGGCTACCTGATGACGAAGCTGGGGCGGGTTCCGGAGAAGGGGGACAGCCTCAAGCTGGACATGTGGCGCATCCTCGTGGACGAGGTGGATGGGCCTCGGGTGGTGCGAGTGACGGTGGAGCCCCAGTCGATGGCCAAGGCGGCTCCTGCGGCTCCCTCGGATGGCTCGGGTGGCACGACGCTCCCGGGGGCCTCGACGCCTCCCGGTCGCGGAACCGGGTGAGAAGGACGCGCTGCGGCATTACAGTCTCCAGCCTCCCATTCGAGCAGGAGGTGAAGACTGATGAGATGGCCCATGGCGACGGCTTGTGTCGTGGTTCTCGTGCTGGCGGGCGCTGGCGCGTGCTCTTCCGATCCGGACACCCAGACTCCGGAGGACTCGGGTGTATCGGATGGTGGCTCCCTCCCCGGTGATGGGGGGAACTCGTCTCCCGATGGAGGGCGTCCGGATGGTGGCGGCCAGACGACGGACGGCGGGACGGATGGTGGGACTTCGTTTGCCAAGAGTGCCAAGCGGGGGATTGCCTATGACATCGCGACTCCCGCGGACATGGCGGCGCTCTCTCCGGGCGTGAGCTGGTGGTACGACTGGAGCTCGCAGCCGAATGCGGGAGTGCCGTCGGACTTCCGGTCCCGCTATGGCGTGGACTTCATCCCCATGTTGTGGAACGGGAATTTCAACGCGGCCAACATCGAGGCCTTCCTCAAGGCCAACCCGCACATCCAGTACCTGCTGCTCCTCAACGAGCCCAACCTCACGGATCAGGCCAACATGTCGCCCCAGGATGCGGCGGCACTGTGGCCTCGGTACGAGGCTGTGGCGGAGCACACTGGCGTCAAGCTCGTGGGCCCTGCGATGAACTGGGGCACGTTGCAGGGATATTCGGATCCGGTGGTGTGGCTGGATGCGTTCTATGCGGCCTATCGGAGCGCGAACGGGAATCGGGATCCGCGCATCGATTACTTGGCGTTCCACTGGTACGACTACGGGCTGGCGGGGCAGCTCGATCGGCTCAAGAAGTACGGCAAGTCGTTCTGGGTCACCGAGTTCGCCAACTGCCACAGGCAGAATGACGGTGCGCAGATTGACTCGGTGGCCAAGGCGAAGGCCCAGATGACGGAGATGGTCTCTGTCTGCGAGAACCGTGCGGATGTGTTCCGCTACGCGTGGTTCACGGGCCGGTGGACCAATGATCCGTGCTACGCGAGCTTGCTGGGGGCTCCGGGAGTGCTGACGGAGTTGGGCCAGCACTACATCTCGCTTCCCTACAAGTGACGCGCTCCCGGTCCACCTGGGGGACACGGGCACCCTGAAGAGGGAGACCGCCCCTGTCGGCCGCGTTTCGGGCCAACTGCTAGGGCCAGCGTACCAGTGGGTCCAGACCGGCTGGACCGGGACTCCTGTGGAGCTTGACTCCCCCGGGTCTACACACGGCAGGCTGGGGCTCCGAGGTTGGGGAAGGAGCCTGACGTGGGGTTTCGCCGGTACGATGTGCTCATCATCACCGCGCTGCTCGATGAGCTCGACGCTGTGCTTGCTCTCGGTGAGGGCGGCAAGGATGGCTGGGAGACCGCGAAGGATGGGAATGGCTTTCCCTTTCACTTTCGTGAGCTTCCTCGGGAGGACGGTGAGCCTCTGCGCGTGGCGGCTGCCTCGTTCGATGAGATGGGTGGCGATGCCACCGCGCTCCGAGCGACGGCGCTCATCAAGTTTCTCGACCCGGCGTGCCTGGCGATGTGCGGTATCTGCGCTGGGAAGAAGAAGGACGTCTTCCTGGGCGACGTCATCGTCGCGAGCCGCGTCTATCGCTACGACGCTGGAAAGTTCTCCGCTGGCCGGCGCGATGAGGAGGGGCTTCGCGTCGAGGAGTTCTTCCATGACTTCAAGACCTTCAACCTCAAGGACACTTGGCGGGTGGATGCCGCCTACTTCGCACGCGACAAGGACTGGGCTGCCGAACTTGTGAAGACTCGGCCGCTCTCCCTGGAGACTCAGGAGAAGTGGTTCCTTCGAGTACTCCTCGAGCAGGAACTGCACGGCGCAGCAGCCCCGGACAAGCATCCAGATCGGAAGAAGGAGTGCCCCACGTTCAGCACAGTGAGGGATCGGCTCCGGCAACGCGGCCTGCTGGTGAACAAGCCAGGCGTCCTCGCGCTGACCGAGGAGGGCAGGGGATACGCGATTGACCTCTCGCACGAGGATGAAGCACCGAAGGACCCGGAGTTTCGTGTCCACGTGGGACCCATCGCCACGGGCGAGATCGTCCAGAAGGATCCCGAGCTGTTCCAGCGTTTGGAGAAGATCGGACGCAAGACCCTGGGCGCTGAGATGGAGGCAGCAGCGATTGGCCGGGTTGGCGAGCACCTCGGGCGCCCGACGCTCATCGTCAAAGCGGTCTCGGACTACGGGGATGAGGACAAGGATGACGCTTTCCGGAAGTTCGCCACGCATGCCGCGGCGCAGGTGCTGATCCGGCTGTTGCTCCGAAACCTGGAGCCTGTCGCCCAGCAACTCGAAGACTTCTCCGAGGCCGAACCGCACGACTCCAGGGCGCTCCGCTTCGAGCGCATGGGCCTGGATCGCAGGGATGATCTGCTCTCCCAGGTGCAGACGCTTGCCAGGCTGCGCATGGAGACCAGGGGAGAGACGGCGGAAATCGTCCGGGTCCGCGCGCCGGCGCCTTTCGGAGGGTATCTCCGCGTGTCGAAGGTGGAGGGAGCTGTCACGAGCGTCTCTCCGATTGCCGTGGTCGATGCTCTCACCCTTGATGTCCTCGAAGCTTTTCTCGACACGATCGATGCTCGCTATCGGAGGAATGATCCGAGCATCCAGTCCGTGCTGGTCTACGGCGGTGCCCCTCCGTCGGACGACGTGCTCGCCAGGGCCAGGAAGAGGCGCGTCTTCCCTCGCAGCTTCACCGAGTATCAGGGGCTCATCGACTTCCGTGGCTATTCGAACCGCCAGTTGGATCGGCTCGAAAAGGACCTCGTCTACCCGCCCGCGCTCTACGTCGCCCAGCGGGCGGTGATTCACTCGGAAGGCGGTGAATTCAGCACGGCGGACGTTCTGGGGGAACTCAACACCCTGCTGGTTTCACCCCATCCTCGCTTCATCCTGGTGCTCGGAGAGTTCGGCGCGGGCAAGACGTTTCTGCTCCATGAACTGGCCCGCAGGATGATCAAGGATGGAGGGCCGCTCGTCCCTGTTCTCATCGAGATGCGGACGCTCGAGAAGGCGCAGGAGTTGAACGCGCTGGTGAGCCAGCACATGGCCAAGGCGGGTGAGGAGCGGATCGATCTGCCAGCCTTTCACTACATGCTCTCTCATGGGCGGATCGCACTGCTGTTCGATGGCTTCGACGAGCTGGCGCTTCGGGTCAGCTATGAGCGCGCGGTCGAGCACTTCTCCACGTTGATCCAGGCCGCCCAGGGCGAGGCCAAGATCGTCATCACCAGCCGTACCCAGCACTTCTACTCGGATCGGCAGGTGGTGAGCGCGCTCGGGGAGCAGGCCAGCTCCCAGCGAGGATATCGGCTGGTCAAGCTCCAGCGCTTCACGCACGAGCAGGTCCAGGCCTTCCTGGAGAAGCGGCTGGGTGACCCGGTGAAGGCGGCTCAGCGCTTGAAGTTGCTCTCCGAGGTGAGGGATCTGCTGGGGTTGGCGGAGAACCCGCGCATGCTCGGGTTCATCGCGGACATCGATGAGAGGAAGTTGCTGGAGGCCCGGGAGCGCGACAGGGAGATCACCTCGGCCCGGTTGTACGAGATGCTGCTGAGGCAATGGCTCGATTATGAGCGCAACCGGGCTGATGCACCTGGGGGGCTCGTGGGGCTCACGGTGGTCCAGCGTTGGAGGGCGGTCACCGAGGTGGCGATGAGGCTCTGGCACGAGACGAGCCCGAGTCTCAACATCCTGGAACTGCCCGCCGAGCTGACTGCTGCGGTGAAGGAGTTGGCGGAGCACACGCTTAGTTCTGCGGAGGTCCAGCACCAGATCGGCTCTGGGACGCTTCTGGTGCGAGATGAGGGCAACAACTTCTCGTTCATTCACCAGTCGGTGATGGAGTGGCTGGTGGCGAAGGCCGTCTCCGAGGAGATCCTTCAGGGAGGCGCGGCAGTGGTAGTGCTCCGAGCGCGGGAGATGTCTCCGTTGATGGCGGACTTCGTCTGGGGGCTGGCAGGGCGCAAGGAGGCGGAGGAGTGGGCGCGGCAGGTACTCAGGGATGAGGCCCCGAGTGCCATCCAGAAGAATGCCCTCCTCATGTTGAAGCGGCTTGGAGTCGAGGGACAGGTGGGGTTGCGGCTCGCAGGGCTGGATCTCAGCGGCAAGGACTTCTCTGGGCAGGACCTTCGAAATGCCGACCTCACAGGCGCGAATCTCACCGGTGCGAAGCTGGTCGGCACGGATCTGACGGGCGCGAAGCTGACCAAGGCCCTCTTGCGGAGGGCAGACCTGTCGCGGGCCATGCTCACGAAGGCCGATTTGCGAGGCGCGGACCTGCTCGGCGCTCGATTGGTGGGAGCCACTGCCAAAGCAGCTCTCCTCGCGGGTGCCATGCTCCGCCAAGCGAAGTTGAGCGGCGCCTGTTTTGACGAGGGTGCGCTGGAAGGGCTCGACAGACAGGCGTTGTTTGGCGCGGCGAGACCGGAGGTGCTCCATGCCTCGCCAACGGTGTCCTCGAATCTGCCTTGCTATGGCGTGGCGTTCAGCCCGGATGGAATCCTGCTTGCCGCGGGTAATGGCTTCGAGATCCGACTCTGGGATCTGGAGACTGGGAGCATGTTACGCACCCTCTCTGGTCACGACGAACTCGTCAGGAGCGTGTCGTTTTCGCCGGACGGAACCATGCTGGCTTCGGGCTCTGGGGATGGAACGGTGCGCTTGTGGGACATGGCTACAGGCACCGAGCGCCGCGTGCTCCAAGGGCCTGGGGCCAGCGTCATGAGCGTGTCGTTCTCGCCGGACGGAGCCACGCTGGCCTCGGGGGCATGGGGCGGCAAGGTGCGCCTGTGGGACGTGGCCACGGGCACCGAGCGCTGCGTGCTCCAAGGGCCTATGGCCAGAGTCATGAGCGTGTCGTTCTCACCGGACGGAGCCACGTTGGCCTCGGGCTCTGAGGACGGCAAGGTGCGCCTGTGGGATGTGGCCATGGGCACCGAGCGCCGCGTGCTTCAAGGGCCTGCGGCCAGAGTCAGGAGCGTGTCGTTCTCGCCGGACGGAGCCACGTTGGCCTCGGGGGCATGGGACGGAACGGTACGCCTGTGGGACGTGGCCACGGGCACCGAGCGCCGCGTGCTTCAAGGGCCTGCAGCCAGCGTCATGAGCGTGTCGTTCTCACCGGACGGAGCCACGCTGGCATCAGGCTCCGATGACGGAACGGTACGCCTGTGGGATGTGGCCACGGGCACCGAGCGCCGCGTGCTCCAAGTACATGAGGCCAGCGTCATGAGCGTGTCGTTCTCGCTGGACGGAGCCACGCTGGCCTCGGGCGCGGGGAACGGAACGGTACGCCTGTGGGACGTGGCCACGGGCACCGAGCGCCGTGTGCTTCAAGGGTCTGGGGCCAGCGTCATGAGCGTGTCGTTCTCGTCGCACGGAGCCATGTTGGCCTCGGGCGCGGGGGACGGAACGGTGCGTCTGTGGAATGCGGCCACAGGCACCGAGTGCCGCGTGCACCGAGGGCCTGCGGACAGAGTCAGGAGCGTGTCGTTCTCGCCGGACGGAGCCACGTTGGCCTCGGGCGCGGGGGATGGAACAGTGCGCCTGTGGGACGTGGCCACGGGCACCGAGCGTCGCATGCTCCAAGAGCGGACGGACAGAGTCAGGAGCGTGTCGTTCTCACCGGACGGAGCCACGCTGGTTTCGGGCTCTGAGGACGGCAAGGTGCGCCTGTGGGACGTGGCCACGGGCACTGAGCGCCGCGTGCTCCGAGGGCATGCGGCCAGCGTCATGAGCGTGTCGTTCTCGCCGGACGGAGCCACGTTAGCCTCGGGGGCATGGGACGGAACGGTGCGCCTGTGGGATGTGACCACAGGCACCGAACGCCGCGTGCTCCAGGGGTCTGTGGACAGCGTCGTGAGCGTGTCGTTCTCGCCGGACGGAGCCACGTTGGCCTCGGGCGCATGGGATGGAAGGGTGCTCCTGTGGGATGTGGTCACAGGCGCTGAGCGCCGCGTGCTCCAAGGACCTGCGGCTAGAGTCAGGAGCGTGTCGTTCTCGCCGGACGGAGCCACGCTGGCTTCGGGCTCCGAGGACGGAAAGGTGCGCCTGTGGGACGTGGCTACGGGCACCAAGCGCCGCGTGCTCCGAGGGCATGCGGACAGAGTCTGGAGCGTGTCGTTCTCGCCGGACGGAGCCATGCTGGCCTCAGGCTCCGAGGACGGAACGGTACGTCTGTGGGATGTGTTCTCGGCCGAGTTCCTTGCGGCTCTCGTGTCCTTGGAGGAAGGATGGGTGGCGTTCACCACGGATGGTCGCTATCGCTCTGGAGGCAACCTCGGCGGTGCTTTCTGGCACGCCGTCGCCTTGTGCCGATTCGAGCCGGGTGAACTTACCCCCTCGCTCCACGTTCCCGATGAGGAGCCTCTGCATCGGCTTCCGCGTTCCGCTTGATGCTCCGACACGGAGCTTCTCATTCCTTCAACCTCTCGCCACGTGAGTTCTGTCACGGGGCTGGGTCGCTGTGCGGCGCCGTACTCTCGTGAGGCTGGGAGAGCCGTCTCGTGGGTGTTGTTGTGGTGGGACGCTGTCTGGGGGCGACGATAGGCAGGTAGCAAGCGCCTTGGTACATGGAGCCGCCGACTGACTCACACTGCTCTTGCTCGAACGAGGTTTTCATCCAGCAGCTGTTGTTGAGGGCCACCTGCTGCTTGTGAGGGCAGCGTCCCTTCGCATCGGGCTTTGCCTGTCCTGGCTCTGGCTCGGGAGGTGTGTCCGCGACCATTCCCTCTGGAGCAGAGGGCGTAGGCACGTCCACCGCAGAGGCAGACACTGCGGCCTCGCCGAGCCCTACGGGGCCCGCATCCGCTGGGCCGCCCACTGAGGCTGCTCGGGTTTCACTGAGTGTCCCTTCGGGGCCTCCAGGAGCCATCCATGCCGCCAACGTGGCCAGTGTTCCTGCTGCTGCGGCGATCGCAATCCAGGCCCGCCAGGAGCGAGTGTCCGCTCGTAACCCAGGAGGTACGCTGGGCGTTCCGGTGCTGGGAGGCTGCCCATCCCTCGTGTCCTGTGCGTGGAAGTCCACCGACACGCGGGTGCCCAGGGAAGTCGTGGCCGCTCGTTCCATGTCCCGGGCCAGTTGCAAGGCAGTGCCGCGCTGCTCGGGATTCAGCGAGAGCATGCGCAGAATGAGTTCGCGCAGCGGCGCGTCCACCCGAGCCGAGTACAACGACTGGGGAAGCACCAGCGAGTCCACGCTCCAGACACCGTGCTCGTCCCGTTGCGCCTCGCCCAGCTGCGGGTAGGCCCCCGTCACGAGCCTGCACGCGGTGACTCCCAATGCGAACAGGTCATCCGCGGGCAGGGCCCGATACGCCGCAGTGGCCGCCCGGCCGTGCTGAACGAAGAACTGCCAGGCCTCCGGGGAACGGTAGGCCGGAGTCCCCGGTGGCAGCGGCGGCGGAGTGAGGGTGTCCACTCCCGGGTATGTGCACGAGCCGAAGTCGGTGA
This sequence comes from Hyalangium versicolor, assembly GCF_020103695.1. Lineage (GTDB taxonomy): Bacteria > Myxococcota > Myxococcia > Myxococcales > Myxococcaceae > Hyalangium > Hyalangium versicolor. Next base: position 148,521 of record NZ_JAHXBF010000020.1, read on the forward strand.
GGAAGACCCGGCCGTCCCAGCGCCGCACCAGGATGTTGGCCCCCTTCACGTCCCGGTGCACGGCCTCCTGGGCGTGCAAGGCCTGCAGCGCCAGCGCCGTCTGGGCCAGCACCCGGAGCACCTGCTGCGAGTCCGGGCGGTACATCCGCGCCCAGTCGTACAGCGGCACTCCGTCCACGAACTCCATCGCTATATAAGGATGGAGCGGGCCGTCCGGGTGGAGCCACTCCCCATGCTCCACCAGGCGCGGGATGTGAGGGTGGTGCAGCCGAGACAGCAACTCCACCTCTCGCGCAAAGCGCGGATCCCCCGGGAGCATCGCCAGCTTGAGAGCCACCGGTGGGGTCTGCTCGGCGCCCACGCGAACCGCTCGGTAGACGGCGCCGTAGACACCACCGCCTGCCCACTCCACCACGCGCCAGGGCCCCACCTGCGTGCCGAGAGGTAGGAATGCCGGATGCTGGCTCGGAGGGGATGCACTCGTCATCTGGGCTCGGGGAAGGGGAGGGGCTCCCGGGGTGGCCAGTGCCGGAGCCAACTGGCCCTACCAGCATACCAGTGGGTTCGGAGTGCGCGGCCAGGGGGCTGGTGCCGCTGGACTCGCAGGGGACCGCTCACGGCAGGCCAGGGGGGCCAGGTCGTGCAGGGTTGGCAGGGAGACTGCATCCGCTCCTACAGGGTGGGTGTCCAGGAGGAGACCCAATAGGTCAGACCCCTTGCGTAGGGTGTCGGTCATGGCATCTATGCAGCACGAGGGGCTTCTGCTCCTGTTCCGAAATCGCCCCACGCTGGCGCCCGAGCTGCTTCGAGACGCGCTCGGGCTCGAGCTGCCTCCCTACTCCGAGGCGCGAGTGGAGTCCGCCGAGCTGACCGAGGTGGTTCCCACCGAGTACCGAGCGGACCTTGTGGTGCTCCTGCTGGACGGCAAGCCGGTCTTCGCCATCGTGGTGGAGGTGCAGCTGTGGAGGGATGAGGACAAGCGCAAGACGTGGCCGCTGTATCTGACGAGCCTTCGGTCCCGAGTGAATTGCCCCACCGCGCTGCTGGTGGTGGCACCGGATGCGGGGATGGCCCGGTGGTGCGCCCAGCCCATCGCACTGGGCCATCCAGGCTTCGTGCTCCAGCCCCTGGTGGCCGGGCCGGACGCCATCCCAGTCCTTGTCGATGAGCGGGAGGCGCGCAAGGACCCGGAGCTGGCGGTGCTGTCGGCGATGGCCCACGGCCAGGAGAAGGCAGGACAGGCGATCGCGCAAGCAGTCATGGCAGCGGTGGAGGGCCTTGAAGAGGAACGAGTCCGCCTTTACGTTGACCTGGCCCTGTCCTCGCTCAGCGAGGCGGCCCGTAAAGCCCTGGAGGCGCTGATGAGAAGTGGTAGCTACGAGTACCAGAGCGAGTTTGCGCGCAAGTACGTCGCCCAGGGGCGAGAAGAGGGCCTTCAGCAGGGGCTTCAGAAAGGCGAGCAGGCAGCCTTGCTGGAGGTGCTCGACGCCCGAGGCCTCGAAGTGGATGCCGCCGCCCGCCAGCGAATCCTGAGCTGTACTGAACTGGCGCAGCTCAAGGCCTGGGTGCGCAAGGCAGTGATCGCGAAGTCCGTGCAGGAACTCTTCGAGGATGAGCCCACGACCCCCACGGTCGGCAAGCCCGTCCGGAGCTCGAAGGCACCCAAGTCCCGCTCCAAGCGGTAACCCTCAGAGCTGCGCCAGCAGGCCCTGCCCGCATTCCCATGGGGCCAGAGCCCGGCTCCCAGGTGTTGGGGGCCCTTGACTCCCAGGGCACCGCTCGCGACAGGCTAGGGGTTCCAGGCCGTGCAAGGAGCGTGAAGTGGGGACTCGCTCGGACGATGTGCTCATCACTGCGCTGATGGACGGGCTTGAGGCGGTGCTCGCTCGGGGCAAGGTGGGCACCGGGGCCGCGGGGCCCGTCGACCCACCCGAGCACTATGTAACCCAGCGTGCCGTGCTTCATTTGGACTCCGCTGAAGTCCTCACGGCCAATGTCCTGGGGGATCTCTCGGCCCTTTTGGCGGAGCCGGAGCCCCACTTCATTCTGGTGCTCGGGGAGTCTGGCACCGGCAAGTCGGTCCTGCTCCGTGAGCTGGCCCGTCGGATGGCCCAGGCCGGAGGGCCCATTCCGGTGCTTGTGGAGGCCCGGACGCTCGAAACAGCCCCGGAGCTGGATTCGCTCGTGGCCCAGCTCCTGGCCAGGGCGGGCATGACTCGGAGCGAACTCCCCACCTTCCATCGTCTCCTCGCAGAGGGGCGGATCGCACTGCTGCTCGACGGCTTCGACGAACTGGACCTCCGAGGCAGCTACGCGCGCGCGGCCGAGTATTTCTCCACCCTGCTCCAGGCGGCTCGGGGCAAGGCCCGGATTGTCATCACCTGCCGCGCCCAGCACTTCTCCTCGGAACAGCAGGTGAAACGTGCGCTCGGGGAGCAGCTCAGCTCCCAGCAAGGCTATCGGAGGATCAGGCTCCAGCGCTTCACCCCTGAGCAGATCCGCGCCTTCCTGGAGAAGCGGCTCGGAGACACTGCGAAGGCGGCTCGCCGTCTGGAGCTGCTCACCCGGGTGAAGGATCTACTGGGGCTGGCGGAGAACCCGCGCATGCTTGGGTTCATCGCGGACATCCCCGAAGAGAAGCTGATGGCAGCCCGGGTGAGCGCCCCGGGGATCACCGTCTCCAGCCTGTACGAGCTGCTCCTGACCCGGTGGCTCCAGCACGAGGTCGATCGGGCACACCCTCCGGGAGGGCTCCCGGGGCTCGATCTGAGACAGCGCTGGAACGCCGTCACCGACCTGGCGATGCGCCTCTGGACTCGGAATGAGTGGAACCTCGGCATCCTGATGCTCCCCGCCGACCTGTGCGCGATGGTGGCGGAGCTGGGCGAGGTCCCCATCCCCATCGAGGAGGTTCACCACCAGATCGGCTCGGGGACCTTCCTGGTGCGGGACGAAGTTCACACTTTCTCGTTCCTCCACCCGTCGGTCTTGGATTGGCTGGTGGCCAAGGCCCTGGCCCAGGAGCTTCGGCATGGAGGAGAGGTGAAGGCACTCGCGAAGCGGAAGCTGGAGCCGTTGATGGCGGACTTCATCTGGGGGCTCGCGGGGCGCGACGATGCGGAGCGATGGGCCTGGCGGATGATCCGCGAGGTGGTGTCGATCCCGCTCCATTTCAATGCTGTGTTGATGTTGGAGCGGCTCGGAGTCCCGGCGCCGCTCGGGAGGCCGCTCGAGGGGAGGAACCTGAGCGGCCAGGATCTCTCCGGGAAGTACCTCGGGTATGCGAACCTCACGGGTGCGAGCCTCAGGAACACGACGCTGGTGGGCACGGATTTGCGAGGAGCAATCCTGGCCAGGGCTTTGGCGCAGCGTGCGGACCTCTCTCAGGCCACGCTCACGGGGGCTGATCTGGGTGGGGCGGATCTCAGCCGCGCCTGCCTAAGAGGAGCGGTCGTCACCGGAGCGAACCTTGTGGGTGCCAACCTGCGTCAGGCCAAACTGGGGGGCGCCCGCTTCGACCCGGGGGCGCTCGAGAGGCTCGGCAAGCAGGCGCTGTTCGGCGCGGCCATGCCCGAGGCGCTTCAGGCCAAGCCCATGGTGTCCTCGGACTTCCCCTGTCAGAGCGTGGCGATGAGTCCGGATGGGAGGTTGCTGGCTTCCGCTCACGGTCTGGCGATCCATCTCTGGGACGTGGAGGCCTCGAGCCTGTTGCGCATTCTCAAGGGCCACGAAGGTCCCGTCTCGAGCGTGCTCTTCTCCCCGGACGGGGACACGCTCGCCACGGGCTCGTCGGACACCACGGCGCGGCTGTGGGACGTGGTCGCTGGCACCGAGCGCCGCGTGCTCCGAGGGCACGCTCGAGGTGTCTCGAGCGTGGCCTATTCGCCGGACGGGGGCACGCTCGCCACGGGCTCCGCGGATGCCACGGTGAGGCTGTGGGACGCGGCCACGGGCACCGAACGCCGCGTGCTGCCAACCCAGGAGCAACGCGTCTCGAGTGTGTGCTTCTCGCCGGATGGGGCCACGCTGGCCACGGGTTCCGAAGATTCCACGGCGAGACTGTGGGACGTGGCCACGGGCGCTGAGCGCTGTGTCTTTCGAGGACACGCTCAAGGTGTCTGGAGCGTGTCCTTCTGTCCGGACGGCGCCACACTCGCCACGGGTTCGTCGGACGCCACGGTGCGGCTGTGGGATGTGGCCACCGGGGCTGAGTGGCGCGTGCTTCGAGGGCATGCCCAGCGCGTCACGAGCGTGTCCTTCTCACCGGACGGAGCTTCCCTGGCCACGGGGTCCGAGGACTGCACGGTGCGCCTGTGGAACGCCGACACGGGGGCCGAGCGGAGCGTGCACCAAGGGCATGCCCAAGGCGTCACGAGCGTGTTCTTCTCTCAGGATGGAGCCACGCTGGCCTCGGGCTCCGAGGACACCACCGTGCGGCTGTGGGATGTGGCCACCAGGGCTGAGCGGCGCGTGCTCCAGGGGCATGTCCAACGTGTCATGAGTGTGGCCTTCTCTCCGGATGGGTCCCTGCTCGCCGTGGGCTGCGAGGACTCCTCGGTGCGCCTGTGGAACGTGGCCGAGGCGAAGGAGCGCCGTGTGCTCAAAGGGCACTCTCAGCGCGTGTGGAGCGTGTGTTTCTCGCCGGATGGGGCCACATTGGCCACGGGCTCGGCGGACTCTGCGGTGCGCCTGTGGGACGTGGCCGGGGTCGCCAGGCGGGGCGTCTTCGCAGGGCCGGCTCGACGCGTCGGCAGTGTGGCTTTCTCTCCGGATGGGGCCACGCTCGCCGCGGGCTGCGCTGACACGACGGTGCGGCTGTGGGAGGTGGCCACCGGGACCGAGCGTGGCATCCTCTCGGGGCATGCCCGACGTGTCTGGAGCGTGTGCTTCTCGCCGGACGGGGGCACGCTGGCCTCGGGCTCCGAGGACGCTACGGTGCGCTTGTGGGATGTGGCCACCGGGACCGAGCGCCGCGTGCTCCAGGGGCTCGCGTGCGGTGTCTGGAGCGTGAGTTTCTCCCCGGACGGGGCCACGCTGGCCACGGGGTGCGAGGACGCCACCGTGCGGCTGTGGAACGTCGACACGGAGGAGGAGCGCTGCGTGCTCCGAGGGCATGCATGCAGCGTCTGGAGCGTGAGTTTCTCGCCGGACGGCGCTCTGCTCGCCACGGGGGCCGATGACTCCACGGTGCGTTTGTGGGACGCGGCCACGGGCGCCGAGCGGCACATACTCCGAGGACATGCTCAAGGCGTCCTGAGCGTGGCCTTCTCTCCGGATGGAGCCCTGCTCGCCACGGGCTCCGAGGACTCCACGGTGCGCCTGTGGAACGTCGACACGGGCGAGTGCCTCGGGGTCTTCCTCTCCCTCGATGAAGGCTGGGTGGCCTTCACTCCCGAGGGCCGATACCGTTCCTCGGGAACTCTCGGCAGTGCGTTCTGGCACGTCACCGCCTTGTGCCGCTTCGAGCCGGGCGAGCTCACCGCCTCCCTCCGCGTCTCCGACACGGAGCCTCTCTACCGGCTTCCCTGGAGACGCTCGGAGCGCTGATCAGAGCTTCTTCGAGCCCTTCTTCTTCACCGTCGCCGGCTCCGTGGTGGCCGTCGCCGGCCGCTCCACCTTGAGCAACTCCAGATCCGTGTTCCCCCCGGTGGCCACCTTCACGATGCCCACCCCGGGAGCGAACCAGATGTAGCTCTCGATGGAGCGCCCAGGGGAGCCGGAGCGGTGGGCCCGCGCCGTCGTCATGTTCTTCACCTTCAGCGCCTTGAAGGTGCCCGCGCCGACCGTCACCTCTTCCTCACCAACGACGGTCGCCTCCTTGTCGAACGTGCTGGCGAACACCATCCCGGCCGGCATCTTTGACCCTGCGGGTGGCTGCATCTTCACCGACAGCGAATTGCGCCAACTGGCGCCCGGCACCATGTTCGCTGGGGCTGGAACGGCCACGCCTTCGGCGGCGACGACTTCCACCTGCATCCCGGAAGCGGACAGCAGCGTGCCCTCCAGGCCGCCGAGCCCCGTGCGCACTCCCTCCGAGGTACAGAAGGCCTCCGTTTGGCCGCTGCGGCCCTTGAGATCCACCGCCAGGAGTCCCTTCTGTCCTTCCGGTGTGGGTGTCACCTCCCGGGTGGAGATCAGCAGCTCGGAGGATCCCGCCCGGTAGGTCAATTTCAGCCCGTCCTCCAGAGGGAAGTACGGGTTGGGGCAGGGGGCCCCGGCTGAGGGCATGTCAGACCGCTCGGGTAGACCTGCGGGCGCTGCTCCTACGAGGACCGAGAGGACGAGTAAGGGCGCGTGCGTAGGCTTCCTCCAGAAAGATCACCGTGAAGGTAGGGTGCATCTCTCACTTTTCAACCCCTTACCGTTTCGACCCTGACGGTACTTGGCTGCTTTCGAAATGTAGGGTCACACGGTGCATGGTCACGCTTGATCGTGTCACGAGTGACTGATACTCCTGACCACATTCCGGGGCCGATTTTTCGGCCTTGGAGCGATTTCACGCCTCTCGCGCACCAAGCCCTACAGGAGCCCGTTGGATGCGAATCAAGCGCCTGGACATCACCGGCTTCAAGTCCTTCATGGAGCGCAGCGTCTTCAGTTTCGATGACGGAGTGACGGGCATCGTCGGCCCGAATGGCTGCGGCAAGTCCAACGTGGTGGACGCCATCCGCTGGGCCATGGGCGAGCAGAGCGCCAAGAACCTCCGGGGCCGAGGCATGGAGGACGTCATCTTCAACGGCTCGGAGAACAAGCCGCCGCTGTCCATGGCGGAGGTGTCGCTCACCTTCACCATCGAGGAGGCGGATCAGCTGGCGCCCCAGTACCAGGGCTTCCCCGAGATCACCGTCACCCGCCGCCTGTTCCGCAACGGCGACTCCGAGTACCTCATCAACAAGGCCGCCTGCCGTCTGCTCGACATCACCGAGCTGCTGCTGGGCACCGGCGTGGGTACCAAGGCCTACTCCATCATCGAGCAGGGCCGCGTGGGCCTCATCGTCTCGAGCAAGCCGGAGGATCGGCGCTCCATCATCGAGGAGGCTGCCGGCATCACGAAGTACAAGACGCGGCGCAAGGCGGCCGAGCGGAAGATGGAGGCCACCGACGCCAACCTCCTGCGCGTCACGGACATCACCAACGAGCTGGAGAAGCGGCTCGACACGCTGACCCGCCAGGCGAAGAAGGCCGAGAAGTACAAGAAGCTCAAGGCGCGAATGCGGGACATCGATCTGCATGCGGCCTCGCACCGCTACCTGGAACTGCACGCGGAGAAGAAGGTGCTCCAGGCCCGGCTGGAGAGCCTGAGCTCGGAGGAGCGCGCGAACCTGGACCGCGTGCGCGAGCTGGAGGAGGGCATCACCCGCCGCCGCACCGAGCTGGAGTCCGAGTCCGCCGCCCTGCAGAAGCTGGCCGGTGAAGTCCACGCGCTCGAGAGCGCCGTGCAGCGCGACGAGCAGGATCTGGCCTACTGGCGTAAGGATCTAGAGGAGACGAGCGCTCGCGTGGCCACCGCCGAGGGCGAGCTGCACATCCTGCTGGCTCGCCAGTCCGAGGTGGCCGACACCATGGCCGCTCGCGAGGCGGAGCTGTCGGGCATCGCCGGGGCGTGGAAGGAAGATGAAGTGGCCATGCAGGTGGCGCAGGAGGAGCAGCGCCGCGCCACGCAGTTGCAGACGGAGGTGGCCCTGCGCTTGGAGCAGGAGCGGGCCGGGCTGGTGGCCGTGGCCGCGCGCCTGGCCAACCACGAGTCCAACCTCGTCAACCTGGCCCGCCAGCGCACGGACATGGAGGCCCGCCGCGAGAAGAACCGCGTCGAGGCCGAGGCCTTGCGGAACCAGGAGCAGGAGCTGGATCGCGCCCGGAGCCAGGTGCTCCAGATGGTGGAGGACAGCCGCCACAACGCGCTGGAGCTGGCCGAGCGCAAGACGCACGAGGAAGAGGCCCTGGAGCGCACCCGCGCCGAGTTCACCGAGAGCGAGATCCAGGTCATCAGCCTCCGTGAGGAGCTGGCAGATAAGCGCAGTCGGCTCTCCTCTCTGGAGGAGCTGCAGAAGAACTACGAGGGCTTCGATCGCGGCGTGCGCGCGGTGATGTCTCGTGCCGGCCAGCAGTTCCGCGAGCAGGGCATCTTCGGTCTGGTGGCGGATGTCATTACCGCGCCGCCGCGCTTCGAGCGCGCGGTGGAGGCGGTGCTGGGCGAGCGGCTCCAGCACGTCATCGTCGAGAGCCGGGAGAAGGGCTTCGAGCTGGTGGAGTACCTGAAGACGGCCTCCGAGGGCCGCGGCAGCTTTCTGCCGGTGCCGATGCTCGACGGCGTGCCGCCCGTGGTGGAGCCGGACTTCAGCCGTCCCGGGGTGCTCGGGAGCGCCTACGCCGAGGTGAAGTGCGAGGAGTCGCTCCAGCCGGTGGTGCGGTTGCTGCTCGGGGACGTGATCATCGTCCAGGATCTGGCCACGGCGCGGGCCTACGCGGCGGCGGGTGGCCCGCAGTGCACCCTCGTCACCGTGGAGGGCGAGGTGGTGCGCGCGGACGGCACCCTCACCGGCGGTGAGCGCGAGGGCGCAGCCGTGGGCGCCCTGCAGAAGAAGCGCGAGATCGCCGAGCTGGCGGGCGAGGTGGCTCGGGTGGAGGAGCGTTACAACGAGATCCTCACCCGGCACTACACGCTGCAGAAGCAGATGGGTCAGACGGAGAGCGTCCTCAAGGGGCTGGCGAAGAACCAGCACGCCGAGGAGCTGAACCTGGCCAGCCAGGAGAAGGATCTGCACAAGGCCAGCGAGGACCTGGCCCGGGTGCGCGAGCGGCTGGCCTCGGTGGACGCGGAGGAGGCGCAGTTCGCCCACGCGCACGGAGCGCTGGTGCATGAGGAGGAGAACAGCCGCGGCGAGGTGGCTCACGGTCAGGCGGATCGCGAGGGCCGTGAGGAGCGCGTGAAGCAGCTCTCGGCCGAGCTGGAATCGCTCAAGCAGCGCGCGGACGCGGCGTCCGCGCAGCTGATGGCCCTGCGCATCAAGGTGGCCGCTGGCAGCGAGCGCGGCGAGTCGGCCCGCAAGGAGCTGGAGAGCCTCATCTCGCAGCGCAAGGAGATGGAGGAGCGCATCCACCGCCTGCAGGTGACGGTGGGTGAGGGCACCGCGCGCACGGACGAGCTGCGGCGGAAGATCGAGGAGACGGAGGCGGCTCGGACGAAGCGGGCCGAGGAGCACCTGGCGGCGGCCGAGACGCTGGCGGGGCGCCGCGCGGGGCATGTGGCGGTCTCCGCCGAGGTGCGCGAGCAGGACACCCAGTTCCGCGAGCTGCGCGGCCGGCTGGACGAGCTGATGCAGGGCCTGTCGCAGATCTCGCTGAAGGAGCGGGAGATCGCCCTGGAGCTGGAGCACCTGGCCGCTGGCATCCGCGAGCGGCACCAGGTGGAGCTGGCGCACGAGCTGCACAACTACCACCTGCTGGCGCCGCTGGCGCCGGAGACGCAGGAGGAGCTGAAGGATCTGCGAGCCCAGGTGGAGAAGATGGGGGAGATCAACCTCACGGCCATCGACGAGCACGCGGAGCTGACCAAGCGCTACGACTTCCTGGCGGCGCAGAAGAAGGACCTGACGGCCACGCTGGAGCAGCTCAAGGAGGCCATCAACCGCATCGACGCGACGAGCCGCGAGCGCTTCAAGCAGACGTTCGACGTGGTGAACGAGAAGTTCCAGGCCGTGTACCCGCGGCTGTTCGGCGGCGGGCGTGCCAGCCTGATCCTCACCAACGAGGGCCCGGGCGCCGAACAGGGCGTGGAGATCGTCGCCCAGCCGCCTGGCAAGAAGCTGCAGAGCGTCAACCTGCTGTCCGGTGGTGAGAAGGCGCTCACCGCGGTGGCGCTCATCTTCGGCATCTTCCTCATCAAGCCGACGCCCTTCTGCCTCCTGGACGAGGTGGACGCGCCGCTGGATGAGGGCAACGTGGGCCGCTACAACGAGATGGTGAAGGAGATGAGCCGGCAGTCCCAGTTCATCCTCATCACCCACAACAAGCGGACCATGGAGGTGGCGAACACGCTGTACGGCGTGACGATGCAGGAGCCGGGCATCTCCAAGCTGGTGAGCGTGAAGATCAGCCAGGCCAGCGCCGCCAACGACAACGCCTCGGCGGCCTGAGTCCCTCGGGGGCTCACCCCGTTCGCATGAAAAAAGGCGCGGGTCCCAGAGCGGGTCCCGCGCCTTTTGCATTCGAGGCCCCGCCAGCTCATGGCGGAGCCCCGTTCAGCCCCGAGGGGCTACTTCTTGCCCTTGCTCTCCTTGGGGCAGGCGGCCTCGTCGGCCGCGCGGCGCTGCTTCGCCGTCTCCAGGTCCTTCTGCGTGTTGGCGAGCGCGGCCTGGCTGGCCGTCTCCACGTTGGTCCAGCCGTCGTCCTTGGCCTTCAGCTCCTGGACGAGCGAAACCGTCTGCTGCTCGGAGGCCTGCTGGGACTCGATGGCGGCGATCCACTCGTCCGCGGCCTTCACCAGCGCGGCGCACTTGTCCTTCAGGTCCTGCACCATGCCCCAGTTCTTGCTGGGGTTCTTCTTGTACTCGGTGACGATGGCGTCATACGCCTCGGCCGCGTTGGCTCGGACGCCCAGGGCGATGGCCGTGCTGGCCGAGCGCTGACCGCGCACCAGCTCCAGCTGGTAGAAACGCAGCTCGGGCGGCAGGTTCGTCGCCGCCTCGGTGGCCAGCGAGTGGAAGTGCACGAAGCGGTGCGGGAAGGTCAGCTCGTCCGAGGTCAGCTTCGCCGGCAGCGCGGTCATCTTCGACTTCAGGCAGGCGGCCAGTTGCTCGCCCTCGGTGCTGCCGCTCGGCTCGAAGGTGATGTCGGCGGCCGTCGGCGAGGCCTTCTTCAGGGTGATCTTCGCCGTGAGCACCGGCGGCGCCTGGGTGGCGTACGACGCGTAGCAGTCACACCATTGCTCTTGCGCGAGCCGGACCTCGCCGGAAAAGTCCGAGCCCTCGTTGATGCCAAAGGTGATGGCGGGGCTGTTGTTCAGCTCGTGGATGAACTCCGCCTGCGCGTCCACCGGCTGGGCGCCCTTGGCTGTCAGCGGCTGGATGGGGACGGCCTTGTTCACCGCGTCCTGGATGCACTTCTGGCCATCGGGGGAGAGGTTCTCTCCCACGATGGAGTGGGTGGCCTCCGCGTCGGTGATGTGCGTCTTCACCGTGACCTTGGTGGTGCCCGCGGGGCCGCGGTCCTTGGGATCCACCAGACACTCCATCACCTGGGGCCGGGTGGAGATGAGCGCGCCCACCAGGGAGGCCTGGTTGGCCGGCTGGGGCAGGCTGAGCTGGCGCGGGTGGCAGAGCGCCACGTCGAAGACGGGCTGGTTGGTGATGCGCATCCGCTCCTGAACAGAAGCGGCGGCGGCCGGTCCGGCGGCCTTCTGGCCCGCGCAGGCGGCGGTGAATACGACCGAGGCAATGGCAAGACGGCGCAACATGTGTGGTTTCCCCTCCGGTGGGAGTGATGCGGCGCTTACTTCTCGAGGCCCTCGGCGTTCTTGAGGTCCTTGAGACGCAGCCCGTTCTTCTTCAACAGGCGATAGAGGCTCTGCATGGACAGGCCGGTGCGCTGCTCGGCGGCCTTCATGTCGAAGCCCACTTCCTTCATGATCTCGGCGAAGTAGAAGCGCTCGAAGTCCGCGAGCACGCGGTCCTTGGCCTCGTGGTAGTTCATGCCCACCACCAGGGCGCCCACGCTGGTCGGCGGCAGCGAGCCGGCCTCGGGCTTGCGCTGGGGCTGGGCCATGAAGTCCAGCCAGCTGGTGTTGCCCGTCTCCTGCATGAGGGCGCCGCGCTCCAGCACGTTGCGCAGCTCGCGCACGTTGCCCGGCCAGTCATAGCCCTCGAAGAGCGCCAGCGTCTGCGAGGTGAGCTCGAAGTTGGCCTTGAGCGCCTGCAAGAGCGAGTGGGCCAGCACCGGGATGTCCTCGCGGCGGGTGCGCAGGGGCGGCAGGCGCACGCGGGCCACCGCGAGCCGGAAGTACAGGTCCGCCCGGAAGCGGCCCTGGCGCACGTCCTCCTCCAGGTTGCGGTGCGTGGAGGCAATGACGCGCACGTTCACCGGCACCGCGCCGCCGTTCAGCGTGGGCACCTCGCGCGTCTCCAGCACGCGCAGCAGCTTGGGCTGCAGGGGCAGGGGCAGCTCGCCCACCTCGTCCAGGAAGAGCGTGCCGCCTTGGGCCGCCTCGAAGACGCCGCGCACGCCCTTCTCCTCGTCATCCGCCGCGCGCATGGAGCCGAACAGCTCGCGCTCCGCCTTCTCCTCGGTGATGAGGTTGCAGTCGACCACTTTGAAGGGGCCGTGCCGCCGCGCCGAGTGCTGGTGCACCGCGCGCGCCGCCAGCTCCTTGCCAGTGCCCGTCTCGCCTTCAATCAGCAGGTTCATGTCCTCGCGGGCGATGCGGCGCAGATCCGCGAACACCAGCCGCATGCGCTCCGAGGCGCCCACCAGCGAGCCGAACGCGTCCGCCCCCGAGGGCACCTCCACCTCAGTGGTACGGGTGTCTGGCTTGACGGACAGCTTCGTCTTGCCCAGCTGCACCTTGTCGCCGGACTGCAGCACCACCTGGATGATCTGCCGCCCGTCCAGGTACGTGCCGTTGCGGCTGCCGAGATCCCTCAGCACCAGCCCCTTGGCGGTGCGCTCGATCTCCAGGTGACGGCGGCTGACGGTGGGGTCGGTGAGGACGAGATCACTCGCGGCATCCGAGCCCACGCGCACCAGCGAATCCTGGGTGGTGATCTTCTTGCCCTTGTCCGGCCCCGAGGAGACCTCGACCGACCACTCGCGCACCTGGATGCGCACGGGGCGGGCTTCGGCTTCCGTCAGGACGGATTGGGTGACTTCGGGCTTTTCAGTCATGGTGCTCGCCTTCAACCCCGGGCAGAGAACAGCAACCCGGTAACTCTGGGTGCGCCCTGTTTAGGGGGCTTTGGACGTGAGGGGCAAGTCAAACAAACTCAAGGCAGGAGAATCCGAGCAGTTCCTCCGCTCGCTCGCTGCACCTGGGCTTGCACCGGCACGGGCGCCAACCGGGCCCGCGCCAGCACTTGAGGCAGCGCGGGTTGTCCATCGAACTGCAGGATGACGTCGCCCGGAGCCAGCTTGCCCGTCTCGGGTGCGGACAGGACGTACAATCCCGCGGGCAATCGAGCCATTCGATCCAGCAGGCTTGTCTCCAGTGCAGGATTGGCGAAACGCAAGCGTTGCTGGCGGAGCAATTCGGCATCCAGCGGGTCCATCGTCGCGAGTGCCGCGACGTGGGCTGGCCGGCCCTCCTCGGAATACTCGAAGGCCTGCCAGGGGACGAGCGCCACCCGGGCCAGGGCAGGGGAGGGCTCTCGGGGCGCGTGCAGCTGATCCTCCAGGCCCCGGAGCGCCTCGCGGGTGAGGTTCTCCATGAGGCGGGTGAGCTCTGGCGCGGAGTCCGCGCCGTCGTCGGGGTGCTCGGCGAACGGGTCGGCCTTGGCCTCGCCCGAGATTTCCAGGACGCGCTGATGGGTGGAGGGGTGCAGCACCTCCACGTGGCCCAGGTAGGTGGTCTCCTCCACCGTGTTCTGGCCCACCGCGCGGCCCTTGGCATCGAGCACCTCGCCCTGCGCGGACTGGATGCGCCGCTCGGCCCAGGCTCGCAGCACCAGGGCCTGCTCGGGGCGGACTCCGTAGGGAGGCAGCAGCGTGACGGCGTTGCTGGCCGCCCAGGCGTTGTCGTCCTCTGGACGGTAGACCTTGAACTCCGAGGGGCCAAAGAAGAAGGCCCGCTCACCGGCCTCGGCCAGGGCCACGTCCAGCAGCCGCTCCGAGAGCTCGAAGGAGCGGTAGGCGGGCTCCGGCCACCGGAAGAGGAACGGGTACACCACCACCGCGGACGCGGACAGCTCCGCGGGGACTGCGCGCTGGACCTTGTACGCGGACCCGCACGCCGAACCCACGAGGGCCAGCATCAGGACCGCACCCACGAGCGAAAGATCGGCACGTTTCACGGCAGGTGAGTGAAGACCATCCGCCCCGTGGAATCCAGCCGGACGGTGCGGAGCGAGGAGGGCCCAGGTTCTCTCCCGCATCCCGAGGGTCCCCCTCTCGGGCGGGACCTTTCCGAACCTGTCTGCTTGTTGGACAGGTTTGGAAAAAGTCCGCGCCGAGGGGGCTGCCTGACGGACCTGCTCAGTACTTCGCGGATGCGTCGCTCGCGGGGAAGGACTCCATGGACTGCTCGTCCACGAGATCGTCCTTCTCTCCGCCGCCGGAGCGCACGTTGGCGTTGGTGACGTCGCGCAGGTCCTGCTTGTTCCGGGCCTCGATGCCGTGCGCCAGGCCCTTCTTGCGCTGGCTGATACGGGCTCCCGCGTGGACCATCCGGCCGCTGAGCAGGTTCTTCGCGCGCTCGGAGAAGTTGCGCTGCTCGTCCTGCCAGTCCCGGAAGAACTGGACCAGCTCCTCGTCACCCGCCTGCTGGGCATCCCGGATGTACTGCTCCACGGTCGCCGCGCCCTCGAGCAGGTGGTACAGCACGCTGATCAGGTTGTAGTGCTCGTCCCGAGTCCCCGTCTGCTGCTCTTCGCCGGCCATCTGGCTGCCTCCGCGTGAAATTCCTGTGGTTCCAGGAACCTATTCACGCAGCGGCAGCCCTGAGGCAGCCTGCCTGCCCGCCTGCTCAGTTCTGGAGCATGGGGTCCAGCTTGCCGTCGCGGTCCAGCGCCGCCAGGTCCGAGTAGCCGCCCACATGCGTGTCGCCGATGAAGATCTGCGGCACCGTGCGCTGGCCACTGCTCATCTCCACCAGCTTCTCGCGAGCCTCATCGTTCCCGGTGACGTCCACCTCCTCATAGGTGACGCCCTTGCGCTTGAGCAGGTCCTTCGCCCGGACGCAGTAGCCGCAGTAGTTGGTCGTGTAGATCTTCACAGGCTTCACGGAATCCTCCTGATTGTCGTCCCTCCAACTTAAGGGGGAGGAGGGACGCGCGCCACCGAGGCCAGAAAAGCAAACGGCCCCCGGCTCCACGAGGGAACCGGAGGCCGTGCTCACCCTGGCGTTCGGGGCGCCGAGGGAGGGGGCAACTACATGCCCATGCCGCCCATGCCACCCATGCCGCCCATGCCACCGGCGCCGGGAGCGGCCTTGTCGTCGTCCGCCTTCGGACGCTCGGCCACCATCGCCTCGGTGGTCAGCATGAGCGAGGACACGGAGGCCGCGTTCTGCAGCGCCGTGCGGCTCACCTTGGCCGGGTCGATCACGCCCGCGGCCAGCAGGTCCTCGTAGACGCCGGTCGCGGCGTTGAAGCCGAACGAGCCAGTGCCCTCCTTGACCTTGTTCGCCACCACGCTGCCCTCGAGGCCACCGTTGCCGACGATCTGGCGCAGGGGCTCCTCGACGGAGCGGCGGATGATCTCCACGCCGAACTTCTCGCCCTCGTCCACCTTGATCGAGTCCAGCGCCTTGACGCAGCGCAGGTAGGCCACGCCGCCGCCGGGCACCACGCCCTCCTCGACGGCCGCGCGGGTCGCGTTGAGCGCGTCCTCCACGCGAGCCTTCTTCTCCTTCATCTCGGTCTCGGTGGCAGCGCCCACGTTGATGACGGCCACGCCGCCCACGAGCTTGGCCAGGCGCTCCTGGAGCTTCTCGCGGTCGTAGTCGCTGGTCGTCTCGGCGATCTGGCCGCGGATCTGCTTCACGCGAGCCTCGATGTCCTTCTGCGCACCGGCGCCGTCCACGATCGTGGTGTTGTCCTTGTCGATCGTGATGCGCTTGGCGCGGCCCAGGTCGGCCAGCGTCAGGGTCTCCAGCTTGATGCCGAGGTCCTCGGCGATCATCCGGCCGCCCGTCAGGGTGGCGATGTCCTCGAGCATGGCCTTGCGGCGGTCACCGAAGCCCGGCGCCTTCACGGCCGCCACGCTCAGCACGCCCCGGATCTTGTTCACCACCAGGGTGGCCAGGGCCTCGCCCTCGACTTCCTCGGCGATGATCAGCAGCGGCTTGCCGCCACGAGCCACCTGCTCGAGGATCGGCAGCAGGTCCTTCATCGACGAGATCTTCTTCTCGTGGATGAGGATGTACGGATCGTTGAGGACAACCTCCATCCGGTCCGGATCCGTCACGAAGTACGGGGAGAGGTAGCCGCGGTCGAACTGCATGCCTTCGACGACGTCCAGGGTGGTGTCCAGGCCCTTGGCCTCCTCCACCGTGATGACGCCCTCCTTGCCGACCTTCTCCATCGCGTCCGCGATGATCTGGCCAATGGTGGCGTCGCCGTTGGCGGAGATGGTGCCGACCTGGGCGATCTCCTTCTTGTCCTTGGTCGGCTTGGCCAGCTTCTTCAGCTCGGCCACGATGGTCGCCACGGCCTTGTCGATGCCGCGCTTGATGTCCATCGGGTTGTGACCGGCGGCCACCAGCTTCGCGCCCTCGCGGAAGATGGCCTGCGCCAGCACGGTCGCGGTGGTGGTGCCGTCGCCGGCCACGTCAGAGGTCTTCGAGGCGACCTCCTTCACCATCTGCGCGCCCATGTTCTCGAACTTGTTCTCGAGCTCGATCTCCTTGGCCACCGTCACACCGTCCTTGGTGATGGTGGGGGAGCCGAAGCTCTTCTCGATGACGACATTGCGGCCCTTGGGGCCCAGGGTGACCTTGACCGCGTCGGCCAGGATGTTCACGCCGCGGAGGATGGCCTCACGCGCACGTACGTCGAAAACGATGTCCTTCGCCATTGTGGAATCCTCGGGAGGAAAAAGGGGAAAGCGGTGGGGGGATTACTTCTCGATCACGCCCAGCACATCCTCCTCACGGAGGATGAGGTGCTCCTCACCGTCGAGCTTGATCTCGGTGCCCGCGTACTTGCTGAACAGGATGGTGTCGCCAGCCTTGATGTCCATGGGGCGAACCTTGCCGTCGTCCAGCACCTTGCCGTTGCCGACCGCGATCACCTTGCCCTCGAGCGGCTTCTCCTTGGCGGTGTCGGGGATGAACAGACCGCCCTTGGTCTTGTTCTCCTCGGCGAGGCGCTTGACGATGATGCGGTCCTGCAGGGGGCGAAGCTTCGTGGCCATGTGTCGTCTCCTTGAGTGCTTCAGGCGCCCGGCGGAAACCGTGCGTCTGGGTGGGATAGGGGGCCTGAGGGCCCGGGGCCTTTAGCACTCATAACCACCGAGTGCTAATGCTCAAGCGCGGCGGATAATAACCAGTGAAGTCACACCGTCAAGCGACCCGCGTGCGGGTCCTTGTATCCGGCTAAACAGCCGTCCTGACTGGCATTTTCCAGGCCGCTCCGGCTCCGGGCTGTTGCGACTCCAGGGCACTCACATGTTCGCGGATTGGCACTCTACCGTCACGAGTGCCAGCGTAAGTGCCTGAAATGATTGGGGTCTCTTTTGCGACCTGAAATCTACGTTGGTACCATTTCCCGTATCCCCGGACTCGTGGGGGACGGAGGTGGCTGTTCATGAGTGAACTGGTGACCGGTTCTTCTTTGAAGGAGTTCTTCAGGTCGGTCCTGGACGAGGTCATCCGCCGGCAACGCGTCGTCATCGCGGAGCTGACCGAGTACTACCTGGTCAACCTGCTCACCGAGTTCGCTACCAGCGACAAGCTGTTCAGCCAGGAGCAAGAGGGGCGCAAGGACCACGAGCCCCTGGCGCTGCTGTACCACCGGGCGCTGCAGCAGGAGCGGGAGGAGCGCATCCGCACGCTGCGCCGCCTGGGGGACGTGTCGCTGTACAAGGCGGGCTTCTTCGCGGGCGCGCTGCAGAGCAGCGTGGTGGGCTCGGACTACTACATCCAGATGGGCGGCACGGCGTACGGGCAGGTGGCCGAGCTGTCCCCCGGGGCTGGCTTCGCCGAGGTGTACCGGGAGCTGTGCTCGAAGTTCCGGGCGCTGGTGGAGGTGCTGGAGGAGATCTCCGCTCGCGGCATGGTGCAGGGAGGGTCCACGGGCACCTTGAAGGTGTACGAGACGTGGGTGCGCACCGGCAGCAACAAGCTGGAGCGGGTATTGGTGGACGCCGGAATGCTCACGCCCAAGGGGCACCTGCCCAACTAGCCAGGAGCGCGAATGATCGGTCGAATCCAGGATCACCTGGAGGCCATCTACGGCTTCACCTGCGAGGCGCGGGCGGAGACCTTCGTGGTGGATACGGAGGCCGCCGTCCAGCTGGGCGGGACGGGGCGCTCCGAGGAGGAGCTCCTGGTGAGCGAGGGGGAGGGCGAGCTGGAGCTGGCCCTGTACCTGGCTCCCTCGCTGCTGGACCGGCTCAAGCCGTACGAGGCGGGGCCGGTGGGGCACCTTCTGGACGGGGACCTGGACGGGTACTGCCAGGTGGCCGAAGGGGTGTCCCACTTCCTTTATGTGGCGCACACGGCGGCGCACGGGCGGGCCCTGTCGCTGCTGGAGTTGGAGGCCCAGGCCGAGGTGGACAAGTTCGCCGTCTGCCTGCTCCACCGTTGGGGCGAGGGGGTGAAGGGCTGGGCCGAGGAGCTGCTGCACCGGCTCTTCGAGCGCGTCTCCTACCGGCCGCGCCTGTCTACCCAGGAGCGCTGGCGGTACGAGGAGGCCAACCGCCTGTCCCACTCCTTCTGCCTGCGGCTCATGGGACATGTGGGGCAGCGCCGGCTGGAGCGCCTGCTGTCCGAGCTGCGGTATGCCTACCGGCTGGGGGCCGAGGCCAAGCTCCGTCATTTCTCGCAAGGGATATGAGCCACCGGCGGCCCGCTTCGGGGTAGGGTGCTCCCCGTATGCCGCGCGAGGCGTCCGCCGGAGGAGTGGTCATCCGCGAGAACGCGGGGAGCTGGGAGGTGGCGGTGATCCGCCCCCACGGCCGCAACCTATGGGCACTGCCCAAGGGGCACGTGGATCCCGGAGAGACTCCCGAGCAGACCGCCGCGCGCGAGGTGCGTGAGGAGACAGGCCTCACCGCCTCGCTCATGGCCTCGCTGGGGGAGATCCGCTACGTCTACCAGTTCCGGGGGCAGCGCATCTTCAAGCGCGTGCACTTCTTCCTGTTCCGCTACGAGGCCGGGGAGCTTGGAGTGCTTCCGCCTGGACCGCGCGTGGAGGTGGACGAGGTGCGGTGGGTTCCGCTGGCACAGCTCGTCCCGGCGCTGGGCTACAAGGGGGAGAAGTCCATCGCCGCACGCGCGGTGAGGCTGCTGCGCGCGGGAGACTCGACTCCCCCGGGTGGGCTCCCGGAGGGAACCCGGGGTTAGACGCCCAGGGGCGGAAGCGCCGGAGGCGTCGCGGGAGCGGCAGGGGCGGGGGCGGCCTGGCCCGCGGCGGCCGCGGCCTTGGCCTCCTCGGAGGTGTACTTGCCGGACAGCGCCTCGCGCACGTCACGGTCGAACTTCACGCGGCCGGTGGCAATCTCGCGCAGCGAGAGCACGGGCGGCTTGTTCTTGGAGATCTCGAGGATGGGGCGGGCGCCGGCCATCAGCTGGCGGGCGCGCTTGGCGCCGAGCAGCACCAGGGCAAAGCGGTTGTCGACGAGGGGGAGGCAGTCTTCGACGGTGATGCGGGCCATGGAAATCCTTCGGCTTCTTCTGAGGAAGACTCGGAACCTAAAGAGCACGCCCGGCTGAGTCAAGGAATCCCAGCAGGGGAGGGCAGGCAGGCAAGCAGGTGCCGGCCTGCCCCAGGGGACTGCAATCGCGGAACTAGTCCTTCTTCTTCAGATCCCCGCGGATCTCGCCATTGGCGTCCGTGACGGCGTCCTTCTTGGAGTGGATGTTGACGTACATCTTCCCGTCCTCGAAGTACTTCTTCTCGTCCTCGGTCGGCTCCTTGTCGGCACACGAGCCCGCGCCCTCGCCGGCCTTGATTTCACCGCTCGTCCCGCTCGGCACGTTGAGGTCGCAGTACACCACGCCAATGCCATCCGCGCCCGCCGGGCCGTGGATGTGGGCCTTCGAGGCGTTCGCGGTCAGGCCCGAGAAGTTGCCCTCGACCTCGATCTTGTCGCCGACAGTGACCTTCACGGTTCCCGTCGCGCTGGTGGCGATCGGATTGGGCTTCTCGGCGCCGCCGCTCAGAGTGGCGGAGTACTCGGTGCCTCCACCGCACGCCGCCAGCGAGAGGGCCGCGACACACGCGATGAAAAGACGATTCGCCTTCATTGTGTAGATCCTCCTGAGTGAGCCACCCGCACCGGACTCCGAGATGCCAGGGGCATGGCGCGCCGCCATACCCGATCCCAAGAGGACCGTACGGGAGTCGGTCGGGTGGGGTTGCCTCCCTAACAATCAGGCTCAACGCAGGCCAATTTTTCGCTCGGGCACCGCGTGTCATTCAAAGCCGGACACGTCCGTGCAGCTGCTCTGGAGTCCGATGCCGAACAGCTCCCAGCTGCTCTTGGCGAACGTCACTTTGTTCTGGGCATCCCAGCACTCCTTGTAGCTGGCGCCCATGAGGTCTCCGGCGCGGATCTCGAACGTTCCCACGCCCCCGCGGTCCGGCGTCCACCGGCTGGTGATCTCCACATCCTCCAGCAGCCCGCCGGGCACCGCGTCGATGGCCTTCTCCAGGAAGCGCAGCTCCCCGAAGCCTCCCGGCAGCTCGCGGTAGTTGAAGCGGACCTCGAGGGGAGAGGAGGGCAGCGTGGGCGGCGCCGTAAAGATCATCTCCACGCGCGTGGGCAGATCCTTGTTCTGGTACCCGATGTCCAGCCGCGTGAGCCCGTTCAGATCGTTCACGTCGAGGCCATGGCTCATCGCGTCCGCGACGAAGAGGTGCAGCTCTCCCTCGCCGATGCGGATGCCCGCGCTGGCGTTGAAGGAGCCCTCCAGGAAGGACCACCAGTCGGCCTCGCCGCCCTTCGTGGGCTTGTACTGGAGGTGGTAGTCGAAGAAGTCGCCGTCACGGGTCATCACGAAACGCACGTCGTTGCCCGGATGCTGGTTGTCCCGGTACGGGCCCCAGGTGCGGCGGTCCGGCTCGCGCGTGGTGGGGGGCACGGTGCGGATGTTCTCGAGCGTGCTCAGCAGCACGTCCAGCCCACCGTTGAACTCGGCCGAGGTCTTCTGCGTGTCGCGGAAGATCGGCGAGAGCTCTCCGACGACGAGCCGGTCCTGACGCTGGGCCAGACCGCTGCCCGAGTTCGTTCCACTGCCGGGCAGCTTGCTGGCGAGCACCTCGCGCGTGGGCAGCGCGTTGAGGTACTCGAGGTCCTCGTTGGAGATGTTGCCGCCGCACGCGGCGAGGAGGCAGAGGAGTGCGGGCCAGACGTTTCGCATCGCTCGCTCCTTAGAGTTCATAGGTCACCAGGGCCGCGAGTTCCCAGTAGGCCAGGGAGCTGGGTGGATCCTGGATGGCTCGCTCAGAGGCATTGGGGTCCGAGGTCCCGGCCCCCTGCTCGTGGATGTTGTAGGTCAGGTAGTGGAGTCGGCCCCGCGCGGTGAGCCGCAGGCTGCGCAGCAGGCTCAAGTGCAGGCCCGCCACGGCTCCCGGAGAGAAGGCCGCGTAGAACTGGGCCGGGAAGACGTCCCCGTCGAACTTGCGGCCCGTATAGAGATAGGTGAGCCGCGCTCCGATGAAAGGCGACAGCCTGCCCAGGTGCCACTCGGTGGTCAGGGACGTTCCCAGGTTGACCACTGAGTAGCGGTAGGTGGCACCCGACAGGGTCGACAGGTTCAGCTTCGTGTCGCGGCCGCCCAGCGCCACGTCGAAGCTCCACACCCAGTCCTCGCGGAAGTAGTTGTGGAGGTTCGCCTCGGCGCCGATGAGCGGCACAGAGAGGAACAGTGTCCGCCGCGCGTTCTCGTTGAAGAAGGAGTGGTAGCCGCCGGTCAGCCCCACCGTCCAGAACGAGCCTCGGGGCCCGGCTCCCTTCACCGGATCATCCGAGAAGGGCGCGTCCCGGAACCGTGCCTCGTCCAGCACCGTCTCCTGGCCGCGCCGCACATCCACCTCGCCGATGCGCAGGCGATCCTCCAGCCGGCGCTTCACCCGGTACGTGCCAGCAGCCAGCGCCACCCGGCGCTCCGTGTCTGGAGCCTTCTCCAACTCCGCCACCACCAGCCCGGCCGGATCCACGAAGTAGTACGCCCCCGCGGGCGCCGTGCGCGGCACCACGAGCCCCTCGGACGCGCGCAGATCCGTGAGCACCAGATCGCCGTTGCCCGCGAGATCGTAGCTGAAGGTGGGGTGCTGCGGCCCCGCGCTGCTCGCCGCCGTGTCCGCCACCGTCCGCGCGTACGCGTGCGAGTACGCCTCGAAGAGCGTCACCCGCCCGTCCCCCGAGCGGTCCGCGTCTCCCAGAAGCCCGCTGGCCAGATGGTGCGAGAAGTAGCTGCCGCCGATCACGTCCGACTCCTGAGAGTCCTCGTCCGACGAGCTCGAGGTGAGGATCACCATGCCCCGCGCATCCCGCGTGGCCCCGGAGTCGATCTCGAAGGCAGGTGCGCGGCGGGCTCCCTTGGTCCGCGTGAGCGCCCCGGAGCGGCACGAGTCCAGGATGGCGATGCGGATGTCCGTGGGTGCCTCGGACAGCCGCCGCTTGAATGCGTCGAAGGGCAGCCGCGTGTCCCCGAGCCTCAGTGCTCCATCCTTCGCGTGTCCCGAGTAGTAGATGAGGAGCGCGGTGCGCTCGCCCCGGGCCTGGGCCGCGCGAGCCTGGGTCTCCAGCTCCGCCAATGCCGCGAGGACGTCCTTCGCATCCTCGTTCAACAGCAGCCGCGCGTCCGAGGGCGCCACTCCGCCCAGCCGCGACAGCAGGCCGTGCATCTTGCGCGCGTCCTCGCGGGCATAGCGCAGGGGCCGCGTGTCCGAGCCGCCCTCGTCGTTGCCTATCACCAGCGCGAAGCGGCGCATCGGCTCGGCCCACGCGGCGGTGGCCAGCAGCAGCAGAAGGGCGAGGACGCCCCGCTGTCGTCCCGATCGCATCACGGCTTCAGCAGCATCCAGTGGGTCTGATCCCCGTCCACATCCAGCGGCTTCATCTGCTCCACGTTCCGCCCGCTCGCCTCGAAGGACTGGCGCGCGGCGGCCATGGCCGCGTTCATCTCCACGGGAGCGTCACTCAGCAGCACCACCACTCGCTCGGCGCCCGAACCCGTGAACTCGAGGCTGCCCGGCAGCCAGTGCGTGCCCGGACCCGGCTCCACCGGCAGGCTCTGGCCGGCCTCGGGGTAGAGCGGGGTCACCTCGCCCGCGGCGTCCACCGAGAGCGCCAGGACATACTTGCGCGCGTCCGGAGAGTAGCCCAGGCGCACGAGCTCACCGGCCTTCAACGGTTCGGGGACATCCGTCCGCGCCTCCCGCTGCGCGCCCTCGCCGCCGATGCGCAGCTCTGCCTCTGCGCCGCCCTTGGTTCGCACGCCCGCCGACAGGCTCGTGTTCAGCACGGGCCTCACCGCCACCGCTACCAGCACCATGGCCGCCAGAGCGAACACCGGGCCCACCCACCGCTGGCGCGAGGTGCGCTCCGCTAAGTCCTCCTTCCGGAGCCGCTCCTCCGCCTGCTTCACCCCCGCCTCGAAGCGCTCGAAGGGCAGGGCGGATTCGAACTGCTGCTGGGCCTGCGCGGCGTCGCGGAGCACCGCGGTGCACTGCTCACACGTGGCCGCGTGGGTCCGGGTCCGGGTCGCCTCGTCCACGGGCAATTCACCCGCGTGCAGGCGGCGCAGCGTCCACTCTGTTGGATGCTCTGACAGTTGCGCGCTCATGGGACCCTCAACTCTTCTCCACCCAGCTCCGCGAAGTGCTCCAGCCGCTTGCGCACCGTGGGCACCGAACGCCCCAGCGCCGCAGCCACCTCCTCCAGCGTCATCCCATCCACGTGATAGTGGATGACGGCGGCCTGTGTCTCCAGATCCACCTTGGACAGCAGCCGGCGCACCAGATCTCGCGTCTCCAGGGACTGCGGACCTCCGTGGCCCTCCGGCTTCGCCGCCTCTTCCCGCTCGAACCAGCGGCGCCAGCCCGCCCGCTCCGAGCGGAGCTGGTTCAGGCAGTGGTTCGTGGCGATCTTCATCAACCACGTCAGCGGCGAGGCCTCGGAGCGGAAGTCGCCCGCGTGGCTCAGCGCCCGGGCGAACACGTCATGCATCGCGTCCTCCGCCTTCGCCGCGTCCTTCAACAGGTAGCGGCAGCGCCCCAACACGCTGCCGCCATACGTCGTGTACAGCTCTCGCAGAAAGGCTCGCCGGTCCTCGGTAGGACCTCCCTGGATGACGCTCAGGACCGGCTGGCTCTTTCCCATCGCGCGCCGCAGTCTAGTGCTTCTGGACTACAGCGAGGAGTAGACGGCCGTGCTGAAGCTGCCGCACGCGGACACCCCACCGTAGACAGGGAGCGGCACCCAGCTGGCCTCCAGGAACTGGCTGTTGAAGTTCGCGTCCCAGCACTCGCTCAGTGTGGCCGAGGCGCTCAGGTAGTCACCCTGGGTGATCTCCACGTCCGCGCGGCCCGCCCCCTGCTGCGTCCAGCGGCTCTTGATGGTGAGGTGCTCGATGGCCGAGCGGCCCGGATCGCTGTCGAAGTTCTTGTTGAGGCCGAAGTCGAACTCGCCGCCCGCGCCCGGCGTCTCCTTGTAGCGGTAGTCGGCGTTGATCTTCGTGCCGGGACGCTCGTCGTCCTTCACGTTGCGGAAGTCCGCCTCCACCGTGGCCACGGCCTCGGCGGTGGGGCGCGAGTAGCGGATGACTGCGGTGCCAATGTCATCGTCGTGCTCGGGCAGCGTCTGCGCCGCGTCCCAGTCCAGCTTCATCTCGCCCGAGCCGTAGTTGCGCAGCCGGTTGCCCTGCGCGTCCACGGCGATGTTGTGCGTGCCGGACAGGACGATCTTGAACTCCGAGTCCGCCGCCGTCTTCGCCTTGCCCTCCAGTTGGTAGCTGTAGCTGTTCTCCGCCGTCTTCGTCAGCGTGAGCTTCCACGTGGTGGGGCTCAGCTCGTCCGTGTACGGGCCCCACACCGCCACGTCCCCGCTGAGCGAGGTGGGCGGGTTCTTCGTCACCTCGTCCACCAGATTGAGCGCGAACGCGGTGCCGCCATTGACGCTCACCGTC
This sequence comes from Hyalangium versicolor, assembly GCF_020103695.1. Lineage (GTDB taxonomy): Bacteria > Myxococcota > Myxococcia > Myxococcales > Myxococcaceae > Hyalangium > Hyalangium versicolor. Next base: position 173,524 of record NZ_JAHXBF010000020.1, read on the forward strand.
GCCCCGCGCGTCAGCACATAGAAGTCGCTCCGGGAGCCCAGCTTCAGCTCGTAGGCGCTGACCTCGCCCTCCTCCAGGCTCTTGCCCGAGGTGGTGCCGCCCGGCTCCTTGACCGCGACCATCTCCTTGGTGGGCAGGCCCTCGCGGAAGTCGTCCTCCGCCGTCTGGCCACAACCAGCGAACAGCAGCGAGGCGGCGCACAGCATCAGGCTCTTGCGGAACATGGGGTGTTTCCTTTCAGGGATCGGCCCCCCGGCGGGGCCGTGCAGCGTGTTTGCGTCCCCATGGACACGGCACCCCCGCAAAAGAGAAAACCCGATTTCCCATCCCATTTTTCGAGGCCCAAAAGTCCAGCAATCCCAAGGGGTTGGAGGCTGCTCGCTCGCTCAGCGGGCACTCATCGGAGGGGGGCCGACCGGCGAATTCCCCCGTCCCTAGGTTATGCCCCATGGAAAAGCGACACCCGAACCATCCTGGGGAGATGGGCCTCGATGCCTCGCTAGCCGAGCGCTCTCGAGCTCCCGATGAGATCAACGCTCGGGCCCGCGCCATCGGGCTCCTGCTCGACGCGGGGGTGCCCTTCGTCGTGGGCGGGGCCTACGCCTACGCCACGTACACCGGCATCTACCGGGACACGAAGGATCTGGACCTCTTCCCTCGAAAACGGGACGCGGGCCGGGCGCTCGAGGTGCTGGAGCTGGATGGCTGGCGCACCGAACGCACCGACGAGGTGTGGCTCTACAAGGCCTTCAAGGGCGACTACTTCGTCGACTTCATCTTCTCGTCCGGCAACGGCGTGGCCGTGGTGGACGACCTGTGGTTCGACAACGCTCGGACGGCCACGGTGTTCGGCCACCGCTGCCTGGTGGCTCCCGCCGAGGAGATGATCTGGTCCAAGGCCTTCGTCAACGAGCGCGAGCGGTATGACGGCGCGGACGTGAACCACCTGCTCCTCAAGGCCGGGCGGGAGATGGATTGGGAGCGCCTGATGTGGCGCTTCGACCGGTACTGGGAGGTGCTGTTCAGCCACCTGATGATGTTCCGGTACGCCTACCCGTCCCAACGGGACATCGTTCCGGACTGGGTGATGGCGGAACTGTTGTCGCGCACGCTGGACACGGTGCGCGAGGGGAATTGGGAGGAGCCGCTGTGCCGCGGCAACCTCATCTCGCGGGTGAACTACCACGTGGACATCCACCACTGGGGTTTCCGCGATGGCCGGCAGTGGGACGAGAACGAGAGGAAGCACGGAGGAGAGCGTGGCGCGCGACCCGAGCTCGAAGATTCGACTGGCAGCAGTCGGTGATCTCCATTGTCGTGAGGATCACCATGGCCGCTTCCGGTTGCTCGTGAAGCAGGTCAACAGCTCGGCGGACCTCCTGGTGCTGTGCGGCGATCTCACGGATCGCGGCATGGTGGAGGAGGGCAAGGTGTTGGCCGAGGAGCTGTCGGCCCTGCGAGTGCCGTGTGCCGCCGTGCTGGGCAACCACGACTACGAGCACGGCCAGGTGAAGGAGATCTGCGCCGAGCTGTCGAAGGTGGGAATCCACATCCTGGATGGGGATCACTTCATCTTCGAAAAGTTGCTGGGAGTGGCTGGCGTGAAGGGCTTCGGCGGAGGCTTTGGCAACGCCACCCTGCAGGCCTTCGGTGAGGGGCAGACCAAGTCCTTCGTGCAGGAGGCCGTGTCCGAGTCCCTCAAGCTGGAGGCCGCGCTCAGCCACCTCGACACACCGAAGAAGGTGGTGATCATGCACTACTCGCCCATCCCGGAGACGCTGGAGGGGGAGAACATCGAGATTCGCCCCTTCCTCGGGACGAGCCGCCTGGCGATGCCCATCGATCATTACCGCGCGGAGGCGGTGTTCCACGGCCATGCCCACCATGGCACCCGAGAGGGAAAGACCCGGGCCGGCATCCCGGTCTACAACGTGGCGATGCCGCTCATGGCCAAGCACACGCCGGATCAGCGCTTCGCGCTGCTGGAGATCTGAAGCCGGGGAGCGGTAGGGTGCCCGCGTGCTGAGGCTCTATAAGAAGGAAGGCGACACGCTTCGCTACTGGGAGGCGTGGGTGGACGAGGCCGGGCTGTCCGTGCACTCGGGCGTCGTCGGCGAGATGGGGGAGCACCGGACGAGTCCGGTGCCTCCTGACGAGGATCCGGACATGGCCCTCGCCCAGGCGGCCGAGCCGCTCGTGGACCAGGGGTATGACGAGCCCGAGCCGGACTCCCTGCTTCCGCTCGTCGTCCAGTACCCGATCGCGGGCAAGGGATCCGGGCACGACTTCGAGAAGCGCAACGCCGTGGAGGAACTGCTCACGGACATCCTCGGCTGGACGGGCAACGGCGAGGTCGAGGGCGGCGAGAACCAGGTGGGGCGGATGAACATCTTCTGCCGCGTCATGGATTCTCAGGTCGCCGTGCGTACCCTGCTCGAAGCGCTCGAGGAAGAAGGCTACCTGGAGGGCGCCATCATCGCCCTCGTGCACGAGGGGGCGGAGCCGGAGGTTCTCTGGCCCCAGGAGGGAAGCGCGGCCTTCCGCGTCTGATAGCCTTCTCCGCACATGACGCTCCTGCTGCCGCTCACTCTCGCGACGGTGTTGGCGACCACCCCCTCGGTCGAAGGGCTCTGGGAGGGCTCGGTGTCATGCCCAGCCCCGGAAGTGCCTCCTGGACAACCTCCAGGGCAACCTCCAGAGCCGTTCGCCCTGAGTGTGCTGATCGCTCCAGGCCCCCAAGGGCTTCAAGGGTTCATGAGCTCGTCGAAAGAGGGGCTCTCCGCGGAGCTCAAATCGATCACGGTGGAGGAACAGCAGCTCCGCGTCACCGCGAATGTGCCTCGCTCCTATCAGGCCGTCCTCGCTGGCGCTGTGGACGGCTCCTCATGGACGGCGACCCTGACCCAGGGCCCACTCTCCTGTCCCGTGACGTTCCAGCGCAGCTCGGACCTGGAGCGGAAGACCTTGCCGATTGCTCCCGTGGCGCAAACCCGGCCGATCTGGTCCTGGATCACCGTCGGAGAGATGATCTTCCGCCACTATGGTGTCCTCGGGCCGAAGGACACTCCGGGCTTTTCGACCCAGTGCAACATCGTCCGCGCGCTGTTCAAGGGGAGCGAGTCGTTCCAGTGCAGCACCCAGTGTGTCCTCTGTGAGTCCATGCGCGCTGGCACTGTCCACGATGTGGCGGGGATGCTCACGGACTTCCCCAGGCGCCTCGCCGCCAGCGGGCGGCAGACTCCGAGAATCTTCGCCGCTGCCACACCGGCCCTCGAGGCACGGGAGGTGATGCGTGAGATCGACCAGGGAAATCCCATCGTCGTCGGACTCAGTTCCGGCGCTCCGGATGCTCCCTCAGAGGGACTGGAGCGCTTCTTCCCTCCGATGCATGCCGCGCTCGTCGTCGGCTATCTGAAGACGGCGAAAGCCACGTGGTACCTCGTCTTTGATCCCTTCCCGTTTTCCGATCCAGTCACGAATCCCTATATGCAGCAGGCGGCGGCTCCCGTCTTCGGGCTGCGGCAGGGAGCGTCCGTCCCCGTCGGATATTGGATTCGCGAGAGCGCATTGAAGTCGGGCATGAAGTGGACGGAGTCCTTCCTCCTTCGCTCGGAGCCGGTGCCTCCGCCGCCTGGGTCGCTCATCCAGTGATGGGAGAGACCGCGCACACTCCTCCGCCATTGAGGTGCGCCTGATCCACGATGCTCTGCGTGACGAATTCCCAGAGCGTCCGCACGTTGTAGGCCCCCGGCTCGTAGACGACGGGCTTGCCCTCGTTGTCGAGCAGCTCGCCCCCATCCATTCCCCGCAGATCCAGGAGCTGTTGGGTGGCCAGATCCTCGGAGCTGATGACCTTGTCGGCCCCCGCGACGGCGGCGAAGGGCTCGAAGCGCAGCTTCACCCCGCGGTGGGTTCCCAGCCGATCGTAGAACATGTGCTCGACGTGGATGGTGACCTCCGCCTCGGCGGTGGAGTTCTCGGGGACGATGATGCCCTGGGTTCCATCCACGCCGTTCACGCAGTCCACCATGCGCGCGTTGACCGGGAAGCCGAAGGCGAACTGGAGAACGCCTTCTCCGACCTTCACGGCTTCGCCCTCGACCCAGTAGCTGTACCCGCGCGTGCGCATGAGGGTGAGATCCTCGGGGGAGACGTTTCCGTCGGGCAGCTCGGTGTCCTCGGTGGGCGGGCGCACCGCGAAGCCCGCGTTCCACCTCCCCGCGGGCAGGTCCGCCAGCCGCGTGAGTTCCACGTCTCCCTTCTGTAGATCCACCAGCACGTGCCGCGAGGAGGCGTGCGCCTCCCCGGTGCTGGAGGTGAGGGTGAAGTCCCCCACGGCCACCAGGTACTTCGTGAAGCGGACGGACCAGTCATCCTGGAACAGGTGGCTGGGGTAGCCGTCCTGCGCGCCCTTCTCGCCGCTCATCTGTACCCGGGTCTCTCCCGTGGCCACCGGTGAACAGGCCGTGCCGGACACCAAGACGGTCCCCGCCAGCAATGCGTGCAGCGCCCCGACAACGACGTTTCTGAAGTTCATGTAGCTGTGAGGTAGATGCAACAAAGTTGCAAGTCAAGTCGAGGGTGCGGTATCTGCGTCCCGTGTGGACTTCAATCGTGTTGCTGTGGGCGCTGAGCGCGGCGCCCGTCGAGCCTCAGCCCCCTGCGGAGGCTCCTGCTCAGCCGCCGCCCCCTGCGGAGGCCCCTGTCCAGTCTCAGCCCCCTCCGGATCCTCGCGCCTTCACCACCCTGGTGCGAGGGCAGGGGGCGCGGCCTCCCCCCGTGGCGGCGGGAGACTTCCAGATCCAGGTGGGGCAGCTCGCGGACGTGCCTCGGAAGTCCGCCACGGAGCTCCTGCTGCTGGCTCCCGGCGTGATGCTGGCCAACCATGGCGGCGAGGGCCACGCGGAGACTGTCTTCCTTCGCGGCTTCGACGCGGGCGAGGGCAAGGACGTGGAGTTCCGCCTCAACGGCGTGCCTCTCAACGAGGTGTCCCATGCGCATGGCCATGGCTACGCGGACACCTACTTCATCATCCCCGAGCTGGTGGACACGCTGCGCGTCACTGAAGGGCCCTACGATCCGGCCCAGGGCGACTTCGGCGTGGCGGGCACGGTGGAATATCAGCTCGCGCTCAAGCGCCGGGGGCTCATGGTGTCCGCCAGCTACGGCAGCTTCACCTCGAGGCGGCTGGCGCTGGTGTGGGGGCCTCACGAGACGAGCGAGGCCACCTTCGTGGGGCTGCTGCTGCGTGAGGGGCACGGCTTCGGCCCCAATCGGGCCTACGCCAATGCCGGTGTCATGGCTCAGGGAGAGTTTCGCGTGGGCGACGAGGCTCGCGTCCGGGTGCTCGGCGCCAGCTATGGAGCCCGTTACTCCTCCGCGGGCGTCATCCGCGAGACGGATCAGGTGGCGGGGCGGCTGGACTGCGGCCCGAGTGAGGACGAGCAGTTCTTCTGCCTCCACGATCCGAACCAGGGAGGCGCGGGACAGCGGCACCTCGGCTCGGTGGAGCTGATGACCCGGCTCAAGAGCGGAGGGCGCTTCATCCAGCAGGGCTTCGCCGTGCTCCGACAGATGCGCAGCCGGGAGAACTTCACCGGCTTCCTCAAGGACGTGCCTCCGGAAGGCGAGTCCCAGCGCGGTGACAACACCGAGCAGTACTACACAGGTTCCACCCTGGGCCTGCGGGGGCGGTACACGCCGGGCTTCTCCGCGTGGGGACAGCCACAACCCCTCGAGCTGGGGTACGTCGGACGCTTTGATGATGTGCGCACGCGCTCTCGTCGGCTGAGGGACCGGGGCGGGGCGCCCTACCTCACGCTCTTCGACAACCAGGTGAAGGTGACGAACCTGGGCGCCTATGTATCCCTCAAGGCAGCACCCTTCTCGGGGCTGGTGCTTCGCGGGGGCGTGCGGTTGGACAGCTTCCTGTTCGCCGTGGAGGACGAGAACCGGCCCGCGCAGGACCGGCAGGGGGCGCGCATCCCCTCGGAGGCCATCGAGGCCTACGGACTCACGCTCAGCCCGCGAGTCACGGCGGAGGCTCGGTTGACGCCGCGGCTGTCCTGGCTCACCAGCGTGGGCCTGGGGGCGCGCTCCAGCGATGCCGCCGCGCTGTCGGACTCCGAGTTCGCGCCGTTCGCCCGCGTCTTCTCCGCGGAGACGGGGCTGGGCTATGCCGGCGGAGGCGAGGCACTCACGGTGGAGGCCCGGGGCTCGGTCTTCGCCACCCGCGTCTCTCAGGACTTCGTGTTCAACGAGGAGGCGGGACGCAACCAGCCGGTGGGGGCCTCGCAGCGGGTGGGGGCCTTCGCGATGGCGCGGGTCCTTCTGCTCGAACGGCTGGATGTGCAGGCGAGCGTGGCGTGGGCTCGCGCCTCGCTGCCCGCGTCAGGCGCGTCACCTTGGAAGCTCTTCGAGGGCGAGGTGCTCCCTTACATCCCTCAGCTTTTGGGCCGGCTGGATGCGTCCGTGCGCGGCGAGGTGACGTTGCTGGGAGAGCGGCTGGGCTGGAACGTGGCGTTGGGGCACAGCAGCATCGGACCCAAGCCGCTGCCCCTGGGCCGCTTCAGCGAGCCCATCTTCCTCTTCGATGCGGCGGTCCGAGGCCGGTGGAAGGCCGTGGAGCTGGGGCTCACGGTGGAGAACCTCCTGGACGCGCGGTGGCGCGAGTCCGAGTTCAATTACGTCTCCAACTTCCGGGGACCAGATGCGCCCGCCTCGCTGCTGGCCACCCGCCATTTCTCGGCCGGCGCACCGCGCACGGTGCTCGGCACGCTGACGGTGTACCTGGACTTCGAGGAGGCTCATCCATGAGGACGACGCGCAGGGCCCTCACACGGCTCTTGGGAGTGGGGCTGCTGGGCAGCCTCGCGGAGTTGCGGTGCGGGTTGGCCACGGGGGGACGCTCGGTGACGTTCCAGATGGGACTTCGCACGGGCCTGGCTCCGGGAGAGACCCGGGTTGGGTCCTTCACCACGGATACGGGCTGGCGCGTGGAGTTGACGGCCGCGCGGGTGTTGCTCGGGCCCATCTATCTCTTCGAGAACCCCTCGCCCTTGGCGGGCACGACCGCTCGCCGGCTGTGGCGCGGGCTGGGGGAGATGCTGCTCCCCACCGCTCATGCGCACGACACGTTCTTCTCGGGTGGGAGGGTGCTCGGAGAGTGGGACCGCGAGGCCGTGTTCGATCTGCTGGAGAGCGGTGAGGCCCCGCAGGTGCTCGGCTTGTCTCCAGGCATTGCCGGGGTGGTGCGCTCGTTCTCGCTGCTGCTTCAGCCGGCCAGTGGAGCTGGAGGCGAGGCGGCATCCCTGGGCGGGCACTCCGTGGTGTTGGAGGGCACGGCCTCGCAGGAGCAGCGCCAGGTGGCGTTCCGGGCGGAGTTGGACTTCCCACCCCCGGTGGAGCTGCAGCGGGTCGAGTTCGTGCCCACCGAGGTGGCGCTGGACGACGGTGGGCTGTTCATCGTGGAGCCTCGGCCTCACGCATGGTTCTCCGGGACGCTCTTCGAGCGGCTCGAGCTCCCGGAAGGCGGCGGGCGCGCCACGATGCCTCCCGAGAGCCAGGTGTACCGCGCGCTCTCCATCAACATGCGGCGGCACACCGCCTTCACGAGCGCCTGGGAGCCCGCCGCTCCCTGAGCTCAGAAGGATTCCTCGAGGATGGCCCGGAGCTTCGCGCCCGGCGGGATGAAGTGGACGCGAAGCTCGGGGCTGTCCGGCGTGGTGAAGCGCACTCGGTGCGTGATGCCCTGGCACGCTGGAGGCACGGCTTCCGAGGAGGACTCGACGGGCTCGTTGTCCGCGAAGGTGCTCAGCGACACGGGGACTTCATGGTCGAGATAGAGGATGTAGGAGGTCTCGGGCGGCAGGCGCATGCGCGTGTAGCCGGAGTAGGCCCCGCTCTCCATGGGCGCCGTCACCTCATAGTACTTGTGCGTCTGATCCATGCGCGGCACCGTGCCCGTGGGTGTCGCTGAGGCACTCACGGGCAGGATCGTATCGACGAGCGTGTGTCCGCAGGCGTGGTTGAGCAGCAGATCGTTCGGCCCCGTCGTGAAGTCGAGCCGCCCATCCCCCAGCACCGGATGCACCGCGTCGAGCCGGTTGCCGGCCACGTCTCGGAAGCCCTTCAGGTCCACGGCGTAGGAGGTGTTCTCCTCGAGCGCCGGACCGCCTTCCTCGGGTTGGAGGATCGGGAGCGTCAATTGCTGGCCGTCCGTGGACCAGGTGCCTTCCACGGTGCGGGGCTCGGCGGACGTATCCGTCAGGTTCAGGAGCGGGGCCTGGGTGAGGACCGTGTCCATCGGCTCGCTGAACTGGAGGGTGAGCACCTTGCGCTCGGACAGGCCCGCCTGCCCGCTGGTGCGGTAGTACACCTCGACGGGGTAGAGCCCCGTGGTGCCCTCGGCAGGAGTGGAGGAGAGCACCGCAGGGGCAACAGTGTCTCCCGGCCCGGCATCGGGTGCCCCTCCATCCGGGATTCCCGCGTCGGGCAGCGGATCGGTGCCGACAGGCGGCTTGGAGGGGCTCTCGTCGTCACCGCACCCCGAGGCGAGCGGCAGGGCACAGGACACGATGAGAAGGACAGCCAGGGGAAGACGGCGCATTCCGGGACCTCGATAAGGTGGGAGTCTGGGAGAAAGAGCGGGGCGCCCCCGTTTCGAGGACGCCCCGCGGACAGCACGAGGCCTGAAGGCCTCGAGTGGGCTAGCAGCCCGTGTGGATGGACGCGTTGGCGTCGTTGCAGTCGGTGTCATCCAGCACGTAGCCCGAGGGCTGTGTGCACGCGGTCAGCTGGTAGACGTTGGTGTTGCCGTACCCGTCACCATCGGCGTCCTGGAAGTAATAGACGCGGTTGTCCTCCACGCGCTCCGGGATGATCTGCACGGTGCTCGAGGCCGAGGGACCCACGGTGAGGGTGTAGGCGGCGCTCTGGGTGAGGTTGTTGTAGACGACCACCCGCGTCAGGCTGCAGCCCGCCACGCTGATGCTCTGCGGCGCGAAGGCAGGCGACACCGTTGCGCCGGAGGAGTCCTTCAGCACCAGGCTGGTGCTCGAGTTGACGAAGAAGGCCCAGGCCGAGCTGGCCCGGTTGGGCACGAACTTCACCGTCCCCGAGTAGGAGCCACTCGAGCCCGGCAGCGTCACGGTGTAGGCCGTGTGCGTGGTGCTGATGTTCTGCATGCTGGGGTCCGTGGCAGACGCGCTCGCCGTCACCGACGCGTAGGGCCCGCTGGTGATGTGCCCGCACGCGTGGGTGATGATCGTCGGGCCCAGGGCCGTGCAGCTGGCCTCCAGCACCCCTTGCTCCTGCTGTGACGGAGCCTGCGTCTCGTCCATCGACTCGGTGGGGCCACAGGCAGCCAGGACGAGTCCCAGCACGGCACCCACGAGGTTCCGCATCTTCATCTTCATGTCATGTCCCTTTTGGTGAACCGCGGGAGCACGGCGCCCGCAACGAGCGCCGCGACCCTCCGCGGGGTACTGCGGTGAGGCATCTGCGAGTGAGGCGCGAGAGCCAGGCCCTCGAGCGCGTCACGGGAAGTATTCGGTGACCATCCGCAACTGATCGAGCGAGGTGGGCCCGAGCGTGAAGGTGTAGATGACGCCCTCGGTCAGCTCCAGGCCCAGCATGTGCTGCAACCCGGTGCAGGCCGTGGTGGGCTTCTCGGCGATGATGTCGATGACGCGATCGCCCTCGCGCACGGCGAAAGGCACGTTCTGGCTCAGGTAGACGATGAAGTCTCCCGTGCCAAAGGCCTTGAACTGGAAGGTGCCGGTGTACTGGCCATCCACCGGGCGCAGATTCACGGTGTAGAGCGTGTGGAAGGCATCCACTCGCGGCGTGCGGCTCTCCGACGCGCTCACCGTGGCGTAGGGGCCGTTGTCCACGTGCCAGCAGGCGTGGACTCCGTCATCTCCGAAGTCGAAGCCGTCTCGCGGGACGTAGTCGGGATCCGTCACGCAGGCCAGTTGCTCCTCGGGAGCCATGTAGCCGCGATCACAGTGACACCAGTCCCCCGTGGGCTCACGGTGGATGTGGCCATGGGGCGCGCAGGGATCCTCCTGCTGCTGGGGAGGCTCTTCGGAGGGCGGGGGCTCGGAACCACCGCACGCCATGAGGGCGGCGCAGCACGCGGACAGCACGAGGGCATTTCGGAAAGATCGCATGGGTATGGCTCGGGGACAGCGAGGCGAGCCGCCGCCGGTGGGCCCACGTGCCTTGGAGGAACGCGTGGGCCCACCTGGCGGCGCTCAGTGAGCGCTACTCGGCCTCGTGGTCGTGCTCTCCCGCCTCCTCGACGACGAGCGTGAAGGTGGCGTTGCTCTGGCGCACGGCCTCGAACTCGAGGCGGTAGACCTTGCCCTCCTCCAGATCGGCCGTAACCATCCTCCGGAGGCTGCCGCAGGCCGCCTCGTCGATGAGGTACGAGCACTCCTTCGAGACGAGCGTCGTCCCGTCGTAGATCTTCAGGCCCCGCTTGCGGGACAGGAAGAACGCAAACTCACCCGACTCGGCGGGCCGGTACGTCACGGAGCCGGCGTAGGAGTGGCAGGGGCTGGTTGCCGGCAGGGTGATGTTGAAGGCCGTGTGCGGCAGGTTGACGTTGGGGATGGTGGTGCTTCCGGGCGCAGCGGCCGTCACGGCGGTGTAGGGGCCGTTATCGCCGTGGAAGCATGCGTGCTCGACGAGCTCCTCGTCCGGGCCCTCGCAAGTGGCCATTGTCGAGACGAGCAACTCCTCTTGCTCCGCGGGGGCCGACAGCTCCTCGGGAGCCTCCAGGGCCTGGCCGCACCCCACGAGCAGGAACGGCAGGCTGGCGGAGAGCAGGATCTTCTTGAACAGCGACTCCTTCTTCATTGTGACACTCCTTGGGTACTACGGGGGAAGGGTGAGCAGGCCGGTGGTGGGTGCTCAGAGGGGCTCGGGACGCAGCACTGCCCAGGACACGATCACTTCGCCCGAGGGCAGGTACTCGGGGGGCAGCTGCATGTGCGGCCCCACGTCTCCGAGCTGGAGCTGTGGCACGCGCCGATGGGCCTCCGCGTAGGACTCGGGATCCGGGAACGTCACCCGCTCCAAGCAGCCCGCCGCGAAGCAGACCGAGGGCTCCGCGCGCACGGGCAGGACGTCGGCGCCGATCAGCTCGCGCCAGCGATCCAGGCCCGCTCGGGCCTGCAGGGTCCAGGGTTCCTGGCTCTCTCCCGAGGCGAGGAACTCAGCGAGGATCGCGTCCCGGCGCTCCAGCGGTGTCGGGTACTGGCCTCGCAGGGCCAGGACGATGCGGTGGCGCAGTTGGGTCGCCAGCGTGGGCGCGTCCGAGGTGGATGGCTCCTCCCGTGGCGCGGAAGAGGGCGGGGCCGTGCCGGTGGACGGGCTCGGAGCCAAGGGCGCTTCGGAAGAGGGGAGGGCGGGCGGTGCCCTGCGCGCGGGTACAGCGCTGGCCGCGTCGCGTGGGGGCGTCTCTTGGTGTTGGGGAGCGGCGAGGAGGGGCTCGGCAAGAACCTCCACCGGCTCCGGTTGCACGGGCTGATGCAGCCAGACCGCCAGGACACTGGCCGCGAGCACACTGATGCCTCCTGCACTCCAGACGATTCTGTTCATGAGGACCTCGACCCTCTGGGCGCACTTCGGGCGTGAGGTGGCCGAGCCCAGGCGCGGAGGGTGGTCCCGCAAATGCCATAGTGATACACATGCAATCAAGTTGCATTTGAGCGATATGGATCTTCCGGGAGGTGAGCCCTCTCTCTGGCTGCGCACTCGAGGGGGCCCTCTTTGGGCGCGGTCCTGAAGGGGAGTAGACTCTCGGGCTGTGAGCCTCCCGTTCATCCGATTGCGGAATTCGGTCCTTCTGGCGCTCCTGTTGGCTGGGGGCGCGATGCCTGCTGCCGCGGCAGAGCCCATCCCGAAGAGTTCTTCTGCCTCCGATGCTGGAGTGGCCCCTGGCGAGAAGCCGGCCGCGGCGGAGACCGGACGGCCAAACTCGCCTCCCGACTGGTCCGGGGCTCACGCGGGGGACTTCATCGAGTACTCCTTCTCCGCTTCCGACATGAACATCCCCTCGGGATCAGCGCACTTCAGGGTGCGCCTCCAGGTCCTCTCGGCCGATGCCAAGGAGGTTCGCGTGGCCGTGGACGTGGCCCCGTCTCTTCCCATGTTCGAACGGGGGCTCCTGGTCGTCATGAAGCGTGCCCCGGCCGGTACGGAGGAGGACGAGGCCCTGGCCACCTTCTATGGTCAGGCGCTCCAGGAGGAGCGCGAGCGGGTCGTCATTGGCGACACCTCCATCGTCTGTCAGGCCATGGGGGAGGGCATCACCTCGCCCCACGGGCCCAGCTTCTCGGGATGCACGGCGCTCAAGGAGCCCTCGCTCTACCTGGGCGGTGGCCTCGTGAGCTTCTCCATGGGCCTGATGACCATCCAGGGGAGCGGTTATACGTACCAACTCGAGCTCCAGGCCATGGGGCGCGAGCCCGTGCCTCCCCGAGAGGTTCCGCCGCTCGCGTTCCGAGAAGGCAGCGGTTACGAGCGTGTCTCACAAGGGCCCTTGGATCTCTCGCTGGAGAAGCACACCTTCCACACCCGCAGCGGTCTGGTGCTGGAGGATGAGATCCTCTGGACCTACGAGGAGGGAGCCAAGCCGCAACGCGGCGATCGCGTGTACCAGGGCAAGCGCCTGACGCGCATGGAGCTTCCTCGGGAGAAGTTACTGCTCGAGTACGTGTGGGATCTGATCTGGCTCTCCCTGCACGCTCCCTATCCCGACAAGGGCCGCCCCGCCGCGTCCAAGGCCATGAGCGTGGCAGGCCACCGGGTCCAGACGTGGAAGTTTCAGGAGAAGTGGGATGAGCCCCAGAGCGCGGGAGAACGCGAGGCCGTCTATCTCTGGGATCCATGGGCCCCGGCGGATGCTCCGGTCGAGGTGCGCTTCCAGCCTTTGAGCTCCAAGGTCACTTCCTGGGACCCGGGCCGCCGCAAGGAGGCCGACACGGAGGCGGAGCGCACGCTGAGCTGGCACTGATGGAGTGCCGTACCCGGGCGCTCAAGGCTGAGACAGCGGGGCTCCTCCATCCGTGGCGCCGGTGCCGCCATCCGCGGCTGCGGTGGGGGCGGCTTCCAGGAGATCCTCGGGGCGCTCGGGCAGCGTGGACAGGCGCACCTGCTCCACCTCGGCCACCTCGGCGGCGGAGCCTCGCGCGTAGACGATGCCCTCCTTGCCGGGGACCGCACTGCCGAGCCACAGCCGCGCCAGCTCCTTGCCGCTTGCGTCTTGCAGCGAGACGCCTCGCGACATGTCGGTGATGCCGTACTTGTCCCACTTCTTGGGATTGGCTTCGCCGAGGGCTGTGGCCTTGAGGCTGACCAGCAGGTTGATCAGCGAGGCCACCTTCACCGACTGGGCCTTGCCTGCCTTGGGCGACTCCACCTGCCAGCCTTCCAGTGAGTTGGATTCCGGCTTCGTGTTGGCCAGCGTGATGGGGGCGGCTCCCGCTCCGGGGTGGAACACGAGCCGCTTCACGTCCTCGCGCTTGAAGGACAGCAGCACCTTGGTCCGCAGCTCCGGCAGGCCCACGTCCAGCGCCGTCAGCGTGGGCTCCGGCACCTCTCCGAGCGTGGCTTCCGAGCCCTGCTCGCGCAGCGCGTACACCTTCGTGGCTGCTCCCTCCTTCACCTGGGAGATGCGCACGCGCACCGGTTCGCCCTCCTTGAGCGTGAAGCGCGCGTCCACCACCGGCTTGTCCAGGCCCAGCTTCGTGCGCTCTTCGGCCGAGTCCGTGGGGAAGGAGAGCGCCCGCTGTGCCTTCAGCAACTGGAGCACCTGCTTCAGGCGATCCCCATCCGCTCGCACCGCCGAGGGCTTTGTCAGCCGCCAGGAACCGTCCGTGTCGCGCTCCAGCGCGTAGCTGTTCGCCTTCGCCGTCACCTCGATGGCATTGAGCGAGGCCTCGTCGAGGTTGAGGAACTCCTTGTCACGCAGTGCGTACAGGTCCTTCTCCAGCGCGTAGCGCACCGAGCCGTCCGCCGAGTACACCTTCGGATCCTCATCCCGGCGCACGTATACAGAGCCGTCGAACGTGTTCTCGACGCCTCCGTAGAGCGTCACCGTGCGCTGTCGAGAAGGATCGTCCTTCCCACCTCCGGAGGTATCCGGCACATAGGCCTTCGCCGTCACCGAGAAGACGGGCGGCTTCAGGCCGTACTTCTCCAGGTCCGAGTCAGTGGGGGACTCATCCACGGTGGATTTGAACTTCGCGGACTGGAGCTGGCTCGTGATGTTGTCCACCGTCCATTTGTCCGCACGGCCCGATACGGGCGAGGTGAGGCGCCATGTGTCCCCCTGGCGCTCCAGCGTCGCCGTGACGCCCTTGGCCTGTACCGTGAGCTGCGTGAACACCGGTGCCGCGGGCGTGCCGGCGTTCTTCGGCTGCTCGCCCGGCTCGCTCGTGGCGAAGATCTTCTCGGTCTGCTCCTTGCGCTGGACCTCCTTCTCCTCAGGCTCCTTCACCCCGAACCAGGCGTAGAGGCCCAGCCCGCCCGCGGCCACGGCCACGGCGATCAGCGTGAACAGAGTCTTCTCTGTCTGCCTCACTTGTTTCGCCTCGACAGCCAGATGGCCAGCCCCACGCCCATCAACGACAGGGGCAGCAGGTCCGTGGACACGAAGCGGATGTGCTCCAGCATCCCGCGATCCATCTCCAGCGTGGACACCTCGCGGTCCGGTGGGCGGATGGTGATCTTCTCCACCTGGTTCGTCGCCCAGCCCAGCGCGTTCAACACCAGGTTGCGGTTGGCCTCGTATCCCCAGTTGGGATCCAGCAGGAGCTCCGAGTCACCCACCACCACCACCCGCGCCTCGTCGAAGCGCTTGTCCTGGGCGTTCTTCGTGTCTCGCGTGGCGGCCGCCACCAGCGTGAGCTGGCCGGACTTCTCGCCGTCCGAGGGCGTGGCGTCCGCGGCTGGCGTCGTCTCCACCCACGCGAAGGGCGAGGTGAGCACCACGGACTCCACCTTCACGCCCGCGGCCATGCCCTGGCGCAGCACCGTGAGACTGCGCGCCGTGGGGAACTGGAGGTTGAGCTTGCGCTGGCGCAGCGGCTGCGTCAGCTCGTGCTCTCCGTAGAACAACGAGACGATCATGTAGGGGTTGCCCGCGTTGAACTGCGGGTCCGCCGCGATGCCCTTGTCCACCTCCACGCCGTACTCGCCCAGAAGCTCGTCCAGCTTCGGCTCCGAGTTGGCCTCCGCGAAGTAGAGCATCCGCCCGCCCGCAGCCAGGTACTGGCGCAGCGTCTCTTGCTCCGGCGCCGTGTAGGGCGTCTTTGCTCCGGCGATGATCACCAGCGCCGCGTCCCTCGGCACTTCCTTCTGGCCCACCAGGTTCAGCTCGTCCGCGGTGTAGCCCTCCTGGAGGAGCTGCTTGGCCAACTCGGAGAGGCTGTCGCTCGGCTGGCCCGGGGCAGGGGGCTCGGCCTCCAGCGGCCACTCGCCGTGGCCGGTGATGAAGTACACCTTCTGCGTCCCCACCGCGTTGAGCTTGATCAGCGCGTTGGTCAGCTCCTGCTCGGAGATGGTGCCCAGGGTGGTGTGGGTCGCGTTGGGGCCCTCTCCGCGCACCAGCACGATCGTCGTCTGGCCCTCCTTGAGCTGGTACTTCGCCGCCAGGTCCGGGTTGCGCTGCGGATCCTTGAAGGCGTAGTCGAACTTGTCAGGCGCCTCGGCCTGGTAGAGCTGGAAGAGCTGCTCCACCGTGTCGTAGTAGGGGTTGTTGGGCGGCAGGAAGGCCAGCACGTGCACCTTCTCCTTCAACCCCTTGACCGTGCTGCTCGTCTGCGGCGCCACGGTGAAGATCTTCGCCTTCGTGAGATCCCAGCTCTTGTTCTTCTTGAAGGCGATGTAGTTGACCGCTACCAGCCCGCCCAGCGTCACCAGCCCCAGCAGCACCGAGGTGCTGAAGAAGAAGCTGGAGCGCCGCGTGGCGAACTGGCCGAACTGCTGGAAGTTCGTGGCGAAGTACACGCCCAGCAGCACCAGGCCCGACACCGCCTTGGCCGCCGTCAGCGCCACCGAGCCCGACGTGAAGAACAGGGTGAACGGGCTGGACAGCAGGAACATCAGCCCGAACGCGCCGAGGATCTTTCCGACTGCGGAGGGTCTCATGAGGTCCTCGCGGAGGGGCTACGCCCAGCGCTGCGCCTCCACCGTGCGGTGGGTCAGCAGCAGCGCGAAGATGATGACGGAGAAGAAGAACACCAGCGCCTTCAAGTCGAGTATGCCCTTGAGCAGGTTCGATAGCTGCGCGTCGAAGGCCAGGTAGGTGATGAACGAGCGCACCGGCTCCTCGGTGCCCTGCGCCAGCCCGCGCAGCAGCATCCACGGCAGCATCACCGCGAAGGTCAGCAGAGCGGCCACCATCTGGCTCTCGGTGAGCGACGAGATGAACATTCCCACCGCCATGCACGTGGCCCCCCACAGCAGCACCGCGCCGTAGCCCAGCAGCACCGTGGGCCACTCCAACACCGTGCCCGAGGCGCTCGCTCCGAACGCCGAGAGCATGAGCGGGAAGACGATGGTCAGCCCCAGCGTCGTGCCGATGATGCCCAGCCCGCCCAGGTACTTGCCCAGCACGAGCTCCAGCGGGCTCACCGGGGTCGTCATCAGCAGCTCGAACGTCTTGTTGCGCTTCTCCTCGGCGAACAGCCGCATCGAGAGGAACGGCGCCACGAAGAGCGTGATGATGAGGATGACGCCCCACAGCTGGACGATGACGCCGTCCGTGAGGTTCCGGTACGAGGCGGACTCGGGCGGCATCTGGTTCCAGCCCAGCGTCCGCGCCATGTCCTGCACGTCCTGGAACGCCTGCAGCAGCCCCATGAAGAAAAAGGAGGAGATGCCCACCATCGCCGTGAACACCGCATAGGCCCACGGGGTGGTGAAGTAGATGGACAGCTCCTTGCGAGCGATCGCCAGCGCGGTGCGCATGTGGAGTCCTCTCGGGAAGTCGGGGGGAAAGGCCGCTCAGGCGGCCGTGAGCTTGATGAAGATCTCCTCGAGCGAGACGTTCTCGGACTGGCCATGCACCGAGGCCAGCTTCCGGATCTCGTCGTAGGCGACCATCTTCCCCTGGTTGATGATGAGCACCTTCTCGCACGTCATCGTCACTTCCGGGAGGATGTGCGTGGAGAGGATGAGGGTGTGCTTGCCGGCCAGCCCCTTGATGAGGCTGCGCACGTCCGCACGCTGCGAAGGATCGAGCCCCTCGGTGGGCTCGTCGAGGATGAGCACCGGCGGCGAGCCCAGCAGGGCCTGCGCGATGCCCACGCGCTGCTTGTAGCCCTTGGACAGGTTCTGGATGACGCGGTCCATCACCTCCGCCACCCCCGTGAGTCCGGCCACCCGGTCCACCTCGGCCTTCAATCCGCGGCCCGGCAGCCGCTTCAGCGCGGCCACGAACTTCAGGTAGCCGCGCACCGTCATCTCCGGGTACAGCGGCGGCGTCTCCGGCAGGTAGCCGATGCGCTTCTTCACCTCCAGCGGTTGCTCGAAGACGTCGAAGCCGGCCACCTTTGCCGAGCCCGAGGAGGGCGGCAGAAAGCCGGTGAGGATCTTCATCGTCGTGGACTTGCCCGCGCCGTTGGGGCCCAGGAAACCCAGGATGTCTCCTTCATTCACTGTGAAGGAGAGGCCCTCGATGGCGCTCCGGTCTCGGTACCGCTTGGTGAGGTTCTGGACCTCGATCATCGCCATGGGAACACCCGACGGTCCAGGGATCGGCGCGCGAATATAGAGGGGGGGATCGGGCTGTCAAGCAGACGGCCGATTGTCTGGCGGACAGAATCCTTGGGTTGGCCAGTGTCCTGCATGAAAACCTCTCGGCGTGGTTTTCCAGCCGCACCCAACAGGGTATCGAGGTGTTTATGCCCATCGTGGTCCAGAAGTACGGTGGCTCGTCGGTCGCCGATGTGGAGAAGATTCGCAAGGTCGCCCAGCGCGTGAAGGCCAAGCGCGAGGCCGGCTACCAGGTCGTCGTCGTGGTCTCCGCCATGGGAGACACCACCGATGAATTGCTCTCGCTGGCCAAACAGGTGTCCGAGGATCCTCCTCGGCGCGAGCTGGACATGTTGCTGACCTGCGGCGAGCGCATCTCCATGGCGCTGCTCTCCATGGCGCTCCAGGAGGCCGGGGTGCCCGCCATCAGCTTCACCGGCAGCCAGACGGGCATCATCACCAACGACACGCACTCGCAGGCCCGCATCGTCGAGGTGCGCCCCTTCCGCGTCTTCGAGGAGCTGGACCGGGGCAAGGTCGTCATCGTCGCCGGGTACCAGGGCGTCTCCTACAAGAAGGAGGTGACGACGCTGGGGCGGGGCGGCTCGGACACGACGGCGGTGGCGCTGGCCGCGGCGCTCGAGGCGGAGGCGTGTGAGATCTACTCCGACGTGGACGGCATCTTCTCCGCGGACCCGCGCGTCGTGCCGGATGCTCGCAAGCTGGAGGCGCTCTCGTATGACGAGATGCAGGAATTGGCCAGCGCGGGCGCCAAGGTGCTCAACGCCCAGGCCGTGGAGTTCGCCAAGGCCAAGGGCATCGTGATTCTCGCCCGCACGGCGCATGCGCAGGGCTCGGGCACGGCCGTCCAGGAGCTGACGGTCCCCTCCGACACGCGCGTGAAGGGTGTCACGGCCGAGCAGGAGATGGCGGTGCTGTCCGCGTCCTCGGAGCGGGTGCGGCTGCCGGAGCTGCTGGAGTTCCTGGACGCCCGCGGCGTGCGCGGCCGGGCGCTGAGCTTCGATGGGCTGCTCGGGCGCGAGTCGAGGAGCTACCTCGCGGTGCCGCTCCAGGACATCCACGGGTTGGAGGCCGTGCGCCGGGATCTCTCCGTGCGCTTCGGGGAGGATGTGTCGCTCCAGGAACAGGTTGGCACCGTCACCTGTGTGGGCGCAGGCATCAACGCAGACTGGTCCTACCTGCGCCGGGCCCTGCTCGCCGCCGAGGAATTGGGCGCGCGGGTGCATGCCGTCCACACCTCGCCGCTGCAGCTCTCGCTGCTGGTGGACAAGGCGTACCTGAAGCCACTCACGGCTCGCCTGCATACCGAGTTCCTCGGGAAGTGAACGCGGAGTGTGTCTCCCAGAGGCGCCGCGTCCCCATTCCCAGGCGGAACAAGGGCGTGGAGTGTTGAGCTCCTGGAGTTATTGCCTGCCCGGGCGCTTCCGATCCTGAGGCGCGTGCTTACCGTCGGGACTCGTTGACCGGCGGAGGATCGGAATGGGGCAGGCAAGGCGTTGCTGGGGGCTGGGTGTCATCCTTCTGACCCTGTGGGGACTGGCGGCGTGCCAGAGCCGCGGGAACCAGCCTCCTCCCCCCTCCAATGAAGGCAAGAGCGACACGCCTCCCCTCGAGGGCGACCCGGATGCGGGCGTGCCCCCGGATGCGGGCCCGGTGACGGAGAACCCTCCTGGTGGCAAGGATGGAGGCACCCCGGAGCCGCCGCTCCCCGAGCCCGATCCCGATGCCGTGCGCAAGGAGAACCAGCGCGCGGGGACGGAGGACTGGCGCCTCAAGCGCACCGCCAACCAGCGGGAGATCGAGGGCTATGCGCTCGTGGCCACGGTGACGCCGGGGCAGCGCCTGCCCGTGGCCGTGAATGTTCCCGAGGCGCGCAACTTCCGTTGGTACGTGTACCGGCTCGGCTACTACGGAGGGAAGGGCGGGCGGGAACTGGCTCGGGGCGGCCCGGTGCGCGCGGTGCGCCAGTCGGATTGTCCCATCGACGAGAGCACCGGCGTGGTGGCCTGCCAGTGGACGCCGACGGTCGAGATCGAGACGACGGGCGACTGGGTGCGCGGCGTGTACGTGGTGAAGCTGGTCCGTGATGACGGCTACGAGCGGTACGTGTCCTTCTTCATGCGGGACGCGAAGCCGCGCTCGGAGGTAGTGGCGGTCATCCCCACGGCCACCTGGCAGGCGTACAACGTCTGGGGCAACACCAGCCTCTATGACGACAAGCTGGGCGTGATGAAGCGCAAGTACGGGGTGAGCCGCGCGTTCCAGGCTTCGTATGACCGGCCCTACTACCGCGGGCAGGGGGCTGGCCACCTGATGACCGATGATCTCAGCCTGGTCCAGTGGCTGGAGGCGCAGGGGCTGGACGTGGGCTACGCCACCGATGAGGACATGGACGAGCGGGACTTCGTCAGCGGCGCGAAGGTCGTCTTCCTTTCGGGCCATGACGAGTATTGGACGGGCACCATCCGCGACCGCATGGACCGGGCCCTGGCGGAGGGCCGCTCGCTGATCAACCTGGGCGCGAATCAGGGCTATTGGCAGGTGCGGCTGGAGCCCTCGAAGGACGGCCGGGCCCGGCGCATCATCACCGGGTACAAGGGGGACTCGCGCGATCCGGTGGGCAACAAGAGCCCTCAGTTCACGACGAAGTTCCGCGATGCGCCGGTGTCTCGCCCGGAGAACAAGCTCTTCGGCGTCATGTTCAACAGCCGCTGGCACCAGTTCTCGTTCCCGCTGGTCATCACTGATCCCAATCACTGGGCGCTGGCGGGCACCGGCTTCCGGGCCGGTGACACCATCTGGATGGCCAACGGCTACGAGATGGACGAGATCGTCAACAACGGCCAGTCGCCCCAGGGGCTGCAAGTCCTGGCCGAGTCTCCCGCGCTGTCGCTCCAGGGCGCGTTCGGCATCGGGCAGATGGTGCTGCGCAAGCAGGGAGATGCGTGGGTCTTCTCCGCCGGCGGCATCGACTTCGTGCACACTCTGGCGGGCGAGCAGGCCGCGGATCCGCGCGCCGCGCGCATCGTGGCCAACATCCTCTACAAGGCGCTGGGCCGCTCCGTGCCCTCCAGCCTGGTGCAGTTCCCCGCGCCGCAGCTCCCTGCGCCTCACGGGCCCTTCGCCAACCGTGTGTCCACCGTGGCCGGGCAGGCGGGGATGCGCGGTGGCATCGACGGGCCCGCGAGCATGGGGCAGCTCGGGGCTCCCGTGGCCGTGGCCGTGACTCCCGATGGCGGGTGGGTGGTGGCGGATGCGCTCGTGGATGGAGTCAAGCGCGTGTCCGCCATGGGCGATATCCAGACGATCCTCACGGGGCTCGATGGTCCGATGGGGATCGCCGTCGATGCTGCGGGCACCATCTATGTCTCCGACACGGACCACCACTGCATCCGCCGCATCGCGACCGATGGCTCGGCGTCCGTGTTCGCCGGAGCGATGAACCAGGCGGGCTCGGCGGATGGGCCCTCCGCGAGCGCTCGCTTCAACCAGCCCGCGGGTCTCACCATCGCTCCGGACGGGGCGCTGCTGGTGGCCGACCTGACCAACGGCATCATCCGCAGGATCGATCTGGTGGCTCCGGGAAATCCGGTGACGACGCTGCAGGCGGACAAGTGGCTCTATCGGCCCTCGGCGCTGACCGTGAAGCCGGATGGCACGATCTTCATCGTGGAGACGGGCATGGCTCGCGTGGTCGAGCTGAAGAACGGGATCGTCACCACGGTGGCGGGCTCCACTCCGGGCTACGCGGATGGCGAGCCTGGCCCCTCTCAGATGCTGCCCTACCTGGGCATTGCCGTGCTGGGGGATGGCTCGCTGGCGGTGGCCGACCCGGGCAACTACCGCATCCGGCGCATCGTCTTCCATGAGGGCAAGGCTCGCGAGGTGACGACGCTGGCGGGCTCGGGGCGCTTCGGTGCTCGGGACGGGGATGGCCGGAACGCGGACTTCGTCCTGCCTGCGGGCCTCGCGGTGGGGCCGGACGGCACGCTCTATGTGGCGGATGCGGGCAACTCGATCCTGCGCTCCGTGACGCCCTGAGGCGGCTCGGCGCACCGGGTGCCCCTGTCGGGCGGGACCAGGCCAAACCTGTCCACCAGTCAGACAGGTTGGGAAAGAGTCCGCCGACAGGGGGGGCCCTGTCCACGGGTGCCCAGGCGCGCGGGTGCTTGTCGGGGACGCGTCGGAGCTACTGAGAGGGAGTGCGCCGCCGCTTGCGCTGCTCGTAGCTCGCCACGCTCTTGCGGATCTGGGGGGCCAGCTCGTGATCGGGGGCGAGCTCCAGGAACCTGCGGTAGTACCCCACCGCCTTGTCGAACTGGCCCCTTCCTGAGCTGGCTTCGGCCGCTACCCGGTGGCACTCCGCGTTCTCCGGGGTCAGCTGGATGCACCTCTGGGCCCGCTGCTCTGCCGGGGCGAACTGCTTCTTCTCGAGGAGCTGTATCGCGCTGTCGTAGGCCGCCTGGGCTTCCTGCTCCTCCGCGGAGAGGCTGGGCGCGGGCTCGTTCGTGGGCGCCGCCGACGTTGGCGGAGGCTCTTGCGCCGGAGCGGTGGCAGGCTCGGGAGTCTCCTCGGTGGCAGGGGCCTCTTCCTCCGGAGGCGGCGTGGCTTCCGCGAGCCTTTCGGCAGGAGGGGAGGGGGGCGGCGCAAGAGGCGCCTCGGTGAGCTGGAGCGGCTGGGGATTCGAGGGATCCCCCACCACCTTCGGCCTCATTCCCTTCCAGACGAGGAAGCCACCGCCGAGTATGGCTCCTACCAGGAGCACGAGGCCCACCACGGCTCCCACGGACATTCCCTTCCGAGGAGGCATGATCCGGGTCTCGACATCCTTCGCCGGCGAGCGCTCCGGGTCCGGGTCCGTGGGCGGCTGGGGCTGCGGCCTCCCGGGAGGAGCCAGGATCGCCGTGGGTGACTGGCCTCTCCATTGGGCAAGCTGTTCCGGGAACGTGGGCGGCACCTGCACCTGCCGCCCCGTGCTGGTGATGTCCTCTCGAAACAGCTCCTGGACGAAGTGCGAGAGCGACACCGCCGAGAATCGAGGCGCGGTAGCCGCCAGGAACCCCGCCAGCGCATCCCCGAAGGCATGGCAGGACGCGTAGCGCTCCTCCTTGTTCAGTGCCAACGCCTCCATCACGATGGCATCCAGCTCCGCGGGCACGCTTGGGTTCCGCTCTCGCAGGCGCGGAAAGCTCCCCGAGATGAGCCGATCCATGGCCACCTCGGGAGCATCGTCCTCGAC
This sequence comes from Hyalangium versicolor, assembly GCF_020103695.1. Taxonomy (GTDB): domain Bacteria; phylum Myxococcota; class Myxococcia; order Myxococcales; family Myxococcaceae; genus Hyalangium; species Hyalangium versicolor. Next base: position 196,553 of record NZ_JAHXBF010000020.1, read on the forward strand.
GGGCAGCTTCCCGCACAGCATCTCGTAGAGGACGATCCCCGTGGCCCACACATCCGTGCGTGCATCGACCTCCTCGCCCTGTGCCTGCTCCGGCGAGAAGAAGAGGTACTTGCCCTTCACGATCCCCGGCTCGGTGCTGAACCCGCGCAGCTCGCGGGCCTTGGCGATGCCGAAGTCGACGATCTTCACCTGCCCCTCGTAGCTGATGAGCACGTTGTCCGGAGAGATGTCCCGGTGAACGATACCCAGCGGCTGTCCCTTCTCATCCGTTCGCGTGTGCGCGTAGTGCAGGCCCCGGCACATCTCCATCGCGATGAAGGCCGCCAGGGGGATCGGGATCGTGGACATGCCCGACTTGTGCGCCCGCTTCAGGATGCGGTGCAGCGGCTGCCCCTCCACGAACTCCATGGCCAGGAAGTAGTCCCCCTCCACTCGGCCGAAGTCGTAGACCTGCGCGATGTTGCCGTGGGAGAGCGTGGCCGAGATGCGCGCCTCGCTGATGAACATCGCGATGAAGGCCTCATCGTTGATGAACTCGGGCAGGACCTTCTTGATGAGGACCGGCTTGGTCACTCCCGCTTCCGCGACCAGCCGGGCGCGGTAGGTCTCGGCCATGCCGCCCCGGCCCAGCCACGACACCAGCTCGTAGCGGCCGAACTGCTCTCCAGGTTGAAGGGACATTCGGCGGCGCATCCTAGCCCAGGCCGGACAGGTCCTGGGAGGGCTCGGTCCTGGCATGGCCTCCAGTCGCTGGTCCACCGGGTGGTCCACCAGCGCCAGCCCAGGTGGGCGGTACCTCTCGTGTGGTACAGCTCACTCGGGTTGCACTCCATACCGTGCCTCCTCACTGAGCGTGCCCAATGTTCGGGCGCCAGGGGGTTCGAATGGCACGAACGCAGATGCCCGCCTTTTCCGTCCACGTGGGAGAACACGCAGCAGAGTTCCTCGTCGTCACCCGCTTCTCCGGCATGGAGGCCCTGTCGAGCCTGTATGACTTTCACGTCGAGTTCTTCTCGAGAGAGGGTCAGCCGCTGGACCTGGCGGAGCTCGCGAACGTCCCGGTGCTGCTGACGATCCGGATCGACAAAGCCCCGGTGCGATACGTACACGGGCGGGTGCGGCGAGCAGAAGCGCTTGGGAGACTCGGGGGGCGGTGGGTCTACCGCGTGCGGGTGATGCCCGATCTTGGGCGCCTCCGCCAGCGAAGGAACAGCCGCATCTTCCAGGAGCTGGCGGTCCCCGACATCGTCAAGGCGGTGTTGGGAGAATGGGGAGTGGAACACCGCCTGCTCCTGAGCCGCTCCTATGAGGCGCGCGAGTATTGCGTGCAGTACCGCGAGTCGGACTTCACCTTCATCTCCCGGCTGCTCGAGGAAGAGGGCATCTTCTACTTCTTCGAGCACACCGAGCAGGGCCACGTGCTGGTGCTGGGGGATGGCGCAAACGCTCATGTGGCGCTCCCAGGTGGCTCGCGCCTCTCCCTGAGAGCCGAGGACAAGCGGGCCTACGACGAGGAATTCATCTTCCGCCTGGAGCGGGTGCACCGGCTGCGGCCTGGCAAGGTGATGCTGCGCGACTTCGACTTCAAGAAGCCGGCGCTGGACCTCTCAGCGAGACACAGCGGCGCGGAGGGCGCACCGGAGCTGGAGCTGTATGACTATCCAGGCGAGTACGTGACACCGGACGTCGGCAAGGCGTTGGCCAGGACGCGTATGGAGGAGAAGGAACAAGGGGCGTGCACGTGCACGGGAAGCAGCGTGTGCCCGCGGTTGTCCCCAGGCTACCTCTTCGAGGCGGAGAGCCCGGGAGACGCAACGTTCGCCGGGAACTTCCTCGTGGAGCAGGTGGTGCACTCAGGTCATCAACCCGACACGCTGGGAAACGCGGAGACGCTGGGAGGCGTGTATCGCAACGACTTCCAAGGCCTGCCCGAGGGAGTGCCCTTCCGGCCCCCTCGGGTGACGCCTCGGCCGCGCATCCCGGGAATCCAGACGGCAGCGGTGGTGGGGCCTGGAGGGGAAGAGATCCACACTGATCTCCATGGGCGGATCAAGGTGCAGTTCCACTGGGATCGGCAAGGACAGCGGAATGAGCGCTCCTCTTGCTGGATGCGGGTGGGACAGCCCTGGGGAGGACTCGCCTGGGGCTCATTGAACCTGCCGCGCATCGGGCAGGAGGTGGTGATTCGTTTCCTGGAGGGGGATCCCGACCGGCCGTTGGTGGCGGGCACCCTCTACAACGGAGGCAACCCCACGCCCTACGGGCTGCCGGGGGACAAGACGAAGACCCTGCTCAAGAGTGCCTCCAGCCTGGGGGGCGCAGGCTCCAACGAGTTCAGGATCGAGGACTCAGCGGGGAAGGAAGAGATCTTCGTCCACGCCCAGAAGGATGAGGACGCTGTCACGGAGAACGACAAGACCCAGGAGGTGCGAGGGTACGAAGATCTCCTGGTGAAGAAGGACCGCGGCCTCTGCGTGGAGTGGAACCAGGATCTCACGGTCGAGATGAACGACGCGTCCCTCGTCGAGGGAAACCAGACGCTGCAGGTGACGTGCAACCGCACCACGACGACGCACCAGAACCATTCGGAGTCCGTGAGCGCCAACCAGCGAATCTCCATTGGCAACAACCAGCAGGTGACGATTGATCAGGCCTCCATGGAAACGGTGGGCGCAGCCAGGGCTCTGACGATCGGAGTGGGCTACGCCATCAACGTGGGCCTGGCGATGGCCGAGACCACGGGAGGCCTCAAGGCCGTCGAGGTAGGCGCCGCCATGATCGAGCTCGTGGGCGTCCATCGCGAGGAGAGCGTGGGAAAGGACAAGCAGACCCAGGTCGGCTTGCTCTACGCCTCGACGGTTGGCGGTGGCGTGTCGCTGGCAACGAGCCAGGATCTCCAGGAGAGCGTCAAGGGCAAGACGACCCAAGAGGCCAAGGAGCTGGCTTCCTGGATGGCCAAAGCCTTCTCCCTGAGCGCGGAAGACACCTTCTCACTCATCGTGGGCGGCAACCTGATCTTGAAGCTGGAGAAGTCCGGCGAGGTGCTCTTCAAGGGGAAGACGATATCCATCGATAGCTCGGAGACGCAGATCCGGGGCGGTACGGTGCATTCGCGGCCCTGAGCCCATTCCTCCCGGGTGGTACAGCCAGTGGACTGTCTGTCGCCTTACTTTGTTCTCAGCCAGACATTGCCTGGTGATTTCAAAGGCACGACTTCATGGTTGCCACGGCGGCCCTCCGCGCCAATCAAGCCGAGTTCGAGTTCGAAGCGGGTCCTCACGCAGCGGGGGAGCTGGCCGTGGTGGAGTTCCAGGCAGAGGAAGGCCTCTCCCGGCTCTACTCCGTCGAGCTCGTTCTCGCGGCCGCCGCGCACGTGGGAATGGAGGAGAAGGCGCTGATTGGCCAGAGCGCGCTCCTGAAGGTGCATCTGGGCGGTGGGGAGACTCGCTTCTTCCACGGGATGATCTCACGCATTGCTCGCTGGGACGCCGGAGGAGGACCCGAGCGCCAGCGTTACCGCATCACGGTGGTTCCCCGGCTGTGGGCGCTGCGCCACACCCTTCGCAGCCGCATCTTCCAGGAGCTGTCCGTGCCGCAGATCGTCACCCAGGTCCTCACCGAGGGGGGCGTGGAGCACAGGGCCGAGCTGAAGAGCTCCTACCGCAAGCGCGAGTACTGCGTGCAGTACCACGAGTCAGACTTCAACTTCGTCTCCCGGCTGCTCGAGGAGGAAGGCATCTTCTATTCCTTCGAGCACTCCGAGGGCACCCATGTCCTGGTACTCAATGATGCGTCCATCACCTGCCAGGCCATGCCCGGCGACTCTCGCCTTGTCTTCCGTGATCCGGCCCGGATGGTGGCCGGGAGCGAGTCCGTGCATGAACTCGCCGCGTGCTTGGAGGTCTACCCCGGCGCCGTCGTCCTGCGGGACTACAACTTCGTCCAGCCACGGATGGATCTGACCTCCAGCTCCACCGCCGATGAGGGAGAGCAGGCCCTCGAAATCTACGACTACCCGGCTCGCTACGAGGACCCCGGCACGGGCAGGACGCTGGCGAAGATCCGCCTGGAGGAACTCCGGGCGAACGTGGAGCAGATGACGGGGGCCAGCAACTGCCGGCGTTTGCTCTCGGGGACCACCTTCTCGGTGGACGAGCACCCGCTGCTCGCCTTCAACCAGAACTACCTGCTGCTCTGGGTGCGGCACACGGGGCGCCAGCCCGAGGTGCTCACCGTCGAGCAGTCGGCGTCTGGCGTCAAGGAGGGCTATCGCAACGAGTTCCGCTGCATGCCGGCTCAGGTGCCCTACCGCCCTCCGCGTGACACGCCCTGTCCCATCATCCCGGGCGCGCAGACAGCCATGGTCGTGGGGCCTGGAGGCGAGGAGGTCCACACGGATCCGCACGGCCGCATCAAGGTCCAGTTCCACTGGGACCGGGAGGGCCAGAACAACGAGCGGAGCTCGTGCTGGATCCGCGTGAGCCAGGCCTGGGCGGGCCAGAGCTGGGGCGCGCTCTACCTGCCTCGGATGGGGCATGAGGTGGTGGTGGAGTTCCTCGAGGGAGATCCCGACAGGCCTCTGGTGACGGGCAGCGTCTACAACGGCCAGAACCCTCCCCCCATCGCGCTCCCGGACGACAAGACGCGGAGCACGCTGCGCTCCAGCTCAAGCCTGGGCGGCTCCGGCTCCAACGAGCTGCGCATCGAGGACAAGGCGGGCCGGGAAGAGGTCTACCTGCACGCTCAGAAGGACTTCAACATCGTCGTCGAGAACGACAAGACGCAGCAGGTGCGCGGAAACGAGAAGCTGCTCGTCAAGAAGGACCGAAGCCGCACCATCGAGGGCAACCAGTCGTTGGAGGTGAAGAAGAACGACGACACCCTGGTTGGCGGCAATCAGAGTCTGGAGGTTGCTCAGAACCGCTCAACGACGGTGAAGGGCAACCACACCGAGGACGTGGCGGGAAACCAGTCCATCCAGGTGGGCGGCAACGAGAACCTGCAGGTCGCCATGGTCTCCACGGAGACAGTGGGGCTTGGAAAGATGCTCACCATCGGGGGGGCCTACGCCATCACCGTGGGTGCGGCGCTCAACCAACTGGTGGGCGGACTCATGTCCGAGCAGGTCGGCATGAGCAAGATGGAGACGGTGGGTGCTTCCAAGTCCGAGACCGTCATGGGTTCGCGCACCATGACCGTGGGAGGCGAGCTGTCCGAGCAGGTTGGAATGAACCGCTCCCTCCAGGTGGGGAAGGATCTCCAGGTCAGCGTCGGGGGCAATCTCGGCCATACCGTCAAGGAGCAATACAAGCTCTCCGCGAAGGAGATCACCGTGGAAGCCGAAGAGGAGTTCCTCCTCAAGGTGGGCGCGGCGACGCTCCAGGTGAAGAAGAGCGGAGACGTGATCCTCAAGGGCACCAAGGTCCAGATCAAGGGCGATGAGGAAGTCGTCGTCGAGGGTTCCAAGATCTCGGAGAACTGACAGGCATCCGCAAAAAGGAGCAGCACCATGACCGCACGCCGTTCATCGCTTGGACTCTCTCCCGTGAGTCCGGCGCCCGCTCTTCCGGCTGCCATCCTCGGCTGGATCACGGACTACGATTCCAAGCAGGGGGCGATCGTCGACTTCCCTGGCAATCCAGCGGGGCCGGTACCCGCCCGGTTGCTCATCGACACGGGAGCCCGGGCGTTGCGCTCCGCGGCTGCGTCTCGCTGCCCCGTGGCGCTCCTCTTCGAGAATGGAGATCCCTCGCTGCCCCTCCTTGTCGGCCTGGTGTGGCCGCAAGGTGAGCGGGAGGCCCAGGTGGATGGTGAGCGGATCATTCTCACGGGCGAGAAGGAGATCGAGCTGCGCTGTGGCGACGCCTCCATCTCGCTGAGCAGGAACGGAAAGATCGTCATCCGTGGGGCCTATGTCGAGACGCGGGCCAAGGGGACGAACCGGATCAAGGGCGGGGCGGTTCAGATCAACTGAGAGAGACCGGATTCCCCATGCTCTTCTGGGATGTCATTGAGCGGCACTTCGATGAAGCAGACTTCCTGTGGGGAGTCTGGGAGCGCAGCCTCCTGTCGCCCACTCACACACTCGATCGGGTCGCACGAGGCCCTGAGGAGCGGTTGTGGGCTCACATCGACGGGCTCGTGGCCAATGGCCCGGAGGTGGCGCGCCGGCTGCTCTTCCCTGCGCTTGAAGAGGATGATCCATCCCGGGTGAGAGTGGCGGCGAGCGCGCTCCTGCAGACCCCGGGCGAGGCCGGAATCGAGGCCGTGATCGTGGCTCTGCGTGCGCGGCCCGGACAACGGGGACCGATGGTGCGAGCCCTGGCGTGCTCGGATCGGCCAGAGGTGTCAGGCCGTATGCGCGAACTGCTCGAATCCTCCGAGCAGGGCCTCGTCACCGCGGCGGCCGAGGTGCTGGCCTTCCACCACACGCCGTTGGAGGCCGTGCTCCCCAGACTGCTGGAGAGCGACAGTCCATCAGCGCGGGCTTTGGGGCTGCGGGCGCTGCTGAACGTGCCGGCCTCGGCTCGGCAACGCGCCGCGGCGCAGGAGGGGTTGAGGGACAAGGACTCCGGCGTTGTCGCGGCGGCCATGGAGGTGGGTTGCCGGCTGGGGTTGAGAGAGGCCTGGCGGTGCGTGCGCGAGCGCGCCCTGAGAGGAGACCCGGAGGCGCTGCTGCTGCTCGCTCTGGGGGGCGGGCCTGCCGAATACAAGGAGCTGAGTGCGGCACTCGCGGAGCCCGCGCACCGGCCCGCGGCGCTGTGGGCGCTCGGCTTCGTCGGTACGCCGGAGATCCTGGACGCGAGCCTCGAGTGGCTGGAAGACAAGCGGTCCGGGCCCCTCTCGGGGGAGGTGTTCACGGCAGTGACGGGCGTCACCCTCATGGAGGCGAACCTGACAGCACCCCCGAAGGAGCGCCGACGGCTCGTCCATACACCGGAAGACGACCTGCCGCTCCCGGATCCGGCGAAGGTGAGGGACTGGTGGACCCGGAACCGAGGGAGGTTCGCGGATGGTCAACGGTACCTCCTGGGCGAGCCACGCTCGGTGGCGGGGATGCTGGCTGCGCTGAAGCATGGCCCCATGCGCCGCCGACTTGGCATTCTCGTGGACCTTCAGCTCCGCGCCTCCGCGCGGCACAGCTTGCGCCTTCAGCCACGCGCTCCCACGCGCCAGCAGTACGCCGAGCTCTCCGCCATCGCCGCCCACGGGGAGTCCGGATTCAACCTGAGCCGCCTGATGCTCTGAGCGTCGCTGCTCGAAACGAGCCTGCTCGCCATGGAACTCATCAACAAGTCCCGTCTCCCCTTGGAAGTGACGACGTCCCTCGACAAGAGCGGCCGGGAGCACCTCCTCCTGGTCGCGAAGGAGACCTATCGCTTCAGCAGCGACAGCGCGCCTGTGCGCGTGGAGCAGTCACGGCCCATCGCCTACACCGATATCTTCGTGGGTGAGCCGGGCGTGTCAGCGCCGCTCTACGAGTCGGACTTCGCGACGACCAAGCGGCGGTGCGACGTCATCGTGGACGCGACAGCCCACGCGCCCGATGGCCGCCCCGTCAAGCAACTGGACGTCTCCGTCCGGGTCGGCTCGTTCGAGAAGCAGCTCCTCGTGGTGGGAGATCGGGTGTGGCAACAGGGGATCTTCCGCGTCACGTCCAGCGAGCCCCAGCCGTTCACCTCCATGCCGATCCACTATGGCCATGCGTTTGGGGGTAGCCCCCAGCACGGTGAGACGGGACAAAAGGAGACCTACCTCGCCAACCCTGTGGGGAGAGGTTACTGCTCGGATCCGCGCGCGGACATCGTCGGGCAGATGCCGCTGCCCAACACGGAGGATCCCGAGCGCCGCCTCACCTCGCCGAACTCACGTGCACGGCCCTTCGCGTTGGGCCCCATTGGCCGTCATTGGCATCCGCGGAGCGTCTGCGCGGGCACCTACGATGCGAGGTGGCGTGAATTCGCCTTTCCCCTCCTGCCCGAAGACTTCCATGAAGCCTTCTTCCAGGTCGCGCCTCCGGATCAACAGATCGACTTCATCCAGGGAGGCGAACCCGTGGTGCTGCGCCACCTGGTGCCCGGAGAGCCTCTCGTTACCTTCCAACTGCCGCGGCCCCAGCTCACGCTCAGGCTTCTCTACACCTCGCACCGCGCCATTGAGCTGTCCCCCGTCGTCGATACCGTGTTCATCGAGCCTGAGGCAAAGCTCTTCACCCTGGTCTATCGCGCGACCCTTCCGCTGGCTCGCCGTGGCCTCTTCGATGTGGGCATGGTGGTGGCGGGCCCGGTGTGTAAGCGCTGGTGGCAGTCGAAGGTCTTCGGGACGGAGGACTGTGGCTGCGACGGCGACAACGACAAGGACGAGGAGACCGAGCCTCAGCCTGGGGCACCCGCCTTCCTGACGGCCGGCCAGGGGCTCGAGCCATGAGAACTCCGCTTCGCATCGTCTCCTCTGGGATGTGCTGTGCGGTCGGCGGCTCGGCCCGTGCCGCGCGTGCGGCGATCCGCGCCGGGCTCAACCGCTTCGTCGAATCGGAGTTCATCGACGCGCTGGCCGAGCCGCTCATCGTCTCACGCATGCCGCTCGATCGAATCTGGGGCCCTCGCCGCATCGCGATGATGTTCGAGGCCGCCCTGACTGACTGCATCGCGGGCACACCCGATTTCAACCCCAGGGCTACGGCACTCCTGGTGCTGGTCGCGGAGTCGGGGCGGCCTGGCTATTACGGGACATGGGAGAGGGCCTGCCTGGCCTCCTACGAGAAGCTCGCGGGGGCGAGTCCTCCGGCTGAAGCCCAGGTTCTGGCTCTGGGCCGGGCGGGAATCGTGAGTGCCTTGCGCCAGGCCCATGAGCTGCTCTCGCGGCGGCGGGCCCGCCAGGTCCTGATCGCGGGCGTGGACAGCTACCTCAATGCCGAGACCATCACGCACCTCCTCCGGAGGGAGCGGCTCATGACCGAGGAGGTCAGCGAAGGCTTCATTCCGGGGGAAGGCGCCGGGGCCCTGCTCGTGGAACTCGGCTCACGCCGGGAGAGAGGGTTTCATGTGTTGGGAACAGGAGAGGCCGAGGAGACGGCGACCATCGACAACGATGAGCCCGTGCGCGCGCTGGGCCTCTCGCGTGCGCTGCGCGAGGCGCTCGGCGCGAGCGGGTACCAACTGAACGAACTCCACTTCCGCATGACGGACATCAGCGGTGAGCCCCTCTCCTTCCAGGAGGCGGCCATGGCTGACACACGCCTGCTCGATCACCGCAAGGGGCGCTTTCCTCTCCTGCACCTGGCGGACTGTATTGGAGAGACGGGTGCGGCGATTGGTCCCCTGTCCCTCGCATACCTCGCCGATGCCATGGCGCGTGGCTACGTGCCAGGCACCCGGGCCGTCCTCCACTGCGCCAATGACAGTGGGAAGCGCGCTGCAGTGGTCGTGGAACACCTGGATTGATGACGAAGGCCCTGTCGTGCACCTCGGAGAGCCATGCAAACCCACGTATATGCCAATGGTCGAGAGATCTGCAGCAAGGCCGCTGACGGCAAGTCTACCGCGGCCTTCCCTGACGTGTGCTGGAGCCCGCCAGCACCGCCCGCGGGCCCCATCCAGCTGCCGTACCCGAACACGGCCTTCGCGAGTGATCTCGAGAACGGGACGAGCACTGTCTTCATCTGTGGTGCCATCGTCGCGCGCAAGGACGAGAGCTATCTCTCCACCAGCACGGGAGACGAGCCCGCCACGGATCAGTTTCCCATGGGCATCAGCACAGGCGTCCTCCAGGGCAAGGCCTACTTCACGAGCTGGTCGATGAACGTGATGGTGGAGGGCGTGAACGTCGCGCGCCACCAGGACTTGATGACGCACAACCATGCCAGCCCCGGCGGCAATACCCCCGCCAAGGTCTACTTCGATGATGCCGCCAAGAGCGTGACGCAGAAATGCAAGTCGGAGTTGGACAAGATCGACAAGGAATGCGGCGAAGAGCCCAAACACAACGAGCCGACGGTAGGCAAGACCAAGAAGAGCGCGCTCAAGAAACTGGCCGAGCGCCTCAAAAGCATCAAAGGCAAGGGCGAGCGCAAGGCGGCCGATGACAACAATTGGATGGATCACTGTGACGGGCTCTGGGTCAAGCCGGCCACCCTCTACAGCAAGCAGATCTCGGAGTTCGCGCAGCAGATCGAGAAGATCCAGGGAGATCTGCTGTCCGAGGTCAGCAAAGTCGTCAAGCCGCTCGTCGAGCAGCTGGAGCAATCCGTGCTCGATGGGATCAAGGAAGCAGCCAAGGATCGGGCTACCAAGCTCGGCCTGCGCTCCGCCGCCCGCTGGGGCGCGGGACTTGGAGGTGCGGCCGTCGGAGGTGTCGGTGCCATCGTGACCGAAGCGGTCGCGACGGCCTGGAATGTCTACGACATGGCATCGACAGGCTACGAGGGATACAAACTGGGAAAAGACGCCCTGGCCAAGCTCGATACCATCAAGGAGACGATGGGTGACTTCGACAACGCGCTCGGCGATCTGAAGGGGGCTCTGGACAAGGCCAAGAGCAACCCCCAGGCGGCCATGGCGCAGGCCATGAGCGCATTGGCGCGTCTCAATCCTTGCACACGCGCTCGCAGGTGCATCCTCGTTCCTTACAAGAATACCTTCACGCTCACGAGCCTGGGAGGCCATGGTTGTTGTCCAGGGCAGACAGGCCATCACGTGCTGCCCCATGAGATGACCAAGGATGGCAACTGCCCCGGGTACAGCAAGCGCGAGGCCCCGACGCTCTGCGTGGAAGGCGTGAACAATAGCCATGGCAGCCATGGCAAGATTCACGACGTGCTGGTCGACAAGGTCAAGGATCACCGCAAGGCATTTCTCGGGGGCGGTGACACCATGACGTATACCCAGGCCAGAAACATGGGAGTCGAGAGCATCAGCAAGACCTTTGGCCTCCCTGGCGAGAAATGCGACGAGAACTGCCTGAAGGCTCAGCTTGATGCCTATTACGAGAAGAAGTGTACAAAGCCGCTTCCCGCGGTGGCGGGCAAGGCCATACCCGCCGAGGAGGAGGCCGCGGACGATGCCTCCATGATCTAGGGGCGGGAGTGCTCGCTCGTGAGACGGAAGTCTCGCTTGCCTGGCCCAGGCATCTTGAGGAGAATGCAGCCATGCTGATCAGCAAAGATGATTACGAGCGATGCCTCCGTGGCTTCACCGTGACCGACTGTGCCGTCCGCAGCCGAAGCATCTTCTATCTCGTGGCTGTGTCGGAAGACCCCTCGGGAGATGAGCCGATCGCGGATGCCGAGCGCAGCACCCGCGTGCTCACCTGCGCCCTGGAGAGTGCTCCTGAGAAGCGCTGGGGGCTCATGTCGTACAAAGGAATGGACCGTCTGCGGGCGGGGGTCGCGCTGACGCCGAAAGAGCAATTCGTCGGTGTCGACAAAGATGCCCAAGTGGTGGTCTTTGGCAGCGGTGCCAAGGAAATCGAGAAAGAGGTCCCTGGCGGGCGGCAAGGGCCGGTGCGCGGCGGAGTTCGCAAGACACGGACTCTCAATGGGCTTCTCCATGTCTCCACGGGGTACCGCGGACTCGGCCGCCGTGACGGGCGCAATCAGTGGACATCCCTCTGTTCCTCGCTCACGTTTGAACCCGATCCCAATGAGGGCTCGGGGCCATACGGTTTCGAGGACTTTGACGCTTTCAATGCCCATGACTACTACTGCGTCGGTGGCAAGGGGGACGTCTGGCACTTCGATGGGGAGAAGTGGGATCAGATCGAATTCCCGAGCAACATGGTGCTGGAGACGGTCTGCTGCGCGGGAGATGGATGGGTCTACATCAGCGGAATTGGCGGGTATGTGTGGAAGGGCCGCCGGGACGAGTGGCAACTCATCCATGAAGACCGGATGGTGCTGCCCTTCAAGGACATGGTCTGGTTCAAGGACCGGGTCTACTGCACTTCCGATTATGGCCTCTGGGAGATCGCCGGGGACAAGGTGCGGGAGAGCCCGATTCCGCCGGAGATCAAGATCTGCTCTGGCAACCTGTCGACCGCGGATGGGGTGATGCTGCTCGCGGGTGTGTTTGGAGCTTCGTACTACGACGGCAGTGACTGGAAGAACATCTTCAACACGGCGGCGTTCTCACCTACGACGCTGTAGACGCGAGTCCCTGTCAGGGTTCGGTCCTCGTTTCTCGCAGCACGGTGAGCACCGGTCGCGAGTGCTCCAGCGTCGGCGCGAAGAGCGAGGGCTGGCCGGGATCTGCGAACACCGTGGCGAAGTCCTCGGGCGTCAACGCACGGACCAGCCGTGCAGCGAATGTGTCTCGCAGCAGGCGGACGTAGTACTCGACGTCGTAGTCCCGGGGATCGCTCGCCGGATCGACGTTGGCCTCAGTCTCCGGATCGGGCAGCAGCCCCGAGCGTCCTCCTGTCGCTCGATAGACGCGCACGTGCTCTCCGGGAGCCCACTTCGTCCGGCCGCTCGCCAGTGCCGCCTCGTAGGGCAGCTCGCGACGGCGCCCTCGTGCGGCCAGGTACTGCTCCGGCGGCTTCGTCAGCCGGACCTGGGAGGACACCTCCGCGGTCGGCAGCGCGCGCCGACGCAGCGCCATCACCGTGTCCACATAGGTCTTCTGCACGCCCGGGATGTCTCCCGCCAGGAGGCAGCGCAGCGCCCGACGCAGGAAGTTCTCGCCGAAGGGCTCGGCCCGGCTGGAGCGGAACGCCACCCCGCGCAGCACGAGTGGCCCCTCGTAAGGCTGGAGCGCGTAGTTCTTCGGTTCGTGCGAGAGCATCGCCGCGTAGCGCCCGTCGAACTCCAGGTGCACTCGCGGGGGCAGCAGGGCCGCAACTTCGGAGACCACCCGGCGCTCATCGGCCTCGGGCCAGTCGTCCGGCACGGAGAAGTACACGCCATCCGTGTCGGCCTCCAGCAGCGTCACGCCTCGCTGGGCCAGCTCGCGGCACATCAGCCCCAGCACCTCGCGCCCACGCCGCGTCACCTCGTTGGCGGCGTGCACATCCGCGAAGCGCGTCAGCCCCACCGCTCCCAGGTAGCCATAGGCCGAGTTGATGACGATCTTCATCGCTGCGGAGAGCGCCTCGTTCGTGTAGCGCTCCGGCGAGCCCGGCGGAGCGCTCTTGGCACGAGCCTTGGCCTCCAGCCGCTGGTCCACTAGGCGATCCACCAGCGCCAACATCGCGCCGAGCCGATCGCGCTTCGGCCCGATCCGGTACTGGCGCATCAGCGAGGGATACAGGCTCGCGACGTCCGCCTTCACGATGTGCCGGGCCACTCCGGTGGCGAACAGGTGCAGCGCCGCGCCGCTGTGGGACGTGCCATCCCCGGGCTCGTGGGCGGGTAGGGCGGCTCCCGAGCGCAGGTAGGCCCGGACCAGGAGGGGATCGAGCACTCCCGTGGCAGGCCCCGCATCCGCCAGACGCTCGTACCGGCGGGGCGCCATCCTCGCGAGTGCGAAGGCAGCTCCCCCCAGCAGCCGCGCCAGTCCACCAGCCTCTGTCACGTCCTCGCTGGCGTAGCGCCGGACTCGCTCGGGATCCCGGAGGAAGACCTCGTGGACTCGCGCGCCGGGGATGAGCTCGCGCGCCGGGCCCGAGAGTCCGAAGTGCCGCGCCACCACCTTGAGCCCGTGGCCCGGCAAGTCCCGCGACGAGAAGTCGTGCCGCAGCACCGCGTCCAGCGTGTCGATCAGCTCTCGCCCGGGCATCGTGTATCGAGCGCGGCGGGAGGCGTCGGGCTTGCGCCCCGGCGAGCCTCGGTCGAGCGCAGCACCTCGGGCGGCAGGGCGCTCCCGCAGGCCGGGGGCTCCGGCGCGTCCCAGCGCCAGCGGCACCTGGAGTTCCCGTGCACGGCGGGCGAGGAACGGAAGGTCGAAGCCGTGCAGGTTGTGGTTCTCGATCACATCCGGGTCGAAGGCTCGCACCCGCTCGACCAGCCGGCGCAGCAGGTCCGCCTCGGCCGCGTCACCGTCGCCGGAGGCCTCGAGGGTCTCGGTCCTGCCCTGGGGATCTCTCAGCGCCACGAGGAAGATCCGATCCCGGGCCGGATCGAGCCCGGTGGTCTCCAGATCGAACTGCATGCGGTGCAGATGGTCGAAGCCCAGCTCGCGGAAGTACGTGCGTCCGGTGGCAATCAGGTACTGCTCCTCCGGGGGCAGGGTGAGCACCGAGTCGTTCCCCAGATCCCGCAAGTGCCCAAGCGGACGGCCCAGGCGCCGCGATGCTCCCTGGAGCACCGCCGAGGCCAGTGCCCGCCCATCGTCCGCGCGGACCAGGTACCGCAGGGCACCAGGGCCCTCGAGCTCCTGATAGCTCACGCGCTGCGGCGCTGGCCCCTCGCTCTCGGGCTGGAGCCTCTCGCCCAGGTGCGCCAGGTCCTCCAGCGAGGACAGCAGCACCCAGGGGCGGAAGCGCACGTCCTCGCGCACCAACTCGCCACTACCGGGGAGCCGCCGCCAGACGAATGCACGGCCATCGGGCTCTGCCCACACCGAGACGATGCCCGGCGTGGGGTCCCAGCCCCAGAGCCACTCGTCTTCCCGCGTGTGGGTCATCGCGTCTCCCCACGGCCTGCCTATCACCGACGCGTCCGCCATGAGGGCGATCTTGCCGTCCACCCCTGTCAGCACTATGTCAGGTATTGACACCATGCAGCGGACCGAGCGCCTCTTTGCACTGGCGGAGTACCTCCGAGGGCGCCGCACTGGCGTCACCGCCGAGGCCCTCGCCGAGCGCTTCGGGGTGACGGTGCGGACCATCTACCGCGACCTGGACGCCCTGCGAGCCGCCGCGCTCCCCCTGGGCGCCGAGCGCGGGCCCGGCGGCGGCTATGCGCTGGATCGCAGCTACAGCCTGCCGCCCGTGAACTTCACGGCCCGTGAGGCGGCGCTCCTGGTGGCCCTCGGGCGCTTCGCCAGCGACATGCGCCTGCTGCCCTTCACGGACACCCTGGAGTCCGCTCTGGACAAGGTGCGCGCCGCGCTCTCCACCTCCGCCCAGCGTGAGCTGCTCTCGCGCTTGAAGGAGCTGACCTTCCTGGGAGTGCCCTCCCTGCCGTGCAAGAAGCCTGTCCGCGAGGCGCTCGAGCGCGCCTGGTTCGAACAGCAACCGTTGCGCATCACCTACGTGGACGGCAACTTCATCGAGACGACCCGGGATGTGCGCATCCTGTCCGTGATCATGGACCGGCATGAGACTCGGATCGATGCCCTGGACATCGCCAAGGGCGAGCGCCGCCAGTTCCGGCTGGACCGCATCGAGCGCGCCGAGGTGTTGCGCGCCGACAGTCCCTGACCGCTCTGTCGCCCAGAGGGCGGACGGGGGCGGAAAACCCGGCTGTCCCCGTGCAGGCCGCACGGAAGTTCATTCACTTCAGAGCCCAGCCAGGGCTATAGAGGGCGCAATGCGTAAGCCGCCAGCTGACCTGATTCCCAAGCCTGAGGCACGTCGCGTCCCGCCGAACTTCATCACGGACGTGATTGACGAGGACCTGCGAACCGCACGGCACAGCCAAGTCGTCACGCGCTTCCCTCCCGAGCCCAATGGCTATGCGCACCTGGGCCACGCGTTCGCCAGCTACCTGGACTTCATGACAGCGCAGGACTACGGCGGCGTCTGCCACCTGCGCATGGATGACACCAATCCCGAGGGCGAGACGCAGGAGTACGCCGACAGCATCATCCGCGACATGCAGTGGGTGGGGTGGGACACCTCGCGCCTGTTCTACGCCTCGGACTACTACGAGCAGCTCTACCAGTACGCCGAGCAGCTCATCCGCAAGGGTCTGGCCTACGTGGAGAGCGTCAGCGGCGACGAGATGGCGCGCCTGCGTGGTACCAAGGAGAAGGCCGGCACGCCCAGCCCGTACCGCAACCGCTCCGTCGACGAGAACCTGGAGCTGTTTCGTCGCATGCGCGCCGGTGAGTTCAAGAACGGCGAGCACGCGCTCCGCGCGAAGATCGACCTGAGCCACCCGAACTTCAAGCTGCGCGACCCGGTGCTCTACCGCATCCTCCACGCGTCGCACTACCGGACCGGGAACAAGTGGTGCATCTACCCGATGTACGACTTCGCCCATCCCATCAGCGACGCCATCGAGGGCATCACGCACAGCATGTGCAGCCTCGAGTTCGTGGACAACCGCGCCATCTATGACTGGCTCATGGACAACCTCTTCCCCGACAAGGAGACGGGGAAGACGGCGCCGCGCCAGTACGAGTTCGGCCGGCGCAGCATGGAGTACACGGTCGTCAGCAAGCGCAAGCTGCGGCGCCTGGTGGCCGAGGGCGTCGTCCGGGGTTGGGACGATCCGCGCATGCCCACCCTCAGCGCCATGCGCCGGCGGGGCGTGACTCCCGAGGCGGTGCGCGCGTTCGCGTCGAAGATCAGCGTGAGCCGCACCAACCGCACCGTGGACATCGCGATGTTCGAGAACGCCGTCCGCGAGGATCTGAGCGCCCGCGCTCCCCGCGTGATGGCCGTGACGCAGCCGCTGAAGATCGTCATCCAGAACCTGGACCAGGAGCGCTCGCTGAGCCTCCCGTACTGGCCGCAGGAGGCGTCCGGAGAGAGCTCCGGTGGCCGGGTGCCGCTGCCCAATGGAGAGCTGGTGACGCCCGAGCAGGCCGTGCGGGACGTGCCCTTCACCCGCGAGCTCGTCATCGAGCGCGAGGACTTCAGCGCCAACCCTCCGAAGGGCTTCAAGCGCCTCACTCCCGGCGGTGCGGTGCGGCTCCGCGGCGCGGGCATCATTCGCTGCGATGAAGTCATCACCGGCAAGGATGGCGAGCCGGTCGAGTTGCGCGTCTCGCTCGTCAGCGAGGACACGAAGGCCAGCGGTGTCATCCACTGGGTGAGCGCCACCCGGGGCGTGAAGGCCGAGTTCCGGCTGGTCGACCGGTTGTTCTCGGTGCCGCATCCCGACAGTGAGGCCCAGCATGCCGACCCGGAGCAGCCCGGCCACGAGGACGAGACGCAGCCGCTCAACACGGACTTCATGCAGTTCGTGAACCCGCACAGCCTGGTGGTGACGCACGGGCTGGTCGAGCCGAGCGTCGCGCGCGAGCCAGCCAACACCCGCTACCAGTTCGAGCGCACCGGGTACTTCTGGCGCGATCCCGTGGACAGCCGCGACGACGCGTTGGTGTTCAACCGCACCATCACTCTCAAGGACACCTGGGGCAACAAGGCGGAGGCCGCCGAGGCCAGGCCCGCGTCCAAGCCCCGGCCCGAGAAGCCTGACAGGAAGCCCGAGCCCGCGCAGCCCGTTCGCCCGCCGCTCGACGGCGCCCAGGAGGCCGAGTTCACGCGCCTGCGCCAGCTCGGCGTCACGGAGAACGACGCGCACCTGATCGCCCGTGAGCCGCAGTTCTCCGCCTACCTGCGCGGCGTGGAGGACAAGCAGCTCGCGGAGCTGGCGCCCTGGGTCGTGAACGATCTCGCTGGCTCCATCCGCGACGGTTCGAACCGCGTGGGCGTGAAGGAGCTCGGGGCGCTGGTGAAGCTCGTTTCGGAGGGCAGCATCAGCCTGCGCATCGCCAAGGACGTGCTCACGGAGTCCCAGGGGTCCGGAGAAGCTCCCGCGATCATCGTCGAGCGCAAGGGCCTGCGCGTCGTCAGCGATGAGGGACAGCTGCGCACCGCCATCCAGGGCGTCATGGACGCCAACCCCGGCAAGGTCACCGAGTACCGCGGCGGGAAGAAGGGCTTGATCGGTTTCTTCACCGGCCAGGTCATGCGCGCCACCAACAACCAGGCCGATCCGAAGGCCGTCGGGCGGCTGCTGAGCGAGATGCTCGGCTGAGCCGGAGGCCGCCCTGTCGGGCGCGGTTCGCGCCAACTGGTATGACAAGCATACCAGTCCGCGCCAGCTCCGCCGCCCGAGGGGCTGCCCGTGCCTCGTGGTCCTACGGGTGATCCGAGATCACGATCGAGAAGGGGTACCGGGCCTCATCTCGCAGGTCCGGATCGTACGAGCCCGTGGGCAGGGCGGTCACGATGAGCGTCCGCTTCTGGTCTGCCGCGAACTTCAGCACCTGGGGACCTGAGGAGAGATCCAGCGTCTCTCCATCCGAGTCCGGCGTGAGTCCGGGCACGGCCTGCACGACGAAGCGGATCTTCAGGTTGGGCGGAGCCTCCAGGTTCACGTAGACGTTCTGCGGGGTGGACGATCCAGACGACAGCTCGATGTAGCTCGTGCCCAGCATCATCGGCGCCTTCTCGGTGATGCTGATCGTGCTGGGCTTCGCCTCCTGCTGGGCCGCCAGCGCCAGCTTCGCCGCCTTCAGGTTGTCCAGCCCGTCCTTGAAGTGGTGGAAGTGGCGATCATCCACGTGGTCGCCCGTGTACCAGCGCCAGCGGGAGAACTCGGGCACCGTCTGCACGTAGCTCGAGCCCTTGTCCGCCAGCATCGTGTCCAGCGCGTCCGCGAAGTCCGGCTCGTTGAGCGTCTGGTCGTTCTCCGCTCCGGGTGGGTTGCGCGACAGCAGCCACATCTGCGACAGGAACTGCGGCTGGCCCCCGAAGAAGCGATCCTTCAGGAAGAGCAGGTACATGGACGAGCCGTACATGTACCAGGTGTCGTACTTGTCATCCCGGTCGATGGCCCAGTCCGGGTTGGCCTGGAAGTCGTCGAAGTACGTCTTGATGTACCGGTTCGCGTACACCTGATCCGTGAAGACCGCGGACATCTCGAAGGTGTGCGGAGCCTCGTACCAGTCGTCCGCGGCCTGTGAGGCGTGCGCCATCTCGTGGACCACCGTCTCCTCGAGCTCGGGGCCGCCGTAGGGTCCCCACGGATCCACGATCATGTAGCCGCGCCGGTCATCCCACGGGGTGGAGTCATCCCCGGACAGCACGTCCACCAGGCAGCTGCGGTGCCCCTTCCACACGAACACGTCGAAGGCGTCATCCGGTCCGCACTCGCCCTTGTCGGTGATGGCCGGGCGCATGCCGAGCTGGTTCACGTGGTAGTCCCAGCCCTTCTCCACGTACGCGAGCACCTCCTGGGCCGTCTCCTTCTCGACCTCCTTGTAGTAGTGCACGAGCACCGGATGCGTGGTGGAGCGGATCGAGTACGGGAACATCTCGTTGAAGTCCGAGCGCCCGCAGATCGTCTCGCCCTCCGCCAGCGGGTGCTTGTAGTCGAGCGGATCAACCTTCTCGTCATCGTCCGAGCAGCCCGCGGCGGCGAGGCTCAGCCCGAGGCAGGTCAGCCAGGACAGGAGCGAGGACGCTCGCTTGCGGGGAGCCGGGCGCGAGGGGGGCTGCGGTGATGCGAGGGGGGAGAGAGCCAAAGACATTTTCTCTTTTCCTTTGAATCCGGCGCGTGGGGGAAGCGCTTTGCGCCAGCAGGCCATGCCTTGAGCAAGGCGTGTGCCTCTTATTCTCAGGAGGGAGCTTCGTGGGATCGGCCGTCTCGGGCTGCCGGTTGACGTGTCAGCGCGGCAGGGCGACGTGTCAGCGCGTGTCACCCGCGCCTGGAAGCGCGTCCGGAGTTGTCTTCAGGAAGACAACCACCTGCACCCAGCCGCCGTTCTGCGAGAGGGACACGCGGAGCTCCTGCTCCCTCCGGCGGAAGGTGAGGGGAGACTCTTCCTTGTACCCGGCGCGGGTAAGCTGCTCGCGGTACCAGTCCTGGATCTGGGCCTGCTTGCCGACCACCTGGTAGGCCAGGGTCTTCGCGCCCTCGAAGTCCCCCATGAGCGGTTTGCTGGCGCCGGGGTACACAGGCATCGATGAGGCGGCGGCTGGAGCCGGGGCGGTGGACTCGTTGAGCTTCGCCTCGCCGATCACCACCGTCGTCAGCCCTCCCGGCTCAGGCTCGAGAATGACGGTGTAGGCGATGAGGGTTTTCGTATCCAACGCGGTGAGGTGGGGCTGGGCGGCGAACTGCCGCTGCTGGCGCTGGATGTAGAAGCCGGCCTCGTCGAAGACGGTGGCGAAGTGCTGGAGCAACTGCTGCACCGACTTCCGGGAGGTATAGGCCTCGAGCCGGATGGGCATGCCGGCCACGCTCATGCGGCCGGGCACTTCCACCTTGGCCACCATGTCGGGCACTTCCCAGCGGAACGGCTGCGGGCCCTGTCCGGGCGTGCCGGCCAGCAGCAGTTGCACCGCGAGCACTGCGCTCAGCATTCCTGCTTGCCCAGGAAGCAGATGTTGGACGGGCGCCGGAACGGCTCGGGCTTGTGATCGGGGCCGCCCGTGTTGCGAGGCCGATCCATCTCGTCCAGGGCCTCGCCTTCGGGCGTGCTCTTCTCGACGTAGTCGTCCTCTTCTCCGCGGTAGCTCATGAAGAAGCCGTTCTCGTCGATGGGGCTGTATCCGGCGAAGAACTTCGCGAAGTCCGAGGCCGCATGGCCCGCGGCGCGCCCGTTGTTGTCGAAGACCTTCATGGCCGCGTAGTAGTAGGCCCGGTTCTGGCGGCAGGGCTGATCGGGCCGTTCGGGCTGCAGCGGGCAGTGATCGCTCACGTCGCGATCAGTGAAGCCGAAGTCTCCCAGGAGGATACCGTAGCGGCCCTGGCAGACACCGCCCGCCGCCCGGCCCACCGAGCACGCAGTCATGCTCAGCGGCAGCGAGTGCTTCTCCTTGAAGAAGCCCTGATTGCCCTCGAGGAAGCTGGTGGGCAGCGTGGGCAGTCCGTCGATGTGGGCGGTCGCGGAGCAGCTCACGCCACCTCGGTTCTCGTACACCCCATCCAGGGCGCTGTCCGTCGCCTCGCCCACGTCCTGTCCGCCGGGGGCCGCAGGCCAGTCTCCACCCCTTGGCTCCATCAGGGCCGGGCGCTGGGACCGAGGCAGATCGAACTCCACATCTGGATCCTCGTTGCACAGCGTCTCCAGGCGATCCATCCGGGTGAAGACCTGGGTGAAGTTGTCGATGGTGCTCCCGGAGGTGGAGGTGCGCCCGTCGAAGTCCTTGAAACGCGCGCGCGCGTTGGCCTGCGCCATGGGGGCGATGGCGGGAAACGCGGAGAAGTCGCCGATCTGATCCTCCTGGTGCTGCATCCGGTGCACCCGGAGCGCCGTGCTGTCCCAGAGTGGCGCCACGGCGGCCTCGGGGATCTTCAGCGCCAGGTAGCCCACCTCGGCGAAGTGGATGCCGTACATGACGACGGTGACGAACACCATCAGGCACAGCGCCAGCTCCACCACGGACTGGCCTCTCGCGCCTCGTCGGGAGAGTCGCATCAGTGCACCCCCTTGTAGCCCGCCTGGATCAGCGCCTGAAGGGCTCCGGCCCCCGGCTCGCCCACCGTGGTCACCATGTCCGTGCCTCCGCGAGCCAGGTCTCCACCGTTGTCGGTGTCCGCGGACACGAGCGTGGCGCGCCAGAACGGGTTCCAGAGGTTGGGCGCCTCGTTCCAGTGTCCGGGGCGGTGGTAGTAGGCCAGCCCCGTGCCCAGCGCGGACTGCACGCTGATGTCCGTTCCATTCCCCAGCACCCAGCCGCGGTTGTCGAACCCGCTGTTGCTGGTGGGCGTGAAGCGGAAGGTGAAGGTCAGCTCCCACGGATCGGTGTTCGTCCCGCGCTGCTTGTAGTCGCGCTGGGCGAGCGCGTAGATCTTCGGCTCGGCCCAGTTGTTGTCGGCCGAGTGGTCATCCGTGTTGTACGCCATGCCGCCAATGAAGGTGCTCGGGCAGTACTCGCGGGGCCAGCACGAGAGCAGCGTGTGCCGGTACTGCTTCTCCATGCCGACATCCTGATCTCCCAGCCGGGGAGTGGCGGGCGTCCACCAGTGGTTGTCGGTGTCGTCCTCCTTGTCGGTGGCCTTCACTCCCGCGGTGGCCATCACGGTGAAGGGGGCGCAGCCGGGGAACGTCACCTCCACCAGGGCGTGATCCTCGGCCCAGGTGAACCAGGGCGCATCAGCCCGGCCGCCGTGCCCCAGCGACTTGCCCCAGTACGCGCTGCCTCCGCCCTGCATCACGCGCAGGCGGCCTCCCGCCGCGCCCAGCGTCCCGAGGATGCCTCCCGTCGCGACCGCGGCGAGATCGGTCTGCCGGTGGGTGATGAACTCGTAGCCCCGGGTGGCCATGGCGTTGTCGATGGCGTAGCCGCCGCCCGTGGTGGCGTAGATGAGCTCGCTCACGGACACGGGCGTGGGCCCCGCGCGCAGCTCATTGGGGAAGCGGCTGCCCTTGCTGGCCATGGTCGCGAACTGCGCCACGAAGGATTTGGGGCCTCCGGAGACGGACTCCTGCAGGCGCTGGAACATCATGCCCTGCATGCTGCCCAGGTGGTTGCCCAGCAATTGGATGTTGTACGCCTGCACGCCCGCCTTCGCGTCCAGCTCGTGCCACTTCTCCTCGATCTGGTCGTTCGCCTCGTCCAGATCCTTCAGGGCGAAGGCGGCGGCGGGGCACCCGCTGGCGGCCATGCGCGCGGCGTTGACGTTGGCGCGCAGCATGCTCGTCCAACTGATGAGGCTCATCACCGAGGACATGGCCACCAGGCTGCCCGTCTGGGCCCGGCGCATGAGGGCAATGCTGTTGAAGGTGCGCGCGGTGGCCACCGCTCCGCTGTAGGCGGCCAGATCGGCGATGTTCTGGGCCTCCATCTTCTCGCGCGTCTTCATCGAGAACGACAGCGTGAGGCACACCATCAGCGTCACCAACAGCATGGTGAGGCAGAAGAGCACCATGGCTTGTCCGGAAGGGCGTCGGGGGCTCATAGTCCTTGAGGAGTGGGAGGGCAGTTCTGCTCCGTGAACTCCAGGGCTCGGGCAGGAGTCATCATTCTCATGGTGTAGGTGGCCTGGAGCGGGAAGACGTATTCCTTGCGGCCCGTGCGCGCGAGCAGCTCATCGCGGATGGCGCCTTCCCAGGTGACGGGGGCCGTTCCGGGCCTCCAGCGCGCACGGTGGACGGGCATGAGCGGATCCGCGTCCGAGTAGTCCATCATCCCCAGGTGGGCCAGGAACATCCGGGTCAGCACCCAGTTCGCGAAGGGGATGCGCATCGGGTACCAGAACACCATCCGCACCTCGAGCCGCATGACGTCGTCCAGGCCGGCGTAGCGGGCGGGATCGTCGAAGCTCTCCTCCTCGTCCGCGCGGATCTCCGCGCTCGTGGGGCGCTCGCGCACCAGCCACACGATGCTGCCGCTGTGGCCCGAGTCCCATCCCGGATTGAAGACGTTGTCACGGTGGACGCGGAACGCGCTCCCCAGCGCCCCCGCCGAGTCCGTGCGGGCGAACGAGGGCAGCAGCGTGGCAATGGCTGCGTGGGTCATCGCCTCGCAGTTGCCGTGCTTGACGCTGCCGGTGCGCACCGCGTGGAAGACGGCGTACTGCGTCAGGGAGCGGGCTTGCAGAAGGAGGAAGAGCTGCAGTGTCCCAAGGATGACGAAGACCGTCAGTGGAAGCGTTAACGCCGCTTCCACCGCTGCCTGACCCATCTCTGAATGGGAGCTGCGGGCCTTCTTTCCCGGCATGGCGGTCTAATAGCGCTTTTCTTGAGAAAACGACTCTCAGAGTCTCACGAACTGTACTGGATGTCCTCAGTTTTGTTGCCTGGAGTGCACTTTTCCAATGACCGAGTGTCGGCCAACCCCGCCATCTCTTTGGAGTGTTCCTCAGGGTAGCAGGCCCGGAACGGTTCCTCCTGGGGCCGCCTGGATGTGGTAGCGCACTGCAGGTGGGTAGGAGCCCCACACGGGCCCCGGAATGATGAAGGGGGCGCCGTAGCCCCAGCTTGGGGACTCGGGCCAGCCGAGGGAGTTCCCGCGCTCGGGCGGGTGGGCTCCCTCTTCGGGCTCGGCGGGAGCGAGCGGGGGCGCGTCGTCTCCCAGGACGATGCCTTCGGGGATCCGCTCCGGGTGGGCTTCGGGCCGCATGGCCTCCTCGATGCGCTCGCTTCCTTCGTCGCGCACCGGCCGAGGGCCCACGGCACAGGCCGCGAGCAGACTCGCGGTCAGCACTCCTGCGCGCTGGAGCCTGTGCCTCATGAGGCTCTTCATACCCGCATCAGGCCGTGACTTCACGGGGCGGGGCGGCATCGGGTCCCTTGGGCCCTTGCTTTTCGCGGCGCTGCCGGGCCCGTGCGCGGAGACTCGCGATCACCGCGGCGCCGATGCACACGATGATGACGCCGACCGAGACGAGCGGCGGCACATGCACCCAGGAGTCGGGGATGACCATCTTCAGTCCGGCGAAGGCCAGGACTCCGGCGAGCCCGTAGTGCAGGTAGCGCAGCTCCGAGATGATGTGGGCCAGCGCGATGTAGAGGGCCCGCAGGCCCAGGATGGCGAAGACGTTGGACGAGTAGACGATGAACGGCTGCTGGCTGACGGAGAGCGCTGCGGGCACTGAGTCCACGGCGAAGGCGATGTCGGTGAGTTCGATGGCCATGAGCGCCACGAGCAGGGGCGAGGCCAGGAGCCGTCCGTTGCGCCGGACGATGAAGTGCGAGCCATCCACCTCGGGGTGGACGGGGAGCCGGCGGGAGAACCACTCCACGAGGGTGCTCTTGCGCTCCTTCGTGGGACTCTCGAACGCCACGCGGATGGCGGTGACGAGCAGGACGGCACCAAAGACGTAGACCACGGGGTGCCAGTGCGAGATGGCCTCCACGCCGAGGAAGATGAAGATGCCGCGGAACACCAGCGCGCCGAAGATGCCCCAGAAGAGGACGCGCCGCTGCTCGTCCTCGGGGATGTTCAGGCTGCGGAAGATGACGAGGAAGATGAAGAGGTTGTCCAGGCTGAGGCTCTTCTCGATGAGCCACGCGCCCAGGTACTCGTGGGCGGCCTGGGAGCCATAGGAGCGCCAGACGAACACGCTGAAGCCCAGCCCCAGGGCGACCCAGCCGAGGCTCCACGCGATGGCGCTGCGCTTGGACTCGCCATGCTTGTGCCGGTGCACCAGCAGGTCGACCGCGAGCAGACCCAGGACGAGCACCCCGAAGGCGATCCACCCCGAGACTGGAACCTGGATCGTGTTCATCTCCCACCCATCCGCGTCCTGCGAGCCAGGACGATGGAGGGAAGGTATGCATGGGGGCACGCGCGCCTGTCTGCCTGCTCGCTCCTCGGAGGAGCAGCCAGCGCCCGGGTGCCCGGTGGGCTCAGCCGGTCATGTGCTCGGCGGAGAGCGTCTTGTTGACGCGGCGGACGATCTCCGCGCCCAGGCTCTTGAGGGGAACCACCTGGTGGGCGATCCCCGCCTGGAGGACGGACTGGGGCATGCTGCCCACCACGCACGTCAGTGGATCCTGGACCATGATCCGGCCACCGGCCTGGCTCACCACCTGGCAACCCTTGAGCCCGTCCTGCCCCATGCCTGTCATCACCACGGCCAGCACGCCGGCGCCGTAGGCGGCGGCAGCGGAGCGGAAGAGCACATCAGCTGCAGGGCGGCAGGAGTTCTCCATGGGGCCGCGGTGGGTGACGAGCTTCACCACGGGACCTTCTCGGGTGACGGCCAGATGGTAGTCGCCGGGAGCGACCCACACCTGTCCGGCCTTCAACTGCTCGCCGGCCAGAGCCTCGCGCACCTGAAGCGGAGAGAGCGAGTCCAGGCGCTCGGCAAAGAGCTTCGTGAAGACCGGGGGCATATGCTGGGCGATCAGCACGGGCACGGGGAAGTCGGCGGGTAGCGTGGCGATGACTTCGCTCAGCATGTTGGGCCCGCCGGTGGATGCGCCGATCACCACCACGCTGAGGCGGGGCTGCCGCTCGGGGGCCTTGGCCAACTCGTACCGCTTGCGCGGAGGAGGGAACTTCGGAGGCTCGGGCTGGATGCGCGAGTGCAGCTCCTTGATCTTGGTGACGAGCTGCTCGCGGGCCTGATCGAGGTGGGGGACTCCACCCGCGGCGGTGGGCTTGGTGATGTAGTCACTGGCGCCGTGGGCCAGCGCATCAAGGGTGAGGGTTCCGGTGCTCGCCGCGAGCGCGCTGAAGATGAGCACGGGCAGGCGAGGGAACTGCCGGCGCAGCGCCTTGAGCACGTCCAGTCCGCTCATGTCCTGGAGGGACAACTCGAGGACGACGATCTCCGGGCGCAGGTGCTCCACCTGCTCCAGCGCCTGTTTACCGGTGGGAGCCGTGGCCACCACCTCGAGCGTGGGATCGGATCCCAGCATGTGAGAGAGCTCCCTCCGGGCGACTGCGGAGCTGTCCGCCACGAGGATTCGGATGGGAGGCATGAAAAGGGGGCGACAGGCGGAGGAGGTTAGGCGGCAAATTCCAGCCTAGCGCGACTCCGCACCCTCAGAGAACCCAGGAGGAGTGTATGAGTGGCTTCCATCAACGGTCTGCGGCGCAGACCAACCTCGCGAGTCACCCATGACCCGGCCTGTCCTGTGGGTTCAGGGGACTTCGGGAGGGGTTCGGCCCTAACTGGTTAGGGTCGAACCCCCCTTTTTAACTGAGCGAGGGTCATCTGAGTCAGGGGGAGGGCCGGACGTTGTCGCGGATCCACTCGAGATAGGGCAGATGGCCGGCAGCCACGTCGAGCCTCAGCACCTCGGGGACCTGATACGGGTGCAGGGCGACGATGCGCTCGCGAAGCGCCTCGAAGAGAGGGGCGCGCGTCTTGAGGATGAGCAGCGCCTCGGGCTCATCGTGGATCTTCCCCTCCCAGCGGTAGATGGAGCGCAGGGCGGGCAGCACGTTGCCGCAAGCGGCCAGTTGCTCCTCGACGAGCGTCCGAGCCAGCTCCGCGGCCTTCTCGGCCGACGGGGTGGTGACGAGGACGACGATGGCATCGGTCATGTTCAAGCCTCGGGGCAGGGGAGCGAAGCTCCCGCCATACCGGGCCTGCCGTGGACTGGGAAG
Organism: Hyalangium versicolor; assembly: GCF_020103695.1. Lineage (GTDB taxonomy): Bacteria > Myxococcota > Myxococcia > Myxococcales > Myxococcaceae > Hyalangium > Hyalangium versicolor. The sequence goes on from NZ_JAHXBF010000020.1 coordinate 223,337, forward strand.
AGGACAGCAGCCTCAGCGGTGCGCGCGCATCTTCGCGGGGGCGTGGTGCCCTCGGGGCTCCAACTCGTGCCGCGTGCGCCGGTGATCCGGTGTGTCCTTGGGCAGCTCCACGAAGGTGCACATCTCGCAGAGCCGGCTGTAGATGCGCTCTCCCACGCGCTCGCGCAGCAACTCCTCGGCGCGCAGCGCGCTCTTCGCGTCCTCGGTGGAGTGGTAGCCGCTCACCGCGCGGGTCGCCTTGCGCTCCGGCTCCAGCGAGTAGTTCGTCGCGAACAGGGTGGTGCGGTTGGCGTTGTAGCGCCGGGCGATCAGCTCATCGAGCGTCTCCATCTCGAACTGGCTGCCGCGCCCCTTGCCCAACTCGTCGATGGCCAGCACCTCCACCTCGGACAGCGGACCGATGATCTCCCCGCCGCTCTTGCCCTCCTGGAAGCCGCGCCGGATGGTGGCGTAGAGCAGAGAGATCTCCACGTAGCGGGTCGCCACGCCCACCTCGAGCACCAGGTGCGCGAGCGTGGCGCCCAGCAGGTGCGTCTTGCCCGTGCCCACCGGTCCGCTCAGCACGAAGCCCTTGTTGGGACCCTTCTTGTCGTAGTGGTGGGCGAAGTGCAGCGCCGCGTTGCGCGCCTTGTCCTGCTGCGTCTTCGCGGGGACATAGTTGTCGAACGTGGCATGGGCCACCACGCCGGGCAGGCCCACCTCATTGAACCGGGCCACCCGCTTCACCCTCAGCGTGCACGCGCACGGAGCCAGCACCTCGTACTTGCGCGGGCCCACCTTCGTACTGAAGGTCGCCTCCTGCTCGACGAGGAGGTGCCCTCGTCCGCCACACACCTTGCACTCCACCGAGCACTCACAGATGCGCGCATGCGCGCGATCTCCCTGCCGCTCGATGAGGTACGTCCGACCCCCGCACACGCCACACGCTCCGCCACTGCCCTTGGTCCCCATGTCGGCGCGATCCATAGCAGTCCCCCCGCCAGACGACTTGCTGAGCAGACGTTCAGGTGTCCCCATCGGGCTAAACCTCTTTCATCTCGAGCGCGCGGCGCAGGAGCGCCAGCAACCGGAAGCGCCGCCCCACCATGCGTGATCGCGAGGACATCCCCTGGCTCTCGGAGGCACCCCGGGCCGAGCGCCACAGCGACAGCCGCTCGGAGAAGGGCAGGGCGCGCAGCAGCGCCAGGAACACGAACCCCTCCTGATCGTCCAACTGCGCCGGCTCAGCGGGCGGGGTGCCGAGCACTGCCTCCAGCAGCCGCCCTACCCGAGGCATCAACTCCGGACGGCGCTCGCCCAGCCGCTCCAGGGCAGTCCGCAGCTTCGCGTGACGGCTCTCCTCCCACGTCATCGCACGCCGCTTCCGGGGCTGCTCGCCCTCGCCCGCGCTGCGCTCGCGGTACTTCTTGATCTCGGACTCCACCTGCCGCTGGCAGGCCCGAAGGCTGCGCAGCACCGGCTCTCCGGGCCGGGCGTCCCACAGCGCCTTCTCCGCCGAGCGCTGGATCCCCCGGGCCACCACCTCGAAGGGAACGCCCTCTCGGGCCCAGGACGTCAGAAGCTCGGTGTCCAATGCGGAGAGCATCAGCCCCGCTCCGCGCACGGCAAGAAAGTAGTCCTGCACCAGTTCCTCGAAACTGGCGCCTTCGGGCAAGAGACTCATGATCGGGTTCGCATCGCAGGGTAGAGCAGGCAGACGGACAAGCGCTACCCCACCCATAACCTCCCAGGCCGACATGGCAGCCAACCCAACGCGTTCCAAACAGCGTTTCTGGAAGTTTTCCGGCCAGCTTTCCCCCACCCCGGCGGCCGAGCAGGTTCAGTTGACCGCCCTTGCAGCCTCTGGGCATAGTGACGGCCCTCGAATGGAAATTCCTAAAGAGTCCCGGCCACTTGCCCGGCAAGCAAGCGTCCGGGACTACACGTTCCGGGATAGGAGAGACATGCGTCGCTCGCTCCTCGTAGGCCTGCTCCTGCTGGCCTCGGTCGCGTCTGCCCAGGGGAAGAAGAACCCGCGTGAGGCCGACCTGGGCAAGAAGTCGGCCACCACCATTGACAAGTCACTCGCCGGCGACATCTCCCGTAAAAAGGAGAAAGAGGCGGATGCGCCCGCCTTGCAGTACGACCAGTTCCGACTGGGCGTGGAGCTGCAGGTGGCCTCCAAGCGGCGCGAGCAGATCGAGTCGCTGAAGAAGATCATTGATCTGTCGCCCGACCAGACCGAGGCGCCCAGCCTGTTGTTCCGCCTGGGCGAGCTCTACTGGGAAGAGTCCAAGTTCTACGAGTTCGAGGCGAACCGGAAGGACGACGATCTCATCAAGGCCATGAACCGCAACGACGCTGCGGCCCAGCAGCGGGCCAAGGCGGAGAAGGCGGAGCTGCTCGGCAAGGCCAAGGAGTACGGCAAGCTGGCCATGGCGCAGTACACGAAGATCGTCCAGGAGTACCCGAACTTCGATCGCAGCGACGAGGTGCTCTTCTTCCTCGGCCAGTTCCTCATGGAGGACGGCCAGGACAAGAAGGCCCTCGTTGTCTACGAGCGCCTGGTGAAGAAGTTCTCGAAGTCCAAGTTCGTTCCGGACGCGTGGCTGGCCTTCGGCGAGTACTACTTCAACAACTCCAAGGGGAAGCGCCCCGAGCTGGAGCGCGCCCTCGAGGCCTATAAGCGCGCCGCCGAGTACACCGACAGCCAGGTGTACGCGTACGCCCTGTACAAGCAGGGTTGGTGCTACTTCAACATGGCGGACTACCCGGCCGCCAAGGACAAGTTCAAGACGGTGGTGCTCTACGGCGAGCTGGCCGGCGCCGCGGCGGACAAGGACGGCGGCAAGAGCGCCAAGGGTGGCAAGAGCGGCCTGGCCAAGGAGGCCCGCACCGACTACGTGCGCACCTACGCGCGCGACGGTGACGTGATGCAGGCCCGGGACGACTTCAGCAAGGTCGCCACCAAGCCCGAGGACCGCTTCGCGATGATGAAGCAGCTGGCCAACCTCTACTACGGCGACGGTAAGGACCGTGAGGCGGCCATCACCTTCAACTCGCTCATCAAGGAGAAGCCGCTGTCGCCCGAGTCTCCGGGCTTCCAGGCGAAGATCGTCGACTGCGTGCTGCGCATGGGCAACAAGGAGCGCACCGTGGCCCAGGTGCGCCGCCTGGTGAAGATCACCAAGGAAGTGGAGGCCTCCGGCATCGTCAAGGAGGACAAGGACAAGAAGCTGCTCGAGGAGGCCAACGAGCTGGCCGAGCGCACCCTGTCCAACCTCGCCGTCACCTGGCACAACGAGGCGCGCAAGACGCGTGACGAGGAGACGTTCAAGTACGCCGACAGCATCTACGGCGACTACCTCACGCTCTTCCCGGAGAACCCGAAGGCGTACGACATGCGCTTCTTCTGGGCGGAGCTCCTCAACGACAACCTGAACAACTACGAGAAGGCCGCCGTCAACTACACCCTGGTCGTCCTCCAGGACGCCAAGGTGCTGGACGCCAAGGATGAGAAGGGCAACCCCAAGCCCGGCAAGCCCGGCAAGTGGCTGACCAACGCCTCCTACAACGCGGTGCTGGCCTATGACGAAGTCGTCAAGGCCGCCGAGGAGAAGGGCACCCTCAAGGCGCCGGACAGCACGGACATCAAGAAGAAGGCGACCATCGTCGAGCCGAAGAAGGGCCTGCTCGAGGCGTGCGAGCGCTACCTGAAGTACCTGCCCAAGGGCGAGAAGCGGGTGGAGATCGCCTTCAAGGCCGCCAACATCTACTACCGCTACAACCACTTCGACGAGGCGGTGAAGCGCTTCAGCGAGATCGCCCTCAACTACCCGGACTTCAAGTTCGAGAACGGCGATCGCGCCGGCGAGGTGTCCGCCAACCTGGTGCTCGACTCGTACAACCTCCTCAAGGACTACGAGAAGGTGAACGAGTGGGCGCGCAAGTTCTACGCGAATGACAAGCTGGCGGTGGGCAAATTCCGCGAGGACCTGTCCAAGCTCATCGAGCAGTCCTCGTTCGCCCTGGTGGCACAGCTCGAGGAGAAGAAGCAGTTCAGCAAGGCCGCCGAGGCCTACCTGAACTTCGTGAAGGACTTCCCGCAGACGAACATCGCGGACCAGGCGCTCTACAACGCGTCGGTGGACTACTTCAAAGGCAAGCAGCTGGACAAGGCCATCGAGGTCCGCCAGAGCTTGATCTCCAAGTACCCGCGCTCGCGCTTCGTGCCGGACTCCATCTACGCCAACGCCGAGGCGCAGGAGGCCATTGGTGACTTCGAGCAGGCCTCCAGCACCTTCGAGCTGTACGTGAAGGGCTACGAGCGCAGCCTGAACGAGAAGGGCGCGCCCAAGCCCGGCAAGTCCAAATCCAAGCAGGCGAAGAAGGGCAAGGACGACGGCGGCGACGAGAAGAAGGAAGAGAAGCAGAAGTGGGAGGAGCCCAAGGCCCAGATCGCGCTCTTCAACGCCGCCACCTACCGCGAGGGTCTCGGCCAGTACAAGCAGGCCCTGAAGAACCGCGAGCACTACCTGGAGCTGTGGCCCAAGACGAAGGACGCCGAGCAGATCTACCTGTCCATCGTCTCGCTCTACGAGAAGAGCGGCGCGTACGGCAAGGCGATGAAGATGCTGGAGGAGTACGAGAAGGACAACCTCCGCTCGCCCAGCAAGGTGCTCACCGCCGAGGGCCGCATCGTCGACATCTTCGAGAACAAGCTGAAGAAGCCTCGCGACACCGCCCGCCTCTACAACCGCATCTACGAGTACTTCGACAAGCTGCCCAAGCGCACGCAGAAGGACCTGGAGAAGACGGCCATTGCGCCGGCGGCCCAGGCGCAGTTCCTCAGCGTGGACCCGGACTGGCGCGAGTATCTGCGCGTCAAGCTGACGTGGGGCCGCCCCGCGGACCCGAAGAAGCTCAAGGACTCCATCCTCGAGAAGAAGCGCGCGCTGGACGTGGTGCAGAAGAAGTACATCCAGACGGTGTCCTACGGTGCCCCGCAGCCCGCCATCTGCGCGCTGCACCGCATCGGCATGGCCTACCACGAGTTCAGCGACAAGCTGATCAACGTGCCCATGCCGCCCGGCGTGGACGCGGAGACGGAGCAGGCCATCCGCGACGAGTTCAGCAAGCAGGCCGAGCCCCTCAAGCAGCAGGCCACCGAGGCCTTCGCCAGCGCCGTGACGAAGAGCCGCGAGCTGGACTTCTTCAGCGACTGCACCAAGGAGAGCCTGAAGATGCTGCGCACCACGTACGCCCCGGAGCAGTTCCCGGAGGTGCACGAGGAGAAGGTCGCGCTCAAGAAGGGCGCGGACGTGGCGCTCGGCCTGGATGTGCTCGTGGCCATCCAGGATGTGCCGCCGCCCGCGGTGCAGGAAGAGGGCACCGCGCAGGCCAAGGCGGAGGAGGTCCAGGAGGACATCGCCGACCTGGCCAAGAAGCTGCGTGAACAGACTGCCACCGACGTGAGCGCTCGCCCGGCGACGGCTCAGGACGGTACCAATCCCAAGAAGGCGTCCAACGACGATCAGGAGCCGGAGGACTTCCTCTAATGATGAACCCCACTCGACTGCTCCGGGGTGCCTTGGGGCTGGTGGCCGCTGGGCTGCTGGCTTCCGGCTGCACCTCGTCCACCGCCGCGGGCCCCACCGGCCCGAAGACGGTCCAGCCTGCCCCGCAGAAGAAGCCCGACGAGCCGGTATCCATCTCCAACCGCGCCAAGCTCCTCTTCGAGGACGCGGTGAAGGCGATGGACGCCCAGAAGAAGAGCAAGGCTGTCGACTTCCCGTCTCTGGAGCGCAAGTTCAAGGCCGCCCTCGAGGCGGACCCGAACCTCGCCGAGGCCGACTACAACCTGGGGGTGCTCGCCGAGCGCCAGGGCAAGAAGGACGAGGCCAAGGGCTGGTACCAGTCCGCGCTGAAGAAGAAGCCCTCGCTGCGCCAGGCCTCCGAGAATCTGGCCGTCATGTCGCAGAACGGCGGAGACATTCCCGCCGCCGTGGCGCTGTACCAGGACGTGCTCAAGCGCTACCCGGACGACGCGGCCAGCCGCGCGCGCCTGGCGGAGATCTACCGGCAGACTGGAGACCACGACAAGGCGATGGGTTTCGCCCGCGCGGCGCTCATGCGCGATCCACAGTCCACCACGGCCCTCAAGGTGATGATGAGGAGCTACCTGGATCGCAAGCAGCTCGCCATGGCGAAGCTGGTGGCCCTGCGCGCCATGAAGATCGACGACAACGATCCCGAGCTGCACCACACCGTCGGCCTGCTGCTCCAGCAGGAGGGCGATGCGGACGGAGCGATGCTCGAGTTCAAGCGCGCGCTCGAGGTTCGCAGTGACTACCTGCCCGCGCACATCCTCCTGGCGCAGATGTCGCTGGAGGCCGAGGACTACCCCGGTGCCGAGGATCACCTGCGGAAGATCCTCCAGGCCGGCAGCAACAACGCCGCGGCTCACCTGAACCTGGGTGTGGCCTACAAGGGCCAGGGGCAGATGGACAAGGCCATGCAGGAGTACGACGAGGCGGAGAAGCTCGATCCGAACATGGCCGCCATCTACCTGAATCGCGCCATCATCCTGCACCGGGCCAAGGACGCTCCCGAGCGCGCCATCGAGCTGTACAAGAAGTACATCGGCATGGCGGGCGGAGATGTGGCGCTCAGCGCCGAGGCCCCCGTCTTCGGGCTGATGCGTGAGGCCGAGGCCGTCGTCCAGGCCAAATCGGACGCCAAGCGCGCCGAGGATCAGGCCAAGCAGATGGAGGCGCTCCAGAAGCAGCAGCAGGAGGAGCTCAAGAAGAACGAGGGCTCGAAGCCGGCGGGTGGAGCAGCGGCTCCCGCGGGCAATGGTGCCGCCGCGCCCGAGGATCCCACCGGCGATCTGCCGCCTCCGGACTCCGGCGCTCCGGCTCAGAAGAACGCCCCGGCGCAGAAGAATCCAGCCAAGGCGGATCCGAACGAGCCGACGGACGAGTTCTAGTCATCAGTCCGCGGTGTGGGAGCGGCTCGGGGGTAGCGGGGCCGCTCTCAATGATGCGAATCTAGGAAACCTGATTTACTGGAAGTGGTGGACGAGCGGGGCCTTCTGGCCCGCGAGGAGATGGTGATGCGGAACCTCTTGATGGTGTGCGTGATGCTGACGGTGGCCCCGGCCTTTGCGCAGGATGAGGCCAAGGGTGGTGGGGGAGGCGAGGGCAATGTGCGCTACAACAAGACGCAGACCATCGACTTCGAGGACGACACCATCGAGGGCGACCTCACCAAGCCGGATGGCGAGTACGTGGAGGCGCGCAAGAAGGTGAAGCACTCCAACCTCATCCGTGTCCGCGAGGACTTCCAGGACAAGGTGATGCAGTCGGTGGGCGAGCTGTAGGCCGGAAAATTCGCGGAACCTTCCGCCACGCACGCTGTCAGTCATCACGGGAAAGTCTACCGGGAGCCGTAAATGGCCGTTCCTCTGACACTCAAGGTCTTCAAGGGCGAGAGCCTTGTCAGCTCGAAGGATTTCGAGCGCGACATCATCAAGATTGGTCGTCTGTCCTCGGCGCACCTGTGCCTGGATGACGAGAAGGTCAGCCGCATCCACTCCGTCATCGAGGTGTCTCCCGACGGCTCTCTGTCGATCATCGACATGGGCAGCGTCGAGGGCACGTACGTCAACGGCAAGCGCGTCAACAAGGGCAAGGTCACCTTTGGGGACGAGATCCGCGTGGGCGGCACCACCATCAAGCTGGAGAACCCGGCCGCCGTGGCCGCGGTGAACCTGGCCGCCGCCGTGTCCAGCACGGACGTGACGACGAAGATCCAGCTGCCCGCGAGCGATGCGCCGGTGGCCGCGCAATTGGCGCAGGCCGCCGCGGCGCCGGTGCTGCCTCCCGCTCCGGTGACGGCTCCCTCCGCACCTGCCGCTCCGGTGGCCGTGGCCGCTGCCGCTGCCGCTCCGGCGATGGATCCCTCCTTCGCATCCACCGAGCAGAACGCGGTGGTGGCGCCGGTGGCCGAGGCTCCCGTCGAGGAGGCTCCTCGCGTGCGCACGGTGCGCCGCTCGAAGGACAGCGGCCCGCTGGGCGCGTCGGTGCGCTTCATGTGGGGCGACCAGCGCGTGGGCGAGTTCTTCCTGGCCCCGGGCAAGAAGGGCTCGCTCACGGCGGGCAGCGCCGCGGGCGTGGACTTCGTCATGGGCGACGCGAAGCTGGGCAGCCCGCGCATGGAGGTGGCGCGCACGGATGGCCAGGCCTTCACTGTCTGTTTCAACGGGAAGATGAAGGGCGAGCTCATCCGCAAGGGCGAGACGCTCGAGCTCAACACCGTCATCGAGTCCGGCAAGGCCAACAGCGACGGCGGGGCCTACTCGCTGACGCTGGAGACCGAGGACTTCTTCTGGGTGGACCTGGGCGGCGTGACGATGGAGGTCGTCTTCCAGCCGACGCCCAAGCGCGTGTACGTGCCGCTGGCGGACTCGGTGGACTACCGGGTGCTCAACATCTTCCTGATGATGTTCTTCGCGGGGACGATGTTCGTCATCAGCGCGATGAACCGCAGCGGCGACGATGAGTTCGCCGACGAGCTGAACGGCACCGACTCGCGCCTGGCCAAGCTGATCATCAAGCCGCCCGAGACGCAGAAGAACAAGTTCCTGGAGCAGCTCAACCAGCAGAAGGAGAAGAAGAAGGCGGGTGAGCAGGCGGCCAAGCAGCGCAATGAAGAAGGGCAGATGGGCAAGAAGGACAACACGCCCAAGACGCAGAACCGCACCGCGCCGCAGGGCCAGAAGGACAAGAAGGACGAGGCTCGCGCCCTGACGCAGAAGATCTTCGGCGGCGGCAAGGGTGGCGTCTCCACCATCTTCGGCAGCGCGGGCCTGGGCGGCGAGCTCAAGAGCGCCATGGGCAACATGTTCGGCGCCAAGGTGGGCAACTCGGGTGGCTTCGGCGGCCTGGGCATCAAGGGCAGCGGCGGCGGCGGTGGCGGCACGGGTGACACCATCGGCATCGGCGGCATCGGCACCAAGGGCCGTGGCGGCGGCACCAGCGCCTACGGCTCGGGAGTGGGCGTGCTCGGCGGCAAGCAGAGTGTGGACGTGGGCATCACCTCGTCCGAGCCCATGGTCATGGGCTCTCTGGACAAGGAGCTCATCCGCCAGGTCATCCAGCGCAACCGCAGCCAGATCCGGTTCTGCTACGAGAGCCAGCTGACCAAGTACCCGAAGCTGAACGGTAAGGTGGCCGTCAAGTTCGTCATCAACGCCGAGGGCAAGGTGGTCTCCTCCGAGGTGGCCCAGTCCTCCGCGGGCAATGCCGAACTGGAGAGCTGCGTGGCCGGTCGCGTGCGCACCTGGCAGTTCCCCAAGCCCAAGGGCGGTGGCGTGGTGATCGTCACCTATCCGTTCATCTTCAAGGCTTCCGGCGAGTAACGCGGGGCGGATGAAAAATTGTAGTAAGGCAGCGGGCGGGCTCGGCATCGGGTCCGCCCGCGTCGCTTTTTAGGCGCCATCCCCGTTTGGCGCGATAACGTGAAGAACTGCATGAAAGCTCTTGCGTCCCTTGCCTTGTTCAGCGTGCTCGCCGTGCCGACGCTGGCGCGTGCTCAGACTTCCTCCAAGACGGCCAACCCGGTGAAGGATCGGCCCGCCGAGACGTTCGACGAGATCGAGCGCGGCCTGTACTTCTCCGTGCAGGGCGGGCCTTCGTTCCTTGTCAATGCTCCCGCGGATACAGGCCCGCGGCCCTTCTCCACGGGGCAGGGCGCCCAAATAGAGGTGGGCATCGACATTGGCGAGCGCCTGTCGCTGGGCTTGTTCGTGCTGGGTACCCAGAACCGGGCCGGCTCGGACTACGTCGGCAACTCGGGCGGCGCGGCCTCTGGAGACTTCTCCACGCTGGTGCCGGGCGTGACGCTGAGGGCTCACCTGGTGGGCTTCCCGGACAGCCAGGACGTCAATCGGACCTTCATCTATGCGCGAGTGGGCGCGGGCTACGCGCTCTTCTCGCCCAAACTGCTCCTTCCGGACTCCGACATTCTGGTGTTCGCCGGGCCGGGAGTGGAGTACTACACGCGTTTGCGCCACTTCTCGGTGGGCTTCGAGGTGACAGGTAGCTACCTGGTCTCCTCGGGAACAGTTGGGTTCGCGCTCATGCCGAGCCTCAAGTACGCGTTTTAGCGGGAGACACACGTGCCTCAGGAGAATGGAAGCGGTGGGCCGCGCGGCGGTGGGCGCGGCCGGGACGGGGGGCCTGGCCAGGGCCCACGCCGTGAGGGTCCGGGTGGCTTTGGCGGTCGTGAAGGGGGCTTCGGAGGCCGCGATGGCGGCCGTGGCCGAGGCGATGGTCCTGGCCGTGGCCGCGGGGGCCGGGGACGGGACGACGAGCGGGCCAGTGGCCCGGGCCAGCGCGTCATCGTCGAGCTAGGCGTCCTCGAGAAGGCGCTGTCCAAGAACGACTTCGCGTCGCAGAAGGGGCCTCTCGAGGCCATCGTCCGCTCGCTGCGCCCCATGCGGCTCAAGTCGCTGGAGGATCTGGATCTCAACACGAAGGGTCGGCTCATCACCACGCTGCTGCGTGTGCAGCGCCAGCCCAAGCCGCCCGCGCCCGAGGCAGCGCCTGCCGCTCCGGCCGAGGGTGCACCCGCGGGTGAGGCAGCGGCTCCGGCTCCCGAGGCGGCTCCGGCGGAGGCTGCGGCTCCTGCCGAGGGTGCGGCTCCGGCCGAGGGCGCAGCGCCTGCCGAGGGTGCGGCTCCCGCGGCTCCTGCCGAGGGCGCGGCTCCTGCGGCTCCTGCCGCGGACCCGGTGCGCGAGAAGTTCGTCGCCTATTCGGATGTGATGTTCCTGGTGGGGCAGGTCTGGCGCGCCGCGGGGGATCGCGAGCGAGCCGAGGTGGCCTTCGCTGCCAGCGGCCGTCAGCCGGGCCCCGAGGCAGAGGAGCCCGTGCGCGCCGAGGCGGAGCGCCGCGAGCGTCCCGAGCGAGGCGATCGTCCGGAACGCGGTGAGCGTCGCGAGCGCGGTGAGCGCCGTGAGCGAGGCGATCGTCCCGAGCGCGGTGAGCGTCGCGATCGTCCGGAGCGAGGCGAGCGCCCCGAGCGGGGTGAGCGCCGCGAGCGTCCGGACCGTGGAGAGCGAGGCGAGCGTCCCGAGCGCAAGCCAGTGCCGGAGCTGACCGGTGACTGGTCCGAGCAGGCCAAGCAACTCGAGACCATGGGCCGCACGCGCGATGCGGGCCGGCTGCACGAGCGCAACAACTCCTTCACCGAGGCCATCCGGCTGTTCGAGGCGGGTGGGGACGTGAAGAGCGCGCTGCGGTGCGCCGTGGAGGGCAAGGATCTGGATGCGGCTCGACGCCTCGTGTCGGGGCTGCCCGCGGACCAGATTGCTCCCACGCTGGAGAAGGCCGGGGCGTACGAGCTCCTCATGGAGCACTACGTCGGCAAGGCGGACTTCGAGAACGTGGCGCGGCTGTACGAGCGGGCCCGGCAGTTCGACCAGGCCGCGCTCGCGTACGAGCGGGCCAACAAGCTGACCCAGGCGCGCAAGTCCTACGAGCGCGCTCGGGACATGGCCAGCGCCAACCGCGTCCGGGGCCTCGAGGTGAAGTCCCTGGTGGAGCGTGGCGATCGGCTGGGGGCGGCGACGCTCCTGGTGGCCGCGGGCCAGAACAAGGAGGCTGTGGAGGTGCTGAGCCCTCTGCCTCCGCCCAAGGCGTTCCACTTCATGCAGCGGCTCAAGCTCGACGAGGAGGCCAAGGCGCTGGCGAAGCGCGAGCTGGCCCGCGCCGAGGAAGAGAAGAAGCCGGCCGGGCGTGCACGGTGGCTCGAGCTGCTGGGGGAGGCGGCCGCCGCCGCGGAGGCCTGGGAGCAAGCAGGCCGCAAGGAGAAGGCGCTCCCGCTCCATGAGCAGTTGGGCAACCTGGCGCGTGCGGCACAGCTCGCCGAGGAGCTCCAACAACGGACCAAGGCCATCGAGCTCTACACGCAGCTCAATGATGCTGCGGGCTTGGAGCGGGCCAAGGCTCTCCCCGAGGCACCTCCGGCGCCTGCCCCTGGCGCTCCGAAGGATGCTGGCTCCGACTCCGAGTCTGGCTCCGATTCTCCTGCTGAGTCTGCTTCTCCTGCCTCCTCGCCTGGGGAGCAGGAAAGTCAATAGTTCTCGCCGGTTGGCGAGCTTTGCGCGATTGCCCGGGGACGCTCACGATCGCTAGAGTCGCAGGCTCTAGCGCCTCCGTGCGGTTGCGCTCCCTTTCCCGCGAGGCCCGCTCTTCATGGAACCATCCTCTTCTCCGCGCCCCTCTGTGCGTGCGACCGATGACCGGTCCTTCCTCGAAAACGAGGCCACGTTGGAGAAGGCCGGTCGTGTCGAGGACCTCATCCGGCTCTACGAGAGCCGGGGTCGTGAGGTCCCTGCTCCCGAGGCCGCGCGTCTGCTCGGCCGTGCCGCGGAACTCGCCCTCGAGCGACTCCGCAATCCGAACCGCGCCGAGGAGCTGCTGCGCCGCGCGCTGTTGCTGGCGCCCGAGCCGCTCCCCGTCCTTCGAGGGCTGAAGACGCTCTACGAGGCCAAGCAGGACGCGTCCGCACTGGCCGACATGCTGGAGCGGCTGGCCGGGGCCACCACGGGCAAGGAGAGCGCTGGCTTCTTCTTGAAGGCGGCAGATCTCTACGAGACGAAGCTCTTCCGGCGGGACCGGGCGGTGTTCTGCCTGCAGCAGGCGGCGCGAGCGGTGCCGGATCGGGCCACGTACAAGCGCCTGCGTCAGTTGTTGCTGGCCGAGGATCGCTTCCAGCCCGTCTTCGAGGCGCTGGAGCGCGAGCGCGAGGCACTGGGCCCCGAGGGCATGGCCGAGGAGTACGCGGCGGTGGCCGAGCGGCTGGTGGAGGATCCCACCGAGCACCCGCTGGCGCAGAAGGTGCTCGACGTGGCGCGCACGTTGGATGCGCAGAACGCGCGGGTGGAGAAGGCGCAGAAGTCGCTGCAGCGCTTCGAGCAGACGTGGCGCGATCGCGTGCGGATGCTGCGCAGCATGTCGCTGGAGGAGCGGGACCGGAAGAGCGCGGCGCGGCTGTCGCTGCTCGTGGCGAAGCTGTTCGCCTGGTACGAGCCGACGGCGGCGGCGAAGGTGAAGGAGGCGCTGGATCGGTGCTTCCTGCTGTGGCCGGGGATGCCCGAGGCGCTGAACCTCATCGAGCGGCTTGCCGAGCGCAGCGGGGACTTCGCCCCGGCGATCGCCCAGTTCGAGACGATGGCCACCGAGGCCAAGGATCGCACGGCGCAGGTGGATCTGTGGCTGCGCGTGGGCACGGGCCGGCTGACGCGGCTCAATGATCCTGCGGGAGCGCTGGCGGCCATCGAGAAGGCGGCGGCGGCGGATCCGTCGCGCGCGGACGCGGTGAACCTGGCGGCGGAGACGCTGATCGAGCAGGGCCGGGCGGCGGATGCCGTGGCGGTGCTCGAGCGGCATGCGGGCACGGTGAAGGAGCGCCAGGCGCAGGCCTCGCTGCGGATGCGGCTGGCGGAACTGTGCCTGGAGCACCTGAAGGACGGGGAGGCGGCCCGCGGACACCTGGAGGCGGCGCTCAAGAGCGATCCGTCGAACGCGCTGGCGGCCTTCCACCTGGCGCGGCTGTTGGCGGACGCGGAGCAGTACGACGCGATGGAGCCGCTGCTGGATCTGGCCATGCTGGCGCCGCGCCCGAAGGCCGAGCGCATTGCGTTCTGCGAGGCCCTGGCGCTCACGTTCGAGGAGAGCGGGGACGCGCGGCGGGCCTTCAGCGTGCTGGCGCGAGCGTTCGTGCTGGATCCGGCCCGGCCGTTGCTGCTGGGCACGGTGGTGGAGCACGCGGAGAAGGCGCAGGCGCAGCACGAGCTGGCGCTGGCGCTGAAGCGCGCGGTGTTGGTGGCACCGGAGCAGGTGGCGCTGGCCATCTGGCGGCAGTTGGCGCAGTTGCTCCAGGGTCCGTTGGCGGATCCCGTGGGTGCGGAGGCGGCATGGCGCGAGGTGCTGGCGCGTGCGCCGGGAGACTCGGTGGCCGAGGAGGCCGTGAAGTCGCTCAAGGCGGCGGCGGCGCTCGCGGACGATCCGCGGGTGAAGCTGGAGGGAGAGATCAGCCGCAAGGAGAACGCGAGCGCGCCTCCCGAGGAGATCGAGCCGCTGGTGCGTCAGTTGGTGACGATGGCGCCGGAGGAGCCCGGTCCGCTGCTGCGGCTCCAGGCGCTGTGCGTGTCGCTCTCGAAGTTCGAGGAGGCCGCGACGCTGGCGGGCAAGCTGTCGACGCTCGCCGAGACGCAGGTGGAGCGCAGTGACTGGAAGGCGCGGCAGGCGAAGCTCTACGCCGAGCGGTTGAACAAGCCGCAGGACGCGGCGCAGATCTTCTTGAAGCTGCTGGCGGAGAACGTCTCCACGGGCCTGGTGGTGGGCGGGCTCGAGCGGTTGGCGTCCGCGAACATCCGTACCGGGGAGATCGCCGAGGCGCTGGCGAACCACTACGGCCGCACGGGCGATCACCAGCGGCAGGTGGCCGCGCTCCAGCAGCAGTTGGATGCGACCACGGATGCGGCGGCGCGGCAGAAGCTGTTCACGCTGCTGGCGACGATCCACGAGAAGCAGCTGGCCGACAGCCGTGCGGCGTTCGATTGCCGGGTCCGCGCGCTGCGCGAGAACCCGAAGGACGAGCTGAGCCGCACCGAGGCGCTGCGGCTGGCGCATGACTTGTCCGCGCAGGCGGAGCTGGTGCGAGTGCTGCGCCGGCTGGCGACGGAGACCGAAGAGCTGGCGGTGGCGGTGCAGCTGCTCTCGGATTCGGCGGCGCTGGCCGAGCAGGTGGGAGCCCTGCCGGATGCCATTGACGCGCTGCAGGCGGCGCTGGGTCGAGCGCCCGATTCGCCCGAGTTGCTCCAGCGGCTGCTGCGGTTGCTGTGGCGTGCGGGGCGCGTGGCGGATGCGGAGAGCATGCTCCGCAAGCGCATCCAGACGGCGAAGGGCCCGGAGCGCTTGAAGTTGCTGCTCCAGTTGGTGGAACTCAACTCGCAGACGGGCCGCCCGGCGGAGGCGGCGGACGCACTGCACTCCGCGATCGCGAGTGGCGCCGAGGAGGGCAAGTTCCTGCCGCGGCTCGCCGAGCTGTACGAGAAGGCGGGGCGCACGAACGAGCTGAACGAGACGCTCGCGCGCATGGTGGAGCTGGCGGAGACGGCCGGAGACACCGAGAAGGTGGCGCGGCTGAAGCTCAAGCGCGCGCAGTTGCTCCAGGGAGCGCCGGGAGGCGATCAGTCGGAGGCGGTGCGCAGCTACGCGGACATCCTGCGCCAGCGCCCGTCCGATCCGGACGCCCTCACCGCGCTGGAGGGCATGCTCGCCTCCGGGTCGACGCGTGAGGAGGCAGCGCGGGCCCTGCTGCCGGCGTACGAGCTCACCAAGGATCACCGCAAGCTGGTGGCGGCGCTGGACGTGCTCGCCGAGGTGGCGAAGGACGACTCGGCGCGGGCCCAGGCGTTGCGGCAGGCCGCGCATGTGCACCTGACGCACCTGCGCCAGCCGGAGCTGGCCTTTGCCTCGCTGGCTCGGGCGATGCGCCTGGCGCCGGGGGACGCCGCGCTGCGGGCCACGGCGCGCCAGGCGGCCGAGGACGCGGACTCGCTCGACAGCTTCGCGGAGATCCTCGAGGAGCTGACGGAGGAGGGGAACGTCGGTCCGGCGCGCGGGGCGATCCTGCGCGAGCTGGCGGACGTGCAGGAGAAGAAGCTCGACGACAAGGCGGGGGCGATCAAGGCGCTGCACGCGTTGTTGGCGCTGGAGCCTGCCAACGTCGACTGCCTCAAGGCGCTGCAGCGTCTGCACCGTGCGGGCGAGCAGTGGGCCGAGGTGGCCGAGGTACTCGAGAAGCTGGCTTCCGTGTCGACGGAGACGGCGGAGCAGGTGGCCTACCTGCGCGAGGCGGCGCTGCTGCACGAGAGCAAGCTGGGCAACAAGGAGCGCGCGGCCGCGGCCTGGCGCGCGATCGCCGAGCGGGATCAGCTGCAGCGTGAGGCGGCCGCTTCGCTGGATCGGCTCTACACGGAGCTGGGGCTGGCGCAGGAGCTGTCGTGGGCGTTGGCGCTGCGGCGCAGTCAGGAGGGCCAGAGCCCGCAGGGGCGCGAGGTGTCCTTCCGGCTCGCGGAGCTGCTGCGCACGACGCTGAACAACCCGACCGCGGCGCTCAAGCTGTACGAGCGCATCCTGGCCGAGGATCCGGGGCACCCGGGCGCGCGCACCGCGCTGGAGGAGTGGGTGAAGTCGGCGCTGCCCACGAGCCGGGCGGCGCTGGAGACGTTGGATCCGGTGCTCCAGAAGCTGGGAGACCATGCCCGCCGCGTGGCCTTGCGCGAGGCGCGGCTGGAGTCCGCGCTCACGGTGGAGAAGGCGCAGCTGGCGGCGGAGATCCGCCGCATCTACGAGCAGGAGATGCAGCAGCCGTCGCTGGCCTTCATGGCGGCGGTGAAGGCCTTCGCGGCGGGAGTGGATCGCGAGGCGCTGCAGCCGGATCTGGAGCGGCTGGCGCGCGAGACGGGCTCGCACGAGACGCTGGCGGAGATCTACGAGGACGCGGCCACGGATCTGCCCTCGGGCGACGCGGCGGCCCTGGCGTTGCTGCGGCGCACGGCGGAGCTGCGTGAGCAGCTCAACCAGCCCGAGGAGGCGGCGCGGCTCTGGAAGAACCTGTTGCAGGAGGCGCCGCAGGATCGCCAGGCGCTGGAGGCGCTGTCCCGGCTGTACGAGAAGGGGCAGAACGCGAAGAACCTCTCCGAGGTGTACGCGAAGCAGGCGCAGCTCTCGACGGATCCGGAGGCGCGCCGGGGCCTGCTGCTCAAGGCGGGTGACGCCTTCGCGAGCGCGGGAGACGACGCGAAGGCCATCGAGGCCTACCGCTCGGCGCTGGCAATCAAGAAGACGCCCGAGGGGCTCGTTGCGCTGGACAAGCTGTTCGCCAAGGGGCACCGCGTCCAGGAGCAGGCGGACGTGCTGGCTCAGCTGGCGGAGCTGGCGCCGGAAGCCGAGTCCCGTCGAGGCTTCATCCTGCGCCGGGCGCAGTTGCTGGAGCTGGCGGGGAACACAGCCGAGGCGCTGATCGGCTACCGTGGGCTGTTGGAGCTGGTGCCGGGAGATCCGCAGGGCATCGCGGGCCTGGAGCGGCTGTTCTCGCAGGAGGGGCAGCGGCTGGAGGCGGCTCGCCTGCTGGAGCCCGTCTACCGGAGCATCAACGACACGCGGAAGCTGGTGGAGGTGCTGGAGGTGCTGCTGTCCTCTGCGCCACCGGAGCAGCGGCTGGAGCGCATCCAGGAGATTGCCGTCCTGCGCGAGGCGCTGGGGCAGACGTCGTTGGCGTTCGCCGCGCGCCTGCGGGCCTTCAACGAGTTCCCGCAGGAGCAGAGCGTCCTGGACGAGCTGGAGCGGCTCGCGGCGGACTCGGGCTCCTTCGAGGAGGTGGCGGCGTCGTACGAGGATGAGATCGACCGCGGGGTGAAGGAGCCTCTGGCGGGCGAGCTGTGGCGGCGTCTGGCGGCCATCTACGACGGGCGCATGAAGCGCTACGATCTGGCGGCGCGGGCGTTGGAGGAGGTCAGCCGACGCGACCCGTACAACAAGGACGTGCTGGAGTCGATCGCGCGGATCCACCGCAGGACGGGAGCGCACCGCGATCTGGCACTGGTGATGCGGCGGCAGGTGGCGGCGGACTCGAATGTCAGCTCGCAGATCAACCTGCTGTTCGAACTGGGCCATCTGGCGGAAGAGACGCTGTCGGACAAGGCGCTCGCCGCGCAGGCCTACCGTGAGGTCCTGGATCGCAGGCCGGAGAACGGCAACGCGCTGAAGCTGCTGGCCAAGGTGCTCACGGAGATGGAGCGCTGGCCGGAGCTGGCGCAGCACATCGAGCGGGAGATCCAACTGGCGGACGCGCGCAACGCGGTGGAGGAGGCGTCGGAGCTGCGCGTGCGCCTGGGCCGCCTGAAGTTCACGCGTCTGGATGATCCGCGCGGGGCGTTGGATCTGTACCAGGCGGTGCTCGCGCGCCGGGCGGGGCATGCGGGAGCAGTGGGTGCGCTGGAGGAGATGGCGCGCTCGGAGAGCCCGCTGCGAGGCGCGGCGGCCAGTGCGCTGGAGCCGGTGTTCGCGGGGGTGGGAGATCACCTCAAGCAGGTGCAGATGCTGGAGGCGCGGGCGTCGGTGGAGCCGGTGCCCCAGGAGCGCGCTGCGCTGCTGCGTCGCATCGCGGAGACGTACGCCGGGCCCATGCAGAACGCGGAGCTGGCGTTCGTGTACGCCGTCCGCGCGCTGCAGGATCTGCCGGATGAGCCGCGTTCGCTGGAGCTGTGCCTCTCGCTGGTGGAGCCGGCGGGGACGGCCGAGGAGCTCATCGAAGTCCTGAGCGGCATTGCTCCGAAGGCGAGTGATGCGGGGCGCGCGGAGCTGTACCGGGCGCTGGCGCGGCTGCAGGCGCGCATGGGCGAGGACAACGAGGCGCTGGCCGCGTGGCGCAAGGTGATGGAGGTGCGGCCCACGGACGAGGAGGCGCTCGAGAGTGTGGGTCGCCTGCTGGTGTCCGAGGGCAAGCCCAGCGAGCTGCTGGAGGTGCTGCGCCGGCAGTTGGCGATGGCCGAGGATCCCGTGCGCCGTGCCGGGGTGCTCTTCCAGATCGGCGTGCTGCAGGAGGATCAGCTCAAGGACAACCTGGGAGCTCTGGCGACGTTCCGGCGCTTGATGGAGCTCAAGCCGGACGACGCGGCGGCGCTGGCTCGGATGGAGAGCCTCTGCCAGAAGCAGGAGCGGTGGCCGGAGCTGGCGGATGTGCTGGCGAAGCGCATCGCGCTGATGCCGCCGGAGCAGGCGCTGGAGCTGAAGTTCAAGCTGGCGACGGTGCGCGAGGCGAAGCTGCTGGACAAGACGGGAGCGCTGTCGCTGTACGGCGAGGTGCTCGCGTTGCAGCCGAACCATGCGGGCGCGGTGGCGCGCATGGAAGCGTGGGTGACGCGCGAGCCGCAGAACCTGCTCGCGGTGGAGACGTTGCTGCGTGCGTTCCGGGCCAGCGGGGACATCGCCAAGCTGGCGCAGTACATCGAGACCCGCGTGGGCGTCTCGACGGACGCCTTCGAGAAGAAGGCGTTGTTGGGAGAGCTGGCCACGCTGCGCGAGACGCAGGGCGAGGCGGAGCTGGCGTTCCTGGCGCTCTTCCGGGCGTTCAAGGAGGACCCGAACGACGGCGAGCTGCGTCGGCGGCTGGAGAGCGCGACGGATGCCTCCAACACGTATGACGAGCTGGTGGCGGCGTACGAGGAGGCCCTGCCGCGCGTGGCCGAGGCTTCGGACGCGGCGGAGGTGTGCCTCAAGCTGGGTCAGATGTTGGAGACGCGGCTGAGGGAGCCGGAGCGCGCCATCACGTACTACGAGCGTGCGCGCAGCATGCACGCGTCGGTGGCGGAGAAGGCGTTGCTGGCGTTGGACCGGCTCTACGTGGAGCTGGAGGCGTGGCCTGAGCTGTCGGGCGTGCTGGAGCAGCTGGCTGCGGGAGCCACGGCGCCCGCGGACAAGGTGGGCTTCCTGTTCCGCGTGGGTCAGATCTTCCAGGAGCGGTTGGACAGCCTGGATCGAGCGGCATCGGCCTACGAGCAGATCCTGACGATCGATCCAAACCACCTGGCATCGGCGCGGCTCCTGGAGAGCCTGTACGAGCAGGCGGGAGCGTCGGACAAGCTGTACGCCATCCTCCAGCACGAGTTGGAGCGCGTCACCGGGCCTGAGAAGGAGCGGGTGCTCGGGAAGATGGCGCAGGTGTCGGCCGAGGGGCTGGAGGACCTGGGCCGGTCCATCGAGCTGTACCGCGAGCTGTTGGCGAAGAACCCGCGCAACGAGCAGGCGTTCAGCGCGTTGGAAGGGTTGCTGGAGCGAGCGAACCGTCCGGAGGAGCTGCGCACGTTGCTGGCGGATCGTTTGGCGCAGACGTTGGATCCGCGCGAGGTGGTGCGCCTCAACGAGCGGCTGGGCCGGGTGGTGTACCGGCTGTTGAAGCAGCCCGAGGCGGCGGTGCCGTACTTCAAGGCGGCGCTGGATCGCGACCCGCGTCACCGCGGCGTGCTGGACACGTTGCGCGAGCTGTACGAGGAGACGGGGCAGCGCGACGAGTTGGTGAGCGTGCTGCGTCGGCTCGTGCCGCTGCAGGAGTCCTCGGAGGGCGTGAAGGCGCTGCGCCTGCGCCTGGCCGAGGTGCTGGCGGAGATGAACCGGCGCGAGGAGGCGCTGGACGCGGCTCGCCGGGCGTTGGAGGTGGAGCCTCACACGGTGCCGGATCTGGACCGGGTGCATGCGCTGTTCGTCTCGCTGAGGGCGTACAACGACGCCGTGCGCGCGCTGGAGCTGAAGGTGCAGGTGCACTTGGCGGCCGAGGAGCGTGAGCAGGCGGTGGACGCATACTTCGCGGTGGCGGACATGTGGGAGGGCCCGGGTACGAAGCCCGAGCTGTCCGCGGGCGCGCTGGAGAAGGTGCTGGAGCTGGATCCGGCGAACCGGAAGGCGTTCGAGCGGGTGTCCACGTTGTACCGGGGCCACAACGACTGGCGTGCGTACGCCGGAGTGGTGGATCGGTACATGCCGCACCTCGTCACGGACGAGGAGAAGCTGTCCTGGCTGCGCGAGCTGGCGCGGGTGCAGGAGGAGCGGCTGGGGCAGAAGGACGTGGCGTTCCTGGCGCTCTGCCGTGCGCTGCAGATCGACGCGGCGGACGACACGCTCCGCGAAGAGGTGGAGCGGCTGGCGAACGAGACGGGTTCGCACGAGGAGCTGGCGGCGGTCTACGAGGAGGTGGCGGAGTCGCTGCCGAAGGGGCCGCTGGCCGAGCGGATGTACGCGACGCTGGCGCGAGTCCACGACGAGCGGTTGGACGACGCGCCTGCGGCGGAGGCGGCGTTCCGGAAGATCCTCGAGTTCGATCCGACGAACGCGACGGCGCTGGATGGGCTGTCGGCGATGTTCCACCGTCGCGGGCGGGACCGCGAGTACGTGGTGGCGTTGGAGCAGAAGCTGGAGGCCGCGGCGTCAATCGAGGCGCGCAAGGGCATCCTGAAGGAGATCGCTCGGGTCTACGACGAGACGATCGGGGATCCGCAGGAGGCGGCCACGGCGTTGCTGCGAGCGTTGGAGCTCGAGCCGGACGTGGAGACGCTGGGAGTGCTCACGGCGCTGTATCGGCGTCAGAATGCGCACCAGGACGTGGCCGCGACGCTGCTGCGGACGCGAGATCTGGCGGGGACGACAGAGGAGCGCGCGCGCATCCAGGTGCAGGTGGCGGGCGTCTACGAGCGGGACATCGGAGACGACGAGGCCGCGGTGGTGGCCTACCGGCAGGCGCTGGAGTTCGATCCGGAGAACCGCGAGGCGCTGGAGTCGCTGGAGCGGCTGCACACGAAGCTGGACCAGCCGGCGGAGTTGCTGGCGGTGTACGAGCGCATGCTGGAGTTGAGCACGGACTACCGCGAGCGGGTCCGTGTGCTGTTCCGGAGCGCGGGCATCTGGGAGGACAAGTACCAGAACCCCGCGAACGCGGACGCCTGCGTCGAGGCCATCCTGGCCATCGATCAGACGAACATGCAGGCGATCAAGACGCTCATCCGCCTGCGGCGCATGCAGGAGCGGTGGGAGGACCTGATCGTCGCGTACGAGCGGCAGCTGGCGCTGACTACGGAGCCGCAGGAGCAGGCGCAGCTCTACGTGGAGATGGGCACGGTCTACCACCAGCAGATGAAGGCGGTGGACCGCGCGGTGGACAGCTACGGCTACGCGCTGCAAGTGGATCCGAGCTGCCGGCCGGCGATGCACGCGTTGGGCAACCTCTACGAGCGCAGCGGCAACTGGCCGTTCGCGTTGGAGATGCTGCAGCGTGAGGCGCAGGTGGCGGGGCAGACGCAGGAGGCGGTGGAGCTGTTCCACCGCATGGGCAAGATCAACGAAGACATGTTGATGGACACGGGGAGCGCCAAGTCGAACTACCAGCAGGCGTTGGTGATCGACTCGGGGTACCTGCCCAGCATCCGAGCGTTGAAGGGCATCCAGGAGCAGGAGAAGGACTGGGGCGGTTACGAGCAGACGCTGTTGCAGGAGGCGCAGAGCTCCGAGGATCCACAGGCCAAGGCGCGGGCGTTGTTGGACGTGGCGAAGTACCACGTGGAGACGCGGCAGGATCAGCAGACGGCGACGCACTACTTCGAGGAGGTGCTGAAGCACGTGCCGGACAGCCTCGAGGCGGCGCGTCCGTTGGCGGACGTCTACATCGCTCGGGAGGACTGGCCGCTGGGCGAGAAGATGTTGGACATCGTCGCCCGGAAGATGGCGGAGAAGGCCATAGCGGAGAAGGACGGCGCGCTGACGGTGGAGTTGTCGCGGCAGCTGTACCGGCTGGGCTACGTGGCGGAGAAGCTGGGCAAGCGCGAGAAGGCGCTGGACGCGTACGAGAAGTCGTACGGCCTGGACTCGAGGTACCTGGCGAACCTGGAGAGCTTCGGCAACCTGCTGGTGCAGGCGAAGCGCTATGACGACGCCCTCAAGGTGTTCCAGGCGATCCTCATCCACCACCGCGAGAGCCTGACGGATCTGGAAGTGGTGGAAGTGTACTGGCAGCTCGGTGACGTGCTGGCGGCGCTGGGCCACGCGGATCGTGCGCAGAACCACTTCGAGAAGGCGCTGGCGATCGATCCGGGCCACGAGCCGTCCCTGCGGGCCTTGGTGGCGCTGATGGACAAGGCGGGCCAGTACGAGAAGTCCGCGGATATCCGCCAGCAGCTCGTCAACGTGCTGGACGGAGAGGCCAAGGCGCGCGTGTACCTGGAGTTGGGACAGATCGCGCGGGACAAGCTGAAGGATCCGTACATGGCGATCGACGCGTTCACGGGTGCTCTGAGGGAGCAGCCGGACGCGCTGGACGTGATGGACTCGCTGTACGTGCTGTTGCGAGAGACGCGCCAGGGTCACAAGGCGGCGGACGTGCTGCAGAAGATGCTGTCGCTGCCGACGCTGGCCGCCGAACCGCAGAAGGCCAAGCGGGTGTGGTTCGCGCTGGCGGAGATCCGCCGGGACGAGGCCAAGGACGTGGATGGCGCCGCCGATGCGTTCAACCGGGCGCTGGATCTGGATCACCGCTTCGTCGAGGCCTTCAGCGCCCTGGAAGCGATGCTGGGAGCGGCGGAGCAGTGGAAGGCGCTGGAGAACAACTACGCGAAGATGCTCTCGCGCATCCCGAAGACGGCGGACACGCACGTGGCGCGCATGGCGCTGTGGCGAGCGCTGGGAGACCTGTACCTCCAGGTGTTGAAGAACACGGAGGGCGCGATGGCGGCCTACGGCGTGGTGTCCAAGGGCCTGCCGGAAGACTCAGTGGTGCAGGAGACGTACGCGGAGATTGCCGGGCAGGTTCCAGGCAAGGAGGAGGAGGCCATCGCGGCGCTGCGCCGTGCGCTGCCGAACACGACTGATCCGCGCAAGGTGTGCGGAAACCTCGTGCGGCTGCTGGCGCTGCGCAAGGACTACGACGGGGCGTGGCTGGCGGCGCAGGCGGTGGCGGGGCTCGTGGGCGAGGCGGGGGATGACGAGAAGGAGATCCTCACCAAGCTGGGGCCCTACGCGAAGCGCAAGGAGGTGGCGCAGCGTCCGCTGACGGATCGGCTCTGGCACGCGCACCTGTTCCACCCGAAGGTGCGTACGCTCGCGGAGCTGATGGGGATCTTGTTCGAGCAGGTGGGGCACCTGTACGCGGTGGCCTTCCAGCAGTACCAGATCGTCCCGAAGAAGCACCGCATCGACGCCGGCACCTCGCAGGAGTACCACGTCCACCACTACCGCTACGTGGCGCGGCTGTTCGGCATGGAGGCGGTGGAGCTGTACTCGCCGTTCCTGGTGGCCACGCGCGAGCGGCTGAGCCGTCGCACCAACGAGCCGGCACCCGAGCCGATGGTGAACGTGGATCTGCTGCAGACCCACCCGGCCTGTGTGCGGGTGGGCGGCAAGTTCTTCGCGGAGCAGGGGCAGAAGGAAGTCTATTACCTGCTGGGCCGCACGTTGGCGCTGGCGCGCCCGGAGCTCGCCTTCAGCCAGCGGTTGGCACCGGATCGCCTCGAGGCGCTGCTGCAGGCGGCGTTGTCGCTGGTGAGTCAGATCCATCCGACGGCGGACATGCGCCTCTTCGCGGAGGCGAGGCAGCTGCTGGAGAGGAACCTGAGCGAGCCGGCGCGAGGGGCGCTGATCAAGGTGGTGCGGGCCTACCTGCCCACGGCGACGCCGACGGATGTGCGCACCTGGCTGGAGGGCGTGGAACTGACCGCTGCTCGAGCCGGCCTGTTCGCTGCGGGAGAGATGGAGCCCGTCAAGCGCATGGTGACCGGGGAGACAGGCTCGACCTTCCGGGTACCCCCTCGCAACAAGCTACGGGATCTATTGGTATTCGCTACATCGGAGGACCTGCATGATCTGCGTGTCGCCGTAGGGACGCACGTGGAGGTGCAGGTGAGGAAGTAGTGGTTAGAACCCGAGTAGGGGTTCAGGCGTTGAACGGTGAGGGGGCAGTCTTGGGACGCATCCTTGACCCCCCCGGACAGCACCTCTACGATTTTGGCGGGATTTCTGCCGTCTTTTCTGTGACTTGCGGGGAACGATGCGCTTCGTCTGCGACAGCTGCCGCGCGCAGTACATGATCAGCGACGACAAGATTGGCGCCAAGGGCGTCAAGATTCGTTGCAAGAAGTGCGGCCATGTCATTGTGGTTCGTCCTTCCGGTGCCTCGGCGCCGAAGGACGAGGGAGCTCCGGCAGCGGAAGCCACTGCTGCTGCGAGCAATGGGGCTGCGGGCTCCAACGCTGCGGGAGGGCTCGCATCGCTGGGGACTCCTCCCGAGGGTGGACTCTTCACGGACGTCGAGGAGGACGAGATCGGCGCGGTGTTCGATCAGGTCCTCTCGGGTTCGCAGAAGATGCCCGGCGGAGAATCGGCGCGTGAGGCGAAGCCGACCACGCCCGAGGCCGTGCGAAAGCTGGCCGAGGCCGAGGACGAGCCGGACGAGCCGAAGGCCGAGGCGCCCCCGAACGACTGGTACGTCGCCATCGACGAGAAGCAGGTAGGTCCGCTCTCGGTCGAGAAGGTGAAGGAGCACTGGGAGCGTGGCGAGGTGGGGCCGGACAGCCTGTGCTGGCGTCAGGGCTACGGGGACTGGATCCCGCTCTCGGAGGTGAAGGAGCTGGCCTCGGTGCTGTCGCCGCGTCCGGCCAAGCCGGTCATCGTCGCGCCCTCGCCGGTGTCGACTTCGGTGCCTGCGGTGTCCGCGCCGGTGGAGTCCGCCTTCAGCGCGGGGGCTGCCCCGAAGAACACGCGTCCCGAGATTCCCGCCGCACCGGCGCTCGGCGTGGAGCCGGTGTCGTCGGGCTGGAAGCCGTCGGCGGCGAGCGTGCTCGCCTCGCTGGTGAAGGAGGAGAATGAGGCGCTGTCCAAGCCGCCTCCGAAGCCTGCGGCCGAGGAGAAGCAGGCGCCGGGGCTGCTTGATCTGCCGCCTCCGGAGCCCGCGCCGGCTCCTGCCCGGGCGTCGCCGATGATGGCAGCCGCGGCCGAGCCGATGCGTGCGCCGCAGCCTGCGGCCATGCCGTATGCGCCTTCGCCCGCGCCTGCGTATGCGCAGCCTGCGCCTGCATACGCGCAGCCCGCGCCTGCATACGCGGGGTACCCGCAGCCTTCATACCCGGGCTATCCGCCGGCGGCGGGAGCTGGGCAGCAGGGTGGGGGCAACAAGACGGTCATGATCGCGGGGATTGCGGTAGCGGTCGTGGCATTGCTGGGAGTGGGTGGGTTCCTGGTCTTCGGGCGGTCTCCTCCGCCGGCCGAGCCGGTGGCCGTGGCGGACGCGAGGCCCACTCCGCCGGCGCCAGCACCGACACCTGTTTCGCCTCCTCCAGAGGTGAAGGCGCAGCCTGCGGCGAATCCAGCGACGCCACCGCCTGCGGCTGCGCAGGGCACGACGCCGGGGGCTCCGGGGACGGCTGCTGCTCCTGGGACGCCGGCTGCTCCTGGGACGCAGCCTGGGGCGACGACGCCTCCGGCGGTTGCGGCGGCGACGCCTGCTCCGACTCCGGTCACTCCGCCTGCGACGACCCCGACTCCGCCTCCCGCGACGGCCGAGGCCACGAAGCCGAACTCGGGCACTCGCACCGAGCGGCCTGGCTCGTCTTCGCGTCCGTCCTCCAGCAGCCGGCAGGAGTCCAAGACCGAGGCGGTGGCCAAGCCCGAGCCGGCCACGAAGAAGTCGGATGACGGTCTGGACGACGATTTCGACGATCTCTTCGGGAAGAAGGAGAAGAAGGAGACGAAGTCGAACAGCGGCTCGTCGTCTTCCGTGTACATCCCGCCCGAACCTGGGAGTGGCAGCAATGTCCAGGACAAGCTGGGTCAGTCAGACATCATGGCGGTGGTGGTGGCGAACAAGCCAGCCATCATGAAGTGCGTGGGCGAGCAGAGGAAGCGCGACCCGGACATTTCAGGCAAGCTGGTGATGCACTGGACAATCCAGACAAGCGGGAAAACGTCGGGTGTGAGTGTGGTTTCGGACGAGTTCAAGAAAACCTATATGGCGAGCTGCATCACGGGGCTCATCAAGGGATGGACCTTCCCGAAGCACAAGAAGCAGGGCGACCCCATCGATTTTCCCTTCACCTTTTAGTGTGAGAAGTGTGTGAGCGGACGGTGTCGCGGCGATGAAAAATGCCGCGGTGCTGTCCGCTTTTTCACGTGCTGAATTTCTCAATAGGACTCTCGTCGAGGGTGCGTCGACATTCGTTGACACATCCAGACAGGCGGGGCTAAAGCCAGCCTCGCTCGCAAGGATGGATGGAGGGGGCTTGTGAGGCCGGAAGCCCCATGCGAGAGGCACCCAAGGAGGAAGTCCAGCATGCAGCTTCGGAATACGGTGATGATGCTCACGGCGCTGAGCGCCCTGAGCGTGGTGATGACGGCTTGCGGTGACGATACGACGACGAGCACCTCGTGCTCGTCAGACGCGGACTGCAGTGGGACTGAGGATGTGTGCCACCCGACTGGGAAGTTCTGTGTCCAGTCGTGTACGGCGGCAGCGGATTGTCCCGCAACGGAGAAGACGTGCGCGCCGTTCACGGGGGCGAGCAAGAACATCTGCCAGTGCTCGACGGACCAGCTGTGCAACGGAGTGGGGAGCACGTCGACCGACCTGGTCTGCTCGACTGTGGACAAGGTGTGCGTGGAGCGGTGCACCTCGGACGCCTCCTGTGGAACGGGCCGGACCTGTAACACGGGAACGGGCCAGTGCTCGGCGAGTGGTCCGAAGGCCTGCACCCCGGCCTGCACCGGCAACCAGGTGTGCGATACCAGCACGGGCACCTGTGTGAACAATGGTGCGACCTGCAGCGGCGAGGGGCAGTCGACGTGCGCCTACGGCTCGCAGTACTGCGGCTCGGGCACCTGCCAGGCGCTCCCGGCTCCTACCTGCCAGAACTACACGAACTTCACGAACAAGAGCTCGCTCGGCACCACGGGGACGATCATCTACAAGGCCACGGTGGATAGCTCGACGACTGACACCGCGTACTGCGGCAGCACCAATCCCAAGCGCGTGAAGATCGCGCTCTCCGCGTACTCGAGCACCCCCTTCCCGCAGACGAAGCAGGAACTCAGTGGCTTCTTCTACGTGGTCGTCGAAGGAACGCAGGACGACGCTGTCAAGTCTGTGAGCACCTCGGCTGGCAACTATACGGTCTCGGGGACGAACCGCGAGCGTGCGGAGATCGTGTACAGCCTCTGCCGCCCGGCCAACAGCACGACCACCTCAACGGGCTTCTACTTCGTCAACGGCAACTTCCTCTGCTTCCAGGCTGACTACCTCTAGTCCTGGATTCAGTTGACGCCGTCTTGTTTCACGACCCTGTCTGGCTTCACGCCAGGCAGGGTTGTTTTATATGGTGTGTGGAAGCATGCGTGTCGTCTCTACCATGCCCTGGTAGGGTAGCGAACTCGCGGTAATTCATGGTGAATGTGGCAGCCGGGTGCGCGTCTTTCTTGGTGCGCGCACGGGAATCCCGGCGGCCTTCAAAAGGAGAGTCCATGCTGTCTTCGAAGCTGATGCGGGCCTTGACCCTGGGTCTGAGCCTTGCTGGTACTGTAGCGTTTGCTGGGGATGCCACGGGGAAGTCCGCAGCGTCCACCCAGCTCGCCTGCCCCTCGGGGACCAAGCAAATTGGGACTCCGGAGGAGGGCCTGTACTGCCGTAAGTCGGTGTCCGTGAACGGCCTCAACTTCGCTCACGGCCCAGCCGTCTCCTACTTCTCCAACGGACAGAAGCGCTACGAGGGGCAGTACTTCGAGGGCTTCCGCACGGGCACGTGGGTCTTCTACGACGAGTCCGGCAAGGAGACGGGGCGCACGGAGTTCAGCGGCAACAGCTACCACGGCAAGCGGGTGCAGTACTTCGCCAACGGCAAGCCGCGTCTCGTCGAGGAGTACGTGAACGGCAAGCGGCACGGCCTGACTCAGGAGTTCTCCGAGGACGGCAAGTTGGTTCGCGAGGCGCAGTACCGCGACGACAGGCTGGCCGACGCCAAGTAGCTCTCCTGGTCCCTGTAGTGCCGAGGGCCCCCCTCTATGCGGAAGGGGGCCCTTTCTTTTTCCCTGCGTTGCTCTTGGCCTGGGGGCTCGGCTAGAAGCGCCGTCGTGAAGGCCGCGTCGCTTGTCCCACAACTTCCAGATCTTCCCCTCTGCACCGTCGCGGAGATGGGCCTGCGCGAGCTGGAGCGTCTCCGCCTCATCCTGAGGGGCGGATCGGTCATCGACTGGCGGCGCATGCACTTCCAGTCCCGCGACGAGGTGGACCACTTCCTCAGGCTCTGTCAGCTGGACACCTCACGCCCAGACGACGAAACCTGGGCGCGCATGGTTCTTGCCGACGCCGTGGAGTACCTCCGGAAGACCTTCGACTACCGGGTCGCGGATGCGGTCGCCAGCCCTGCTGAGATCCACGATCTCTTTCTCTATGCCTCGGGTGCCAAGGGCCTGCCCAAGTACCGCCGTATCGCCTGCATTGTTTTGAAGGTCATGCACGTCATCCAGCACATCGAAGGTCGGGACCTGCTCTTCCGGTTGCCCGTCTCCGAGGCGGATCTGGCCGAGTTGGTGACGGCAAAGGTGATGGGGGTTGCGCAGGAAATGGATGCGCGAGGACTTCCGGTCGTTGAGTTCGCGCATTCCATCAAGACACGCGACTCGTTGGTCACCAAGCTGATCGCGAAAAAGGAAACCGTGGCAGCACAGGTCTACGACCGGACGCGGTTCCGAATCATTACCAAAGATCGGAGCGATATCCTTCCTACGCTCTATTTTTTGACCCAGCGCTTGTTCCCCTTCAACTTCGTCGTCCCTGGGCAGACGGAGAACTCGCTCATCTCCTTCAAGTCTGTCCTCGCGGACTACCCCCACTTCGAGCAGTTCGCCGCGCAGTTGCATCTGGATCGTGACTACGAGGATCGTGAGGACCACGGCGGCAATCAATTCTCGGGTAGCACCTATCGGGCGCTCAACTTCATCGTAGATATGCCTTTGCGGATGGATGCATTTCTCCCTCCTCCCGAAGAGGACCAGCGCTCGCGGAAGAGTCGCCTCGTCTTCACCCTGGTGGAGTTCCAGATCATGGACGAGCAGACAGCCCGTATGAACGAGGAGGGAGAGAATGCCCACAAACTCTACAAACGGCGGCAAAAGCGCCGTGTGCTACGCCGACTTGCTCGTGGCCTTGTAGTCCCCAAGCGCAAGGGCTGAAGTGGTCTCAATCCCTTCATCATAAGCTCGCTCCCTTGCACGTCGACGCTCAGGGAGAGGCGCGATACGACGCAATGTCGCAGAGTCACGGGTGCTCGTAGGTGATTTCGAGTTCCGCTAGTTTTGGGGTTTGTGAGACGTATGAATATATTGCGTCACGACGACCGTCGTTATCGCTCGGCGTGTTGAATCGGATCCTGAACTGAGACCTCTTGGTGTTTCGGTTGATCCTTGCGGACCAGTCAAGTGCCACAAATGAGGTCACGTCGAATACTTCGACCGACTTCAGGATATCGATCGTAATAATGATGGGAGGGCTCACAGCAGATGACTCATATTGAATCCTTGCATCGAGATTCACTGATTCCGTGCTGGAATATGCAATGCTCTCGCCAATATACACTCGCTCAAGGAGTGGTGTGCCCAGATCGATAAAGGGGTCGCCGGTCATGCCGGTGACATACCATTTGAGCGTGGAGCCAGTAATGGCTGTCAATTCCTCTGGCAATGCATCAAGTTTGAAGCCAATAAGGAGGCGAGACTGGGTATTGTCGCTCAAGTCGCCAACGGCTTCCGAATCATAAGCAAGGTGATTTCGCCAGTAGTCTGGGGCTGAAGCGGAGCCGCTTGTTCCGGGATCGAAGTCGACAGTAATAGTGCTCTTGCGGATGGTGTGGAAAGTGGCCGTCCAGGTGCTATCCAGGGAATTGGCGGATAGATCATTGGCCGCTGCGGTGACACTCCATGTCACGTCGGTGTCGTAGGGAAAGTCAGTGTCCGGATTGAATGTCATCTCGGTTCCTGCTGCATTCCAAGCGAAGACCCCCGAGGTGAAGCCTAGCGGCGAGGTGATGGCGAAGGCTGACTGCGCGGAAGCTTTGTCCATGGGTTCGGAGAACGCCACGGTAATGATGGCATTTCGGGCCACCCCGATCGCTGCAGAGGTCGGGTTAGATTTGAGAATCGTCGGAGGCGTGGTGTCCGGAGCGGGCCCTGTCGTGCTGAAGGAGAATACCGTCCGTTCCGTGAGCGCGTTTCCTGCGAAGTCCTTTCCTTCGACGACGAGCGTGTAGGTGGTGTTCTCTGTGAGCAGTGCTGTCGGTTGCAGCGAGAGTTGAGTGTTCCCGTTCGCCCAGGTTGAACTGCCGAGCGTCACGCTCGGGGTGATGCTGACCTGTACGCTGCTCGCACTCATTGGTTCAGAGAACGTGAGGATGAGCAGGGTGCTTGTGGCGACCTGGGTCGAGCCGTGGAGGGGAGTTATCTGGGTGAGGGTCGGGGGCGTGGTGTCGGTCGGAACTCCCGAATCCGGTTGCGAGCCCCCATCGGGTGTTTCGGGGCTCTCCACCTCGGGAATATCGATGCAGGCGGAGATCAACACCGCCAGGACCAGCGGGACGATACGATTGAATGAGGACATGCCGCTTCTCCAAAGCAAAAGGCGTTCCATGGTCCTGCGCGGACACGCCTTGCGCTCAAATAGCAGGAGAAAAGACGGTTCTGCCCTCGAATGCCAGTGGCTTTCCCCGGAGGCTCGCGGGCACACCGTCCACGCTCTTGGACTCAGAATCCCGGCGGAGAGACGGTGTGCTCCTGGCAGAGCAGGGGAGGGCTACTTCTTCTTCCGGTTCTTCTTCCGGTTCGCCTTCTCGCGCTTGCGGCGCTCCTTGATGGCATCCCGATCCTCGGGCTTGCCTGTGGCCGAGGGTGGCGCGTAGCCCATCAACCGGGCCTTCGCCATCGCCGCCTGGCTCATCGGAGGCGTGTAGCCCGGCGCGATCTGGGGCATCTGCATGGGCATTCCTCCGCCCATGCTCCCCAGGGCCTGCTGCATCATCTTGTCCTTCCCCATGATGCTCGACAGGTCCATGTTCTTCAGCTGCGACAGCTGCCCCAACTGCTTGAACCCCGGGATTCGCCCCAGCAGGCCCGGGTTCTGGCCGATGGTCCCCATCACCTGCTGCATCATCCCGAACTTCTGCAGCAGCTCGCGCACGTCTTCCACCTTGCGGCCACTGCCCTTGGCGATGCGCTCCACCCGGCTCTGGTTGATCAGATCCGGACGCAGGCGCTCCTTCTCCGTCATCGAGTCGTACATCGCCTCGATCTTCGTCAGCTCCTTCTCGTCCGGGTTCAGCTGATCCGTCAGGTCCCCGAACAGCGGGAACTTCTCCAGCAGATCCTTCAGCGGCCCCATCCGCCGCACCATCCGGATCTGCTCCACGAAGTCCTTCATCGAGAAGTTGCCCGACAGGAGCTTGAGCGCATCCTCCTCGGCCTTCTTCTCGTCGACGACCTTCTCGAAGTCCTTCATCAGGCCGACGATGTCGCCGAAGCCCAGGATGCGGCCCGCCAACCCGTCCGGACGGAACTCCTCCAGCTTGTCCATCCCCTCGCCCATGCCGAGGAACTTGATGGGCTTGCCCGTCACCTCCTTGATGGACAACGCCGCGCCACCACGCGCGTCACCGTCCAGCTTCGTCAGGATGAAGCCGTCCAGCGTCAACCGCCGATCGAACTCGGCCGCCGTGCGCACCGCGTCCTGGCCAATCATCGCGTCGCAGACCAGCAGGATGTTGTCCGGGTGCACCTTGCCCTTGATGGACTCCAGCTCCGCCATCAGCGCTTCGTCGATGGCGAGCCGGCCCGCGGTGTCGATGAGCACCACGTCGCACTTCTGGTCCCTCGCCGCCGCATATCCGCGCGCGGCCAGCTCCGGTGGCGGCACATTCGGCTCGAAGTACACCGGCACCTTCAACCGCTCGCCCAGCACCTTGAGCTGGTCCACGGCGGCCGGACGGTAGATGTCCGCGGCCACCAGCAGCGGCTTGCGCCCCTCCTGGAGGAGCTTGTTGGCCAGCTTGCCCGTGGTCGTCGTCTTACCCGAACCCTGCAGACCCACCATCATGATGCCGCTCAGTTGCCCCTTGGGCTTGAGCTTGATGCTGGTGTCCACCGGCCCCATCAGGGCCTCGAGCTCGTCGTGGCAGATCTTCACGAAGTAGTCCGCCGGGCTCACCTTGCGCTTCTGGCCCGACTTGTCCGTGATCGTCGTCTGCACCACTTCGCCCACTGTCTTCTCACGGACACGGGCGACGAACTTCTTCACGACATCGAAGGCCACGTCGGCCTCGAGCAGGGAGACGCGGATATCGCGGAGGGATTCGTCCACCACGTCCTGCGTGAGCTCGCTCTTGCCGGCGAGGCGGTTCTTGGCGGAACGGAAGCCCTTGGTGACTGTCTCGAGCATGGCGGGCGCTTTATACCAAGGGCGGGCCGGAATCGACCGTTGAGCGCATTGCGGCCGTCCAGCAGTTGAGAGAAGGTCCCGACACCGGGCAGGTGCTCGGGCACGAGTGGCGAAATTGGTAGACGCAGCGGACTTAAAATCCGCTGGCCTGAAAGGGCCGTCCGGGTTCGATCCCCGGCTCGTGCATGCTTAACCGCTGGAGGTTACTGGGAAATTCGCTCTTCCCCCGCCCAGTGAGACCCCCAGTGTGTCCCTCGCGTGGCCAGGCGGCTGGCGAACGTATGCCAGCCGATGGGCCGCAAGCCCGCCCGCTTGCAGGCCCGGAGGAAGGCGCTTCGGCAGGCGTCCAGACGTTCCGCGCCACCCGAACGATGCTCTGGAGCACGCCGGTGACCGCGCTCAGCTCGAAGGGTTCGAACTGGCGGCGACAAGCGGATGCTCCACGACCAGGGGGGACTTCTCAGGAGGAGAGGGAGCTGCCTCCGGCTCGCCGCGGTCGAACCAGGTGTAGACGGTGGGTAGGACGAGCAGCGTCAACAGCGTGGAGCTGATGAGCCCGCCGATGACAACGGTGGCCAGCGGCTTCTGCACCTCCGCACCCGCCCCGGAAGCGAACGCCATGGGAATGAAGCCCAGGCTCGCCACGAGCGCCGTCGTGAGCACCGGCCTCAGCCGCACGTGCGCCGCATCGTGGGCGGCCTGGGCGGGAGTGCGGCCCTCCTGGCGCAACTGGCGCATGTAGCTCACCAGCACCAGGCCATTGAGCACCGCCACGCCAAAGAGCGCGATGAAGCCCACCGCCGCGGAGATGGAGAGCGGCATCCCGCGCACCAACAGCGCGAGCACCCCCCCAGTCACCGCGAACGGGATGTTCAGGTAGATGAGCGCCGCAGGCCGCACCGCACCAAAGTTGCTGTAGAGCAGCACGAAGATGAGGAAGAGGGTGAGTGGCACCACGATGGCCAGGCGCCGGCCGGCGGACTGAAGGTTCTCGAACTGACCGCCCCACTCCAGCCAGTAGCCAGGCGGCAGCTTCACCTCGCGACCAACCACGGCCTGGGCCTCGGCGACGAAGCTCTGCAGGTCGCGCCCTCGCACGTTGCCCTCGATGGTGATCCGCCGCTGGATGTTCTCCCGGCTGACCTGTGCGGGCCCCTCCTCCACCACCACTCGGGCCAGCGCCGAGAGGGGGATGAGCTGCCCGGTGGGGCTTGCCACCTTGAGGGACTCGAGCTGCTCCACCGTGGCGCGAGCGCTGGGCGCGAAGCGCACCTGAAGGGCGAAGCGCTTCTGGCCCTCCAGCACGGTGCCGGCCTCGCGCCCGCCAATGGTCTCGATGGTGTCGAGCACCTGGCGGACGTTGATGCCATAGCGAGCGATGGCCTGGCGATCCACCTGGATGCGCGCCACCGGAAGCCCCGCCACCTGCTCGGCTTTCACGTCGGCCGCACCGGGGACCTTCGAGAGCGCGGCGACGAGCCTGTCGCCCGTCTTCTTCAGCGTGTCGAGATCCTCGCCATAGAGCTTCACGGCGAGATCCGAGCGCACCCCGGAGATGAGCTCGCTCACGCGCAACTCGATGGGCTGCGAGTAGCTGAAGAGGTTGCCCGGCACCTCCTTCCCGAGTGCTTCGTCGAGGGCTGCGATGAGTCCCTCGCGATCCTTCGCCGTCGTCCACTCCTCATGCGGCTTGAGCATCACGAAGATGTCGGAGATCTCGATCCCCATCGGATCGGTGGCGATCTCCGCTCTGCCCGTGCGAGAGACTACCGTCTGTACCTCGGGGAAGCGCTTGAGCACCTGCTCGATGAGCGTGGTCTGACGCACGGACTCCTCCAACGACACCGAGGGCACGCGCCAGGCTTGGAGGGCAAGGGCCCCTTCGTCGAGCCGCGGGATGAACTCCGCCCCGAGGAACGGAAGGATGGAGAGGCTCACCGCGAGCACTCCCAGGGCAATGCCCACCACGGCCTTGCGGCGCCGCAGGCACCAGCGCAGGGCGGGCTCGTATACCTTCCGTGCGCCCGCGATGATGAAGCTCTCCTGCTCCTTTACCTTGCGCGGCAGGAAGAGCGAGGCCAGCGCGGGCACCAGCGTCAGCGAGAGCACGAAGGCCCCCGCGAGCGCGCAGATGACGGTGATCGCCATGGGGCGGAACATCTTCCCCTCGATGCCCGTGAGGCTGAGGATGGGCAGGTAGACGACCGCGATGATGCCCACGCCGAAGGAGGCCGGCCGCACCATCTCGATGGCGCTGCGGTACGTCACCTCGTCGCGCTCCTCGCGGGTGAGCGCGCGGCCGAGCTCGTGGTTCTTCTCGGCCATCTGCCGCACCGCGTTCTCGATGATGATGAGGGCTCCATCCACGATGAGGCCGAAGTCGATGGCTCCCAGGCTCATCAGGTTCCCGGAGATGCCCAGCTCCCTCATGCCGATGAACGCCGTCAACATGCAGAGGGGGATGGCGCTCGCGACGATGAGGCCGGCGCGCAGGTTCCGGAGCATCAGGAACAGCACCACGATGACGAGCAGGCCGCCCTCGATGAGGTTCTTGGCCACCGTCTGGATGGTTTTGCGCACCAGATCGGTGCGGTCGTAGAACGTGTCGAGGGTGACGCCCTGAGGCAGGGTGGGGCGGATCTCCTCCACGGCGGCCTTCACGTTGTTGACCACCTCGCGAGAGTTCTGGCCGATGAGCATCATCACGATGCCGGTGACGGCCTCGCCTCGCCCGTCGCGCGTGACGGCTCCCTGGCGCACCAGGGGTGCGAACTTCACCTCGGCCAGATTCTTGATGTAGACGGGGACCCCCTGCGCGGACGTGGAGACGACGATGTTGCCGATGTCCTCCAGCGTCTCCACCAGGCCCTCGCCGCGGATGAGCACCTGCTCCTGGGCTCGCGCGATGTAAGCGCCGCCAGCATTGGCGTTGTTCTCCTCCAGCGAATGGAAGACCTGCTCGAGGGACAGGCCGTAGGCCGCGAGCCGCGCCGGATCGAGCTGCACTTCATAGGTCTTGAGCTCCCCGCCGAAGGCGTTCACCTCCACGACGCCAGGCACGCCCCTCAGCCGCGGAGAGATCTGCCACTCGAGGATGGAGCGCAGCTCCATGGAGCTCTTTCCCTCGCCCTTCACCTCGAACTGATAGATCTCGCCGAGTCCGCTGGAGATGGGCCCCATCTCCGGGCTGCCGTAGCCCGGCGGGATGCTCTCCTTGGCGGTGGTGAGCCGCTCCTGGACGAGCTGGCGGGCGAAGTAGATGTTCACCTCGTCCTTGAAGACGATGGTGACGACGGAGAGGCCGAACTTGGAGACGGAGCGGATCTCCTCGGTATCCGGCAGCCCGCTCATCGCGGTCTCCACCGGCACGGTGACGAACTTCTCGACCTCCACGGGGCCCAGCCCCGGGGAGGTGGTGAGCACCTGGACCTGCACGTTGGTGACGTCCGGAACGGCGTCGATGGGCAGGTGGCTCAGGGCGTTGAGGCCGAAGCCGATGAGGACCGCCGTCAGGACGAAGACGAGGAAGCGGTTCTTGATGGAGAAGTGGATGATCTTGTCGAACATGGTGCGTGCCCGGTGCTAGTCGGAGTGGCCCTCGCCCATGCTCTCCTTGGAGAGCTCGGACTTGAGGATGAATGCCCCCTGCGTCACGACGGATGTGCCCGGCGCGACGCCGGCCAGCAGTTCGATCTCCGTCGCGGAGGATGCCCCTGTTTTCACTGCCACGGCCTTGAATTGGTTGGTGCCTTGCGGGACGAAGACGAGCTGCTTCTCGCCCACCTTCTGGACCGCCTCGCGCGGGACGACGAGGCGCTGCGGATGGGTGTCGTCGCTCGCCGTGGTGCCCGTGAGGATCTCGGCGGTGGCGAACATGCCAGGCTTGAGGCTGCCGTCCGTGTTGGGCAGGACGACCCGCACCGGCGTCGTGCGTGTCTTCTCGTCGACGAGGGCGCCCACGTAGGCCACCTTGCCCTGGAAACGCTTGTCGGGCAGCGCCTGGACGGTGATGGCCACGGGCTGGCCGGGCTGAACCGTCGCCAGTTGTACCTCGGAGACCTCCAGGAGCGCCCACAACTCGGAGAGGTCTCCGACGGTGAAGAGCGGGGTGGTGGCTTCGATCTCCTGTCCCACGGTGCCCCGGATCTCCACGACGGTGCCATCCAGTGGACTGCGTGCTGGGAAACGGCTGCTGTAGTGCTCGCCTGCCTTGAGCGCGGTGATCTCCGGGTCCGTGAGTCCCAGCGCGTGCAGCCGGGCATCGGCGGCGTTGCGATCCGCCTCGTTGGAGGTGAAGGCGCTCTCCGCCTCGCGCATCTCTCGCGCACTGGTGATGCCCTTGGTGAACAGCTCCTTCTCGCGCCGGAAGTTCTCCGCGGCCACCTGGGCCTTCGTTGCGGCCGCTAGGTAGTCAGCTCGAGCCCGTCCCAGCTCGGGACTCTCCAGGTAGCCGAGAACCTGGCCCTTCTTCACGCGATCCCCCAGGTTCACCTCGATGCTGGCAAGTCTTCCCGGCACGCGACCCGCTACCTGGGCAACGCCGCTCTGTGGGAAGGCGAGGCGAGCGGGAGCGGTGAGGCCAATGGCCAGGGGCTTGCGCTGGATCTGGGCCGACTGGAGACGAGCGTTCTTCAACGCCTCCGGTGTCAGCGTGACAACCTCCGAATGTTCGGAGCCTTCTTCACCATGCCCACCCTCGGCTTCCTCGGTGCCCACCTCCCGGACTGCTTGCGACTGGGAGGTAGCGGCACTGGCGGCTGGGGGGACCTCCTTGTTGCACCCGGTCAGGACAGCAACCACCACCACGGACGACAGCAGATTTCGCACGTTCATTGGATGCTCCCGATCACTCGCTGAAGTTGTGCCTGGGCCGAGCCGAGTTCCTCGAGCGCTTCGATGTAGTCGCGCCGCGCGTCGAGGGTCTCCCGCCGGATGACGAGCAGCTCGAGGAAGTCCATCTTCCCGGCGCGGTAGCCCTCGGTGGCCAGCTCCAGGTTCTCCTGGAGCGCAATCAATGCGTCCTCGCCGAAGATGCTGACGGCCTTCTCGGCGGCCTGGTAGCGCGTGAGGGCGAGCCGCACCTCCGCGTGTGCGGCACGCTCCAGCGCTTCGCGTTGACGCTCGGTCTCGGCCACGCGTGCGGTTCCTACTCCTCGCGCGGCCTGGTTGCGGTTGAAGACGGGCAGATCCACGGCAAGCGTGCCCTGGATGATCTGGGCGTCTTCTTCGCGGCTGTAGGTGGCGCCGATGCGGGGGCTGGGCAGGGCCTCGCGTGCGGCCAGATCCCGCTCCGCCTGGGCGGCAGTGACCTCTGCTTGAGCCGCTCGGAGATCCGCGCGCTGGCGGAGTGCCTGAGCCAGCAGGGCCTGGAGGGACAGCTCTGGGGTCTTCCCCGGTTGGAGCGACCCGTCGAGCCTCACCTCCTCATCAGCCTGCAGGCCCAGCAGCAAGCGCAGCTCGCTGAGGGTGCTGGACTGACGCTGGTACGCGCGGGTCTGCTCGCGCGCCGCCCGTCCGGCCTCGACTCGCGCCGTGTTGACCTCGAGACGCGAGGCAGCTCCCGCAGACAGGCGCTCCTCGGCTGCCGTGAGGGCTTGGATGGCCAAGGTCTGCGCGTCCTGTGCCAGAAGCGCCACCTGCTCGGCAGCCAGGGTTCGGGCAAACGCCTCGCGGACCTTCGCCGCGAGCTCGACTCGGCGCGCCTGGAGCCTCGCCTCGCTCGCTTCGACAAGGGCCTGCGCGGCTTCGCGTCGGGCACCACGCTGTCCGAAGATCTCCAGGCGTTGGCTGACGCCCAGGCCCAGATCCAGGCTGCGGCCCTCAGTTCGCAGGCGGGGACCGGCTGCCGCGGAAAGCTCCGGATTGGACTGGAGGAGGAGGGATGCGCCTTGGGCCTGAGCCCGGGCGCGAGCCAGCTCTGCTTCGAGTGGGATGAGGGCCGGGCTGCGTTCCAGGGCGAGCGCGATGGCTCGTGCGAGGGTCAACGGTGCGGCTGCGGCTGCGGGCTGGGCAGCAAGCAGCCCCAGGAGGAGCGGAAGATGAAGCGGGACAGGTGAACTCATGAGCGCATGGCAAGGCAACGGCGCGCGTTCGCGCGACAAGCACGTCGGGCACGCCTGGGAAATGGAGAAGGACAAGGCTGTCCCCGCGACACCCGCTGCATGCGAGTGCGGAGGAGAGCCCGATGTTGGGGAAGAGCACCCGGGCGCTTCGCGGTTGTCAGTCAGGGCAAGGGGCGGTCGCAGCGCTCCCGATCAGGGGATGTCCCCTCGGGTGACGCCGCGACGCGATCCCTTGTTCCCTCGAGGAGGGAATGGAATGCCCTGGCACGCGCAGTCCTCGAGCGGACGGGCGCCACGGTTCCAAAAATGACAGTGCGGGCGAGCGAGTGCTCGGAGTGGCGCACGACAGGCGTGTGCCGGCCTCAGCCTGCTATGGGCGGCCGCAACAGCCGGTGGTGGACGCCAGAGGCCACTTTCTGCTCTGGGGCACGCAGCGGGTCGTCTGAGGTCCAGGTGCGCGCCGCTTCCCCGTGGCTCACGGGAAGCACGGCCTGCAAGCTCGCGCAGCAGCGGCAGTGGTGAGCCGTGGGGCTGCAGCCATGCTCCTTGCCGACATCGCCCAGATCCGACTCGTTCTCTTCGGAGTGCGCGAAGTGCCCGGAGCTGGCGTAGTGAACGACCAGCTCGACAGCCTCCCCGAGGGAAGGTGCCAGGCCATTCACCAGCACGATGAGCAGGAGCAGGCGCAACACAGTCCTGTCGTAACCCCTCGGCTGGAGAATGGCAAGGTGTGCCCGGGCTCGCTCCGGTATCCGGTTATCGATCAGTGAGGGGCGGCTGCTCGCAGGGACGCTCGGCTTCCCCGATCAGAAGTTGTCCTGTGTCCAGCAGACCTGGTGGCATTGCCGCAGGGCTGCCGGCAACGCGGTATGGCCGCTGGCGCCGGTGGTGAAGGAGGGGTATCCGTCCTGATGAGCGCTGGACCTTCTTGGCGGGGAGTGCTGCTCCTGCCCACCTTCCCAGGCAGGAGGTATGCGCCATGTCCACTGGCACGCGTCGTTCACTGCACCCCTGGAGATTGTCAGGCTGGCTTCCGCTCGTAGCGCTGGCCGTGTTGCTGCCGGCAGGCGCCATGGCCGCTGAACTCCGTCGGGGAGACCAGGTGGTCATCGCGCCAGGCGAGGTGCTCAACGAGGATCTCTACGCCTTTGGCGGCACCGTCTTGATCCAAGGCACCGTGCGGGGAGATGTCGTGACGGCAGCCGGGAACGTGGAGATCTCGGGCACTGTGGAGGGGGATGTGCTGTCCATGGCGGGGGAGACGCGCATCTCGGGCACTGTCGGGGGGAGCGTCCGCGCCGCCGCTGGGACGCTCTCCATCTCCGGTCCTGTGGGAGAGGACGGCGTGCTCGCTGGCGGGCAGGTGCGTCTCGATCCCGGCGCTCGGGTCGGGCGGGACGTGCTTCTGGCCGCCAGAGAGGCGCAGCTCCAAGCTCCGGTGGAAGGCCAGGTGAAGGCAGCCGCGGAGACTCTGGTGATGGAGGCACCCGTGGGGGGCGATGTCCGCGCGGAGGTGGAGACGCTGCGGCTCACGGATGGAGCGAAGATCGGCGGAAGCCTTCACTACCGCAGCACGAAGGAGGCGATGATCGCCAGCGGCGCCACGGTCACGGGCCCTGTGGAGCGGCTGAAGCCCGAGCCGCATCAAGGCAGGGGGCCCCTCCTGTACGTGATCGGCTGGGCACGCTCGCTGGTGGGGCTCTTCGCACTGGGGTTGCTGCTCGTGCTCGTCACTCCGGACTTTGCCCGGCGCTTGCCCGTGACGTTGCGACAGGCTCCGTGGCGCAGCCTGGGCTGGGGCGCCGCGGTCTTCGTGGGCGGGCCTGTCCTCGCGGCGCTCGTCTTCCTGGTGGGCGCGCTGCTCGGAGGCTGGTGGATTGGCCTGATCATCCTGGGGCTCTACGCGGCTGCGCTGGCGCTGTGTTTCCCGGTCGTGGGGATGTTCATCGGACGGTGGTTGTTGGACCGTTTCGGGAAGGCCGGAACCCCCCTCCTGGTGGCGTTGCTGCTGGGAGTGGCGCTCCTGACGCTGGTGGGCAGGGTGCCCGTGCTGGGGGCGTTGATCGTGCTGGCCACGGTCCTCTTTGGACTCGGTGCGATGGTGCTCACGGCGGCGCGCGGGCGGCGGCCGATGGGGCACACGACACTCCAGCCCACGTGAGTCCATGGCGGGACGGACGAGCGGGGCTCCGGCCCATCGATTCCTCCCTGCTGGCCGGGGAGGGCTTCATCGCCCAGCTTGAACCGGGGTGCCCGCGCTTCGCGCCTGCCCTGGAATGGAGCCGACCATGCCCGTCCTGCTGGGGGTCTTCGCGATCTTCGTCCCTCGTCTGGTGATGCTCGTCCTCTGGTTCTTCACCGGATGGTTCCGGGGCCTGTTCGATACCCTGCTCTGGCCCATCCTGGGCTTCCTCTTCCTGCCCACGACGCTGCTTTGGTACTCGGTGGTGCAGCACTGGTTTGGTGGGCAGTGGACGTTCTGGCCCGTGGTTGGACTGGTCTTCGCGTTGCTGCTCGACGTGGGGCAGGGGAGGGGACGGAGCAGCGCCCAGGCCCCGCCGCGCTCGCGTCTGCGCGCACACGCCTGAGGACGGTTGGGGTTGCCTGCTCTCGCGGGGGGCAGGGGCTCCTGGGGCCAGGGAGGCAGAGAAGGCGTCCGAGCCCGGAAGCGGTGTCCCCTTGTCACCGGTTGTGGGATTGCGTGCTTGCGTCAGCCGGGGAAGTCGGCTACTTGTGCCCCCGGTTGCACGCCTCCTGCGCGATTAGCTCAGCTGGATAGAGCGTTGGCCTCCGGAGCCAAAGGCCACAGGTTCGAATCCTGTATCGCGCGCTGGTTGAAGGGGCTGGAATCCCTGGGGAAATCGCCCGGTGGTTCCAGCCCCTTCGCTTTTCCCGGACGGGGCTTGCAGCACGGGTGCAGCAAACGCGATCGGGGCCTGCCCCACCGCAGCCGCCTCCAGGGCCCTGCCCGCTTGGGTGGCCCGCTGGCTGTCGAACTCGGCCCGCAGCCCCAGGTTCAGACTGTCCACCTCCTGCCGGAGATAGTCCGGGGTCAGGTGGCCGTAGACCTCGACGGTGATTCGCGGGTCCCGGTGCCGCAGGAGCTTCTGGACGCTGGCCAGCGGGACGCCCGCCCGGAGGAGGAGGGCAGCGGTCGTGTGCCGCAGGTCATGGAACCGGATGCGCCGCACCTGGGGCTTGGGCCAGAGGCTCATGGTGCAGGTGGGGCACTTCCGGGGAGCGGCCTCGGGCGCCACCTCGGAGTGACCGCAGCCCTTCCGACGGCAGACGTGGCGGTAGCCGGTCACGATGCCTGCCCGCCCGAGGGCCCGGCGTAGCACGTCCTCGAGCGCCACATCCCGCCGCATCATGGTCCCGTCATCCGCTGGGAACACGAGTTCAGAAGGGGAGCGGCGGATCGCTTCCTCCAGGAACGGCACCAGCTCCGAGGCGATGGGGATCACGTCGGAATGGCCGCCCTTGGTGGTGTCGCGCTCCCATGAGCGGCAGACGGTGAGCAACCTGCTCTGCATGTCCACGTCGATCTTCCGCAGGGCCAGCAACTCCCCCTTGCGCAGTCCCGTGTAGAGAGCGGTGGCGTAGAGAGGGCGCCACCGATCCGCCAGTGCCTCGAAGAGGCGCGGCACCTCCTCCAGGCGGAGGAAGTCACCGACCCGGCGTGTCACCGTGCGCTTCTTCACGTCCGCGACGGGGTTGGGGCCGCTGTAGCGTCCGACGGCGCGGGCCTCGTTGAACGCCCGACTAACGAACCCCCGCAGGTGGTTGAGCGTCTGCGGGGAGAGTTCCTGCTCCTTCTCCTTCAAGAACGCCCGCAGCCGGGGAGCAGTCACAGCCGTGAGAGGGAGTGCGGCGAGGCTGGACGGGAGTAGGTGGCGCGTGATCTGGCTGACGTTGCTCGCGTGCGAGGGGGAATTGACCGAGCAGGTCTCA
Source organism: Hyalangium versicolor (assembly GCF_020103695.1). Lineage (GTDB taxonomy): Bacteria > Myxococcota > Myxococcia > Myxococcales > Myxococcaceae > Hyalangium > Hyalangium versicolor. Next base: position 266,407 of record NZ_JAHXBF010000020.1, read on the forward strand.
AGCCACCACTGGAGCAACTCCGCGAGCGTCCCGCCGCCATCCTCGGGGAGTCGCTCCTCCAGCCCCAGGCGTTGACGCTCGGCCTTCCTCGCCAGTTCGTCCGCGAGGCGCCGGGCCTCGGTCTTCGTGCGGGCCTGAGTCACCTTGTCGCGCCACCGACCCCCCGCATCCTTGAAGCGCAGATACCACTTGCCGGCTTTCTCGTAGACGCTCGCCATGGCTACCGACCTCCCTTCCGACGGGCCGACTTCGCGGGCGCGGCATCCTCGCTCGTGAGGTATCCCCGGGCAGTCAGCCACTCGGCCAGGATGTGAACCGCCATCCCGGAGGAGGATCGCAGGTCCTTTGCCGCCGCTTGGGCGAGTGCCTCTTTCACCGGCGCTGGCAGCCGTAGGTTCAAGGTGGAATCTCTCTTCATAGGGGCAATGTAACACAACTGGCAGCAGGGTTCACGGTTTGGGCCTCTGGGGGAGCGACACGATGCGGGCTGCGGGCAGGGGCTCTCTCCGAGCCCAGGCGCGCACGGCCTCCGGCTCGAAGCGCACGAGCCCACCGATCCGCAGGTACGGCAGCACTCCGGCCGCCGTCTTCTGGTACACCCACGAGCGGCTGACCTTGAGGAAGAGCGCCACGTCCTCCGCGTCCCACAGGCTCTCGAAAGGTAGGGAGTCGGTCATCCTCAGCCCTCCTGTTCTGAGGCGCCGCCAGTGGCAGTGCCCGGGGGATACTTCGCTTCTTTCGCTTCTTTCGCAGCACCTCCAGAGCCGTAGAACCATCGCTCGGTTGGACGGCCCCCGGTGCGCTGCATTGCCCTGTGGGCCAGCCCAGCCCCCGCGAGAGTTTCCAGACCTGCGGACAGTTCCGCGCTCGTCGCATGTCCCGTGAAGAGCTTCATCATCTCGGAACGAGTCAGCCCCTCGGGCCGCTCCCGGAGCGCGTCGAGGATGCGGTTCGCCTTTCGGTCCTGTAGTGCATCGCCGAAGATGTAGAGGGCGCTGTCGCTCGCGTACTGCCAGAGTGCCAAGGCTGCGGTGAGGTGTTCCTCATCGATAGCTTTCACCTTGTCGAGCAGCGCATAGAGCAGCGAGAGCCTCACGACCTGCGCCTCTGCGCGTGACGTGGCCTGCCCGAACATCCCGGGCCTGTCGCTCGAAAGCGTCTCGTAGACCTCGGCCCAAAGCTTCCGGGTCGCCTCCGACCGTTTCAGTTCGCCTACATCCTGAGCCCAGCGCAGAACGGACGCGAGGCGCGAAGAAAGCGAAGAAAGCGAACTATCTTCGAGGTTGCCGCCCTCTGGCAGAAGCTTGGACCGGCGCGCGAACACCCAGAGGAAGCGGTTCGCGAGGCCGTTAGACATGTCCGTCGCGGATAGCAGCGCTCGAAGCTCCGGGGCCGTGACGTGCGTTGCGACGGAGAGATGAGCGTCGGTCGCGCGTTGGGGACTGCCCTTGGTGAGAACCTGAAGGGTGCCCGAGTCCCACGCCTCGCGAAGGATTGCCGAGAGGCTGTTCCCCTCACGGTTCATGCGGCGGAGAACGATAGCGAACTCCGACTCAACGACCATGAGTCGCTTATCGGCGACCCCCGGATCTTCCTCTCCCTCTTCTTCTCTGCCGTCGCGAACGGCGTGGATGAGGCCCTCGCCCGAGCTGAGGCCCTTCTGAATGCGGGGCCCCCCTTCCGGACATGCCCTGGCCAGGACCCGCTCAATCCATGCCCAAGAAGTCCCCTTTCTGGCCTTGGAACTCTGGCCAACGATGGCCGCGAAGAGGTTGGTGTAGTGCCGCGTCGCCTCCACCTGGAAGTACGGGCCCCGTCCCAGCGCGTTGCCCCCTGCGACCAGGAACTGAATCAGGATGGCGGCGGGATCTGCCTCGGTATGAGGCTCGATGGTGCGCACAAGATCACCGGCCAAGCCATGGAGAGCGGGCGTCTGGAGGACTGGCGCCATGGGGACTCGCTCTATCCCCGCTGGGGCTTGGTTCGCGGGCTCCTGCGCTTCCTCTGCCCCGAGGTCAGGGAGATCGGCAAGAGCAGGAGGCCGCTCCCCGAAGCGTCTGCGGGCGTTTGCATCCGTGCCACCCACTATGCGGCCCTCCCTGCTCCCCGGCGCTTGAGCCTGCATCGCTCGGCCAAGGTGGCGACAATGGTTCGCGCGTACCGCTCCCCCGCTGCATCCGAGTGCGTCTCGATGGCCACGATGGTGCCGGTAGGAACTCGGGCCGCTAGGGCGGTGGTCCAACTTCCCGACAGGACACTGAGCACGGCGGGCGCCGCTTCGGCCGCCTCGCTGTAGTCCGTGGCGCGCGTGAGGAAGTCGGGCAGGCCCTCCATGACCCACAGGCCGCTTGCAGCGACCAACTCCGAGGCGTGCGAGCCGTCTGCCAGTGCCGATCCCTCAAGCATGCGTCTCCCGAGAGCATCGGCCATGACGAGGCCGCGCAGCTCCGCTCCTGCCGGGCTCGCAGCCTTGCTCCTGGGCGGAACATTCGGCCTGACGCTGCGGGCATGGAGGCTAGCCAGCGTCCCAGATGCGTCCCACATAGGCACGATCAGCCGGTGGCCGCTCCGGTTCCAGGGCTGACCCTGGAAGCGCGCCCAACGCGGCAGAGCGGTCCCCTCGGGCAGTGCCCGAGCGAGATCTCTGCCTTCTACGTCGCCCGGCTCGAGATCCCGTGAGGCGAGCCAGGCGCTCACCTCCGCGTCTTCCGTCACTGGCCGCGCGGCGTCCCAGACCTCCGCCACCTCGGTTGCGCTGGGGCGCAGGGGCCTCGGTTCCTGCTTAGGAGGTGGTGGTGCCCAAGTGCGCACCTGGACCGTAGCAACGGTGTCCTGCGGGTCCCAAATGCAGAGGCCGCGCTCTGCGCAAGCGTGGCGGAGAGCTCCCCATTCACCTCCGGCAGGTCGCCGCTTGCTGAGGACGCACCATGACGCGAGGTGGAGCGCGTCGCCGCTCTCGCCGCATTCGAAGCACTCCCAGCCGGAGTCATCAGGCCGGACACCTACGGCTCCGCGCTTGTCACGTCGGTTTGGGTGCCGTGTAACCGCGGAGCATGCAGGGCACGGCGACAGCCCATTGCGGCCTCGCTGCTCAAGCCCGAGGGCTTGTGCTGTGCGCCTCACACCCTGAGCTTTCACGTGCTCCATCCACTCTGGGAGGACGGGGCTCACGACCGGCCCTCCTGCGCTCGTGTTCTGCCGATGAGCGCCGCGATGTCCTCGGCCCGCCATGCAGTGATCCGAGGCCCGAGTTTGATGGGCTGTGGAAACCGTCCCGCGCGCACTCCGGCCCACCATGTGGAGCGGCTGACGGGGATGAGCTTGAGAATCGCCGGGAGCCGTAGGAGCCCGGGGGGTGTTCTTTCGTCCGACACAGATTGCCTCCGTCTTGTGAAAGGCGGGGGCATCGTGAATCGTCCGGCTACCCGATTACGTGGGGACGGCTGTCGGGTTGTTGAGGAGGTTGTCCCCTTGTAATCACCGGGCGCTCTGGCGGCGCCTCGTTGGTGCTCGACGTGGGGACGCGCTTGCTCGCGCTCTGCGCAGCGCCTTTTTCCATTTGTCGCGGAGCTTCTCCCAGGCCTCATCCCGGGCGTCCTTCTTGCGCGGCAGTTCCAGGCCGTTCGCTACCTCCAGGAGCGCCGCGATGTGCGGCGAGATGGATCGCTCCCCCTGCTCGGCGAAGGTGACGAGGAAGTTGGCAATGGCCCTGGTCTCGGGTTCATCGGTCTCAGCGACTTCAACCCTCGGTCTGATTCGCTCGGCCTCTGCCATGAGGTCCTGCCCCTCATGTAACCAGAGTTTCAGCCGCTCGAAGAACGCGTGCACCTCTGACGGTCTCACAGGAAAAGCCTTCAGTTCTGCTATCGAGTCCACGATGGTCTCGCGCACAGTTTCCGGCGCACGCGCAGCCGTCTCTTCTCGTTTGAGTGCCCATGAGTGCTCGACGGCTTGTTTGAGAGCGCGGAGGTTGCGCGTGAGCGCTCTCAGGCTCTCCCAGAGCACTACTGTCTCTCGTTGACGTCGTGTGCGGCGGACATTCCTCCGCAGGCCCTTCAGCACCGTCGCGAAACGTTCATCCCCGAGGAGCCGCTTGCATTCGGCCAGCGCCATCTCTGCGCTCGACCATGGCGGAATCTCCCGTGGCTTCCTGCCCATGTGCGCCCCCAGGCGCTCCCCAGCGATGGGAAGAAGCGCGGGCTGCCACGGCTGGGGGACCATGGCCGGTTGGCCGACCGTGCCCGCGCGTTGTTCTTCTACCGCGAATGACTGCCGGAGGGGCGAATCCAGAATGGAGGCTTATCCAGCGGCCGGGGTAGCGGCAGCTTGATGACGATCGCGACGCTATCCGGGGAGCGGGCCTCGAACTCGCTGAGCCATCGTTCCGCCGCTGCGTCGTCGTCGCCCTCGTACAGCGTCACCACTGCCAGGGCGGGGGCGGTTCGGCCCATGCGCCGCTCAAGGGCTTCGATTCGGGAGCGCAGATTCACCGGGCGCACGACAAGGCCCCCGCTCGACTGTGCCCCTCATGCTTCACCGACGCCTCGAGCTTGGTGAGGCGCTCCTCCAACTCGGTGCCCTGGATGATCCCGGCGAGCACTGAGTAGCCGTAGATGAGCGCCCGTGCCTTCCCGGCTTCCATGGTCCCGTCCTCCAACGCACGGATGCAGTCGGCAAGCCCGGTCTTCACGTTCCCGAGGTTCGCCAGCCGCCGCCGACGCTGCCGGGGGGAGGGGGGAGGATGCGCTTCCAGGTCTTCACGCATGATCACGCCTACTTACCCGCGCTAGGCCCCGCACCGAAGGGCCGCTTTCGCCGCAGAAAGAGGGCTTGGAACCCTCGATTGATGCACTCCGTGTCACTCGGCTGCGTCCTCCTCGCTCGCCTCGGTGAACAAGTCGCTTAGCGCCACCTCATAGGCCACTGACGCAGCAATGAGGGTGTCCACGGTGAGGTTCGCCCGGCCTGCCTCCACGCGCGGCATGTACTTGGGGTGGATCCCGATCATCTCTGCCGCCTGCTCCTGAGTGAGTCCCCGCGCCGTGCGCAGTCCTCGCAGGCGCAGCCCGAGGCGCTTGCGCTCCTTCTTGATGATCGGCGCAAGGTTCGCCGGAGCATGAGTGCTGGCGGAGCGGCGCGGACGGGGCTTCCCGATTGGGGACATGCGCCCCATCTCGCCCGGGTAAACTTTGATGCACCACACACCATAGTTTACTTGCGAGGGCTGTACTCATCTTCACAGCGGGATGGGCACTCGGCTAGCGCTAGCCGCCGAGTCACTTGGTCGCGTCCTCGGCGTATGCCTCGGGGAACAGGTCGCGGAGCGACACCCCGTAGGCCACGGATGCGGCGATCAGGTTATCGACGGTGAGGTTGGCCCGGCCTGCCTCCACGCGCGGCATGTACTTGGGGTGGATCCCGATCATCTCTGCCGCCTGCTCCTGAGTGAGCCCCCGCGCCGTGCGCAGTGCCCGCAGGCGCAGCCCGAGGCGCCTCCGCTCCCTCTTGATGATGGGCGCGAGATCCTCCGGGACCTGGATAGCGGAAGGGCCATGTGGGCGTGACTTGCCGGGTGGCGACACGCACGCCATCTCGCCCGGGTAAACTTTGATTTACCACAAACTATAGTTTACTTTCGGGAAGGCACTGAGCCACGAAAGGACGGCCGAGATGGAAGAAGAGAACGGACCTAGCAGTCACCCACCGGGGACGGTGGTGAGCCTGGACCTCGAGCTAGGCACCCTGGCCACTGCGATTCAGGGGGCACGGATGCTCGCAGACCTCCAGGCGCGGCGCGATCTGCCGGATGAGGAGATGGAGCGGGATGCCCCTGCCTGCATCGTGTCCGTGCTGGCCCTGGCTACGGAGCGCATCGGGCAACTGCGGCGCGTGGTGCGCAACGAGGAGAACCCGGCCAACTTGTGGGCCCCTCACAACGCGGTGGAGGACCCAGCGACAAGCGGCGAGTTCCCCGGGGATATCGTCCTGTTTACCTGGGGCTCCCACCGGTTGCCCCTGGTCATGTGGGGGACCCAGGGAATCGAGCACCAAGGGGACGCGAAGAAGCGCGCGAGCAAGGCGCCCAAGGGCAGGAACCGGAAGGCACGGGGAACCGCTCCCGAGCCCTCAGAGGGCCCTCAGGGTGAAAGCCCGGGGGAACCCGCGCCGTCTGCTCCCGCATCCTCCGATCCGGAGCATCAGAACGGCTGACGCGGGGACCGCCGGCTCTGGCTGGTAAATCGGTCTCCAATCAGGCGCGGGGCGGGGGCGCTACTTGCAAGGTGGGCGCTCCTGTTCCGCCAGTGTGTTGAGCCTCTCTCTCAACCCTGTGAGTCCCGTCAATCGACTTGCGGTTCCGACAACGTGCGTCACGTGCTGCACGGGTGGGCAGTGGCACCACGCGACGCGCTGCGGGAGGATCGGGGGATGCGTTCTCTGCCCCTCCTGCTGATCCTAGCTACCACAACCGCGCTCTCATCGCCCGCCTCCGAGGAATGGGTGCAGCGGGGGCGACTGGGTGAACTGCGGGTCGGCGAAATCGCCACGGCTGCTAAGGGGAAGCCTGACGACGGGGAGAGCATGCAGATGAAGATTGAGGCGGCGTTTGGCCTCCATGCTCGTCGGCCTGACCTTGTGCAGTATCCAACCTCGCCGGACGGCTTGGAGGTGTTTCACCTCGTCATCGAGGGCGCCACCCCCAAGGAGGAGTGCACCATCGGGTTCGTGTACAAGAATGGCGTGTTCAGCACATTCAGGATCGAGTCGCTCCCCACAGGCTGGGTGGTTACGCTGGCTCCCGGCAAAGATGAGATCGAACCGATCATGCGGCAGCGCTATGCCGCCGTCTACAAGGACCGCAGGACATCTCCTCGACCCGTCCTGATTCATGCAGGCGAGCAGATCCTGGTGTTCGATCTCGCGGCTCCGCTCCGTCCGTTCGCTCTGGACTACGAGCTATCTCGCCTTCGTCGCCTGGAGTCCACGAAGGCGCCGCAGGGCATCCGGCCCTGAGTCTCGCCCCTTCGGGCCAGGGCGGTTCCGGTTCCCGTATAGGGCCGGGAAACTGGGGACCACCGGCCGCGCCTCAGTGCTGCCCCCGGGAGAGGAAGGCTTCCAGGTCCGCAGGCCGGATGCGGATGGAGTTCCCCACCCACACCCGCTCCAGTTCCCCCGCTCGAGAAGCACGTAGACGGTGGCCCGGCGCCATTGGTTTTCTGCCAAGGGTCAGGGAGATTGATTCTGATGTCGAAGATTCATACGAAGAACGGGTTTGAGTATCACTGCGAGCGCTGGTGGCTGTACGGCACATGGTCCTTCACATGGTACTTCCGGCCTATAGGCCGCGAGTTGTGGACCCAGTGCTTGGTGACTGCTTCGAGCGGAACTCGCAAGGCAGATGTCGAGAAGTTGCTCGCTGACCCGCAGCAGGCGCTTGAATACTATGACAGGCAGCTTGCGAAGCGTGCCGACGTGGCAGAGGCCGAGAAGCACCTTGAGCGCTGCAAGCAGGCACACGAGCACTATGAGAGCGACGCCTTCGATCCGGGCGGCCGGCGCAACAACCCGGGAAGAGTTCGGCGCGATCTCGCCCGGGCCGCCGACAGCGGCAACGCGATCAGGCGCGCCGAGGAGGCGCTCGAAGATGCCAAGCGAGTTCGGGCGATCCTTGAGGCAGGCAACCACCAAAAGAAGTCCGGCTCCGTAGGGCTCGACGTTGCTGCAATCATGGCCGACGCATCCCCCTCCCTAGGAGCAACCGCAACTGGCTTGCGGACCTTCGAGCACCTGAGCCTCGGAACGGTGCAGGCATCACCCGCTGAACCTGCTGCGGGGCCTTCAGAGGATCGCCGCTATTGGGCGCTCATCTCCAACCCGCTCACGTACCGGACTCTCGACTCACTCCGGGACTTCGATGAGGAGGTATGGACCGTCACCCGAGGGGATATTGAGGTCGGGGATCGGGTGATCATCTGGCAATCGAAGGACAAGAGCGGCAGACGAGGCATCGTGGCGCTTGGTGAAGTGCTGACAGCGCCGACCCTCATGGAGGAGCCCCCGGAGTTCCGTCGCTACTGGGTGAAGCCCGAGCCCTGGGACAAGATGATGCGCCGGGTGTGGGTCCGGTATGCGCGCGCGCCGAAGTGCCCTCGCTGGATGCGAGAAGATGGAACGGATCCCGTATTGGAGGGTCTCTCTGTAACCCGCGCGAGGGGTGGTGGTGTCTACCGCTTGACTCCGGAGCAATGGGAAGCGGTCCTCACAGAGGTGGGTGGGTGGCCAGAGGGCACGAAAGAGCCGCGCCCGCTCCCATCCGATGACTGGCAAGCAGCGGTAGAGAAGAGCCGAGCGCGCGCCAAGGGCCAGGGCTTCTCCTCCTCTCCTGAGGTGCGACGGGCGGTCGAAAACCTCGCGATGGATCGCGCCGAGACCCATTTCGTCGCGCAGGGCTACACCGTCAAGCGTCTCGGGAAGCCCTACGATCTGCTCTGCACCAACGAGGGCGTCACGCTCTACGTGGAAGTGAAGGGCACGCAAATGGACGGGACGGAAGTGCTGCTCACCCCAAACGAAGTGGCCTTCGCCCGAGAGCACCGAGAGACGATGGCTCTCTTCGTGCTTCACTCCGTGAGCATCGAGTCCGTGGACGGAACGGTGCAGGCCTCCGGCGGGACAGTGCGTATCCTTCAACCATGGGATCCAGATGCAGGGGAACTCCTGCCCGTAGGCTTTACATGCATACTGCCGCAGTAGGCCTGCACGGCTTGCTTACTTCGCTGCGCGCGGTCGTAGAGGCAGACGGGAGGTCTCTGAGGTTGCGACGTAGTAGCTCTGAATTTGCCCATTGGCATCAGCGATGCCACAGACCATGCAGAGCAACCCTACGCACCCCTCCGTACCGAACAATGGGAAGGCCGCGAGGATGTGCTGATTGTTCACGATCCGCTCGAAAGACTCTCCGACTGCGAAGCAGATCTCTTGGACGACACCTATTTTGCCCGGCGGAAGATTCGCGAACTTCTGCGCCGCCTTTGCCTCGGCACGCCTAAGGAGCCGCGCAGAAATAAAGTTTCAGTTTGGCCGGAGGGTGTAATTCCACTCACCATGGAAGTTGGAGCGCTCAAGGTGAAGGGCGGCCATCTGCTCGCGGCTGACGTCGACGCCTA
>NZ_JAHXBF010000021.1 GCF_020103695.1 Hyalangium versicolor
GCATTCATGAACGGCTCCATACCTCATAGGTAGGGCCTCTCAGCACGGATGCAACAGGTACCAAAGCGCGCAACCCACGGCTGCTTGCTCCCTTGGTAATCCTGCCCCTAACGCAGTAGTGCTAGATCCCCCATGATCCCTGCGAAACGCTCTCCGCAAATGACTCGCTCCGAGTGAGCCCGGGCGGCGCACTTCGGCCCAGGTGGTCTACTTGCCGTACCAGTTGCCACGAACCGCCAGGAGCCTGAGCGGCGCACTCGCGCCGAACCGGTCCACCTGTCGTACCAGTTGCCAGGCACCGCCAAGCGCCTGGGCAGCGCACTCCAACCGAACCGGTCCACCTGTCATACCCGTGGGCGTGACGCGCCCGGGGGGCCTGGGCGGCGCGCTCCAGCCGAACCGGTCCACCTGTCGTACCAGTTGCCACGAACTGCGGCAGACGGAGACTCCCCCTGTTCACCTGGAGTCACCGGAGGCCTGGGTGCTCTCCACCAAACAAAGGGCCTTGTCCCGAGCGGAAGGGCGCCCCATCTCCCCCAGGGGCGGAAGAACGGGGAGGGGCGGATGGAGACGGGGATCGACACGGCGGAGCCGTCGCGAGAGGACCGCAGGGACGAGGAGCGAGCAGGGCTTGTGGTGGTGAAGCCCATGCCCTTCAACGCGGAGACTCCGCAGCAGGCGCTGGCCCGGCCGCAAACGCCGACCGCTTCCTTCTATGTGCGCAGCAACCACCCGGAGCCGGAGCTGCCCGCCGCCACGCACCGCATCGCGGTCGGGGGCGCAGTGGAGTCTCCCTTCACGCTAGGGATGGCGGAGCTGTCGCGAGGCACCCTGCGCTCGCTGGTGGTGACGCTGGAGTGTGCCGGCAACGGGCGCACGACAATGGCGCCGCTTCCCGAGGGAGAGCCCTGGACGCAGGGAGCGTTGGGCACGGCGGTGTGGAAGGGAGTCCCACTGGCCGAGGTGCTCGAGCGGGCCCGAGTGCGCTCGGACACGGTGGAGATCCTGGTGGAGGGAGCAGACGGGCAGGGGAGCAAGCGCTTCGCCCGCTCGCTCCCCCTCAGCAAGGCGCTGCACCCGGACACGCTGCTGGCACTGGAGATGAACGGAGCCCCACTGACGCGGGCCCACGGAGCGCCGGTGCGACTGCTGGTGCCGGGCTGGTACGGGATGGCGAGCGTGAAATGGGTGAACCGCATCGAGGCCCTCACGCGCCCCTTCGAGGGCCACTACCAGAAGGAGAAATACATCTACGACGAGGTCAACGGCCGAGCCCCCGAGCCGGTGACGCGGATGCGGGTGAAGTCGCTGATCACCTCGCCGGAGGAAGGGGCGCGAGTGGCGCCGGGCCGGGTCGTAGTGCAAGGCATGGCCTGGAGCGGGGAGCGCCGGGTGGTGCAGGTGGAGGTGGCGGTGGACGGCGGAGAGAGCTGGAAGCCGGCCACACTGCTGGAGACGCCGAGGCCTTCGGCCTGGGTGCGCTGGGCCTTCACCTGGGAGGACGCGGTCGCGGGCCGGCACACGCTGCGAGCGCGAGCCACGGACGAGGCGGGCGAGACCCAACCAGAGGCCGCGCCGTGGAACCGGCTCGGCTACGGGAACAACGCGGTGCAGGTGCGAGTGGTGAACGTCGGCTGAGAGCGGGACTGCCCTACATCAGACAGCCGAGCACATCGACGAAGCTGCGAGTCTCGCGGGAGTCCTCCTGCTTGCGAGGAGGGGAGGGCTGGCGCTCGGCAGGCGGAGGGAGGCGGGAGACGGGGAGGGCAGGGGGCTGAGGTTTGGGGGAGCGAAAGCAGCGGGGCTCGGGCCTCTCGGGAGAGGACTGAGACATGGGAGTCACCGGATGCGGCCAGGTGGAGGGCGCCATGGAGCCAGCGGGGCACGCATGTGCGGGCCACATCGCGAGAGCGAAAACCCCATCATCGGAGAAAGACACCGGCGCTCCTTCGTCGTACTGGACGAAAGGAGTAACCCTTAGGTCTGACACGGGAAGTGGTGGGATAGCCGCTGTGCGTCACATCTCGGGGGCAGTCGTAGGGCAGTGGACGTTATCGGGGCAGCGTTTCTCGGCCTTGGGTATGCAGATGCCGCAGCAGTCCATCTGATCAGGGGGGCAGCGGGAGCAGGGCCCACAGTCCAGGACGTGGCCGCACCCATCATCGAAGCGGCCGCAGCGTTGACGGAGAGACAGACAGGTGCGCGGCTGGCACACGCAGCGCCCGTTCAGGCAGTGATCATCGGGGCCACAGGAGGCACAGCCGGAAACGCCAGCATCCGCGTTGGTGGATGGCTCCACAGGAGCGGGAGATTCGGGACGAGGATCCACAGGAGCCCCCGACTGCACCGGTGCGGGCTGCGCGGAGGAGGCCGGAGGCTCGGACTTCATGGCCTCGGTCCGGCTCGAGGAGCAGGCCACGAGCATCACAGCAACTACGGTCACGAATCCGCACCGCGTCCAGCCCTTCGGCATCATCGCTTCACACTACTCCAACGCGTCCCCAAGGCTCACTGGCAGTTGGTAATGGGGGTGGCCGGATTGCCGGTGTTGCGCGCATCGTGCTGGTATTTGGGCCAAGCAGCCATATCCCGGCTGAGGCCTTGGCTGTCCACGATAACAGCGTTGAGGATAGCTTTGATGGTTCGCATGGTAGGCACGTAGAGCGTCCCAGCAGGCATGCCTGGGATAGGAGAGTTGGAAGAGTCTCTCGCGCAGTCCAGTCCCACCGAGGCGGTGGCTGCTCCTAATGGTTCCGACCAACGTGAGCTAAGATCACTCACGGACCATGCTGCTACAAGATCAAGAGTGCTCGATGCCGTATACAGCACTCCATCAGCCCCCAGTGCCGGGGCATGCTTCAACATTCCCACATTGGGACTCGGACTGGTCAACCTCTGACTTGGCAGGTCATACCTCTTGAGAGTGCCCTGGAAGTTGCTGGTGTCCTGGCCATAAAGGGCGATTGTACCTCCTGGTCCGATGATGGCATTCCGCACCCGACCACCACTCGTACCCGCCAACAATGTCGCATTCGCGCTGCCAGTCAACGGTACGGAGTAGAGGCCTCCCTGAGTCGCCGTGGAGCCAACTCCACCGCCCACGACATTCCCACCTGTGAGGGCTAGACCTACGACAGGCTCACCGGTCGGCTGTGTCTGCCAATTCAAAGCATTACCACCAAAGCTATAGCTGACTATGGTGGAATCACTCGTCGGGTAGAGGAAAGTGTCTCCAGTCGCAACCAACGAACGCGAAATGTCTTGTGTTGCTTCGGGAAGACCGAAGGTAGAACTGGAGAGCACACACTGAGTCGTTGCAGTCGCTGCGCTAGGTCGGACGACCCAAAGCTCAGAAACCGAGCCATTGTTTACGACTGCTATACCCGATTCGAATCGGTTGGGCGCTGTTCCGAAAGTTGAGATGGCAATAGCGCCTAGAACCGGGCCGACGTGTTCACCGAAACCTGGACAACGCACCTTGGTCCCCCCATCTTCGCTGGAGAGGACGTAAAGCACAGCCTTGTTGTTGCTGCTGTTGGCCGCAACATAAATGAACTCGACCCCACCATCGTGAGCCCCCACTGCCAAACTTCTCACGGTTCCCCCTAGAGTGGCCTCCCACGCCTCAGTGCCATCTGGATTGACTGCTATCACCCTGCCGTCGGTGGTACCAATGTAGACAGTCCCCTTCTCGCCAATGGCAGGGCTGGAGCTGATGGCTCCAGTGCCCGGGCTGAAAGCCCACTTCCATCGCGTCACATTGACTTGGGGTATGGCTGGAGATGTCGTGCCTACATTGCCAGCCAGATCTCTGCCCTGGACTTCCAGCGTCATGGAACCACGGAAGGCATCGAAAGTCGGCTCCCACAGATTCAGCAGGGCCACACCGCAGAAGCGAACATTGCAACCCGTTGTCAACGGGATGACGGCTACGGAAGCACTGGCGACTCCATCCGTTCCTCTCAGCGCCACTCTCATCGAACTCACATCCAGGTTCGGCTCGTCCGAGCGAATCTCGACCGGTACTTGATGGTCTCTCCTCCAGAGGTTGGTCAATCCACCGGCATCGGGATCCGCATAGACCATGCCCCCATCAGAGATAGGAAAATTGGGCGCAGGCACATTCACTGTGAGCGTGGGCGGTACCGCATCCACTTGCACGATGATGGAACCCGACACACCGGCATCAGGTACCGGGTGAACCGCCCTCAGCGTGACTTGGGCCTCTAAGGACGGCGGCGTCCACACCGCGCTATAGGTACCAGCATCATCGTGGCTGAAGTTCGCGAAGCTCCCCCCCAAACCGCCGCCACTCAACTCCGCACTGAACTCGAGTGTTCCAGGGAACCGGGTCGTGGCCCGGTAGGTCTCGTTGACCTCCACCCTTGCCACAACCTGCACCAGCCCTGCATCGATCAGAGCACCAGAACTAGGCGTTTGGAAGGCCACTCCCGTGAATCGGGCCCGGCATCCATTCTTCGTGCAGGCCTCGTACTCCGCACAAGCAGGCATGCACACCATCTCGGGCATCTCTGGTTCCGTATCCGCCGCGTAGCAGAGCATTAGCGCTGTGTTGCAGGCTCCGTTCTCGCCGCAGTCACTGTCCACACTACACACCCTCGCCACATCGCCAGGCACGGTGCACCTAGCCAGCAGCCACAACGCCCCCATCCATCCAATCACGGACCGCATCAGCGCTCCCCCCTCGGCTCCACATCTTTGTCATCCGAGCCGAGCAACCAGATCGCGACGGCGCCTCCCACCGTGACGACTGCGGCGCCAAACAGCACGTTGGCCATTCGAGCCTGCCCACGCGCGTCGTTGTGTAGATCATCCAGACTCGCCAGCTCCGTCGATGCCGGAAGCCGTCCATCTGCGTAGACGTGCCTGAGCTTCGACACGTTGGAGCGCGACACCAACCCGAACACGATTCCCGCTCCCGCCGACACCACTCCCGCTCCCGTGAGCACCAGCGGAACAACTGTTCTCACATGGGAATGTCCCGGCACTTCCTCTACGGGCCCAGGCGACCACACCTTCACCGGCCACTTCGTCTGCGAAGGATTCAAATCCGGCGAAGCAGATCGCTCAGGTCGGTCCTCAGTAGCCCTCACTGGCGGCAGGCCCTGGCGTTCCCTCTCCGCGCGTTCCTGGGCCTCGCGCTCCAGATCCTCGATGACTTCGTCCCGAACCGCCTCGAAGTCTCGCTCCAGCTTCGGAGAGGCCTTCAGCGGCAGTTGCGCCCCCGGATCCAGCAGCAACCCCTTCCTGAACGCAGCGCGTGCCTCGTCCCGCTGCCCCATGTCTCCTAGGAAGATGCCCTCATGAAGCGAGACGCTCACCTCCTGCTCGCTCCCACGTGCCTGCCGCCGCGCCTTCTGCAACTCCTCCAGCGCCTTCTCGTACTCCAGGCTCTCGTAGAGGCGAACCGCCGCTCGAAGTGAGCCCTCGAAGTCCCCCGCCGCCCACGCGCTTCGTGGCACTGCCCACACCGCCACCAGGCAGGCAAGCGGCATCCAGGCCCTGCGGATCATTCCATCGCGCATGCCGCCCAATGCTAGGAGCCACCGCTCGCACGGCCATACCCCGCACAACGTATGGACATCCCGCGGCCGCCCCGTCCTACCCGGTCCCGTCCACACCCGGTCCGTCCGCGAACTGGCCAGACCGTTCAGGACCCGCTAGACGCACAGGCGGGCAGGCTTCCGGGTCACCGCTTCCTCACATACCGCATTCCCCTCCGACCCGACTCTGTGACACCGTCTGCCTGCGCGGCGGTCTGTATCCGCCCTCGCCCTGGAGGGTCCACACCCCTCGAGGAGGATCCGCCTCGTGATGCAGCAACTCGGCAAGTACCAGCTGATCCGCAAGCTCGCCACCGGCGGCATGGCCGAGGTCTACCTCGCCAAGGCCGCCGGCCCCATGGGCTTCGAGAAGACCCTGGTGCTCAAGCGCATCCTCCCCCACCTCGCCGAAGACCCCCAGTTCGTCGAGATGTTCCTCGCCGAAGCCAAGCTCGCCGCTCAACTCAATCACCCCAACATCGTCCAGATCTTCGACTTCGGTGAGGCCGATGGCGACTACTTCCTCGCCATGGAGTTCATCGACGGACCCAACCTCCGCGTCCTCCTCAAACGCGCCAATGCCGCCGGGCTCGCTCTCCCTCCCGCCCTCTGCGCACGCCTCGTCGCCGCCGCCTGCGAGGGCCTCGCCTTCGCTCACGACTTCCAGGACCCCACCACCGGTGAGCCCCTCGGCCTCATCCACCGCGACATCAGCCCCGACAACATCCTCGTGTCCCGCCAGGGCGCGGTGAAGGTCGTCGACTTCGGCATCGCCAAGGCCGCCGGTCAGAGCCACAAAACCCAGAGCGGTGTCATCAAGGGCAAGCTGGCGTACATGCCTCCCGAGCAGGTCCGCGCCAAGCCTCTCGACCGCCGCGTGGATGTCTATGCGCTCGGCGTCGTCCTCTACGAGCTGCTCACCCGCCGCAAGCCCTACGACGCCACCACGGATGCCAGCCTCATGCAGGCCATCCTCTTCGAGGCGCATACCCCCGCCGTCCAGCACCGCCCGGATCTCCCCGAGTCCCTCCAGCAGATCCTCGAGCGCGCCATCCACAAGGATCCCGAGCAGCGCTACCCGGATTGCCTCGCGCTCGAAACCGATCTCGAGGAGTTCATCCTCTCCGTCGGCAAGCCCGTCACCACCCATCAGATCGTCCAGCTCATCGCCCAGGTGGCGCCCAGCACCGACGCTCCCGTGCCCACGCCGCAAACGGGCTCGGCTCGCGGTGGCAGTGGCCCACGCCCCTCGGCCACGCCCTCCCATACACCCGCACCGGGGCATTCCGGCGTGGGCACCGGGCCTCGCAGTGGCACGCGCCCGGCCCCGGGATCCCGGGTCGGAAGCATGGCCGCGCCAGTGGATCCCGCGGTCGCCATGAATCCCTCGGTGCCCCTGGAGCCCTCCGAGCCCCTGGAGCCCGCCCCCGAGGAACTCTCCGCGAAGACGATGCCCCTCCCCACCGGGGAGCTGCAGACCAAGACACAGCCGCAGGAATCCCCTGCCGCGCTGCCCTCCTGGAAGCGGTGGCTGCCCGCGGCAATGGGCGCCGTCCTGCTCGCGGCCGGAGGTGGCTTCGTATTCTGGCGGATGAAGACTCTGCCCGAGCCGGTGACTCCTCCGCAGGAGGCCGTGCGCCCCCTCCAAAATGGGACGACGACTCCGCCTCCCAGCACGAACAAGCCTCCCGAGCCCATCGTGGCGAAGGACCCCTCCGGGACGGGCACCCCGCCCACCCCTGATCAGCCCGGCTCCGCCCAGAACACCGCCCCGGAGACGTCTCCCAACAACCCGCCATCCGGCACCACCCCCCCCGACGGGAACACGAAGCCCGTCGAGGTAGCGAAGGTCGAACCGGCGAACAACCCGGCTGAGAACCCAGAGCCGTCCAAGCCCGCCAATTCCACGTCGCAGAAGCGCCCCACTACGCGGCCCACCACCCGCCCCACGCGGCCTGCGGCCAGCGCTTCAACAGCCGTGGGCAAGGGTACCGTCGTGTTCCGCGTCCGGCCCTACGCCACCGTCATCCTCAGCGGGCGCAACCTGGGCCAGACGCCGTTCGATCCCGTGGAGACTCCCGCGGGCAAGTACACCGTGCAGTTCATCAATGATGACCTGAAGAAGAAGGTCACCCAGGCCTTCGAGCTCAAGGCCGGCGAGACCAAGGTCATCAAGATCAACCTCGAGGAGTAGGGGAGGCCCGGCAGCTCCGAGCCTCCTCCCACGCCGAGGCCATCCTTACGGAGAGGGGTTCGCCGGAACTGGGGCCTTCTCCTTCTTGGCCGCCCCGGCGAAGTCTCCCGCCTTCACCACGGTGAGCTTCTTCGCATCCACGTACCGCGCGAGCGCCTGGCGCACATCCTCGTTCGTCAGCTTCGCCATGCGCTGCTCGAGCGCGGCGTCGAAGTCGAGCGTCCGCCCGTAGAACAGGTAGCTGGCCAGCGTCCGAGCCAGTCCGCCATCCTGCGCGCGACCCGTCTGCCGGTACTCCAACAGGCCCGCGCGAGCCTTCTCCAGCTCCTCGGGGGTGAAGCCCTTCTCCACCGCCCGGTTCAGCTCCTCGCGCAGAGCGGCCTCGAGCTTCGTGGCGTTCTGCGGAGCGTAGATGGCGTAGGCCATGAACGAGCCCACCGGGTCCATCGCGCTCGCGTTGAGGCCGCTGCCCACGCCATAGGACAGGCCGTCCTTCTGGCGGATGCGCGTGGCCAGCCGCGAGTTGAGGAAGCCACCGCCGAACATGAAGTTGCTCAGCATCAGCGCCGGCCAGTCCGGGTTGTCATCCTTCAGCTGCAGGTTCTGCCCCGCCAGGAAGAAGGCGTTGGCCTTGTCCGGAGTCTCCAGCGCCTTGGCCTGGGCACCTACGTCGTTGAAGGTCTGCGGCACGCGCGCGTACGGGGCCGGGCTCTTCCACCCGCCGAACAGCTCGCCCACCTGCGTCGCGAGCTGCTTCGGATCGAAATCGCCCACCGCCGCCAGCTCGCCCTGTGACGCACCGTAGAAGCCCTGGTGGAAGGCACGCGCCTGCTCCAGCGTGACGGTCTTCAAGGACTCCATGTCCTCCTCCACCGTGGGCGCGTAGTAGGGGTGGCCCTTGGGGTACTGGCTGCCCATCGCCCGGCGGAAGGCATAGCTGCCCAGCGTGTCCGGCTCGCTGCGAGCCTTCTCCAGCGAGGCCAACCGCTCCTGCTGCAGCAGCGAGAACTCCTTCGGATCGAAGGCGGGCTCGCGCAGCACCTCGGCCACGAGCTTCAGCACCTCGGGCAGGTTCTGCCGCGTGGTCTCGATGGAGATGGAGGTTCCCGTGGGCCCACCGTCCACCCCCACGCGCGCCTTCAGCTTGTCCAGCAGGTCGCGAATCTGCTCGCGCGTCTTGGTCTTCGTGCCGCGCATGAGCATGGAGGCGGCCGTCCTCGCCGCGTCTGTCTTGCCCATCAGCGTCTGCTCGGTGCCCCAGCGCAGGTTGAGGGCCACGCTCACCATCTCTCCGCGCGTCTTCTTGGACAGCAGCGCCAGCTTCATCCCGCCGGGGAGCTGCGAGCGCTGCACCCGCGCCTCGATGTTGGCGGGAGAAGGGTCAAACGCCTCGCCCTGGGCCACGGCCGCTCGGCCCTTGTAGCCCTGGAGCATCGCGGCGATGTCCACCCGCGGCGGCAGCTCCGCGCGGTCCGGCTTCGCCGTGGGGATGAACTCTCCCAGCGTCCGGTTGGACGTCTTCAGGTACGTCGCGGCCACGCGCGTCACGTCCTCGGGCGTCACCGCCTCGATGCGGTCGCGGTGCAGGAACATCAGGCGCCAGTCGCCGAGGGCTCCCCACTCCGACAGGATGATGGCGGAGCGCTCCGAGTCATTGAGGATGAGCTCGAGCTGCTTGAGCAGGCTCGTCTTCGCGCGGTTCACCTCTTCCGCGGTGAAGGGCGTACGGGCAGCCTCCTCCACGGTCTTGATGAGCACAGCGCGCGCGGCGCCCACGGACTGGCCCTCGCGGATCTGCGCGTTGAACGTCAGCACGCCCGGATCCTGGAGCTGCATGTTGGAGGCGGAGGCGCGGGCGGCCTTCTTGGTCTCGACCAGCGCCTTGTAGAGCCGGCCGGACGGGTTGTCGCCGAGCGCCTCGGTGAGCACGTCGATGGCGGCGAAGTCCGGGTGGGCACCCTCGGGCACGTGGTACACGGCAACGAGCGCACCCGTCTCTCCCACGCGGCGCAGCGTCACCTGGCGCTCACCGTCCTGGGTGGGCTCTTCGGTGTACGTGCGCGGCACGGGCTGGGCGGGCGGCTTCAGCTTGCCGAACGTGTCCTGGATGAGCTGAAGCGCCCGGGCCTCCTCGAAGCGGCCGGCCACCACGAGCATCGCGTTATCCGGGCGGTAGTACTTCCGGTAGAAGGCCTGGAGCCGCTCGATGGGCACGTTCTCCAGGTCCGCCTTCGTGCCGATGGTGGGCTTACCGTAGTTGTGGAACAGGTAGGCCGCGCTCATCACCCGCCGCTCGAGCACCGAGTGCGGATCATTCTCCCCGCGCTCCAGCTCGTTGCGGACCACCGTCATCTCGCTGTCCAGGTCCTTCTTGGCGATGAAGCTGTTGACCATGCGGTCCGCCTCGAAGGACAGCGCCCAGTTCAGGTTCGCGTCCGAGGCCGGCAGCGTCTCGAAGTAGTTGGTGCGGTCCAGCCACGTGGTGCCGTTGGGCCGGGCACCGCGCTCGGTGAGCGCCTGGGGCACGTTGGTCGTCTTCGGCGTGCCCTTGAACATCAAGTGCTCGAGCAGGTGGGCCATGCCGGCCTCGCCATAGCCCTCGTGCTTGCTGCCAACGAAGTACGTCACGTTCACGGTGACGGTAGGCTTGGTCGGATCCGGGAAGAGCACGACGCGCAGCCCGTTGGGCAGGCGGTACTCGTTGATACCCTCCACGCTCGCCACGGGAGCGAGCGTACCGGCCTTGGCCTTGGCGGCCGGAGCAGCCTTCGGGGAGGGGGCGGGCGCCTGGGCCAACGCCGGGGCAGCGGTGAGCAGCAGGGCTGCGAAGAGAGAAAGGGGAACACGACGCATGCGGTTCTCGCGAGTCATCGGGGAGTGCACGGGCCTACCAACCGCGCGAACCTTACACGTCATCCCGAGAAAGCAACGGCCGCTCGAACGCCCGCCTCCCGAAATGCATCGGCTGGAACATCGTACAGAGAGCTCGTTAGTAGTAAGCACCGGTTCTGGGCCGACCATCTTCCGGCCCGAGGAGTCTGCCTGACATGAAACGCTTCATCGTCGGAGCGCTGGCCGCCATCGGGGCGCTGTCGATCCTCGGCTTCCTGGGCTTCATCCTACTGATTGGAATTGCCGCCTCCAGCAAGCCCTCCGTGCCGGGCTCGGTCGTACTCGAGTTGGATCTGGAGAAACCCCTGCCCGAGCTGGTGGCGGAGGATTCGCTGGCCGGGGCCTTCGGGAAGAAGGACACCACCGTGCACGACGTGCTGGACGCGCTGGAGAAGGCGGCCAAGGACGATCGGGTGAAGGCGCTGCTGGTGCGCATGGGTCAGCCTGGCAGCCTCGCCGAGGTGCAGGAGCTGCGAGACGCGGTGAAGACCTTCCGGGCCAGTGGCAAGAAGGCCATCGTCTACGCGGACACCTTCGGCGAGGGCGGCGGAGCCACCGGCGCCTACTACCTGGCCACCGCGTTCGATGAAATCTACATCCAGCCCTCGGGCGACGTGAACCTCACCGGCGTGGCGCTGGAGACGCCCTTCGCCAAGGAGGCCTTCGCCAAGCTCGGAGTGCAGCCGCGCATCGGCCAGCGCTACGAGTACAAGAACGCCGTCAACACCTATACGGAGCAGACCTTCACGGCCCCGCACCGCGAGGCCATGGAGAAGCTGCTCAGCAGCTTCTACGGGCAGATCGTCCGGGGCATCGCCGAGGACCGCAAGCTGAGCGAGGACGAGGTGAAGTCCCTCATCGACAAGGCGCCGCTCATGGGTCAGGCCGCGCTGGAGGCCAAGCTGGTGGACGGGCTGCTCTATCGGGACGAGGTACTCGAGCAGGTGAAGAAGCTCGGTGGCGAGGACAGCAAGCTGCTCTTCCTGAACAAGTACCTGGATCGCGTCGGCCGGCCCAACGCCTCGGGGGACTCGAAGATCGCGCTGGTGTACGGCGTGGGCGGCGTGTCGCGCGGCAAGAGTGACTCCAATCCGCTGAGCGGCGACCAGAGCATGGGCGGAGACAGCGTGGCGCTGGCGCTGCGCAAGGCCTCGGAGGATCCGAAGGTAAAGGCCATCGTCTTCCGCGTGGACAGCCCGGGAGGCAGCTACGTGGCCAGCGACACCGTGCGCCGCGAGGTGCAGCGCGCCCGCGAGAAGGGCAAGCCCGTCATCGTCTCCATGGCCACCTACGCGGCCAGCGGCGGCTACTTCGTCTCCATGGACGCGGACAAGATCGTCGCCCAGCCGGGCACCCTCACAGGCAGCATCGGCGTGTTCGGCGGGAAGATGGTGACGGCGGACCTCTGGTCCAAGCTGGGAGTGAACTGGGAGACGCTCGCGCTGGGCAAGGACGCCAGCATGTACAGCACGGACGCGGACTTCACCCCGGAGCAGTGGGCCAAGAACGAGGCCTTCCTGGACCGCGTCTACGTGGACTTCACCGGCCGCGCCGCCAAGGGCCGCAACATGCCGCTGGAGCAGCTCCAGTCCCTGGCCCGCGGCCGCGTGTGGACGGGCGAGGACGCCAAGGCGAACAAGCTGGTGGATGAGCTGGGCGGCTTCCCCAAGGCGCTGGAGCTGGCCAAGGAGGCGGCGAAGCTGCCCAAGGACGCCGCGGTGCACGTCCAGGTGTTCCCTCGCAAGAAGCAGCCCTCGGAGGTCATCGCCGAGATGTTGGGTGGTGGCGCCGGGGACAACAGCGAGGACGAGGCCAATGCCTCGGTGCGCGCCCTCGCTCCGTGGGCTCCGGTGGTGGAGCAGACCCAGGCGCTGTACCGGCTCGGCATGCGGCTGGGCGTCATCCGCACCCAGACCGAGGCGCTGCGCGCCCCGCTGCCCGAGGCCCAGTGGTAGGCCTGGCTCGCGGCCTCACCGCCGCGAGGAATCCTTGCACTGTTGGGTGCAGCGCTTCTCCTCCTCGCTGCACGCCTTGAAGCACGTGTCGTTGTCGTTGCCCGCGTACTTCTTGCAGATCTCCCGGCAGCGCCGGGACTCGTCGTCACAGCGATCCTCGCACCGCTGAGGCTCGCGACGGCGATCCTCGGCGCGGGCCGGTGTGGCGCTCAGCCACACTGCCACCGCCAGGCCCAGGCCCGGCATCCAACCCTGCATTCTCATGACACCCTCCGGAGTCCGCGCGCGCCGTTCGGCCCAACCCCCCATGAGCTGGCCGGCGGCCCGGGAGGACTGGACTCCCGGGAGCGGATGACGCGTCACGTTACTCGGGGATGGTGACAGTACCTGGGGCGCCTGCCCAGACCCCTACGCCGGATGAGGTAGTTCGTTCCGCAAGGACTCGCCCACGGGGCGCCCAAACACGGAGTGGTAGGTGAGCCGACGTGTGGCACAGCGCTGACGGCGCACATCGAACACCAGGCACTGCTCCACGGGCGAGGCATAGACGTGGAGAGTGACCGCGGGGCCCTCGAGCGCGGAGACGCGGTGGATGGAGTCCAGCGGCCCACGGTAGTCCACATGCCCAGGGCGCACGGGCTCGGAGATGCGAGGCGCACCCAGCAGCGCGTACCCGGGCCGATGGCCGCCCGCCAGCAGCGGGTAGTCCTCGAGCATGAAGGTCCCCGCCTGGATGCTGAACCAGCACTCCTGCTCGGAGTGATCGTGGATGGGTGAGGACACCCCGGCGTCCCAGCAGTTGAGCACCACCTCGAAGCGAGGGTCCCGGTAGACCAGGTTTCGCGTGTACCGCCCCCGCTTGAAGTGCAGGAAGGGCCCCAGGGACTCGGGACGGACGCGAACGCCTTCCAGCCGCCGCCCCACCTTCATCGCGCCACAAGCTCCGTGCACTTCGTCTCGAAGGCACCGGAGCACCTCTTCCAGAGATGCCTCGTACACGCCGGGAAGATGGGCACGAGGTGCTCACACCACCACCTACGTGGCCTCCCAAACCCCGGACAGCCTGCCTACTCAGACAGCTGGCCGGAAAAACCAGGAAATTCGAAGGGTTGTGGCGCACGAACTGAACACTCTGGCGTCCGGGAAGAAGATCGGCGGATGGGGGCCCTGTAAGAGCATGAGCGACTCTCAACCTCGGTTGCTCACTGAGCAGCCAGGTTCCCCACCGTGGACCGCCTCTGGGGGGCGGCAGCGAGGTACGGACCATGAAGAAGCGACTGGGCGACATCCTTCTGGCGCGCGGAGTGGTTGACTCCTTGCAGCTCCAATCAGCGCTGGCGTTCCAGCGCCAGTGGGGCCTGCCGCTGGGCCAGGTGGTGGTGGACCAGGGCTTCGCGGGGGTCGAGCAGGTGTTCTCCGCGCTGGAGGAGCAGACGGGCATCCCCGCCGTGGATTTGGACTCGCACACGGTGGATCCGCGGCTGGCGAGGCTGGTGCCCCTGAAAGTCGCGGAGTCCTACCGGGTGGTGCCGCTGCGGCTGGAGGGCCCGCGAGACTCGGTGCTCGTGGTGGCCATCGCCGCGCCGGCGAGAATGGATGCGCTGGACGTGGTGAAGAGCGTGTCGGGCAAGGGCAGGGTGATTGCGCGGCTCGCCACGGATGCGGCGCTCCGCCGGGCGATTGGCCGGCTGTACCGCGGAGAGGTGCACGAGGTGCGCAGGCCCCAGGCGGCCCCGGCCCTCTCGCTGCCCGATGCCGATGAAGTGATGTGCTTCATGAACAACTGCATGATCGAGGACGTGGTCATCGAGCACGAGTTGCTCGAGGACGACGCGGCGACCCGGCCGCCCACGTTCGAGCAGGGTGGACTGCCCCTGCTCTCGCCCCTGGAGGTGGATTCGCCTCCGGCGCGGCTCATGCCGGTGGCCCCGGCGCTCCGGGTGGCTCGCGTCCTCGTCTATGGCTGGGGCTCGGAGGCCAGCGCGGGCCTGGTGCGAGTGCTGAACGCGGCAGGGATCGCCGCTCTGGTGGTGAGCGCCGCCGAGGTTAGCGCGGCGGGCGGCGACACCATCGTGGTGTCACCGCTGCCGTCCGTGGAGGCACTCGGTCACCGCGTGGATGCAAGGCTGCTGGTGGCAGGCAAGGCGCCGGAGCAGGAGCTGAAGCGCTCGCAGGCCGTGGGAGCGCTGGGTTTCCTGGCGGCGCCGGTAGATCCGGAGCTGCTGGTGCGCGCGGTGCGCCGGCTGCTGCGGCTGGGCAGCGAGCCGTACCTGCGCAACTGAGGCCTGAGGCCTACCGCGCCACCGCGAGAGCCCGTGGCGATTCCGTCGCCTCCAGGGGCAGCCAGAGCGAGCCGAGGTTCACGGTGACTTGCGGGAACGGCTCGGCGCGAACCAGGGCATCTCCCTCGTAGGAGGCGGCGAACAGCCAGCCGCGCTTGAGGCGCTGGAACACCTCGAGGGTGCGCGCCTCCGGATCAATGAACCACGCGTGGGACACGCCGTGCTGGGCATACAGCGGCAGCTTGCGCGTGCGATCCAGGGCAATGGTCGCCGGCGAGACGACCTCGCACACCCAATCGGGCGTGAGCGTGAGGAAGGGGGCGCTCGGATCGGGCGGAACCTCCACGCGCTCGCGGCGCCAACCGGCCAACTCCGGCACCATCACATCCCGGCCCAGGTGCAGCTCCGGCGCACGCAGGAAGCACCAGCGGCCCTGGTTGCTGCGGCGCTGTTCGAGTTGCTCCCGGAGTTCCACGCCCAGCATGAAGGCGGCGCGAGTCTGCGAGGCGAGGGGGCGAGGAGAGGCGACGAGTTCATCTTCGACGATCTCGCCCACCCACCCGAGGGGTAGCGCGTTGAGGACCGAGTACGTCGCCTGATCAATGCGGGTCTGCGTCACCGTTCTCTCCCGTGCGGCGGCTGAACGAGAACGCATGTTAAGGACCGGTCTGACATTGCCCGGCGGGCCCTGGGAAGTGGGCTATTTGCCGATGCAGAAGCGCTGGAAGATGGCGTCCAGGAGGGCCTCGGAAACGTGGGTGCCGGACATCTCTCCGAGCGCCTCGAGCGCCAGGCCAACCTCTCCTGAGACAACCTCCAGGGTGGAAACGTGGCTGGCCGCTTCGGCACGCGCCAGGGCCTCACAGGTACGGCGCAGCGCGTCGGCGTGGCGCTCCGACACGAGGGCCACGGCCGAGGGTGTTCCTCCGCCCCACAGGAGCGAGAGGATCGCCCTGCGCAGTGCCTCGATTCCCTCTCCCGTGAGCCCGCTCACCCGGAGCTGCTCCGGATCATCACCGAGAGCCGCGGCGCCCAGATCGCTCTTGCCAGCCACGCGCACCAGTCGCGTCGCACCGGCCTCGCGAGTCCAGGCCTCGGCCATCGCGCCAGTGGCCTCGGGAGGGAGCACGAGCACGGCCAAGTCCGCGCCGACGAGCGCCTCACGCGTCCGGGCAATGCCGAGCGCCTCGACACGTCCGGCCGCCTCTCGCAGGCCCGCGGTGTCCAGCAGCGTGAGGGACAGGCCCTCCCACTCGACGCGTGCCTCCAGCACATCGCGCGTGGTGCCGGGCTCGTCGTCCACGAGGGCCCGTGCCTCGCCCACCAGCTTGTTGAACAAGGTGGACTTGCCCGCGTTCACCGGCCCGTAGAGCACCACCCGCGCGCCCCGGCGCACGAGCCGCCCTCGCCCTGCCTCATCCAGGAGCTCCTGGCCCTGGACTCGCAACGCCGCCACCCGGGCGCCCATGTCCGCATCGGCGCCCTCTGCCTCATCCGGAAAGTTGAGCACGCCCTCCAGGTCCGCATGGAGCGCGCGCAGCGGGTCCTCCAACGCTCGCACGCGCTGGGATAGGGCGCCGGACAGCCCTGCTGCTGCTGCCCGCACCGCCGCCTCCGAGTCCGCCGCCACCAGATCCGCCACGGCCTCAGCGCGGGTCAGATCGACGCGTCCGTTCAGGAAGGCGCGGCGGGTGAACTCTCCGGGCCCGGCCGGGCGCACACGCTCGTCCTCCAGCACGCGCCCGAGCAGCAACCGCAACAACCGAGGGCTCCCGTGCGCCTGGAGCTCCACCACGTCCTCGCCCGTGAAGGAGGCGGGCGCGCGAAAGTAGAGGAAGAGACCCTCATCGAGTGTCCGGCCCGCGGCATCTACGAACCCGGCGAGGTACGCATGGCGGGGCGTGGGCTCGGCCGGAACGCTCGGAGCCAGCTTGCGGCCCACCTCGAGAGCCGCGGGGCCCGACAGCCGAAGGATTCCCACAGCGCCCGCGGCAGGCGCCGTGGCCAGGGCCACGATGGTGGCGTGGCTCACCGGGCGCCAGGAGCCGGACTGGAGCCGCGAGCCGCCTTCTCCACGGCCTCACGGTTCTCCTCGATGTACTTCTCCACCGCGGCGTCCTCCAGCTCGAGGTCTCGGAGCACGCCCGGGTACACGAAGCGGAAGGCCGGAGAGTCCTCGTCGCCGCGCAGTCGGAAACTCATCTTCAGCACCGCCGCGCCGAACAGCTTGTCCTTGAGAGACTTCGCCTTGCCCATATCCTCTCCTGAGGGCCGAGCGATGCTGGCTCAGCCCTCGAAGTCGTCCTCGTCATCTTCCGGCAACAGGAGCTTCCGAGGCAGCGGCGCCGGCTTCTCCGGGGTGAACACCACCCGTCGGCACCGGCCCTCGCCCTCGCCCGCCACCGTCACACCCGCCACTCCCTCCACTGCTTTCAGGACGCGCGCCCGATCTTCAACCTTCATGGCGGCGATCGCGTAGAAGCGACCCAGCGTGGCTGCCTTGCTGGCAAGCTGGCGAGCTGCCTCCTTCAGCACCGGATCCTCGCTCACCTCCACGGAGCGCTCATCGGCCTCCGTGCGGCGGGCCGGCGGTGCGGCCGCGGGAGCAGGCGCAGACCGAACAGCCTTCACGGGCGCGGGGGCAGGCGCGGGAGCAGGGGCCTGGACCTTCGGAGGCGCAGGCGGGCGCGGAGCAGGCGCGGCGGCAGCGGACCCATTCGCACCCGCCGGAGCAGGCACGGGGGCCTGGGGCTCCTTGCGCGGCCGGGGCTCGGGGAACACGCCCGCTCCCAGCAGCACCCACCGCCGCTCCACACCGGGCCGGTGCAGCATCTTGTTCAGGAGGAACTGGAGCGAATCCACCACCTGGCTGCGCTTGCCGTTCTCCACTCCCGGCGGCAGGCCCGCCTCGAAGTGGAGCGCCACGGCGAGGCTGCCATCCGAGGCATCCTGGAACTCCAGCCGCGCCGGGTAGCCCATCAGCCCGAGGATGTCGGTGAGGAGCCGCTCGACCCGGGCCCGCGTCGTGCCTGCCGAGTTCGAGTTCGTCAGCGACTGCTGCTGCTGTAGGGCCTGCTCGGTCACTTGCGCTTGCCTCCCACGGCTTCCTGCACCGCGACCCCGCGCTTCAGCTTCTGCCGATCCAGCCACTTCCTCAACCCGTACTGCTGGGCGATCGACAGAAGGTTGTTGGTGAAGATGTAGAGCGACAGGCCCGCTGGATAATTGAGCAAGGTGAGCGTGAAGATGATGGGCATGACCCAGATCATGATGCGCGCCTGGGCCGCATCCATCATCTGCGGCTGCATCTTCTGGGTGATGACCATGGACACGCCCAGGGCCAGGGGCAGCAGGTAGGTGGGATCCTTGTACGTCAGGTCCCTCCACACCGGGCCGAGGAAGGGCTCCCAGTAGATATCGAAGCTGTTGCGCAGCGAGGTGAACAGGGCGATCCACACCGGCATCTGCACCAGCATGGGCAGGCATCCGCCGAGCGGATTCACCTTGGCCTGCTGGTACAGCTTCATCACCTCCATGTTCATCTTCTCGCGGTCATCCGCGTACTTCTTCTTGAGCTCCTCCATCTTCGGCTGGAGTTCCTTCACGGCCTCCATGCCGACCATGGACTTGTAGGTGAGCGGCAGCAGCACGAGCTTCACCAGCACCGTGAGCAGGATGATGGCCACGCCCCAGTTGCCGGTGATGGCGTGGAACTTCTTCATGAAGAACAGGAGCACCTTGCAGATGAGCTCCCACATGCCGAAGTCCACCGTCTTCTCCAGCGTGGGGTGCCACGTCGCCGCCGCCACGCCCGCGCCGCGCAGCACGTCCGAGCCCGGCAACGGTTTGAGCAGATCCGGATCCTTCGGGCCGAACCAGCCGCCGAAGCGCAGCGTCACCGTCTCGCCCGGGCCCACGCTGAGCGGGAAGCCCGCCGTCACCTGGCGCACCGTGGGCGTGGCCGTCAGCACGCAGTGGCCCTGCCGAGGCCCCTCCAGCGGGTACAGCATGGACAGGAAGTACTGCTGGTCGATGCCGAAGAAGTGCACCGGCCCCTGTGTGTCCTGAGGCGGATCCTCGTTGGGCACCAGCTTGTGCAGGTCCTCGCCCACGTGGCACGCCGCGCGGCTCTGGTTGCCCACGCCGCCGAAGAAGGACGGCGCGTGCTCGAAGTTGGGATCGATGGCCCGGTTGTGGTGCAGCTGCAGCTCGCCCGAGATGGCCTGCGAGGACGTGTTCTTCACCTGCACCGTGTACGCGAGCTCGAAGCCCGACTGCGGCCACTGCAGCGTCTTCGTCACCTCCCACGGCCCGCGGCGCGCGGTGAAGGCGACGCTGTTCTCGTCCGTCTCGGCCACCGCCCAGCGCGTGTTGGCCGGCAGCGGCGTGGCGCCCTCGATGGACAATGACAGCGGCAGCGGCTGGCCCGGCACCGGCCGCACCAGGTTCATCTGCGGCGGCGGCGGCAGCTCCGCGCCGAACAGCTTCTTGTAGCCCTCCAGGATGGTGAGCGTCTGCTGCTCGCGCATCTTCGGGCCCTGCAGCTGCGCCGAGGTGAAGCCCGCGCCCTCGCTGGAGAAGGTGTACGAGGCCTCGGCGCGCTTGCGCTCCACCGTGCGCACCGATTGCTCCTGCTGCTCCGGCGGCGGCGTGCCGGGAGCCGTCACCTCGGGCGTGCTGCCCGGCTGAGGAGGCGGCGGCGCCGTGGCCACCGTGCCCGCGTCCACGCTGACGCCCGCATCCGCACTCGCCGTGGCGGGCGGCTGCTGAGCCGGGGCCAGCACGAGCATGTAGAAGGTGACTGCCGCGAACGACAGGCCCAGCGCCATGAGCAGGCGCTTCTGCGAGTCGTTCGAGTCGGGTCCAAGAGGATCGTCAGGAAGGTTCATAGAGTCCCCTCTCGCGCGGGAGAGGGCTGGACAGGGCGGCCTGGGCGCTCAAGGCACCGGATCGAGGCCGCCGGGGTGGAAGGGGTGACACCGCGACAGGCGCCGCACGGTGAGCCAGGCGCCCTTGAGGCCGCCGTGCTTCTCCAGCGCCTGCAGCGCATACGTGGAGCACGAGGGATGGAACCGGCACACCTTCGGTAGCAGCGGCCCGATGAACCGCCGGTAGAAGCGGATGGGCAGAGCAAGGAGGAAGGCGAGCGGACTCATGAAGAAGCCCCTCCGGGTGCCGCGGGAGGCAGGCGTTGCAGCTTGCGGGTAACACCATCAAAGGCCCGCGCCATTTCGGCGAAGGACACTTCCTTCGCCGAGGAGCGCACCACCAACACCACGTCCAGGCCGGCGGGCCATTGCCCGCGCCGCTTGCGGAACAGCTCACGCAGCAGGCGCCGCAGGCGTACCCGCACCACCGCGTTGCCCACCTTGCTGGACACGGTGAGGCCCAGCCGGGTGTACGACCGGCCGTTGCGCTTCACCAAAGCGAGCAGGCAGTCGGAGGGCAACTTCTGCCCACCCTCCTGGACCTGGAGGAACTCGTGACGGCGCAACAGGCGCAGGGCCTTGGGAAAGGCTTCACCCTGGACGGCCGCCCCCGCGCCCCGCACGCGTTGGCCCTCGACCTACTTCTTGGGAGCGGACACCACGAGCCTCTTGCGGCCCTTGGCCCGACGACGCTTGAGAACCTCACGGCCCGCGCGCGTGCTGTTGCGCTTGCGGAACCCGTGCGTGCGATTGCGCTTCACCTTCGACGGCTGATACGTGCGCTTGGCCTTGGCCATGGCTGGACTCCTGAAACTCCGGCGACGCCCCTGATCCGGCGCGGCCCAGTGAAAAGGCGGCGCTCGTAACCCGTTCTCCCACCCAAGTCAACGTTCACCAGCATTTCCGCCTGCCCGCCCGATCAGCCCCGGCCTTTTTTGCACCTCCCACACCCTCAGTGAATAAGGGGTAGGCGCCCCCAAGACCTGGGGGGTCGGGGGTCTGCCACCACAATCCTGTCACGACGGCATGGCCGTTGCCGATCAGGATCGTCACAAGAAACCATCGGACTTCCGGTGCTTTGACGCGGGACCTTGATCGTACACTGTGCGTTTGTTAGCACGGTCGGCCCCTCGGCCCTGGCCGATTTTGCATACCCGAGACACGTGTGAGTGCCCTCGCAGAAGCTCTGAGTACACCGCCAAGTGCTGGAATTATCTGGGCCCGGACGCTGGATACCATCCGCCAGGAGGGAAAGACGTATGCGCTGACGTGGCTGGAGCGGATGCGGGCCCTGGAGGTGCGCGAGGGTGCGCTGGTGCTGGGCGTTCCCGATCGCTTCTTCCGGGATTGGGTGGATGACCACTACCGCTCGTTGTTGGAGAGCACGCTCGCCCGGGTAGGGGACGGGTTGGCCAAAGTCGCTTACGAGGTGGTGGAGGAGAGCGCGGCTGCGGTGAACCTACAGCCCACACCGACAGTCAAGGTGAACGTGGCCCGTCCGCCCCGGCTGAACGTGCGGTTCACGTTTGCGACGTTCGTGGTGTCGGATTCGAACCAGTTGCCGGCGGCGGCGGCCTCCGCGGTGGCCGACAAGCCGGGCCACAACTACAACCCCCTCTATATCTATGGAGGCACGGGGCTGGGCAAGACGCACCTGTTGCACGCGGTGGGCAACCACATCTGGGAGAAGGACCCGTCGCAGCGCGTGGTGTACCTGTCGAGCGAGCAGTTCACCAACGAATATGTGGAGAGCGTGCGCGAGCACCGCATGGCGGACTTCCGGCGGAAGTTCCGCGAGGAGTGCGACGTGCTGCTCATCGACGACATCCAGTTCCTGGGCAAGCGCGAGGAGACTCAGAAGGAGTTCTTCTACACGTTCAACACGCTGTACGAGTTGAACAAGGCCATCGTGCTCACCAGCGACACGCTGCCCTCGGAGATACCAGGGTTGGAGGAGCGGCTGCGCAGCCGGTTCACGATGGGGCTCATCACGGACATCCGCGAGCCGAACTACGAGACGCGCGTGGCCATTCTGCAGAAGAAGGCGGAGGCCGAGCGGCTCACGTTGCCGGATGACGTGGCGCACTTCATCGCGAAGCACATCCAGAAGAACGTTCGCGAGTTGGAAGGAGCGCTGGTGAAGTTGTCGGCGATCCACAGCCTGTCCCGGCAGCCGGTGACGGTGGAGTTCGCTTCGCAAGTGTTGAAGGACATCCTCCCGGCCAACCGCGTGGTGGATGTGGAAGTGATTCAGCGCGAGGTGGCGCGGTACTACAAGGTGACGGTCGAGGCGCTGAAGGAGGACCGTCGCCACAAGGCGTTGGCCCATGCGCGCCAGGTGGCCATGTACCTGTGCCGCAAGCTGACGAAGAGCTCGTTCCCGGAGATCGCCTCGCGGTTCAACAAGGACCACTCGACGGTCATCTCTTCGGTGCGCAAGGTGGAGGGATCCCGTGAGACGGACCCCACCGTGAAACGCGAGCTCGATGAGCTCGAGGAGAAGCTGGGCGGCGGGTGATCCGCCCAGCCCGAAGTCCTCGCTTCAATTCATCGCCTCAGTGAGTCATCGGCTGCGAGGGCTCGGAGATGGCCTCCAGTGTGCGGCCGGCCTCGTGCTCGCTCGCCGCCGTGGAGATGTCTCCCAGCGACAGGATGCCCACCAGTTGCTTGTTCCGGTCCACCACCAGCAACCGGCGGATCTGCTCCTCGCGCATCCGCTCCGCCGCCGCCCTCACGTCCTCATCCGCGTAGATCCACTCCACCTCGTCCGTCATCACTCGCGACACGGGCGTGGTGTTCGGGTCCATCCCCTGTGACACTGCTCGCACCACGATGTCCCGGTCCGTGATGATCCCCTGCAACCGCTCCCCATCGCATACCGGGAGCGGCCCCACGTTCAACGTGCGCATCTTCTCCGCCACGTCCCTCAGCGTGTCGTCGGGGTGCACCACCTCCACCTCCCGCGTCATCACCTCGTCGACGTGCCGACCTGTCAGCCATCGCTCTGTGTCCGCTGTGGAGAAGGCCTCCGGTGTCTCCCAGAGTGTCCGCAAATCCTTCGGCAGCTGGCCCAACACGTCCAGGGCCTCGCCCTCCGTGATGTGCTCGCGCACCGTCGCCAGCACCGCGCAGGTGATGCGCTCTGCCTCGTTCACGTCAACGCCGAGATCCTCGGACACCATCCCGAGCAGCTCCGCCTTCCCGAACTTCCGGTATGGATGGCCCTGGTGCCGCTCGCAGCGCTCCAGCAACGCCACCACCTTCCTCGGCAGCTGCGCCTCCATGTGCCGCGCCTCGTCGCTCATCAACCGCTGCTCCATCACGCACAGCACCGACTGGATCGCCTGCTCCGCCAGCTTCCGCTCCAACCCTTTCGCCTCCAAGTCCCTCAGGAAGAAGGCATAGGTCTGCGCCGCCCTCGACTCGCTGCGCTGCGCTCGGATCTCCGGCGTGATGATGCGACGCGGGCTACGTGCCTCCACACCGCCAGCCTGGGTGTTCTCCTCTCGCTGTGTCGCCATGATCGTCCTCCTGTGAGTTCCCTCCTTTGACGTGGCCACCGCCACCCCTGGAGGCACCCAAGCAAGGACAGAGGGCTCTGGAGCCTTCCGAAAGACGTGACGAACCACAGAGCGCTCGCGCGCCCCTAAGGCAGTGCCACAGGCGCGATGTCCGTGACGATCAACGTATTCGTCCGCGCATCCACGCTCGCCGTACCTCGCGGCGAAAGCTGCGCCTGCACCTGCGGCAGCAGATCCGCCGCCCGCGCGTAACTCACCGGGATGAAGTACGTCTGCAGGGGAGCTGCCACCTCGCGCGCCGCCTTCAGCTTCGCCCGAGCCTCCGCCTCCTCGGTCAGCTGCTTCATCGACGCCACCCGCAGCACGTTGCCCTTCAACTCCTGCCCCAACCCCTGCGAGGAGAGCACCGTGTCGAGCGCCTGCCGCCACGGCACATCCCTCAGCCGCAACGTCACCTTGCCCTGCACCTCGTCCGACACCACCAGGTTCAACCCACCCTTGTCCGCCAGCATCCTCAACACGTCATGGATGTCCGCGCGGACCACATCCATCGTGATGCGCTTGGACTCGGCACGAGGCGCCTCCGCCAGCGCCCACGTAGACCACAGCACCCCCGCAACGAGGACGACTCGGACAACGCTCATGGGTTCCTCCTGGGATGGAAGCCCCAAGGATAACGGCACCCCCTGCCTCGCATCCGCTCACCCCAGCCCTTCGGGCTTGGGAGATGTTTCCCTCGGAACCCTGCGGATTCAGGGCGAACCCACCCCGACTTCTGTCCTGCGCTCCGCTCCTACCTCGCGAGTTGTGGCCGATCGGAAAATGCCGAGGTCTTTTTTTTCAGAACGGGCACTCCGAGAGGAATTCGCCCGTGAAAGTGAAAAGCAGCAACCCACGGTGGGTCGCAACCCAGGCATCGGATTCCCCGACACCGATGCCTGGACTTCCCGTGGTCTCAAAGCAGCCGTGATGCTTTTTCGGCCCCCGAAGAGCATCACGGCTGCTGACTTTTTCAGCTACAGGATTCCAGGAACCCCAGGTCCAACCCCGTGCCGCACGTCTGGCCCGACAGCAGCGGCGGCGACGGAATGGTCAGCGGCAGGGCCACGTCCCGCGCCGGCGAACCAGGCTGCGTGTAGAAGTCATTGTTCCGCGGGTCGCTGACGAAGAGCGGATCCGCCACGATGCTCGAGCCGTCCTGCTGCGTCGCCGAGCGCCACCCGCTCAGGTTCGTCGAGCGCCCATCCACGCGGAAGACCTGGTCCGTGCCCGACTGGTAGGCCAGGTTGCGGTTCGACTTGAAGCCCACCGTGGTGGCGAGGGCCACGTCGATGGCGCGCGGCGAGGTGGAGATGACGTTGTTGTAGAGCTCGGTGTTCTCGGGCGGGCCGTTCTCGCCTTCCGCCACCCGGATGGCGCTCACGGGGATGTTGAAGAACGTGTTGTGGTGCACGCGCACGCGACGGCTGGTGCCCACGTTCAGGCCCTCGCCCTTGCCACCACCGGAGGTGGTGTTGTCGAAGAACAGATTGCGGCGGATGATCACGTCCGTCACCGGCTCGCTCAGGATTTGAGTCCCGCCGATGGCCAGCCCGCGGCCGTTGTTCCACAGGCGGTTGCCCTCCACGAGGATGCGGCGCGCCGAGCAGTGGACGACCATCGCGTCCCCCTGCGGCGCCGTGGGCACGGGCCGGTAGCCGTAGAACTTGTTGCCCCGCACCGTGACTCGATCGCACGTCTTGATGTCCACCGCGTTCTCATGGTCCTCGTGGAAGCGGTTGTTCTCCACGGTGACGTCGATGGGCAGCGCCGTGCCCGAGGCCGTGTCCGTCCCCTGGCACTGGAATGCGTCTCCGCCGTTGCCCCAGGACTCATTGCCCTGGATCAGGATGCGTGCGGTGTCCGGCAGCACCAGCAAACCGTGGCTGTCATTCGAGCCAAAGGTGTAGTCGTGCACCTTGTTCTGCAGGAAGCCGATGTCCGTGGCGCCGTTGTGGAACACCACCGCCGCCGGGCCCGTGCCGCCTGAAACCTCCGTACCGCGGACTACCACGGAGTGCGCTCCGTCGAAGCGCACTCCGTACGTCTGCGAGCCCGCCGTCTGGATGTCGAAGCCAGAGATGACCCAGTAGCTGCGCGTGATGCGGATCATCGCGCCGCTCTTCGAGTCTCCGCCGCGAATCACGGGCCGCGACTCGTTGGGCGCTCCCAGCAACTGGATGGGCGCGCTGGCCGTGCCATCGTTCGAGCTGATCACCACTCGCTCGGAGTAGGTACCGGCATGCACGTAGGCTGCCTCTCCGGCACGCAGGCGAGTGGCCGCGTAGTTGATTGTTCGCCAGGGGCTGGCGGCCGTCCCTGCATTTCCATCACTGCCCGTCACGGCCACATGGAAGATGCGTGTGGGGGCGAGTTCGGCGAAGGCCAGGTTCGGCCGATTCTGCGCGCCGATGCCGTCATCCGAGGCGTGAGCCACTGCTCCAGAGAGAGCAACCCACAGACCCACGACCGGCAGCCAGCAGAAGGAGGGACGAGAACCGCAGGGGGAAGGGACACGTCGAAAGTGGGAATAGTTCATCGACGCCCACGAACCTTGCGGCGCCAACCTTGTTCCTTCCCCAACACTCCCGCCTTCCTCGCCTGACAACTGCCCAGGCGGGCACGCGAGCGCTCAACTCCCGCATCCTTGATACCGGCGAATTCCTGCTCACACCCTCACGCTCCCAGGGAATCCTTCCCCACCCTGGGGATGGCACGTGCTAAGCGCTCGCCTCGAGTCAAGGAGGCTCACGCCGCGCATGAAAGCTCTCGTCGCCGCCGTCATCCTTGCGCTCGGTCTGCCCGCGCTCGCCCAGGAGGCGAAGCCGCTGGAGCCCGGCCGCGAGTCGCTCTCCATTCCCTACGAGAAGTACAAGCTCAAGAACGGTCTGGAAGTCATTCTCTCGGTGGACCGCAAGCTGCCCATCGTCGCCGTCAACATCTGGTACCACGTGGGCGCCTACCACGAGTCCCCCGGCCGCACCGGCTTCGCCCACCTCTTCGAGCACATGATGTTCCAGGGCTCGAAGAACGTGGCGGATGACGTGCACATCTCGCTGCTGGAGCAGATTGGCGCCACGGACCTCAACGGCACCACCAGCTTCGATCGCACCAACTACTTCGAGACCGTGCCGAGCAACCACCTGGAGACGGCGCTCTGGCTCGAGAGCGACCGCATGGGCTACCTGCTGGACGCGCTCACCCCGGAGAAGCTGGAGACGCAGAAGGAGGTGGTGAAGAACGAGCGCCGCCAGGGCACCGAGGCCGCCCCCTATGGCATCGCCAACGAGAAGCTGTGGCACGCCCTGTTCCCCCTGCCGCACCCGTACCACGGGGAAGTCATCGGCTCGATGGAGGACCTGGACGCCGCCACGGTGGAGGATGTGAAGGGCTTCTTCCGCAAGTGGTACTCGCCCACCAACGCCACGCTCACCATCGTCGGAGACTTCGACGTGGCGAAGACGAAGGCCCTGGTGGAGAAGTACTTCGGCAGCCTGCCCAGCACCCCCAAGCCGGAGAAGCCCCAGGTGGCGCCGGTGAAGCTCACGGGCGAGACGGTGATCCGCCATGACGAGACGGTGGCCACCCTGCCCATGCTCACCATTTCCTGGCTCAGCCCGCCCTACCTCACCGAGGGAGATGCCACCGCGGACGTGCTGGCCAATGCGCTGGCCACCGGCAAGGCGAGCCGGCTCTACAAGCGTCTGGTGCTGGAGAAGCAGATCGCCCAGAGCGTGGAGGCCAGCCAGCAGAGCATGGCCGCCCAGTCCGTGTTCTCCATCGAGGTGGTGGCGCGGCCCGGCGTCTCCACCGACACGCTGAAGAAGGAGGTGGATGCTGTCCTGGACGAGATCCGCAAGAACGGCATCACCCAGGAGGAGCTCAACCGCGCGCGGACCCGCTATGACACGCGGATGCTCTCCGGACTCCAGTCCGTGGGCGGCTTTGGCGGCAAGGCGGACGTGCTCCAGAACTACAACCAGTTCGTCGGCGAGCCGAGCTACCTGGCGCAGGACCTGGCTCGCTACCAGGCCGTGACGCTGGACGACGTGAAGCGCTACGCCAATGACATGCTGCGCCCGGATGCGCGCGTGGTGCTGCACGCCGTGCCGCCGCCGCAGTCCCCCTCCGCCCCGAAGGAGAACAAGTGATGCGCCGCCTCTTCCTCGCTCTGTCCCTCCTCGCGCTGGCCTCGTGCGCCACCACCTCGCAGTCCGAGGCAAAGCCCGAAGCCTCCACCCCGCCCGCGCCCCAGGCCGAGGCTCCCAAGGCGGAGGACTCGGAGGCCTTCCGCGCGAAGATGCCGGGCCCCGGCAAGGCGCCTGACCTGGTGCTGCCCGTCTTCTCCCAGTCGAAGCTGGACAACGGCCTCACGGTCATCGTCAGCACGCGCCATGAGCTCCCGCTCGTGTTCCTGGGCGTGGCCTTCGCCGCCGGCAGTGCGCAGGATCCCGTGGGCCTCGGCGGCACCGCGGACCTCACCTATAAAATGTTGCTCGAGGGTGCTGGGGGAAAAGACACCATCACCCTGGACAACGCCTTCGCGGACCTGGGCGTGTCGCCCGCTGTGTCCGTCAACCAGGATGGCGCCCTTGTCGGCGTGCACCTGCTGACGCGCCAGGCGGACAAGGCGTTGGCGCTGCTCTCGGACGTGGCGCGCCGGCCCACCTTCGCGCAGAAGGACTTCGACCGGCGCAAGAAGCAGCAGCTCGCGGATCTGGTGCGGCGGATGGGCTCGCCCATGTTCCTGGCCAGCCAGGCCTATACGCAGACCGTGTTCGGCGCGGACCATCCGTACGGCCACCCTGTGTCGGGCGTCCCCGCCACCGTGGACAAGGTCTCCCTGCAGGATGTGAAGCGCTTCTACCAGAAG
Organism: Hyalangium versicolor; assembly: GCF_020103695.1. Classification (GTDB taxonomy): domain Bacteria; phylum Myxococcota; class Myxococcia; order Myxococcales; family Myxococcaceae; genus Hyalangium; species Hyalangium versicolor. The sequence continues at coordinate 28,249 of NZ_JAHXBF010000021.1, forward strand.
AGCGTGGGCCCCAAGGCCGCGGCCCTCGTGGTGGTGGGCGACGTCACCCAGGAGCAGGCCCTGGCGTGGGCGAAGAAGTACTTCGGAGACTGGAAGGGAGAGGCCGTGCTGCCTGCGGCTCCCCCCACGCCTCCGGCTCCTCCTCGCGAGGCGCTGCACGTCGTATACAAGCCCGGCCTGGAGCAGACCTTCATCATGGTGGGCCGTCCTGGCGTGGCCGCGGGCCACTCGGATGAGTATGCGCTGGATCTGGCCACCACCGTGTTCGGCGGCTTCTTTGGCAGCCGGCTCAACATGAACCTGCGCGAGGCCAAGGGCTATACCTACGGAGCGGGTGCCAACTCCGACGCGCGCCTGGGCGTGGGTCCGCTCACTGCCTACTCCGCGGTGCGCGCCAACGTGACGGGACCCTCCATCACGGAGTTCGTCCGCGAGCTGAATGATGTGAAGACCCGGCCGATCACCTCGAAGGAGCTGGAGTCCGCCCGCGAAGGATTGATCCGCTCCTTCCCTGGTGTCTTCGAGACGGTGGAGTGGGTGGGTGCCAACGCCGCCTCGCTCTTCTTCAAGCGGCTGCCGATGGATGAGTTCTCCCGGCAGATCGCCGGGCTGGAGAAGGCCACCCCGGCCGAGGTGCAGCGCGTGGCCGAGGCGTACCTGAACCCGTCGACCATGCAGATCATCCTTGTTGGAGATCCGGACGTGCTCCAGAAGCAGGCGGCTCCGCTGAACCTGGGCAAGATCGTGCCGGTGGATGTGGCGGGCGCGGGCATTCCGGCCCCGGCTCCGGCCAAGGCTGACAAGAAGTAGCGGCGCAGACCCTGGTTGTATTCGAGCGCCGGAGTTCCCCTCGGGGCTCCGGCGCTTCGCTTTTTGGGCCGCTTGCTTTCCGGTCAGCTAACTCTCGCGTTCCTCGGCCTTCTGACGGCCTCGCTCTTCGCGTTCGATTTCATCGGCCTCGTCGATGGGGCTGCGGATGTCCGGCACGTCGCCGCCTGCCGGAGCGTCGCTGTCGAAGGCGAACTTCAGTTCACGGGTGTCGTGCTTGGACTCGTCGGCGTAGAGGGGCTTGGTGTCATCGGCCTCGAGCCCGCGCTCGACACGGTCCTTGGCGAACGGGGGCTTGTGGGAGGCCTCCTTGCCGCCCTTGAGGGGGTCATACTTCCGGCTGCTCATGGTGGGTCTCCTCGATCCGAGCGCGGAGGACCCGCGCTTCCGAGGCTCAATCTCGGAGCGGCCGCGCCACGCACCAAGCTTCCCGGGGACAGACGGGCTCCTGCTCGCCCGCCCGAGAGGCAGCCTCACTTTTTGAGAGGATTCAGTCCCAGTGCCGACTTCACGCCCGCTTCGCTCAGCAGCCATCCTTCGAACTCAGGGTCCATGCAGACGCCCAGCACGGTCTGAGGCGCTGGCTGAGGAAGCCTGGAACGGTGAGAGGGCTCTGCCCGTGAGCGCAACTCCTCGAGCCGGTCGCGTGCTCGGTCACTCCACACCTCCGGCACCACCTTGCTTCGAGCCAGTCCCTCGTAAAGAAGCAGCGTCTCCTTCCAGCGGCATGCGCTGGCATCGGAGCCGCTGTCCCAAGCGGGGACGAGATCCCAAGCCACGACGGCACAATCGAACGTCTTCTTGTCTAGCTCACGAGCGAGAAGCTGGTCGAAGCCGACGAGGATCGTGCTCGTCCGGTGCTTCAACTTCATGTTCTCGTTGCTCATCGCCACCAGGTGGCCCTTGGTGAAGCCTACGACCCGGTCGAATGGCAACAAGCCCAGCTGCTTCGGAATCTCTTCCCCCCAGAGTGCCTGCAGGGCCGAGCCCGTGGTCCCCTCGACGAAGAGCACGAGGCGCAAGTCCCGGCCCTTACTCGAGGTTGACATACCGTGCCCCGGGTGGAACGTCGCTGGCGAACTGCTTCGCCTCCTCCTTGTCCGCGAACCTCCGATACTGCGTCGTCCCCTTCACCCGCTCGACGAGGAGGATGTCCTGCAGGTCGACCTGATCAATCAACCAGGGTGAGTGGGACGTGATGATGACCTGAGTCCCAGCATCGACGGCCGACCTCAGCGCCTGGAGCACTGTGACGATCGTCCAGGGATCCAGCCCGTTCTCCACCTCTTCGATGCACAGCAGTGAGGGCGGTGGATCGTGAGCGAGCAACGCGAAAATGGCTGTAATGCGCCGTGTCCCTTCGGAGAGCATCCATGAAGGGATGTCGAACAGGGATGAACCGTTTCGCCCTTGGTAGGGCATCCGTTCCTTCAATGCGTAATTGACGTTCTCCTGCTGACCCGCCCTCGGCTTGGAGACCTTGACCTGCTCGATGCCACTCAACACTTTCTTCAAGCGTTCGACCAGGTCCGCGAGCTGGTCCCTGTTCAGCTCATTCAGAAGCGCAGGCAGATTGGTGCCTTCCTCGTCGAGGAGCGGCTCGAAGGACTTCCGCTTCGCGAGCGATCCTGCCGCGAGCCGACTCGTACTCAATCGGAGGAAGACCGCGTTCTCCCAGAAAGCATTGACCGCGGAATGATGAGGCGGTCATCGAGACCTGGATTCAAGACACCCACATTGGCTGCCTGGCCCAGGGCGAGCCGATCCGGGTCGCTCACTTCACGCGTGAAGCGGGGCTCCTTGGGATAGACGAGCCGGACACCGGGTCGGTCCTTACGGACATTGGCTTCCGAGACCGTGGTGATGAGGGGGCGTTTCCTTCTGCCGGCTTGAAGTTCCAGCGACTCGCTGGAGATGAGCGGAGTGACTCCATCACGGCGCTGGACCACCTTGACCCGGTACGCCAGGTCGCCTTCTTTCTCGACCTTCCACGTCAAGCCCAACTGAAAGAACGCCTGTTGAGAGCGGACGTTCACGACGGGAGCAATGCCGAAGTACCTCCCGAGCGCAGTGCCAGCATCATGCCTGAGCGTCCCATCCACCCACTGGAGCGCCTCGAGGAGGGTACTCTTGCCAGAACCGTTACGCCCGAGAACGAGATTGAAGGGACGCAACGGCACGGGTTCGGGCTTGAACGCGGCTTTGAAGCGCTCCACCTTGACGCTGCTCAGGTGCAGTCGGGGCACCGTTTCTTTTGGGAGGCTCTTGGGCATATGCGCCTGAGGAAGGGGTGAACCCTCTTACTGCTTCTCTCAGGGCCCGTGCCAGCCTCTCAACACCCGGCAACCCCTCCAGCCTGGCCCAGCGTCTCACGCCTCGGTGGCGTCGAAGCTGCGCGGCCGCAGGAGCTTCAGCGTGACCATCAGCGCCAGGAAGAACACCGCGGAGGACACGGTGATGAAGCGCACACCCACCCGGTCCGCCAGCGCACCCTGCAGCCACACGCCCAGCGCGTACCCAGCGTTGAGCACCATGCCGTACAGGCTGCTCATGCGCGCCCGCAGCTCCCGAGGCGCTCGGGCCTGGCAGACGGTGTGGATGCCCGTCAGGCACGTCATGTAGGCCGCACCCAGCAGGAAGATGCTCACTGCCGCCAACACCAGCGTCGGCGACAGCCAGTACAGCGCGGCGATCGGACCCAGGGCCAGTGTCACCCCTTCCAGCACGCGCTTGCGCCCGAAGGCATCGATTAACACGCCACCCCCCACCGCCGCCACCACCGCTCCCAACCCCTGGCACGTGACGAGCAACGAAGCCGCCGATGCGCCCTGGTGGAACACCCGGATGGCGAACACCGGCACCAAGCCAATGAAGGGCGCCACGAACAGGGCCACGATGAGCGTGCTCGCCAGCACCAGCGAGATGCCCGCATCCTTCCGAGCCACATCCACGCCCCGGGCAATGTCCGTCCACAGGGATTTCCACAGGCCCTTGAGCACGAACGTGCTCGTGTTCGTCGGCGCACGCAGCCTCGACAGCGCCGCCAGCACCCCCACGAAGGAGAGCGTGTTGATGAGCAGTGCCCACTCGATGCCACCGATGGCGAGCACCAACGTAGCGAGCAGCGGGCCCACCACGCGCCCCAGGTTGAACTGCGCGGAGTTGAGGCTCAGCGCGCTGTGCAGATCCTCGGGCGGCACGAGCTCGGCCAGCAGCACCGAGTAGGCCGGGCCCGTCAGCATGTTGATGCAGCCGTTGAGGAACGCGGCCACCGCCACCAGCGGAACGCTGAGGTGATGCGTGAAGGCCAGCACCGTGATGAGCGCGGCCAGCACCATCTGCCCCACCGCTCCCACCGCCACGTAGGCCCGCCTGTCGAAGCGATCCGCCAGCGCGCCACCCACCGGCGACAGCACCAGCCCCGGCAGGTACGAGAGCGCCGCCACACCGCCCGTCCACTCGGCGCGGCCCGTCACCTGGGTGACGTACACGCCCAGCGCCACGGTCTCCATCCAGGTACCGATGTTGGAGACCAACGACCCGGTCCAGACCGGGAGATATCCGGGATGCTCGAAGGCCCGGAGCGAGGAGAAGCGCGAGAGGCGAAGTGCGGGCACGGCGATATCCCTTGTAACCCAAGCCTCGGACATGCGCGCGGTGGGCCCCGTTCCCACTCTTGGGGCCCCAATCATTCAGGGCGCTCTCGTGAAGCAGTTGGACTTCACGATTCTGTTCTCAGCAGTGTGCCGAGCAGGCAGGCACTACGGCGCGCCTTACTGAGAGGTCACGGCCGCCTTCCCACGCGGAGCGAGTGTGCCGTCTTCACTGATCTGCGCACCCGTCTGTGGGAAATCCTGGGACGTCAGCTTGCGGACCAGCGAGATGACGCCGTTCTTCGGATCCGGCACGGGGAGGCCCTCGCCCTGCTGCCGCGTGGGGAGGATGCGGCCCGAGAGGAAGCGCCCAGCCCGGTCCAGCTCTACCTCGAGCACCATGCCCAGCCCCTGCGCGCCTGTCAGGGTGAAGCGCCCGTAGGTGGCGAAGTTGCCCATCGAGTAGGCGATGAGCCGACCCTTGTAGAACTCCATGGCGCGCGCCACGTGCGGACCGTGGCCCAGCACCAGGTGCGCCCCCGCATCCACCACCGCGTGAGTAAAGGCGCGCAGATCTCCCCGGTCCTCGCCCATGAACTTCTCCTTGCCGGGCGGCACGTGCACCGCTTTGGCGCCCTCGGCGCCACCGTGGAAGGACACGATGACCAGATCATGCGTGGCCGCCACCGCGCGCACCAACTCCTTCGCCACCGGCAGGTTGTTGAGGTGGTTGCACGAGGCGGACGTGTGGAATGCCACCAGGCCGATGCGCAGGCCATTGCGCTCCAGCGTGGCGACACTGCCCGGCGGGCCGCTCCAGGCGATGCCCAACCTGTCCAGGGTGCCCTCCGTCTCGCGCCGGCACTCCTCGCCGAAGTCACCCGAGTGGTTGTTCGCCGTGGACACCACGTCCACGCCCGCATCCTTCAGCGCCTGCCCGTAGGCCGTAGGCGAGCGGAACGCATAGCAGCCCTTGGGTGAGCGGCACTTGTTGGTGGTACCTCCATCGCACAGCGGGCCCTCGAGGTTCACGAAGGTGAGGTCCGCGTCCTCCAGCAACGAGCGCACACCGGTGATGACTCCATCCGGGCCCTCGGGAGGCAGATGCCCCTCGGGCACCGTGGTGCCGAGCATCACATCTCCCGTGGCGCGGATGCGCACCCGAGCCTCGGCAGGCGGTGCCGGACGCTTCTCGGGCTCGGGAGGCTTCGCCAGCTTCTCCTGAAGCGCGGCCTGCGCCGAGGCCTGCGAGAGCGCGTTCTCCAGATCCGGATGGTCCGGCTTCAGCTTCTGGACCTCCTTCCACTGCGCGAGCGCCTCCGCCCACTGGTGCCGCAGCGAGTACGCCCAGCCCAGCTCCCAACGGCAGTCCACGCGAGTAGGCGCGGCCTCGACGCAGGCGGAGAGCGCGGCGATGGCGGCCTCGGCATCCTGGGCCTTGAGGGCCTCGACGCCCTTGGCGAATTGAGCATCCGCTCCCGTGGCAGCGGGGTCCGCGGGGGGAGCAGGTTGGGAGTCCGCGGCGGCAGGCGCGGGGGCCTCGCGCGGGGAAACAGGATCCGGGACGGCGGCGAGCATCAACAGCAGAAGGACGGGCGAAGGCATGTCGCGCGCATATTACGGAGATGCCCTCGTTCCCGAGAGAAACCTGCCAGCCGAGTCGAACGGACGCTCAAGTGGGGAGCGGACGAGCGCCCTTGCCCGTATCGAGCGCCTTCTCGATGAGGCTCAACAGCTGGTTCAGATCGAACGGCTTGTGGACGACGTCATATGCCCCTTCGCGCACACAGTTGGCGGCGGTGGCATCGGAGGCAAAGCCCGTGACGACGATCACCATCACGTCCGGCTGGAGCTTCTTCAGCTCCACGAGCGTCTCGACACCGCTCATCCCCGGCATCCGCAGGTCCGTGAGGACCAGGTCGAACTCCGCGGCTCGGGCCCGCTCGAGCGCCCGGGTCCCGTTCTCCGCCGTGGCGACGTCGTACCCTTCCATGGCGAGGAGCTTGGCCAGTCCCTCGCGCACGTCGAACTCGTCATCCACCACGAGGATGCGCTCGCCATGCTTGCGCGTCATCGTGGTCTCTTCGTCCCAGAAATTCACGACGTTCATAGCACCCGAACCTCCGTGCCCAACACATGGGACGGCTGACTGACAGGAGCAGCGGGCAGCCACATGCGCACCGCCGTCCCGTGACCGACCTGGCTCTCGATGTTCAAACTCCCTCCGTGAGACTCGATGAAACGATGGGCCAGCGAGAGGCCCAATCCGATGCCCTCTCCGGGCGGCTTGGTGGTGAAGAACGGCTCGACGACGCGGGAGAGCAGCTCGTCGGGGATCCCCGGCCCGGTGTCTCTCACCGTCACCTCCACCCCCGGGTTTCCTTCTCTCGCCAGGGCCCGGGCCTCGATCGTCACGGTGGCCTCGGGCGAACTGGCCTCCAAGGCGTTCCTCACCACGCACAGCAGGGCGTTCTCCATCTCCACCGCGTGCACGTGGACCCAGGGAGGCTCGGCGCCGGACAGCCGCTGCTCCAGGCGCAGGCCTCTCCGGGACAGCTCGGGCCGCGCCAGCTCGATGACGCGCTCCACCACGGACTGGACCTCGCAGGACAGGTGGATGACGGCGGGACGGCTGGAGAACTCGATGAGCGCCTTCAGCAGGCTCGCGCAGCGCCGTGACTGGCGGTCGATGACGTCGAGCGCCTGCCTCCGTGCCTCCCCATCGAGCGGATAGCGCGAGATCATCTCCATGCTCATCCGGATGGCGGCCATCGGGTTGTTGAGTTCGTGGCAGAGCCCCGACACGAGGGTCCCCACCGCCGCCATCTTGGCCTTGATCACCAACTGCTCCTGCGTCTCGCGGAGCTGGCGCAGCGCGGTCTCCAGCTCGCCCGTGCGCTTGTGCAGTTGCAGGTAGAAGTCGTGCAGCCGCACGGCCGCGCGCACGCGGGCCTTGAGCTCCGCGGGACCGAAGGGCTTGCCCAGGTAGTCATCCGCTCCTGCCTCCAGGCCGCCGACCACCTCCTCGCGGCTGGCCTTCGCCGTCAGCATGAGGACGGGGATGTCCCGGAATTGCTCGCTCGCCTTGAGCCGGGACACCAGCTCGGTGCCATCCATCTCGGGCATCATCACGTCCGAGATGATCACGTGCGGCCGCTGCCGCTGCACGGCCTCCCAGGCCTGCCTGCCGTTCTCCGCCAGTTCGATGTCGTAACCCTCGGCCAGCAGATTGGCGAGGTAGGCCCGCATGTCGGCGTTGTCCTCGGCGATGAGCAGGCGCGGCACCGAGCCCACGGTCCTTCGAGGCGCGGGGTGGATGGGGATCGGCGCGGGGGTCAGGTGCGCGCGATAGCCATGGCTCGTGCGTGCCGGGGGCATGATCTCCAGGCTCCGAGGCACGAGCTGATCCGCGTTCCTCGGCAGGGAGACGATGAAGCGCGAACCCACGCCGAGCTCGCTCTCCACGGCGACCTGACCGCCCATGAGCTCGGCGAACTCCTTCACGATCGCCAGCCCCATGCCGGTGCCCTCGTACTTGCGCGTGGCGGAGCTGTCGATCTGCTGGAAGCGCTGGAACAGCAGCCCCTGCTTGGAGCTGGGGATACCAGGGCCCGTGTCCTTCACCGAGAGCTCGAGCCGCGGCCCCAGGGCTCGCAGGGCCACGGAGATGGAGCCTCCCTCGGGGGTGAACTTGAGGGCATTGCCCAGGAGGTTGAGGACGATCTTCTCGAACTTGCGCCGGTCCAGAGGGGAAGCGCCCAGGTTCGCCTCCGCCTCGAAGCGCACCTCGATGTCGCGCGAGGCGGCCGCCGAACGGGCATCCTCGATAATGGCCGCGGTGAGGGGAGTCACCTCCGTGGGCTCCCAGTTCACCTTCATCTGGCCCGCTTCCACCTTCTGGTGGTCCAGGATGTCGTCCACGAGCCGGAACAACCGCTCGGCGTTGCGGTGGATGCGCTCCAGATCGACGCGGGCGCGCTCCGACAGCTCACTGGAGCGCACGGAGAGCAGCATCCCCAGCGGACCCAGGATCAACGTGAGCGGCGTGCGCAGCTCGTGGCTCATCACCGTGAGGAACTCGTCCTTGGTGCGGGCAGCGGTCTCGGCGACCTCCTTGGCCTTCTGGAGCTCCACCTCCATCCGCTTGCGCTCGGTGATGTCCGCGTAGATGCCCACCATGCCGACGACATCGCCTCGGTCATCCCGGAGCGGCACCTTGCTGGTCAGCAGGGTGCGCTGCTCGCCCGAGGCGAGGTGGACGGGCTCCTCCAGGTTGAGGATGGGCGTGCCACTCTCCATGACCTGGTTGTCGATGCGCGAGATGGCATGGGCCTCCTCGGCCGTGCAGCACAGCTCGTAGTCCGTCTTGCCGACGAGCACCTCCAGCGAGTCCACCCCCACGTCCTTCATGAAGTTCTGGTTGCCGCCCAGCAGCCGCCCCTGCCGGTCCTTCCAGAAGATGGCGTGAGGCACGTGGGCGATGACATAGCGGAGCACCGACTGCTGCTGCTCGAAGTCCCGGAGCCGCTCCTCGGTCTTGTGCTCCTGGGTGACATCCCTCAGGAAGAGCCACACCTGCCCGCGCTGGGGACGTAGGCGGATCTCCAGCCACTGATCCACCGAGGCGCGATGGCCGATGAGCCGCAGCGGCTCGGGCTCGAGGAAGGCACGCTGGCAGCCCTCGAGCACCGCGGGCGACAGGGCCTGCCCATCCAAGATGGAGTCCAGCGAGGCCCCCACCAGTGCCGAGCGCGGCATTCCCAGCAGCTTCTCGGCCGGCGTGTTCACGGCCTGGATGCGCAGCGCCTCGTCCACCGCGAGGAAAGCCTCTTCGAGGGACTCCACCACCTCCAGCGCGGAGAACCCAGCCAGCTCACCCCGAGGTCCATCCTTCTCAGACGAGAATGCCTGTTCTGGATGGGGTTTCATCAATTCTCCTGGCGGGCCGGCGGTAAAATTGTAACGGCACGGTAGACGTAACACCAGACGCCCTTCGGATTCATCTCGGGGGAACGCGCTGGGTCTGCATCACCCCTCCGGGGTATCGCGTTCGACCCGGGGCGGATCCATCAAGGCCGCTACCTCGGGGGCATAGCCGCCAGGGCCCTCGCCGTGGACGATGAGCGGGGGACGCACGGTGAGTCCGCGATCACTGTTTCTCAAGGCATGAGCGAGGAAGCGGGTGGCGGGAGCGCCCACCCTCGCGTGAAGGAAGCGCAGCACGCGCGGGAAGAGGTGAGTGGCGGTGAGCAGGCCGAGGACCTCGGTCAGCCGGTCAACCGGGTAGATCAGGCTGACGCCACCCCCGGGAGCCAGTGCGTGGCGAGCCGCTGCCACGACCGAGGCGGCATCGCACGCCAACTCCTGCTTGGACAGGGCGCGCTCCTCGTCGGGGCTGAGCATGCCGGCGCCTCGGGGACGGAAGGGAGGATTGGACACGACGAGGGTATAGGCACCGGCTGGGAGCAGGGCCTTGGCCTCGCGGAGATCGCCGAGCAGCGGACGGACCTGGCCTTCCAGGCGATTGAGGGCCACGCCTCGGACCAGCCGGCCATGAACAGCGGGCTGCAGCTCCAGCGCATCCACGGGGGAGCGGCCGAACTGCCGGGTGAGAAGGAAGGACACCACGCCACTGCCCGCGCCGAGTTCCAGGACGCTTCCTTCCGGAGCGCCTTCCGAGGCGGCGAAGGCGGCCAGCAGCACGGCATCCAGGTTGAAGCGATAACCGCCCCGGCGCTGGAGCACGCGCACGCCGGCCGTGCCGATGGAGTCGAGCGTCTCGTCGGAGCCGGGCTCTTCGCGCGAATCACTCACCGATGCTTCGCGGCCAACCGCTCTGCCAGGGTGATGACGTGCGCCTCGACGTTGGTTGCATCCAGCGCGTCGATCTCCACCAGGCCCGTGGGGCTCGTGACGTTCACCTCGGTGAGGTAGTCGCCGAGCACGTCGATGCCCACCAGAAGCAGTCCTCGCTCGAGGAGCTTCGGCTTCAGCTTGGCGCAGATCTCCTTCTCCCGCGGGGTGAGCGTTGTCTTCACGGGCTTGCCGCCGGCGGCCATGTTGCCCCGGTGATCGTCCTCCGAGGGCACGCGCAGCACCGCGCCCACGGGCTCTCCGTCCACCAGGATGATGCGCTTGTCTCCCTGGCGGCTCTGCGGCACGTACGCCTGGGCGATGACGGCCTCGCGGCCCTGGTTGGTGACCATCTCCAGGATGGAGCGCGCGTTGCGATCGCCCGGAGCGGCGAAGAGGATGCCCTTGCCCCCAAAGCCGTCGATGGGCTTGAGGATGGTGCCCGCGGGGTGCCGGAGGATGAAGTCCGTCAGCACGGACTTGTCCCGAGACACGCACGTCTCAGGCATCAGGTCCGGGAAGTTCAGCGCGAAGAGCTTCTCATTGGCGTCCCGGATGCCCTGCGGACTGTTGATGTAGACCGGAGGCTTGCCGGAACACAGCTCCACCAATTGGGTCGCGTGGAGAAAGTCCACGTCCACCGGCGGATCCTTGCGCATGAAGAGCACGTCCAGGCTGGAGATCGGCCGGACCGACTCCTCCACCACCTGGAAGTGACGGCCCACCTCCCGCTGCACGGTGACGGTGCGCATCCGGGCCTCGGCGCAGGTGCCTCCGAAGCCCAACCAGCCCTGCTCGAAGTAGCGCACGGTGTGCCCGCGCCGCTGGGCCTCGAGCATCATCGCGAATGTGGAGTCGTGATCCACTCGCACCAGCTCGAGCGGGTCCATCAGGAAACCGAGCGTCAGGGGTGCCATCTCAGTGGGCCTCGGGAATGTCGGTGAGAGAGAATCGGTGCATCGTCGTCTTCCCCGCCTCGATGGGCACGGACAGCACGCGCGGCTTCTTGTCCGGACCCACGATGCGCAGCAGGTTGGTCCCCACCGGCAGTGGGGTGTTGAACAGCGGCGTCTTCCCCAGCGACTTCTTGCCGAGGAACACCTGGGCCTCCGGGTTGATGATCAGCGTCATCTTCCCCTGTGCCACCCGCTTGGACTTCGACGGCTTGTCCTCGCCGTCCTTGGCGTCCTTGGCGTCCTGCGTTCCCTTGGCGTCCGCCACCGCCGAGCTGCTCGGAGCCGTTCCCGCGTCGCTCGCCGCGGCCGTTGGAGGCGTGGGCTGGTCGGGCTCGGGGAAGGCCTTGAGCCGAGGGTCGGAGTAGGCCGGCACGGTGGGCAGGGGCTGTACATCCTCGTTCAGCTTGTGCGTCAGCGTCAGCACCAGGTAGCCACCTCCCAGCACCACGCTCACCAACACGGCGACCCACAGCACGGTGTTCAGCGTCTTGCCACCGCTGGAGCCTGGCTCCTCGTCCTGGGATGTCTTCGGGAGGACGCGGGTGCTCGGGATGCGGACCTCCTCGCTCAGCCCCGTGTCCACCTGCACGTTCGAGACTTTCTCCTCCACCTCGGGCTGTGCCGGGGGGGGTGGAGCAGGAGCAGGGGCCTTCTTCCTGGGAGGCTCCTTCACCTCCACCGCCTCCTCCTCCAGTTGGGTGCTCGCCGCCGCATCTGCGCTCTCGAGCAGCGAGCGCGTGGCCATCATCTTCTTCTCGAAGAGTTCGCGCATCACCGCGGCGCGGCGATCCGTGTCGAACATCTCGGTGCCCGCGACCTGCTCCAGCGCGCGCGCCAGTTCCTTGGCGCTCTGGAAGCGCTTCTTCACATCGCGCTCCAGTGACTGGAGGATGACCGCAGCGAGGCTGTCGGATACGGGCTCCAAGGGGTGGCTCGGAGAAGAGATGGGCGAGCGAAGGATGCTCACCATCTCGTCGCGTTCCGTCTTCCCCGCGAAAAGCCGCTCCCCCGTGACGAGCTCCCACAACACCACGCCCACGGAGAACACATCGCTGCGGCCATCGAGCGGCTCGCCTCGCACCTGCTCCGGAGACATGTACCCGGCAGTGCCCTTCACCGTGCCGGCGCGAGTGCGCTCCAGGCTGTTGCGCGCCTTGGCGATGCCGAAGTCCAGCAGCTTCACCACTCCGTCGTACGTCACCATGATGTTCTTCTGGGCGACGTCCCGGTGAACGATGGGGCTGGGCCGGCCGGAGGGGTCCGTGAAGGTGTGCGCGTAGTGCAGCGCCAGGCACACGTCCCGGACCATCGCCAGGCTCAGTCCCAGCGGGATGGGCTCCTGCCGGCGGCGGTAGGCGGCAGTGAGCTGATCCAGGTTCTGCCCGGCGATGAACTCCATGGCCAGGTAGAGCCCGTCCTCCTCCTGCCCCAACTCGTACACCTGGGCGATGTTCGGGTGGTTGAAGGCGGCGGTGATGCGCGCCTCGTCCAGGAACATGCGCTTGAAGGTCTCGTTGCTGCGCACATCCGGCAGGATGCGCTTGAGGGCCACGTACTTGCGGAAGCCTCCCGGGCCCGCGGTGAAGCCCAGGAAGAGTTCGGCCATGCCTCCCACGGAGAGCTGGGTGATGACCTGGTATTTGCCGATCTGCTCGCCCCGGTAAAAGTCATCCGACGACCCGACCGGCGCCCCTTTTCCCGGTGCGACCATGGGCGCGGAGGATAGCCCGGACCCGCCGGGGGACAGTCACTTCCCTGACCTGAAGGAGGGGTGCCGCCGTGTAGGCAGGGCCTTCCTGTGGGAGTCCTGTGGACGACAATCGGACCCCTGTGGAGAAATCGTCACGAGCCGGGGGCATTGTGGGGCGCTGGGGAAAAACGCCAACTTCTCCACAAGCGAAAATCCAGGGTTTCTTGAGTGATTGCGGGCGCTTGCTGACTTTTCCCCAAGTCCGCGCCACCGTCTATCACTACTACTAGATCTCTACTCTCTAAGACCTATAGCAGTGGAAGTCGGCACCTGGGGAGGGAAGGTGTGCACAGGGACGGGGCGGCGCAAGGGGGGTGGGCCGGAAGCGGATCCGGAAAGGGTGCCTCGGGGCTTGCCGAAGGTAGAGTGGGGGCTCGGTGCCTGCCTCCCTGGTCCTCCTGCTCTGTCTCGGTGCGGCCTCGCCCTCGGGTGAGGAGCGGGCGATCGTGCGGGCAGAGCGGCTCTTCGAGGCGCTGGAGTTCGACTCAGCCGCCGCGGACTTCGAGGCCGCCCTGCGTGAGCCTGGCTCCCGGGACGAGCGCCTGCGGGCGTGGAAGGGTCTGGCGCTGTCGAAGGCCTTCATGGGGCAGGCTCGGCAGGCCCAGGCCGACTTCGAGGAACTGCTGGCCCTGGACCCCGATGTGGAGGTGAGCCGCTCGCTTGGGCCGAAGATTCGCAAGCCCTTCGAGGCGGCACGCAAGAAGGTGCGAGGTACGCCGCGGGCTGTTCTCAAGGTGGTGCGCCGCCAGGACGGCCAGGTGGAGGCCGTGCTGGAGAACCCGCTGGAGAAGGTGGCGAAGGTGGCCGTCTACGTCCGGCAACCGGGGGAGTCCTCTTTCCAGGCAACGGAGAGTGACTCGCCGGGCCCGGTGGTGGCCAAGGCTTCCGCGGTGCGAGCCGTGGAGGCCTATGCGGTGGCCCTCGACTCGGCGCAGGGGGTGCTCTTCGAGCAGGGCAGCGCCTCGGCCCCGCTTCGCTTCGATGCGACGGAGGAACCCCCGCCAGCAGTGGCGGCAGCTCGGGAGCCCGTGCGCGAGGAGCCAGAACTCGAGGAGCATCACCGGCCCGTGTGGCCGTTCGTGGTGGGCGGTGTCGGAGTGGCAGTGGCCGCGGGCGTGGTGGCGGGCATCATGCTCTCGAAGCCGCCGGAGCTGAAGCTGCCGCCAGCGGATCGCACGGAGCGGCTGCCATGACGCTGGCCCGTCTCGCGCTGGGATTGGGAGCGGTGCTCGTGCTGGCCGCGTGCGAGAAGACCGAGCCCCTGGTGCCACCGGATCTCTGCTCCAGTGTGGTGTGTCCCACGGCGCAGACCTGTGTGGAGGGTCGGTGTCTGGCCACCACCTGCCGAGGTACGGTCTGTGGCCCGAGCCAGGTTTGTGAGCGCGAGTCCTGCGTGGAGGTGACATGCCTGGGAGTCTCCTGTCCGGATGGACAGCGCTGCCGGGGAGGCACCTGCGCTCGGGTGGCCTGCTCCCAGGGCTCGACGGCGTGCTACCCGACGGAGCGCTGCGCGGACTCGGCCTGCGTGTTCGACAACTGCGTGGGCGTCCGGTGTCCTCAGGGGACGGTCTGCCGAGCGGACGGCACGTGCCGGAGTGTGGCGTGCACGGGGGACTACAGCTGTGACCAGGCCGAGCGGTGTGGATCGGACGGGCACTGCGTCCCCACCTCTGGTTGCACGGCGGTGCGTTGTCCGGCGCAACAGGTCTGCCGCGAGGGGGCATGCCAGGCCCTGGCCTGTGTGGCGGACACCGACTGTGCTTCGGGCGAGCTCTGCCGCTTCGGCACGTGCCTGGTGAATACGGATCCCTGTGCGGCGGTGACAGCGTGCCCCTCGGGGCAGGTGTGCCGGGAGGGCGCGTGCGTGGAGCAGGCCTGCGGAGCCGGCAGGGCGTGTCAGGGGCTCGAGGGCTGCAGGGCGGGCTGGTGCGAGGGACCGCTGCGAAGCGAGGCTCAGGGGCTCACGCCCGCGGGCGGTATGCTCGGGAACAAGGGCCCGGGGAGCATCGGAGGTGTGGGCGGTGCCACGCTCAAGGGCGCCACCCACACGCTTCAGCCCGGAGTGTTCTGAGCGAGAGCCCCCGTCGGGCGCACTTCGCGCCAACCTGTCCACTTGTCCTACAGGTTGGGTCCGAGCCCGCGCGGAGGGCGCTCCCCAGAGAGGAGCTGTTGCTCTCAGTGCCGCGCTTGCAGGCGTTCCAGCAGCATCGGCAGCTCCTGGAGCAGTTGTTCATCGAGTTGCTCCAGCGCGTGGCGCATGGCCTCGATGTGGTCGTTGGAGCCGCCCCGGCGTGTCAGGCGGTGCAGCACGCGCAGCCGCTGGTTGCGTATCAGGAGCCGTGCGAGGACTTCTTCCAACTCGTGATCCAGCCGCGGATTGGGTGAGGGCGTGGCGCCAATGCTCTCTCGAAGCTGCTCGATGAGGAGCGTGAGCTGCCGGGACTCGTTGTAGCCCATGGTGCGCTGCATAAAGGGAACCCCGACACCTCCCGGACAGCCTGCTGCTCAGGCGTCCTGGCGCTTGAAGAGAAGTCCCGTGAGCATCAGCCGGGAGCGAGCGTCATCCATCTCCACGCACACCGCGCAGCCCGCCACCTCCATGCGCAGGGCGTACGTGTACCCGCGAACGTTGCCCGCACGCTGTTGGGTGGTGAGCGCCGCCACGCGGAACAGCTCGGACAACACCTGCTGGCGCACTTCCGTGGGCAGGGCGTTCACGATCGGCTGCAGGGCTCGGGGAATGAGCACGGTGAAGGCTCGAGGCCTCGGGGCTGCTTCCGCGAAATCCGTGACATTGACGTGATCCATGATCTGCCAGCCATGCCAGAAGTGTACCCGGAGAGGGATCAACGATTCCGGGGACTTGTCCGCAGTGCTCTCGCCTCGGGCTGAAGAAACGAAAGACCTGCACCCGACACGAGGGAAGAGATCAGGGCACGTTGCGGCAGCAGATGGCGTAGGCGGTGGGAGAGACGGTGGTGTGCGTGCGGCAGACATAACCGGGTCCGCCGGGAGTGGTTCCGGGGGTGGAGGTGACGCCGGTGGGCCCGAAGGTGATGCCCGCGCCGGCAGCGCTGGCCTCCAGGTCGGTGCACCCTCCACCGGTGAGGACTTCAGTGGTGGCGCAGTACGCGGTGGAGACTGTCGCGGAGGTGTTGCCAGTGGCGGTGCGGTAGGTGCACGTCAGCGCGTGGGTGTGATTGGAGCGCGCGGCGGTGTTGGCCGTGCCGTTGTTGCCGCCGCTGGTGGGGAAGGCGACAGAGAGGGTGCCGGTGGCAAGGCTGAGGCCGTTGCCATAGGTGGTGGGCGCGTTGTTGAGCTTCACCTTGTCCGCGGAGTCCATGAATCCATCGACTGTGGTGGAGGCCACGGGGTGGATGTGGCTGGAGCTGGCGAAGGAGGCTGCGGCACGGCCCTCGAGCAGGTTGCTGTCCTCGCTGCGCAGGGCGTAAGGCACGGAGGCGACGGGCAGGCGCGGAGTGAGTTCGGACTGGCCGACGATGGAGACGCCCAGGTAGAGCTGCTGCCCATTGAGGACGCTCGCGGGCAGGGGAGTCGAGGCGCCGAGCACCACCGCGTAGTAGCCGTTGGTGACGGGAGTCGCCGGGTGGCTCTCCTCCCAGAGCGGGGAGCCGCCCGTGGCGGTGGCATAGAGGGCGAAGTGGAGATCCTGGGGAGCTGTCTCCGGCGAGCTGTCTGCTCGGATCAGGCGTCCCTGAAAGGTCATCTGCCGGGACAGGCTGGCCGCACGAGCCGCGTGGGGGAGCAGGACGAGGCTGGCCACAGCGAGCACGAGGAGCAGGCGAGGCAGGGGCATGGCGATTCCAGGACAGGGGGAGTGATCCATGTTGAATCCTCGTGCCACGAGAAGTGGCTGGCCAACAGGCATGCGAGAGTGAGGGGGGCTGAGGCCCTCGCGCGCGGCGGCTCTGGAGACTATACGCCTGGGACGAGGTTCACGGATGGGATGCTCGAAGACAGCGGCTGGGGCGGTGTGGGTTCCCCTCCTGGTGGGACTCGCGGCGGCGATGCTCGGCGCGGGCTGCCATGACGATCCGCCGCTGGTGGGAGCCCAGGGCCGGCTGCGCCTGTCGGCCGAGCAGCTGACGTTCCCGGGCACCTATGTGGGAAAGACTCGCGAGCAGACGGTGCGGGTGCTGAATGCGGGACGCTCGGGGCTGCGAGTCACCTGGACGCAGGTGGATCCGCCCTTCACGGTGGAGGGGCTGCCGGATCAGGTAGGCACGACGGAGGTGGAGGTGCGGGTGCGCTTTGCTCCGGCGGCTCCAGGGCCGTACTCGGCGACGTTGACGGGCACGGCCTCGGGAGGCGGCACGGTGACGCTGACGCTGACGGGCCAGGGCCTGGCCATCCCCGCCTGTCCCGTCCCGGCGGCGTGTCACAGCTCCACCTTCGACCTGGCGACGGAGAAGTGCGTGGAGACGCAATTGCCGGATGGCGCGACATGCGATCCGGGGAACGCGTGCCTGGTGGAGGCCACCTGCCAGGCGGGGCACTGCAAGGGCCGCGCGCGGGTGTGTGACGACGGCAATGCATGCACAACGGACGTGTGCAACCCGCTGGATGGGTGTCAGACGGTGCCGGCCCCACCGTGCCCGGGGGATGGGGTGTGCCAGGTGGGGGTGTGCGATCCAGCGAAGGGATGCGGGTTGGCGAAGGCGCCGGACGGCTCCTTCTGTGGAGCGCGGCGTGGGTGCGACGTCGCGGACGTGTGCGTGGATGGGGCGTGCGTGGTGAGGGATCTGCCGGATGGCTTCGTGTGCGCGCCCTCGACGCCGTGCCAGGGCGAGGGCCGGTGTGACGGCTCGGCGTGCGCGCGCCCGCCTCCCACGGTGCTGGAGCCGGACTGGAGCCTGGATGCGCAGGTCTACGAGCACGACCTGCACGACATGATGGTCTGGCCCGATGGGAACGTGACGCTGTCGGGCTTCTTCGCCAATCCGATGCTCGATGCCACGAGCCCCGCGCCACTGTTGGCCCGGGACACGGGGCGGCGCTGCATGCTGTGGAACGGACGGCTGCTGTGCATGGACTATCCGCAGCAGGGGTTGGTGTCGCTGCTGGAGCGGGGGACGGGACAACCGAGGTGGAGCTTCGAGCTGGCCTCGGCGCGGCCGGACCTGGCGGCAAAGACGAACAACACGATCTTCATGGCGCGGCTGGCGGTGATGGCGCCGGATCGGCTGGCGGCGCTCTTCGAGGCATATCCTGCGGGCGAGGAAGCGAGCACGCTGTGCCGCGTGTATTTCCTGCTGGTGCTGGATGCGAAGGGGGGATTGGTCTCGGCGACGCTGCTCACGGATCCGCTGCTGTCGGTGTGCAACCACCCGCACCCATTTGGGTTGGTGTCGGATGTGACGGGGGACCTGTACGTGACGTTCTCGCCGACGGTGAACTCGGGAGCGCCGCTGCAGCCGGGCGCGCCGACACTGGTGATGGCGTACTCGTCGGATGGCGTGGAGCGGTGGCGGCGGACGTTGCCCATGGGTGGAGGAGAGCTGGGGATGGTGCGTGGGCTGTTGCTGCCCGAGCGCTCCACCACGGCGCTGCGGATAGAGGATGGGACGGAGGTGGGCTCGTTGCCGATGTTGGGGCGAGCGGTGGCGACACGGGAGGTGTTGGTGCCGAGCCCCGCGGGGACCACGGTGAACCCGGGCGGAAGCGCCGTCGTGTCTCCGGAGCTGAGCGGGTACACGGTGCCGGGAATGGCGCCGGCGTGGACGTACCGGTTGGAGGAGGGGCAGAGCTTCGCGTCGAAGGAGCTGCGGTTGGCGGAGACCCTACCGGGCCGGAGTGAGGGCGTGGACACGATGGTGCTGGGCTTCGTGGCGGATGGGGAGACGCCGACGCTGCTGGGAGTAAGGACGAAGGATGGTTCAGAGGCGTTCCGCTGCGCGCTGTCCTATACGCCTCGCTCGTTGCCGCAGCTGTTCGAGCTTGGGCCGGAGAGCTTGGTGCTCATGGATGGAGCGAGCACATGTGGCGAGTGTGATCCGCCGTTCGCGTACAGCCGCTCGCGTTTCCAGCGTTTCCCGCTCAAGGGATTGCAGCCTGCGGAGGCACCATGGCCCGGCACTTTCGGAGGCCCGGGACACGGACACCACGAGTTGCCGGTGCGCGGTTCGCCCTGACCACGGACAGGGAACCCACCCTGAGAGGCCGCGTGCTCGCGGGACTACCTGCCAGGTCAGACCCCTCCTGTAGGGTGCTGAGCCATGGTATCGATGCAGCATGAGGGGCTGGTGCTCCTGTTCCGTAACCGTCCGACGCTGGCGCCCGAGCTTCTGCACGATGCGCTGGGCCTCGAGGTGCCGGCCTACTCGGAGGCTCGGGTGGAGTCGGCCGAGCTGACCGAGGTGGTACCTACCGAGTACCGAGCGGACCTGGTGGTGCTGTTGTTGGACGGCAAGCCCATCTTCGCCATCGTGGTGGAGGTGCAGCTGTCGCGGGATGAAGACAAGCGCAAGACGTGGCCGTCGTATTTGACGAACCTGCGCGCACGGGTGGACTGTCCCACGGCCTTGTTGGTGGTCGCGCCGGACGAAGCAGTGGCGCGCTGGTGTGCTCGACCCATCGAGCTGGGACATCCTGGATTCGTGCTCCAGCCACTGGTGGTAGGCCCCGAGGCCATTCCGATCCTTGTGGATGAGCAGGCAGCCGCGCGGGATCCAGAGTTGGCGGTGTTGTCAGCGATGGCGCACGGGCACGAAGCGGTGGGCCCGGCCATCATCCAGGCAGTACTGAGTACGGCGGGCGGCCTTGATAAGGAGCGGTTCCGCCTTTACGTTGACCTGGCAATGTCCTCGCTGAGCGAGGCGGCCCGCGGAGCCTTGGAGGCGCTGATGCAGCGTGGCACTTACGAAGTGCAGACCGAACTGTTCCGCCGGTGGATGGCTCAAGGGCATGAGAAGGGGCTCCAGGAAGGGCTCCAGGAAGGCCTCCAGAAGGGACGGCAGGAGGGGCGCCAAGAAGGGCGCCAGGAAGGCCTTAAAGAAGGACTCCAGGAAGGCCTCCATGAAGGCGAGCGGGCTGCTCTGTTCGAAGTGCTCGATGCTCGGGGCCTCGAGGTAGATGACGCCGCCCGCCAGCAAATCCTGGCTTGCAAGGACCTCTTGCAGCTCAAGGTCTGGCTGCGCAAGGCGGTGACAACCGAGTCCGTGCAAGACCTCTTCGAAGACAAACCCTCGGCTCGTAAGGGAAGTAAGCGCGTCCGGAGTGTGAAAGCTCCCAGGTTCCGGTCCAAGCGGTGACCTGTCTCCAGACTGCCTTCCGCACAACGTTGCGGGACACGTCCTTCCTGCCCTACTCTGCAGGTCATGTCGCGTGTCCCATGGCAAGAACCCCCTTTCGTGCATCCCCGCGCGAGGACTGCACACCGTCGCCCCTCCTGGCGGCCACCGGGACATTCCGATTCCCTGTTCGTCCAGATCGTCCGCGCCTCGCTGATCCTGGCGCTGACCCTGGGTGGTGACTCGGGAGGAGAGCGTGTCCCCACTCGGAAGCCCTCAGCGGGCACCGCCGTGAAGCAGGCACGGCCACAGCCTCGTGAGCGGCTCGCGACTGCAGGAGTGCTGCGCGACTCGCCCGAAGACACCCGGCTGATCTCCCTGGCCGGCAAGGTGGATGTGATCAATCGCTACCCCTCCTCAGTCCTCGTCACCACGGGGCTCGACGAGGAGCAGGGAGGCGTGTGCAGTGGAGTCGTCATCGGCCGCAGGCTCGTGGTGACCGCGGGCCACTGCGTGTGTCCGCTGCGCCGGGTCTCTCCCCAGGCGGGTGGAGTCCAGTTCGTCATCGACGGCTCGGGCTGCGCGAAGACGGCCCAGGCGACGACGTCCGTCTACAAGCCGCGCTCGGCCCTGGGCAATGACATGTACTCGTACAGGGAATCCCACTCGGGCGCCGTGCTCCCTCACCCGGAGCTGCGCGTGCTCCTGAATGCGCAGGAAGAGGTGGTGTCCAGCACCGCGGATCTGGCGCTCATCGTCCTGGAACAGCCTCTCGACAAGGAGTTCCTACCGCTGTCCCTTGCCGACAAGGACCTCCAACCCAACGAGTCCGTCGTCATCGTGGGCTCCGGCTATGACGAGCTGGCTCGCGTCTACGATGGAGAGCGGCACTCCAGCCGAAACAGGGTCATCGATATGCAGGACTCCACAGGCGGCAGGGTCCGCATCGAGCAGCCCGGAGGCCACCACTACCGCGGTGACAGCGGAGGACCGTGCCTGCGCGAAGGCCTCGAGGGGACCGTGCTCGTGGGAATCTCCGCTCGGAACCTCGGGCAGGGAGAGGCCATGACGAGCACCTACCCGTACCGGGACTGGCTGAGCGCCGAACTCCAGCGCGTAGAGGCCTCACCCCGCCCCGTGCACTCGGACTGAGCCTTCAGGGCTGTGTCCACGTCCAGCATGGGGCGCGGTCGACGCGAGAACGCATCGCTCAGGTCCCACCCCCCGAAACGCACACTCCCAGACTCCCCGAGACACGAGTCCCCTGCGGCGAGCCACCGAGCGCGTTAATCCTCCGCCGCCTGTCTTCCAGGAGGAATCATACACATGAACTATCGGATGCTGGGCCGCACGGGCCTGTACGTATCGGAGCTGTGTTTCGGAGCGATGACGTTTGGGGGCGAGGGCATCTGGAAGGTGATCGGCACCCAGGGCCAGTCCGAGGCCGACAAGCTCGTGGGCCGCAGCCTGGACGCGGGCATCAACTTCTTCGACACCGCGGACGTCTACTCCCACGGGCTCTCCGAGCAGTTGCTCGGCAAGGCCCTGGCCGCGCGGCGCAAGGACATCGTCCTGGCCACCAAGGTCCGCGGCCGCACTGGCCCTGGGGTCAACGACGTGGGCCTGTCCCGCGTCCACATCATGGACTCGGTGCACAACAGCCTGCGGCGCCTGGGCACCGACTACATCGATCTGTACCAGATCCACGGCTTCGACATCGTCACGCCGCTGGATGAGACGCTGCGCGCGCTGGATGATCTGGTCCGCCAGGGCAAGGTGCGCTACCTGGGCGCCTCCAACCTCGCGGCCTGGCAGCTCATGAAGGCGTTGGGCATCAGCGAGCATCGCCAACTCGCCCGCTTCGAGTCCCTCCAGGCCTACTACTCCATCGCCGGAAGGGATCTCGAGCGCGAGCTCGTCCCGCTGATGAAGGACCAACAGGTGGGCCTCATGGTGTGGAGCCCCCTGGCCGGCGGCTTCCTGAGCGGCAAGTTCCGCCGAAGCAGCCAGGGGCCCGATGGAGCCCGGCGCGCCTCGTTCGACTTCCCGCCCGTGGACAAGGAGCGCGCCTACAACGTCATCGATGTGATGGACGGCATCGCCAAGGAGCACAACGCCTCCGTGGCGCGCGTGGCCCTGGCCTGGCTGCTCCACCAGCCCCACGTGACGACGATCGTCATCGGCGCGAAGACGCCCGAGCAGCTCGAGGACAACCTCCAGGCCACCGCGCTCAAGCTCACCCCCGAGCAGCTCACCGCCCTCAACACCGCCTCCGCTCTGCCCCCCGAGTACCCGGGCTGGATGGTGAACCGGCAGAACGAGGACCGCATCCCCAAACCCCAGTAGTACCTCCGCTCAGAGGGCCAGCAGTAACCTTCCCGCCACTCATGCGTACCAGAAGCATGAACCGACGACGCATGTGGTGGTGGGCAGGCCTGCTGGCAGTTCCCCTCGTAGCCATCGCCGCGGGTGCGGGAGACAAGCCCGCGAGCACTCCCAAGCCAGCCGAGAAGGCCTCTCAGGCTCCCAGCACTCCAGACAAGGTCGTCAAAACGGAGGAGGAGTGGCGCAAGCAGCTCACCTCCGAGCAGTTCCGCATCCTGCGCGAGAAGGGCACCGAGCGCGCCTTCACCGGCAAGTACTGGAACAACCACGAAGCGGGCACCTACCGCTGCGCTGCGTGCGGCCAGCCGCTCTTCACCTCCGATACCAAGTTCGAGTCCGGCACCGGCTGGCCCAGCTTCTGGCAGCCCCTGTCCCCCGCCGCGGTGGAGCTGCATGAGGACAACAGCTACTTCATGACGCGCACGGAGGTGGTGTGCTCGCGCTGCGGCGGCCACCTGGGCCACGTCTTCCCGGATGGCCCCGAGCCCACGGGCCAGCGCTACTGCATGAACTCGGGCGCGCTCACCTTCGAGAAGAAGAAGTAGGCACCTGGCTCGCTACTGCACCAGGCCGCGATCCCTCGCCACGCGAACCAGCGAGGACACGTCCTTGTTCAACCGCTTGGCCAGATCCGGCACCGCGCCGTCGATCGTCTTGTGCACCGACATGTAGTTGTCATAGGTGCGCGTGACGATGAGCATGCCGGAGATGATGACGCGCTGAAGGCTGTTCTGCAGGTCCGAGCCCTCGATGATGACGTGGGCCACCTCGCAGTAGTTGCGGGCGGCGTTCAGCAGCGTGTTGAGGTTGTTGCGCTCCTCGGCGTTGGGGACCTTCACCTTCGAGTCGATGGAGCCCACGTACAGCAGCTTCTGCCCCAGGCGCTTGTGAGCGGCGGCCATGTGAGCCTCCATGGCCTCGATGTCCTGCTTGGAGGGTGGGCGCAGCCACCGGGAGAAGATGACCCGGTCGATGATGTCCACCTTGAATGCCGTGTTCAACACGACTTCACTCCTTCGAGGAAGGCGACGAGCCCGGCTCCGCTCACGCCAGGCACCAGGCTACAGGCTCTCCGAGACGGGCCGCATCCTGCACGATGCCTCTGAGAGTGAAAAGCAAATTGGCTGGTCGCGGTCATGGCTCGCATGACTCCTGCATGAGACACTTCGGTTTCATGCATTCGACGTGAGTGAAACATGTGTCGGCCTCTCCTCCACCGGCTCGGCCTCGGAGCGATGGATGAATGGGCGTACCTGCTCGCGGAGCTTCTCGATGGCCGAGCCCCGCGAAACACCATAGACATAGCGATCCGGGCGCAACAGCACGGTATCGGCGTGGAACCGGGAGAGCCACGCCGCGAGCTTGCCCTCCACATCCACGACGTCTCCAGGCCCGGCCTCGGCGGCCCGCTCGGCGGGGAGCACGCGCAGCGGAACGCCTCCCAACTCCCGGGCGAGCGCCTCGGCGGACTGCCGCACCGGCTCCGTGACATCCGCCAGGCTGAGCACCGCGAAGCGGTTGCCCATGACATCGTCCAGCGGCACCGTGCGGCCTCCGGCCAGCCCCACCTTCGGCTGGAGAAAGTACTGACCCTCCGGAGCATTGTCCTTGTACCGGCCGCTGGCGATGAAGCCCTGCGGGATGAACATCTTCGGCTTGGCCTTGAACTCGCGGATGAAGTTGCGCGCCCCCGCGACGTTCTTGTAGCTCCACCGGAGCAGCGCGTTGCGGAGCGACGCGACGAACTTCGAGCGGGACAGGAACACCCGGCCCATCATCAGCGTGGCCTTGATCATGTTCACCACGTGCGGCCGCCGCTCGCGCTCGTAGGTGTCCAGCAGCGCATCGCCCGCCGCGCCCCGGCGCACCTGCGCCAGCTTCCAAGTGAGGTTCATGGCGTCGCGGATGCCTGAGCACAACCCCTGGCCCATGAAGGGCGGCATGAGGTGCGCCGCGTCTCCCAGCAGGAACACGCGCCCGTCCCTCCAGCGCGCCGCCACCTTGCTGTGGAAGGTGAACACCGCCGCGCGCGTCACCTTCACCTGCTTCGGATCGACGAACTGCCCCAGCAGCTTGTCGACGAACTCCTTCGTGTCGATGATGTCCGAGCGCTCGTTCTCTCGCACCAGGAAGTCCATGCGAATCTCATTGAGCGGGCCGCGCGTGGCGAAGCCGGGGCGCTCCGGATCGCAGACGTAGTAGCTGAAGACGGGCTCGGGCGTCTCGGTGGTGCAGGCCAGGGTGATCCACGGCTCGCCGTAGGAGATGCCCTCCATGTCCACGCCCATCCTCTGCCGCACGTCGCTGTGGCCGCCGTCGCAGCCCAGCAGGTAGCGCGTGCGCACGGGCGAGACGCGGCCGGTGCGCCGGTCCTTCACGTGGACGGTGACGCACTCGGCATCCTGGGTGAAGGACTCCACCTCGTGGCCCAGCCTCAGCTCCACGTGGGGGAAGCGCCCGAGCCCCTGGCGCAGCACGCCTTCGAGCTGCGGCTGGCTGAAGAAGGACAGGGCCGGGTGCCCATATCCGAAGTTCAGCTCGCTGAAGGCCGCCGTGCCCAGCACCTGCTTCTGCCCATCGATGTAGTCCATGGACTGGCAGGGAAAGAGCGCCACGGCCAGCTCGCCTACCAGGCCCGCGGCCTGGAAGTTGCGCTGGGTCTCGTCGTCGCACGAGAAGGCTCGGGGCTGTTGGTTCTCTTGGAGCTCACGCTCGATGATGAGCGTCCGCAGTCCATGCAACCCCAGGTAGTTGGCCGTGATCGCACCCACGGGGCCACATCCCACGACGACGGCGTCAACAATCTCAGAAGACATCATGGGTTCTCGTGGAACAGGAGCCCGACTCATCGGCAGTGCAACGCTCCGCAGTCTAGCGGAAGCGGCTCATCATGAGGTTTTTGTCACTTCCGGGGCACCCGTTCACAGGAAGGATAGAGGAAGCCGCAGCGGGAGGGAGCGCTTGCACGGCGACTGGGCGAGCACGCCCTGCGTCATGGCAGGGGGGTCGCCGTTACACCACCAGGCCTCGATCCCTGGCCGCGCGGATCACCGGCCCCGCGTCCTTGTTCAGGCGCTTGGACAAGTCGTCGGCGGTGGTCTCCACGCTCTTATGCACCGACAGGAAGTTGTCGTAGGTGCGGGTGATGATGAGCATGCCGGAGATGATGACGCGCTGCAGGCTGTTCTGCAGGTCCGAGCCCTCGATGATGAGGTGGGCCACCTCGCAGTAGTTGCGGGCGGCGTTCATCAGCGCGTTGAGGTTGTTGCGTTCCTCGGCGTTGGGGACCTTCACCTTCGAGTCGAGGGAGCCCACGTACAGCAGCGACTGGCCCAAGCGTTTGTGGGCCATGGCCATGTGGGCTTCCATGGCCTCAATGTCCTGCTTGGAGGGCGGGCGCAGCCACCGGGAGAAGATGACCCGGTCGATGATGTCCACCTTGAATGCCGTGTTCAACACGACTTCACTCCTCGAGGAAGGCGAGGAGCCCGACGCCGCGCTCCAGGCCCTGGCGGGGGGCTCTTGACCCACTGCATCCTGCATCAACAGGGAAGGCCTGGAAAGGAATCCATCCCACCTACGGCTGGGGCAGGGCGCTGAACAGGTCCACGTCGCTCACGTAGCTGTCCCACTGCTTCAGGGTGGCATCCACACTCACCCGGAGCATGGACAGGAAGCGGCGCATCTCCTGCTCCGTCTTCAGGTGCTGGGCCAGCAGGTCCAGGTTGCCCTGCCAGTGGCCGTCATCGCCGCCGTCGAACTCGATGTGCGAGCCCAGGAAATGGGTGGCCTTCTGCGGCTCCTTCACGCCCCACGAGGCCACGCACCCGTTGAGCTTCTCCATGAAGAGGTTGCCCAGGTGGCCGCTGACGCCCTCGGCGGCCAGGGGCGCGGCGAGCATGAGGATGGGGTCCTCGTAGAAGCCGATGGCGGCCTCCTGCGTGCACATGAACTCGCGCGTGGGCAGGTTGGCCTGGGCCAGCTCCTTCACGTACTGCACGTCCTCGCCCAGGTGCGCCAGGTCCTTCTCGATGATGATCTCGTGGTTGATCTCCCCGCGCAGGTGGGCAATGAAGTGCGTGCGCAGCTCCGTGGTGGGCGAGGTCCCCACGCAGCGGCCCAGAAGGCGCGTGGTGTAGCGGACGAACTGGTGCATCTGCGTGAGCGAGTACACGTACTGCTCGCGCGTGAGGGTGCCGGCCTCCACCGCCTGGAAGAAGCTGGCCTGGCCCACCTTGTCGAGGAACAGGTTGTTGATGGTGTCGAGAATCTCGGCCACCAGGAAGGACGGCACCACGGGCTGACCGGCCTCGCGGGCCTCCTCGAAGGCGCGGTGGAGCACGATGTCCAGGCGCTGGGACTTGGCGCGGTAGGCATGGCCGCCGGGCCCGTCGATGCGCGGCACGCCCCCGAGCGAGACGAGGTTGTACTGGCGCGCCAGCGGCGTGGCGTCATCCACCATGAGGAAGCTGGCCATCTTGCGGTCCCAGCTGCGCGCCTGGCGCAGGGCCGCGTAGAGCAGCACCGCCGAGGTGCCCTTGGGTGCGTCCGGGGCCACGTGCACGCGCGTGAGGAAGGCCGACTTCTCCAGCACGGAGGGGTCCAGGCGGGTGCGGCTCTGGAAGTCGCTGCCCTCGGCCTGCAATACGGTGGCGAAAGCCACCGCGCGGTTCGTGCCGTGCTCCACCAGCGTCACGTCATAGCCCTTGGCGCCCGTGAGGCTCTCGGTGGCGAGGAACTCGGCGGCGCGCGCGGCGCTCTGGGCCGCCAGCGGTGCCAGCAGCGCGGGGGTGGCTTGAGGGACCCGGTCGATGACCGCATCCAGCTGGGCCGTGACTCGCTGAGTCGTCACCTGGGGCCGGGGCTTCTGATGCCAGATGGGGTTGGGCTTCGAGGCGAGGGCGGTCATCAGGTACTCCAGTCAAATCGGGCGGGGAAACAAAAGTGCTGCACATCTGTAAACAAGAAGGACCAGCGCGGTCCATTATCCATGAGATCCCCGTGGGCTTTTCAACGGAGGTCGGCGCTTTCTCCGCTTGGAGTCCATCAGGTCTCCTACCTTGACCGCTCAAGTAGGTAGACATCACCCAGGAGGGGAAACGGATGGCGCTCGTGTTTCCAGTGAAGCCGGTGACGGTGGGTCCCATCGTGGGACACACGACGGACACCACGGTGCGGTTGTGGGGCCGGGGCCAGCCTCCTCCGGTGGGCGGAGGGGTGCGGTGCTACGGCGTGGCGCATTTGCTCGAGGGCGGTTCCACCACGCCCGCCCAGGCGCGTTACTTCAAGCTGCTGCCCGAGGACGACTTCACTGGTAGCGTGGACTTCCCGGGGCTGGAGTCGGGCAAGGCCTACGCGTACCGGATGGGGTTCTTCTATTCGGACGTGGAGCAGCAACTGCTGGTGCCGGCGGTGGGGTTGGAGCTGCAGGGGGCCAGTGCGGGTGTCTTCCGCACGGCTCGTGCGCCGGGCAGTCCGGAGCTCTCGCTGGTGTTCGGCTCCTGCCGCCACCCGGTGCCGGGCCTGGAGGACCTGCTCAACATCGGGCTGCCGGACCGGGGCGATCGCGTCTTCCGGACGATCCTCGAGCAGGTGGAAGGCGGGCGGCCCACGGACCTGATGCTGATGGTGGGCGATCAGATCTACGCGGACGTGGCGGCGTCGAACAAGACGTTCGCCCAGTACTGCGCCAACTACCAGCGCTCCTTCTCCCAGCCGAACCTGCGCAAGCTCATGTCGCGGGTGCCCACGTACATGACGCTGGATGACCACGAGCTGGCAGACAACTGGTCCATGGATCGGCTGCAGGATCCGAAGCTCTCGCCCGAGCAGCTCTCGGCCAACAAGGCGCGCTTCCTGGCGGCGATCCAGGCGTACCGCTGCTACCAGGTGGTGCACGGGCCGGCGCTGGAGCGCAAGAACGAGCAGGGGCTCACCAACGCCATCACCCGGTACTGGTACACCTTCCAGTCGGGCCCCGCGCGCTTCTTCGTGCTGGACGTGCGCACCGAGCGCTACAAGTCCGCCCAGCCTCCGGAGATCATCAGCACCACCCAGATGCAGGCGCTGAAGGACTGGCTGAAGGCGGATCCGGGCGGGCTGAAGTTCGTGGTGTCCGCGGTGCCCTTCTTCCCGGACGTGAAGCTGGGCGGCTGGGCACTGTCCGAGCGCAACGACAAGTGGGCCGGCTTCCAGCACCAGCGTCAGGGCCTGCTGGACTTCATGCGGGACCAGGGTGTGCACCGCACGGTGTTCCTCTCGGGCGACGTGCACGTGTCGCTCTGGGCGGAGCTGAAGAGCACCTCGCGGCCGGACTTCCGCGTGCACTCCATCATCTCCTCGGCGTTCAACACTCCGGCCTTCACTCCTCCGGAGTTCATCTTCGAGACGCGCGGGGTGCTCGACGGGCAGGCGGACTACGTCATCACCCGGCACGGGGGATACACGGACGTGAGCAACTTCACCCGGCTGAGCTGGAAGGCCCCCGTGCTGCGCGTGGAGGTCTTCGATCGCAAGGGCCAGCGCCTCGAGGAGGCTTCCCTGAACCTGGACGGGTGAGGCAGCCGGGCCGCGCTACTCCTTGCCGAAGACGACCTGCGAGCCGCCCGAAGCGGAGACCTTGCGGCGCGCGGGCGCGCTGTCCGCATGAACGGAGCTGCCACCGGACAGCTCAGCCTTGATGCTCTCGGAGGGGTTGGCGTCCACGCTGACACCGCCGCTGCCCTCCACCTCGAGCGACTTGAGGCTGAGCTCCTTGGCGTGCACCTCGGCGCCGCCGCTGGCCTCCACCTCGGCCGAGTCGGCACGGCCCTTCAGCGTCACCTCACCGCCGCCGCTGACCTCCACCTCGAGGCGCTTCGTGTCCAGCTTGCGCACGGTGAGCTCGCTGCCGCCGCTGGAGTCGACAGAGAAGGACTCGGCGGACGTGGCCTCGGCCTCTACCTCGGCGCCGCCGCTGGCCCCCACATGGGTGAGCTTGGGGGTGGAGATGACGACGCGCACGCCCTTGCTGGAGATGTTCTCCCCCCACGACTTCTTGTCCATGTTCACGACCAGCTTGCCGTCCTCGACTTCGGTGCGGAGCAAGCTCACCTGCTTGTCGTCTCCGGAGACGCGCACGGACTTGGGGCCGATCGTCACCTGGGCCTTGATGCCGCCGCCCACCTCGACGCCGTGGAAGTCGGAGACGTCACGGGTCTCCTCACGGGTGGAGCCCTCGGCGAAGGCGCAGAAGGACAGCAGGAGCGTCGGGACGACCAGGGCGGCGCGGAGGTTCTGCATGGTGGCTCTCTCCAAGGGAAGAATGGAGGCTCGAAGCCTCGGGGCATTGTGCTGTACGCACGAGCCCCCGGACCCATTGCAGCCCTCGAGAGCAGGCAGGCTAGTTCGGGTCGAGCTGATCCAGGGAGAGCCGCAGGGCCGTCGTCTCGCCGGGTTTGATGTCCACCGGCAAGCGCAGGCTCTTGCCCTCCGCGCTGACGAGCTTGAGGGAGTGCTTGCCTGACGGGAGGCTGAGCTTGAAGAGCGGTGTGTCTCCCAGGTAGCGCCGCCCCAGGTACACCTTCGCGTAGGGCGTGGTGACGAGCGTGAGCAGACCGCCCCCGGCCGGCGAGGAGGCCGCGGAAGGCTCGTCATCGGTGGAGGCTTCCTCGCCCTCGCTGGGCGCGGCCTTGGCGTTCTGGCGTGCGCGCTTCGTCTGGGGGCGGGACTGCTTCTTCGTCGAGTCCGAGTCGGCCTCCGCGCTCTTGGGGACATCTCCTGTGGCTGGAGCGGCTTCGGCGGGCGTCACGGACGCCACGGTGTCCGCAGGGGTGGCCTCGGTGGGCGAGGTGGGCTGCGCAACGGGCTCGGTGGGGGTGGGGGGCTTGGGGTTTCCGGCAGCGAGCGTCTCAGCGGCAGCGGGAGTTGCCTCCGCGGACGGAGGGGCAGGCTCCGGAGCAGGCGGAGACGGGGGAGCCTGTACAATGGCCGGAGGCTCCTGCTTGGGAGGAGGACTCACGGGCTCCGGCGAGGCTTTCACCGGAGTGGGAGGAGGCGCTCCCATGCCGAGCATTCCGCTCACGCGGCCGCCATCCAACCCGAGGGCCACGGTCGCGCCCAGCGCACCGAGCACCAGCACGCCCACGACGAGCACCCACACCCAGCTCCGGCCTGGCTTCCTGTCCGGAGACAAGGCGGTGATGGTGGGCGAGGTGAGGAGGGTGGGCCCTTCCTCGTTGTCGGGGACGAGCGTCTCGTTGGTGTCCGCGGTGGGTTCTTCCTCCATCCTCACCGCGCGGACGGGCCGGGTGGTGACTTCAGGATCCTCCTCGGGCGGAGGCGTGGGGGCGCGGCGCCGGGGAGGGCGGGCTCCGGGAGCACCAGCTGCGGGGAGACGATCGCTGGACGGGCGCACGCGGCCGGTGGAGACCCTCACCGGGGGCATCGGCGCATCGTCCTGCTTCGCGGGAGCCGAGGGACCCTTGGCGAGGGGATTGTCCATGAAGGGGACGGTTCCCTCGGTGAGCTCCGCTCGCTCGAGCATGGTGCGCAGCGCGGGGTTCGAGTCGTCCTCCGCGTTGGGATCCATCAGTGGCGGCAGATCGATGGACGCCGCGCGGGTGGAGATGATCCGCGTCTCGGAGGGAGAGGGTTCAGGAAGTGCCTCCGCGTCTGGCTGCGTGCGCCCGGTGGTCTCCGACGCTGGAGGAGGCGGAGGCATGGCGAACTCACCCGCGGTGCTCGTGCGCTTCTGGGGCAGGGGCTCGAACACGGGACGACGGGCGGCGGCCTCGGGGGACGACAGCGTATGGAGCCCGGAGGTGGGCCGCCGCGGAGGGCCCTCTCGTGCGGGCTTTGCCGGAGGCGGATCCTGCGGAGGCGGCGCGGGAGGCTTCACCGTGGGCAGCCCGGTCAACGAGGCCGCCCGTGGAGGGGCCTGCAGCGTGGGAGTAATTTGCGGCAGGCTGGGTGGGCTCGTGATCTCGGCGGGAGGAGGTGCGGGCTCCGCGGCTGCGGGCGGGGAGAGGATGTGCGCCAGGTTGACCTCTCCGGTGGTGTCGCCGCTCAGCGCGCGCCCGGCCATGAGCAGCTGGCGGGTCTGCGCGCGGCGATCCGAGAAGAGGCGGCTGATCAGCTCTCCGCTCTGCTCCGGGTGCCAGATGAGGGGCCCCACGGCGCGCTCCAGGGCGCGAGCGAACTCCAGCGTCGTCGAGTATCGGTCCTCGCGCTTGCGGGACAGCGCCTTGAGCACGATGGCGTCGAGCTCCGGCGGGATGGCCTTGTTCGTGCGCGAGGGAGGGGGCACCTGGCCGTGCAGCACGGCGCCGGCACCGGCCTCGGGGGTCTTGGCATGGAACAGGCGCAGGCCGGTGAGGCACTCGTGCAGCACCACGCCCAGGCTGAACAGATCGCTGCGAGCATCCAGGGGCTCGCCGAGGATCTGCTCCGGAGACATATAGCCGCTGGTGCCCTTCACCATGCCGATCTGCGTGCGGCTCTTGCGCGCGAGGTTCTTGGCGATGCCGAAGTCCAACAGCTTGGTGACGCCTTCGTACGTCACCATGACGTTCTTCTCGGCCACGTCGCGGTGGATGACGGGTGAGGGCCGGCCGAGCGGATCCGTGAAGGTGTGCGCGTAGTGCAGGGCGAGGGCGGTGTCGCGCACGGCCTCGAGGCTGAAGCCCACGGGGATGGGCTCGTTGGCGGCGCGGCAGGCCTTGGCGACCTCCACCAGCGTGGCGCCGGGGACGAACTCCATGGCGAGGAAGAGCTCGCCATTGGCCACGTCCAGGTCGAACACCTGGGCGATGTGGGGGTGGTTGAAGGCGGCGGTGACGCGGGCTTCGTCCAGGAACATCTGGACGAACTCCTCCTCGCCGGCGATGTCGGGGAGGATCTGCTTGAGCACCACCAGCTTGCGGAAGCCGGCGAGACCACGCTGCGACGCGAGGAAGATCTCCGCCATCCCGCCCGTGGACAGGCGGCAGAGCACCTCGTATTTGCCCAGCTTCCGGCCGCTGAAGGCGTCCGGGGCGAGCGGCAGCGTGGAACCACCCATTTGAGAAAATCGAGTCTACACCGCCAAACGCCCGTGACCGAAAGGGTGGCGCGAGAATTTTACAAGCAGCGGAACCTGGCCTCGGGAGGCCTGGGACGGAAGGGGGACTCGCTCAGGATGGTGCGGATTCCTTTGAGGGGACGGCAGTGGTGGGCCCCCCTCCCTGGGGCATCCTTCCGTGAGGAGGGGGCTGAGCGCAGCATGGAGGGCGCATGAACCTGCGCGCTCCATTGCTGATCCTGGCGTTGGCCTGCCTTGCGGGCACTTGCGATGAGGAAGCCCCGCTGCCGCCGAGGGAAGCCCATCCCCCAGCGTTCGAGTTCTCCCAGTACCTGGCAAAGAAGGGTGGATTCCTGCCCGGAACGGATGTGTTGCTGGTGCGCCGCCCGGAGCATCTGGAGCACGTGTACGAGCTGTCACTCCGGGAGGGTGTGCCGGGGCACGAAGAGGCGAAGGAGCTGTTCGGCAACCTGGAGAGGCAGGCGCAGGCCACGGGAGAGCATGTGGCCGAGCAGGTGTACTCGCTGAGGTGCGCGGCGGTGGAGCTGCCGGATTGCGTGCCGAAGTGGCGCTTCATCGACGAGTTGCTGGGCCCCGCGGAAGGGCCGGGTAACCGGAGGTTGAGGCAGGTGCTGGCCGAGGCCTTCGAGAAGAGGGCGCGCAGCAAGGGGCTGGAGACCACGGTGGTGATGGCGGTGGTCAACGTGATGCTGGCCGAGGGGATGTTGCAGTCAGCGGTGGGTAAGGCGGCCACGGCGGAGGGGCGAGCAGCTGCGGGAGGGCCTCGGGTGCTTGTGGAGACGCCCACCGTTCAGGCCCGGGAGTTGGGAGCGGGAGAGGTGCGAGCAGCGGGGGTGGGAGCGCAGCGGCTCGCGTTGGAGTCAGGAAGGCTGGGGCTGAAGGGGGAAGTATCCGCGATGGAGGCGCGGCTGGTGGAGGCCGAGGCGCAGGAGGTGGGCACGAGGCAGCCGGCGGCGGTGAAGGAGTTGGAGAAGCTGAGGCCCTCGCTGGAGCGTCCGCTTGCGGGAGCTGAGGTGGAGGAAGGGCTGTGGCGCGAGTACGTATCGTATTGGGAGCTGCGCTACGCGGAGTTGACGTCCCCGGTCGGTGTGGAGGCGGGAGTGAAGCCGCCGCTGAGCTGGCCTGGCTACCGGGTGTTTCGAGCGCGTTTCCGGCGGGCAATGGAGTTTCAGGCCAAGGTATCCGCGCTGCTGAGAGGGGAAGTGAGGCTGCCACCAGCGGAGCGTCAGGTGCTGAGAGGGATGAAGCAACCACTCACCGAATCGAACGTGGGGTTGAAGCACAAGGGCCAGGCCTCGGTGAACTACGTTGACGATCTGGCGGTGGACGAGGCCACGTTGAAGAACGGTACGCCGCACGTGGAGTCCATCAGCACCAAGCAGCGGGACTTCATGAGGATGAGCAGAGACGATGCCGCAGAGCAGGTGAAGGCTGACGGAAAGGAAGCCCTGGCGAAGTATGGGGGCGAAGTAGAGGTGCGCCGACCAGGACACCCTCTCTTCGAGCGCCGAATCAGAGTCTCTCGTGTGCATCTCGTATATGATGAGGCACTCATCCCCCAATTCCCGGAGTTCAGAGACGCGATGGTAGGCGCTGCGGACACAGCGGGGGTTGAACTCCACTTTCGTCATGCTCCGTGACCATTGGAATCAAGAAGATGGCCTGACTCTCAAGATCCGTTTTCCCTCCAGTGCCATGGACCGGGGCTTCGAAGGCCTGGGTGAGGTGCTGGGGATCCTCGAGTCCACGGGGGAGGAATTTCGTCCCAAGAGAATGTCGCTCAAACGGCGGAAGTTGAAGTACTCGCGCGAGAAACTGCGCGAACGCCTTCATGAAGCCACGTTTCAGAACCACACCTCTTTCCATCTCCTATGCGATCAGTTCGAGGAGAACTGGTATGCGCTGGACTTCCACGAAGGTCGTGAGGATGTTCGCTCCTCTATCGTCCTCAGGGTCCATCCCTTCTCCGTCTTCGGCGAACCGGGGAAGGGAGAAGAACGAGCACTTCACCTCGTGAACCTCGTGCGGGCTTTAGGATCCCAATTCCCTGTCACCTGGGGTTTCGCTCACAGCGGTACGGATGCGCTCCTGGACATGGATGACGAGCAGATGCGTGCTCGGGTCCCCCAGAGCATCGACCGGGTACACTGGCTCAACCTGTACGGACCGCACATGGTGGAGAAGATTGGCCGCGAGCGCATGCTCTCCACGCCCGCCTTTCTCCTGGAGGAACTGCCCGGTGGAGCGGTGCTCTGGCTGACGCGCCCGACACCCGCCGACTTCGCCTCGGAGGAGGCTCGCCTCGCTCAAGCACGTGCCCTGGTCCACCTGCGCCCCGAGCTGAAGCTGGAAGACACCCTGGCCACCCTGCGCCACCGCAGCCTGGCCTTCGTCCCCGTCGAGCCGCGCTTCGACACCGACATTGCTGACTTGCTCACCCTCACGTTGCAGCGCTCGGGGCTGGACAAGAAGCATTGGGACGTCGAGCGGCTCAACCAGTACCACCCGCCACAGCCCTCCGAGTGGCTCGCGGCCCACCAGGCGCCCAAGCCGGATGTGCCGGATGTGCCCGAGGCCATCCGGCTCTACGAGCACCAGTACGCCGAACAGTTGGCCGCCCTGCTGCACACGGAGGTGCCCTCGGTGATGAAGGGCTCGCCCGAGTCGCTGCCGCAGATTGACTACTTCCTGTGGTGGCGGGGCTGGGGTCACCAGTTGCCCGAGGCCGAGAGGGAGCTGCTCGTTGATTCTCTGGGCGCCTATCTGGGCATGGTGATGGTGCACACGCTGGGCGGCACCTGGGTGCCCCGTCGCCAGCTAGCCGAGGCCGCCGTCATCGTGGGAGACAAGGCGTGGCTGCCCTTCGTGCGCGCCCGCCACCTGGTGCAGAGCCGGCAGGCCGTGCTCGACTTCTCCCTCACCCAACTCTTCCGCCACGCCCGACGCTCCATTTGAGGGGAGTGCAGTGGACAAGTTCCGGATCTTCATCCCGCGTCGCAGCCCTTGACGTCCACAGCCTGGGGTCGACCCCTCCCTGGGGCATCCTTCCGTGAGGAGGGGGCTGAGCGCAGCATGGAGGGCGCATGAACCTGCGCGCTCCATTGCTGATCCTGGCGTTGGCCTGCCTTGCGGGCACTTGCGATGAGGAAGCCCCGCTGCCGCCGAGGGAAGCCCATCCCCCAGCGTTCGAGTTCTCCCAGTACCTGGCAAAGAAGGGTGGATTCCTGCCCGGAACGGATGTGTTGCTGGTGCGCCGCCCGGAGCATCTGGAGCACGTGTACGAGCTGTCACTCCGGGAGGGTGTGCCGGGGCACGAAGAGGCGAAGGAGCTGTTCGGCAACCTGGAGAGGCAGGCGCAGGCCACGGGAGAGCATGTGGCCGAGCAGGTGTACTCGCTGAGGTGCGCGGCGGTGGAGCTGCCGGATTGCGTGCCGAAGTGGCGCTTCATCGACGAGTTGCTGGGCCCCGCGGAAGGGCCGGGTAACCGGAGGTTGAGGCAGGTGCTGGCCGAGGCCTTCGAGAAGAGGGCGCGCAGCAAGGGGCTGGAGACCACGGTGGTGATGGCGGTGGTCAACGTGATGCTGGCCGAGGGGATGTTGCAGTCAGCGGTGGGTAAGGCGGCCACGGCGGAGGGGCGAGCAGCTGCGGGAGGGCCTCGGGTGCTTGTGGAGACGCCCACCGTTCAGGCCCGGGAGTTGGGAGCGGGAGAGGTGCGAGCAGCGGGGGTGGGAGCGCAGCGGCTCGCGTTGGAGTCAGGAAGGCTGGGGCTGAAGGGGGAAGTATCCGCGATGGAGGCGCGGCTGGTGGAGGCCGAGGCGCAAGAGGTGGGCGCGCGGCAGCCTGCGGCGGTGAAGGAGCTGGAGAAGTTGAGGCCCTCGTTGGAGCGTCCGCTGGCGGGAGCGGAGGTGGAGGAGGGGCTGTGGCGCGAGTACGTGTCGTATTGGGAGCTGCGCTACGCGGAGCTGACGTCCCCGGCCGGTGTGGAGGCGGGAGTGAAGCCGCCGCTGAGCTGGCCGAGCTACCGGGTGTTTCGGGCGCGGTTCCGGCGGGCGATGGAGTTCCAGGCCAAGGTGTCCGCGCTGCTGAGAGCGGAAGTGAGGCTGCCACCAGCGGAAAGGCGAGTGCTGAGGGGGATGAAGCAACCGCTCACCGAATCGAACGTGGGGTTGAAACACAAGGGCCAAGCCTCGGTGACCTACGCCGACGACCTGGCGGTGGACGGGACGACGCTGGAGGGCAAAGCGCCTCGCGTGGAGACTGTCAGTACCAAGCAGCGGGACTTCAGGAGGATGAGTGAGGGTGAGGCTGGAGAACAGGTGGGGACCGATGCGCGGGAGGCGCTGGCGAAGTACGGTGGAGAGGTGGAGGTGCGTCGGCCAGGACATCCCCTCTTCGAGCGCCGTGTCAGCGTCTCGCGCGTGCACCTTGTGTATGATGAATCACTTGTCCCAGACGTAAAGAACCTCAGGGACTCGATGCTCCAAGCCGCGAAGGAAAAGGGGGTTGAGATCCATTTCCACCATGCACCCTGACGAGTGGAACAGAGAGGATGCCCTCAAGTTCGAGATCGACTTCCCATGCAATGCCATGGACCGGGGCTTCGAGGGGCTGGAGGAGATGCTCGAGATCATCGAGGCCACGGGGGAAGATTTCCGGCCCAGGAGGATGTCCCTCAACCGGCGGAAACTGAAGTACTCGCGCCAGAAGTTGCGTGAGCGCCTCCACGAGGCCACCTTTCAGAAGAGCACCTCGATTCATCTGCTGTGCGATCGCTTCTCTGAGACTTGGTACTCACTTGGCTTCTTCGAAGGCCATGAGAATGTCCGCTCTTCTGTCATTCTCCGGGTCAATCCCTTCATGGTCTTCAGCGAGCCGGACAAGGGAGAGGAACGCGCTCAGCACCTGTTGAATCTCGCCCGCGTCTTCGCCTCTCGCTTCCCGGTGACCTACGGCTTCGCCCACAGCATCACGGATGCCGTGATGGACATGACTGACGAGCAGATGCGCGAACTGCTCCCCCAGGAAATCGACCGTGTGCACTGGCTCAACCTGTACGGGCCGCGCATGGTGGAGAGCATCGGTCGCGAGCGAATGCTCTCCACGCCCGCCTTTCTCCTGGAGGAACTGCCCGGTGGCGCAGTGCTCTGGCTCACCCGCCCCACTCCCGTCGACTTCGCCTCGGAGGAGGCTCGCCTCGCTCAGGCTCGTGCCCTGGTCCACCTGCGCCCCGAGCTGAAGCTGGAAGACACCCTAGCCACCCTGCGCCACCGCAGCCTGGCCTTCGTCCCCGTCGAGCCGCGCTTCGACTCCGACATCGCCGACTTGCTCACCCTCACCTTGCAGCGCTCGGGTCTGCACAAGAAGCATTGGGACGTCGAGCGGCTCAACCAGTATCACCCGCCACAGCCCTCCGAATGGCTCCCGGCCCACCAGGCACCGAAGACCGATGTGCCGGATGTGCCCGAGGCTATCCGCCTCTACGAGCACCAGTACGCCGAACAGTTGGCTGCCCTGCTGCACACGGAGGTGCCCTCAGTGATGAAGGGCTCTCCCGAATCCTTGCCACAGATTGACTACTTCCTGTGGTGGCGAGGTTGGGGCCACCAGTTGCCCGAGGCCGAGAGGGAACTGCTCATTGATTCTCTGGGCGCCTATCTGGGCATGGTGATGGTGCACACGCTGGGCGGCACCTGGGTGCCTCGCCGCAAGCAGGCCGAGGCCGCCGTCATCGTGGGCGACAAGGCATGGCTGCCCTTCCTGCGCGCCCGCCACCTGGTGCAGAGCCGGCAGGCCGTGCTCGACTTCTCCCTCACCCAGCTCTTCCGCCACGCTCGCCGCTCAGTCCGCTGAGCCCCTGCCCCCGGATGGACGGGAGCCGTCACTCGGGAGGTAGAGTCTCCCGGGTGAATCCCGAATGGCCTGATCGCGCGCCCGTGAGCACTCCCTCGCGCCTGCTCCCGCTGCTCCTCGCCCTCTGGTCCCTGCTCGCCTGTCAGTCCACTCCCGGCGGCGTCCATGTCGTCGTCGAGGGAACCCTGGTGCCGGGCTCGGATTTTGATCGGCTCTCCGTCGTCGCGCTCCAGGCAGGCTCCACCACGCCGCTGGGCCTCGCCACGCTCGAAGGCGCGGACCTGCACCTGCCCGCCACCTTCAACTTCGAGTCCGGCCCCGCCACTCCCGCTGGCACCCGCCTCACCGTCCGCGCTACCGCCGAGCTCGCGGGTGTGGTGCGCTCCACCGCCTCCGGCGAAGCCACCCTCACCGAGAAGAGCGGCGCGAACCTCACCCTGACGCTGCCTCCCATCCCGCCGCCTCCGGATGCCGGCACGGCCATGGAAGTCTGTGACAACGGCCTGGATGACGATGGTGACGGCCTGCGCGACTGCGCGGACCCCGACTGTGAGACCCGGAGCTGCCTGTCCGGAGGCCTCACCTGCGCCAGTGGCGTCTGCTCCTGTCCAGGCCGCATGGTTGGCGTTCCCGTGGTGCGCCAAGGCTTCTCGCGGCGATCCCAGCCCGCCGCACTCGTTCCCAGCTCCGGTCCTCTGGCTGACACGCTCATCATCGCTGGCGGCCGGGACTCCCAGGGACGCCCCAGCGCGGCGCTTGATATCTACTTCCCCGAATCCACCCGCATCTCCTCCAAG
Source organism: Hyalangium versicolor (assembly GCF_020103695.1). GTDB lineage: Bacteria > Myxococcota > Myxococcia > Myxococcales > Myxococcaceae > Hyalangium > Hyalangium versicolor. The sequence continues at coordinate 67,571 of NZ_JAHXBF010000021.1, forward strand.
GCCCTCACCGTGGGGCGCGCCGAGGCCAGTGCCGTGGCCCTCGAGGACGGAGGCGTGGCGCTGCTGGGCGGCGTGCGTCTGAACGATGTGCCCGAGCCCAGCCTCGAGTGGCTCACCCTGGATGGAGGAACCTCCCAGACCCCCTTCTCGCCCGCACTCACCGCCCGAGCCGTCGCCACAGGCCGACTCGGCTCGGACGCGCTCCTGGCCGGCGGAAGGATGATCGCTTCCCAAGAAGGGACCACCGAGCAGCGAAACCTCGCCGTCCGTGTCCGTCCCGCCACCGGCGACCAGGAGGTGCTCGGCCGCCTGTCCCTGGCATGCCCCGCGGGCGGCGCACCCCTCGGGAACTCCTTCCTCCTGGCCGGTGGCTGCCCCGGATCCGGCTCCACCTCCCGCACGGACCTGATCGGCCCCACCGGCACCCTCGGCGTCGGGCCCGGCCTCCCCACCGCCCTCGAAGGCCCCGCCGTGGTCTCCCTGTCCGGAAACCGCGCGCTGGTGATCGGCGGCCGCGAGCAGGTGGGCGCCGCGCTCGTGCCCTCCGCCCGCGTCTTCCTCCTCGAACAATCCGGAGGCGTCGTCCGCGCGCGCGAATTGCTTCCCATGGACACGCCCCGTCCCTCGCCTCGGGCCGCCCGCCTCGGCAACGGCTGGGTCTACGTCGAGGACTCCACCGGCGTCCCCTCCGCCTGGTTTGATCCCGCCGCCGAGCACTTCACCCCTGCCACCCCGCTCCCCCCACGGCACGGTCATACCCTCGTGGGTGGAACGGGCACTGAGACCTACCTGGTAGGAGGCTCCGGCGCCGATGGAGGCCTCGAAGACTCCACCCTCGTCCTCGAGCTACGCTGCCTCTGATCGAAAATGTCTGTTTCTACGGGAAACCCGTAGACCCAAGGGCATGGCTTTTTCCCTGGAAGTGAACCAGAATTCCGGGAAGATTCAGCTTGCTCGGAATGCCGGGGTTTCCGAGTCGCAGGCCGGAAGCGAGGAAGATCGATTGTGGACTCTACAAGCACGCCTATCGCCTCGTGGCACCGGCTGTCTTTCCAGAATGACACACCGCAGAATGCTCTGTATCCATGCCTCCTGCGGAGGACAGATGCGCCCCAGGGAAGTGCTGTTCACCCTCTGAGCAGGAAATTTCCCTTGGGGAAGTCCAGCAGGACCGTGGTATGAAATTGTTCTGCTATTCACGTAAAGCAGTTTTTGTGCCACGGAGCGCCCATGCAGTCGGATAACCGGATGTCGACCCGCGAGGCGATCCTGGGCTACCGGATGGGAACGGACCTGTCCGCGGTGGCGTCCTTCGGCGACGCGCACGACTCGCAGGGCCGGCTGGTGCAACTGTCGCTCGAGCACCTCACGCTCCACCTGGCTTCGTGCGCGGAATTGCGCCCCGGTCAGCCCGCCAACGTCGTGCTGGGTCTGGGCGAGCGGTGGATGACGTCGCTGCAGGCCGAGGTGGCGGAGATCTCCGCGGGTGGCCCGCAAATGCCGCCGGAGCTGCGCCTGCGCTTCGTGGCTCCGCCGCTGGAGGCGGGCCGCAAGATTGTCTCCGCGCTGGAGGCCCTGCGCGAGAGCGGCCACCTGGTGACGCCCGAGGGGCGCCCGGTGTGGAAGGAGACCATCCGCAGCCAGGATCGCATCCTGCGCATCTGCGAGGCGCTGGCGGCCCGCACCACCCGCGGCGTGGCCCGCGCGGAGGACGGCACTCGCGTGGAGGTGCGCGCGGCGCACTTCGACAAGTATGAGGGCGTGATCGGCTGGAAGGCCGAGAGCGAGCTGCCGCTGATGCCCTTCTCCATGGAGGCCTTCGGCTACAGCTCGGTGCTGTACTTCCGTGGGGACAAGACCTGGTACGACGGCGGCCTGTGGATGATGCCGCTGCCGCAGGAGATGACGCGCTTCCGCCACCGCTGGCTGCGGCGCGCTCCCACCACCACCGAGTGCGAGATCTCCTTCGATCATCCGCTGTGGCCGCAGGTCCGCGTGCACCGGAAGATGCTGGACGTGTCCTACGAGGGCCTGTCCTTCACCACGGAGTTGGGCGACGACCTGCTCTACCCGGGCATGCGGGTGCCGGTGCTCGAGGTGGAGATGCCGGGCCGCGCGCCGGTGAAGCTGTTCGGCGAGGTTCGCAACGTCTCCAGCACCTCCAAGGGCCACCGCTGCGGCATGTGGCTCAGCCCGCTGAACGCCGAAGAGGGGCTGGCCTGGCGCGCGCTGGTGGAGGAGCAGATGCACCCGCGCACCCGCGTGGCCGGTGACTGGAACGGCGGGGTGTGGGACCTGTTCGAGAAGTCGGGCTACTTCCGGTTGTCCGGCAAGGATCCGACGAAGTTCGAGGCCTTCAAGCGCGAGTTCCACGAGACGCAGAACAAGCTCCAGGGCCAGCAGCGCCTGGGCCTGCGCGTGGTGCGGCCCATGGAGGGTGGCGTGGAGGCCACGCTCTCCGTGGTGAAGCCGTACGCGGGCAGCTGGCTGGCGCACCAGTTGGCACGGCAGCAGCCTCCTGGGGTCAATAACAAGCGCGCCTCGGCCCGCGAGGCCCTGCGCGACATCTACCTGCGCGCCTACGAGCCCACGCAGTTGGATCCCGAGGTGAAGTGGTTCTTCGCGTACGCCGAGGCGCACGTGCGCTGGACGCGCTTCACGAAGTTCGACTTCGCGCAGTGGTACGAGCACACCGGCCAGTCGGCGCTCATCCCCTTCCAGCTCATGGAGGGCGAGACGGATCGCGAGTGGGCGCCCCTGCCCGAGGGCGTCGAGGTGGCCGAGCCCACCGCCGAGGAGCTGGGCCTGCTCTTCAAGCGGCTCGAGGCGACCAAGCCCGTGGCGTACCGCGAGGCGTTGGACCTGGTGCCCGAGCGCTTCACGCTCACCGCCACCAAGGCGATGTGGGACCGGGCAAAGCTGTCTCGCGAGCGCGAGGCCTTCGTCGCCCGCGTCCACGGCAAGCCGGTGGCCATCGGCATCGTCGAGACGGCCAACCCCGGCCTCAACCTGTTCCACGTGTTGGACGGCATCCGCATCGTCCCGCTGGTGGAGGACGACGCCCAGGCCGACGTGCAGGACGGCATGCTGGCGCTGCTCACTCGCGCGGCGGATTGGTACCGCGAGCGCAACCGCCGCGTCTTCGTGCACTACGTGGAGACCAAGAGCGTCATGTACGCCGAGCGCGCCGTGCTGGCGGACCTGGGCGAGGGGCTCATCTGGATCATCTCCTCCACGCTGCTGCCCGAGTTCCTCGAGCACCTGTGCGAGTCGACCACGCCGCGCAGCGACGGCTAGTCTGGCGGCTCCTCCAGCCTGCGGGGAGCACAGGGGGGCACCAAGGGGATCGGGCCTATCCCTAGCTTGAATGGTGGACGGGTCATCGCACCCTCAACGCCGGAGTCCACCCCATGAAGCTCATCATCCCCAATCCAGTGCGTCGCGCAGTCCTCTGGCTGCCTGCCCTCGGGTTGATGCTCGCCCCCCTGGCCGCGGATGCCAGGTCCCGAGATGGCAAGATGGATTCCGATGGGCCAGCCGACGTCGGAGGCCGAGGAGGCGCCATCGATGAGGTCAACTACGGCCCTCTGGGAATGGACGCCCACAAGCAGCGGATGGAGCGGCGGAGCGAGGGTAATGCCCAACTGCTCTCGGGCCGTGTCCTCGAGGTGAAGGGCCGCACGCTCTTCGTGGAGCGCGAGGGCGTGGTGGTGCCGTTGGACCTGAGCGAGCTGCGCATCAACAAGCAGCCCAAGCCCGGCCAGGACGTCATCGCCTCGTACACGGTGGATGAGACGCGCAACGTCGCCCTGTCCCTGGCAGGGGAGGTGGCCGAGTCCCAGTGAGCGGGCCTGCCTGGGCTCGCTTCACCGCGCGGTCGCGCGCACCTCGTTGAGCAGGCTCAGGTCCACCAGCCCCGAGATGTCATCCGAGGAAAGGTAGCCCAGCTCCTTGGCGTGCTGGGCTGCCTGGGTCAGCGCGGCCGACTCCGGATCGAGGCTCGGCTCGAGGCGGGAGAAGGCTTCCTTGAGCACGGGAGCCGCCAGCGGCTTGCTGGTGAGCTTGCCGAAGGCGTTGTTCACGGTGGTGGCGAAGCCGCCCGGATCCGAGTGCCAGCGCTCGGTCAGCCGCACGTGTACGCGCAGTAGCGCGGCCAGCTGCGGCCGGCGCGTCTCCAGGGCCTTCTTCGTCGTGACGATGACAGTGGTGGGGAAGCGGCGCTGCGGCCAGAGGTCTCTCTCGTCCACCAGCACCTGGCCGCCCCCCTCGGCCACCATGCGGGCTCCCCACGGCTCGGGGACCCAGGCGCCCTCGATGGCGCCCTGCAGGTACTGGCCGAGGATGTCCGGGTTGCTCATGGGAACCACCTGCACCTCGCTGCCGGGCTCGCTGGCCGCGGTGAGGCCCTGCTGCTTGAGCCAGTGCCGCAGGGCGATGTCCTGCGTATTGCCGATTTGAGGGCTGGCGACCTTCTTCCCCTTCAGCTCGGCGGCGGACTTCGCCGTGCGCGTCACCAGCACCGCGCCGCCGTTCACCGCTCCGGCGATGATGCGCAATTCCCGGCCGGCCTTGAGGTACGTGTTGATGGCGGGCCCCGTGCCCACATAGGAGACGTCCAGCGAGCCTCCGACGAGCGCCTCCATGGCGGCGGGGCCGGCGTTGAACTGCTTCACCTCCAGCTTGCCGAGGCCCGGCTCCGCGGCGAAGGCGCCCTCGACGTGGCCTACGAGGGCCTGCGCGTGGGTGATGTTGGGGAAGAAGCCCAGGCGGAGTGGAGCGTTGGGATCCGCGTCGCCTCCCGACTTCTTGCAACCGGTGATGGTGACGGCGAGCCCCAGGAAGAGCCCGAGGAAAGACCAAGAGCGAAGCGTGTCCATCGCGCGGTAATGGGGAGGCTCGGCTCGAACGGCAACGCGCGCCGGAGTGGGCCGTCCGCCAGCACACGCTCGGCGGACGGGACGTCCTCCACCTTACATGGAGGGCAGCAGGCCCCAGCGCCGCCGCACCCGCGTCTCCACCGTCTGGAAGAAGACGCGGTCCACGAGGATGCCGATGACGATGATGGCCACCATCACCGCCATCACCTGCGGCACGTCCATCAGCTCGCGACCCAGGGTGAGCAGCTGGCCGAGGCCCCCGGACACGAAGAGCAGCTCTCCGGCCAGCAACGCGCGCCACGCGAAGCTCCAGCCCAGCTTCAGACCGGTGACGATGCCCGGCAGCGCCGCGGGGATGAGCACTCCGAACGAGAAGCGCGGCCCGCGCACCCCCAGCGTGTGGGCCACGCGGATGAGCTGCGGATCAATTCCATTCACGCCGTCCTCGGTGGCAATCGCGATGGAGAGCACGCTGCCCATCACCACCACGAAGAGGATGGCGGTGTCCGTCAGGCCGAACCACAGCAGCGCCAGCGGCAGCCAGCAGATGGAGGGCAGCGCCTGCAGTCCCATCACCACCGGCTTCACCGCGTTGCGGAAGAAGGAGAGCCGCGCGTTGGCCAGCCCCAGCGGCACGCCGATGCCCACCGAGATGAGGTACGCGCGCCCCAGCCGCCCCAGCGAGCGCAGCGCCGCCGAGCCCAGCCGCCCGTCGGCCATCATGGCATAGAGGCTCTTGGCCACCGTGCTCGGCCCGGGGAACAGGTGCGGAGACCAGAGGCCACTCCGCGCCACCAGCTCCCACGTCGCCAGGAGCAGCACCATCACGCCCAGCTTCTGCGCCCACCTCTTCATCTCCGCACCTCTTTCAGTGACGCAGGTCCGCTTCTTCCTGGGAGCTCGAACGAGGAGGCGGCAGCGTGCCCTCGGGGCCCTCCACCCGCCGCATCAGCATCCGCAGGTAGCGCGCCATCTCGTCCAGCCGCGCGTCCTCCGCCGAGCGCGGCATGGGAAGGTGGATCTCCAGGTCCTTCACGATGCGGCCAGGCCGGGGCGCCATCACCACCACGCGGGTGCCCAGCATCAACGCCTCGTGCACGTCGTGGGTGACGAACACCACCGTCTTCGAGGTGCGCAGCCAGATGGACTGCAACAGCTCCTGCATGTGCACGCGCGTCTGTGAGTCCAGCGAGCCGAAGGGCTCGTCCATGAGCAGCACCGCCGAGTCCACCGCCAACGCCCGCGCCAGGCTCGCGCGCATCTTCATTCCACCGGACAGCTGGTGGGGCAGCGAGTTCTCGAAGCCGGACAGGTGCACGCGGCGGATGAACTCGCGGGCGCGCGGCTCACGGTCGGCGCGGGGAACGCCTCGGGCGGCCAGGGCGAACTTGAGGTTGCCCAGCACCGTCATCCACGGGAAGAGCGCGGCTTCTTGGAACATGAGAAGCCGATCCGGCCCTGGCCCGCGAATGGACTTGCCGTCGATGGCCACCGTGCCGCCCGTCGGCGTCACATGGCCCGCCAGCGCATACAGCAACGTGGACTTGCCACACCCCGACGGCCCGAGCAGGCAGACGAACTCGCCCGAGCGGATGTTGAGGTTCACGTTCTTCAGCGCCACCACCTTGTTGGCGTAGCTGTGCCCCAGCTCCGCCACGGAGATCTTCGCGCGCTGCGCATTGACTTGCGCCGGTTGGAACAGGCGCAGGGAACTCTTCCATCGGGCCAGCAAGGCTCGGAACATTGGCGCAAAGGTAGGCAGTCTCCCCACGCACTGCTCGATTGCTTGCCTGCTGAGGGGGCTCGCCTGCCTGCTCGCTCATCCAGGGTAGCGTGAGGCCGGGAAGATTCCGGCTCGCTTCCGTTGAGAGGACATGGGAGCGCCGGGCAAACGTCGGGGGAGCCTGAGTTGAAGGCCATGCGGACTGACGGAAGCGTGCGGCTTCTGGCTGTGGGACTGCTGACAGTGGGCCTGAGTGGAGCGGCCTTCTTCGCGGTGCGGAACAGGCGGCAGGCCTCGAGTGCGGATGAGGCCTCGTTTCTCTCCGCGGGGCCCACGCGCACCCTCGAAGCTCGGCTAAGTCACCCGGGGGCGGATCGCTATCGTCCCTACCACGCCGTGGCGCGAGGCGAGGCGACGTCTGCCGCGGCTCCGTCGCTGGAGGTGCTGGCGCGTCTGGAGGCCCAGGGAGATCTGCGCGGAGTGGCCAGTGCGTATCTGATGAGGGGCGCGCCGGAGCTCGCGGCCTCCTATCTGGAGCGCGCGGGGGATTCGCCCGAGGTGCTCAACGATCGAGCCGTGCTGGCCCTCGCGAAGGGAGACGCGGCCCGGGCGCTGGAGCTGTTGGATAAGGCTTTCCAGCAGCGGCCGGGTTCCTCTCAGGCACTGTGGAACCGGGGGCTGGCGTTGCACGAGCTGGGGTTGAGCGCGCTGGCGGCCGAGTCCTTCGAGGCGGTGGTGGCGCAGGCCGAGCCGGGCTGGTCGGACGAGGCTCGCACCCGAGCCCAGGCCCAGAGAGCGTACCTCCAGGGTGAACAGCAGGGCTGGGAGGCTGCGAAAGCGGCCGGGGAAGCGCTGGTGAAAGGCCAGGGCACCGTCTCCGCAGAGCAGCTCCGGGAGCGGCCTGATCTCTACCGTCTCTACCTCTACGATGCGATCCGCGCCGCGCCGGACGGACAGCGGCTCAAGGCGCTGTGGCCGGTGGCCGAGACGCTCGATGCGCACTTCGGAGGCAGCGCGCTGAGGGATGCGCTCCGCTGGGCCGAGGCACGGGACTTCCAGCGCCGGGCTCCGCTGGCCGCGCTCTACTTGTATGTCTTCCAGGGCAAGGATGTCCCCGGGGGACTGGCCGCGTACCTCCAGCAGCTGCGGGCCGCGGGAGAGCTCGACATCCTCATGGGCACGCTCTTGCTCACCCCAGAAGTGGCCAAGGACGTGGAGGGCTACGCGCGCCTGGCCGAGCAGACGAAGGATCCCTGGTTCCAGCTCATCGCCGCGAACGAGCGGGCCAAGGAGGCCATCGGGCGCGGGGAGCTGTTCCAGGCCGAGCAGATCCTCCTGGCCGCCACGAGCCAGTGCACGGGCAGCACCCTGGCCTACCGCTGCGGCGTGTTGATGGAGCGGCTGAGCACGCTCTACCGGCGGCTCTGGCTGCTGCCCGAGGCCGTCCGCAGCGCGAAGGAGCTTCGTACCTTGTACCGCCGAGGCGGCTTCTGGGTGTCGGACACCTTCCAGCACCTGGGACAGCTCGCCCGCCTCCAGGGACAGGGCGCGCTGGCGCGGGCGATGCTCGGCGAGGCGCTCGCGCGCAACCCGAAGGTCTGTGCCGTGCGCCAGTTCGTCCGAGCCAATGAGGCCCTGTCCCTCCTGGAGGAGCTGCGGCTGGATGAGGCGCGCAGTGCCATTCGCGATGCGCTCACGTGCGACAGGCTCCCGTTGCTCTCGGAGGCGATGACGCTAGCGGAGCTCGCGCGCCTGCGTCCCGAGCCCACGCAGGATCGCCAGGTGCAGGAACGGTTGCAGGGCTATCGCCGCGCGAGCCGGCTCGAACCAGGGCAGCTCGCACTCCTGTCCCACGTGGAGGGCCGCTACCTCATCGAGCAGGATCGGTCCCGAGGCGAGGAGCTGCTCCGGCGTGCCATCGCCGAGGCGGATCGGCTGCCGCGCGCCAATGTCGATGGGCGCGAGGCCCGGGCCTACAGCTACGCCTCACTCCTGTTCGCGGCAGGCAAGGCCGGCGAATGGTCCAAGGCCCTGGCGCTCTTTGGCGAGGAAGTGGGGAGCGAACTGCCCACGCGCTGCTTGCTGGCGGTGGCGCTGGATCGTGAGCGCACGCTGGCCCTCGCGCTCGGTCCGGACGGGCGCATGGAGGCGCACTACGACGCGGGCCGCCACGAGCCGTTGGGGAGTGATGCGCGGAGTGTCATCCCCGAGGCGCTCGCGGCGCCGCTGCGCGCCTGTGAGCAGGTGAGCGTGTTGGCGCGTCCTCCGCTCCACGGGCGAGCAGAGCTGCTGCCGGATGACATTGCCTGGCGCTACCTCGTCCTGCCCGGTGCACAAACCCCCGCTGCCGCGATGCCGCCCCTGCACCTGGTGGTGAAGGACGTGGAACCACCCTCCTCGCTGGAGCTGCCGCGCCTGGGCGCCTGGGAGCCGGCGGGCACGAGGGCCACGCTCCTCTCCGGTGCGTCCGCCACTCCGAGCCGGGTGCTCGAGGCGATGAGCCGGGCGACGGAGATCGAAATTCACGCCCATGGGCTGATCAACCCGACGCTCTCGGATGCCTCACTGCTGGTGCTGTCTCCGGACGCGAGCGGCCGGTACGCGCTCACGGCGGGCGAGGTCCGCGCGCACCGGCTGGAGGGGCGCCCGCTCGTCACGCTCGCGGCGTGCCGGGCCGCGCACACGGGCATCCAGGTCCACGAGCCCTTCAGCCTGCCCACGGCCTTCATCGAGGCCGGAGCGCGCACGGTGCTGGCGGCCACGGTGGACATCCCCGACGCGGAGGCGGGGCCTTTCTTTCTCGCGGTCCAGGAGCGCATTCGCGGCGGGCAGAGCGCCGCGGTGGCGCTCCGGGACGTGCGCATGGAGTGGTTGGGCCGGGAGCCCGGGAGCTGGGTGCGTTCCGTGCTCGTGTTCGAGTGAGGCTGTCACTGCACCGGAAGTTCACATCTTAAGGAGGGACATCATGAGACTGGCGTTGCTCTTCCCCGCACTGATGGGGCTGGCGTTGGCGGGATACAAGGCGATGGCGTCCGAGCGGTACACCCCTGTGCTGACGACGGAGACGTGCTCCACGGAGTACCCGCGGACGCCCGCTGCTCCCACGCTGCAGTACATTCCGTCCACGGGTGATCTGCCGACCTTCTCGCCTTCGACGCACATCGTCGTGGTGGTCTACCCCCGCGCGGGGGGCTACGCCGTGGCGGGAGTGGACGTCCCCCGTCAGAGCTTCACGTTCCTGTGGACGGGGTACACGGCCACGCTGGACTCAACGCTCATCCGGCTCGTCTCCACTGGCACCCCGGTCACCGTGTACACCGCGCCCCTGGACATCACGTGCTACGGGGTGCCACCGCCCACGGTGAACCTGCTGCCTCCGTCCACCTTCGGCGCGTCCCCGGTGCAGTTCGACGGCGAGGACGCGGGGGTTCCCCCCCGGGCGGACGGTGGCACGGACGGGGGGACCGTCGACTGCAGCAAGACGACGGAGAACTGCCGCGTGGACATCGGTGATGATCCTCCGGGAGACGTCAAACCTGGCGGAGAGGACTGGATCATTGCCTTCCTGGAGATCTCCTGGAGGACGGCGATCAACCTGGGCAAGGTGGCCACGCCCCTCGGGGGGATCGGCGGGCACTGATCACCCGCTGTGAGGAGCACCGGTCCGGGTGCGGCGCGGACTCGGACCGGTGAGCCGCTCAGGCCGTGGGAGGAGCGGCTCGGGCCACGCGCTCGGCGCGGAAGTGGCGCCGGGCCTTGAAGGCGAGCCACGCGCTAAACCCGAGCAGGATGACTCCCACCGCCCCGAAGGAGCTGCCCACGATGAGCGGCCCCCGGCGGTGATCGTGGAAGAGCATGAAGCTCCGGCCCCGGGTGATGAGCGGATTGGCGCGGAAGCGGTTCACCGTCTGCGCGGTGCGCTGGGCATCGGCCTCCTCATTCAGCCAGTGGGTGCTGAGGGGGAAGTCGCCGCGCGTCGTCTTGAGCACGGGCTTGTAGAGCGTGGCGTCGTCCGACTTGCTGCTGCGGTTGTGCTCGATGGTGACGCCCTGGATCTCCGGCACCGTGAAGGAGTCCACCTGTTCGCGGCCCAGCCAGCTGATGTGGACGAGCTTGCACGGGCCAAGCGGCGCGCACTGCAGCTCCACGCGGGCCTTGAGGTTGAACATCATCAGGCTGAAGACGAGGAACGGGGCGGCCAGCAGCACGAAGGCCACGGCGCCGATGGTGGACGCCCGTCCACGAGAGGGAGGGGCTTCCTCGTTCGAGAGGGGCTCCTGGGGAGCGGGTGCGGTCACGGCCCAGTCATAGACCCGAGGGCTCACGGCGGCACCAGGAATCCGCAAGTGGGCACCGCCAGGCACCCGGCCGCGCCTGAGTGTTCACCCATGGGCCCTTGCGGCAGCCAGGCGCTGCATCCCTCGGGCTCACAGGGCATCTAGGCCAGAGGCCCGTAGCGCCCGGCCGCTCGCGGGGCAGCACCGCACCGGAGGTCCGAATGAAGGCAGTCGCCGTCTTCCCGAAGTCCCGTGAGGTGCGAGTCCTGGAGGATGCCCCCGAGCCCAAGCTGCGCTCGCCCACGCAGGTGCGCGTGCGCACGCTGGAGGTGGGCGTGTGCGGTACGGACAAGGAGATCGTCGACTTCCGCTATGGCACGCCGCCGGAGGGCGAGGACTACCTCATCGTCGGCCACGAGGCGCTGGGCGAGGTGGTGGAGGTGGGTGCGCAGGTGCAGGGGCTGAAGCCGGGAGACCTGGTGGTGCCTCGGGTGCGGCGGCCGTGCCCGCACGAGCGGTGTCCGGCTTGTCGGCATGGCTATCCGGACTTCTGCATCACGGGTGACTACACGGAGCGCGGCATCGTGAAGGCGCACGGTTTCTGCGCGCAGTTCTTCGTGGAGGAGGTGACGTACCTGCACAAGGTTCCCTCCGCGCTGAGGCAGGTGGCGGTGCTCACCGAGCCGCTCACCATCGCGGAGAAGGCGCTGCGCGAGGTGGAGCACCTGAAGGAGCGGCTGCCGTGGGAGCAGAAGCCGGGCAAGGCGGTGGTGCTGGGCTCGGGGCCGGTGGGGTTGCTGGGGGCCATGGTGCTGCTGCGCGCGGGGTATGGCACGACGGTGTACTCGCGCTCGCCCAAGCCCAACCCGAAGGCGGAGGTGGCCGAGGCGCTCGGGGCTCCGTACCTGTCCTCGAAGGAGGTATCGGTGGAAGAGTTGGGCAAGCGCGCGGGCCCGGTGGACGTGGTGTACGAGGCGGCGGGGGCGTCCAAGGCCGCGTTCGATGTGCTGCGGGTGCTGGGCCCCAACGGGATGTTCGTCTTCACCGGAGTACCGGGGCGCAAGGAGCCGCTGGAGCTGGACGGCGCTGCGCTGCTCAAGCAGATGGTGTTGCAGAACCAGGTGGTGCTGGGCACGGTGAACGCGGCGGACATGGACTTCGACGCGGCGCTGGAGGACTTGGAGCGCTTCCGCACGCGCTGGCCGGGCCGGCTGGAGCGCATCATCACCGCGCGCCATTCGCCCGAGGAGTTCCAGCAGGTGGTGTCTGGCAAGCTGGGTGGCATCAAGCACGTCATCACCTTCGGGTGAGGGAGCTCGTATCGTGAGTGGAGGGAACAACGAACCGGGAGACAGCCTCGTCGGGACACCAGCGGGAGGGTCGGGCCAGAGGGATGGCTGGCCCTCGGGAGGCTCGGTCCCCATTGAGGAGCACGGCGTCATCGGGGACTTGCGCACGGTGGCGCTGGTGGGCTCGGACGGGACGATGGACTGGCTGTGCTTCCCGCACTTCGACAGCCCGAGTGTCTTCGCTGCGCTGTTGGATCCCGAGAAGGGAGGACACTTCCGCATCGCTCCCGAGCCGGACGGGGTGGTGCGCAAGCAGTTCTACTGGCCGGACACGAACGTGCTGGTGACGCGCTTCTACACGCCGGACGGCGTGGGCGAGGTGATCGACTTCATGCCCCTGCGCGGCGAGCACGAGCACGGGCACGAGCATGCACGTGAGGTGCTGCGCCGGGTGCGGGTGGTGCGCGGGACGATGGCGTTCCGGATGGAGTGCTTCCCGGCGTTCAACTACGGGCGAGACACTCACACCACGAAGCTGATCCCGGGTGGGGCGAGCTTCCGCTCGGAGCAACTGAGCCTGACGCTGTCCACGAAGGTGAAGCTGGGGGAGGAGGCTCGGGGCGTGAGGGCGCGCTTCGAGCTGAACGAGGGCCAGTCGGCGGTGTTCGCGGTGCGCGAGGGCGCGCCGGAGACGTGCTCGGACACGGTGCACAGCCACGAGTCCTCCGAGGTGCTCTTCCGGGAGACGGTGAACTACTGGCGCCGCTGGCTGTCGAAGTGCACGTACACGGGGCGGTGGCGGGAGATGGTGCAGCGCTCGGCGCTGGCGCTGAAGCTGCTGACCTTCAAGCCCACGGGGGCCATCGTCGCGGCGCCCACGTGCAGCCTGCCCGAGTCCCCCGGAGGCGTGCGCAACTGGGACTACCGCTACGTGTGGCTGCGAGACGCGGCCTTCACCGTGTACGCGTTCCTGCGCATCGGCTTCAAGGAGGAGGCGGGCGCCTTCATGCGGTGGTTGGAGGCGCGCTGCGCGGAGCTGCCGGAGGACGCGCCGCTGTCACTCATGTACTCCATCGACGGCCGCCGCGTGCCGCCCGAGGAGGAGTTGAAGCACCTGAGCGGCTACGGAGGCGCGCAGCCGGTGCGCGTCGGCAACGCGGCGGCGGATCAGCTCCAGCTGGACATCTATGGAGAGCTGATGGACTCGGTGTACCTGTACAACAAGTACGGCGCGCCCATCAGCTACGACTTCTGGAGGCACCTGCGGCGGTTGGTGGACTGGGTGTGCGACCACTGGAAGGAGCGGGACGAGGGCATCTGGGAGGTGCGCGGGGGACGGCGGCACTTCGTGTACTCGAAACTGATGTGCTGGGTGGCGGTGGACCGGGCCATCCGGCTGGCGGACAAGCGCAGCTTCCCGGCGGACCGGGCGCGGTGGTTGGCGGTGCGCGACGCCATCTTCGAGGACATCATGCAGAAGGGCTGGAGCGGGGAGCGCAAGGCGTTCATCCAGGCCTACGGCCACGAGTCGCTGGATGCGGCCAACCTGCTGATGCCGCTGGTCTTCTTCCTCTCACCGGTGGATCCGCGGATGCTGTCCACGCTGGAGGCGATGCGCCAGCCGCCAGGCAAGGGCGGGCTGGTGTCGGACGGGCTGGTGTTCCGCTACGACGCGGACGCGACGCTGGATGGCATCTCCGGGAAGGAGGGGACGTTCAACCTCTGCAGCTTCTGGCTGGTGGAGGCGATGACGCGCGCCAGCGTGGCGGCGCCACGGTACCTGGAGGAGGCGCGGCTCACCTTCGAGCGGATGCTGGGCTACGCCAACCATGTGGGGCTGTACGCGGAGCAGACGGGCATGTCCGGCGAAGCGCTGGGCAACTTCCCACAGGCGCTCACGCACCTGTCGCTGATCAGCGCCGCGTACAACCTGGACCGGACGCTGGGGCGCAGGGAGTGAGCCCCGCGCCCGCCTTCACCGGCCCTGGAGCTGCGCGTTCACCAACTGGCGCAGCGCCTTGGCCTCGAAGGGCTTCTCCACCCGGAGGTTGCCGATCCGGCTCAGGAACTCGCGCGCTCCGGGGGTGAACGCTCCACCGGTGACGAAGATGATGCGCGAGGCCTGCTCGGGGCTGCGGCGGCTCAGCTCGGTGTGGAACTCCATGCCCGTCATCTCTGGCATCATCAAGTCGCACAGGATGACGTCGCAGGTGTGGCCCTGCGCGAGCCACTCGAGCGCCGCCTGGGGACGGGTGAAGACGGTGACGTCGTGCTCCGAGCTCAGCGTGCGCTTCATCGCGTTGAGCACCAACTGCTCGTCGTCCACCGCGAGGACGCGGCCCCGGCGCTTGCCCGTCTCCACCACGCGCGAGCCGCGAGCCGTCTCGCCCTCGGCCACGTGCGGCGCAAGCACCACGCGGAACGTCGTGCCCCGGGCGACCTCGGTGTCGAACTGCAGCTCTCCACCCAGGCTGGTGACGATGCCGTGGCAGATGGACAGCCCCAGCCCCGTGCCCTCGCCCATGGGCTTGGTGGTGAAGAAGGGCTCGAACACGCGCGCGCGGATCTCCTCGGGGATGCCGGCGCCCGTGTCCTGCACCTCGATGACCACGCGGCCCTGCTCGTTCACCCGCGTGCTGACGCGGATCTCGTTCCGGTCCGCGGCGCCCTCGGGGATGGCGTGCGCCGCGTTGATGAGGAGGTTGAGGAACACCTGCCCCAGGCGCGCCTCGTTGGCCCACACCTTGGGCACGGCCTGGTACGCCTTCACCAGGCGGGCCCGGTGGCGAATCTCATTCCACGCCAGCGTCACCGCCGAGTCGATGGCCAGCCGCACATCCACCCGGTCCATGCGCGCGTCGTCCGGGCGTGAGAACGTCTTCAGATCGCGGACGATGAGCCGCACCCGCTCGGCGCCCTCGCGGGCCTCGCGGAGCGCGCGTGGCAGCTCCGTGGCCTCCGGAGACTTGCCCGCCGCCGTGGCCGCTTCGAGCTCCTGGCGCGCGAAGTCCACGTTGGCGATGACATAGGCCAGCGGGTTGTTGATTTCATGGGCCACGCCGGCCGCCAGCGTGCCCACCGAGGCCATGCGGTCGGCCTGGGCCAGCCGCGAGCGCATCTCCTCGCGCTCGCTCATGTCCATTACCGTGCCGAGGATGCGCACCGGCGCCCCGGCGGCGTTGCGGAGGATGGAGCCGCGATCCAGCACGCGCGCGTAGGTGCCGTTGGCGCGGCGCAGGCGGTACTCGTCCGACCAGTGCGACTTGCCCCCGTGGACGGCGAGGCGGAAGCCCTGGGCTACGCGCTCGCCGTCATCCGGGTGCACCAGCGAGTACCACCACGAGGAGTCCTCGCGCACCTCGGGCTGGGGATAGCCGAGCACGTCCTGGACGCGCTCGTTCCAGGTGACGCGGCCGGCCACCAGGTCCCAGTCCCAGACGATGTCATTGGTGGCGTGCTGGATGACGGAGAAGCGCTCGGCGCTGGAGCGCAGCTCCTCGATGAGGCGCGTCTGCTCCAGGTTCATCCGCCGCAATTCGAGCTGGCCCACCACCTGCCGGGCGAGGGCCTCCAGGCCGCGGGCCTGCTGGATGGACAGCTGGCGGGGCACGTGGTCAGCCACGCACACCATGCCGAGCACGATGCCATTGGGGGCCACGAGGGGCGCGCCCGCGTAGAAGCGGATGTAGGGAGCGCGGGTGACGAACGGGTGGCGGGCGAGCGCGTCGTCGAGCAGCGTGTCGGGGACGATGTACAGCTCGGGCCGGTGGATGGCGCGTCCGCAGAAGAAGCCGTCTCGAGGCGACTCCTGGGCGTCCAGACCGGTGCGGGACTTGAACCACACGCGCGTCTCGTCCACGAGGGAGATGAGGGCGATGGGGGTGCCGCACAGCTGCGCTGCCAGTTGGGTGATGTCGTCGAAGGAGGGCTCGGGGGGAGTGTCGAGCACCGCATAGCTGCGCAGTGCTTCCAACCGCTCCTTTTCATTCCAGGCCAGGGTAGGACCTTGTACCTCCGCGCGAGCCGAGGGCGATTCCCGGGGAGGGCTCGTCCAGGGATCCGCGGAGAGAGGGGGGCTGGGGTGCGCGGGGGGGGTCGCGCGTTGCCGGTTCACGGTATCCACAACCGTTCAGTTTATGAAAAACTTGACACTAAAGGAAGCAGTGCTGGACGACTGGGAGTGCGGTTCCCCGGGAAGTGCGGTGGGCTTCTGCCGGTACAAGTGATCCGGAGTGGGAAGGCCTGGACCTGTATAAAGGAGGGCTTCCTGGAGGCCGTGTCCGCCCATGCCCGCGCTGAAGTCTGAGTTCTTCGAGATCGCCGTGAAGGCCGATGCGGCCTGGGACCGGTGGAGCCGCCGGGTGAGGCGGCGGCTGGGAATGGCGCGGCCGATGCGCATCCTGCCGTACCGGGGTTACGGGACGCCGGAGCGGGCGCTGGTGCAGGCGCGGGTGCTGGAGGACATGCAGGTGAAGCCCTCGCACCAGCGGCACACGTTGGTGGGTAGTGCGATTGCCTCGTACAAGCGCTACGCGACGCGGGAGATTCCGGGCGCGAAGGTGGCGGTGCACTGGGGCGACAAGCGGTGGGAGGGCACGACGGACGAGGAGGGCTTCCTGGTGTTGTGGGTGGAGCCTCCGCCGGGGGTGGTGCCGGGGTGGAACATGGTGGAGCTGGAGTTGCTGGAGCCCGAGCCCGAGGGGGTGGCCATCGTCTCGGCGCCGGTGCTGCTGGCGGGTCCGGGCGTGGAGCTGGGGGTCATCAGCGACATTGACGACACGGTGATCGCCACGGGGGTGACGAACCCGCTGAAGCGGGCGTGGGCGCTGTTCCTGACGGAGCACCGCACGCGGCTGCCGTTCGAGGGCGTGGATGCGTTCTACGCGGCGCTGAGGGATGGGCGGAGCGGGCAGGCGGACAATCCGATCTTCTACGTCTCGAGCAGCCCGTGGAACCTGTACGAGCACCTGGACGAGTTCCTGGCGCTACACCGGATTCCGGCGGGGCCATTGCTGCTGAGGGACTGGGGGCTGTCGCGGCAGGGGTTCGCGCCGGGGGGTGGGCACAGCCACAAGCTGGAGAAGATCCGCGGAGTGCTGGAGACGTTCGAGCACCTGCCGTTCATCCTGATTGGGGACAGTGGGCAGGAGGACGCGGAGCACTACCGGACGATCGTCCGCGAGTACCCGGGGCGGATCCAGTGTGTGTACATCCGCAACGTGGCTTCACGGGCGCGGCGGGCGGAGGAGCTGGTGCGCATCGCGGCGGACGTGCGAGCCGCGGGCAGTGAGCTGGTAGCGGTGGACGACACGGTGACGGCGGCCCGGCATGCGGCGGCACAGGGGTGGTTGCGCTGGGAGGAGGTGCCGCGGGTGGAGGAGCACAAGCGGGAGGACGCCGAAGCTCGCACGGTGCTGGATTCGCTGGGACGCGACGGCGGGTGAGAGTGCCGTGATTCCAGGAGCGCTGTCGCTCAGCGGCAGTCGGAGTCCTGTTGATCCGCCCGGCCATCCGCGTCGTTGTCCGCTCCATCCTGGCAGCGGCCTGACTCATTCGGGACGTATTCGTTGATGTGGAGCGTGTAGCGGATGGGGTCCTCCGAGTCGTCGTTGGACATGCCGTCCACCACCACCAGCACCGACTGTCCCTGCGAGAGCGTCAGCTTCACCGCGGCCTGCCGGTCCCCCGCCTCGCCCACCGCGCAGGCCAGCTCCGTCCCGCGGCACCCCGTGAGGACATAGAGCGCGTTGCCCCAGCCGCTCCCCGCCGTGTCGAAGACGAACGTGCCGCTCTTTGGCGCCGTCCACAGGTGCGCGCGGTCCTGCTGCAGCTGCATGCCACACGTGCCCTGGAAGCCATCTCCCGTGTCCACCGTCTCTCCGAAGACGGTGACGGGCAACGCGCTGCCCAGATCCTGGTTCCCGCATCCGCTCCCGCCACAGCCGGGCTCGGCCTGGCAATCCGGATCCGCGCAGTCCACCCAGCGATCCCCGTCATTGTCTCGCCCGTCGAAGCACGCACCGGCCTCGCTCTCGCGCTTCTCGTCGATGTGCAGCTCGAAGTAGCCCGCGCCGAAGTCGCCCTCGCTCGTCGAGTCCACCACCACCAGCACCGTCTGCCCCGCCAGCAGCGAGACCGTGACCCGTGCTCCGCCTCCGTAGCTGATTCCCTCGGAGGCGCATGCCAGCTCCTCTCCGCCACACCCGCCGCGCCGCACCGCCACCAGCGAGCGCAGGGCCGAGCGGGCCGTGTCGAAGGTGAACGTGCCGCTCTTTGGCGCCGTCCACAGGAAGCCCCGGTCCGGCGCGGTGTCTCCGCCACACGAGGCCTGGTGATCATTGTTGGCGAACGCGGTGGTGCCCTTCACCGTCACCGGCAGCTCGCTGCCCAGATGTTGATCCACACACACGGGCTGGGCCGTGTAGCAGACACCGGACACGCCGCTGGCGCCGCACGTCTCCGGAGCTGTGCAGGAGCCACACTCCATCGTGCCCCCGCATCCGTCCGAGACGGCGCCGCAGTTCTTCCCCAGCAGTCCGCAACTGTAGGGGCGGCATGTGCGCGCGCCGCAGACGTTCGCGGTGCCACCGCCGCCGCAGGACTCTCCCTGCGGACACCCGCCGCACTGGAGCGTGCCGCCGCATCCATCCGAAATGATGCCGCAGTTCTTCCCCAGCGAAGCACACGTGCCCGGCGTGCACGCGAGCCCTCCACAGACATTGGGAACCGCGCCTCCACCGCAAGACTGTCCCTCCGGACAGTCCCCGCATTCGAGCGTGCCGCCACACCCATCCGAGACGATGCCGCAGTTCTTCCCCAGCGAGGCACACGTGGCCGGCTGGCAGAACGCCGTTCCGCAGATGTTGGGAGCTCCGCCTCCTCCGCAGGACTCACCCTGGGGACAGGCGCCACACTCCAGCGTTCCGCCGCACCCGTCCTGCACGGTGCCGCAGTTCTTCCCGAGCGCCGCACAGGTGGTGGGCGTGCACACGGGTTGTCCGCACACGTTGTGGATGCCTCCGCCGCCGCAAGTCTCCGGGGCCGTGCAGGAGCCGCACTGGAGCATGCCGTCGCATCCGTCCGAGACCGCGCCACAGTTCTTCCCCAGCGAGGCACAGGTGCCGGGCTGGCACACGGGCACCGCGCAGACGTTGGGCGTGCCTCCACCTCCGCACGTCTCGCCCTCGGGGCAGTCGCCGCAATGCAGCGTGCCTCCGCAGCCGTCGATGGCGACGCCGCAGTTCATCTCCTGCGACGCGCACGTCATCGGCTGACACCAGGAGCGGAGCCCTCCCAGGATTTCCTCACCGGAAGTGAAGGTGGTGTTGCAGGAGGCCAGCCACAGGCCCACGACACACAGTCCCCAGCCGAGTGCTGCCCCTCGCCGCATGCGCCCGTCACCTTCCCCGGGGGTAAGCTGGGATTGTCCTCGGGCGCGGGGAAGGGCCTCTGGGTTCACAGGGACTGGTTTCGAACACCCTGCCGCCCTTGCGCTCAGCTTCTGTCATCTGCCGTGTGGTCGCACCTTGAGCCGAGGCCCCCTTGCCCTGGGCGGAAGGGCCGAGGGGGGAGGATGGGGCGTTCGTGGACCTTCGCACGCCGCGTCGGGGCGGGACTGGTGGCCTCCTGGGCAGTGGCCATCGCCATCCTCGTCACCTCGCTGCTCGCCGTGCGGTCGGTGCACCTGGGCAATGAGAAAGACCACCGGGAGCTGGCGGTGGAGTTGATCGAGGTGGACAGGCTGCGCAGGGCCTTCATCGACAAGGTGGCCAGTGAGCGGGGTTATGCCCTCTCGCGCGAGCCGTTGTTCGAGGAACAGATGGAGGCGGACCGTGAGCGCTTCCTGGCCACCGCCGAGCGGCTGCGCCTGAGGGTGACGAGCGCGGGTGGGGAGCTGCTGGTGGAACGGCTCCTGCTGGCCGAGCGTGAGCACGAGGAGACCGTGCGGCGGTTGCTGTGGGCTCCGCAGCGCTCCCCCAACCGTCAGGCGGTGGACGCACAGCTGCGCGCCCAGGCGGGGCATGCGCAAGAGGAGGTGGACGGGGCGATCGATGAGCTGGCCGCCTTCAGCGACGAGCGCCTGATGCGCACCATTCAGGAAGAGGTGCTCGAGGATCGGCAGGCGCTGTTCCTCATCTTCATCACGTCCGTGCTGGGGCTGCTGGGGATGATGAGCCTGGCGTGGGTGCTCGTGCGCAAGCTTCGCCCGCTGCAACGCAAGGCGAAGGACGTCGAGCAGCGCTTCCAACTGTTGGTGGAGGGGGTGCAGGACTACGCGGTGTATCTCCTGGATGCGCAGGGGCGGGTGGTGAGTTGGAACCCGGGAGCCGAGCGCATCAAGGGCTGGAAGGCGGAGGAGGTGGTGGGGCGTCCCCAATCCATTTTCTACACAGCGGAGGCCGTGGCGGAGGGAGAGCCTCAGCGGGAGCTGGCACGCGCCGAGCGGAACGGGAGGCTGCGCACCGAGGGCCTGCGGGTGCGCAAGGACGGCACCCGCTTCTGGGCCGAGGCCATCTACACGGCGCTGCGAGACGAGAACGGGCGGCTCAAGGGCTTCGCGAAGGTGATGAGGGACGTCACCGAGCGCCGGCGTGCCGAGCGGACCCAGCGGCTGTTCGCGGAGGCGGGCCGCATCTTCAACCTGTTGCTGGAGCCGGAGCTGACGGTGTCGGAGCTGGCGCGGCTGATGGTGCCCGAGGTGGCGGACGGCTGTGTCCTCTTCATGAGGGCCTCGGGGGAGCGGCTGCTGCCGCAGGCGGTGACACACGCCTCGGGGGAGAAGGAGCGGCTGATGTGGGAGCTGATCCAGCGCTACACCCCGGCGCTGGATGGGCCTACGGGTGTCGCGCGGGTGGTGCGCACGGGGCACTCGGAGCGGGTCGAGCAGGTGACGGACGAGGTGTTGGAGCTCATGGCTCGGGATGAGGAGCACCTGCGGCTGCTGCGGCGCATGGAGCTGACGTCGACGCTGGTGGTGCCGCTGTGCGTGAGGGGGCAGACGTCCGGGGCGCTGATGTTGCTGTGCAGCCAGCGGGAGCGGCCCTTCACGATGACGGATCAGATCTTCATGGAGGAGTTGGCGGGGCGGGCGGCGCTGGCGCTGGACAACGCGAGGCTCTTCCAGGAGGCGCAGCGGGCGCTGGAGCTGATCGGCGTGGCCTCGCATGACCTGGCCAACCCGCTCAACGCGCTGCAGTTGTTGCTGAGCCGGCTGCGGCGGATGGAGCCGAAGGAAGAGCCTCAGCGGCTGAGGGAAGGCCTGGGAGCGGCGTTGCGGCATGCGCAGCGGCTGGGGCAGTTGCTGCACAACCTGTTGGATCTGTCGCGGCTGTCATCGGGGCAGCTGGCATTGGAGATATCGCGGGTGGACCTGACGGAGGTGGTGCGCGAGGTGGTGGATCGCCATGGCGAGCAGGCGGCCGAGGCGGGGTGTTCCATCTCCTTCGAGGCGGAGCCGCACATCGAAGGGGTGTGGGATCGGCTCCGGTTGGAGCGGGTGGTGACGAACCTGCTGTCGAACGCGTTGAAGTTCGGGCGAGGCAAGCCTGTGGAGGTGAGCCTGGCGCAGAAGGACGGCAGGGCGCGGCTGACGGTGAGGGACTACGGGGTGGGCATCCCGCAGGAGGCGCAGCGGCGCATCTTCGAGCGCTTCGAGCGGGCGCAGTCCGCGGGCAGGCATGCGGGGTTCGGGTTGGGGCTCTACATCGTCCGGCAATTGGTGGAGGCGCACGGGGGGACCATTGGGGTGGAGAGCATCCCGGATCAGGGAGCGACCTTCACAGTGGACCTGCCCCAGGTGCCGCCGACGGGCATCGAGGCCGAGCCAAGGTCGACCTCGGTACCCCACTGAGCGGGACGGAGGCTCAGATGCGCAGCGTGGACTCGGGCTGCACGATGGGCATCATCCGCAGCGCCGAGTCGGCGGGCACCTTCTCCTGCTCCTCCATCTGCTCGAACTCCATGGCGTCATGGGCGCAGAAGATCGTCACCTCGGAACGGTGACGCATCGCCAGCCCGCGCAGCCGCTCCTGGTTGTAGTGCCTCAGGCGCGCGTCCTTCTGCATCAGCGTCTGGTAGAAGCGCAGGCCCGGCGGGCAGCGCCGCCGCGCTGGATCCATCTCCCCATGGTGGAAGTACGCATCGCCCGCGTGCAGCAGCCAGCGCCCGCCTACGTTGAGCGCGATGCCCGCGTGCCCCAGCGTGTGGCCCAGCAGCGGCACGAACAGCAACTCCGGCGGCAACCCTGACAGCTCGCGCACGCACTCGAAGCCGTACCAGCGCTCGCCCCCCTTGGGCGTGGGGTACGTCACCCAGTTCGTCTGATGCATCCACTGCTGAGGCCGGAACCGCCGCCGATCCAGCGCCGTCGTCTGCGCCACCGCCGCCTGGTACTCCGCGTCCAGCAGGTGCACCCTCGCTCCCGGGAAGTCATCCAGCCCACCCGCATGGTCGAAGTCCAGGTGCGTCAGCAGGATGTCCGTCACGTCCGAGGCCTTGAAGCCCAGCCGCTCGATCTGCCGGATGGCCGTCATCCCCTCGTGGAGCCGCGGCCGGCACAGCGCGTTCAGGAATAGCGGGCTCAGCCGGGGCCGCGGATCCCTCACGTCGTTCAACCCGAAGCCCGTGTCCACGAGCACCAGGCTGCGGTCCGTCTCCACCAGCAGGCAGTGGCACACCAGCGCCGCGGGCCCGGACACCCCCTTCCTTCCGTCCATCAGCCGCCGGCCGGGAGGGCACATCGTCGTGCAGTTGAGGTGATGGATGCGCAGCGGCATGGTGGGGCTCCTGGGCTCGGGGCCTGGATGGCCCGGTCCGGAGCAAAGGTGTGCCGCCGTCCCGCTGAGAGGAATCCAACGCCCCCGGCGAAGGCAACCGCCCGAGGCCTGGCCGCCCGGGAGGCGAGGGGGGAGCTAGAGCCGCTCCGGGCTCTCGACCGTCCGCTCGTTTCGCAGGTTGCCGGTGTTCAGCGTGGAGGCGGGCTCGAACATGAGCATGTGGACCTCCTCCTCCGCCACGGGCCGGTGCTCCACGCCTCGGGGGACGATGAAGAACTCTCCGGGGTCCAGCACCACCGTCCGGTCCCGCATCTCCAGGCGCAGCCGGCCCTTCACCACCAGGAAGAGCTCGTCCTCGTTGTCGTGCTGGTGCCAGTCGAACGCGCCCAGCACCTTGGCCAGCTTCACCTGCTGCCCGTTCAGCTCGCCGACCACCTTGGGCTGCCAGTGCTCGGAGAACCGCGAGAACTTCTCCTCCAGGTTGACCTTCTCCACCGCGGCCTCCGGGGTCGACGTCGAGCCTGAGGCCTCTCTAGCCGGTGTC
The DNA here is from genome assembly GCF_020103695.1 of Hyalangium versicolor. Classification (GTDB taxonomy): domain Bacteria; phylum Myxococcota; class Myxococcia; order Myxococcales; family Myxococcaceae; genus Hyalangium; species Hyalangium versicolor. Next base: position 91,056 of record NZ_JAHXBF010000021.1, read on the forward strand.
TCGGGCGGGGTCGAGCGGCGCGAGTCCCACCGCGGGCGCCAGCCATGGCGGCCTCGTGCCGCCGCGCCGACTCCGTGGGTGGGCGGTGCTTCGATATCGCTCCTCATGACTGGCCCCCCTCGATGGGGCGCTGGGCCCCGTCTGGCGAAGATGCTGCTGGCAACCTAAGCACCCCCGGGCAGGCAGCCAGCCGCTTGTGTTCGCTGGTGAGCGGAGCCGTGCCCAGCAATGCCTCCGGAGGTTCTCCGTACCCCTCCTCACGGATGACTGGCGCTGACCCAGGCCTCCGCTCTAAAGAAGAGGCCCATGGACCCCCAAATCATCATGGATCGGGTGATGCTGCTCATCCCGCTCGTCCTGTCCCTGACAGTGCACGAGTTCGCCCACGCCTGGAGCGCGTGGAAACTGGGGGACGACACCGCGGCCCTCCAGGGGCGATTGACGCTCAACCCGGTGGCGCACATCGACCCGATCGGCACGTTGCTGCTGCCGCTGTTGGGCATCCCCTTCGGCTGGGCCAAGCCGGTGCCCGTCAATCCGGCGCGCTTCCGGCGAGGCGTGAACATGACGACGGGGATGATGCTCACCGCCGTGGCCGGCCCGCTGTCCAATCTGCTGCTGGCCATCGCCAGTGCCGTGTTCTACGGGCTCACCCTGCGCTTCGCACCTGGCACGATAGATGCCAATCCGGGCCTGCACCGCTTCGTGGTGATCGCCGTGGCGATGAACGTGGCCCTGGCCATCTTCAACATGCTGCCCGTGCCGCCGCTCGATGGCAGCCGGGTGGTGGAGGGCGTGCTGCCCTACCGGCTGCGCGGCCTGTGGGATCGCGTGGTGCAGTTCAGCCCGTTCCTGCTCATCGGCCTCGTGTTCTTCGGGCGGGGGATCATCTCGGGGCCCATCGGCTACGTGCAGGGCTGGCTGTACGAGCTCATGTTCACCCTCGGCGTGGCGGGCTGACGCCGAACGCCGAGCAGTTGGCTCGAACCGCGCCCGGAGGGGACCTCTGGAGAGGCTGCTCAGTCCGGGTAGAAGAGCGGCTCGCGCTTGCGCACGAAGTCGTTGATGAGCGAGGCCAGCTCAGGCTGCAGGTCTTGGAACTGGACCCCCACGCCTGGCATCAGGTCCGGCGTGTGAGAGTTCGGCTCGCGCAGCCAGCGCACCACCCCATGGGTCTTCAGCGGCCGGCCGCCGGGCAGCACGAGGTCCAGGTCCACCTGGGTGCCTCGCGGCACCGTCTCCACCGTGGCGATGAAGACGCCGCCCGAGCTGACGTCCGTGGAGAAGCCCGTGAAGAAGTTCGAGTCGCTGCCCAGGTGGATGTTTGTCTGCAGGCGGACCCGCGCGTGCTCGCGCTTCGGCACGCTCCGAACGGTGGAGGCGGCAGCGGCAGCGGCGGTCGCGGCACCCGGGGAGAACTGGGGCCTGGACCCGGTGCGAGCCTTCTGGGCCTCGCGGGCGCGGGCGGCCTCCTGCTCGCGGCGAGCCCGAGCGGCGGCCTCGGCGAGTTCCTTGAGCCGTGCCTCGGCCTCGGCCAGCTCCTTCGTCAGCGCGGTGGTCTGCTGCTGGAAGGCGTGCAGGGCGATCGTCATCTCCTGCGTGGCCTGGCGGCGGGCCTCCAGAGCCTTCTCGCGGGCGGAGAGCGCCTTCTCGCGGGCTGCCTCCACGGCCAGCTCGGGGATGGCGGCGGCCTGGAGCCTCGCGCCGATCTCCGGGAGCGAAATGTCCTCGGAGTGCTCGGACTGGGCCCGGCCCAGCTCGGTGCGGACCTGGGTCAGCCGAGAAGCGAGGGACTGGGCCTCCTGGGTAGCGCGGGAGACCTGATCCGCGAGCCGGGACTCCTGGGAGCCCAGCTCGGACTCTTCGCGAGCCAGCTCGGACTCGCGGGCATTGGGACGTTGGGTGTGGGACGGCGGGCTCATCTCGGCGGGCTCCGGAGGGAGTCCACTCTAGCGCCCCTGCGTCCCGCCCACGAGCCCCCTGAAGTCCCACCCGGGGTGAATCCGGTAGGCAGGCAGGCAAGCACCCTCTAGAGAGGAGGGTGCCAGGGGCGGCCCGGCCTCAGTCCGCGCCCTTGATGCAGGCCACCGGCTTGAGGCGGCGTTCCACCTTGGCCAGCCCCGCCATCTCCACCGTGTCCAGCACGTCGTCGAGGTTCTTGTAGCAGGGCCCCGACTCGTCCAGCGGCGTCTGGCGGGTATTGAGGAGAATGCCAGCCTGGGCCATGCGCTTGTCCGTCTCCTCCTGCTGGAGCACGCGCCGGGCCTCGCCGCGAGACAGCCGCCGGCCCGAGCCGTGGTTCACCGAGTAGATGGACTTGGCGGCACCCTCCTCGGCGAAAAGGATGGCGCTGCCCGTCTCCATGGAGCCGGGGATGAGGATGGGGTGGCCGGTGTGCTCCCACGCCGTCTTCTTCAGGGCGGGGTGGCCCTTGGGGAAGGCGCGGGTGGCGCCCTTGCGGGCCACGAACTTACCGGCCTCCTTCTGGATGAGGTTGTGGGAGATCTCGTAATAGATGTCCGCGGTGCCGCCGAACACCTCTTCGAGCGCGGCGCACACGGCCTCGCCGATGATGAGCCGATTGGCCACCGCGAAGTTGGCCGCCATGTTGTGGAGGTTCCAGTACTCGCGGCCGAGCTTGGACTCGGCATCCAGCCAGACGAAGTCCTCGCTGCGGCTCTTGAGGCCCAGGGCGTGCGCGCCCTCGACGAAGAAGTGCTTGGCGATGTTCCACCCGAAGCCGCGGCTGCCGGTGTGCAGCATCACCCACACGCGGCCGTCCTGATCCACCTGCATCTCGGTGAAGTGGTTGCCGCCGCCGAGGCTGCCGAGCTGGTCCCGCTTGTCGTGGGCCTTCTCGGGGATGTCCACCCGGTCATCCTCGACGGGGATGAAGTCGCGCTCGGTGGTGGAGGCGTTGCGGCCGAGGGCCTTGGCGCCGTGGCGGACGACTTCGGCGAAGGTGCTGGGGGAGACGCGGCGCTGCTTCTGCACCCGGCTGGCGCCGACGCCCACGGCGATGCGCTGGGTGACTTCGTCGATCCACCGCCGGCGCTTCTCCTTGTCGGCCACGTCCTCGGCGGTGAGGGTCGTCTTGAGCTGCACCATGCCGCAGCCGATGTCGTAGCCGGCGGCGGTGGGGAGGAGGATGCCGTCGGTTTCCACCACGGTGCCGATGGGCACGCCGTAGCCCACGTGACAGTCCGGAGTGACGGCGACGCGGGTGACGCCGGGGAAGGAGGCGGCGTTGACGACTTGATCGAAGACAGCCTCCTCCAGGCCGGGGGTTTCGGCGCCGTCGCCGTAGAGGAGCTTGTCCGAGAGGAACAGGTCGGCATGGACCCGCATCGTCTTGGTCTTCGGCAGCACGTAGTGGCCTTCCGAGACCTTCTCCAACCTTTGAATCCAACCCATGGTGCAGCCCTCCCGGGGTCATTCAACACGCGGCAGCGACGGTACCCTCCGGAGGAGGCTGACTCGCAGGCGTGATAACCCAGGATACGCTGTGAGGTAGGCGGGCCAGGGGGCAAGCGGTTTCGTGCCGAGCGGGCGCTTCTGGCGTAAGGAACGTTGTGGGCCATGGGCCACGAAGGAGCAGGGGAATGCGCGTCGAGCGACTGGAGCTGACCAACTTCCGGGGCATCCGCCACCTCGAGCTGGAGTTCCCCACGCAGACCACGGTCCTGGTGGGCATCAATGGCGTGGGCAAGTCGGCCATCCTCGACGCATTGGCGGTATTGCTCCAAGTGCTCTCCACCGAGCTGGTTCGTTCTCCAGGCCCCTTCCTCATGACCACTGGCGGGTTGGGGCCGTCCGCCGATCATGACATTCGAGTGGGAGCAGACTCCTTGACGCTCTCCATCCAGGCTTCGGAGGGGGGCGACAAGTTCTCATGGAGGAGGACAACGTCGGGTCGGCGTTGGGAATTCGACTGGGAACATTCCGACCTTGAAGCCCTGGTCGGGCATCTGAGGAAGAAGCAACTCTTCCCCTTGGTGGTGCAGTACGCGACGAGCCGGGGTCAGTGGTCGGAGACCTCGCATCTGGACAATTCGAGAGTCAGCGAGCCAGCCGACGCCTTCCGTGATGCCTATCCCGCGGGAAGGAAGACCTTCGACGCGTTCTACGCGTGGTTTCGAGAGCGCGAAGACATCGAAAACGAAGAGCGCGCAAAGGACAATCGTGCGTTCCTGGATCCACAGCTCGAAGCCGTTCGTACCGCTGTAGCCGCCCTGCTTCAGGGCTTCTCTCATCTTCGGATTGAGCGGAAGCGGAAGCGCATGACGGTGCAAAAGAATGAGGAGATCCTCGATGTCACTCAGCTTTCCTCCGGAGAAAAGGCCCTCCTGACGCTGGTGAGTGATCTCGCGAGGCGGCTCTCCATCCTGAACCCAATAGCAGCGGATCCGCGACTGAGTGAGGGTGTTGTGCTCATCGACGAGGTGGACCTGCACCTCCATCCACGCTGGCAGCGGATGCTCCTTCCCGCCCTGGAGCGGACGTTCCCCCACTGCCAGTTCATCGTCACCACGCACTCGCCGCAGGTCATCAGCGAAGTGAAGCCGGAGTGCATCTATCTGCTGGAGCGCAAGGACGGTGAGACCGTCGCACGGCGCCCAGAGTCCTCTTTCGGTCTCGATAGCAACCGGATCCTCGAGGACCTGATGGGCGTGGACGAGCGGCCCCGGCGCATCAAGGAGCAACTGATCCAGTTCTTCCGCTTGATCGACGATGGCAAGCTCGACGAGGCCAAGGCGCTTCGACGCCAACTGGAGGAGGAGATTGGCTCCGACGAGCCGAGCTTCGCAAAGGGAGATGTCCTGATCCGACGCAAGGAGATGCTGACCGGTGCGCCCCATCGTCCGCAGCGCTGAACCCGCTGCCTTCACCGCCTGGAAGGCGCTGGCCTCGCCAGACTGGCAGCCGAGTTGGGACAATTTCCAGAAGCCCGAGAAGCCCGAGGTCCTCACGGCACTGCTGAGGGATCAGGGTTTCGTCTGCTCCTACTGCGAGCAGCGGGTGGACATGCGTGGCTCTCATATCGAGCATCTGGAATCACGCCATGCCGCTCCGCATCGGGCCTTGGAGTTCTCCAACCTCCTGGCCTCCTGTCAGGGCGAACTCCCCAGGGAGCCCGCGCACTGTGGTCACCTGAAGGGCCACGAGCCTCTCGGTGTTCACCCTCTGCTACCCGAGTGTCGGGAGTACTTCATCTTCGACAGCGCGGGAGGAATCCGATCGAGTCCTGATCCCGCCAGGGCTGCCAGTGCTCAGCATGCCATCGCAACGCTGGGCTTGGGGATCCCGAAGCTCATGGCGATGAGACGTGCGGCCATTGAAGGGGCGATGGCTCTCTTGCAGGAAGGCGCCAGCGACGAGGAGATCCGCCGGTTCATCGCCGTCATCGATGATCGAGATGCGGCGGGGCAGCACACCCCTTTTGCGAGCGCCATCGTGCAGTTCCTCACTGCCTATCTCGTGCCTGCGCCAGCCTCGTGAGCCACCGGACATCACTTCCCTCGTAGCCGCCTTGTCCTCGAGGGAGGGACAGGTTGCCTTGCGAGCGATGTTTCGGTCCCGCACATCTGGATCCGCTGGGTAGGACCGAGGGCTTGCCGCAGTTGCGCGGCGTCCCCATTCATCTCGCATAGCAACAGGGGGTAGGGCGATGGTGACTCTGGGTGGTCTGATTCTGTCTGTGGCGTTGCATGCGGCTCCTCCGGTCCAGCTCTCGGGCCAGTCCTTCAACCCGTCGGTGTGCGCGAAGAAGCGGGTGGATGCCTGCGGCTGCCACCACGTGTACGGCATCCGGCACTGCCACCCCAACCGCAAGAGCGACCACTGCGAAGCGCCCGTGAACGCGACGGCTCCCGAGAAGAAGGAGAACGAGCCCGTCTCCATGTAGTCACCGCAGTGCCGGTTCTCCCGCGCTGGCTGGCAGCCTTCCTCACGAGGGAGGGCTGAGCCGCCGCCGCATCGAGTGGACCTCCTGTTTTTCGAAGTGAATCCCGGTCGTAGCCAGAGCGAGCAGGCTGAGCCGCAGCCTTGCTCCCCGGTTCCTGGGTGAGCATTCGAGCAAGCGTCCAGCCAGCAAGCTCTCACTGGGACGGGTGCGCCTTGCCCCTGCCTGGCAATGCCAAGATGGCGGTGAGCTTCGGCTCAGGAGCGGTTCCCCGCTCCGCCGGTTCACCTGGACGCCGCGAAGCGCGTCAGTGCACCGCGCTGGAGGCCGTGTCGGCCGCGGACTCCACGCTGATGTCGACCGTGAAGTCACGCACCATGGGTGGAAGCTGATCCAGGTTCTCCACCACATGCATCTCGAGCGGCGCTTGTGAGCGGATGACGGCCCAGCTGTCGTTGGGCGAGCTGCGGAACGCGAGGGTCGTCGCAGACAAGCGGCGGATCTCCAGGCGCGGAGCAGCGTCCTTCGAGGGCTCTGGAGCCGCAGTTGCCGAAGCAGGTGCGGCCACAGGAGGCACTACCGGCCGGGTCACCTGAACCTGCGGTCCCGCTGCCGCCGGGCGTTGTGCCGCGCCCGAGGCCGCGGAGGGAACTCGTGGGGCAGGCAAGATCACGGGAGGAGTGAGCGGCGGCACCGAAGGCGCGGAGGGCAATGCCCGGTGGATCTTTGGCAGCGCGGTCTGCCGCAGCAGCTCCTCGGGGCGCGAGGCCCTCAGCGGGCGCGCCGCTGGAGCAGGCGGAGGAAGGGTATCCCAGCCAGGCTCCAGGGGCGGCAGCAGTGGCAGCGCCTCCGGCGAAGGGGGAGAGAAGGTCTCCTGGGCATGCGGATCCAGGCGAGCGATCTCCGCCTGAAGGATCGGATCCCTCGGATCCAGCTCGAGCGCGACCTTCAGCGCCCCGCGCGCGCGAGACTCACAGCCCAGCTCCAGCAGCAACTGCGCCGCGGCCCGGTACGAGGCGATGGCCTGCAGCCGATCTCCCGCGCGCCGACACGCCTCGGCGTGCCGCACGTGCATGTTCGGATCCCTCGGCGCCAGACGGAGGACCTGCTGATACGTCTGCGCACACTGAGCAAACTTGCCTCGCACGAACTGCTGGTGCGCCGCCTCTTTCAGCTCCCTCAGCCCCATGACGCCCTTCCCCCGCGCTCCTCCGTGGATGCGCGCCTCGACACTGGAAGCATTCGATGTGCCGAGAACGCAGCCGATCACGAAGGGTTGAATGGTGGGCGGAGCGGGCCTCAACCGAGGCTGCGGGTGTCTACCAGCGATCGGCTTGAGGCCTCCGCCACATGTGGGCCTCTGCGGGTGATCCTCGGAGAAGCTGCGCTTCACCCTGTAGAAGCGTCCGATCGGGAGCTGTAACAAGGAAAGGGCCGCGGAGGCCGGATTCGGATGGGCCAGGAGCGGGGTGGTGCGGTGCGTCGTGGGATTCCTCTGCGCCCGCGTGCAATGTCTCCGACTCCCAGTGTCATCTGGGCGAAAGGGAGGAAGAGCCATGAGGCGCTTCGTTCGCAGCATCCTGGTGGCCGTGTCGCTGTTCTCCGTTCCCGTGTTCGCCGAGGCGGACCCTCAGCCCGCCCCCAAGGCCGCGCCGGAGACCCTTACCGTGCGCGCGGGGAGCTCGAAGACCCTCGAGCTTGTCGGCCTGACGCGCCTGGCGCTGGGGAATCCCGACGTCGCCGACGCCTCGGTCGTGGGTGGCGGAGACGTTCGCATCGACGGCCTGAAGGCTGGAGAGACGACGCTCCTCGTGTGGACCGCGAGCGGGCGCAAGGAGTACCGCATCGTCGTCAAGTGATGCCGATCGAGGCCCCGCGGGACACGGCGGACCGGTCGCTCACTGGTAGTGCTTCTCGTTCGGCCAGAGGCGGGCCACGGGCTGCTTGAGGCCTCGGCAGAGGTAGAGCGGCAGCTGGTCCTCGTACGGCATGACGTAGGGGTTGGGCGGGAGACGCGCGGCCAACTCCACCTGTGAGCACTCCTCGGCATGGTCCTCGGCGTCTCCGCCCAGGATGAGGACCACCGTGGGCTCGATGTCTCCGGGGCCCCACAGGAAGTAGTTGTTGTGCCCGGAACGAGCGGGGGGCAGTCCGTACGCGCGGCCGAGCCAGTCGATGGCGCCCGCCTGGCCGTAGTTCTGCGCGAAGATCATCGTCCGCGCCTGTTCTTCGGGAGACAGCCGCCGGTAGACCTCCGCCACCGCCGAGACGAGCTCCCGCCAGCCGTGCTGATCCGCATAGTGCTGGGGCAGAGCGCCCATGCGATGGCGCTCGGTGCGTGGGGGATCGAGGCCGAGTGCGCGCTGGTAGGAGATGAACTGCTCCTCCGAGAGCACCGGCAGGGACAAGGGCGCGAGCACCAGTCCGCCCGCCGCAACCACTATGAGGACCACGGCCCTCGGGAGCATCCGGCGCACGGCTGTCTCGACGAACCCCGCGCCAGCGGCGAACAGCATGGGGTAGGCGGGGGCCATGTAATAGGCCTTGGCCTTCAGGGCGATGTAGAGCCCGAGCAGTAGCAGGAAGCCGAACGCCAGCGCACGGTAGGGGCGCGCCGAACGAGCGAAGAGCAGGAAGCCCAGCCCGGAGAGCCACAGCGGAGCGAAGAGCGGATGGAGGAGGAGCAGCTGCCCGGAGAAGAACTCGCCGAGGGCGAACGGTGCGTTCTTGTACAGCTGCCCATTGCGGAGCAGCTCGAACATGGGCCAGCCGTGGCCAAGCTGCCAAAGGAAGTGAGGCAGCACGAGCGCGACAGCGAGCACTCCGCCAAGCACGAGCCATCGGCTGCGCATGAGCCGTCGCTGAGGCGTGAGCAGGAGCCCCAGGGCCAGACAGAGGGAGAAGAAGCCCATGGAGTGCTTGTTGAGCACGCCGATACCGACGAGCGCTCCCACGCCGAGCCACAGTTTCCGCTCTTCAGTGCGAATCATCTCGACGAGGAGCGCCGCGCAGCCCATCCAGAAGAGGGGCTCGAAGGCATTCATCGTGAGCATGTGTCCGAAGGCAAGGAAGATGGGAGCCAGCGCCGTGGCCACGCCCGCGAGTGCGACGGCATAGGAACCTCCGCCCAGCCGACGTGCAAGCCACCCGGTGAGCGCCACGAGCCCTCCCGCGGCGAGCGCGGGCAGCACGCGCAGGCCCACGAGGGATTCACTGAAGACAGAGGTGGTGAGCCGGGCCAGCACGGCGATGAGCGGCGGCTGGTCCACGTAGCCCCATGCGAGGTGCTGGCCGCAGGCGATGAAGTAAAGCTCGTCGCGGAAGTAGCCATAGCGCCCGGCGAAGAGCAGGTGGAGGACGGTGGTGCCCACGGCGAGCACGGGCAGCACCCAGGCCGCACTCTGGGACGGTGGCGGAGACGGAGTTTCAGAGGGCATGGGTGGCACCGTGATAGTCGAACCTCCTCGGATGCTCCAGGGGGCGATCGCTCTGTCCAGGTTCTTGGGAATGGCATGCGCCGCGGCTCGTTCTGTTTGGCTAGTATCCGCGCGCCTCGAACTTCCAGGACCCCCCGTGAATCGACTGTTGCCGTTACTGTGCTGCGTCTTCCTCGTGTCCGGCCTGGTGCTCTCCGCCGGCGCTCAGACTCCGCCTTCCGTCCGGCCCGACCCTCAGCCTCCACCGAAGAAGGATCCCGCTCGCATCGCTGCCGAGGCCACCCAGGTCGACGCGGGCGTACCTCTGCCCCCCGGCACTCCGGACGGTGGCGCCGAGTGGAACGTCAACGCTCCCAATGCGCCGTCCACCGAGGCAACCCTCGATGTCACCGAGGGCACCTGGATGAGCGTGGACGTGAGCCCTCGCGGAGACGAGATCGCCTTCGACCTGCTCGGCGACATCTACACCCTGCCCATCAACGGCGGTGAGGCCAAGCCCCTCACCCACGGCGTGGCCTGGGACTTCCAGCCTCGCTACAGCCCCGACGGCAAGTCCATCGCCTTCACGAGCGATCGCGGCGGAGGCGACAACCTCTGGATCATGAAGCGCGACGGCTCGGATCCGCAGCCGGTGACGCAGGAGAAGTTCCGGCTCCTCAACAGCCCCGCTTGGTCGCCGGATGGGCAGTACCTCGTCGGACGCAAGCACTTCACCTCCAAGCGCTCGCTGGGCGCCGGAGAGATCTGGCTCTACCACCGCTCCGGCGGCGAGGGCGTCCAGCTCACCGAGCGTCCCAATGAGCAGAAGGACGTCGGCGAGCCCGTGTTCTCTCCCGACGGTCGCTACATCTACTTCAGCCAGGACGTCACCCCGGGCAGGACCTTCGAGTACAACAAGGATCCCAACGGGCAGATCTACGTCATCCAACGGTTGGATATGGAGACGCGGGAGATCGATCCGTTCATCTCCGGGCCGGGCGGCTCGGTGCGCCCCACTCCTTCACCCGATGGCAAGCAGCTGGCCTTCATCCGGCGCGTGCGTGGGAAGACGACGCTGTACTCGGCGGACATGGCCTCGGGGGCGGAGCGGGCCCTCTTCGATGGGCTCGATCGCGACATGCAGGAGGCATGGGCTATTCACGGCGTGTACCCGACGATGGCCTGGACGCCGGACAGCAAGTCCCTCGTCTTCTGGGCTGGCGGCAAGCTGAGCCGCATCGACGTGGCCTCCCGGCGCGTTACGCCCATTCCCTTCCATGTGAAGGACACCCGCACCATCGCCGAAGCCCTGCGCTTCACGCAGAACGTGGCCCCGGATCGCTTCCCCGTGAAGATGCTGCGCTGGGTGCAGGTGTCTCCCCAGGGAGACCGCGTGGTGTACCAGGCGCTCGGCAACCTCTATGTGCGCGAGCTGCCCAACGGCACGCCTCGCCGGCTCACGAAGCAGACGGACCATTTCGAGATGTTCCCCTCCTTCTCTCGAGACGGCCGCTCCATCGTCTACACGACGTGGGATGACGAGAAGTACGGGAGCATCCGTGTGGCGCCGGCCTCGGGCGGAGAGGGCCAGGTGGTGAGCGCGCAGCCGGGCTTCTACCGCGAGCCCGCGTTCTCCCCGGATGGGCGCTTCATCGTCTACCGCGCGGGTGGAGGCGGGTACCTGCTGCCCGGCCAGTGGAGCCACGAGCAGGGGCTGTACGTCATCGGTCGCAACGGAGGCAAGCCGCGGCGGCTGGTGAAGGAGGGCGAGCAGCCGCACTTCGGGGCAGGCTCTGACCGGGTGTTCTACCTTTCGGTGGAAGAGGCTGAGAAGGAAGACAAACGCGAGCTGCGCAGCATCGGCCTGGATGCGAGCGAGCCGCGCACGCACCTCACCAGCTCCGAGGTGGAGGGCTTCCGCGTCTCGCCGGATGAGCGGTGGGTGGCGTTCCGAGAGAGCTTCAACGCGTACGTCATGCCCCTGCCGCACGGCGGGAAGGCCGCTGCGGTGAGCAAGGATGGCAAGGCACTGCCCGTGGCGAAGGTGTCCCGGGACGCGGGCGATTACATGCACTGGTCCGGGGACTCGAAGCGGCTGCACTGGTCGCTGGGGCCCGAGCTGTTCACGCGCGAGCTGCGCGAGGCCTTCCGCTTCGTGGAGGGCGCGCCGGAGAAGCTGCCCGACGCCCCGGCCAAGGGGGTGAACATCGGCTTCGAGATGCAGACGGATGTGCCCAAGGGCGCGGTGGCGCTGGTGGGCGGGCGCGTCATCACCATGCGCGGGGATGAAGTCATCGAGGACGGCGTGGTGGTGGTGCGTGACAACCGGATCGTGGCGGTGGGCAAGCAAGGGGAGGTGAAGGTGCCCGGGGGCGCCAAGGTCATCGACGTGCGCGGGAAGACGATCATGCCGGGGCTGGTGGACGTGCACTGGCACGGACCCATGGGCTCGGATGGCATCATCCCGGAGCAGAGCTGGGTGAACTACGCGTCCCTAGGGTTCGGGGTGACGACGCTGCATGACCCATCGAACTCGACGTCCGAGATATTCGCCGCGAGCGAGCTGGGGAAGGCGGGGCGCATCGTCGCGCCGCGCATCTACTCCACGGGCACCATCCTCTATGGAGCGCAGGGCGTGGGGTACAAGGCGCCCATCGAGACGCTGGACGATGCGCGCTCGCACCTGCGGAGGCTCAAGGCGGTGGGGGCCTTCAGCGTGAAGAGCTACAACCAGCCGAGGCGGGACCAGAAGCAGAAGGTGCTCCAGGCGGCGCGCGAGCTGCAGATGATGGTGGTGCCCGAGGGCGGCTCGCTCTACCACCACAACATGGGGATGGTGGTGGATGGGCACACGGGCGTAGAGCACGCGGTGCCGGTGGCGAGCGTGTATGCGGACGTGAAGCAGCTGTGGAGCCAGAGCAAGACGGGCTACACGCCGACGCTGATCGTCGCGTACGGCGGACTGATGGGCGAGGAGTACTGGTACGCGACGACGAACGTCTGGGAGGACTCGCGGTTGATGTCCCTGGTGCCCAGGCGCGTGGTGGACTCGCGTAGCCGGCGGCGGATGGTGGCGCCAGAGGGCGAGTTCAACCACTTCAACGCGGCGCGGGTGGCGCGGGAGTTGAATGACGTGGGGGTGAGCGTGCAGCTCGGCGCGCACGGCCAGCGCGAGGGACTGGGGGCTCACTGGGAGATGTGGATGCTCGGCCAGGGAGGGATGAAGCCGCTGCAGGTGCTGCGGGCCGCGACGCTGTCGGGTGCGCACTACCTGGGGTTGGACAAGGACATCGGCTCGTTGGAGCAGGGCAAGCTGGCGGACCTGATCGTCCTGGACAAGAACCCGCTGGAGAACCTGCGCAATACGGAGTCCGTGCGCTACACGATGGTGAACGGGCGGCTGTTCGACGCGGCGACGATGAACGAGATGGGCAATACGCCTCGTCAGCGCGCGAGGTTCTTCTTCGAGCAAGAGGGCGGCGAGGCCTGGGCGCCCGGGTTGTCGCTCACGACCGAGCAGGACTGAGCGGGGGAACTCTGGAGCAGTGGAGGGTCACCGGGAGTTACGGTGGCCCTCGCTCCAGCGGGTCCCAGACGTAGTCCTCGATGGGCGTGAGCTTCATGTTCGTGAGCGCATGGCGCTGGATGAACTGAGCGAAGCGCTCGGAGACGAAGATGCTGCCCTGCTCACCTCGGGGGCGGAAGATGTCCTCGCCTTGCCAGGTGCCCGGCTCCAGGGCGAAGCCGTGGATGGCGTCCACTCCAGTGGAGCGGCACTCCTGGCAGGTGACGGGTTTGTTGCGGCGGATGCGACTGCGAGCCTCGTCCAGGGCGCCGCGACCGAAGCAAGCGGTAACGGCGAAGTAACGAGGCATGAGGGTGTCCTTGGACTTCTTGCGCTTCTTGCGCACGCGCTCCACCTCGACGGGGTGGAAGCCGAGCAGACCTGTCAGGCTCTCGGCCTTGAAGGATTGCGCGAAGCGTTCGGAGATGAGGAAGTCATATCCAGTGCTCTCCACGAAGTCGCCGAACTCCTCTCCATACAGCTCCAACTCGACGCGGTAGGGAGGGAGCCACGTCCTCATGCCGATGATGCTGCCGCATTGGGGGCATCGGGGGGCGTCTCCAGAATGGGAAGAATCGGCATCGAGAGCCTGGGTGTCGTAGCGACCGTGCATGTCGTCCTTGAGCACGAAGAAACGCGGCTCAGGCTGCACGTCAGAAGCCATGGGGAAACCTCCATCGCAAGGCTGAGCGGCTGTAGAGTTCGCGCAGGAACGCCTCGAATTCCTCCGCAGAAGCTTCCTTGTGCGTCCTGAGCCACTCAATGACCTCCCGGTCCACATCGCGGTGCCAGTACTGATAGCCGCAATGCGCTCTCTTGCTCCGGGCCTGAGTCACGAAACGTGGATCCCGAGGCTTGTACAATCCGCGCAGTGTCTCGTGTCTTGCCAGTGCCTTGGCAATGGGCCGGGAGATGACGTGGTGCTTCTGGCCCGTGCACTGCGGAGGCTCGGGCGAGGCGGAGGCGGCCTCGGCCTCGGTTTCTTCGGCCTCCTCTGAGGATTCCTCTTCTCCCGCTGAAGCATCGTCCGCCAACAGCTGGCCCGCTGCCGCCATGGCCTCCAGCAGCCGGAGAGCCTCGTCGGCGGGCACGCCGCAGCTCTCCTCGGGGGTGAGTGGGAACTTTTTGATGCAGCAGTTCACCGAGGGTTCACCCGGCAGGCACGGCACTGCCGCCGCGCACCCGGAGGCGAGCCACCCGAGCATGACGGCCAGGCAGAGAGCTAGCGCCCTCTTTGCGTCTCTCATGGCACCTATCGTAGGCGTAAGCCGGAGAGAGGGGCACTCAGGGAAGCGAGCGGCTCCTGGTGGGAAACGCTTGCGAGGACGCAGGTGACGCCGGAGAGTGCGGTGCCTCTTTCGGAGCGTCATCGTGCCCGCGACTACCCTTGTTCTTTCTCCCGCGTTGATGATCAGTCTCCTCGCCGCGCCTGCCGCCCCCAAGGCGGGTACAGCGAGCAACCCGCCTCCCGCGGCCACGAAGGCCGTCGGCCCCACTACCGCTCAGCTCCAGGTCGCCGAGCGGCTCGTGGGCCCCGCCCTCACCGACGGCCATGCGTACTCGCGCCTCACTGAGCTCACCGATGGCGTCGGCGCGCGCCTCGCTGGCTCCGAGGCCTCTGAGGCCTCCGTGCAGTGGGCCCTGCGCTCCTTCAAGGCCGATGGCGTGAAAGCGTGGACCGAGCCTGTGAAGGTCCCCCACTGGATCCGCGGCGAGGAGCGCGCGGAGCTGCTCCCCTCGGATCGCTTCCGCGGGCACTCGCTTCAGGTGATGGCCCTGGGCGGGAGTGTGGAGACTCCTCCCGAGGGCATCACCGCCGACGTCGTGGAGGTCTCCTCGATCGAAGAACTCACGGCGCTCGGGGATCGCGTGAAGGGCCGCATCGTCTTCTTCAACCACACCATGAAGGAGGCAGAAGACTACGGCCGCTTCGCCGGCCTGCGCGGCCATGGGCCCTCCGTGGCCGCCAAGGCTGGAGCCGTGGCCACCCTGGTTCGCTCGCTGGCCACTGCTTCCCTCAGCACCCCGCACACCGGCTCCACCCGCTTCGATGATGGAGTCGCTCCCATCCCCGCAGCCTCCGTCACCGTGGAGGGTGCCGAGTTGCTGCACCGCGTCCTGGCCAACGGTGGCTCCGCCCGGGTGCACGTGGTGCTCGGCTGCAAGAACCTCCCGGATGCGGACTCCTTCAACGTCGTGGCCGAAGTCAAAGGCAGCGCGAAGCCCGAGGAGATCGTCCTGCTCGGCGCGCACCTGGACTCGTGGGACGTGGGCTCGGGCGCGCACGATGATGGCGCCGGCGTCGTGATGGTGATGGAGGCCGCGCGGCTCATCGCTCGGCAGAAGCCCGCACCGCGCCGCACCGTGCGCGTGGTGCTCTTCATGAACGAGGAGAACGGACTGCGCGGCGCCAGGGCCTACGCCGAGGCGCACGCCGCCGAACTGCCGCGCCACGTCGCCGCGATGGAGATGGATGCAGGCGGAGGCCGCCCGCTGGGCGTGGCGCTCCGAGCCGGTGAGGGCGCCTCCGAGCTGGTGCAGCCCTGGCTGAGCCCGCTGGCCGCGTTGGGTGCGGGCAAGCTCATGTCGGGAGAGGCTGGGGGCGCAGACCTGTCCCCCATGGTGTCCGCGCAGGTCCCCTTCTTCGTCGTGAGGGTGGACAGCAGCCGCTACTTCGACGTGCACCACACCCACGCCGACACGCTGGACAAGGTGGATCCCGAGGCCCTCGCGAAGAGCACCGCCGCGGTGGCCTGGACGGCCTACGCCTTCGCGGACATGCCCACCACCCTGGCACGCCCCACGGCTCCGCCCACGGCCCCCTCGTTGGTCGCCCCGCCCTCGCAGGGCACGCCGCCCGCACCGGCCCCTGGCGCCGTGAAGCCCGCGACACACTGAGCGGTTGCTCCTCTTGGGGCGAAGCATGACTCGCGCCTAGGCTCGCCCCATGCCCAAGCCCTTCGTTGCCAAGATGCCTTACGAGGCCGCCCACCCCGATGTCCTCGCTGTGTACTGCTCGGACGGCCGCTTCACGGAGCCGGTGGAGGAACTGGCGCGGCACCTGGGACATGGGCGCATCGACACGCTCACCCTCCCGGGAGGTCCTGGCCTGCTCAATCGCTGGTCCGCGGACTACATGGAGAGCGACATGGTGACCCGCGCGGCGAACTTCCTCATCCGGGGCCACCACATCCAAGAGGTGCTGCTGCTGGCCCATGCCGGCTGCGGCTACTACCAGTCTCGCCACGGCGCGCTGGGCGCGGAGTTCATCGCAGAGCAGCAGCTCAAGGACCTGGAGGCCGCCGCCGAGGAGCTGCGCAAGGCGCACCCCGGCCTCGTCGTCCACAAGTACTTCGTCCGGCCCGACGGAAAGAAGATCCTCTTCGAGGAGATCGGCTCCTCGCAGTCCTGATGCAGGCGCCGTGAAGCTGGAGCGTCACCCATGTCCCGCCCCGAGCGACCCATCTACCTCGACTTCAACGCCACTACGCCCGTAGCACCCGAGGTGTTGGAGGCGATGCTGCCGTACCTGCGCGACGAGTTCGGCAACCCCTCGAGCACCCACCCCTACGGGCGCCGCGCGAAGGAGGCGGTGGAACGAGCGCGGGCGCAGGTGGCGGAGCTCCTGCACGCGCGGGCGGAGGAGATCTTCTTCACCTCCGGAGGCACCGAGGCCAACAACCTGGCCATCCGCGGCGTGGCACAGGCCCGGCCCGAGCGGCGGCACCTGCTCACCTCCACCATCGAGCACCCCGCCACGGAGCGGCCATGCCTCCACCTGGAGCGCCAGGGCTGGACGGTGTCTCGGGCGGGCGTGGACGCCGAGGGGCGGCTGCGCGTGGACGAGGCCGCCGCCGCGCTCCGGAAGGACACGGCGCTGGTGACGCTCATCCACGCCAACAACGAGACAGGGGTGCTGCAGCCCGTCCGAGAGCTGGCGGCGCTGGCGCATGCGCAGGGCGCGCTGGTGCACACGGACGCTGCGCAGTCGGTGGGCAAGGTGCCGGTGGATGTGGAGCGGCTCGGCGTGGATCTGCTCACGGTGGTGGGGCACAAGCTGTACGCGCCCAAGGGCGTGGGTGCGCTCTATGTCCGGCAAGGTACGCCGCTCCAGCCATTCGCGCTCGGAGGCGGGCAGGAGCACGGGCTGCGGCCGGGCACGGAGAATGTGCCGTACATCGTCGGCCTGGGCGCCGCGTGTGAGCTGGCGCGAGGACGGATGGCGCAGGGGACGGCGGCACTGGCGGAGCTGCGCGAGCGGCTCTGGTGGCGGCTGCAGGCGGAGGTTCCCGGCATGCGGCTCACCGGGCACCCGACGGAGCGGCTGCCCAACACGCTCAATGTCCGCTTCCCAGGAGTCCGGGGCAGCGCGGTGCTGGCGGGAGCCCCAGAGGTAGCGGCCTCCACGGGATCGGCGTGCCACGAAGGAGGAGAGACAGCTTCCTCCGTCCTGCTCGCCATGGGGTTGCCACCCGAGGATGCGCTGGGTGCGGTGCGGCTCACGCTGGGCCACGGCACCACGGCCGAGGATGTGGACGTGGCAGCCTCGTCGCTGGCTCGGGCGTGGCGCGCTGCCAAGGGAGACGCCGCGCTGAGCTGATTCACTTCTCCTTGCTGACGTCGGGCTCGAGCACGAAGAGCACCCACTGGTTGGTGCCGCGGTGATCCAGAAGATAGAGCTGGCCTGACTCGAAGCCCGTCTCGAAGAGGGAGGGGAGGGTGAGCTTGGTCGGATCCACGGAGCTGTAGTCCTCCAGCCTGCCCTTTCCGAGCGCCACCAGCCGGGCCGGCTGCACGGGGAAGCGCAGCCTCCCTCCGTGAGGGCCCTGCACATAGGTGAAGGTGACGCCCTGCTGCGCTGGGGTGGCCTTGAAGGACTGTCCCCCTTCCACGATGGCCTCCTGGACCTTGGCGTTCTGGAAGGGCGGAGGCGTGGGAGACACCATGTACCGCACGCGCATCCGGTTCAGCTTCTCCAGTCGGACTTCCCCCAGGTTCCCCTGCTGGCCCGGCTCCACACTGATGAGCCGGTTCTGCGTGGCGAGCCCCGGGGCCTTGAACCAGAACTCGTAGCGGGCCGGTTTGGGCGTGAGCCCCGCGAGCTGGAAGCTCCCATCCTTCTCGAGCTTCACCTCCAGCCGCGCGGCGGGATTCTCTCCACTCACCTTGCTCCCCGGTGTGTTCACGTCGCCCGGGTTGATGGAGGCATACACCTGGGGGCGGGCCTTCGGATCCACGGATGACACCCGGCCTCGCGCCGAGCCGAGCTTTGCCTCGGGTAGCGGGCTCATGCTCACCTCATTCAGCACGAGCACCTCCTGGTCCGGCAGACCCGTGAGGGGGATGTCCACCGCCTCATACCCATGCAGGCGCAAGGGGATGGGGCGCCGCAGATCCTCCGCCAGCGTCACGAACCAGCCATCCTCCACGAGCGAGACCTGGCTGTTGAGCTGGGCCAGACGGCCCGGGCCGCTCTTGAGGGTGACTCGACCCACCAGGACATGGCCTCGGCCCTGCTTCTGCCGCTCCGCCTTCGCCGCGTCCACGGCGGTGATCAACCGGCTCGCGGTGGTCGCCTTGCCTGCCTTGCGGAGCTTCGCGACGGCATCATCGATCGCGGAGGGGGCGGGAGAGGGCTTCGCGGGAGCAGGTGGCTCCGCCGCCAGGACGCCCCATCCCCAGGTGAACACCACCAACAGCAGCGTGCGCGGCCTGAGCAGGCTCATTCTCCAGATCCTCCATTGTCACCTGAAGCGTATCCGAAACGAACGGGAGCCGAGTCATCCCGTGGGCTCGGGCTCCGGGCGAGAAGACGAGGGGCGAGAGCGCGAGGTGGATGAACAGGACGAGGCCCACGGAACTCCGCGCTCCCCGCGTACTGGGTGCCCGTGGACTCACTTCATCTGAGCCGTGGCTTTGGGGGGGGGGCCCGGACACGTGTCCGCAGTCATGGAGGCAGTGTAGACGCCAGCCTCACCCACCGAGCAGGCGCCGATCAGCACGGCGACAGCCGGGGACTGGGAAGGGGAGAGCGGACGGAGCGCGTGACCGGGTGTCATGGGCGGGACTCGGTGAGAGGGCGCCCGGATAGTAGAGAAAGAGCCAAGGGGACGGGTAGCCGCGTCGCCGTCTCTCGCCCCCGCGTCACGGGCAATTCCTAACCAGACACGCGCCATGAGGATCAGCGGGCCGGGCTCCCCAAGCCCGGCCCGCGACCCGGATGTGTATGCGGTGCGATCAACCCCAGACATCGGGGCTGCGGCTCAAGGTACTCGCGGGGAAGGGCCAGGTCCGTACCACTCCAGGGGTATGTACGGTCCAGCGCGGATCCTTCAACAGAGTCGTGCATGACACGCTTGGGGACAGGCTCCCATTGCATGGGTTCAGGCTCGGACGAGGCCATGGACAATCTGTTGGAGCTCATCTTCACCTTGGTGAGCACGCTGAACCGCACGTTGCATCTTTCGGAAAAGCCAATGGATGGCCCACCCGCACCGGACCCATGGGGTGGTGCGGACCCGTCCCTATTGTCGAGTGGGGAAGCCAGACGGCGGATCACCCGGGTCCCGGGGGAGCTCTTCGCTCTTCAGGAGGAGGCCATGACAGGCTTCACCCGTTATAGATTGGGCGTTTACCCAGGCATGCCACCGAGCGGCCGGGAGCCAAGACGCGTGGGTGATCCGGGGGGCCCGCATGACGTTGGCGATTGGGGCATGCAGCAGGACCCGGCTCTTGCCGCCCAATGGGCCGCCAGGGTTGCCTGCCCGCGGCGCTTCACCTCCAGCCCGGAAGGATCCTACTCCCCCTCGGATTGGAATCCAGAGATGCTGTCCCTGCTCACGCCCGTCCTGGCCAGTGCGCTGTGCCAGTCCGTTGAGTTGAAGGAGAAGGTGGCTCGCGACCACCAGCTCATGGAGGCTCTCTCTCATCACCAGACCATTGGGAGCATCATGGTGAAGTTACCCTCCGGAGAGCAGACGCGCTCCGAGCGCGCCACGGCGCTGCTGGAACAATGGTTCACCCCGCAGGAGCGAGGGCCCCAGGGCTTGCCTCCAGAGCTGATGGAGCGTCTGGCATTGCTGGACTCCATGGATGGCGGTGGTTCGCATGAGCAGCGCACCTGGAAGAAGGCAGGCGGCGACACGAGCCTGAAGGTGACGTTCGTTCCCCTGCCAGCCCGGGATGGGCAGACATTGTGGGTGTTGCTGCTCGAAGAGGTGCAGAACGGAGTACCCATGCCCTCGGCGTGGCGCAAGCGGCTCACCCCTCGCGAGGCGGAGGTGGTGGAGGGAGCGCTCTGCTACCTGGACAATCAGGACATTGGCCAGAGGTTGGGGTGCTCGGAGGCGACGGTGAAGAAGCACCTGCAGCGGGCCTTCGAGAAGCTCGCGGTGGAGAACCGGAACATGTTGCTGTACTGGGCCGTGCGGCGCTGAAGGGCGGTTCGCGCGTGTGCCAGGGTTTCCTCGTGACGGGAGCGTGGCAGAGTGCTCCTTCATGACGCGCTCCTGTCTTGCATTGCTGGTGCTGCTGCTCGCCGTGGGGTGCTCGCGCCCCGTTTCCTCGCAGGCCCTGGGGCTGGAGTACGAGCCGCCCTCGGGGGTGAAGCTGGATTCGGAGGAGGTGGGGCCTCCCGCGGTGGCCCGCTTCGAGGGAGGGTTGGAAATGCGCTCGGTGCCGGGAACGCCTCCCGCGTTGGAGGCAGGGCCCGAGGCGGTGCTGGGCGCGGCGGGCGTACCCGTGCCCGGCCGGGTGATGAACACCTCGCAGGGCACGCTCCCGGCGGGGCCCGTGGCTCGCTATGAGTTCCAGCAGGGCAACGCGCGTACGTTTGTCTACTTCCTGCCCCGTCCGGACCGCTTCCTGCTCATCTCCTTCACCGCCCCCGAGAGTGACTATGGGCCTCGCTCGGGGCGGGTGGAGCGCTCGCTGTCCACCTTGAAGTTGCTGCGCTGAGGCTGGGGGGCTAGCGGGGCCTGGGCCCTCGGCCTGCCCACTGGTAGCCGGCGGTGGCGCCTGCACCGATCATCCCCAGGGCGATCGCCTGGCGCCAAGCCCTCAGTCCCGAGCCCGGTGCCACGAGCTGTTCCAGCAGTCCATTCACCGCGGCGCCGAGCAGCGTGCCCACCAGCGCGCCTCCCATGGCGCCGAGCAGCGCGGTCCCTCGGTCCTGGCTGCCGTGGAAGGCCCACTCACCCATGGCCCAGGTGCCCAGGCCGGCCATCGGCGGCGTCAGCACCAGCCCGGTGCCGAAGAGCGAGACGGACCACTCCTCCCAACGTGGGCCCGCGTCCTGGGCGTGGTGGAAGAGCAGCCGCGACGGCAGCCACGCGGCCACGATGCCGGCACCCGCCTCGGCTCCCGTGGCCCAGAGTCGATCGTCCTGGACACGGCTGGCGGCATACAGGCCCGCCACTGGCGCCAGGGTCAGCGCTCCGTGAGCCCACCAGGCTCCGGCGGAGAGCGGTGCGTCGGTGGGGCTGTGCTTCGCGGGCTGCGCGAAGGACGTCGAGGCGCAGATCAGCAGCCAGAGAAGGACGACACCACGGGCGACTGCGACCAGAGAGATGTTCATATGCCTCAGCAGCGCACGCCCCCATGAGTAGGGCGTCCACGGTAACCAGACAGGTGGGCACCGTATGCGTCAGGCGCCACCCGGGTTCCAAGGTGCCGAGGTGTCGGAGGACGACCAGCGGACACACCGCGGTGTGCGCCGTCGCCTGCCGTACTTCCTGGAGTGTCATCTGTCCTTCGAAGCTGGAAGGTGAGTGGGCTGTGGCAGGCGCACTGTCAGGATCCGGGACCTAGCTTCCGGGGGTGATTCGTTGCGGGCCCGTGATCTTGCTTCTCTCGGTATGCGTCAGCTGCGCCTATCCCAACCACCGCCATGATCTCCGCATCCGGCACGTCCCCGAGGGGCCGGAGGGGGTCTCCCAGGCCTTCTTCCAGTCCACGGGGGTGGCGCTGGATCCCGGGAATCGCGTGGAGCTGGTGAAGAACGGGCGCATCTTCGACGCCATCGAGGAGGAGATCCGCGCGGCCCGTTCGAGCATCCACCTGCTCAGCTACATCTGGCGGCCGGGGGAGCCTTCGGATCGGCTGATCCGCGCGCTGAGCGAGCGGCAGCCGGGAGTGGCCTGCCGGGTGCTCGTGGATCCGCTGGGGAGCGTGAACTTCCAGTCCGTGGCTCCGCGGCTGGAGGCCGTGGGCTGCGAGACGCGCCTCTTCCGCCCCATCCAAGGAGCCATCGCGTCGTTGGACTTGCAGCGCATGCTGGCGCGGATGCACCGCAAGCTCGTGGTGCGAGATGGAGAGGTGGGCATCACCGGCGGGTGGGGCATCTGGAAGAGCTGGATGGGGGATGCGCGCAACGCGGAGGAGTGGCGGGACACCAACGTGCGGGTGTGGGGCCCGGTGGTGCGCGAGATGCAGCAGGCCTTCGCGGAGAACTGGCAGGAGGCGGGCGGAGACTTCCTGCCGCCCGAGTGCTTCCCGCAGCTCGCCTCGGTGGGCGAGGCGCGGGCGGGCTTCATCGGCAGTACGGGGGAGACCTATCTCTCGGACGGGCGGAGGATGACGATGGTGGCGATTGCCGCGGCCCGGCACCGGCTGTGGATCGCCAACTCCTACTTCATCCCGACGGATGACATCCGCGACATGCTCATCCTGAAGGCGAAGGAGGGCGTGGACGTGCGGGTGCTGGTGCCCGGGCGGCACCATGATGTGTCTCCGGTGCATGCGGGACAGCGGGCCTCGTACGCGAAGCTGCTGGAGGGTGGGGTGCGCATCTGGGAGTACGAGCTGTCGATGATGCACTCCAAGGTCATCCTCGTGGATGACGAGGTGAGCGTCATCGGCTCGACGAACATGGATCCGCTCTCGTTGGGCACCGTGGAGGAGGGCTCGTTGGTGGTGCAGGACGCGGAGCTGGCGGCGGCCGTGGCGGCGAGCTTCGAGGAGGACCTGGTCCACTCGCGGCAGATCCACGCGCGCGGGTGGCGGCAGCGAGGCCTCATCCGGAAGCTCGCCGAACAGTTCCCCGGGCTCATCGGCCGGTACTTGTGAGGGCGGAGGGCCGTACGCCCTTCGACGTCGCACGTGCCGGAGGACGTGATAGACCGCGCCCCATGAGCGACACGAGCGTCGTGAACCGAGCACTCATCCGCGAGGCGCGGCCGGAGGATGACTTCGCCATTGGCGAGCTGCTCGTCGAGGCCTACGTCACGCAGTACGCCAAGAAGCTGCCGGAGGTGGTCTACACCGACGAGCGCAAGCGCGCGCTGCGCGACGTGGCCAGCAAGCGCGCGGTGGCCACAGTGTTGGTGGCCGAAGTGGACGGTGCGGTGGCTGGCACTGTTGCCCTCTTCCCGCCCGGAGCCCCTGGCTCCGAGGCCTGGACGCCGAACACTGCGGATCTTCGGCACCTGGCCACCGCGGTGCGTTACCACGGCACGGGGCTGGCTCGGCCGCTGCTCGATGCGGTGGAGGCGCTGGCTCGCCAGTGGGGAGTGGATGCCGTGGCGCTGCACGTGCGCCGGGGCGTTCGGGGCGTCGCGGAGATGTACCAGCGGCGCGGCTACGTCCGGACTCCCGAGGGGGATCTGGATCTCCTACCCCAGGTCTATCTCGAGGCCTTTGTTCTGCGGCTGAAGCCCTGAGTCGCTCGCGGCCCGGGCTTCAGACGGCCAGGGAGATGGCTCCCACGAGGAGCATGATGACGCCGGCGACTCCCAGGATGATGGGAATGGCCCACACCTGGGCGACTCCCTGGATGCGTACGTTCGCGGGTGCCGCCGGATCGTAGAGGATGGCCACCCGGTCGCCCTCTTTGTAACGCGCCGGGTTGGATCCATCGGAGGAGACGACCTCCTGGGTGGCTCCCGACTCTGTCCGGAAACGGAACACGGGGTAGTACACCCGCTGGTTCTCGGAGCCCTTGCGCTCCTGCACGGCCACGACTTCGGCCTGGGCCTCGCGTGCGCTGGCCAGGAAGCGCTTGGTGCGGCCCATCGCGATGAAGCCACCCACCACCAGCCCCACACCTGCCACCAGGAAGACGAAACCCAATGCCGACACAGGACCCTCCGCGTTGACGCGGGTCGCAGAAGAACCCAGGTCCTGGCCCCGCGCAAATGGCCAACACCGGCACCTGCTCCTTCTTGCGGCTTGACCCGGGAGGCCCCTGCCGCTGACGCTGTCCTCATGGAGAACAGGCTCGTCTTCGATCACACGATCGAGGGACTCTTCGTGCGAGGACTGGGGCGGCAGATGACCCCGCGGCTGAAGGAGAGGCTGCGGCAGGCGGGGTTGGACCTCGACCATCGGCTGATGCCCGCCTACCCGTTCCCGACCTGGGTGGAGTGCATCGGCGTGGCGGCGCGCGAGCTGTACCCGGACCGGACCGAGGCCGAGGGCTGGCGGCTTCTGGGCGAACGGCTCGTGGAGGGCTACCAGGAGACGGTGCTGGGCAACGCCATGTTCGCGGTGCTCAAGGCGTTGGGGCCTCGGCGGATGCTCATGCGCGCGCAGAAGAGCTTCCGCTCGGGCAACAACTACTCGGAGATCCAGGTTCGGGACTTGGGTCCCACCGAGCTGGAGATGTGGATGAACGACACGGACCTGATGGTCTACTTCGTCCAGGGCGTGTTCCTCGCGGCCATGTACGCCAGCGGGGCGCCGGGCTCGGATGTGGAGATCGTCCACACGGATGAGAAGGGCACCACCTACCGCCTCTCGTGGCGGGACTGACGAAGCCTCGGCTTCCGAGGGAGCATGATCCGCAAGGACTACATCGAGCGCCTCATCGAGCAGTTCGCCGCCGCGGTCTCCGCCCTGCTCAAGCTGCGGCGCGAGCGGAAGACGGAGGAGGCCCAGCAGCTCGTCCGCGACACGGCGCTGTCGCTGCTGGGCATGGAGTACGGCGCGCTGACGATGGCGGATGCGCAGTCGACGGCGCGGCTGCTCGGGAACTCCATTCGGGTGACAGTGCTGGCGCGGCTGGTAGCCGAGGAGGCCGAGCTCTTCGAGCTGAAGGGAGAGTCTGCGAGAGCCTCGGTGCGGGCGGGGCTGGCGCTGGAGCTCTTCCTCGAGGCCCGGGAGATGGGCGCGAAGCTCGAGGGAGAGGATGGGCAGGTGTTCTCCGCGCTGCGCCAGAAGGTGGAGCCCACGTTGCTGTCCGAGCGCCACCAGAAGCTGCTGGCGGCGGGCCAGGGGACGCCCTCGGGTTCGGGCGACGCCTGACCCGCGCCGGGGGCCGCCCTACTGACGCGTGGGCAGGGAGAACTCGAGCTGGAAGCGGGTGCCGGCCTGCTCCGGCTTCACGGCGGCGGCCACTTTGATGAGCTGGCGGCCTCCCTCGCCTGGGACGAGCTGTGCCTCCAGCTTGCCCAGCTCGGGCGAGCCTCCGAAGAGGAACACCTCGGCGGCCTGGGAGAAGAGGGCCGACATCTCCTGGGCGCTGGAGCCGGCCGGGAGCTGATCGCGCACCCAGACCGCGAAGCGGACGATGCGGCCGGTGAGGATCTGCGCCGGCAGCGGCATGACGTGGGGGTTGCTGCAGGCCATGGGCGCCACGGAGAGCAGCAGCATGTCCGTGTTGCGGCCGCTGCCCACGCCGAGGATGCCGAGCTCGGACAGGCGCGTCTGCACGCGGATGGAGATGAAGGACTCGGTGGGGTAGGCCGAGCCCGCGTCCTTGCCGGCCGAGGGCTCCCACGTTCCGGGGGCGCGCAGGCCGCCCGTCTGGCCGGTGATGCGGGCGAAGCCACTGGTACCCTGGAAGCTGGCCGAGAGCATGGCCGCGACGGCGAAGGTGGGGCTGGCGAAGCTGGCGCGGTTGAGCACGCCGCGCTTCTCGCTGGCAACCACCGTGCGATTGAGCACGGGGCAGAGCCAGCGGGTGGAGTCGTCCTTGCGCAACTCGGCCCAGTCACCCTGGGTGCCGGTGGTGGCGTCATCCAGCGAGGTGGAGAGGTTGGCCAGCGTGGTGCCCAGCAGCGCGGGCGTCACCGCCACCACCACGGGGACCTGGGCCTCCTCGCCGATCGAGGCCAGCTTGCGCAGTTGGGCCACATCGTCCGTGGCGTCGACGACGAAGCACACGTCGGGGCGCTCGAAGGGCTCGGCGTTCACGGCCTGCTCCAGGGCGTCGGACACCTTCGCGGGCTCCACGTCCACCACTTCGAGGGCGATACCGGATGCGGTGGGGCACTGCTCCAGGAGGAACTTGAGTCCGCGCCAGTTGGCCTCGAGCTGTGCGACGGGCTCGGCGGCGAGGAGGTCCTTCGTGGTGTTGATCAGTGCCAGCTCGATGGCGTCACGGACCGCGCGGCGGGCGTCGGGGCTCATACGAGCGGGGCCCGCGGCCTTGGGGGCCACGGCCTTCAAGAAGGCATCCACGCCGGCCTTGGCCGTAGCGGTGGGGGAGGAGGACTCGGCCGAGGCGAGCAACTCGCCCACGAGATCGTCTCCGCCGCTGGCGGCTGGGGCTGGGGTGGGGGCGGGAGCAGCGGGAGCGGGCTTGCCACCGAGGGCCTCGGAGACGGCGGTGGACAGCTTGCCGGCGCCCACGACTTCGGAGATGCGCGCGGCGCCTTCCTCTGGAGTGAGGGGGCGGGAGGGGTCGGCCTTCATGAAGCCCTCGGTGAGGGCCTGGAGCTTCTTGAGCTCGGGGATGGCGGCGATGAGGTCCATCACCTGGAAGGCGCGCAGCTTGTCGAAGGACAATTCGAAGGTGCGGTGCTCGGCGCCGCCGAGGCGATCCGGCACGGTGGCGCGAAGGCCAGCGGCGGCCTTGGCCAGCTCCGCGGCGAAGGAGTCACTCGTGAGAAGGAACCTGCGGCCCGAGGGTGAGGGGGTGAATGCCCCCGCGACCAACCAACGCACCCGCGCTCCTTCTGGACTGACGCTCTGGCTCATGCCCTCTCCTTTGGGCCCGCTTGGGAATCGAGGGCCAGTACGTTAGCCCGGAGGCTGACAATACCAAGGAACCGAAAGGAGTATGCTGCGGTGCGTCGCGGCCGGCTGGTCGGAGGGGGCTTGGCTCAGCGGAAGGCGTCAACAACGTAGGCTGCAGAGGTGGACCCATCGAGGATGGCCATCCCGGGCTTGGACTCGGGCAGCTTGCGCATCTGGTCGTAGCTGAGCCGGGCCACCGCGCAGATGGGCACCTTCTCACTGTCCGGCGGGTGGGCTTCGTACCACCGGATGACGACCTGCGGGCCAGCTGTCCAGACTTGTCCGTACAAGCGGGTGGTGGTTTCGAGCGTGCCGAGATCGTCCTTGAGAATGCTCTCGATGGGCCCATCGTAAAGGGTGATGCGCCGCGAGCTGATCTGGTTGGCGTCGAGTTCTACCCAAGCGGCATCCCCCACGCGCATCTTCATGTAGCGCATCGCCTTCTTTGCTTCCTCCGAGCATTCCTGTGGACCGGGAGTGCCATCCGGACGCAGCGACACTCCGCTGGTTGTGGCGCAGCCGGAAGATGTAGTGAGGAGGATGCCCGAGCCGAGCAAGAAGGCTTTGATGGTGGACATGAGGGGCGGTTCTAATGGCGAATGAGCGAGGCTTCCAGTGTCACGGCCACCTGTAACAGGCCATCCCCACGGAAGATCTGGAGGGCGAGGTCGG
Organism: Hyalangium versicolor; assembly: GCF_020103695.1. Classification (GTDB taxonomy): domain Bacteria; phylum Myxococcota; class Myxococcia; order Myxococcales; family Myxococcaceae; genus Hyalangium; species Hyalangium versicolor. Next base: position 118,567 of record NZ_JAHXBF010000021.1, read on the forward strand.
TCATGTCTCCGTCCTTCGTCTCGAAGGCGCTCTTGTCCACGACGACCGCGATCTTTCCAGACTGCCCGGGGGCAATGGTCGAGCGTTCCAAGCGAAGCGCGAAGGGGCGAGTCGTGAAACTGGTGTAGTCACGGGTCACGTAGGCACCGTCAAACTTCCACGGCTCGCCGGAGTCGCCGTAGTAGGTGTTCGACAGGTGAACCAGGACCGCCGCCTTTTCAGGGCCCGAGAAGATCTCGACCAAGATGTCCATGTCCTCGTTTTTCGAGCGCCAGGACTTCTCTCGGCGGAACGGAGTCTTCTTTGCTTGGCCGTTTGCGAGGAGCGTCGCGTAGGCGTGATCGATGGAGTTCTCTTCCTTCTTGAACCGCTGGTTCTCCTCTTTGAGCGCCCGCTCCTTTTTCAGGGTGTCGTAAAGCTCGGAGAGAACCGCGTTGTAGCTCTCATGATCCATGAAGACGTTGACCTGATGGTCGGTCCATCCCCACTCCTCAAAGCTCTGTGGCTTGACGATGAACGGGATCTCGGTTCCGTCGACGAGCGTGACGAGTAAGGGCACCGCCTCATCGCGGCTGAGATCCCGGATTGGCATGATGACCACCATCTTGCTCCCCACCAGGAGGGGCTCGAATCGCCCCTCCCACCCCAGGAGCTGCGTCTTCGCCGGAGCGATGTCCCTCTCGAAGCGGAGGACGGTCGCCACCTGCCCGGAAACGTAGACGGTGCTCGTCGGGTGGGCGGGGTGGTCCGAAATCTTCTCGGTCCGGATGACCCCCTTGTCATAAGGGCCCCGGGCCAAGGCCACTGCGGACACGAAAACGGCCAGCAGGGAAGTCCACAAGGGAAGAAGGACGCGCATAAGCCCTCCAACTTAACAGGGCGGGTTGCTGGCGTACAACCTATGACGGTGTATTCAGGCCTGTGGCAATGGACCTCCCCGAGCGGCGAAGCCCCGCCTGAAGGGTAGCTCCCGGGTGGCGACCCTGAAGCCAACTGGTATGACAGGAATACCAGTCGGTTCAGACCGCGCCCGGAGGGGAGATTGTCTCATGAGCACCAAGGCTGATTGGGACCTCATTGGCTCTCTGGCTCAACGCGTATTGGAAGGGGGCGAGCCCCTGGGACTCACCAATGAGGTACGAGCCCTGTTGCAGCGCTCTGCTCGGCAAGTGGTCATTCCAACCGAGGATGTAAAGCAGGCCTTTCGGAATTCGCGCACGGCCACGGTTCTGCTCCGAAGAATCCGGCAGTGCATCCGTGCCGGTTCGCGCCGGCTTGATTGCGCCCTGAGCCAGAGCCAGAGCCAGCGAGATGCCGGAGACCTGAAGGGAGCACGCAAGGTCATGGAGGCCATGATCGCGGTCGAGGTCGTGCCGTTCTACCGCGAACTCGCCGCCAACTCGCTCAGCCACATCGACAGACTCCAGGCTGTTGCGGAGAGTGGACAGCTGGATCCGAAACTGCCCGACGTCTTGCAGGCGGAGGTCCTTCTCCACCGCGTTCAGCGTGGAAAGTCCCTGGAACTCACTCGGGGGATGGGCACCTTCTTGCGACGTGTCGCCGCAGAAGCGGGCATCAGCAAGGCCGAAGCCAAAGAGGCCCTGTCGAATCCAGAAAGCGCAGAGGGCTTGCTCCGGAGGATCGTGGAGCGCAGGAGAAAAGGAACGAAGCGACTGATACGTGCCCTCATCCGAATGGTGGCCCTTCGAGATGCAGGCGACATCGAAGGGGCACGCCAGCAGATGCGCGACCTGCTGGCCGTGGAGGTGGTGCCCGTGTATCGCCAGGCCGCCGAGGAGAACCTGGCGGGCCTGGATGAACCGCTCCCTGCACCGTGACACCCTGGACTGCGCTTCGCTTCATGGAAGGCGGCTCTGCCTCCACCCCAAGCTACAGACTGGCTACATCAGCGAATTGATGGTCGCGCAAGCGCCTGAATAGACAGGGGAAGATCCTCTCTGTCACTCTACCCCTCTCCTTTGGGCCCGCTTGGGAATCGGTTCGTATCAAGCCAGGCGCTGAGCGGTGCGGAAGAGCTGAGAGCAGGAGTAGTCCAGAGGAGCCTCCTGGTTCTGGAGGGCATGGCGGGCCCGGAGGAAGGGCAGCCAGGCCCTGTCGCCGATGATGACCGCGGCCTCTTCCAACTTCTTGCGCGGCAGCCAGCGGCCGCCGAGCACATCCACCAAATAGCGGCCGAGGAAGGCACCCAGGGCAGGGACAAGGGTCTCGTGCTGCTCGCGGGACAGGCTCTTGCCCCACCCCATGTGCCAAAGGTGCCAGTCGAGGTGAGGCAGGGCCTCCAGGGTACCTTCCATGACTTGGGGCACGTCCGAGTGGAACAGGGCGATGAGCTGCTCGGCGTAGAAGCCCTCGTAGGTGTCGATGGCGGCCTGGACGTTGTCCACATCCGGCGCTGGGGCCTGAGACGCGGGCAACCACTCCGAGACGGGAGGAGGATGGTAGTGGTTGAAGCGCTCGACGAGGGAGCGCTTGCCGCCCGCCACTCCATGGAAGTCAGCTTCCATGCGAAGAATGTCAGCGACGTCGGGATCGAACTCCATGGGCAGGGGAGAGAACTCGAGCGAGCGCTGGTGCAGGGTGGCCAGGGTGGAGTCCAAGGACAGCTCGGGGCGCAGGTAGACGAGGGCACGGGCTTGGGCGAGGCGAGCCTCCTCGGAGTCGAAGTCCGCGGGAGTGGGGCGTGTGAGCCAGAGGATGGCACCGCCGGGCAGCTCCTCCATGAGAGCGGCCGGGGTGGACAGCAGGCGCTGGCGGCCGATGGTCTGCACCATGGCCGGCCCGTACACGTTGAGCCAGAACGTCTCGTAGATAGGCCGGGGCGTGCTCAGGTCCTTGTTCTGAGGATCTGTGCTCAGGCAGAGATCCGTGAAGCTGTGGCCCAGGCCGAAGGAGAGGGGTAAACGGGAGGCGATAGCCCGCACGAAGGAGACAAGTTGCCCTGCGCGCCTCTCGGCTTGGCCTGGCTCGCGGAGGAACGCGAAAGGTTGTATCGAGATCTCCACGGAGGAGATGGGCTGGTCATCGTGCTCCCAGCCACAGAGCGAGATCATGACTTCAGGAGGCTGGGAGCGCACCAGCCGGACGACGGTGTTGGTGCCGAAGGATGCCTCGTGAAGTCGCTTGCGCAGGGTCTGGCGGGTGTACTTCAGCTCGCGCCGGGTTTGGAGGATCCGATCCGGGCGCAGATCGTCGCCGAGCGACTCGATCACATCAAGCAGGGGCTCCAGCGCCTCAACGCCTTGGTCCAGAGGGCGGACGGGGGAAAAGAGGCCAAGATGAAAGCTTCCGTTCCTCACATGCTGGAGCCTGGCCTCTTGGGAGAAGCTGGCGGCCATGACCTGGCGCAGGTGCATGCCCCCTTCGCCACGCGAGGGCATGAACTCGTCCAGCTTGTGCCACTGCACCACGCAGGCGGGCATGGAGCCGCAGGCAATGCCCAGGGATTTGCGGGCCAACTCCTGTCCGGTGGTGCGGAGGGTGTTCTCCAACTGAGTTCGGAGCACGAGCCGCCCAACTGCGTGAAGGCCAGCAGCGCCAGGAGCACCCAAGAGCATAGGCGTGGCATGGCGCGGAGCCTGTCATTGTCCCTGGGTCGGCAGAAGAACCTCACAAGCAGGGATCCGGGATGGACGGGACATGGGCTCTGCCAGGTTCTGCCAGTCCCACGTGCGACGTAGCCAAGGGCTCCGGAAGGTCCGAATGCGCATCCTGCGACGTGCCGCCGCAAAAGCGGGCATCAGCAAGGCCAGGCAAGAGACGCCCTGTCGAATCCAAAGAGCGCAGGGGTTTGCTCCGAGAAATTGTGGAGCACAGGAGGAGAGGCAGGCAGCAGCTCGAACGGGCCCTCTTGCGAATGATGGATCTCCGAGATGCGGGCTACCTCGCTCCCTGCACCGTGACACCCAGGCTGCGTTTCCCAGTTTGTGACGCGGTGTGTCAGGTGCGAACCCACGGTGGAGCGCCGGGTTGGGTGGCGGACATGCCCCCGTGGGGCCCCTCCCTTGGAGCGGTTGCGGATCAGCCGTGGGCCCCTGTTAGGATCCATGGATTCTCCGTGACGCCCCGGGAGGGTCCCCGTGTCCTTCGTCCAGCTTCCTGACAGTCCCATCATTGGCCGCAACCTCGTAGGCGGGGAGTGGGTCACCCCCAAGGGCGCCGCCATGATCGATGTGCGCAGCCCCTACACCGGTGGCGTCATCGGCCGTGTCCCCGCCTCCACCGCCGCGGATGTGGCCCCCGTCGTCGAGGCCGCCAAGAAGGCCGCCGAGGGCTGGCGCGCCCTGGGCCTCCGCGACAGGACCGCGAAGATGCTCCGCTTCCGCATGCTCCTGGAGCAGAACCTCGACAAGCTCGCCAACTCCGCCGCCCGCGAGGCAGGCAAGACGATCGGCGAGGCCCGCGCCGGCGTCCTCAAGGGCATCGAGGTGTGTGACTTCGCCCTCTCCATCCAGAACCTCGACACCGGTGGCGCCCTCGAGGTCAGCCGCGGCGTCAGTTGCGAGTTCAAGCGCGAGCCGCTCGGTGTCGTCGCCGGCATCACCCCGTTCAACTTCCCGGCCATGGTGCCGATGTGGATGATCCCCAACGCCCTCACCGTGGGCAACGCCTTCATCCTCAAGCCCTCCGAGAAAGTCCCGCTCACCTCGCTCCTGCTCGGCGAGTTGCTGCTCGAGGCCGGTGTTCCTCCTGGCGTCTTCTCCATCGTCCACGGCGGCAAGGAGGCCGTGGACGGCATCCTCGCGCACCCGGACATCCAGGCCGTGGCCTTCGTGGGCTCCACGGCCATCGCCAAGCGCGTGTACACCGAGGGCACCGCGCGCGGTAAGCGCGTGCTCGCCCTGGGCGGCGCCAAGAACCACCTCATCGTCGTGCCGGATGCGGATCCGGTCTTCACGCCCCAGGCGGTGCTGGACTCGTTCACCGGGTGCGCCGGCCAGCGCTGCATGGCCGCCAGCGTGATGGTGGCCGTGGGAGACGTGCAGAACCTCATCGATGACATCGCCCGCCGCGCCGCCGCGCTCGAAGTCGGACCGGGCATGGGCGCCCTCATCGACCGCGCCTCGCAGGAGCGCCTCGAGGCCGCCATCGCCAGGGCTGAGGCCGAGGGCGCCAAGGTGCTGGTCGACGGGCGCGGCAAGAAGCCCGCGGGCGCGCAGTGGGCCGGCGGCAACTGGCTGGGCCCCACCATCCTCGACCACGTCCGCCCGGAGATGGAGGCCGCTCAGAAGGAGCTGTTCGGTCCCATCATCTCCATCGTCCGCGTGCCCACCCTCACGGCGGCCCTGGAGCTCCAGCACGCTTCGCCGTATGGCAACGCGGCTTCTGTTTTCACCACCAACGGTGCCGTGGCGCAGCATGTCGTGGACACCGCTCGCGCCGGCATGGTCGGCGTCAACGTGGGTGTGCCCGTTCCCCGGGAGCCGTTCTCCTTCGGTGGCATCAACGACTCGCGCTTCGGTCACGGGGACATCACCGGCCAGGCCGGCGTCGAGTTCTGGAGCTACCTGAAGAAGGTCACGCGCAAGTGGACGGCGCGCACCGACGGCTCCTGGATGAGCTGAGCGGTGAGCTGATCAGCAGGAGGCCCTGAGCGGGGGCCTCCCCCCTTCCCGGCGGTGTCGGAGGGTGGATTAAGCTGGGGAGCGTGTTCGCTCCTGTCTTCCTGGTTGCTCCCCTGCTGTGCGCTGCGGCTCCCGCGGCTCCGACACGTGTCGAGCTCGTCTTCGGTGGAGATGTCATTCCCCATGGCGAGGTGCAGCGGGTGGCCAAGGAGCACGAGCGCACGGCGCCTCCCGAGAAGGAGGGCGAGCTGCCTCGCTCGCTCAACAACGACGGGTGGGATCATGTCTTCGGGCCCATCGCGGATGTTCTGCGCACGGCGGACGTGGGCGTGGTGAATCTGGAGACGCCCGTCACCGACAACCCCAAGGCGGTGACGCGCCCGCTGCTCTTCAACGCGCCCTCGTCCATGGTGCGAGCGCTCTCGGCGGCGGGCGTGAAGCTCGTCTCCAACGGCAACAACCACGCGAGGGATCAGCACCTGGAGGGCATCCTCGAGACGCTGCGGCACCTGGACGCCACGGGGCTGTACCACGTGGGCACGGGGGCCTCGCAGGAGGCGGCCTGGGAGCCCGTGGTGATGGAGGTGAAGGGCGTGCGGCTGGGCTTCCTGTCCTTCACCCGGTGGCTGAATGGGTTCAGCAACCCGAAGGATCCCTCCGAGGCGCATGTGGCCTACGTGCCCTATCCCGAGCATGTGAAGAACCGCGGCGTGAGCACGGAGTATGTGGTGGAGCGCGCGCGCATGGCCGCAGCCCGGTGTGACGTGCTCATCGTCCTGGTGCACTGGGGTGCGGAGTACGCCGGGCAGCCGAATCCCACGGAGAAGAAGCTGGCTCGGGCGCTCATCGATGCGGGAGCGGGAGCGGTGATTGGCCATCATCCTCACGTGCTGCAGCCCGTGGAGTCGTACACGACGGCGGATGGGCGCAAGGGCCTCATCGCGTACTCGCTGGGAAACCTGGTGGCGAACCAGTCTCGGTTCTACGCCTACAAGCCGGGCAAGTCGGACAAGCAGGGCGACACGCGGGACTCGATGCTGTTGCGCGTGTCCTTCATCCGGCGCGAGGAGGGCGGGGCGGTGGAGCTGGACGAGGTGTCGGCGCTGCCGGTGTGGATCGAGAACAACGCGACCACGCGCAAGCGCAAGGAGGCGCGCAACATCCAGCCGGTGCTCATCGACCGCGAGGTGGAGGCCATCGTCGAGCGGATGTCGCTGCTGGACGCGCGGCCCGAGCCGACGGAGCGCAAGGCGAAGGTCGAGGCGAAGAAGGAGCGGGCCGTGTTGGAGCAGCGGCTGGCGACGCAGAAGTTCCGGCGCGAGCGCATCCTGAAGATGCTGCCCGAGGGATTCGAGGTGGCTTCGCCGCAGCTGCGCCAGAGGGTGGAGCCCACGGAGAGCGTGGTGGTCACGGCACCTCCAGGGGGCGCGGCTCAGTGACAGGCCTCTGAGGCTCTCAGGGCTGTGAGGACTCGGGTGGCGTGGGCTGAGGCGGTGGCTTGGAGGATTCGCCCGGCAGCTCTCGCAACGGTACGAGCCGGGACAGCAGCGGCCCACCGTGTTTCAGCCGGGCGATGCGCTGAGAGGGGTAGATGCCTCGGTGGCCCGTGAGCAGGTACGCCACCGTGGAGACGATGGCCACGTGCGGCAGGACGCTCGCGCCCACCAACTCCACCGCCATGATGGAGAGGGATAGGGGGGTGTTGGCCGCGGCGGCGAAGAGGGCCGCCATCCCCACCGCCGCTCCGAGATCCACCGGCAGCCCGAGCAGCCGCGCGAGCACGTTGCCCAGCGCCGCGCCGATGAAGAACAGCGGCGTCACCTCGCCTCCCAGGAAGCCCGAGCCCAGCGTCACCGCCGTGAAGAGCAGCTTCCACGCGAACGCCGCCTCTGGCAGCTCGGGGTCTATAAAGGATCGGACGATGGTGGGCACGCCCAGGCCCAGGTACGCGTTCGTCCCCACCAGCTTCCACAGCCCCACCACCGCGAGCCCGCCGATGGCCATGCGCACCGGTAACCAGGGCACGCGCCCCTCCAGCAGCTTCTTCAGCCTGTGGGTTGCCTCCACGAAGAGGATGGCCACCCCCGCCACGGCCACGGCGAACGCCAGCCACTTCGCCAGCACCCACACCGAGAGCGCTAGGGCCGCCGGTGTCGGGTACACGGTGTGGACGATGCCCAGCGAGCGCGTGACGAGGTCTCCCACGACCGAGGCCACCAGGGCGGGCAGTAGCGCCTCGTAGCCCAGGCGCCCCACGACGACGACTTCCAGCCCGAACACCGCACCGGCGATGGGCGTGCCGAATACGGAGCCGAACCCTCCGGCGATGCCCGCGGCGAGCAGCTCGCGGCGCGTGTCCGCGGAGACGCGCAGACGGTGGGAGAGGGCATCGGCCAGGCTGCCGCCCATCTGCACGGCGGTGCCCTCGCGGCCCGCGCTGCCTCCGAAGAGGTGGGTGAGCACAGTGCCCAACAGCACCATGGGTGCCATGCGCAGGGGGATCTGCTGATCGCCTTCGTGCACCGTGTCGATGATCAGGTTGTTGCCGCCTCGGATGGGTTTGCCCCACTTCGCGTACAGCGCACCGATGACGAGCCCGGCCAGGGGCAGGGTGTAGATGATGACGGGGTGGGCCTCGCGGAAGGCGGTGGCCTGCTCCAGCAGGTGCAGGAAGAGCGCCGAGGCCCCGCCACACACGACGCCGACAAGGCCTCCGAGCAACAGCCACTGCGCCAGCGAGCGCGCTCCGCGGGAGAGATTCACGGCCTCGCAGTGTAGACGGAGCGAAGCCCGGGGGAAGGGATGACCCGGCCGGAACGGGTCAGTGCTCCCAGAGCAAGTCCAGTTTCAGCTCGATGGCCTCGAAGGGCTCGGCCCTCACAGTGGCGTTGCCCTCATACGCTCCGAGCCGGAGCCAGCGGCCCTCTGCCAGCCGGTACACCTCCAGCATGCGAGGGCGTGGATCCACGAGCCACAGGTGCTTCACACCCTCGCGCGCGTAGGCCGTCATCTTCCGCGCGCGGTCCAGCGCTTCCGTGGAGGGGGACAGCACCTCGCAGACCCAATCCGGCGCGAGCGTCATCGCAGCTTCCTCCGGAATCTCCGGCAGCCTCTCTCGCCTCCATCCCGCCACGTCCGGCACGAGCGCGTCCCTCCCCAGGTGCAGTTCCGGTTCGAAGAGCAACACCCATCCGCCGAGCCCTTCGGATCCTGGAGGCCTGTCGAAGGGGCTCAGCGTCTGAACGAGCCGGACCGTGGCCCGGGCATGTCTCGGCGCCGGACGCGGGCTGACGTACAGCTCCCCATCGACGATCTCACCCACCCGGTGAGGCGGCACGCCCTCCAGGTCCTCAAAGGTGGCCGCTCGTCGCGGTGGCCTGTCGCTCATCCCTTCAGAATGCAGCCCTGGCTCGATTGCCGCAACCGCTTCACCCCACGCCCCGCCCATGATTTCGCTCATGGGTGGAGCAAGGGTGGGGTACGGGCCTTCTCAGGGTTTCGGCGGCGGGAACACCAGGCCACCCAGGCGGCTCTTGGAGTCGAGCAGGGCCCGGGTGAAGTCCTCGGCTGTCTGGGGCCGGGAGAGCTTCAGGACGTCGGGGTGCACCAGCCTCGAAGGTATCTGTTTGGCCATGGCATTGTCGGCATGCCGGGCCTCCTCGTCGTTGCGGCCGACGGTCCAATCCTGGCTCTGCATGGCGGAGGTGAGCGCCTCGCTCCAGCCTCGCAGCCAGGCCTCGATGCGAGGGTCCTCGCGATGGGCGGCAGGAACCAGCAGCACCGCCTGCTCAAACACATAGTGAATGTACGGGTCGGCACCGCCCATGTCCCAGCAGACCAGCCGGAACACCGCGCAGAGGTCACCCTCCGCGGCGTCGTTGGGGCGGTCCGTCGCGTCCGGCACCCAGTGCAGCCCGAAGAAGTCGGATTGGATGGGCAGCAGCTCTTCGAGCAGAGCGTGCAGCCGTGCCGTGTCAACGCTGCTCATTCTTCTCCAGCGCCTCGAGCTGCTCCAGGAAGGCACGGCCCTTCGCTGGATCCGTCATGTGGATGAAGGCCGCCATCCCCTTGAGCTGCTCCAGCGTCTCGCCCTCCTTGCCCGGTTTGCCCTTGCTCCGGTTGTGGATCGCCGCGCGCAACTGCCGCACCACGTCCCGAGGCACTCGCGCCGCCGGCACTCCCTCCGGCGCCTCGTTCACCACCAGCCCCGTCACCCGCTGCTGCGAGCCCTTGCGCAGCACCCGCGTCTTGTCCGGGTGCATCGTGAAGCCCTCGGCCTCCAGGATGCTCTGCACCCGCGCCAGCAACACCGCCACCGGCGCGTCCGCCTGCGCCTTCCCCTTCGCTCCCTTTGCCCGCCGCCACGAGAACGTCAGGTCATCCGCGTAGCGCGTGTAGATGAAGCCCAGCCGCTTCGCCATCGCCGACACCCGCTTGTCCAGCTTCAGGCACAGCGCGTTCGTCAGCCCCGGAGAGGTGGGCGCTCCCTGCGGCAGCGCTCGCGGCCCCTTGGCCACGTACAGCGTCTTGCCTCGGAACTGCATCACCTCGCGCGGGGCCTCGGTGGCCAGCAGCGACAACAGCGTCGCCGAACCCTCCGCCAGCCCGCCCTTGCGCAACAGCCCCTTCACCCGCCTCCACGTCACCGAGGGGAAGAAGTCCTTCACGTCCACCTTCACCACCACCTCCGCGCCCCGGTGCGCCAGCGCGTTGGTGAGGATGGAGCGCCCCGCCACGAAGCCGTGCGCCGCCCCGTGCACCGGCAGCCGCTCCACCACGTTGGACAGCACCCAGCGCTGCGCCGCCTTCAGCTCCTTCTTCGGCGCCGTAATCGTTCGCTGCCCGCCGTCCCGCTTCGGAATCTGCCAGCTCTGGTAGTGCGTGCCCGTGTCCACCTCGCGGTGGTAGGCGAACCCGCGCAGCCGCGACACCGAGACGCCCAGCGCCTTCGCCAGGGACTCGACCGAGTCCAGCTCTGGCATCCCGTTCGCCTTCGCCCGCTCCTCCCGGTCCGCCACGTCGAACTTGTCCGGGCCGCCCTGCTCGTTCCAGTGCACCCCCGTGCCCAGGTGGTTGATGTGCGTGGCCTTCCACGCCTCGAACACCTGACGCTTCAGCGCGCGGCGCTCGACGGCCTCCGCCTTCTTCTTCTCCTTCCAGGCGGATTTCTGCTTCTCGGAGAGATCCTCGAAGTCCACCTCCTCCGCGGCCACACCCTTCGCCACCAACTGGGCGCGCACCCACTCGTCCGTGCCTCCCGCCTCCTCGATGGCCTTCCACCGTGACAGCAGGGCTTCGTGCTGCTGGCGGCGGGCCTCGCGCTGGGCGAGCACGGCCGGAGAAGGCGGCGTGGGCTGGGGAGCGGTGGAGGCCTGCGGCGGCGCGGCGGGGACGTGAGACTCCAGCTTGGACGTCATGGGCAGCTCCTGACTGCGGGGCGGCGGCGGGCGGGCGCGACGGACGCGAGCGATCGAGAGAGGCCCCCAAGGCACCACCTGCTCACCTGGGGCACGGTAGCCTCACCGGCTCTCCCCTCCGAGCACCACTGGCCGGGATGGAGAAACGGCGGTTGCGTCGTGGGCTCAGCTCTCCGTCCCGGCCAGTGGTGCTCGGAGGGAAGAGAGCCAAGAACAGGCTACCTTGCGGAGAGTGTCCAGCATTGCTTCCAGAGCGGCGCAGCGCCGCTCCCGCGCTCGAGGCGCTGAGGCTGATGGCTTTGGGACCTCTCTCAATCGTTCGCGTCGTGTGAGGACTCTTCTACACCAGCCGTGCAGCCACGTCGATGTAACGCAAGCACTCGAGGGAGGCCCCCAAGGCACCACCTGCTCACCTGGGGCACGGTAGCCTCACCGGCTCTCCCTAGCGCAGTACCTCTACCGCGCAAGGAAAACGACGGTTGCGTCGTAGGCTCAGCTCCCTTGCGCGGTAGAGGTACTGCGCTAGGAAGAGAGCCAAGAACAGGCTACCTTGCGGAGAGTGTCCAGCATTGCTTCCAGAGCGGCGCAACGCCGCTCCCGCGCTCGAGGCGCTGAGGCTGATGACTTTGGGACCTCTCCCGGGTGCTCGCGCTGAAGAGTCTCGTGTCTCGTCCCACCTTCCTTTCGTGCGTTGGGCGTGTCTTTACATCACCGTCGAGGCCGCATCGATGTAACCCTCGGACGCCAGCGACTCCAGGCGGGCGAAGTAGGCCGTGCGAGCCTCGGCATCCGTATCGAACCACAGCTTCTGCCGGCGCGGCTCGCCCAGACGCGGGCCCCACTCCACCGCCACCACCTTGCCGTCCAGCGAGACGCGGTACACCTGCTCCTGTCCGGAGGCCTCGCGCCGCACGTACGAGCGCGTCTCCGCGCGGATGAGCTTGCGGCCCTCGGGAGTCTGCCGCAGCGCCTCCTCGGCCGCGCGCTGCCGGGCGTACGCCAGCCGCAGCGCCATCATGTGCTCGCACGGGCCCTCGCGCAGCCCCGAGCGACGGAAGTGCGGACAGCCGCAGCTGGCTCCCTTCACCCGGCCCTCGAGATCCAACGTGAAGACAGGGAAGAAGCTGCGCACGGCCTCGCGATCCACCACCTCGCCGTGGATGCGGGTGCCCTCGCCCACCACCTCGTGGACCTTGGTGACCTTGGCTTCTCCCGCGCCCGGCCCGCCGTCGCCCAGCAGCCGGTGGGCCCGCGCCTCGCGCTCGCTGCCGAAGCGGATGGCCGCCTCGTCCACCGGCGTGGCCATCAGCTCGCGCGGGCGGTAGGTGCCCTGGGCGACGTCATAGAGGATGCGCCCGCGCAGGCACTCGAGCTGCAACGCCGCGCGCACCGCGTCCTTGGGGGCTCCCGCGCCCGCCACCAACTTCTCGAAGGAGAGCGGACCCTCCGAGCGCAGCCGCTGGCGCAGCTTCTCCGAGAGCCCTTCCGGCACCGCGCGCGGCATGAGCACATCGAAGGCCGCGGCGCTGGACCAGCCGCTCTCCGTCCAGCCCGTGAGCCCCAGCGTCAGCGTGGCCGGACCCATGTCCACCACCCAGAACACCGGCAGGCCCGGGCCGAGCAGTTGCACCCGGATGCTCTGCGCGTGGGGCAGCAGCCGCGCCAGGGCCGTCAGGCGCTGCCTTCCGAAGGTCCGCACCACCGCCGGCGCCGAGCCCGTGTACGCCGAGGCGTGGCACTCCAGCACCAGCTCCCACGGCTCCAGCACCAGCCGTGGCGGGGCGCCCGGCACCAGCTCGAAGCGCAGCGCGCGCGGCGCCTTCTTCGCCTTCTGGGTGCGCAGGGCGAACAGCAGGTTGTACAAGTCAATGGGCGCCAGCGTGCACGTGCTCGCCGGGAGCGTGGCCGCCGATTGCACCTGGAGGAAGCCGCGCAGCCACGCGTGAGGTACCTCCACGTTGCGCGGCGCCCGAGTCTCTCGCGACGGCAGCGCCACGTGCGCTTCGAGCGACAGCGGCACGTAGGTGCGCAGCCGATCCACCTTGTTCATCAGCTCGGACGGCACGTCCAGGAAGGTGGAGCCGTGCGCAGCCTCGCGCCCGTCGAAGAGCGTGTTGTCGAAGGCCAGCCGCGCATAGGCGCTCTCGTCCCGGGAGAAGACCTCCAGGGACACCTGATCCGGATCCACCGTGAGCACCGGATCCAACACCGTGTCCTTCTGTTCCTCCGTCTGAAGCGAGGCATCCAGGAACGCCTTCTGCGCCTCCCAGATCTGCGCGGTGGCACGCTTGCCCTGCTTCATGAGGTAGGCGAGGTACGCGGTGCGATCCCTGCCGCGGTAGCGCAAGTCACTCGACAGCACGCCGAGCGCGGCGGCCAGCGCGTCTCGGAAGAGGGCGGGCTCGCGCACCCGGCCGCGAAGGCCCACGGTGCCGCGAGAGCCCTCCAGCGCCAGCAGCACACGAGAGGTGTCCGGACGGGCCTCCACGTCGCTCGCGGTGGCGTAGCGCAGCTCGACGGGGTGGCGGGTGGCGGTCGTCACGACGGGCTTCCTCCCTTGCGGGCGCGCTCGGCGGCCCGGCGTGCACGTTTGTGGGCGCGGTAGGCCGCCTTGCGCAGCTCCACCGACTGGCCCTTGTCGAAGGCCTGGCCCCGCAGCAGCTCCGCGGCGTCATCTCCGCCCATGCGGCCCAGCGCGGCCCACGCGTCCTGCTTCACCTCGGTCGAGGCTCCGGTCGCCAGCGGGCGCAGGGGGTCGAGCTGATGCGTGGCAATCACCACGGGCAAGGCTACCCGGCGGCCCTCGGAGGTGGCGAGCGATTTGGAGTCTTTCAGCCCCGCGCCCATGGGCCCCACGGCCACCGGGTCGAAGGGCTTCACCGTGAGCGCCCACTCCGCGCGGTCCGGAGCCAGCCGGGCCAGGGACGTGGCCGCGGCCTCGCGCACCCTCGCATCCGGATCCGCGAGGGCGGCGCGCAGGGCCTCGGTCGCGGCGGTGAGCTCCTTGGGAGCAGAGAGGGCGGGTTTGGCTCCGGCGGCCGCCGTGCCCAGGTGGCCCAGCGTGCGTGCCGCTTCCTGACGCACCTCGCCAGGGGCTCCGGTCTCTCCGTTCTGGAGGATGGCGCGAGCCCCGGTGGCCAGCTCGGAGATGCCCAGGCGTGAGCCCGCCCAGAGCAGCCGCTCCCAGGCCTGGGCCAGCGGTGGCCGCTTCGGGCCAGGGGCCGAGGCCCATTCGGAGGCGGCGTGCCGCTCGGCCTTCACCACGGCCGTGGAGAGCGTGGCCATGTCCGAGGCGGGCGGCGGAGTGCGCGGCTCGCCCGTCCAGGTGCCGATGACGCGGGCCGCTTCCTCGCGGGCTTGCGGCTGCTCATGCGAGAGCAGCGCGACCAGCTCCGGTACGGGCAGGGCCCCCCGGCGCGCGAGCCCCCGGCGGAGCCGCTTCCGCAAGGGCTCGTTCTTCAACGTCCCCAGCCGGGGAACGAGCAGCGCGGGCTCGGCTTCTTCGGCGAGGTACGTGGCGGCGGGCTCGGAGATGTCCGAATAGCGGCTCGCCACGGCGAGGAACTCCACGCGCACCCGGTCCTTCGGGAAGAGCACGTCGAGCGCCTTGCGCGCCTCCTTGCGCAGCGTGAAGTCATTCGAGTCGAACACCGATGCCAGCGCCGGCTCGGCGGCGGTGTCCCCCAGCTTGCCCAGCTCCGCCGCGGCGGTGATGCGCACCGGGCTGGAGGTGCTGTCGTCCGTGAGCAGTGCCTCGATCTTCACGCGGGCTCGCTCGCCGCCGATGTACCGAAGGCCCCGGACACCCGCCTGCTGCTGCTCGGAGGAGTCTGCCTCCATGGCCTCGGACTCCACCTTCTCCTCGACGCGCCTGCGATCCTCGCCCTCGGGGAGCTTCGCGGCCAGGCGGCCCAGGCCCTCGATGGCGGCGACCACCATGCTTGGCTCGGCGGGAGCCTCGGGAGTGCCGCCCGCGGCCACCGTCTCCAGCTCGGTCAGGGCGCGCGCGTCTCCCAGCGTGCCGAGCGCCAGCAGCGCCCGCTCACGTTCTCCCGGCTCACCGGCACGCACGTAGAGCAGCAGGGGACGCAGGGAGCTCGGGAGCTTCTTGAAGGCAGCAGCCTCCGCGGCGGGCAGCATCAGCTCGCGAGCCCCGGCGCGGAGCACCTCTTCGATGGGCTCCACCTTCGCACCCTGATGCACCACGCGCTGGGCATAACGTGCCACCGCCTCGCGGCGCACCGTCACATCCCGGTCCGTGAAGAGGCTCAGCAGCAGCGCGTCCTGGCCCTGGTCGGCGCCGTGCTCCAGCTCGCGCGGGATGGCCTGCCGCACCGCCACATCCGAGGAGCGTGCCGCTGAGCGCAGGAAGCGCACCGAGAGCGCAGCGTCCCGCAGCTTCATGTCGCGGGTGCCATCGGGCAGTGGCTTCACGTTCCGGTCCGCCACCGTCATGGCCGCAGAGACGCAGGCCAGTCTCACGCTGGGAGCCTCATCCTCCAGCACCTGCCGGGCCAGCACGTCCACCGCATCCGGGTTCAGCGTGCGGCCCAGCGCGTTCACGAGGTTGTTGCGCTCATCGAGGCTCGTCGAGGTGCGCAGCCTGCCGGCCAGCGCGGCCACGGCGGCGGGAGAAGCCAGCCGGGCCAGGGCTTCCATGGAGCGCTTCGCGGTGGCGGCGTTCTCCGAGCGCAGGAAGGCGCCCAGCACCTCCACGGCCCGGTCATCCTTGCGCCACGCGAGCAGCTCCGAGGCGCGCAGCCTCAGGTCCTCATGCTCGCTGGCCATGGCGCGGCCGAGCGCCTCGGTGACGCGCGAATCGTTGGCTCCGGACAGTCGCTCGATGACGCCGATGCGCAGGTCCGAGTGCTCGCTGGAGAGCGCGGCCAGCAGCGGCTCGAGGCTGCCAGCGGGGCTGAGCTTCTCCAGCAGCTCGAAGGCGTACTTGCGCACCTCCGGCAGCGGCGAGTTGAGCGCGGCGGTGATGCGAGGCCGGGCCGCATCTCCCCGCGTGGCCAGCTCGTCCAGGGCCGCACGGGCCACGTCCTGCGAGAGCGAGGCCAGGGCCAGCGACAGCGGCTCATCCGAGCCGGCGGGGTACAGCTCCTTGAGGCCCGCCAGGGCCGCCTTGCGCACCAGTTGGTGCGGATCCTCCAGCGCGCGCAGGAGCGCGGCCACGGCGGCGGGCTGTCCGGCGAAGCCCTCTTGAGTGAGCTTCACCACGCGATCCACGGCATCGCGGCGGACGCGGTGTCCCTCGTCGTCTCCGGCGGACACCTGGCGCAGCAGACCGACGTAGGCGCCGAAGGCCAACCGGCGCAGGTGCTGGCGCTCGGCGGAGGCGAGTGCATCGGCCGAGGGCGTGGCCTCCTTGCTGGAGCCGGAGGAGAACAGGCGCCGCAGCCAGCTCTTCGCGGGCTTGTCCTGCTCGGGCCGGGGCTTCGGAGCCGTCTCCGGCTTCCACGGCTGCTCCAGCGAGCGCGGGCGGGCCACCTTCTGGGCCTCGCGGAAGTAGTCCAGCGGCTTCTGGCGCAGGTTGAGCACCTGGGCGGCGGCGTAGCGCTGCTCGGAGACTTCGCTCGCGAGCGCCTCGGCCAGCCCCACCATGCGGCGGCCTCGCTCATCCTCGGCGGGCCACTCCTTCATGTCGCCCGCCTTCTCCGGCTTGGGCGGCAGCAGCGCTTCGATCAAGTGGGCCTGATAGGCCTCGGGATCGGCTCGCAGCTCCAGCGAGCGAGCGGCGGCGTAGCGCACCTCGGGACGGGCACTGGAGAGCGCGCTGGTGAGCAGGTCCGGCGGCCCACCCCGGCGCGAGGCGCGCAGATCCCTCGCGAGGATGATGGCGAACACCATCTCCTGCACTTCACGGGCGCGATCCTCCAGGCCGTGGAGCATGCCACCCTCGCCCTCGGAGCCGAGCGCCGCGAAGGAGAGGATGGCGCCCAGGCGGATGGGCAGATGGTCATGCCGCAGCGTGCCGGTGAGCACGGGCAGGGCGCGCGCGTCGCCCAGGCGCGAGAGGCCATCCGCCACCCAGGAGCGCACCGCCACATCCGCATGCCCGAGCGCATCCAACAGGTAACCCTCGTCGCCACGGCGGCAGGCGGTGGCCAGGCCTCGGCCGCCCTGCTCGCGCACCTCGCCCAGCTCATGCTTGAGCAGCGTGGTGGAATAGAAGGAGAGCAGCCGGCGCGAGCCCAGGGTGGCCAGCGCGCTCGCCGCCCGGGCCCGGAGCGGGTTGAGGAACGGCGGCGGGTAGCGGTGCTCCAGCTCCTTGTCGGTGATGAGCACGCGCATCGGCTCGATGATGTCCTCGGCTCCCCGAGCGGCGAGCAGCTCCGCGGCGCGCACCTTCAACGGCAGGGCGGCGGAGAGCAGGCCCGCGAGCAGCGGCCCGTTCTCTTTCGGGACGAGCTTGTCCAGGGACTCCAGCGCCTGGAGGTGGACGCTGGGCTCCTCGTCCTGGATGAGCTTGAGCAGCGGCGAGCGCACCGCATCCGCCGGAGCGTGGACCGCGTTCTTCGCCGCCAGCGTCCTCAGCGGGGCGTGCGCCGTCTCCACGGCCGCGAGGTGGGGCTCGGGCTTCTCCTTGCCAGCGATCTTCACCCACGCCTCGTACGCGGCGGTGGCCACGGCCGAGTCCCGGTCCTGCACCGTCTTCTTCAGCCGCTCGAGCGCCCAATCCTCCTTGGAGGCGCGCGAGGCCAGCTCCTCCACGGCGCGCAGGCGCAGATCCGGGAAGCGGCCGGCCAGGGCACGGTCCAGCGCCTTCTGCGGCTCCTTCTCGTTCCAGGCCCAGAGGGTGCGGAAGGCCTCGCCTCGCACCTTGGCGGCCTCGTCCTCCAGCGCGTTGCCCAGGAGGGGCTCGGCACCCTCGGGACGCTGGCCCTGAGCACCCAGCTTCACCAGCCGGTCCAGACCGCGGACGCGCACGTCCTCGAAACCCGAGCGCAGCGCGGCCTCGGCGCTGGAGAGCGGCGCCTCCGTATCCAGCGCCACCACGGCATCGAGCGCAGAGGAGCGCACGTCCGCGTTCGCATCATCCAGCATCCACACCAGCCGCTCACGGGCTCGCGGATCCTGCAGCGCCCGGAGTGCCGTGGCCGCCTGCTGGCGGATGGAGGACTCCGACTCGCGCGAGAGCTGGAGCAGCGCACCCAGCGCCCTGGCATCGCCGAGCTGTGCCAGCCCGCGAGCCCCGCGCACCGCCGTATCCGGAGTGCGGCAGGCCATGGCGGCGAGCAGCGGCTCCAGATCCGCCTCTGCGAGCGCCGCGCCGGGCTTGCCCGAGCCGAGGAGCTTCTCGAGGTGCTTGTCGCGGGCGGCCGTCACCTCGGCCTCGGTGGAGAACTTCGCCGTCTGACCCTCGGGGGACAGACGCTTGGCCGAGAGCACCGAGCGGCGGGCCACATCGCGCACGGCGAGGCGGAAGTCCTCGTCCTTCTGCTCCTGAACCTGGGCCAGGGACGGGTGCTCCAGCACGCGCACGGTGAAGGCCACGCGGCGCACATCCGCGTCCGCGTCATCCAGCGCGCGAGCCACCAGCGGCTGCAACTGCGCGGCGCCGAGCTGTCCCGCGCTGGCGGCGCGGATGAGCACCTCGACCTTGATATGCGCGGGGCCGCGCTCGAAGGCCGTCTTCAGCGGCTCGGTGCTGCCGGCGGGGGACACCTCGGTGAGGGCATCCAGCGCGGCCAGCCCCACGTTGGCGTCGCTGTCCGTGAACTTTCCAGAGATGAGACCCGGCACCAGCGGCGAGGTGCCCGCGAGCTTCGCCAGCCTGCGCAGGCCCAGGATGCGGATGTCCGCGAAGCGCGAGTCGAGCGCGGCGCGCGGGGCTCCCAGCGGAGACTCCTCCAGGGTGGCCAGGGCGTCGAGCGCGGCGGCGCGGACGGCGGGATGATCATCATCCAGGCGCTCGCGGAGCTTGGGGCGGGCGGCGGTGCGGCCACGGGCAGCCAGCTCGGAGGCGGCCAGCTTGCGGACCTCGGCCTCCTTGTCCGTGGAGAGCACCTTGAGGACGAAGTCGAGCGCCTCGGGCTCCTCCAGCGCCGCGGCCTCGCGCACGGCGGCCTCGCGCTTGGGCCGGCCTCCGCTCAGGGACTCGGTGAGCGCGTCGAAGCCGTGGGCATAGTCGACCTGCTCGTCGCCGGGCTTGCCATCCAGCAGGACGTTGACGCGGTACACGCGGCGCTCGTCCCCACCGGTGAAGACGAAGCCCAGCATGTTCTTGGCCTGCCGCGCGTTGGGCGGAGGCGCGAAGGCGAGCGCGTTCACCGGCTTGCTGCCGCAGTCGACCGTGCGCGGCTTGCGGCGCTCGTCCAAGCGCCACACCTTCACCTTGCCATCGGCGCCCGCGGTCCAGAACCGATCGCTCGGCTCCTCTCCGGCCTCGGCGGCGGGAGTGGGCGGGAAGAGGAGCGCGAGCACCGGCCCGGCGTGGCTGGAGTCCTTGTCGCCGCGCACCTCGGATTCGACGGCGCCGACGAGGTACCAGAGGCGGATGCGGCCATCATCTCCCGCGGAGGCCAGGCGCCCATCTCGCGGGGTGAAGGCCAGGGCGCGCACGGTGCCCTCGTGGCCCGCCATGTCCCGGCGAGCGCCCGAGGCCACGGTGAAGGAGCGCACCACGCCATCATCGCCCGCGCACGCGACGAAGATGTGGCCGGGGTCCACGGCCACGGCGCGCAGCGGCTGCGGAGAGGCCTGCCACTCGTGCACCTTCTTGCCCGAGTCCAGCACCCATCCGCGCAGGAACCCATCCGCGCCGACCGTATAGAAGTGCTTGGAGTCCGGGCTGAGCGCCACGCCCGTGCAACCGCCGGGGTGTGCGCCGGAGAGCTCTCGCTCCACCTTGCCCTCACCCAGCGAGCCCACGCGCACGGCGCCATCCGCACCGGCCGCCACCCACTGCTCCCCGGCGAGCGCCAGGGCTTGCACGGCGGAGGGCAGCTCCACGCTCCACAGCACCTTGGTGGCGGTGAAGTCGTACGCGGTGAGCCGACTGGCGGGGGCTGCACGGGCGCCGCCCACCAGGAGCACGCGGCCGTTGGCCGCGAGAGCGCGGACCTTCTCGATGTTGCCGATGGCAAGGTTGGCCATGACGCTCTTGATCCCTCCGAGTCGGATCCGAGGGGAGCGCTATGGGAGTCTCCCCGGCGGCTGCCGACTGCCCACCGCCGGGTTTAGCACAAGCCCTGCCCGGGCAAGCGATTCATCGCGAGGCTACTGGGGCTCGGGGCAGACCACATCCGGGCAGGTCTGTCCCGCGGGGCAGGAGCAGTTGCTGGTGACGAGGATGTTGACGGAGGGGGTGAAGTCCCCGAACCACACCACGGACTCCTGAAGCATCCGCCACTGGAAGGCGTAGAAGCCCGGCGTCGAAGGCGCGAAGGCCGTGAAGGTGAACGTCTTCTGCTGGCCCAGGTGGATGGTGTCGACGGGGCCCAGGAACACCCGCGTCTGGCCCCAGGTCCCATTGTCCTGGGGATTCTGGGAGCCCAGTCGGAAGGCCTGGCCCGCGGTCCACGCTTGGGTGCCCGTGTTCTTCATCGTGATGGACACGGTGAAGGCCTGCCCGGCCGTCACGGTGGTGGGTACGGACTGGCTGACGAAGGTGGCGTTGCGCACCGGCGTGTCGAGGAAGTTGGCCAGCACCTGCTGGCGGTGCGGCAGGAAGGTGCCGGTGAGCGCGGGAGAAATCACGAAGCGGGTGCCATCCGGGCCCGTCTCGGTGAACTCGGTGCTGTGGACGAAGCCGGAGGAGAGCGGGAACGTCAGGCCGCCGCCCAGGGGCGCATTGTTGCTGCGCTGGTGGCACCCGCCGCACGATTGCGACTGGGCGCGCGAGACGATCTGGTCCGGCGTCAGTGTGCTGCCGATGGCCGTGAGCTGGGTCTGGATGTTGGTGCGGAAGGTGCTCGCCCCGGTGCCGAACTGGGCCCGGTAGTTGTCCGGGCCGCCGTCGCTCTGAGCGTCGCTCTGGCCGCCGTTGAAGGTGTTCGGCACCTCGTAGCCGAAGGTGTTGATGTCGTTCACCGCCAGGCTGGCCACCTGCGTGAGGAAGTGGCTCTGGAACGAGGCGGCGCGAGGATCCGTGGAGGCCGGGTTGAACAGGCCGCCGAACGGGTTGGTCTTCACCGTCACCGGGACGAACTTCAGGATGCAGGAGCTGGAGGTGGCGCAGGTGCGCTGCGTCTGGAACTCGTGCAGCATCCACGGGCCGCCGCGGAACTGGTTGGTGCGCACCTGGCCGGTGTTGCCCGTGCGGTTGCCATAGTTGTCCAGGTGGACCACCGGCATGGAGATGACCTGGTTGGTGGTGGCATCCAGGCCCTGGAAGTAGAACTTGAAGAGCTTGGTGGCGCGCGACGCCGCGCTGGTGTCATCCGACAGGTTGCGCCAGAAGTTCGCGATGGGCCGGCAGCCCTCGATGCCGAGCGCAGGCTGCGGGTTGGGCAGCACGGCCTCGAAGATGATGAAGTTGCGGCCGCCCGTGCTCCGGGCGTAGACGATGCGGTACTCGCCGCAGTTGGCGCCGGTGCTGGGGGCCAGGTCGAACCGGTTGTAGAGGCCCACCGCCTTGTAGGCGTTCATCGAGGCGGACGTGGTGTCCAGGGCATCCGCACCCTCCGCGGTGCGGCAGGCGTAGGGGAAGCCGTTGAGGGTGTTGCTGTTGTCCGTGCAGTGGGCGTAGTTCGTCACCGCGTGCAAATCGGCCTGGCCGGGGGCGGGGTTCTGGGTGTCCCAGAGCTGGCGGAAGAGCTGGAGCGCGGTGAAGCCGGTGGCGCCGTTCTGCGTGGCCAGCTGGTTGAACACGGATTGGAGCGGGAAGTTGATGAGGATGGTCTGGTCCGTCACGGCCAGCGTCTTGCGCGGATCGATGACGCCCGCGAGCTGCGAGAGCGTGCGCTCATTGAACTCGGGCTCCATGCCGATGCCCGCGCGCTCCGAGTGCGGAGTCATCTCCGCGGGAGCGGAGGGCGGGGAGTTCTCGGGAGCAGGGGCCTCGGCCGGCGCTTCCACGCCGCATGCCGCGAGCCCGGCACAGAGGAACGACACACACAGCGACCTGAGCAGCCTGTGAATCATGGGATGACCCTGCCTGGATTTACCGCGAGTTCCAGGGTTGTCGGGCCATCACAGCCAGAGTTGCTGGAAAAAGACACCCTGAGTGGAACCACGTAGGTTCCGGGGAGAAGCGCTCAGTGCATGGCGGCTTCGCTCGCCTCGGGCTTCGCGGCAGGCTTCATGCGCGGGAAGAAGAAGCTGAAGGCGAAGGCGAGCAGTGCGGCAGCGGCCATGAGCCAGAAGTTGGTGGCCAGTCCATCCGCCAGAGAGCCGCTCAGTTGGCGCAGCACGTCGTCACCCAGTCCCCGCCCGTGCTCGGGCCCGAGCAACTCGTTGGCCGCGTGCACTGGGATGCTCGGGTCCGCGGTGAGCCGCTGGACGAGCACTCCGCCCATGATGCCCACGCCGAGCGCACCTCCAATGGTGCGGAAGAACATATTGCTGGCGGTGGCGACCCCGCGCACCTCCCAGCCGACGCTCGTCTGCACAGCGATGAGCACCGCTGTGGCCGCGAAGCCCAGGCCCGCGCCGAACAGCCCCATGGCCACCTCGGGGAGCAGCAGCGGAGCGCCGGGCTGGAGCACCAGCGCCATGATGACCGTGGAGCCTCCCGCAAGGCCCAGGCCGCCCATGATGAGAGGCCGGAACCCGACTCTCACCATCAGCCTCCCGCTGATGAGCGCACACACCGGCCATGCCACCAGCATGGGGGTGATCATCGCGCCGGCTTGCGTGGCCGTACCGCCCAGCACGCCCTGGACGAAGAGCGGGACGTAGGTGGTGGCGCCGAACATCGCCGCGGAGAACAGCGCCGAGGTGATGGATGCGATGGCGATCGTCGGTCGCACGAAGATGGCCGGAGGCATGATGGGCTCCTTCACCTTCCGCTCGACGAGGACGAAGGCCGTGAGCAGCACCGCCGCCAGCACGAGCGGCACCAGGCGGCTCCCCGTGCCCTGGACTCCCAGCAGGAGCGCCCCCACTCCCAGGCCGAGCAGCAGGGCGCCGCCGATGTCCAGGGAGTGTGGCTGCTTCTGGATGTTCTCGTGGAAGAAGGCCAGGAGCAGCACCATCGTGCCCAGGCCCACGGGCACGTTGATGTAGAAGATCCAGTGCCACGACAGCCACCGGACGATGAGTCCGCCGGCCAGCGGGCCCACGAGGCCCGAGATGCCCCACACGGCGCTGAAGACGCCCTGCACGCGGCCGCGCTCCTCCAGGCTGTAGATGTCTCCAATCACCGTCAGCGTGATGGGCTGGATGGCGCCCGCGCCCAGGCCCTGGAGCGTGCGGAAGACGATGAGCCACTCCATCGACGGAGACAGGCCGCTGGCCACCGAGCCGATGAGGAACAGGGTGATGCCGAAGAGGATGACGGGCTTGCGTCCGTAGAGGTCCGCCATCTTCCCGAAGATGGGGACGGTGACGGTGGAGGCCAGCATGTACGCGGTGAAGACCCAGGCGTAGTGCTCGATGCCTCCGAGGTCACTGACGACGGTGGGCATCGCAGTGGAGACGACAGTCATCTCCAGCGCCGCCATGAAGAGGCCGAGGGCGAGAGCAACAGTGGTGAGCGGGCGGTGGGTCTTGCGCATGGCGGATGAGGCTCGCGGAATAGCGCACACCGGTGTCCGGTGGGCAAGTGCGCGAGGCGGCAGCCACGTCACGGGACTGTGAGTTATCAGAAGCCGGGCTTGGGGGCGGGAGGCTCGGGGAGCTCCACGAGTCCGAGGACCACGCTCAAGGCGGAGCCGCCGTGCTGGGGGCCCTCGTCCACGCGTCCGAGCAGCACGAATCGCCTGCCGCTGGGAGACAGGACGAGACGATCGACCGTGGGCGTCCAATTCCCGGCCTGCGTGGCGGAGCCCTCGAAGGGGCCCAGGGTGAACTCGGCCAGCGGGGCGGGCTTCTTGCTGGAGCGGAGGCGCACCGTGAAGGTTGCGCGCGAGGAGTACGTGCCTGCCGGGGCATTCTCGGACGTGCCGAGCGCAGTCGTCTCGACGCGGCAGGAGACAGTGACGGTCTGCCGGGCCCAGGGGCCCGAGGGCAGCACCAGGGGTGTGGTGGCTGTGGAGATGAGCGTCTTGCCCTTGCCTCGCGGGAGGGGCCTTGCGGGCTTTCGCGGCACCACCAGCGTGCCGAGGTTCCGCAGATCGACCTCCTGCTGCGCCAGGGCCGTATTCGCCTGGGAGAGCCGGTCGCGTGCCGTCTCTGGAGGCGTGCACTTCTCCAGGTCCTGGATGGGCCAGTCTCCGACGGGCTTTGCGCCGTCGTAGAGCTGGAAGCGGAGCCCTCCGCGGAACTTCTTGCCCCGGTGGTCCATGTACCCGGGACAGTACGGGGGAGGCTCGTTCAAATCGTCGCTCTCATTGTCGGTCAGGCTGTAGATGCGGACGGCGAAGCGCTTTTCATCCTTCGACCAGCCGATGAGCTGGAGATCCGCGGGCGCGTCCGGGGAGACGCTGGACTTGAGCGCAGGGTTGCCCTTGGCGAGCACTGCACTGGACGCGAACAGGAGCAGGGCGAGGAAGCGGAAAGAGCGGCGAGCCATGGCTGAAGGAGAGCATGCCAGCAATGACCTGTCTTCGCGCGAACCCGTGAGCGGAAACCGGCCAGTGAAGGCTCTTGCGCCGAGCCCTCCAGCAGGTACAGGTTGTGCCCATGCCGCGCCGCTTCAACACTGCGGGTCCCTGCCGTCCAGACCTGCACTACATGATTCCCGCCGAGCGGCGGCTTCCCGAGGCCCCCGCCCTGGTGGAGCAGGGCGCCTATTTCGTCGTTCATGCCCCCAGGCAGACCGGGAAGACGACGGCGCTCCAAGCCCTGGCAGAGCGACTCACGGCTTCGGGCCATTTCGCCGCGCTTCATATCTCCTGTGAGATTGGAGAGGCCGCAGGGGATGACTTCGCGGAAGCTCAGCGCGCCATTCTCTCGCAGCTCCGCCAGTACTCGGAATTCTACCTGCCTGCGGAACTGCGTCCGCCTCCGTTCTCCGAAGCGCCAGACAGTGCGCTCCTGGGCAGCGCTCTGACCGCCTGGGCACGCGTCTGCCCGCGGCCCCTGGTGCTCTTCTTCGATGAGATCGATGCCTTGCGCGGCCAGAGCCTGATCAGCGTGCTGCGCCAACTGCGTTCCGGTTTTCCTCATCGCCCTGCTTTGTTTCCGGGCTCCATCATCCTGTGCGGGCTGCGCGACGTGCGTGACTACAAGGCCGCCAGTGGTGGCGATCCAGAGCGGTTGGGAACCGCTAGTCCGTTCAACGTCAAGCTCAAATCCCTGCGCCTGGGGGACTTCTCCCAGGAGGAGGTACGTGAGCTCTACATGCAGCATACGGAAGAGACGGGGCAGCTTTTCCTTGATGAGGCACTCACCCGTGTCTTCGCGTTGACCCAAGGGCAGCCTTGGCTTGTCAACGCCCTCGCCCGAGAGATGCTCGAAGAAATGAAGGTGCCTGTAAGCGAGCCCATCACCGTGGAACATGTGGAGACAGCCAAGGAGCGGCTCATCCTGGCCAGGGCCACCCACCTGGACTCGCTGGTGGCGAAGCTGCACGAGCCCCGCGTGCGCCGGGTGCTGGAGCCTGTACTGGCCGGGACGCTCGGCACGGACGGAGACACCTACCTCGATGACCTCCAGTACGTGAGGGACCTGGGCCTGTGTGCTCCGAACAACCCGGTGCGCATCGCCAATCCCATCTACCACGAGGTGATCGCACGGGTGCTGGCGTCGGGGCCCGAGTCCAAGGTTCTGGCCGAACCCAGGAGCTTTGTCCTGCCCGATGGCCGGTTGGACTTCGACCGGATGATGAAGGAGTTCGCCGAGTTCTGGCGGGAGCACGGCGAGGTGCTGGCCGCCGGAGTCAGCTACCACGAGGTGGCGCCGCAGTTGGTGCTCATGGCCTTCCTCCAGCGCGTTATCAACGGCGGAGGCTTCGTGGCACGCGAGTACGGCGTGGGCCGAGGCCGCATCGACCTTTTGGTGCGCTGGCCCTATATGGAAGGGGGCCAGCGGCACTGGCAGCGCCACGCGCTGGAGCTGAAGGTGTGGCGCGAAGGGGAGAAGAATCCCCTGCCCAAAGGGCTCGCCCAGCTCGATGAGTACCTCGAGCGCCTGGGCCTGGATGAAGGAGTGCTCGTCCTCTTCGATCGCCGCAAGGAAGCTGGGGACACCGAGTCCCGGACACGCTTCGAGCAGGCGCAGACGCCCTCGGGCCGCAAGGTGACCGTGCTCCGTGCGTGAAGTCCGCTGGTCAGGCCCGCGGAGCCGCCGCGCTCACCCGGCCTGCTGTACCGGCGGAACCTCCGCCCGGTCGGGCGCGCCCGAGAGCTGCCGCAGCAGCCGCCGGCGCACCACGTCGATGTGCTCTCGGAAGAAGTAGAGGTTCTCCGCGTACGACAGCGGCACCGGGATGTGGTTCACCTCGTGCTCCGCCTCCTCGAGCCGCTTCAACATGTCCTGGAGCATCTCCTGCCCCGGGTGCTCCTCGAGCTGGATCTCGAGCTCCTTCAGCAGCGCGTACCAACGGAAGATGCGCCGCCGCACCCGCCACAGGAATACCGCCGGAACGGCGCGCACCAGCGGCACCACCACGGCGATGATCGGCACCAGCATCACCCACAGCCGATCCACCAGGTTCGCCGCCCAGAACGGCAGGTAGCGCTGTAGGAATGGCACTCCCGCCTCGTAGTACCGCTTCGCCTCGCTGCTCAGCGGAAAGCCCGTCTCCAGCGGCGCCGGGAACTCGCCCGAGCGATCCAACAACCCCGCCGTGCCGTGGACCTCGCTCGCCGTGCGCATCAACAGATACGCCAGCGCTGGGTGCAGCGTGTCTTTCGCAATCAGGTTCGCGGTCGGCGCCAGCAGCACCACGTCCTGCGCCGGGATGTCCGCGCCCAGGTCGAACACCCCGCGCGGCAGCACCAGCTTCGACAGGTACGGGAACCGCCGCACGTAGGCCTCGCCCCGCACGAAGCTCAGCAGCCGCACCCCCGGAGCCGCCGCGAGCTTCTTCAGCACCGGAGACTCCGCGGGAGACACCAGGAACACCGCGTCAATCTGCCCCTGCTTGAGCTGCTCGATGGCCGCCTCGCGCTCGAGCGGCAGCAGCTCCGTGGGCTCCTTGTCCGCCCCGTTGGCCTGCAGCAGCGTGACGGCCAGCGCTCGCGTCCCACTCTCGGCCGGCCCCACCGCGATGCGCTTGCCCTTCAGCCCCACCAGATCCTCAATGGGCTCGCCCCGATAGAAGACCCACAGCGGGATGTAGGACAGGCTCCCGAGGGACACGATGCCCGGAGCCTTCTCTCCGTTCACCGTGCCGCTCTGCACGAAGGCGACGTCCACCTCCGCATTCTCATCGGAGAGCAGCTCCACGTTGGTGACCGAGCCCTTCGTCGGCCGCTGCTCCAGCGTGATGCCGTTGCGCGTGAGGGCATCCTGGTACTTCCGAGCGAAGTACCGGAACCCGCCCTCGTCCGCCGCCACCGCCATGACGAGCTTCTTCGGTGGCGCCGGCTTGATGAAAAAGAAAGTCGCGGCGAACGCGGCCGCGATGACCAGCAGCGCGGGCCCCAGCGCAATCCATAGATCGCGCCGCATCGTGCGCCGGAGCTGTTGCTTCAACGAGTCCTTCGTCATGGCGGACGCGGAGTATAGACGCTCCTTATAAGGAGACGCCCGGGTGTGCGGCTCGCAGCTGCACCAGGGAGGCCAGGCAGCTCTGCCACTCTCCCTTGGCCAGCGAGCCGGTGAACTCGTTCAGCACCGGCGCCACCACGCGGGCAAACGCCTGATCCTCCAGCCCCAAATCGCGCACCAGCTCGATGATGCGCCGCTTGGCGGTGCTCGCCGACAGCCGCCGCTGCACCATGCCCTCGCGTCCCTCCTTCGAGCGCCCGGGCGGCAGGCCGAAGAGCATCCTCCGAACGAAGGTGCGCAGCGCCTCCACGTTCGCGAAGCGCTCCGTGCCGCTGAGGGCCGGAGCCTCCGTGGCCCCCGAGGGCTTCCACCCCTCGGGCAGGTGCGTGGGGCGGTGCTTCTCCCAGAGCAGGCGCACCGCGAACAGGCCCACCTCGCGATCCGCGCTCTCCATCAACCACGCCAGCCGCTCCGCCCCGCCCAGCCGCGCGTAGTGCCGCCGGATGAGCTCCACCGCCACCTCGCGCGTGTTGCGCTTGGTGCTCTCGGTGAGGGTGAACACCTTCACCGCGTCCAGCTCCTCCGGCTTGAGCGTGCAGCGCTCGTCCGCTCCCGCCTCGCCGGCCTGCAGCAGCGCGTCGTAGGCCAGGTTGCGCACCTCCTTGGCCTCCGCCTCCGCCAGCTCGTACACCCGCGGGTGGTAGCCCCACGAGCGCAGCTCCGCCCGGGTGATGGCCAGCGCGAACCGGCGCACGTCATCCCTCGCGTCGAACAGGGCCGGCCACAGCCGCTCGGCCGTGTACGCCTTGCGCGGGGCCTTGGGCTTGAGCTGGTAGGACTTGGACTCGGGCTGCTCCGGGCCGATGACCGGGTGGTGCACCCGCAGGTACGTCTGCGCGAACTGCCGCACCGGCACCGGCTGCTTCGCCCCCAGCGCCAGCTCGAAGAGCCGCTCCAGGCCCGCGGCCGCATCCCCGGACTCGCTGAAGTCTCCCGGAGACAGGTTCTCCAGCAGGTAGCGGTGGGCGAACTCGTGCAGCGCGGGATCCGCCCGCCGCGCCAGGGCCAGCAGCCAGGGCACGGTGAGCTGCCGAGCGCTGAAGAGCTTCCGGTTGCCCAGCAGCGCCAGCGCCACCTCGCGGTACTTCGCGTTGAACACCAGCCCCTTCACCCGCTCCACGTCCAGGCCCGGCAGCGCGTCCGCGCGCAGGAGCCACTTCTGCACCGTGTCGCCCAGCTGCGGGTGGATGGCGTTGTCCAGCAGCCAGTCCGCGCCGATGGCCCCTGGCGCATACGCCCCCAACGCCTTGAGGGCGAACTGCTCCACGGGGCTGGCGTAGTACGTGGGGAACTTCGCGTGCCGAGCGTCCGCGAGCAGCTCCTTATAAAAGGATGCGGGCAGCTCCGCGGCCGTGTACTTCGAGTCGATGTAGCCCTTCACCCACGAGAGCTGCTCGTTGCTCCCGTAGAACATGTCGGTGAGGAAGCGGTGGTTCAGCTCCGCCCGATCGAACGCCTGCTCCAGCGCCTTGGCGGCGAAGCCCTTCGTGGACTTGAAGCTCAGCAGCCGCCCCAGGAAGTCCGCGCCCAGCTCGCGCGGGTTGCGCTTCTCCAGCACGGCGGCGGCGAAGCCCATCGTGTCCGCCAGCCCCGAGCCGATCAGCTCCGCCAGCCGCTCAGCCGGCAGGTCCTGCGCGTGCGCCCGCGCGTACTCGATGGCGTAGGTGCGAGCCTTGGGGCTCGGCGACACCAGCAGCGCCAGCACTGCCTCGTGCAGCCCCAACGCGCGCAGCTTGCCCTGGTGGAACTCGGGTGAGCCCTGCAGCGTCTCCACGAGGAACTCATGGGCGCTGGCCAGCGGCCGCCGCGCGAGCCTGTCCAACCACGCGGGCGTCACCTGGCGCAGCGTCTCGGGGAAGTCCTTGCGCAGGCCCTGGATGGCGAAGCGCGCGGCCGGATCCGACTGGCAGGTGTCCAGCAGGCGCATCAGCGCGTCCGGCGAGCGCTTCCACGCGTCCTGGAACGCGCGGTGCTTCACCATGTCCGAGGGCACGTCGATGGTGAACGAGTACGCGTTGTACTTCTCCGAGTCGTGGGCCCAGATGTGCATGGCCACCCAGCTCTGCCGCCAGCGCGTCTCGGAGCTGTAGTGCCGCAGCACTTCGACGGCGAACTGGGGGTAGAGCTCCGGCACCGCCGCTCCCAGTTGCCGCAGGTACCGCCACGCGCGGCGCCGCAGGTAGGTGATGGTGCCCAGCGACACCTCGCGCGTGGAGTGCGTGTGGCTCTCCACGTCGAAGCGCCACGCGAGCACGCCGAACATCTCCGCGTCGTGGCGCTGCTCGGCCAGCTTGTAGATGCGCTTGAGCCCGCCCCACAGGCCGAACTGGAGATCCGCGCTGCGCACCAGTTGGAAGAGCGCTGCGCGGCTGGCATCGGTGTTGCGCTCGTAGAGCGACACGAGCAGGTCCGCCAGCCCGAAGCGCGCAGGCAGCGGCACGTCCTTCTGCGAGAGGAAGCGCTGCCAGGCCTCGTGAGAGCCGGATCGGCGGCCCTCGGCGTCGCGCCGCGTCTGCGCCTGCCACAGCAGGGACTTGAGCCCCTGGAAGTCGATGGCTCCCTCGGGCAACGGCTTCTCGGGAGGCTTCTCCGGCTGAACCAGGAAGGCGGTGACGGTCTCGGCCAGATCCGGCGCCTCGGCGCGGGCCAGCCGTTGGAGGTCTTCGGTCTTCAGCTCTTCGCTCGGAGCCATAGGTGGGCGGGTTTAGCACAACCCCTGGTTCCGAGACCGCTGCCGTTGTCTGCGGCACCCACATGACGCAATTTGTCCGCCCATACGGGTGGCGCTGTTCGAGGAGTCCAGAATCCAGGGACTTAGCCCCGAACCCCGGGTGGCACAGACACTGCTTTGGCCCGAGGCATACGGCACATGCGCACGCAGCAGTGACGCCCGGCGGACTCATCGCCTGGAGCGGCGGGGGACGTGTGCCGTGAGCACCCCACACGCACGAAACGAGGGTTCGATGCATCGAACGCGCAGAGTCATGTTGAAGCTGATCAGCTTCACCGCACTTCTCACCGTCTCCTTCCTGGGAGCGGGAGCCCAGGCGGAATCCCCCCTGAAACGACGGCCTGCTCGGACGGAGCTCGCCACGGGAGATCAGTTCTCCCTGAGGATTGGTGAGGGGGGCTCCATCTGGGTGTTGGGAGGCCTGGAGGGGTATCAAGCGGGCCTCTGGCCGCAGTACGACGTGGCGCCGGGCACTCCGACGCGGATGCCGGAGATGACGGGCGCGGTCTCCGTCTCCATCGGGCAATTCCACTCGCTGGCGCTGCTGGCCAACGGCACCGTGCAGGCCTGGGGCGCCAACTTCTATGGATGCTTCGGCACCGGCTCGACGGACTCCCCGAAGGAGCGGGTGCAGGTGGCGAGGCTGACGGACGTGGTGTCCATCGCGGCGTCGAGCGGCTACTCGCTGGCGGTGCGCAAGGACGGCACCGTGTTCGCCTGGGGCCTCAACTCCTCCGGGCAGCTCGGAGATGGGACGACGCAGCAGAGCCTCGCGCCGGTGCAGGTGGTGGGGCTGACGGATGTGGTGGCCGTGTCGGCAGGCAATGCGCACTCGCTGGCGCTGAAGGCGGACGGCACGGTGTGGGCCTGGGGAAACAACCAGTGGGGCGCGTTGGGAGATGGGACGACGCAGCAGCGCACCACGCCCGTGCAGGTGGCGGGACTGACGGACGTCGTCGCGATCGCGGGAGGGGGACTGTCCTCGATGGCGGTTCGGGCGGACGGCACCGTGTGGGGGTGGGGCGCCAACCAGAGCAACATCCTTGGAGACAATAGCGTGAATCAGCTGCTCGCCACCCGGGTGGTGGGGGTGGAGGGCGTGAAGACCGTCGCCGTGGATGGCATCCACGTGCTGGCGCTCAAGCACGACGGGACGGTCTGGTCCTGGGGTGACAACACTCAGGGCCTGCGGGGTAATGGGACCCAGGGCCTGATCACGCCTCCGAGCCAGGTCCCCGGGCTGCGTGACGTGAAGGCGGTGGCGGTGAGCCTGGGCGGAGGTTCGCTGGCGCTCGAGCGGGATGGGACGCTGTGGGGCTGGGGCCTCAACTTCACGGGAGCGCTCGGCACGGGCTCGGATCGCCAGCGCTTGCCTACCCAGATCGCGGGGCTGACGCGGGCGAGTGACGTGGACGCGGGCTATGGGCACTCCGTGGCCGTGCGGACCGATGGCTCCGTGTGGACGTGGGGCAGCTCGCAATGGGGCTTCGATGCCGTGCCCGAGCAGGCCACGCCGGCCCCGAAGACGGACATCCAGGGCGTGGCAAAGGTCGCCATCGGTGAGAGCCACACGCTGGCGCTGAAGAAGGACGGCACCGTGTGGGCCTGGGGGTATGGCTACATGGGGCAGCTGGGGAATGGCGAGCCCATCGATTTCAGCCTCACTCCCCTGAGAGCACAGGGGCTGACGGATGTGGTGGCCGTGGCCGCGGGAAACCAGCACTCGCTGGCGCTGAAGCAGGATGGCACGGTGTGGGGCTGGGGAACCAACTACTCGGGACAGGTGGGGGATGGGACGTACATGGACCAGTACACACCGGTCCAGGTGCCCGGCCTCGATCAGGTGGTGTCCATCCGCGCCTCCTGGGACACCTCGATCGCGCTGCGCAGTGATGGAACGGTGTGGCTCTGGGGAGGCATGTACGGCACCGGGGAGCCGTATCAGGTGGAGGGCTTGGACCACATCGTGGCCATCGAGACGGATACGGGGACCCTCGACGCGTACCTGGCGGTGGGCTCGGACGGGACGATCTGGGAGTGGACGGAGCAGGGGCCCTATATCCCCGCGGCGCTCCATGCCCTGCCGCCCCTGTCCGGAGTGGTGGGCCTGGTGAAGAACACGAACTCCTATGTGGCGCTGCGGACGGATGGCACGGTGTGGACCGTGGGCCGCAATTGGGGAGGAGAGCTGGGCATCCCGTGGCTGGAGAGCACCGAGAACTGGGTGCGAGTGCCCGGGGTGACGGGCGTGGTGTCCGTGGCTGGTGCGCACGGCCGGGTGCACGCCCTGCGTGCGAACGGGACCGCGCTGACCTGGGGCTTCAACCTGTACGGGCAGGTTGGCAGCGGCGTCTCCCCGCTGCACCTGCGTCCCACGCGCGTGCCGCTGTCTCGCTGGTGGTAGCAGCGCCTCGCCTCACAGAGTGAGTCCGGCTCACGGCGTGCTCCAGGCTGAATCGCGGAGCACGCCGTTGCCCTGATCTGGGCACCCACTTTGAAGCAGCGGGGGACGTGCGCCGTGAGCGTCCCCCCTATTCCCATACACAACGAGGGCTCGATGCATCGAACGCGCAGAGACATGTTGAAGCTGATCAGCATCACCGCGCTGCTCACCGTCTGCTTCCTGGGAAACGACGTTCAGGCGGAGGTACCTCTGAAGAAGAGGCCATTCGCCCGGAGTGAGCTCGCCACGGGGTTCCAGCACTCCCTGTTGATTGGCGACGGAGGCTCCATCTGGGTGTGGGGAGGGCTCGAGGGAGCCTCTGTGGGGACCTGGCCGCAGCTCGAGGTGGCCTCGGGCACACCCGTGCGGATGCCGGGGATGGTGGGAGCAGTCTCGGTCTCCATCGGCAATGACTTCTCCCTGGCGCTGCTGGCCAACGGCACCGTGCAGGCTTGGGGAAGCAACGCCTCGGGACAGCTCGGCACCGGCTCGACGAATCCCTCCCTGGCGCGGGTGCAGGTGCAGGGGCTCACGGACGCCGTGTCCCTCTCGGCCCAGGGAAACCATGGCCTGGCGGTGCGGGCGGACGGCACGGTGTGGGCCTGGGGCCGGAACAGCTCCGGCCAGCTCGGAGACGGAACGACGCAGCAGCGCACCACGCCGGTGCAGGTGGTGGGGCTGACGGACGTGGTGGCCGTGGCCGGAGGGTTCAACCACTCGGTGGCGCTGCGGGCGGACGGCACGGTGTGGGCCTGGGGCTCCAACAGTGCTGGCCAGCTTGGAGACGGAACGACGCAGCGGCGCACCACGCCCGTGCAGGTGGCGGGGCTGACGAAGGTGGTCTCCCTGGCTGGCGCGGGTTCGTACACGCTGGCCGTGCGAGAGGACGGCACCGTGTGGGGGTGGGGAAGCAATGCGTACGACATGCTCGGAGGCGGTGTTCCGAATCGAGTCCTCGCGGCGCCCGTGCTGGGGCTGGAGCGTGTGGAAGCCGTCTCCGCGGGCGACTACCACGCGCTGGTGCTGAAGCGGGACGGGACGGTCTGGGCTTGGGGGAGCAACACGCACGGACAGCTCGGTGACGGAACCCAGTCGCAGAGCGCGCCTCCGCACCCTGTGGCGGGCCTGCGCGGCGTGGTCCGGGTGGCCACGGGCTTTGGCGCGCACTCACTGGCGCTCGGGCGGGATGGAACGCTGTGGGCCTGGGGGAACAACTCCCGAGGGGCGCTCGGCACGGGCACGGATCGCCAGCTCTGGCCCACGAAGGTGGTGGGGCTGACCCACGCGCGTGAAGGGGCCGCGAGCCTTGGGTACTCCGTGGCCGTGCGGACCGATGGCTCCGTGTGGATCTGGGGAGATGCCTACCAGGGCACGCATTCCCTGCCTGCGCCGGTCTCGCCCTCTCCGGTGCCAGGCCTCACCCAGGTGGTGAAGGCCGCAGTGGGTGATGCCCATACGCTGGCGCTGAAGCAGGACGGCACCGTGTGGAGCTGGGGGGACAACGGGATGGGGCAGCTCGGCGATGACTCCGGCTCCGTGCTGAGCGACACGCCGGTGCAGGTGGTGGGGCTGACGGACGTGGTGGCCGTGGCCGCGGGGAGCGTCTCCTCGCTGGCGCTGAAGCAGGACGGCACGGTGTGGGGCTGGGGCGCGAACTACTCCGGGCAGCTCGGGGATCCGAGCTTCGAGAACCACCCGACGCCAGTCCAGGTGCAGGGCGTGGATCAGGTGGTGTCCATCCTGGCTTCCATCGACAGCTCGGTGGCGTTGCGCAGCGACGGGACGGTGTGGCGTTGGGGTGGCTACTTCGCCAACCCGGTGCCTCAGCCGGTGGAGGGGTTGAACAGCGTCGTCGCCTTGGCGGCGGGGGGCACCTCTTTCCTCGCTCTGCGCGCGGACGGGACGATCTGGGAGTGGCGTGAGGATGGGCTTGGCCTGCCGCCGAACCCGGTGAAGCCCCTGCTCGGTGTGGTGGCCGTCGCGCGGAACGACTCCTCCTATGTGGCCTTGCGCGCGGATGGCACGGTCTGGGTCCTGGGCACGAACATCGCGGGACAGCTGGGCATCCCGGGCCTGGTGAAGACCGATGACTGGGTGCGCGTGCCGTGGGCGACGGGTGTCGTGTCCCTGTCGGGCGCGCTGGGCCGGGTCCTGGCCATCCGCGCGGACGGCACCGCGGTGAGCTGGGGCCTCAACGTCACGGGGCAGGTGGGCAGCGGTATCTCCCCGCTGCACCTGCGCCCCACGCGCGTGCCGCTGCCCCGCTGGCGGTAGCAGGGCCTTGTGACGAAGGGGGGCGCGCGGCTGACTGGCGCGCCCCCTGGCTCACTGCCGATAGAGCAGGGTGGTGCCGCGCACGAGCTTGCGGTTGTTGGAGGTGCTCTCCACGAAGATGGAGTACTCGAGGTGGTTGCCCGGCTTCACCTTCACATTGGAGCCGCCGGGCATGCCGAGCACCTTGCGCGCCTGGTCTCCGCCGAAGATGGCCTTCGTCTTCTTGTCGAGGATGGCGATGTTCTTGCGGGGCTGCACGGTCTCGGGCTTGGTCAGCTCATAGAAACCGCGGCCGGGCTCGTAGTCGTCGCCGAGCTTCTTGCGCAGGGCGGGGCTGGCCTGGAGCTTGGTGTTGACGAAGTCGCGGATGGAGCGCTCCTTGTCCACGGTCCAGCGGGCGAAGCCCTTGGAGAGATCCTTGAGGGCGGAGAGGCTCTTCACATCGACCTTGGTCATGTCGGTGGTGAAGAAGGCGGTGACGGACTTCTGGCCGCTGGCGCGCGCCGCGTAGAAGGTCTTGAGGCCGGCCGAGAGCTTCTCGTCCATGACCTTGGTGCCCTTGGCGGTGGCGTCCCAGCGGGTGACGTTGCCCTTGGGGATGCCGAAGCGGGTGAGGGTGTTCTCGCTGCCACTGGGGACGAGGAAGGCGAGGCTCCAGCGGCCGGTCTTCTGGACTTTGGCGATGAGGCCCTTGAGGCTCCTCTTGTAGGTGCGCGAGGCGTTCTCGTGACCGTCGGTGATGACGACGATGAGGAAGCTGGTGTCCTTGTTCGTGGCGCCCTTGGCCTTCTGGAGGCGGGTGATGGCGGTGCCCACGGCATCGAGGAGGGCGGTGGTGCCGCCGAGGCGGAAGTCCTTGGTAGCGAGCTTGGGGACGCTCTCGACGGGAGTGGCGAAGTGACGAGGCTTG
This sequence comes from Hyalangium versicolor, assembly GCF_020103695.1. Lineage (GTDB taxonomy): Bacteria > Myxococcota > Myxococcia > Myxococcales > Myxococcaceae > Hyalangium > Hyalangium versicolor. Next base: position 154,688 of record NZ_JAHXBF010000021.1, read on the forward strand.
TCCACGGTGGTGTGGAACATGAAGGTGCTGAGGAAGGTCTTCTGCCCAGCGGATTTGGCGTTCTTCTGGACGGTGCCGAGCTGGTTGTTGAAGACGCGCACCACCTGGTTCTTGATGCTGCTCATGGAGCCGCTGCGGTCGACCACGAAGGCGATGTGGTTGACGAGGGCGGCCGAGGCCGGCGTGGGGACCGCTTCGTTCCGGGTGGAGACCTTGCTACCGCTCGCTGCACGCTTCTTCACGGCCATAGCGCTTCCTCTGGGGGACTCAGTGAGACTGCGGGGCAGAGGATAGTCCGGCACCTCCACGGCAGGCGAATCACAGCTTGCTGCGCACGAGGACCGTCCGATGTCCCAGCTTCTCCGAGACCTCGCGCACAAAGCGCTCGGACAGGGGCGTCCAGTTCCAGAACTCCAGCCCCAGGTTTCCGAAACCCCAGGGCACTGGCCCGTCCCACGCGGTCAGCTGTTCGGGGCGGCCACAGGCGGGGCAGGTGAAGGTGACCGAGTTGTCTCCCTCGTACCAGGCATCCACTGCCTCCATCCATGCACTGCCATGTTCATCGAGATCCACGTGTGCCTGGCAGGACCGGCAGGTCACCTCTCCATTGAGGGCATGGAAGACGATTCTGTGGCCCACATTGAATTGGAGACCCGCACGGCCGCGGTTCCGATCGGCCGCGCTGGAGTCTTGCAGCGTCTCTCCGTAGGCAGGTCCTGGCGCATGCCCGGGTTTGCCGAGGACGCTGTTCGTCAGGTGGGGTTCGATGAAACCGCGCTCGATGAGCCACTTTCGCATCCGCTCTGCCTGAGAGGGTGCATCCGTCTCGGAGACATCACGATCAACGATGATCTGGTACCAGTCACCCATGCCTTCAACTTAAGCACGGAAGCGCTCACCGCTTCTCAGGGGACCCATGGGGTGTAGATGAGATCGATGCCCTCAATACCTTCGAGGCTGAAGTATCGGTGGAGGATGTCGACCATCTCGCGCTCAGCGATGTGCCACTGTACGGGCATGCCACGGGCAGCCCTTGATTGATTCCTGGCCTGGTCGATCAACTCCTGGAACTTCCCTGAGTTCTTGTACCAGGGCTTGGGCTGGCCGCTCTTGTCGAAGAACTCCCGGTAACCGGGCCCCTTGGCCTCTTTCAGAACTCCCGAGTTGAAGCCGTCGTACTCGACATCACCGATGGAGTAGGCCTCATCCGCGGAACGGCCGGAGATCTGCTCCTGGTAGCGCCTGGAGCGCTCGGACCCCGAGAACTTCTTGTTCTTCCACTCACCGGGGCCCGGTTCTGCTGTGGGCTTGTGATGGCCCTCCGGAGTCTTCTCGGCGGTCATGAGGACGTAGACGGCACCCATGCCGGTTCCCAGCGTGGCGGCTGTTGTACCTACGGGTACAGCTGCCCTCTCCACCATCAAGGCTCCTTTAGCGGAGAGGGAGAGCACTGGCAGCCTCGCTCCTGCCGCGCTGATACGGGCCGCAGTGCCAGCTGCACTGCCATACAGAGCGAGGAGATGCGTAGACAACCGAGCGGCTTCGCGAATCTGCTCCTGCAAGGGCAGAGCGGAGTAGCGAGCAAAGTAGTCAGGCGAGGAAGCGATGAGCGCCGCTACTGCGGTTGGGAGTTGCTTGAGGCCATCAATGCTTCGAATTGGAGCCGTGACGAACTGGCCCAGTGCCAGCACCATTTCGCCCAAGGCATCTTGGGCCCCATCCAACGCGGCATTGAGCCAGTCACGTTCGAGGCCGAGCTCTCCGCGCTGCTCTGTGGGAGACCACTGCAGGAGAGCATCCACGGCATAGAAGACACCGCCCTTGTCCCGGTAGAAGGCACCGACCTCGAAGTCGCCAGCCATCAGCCTGCCGTCGCGCAGTTGGAGACGTCCCATTCGCTGGAGAGCGCTTCCCGTGAGGGCGCTCGCGAGATAGCCATCTGGACGCATCACCACCAGGGACTGGAAGGGACGGGTGCGTTGTAGGAGCTCGTCGTAGGGAACGTCCTGGTCCTCGGCGAGTACCCGGCCCAGCAGGAAGATCAGGCTGCGGCGCGGTCCAAAGTTCCGGAGAGTTGTTCGAGTGCGACCCAGCGCCTCCCACAGCGCGTGTGCGTCGCCCGTCTCCAGATCTTGGCCTGCGTCGTGCCAGGAGTTCTCCTCCAGCCCCGCCGATCGTTGCAGAATCTGGAAGTCATCCGGCTGATCTGTGGAGAAGCCGAAGCCACCTCCATCCTCCAGCAGTCCTTCATATCTGCGGGGGCCTCCACTCGTCGCACACCCCGTCAGCCAGAGGAGGACGCCCACCGCAAGGACATCGCGACAGAGCCCCTGTCCCTTCTTCGTGAATGCACGAACGAACAATCCGCACCTCCGAAAGTGCCTCATGCCGCAGGCTGCGTTCACAGCGTAGGTGAGCCATCAGACATGCGCCCTCAATTGAGGGTCGGCTGGCACCGCACTTGTGTTAATTCATGGAGGCAGATCCGTACGTCCCGCACCGCGAGGGGGCATGAGCACCAACGTCGTCCTGCATGCCTGTGCCGCTGGAGCTGGACGCCTGCGCGTATGGCTCGGAGTCCGGGAGCGCACCACCGCGCCCGCCCTGAACTGGACCCTGGACGGCTTGCCCGCACAGCCCGCCACCCTGCGCCCCATCCAGAGCGTCCGCTCCGGCCCGTTCCTCGGTGGCGACTCGCCCCGCATCTTCGCCGGCCTCTATGAGTTCCCCGTCGATGCCAACGCGCGCCGTGCCTTCCGCGTGGGCGTGAGCGTCGAAGGTGCCCCTCCTGTCCTCACGTCCCTGCGAGCCCTCCCTGGCGCCGTGCCCACCGCGCTGGATCAAGGCTTCCACCTCATGCTCGCCTCCTGCTTCTACTGGGAGGAGGACAAGGGCGGCCTCGCGGGCGCCTCCATGGACTCCTTCCTACGAGGCTTCACGCCGGACCTGCTGCTCCTCACCGGTGACCAGGTGTATCTGGATCTCCCTCCCATCCAGAACCTGCCCGATGCGCGCCCCGCGCTCGCTCGCAAGTTCGAGGTGGACTACTCCCGCAACTGGTTCGAGGACAGCGCCTACGCCAAGGTGATTCACGCCGCGCCCTTCGCCTGCGTGCCGGACGATCACGACTACTGGAACAACTTCCCCATGCCCGCGGTCCAGTCCCAGAACACCTGGACAGGGCCTGGGCGTGCCGCGTGGGGGGACGTGGCGCGCATGTTGTACGGCCACTTCCAGCACGTGGACTCCACACCCGTGGGCACGCCCGTCCAGTTCGATGTGGATCCGCTCTCCTTCTTCCTCCTGGATGCACGCTCCTTCCGCGATGCGAACTTCCAGCGCACCATGACGGACGAGGCCCGCAGCGCGCTCACCGCCTGGGTGGACCGCTGCATCCAACAGCGCAAGCTGGGCGTTTTCGCCACCGGCCAGTCCCTGCCCATGCCCAAGGCGGGCGGGCTCAATCGCCGCTTCGGCGACTCCACCATGAGCAACTATGCCGACTACCCCTTCCTCATGGGGGAGCTGGATCGGCTCATGCGCCAGGGCGGAGATGTGCTCCTCATCACCGGAGACATGCACTGGAGCCGCATCGCCCAGTTCGTGCCCAAGGACATGATGGCCACCGGCATGCAGATGATCGAAGTCATCTGCTCGCCCACCTCGCTCGTGACGACGCCTGTCGTGGATCAGATGAGCGACATGAAGGCCGCCATGTCCGGCAAGAAGGAGCGCTGGCCCCGGCACTCGGATGCCACGCTCATTGGGGGCACCCTGGAGATGGCGGGCACCCGGTCCTCCTTCTTCGCGTACACCCTCTTCCGCCAGCGCGGCAACAACGTGTGCCTGCTGTCCTTCCGGCGCACCGGCGACAGCCTCGAGATGACGCCGCGCTTCTTCCCGCTCGACCCTGGCACTCCGCCCGTCGTCGCCAAACCCATTGTCCTCCGCCACCGCTAGCGAGGCCCACCCATGCTCCAGATCCGTTCCTCCCCCGCCTCCGCTCCCAACCCCCAGCTTGTCGAGCAGGCACGTGCGCGCAACCAGACGAACCTCGCGTGGCTCCAGCGCGCGGTGGGCAAGGGGAAGAAGGCGAGCCGCTCTCCGCTGCTGGTGCTGCTCGGCGGCACGGATCCGATGTCCTTCCGGCTGCGGGTGGCGCAGTCCCAGACGCGTCATGACCTGACGCCCAGCTACTGGAGCCACGTGGTGCTGGTGGAGCCAACGGACAAAGCGCTCGCCGACGCCACGGCCTGGGAGATCTCCCTGGATCCCGCCGGAGGCTTCGGCTACCCGCCGAAGACGAACGGAGTGCAGCGCGCGGACCTGCGCCGCTACGACGATGCCGGGCGCTTCCCCAACATCGCCGTGCTGAACGTACCCGTGGAGGCGGAGCCCGTGCGCGACGCGCTGCAGACCTTCATGCGCCAGCGCACCGCGATGGACGCGGTCGATCTGCTGACTCGGTGGTTGCCGTACGTGTGGGGCGCGGGCCGTACCACGAACCCGCTGCTGGATGGCTTCGGTCTGCCCTCGGCGGCCATGGCCGAGCTCGTCGTGGGCGCCGCCGGCTTCGAGCTGACGCCCGGCATCGCCAGCAGCGCGAGCTGCCCCGAGGCCATCTGGCAGGCCGCGCGCTGGTGGCACGAGTACCAGGGGCGCGAGGACCTCACACCCCTGACAGGCGCGTACAGCACCGAGCACTCGCTGTGTGACTCTCCCGCGTAGCGCCTCACCCAGCTACTGGGACGGAGCCTCCGCGTTGATGATCTCGGGAGTGTCCGCCGCGGGGCGGCGCTCCTCCTGCTCCATCGTCGGCCGCTGAGGCTTCTCGAAGGGCTCCAGCTTCACCGGCTGGCCGGTGCGCGAGGACTCATAGAGCGCGGAGATGATGCGCACGTCCGCCAGTCCCTCCCAGCCGTTCGGTTCGGGCTCCTGGCCCTCCAGGATGCAGTCGCTGAACGTGAGGAGCTCCGGGGCGATCTGATCCCGCTGCGTCACCTTGCCCTTGCGGGTCTTCCCCTCGGACATCAGCTCCCAGCGGATATCGCCCTTGTACTCATAGGCGTTGTCCAGCTTCAGCGTGCCCTGGGTGCCCACCAGCTGGTAGGTGGCCACGGCCTCCGCGCCGAAGCTCACGTTGAAGGCCGCCAGCTTCCCCTCTGGGAAGCGCATCACCACCGAGGCCGCCTCCTCCACCTCCGCGAAGCGGGGATCCTCGCTCTTGTCGCAGAAGGCGAACACCTCCACCGGCTCGGCGCGGAACAGGTAGCGCGCCGCGTTCACGCAGTACACGCCGATGTCCCACAGCACTCCGCCGCCCTTGTCCCGCTCGAGGCGGATGTTGGGCGCGTTGATCTGGAAGGTGAACGTCGAGGTGAACAGGCGCGGATCGCCGATCTTCCCCTCGCGCACCGCCTCCACCGCCGTGAGGTTCGCCTGCTCGAAGTGGAGCCGGTACGCCGTCATCAGCCGAACGTCGTTCTCCTCGCAGGCCCGGATCATCTCCCGGCACTGCTCCTCGGTGATGGCCAGCGGCTTCTCGCACAGCACGTGCACGCCCGCCCTGGCCGCTCGCACCGCGTACTCCGCGTGCAGCGTGTTGGGCACGGCGATGTAGACGGCCTCCACCTCCGGCATCGCCAGGCACTCCTCCAACCTGTCGTAGCCGAACACCGGCACCCCGTGACGCTCGCCCAACTCGCGCGCCTTCTCTGGATCGCCGCTCACCAGCGCCACCAGCCGCGAGTTCTCCTGAGCGTGCTCGAAGGCCGGGAGGATGGCGTCCTGGGCGAAGTGGCCCAGTCCCACCACCGCGTAACCCACCTGTCGTGTCGCCTTCTTCTTCCGTCGCTTCCGCGTCCCACTCAGCTGAGCCATACCGCTCCTCCGAAGCCAGGCCTCACGTTTCCCGCGCACAAGCTCGGCATGCCATGAGGCCCGGACAACACGGCGGAGGCCGGCTGCCTGCTCTGCACGGGCTCGAAAAGAAGAAGGCTCGGGGCCCAGGCGTGCGACAGTCCCTGGACCCCGAGCACACTGCACACTTCAATGGGTGCTACATGCCCGCGTCGCTGGGGGTGCCCGCATCACCGGCGCCCGTGGTCCCCTTCTTGCCGGACTTGGTCGTGCCCGAGCCACCCACGCCGCTCTGGTCCAGCGTGCTGCCCTGGTCCTCGATCATCCCGGAGCCACCGGTGCCGCTCTGGTCCAGGGAGTCCGGGCTCTTCTGATCATTCAGGGTGCCGCTCTGATCGAGGGGAGCCGGAGCCGCCTGATCGTTCACCATGCCGGAGCCACCGGTGCCGCGGGTGTCATCGATCGAGCTTCCACTCGATCCTCCCAGCTCCGTTCCCGGGCGCTCGTCCTGGCGCACGCCGCCCATCGTGTTGCTGCTGCCCGGAATCGTGGAGTCCACGTTGCCGGAGCCACCCGTGCCCTGCGTCTGGTCCACAGGCCTCACTTCATCCGCGCGCCGGTCCTGGCAACCGGTGAACGCCAGCGCCGAAGCCATCGCGCCCAACACCATCATTCGCTTGAAGTTCATGACCATCTCCGTGGTTCGATGTGGCTTCAAGGCTTGGGTCGATCAGCCCGGAAGGCATCGTCCACGGCGACTGGAACTCCCCCATGCTCCGAGGGCAGGCGAGGAGGCGAGCGCTGATTCTCCTGGTGCTGGGCGCTCAATCCGCGCGCCGCAGCACCATCATCCCGTAGTGGAGGCCCCCATCGAGGAATGCCTGCTGGAGGCGCAGGTGCTCGCGCTGGGACTCGCTCCGGCCCATGGAGGGCTGGCCGCTGCGCAGCGCCGACTCGTGCTCCCGCGCCATCAAGTCCAACGTCAACGTCCAGAAGTTCACCGCGCGCCCGGAGAGATCCTGGTGCAGCTCCAGCTCCAGGCCCTCCGCGGTCGCCGAGCGGAAGTACTCCTCCACCGAGCCGATGTGCGTGCGCCAGTAGCGATCGAACGGCATCGCCAGCTCCGGCCGGCCGAGGAAGCAGTCCGCGATGGCCAGGACGCCACCGGGTCGCAGCAGGTGGCGCACCTTGCGGAACCACGCGCGTCGCGGCAGGTAGCACGAGCTCTCCACCGCCACCACGAGCTCGAAGCGCTCCTGGTCTGGGACGTCCAGCGCGTCGCACAGCAGGGGATTGACGCGCTCTCCCACGCCCACCATGGAGGCGAAGCGCCGGACATGGGCGATGTGCTCGGGAGAGATGGTGACGGCGGTGACGCGCGCCCCGTGAACGGAGGCCCAGTACAGCGAGCCGCCTCCGAGCCCGCAGCCCACGTCCAGCACCTCGCGGCCCCGCAGCTGCGAGCCCAACGCTTGCGCCAGCTCGCGCAGCAGCACCTCCTGGGACTCGTGGATGAGGACCTTCAGGGCCTCGGAGGCCAGGCCCGGCGGAGGCGTCTCGTCCACCATGCCGGTGTGATAGTGCACGCGAGGGCCGGGGCCGTAGCGGCGCAGGATGCCCTCCGTCTTGGCATCGTAGTACGCGGCCACCTCATTGCGTGGGGTGGCCTCTCGCAACGGCTCGATCCTCATGGCACGACCTCCGGAAGAATCGGATCAATGCGCCTGAGCGCCGCATCCAGGCAGCGAAGCCTCTGGCGCCGCACGCCATCCATCCCCGCCCGAGCCCAGCGCACCACCTCGCGCTGGTCCGCCTCCGGCATGCTGAAGAACCGCGGATCCCTCGAGCGGATGTCCTCGGCGACGTGGGCCGCGATGCCCAGCCCGTGCCCCGCCACCGAGCGATCCGCCAGCGGCGTTCCCGCCCACAGCAGGCGCAGGTACGACGCCCATTGCTGCCCCGCCAACCCTTCGGCCACGCGCCGGAAGAGGGGCGCCGTCCACGCCTGCGTCCTGACTTCCAGGGCCTGGGGCCCCGCCGCCTCCGCCAGCCCCCGAGCCGCCTCCGCCAGCACCTCCTCGGGCACCTGCGCCCGGGCCAGCGTGGACCAGGCCAGGTTCTGCAGGAGGAATTGCACGTAGGGCCCTACCCGGAGCGGGTGGGCGTAGTAGGTGCAGTCGCCGTCGCTGAGATCGTCCGCGAGGTTGCCCGCCGCGAAGCTGAGGAAGATGCCCGCGCCGCGAATCAGCAGCGTCTCGCGTGCCAACCCTGCCTCCATGCCGGCTTCGTACAGCAGGGCCAGGGGGCCTGGCTGGGCGGCCTCCAGGGCGGCCACGACATCCCGCTCCGCGGCTTCGGGCAGCCCCAGCCGCCGCAGCACCCGCAGCGCTTCCTGATAGATGGCGCCACCGCTCATGAGTGCAGCTCCCGGGGAAGAAGGACACGCAGGACGGCTCCCCCCTCGCTCGCGTTCTGGCGCTCGAGGATGCCGCCGCTGGCGCGGATCAAACATTCGCAGGTGTACAGCCCCAGCCCCGTGCTCTGGGGCTTGGTGGTGGACAGTTCCTGGATGGGCGAAGCCAGCCGCTCCGGGGAGAAACCTGGACCATCGTCCGCGATGATCATCTCCAGCCTCCCACTCAACGGCTCGGTGCGAGCCGAGATGCGCACGGCTCCGGCCGCGCGCAAGCCGTCACCCTCACAGGCATTGGTCACCAGGTTCTCGATGACTCGCCGCAGCGTCGTGACACCTCCGCGCACCCATGCGCGAAGGGGCTCACTCCGGTTCACCTGAACAGCGATGTCCACCTCGGGGAAGCGCAGGCCCACGCTCTCGCGCACCGAGTCCAGCACGGGCACCAGGTCCACCACTTCCGGATCACTGCCGATATGACGGCGGCCCTTCTGGAGGATGTCCCCCGCCCGGTCGCGCAGGTGCGAGAGGTCCAGATGGAGCCTGCGCACGAGCTTCTCCTGCTCCGCGCGGCCCGGGCCGCCGCCTCGGGCGAGCAGGGCGGTGAGCAGATCCGCGATGGTGCCGGCGGACAGCAGTGCCTCGCGCATGTCCTCGGTGTGGCTGATGATGTCCGTGAGGGCCTGGGACATGCGGCCCACGTCCCGTTCCTGCTGGGCGAGCATCCGCGCCTGGATGGCGGCGCGCAGCCGCTCGGCCTCCGCGGCGGTGCGGTCGTGCTGGACGGCGAAGGTGCCCAGGTAGAGCTCGGCCATGAGGGCCGTGGGCGCGGTGATGGCGAAGAGGGCGGCGTGCTCCGCGCGGGCGAAGAGCAGGGCGGCCGCCGCCAGCGCCAGCGTGGTGCCCACCGCGAGGAAGGGCGTGCGCGGCGTCACCCGGAAGAGCCGGCCGTGGAAGCCGGCGGTGAAGAGGAAGAAGCCGGCGAACACGGGCGCGCCCTGCGGCGCGGAGAGCGCCATGAGGCTGGCGACGAAGAACTGCACGCCCGTGGTGCCGATGAGCGACATCCACCAGCCCCACGTCTCCACGTGTTGGCGCTTGTGGTGCAGCAGCGCGAAGGCGAAGTCCACCAGGGCGGGCAGGAAGCACAGCAGCGCGGTGCCCACGGGCAGGGCGAAGAACTGCCGGGCATATGGCGCCCACGTGGCGGCCGCCAGCACCAGCAGCACCAGGACGATGAGCGCCAGCCACGGCCCCACGCTGCTGGCGGTCAGCACCTCGGGGACGTTCTGGGCGTTGACCCAGCGGCGGAAGGAGGAGCGGACGGTGCCGCTCAGCGAGGAGAGCGGGCTCATACCGCGGTGACGACCACCTTCCCCGGCCCCTGGTTGAGCGCGTTGGTCTGCTCCGTGGCGTGGGTCGCGCGCCGCTGTAGCTCCTGGAAGATGTCCTGCTGTCCATCTCGGACGACACGTACCTCTACCTCTCCACCGGCGAGGACATGGTGCATGGCCTCCAGGACGGGCTGGAGGCTGGGACTGAGCTCGATGGCACCGTCGACTCCCTCCACGGCGCCCAGCTGGCGAACCCGCTCGAGGTATTCCCCCAGCGCGGAGGAGAGGGAGAGCTGGACGATGCCGTGCTGCTCGCTGCCGTCGTTCATTCCGGGTGTCCTCGTTTTCAATGGGAGGGATGAGAGGGAGTGCAACGACAGGGCAATGCTCTCGAGTCACCACGTCACCGTGGTGCCCGACGGAAAAGATGTCGATGTCTCGAGGTTTCATGCTGGTGCCCCCCCGGCTCCAGCTGTTGCACCGCACGCGCTTCCATACCCTTTGAAACAGGGCTCCCTGACACATGAATGAGACATGAAACTGCAAGCAGGCGTCAAACCACCTGGGGCTTGGAAGTGTTGTCCAGGGGGCAGCTCTGGCTACCCAATCGCTCGCGGGTCAGCACTGCCCCTCCCCAAAGCAGGAGAGCCAACAATTGGAGCGAGCCCTCAAGGCTCGTCCGCGGACTCCGGGTCCGTGGAGGAGGAGAGGCGGAGTGTACCGGAGTCAAATACGACCCGGAGTGCACGTGCCTTCTTCGCGCGCTTGCGGCTGAGCTCCACGCCCACCGCGTCCAGCCCGAGCGCATTGGCCACCGCGAGCACCGTGCCGTGGCCGCAGAACGGATCCACCACCGTGCGCGTGGCGGTGTGCTCGAGGATGAAGCGGCACGCGGTGAGACAGGCCTGCGTGCCCATGCCTCGCGTCCACGTCACCTCTCCGGCGTGAGGGAGCACGTCGGGTGTGGCCCGGCTCAGCTCCACGCGCACGCCTCGTGAGAAGCACAGCAGGTGCGAGTACGCCGGCCGGCCGAACGTCACCGTCCCAGGCGCCGTGCGGCACACCACCTTGTGCCAGAGCGTCTCGCAGCCGGCCTCTTCCGCGGCGCGGCTGATCAGGTAGCCCTTGTCCACCCACGCTCCGGTCTTCTTCACGTCCGTCTGGTAGAAGATGGCCACGCCCTCGGTGGGCACCTTCGCCATGACGCGCGCCGCCGCGCGGATGAACCACTGCTTCCACTCGGCCAGCGAGAGCGCGGGGAACTCGGACACGTCCGGCAACGAGGTGATGACGGAGCTGCCCGCCAGCGTCTCGCGCGCGGACAGCCACTCCAGCGCATCGGCGCACTCCACCGTCCGTTGGCCCTCGCCGCTCGCGGAACCCTTCCCCGTGCCTTGCTCCTCCACATGTCCTCCCAACCGTGTCTCGTGAGGCCGCTGTCGCGCGCCCTGGCTCAGTGTTCTACGGGGGCCGGCCTGTCCAGCACCTGCACTTGGAAGCCCGCGCCCTCGAGCTGGGGCCGCAGCGCCGCCGCGTCCCCGAGGATGACCACCACCTCCGCGCCCAGGCTGAGCCGCTTCACCAACGCCTGCACCGTCTCCGGAGTCACCGCCGCGAGGGCCTCCGGATACTTCTCCCAGTAGTCGGGTGGACGGCCCAGGCGCTCCAGCTCCAGCAGGCGCTCCGCCACCAGCGCCGAGGTCTGGAAGCGCAAATCATAGCCGCGGGCCACCTGCCAGCGTGCGCGCTCCACCACCTCGCGGGGCAGCGGCTCCGCCTCGAGCGTGCCCAGCTCCGCGAGGAGCTGCTCCACCGCGCCCGCCGCTGCGCTCCGCTCCACCGCCACGCGGATCCGCAAGGCCGAGGCGCGCGACCGGGCCTCGTGTGTCACACGCACGCCGTAGGTGATGCCCAGGCGCTCGCGGAGCTGCTGATCCAGGCGGTGCTCCAGCAGCCACTCCAGGGTGTTGGCCGTGGCGTCCTCGCGCTCCGACAGCTCGGGCCAGCGCAGCCCCACCTGCAGCTCCGCCTGCGAGGCTCCGGGGCGATCCACCAGCACCACCGCGCGCTGCCTCGGAGGCGCGGGCGTGGGCGGAGGCGTCAGCGGCGGGCCCTTGCCGCCCCAGCCTCCCAGCATCTCGGCGATCTGCGAGCGCAGCTTCGGCGTCGGAGGCAGGTCTCCCACGAGGAAGAGGGTGGTGTGGTTCGGGGTCAGTTGCGCCTTCACCCAGGCGTTCGCCTGCGAGGTGATGATCGTCCGAGCCTCTTCCACGCTGGGGGCCAGGCCATAGGGGTGCCCCGGGAAGAGCCGGGCGAGGAACGCCTGCTCGGCGCGGGTGTCGGATCGCGAGGACTCCTGCTCCAGCTGCCGCACCTGCCAGTCGTGGACGTAGTCGAAGGGGCGCCGCTCCACCTCCGCGTCGCCCACCCACTGCTGCATGTCCATCAGCACGTGGATCAGGTTGCCCGAGGGCGCCGCCACGGAGAGCACCGGCTGGCCCTCGTCCCGGAGCTGGAGGCTGGTGCGCGCGCCCACCTTCGGACCGTGGAACCAGGCCTTCGACGCCGACACGTACGAGCCGTGGAGCCCCATGCGTGAGAGCGCCAGCGTGTTGCCCTCGGTACCAGGAGTCTGCGCGTGCACCCACAGGCGGGCCTCCACCAGCGGCATGATGCCCCGCCGCAGGGCCACCACCTGCAGGCCGTTCTCCAGGGTGAAGCGCTCGGCCTTGTCCAGGCCCGGAGGGCGCGCCACCTGGAGGACGCCGGGTGTTCCCGGCGAGAGGAGCTGCTCCGTGTCCCCGAAGTCCTCCGAACCGGCCAGCGGTGCGAAGCGCTCTCCGACGACGGTGCGCTTCGAGCCGCTCGGCTCTGGCAGCACCAGCAGCATCCGCGCACGCTCGCGCCGCAGGTACTGGTGGAGGTAGTGGCCCATGTCCGTGGAGAGGGCCTCGCGGATCTGCTTCGGCCAGCCCGTGACGTAGTCCGCCTGCCCGGTGGCGCGCAGGAATTGGGTCGCCTCTCGTACGGGGAACTGTTCCAGGCTCGAGAAGGCCTGCGTGAGCAGCATGGCTTGAGCGCTCGCCGTGAGCCCGCCGATCGCTTGCGGGTTCACCATCAGCCCGGAGAGCTGCCCCCGCGCGAAGCGCGCCACCTCCTCGGCGTCCTCCGCCTTCAGGAACTCGATGCGGACGATGAGCAGCGCGACGCCATCCATGACCTCCAGGGACACGGAGAGTTGGTGCGCCTCGTCCTCCCAGGCGAGCCGGGAGCTCAGCCGGCCCTGCGCCAGGCCCTGTGCGGCAAGCGCCTGGGGAAGCTGGCCCGAGTACAGCCCTGGCAGCGTCCACGCCAACCACAGATACGGGTACTCGACCGGGCCGTTCAGCACCACCATGGGCGCGTGCGGCGGGGACTCGGGCGGAAAGGGCGGAGGCACGCGCTGCACCGGAGGCGTGGGCCCGGTCTTCCCCGGCTCGGTGAGCTCCGCGAAGCCCGCCCTCACCGTACTCAGCACCTCGTCCGAGGACAGCGGGCCGGACACCACCACCACCACGTGGGCTGGCGTGTAGTGCGCCTTCACGAAGGCCCGCGCGTCCTCCAGGGTGAGGCGCTGGAGGGACTCGGGCGTTCCACCCGACGGGCGCCCGTACACGCTGCCTGTGAGCAGCTTCTCGTGCAGCCACCGCTGCTGCGCGCCCTCCGGCCCCGTCTCGTAGCGCTGGCGCAGCTCCGCCACCACCACGTCCCGCGCCACCCGGAAGTCCTCTTCGGAGACGTTCTCCAATGGCGCTCGCAGCCGCCCCGCTTCCAGCACCACCAGTTGAGCGAGCTGCTCTGGCGGTGTGGCGGAGAAGTAGTCCGTCCCATCATGGGAGGTGAAGGCGTTGGACTCGGCCCCCGAGGCCAGCAGCTGACTGGAGCGCCGAGGCGCCCGTGAATCCCCCGGCCGGGCCACGAAGGTGAGGTGCTCGACCAGGTGGGCCAGCCCTTCCTTGCCCGGCGGCTCCTCCGTGGCGCCCGCGCGGTAGGAGACCTCCACCGTCACCCGTGAGGCCTGCGGATCCTCATGCACCACCAGGCGCAGCCCGCTCGGGAACTCCTCATAGGCGCCCCGGAAGAGCACGGGCCGCGCCAGCGGCTTGTTCGGAGGCAGGGACAGTGCCGCGCAGCCCGAGAGCCCCACCAGCACGAGCAGCGCCCAACGCGGGGACATGGAGGCGCACACTATGCCCCGATCTGCTCAGCAGAGGGGGGGCCGTCAGTACCTGTTGATCGGACCACGAAAACGAGTTAAACCTTCGAATCAGGAATTGCCGTTACAGCAAGTATGTCAGGCTCTCTTGTGGAAACCGGTCTTTCAGTGATGTGCGGGTTGGTCCCTCTCTGGGGCTGAGGAATCGAGGAGAAAGCAATGTCCGGGAGGATGGCTGTTGAGTACGACCCGCATAACGACGTGGTGCACCTGCGCTTCACCCGCTACCTGCTGGTGAGCGCCTACGATGTGCAGGTGTGGAAGGCGGACATCGAGGAGAAGCTGTCTCCCTTTGGCCGCAAGGTGGATCTGCTGATCGACCTGGACGGGCTCGAGGTGACGTTCACCGCGGGCCGGCTGTTCGGCCAGGCGCGGCGCGAGGTGCTGGAGCGCTACACCCAGCGCGCGTGCAGCTACGGCGGCGACGAGATGACGCGGATGTTCCTCAGCACCAGCGGCGTGCTCCACGGCCACCCCGTGAACCAGCACGAGACGCGGATGCAGGCGCTGATGGCGCTGTTGTCGGATCGGGACGCGAAGCGGCGCAGCTTCGTCTCGCGGCCCAGCAGCAGCCACCAGCTGGCCGCGGTTCGCTGATCCGGGGCTCACTCGCCCCGGAGGAACTCGAGCGCGTTGAAGCGGGGGTGGAAACCCAGCTCCGCCTCCGCACGAGAGATGACGTAGACGCGGTCCAGGCGCGAGGGCAGTGGGATGGAGCGCCGGGCGAGCAGCTCGGCCACCTCGGGCGCCCGGCGGCGGATGACGCGGGCGGCGTCGCTCCACAACTCCTCCAGGTCCTCGCGTTGGAAGGGTGAGCGCGCGGAGATGTTGTAGAGCCCGAAGGGCACGGGCGATTCGAGCGCCAGCCGGTGTGCCCAGGCGCAGTCGCGCACGTCCAGTCCGCGGTGGAGCCGGTGGATGGCGAGCTCCTCCGAGGACTGTGGGTAGAAGCGCGAGGTGCGCAGGATGACGACGGGCAGCTGGTGCTCGTGGTGGATGAGGCGGCAGAGCTGTTCGGCGGCGAGCTTGGTGACGTCGTAGATGTCGCGAGGCTCGGGCGTAAGCTCCTCCGTCACCCAGACCGCGGAAGGACTGCTCGGCTCCATGGCCTGTCCATAGATGGAGGTGGTGCTGGTGTAGATGAAGCGCCGGCACCCATGCGCGACGGCGGCCTCGAGCAGGTGGAGCGCGCCCTGCACGTTCACGTCGACGAAGCGCGACTTCGGGAGCCTGTCCCGATGGGGCGCGTGCAGCGAGGCGACGTGGACGACGGCCTCCACGCGGGAGACCTGTTCGAAGACGAGCGTTCGGTCCTCGACGGGGCCGATCACCTGGGTGAAGGGGCCGGGGGCGACGTCGAGACCCGTCACGGTGTGCGCCTCCGAGAGTTGTCTGCACACCTCCACGCCGAGCTGACCCGAGCTGCCGGTGACGAGAACTCGCATGAAGGAGGCTCTGGCATCCGGGCAGGGGGAAGTCAAACCTCTGACAACGGTGGAAGGAGGCGGTTTTCGACGCGTAGCATCGTGCCGATACCGTGGCTCCAGGCCGGAGCTGATCCGGAGGGCACGAGAGATGATTCAGGGACACGCGAGGCGCCTGACGTTGTGGGTCGGGCTGTGGGTGCTGGCTGGGGTGGGCTGTGGAGAGGAGGTCCTCCCCGTGAAGCTGCATCTGCCCGAGGAGGAAGTGGATATGCGCCCCTGCACATGGCCGGAGAGCTGCAGCGAGCTGGCGCCTCGGGTCCGAGGTGCCGCAGCCACGGTGCTGAGCGCCATTCCCGGGGAATTGCTGCGGGTGAGTGTGTCGGCCGAGGACCCCGAGGGAGGTCCGCTGACGTTCAGCTGGACGGCGAACACGGGCATCGTGGGTGTCGCCGCGCAGACGGGGAACACGAGCGAGGTGCCTTGGACGGCGCTGTCCTGTGTGCCGGCTGGGGTGACGCCGACGATCGTGGCGACGATCTCCAACTCGCGGGGATTCAGCATCCGGGTGTTGCAGCCGGTGAACTGGAACGGGCCTGTGTGTGGCTACACGCCGTGCAGCGCCCGGCTCGAACAGCCGTTGCTCACATTGCAGGCGGACTGCACCACGGACACGCCGGTGTTCATTCCGGACGGGCTGACGATCGATGGGACGGCGCACACCCTCACGGCTGTGGACCCGGCGGGAGGGCACTTCGTCGGCGCCATCGTGCGCAACCGTGGCGCGACGATGCATGTGCGCAACCTGCGGGTGAGGGCGCAGGGGTTGGTGAAGGACGGACCGTGTGACGGGGGAGATGATCGGCTGCGCGGCATCCTGCTGCAGGGGGCGTCCGGGTCCGTGGAGGACAGCGAGGTGCTGAACATCCATCGGAATCAGCCGGCGGACGGCAATGCGGAGGGTACGCCGCGAGGCTGCCAGGAGGGACACGCCATCGAGGTGCGCAGCGCATCGGGGCCGGTTCAGGTGCAACTCCTCCGCAACTTCGTGAGTGGCTACCAGAAGGGAGGAATCCTGGTGGCCGGGCGCGTGAACGCTACGGTGAATGGCAACACGGTGACGGGGGCGGGGCCGGTGGGGCACATCGCGCAGAATGGCGTGCAGCTCAGCGATGGCGCGACCGGGCAGGTGACGGAGAACGAGATCTCCGGCCACTCGTATACGGGGAGCAGCGATGTGGCCGCGGGGTTGCTGGTGGCGGGAGGGCCGTACTTCGGCATCGCGTTGGTGCAGGGTGCGGTCGTCGAGAGCAACAAGCTGACGGCGAACGACGTGGGCATCTACCTGGATCAGGCGGAGGCGGATGGGAGCGGTCCCGCGACGTCCACGGGCATCCGGGTGAGCGGCAACACGCTGCGGAACAACGCGGTGACGAACGGGTACCCGTATCAGGCGGCCATCGCGGATCTCGGAGGTGGCAACCTCATCTACTCCAACACGATCACCGGAGCGGGCTACAACCCGGCGACGCAGCCGGGGGCGACGTTCGACGTGGACGTGGTGGCGGGGGCGCCGGCCCGGGTCGGGTTCCTGACGCCGCCTCGCGTGGTAGCGGTGGGTGTGTGCTCGGGGCAGGTGGTGGTGCAGAGCCAGGACGCGAAGGGCAATCTGTCCAGGCCTACAGCGACAACCTTCGCGCTCACGGCGACGGGGGCAGCAGCGGCAGGGCTGACCTTCCACACGCGTGCAGATTGCACAGACTCGGCCATCGGTGCGGTAGAGCTGTCCTCCGCCGAGGCGGCCAGTGCCTTCTATTTCAAGGTGCAGCAGGTCGGAACGGTGACGCTCTCCGTGTCGAACGGGAGCCAGAGCGGCACCCAGGGTGCGACCGTCACGGGAACCTGAGCGGCGCGCGCGGCATCGTCGAGCCTGCGTGACTCCCGATCATGGCTTGGGGTGGAGGGCGAAGGCACGCTGAGCGTCGTCGCCGGACTCGATCGCCACGCCCTCGCTGCGCACGAGGGCTCGCATGAGCTCCTCCGAGAGGGTCTTTTTCACGGGGGCTGGGAGGGGGCACCACTTCTCATTGCAGGGCCATTCATCGGGTGGCTCGGGCACCTTCCGTTTCCACTCCACGAGGGAGTAGCGGATGAGGAAGAAGCGCTCCTTCGACGAGCCGGGGGCGAGGCGTTGGCCCTTGGAGTCGACGGCGACGAAGCCGGCAGAGTTGAGGTACCCGTTCCCCCGGCGTACCCGGAAGGACGGATCCTCACCGTCGAGCACCCAGCGTGTGCGCACCAGTGCGATGGCGTCATCGCCTTGAATCGTCCACCAGAGGAGAGAGTGCTCGGGGAGCGGCGGCCATTCGGGACCCTTGTCCTGGAGGGTCACCGGCACGGAGCAGACGTCACGGATCACGAGGGTCAACTTCTGGGTTCCCTTCGGCACGGCGGCCACGAGTGCCATCCGGCGCGTGAGCGTCTCATCTCCGTAAGACTCGAAGAAGCGGTCGAGGGGAGCACCTTTCGCGTCGAGGCGCACCCAATGGAAGTCGGTCCGCAGGGGCTTGTCCTGGTCGTCCCGCAGATCGGCGTAGATGCGCGACAAGTCTCGGTGAGTGAAGTCGATGGCCACCAGCTCGGCCTGGGGTGAGGGCTCGATCGTGGAGCCTCCGTGGAAGCGCCAAGCCCGGTGTACCTCGACATGCCCGTTGCAGGGATCAGCATTGGCCGTGTCCGCAGAGAGGAGCACGGAGAGGGTGACGGCGAGGGTCGTGAGCATGGGGATGAAGGGCCCTTCCGGGAGCGGTTCGAACCAACTGGTATGCTGGTCATACCAGTCAGCGCTCATCCGAGGTGGAGGGACGCTGGGGGGCTGACGTGGGTATGTAGCAGCCGCCCTTCCAGACGTAGGCGTAGTCCCCGCACTCGGGTGCCTGAGCATCCAGCTTGACCCAACACCCTCCCTGGATCTCTCGCTCACCTCTACCGCAGGGGGCGATTCGTTGCCCTGGGAGCGGCTGGGGGGGGATCTCCAGACGGATCCCTCCTCCGCTCGGGATCGGCTGAATTATTGCGACCACGGAAGTCAGAGCCGTTTCACCGACTCCTGCCGTACCAGCATCGGCTGCACCACCATCGCTGGCTTCAACGCTCGCCTCCGAGGGCACGTACCTCAACTCCCGTGGGGCCTTGCGTTGCGCGGTGATGACCAGCATCAACATCAGCAGACCCACCAAGCCCACCCACAGGAGTGGGGTGACGGAGTGCTGTCGGGACTGCTTCTCCGTCTCGAAACGGGTCGCCGCTGCTCTCGCCCTGGCGTCGCGCTGCTCTGCCTCTCGCACCACCTCGACGACTCTGCGCCGCCGGGGGTAGCCCAGCGGCGCCTCCTCGAAGGCGTCCTCGGTGGAGCGCTCGCTGGCCTCCCGTGTCTCCCACTCGAAGAGAGGTTCCTCCCCTTCCGGCCCTGCCTGCTCCGCCAGTTGCTCCAGCGCTTCCGCCAGCTCTCGCGCGCTGCCACGAGCCTCAGGGTTCTCCGAGAGCATTCGCAGGATGATTGCGCTGAGCCGCGAATCCACCCGCGCATTGCGCTCCCGTGGCGGTCGCGGACTGAAGACGGGGACGTACCAACGCCCCTCATCGTCGTCCCGAGGCTCCAGCGACGGCGGATACTCCTCTGTCACCAACCGGTAGGCCATCACCCCGAGCGCGAAGAGATCATCCGTCGATCGGGCCGTGTAGTGCCCGTTGGCCAGCTGGCCCGAGTCCAAGATGGAACGCCACGCCTCGGGGCTACGGTACGAGGGAGTTCCTGGGGGCAGCGTGTCCCACGTGAGCTGCGAAGCCCCCATGTGCCGTCCCGCTCCGAAGTCCAACAGGAACGCCTTCCCGTCACCCTCGCGGACCCGGACGTTGTCTCCCTTCACGTCGCGGTGGACGCCCCCTGCCGCATGGGTGGCCTCGAGCGCCCGAGCCACCTGCGCCAACACCCGGACCACCTGGCGCGTGGAAGGGTTGTGCTCGGCGGACCACTCGTACAGCGTCTGGCCCTCGACCCACTCCATCACGATGTACGGGTAGACGCGTCCTGCCGGGGATCTCCACTCCCCGTGGTCCAAGAGCCGAGGGATGCTCGGATGGCGTGCGCGAGACAGCAACTCCACCTCGCGTTGGAAGCGAAGATCGCCCTCATGCACGGCGAGCTTCACGGCCACCAGCCCAGCCTGCTCCTGCCCCAGCTTCACAGCGCAGTACACGGCGCCGTAGACGCCCAGGCCTCGCCTGCCGACCAACCGCCAATTTCCGACCAGCGTGCCTGAAGGGAGAGCGGAGGGATGTTGATCCGGTACGCGAAGAATCCCCATCGAATGCCTCAGGGTGAGAAGGGCCCGACGTCGAGCCTGGGGCGAGCCTACCCTATCGGTAGGTGTACGTCAGCCCGTCCCAATGGGTCATCCTGGGTGCCATCGTTGGTGACAGCCAGCAGGGGGTGGCAAGCTGACGCGACGATGGCTGGTCCCCTCCGTTGGCTTCGGCGCCGCCGGCTGATGCGCCTCCCGGTCCCTCCCGAGTGGCTCGGCCACCTCGAGGCCCACGTGCCCTTCTATCGGACGTTGGCTCCCGAACTTCGCGAGCGCTTCCTGGAGCTGCTCAAGGTCTTCGTCTGGGAGAAGGAGTTCATCGGCGCCAACGGGTTCGTCATCACCGATGAGGTTCGCGTGGTGGTGAGCGCCACGGCGGTGCAACTCGTGCTGTATCTGGACCTCGCGTACTACGACAGGCTTCGCGAGATCATCGTCTACCCCGGAGCCTTCAAGCTGCCGGAGCGCACGGGCATCGTGCTCGGCGAGGCGAAGAACTGGGGCCAGGTCATCCTCTCGTGGCAGGCGGTGCTGACGGGGCTCCACAATCCCCAGGACGGTCACGATACGGCGGCGCACGAGTTCGCCCACGTGCTCGACCGCGCCGACGGAGCCTTCGATGGAACGCCTCGGCTGAGGCAGTACTCACACTATCGGGCGTGGGCCTCGGTGATGGACGAGCACTTCCAGGCCCTCCGCCAGGGCCAGCCCCGGGAGCGCAAGGTGCTGGACGACTACGGCGCGCAGAACGAGGCCGAGTTCTTCGCCGTGGCCACCGAGTCCTTCTTCGAGAAGCCCCGGCAGATGAAGGAGCAGACACCGGACCTCTATGAGGAGATGAAGCGCTTCTACGGCTGGGATCCGGCGCCCGAGGCGGGAGGCGGAGCGCCCGAGCCCTGAGCAGGCGAGGGGGGTTGGGCAGAGGGGCTCGCGGAGTGGGCGCGTGACTTGCAGTCACCAAGCTCATGCGCATGACCACCTCATCGACCCAGGCTCCGCAGTCCCACTCACGCACCGAGGGGGCGCCAGCACCCTCCGATCCCTTTCCGACGCGGCCGATCCTCCTGCTCGGAGGCCTGCTGGTCTTGTTGCTGATCGCCCTCATCACCTGGGGCCTCATCTCCGAGCGCCGGGCGGTCGAGCAGATGAACCCCCAGACCCGAGCGGCCGTCTTCCAGGAGACATGGAAGAGCTTCCAGCTCCTCTGCCGTGAAGGAGTCGATTCAGCGCTGACCTCCCGATGCCGGGACCAGGCCCGCTTCCTCTCGGACTTCCCGGAGTGCCAGGCCGACTGCCGTCAGCAACTCGACGGCTTCTACCGGCCGAGCCGCTGAGCCCCGGACCGGCGGTCCGCGCGAGGTACCTTTCAGGGCGCACGACCCGGCCTGTCGCATTCGTGCAGATTGCAATGCCGAGGGGGGAGGTGGGCTTCCAACCCGTCGGAACTGTTGGGCCAGCGAGGGCCGGGCCCCGGTACGGCGGGTGCTTTGAGAGAGGGCGAAAGGACTTCTCTCGCCTCATGCCCGCCGCTGAACTCTCTTCCCTGCTGGCCAGCCTGCTGCTCTCGCAGACCGAGCCTGCCGCACCGAGCGCCCCCGAGGGGCTCGTCACCCGCCTGAAGGTCGAGGGCGGGGTGGACGCGTACTACGGCTTCAACTTCAACCGGCCGCGGGACTCGGCCAACTTCATTCCCGGCACCGGCACCACCGCCAAGCGCCACAACGAGTTCTCCGTGAACCTCGCCACGTTGGGCGTGAGCATGGATCCGGTGCCCGTGGGCTTCCGGCTCCTACTCGGTTACGGCACCGGGATGGAGGTGCTGCACCTGGCCGAGCCCGCGGGCACCGCCGTGGGCCCTGACGTGTGGCGCTACGTGCAGCAGGCCTCACTGTCGTTCGCGCATGGCCCGCTCACCGTGGAGGCCGGCGTTTACCCGAGCCACATCGGCTTCGAGTCCCTCCAGTCCCAGCTCAACTGGACGTACACGCGCTCGTGGATGGGTGAGCTGTCGCCGTACTACCAGTCGGGCCTCAAGGGCACCTGGCGGTTCAGCGATGCGTGGAGCGTGCAGCTCCACCTGATCAACGGCTGGCAGACCATTGGCGAGAACAACCACGGCAAGGCGCTGGGCACGCAGGTGGCGTACTCGGGCGAGCGGCTCTCGGCTTCGTTCAACACCTTCATCGGCGAGGAGGGCAGCGAGGACAGTGACGGGCTGCGCCTCTTCGGCGACGGGGTGGTTACCTACAAGGTGACGGAGGCGTTCAGCCTGGGTGCCACCGCGGACGTGGGCACGCAGCAGCGTCCGGATTCGGACGCTGCGCTCTGGTACGCCGCTGGCCTCACCGCCCGGATGCAGCTGTCCGGGACGGTGGCCGTCGCCGCGCGCGGTGAGCTCTATAAGGACCGGGATGGGCTCATCTCCGGCGCCGCGCAGACACTGGTCGAGGGCACCCTCACGCTCGAGGTGAGGCCCGCTGAACACCTCACCCTCAAGTTGGAGGCGCGGCAGGACCACTCCACCCAGGATGTCTTCGCCGGCCGCGCCACCACGGATGAGGGCGCTCCTGAGCTCAAGCCTTCCCAGACCCTCGTGGTGGCCGGAGCCACCGTCTACTTCTAGGAGCCCTCCATGGATCTCGTCCTCGTGTTGGTGACCGTTGGCTTCTTCGCGCTCTCGTGGGCCTACACCCACGGCTGTGAGCGCCTCTGATCAGGAGACCCTCATGACCTTCGAATACGCCGCAGGCGCCGTGCTCTCGGTGCTGCTCACCGCCTACCTCGTCTACGCCCTGCTCCGCCCGGAGCGGTTCTAGGGACCCGCCATGACTCTCATCGGTTGGTTGCAGATTCTCTTGTTCTTCGCGCTCGTGCTCGCGCTGACGAAGCCGCTGGGCGCCTACCTTTTCCATGTCTTCGAGGGGCCCACGCAGCCGCTGCCCCGCGTGCTCGGGCCCGTGGAGCGCGTGCTGCTGCGCCTGTGCGGCGTGGATCCGAAGCGCGAGCAGACGTGGAGGCAGTACGCGGTCGCGCTGCTGGCCTTCAGCGGGGTGAGCCTGCTCATCACCTACGTCATCCTGCGGCTCCAGCACGTGCTGCCGCTCAACCCGCAGGCGTTCCCCGCGGTGGGGCCCGAGCTGGCGTTCAACACCGCGGCCAGCTTCACCACGAACACCAACTGGCAGTCCTACGCGGGCGAGTCGACGATGAGCTACCTCAGCCAGATGGTGGGGCTGGCGTGGCACAACTTCACCTCGGCAGCGGCGGGCCTCGGCGTGGCGCTGGCGCTGGCGCGCGGCTTCACCCGGCGCCCCGGGCCCGAGGGGCAGAAGACGTTGGGCAACTTCTGGGTGGACCTCATCCGAGGGCTGCTCTACGTGCTGCTGCCGCTCTGTGTCGTCTACGCGCTCTTCCTCGTGTCGCAGGGCGTGCTGCAGAACTTCGCGCCCTACCGCGAGCTGACGACGCTGGAGGGAGCGAAGCAGACGCTCGCCATGGGACCGGTGGCCTCGCAGGAGGCCATCAAGATGCTGGGCACCAACGGCGGTGGCTTCTTCAACGCCAACAGCGCCCACCCCTTCGAGAACCCCACTCCGCTCACCAACCTGGTGCAGATGCTCTCCATCTTCGCCATCCCCGCCGCGCTCACGTACACGTACGGGAGGATGGCGTCGGACACGAAGCAGGGCTGGGCCCTCTTCGCGGCGATGAGCCTGCTGTTCTTCGTGGGAGTGGCGGCGGCCTACGCGGCGGAGTCTGCGGACAACGCCGCCGTGGCCTCGGCGCAGGTGGCGCAGGTGGGCAACATGGAGGGCAAGGAGGTGCGCTTCGGACTGCCCGCATCGGCGCTGTTCGCCACCGTCACCACGGATGCCTCGTGTGGCGCCGTCAACGCCATGCATGACAGCTTCAACGCGTTGGGCGGCCTGGTGCCGCTGGTGAACATCCAGCTGGGCGAGGTCATCTTCGGCGGTGTGGGCGCGGGGCTCTACGGCATCCTGGTGATGGTCGTCCTCTCCGTCTTCATCGCGGGCCTCATGGTGGGCCGTACCCCCGAGTACCTCGGCAAGAAGATCGAAGCGAAGGAGATGAAGCTCGCCGTGCTGTACGTGCTCATCTTCCCGCTGGTCATCCTCGGGCTGAGCGCGGTGGCGGTCGTCCTTCCCCAGGGCACCTCCTCGCTCAACAACGCGGGGCCGCATGGCCTGTCGGAGATCCTCTACGCGTACACGAGTGGCGCGGGGAACAACGGCAGTGCCTTCGCGGGCCTCAACGCCAACACGCCCTTCTGGAACATCAGCCTGGGCCTCACCATGCTGGCGGGCCGCTTCCTGATGATCATCCCCGCGCTGGGCATCGCGGGCTCCATGGTGGGCAAGAAGGTGGTGCCGGCGGGCCCGGGCACCTTCCCCACCAACAGCACGCTCTTCACCGGCCTGCTGGTGAGCGTCGTCGTCATCGTCGGCGCGCTCACGTTCTTCCCTGCTCTCTCGCTCGGTCCCATCGTCGAGCACTTCCTCGCCGGGGCCGGAAAGGTCTACTGACATGTCCTCCTCTGCCTCTTCGAAGCAGGCGTCGCTCTTCGAGCCGGCGCTCCTCAAGCAGGCCGTCCGGGACAGCTTGCGCAAGCTGCACCCGCGAGACGTGGCCCGCAACCCGGTCATGTTCGTGGTGTGGGCGGGCAGTCTGCTCACCACGGTGTTGCTGGTTCAGGACATCGTTTCGCCGAGGCCGGATGCGGCTCCGGTGTGGTTCACCGTGGGGGTGACACTCTGGCTCTGGTTCACCGTCCTCTTCGCCAACTTCGCTGAGGCCGTCGCCGAGGGCCGCGGCAAGGCCCAGGCGAACTCGCTGCGGAAGATGCGCAAGGACACCTTCGCGCGCCGGCTCGTGGACGGGCGCGAGGAGCGCGTGCCCGCTCCGCAGCTGCGCAAGGATGACCTTGTCGTCTGCGAGGTGGGGGACATCATCCCGGGCGATGGCGAGGTGGTGGAGGGAATCGCCAGCGTGGACGAGTCCGCCATCACCGGTGAGTCCGCGCCCGTCATCCGCGAGTCCGGAGGTGACAGGTCCGCGGTGACGGGCGGCACGAAGGTGCTCTCGGATCGCATCGTGGTGCGCATCTCCGTCAACCCGGGCGAGTCCTTCCTGGATCGGATGATCGGCCTGGTGGAGGGAGCCGCGCGGCAGAAGACGCCCAATGAGATTGCTCTCCACATCCTGCTGGTGGGGCTGACGATCATCTTCCTGCTGGCGTGCGTGACGCTGGTGCCGATGGCGCTTTACTCGGGCGTGAAACTGTCGGGCACGGCGGTGGTGGCGCTGCTCGTGTGCCTCATCCCCACGACGATTGGCGGGCTGCTGAGCGCCATCGGCATCGCGGGAATGGACCGGTTGCTGCGCAAGAACGTATTGGCCATGAGCGGCCGCGCGGTGGAGGCGGCGGGAGACGTGGACACGCTGCTGCTGGACAAGACGGGCACCATCACCCTGGGCAACCGCATGGCCACGGAGCTGCTGCCCATGCCGGGCGTGCGGCTGGAGGAGCTGGCCGAGGCCTCGCAGCTCGCGAGCCTGGCGGATGAGACGCCCGAGGGACGCTCCATCGTCACGCTGGTGAAGGACACCTACCGGATGCGCCCGCGCGAGCTGCAGGCGCACCACGCCACCTTCGTGCCCTTCACGGCGCAGACGCGGATGAGCGGCTGCGACCTGGTGGATCCGCAGCCGCGCAGCATCCGCAAGGGCGCGGTGGATGCCATCGTCAAGTACGTGCAGGCGCAGGGCGGCACGGTGCCTGCGGATGTGACGCAGGTGGCCGGGCGCATCGGTGACGCGGGAGGCACGCCCCTGGCGGTGGCCGATGGTGCTCGGGTGCTGGGCATCGTCCACCTGAAGGACGTGGTGAAGGGCGGCATCAAGGAGCGCTTCGATCGCTTCCGCGCGATGGGCATCCGCACGGTGATGATCACCGGAGACAACCCACGCACCGCGGCGGCGATCGCCAAGGAGGCTGGTGTGGACGACTTCCTGGCCGAGGCGACTCCGGAAGCGAAGATGGAGCTCATCCGCGCCGAGCAGGCCAAGGGGAAGCTGGTGGCCATGACGGGCGATGGCACCAACGACGCGCCCGCGCTGGCTCAGGCGGACGTGGGCGTGGCGATGAACACGGGCACCCAGGCCGCCAAGGAGGCTGGGAACATGGTGGACCTGGACTCCAACCCCACCAAGTTGCTGGAGGTGGTGGAGGTGGGCAAGCAGTTGCTCATGACGCGCGGCACGCTCACCACGTTCTCCATCGCCAACGACGTGGCGAAGTACTTCGCCATCCTCCCGGCGCTGTTCATGGGCGTTTTCCCGCAGATCGCTCCGCTCAACGTGATGGGGCTCACGTCGCCCTATTCCGCGATTCTGTCCGCGGTCATCTTCAACGCGCTCATCATCATCGCGCTCATTCCGCTGGCACTGCGGGGAGTGCGCTACCGGCCGCTGGGCGCTGCGGCGCTGCTGCGGCGCAGCCTGCTCATCTACGGAGTGGGCGGCGTCATCGTTCCCTTCCTCGGCATCAAGGTCATCGACGTGCTGCTCACCGCCGCTGGGCTGGCCTGAAAGGACTTCATCATGGTCTCCGCACTTGTCGTTGCTCTGCGTGCCAGCCTCGTCACGCTTGTCCTCACCGGCGTGCTCTACCCTTTGGCGGTGACTGGCCTGGGGCAACTGCTGTTCTCCCATGAGGCCGATGGGTCGCTCGTCACCGACGAGCATGGCCAGGTGGTGGGCAGCCACCTCATGGGTCAGGGCTTTACGCAGCCAGGCTATTTCCAGCCCCGACCGTCCGCGGCCGGCGGCGGGTATGACGCCGCCGCATCCTCAGGCAGCAATCTGGGCCCCACCTCGCAGAAGCTGCGCGACCGAGTTCGCGCCGACATCGAGCGCCTGCTCCAGGAGAACCCGGACGCCCAGGGGCCCGTGCCCGCCGAGCTTGTCACCACGTCCGCCTCGGGCTTGGATCCGCACCTGTCCCCCGAGGCGGTGCGCTGGCAGGCTGCCCGTGTGGCGAAGGCGCGCGGCGTGGCCGTCGAACGCGTGCTCAGCGTGGTGGACACCTTCGTCGAAGGCCGGACCCTGGGGGTGCTGGGCGAACCTCGCGTGAACGTGCTGGCCCTCAACCTCGCCCTGGACCGGCAGTTCGGCCGCGTCCCCCCGGCAGGCCCGGGCGGCCTCGCTCCCTCTGGGGCCCGGGCTCCGTGAGCGGACGCGGGACATGGCAGCGGCGGGCCCGTGTCGGACGCCAGGCGCTGGAGCGACGGGAGTCCATTCTTCCCGTGCGCTCCGCCTGGCAACAGGGCAGCCTCACCTCCGGTCTCCGAGGAGAGGAGCGCCAGCGGGCATGAGCATGAGGACGCGACGCACTCGCGCGGAAGACTTCCTGGAGATGGTCGAGCGAGGCCGTCGCGGCCGGCTCAAGCTCTACATCGGCTTCGCGGCGGGCGTGGGCAAGACGTACCGGATGTTGGAGGAGGCCCACGCCCTGAAGAAGCGCGGCGTGGACGTGGTGCTCGGCTTCGTCGAGACGCACGGCCGCCAGGACACTCACGCCCTGGTGGCCGGCCTGGAGATGGTGCCTCGCAAGGCGTTCACCTACCGGGATGTCACCGTGGAGGAGATGGATCTGGACGCGGTGTTGGCGCGCAAGCCCCAGGTGGCCATCGTGGACGAGCTGGCCCACACCAACGTGCCCCTGTGCCGCAACCACAAGCGCTACCAGGATGTGCAGGAATTGCTCGCGGCGGGCATCAATGTCATCGGCGCCTTCAACGTGCAGCACCTGGAGAGCCTCAATGATCTGGTCGAGCGCTCCACGGGCGTCACGGTCCGCGAGACGATTCCCGACAGCTTCCTCAAGAGCGCGGACCAGGTGGTGAATCTGGACCTGGCGGTGGAGGACCTGCACGAGCGCCTCAAGGCGGGGAAGATCTACGCGCCCGAGAAGGTGACGCACGCGCTGGAGAGCTTCTTCAAGCAGGAGAACCTGTCGACTTTGAGAGAGCTGGCGCTGCGCGAGGTGGCCGAGAGCCTGGATCGCGCCACCGCTGGTCAGCACGCGCGAGGCAGCGAGGAGCCGCAGGCGAAGGGAGGCGGATGGGGCCGGGTGATGGTGGCGCTGTCGAGCAACCCTCCGCGCGCGGCGGCGCTGCTGCGCCGGGGCTCGCGCATGGCGGGCCGGCTCAACACGGACTGGTTTGTCGTCTACGTGGAGACCCCCAACGAGGCGCCGCACCTCATCGACGCGGAGGCTCAGCGGCACCTGCTGGGCAACATCGAGAAGGCGAAGGAGCTGGGCGCGGAGGTGGTGCGGTTGCGCTCGAGGGATCCGGTGGAGGCCCTGCTGGACTTCGCCCGTTCGCATGGGGTGGGCCACATCATCATCGGCCGTTCGTACCAGCCGAGGTGGAAACAGTGGCTGGGGCGCAGCGCGGACATGCGCCTGGTGCGAGAGGGAGCGGGCTTCGACATCCACGTCGTTTCCTTCGACTCGCCGCATGAGGAGCGCCGCCCATGACGCTGCGAGGCCGAGTGTTGCTGGCCCAGGCGCCGCTGGCGCTGGCGCTCGTGTTGCTGGGCGTGGTGGCGGTGCTCACCTTGGGGCGGGTGGGGCGCGCGGGGCAGGAGATCCTCCAGGACAACTACCGCAGCGTGCTGGCCATGCAGCGGATGACCGAGCAGCTCGAGCGCATGGACAGCGCGGCGCTCTTCATTGTCGCGGGAGAGCGCCAGCGGGGCGAGGTGCAGCAGGCCGTGCAGCGCGCGAGGCTGGAGGCGGAGCTGCAGGCGCAGGAGAAGAACATCACCGAGCCTGGGGAGGCGGAGGCCACGCGGCGATTGCATGAGGCCTGGGGGCGCTATCGGGAGTCCTTCGACACCTTCCTTGCGCGGAGGGAGCCGGGAGCCGAGCGCGAGCACTACTTCCAGGCGTTGGCCCCGGCCTTCCAGGAGACGAAGGACGCGGCGGCCTCCATCCTGGACCTGAACCAGGACGCGATGGTGCGCAAGAGCGAGGCCCTTCGCCAGCAGAGCCAGCGGGTGAACACGCTGATGGTGACGGCGGTGCTGGCGGCGTTCGTGGTGGGACTGTTCGCTTCGGCCTCATTGACGCACCGGGCGCTGCGGCCGGTGTCAGTGCTCTCGCAGGCGGTGCGCCGGGTGGGGCAGGGGGACTTGGCGGTGCGCGCGGTGGTAGAGGGGCAGGATGAGATTGCGCAGCTGAGCCAGGACTTCAACACGATGACGGAGCGGCTCGAGCAGTACCAGCAGAGCAGCTTGGGAGAGCTGCTCCAGGCTCAGGCGGCCTCGCAAGCGGCCATCGACAGCCTGCCGGATCCGGTGGGGGTGTTCGGAGCGGGGGGCGCGTTGCTCAATGTGAACCGCGCGGCGGAGGACGCACTGCGGCTCTCGCTAGAGGCCGGGGGCGATGCGCTCGCCCGTGTCGAGCCGGAGGTGCGCGAGGTGCTCGAGCGGGTGCGGGGGCATGTGCTGGGAGGCAAGGGTCCCTATCAACCGCGCGGGTACGAAGAGGCGGTGCGGGTGACGGCGTCCGAGGGGGACCGGTGGTTGTTGCCGCGCGGGAGTCCTGTGTACGGGGAGCGGGGGGATGTGGTGGGCGCCACGGTCATCCTGCAGGACGTGACGCGGCTGCGCCGCTTCGACGAGCTGAAGAACGACCTGGTGGCCACGGTGGCGCACGAGTTCCGCACGCCGCTGACGTCGCTGCGCATGGCGATCCACCTGTGTGCGGAGGGGGTGGTGGGGCCGGTGACGGAGAAGCAGGCGGATCTGTTGTTCGCGGCGCGCGAGGACTGCGAGCGGCTTCAGGGCATCGTGGATGACTTGTTGGACCTGTCGCGCATCCAGGCGGGGCGGTTGACGCTGAACATTCAGAAGATCCCGACCGGTTTCCTGGTGGAGCATGCACTGAGCGCGCACCGTGTAGCGGCGGAGGACCGAGGCGTGCGCCTAGATCAGGAAATCTCGCCTGAGGCGGAGGAGATAGAGGTGGATCCCGACCGGGTACAGTTGGTGTTGTCGAACCTGGTGGCCAACGGGGTGAGGCACACGCCCTCGGAGGGACAGGTGACGGTGCGGGTGGGACGAGAGGGAGGCTGGGTGCGCTTCGAGGTGAAGGACACGGGAGAGGGCATTCCGCCTGAGGAGCAGGCTCGCATCTTCGAGAAATTCTACCGGGCGCCGGGAGCGCCAGCGGGAGGAGCAGGGCTGGGCCTGTCCATCGCGCGAGACATTGTCCAGGCGCACGGAGGAGAGATCGGCGTGGTGAGCGAGCCAGGGCAGGGCAGTACGTTCTGGTTCACCCTGCCGCAGCCCACTGATTCATCCCCTTCAGGTGGTCCGAGCGCGGTCTGAGCCAACGGGTATGCCTGTCATACAAGTTCGCAGGAACAGGATCCTCGGATGTTCTCGGCACCGACGTTTTGGCCGCCCGACCTTCAAGAAGAGCGATACGCCTTTCACTCACCCGGCACGCAACCCCTCGAAGGCTTCCCATCCTCCTGGAGGCACCGGGACTCCCAGGGCGTCCAAGCACTCGCGGGCCTGAGCGTTCCATCCGGGGTCCATGGGGTTACCAGGGGGAGCGGCTGCCAGAGAATCAGCGAGAGTCCGCACCTTGGGGGCTGCTGACCGGAAGCGCTCCGCATCTGGGCTCCCCCACGCCTTCGCACAGAAGACCGAGAGCGCCGCCATGCGAGATTGGAGCACAGTACGCAGTTCCTCAGCCGAGGCTTGGGTACACCACCGCTCGTAGAGCCGCGGTGCTGCCAGGACAGTCAGGAGGTTGAGAGCCTCGACTACCAGGGGCGCTTCCTGCTCCCACGAATCCTCAGCCACAGATGGGCCCCAGGCGAGCGTTGAAGGGCAGCGTGTTGAACAGCAGCGCCTTCCCCGTCACGGTGTCGCCGCTCATGCACGCGTACACAGCCCATCCTGTGAAGACGAGGTTTTCCATGCCCTCAATGAAGCAGTAGGGGCACTTTCCTTCGCCGCAGCTCGAGACGAAGCACACCGTGTTTCCGCAGGTGACGGTCGCGGGCCATCCGCGCTTGACACACCCAGGGGCCTTCGTCAGGGGCGGATCCGCACGTGCAACCGGCAGTGGCATGGCCACGCTCATGGCGCATCCCGCCAACAAGCTCATCCACCTGCCGCTGTCTCGCCGATCCATGAAGGCCCCTGTCGCTCTTGCGGACTCCCGGAGGCTACGATCCTGCTGCCACCCGCCTCAAGGCAGCCTCTTCAGGCACCTTGCCCGCAAGGCGGACCGTGCTCGCCGTCTACTGCGGGTGCATGCCCCCACTTGCTATTTGGGTCCCCACGGCCTGCCCATGAAGAGTGGGGCTCGCCCGAGCATAAAGTCTCCTGGTTTTGATGCAACGTGGCATGTCCTTGGGACTCAGCGCGCTCGGGTACTAACGTCCGCAGGTATGCTCCGTGTTCACCTCCTGGGATGGTTCCTGATGCTGTGCGTGGTCCCGCAGTGGGCCCACGGATCATCGCTAGGCATCATTGCGTCACAGGTGCAAGGCATCACGGACTCTGCGCGCGCGCAGGTACTTGCGCATTGGGCGCGGGGAGACGTGGCAAAGGCCGTCCAGGCCTACGAGGTCGCCACAGGACTCAAGGCGCCGCTGTGGCTCACTGGCTTCAAGGCCGCGTTCGACGCGAGCAAACAGGTGCCAGGCGCGTGTCAGGGTGTGGCGCGGAGCGTCCATGCCGCTTTCACGCAGCTCGGTGGTCAGCCAGAGTATGTCCGGCTGACGACCTTGGCGGACGAGACCGGAAAGAGGGCTGGTTACATGATGTTCAAGATGGCGGACGGGCGGGACCTGCGGGTGACAGAGAGGGGATTCCACGTCGTGGTCCGGATGAAAGACCGCATCTATGACGCGTTCACGGGCGCAGGTGGGCTCTCCTGGCAGGAGTACATGAGCAGCCTGGGCGCAAGGACTCCCATCCTGGATGAGGCCGTGAGCGCACCATGAGCCGCCCGTCGCCTCCAGCGAAAGCATCGAAGGTGCCTCCTCCGCTGCTGGACTTGGTGCTCCAGGCCCGCTTTGGCACATTGAGGCGCGAGCTGGATCTCGAACTCTTCGAGGGGCAGCCTGGCGTCTCCCGCACGGTGGGCTTCACCGATGGGTACCTGGATTGTTCGGGAGACCTGGGGGTAGGAGACAGAGAGCACAGCGCCTTCGCAGGTTGGATGCAAGAGGCTGGGAAGACGCTTCCCGGCCAGGGCTGGTGGAGCGCGTTCCTCCAGAAGTTCGACTCGGATGAGCGGCAGGTCTTGCGCGCATTCGTAGCTATCGCCGCCGAGTTCCGTTCGCTCTCCCCGGCTGCGCTTGCTTCGCTGACCTGGCGGTACGGCGGCTCACCTCCAGAGCCGGCAGCCCCACGAACTCTCGCCGCGACTTCCCGCGCGATCCTGGATGTCCTCCTCGAGATGCGCCGAGTGGGCCGCATCCTCATGTACATTGGCGAGGCGCGTGTGGAGCGCATGGCCGGGTACATTGACGGCTACCGGCTGTGTCTCTCCCTGGCAGGCCTGAAGGATGAGGAGTACGTGCGCTTCGAGCGCTGGCTTCAGGACACCGGCCGCGTCGTCCCGGGTCGCACCTGGCAGGATGCCTTCCTCCAGGCCGCTAGCGGCGATCATGAGGCCGCCATCCACCGGCTCCTGGACTGTGCCGCCGAGTTCCGCGCCCTGCCTGCGGCAGTTCCCGGAGCCTAGCGGTTCTTCTGGGGCCTCACGGCCTGCCCATGAAGGGGTGGAGCCCCCCCAGCTCGCGGGTTTTCCGTTGTTAGATCTGGTTGGAAAGTTGGCAGAATAGGTGCGTCGGTTCTGAGCGCCGAGAATGCTGGATGTCGGCTTGCGAGCCTGACACAAGGAGGGGTCGTGCACTGGTGCCCGCTGCTTGTCCTGCTACTCGCCCCAGGGCTTTATGGGTGCAGCCATGGCGACTCCGCCGCTCTCCCTGATACCGCGCACGAAGAAGGTATTCGGACCAAAGGAGGCTCCGCGAGTGCTCGCATCTGGGTCTTGATTGCGAAGGGCGAGTTTGCCGAGGCGGAGGTGCTGATTGTCGAGAGCACTTGCTCTGGGCTGATCACGCCAGCCACGGCGCAGAAGATGCTTGAGAAGCTTGCCGTGCTGAATACGAAGCTCGGTGAAATACCCGCGAGACTCCAACGTGCGCCTGACTTTCCTTCGCAGCTCAAGGACTTCACATTGAAAGCAGGGGATTACAGCCTCGCGACCCAAGCGCAGCTGCGCTTGGCCGTAAAACTTATCGAGCAGCAGTCTCGCTTGATGGAGAAGTGAGCACGCCATGGCTCATCTCACCCCCGAGGAGTTGATGACGAGATTCCAGGTTGCTCGTGAGTCGGGGAAGGGGACCCGGGGCAGTCCTTTGCAGATCCAACTCGATCGAGAACTGGCCGAGGCCTGCCCTGCTTTCGCACCCAACCTCCTTCGCCTGGCGCGGTCGCTGCTCCTCGGCGAGCCTGGCCCGGAAGACGGCCACGCCTTCGCCGAGATCCAGCGCTTACTGGAGCAGGCTGTCCAGGTCTCGGATCGAAGTGCTCCTGCACTCGTGGAGTTGGCGTACTTTCACGACTCCGTTCGCAACGACTTCAAGACGGCTCGCCCGCTCTATGAAGAGGGGGCCGCCAGTGCGTTAGCAGTCTTGGAGGATGCCTGGGCGGGACTCCTCACCTCATTTATTCTCGAACGTCAGCTCTCAGAGGCGCTGGCACTCGCTCGACAGGCGCGGAGGATGTTTCCTGAGTCGGCGCGTCTCATGCACCGGGTCCATGAGACGCGAGAACTCGCCATCGCCGCGGGGCTGCTCCCGCCCGAGTCGACGGAACCATGAGATAAGTGGGTCCCCACGGCCTGCCCATGAAGAAGGAGGGTCAATACCTTCTCCGCTGCGGGTGGCAATCAAGCTAAGATAAGGCGTGTGGAGTTCTGTGACTGGTCACATGTAGGCTGCAGTGCGGGGCGAATGCATCACGCCCTGCTGGTCATGCTGCTGGCTGCTGTGGGGTGCTCGCCCCCCAAGCCTATTCCAGGAGTCGTGCGTCCTGGCCCAGGGGAGTCCTTCCTCAAGAGCCTTCCGGGCCCCATGCCTGGATTTGGGCCATACGCCACCTACCCAGAAGCACTGCTGGCGGCCTGTCCCATCATCCTTTCCAAGCCTCATGCTACTGCTGGCCGCCTGGGCGCACAGAACTTCGAACTGCGGTGGCGTCTCTCGAACGAGTATTGCGGATGGGTCTACTACACGCCGGATCATCAGTACGAACTGAGCATGCTGACAGATCAGGCCGTGCCGGATCCTGCAAACAGGTGGAAGAGCTGCAAACTGCCTCCCTTCGTGAACGACCCCCGCTATCCGGCAGATAGCCTTCAGTACATCCTCGCCATACACAACCACCCCTTCGAAGACATTCTCTCTGAGCGGGACATCCGGTTCATCGTCGAGATGGGGAAGCTTCATGGGTTCGAGCTCAAGACCCAAGCCACGATGACCCGCCTTGCCATCATCGCGTTCTTCTCGCGCTCAGATGCTTTTGAGTCTCCCTCCTGCGATGGGTTCTTCGAATACATCCCCTTCACTGGAGCGTTGGCGAAGTGGACTCGCGCAGGAGAGAAGTGGCGCCAGGAAAAGCTCGGCTCCGTCAAGTGGATCAACGATGACACATATGAAATCCACTGGAACTAACGAACGCCTGAGAGGGCTGTTGTTCACTTTGGTTCTTGTTGGGGCGAGTTGTATTCACAGCGTGTCACCTCCCGCACCTCAAGAAGAGGATCCATCCATCCGGTTCCCTCCTCTCGGCGCGCTCAACACCACGAAGGTCGATGCGCGCCAACAACCGTATGAGATCGATGGCGTGCTTCTCAAAACCATCGACATCGCCGTCAACGACTTCCTGCCTTCTGGGGATTCTGAAATCCCCTGCGAACGGAGGAAGGAATCCTATCGCTACCGCATCGTTCGACAGGGTGATGTCATCTTCATTGAGATCATAGAAGATCCTTCACGGTGTGGCAGCCAGTATCCGTCATTGGATTCAGGTGCCGCCTATGCCGTCAGCACGGATGGTCGGATCCTCCGGCGCCTCTTTGGCAGTCGGATGGGTGAGCTTCTCGGTGCACCTTCGGCAGAGAGAGGTAGCTCTGTGCCGGCCTCTGAAGTGGGTGGTTCTCAAGAGCACTTCGATGGTCTCTCTCCCTACTTGCCGCTCGAGTGGCAGGATGCGGGGCCACGTCCCTCTATTCCAGATGGCGGCCCTTCGACCCAGGATGGTGGCGCTGTTGGAGAACTCCCGGATGGGGGAAGGCGGTGAGACACGCTCCTGGTTGCGCGCGAGTTCACGCCCCGCTCACTTGCTTCCGACTCCGCGCCCTGGGGTTGCAGGCACTTGCCAGGGTGTAGCGCGCAGCATCCACACCGTGTTGACCCAGCTCGGCGGCAAGCCCGAGTACGTCCGGCTGACGACCTTGGCGGACGAGACTGGAAAGAGGGCTGGATACAGGGTGTTCAAGATGGTGGACGGGCGGGACTTGCGGGTGACAGAGAGGGGATTCCACGTCGTGATTCCGGATGAAAGACCGCATCTATGACGCGTTCACGGGTGCGGGTGGGCTCTTCTGGCAGGAGTACATGAGCCGCCTGGGCGCAAGGACTCCCATCTTGGATGAGGTCGTGAGCGCACCATGAGCCGCCCGTCGCCTCCAGCGAAAGCAACGAAGGTGCCTCCTCCGCTACTGGACCTTGTGCTCCAGGCCCGTGCTGACACATCGAGGCGCGAACTGGATCTCGAACTCTTCGAGGGGCAGCCTGGCGTCTCCCGCACGGTGGGCGTCACCGTAGGGTACCTGGATTGTTCGGGTGACCTGGGGGTAGGAGACAGGGAGTACAACGCCTTCGGCGCTTGGATGCAGGAGGCTGGGAAGACGCTCCCCGGCCAGGGTTGGTGGAGCGCGTTCCTTCAGAGGTTCGACTCGGATGAGCGGCAGGTCTTGCGCGCATTCGTAGCTATCGCCGCCGAGTTCCGCTCGCTCTCCCCGGCTGCGCTTGCTTCGCTGACCTGGCAGTACGGCGGCTCACCTCCAGATCCGGCAGCCCCACGAACTCTCGCTGCGACTTCCCGCGCGATCCTGGATGTCCTCCTTGAGATGCGCCGTGTCGGCCGCATTCTCATGTACATTGGCGAGGCGCGCGTGGAGCGCATGGCCGCGTACATCGACGGCTACCGGTTGTGCCTCTCCTTGGCCGGCCTGAAGGACGAGGAGTACCTGCGCTTCGGGCGCTGGCTTCAGGACACCGGCCGCGTCGTCCCGGGTCGCACCTGGGAGGATGCCTTCCTCCAGGCCGCCAGCGGCGATCATGAGGCCGCCATCCACCGGCTCCTGGACTGTGCCGCCGAGTTCCGCGCCCTGCCCGCAACTCCCTGACCCAGGCGGTTCCACGCTCGGCAGAACCGGGGCCACTTCCCGCCTCTCTGCGGGTGCTGATCCTTTTTGAGATTGGGTCCTCACGGCCTGTCCATGAGAAGTGCGGCACCACCTGAGGCCCTCACGCCATCACCGCTCCTCGCACTCTTCGTCCTCAGCACTCTATCGGGTTGCTCTGGTACCATCAGGACTGGCACCCATCGCGGTGCGACTGCCAGGGCGGAGGGATATCGACAATGTCGCGCTGGGCCATCCTGTTGGCGCTTGGGATGTTGCTGGGCAGTGGGTGCGCAAGCACGCGCGTCGTGCACCTGGAGACGGGCCAGAACCAGCCTTTGGAATATGCACCTCCCACCTGGAACAAGTCCGTGCGAGTGGAGACGGACTCGTTCGAGCAAGCGCTGACGCGGCTGGTACTGGAGTCCCCCCTCACCCTTCGTCCTCCCCAGCAAGGTTGGTTGGTACGCGCTTCCTATCCAAGCAACGACTCGGACAGCCGCTGGCAGCAACTCATGAGCCGGAGTTTCGGCGGCATGTGCAAACCGGGCCAACGAAGGGCCAACTGCCTCTCGCTGCTCGACGATGTGGCGGGCCTGACCCAGTGGGACAAGCTGGGAGTGGCCCTGGGTTTGTCACTCGACCCCTTGAGAAAGAGCATCTCCCAGGCGGTGGAGAACACCCTGGCTCCCGAGCTCTTCTACACCGTGATAGCCACAGGCCTCGTCGGTTGGGCCGCTCTGGCCGCGAATCCCGAGCCGGTGTTCACCAAGGCAGCGGCCATCGTCTCAGCGGTGATGTTGATCTACCTGGGCGTGGAGACGTTCCTGGAGTTGGTGGATGCGAGCAGGGAGATGAAACGGACCACAGATAGCGCCACGACCTGGGAAGAGTTGCAGCAGGCAGGCCAGCGCTTCGCGAACCGGGTAGGACCGGAGGTAGCACGCGTCTTCGTCCTCGCGGTGACGTTGGCGGTGAGCCAAGGCATGGCCGGGGGGACCGCATGGCTGGCCTCGCGGCTGTCGATGCTGCCCAGCTTTACCGAGGCGGCAACCTTGGGGGCCAGACAGGTGGGCATCCTTCTGGCGGAGGTGGGGCAGGTCAGCTCGGTGGCCGTTGTGGATGGCCACATCACCATCTCGCTGGCACCCACGGCGGTGGCCATGACTGCCAAGGAGCCGGGTAGCGTGAGCGCATCCCCACGTTCACCCCGTGTCTCTGGAGATGAACTGGCGAAGCTTCGCCGCGAGTTTGAGGCAGTCAAGGCGCGGTTCTGGAAGAACGAAGCAGCAGTCAACCCTGGAGCGTATTCACCCGAGAACCTCGCCAGGATGAGAAGTGGTAAACCTCCGATCGGACCGGATGGCTACCCCATGGAGCTCCATCACAAGGTGTCGCTCGCAGAGGGGGGAACCAACTCGTTCGCCAATCTGGCTATCAAGACCCGGACGGATCATCGTCTTGGCCCTAACTACAAGCAGAACCATCCCAACCTGCCATGACGTTCGACGAACTTGCTCAAAAGCTCGAGCTGTTCTCCTCGAAGTCCTTCGGCCAAGGAGCCAGCGAGGATGACATCGATGCTGCCAGTGACCGACTTGGCGTTAGGCTGGCCGGCGGATACCGCAGCTTCTTGCGGCGCTTTGGTTGGGGAGGAGTGGAATCCTTCGAACTCTTTGGGCTGGGTTCGGATGTTCCTCCCTACCTGGATCTCACGACGGTGGCCGAGAGCGAACGAACGGAGATGCACCCCGGGCTTGCCTCTCACCTCATCCCGCTCATGAACGATGGTGGCGGCAACCTCTACTGCCTCGACTCAAGGGCGACAGGCGAGCCGACGGTCGTGTTCTGGGATCACACAGCCAGCGAGAAGCAAATACCCTCACCCGTAGCTCCCGATTTCGTCTCCTGGCTGGCTGAGCGAATCTCGCACCCAGACTGAATCTCAGGTCCCACGATTGAGCCCAGATGCGCTCCTACGCATGCAGATCGATGTCATCCTGACTCGGGCCCGGACTCTTGCCGGGCTGGCTTCGTCCTCTCAGGGACCGAAGTGAGTCAACCGACTCATGGCTGAAGGACTCGGGAGGCTCACTCCGTCGGCGCGGACTCGTACTTCTTCCGCTTGCGCCACAGCGTGGAGGCGTCGATGCCCAGGATGTGCGCTGCCTCCTCCAGCGTCGGCGCGCTCGCCAGCACCCGGAGGATGTGCTCGCGCTCGATTTCCTCCACGGTGTGCGGCCCGCCCAGCGTCATCCCCGAGCCCGTCGCCGCCGCGATGCGCTCCGGGAAGGCCTGCGGCTCCAGCACGTTCGCTGACCAGACGATGAGCGCCCGTTCGATGGCGTTGCGCAGCTCGCGCACGTTTCCCGGCCACCCGTACGCCTGAAGCATCTGCTCCGTGGCGGCGGACAGCTCCGGCACCGGCCGCTTCGCCGCTCGCGCGAAGAAGGCCAGGAATCGCCTCGCCAGCGGGAGGATGTCCTCACGCCGCTCCCGCAGCGCCGGCAGCTTCACCTCCACCACGTTCAGCCGGTAGAGCAGATCCTCACGGAAGTGGCCCGCGGCCACCTCCTTCTCCAGGTTCCGGTTGGTCGCCGCTACCACCCGCACGTCCGCTCGCCTCGTGCGCCCCTCGCCCAGCCGCTCGAACTGCTTCTCCTGGAGGAAGCGCAGCAGCTGCGCCTGCAGCGCCGTGCTCATCTCCGACACCTCGTCCAGGAAGAGCGTGCCTCCCTCCGCCTGCTCCACCCGGCCGGGCTGGTCTCTCACCGCTCCCGTGAAGGCGCCTCGCACGTGGCCGAACAGCTCGCTGGCCAGCAGCTGCTCGGACAGCGTGGGGCAGTTCACCGTGACGAACGGCCTCCGCTTCCGGGGGCTCATCGAGTGCAGCGCCCGCGCCAGCACTCCCTTGCCCGTGCCGCTCTCGCCGCGCAGCAGCACCGCCGCGTCCGAGGCCGCTGCTCGCTCGATGAGCCCGATGGCCGCGTGCATCGCTGGCGAGGCCGTCTCCAGCGTGGCCTCCGGCGCCGTCTGCGCCAGCTGCCCCTCCAGGTCTCCCAGCCGCGAGCTCAGCTCCCGGTGCGCCCGCGCCCGGTCCACCACGTGGCGGATCTGCGCCGGAGTGAAGGGCTTGGGCAGGTAGTCGCGCGCCCCGCGCTTCACCGCCTCCACCGCCGTGTCGAACGTCGCGTAGGCGGTGATGAGGACGATGTCCAGGTTCGGAGACTCGGCCAGCAGCCGAGGCACCAGCTCCAGTCCACTCGCGGTACCCAGCCTCAGGTCCACGAAGGCCAGATCCACCGGCCCCTGGGCAAGCGCCGCCAGCGCCGCCTCGGGCGTGGTGGCCTCGCGCACCGTGCAGCCGAAACCCTCCAGGCAGATGCGCAGGGTGTTGCGGATGTTGCGCTCGTCGTCCACCACCAGCACCCGCATGGGGCTGGCGGCCACGGGCTCGGATTCAGGCCGCGATTCCATGGGCCCATCCTATGCCCACCCAGGAGGGACAGCCCCTCCGGAAGCGGCAGCCCCTCGGGGCGGAGTGCGGCCAAACCTGTCTGACAAGCATACAGGTTGGCTCCGAGCGCGCCCGGAGGGGAGCCTCCTTCTGGTCCCCACGGGTGAACCCTTCTCTCACGGGGACTTACCTGAGTTCGTCGCCGCCGGAGCGCACGGGCGGACGCCCGCCTGAGGTTCGTCCAGAGGTGCGGAGGGGGTGCTCGGATTCATGCATCCGGTCGCGAGAGTCCTGGCAACCTCCGGTTCCCTGCGGCATGAGGAAGCATGCGCGGGAGCCTGGAATGACGGACGGCACGGACACCTCGGATGAGGGACTCTTCTCGAGAGCCAAGGCTCAGCCGCCCCGCTCGCCCTGGTGGCGCCGTGCCCTCGTGCTCGGTGTCGTCGCGGTGGGCTCCCTCATCATATGGGTCTGGGTGCACAGCTCCACCGAGGGTGCCGTCCGCGCCATGTCCCCCGCCCAGCGCGAGGCCTTCTATAAGGAGGCGTGGGCCGATCAGCGCAGGCACTGTCTCGCGGGAGGCGAAGGACCCGCCGAGCCCGCCAGCCGCTGCCGCCAACGCGCCGAGTTCCTCCTGGCCTTCCCCCAGTGTGACGAAGCGTGCCGCACGGAGCTGGCACCCTCGCTCCAGGGCGCGACGCCCTGAGCCGCTCCGCCACTTCGGTGTGACAGCCCTTAGCCACGCGCGGTGGTAGCGTTGCCCCACGTGAGCGCTCCTCCGTCCTCTCCTCCTCGTTGGCTGCTGTATGGCGCCTCGGGCTACACCGGCCAGCTCATCGCCGAGGAGGCCGTGCGCCGCGGCCACATGCCCGTGCTCGCCGGCCGCTCCCGGGAGAAGCTGGCCCCCCTGGCCGAGAAGCTGGGGCTCGAGGTGGCCGTCGTGGGCCTGGAGGATGTACGCACCCTGGTGTCCACGCTGGAGGGCCTGCCCTTGGTCCTCCACGCGGCCGGCCCCTTCATCCGCACCAGCCAGCCCATGGTGCAGGCCTGCCTGAGCGCGGGTGCGCACTACCTGGACATCACCGGGGAGATTCCTGTCTTCGAGAGCACCTTCCAGCACGACACGGAGGCGCGCGCGCGCGGCATCACCCTCATGTCCGGCGTGGGCTTCGATGTGGTGCCCACCGACTGCCTGGCGCGCTACGTGGCCGAGAAGGTGCCCGGCGCGCACGAGCTGGACCTGGCCATCTCCACCTCGGGCCAGACGAGCGCCGGCACCGCCCGCTCCGCGCTGGAGCAATTGCCCGCGGGCGGCCGGGTCCGACGCGGCGGTGCCCTCCAACCGTGGCCGATGGGGAAGGGCCTGCGCCGCGTGCGCTTCGTCGACGCCGAGCGCACCGTGGCTCCCATCCCCTGGGGAGACCTCGTCACGGCCTGGCACACCACGGGCATCCCCAACATCACCACCTTCATGGCCCTGCCGCGCGGTGCCGTCCACGCCATCCGCCTCACCTACCCGCTGCTCAAGCGAGTCCTCTCCGTGGGAGCCGTCCGCCACGGCGCCGAGCGCCTCATCGAAGCGCGGGTGCATGGACCGGACGAGGCGGCGCGCAACGAGGGCCAGGCCCAACTCTGGGCCGAGGCCCGCGCCGCGGATGGCCGCAGGGCCCAGGCCTGGCTGGTGCTCCCGGACGGCTACACCTTCACCGCCGTGGCCTCGGTGCGCGCGGTGGAGGAGGTGCTGGCCCGCAGGCCCCAAGGCGCGCTCACCCCGGCCCGCGCCTTCGGAGCCGACTTCGTCACCTCGCTCCCGGGATGTCAGCGGCTGGACACTCTGGAGTGAAGCGCCGCCCGGCTGCCCCTCGGCCGTGCGGGCGACCCGAGGGGTTGGAGCTGCCGCTCCCTTCCCCGACCGCTGTAAGGAGATGTGTTGTCGAAGGTTGGATGCGGGGCACGCGCGGTGGGGAGTCCTTGAGTGGTGGGGGGATCAGACGGCTATCCTGCGGGGTAGGGTGTCCCTGCGCTGTGTGAGCCGCGGCGGGCGCTGGGTGAGAGTCGATGACGCTGACGTTCAAGCAAAAGATGATGTTGCTTCCGGGCCTGGCGGCGGTGTTCCTGCTGGCCATCCTGGTCATCTCCGTCGTGATCGGCTTCAAGACGACCGCGGCCCATGCGCGCATCGAGCAGGGCTATGCGCCAGCGCTCGCGCAGAGCCAGGAGATGATGGCGCAGCTGCAGACGCTGCACCACGAGCTGCAAGACGCGGTGGTGATGAAGGAGACGCGCCGGCTCGAGCCGATGCGGGCCCTGGGGCGCAAGCTCGCCGCGAGCCTGGAGAGCGCGCACCGCAACCCGGTGCTGAGCACGCAGCACCTCGCGGTGTTGCAGCAGGACTTCGGGCTGTACCAGCAGGAGCTGGAGCAGGCGGTGGAGCTGCACGCCCGGGGGGATGCGCAGGCCGAGGCCTCGCTCACGCGGGTGAACACGCGCTTCGAGTCCCTGCAGCGCGCGCTCCAGCTCATGGTGGATGAGCACCGCCGGGGGCTGGAGGACGCCTTCTACCGGGCGCGGCTGGCGGGCTACCGGAGCCGGATCCTGATCGGCGTGCTGGTGGCGCTGTGCATCCTGCTGCTGGCGGGCTCGGCATGGTGGATGGTGCGCGAGGTGGCCGAGCCGCTGGAGCGGCTGTCGAAGACGGCCGCGCGCATTGCCTTCGAAGGGGACCTGACGCTCAACATCGACGTGAACGCCCGGGACGAGGTGGGCAGTCTGGCCATGAGCCTGGAGGCGTTGGTGAACCGGCTGCGCTCGGTGCCGGTGGCGCTGCAGGGGCTGGTGGGCGAGCTGACCATGGCCTCCGAGCGGCTGACGAAGGTGAGCCAGGAGCAGATCAACTTCCTCACCGAGCAGGCGCGCAGCCTGTCCGAGGCCGGCACGACGATGGCGGAGATCGCCCAGACGTCCAGCATGGCCTCCAGCCGCGCGGAGACGGTGCTCAACGAGGCCGAGCGGGCCGACAGCTTCACCGCCGCCAGCCAGCGGACCATCGAACTGAGCGCGCAAGGGCTGGAGCAGATCCGCCAACGCGTGAGCGCGATGGTGGGCAGCATCGGCCAGTTGTCCGAGCAGGCCGTGCACGCGCGCGAAATCATTGGCAGCGTGAAGGACCTGGCGGACCAGAGCAACGTGCTGGCGCTGAACGCGGCCATCGAGGCCTCGCGCGCGGGCGAGGGCGGGCGCGGGTTCTCGGTGGTGGCGCGCGAGATGCGGGCCCTGAGCGGCCAGTCGCTGCAGCGCACCGAGCGCATCGGGAGGATCCTCCTCGACATCAACACGGCCATCCGGCAGGCGGTCGCCTCCGCCGAGGACGACAGCAAGCAGATGGAAGCGGGCATCGACCAGGTGCTCTCCTCGGCCAACCAGCTCAAGGAGATCACCAGCGTGATGCAGCAGAGCAGCAACGCGGCGCGGCAGATCGTCGCCTCGGTGACGCAGCAGAACGCCGGCATCTCGCAGATGACGGATGTGATGACGCAGCTGTCGGGCATGATGGGCGACGTGGTGCTGGCGACGACGACGGCCGAGGAGGCCGTGGGGCAGATCAACGCCACGGTGTCCCAGTTGCGGAAGATCGTCTCCGAGTTCCGCGTGTAGACTACCCCCCCACGACGAAGGGGGTTGCGCATGCGCTCGTCACACCGTGGAGGGTTGCTGGCGTGGGGCCTGATCCTGGGGCTCGCTCCGGCGGCCTGGGGACAGGGAGAGTTCTCCGTGGGCCCGCAGAAGGAGAAGCCCGTGAAGGAGGGCGCCGCGCCTCCGGCCCAGGAACCTCCGGCTCCTGCGCGAAAGGAGGCCAAGGCCTCGGCCAGGGAGCGCCCGCCGGCTCCCCCTCCGCAGCAGCGCACCCCGGAGACTGATGCGGTGGACAGGTGCCGGCCGCTGACGAACGGGAAGGCCGGACAGCTGGCCAGCCAGGCGGGAGAGGCGCTCGAGAATCGGCGCTACTTCCCGGCGATGAAGCTGCTCAGCGACGCGTTGAGGCTGCAGCCCGATGCGGGCGCGCTGCACCTGGCGATGGCGGCGGCGTTGGCCCGGGTGGGGGAGGTGGGGCATGCCGCGAGACAATTCGAGGACTTCCTCCAGGCCTGCCCCAAGCACGCAAGGGTGGCCACGGTCCGGAAGCTGCTCGACGCGTACCACCATACGAAGGGGGCCCAGGCTTTCGCCGCGTCCGAGGTGGACGAGCTCGCCCAGAGCCTGTTCGCCGAGGAGGAGGGCGAGGCCCTGTGTGACGAGAGCCAGCTCCCCCAGGAGGTGCGCGGTGCCTACGACGAGGGAGTCCGGTTGTTGAATGCGGGCAAGTACGCTCGGGCGGCAGACTCCTTCCGGCACGTGCTGGAGCAGGAGCCGAGATCCGCGATGGCTCGGCTCATGTTGGGCTCGGCGTATGCCCAGATGGACAAGCAGGACGAGGCGGCGCAGGCGTACATGAGCTTCCTCACGCTCTGCCCGGATCATCCCCGGGCCCAGGAGGTCCGCGAACGGGTCCAGGCCTCGGGAGTGGAGGCTCCCTGACGGAGTAGAGGCTCTCTATGCCAGCGCTTCGAGATTGCTGAGCCACTGATGGAAGTGGGGGCACGACGCGCGAATGGCTGGGAGCCCGATCTCAAGGACCGCGAGAGGGCCATGAAAAGTCTTCTGATAGCGCGGGTAGGCCTGGAGGATTCGCTTGGAGGGGGCTGTCGTGGGATCTTCGTTGATCTCCTCGGGAGAGCTGACACCGGCCCGATGCTGTTCAAGTGCCGCGATCGCATCGGGCGCATCCGAGAAGACCCACGTGCACCGGGTGGGATCCGTGAAGATGAATG
The DNA here is from genome assembly GCF_020103695.1 of Hyalangium versicolor. Taxonomy (GTDB): domain Bacteria; phylum Myxococcota; class Myxococcia; order Myxococcales; family Myxococcaceae; genus Hyalangium; species Hyalangium versicolor. The sequence goes on from NZ_JAHXBF010000021.1 coordinate 199,196, forward strand.
CCTCGAATTCGTGCAGCATGAAATGCGGCAGGAAGCGAGGATGATTCACTGCGGAGCCGAGAGCACGCTCTGCATGAGCGACGCGCTCGTAGCAGTTCCCCGCCAGGAGGGGGCCATTCCTGGGAAGTCACGCGGCAAGCCATAGAAGTCGAAGAGCGTGGTCACCTTCACCGCGTTGCTATCCCCCAGAAGCATCAGCAGATTCTGCTTCACCGGCCCAAAGCGGATGATGCCGCCCTTGTTCTTCTCGCCTGTCTCCAGGCGGCTCGTGACGACGATCACGGGTTGAAGCGCCAGCCCAAGTGAAACCAGATGGGGCGCTAGGACTTCTCGGACGAAGGTTTCCTCTGTCTGTCCCTCTACCAGGATGAGGATGCGCTTCATGGCTCAGCCAGGTCTCCCGCCGAGAACATTCTTCTCCCAGAGCTCGCCCAGGCTGTAGCTCTCCAGCCAGGACTCCAACGCTTCAGAGGAGAGACGCCGGAACTCCGAGGCGCCATCCTTGCGGTCCACCACGATGAGTTGCTCTGGGGTGAACTGGTTCACGAGCGTCACGGACTGTGTGGAGAGGATGACCTGGGCTTCGTGGGACGCGCTGCGGACAAGTCCGGCGAGGAGTTGGATGGCGTATGGATGCAGGCCCAGTTCGGGTTCATCGACGATGATGAGCGACGGCAGATCAGGTTGGAGTAACAGCGTGGCCAGGCAGATGAAGCGCAGCGTGCCGTCAGAGAGCGCATGGGCGTTGAAGTAGGAGTCGGAGTTCTTCTCGGACCACTCGAGCTGAATCTTCTGCTCGTTGAACGGGCTGGGCCTTAGCCGGAAGTCATCAAAGAAGGGCGCGGCCAGACGCACGGTGGAAACGATGCGCCGGTAGTTGTCTGGATGCTTCGACTTGAGCAGATACAGGAATGCAGCGAGATTCGAGGCATCGGGGCGAAGTGCTTCGTTGTCCCCGATGTCGCCTGTGAGCTTCACCTTGGCGGCGGAACTGGTGTCGTGGAAGTGATACACGCGCACTCCCCGGAGCAGGTCCAGGATCTCCCGCCTCAAGGAGTACTCGTCAGCACTTGCCGGTTCGCTGGCACCGGCGTTGAAGCTTGGGACATCTCCCAGGAGAGAGGATTCCTTCTGCGGCTCACCCGTGAAGGGGGGGAGCATGATACTCCAGTCCTTGGGGGTGCGCCTCCATTCTTCTCCCGCGAAGAACAGCAGATCGCTGGCTGATGGAGCCAGTGCCGCCCTGTACGAGAAGTCTCCAGGAGAGAAGTGAAGACGCAGCGATAACGCGGTTGTTCGTTTGGCACCGAAGTGCAGCAATGAATCAGCGCCGCCTGCTTCGAGCACGTGGCGCTGCAGTTGTCCCGCGATCATTCTCTGGAGAAGGGCAAAGACGGAGATGAAGTTGCTCTTCCCCGCCCCGTTGGCGCCGATGAGCACGTTCACGCGTCCCAGCTCCAGCTTCATCCACTGGATGGACTTGAAGCCCTCGATTTCAATTTGGTCCAGCGTGGGCATCGATCGTGCTCACCTTACCCCTCGCCAAGAGGCGAGGGGATTTTCTCTCGGTTCGACGGCTCCCGACCGTTGCAGGCCAGAAGCCCTCATTTCCCGAGGATGCCGCGCAGGCGCTTCTTGGTCTCTTCCTCGGCCTTCTTCTTCGCCTTCTCCTGCTCGGCCTTGGCTGCCGCCTCCAGCTTCGCCTTCTCCTCGGCGGCCTTCGCCTCCAGCTCCTTCTTCTTCTTCTCAGCCTCCTCGCGCGCGGCCTGCTCTCCACCGGTGATGACCTGCTGCACCTGCTTGCCCTTCTCGCCCAGCAGCTGCCCGGCCAGCCCCGCCGCCGCCTGCTTCGCGATGGCCGTCACCGCCGGCTTCACGTCCAGCCCCGTCACCTCCGGGCTCCACGCCGGACCCGTCACCTTCAGCGTCACGGGGATGGCCTCGCCTGGAGTCACCTTCCCCAGCGTGAGCTTGTTGATGGTCTGCGGCGTCAGGTCCACCGTGCCGTTCAGATCCAGCACGCCATCCAGCCGGATGCCGCCCTCGAACTTCATGGCCGCCTCCGGCCGCGTCCAGGTGATGGGCTTCTCCAACTGCGCCACGCCGTTCTTGATCTCCACGCCGAATGGCAGGTTCTCGCCCAGTGACGTCAGGTCCCCGCTCTGGAGCGCCTTGGCCGTGAAGGGCAGCGCCTTGGCCAGGGGCTCGGAGACCTTGGAGAGCACGTCCACACCCAGGAACGAGCTGTCCTCCAGGTTGCCGTTGATGGCGCCCAGCAGCGTCTCCTTGAGCTTGTCCGGCGTGTAGCCCACACCCTGCAGGTCCACGTTCCCGTTGAACTTGCCCGTCATCACCTTCTTCGGCGTGCGCGAGGCCAGCACTTGGCCAACGTCCACCTTCTGCATCTGCACCTTCGCCGTGAACGGGCGCTTCTCTGGCAGAGGCCCCAGGTTCACCTGCGTGCCGTCCGCCACCACCGTGCCGCCGTAGGCCACCGTGGAGAACTTCTCGATCTTGATCAGGTCATCCACCATGGTGATGTGGGCCACCATGTTGGACATGTCCATCTCGCTGTAGCGCAGCGAGGCCACCTGGAACTTCATGTCCCCGCGGTACCCGTTGAAGCGCGTCGCATCGGCCGAGGGCGCCGGCAGCACGCCGTTGTTGCGCGCCATCACCTCTTCGTCCTTCATCAGCAGCGCGTCCGCGTTCAGCCGCTGCGCCTTCATGTCCAGGGCGAAGCCCGTCGTCTGCTTCTTGCCCGTGCCCGCCAGCGCCACCGAGGCCGTGCCGCTCAGCGTGTCCTCCAGCACGTTCGCCGTGAGCTGGCTGACGTCCACCTTCATCCCATCCTTCGTGGGCTGGTACGTACCCGCCGCCGTCACGCCGAGCCGCTGCCCCGGCCCCTTGTTCAGCAGCAGGCCCGGGCGCAGGTCCGCGCCGTCCAGGTTCGCCTTCGCGTTGAAGCGCAGCGCCCCGCCGCTGGCCGCCGCACCGGCGATGCTCGCCGTGAGCTGCATCGCCGCCCCCGCCTCCTTGGAGAGCTGCTCGGGCACGCGCAGCCGCACCGGCGTCAGGTCCACCTCCAGGTTCAGCGCCTGCGCCTCCTGCGTGCCGCTGCCCTTCACCGAGAGCCCCACCGGCCCGGCGATCATCCCGTTGAGCTGCTTCTTCAGCGGCGGGTAGTACTCCGTGAGCACCGCCGGATCCAGGTCATGGCTCGTCAGCTCGAAGCCCTCTACCGCGGGCGAGCCTCCCAGCATCCCCTTCACCTTGCCCTTGCCGCTGATCCCCGCGGGCCCGAAGTCCAGCTTGAACCGATCCAGCGCCAGGTCTCCAGCCGCCAGGTCCGCCTTCACATCCGTGTCCAACACCACGTCCAGCGCCTTGCCGCCCTCGGCGCCCGCGAACTTCAGCCCCAGCGCCTTGATGACGCCATCCAGCCGCGTGGCGCCCTTGCCTCCGGGCACCGCGCCGCCCAGCTCCGCCTTCCAATCCGCCGTCAGCGTACCCGCTTGGAAGCCCACGCTCGGCGGCAGGTACGGGCCGAGCGGCGCCAGGTCGATGCTCTCGGCCTTCAGCGTGACGCGCTCCGGCGTGGGAATCAGCGTGGGAGGCAGCGGCGAGGCCCCCAGCGTCACGAAGAAATTCTGCTTCTGCGCCAGCACCGCCGCCGCCAGCGTCACCTCCAGCGGCTCGCCCACGCGCAGGTCCTTCACCTCGATGTCCAGGTCCGAGATGGCCAACTCCTGCGCCTTGCTCCCGGAGCGATCCACGAAGCGGATGGTGCCGTCGGTGAGCGCGGCCCGCTCCACGCGGACGCCGGACAGGTCCGTGGGCGGCTTCTCCTCCTCGGGCTTCTCCTCCTCCGGCTTCTGCTGCTGGGCCAGCTTGTCCATCAGCCGCTGCACGTTGGTGGTGCCGTCCGCCAGGCGAATGACGTTGACGGTGAGCCCTGTCACCTCGGCGTTGAGCACCTGGATGTCCTTGCCCTTCGAGCGCAGCAGCGGCATGGCCGCCACGCGCACGTCCAGGTTCTTCAGCTGCGTCAGCGGCAGCTCCTCGCCCTCGGCGGGGCCCACGGTGACGTCATCCACGTCCACGCCCACGTGAGGGAATAGCTTCGTGGAGATGTCTCCAATCTCCACCGGGCGCCCCAACTGCTGTGAGAGCGTGGCCGCCTGCGCGCGCGCTTGCGTCAGCAGGATGGCATCCAGCCGCCACAGCACGATGGCCACCACGGCCACCAGCACGACGACAATGCCCCCGAGCACATAGGGCCAGCGCCTCTTCTTCTGAGCCTCCATCGCTTGCTACCTCCTCCTACAACCAGACCCGCAGCCTCCGGCGCGGCTCGGGTGACCTGTCGGGGCCGGAACCTAACCACCTTTGGTAACTCCTACAGCCCCTGACGTGAGGGGATGCGAAAGAGTTCAAGGTTCTCGGGGTAAGGAGGGGTAGCAGGGATGCTCAGCGAGCGGGCTCGCCAGGGCTGGAATCCATTGAAGGGCCGGGCGCTCAGGCGGTCCAGTAGTAGCTCCACTTGAGCATCACCGCATCCGTAGCGGGGCCGGCGAACAGGCGCCGGGGCCGCAGAGTGGCGGGCGGCACGTCTCCGTCGGGAGTGGGCAGCCCCAGCTGCGAGCGCGTGTAGACGAAGAAGAGGGTGGAGCCCAGCCGGTACTCCCAGCGCAGCACCAGGTTGAGGTTGAGCGCCACGTCATAGAAGTTGTCCGCCTGGCCCTCGGTGGGCTTCATGTCCGAGAAGCGGATGGTGCGGCGGCTCGCGTCGGACTCGGCCTGGAAGAAGGGGCCGTACACGCCATAGTCGCTGAAGAGCTGGGCATAGCCCTGCAGCGTGAGGTTCGGGCTCAGCACCCACTGCTGGCGCAGGGTGACGGAGAGGAAGTTGGACTGGAGGTCTCCCAGAAGGAAGCCGAACTCCCCCACCCGGTCCACGAAGCGGGGGGAGAACTCGGTGCGATCCACCTCCAGCTCCAGGCGCGTCTCCAGCGCCGGGTGGGGCCGCATCGAGAGGGCCAGCTCTCCGCCCCAGCCCCAGGCGCCGGGGGAGGGGCCTCGCTCGTGGTGGCCCACGACGACGTAGCCGTTGGCCGAGAGCGGCCGATTGCCATTGGTCTCCCAGAAGATGTCGGCGAAGGTGCTGAGCTCCTGTTGCAGCGGCACGCCCGTGTCATCCAGCTCGCGGATGTCGTAGCCGCCCATGTTCGCGCCGCACTCCACACCGATCAGATCGAAGCTGGGCAGCATGATCCCGGAGTTGAAGTTCACCCAGCTGCCCCGATTCACGGCGCGCCCGTCCGTGGTCCAGCCCGAGCCGCCATTGAGGTTGACGAAGAGCTCCTTGAGCGGGCCGATGCCGTTGGGCCGCTGGTAGCGCAGCCCGAAGCGGGGCGCGTGCTGGTTCTGGGTCCGCTGGTAGCCGGTGGCGTTCAAGTCCAGCGTGGGCGTGGCGAAGTCGTAGCCCACGTCCCAGCGGAAGCCCTCGCCGCCCATCTTCCCCGCGCGCAGGTAGCCGCCGTAGCCCGCGGAGCCCGGACGCAGCACCGTGCCGTCCGGCAGGAGGCGCTCGGGCAGCCCGCCCACCGTGCGGCTGGCGCTCATCTGTCCCAGCACGCTGTACTCGCTGTTGGCGGTCTTCACATCGAAGTCCGCCGCGGCCGCAATGCCTCCGCGGGCCAGACACTCCGCGGGTTGATCCTCCTCGTCCAGCGCGGCCTCCTCGGCCGTGCAGCCCCGGACCAGCGGGGTGGCCGAGGCGAAGGTGCCGCCGATGCGCGAGTTGCTCCCCACCGCGCCTCGGGCCACAGCAGCCAGGAAGTTGGTGGGAGGCAGCGGGTTGGTGGGCAGCGCGCTGTCGGGGCCCATGTGCAGCGGCCGGGCCGAGTGCAGGCGCCAGCGCCGATCCGGGTGATCCTCGTCCTGCTCCCGCCAGGGGCCGGTGACGAGCGCATCCAGCACGCCGATCTCCACCCCTCGGGTGACGGTGCCGGTGAGCTTCGCCGCGCCGAGGATGGGCGTCTCCAGGCCGATGCGCCGCGAGTAGAAGAGGGACTGGGAGACGGTGCCCGTCTCGTAGCCCACGGCCTGGAAGAGCTCCAGGCCCTGCGTGAAGAAGGTGCGCTTCTCCGGGAAGAAGGCCTCGAAGGTGGACAGGTTGAGGATGAGCTGATCGGCCTCCACCTGCCCGAAGTCCGGGTTGAAGGTGGCGTTGAGCGCCAGGTCGCTGCTGAGTGAGGCCTTCAAGTCCAACCCCACATCCAGCGTCGGATCCCACATGCGCGGGTGGGGCAGGGACTCGTCCGAGAACTGGGGCCTCAGGGCGCTGCGCGTGGCCAGGTACGGCACCAGCTCCAGCGCGCGCCGGGGCTTGACGCCCTGCATGCCCGTGAGGTGCCCCAGCCGCGACACGTTCGCATTGCTGGTGCGCGGGTTGTCCACGGATTCGATCTCCTCGTTGAGCCGGGCGATCTGCCGGCGCACGGAGAAGCCCCACGTCTGCACCTCGGCATCGGGGAAGCGCAGCACGGACAGGGGGATGGCGAACTCGGCGGCCCACCCATCCGGCAGGGCGCTCGTGGCGCCGTCCCACACGCCGTCCCAGTCCGCGGTGTAATTGCGATCGTCGAAGAAGAGCCCGTCCCCGTGCACGCCGCCCGCCGTCAACGTGAAGGCGTACGCGGTGCGGTGATCATGCGTGGAGTCGATGATGAGCTGCACCTGGTCCGTGGTGAGCGTGGTGTCCCGCCGGCCCAAACGCCTATCGATGAGTTGCGGCTTCGAGTCCCGGGCAATGACACCGAAGTAGACGTAGTCCGAGTCGTAGAGGATGCGCAGCTCGGTGCGCTCGCTGGGAGTGCCGCCGGCGGTGGGGAAGCGCTGGACGAAGGCATCGAAGAGGGGGGCGTTCGCCCAGCAGTCCTCGTCCAGCTTCCCGTCGATGTGGATGGAGCCGTGCTTGGGAGCCGACGGGATGAACTGATTGCGGCCGGGCCCTTCCACCGCCGCGTGGGCTGCCATGGCGGACAGCAGCATCGCGAGCCCCAGCCCCTGGCGCAGCATGTCAATCCCCCTGATCTCGCGCACAGATGGTCCGTGACGACTCGTGAGCTTCCCGGGTGCGGCACGCAGAACGTACGAGAGTACCATCCATTTCACGGTTTCTTTCGTGTGTCACTCCCACCCTTGCGGCCAGACAGGGAGCGCATGAATTCCGAGTCGATTCCGTGAATACGCAGGCTGATCAGCTCTTTCGATGTGACATCTGGATAACCCATGCCGCGGATTTCCTGGATGAACTGGGGTGTCACGCCGTGGATGCGGAAGGCCATCAGGTCGTCCTGGGAGATGGAGGAAAAGCCCATTCCACGGATCTCCTGGACGAACTGGGGTGTCACGCCGTGGATGCGCAGGGCGGTGAGGCCGTCCGGCGACAAATCCTTGAACCCGAGCGCGCGCATCTCCCGGATGAACTGGGGCGTCACGCCGTGGATGCTCATGGCTTTCAGGTCCTCGATGTCCAGGTTCTTGTAGCCCTCGGCGGCCAGCTCGCGGATGCGCTCGGGCGTCACGCCGTGGATGCGGCATTGGACGAGCTGCTGGAGGGACAGCTTCGTGTAGCCGAGCGAGCCGAGTGTCCGGATGAACTCGGGCGTCACGTTGAAGATGCCCACCTCGATCAGCTCCTTGAGGGGTATGTCCTTGTACCCGAGCGCCGCCAGCTCCTTCACCCGCGCGGTGGTGATGTCGAAGAGGGCGAGCGTGTAGTGCTCGTCCGGGGTGAGCTTCGGGTAGCCCAGGGAGGCCATGGCCTTGGCGTAGGACTCGCTGGGCTCGAACTGGTAGTGGCCCGCGCCCTGTCCGTTGGCGAAGCTGCCCTGGAACTGGAAGGTGCCCGCCTCGCGCCGCAGCTGGAAGGGGGCCGTGCTGCCCTCGCTGGTGGACAGGCCCTGGAAGGCCGCGAGGGGGATCTGCGTGCTCATCTGTCCGCGGTGCTCGCCCTGGGTGGTGCGGAGCGAGAGCTCGAGCTGGTTCTCCTCCACGCTGGCCGACCAGGTGCCGTTGTGCGTGGGAGCGGCGAGCGCGGGCGCGGCCACCAGGAGCAGCGCGGCGAGGAGGGGGAGGAAAGGCTGCTGCGATTTCATGACTTGGGCTCCTTCGAGCAAGGCACGGCCCTGCGGCGCGCGCTCGGGAGAGCGCGGCCGTGGGCACGGGCGTGGGTGGGAGGGGAGAGGGGGACTACTTCTTCTGCTGCATGCGGCGGATGAAGTCCGCGTCGATGCCGCTGGTGCGCAGGCGGACCAGCGCATCCACGGAGAGGTTCGTCAGGCCGGCGTCGCGCATCTGCTGGATGAAGCCCGTGTCCACGCCGATGGCGCGCAGCTCGACGAGCTCTTCGGCGGAGACATCCTTCAGGCCGGCGTCACGCAGCATGCCGATGTAGCTCGGGGTGACGCCCACGGCCTGGAACTGCACGAGCGTGTCCGCGTCGAGCTTCGAGTAGCCCACCTTGGACAGCTCGGCGATGGTCTCCGGCTTGACGCCCACGGCGCGCATCTGGGTCAGCTGCTCCAGATCCAGGCCCGTGTAGCCGGCGGCCTTCAGCCCGCGCAGGTAGGCCTCGTCCACGCCCACGGCGCGAGCGGCGGTGAGCTGGTCCGCGTCGAGCTTCGTGAAGCCCAGGGCCTTCATCTGGTCGATCCAGGCCGGGGTGACGTTCAGGTGCTTCATGGCCACCAGCTCGTCGGCGGGGACCTTCTGGCCGAAGCGGGCGTTCATCTCCTTCACGTACTCGGGGGTGATGCCCGCGTGGCCGAACTGCATCAGGTTGCCCACGGTGGGTTCATAGCCCATGCCCTTCACCGTCTCGACAGTCTCCGGAGAGACGCCCGCCACCTTCAGCGCGACGAGCTGATTCACCGAGAGCGGGCCCTTGCCCACGATCGTCTCCTCATCCACGTCGTCCTCGTCGTCCTTCCAATCGGGGTGCGGCTGGGGATTGGGGTTCGGGTTCACATGGACCTGCGGGTTCACATGGACCTGCGGGTTGAGCTGGGGCTGTGGGGCCGCGGCCATCTCACGTACGGGAACCTGGGCGGGAGCCGCAGCGGCAGGGGGAACTGTCACCGGCTCCGGGACGGGATCGGCCAGGGGCGCGATGACGGATGGAGCGGTCAGCTTCTCGATGAGAGACGAGGCTGAGGATGAGGATGAGGATGAGGAGGCCGGGCTCGCGGCGAGCACGGTGCCAGCCTCGCGGGCCGGGATCATCAGGACGGTGACGGGAGCTGCCACCGCCAGACTGCTCACCAGCGTGAGGACGGAGGCGCCCGCCACCCAGCGCGAGGAGCATCGCGAGGCGGGAGAGAGCACCAGCCGGCGCACGCGCTCCGGCAGCGAGCCGCCCAGCGCGGACATGGCGGGGCTCGGTGCGAGGGAGGGCATCACACGAAGCCCCTCCAGCGCGGTGAGGGCTCGGGCGTAGGAGAGGGAGTTGCCACTGGCGCCGGCGGCGATGTCATCGCAGCAGTGCTCGCGCTCCACGCGGATGACGTGGGACACCCACCAGACGGCCGGGTGGTAGAAGAGCAGCGTCTCCACGAGCGTCTGCGCCAGGTTCACCGCGAAGTCGTAGCGGCGGATGTGGGCCAGCTCGTGGGCGAGGATCATCTCGAGCTGCCGCGCGGGCAGGCCGGTGAGGGCGGAGGCGGGCAGCAGCACCACGGGGCGCAGCCAGCCCACGGCCGAGGGCACCTCCAGCGTCGCGGACTGGAGCAGGCGCACCGCGCGTTTCAGCCCCAGGCGGTGGGAGAGCGCCTCCAGCCGTTCCTGCCACTCGACGGGAGCGGGAGCCGACGCGTGAACCAACCGGCGCAGGCGCATCCAGCTCGCGAGCAGCCGCAGCGAGCACAGGGCCACGCCCACGCCCCATGCGAGCACGAGCCAGGGCAGGTTCTGTCCGACGAGTGAGAGGGCCCGTTCCATCAGGGGCTCGGATTCGGACGCGGATGCCACCACGGGCGCCGTGACTGAGGAGGACTTGCGAGGCGCCAGGGCTCGCGGAGCCATGGGACTGGCCGGGTTCGACACTTCGATCCTGGCCGCAGTGAAGGAGGGCGCCGCGGTCCGCTCCGACGCGGTGCTGTAGTGGCGCCAGCCTGTGGCGACAGGGAGCGCGAGCATCATCACCAGCGCGCCACAAGCCAGACCATAGCGGGCGGTGGCGGCACGGCGGCCGAGCACGCGCAGCGCCAGCGCCAACACCGCCGCGACGAGCGTGCCCTGCCACAGCAGATGCAGCAGCGCCCAGCCCAGGGACTCCAGGACGAAACCGCTCATGGCTCCACCTCCTGCTCCAGGGAATCGAGGAGGCGGCGCAATTCGGCCAGCTCCTCGGGGGAAGTCTTCTTCGAGGACAGTGCCTGCATGGCGAGCTGGGCCGGCGAGCCGCCGAAGGCGCGGTCCACCAGATCCACCACGAGCTGGCGCTGCGTCTTCTGCTGCGTCACGCGCGAGCTGTAGACGTGGGCTCGCTGGGACTCATCTCTCACCACGAGTCCCTTCTCGGTCATGATCTGCATCAGCTTGAGGACGGTGGTGTAGCCGCTTCCGTCCTGGAGGGCCTCGTGCACTTCTCGCACGGTGCTCGGCCCGCGCTCCCACAGCGCGCGGAGAATGGCCAGCTCCGCATCGGTGGGTCTCGGTAGCTTCGATTCGCTCATGACTCCCTCGGCGTCCATCGTTACCCGGATGAATATACGAAGGGGTTCGTAGATGTCAACGAAGGTCTTCGTAGATGGGGCGGGGCGAGGTGTATCGACGGGTGGGCAGGGGAGCCTTTGAGCCTGGTTGTCCACCAGGCACGGGTGGCTTGGTACCCGAGGTGGGGGTTCCCGAGGGAGGAGGGGTGATCCACCTTCCGGAGAGCATCAGACTCTGGAGGCGCCGATGGCGGAGACGACCACCGACAAGACGGAGAAGCAGGCAGCGGGGAAGCGCGGGGCGCGAGGCTCGAAGCGGAGCACGGGGCGCATCCAGGTGCGTCGGGACACGGCGGGGTACACGGCGGCGGCGCAGGAGCAGGCCGCGCGGGTGCGCGAGGAGATCGACTCGGCGCTGGCGGATGGGCAGCGGATCCGCGCGGAGATCGAAGCGCGCATCGAGACGCAGTGGCACAACAAGCCCGCGCCGCAAGCGGCTGCGCCGGCCAGGGGTGGGCGCCGTCGCCGCGAGAAGGCCTGAGCCGGGGTAGGACGTTCGGCGCGGTGATGAGGCTTGTCGGCGCTGTCCACGGCGTTGACAGCCGAGGGGCCTGAGCCGGGCAGCGGAGAAGGAAGATCAGGCACTTGCGCGCTGGCCATGGGGTTGCAGTGGGGCCGGTGCATGAGTGCCTCCTTCTATCTGCTGCTCGCGATCGGCCTGCTTGGGGCCTGGGATGTCATCTACTTCCACATCTACCGGTGCCAGTTGCACCTGAGGCCCGAGTGCCGGCGGGAGGTGCTGTGGCACACGGCGCGTCACCTCGTGTACGCGCTGCAGTTCCTGTGGGTGGCGCACCTGCGCTTCCATGGAGCGGCGCTGGTGGGGCTCGGGGTGCTGTACGCGGCGGATGTCTTCATCGCCTGGGCGGACGTCTGGGAGGAGAAGGAGAGCCGCGCCTCTCAAGGAGGGCTGCCTCGGGGCGAGTACCTGATGCACGTGGTGCTGAGCGTGCTGGTGGGGCTGTACCTGATGAGCACGTTCCAGGCGGTGTGGCCGGATCGGCTGCTTCCCACGGCGATCCAGGTGGCGCCGCCCGCGGTGCCCGTGGCGTTGAGAGCGTTGATGACGGTGATGGGGGTGGTGGCGCTCGGGGCGTTTGCGCATGACCTGTACCGGTGGTTCTCGCGGCGGGCGGCAGGGGAGGTGGGGACGCCGGAGGTGCTCTCGCGCCGGGTGGTGGTGGAGGCGCTGATTCCCGCGCCGGTCGAGCGCGTGTGGGAGCGCTCGCAGGAGCCGGATCAGCACACGGGGTGGGATCTGCGCTTCTCCTCCATCCGCTATCTGCCGGAGCAGGACGCGCGAGGGTTTCATCTCATGGAGTACCTGACGCGGCTGGGCTTCGGGCTGGAGGTGGCGGGCTGGGGCCGGTACCTGAGCAACGCGCCGCTGGAGCGCTCCACGTTCGAATTTGGCTCGGAGGATCCGAAGAGTCTCATCACCCACGGGCGAGGGGTGTGGCTCTACGAGCGGCGGCCGGAGGGGACCTTCTTCAAGACGGTGTTCGACTACCAGACGCGACACGGGGCGGCGGGTGGGCTGCTGGACTTCTACCTCTTCCGGCCGATGATGCAGCTGGCCACCGAGTGGAGCTTCGAGACGCTGCGGCAGTGGTGCGCGGGGGACGAGGGCGCGGTGGAGCGCCGCCGGTCTCGCTGGCGGTTCGTGCTCTTCTTTATTGCCCGAACGCTGGGAGGGGCGCCCGCGCCGGGAGCCGCGAGGAGCTGGCTGGGGTCGGGCCGGGAATCGGCACAGGCACCGTCCGAGGCACGCTCTCTGGTGGAGGTGGCGTCGTGAGCGCGATCGCTCGGGACGCATGGAGTTGTCTCAGCTCCCTCGAGGAGAACGAGGAGGTGGAACCGGAGGAGCTTGCCGAGGCGCGTGCCCATCTGCCGCGAGCCTCGCGAGAGGAGCTCGTCGCGTTCGTGAGTCGGCACCGGGCCAGCCGTCGGTGGCTGGGAAAGCTGGAGTCCTTCTATCGCGCTCACCCTTGCCGCATGGCGCGAGTGCACCTGCTTGTCGCGAGTGCGGTGACGCTCGGGCGCTTCTGGGGAGTGTCCGCGCCCTTCGCCCGGCTGGGCGAGGCGGTGATGCCCGTAGACATCCATGGCCGACCGCGCACGCGGAGCTGGGAGGCCTATGCGCGAGCCTGTGAGGAGGGGCTCCCCATCGAGGTCTGCGATGAGCGGTGGATCGACGCCCACATGCAGGATGCGGCTGCGGCGCGCGAAGCAGGGCTGGAGGCCGCCTTTCTGGCCGAGGCGCGAGCGCATGCGGAGGAGCCTCTGTGGCGTTTGCTGGTGCAGCACCTGGAGATGACGTTGGGATCGAGGCTGTTTGATCAGCCGGCGCTGGCAGGAGCGGTTCCGGGGGAGGCGGCGATCGCGCACGGGATGGCGCTCGCGGTGGGGAGACTGCTCCACGCGGGGTGGAGTCTGCTGCGCCACTACGCGCTGGCCACGGCTCGCGCGCTGCTGTTCCCGAGAGGGACGAGGCGCGGGGACCTGCTCGGAGATCGGCGGGTGGCGCTGCTGCTGCTGTCGAGCTTCATGACGGCATGGGCGGCAGCTCGAGTCTACCGGCGAGGGGTTCGGAGCCTACGCCGGGGGCAGCAGACAGGACCCACGGACAGCTGGCCGCTGCTGGCGGGGGCATTGGGTGGGGGCGTGGCCGAGGTCGACGCGCGAGTGGTGCGCTTCTATTCGAACCCTGGAGCCTACGCGGTACGAGCTTCGGTGGAGTTGCGCAACTGGGGCGCGCGAGCGGTTGCATGGCTGGCGACGCGGCTGCTCGGGCAGGGGGTGACGGCATCCGGGGAGCGAGCCTTCCCTGCATGCTTCCGAACCTTCCGCCGCGCGGATGGCTCGATGCATTTCGTCCGGGAGCTGTACTGCGATGGGGCGCTGCGCGTGTTCGACTCGGACTTCGTGGTGAGGGGCGGGACGTTGTACGAGGTCTTCGTCGAGCAGGGTCTGGAGGTGGAGATGGAGGTGCGAGCGCTCGATCGAGGAGGCGTCTCCATCCGAGGGCGGCGCGTGCGCTGGCGAGGGCTGCCGGTGCCTACCTTCGGATTGGGCGTGGAGTTCCGAACCTACCCGGCCGAGGAAGTCACGGAACGCGTGGACATCATCGGGACGCTGACACGAGAACCGCGCTCGGGGACCCAGGCGAGTCCACGAGTCCTGGGCACCTTGCGTTACCAGGCCGCGCGCGCCTGAGTCAGGGGCCAGCTCGTGGAACTCACTCTCGCCCAGGAGGAGCCCTGCCGGGCGAGACCAGTACCAACTGGTAGGCTGGCCATACCAGTTCGGAACGAATCCGAGCGGCAGCCGGGTCCTCAGCACAGCCACTGTGAAGCGAACGGTTGGCTGCCGCAGATGTTCGACTCGTACGGTTTCACTTGGGTCGATGAACGGAGAGGGTGAACGAGGCTGTGACTTCGATAGGTTCAGCCACGTGAGCAATCCTGCGCTGTAGTTCCACAGGGTCGATGTGAAAGGCGTTTGGGCCCATGGAGACGAGAAGGGTGATCTCCATCCTGCTGAGTAGCAGCTTCAATTCGAGCGCGTGCTGGCCGCTTGGGTGGAAGTATGGCGCGAGCCGTGAGCTCAGCCGCTCCGCCTTGCATTCATCCACATGCAGCAGCCCGAGCGGCTCGGTCAGCTCCTGAAGATGTCGAGAGGTCGGGGTGGCGACCAGCAATGCACCTCGCGGCTTCAAGACGCGGTGAAGCTCGTCCGCGTTGCGAGGGGCGAAGACGCTGAGTGCCAACGTGACGGTGCCACTACGAAGCGGGAACGAGTTCTCTCCGTCAGCCACGATTGCGCCGATGCGGGCATGGGCTCGGGCAGCGCGCCGGGCAGCGAACTTGGAGATGTCGACAGCCAGGCCCCGTGCGCCCGGGCACCGGTCGAGCACGCGAGCGAGGTAGTACCCGGTGCCCGCTCCGACTTCCAGGATGCAGGAGTCCTCCGCTGCGGGCCCCACCGATGCTGCGGCGAGCTCCGCCAGGAGTTGAGCCAGAGGCGCGTAGTGGCCGGAAGAAAGGAATCGCTCGCGCGCTTCGACCATTCTGGCGGTGTCTCCACGTCCGGGATGCCCACGGCCTACAAACAGGTTCACATAGCCTTGCCGAGCCACGTCGAAGGCATGGCCCCGAGAGCAGCGCAGTGTGGTGGCCCGTAGCTCCAGATCAGCAGTGCACACGGGGCAGCAGAGGAATCGGACGGCGGACGAGAGGTAATGCGAGGAGGGTTGGGTCTGCGCAGACATGCGGGAACGTCTCCGGAAGCTCGTGGCGGCACGTGGCCAGGGAACGAGTCGCGGAGAGGTCGGCTGCGCAGGGCGTCATGACGTCGACGTGACGCCGGGGGCCTGCATCGGGACGTGAGGCAACGGGCGTAACGAAGGACACGTCACGCGCGGCGCACGGCTCGCGGCGGCACTCGGTTCAGGAACGAGGGCATGACACCCCGCGCCCGGGCCTTCCGCGACGCGGAAAGCGGGCACGGGGGTAGCAGCGAGCCAGACGGCCCATGAGGGCCGTCATCACCGGAGGACGACGCGATGACCGGCGAAGGTCAGCTCGCTGCCGTCCAGCGGCGCAGCCGGAGGAAAGCCACCGGCGCGAATGTCCTGCGTGAGTGCATGATCCTGACCCTACAACACCCAAGCTGCAGGAGACAGGGGTGGACCTGCAAGCGAGAGGATGTCACCTCGGATGCAGGGTGCTCAGGGACGGTGTGCTCGTGGAGCTACTGCGGCTTTACACACCGTCCGGCCATAGGCCTTCAACTGAACTCGATGGTCAGCGTCCATCACTGATCCTTGGGCTCGTGTGGCTTCTTGGTAGTGGGGGGCCGCGTGCGATCGTAGATGGGCCAGTAGCAGATGCCCTTCCATTCGTAGGCATCCTCACCGCAGGGAGGCGAGAGATCGGCCCACCGTATCCAGCACCCTCCATTGATCTCGACAGCTCCGCGACGGCGACAGGGCGCACGCAGTTGGCCTGGAAGAGGATCCGTGGGCATATCCAGCGAGATGGATGCTGACGCCACGGCCGTGCTCTGAGAAGTCACGCGCGTCGTTACCGAGGCATCGGCGAGTGACGCGGCGTCATCGTCTTTCAGCGCTTCGATGTCCGGTACTTCACCCGATGCGTCGACGATGATTCTCGGATGAGAACCGTGCCCCATCCACAAGATGCAGGCCATCGTCAGCAGTACCATGGCAACCGAGACGAGTCCGCGCAGCTGAAGTCTTGTCTCTACGTGGGGCTTGGTAGGCTCAATGACTGGGACCCTGATCTCCTCTGCAGGTACCTGCTCCGATACAACCTTCTGAACCATTGGCTCCCACCGCACGCTCACGAGCCGAGCCCCTGAGCTGGCTGGAGCTGGCACTGAGTCCTCGAGTGGCACATCCGCCTCGGGCCCTGCGTGTTCCGCCACAGCCTCCGCGGCTTCGGCGATCTCTCGAGCCAGTCCTCGCGTTTCTGGCTCCGCCGAGAGCATCCGCTCAATCAGCTCCGACAGTTCCGGAATCACCCTCGGGTTGAGCGCCCGAGACGGCTCGCGCGGTGGAGGTGGGGACCGGATCGGATCCATCTTCGCCTCCGGATCCGTCCCCGGCGGTGGATACCTCCCCGTCACCAACCTGTAGGCCGTGACTCCCAGCGCATACAAATCGTCATAGGAGCGCGCCGCGTAGTGCGCACCGCGCTGACGCAGGTGGTGCCACTGGTAGCGCAGCGCTTCAGGCCCGCGGTACTCGCGAGTCCCCGGGGGCATGAGGCTCTCCGTCAGCGGAGATGCGCCCGCCCACGTACCCGAGCCGAAGTCCGTGAGGAACGCCCGGCCCTCGGGCTCCACCAGGATGTTGTCTCCCTTTACGTCCCGGTGCAGGCCGCCAGTCTGGTGCACGACCTCCAGCCCCCAGGCCACCTGCGCCAGCACCTGGAGCACTTTGCGCGAAGAGGGCTTGTGCACCCGCGCCCACTCGTACAGAGGCGCCCCGTGGATCCACTCCATGACCAGATAGGGGTAGGTGATGCCTTCACTCGAAAGCCACCACCCCCGGTCCAACAGCTCCGGGATGCCCGGGTGCCGCGAGCGCATGAGCAGCTCCACCTCACGAAAGAAGCGCGGATCATGGGGGAAGCGCGCCACCTTCAGCGCCACCGGCACGGAGCCCGGGTGTCCCGCACGCCGAGCCCGGTAGACGACCCCGTAGGTGCCACCGCCGGCATAGGTCTCCACCCGCCACGGGCCGACCAGGCTCCCAGGTCTGAGCGAGTCGGGGGTTGGCGCGTCCGTCATCGCATGCCTCACGGTGCACAGGGCGGTCAACTCCGCCGGGCGCGCAGACTACCCAATGAGTAGGTCGCCGTCATTCCGCTCTGACAGGTATGCCAGCTCGGAGCCGCAGAGAATTTCCGTGAGCTCAGTTTGAGTCAGGAATCCTCGAATGCGTCGGAGGCGAGAACATGCAGGGAATCGTCATGAAGGGGCTGCGGTGATTCGCTGTGGCAGGCCTGGTTTGTCTCGCGAGCTGCTCTGACGGAGGGCGCGGCACTGAGCACGCACGATGTCAGCTGTCTTCAGCTGGTGGATCAGAGGACCGAACCTGTCCGACAAGCATACAGGTTCGCGCCGGTCGCGCCCGGAGGCTCCTCCTCCACAGCGGAATCCGAAGGGACCTGGCCCTCTTGTCTCCTCCCGCCGAGCCCGAGCCCGCTTCAGCTCGACACGCGCGACGGAGCAGGCGGTGCCACGCCATCCGCCTCGGGCGCGGGAGGCGTCTCCTCGCCCAGAGAAGCGAGCCGCCGGGCCAACTGGGCCGCCTGCGCTCCCTTCGCGCTGGCCTCGGTGCCCGCCGCGCCCACCAGCGACACGCGCGCGCGCTCCATCAGCGCCACCTGCGCGTGGAGTTGCGCCAACAGCCGGTCCCGCTTCCGCGACAGCGTATCCAGCCGGTTGAGTTCTTCTCCGAGCGAGGAGGCCGCCAGCTCCAGTTGCCGCCGCGCCACCGCATCCTCCGTGGCCGCCGCACGAGCCCGCAGATCCTTCACCTGCGTATCCACATCCCCCTGCGCCACGGACATCAGCTGCGCCTCCAGGCCGGCGTGGGACTCGGCCAGGGTGAAGGCCTCGCGAGCCATCTTCCTCAGCACCTCCACCAGCTCGTTGCGCCCCGGCCCGGCCGCCATCTTCAGCGCTACCGCGCGGCACTGCTGGTACAGCGTCACCGTGCGCTCCACCAGATTCTTCGCCTCGCCAGCCAGGGTGCTCGCCAGCGTCCGGCCGCGAGACTCCACCGGATCGAGGTGCACCGTCAGATGCGAGGCCAGCGTGCCCACGCTCCAGAAGAGCGCCACGGCGCCAAAGCCCACCAGCGCTCCCAGCAGCCCGCCATGGGAGAAGAAGCGGGCATCGAGCACCTGCTGCACGTACATCCCCAGCGGCACCAGCGCGCCCGCCGCCACCGCGCCCGCCGCCACCTCGGAGGGCTTGCCGAACCGCTCGTTGCCCTGGCCCGCCCAGGCCACCAGCGCCGCGGCGATGGCTCCCGAGAACGCTTGGGGCACCGGATCCGTGGCCTCGAAGAAGTAGGGCAGCGCCGGCAGCACCGCCAATGCCAGCCGCAGCGCCGCCGTGTACCCCAGCACCGGCTGCGCCCCGGCCAGCCCCGCCGCCACCACCGCGAAGCCGGGATCCAGGGGGATGTGGAAGCGCTGGGCCAGGGCCGCCAGAACTCCCACGGCACCTCCTCCCGCCAGCGCCCGCAGCGTGCGTCGCTCGAAGTCCTCGCGGTGGAGCAGTTGCAGGGAGAAGGCCATGGCGTTCACGTCCTACGTCAGTAAGAGTTGTTGTAGCCGAAGTTCTTCATCGCCTTCTTCTGGAGCTGCCGCGCCTCATTCCGCTGGCTCTCCGCGTCCTGAGCGCTCTCATAGGCTGCCCGGGTCCGGTCCACATCCGCAAGCTCCCCCGAGAGCGCCGAGGCGGAAGTGCCGAACATGCGACGCGCGTTGTCCAGCAGCCCCAGCGCGGAGGTGCGGTTGCCTTTCTTCATCTCCTCGGCCGCCGCGCGCAGCTGCTGCGTGCCCAGCGCCCGCACCGCGTGCACCCGCACGTCCTTGTCCAGGTTGGCGCGCACCACGGAGGCGTCCTCGGTGGAGCGAGCGCTCAGCGCCACACGGGCCTCGGCAGGCCCATCCCTCTCCACATCCATATAGGAGAGCTTCGCGAACAGCAGCTCGAGCGGCTGCTCGGACGGAGTGGTGTTGAGCGCCAGCTTCACCACCATCCGCGCGGACTGGCCGCCCGCCATGTCGTACAGCGGCACGCGCACGGTGCGGCCCTCGATGAAGGTATTCGAGCCCATCACCTCCGCGCTCGTCACGGAGCCAGACAGCTCCAGGCGCAGCTCCACCCCGCGCGCGACGGTGCCGGTGGCCTGCTCCAGCTCGCGGGAGAAGACCTCGGCCAGCTGGTTGGAGTTGAGGAAGCCGGAGAAGCCGCCGCCCTGCTCGGCGATGCCCTGCATCAGGTTCTCGTTGAAGTCCCCGCCCACGCCCAGGGCGCTCACCGCCACACCCATGGAGCGCAGCTGGCGGGCCAGGGCGTTCAGCTCATCCTCGCGCACGATGCCGGCGGTGGGCTGTCCGTCGCTCAGGAGGATGGCGCGGCTCACCCGGAACTGGCTCACGAAGGGACGCAGCTCCTGGGCCGCCGCCTCCAGGCCGCCGCTCATGTTGGTGGAGCCGTCATCCTCGATGGCGTCCACGAAGCTCAGCATCCGCGCCCGGGCCTCCTCCGTCACCAGCGTGCTGGGGAACGTGGTGACGTTCGAGCCGTAGTGCACCACCGCCAGTCGATCCACCTCCGTCAGCCGCTGGACGAACTCACGGGCCGCGCGCTTGGCGTCATCCAGCTTCTGCCCGCGCATGGAGCCGGAGCGATCGATGACGAGCGCCAGGCTGACGGGCACCCGGTGGTTCTCCTTCGGAGCGTGGGCCTTCACCTCCAGCACGGCGAAGGCCTCGCTGGGCCCGGCCTGCACGAAGGCTCCGGAGAGCTTGCCCTCCAGCGTCAATGCGCCGTCTCCCGAGGTGACCAACGGAAGCGTCAGCGTGGGCTCCTGCTCGCCGGGCTGCGCCATCGTGTGGGTGGTGTCGGTGGCGGGCGGAGGCTTGGGCAGGCCCAGCGCCAGGGCGGCGAGCGCGAGCAGTCCGGTGGCGGAGAGCAGCAGGGTGGTGCGGTTCATGGGGGCACACCTCGGAAGGCGGGGTGGAGCGCAGGTTAGGGGCTTTCCCGCCCCGCGCCATCGGACAGCGGGAGGAGGGCGACGGTTCCACCCACCTTGCCGCATCGGTCATCGGGAGGACCGCGCTGTCACCCCGCCGCCACGCTCACCGCGTGGAGGAGGGGCCTCGGCTCACCAATTCCTGGACGATCTGCCGCAGCGCGGGCTCGTTGAAGGGCTTCTCCAGCTTCGGGTTGGGAATGGCCTCCAGGAACTCGCGCGCGTTGGCGGTGAAGGCACCGCCCGACACGAAGATGAAGCGCCGCTCCAGCCCCGAGTGCGAGCGGCGCACCGCCTCGTAGAGGTCCTTGCCTCCGAGGTCCGGCATCATCACGTCGCACAGCACCGCGTCGAAGTGGTCCGGCTCGCGCTGCAGCCGCTCCAGGGCCTGGCGCCCACCGGCGGCGACTTCGACCTCGTGATCCTTGAGGATACGCCGCAGCACCTTGCCCACGCCGGGCTCGTCGTCCACCACCAGCACGCGCCCGCGGCGCTGGGGGACGTGCACCGGCGTCGGCTGGTTGGTGGGCCTCGAGCGCGTGCGCGGCTCCAGGGACGGCAGGATGACGCGGAAGGTGGTGCCCTTGCCCAGTTCGCTCTCGACGGAAATCTCACCGCCCAGGTTGGTGATGATGCCGTGGCAGATGGACAGGCCCAGGCCCGTGCCCACGCCCACCGGCTTGGTGGTGAAGAACGGATCGAAGATGCGGCCCAGCGCCTCGCGCGGGATTCCCGAGCCGGAGTCCTGCACCTCGATGAGCACGCGGCCGGGGTCCAACCGCCGGGTGACGAGCCGGATGGCGTTGTGGTGGGCCTGGCCCTCGGGGATGGCCTGCGCGGCGTTCACCACCAGGTTGAGGAACACCTGGGACAGGCGGCTCTCGTTGGCCATGACGCTGGGCACCGGACCGAAGTCCTTGTGCAGCTGCGCGCGGTGGCGGATCTCGTTGGCCGCCATCATCACCACCGAGTCCAGCACCTGGTGCACGTCCACCGGGGATAGGCGCTCCTCGTCCGGCCGCGAGAATGTCTTGAGCTGGCGGACGATCTGCCGCACGCGCTCGGCGCCCTCGTACGCCTCGCCGAGCACCTCCTGCCACTCCACCAGATCCATCTCCGCGCGGGTGCGCAGCCGCGGAGTGCCCGTGGGGTGGTTCGTGCTGCCGGCGCCACTGGCCTCCAGCGAGAGCTGGCTGCGCCGCATCTCCTCGGAGAGGAAGCTCAGATTGGAGATGACGAAGGCCAGCGGGTTGTTGATCTCGTGCGCGATGCCCGCAGCCAGCGTGCCCACCGAGGCCAGTCGGTCCGCCAGCGTCAGGCGGTCCCGGAGGTGGCGCTGCTCGGTGACGTCGCGAGCGATGGAGACCACCGCGGGGGCTCCGTCGAAGAGCAGGGGCAGCGAGACGATCTCCGCCACGCGCGTCTTGCCGTCACGCCGCACCAGCCGGCGCTCACCGGTGACCATGCCCTTGATTCCGCTGGGGTCGGGCGGCGGGCCGGGCACCTGCTCCTCGTCGTCTTCGACGAACTGCGCCAGCACGCGGCCGACGAGCTGATCCGGCCGATCGAACCCGAGCGCGGACACGAGCGCCATGTTGGCGTAGACGATGCGCCCATCGCGCTGGATGGCCGCCGCGTCCGGCACGCCCTCGAGGAGGATGCGGAAGCTGGCCTCGGAGAGCTTGAGGGCCTCCTCCACCTCGCGGCGATCGGTGATGTCGCGGGCGATGCCCTCCACCAGCACTGGGCGCCCGGTGCCGTCCATCACGGGAGCCACGGTGTGCTCCAGCCACCGGGTCCGCCCGTTCTTCGCGGTGAAGCGCAGCACCATCGGCTTGGAGCCCACCTGCTGTGGCGTCTCCAGCAGCTGGGTGAGCGAGGGCAGGTCTCCCGGGTGCACGAGCTGCTTCCACAGCTCGGGGTTCGCGTAGTGCTCCTCGGGGCTGTAGCCCAGGCGGTCCGTCACCACGCGGCTCACGTAGAGGAAGGAGCGCGGGGGCTCCAGCTGGTAGCGGTACTGGATGTCCGAGGCGTTCTCGGCCAGCTGCCGGTAGCGCGTCTCGCGCTCGCGCAGGGCGCTCTCGGACTGCCGGTGCTCCAACTCCAGCGAGATGGCGCCGGCCGCGGCCGACAGCAGATCCACCTCCAGCCGGTCCCACTCGCGCGCCTCGGAACAGTTATCGAAGCCGATGAAACCCGCCCACGTGCCGTTGACGCGCAGGGGAAGGATCAGCAGGGACAGGATGCTCTGGGGCTCGAGGATGGCCCGCTCGGAGGCGGGGAAGTCCTTCACCTTGCCGGAGACGACGTCGCCGCGCGAGAGCAGCTCCTCCCAGCGCTTGAAGTCCCGCTCCATGGGCACGCCCTGGGGCGACTCGGCGCCGACCACCGGCTTGACGTCGGGCGCGCACCACTCGGCGCGCAGGTGCATGATGTGCTGCCCGGTGTCGCCGCGGAGCACCTCGAAGAGGTAGACGCGGCCCGCGCCCGAGGCCCGGCCGATGGGCTCCAGCACTTCCTTGTTGGGGCTGCCCTCCTGCTGCGCGGCGAGCAGCCGCTGCTGCATCTCCACCAGCGCGTTCAGGTAGCGCTCGCGCCGGACCAGCGCGTCACGGGTGCGCCGCCGCTCGCCGATATCGGTGAGCGTGCCGCACAGGCCCTGCACGGTGCCGTCCTCGCCTTGCAAGGGCCGGACGAACACCTCGACCCAGGCCAGGCTGCCGTCACGCTTGCGGTAGGCCACCTCGTGGCGGGCGTGTTCCACCTTCCGCGCGAGCACCGACTGGAACAGCTCCTGGGTGCGCGGCCGATCCTCCTGTCGGAGGAACTCCGTCGCGTCACGGCCCAGGGTCTCCTCGGGCGTGAAGCCGGTCAGCGCCGTCCAGGCGGGGTTGAGGAAGGTCCAGTGCCCTTTCGGATCCGTCTGGAACACCACTTCCTCGAGGCCGTCGATGATCTGCCGGTAGAGGTGCTCGCTGGGGCTGGAAGCTAGGGGGGCCGGAGACATGGCTCAAGAAGCCTCGGAGGTCAGACCCCCAGTATCTCACGGCTGCGGGGGCTGATGCCGGTGGTTGAACGGTGACGGGGGTCGACGGGGATGAAGGTCCCTGAAAATCCGATGTACGACAAGTTGGGTCACGAGGCACCCGTCAGCTTGCTCCACGAGAAGTCGGTCGCGCTCTTTCTTCCATGTCGTCCCGGGTAGGAGCCAGGCCTGCATGGCGGGCACGCGGGGGGTGTCTTCCGGAAACTCCGGCAGGTCGAGCAAGATGGAGTGCCCCTTGGGGGGATCATCGGAATGGCATTGGATCGAGCTCCGCTGGCCGCGGCGGTAGAGGCCGAAGCGCCCGAGACAGCAGTCGAGCCAGAGGCGCCTTTACCGCGCGCCAGGCGGAGCCGCACGCAGGACGGGAACCTGATGCGGCGGCTGTTGCGGGTGCCGCTGCC
The DNA here is from genome assembly GCF_020103695.1 of Hyalangium versicolor. Taxonomy (GTDB): domain Bacteria; phylum Myxococcota; class Myxococcia; order Myxococcales; family Myxococcaceae; genus Hyalangium; species Hyalangium versicolor. The sequence goes on from NZ_JAHXBF010000021.1 coordinate 222,725, forward strand.
GGCGCTGCTGATTACCGATCCCGAGGGGCGGCTGCTGGATGCGAATGACACCTTCTTGAGGCTGACGGGGCTGACGCGCGAGGCGGTGGAGGCGGGGCAGGTGCGTTGGGACGCGCTGGCGGCGCCGGAGACGCCCTCGGCGGGAGCGCAGGCGGTGGACGCGCTGCGTCGGCTGGGGACGGCGGGCCCGCTGGAGACGGAGTATGTGCGGGCGGACGGCACGCGGGTGCCGGTGGTGTTGGCGGCGCTGGGGTTGGAGGGGCCGGAGCGCACGCTGGTGCTGGTGCAGGATCTGACGCCGCGTCGGCGGGCGGAGGAGGCGCTGCGGTTCCTCTCGGACGCCAGCCGGGAGCTGGCCGAGGTGAGGGCCGAGCCGGACGCCATCCTGGCGGGCGTGGCGCACCTGGCGGCGAGCTCGGTGGCCTCGTGGTGTCTGGTGGACATGCTGGAGGAGGACGGGACGTTCCGTCGGGTGGCGGCGGCGCACCGGGATCCGACGCGCGAGGTGCTGCTGCGCGAGGCGCCGAGGTATTCGGCCAGCCAGGAGACGGGCAGTGCGCTTTTCCAGGCGCTGGCGCGAGGCGAATCCCGCCTCTACCCGGACTTCCTGCCGGAGCACATGGAACAGATGACGCGCACGCCGGAGGAGCTCCAGCAGTTGGAGCGGCTGGGGGCGCTGTCGATGATGCTGATCCCCATGCGCTCGCGAGGGCAGGCGGTGGGGCTGTTCACCTTCGCCTCGTGTGATGCGGGCCGGCGCTACGGTCCGGAAGATCTGGAGATGGTGGAGGAGCTGTCCCGCCGGGTGGTGGCGGCGGTGGACAACGCCCGGCTCTACCACGAGGCGCAGGAGGCGGTGCGCCTGAGGGACGAGTTCCTGGGCATCGCGAGCCACGAGCTGAAGACGCCGCTGACGCCGCTGCGGCTGAAGCTGCAGGCGATGCAGCGTCAGGCCAGCGAGGCGATGCTGGGCGGCACGCCGATGCCCCCCGAGAAGGTCTCGGACGCGCTGGAGGTGGCGCTGAGGCAGGTGCGCAAGCTGACGGACCTGGTGGACAACCTGCTGGACGTGTCGCGGATCAGCGCGGGTCGGCTTCGGCTGGAGCTGGAGGAGGTCGACCTCTCGTCGGTGGCGGCGGAGCTGCTCTCGCGGTTTGCGCCATCGGCGGAGAAGCTGGGCTGCGCACTGGAGCTGCACGCGCCGGAGCCGGTGTTCGGCCGGTGGGATCGGCTGCGGGTGGAGCAGGTGGTGACGAACCTGCTGTCGAACGCGCTGAAGTATGGAGCGGGCCGGCCGGTGGTGGTGCGGGTGGAGGAGGACGGCGAGCGGGCGCGGCTGACGGTGGAGGACCAGGGCATCGGCATCGCGGAGGAGGACCTGGGGCGCATCTTCGAGCGCTTCGAGCGCGCGGTGAGCGATCGGCACTACGGCGGTCTGGGGCTGGGGCTCTACATCACCCGGCAGATCGTCGAGGCGTTTGGCGGCACGGTGCGAGTGACGAGCAGCCCGGGCAACGGCTCCACGTTCACGCTGGAGCTCCCTCGCGGCCAGCTGCCCATCATCCCGTCCATCGGCTGAGAGACGCTTCACCCGGGAGGCCCGTGGAGGGCTTGCCCGCGATGGGAGCTGGGTCTGGCTGGGGAACGGCCTGGATGGGAGCCCGAGGCAGTTGGACGTGGAAGCTGCTGCCCTGCTGAGAGCCCTCGCTCTCGGCCCAGATGACGCCGCCGTGGCGCTCGACGATCTCTCGGCAGATGAACAGGCCCAGGCCCAGCCCGCCGAAGTGGCGTGAGGTGGCGTTGGAGGCGCGAGAGAACGGCTGGAACAGGCGCTGCAGGCTCTCGGGAGGGATGCCGATGCCCTGGTCCCGGACCCGCAGCTCCACGTACGAGGCCGTCACGCCGAACGAGATGCGCACCGTTCCTCCCTGCGGCGAGTAGCGCACGGCGTTGCTGAGCAGGTTGGTGATGACCTGATCCAGCCGCGTCGCGTCCCAGACGCCCTCGAGCGGACCAGGAGGGGGCTCCAGCTCGAAGTGCAGGCCCTCGGCGCCGCGCAGCTCGAAGCGCTCGAGCACCTCGTTCACGACGGGGAGCAGGTCCACCGGCTTGCAGATCAGCTCGAGGCGTCCGGACTGGATGCGAGCGGTGTCCAGCAGATCATCCACGAGGCGCGCCAGCCGGTCGGTCTGCCGGGACATGGAGCGCAGGGCCTTGAGGAGCCACTCGCGCTCCGGGCTCTCCGGGCTCTGCTCCAGGCGCTGGAGGGTGAGGCTGGCGAAGCCCTTGAGCGGAGTGAGCGGGGTGCGCAGCTCGTGGCTGGCCACGCTGAGGAACTCCTCGCGAACCTTCACCGCGTCGCGCAGCTCCACCTGGGTGGCGCCGGTGCGGATGGCCATGTCGTTGAAGCCGCGAGCCAGCTCGCCCAGCTCGTCGTCCTCCTCCACGTCGACGCGCCGGTCCAGGTCTCCCGCGGCCAGGGCGGCGGTGGCCTCGCGCAGGGCCGTCAGCCGTCGGATGACATCCCGGGCGACGAACTGGGAGAGCGCCAGCGCCAGCAGGACGCCGAACACGAGCATTCCCACCACTGCCGCGCTCATCCGGGTGATGGCCGCGTAGGCCACGCCCAACTCCTGCGTCACCACCACGCTCCACTGCGTGCCGGGCACGGCGGCCTGGGCTCCGAGGATGCGGCGGTCCACGGCGTCGAAGGTCTCGATGACCAACTGCCCCGAGCTCGTCACCGCCTTGCGGAGGGCCTCGGGCAGGCGGGCGGGGCTGAGCATGGGAGCGCTGGGAGCGGTGTCCCGAATCACCTGGAGGCTGCTCCGGTCCAGCACCTGGACGTGGAAGCGCCGGGCGGCGGGGGTGGAGGCCGCCGCGAGCTGCTTGAGCGACAACAGTCCGACCAGCGCGCCCCGGCGGTGTCCACGCTCCTCGAAGGGCAGGGCCAGGGCCACATAGGGACGGGGGCCTCGATGGATGAAGGGCTCGGAGACGATCTCGGTGAACGTCGGCAGGGGGCCAAGCCCCTGGATGTTCGCGGAGGAGGCGAGCACCGCACCCTTCGCGTCCATGGCGATGACGGTCCCAAAGGGGCGCGGGCGCGTGGCGACGTTGAGCAGATAGGGCTCGAGGCGGCTTGCATCTCCGTCCGCGAAGGCCGCACGGAAGCCGGGAGTGTCCAGCAGCAGCCGCAGGTCCTCGCGAGCTTCCTCGATGTAGCGCCGCACGAAGTCGGCCTCGCCCGTGGCGGTGCGCACCGTATCCTCGCGCACCTGCTCTTCGATGGCGCGTTGGGCGAGGAACGAGGCGACGGCCCCCAGGGCGAGCAGCGGCACGAGCCCGGCGAAGGCCAGGCCGCGCAGCAACTTCCAGCCGACGGTGCGCGGAGCGCGGGGACGCCAGGCCACCGCCTCGGCCACGCAGCCCAGGGTGATGATGACGTACACGGACATGCCCATCCAGAACTGGCCACGGCCGAGCGCCCAGGACAGCAGGCCATAGGGCAGGGCCATGGCTCCCATCACCGCGCGAGGCAGCCACGGGCGCCACCGGCGGAGGGGCAGCAGGAGCGCCAGGCCCGCGGCCATGAAGAGCACGCCCGTCATGGCCATGACGGGAGACAGGTAGGCGTAGATGGCGGGAGGAAAGCGCTCGGGCGCGACGATCATCGGCGGGCCGAAGCACAGGCCGATGATGCCGACGAAACCGCGGAACAGCGGCCGGCGGCGGAAGGAGGGTAGGGCCTCCAGGGCGAGCCCGATGAAGAGCAACGGATAGAGGATGGTGCCGGTGAAGCTGCCGCTGAGGACATTGAGCACCCACCAGTACGCGGTGGTGGTGATGATGAAGCCCACGCGTCCCAACACATCCAGCCACCGAGGGGCGCGGGGGTAGAGCAGGGAGCCCAGCATCGCCAGGCTGCTGGCGAGGTAGGTGATGCCCATCTCTCTGACGTACGGGTACAGGGGGCGGAAGGAGGCGACCCGGAACTCGTATGGCACATAGGTCATCAGCACTCCGAAGAGGAGGCCGATGAGCGCCGCGGGCCAGGTGAGGACCAGCGGCGTTGGTGGGGCAGGCGCGCTGGCGGGGCCCGAATGGGAGAAGGGTGCCATTCAGGCGAATTGACGCGCGCCGGGGACGCTCAGGGCTATTGCCCGACGGTCGATCGTTGAAGCTCCAACACGGATCCGCGCGGCGATGTGCAGATCAGACCATCTCGGGCTCAGACGGGCTTACACGCGTCGGCCGGGAGTGTCGACCTGCAAACGGGTCGGGAGCGCGGCGGGTTCTGGTCTACAGTGGCGGCGCCATGACACCGAAAGAACTCTCAGAGAAGGCCCGGCAGCTCGTCGCCGAGGGTGCTGTGCTGCTGGATGTGCGCACGCCGGAGGAGTTCCATCAGGGGCACCCCGAGCCCGCGCGCAACATCCCCGTGCAGGAGCTGCCATATCGGGTGGCCGAGGTGGGGCCGCCGGGAACGAAGGTGGTGGTGTACTGCGCCAGCGGAGGCCGCAGCGCGATGGCTGCGGGCCTGTTGATGCGCAGCGGCTACACGGACGTCTTCGACCTGAAGTCCGTTGCCTACTGGTAGGACCTTACCGGTTACCGCCCGGCTACCGCGCGGTGCCTACTGATCCACCGGAGGGAGCCGTGGCACCGGGCTGGGTCGCGCGCTTGGTCGCGAGTCCCCAGATGCCATAGACGACCAGGAGGATGCACCCGTACTGGGCGGGCGTGAGGCCGAAGTAGCGGGCGTCGACGTAGTTGAGGTCGGTCGCGCGCATGGTGTCGAAGAAGAAGCGGCCGAAGGCGTAGATGATCGCGAGCACGTTCAGCAGGCGGTTCTGGAGCTTGCCGGACTTGCGCAGGGCGAACAGGAGCCCGGTGATGGCGAACAGGAGGATGGCGTCGTAGAGGCCCAGGTCGTGCCGGGGGCCACCGTAGGGGACGACGGGGTAGTTCACGGCGAGGAAGAAGTCGGTCCGCAGGCCGGGGTGATCATGGGCGACGAAGCAGCCGATGCGCGCCACGCCCCAGCCGGGAGCCACGCCGAGCGCGAAGGCATCCGCGTACTTGGAGAAGCTGACCTTGCGGAGTCGGAAGTAGATGACGGCGGCGATGATGCCGCCGAGCAGGCCTCCGAAGGATGACAGGCCGTCCCACACCCGGAGGATCTGGAACGGGCTCTTGTTGAGCTCCTCGGGGTGGTAGAAGAGCAGGTGGACGAGGTGTCCCGAGACGACGCCCGCGCCCACTCCCCACGGGGAGTAGTCATGGATCGGATTGGGATCGAGCCCCTGGCGGGCCGACTGATTCACCACGATGCGCGCCGCTAGGAAGATGCCCAGCGCGACGAAGACGCCGAAGGGCTCGATGGGGCCGATCTTCAGCGAGTGCGGGTCGACATAAGGAATCAAGAGAGCTCTCCAACGGGCGGGGAATCTCCCCTTACCCGGATGCCACGAACCAGAGGAACAAATCGTGGCGCCGAATCATCCAGCCCCACCGCCGGGCTGCTGGCAGGCCGGGGGGGGAGTGCCTTGCATACACCAGGGTTCTTTGGCCGACACCGCTTCTGTACGTGATCGGTCACTTTCGCGCACCATCCGCGAAATGGTTCCCAATTCCCGACGTTCCAGGAATGCGCCGAAGGACCTGTACGTCATGGATTGGCGTCTACTAAGGGAAATCCGTAATTATTTGTCAGGGGCCCTCGGTCTGATTCCACCGTGGGCCGCTGAAGTCCCAAGTGGGGGATGAAAAATGAAGGCCGTGACGACGCCGGGTGTGCATTTCACCGGCGAGATCCATGTGAAGCTGCGAGAGACGGCCCCGGTGGCGCGCCTGGCAATGGCGCGCGCTCCGAGGCGGCGCACGCTCACGGCCATTGCCCGCTCGGCGGGAGTCCGCGCGGTGGGCTTGGTGGTGGATGGCCTGCCTGCCCCCACATCTCATGGAACCCTGCTCTCGGCGGACATGCCGCTCGTGCAGCCGGGAGGAGAGCTGGCGCGCTGGCACACGGTGCGGCTCCCCGGAGGCGGCGGCTCGAAGAAGTCGAAGGGCGCGAAGTCTCCGAGAGGTCCTCAGGGTGTGGCCATGGCGATGCGCGGCGGCGCGGCTCCGGCGGTGCCCTCGGGTCCGTCCGCGGACGACATCTGGAGCGCGGTGCACGCGTTGATGGAGCAGCCCGAGGTGGAGTACGCCGAGCCCGACGCGGTGATGGTGCACCCCATCGTCGAGCTGCCGGAGCCCCAGGGGAAGAACCTCCCGAAGGACTGGCACCTGCGGGCCATCCGCATGTCGCAGGCGCGGCGGCTGCTCGAGAAGGCGGGGCGTCTGCCCGGCGAGGGTGTCCTCATCGGCCACCTGGACACGGGCTGGACGAATCACCCCGCGGTGCCGGGTCCCGATCGGCTCCTGCCCGGCGTGGACCTATGGGACCGGGACAGGCCGGACGCGAGGGATCCGCTGGAGGCGGGCATGGGGCTCTCACCCGGGCACGGCACGGCGACGCTGTGCCTGCTGGCGGCCAATCACGAGGAGTACCAGGGCATCGCCTCGTACGCCTCGGTGCTGCCGGTGCGCGTCTCGCCCTCGGTGGTGCAGGTGGCTACGCACTCGCTGGCGCTGGGAATCCTCCACTGCGTCAGCGAGGGCGCGCAGGTCATCACCATCAGCATGGGTGGGTTGCCCAGTCGGCTGTGGGCGGACGCGGTGAACCACGCCTATGAGCGGGGCGTGGTGATCTGCGCGGCGGCCGGCAACCACTTTCCGTTGCGCGGCTCGCTGCGCACTCCTACCAGTGTCGTGTACCCGGCGCGCTTCCACCGCGTGTTGGCCGTGTCGGGCATCACCCACGACATGAAGCGTTACCGCTTCAACGATCGCATGTCGGGCAACGACGGGCCGGAGGTGGATCTGTGCGCGCCCACGCCCGATGTGCTGTGGGCCTCGCCTCCGGAGGGCTACCGTCCGGGACGAGGCACTTCCACCGCAACGCCCCAGGTGGCTGGGGCCGCCGCGCTCTGGCTGTCATTTCATCGCCAGGCGCTCGAGGATTTCTCGCCCATCGAGCGGGTGGAGGCCTGCCGTCGCGCGCTGTTGCAGGGCGCCGACGACGTGGGACCTTACCCGTATCATCCTCGACCGGAAGAGCCGTCTCGGACGCACAACGAGTACTTCGGAGACGGTCGGCTGAACGTGGAGGCCACCCTGCGCATCAAACCCGTTCGCGGTCTGCAGCCCCAGCCTCGAGATGATGTGAGCTGGTCGCTGCTGAAGCTGCTCGGTGTCGGACTTCCCGTCGCCCCCTCCGGTTCCCAGGTGGACGCGGACCAGATTGAATTGCTCTGGGCCACGCACACCGCCGGAGTGCAGCAGGCTGCTCAAGCCTCGATTGCTCCACTCGTGTCCGAGAGGCTCCGGGCCCGATTGGAGCTTCCATGAAACTTCTGGGAGGGACCTCCCCCGACCCTCCCGTGGCAGTACCCACGCAGTCAGCAGTCCCGTGCAGTCGCAGTCCCCAGTAAGGAGTGAAATTCCCATGAAGTCCTATCTTTTGGTTCCCAAGGAGAGCATCGAGACCCAGGCGCGCGTGGGGGTGAGGGGGACGACGCGGGGTGAGCGGCAGCTTCAGCGCTCCACGGCGCTGCGCTTCGTTGGCGCCGAGCGCGCGGCGGAAGCGCTTCAGCAACTCGGGCTGCGCTCGGCGACGCTGCCGGGTGCGCGGCCTTCAGTGAGCAAGCCCAGTGGCGGCAAGCGCGGCAGGGGCGCCAGCAACAGGGTGGCGGCCACGCCCATCCCCGGCCCGGTGCAGGAGCTGACCGGTTCGGAGGCCGGCTCGTACCGCTACATGCCGCTCATCGGCGCGACGATGGCGCACTTCTACTCGGACAAGGCGGAGCGCTCCGCACGCGGAGAGCTCTCGTCCGACTTCGAGTTCATCCCGGACGTGGTGCCGCTGTCCTTCCCCGGCCCCGTGGCTGGAGAGACGGGCCCGCGCAACCGCGGCATGTCCTCGCTGGCCGAGCGCGAGTGGCCCGGCGAGTGCGGTGTGCCTCTGGCTCATGCCCAGGGCATCCGCGGCGCGGGCGTGATGCTCGGCATCCTCGACACGGGCATCGACGCTGATCACCCGGAGCATGCGAGCAAGGTGGTGCAGTTCCGCTACGTCTCGCTGTTCCCCAACTCGCCGCACACGCCGGCGCGAGACGTGCGCGGCTTTGATCCGGACGGCCACGGCACGCACGTGGCGGGCATCGCCGCGGGCGTGCACCACGGTGTGGCTCCGGAGGTGGATCTCTACGTCGCCTCGGTCATCGAGTCGGAGACGATCCGCACCAGCCTCGGCCGAGTGGCCGCGGGCATGGAGTGGCTGCTGCACCAGTTCTCTCGGCCCGAGAACGCCACGCGGCCCGCGGTGGTGAACATGTCGCTCGGCTTCCCCGTGCAGTGCCCGGCGGGGATTGGCGAGGCCGACTACCGCCTCAACCTGCGCGCCCTGCAGACCATGATTCGTCGGCTGCTGGACAGCAACGTCCTCCCCGTTGTTGCGGCAGGCAACAGTGGACCGAACACGGTTGGTTACCCAGCAGGCTTTCCGGAGGCACTGGCCATCGGTGCAGTCGACTTCGACAGGAAAGTGGCCAGCTTCTCGGCCAGCGGAGCGGTAGGGAAGCGCTCCGTGCCGGATGTCATGGGTTACGGCGTTAACATCTATTCAAGCACCGAGCGGCGGTGCAACAACCAGGCGTTCTACGAACGAATGAGTGGCACCAGCATGGCTGCCCCTTATGTTGCTGGTATTGCTGCACTGTATCGTTGCCGTGCACCTGACTTGACGGCGACCGAGGTGAAGGATTTGATTCTGGCCAATGCGGTAAAGCTCAAGCGCTCGAGCGTGCACCGAACGGGCAAGGGGCTGGCAGTCTACCGCTGACGACGTAGCGTCCGGGGCCGGCGCCATGGGAGCGCCGGGCCTGGGGGAGGAAGGGCCATGAGCAGGAAGCAGAATGGACCGGGGAAAGACGACAGCGTGTACACGTTGCGGGCTGTCCCCTCGGTTCGAGGCCTGCCCGGGAGGGGCCGTGAGGACTCGACGACGTCCGAGTGGATTGACGTCACGGTCATGCCTGCCGAGAGCAGCGCTCCTCAGCGCACACGTGCGCCGAGTGGGCCGCCGCCCGGCCGGGCAGCTGTCTACCAGGCGGGCCTGGCGGAGAGCGCGCGCTTTCGCGACGACCTGATGCGCTGGCTGGAGGCACACAAGCTCCTGGGCGCAGTGCGGTCTGTCAGCGAGCCGGGCGGCTCCCTGCCGATGTTGACCCTCCGTTGCGCGCCGCGCGTGCTGGATCAGCTGCGGCGTGCTCCTGAGTTCGAAGCGGGTGCGACGATGCCCCTCGAGCTTCACTCGTAGGGAGCAGACTCACCCACGTTGGTTCGGGCCCTCCGGCTTCACGAGGGGGACGGCCCTTGGCGGCCTGTTGCGGGAGGCCGCTTCCCGGAAGTCACAGCGTTTGCGCGTTCTCGTCCAATTGAACCGACGCTTCGCCTCCCGCCTTCCTGAATAACCTAGGAACTCAGGATTGTCCTGGCAACCCGCCAGAAGAAGCAGCTTCCTGAATCCCCGTCATTCATTAGACACGCGGGCGCGGGATTTGTTCTCACGCGAAAGGAATCGAGAACGCCTGCCTGGCTGCCTGCTTAGAAGTAGAGGCCACCGTCCACATCGATGGTGCGGCCGTTGAAGTAGTCGCACTCGAGGACGAACTTCACGGCGACCCAGATGTCCTCGGGCAGGCCGATGCGGCCCACGGGGATGGTGGCCACCAGCGTGTCACGGGCCTTCTGATTCATGCCCTGGGTCATCGGGGTTTCGATGAGGCCCGGGGCGATGGCGCCCACGCGGATGCCGAACGGAGCGAATTCCTTGGACCAGGTGACGGTGTTGGCAGCGAGCGCGGCCTTGGCCGACACGTAGTTCGACTGGCCGCGATTGCCGTGCCGGGCGATGGAGGACATGTTGACGATGACGCCGGGCTTCTGCTCGGTCTCCACCATCTTCGCCACCACCTCGCGCACCATGATCGTGGCGCCCGTGAGGTTGACGCCGATGACGGCGTTCCAGTCCGCGGTGCTCAGCTTCTTCACCTGGCCGGTGGTCTTGTCCTTCTTCACCAGCAGGGCGTCGCGGAGGATTCCGGCGTTGTTGATGAGGCCGTTGAGGCCGCCCATCGTTTGATAGGCCCAGTTGACGAACGAGGTGCAGTCCTCCTCGTTGGACACGTCGAGCCGGCGACGGTGGATGCCCGCGGGCAGCGTGGCGAGCTTCTCCTCGCTGATGTCACCCACGGCCACCTGGGCGCCAGCCTCGTGGAGCCGCTGAGCGAAGTGGGCACCCATGCCTTGGGCCGCGCCCGTCACCACCACCTTCAGGTCCTTGAGCTGCATGTCATCTCCCGGAGAGAGGGCGGCGAGGAGACTCGGCCGCCGGAAAAAGTGAGCGGAGGGTACGCCCAACGAAGGGGGGCTGACCAGGGGGCTGTTCATGAAACCTGAATCGACCTTCAACTTCCCATGAGACCTTGTGTGACCACGTTCACCCTGGGTCTCAACGCGCTGCATCCATGACCTGAAGGGAATCCGTTGCTCACTGTTTCGCGCTCGGAGCCTTCCGCGTGGCGTGCGCATACACGCTCCGAGAGATGTCCACGATGAGGGAGCGGGCCACCTTCTCCTCGGGGATGCCGCTGGTGAGCACGACGAGGATGTAGGGAGCTCGGCTGGTGGGATAGACGATGGCCGCGTCATGAAGGACGCCGGTGATCTGCCCCGTCTTGTGGGCCACGCGCGTGCCCGGGGGCAGGCCTGCGGGAATCTCCGCGTTCAGCTCCTGGGCCAGGAGGATGTCGCGCATGGCCTGGGTGGAACCAGGTGACGCCGCCTGGCCCTGTTCGATCGCGGCCAGCAGCGTGGCGAGATCCTTCGCCGTGGCGGTGTTGTTGAGCCCCTTCGCGTAGGCCTTCGCGTCCTCCACGCCGCGCAGCACGGTCATCTGCGGCGCGCCCAGGGTCCGCAGCGTCTGCGTGACGCGCCTGGCGTCCACCAGCGCGATGACCGAGTTGGTCGCCAGGTTGCTCGAGCGGGTGATCATCCGCTGGACGAGTTCCCTCGCGGGGACGGACTTGCCAATGCGCTCATAGAGGGCCGAGTCCTCGTCGTCCTTGGGGTTCAGCGAGTACGGCGAGCCGTCCACGATGGAGCGGAACTGATTGACGAGTGGGATGGGCTGGTCGAGCGACAGCTTTCCGGCATCCACCTGCCGGAAGAACTCGATCATCACCGGGACCTTCATCGTGCTGGCGGCGTGAAAGGACCGCTCGGCCTCCACGGTCACGGAGTCCTTCGGGTCGCCGAGGTCCCGATAGACGACGGCAACAGAAGCGCCCTGGACCTGGGCGATGCGCTCTCGGAGTGAACCGCGGAGGGCGTCGGGACCAGAAGGAGCTGCCGCGAGCAGGACGAGCAGGGCGGTCTGGAGCATGGGCGGCGAGCCTATGATTCTCGTGCCGAGGCCGTCACCTCGCGACGCGGAGCGGCGAGCCCGAATCCATGACGCACGGGGCCATGCAAGACCCGAGCAGGAGGTTTTGACAAGGGCGTCCGCGCGATGCTACCCGTATATGAAACATGAATCGCCCTTCAACTTCCTCCGAGCGAACGCTCCCCGTGACGCCTCGGGGCCAGAAGACCCGCCAGAAGCTGCTGCGGGCGGCCGAGGTTATCTTCGGGGAGAAGGGCTACGAGCGAGCCTCCATCGCGGATATTACCCGCAAGAGCGGCGTCGCGCTCGGCACGTTCTACGTCTATTTCCCGGACAAGCAGTCCATCTTCGTCGAAGTGGTCGATGAGCTGGGCGAGCGCCTGCGCCGGCTCATCGCCGAGTCCGTCGTAGGCCTCACGCACCGCATCGACGTGGAGCGCGAGGGCCTGCGCGCCTTCTTCGAGTTCGCCCGCGAGCACCCCAACCTCTACCGGGTGGTGCGTCAGGCCGAGTTCGTCGACGAGGCCTGCTACCGCCGCTACTACGACCGCTTCGCCAGGGGCTACGTGCGCGGCCTCACCCAGGCCATGGAGGCCGGGGAGATTCGCAGCATGGATCCGGAGGCGCTCGCCTACTGCCTGATGGGCATTGGCGACTTCCTGGGCATGCGCTGGATCATCTGGGAGGAGGACCCCGGGCTGGAGCGCGTGTTGGACACCGCCATGGCCCTCATCCGCTACGGCCTGGATCCACGCCCGCCTTCCCGGACGGCCAAGGCCCCCGCGAAGTCCTCCAGCAAGGCCACGACTCCTCCCGCAAGACGCGGCGCTCGTTCCGCGCGCAACACCCTTCGGAGCACGACATGAGATACGCGCAGATCCTCTCCACCGGGCGCTACGTCCCCGAGAAGGTCATCACCAACGCCGACATGGACCGCATCCTGGGCGAGTCCGTGGGCGACTGGCTCGTGCAGAACGTGGGCATCCGCGAGCGGCACGTGATGGCGGACGACCAGGCCACCTCGGACCTCTGTGTGGCCGCAGCGCGTCAGGCCCTCGAGCGCGCGGGCACCCGGCCGGACGAGCTGGACCTCATCGTCATCGCCACGGATACGCCGGACTACCTCAGTCCGGCCACCTCCTCGGTGGTGCAGGCCAAGCTGGGCGCGGTCAACGCCGGCACGTATGATCTCAACTGCGCCTGCGCCGGGTGGGTGACGGCGCTGGACGTGGCCAGCAAGACCATCGCCGCGGATGACAGCTACAAGCGCATACTCGTAGTGGGCGCGTACGGAATGACGCGCTACGTGAACTGGAAGGACAAGAAGACGTGCACGCTCTTCGCGGATGGCGCGGGAGCGGTGGTGCTGGGGGCGGGTGACAAGCCCGGCTTCATGGGCGCACGGCTGCTGGCCAACGGCGAGTACCACGACGCGCTGGGCATCTACACCGGTGGCACGTCCCGCCCGGCCACGGCCGAGACGCTCCAACTCACGGGCGGCAAGCCTGCAGTGCAGTTCGTCCGCAAGTTCCCCTCCACCTTCAACACCGAGCGCTGGCCACAGCTGCTGGACATCCTGCTCAAGCGCGCGGGCCTCACGCTGAACGATGTGAGCCAATTCGTCTTCACCCAGCTCAACCTGCGCACCATCGAGGCCACCATGAAGGTGCTCGGCCAGCCGATGGAGAAGGCGCACTACACCATGGACAAGTGGGGCTACACGGGCTCGGCCTGTATCCCCATGACGCTGGATGACGCGGTGGAGCAGGGCAAGGTGCGGCGCGGGGATCTGGTGGCCTTCTGCGCCAGCGGCGGTGGCCTGTCCATGGCCTCGGCGCTCTACCGCTGGACGGCCTGAGCCGGCGGTACTCCACAGCGACGGGGGAGGAGAGCGCGCATGTTCATCGGTGATTGGATGGGCCGAGGTGCCCTGTACTGGCCAGAGCATGTGGCGGTGGTGGACGTGGCCAAGGGGGACGCGGGCCGCTTCACCTACCGTGCGCTGAACGCTCGCGCCGAGGCGCTGGGCGGCTGGCTGCGCGACGTGGCGGGCGTGAAGCGTGGCGACCGGGTGGGCCTGGTGGCCCACAACGGCGTGGAGTACCTGGATGTCCTCTTCGCCTGCGGGAAGATCGGCGCCATCTTCGTGCCCTACAACTGGCGCCTGCACGCCAACGAGCTGACCGACGCGGTGCGAGACACCACGCCGCGCGTCCTCCTCTTCGGTGACGACTTCCGCGACAACATGGGCCAGGTGAAGGACCGCGTCGGTGACTCGCTGCGGCTCGTGCACCTGGAGTCGAAGAGCCTGCCGGGGAGCATGCCCTACGCGGAGACGCTGCTGCACCGCTTCTCCTCTCCCGTGACGAACGACGCAGTGGCAGAGGAGGACATCCTCTGCCTGCTCTTCACCGGAGGCACCACAGGGCGCTCCAAGGGCGCCATGGTTTCCTACCGCATGGTGGCGTGGAACACGCTCAACACGCTGGTCCACGAGGTACTGCCCGCGGACGTCACCATCACCCACACGCCCATGTTCCACACGGGCGGGCTGCTCGTGTACACGGTGCCGCTGCTCACCGTGGGCGGCACTGTCGTCATCATGCGGCGGTGGGATCCCGAGGAGCTGCTCTCCCTGGTCCAGCGCGAGAAGGTGACGCTCTTCTTCGCGGTCCCCACGCAGTACCAGCAGCTCCTGGACTCGCCGGGCTTCCGCTCCACGAGCTTCAAGAGCGTGCGCTTCATGACGAGCGGCGGTGCACCCCTGCCGGTGCCGCTCATCCAGGCGTGGCAAGCGGTGCACTCGGTGCCCTTCAAGCAGGGCTTCGGGATGACGGAGTTCGGCCCCGGCATCTTCAGCATGGGCCCGGAGTTCGCCATCTCCAAGGCGGGCTCCATCGGTAGGCCCAACTACTTCGTTGACGCGAAGCTGGTGGATGACGATGGCCGCGAGGTGCCCGTGGGAGAGGTGGGTGAGCTCGTCCTCAAGGCTCCCTCCATGTGCTCCGGCTACTTCAACGACGAGGCCGCCACGAAGGAGGCCATCGACGCGCAGGGCTGGTTTCACACGGGAGACCTGGCGCGCCGGGACGCGGACGGCTTCTTCACCATCGCCGGTCGCAAGAAGGACATGTTCATCTCCGGCGGCGAAAACGTGTACCCGCTGGAGCTGGAGACGGCGCTCTACGAGCACCCCGCGGTGCAGCAGTGCTCCGTGGTGGGCGTGCCCGACGCGAAATGGGGCGAGGTGGGGCGCGCCTTCGTGGTGCTCAAGCCCGGCACTGCCGCCACCCCCGAGGAGCTGCTGGCTCACCTGAAGGATCGGGTGGCGCGCTTCAAGGTGCCCAAGAAGGTGGAGCTGATGGAGCGCCTGCCGGTGTCTCCGGCCGGGAAGATCCTCAAGCGCGAGCTGAGGGAAGCCGCCATCGCGGCGGATGCGCGCGGTTAGACCCCAGGCGGGTCCATTCACGTCGTCTTCGGCAGTGTCGCCGGAACATGAGGAGTACGCGTATGAAGAAGAAGCTGCTGTCCGCGGTAGTGGTGTGTGCTCTGGGGTTCATCGGATGTGGAGGGGATGACGACGACACCAACAAGCCGCCCGCGGTGCCGAAGTTCGACACGGTCGACAACATCCAGAACTACCTCGAGGGCAAGAAGCTGGTGATGGAGGGGGACAACATCCCCGCCTTCCCCAACGGCTTCAGCGAGGACCTGGATCTCGGCGCCAACTCGCAATGTTACCACGACACGGTGATCACCGTCTCGAGCAGGAACTTCAAGGTGGTCAGCACCGCGGGCACCCTGCGCAATGTGGATCCGCAGACCAAGATCGGTGATTGCGATCGGACGGTGGCCAATGGCTCCCCGCAGACGTTCGATTCGAAGGCGGTCCTCATCGAGAACGTGAAGGCGGATGCCTCCTGCTTCGACATCAGCATCGACTACGGCTTCAAGCAGGAGGGGCGCGGCAGCATCAGCGCGGACGGGAAGACGATCACCCTGGAGCTGTACTTCGAGAACCAGGCCCTGGGTGCGGACTGCGCCAGCGGCGCGGTGGGAGCGCAGACGGTGACGCTCAACAGCAAGCCCTTCACCGGTAACGCCAAGCAGGTCTACACCATCTCCGCGCAGTGATTCACCCGCGCGCCTCGCGCGCCTTGCTTCTTCCCATTCGAGAGGGGTCTATGACGTGGTGGATGAAGGCTGAAGCAGGCAAGGCCCTGCGAGGTGGCGCGACGGTGTTCGCGCTCGTCGCGTCCGGGCTCGCACTCCCCGCGAGCGCAAGCCCGACGACGGTGCCGGGCACGTATTACGGCGAGTGGCAGGACGAGAAGAATCGAGACGAGGACGCGGAGCCCCGCGAGTTCGTCCTCATCAACTACTTCTTCTCGCGCCTCACGGTCACCAACCAGGTGGGAGATCCGAGCGGACTCAAGGGCGTCTCGCTCGGGCCCATTGGCAATCTCTCGGGGAGCGCGGTGCTCGTGAGGGACCTGACGGCGTACTACGCCGAGCAGCGGTGGATCCCCGTCATCGAGTACAGCCCCTGGTTCGTGGACGGGTTGGCGTCATTCCGGGCCCAGTTCGAGGTGGATTTCCTCTGGGGCCGTGCCGCCAACACGATTCAGCCGAACGAGGGAGGCGGCTTCAACGCGGATGAGATCAACATCCAGACGAAGAACGTCAACGTCGCGCTCTACCCGTTTCGCGACCCCAGCAAGCTCACGATCCTCGTCGGCACGCAGCCCGTCTACGACACCTACCACGATCCGACGCGCACGCCGCTCAACGACATCATCCGCACGGGCTACAAGCTGACCTTCCTGGGCAGCGACGCCACCGGCCTGTCCCTCTTCAGCAGCTACAAGGGGAATGCGAAGCTGAGTCTGCTGCCCCTGGGGACCGTGCAAGCGGACAAGGCGAGCGGGGACGATCCTCGCTTGAAGTACATCTGGCTGATCACCGGGGACTACAACTATCAAGTGAGGCCCGGGACGAACGTGGGAGTGTCCGCCTGGGCGTTGCGTGACGACACCAAGGGCGATGCCTTCGCCTACGAGGGATTGGTGAAGAGCGGTCCGTCCTCGGGTGGACTGGGCCTCTTCACCGGTACCCCACGCTTCAACATCGAGCGCCCCACCGGCACCGTGTTCTGGGCGGGCGCGAACTTCAACCACAACATCGACTTCCGCACCGGCCCCTTCGCCGCCTCCGGCTTCATCATGTACAACGGCGGTGAGTACAAGAGCAGCAACCCGGACACGGCGCTCAACCCCTCGGTGAAGATCAGCGGCCTGTCCGCCAATGCCGAGGTGCTCTACAACTGGGGCCGTACGCCCAATGACGTGGTGACGCTCGAGGGCATGTACACCACGGGCGACAGCGACCTGAACGACAACAAGTACAAGGGCGCCTTCACCCTCAACATGTACGGCCTGCCGGGCGCGGTGTGGTTCAACCACAAGACGCTGCTGCTGTTCCCCTTCACCAACACGGCCAACAACTACACGGGCGCGGTCACGGACATCTCCAACCAGGGCTACGGCCTGCGCGCGGCCATCGCCACCGGCGCGATGGACCTCATACCCAACAAGCTGAACCTGAAGCTGGGCACCGCACTGGCCTCCAGTGACGTGTCCGCACCGCGCTGGGTCGAAGATGTGCCGCGCGGGCGTTTCATCGGCGCCGAGGTGAACGCGGAGCTGCGCTACACCATCCGCTACCTCATGACCGTGGGACTGCACACCGGCTACATGTTCAAGGGCAGCTTCTATGACGGGGCGCCTCGCGTGACGACCAACCCCTGGGCCGCCTTCACCACCTTCACCTGGTACGCGTTCTGACCATGAAGACTCCTCGCGCCGCTTCGGTCCTGCTGCTCTCCGCCGCGCTCGCCTCGGGTTGTGTCCGCTCGTACAAGGCCGACCCGCCGCTCCCCTTCCAGGACTTCCCCTACACCTCGCTCCAGGGTCAGGCCTGGCCCGTGAAGCGCCTGCCGCTGGAGAAGACGGCTGCCGCCTATGGCATGGCCACTGTCCCCGAGGTGGCCTACGTGGAGCTCAACCCCGAGGGCCAGCGCACGCTCGTCTTCATCCACGGGTTGGGCTCTTACCTGAAGTTCTGGCGCTACCAGCTCGACGCCTTCGCTGCCCAGGGCTACCGCGTCATCGCGGTGGATCTGCCCGGCTACGGCAAGTCCGACAAGCCCGCGATGTTCCCGTACACCATGGAGGCCATGGCGGACGCCGTGCGTGAAGTGGTGCACGCGCTTGGCGTGGAGAAACCCGTGCTGGTGGGGCACTCGATGGGAGGGCAGACCGCGCTCTCCTACGCCATCCGCTACCCGGACGAGCCCGCCGCGCTGGTGCTCACCTCTCCGGCGGGCTTCGAGAAGTTCACCTGGAAGGAGAAGGCCTGGTTCAAGCGCGCCTTCAGCTCCACGCTCATCAAGTCCTCTCCCGAGTACGCCATCTGGGGCAGCGTGCGGCAGTCCAACTTCGCGCGCTGGCGCCCGGAGCTCGAATGGCTCATCGAGGAGCGCGTGCGCGTCGTGTCCACGCCGGACTTCGACTCCTACGCCTACGCCAATGTCCGCACGGTGGACGGGCTGGCCCACGATGACTTCGTGCGCGACAACCTCGGGCACATCCAGGCGCCGACAATCATCCTCTTCGGCGAGGATGACCGGCTCATCCCCAACCCGTTCCTGCACGGCGGACGGGCCCGCGACATCATGGAGTACGGACACGCCGGCATCCGGGGCTCCGAGCTGGTGGGGCTGGATCGCTGCGGGCACTCGGTGCAGCTCGACTGCCCCCAGGAGTACAACGAGGCCGTGAGCGCGTTCCTCAAGAAGCTCCCGGCCAGCGGTGGCACGGAGCCGAAGCAGGAGCCGCCTCCCGCGACGGCTCCGTGAGGCGCGAGCGGGCTTACGGCACGGTGTGGTTCTTCACCATGCTGTATTGCACGCTCTGCGTTTGATCCTTCGAGCCGAAGTGACCGTACGGCACGGACGAGTACACCTTCTCGCCCGTCTGCCCGGGCAGGCGCGAGGTGTAGTCGTAGTAGACGACGTCGCCGTAGCCGATGATCTCATCCACCGTGGACCAGATGGAGTACCGGTAGGCACCCTCGAACTTGCTGGAGGCCATCAGGTCATCGAGGTACGCCGAGCGCCCCGAGACGCCGAACCCGTTCCAGTAGCCCGGGTACAGGCCATTGGTGGCCGCGCAGGTGGGGGTGGATCCTCCCGTCTGGTAGCAGCTCGTCAGGCCTCGGTTGGCTCCCGCGATGCCCACGAAGGTGTCCACCGAAGACGTGAGGGACGGGCCGATGTAGTACTGGCCGCCCTCCAGCGCGTCGGTCGCGTAGCCGCCGAGGATGGCCTTGCGCGCCAGCGTCACGCCCATCGAGTGCGCGATGATGTCCACCTTCGCCGCGCCCGTGTACGCCTTCACCGCCTCGATGAACTTGCGAACCTTCATCACGTTCGTCTTCGAGTGGTACTGGTAGGCCGACAGCGATGCGCTCGCCGGGCCCCACGTCGTCGCGTACAGCTCGCTCGTCTTGTAGCCATTGGACAGGAAGTAATCGATGGAGGCATTCCAGCCCGTCTGGCCCGCGGTGCCCGTGCCGATGGCCTTGTCCGAGTTGCCGTGGATGAAGATGACCGGCTGGTTCACCACCGTGTCCGTGCTGCTGGCCTTGCCGCCGTAGCTGCCGCCGCTCAGGTCGTCACGAATCAGGTTGTACGTGGGCTCGTAACCGTTCGTCTTCAGCCAGTTGCGGAAGTCCGTGGTGAAGCCCGTCGTGGTGACGGCCGATTGTTGCGTGGCCACCTCCGCCGCGGGGACGTCAGCTGCCACCTCCGGGGGCTCGGTGCCTTCGCCGCAGCCCGCGGACAACGAACCCAGGCACAGCGCACCCAGCAGAGACAGGGAAGAGCGCAGACGCATCTTGTTCTCCTTGATGTGGGGGGATCGCTCGCGCGCGGAGAGCGCGTGAACGTGCTCGGGAGTGTAGGGGCTTCCGGTGAAAACACAGTCAGTCAAATGGCCGCGAAGTTGAAAGCTGATTCACCTTTGCAGTGCGTCATGCGGGAAAGATGAAGGTTCATTCAGCTGCGCGGTGCGTCATCAGTCATAATGCCGCCCGCATGTCCGCGCGGAAGATCGTCATCCATCGCCCCGGAGGTTATGAGCGACTCACCTTCGAGTCGCTCGTCGTTCCCGTTCCGAAGGCGGGCGAGGTGTTGGTCACCACCGAAGCCATCGGCGTCAACTACGCGGACTGTGTCATCCGCATGGGTCTGTATGCCTCGGCGAAGGAGTTCGTCGGCTGGCCCATCACGCCCGGCTTCGAGTTCGCCGGCACCGTCAGCGCCGTGGGCGAGGGCGTCACGGACCTGGCTCCGGGTATGAAAGTACTCGGTGTCACATTGTTTGGCGGTTACTCCACCCATGTTGTCGTGGCTCGCCACCAGCTCTTTCCGCTGCCTTCGCGGCTCGATGTCACACAGGCCGCGGGCTTTCCGGCCGTGTTCCTCACCGCGTACTACGCGCTGTTCGAGCTGGCGCACCCGCACCCGGGAGCGAACATCCTCGTCCACTCGGCGGCGGGCGGAGTGGGCAGTGCGCTCGTGCAGCTTGGACGCGTCGCCGGGTGCCGCGTGGTGGGCGTGGTGGGCAGCTCACACAAAGTGGAGACTGCTCGCGCGATGGGCGCGGAAGTCGTCATCGACAAGTCTCGCGAGGATCTGTGGCGGGCCGCGGAGAAGGCCTCGCCCAAGGGCTATGATGTCGTGCTCGATGCCAATGGCGTGGCCACCCTCGGGCAGAGCTACAAGCACCTCGCCTCGCCCGGCAAGCTCGTCATCTACGGCTTCCACTCGATGATGCCTCGACAGGGAGGACGGCCGAACTGGCTGAAGCTCGCCTGGGACTGGCTGCGGACTCCGCGCTACAACCCGCTCACCCTCACCAACGACAACACCAGTGTTCTCGCCTTCAACCTCTCCTACCTGTTCGAGCAGCGCGCCATCCTCTCCGAGGCCATGACGCGGATGCTCACGTGGGTCGAGGAGGGGAAGCTCGTGGCTCCACCCGTCACTCGGTTCCCGATGGACCAGGTCGCCGAGGCCCACCGCACCATCGAGTCGGGCACCACCGTCGGCAAGCTCGTGCTGGTGCCCTGAGACCGCCATCCACCTCTACTCACTGCCGCAACCACCTGAATCGCCCCCATGAAATTCCTGCGTGATCTTCGCTCGGTCCTGACCCTGACGGTTCTCGTCGCCGGGCTCGGCTACTTCGTCGACCTCTTCGACATCACCTTGTTCGGTGTGGTGCGCGCCGCTTCGCTCAAGGACCTGGGCGTCACCGACCCGAAGGAAATCCTCTCGAAGGGAGTCCTCCTCTACAACTGCCAGATGGGCGGGATGATGCTCGGCGGCATCCTCTGGGGGACCCTGGGCGACAAGCGCGGACGCCTGTCGGTGATGTTCGGGTCGATCCTGCTGTACTCCTTCGCCAACATCACCAACGCCTTCGCCTGGGACGTGACGAGCTACGCGGTCTGCCGCTTCCTGGGTGGGGTGGGGTTGGCGGGCGAGCTCGGAGCGGCCATCACCCTGGTGGCCGAGTCGCTCCCGAAAGAGAAGCGCGGTCTGGGCACCACCATCGTGGCCACGCTCGGCATGCTGGGCATCGTTGCCGCGGCATTCATCGGCCAGCACCTGACCTGGAAGACAGCCTACCTGACGGGCGGAGTCATGGGCCTGGCGCTCCTGTTCGCGCGCTTCAAGGTCTCCGAGTCCGAGCTCTTCTCCAAGAAGCCCGATGCGGCCCGCGCCAACCCCTTCCTGCTGCTGCAGGGGGGGCGGTTACTCAAGTACATCTCCTGCATCCTGATCGGCGTGCCCATCTACTTCACCACGGGCGTCCTCTTTACGTTTGCTCCGGAGCTGACCAAGGGATTGAACGTCCAGGGCGAGGTGACAGCCGGCAACGCCATCCTCTTCGGCTCGATCGGACTGACGATCGGCGATCTGCTGGCCGGTCTGTTCAGTCAGTGGCTCAAGAGCCGCAAGCGCGCGGTAGGGCTGAACCTCACCTTGGGGTTCGGGCTGATGCTCGTATACGGGCTCGTTCCAGGCCTCACCAGCACCCTCATCTACGCCCTGAGCTTCCTGATTGGCATCACCGTGGGCTACTGGGCCGTGCTGGTGACCATGGCGGCCGAGCAGTTCGGCACCAACATCCGCGCGACCGCGGCGACGACGGTGCCCAACTTCGTGCGCGGCTCGGCGATGTTCGCGACCACCGGGTTCCTGGCCTTGAGGGAGCACCTATCCGTGGCCCACGCGGCGATCATCGTCGGGAGCATCTGCTTCAGCCTCGCCCTCCTGTCGCTCACCCAGATCGACGAGACGTTCTCTCGCAACCTCGACTACGAGGAGGGCGCGAAGGACAACTGAGGAACGGGCCCACTACTCGAAGGAGCGGCGGCGCCTGGGCAGCTGGGTGGGCTCAGCCTTGGACGCCGCGAGAGCCGCCATCACCGGAGTGAGCGCGGTGGCGATGCGCACCGAGCCTGGGAAGAGCAGCTGCGCGCGCTTGCCCAGCTCCATCGCCTCCTGCAGCCGGCCCTGCGCGTACAGCACGTCGATGAGCCCGCTCCACCCGTCCTCCAGGACGGTCAGCGCCTTCTCCACGCCCGCGCGCAGGTAGCGCTCCGCCGACTCCGTCGAGCCCTCCGCCGCGTACAGGAAGTAGCCCAGCTCCACCATGGAGGCCGCCGAGCGATCCGACGCCAGCACTGCCTGCTGCAGGTAGCGGCGTGCCTTGCGCAGCCCCGAGCGGGTCTCGTCCGGTCCCCTGGAGCCGCTGCTCTGCAGCCGGCGGCCCGCCAGCAGCAGCGCGGGCACGTACGCCGGGCACGCCTCCAACACCTCGTCCAACAGCTCCAGGGATTCGTGCGACTGCGAGGGCTTGTTCATCCGCGAGGCCCGCCGGTGCAGCACGGCCAGCTCGCTCAAGGACACGCTCGGCTTTGGCTTGCGGCGCTTCATGGATCCCTCCTCTGGCTTTGCCCGAGCGAAACGCGGGCGCGTCGGTGTCCTCGTGGAAGACGGGATTTACACACGGCGGGCGGGCTTCCCTCAATGCCTTCATGACGCGACGCGACGCGATCGTGCACCGCGAGTGCGCTGTATGACGCACTGCAAAGCTGAATGAGTCTTCAACTTTGCCCGCATGACGCACTGCAAAGGTGAATCACCTTTCAACTTTATTTGCTCCGCGGTGAGGCTCTTTGGTACTTGCCCAAGCGCAGACCCCTGCAAAGGAGCAACGGATGACGGCACTGCGTGTGAGCGGTCGTTTCCTCGTGGCGGCACTCAGCGTGTTCGCGGGAGCATGCGAGTCCCAGCAAGGAGGAGGTCCCGATGACGGCACGACACCGCCTCCGGCGGAGGTGGTCGCGTGCCGCGAGCGCATCGCCGCGAAGACGGCGGAGGTGAAGGCGGCCAACATCGACATCGACAGCTGGCCCATCACCGATGCGACGGAGATGGCCGAGCTCACCACCTCTGTGGCGCAGACGCCGGACAACTACCAGGAGTACGACGGGCACTACCGGCAGTTGACGAACCACCCGGGCTGCTTCACCACCAACCTCTACTACGACAAGTCCAACACCTCCGGCACCACGCCGTACACGGATGGAAACAACGACGGCAAGTGGACCGGCGCCACGACGTTCGGCGGACCCAACGCCGCCACCGGGTTCAAGGACGGAGACAAGGCTGTCATCCCGGGATATCCCTGTGCTGCCAAGGAGTACGCCCAACCCAGTGAGGACACCTCCAAGCCCATCGTCATCCTGGTGCACGGCAACTCCACGCGCCCGCACACCTGGGAGAAGTTCCTCCTGCCGCCTGGCACCCAGCCCACCACCTCCTACGAGAACGTCCAGTTCACCCCGGACACCACGGCGAGGGATCAGCTCGCAGAGAAGCTGATCGACCAGCGCTACCGCGTCATCGCCGTGGACTTCCGCACGGACATCGTCACCAACATCGATCCCGCGTCCAACAGCACCACGTACAACTCCTCGGGCAACATCGATCATGGGTGGTCCACCCCCATCCTCCAGTCGCTCATCAAGGCGGTGATCAAGAACAACCCGAACCGCAAAGTGGCGCTCATCGGCCACTCCATGGGCGTCACCGTGGCGCGGGATGCCCTGCGCCGGCTCTACGTGGAACATCTCCAGGGCAAGCCGGACTCCATCAACCCCTTCCCGCACGTGAGCCACGTCATCCTCGGGTCGGGCGCCAACCACGGTGTGTCCACGTATGATCCGGCGCTGGGCGCGCTGTGCGACAACAACAAGACGATGCGCGGCACCGTCGTCTGTGAGATGGGCAGCCGCTCCAACTACAAGGAGACCTACTTCGCCAAGCCGCTCAACGGCCCCCGAGACTTGTTCGCCACGCCGTGCGCGGACGGGGACTACGCCTTCGGCAAGACGGGCCAGTGCGAGGGCAACGTGGTGAAGTACTTCACCATCACGATGACGGACAAGGAGAAGGGGACCAACTATCAGGACCTCTATGTCTCCGAGGCGGCGTCGCGCATCGACATGGATGGGTGCGTGACGAACAAGCTCAACACGCTCAACGACTACGATACGAGCGGCTACTTCAACAAGGGCTTCATCGCCAACCACTTCGGATCCTTGCGCTCCGAGGCCGGCTTGAACCTGGCGCTCCAGTACCTGGCGCAGTAGCAGCTCTCCCCTTCGTGAGGCGGGCCCGGTTCGCGCTTCGGCGTGGCCGTGGCCCGCTCGTTCCCTCTCCTCTTCGCGCAGGCACCTTGCTCCCTATGAAGCGACTCTCCGTGTTCCTCTCAGTGGCCCTGTGGACCGCACCGGCGTGGGCCCAGACCGCGGGCGCGAGCCCCGCCGAGTCTTCTCCCTCGACCGTTCCCTCAGGTGGAACGCAGGCTCCCGAGGGTGCACCTGCCGCCGAGTCTTCCGGCCAGCCTCCGCCGGGTCCGGCAACGGCCGCGGAGTCCTCGCCTGCCACCCCGGAGGCGAAGTCCGAGCCGGGCGCTGGCGCTGGCAAGTCGGAGCTGCTGACGCCCCCCGCGCTTCCGGCTGCCAGGCCGAGTCTGGCCTTCGGAAATGACACCTTCTACGTGAAGCCCATCCTGGCCCTTGCGGGTGGCGTGCATGTGGAGCGGCTCATCCAGACCCTCAACAAGAACCGCGAGAGCCGCACCACCACGCTGGCGCTCACGCGCTTCGGCTTCGAGGGCAAGCTGGGCTCCTATGTCTCCTTCCGCAGCGAGTTCGAGCGCAACATCCGCGCCCACGGCTCGGGCGTCTGGGAGGGCACGGCCTCCTTCAGCGTGAGGGATCAGTACCTGCGCCTGCAGCGCTGGAACGCCACGGCGGACGCCGGCATCATCACGGATCAGGCCAGCGTGGACTTCATCTCCACCCACATCGCGGACGTGCTGCTGGCGGACAAGTACACGCGCGATCCGCTGCTCTACAGCGGCTTCAACCGAGGGCAGGGCATCCAGGCTTCGTACCTGTGGCACGGGCTGCGCGCCGGCCTGAGCTTCACCGCCGCCAACCCGCTGAGCACCTCCGCCTCGTATCAGGTGGGCGGCACCTTCGGTGGCGGCAGCCGCCTCTGGGAGCGTCCCCTGGGCAACTTCCGCATCGGCCAGCCCGATGACGACCTGCACTTCCAGATGCTCACCCCGTCGCTCACGTACACGCACGAGTGGTTCGAGGCCAAGGCCGCGCTGCAGACGTTCAACGTGAACTACCAGACCAACTCGCGCACCGATCCGCGCATCAAGGGCTACAACGTGCGCGGCAACCTGCTGGGCAAGCTCCGCGTCGATCCGGGAGTGCCGCTGCTCATCACCCCCTTCGTCAACTACGCGCGCGTGGAGAACGATGTGACGAACAGCGCCGCGGGCTTCGGCGACACGCTGCTGGAGACGCGCTACCGCGCCAACACCTTCTCGGCCGGACTGGATGTGAGCCTGAAGGATCGCTCGGGCATCGGCTTCGAGATGGCTCGCGTCTCGGACAAGTCGCCCACCTTCATCGCTCCCACGGGGAACACTCCCGCCAGCGAGCCTGTCACCCACACCCTGCAGACGTACGTCAACGTCGGCGGGACGTGGTGGCTCACCAATGAGGTGGCCCTGGGCGCCCGCTATGCGCGCTACCAGAAGAAGGTCACCAAGCTGGAGGACGAGATCGACGCCTCGTACTTCCTCACGCTGCGCATGGTGCTGTAGGCCCGCTCAGCACTCGATGATGTTCACGGCGAGGCCGCCACGCGCGGTCTCCTTGTACTTCGTCTTCATGTCCGCGCCCGTCTCGCGCATGGTCTTGATGACCTTGTCCAGCGAGACCTTGTGAGAGCCATCGCCGCGCAGCGCCAACCGCGCGGCGTTGATGGCCTTCACCGCGCCCATGGCGTTGCGCTCGATGCACGGCACCTGGACCAGCCCACCCACCGGATCGCACGTGAGCCCCAGGTTGTGCTCCATGCCGATCTCGGCGGCGTTCTCCACCTGTTCGGGCGTTCCTCCGAGCACCTCGGTCAGGCCCGCGGCGGCCATGGAGCAGGCCACGCCCACTTCGCCCTGGCAGCCGACCTCGGCGCCCGAGATGGAGGCGTTCTCCTTATAGAGGATGCCGATGGCCGCGGCTGTGAGCAGGAAGCGGATGGCGCCGTCCTCGTCCGCTCCGGCGACGTGGCGCATGTAGTAGCTCAGCACCGCCGGGATGACGCCCGCTGCTCCGTTGGTCGGGGCCGTGACGACGCGCCCGCCAGCGGCGTTCTCCTCGTTCACCGCCAGGGCGTAGAGGTCCACCCAGTCCATCACCAGCAACGGGTCTCCTCCCGCGCGGGTGTCCGTCTTCAGCTTGCGGAACAGGGCCGGAGCGCGGCGCACCACCTTGAGCCCTCCGGGCAGCACGCCCTCTCGCTCGCAGCCGCGCTTCACGCACGCCTCCATCGTCTTCCAGATGGTGAGCAGTCCCTCGCGCACCTGTGCCTCGGGACGCCAGGCTTTCTCGTTCTCCAGCATCAGCGTCGAGATCGACAGGCCGTTCACCTTGCAGCGCCCGAGCAGCTCTCCCCCGCTGTTGAAGGGGTAGGGCAGGGGCGTCTTGTCCTCCATGAAGGGCAGCTCGGCGCTCACGTCGTCGTTCACCACGAAGCCGCCGCCGACCGAGTAGTAGATGCGGGAGAGCAGCTCCTTGCGCTCCGCGTCATAGGCCGCGAAGCGCATCCCATTCGGGTGCTTCGGCAGGGACGCGCGCTTGTGCAGCACGATGTCCTCGGTGTCACTGAAGGTGATGGGGTGGTGGCCCAGCAGGCGAAGCGTGCGCTCGGAGTGCACGCGATCGAGCGTCGAGGGGATGGCATCCGTGTCCACCTTATCGGGCAGCTCTCCCTGCAGGCCGAGGATCACCGCCTTGGGGCTGCCGTGCCCCTTGCCCGTCGCTCCGAGCGAGCCGAACAGCTCCGCCTTCACGGAGGCGGTGCGCCCGAGCAGTCCCGTCTCCTCCAGGGCCTCGACGAAGCGCCGCGCGGCACGCATGGGGCCCACGGTGTGGGAGGAAGACGGACCGATACCGATCTTGAAGAGTTCGAAGGCGCTGACGGCCATGGGAGAGGAGTGCTCGAAAGAGGGGGCTCGAAACCTAACATGAGGCCTCGAGCGCCCCATCCTCGCGAGGCCCCACAGCAGGGAAGGAGGCTGGCGCTCAGCGTGCCGTCCAGCCGCAGTCCATCACCTGGGCGGATCCCGTGATGCCTCCCGCCGCTTCCGAGCACAGGAAGGTCACGTAGGCAGCCACCTCGCTCGGCTCCAGCAGCCGCTTCACCGCCGCGGGCGCCAGCATGATCTTCTCCACGACCTCCGCCTCCGAGAGGCCGTGCACTCGCGCCTGGTCCGCGATCTGCTTCTCCACCAGCGGTGTACGCACGTAGCTGGGGCACACCGCGTTCACTGTCACGCCCTTGTCCGCACCTTCCAGCGCCGCCGTCTTCGTCAGCCCCATCAATCCGTGCTTGGCCGAGATGTAGGCGGACTTGTAGGGCGAGGCCACCAGCCCGTGCAGCGACGAGATGTTGAGGATGCGGCCCCACTTGCGGGCGTACATCAGTGGCAGCGCGTACCGCGTCAGCAGAAACGGGCCGATCAGCATCACGCGGATGAGGTGCTCCCAGCGATCCTCCGGGAATTCCTCTATCGGAGACACATGCTGCAGGCCGGCGTTGTTCACCAGGATGTCCAGCCGGCCCCACTCCTTCTCCGCTCGGGCCACCAGGGCCCGGCAGTCCTCTCGCGAGGCCATGTCCCCTTTTTGGAACAGTGCGTTAGGAAGGTTCCGCGCCTCCGCCTGGCCTCGCGCCTCGTCGATGTCCGCCAGCAACACCCGGACACCCTGGGCACTCAGGCCCTGCGCCACCGCCAGGCCGATTCCGTTCGCTGCTCCCGTCACCAGTGCGCACTTCTCTGACAGATCTCCCATAGCTCTCCCTTGATGCGCGACATGGTGGAGCAAGCCACAGCGAAGTTCTACCCTTCCGAGCGATGCCCATCGTTCATGACTGGCTGGCTCGGCGTGCCTGGCTCTCGCCCGATCGCGTTGCCCTCATCGATGCCATTCGCGGCAACCGCCGCATCACCTGGCGCGAGTGGAACGCCGCCGCCAACCGCACCGCACGGCTGCTTCACGACAGACTCGGCGTGAGGCGAGGCGATCGCGTCGCGGTGTTGGCGATGAACTGCGTGGAGTTCCTCGACGTCGTCTTCGCTTGCGCCAAGCTGGGCGCCATCCTTCAGCCGCTCAACTGGCGCCTCAGTGCCGAGGAGCTCAAGGGGCTGTTCGCGGACGCGGAGCCCGGAGTCCTCATCTATGGCCCCGACTTCCAGGCGCAGGTGGATGCCATCCGTCCCCACGCCCGCAGCGTGCGCCACGTCGTGCCACTGGAGGATTCGCCCAAGCGCCCGGACGGCGATGTGCCCTTCTCCGCCAGGGACTCGTTGCCGGACACTCCGCTGCCGCCCGTGGAACTGGAGGCGAGCGATCCGTGGGTGCTCTGTTACACCGGAGGCAGCACCGGTCTGCCCAAGGCCGCCATCCTCACCTACGGCTCCATCACCGCCAACGCGGCCAACACCGTGGTGAGCTGGGGCCTCACCGCGGACGATGTGGCGGTGCTCAATGCGCCGCTCTTCCACACCGGTGGGCTCAACGTCTTCACCATGCCGCTGGTGTACGTGGGCGGTGCATCCGTGGTGTGCCGCGGCTTCGATGTGGAGCAGGTGTTCGATTGGGTGCAGCGTGGCGAGGTGAGCCTCGTCTTCGGCGTGCCCACCATGTTCATCGAGATGCAGCGCCACCCGCGCTTCGAGACGGTGGACTTCTCGCGGCTCAAGCTGCTCATCAGTGGTGGAGCCCCATGCCCCGCTCCCGTCTTCGAGCGCTTCTTCGAGCGCGGCGTGGCCTTCAAGACGGGCTATGGCCTCACCGAGGCGGGGCCCAACAACTTCTGGCTCCCCGCCGGAGACGTGCGGCGCAAGCCAGGTGCCGTGGGTGTGCCCCTCTTCCATGTCGAGGCGCGGCTGGAAGGAGACGGGGACGTGGGCGAGCTGCTCCTGCGTGGGCCTCATCTCTGCGCGGGGTACTGGCGCCGGCCCGAGGAGACCGCGAAGACCTTCGCGGGGGGATGGCTGCACACCGGAGACCTCGCGGAGCGCGACGCGGATGGCTGCTTCCGCATCGTCGGCCGGGTGAAGGACCTCATCATCTCCGGCGGAGAGAACATCTACCCGGCCGAGGTGGAGAGCGTGCTCGCCGGGCACCCGGAGGTGGCGGAGGTGGCCATCATCGGCGTGCCGGATCCCAAGTGGGGTGAGGTGCCGCGAGCGCTCGTCGTGTGCCGTCCCGGGGCCTCGCTCACGGCCGAGGCGATGCTGGCGTACTGCCAGGGACGGTTGGCCCGGTACAAGACTCCCAAGACGGTGCGCTTCGTCGAGACCCTACCGCGCACCGCCGCCGGCAAGGTGGACCGGCGCGAGCTGGCTGCCCGGCACGGCTCGCCCTGAGCGCGAGGCAGGGCCCCGAACCCAGGCGCTCTCTTCGGGGCATGAAGCCTACAGCTGCTCCTCCGTTGGCGGGACCTGTGGGGGCTGTTCCTGCTTCGGCGGTTCCTGCTTCGGCAGCTCCTGCTTCGGCGGCTCCTGCTTCGGCGGTTCCTGCTTCTCCTGAGTCTCGGGCGAGAAGCGCGCGGCCAGCGCCCAGAGCTGCTGGGCCTGTGCATGCAGGTCCACCACCGACTGGGCGATCTGCTCCACGCCCGCCACGGCCTCCAGGGCATTGTTCGAGAGCCCCTTGATGCGCTCGGCGATCGTCTCACCCGAGTTGGACTGCCGGGCTCCATCCACGGCCAGCTGTCCCACTCGCATGTGGATCTCCTTGGCCCCGGTGACGATGCGCGCCAGCGCCTCCGCCGTGGTGGAGGACAGCTGCATGCCCTCTTCCACCCGCGTGGTGCCCAGCCGCATCAGCCCCGCCGCCATCGAGGTGTCTTCCTGGTTCTTCTTCAACAGGTGTTCGATCTGCTCCACCGCCTCGCGCGAGCGGTGGGCCAGCTTGCGCACCTCGTTGGCCACCACTCCGAAGCCCTTGCCGTGCTCTCCGGCGCGAGCCGCTTCAATGGCCGTGTTC
Organism: Hyalangium versicolor; assembly: GCF_020103695.1. Classification (GTDB taxonomy): domain Bacteria; phylum Myxococcota; class Myxococcia; order Myxococcales; family Myxococcaceae; genus Hyalangium; species Hyalangium versicolor. The sequence continues at coordinate 253,053 of NZ_JAHXBF010000021.1, forward strand.
ACGGCCAGCACGTTCGTCTCGTTGGACACGTCCTGGATGAGCTGCAGCATCTGCGCGACCGCCGCGCCCGAGGTCTGCAGCCGCACCACCATCTCCTCCGACCGCTGCACCACCTCGACGATCTCCGAGATCTTCCGAGAGGCGTGCTTCACCGCTTCGCCGCCCTCTTCCGCCACTCGCCCGTTGCTGGCGGCCGCCTCCGCCGTGTGCAGTGCCTGCTCGGCATCCTGCGAGAGGCCGCGGCTCATCTGCTGCACGGACTCGGCGAGCTGCTGGAGCTGGTTCGACTGCTCGCGCGTCGCCTTGGAGAGCGCGTCCGCCGAGCGCCGGATGCGGTCCGCGTCCGCCACGGTGGCCACCGCCACGTCCGCCAGGCCCTTCACCATGTCCCGCACGCCGTGCACCATGGTGTTGAAGGCGTGCGCCAGCTTGCCCAGCTCGTCCTGCGAGTGCACCTCCACCGTGACGCCGAAGTCTCCCTGCTCCACGCTGCGCGACGCGATGGCCAGCGCTCGCACAGGCCTCACCACGGCTCGCGAGAAGGCCACGCCCACCAGCAGGGCCAGCAGCAACGTCGCGCATACCGCCAGCAGCAGGCGGTGCTGAAGCCCCATCATCTCCTTGTCGATGTCCTCCACGTACACGCCCGTGCCCACCACCCAGCCCCACGGAGCGAACAGCTTCACGTAGGACTCCTTGGGCAGCGGCGTTGTCTCTCCGGGGCGCGTGGCCAGATAGGTGATGAAGCCCTCTCCCTGCTCATGCGCCAGCTTGACGATGTCCACGAACACCGCCTTGCCGTTCGCGTCCCGATACCCCGTCAGGTCCTTGCCCAGCATGGCCGGCAGGTACGGGTGCATCACCAGCTTCGTGGACAGGTCATTCACCCAGAAGTACTCCACGTCGCCGTAGCGCAGTTGCTGCAACAGCCGCGCTGACTGCTCCTGGGCCTGGGCTGTTGTCAGCTCCCCGGCGCGCACCCGCGCCTCGTAGGTCTCCAGCACGCTGTACGCCGTCTCCACCACCTGCCGCAGCGCACGAGCACGGTCCTCGTTGAGCTGTGAGCGGATCGCCGGGAGTACGTACAGCGGTTGCAGCAGGAGCAGGGGCAGGGCCACCACCCCCATTGCGATGTACAACTTCGTCAGCAGGCTGCGATGTCTCAGTGGCTGCGCCATCACCTCCAAGCCTAGGGCACTCCGGCCTCGGACGGGTGCCTGGCTGGTCGTTCGCCCTGGCCTCGAGGACAGGGGGAAGGGCCTGGGAGACGTATGAGGTTGCCAGCCGTCACCGGTTCTGGCAGCCCTTCCGGGGCGACCTCCTGGGTCGGATTCGGGCCGGCGACCCTCTTGGCGCAAATCGCGATTTCCACCGAGTTGACCTCAGGGATTGCGCCTCAGGGCCCAGCTTCATGGGTTGGGCCTGACATCGCCGCCGCTCAGAAGAGGCTTCGTCCCCGAGGGAAAACAGGCTTCCCTGCGCATGATCCAGGGGTGTCCTACACCGTAGGAGTGAGCGACCCGACTTGACGCGTCCTCCGTGAAGTGCTGACGCCGCGATGCGCCATCCTGCTGGAGTTCGCGACCTGCCAGGTGAAGACGCGCAGATCTACCCGGCAAGTTCTGTCTGTCTGCCTCCATACGTCCTAAGCGGTCAACCGCACCTTTCGGGTCGGGTAGGAAGCATGGACAAAAAACTCGCATCGACAATCGGCGCTGCGGCGCGTGCCGCCCGGATGCGCCTGGAGCTCACGCAAGCAGACGTGGCAGAGCGCATCGACGTCGCGACGGAGGTGTATGGCCGTCTCGAGCGCGGGGGCATGCTGCCCAGCGTGCAGACGCTGCTCAAGCTGTGCCACGAGCTGAATGTCTCCTCGGACGAGCTGCTGGGCCTGACGTCGCACGGCCCCAGCTTGCGCAGCACCACGGTGGAGGTGCCTACCGCGCCCACCGAGAGGCCTGAAATCCGTCGGCTCCTGCGCAGCCTGCGTCAGCTGGACTCCTCGCACATCAAGCTGCTGGGGCTGGTGGCCAAGGCGCTGCTGCGGCGCTGAGGCCCCTCCTCATAGGTCCGAGAGAAGCCGGTCCAGCTCGTCCGGCTTCACGGGCTTGACCAGGTGGTGGTCGAAGCCCGCCTGGATCGCGCGGTGCCTGTCCTCGGGACCGCCATAGCCGGTGATGGCCACCAACCGGATGTTCTCACCCACCCGCGCTCGCAGCTCCTGCGCCACCCGGTAGCCGTCCAGCCCGGGCAGGCCGATGTCCACCAGCGCCAGGTCCGGCCGCCCCTCCAAGGCCAGCGCCACCCCGCCCATACCGTCCTGGGCCACCTCCACCTGGTGGCCCCACAGCTCCAGCAAGTCCTTGAGTGCCTGACGCGCGTCCGAGTTGTCCTCCACCAGGAGGATGCGGCGCTGGCGCGGGCGATCATCCGTGGAGACGGTGCTCCGGGCCAGCGCCGGCAGGGACATCGTCATGGGCAGCTTCACCACGAATTCGCTGCCCTTGCCCGCGCCCGCGCTGGTGGCGAACACCACGCCGCCGTGCATCTCCACCAGGTTGCGCACCAGGGTGAGGCCAATGCCCAGGCCTCCGCGGGTGCGCTCCAGGGACTCGTCCACCTGGGCGAACAGCTCGAAGATGGAGGGCAGCTTGTGCGCGGGGATGCCAATGCCCGTGTCCGTGATGCGCACCACCGCCCGGGCCCCGCCGTCCACGCCCTCCTGGGAGACGTGCACGGTGATGGAGCCCCCGGCGTCCGTGTACTTGGTGGCGTTGTCCAGCAGGTTGGTGAAGACCTGCTCCAGGCGCGTGGCATCCGCATTCAGCCACAGCGGCCTGCCCGGCAGCGTGCTCTCCAGGTGCAGCTTGCGCCCCTCCGCCACCGGCTGCATGAGGGTGAGCACCTGCTGGAGCACCGCGCACAGGTCCACCCGGTCGCGGCGCAGCTCCACCTTGCCCCGGGTGATGCGGCTGACGTCCAGCAAGTCATCCACCAGCCGCGCCAGGTGGTGCGTCTGCCGGTTGATGATGGAGCGCATGCGCGTCTCCTTCGCATCCTCGGTTTGCTTGCGCTCGAGGATGCCGATGGCCGTCATGATGGCGGCCAGGGGGTTGCGCAGCTCGTGGGCGAGCATGGCGAGGAACTCGTCCTTGCGCCGGTCCGCCTCCGCCAGCTGGTTGGCGCGCTGGCGCAGCTCGCGCTCGGCGTGGCGCAGGCGCAGCAGGCTCTTCACCGTGGCGATGAGCTCGGCCGGCTCGAAGGGCTCGGTGAGGTAGGCGTCCGCGCCGCTGTCCAGGCCGAGCACCCGCTTGTCCGCCGTCACGAAGGTGGCCGAGGTGTGCATCACCGCGATGGAGGCCGTCTCCGTGTGCGAGCGCAGGCGCGCGGCCACTTCATAGCCGTTGATGTCCGGCAGCTTCACGTCCAGGACGATGAGGTCCGGCCGCAGCTGCTCGGCCAGCCGGAGCGCGTCTCCACCGGTGGCGGCCTCCACGACACGGTGGCCCGCCATCTCCAGGATGCGGCCCACCATGTAGCGGCTGGCATCGTCATCATTGACGACGAGGATGGCAGTTCGCGGTTCAACCACGGCGCACCTCCCGCTCCTCGAGGCGGGAACCCAGGCCCGCCTTGGACAACGCGTCACGGATGCGGCCAATCGCCACCTCGCGGCTCAAGGTGTGCTTGGCGAGGATGGCCGATGTCTCGCGGGCCAACCGCGTGCGCTCGTCCTCCTTCAGCTCGTGGGCCGTCTGGAGGATGACGGGGATGTCGCGCGTGCGCGGGTCCGCCTTCAAGTCGTCCAGCACGTCGAAGGCCGTCATCTCCGGCAGCAGGAAGTCCAGGAAGATGAGGTGGGGGGCCTTCTCGCGGGCCAGGCGGATGCCCTCGAGGCCATTGGAGGCCTCCATCAGCACGTAGGGCGTGTCCTTGAGCAGTTGCTTGAGCAGGTAGCGGTGGACCTCATCGTCGTCGATGATGAGGATGCGCTCCACGGGGCCGCGATGGGCCAACTCGCTCAGCTTGCGCAAGAGCTGGGTGCCCTCCACCGGCTTGAGCCAGAATTCGTCCGCGCCCAGGGCGCGTGCCTTCTGCTCGCGGTCCGTGATGGTGACGACGAGGATGGGGATGTCCCGCGTCTCCTCCTTCGTCTTCATCTCCGCCAGGAAGTTCCAGCTCGTCTCTCCCTCCAGCATGACGTCCAGCACCATGGCGGCCGGGCGCACGCGCTGCACGGTGCGGCGCGCGTCCTCCACCGAGCGCACCGGCAGCACCTGGAAGCCAGAGCGCTCCAGGTACTTCTCGTAGAGGAAGAGCGTCTGCCGGTCGTCCTCCAGCACCAGCACGGGCGCCTTGGCCGGATCCAGCTTCTCGGCGCGCTCGGACAGCCCGGCCATCTCCTTCACCTCCGGGTGCACCCGGGGGAGGGTGACGGTGAAGGTGGAGCCGTCACCCGGCACACTCCGCACGGTGAGCGCGCCGCCCAGCATCTCCGTCAGGCGCCGAGCCAGCGGCAGGCCCAGGCCCGTGCCCTTCACCTTCCGGTGGAGCGGCGTCTCCACCTGGATGAACTCCTCGAAGATGCGCTCGTGGTACTCGGGGGGAATGCCGATACCGGTGTCCTTCACGGAGAAGGCCACGGTGTCCCGAGGGCCCTTCGCCACGCTGACGGTGATGCTGCCCCGCTCGGTGAACTTCACCGCGTTGGAGACCAGGTTGCGCAGCACCTGGCTGAGCTTGGCCTCGTCCGTCTCCATCTCCATGTTCTCGGGCGCATCCGGGAAGACCAGCTCCACGGTCGAATCCGGGGGCAGCAGCGGCCGCATCATGCCGCGCAGCGCGCGCATGAACTCGCCCGCCTCGAAGTGGGTGTGGCGCAGCACCGCCTTGCCGGCCTCCACCTTGGAGAGATCCAGCAGGTCATTCACCAGCTCGTAGAGCGCCTCGGCCGAGGTGCGGATGAACTGGACCTGCTTTTCCTGCTCGGCGGAGAGCGGGCCGTTGAGGGGGTTGAGCAGCACCTTGGACAGGCCGAGGATGGAGTGCAGCGGGGTGCGGAACTCGTGGCTGACGTTGGCCACCACGCGGCCCTTCACCTCGGCGGCGCGCTGCAGGCTCTCGGCCTTCTCGTCCAGGGCCGCGTGCAGGCTGCGCACGCCGCGGTTGGACTCCTCCAGCTCCCGGTTGACGCGCTGGAGCTCCTCGGTGCGGCGCTGGAGTTCGCGCTGCTGGCGCTCTGTCTCCCGGTGGAGCGCGGCCAGCTCGCTCAAGGTGGAGCTCACCTTGCCGAGCGATGCGCCGTAGTCCTCGGGCACCAGACTGCCCACCAGTGCCAGTTGCCCGCCCTCCGCCTGGGCGGTGAAGGCGAACGTGGTGGGCCGCTCGCCATTGCGGCAGAGGATGAGCTCCCAGCCCTCCACGCGCTCGTCCCGCGCTTGCAGCAGCAGCCGGTCCACCTTCTCTTCGGTGCCCTGGGCCGCCAGCGCGCGCAGCTTCTGTCCGGGCTGGGCGGCCAGGATGGATTCCGCCCGCCCGTCCGCCCATAGGATGGTGCCAGAAGGGTCGCAGACGAGCGCCACCTCCCGGCTCAGCGCGTCGAACAAATGCGCCACTGGAGGGGCTGTCGTCATGAGTGCTTCTCCTTGGAGATGCGTGCCGGGCCGAGCACGGCCTGGATGGCCTCCGGGTCCGGCAGTTCCGCCGCGAGCGCCTCGAGGAGACGAGGGAAGGGCAGCACTCCCAGCTCACGCCGGGGCCAGAAGCCCTGGTACCACTCGACGTGCCGCTCGAAGAACTCCGGGTGCTGCAGGCCCACCGCGTCTTGCAGATAGGACAGATGAAGCAGCAGCTCCGCCTCCAGGCGGGATTGGAGCGAGGCGGGCACCTCCGCGCTCAGGGCCCGGGTGGTGCGACGGGCCAGCTCCGCGGCTCGCTCCTGCAAGGTGCGCGCGGGCCCGGCCGTGTAGCGCAGCGCGTCCCGGGCGGCCTGGACATAGGCGTGGGCGGGAGAGTTCGGGCCAAAGCCCTCGGTGGCCAGCGCCGCCTGGAGCCCGGCGAAGTTCTGGTCCAGGTGCAGCGAGCACATGCCGCGCGAGCACAGCAGCGTGCGCAGCCACTGCGCATAGCCCTCCATCACCGAGGTCTGCTGCTCCCTCAGCGCCTGCACCAGATAGCGCACGTGGAACTGCGCGTCCTCGCCTCCGAAGCGGCGCGCGCGCTCGATGCCGTAGCGCGCCTCCCAGAACGGGTCCTCGTACATCCACTCGACGGAGGCCCTGGCGAGCCGGTCGGCCCGCTCCTCGAGCTGGCGGCTAAGAGATTCCATGAAGGGCTCAGACTCCAAGGATGCGGCAGGACGCGGCGACCAGCTCGCGCGCATCCCTACCATGGAAGGAGACGTCCAGGTCATGCTCCAGCCCGTTGGCCCAGTTGAAGGCCAGCCCACCCACGGCGATGTGGAGCTGAGATGAGAACTCGCGCACCTGGGTGATGGCCGAGCGCAGAGCGGGCAGGTGGTAGGTCATCGTCACCGAGAGGGCCAGCATGTCGGGCGTCTGCTCGCGCAGCATGCGGATCAGGTGCGCGGTGGGAACGTTGGCACCCAAAAAACGCACGTCGAAGCCCGCCATCTCCAAGAAGTCGCTGGCCATGCGCGCGCCCACCTCGTGCATCTCTCCCTCCACGCACGCCACCATGATGACCTTGCCGTTGGATGGATCCCTCGGCAGGTGCCGATACAGGTGAGACAGCGCGAGCTGGGAGATGGCGGTGGCCAGGTGCTCCTGGGCCACGGAGATGCGGTTCTCCTGCCAGAGACGGCCAATCTCGTACTGCGCCGGCTGGATGATCTTCAGGTGGATGTCCTGGAGGGGAATGCCGCGCAGCAGACCTTCATCCACCAGCAGGCGCAGGGCCTCGCGGCGGTCTCCCGAGAGCTGCGCGGCCAGATAGCGCTCACGGAGCGCGGAGAAGCCATCTGAGTCCAAGGAAGGTCGGTCGAGCACAGACAGCACGATAGGGGGGCTCCGTTCTCTTCTTGGCAGGGTTCCAGGGGGAGTTCACTCATGAACAACTCATGGGGAGGGTGTCCCAGGGCTGTTCAGGAACGGCTCGCCCCCTTGGACGCTGTGCAGAGTTTTAAAGCTCCGGGCCCCTGGGCGCAGGGAAGACATGTTGAAGGATCAGGGTGCGGCTCTGGTCATCCCGCTCGCAGTGAATGATGAGCGAGTCGATGGAGAAGGTGAGGGAGGTGGACGCCGAGTCCGCGGTCCCGGGTTTGCTCTGCTGAGCCAGCTGCTCCAAGGCCTCCTGGAGCGCCTGGAACGTGCCGCTGGAGAGGCGGCCAATCTCCTTCCAAGCCTCGGGGCTGAATGTGACCCGGTATGCGCCGGCGACGCGGGTGTGTTGTCGAAACATAATGACGTATCCACCCGCTGTGCGAGTTGCGTGCCAGCGCTGAGGCGTTGTTTGTCGCGCACTTGAAGCGTCCGCTGGACCGGCACCCTGAAAAAACGACAGGCCAAGTGTTGGAAGAAGTACACGGGCTGAAGTCCCGCGGAACCCTGGGGGGAGGACGGAAGCGGGAGGCGAGCGCCGGCTGTTCAAGGTGGTGATGTCGGAGCCCCGGTGGGCCAACGCCTGGACGTTCACCAGCGGATGTCCCGGTGTGCTCACCGGGCTCTCCACGAGGCGCCGGGAAGGGTGAACCCAGTACGCTATGCGTGACACCGGGGTGGGCTTCGACACGGCAGCAGGTGCGCGGGCCGGTGCATCCCTCGCCGCCACTGGGGAGAGCTGCATGAGACCGCTCCGGGTGCTGGTGGTCGAGGACGACCCGGATGATGTCATCCTCATGACGCTCGAGCTGCGCCGCGGAGGCTTCGAGCCCGAGGTGTACCGGGTGGAGTCGCTGGAGGAGCTGCGCGAGGCGCTCGAGGCGCGCGAGTGGGACATCCTCCTCTCGGATTACCTGCTGCCGGGCTTCACCGCTTCGGAGGTGCTGAAGGCGGTGCAGGAGACGGGGCTGGACATTCCCTTCATCGTCCTCTCGGGCAGCGTGGGGGAGCAGTACGGGGTGGAGATGATGCGGGCGGGGGCTCGGGACTACTTCCCCAAGGACCGCATCACCCGGCTGCCGGTGGCCGTCACGCGGGAGCTGGCCGAGGCGGAGGCGCGGCGGGCGCGCAGGCGGGCCGACACGGAGCGCACGCTGCTGGTACAGGTGGGCGAGGTGCTCTCGGCGCCCCTGGACTTCGAGCAGTGGATGGCCCGGCTGGTGCGGCTGCCCGTGCCCGCGGTGGCCGACTGCTGCGCCATCTTTCTCGACGAGGGGGAGCACGGCTTGCGGCTGGCGGCGCTGGCCCACCAGGAGCCCGAGGCCCAGCGCCTGGGGCTGGAGCAGCGCGCCCGGTTGAGCCCCGAGGCCTCGCTGGGGCCGGCGCACGTGCTGCGCACCGGAGTGCCCGAGCTTCTCTCGGAGGCGTCCGAGCGGAAGGATTCGCTCGGGGAGGATCCGGCGCATGTGCGGCTGCTGCGCACGCTGCACCTGCGCTCCGTGCTCTACGTAGCTCTGTACGGCCACCATGGGGCCCTGGGAGTGCTCGCGCTGGGGACCACGGGGCAGCGGCGGCTCGGGAGCGAGGATGTGTCCCTGGCGCAGGAGCTGTCTCGCCGCGTCTCGCTGGTGCTGGAGAATGCCCGCCTCTTCCAGGAGATGCAGGAGGCGGTGCGCCTGCGGGACGAGTTCCTCACCGTGGCGGCCCACGAGCTGCGCACCCCGCTCACCACGCTGCAACTACAGCTCGGCACGCTGGCGCACCGCGCCCGGCGGGAGAGCGCCGCGCCGGATTTCGCCGAGCGTCTGGACCGCTGCCAGCGCCAGGTGCGGCGCCTGGGCTCGTTGGTGGAGGGGCTGCTGGACGTGTCGCGGCTGGCCAGCGGGCAGATGGTGCTCCAGCCGGAGCGCGTGGACCTGACGGAGCTGGTGTCGGAGGTGGTGGACCGTCACGCGGCCGAGGCGCAGGGGGCGCGCTGCCCGGTGCGCTTCGAAGGAAAGCCGGGTCTGCTGGGCCAATGGGATAGGCTGCGCGTGGACCAGGCGGTGTCGAGCCTGTTGAGCAATGCCCTCAAGTTCGGCTCCGGGCAGCCGGTGGAGGTCACGGTGTCTGGCGTGGGACCCATGGCGCGAGTGGAGGTGCGGGACCGGGGCATCGGCATTCCCCCGGAGCAGCTCGAGCGCATCTTCGAGCGCTTCGAGCGTGCCGTGTCCTCGCGCTCTTATGGAGGGCTGGGGTTGGGGCTGTACCTGGCGCGGCGCGCGGCGGAAGCTCATGGCGGGCACGTCTGGGCCGAGGCCCGGCCGGGCGGAGGCGCCACCTTCACCCTGGAGCTGCCACGCGAGTCGGCGGAGGTTCATGCATGAAGGGACGACCGCTGCTGGTGGTGGACGACGACGCCGACCTGCGAGAGGCCATCACGGACGTGCTGCGGGACGCGGGCTACGAAGTCATCGTGGCGAGCAACGGCCGGAACGCGCTGGACGTGCTGGCTCGGAGCAATCCGCTGCCGGGGCTGGTGCTGCTGGACATGATGATGCCCGTGCTGGACGGCGCGGGCTTCCTGGCCGAGGTGCGGAACCATCCGGAGTGGGCGGACGTGCCGGTGGTCGTCTTCTCCGCTAGCGCTCACCCCAACCTCCAGGAGGACGGCGCGCGCGGGTGGGTCCGCAAGCCGGTGGATCTGGATGCGCTGCTGGAAGTCGTCGCCCAGCACGTGGTGAAGTGAGCGCGAGGCTCAGCCGGCGCGGCGCACCCAGTTGACCCAGGTGCCCAGGTCCCTCATGCCCACGCGCTGGTAGACGCCGTAGCCCAGCTCGGTGGATTGGAGCACGGCGGCGGTGCAGCCCCGGGCGCGGGCCTCCAGGAACAGGCCTCGCATCAGCTCGGAGGCCAGGCCTCGGCCGCGCGCGGCGTGGGCGGTGGCCACCAGGTATACGCCGGCCGTGTCCCCCTGCTCGTGGGTGAGTCCGCCACTGAGCAGCCGTCCGCCCTCGCGCACGCCTCGGATGTGGAGCTGGGGGAAGGACTGCGAGTGCCACGGCTCCAGGTGGATGGACGTGCCGGGGCCGAAGGCCTCCTCGTTGAGGGGGATGAGCTCTTCCTGCGTCCGGAGATCCTCCAGCGGGATGCTCGGGGGCACCACGGGGGTGTCGGCGAGACAGATGCCCATGGCGGTCGTCCCTCCCTCCTCGGGGTGGTAGCCCGCGCTGGCCAGGGCCCGCTCGAGGGAGGCCGGCGCTCCCGGGGGCAGCGGCACGCGCCAGAGCCGGACGCCGTGGCTCCGATAGAAGTCCTCGAAGCGCGGAACCGCGGCCTCCAGGGCCTCTGTGTCATCGAAGAAGACCTGTTGCTGGGAGACGGTGGCTGGGTGGCTGGGTTGGGCAAAGGCCCACACTCCGGGCAGGCCCAGGTGGCGCAGGCCGCCCTGAGCCGTCTGGAACTGCTTGTAGGCCACGATGTTGGCGCGCAGGCGCGCGGCGAGCTCGGCGTCCGTCACGACCGATAGGGTAGGCCGACGGAGCCTCCTGGAGAACAACCCTTGCGCGGAAAGTCCCCGCGCCTGGGCGGCGGGGCGTTAGGTTGCGGACCGCTCTATGGACTCGCGCTTCTTCGCCTTCAACCCTCGCTCGACCCGGATTGCCCTCTTCCTGGGGGCGTGCGCGCTCGCGGTGCTCACCGCCTGGGCGCTGGCGGCCGCCCGCCAGGCCACCGAGCCCTTCGCCGAGGCGCGGGCCGGCATCACCGCTGGGCTGATGCTGGTGTTCCTCTACGCCTTCCACCGCCTGCGCCCCCGGCCCGAGTGGGGTGTGACGCTGGGGCCCATGGGGGTGCGTGTGGCGCGCCCCTTCAGCAACTCCAAGCCCCTGGAGTTGACGTACTCGCAGATCGGCACCGTGCGCCGGGTCGGCCGCAAGGGGGACGTGCTGGGGCTCTTCTTCCACGAGCAGGGACGGGTGCTCGTTCCGCGGCATCTCTTTGCCCGCAAGGCTGTTTTCGAAGAGCTGGTTTCAGCCCTGGAGGAGCGTCTTCCACCCCCCTCTCACGATGCGTGAAAGGCACCCGGCGGAGGCCCTGCGCGGGGCTGAAACGGCGAGCAGGCGACTGAACGATTTTTCTGAATATTTCCGCTGCTTTGCGGCTGGTCGTCCTCCTTGTCGGAGGTGGCCCGAGGTGATAGGCACACCCGTCTGATCAAGGCAGCTTTCCGAAGGAACATTTCACATGGAAAAGACCCCCTCTACCGGTGTCTCACCGACGCCGCCACCCGTGGAGTATGGGGCCGAGAGCATCACCAAGCTCGAGGGCCGGGAAGCGGTCCGCAAGCGCCCGGGCATGTACATCGGTGACACCATGACGTACGGGCTGCACAAGCTCGTGTACGAGGTGGTGGACAACTCGGTGGACGAGGCGCTGGCGGGCTTCTGCACGGACATCGACGTGGTCATCCACGTGGATGGCTCGCTGAGCGTGCAGGACAACGGGCGCGGCATTCCGGTGGGACCGCACCCGAAGTTCCCGGACAAGGACACGGTGGACGTGGTCCTGACGGAGCTGCACGCGGGCAGCAAGTTCGGCAACGGCGCCTATAAAGTCTCGGGCGGCCTGCACGGCGTGGGCGTCACGTGCGTGAACTTCCTGTCCGAGTGGCTGAAGGTCCGCATCCAGCGCGACGGCAAGGTGTACGAGCAGAGCTACGCCCGAGGCATCGCGCAGGGGAAGGTGACCGAGGTCGGCACCACGGACAAGCTCGGCACGCTGGTGTGGTTCAAGCCGGATCCCGAGGTGATGGAGGCCCGGGACTTCGACTTCGAGACGCTGAGCCAGCGCCTGCGTGAGCTGGCGTTCCTGAACGCGGGCCTGCGCATCACCATCCGGGACGAGCGGACGAACAAGGAGCACGAGTTCAAGTTCGAGGGCGGTATCAGCTCGTTCGTGGAGTACCTGAACAAGTCGAAGCAGCCGCTGCACGACAAGCCCGTCTACTTCCAAACGGAGAAGGAGGGGGTGTCGCTGGAGCTGGCCATGCAGTGGAACGATGGCTACGACGAGCGCATCTATACCTTCGCCAACAACATCAACACGCACGAGGGTGGCAGCCACCTGTCGGGCTTCAAGGCGGCGCTGACGCGCACGGTGAACAGCTACGCGGAGAAGAGCGGGCTGTGGAAGGACCTGAAGGAGACGCCCACCGGCGAGGACGCGCGCGAGGGCCTGGCGGCGGTCATCTCCGTGAAGCTGCCCAACCCCCAGTTCGAGGGGCAGACGAAGACGAAGCTGGGCAACAGTGAAATCAAGGGCCTGGTCGAGCAGATGGTGAACGACCAGCTCGCCACGTACCTGGAGGAGAACCCCAACAACGGCAAGAAGGTCGTCGCGAAGATTGGTGACGCGTGCCGGGCGCGCATCGCGGCTCGCAAGGCTCGCGAGACGGTGCGGCGCAAGGGCGTGCTGGATGGCGGGTCGCTCCCGGGCAAGCTGGCGGACTGCCAGAGTCGGGATCCGAGCGAGAGCGAGCTCTACATCGTCGAGGGAGACTCCGCAGGTGGCTCGGCGAAGCAGGGGCGGGATCGGCGCAACCAGGCCATTCTCCCGCTGCGCGGCAAGATCCTGAACGTGGAGAAGGCTCGCTTCGAGAAGATGCTGACGAGCCAGGAGATCATCACGCTCATCACCGCGCTGGGCACGGGGATTGGCGCGGAGGACTACGATCCGAACAAGGCGCGCTACCACCGCATCATCCTGATGACGGACGCCGACGTGGACGGCAGCCACATCCGCACGCTGCTGCTGACGTTCTTCTACCGTCAGATGCGCGAGCTGCTGGAGCGGGGGTACCTCTACATCGCGCAGCCGCCGCTCTACAAAGTGACGCGCAACAAGAAGGACATGTACGTCAAGGACGAGCGGGCGCTGAACGAGTTCCTGCTGCGCACGGCCTCGGAGCACTCGCGGGTGGCGACGCCGAACGGGGAGCTGGGCGGCAGCGAGCTGAAGGCGATGCTCGAGAAGGTCATCACCTACGAGGAGCGGCTGGAGAAGCAGGCCAAGCGGCGGGATGCGCGGGTGGTGGATGCGCTGGTGCAGGCGGCTCGGGTGACGGCGGACATGCTGTCGGACGAGGAGGCGCTGAAGGTGGAAGTGGACCGGATGTACACGTACTTCCGGACGCGGATGCCGGACGTGCTGGGCCGGGTGAAGCACGAGCGCCGGGATGATCCGGAGCACCATACGAAGAAGCTGGTGTTCAGCACCGAGATCAACGGGAGCATGCGGGACACGGTGCTGGACTACGCGTTCCTGTCGTCTCCGGAGTACCTGGAGCTGGTGGGGTTGAGGGCAGCGTTCCAGTCGCTGGGCCTGCCGCCGTACACGGTGAAGCTGGAGGCCGGTGACGTGACGGCGTACTCGGTGCAGGAGGTGCTGGCGGCGGTGCGCAAGGATGCGCAGAAGGGGCTGGGGCTGCAGCGGTACAAGGGTCTGGGCGAGATGAACCCGGAGCAGCTCTGGGATACGACGATGAACCCTGTCACTCGGACGCTGCTGCAGGTGCAGCTCAAGGATGCGGTGGAGAGCGACGAGATCTTCTCGCTGCTGATGGGCGAGGCGGTGGAACCGCGGCGCGAGTTCATCGAGCGCAACGCGCTGGACGTGCAGAACCTGGACATCTGAGCCGGGTAACAGGGCCCCCTCTCCCGTGGGGAGAGGGGTGAGGGGAGGGTTGAAGCTTGATTACCGAGATCGAGGTCAAGAACTTCAAGACCCTCCGGGACGTGAAGATTCCGCTCGCGCCCGGCATCACCGTGATGGTGGGCGCGAACAACAGCGGCAAGTCCAACGCGCTCGCGGTGCTCAAACTGCTGAGAGGACTTGAGCGGCAGCCTTCTGCGGAGGCCGTCGCTGCGATGGGCGGAGATGCATCCATCTTGAGTCGTGATGCGACGGATGGACTGAGCATCTCAGTGAGAGCTGCTCTCGATGGAACGGCCTTCGGGCGTCTGTATGTCCATTCTCGTGGCAAGCAGAACCCGATGTTCATGAAGCCACTGGACTTCCCTGCTTCTACCGAAGGTAGCTCCCTCGCTTCTCGGCTCGATCGGCAACTGGGCGCCTTCATTGCCGCGACGTCGGTCCACGATCTCTCCGTCGCGTCACTGCGGGAGTCCGCTATCATCCAAAGAGAGTCCGCGCTGGAGCCTGATGGGCGGGATGTCGCCGCAGTGCTCGACAACCTGGCGGGTGACGCCCCCTCGCTGCGTGATGCCATCGATGAGACCATTCGACGTGCTGCGCACGAAGTGAAACGCATCGTGACGCGGCCTGGGCCGACGCCGGGGACGAAAGTACTGGGTGTCGAAGAGAAGGATGGCCGTGTCTACGGTGCCGACGACATGTCGGATGGGCTGCTGCTCTTCATAGGCCTGGCGGTTGCTGCTCAGCTGAAGACCCAGACTCCGTGCATCCTCGCCATCGAAGAGCCGGAGAGGGGCATTCATCCACGGCGCCTGAGGGATCTGCTGGACCAGCTTCTCCGCTTGACGAAGTCTGGTGTGCAGGTGGTGCTCACGACCCACTCACCGACTTTGCTCGATGAGTTCCGGGACTTGCCCGAGAGTGTTCTCATCTTCGACCGTGACGAGAAAGGCACTCACGTTACGCGTCTGTCGGATCGTCCAGACTGGGCCGAGCAGCTCAAGGGGGCTCCTCTCGGGGAACTCTGGTACTCGGGAGTCCTTGGGGGCGTACCGGGCCGATGAAGCTCGCCTTCTGTGTCGAAGACGACACCGACGAAGAGGTGTTCCGCGTCCTCGTCTCGCGAGCTCTTGGCACCGAAGTGGTTCCGAGCGAGACGCAGTACCGGTTCGCACGCGGCGGGTGGGCGAACGCGCTGCGTCTGGCGCCTATCATTGCCAAGGACGCGTACCACAAGGGGCTCGATGGAGCGCTCTTTGCCATCGACAACGATGGTGCCGCACCGACACATTCGGTGAGCCACAAAGGCCTGAACCAGGGCTGCCGCCTCTGTGAGTTGCGCGCTGCAGCCCGGATTCATGAGCCACTCTCGTGGTCACGTCAGGGCCTGCCCGCCCTGCGCTATCTGTTCGCGGTGCCTGTTCAGGCGCTCGAGACATGGCTGCTCCTCGCGCGGGGACACGACTTCAAAGGGGAGAACGAGACGCTGGGGCGCGATCCGTCGGGGCGGGCGAAGCTCAAGCGCCTGCTCTACGGAGTAGAACACCCAGACCGAGACACCATGCGGAGTGCCACGCTCCCTATTGCCGAGTCACTCCAGGTGGATGCCCTGGCAAGGTTGAGCCCGAGCTTCGCCGACTTCCTCACCCAGCTTCGATAAGCCGGGCGAGCGCCTCGTCCGCGATGCGTCCTGCCTCCACGAGTGGGTAGCCACGCTCCACGTAGAGGTCTCGTACGTTCGCATCGAAGTCACGGCGCAAGTGTTCAGCTGCCAGCCGTGCTGCACTGCTCGAACTGACCTGTGGAGCTGTCGTGGTGAACCGCGCTGATTCAGGCCCACCGACTTCCCGAGAGACGTTCCGAGCCGCATCTCTCGCAGCCTCTCTGCCAAGCACCCGGGAGAGCGCCTCGATAGCCCGATGCAGGCGCAAGTAGCAGCGCTGCACTTCGTCCTCGCGGGATGCGAGCTGCTGCTTCGTCTGGCTGAGGAAGTGCTCGACGGCTTCCTGGCCCGCGGGCACTTCCATGGTCGTCAGCGTCCCCAACCGGGCCAGCAGGAACCGATAGCGAGGAGGCTGGGGGCCTTCGGCGGGGACGAACGACACCTTCTGTACCTTGTGCCCGGATGACAGGTGAGACTTGAGCAGGCGGAAGAAGGCATCGCCCTCCGTCTCTGTCCGTACCTGTTCGAGGTATTCGGTAAACCCCATCGCCCTGAGTATGTCGATCTCCTGGCGACACTGCACGAACCGATGGTGAGTTGTGGCCAAACCTGTCCGGCAGTCGTACCTGCTCGGTCAGAGCTGCGCGTGGGCGGCGCCTCGAACCAACTGGTCCTACCATGAGCCTGTCGAAATAGGGCTGTAGGGTAACGTAGGAGGTAGGCAGCAAAGGGATCGACTTCTCAGGTAGGGCGTGGTTGGTAGGCAGGGTGAAAGAGCAGGCCGAGAGCCCGAAGAGAGT
>NZ_JAHXBF010000022.1 GCF_020103695.1 Hyalangium versicolor
GCAAGCCTCGCTTCGGGCTCGACTTGTCCACCGCCCTGGGGCCCTTCGACGTCTACGCCGAGGCCGCCTTCAAGAAGGGCTCCGATACGCCCCTGTACCGGCTGCCCGAGGGCAAATCCATTCCAGAACTCATCGCGGAGCTCGATCCGCCACTCGACTCGCTGGACGACCTCAAGCGGCTGGGAGTGGAGAGCTACTACCCCACCGGCTTCACCCCTCAGGTCTCCGGCGGAGCCAACTACACGTTCGCCTACAGCGAGAGCGACAGCGCCACCATCGGCGTGGAGTACTTCTACAACTCCACCGGCTACAACACCGCCATCGCCTACCCGTACCTGATTGCCCAGGGCGCCTTTCAGCCCTTCTACCTGGGCGAGCACTACGCAGCCCTCTATGGCGTGCTGGCCGGCCCCGGCTCCTGGGACAAGACGTCCTTCGTGCTGTCCACCCTGGGCAACCTCTCCGACAAGACCTTCACCACCCGCCTGGACATCAGCCACCGCGCGCTCTCGTACCTGAGCATCGAGGGCTACGTGGCCGCCAACTACGGCAAGAAGGGCGGCGAGTTCCGCTTCGCCATCGACACTCCTCCCTTCCAAGGTCCAGGCGGCGAGGCACTATGGCCCGCGCCCCTGTTCCAGGTGGGCGCGGGCCTGCGCATCAACCTCTGATCAGAAGCCGCGCATCCAGCCACCATCGATCGCGACGGACTGGCCGGTGATATAGGCCGCCTGCTCCGAGGCCAGGAACGTCACCAACGCTCCCAGTTCCTCGGGGCGGCCGAGCCTCCGCACGGGGATGCTCTGCGCGAGCTTCTCCTCATCGAGCTTGAACTCACGCAGCTTCTCCGTGGCGTGGAAGCCGGGCAGCACGGCATTGACGGTGATGCCGTACTCGCCCACCTCGTTGCTGACAGCCTTGGTGAGCCCCAGCAATCCGGACCGGATGCTGCTGGAGACCAGCATCCCGTTGATCGCCTCGCGAGACGAGACGGAGGTGATGAGGATGATACGGCCCCACCGCTGCTCCTTCATGATCGGGATCGCCGTGCGGAGGCCCTCCACGGCCCCCATCCACAGGCCCTGGAAGCCCTCCTGCCACTGCGCATCGGAGAGATCCGAGAAGTTTCCCGGGGGCGGGCCACCAGTGTTGTGAACGAGGATGTCCAAACCGCCAAACACCTCCTTCACCTTGTTGATCACGCCCTGGGTCCCACCGGGCTTGGACAGGTCCGCGGCCACACCGAGCGCGGCGCCCATGTTCGCCGCGGCGGCGCGGATGCGCTCCTCGTTGCTCGAGCAGATCGCCACCCGAGCGCCTTCCTTGACCAACTCCGAAGCGACAGCAAACCCCAGCCCCCAGGAGGCTCCCAGCACGAGAGCCCGCTTACCCTTCAGGCCTAAATCCATCAGAGTGCTCCTCTAGAAAAGGAACGAGCCGCTCGCGAATCAAACGCGCGGCGCGCTCGAGATCCACATCCTCCGCGCGGGAGAGTCCCTCGGTCAGCTCGGACACAATCCCTCCGGCGATGCTTCCCACTTCGTAGGCCAGGCGATACGGCACCCGGCTGAAGCTCACCAGAGTATAGCGGCTGAGGAACTGCCCCGGAAACGCGTTGAGGAGCACCTTCTCCACCTGCTTCTCCAACAAGAAGCGCGCGCTGGCGGTGCTGTCGCGCATCTCGATGAAGTTCTCCACGGCCATGTCGGCGATGGCGTCGGCGTTCGGCTTGCGCAGGCGGAAGAACTCGGAGAAGGCCTCTTCCCAGAGGGACTTACGCTCGAGCAGGCCGTCCAGCACCCCACAGTCCTCGAAGCCGCAGTTCATCCCCTGGCCGAAGAACGGGACGATGGCATGCGCCGCGTCGCCCAGCACCAGGGCCCGGCTCCCAACGTGCCAGGGCCTGCTCTTCACCGTGATCATGGAACCCGTTGGGTTCTTGAAGAAATCGTGGGTGAGTTGGGGGATCAGCGCGAGGGCATCCGGGAACTGCTCCGCGAAGAAGGCGGAGAGCTTCGGGGGCGAATCCAGCGAGGCGAAGCTCACCGGGCCCTCGAAGGGCAGGAAGAGCGTGCAGGTGAAGCTGCCGTCCTCGTTCGGCAGCGCGATGAGCATGAACGAGCCGCGTGGCCAGATGTGGAGCGCGTGCTTCTCCATCTGGAAGGAGCCGCCCGGGCCCGCGGGGATGGTGAGCTCCTTGTAGCCGTGACTGAGCAGGTCCTGGGTAGAGCCATGCTCCGGCTGCCGCATCATCTCCTGCCGCACCGCCGAACCCGCGCCGTCCGCTCCGAGCAGCACGGAGGCGCGCTCCTCGCGGGTGACCCCGCTTGCCTCGTCGTGAACGGTGAGCAGAGCCGACTCGAAGTCCACGTGCTGGATGCGCTGCTTGAAGCGGATGCGCACCCGGCCAGTAGCCTCGGCGTGCGTCATGAGGAACTTGTTCAGCCACGCGCGCGAGATGCTGTTGATGTGCTGCGAGTCATCCTTGCCATAGGGCTGCAGCGTGAGCGTGCCGGACAGCGGGTGGATCATCCGTCCGCGCATGGGGATGGCGTGCCGCCGAGCCTCCTCCTCCAAGCCCACCTGCCGGAGCGCGTGCAGCCCTCGTGTGGAAATGGCCAGGTTGATGGAGCGCCCGGCGTCCACCGACTCGCTCCGCATGTCCGGGCGACGCTCGAGCACCTCCACCTGGAAGCCGCGGCGGGCCAGGAAGATGGACATCAGCGAGCCCACCAGGCCCGCGCCGGCCACGGTGATGGGCTCGGTCCGATCAATCTCGCGCATGGCTCTCGAGGATCCTCACGAAGCGGTAGACATCGAGGAAGCTGCAGTACAGCGGCGCGGGAGCGGCGCGGATGACGTCCGGCTCCCGGAAGTCACAGTAGACGCCCGCCTCCGCGAGCCGCGAGAGCAGGCGCCGGGGCTCCTTGGTGAAACGCAGCGAGAGCTGGGTGCCGCGCTCCTTCATGTCCCGAGGCGTGACGATCTGGACGACGCCTTGGGGCAACCTGTCGAGCAGGAACTCCAGGTAGCTGGTGAGCAGGTCTCCCTTGAGGCGAAGCGCGGGCATCGTCGCCTGATCGAACAGCTCCATGGAGGCGCGCAACGCCGCGAGTTGGAGGATGGGCGGGTTGGAGAGTTGCCACCCTTCGGCGCCCGGCAACGGCACGAAGTGAGACCCCATCTCGAAGCGCGTGGCCTTGTCGTGACCCCACCAGCCCTCGAAGCGAGGAATGCCCGGCATGTGGGCATGGCGCTCGTGAACGAAGACGCCACCCAGCGTGCCAGGACCTCCGTTGAGGTACTTGTACGAGCACCACACGGCGAAGTCCGGCCCGTCGTCATGCAGGGACAACCGCAGATTGCCGGCCCCGTGCGCCAGATCGAACCCCACCCGGCAGCCTCGCTCGTGCGCGGCGCGGGTGATGGCCTTCATGTCGAAGGCCTGGCCAGTGAGATAGTTCACGTTGCCCAGCAGCACGAGGGAGATCTCGGAGCCACGCCGATCGATGGTGTCGAGGATGTCCTCCAGTCGCAGCGTGTCCTCGCCGAAGCGGGGCTCCAGGCGAATGATGGCCTCGTTGGGATCGTAGCCATGGAAGCGCGCCTGCGAGGCCACCGCGTACTGATCCGAGGGAAAGGCACCGCCCTCGATGAGGATGCGGAAGCGCTCGCGGGTGGGCCGGTAGAAGGACACCATCATCAGGTGGAGGTTCACCGAGAGGGTGTTCATCACCACCACCTCGAGCGGCAGCGCTCCCACCAGACGGGCCGTCTGTTCGGTCAAGGCCTCGTGGTACGGAAGCCACGGATGGCGAGCGTGGAAGTGGCCCTCGACGCCCAGGCGCTCCCAGTCCTCCAGTTCCTCCAAGACATACTGCTTCGCCCTGCGAGGCTGCAGCCCGAGCGAGTTGCCCACGAGATAGATGACGGGCTCACCATCCGGGCGGCGGGGGAAGAGGAACTCGTCGCGGAAGTGGCGCAGGGAGTCCTCCGCATCCATGCGTCGGGCGAAGGCCTCGCCCTCCTCGAAGTGCACCGAGCCAGGTTGCATCATGAAGTGAAGTCCTCTCGCGAGCGACCGAGCCACTCGAGCGCGTTGCGCCACAAGAGGCGCTCGCGGATGGAAGGGTCCACATCGGACAGGGATTCGATCAGCGTGCCCGGGCGGTCCTCTCCGAGGGGGAACGGATAGTCGCTGCCGAGCGCCACCTTCTCCGAGCCGAACAGCTTGACGATGAAGCGCAGCGTGTCGGCGTCATGGACGAGCGAGTCCACCCAGAACCGCCCCAGGTAGTCGCGCGGAGGCACCTTGTTGTCCACGGCGACAAGATCCGGCCGGGCATCGAAGCCGTGCTGGATGCGACCGAACGTGCCAGGAAAGGCACCGCCGCCATGGGCGAAGGCGAGCCGCAGCTTGGGCAACCGCTCCAGCGTGCCGGAGAAGAGGAGCGTGGAGATGGCAATGGCCACCTCGGCGGGCATGCCTACGAGCCAGGGCATCCAGTACTTCTCCAGCCGCGCCCCACCGAGCATGTCCCACGGATGGACGAACACGGCCGCGCCCAACTGCGCGGAGGCCTCGAAGAACGGAAAGAGCGCCGGATCGCCCAGATTGATGCCGTTGACGTGCGAGCCGATCTGCACACCCGCCATCCCCAGCTCGCGCACGCAGCGCTCCAGCTCGCGCACGGCCAGATCGACGCTCTGGAGGGGCACGGTCCCCAATCCGGCGAAGCGGCGGGGGCTCTGGCGCACCACCGAGGCCAGGTGATCATTGAGGAAGCGGGACAGGTCCAACCCGTGCTCGGGCTTCGTCCAGTAGCTGAACATCACTGGCACGGTGGAGAGTACCTGGACGGAGACTCCCGCCGCATCGCACTCATTCAGGCGCAGCTCCGGGTCCCAGCAGTTGCTCTCGATCTCCCGGAAGAACTTCCCATCGTCCCGCATCATCCGGGCACGGCACGGGGCATGGTGCTCCAGGGTGATGAAGCCACCGTAGCCATAGCGCTCGGCGAAGCGGGGCAGCTCGGCCGGGAGCAGGTGCGTGTGGATGTCGATCTTCACTTGCCCCCGCCCCGCGTCATCTGGAAGCCGCACTGCTTGCAGGTGCAGTGCGCGGGGTTCCCGTAGAAGCGGTCGAACACCGGCGGCAACTGGGTGACGATGTTGGAGACGTGGAGGAACTCCTCGTACAGCTTGTCATTGCACTTCGGGCAGTACCACGCGAAGCCGTCCAACTCGTGGCCCTGGCGCTTGCGCTCGATGACGAGCCCCACGGTGCCCGCGGGCCGCTGCGGCGAGTGCGGCACCTTGGGCGGCAGCAGGAAGATGTCTCCCTCGCGGATGGGAAGATCGCGCGGCTTGCCGTCCTCGATGATGCGCAGGTTGATGTCGCCCTCGAGCTGGTAGAAGAACTCCTCGCTCTCGTCGATGTGGAAGTCGGTGCGCGAGTTGGGCCCGCCCACCACCATCACGATGAACTCCCGGTCCTGCCACACCAGCTGGTTGCCCACGGGCGGCTTGAGCAGGTGCCGATGCTCATCGATCCACTTCTTGAAGTTGAAGGGGGGCATGACGGCCATGACTCAGTCTCCGATGGTGGCGATGCACTTCAGCTCGATGGCGATGGGCGTGGGCAAGGCGTTGATCTCCAGCGTGGTGCGGCAGGGAGGGTTGTCCTTGAAGTACTCGGCCCAGAGCTGGTTGTAGCGGGGGAAGTCCGCCTTCATGTTGGTGAGGTAGACGGTGACGTCCACCAGCCTGTCCCACGACGAGCCCGCCTCCTCGAGGATGTAGCGCACGTTGCGGAACACCGAGTGGCACTGCGCCTCGATGTCGTAGGAGACGATGTTGCCCTGGGCGTCCAGCTCCACGCCGGGGATCTTCTTGGACCCGCGCTCGCGAGGCCCCACGCCCGAGAGGAACAACAGGTTGCCCACGCGGCGAGCGTGGGGATAGAGGCCCACCGGTTCGGGGGCCCGCTTCGACTCGATTCGCTCTTCCTGACTCATAGCTTGATGCACACGTTCTTGGGCTCGGTGAAGAAGCGCAGGGCATCGAGGCCGCCCTCGCGTCCCACTCCCGAGTCCTTCACGCCTCCGAAGGGCGTGCGCAGATCCCGGAGCATCCAGCAGTTGACCCAGACGATCCCGCTGTGAAGCTGCGCGGCGAAGCGGTGGGCGCGGCTGAGGTCCTTCGTCCAGACGCTGGCGGCCAGGCCGTAGTTGGTGGAGTTGGCCCAAGCAAGCACCTCGTCCTCGTGCTCGAAGGCTGTGAGGGTGGCCACGGGGCCGAAGATCTCCTCCTGGTTGGTGCGGCACTCGGGCCCGAGCCCCTCCACGAGGGTGGGCTCCACGAACCAGCCATTGCGGCACCGGCCCTCGAGCTTCGCGGGGGCACCGCCGGTGAGGATGCGGCCTCCCTCCTTGCGGGCGATCTCGATGTAGCTCATCACCTTGTCGAAGTGCTGATGGGACACGAGCGCGCCTTGCTCCGTCTTGGGGTCGAGCGGATCGCCAACCTTGAGCGCGCGCGTGCGAGCCACGAGCGCCTCCTTGAAGCGCTCATAGATGGAGTTCTGGACGAAGATGCGCGGGCCGCACAGGCAGATCTGCCCCTGGTTGGCGAAGGACGAACGCACCGTGGTGGCGAGCGCCTCGTCGAAGTCGCAGTCAGCGAAGATGACGTTGGGGTTCTTGCCACCCATCTCCAGGGAGATCTTCTTGAAGAGGGGCGCGGCGGTGCGGGCAATCTCCGCGCCGACGCGGGTGCTCCCGGTGAAGGAGATGGCACGAACCTCTGGGTGGCGGCTCATGGCGGCGCCGACCTTGGGGCCCAGGCCATGGACGATGTTGAGCACGCCCGGGGGAAGCCCCACCTCGCGGCACACCTGCGCGAGCAGGAAGGCCGTCATGGGAGTGACTTCCGAAGGCTTGGCCACCACGCAGTTCCCCATGACGAGCGCGGGAGCCAACTTCCAGGTGAGCAGATAGAGCGGCAGGTTCCAGGGCGAGATGCAGCCGACGACGCCCAGCGGCGAGCGCAGGGTGTAGTTGAGCGCCACGGAGTCGGTGGCATGGGCCTCGCTGGAGAACTGGGTGACGGCGTCCGCGAAAAAATCAAAGTTGAGGATGCTGCGCGGGATGTCGACGGTGGAGGCCACCGAGAGCGGCTTGCCGGTGTCGATAGACTCGGCGCGAGCGAACTCTTCCAGGCGAGCGCGGATGGCGTCCGCGATGCGGCGCACCATGCGGGAGCGGTCGGCCGCGGGGGTAGCGGACCAGGAGGGGAACGCGCGGTGGGCCGCCTCGACAGCGCGCCAGACATCGGTCTCGTCCGAATCGGGGACGTGGGCGTAGACCTCGGCGGTGGCGGGCTCGGGCTTGTCCAGCCACTTGTGGGCGTTGGGCTCTACCAGCTCCCCCCCGATGTAATTGAGGACCTTGTGCATGGCGGATTCCTCCTCTGGCAGACGGGCGCCGGAATAGCACGGGGGCAAGGACCGGGTCACGGCTCTGCCGCTCTGGATTTCACATAGGAAGCAGAAGCCGCTTGCGCTGTGCGTCGAGGTCCTTCGAAGCTCGGCCGCCCTGCATCGCGGGGAGCAAGCACATGACAATGACGCCACGGAATCATGAGGAGTTGGCCCGGCTGCTGGATCAAGCGCGGCTGGAGGCACGGGAGGTCCCTCCGCTCACACGGACGCACGCGGAGCTCCCGCTGACGGACGCCTACGCGATCCAGGCCGAGGGGATCCGCCTGCGCACCGCGCGGGGCGAGCGGGTGGTGGGCCTGAAGATGGGGCTGACATCCGAGGCCAAGCGCAAGCAGATGAACCTGGACTCGCCGGTGTACGGAGTGCTCACGGACCGGATGCAGGTCCAGGCGGGAGGCGTGTTCCGGCTGCAGGGCTTCATCCACCCGAAGATCGAGCCGGAGATCGCCTTCCGCACCTCGCGCGAGCTGCGCGGGAAGATTTCGCGAGAGGAGGCGCTGGACGCGTGCTCCAGCGCGATGGCGGCGATGGAGATCCTCGACTCGCGCTACGTGGACTTCAAATACTTCTCCCTGCCGGACGTGGTGGCGGACAACTCGTCCTCGTCCATGTTCGTGCTGAGCACCACCGAGCGCCCACCTCGGGAGCTGGACCTGCTGCGGCTCCCGATGTCGATGGAGGTGAACGGAGAGGTGGTGCAGTCGGCGCTCTCCAACGCCATCTCGGGAGACCCAGTGCTGTCGGTGGTGCAGTTGTGTGAGCTGCTCGACCGACGCGGTGAGTCATTGCCCGCGGGGAGCATCGTGCTGGCGGGAGCCGCCACCGTGGCCCACATGATGAAGCCGGGAGATCAGGTCCGGCTCACCGTGGACGGATTGGGGAGCGTGTCGATCTCCGTGGCGGCTTGAAGGCAAGCTGCCGGGACGCGGGCCTCACGCCACGTCGAGCACTTCCCACTCGTGCACCTCACCGGCGAGCGTCACCTCGATGCAGTCGCCGGTACGGCGGCCCATGAGGGCCCGGCCCACCGGCGAGGCGGGGGTGATGACGGAGAGGAAGCCATCTCCGCCGGGGCCGGTCAGCTCGGTCCCCGCGCCCACGGGGAGCAGGAAGAAGGTGCGCTCGTCGTAGCCCGTCTCGTCCTCCGTGCGGACATCCACGATGGCACCCAGGGCGACGGGGGTGCGCCGGTTGAAGCGCGGCAGGTCCGCGTCTCGGAAGGCGGTGAGTGCACCGATCTCCTCCTGCACCCGGCGAGCCCGCGCGGCCTGCCCGGTGGCGAGGCTGCCGTACTCGATGGCGGCGCGGCCGTCTTCCTTCTTCTCGGATTCGGTCGCCAGGGAGCGAGCCGCCTCGCGCGCCTCGAGCTGAGCACGGACGGCGAGCCGGTCGCTGTGCTGGAGACGGTCGGCGAGCTGAGCCATCAGCTCTTTCTTGTCGAGTCCCATTCCACAGAACTGTAGCGACAGCACGGCCGGGCTCCAGTTTCTGGCGCCTGGGACGAACAGACATCCTCGCCTCAGGCGTACAGGCCCACGGCTCTCAAGGGCCGTCCTGCAACCCCTGCTGGATGGCGCTCTGGAGCGTCTTGCGGTTCTCCGGGAAGCCCTGAGTGGGATACGTCCGGGCGCCGCTCACGATGGGTGCGTACTGCTGGTACATGGGGTCGACGCTCGCCGGCTGCTGTTGATAGAAGGACTGGCTGGCCTGGAGCAGGTAGCGGGGCAGCGTCCCCTGCGGCGCATCCTGGCTGAAGGCAATGATGCTGCGCACCTCGGGAGTGCTCATGAACTCCGAGAAGTCGTGGGCATCCTCCAGGCAGTCACCCGTGCAGTGGGCGTTGAGCACCAGGGTGTCCACGAAGATCACCGGGTGGGAGCCCGTTCCGAGAGGAGCCGACATGACCTGGGGAAGAGGCAGGTTCGGGTTGGCGTGGCGGATGACCCACAACCGCTCCGTGTAGCCCATGAATCCGTTGGCCTGTCCCTTCGCGAAGGCCTCCTCGGGCAGCGAGTTGTCCGCGTAGGTGCCGTCGAGGCACGGGTTGGCGTTCTGCGCGTTGGCACAGCCGTCCACAACCTTCTTGAACTCCCCCATGGCCGGCGCGTCAAGCGGCAGCGCGAGGGACTTGGAAACCTCCTCGGCCGGATGGGTATCCGCCCAGGCATCCATGTACCAAGCGGGGAGTGTCCAGCTCCCGTCGTAGTTGGCCACCAGAGGCGTCTTCCCGGTGTCCAGGCTCGAAAGGATGTGGACGAGCGAGTCACCATCCGTGGCGGAGTGGATGCTGGGGCCCACCGAGTAGACGACGTTCGTGCACAGATAGGTGGGGGTGCCGTAGCTCTTACCTTGGATGGAGACGGCCTGCCGCGCGGTGGGGAACGCATCGCCCACCTCTGCTGGCACGGGTTGGATCCATCCCTTGGACACGAGCTCGCCGAGGAGCAAGGAGTCGATCTCGACGACCTGGGCGGCCTCGGAGCCTTCCCCGAGGAGTCGGTTGAGCGTACCGCCCTCGCTCAGGTCATACACATCGAGGTTCAGATCGAACACGATGTCGAGATCGATGTCCGAGTGGAGCTGCTCGAAGTCGTGCTCGAGTCTCTGCTTGAGACTGGCGAAGTTATCGCCCGCCGAGTCCGGGATGTATGGAAAGAGGACTGCCTTGAGCGCTCGGGGCTTTTCCTCTGGCGGGTTCGACGATTCCGATCCGCAGGCGCTGGCCGTCAGGAGAACGGCACAGAGCACGAACGCGTGACGCATCAAAGAAATCCTTTCGTGACATGGCGCGGCAGCAAGGTACCACGCATCACACCTGGACAAGTCCGGCTCCGTGGAGCGAGGGTAGAACCACCTATGCTCCGACGCTCATCCGGATATGTGTTTGGCCTTGGGTTGCTTGCGCTCCTCTTCAGCTGTGGAGCCCCCTCCGAACCCGTGCAGCAACCCCCTTCCGAGGACCTCCTCACCCACCGAGCAGGTCTGGACGACCATGGAGACACCGAGGCCACGGCCACGCCCATCTCCGGCAGCGAGGGAGTGATCACTGGCACCTTCGAGGTGGAAGAGGACGTGGACGTCTTCGCCCTCTCCACGCTGCCCGATCACTACTACAGCTTCTCCTGCTTGCGCGTGGGCTGGACGGACTGCCCGGGCTTCGTCCAGGGCGTCTCGGGACAGTGGTTCTGGCGCTCCAATGGCGCTCCCATCTTCTTCTTCAAGGCGACAGGGACTGGGCCAATCCCCATCGTGATGTACGCGGCCGGCTCGGCCGGTACCTATACCCTCGAGGTCCAGGACCTGGGGCTCGACGATCACGGAGACTCCGCGGCCAGCGCCACCCCCAGCACTCCGTCCTCGACGCCGATCCAGGGTGCCATCGAATCTCCCATCGATCGGGATGTCTTCTCATTCACCGCCCAGGCAGGACATGTGTACCAGTTCCTCTGTGACGCCGTTCCCAGTCAGGCCGCCTGGTACCTGGAGTTCCGAGACCCCGCAGGCACGTTGCTCGACAAGGCGTGGCTCGGCATGGATGTCACCAGCGTCACCGCCGCGGAGATCAGCAGTCCAGGCACGTACACCATCACGGTGTCCCCCGAAGTCGATGCCCTGCGCTCGGGCACATACTCGTGCCGACTGGAGGATATCGGCTCGGACGATCACGGCGACACGATCGCGGCGGCGACGCCTGTCACTCCGGCCTCGCCCGCGCTCAACGTGGCGGGACGCATGGATACGCGCCAGGACGTGGACGTGTTCTCCTTCAGCGCCCAGGCCGGCCACACGTACCGGGCGACGCTCAAACCTGGAACGTTCGCGGGTCCAACCCGGCTGCAGTTGAAGAACGCCTCCGGCACGGTGCTGGACTCTCAGCAGACCGTCTTCCTGCAGAGGACGGCCACCGTGAACGAGACGTGGTTCCTCGAAGTGCAGACGGACATCACCTCGACGACGCTCGGGACCTATTCCCTCGACTTCGTGGACTTTGGAGTGGACGACCACGGCAATACGATTGCCCTGGCGACTCCCATCACTCCCGGGAGCATCACCTCGGGCTTCCACCAGAACTCCTCGGACCTGGATTTCTTCACGTTCTCGGCCACGGCGGACACGCTCTACCGGGTCGCCTGCATCACGTGCACCGTGGAGATCCGGACCGCCACCGGCACCGTGAGTCGCTTCGCGACCGGGAGCAACCCGACCTGGTACAACTTCGAGGCGCCGGCCACCGGCCCCCTCTACATCCGCACCTCGTCGTCTGGAGGCACCTACACGGTCGAACTGCAGGAGACGGGGCACGATGACTTCGGCGACACGACCGCCACCGCGGAGCCGCTCACGCTCGGCGTCTCCAAGACGGGGAACATGGAGATCATCTTCGACAAGGATGTGTTCTCGATCCCGCTCACGGGAGGCCAGGCGTACACCCTGTCCTTGAACAACGGAAACCGCTTCATCGCCACCCTGTTCGCTCCGGATGGGACGACCGTGCCCCGGAACATCACCGGGAATTTCACCGCGCCCGCGACGGGGACGTACTTCGTCCAGGTGACCTCGAACGTGACGGCCACTCAGTTCCCCACGGGCTTCTACTTCCTGCAGATCCAGTAAGCGCGCGGCGCGCACCCACGGCGCATGGGGGGCTTCTCAAAGATCCGGGCTTGGGCTAACCCGCCTCCCACCATGCGCCTCTCACGCCTCCTGCTGTTCGCACTCCTGGCGGCCTGCGCCACACCGCCTCCTCCAACTCCCACGCCGGCCGCCCAGGCTGCGGCTCCCGCCGCCGCGGCCCCGGCCCCCACGCCCGCGCCGCCCGTGGCGAAGCGCGTCCCCCACCCCGTCACCCTCCACGGCGACACCCGCGAGGACGACTACTTCTGGCTGCGCGAGAAGGAGCGCCCCGAGGTCCGGGCCTACCTGGAGGCGGAGGCCGCCTACACCGCCCAGGCGATGAAGCCCACCGAGGCCCTGCAGCAGAAGCTCTACGACGAGATGCTCGGGCGCATCCAGCAGACGGACCTGGACGTGCCCTACCGCAAGGACGGCTTCTACTATTACACCCGCACCGAGGAGGGGAAGCAGTACCCCATCTTCTGCCGGAAGAAGGGCAGCCTGGACGCGCCGGAGGAGGTGCTGCTGGACGCCAACGCGCTCTCCGAGGGCTACAAGTTCTTCCGCGTGGGCACCTTCAAGGTCAGCGATGACAGCAACCTGCTGGCCTACGCCGTGGACACCACGGGCTACCGCCAGTTCACCCTCTACGTGAAGGACCTGCGCACCGGGAAGCTCGGCCCGGAGAAGGTCGAAAAGACGGTCGGCTCCAACGCCGCCTGGGCCGCCGACAACCGCACCTTCTTCTACGTCACCGAGGACTCCGCCAAGCGCCCCTACCGGCTGTGGCGCCACACCGTGGGGACGGACGGGAAGAACGACACGCTCGTCTACGAGGAGAAGGACGAGCACTTCACGATCCGCGTCGACCGCACGCTCTCGCGCGACTACCTCACCGTGGAGTCCCACAGCTCCACGACGACCGAGGTGCGGCTGCTGCCCGCCCGCCAGCCCACGGCGGCGCTCCAGGTGGTGGAGCCCCGGCAGCAGGACCACGAGTACAGCGTGGATCACCACGGCGACCAGCTCTACATCCTCACCAACTCGGGGGGCCGCAACTTCCGCCTCGTCACCGCGCCGGTGAAGGCGCCGAGCCGGAAGAATTGGAAGGAGCTCATCGCGCACCGCCCGCAGGTGATGCTCGAGGGCGTCACGCTCTTCAAGAACTACCTGGTCGTCTTCGAGCGGGACACCGGACTGCAGCGCATCTCCGTCACGGATCTGAAGACTCGCGCCAGCCACCTCGTCACCTTCCCGGAGAAGTCCTATACGGTCTTCCCCGACGCGAACATGGAGTTCGACACGCCGCTGCTGCGCTTCCAGTACGCGTCGCTCATCACCCCTCGGTCCGTGTTCGACTACGACATGGCCAGCCGGGAGCGGAAGCTGCTCAAGCAGGACCCGGTGCTGGGCGGCTATGACGCCTCCCGCTACGAGACGGAGCGGCTGCTGGTGCCCGCCAAGGATGGCGTGCAGGTGCCGGTGAGCCTCGTCTACCGCAAGGGACTGAAGAAGGACGGCAGCGCGCCCCTGTTCCTCAAGGGCTATGGCGCCTACGGCTTCCCCTCCTTCGTGTACTTCGACTCCGGCCAGCTGTCGCTACTGGATCGCGGCGTGACGGTGGCCATCGCGCACATCCGTGGCGGCGGAGACCTGGGCAAGCCGTGGCATGACGACGGCCGGATGAAGCACAAGATGAACACCTTCACCGACTTCATCGCGGTGGCCGAGGGGCTCATCTCCCAGGGCTATACCTCCAAGGAGCGTCTGGCCATCAACGGCGGCAGCGCCGGCGGCCTGCTGATGGGAGCCGTCACGAACATGCGCCCGGATCTCTTCAAGGTGGTGCTGGCGCAGGTGCCCTTCGTGGACGTGATCAACACCATGAACGACACGAGCCTGCCGCTCACCGTGGGTGAGTTCGAGGAGTGGGGCAACCCGCAGGTGAAGGACGAGTACGAGTACATCCGCCAGTACAGCCCGTACGACAACGTCACCGCGAAGGCCTACCCGACGCTCCTGGTGAAGACGAGCCTCAACGACAGCCAGGTGGGCTACTGGGAACCGGCCAAGTGGGTGGCGAAGCTGCGCGCGGTGAAGACGGACAAGAACCCGCTGCTCTTCCAGATCAACATGAACGCCGGCCACGGCGGCTCATCCGGGCGCTACGACTACCTCCACGAGCGGGCGTTCGATTACGCCTTCCTCCTCACGCAGCTCGGCGTGGAGCAGTAGCCGCTTGCCATCCGCGTCCGCTCGTCCTTCCGCAGGTGGGACGGGCGGGCCTGGAGCGGTGGGGAACTGGTTGGGGGCCCTCAGGGTTTCGGGGCCCCATGAAACACATCTTCGTATCGCTTGCTCTCCTGACGCTCGGAGCCTGTGGGCCCGAGTTCGCCGATACCTCCACCGCGGAACCTCTCTCGACGGGCGAGTCCGCCCTCGTCGGCTCGGTCTCTGGCACCATCCCGAAGGGCCTGCCCGCGCGCCTGCTCGTGGGACTCTTCGAGGACACCGGCCAGACGTGGATGAAGGACAGCGCCGTGCCGTGGAACGTGCGCTACCGCTACTTCGTGAAGGGCTGGCTCAACAACTGGGGCTGGAGCCCGGCGGATGGCTCGTGGGGCCTGCAGTTCCTGCGCGAGAGTGATGCGCAGGGCTTCCTGCCCGCCGTCCAGTACTACCAGATGAACGGCGAGGCCGGCGGCGGAGAGGAGCAGTTCCTCGCCAAGGCGCAGAACGCCAGCACCATGCGCAGCTACTTCTCCGACTTCAAGGTGCTCATGCAGCGGGCCCGCGAGTTCGGCAAGCCGGTGCTGGTGCTCGTGGAGGCGGATGGCTTCGGGCTGCTGCAGAAGCAGTCGAACAGCAATCCCAACACCTACGCGGCGGTGGCGGCTTCGGGAGTACCGGAGCTGAGCGGCATGCCGAACACCGTGGCCGGCTGGGGACTCGCCTTCCTGCAACTGCGCAAGGCGGTGGGCGCCAGCAACGTCATCCTCGGCATCCACGTGTCCGCGTGGGCGGGAGATGGGGATCTCGCGTACTTCTCCGTCACCACTCCGCTGCAGAATGAGGTGTCGAAGGTCTACACGTTCCTCAAGCCCTTCGGCCTGGGCTCCAACGTCACCGGGGCCACGTGGGATGTGCTGGTGGCGGATCCGCTGGATCGCGACTCGGAGTTCTACCGGCGCGTGATGGGGCAGGATCGCTGGTGGGATGCGAGCGACACGGCCTCCATCAACTCCAAGAGCTTCAACCGGTACGCGGAGTGGCTGCGCCAGTGGAACGTGACCGCGGGCAAGCGGTGGGTGCTGTGGCAGGTACCACTGGGCAACTCAAACCACCTGGACGTGGACAACACGCGCAACGCCCCTCGCGAGGGCTACCGGGACAACCGCGCCGAGTACTTCTTCGGCTCCTCCGGCGCCAAGCACCGGGAGAAGTTCGCCAGCAGCGGAGTCATCGCCCTGCTCTTCGGCAAGGGAGAGGGCCGGCAGAGCTCGTACACGAATGACTACTACACGGACGGCCAGCTCTTCATGAAGAGCCGGGCGGGCGCCTTCCTGAAGGCGGGGGGGCTCGCGCTCCCGGCTGGCTCCTCGACGGGGGACTCGGGCGACACAACGACTCCACCGACGACTCCACCGACGACTCCACCGACGACTCCGCCCACGACTCCGCCGTCGTCAGCGGAGGTGTACAGCTTCGAGAGCGGCCTCCAGGGGTGGACGAGCTGGGGCTCCCCCGTGCGGGGTGTCTCCACCTCCACCACGAAGGCCTGGGCCGGGAGCCAGTCGCTCGCGGTATCGGTGGTGGGCGCGCCCAACGGGACGGCCAAGGTCATGATACCGGGGCCCTCCGTGCCCGCGGGCCGGACCGTCTCGTTCCACGTGTGGATTCCCTCGGGCAGCCGCATCACCGCTTTCCAGCCCTTCGTGCAGCAGGACGCGAGCGGCGGGTGGCAGTACAGCGGCGCCTGGGTGGCGACCACCTCCCTGCAGGCCGGCGCCTGGAACACCCTCACCGTCCAGGTGCCCACCAACGCGGTGTCTCCGCTCTATGAGCTCGGCCTCGAGTTCTTCACGGATGCCGCCTGGACGGGCACGTTCTACGTGGACTCCGTGAGCTGGTAATCCCGGAGGGTCCGTGGGCCCCTGCGGTCTCTGCCTGCCCGGGTCTTCAGAACGGGCAGTCGGTTCCCCCGCAGGGGTTCGGCGACGGCTGGGTCGGCGGGCCGCCGAGGGCCAGATCGAGGCCGACGATCGTGCCCACCAGCCCGAGCCCCACAGCCCCCACCAGCAGCAGCGTCCGGCCGACGCTCACCTCACGGATGCCTGCGGTCTTCACCTCGCCCAAGGGGAGCTCGACGCTCCTGCGGAACGCGTTCAGGGGCACGCCGCGCAGGGTCTGCTCATCGATCTTCAGATCGATGTACTTCTCGGCGATGACCCCCCCGTCGTTCTGGACGAGCACGAGCGGAGTATCTTCGGTGAACGCGTGTTCACGGCCTTCGACGTCCCGTAGCGTCACGCGCTCAGGAGTCGCGAGTCGTCCATCGCCCGTATGGTGTGTGACCAGGTCCGGGACGTACCAGCCGTCGAGCCGAACCAGCTCCGCCTTCGGCACCTTGTAGGTGGTGGAACAGCCCGACACAGCGAGCAGAAGGGCCAACGACGCACGGATTCGCATAGGGCACTCCTCCATGTGTTTTGAGGCTAGCGCGGAACGCGTGGAGGCCTGAAAACTGGTTCCATTCTGGCGGGTCACTCTGACCTCCAGAGGGAGGAGCTCTGCTCTCCACTGAACGAGGGGCAGGCAGGCAGGGCAGTGGCGGGTCATGCAAACGACAGGAGCCCGGCGCTATACATACCCGGCATGCGTGCTCCCCTGTCCCCAGAGCCTGCCACCTCCGAGTCTCCCGATGTAGGAGCCCTGGCCGAGTTGCTGCGGGGGCGCCGCACCGTGGTGCTCACGGGCGCCGGCTGCAGCACCGAGTCCGGCATCCCGGACTACAGAGGCCCTGGGACCCGGGCCCGCGCGCGCAACCCCATCCAGCACATGGAGTTCCTCAACCGGCCCGAGGTGCGTGCGCGCTACTGGGCTCGGAGCCTGATCGGCTGGCCGCGCTTCTCCGCGGCGCGTCCCAACGCGGCGCATCAAGCGCTCGCGGAGATGGAGCGGGACGGAGCCGTGGTGGGCCTCATCACCCAGAATGTCGACCGGCTGCACCACGCCGCGGGCAGCTCGCGCGTCATCGAGCTCCATGGCGCGCTGGCGGACGTGCGGTGCCTGTCGTGCGGTGAGCACGTGGCGCGCAGGGACTTGCAGGAGCGGCTGCTCGCGCTCAACCCTGGCTTCCTGGAGAGGCAGGCAGAGCTCCGACCAGACGGTGATGCCGAACTCCCGCTCGAAGCTGTGAGTACCTTCCGCCTCGCGGACTGCGAGCACTGCGGCGGGGATCTGAAGCCCGACGTGGTGTTCTTTGGAGACAACGTCCCCCGCCCCACCGTGGACGCGGCCTTCGCGATGGTCGAGGAGGCGGATGCAATGCTGGTGGTGGGCTCGTCGCTGGCGGTGTTCTCCGGCTACCGCTTCGTGCTCCGGGCCTCGGAGCGGCACATGCCCATCGCCCTGATCAACATCGGCGAGTGCCGCGGCGCCGAGTTGGCGGATGTGCTCGTGGAGGCGCGAGCGGGTGATGTGCTCCCTCGGCTCGCCTCGGACTTACGCGCCTGACGGACAGGTCGCCACACGACTCTAATAGATGACGTCGGCGTGGCTTTCGAGCAAGGCCCTGATTCTGTCTTCGCTGACGCCCGCATCCTTCGCCAGGGCTGTCGCCGAGAAGGTGATGGCTGCAGTCTCCTCGGGATACATATCGAAGCTGGTGAACCAGGAACGGATCTCTCGCCGCCACGTGATAGAGGCGAACTCCTCTCGCCTCCGGTAAGGATCCAGGATGGTGAAGTAAGGCCAGCGAGGAAATTTCAAGGTGCTGGCATCACACCCAACGAACCGGCATGCGTGGAGGTGCGCAGCGGTGAAATCGCAATCCTCGATTCCGCCTACATCCTGATAGACCACCCCGTAATCCGGCTGATGCCCGAAATCGCAAGAGAAGAGGCGCCCTGTAAAACGGCAGCCTTTCAGATGAGCGGTGTACCAGACTGCATCCTTGAGTTGTCTCTTGAGCTCGATGTGGCAGTCAATAAACCGCGGGCCGGCAAGATGAAAGCGCTCGGAAGACACCCGTATAACGAGGGTACAGCGCTTCAGTACCAGGTTGGGTCCCAGATAGTAGCGGATGTTCTTGGCGCCAAGCT
This sequence comes from Hyalangium versicolor, assembly GCF_020103695.1. Classification (GTDB taxonomy): domain Bacteria; phylum Myxococcota; class Myxococcia; order Myxococcales; family Myxococcaceae; genus Hyalangium; species Hyalangium versicolor. Next base: position 18,439 of record NZ_JAHXBF010000022.1, read on the forward strand.
CCAGCCGCTCGCCCTCCAGGGTCCTTTCCTCGATGATGAGGTTATCAGGATAGTCGGAGTGCATGCCCTCTGCCCCTCAGAAGCCAATCATCCGGAATAGCTCCTCGGCCATACGCCGACCGTGTCTGGCCATGTTCGATTCGGTCCGGGTGAGCACTTCGTACTGAATGCCGGTGTTGAGATCGACTGCGATGTGGATCCGTGCTCGTCATCGCTCCCCGGGGCGAGCCAGCACAGGCCGTCAGTACTACCAAGAACAGCGCACCCCATTCGCGTCTCGTCATGCCCACCTCACAGCACTGAGGAGAAGGGAGGGCACGCTGCCGCATACCTGGGAAGAATGACGCGAAGGGTATGGGGTGCGCCCTCGGCTCGCTCGGACTTGAAGCCGCGCTGCACTCGCCCCTGGGCACAACTCACACCGTGCAGGCAGCCCACCGCTCCCCCGCTTGCCAGCCCTCCCAGGGGGCCCGACCGAGCTGGGGAATCGTCCCTACCTTTCGAGCATGCAAGGACACGACAGCAGTGTCGCCGCTATGGGAGGCACGGGCTCGCAGCCCACGGAGACGAAACTGGAGCCCGCGGAGATCGCCGCGAGAATCCGCGCCCTCCAACTTCTTCGGGAGGCCGGTGTCCCCTTCGTCGTGGGCGGTGCGTACGCCTACGCCCACTACACGGGCATCCACCGGGACACGAAGGACCTGGATCTCTTCCTGCGCAAGGCCGATGCGGACCGCGCCATCGCTCTGTTCGAGGCGAACGGCTGGCGCACCGAGCGCAACACCCACGGCTGGTTGCACAAGGCCTTCTGGGACGGCGCGCTGATCGATCTCATCTACAGCGCGGGCAGTGGCATCCCCCAGGTAGACGACGCGTGGGTGGAGCACGCAGTGGAGGGCGAGGTGCTCGGGCAGCGCTGCCTCATCTCTCCCGCGGAGGAGATCATCTGGAGCAAGGCCTTCGTGCTTGAGCGCGAGCGCTTCGACGGCACGGAGCTGAACCACCTGATCCTCGCGGTGGGTCCCCGGCTGGACTGGAAGCGGCTCCTGGAGCGCTTCGGCCGCTATTGGGAGGTGCTGCTGGGCCACCTGATGTTCTTCCGCTTCGCCTACCCCTCCGATCGCGAGCACGTCCCGGCCTGGGTCATGTGGGGGCTGCTCTCCCGAGCCTTCGACAGCGTCCGGGGAGGCAACTGGAGCGGAAGGCTCTGCCGCGGGAGGCTCCTGTCCCAGCCCGGCTACCGGATCGACGTCGAGCAGTGGGGCTTCGAGGACGGGCTCACCTGGGACGAGCGGGAACGGGCCCGGGCCGCCGCGACTGCGGAGCCAGCTCCCAACCAGAGCTGAAGCCCTGACGTCCCCAGATGAGGCCCACGCCCGCTGCGAGCCCGCCAGGGTGTGCGGACGTGGACCCCGAGTCTCGCGGCGTGGACGGATCCGCGGGGGCCAGACCGGACAGGTAGGGCTCCTCAGAGGAGACGTGTCACGGCACGCCTGTTGCTAACGCCTCCGGACGCAGACGGAGGGCGGGATGGCACGGGAGGCGGAGGACGGGATGGGGCGGTCGATGGGGACGGGGTTGGAGCAGGAGGAGGAGGACTCTGCGGGTGAAGGATCGGTGAGGGTACAGCGACCCGGCTTGGAGGAGATGCGAGAGCGTCTCTTCAAGCTGGGTGCCTCGGCCCTCACCGATCCGGAGCTTCTGTCCGTGCTGCTGGGGCCGGGCTCGCGTGCGTCCGGGCTGGCCGAGAAGCTGATCTCCGGAAGCGGAGGCCTCAAGGCGCTGCTGCTGAAGGATCCACTGGAGCTGAGCATGTACCCGGGGCTGGGGCCCACGCGAACGGCGCAGGTGGTGGCGGCGCTGGAGCTGGGGCGCAGGGCCCAGCGCACCACGGAGCGGCGGCCCCGGTTGCGGACTCCGAAGGAGATCTCCGCGTACCTGCTCCCGGTGCTGAGCGCGCTGCGGCGCGAAGTCTTCCACGTCCTGTGCTTCAACCCTCGCAACGTGCTGCTGGCGGACGTGCGGGTGGCCGAGGGCACCATGAACACGTGCCCGGTGGATCCCCGCGAGGTGTACGCGGCGGCGCTGACCACGCGCGCCACGGCCATCGCGCTGGCTCACAACCACCCGTCGGGAGATCCGGAACCCTCGGCGCAGGACCTTCAACTGACGCTGCAACTGGTCGACGCCGGCAGGGTGCTGGGCATCAAGGTGCTGGACCACCTGGTGGTGGGAGATGGGACGTACGTGTCGCTGATGGAGCGAGGGTTCCTCGCGGACGAGAAGGGCAAAAGCCAATGGAACGCGGCTGGAGGGGACTGGTGATGACGGCGGTGATGGGGTGTGGCGGCTCGGAGAGGGGCTCCAGCCAGGGGTTGCAGGTGGATGCGGTGGAGGAAGGGCGGGCGCGGGTGGTGGAGCTGGGCAGCGGCAAGGCCCGGACGGTGGACCTGAGCACGCTGCCGGCGGGAGCTCGGGAGGGAGACGTCGTGGTGGACGGCCGCCTGGACCCCGAGCTGAGGGCCCGGCTGACCCGAGAGGTTGCGGAAATCCGGGGCCGCCTGGCGGTTCCTCTTCCCCCGGGATTGGACCTGGGGGGTAGTGAGGATCCCCCGTTGACGATCCCCCGGGAAAAGTGAATATGCGGAGGATGCAGCCACAGGACCTTCCCCACTTCACGGAAGCTCAGGAAGGCCTGGTCCGTCACTTCGGCCTGTCCGAGTTCCGGCCCGGGCAGGCCGAGGTCATCAGCTCCGTGCTGAGCGGGCGCAACACCGTGGTGGTGATGCCCACGGGGGCAGGCAAGAGCCTGTGCTACCAGCTGCCCGCCATGCTGCTGCCCGGGGTGACGCTGGTCGTGTCACCGCTGATCGCGCTGATGAAGGACCAGGTGGAGCAGCTCTCGGCGAGGGGGATTCCGGCCACCTTCATCAACTCCTCGCTCACGGATCTGGAGCGAGCCGAGCGGATGAAGCGGCTACGGACCCGGGAGTACAAGCTGGTCTACGTGGCGCCAGAGCGCTTCCGAAGCCCCAGCTTCCTGGATGCGCTGGGCGAGGTGGGCGTGGATCTGCTGGCGGTGGACGAGGCGCACTGCATCTCGCAGTGGGGCCACGACTTCCGGCCGGACTACGCGCAATTGGGACAGGTGCGCAAGCGGCTGCGCCCGCCGCGCACGGTGGCGCTGACAGCCACGGCCACGCCCGAGGTGCGCGAGGACATCGTCCGCGTGCTGTTGATGAAGGAGCCTCAGGTGTTCGCCCAGGGCTTCGACCGGCCCAACCTCTTCCTGGAGGTGATGAGCGTCAGCGGGGATGAGGAGAAGCGGCAGGCGTGCACGCAGCTGGCGGCGCAGGGGGGCAGCGGCATCATCTACTGCGCCACGCGCAAGGCCTCGGAGGGGATGCACGCGGCGCTGCAGGAGCGCGGGGTGAACGCGGTGCTGTACCACGCGGGCATGGAGGACGAGGCCCGGCGCCGCGCACAGGAGGAGTTCATGGCAGCGAAGGAGGCGGTGGCGGTGGCCACCAACGCCTTCGGCATGGGCATCGACAAGCCGGACATCCGCTTCGTGGCGCACGCCAACATCCCCAAGGCGGTGGAGGCGTACTACCAGGAGGTGGGCCGCGCGGGCCGAGACGGCAAGCCCGCCACGGCCGTGCTGCTGTTCAACCACGCGGACGTCTACACGCAGGAGCGGCTCATCGAGGGCAACCACCCTTCTGAAGTCGTGCTCGGAGACATCTGGAACGCGCTGCGCACGGTGCCCGAGTTCAACAAGGGCGTCGGCGTGCTGGCGGGGATGGTGGGCGCCAGCGAGTTCGAGGTGTCCGCGGCGCTGCGCATCTTCGAACGGGAGAGGAAGATCGAGCGAGGCGGCCGGGGCGAGGGCGAGTACGGCCTCACCCTCACGGAGAAGGCCCTGGCCACGCATCCGCACGCGGAGGACGCCCGGAAGCTGCTCCAGTCGCTGATGGCGGTGTTCCCAATTGGGCGCTCGAACAACACGGAATTGCAGCCCCTGGCACGGCGCACGGGGCTGGGCGAGGAGGAGGTGCGGCATGCGCTCGGGCTGCTGGAGAAGGCTGGAGCAGTGAGGGTGCGCAAGCCGTTTGCCGGGCGCACCATCCGCGCGTTGGAGCAGGTGCCGTTTCGCGAGCTGGGCGTGGACCTGAACCGGGTGCGCGAGCAGGAGCGCCGCGCCCTGCTTCAGCTCAAGCAGATGACGGACTACGCGTACACGCGGCGGTGCCGACGGGCGTTCATCCTGGGCTACTTCGGCCAGCAGGATCTCGAGCCCAACTGTGGCCACTGCGACGTGTGCTCGGGCAGCCGGATGCCACGCCTGGCGCCGGTGACTCGGCCCTCCTCCTCGGCGACTCCCGGGAAGCCGGAGCACTACAGCGAGCTGGCCGCCACGGAGCTGCGACGCTGGCGCAAGGCGCTGGCCAAGGATCTGGAGGTCCCTCCGTTCATCATCTTCAACGACGCCACGCTGCTGGGGCTGGCGGCGGCGCTGCCCACGGATCGGGACTCGTTCCTCGCGGTGAAGGGCACGGGGGAGAGCCGCTGGGAGCGCTTCGGCCCCAAGGTGGTGGAGATCTGCCTGATGGCGCGCGCCGCCGGCCACGAGCCCGTGGCGATCGCGGAGTCACCGCGTCCCCGCCGCAGCCGCAAGACCTGAGCCGCGGCCCTACCCGGGCGGACGGTGGCTGGCCTTCTTCAGGGCCCGGCGCTCCACGTAGCTGCGCAGGCTGCCCACGAGCATGCCCACCACGAACGCCAGCACGAAGATGATGACGATGGTGGTGCCCGCGAAGATGAGGCGCGCCTGGTAGTCGAGGATCTGCCCGTTGGTGTAGTCGAGGCGCAGCCGATCCATCACCCCGACGAGCTCCAGCGCCCGCGCCGGCAGCGAGTCCAGGGACAGCGAGAGCCGCTGCACGAAGCGCGAGGGGTATAGACGCCGCGCCGACTCCACCGCGATGCCCACCAGCAGGTAGATGATGGAGAGCAGGAACGCATTGCTCCCCATGATTCGCAGGAGCGGAAAGGGCGGCGGCTGCGAATAGGACGGTGGGGGTTGAGGAGGCGTCTCCACGCTACTTCACCCGCTTCTTGAGGTTCGGCAGGGCCTTCTTCACCCGCTTGGCCTCTTCCGCCGAACCCGCGATCTTGAGGAACGTCTCATACTCCTGGACGGCGCGCGCCAGTTCCTCCTGCTTGCGAACGAGCACATCCGCCAGGGCCAGGTGTGCCATGCCGTTGGCGGGATCGTACTCCACCGCCTTGGAGAGGGCCGCGATGGCGGGCTCCACCTGCCGCTCGCGCACCGCCACCAACCCCAGCACCAGCTGCGTCCGCCCGTTGAAGGGGTCCAGCTTCACCGCCTCCTCCGCCGCCGCGCGGGCCGCCTTCACGTTGTTGGCGCTCAGCAGCACCCGGGCCATGGTCGCCTGCGCGAAGGCCTTGTCCCAGATGGCGGACGCGCGGCTCGCGACGCCCTTCAGCGACTCGGCCGCGGCCTTGCCACCCTCCTCCGGGTACACGTAGTGCTCGCCGATCAGTCCACACGGCGCATCCGGCCAGTCGGTCCGCACCTTCTCGAAGGCTCCGGCGGCCTCCTCCTTCTTTTCCTGGCGGAGGAAGACTTGCGCCATCTCGCAGAAGTTCTCCGGGTTCGGCGTCTTGGCGGCAGCCTGCAGGGCGGCAATGCCTCCCTTGGAGTCGCCCACGGAGTAGAGGATGACCGCCTTCATGCGCTGCCCCACGGAGTCATTGGGAGACAGCTTGGCCGTACGGATCAGCTCCGCGGCCTGCTGACGCTGGCCCATGCGCAGCAGCGCGAAGGCATAGCCCTTCTGCATGTCCGGGTTGTCCGGGCTCTCTTTCTTCCACTCCTCGAACTGCTTGAAGCCCTCTTCCGTGCGCCCCATCGTCAGGAGCGCCCGGCCGAGCGCATCGCGCGCCTCACCGTGGAAGCTGTTGCGCTCCACCGCCTGGGAGAGCAGCTTGATGCCCACGTCCGGCAGGCCGCGAGCAATCAACAGCCGCCCGAGCGCGCAGGGAATCTCGTAGTCCCGCGAGTCCTTCATGGCCTGCTCGAACTGGTCCTGCGCCTTGTCCAGGGTGCTCTGCGCCCAGTACACGCGGCCCAGCGCCAGCCGCAGTTCCGGGCGGGGCTGCTTGGAGTCGTTCACCGCCTTCTCCAGGAAGGCGCGTGTCTGGTCTCCACCGGTGCCGTCCTGGATGTCCGCCACGGCCATATAGGCGGCAGCCTCGGGCACGAGCCGGTTGTTGACGCGGGTCTTCTCCAGCTCCTGCTTGGCGCGCTTCCAGTCCGCCTGCCGCATGTAGGCCGCCGCACGCACCAGCGACACCCGGCGACCCTCGCTCCCCGCCAGCTTGTCCAGCGCGTCCTTGATCCGATCGCGATCCAGCAGCGTGCGCCCCAGGCCCTCGCGAGCGGCCTCGCTCTTGGGCTGCAGGGTCAGTGCGGCCTCGTAGGCCTGCTGGGCCTTGGGCAGGTTCCCCGACGCACGGCTCGCGTCTCCGAGCGCCAGCTGGGCCTCGAAGGCGAGCAGGCCCTTCGTCCCGGCCTCCAGCAACTGTAGGGCCTCGTTGTAGCGGCCCAGCTCCGTCAGCAGCCGTCCCTGCACGAGCTGCTGACGGGCCTTGAGCTCATCCGAGAGCGTCGTGTCCCCGTTGAGCTCCTGCACATCCTTGAGCGCCTCTCCCAGATCCTGCCCCAGCGAGAGCTGGCTCTCCGCCCGGCCAATGCGCGCCACCGGGTGCTTGGGGGAGATCTCCGTCGCTGTCGTGTACACGCGGAGGGCACCGGCGTAGTCCTCGAAGTCCTGGTAGTACTGGCCGATGGCCACCAGCGCACGCACGTTGCGCGAGGAGATCTCCAGGGCACGCTTGAAGTGCTCCAGCGCCTTCTCCGGCTTCTTGTCCGCCAGCAACAGACTGCCAGCCAGCGTGTGCAGCTCGGACGAGTCAGAGACTGGAGACTCCAGCAGAGCGCGGTGCGCGGTGGGCCGTGCCTTCTCGTCGGCCACGAGCACATCGGTGGAGAGGCTCAACCCCTGGAACTCGGCTCGGACGCCAGGGTGCTCCAGCGCGGTGAGCGCCATCTGGCGCTCCTCGGTGAGCCCACCGTGGTCCGCATAGAGCAGGCCGTGCGTGTACGCCACCAGCGCCCAGACACGGCTACTGCCGTCATCCATCTCCTGGGCGCGATCGAGCAGCCCCACCGCATCGTGCAGGGAGTCACGGGTGTCCTGGGAGACGGCGCGCTCGACACGCTCCAGCACCTCGGCGAGCGTCTGGCCGCCCTGCTGGGCCCGCCGGAAGCGGTACACGCCCAGTCCCACGCCCAGCACCACGAGCACCACCGCGCTCACGGCGATCCGCAGACCATAGCGAGCGAAGAAAGAAGGGTTCGCCGCGCTCTTGGCGATCTTCTCGCGCAACTCCTTCTCATACGCGGCGGCGGCGGCCTCGGCGTCCACCTGGGAGGTGTCCGCGCGAGGGGCTGCAGCGGCTCGGGGCTCGACAGCCTCGGGGATGTCATCCAGCAGTGCGCGCTTGGCGGCAGACTTCGAACCGCGCGACCGGCCCGCCTTCCCACTGCGCGCCGTGTCCGAGACGCGTGCGGCCGCGGGGACAGCGGCCAGCTCGTCTTCCTCCTCCGGAAGCGGCAGATCCCCCAGGAGCCCTCCACCCGAAGAGCCCTTGCGTTTGGCCGCGGGGGCCTCGACCTGGGTCTCCGGCTCGGGCGGCAGCTCCTGCTCGCCGTCGTCCTGGTCATCCGAGTCGGCCCCGTCCAGATCGGGCAGCAGTCCCCTGCCCGCTGGCGCCTCCACGTCGGGCAACAGGCCGCCCGAGGACTCCGCTCGCTCTTCCGGAGCCTCCTGCATCGTGACGGGAGTCTCATCCTCCTCGCGCTCGGCACGCCTTCCACCGTGAGGAGGAGGCGTATCCGCGAGCTCCTCCTCCTCGGGAGGAGGCGGCGGTGCTCCCCGCCGAGGCGGGAACATGTAGACCTTCACCTTGCCCTCGGGAGTCAAACCCTCGGGGCGAGCCTGCGCCTCGCTCCGGGCAGGTGCCGGTCCCGGAGCCGATTGCAGTTGGAAGATGTTGATCTGGCGGGTGATGTCGTCCCCGCCCATGTCATCCTCCTCAGGAGGGAGTCCCTCGGACTCCGCAGGGGGAGGAGGCGGTGGTGCAGCTGCCTGCTCTGGCTCCTCGTCATTCTCCGCTTCAGGAGGAGGAGCCGGGGGTGCCGCTTTCGCCGCAGCGGGCGCTGCCTTCGCCGCGGGTTCTGCCTTCGCCGCCTTCGCCGCAGCGGGCGCCGCCTTCGCCACGGGCTGCTCCTCTTCCAGAGGCTTGGGAGCAAGCTCGTTGGCAGTGATTCCCGGCAGATCCGCCAACACGGGAGCAGGTCCGCCTGAGAGCGCCTGCTGGGTCTGATCCAGCCACAGCTTCACGCGCCCATCGTTGGGCTGCAGCGCCGAGGCCTTGCGCAGAATCGGCAGCGCCGAGCGGAACAGCCCGCGCTGCACGAGCACCTCACCAATGAGGTTGTACGCGTGGGGGTTCTCTTTATCGACGGCGATCGCCTGATCGAACTGCTCCATCGCCTGAGCGGGCTTGCCCAGGTGCAGCAGCGCCTTGCCCCACAGCACTCGGCCAATCACCGACTGGGGGTGATGACTCAAGCCCTGCTGGCACACCTCGATGGCACGAGCGTGTTCTCCTTTTTCGAGGAGGACCTTGGCGAGCTCAACGAAAACCGCGGATGTGGGGTCTTGCAGCAGGAGCTGCTCGTACCTCTCCACAATCGACTTGGCCATGGACGTTCGGAACTCCGGTGCGCGGGCGGGACCCGGACGATAGCACCGCGATCTACTTGTCGGTCCACCTCCGGGTGCTACCGTGACCTACCACCATGCGCTCGTTCGCTCTTCTACTGACCCTGGCCCTGTTGGGTGGGGCTTGTGCCCACACTCCCCGAAGCACGGGGATGGAAGGTCTCAAACCGATGGTGGAGGACTTCCACAAGCGCATCCGCTGGAAGGACTTCCGGGGAGCAGCCAGGCACATCGTCCCGGAGAGCCGCGAGCCGTTCCTGCGCGCCCGCGCCGAGCAGCAGGATGATCGGGATCTGTCCATCACGGACTTCGAGATCCTCGAGATCGCGCTGGCGCCGGATGGGATGCGCGCGCTCGTCACCACGCGGTTGGGGTGGATGCGGCTGCCCTCGCCCTCGGAGCAGACGGAGACCATCTCCTCGGAGTTCGTCTTCCGGGACGGAGAGTGGCTGCTGGAGCGGATGGAGGGCGGGCCCTTCGCGGGCGAGCTACCCTAGAAAAAAAACCGCCCGTCGACTCGGGGCCGGCCGAGGCGACGGGCGTCGAAGGTTCCCCTATGGAACCCCCTAACCAGGGTGGCGGGGCGATGACTCAGTTCCGGTCCGTCATCACCGCGCCTTCTTGCCCTTCCCATAGAGCAAGGCCGGTGCCACGGCCCTGGCGCCCTGGATTGCCTGTCAATTCGGGCACTTGCGCAGAAGCTTCTGCCCGCGGGCCATGCCAACGGCGTCAGAGTCCTGACACTGTTGTCAGGCCCCCATGGCCCTCCCTGCCTCAGGCCCCTGACATGGCTGTCAGAGACACCGGAGGCGAGGGCTACTCGCCGATCACGGAGCGGATGGTCTCGCGCATCGAGTTGCGAGGCTTCCAGCCGGTCTCCTTCTGCCAGCGCGAGCCATCCACGTTGCAGAGGAACTGGATGTGGTCGAGCTCGGGGGGCGGGAAGTTGGCCAGGCGGTACTTGAAGAGCATGCCCAGCAGGGGGCGGGCCACGGGGTGAGGCACGGGGATGGCGGTGTGGCCCAGCTCGCGCAGCACGGAGGACAGGGGCACCTCGCCGGGACCGGTGACGTTGTAGACGCCCTTGAGCTCGGGGCGGAGCGCCTCGACCATGGCGCGGCCCACGTCCTCCACATGGATGAGCTGGACGATGGGATCGAAGCCCGCGAGCGTCCACGGGCGGCGCAGCCGCAGGTAGTTGGAGGGGGCGTTCTTGATGGTGGGCCCGACGATGTGAACGGGGCGCAGGATGACGGTGTTGATGTCCGGGTGCCGCCAGAAGAAGCCGTGCGCGAGCATGTCCACTTCGATGAGGTCGCGCACTCCCGAGAAGCGGCTGGCCGCCATGAGCGGAGCGTCCTCGGTAAGGAAGTTGGAGTTGTCCGGGCTGGGCCCATAGACGTTGGCCGAGGAGAGGACGACCACCTTCTTCACGCCGTACTTGGCGCAGTACTCGAGCAGGCGCGTGGTGCCCACCACGTTGAAGGAGTGGTGCTCCTCCTCGCTCATGCGCGGGTCATGCATGATGCCCATGTGGATGACGGCGCCGATCTCGTTCTTGCGGAAGACGTCCTCTGCCTTCTTCTTGCGCAAGTCGAGTTGGTACATCTCGACGTCCTTCGGCCGGCCCACGAAGGGGCGCCGATCGATGCCGATGATGCGCTCGCTCTTGTGGAGCAGCTTGGCGAGTGCACGCCCCAGATTGCCGCTAATGCCCGTGACGACGACGGCCGGTCTCATGGACGCCCCCTCCTCGAACGTTCCCCCGCGCTCACCAGAAGATGCCCCTTCGCTCCTTGAGGCCCTGGTGGAGCATGCCCTGGATGGCGGTCTTCACCACGCGCACCTTCTTGTCCAGCTCGCTGTCCTCGTCATCCGGGCGGCCGGTGAAGGTCAGCGGATCGCCAAAGTAGATGCGGTACTTGGCGGGCAGCGGAAAGGGCAGTCCGGTGGGTGTGATGGGGAAGGCGGGGAACCCCAGCAGCTTCGCCACCGGCTTGAGATCCATCAGCGCGGGCGCCTGCTCCTCGCCGCCGATGACGGCCACGGGGACGATGGGCGTGTTCGTCTCGAGCGCCAGGCGCATGAAGCCCAGGCCGAACTCCTGGAGCTGGTAGCGCTGGGGCCACAGCTTGGAAATGCCGCGAGCCCCCTCGGGGAAGACGAGGATGGCCTCATCGGCCTCCAGCAGGCGCCGGCAGTTCTCCGGCGTGCCGACGATCTGCCCCACCCGCGCGAAGAAGGTCGAGATGTACGGCAGCGTGGGCACCCACTTCTCCACCATGCTGCGGATGGCGCGCGGCGGGTGGGCCTCGATCATCATGGACACGCCAATCATGGCGCCGTCCACGGGGAGCTGGCCGGAGTGGTTGGAGATGAGGAGAACGCGGCCTCGGGGGACCTTCTCGATGCCGAAGGTCTCCACGCGGAAGTACTTGCGGTAGAGCCAGAGCAGCGGCGCCACCGCGGCGAGGCTGTAGTCCAGGTTGAAGCCGAACGGATCGACTCCGTATTCGTTCTCCGTGCGAGCGAGCGCCTGGAGTTGCTCCTTGCGCTCCTCGCCCGCCATCTGCTCCGTCCAACCCTTGAGCCGCTGCCGGACCTTGTCGCCGAGCCCCTCGAACATGGCTCGGCTCTTTACACCACCCGGAGCAAAGGGCGCATCATGCGCGCATGCGTTTCCGGACGCTGCTGCTGACGATGTGGCTGGCAGGGGGGTGCGTGACAGGGACGGCGGCGCTCCAGGCGCCCCGCGCTTCCCGCGTCCCCCCTCCTCCTCCAGTCCTGCTGGTCCACGGCTTCCACGACTCCCCGAGCAGGATGGAGCCCCTGAAGCACCACCTGGAACAGGCGGGCTGGCCGGTGGTGCGCGCCATGGCCCTGGAGCCCAACGATGGGCGTGTGGGAGTACCTGAGCTGGCCCTCCAGGTGAGCCGGGCCGCCGAGGCGCTGCGGGAGGAGACGGGAGCGGCCCGGATCGACATCGTCGGGTTCAGCATGGGGGCACTGGTGAGCCGCTTCTGGGTGCAGTGGCTCGGAGGGCGGGAGGTGGTACGGCGCTTCGTGTCCATCTCCGGGCCGCAGGCGGGCACGGTGATGGCGTACCTGCTCCCAGGTGAGGGGGTGAAGCAGATGCGGCCCCACAGCCGGCTGCTGCGAGCGCTGAACAGGGATCCCCACCCCTGGGGGCCCGTCGAGGTCTTCACCTTCTGGACGCCGCTGGACATCATCGTCGTGCCCGCGAACAGCGCCCAGCTGCCGGATGCCACCGACCGCACTTTTCCCGTCCTGCTGCACCACTGGATGGTCGAGGACGCTCGGGTGCTCGACTCCATCGTCGAGGTGCTGGGAGCGCCGGACCCGTCCCGGTGAACCCCCGCCTCAGAGCGTCGGGGCGAGTTGCTCGGCGGCCACGCGGAGGGTGACGACGTCGGCGTCCTGCCGCAGCCAGCGGAAGATCTCCGCGAGGCGCTCCATCTTCCGGGCCGAGGACACCCACAGATCGCGCTGCTGGCGGACCAGCTCCGGGGGAATCCCGTCAGCGGCGTCCAGCACATCCACGGCGTGCAGCTCGAAGTTGAAGAGAGCATCGCCCCGACAGGCGCGCCAGGCGGCTCGAATGGCGGGGAGCGGCAAGGTGGTGGCGAACGTGCCGATGAAGGGGAAGCGCAGGCCTGGCGTCACCGTCATCGGCAGTTCCAGCACCGCACCGGCTCCCCGCTGGTAGGGCTGCTGGGGATCGGGCCGGTAGGGCGTACGAGGCGCCAGCAGGACCCGGGGACTGTCGAGTATCGAACGGGATGGGCGCCCGGCCAGGGCCAGGGCCCCCATCACCGCCGCCTTGGCCGCGTAGTAGGGAGCCGCCGGAAAGGTGGACGAGCCATAGCGGTAGCCACGCTCGGCGGTGGCCGCGTAGAGGGCGGCGTTCAGCGTGTAGCCCGGCGCGCGGAACCCCACGGGCCGCTCGCCCGTGGCCGCAAGAATGGCCTCTTCGCCACGCTCCAGCTCCTCGCGAATGGAGCCCGGAGACCGGCGAGTCAGCGCGTAGTCATGCGAGAAGCTGTGGTTGCCCACCTCGATGCCCGCGGCGTGAGAAGCCCGGAGCGCCGCCGAGGCCTCCGCGTCCGCGAGGTCCTCACCGATGGCGAAAAACGTCCCGGGCGCTCCCACTGTGCGCAGCAGCTCCCGGAAGCGCGGCACAGCGGTGGAGTACACGAGCCCCCGTGCCCGAGCGTCCAGCACAGACACGGGGAGGCCATGAATGCGGCAATAGTGGTGCAGGGAATCGAGGTCGACGGAGATGGACGCAAGCCGGGCCGCCACGCGAGCCTCTCAAGTGCCTCGGATGCGGATGACGTAGACGAGCTTGCCGACGTTCTTCAGCACGTTGGGCACGCGCTTGAAGAGGTGGATGGAGGGCTGGCGCTTCTCGTGGAGCTGAATGGGGATCTCCAACACCTTCAGGCCCTCGCGCCACGCGCGGATGACGAACTCGCTGGCGAACACGTCCATGTCCACCACGCACTTGGCGATGACGGGCATGAGGGCCTCGCGCCGGAACGCCTTCAGCCCGTGGGTGTCGGTGCCCTTGAAGCCCAGCGTCACCTTCAGCAGCTTGTTGTGGACGCGCGTGGCCACGCGCCGCACGACGGGGCGCTGATCACTGGCCCCCTTGGCGGCCTTGGAGCCCACCACCATGTCCGCTTCACCGCGCTCCAGCCTGGGCAGCGCCGCGTCATAGAAGGAGAGATCGCACAGGTCGATCTCATCGCAGAACACGTAGGTGCCACGGGCCTTGAGGATGCCGGCCTTGAGCGCGGCGCCATAGTTGGGCTGCTCCGAGTGGAACCACCGCAGGCGCGGGTTGGCGGCGCACATCTGCTCGAGGAGCTGGGGCGTGGCATCTCGCGAGCCGTTCTCCGCGAAGATGACCTCGTAGTCCCAGCCGCGAGCGTCGAGCCCCTGGCAGAGCTCCGCTGCCGCCGAGCCGATGATGGACGCCTCGTTGTAAACGGGGATGACGATGGAGAGGTACGGAGCGGCCATGGTCGAGGGAAGACGCACGGAGGCGAGAGGTTGGACCTAGCACGCCTGCCGACGACCGTCGACAAGAGTCGTCGAGCACCCCACCCGGGGCTCACCGCTCGTTCAGGACCCGGGCACTGGCTCGACCGCCCAGGATGGCGTCCTCCATGGAGGAGTACTCCCACGTCCCGTACCGTCCGGCGATGAGGATGCGAGCGTGCTCCAGGAAGCGGAGGATCTCCGCCTTGGCCGCCCCATACGCATCGTCATAGAGGACATAGGCATTGGGGATTTCCCGAGCCTGGGCGAAGAGCAGGTCGTCCGCGGAGTGGATCATCTGCGAGCGAACCAGGTCCTCCACGGCGTACTTCTCGCACTGTGCAGGCGACAGCTCGCCGTGGTGGCTGTACTCCACGGAGAAGGTGGCGGTGTCCGGAGGGGCCAGCGGCGCATACACCGCCGAGGGCGAACCGATGCGGTAGGTCTTGAACTCGGACTCGGGCAGGTAGATCCAGTGCCAGGGCTGGCGGTTCTTCCCTCGGGCCGCCACGCAGACATAGGTGACGATGGTGGCGCGCAGGCGGCTGGCAGCGGCCCTCACCTCGTCCGGAACCCCGGCCTCTCCCCGAGCGAGCAGGCCCACCAAATATGGCAGCGAGATCGTCGACAGGAGCTCCGAGTAGCCGAGCGTCCGCCCATCCGACAGGGTGACGCGGCGGGCCTTCCAGTCGATGGCCGTGGGCTCGGTGCGGATGCTCAGCTCCCCGCCCTGGAGGTGGCGGACCATGGCGCGGGCCAGGATCTCGATGCCACCCTCGCGCGGGTAGAGGAAGGACGCGTTGTAGCCGAGCTGGTCGCTGCCAGCCCCGAGCGCCCCGTCCACCACCTCCTTGAGAGAGGGCCGGGGCACGAAGCGCCCCACCCACGCCGCCGACATCTCTCGCGGGTGCACCGTCCAGAGCTTCTGGTTGTAGGGCACCATGAAGTTCTTCGCGAAGCCCTCGCCCATATAGCGGAGGATGAACTCCTCGAAGTTGCGGGGCTCGCGCTCGCGCAATTCGCGGCCCTTCTCTCCATAGAGGGCCTCCACGAAGCCCACGAGGTTCTCCGAGACGACCTCCGCCGGCAGCCCGTGGGTGTTCACCTGGTACGGGAAACGGGTGAACACGCCTCGAGAGAAGATGCCCGCCTTGCGCTGGATGCTCACCAGCTGCCCGGGCAGCCAGAGCGTGTTCACCAGATCCTTGATCTCCGGATCCCTCAGGTGGAGCCAATGGCCAGTGGCATCGAAGTAGCAGCCCTCGATGACCTCGGTCTTGATGAGTCCCCCGACCCGGTCCGACTTCTCGATGAGGCGCCAGGGGCGCTTGAGGAAGTGCGCAGCCGACAGCCCCGCGAGGCCCGCGCCAAGGATGAGGGTGGGATCCATGTCTTTCCGGGGTCTACCACCTCCGGCCCATGGGTAGGGCGGCCTTGTGTAGGTTACGTCCCCGGGCGTACAGCCCCCCGCCCCCTCGGCCGGTCTCCAAGGGCGGCAGGAACCGGGGCTGTGCGCGTTCTTTCCGCTCGGGAAACGCCTCTGATAGCCTGCGCGCGCGCGAACGGCAGGATCAGCCCGCTCGCGGGTGCTCGCGCCCAGCAGGTCCCTGAAGGAAACCCATGAAAGTCTCGTGCCCGACTTGCCAGACGAACTACAACATCGATGACAAGCGGATCCCGCCAGGCGGCGCGAAGCTGAAGTGCGCCCGGTGCCAGAACACCTTCCCCATCCGGGCCCCCTCGGACAGCATCGCGACCCCGGTGGCCATCCCGCTGCCGGGCAGTGCCGCGCCCCAGTCGGCTGCCATCCCGCTGCCGGGCAGTGCCGCACCTCAGTCGGCCGCCATCCCGCTGCCGGGTAGCGCTGCGCCCCAGTCGGCCGCCATTCCGCTGCCGGGTTACGCCGCTCCCCAGTCGGCCGCCATCCCGCTGCCCGCCGCTCCCCAGTCGGCCGCCATCCCGCTGCCGGGTTACGCCGCTCCCCAGTCGGCCGCCATCCCGCTGCCGGGTTACGCCGCTCCCCAGTCGGCCGCCATCCCGCTGCCCGGCGCGCACCAGTCGGCCGCCATCCCGCTGCCCCCGGCTCCTTCCAGCGATCCGTTCGGTGAGGTCGGTGGTGGAGAAGAGTCCGCGTGGAATGAGTCGGAGTCCACGCGCGTCGTCTCCCTCGCCTCGCTGCCGAGCGCCGCATACCGGGATCCCGCGCCCGAGGCAGCCCCTGCCCCTGCGTACGGGTACGACCCTCAGGATATGCCTGGCACGGCCCGGGACTTCGACTTCTCCAACGAGCCCGCCGCGGATCCCTACGGCCAGGCGCCCCAGGCGGCCGAGGCCAGCCCGTTCGACTCCTTCGATCAGGCGGCCATCCCGCTGCCGGGCGCGGCCGACTACCCTGCCGACCCGGCGCAGGCGGAGGCCCTTCCGCTGCCAGGCTCGGCGGACCCACACGATCCGTTCGCTCTGCCGCCCCCGCCCGATTCGCAAGACTACGCCGAGGCGCTCCCGGCCCCCGCGGAGGACCCGTTCGCCCTGCCGCCTCCGCCTGCAGCCCCGGAGCAGGATCCGTTCGCCCTGCCGCCTCCCGCGGAGGATCCGTTCGCCCTGCCGCCTCCGCCCACGCCCGCGGAGCAGGCCTTCGCCATGCCTCCCCCCGAGGATCAGGCCTTCGAGCTGCCACCGATGGGAGCTCCTACGGATGCTTCGCCCTCGCAGGCGTTCTCCTTCCCTCCGCCCCCCGCGGCCAGCGAGCCGGATCCGTTCGCCGTGGACCTCTCGGAGCCGGCCCCGGCGGCCCCCGCACCGGACCTCAACCTCGACTTCAGCGAGCCTCCCTCGCAGCCCGCCGCGGCCGCACCGGTCAACATCGGCACGGACTTCGGGGATGTGAGCTTCAGCGATCCTCCGCCGAGCGCCCCCGCTCCGGCTGACTCGCTCGAGTTCGACCCGACGGCCCCGGCGAGCAGCTCGGCCGGGGACGACCTCGAGGTGGATCTGTCCGCTCCCCTTCCGCCTCCGCCCGCCGCAGGCAACGCGGATGGCCTGGAGATGCTCAGCTTCATCGACGACGCCGCCAAGGACAGCGCTGGCAAGGGCACCGCGGCCAAGGTGAAGCGCTTCCACGTCCGCCGCCGCTCGGGCAAGGTCTTCGGCCCGTTCGAGGAGGGCGTCATCGTCAAGATGCTCGAGGAAGGACAGCTCCTGGGCAACGAGGACGTGTCCACCGACTCGGACAACTGGACACCCATTGGCACGGTGGCCTCGTTCGCCGCCGCCATCCAGAAGCTGATGGAGGGCCCCGCCTCCAAGACGAACCTGCCCGCTGTCGCCCCCGGCGAGCCCTCCGCTCAGGCGGAGCCGAGCCCCGCGCCCAACCCGGCCGTCACCATGGACCGGATGAAGCAGCTGTACGAGGGCCGCATGGCGGGAGTCGCGGTCGTGGACCGCAGCGGCGCCTACGAGAAGTGGCGCAAGCGCATGCCGTACCTCATCGCCGCGGGTGCGGTGACGCTCGTGGCGGCCATCGGCGGCAGCTTCCAGTTCACGAAGTATGGCGCCTTCGGCTATCGCAAGCTCTTCCCCGCCCGGGTGTCGGCCGGCACGCCTGCCGCCGCGGATGTGGAGAAGGCGCGCCAGGACCTCCTGCAGGACACCTTCAGCAGCTACCAGCAGGCCCGGGAGCTGACCGGCAAGGTGCTCGCCACCAAGGAGTACCCCGAGGTCCGCGCCACCTGGTGCCAGGCCGTCTACTACCTGCAGCGCCGCTACGCCGCCGCGGACGCGAAGGACACGACCCGCTGCCAGGCCAACCGCGAGGCCTTCGAGCTGCTCGGGGGCAAGAACGTGGAGGCACTCAAGGCCTTCGCGGGCTCGGCCCTGTCCCGGCGCCTGGCGGACGAAGTCCTCCAGGACTTGAAGGACGCCTACAGCCGCGACGCCAACTCCGGGGACCTGGAGCTGGCCTTCCTGCTCGCCGAGGCCCAGGCCCTCAAGCGCCAGGACAAGGATGCCCAGGCCACACTCGAGAAGGCCCTGAAGATCCGCAAGGACTCAGCCAAGGGCCAGCACATGCTCGGCAACCTGCACCGGGACGCCGGCCGCGCCGAGGAGGCTGCCAAGGCGTACGAGGCTGCCCTCCAGGCGGACCCCTCGCACGTCATCTCCGCGGTGGAGCTGGCCGCGGTGGAGCTGCTGCTGCTCAAGGGAGATCCTGCCAAGGGCCTCGAGGCGGTGGGCAAGGCGCTGGACGAGAAGGCCATGTCGGAGCTGGGCCCGGCGGAGATCGCCCGCGCCCGGAGCCTCAAGGGCGTGGCGCTCGCCGCCCAGTTCAAGTTCAAGGAGGCCGAGGTCGAGCTGAAGGACGCCCTGGAAAAGGATCCGAACTCCCTCTTCATCAAGGCCCAGTTGGCCCGCGTGCTGCGCGCCAACCGCGACTTCGCCGCCGCCCTGCCGCTCTACGAGGCCGCATCCAAGGAGGAGGCCGGCACCCTGGAGTACACGGAGGGCTACATCACCTCGCTGCTGATGCTGGGGAAGATCCCCGACGCGCTCAAGGCGGTGGAAGCGGCCAACTCCCGCTTCACCAACGACGCGCGCATCGCCCTGCTCTACGGCCGCATCGACGACGCGCGTGATCAGATCGCCTCCGCGGAAGGCCACTACCAGCGCGCCATCAAGGCGGATGAGAAGCTCTTCGAGGCCAACCTCTACCTGGGCCGCTTCTACCTGCGCCTGCGTCGCAGCACCGACGCGAGGACCCAGTTGGAGGAGGCCGCCAAGAAGGCCCCCGACGACGCGGGCGTGCGCGCGGGCCTGGGCGAGCTGGCCCTGACGGAGAACAACATCGAGCTGGCCTCGCAGGAGTTCGAGAAGTCCGCTCAGCTCAACCCCAGCCTCGCCGAGGCCTACCTGGGCCTGTCTCGCGTGGCGCTGCTCAACGGGGACCTGGAGAAGGCCAAGGGCAACGCCAACAAGGCCCTGGAGCTGGATCCCCACCTGCTCAAGGACGGGCGCCTGCAGCGCGGCACCGTGCTGTGGCGCCTGGGCCAGCTCGACGAGGCCGTCACGGAGCTCGAGAAGGCCAAGGACGAGGAGCCCCGCTCGGTCACCATCCCCATCACCCTGGGCGCGGTGCTCTACGAGAAGGGCGACATGGCCAACGCGGAGAAGAACCTCAGCCTGGCGCTCACCCGCGAGCCCTCCAACCACGAGGCGCTCTACTACCTGGCCATGGTCAAGACCCGGCGCGCCGAGTACACCGGCGCCATCGAGCAGATGAAGCTCGCCGTGGACAAGGCCCCCAACCGGGCCGACTACCACTACGCCCTCGGCGACATCTACCGGAAGGACGAGCGCTTCAACGAGGCCATCGAGGAGTGGAAGAAGACGATCGAGCTGGATCCGAAGAAGGCGGAAGCCTACGAGGCGCTCGGCCGCGTCTATCTGGACACCGGTAAGATCGAGGACGCCATCACCTCGCTCGAGTCCGCCCTCTCGGTGGACCCCAAGCGCAAGCGGGTGCTGGGCGCCATCGGCGACGCGTTCTTCAGCGCCGGCCGCTGGGACGAGGCCGTCAGGCGCTACGAGAAGGCGCTCAAGGAGGCCCCCGAGCTCACCTACGTCTATTACAAGATTGGCCGCGCCTTCTCCGAGCGGGAGCAGCACACCAAGGCCATCGACTGGTACAAGAAGGCCATCGCCGCCGAGCCGGAGAACGCCATGGCGTACTACTACCTGGGCTTCTCCTATAAGGACCGGCTCAAGAAGAAGGACGCCGTGGTGGCCTTCAAGAAGTACCTGGAGCTCAAGCCCAACGCCGAGGACAAGCGCGAGATCGAAGACGAGATCGCCGCCCTCGAGTAGCCTTTGGGCTCCCCCCCGCGACGTCCGCTTCCGGGCGGCGCGGGTCAGGAGCATCTTGCCGGACTCGTCCGAGCTGACTACAAGTCGGCCGCCATGCTGGATCTCCGTTACGTCGCCCAGAACTTCGATGCGGTTGTCGCCCGGCTGAAGACCCGGAGCGGCAACCTGGACCTTGGCCCCTTCCAGCGCCTGTTCACCGAGCGCCGGGAGCTCTACGTCGCCATGGAGGCATTGTCGGCGCGGCGCAACACCGCCAATGACGAGATGAAGAAGAAGGCGAAGGAGGATCCCTCCGCCCTCGAAGCGCTGCGCGGGGACCTGCGCGCCGTCTCCCAGGAAATCAAGGAGAAGGAGGCCCGCCTCAAGGAAGTCGAGGAGGAGATCAACCGCATCCTCCTGCTCATCCCCAACATCCCCCACGAATCGGTGCCCGTCGGCGCCGATGAGCACGGCAACCAGGTCGTCCGCACGTGGGGCGAGAAGCCCAACCTGCTCTTCCAGCCCAAGCAGCACTTCGAGCTGGGCGAGAAGCTCGGCATGCTGGACTTCGAGCGGGCCGCCAAGGTGTCCGGCAGCCGCTTCACCTTCTACAAGGCCGCTCTGGCGCGGCTGGAGCGGGCGCTCGTCACCTTCATGATCGATGTGCACACGCAGAAGGGCTACACGGAGCTGCTGCCGCCCTACCTGGTGCTGCGCGAGACGATGATGGGCACCGGCCAGCTGCCCAAGTTCGAGGAGGACGCCTTCAAGACGAGCGGCGATCCCGAGCGCTTCCTGATCCCCACCGCCGAGGTGCCCGTCACCAACTACCACGCGGACGAGATCCTCGAGGGCGGCCAGTTGCCGCTGAAGTACTGCGCCTTCAGCCCATGCTTCCGCGCCGAGGCGGGCGCCGCCGGCCGCGACACCCGAGGCCTCATCCGCCAGCACCAGTTCCACAAGGTGGAGCTGGTGAAGTTCGCCACCCCGGACACCAGCCTCCAGGAACTGGAGGGCATGACGAACGACGCGTGCGACATCCTCCAGCGGCTCGGGCTGCACCACCGGGTGATGCTGCTGTGCACCGGGGACATGGGCTTTGCCTCCCGGAAGACGTACGACATCGAAGTGTGGCTGCCCGGACAGAATGCCTACCGGGAGATCTCCTCCTGCTCGGACTGCGGCGACTTCCAGGCCCGGCGGGCGAAGATCCGCTTCCGCGCCCAGAAGGGCGACAAGCCGCAGCTGCTCCACACCCTCAACGGCAGCGGCCTGGCCGTGGGGCGGACGAGCATCGCCATCCTCGAGAACTACCAGCGCGAGGACGGAAGCGTGGCGATCCCGGACGCGTTGGTCCCCTACATGGGGGGCATGCGGGAGATCCGGCCACTGTGAGCCACATCCCCATTGCAATGGGCGATGGATGAGGTAGAAGGGCGGCCCCGCGCAGCTTGGCGGGCCGCGCGGCACGGTGTACTGGAGGAATGGCCGAGCGGCTGAAGGCAGCGGTCTTGAAAACCGCAGAGGGTGAAAGCTCTCCGTAGGTTCGAATCCTACTTCCTCCGAACTTTGTCCTTGTTTTTCGTAGCTCTTTGACAGAGAAGGTTTGGAGAGATGGCCGAGAGGCTGAAGGCACAGGTTTGCTAAACCTGCATACTGGAAACGGTATCGAGGGTTCGAATCCCTCTCTCTCCGCCACTTATCGTTGTAGCAGCGCAGGAAGACACGCTCCCTTAGCTCAGCTGGATAGAGCGTCGGACTACGAATCCGAAGGCCGGAGGTTCGAATCCTCCAGGGAGCGCCACTCTTCCTCCTCGCGCTGCTTCTCTCCATGAGTGCAGACGACGCTTTCATGCAGCAGGCCTTGGTGCTCGCGCAGGAAGCCGCAGCACTCGGAGAGGTCCCCGTAGGCGCTTTAGCCGTGCACGATGGCAAGGTCATCGGCACCGGCTTCAACCGCCGCGAGGTGGACCGCAACCCCCTGGCCCATGCCGAAATGCTCGCGCTGGATGCGGCTGCCAAGGCGCTGGGTGCCTGGCGGCTCACGGGTGTCACGCTCTATGTGACGCTGGAGCCCTGCGCCATGTGCGCGGGAGCGCTGGTGCAAGGCAGGGTGACGCGGCTCGTGTTCGGGGCAATGGATCCCAAGGCCGGAGCGGTCGGTTCGCTCTACAATCTGGCCGAGGAGCCGAGACACAATCACCGGCTCCAGGTGACAAGTGGCATTCTGGCGGACGAGAGCCGCCTGCTTCTCAAGGGCTTCTTCGAGCGGCTGCGCGAGAAGAAGCGTGACAAGTGAATACTGGAGAGCTGGCCGAGTGGTCGAAGGCACCTGACTCGAAATCAGGCGTACCGGTAACGGTACCGTAGGTTCGAATCCTACGCTCTCCGCTTGAAGTAGCTGTGCCCATGGAGAGGTGGCCGAGCGGTTGAAGGCGCACGCCTGGAACGCGTGTATATCTGAAAGGGTATCGTGGGTTCGAATCCCACCCTCTCCGTAGTTGTTATTTTTGTGGTCGGGACAACGTGGGGACGTGAACCCCGCCAGGTCCGGAAGGAAGCAACGGTAGCGCACCTTCGCGTGTGTCCCGGCCGTTTCTCTTGTGAAGAGCCGATGCCCCCCAGGCATCGGCTCTTTGCTTTTGCGGGTTTGTCCCCGACCCCTGGGCTCGGCTAAGAGCAAGCTCAGCGGAGGGATTCCATGCCAGACGTCATCGTGGTGGGAGCAGGCCACAACGGACTCGTGGCCGCGGCGCTGCTTGCGCGGCGAGGCCTGAAGGTCACCGTCCTCGAAGAGAAGGACATGGTGGGCGGTGCGAGCAAGACGGAGTACCCGTTCCGAGCCGCGCCGAAGCTGGGCGTCTCCACCGGCGCCTATCTGCTGGGGCTCATGCCGCCCGAGTTGCTGAGCGAGCTGGAGCTGGAGCTGCCCCTCAAGCGGCGGGATCCGCACTACTTCCTGCCCACGCTGGAGAAGCGCTACCTGCTGTTCGGCTCGAACGAGAAGGAGATGCGGCGGCAGTTCCTCGCCTTCTTCTCCGAGGCGGACTGGAAGGCCAACCAGGCGATGAACGCCGAGCTGGCCGACATGCGGGACGATCTGGCGCCAGCGTGGCTGCAACCGCCGCTGTCACTGGAGGAGACCGCCGAGCGCTTCATCCGCCCGGCCCTGCGCCAGGCCTTCATCAAGCTCTGTCGAGGCACGGCGCACGAGTACCTGGATCGCTTCGGCTTCGAGTCGGATCTGCTCAAGGCCATGTACGCGGTGACGGACGCCTTCTCCGGGCTGGACGCGGGCTATGACACGCCCGGCGCGGGCATGAACCTGCTGGTCCACAACATGTGCCGACTGCCGGGCAGCGGCGGCACGTGGATGATCGTCAGCGGCGGCATGGGCACCGTCACCCAGTCGCTCGCGAACGTGGTGCGCAAGCACGGCGGAGAGATCCGCACCCGAGCCAAGGTGGCCTCCATCCGCACGGACGGGGGCGTGGTGAAGGGCGTCGTGCTCGAGGGTGGCGAGGAGCTCTCGGCCAACGTGGTGGTGTCCAACGCGGATCCGTTCCGGACCTTGAAGCTGGTGGAGGCGTCGGCGGTGCCGAAGGAGTACCGCCAGCAAGTGGACGCCATGGCCACGCCGGGCACCACCCTCAAGGTGAACCTGTGCCTCAAGGGCCTGCCCACCTTCACCTGTCTGCCCGAGGACCGAGGCCAGTTCGGCCCCACCATCCACCTGCTGCCGCAGGAGGACGTGCTCGAGTCGCTGGCGAAGAGCTACGCGGACACCAAGGCCGGGAAGCTGGCCGAGTTCCCTTCCATCGAGTGGTACTTCCACACGCCCATCGATCCCTCCCTCCGAGACGAACAGGGGCACCACAACTCCGCCCTCTTCGTGCAGTGGGTGCCCTTCCAGCCCAAGGGCTCCACCTGGGAAAAGGAGGAGGCGCGCTACGTCCAGCACCTGCTCTCCATCTGCGATCGGTTCGCCCCGGGCACCAGCGATCTCGTGGTGGAGACGTTCGCCCTCACTCCGCCGAAGATCGAGTCCCACTTCGGTATCACCCACGGCCACATCCACCATGTGGACAACAAGCGGGGCTTCAACGAGCGGCTCCCCTACGAGACGCCCGTCCAGGGGCTCTACTTCTGCAGCGCGGGCTGCCACCCGGCCGGCAGCGTCATCGGTGCCGCCGGGCACAACGCCGCCGGGGTGGTGCTCAAGGCTCTCGGGCGCTGAGCTCCCCGAGCGTGCAGGGCCTCCGTTGCCCATCTCTCGAGACCGCAGCGTACTCTCCGCAGCTCTTGCTCATTCTCCCTCGAGCTGCGGGGCGGGGAGCTGTGGGGTAGGTGCCTCGCCCTCCCCCTTGTGCATCGTCTCCACCGAGGTGGCGACGACGTTCAGCCCCAGGTCGCTCAGGTCGACATCCTCCATGGACATGAAGGCGTCCCCCACGATCACGACGCCCTTGTTGAGGACTCGGTCTAGCGTCTCGCACAGGCTGACGCGCTGGTGATGCGAGGCCGGGCACCGCCGG
Source organism: Hyalangium versicolor (assembly GCF_020103695.1). Taxonomy (GTDB): domain Bacteria; phylum Myxococcota; class Myxococcia; order Myxococcales; family Myxococcaceae; genus Hyalangium; species Hyalangium versicolor. The sequence goes on from NZ_JAHXBF010000022.1 coordinate 42,752, forward strand.
GCGTTGGCGGGACGAGTGGGGCGGGCTCTCGACCGTGGACTAAGCGGCATGGCGGGTCTGCCCCCTCAACCCGATCTCTCCAAACCCTGCCATCGTCGCTCCCTCCAGATGGGCCACTCCGTGCGGCTTGCTGATGTGGCTAGCAAGGCAGATGCCACGGGTTGAATCTGAAGGCACTCGCCCAATCCATACACGCAAGCCCTCATGAAGGCACGCGTTGCAAATCCCCACATCGTGGGGGAAATCCGCAACACACCGAGACTCGAGCACGCATTCCTCACCGTCGAGAGGCGCTGGCTCACGGCTTGCTAACCCTCCAGCGTGGAGGCGACATGAAACCCAAGCGACAACCAGAGCCGGGCTCAATCGATGGTGAATCCCATGAGGTGAAGACGTCCGGACAAGTGGGGCTCTATGCGGTGGTCGCCGCCGAGCAGGCACTGGCCGGACATGACCAGCTGCAAGGCCTTCGTTTGCTCACCCGTGGGCCCATTACGGCCGTGGTGGGCAAACCCGAGACCGCGACACAGCGTGCCGCGATGCGACACGATCGCATCGTAGGCCGAGCCCTCTCCGCTTGCGCCTCCGTGGTGCCGTTCCGGCTGGGTGTCGTGCTCCGATCCCAGGACGAGCTGCTGCGCGTCCTCGACGCCAACCAGCAGGTGCTCACCCAATACCTCGCGCGGTTCCACGGCCAGGTGGAGGTGGCCCTCAAGGCGAAACTTCCTTCTCTCTTTGCTGGCAATCTGTCGCAAGTCCCCTTCAGCCTCGAAAAGCTGCACTCGCTGGCCCCAGACAGCCGGGCTCGCCAGGAGTCCGTGCAGCGGACAGTGACCGGGCAGATGTTCGATGGCTGCTACCTGATCGCTCGCCAGGACATCGACGCGTTCTGGCAAGCCGTCGAGCAGATCCGGCAAACCTTCCCGAATCTTCCCCTGCTCGGCAGCGGTCCCTGGGCGCCCTACAGCTTCTGCGACTTCACTCTCTGTCCCGCTCAGGACGACGGGGAACACCGCCTCCCGCGCAGGGCCGCTTCCTGACGGCAACGAAGAGTCCCTCCATACGCCAAGCCGCATCTCTCGATAGTATGGAGGCCCATGACGAGGCGACACACGCCGCGCCCACTCGCGGCCCTGTTGGGACTCACCGCGCTGGCCATCATCCCACTCCCAGAGACGGCCTCCGCCGGCTCGGAGCCCGCCGAAGCCAGCACCCAACCCTCCCCGGTAGCGCTCGAAGAGGTTGAAAAGCTGGTGCAGTTGCTGGGCAAGGACCGCGAGCACCGTGCGCAGGCCATCGAGGATCTCGCTCACCTCGGGCCCGCCGTCGTTCCGGCCCTGAAGTCATACTGGACACAAGACAACTCGAGGCTCCGCTCGAACCTGCTCCGGGTCTTCGCTCGGATCGGCGATGCGGACTCCCGGCAGCTGATCCTCTCCATGCTCGCGTCCACCGACCTCCTGGTTCGCGAGAGCGCCATCGAGAGCCTCGCGTCCCTGGAGCCGCTCCCCGCCGATGCCATTCCCCGCCTCTTCCGCCTCCTGGAGGGAGAATCCCGCTCCATCGCTTTGGCGCAGTTGGTCCGGCTGGCGCCCAGCCAGAAGCCAGCCATCCAACAAGCCCTGGCGATGAAGCTCCGCACGATGCTCGAGGGCGAGGACGTCAGCCTGCGACGAGAAGCCGTGCGCGCGATCGACGCGCTCCCTCCTGACTTCCCCGAAACCACTGCCCTGCTCCTGCAAGCGCTCAAACACCCGGATGTCTCTCTCCGGCTGACGGCCGCGGAGATCCTCACCCGAAGGAAGCAACGCCCCGACGAAGTGCTGGCGGCGCTCCAGAAGCTCGCCCAGACTCCCGACGTCGCCCTCCGGCTGAAGGCATTCTCCCAGCTCGGAGAGCTCGATCCCTCCCTGGCGCATGACAAGCTTCCCCTCGTGCGGACCATCCTCTCCAGCTCCAGCTCCGTGAAGGCCCAGATCGATGCACTCAAGTTCCTGGCCCGATGGGGAGATCCGGAGGACGGCAAGCGCCTGCTCGAGGCCATGAGCTCGCCGCGCACCGCGTGGATGCGCGACCTCCTCATCAAAAACCTCGAGCAGATGGAGCGGCCAAGCGCGGAGATCGCTTCCCTCCTGGGGAATCTCCTGCGCGCCTACAACGAGGCCAGCGACGAGCAGCGCGGGACGGGAAGTGACCCATCCCTTGCGGAGGAGTCTCGCCTGAAGCTCGCCCGGTTGCTGGGACGGATGGGACACGCGGGAACGGTGGAGCTGCTCCGAGCGCTGGAGCCCGAACACGATGAGCACCTGCCCGTCACCCACGCGGCGCTGATCGGCCTCCAGACTCCCATCCACGACGCTCCGGAGGAGATCGTCCCGATCATCCTCGATCGGGCCCACCGGGACATGGACGGAGTCCTCAATCCGGACGTGGTCCAGACGCTGGCACGTGGGGGCCCGCGAGCCGTGGCGCTCGCGGAAGACTGGGCCACCCGAGGCCCACAGCGTCGCAAGCAACTGGTGACCCTGCTCAAGCGGAGCCCATGAGCCCTCCTCCCATCCCTCGCTGGCGCTACGCCCTCTATGGGCTGCTCCTCGCCGGAGTGCTCGCCGTGGCCCTGGGCTCATCCCTGAGCTCCCGCGGGTGCTCGGGGGACTCACGAATGCAGTCCTGGGCGGATGCCGACCGCCCCGCAGGTCCCGGCGAAGTTCCCGCGAATGCTCCGCCCACTCCCGCACCACTTCCAGTTCCCTTCTCGGGCGAGCTCTTCCGCAAGCTGACCCGCGCGCCCTGGCTCGATGTCGAATGCGAACGTGAGGGAAAGACGGACGTCGACTGCTGGCCCTGGGTCTTCTTCCCGGAAGGAACCTATGGTCGCTCGGCGCAACCAAATGCCTTGAAGACTGGCCGCACGGACGCCCACTCGAAGTCCTGGGACGTCCGCGCCACCAACGACTCCTCCGGCATCATCGCCACCGAGGAGGGCAACCTCATGCCCTTCGAGTTGCAGGGCGAGGAGCAGCTCTCGCTGGCCGGCCGGCTCTATCGGAGATCCGGCCAACCACTGGACGGCGCCGAGCCCGCTCGCCCGCGCGACACACACGTGTCCCCGCTGGGCATCCTCCGAGGCTACGAGCAATTGGTGAGCACACGGTGGGTCAAGGTGAATCCCTTCGATCTCGACACGCAGCCGGACTCCATCACCTTCCTGCCCGAAGGCCGCTTCAAGGCCTCGTACCGCCAGGGGAGCTGCTTGCACGAGGGGCTGCTCCATGTGGAGTCCCAGAAGTTCTTCGTCGAGTGGGGCAACAACCCTTGCGCGCTGGGGCCGCGGCCCGCCTCGCGCTTCGTCAGCGAGGAGTACCCCGCATGGTTCCTCGGAGAGCTGCTCTTCTTGAAGGACGCCTACCGGCCCGAGAAGGCTCCCGCCGCTCCGCCCCAGGTCCTCGTCGGAGACTTGAAGTGGGGCCTGTTCCTCAAGGGCCAGTTCTCCACGGAGCTCCGCAGGGGCGTCCCCAATGAGCTCCTGCTCTCGCTCGTGAGCCGTGTGCCCGCGGGCAACCTGGGGCTCGGTGAGCTGTGGATCTGGTTGAGGGAGGCCCCGTCGCAGCAGGGAGAGCCCCGACCGCGCAAGGAGCAGGTCCTCTTCTCGAAGAACCTGGACGGCCAGCCCTTGAGCCGGCTCCTCGGCTCGTTCGCGGAGCGCATCCGCGTCACTCCGGAGTTCAGCGGCCCCGCCGAGCTGGAGTTCGAGCTCCAACTCACGAATCCCCCCTGGGCGTGGAGGAAGCGGCTGCACCGCGTGTACTCCGTCCAGGTGGGCGACCCTGCGCCCCAAGCCCCGTGAAACGTGGAGAAGAGGACCGTTTTCTCCTGACTCACTGCGCCCATTTCCGCACTTCACGCCCAGTCGAGGAGATGCGCATGGATCCCCGAGGCCAGCGTGTTTAGATAGGCGCCCCCATGAGCTACCTCGTCCTCGCACGCAAATGGCGCCCTCAGACTTTCGACGACATGACCGGACAGGAGCACATCGTCCGGACCATCGCGAACGCCATCAAGATGAACCGCGTGGCGCACGCCTACCTGTTCTGCGGTCCTCGCGGCGTAGGCAAGACGACGGCCGCACGCCTGCTCGCCAAGGCGCTCAACTGTGAGCAGGGCCCCACGGCCACTCCGTGCGGCACCTGCCGGGCCTGCACCGAGATCGCCGCCGGCACCTCCGTGGACGTGTCCGAGATCGACGGTGCCTCCAACAACGGCGTCGAGAACGTCCGCGAGATTCGCGAGAACGCCAAGTACCTGCCGCAGCGAGACCGGCACAAGATCTACATCATCGACGAGGTGCACATGCTCTCGGGGGCCGCGTTCAACGCGCTCCTGAAGACGCTCGAGGAACCACCCGGGCACGTGAAGTTCATCTTCGCCACCACCGAGGCCCACAAGCTCCCGGACACCATCCTCTCGCGCTGCCAGCGGCACAACTTCCGCCGCATCCCCGCCGCGCGCATGCTCCAGCGCCTCAAGCAGATCTCCGACGCAGAGGGCGCCGGCATCTCCGAACGCTCGCTGTCGCTCGTGGTGCGCCAGTCCGAGGGCGGCATGCGCGACGCGCTCAGCCTCATGGATCAGATCCTCGCCTCGTGCGGCCCCAACCCCACCGATGAGGCCGTGGCCGACGCCATGGGCGCCATCGACCGCACGATGGTGCAGGAGTTCGCCGAGGCCCTGGTCCGCAAGGACGCCAAGAAGGTGCTCTCCCGCGTGGAGGAGGTCTTCAACCGCGGCCTGGATCTCAAGCGGCTCGCGGAGGAACTGGCGCTGCAACTGCGCCACCTCTTCGTCACCAAGGCCGTGGGCGAGGCGCCCTCCGAGCTTGCCGAGTCCGAGCAGAAGGCGCTCGTCGCGCTCGCGGGCGAGGCGGACTCCGCCCAGCTCGCGCGCCTGTTCGACATCGTCCACGGGTGCGTGTGGGATGTGTCGCGCGCCGCGCAGCCCCGGCTCGCGTTGGAGATGGCGCTGCTCAAGGCCATCCAGCTCTCTCCGGCCAGCACCATCCCGGATCTGCTCGCCAAGGTGGATCGGCTCGCACAGGGCTTGAATGGTGGAGACGCAACCGCGAAGTCCCAGTCCGGAGCGCCGGGAGGTCGCTCCGGTTCCGCGAACTTTCGCGTCTGAGCGCCCCGCTCCCTCCGAAGCCTCTCGACCGGCTCCGCCCCAGGCCCGTCCGGCCGCGCCCGCTCCCACGGCTGCTCCTCCGAGCGGCGGTGGCAACGATCCAGGTCCATCCGTAGTTGCCCCCACACCGCGCCCATGGGAGGCGGCTCGAAGCCCATCTCCCGCGCCCGAGAGCGGAAACGGCCACGGCCCTTCCGCGACTCCTCCCTCACCACGCCCGGCAGAGGCAGCTCGAACGCCGAGCGCACCCCCCAGGCCGGAGCCATCCACGCCCGTTGGTGCCACGCCTCTCTCCCGCATCACCGAGCCCGCCCCGCAGGTGCGCGTCACCAACGTGCGCAAGCCCGCCGAGGCCATGGCCGCTGCCGCCGAGGACGAGCGCCTCTTCCCCGAGGAGGGTTCGGCCGAGGGCTGTGCCTCCGGTGAGTGCCTACCGGACGCGGCCCCTGCCGCTGAACCAGAGCCCGAGCCCGACCCTGCATCTCCTCCCGTCATCCATGGCCGGGACAACCCGGGCCAGGCCGCCGCCGAGCGGTGGCGCGCCGCCGTGGACAGCGTCAAGGCGGCCAGCGCCCGGCACGGCGCCGCGCTCGCGCATGGCCGGCTGCTCTGGCTGCGGGCGGGAGAGGTTGGCGTCGCCTACGTTGCAGCGGCGGCCTTCCACAAGGGGCAGGTGATGGGTGCCACCGGCAAGGCCCTGGTGGAGAAAGCGCTCACGGAGCACTTTGGCCGCCCCACCCGCCTGGTGGTGGAAGAGGCCACCGGCGAGGCCGCCAACACGCTCAGCATCGCGGAGGTGGAGGCCCAAGCCCGCACCGCCCACCATCAGAGCACCGAGGGCAAGGTCCGCTCCCACCCCTCCATCCGCGCCGTCCTGAAGATCCTTGGGGGTGAAATCGAGCACATCCAGGTCCTGGAGCCCGAGCGCCCACCGGCCGGCCCAACAGTCGAAACTCCTGAGGAGAGCGCCTGACAAAGGCCGCGAGCGACGATAGGTTGCGCCTCCATCGTCCATCGCGGGCGCCCGGCAAGCGCCCGCTTCCCAGATCGCAGAGGAAGCCTCATGCCCGGCATTGACCTGAACTACTTCATCCGACAGGCCAACAAGCTCACGGAGAAGATCGAGCAGCGCAAGCAGGAGTTGGCCAACGAGACCGTCGAGGCCAAGTCCGGCGAGGGCCGTGTCACCGTGGTCGCCAACGGCATCCAGGAGATCCGCAGCATCAAGATCGACAAGGCCGCCATCGATCCGAACGACACCGGCATGCTCGAGGATCTCATCACCGCCGCCGTGAACGCCGCCCTGGCGAGCAGCCGCCAGCACATGCAGAAGGAGCTCGCGAAAATCTCCGGCGGCATCAAGATCCCTGGCATTACTTAAAGCCGGATGACTCCCGATCCTCTCAACCGCCTGGTGGCCCAGCTCGCGAAGCTCCCGGGCATCGGCGAGAAGACCGCGCAGCGCCTCGCGTTCCACATCCTGCGGGCTCCCGGCGACTATGCCGCCGAGCTGTCCCAGGCCATCCGCGAGGTGAAGGAGAAGGTGCACCTGTGCACCCGCTGCTACTCGCTCACGGACTCGGAGCTGTGCGGCTTCTGCCGCGACACCCGCCGCGAGGAGAAGGTGCTCTGCGTGGTGGAGACGTTCGCGGACCTGATGGCCCTGGAGCGCACCCGCGAGTTCCGCGGGCGCTACCACGTCCTGCACGGCGTGCTGTCTCCGCTGGAGGGCGTGGGCCCCGATCAGCTGCGCATCAAGGAGCTGCTGGAGCGCCTCAATGACGGGAAGATCGAGGAGATCATCCTCGCCACGAACCCGGATGTGGAGGGTGAGGCCACGGCGCTCTACCTCACGCGCCTGCTCAAGCCGCTGGGCTTGCGCGTGAGCCGCATTGCCCAGGGCCTGCCCATGGGTGGCGATCTCGAGTACGCCGATCAGGCGACGCTCGCCAAGGCGCTCAGCGCCCGCCGGGAGATGTAACAGCCGCCCTGGTCAGTAGTACACGCCGTCGGCTTTCTCGAGCACGGCCTTGATGGCTTCCGGGGTGGTGCCGTTGCGCTTGGCAAGGTCCGGCACGAAGTACGTCACGGCTGCGGTTGAAGCAGGCCGTTCCTCCCCATACCACTGGAAGAATTCGCGGAGCTCACCCGGCCAAGGCAGAGCGACCAGCTCGGCGGCTCTGCGCACGGGGTCCAGAATGGTCATCCCCGGCCACGCAGGGAAACGCATCGTCCGGGCATCGCAACTCAGGAAACGGGTCTCATCCAACTGCGCTGCGGTGAAGTCACAATCCACAATGCTTCCGTCTGCTGTACCTTCCAAATTCCCGAAGTCGTTGCCGAGATAGCGCCCCTTGAAACGACACCCTGTCAAATGGGCGTCATCCCAACTGAAATTCTTAAGTACCCGCGCTACCTCTATGGTGCAGTCGATCAAGCGCGCCCGGGTCAAAACCAATGCTTTCGCAGGAACCTTCACGATGAGGGTGCAGTTCCTCAGCGTCAGCGTAGGCCCCAGGTAATAGAGCTCGGTTCGGCTATCCAGGACGAGTTGCTCGTTCGCTATTTCGCGGTCGTGGAACTTGATCATGGTCCTGTGATCAGCGCTCTAGAAAGTGATCATCCGGAAGAACTCCTCTGCCATCCTTCGCCCATGCAGTTCCATATTCCAGTCCGTTCCGGTGAGAATCTCGTATTTGAGCCCTGTGGTTGGGTCAACGGCATCCACACCTGTTGGGTTCCATTCCAACTCCTTGAAGTCACGCCGGAGTTGTCTCTCCACCCATTTCCCTCGAAACATGCGCTCCATCAGGCGGGCTCTGATGTAGTCGCCCTGTTTGATGGCCTCTTGGATCGCGCGCAACTCGCGGTCAGGCAGTTTGTTGCGGCTCCAGGCGTCCCTGACGCGCAGAGCCGCTGCCTGGAGCGAATCCCCCACCGGGTCTTTGGCTGGGATGTCCCGGATGGACCTGTTCGCTGATACGTGCCAGCGCTGGTTGTTGATGAGGACCTGTCGGTTGCCACCTTGGTGGCGGATGATGAGGGTGGCTCCCGCCTGGCCCTCCGCAGCCTCTTGCGCCACCGCAGACGCGCGGCTCCCGGGGCGGCGCACCATGAACGTGACCGTCTGCTCCTCGGCAATGGCGGCCGCCTCCACCTCCCCTGCCGTCGCCAGGCTCATGCCCTGAGACCCTGCCCGGGCCTCCGCCAGAGCGAAGCCCGGCAGCTTCGGCAACTGCGCACTGAACCTCGCCGCGCCTCCCGTGATTGCTGCCGTCACCACCAGCACCAACACGTGCGCCGTGTTCTCGCCCATCAGCTTGCGGAACTTCGCGCTGGCCTCCTCCACCTGCTCAAAGGAAGTGGCCCGATCCACCTCGTGCACCAGCCGGCCCCACCCTTCCATCAGGTTCCACAGCGTGCTCACCGGCAGCCACGCCAGCAGCGCCACCGTCAAGCTCGCGGCCAGCACCTTGCTCACCGGCTCGGGTAGCAGCCAGAGCGTCAGGTACACGCAGCACGTCCACACCAACATGGCGACCAGCGCCTGCGGGGACACCATCCCCTTGAGCGCCACCCCCGTCTCCTTGAGCACCCCTTTCAATGCCAGCGCCAGACCCAGCGTCCGCATATCCTCTCGCGTGAGCGTGGGCCCGTCCGCCAGCAACCCAATGCAGTCACCTCCGCCGTAATCCCGCTGGCACAGGCCCAGGTACTTGCGCCTCACCTCGGGTGCCGAGGCCGCCTCCAGCGGGCTGTCGTCCTCCAGCGGCATCAGCCGCACCACGCGCTCGCGCTCCACCTCCGCCAGCAGGGTGCCTTGCAGCGCTCCCTCCATCAGCCAGTGCGCCGACTGCGCCGGCTGCGCTCCAGAGCGGTACCCCCTCGCCAACACCCTCATCGCTCGCTGGAAGTCCTCGCCGGCCACCTCCACCGGCTTGGTGGGCCCACTTCCCGCCGTGAGCACGTGCAGCTCATAGCGCGCTGCCGCCACCTCCCTCTCCGCCGCGTCACTCTCCCGGTACTGCGCCCGGGGTGTGCCCGCGCACGCCGTCAGGTACGTCATCAGCAACGCTCCGGCTTGCCTCAACCCCATCGCTCACCTCCTGTTCGCGCTGCCTCTCACGCTACGCAAGCCTCCTCCTCTCAGCGATGACGCATCAGGTTCTCCTCTCCTCCTCCACTCGCACGGTTCGCGCCTTCCTCCTCAACCTCCCAGCACATCGCCGCGCAGCGGGTGGTAGAGTCGAACCCAGGAGGTCACGCGTCCTTGCTCCAACCTGCCACGAGGGCCTGGGTCGTTGTTCTGCTGGTGGTGACAGCTGCCGAGGCCCAACCCCAGCCCTTGCGCGAACGGAGCGTTACGCTCTCCGGCAACCCTGCTGAGCCGCCACCGGAAGTGCACGTGGCCGCCCGCATCCCGCTGCTCCTTCTGTTTGACGCGCCCATCGATAGTGACTCCTTGCAACTGGACGCCACGCGCCTCCAGCTCGTGGCGACGGGAGAAAGCTCCCTCGTCATCGCTCCCGTGGTGAGCCCCAACGAGAAGGAACGCTGGGTGCTCCGGGTACGGTATGCGGACGGGGCCCGCCCAGAGTGGGCCGTCCTCGTACTCGTCTCGCGCCCGCCCGAGGTGGATGGGCGCATCGACGTGGTGCGGCGCCCCCAATCCCTGGAGGCCTGTCAGGCCGCGCTAGCGGAAGCACGCGCTCAGGCAGAGCTCCCACGCGCGGAGGTATGGGGGCTCGCGGAGCGGCTGGGGGGCGGCGCGGTTCAGGCCAGGACAATCGAGGGGCGGACGAGGAACACCCTGCACGCGAAAGGTACGGTCTACCTGCTCGCCACCGGGCTCCTGCTGGATTTCCAGGTGCGGAATCCCCCGGACCTGCCGGCCTGGACGCCCATCGAGGCGGTGCTGCGCAGCGAGACGAATGGGGCGCTGGTGCCAGTGCGCACGGTGGCTGTGAAGCCGGGGCGAATTGCTCCAGGAGAAGAGGGGCAGGTGGCCGTGGATGCAGAGCTCCCCTCGCCAGAGGCAGGCAGAGTCTTCACGCTGGAGGTGAGGGATGCGAGCGGCAGGGGCTTCACCTTGGAGGGCGTACAGCTCCCGGTGGCGCCTGCTAAGACGGGCGGTGGGCAATGAGAGCGCACCTGGACCCGGACAACCTGCCGGCGGGAGAAATGGTGGACAGCTGGCGGGTGGTGCGCCGGCTGGGCGGAGGCGCCTACGGCACCACGTACCTGGTGGAGAAGGGGGGCGACTTCTTCGCCATGAAGGTGGCGCGCCACCGCGAGCAGAGCGGGGATGAGCGGCTCACCGACGAGCGCACCCTGCGCGAGCTGTCATGCCTGCTGGCCCTGCGCCACCGCCACATCGCTCGGGTCTGGGCGCACGGTCGCTGGCCGCACCCCACGGAGGGCTTCCTCTACCTGGTGATGGACTACGTGGAGGGCTACACCCTGTCGCAGTGGAAGGAGGCGGTGTGCCCCACGCCTCATGAGGTGGTGGTGCTTGTAGAGAAGGTGATGGGAGCGGTGGCGTACATGCACGCGCTGGGCATCCTCCACCGCGACTTGAAGCCGGACAACCTGCTGGTGGGCAAGGACGGCGAGCCGGTGGTGGTGGACTATGGGGCGGCGCACTTCCCAGTGGGGCCCCCGCTGACGAAACGAGGGTTGCCACCGGGCACCCCGCGCTACACCTCGCCCGAGGCAACACGCTTCGATTTGGCGCACCGCCATGACAAGACGGCGCGCTACCAGTACACGGTGCCGGACGAGTTGTATGCGCTGGGCGTCACCCTGTATGACTTGCTGACGGACCCCTGGCCCTGCACCCGCCCCGAGCCCCTGCCGGTGGGCGGGTCCAACCCCCCGGACTACGCGCACGAAGTGAATGAGCGAGTGCCAGTAGCCCTCAGCCTCTTCACGGCCAAACTGCTGGAGCGAGACCCGAACAAGCGTCCCGAGAGCATGGAGAAGGCGCGCCGGCAGGTGGCCGAGTTCGCGTCGCTGGCCGGCGAGGACTGGGTGAAGCGGCCCGTGCACCCACCCCCGCCGCTGACTCCCGCCTCTTCCCGCCAGGCCCCCGCCAGGTCCCTCCTTGAGCGACTTCGCGAACGGTGGAGGCTTGCGCTGGGAGCCGGAGTGGGGCTGGGCGTGGTGCTGGCGGGAGTGTACCTGGCCCTCCACGGAGCCACGCCTGAGCCCGTGCCCCTGCCCGCCTCTCCGTCCGTGGCCGAGAAGACCTTGCCACGTGCTCCCGCCGCGCCCTCCTCCGGTACGCCCACGCCCTCGGGCCTGGCACCCGCGGACGCGCCCACGCTTGAGCCTGCTCCCGCACTCGCCCTCCCCCCCACTTCCCCCCAGGAGAAAGGCCCCACCGTGAAAGCCCGCTCAGCCCCTACTCTCTCGTCGTGCTTGCAGCAGGCGCCGCCCCGTGGCTCGCCTGCGTGGCGTGCCTGGTGCCAGTGCGCGGGCATCGTGGGCACGCTCGCAGCGCTCCAGGCCGGGTGCACCGGGCCCCAGGTGCGGCCTGCGTCGGAACCCTGCCCGCAGGAGGTCCTCGACGCGTATGCGGAGCTGGAAACCAGGCCGGGAGAGGCCGTCGATGTCCAGTGGAATCGCGGCCAAGGGGGGGAGCATGTCTGGGTCAAGTTCGGCCCGCTCACCAGCGTGGTAACAGGACCAGGCAGCGGCAAGTTGACGGCAGGCTCGCTCCTCTTCGGTGAACTGAAGCTGACGGACCCAGAGGAGGGCACAGCCCGCGCCCGATTCACGCTGGCGCAACTCCCCAACGGCAAGAAGTACCCCGTCTGCATTGCGGCGGTTATTCAAAACTATGGGCACGTCAAGGAGGGGGCGATTGAAGGGCGTAATGGGTCAACTGGTGCAATCTGGGAGCGTTGGAGGAAAACCTGGTGATGGCCGTGTGTAAAGTCCCTTGACGGTTCTGGCACACGGCGCGAGCCGCCACGAGCACGCCACCTCCAACCCGGGAGGTTCTTCACATCCCACCCGTCGTAGCCAGTAGGATGGCTCCCATCCCGCGCGGCCACGGAGGCCCGCGAGCAAGGAGTTCCTCCATGGCCACGGCAGGCAATCCCCCGGGTCCCGTCATCCTCTTCTCCCAGGGCGGTTTCTCTTACGAGTACCTCCAGAGCCTGGGCGTCGGGTCGCAGGGCGAGTCGCTGTTGCTCGGGCGCAAACGCACCGCTGACAACATCCTCGAGGATGTCATCGTCAAGTGCGTGGCGCTGCCTCCGGGAGAGCTCAGTGCGGACACACGCAGAGCCCATTCACGCCTGGCGGAAGAAGCGCGGCTGGCGGCCTATTTGAAACACCGCTGCCTGATCCGCGTCCTCGGCCACCAGCAGGTCGGTGCCACGTTCTACACGGCGCTGGAGCACGTGCGCGGCCCCACGCTCAATGAGTTGGTGGGGCTGGCGCTCGAGCGGGGCAAGCCCTTCTCCGAAGCGCTCATTCTCTACGTGGGGGCAGAGGTGGCGTCGGCGTTGGCGCACGTGCACACCCGCACGGACGAGCACGGTCGCCCCTTGGGCATCGTGCACCGCAACCTGGACACCGACACGGTCCGGCTCACCTGGCGCGGCGCGGTGAAGCTGGCGGACTTCGGCCGGGCGCTCTCGCAACTCCCCGGCCGTTACGCCACCACCCTGCGCCGGCCTCGCGGGCCGCTGTTCTTCACCGCCCCGGAGGCGCTGCTCAACTGGGAGATGGATGCACGCTCGGACTTGTTCACGGTGGGCCTGGTGCTTCTGGAGTTCGCCACCGGCAGGCACCTGTTCGACGCACCGGACAAGACGCTCGACGACATGAGGGCGCTGCTCCCCGTGCGCCAGCACCGGCGCGTGGAGCAAGCCGTGCGCGCGGCAGCGAAGGCGGGGCACGCGGATGTGGCGGAGCAGGTGCTTTGGAGCGCGGCCACCTTCACGAGCGCGGACGTAGAGGAGGCAACCGCACCGCTGTCCCCTGCACTGAAAGTCCATCCTGGCGCGGCTGCTGTGCAGGGAGCCCTCGGAGCGCTGCCAGACGGCTGTGGAGTTGGAAGCGACCTTGCGAGCACGGCTGGAGGCGGTGGGCCCGTACGACGGACGGGCAGCCATCGCAGAGATCAAGAAGGCGCTGACCGAGGCGGGTGAGGCGCTCGCCTCGCAGGAGCTGGCCCCGGGCCTGCTCTCGCCGAATCCCACTGACACCCACTCTTCCGACCAGATCTCCACACGGTAGGCAGCGCTTACAAACCGCCAAGGAGGGGGGACTTCTAACTGGTTAGAAGTCGAAGGGGGATAGCACGCCTTTGAAAATCAAAGGGTTACACAATGGCGCTGCTTCGCCAGACAGCACCTACCGCTTGACGGTGTAGTCAAATGGCAGCACTACGTTTACCTCCTGATCCCGGTGGGCGGGGAAGCGCAGGCGCTCGGCCTGGCTCTCCAGGCACTGGCCCACCGTCTTCGAAGCCAGCGGGCCCTGCGTCGTGGCCTTCACCTTCCCCGAAGAGGCGATCGACAACTGCACGCGCACCACGCCCGTGTCCGCGGGCAGGTCCGCCTTGTACCGGTCGAAGCAGCTCGCAATGCGGGCACGGCCCTTCGCCACCACCCGCTCCACGTCACCAATGCCCAGCGTCACCAAACGCGGCTTCGACGTCTTGGACGGATCCTTCGTGGGGACCGGATCCTTGGTCTCGGAATCCTCGGTCTGCGGCGGGGCTACGGTCTCAGGAGTCGTAGGCGGAGGATCAGGAGTGACAACCGGGGGCGTCGGGGTGACCGCAACCGGCGGAGTTGGCTCCACCGGAGGCGCAGCCACGGGAGGCGTGGGCGTGACCACCGCCACGGCCTCTGCCGGCTTCGACAAACTTCGCACAGCCAGGAAGCCTCCGCCGGCCAGCAGCAGCACCCCCGCCGCCACGCCGACCCACAACCCCGTGCGGCGCGGTGCTTGCGGTGCTTGTACCAATGCCTGAACGGCCGTCTCAGCCGGCAGCGGCTTTGCGGCCGTCACCGCGGGGAGCCCCACAGCGCTCAAGCGCTGCGCGGCAGGTTGGACGGTGGGGAAGACTCCACTGGAAGCGAACACCACGGGCCCTGGCGGCGGAAGGCCGTTCTGCTGGGCGATCATCCCCTGCAGGGTCGCCATCGTGGGGACTCGGGTCTTGCTCGAGAAGCGCTCGTCTCCGAACTGCGCGCGCAGGTACTCGGCCAGCTCCTTATGAGTGGCCAGCGGGACCTTGCCCTTGAGCCCGTGCTCCAGCGCATCCGCGAAGTCGGCCGCGGTGGCGTAGCGGTCCGCGGAATCAAGGGACAAGGCCTTGAGCACCACCGCATCCAGCTCCGGAGGAATGTCGCGGCGCATCTGGGCCGGCGGCACGAAGTCGCCCTGCGTCAGCGCGTTGAGGACGGCCAGATCATTCTCGCGGGCAAAGGGCCGAATGTTGGTGAGCGACTCGTAGAGGCTCACCCCGAGCGAGAACACGTCCGAGCGGCGATCGACATCCTTCCCCTGGGCCTGCTCGGGGGCCATGTAGATGTACTTGCCCTTCACCACGCCGGTGCGCGTCTGCACCAGCCGCGACGCGGCCTTGGCGATGCCGAAGTCCAGCACCTTCACCTGGCCCTGGTACGTCACGTACAGGTTCGACGGAGAGATGTCCCGGTGGACGATGTGGAGCGGCTCGCCCTGCTCGTTGGTGAAGTCGTGGGCGAAGTGGAGCCCGCGTGCCGCGTCCACCAGCACCCGCAGGGTGATGGGCATGGGCGTGTACTGCCGCTTCTTGCCCGCCTGGCGCAGCGTGGTGGAGAAGTCCTCGCCAGCCAGGTACTCCATACAGATGTAGTAGCAGCCGTCGACGAACCCCAACTCGTGGATCTGGATGATGTTCGGGTGCGACAGCCGCGCCGCCAGCCGCGCCTCGTCCCGGAACATCTCCACGAAGTCCGGCAGGCTCGACAGGTTCGACAGCATGCGCTTGATGACGACGTTGCGCTCGAAGCCGTCAGCCCCCAGGAGCTTGGAGAGGAAGATCTCCGCCATGCCGCCTTCGGCGAGCTTCTTGACCAGCACGTACTGCCCATAGGGCTGCAGGAGCAACGGGCTCGGGGCCTGGCTCCCGGACTTGGGCTCGGTGCTGCTCATTCCTCGGGACCTCGTTTGAGAGTGCGCACCACGTACACATCCGGGGTGCCTTCATTCTGCATCTTAAACAGGAGAACGGGGGGAACGCCTACCGGCTCGGCCCACGTGTCGAAGCGATGCTTGGCGTCCAGCGTCACGGACCGCCCGTTGATGGACAGCTTCGTTCCCACCGGGGCCACTCCCACCGTGCGTACGCGCTTGCCTGCTCTCTGGCCATTCCGAGGAGCATTCACCACGAGCACAGGCACCGAGTTGTCGTACACCAACTCCAGCTTGTTCATGCGTCCGCCGCGCATGGGCTGTCCGCTGCGGGACAGCGGAGTGACGGACCAGACGTAGCTGCCCTCGCGCAGGATGCCTGCCTCCAGCGGCGAGCGCGTCTCCGCCACGGTCCGCTCGGCCACCGGCTTGCCCAGCTCGCCATTGCGGTACACCGAGATGCGGTACTTCGCGGCCTGAGGCTCGGACGCGTAGGTGAAGATCACCCCCGGAGGCTTGTCCTGGTAGAAGATCGTCGTCTTCTGCGGGCCCTCGGGCACCTCGTTGGTGATGCGCGCCAGGTTCTTCGGCGCCCGCTCGGGCGCGAACGTGGCGCTGCCCTTCGCCACCTCGGTGCCATCCGGCTTGCGCACCCGCCAGAACAAGCGGCCTCGATCGGGGGCTGCCACGTTGAGGGAGGGCTGGTGGACGGTGCCTCGCAACAGGGGCTTGGAGAAGCCAGGATCCGAGGCCACCTCGACGAGCGCGTCTCCCTGTCCCTTCCAGGAGAGCGTCAGCTCGGGCAGGCCCTGGTGGTACACCTGCACGTCCTCCGTCGCCGCATCCAACGTCAGCGGCGCCTGCGCCACGGGCTGGACCTTCGCCTCGCCCGCCTTCGAGACACGGGCCTGTTCTCCCGCGCGCAGCGGCTTGCGGGTCTCCCCCTGCACCAGGGTGACGTCTCCGGCGCGGGCCGCCACATCGAAGCCATCCGAGGTGCGGCGCACGTTGAGGTCGGCCGCTCCGGCGCTCTCCAGCGTGAGGCCGGGCATCACCACCCGGCTGTCCCGCTCGGATGCGAGCTTCAGCGCGAGCTCTCCCTGGCGCAGATCCAACCGGGCCTCATCCCTCAAGCCCTGCTGGCCCGCCCCCTCCATCACCAGCTCGCCTCCAGAGGCCAGGGCCAGCGTGGAGGCCGAGCCCTCGAGTGACAGGAAGGCCGTCCCACCGCGCGCACGGACTCCGTCGCCCGCGGCCAGCTTCTGGCCTCCCTTGTTCACCGATTTCCACTGCGGGCTGCCCTTGGAGCGCACCTCCACGCGTCCCGTGTCCGCCCTCACGGTGACCTGGATGGTCGCCAGCTCCAGGAACTTCGCGGAGCTCGGCACCAGCTCCGCCTTGCCCGCGGAAACGGCCACCGACTCGCCCGCGGCGGCCTCGAGTTCCTTGCCATCCTTCGACACGAACTCGATGGCGCCCAGCTTCACCTCGACGCGGCTCTCGGTGGGGCCGACGCTCACGCGCACCTCGCTGGCCTCCTGGCCGCCGCCCACGCGCGTGAGACCGTAGGGAGTAAGGATGCGCAGTTGGACCGCCGGGCCTTGCTGGCCCTTCGGCGCCGCGGGCACCCGGCTGAGGAGGATGCCGCGCTCCACATTGAGCACGACGCCGACCGTGTCCTCGTCCAGATCGAAGCGAGCCCCAGGGCCCACCTCCACCGTGCGGCCGTCCGAGAAAGCGATGATGGCGAAGCCATCGGGGCCCGTCTCGACGACGTCCCTCTTCGTGAGCGGCCCTTCGGCGGCAGGGACCATCTTCCCGCCTCGATCCAGCAGGACCTCCCCCTTGAGGGCCCTCAGCATCGCGAGGGGTGCAGCGGCCCCCGCATCCTGCGGAGCCGTCACGGCGGGAGTGCCAGGCCCGGGAGGAGGCGGAGCAACGGGGGTGTGATCATCGCCGCAGCCCAGAGCGCCCAGCAGCAGGAGCGAGGCGACGCTGATGCGGAGCGTGCTCACCGGTTCCTCGGAAAGAGATCGACGTTGAAGATGGCCTGCTCTCCGTCACGCACGGTCACGTACTTGGTCTGCGTGAGGTGGCCGCCCGCGGAGATGATGATGCGGTAGGTGCCGGGCTTCAGCTTCAGCGAGAAACCGCCCTGGGCATCCGTGCGCGTGCGCACCTTGGCCGTGGGGATGAGGAGGGTGGCGACCAGAGCCCTCCCCTGCGTGCTGCGGACCTTGCCGGAGATGGTGGCGTAGCCGACGCGCTTGGACGGAGCGAGCGTCACGGGCATCTCCGCCTCCTGGCCAGCGACGACCAGCGCGGCCTCCTCCACGGACTGGAACTCCGGCGCGGAAATCTTCACCGAGACCGGGCCCGGAGCGAGGTTGCCGGCCTGGACCTGCCCGTCCGCATTCGTCTTGAACTCCTTGTTGCCCACCACCACCTGCGCGTCCGGCAGGGGCTTGTTGGTGCGCTTGTCGAGGACAATCACCTTCAGGCCGCCCACGGTCGCCACCTGCTTGTGCGCCTGGACCTCCAATGTGGCGCGCACCCCCGCGGTGACAGAGACACGGCCCTCGGCGGGCTCATAGCCCTCGGCCGTAACCCGCGCGATCACGTCTCCAGCTTCGAGCTGGGGCTCCACCACCTGCCCTGTCACGTCGGTGCGCCGAGGCGCTCCCGCGGTGCCCTTCACCACGAGCGACACCTGGGCACCGCCCAACGGAGCCTTCGTCTCCGCGTCCACCACCTGGAGCAACAGGCTCCCGGGCTGCTCCGTGACGGGCACAACGGGCGTCGAGAGCGCTCGGGCATCGAGCCAGGAGAACTCCAGCGCCATGCCCACGCGCTGAAGCGTCTGGTTGGAGATCGCCCCGCTGTCGGCCGTCAGCCGATCGTGCACGTACTGGTAGTCGAGCACCGCCGCGGCCTGCCAGCGGCCGACCTGCTTCACGGGGATGAGGAGCGCCACGCCCGCACCGAAACCGCTGGAGGACGCACTTCTTCCCTCGGCTTCCTTGGCCGCCAGGGCCAGGGGGAACTCTCCGCGAACCTCGCCCTGCGCTCGCAGGAAGAGCGGGAAGCGCAACCGAGCCCCCAGGAGCGCGGCCTGCCGCCCGCCACGTTGGAACACAGGCGAAGCAGGGTTCGACACCGCGAACACCGGGAGCTGGGCGAAGCCATAGCCCGCGCTCAGCTCTCCCCAGAGCGGCCCCAGTTGCCGCCGCGCCACGAGCCCCAGCGCCACCCGCAGCAGGCTGCCCTCGGTGACGCGAGCCGACTCCCGGGAGAGCGCGAACCCCTCCCGCTGCACGCTGAGCTGGCCTCCGAGCCACTCCGGACCCAGGCCATAGGCCACCGCCCACACTGCCAGATCATTCGGTGTGAACCCGGAGTAGGTGAGCCCCGGTCCGGGATCCACCTGCTTGCCCTTTCGCAGCGCGAGCCCGTAACGCAGCCGCACCGTCACCGGATCCATCCCCTCGCCCACCTCGGCACCCGTCTCTGACTGTGCGAAGGCACCACGTGGCACCGCCACCAGGGTGAGCGCCAGAAGGACGAGAAAGGTAGGGGTACGGCACGGTCGGGCCAAGGCGCGGCGGAGTATAGGGAAAGCTCGCAAGGTCCCCAAAACTCTAGTGAAAGAAACGCCAGGGGGTCCGCAGGGAGGGGCCCGCGAGAACGACTCCCCAGGTCCTCCGAAAGCCCCGGCTCAGCTCACGGCACCCCTTGTCAGGGCCAAAGCCCCTCCCGTAAACACGGAGCATGCGTCTGCTCCTGCTGCTCCCCTTCCTCGCCGCAAGCGGGGACACCCGCCTGGCCCAGGGCGAGAAGTTGCTCGAGGCCCACGACTGCGAGGGACTCCAGCAGCTCTTCGCTCCCGGCGACACCGCGCGAGCCGAAAAGGACCTCGACGGCGCGCGGCTGCTCGCCCGAGGCGCCGCCACATGCCGCAAGCAGGATCGCGTCCTCTCCTTCGCCCTCACCCAGCGGGCGCTTGCGCTCGCGCCCGACGACTATGGCGTGCGCACCGCCCACGCCGAGAGCCTCCTCTCCGTGGATGAGCGCACCGCCGCCGCCCACCTGCTGGACGCCATCCTCCAGACCCAGCCGCAGAACGCCATCCGCGCCCGCTTCCTGCGCGCCCAGCTCGCCGACGAGGAATCCGAGAGCGCCCTCGTCGTGAAGCTGGCCCAACCTCTCACCGAGGATCCCGAGTACGGCCCCCAGGCCCGCGCCCTGCTCGCCCGGCACCAGGCCGTCCTCCAGTCCCAGGCCCAGGCCCGCGAGTCCCTCGCCCGCGAGGAACAGGACGCCGCCCACCGCGCCGCCCAGGCTCAGGAGGTAGCAGCCCATCACACCCCTGAGTCCGAACTCACCTCCTCCCGCTCGGGCAAGGAGGCCTGGAGCGCTCGCGGCACCCTCAAGAGCGGCGGGCAGCGCACCTTCCACACGCGCAACCTCCAGGCCGGCGCCACCTACACCTTCCACGCCACCGGCACCTGCTCCGGCCCCTCCAAGCAGGGGCGCAAGGCCCGAATCGCACCGACAGTGGATCTCTTTGGACAAGACTTCCGGGTGCGCATCGGCTCCCTCGATCCCATGCCCCTCAAGGTAGGAGTGGAGCCCGAGCAGAACGCCCTGTCCTTCCGCGCGCCGGAGAACAACCCTCAGATCTTCCTGGAGGATCGGACATCGATCCGTCCGGACGGTCCTCGTTGTACGATCAGCGATGTAGCGGTCCGTAGCCCCTGAACCCAACCAAGGATCTCCGAGAGAGAACGGTCACGTAGCTTGCTGGACCCGGTGGCGTCTGCTAAGCATCCCGCGGTTGGGAGCGACGCATCTAACCTCCGGGATTCACTCTGGAAACCCGGGGGCCCGCCGGAGCGCGGGGAGAAGCGAACGCTGAGGAGCGTAGAGGAGCGGATACGCCCATGGGCACGCAACTGGTGATGTACGAAGAGGAGTTCACCAAGATCAACGCGGTTTGCGACCGGCTCACCAAGGACGCGAACGCGAAGGTGGTGTTCCTCGTCGACAAGAACGGGCAGCTCATCTCCTCGGCGGGGCAGACCCAGAACATCGACACCACGTCTCTGGCCTCGCTGACGGCCGGCAACGTGGCGGCGATGGGCGGGTTGGCCAAGCTGATCGGGGAGAACGAGTTCCCGAATCAATTCCACGAGGGAGCGAAGGACTCTCTCTACATGACCATCGTCGGCAGTCGGGTGGTGCTGGTCGTCATCTTTGACAACCGCACCAGCCTCGGTCTGGTCCGCCTGCGCATCAAGAAGGCCAGCGATGAGCTGACCAAGATCTTCGAGAGCCTGGTGAAGAAGACCGACACTCCCGGGATCGGCTCGCCGTTCGCCGAAATCTCCGACGACGATATCGACAACCTCTTCAGCGAGTAACCCGGGAAGCCATGTCCTTCATCAACTACTCCTCCCGCGAGATCAACTGCAAGATCGTCTATTACGGACCGGGCCTCTGCGGGAAGACGACCAACCTTCAGTACATCTACAACAAGACCGCGGCCGACACGAAGGGCAAGCTGATCTCGCTCTCCACCGAGACAGACCGCACGCTCTTCTTCGACTTCCTGCCGCTGTCGCTCGGTGAGATCCGCGGCTTCAAGACGCGCTTCCACCTGTACACGGTGCCGGGCCAGGTCTTCTACGACGCCAGCCGCAAGCTGATCCTCAAGGGCGTGGACGGCGTGGTGTTCGTGGCCGACAGCCAGATCGAGCGCATGGAAGCGAACATGGAGTCGCTCGAGAACCTGCGCATCAACCTGGCCGAGCAGGGCTACGATCTGAACAAGATCCCGTACGTCATGCAGTACAACAAGCGGGACCTGCCCAACGCGGTGACGGTCGAGGAGATCCGCAAGGCCCTCAACCCGCGCAACATCCCCGAGTACCAGGCGGTTGCTCCCACGGGAGTAGGCGTGTTCGACACGCTCAAGGCCGTGGCCAAGCTGGTGCTGACCGAGCTGCGCAAGGGCGGCTGATCAGCGGGCAGACAGGCGGCCCTCCCCCCCTGCAACGTGGGGGGAGAAGGGTGGTATGACCTGTCCCGTGGGGTCGGCTCCACTCGAGGTCGCTCGTGCGTTCCGCTTGCTCCATTCTCTGTCTCCTCGCGGTGCTGGGCGCCGGGCTCGGACTGCCAGCACTGGCCGAGGGGGCCGCCACGAGCCCACCCGCCGCAGCCCCCGCGTCCGCGCCTGTCACGGCTCCCGCCGAGAGCGCGCCGACTCCTGCTCCCGCCGGTGCCTCTTCCACTGAGGTGACGACTTCGCCCGCGGCAGCTCCGTCCGCGGCGACTCCGGCGGCTCCCAATGTGACCACGGTCACTCCGATTCCGGCGACGGCGGCTCCCGCAACCCCTGCCGCTGCTCCCGGCACCCGAGCCATTTCGCCGGTGCCTCCCGGGCCCGCGCCGCAGACAGCCGATGAGGCCTTCAACACGCGGGTGAAGACGCTGGAGGAGGAAGTCGTCGATCTGAAGGAGAAGATCTACCGCTCCAAGGCGCGCCTGCTGCTGCTGCAGGAGACGGTGCTCGGCGGAGATTTGTCCACGGGTGCTCGCGCGATCCTCTTCCACAAGAACGAGATGGGCAGCTCGTTCGTCCTGGAGTCGGTGGCGTACGCGCTGGACGGCGCGCCCATCTTCACCAAGGTGAACGAGGACGGAGACCTCGACAAGCGCGACGAGTTCGAGATCTTCAACGGCCGCATCGTCCCCGGGCAGCACCAGATCGCCGTGCGCTTCGTGTACCGCGGCAACGGCTACGGCGTGTTCAGCTACCTCGAGGGCTACAAGTTCAAGGTCCAGTCCAGCTACACCTTCAACGCGGAGGCCACGAAGATCACCACCGTGCGCGTGGTGGGCTTCGAGAAGGGCGGGCTGACCACGGACCTGAAGGATCGCCCGTCGGTGCGCTACGACATCGAGGTATCGCGCGACACGGGCCCGGCCAAGCCGGCGAACGGGAAGGAGCCTTCCGCTTCCTCCCCCACCGAGACGAAGTAGGAGCCGCTCTGGTGAACGCGTCTCGTCTCCGTGCCCTGGCCTTCTCGGCGGTGATCACCCTGGGCCCCGCCGCGCGTGCCGCCGATGCGCCCGCACCCGCTCCTGCCTCCGAGCCCGCTTCCACGTCCGCGTCCGAACCCGGCCCCCTGAAGGTCGGCGGTGATGTGAACCGCCAGCTCGAGCAGGTGGACAAGCAGCTCCAGAACGCCGACGAGAACATCCGCTTCGTGGAGACGCAGTTCACCCAGCGCTCCGAGCCGAGTGACGAAGAGGCCAAGCTGCGGCGCTTCTCCGACGGCGAGATTCAATACCTGCTGGGCGACTGGACCGCCGCCTCCGTCCTCTTCTACGACCTGGTGAGCGATCCCCGGTTCCGCAGCCACCCGCGCTACCCGGACGCGCTCTTCTATCTGTCTGACTCGCTCCTGCAACAGCAGAACTACATCGGCGCGAAGCTCTACCTGCGCGAGCTGCTCTCGCTGCCTCCGACGGAGCGGTACAAGGACGCGCTCACGCGCTACCTGTCCGTGGCCAGCCGGCTCAACCAGTTCGACGGCATCGACGACTACATCACCCAGGCCCGCAAGCTGTCCGGCGGACAGCTGCCTCCAGAGCTGGCGTACCTGCACGCCAAGTGGCTCTTCAAGCGCACGGACCTGAAGCCGGAGGATCGCATCGCCCGCGCCCGCGCCGCGTTCGAGCCGCTGACGCACTCCAACATCCGCATGGTCCGCCTGCAGAGCGCCTACCACCTGGGCGTTCTGTCCGTGCAGGCGGGGGACTACCCGGACGCGATCCAGCGCTTCACCGAGCTGGCCGCCCTGCCCGCCAACGAGCCGGCTGAGAATCGCATCCGCGAGCTCGCCAATCTCTCCCTGGGCCGGCTGCTCTACGAGACGGGCAAGCTGGACGAAGCGCTCGACCGCTACCAGGAGATCGCCCGCGGCAGTGAGTCCTTCACGGACTCGCTCTACGAGATCGCCTGGACGTACGTGAAGAAGGGCGACTTCGAGCTGGCCAAGAACGCCATCGACATCCTGCTGCTCGTGGACCCGGAGTCCCCGCTGGCACCAGATGCGCTGCTGCTCCAGGGGCAGCTGCTGCTGAAGCTGAAGAAGTACGAGGACGCCACGAGCTCGTACCAGGGCGTCATCGACGCGTACGGGCCGGTGCGGGACAGGTTGGATGAGCTGCTCACCCGCAACCAGGATCCGGTGACGTATTTCGACAACCTGCTGTCTCGCAACGACCGGACGCTGGACCTGAGCACGCTGCTGCCCCCGGTGGCCCTGCGCTACGCCCGGACCCAGGAAGAAGTGTCCAGCGCGGTGGCGCTCATCGGAGACCTCGACAGCGGCCGTAAGGGCGTGGGCGAGGCCCGGGATCTGGCCACCCGCATCATCCATGCGCTGGAAGACCGTGGGCTGGAGACGTTCCCCGAGCTTCAGGAGGGCTACACCCGCGCGGACGCCGTGGAGAGCGGGCTCACCCGCGTGGAGCAGGTGCTCGTCACGATCGAGTCCGCCGCCGCGCTGAAGCACCTGAGCGCCGAGGAGCGCGAGCAACTGGAGGCCGTGCGCAAGGAGCGCGAGGCCCTGGCCCAACGCTTCGCCTTGCTGCCCACCACGCAGCGCGAGTTGGAGGAGCGGCGCAAGCGGATGCAGACCCGCGTGGACGAGCTGGACCGCGAGGCCTTCCGCCTGGGCTACGAGCTGCAGAGCCTGAGCGCCATTGCCACCGCCATCCGCAAGTGGGTGGAGGACACGCGCACCGAGCGCAAGACGTCTCCCGAAGAGGAGATTCAGTTCCTCGCCCAGCTCCAGACGGAGTCGGACACGGTGGTGCGTACGCAAGAGGAGCTGGCGCAGACCCGCACCAAACTCGCGGACGAGCGCAACGCCGTGGCCACCGCCGTGGCCGGCGAGGAGCGGATCCGCCAGGACTTCTACGAGGTGCTGCGACGGGAGCACGCGCTGATCGCCTCGTTCGCGGAGCGGCTGCCCGAGAACGTGGGCGAGCTGCTGGCTCGGCTCCAGGAGGTGCGCGAGCGCACGGATGGGCTGCGCGGGCGCGTGACGACGGCCAAGGCCTCGCTGCGAGATCAGCTCGAGCGCCGAGGCCGCGTCATCCGCGACAAGGTCCGGGCCGAGCAGTCCCTGCTCGCACAGTACGAGTCGGAGGTGATCGCCGCCTCCGGAGACGCTCGCAACCTCGTGGGCCGCATCGCCTACGACAGCTTCCGCCGCGTGCGGCAGCAGTTCTACGACCTCGTCCTCAAGGGAGACGTGGGCATCGTGGACGTGGCCTTCACCCGCAAGCAGGACAAGACGTCGGAGATCCAGAAGCTGTCCGGGCAGAAGGATGAGGAGCTTCGCACGCTGGAGAAGGACTTCCGGGAAGTCCTCAAGGACATCGAGTAAGCGATGCGCCGGCTCCTGCTCACCCTGCTCGTGCTGACGTCCCTGGCCGCTCCCGCGCAGCAGCCGGGTGCGAAGGCCAGCAGTGCGAAGGCCAGCGGAGCCAAGACCCGCAAGACGAGCGGTGCCAAGACGGGTGGCGAACAGTCCTCGCCCCCAGCGAAGCCCAGCGAACCGGCCGCGGCAGGCACGAGCGCAGCCCCTGCCCCAACGAACGAGAGCGCCCCACCGCCTCCCGCCGCGCCCGAGCCCGCGAAGCAGCAGAGCCGCTACCTGGAGGGCCTGGGCCGCACGCCCGAGGAAGATGCGCTGCTGCGGGACATCAGCGACGCCCTCCGGAACTACGAGGAGGAATCGGCCGACTTCCGCCGCGAGGTGCAGCTCCTGGTGGAGCGCAAGTACGAGGAGAAGCGCAACGGCCTGGGCGCCTCGTACGAGAAGCTCATCGGAGAGCTGGAGATCAAGGAGCGCAAGGAGCGGTTGGACGCCATCGCCCGCTTCGAGGAGTTCCTGCGCCGCTACCCGCTGGAGCCGCGCTACTCGCCAGATGTGATGTTCCGCCTGGCCGAGCTCTACTACGAGCGCTCCAGCGACGAGCACCTCGCCGCCATGCGCGAGCACGAGGAGAAGCTCAAGGCGCTGCCCGAAGGCGCCGATGCTCCTCCCGAGCCCGAGGCGAGCTTCGCCCCCTCCATCGCCATCTACACGCGGCTCATCAACGACTTCCCGAAGTACCGGCTCAACGACGCCGTCTGGTACCTGCTGGGCTACTGCATGGAGAAGCAGGGCCAGTTCGACGAGAGCCGCGCCACCTATGAAGAGCTGATCGCCCGCTACCCTACGAGCCGCTTCGCCACCGAGGCATGGGTGCGCATCGGCGAGTACTGGTTCGACTCGTACAGCGACCCGATGGCGCTCACCAAGGCCGCCGAGGCCTACGAAGCCGCCACGAAGGACAAGACCCACCCGCTCTACGACAAGGCGCTCTACAAGCTGGGGTGGACGTACTACCGGATGGACCGGTTCGACGAGGCGGTGGATCGCTTCCTCGCGCTCGCGGACTTCTACGAGGCCCAGAAGGAGGCCAAGGGCGACGAGGCCGGCGGTGGCGATCTCCGCGAGGAGGCCCTCCAGTACGTGGCCGTCTCCCTGGCGGACGACACCTGGGGCGGACTGCCCAAGGCCCAGGCACTCTTCGCTCAGCGAGGCCCTCGTCCGTACGAGGCCGACATCTACCGGCGCCTGGGCAACATCTGGTTCGACCAGACCAACCACACAGCCGCCATCGAGGCCTACCGGCTGGTGCTGCAGAAGGAGCCCCTGGCTCCGGACGCGCCGCAGATCCAGCAGAAGATCGTCCAGGCCTACGAGCGGGACCGGAAGATGGACGAGTCCTACGCCGAAGCCGAGCGGCTGGCCACCGCCTACGCGCCGGGCTCCGACTGGTACAAGGATCACCAGAGCGAGCCGGATGTGCTCGCCACCGCGGACGATCTGGCCGAGAAGAGCCTCTACCGCACCGCGCTCTACCACCACCAGCAGGCGCAGGCCTTCAAGAAGGACGGCAAGTACGACCAGGCGCTCGTCGGCTACCAGGTGGCCGCGCGCGCCTACGGCGCCTATCTGGATCGCTTCCCGCGCACCAAGAGCAGCTACGAGATGCGGTACTACTACGCCGAGTGCCTCTACAACTCGTTCCAGTTCGCCCTGGCGGCGAAGAGCTACGAGGAGGTGCGGGACTCGCGGCTGGACAACCGGTTCCTCTCCGAGGCGGCCTTCAGCGCGGTGCTCTCGTGGCAGAAGCAGCTCGCCGAGGACGTGAAGGCGGGCAAGGCGAAGGAGTACAAGCCCCTGCGCTCCGCCGAGCGCCCCGCCGGTGAGGTGGTCCAGGTCATCCCCCTGGTCGAGCCCGAGCCCCAGCTCGTCGCGGCCTCGGACGCGTACGTGGCGGTGCTGCCCAAGGACGAGAAGAGCCCCGGCATCGCGTACCAGGCCGCGGAGCTGTACTACTCGCACAACGACTTCCCCGAGGCCCGCAAGCGCTTCGAGCAGATCGTCAAGAGCTACCCGAAGCACGAAGTGGCCCGCTTCTCCACCAACCTCATCGTCGAGAGCTTCCTCATCGACAAGGACTGGCGCAGCGTCGAGAGCGTGGCGGGCCGGCTCGCGGACAACAAAGACGTTATCGATCCATCGACCGACCTCTACAAGAGCCTCGTGAAATTCAAGCTCGGTGGCCGCTTCAACCTGGCCCAGGAGCTCATGGATCAGCAGAAGTACGAGGAGGCCGCCGCCAAGTTCATCGAGCTGGTGGATGAGGCGCCTCGCCACGAGTTCGCCGACAAGGCGCTCAACAACGCCGCCGTCTGCTACGAGAAGAGCCTCCGGTTCGACTCGGCGCTCAAGCTCTACGAGCGCATCTACCGCGAATACCCCACCTCCACCCTGGCGGACGCCGCGCTCTTCCGCGTCGCGGTGAACGCGGAGAACTCGTACGACTTCGACAAGGCCGTGGTCAGCTACCAGAAGCTGGTGAAGGACTACCCCGCCTCCAAGGACCGCGAGGCCGCGCTCTACAACTCCGCGCGCCTGCTCGAGGGCCAGCAGCGCTACGCCGACGCGGCCGCCGCCTTCCTGCGCTACGCGGACCTGTTCCCCAACTCGGAGGACGCGCCGAAGAACCAGTTCCGCGCCGCCCTCATCTACGAGAAGCAGGAGGACTGGAAGGGGCAGATCCGCGCGCTCAACGAGTTCGTGGAGAAGTTCTCCAAGAAGCCCGCGCAGGCGGAATTGGTCGTGGACGCCCGGCGCCGCATCGGCGACGCGTACAAGAAGCTGGGCAAGACCAAGGAGGCCCAGCGCGCCTGGGAGGACGCCGCGTTCGAGTTCGATCGCCGCAAGCTCAAGCCGGACACGGCTCCCATCGCCGCGGACGCCGCCGCCTACAGCCGCTTCCAGCTGGCCGAGTTCGAGTTCGAGAAGTTCGACAAGCTGAAGATCGGCGGCAACGGCAAGGCCCTGACCAACAGCTTCACGGCCAAGCGTGCCGCGGTGAAGACCGTCAACGAGGCCTACACCAAGGTCATCGCCTACAAGCGCGTGGAGTGGTCCCTGGCCGCCTTCTACCGCAAGGGCTACACGCTGGAGCGCTTCGCGAACACCATCATCGAGACGCCCATCCCCCCAGACGTGAAGCGCCTGGGCGAGGAGGCCGTGGTCACCTACCAGGACCAGCTCGCCCAGCAGACGGCGACACTCGAGGACGCAGCGGTGGAGAGCTACACAGCCACGATCCAGGAGGCGCGCAAGTACCGCGTCTCCAACGAGTGGACGCGGCGCACGCTCGAGTCGCTCAACCGCTACCGCCCCAAGGAGTATCCGGTCCTCAAGGAGCCCAAGCAGGCCATCTCCTCGGACTCGGTCTACCCCGACGGCCTGGTGGGCGAGCTGCTCGGTCCCGAGCGCCCCGCGGACAAGGCGCCCCAGAAGCTGACCGGTGGAGGTGAAAAGTGAGGACGTCCCTCCTGCGTTCCGCCGGTCTGGCCCTGCTGCTGGGCGCCGCCTGCACCTCCGCGCCCAAGCCCGTCCCGACGCCCGCGAACAGCACTGCGCTATCCGGCTCCCCTGCTCCTGTCACCTCCGCCGCGAGCAATGCCCCCGCTCCCGAGGCCTCGGGCGGAACCCAGGTCGTGAAGACGGAGCCCGCGCCCTCGGCCACGCCCGAGGCCTTCAAGCCCCCACCTCCTCCCGCGACCGGCCCCCAAGCGGACTTCGAGCGCGCGGTGGAGATCGCCCGGCGCGGCGAGCTGGAGATGGCGGCCAAGGGGCTCGAGGCCCTGCTGAACACCAACCCCAAGCTGGACTACGCCTGGACGAACCTGGGCGTCATCCGCGAGCGCCAGAGCAAGCCGGACGAAGCCGAGAGGGCCTACCGCAAGGCGCTGGAGCTCCAGCCGGATCAACCCGCCGCGTGGGACTTCCTCACCCGGCTCTACTGCCGCACCGATCGCGCCACGCGCATCGAGGCCGAGCTGCGCCAGAAGCTGGAGTCCAAGCCAGACGCCGTGGGCATGCGCACCGCGCTCTCCGTGGCGCTGCTGCTCCAGAAGAAGCTGGAGTCCGCCTCCAACGAGGCCAAGCGCGCCCTCAAGACGGACGAGCGCAACGTGAAGGCCATGCAGGTGCTCGCCCAGGTCTACTACCGCGAGAAGAAGATCGAGCTGGCCCGCATCGTCCTGGAGAACGCCCGCGCCGTGGATGCCAACGACGCGGCCACCCACAACGCGCTTGGCCTGGTGCAACTGGCCCTCAAGGCGCGCCCCCAGGCCCTGGAGAGCTTCAAGAAGGCCTCCGAGCTCCGCCCGGACTTCGCCGAGGCTCGCAACAACTACGGCGCCATGCTCAACGAGGCCCAGGACTATCAGGCCGCCGCCACCGAATTGGAGGCTGCCGTGAAGGCCGCGCCGGACTTCGGCTCGGCCCGGCTCAACCTGGGCAACGCCTACCGGGGGCTCGGAGACTTCCCCCGCGCCAAGGCCGAGTACGAGAAGGTGCTCCAGCTCCAACCCTCCCTGGTGGACCCCTACTTCAACCTCGCCATCCTCTACCTGGACCTGGAGCCCGAGGGCCTGGACCCGATCGAGCGCTTCAAGACGTGCATCGCCTTCTTCGAGAAGTACAAGAGCCAGGGCGGCAAGGACGACCGCATCGAGCAGTACGTCAAGGATGCCCAGAAGGGTATCGACAAAGAGGAACGCCGCCGCGAGCGTGAGAAGCGCGACCAGCTCAAGAAGGCGCAGAAGGCCGAGGAGGAGAAGAAGAAGGCCGAGGCCGAAGCCCAGGCCACACCTGCGCCTACTCCCGCCCCACCCACTGCCGGCACACCCTCTGCCACACCGGCCCCCACCTCGGGTAAGCTGTCCCAAGACGCCAAGTAGAGGCCTCGCATGAGAACCCTTCTCGCCCTCCTGATGATGATCGCCGCCGCGCCCGCGCTGGCGCAGGACACGGGCGCGCCCAAGAAGAAGAAGGTCATCCGCCTGGATGCCCTCACCGTCGAGGGCAAGATCCAGAAGCCCCAGGCCTTCTACATCCTCCAGCGGTCGAACCTGAACTTCGACGATCTCAACCACCCCGAGAGCTTCGTGCCCAAGGTGGTTCAGACGGTCGACAAGCAACCTTTCTAGGGCCTCCGCTGTCCAACACCGCCATGGCTTCCCCTCAGCTTCAGCCAAACAAGCTCCTGCGCGTCGGCATCATCCAGGGCGACCGCATCCTCGAGGAGCATCACCTCCTGAGTGATGACGTCACCATCGGGCACGATGCGAAGAACACCATCGTCCTGCCCGCCTCGGAGGAACTGCCGGCGAAGTTCGCCATCTTCGAGAACCGCAACAGCCAGTACCAGCTCGTCTTCGACGACACGATGCATGGCCGGGTGCACCTGGGCAGCTCGGACGTCGACTTCGATCGCATCCGCAAGCAGGGCCTGGCCCAGGAGCGCGGCACCAACTACGTGCTGCCGCTCCAGGAGAGCGCTCGCGGCAAAGTGGACCTGGCCGACGACATCACCCTCTTCTTCCAGTTCATCACCCCTCCGCCCGAATCGGAGCGGGTGACGCTGCCCCCGGATGTGCAGGGCGGCTTCTGGAAGGCGATGGACCGCGTGTTCTTCGGCATCCTCGCGGCCTCGCTCCTGTTCCACTTCGCCTGGGGTGCCTTCATCGTCTCGCGCGAGCCGCCGCCCGAGCCCGAGCTGGCCCTGGATCAGCTGGAGGACCGCTTCGTCTCCGCCATCATCCCCCAGAAGCCTCCCGAGCCGGAGAAGGTGGCCGAGGCCCCTCAGGCCGCCGCCGATGACTCCGCGGAGAAGAAGGAGGACAAGAAGCCCTCCGAGGCCAAGCAGGACTCCAAGCCCCAGGACGCGGCCACGCACAAGGCGGAGCTCGTCAAGAAGGTGCAGGGCAAGGGCCTGCTGAAGATCCTCGGCTCGAACTCCGGTGGCGCCGGCGCGTTCGCGGACGTGCTCGGCGGCAGCACTGGCGGTGGAGAGATCGCCGAGGCCCTGGCTGGAGCAGGCGGCGTAGGCGTGGCCACCAGCGACGCCCTGGGCGCCAACGGGCCCAAGGGCGGCGGTGCGGGCAACGTGGCCAGCATCGGAGACCTGGGCACCAGCGGTGGTGGCAAGGTGGACCTGGGCGCCAAGAAGGAAGTGGCCGTCGAGGGCCGCGTGAAGGACGCCGCCCCCGAGGTGGAGAGCTCGGACGTGGACCGCGATGCGCTGGCCCGCTACGTCAAGGCGCGCCTGAAGGCCATCCAGAACTGCTACGAGAAGGAGCTCAAGCGCAACCCGAGCCTCAAGGGCAAGGTGGTGGTCCGCTTCAACATCATGCCCAGCGGACGCACCGGGGGCATCGAGATCGAGGAGAACACCGTGGGCAACGAGGCGGTGGGCAGCTGCATCCGCACCGTCATCCGCAGCTGGGTGTTCCCCTTCAAGCCCGACGACGAGGTCTCTGTCGCCTACCCGTTCGTGTTCTCGCCCGCGGGCTGATGAGACTTCCTCCAGTCCTCCGCCTGGGGCGCGTCACAGCACGCGGGCGGCGCGGGCCTCCTCCAGCGTGTACTCCTGCCCGACAGTGGTGAAGGGGCCTGTCTTCTGAAGGAGCCACGCGCGGGCGCCCGGCGGCATGTAGAAGTCCTCCTCGAAGGGTGACAGCCCCAGGTGGCGCAGGTAGTCCTTGAGCATCTCAAAGGTAAACCGGTCCCTCACCCGGCGCGCTTGGTACTGCTCCACCTGCTCGAAGGGGAAGGGCTCACCCTCCTGCTCGAAGACCCAGCGGCCCCCGTCATTGGCAACCTCCAGGGCGCGCACATAGTTGTGGAGCTTTCCCGGCTGCTCCGGGCCGAACACATCCAGCATCACCGCGCCATAGCGGACGCCTTGGTTCTTGCGCTGCGCATGGGGCACGGCGACCACCCGCAGGCACCGGATGCTCAGTCTCCGGGCCATGTAGCGCATGGGGCTGGCGGCATCCGTCCCGGTCCACTGGTTGTCTACGTAGGCGGTCCAGGCGCTGCGCGTCGGGATGAACAGGCACCGCTCCCCCCCACTCAGGGGCAGCAGGCGGGAGAGCACTTGCTCCAGGGTGCCCGTGACGGGCAGCACCTCAATGGTGAAGCCACGGGACGTCGCCAGCCCTCTCTGCCATGTGGCGAAGGCTTGCGCCGCCTGCTCCGCACCCAGCTCCAGAAAGCCCATCGTCGAGGTGACAGGCGCCCAGCGGTCCTCCAGCAGCAGTCCCTTCATCTCTTGCCTCATTCAGGCCCGCCTCATTGCTCAGGGATGATGATCAGGATGACCTTGGCTTCTGGGTCGTTGGCGGTGAGGCGCGACTGGTGGCCAGGGCCACGGCCCGAAGTCGGTGAGTCGTACTCCACATGGTAGCGGCGGTCGTTATAGTCGAATTGCAGGTCCGGCCGATTGATTCCCGTGCGCTGGCCGTTCTTGAGCGTCAGTTGCTGCTGGTTCACCCGGATGTTCCTGGCGCCTAGCTCGTCCAGGTACTCGATGTCCCTCTGGAGTTGCGCATTCTGCCTGGGGCTGGGGCTGATGGGCCGGGTCGTCCTGAGTGGGTCTGGCACGTCCGGCTTGACAGTGAGGTCCTGGCGCAGGCGTGGCCCTGCGGGCACCGGGGGCGTTGGGTTCTTGCCTGTGAGGGCTTGGACCAGTTCCGGAGAGGGCGCGAGGGTGCCCGGCGCCGGAGGGGGCGGAGCTGGCCTCGGAGCGGGTTCTGGAGCAGGTGCCGTGACTCTCGGCGCAGCAGGCGGAGCAGGCGGAGCCTCCACCCTGCGAGGGCGCACCGGCTCCGGGATACCCCACCCAGGCACCGGCCGCGTGGCGGTCATCAACTTCCCAGCGGCCACTCCCACCGCCAGCGCCGTGAAGAACTCCTGGGCCGCGCCGAGCTGGGACACCTCCCGTTCGGTGAACATCTCCTGGCCACTGCCCATCTGCCACCCGCGCTCCAGCGCGAAGTGCAGCGGGTTGACATCCCTGGCCAACCCATACAGCCCCAGCGAGAGCTGAAGGGTGGCTGGGTGCGTCCACACGTAGTGGTTGACGATGCGCCGCCGGTTCTCCCAGTGCGCATACCCCTCGGCGGCAGCGGCGCCTGTGCCCAGCCGCCGCTCCATGTCCTCAGTCTGCTCGGGGGTGAGGCGCTCCGGCGTCACCAGCGGCCACATGCGGAGGGGCTCGGGCACCGTCTCCGCGCTCATGGCCACGGCGTATTTGAGTTCCCACTCGGACAGCGGGTGGGTCCAATGCTGGAGGTCCACCCCAGGGCCCGCCTCCCACCAGCGCGCGACGTCCCTGGGGAGTCGCAAGAGCAGAATCTGCTGAATCACATCCCGCTCGCCGGAGGGCAGGTGTACCCCCTCCGAAGGAGCGGGCGAGAGCCCCGCCGTCCTCACCTCTGCTGCGGATGAGGAGCCCGGGCCCTGCGGCTGGAAGGCACCTGCTGGACTCAGGGCGGACTGCTGCGCCCAGGGGCGCTGAGGCCGGGCGAGGGCAGGCGCACGGGATGGGGGGCCGAAGCCGAAGAGGAGACCCACCCCGAGGGAGACCACCCCTTCGCCTTGCGTGAGCCTGGAGGGCGGGAATGCGTACACGCCCGCAAGGCCCACCTCCAGGCCAATGCTCCTCCGGATGGCGTGCACCCCGACTTCGCCTCCAGCGCGCAGCCGGGGAGGCTCCCAGGGGCGGGGGGTGACGGCCACTCCACCCAGGGCCTTGAAGTACAGCGGCCCCTCGCCCGTGAAGCGCGCTACCGCGTCCGTGGACAGCTCCCACGCTCTGGTGGAGGGGGACGGGGGCAGCAACGTCAACCGCGCCCCCACCCCCTGGCCTGATTCACCCAGGCCCCACAGGCTCAGGCTGTACGAGGTGCGCGGCGCCCAGGGGCTGCCCAGCGCGGTGCCCTGAGAGACTCCCGCCCCCACCACGGCCCGCATCGGGCTCGTCTCGTCAGAGGCGTGCGCCCCGGGCGCGACGAAAACAACCAGCAGCAAAAGGCAGATAGCCACATGGAACCAAGAGGACTGGCTCGCTCCTAGGCTCCTCATAGGGCAAGCCCTTCGAGGGCCGCTCCTCCGGCGCTGGCGACGAGCAACCCGGGAAAGAGTGCTTCGGCCTTCCACAGAAGACGCCACAGGTTCATGTGCCACCGCTTTTGGCGAGGAAGAGATCAGGTTAGAGGGCTGCCACGAGCAAGGGGAGGAGCCGCCGGGTGGCGCCTGTGCTTCACCTCCGGCCCCCTTGCAGGGGCAGCCTCGCGCCCGACACTGACGCCTGGACGCTCGCCACGTCCCTGCTCCCCCCAGGTAGCGCCGCGCCGCTGCCATTGTCCTGCCTGCTGGGTCGCTCGCCACGCGCCCAAGTCGTTGCGCTCCAGCGCCCCGAGCGGGGAGCCAGCGACGGTCGCCGCCATCCTGGAGCGCTCCAGCAGCCCGAGTTGGGAGCCTCGACGATGGCGGCCACCCTGAATGGCAGGGGCGAGCGCGCCGTCAACCGGCCGCGGCCCGGCGCGGGAGCAGGATGAGCTGAGCCCGCTCCCGGGCCACCACCTGCAGCGGTTGACGGACGTCCACGAGCATCGAGCCCCGAGTGACCATCCTCAGGCCCTCCTGCTCGAACTCCACGGGGGCCGTGAGCACGAGCAACGAAGTGCCTTCCTTGACGCGGAGCGCCTCACGCGCGGCGAGCTCCCGGTGCTCCCCCTGCTGCAGCCACGCCAGCCGTTCCTGACGGTCCAGGGAGCCGTAGCGGGGGTTCTCGCGCACCAGGTCATCGAAGCGCCGCCGGGCGAAGGTCCGCCACACCATCTGGCGCATCCGGGCGTGGGCCTCCATCACCGGCAGCAACACCGAGCGCGGGATGCGCACCAACGTCGATGCCGAGGCGGTGCGGATGGACGCGGAACGGTGCTCGCGAGCGAGCATGGCGATCTCTCCGAACATCGTCCCGCTGCCCATCTCATCCACCACCGTCTCCGCGGCGCTGCTCTCCACGAGCACGTAGGCCGCGCCCCGCGCCAGCAGATACATCTCGTCACTGGAGTCCCCCTCTCGGAAGACGAATTGCCCGGCGGGCAGCGCGAACTCCTCGGCGCTCATGGCCAGGGACTCCAGTGCCTGCTCATCGAACCGGGCGAAGAGGGGCGTGGACTGAAGCTGGCGCACCATGCTGGCGCGCCGCAGACGGGCCGCTCCGGGCAGCCGCCGCGCCATGCGCCGGGCGGCCTCCAGCGGCTGACGCAGCCGGCGCTGGGCCACCGCGCGCACCATGTGAATCACATTGGCAAGCGACAGGGGCACCATCGTCAAGAGCCCATGGCCCTCGACATAGCCCGGGTTGGCTTCGAGGAAGAACCGGGCCGCGGGCTTGTCGCAGTTCCGCCAGTAGTCCCGCTCCACCTCGGTATCGCGCGGTCGCCAGCCCACGTGCCGCACCAGCGGCTGTTCCGGGTTCACCCTCTTCAGGCTGAACTCGCCCGCCAGTGAGTTCATGAAGGCCAGCAGCTCCGGTGGCGTCTCCCGCTCGCGCTGGGGCCAGATCGTTCCGAAGTGGTGGGCCACCAGCGTGTAGCTGGAAGGGTGCACCAGCGCGCCCAGGTAGTAGGCCTTCCGGCCCGGGTTCTTCAGCATGTAGCGCAGCAGCCGCCTCAACCCGAAGCGCATGGTGATGCTGTCTCCCCGGTAGGCTCGCAGCGAGCCCGCCGCCGCGCGGAACACCGCCACGGGCTGCCCATCCAGGCATCGCTCGAAGACGTGCAGGGCGAAATAACCGACGATCTCCCCTGCCTCGTTCTTGTGGACCTGCAGCCAGGTGTGCTCCGCCTTCGACTCGACGACGAACTTCGCGAAGGACTCCTTCTCCGAGACGTCGAAGACCTGCTGGTGGATCGCGAAGAGCGCATCCGCGAGCTCGCGGCGCTTCACGTCGGACAACTCGTTGAGGGTGATGATCTCGGTACTCACGATACGGGGCATGATGGCCGCTCCTTTCGTCTGGGGCTCTGGTGCCTCCAGACATGCTCGAAGCTGCCAGACGGGCCTGTTCCGCACCGTGATGCGCCTGACACGGGCAGAGTGAAGGCCGTCACAGCGGACTCCGCGCGGGGCTGCTTGGCCGGAAGCCTGTGGGATGGAAGGCTTGAGGTATAGTTCGCGGCGGATTCTCCCTCGAACGTGATCCGCCTGACCGGGAGCCGCGAAACCCCCATGGCACACTGGCCGGTCTACGCCCTCCACCAGACCCTCCACAAGAGCGCACGCTCCACGATCATCAGAGCCACTCGGCTGGATGACGGCGGGCCCGTCATCCTCAAGCTCCCCACGGAAGACAGCTTCGATCGACATCGTTCGCTCGAGCTGCGCCGAGAGTACGCCATCACTCGCCGTGTCGAGGGGGACGGCATCATCCGCACCCTGGGGCTCGAGGAGTTCCCTGGCGACCGGGTCGCGCTCGTCCTCGAGGACTTCGGCGGCTCCTCCCTGCATCACCTGTTGCAGGAGATCGGCCCGTTGGACGTGGAGACCTTCCTGGAGTTCGCCCTGCAGATCACCGGGGCGCTGGGACATGTCCACCGCCAGGGCGTCATCCACAAGGACATCAAGCCGCACAACCTCATCGTGAGCCCGGATACACGGCAGGTGAAGCTCGCGGACTTCTCGCTCTCCGTGGCGATCGCCATGGAGCCGGCCACTCCGGACAATCCCGCGCATCTGATGGGAACGCTGGCGTACATGGCGCCAGAACAGACGGGGCGCATGAACCGCGGCGTGGATTACCGAGCGGACTTCTATGCCCTGGGGGCCACCTTCTTCGAGATGCTCACGGGCCGCCTCGCATTCCCAGCCCAAACGGCACTGGAGTTGATCCACTCGCACCTGGCCCAACTCCCGCCATCGCCGCGAGACCTCGCTCCGGACGTGCCAGAGCCTCTCGCGAGCATCGTGCTCAAGTTGCTCTCCAAGGATCCCGACGCCCGGTACCAGAGCACCCGGGGACTCACCGCCGACCTGGAGGCGTGCCGGCACCAGCTGCGGATTCGAGGGCAGATCACCTCTTTTCCCCTGGGCGGCGCGGACCAGGCCCACGCCTTCCGCCTGCCCCAGGGGCTCTACGGGCGCGCCTCGGAGGTGAACCTGCTGCTCGAGACGTACTCGCGCGCCATCGCTGGCCACCCCCAGGTGCTGCTGCTCACAGGCTCCGCGGGGATCGGCAAGTCCTCACTCGTCAATGAGCTGCACCGGGAGCTCGCGGCCAGCAAGGGCCGGTTCGCCGCGGGCAAGAGCGATCAGTTCCGCCGAGACGTCCCCTTCGATGCGATCGATCAGGTGCTGCGCCAGCTCGTGAGCCAGACGCTCGCCGAGGGCGAGGCCGAGAGCGCGGAGCTCCGCCAGCGCCTCCTGGAGGTGCTGGGCGGCAACGCCTCCGTGCTGGCAGAGGCGGTTCCAGAGACGCGCTCGCTGCTGGGAGAGCAGGCCCCGCCCATGGCGGTCCCCGCGGACAAGTCCAAGAATCGCCTCGCCCTGACGTTGGCACGAGCGCTCCAGGCGTTCGCTGTTCCTGGACGGCCTCTCTGCCTCTTCCTGGATGATCTCCAGTGGGCCGATGGCGCCACGTTCTCGGTGGTGCAGGAGCTCGCTCACGGCTCCGGGAACGCTCCCCTCCTGCTGGTGGGCGCATATCGCGATGCCGAAGTCTCCAGGACGCACTCCCTGGCGCGCGTGCTGGATGCGCTGAGAGCCACCAGTGCCCCGCTGGTGGAGCTCCACCTCGCGCCGCTCGGCACCCAGGAAGTCGCTCGGATGGTGCGAGAGGTCACCGCGGCGGACGACAGCCGCGCCCTGGAGCTTGGCGCCTTCATCCAATCCAGGACGCGAGGCAACCCCTTCGCCGTCAAGCAGTTCCTCCGCTTCCTCCATGAGAAGGGCCTGCTGCGCTTCGACACGCACAGCGGACAATGGGACTGGGATCTCACGAGAATCGAGGTCGCCGAGATCCCCGACGACATCGCGGGATTGCTCGCGGAGTTCCAGCAGCTCCCCGAGGAGGTGGGGGAGCTCCTGGGGATTGCCGCCTGCCTGGGCGTGGCCTTCAGCTTCCGTGAGCTGACCGTGGCGCACGCCATCTCGAGAAACGAGACGGCCCGCGTGCTCTGGAGCGCCATCGAGGGTGGATGGGTGCTGCCGCTCAGCAGGGACTACCTGTTGTTGGATCCCCAGGGTGCGGGCGTCCCCGCGGACCTGGAGCTGCCGTTGCGCTTCCTGCACGACAAGGTCCGCCAGGCGGCCTACTCGCTCATTCCCCAGAGCGAACGCGCTCAGTGCCATGTGAACATCGGCCTGCGCCTGCTCGAGGATGCGCGCGCGCAGGGGGTGATGGAGGAGCGGATGTTCTCCATTCTTCCGCACCTGGGCCATGGCCCCTCACTGATCACCTCCCCTTCGCTGAAGCTCGAGTTGGCGGACCTCCACCTGAGGGCGGGCCGCCGTGCGAAGACCTCGGGGGTCTACCCCACCGCTTGCGAGCTCTTTCGGACGGGGGCGCTGCTGCTGCCCCCCGATGCCTGGGAGCGCGAGCATGCGCGGGCCTTCGCGCTCCAGATGGAGCTGGCCGAGACCCGCTACCTGTCTGGGGAGTTCGACGAGGCGCAGTCCCTGTTCTCCACGCTGCTCGACCGGGCCCGAACCCCGGCGCAGCGTGCGGGCGTCCATGCCTTGCAGGCGATGCTCACGGCGCTGTCGAGTCAGCACGGCAGGACCCTGGAGCTCGGGCTCGAGGGGCTGCGCCTCCTGGGCATCGAGATTCCCCGGGCTCCCGATCGCGCGATGATCGCCGCGGAGATGCAGGTGGTGGTCTCCCGGCTCGGTGGCCGCAAGGCGACGGACCTGCTTGGCCTGCCCGGGACGAGCGATCCGAACGTGGAGCTGTCCATCGCCCTGATCACCAACATGCTGACGTCGGCCTTCTACAGCGATCGGGAGCTCTTCGCGTTGCTCGCGCTTCGCAGCGTCAGGCTCTCGCTGGAGCACGGCAACAGCCGGCTCTCGGCGCTCAGCTATGTGACGTACGGGAGTTTCCTGTCATCCGCCCTGGATGATCCCATGACGGGCTGGGAGTTCGGCCAGCTCGCGACCGCGATCGCCACGCACCTCCAGGATTCCATCCTGCTCTCTCGCGTCTGCTACGTGCGCACGGCGCTGATCGACCACTGGACTCACAGCGTGCGCACAGCGAACGCGGAGATGGCCGAGGCGCATTGGCTCGCCCTGGAGCTCGGAGACTGGGTCCATGCGGGCCACTGCCTGCTGACGCTGCTCTGGCGGCGCTTCGCCGTGGGAGACCCGCTCCTGGAGCTCCTGAAGGAGAACCGCAGGCTCATGGAGTTGCTCGAGAAGACCCGGGACGTGGGCTCTCTCTCCAGCTGCCGCCACTTGCATCAGGCGATCCAGGTGCTGCAGGGGTCCAGTGACGAGGTGCCGACGAGCAACCCCGAGGGCCTGACGCAGACGGCCCAGATGACGCTGTACGTGTGCCAGGCCGAGCTGAACTTCTTCCTGGGCCGAGCCCCCCAGGCCCTGGCGGCGCTCGAGAAGGCCCTGCCGCTCCTCCCGTTCCACTCCGGCCTCTTTCGACTGAGCACTCACGCCCTCTTTCATGTCTTGAGCGCGTCCGAGGTCTTTCCAGGCGCCAGCGAGGCGAGGAAGCAGGAGCTGCTCGCGGCCATGGAGCAGCGCCATGCCTACCTCGAGAAGTGCGCGCGCCGGGCTCCGGAGAACTTCGCGCCCTATCACCTGCTCGCCACCGCGGAGCTCTCGCGCGTGAAGGGGCGGGAATTCGAAGCGGTCGCCCAGGAGTATGCGCGAGCCATCGCCTCGGCCCGCACCAGCCAGTTCCTGTGCATGGAGGCGCTTGCCAACGAGCGGGCGTTCCAGTTCTACAAGAGCCAGGGCCATTCCTCCCGGGCGCTCGCATTCCTGCTCGATGCGCTCGATGCCTATGAGCGCTGGGGAGCGTCCAGCAAGGTTCGCAGGTTGAGCGCGGAGCATGCGGACTTCCTGGCGACCTGGAGCCACTCGCTCCAGCGCTGGAGCGCCTCGCCCCGGCGTGCCGACCCCATCCCGCCGCCCCCGGACCTGGTGCGGGAGTCCATCTCGACGGCCTCATCGTCCAGCTCCGAGATCCTCGCGGAGAGGCTCGACGTGAGCTCGGTGATGAAGGCTTCGCAGGCCATCTCCAGTGAGCTGCTCTTCCCGCAGCTCGTCTCCACCCTCATCCAGATCGTCATGGAGAGCGCAGGGGCCCAGCGGGGCGTCCTGGTGCTCAAGCGCGGCGAGGACACCTATGTCGAAGCCGTGGGCGAGGTGGGCAACCCGGAGGGTCCTCGGATCGCCGCGGAGCCGTTGGCCCAGAGCCAGGCGCTCTGCCTCGCCATCGCCCAGCAGGTGCTGAACAGGGGGACCCACGTGCTCCTCGATGACGCCTCCGCCGAGGTGGCGTTCCGCGAGGATCCGTACATCCAGGGTCTCCGCATCCGCTCCGTGCTCTGCGTCCCCCTGCTCCACCGCCGCCAGGTGGTGGGCCTCTTCTACCTGGAGAACAGCCTCACTCCTGGCGCCTTCAGCGCCGGCAGGCTCGAGGTGCTCAGCATGCTCTCGGCCCAGGCCGCCATCTCCATCGAGAATGCCGGGCTGTACGGCAAGCTCGAGGAACACAGCCGGACCCTCGAGCAGAAGGTCGGTGAGCGCACGGAAGAGCTCCACCAGAAGAACACCCGGCTGCTGGCGACCCTGGAGACGCTCAAGTCCATGCAGCTGAGGATCATCACCCAGGAGAAGCTCGCGTCCCTGGGCACGCTCACCGCGGGCATCGCCCACGAGCTGAGGAACCCGCTGAACTTCGTGAACAACTTCGCGGAGCTCTCGCTGGAGTTCCTGATGGAGCTCCGCGGGGAGTTCAGCGGTCCGCAGCCCCCTTCTCCCGCGCAGTGGAAGAGGCTCGGCACCGCCCTGGAGGAGCTGGCGCAGAACGTCTCCAGGGTCCACGAGCATGGCCTGCGCGCCAGCAACATCATCGCGGGGATGCTGCAGCACGCACGCACCCATCGCGGGGATCCCCAGCTCGTTCAGATCAACCCGCTGGTGGAGGAGGTCATCCGCTTCGTTCAACACAGCCTGAGGGCTCGGAGCCCGCCGCTCCACGTTCCCATCGAGACGTCCTTCGACCCGTCCGACCCGGCGCTGCTGCTGGTGCCGGAGGACATGCGCCGTGTCATCGTCAACTTGGTGGACAACGCCTGTTACGCGGCCCACAAGAGGGCTCAGCGGCTCGGGCCTCCAGCCGAGCCCCACGTGAAGGTGTCCACGCGGTGCGTGGGGGGCATGGTGGAGCTCCGCGTCCGCGACAATGGCGACGGCGTGCCTGAAGGCCTGCGCGACAAGCTCTTCACGCCTTTCTTCACCACCAAGCCTCCGGGAGAGGGCACGGGCCTGGGCCTCTCGCTCTGCCACGACATCGTCGTCGTCTCGCTCGGAGGGGAGTTGCGCCTGGAGTCCCAGGAAGGGCAGTTCGCGGAGTTCATCATCACCCTGCCCGAAGCCTCTCCGCGCCAGCAGGCGGTTTGACTCCCTGCTGGCTTCGGGGCGCGTTGACACCCCCGGTCCCGGCTTCTACTCTCCGAGGCAGTCTTCCCTCCGAGCCGGAGATCCGGGTGAGTCGTTCGCGTGCCATCGCTCTGCTGCCTGTGCTGCTCGTGGCGGGGCTCGCCGCCGCGCAGGGCGCGGGCACCGGCAAGGCGCCCGGCTCCGACAAGGGCATGCCCTTCCTGGAGAAGGCCAGTGGGGTGAAGGATCCGGAGAAGCTCGAGCGCAGCTCCCAGGCGCTGGTCGGCATGCGGACCGCGCTGCGCGAGGTGCTGGAGAAGCTCGAGGAGGCCCGCCGCACCAAGGACGTGGTGAAGCTCAACTGCGTCAACCAGAAGCTCACGCAAATCAAGGGCCTGCTACGCATCTCCGAGACGGCGGACGTAGCGCTCCAGGAGGCCGTCACCCGCCAGGACAGCACCTCCAGCGAGCACGAGTTCACCAAGGTGATGATCGCCAACCAGAAGGTGGGCCAGCTCCGCGCGGAGACCGAGGAGTGCATCGGCCAGCTCGCCTTCCGCACCGACGAGAACCTCTCCGTCGAGGTGGAGGAGCCGCAGGATCTCCCCGGGGGCGACCCTACCCGGCCCGGCGCTCCGCCCGACGTCATCATCCGGCCGCCGCCCGCCAGCCCGACGCTCTAGGGCAGACGCACGCGCGGTAACAATCCAGGCCCCTGGAATACCAACAAATTTCTGCGGGCGCCCCAAAGCTGCGTGCTATGACCCCTCAAGGGCCCCTCGCCAGCAGTAGGGAAAGGTAGCCGGCACACCGGCGTGATCGTCTGAGTCATGACGCAGTCTGGCAACATCCGCTGGGCTCTGTGTGCGCTCGTGCTTGCGGTGTTGGGTCCTGCCGTGGCCTGGGCCCAGCAGCCTCCAGTGCCCGCCGGGGGCAATGGCATCAAGGTGGGAGAGGGGCGGCTGCACCCCTTCTTCGATCTGGAGATGCGGCTGGACAGCGCGGTGGGGTACTTCCCGGATCCGAGCACCGAGGATCCCAATGACGTGAAGTCGAGCCTGTCTCCGGAGCTGGTGCTGCGGCTGCGGCCGGGGCTGAAGTTGGATGTGCCCTCGTCGAAGCTGGCGCTGCATGCCTCCGGGCGGCTGGAGTACGTGCGCTACACGGGGCTGCTGACGAAGCAGTCCACGTACGGCTCGCACCTGGAGGGCGCCGCGGACCTGTCGGCCCACTTCAACCCCGAGGGGCAGGTGGGCATCGTGCTGGCGGATCAGTTCCTGCGCTCGGATCAGACGAGCAACGCGGCGCTGGGCGCGGGGGTGCTGTCGCTCTTCAACGAGGCGCGTGTCTCGGTGCCCGTCAAGCCGGGTGGCGGCGCGCTGGAGATCATTCCCGAGCTGGCCTGGGCGCTGGAGTTCT
The DNA here is from genome assembly GCF_020103695.1 of Hyalangium versicolor. GTDB lineage: Bacteria > Myxococcota > Myxococcia > Myxococcales > Myxococcaceae > Hyalangium > Hyalangium versicolor. Next base: position 85,621 of record NZ_JAHXBF010000022.1, read on the forward strand.
TCAAGCCCATCGGCATCGCCGTCCCCGTGGAGTGCACGGAGGAGGTGTGTGATCCGGCCTCCGTGGATCGGTTCGACTACACGAACGTGCGCGTGGGAGCGACGGGGCGCTGGCGCTTCCTGCCGAAGACGGCGGTGGTGGTGGAGACGGACCTGAACATCCGCGACTACCTGAGGAACACCACCAGCCCCAACGCGGTGCTGCTGCGCGCCATGGGCGGGCTGGCGGGCCTGGTGTCGGCGAAGATCGCGCTGACCGCCAAGCTGGGCTGGGGCTACAACTTCGGCAGCACGGGAGGCAGCACTCTCATCGGCCAGTTGGAGGGCAACTACCTGTTCAGCCCCACGATGACGTTCAAGGGGGGCTACATGCGGTCGCTGGACCCGGTGGCCGCGTATGGCCTGTTCCGGGATGACCGCGGCTACCTGGAGGCACGGGCCCTCTTCGGCGGGAAGCTGGTGCTGCACGGGCACGTCGGCGTCGACTTCCTGGGCTTCTATGACGCGGAACAGCCGCGCAGCGACACGCTGGTGACGGTGGACGCGGGGCCGGAGTACCAGTTCAAACCGTGGCTCGTGGGCGCGATGGGTTACTTGCTGACCACGCGCTCGTCCTCGGTGGCGGGCTCCGGCCTGAACTTCACGCGGCACGAAGGGTATCTTCGGCTGACGCTGGTGTACTGAGCCCCTGGTGATGCGCTCCCTGCCCGCTCTCTTCCTGACCCTGCTGCTCGTGGAGGCTGCCGCGTGCCGCTCGGCTGCCCCCGCTGCTCCCCTGCCCCTGCCCACGGCGGAGGACTCGCAGGCGGGCTCGGGACAGGCCAGCACGATGGGCCCCGGGGACATGGTGGAGGTGCGCGTCTTCCAGGAGCCGGACCACTCGGGAGTCTGGCGCGTGTCTCCCGAGGGCACCATCGACTATCCGCTGTGCGGGAAGGTGACGCTGGCGGGCCGGACTTCGAGCACGGCCGCGGATGCCTTGCAGGAGTGCCTCGCGCGCTACCTGCGCCGGCCCCAGGTGTCGGTGCTGATCCGCGAGTACAACTCGAAGAAGATCTTCGTCTTCGGCGAGGTGCAGAAGCCGGGCACGTTCCCGTACGACGGGGAGATGAGCATCATCCAGGCCATCACCCTGGCCGGCGGCTTCACGCGGACGGCCGCGCAGAACAGCACGAACGTGACGCGGCTCGTCGACGGGCAGGAGCGGAAGATCCGCGTGCCCGTGGAGGACATCGGGGTGGGCCGGGAGAAGAACTTCCTGCTGCAGCCCGGCGACATCGTCTTCGTGCCGGAGAGCTTCTTCTAGGCGCGCACTCCGGGCCCTCAGCCAAGAGCCGTGAGGACGAGGCGGCATTCCTCTTGAAGTACCTTGGCCAGTCCCGGCGCGCTCGCCAGCACGTCCCCATGCGTCACGTCGAACGGCGAGCCGTCGATCTGCGACACCACGCCGCCCGCCTCGGTCACGATCAGCGAGCCCGCACCGATGTCCCACGGCTTGAGGCGGAACTCGAAGAAGCCGTCGAAGCGCCCCGCCGCCACGTACGAGAGATCCAGCGCGGCGCTGCCCGTACGCCGGATGCCCTGGGCGTGGCGGATGAAGTGGTTCACGAGCCCCAGCGGCGCGTCCGGGCGCTCGCGCACGTCGTAGGGGAAGCCCGTGCACAGGAGCGCGCTCCCCAACTCCGTGGCGGCGCTGGCCTTCAGCGGGCGGCCATTGAGGGTGGCGCCCTGGCCGAGCGCCGCGGAGAAGAGCTCGTCGCGCATCGGGTCGTACACCACGCCGGCCAGCACTCCGCCCGGACCTTCCACCGCCACGCTCACGCTGAAGTGCGGCATGTGGTGGGCGTAGTTCGTCGTGCCATCCAGCGGATCGACGAGCCAGCGCAGCCCCGAAGAGCCCTCGGAGGCCCCACTCTCCTCGGCCAGGATCGAATGGTGCGGGTAGCTCTCGCGCAGGAAGCGGAGCAGCACTTCCTCGGAGGCCTTGTCCGCGTCGGTGACGAGATCGATGCCCGTGCGCTTGAACTCGATGGTGCGCTCCCCCTGGAAGCGCTCGGCCAGCACGCGGCCGGCGAGGCGGGCGGCCTCCTCCGCGGTGCGGCGCAGCGCCTCGGGCGTCTCCTGCTGCATGACTCGGTCTCCTGTGCTCACTGCGCGCGCTCTGCGAGCAGCTGTTCGATCTCCGTCTGGTACTTCTGGAGGAACTCCTCCGCGAAGCCCTCGTGGGTGAAGCGCACCACGCCCTTGCGGTCCACGATGAAGGTGGTGGGCATCATCTTCACGCCCAGCGTCTTCTCTGCCACCTGCGCGTTTTCGTCCACGAGGATGGGCAGCGCCACCTTCACCTCCTGCAGGAAGGCGGGGATGGCGCGCGAGTCCTCGTCCACGTTCAGCGCGTACACCTTGAGCCCGCGCGAGCCGTACTCCTTGGCGAGCGACTCGTAGAGCGGCAGGGCGTCCCGGCACGGCTCGCACCAGGTGGCCCACACGTCCAACAGCACCACGCTGCCGCGATCGCTGGCCACGGTGTAGGGCGAGCCATCCGGGTAGCGCTTCACCTGGAAGGCCAACGGGTCGCGAAGAAAGCCCCGGGACTGGCCCAGCTCCCCATCGGCCACCATGGGTGCCGCGCGATCGCCCGCGACGAGCGCAGGCAATTCGTGGTTCTGCGCGCAGCTGGCCAGAATCAGGAAGCCGAGTGCTCCAACCAAGGTCCGCATGGGTTAGCCCTCCCCTGCCCGGGCCTCGAGGGCCTTGAGCAACTTGTCGATGAAGCCCCCGAAGGCGCCGTTGCTCATCACCAGCAGCACGTCGCCGCGGCGGGACTCGCGGGCCACACGCTCCACGAGCGAGGGCACATCCGTCGAGGAGTCGGCCTCGATGCCCTGGGCCTTGAGTGCTTCGCAGAGCCGAGGCACGTTCAGCTCCTCGTCCACGGGCACCTTGTCATGGCGCTCGGGCACCTTGAGGCTGGCCCGCGCGGCGCCGGTGAAGGCGTGGGCGTAGTCCTCCTGGTGGATGTTGCGGCGGCTGGTGTTGGAGCGTGGCTCGAAGATGGCCCACAGGCGCCGCTGCGGGTAGCGGTGGCGGATGGCGGCGATCGTCTCGCGCACGGCGGTGGGGTGGTGCGCGAAGTCGTCCATCACGAGGATTCCGTGAGGCTCGCCGCGCACTTCCTGGCGCCGCTTCACGCCGCGGAAGCTGGCCAGGCCCTTGGCGATCTGTTCGAAGGACAGCCCCAACCCGCGCGCCGCGGCGATGACGCTCAGCGCGTTCTCCACGTTGTGCGCACCGGACATTTGCATCCGCGCCGTGCCAATCACAGTGCCGCGCTCCACCACTTCGAAGCTGGCGCCCTCGGGGCTGAAGGAGACGTTGCGAGGAGTGTAGTCCGCCTGGGCGCCCTCCTTGGCCACGTACGTCACCACCTTGGCCGAGGTGAGGCCCGCGATGCGCAGCGCGTTGGGGTACGCGGCGCAGACGACGAGTTGGCCATCCGCGGGAACGAGCTTCACGAACTTCTCGAAGGTAGCCTCGTAGTGCGGCAAGTCCCTGAAGATGTCCGCGTGGTCGAACTCCACGCTGGTGAGGATGGCGGTGCGCGGCTGGTAGTGGAGGAACTTGGAGCCCTTGTCCCAGTACGAGGTGTCGTACTCATCGCCCTCGACGACGAAGTGCGGCCCCTTGCCCACGCGGTAGTTGCCCGCGTAGTTCTGGGTGACGCCGCCCACGAGGAAGGACGGATCCTGACCGGCCTCGACGAGCACATGGGCCATGAGCGAGGACGTGGTCGTCTTCCCGTGGGTGCCAGCCACCACCACCGAGTGGGCGCGCTTGAGGAAGAGCGAGCCGAGCGCCGCGGGGAAGCTCATCTGGGGCACGCGGCGGGTGCGCACCTCGGTGGCCTCGGGGTTCACCCGGCGGATGACATTGCCAATGATGACCAGGTCCGGCTTCGCCGCGTCGAGGTTCTCGGGCTTGTAGGGGGTGAGGACGGGGATCTTCCACGCCTGGAGCATGTCGCTCATGGGCGGGTAGACGTTCTCGTCGCTGCCGGTGACTTCGTAACCAGCGGCCTTGAGCATGCCCGCGAACGAGCCCATGCCCGTGCCCGCCACGCCCACGAGGTGGATGCGTCGTACAGCGCCAGGCTCGAGGGTCTCCAGGACGTTTCCGTTGTCGTCAGCCATGGTTCCTTGCGTCAGTGGGTCGGGTCGGCGATTCCGAGCGCCTCGACCACGAAATCGTGAAAGAAGGGCCGGAAGTCGCGGATGCGCAACTCCTTGCGGCCATGAGCCACGCGGTTGGTGACGAGCGCCACCACGAGCGCGCGGCGCAGGTCCACCCAGAGGCTGGTGCCGGTGAAGCCCAGGTGGCCCACGGCGCCCGGCGACGAGTTGCCGATGAAGTGGCCGGCGCTGGAGTGCTCCACCGAGGGCGAGTCGAAGCCCATGCGGCGCGTGCTGCCGGGACGGAACGGATCGGTGACAAGCATACGGTGCCACAACGGGCCGGGGGCGAGCGTGGGGATACCGGCGCACCCGTCCAGCACGGCCTGGCCGAAGCGGGCCACATCCACGGCGGTGCCGAAGAGGCCTGCGTGGCCGCTGACGCCGTCCATGACCCAGGCGTTGTCATCATCCACCTCGCCGGGAGGGCTGGAGCGGGTGGGCAGCTCGCCCCACATCTGCTCCTGGCCGGGAGCGGGTTCGCGAGGGCGAGTGGAGCCCGTGGGAGCCACCTTGCCGTCCGTGGGCAACTCGGAGAGACGGTGGAAGCGCGCGCCGAGGCCGAGCGGCTCGGCAACGTACTGGTTGAAGAGAAAATCCAGGGGCTTGCCCGCGGCGCGGGAGAGGATCTCCCCGAGGAGGATGAAACCGACGTCACTGTAAGCCGTGAGGGTGCGCAGCGGAGCGACGAGGGGCGTCCGGGCAGCGGCCTGGACCACCTCCTCGCGGACGCGGGCGCGGGTGGCCTGGGAGCAGGCCGGGTCGAGCAGCTCCGGGGTGGAGGTGAGCGCCTGGGCGAAGAACGGGACGAAGGGCGGCAGACCGGAGCGGTGGTAGAGCAGATCCGCCACGGTGGCGCCGGCCTCGGAGACGGGGACGCCGGGGAAGAAACGGGCCACCTGGGTCTCGGGACCGACCTTGCCCTCGGTCCACAGGCGCAGGAAGAGCGAGGTGGTGCAGAGCACCTTGGTGACGGAGGCGAGATCGAACCGGGTATCGCCCGTGGCCGCGCCGGCGACTCCGCCGAAGACCTGGACGCCCCGGTGGAGCACCACGGCCTGGGCGGCGGGGAAGATGCCTCCAGCCACCGCGCCTTCGAGGACGCCCTGAAGGTTGCTGATGGGGTGGTTCACTCGCGCACCGCGCCTTCGAGGAAGGTGAGGCGCGCCTCGCCCGCGTCCAACCGCACCAGGGTGCCAAGGGACACGGGATAGTTCAGGGAGCCATGGCCGATGGGGAAGCCCGCGGCGCAGGGCAGCCGGATCTCCTCCGCGAGCGAGCGCAGCACATCCGCGCTGGAGTACTCAGCGTTTCTTTCCTCGCAGTCGGTGAAGTCGCCGAGGACGATGCCCTTCACTCGTTTGAAGACTCCAGCGAGCCGCAGGTGGGTCCACATGCGATCCAGGCGGTAGGGGCGCTCGCCGATGTCCTCGAGGAGCAGCACGGCGCCATCCAGCGAGGGCAGATAGGGCGTGCCGAGCAGCCGGGTGACGAGAGAGAGGTTCCCCCCGATGAGCGGGCCCTCGACGACACCGGGGACGTAGGGAGCGGAGCCGGAGAGCGGAGGTGGAGGCTCGGGGGACTCGAGGAGGCGGAAGAGGCGCTCCTGGACATCCGGAGGCTGCTTGCCGAGTTGGGTGAGGACGGGACCGTGGATGGAGACGCGACCGAGGGCCTGGAGCGCGAGGTGGAGCGCGGTGATGTCCGAGAAGCCGACGAGCATGGAGGGAGCCATGTCGGCGAGCGGCAGGTCCGGAAGGAGGCGCATGCTCCCGTAGCCACCACGGGCGCAGAAGATGGCGCGGGCGCGCGAGTCCAGAAGAGCGCGGGAGAGCTCCTCGCGGCGGCGCCGGTCATCCCCGGCAAGGTACCGGTGCGCATCGAAGAGATCGGCACCGAGCAGGGGCGAGTACCGCTGGGCGATGAGGTTGAAACCAGCCTCGAACCCGGCCCGATCGAAGGGGCCAGCGGGGGCGACGACGTGAACGGGGTCCCGAGGACGAAGGAGGAGCGGCTTCTGCCAGCGCACGGGCGTCTTCATAGCACCGAGAACGGAGGGGGCGCGGGTCTTCGGGAGGAGCCATGGGAGCAAGCGTCCAAAACCCTCCTCCCCAGCCCTCCCCTACCCCGAGCGTTCGAGCACGGCGGCGAAGAAGGCATCCGTCCCCTGGCGGTGGGGGGAGCAGACGAAGAATCCCTCCTGGAGGCACTCGGGACGGAGCCACCCCGCACCGGGAGGAACGAGCCTGAAATCGGTCTGCTGGCGGAGAAAGCCGGAGACCAGGTCCTGGTTCTCGGCACGGTTCACGGTGCAGGTGGCATAGACGAGCCGTCCCCCTGGGCGGACCAGCTCGGCGGCCCGGGCGAGCAGCTCGCGCTGGAGGGGGACGAAGTCCGAGAGGACGGAGGGGTCCTTGAGAAAGCGGAGATCGGGCCCCCGGCGGAGGGAGCCCAGCTCGGAGCACGGGGCATCCACGAGGACGCGGTCCACGGAGAGGCCCGAGGGGGGGGCCCGGAGTACCTGGACCCGGGTGAGTCCCGCGCGGGAGCACCTTTGAAGGAGCCGGTCGAGCCGCTCGGCATCGGGGTCATGGGCGAGGAGCCGGCCCTGGTTGCGCATGGAGGCGCCGAGCAGGAGCGTCTTGCCCCCGGCGCCGGCACAGAGGTCGAGCACGGTCTCCCCGGGCTGGGCCTCGACGAGGAGGCCGAGGAGCTGACTGCCCTCGTCCTGGACCTCGAAGAGGCCCTGCTGGAGGGACGGGAGACCGTAGAGGTTGGGTCGAGGTCCCTTCACCTGGAGTGCGAGCGGGCTCCAAGCCCCAGGTAGGGTCTCCACACCCTCGGAGATCAGGCGTTGGGCGAGGGCCTCACGGGAGGTTCGCAAGGAGTTCACCCGGAGCGAGATGGGCCCTGGGACATTGAGGTGGGAGCAGAAGTCCTCTGCCTCGGGCCCCCATTCCTGGGCGAAGTGCTCGGCCAGCCAATCCGGGAGGGAGGCGCGGAGGGCCAAAGATGGGGGCTCCTGGGAGGCCAGGTCGGGAGGGGCCTCCACCCCGGCCAGCAAGGCGGCCTGGGCCTGGGGGACCCCGGCGAGCCTGTGCAGGAGCGCATAGAGGAGGAGCGAGGTGGGAGCGTCCGGCTGACCCAGGAGGTAGCCGAGGCGTCGGCGCCAGAGGCCGACATTGAAGAGGGCCTCCTTGAGGGCCTGGCGCTGTTCCCGGGAGAGGGAGCGGTGGGAGCGGAGGGTGCGATCCAGGACGCGTTCGGCGGGGGAGCCGGCGAGGACGAGGGAGAGGGCTTCAGAGGCAATAGGGGCGAGTCCAGCGAGGGCGGACCAGGGCTGGAAGCGCAGGCGAGCGAGCGGATCCAATCGATCTGTTGACAGGTGAGGCTCCGTTCTCTAGAAATCGTCCCCGTCGCAACGGCCACGGGTCGCGGCGGCGGACATATTCCCCGATAGCTCAGCTGGTAGAGCGGGTGACTGTTAATCACCATGTCCGTGGTTCGAGTCCACGTCGGGGAGCACAAGATCGAAGGGCCTTGAGCGAAAGTTCGAGGCCCTTTTCTTTTGCTCAGTAGAACGAGTCGAGCAGATCGTCGATGCGCTCCCGGAGCGCTGTCAGTGCGCGCGAGGTGAGCGTCATAGCCCTGCGCGGAGCGGAAGGGGCCGACGTTGAGCGCATCCTGCGTCCATCCCGGCAGGGTGGTGAGGGTGGGTTCAGGGACCACGTCCACGATGCGGCCGGAGGGCAATCGGAGCGTCACTCGAGCGTCTCCAGGTCCGTCCACTCACTGTGGACATCGGACTCCCAGCCGCGCCAAACCCATTGACCTGAACGCCATTCCACTGCAAGGCAACACTTTCCCTGTTCGGCGACGCGTCGTTTATCGACGAAGAAGAAGACGAGCGCCCAAACGGCCACGTCACCATCATCCTTCCGGGTCGTCAGCAGCTTCACGACGAGCTCGATGATGATTCCCGGGTGCGGCGACCCAACCACTCCCTCAAGCGTCGCGGAGGCAGCATCGACCTCAAGGCTCTCGCTCCCTTCTACGAGCCGCAGCTGGCAACCGAGGAACACCGAGAGGGCCCGGCTCCACTCGACGTGCTCCGACCAGACGTCGGCAGTCTTCATCGTTCAGTGTCCACTCGCACGTAGGCGTCCCGCATCTCGGGGTCGATCCAGCCTGATGAAATTGCACGTTCTGAACAGGCCCCATAGCGCGAGAAGTTTTCACGCCCCTGGCGAAGAGTCATATGGTTGGGCGAGCTGTAGTGGTCAGGCACATCCGAGCCATCGTCCTCCCAAAAGCACACGTTGCAAATCGTGTACTCCCCGCGCTCGGGAAGTGACCTGTAGTGGCAGCAGGGACACACATGCAGTGTCTCGGGTTCCCCTTCGACAGTGTTCACCTGGATTCCAAGAGATTGAGCCTTCCGCTGAAGGTATGCGTTTTTCACTCCGCGATAACGACGAGAGATCCCGACAGCGAGCAGCGGTTCGTACCGTGGATCGAGTGGCTCCCCTGGTTCATCGCAGGATCGCATCTCTTCCTGGAGGTGAGGAGGGAGTGAACTCCATGCACGGTCTTCCGGCCCCAAGCCCCACCAATCCAGGAGCATGCTCCTCCGCTGCTCATCAGACAGCGCAGCAGCTTCCAGTCGAGAAAGTTGTGCGATCAACTCATCACGTCTCATGGCTTCCCTCCCAGACTTCTAGCCAACTCAACGGCGGCCGCAAACGAGTCTGGGTCTCGGAAATCTGCCTCATAGAATGTCCGAATCTCTCTATCTTTAAGATGCCCTATCAGCGTCTTGCGTGTGACAGGGTCATACTTGACGATGAAGTTGCCCACCGCCTTCTCCAAGAAACGCTTGCTTTTCTCCTGCGCAAACTCCTTCGCCATCTTGAGATACTGATTTTGGGTAATCTTTCCGCCAAACTCGCCCGCTTCCAGCACATGTTTGTTGAAGTGGCTGGCAAGCTTCCCATCAGAGAACCCCTTCCATCGAATAGATGATGCGAGTTCGCCAATCTGGCTTAGCCCCTCCGGGTGGCCGACGGCATCGGATGGGACTTCGACAGTTGAGTGCTTCCCCTCTGGCCCTGTCACCTCCTCTACCATCAAAGGAGCGCCGCCGGGGCTCTTCCCTGCACCGGCCATGGAACGAGTAGCGCCCCGAGGCTCGGGCTTGGCCTGGGACAACACAGCCTGAGCCCTGGCCAGATCGCCACGGGCCTCGTAGATAGCCACGGCGACCGGCTCTCCCCCGGCGGCCACCATGACAGCTGCCTCGCGACGGCCCTGAATGAGCCGCGCCAACTGCCCAAGGCCGTCTTCGCCAAGCCGCTCCCGCAGCCGTTCCACCACCTCCTTCAGCACCGGCAAGCGCAACTCGGGCACTTGTAGTCGCCCTCCTCTCTCCCCGACGCCCGCTGCTCCCTTGGCCTCGGAGAGGTAGCGCACTCCCTTGCCGCCAGCGTACAGGCCCACCATCAGCGCCGCGGGTGCCAGCTCCCGCGCGGCCTGCTCGTAGCGGCCTTGGTACAGCGAAGACACCCCGTGCCCCGTCCCCGCTGCCAAGTAGTAGAAGCCCAGCGGCACTCCGAACGTCATGGAGTCAAAGGTGCCCAGCGCCACGTGGCCCGGAGCGAAGTGCTCTCTCGTCAGGGCCCGCTCCGTCTCATCGAAGGCCTCCTGGTAGGGCGGGGGCAAGTGGGCTCGTGTGGCGAACACGCCTCCTCCGCGGGCCCCATCCATCGCGGGGATGGTGGAGGCCACGTCGTCGGCGGCACGGCCCAAACCTCGCACCACGTCACGGAGTTGCTCCTCCCGCTCCGGATAGTCCGAGAGCTTGAAGCCCCGCTGCTCCAACGCCTCGCGCACGGCCTCCATCGGCCCCAGCGTCTGTTCCAGTTGCTTGTCCCTGGCCAGCAGCACCAGCAGCTCGCGCACCTCGTCATCGAAGGCCGTGTCGAAGAGGAAGAGGGTGAGCACCTGGGCGTAGGCCCCGTACTTCCGGGTGGCAGTGACGAGGAAGGAGAAGCGCTTGCGCTGGAGCACCTCTGCGGCCCGGGACTCCATAGGCCCCAGCGCACCGAGCCTCACTGCGTTCCAGTCGTCCAACGCCTCCACCAGCCGCGGCATATCCACCCGGCGCTGTAGAGCGAGGAACTCGCCGGGCGAGGTGCACTGAAAGAAGGGAGCCAGCAGTTCTTCATCCCACCAGGAGGAGGAGTCCGGCCAGCCTTCCGGCACGGCCTGCCCCCCGCATGAGGGTGGGCCTTCCGGGGAGGGCTGCACGCCGGCCGCCTGGCGCAGGGCCATCTCCTCCGCGCTCACCACCGCTACGTCCGTGCCCACCACAGGTGCGCCGTGGCGGCGCCTCAGCCGCACCCGCGCTCTCTTCTCCCACGTCGTGGCAACCGAGTGTGTCTGGGCCGAGTGGGCTCCCGAAACCGGCTCGTCTCGCAGCACCTCGGCAGGGACGTGAGGATCGCCTGCCCTGGGCAGCGGCGGCAGCGTGGCGCAGCCCGTGGCGAAGAGGGCGGCTGCCATCCCCAGCACCACCCACCTGGGCCTCCGCACTTCACCGCGCATCGTCCACCCCCATGCCCAAGGAAGAGAAGGCCACCGGGCTCAGCGTCCCGTCTGCCCCCGGGTAGAGCCGCGTGCCGCCCTGAGCCAGCGCGTACAGCCTGCGGGTGAAGCGCCAACGCACCTCCGCCGAGTACAGGTGGCGCGCTCCCGGCTGGCCCAAGCCCCGTGCCAGGCCACTCACCGCCACATCGAGGCTCCGAGCAGCCAACTGCACCGCCAGGCGCCCGTCCACGTCCACCCGGCCCCAGTCGAACACCTCCGCGCCCACCGAGAGGTGCAGGTGGCGCTGCAGCACCTCTCCCAGCCGCACTCCATCCCAGCCCACCACCGCCTCGCCGTAAGCGGAGAACCCCTCGGGGAAGGACGCCTGCGTCACCGGAGTTCCGGAGCGGCTCACCGCGCTCAGCCGGTCCAACTCGTAGTCCGGCCCGAAGTACCCCTGGCGGAAGCCCCCTCGCTGCCGCCGCACCTCCAGCCGCAGCTTCATGTCCAAGGTGGGCGTCAGCGCGTCCGCGCCCAGGCCCACCACCGCTCCCCAGGCGGCTGGCGCATCCGGGCGCCCTCCCCACCCGGCCAGCACGTGCAACTCGAAGCCAGGGCGCACCATCACCACCGCCGTCCCATCCACGTGCGCCAGCGTCACCTGCGGCGACTGTCCGCCGGCACTGCCCCACTCCCTCACCGCCGACAACCCCAGCGTGTAGCGCCCCGGCTCTCGCAGAGGGCCCGTGAGCACGTGAGCCAGATCCACCTCGGCTTGCGCTCCCACCAAGCGCGCACCCAGCATGTCCGAGCTGAAGGCCTCCACGAACAGAGGGCCCACGGTGCTCGTGAGGTACCCACCTGCTGGGTGGTAGTCCGGGTTGGCCCGGTTGGAGTAGCGCCGCACCAGATGCCCAGAGAGCAGACTGTAGTCCTCCAACGCCCCCACCCACAACGCCACCGCGGACGCCTCGCTGCCCAGCTTGAGCGCTCGCACCACCTGCCCCCAGTCCGACAGGCTGTCCCAGTCCTCCTTCCGCACCCGCCCCGCTCCCGCCTCCCCTCCCCACAGCCGCAGCCGCACCGGGGCACCCAGGTGCAGGCCCCATGCTCCTCCGCCGTCCACCACCAGCATCGGACTCAGCTGCGCCCACCCCTCCTCCCCTCCTGCTCCTCCGCGTGGCAGCAGCATCAGCGTGCTGGCCTCCAGCCGGGCCAGGGCGTGCCACCGGCCAAGCCCGCGCGGCGCAGGCTGCGCCTCAACTGGGAGCACGGACTCGATCTGGGAAGGCGCGTTGTCGGACGCGACCTCCACCCCTTCAACCTGAGCCAGGAGCAGCCAGACCGCCAGTGCGTGCGTCATGGGGCCGTCCGCGAGTGGAGGGGAGGCCCGCCTCGTGTGGGGCGCGTGGCACCCGCGCACCACCGCATGGACACCGCCAGCCTCGCAGCCAGCCCCTCTGCGAATCTCGAGAGCATGTGCGCCCCCCCAGCATGGGTGAACGCCTCACCTTCTCACGCAGATCCGACAGGTTCTCTGCTTACACACGCAAGCCAGCGGACTCTCAGGAGAAGGGCCGTGAATTCTCTTAAGTCGCTGGGACCTCAATGGTAGGTTCGGCCTGGAATCCCATGCTCGGGAAGCCGTCCCTTGTCATGGACGAACCGGCCGACACAAAAGCTCCGGGAGGCATTGCGTGGCAACCCTGGACTCCATTGACCGTGCCGAGCGGGGCTGCTGCTCGTTCCGGTCATGCCGTGAGTGGGAACCTGAGCGTTGGAAAGGTCCTAACGGTGATCATCAAGGGGAAGCGCAGTGAGCGTATTCGACTCCCCTTGGGGGACCGATGCGAGCCAACCTCTTACAGTTCGCTGGAGCGAACGTTTGTTCAAGGTCCAGCCTTCGGCACGCGCTACACGCACCTGTCGGGTTGTCCGACAGGTTGGGACGGCTCTCCGTCGGCAGGGACTGCCGACCGGGCCCTGCGCTAGCATTCTTACCGCTCAGAGGGGAAGGTCAAGGGTGGGCCAAAGTGGGGCCCGACCCCGTCGATCCCTCAGTCTTCACGAACACATCGGAAACTTGTAAGACACTCCACTAGACTAGGGAGAGGTGACCACGTGCGTATCTCACGTGTCCGTATCGAGAACTTCCGCACCTTCAAGGCATTGGAGTTTCGAGGTGGCGACAGCGTCGTAGTTGTCGGCGAGAACAAAGTCGGAAAGTCAAACCTGCTTCACGCGCTGCGCCTCGTCTTGGATCCAAGCCTGCCCGACACCGCACGACAACTTCGGGAAGAGGACTTCTGGGATGGACTTTCTCGCCCCTTGAAGAAGACGGACGCAGTCGTCGTCGAGGTTGAGCTTGAGGGCTTTGAGAAGTCCGAACCGAAACTGGCCCTGTTAGCTGAGCATCTCATCAAGCCGAATCCAATGGTCGCTCGTCTGACCTACAAGTACCGAGCGAAAGGCAGCGCACCAGATGAGCCTGTTGTGCCGACAGACTTCGAGTTCGTCATGTTTGGCGGTGACCGCGAGGAGAACTACCTGAACTTCGAGGTTCGTCGGTCGCTTCCTCTGATTTTCTTCCATGCACTCCGCGACGCCGAGTCGGATCTGGAAAACTGGAGGCGGTCCCCGCTACGGCCGCTGCTTGATGATGTCGCAAAGAAGGTCGATGGAGCGAAGTTGAAGAGCATTGCCAAGGATGTCACCAAGGCGTCGGACGCCGTTGCCGGATTGCCGGAAGTGGACTCGCTCGCGAAGTCCATCGCTGAACGCATCCAGGACATGGTCGGCCCGGTTCACGCAATCGACACGACGATCCAAGTGGGGCCAACGGACCCGACGCGACTCCTTCGAAACCTGCGGTTGTACTTCGATCACGGGCGCAGAACCGTCTCAGAAGCAAGCCTTGGTTCAGCGAACGTGCTCTACTTGGCGCTTACGCTGCTTGAGTTTCAACGGCTAGTCGGAGCCGGCGACCTATTCCATACATTCCTCGCAGTGGAAGAACCTGAGGCCCACCTTCATCCTCACGTGCAGCGGCTTGTCTATCGCGACGCGCTGCGAACTTCTTCCGGCAAGCCCTCTGCCGACCGCACGGTCATTCTGACCACACATTCCCCGCACATTGCGAGCGTCACGCCCCTTCGCTCTCTCGTCTTGCTTTCGCGAAAGAACTCGGCGGGCACCAGTGCCACCTCGGTTGCAGGTCTCGATCTCGAAGCTGATGTAGTCGCAGACATTGAACGGTACATTGATGTCACCCGAGGAGAGATTCTCTTCTCGCGGTCAGTGCTCTTCGTCGAAGGGGAGGCCGAACGGTACCTGCTGCCCGCCATTTCCAGGCTAATGAAGAATGGTCAAGACTTAGACTCCCATGGAGTCTCGATTTGTTCGGTCTCCGGAACGCACTTCTCGTCCTATGTGAAGGTCTTCGGTCACGGATTCAAACTTCCCTTCGCAGTGATCACTGACGGCGACCCTGACGACCAGGGAATGCGTGTTGGGCTCAAGCGTGCAGTGCGCTTGGCGAAGATCCTCGACGAAGAGAGTCTGGACGACCTCGACGATACAGAGAAGACTAAGCGACTCAATGGCCTCGGCTTATTCGTAGGAGAAGAGACGCTGGAATGGGATCTGTTCAACGCGGGCCACCAGGATGAACTGTTGCAGAGTCTCATCGACTTGGCCGGCGGCAAGACGGCCTTGAAGCGGGCCGAGACTTGGCTCGCAAATCCTCCCAGTGTGACCAAGGACAAACTGCTCGCGGATGTCGAGTCGATTGGAAAGGGAAGGTTCGCCCAGCACCTTTCGACCAAACTCAAGGGGAACTTCTTCCCGGCATACATCACGAAGGCAATAAGGCATGCCATCAAGAGCGCCAGTGCCGAATAGGCTTGCATCTGGAAGCCAGGAATTGAAGAGCAATCCCAGCCAGTGGAAGGCCTACGAGGCGAGCGGGAACTGCGTCGTCACAGCCGGCCCAGGAAGCGGCAAGACGAAGGTGTTAGTTCTCAAGACCGCACGCATTCTGATGGAGGACTTGAAGTCGCCAGCCGGCTTGGCATGCCTTACCTTCAGTAACGAGTGCGCTCGCGAGTTGCGTCGAAAACTTCGAGACCTTGGTGTTGCACGTCACCCGAATCTCTTCGTTGGGACTCTCCATTCGTTCTGCCTTCGACACGTAGTGGGTCCGTATGCCAAGCTTGGCGGCCTCGGACTGCCTGATGGATGGCAAGTTGCTTCCGACGATGAGCGGAATGATGCCTTTACAGAAGGAGCAAAGGAGACCTCTTATGCGGCGACCATGATCAACAGACGCGAGTTCGACGATTTTCGTCGGGTGCTTCGGGCGGACCGCCGCCCAGACTTCGTGTCTGACGAGAACGCCAGATTCGTAGAGAACTACGAGAAGGCGCTGCGGCGGATGGGGCGAATCGACTTCGAGGACTTGAGTGTTCTCGGGCGAAAGTTGATCGAAGAGCACGACTGGGTACGAAGGGCACTGAAGGCCCGGTTCCCGGTCTTCGCGATTGATGAGTATCAGGATCTTGGGGTGGCACTTCACGATGTGGTGCTGAAACTCCTCGACATCGGCATTCGGGTTCTGGCAGTTGGCGATGCCGACCAGTCCATATACAGGTTCCAAGGAGCGAGTCCCGCTCTGTTCGGGGAGATCGTCAACCGAAAGGACTTCGCCCACGTCAAGCTTCGGCTCAATTACAGATGCGCGAAGGACATAGTGAAGGGTTCACTTGGGCTCCTCGCTGACGGGGCGGACTACGAGGCGCACTCGAATGAAAGTGGAGCGATCTATGAGCACGAGTGCACTGGTGGACCTAGCGACCAAGTAGGCCATGTCTTTGAGAAGATCGTTCCCGACATTCGTTCGCGTGGGTTTGCGCTCGGGCGGATTGCGATTCTCTATCGCGACAAGAACGACGGGTCACGCGTCGCGTCTGCGGCGCAAGCGGCGGGTCTGAACTTCGTCCGTCTCGACAACGGAGCGCCCTACGCGAAGACACCATTCACTAGGTGGATCGAAGATTGTGCTGCTTGGTGCGCCAAGCCATGGAATGCGGCAGGGGTCACCCTTGGGGAGCTCATCGAAACTTGGTTGGGCTTTCATGCTGGTAATTACAACCCGACCGTGCGGAACCAGGCCCGGCAGGCTCTTGTCTCATTCCTTTGGGCCGCACGGGGCTCGACCATGCCCATTGCAGAGTGGTGCCGGCGATTCGACGAAAAGGTGCTTGGTGAGGCGCTTCAGACGCAACCGATGCTTGTTGGAGACCGAGCGAAGCTGGATGCGCTGATTCATGCGGTCGAAGAAGGTGAATTGGCCGGCACCACGCTTGGGCAGTTCGTCGGGCAACGCGGGAGTGACGACGTCCTGAACCTCATGACCCTTCACGGTGCTAAGGGCCTGGAGTTCGACGCGGTCGTCATGATCGGGGCCGATGAGGGGCGGTTGCCGGACTTCCGAAAAGTCGACAACGATGAGGATCTTCAAGAAGAGCGAAGGCTCTTTTACGTGGGGGTAACTCGAGCTCGTAGGGAGGTTCATGTCGTCTATTCTGGCTTCACCGTCGACAGGTACGGCAGGAAGCGGGTCAATGGGCGCTCACGCTTCCTCGATGAGTTGACCCAGCAGCTTCGGAGTGAGGCCGACGACGACTCCTACGATGTCTGCGAAGCGTGCGAGCCAGATGAGGACCATGCCCCGCACTTGGTGCATTGGTCTTCGACTGCCACAGTCGGGAGCCTGTGCACTGGTACCTGTGACTGGTGCAACACGCTCTCAGGTCGCTGTGACGACTGCGGCGACAGGTTCCCCCTGCCCGATGACGCGGAGGAAACGTGCTCCTGCGGCACCACTTTCAGGCACATTGTCGAGCGCAACCATCATGGCGAGGTGGAAGTCGACGAGGTTCAGATTGTCGATAGCGAGCCTGAATCCGATGCGTGAGCCTGGGTTATTCACGAGGGATGGCAGAACCCTTGCACTGTAGCTGATCAGCATGTGCGGGATGCCGGGCAGGACCCACTCTTCTCCGTCATCCACCGCCACCGTCGGCGCCAGCTGCGCCCACCCCTCCTCCATTCCGTATCCGTCCGGATTACCCCGTAGGTAGGTGGGAGGGAACCCTACGATAAGAGTAGGGGATGACCCAAACGTACGTCTGGTGCGCGCCATGGTGCACCGCTACGGCGCGGCCCCAGACCCGTGCCCAGTGACGCGCCGGACTCTTGGTGGCTGGCGGACTTGGCCCGCGAGTTGGAGATGCCTGTCGTCACCCTCTACGGCTGGATTCGACGCGGCTGGCTCAAGAGTCAGAGCGTCAAGGGCCAGCGTGTCGCCTACGCGGACCGCAAGGAACTGGCACGTCTGCGCAAACTGCGCCAGCAACAACTCCGCTTCCGTCCAGCGACCCGGACCCAGGGAAAGAATGCGTGACTGGAGATGCATCATGCATGGACGATTTGGGCGACGACGTACTCCTCAATGGCGGGGGCTGGCAGCGCTATCACCGAGCACGCCTCCTTGCCCTGCTTGTCGCGGGTGGTGCAGCGATAGTAGCGGTACTCTCTCTGCCCCCGCCGAGTGGAGCCCGGAGTCATGGCCTCCCTGCAAGCCCCGCAGCGCAGCAGCCCGCGCAACACGTAAGCCGGGTTGAGGCCGCGAGTCCTCAGCGCCTTCTCCTTCCCATCCAGCATCCGCTGTGCCCGCTGCCAGATGGCACGTTCCACCAGCGCCTGCTGCTCCCCCTCGAACAGCTCGCCCCCGCTCTGCATCCACCCCGCGTACACTGGGTTGCGCAGCACCCGGCCCACCGCTCCCTTCGTCCACCCGGGCGCCGTCTTCCCCTTCTTTACCCGCGTCGATCTCGGAAGCAGCCCTCTCTCGTTGAGTACCCTCGCCACCTGCCCCATGTTCCCGTGCTGCAGGTACTGCTCGAACACCTCCCTCACCACCCCCGCCTCCAGCTCGTTCACCTCCAGGCGCCTGTCACGTACCTCGTAACCCAGCGGCACGGGGCCTCCCGTCCACTTCCCCTTCCTCCTGGCCGCCGCCATCTTGTCCCGCGTCCGCTCGGCGATCATCTCCCGCTCGAACTCCGCGAAGCTCATCAGCATGTGGAGGGTGAGCCTCCCCATCGCGTCCGCCGTGGAGAAGTTCTGCGTCACCGACACGAAGGAGGCCCCCGCGGCGTTGAGCCGCTCCATCACCTTCGCTCTGAACCGGCACGCGAACCTCGCGTTCAACAGATGGAGAATGCAGGCCTCACGCTGGGTTCGTGCTCCGCGACATGCTCCAGAGTGGGCAGGAGGTGGCGGAGCGATATGGCGCTCGGATGCTCAACCGCCAACCATCATCTCCCTGCGAGGAAAACTGCGGGAGAGCCGTGTCCGCCCACTCCAGGGACCCCACCTCCGTGAGCGTGGCCATCTCGATCCACCTCTCAGGATCGATCGAGCCTCTCAGCGCCGTTCGGACCCACCTGAGGAACTGGCTCCTCCACGCAATGCCGCCTCCAGAAGGTCAGCCACTTCCAGCAAGCCGGCGCGCTTGCGGCTCTTCACGCCCAAGTCTCTCGCCATGGCAATCTGGATTTCGTGCTTTCGGGGGGCGCCTTCTCCAGCCATTGCAAGTTGATACCAGAGAGCCCACTCCTCGGGGTGGCGCGCGCCCCAGGGTTCGGTCGCATCCGCCATGATGGCATCTGAGAGCGCATCCACCAGCTCCGTTGTGCATTGCCGTGTGTCTCCTCTGCGTTGGTTTGCCATCCAGAGGGACTCCACGGCATTGGCGAAGCTGGCACCGCCAGGGCCAGTGGAGTCTTCCCAGAACGGCCACTCCCTCCCACTGCTGGCGGCGTCCTCCGGCTGGGTGAGTGCTTCAAGCACCTCCCGCACCCAAGGCATACCGGGCTGGTGGCGCTCGAAAACAGGGAGCCGGCGGGCGATGAAGTCTCTCGTCAGCCGCACGGCATGGCTTGTGGGGAGTTGGAGCAACAACGGTTCAATGGCGACCCGCCACGCGTTCCAGTCGCCTTGCTCGACCGCCTGCCGCGCAGCCTGAAGGAATTGTTCAAAAGAGTTCTGGTCGCCCATGAGGTGTGGCCCGCCCCTACCCCACGATCCGGCATTTCTCCCACTGCAAGGGGCGCGGCGCGTTCTCAACACAACATGGGCAACAGACGATGGACCCAGCCCTCTGACCGTTCATCCGGACGTTGTAGGGGTCTCCGACATCTGGGCAGGGGCCGCTCCGCGTGCGCTGCGCGTTGTGTAGAGCGAGGCTCGTGGCTCCCAGCCGCTGCTTCATCGCATCCATCGCCTGACGGGGGCTGTGGAAGACGTAGTCCTCTGGCAGCTCGTGGCAGATGGCGTAGGTTGGCATCTCCCTCTCACAAGTGCGCCGCTGGGTCTCTTCTGTCTCCCAGTCCTCCGGGTTGCCGTGGGGGACGTGCGGGTCCTGATCCGCGTCTTGCTGCTGCTGCTTGCGCTCGGCGAGCTTCTCCCGTAGCCGCGTCGCGGCTTCCCCAGGAGCCACCCACGGACCCGCCACGTTCTCCGACCGCGCATCGGCGCCCCTTCTCCCCAGTGGAACTCGACACCGGAAACGGTAGGGGTGTGCGGTCTTGGCTGGAAGGACACAGGGAGTCGGCACCGAGGGTGGAATTGAGAGGTACGTTAGGCCGGAACCTGAACTCTTCGAGCAACTGCGCTCGGATGCCATCCCAGTTCTGCGCATAGAGCCCCCCATCCGTGTCGAGGTGCTGGAGCGGGAAAGAAACGGGATTGGCCAGACTGGCCTGGACGACATTGCCCTGCCTTCACCCCGAGAGCCGAGCGGTGGGCGAGCGTCGGCGCTCCCGCCAAAGGCGACGAAGAGCCTGATGACGTCCATGACGATGGAGAGCGGCTCGTCGTCGAGAACCTTCAAGAGCACGTTCCGCTCTATTCACCACGATCCGCGCGGGGCTCCCGGCATGCCGGGCAGCTCCAGCGCCCCTCCGCCCGCGGGACACACGCCACACAGAGCACATGCAGCCGCTCGTCACAGAGGGCGGGCTGAGGCGCGTCCAGCCCACAGGCCGCACACACGGGCGCCAGCAGGTGCAGCGTCACGAAGTCATACTCGAGCGTCAGCGAACACTCCGCCTTGCGCCGCCGGGCTCGGAGCGTGAGCTCCGCCACCGGGGCCTCGAGCCACACGGCCGCCACGAGCGCCGCCTCGTAGCGCACCTGCCCGCGCTCCTTCAGCTCCTGGAGCTTGCCCGCGCGCTCCCGCTCGATCGCCCCGGCCTTGAGGGCGATGTCCTCGGCCGCCAGCTTGCCGCGCCGGGCCCGCTTGTCGAGCTCCGCGCGCAGCCCGTGGAAGTACTCCTCCATGCGGCGCAGATCCCGCTCCTGGCGGCGCGCGGAGCCCTCGAGGAAGGCACGGGACTGCGCGCGGGCCGAGGCCTCGGCGCGGAGCAGGGCGGCGCGCGCGGCCTGCTCCAGCGCTGCACCGGCGGGGCGCGCGACGGCGGGGCGAAGCGCTCCGCTCCCACCCGCGGCCCGCCAGAACCCGGGCACGCTCACCCGCTGGCTCACCGAGACGGTCTCCTCCACCAGCCCGTCGCGCCGATCATCCGTGCTCAGCGAGTAGCGGACGTACGCCACCAGGCGCGCGCCCGTGCTCAGGCGGGAGCCCTCCAGCTCGTGGACGGCGTTGCGCAGCACGAAGCGCTCCGCCGCCGCGCGAGCCGTGGCCTCCCTGGGAGCGGAATGCGGCTCCAGCGTGAGCGCGGCCCAGGGGACGTGCCGGGTGGCCTCCTGGAGGAACCTCTCCAGGGTGGGAGCGCCGTAGCCGACCCAGAGCGCTCCGGGCGTGGGTTGCTCGGCGTAGCGCGCGTGCTCGGGGAGCCCCAGGGCCGTGGCCAGCTCGGCGGGTTGGAGGATCTCCACGCCCTCCTGCCCGGCCTCCACGACGGCGCCCCGGTGCTCGGACCAGGCCCGGACGAAGGACAGCGGGGTGCTCATGTCTCGAAGTCCTCCGCGAACAGCTTCTCATCCAGCGCTTTGACCTGTTCATAGCCCCTGCGCGCCCGGGCGAGCTCCTCGGCGAGGGCCTCGAACTCCTGGTGGAGGGCGGGCTCGTCCCGGGTGGAGGCGTAGATGTCGAAGACGCGCTCATCGAACTCCTTCTCGCCCAGGGCCCGGCCGAGAATGAGATCCACCTCGCCCACCACCAGCTCGAACAAGTGGATGCGCCGGTCCAGCACGTCGAGGATGCGCTCCTCGGCGCTGTGGGCGTTGCAGAGGGAGAAGATGTGCACCTCGTGCTGCTGGCCGATGCGGTGCAGCCGCCCGATGCGCTGCTCGATCTTCATCGGGTTCCAGGGCAGATCGAAGTTGACCAGGACGTTGGCGAACTGGAGGTTGCGACCCTCGCCACCGACCTCGGTGGCCAGGAGCACCCGGGCCTGCTCGCGGAAGGCCTGGACGGCCTGATCCTTCTCGGGGCCGCTCATCCCACCGTGGAACGAGACGAAGGAGAGCCCCCGGGCCTGGAGCGCGTGGGAGAGCGCCTCGAGGGTGGCCTTGAAGCGGCTGAAGACCACGACCTTGCCCGGGCTCTGGGCGAGCACATCCAGCAGCCGCGCCGTCTTGCGAGAGGGCGCGGCGGCGGCGGCCTGGGCGAGCTCCAGGAGGCGGGGTGTCCCGGTGGCGGGGGCGGGGACTTGCGTGGAGGAGTCCTCCTCGGGACGCTGCTCGGAGGCGGAGCGCAGCAGGGTGTGCAGGGCGGCGTGGGGGCTGGAGCCGGCGGCCTCCATGAGGAAGCGCAGGCCGCGCCGGGTGGAGGCGGGGGCGGGGGCGCCGCGGCGGACCTCCTCGACGATGGCCTGGTACAGGGCCAGCTCGGCGGGGGTGGGCTCGACGACGAGGGTGCGCGCGAAGCGGGGCGGCAGGGCCACCGAGAGGCCCGCGCGGGCGCGGGTGTTGCGCACCATCACCTCGGAGAGCAGGGCGCGCAGCCGCTCGCGGTTCTTGGGGTTGAGGGGATCTCCCGCGGAGACGAAACGCCTCTTGAAGTCGGCGGGGGTGGAGAGCTGCCCTGGCTTGAGCAGGGTGATGAGGTTGTAGAGCTCCTCGAGCTCCGTCTCCACGGGGGTGGCGGTGATGAGCAGGAGGAAGCGGCTCTTGAGCTGGTTGACGAGGCGCCAGCCGGCGGTGGCGCGGTTCTTCACGTGGTGGGCCTCGTCCACGGCGACGAGATCCCAGGGAGTCTCGGCGACGAAGCGCGCGTGGCGCTCCAGCTTGGCCATGTGCAGGGAGGCGACGAGGACGCCCGGGGCGTGCCAGGCGGCGGCGGGATCCCTGGCGCGGAAGGCGGGCTCCTCCGTGGAGCGGGCGGGGATCTGGAACTTCTCGCGCAGCTCCTCGGTCCACTGGCCCACCAGGGCGCTGGGGACGAGGACGAGCACCCGGCTGGCCATGCCGCGCAGGCGCATCTCCTGGATGAGCATGCTGGCCTCGATCGTCTTGCCCAGCCCCACCTCGTCCGCCAGCAGCGCCCGCCCGCGCAGCAGCCGGAGCACCTTGAGGACGGTCTCCACCTGATAGTCGAGGCGCTGCACGCCGCGCAGCAGCGGCAGGCAGAGCAGCTCGTCGAACTGCTCGGTCAGCTTCAGGCGCCAGGCGGCGACGCACAGCTCCACGTCGGCCAGGGAGCCCGGGGGCGCGCTGAAAACGCGGCTCGAGACGCGCTCCCGCTCCTCCTGGTGCTTGCGTTCATCCATACCTGGAACCGACCTCATGGGTTATCAGAGTATGATGGGACCTCGGAGGTCATATCGCAAGTCCGGGTAACAGCTTGAACGGACAAGGGCTCGGGGCGGCGCAGCGACCCGGATGCTCTCGCCGACGGGACCTACCCCCACGTCCTCAAGCGCCTGGCCAAGGCCCAGGTCCTCATCCTCGATGACTTCGGCCTGGAGCCCCTCGGCGTCGCCGAGCGCAAGGAGCTGCTCGAGGTGCTCGAGGTGCTCGAGGACAGGTACCAACAGTCCACCGGACGCCCGAGCGGAAAGGTCATCGCCCACTCCACCACGTCCAGACGAAGCCAGCCGCGAGCACTATCTCGACGATGGCCGGGACGACGACGCCGGAGCTGACTCGTCCAGCACGGAGCTCGAAGAGCCCGAGACCTGCGAGCAGCGCGCTTGCTCCACCCACGCCTAGACACACCGCCGAGCGGAGGTCTGACGGTGCAGCTGCTCGCCCGAGGAAGAACATGAGGGCGAGGCCGAGATAGATCGCACCCAGCCGGCGACAAATGACAAGGGGCCCATCGGTCACCTCGATGCCCCACTCCTTCAGCAGGGAAGCCCCGGCGAAGATGAAGCGGATGCCGAGAACGCAGCCGCCCAACGTCATCACGTACGCCATTATCTTGAAGGTCATTGTCGGTCTCCCAGATCAGCCGCTCACGGGCCTGTCAGACGACGCCGAAACGTCCGAGAGCGACAAACACCCCGAGCAACGCGAGGATCGCCGGAGGCGCCACCGGCTCTTTGAGCTCGACGTGCGTCTTCACGGCGCCGGCCATCAGAACCACGAGACACACTGCGGCGATGGGCGTGAGGACCGGCAAGATGCCGGTGAGGTGCGGAACGACCACGCCGATCCCGCCAAGAACCTCCGCGAGACCGAGGAGCTTCACGTTGCCATCGCTCCACGCCGTGGCCCACTTCATTCTCTCCATGAGCTTGACGCGAGGCGTGGCGAGCTTGAACCCGCCCGCGCCCACCATCGCGAACGCGAGGAGTCCAGAAGCAATCCAAAGAGCCATCTGCATACGCCTCCATCCTTGTCGAAGTCGGCGGCGCCGCTCGCCGTCGTCCCATGAATGAAAGCTATGGGGTGGCAGTTGCACGCGCCATCATGGATCAGCCGCAATACTTGATGTATCGTCCCGACGATGCCCTCGGACGTTCGCGATCCCCTCGAAGATGTGCTCGCGCTCTTGCGGCCCCAGGCAGCAGTCGCTGCGGAGCTGCGCGCCCACGGCCGGTGGAGCCTCGCGTTCGACGCCTATCCAGGTGTGAAATTCGGAGTCGTCATCGAGGGAGAGTGCCGGATTGCCATTCGCGGTCGCGCGGCGAAGCTCCTTCGCGCGGGCGACGTCTTCCTGCTTGGCGGCGTACCCCCTACGTGATCGCGAGCGACATGGAGACCCCGAGCCGAATCGCGAACGACTTCCTTCGCCCCACGACGAACCGCGTTGCCCGACTTGGCAGCGCGCGAGAGAAGCCGGTCGTGCACCTCGTGGGTGGGCGCTTCGCCTTGGATCTGGCGAACGCGCACCTGCTCATCGAGGCGCTGCCAGAGTTCGTACGCATCCCGGCGGACGAGGCGCGCTCGTTGCGCGACCTGACGCGGCTGCTTGTCGACGAGGTGCGCGCTGTGCAGAACGGTCGTCTGCGGGTGCTCGACCAGCTCGCGCAACTGGTGCTGACATACGCGCTGCGCTGGCTCGATTCCGAGGGCAAGAGCCCCGCTCGCACAGGTTGGCTGCGTGCGCTCGCCGATTCACGCATCGGCGCAGCGCTTCGCCATATTCACAGCAGCGTGGAGACGGGGACGTCGGTGGCCGAACTCGCGCGCGTGGCGGGCATGTCGCGCACCGCGTTCTCCGCGCGCTTCGGAGAGCTCGTCGGGCAGCCACCGCTCGCTTACGCCATCCAGTGGAGGATGTCGCTCGCGAAGGACGCGCTGCGGACGACCGATTGCGCGATTGGAGAACTCGCATTCAAGCTCGGGTACGGGTCCGAAAGCGCGTTCAGCATGGCGTTCCGGCGCGAGGTCGGCCGATCGCCTCGCGCATATCGGTACGAATCGCGCGCAAGCTCTTACACGACAATCCTCGACCAGCAGCCCGCGGCCACGGCCGAGGACGCGGCCACATCCTGACGGGCACGCTGTTCCGCAGGCGCAGCTCGCGCGTGACACTGAGCGAGACGTTGAGCGAGACGCCGCCACCGAGCCCGTGCGCCGGCCCACCCAGGTGGCCCGGATGCTCGTCCACGCGGCCAGCGTGACGTTCGAGGAGAACCTCGACACCCGCGTGACCAGCGAGGAGCTGCGCGCAGGCACCTGAGCGACGCGGCTTCACACCACACAGCGCGTGATGATGCGCGCCCCACCCCACGGTCCGGGCTCGTAGGTGTCCTGGACGCGAAAGACCTGGTCGAGCAGTTCGAACAAGCGCTCGGCCTCCCGCTCCGAGGGCGAAGCAAGGTACCGCTTCATGGCTGCAACGGCCCTGGAGGCAAGCCGCTGCTGGTGTGCCCTCGCCTGGGAGCGGCCTCCACGGCGCCGCTGCTGCTCCCGTCCCATCTGATCGCGCACTGCGACCGCGAGATACACCAGAAAGCGTGTGCCGCCGCGCACGTCCTGGCAGAGCCTCTTGAGCACGGTCAGGCGTGTCGCGGGGAAGTTCTCTCCCTTGCGCAGCGCGACGGCCGTCTCGGCAAGCCGCAGGACCTGGCTGTCGGGCTTGGTGCTCATGCCCCTCCTCGGCACACCTCTCTGCCTCGTAATGGTGGATGAATCGGCGCAAGGTTGATGACGCCCGCCCCTGGGAGCAAGGCCCCAGCGGCCTCGGGTGCTGAGCCTGCGCTGGACGTCAGTGCCGGGTTGCCGTAGGAAGAAGAATCCTATCGCCCAGGTTGTTCGAGTGCTGCTCTACTTGACAAGTCACGCAACTGCGCAAGTCCCTCCGGTGACGCCACCATGTCATACTCCCCGAACCGCTCGCTGGAGCCCCCCATCGACCCACCGGACTGGGAGGCGGCGCTCGGAGCCATGAGCGCAGATGAGCTCCGCGCCCTCGTCCGAGGCATGGCGGACCACCTGGAGGCCGGCCCGCGCGCAAAGCTCGAGAACCTCCTCCTCGAGCGCGCCTGCCGCGGAAGATCCGGGTGGCGTCCGAGCGCCCCCTCTCCGGAAGTGATCGCCGGGCTCGAGACCTTCGTCAGCGCCGCACGCCGCGTTGGCCGGGCCGACCCTGGTGAGGTGGACACATACCTGCGCCAGGGACTGAAAGCATTCCTCGCTAGAGAGTTCGCAGCCGCGCGAGCCATCTTCGGCACGCTGCTGCCTCCGCTCGCCGCGGCGGAGATTGACCTCGGCCAGCAAGAGCTCCTCGATGAGATGCTGACAGAGGACCCGGGCGACTGCGCGGCCCGCTACGCCGTGGCGGTGTACCGGACGACGCCGCTCGTGGAGCGGGCGGATGCCGTGTTCGCAGCGCTGAAGGCGGTGGCGGGCACAACATACTGGGGCTCACCCCTGGCGGACATGGAGCGAGTGGCCACAGAACCGCTCCCGGAGTTGGCGGAGTTCCTACGCTTCTGGGTGGAACGGCTCGAGCGGGAACCCGCCGCCGAAGGCGGGTGGTGGGCATCAGCTCGCGAGCACATGCTCCGGGAGGCGGTCGCGCGCGCGGAGGGCATCGCCGGGCTGGAGCGCCTGGCGCGCGCCTCCCGCAAGCCCGAGGCGTTGCGAGTATGGTGCTCGGCCCTCGTCGAGCGGGACCTGTGGTCCGAGGCACTTCGCGCCTATGAGGAGGCTACCGCGCTGACTCCTTCCATACCCTGGCGAGGCGACTTCCTCGATGGGGCGGCTCTGGCAGCGGCGCAACTCGGCCGCGCCGACGCTACCCACCGTCTCGAGGAGGCCTGGCTCGGAGCCCCCTCGCTCACGCGACTGCTCCGGTGGCTCGTGGCGGACGAGCCCAACGCAGCCGTGCTGAAGAGGCGCGTGACGATGGCGCTGGAGAAGTGCCCGGTGGGGGCCTTTAGCCTCATGGGCCTGCTGCACGTGGTCTCCGGCGACTTCGCCCCCGCGGCCGAGTTGCTTGCCCAGGCCCACGGAGTCGGCTGGTCGTTCGCAGATCATCCTGGCCACCTGCTCTTCCCCGCCTTCACCTGGCTGCTCGGCGGCGCTCCCGCCGACACGCTCCGGGGCGAGTTGGCACTGCCTCTCCACCGTCCCCCCACGATGCTCTTCGGTCTTGGCTTCGACTTGGGCTCCGAGGACACCGGTATGCCTGCGCCCTCCCGCCCTATGCTACAGACCCCCTCCGTGGTCCACGTCCTGCTGCGAAGTCGGGTGGGGGAGCACCTCTCCACCAAGGACCGAAGACTGATGCTCGATGCACTCCGCGCGGCCGCCTCCGCCCGGACTGACGCCGTCCTGGGTGGCAAGCGGCGCCGCACCTACCGGCATGCGGCGATGCTGATCGCGTGCTGCGTGGAGTTGGACACTCTGGCCGGGCATGCGGAGGCTGCCACACGATGGGCGGACGGACTTCGCGAGCAAACCCGGCGGTTTCCGGCGTTCCAGAGGGCTTTGCGCGTCGCGCTCGACCGCGTCAGAGGTCCCCTGCGTCCCCCCTGAGGTGGCCGGATTGGGCTCTAAAGCAAGCCGGCATACGTCCGAGTCTGCTCCGCCGTGGTGGCCCATCCTCGCAGTTCGCCATCAGGCGCTCATGCCCCTATTCGGCCGACTGCGCAGGGAAGTCCCTGAAATCACAGGGTGATTCCGGCTGCGCTCTCTGGGCAGAGCCGCGAACGTGTTCGCCAGCCACTCCGAACGGGGAGCTGACCGAAGCCCATGCCCCCCGGTCATGGGCTTTTGTTTTTCCAGGCTTATACTTCCGAGGTCATGGAGCCCTCGCACGAGTCCCTGCCTTACGCGACGCGCCTGCGCCGGCTCACTGCCACCGAGTACATGCGAATGGTGGACGCGGGCGTCTTCGCAGAGCGCGAGCGCCTGGAACTCATCGACGGAGTCCTGTGCCGCATGTCCCCGCAGAGCGTGCTGCACGCCCGCATCATCCAGATGCTCAGTGGCCTGATCTTCCGTCAACTGTCGGCCCAGCACGTTTTGCGGGTGCAGCTCCCTCTTCAGCTTGGAGAGTTCAGCGTACCCGAGCCGGATCTGGCGGTGGTGACTCGGGAAGAGGGAGCCAGAAGGGACTCGCACCCTCAGAACGCGGAACTCCTCATCGAAGTCGCACGCAACTCCTTGAGAGAGGATCGCACCACCAAGGGCGCACTCTACGCGCGGCATGGCGTTGCCGAGTTCTGGTTGGTGGACGTCGAGCGCCAGCGCGTCGAGGTGTACCGCCAGCCCGATGTGGATTCGGCAGCCTACGCCGAGCGCACCACCGCGCAGGCCGGCGATGTGCTGACCGCCCAATCCGTGCCGGGGCTGGGCATCGCGTTGGATTCCATCTGGTAGACCTGCCGACAAAGGTCCCCACTCAGCAGAGCTGTTACCTTCACCGGCATGACCTCACCAACCCCTCCTGCGAACACCGGACAGCTCGCGACTCTCCTGGACGAACTGCGAAGGTTCGTCGCAGAGCGGGAATGGGCGCAGTTCCACGATCCCAAGAACCTCTCGATGGCAGTCGCCTCCGAGGCGGGCGAACTCGTGGCCCTCCTCCGCTGGGTTCGGAACGACGACGCCGACGCGTTCGTCCGCCAGCCAGAAAATCACGCGCGCCTCAGGGCTGAAGTCGCCGATGTCGCCATCTCTCTGCTGTTGCTGTGCGATAGAGCTGCCATCGACCTTCAAAAGGCGATCCTCGACAAGCTTGAGGTCAACCGCAGGAACTACCCCGCAGAGAGCACGCGCGGTCGCGCGGAACGCCCCGAACGCCATCGACCCTGAGCGTGCCAGGGTCCCGTCTTCCGCCTACCTCCCACATCCTGGTGAAAAAACAGAGCAACCACTCCGCTTCGCGGTGGCCGACCCCATGAGTCGACCGCCTGGCCTCAAAGAGGAGCGGCTGTGTCTCTGTACTTTGTCCCAGCGAATCGCCAGAACCTGGAACTCTCGATCGAGCAAGATGTTCCACCCGAGCGGCTTGCCCCCTTTGTGCCGGATGATGTCATCCGGGAGCTCCAGGACCGAGCGGGAATGGAGGGCATCCGCTGCTGGGCGATGACTCCCACCAAGCGCTCCATCTTCGACGCCATGCAACCGGGGGACATCGTCCTCATGTCGGAGAAGGGAACCCGGCGCTTCACGCACTGCGCACAGGTCACCTTCAAGCTCGAAAACAAGGCTCTCGGCGACACCCTGTGGCCCATCCGGCCGCGCGGCCCCAGCAGATGCAGCCCGCGGGTGTCTGAAAAAGGGCGCGGGCGGTCAAGAGTGCTTCCTAGTGGAGTGTCCGCGAAGTAATTCGACATAGGCGCCGAGAGCCGATGCCGAAGCCCTCTCGACGGGACGGCATCGAGCGGCCTACGACTATGTCGAAGGACTTGTAAGACACTCCACTAGCGAGCCGGTTTCCGGGCGGCTCGCGTCACCTGGCGCAGGCCTTTGCCCAGAGGTGGGATCACCACGTGAAGCGCGGCATAGAGGTAGAAGTCGGTCTCGCCCCCCTCGTTGCTGAAGTACCCAGTGGCGCTGTACGCACCGGAGTGGAAGAGCTGAACGACAGGTTCCTCCGAGGAGGGACTATGGCTGTACATGTGGAAGCAGGGGAAGCCGAGCACACCGCCCTCCCCCGGTAGAGGAGGTAGGTCAGCGTCACGCGCAGCCCCATCCAGCAAGTCGCTCCGAACGGGGACTCACATCGTGACGACGACCTTTCCCACGGTGCTGTTGCTCAGGAAGTCCCTGACAGCGTCCCCGGCACGGCTCAGCGGGTGCACGCTCTCGATCGTGGCCGTGAGCTCGCCTCTGGCTGCGGCGTCCGCCAGCTCGGACATCGGCAGATAGTCGACGTTCCAGTCGACGACGTTGACGGCGACGTCGTCGCGTCCCAGTTGCTCGGCGGTGGGCGTCGGCGGAACTGTCGAGACGATCCGGCCGCCTTCGCGCAGCGTTGCGGCCGCAGCGCTGACCGCGCCCGCGGGCAGCACGCAGTTGACGATGATGTCGACGTCGCGGGGGTACTCGGACGAGTCGTAGCCTACGGTATCCGTGGCCCCGAGCTCGCGCATGATCGTGACGGCGCGCTCGCCCGCGGCGGTGGCGATGACCCGTGCCCCGGCGCGGGCGAGGAGCGGGACGACGATGCTTCCCACGCCGCCGGTGGAGCCGATGACCAGCGCCGTCTCACCGGGTTTGATATGAGCGAGCCTCATCAGCGAGCAGGCGGCCATGCCGGCGATTCCCAGGGACGCGGCGTGTACGTGGGAAACGGATGCTGGGCGATGTGCCAGCATCGGCGTGTCGGTTTCGAACACCGCGTACTCGGCGAGGGCTCCGGTGCTCAGCGAGGGATGGGCCGATGTGAGCAGCGGCCGCAGTTGACGGGGGAGCGCCTGTCCGAACACCTCGTCACCCTCCGCGAAGGCGGTCACGCCGTCGCCCACCTGGATGACCGTTCCCGAGAAGTCGTTGCCGAGCACGTAGGGAAACTGCAGGTCGAGCACGCCGCGGAGCCCGCCGGTGACAGCGCGGATGTCAGTCGCGTTGATCGTCGCCGCCGCGATCCGAACGAGGATCTGACCCCGCTCCGGGCGCGGCCTCGGGAGGTCGATGATCTTCAGCTCCTCGGCCGATCCGTAGCTCGTCGCCGCCAATGCCTTCATGTCGCCCCCATCTAAACGGACCCAACGGTCCAGTTACGACGATGGTGCGGTAAGCGGACCGCATGGTCAACTTCTGTCGTCGAGGGCAATCATCTCGCTACACTTCCCGGGTGCCTCACCGTTCACGACGCCCCCGTGCCGACGCCTCCCGCAACCGCGATGCCCTGCTTGCGGCCGCCGACGCCGTCTTCGCCGAGCACGGCTTCGGTGTCTCGTCCACCCTCATCGCCGAGCGGGCCGGGGTGGGAAAGGGGACGCTGTTCCGGCACTTTCCGAGCAAAGATGCGCTGATCTCGGAGATCGTCGCTCGACGTGTCGCGGAGCTCGTCGAACGAGGTCGCGAGCTGCTCGGTTCCCAGCCGGCCGACGAGGCTCTCCTCGGTCTGCTCGAGGCGATAGCCGAGCAGCGGCAGGAGCAAGACCTGTCGTTCCTCATCGGAGGGGCCGGGCCGGACTCGGCCATTGCGCTGCGGCGTCGCGAGCTGCTCGAGGTGATCGACGCCCTCGTGCTTCGCTCTCAGCGCGAGGGGTCCATCCGGGAGGATCTGACTGGGGTCGATGTCCTTCTGCTCTCGTGTGCGCCGAATCATGTCGTGGAGTTCCTCGACGAGCCGTCACCGAAGCTCTCCAGGCGCTATCTGCGGCTCATCTTCGACGGGATGCGCCGTGAGGGCGCGCGGCCCCTGGGCGTCCCGTCGCCCACCCTGCTGCGCTGAAGCTCCCCTGGCTACGTGCACGACGTCGAAGCGGACCGCGAGCAGGCTGACGTCGAGCGATTTGCACGGCCTCGCTCATTGTGACGCCGGCGCCCCGAGTTCGCGCAGCAGTTCTTCAATTCTGAGTTCGCCGTCACGAGTTTGGGCGCCGCGAGCGAGTCCGCCTCGAATCAGCCGCTCGACGACCGGAAGCGTGAACAAGTCCGCCCACGCCTTGTTCTCCCGCGCAAGCCCCTCGGAGAGGTCCGCCGGCGGCACAGCGTGCTTGGCGGCGGCAACTACGCCCGTCGGGAGCGCTGCGACGTTGCGCGCCAGGCGATCGACGAAGGCGTCGAGCTTGTCGTCGGGCAGCGCGCGGTTGACCCACCCGTAGCGCTCTGCCGTCTCTGCGTCGAAGAGGTCTGCCCCCAGGATCGCTTCGAGCGCACGAGCCCGCCCAAGCCGGTGAGCGAGAAGCTGAGTGGCTCCTCCGCCAGGGATGATTCCCATGAGCGCCTCGCACTGGGAGAGTCGACCCCGACCGCTCGCGGCGAAGCTCATATCGGCGGCCGCCACGAATTCAGCACCGCCGCCCCGCGCGATGCCCGCGAGCTTGACAATCGTGAGCTGCGGCTGTCGACGCAATGTCTCCGCGAAGTCTTGAAAGACATTGAGGCCGACCGGCGCGTCCTTCGCCAGCTCGTCGAAGGCATGCGGGTCGTCGATCAGTGACATGTCGACGTGAGCGATGAAGAAGTCAGGGTTCGCGCTGTCAAAGACGATGACAGTCACCGATGGAAGGTCGCGGACGGAGGCCAGGAAGCCGCGAATCTCCCTCATGACCACGACGTCGAGCACGTTGACCGGAGGGTTGTCGATGGTGACGCGGGCGACGCCGGAGCTGATGGAAACATGAATCTTCGAGTAGCGGTTTTCTGTCATGAGGCCCTCGGGAGGTTGCGCACGCCAAGGTATGCAATGGATACTTGGTGTCAATTACGCACCTGAAGCATCCCAAGGATGCTCGAGGATACCGATGGCCGATGATGACTCTGATCCCGTGTACCGTGCCGACTGTCCGAGCCGAGTCATCCTCGACCAGATCGCGGACAAGTGGTCGGTGCTCGCGCTCGCCGTGCTCGTAAAGCCTCGGCGCTTCAACGCGATCAAGCGGCGCTTGGATGGCATCACTCAACGAGTGCTGACCCAGACCCTGCGCCGGTTGGAGCGCAACGGGATGATCGCGCGCCGCGTCCTGCCTGGACCTCCGCTCGGAGTGGAGTACTCGCTCACGCCGCTCGGTCACTCGTTGCAGAAACCGTTCAGCGTGCTCTACGAGTGGACCGTCGCGAACATGGAGGACATTCAGGTAGCGCAGCGGAGGTACGACGCCGCCTCCGCCCGTTCACGACAATGACTCGGGGAGATTTCTGGGGAACTGGCGGAAGACCGACCCGTCCCCCTTCGGGATGTGGACCCGCCGCCTCCGCGGCTCAGTAGAAGAGGAGCTCCGGCTGCGGGGTAACGGTCACGCTGAGGTCTCCAACGACGCCCACCACGGCAGCTCCGCTGGCGGCCGTCGACTTGGTTCCGTCCCCACCGTCTCCGCCCGACCCGCCGCCTCCGCCGCCCATCGCGGCCAGCGTGGTGGCCGTGCCCGTGACGGCGGCACTCCCCGCCGTGCCGCCGCTGACATTGAGGTTGGCGGGAGTGGGAATGACAGGCTGGTAGGCTGAGAGGATCTGGATGACCCCTCCGCCGCCGCCTCCTCCCCCGCCGTAGAGCTGACCCGTGGCACCCGCGACAGCGTTGGCCCCGTTTCCTCCCTGGGCCCTGATGGAGCCGTTCGTGCCCAGGGTGATGGTGCCGCGGGAGACGAGGGTGACGACGCCGCCCCCGCCTCCTCCGCCGCCGGGCAGGGCCGAGCCGGACGGGATGCCCCCGTTGCGGCCATTGGCGTCAATGAGGCCATTGAGGTTGATGTTGCCCTTGGCGGCCAGGACGACACGGCCTCCGCCCTCGCTACCGGAGTAGAGGGCGGCGTTGGCGATCTTGGGGCGGAAGCCAGCGCCCCCCCCGCTCAGGTCGAAGCGGGTGAGCACCGCCGAGCGCCCCAGGTCCAGGCCCCGGCCACCCTGGGAGTCCTCTGGCATGGACACGGCGATGCCCCGCGTGGGCCGGTTGACCGTCTGCATCGAGCGCTCCGGGTCGACGACGAGGATGCCCTGAGGGCCGATGGTGATGTCCCCGGTGGCGCGAATCGTGACCCCGCTGGCAACGAACACGACGGCGTTGATGTACACGTTCTGGAACATCAGGTTGGCGCCATTCGGGAGGGTGCCGTAGCCGTAAATGAGGTTGCGGGGCTGCGAGTTCTCGGGGATGTTCAGATTCCCCGCGGAGCCGTCGCCGTAGAGCGCGAGCGCGCCGGGCTCGCCCTGGGGGCCCATGCTGCCCGCGGGGCCCTGGATGCCCTGGGCGCCGTCCGCGCCATTGCACAGGTACTTCGTGGAGGCCGGGTCCACCTCGCCGGCATCCACCGTCCCGTTGCCGTTGTGGTCGACCGCGGCCTGGAGCATGACGCCGCCGTGGGGGCAGTTGGAGCCCGCAGGCTCAACCTGGGTGACCATCAGCGCGCTCGGCCCCTGCGGCCCTTGCTCACCCGCCGGACCCTGGAGGCCCACCTCCCCTTGCGGCCCCTGTGACCCCGTCTCACCCGTGGCCCCCTGTGGCCCTTGCGCCCCTTGGGGCCCCTGAGCCCCTTGGGCTCCTTGAGGCCCTTGAGTCCCTTGGGTTCCGGGTGCCCCCTCATCACCTGGAGGGCCCTCGGGCCCCACCGTGCCCTTGCAGGCAGCCAATCCCAGGAGCCCCGCTACGAGCGAGGCCCTCCACACCCGGACTCCGGAGACACTGGACGAAAGATGGATACGCATGACTCTCCCCGAGGAGCAGCCGGTGAACTCCGGCCCTATTGAGCCCCCCTGCGGAGGTAGACGCACGTGCCGAAGGCTGTGAAATCAGCGCTCAGGCGCGAGGCCGTGCCCGCTCCTCCCCAGGGAGGTGACGTAGCCAGTGGGGAGGAAAAGAACTACAGGTCTGCTTGTCCACGCGGACCGCCTCCCTCTCGACGCCTCGCGCCCTTGGCTCCGCAGGCCTCGGGCCCAGAGCCCAGGGCGTACCGTGCTAAAATTCCTGCCCGGCAACGCCTCTTTCCCGCTCGGGATCGCTCATGCCTCTGAACCCGCTGAATACAAGCTTCGTCAACGATCCGCTCACCTTCATCAGCAACCGGGATCATGCAGTCGGCGGGCATGATGACCTGCTACAGGCGATGGCCGGCACGCGGGCACCCACGCTCGCGATGGGCACCCCCCTGTGGATGCAATGCCGACGGTACCTCGAGGCCGTCGATGCCATGGGGCAGATCAGCTTCGATCTCAAGACCTACCAGAAGGACGGCCACCGGATGGTCGTCCTCCAGACGATCCCCGAGGGCTCGCGGAGCAGCGGATGGGCCGCGCTGCCCGCCCCGTCCACCAATCCGGTGCGTGGCTACTGGTTCCCCTACAAGACGCTCAGCACGCCGCAGATGGAGCAGCTCAAGGGCGGAGGCGGCCCCGCTGGAGGCATGGGCTATATCGACTTTCCCATGCAGAACCCGGCGCACCCCTTCGTCTTCACGGGCTCGATGCAGGGGTGCCACCTCGTCGTGACGCTGAGCCCCCAGCATCCCACCACGCACTTCCGCGCCTACCACTACCCCAACGCGGGCAGCTACGTGCACTCCAAGAACGCGGACATGACGTTCCACCACTGGCCGTCCCAGACGGGGGGCCGGGTCTGCGCCTGGCTGGATGACACACAATACGCGGCGGATCCGCCCGAGGCCGTCGACGCGTTCAACTTCCTCTATTACGAGAACAACACCTGGCGCATCTACACGCAGATGCAACAGCGCCACACGCTCCGGCGGGTGGAGGACGTCACCGATCGCGGAGTGACTGTCTTCGAGATGCTCGGGAGCCGCGTATCGGATCCGATCCCCACCGAGCCATTGACGCCGTATCAGCTCTTGCGGCGCAGCAACCAATGGCGGCAAGCGGTCGCCGCGAGAGCCTGAGTGGCACTTCTTCGCCGACGTCGTGTCTCAACATCTGCTCGGAGTACTCTCACAGAGCGCAGAGACGACGCTGTATTACGCGGATGGCGAGAAGCCGCCTTATCCAGTCTTGCGAGACAGGAAGTAGGTGTTCTCGCCAGGGTCCGTGTGCGTCGCTTCCAGCGTGAGCCCGTGCGCGCGCAGCAGGTCGCGATACCCGTCGACGCTGTACGAGTGATAGCGGAACGGCACGCCATTCATCGGCTCGCCGTCGATGGAGCCGTGGGCGTCGCCTGAGGTGAAGAGGAACGCGGCGCCAGGTTTCAATGCCCTCGCGACCTGGGCGATCGCCTGTTCCTGTTCTTCGTGGCGCAGGTGGAACAGGACCCCCCACGCGATCGCGGCATCGAACGTCCGCGCCTGAAGCTCACACGACTGGATGGGCGCACAGATCACCGGCACGTGGGGGAAGTTTGCTTGAAATCGCGCCAGCAACTCGCGAGAGCTATCCACGCCCACCACATGGCAGCCGTGCTCCAGCAGCACCCGCGTCAGCGGCAGTCCCGTGCCGCAGCCGACATCCAGCACCGAAGCGCCGGCCGGAAGTGAGGCAGCGAGTGCGGTCACTTCCGGGACGCCCATGGGGCCTGTGCGTTGGGATGCATACCAGTCCGCGATCAAATCGTATTCGTGCATGCGTCAGCCAGGAGTGACACCGGTCTCATTGAGCCCTGAGCATACCAACTCATGGCCACTTCCCACGGGCCTGGGAAACTTGAGCGCACGGAAGACCTGCTCCAACCTGGGGGGAACTGACGAAGCCTTCAATCCCAGAAAGGGACAGTGATGACGGATGCAGATCTTCTGAAGGAAGCCGATCGCCTCCAGGCGCTGCTGGCAGCGCACGCCGCCATGCACGACCGCGACACCACCTTCCCCGAAGAGGGGCGGGCCGAAATGGTGCGCTCCCCGCTGAACACGATGCTGCTGGAAGGCACCTCGTGGCTGACGTTCAGTCGGGTGGTGGGCCTCCTGGCCCAGGGAGATGCCTCGTTTGCTACGGCCTGGCTGATGCACCAGGGAGCGGCCGAGCTTCTGCGGTCCCTGGAGGATCCCACGCAAGCCTCTGCCCTCGAGGCCGACTTCCGGCGCGGCGCGTGGTTCGGCAATGCCCTGGGCGAGCCGACCAGTGGCAACCAGTTCCTCATGCCGCAGCAGCACGCCCGTCGGGCCGAAGGAGGCTGGCGCCTCACGGGAGCCAAGCGCTTCGTCTCCGGCGGTGAGCACGCGAAGTACCTCCTGACCAGCGCGCTCTGTGAGGGGCAGCCCCGGTTCTTCCTCATCGACAAGCATGACTCCATCCGAGTGGAAGAGATCTGGGATCCCATGGGCATGCGGGCCACGCGCAGCCAGTTGCTGCACTTCCAGGACACGCTGCTGCCGGAGTCCCGGGTGCTGAAGGTGGATCCCACCCGGCCCACCGCCATTCCAGCGGGGCTGTCGTGGCTCTCGATCGGGATCGCGGAGGCGGCCCTGGGCTTCGCCATCGGCTACGCCAAGGAGCGCCGGCTGCCGCCGGAGAACAAACCGCTCGCGGAGCTGCAGTGGGTCCAGTTCGCCGTCGCGGACATGAGCACCCGCCTGGAGGCGGCGAGATCGCTCGCCATGCGCGCGGCGACCGCGGCGGATCAGCGCGCGCCAGACCACCTTGTGCTGCAAATGCAGGCCAAGGTGGTGGCCAACGAGGCGGCGGTGTCCAT
The DNA here is from genome assembly GCF_020103695.1 of Hyalangium versicolor. GTDB lineage: Bacteria > Myxococcota > Myxococcia > Myxococcales > Myxococcaceae > Hyalangium > Hyalangium versicolor. The sequence continues at coordinate 122,607 of NZ_JAHXBF010000022.1, forward strand.
CACCACTGCGGCCCTGGAGCTCGCCGGAGGCTCAGGCTACCTGCGCCATCGCCCCATCGAGCGGTACGTCCGCGACGCCATGAGCGGGCCGGTGATGGCCTGGTCCGCCCCGGTCGTCCGCGACTTCCTGGGCAAGCTCCTGCTAGGGCTCATGGGACCTCCGCGAAGCTGAGTCCCCAGGCCCGACCCTTCGCCGGGCCCGGGGCTGCTCCAGAAGAGGCTCCAACTCTCAGGGGCAGGCGCCGGGGTGCGCGAGGTGGAGCGAGCTCGTGCTGGAGCCCTCTCCATCGGTCTCCAGGTACGCGTAGCCGATGCTCAGACCCCCATTCGCGTCATAGGCAAACGCGGTCTGGTGCACGAGGCCCGAGAGGACAGGCCCAGGGTTGAGGTGGAGGGGCGTAACAGACCATCCCTGGGGTCCCAGATCCGCGAGAACGAGCTGCGGCGTGGAGGACTGCTGGGGGATGAGCGCACGGACGGCACCGTTCTGCTCCACTCTCAGCGAGGCGCCGTAGCCAGAACCTCCTGTCACGGCGACGTGCTGCCACGTCCCGGCCATCTTGCTCGCGTAGAAGACGGTGCCACTCTGACTCGTGTAGAGCAGGTGAGGCAGGCCCTGCTGATCCAGCGCGAGCGTGGGGACACCCTTCACGTCGGTGGCCACGAACTCCTTCTGCCAGAACTCCCCCGCGGAGGTGGTGTACTGGAGGGCTCCCGCGACATCCCGGTAGACGACGTGCGCCCGTCCCTGAGCGTCCACGGCGAGCGCCGGACTCTCGCTGCTGTCCGAGAGAGCCCCCCACGGAGACTGCCAGTTGCCGGAATAGCTCGAGGCGTACACGACATAGAACAGGTGCCCCTCGGTTCGAAGGTAGAGCACGTGCACGCCACCGCTCGAATCCACCGCGAGCGCGCGAGGCATGCCCTGGACGAGCGGGCGTACATCCCAGGCGCCGTTCCGATCGTGGGCGTACATCATGACGTCACTGTTGGGGGTGGAGAAGAGCAGGTGGCGGTGGTTCTGGGCATCGAGTTGGAGGTCCGCGATGGCACTCGCCCAGGCGTTCGGGATGGGATTCGGGGGCTCATTGACGAGGGTGGAGCCGACGAACAGCGTCGCGTCATTCACGTAGGCGTAGTGCGCATTCCCCGGCGACGCGAAGGCGAAGACGTCGGCTCGAGGCAGTGAGATGTCGCTGTAGCAGGAGCCCGTGCCCCCATCCGGATTTGGACTTCCTCCGTCTGTCGGCCCCCCATCGGGAGGAGGAGGCTGTTCTCCTCCGCCTCCCGAGCCCCCGTCCCAAGGGCCGTCGGGGAAGTGGTGGAAGACGTCGACCTTGATGGGATCGCATCCGGAGATCACCAGGGTGGACACAGCGACGAAGAGCGGAAGGAGCGCGGAACGAAGTGACATGGCGTGGACCTCGACGGAGCCGAGTGACTGAGCGGAATACGGAGTGAAGTCCGCTTCCGGGTCGTTCCCGCCCCGCGACTTCAGTGGCGCCAGGACAGCTCCGCTCCGTACGAGGGCTCCCACTGCCCCTTGTCATCGATGCGGAGGCGCTCGACTCCCGCGATGCCTCCGGCGCGGAGCTGCCCGAACGGCGTCCTCACCGTGACGCCCAGGGCCGCATGGCCCGTGAGCGCGAAGGGATCTCCCTGGCTACCGCCTGGATACGTCACCCCCACCAGCGCCCATCCCGCCGCTGCCTCGAGGAAGAGGCCCACCGGCCCCATGCTCTGCACACCGGTGAGGGCCTGAAGCGTGGCCTGGTGGATGCGCGCCCCCTGATTGGCCTGGGGCGTCAGCGCGTAGGAGGCTCGCAGGCCGTAGTAATGGGGCGAGGGAGGGCTGCGCCACGCCACACTCGGCCCGGTGGCCACGCCTCCCAGCACCGGCTCTCGTAGCACGCTCAGCCCGAACTCCCAGCCAGCTCGCACGGGGGAAGGCGGCTCCGGGCGAAAGGGCAGCACCCGAGGCGCGGTGCTCTCAGGGAAGTCCACGCGACTCTGCCCCGTGGCGCTCACGTACTGCTCATAGAAGGGGCGATCGAGCGGAACAGAGAACAGTCCTCGGCGCAGGGCTTCCTCGGCCGGACCGCGCTCCTGCAGCTCGCGAGGCTCCATCTGGGGCACTCCCCTGGCGAGCTGGCTGAGTTCCAGGCGGGCCTCGGCGGTAGGAGAGCGCACCCAATACACCTCCCGCTCGGGCAGCCGCAGTTCCACCCGCTGACCCTTCGCGCGCCGCAGATCCGCCAGCCGGAAGCCCTCGTCATCCTCCACGGAGATGCGCAGGGGCTCGAAGTGGGCGGGCAAGGTGAGAGTGGGGCCGCGAGGAAAGGGGCCCACCAGCGGGCGCCGGGGTGCACTACTCGGCGGGGAAGCGTGCACGGAGAGCCGGGCCGGGAGCCCCTTCACCCCATGCAGAGAGGCGGAGATGAAGGCCCCCAGCTCGCTGTACTCCACCATGCCATCGCCGTTGATGTCCGCGCCGCCCATCAGCCCCGAGCGCGTGACATGGCTGAACACGCCGGCGCGGATGCGAGACCACTCGAGCGTCTCACCGTCCTCGCTCTCGGCGAAGAGGAACCCCACCTGGGGCCGTGCTTCCAGCTGCTCGCGAGAGAGCACTCCGCGCAGCTCCTCCAGCACTTCTGTCTCCGACTGGCCGCGGCGTCCCACGACGCCCGAAGCGCGGCAGGCATCCACGATGACGTGGACGTAGTCCGCTTCCAGGCGGTCCACCACCTGCGAGTAGAAGGAGAACCGGTCCAGCCGGCCGTCGGCCAGGGTGAAGTAGGCGTGTCCCGCTTCATCCGTGCTGCCGTGCCCCACGTAGATGACGAGCACGTCCGTCTCTCGCCCGGCTTCCCGGTCCGCACGGTGGGCCGCTTTCAGCCGAGCCACCGCGTGGGTGAGCTCCGCGGACGTGGGAGGCCGGACGCCCGCTAGCACGGGGCGATGGGTCTGGCGGGTGGGCTCGTCCGCGTCGACCAGCAGCGTCGTCTCCACCCCCAGCCGCTGCAGCGTCTCCGCCCAGAGGACGCCGTCGTCATCCGCGAAGCGCAAGGGAGGCAGACTCGGATCGTCGCTGGCGTTGTGGGCGATGACGAGCGCGCGGCGCACCACCGGCGTGGCGAAAGCGGGAGCCGTGATGAACAGCAGGGCGGCTCCGAGGAGTGCTCCGAGCGCTCTCATGGAAGCTCCTCGATGCGGACGAGTTGCCGCCGCACGATCGCCTCATCGGAGCGGGGGGCCTGGGGGGCGTGGAGCCCCACCTCTGGCGTCGAGGTGAAGGTGGCCTCTACCTCCACGGTGCCCGGCGTGTCTGGCAGTGGAACCGTCCACTCCAGAGCGGCCTCCTTTCCCGGACGTCCCGTGATGGGAAAGGCTTCCTCCTTCTTCTCCCGCCCCAGGATCCGGATGGCCACGTGGGAGAGCGGAGGTTCCGCGCCTACGGCGAAGGCGAGCCTGGCGCCTGGGGGGCACGCCTGCCCGGGAGCCAGTTCACGGAGCGAGTGTTCTGGCGCCGCGCAGAAGAGACGCAGCACCGCGTCCGGCGCCACCGTCCCCGCACCGCGCACGCGCCACTCGGATTCATGGGGTGGGATGAGCACCACCCCCAGGCACACGGCAACCACCGCCGCTCCGAGCACCATCCCTCTCTGCCATCGGCTGCGGGGAGACATCTCCGAGGCCGCCGCAAGCGCGGCCTCCAGTCCCGCCGCCTCCAACCCCGCGTGCTCCGCCGAGGAGAACCTGTCCAGGCCGCCTGTCTCGAGCGCGCGGTGGGCCAGCGCCCATCTCTCATACCGCGCGCCACACGGCTCGCAGGCGTGGGCGTGGCGCAGCAAGCGCGAAGCCTGGGCGGAGGAGAGCCCTCCCAGCGCCCAGGTCTCCAGCGCCCGATCGATGTGTCGGTCGAACCATCTCATGGCGTGCTCCAGAAGCCGCTCAGGGCCATGGCAACGAGGATGACCTTCAGCCCGAGCTGCTCGGAAGCGGGGCCCGTCTCCAGCCAGCCTGAAGCGGTCAGGTATTCGGTGAACTGCGTGCGCAGGTGGCGCTCGCGAACCCGCAGCTCGGCCCGGGTGAGCCCCAGGCGCTCCGCGGCGCTCTCCTGCGAGAGCTCCTCCATGAAACGCAGCTGCGCGAGGGCTCGTGTCTCTGGGGAAAGCCCCTCCAGGAAGCTGCGCACCAGCGTGCGGACCTCTGCCTCCAGTGCCACTTCCTCTGGGCTGCGGCCCTCGGTGGCCAGGTGCCTCAGCTCGGACGTGTCCTCCATGGGCACGGCCTCACGGGAGATGCGGCCGGAAGCGCGCATCAGATCGATGGCGGCGGAGCGGGCCACGGTGAGCAGAAAGCCCACGTAGGGCCTGACCCCGTCATAGGCCTGGCGGAGAGAGGGCCGGAACGCGCGGACGAAGGTCTCCTGATGCGCCGCGTCAAGATCCAGCGGAGAGAGCCCCACCCACTGAGGGTTTTCCCCGGTACGAACCGCGAATCGGCGAGAGAGGTAGCGCAACACCTCGGGGGAGTAGGCGCGGTAGACCTGCGTGAGGACGGACGAGTCCCCTCGGCGGAACGCCTCCAAGATGGACCGATCGTCCCCTGGCAGCACGTCTTCTCCGTCTGACGCGGAATGTTCCGGGCTCCGTACCCAGGGCATCCGCGGCCCTCATGCTGTCATACGGAGCGGGCTTCGGATCCTGGCTATTCCCACTCCAGCGGAGCGGGAGGCGAAACCCGGGTCACGGGACCTGGGCGGAGGGGGCGGGAAAGGGCGGGACCTCGAAGTCGGGCACTGGCAAGGACACCGTTGCAGGCAATTTTTGGGTGTCGCCCGTCTTGAGGAAGGCAATCACCTGGTCCAGCACCGCGGGCTCCTGCGCGAAGACAGGACCTCGCGTGTGGTGGACGCCTCGGTGGACAAGGACGACCTTGCCGTTGGGGAAGTAGGGCAGGATGCCCAGCGTGTTGTCGATGGGCGTCGACGTGTCCCAGTCGCCGTGGAAGAAGACCACCGGCACCGGATTGGGCACGGGCAGGCGCAGCGCATCGCCGACGTCCGGTGTCGGCCAGGCCTCCGTGGAGGCCATCAGCGCGTCGAAGTCCCAGCGGCCAAGGAACTCCGTGCCTGGATCGGTGCGCAGCAGATGGCCCCGGCTGGCAGAGACCGAGAGGCTGCTGTCGATGAGCGGCTCGATGATGCGGACGGGGGAGCTGATGTCCTGCCGTCGCTCGATGACCTCGCGCGCCCAGTCATCGTAGTGGCGGTGGTAGAGAGAGAGGACGAAGGCGGGCCAGGACGGAGGCGCGCGGAGCAACGAGCCCTGGAAGTCCTCCAGCCCCAGCGTCACCGTCTGCGACTGCCCGGTCTTGCCATTCTTGACGCTGACCTGGATGGGGCCGCTCGCCAGACGGTCGCGCACCGCTCGCAGCGCCGCCATGACGCCGCCTTTGGGCAGGTAGGGCTGGAGGGCCGGAGCCTGGTCCGCGTCCCAGGCGATTCGCTGGAGCGCCGCGAAGACATGCGATGGCATGTCGTAGCTGTTGTCGAGCGGCTCCACACCGGAGAGCAGCGCCCGGGCCACGATCTCCGGATGGCGCCGCATCACCGCGAAGCTCCACTGGGAACCGAAGCTCTGGCCGGACAGGGTGATGCTGCGATAGCCCAGCGCCCGACGCAGATCGTTGACGTCCTCGGCGTACTCGATGACGTTGTAGCCGGAGAGGTCCTTGCCGGGATGGGCCGCCACCGCGTCGCGGGCCAGCTTCACCATGGCCTCCGCCTCCGCGGCCAGCGAGCGTGGCCGGTCCAGGGGCTCGGGCACCTGCGGCATCGTCAGGATTTCGCCGCGCGGCGAGTAGCCACGCTGGTCTACCACCACCACGTCACCCGCGGCCCTGTAGGGGAGAATCCCCTCGAGCTGTGTGCGCGCGGCGGCGTCGCTGTCCGTGAACGCGTTCAGGTAGGAGCGCCCGGGACCGCCTGGCAGGACGAAGATGGGCGGTGCCCCGGTGGGCCGCTGGGCCCGGATGCGCGCGAATCCGATGCCGATGACGCGGCTGCCTGGGACGGAGCGATTCTCCGGAACGTAGAGCGTGCCCAGCTCATAGCGCAGCGGCTCGCCCTCCGGCGTCTTCGTGGTCCCCGTCTCGAGGACGACGTCGCCCGCCTTGTGCGCGGTCTCCGCAGGCGCCGCCACCGCCAGGGGCCCGACGATGACGGCGAGAAACAACGGCCAACCCCACTTCCAACGCGATGCTGTCGACTCGATGTCCAGGGTGGTCTCCTCTGGAGACCTGTAACGCATCTGCGGGAAAACTACTCCCCGGTCCCGGAAGAATCCTCCCCGCTACCGCATCGGGACGATCTGCCAGTTTAGATCGGGCTCCGCGTACACGATCTGATCATCCGACGGATTGAGGCCGTCCAGCAGCCGTATCCTAGCGGCAGGTTCTTGCCGGTGGGCAAAGCCTGTCTGGCAAGAACTTGCCGATAGGAGATGAACTCCCAGAAAGCTCCGCAGCGGGCGGCTCTCGAAGCACGTCGTCAGGAGACCGGCACACAGGATGCTTCAGCACGGCTCCAGCCCGCATGGCGCGGGCTCGTTTCCAAGGACTCCTCGACATGCCCTCCCTGGCTCGCCCCTTTTCCGACTGGAAGCCTCTCGGTCTGGCGTTGACGGCTTCAGCTTCCCTGCTGCTACCGGGCCTCAGCTTCGCGGCTGCCTCCTGCGCCGAGATCCACGCGTCCAATCCCGCAGCAGGAGATTCCAGTTACACCCTCGGCATCGGCAACCGCCAGGTGAACGTGTTCTGCCACGACATGGCCGGCACGCCCCGGGAGTACCTCGTCCTGCCCCATACCGGGGCCACCACCAACTACTCCTATTACGGAAAGGGGCCGAACACTTCCGCCGACGGGCTGACGACGTGGTTCACCAAGGTGCGCTTCAACCCCGCGACGCTCACGCTCAAGACCGACGACTTCACCTTCGCGACGAGCCAGGGCTGGATATTCTTCGGGAACCTCCCCCGCATCTACAACAACTCACTGGCACACGCGGCGGACTGCGCCGGCTTGGGCTTCCCGAGCGGCCGGAGCAACGTTGATCTGACGGGCACCCCCTTCGACATCGTCCCCGACCAGTTCCACCTCGCGGGGGCCGGCCCCACGGGCTCAGTCACCTTCACGGGCTCCCAGATCGTCAACCTCATGGGAGGTGGCTACTGCGGCAGCCTCTCCCCCGCCAACAACGAGCTGAAGCTCGCCTGGCATTCCGCTGCGGAGTGCAGCTCGGGCGCCCCCAGCATCGTGCTCAATGGTCCCGCGGAGTTGACGCTGGAGTGCGGCTCGAGCCCCTACAGCGATCCGGGCGCCCAGGCGTTCGATGGGTGCGGCAACCCGATCACGCTCCACAGCTACAACACCGGAGCGGACTCGTACGGGCCCGGCCCCAACACGAGCGCCGAGGGCACATACTCGGTCTCCTATGCCGCGTGGACGGAGCAGGGCACTGCCAATGCCGTGAGGACCGTGAACGTGGATGACCGGACTGCCCCGACGCTCACGCTCAAGGGGGGAAGCCAGATCGTGCACACATGTGGCAGCCAGTGGGTGGATCCGGGAGTGACCGCGACGGATGCCTGCTACGGGGACCTGACGCTCCAGGTGTCTCGCACGGGTGACGTGAATGGATGGGCTGCGGGCACCTATACGGTGACGTACTCGGTGACGGACACGGGTGGCAACGCGGCCACGCCCGTGACGCGCACCGTGAACGTCGTCAACTGCCCCTGGTGAGCTGAGAGCCCAGGGGCCGGGCATCCGTGTTGCACAGGGCTAGACTGAGCCTATTGCTGGCTCGATCCCAAGGAAGCCTCAAATGCCCTCCCTTGCTCGCCCCGTTCCCCATGGTAGGCCGCTCTGGTTGATGTGGATGGCAGCAGCGCCGCTGCTGCTGCCGGGCATCAGCTTCGCGGCAACCTCCTGTGCCGAGATCCATACGTCCAATCCCGCGGCAGGAGATGGCAGCTATACCCTCGGCATCGGCGACCAGCGGGTGGACGTGTTCTGCCACGACATGGCCGGCACTCCCCGGGAGTACGTCGTCCTGCCCCATACGGGGAGCACCACCAACTACTCCTATTACGGACAGGGACCGAACACGTCCGCCGACGGGTTGACGACGTGGTTCTCCCAGGTGCGCCTGGACCCCGCGACGCTCACGCTCCTGCTCGACGACACCACCTTCTCCACGAGTCAGGGCTGGATATGGTTCGACACCGGATACCAATACAGCCGGGCTCTCGGAATCGCTGCTGACTGCGTGATGCCCGAATCCGACTCTGGCCGGAGCAACATCGATCTGACAGGCACCCCCTTCGACATCGTCCCCGACCAGTTCCACCTCGTGGGGGCCTGGCCGGCGGGCTCCGCCATCTTCAGCAGCCCCCAGAGCGTCAACCTCAAGGGCGGCGGCTACTGTGGCGGCATCAGCACCCTCGACAACCGCCTGCGAGTCAACCTGCGGTCCGCTCCGGAACCCAATGCGGATCTGGTCCACAGCTACAGCTTCTCCACCAGCGCGGCTGACTCGGTGGGCGGCGCGCACGGCACCCTCCAGGGTGGCGCCAAGACTGCCAATGGCGAGGTGGTGCTGAACGGCTCGAGCTCCTACGTGAGCCTGCCCATCGGCAACACCCTCTCCCAGCTCCAGGATGCGACCTTCGAAGCGTGGGTGCAGTGGAACGGGGAACCCGGGACAGAGGCGAACATCTTCAACGTCGAAGGCGCCGCGTCTTCCTACCTCAGCCTGCGGGCGACCCGGCAAGGCACGCCGCTCTTCGTCATCAACTCCGCCCAAGGGGACAAGTTGAGCGTGGAGTCGCCCTACAAACCCTTCCCAGCGGGAGTTCTCACCCATGTGGTGGTGACCATCGACCACATGACCCAGATCACCCGCTTGTACATCAACGGCCTGGAGGTGGCGCGAAGCTCCTCGCCGCTCACCCCGGCCACCCTGGGCGCGGCCTCGAACAGCACCTTGGGCTACTCGATGTATGGAGAGGATCCCTTCTTCAAGGGCTCCATCTCGGAGTTCCGCGTCTACCGGACAGCCCTATCGCCAACCCAGATCGCCGCCCGCTTCGACGCGAAAGATACTCCCCGAGTGCTGGAGACGAGCATCAGCGAACAACCGGCCAACCCCAGCAACCAGGGCAGCGCCTCGTTCCTCTTCAGCGGCAACGGGACGCAACTGCACTACCTGTGCAGCCTGGATGGGAACACCTTCGGGGCCTGCACCTCGCCGTTCACCATCGAGCCTCTCAGCGAGGGCCTCCATACCTTTCAAGTCAAGGCACACGACACGATGGGCAACATGGAGGCCATGCCCTCATCGTTCTCCTGGCGGGTGGACCTGACGCCCCCCGAGACGCGCTTCGACTCGACGCCCGCGCCCGAAACGCGGGTGCAGGCTCCCTCCTTCTCGTTCTCCTCCAGCGAGCCCCGCTCCACCTTCGAGTGCAGCCTCGACCAGGCGCCCTTCTCCGAGTGCCCTGGCGTCTTCCCCGCCCTGGCGGACGGCCCTCACCGGCTCTCCGTTCGAGCCATCGATGAGGCCACCAACGTGGACCCCGACCCCGCCCGCTATTCCTGGACGGTCGATACCGCAGCTCCTCAGGAACCCTCTTTCGAAGTGCCCGCTCCCGGCCAGACGCTCTTCACGGACAGGCCCTCCTTCTCCGGCAAGGCCGAGCCCGGCATCACCTTGAGGCTCTTCATCGACGGCGTTGAAGCCGACCCAGTCGAAACCAATGACCAAGGCTTCTGGAGAATCCTGCCCGCGTCTCCGCTCCCCTGGGGAAAGCACCGCGTCACGGCCGTAGCCAGCGACAGGGCCGGCAACACCAGCCCCCTGGCCATCGAGGTACATTTCTCCACCTCTCAGCGCGGCGCCTATGGGCTGAACTGCGCTGCTACCTCCTCCTCGTGGCGGGGCTCCTCGCCGTGGGCACTGCTGCTGATCGGGCTCCTGTACACACGCCGCCGGCCGTTCCACTGAGTTCCCTGGCACTGAGACGATCATCCCAGGGGAGCAGGCACCCAACCGTCGGAACAAGTGCGCGGTTGCGTGTCAATGACGGTAAACCCAAGCAGCCACTGGGCCCGATACATCCTTCATGCATGTAACATTTGAGCTTGCCAACCCACCCACTGAGTTGGTATTCACAGACTTACTGGTTACGTAGTCAGGGGCATATTCACTCCACTGCACCCACGTTTCCATTGACCCGTCTACCTGTGCACCCATCAACCACCCTGCCCCCTCCATGCCAGCTCTGGCATCCAGGATCTCCTCGAGATGGTGCGCTGTGCCTACCCCCAAGGACGCCGCCGCTGACGTCTCAAGCGAAGAGTCGCTCCGTCTGCTCAAGGAATGGAGTGATTGCAGCGCAACGGAGACACAGCCCGAGGTCCGCTTCGGCTCGATGGTCACACGCAGCCCCGCGATGTATGGATTGTTCGCCCGGCTGGCTCGCATTGCTCCAACGGACAGCGCAGTGCTCATTCAAGGCGAGACTGGCACTGGCAAGGAGTTGATTGCCCAGACAATCCACGAGAACTCGCTCCGAGCTGGGAAGCCTTACGTCATCGTCGACTGCGCATCGCTGCCCGAGAGCCTCGTCGAGGCTGAGTTATTCGGGCACGCCCGTGGGGCGTTCACCGGTGCCCAGGTCGCACGGCCAGGAGCGTTCGAGGCCGCAGATGGAGGCACGCTGGTTTTAGATGAGGTCGGCGAGTTGACGCTGTCCGTCCAACCCCGTCTGCTGCGAGTCCTCGAATCACGAACCGTGCGACGTCTTGGGGAAAACCACTACCGCCCGGTGAACGTCCGGATCGTGTCCGCGACGCATCGGGATCTGCAGACCATGGTCCAGAAGGGGGCCTTCCGTGAGGACTTGTATTTCCGCCTCGCGGTGTTCGATCTGGCGGTGCCCCCGCTGCGAGAACGCAAGGACGACATTCCGCTGTTGGTGAGGAGCCTCCTCGGGGACGCAGAGCCGAACGACCAGGTGCTCACCAGGCTCGCGAGCCGCCCGTGGCTCGGCAACGTGCGGGAACTGCGCAACTTCCTGGAACGAGCCCGCACGTTTGGTTTCGAGGAAGCCGAGCGCGAGTTCTTCGGGCGGGGGGTGGATCCACCCGTCGATGAGACAACGCCTTCCTCACAGCCCCCTGCGTCACTGCCCGAATCGCTCGCGTTCAGTGACAACGAAGAGGATTTCCGCACCTTCCGGCTGAACTGGCAGGAATTGGGAGAACGGATATTCCTCAAGCGAATGATCGCGCGCTACGGGCGGAACGTCCCAGCGCTCGCGCGCGCGGCCAATGTGGACCGGACTTACATTTATCGTCTCATGCGGCGGCACCGGATGTAACGCAACGCATCTCACTCCTTTCAATTCAAGCACTCGCGTGGCTCTCACGCCGGAGCAGGCCCATGTCGTCGCCCGCTATCGCAGCTCAAGGCTCTCTTCCGATCAACCTCTTCGGCGTCGAGCACCGCGCGCGCAAACAGCGCTTCGGGGGAACGGACCGGACCCGCAGCCCCACCGAGACCGTCGCGGAATGGAAACCGGCCATGCGTCGCTTTGGCATCACACGGCTGGCGGATATCACCGGACTCGACCGAATCGGGGTCCCCGTCGTGGTGGCGGTGCGTCCCGCAGCGACCACGCTCGCGACAAGCCAGGGCAAGGGCATGAACCTGGACGCCGCGATGGCTTCCGCGTTGATGGAGGCGATAGAGACCTGGCACGCGGAGAATCTCGACGCACCCGTGCGGTACGCCACCCATGACGAGATGCGGCGGCGCCATCCCGTGATTGACGTCTCCCTCCTCAAGTTGGTGCGCGAGCGGCGCCGGATCTCCGCGCATCATTCGAACTGGATCGCCGGCTGGGACATCCTGCGAGAAGGTCCCTCCTGGGTTCCGCTCGATTGCGTGGCGCTCACCCCCCGCCCCTTCCCGTCGCAGTTCTGCCGGCTCAACACCACGGGGCTCGCCTCAGGCAACCACATGCTCGAGGCCCTCTGCCACGCGCTGTACGAGGTCATCGAGAGGGACGCTGTCACCGGGGCGCTCTTTGGCGCTGCGCGCCGCCGTGTTGACCTGGACGGGGTGCGAAACCCGGTCTGCCGTGCCCTCATGGACCGCCTGCGAGCAGCCGACGTCGATGTGATTGCATGGGACGTGACCTGTGACACCGGTGTTCCCACGTTCGCTGCACGGGTGGTCGACCGGGGCGAACATGGGAACTTCCGGCCCACGTTTCCCGGAGCTGGCAGCGGCACGCACCTGACGCCCTCCGTGGCGCTCCATCGCGCGCTGACCGAGGCCCTCCAGGACCGGCTCTGCAGGATTGGCGGCGCGCGCGACGACATCACTCGCGCGCAATACGTGAAGGCTCTGGACATGCAGGCGCAGCAAGAGCTGCTGGACCTCATCGCGCGCGAGCCCGTCGTGTGCGCGCTGGATGACCTCCCCGATCGGGCAACCGACACGTTTGAAGGCGACGTCCGGGTCCTGACCGAGGCCTTGCGTGCGGCAAACGTTCCAGAAGCTGTCGTAGTGGACGTGAGCCGCGCAGAGGTGGGCATGCCGGTAATCCGGGTCGTGGTGCCCGCTCTGGAAAACGCGCCCGCCGAGCGGACGCTCCCACCGGGCTCGAGATGGGCCGGCCGCACCAGCGCGAGGGCACGATGGTGAACCGCATCTTCATTTTCCTGGGGCCTTCGCTGCCACTCGCGCAGGCACGACAGGTGCTGGACGCGACCTACCTTCCGCCGGCATCCATGGGCGACGTCTACCACCTGATCGACGAGAAGCCGGACGCCATCGCCATCATCGACGGCACCTTCGAGACGCACCCCGCCGTCTGGCACAAGGAGATCCTCCATGCCTTGAGCGCCGGGATCCCGGTCTTCGGCGCAGCGAGCATGGGCGCACTGCGCGCGGCAGAGATGGACGACTTCGGGATGACCGGCGTCGGCACAATCTACCGAGCCTTTCGCGACGGGGAACTCACGCGCGATGATGAGGTCGCGGTCATCCATGCCCCGGCCGATTGTGGCCATCAACCGCTCTCGGAGGCGCTGGTCAATATTCGCCACGGCCTGCGGCTGGCCAGACAGCGGGGGATGATGAGCGAAGCCCAGGAAAACGAGCTCGTCTCGCTCGCCGCGCGCCGGTTTTATCCCGAGCGCGCGTGGCCGAAACTCCTCGACGACGCCCGGCGTGCTGGCGTGGATGCGAACGTCCTGACCGCGCTGCGGGACTTCGTGCAGCGCGAGCGCCCGGATGCCAAGCGCGACGACGCGCTCGCCCTCCTGAGGTTCCTTGCGGTGGAGCGTCCCACACGATCCCTGGAGCCGTCCTCGCGGCCGCCGCCCGCAGCAGGGTTCGGCTCGTTCGTCCTTCTTGGAGAACACAGCGGTGCCTTCGACGGACCGTGGGAGCCGCAGCGAGCAGGACTGGGAGCCGACGCGCTCGGCACGCACGTGGGGCGCACACAGCCAGATGCCACCGCGCTCTTTCGCGAGGCGCTGCGGCTCCACTGCCTGGCGCAGGAGGCCTGGCGGCTCGGCCTGGCGCCGAATGTGTTCGAGGCCATGCGCATGGTTTCGCCACGACGGGTCGCGGGAGCCGGCGCACACGAGGTGCGCGACGAACTCGCCGCGCGCATCCTCGAACTCGAAGACGCGATGTGCACTCAGCGCCGCTCCGAGCTCTTCCCGCTGCTGCGCTCTGTGCTCACCCTCAAGGGCCGACTGGAAGAGGTCGAAGAAGACTGCGCCCGGAGATATGCCAGCGAAGGGAACGCGACTGCTCAGCCGCAGGCAACCGCGTCCGGCTCCGGGAGGCACACCGATGCGTGATCTCGCGAGCGTTGCGCCGATCGCCCAAGACTTCGGCGCCGTCATCGAAGCAGCACCCGGCGAGGCTCTTGCCGATCTTGGCCGCGAGGCTGCAGCGCTCCTGCGCCTGCTCGACACCTCGGGGGCTGTTCTGCTGCGGGGCTTTCCGCTCAATCCGTCATGGTTCTCAGGCTTCGTTGACGCATTGACGGCGCGAAGGCTCACCTACGGCGGGCCTCGGGAGAAAGTCTCCGACAATGACGAGGTGCAACTGGTCGAGCCGGGTTCAGGCACGTTCGGGCTGCACTGTGAGCTCTCGGCCACTCCCTTCCGGCCAGATCTGTGCTTCTTCGGCTGCGAGCGCCCCGCGAACCGCGATGGTGAGACCACGCTCGCGGATGGGGTGCGCGTGCTCGCGGCGGTGAGCGATCAGACACGCGCGCTGTTCCGGTCACGCCGGGTCAAGTACACGTGGCGCTATGATGCCGCGCGCTGGAAACGGATGTTCCGCATCGACAGTGCGGAAGAGCTGCACGCCATTCTGGATGGACGCCCTGGGCTCACGTACGAATTGCGCGACGATGGCAGTCTCTCGAGCGAATTCGTCACGGATGCGATTGTGACCCGGAGCAGCGCACCCTCGAGCCCGGCGTTCGCCAACAGCCTGATGACCGTGGCCGGCCCGCGCCCCGGGCAGCCCTTCCACAGCACCTTCGAGGATGGCTCACTGATCCCCGACGAGGTCCGCGAGGAGATCCGCGCCGCCGCAGCGGCGCTCACCGTGCCGATTGCGTGGCGCCCGCACGACGTCCTGATCATCGACAACTGGCGCGTGCTACACGGCCGGCGTGCTTTCGACGACCCTGGGCGGCGCATCCTCGCCATGTTTGGTGACCGCGCATGACCTCAATCGCCATGACCTACCGCCAGCACCTGGTGCCCTTCATCGCGCACGCGGCCGACCAGGGACTCGTGACCGCGGTCGAGGTGGTGCCGAGCGGCTATCTCACCCGTCACGCCGCGCCGCTGTTGCAGCGGCGCCTTGCAGAACTCGGCCTGCCGTACACATTCCACTTCACCCATAGCTCCGTGGCGAGCGCGGACTTCCCCACGAACCACCGCTGCGACGCGACGCGCGAGTTCCTGGAGTCGTTCAACCCGCTGCTCGTATCCGACCACCTCACCTGCGCCCGGGCCGGCGACCTCGATCTGGAGATGAATCTCCCCATTCTGGCCACGGAACCGGCACTCGAGATCTACATCGAGAACGTGAGGCACTTCGCTGACCGCCTGGAGTCACGCGTGCCGCTCCTGCTCGAACAGGTGCCGGACTACTATGCCTTCAAGGCATCGACCATGTCGTATGGGGAGCTCTACGCGCGCACGATCCACGCGACGGACGTCGGCGTGCTGCTCGACCTGCACAACCTGTACTGCGACGAGCAGAACGGTGGCGAGCGCGCGGAGGACTTCATCGCCAGGCTCCCTCCCAACAAGATCCTGGAGGTGCACGTTGCTGGCGGCCACGCCCTCCCCGAGGATGGCGGCTATATCGACAGCCATGCTCACGCTCTGCCCGAGCGTGTCTTCGAACTGCTCGAGCACACTCTCACGCTCTGCACACCACGGCTGATTGTCCTGGAGCGGGAGGCACGATTCCGCGATCTGGACGCGCTCCTCCGAGATCTCGAGCGCCTGAATCACATCGCAGCGGCGAAGCGCATGTAGCGCGCTCCGAGGGCTGGACTTCAGGGATGGGCGCGGAGCAGTCCCGCCGCGCTGGAGGGAAGCTCGCCGAGCTGCCCGAACTCCCGCAAGATGCGGTCACCGCTCGGATGACGGCTCAGCACATCCTGGATGTCCTGGTACTTCTTCTGGGGGATGAACTGGCGGCGCTGTTGGACGTGGACCGACGTGACGCGCCGGGTGATCTCGTCGACCACCGGCCCTGCAGCGACTTCACCGTGATCCGTGATGAACGTGCGCGTACGCAGCTCCAACATCGCGATGCTCAGGTAGTCCACGTGGATCTGTTCGTCCTGTTGAATGAACGAGATCACCTTGCCGGCCAGATCCGGACGGCTGCTCACTTCCGGATCCGAGAGCAGCTCCTCGGCCCAGGTCATGGCATTGTCGTTGAAGATCTCCATCCCCAAGAGGGCGATCAGCGAGGTCAGCAAGGCCTCGAGCTCTCGAGGGATCTCGGGGTGATGCCACTCGGGCGGACGTCTCGGGCGGTTGTTGACGCGCTCCCTGGCATCGCCAGGGACCGGCGGATGATTGAACGCCAGATCGCGAGCGACCTCCCACATCACGTCGTGCCCTCCCTCATCTCCGTGGCCTGCCTCATCGCGTCCATGCGCTTCGAGCAGGCCCTTGTAGAGGTGCCCCAGGCAAGTCTCCTGGATCGACTCCTTGATCAGTGCATCGAGGGGCGGCTTGGGGATGGCCTCCAGACCCGTCTTGCCGGACCCTTCAACGATCGCGGTCATCGTCAGCATCAAGCTGATCGGCTCCACGACACCATTGCGCAGCAACAGGCGGGCCTGCTGGACGTTCGGAAAGTACGGCGGCACGACCGAGGGGTCGATGAGCGTTGTGGGCTGACCGTCGGCCTCGAGCCTCTTCTTCCATGCATCGATCGCCGGACGGCGCCACAACGTGCGCGGTGAGCGATAGGTCCCTTCCGGGGTCAAGCCTCCATGGAGCTGCCTGCCCAGAATGCAAAGCCTCTGCTCGTAGGCAGGCTCCGCGAGGAGTTCGTCGTGGGAGTAATCCAGCCTGAGGTCCATATGCCAGTGCCTCCGTGAGCTCGTGCCGGCCGCACTACCTCGAGGGCGCCACGGGCGCGACCAGATGGATGGCGCCGAAGCGCACCATGCGCCGTAACTCCGAGATTGCGTGCCCCCACTGCGCGTCAGCGATGTCGACTTCACGCAGCAGTTGCTCCACGCGCATGGCTCCGCGAAGCGCGCGGACCATGCGGAAGCCCAACTCGGTCAGTCGAAAATCCCGCTCGCCGTGGACCGAGGCCAGCAAGACCTCCTGCCACCCGTCGCGCGTGTAATGGCGCCGGACCTCGGTGAGCCGAGGAGAGAGCTCTGCCACCGCGGTGAGCCACTCCTCGTCCCGGAGTCGGTCGACCAGCAACAGGGAGTTCTCCCGGCCTCGCCTCGTCGATGGATCGGCCGCCACCGGATCGAGCCGGAGCGCGTTGAGCTTGAAGTAGAGGACCGTGGCGCCCGCTGCATGGGTCCGCCCGTGGTATGCCCGCGCGCCACGGAAGATCACTGCGTCACCGGGCTGCACATCGAGTTCGACGGGCTGGACTCCGTCGAAGAGCACTTGCGGCGTCTGCGAAGGATCCAGGCTCCGGTGCCACATCGCCGCCGAGACAAAGGGATTGGGCTCCAAGTGCTGGTCTGGATAGACCACGAAGCGAGATTCAGGTGCGGCCCGGAGCGGGATCCCCACCGCTATCTCAGATGCGAAGCGGTCCTTGTGCAGTGCGGGCTGTGCGTTCGTGCCGGCCGGGTAGCCCTTGAGCTGACTCTCCGCGAGCGTCATCCGTGAGCGGTCCAAACCACACACCGTCGCGACCGCGTCGAACAGCTCCTCGAGAGTTGTCTCGGCGTCGGGGAGTACAAAGTCGCGCTCTCGAAACCGCTGGCTCGAGGGATCTGCCTCCTGCTCGAAGCGCATCTGCTGCTCGCTCGCGTACGAGAGCAGCGAGGGCGACACGCCCCGCGGCACGTGTACATACCCACGAGCCTGGAACTCGCTCGCGGCCTCACCTGGGTCGAACGTGAAGATCTTCATCCGCCTGGAACCCCTCGCTGATGGGATGCACCGCTGCACTCCACGTGCCAGCAGGCTCCCTCCACCTCATCCCGATGCTGGGGTGGCATGAAACATGCTCAATGCGCGGGTCTGGATCTCGAGACAGGGAGCCGTCATGCAGACGCGCACGCTTCGGTTGGGCGACAAGGAAATCCTGGTGGTGGACGGTCTGGTGGACGAGCAGCGCGTAGGAGAGATTGATTCTTTCTGCCGGCAACTCGCGTTTCAGCGCATCCGGTACTCCTACCGCGACTCCGCCGAGGCGCCGATGCAGTATGGCCATCAGTGGCTCCACCTCGTGACGCAGGAAGAAACCGCGCGCTTGCCGATCCGGGAGCTCCGAGCGTTCGTGGATGAGCGCTTCGCCGACCGAGGGCTCTCGCCGAGCCGTGCGCACCTGAGCTGCATCCAGCCCGGCGACTCGCGGTTCGCGCACATCGACGACGCCACGGGGCGCGTGCTCACCGCCGTGTACTTCGTCAACCAGACGTGGGCGCGAGATTGGGCGGGTGAGCTCGTGTTCTTCAATGGCGATGAGGCTTCGCTCGCGGTGTTCCCTCGTCCCGGCCGTGTCGTGCTGTTCGACGGCACGACTCTGCACCGCGGTGGCGTGCCAAGCCTGTCTGCGGGAGACGTACGCTTCGCGCTCGCCCACAAGTTCATGGCGAAGGGGTGAGCGGGTGGTGCAGCCACCTGCACCGCTCATCACGTAACCAACAGGTGCATTCCCAACGAGAGGATGAGCTCTCGCGTCGAGGTGAACTGCACCCGTTGCACCGGGCCACCTTCCAGCGAGAAGAACGCGAAGCGCCGTGGCGGTCCGAAGCTCACTGCGTCGGCGACGGGGTTGTGCTCGTAGATATCAATCACGTTCGTGTGCATCTCGACCATGAACAGCCCTTCTCGATCGAGTGTCCGCTCGCTGGCGGGCCATTCTCCCACCGACCGCGCGCGCTCTACGCCGAGGGCAAGCGACGGCAACGGCACTGCCCGCGCGAGCGCGACCGCACGCTCGATTCTCAGGAGTTCCAGCAGCGCCTCGCCCGGGGAGGTCTCTCGCAGATAACGCTCAAGCGCCGACGCCCAGTGCACGATGGCCTCGCGCTCGCTCAGCGACGTCGGGTTGGTCCTGACCCCATCAACGATCCGATCGTCTGCGAGTTCCACGCATCGGGCCAGAGTAGGGAAAAGGCGCGTGACGACCGCACGTACGTTGGCCGCATGGACCCGTCGGCCGAAATGACTGAACAGCGCGGGCTTGCTCCGAGCGAGATAGGCCTGCTCCCAGGCTTTCTGCACGTCCGAGGAGGCGATCAGGGCGTCGAGCATGGAACGCTGGAAGTCTCCGAGCCGCTGGCGCTCCTGCGCTCGCGCCTCATCTCGAACCTCTGAACCCTCGGCCCCACCGGCTCGCTCAGGCTCCTGCGCCGGCATCACCTGAACCCCTGTCCTTGGAGAACTGCCGCGACATGGCCTCCAAGGCATTTCCCTTCATGGTCCCAAAGAACTCCCAGCCCATCCAAGCCTCGGGCTGCTCGACCACGAGTTGCTCGACGTGCTGGAAGATCGAGCGGATGAGGTCCTCGACCGCGGCCTCATCACCGCTGGGCGGCGGAGACCACTCCGGCCCAATGCTCAACTCGTAGGTGAAGGGAGCCCGCGGCCGAAGCACCGCCATGACGACCCTCCTGCGCGCCTGCTGCGCGAGCCGCGCGATCCCTGTCGGCGCATGAACCGCGGAGCCGAGGAAGTCCACAACGAGATTGCCCCTGCGCGCCGAACGCGAGTATTCGGGGTAGAGCATGATGCTCGTGCCACTCGCGATCAGCTGCTCGCAGCGGGCCTTGAAGTCGTCCGTGAAGGTGAATCCGGGGAGCTGCTCGAAGACCAACCCGTAGTGCTGTACGATCCGCACGACAGCATCCACGAACTCCTGCGTGACGCCTCCGCCCGTCATGACCCGGACCCCCAGCTTCGCGAGGATGAGGGTCAAGATGAAATGCGGGCCGATATGGGGGGTGACGAGGAGGCACGAGCCGTCCTCTCGGATCAACTCCTTCAGGCGCTCAATGCCCTTCACCTTCACGATGTCGTCGAAGAAGCCTGGCCTCGACAGCGACAGCAGCAGCACCAGGTGATCGAGCAGGAAGATCCGTGCTCCTTCGCGCGCGATCTCGAGCGCTCGCTGCTCGGCATCGCCCACCGACGGTGAGCTTCGCCGGAGATACCCTGCAATCTCGCGGATCCTCGGATCCGACTCACTCCGGGGCGCGGCGAGCGCACTCTCCTTCTCGAAGATGCGGGTCATGATGTCGCAGAGGGACTCATGATCGAACCGAGAGAAGCAGGAGTAGAACTCGAACCCCAGGTAGAACCTGTAGGGGTGAAAAAACGACGCTTGCATCTGCTCGCCGCTCACGCTCGCCAGCCTCGTGGAAAGAGCCCAAGACACACTGTTTCGTGACCGCGGAATGACGATCGGCGGGCCAGGAGCGAAGCGCTCCTCTCCGCAGCCCGCCGACCGGGCGTCGCCTCAGCCTTGCGGCCGAGACGAGCGCCTCATGCATCACGTCTGAGTCGCAGCGCAGCCGCCTTCGCAGCTATCAACGGCGCCAGCAAGCAGGGCCTCGCCCTTGCTTGCCTTGCCAGCGCTGAGGCTGCCGTTCCGGAAGGCAACCTCGAACTCGGCCATCGAGGCCTGGCTCGCGACGCGGGACAGGGCGGCGAGGGTGGTGCGGCATGCACTCTCGTTGCCCTGGTGGACGCCAAGCTCCATCGCCTGACGGGTGATACGCGAGGGGATCTCCGCCGCGGTCACCATTCCCATGGCGCGCAGGGAGTTGTACAACTGAGCAGTCACTGTGGTCAGCACGATCTCTCCTTGGTGCTCAATCCCGATGCCTCGCGGCGCCGGGGGTTGTCCGAGAGCACAATGCCCTCGGAACTCCTCGGTACGGCTCTCGTGGGCTAAACCTGCTGCAGGAACGAGATCACTCGCCGCCCGAACATCTCGACCGCGAGCCGCGTTCGCTCCTTGGCATGCCAGAACGTCTCTCCCCACGAGGCGTTCGGTGATACCTCGCGCTTGACGTACCGGACGCTGAGCACGTGCTCGAGGAAGTCGGACGAGCTGAGCCACGCCACGCTTGGATCCTCGCCGAACACACCCCAGCGCTCGCAGTAGCTCCTCGCGAGCGCGAGGATGGCGCGGTACTTCTCGACGCGGCTGCCGTAGCTCGCGGCAATGGCCGATTCGAACGCGGCGAGTGCCTCCTGCGACTCCGGGCTCTCGGGATCGTGGACAATCCTGGCCCACACGTTCTGAACCCAGAGATCGCGGTGGCACCGGAACATGCTCGCCACGACGCGCTCCGGGGGCGGCGCGAACCGCAGCGCAACCCCCATCGCGTGCTCCAGGTACTCGACGTGATGGAAGTAGAACGGCGGCATGTAGATCGCATCGCCGGGTTCGAGGACGGCCTCGACTCCTCCCGCGTACTGGAGGAAGTCCTTGAGCGAGCGCTCGCTCATCCCCCGGAGCCGCACTGTCGAGAAGATCTCCACTGGGGAGAGCTTCGGGCCGGAGCCTGGAGGGAAGAGAAGGAACCGCTTCCTTCCGAAGACCTGGTAGTTGATCACGTGACGCCCATCCCAGTCGGTGTGGGTGTCAGTCGCGTTGCCCTGGGTGGCGAGAAAGACCAGGCAGGAGGCCTTCGGGAGCGAGCCATGCTTGTGGCCGGAAGCGAGTTGGCCCGCTTCGATGGCCGATAAGAACTCGCTCGCGCCGATCATCTCGAGGATCTCCTGGGGCGCGGGCTGCTCCGAGGCGACCTGGCCGTTCTTCTGGTTCTGTTCGATCTCGTCGAGGTATTTCCCGATCGTCGTAGCGCGTGTCCTCGAGAGGATCTTCGACCAGGAGAAGTTCTCCTTCGGATCGAGCGCGCCGACGTAGCGCTCGAGCACGTTCCCTTTGACGTTCACTACGGCCTCGCCAAGCCGCGCCCGTACCGAGTCGAGCGTCCTGATCGAGGAAAGTTCGGTCGTGTCGAAGAGGCCGCGGATCACTACGGGCGTGTGGGTCTCGGTGAAACTCCGGAACCGAGCCGCATCCGCATCGATCACAGGCAAGCCCTGGTGGCTGGTCATCGACACTTTGTCCATTGAACACTTCACGCGTTGCAAAGTCCGGTCCTGCTCGGACCGCGTCGATGCCGTGCGCGAGCAGAGCGGAGACTCCCAAGCTTGATCAGTACGAAGCCTGCGCGGGTCTCTGCTTGTGGACGGAATGGTCACTCTCCGAGGCGAAGTGGACGACTTGTCCACAAACTCGTCAGCTCATGCGGAGTGGGAGGGGCAGCGGTACCACCACGCTGGGCACCGCAACCGATGCGCCCCCATGTGTCGGCACGCTGAATGCTAGTTGAGGGCGTTTGCCCTGACGTCCAGCGTCATTTCTTCCAACGACATGAGCCTGACACCATGAAGGAATCCGAGCTTCAGCTGATCAGTGCGGTCCGGGAGCTGTCGCGCACCCGCTTCGCGGGCCGTGCCGCACAGTTCGATCAAGAGCGACGCTTTCCCCAGGAGAACATTGCCGAGCTCAAGCGGCTGGGGCTGCCTGGAATGGTGGTTCCAAGCCACCTCGGTGGATTGGACATCAGCGTCGAGGCGCAGGTCCGCATCATGGAGGAGATCGGCTATGGCGACCCCTCCACGGCCACCATTCTTGGCATGCACTGCCACACCGTCGCCGCCGTGGTGCAGCTCCCTCCTGCGTCGTTCCGCAGTGCGGCGATTGACGAGATCTGCCGCGCGGGAGCGATGCTGTGCGGAGGCAATGCCGTACCGCTCGCGGAATTGGACGGGAGACGGAGTGGGTACCGAGCCGAGGACCGCGGAGATCACTTCGTGCTGAGTGGTCGCGCGGGCTTTGCCACGGGCAGCGAGGGCGCGACGTATGCGCTCGTGGTGGCGCGACTGAGCCAGGGTGCCGGCGCGGCGGCGGCGCGGCCGACCGACATTGTCTTCACGCTCGTGCCAGCCGGAACGCGTGGCCTCGAGATCCATCGCAACTGGAACGGCATGGGGCTGCGCGCGACGGCGACGCACGATATCGAGCTCGTCGACGTGTGCATCCCCAAGGCGCAGGCGCTGTGCGTGCCGGTTGCCGACGTCCAGCGCTGGCGCGAGTCTGTAGAGCAGGGGCCTCCATCGCTCGAGTCGCAGCGTCAGCTTCGCAATGTGATGGGTCTGCTTGGAAGCTGGCTGGGGCTTTCACAAGCCGTGATGGACTTCACCGTGGGCTTTCTCGGAGCGCGCTACGGAAAGTCGGCAGGCGCTCCTGCCAGCGGCTTTCAAGGTGTTGCGGACCAGGCCCACATCCACATGGCGCTGGGCCGTGCGGAGCACTGGGTCGAGACAGGCCGCATCGTGCTGTATGACACGGTCTCCCGCCTCGAGACGCCTTTCACGTCGAAGACCTCGCTCGATCTGCAGGTCGCACGGACGCTCTATCACCTGCGGAGGATGTGCGAAGAGGTCTCGAACGCCTGCATGCAGCTCTGCGGCGCGCATGGCTACTCCGCTGTGCACCCGCTCGAGCGGATGCTTCGCGACCTGGCGGGCTACATCGTGATGCGCTGGAAGACGGACGAGCTTGTTGCGGCACTGGGCCGAGGCGCACTCGGGCGTCCGATCGCTCTCCACGGCCTGCTCGGAACATGAGCACGGGCTATCCGCGCTTCCGCCGTCCCTTCTGCGATGTGCGCACTTCGATGCCGGCCAGCATCGCTTCCAGGCCGAACTTGAATTCCTCTTCGATGTCGTAACTCGCCAGCACCTGGGCTGCCTCCCGCATCCGCGGGAACGCCTCTTCGCTCAGACGTTCATAGGCAGGGCGCGAGTCCTCGTCCGGTTTTGTCGGTGCGTAGCTGGCGAGCGCATGTCCGACGACGAACGCCAGCACGACCTGGAACGCACTCAGCGCGTCCTCGGCCGAGAAGCCGGCGGTACGCAAGACTTCGAGCCCTTCCTCGACGTACGCGATCGACGCGGGCGTCACGGCAGCGCGCGTCGCGAAGATCGGAACCACATTCGGATGGGCTCGGAGAGTGGAGCGCAGGCCATGGGCCCGTTCTCGCAACGCCTCCTGCCACCCTGCCACCCGCTCCACCGGAGGCATCTGGGCCAGCACCGTCTCGAAGATGCCGTCGAAGATGGCCGCCTTGTTGGCGACGTGGTTGTAGAGCGACATCGCTTCGACGCCCAACTCCTCGCCCACCCGCCGCATCGAGACCGCCTCCAACCCCTCGCGATCCACGATGGCAAGCGCCGCTTGGAGGATCCGTTCCCTGGAAAGCGCTTCACGCCTGACTGCTCTCTTCAATTGAACCTCTTGACGGACTTACACCATAAGCTTACTGTGTAAGTCAACCATGTGGATCCAAGAGCGGGCGGCACCCGAGCAAAACATTCGTCCCCTGCAGCGAGGGGCCGCCCCTGACGGCAGGCAACTCCGAGAGTGGGTGGAGCGGCTGGCCATCCCCCGACACCTCTTCGCGAACACCTCGGAGAATGCGTGGGTTCGTGACGAGCTCGCAGAAGCCTTCGAGCGCTATGGATTTTCCGTCCAGCTTCAAGGCCGTTACCAGAACGTCGTGGCCGTGCCGCGCACCGCGAGTACGCGCCCGCTCACCTTGATCTCCGCCCACTACGACAGTGTGCCGGACTGTCCCGGTGCCGACGACAACGCGAGCGGGCTGGCCGTGATGCTCGAGTGTGCACGCGTGCTCTCGGAGAATCGGCGCGGGCTGGCCGTCGGCTTCATCTCCTTCAACGCCGAGGAAGATGGGTTGCTCGGCAGCCGCGACTTCGTGACCCACGGATTGCCCGAGCTGCACCGCCCGGTACGTCTGACTCACGTGCTGGAGATGATCGGATTCAGAGCTTCCTCCGTGCCTCAGAGGCTGCCTCTTCCCTGGGCCCCCTCACGCATGAAGGTCCCCGATTTTCTTGGCCTGCTTGCGACAGGGAACTCGAACGCGACGGTCGACCTCGCGGTGAACTCCGCCGCAGCTCCCAGGTTGCGGTTGCTCGCGGCCAAGACATGGGGCCCGCTGCATCGGCTCCTTCCCGACTTGAGACGCAGCGATCACTTTCCCTTCTGGGACGCCGGTATCCCCGCAGTGCTCTGGACCGACACCGGCAACTTCCGGAATCCCCACTACCACCAGGCGACTGATACCCCCGACACGCTGGACTACACGTTCATGCGAGAGGCCGCAGAGCTTCTCTGCGCGCTCGTCTCCCAGGAGGAGGCCAGATGATCTTCGCTTCGAAGTCCGGTGAGAAACTCCGGAACCCGCTCCGCCACGAGTTGCATCGCCGGATGTCCCGCCCCCAGCGTCATCGATTGCTTCAGGGCTATCCCATGGCCCCGCTCCTGCGAACCGTGCGCGGAGGTTTCGATCCCCTTCGCGGAGTCGAACTCGACCCCGCTCGCCCACTCATTGTTGGCATCCTGCCCCACACGTTCTGCAATCCGAAGGTGAAGGGCTGCGGGTTCTGCACTTTCCCTCATGAGAAGTTCACCCATGCTCCGATGAACCGCGTCGTCGAGCAGGTCGCCCACGAGATCGAGCACACGGTCCTGCGGCACCCTGCTCTCCGCGAACGCTCCATCGACGCGGTCTACTTCGGTGGCGGCACGGCCAACCTCACGCCCCCAGCGGGGATGAAGCGCCTGCTCGATTGCCTGGCATCGGCCTTCGATCTCCGTGGCACGGAGCTCACCCTCGAGGGAGTTCCGAAGTACTTCCTGCTTCACGATGAGGCCCTCCTCGACCTGCTGGCAAGCCCCCAGGCGCGGCATCGGCGCATCAGCATGGGCATCCAGACGTTTGACAGGGAGTGGCTCCGCCGCATGGGCCGCGATGCCTTCGGCAATCTTGACGACGTCCGCTGTGTGGTCGAATCCGCTCATCAGCGCGGGTTCACTGTCTCCGCGGACCTCCTCTTCAATCTGCCCGGGGCGCCGGCAGAGCAGTCCCTTGCCGATGTGCGCACAGCCATCGAGCTCGGGCTCGACCAGATCTGCGTGTACAACCTGGTGCTGACGGCGGACCTCGACACAGAATGGGCGCGAGATGTCGCCCTGGTCTCGGCGATGCCGGATGCAGCCAGGGCCCTGGCGAGCTGGCTGGCCATCCGCGAGACGCTGCTCGAACAGGGTTACACACAGACGACGCTCACGAACTTCGAGCGTACAGAAGTCGCCCAGAGCCCTCGCCGCTTCATCTACGAACTCGCGAGCTTCGATCCCGCAGCCCGGGATGGGCTCGGCTTCGGCCCTGGAGCACTCTCCACGTTCACATGGCGCGACCACGAAGGCGCGACCAAGTGGAGGAACCTCGGCACGAGCGAGGCGTTCACCGACGCGATGAGCCAGCAGAAGAACGCCGTTGCCTCGGTCTTCGACTACGCGCCTGAAGACATGCGCTTGCTCCATCTCACCCGAAACCTGGCTCGGCTCCAGTTCGACTGTTCGGCGTACGAGCGCTTCTTCGGAACCAACCCGTTCGCGGACTTCCCTTCACACTTCGAGGTTCTCGAAGAAGCTCGACTCGTCCGGTTCGAGGGCCGCGTCGCTCATCTCACCCCTGAAGGCATGTTCTACGCCGACTCCATCGCAGGCCTCCTGGCGCATCGGAGAGTGCAAACGCTTCACGAGAATGACGAAAGGGCTGCGCGCTACCACATGGGCTGAAGCCGTCCCGATTCATCAGATGGAGTGCATTCCCCTGCTGCATCCAGCGTTAGAAGAGGTCGAGCTGCCGCTCATGGGGAACCTGAAATACGCCGATGATCACCCACGGGTTTGGCGCCACGAAGTGGAACTGCTGCGTGGTTCCGAGGAAAAAATGAAGGTCGGTTTTGAGGAACGTGTCGAAGTACTTCTGCCGGACCTTCGCAAGGGCCTGTGACTCATCGCCGTCCGCGGAGCGCAGGCAGTTCCAGTAGAGAGCTCCGGCCTCCCAGTCGAGCACCTGCATCTCGCTGCTCTTCCCAGCAGCATCCTCGAATCGGTACGAGAAACTGTATGGGAGCTTCGGAATCACCTGAAAGGTCTTCCGCCAGCTGTTATCCGCGAAGAGCTCGAGCTGATTATGAAACTCGCGCATCTGCCGTAGCTTCTCCGGGTCCCAATCTCGTGTGTCCTCTTCCCAGATGAAGTCCGAGATGCGAGCAGGCTTGAACACGGCAAGAGAAACCTGATTGGCCTTCGCGCCTGCGATCAGCTCGTCGAGCCGGTCGTAGACCCGTGCGGTCTGCAGGAGAATGCGACGGCGTTCGCGCCAGTTGTTGGCGGTATCGATATGGCCGACGGGCTGGAGTTCATTCTCGTCAACCGGTCTGAATGTCTCAGGCCTCGGATCAGACGCGTTGCGGACCAAGCGGCATTCCAGCCAATCGAATTTGCTGTACTGCTCCTTCTCTTCAAGCCTTCGGAAGGGTACGGGATAGATGCGGATCCACGTGCCGTCCTCCCGCACACCGGCAGTGCACACGGTCTCACCGTACTTCTTCGAGAGCGTCGGGTACGTCTTTACCGTGATGAGAATGCGCTCCTTCCGCATGCTCCCCCCTTACAGATGTTTCGCTGCGAACTCCTTCCCGAATCTGCTCTCAAGAGCCTCAGCTACGCAATGCCGATGGCATTGCTGCGGCAACAACTCATAGCAGGTCAGTACGACGCGTTTACCGGAGCGCACCCAGTCCGCAATCTTCGTGAGGGCCTCGGTTTGCTTCGGCAAGCTCTTCCGCTCGTACTCGGCGAAGAGCGCATCATAGTCCTCCTGCGACTCGAGGCTCTGACGCTGCTCGGAGGCAATCCCCAGTTCCGGCAGATGCTCGTAGTGAATACCCACCCCCTCGCAACCCTTCGCGAGCGTGCTCTTCGAGAATCCGTACTTTCGGCTGATCGGGTTCCTGCGAACGTCGCAGAGCAATGTAACCCCCGAACGCAGGAGTTCGTTGAGGTAGCTCTCGAGCGTGCGTCCCTCGTACCCAATCGTCGAAACGGCTGCAGGCTTCTTCACCGGACGTGCTGCCGCGATTCGTTCAAGAGCAGCGACATCCCCTCGCAGCACGCGTTCCGCGATCTCACTCCTCGTCGCGTAGTACGGGAAGCGGCGGTATGTCTCAGCCACCAGCGCATCACCCCGAAGGCCGTGCAAACGCCGTGTGAAAGCGCTCAACTGCAAGTCTTGCGTCCAGCCGGCCGCCCTCCGTCCCTCACCCGTGAGCCGCCAGTGCTGCTCATCGTCCGCCAACAGTCCACGCTCGATGAGCTTTCGCCGGTCAGCATAAGAGGTGAACGAGAACGCCCCGTACTTGTAGGGCACGAATTCGTACGGGCTACCAGAGTCGGGCTCCTGACAGTAAAGGAACAAGAGCTTCTGGAAGTCGCGGTTCTCCGCCGCGCCGCCAAGCGCGTCAAGCAGTGCGAGAAGCTGCCTCTGTCGCGCAAAGAGCGCGGGTGCACCTCGCTGCGATGTCCTCGTGTTCGACAGCACCATCCACTCCCTTCCTAGGCGCTCGATTCCTGCTCTCGCGCCGCGTCACTCAGTCGCGCGGATCTGCTCCACGAAGTGCTGTGCCGCCGTGGGTTCCACTCCGTGGGTCCTTGCCAGGTCCCTGGCCACCGTCTCCGGCGCGTCCCCCGAGCGCAGCAACATCCTCACGTTGTGCTCGAAGGGCACCAGGATTCGCTGCGCCTCTTCCCCCGTCACTACCGACGGACGAGGCGCTTCCCTGGGCAGCGCCTCGCCCAGCTCGCTCCTCGCTCGCAGGTAGGCGATGAGGTTCGTCGCCAGGAAGTACCACGTCATGAAGAACGAGATCGTCCCCCACCACCCCAACGTCACATTCCTCAACGTGTGGTGCCAGAACGCGCTGTTCAGGCACTTGCGGCACAGCTGTCCCTCCGTCGTGAACTCTCGACGCATGAACAGCATCCCCACGTTGTGATGCAGCTCCACATACGCAGAAGGCTCGGGAAGATGGCAGGAGTCACATCTCATGCCGGCGCACCATAGCTCACTTCATCCGCTGCGCCCCTGCCGTCTCGACCGCTTGGCCACTCCCCCCTGCATCGCCAGCAGCCGCTGCCCCGCCTCCGTCCGCGCCTGCCCCGGCGTCACTCCGAACCGTCGCCGGAAATGTGTAAGACGCAGCCCCCACCGAACGGATAGGGTAGGGCCCACTACTTCACCCCTGGGAGGTCCCATGCACCGCAGCCGCCTGTCCAACTTCATCCTCGACTGCAAGGTCGACGACATCGACGCCGCCGCCACCTTCTGGAGCCGCGCCCTCGGCAGGGCCGTCGTGCCCCCCACGCCCGAGAGCGGCAACTACCGCGAGCTCACCTCCTCCAAAGAGGAGCCCATGCTCCTGCTCCAGCAAGTCACCCACGACAGCCGCATCCATCTCGACATCGAGACCGATAATCTCGACGCCGAGGTGAAGCGGCTCGAGGCACTCGGCGCCAAGCGCATCGCCTTCGTCAAGGAGCGCTGGTGGGTCCTCGAGGCGCCCTCCGGCCACCGCTTCTGCGTCGTCCAACCCCAGCGCGGAGCCCTCGACTCGCACGCTACTGCCTGGGACGACGCGGCAACCAAACGGTGAACGTCGTCCCGTCCCCCACCTCGGAGCGCACCTCGATGCGCCCCCCGTGCGCCGCGACGATCCGATGCGAGATGAAGAGCCCCAACCCCAAGCTCCTTCCCGCTCCCATCCCCGCCTCCTTCCCCCGCTGGAAGGGCTCGAACAGCCCGGGGAGCAGCTCGGTGGGGATGGCTGCTCCCTCGTTGTGCACCTCGAAGAGCACTGCGTCCGGCTCTTCCCGCACCGTCACCCGCACCGGCGTGTCCCCTGGGCTGTGCTGCACCGCATTGCCCAGCAGGTTCGCCATCACCTGCGCCAGCCGGTCCGGATCCCCCTCCACCGGCCCCTCCTTCGCGCCCCCCAGTTCCAAGAGGCGCTCGGGGTACGCGGATTGGATCTCCTCCACCACCTGCCGCGCCAGCCCCACCACGTCCACCGGGCCCGGGTTCAGCGGAATGCCGCCCACCCGGGCCTGCGTGAAGTCCAGCAGGTCCCGAATCAACCGGTGCGCCCGATCCGCCGCCGCGTAGATGCGCGTGGCCGTCTTCGCCGTTCCCGCGTCCAGCCCCTCGCGCTTGATCAACATCGTCGCTGACAAGGTGATGGCGTTCAGCGGGTTGCGCAGATCATGGCTGACGATGGCCACCACGTCCTCGCGCACCCGCACCGCCTCGCGCGCCTGCTGGTACAACATCGCGTTGTCGATGGCGATCGCCGCCCGGTCCGCCAGCCCCTGCGCCACCACCCTCACCCAAGGCCTTGCCATGCGCTCCGGCTCCATCGAGGCCAGGTTCATCACCCCCAGCGTCCGCCCGCACGCCTTCAACGGAAGGATGAGCGACGAGCGCGGTGCCAGCTTCTCCAGCAAGGCCCGGTGCTCCGCGTTGGCCGCCGCCGCATCCAGCCACTCCGGGGTGATGTCCACCGTACTGGGCTCTCCCGTCTCGAACACCCGGGCCACTGGACTCGAAGAGCCCAGCCGCGGCACATACGCCATGGCCCCGCGCATGAGCTCCCGGTACGTCGGATCTCGTGACAGCACTTCCAGCCGGTGAAGCTGTCCGTCCTCTCCCCGAAGATCCACCATGCAGTAGTCCGCCAGGTGATTCACCGCCAGCGAGGCGATGCTGCGCAGCGTCGTCTCCAGATCGAGCGACTGCGCCAACACCGTCCCCGCCTCCAGCAGCAGCGCCTGCACCCGCTCCGCCTCCTTGCGCTGGCTGATGTCCCGCACCATCCCCGTGAAGAACCGCCCCCGCGGCAGCACCGTCTCGTTCACGCACAGCTCCATCGGGAAGGTGCTCCCGTCCTTGCGCAGGCCCCACACCTCGCGCCCTGTCCCGATGACTTTCGGGATGCCCGTGCGCAGGTAGCTGCTGATGTACCCGTCGTGCTCGCTCCGGTAGGGCTCCGGCATCAACATGCCCACACCGCGCCCGATCAGCTCTGCCGGTACGTACCCGAACAGCCGCGTCGTCGCCGCGTTCACCCCCTGCATCACCCCGCCCTCGTCGATGGTGATGATGGCGTCCACCGCCGTGTCGAGCACCGCTCGCATCATCTCGCCCGTCTCGCGCAGCGCCTCCTCCATCCGCTTGCGCTCGGTGATGTCCGTGGAGATGCCGCCCAGCGCAGCCCGCCGTCCGCTCCCACCGGGCATGGGGAACTTCACCGATAGATAGGTGTGAGGCCCGTCCTCCTCGGGCACCACCTCCTCTACGGTGACGGGCCTGCCCTCGGCGAGCACCTGGCGCTCCACTTCTCGCAAGCGGCGAGCCACATCCTCGGACCCAACCTCCGGCCCCGCCTTCCCGAGCAGCGCCTCGCGCGGGCGGCGGTGCAGGGCCTCCATGTGGCGGTTGACGAGCAGGAAACGGCCCTCCGCGTCCTTCACGGAGATGGCCGCCGGGGCATGGTCCATGATGGCCTGCAGCCGGGCCTCGCTCTCGCGGAGCCGCTCCAGCAGTTGCGCCTGGACGATGAGCGAGGTGGCCCGCTGTCCCATCGTGCGCAGCAACTGCTTGTCATCATCCGAGAAGTCATACGCCGTGCGTGAGCCCATGTGCGCCACACCCATCACCCGGCCCTCGTGGATGAGCGGCACCCCGTAGAGGGCGTGGATCCGCTGGCTCCGGAACAACGGGCTATCCCCCTCCTGATTCATGGCCGCATCCCGCACCAGGAGCGGCTCCTCGCGGGAGGCCACCCTCCCCGAGAATCCCTCTCCCACTCGCACCGGGTAGCCCTCGAGCTCCTCCGCTCCCAGTCCGATGGCGGCGCGCACGTGCAGCGCGTCCTGCTCGTCCCGCAGGAGGATCGCCACCGAGTCCACCGCGGCCACTGTCTCCAGCAGCACCGTCATCAACTGAGGAAGGAAGGTGTCCAGGTCCCCCGTCCCGAGCGCCGCGGAGGAGACCCGATCCAAGGCCCTCAAGGTGCGCTCCCGCGCCTCGGCGAATCGTGCCGCCGAGGCGGCAATCACCTCGTCGATGGCCCGGTCGAACTCGCGCACCTGTTGGACATTGATGCCTCCCGATACCTCCCGCGCCCACAGGCCGAGGATGGTGTCTCTCAGGACACTCAGCTCCTCGGTGGCCGTCCGGAGATCGTAACCCTCGTCCAACCGCTCCAGCGCATGCTTGTCCGTCAGTCCTCTCAGCGCTTCATGCCCTTTCGCGTGGCGGTTCCGGAGCACGTAGACGATGCGCGCCAGGATTTGCGGCACGTGATCCCTCAATGCCGCTCTCTCCAGCCGCTCGGCCGCTGGCGTGCCCCGAACACTGTGCTCCCACTCTCGCAGGATGGTGCGCAGGTGCTCCTGGATGAAGTCACAGAGAGGGAGGCTTGCGTGGCCCGTCTCGGTGCCGGGGTTTGCCATGCAGACAAGGTAGGCACCCGCTCAGAACTCCCTCGGATGGATGAAAGGACAGATCCTCTGCTGGGTTTTCAACCGGGCTCCCCATCGGCAAGCGAGCAGAGAAGGGCCTCCTCGCGCTCCGGGAGTGCTACGGTGGTGTCCGTGGCGCGCGACCAATCCATTGCGGAGCGGGTGGACCGGCTGGAGTTGCCGTTCAACGAGTTCGGTGTCGACCCCTATGGAGTCTCCAAAAAGCACCTGGTGCTCGCGGCCTCCGCGTTCACCGTGCTGTACCGGTACTACTTCCGGGTGAGGTGCTTCGGCATCGAGCACGTGCCGCCCCGCGGCCGGGCCATGCTCGTGGGCAACCACTCCGGCGGCTATGCCATTGACGGGGCCATGCTCCTCACCTCCCTGTTCCTGGAGATGGAGCAACCCCGGCTGGGCCAGGGCATGGTCGAGAAGTTCATGAACAACCTCCCCTTCGCCTCCCTGTGGACGAGCCGCACCGGCCAGTTCACCGGGCTGCCCGAGCACGCGCGCCAGTTGCTCGAGGATGACCGGCTCCTCATGGTCTTCCCCGAGGGCGCGCGAGGCACCGCCAAGCTCTACCGCGAGCGCTACTCGCTGGTGGACTTCGGCACCGGCTTCATCCGGCTCGCCCTGCAGACGCGCACCCCCATCATCCCCGTGGGCATCCTCGGCGGCGGCACCGCCGTGCCCACCGTGGCCAATCTCTACAAGCTGGGGCGCCTGGTTGGCGTGCCCTACATCCCTGTCACGCCCTATCTGCTGCCCCTGCCCCTGCCCGCCCCCGTGGAACTCCACTATGGCGAGCCGATCACCCTCACCGGCACCGGGGACGAGGATGATGACGTCATCGCCAGCTACGTGGAGCAGGTGAAGTCGCGCATCGCCGGGCTCATCGAGAAGGGCCGTCAGCTCCGGAGCCGGAGGCTGCGAGCATGAGAGTCCTCATCCTCGGAATCGCTGGAGGCATTGCCCGACAGCTCGCCAGGCGGCTGCTGGGTGCGGGGCATGAGGTGCTCGGACTGGATGTGCGCCCCTGGTCGAGCGCGCCTCCGGGCATCGAGTTCCACCGCGTGGACGTGCGCAAGCGCGCCGCGGAGGACATCTTCCGCCGCCGACGCCCCGACGCCGTGGTGCACATGGCCACCGTCACCGCCCTCAGCGTGCAGGGGGGAGAGCGGGGCCGCATCAACCTGGATGGCACCAAGGCCGTCTTCGATCACTGCCGGGACTATGGCGTGAAACAGGCCGTCTTCGTCGGGCGCCACACCTTCTATGGCGCCGCGTCGGACTCGCCGATGTACCACACGGAGGATGAGCCCCCTCGTGCGCTGGAGAAGGCGCCGGAATTAGCGGACCTAGTGGCCGCCGATCTCTATGCGGCCACCGCGCTCTGGCGGCTGCCCGAGATGACCACTGCCGTGCTCCGTCTCGTGTACACACTGGGAGCCCCGGGCACCGGCACGCTCGCCAGCTTCCTGCGCGGACGGCGGGTACCCATGGTGCTCGGGTATGATCCGCTCTTCCATGTCCTTCAAGAGGAGGATGTCGTCACCGCCATCCAACTCGCGCTGGAGAAGCGCATCCGCGGCATCTTCAACGTGGCCGGCCCTCCGCCCATGCCCTTCTCCGTCATCATCCGCGAGACGGGGCGCACCCCGGTGCCACTGCCTGGGCCCTTGCTGAAGCGGCTCGTTGGACGGTTTGGGTTCCCTGCCATCTCCGAGGGCGCCCTGGCCCACATCAGGTACCCCATCGTCGTGGATACCCGCCGGTTCCGCGAGGCCACCGGGTTCAAATACGCCAACGACGAGGGCCGCATCATCCGCATCTTCCGCGAGGCCGTCCCGCTGCCCGGCTCCCGGTGGTGAGGCGCCCGGCCCCCCTCTTGGCAGACCTCTGCCTCGGAGGCGAAGATTTCGGGCTCGCGGCAACACGGATGGAGATGAGTGGATGATCCAGGACCCAGCGGGGCTCGTACAACGCATCCCCGAGCTGAAGCCCTTGTGCGAGGACCCCGGCGTGCTCCGCGCGGTGGAGCGCGGAGACCCGTTCCAGCTCTATCGGGCCCTCTTCTGGGCGCGCTGGCTCGGACGCCTGCGCTCGCACCGGGAGCTCATCGACGCCCTGCTCCGCCAGCGCCGGCTCTTCGCTCGCCCCATCAAGGGAAACCTGTTCCTGGGTACCCTCAACGGCTTCGGGGCCACGCTGCTCGGCGATGCCGACAAGGATGCGCACGACGGCACGCACATCGCTACCCACTGCCTCGTCGCGCTCTTCGTCATCCCCCTGCTCCCCCTGGGCGCCTACGTGGTGCGTCCCTCCCAGGAAAGCAACATGATGCGCCGAGGGTGGACGATCTTCGCCCGCGTGCCGTTGGGGCCTCTGCCCTGGCTGTTTAGCCGCGCCCTGGCCCTGGGAGTGATCGCGTTGGTGATGCTCGGCGCCCTCAAGGCCTACCATGACTCGCGCTACCAGGATCTGCGGGTGATCAACGGCTTTGGCCAATCCGTGCGAGTGGAGCTGGCGGGCCTCTCCCGGACGGTGCCTCCTCATGGGATGATCATCCTCAACTCGGTGCCGTTCGGGCGGCAGACGGGGCGTGCGCTGACCGAGGGCGGAGCGGAAGTCTCCACGGCTGAGATCGATGTGAGCTCGGGCTTCGATGTCCTCGCCTGGAACATCGCCGGCGCCGCGCCGGTCTACTTCGAGACCGTCGTCTACCGTGCGAGTTCGAGCGGCCCTCCTCCCGAGAGCAAGCCCGAGCTCTATTGTGGCCGAGAGCTCGTCTCGGTGCGCGACGTGGACTACGCCTTCCAGGAGCCTCCCGAGTCTCTGAAGATGTCGAGCTCCACCTCGCGCCTGAGCAAGACGCATGTCGGCATCGCGCCTCAGCAGAGCGCGGACCCGGTTCCCCTGTGCCTGCGTCTGCTCGCCTCCCAGAATCAGCTCGCCAACGCCGGGCCGCTGATCGAGGCATCCGCACGCGCCTCGGGCTGGGAGCAGGCGACCACGTACCAGTTGCTCGAACTCGCGCTCCTGGCCGAGCCCTCGGAGGCACTCCGGATCGCCCGGCTCGGGGTTCAGGCCCGGCCCGAGGACCTCGAGCTGCACCGGGCCTATCAGTGGGTGGGCGAACGAACCGGCTCTCACGGGGCGCTGTTGGAGGAGTATCGCGCCCGCGCCGAGGCTCAGCCGGACTCCGCCGTCGCGCAGTACCTTCACGCGCGGCTGAAGACAGGACGCGACGGACTCACCAGCGTGGAGCAACTCGCCCAGCGCTTCCCCCAGGAGCCGGCCATCCTCCGCGCTCTCATCTACAACCGTTCGAGGACAGGGAACTGGAAGGGCACGGTCGAGGCCTGGGAGACCCTGCGCAAGCTCAGTGCCGAGGATGCCACCGACACCGCCCAGATGGAGACCACGGCCCTGCTGGCCCTGGGCCGCCGCGGTGAAGCCCTGGAGCTCCTGAAGCAGCTCTTCTCGGAGGCTCCAGCCCTCCACCGGCCCGTGCTCGCCGCCCTCTACGCGCGTGTCGCTCACACCGAGGGAAGCCAGGCCGCGGATGAGCTCATCTCCGCGATCGAAGCGGAGGATCGCGACTCGCCCGGCGAGAAGTCGTGGTTCCTCCGCGCGTATGCTGGCCTGCCCATCGAGGGCGCTCCGGACAGGCCCAGCCTGCTCCTCATGTCCACGGTGAGCCGCAACCCGCACACCGCCCTGGAGCACGCCGCCCGGCTGAATCCCTCGGAGGTCCAGAACCTGCGCCACGACGTCTGGGCCCTGGCCTACGGCGAGGCCGTGCGGACCCACGCGACCGACTCGGAGAAGGCGCTCTTCCAGGCGTACGTGCTGGACACGCAGAGCATCGACCTGTTCCGCCGCTTCGTCCTCGGGGAGCCTGTCTCGCTCGACGAGGCCGAGCTTGATCCCGAGGTGCGCGCCGCCGCCTGCTTCGTGCGCTCGCGCAACACGAGCCTGAGCGCCCAGGAGCGCCGCCAATTGGTGGAACAGGCTCGCCAGGATGACTGGCTCCACGGCTCGGTCAGCGAGGCCATCGCTTCATGGGAACCGTGAACCCTCGGAGCACTGCCCGGCGGGCGCTCCTGACCCTGGTGCTGTGGGCGGGCTTCTGGCTGCTGGGCGCCACCGTGGTGGCCGCGCTCGCCTGGGTACCCATTGCCGAGACGCTCTACTCCGGCGGCCTGGGAGGCGCCGGCTTCTTCGCCGCCGCGGGCGCGCTCACCGTGCTGTGGGCGCTGCGGCCCCACTGGAAGTTCCGGCAGCGGCGGCGCGAGGACATGGAGTCCCTGTCTCCCGAGCGCTTCCCCGCGCTGTTCGCCCTCATCGAGGATGTGGCCCGCCGCGTGGGGACGCAGGTGCCTCGCAAGGTGTTCCTCGCGGACCAGGCCACGGCCTATATCGCCATCGAGCGGCGATGGTGGGGCCTGCGGCGCGAGGCCGTCGTCGGCGTGGGGTTCCCGCTGTTCGCCCTGCTCTCCCGCGAGGAATTGGCCTCGGTGCTCGCGCACGAGTTCGGCCACCACGCCGGAGGCGATCTGACTCTCGGCCCCTGGGTGTATCGCACCCGGAGCGCCATCGCGTTGGCCGTGGACCGGCTCGAGGACTCGGCCTTCTTCCTCGATGTGCCGTTCCGGCTCTATGGGCAGCTGTTCCTTCGTGTCTCGGGTGCCGTCTCGCGCCAGCAGGAACTGGCCGCGGATGCGCTCGCCGCACGGACCTGCGGACCTGAGGCCACTGCTCGCGCCCTGCACAAGGTTCATGCGCTGGCGCCGCACTGGAGCGCGTATTTGCGGCACGACGTCATCCCCATCATCGAGCGCAGCGTCCGCGTTCCCATCCTGGAGGGGTTCCGCCTCTTCCTCTCGGAGAAGTCCCGACGCACCGAGATCGAGAGCGATATCGCAGAGGAGACCCAACGGCCTCCCTCTCCCTGGGACTCACACCCGCCGTTCGAGGAGCGGCTGGGATCGCTCGAGCATGCGCCCGTCTCCCCGGACGCGCCTCTGCCTCTGGAGAACCTGGACTCGGGAGGCTGCCTCGACTTGCTGGGAGGCGCCGAGAGCGCCGAGGAGGCCTTCTACACGCAGATGACCCGGGGTGGACTGGTCTCGCTGCGGTGGGATGAGCTCGGCGAGAAGATCATCCTGCCGGAGATCGCCAAGCAGCTCACCGGCAGTGCCCTGGATCCCCGCCGCACGCGGCTGGACTCGCTGCCGGAGCTGCTTCGCGAGGGCGCCGGGCTGTGGGATCGCGTCCGGCCCGCCGGGCTCAACATCTTCTCTCCCGAGGCCAAGCGGCAGCGCGCCCATCACCTGCTGGCCCAGTGGTTGGCCGCGGCGCTCGTCGAGCGCGGCTTCACTCCCGAGCTCCGCCCCGGCGCCAACCTACGGGTGCAGCATGAAGGCCACGTCGTGGAACCAGCCTCGATGGTGGAGTGGCTCACCCATGGGGTCTGGACGGAGGAGCAATACGCCACCTGGAGCAACTTGATCGATCAGCTCTGAGCCCCCGCACACGCCACGCACCCATGACTTCGCTTCTCTTCATCGTCCCTCGCTGGGCCGGCCGGCCCGACACCGACTTCTATCCGTGGCTCGAGGCGAAGCTCCGGGAGACTCCGCAGGGGTTCTCCTCGGTGCAGACGCTCGACATGCCCAACCCCGCTCAGCCCACCATCGACGCGTGGGTGGGCACGCTCGCCGCTGCCGTGGGGCCGGTTCCCGATCCCTCGACCGTGCTCATAGGCCACAGCGTCGGATGCCAGACCGTCATCCGCTACCTGGCCCGGCTCCCGCCCGGACACACCATCGCGGGCGCGCTCCTCGTGGCCGCGTGGTGGGATGTGGACCAACCCTGGGAGAGCCTCGTGCCCTGGGTAGAGACTCCCGTGGATCTCGAGCGCGTGCGCTCGGCGGTCCGCCGCCTCGTGGTCCTGCAATCGGACAATGATCCCTTCACCTCGGACCATGCGCGCAACGGGCGCCTATGGGAGGAACGGCTTGGCGCCACGGTGCTGCTCGCGCCCGGCGCTCGCCACTTCAACAATCCGCGCGAGCCTGCCGTGCTGGATGCCCTGCGCTTCCACTTCGGCTCCTCCGTGAACACTCGGGAGTAATGCCCCGTGGCCTCCTCCTCCCCCGAAGCCATTCCCCAGCCCCTCACGGGTGCTCCGTCCTTCCTCATGCTCGGAGCGTGGGAGGTCGGCGGCTCGACGTTCGAGGTCGCCAGCCGCCGCCGGCTCGACACCCGCCAGGTCATCCCCTTCTTCGAGCATGAGGGGGAGCTTCACGTCGGGGTGTTGCAGCGTCGGCGCGCTTCTCGGGCCCTGCGCGGCGCTCCGCTGGTGGGCCTGGAGCCCGTGGGCATCGACTTCGCGGGCGTCGATGAGACGGGGGATATCCTCGAGTACGGCCGCTCCGTCTTCAATGCGCGCACCCGCGTCTCCATGGATGAGCGGCGGCTGAAGATCCCCCTGCCAAGCTACGCGCGCTCCATCGGCTACTTGTCGGAGCTGGTACTGCCGCTCTTTGTCGCCGTTCATCCTCCACCTTCCTCGGAGATCGATGTGGAGTGGGATGGCGGCCGTCACCGCCTGCTCTTCCGGCCCGTGTCGACGCTCCTGCGCGAGCTGGAGGCCGGTGCCCACCTCCACTGCGAGGAGCTCTCCCTGCTGCTGCACGCCCTCTTGGGTCCCGAGGCTGCGGCTCGCCGCGCTCCGGCCGAGGACTCTCCTGGGGCTCGGGAGCTGCTGGAGCGGGCGGCCTCTCGCGTCTGGGATGCGCAGCGGCTGGCAATCTTCGCCGAGCGATCTCTCGATTCGCAGACGGCCTCGGGGTTTCAGCGCCGGGTGGCTCCGACAGGCGCGGACCTGCGCTTCCTCCGCGCTCACCGTGTCCACCTGGATGGCCAGTGGTGGGAGGTGGTGACTCCGGGCTCGGGCCAGTCGCTGGTGGTGCTCCCGTTCGTGCGCTTCGGCGGAGAGGTGTACTTCCTCCTCTGGTCCGAGATCCGCCCCGCCGTCCTGGAGCGTCGGGTGCTCCAGCCTCTTTATGATCTGCCCATCCACCCTCGCTATGTGAACGCCACGGGCTTCTTCCTCTCGGAGGCCGAGACCCGTGCGCTGGAGTCCCGCGTGGCGCTCCCGGAGTTGGTGGCGCGGAGGCTCGGCTCGGCGCTCGGGCAGCCTGTGGCGGTGAGGGCGCTGCAGCGATTCGGGCCAGGTGCGGAGCCGGCCCCCGCGGTGAGCAGCGAGGTGCGGCACCGCGTTGCCTGTGAGCTGGATGTCTCGCGGGTTCGGGAGCTTCCGGAGGACGTGTTCCTCATCCGCGCGTCCGAGCTGTCCCTGGCCGTGGCCGAGGGCCGGGTGCGCGATCCGATCATCGTCTCCGGGCTGCTGTCCCTGGGCAGAGAACTGGGGCTGGATCCCTTCCGCGAGGCTCGCTCCTCCCCTGTCGAGTCTCGGCTCGCGTTCCTCGACACGATGACGCACGGGTCCACGGTGCAGCGGCGGCTGCAGACCTACTCGTCCATCGAGCAGGAGCAGCTCCAGGCCCCTACCTATGCGCGGCTGATGACGCTGCTGCAGCATGAGTATGGCGTGCGCGTGGCCTATCCGCAGAACGAGGCGGACCGCTCCTTCTTCAAGGCTGCGTTCCGCGTCTTCATGGCCGCCGACCGGGGTGAGAACCGGGCGCTCCAGGGGCTCCACTGGTCCCATGACGCGTTCCACTTTTCGCTGGGCAACTACACGCTCCCGGGGCCTGCGGACTTCGAGCGCTGGTATGTGGATGGCGAGCCCGTGCCTCCCGTGCCACCCGCCGAAGGCCCAGTTTTCGAGCAGTACGCCCGAGCGCTGAAGGCCGCCGAGGACGAGGCCACCTTCTTCAGCTTCTGGACGCTGTACCACGAGGCGTTCTCTCTGAGCCGGCACGTGAGCCAGCTCACCTACTACGCGGCGCTGCGAGACATGGGCATCACCGATCGCCCGACGAGCCGCGCCATCTTCGACGCGGTCACGAACCGTGCGGAGATCCCTCCCGAGGTTGAGCGCAATGAGACCTACCGGAACCGCAAGGACGTGAGGGATCTGTTCGAGTACATGCGCGGCTTCCGGGACTACCACCTGAACGACATCCGTGAGGCGTGGAAGTACGCGACGCGGGATGTGTACCGGGGCTACTTCCTGCGCTTCGGGCTCTACTCGGGAGACACGGACGCGTATGTGCGCGGGGTGAAGGGCTTCCAGGCTCGGTTGGATGCGTACCCTCCGGGGCTCAATCCGCTGCTGGCACAGTGCGCGGACGTGCGAGTGGGACTGGCGCTACGCGTGTTCGATGGCACCAAGGCGCTGCGGCTCGTGCGCAAGGCACTGGAGGAAACGGGCGAGTCGCTCCGCGAGCAGCGCGGTGAGTTCCTGCGCGGCGTGGCAGAGCCCTACTTCACGACGCTGGAGGAGCAACAACGGACGCTGGAGTCGCTGCGAGCCCGTGTAACGAACGCGGAGATGGTTCCGCGCAACGAGCGCCTCCATGAGGACATCCAGGCTCTGGCGTCGACGGTGGAGGCGCTGCGAATGAAGCTCTGGGACGACGTGGCGCGCACGGGACTGCTCACGGCCAAGGCCGTGGCTTCCGAGCGAGTCCGCGAGCTGCCTCGCTGATCTGTGCGGTATCCTGTGGACGTCAGGAGGCACCTCGATGGCTGTTACACTCGTTAAGTAAAGGCGGCTGCAGCCCTGGCTCGTCACACTGCTCGCTAGGGCCTCGCTCTGCGCGTGTGCTGCAACCTCTGCCAGCCAGGCTGCAGAGCAGTCACTCTCATCCTCTACGAAGTGTGAAGGCGCCGGTGAATGTGGAGGATTCGGTAACAACTCGGTCGAGGCCCGTATCACCCATCTGATCTCCGAAGGTCAGTTCTCCGAAGCCGAGGCACTCCTCTCCGACGCAAGCTCCTCCGGCCTGGTGGATGAGTCGGCCGCAGCGGCGCTGCGCAAGGCCATCGCCGACCAGTCCATGAAGCTGGGGGAGATCCCTGCCTCCCTTCAACGCGTGAGCAGCTTCCCGGCCAAACTCAAGGACTTCAGCCGGTTTGAGATCCAGCGCATGTTGGAGCGGAAGGACTTCGCCGTCGCGACGAAGAAGGAATTGCAAACCGCGCTGAAACTGCTCAAGGAGTACAAGCGCTTGATGCAACAAAACTAGGTGGCTCGCATGCACAAGTCTCCCCATGAACTGCGCCAGATGCTCGAAGCGGCTCGGAGCGTCTCCCATTCGCCAGCGGAAGACGCTCAGGGAGTCAAAGCGCTCCGTGAAGTGGTGGGGTTCTGCCCTGCTTTCGTCCCAGGGCGCCTGGCACTGAGCCGAGCCATGCTGCTGAACAAGAGCG
Organism: Hyalangium versicolor; assembly: GCF_020103695.1. Classification (GTDB taxonomy): domain Bacteria; phylum Myxococcota; class Myxococcia; order Myxococcales; family Myxococcaceae; genus Hyalangium; species Hyalangium versicolor. The sequence goes on from NZ_JAHXBF010000022.1 coordinate 164,336, forward strand.
AGGTTACTGATCCTCAGGCATACTTCACGGAGATCGAGCACACGCTGCGCGACGCAGTCGAAGCTTCTGGCGACGACGTTTCCTCGCTCATCGAGCTTGCTCACTTCACCGACGTGGTCCGGGACGCTCCGCAGGATGCGGAGCCTTTGTTTGCCGAAGCTGCTCAGAGAGCGCTAACCCTGCTGGAGGCAGCCTGGGCAGGGCAGATTGGCGTTCTCGGGCAGCAGGACAAGCTCGACGCCGCGCTGAAGATTGCCGAAATGGCAGGGAAGGTATTGCCCCAATCCAGTCGTATTCGCGAGGCGGTAGAGTTCGCGCGGCAGTGCTCTTCGCGCTAAAGCTTTCCGCGCCCCCGGGCCTCCTCATGTACTCGTGCTGTTGAACCCGAGGCCTTCGGATACTTCCGACTCACTCAGCTTGCGCCAGGTGCCCACGGGCACGTCCAACACCACGGTTCCCACGGCTTCACGGTGGAGGGTTCGCACCGGGTGCCCCACGGCCGCGAGCATGCGCTTCACCTGGTGGTGACGCCCCTCCGTCAGCACCAATTCCACCCGCTCCGGCCCGAGCAGCCGCGCTCCCGCGGGCCTCGTGGGCCCGTCGTCCAGCACCAGTCCCTCTCGCAGCCTCGCGAGCGCCTCCTCCGAGGGCCGGCCCGCCACGTCCGCCACGTAGCGCTTCGGCAGATGCGTGTCCGGCGAGGTTCCGTGCTGCACCACCCGCTCGTCATTGGTGAAGAGCAGCAGGCCCGTGGTGTCCCGGTCGAGCCTGCCGATGGCATACCACTCGAAGCACTGAAGCTCCGCCGGGAGTACTTCCCGCAGGCGCTCGAACACCGTGCCTACGCTCTCCGGGTCCGTTCCCGCCACCACGACTCCTGCAGGCTTGTGGAACATCAGGACAAGCAGTGGAGCCTCCATGCTGCGGACCTGTCCATCGACTCGCACCTCCACGCCTGAATGGACCGGAGCGAACGGCTCTCGCTCCACCCGGCCTCCTACTTCGACCCGGCCGTCGCGGATGGCCTTCTCCGCCTCTGCTCGAGGCATCACTCCCGCCCGGCCCAGCGCTCGCGCCAGCCAGTCCGTACGGGCTCCGGGCGACACAGGGCCTGTGCGCCGACGCGCCGCCTCCAGCCATCGCGGTGTCTTCGTCTTCCGCGCCAACGGTCTGCCTACCCTCGGAGATACTGCTTCGGGCGAGCCGCCCATTCCCGGTCGAGGATGGCATGGATGACCGAGTCCACCCACTCGCCCTTGAGGAAGACGTTCTCCCGGAAGTGCGCCTCCTGACGAAAGCCCAGCTTGCGCACCACTCCCATGGAGCCGTGGTTGCGCGGATCGCAGTCCGCCCACACGCGGTGCAGGTTGAGCGAGCCGAAGCCGAAGTCCAGCATCGCCTCGGAGGCCTCGGTGATGTAGCCCTTGCCCCACTCGGAGTGATGGAGCACGTACCAGAGCGCGCCCTCACGCTGCTCGAAGTCCACCACCTTCAGTCCGCAGCGGCCAATGAGCCGACCGTCCTCTCGAAGCACCACTGCGAGATCATAGATGCGCCGGGGTGATTCCAGCACCGTGGCCATGGAGTCCTGGATGTACTTCAGGCTCTCCTCGGGGGTGCGGACACCGTGGGACTGGTAGCGGACGACGTCCGGATTGGACTCGTAGGGCCACGTGGCGCGCCAGTCGTCCTCCACGAACTCGCGCAGGCGCAGACGAGGGGTGAGCAGTTCCATGGGACGCGCAGCGCATGCCATCCACGTCCGGCCGTCAAGGCCTGTGTGCCCCGGCACTCCGAGCATGAATGAGAGGTTTGACTCGCTCCGATAGCTCTGCCATGTGCCGCGCGTGATTCCGCCCGAGCACATCTCCGCGCTCCGCGCTCCGCCCCCCAGCCCCGTGGTGGGGTTCATCCTCCGGCTGGGCCATGCCCTCCACCAGTACGGCACTCCCGCCCACCGCTTGGAAGAGCAGCTACGCCAGGTCTCCGAGCGCTTCGGTGTGGAGGCGCGCTTCTTCTCCACGCCGACGTCCATCTTCGCCTCCTTTGGCCCCGCCGAGGCGCTCCAGACGAGCCTCATCCGCGTGGAGCCTGGGGAAATGGATCTCGAGCGGCTGACGTTGCTGGATGCGCTCGCGCAAGAGGTCATTCATGGGAAAATTTCACCGGAGCAGGGCGCGCAGCGAGTCGAGTTCATTCTCCAGTCCCCCCTTCGCTATGGGCGCTTCATCACCCTGCTCTGCTGGACGGTCGCAGCCGGCGCCGCGGCCCGGCTCTTCGGTGGAGGTCCTCGAGAGATCGGTGTAGCGGCATTGAGCAGCCTTGCCATCGGCGTGCTGGATCAGCTGACGCATCGCAGCCTCCGCGTGTCCCGAGTGCTGGAGCCCGTGGCCGCCCTGCTGGCTTCGGCCCTGGCTGTCACGGCGGCCAGTGTCTTCGGTCCGCTGTCCGTCCAGGTCGCCACGCTCGCGGGGCTCATCGTCCTCCTCCCCGGGCTCGGGCTCACCGTGGCCATCAACGAGCTGGCCACGCGCCACCTCATCTCCGGCACCTCACGGCTGACGGGCGCAGCTCTCGTCTTCCTTCAGCTCACGTTTGGTGTGGCGCTCGGGCAACGACTGGCCGAGTTGCTGCCCATGCCTCCGCCCCTGGTCTCAGCCCCCTCCCTGCCGCTGTGGACGGCGGTGGTGTCCCTGGTCATCGCGGCTCTGGCCGTAGCCATCCTCTTTCGAGCCCGCCCAGCGGACATCTTGTGGATCGTCGCCGCCGGTGCGCTGGCCTTCGGTGGAGCTCGGTTGGGCACCCGAGGCCTCGGCGCGGAGCTGGGTGCCTTCGTCGGCGCGCTGGTACTCGGAATGGCGAGCAACGTCCTGGCCCGAATTCGCCAGCGGCCAGCCGTCGTCATGATCGTCCCGGGGATGATGCTGCTCGTCCCAGGAAGCCTCGGGTTTCGCAGCCTGGAGTCCCTGCTCGCCCGGGATGTCGTGTCCGGCGTGGGCACCGCCTTCTCCATGCTGCTGGTGGCGGTGGCCATCGCCGCAGGCCTGCTCTTCGCCAACGCGCTGGTGCCACCGCGCCGGGTGCTTTGACGGTACCCCTCAGCCTCGAACGCCCCGCGCCGCCTCCACTGCTCGGAGAATCGCTTCAGGCGTGGCCGGCGACGCGAGCTGCACCTCCGTGCGCGCAGGGCCGAAGGCGCCAATGGCGTGCCGCAGCGCCGTCACCACTCCAATGGCCAGCATGAACGGCGGCTCGCCCACCGCCTTGCTCCCGTGGATGGTGTTGTCCTGCGGTGCCCGCTCCAGCAGCGCCACCCGGAAGTCCTCGGGCGCATCGCCCAACGCCGGGATCTTGTACGTGTCCGGCGAGTGCGTCAGGAGCCGCCCCTTCGTGTCGATGAGCACCTCCTCGCACGTGAGCCACCCCAACCCCTGGATGAACCCGCCCTCCACCTGCCCCTTGTCGATCGTCGGCACCAGCGAGCTACCCACGTCGTGCAGGATGTCCACCCGGAGCACCCGGTGCTCTCCCGTCAGCCCCGACACCTCCACCTCCACCACCGCGCCTCCGAAGGCGAAGTAGTGGAACGGCTTGCCCCGCCCCGTCAGCCGGTCGTACCCGATGTCCGGCGTCCGGTAGTACCCCGTCGCCGACAGCGACACCTGCGACAGGTACGCCGCCTGCGTCACCTGCTCGAAGCTCACCGTCCGCTGCGCTCGTCCCGGGTGGAACGCCTTCCCTCCCGCGAAAACGATCCGCTCCGCCTCTCCGGCCTCCACCTGCAGCAGCTTCGCCGCGATGGGCCGCAGCCGCTCACGCAGCACGTCGCACGCCGCCTTCACCGCCTGCCCGTTCAAGTCCGAGCCGCTCGAGGCCGCCGTCGCCGACGTGTTCGGCACCTTGTCCGTCGCGGTGTTCATCACCCGCACGCGCTCCACCGCCACGCCCAGCTCGTGCGCCGCCACCGCCCTCATCTTCGTGTGCAGCCCCTGCCCCATCTCCGTGCCACCGTGGTTCAGTTGCACGGTGCCGTCCCCGTACACGACCACGAAGGCGCCCGCCTGGTTCAGGAAGCTCGTCGTGAACGAGATGCCGAACTTCACCGGCTGGTAGCCAATGCCTCGCTTCGTCCACCGAGAAGAAGCGTTGAACTGCTCGATCCGCTCCCGGCGCAGCGCGTACTCGCTCGAACTCAGCAGCTCCGTGTGGATGCGCGGGATCCGATTGCCCTCCACCGGCTGCTCGTAGTGCGTCCGATGCTCGGGCGCCTCGCGGTAGTAGTTGCGCCGCCGCACCTCGGCCGGATCCAACCCCAGCCGCTCCGCCGCGCGGTTGAGCACCTCCTCCATCACGTACATGCCCTGTGGCCCGCCGAACCCTCGGAACGCCGTGTTCGACGGCTGGTTCGTCCGCGCCACCCGCCCCATCACCTCCACGTTCGGCAGGAAGTACGCGTTGTCCAGGTGGAACAGCGCCCGATCCAGGATCGCGTGCGACAAGTCGTTGCTCCACCCGCCGTCGGACACCAGCTCCGCCTTGATGGCCAGCAGCTTCCCGTCCTCCGAGAACCCCGCGTCATACCGGGCCCAGAACGGGTGCCGCTTCCCCGTCTGCTCCATGTCCTGATCCCGGTTGAGCCACACCTTCACCGGCCGCCGCGTGTACACCGCCCCCATCGCCGCCAGCGCCGCGAACGGGGCCGCCTGCGTCTCCTTCCCTCCGAAGCCGCCTCCCATGCGCGGCACCTCCACCGTCACCTGGTGCCGCCCCAACCCCAACACCTCCGCCACCTTCTCCTGCACCTCCGAGGGATGCTGCGTCGAAGACCACAGGCGCACTGCCCCGTCCTCCTCCAGCACCGCCAGGGACACCTGCGTCTCCAGGTAGAAGTGGTCCTGCGCTCCCGTCACGCACTCGCCCTGGATGCGCACCGGCGCGGCCAGCAGCGCGGCCTCCGGCTCCCCACGGCGGATGACATGCGGCGCCGGGTGGTTGCTCGGGTGCGGCAGGTAGGCGCCCTTCTCGATGGCCTCGCGAATGGTCAGGCAGGCGGGGAGGACTTCATATTCCAGCTCTACCCGCGCCGCGGCCTGACGGCAGAGCGCCGCGCTCTCGGCCAGCACCAGCGCCACCGACTGCCCCACGCAGTGCACCTCGTCCGTCGCCAGCAGGGGCTCGTCGTTCACGCCCTTCACCGGGCAGATGTCGTTGTGCCCCGGAATGTCCTGCGCGAAGAGCACGGCGTGGACTCCCGGCAGCGCCAGGGCCTTGCTCGCATCCCGCCGCCCCAGCCTCGCATGGGCGTGCGGCGAGGTGATGACCCACCCCGTCAGCGTGCCCGGCGGCGACGGCATGTCGTCCACGTAGAGCGCCTCGCCGCTGGTGTGCTTCAACCCGCTCTCGTGCAGCGCCGGGGCGTGCACGGGGCTCGGATTCTCAGGGTGCTGCGGAGCAACTTCAGAGGGTATGGCGACCATCACTTCACCTCACCTGAACCGTAGCGGCGTGGCGCTCCTGGAGCCGCGGAGAAGGCTCGCCAAGCGTCTCCTGGAAGAACCCTCGGAGCAGGTTCTTCGCCACCTGCCCCCGGTACCAGGCCGAGCCTCGATGATCCGTCCTCGGCGCGAAGTCCTCGTCCAGCCGGGCGAGCGCCGCCTCCACGCTCGCCTCCGACCACGGCTGCCCCACGAGCGCCTCCTCGGTGCGCCGCGCGCGAGCAGGCCGGGCAGACATGCCTCCGTACGCCAGCCGCGCCTCCGTCACCCGCCCCGCCCCATCCACCACCACCCGGAAGCCCGCCGACACCGAGCTGATGTCCAGCTCGCGCCGCTTCGATACCTTGTACGCGATGCTCCGCGCCCCCGAGGGCTGCGCCGGCACATCCAAGAAGGCCAGGATCTCCCCCGCCTTCAGTGCCGTGCGGCGGTAGTCCACGAAGAACTCCTCCAGCGGCATCCTCCGCTCGCCCGCCCGCGAGAGCAGCACCGCCTCCGCGCCCAGGGAGATGAGCACCGGCGCCAGGTCTCCAATGGGAGACGCCGTGCACAGGTTGCCGCCCACCGTCGCCCGGTTCTTGATCTGCCGCGCCCCGAAGTACCGGATCATCCGCTCCAGGGACGGGCAGACGCCGCGCGAGTAGTCCTCCAGCTCCGTGAGCCGCACCGTCGCCCCCACCCGGTGCCCGCCCAGCCGAGGCTCCAGCGTGCGCAGCACGGGCAGCGCCTCCAGCGACACCAGCAGCGGCGGCTCGGCGAAGCGCTTCGTCACCTCCAGCGACAGGTCCGTGCCGCCCACCACGAAGCGCGCCCCCGGGTGCGCCTCGAGCACCTCCCACAGCGTCTCGAGCGTGGCCGGCGTGAAGTAGCGCTGCGGGCCCGCCGAGTAGGCCAGCTCCATGGGCTCGGGCTTCGTCTCCGCCAGCGCCCGAGCAAAGCGATCCTGCGGCCCCAGCCCCGCCACCCGCGCCGCCGCATCCCGGATGGGCCGGTATCCCGTGCAGCGACAGAGATTGCCGCACATCTGCGCGTCCAGCTTCCAGGGCTCGTCGAAGTCCTTGCGGTGACAGGCCTCCAAGAGCGCCATGGTGACGCCCGGCGTGCAGTACCCGCACTGCGAGCCCAGCTCGCTGGCCAGCACCTTCTGCACCGCGTGGTACTCGCCGCGATCCTTCAGCGCCTCCACCGTGTACACGCGCTTGCCCTGCACCATGGGCAGCAACAGCAGGCACGCGTTGATGGCTCGCAGCGCTTGCCCGCCCTTCCCGTCCTCCTCCAACACGGCCACCGTGCAGGCCCCGCAGTCCCCCTCCGCGCACCCTTCCTTGGTACCCGTCAGGTGGGCGCGCTCCCTCAGGTAGCGCAGCACGGTGGTGGTGGGAGAGAGCCCCGACTCCTCGACGAGCCGGTCGTTGAGATAGAAGCGCAGCCGATCCATGGGTCTCCTGGCCGCCCAGAAGCGGCGGCTGCCTCGCAGTCTACCCCGGCTCCGGGCGCCGCCTCACCCTCGGTTGAAGTAGATCCCCGCCAGGCTGACGAGGAAGTAGGGGGCAATGGGCGCCGCCCCCGCATAGTCCTTGGCGATGCGCTGGCCCCCCACGAGCGCCAGGCAACACAGCCCCGCCACCATGCTCCCCAGGCAGGCCAGCCGAGGGCTCCCAGTGGCCACCAGCGCCACCAACCCCACCGCGCACAACACCCCAGCCGCCAGCTCCATCACTGTGAGTGTGGCCAACAGGGGCTTCACGATGCCCCGCAGCACCGGCACCTTGGAGAAGAACTGGGTCTGCCACCCCAGGTTGCCCTTCCAATCGAACACCTTGTCCAGGCTGGACTGGAGGAAGGTGATGGCCAGGTAGGCCACGGGGAGGACCTGAAGCATCCACACGGGGAACTGGGGCGAGTCGATCGACGGCATCGCCCCACTCTACCCGGCCCGCAAGCGTTCCCAAGCCTCTCGTCACCGTGAGGAAGTCAGCGTTTCGAACCGGTTTCCCCTTCCGCCCGGGCAGCGGGGGCCTAATGTCGTCTCCCTATGGCTTCGGATCTGGTCGCCCGCCGCGTCTTCGTGGGCCTCATCGTGCTGTCCATCCTCCTGCTGGCGCTCATCGTCCAGCCCTTCGCCAAGGGCTTCTTCCTGGCGGCGGTGCTCGCCGGCACGCTCTATGGAATCCACAAGAAGCTCACCCGAGGCCTGCGCAACCGCCCCAACCTCTCCGCGGGCATCATCTGCTTCGGCGTCATCATCGCCCTGCTGCTGCCGCTCACCGGCTTCACCGCCTTCCTCATCAGCGAGGCCGCCGCCGGCATGCGCTTCATCCAGGGGACGATGAAAGCGGAAGGGGTGGAGGGCCTCAAGGAGCGCCTGCCCGGGCCGGTGCGAAACCTCTCCGACAAGCTCATGGAGCGCTTCCAGGTGGAGGAGATGCAACTGGACGAGAAGTTCCAGGAGCAGGTCAGCGCCCAGGGAGGCACCGCCGCCAAGGCCGTCACGGGCGTGGTAGCGGCTACCGGCTCCTTCGCCTTCCAGACGGTGATGATGCTGATCGCCTTCTACTTCTTACTGGTGGAGGGCCAACAGCTGGTGAACTGGCTCGAGAGCGTCTCGCCCCTCAAGCGCGGGCAGACCGTGGAGATCCTCCGCGAGTTCCGCCTCGTAGCCACCTCCGTGCTGGTGTCCTCGGTGGCCACCGCGGGCGTGCAGGCCGTGGCTGCGCTCGTGGGCTACCTCATTGCCCGGGTGCCCGTGCCCTTCTTCTTCGCCGCGGTGACGTTCTTCCTGGCCCTCATCCCCGCCATCGGCGCGGCCGTGGTGTGCTTCGCCGCCGCCGGAATCCTGCTCGTCACCGGACACCAGTGGATGGCTCTCTTCCTGGCCGTCTGGGGCGTGGTGGTGGTGGGCCTGGTGGACAACATCGTCAAGCCCCTGCTGGTGAAGCGCGGCCTGGACATGCACGGGGCCATCGTCTTCTTCGCGCTGTTGGGAGGGCTGGCCGTGTTCGGGACGGTGGGCCTGCTGCTTGGCCCGCTCATCGTCTCCTTCTTCCTGGCCTTGATTCGCATCTACGAGCGGGACTACGGCCGGCCCTCGGCCAAGCCCGCGGATCCGCCCACCCCGCCTACTTGAGGGCAGCGGGGACGGCGGGAACTACCAGGAACGCACCGGCACGTCCCACATGCTCTCGAAGTCCTCGATCTCCTCGGCGCGCGTGCGGAAGGTGCGCGGCGCCTGGGGACGCGGCGGCAGCTCGCTCGGCAGCGGGCGCTGGGAGACAATCTTCAGCGCCGGCCTGGCATCGAGGCGCGCTGCGTCAGGGATGATGTTCAGCTCAGATGCGGTCAGCATGGTTCCCCCCTCAGGTGAATCCGCGACGTGGATGCGAGCGGCGAGATGAGCAATCGCTGTGCCGCTCTTGAAAACACCTTGCCTGCCCTCAAGTGTCACCGCCACTTCCCAGCCCGGCGCCCCGAGTCCTCGCGAAGGACCTGGGAAGTTCCATCCGGGCCACTCCGCCTCCCAGACACCACCCTCCCCTCGAAGGTTCGCCCCCTTCGCCCAAGCAGGCGTCCGGCCAGGGCTTTTGCCCCCGGACACCACGCAACCTAACGAGCCGGTCTGACATGTCGGTCCCCCCTCCTTGCGCCGGGCCTCCGCCACGGGGGCCGCCAAGACCTGGCAGATCAACCCTGCCCCTCCGAGACATCCTGTCAACGAATGTCCCCCCCTGACGGATCTCTGTGGTTCGAGAGACGCAGCTGTCTGCGTCCCCGTTACCCCCATGCTTTTGACACGGGGCGTCAAGTCCTCCGGCTGCGGCTCAGCGTCCGTTCCCGGTTTTTGTCCCGCGCTTGTTCGGAGTCGCGGGCTTCGCCGCGGGCGGCTCGGCGGGGGGAGCAGGCATCACCGACTTGAAGAGCTCCTTCAAGGCTTCAGGCGAGCTGGCCAGACGGGCGGCGGCCTTGGTGGCATCAGCGGGTGGCAGCTTCCCGAGCACGCTGCGCTCCAGGTGTTGATCAATGAAGCCCTGGGCGGTGTTCACCGTCACGTCCGTCACCTGCCCCTGCGCATCCACCACGGGCACCAGGCGCGGCGCGTTCATGAAGAGGACCGACGGCACATCCGCCGCCTTCACCCGCTGCGCCACCTCGTCGCGCAGCTTCGGATCGAACTTGATGCCCTTCTGCGTCACCAGTTGGCGGATGCCCTCGTAGTCGCCGGTGGCCTTGATGACCATGAGCTTCGTGAGCAGCTCGCCCACGGCCTCGCGCATCTTGTCGTAGTCCACCACCGTCCAGTAGGAGCGCCCGTTCTCCGTCACCTGCTTCACCGCGCCCTTCTCGATGAGGAAGCTCACCGTCATGTGGTGGCCGCGCTGGTGGTCCTCCTCGAACGAGTCCCCCTTCTCCACGCGGGCCAGGTTGGTGAGCCCCTCCACCAGGAAGTCCCGGTACATCTGCTGGGCAATCTTCGCCGCATCCGGAGACAGCTCCGAGAGCGCCGGATCAAAGGCGTGCCAGAGCGCCACGAGGTCCGCGCGGGCCTCCTCCAGGGTGTTGTCGTACTCCTTGAGGTAGTACGAGGGCAGCTGCTTGCCGAGCTTCTTCTTGTCCACCTGGCCCGACGCGTGGCCAAGCACCTCGTGGAAGGCGACCAGCCACTTGCGCGCGGCGACGGAGTACTTCTCGGCCTGGGCGCGATCCTCGGGCGTGCGAGAGAACTCGAGCGCCAGCGGCAGCCTCCTCAGCGCCGAGGCCGCGTCCATGACGTTGGCCACGAGGATGCTCTTGCTGCCGTACTTCTCGCGGATGTTCTGCTCGTTGGGCAGGTTGATGCCAGCGGGCGGATTGGGGTGGGTGGCCACGAAGTCCACGGCCTTGGCCACCGGCAGCGTCACCTTCTTGCGCTTGTACTGCTCCGGCCAGGGCATCCGGTCCTCGAAGTACTGGGCCTTCTTGCCGATGAGCTCCATGATCTGGTTCTCGGCGGAGTTGCGGTAGTTGATGAGGGCCTCCCACTGGCCCTTCTGCCCGCGCGGATCCACGTACGTCTCGATGAAGCCGATGTTGCCGTCCACCACCGAGTCCACCTTCAACCAGGCGATGTTGTAGGCCTCCCAGTCCTTGGGGCTGCCCGTCTGGAAGTAGCGGATGAGCTTGGCCAGCACCGGCTTCTGCTTCGCGTTGGCGGACTTCATCGCCTCGTTGAGGTGGGCGATGACGCGCGAGAGCGGGTCCGCGTAGAGCCCCGGGGGGATCTTCTTGTCCCCGGCGCGGAAGATCTGCTCCACCAGCTTGCCGTCCTGCTTCACCACGCGCGAGTTGAGCGGGTTCTTCTCCGAGAAGTCCTCCAGCTCCGCCAGCGTCACGCCCGGCCCATAGGCCGTGTTCGCCGAGGCCGTGAGCATGTCCTGCCCCTGCGGCGGAGACTTCGCGGTGAGCATGGGCTCGAACGAGGCGTCGAAAATCGTCGGCTGCAACGCCTTGATCCAGGTGCGCAGGGCGTACTCGTCCTTCACTCCGAAGGTGACGCCGGCCCGGAAGGCACGGACCGCGGCGGCCTCCAGCTCGCCCGCGGTGAACTCGGGGACGAACTTCTGGCCCGTGGTCTGATCGTGGTTGCCCGTCTCTCCGTAGAAGCGCGTGAGGTACTTGCTGACCCGCTTGTCGAAGAGGCCCGGGCCGCCAGCGCCCTCCTGGCCGAAGAGGTACACGCCCTCGATGAGGCGCTTCACCTCGAGCACCTTCCACCCGAGCTGGTCGTAGCCGATGTCCTCGCCCGCATGGGCCGCGAGCGTGAGGTACCAGGCGACCCGCTTGTCCTCCGGAGTCAGTCCGGCCACTCCCGGCGCGAAGATCTGCGCGATGGCCTGATTGCCCGAGCGCCCCTTGAGGAACGTGGCGGCGGTGGGTGCGCTCGGCTTCGCGGGCTCGGCCGGCTTCGCCTCGGGAGCGGCGGACAGCACGGAGACCAGGAGGAGGGCGTACATTCTTCAGGCTCCCAAAAAGGATCGGGGGCCTCGCAGTTAACACCCGATTCCGCTGGGTTCCAGTTTGAGGCCGCCGCCCCTCATCCCAGAGCACCCCGGTCCGCACTCCCAGAGGGGGTCAGAAGGAGTGCTTGTCCTCGGTGGCTCCCCCGCCAAAGCCCTCGATGATGCCCCTGTTCTGGGGCACGGTGCAGGGGCACACCTCATAGCGGCACGGGACCGGGGCATCCCATAGACGCAGCGTGCCATCGAAGACGTTGCCCAGGTGCCCGTCCCCGAACCGCTTCCCCGGGTAGCAGGAGAAGGCATCCCCCTTGGGGTGGATGATGAAGTACTTGCTGCCCGCGTGGCACAGCCGCCCCTTGAGCTGATAGCCCCGGTTCATCTGCGACGGAGACACCATGTCCCCGAACGCCCGATCGATGCGCCACCAGTCCATCCACCCGTACTCCGCCGGCTGTCCGTTCACCCGCATGAGCTGCGGGTAGAACTTGATGCCCGCGCCCTCGAAGCGCTCGCGGCTGGTGGCCACCTCGGAGACCTGTCCGGGCACCACCACGCTGTTCACCACGAAGGTGGCCCGAGGCCACTTCGCCAGCAGCTCCTTCACCGCTCGGGCCTTTTCGAAGAACTCCGCCTCCTCCACCTCCTCGCGGTGCAGCGAGCAGGAGAAGGTCCGCAGTTGCTCCCCCGCCTCCTCGATGAAGTGGGCAATCACTCGCAGCGGGGCGGAGAGGTTGGTGAGCAGCGAGACTCTATGTCCCGCCCCCGCCAGCCTCCTCGCCACCTCCGGCAGCCGCTTGAGCATGAAGGGCTCTCCGCCGGAGATCTTGAACTCCCAGCTTCCGGGCAGCGCCGAGAGCGTGCCGAGCGCCGCATCCAATTGCTCGTCCGTGGGCCCGCCGATGCCGGGCATGTGCTTCTGCACGCAGTACGTGCAGCGGTAGTTGCACCCACCGACGATGTTCCAGCTCACCGTGGGGCGTGGCCCGCTCATGGCAGCTCCCCCGCTTCGAGCATCTCGCGCAAGTCCCTCGACGCCGCGAAGTTCATGTCGTGCTTCCCGCACCGCGCGCAGCCCGGGTAGTACTCGCCCCGGTGGAGCCGCTGCCTCACGGCCTCGTAGGCCGGTGCTCTCCACACCTGCTGGAAGGGTCCGTCCTTCACGTGTCCCGCCTCGATGTGCTCGCAGCAGAAGAACACGCGCCCGTCCACGTAGACCCGGCTGTAGAGGTAGCCCGCGAAGCACCCCGTCTCCTGCCCCGAGGGCCACTTCCCCGATAGCTGCGCCTCGTAGGCGTCCAGGTTGTGCTTCACCTTCAGCGCCTTGGCCCGCTTGCGCGCCTCGGGGATCAGCTCCCGGAGCACCTGCTCCTTCTGCGCATCGGTGAGCGCGTGGCCCTCCGTTCCCTTTGGCACATCCCCGACTTTGAAGGACGAGCGCGCCCCCACCTCGTGCGCCAACCTCACCATCTCTGGCAGCTCGAAGTAGTTCACCCGGTTGATGACCTGCACCAGGTTGATGGCCGTGACATCCCGCACGGTCCTCACGCCCTCCAGCAGCCGGTGGAACGTCTCTGGCGGTTGGTTGGGGTGATAGGCCACGTAGGTCTCCGGCGACGCGGAGGCCATGTTGAGCAGGAACTGATCCACTTCGAGCGCACGCACCCGATCCCAGTTGCACAGCGTGCCGTTGGTAATGACCGTGAGCCTCAGGCCTCGGGACTTCACCTTCTCGATGAAGGTGTAGATCTCCGGATGGGTGAAGGGCTCGCCCCCTCCGCTGATGACGATGCGCTCGGCGCCCGCTTCGGCCGACTCGTCCACCATGCGGTGGAAGGTGGCCGGGTCCATCCGCTGCCGCTTCCACGCCACCGGCTTGGGCACCGCCAGATCCGGCGCGTAGTTCCAGCAGGTGATGCAGTCCAGGTTACACGCGTTGGTGACGTCCAGGTGGACCGTCTCCGGGCCCATGCGTGGCTTGCGCTCCAGGTAGCCCTTCAGGCGCTCTCTCAGCGTGTCCTCGTTCTTCATGAGAGCAGCTCCAGCAGCGCCCGAGCCGCGGGCTCCGCGCCGTTGCCTGCCACCTTCTTTCGGGCGGCGGCTCGCAGGCGCTCTCGTGTGGCCGGGTTCATCAGCTCGCGCACCGCCCGGGTGAGCCCCTCCTTCGTCAGCGGCGAGCACGCCAGTCCCGCCCCGGCCTCCGCCACCTCTCTCACCCGCTTCTCCTGGTCATCCACCATCCGCTCGAAGGGAACGAAGACGGAGGGAACGCCCGCATAGAGCAGCTCGTGGACGGCGTTGTACCCGGCCGCTGTCACCGCTCCATCGAAGGCGGGCAGAAAGTCCAGCGCGGGGTAGCGGCCCTGCAGCACCAGGGCGCCCTCCAGCATCGGTGGTGACTCGCGCCAGAGTGGGCCGGCGCCTACCACCAACCGGACTCCTGGCAGCTCTCGCACCACCTGGGTCGTGAGCGTGAGGGCCCGTGCTCCCTCGGGATCTCCTCCGCCTCCAAAGGAGGCGTACAGCACCGTGGCATCCTCCGGCAGCCCGAGCGCCTGGCGCGCCTGCGCTCGAGAGGGCAATTCGTGGCGCTCGCGAATGAGGATGGGCCCCACTGCGCGAGCCTTCGCGGGCTCGGGCAACGGGCCCACCGCCGATACGTCTCCGTGCGGGATGAGGATGCGATCGTACAGGCGCAGCGAGGTCTGGAGCAGCTCCGAGCCCGCCGCGGCCTCCCGTTGCTCCCGGAAGACGAAGACGTTCTTCTGCCGCCAGCGCAGCGCCGGGATGAGCTCCTCGAAGCTGCCCGTAGGGTAGGTGTCCACCACCAGCACATCCGGATCGAACGCAGCCAGCGTGTTCCACGTCACCGTCTGCACCAGCTTGAGGTAGCTGCCCTTGCGCAGGCCGCAGCGCTCCCGGATCGTCTTCGAGGGCAGCTTCACCGCCGCGAAGCCTTCGCGGTAGATGACGTGATCCGCCTCGGACGAGGTGAGGAAGAGCACCTCGCACTCGGGCGACAACCGCTTCAGCGCCCGAGCGATGGACAACAGCCGCGTCACGTGCCCCAGGCCCAGCCCGTTGACGGCATAGAAGAGGAAGCGAGGCGGGGCCATCAGGAGTGATCCTTCCAGTCACGCTCCTCGCGACGCTCGCTGGCCCGCCTTGCCGCTGCTTGTGCCGCGGCCTGTGCTGCCTCCTCTGCCTCCGCGGCCTCCTGGGCATTGTCGAGATCCAGCAACCGGCTTACGCCGTACGCCACGGCTCCGGCGGCCAGCGCGCCACCCGCCGCCATCGCCGCCACCTCGCCCATCGAGCGCTGCGGGGTGTACTCCCAGGGCTGCACGAGCCGAGCCCCCTGATAGGGCCGATGCCGATGGACATACGGCGAGTAGTCCTCCAGCTCGCTCCAGTGCACCCGCTGCCCGTTCTGATCGATGACCACCTTCACCGGAGGCGACTGGCCCGCGGAGGCCATGTTCGCGCAGGGCGGACACGCGAGGACGTGAACCACCTCCGAGCCTCGCTTGATCGGCACCTGCTGGCGGAAGGCCGGATTCGCCAACGGGCGCGCGCAGAAGTAGCAGCCCACGCGCTCTCCCTCCTCCAGCACGGCCTTGTCTCCATAGAGAGACTTCGCCCGTTCCAGCGCGGCATATGCGCGCTCCTCGGCCTCGCGGCACTGGCCATCGAGCGACGGAGGAAGGATGCGAGTACTCCGAGCCCGCTCCAGGCCTTCACGCGCCCGCTGCTCGGACATGGTGGCCTGGTTGAGCATGGCCCGCAGATCCGGATCCTCCCCCAGCCGCAGCGCGTGCTCCACGGGGATGAGCGAGGCGGCGGCCTTCTCCAGCAGTGCCTCCAGGGACTGGAGATCCTCCGGAGTAGCGCGCCGGGCGGACTGGGCATTCCCCTGTTCCTCTCCTCTGGACTCCTTCGAGCGCCTGAAGCGGCGGAACAGCATGACGAGGCCGACAAGGGCCGCGCCGCCTCCCACGGCACAGCACAGCCCTCCCGAGCCCTGTCCCTCCCGCCGCTGACTCGACGCCTCCTGTGTCACTGGCGCGGGGGGAAGGGGCGGGGCAGTGTCAGCTCCTTGGGTGGGTGCGTCCACCGCGGCGGGAGGTTCCGTCGCCGGAGTGGAGGGAGTCGTCGGAGTGGAGTCCTCGGGGGAGAACCCCATCTCTCGCAGCTTGTCGTTGATCTCCGCCCGCTTGTACTCCGGATCCAGGGCCCGCGATTTCAGCAGAGCCTCCCGTGCCTCCGGGAAACGGTTGAGCTTCCTCAGCGCGAGTCCGCGGTTGTACTGCCACCGGGCCTTGTCGGGCTCCAGTTCGGCGGCCTGATCGAATTTCTGCAACGCGGCGGCGTACTTCTTCGCGTCGTAGAGACGCTTGCCCTCTTCGTATACCGCGAGCGCCCGTGGGTTGCCCCCCGCCTCCGCCTTCGTCGCGCCCTTCCCTGCCGGGGCCTTCGCCACCGCCGCCGTTCCCAGCAACACGGCCAGCCCCAGCGCCACGAAGTTCCATCGCTTCACGTGAACCACCCCTCCCATTGGATCGCTCGCGAGTTAACGCCAGGAGCGTCGGGAGGAGCAATGCACGGAAAGGAGAAAGAGCACCCGCCCCAGGAGGGGACGGCCCCCACTCACAGCGCGGAAGCGGGAGGCGTGGGGGCCTCGGGCCGCAGCGGCATGACATGGGAGAGGAAGCGTTCGATGTGCTCTACCACTGCCTCGGGCACCTCCAGCGTCGGGAAGTGACTCCGCGCCTCCAGCTTCACGACCTGGAACCAGGGATGATCCGAGGCGAAGGACTGCTGCGCCATCAGGTAGCCCGGATCCTCCGGCTGGGAGTACAGATGCACCGTCGGCACGGGCGGCACCAGCGCCGACAGGGCCCGGAGCGGATAGCCCTCCCGAGCGTAGGCGCTGGAGATCTCCCGAGCCGCCCGCCTCCACATCTCCCCTCCGAAGGAGCCCATGTCCTCGCGGATGAAGCGGAGGATCTCCGGCGAATCGACGCCCTGCAGCCACATCCCGAAGAGCGCGTCACGGCTGTCCCGCCAGGCCTGGGATTGGAGCCCCTTCAGCGCGTCCAAAAAGGGAGGCGGAGGCTCAAGCACGATCCAATCCAACAGCACGAGCCCGGAGATCCGCTCGCCGAGCCGGCGCCGCAGTTCGATCGCGAACCATCCCGCGTGGGACAGCGCCACGGGGACCACTCGGCGCACACCGCGGGCCTCCAACACCGCGAGCAGATCCTCCAGGAGGGTGCTGCTGGAGAAGTCCTCGCCTCCTTGCTCGGACTGGCCATGGCCGCGCAGATCAACGGAGAGCACCCGATGGTGCGCCGCGAGCCTCAGGGCGAGCGGGGCGAAGACAGCCCGGCTGGTACACCACCCAGGCAGGAAGAGCAGAGCCGACTCGCCCTGCCCCATGTCATCGAATCGAATGAGCGCGTCTCGGGAACGAACCTCGGGCATGGCACCCTCCCTTTCGTGGGTGGCTCATGACTGAGCACCGAGCGCGCCCCACGCAACAGACGGGCCAGGAGAGGCTCTGGAGCACGCTCCCGGTTCACTCGCGGATCATCCTTGGCTCGCCCTGCCCGCGGAGCTACCTTCCCCAATCGGGTCCTTCAGGGCCTCCAGGAGCGAGCGCAGCCGCTCCCTGCGAGGCTGGAGGATGCGCACGGCGCGGTAGCGAAGAACTCCCGCCGCGAGCGCGAGCATGACTCCGAAGAGGAGGGCCTGGCTCAGCAGGTGCGAGGAGCTCGCGAGTCCCAGGGCGTGCTCGCGCCAGAGGGCCAAGGGCAGGACGGCGACGGTGAAGAGCTGGGCGCGCTGCAGATACCGGGCTGCCCGGAGCTCCGCGTCGACCGCCGCGAGTGAGGCTCGGGTCGCTGCGGCTACGGAGGCCTCCAGGCGCCGGGCTTCACGCCACTCCTCGGTGTACGCCCGGACCCGCGAGGAGAGGAGGACGAAGAGCGGTATCAGCAGCAGCGAGAGCACAGCCAGACTCACCCAGTCCCCCGCCAGGCGTGTGGCGGCCACATAACCCGCGAGCCCCAGGGTGCCCAGCCCTGCCAGGAGGACGTAGATGAGCGCGACGGTCCGCAGCCGCTGGCGGCGCCGCAGCCCTCGCAGGAGTTCTTCGACGGCGAAGCGCTGCACGGCTCGCGCGGCATGCTGCTCCTGGGTGCTCCACACGGCTTCGAGGGGATCCATGGTCATTGCCTCCGCTGAGAGAGTGTGTCCTTGAGCCGCTGGCGCGCCCGGGTGAGCCGCACGCCGATGTGGTTCTCGGTCAGCCCGGTCACCTCGGCGATCTCGCTGTAGGGCAGCCCGTCGAGCGAGAGCAGGACGAGCGTCCGGTCCAGGGGCGCCAGGGCGTGAATGGCCTCGTAGAGCAGTGCCAGTTGCTCTCGGGAGTCATCTTCCGGGGGGCCAGGGAGCTCCGCATCGGGCAGCTCCTCCAGCGGCTGGATGCGGCGCCAGTACCGGGTGCGGCCGCGCTGCCAGTTGAGGGCGCGGTTGTGCGCTACGCGGTAGATGAAGGTGGACGCCTTGCTCCCCGCGCGGAAGGCGGGGAGCGCCTCCCAGAGCGTGGAGAGCAGGTCCTGCAACAGCTCGTCCCGATCCGCGGCGGAGGGTGCGAAGGCCCGGGCCACCTTGAGCAGGATGCCGAGGTGCTCATGGGACCAGGTTCGGAACAGTTCTTCGCGGCGTGTGGCGTCCATCTCGCCCCATCAGACACCGCACGCGCCGGGGACTTACAGCGCACTGAGAACCCGCTCCACGGCAGGAAGAGCCGACAGGGGGCTCACCGGAAGGCGTCAACGACGGTGACGCCCGAAACGGAGAACTGAAGCATCGCCATCCCAGGCTTCGAGCCCGGGAGCTTTCGGAGCTGGTTCTCACTCAGGCGAGCCACCGCGCAGATCGGCAACTTCTCCAAGTCGGGCGGGTCGGCTTCATAGTACCGGATGACGACCTGGGGGCCCCCCGTCCAGACCTGACCGTAGAGGCGAGTGGTGGCTTCGAGCGTGCCAAAATCGTCCTTGAGGACGCTCTCGATAGGCCCGTCATACAGGTAGATAGGACTCGACTTGATCTGGTTCGCGTCAAGTTCCACCCACGCGGTGTCCCCCACCTGAAGCCGCATCGCCCGCATCGTCAACTTGGCCTCCTTCGGGCAGTCTTGAGGACCTGGAGTGCCATCTGGGCGCAACGCCACACCACCGCTGGTCGTGGCACAGCCGCAGAACGTACAGAGCAGGAGAATCGCGCCGATGGAGAGCGCTTGGGCTGTGGGCATGCGCCGCACTCCTACTTCCGAACGAGCGCGTGATCCAGGTTCACAATCACCTGCCGCAGCCCGTCTTGTCGGAAGATCTCCAGTGCCAGATCCCGAAGGCCCTCCTTTGATTCAAAGGCACTGTGATCCACCACTACCGCAATCGTCCCTGATTGACCGGGAACAATCTCAGCGCGGTCCATGCGGAGCGAGAAGGGCAGAGAACTGTAGGAGGTAAGGTCAGCAATCAGCCGGGCATCCCTGAACCGCCAGGGCTCGTCGCTGTAGGTGTTGGTCAAGCGGACCACGACCGCTGCCTTCCCTCGGCCCGAGAAGGTCTCGACCCTGATCTCCATATCCCCATCCTTCAGGACCACTACTTGCTCGCTGCGGAAGCGCGTCTTCTTCACCTCCCCTTTGACGAGAAGCGCCGCGAGGGCGTGATCGACCGAGGTCTCCTCCTTCTTGAGCCTCTCGTTCTCCTCGCGCAACTCACGCTCCCGCTTGAGCGAGTCGTTCAAGGACGAGAGCACCGCGTTGTAGCTATCGCGATCCTTGAAGACGTTGACCTGGTGGTCCGTCCAACCCTCAGGGCGTTGGGGCCGCACGAGGAACTGCAACACGGATCCGTCCTGGAGCGTGACGACCAAGGGAATCCGTTCGTCTTTGCCGAGTTCCCGGAGCGGTTCCACAACCACTTTCTTGCTTCCCACCAGCAGGGGCTCGAACCGCCCCTCCCACCCAAGGAGTTGGGTCTTGTCCGGAGCAACCTCTTGCTCGAAGCGGAGAACGGTCGCCACCTGTCCGGACACGTAGATGCTGTCTGGCGCGTCTCCGGGGTGCTCCGAAGCCGTGAGGGACCGGATCACGATCTTGTCATCCGGGTTCCTGGCCAGGGACACGGAAGCCACCAGGACAATGATCAGGGCATACCGGGAGGGTAGGAAGTTCCGCATGGCGTGGGACAACCTAGCAGATGGGTCCCAAGCGACCAACTCCGACAGCGACAGCGTCCGGGCAGTTCCCTGGCCGGCGCGCCTCTGGCCGAACCGGTCTGCTGGCCATACCAGAGGCGCGCGACCGCCCGGCTCAGCGGACCTCGGGGCAGTCCCAGCCGGTGGCTCTGCAGGTGCAGACGTAATCCGTCCAGATGCCATCCGTGCAGTTCTGGGTCTTTCCCACAGGGGAACAGCCCGTCCCCTCGAGAACCCAGCAATAGGAGAGCAGGGGCGGAATCACCTTGACCTCCTGCTCCTGCTGCGCGGGCTGCTGAGCCTGATCCTCCGGGGAGTCCAGGGTGCCGCCGCAAGCCACGAGTCCAAGGGAAAGGCAGAGCGCCGCGAGAATACGCCGCATGGAGAGCCTCCAACGTTGGGGGGAAACCGGCGGAGGACCGCCGGCCTCGAGAGGCTACCGCACGCCTCCGAGACGCAGGCGAACGGGATTCTGTCCTTGGGTTTCCCCGAGTGCGCCCATCCCGCACCGCTCAGTCGCTGCTCACCCGCAGCGGCGTGGAGAGTGGGCGCTCCTCGCAGTCGAGCGCCGTGCCATCCTCCCACGCCATCATGAGGAACTCCGCCGGCCCGTCGAGCGCGATGATGGGGTGGTGCCACACGCCCGCGCGGTAGTTCACGCCCTGCCCCGGGCCACACAGGAACGCGCGCAGTTGGCCCAGTTCCGGCTCACCGCGCGCATCGCTCGGGCACACCACGACGAGGAAGCGCTGGCACGACAGCGGCACGAACATCTGCGTGGAGCACGGGTGCCGCTCCACCAGGCGCACCTCGAAGGGCAGCGCCTTGGCTACCGAGCGGAACACCGCGAGGTTCGGCTGCGCCCCCGGCCGACTACTGGTGAGCTGGGCGATGCGATCGAACCGCGTCGCCGTCCCCTGGTTGGCGCTGGAACCTCCTGCCAGCCCCAAGCCGATGACGTCACCGAATGGCGCGAACGCCTCCCGCGTGAGCGGCTGCGCCCGAAGTACTTCGTGCATGCTCAATGCTCCAACACCGCAGAGTTACACACCCCATGCGACACAGGGGCGCAGTGGATGGCGGCGTTCACTCCCCACTAGTGGGGAGCGGCGCTCACGATCCACTGAGATCGGGCCCCATCCTACAGGGCCCCTGGTCCCGCAAGCCCTGAAAACAAGAACACCCGGGGCCATGGAGAGGTCCCGGGTGCCTTGCTCTTCAACCGCCGTTCAGGCGCGCCTCCTTAGAAGGCGGTTCCGTTGGCCTTCTTACCCGGCGAAGACGAGGTGCTGCCCACGCTGGTGTGCAGCACGAAGCTCGCGCCGCTGGTGACATCCGGGCTGCGGTTGGCCGACACCCCGTCCGTCCCCGTGAGCCCCGAGCCGAAGGTGGCCGTGTCCACCGTCGTCCCCGAAGAGTTCTTCACCGTCACCGTCTCGGTGCTGTTTGACAGGTTGAGCGAACCCGTGGACGAGCCCACCGCGTTCGTCACCCCCGACGGAATGCCCGCCGAACTCCCGAACACGACAATCGCCTTGCCCGCCGCCAGCGTCGTGCCGCTGGCGAACGTGTGCCGCAGACCCGTCGCATCCGAGATCGTCCACCCGGCGATGCTCACCGACGAGCTGCTCGGGTTGACCAGCTCCACGAACTCACCGTTCACGTCCGAGCCAGCCTCGTTGATGAGCACCTCGTTGATGAACACGGTGCCCGTGCCCGTGCCGCCGCCGGTGGTGATGGTGAAGTTCGCGTTGCTCGAGTCCGTGACGGCCGAGTTGGACGCATCCGTCACCCGCACCTTCGCGGTGGTGGTGGCGCTGCTGGGCACCGTCCACGTGTAGCTGCCCGTCGAGGCCGACGTGCTGGAGGTGAGCACCGTCCAGGTGCTGCCGTTCAGCGTGTACTCCACCTTCACGTTCGTCACGCTGGAGGCCGTCCAGGTGATGGCCTGGCTGCTGCCGCCCGCATAGCTCTCGCCACCGTTGGGCGACGTCACCGTGATGCTCGCGCTCGTCGTGTCACCGGGGATGAGGAAGTCCTTGATGACGCCCATGTGCTGCATGTTGGTGGCGCCGCTGTCGGCGGCCAGCGCCGGGGAGATCTCCGAGATGGGCGAGTACACGCGAGTATCCGCCACCACACCTCCGGCGAAAGAGCTGCCACCAATCACCGTGGCCACCTGGTACTGGCGCAGATCGCTGTCCACCAGCACGTGATCGTACGGCTTGGCGCGTGCCGCGTTGGTGTTGTTGTTGCCGTTGCGGTCCGCCGGGTACGGGCTCGTCGTCGTCACCACCGAGGAGAAGGCGGTAAAGAGAGCCTCGGAGCGGGTGTCGCTGTTGAAGTCACCGCCGATGGCCAGGTAATCCCCGGTGGGGACGTTGGCCTTGATGAAGTTGCTCAGGTTGGTCGCCTCGGTGTTGCGCACGGAGCTGCTCGAGGTGAGCAGGTGCACGCTGACCACCCAGAGGTCCTTCGAGCCCGGCACGTCGATGCGCGCCCAGGCGAAGTCCCGGTTGTCCACCTGCGTGTCATCCCACTCGCCCGAGGCGATGATGGGCCAGCGGCTGATGATGCCGTTGGGGATCTGCGCGCCGCCCTCGCGGTAGTAGTAGAAGCTCGTCCCAAAGGCCGAGTCGACAAAGCTCCGGATGGCGCTGGCCGAGTTGTCCCCGTAGTTGAACTCCTGGATCATCACCACATCCGGCTTGAACCCCTTGAAGATGCGGATGCCTTCGCCCGGGTCATAGCTCTGCCCGTTGCCACTGGTGATGTTGGCGGCCATCAAGCGCACCGCCGTGCTCGCCGCGGCCTGCTGCGTGCCCAGGGTGTCACTGTCTACCTGCTCCTGCTCGGTGCCACCGCAGGCCACGAGCGTCAGGGAGACCAGGGCCGCCAGCAGCCGGCGGTCCAGAAAGGAGTGCCTCGAGGAGGTTTCGGTCTTTGTCACGATGGATTGAGTCCTGCTCCGGAACCGGAGCGATCGGGGGATTTTCAGAGACGACAGGTTCTCCGAAGGGAGCAGGCATTCCTGCTCCCCTCCCACCTTATCGCCATGTTTCAGGCCCGCGTTGCGTGAACGCGCAGTGAACACTCCTCCTGGATTGCAGTCACAGCGGACACCCACCCCTCCATGTTTCACGCAAGGTTTGCGCAAGGTTTGCCTGTTCCTCAGCATCCCCGCAAAACATGCGCTTTCTCGATCGCCCTTCGAGGAAGACAGGGCGTGGCATCCCCATTGCTGAAGAGAGGAGTCCCCCCCTCCTCGCATCTTCAGCCATGACCACCTCTCCCTTCCCCGTCCCTGCGAATCCGGATCTGCGCCTGGTGCCCGTCGAGATTGCCCCCGAGACCTTCTGGGTGGGCAAGCGGGAGCCCGGCAGCATCTTCTACGCGAACCCCTACCTGCGCCGCTTTCGTGGCGTGGACCCGAAGACCCAGAAACAAAATGAGTTCAACCTGCTGATCGATCCCGGCTCGAGCAGCGACTTCTCCACCATCCACACGAAGGTGACGTCGCTGATTGGCGGCATGGAGCGCCTGTCCGCCGTCTTCATCAACCACCAGGATCCGGACGTGGGCTCGTCCGCGGCCATCATCTCCGCGCGCTACGCCCCTCGCGCCGGCATCGTCTGCTCGGAGGACACGTGGCGGCTCATCGTCCACATGAACCTGCCGCGCAACCGCTTCATCGCCACGGAGAAGTTCGCCCAGGGGCTGAACGTCCCCACCGGCCACAAGCTGCTGCCGGTGCCCTCGCCCTTCTGCCATTTCCGCGGCGCGGTGATGCTCTATGATCCGCAGACGCGCGTGCTGTTCTCGGGCGATCTGTTCGGCGGGCTCACCGACGCCAACGCCCAGGGCCTGTGGGCCGAGGAGAACGACTGGAAGGGCATCCGCGCCTTCCATCAGATCTACATGCCGGTGAACGCGGCGTTGGTGCGCGTGGTGGCGGCCATCCGCAAGCTCCAGCCCGGTGTGGAGATGATCGCTCCGCAGCACGGGCGCGTCATCCGGGGTCCGCTCGTGGAGCAGTTCCTGGAGCGCATGGAGCGGCTGCAGGTGGGCCTGGACATCATGGACGAGGCGCAGGACCGCACGCACCTGCAGGCGTGGAACTCGGTGGTGGACCGGGTGCTGACGCTGGCGCGCGGCTACCTGGGCAACTCGGTGGAGTCCAAGCTCGCCACCAGCCCGGAGTTGACGGACACCGCCGCCTTCGACGGCAAGCGGCTCACGGTGAACCGCATGGGCAAGTGGACCCTGGAGCACGTGGTGGATCTGCTCTGCCAAGGAGAGCCGCCGGAGATCGCCGGCCCCATCCTCGTCGAGGCCACCAGCGCCGCCGCCGAGTACAACCTGCCCACGCCCCACCTGGACATCGAGGGCAATGGGGCTCCCGCCCAGGTGTCGCTGCTCAACAACTGACCTGTGGGACGGCCTCGTGAATCCCAAGGATGATGACTCGGCCGTGAGCTATCTCGGCGGGGCGGAGAGTCCTCCACCGCTCGTGCCGGCCCGGACCCCTTCCGGCACGTTGATCCAGGGTGCGGTGACGCCCGTGCCTCCCGCCCCCGTCACCGTGCGCGGACTGGTGCCGGGGCAGGTGGTGGCGGGCCGCTACCGGGCGGAGCGCTGGCTGGGAGCCGGCGGCAGCGCGGCGGTGTATGCCGCCACGGATCTCCAGTCCGGCATGCACGTGGCGCTCAAGCTGCTGACGGCCTCCAGTCAGAACCCGGCGCTCGTGGCCCGCTTCCGCCAGGAGTTGGAGCACGCGCAAGTGCTGGATCACCCCAATGTCCTGCGCCTGCTGAACGTAGGGACGGACGGCGAGCGGCACTTCCTCATCTCCGAGCTGCTCCAGGGGATGGACCTGAGGAGCCACCTCCAATCGCGGCGTCCCACGCTGGCCGAGTCCCTGCGCTGGCTCACCCACGCCGTGTGCGCGCTGGAGCATGCACACGAGCGCGGCGTGCTGCACCGGGACGTGAAGCCCGGCAACCTCTTCGTCACCCACACGGGCGTGCTCAAGCTGATGGACTTCGGGCTCGCCAAGAGCCAGCACGTGGAGGGGCACACGGTGCAGGGCGCGGTCTTCGGCACGCCGGAGTACATGGCGCCGGAGCAGGTGATGGGAGAGCCGGTGTCTGCCGTCACGGATCTGTACTCGCTGGGAGTGGTGGCCTACGAGCTGCTCACCGGCCAGCTGCCCTTCCGCCACACCCAGCCGGTGCCGTTGATGTTCCAGCACGTGCAGCAGCAGCCGGTACCCCCGCGCACCCTCAACCCCCAACTGCCCGAGCCCTTCGAGCGGCTCGTCCTCACGCTGCTGGCCAAGGACACCGCGGCGCGCTACCCGAGCGCCTCGGCCCTGCGCGCGGCCCTGCGGGAGCTCTGGCCCCTGGTGCTGCCGAACCGGGCCAGGCTCCACTCCGCGCTCAAGGGGCCGCAGCTCCAGCTCGTGTGAGCGTCACGGCCACGGGCTCGCCTTCCGGCCAACGAGAGAGCAGGAGGAGCTGATTCGGGTTGCCACACAGCTCGATGCGCCTGCCGCCCGGGTGCCGGTAGTAGAGCGAGCGGCCCGCCCGGAAGGACGCGAGCAGTGTTTCCTCCTGGGAGGGGTAGACCTCGCGGCTCACCTCCCAGTGGCGCACCACTGGTTCCTCCCGCAGGTGGTGATGGACGGACACCACCACGCTGCTCACGTCCCGCACATCCCAGTCGAGCACGAGGTTCGTGCCGAACCGCCGCCGCCCGCTCAACAGGGGGTAGGGGCGCGCTCCGACGTAAGCGGTGACATCCACCTTCGCGCCATCCAGGGACTCGAGGAAGTCCACATCCAGGCGGAAGGTGCCCTTCGGAATCAGGAAGTTGTATTCCATGCGCCCCGCGTGCGGCTTGGAGGCTCCGTAGTAGGTATGCGGCGGATCCTTCTCCTGGAGGAGCGCGCGCTCGCCCGAGCGGAACTGCTCGATGCCCACCGGGGCCACGAGCGCGGGAGTTCCTTCCGGCAGTTCCACCCGCTTCCACCCGGCCGTCTGATCCGAGGGGATGTAGCAAGCGCCTGGGGGTGTGGTGGTGACGAGCAACGCCGTGGTGAGGGAGAGCAGCGGTCCCATCTCAGGCGCTCCGAGGAGAAGTCCGGGTGGACAGCCACGCGCCGCCGAGCATCAACAAACCCGCGACGGCCAACCCCGCCACGCGCAGCGTGCCGCTGAGGTGGGTGGTGTCATAAACGAGGGCCTTGCCCAGGGAGATGGCGATGAAGGCGAAGCCAGCGTCGCGGATGACACCCTCGCCGCGCTTGCGGCCGTGGAGCACCATAAGCACACCCGTGACGAGCCAGCCCAGGGTGAGCACCACGCGACGGCCCACGTCATCCTCGGCGAAGCCCATGGTGAGGAAGTGGAAGTAGAAGGCCCACGAGGCGGCGATGGCCGCGGACGTCAGGCCGTACCAGGTAAGAAAGGACTGGAGGCGATCCGGCTCCCCTTCCACCTGTCGCGAACGCCACACCGAGAGCAGTGCGGCCGCGAGCGTCACCGCCAGGCCCACGAGCAGCATGCTGGACTTGGTGGCCGCGTACCACGCACCGCCGAGGAGGCTGCACGCCAGCACCGCGATGGCTCCCACGAGGGGACGCTCCTTCGGGACGCCGATGAAGGCCAGGGCGGCGGCTCCCACCGCGCCGAGCGCGAGCAACATCTCCATGGGGACCTGGAGATCCCTCCAGAGAAACACTCCCGCGAGCCCCAGCAAGCCCGCGCCCGCGATGGCCATGACCCTCACATCCCACTTCGTTGCGCTCATTTGCGTCCTCCTCCGTGTGTCACGGAAGGGTTGCAGCGAGCGAGCCAGCACCTGACGCATGGCGGCATGCGGGTTTGCGGGCTCGGGTGTGCAGCGGGCTGTGCAACGCCGCGCACACGCGCGCAACGCGAGCCTTCACAGCGACCTCACGATGGAGCTTCCCTACCCGCCCGGTAGGGCTATGGTGGGCACCTCGCGAAGGGGAGGAGCACGCGCATGCCGCAGATGGACAGCATCGTTCAGTACACCCTGGAGTTGCTGGAGCCGCTCGGGCCGGTGCAGGCGCGCTCGATGTTCGGCGGCTGGGGCTTCTATTACGGCGGGATGGTGTTTGGCCTCATCGTCCAGGGCCGCTTCTACCTCAAGGCGGATGACGTCTCCCGGCCGGCCTTCGAGGCGGCGGGCTGCGAGCAGTGGACCTACGACGGCGGCAAGGGCAAGGGCCCCACCCAGATGCCCTATTGGACGCCCCCCGCGGACGCGAGCGATGACGCCCACGCGCTGCTGCCCTGGGCACGCCGCGCCGTGGAAGCAGCCCAGCGGGCCGCGGCGAAGAAAGCCGCCAAGAAGGCTCCCGCTGCGAAGAAGGCCCCGACTGCCAAGAAGGCTCCGGCCACCAAGAAGGCTCCGGCCGCCAAGAAGGCCGCCACCGCCAAGAAGGCCGCCACCGCCAAGAAGGCCGCCACCGCCAAGAAGACCCCGGCGCGTAAGGCGGCCAAGAGTTCGCGCACGGCTAAGCGGTCTTGATGGCCGCGGCGGCCTGGAGCCCCAGCTCGCCCACGGAGATCTCCCGCATCCGGAACTTCTGCACCTTGCCCGTCACGGTGAGGGGGAACTCCGTCACGAACTTCCAGTAGCGGGGAATCTTGAAGGTGGAGATCTTCCCGGAGCAGAAGGCCTGCAGCTCGGCCTCGGTGAGCGTCACGCCCGGCTTCGTCTTCACCCAGGCCATCACCTCCTCGCCGTACTTCTCGCTCGGCACGCCGATCACCTGGGCCTCGCTGACGCCCGGATGGGTGTGGAGGAACTCTTCGATCTCGCGCGGGTACACGTTCTCGCCGCCGCGGATGATCATGTCCTTGATGCGGCCGACGATCTTCACGTAGCCCTCGGCGTCCATGGTGGCCAGGTCTCCGGTGTGCATCCACCCGGCCTCGTCGATGGAGCTCTTCGTCGCCTCCGCGTTGTTCCAGTACCCGAGCATCACGCTGTACCCACGCGTGCACAGCTCGCCCGGAGTACCTTGAGGAACCACCGCGCCCGTCTCGGGGTTGACGATCTTCACCTCGATATGCGGGTGCACACGGCCCACGGTCGACACGCGCCGGTCCAGTGGATCCTCCAGCGAGCTCTGGGTGGACACCGGAGAGGTCTCCGTCATGCCGTAGCAGATGGTCACCTCGCGCATGTTCATCCGAGACTGAACCTTCTTCATCACCTCCACCGGGCATGGCGAGCCCGCCATGACGCCGGTGCGCAGCGTGGAGAAGTCGAACTCTCCGAAGCGCGGGTGATCCAGCTCGCCAATGAACATGGTGGGCACGCCGTAGAGCGAGGTGCAGCGCTCGGACTGCACCGCCTGGAGCACGGCCAGCGGCTCGAACGCCTCGCTCGGAATCACCATGCACGCGCCGTGGCTGGTGCAAGCCAGGTTGCCAATCACCATCCCGAAGCAATGGTAGAAGGGCACGGGGATGCACACGCGATCCGCCGGGCCGTAGCGCAGCACCTCTCCAATGAAGAAGCCATTGTTGAGCACGTTGTGGTGCGACAGCGTGGCGCCCTTGGGGAAGCCCGTGGTGCCGGACGTGTATTGGATGTTGATCGGATCATCGAACTGCAGCGAAGCCTCCCGGTCCGCCAGCGTGCGCTCGCTCACCTTCGTGCCGTTGGAGCGCAACATCTCCCAGTCATCGTCCAGCACCAGCGCCAGCCGCAATTCGGGGCAGCGGGGACGGACCTCCTCCAACATCTTCCGGTAGTCGGACTGGCGGAAGCCTCGCGCCAGCAGCAACACGCTCGTACCGGACTGGCGCAGCGAGTACTCCAGCTCCGCTGTCTTGTACGCCGGGTTGAGGTTCACGAGGATGGCCCCCACCCGCGCCAGCGCGTACTGGGCCACCACCCATTCGAAGCGGTTGGGTGACCACAGCCCCACGCGATCCCCCTTCTCTACTCCCAGCGCCAGCAGCCCTCGCGCCACGTATGTGGTGAGCTCCCAGAACTGCCGGTACGTGGCGCGGAAACCCTGGGACAGCACCACCAACGCCTCCGCGTCGCCGTGCCGTTCCACCGTGCGCTGGAGGTTTTGACCGATGGTCTCTCCCAGCAGCGGAGTCGTGCTGGTACCGTGAACGTAGGAAGGCATGGAGGACATGAAGCGATCCTCACCGTGAGTCACATGCCCTCGCAAGATGTCTGTCACTGCATCCTGTCACTACCCCTCAGGGCGGCAGACACAGGCGGACGAAGTGCGTTACGGAACTCCCCCATGAAAATCCAAGCCTATGCCGCTCCTGGGAAGGGTCAGAGCCTCGTGCCGTTCGAGTTCGAGCCCCGGCCGCTCGGCCCCCATGAGGTGCAGGTGAAGATTTCGCACTGCGGCATCTGCCACACGGATCTCCACATGGTGAACAATGACTGGGGGCTGAGCAGCTTCCCCCTGGTCCCCGGCCACGAGATCGTCGGCACCATCAGCCAGGTGGGCTCGCTGGTGACGCAGTTGAAGCCGGGCCAGCGCGTGGGCGTGGGTTGGGAATCGAACTCCTGTGGCGAGTGTGACTGGTGCGCGCGAGGCCAGGAGAACCTCTGTCCGCGCTTCGCCCCCACCTGCGTGGGCCGGCACGGCGGCTACGCCGAGTTCATCCAGCTCAACAGCCGCTTCGTCATCCCCGTCCCGGAGACGCTGGCCTCGGAGACGGTCGCGCCCATGCTGTGCGGCGGCATCACCGTCTTCTCTCCGCTGAAACAGTACGGCATGGGGCCGCAGCACCGCGTGGGCGTCATCGGCATTGGCGGGCTGGGGCACCTGGGGCTCCAGTTCGCGCGGGCCTTCGGCTGCGAGGTGACAGCCTTCTCCACCTCCCCGGACAAGGAGGCCGAGGCCCGCCGCCACGGAGCCCACCACTTCGTCTCCACTCGGGGTGAAGAGCCCCTGCGCAAGCACGCCAGCGCGTTCGACTTCATCCTCTCCACGGTGAAC
The DNA here is from genome assembly GCF_020103695.1 of Hyalangium versicolor. Taxonomy (GTDB): domain Bacteria; phylum Myxococcota; class Myxococcia; order Myxococcales; family Myxococcaceae; genus Hyalangium; species Hyalangium versicolor. Next base: position 194,104 of record NZ_JAHXBF010000022.1, read on the forward strand.
GCGGACCTGCCGTGGATGGACTACATCAACGCCCTGCGCCCGGGCGGGACGCTGTGCTTCGTGGGCTCGCCTCCGAGCAACGTCAGCGTGCCCATCTTCCCCCTGCTGGTGACCAACAAGCGGATCGTCGGCAGCAATACCGGCAGCCCCGCCGAGATGCGAGAGATGCTCCAGGTGGCCGCCCGGCACGGGGTGAAGGCGCAGACCGAGCGCTTCCGGATCGATCAGGTCAACCAGGCCCTCGGCCGCGTGGCGCGCAATGAGGTACGCTACCGGGCCGTCCTGGAACTCTGAGGGTTCTGGAGGCACTGACGCAGCCCGCCAGACAAGGGCGCGACCAGAAGTGGGCGGAGCGGAAGCCCATCCGTTATAGTGGAAAAACCTCCGCCCCGCGAATCGGGGTGGGTTAAGGTCCGCTCCCCCATGGATGCCCCTCACGACAGGCTGCTGTCGGTGCTGCTGGAGAGCCGCCAGCGCCAATGCTTCCCCCCGGAGATCCGGGTCGCGGCGCCCGCCTTCGTCCAACAGGTACTGGGGCTGCTCTTCCCCCACTTCGCCGAGCAATTGGAGTGCAACGCGGCCGCCGTTCAACGGGACGTGATGGCCGTGGAGGCCTACCTCGTCCGGCTACAATCGATCCTGGCGCCGCTCTACCCCGAGGTGGACGCGACCATCTCCCGGCGCTTCATGGAGCAATTGCCGGACATCTACGACTTGCTGCGGCAGGACGCCACGGCCATCCACCAGGCGGATCCGGCCGCGCGCAGCGTGGACGAGGTGATCCTCACCTATCCGGGCTTCTACGCCATCGCCATCTTCCGGGTGGCGCACGCGCTGCATGTGCTGGGGCTACCGCTGCTGCCGCGCCTGCTCACGGAGTTCGCCCACCAGCGCACCGGCGTGGACATCCACCCGGGAGCCACCATCGGCCGGCGCTTCGTCATCGACCATGGCACCGGCGTGGTGATTGGCGAGACGACGGTGATTGGGGACGGGGTGAAGATCTACCAGGGCGTCACGCTGGGCGCGCTGGTGGTGCAGAAGAACCTGTCGAACAAGAAGCGCCACCCCACGCTCGAGGATGAGGTGGTGGTGTACGCCAACGCCACCATCCTGGGCGGAGACACGGTGGTGGGCCGAGGCACCGTCATCGCCGGCAACGCGTGGCTGACGCAGAGCGTGCCGCCCCAGTCCATCGTCACCCGCCGCACCGAAGTGCGTCACCGCAACAACGACGCGGACCTCGGAGAGATCGAGTTCCACATCTAACCCCTGCGCAGTTCCCTACCCGCGAGGCTCCACCGAATGAAGGCAGCGAACATCCTGCAGACCATTGGCAACACTCCGCACGTCCGCATCAACCGGCTCTTCCCGTCGCGGGTCGAGGTCTACATGAAGCTGGAGCGCGCCAACCCGGGCGGCAGCATCAAGGACCGCATCGGCCTGTCGATGATCGAGGACGCCGAGAAGCGGGGCATCCTCAAGAAGGACAGCGTCATCATCGAGCCGACCTCGGGGAACACGGGTATCGGTCTGGCGATGGTGGCGGCGGTGAAGGGGTACAAGCTGATCCTCGTGATGCCCGAGTCCATGAGCTTGGAGCGGCGCCGGCTGATGGCGGCGTACGGGGCGACGTTCGAGCTGACGCCTCGGGCGCAGGGCATGAAGGGAGCGATTGCGCGGGCACAGGAGATGGTGGCGCAGACGCCGAACGCGTGGATGCCGCAGCAGTTCGAGAACGAGGCGAACATCGAGGTGCACAAGCGCACCACGGTGAAGGAGATCCAGGCGGACTTCCCGGAGGGGCTGGACTACATCATCACGGGCGTGGGCACGGGCGGCCACATCACGGCGATCGGCGAGGAGTTGAAGAAGGTGTGGCCGAAGCTGAAGGTGTTCGCGGTGGAGCCGGTGAAGTCTCCGGTGATCAGCGGCGGGCAGCCGGGGCCGCACCCCATTCAGGGCATCGGCGCGGGCTTCATCCCGAAGAACCTGCACACGGCGGCCATCGACGGGGCCATCCAGATTCCGGAGGAGGAGGCGTTCGACTTCGCCCGCCGCTCGGCGCGTGAGGAGGGCATCTTCGTGGGCATCTCGTCGGGGGCGGCACTGGCGGCGGTGAACCGCAAGCTGAGCGAGATCCCTGATGGCAGCCGGGTGCTTACGTTCTGCTATGACACGGGCGAGCGTTACCTCTCCATCGAGAACCTGTTCTGAGCGAGCGCTCTCCCCCTCGTGGAAAGATTGGAGGCGAGGGTGCCATATGCCCCTCGCTTCTCTGGCTCAGAAGGTCCGCAGCAGCGTCTGGCTCTTGTGCTTCTCGTTGAGGAAGTCGCCCACCGTCCGCATGATTCCCCGTCGGACGCTTGGCCGTTCGGCTCGGAAACCCGGCCCCGGGGAGCGCACAGAAACCGCCGCGCCCCTCACCGTCCGCAAGGGCACGAGAACTTGGCAGGGCCAGCACGTGCGGTGAAGCTCAAGAGATGATTCAGGATGCAGCGGGACGCCGCCAGCGGATGCCCAAGCTGAAGCTCTTGGGTGTGGTGAATGGATCACGCCAACACTCCCCGCATCCGCTCCGCGGAGCGACCCTCGAAGGGCTGGCCGCGTGAGGCCCCCGGGAGCGCGCCAGCCCTCACGGTTGCATGTGGCTGTCAGCCTCTTGCTGCTGGCTGTCTTCGTCGCGCCCGGGGCACACGCCTCTGACGAGACGAACCCGATACGGGCCGTTGTGGGGGCGGGTGTCTCGCAGGGCACCGCGCTGGGTAGCCCCTGGGCGCCGCGTACCTCGTACAGCGTGAGCCTGTGGGGCCTGTGGGAAGCAGGCCAGGGACTCGGCGGGCGCTTGACGTTGCTGCCTCAGGCCACCTCCTCCGCAGCGTGGGAGCTATCCACGGACGCGGTCGCGCGCTTCACGGGCGAGGGGCCGCTGTACTTCAAAGCCATCGGAGGAGTGGCCGTCACCCCCCGCTCCTTATGGCCTCCACGGCTGCGGGCGGGCGGCGAAGTCGGCGTGCACGCCATTCGTGGGGGCATTGGGCTGGAGATGGGCCTTGGTGGCGTGTACGCGTTCCCGCCCTCCCAGCCCGCGCACGGGGAAGGGGTGGTCTCCCTCGGGGTGGGTATCCTCTTCGGCTTCGGCTCCCCGTCCCGTTCGCGGGTCCTTGCCCCGTCTCAGCGCCCATGGGCGCAGCAATCCGCCCTGAGTCCAGCAGGAGCCTTCCAGCCGCAGGGCGCGAGCCCCTCATCTGCGGCAGAGGTGAGAACGGCTGGGCTCTCGCCCGCTCCTTCGGAAGTGGTGCACGTCCCCTCCAGCGAGCGGGATGTGATTCAGCAGATTCTGCTCCTGCGAAAACCCGGGGACGTCCTGTCCTGGTGGGCCTCGGGCCCTGGGGAGAACATCAAGCACTGGACCCACCCGCTCTCCGAGTGGGAGTACAAATACGTCGAAGCCATGAGTTCGGCGACGGTGCCCGAGCCTGTTCGCATGTGGCCGCTGGTGACACCCGAGCGCCTCACCCCTGAACAGACCGAGGACATGCAATGGCTGGTAGGCACAGGAGCCACCGCCGCCGAGGGGTATGCCCACTGGGAGAACCGGCGGCGCATCGTCAAGCACTACGTGATGACACACCCAGCCACCCTTCAGCTCTCCCTGGGGCTGTATGGGTTGGCGAGGGATAGCAACCCGCTCTTCTTCGCGCTGGAGCGCGGCTGGCAGATGGGCAGCGGCCAGGAGATGTTCACCGCTCGGGAAGTGTCCAAGCTCGGTGCGGCCCAGGAGTTCTTCACGGCGCTGGCGGTAGGAGTGGCTGCTGGCAAGTTGATGAGCGCCACGCGGCCCGTGCCTGGGTGGGGTGTCCCGGCGCGGGTGGAGCCGGTGGGCCCTGGCAAGGTGAAGGCTCCGCCTGCTCCGCCGAAAGCCGCAGCGCCTGCTCCAGAACCCTCTCCGCCTGCGCCAAAACCTGCTCCGACACCAGCACCGCCTCCTCCGGCATCGGCCCCCCTAGCGCCCTCTCCAGAACTGGTCCAAGCGCTCACGGGCAAGAACCCAACGCCGCAGGTGCCCGCCGGCCCGCGTCTGCGCCAGGACGTCACCGTCAAGCCGAAGGCGCCAGACCTGTTGCCGCTGGAACGTCCCATTAGCCCCAGGCCCAGCCAGAACGCGCAACTCCAGAGGGACATCAAGTACCTGGACGAGCTAGGCGCCACGAACGTTCGGGTGAACCAGCAGCAACTGACGACCAGGAACGACCAGCGCGTGGGAATCAATCGGCCGGACTTGCAATTCGACTACAACGGACGTCGCTATCATGTGGAGTACGACTCACCTACTTCGGGTCGTGGCCCTGCCCACCAGTCGCGCCTCACCGCCAACGACCCGGAAGCCGAGATCATCCGGATCATCATCCCTGAGCCAAGAGACGTGACTCAATGACGCAAGAGATGAAAGGACTGCTGCTGGAGGACCGCTGGGCACCCGTCACCTCGACAACAGGTTTTCTGGAACTGGGGACGGAGCAGGCGGCGCGAGCCTTCGCCACGTGGCAGGAAGGGCTGATGACGCCCCGGGGCATCACCGTAGAGGTGCTCCCCGTCTCGGGCTCCTTGGAGCAGGCGCTCTCCAGCCTGCTGCCCCTGACCAGTGGGGAGACACAGCGACACCTGTTCATCCCGACGCGCAGCGCTTGGACAGCCTACCTTGAGAACGGTTGGACCGGCACGGATGCCGCCAGCCCCATGCGCTACATGGCCCGGCGGCTGAGCATCCGGTGTCTGCGAGTGGTCACCGTGCCCCACACACTGCGCGGGAATCAAGGCCGCTATGGCGCGGTGATGCTGGATGTGTTCGGCCCGGAGCAGCCGGGGAAGATCCTCAACTATGTGCGCTCCATCTATGCCGCGAATGATGGAGGACGCTGGGTCTTCGGTCACTCCGGTGAGCCCTTCCCCTTCGAGCAAGTGGAGAAGTACCAGGCGCGCCGACTGAGGGACCGCTTCACCTTCGAGATGCTCAAGGACTACCTGCACCACTTGGGACTGGCCCCCTTCAACGAGGACTTCTACCTGCCTCCGGGCTCCCGCGCGTGGCTCATTCAGAAGACAGGCCCCTTCACCACCGTCGGGCGGGAGTACTCGCTGGAGGAGGCCCGCGCCGCCCGCGTGTTGTGACGCACCTCAGGTAGCTCCAAGTTCAAGCGTGCCCGCGTAGCATGGCCTCGCTCAGGGCGTCTCGGTGACGCGGGCGAAGCCTACGAAGTAGTCCGCGCCCGCCGTGCTCGCGGCGTAGACGATGAATTCGTTGGCGGGCGAGTTCGCGTTGGGCGCCTGGAGCCACTGCCACTGGCCCGTCGTGGTGCTGAACGCGTTGCACGAGGTGTTGCCGCCGTTACCCGTGCCGATGCACACCTGGCCTGAGTTCACGTAGACATACGCGCCCGACAGGACATGCGCCGGACCATTGGCCGTGCACGAGTTGGCGCCAGGGAACACCTGGACCACACCATTCCGGTCCGCGTGGGTGATGACGTGCAGCATGTTCACGCCGCCCGGCAGCGTGGAGGGCTCGAGCCTGCTGGTGATGAGTCCCGGATTATTGGTGAACAGCGACCAGTTGGCCGCGGCGGACCACCCGGCCGAGCCCGGCACGCTGGTCGTCACCGAAGTGAGCGAGCCATTGGGGCCGACAGTGGCGAACGTCGGGTTGGCGAGCAGGTTGGGCGAGAACTGGACGCTCGCCTCGTCCACGTAGAAGTCTGCGCCGGTCGTGGTGGTGGAGTAGATGATGAACTCATTGGCGGGGATGACGCCATTGGAGGCGGTGACGTACTGCCACTGGCCGGTGGTGGAGCTGTACGCATCGCACCCGGTGTTGCCTCCGTTCCCGGTGCCGATGCAGACGCGCCCGCTGAGCACGTAGATCCAGGCGCCCGAGATGACCTGGGTGGGGCCGGTGTTGAACGGCTGGAACACCTGGACCAGGCCGTTGCCCGGACCCTGGGTGCGCACGTGGATCATGCGGGTGCCGTCATTGCGGCTGGAGGGCAGCAACTCGGTGAAGACCGTGCCGGGAGTGTTGGTGAAGAGCGTCCAGTTGGCCGCCGCCGAGTTGCCCGCGCCTCCGGCCACCGCCGTGGTGACCGTAGTGGGAGTGCCGTTGGGTCCCACGGTATTGAAGGTGGGATTGGTCAGGTAGTTGGACTGAGCACACAGGGACTGCTCGAGCTCGGCGGTGGCCGGGTTCTCCACATCAGCAGGTCCACAGGCGGTGATGGCCGAGAAGGCAATCAGGGAGGTCAGCAGGCGACGTACGTTCATCTGGGTTCTCCAGAGGGGCCGAAGCAGGCTTCGGGGGTTCTGGACTTCAGAACGAAATCCGGCGGAAATCTTCCCGGCCATGGCTGCGGTGATTCTCGAAGTCCGCTGTGTCGCTCCCTTCGTCGTCCGGCTCCGCTTCAGCGATGGGCACGAGGGCGAGGCGAACCTCAAGCCCTGCCTCTTCGAATGGGAGCCGGAGCGCGTCCCGGACCTCACCGCGGAGACTCGCGACTGGCTGCGCTCGCCGGAGAACTTCCAGACGGTCCGCGTGGACCCCGAGACGGGCACGCTCGCCTGGGGAGAGGCGCGACCGTTCAGCGCGTACCTGCTGTATTGGCGCGTGCAGAAGTCCCGGGTGACGGCGACGCTCCGCTCGAAAGAGGGGGCCGTGCTCTCCACGGTGGAGATTGGCGGGTGGTACGAGACCTGGTCCCAGGGGATCAGCCTCGGACGCGCGGAGACCAACGCCGTCGTCGTGGACCAGGAAGGTGTGGCTCCGTTCCATGCCCGCGTGACAGTCGGCGGCGGACACCACCCCTGCTATTTCGTCGAGGTGGTGGAGGGAACCACGAGCGCTGGAGGGACGACCTCGTCAACTCCGGGCGAGCGCTGGCGGGTCCCCGCTCGGGCTCCCCTCCTGCTGGAGCTGGGCGCCTGCGTCGTTGAGATTTCCTGAGCCAGGAGGCAGGCTCCGCCCTTCTCACAGGACAGCCCATGCACGCCTCGTTGCGCCGCAGCGTCGTCGGACTCGTCAGTTTCATGGCAGCGCTTCCGGCCCTTGCCACCCCTCCCCCGCCCGTCCGCATCAACCCGGCCCGCATCGATGCGGTGTTCAAGGCCTACAACAGTCCTTCGAGCCCGGGCTGTGCCCTCGGCATCTACCAGGACGGCCGGGTCCTCTACTCCCGCGGCTACGGCATGGCCGACCTGAACCAGGCCACGCCCATCACCCCCACGACCCTGTTCGACGTCGGCTCGGTCTCCAAGCAGTTCACCGCTGCGAGCCTCGTGTTGCTGGCAAACGAGAAGAAACTCGCGCTGACAGATGACATCCGGAAGTACCTGCCTGAGGTCCCAGACTACGGGACGCCCATCACCATCGACCACCTGCTCCACCACACGAGCGGACTGCGCGACTACAACGATCTCCTCCTCTTCAAGGGCTATCACTATGAGGACGTCACGGATGACGACGACGCCCTGGAGGTGATTGCCCGCCAGCGAGCCCTGAAGTTCAAAACGGGAACGCGTTTCGAATACAGCAACACCGGCTACTTCCTGGCGGCGCTCATCGTGAAGCGAGTCACCGGCAAGACCCTGGCCGAGTTCGCGAAGGAGCGCCTCTTCCAGCCTCTCGGCATGACCCGGAGCCACTTCCGCGACGACCACACTGCCATCCTCCCTGGGCGCGCCACGGCCTACTCGCCTTCGGAGAAGGAGGGCTATCGGATCGACATGTCGAACTGGGATCAGGTGGGAGACGGGCAGGTCCAGACCAATGTCACCGAGCTGGTCAAATGGGAGGAGAACTTCTACAGCGCCCGCGTCGGAGGGCGTGCCCTCATCGACGCGCTCCAGGAGCGGGGTGCGCTGGATACGGGAGACAGCACTCCTTACGGCCGGGGGCTCTTCCTGGACACCTACCGCGGCGTGCAGCGCATCCATCATTCCGGGGGATGGGCGGGCTATCGCACCCTGCTGATGCGCTTCCCTGCGCAGCATGTCTCCATCGCTGTCCTCTGCAACCGGGGTGATGCCCGGCCGAATCTCGCCGAGAACGTGGCGGACATCATCCTGGGCGACGCCTTCGGTGCGGCCGAGCCGAAGCAGGAAGCGAAGGCTCCCGCGCCCGTGACGGCGAGCGCACCGGAAGCTCCTGCCGGGGATCTCGGCCGGTATGCGGGGCACTACTATGACGAGGCCGCGCAGCGCGTGGTGCAAATCCTCCAGGAGAACAACCAGCTCCAGTTCAACTACAAAGGGAGCAATCGTCCCCTGAGGGCGGTAGGCAGCGAGCGCTTCGAGATGGAAGGCACCCCGATCGTGCTCTCTTTCTCGGGCGGGCAGGTGACGCTGTCGCGCGGCGAGGAGACGCTGGGAATCCTCAAGCGGGTGCAGCCGGTCACGCTCTCGGACGGCGACTGGAAGCCGCTGGCAGGGGCGTATTACAGCCCCGAGCTGGATACCACCTGGCGCATCGAACTGAAGGATGGGAAGGCGGTGCTGAAAGGGCGGGCCATCGGGAGCCATCCGCTCGAGCCCGCCTTCGCCGACGCGTTCAACACAACCTCCGGCCTTCTCCGGCTGACCCGTGATGGAGCCGGGCGGATGACGGGCTTCGTCTTGAGCGACCTGCGGTTCGAGCGAAAGGAGCGGTAGGGCTGACCCTCCAGCACCGCAGCGTATGAGAATTACGGGCCTTCGGACTCGAGCAGTGCCGCGAGGAACAGCGAGTAGGTCAGCTCGGCCACTGGCAGATTCTCGCGGCGTGCCTGGATGCGCAGCGCCTTGGGCAGCGAGCACGGTCTGCCGCGCTCGCCGTCGCGCATCTGCACGTAGCCTCGCTCGGAGAACCCGAGCACCTGCCACCCCCGCTTGCGGAGGGCCTGACTGAGATCATCCGTGAGCTGGTGGTGGAGGGCCTTGGCGACGGGCAGCGTGCCGAAGATCGGGCTCTGCCAGCCGTGCTCGGTCTCGCTCCACCCACGCGCGCGCAGGTAGTTGCCTTTGCGAGCCCGTGAGAGCCCTCCGACGTGGCGCTCCAGCTTCACAGGGTCGCGCGGGTCAGCGGACCGTCGAACGTCTGACCCTCGCAGTCGGCGTAGACATGATCGCCCACGAAGGTCAGCGACACCTTGATGCGCCGTGAATCGAATGCCGAAAGCGCCTCCAGCAGCTCGGCGTCGACCGCGGCAAGCTCCGCCTTGGCCACGCGTGCAGCCTTGACCTCCCGCGCCTCCGCGACGAAGGCCTCGAGCCGGTCAGCCGACTCGAACAGGACGGAGACCTTCGCGTGGGGGTTCTGATCAACAGCGCGCTGAACCTTGACCGGATCCGCCTTGCCCACTCGCACCCACTGGGTGACGAGCCCTGTGTAGTCGCGGCACTCGAGGTCCGGCGCGTCAGGTTCGGCGAGCCCCTTGCCGAAGGTCATCCGCTCTTCCCAGAGCCAGCAGTAGGCGAGCACCCGCAACCAGAGGCGGTGCATCGTCTCGGAGGGGTGACGCGCGACCTTGAGGCCCAGTTGCGGCTGGTCGATCGCGCGATCAACGTGGCTCAGGGAGATCTGGAAGTCATACAGAGTGGGAGCAAGGGCCATCTGGGATTCCGGTGCCCTTCGAGGGGAGGGGCAGTGCGGTATAGCGCATCCCGCAGGCCCCGGGGGATTGTGACGTACCCCAGGCGGCCCCAGTTCAAGCGCGCCCGCGCAGCATGAGCCCCCAGTAGAGCCGCGGCAGGCCGTACTTCTTCATCAGCCACATGTCGCGCCGCTCCTGGAGCGTGTCGATGAGCGGGAAGCTCGGAGTGGGCTTCCCGTCGTAGTCGAACTCGGCGAGCAGCAGCTTGCCGTAGCCCGTGGTGAGCGGACACGAGGCATAGCCGTCATAGCGCGCCTCGGGCTTGCGGCCCTCCATCACTGCCCTCAGGTTCTCCACCAACACCGGAGCCTGCTTGCGGATGGCGGCGCCCGTGCGCGAGGTGGGCAGATCCGACACATCCCCCAACGCGAACACCTCGGGGAAGTCCGGGTGCTGGAGCGTGTACTTGTCCGCCTTCACCCAGCCCTTGCACGGCCCGTCCGCATGCGCCAGCGGGCTGCGCTGGATGAAGTCCGGCGCGCTCTGCGGCGGCGTCACGTGGAGGATGTCGTAGGGAATGATGGACTCCGCCTTGCTGCCATCCTCGCGCGTCACCTCGAAGACGGCCTCGCGCGTGTCTCCACGGACCTCCACCAGGTTGTGCTGAAAACGAGCATCGATGCCGTACCGCTCCACCACGCGCTCCAACACCGCCGCGAACGGCTTCACGCCGAAGATCGCCTTGGCCCCCGATCCGAAGAGGATCCTCGATCGCTCCCGCTTGCCCGTGCGCCGCAGATAGTCGGCCGCCAGGTACATGATCTTCTGGGGAGCTCCGGCGCACTTCACCGGCGTGGAAGGGTGCGTGAAGAGCGCGGTGCCTCCATCGAAGTCCTGGATCATCTTCCACGTCTTCGGCGCCAGCTCGAAGTCGTAGTTGCTGGAGACATAGGGAGTCCGCAGGGCCTCACGCAGCCCGCGCACCTTGTCCCAGTTGAGCTGAATGCCCGGAGCAACGATCAGGTAGTCGTAGCCCACGCGCAGGCCCGACAGAGTGCTCACCTGGCGAACCACCGGATCTACCTCCACGGCGCGGTCCTGGATCCACCGCGTGCCCTCTGGGATGAAGTCGGCCTCGTCACGCACGCTGTCCTCCGCGCGAGCCGCCCCCGCACCGACGAGCGTCCACAACGGTTGGTAGTAGTGCTTGCGAGAGGGCTCGATGATGGCCACGCCCTGCACTCCGTGCCTCCGCAGGCGGGCAGCCACGGTGATGCCCGCGGTGCCTCCTCCAATGATGACGACGCGGTGGTGCTCGCGAGCAGGCACCAGGGCCATCGGTGCGGCGAGAGCCTGCGAGGTCGGTACGGTCTGCATGGAGGTCTCCTTCTCCGGATTGCTTCGGGTTCGTCTTCTCCTCTCGCCCCAGCATGGCGCGTGCCAAGGGTCTCTCCCCAAGGCGACCCCGGCGCATCCTCTGAGAGCCCGCCCCGGAAGGCACTGCTGAAACGAGCGCTGAAACGCCTACGAAACGCTCTGCAACACGCGCCCCCGTCCTCAGGGCTAAGACTGCTGTCATGAAGGAAACGTCCCTGAAAACAGCCGCACTGACCGAAGAGGCGCTGCGCCAGGCCCTGCGAGCGCTCGAGGCGGTCGCAGGCCCCACGGTGCTGCTCGACGGGCAGGGCCGGTTGCTCGCCCTGGGAGCCGAAGCCCGAGCCTTGCTGGGCCCCACCTCCTCCCCCGGACAGCGCTTCCACGAAGGGTTCACCGGCACGGAGGAGGAACTCCGAACCCTGCTGCGCTCCCAGCGCGAGGGACTCCTCTCTCTCGGCCAGCCCATGAGGAACGGGAAGCTTCGGCTGCTGCGGGTGCGAGCCACGGCCCTCGCGGAGGGAAACCGAAGCACGGGCCATGCGGTGCACCTGGCGCCCTGCCACGTGGATCCGAACAGCCGGGAGGAGACCTTCCAAGGGCTGTGGACGCAGGATTTGCGCATGCGGCGGCTCTTCCGAATCATCGAGAAGGCGGCGCGCACGGAAGCCAGCGTGCTGGTGCGCGGGGAAAGCGGCACCGGCAAGGAGCTCGTCGCCAACGCCCTGCACACCCTCTCGGCCCGGGCGAGAGGCCCCTTCCGCGCCATCAACTGCGCGGCCCTCTCGCCCACCCTGCTGGAGAGCGAGCTGTTCGGCCACGTGCGCGGAGCCTTCACCGGGGCAGTACGGGACAGTCCGGGCCACTTCAGGCTGGCGCAGGGAGGCACGCTCTTCCTGGACGAGGTGGCGGAGCTGCCACTGGAACTGCAGGCCAAGCTGCTGCGCGTGCTGGAGACGCGCACCGTCATCCCAGTGGGCGGGCGAGAGCCTGTCTCGGTGGACGTGCGCATCGTGGCGGCCACGCACCGGGCGCTGCGGCGGGAAGTGGAGCAGGGCCACTTCCGCGCGGATCTCATGTACCGGCTGCGGGTGGTGCCCATCTTCCTGCCCTCGCTCCGGGAGCGCCCGGGAGACATCCTCCCGTTGGCCGAGCGCTTCCTGGCCGAGCTCAACGCGCGCGGAGGCCGGCAGGTGCTGCGCTTCTCCTCGCGGGCCCGCCGCCAGCTCCAGGAGTACGCCTGGCCGGGCAACGTGCGAGAGCTGCGCAACGTGATGGAGTACGCCCACGTCATGGGCGAGGGCCCCACGCTCACCGAGGCCGAGCTGCCGCCCGAGTTCAACGAGCAGGCACGCCCGGTGCGCTTGCCGCTGGCTCCCGAGAGCGCCTCGGCTTCGACTGGCGCGACGAGAGACATCGGCATCGAGGACATCCGCCGAGCACTCGAGCAGACGCGGGGCAACCGGGCGCGCGCGGCGACCCTTCTGGGCATCAGCCGCGTCACGCTGTGGCGAAGGCTCCGAGAGGCAGGAGGGCCATCGGAACACTGAAACGTTTCACGAAGCGTTTCAGCAACGAGCGCAAGGGTTGCAAGTCACTGAATCCCTTCTGGCGCTCTGGGTCCATGCCCATGGCACGCGACTGGCAAAGAAGCCCTGCCAGGAGGAAGGACCATGATCTTCCGGCAGCTCTTCGACCCCGAGTCCTCGACGTACACGTACCTGCTCGCCGACCCGCTCTCCCGCCAGGCGGCCCTCATCGATCCGGTGCTCGAACAAACCGAGAGAGACCTGACCCTGGTGAAGGAGCTGGAGCTGACGCTGGCGTACGTGCTGGAGACGCACGTGCACGCGGACCATGTGACGGGGGCGGGCCAGCTGCGCGAGCGCACCGGCTGTCAGGTGGTGGCGAGCACCCGAGGGGCCTCCTGCGCCAACGTCCACGTGCGGCACGGGGAGCTCCTCCAGTTGGGAGGGCTGTGCATCGTGGCGCTCGCGACGCCGGGCCACACGGATGACAGCCTGAGCTACCTGGTGGAAGAGCATCTCTTCACGGGAGACGCGCTCCTGGTGCGCGGCACCGGGCGCACTGACTTCCAGAATGGAGACGCGGGGCAGCTCTACGACTCCATCACCCAGGTGCTCTTCACGCTGCCGGACGAAGTCTGGGTGCACCCCGGCCACGACTACAAGGGCCGCATGGTGACGACCATCGGCGAGGAGAAGCGCTTCAACCCGCGGCTGGCCGGCAAGGACCGCGCTTCCTTCATCCAGCTCATGTCCGAGCTGAACCTGCCTCCGCCGAAGAAGCTCGGCATCGCGGTCCCCGCCAATCGCGCCTGCGGACTGAACGCGCCACCGCCCCAAGCCTGAAGCCCAGCGACACGCCGTTCATCCATCGAACCCGATCCGCTCCTCGCCACGAGAGGGGCTTGAGAGACCCTCATGTCCTCCGCGCAGATCCACTCCGTCTTTCCCCGTGAGCTGAGCACCCTGCCCCCCGCGGTGCGTCGCATCGACGTCCGCGAGCCCTCGGAGTTCGAGGGCAAGCTGGGGCACCTGCCACGCTCGGAGCTGGTCCCGCTCGCCACCCTCCCCAGCGCGGCGGGGGCATGGCCTCGAGAGACTCCGCTGCTGCTCATCTGCCGCTCGGGAATGCGCTCCATGAAGGCCGCGCGCATGCTCGCCGAGCAGGGCTTCACCTCGCTCTCCAACCTGGAGGGAGGAATGCTCGCGGTGCACGAGGCCGGGCTCGAGGTGGAGGGCTCGGGTGCCAGCGAGCAGGTGAGCACCAGCCAACGGCAGGGAACCTCCTCGTGAGCACCCTCCTGCTCGGCGCCGTCCTCTCGCTGGTGGCGGGTGTCTCGCTCGGTCTGCTCGGAGGTGGCGGCTCCATCCTGACGGTCCCCATCCTCGTCTATGTGCTCGGCATGAGCCCGCGCGGAGCCATTGCCACCTCGCTGGTGGTGGTGGGAATGACGAGCGCCGTTGGCACGCTGTCCCACGCCCGCGCGGGCCGGGTGGAGTGGCGGGTGGGCCTGCTCTTCGGCGTGGCCGGCATGCTGGGCGCGGCGCTGGGGGGACGCGTGGGGAAGTTCGTGCCTCCCGCCCTGCTGCTCGTCGCCTTCGCGGGGATGGTGCTCGCCACCGCCGTGGCCATGCTGCGCGGGCGTCCGGTGCCGGCCACCGCCGAGGTGCCCGAACAACCCGCGGGGAAGCACCTGGCTGCCGTGCTGCGCAACGGGTTCGGCGTCGGGCTGCTGACGGGCCTGGTGGGAGCGGGCGGCGGCTTCATGGTGGTGCCCGCGCTGGTCCTCTTCGGCGGGCTGTCCATGCCGGGGGCGGTGGCCACCTCGCTGCTGGTCATCACGCTGAACTGTGCCTCGGGGCTGCTCAGCGCGCTCCTGAGCGGTGCTCCCGTGGACTGGGCGCTCGCGGGAGGCATGTCGGTGGCCTCCATCCTCGGCTCGCTTCTCGGCACCCGGCTGGGCCGGGGATTCTCCCCAGAGAGCTTGCGCAAAACCTTCGCGAGCTTCATCGTGGCGCTCGGTGCGTTCATCCTCGTCCGAGAACTGTTGTCGCTCCTCCACGTCCCCGCTGTGCGGGCGCTCGTGTTGGCGGGCGGCCTCGCGCTCGGCGTGCTCTGCCTGTCACTCCTGACGCTCGGAGTGAGGCCCACCCTCCCCTCCAAGGGAGTCATCGACGGCTCCCGTTCCTCTCCGTGAGGTCCTCTTCATGCACCCCTTCCTGGTTGCGCTCATGGGGGGCGCGCTCATCGGCACGAGCGCTTCGCTCCTCCTCCTCTTCAACGGCCGCATCGCGGGCATCAGCGGAATTGCCGGAGGGCTCCTCGCCCCGTCCAGCCGGGCCGAGTGGGCCTGGCGCCTCGCGTTCCTGCTGGGGCTCATCGGGGGCGGCATCCTCATGCGGATCCTCTGGCCCCAGGTGGTCGAAGCTTCCTCTGTGTCCGGAGCGGGAGGAGTGGTGGCCGCGGGGCTCCTGGTGGGGTTCGGCTCGCGCCTGGGCAATGGCTGCACCAGTGGCCATGGCGTGTGCGGCATCTCCTGGGGCGCGATGCGCTCCATCGTGGCGACGCTGACCTTCATGGCCACCGGCGCCGCCACCGTCTTCCTCGTCCGCCACCTCACCGGAGGTGCACCATGAGCGCGCTGGGGTCCGCGGTGGCCGCCGGGCTGCTCTTCGCACTCGGCCTCGGGTTCGGGGGCATGACGGATCCAGCCAGGGTGCAGGCCTTCCTCGATTTCACGGGCGCCTGGGATCCCACCCTGGCCTTCGTAATGGGCGGAGCGCTCGCCGTGCACGCACCCCTCTCCTGGCTCATCCGCCGCCGCAAGGCCCCTGTGCTGGCACCAACCTTCCCCACGCTCTCGAAGGCACGGGTGGACGGGCACCTCGTCACGGGGGCGGCCCTGTTCGGCGTGGGGTGGGGACTCGCGGGTTACTGCCCTGGACCAGCTCTGGTCTCGCTCGCCTCGGGCGCCGACACGGTCCTGCTCTTCGTGCTCTCCATGTTCGCCGGGATGTGGCTCTTCGGGTGGTGGGAGCGCTCGCGAGCCACCGCCTCCGAGCCTCACGGACGGCTCACCGGCTCGTGAAGTCGCGCACCCACCGGACCAGCCGCTCCAGCTCCTCGGGCTGGTTGTAGAAGTGCGGCGAGAGGCGCAAGCGGCCCCGGCGCAGCGAGAGCGTCACGTCGCGCTCGGTCAGCCAGCCGTGCAACTGCCGCGGATCTCCAGCAGGAGGCAGGAAGGTGAGGATACCGGCACGGTGCTCCGGCGCTGGGCCCGTGTCACAGCCCAGGGCCCGCAGCGCTCCCTCCAGGATGCGCAGCAACTCCTGGATGCGGGCCTCGATGACCACCGGCCCCACCTCCAGCAACAACTCCAGCGCGGCCCCGAGTGCATAGATGCCCGTATACGAGGGACTGCCCTCCTCCAGCTTCAGCGCATCCGAGCGCAGCTCGAAGTGGGCGCGGTGGAAGTTCCACGCATCCGTGGTGCTGCGCCACCCCACCAGCACGGGGCGCAGCCGGGGCAGCACGGCCTTCCTCACATACAGGATGCCAATGCCCGCGATGCCCAGCATCCACTTGTGGCTGTCCGCGCTCAGGAAGTGGATGCCGCTGCGCTTCACGTCCACGGGCACGCAGCCCACGCTCTGGATGCCGTCCACGCACAGCAGCACGCCGGCGCGCTCGCACACGGCCCCCAGCGCATCCAGATCCGTCCGGTAGCCACTGGCGTACTGCACGGAGCTGACCGCCACCAGCCGGGTGCGCGGAGTGAGGGCCGCCGCCACGGCCTCGGGAGTGACACCGCCCTCGCTCTCGGCGATCTCCCGCACCTCCACGCCGCGATCCTTCAGGTGCAGCCAGGGGTACACGTTGGAGGGGTACTCGAGCGACGTGGCCACGGCCACCTCGTCCCCGGGCCGCCAGTCCAGTCCCTCGGCCACCAGCCCCAATCCATGGCTGGTGTTGCGCACGAAGGCGATCTCCTCCGGCTCCGCTCCGATCAGCCGGGCCGCGAGCTTCCGGGTGTGCTCGACCCGGGCCTCCCACTGGCGCTCGTGCCGCACGCCGTGGTGCACCACGTCGTCCATCCACTCCCGCACTGCCTTGGCGGCGCGCACGCTCGTGGGCGCCACCCCCGCGTGGTTGAGGTACAGCTGCGTCTCCACGACGGGGAACTCAGCTCGGTAGGCGTCGAATGGCGAGCTCACCGCGCCCCTCGCTCGGCCCGGCGGCGCGCCCACAGCGGCACCAGCACCAGCACCAACCAGCCCACCACTCCACCGGAGGCTCCCGCCTGGCAGCTGCCAGCCACGTGGGCCTGCTGGACAACGGTCACGGTGAAGGTGCAGCTCGCCGTTCTCTGCCCCGCGTCCGTGGCCGTGGCGGTGACGACGGTCTCCCCCACAGGGAAGCGGCTGCCCGGCTCCGGGCTATAGCTCACGTGCACCTCGCCCAGGTTGTCCTCCGCCTTCGCCTCCTGGAAACGCACCTCCGTGCCCTCGGACGAGGAAGTGGCCACCTGCTGGGGCCCGGGGCAGGTGATCGTGGGCGGAGTCAAATCCAGGTTCTTCACCCAGAAGGAGCACGGCTCCGAAGCATTGCCGGCCTTGTCCTTCACCGTGAGCGTCACATGCGTCTCCCCCACCGGGAACGCACTGCCCGGCGGGTGATCGGTGATCAGGCTCAGCTCCTCCTTCGGGGTGACGGCATCGTCCGCCTGGTACGTGTAGGGCACAGGTTTCGGCTCGGCTTGATCGGCCTGGAAAACCTGATCCCCCGGACACGTGAGGCTCGGCTTCACCGTGTCCTGGATCGTGAGCGGGATCTGGCAGGTGGAGGTGCTCACCCCATCGCTGGCCGTCACATTGACGTTCGTCGTGCCCACCGGGAACACGATCCCGGATTGATGGCTGTAGCTCACATGCAGGTTCGAAGCGACCGCGTCACTCGCCGCCACGAAGTAGGTGGCCATGGCCCCGGCTGGCTCGGTGGCTTCCTGCACGATCGCCTTGGGGCACAGCAGCAGCGGGGGCGTCGTGTCCTGGACATTGACGTTGAACTCGCAGGACTTGCTGTTCCCCGCGCCGTCCTTCGCCTCGATTGTGAGGTGCGTGTTTCCCAGCGGGTACACGCGC
Organism: Hyalangium versicolor; assembly: GCF_020103695.1. Lineage (GTDB taxonomy): Bacteria > Myxococcota > Myxococcia > Myxococcales > Myxococcaceae > Hyalangium > Hyalangium versicolor. Next base: position 211,763 of record NZ_JAHXBF010000022.1, read on the forward strand.
GCGAGGGACTGCGGCTCGGGCGTCACGCTGGGGGCGACCACCGCATCATCGAACACCGCGTAGGGAACGGAGAAGTACGAGCCATTGGAGCTGGCCGCCTCCACCTGCAGATCTCCCGGGCACAGCAGGACGGGCTTGAAGCAGTCCACCTGGTTGAGCGGGAGGACGAAGAGCACCTTCGCGCCCACCTGGGGATCATAGGCCACGAAGAAGAGCCGGCCTCCCGAGATGGTCATCTCGCTCCGGGTGGAGCTTTCCGCCGGCGGAGCGATGCCCGTGAGCCGCACCGTGCCCACCCCATCGCTCTTCCAGAGCGAGCGGCCCGAGACGCTGTCGTTGATCTCCACCAGCAGCACCCCGGCGCCCGACAGCAGCACCGAGTCGGACGGACCGGTCGAGCCGGGAACGAATTCCTTCACCAGCCGGGTTCCTGCCAGCGAACCATCGCTCCGCCAAAGCTCCGGGCCGGTGATCGAATCGTTCGCCATGAAGAACAGCTGTCCGCCCACGGCGGTGAGGTTCCGGGGAGTCGAGGAGTACGGGCCCTGCTGAATGTCCGCCACCAGGTGCGTGCTCCCGCTCGTCCCATCTCTCACCCACACCTCTTCGTCGTGATCAGTGTCCTTGAGCACGAAGAAGAGCTGGCTCCCCGCCACGGTGAGAGCCTCGGGCCGGCCCGCCGCGGTGGCGAGATTGAAGACCCGCTCGGTCAGCCCTGCCCCATTGCTCCGCCAGAGCGCCGCGTTCACGGCGCTCCCATCCGTGGCGGTGAAGTAGAGCATGCCATCCATCACCCGCAGCGAGCTGGGGGAGCTGGAACCACCGTTCCAGATGTCCTGCACCATCGCGGTCTGCGTCCCATTGCTCTTCCACAGCTCGTTGCCATGGATACCGTCATCCGCCGCGAAGAAGAGCCAACCGCCCATCGCCACCAGCTCCGAGGGGTTGGATCCTTCAGGGTCCGCGCGGATGTTCTGCACGAGAACGGTGCCCCCAGAAGTTCCATCGCTCCGCCACAGCTCGAAGCCCTGGGTCCCCTCGGCCGCGGCGAAGAACAACGTTGAGCCCACGGCGGTGAAATGGGACTGATCGCCCACCCCTCCCTTGGAAAAGCTCTTCAGACGGTCGACGGTGCTCCCATCGCTCGTCCACAGCTCCGTCGAGGACGCTCTGTCCACCGTGAAGAACAGCTTGTTGCCCACGGCTGTGAGGTGGTTGAGCGTGTCGGTGCTCCCCCAGCCCGGCGAGGACGGCAGGAGCTCGACGGCATTGGCCGTTCCCTGAGCCATCCACAGGGACGAGTCGGAGCCATTGTTCCGCACGAAATAGAGCGTGTCCGCCACATCCAGCAGCTTCTCGGCCTGGGAGAGAGTCTCGGAGCCCATCACCCGCGTGGGCACCGCGCACGGATCGCCCGGCACCGTGCCATTGCCACCGGAAGGCTGCCCGCGCGACAGCACGGGCAGCACCAGGACGGACAGGAGCAACAGCAGGTGCGCGGCGCGACGGTGGAGCCACATGGTTGCGCTCACCTCCAGGAAGGAGCCCCACCTCCTGTCTACCGCACTCCCCCACGCGGAGGGAGCCCCGCGCCGCGTGCGCCGCGCCCATCTGCCAATGTGGCATACCCCTGAATACACGACGGCCGGTGCCCTGTGTTCCGGGCACCGGCCGTGTGAGGACTTCAACCGGCAGTGACTAGCGGCCCGCCAGGGTCTCCGGGGGCGCGGCCAGCAGCGTCGGAGGCGGCTCGTTCGTCGTCGTCGGCACGTAGACCTTGCACGTACCGGTCGTCGTGTTGACCGAGCTGTCGTCCACCTTGAACGTCGCCGTGTACACCCGCTGGGTGTTCGTGGACGTCCGCTTGGCGCGAACCTGGAACGTGGCGTTGTTGACCACCACGATGTCGTTCGCGTCGTTCGCCGGATCGTTGCTGGTGACCTGCAGATCGTACGCCTTGGTCATGATGTCCATGTAGCCGTCGCAGCGATCCCACGCGAGCGAGCACTCGCTCAGCTGCACCGTCCGCATGCCGTTGTCCGCGGGGAACACCTTGATCGGCGGGCTGGCCTTCAGCTTCGGCGACAGGTTGTCGATGACCTCCACCGAACGCGTGACGTAGTCGGCCCAGTTGTAGGCGCCGTCACGCACGTCGTAGCGGAGCGTGTACACGCCAGGCAGCGTCTTGTTGATCTGACCCGACACGATGACGGACGGAGACACGTCGCCGTAGCACTGGTCGTCACCCGTGGCGCCCTGCTCCACGTACGGATCCGGATCGATGTCCACCTCGGTATCAGCGTCCGTCGGATCGTCCGTCGGGCTGAAGCACTGCGTCTGGACGTTCTCCGGACCGTTGAGCGAGAGCACCGGCTTGAGGGTGTCCTGCACGTACACGGACAGGATGGCGGCGGAGATCTTGTAGCTGTCATCCCACGCCAGGTACTGCACGTAGTACAGCCCCTCCACCTCGGTCGTCGGGCCAGGCCCGAAGTCGTCCGGATCGATGTCGCCGGGGATGCCGTCGCCATCGTCGTCACCCGTGTTGTACTGGTGCACCTGGACATTGCCCTGGCACGAGTCGGTCGCCGTGGCGCCCGGGTTCTGCCACACGTTGCCAATCGCGTGGCCCGTGCACTCGTAGAACAAGTCCATGTCCCCGTTCACCGTCAGGACCGGCGGCGTGTTGTCCACCACGTGGTAGGTGCGGGACACGTTGCCGGTGCTGACGTTGCCCCTGCTATCCACGGCCGTGTACGTCACCGTGAAGTCCGCGCCATCCGGGTCCGACACATTGGGCAGCGTGGCCGGCGTGCGCGTGATGCGATCGGGGGGAACGAGGCCCTCGCAGAGGTCCGTCGCCGTGGCGTCCAGCGGAGGCTGGGTGCCGCACTCGATCTCCACGTACTCCGGACCCACCAGCGAGATCACCGGGCCCCTCGTGTCATTCACGTTCACGGTGCGCTCCAGGAAGGACTGGTTGCCGTAGTTGTCCAGCGCCCGGTACCGCACGGTGTAGGTATCCACCTTCGTGATGTCCACGCCGTTGAAGTCGAGGAAGACCTGCGGCGCGGCGGCCTGGCACGAGTCGGTGGCCGTGGCGCCCGGATCCACGTACGGCACGCCGCACTCGGCCGCCATCGGGTTGGCACCCTTGAGCGCGAGGACCGGAGCCGTCGTGTCCTCCACCAGCACGTTGCGCACCGCCTGGGTCGTGTTCCCGCTCTCGTCCTTGGCGAAGTAGGTCACCAGGTACGCGTTCGGCACGGCCGTGTTCACGTTGGACGTCGAGGTGATGGTGGTCGTCGGCGAGCACACGTCCACGGCGGTGGCGCCCTGGTCCACGTACTCGGCCTTGCACTCCACTTTGACAGCGGCCTCACCATTGAGGGTGATGGCCGGGCCCACCGAGTCGATGATCTGCACGTTGCGGGTGACTGTGGGCGAGGTGTTGCCCACCGTGTCCTGCGCCGTGTACCGCAGTTGGTAGTTGCCGTTCACATGCATGTTCACCGAGCCGGCGACCGTCACCGGCACGTTGCCCACGCACGCGTCCGTCGCCGTCGCGCCCGGATCGACGTAGTCGCCAGCGCTGCACTCCAGCGTCTGCTGAGCCGGGCCGTTGAGCACGATGCTCGGCGGCAGGTTGTCGTTCATCGTCACCGTGCGCTGCGTCGAGGACACCGTGGTGTGGCCCGCGTTGTCCGTCACGCTGTAGGTGATGGTGAAGTTGGCCGGCTGGTTCGGCACCGGCGCCGTCGTCTTCACGATGGACGAGGTCAGGTCACCGGAGCACGCGTCGTTCGCCGTGGCGCCCGGATCGTTGTACTCCGTGCCGCACTCGTACGTCGCGTTGAGCGGGCCCTGCACCGTGATGGTCGGGTTGAGCGTGTCCTCCACGTGCACCGTGCGGGTGACGGTCGGGGCGCTGTTCCCGGCCACATCCGTCACGTTGTAGGAGAGAACGTAGTTGTTGGGCTGGTTCGAGTTGACGGTGCCGCTGCGCACGATGGAGCCCGTGAGGTTTCCAGTGCACGCATCGTTGGCCGTCGCACCCGGATCCACGTAGGGGCTGCCGCACTCCAGGTTCTGCAGCGCCGGGCCATTGAGGGCCAGCGTGGGAGCGGCGTTGTCGTTCACGTGCACCGTGCGGACCACCGGCGAGGTGACGCTGTGGCCGGCCGGATCCGTCACGCTGTAGGTGATGGTGAAGACGCCCGGCTGGTTCGGATTGCCCACCTGGTTCGCCACGATCTGGCTCGTCAGGTCACCGGCGCACTGGTCATTCGCCGTGGCGCCCGGATCCACGTAGGCCGCGCCGCACTCGTACGCCTGCTCGGTCGGGCCGTTGACGAGGATGGTCGGAGGCAGCGTGTCAGCCACCGACACCGCGCGGTTGACAGGGCCCGCGGTGTGGCCGGCCGTGTCGCTCACGGTGTAGCTGACGTTGTAGTTGCCCACCTGGTGCGTGTTCACCGCACCGGCCACCTGCACCTTGGCGTCCAGGTTGCCAGCGCACACGTCGGTGGCCGTGGCACCCGGATCGGTGTACTCGCCGCCACACTCCACCGACTGCGTCGGAGAGCCATTGAGGCTCAGCGTCGGCGGCAGCGTGTCGCTCACCGTCACCGTGCGGTCCGCGGTCACCGCGGGGTTGGACCCATCCGTCACGCTGTAGTGCACGGTGTAGGTCGCCGGCACCTTCGGATCCACAGAGCCCGACTTGGTGATCTGCCCCGTCAGGTCCCCGGCGCACGCGTCGTTGGCCGTCGCGCCCGGATCGTTGAACTCCGAGCCGCACTCCAGGCCGGAGTTGGCATTGCCCAGCAGCGTCAGCGTCGGCGGCAGGTTGTCCACCACCGTCACCGTGCGGGTATCCGCCGAGGTAACCGTGTGGCCCGCCGGGTCCGTCACGCTGTAGGTGATGCTGTAGTTGCCCGCCGCGCCCGAGTTCACGCTGCCGGACTTGACGATCTGCGCCGTCAGGTCGCCCGCGCACTGGTCATTGGCCGTGGCGCCCGGATCCGCGAAGGGACCGCTGCCGCACTGCACCGACTGGCTCAGCGGGCCGAGCACGTTGATGGTCGGCGCCAGCGAGTCGCTCACGTTCACCGTGCGGTGGACCGCCGGAGCCGACTGGCCCGAAGGATCCGTCACGTTGTAGGTGATCTGGTAGCTGGCCGGCTGGGCGGTGTTCACCGTGCCCGTCTTGGTGATCTGCGCCGTCAGGTCGCCGAAGCACGCGTCGTTGGCCGTGGCACCGGGGTCGGTGTACGGCGAACCGCACTCCTGCGACTGGGTGCCCGAGCCGATGAGCGCCAGGACGGGCGGAGCGTTGTCGTTCACCGTCACCGTACGGGTGATCGGCGAGGTGTAGCTGTTCCCCGACGGGTCCTTGGCCGTGTAGGTGTAGATGATCTGGCCCGGCTGGTTCGGGTTGCCCACGGACGTCGAGGTGACCGGCACCGTCCCGGCGCACGCGTCGAAGCCCACCGCGCCCGGATCCACGTAGGAGGTGCCGCACTCAAACGTGTCATTGACGTTGCCGTTGAGGGTGATGGCGGGCGGCAGCGTGTCGCTCACGTTCACCGTGCGGTCCACGCTGATGGTGTGGTTGGCCCCATCCGTGGCGGAGTAGTGCAGCGGGTAGGCGCCCGGCGTCATCTGGTCCACGCTGCCCGACTTGGTCACCGGCAGGGCGCCGGAGCACTGGTCGTTGGCGGTGGCACCCGGATCAGCGAACTCCGAGGCGCACTCCAGGCCCATGGTGGCCTGGCCGTTGAGCGCGATGGTCGGAGGCAGCGTGTCCGCCACCGTGACCGTGCGGCCCGTGGCCGAGACACCGGTGTTGCCGGACGGGTCCGTCGCCGAGTAGGTGACGGTGTAGTTGCCCGGCGCGGTCGGGTCGATCACGGTGTTGGCCACCGCAGTCAGCGCCCCGGCGCACGCGTCGTTCGCCGTCGCGCCCTCATCCGCGTACGAGCCACCGCACTCCACCGTGGCCGTGGCCGAGCCCTTGATGGTGACGACGGGCTTCTTCGTGTCGCTCACGTTCACCGTGCGGGAGACCGCCGGAGCCGCCTGGCCCGCCGGATCCGACACGTTGTAGGTGACCTGGTAGCTGCCCGGCTGGTTGTTGTTCACCGTGCCCGTCTTCGTGATGCGGCTGGACACGTCACCGAAGCACGCGTCGTTGGCCTTGGCACCGAGGTCGTTGTACGGATCGGCGCACTCGAGCGCCACCGTCGCCGAGCCGTTGAGGACCAGGGTGGGCGGGGCGTTGTCGTTGACGTGCACCGTGCGCTGCGTGGGCGACACCGTCTGGTGGCCCGCGTTGTCCGTCACGCTGTACGAGATGGTGAAGACGCCCGGCTCGGCCTGGTTGCCCGTCTGGGTCGCCACGATGCGGTTGGTCAGGTTGCCATCGCACGTGTCGTTGGCCGTCGCGCCCTGATCCACGTAGGGCGAGCCGCACTCGTACGTCACGTTGAGATCGCCCGAGATAGCGATGGTCGGAGCCTGCGTGTCGCTCACCGTGACCGTACGCTCCGTGGTCACGGTGTGGCTGCCGTCATTCGCGCTGTAGGTCAGCGGGTAGGCGGCGGGCACCTGCACGTTCACACCGCCGGCCTTCGTCACCGGCAGGTTGCCGACGCACTGGTCGTTGGCCGTGGCGCCCGGATCGTTGAACTCCACACCGCACTCCTGCGGCAGGTTGGCCGGACCGTTGAGGGTGATGGTCGGCGGCAGGGTGTCCGCCACCGTCACCGTGCGGCTGGTGGCCGAGGTGCCCACGTTGCCGGACGGGTCCGTCGCCGTGTAGTAGACGTTGTAGGTGTTGGGGATGTTCGCGTTCGGCGTGGAGGTGGGCACTGCCGCCAGCGTCCCGGCGCACGCGTCGCTCGCCGTGGCGCCCGGGTCGTTGTACGCGCCACCGCACTCCACGGAGACCGTGGTCTGGCCGGTGAGCGTCACCGTCGGAGCCAGGGTGTCCTTCACCGTCACCGTGCGGTCGGCCGACACGCTGTGGCCGTTGCCGTCGCTCACCGTGTAGTGGAGCCCGTACGGCCCAGGCAGCTGCGCGTTGACCGAGCCCGTCTTGGTGATGTTCGCGGTGATGTTGCCAGCGCACTGGTCGCTGGCCGTGGCGCCTGGGTCGGTGTACGTGCCACCGCACTCGAGCGTCGAGGGAGAAGCGCCCAGCAGCGTCAGCGTCGGCGCCAGCGTGTCGCTCACCGTCACCGTGCGGTGCGAGGCCGACGTGGTCGTGTTGCCCGACGGGTCCGTCGCGCTGTACGTCACGTCGTAGTTGCCAGGGGCGTTCGGGTTGGCCGGGCTGTTGACCGTGACCGTCAGCGCGCCGGCGCACGCGTCATTGGCCGAGGCGCCCGGATCCGCGTACGCGCCGCCGCATTCCACGTTCTGGCTCAGCGGGCCATTGACCGTGACGGTCGGGCCCTGCGTGTCGCTCACCGTGACGGTACGCGTCACCGGAGTCGCGGCATTGTTCTTCGGATCCTTCACGTTGTAGGTGATGGTCTGAGGCGTACCCAGCTGCTTGTTGTTCACCGTGCCCGTCTTGGAGATGGCGCTCGTCAGGTTGCCGTAGCACTGGTCGCTGGCCGAGGCGCCCGGGTCGGTGAACGCCGTGGCGCACTCCAGGCCCATGGAGGGCTCGCCAAGGAGCGTCAGCGTCGGCACCAGCGTGTCAGACACCGTCACCGAGCGCGCGGACGAAGTGCCCACGTTGCCGGACGGGTCCGTCGCCTTATAGGTGATGCTGTAGCTACCCGGCACCTTCAGGTCGAGATTGCTGTTGAGGACCGACGCCACCAGGGCCCCAGCGCACAAGTCGTCGGCCGTGGCGCCCAGATCGGTGAAGGTGCCACCACACTCTGCAGTCAGGGTCGTCGGGGCGATGGGCGTGACGGTGGGCTTCAACCTGTCACGCACGAAGATGGTGCGGGTCATCTCATCGGCAGGGTGACCAGCCCCGTCCTTCACGTTGTAGCGGAGCACGTAGTCGCCCACCGCCGCCGAGTTCACGGACCCGGTCGTCACGACATTGAGCGGGCCGTCGCACTGGTCGGCCGCCGTGGCACCCTGGTCGGTGTAGGCGTCGCGGCACTCAATGGTCGTGTCCATGCCATTGCGCGTGATGACCGGCTTGAGCGTGTCGGACACGGTGACCTTGCGCTGAACGGTCGCGGACTGGTTACCGGACGAGTCCGTCGCGTAGTAGCTCAGGGTGTAGAGGCTGGGCACGCCCATGTTCACCGTGCCCGACTTGGTGATGGCACTCTGCGGCAGCGGGCCCTCGCACAGGTCGCTCGCGGTCGCGCCATCATCGGTGTACGTGCCGCCCTTGACGCACTCCAGCGTCTGGTTCGGCGAGCCGCTCAGGGCCACCGTCGGCAGCACCTTGTCCGTCACCGTCACCTTGGCTTCGCACGAAGCCTGGTTGCCCGCGTCATCCGTGCACGTCAGCGTGACCATCGTCTCGCCAATGCTGTACGGGCCCGCCGGGCTCTGAACGCAGCCCGCCAGATCGCCGTCCGGATCGTTGGAGCCGTTGTTGATGTCGGCCGTCATGCCGCAGGTGTTCGTCACCTGCACCGACCGAGCGGCGCACAGCGCCACCGGCGGGTTGTTGTTCGACGGGATGTCGGGAATCTTGCAGAACGAGCTGCACGCGCCGATGTTGGCGCTGGTGTCACCGGTGCGGCCGTTATGGCCGCCGTTGTCGCACTCCTCGCCCTGGTCGACGTCCGTATGGCCGTCGCCGCACCAGTGCATCTGGCACGACCACGAGCAGAGCGCGTCGGGGCTCTGGCTGCCGTCGTTGGGAGCGCCGTTGATGCCGTCACCCAGGTCGCATCCCTCGGAGACAAGGAGAGGATCCTGCGAAGTCAGGGGAGCGTTGGGGGTACCGCACCCGCCGCCAAGCGGCATGGCTCCGCGCACGATGACGTACGGCGTGCCCGTGTAGGGCGTCTCGTTGCCCGGGTCGATGCTGTAATCGATGTAGTGTCGCTCGCCCGGCAGCGGGTCTCCAGACGAGTTCACCGCGATCGCCGCATACGAGAAGGTGTGGTCCGGGTACTTCGTGAAGACCGTCCGCGTCGCGCACGCGTCATTGCCCACGAGCGCCCAGTCCCACGTGTCGGTGGACATGATGCTGTTGTACATCTCGAACATGTGCTCGGTGTCCGCACATGTCGACAGGCCCTGGACCTGGAATTCGCCGAACGGCTCCAGCAGTTCCACATGCGTCGGGGCGGCGGCATCCTGGTAGGCGCAGCCCAGCGAGACGTACATACCGGTCAGGTACTGCACCGAGTTCAGCGCGAACTTCACGCCGTTGTACACCAGCTGGTCCACACCGTTGCTGGAAGGGTTTGAAGCGATGATGGCGACGTCACCATCGATGATGGGGCCCCAGGTCTTGCGGTTGTTGATGGCCGCCTGGAACGCCGCGGACCCGCTCTCGCACGCCGCGTCGCCGATGATGATGGCCTTGTAGGACATGAACTGCGTGGCCGTCATCGTGTTCCACTGTGCCGGAGTCACGACTTCGATCTGAGTGGCGGAGTTGGCAGCCTGAACCGCTGCGGCCTCCTTGCTGTTGGCGCCTCCATCCACGGTGCTGCTCAGGATCAGCACCTTGTTGGTGCTACGAACGTCCTGACGTGTCGTGCGCGTGCTCGCCGGGGCGACGTCAGGCGGTGGCGCACCTTCCTTTTGGTCGCAGGAGCTGGCCGCCAAGGCGACCACCACCAGCGCTGCTCCCCATACGCCTTTGAGTTTCATGCTGTACATCCCCCACGGCTTGAAGAACGACTCGGTCTAAAGAACAAAGCGCTCGGCATCCCACGGACCTGCTTTTCACGACTCGAAAGATTCACTCGCAGACGGCGATGTGGGCGCAACCGGGGGGCCCGGGACCTTGCGCCACCATCTCCTAGCTGAAAGTTTCACTTCAGCCGTCCCGCAATTTTCCCTTTTAGGCAGAGCCAAGCAAGTAGATATTTTCTCGGTTTAATCGAATTCCCTGGACTGTCGCAGAGGGGCAGACATGTGCGCACCCAGTCGCAGGTGTTTCGAGCTCCAACTTCGAGAAACGGTGCGTCACGCCCCGGAGTTCGTGCCGGATGTCGACTCCTGTAAAGGAGTTGCGAGCGGTCGGTGAGTGTGGATCACGCGCCTGGTCCATCGGTCCGCCAGTGCCGAAGTGCGTCACCGGCCTGCCCTCCTTCGTCGCTGCTCGTGCGGGGTGCGCGCTGCAACCGCCAGGAATCCCGTGGGCCTGCGGCGGGCTCGCGCGTGGCCCGCTGATTGCTCATGCCCCCCGACGCAGCGTCGACGCGTTCTCGCACGACAGATGGGCCGCTCCGAGACCGTCGCCGCCGCTGAGCTGCTCCATATGAAGGCGGATGACAATAGTAACTGAGCTGAAACTGAGTTGAACGGAGTCTGGACCCCCGAGTGCGGCGAGGCACTCGGGGGTCTTCTCTTTTGCGAACCGCGCGAATGATCCGCTCCCCACTCGCGCCGCGCGGGTTCAACTGCCCAAGGCCGTCACCACTGCCCTGCTTTGTCGCATCTCTCGCGCCGCGCTCGCTCCAACTCCTCGCAATCTCGTGCGCTTGCCGTGTCGACATGCATGGCCCGCCGATTGCTCTTGCTGGGACTCGCCGTCCTTCACATCTCCAACACAAACCGAGGAGCACACTCATCATGAAGACACTGCACCGACGTCGCCAGGGCTTCACCCTGATCGAGCTGATGATCGTCGTCGCCATCATCGGCATCCTGGCCGCCATCGCCATTCCCAACTTCGTCCGCTTCCAGGCGCGCGCCCGACAGTCCGAAGTCACGACCAACCTCAAGAGCCTCTTCACCGGTCTGCGGACTCAGCAGCGCAAGCCAGCCGGTTCCATCCGCTCCTCCGGCTTCAGCCCTGAGCGCGGCAACCGTTACAGCTACCACCTCGACAACGACTGCGCCCCCACCTACGAGGAGCGCTCGAACGTTGACGTCACCCAGAACAACACGGACGCCTGCATCGGCGTGGACCAGTTCAAGTTCCCCAGCTTCCCCGCCTTCTTCAGCGTGGAGGCGCTGCAAGGCCCTACCTGGAACATGAAGGCCACCAACAATGGCTTGGCTAACGGTGCGGGCATCTACGGCACGCAGGACGACTGGGACTTCCTGGCCTACGCCGCCGGTGACGTGGACAACACCCCCGCCAACGACAAAGCCGACACCTGGTCCATTGCCTCCTCGGATGCCATGCTCCAAGCGAACTGCCCGGCCACGGGCTATGCGGAGAACGTCGCCGCCGGTGAGCCCTTCAACATCTACAACGACGTCAACTGCGACTGATACTCAGGTGAGCTGACAAGAGTCTGGACCCCCGAGTGCGGCGAGGCACTCGGGGGTCTTCTCTTTTGCGGGCTCGGCTCCTACGCCTCACTCGATTCACGCCGAGCCCTGACTCCATTGCCCAAGGCTGTCACCCACTGACCTGCTTTGTCATTTCCCTCGCGCCATCCCCGCCCCAACTCCTCGCAATCTCATGCACTTGCTGTTTCACGCTGCATGGCCCGCCGATTGCTCTTCCCTTTCCTCGCTGTCCTTCACCCACAACTCAAGAGAACATCCTCATGAAGACACACCGCCGCCGCCACGGTTTCACCCTGATCGAGCTGATGATCGTCGTCGCCATCATCGGCATCCTGGCCGCCATCGCCATCCCCAACTTCGTCCGCTTCCAGGCCCGCGCCCGCCAGTCCGAAGTCACTACCAACCTCAAGAGCCTCTTCACCGGTCTGCGGACTCAGCAGCGCAAGCCAGCCGGTTCCATCCGCTCCTCCGGCTTCAGCCCTGAGCGCGGCAACCGTTACAGCTACCACCTCGACGACAGCTGCTCCCCCACCTACGAGGACCGCGCAGGCGTCAACACCGTCGAGAACAACACGGACACCTGCATCGGCGTGGACCAGTTCAAGTTCACCAGCTTCCCTTCCTTCTTCAACGTGGAGGCGCTGTCAGGCCCTACCTGGAACATGAAGGCCACCAACGATGGCATGGCTTCCAGCGCGGGCATCTTCGGCTCGCAGGACGACTGGGAATTCCTGGCCTACGCCGCCGGTGACGTGGACAACAACCCGGTCAACGACAAAGCCGACACCTGGTCCATCTCCTCTGCGGACGGCCAGCTCATGAGCACCTGCCCGGCCACGGGCTATCCGGAGAACGTCGCCGCCGGTGAGCCCTTCAACGTCTACAACGACGTCAACTGCGACTGATACTCAGATGAGTTGATCAGAGAAGACCCCCGAGTGCGGCGAGGCACTCGGGGGTCTTCTCTTTGCGGGCTTGGCTGTTCCTGCTCCCCACTCCATTCCCACCATGCGCTGTCTCGTCTGCCCAAAGCTGTCACCCACTGCCCTGCTTTGTCATTTCCCTCGCGCAATGCCTGCCCCAACTCCTCGCAATCTCAATCACTTACTGTTTCACACTGCATGGCCCGTCGATTGCTCTTCCTTTTCCTCGCTGTCCTTCACCTCCACCCAACACAACTCAAGGGAGTACGCTTATGAAGACCCACCGCCGTCACCATGGCTTCACCCTGATCGAGCTGATGATCGTCGTCGCCATCATCGGCATCCTGGCCGCCATCGCCATTCCCAACTTCGTCCGCTTCCAGGCCCGCGCCCGACAGTCCGAAGTCACCACCAACCTCAAGAGCCTCTTCACCGGTCTGCGCACCCAGCAGCGTATGCCGCCTGCGGCCATCCGCTCCTCCGGCTTCAGCCCCGAGCGCGGCAACCGCTACAGCTACCACCTCGACAACGACTGCTCCTCCTACGAGAACCGCTCGGGCGTTGACACCATCCAGAACAACATGGACACCTGCATCGGCCTGGACCAGTTCAAGTTCCCGAGCTTCCCCGCCTTCTTCACGGTGGAGTCTCTGTCAGGCGCTACCTGGAACATGAAGGCCACCAGCAATGGGATGGCTTCCAACGCGGGCGTCTTCGGCTCGCAGGACAGCTGGGACTTCCTCGCCTACGGCGCGGGTGACGTGGACAACACCCCGGTCAACGATAAGGCCGACACCTGGTCCATTGCCTCTTCGGACGGCCAGCTCCAGGCCACCTGCCCGGCCACTGGTGCTCCGGAGAACGTCGCCGCTGGCGAGCCCTTCAACGTCTACAATGACGTCAACTGCGACTGATCTGAAGGCGGATGAAACAAAACGGCCCGTGTCCCTCGACGAGACACGGGCCGTTTCCCTTCGTGAACGCGCTCGCGACTACCGGGCCGAGCTGCTGGCCACCTGCTGAGGCGCCTGCACCGAGTAGCCCGCGGACGAGCCACTGTCACTGGCCAGGCCTCCGTCGGCAACGGGCACGCGAATCTTGCACTGGCCCGTCCTGGCATTGCCCGACTGATCCTTCAGCACGAAGGTCACCGCATACACGCGCCCATCCCCGTCGCTCCGGCGCTCGGCCCTCACGCTGAAGGTGCTCTTGCCGGTGATGACGATGTCCCCCGTGGTGCTCCCATCACTGTCACCGGCCACATCCTCGGGCTCGTCGCTGGAGATGGAGAGGATGGTGCCGTTGTTGGGGATCGCGTACCCGTCGCACGCATCCGTGGCCGTGACACAGTCCGCCAGCGAGAAGCTCTTCATGCTCTGGTCCGCCGGCCACACGATGTTCTCTCGGCAGTCGACTGTCGGCGGCACCGTGTCCACCACCTGCACCGTGCGCGTGACGGACGGGGCCTTCAGGAGCGTGCTGTCCTGCACGTTGTAGGTGATCGCGTAGCTGCCGCGCGTCCAGGCATTCACGCTGCCGGTCTTGTTGATGGAGAGCGTCAGGTCGCCGTAGCACACGTCCTTCGCCGTGGCGCCGGGATCGACGAAGGAGCCACTGGCGCACTCGTGCTGCACGACGGAGGAGCCCACCAACGTGATCGTGGGCGGCAGGCGGTCCACCACCTTCACCGTGCGCAGGGCCATGCTGGTGTTGCCCGACGCATCCCATACGCCGTACTGGATGCTGTACGTGCCTACCGCGCTGGGGTTGGCGCCGTTGCCGTAGGTGCGCACCTGGCTCGTCAGGTCTCCCTGGCACGCGTCATACGCCTTGGCCCCCAGCTCCGTGTAGATGTCCACGCCGCACTCCAGCGTCATGTCGGCCTCGCCATTGATGGTCAACACGGGGGCCTTCGTGTCCTTGACGGTGACGCTGCGCGTGACGCTCTGAGCCGCGTTCCCGGAGGGATCCGTGACGTTGTAGGTGATGGGGTACGTCCCCGGCGCGACGATGTTCTGCGTGCCCGAGACGGTGATGCGGCTGGTGATGTCACCCGCGCACAGGTCCGTGGCCGTGGCCCCCATGGCCAGGAAGCCATCCCGCGAGCACTCCAGCTCGGGAACGGCCGTTCCCTCGAGGGTGATCGTCGGCGCGCGCGTGTCCACCACCTTCACGTCCCGCACCTTCTCCGCGACGCGCCCGCTGCCGTCCTGCACGCGGTAGAGCACCGGGTATGCACCCGTCGCGTTCGGGTTCACCGCGCCCGAGAAGGTGATGGCCGAGGTGAGATCTCCCGAGCACAGGTCCGTGGCCGTGGCGCCCTGCTCCACATAGGTGCCCGCCTTGCACTCGATGGCCATGCTGGCCTGACCGTTCAGGAAGATCTCCGGGGCCAGGGTGTCCTGGACGACGACCTGGCGCACAGCGGTGGCCACGGTGCCCGCGCTGTCCTGCGCGCGGTAGCTGACCGAATAGGTGGCCGGAGTGTTCGAGTCGATGTACGGGTGATCGATGGTGATGGCAGCGGAGCTGGGCCCGGAGCACCCATCCACCGCCGTCGCGCCGGGCTCGGAGTACCAGTCGCGCTTGCACTCCAGCGGCAGCGGGTTGGCGCCATTGAGGACGATGGACAGGCCCTGGGCGCTGAGCACCGTCACCGTGCGCGTCACCGGTGTGGCGGCATTGCCCGCCGGGTCCGTCGCGCCGTAGGTGAGCACGTACGAGCCCGCCTTGCCGGAGTTCACCGAGCCCGACACCGTCACCCGGTCGGTAACGTCCCCACGGCATGAGTCCACCGCGGTGGCGCCCTGATCGACGAACGTCTCGGAGCAGTTGAGCGTCAGCGACGAGGGACCGTTCAACGTGACGCTCGGGCCCTGGGTGTCCTGCACCTTTACCGTGCGCGTCACTTCAGCCGAGGTGTTGCCCGACGGATCAGTCACGCGATAGGTCCGCGTGTAGTTTCCGGGCACCGCCGGGTCGACGGTGCCACTGGCCACCACTCGCGCGGAGAGGCTGCCCGCGCACGCGTCGGTCGCCGTGGTGCCCGGATCCGTATAGGAGGAGCCGCACTCCAGCGTCTGCGAGGAGGAGCCCACCAGCGAGACGGTCGGCGCCTGGGTGTCCGCCACGGTGAACGGCACGGTGCAGCTGGCCGAGTTACCGGAGGTATCCGTCGCGGACCAGGTGAGCGACGCCGTGCCCAGGGGGAAGCTGGCCTGCCCAGGGGCCAGCACCGTGGCGGGAGAGCACACGTCCGTGGCGCTCGCCGTGCCCACCGAGGTGTTGGAGGCGCCGCCGCCCACGCACTCGGCGGTGACAGGCGCCGGGCAGGTGATGGAGGGAGGCAGCGTGTCCCGCACCTGCACCTCGGTGGTGCACGTGGCGGTGTTCCCCGCCGCATCCGTCGCCGTGTACGTGACGGAGGAGGTGCCTAGCGGATAGGAGGCCAGGCCCGGGCCGCTCACGCTCACGGTGGAGCACGCATCCGTGGCGTCCGCTCCGCCCGCCGACACCGAGGCCGACTGGTTGCCCGTGCACTCGGCCTGCACCGGCGGGCCGCAGGTGATGGTGGGCGGCTCGCAGTCACGCACGTTCACGCTCCCGGAGCAGCTCGCGCTGGCGAAGCTGTCGGAGACGGTGAGGCTCACCGCGCGCGAGCCGATGGCATACGGGCCCGCAGGCGACTGCGCCAGCGAGATGGCGTCTCCATCCGGATCGTACGACCCCTTGTTGATGCTGACCTGAGCGGTGCACGCCGGGCCCGCGCAGACGTCCTGGTTCTGGCAGAGCGCCACCGGCGGGGCGTTGCTGGAGAGGATCGACAGATCACTGAGCACCGGCTCCCCGCTGAAGTTCACGGAGCGCAGCGTGACCTGGACCTCGAGGTAGCGGCCCTGGATGCCGGCGAAGGTCTGGTTGTTCGCCACGGTGGCGAAGGCCTGGGAGGCCAGCGCATCCCGCGTGTTGGCGGCGCGCACCTTCACGGTGATGCTGGTGTTCGTGGGCGTGGCGCCCTGCGCCTCCTGGTTCCAGCGAACGGTGCCCCAGTTTGTCCCTGTGGCTCCGCTGTCATGCACCGCGCTCCACACGCCTTGACGCGAGACGAAGCGGGAATGGTGGTAGCCCGTCATGTCTCCGAACGTGTACGGCTGCCCACCCGCCGCATAGGACTGGATGGTCGTGCTGACCGCGGGGTTGACGACGGCCAGGGTGTCCGAGCCCTGGACGGTGGCCCAGATCTTCCCGTCCGCGGCCACCGACACGCCCTCGGGCCGGGTGCCGACGAACCAGCTGCCCTTGGCGGCGCCCGCGGAGCTCACCCGCAGCACGCGGTTGCTGTTCAAGCACGCCGCCCAGATGTCACCAGAGCCATCCACCACGACGCCATGCATGCGGCCGCTGCAGCCGCCATTGGCGCCCACCTGCTGGATGGTGTGCGCCGTGAAATTCGCCATCACGAGGCCCGTGGCGGAGTCCGAGTCCGTGCCCAGCCACACCATGCCGTTGCCATCCACGACGACGCCGAAGGTGGGCACCGGCGAGCTCAGCGAGTCCACCACGTGGGCGCCCGCCGCCGCGTCCGGCTTGATCTTCCACACGAGCCGCAGCGTGCTGCTGTCCGACGAGTAGAGGTGGCCCTCCGGCCCGACCGCCAGGGCCTGGATGGAGACCGCCGAACCCGTCTCGGCCTTCAGGTCGAGGGTCTTGAGGACCGCACCCGTCAGTCCATCCAACTGGTAGAGCTTCGCCGAGGAAGTGCCCGCGGCCCAGATGTTCTGGTCGGCATCCACCACGATGGAGCGGCCCGGATCGGCCACGGCCGTGTAGTTCTTCGTCCAGAGGATGCACTCGTCCGTCTGCCCGGAAAACTCGGCGGTGTCGCTCAGGTTGATGGTGCCATCGCCGCTGGCGTCAGTGGACGTGTCGATCCGGCCATTGCCGTTGCGGTCCACGCACGCGGCCAGCGTGCCGGCGTACTTGGTGATGGAAGCAAAGGTGGAGGCGCAGTTGCCCCGGTTGACGACGTACGCATCCCCGCGCGCGTTCACCACCGTGGACACCGGGTAGTTGCACGAGTCACGCGGCGGCCGCACCGACGGCACCGAGTTGTCCCAGTTGCGCACCAGCACCGAGTCGTAGCGCGCCACCTGACGCCCGGTGCGCGTGTCCACCTTGGTGACGATGCCATCAACGGCGTTGGCCACCCAGAAGTAGGGAGGCACGTTGGAGCCCGTGTCGATACGGAGCTGATCCGCGTCGGGCGCTCCGGCACGCGTGCCCGAGAAAGTGCCGAGCGCGAAGTCCGCATCCGTGGTGAAAGTCTTCTGGAGCGTGCCCCCCAGGTCCTGCGCCAGGGAGAGTCCCGGCGTGGCCCAGAGCAGGCTGCTCAGTACGACGTAAGTCGCTGCGCGAGTTCTCATACAGCATGCCCTCAGGGTGGAACTGCGTTTGGCTGCCCCCCCGTGTCACGGGCGTCCTGACGCTCGCTCCGTCGCACGTGGAGCCGCTACGAATTGTAGCGACACGTCTCGCGCAAAAGCAGCCACCCTTGTCACGCTTTGCTGTGTGAAGACAGGTTCCGCGCTCTCACCGAAACACTGTCTCGGCAGATTTTTTCGACGTCGATCTCTACGCAAAGCGTAGGGCGATCACCACCCACCCCGGGTCAGGTTGGACCTTCGATGGTGAAGTGTTCCTGTCGCGCAATTCGCAGCTTCTTCATGCGGCTCTGCAGCGTGGAAGGTTTCAGTCCGAGGAGCTCCGCCGCGCCACCGGGTCCGTAGATGCGGCCCTTGGTGAGCGTGAGCACACGAAGGATGTGTTCACGCTGCACGGCCTCGAGTGTGAGCACGGGCTCGGGCTTCGAGACGGGAACGTGCGCGCTCGGCGGCTCGGCGGGAGCGCGCGTGGGAAGATCGAACGCATCCGGCCCCAGCTCCGGAACAGGAGAGAGGATGGTGGCGCGCTCGAGCACGTTGGCCAGCTCACGCAGGTTGCCCGGCCAGCCATACGCCGCGAGCCGCTCCAGCCCCTCGGGCGTCACGCGCATGCCTCGGCGCCCCGTGCGGCGCGACTGCTCCTCGAGGAGGAAGGTGCACAGCTGAGGGAGATCCTCCAGACGCTCGCGCAGCGGAGGCAGGCGCAGCGGGAAGACGCTCAGCCGGTAGTAGAGATCCTCGCGGAAGCGCCGCTGCGCGATGGCCTGGTGCAGATCCACATGCGTGGCGGCCAACAGCCGGACGTCCGCGCGCACCGTGCGATCGCTTCCCACCGGCTCGAACGTCTTCTCCTGCAGCGCGCGCAGCAGCTTGGCCTGCAGCTCCACCGGCAGCTCGCCCACCTCGTCCAGCAGCAGCGTGCCGCCGTTGGCCATCTGGAAGCGCCCGGCGCGATCCTTGGTGGCGCCGGTGAATGCGCCCTTCACGTGGCCGAACAGCTCGCTCTCCAGGAGGCCCGCGGGGATGGCCGCGCAGTTGATGGTGACGAAGGGCTGGTCCGCGCGCGAGCTCCAGCGGTGGATGGCTCGCGACAGCCGCTCCTTGCCCGTGCCCGTCTCGCCCAGCAGCAGCACCGGCGTGTCCGTCTCCGCCACCTGCCGCGCCCGCCGCGCCAGATCCCTCATCGCCGGGCTCAGGCTCGTCTCGAGGATGCCCTCCGAGTCTCCACCGAGCTGCGACTCCAGCAGCTTGGCGTGCTCATGGTCCTGACGGTGCAGCCGCTCGAAGGCGGCCTTCTGCTCGGCGTTCTGCAGCGCCGTGGCGAGCAGCTGGCCGTACACCTCCACCAGATCGACCACGGTCTGCGGATACGTCTCGCACTCGGCGCGATCCAGCGTGAGCACGCCATAGCGGCGGTCACCGGCGCACAGTGGCACCACCATGCACGAGTGCCCTGGCGGCAGATCCAACACGCCGTCGAACGGATCGCCCTCGCCGGTGTGGTCCTCTTCGGTGAAGGCGCGCGCCCGCCGCGTCTCCAGCGCCTGGCGCACCATGGGGAAGTTCGCCAGGTCCAACACATGCCCGCGCACCTTCGCGTTGGCCAGGGGCCCACGCGCCGCCACGGCCACCAGCCGCTCGTCCCTCAGAAGGAACAGCGTGGCCAGGTCGAAGCGCGTTATTCGAGTGAGCCAATCCAACCCCCGGCGGAGCAACTCGGACACGGACTCCTCCGTGCCGGCCATCTCCACCAGGTCCCTTGCTTCCTTGCCCAACAGGGGGCTGGCCACCATGGATTCATCCGCCATGCCCCACGAATAGTCAGTGTCCACCGAAATTGCAGTGGCCAAACGCACCGAGATTTCGTTATTCACCCACCGGGCGGCATCGATTCAAGAGGGTTGAATGGGTAACCTCTTGAAAAGACTGGAACCGATTTTCTGGCACGGTGCCTGCTGTAGTGGTAGCTCGCAAAACGCTTTCGGGCCTGCCCACGGGGGGTGGGCCCCCTACCCCACGAGGAGTCGAACATGCTGACCGTTGGCGACAAGCTTCCCAACTTTTCTGTGAAGGCCACCGTGAGCCTGGAGAAGGGCAAGGAGTTCACGACCATCACCCAGGATTCGTACAAGGGTAAGTGGATCATCCTGTTTGCGTGGCCGAAGGACTTCACCTTCATCTGCCCGACGGAGATCGCCGAGTTCGGGAAGAAGAACAAGGACTTCAATGACCGCGACGCGGTGGTGCTGGGCCTGAGCACCGACAGCGAGTTCGTGCACCACGCGTGGCGCACGCACCACCCGGACCTGAAGAACCTGCCCTTCCCGATGCTGGCGGACCTCAAGCACGAGCTGAGCAACGCGCTGGGCATCCTGCACAAGCAGGAGGGCGTAGCCCTGCGCGCCACCTTCATCATCGACCCGACGGGCATCATCCGCCACGTGTCGGTGAACGATCTGTCGGTGGGCCGCAACGTGTCCGAGGTCGTCCGCACGCTGGACGCGTTCCAGACGGACGAGCTGTGCCCGTGCAACTGGCAGAAGGGTGAGGAGACGCTCACCAAGAAGCTGGCGAAGGCGGGGTAATGCACCATGGCCTCGCTCGAAGTCGTCCGCAGTGAGCTGGCGGACGCCCACAAGGACACCCGCCTCAACCTCCAGGCCGTGCTGGAAGGCGGCAGCCTCACCCCCGAGCAGCGTTGGGGCGTGGCTGTCGGCAGCGCCTTCGCCGCTCGTAACGAGCGGCTGAAGGAGGCCATGATCAACGAGGCGAAGAAGGCCCTGACCAACGCCGAGCCGGTCATCGAGGACGCGCGCGCCGCGGCCTCGCTGATGGGGATGAACAACGTCTACTACCGGTTCCGCCACATGGTCGGGAAGGAGAGCTACTCGACCAAGCGCCCGGGGTTGCGGATGAACCGGCTGGCGCAGGTGCTGACGAACAAGGTGGACTTCGAGCTGGTCTGCCTCGCCATCAGCGCCATCAACGGCTGTGAGATGTGCGTGCAGTCCCACGAGAAGGTCGTCATCGAAGGCGGGCTCTCGGAGGATCAGGTGCACGACGCCGTGCGCATCGCCTCGGTCATCCACGCGGCGGCGGTGGGGCTCGAGTCGTAAGCGACATTGAAGCTTCACAGCACTGAGCGCCCTCCGGTGGAAACGCCGGGGGGCGTTCTGTTTTGCGGGCTCGCTCCGCGCCCCGAGAGAAGCCTGCTGAACGTGACCCTATCCATGGCGTAGGATGGGTCATGCCCTACTACCCAGGGAGTCCTTGGAGTTCTCGCCAGAACCTGAAAACAAGCCAGCCCTCGCTGACCGACCGTGAGGGGCGATGGAGAGCGCTCGACGCGAGAGAGGCTTTCATCGTCGCCTACCCGCGCCTGCGAAAGCTGGCCGCGGAGGCCCGGCAGCCGGCGGTGCTCGTCGTCGCGGTGAGCGCTTCCGGACACCCGCTGGGCTCAGCGCTCATCCCGCCCGGCTGCTGTCTCATCCTGGGCCGGCACACCCGCTGCGGGCTGTTGCTCCCCACGGAGACGCTCTCGCTGCGGCACCTGGCGGCCTACGCGCTCCCGACGGGCCCTTCCTCCGCTCCCATCATCCACCTCTGGGACTTGAACACGGACCAGCCCTTCCGCACCGAGGATGGGCAACCCAGCGCGGCGGTGAACTCCCAGGGGATGCTCTACGCCGCCGTGGGCGAGTACGCGCTGCTGTTCGTGCCGACGCGCGGCGCCTCCGAGCCGCCCTGGCCGACCCGTGCCGAGGAAGCATGGAGAGCCCTGCCCCCGCGCCAGTTCATCGATCGGACCGCTTCCCACACCGAGCCCCCTTCGTATTCCGGGCGCTCGCGAGCCCTCCGCCAGCGAATGGACACAGGCGTCACCCGGGACGATCCACCCCAGATGCTGGACTTCCATGAGCCCACCGGGCCCGCCTGGGGGGAGCTCACGCTGATGCTCGGCCGAGCGAGGAAGGAGCTTCCCCTCTCGCTCAGGACACTGGAACGAGGCGTGCTGCTGGGCCGTTACGAGCGCTGCACCATCTCGCTGCTGGCACTCACGTCGATCTCTCGCGTGCACCTGATGCTGATCCGGGTGGGCCAGGACATCCTGGCCATCGATACCGCCAGCACCTGGGGTACTCGGCGCGGCTCCCACACGGTCGACGCGGTCGTCCTGGGCCATTCGGACACGCTCTTGCTGGCGGGAAAGCTCCAGGTCCATTGGCGCCTCCTTCCTGCGGGTAGCACGAGCCAGCGGGGTTGAAACGCCTTGGTCCGCCCCCACCTGCCCCGTCTCTTGACGCTCGTCGCCCTGCTCTGCGGTGTGTCCGCGTCGCCTCAGCCCGCGCAGATGAAGCTCTCCGCTCCGCGCACGGTCGTCCTCACCGAACGCCCCGACGAGTCTCATGACATCCGGGTCGCGCTGGGCTTCCTGACGACGATCCGCTTCGACGCGCAGATCCTTGGAGAAGCCATCGAGTTGGAAGGGCACGCCCGCTTCGATGTGGATGTGGGCGATCAGACGATTTTCCTACAGCCCCTGGCGCCGCTGGGTGCGCGGGAGACTCGCGCGCTTCGGGTCTCCTATCGCGTGGGGAGCCCCGCGTCCGTGCTGCTTCGACTGGTCGCGGACCCTTCCGAAGTGGACACGGTCGTCACCGTGAGGCGCCCGCCACAATCGCCCACGGCCTGCCAGCCGGAACTGCTCTCCCTGCGTGAGCGCTACGAGGCCCAAGGCCGGGAGTTGGAGCAGCTCAAGGCACAGCGCACGACCGTGAGCCCAGCGGCCCTCGGGCTGGCGGGGTGGGTGGATAAGCATGGGATCCGGGTGGAGGTGTCCACGCAGTGCAAGGCCACTGGGGAGAAACTCCTCATCCTGAGTTGCATGCGCATGCGCGCCTCCCAATGGATCGTGGTGGTGCTCGTCGTCCACAACACCGGCCAGGAGCCCTGGGCGCCCACCTGGGCTGAATTCTCGCCCACGGCCGGCGGGGCCTCACGGAAGGCCCGCGCCTTGCTCCCGGTCAACGCTGTCATCCCGCCCGGGAAGGTGGCGAACCTGGCCGTCGACCTGGAGATGCCCTCGCAGCCTCGACAGGGTTGGTTCGCGCAGAGTCACACACTGACGCTGTGCGACGCGGCTGGCCGCTGCCTGACTCTCCCAAACCTGCTGCTGTAACAGCCCTAGAGAGGAGGAACACCGCATGGTGGCTCACCTGAACCCGAGGAACCTCAAGCCCGGCCAGTGGGTGGACGGCTTCCGCATCATCAGGCTCCTCGGGAGCGGATACTTCGGAGTGGTCTTCGAGGCCGAGAAGTCAGGACACCGCTTCGCGCTCAAGTTCGCCTGCCACCGCGAGGATAGCGGCGATGCCGCGCAGACGGACGCGCGCATGCAGCGCGAGCTGAGCTGCCTGCATCAACTCCGGCACCCCAACATCGTCCGCGCGTGGGGTTCGGGCCGTTGGCCAGATCCTCGCTCCGGTTGGCTCTACATCGTGCTGGACCTCATTGAGGGAGACACGCTGGAGCAGTGGGCGGTGCGGACACACCCGACGCCCCACGAGGTGATCGTGCTCGCCGACAAGGTCTTCGCGGCCCTGGAGCACATGCAGGCGCATGGCGTCGCTCATCGGGATCTGAGCCTGCGCAACATCATGGTGAGCCGCGCGAGCAACGAACCGGTCATCATCGACTTCAGCGTGGGAGACTACGCGGCGGCGCAAAACCTCACGAGTGAACCGTTGCCCCCCGGAAACCCGCGCTACCGGAGCCCCGAGGCAACGCGCTTCTGGGAGGAGCATCGCCATGATCCGCGAGCGCGCTACCTCTTCAAGGCCACGGACGAGGTCTACTCACTGGGCGCCGTCTTCTATGATCTGCTCGCGTACGCCCGCCCCAGCGAAGCCTACCTGGGCGAACCGATCAACAACCCCCTCGTCCCACCCCCTTCGCCTTTCGCGCTGACCCAGGGGCGAGTCCCCCAGGCCCTCAGCGACTTCACGATGAACCTCATCGCTCGCACCCCTGAGGAACGTCCTGCACACCCCAGGGATGCCCGGCGGGTGCTGGCGGACTTCCGGCAACATCAGGACCCGGCGTGGCACACCTCCTTCCATCCTCCATCAGCCCAGGTTCCACCCGCGCCCCACCTTGTGGCGCGCGCCCAGACGGCCCTGGCGCGCATCGTCTCCACACTGAGAGCCTGGAGAGGGTGGCCTCGACGCGCTCTTGGAGGAGGGATGATGCTGGTGGTCCTCCTGGCGATCCTGGGTGCGGTCCTCTCCGTGGCTGCAAAGGAGACAAACCGCTCTGGGGGGTTACCCTTGGCGCTCCCTACCCAGATGGAGATGAGCCCCACCTTGAACCCTCCCGAGAAATTGCCCCTTCTCCCCGGTCCACGGGGCACCTCACTGGCACGATCGCTGGCCGAGGCCTGCGCCCTCGCCGTTGCAACGGCTGCATGGCTCGAGCTGGGCTGCGCGGGTGTGCAGCTGCGCCCGGATCCTGCCCCGTGCCCCGAGGAACATATAAAAGGAATGGATTCACTCGGCTGGGTTCTGAACGAGGGAGGACGCGAGTTCCTCGTTGACGTCACCCAGCCAATGACCGACATCACCGATCGGACTCCTGCCGTCTTCAAGGATGGCCCCGTCACGGGAATGCTGCTCGAAGAGAACTTCCCAGCTCTCGCCGGAACCAGGCTGGAAGGGCACCTCTGGACGGGCGGCGATCGGATCTATGGCCACTATCTGTGGGCGCTCATCCCCGGCAGGGGCAGGATTCCCGTATGCCTCGAGCTCGGTGATTACAACAGTGCCGGAATGGACAAGGAAGAAGGCTCCAAGCCTGGAGCCGTTCTCGGACTCAAGAAGGCGGCGGTGATCCCTCGGGACCGCTGGCGGTGAGCCTGGCTGAGCACCCTCCCTCATGAGTCACTCGCCTTGGCCCCCATCTATCAGGTAGGATGCTCCGCGTCGCGTGGACCTTCCACTCACGCGCTTGCCGGAGCATCAACCTCATGGCCACCGCCAAAGGTCCATGGAATCCCCAGGGCCTCATCCTCTTCTCCCAGGGCTCCACCTCCTACGAGTTCCTCCGCCACGAGGAGTTCACCCACCATGGTGAGCACATCATGCTGGCCTGGAAGCGCACGCCCCTGGGCGCCGAGGGCCAGGTGCTCGTCCGCTGCCTGCCACCGGATGCGAAGGGACACACTCCCGAGGCGCTCGCCCGCATTCGGGCCCGGCTGGAGGAGGAGGTGCGGCTGGCCTCCTACCTGGAGCACCCCAACATCGCCCGCATCCTGGCTCGCTGTGAGTCCAACGGCGTGCTCTATGTCGTGACGGAGTTCGTCCCGGGCCCCTCGCTGCACACGCTGCTGAGCGCCTCGATGATGCGCAACGCGCGGCTGTCCGAGGCGTTCGTCCTCTACGTGGGCGCCGAGGTGGCCAGCGCGCTGCACCACGCGCATACACGCACGGACGAGCACGGCTGGCCGCTGGGCATCATCCACCGCGATGTCAGCCCCGGGCGCATCTACCTGCGCCCGGATGGCCGCATCACCTTGACCGACTTTGCCCTGGCCCGCTCGCTGCTGCCCGGACGCGTGAACACCACGATCCCGCGGGCCCGGGGGGACACCTTCTATGCCTCACCCGAGGAGCTCCTGTGTCAACCGATGGATGCGCGCTCGGACATGTTCTCTCTGGGCCTGGTGCTGCTGGAGCTGGCGACCTGGAAGGTCCTCTACGCGACTGCCGCGGCGAGGCCCGAGGATCTGCAGCAGGCGCTCACGCCCACGGCTCGAGAGAAGATCCACACCGCCGAGACCGTGGCGGTGACCACGGACATGCCCGAGCAGGCGGACGACTGCATCCTGAGAGCGGCGACCTACAGCCCCAAGGATGTGGAAGAGATGACCGAGGCGCTCCGGCCTCCGCTGCGCTCCATCCTCCGGGCCCTGCTGCGATATCGGCCCGCGGATCGCCCTGCTTCGGCGGCCGCTGTCGAGGCGGAGCTGCGCGCGGGCCTTGCCGCGCTGGGCACTGCCTATGGAGCCGCCGAGGCCCTCGACGAGGCCCGGCGCGCGGTGTCATCGGCTGCTTCGCATCGGGACGCGGTGACACCCGCCGGCAAGGACTATCTGCCAGGAGTGCCTCGGTTGTCGGGCGACATCCTGCCCACCCGCTCAGGTGGCGCATAGGTCTGGTGCCCCATGAGCTCTGCTGGAGAATTCTTCGCCTTGGTTCGCTACCTCGTCATCGCATGCTGCGCTCTGGGAATGAGCTGTGCCACCACTCCTCTCCCCGCGCCCGCCACCTCACCCGCCGCGCCGCCCGCCGCGGAGCCCTCGTCCGAGCTCAAGCCGCTGCCTTCGGCGGACGACCTGCCGTATCTCACTCTCGAAGGCCTCGTGGAGCGGCTGCAGACCCCTGAGGCCCACTACCGCGTCGAGAAGGATGACTCACCGTCCGGTGGCTGCGCGGATTCACTCTGGCCCCTGGGCATCCCGCCGGTCGATGTCCCTCGGGTGGTCGTGGAGAACGGCCAGCGAGTCGTCCAGGAGTGGCCGTTGCCCCCGGAACAAGAGGCGCTGCTGACCCAGGCCGTGCAACAGTTCAACTCCCAGCGCTACGAGGAAGCGGAGAAGCTCGGCCAGCAGGTGATGGAGACGTCTCCGGGCAGCTACCTGGCGCACGGGCTCCTGGGAAACATCGCGTTGACCCGGGGCGATGCCACCGCCGCGCTCACCCATTTCCAGGAAGCGGTGCGGCTCAACCCGAACGACGCGCAGCTCCGCTACGATCTGGGCGGTGCACTGCTCCGCCTGGGCCGGCGGAAGGAGGCGCGTGAGGCGATGGCCTGGGCGCTGGTGCTGGCTCCCCGCGATGCCTCGCTTCGCAAGCTCCTGGGAGGCCTCCGCTGGGCGGGAATCGAGCTCAAGGGGGACGTCCTCGTTCCCCGCGGCTACGCCTACAAGAGAGGCGAGGAGATGATCATCCTGTACGATCCGCTTTACGGTCCCGCCTGGATGGCCTTCGGCGCATGCAAGGCGTTATGGCACGCGGATGCCAGACACCGAGAGGAGATGACAGGTCAAGCGGAGCACTACTTCAACTCGGTGGAGGACTACGAGTGCGTAGGCCTGACCGCGCAAGCCCATGCCTTGCAGAGAGCCAAGGCCGGGAAGGACCCCGTGGATCCCACGCTGGATCGACTGCTGGACGTGATGCGAGATGACATGCTCCAGGAGGTGGTGCTCTTCGAGGCCATGTCGCGAGTCTCTCCTCAAGTCACCCTGACTCTGGACGATGAGCGCCAGCAGCGGCTGTGGCAGTACGTGCTCAAGTACGTGCTCGTACCCGTGGGTGAGGAGTGAAACCGGGCGGAGGGAAACTCAGCCGCGGTGCCGCTCGGCCACGCGGTACAACTGGGTGAGCGAGTAGTCCACCAAGCTCTGGCGCGAGCGCATGTACCTGTGCGCCCTCATGAACGGCAGCCAGATGCGCTTCCCGACTCGCACCTGTACCTCCTCCAGCTTCTTGCGCGGGATCCACTGTCCGCCCAGGTGACGCACCAGCACCTGCCCCAGGTAAGCACCCACCGTCGGCACCGCCCTCTGCTCTATCTCGTTGCGCTCGAAGACCTCGGGGAATCTCTCCACCCAGAACTGGAAGTCCACGTCCGTGAGGGACTCGGGCGTCTGCTCGAACACGGATGGCACCTGCGTGTGCAACAGCGCCACCAGGTACTCGGCCAGCAACGAGTAGTGCTCCAGCGCCGCCTTCGTGTCCACTACGTCCGTGGGCAGCGTGGCCTCCGCTGGCAGCCACTCCTCCGGCTCGGGCGGCTGGTACGCGTTGAGTTCCTCTATCCTCCGCTGGCGCTGGCTGATGGCGACGCCGTCCACCAGTCGCGCCAACAGCGGTGCCGCATCCGGCTGAAAGTGAGGCTCCACGGGAGCCAGCGTCGCGTTGCGCTCATGCAGGGTGCGCAACACTGTGTTCAACTCGAGTTCCGGGCGCAGGTGCACCAACACGCGAGCCTGGGCTTGGCGGGCCCCCTCGCTGGTGAAGTCCGCAGCCGTGGGCCATGTCACCAGCAACACCGCGCCGTTCGGCAATTCCTCCACCCGGTATGCCGGCGTGGACAGCATCCGCTCGCGACCGACCGTCTCCACCAGCTTCGGCCCGAACACATTGAGCCAGCTCACCTCATACACTTTGTCGAAGCCGTCTCGGAAGCGGGTCCTGTCGTCGCGACCATAGTTGGGAAAGCCCGCCAACTGTCGGTCCGCCATGCTGTGCGCTGAGGTGTAGGGAACTGAATAGTGGACAGCCCAAGCTCGCACCATGTCAACGAACGCACGGCACCTCTCCACCTCGGTGAAGAAGGAGAGCGGCTGCACATGCAGCATGACCCCCAATTCCCTAGGAGACTCCTGGAGTCCGCAACTCAGCGCCAGCGAGACGAATGGATATGTCGAGTGATAGAGCCCCGTGCCTGCGATGTCCTCCGTGCGCCGCTCCCCAAGCGCTTTCCAGACAGCGACACGGGTGTATTTGCGCTGCCTCCTGCCTTCCACGACGTCCGGCATCCATTCGCCCGCATGCGCCTCAAGCGCCTGGAGAAAAGGCGCCAACGCGCGCTCGACGTCCTGCTGTGGCTCGAAGGTCCCGTCCATGAAGAGCGCGAGGCTGTCCTCCACATTCAAGTCCCGTAGCGTCAGCAGCTTCATTGGACCAGCACCTCCACTCCCTTGACGCGCCTTTGGACGAAATCCACGGCCGCACCCATTGTTCCCAGGTCCTGCGGTATGAGGTTGCCACCCTCGTAGACAAGATAAACTCTTTGTACCTGGACGCGGCTCCTGAGAGAGGGCCGAAGAATGTCCAACGTCCCGCCGTAGTAGTCTGCGGCAGAGCGTGCATCCATCGCGATTTGTTCACGCAACGAGGCGGGTTTGAGTGGCGCGAGGAAGCGGCTCTTGAAGCTGAAGGTCTCCACGTGAGGAGCCGGGCCAGCGGAAGGCTGTTCCTCGATGACGAGCACGTCCGCGAAGCGGATACCGGGCACGTTCGGCTTTGACACGCCCACGTGCACTTCGATGCGCGGCCGGGTAAACCCCTTGAGCCAGCGGCGCTGCACCACCGGCAGGGCCGCATCGGCTCGGAACTCCGCCACCATCTCCCGCTCGAAGGCCAGGCCTCTCGCGAAGGCCCGGTGCATCTGCTCGTACC
>NZ_JAHXBF010000023.1:0-21489 GCF_020103695.1 Hyalangium versicolor
GCCACCTGGCTCATCTGCGCCGCCGCCCCAGCGGGAGTATTCCCCTTACGCGCGGAACTCACCCATATGAGGCTACCCGTGTATGGAGGAACATCAGGCCTGGCCGGATGCAAGAATAAGAAGTCGCTGTCAGTTCGCGCAGCGACGCAAAGGGTGCTTCCTTCCTCGTAGAACGCGACGAGCGACGCATAGTCAATGCACCGTGAGGCAACCTTTCTCTCAAGGAAAGCATCACCATATCTCGCGGGCTCGAACCAACGAAACTCGTCGAAAGCAAGACGAAGCAATTCTCTCACGCTCTCCCCAGATGGGACACCGGGGGGCAAGCAGACATGCGTCTTCAGACCCAAACTCTTGCTCAGAGAGGTCACGGGAACGGCCTCACGCTGGCCCTTCCCTGCCGTCCAAGAATTGAGAGCAGATCACGTAGCGGTTCCGTGAGCCGAGTTGCTCCCTCGGAATGCTTCGGCGAACGAATCCAGAGTTCCACATGTCCGCCGTACTTCTCTACGTACCGTAGCATGGCCATGAGATTACCTCCCAGTGACAGGTCCTGGCGCGCCTTGGCCTCGATGAGGAAGTAGGGCTGGCCCCAGACCAACTCCCCTGGTGTGGGGCTGCTCATCACCGCATCAGGGATGAAACCCTCGGCCTGGCTGCCCGGCGGCGGCATCATCATCGCCCGATTCTTCTCCTGCTTGCGTGCCTGAAGCACCAGTTGCTCGAACTCACCTCCGGCTCCCTTGTTCTTCAGGATCAACTCGTACTTCCTCTTCCAGTCCGCGTCGATGGCGAAGCGGAAACTCGAGTACTTCTCCGGGTGGCGGAACTGATAGTCCACCCAGGCGGCCGCCATGTGCTCGGCTGTGCCCGGCTCCAGACGCAGCCCCGCCTCACCCACGCGCGAGCCCACCAGCGACACCTTGCCTCCGCGCTGCAACGTCGCGGCCGCCTTCAGCAGCGGCTTCTCCAATCCGGCCGCCACCCGCCGCAGGAAGGCCACCTCCTCCTCACTCAACCGTCCTCCCTTGGCCACATCGCGCAGCAGCTTCTCCACCTGCGCCGCATCCTCGGAGCTCAGGTGCGAGGCCACCCGCTGGAGCACGCGCATCTCCTCCAAGCTCCGGCCCGTCACCAGCGCCGCGCGCTCCACCCACTGCCCGCCCTCAGCGAGCGCACGCCCCGACACCAGCGGTATCAACACGCCTATCGCGCACAGCAACCGCTCGTTCGCGTCCAGCTCGCGGCCCGTCACGCTGTAGCCAATGAGGACTCCCTCAGCGTCCGCCAGCTCGCCCAGCCCCGGCATCAAGCCGTACAGCAGCTCGATGATCAGCTCCTCGGTGGAAGGGCCCTTGTCCTCCAAAGGCGTGTAGTCCAGGTGCGGCGGAGCCACCTTCCCCAGCTCGATGGCCGTGGCCAGCGAGCTGCGCCGGGCCAGCAGGTAGAGCGCCACTTCGGTGGGGCTCCTTCGCAACAGCTCCTCGTCCTGCGAATGGTCGTACGCCCAATCCAGCACGGCCCTCGCCAGCGCCTCCAGCGATTGGGTGCGCAGCGGATGCTCAGTCAGCAGGTGCCGGGGCCCTATCAGCCGCGTGCGCTCCTGCGCCGCCTCGGCCCACCGCGCCACCGCCCATGCGTAGTACTCATCCAGCTTCGCTTCGACGGCCACCTGGCGCCGAGCCTCGTCCCGCTCGTTCCTTTCACGGCCCTGTCTCAGGCCGACAGTCTGTGCTCCCACCTCCCGCCGCTGCTGCAAGGCCCGCTGCTCCCGCGGCCGCACCAGAGAGTCGCCACAGCCAGGAAGCAAGGGGCACGGATCCGAGGGGCGCGGTCCCGCCACGCACCCTCCTATCGCCAGACTCAACACCAGCACTCCCGCTACGCGCCACCACCCGCTCGGACCTCGGGTGAGAACCCACGGTGCGTCTCTCCGCCCAGCCAGAGCATCCATGGCCCCAATGTAGATGCCCTCCTCACTCCCCTGGAGAACCCGATGCGTTCTCCCGCGCACTCAACGGCCCGGGTGACGCGGATATCCTCACCGAGCCCCCGGGTCCTTGTCCTCGATGAGCTTGGAGTACACCTCCTGGGCTCAGCCCGCGGACACCTGGTGTTGCGGCACGGAGAGAGACGCCTGAGCCGCGGCGCTCGCCTGCGCCACCTCGCGAGGCAACCAGACGTGGAAGGTGGAGCCTTCCCCAGCCACTCCCCGCGACTCCACCCAGATGCGCCCACCGTGCTGCTCCACGATGCCCTGGCTGATCGTCAGCCCCAACCCCAGCCCTCCATACTTCGAGCCGTGCGCACGCCCGAAGCGCTCGAAGATGAGCCCCTGCTTCTCTGGCGGAATCCCCACGCCGCGGTCCTTCACCATCAGGTGGACCCCGGCATCCTCCTCCACCAACCGCACCGCCACCTCGCCTCCATCAGGCGAGTAGCGGATGGCGTTGGACAACAAGTTGGTGAGCACCTGATCCAGCCGCCCACGGTCCCACAGGCCCTCCAGCTTCTCGGGCGCGTCCACCCGCAGCGGGTGCGCTTGCGCGAGCACCGACATGCGCTCGCACGTCTCACGCACCAACCCCGCCATGTCGAACCGCTCCAGCTCCAGCGACAGGCGCCCGGCCTGCAGCCGGCTGATGTCCAGCAGCTCCTCGACCAGCTTGGTCATCCGATCGATCTGCCTGTTGATGATCGTCAACGACTTGCCGGGCCCGTTCTCCGTCTGGCCCCCCAGCTTGAGCATGGCCAGGTGCGCGTGGCCCTTGGCCGCCGCCAGCGGCGTACGCAGCTCGTGGCTGGCCGCGGCGAGGAAGGCATCCTTGGCCTCGTTGGCCATCCTCAGCGCGGCCTCCGCGCGCTGACGCTCGGTGACATCGCGGGCCACGCAGATGAAACGGCCCTGGCCCTCACCCGCCGCGACGTATTGGAGCACCACCTCCACCGGCACCTCCGACCCGCCCCGGCGCCGGTGCGTGGTGGTGTACGTCTGGCTCGGCAGCGTCCCGCTCAACAGCGGCGCGAGCAGCCGGCGGAAGCCCTCCTCATCCACCCCACTCTCCACCTTCAGTATGCTGCCGCCGAGCAGCTCCTCCACCGCCACGTCCAGCTGCCGGGCAGCTCCGGCGTTGGCGTAGGTGAGCGTGAGCTTCTCGGGCTCGAACATGAGGACGCAGTCGAGCGTGGCGTCCAGCGTGGCCTTGAAGCGTGCCAGCGCATCCTCGGTGCGCTTCTTGTCGTCGATGTCCGTGGCCACGGCGATGATGCCCGCCATCCGCCCGTTCTCGTCCCGCTCGGGGACCGCGCGCGCCAGGTGCCAACGCCACACCCCATCCTTGCGACGCAGACGGAACTCGCGCTCCTGCCGAGCCCCCTGCTTCACCGCCGCATCCCACACCGCGCGCATCGCATCGCGCTCCGTGGGGTGCACGTCCTCCAGGAAGAGCTCGAGCGACAGGTCCCCGTTCTCCCGACCGGTGTAGGAGCGCCACACCTGGTTGGCGTAATACATCGTCCCATCCGCACGGGCCGCCCACATGCACTCCGGCAGCGAGTCCAGCAGCCGGCGGTAGCGCAGCTCGTTCTGGCGCTCGAGCGCCTCGCGCTCCTTCTGGCGCAGCAGCGCCGCCTGGCGCTGGAGCTGCTGCTCCTTGAGGAACAGGTCCACGAAGACGCTGACCTTGGAGCGGAGGATCTCCGGGTCGAACGGCTTGAGCAGGTAGTCCACCGCGCCGTGTGCGTAGCCCTTGAAGATGTGGGCCGCGTCCCGGCTGAGCGCGGTGAGGAAGATGATGGGGATGGTGCGTGTGCGCTCGCGCTGCTTGATGAGCGCCGCGGTCTGGAAGCCGTCCAGGCCCGGCATCTGCACATCCATGAGGATGACGGCGAAGTCCCGCTGGAGCAGGAATTTGAGCGCTTCTTCACCGCTGGTGGCCTTGACCAGTTCCTGACCCAGGGGCTCGAGGATGGCCTCGAGCGCCAGGAGGTTGGAGGAGTGGTCATCCACCATCAAGATGCTCGCCCGCTGGCGAGGAGCGCTCTCAGTGGGGCGATCGATGGGAGCTTCGGTGGGAATCATGCTGAGCAAACGGGGCCCCGGGGGTATGGCCGGTAGAAAGCTAGGCCCGCGCCCCTCCAGACAGAAGCCCGGAGGGGCACGAGTCGTGCGCTATCCAACTCAGGCGTTCACCCACAAACGAATGAGCTCGATGAGCTTGTCGGTGTCGACCGGCTTGGGTAGGTAATCGCTCGCACCGGCCGCCATGCACTTCTCGCGGTCGTCCTTCAGTGCCTTGGCGGTGACGGCGATGATGGGAAGCCGGGAAAGCTGGAGATCCTGGCGGATGGCCCGCATGGTCTCGTAGCCGTCCATCTCCGGCATCATGATGTCCATCAGCACCACGTCCACGTCGGGCTGCTTGCGGAGCGCCTCGATGGCGGCGCGGCCGTTCTCGGCGAAGGTGACCTGCAGGCCGTGGTTCTCCAGAACGCTGGTGAGCGCGAAGATGTTGCGCATGTCGTCATCGACGACGAGCACCTTCTTGCCAGCCAGCTCCGTATCGTGCCCGGCGTCCCGCTGGGCCAGGGCCTGGCGGGCGCGGGGTGAGAGGTTCTGGTCCAGGCGGTGGAGGAAGAGCGCCGTGTCGCCCAGGAGCTGGTCTGGACTCTTGGGCCCGCTCTTGAGGATGACGCTGCCGGTGTAGCGCTTGAGGCGAGCCTCGTCCTTGGGCGTCAACTCCTTGCCGGTGTAGACGACGATGGGCAGGTCCCGGAAGCGAGGCTGGGTCTTCACCTCCTCCACCAGCTTGGTGCCGTCCATGTCCGGCAGCAGCAGGTCGATGACGAGGCAGTCGTACTCGCCCTTCTCCAGCGTTCGCAGCGCTTCCTGACCGGTGGGCACGGCCGTGACCACGACATCCTCGCCCTCGCCCAGCAGCTTGTTCAGGCTGTCGCGCTGCACGTCATCGTCCTCGACGAGCAGCAGCCGGCGCTCCTTGCGTTCCAGGAAGCGGGCCAGCTGGCCGAAGACGTGCTCCAGGCCCTCCTTGCTCACGGGCTTGGTGAGGTAGCCGAACGCGCCCTGGGTATTGCCCTGGTGCTTGTCCATCACGCTGATGATGTGAACGGGGATGTGGCGCG
Organism: Hyalangium versicolor; assembly: GCF_020103695.1. Taxonomy (GTDB): domain Bacteria; phylum Myxococcota; class Myxococcia; order Myxococcales; family Myxococcaceae; genus Hyalangium; species Hyalangium versicolor. The sequence continues at coordinate 5,143 of NZ_JAHXBF010000023.1, forward strand.
TGCGCGGGTTGCGCTTGAGGCGCTCCAGCACGCTCCAGCCGTCCACCACCGGCAATTGGATGTCCAGGGTGATGGCATGGGGCAGGTATTCGTTGGCCATGGACAGGCCGCTGTCACCGCGGCTGGCCACCAGGACCTTGAAGCCCTTCTCGCGGGCCATCTGCGCCATGATGCGGGCGAACTTCAGGTCATCCTCGATGATGAGGAGGACGCGGTCTCCCTCGCGGATGTGCTCCCGATCGTCATCCACGGAGAGCGGGGCCAGCTGCGTGTCCACTGGGGGAGGCAGCGCCGCGTCCAGCACGTGCGCGTTCTCGGCCACGGGGGGCGGCGTGTAGGCCTGCACGGGCGGGGAGACCGGCTCCACCGCCTGGCGCCCTGGCGCCGGAGGGGGGCTGGTGGGCGTGAGCGGCGTGGGCGGGGAGGACGGGATGACGCCATCATCCTCGGGCCCCACGTACTCGGGCGGCATGTACAGCGTGAAGGTGCTGCCCTTGCCCGGCTCGCTGTCCACGTGGATCTCTCCACCCAGCAGCTTGGCGATCTCGCGCGAGATGGACAGGCCCAGGCCGGTGCCTCCGTACTTGCGGGCGGTGGAACCGTCCGCCTGCTGGAAGGCCTCGAAGATGAGCTTCTGCTTGTCCTTGGCGATGCCGATGCCCGTGTCCGTCACCGCGAAGGCGATGACGCGCTTGGCCTTGCGCAGCACATCGTGATCCAGGCGCACGTGATTCTCGGCCGACTTCACCACCATCTTCACGCTGCCGGTGTCCGTGAACTTGAAGGCGTTGGAGAGCAGGTTCTTGAGGATCTGCTGCAGCCGCTGCGGATCCGTGCGGATGGAGCGCGGCGTGTTGGGCGCCAGCTCCACGGTGAAGGACAGGTTCTTCTGGTCGGCCACCGGACGGAACGAGCGATCCACGAACTGGTTGAGGTCCGTGAGGAGGATGTCCCGAGGCTCCACCTGCATCTTGCCGGCCTCGACCTTGGACAGATCGAGGATCTCGTTGATGAGGGTGAGCAGGTCTCCGCCGCTGGCGTAGATGGTGTTGGCGTACTCCACCTGCTTGCCGCTGAGGTTGCCGTCCTTGTTGTCGGACAGGAGCTTGGCGAGGATGAGCAGCGAGTTGAGCGGGGTGCGCAGCTCGTGGCTCATGTTGGCCAGGAACTCGCTCTTGTACTTGGAGATGATGGTGAGCTGTTCGGCCTTCTCCTCGAGGCTGGAGCGGGCCCGTTCCACCTCGAGGTTCTTCTCCTCGACGCGGGTGTTCTGCTCCTCGAGCTGCTTGGCTTTCTCCTCCAGCTCGAGCGCCTGCGCCTCCAGCTCGGTGTTGGTGCGCTTGAGCTCCTCCTGCTGCTGGGTGAGTTCCTTGGACTGGCTCTGCAGCTCCTGGGTGAGGCTCTGCGACTGGAGCAGCAGCTCCTCGGTGCGCATGTTGGCCATGATCATGTTCAGGACCACGCCGATGCTCTCGGTGAGCTGATCCAGGAAGATCTGATGGATGGCGCTGAACGGGTGGAACGAGGCCAGCTCGATGATGGCCTTCACCTCGCCCTCGAAGAGCACGGGCAGGACGATGATGTTGAGGGGGCTGGACTCGCCCAGGCCAGACGAGATGGTGATGTAGTCCGCGGGGACGCGGGTGAGCAGGATGGTCTTCTTCTCCAGGGCGCACTGGCCGATCAGGCCCTCGCCCAGGCGGAAGCGGTTGGAGATGTTCTTGCGCTCACGGTAGGCGTAGGTGCTCGTGAGCTTGAGCAACGGCTGGTTGCCCTCCTGGTCCGCCAGGAAGAAGGCGCCGTGGTGGGCGCCGACCAGCGGTGTCAGCTCGCTCATGATGAGGCGGCTGACGGCCTCCAGGTTCTTCTGGCCCTGCATCATGCCGCTGAACTTCGCCAGGTTCGTCTTGAGCCAGTCCTGCTCCTGGTTCTTCTGCGTGGTCTCACGCAGGTTGAAGATCATCTGGTTGATGTTGTCCTTCAGCGCGGCCACTTCGCCCTCGGCGCTGACGGTGATGCTGCGGGTCAGGTCGCCCTTGGTCACGGCGGTGGCCACGTCCGAGATGGCGCGCAGCTGAGAGGTGAGCGTGCCGGCCAGCTGGTTCACGTTGTCCGTGAGCTGGCGCCACGTGCCGCGAGCACCGGGCACACGGGCCTGGCCTCCCAGCTTTCCTTCGATACCCACCTCGCGGGCCACCGTGGTCACCTGCTCGGCGAAGGTGCCCAGGGTGTCCGTCATGCTGTTGATCGTCTCGGCCAGAGCAGCCACCTCGCCCTTGGCGTCCACGACCAGCTTCTGGCCCAGGTCACCATTGGCGACGGCCGTCACGACCTTGACGATGCCTCGCACCTGGGTGGTGAGGTTGGAGGCCATGAAGTTCACGTTGTCCGTGAGGTCCTTCCAGGTGCCGGCGACGCCGGGCACACGGGCCTGACCGCCCAGCTTTCCTTCGACACCCACCTCGCGGGCCACCGTGGAGACCTGCTCGGCGAAGGTGCCCAGCGTGTCGGTCATGTTGTTGATGGTCTCGGCGAGCGCGGCGACCTCGCCCTTGGCGTCGACCACGAGCTTCTGCTTCAGGTCACCGTTGGCGACGGCCGTCACCACGCGGACGATGCCGCGCACCTGGGTGGTGAGGTTGCGGGCCATGGAGTTCACGTTGTCCGTGAGGTCCTTCCAGGTGCCGGAGACACCGCGCACCTCGGCCTGGCCGCCCAGCTTTCCTTCCGTACCCACTTCCTTGGCGACGCGTGTCACTTCCGAGGCGAACGAGTTCAGCTGGTCCACCATCGTGTTGATGGTGTTCTTCAGCTCCAGGATTTCGCCCTTCACGTCCACGGTGATCTTCTTGGACAGGTCTCCGTTGGCCACCGCCGTCGTCACCAGGGCGATGTTTCGCACCTGGGCGGTGAGGTTGGAGGCCATGGAGTTCACGTTGTCCGTGAGGTTCTTCCACGTGCCGGCGACTCCCGGCACCTCGGCCTGGCCACCCAGCTTTCCTTCCGTACCCACTTCCTTGGCGACGCGCGTCACTTCCGAGGCGAACGCTCGGAGCTGGTCCACCATCGTGTTGATGGTGTTCTTCAGCTCGAGGATCTCGCCGCGGGCCTCGACGGAGATCTTCTGCGACAGGTCACCATTGGCGACCGCCGTCGTGACCTTGGCGATGTTTCGCACCTGATCGGTCAGGTTGCCGGCGAGGACGTTCACGTTGTCTGTGAGGTCCTTCCAGACGCCGGACACGCCCTTCACGTCGGCCTGGCCACCCAGCTTGCCCTCGGTGCCCACTTCCTTGGCGACGCGGGTCACTTCCGAGGCGAAGGCGCGCAGTTGGTCCACCATCGTGTTGATGGTGTTCTTCAGCTCCAGCACCTCACCCTTCACGCTGACGGTGATCTTCTGGGACAGGTCGCCATTGGCGACGGCCGTCGTGACCTTGGCGATGTTTCGCACCTGGTCGGTCAGGTTGCCTGTGAGGGCGTTCACGTTGTCCGTGAGGTCCTTCCAGACGCCGGACACCCCCTTCACTTCGGCCTGGCCGCCCAGCTTGCCCTCGGTACCCACTTCCTTGGCGACGCGGGTCACTTCCGAGGCGAAGGCGCGGAGCTGATCCACCATCGTGTTGATGGTGTCCTTCAGCTGGAGCACCTCACCCTTCGCGTCCACGGTGATCTTCTTGGACAGGTCTCCGTTGGCCACCGCAGTGGAGACTTCGGCGATGTTTCGCACCTGGGCGGTGAGGTTGTTGGCCAGCAGGTTCACGTTGTTCGTGAGGTCCTTCCACGTACCGGCGACTCCCGGCACTTCGGCCTGGGCGCCCAGCTTGCCCTCCACACCCACCGTGCGGGCGACGTCCGTCACCTGCTGGGCGAAGATGGACAGCGTCTGGGTCATCGCGTTGATGGTGTCCGCAAGGGCGGCGATCTCACCCTTCGCTTCCACGATGAGCTTCTGGCTCAGGTCGCCGTTGGCGACGGCCGTCACGACCTTGACGATGCCTCGCACCTGGGTGGTGAGGTTGGAGGCCATGAAGTTCACGTTGTCCGTGAGGTCCTTCCACACACCGGAGACCCCCGGCACCACGGCCTGACCGCCCAGCTTTCCTTCCGTACCCACTTCCTTGGCGACGCGGGTCACTTCCGAGGCGAACGCGCGGAGCTGGTCCACCATCGTGTTGATGGTGTTCTTCAGCTCCATCACCTCGCCCTTCGCGTCGACGGTGATCTTGCGGGACAGGTCGCCGCGGGCCACCGCTGTGGTCACCTCGGCGATGTTACGAACCTGATCGGTCAGGTTGTTGGCGAGCAGGTTCACGTTGTTCGTGAGGTCCTTCCACGTGCCCGCGACGCCCGGCACCACGGCCTGGGCGCCCAGCTTGCCCTCCACACCCACCGTGCGGGCGACGTCGGTCACCTGCTGGGCGAAGATGGACAGCGTCTCTGTCATCGCGTTGATGGTGTCGGCCAGCTCGGCCACCTCGCCCTTCGCATCCACCTTGAGGCGCTGCGACAGGTCACCATTGGCGACCGCCGTCACCACCTTGGCGATGCCTCGCACCTGTGTAGTGAGGTTGGAGGCCATGAAGTTCACGTTGTCCGTGAGGTCCTTCCACGTACCCGCGACACCCTTCACCTCGGCCTGACCGCCCAGCTTGCCGTGCGTACCCACCTCGCGAGCAACGCGGGTCACCTCGGCGGCAAAGCTGTTCAGCTGGTCCACCATCGTATTGATGGTGTTCTTCAGCTCCAGCACCTCGCCGCGCGCGTCGACGGAGATCTTCTTGGACAGATCGCCCTTCGCGACCGCCGTCGTCACCAGGGCGATGTTGCGCACCTGGGTGGTGAGGTTGGAGGCCATGAAGTTCACGTTGTCCGTGAGGTCCTTCCACGTACCGGCAACGCCCTTCACCTCGGCCTGACCGCCCAGCTTGCCATCGGTGCCCACTTCCTTCGCGACGCGGGTCACCTCGGCGGCGAAGCTGTTGAGCTGGTCCACCATCGTATTGATGGTGTTCTTCAGCTCCAGCACCTCGCCCTTCACGTCCACAGTGATCTTCTTGGACAGGTCACCCTTCGCGACGGACGTCGTCACCTCGGCGATGTTGCGCACCTGGGCGGTGAGGTTGTTCGCCATCAGGTTCACGTTGTCCGTGAGGTCCTTCCACGTGCCGGCGGCACCGGGCACCTGCGCCTGAGCGCCCAGCTTGCCCTCCACGCCCACCGTGCGGGCCACGCTCGTCACCTGCTGCGCGAACACGTTGAGTGTGTCCGTCATGTTGTTGAGCGTCGCGCCTAGCGCGGCGATCTCACCCTGCGACGGAACTTGCAGCTTCTGGCTCAGGTCACCGTTGGCGACGGCCGTCACGACCTTGACGATGCCGCGCACCTGGGTGGTGAGGTTGGAGGCCATGAAGTTCACGTTGTCCGTCAGGTCCTTCCAGACCCCGGACACGCCGCGCACCTCGGCCTGGCCACCCAGCTTGCCCTCCGTGCCCACCTCCTTGGCGACGCGCGTCACCTCGGCGGCGAAGCTGTTCAGCTGGTCCACCATCGTGTTGATGGTGTTCTTCAGCTCCAGCACCTCGCCCTTCGCATCGACGGTGATCTTGCGGGACAGGTCCCCGCGAGCCACCGCCGTGGATACCTCGGCGATGTTGCGCACCTGGGTGGTGAGGTTGGAGGCCATGAAGTTCACGTTGTCCGTGAGGTCCTTCCACGTGCCCGCGACTCCACGCACCTCGGCCTGACCGCCCAGCTTGCCGTCGCTGCCCACTTCCTTGGCGACGCGCGTCACTTCGGCGGCGAACGAGTTGAGCTGGTCCACCATCGTGTTGATGGTGTCCTTCAGCTGGAGCACCTCGCCCTTGGCGTCCACCGTGATCTTCTTGGACAAGTCGCCCTTGGCCACCGCCGTGGAGACCTCGGCGATGTTGCGCACCTGGGCGGTGAGGTTGGACGCCATGATGTTCACGTTGTCCGTGAGGTCCTTCCACGTACCGGCAACGCCCTTCACATCGGCCTGGCCGCCCAGCTTGCCGTCGCTGCCCACTTCCTTCGCGACGCGCGTCACTTCCGAGGCGAACGCTCGCAGCTGGTCCACCATCGTGTTCACCGTGGTGCCGATGCGGAGGAACTCGCCCTTGACGGACTGGCCGTCGATCTCGAGCGCCATCTTCTGGGTGAGATCACCCTCGGCCACCGCGACCAGCACGCGCGCGACTTCCGTCGTGGGCAGCACCAGGTCGCCGATCAGCGCGTTGATGGAGTTGACGCTGGTGGCCCACCCCCCACGCACGTCCCCGAGCGTCACGCGCTCGCCCATCCGGCCCTCGCGGCCGACGACGCGCTCGACGCGGACCATCTCGTCCGTGAAGGTAGCATTGCGGCCCACCAGCGCGTTGAAGGCGTGGGCGATCTGGTCCAGCATCCCGCCGCTGGTGTTCTCGGGCAGGCGAACGGTGAAGTCACCGGACTCGGCGGATCGGAGCGCCGCGAGCAGCGGGAAGAGCGGATCCGCCGGCCGCGTCGCCTCTGCCCGGCCCCTGAGGCCGGGGCTGGTATGCCTCCCGGTGCCGTTACCGTTGCCATTGCGGCGGGGACCGTTGCCAGGGGAAGCAGGCTCGGAGACGGGCTGCTCGTCAGCGACCTGGGTCAGGCGGGACCTGACTCGGTTGGCCGGGCTCTTCGTGGCGGGCTGGGAAGTCCCTCCCCCGCTGGCTGGCTCCTTGCGACGGGAGCCACGCTTCTTGCCATCGGGGGGGATGTTGTCGTTCTCGTCCAAGAGATGAACCTCAGCTAGGGATGGGGGACGCGCCACCGCGGAGGGGCACGTATCCAGAAGCCAACTTCTAGAGGAGTTCCGAGGGTTGTCGACTGCCGAGCGAAACCGCTTGGGTCAACGGTTCAGAACTCAACCTCATTCGGTCGAGGGCCCATGCTCCAGGTGTGCCTGGACCCTTGGGTCTTTTGCTAACGCTTCAAGGGGCCGGAGCCGTGCACGGAAGCCCGTCACAGCCCTGAACGTAGAGGGGCCGCCCGGGGAGCCGCCGGGCGGGCGTCCGGGTCCGCAGAGGGACTTCGGCCCGCTGGCCCGTCCTGAGATCGAGCGAGAGCCCTTTGTCCGAGCCACAGGCCAGCAGGACGCGCTCGGGAGCGTCCTGCCACCAGAGCTGCTCGACCTCGCAGGGGGCCTCGGCGAGGAGCGGGGTGAGGGTGCTCGCCTCGTAGGCCACCACGCCGCCGCCCACGAGCACGGCTGCCAGGGAGCCGCCCGAGCCCACTGACAGGGCACCGGGAGCGGGCAACCGGGCTTCCCCCAGTACCTCTCCCTGGGGGGAGATGGAGAGCAGCTGCCCCTCGGCATCCAGGGCGATCACGCCAGCCGAGTGTCCCGCCAGGGCCACGGGGGCAAAGTCTCCCACCGGTACAAGCTGGCCCGCCTCCTCCTTGAGCAACTGCTCACCGGTGGCAACCCACAGCCGGTCCTGTCCATCGAAGGAGATAGCCCGGGCGCCCGGAGCGAAGAAGACGGTGGGCGGCCCCTCCCGGCGGCACAGGGCCACGGCGCGAGCGCCGAAGATGGCCGCGCGCGAAGCATCCGGCGCCACCGCCCAGCCCAACCGGGGCCCCTGCAGGGCTCCCGTCAGGCACTGGTTGAGCGCACCGAAGTGAGGGTCTGTCGTGGGAGAGGACACCAGGTACGGCAGGCTGGTGGTGGCAATGGAGACGAGCAGCCCGAGCCCCGCGGCCATGATGAGCGAGAGGGCCCACGAGCGCTGATCGAGCACGCGAGCGTATCGCCCCGAGGGCCGGGCCCCTCTCTTGCCTGCCGTGAGGATGACGTCGCGATCGCGCAAGGTGTCACGCCGGGCCGGACGGCCTCAGGGCTTGCGCGGCTTGTCGGCCTGGGACTTCTGCTGGAGACGCTCGGAGAAACTGCCCTTGCCAGTGGAAGGGAGCACCTCCGCGGCGACGCGCTCGCGCTTCATCGCCGCCAGGGGGCTGGCGGGATCCCCGTCCACGGCCTCTTTTTCGTATTGATCCTGACCGCTGAGGACGCGGCCCACGGGACGGGACCGGATGGTGCGTCGATTCGTGTCCACCATGGCGGGTGCCTCCGTGCTAGGGAACCCCTTTGTACCGCGAATCCGCCGAGTGCGCATGGGTAGGCACCGGAGGCACGTTCCCCTGGCTGGAGGGAGGCACTGTCTGGTGCATTCCTACCTTTGAGACTGATAGAGCCTGCGCATGCAATCCAAATTCGGACGTGACCTGACGACGGGGAGTATTCCGAAGCACCTGGTCGCGTTCTCCATCCCGATGCTCCTCGGGAGTTTTCTCCAGACGGCGTACAGCTTCATCAACGCCATCTGGGTGGGGCGGTTCCTGGGCACCTCGGCCCTGGCGACGGTGACGGTGAGCTTCCCCGTCGTCTTCGTGCTGTTCGCCATCGGCATGGGCCTCACGATGGCGACGGGCATCCTGGTGTCGCAGAACTTCGGCGCCAGGAAGATGGACGAGCTGAAGAAGGTCGTCGACAGCTCGACCTTGCTGATCTACTCGCTGTCCATCGTGCTCACCGTGCTCGGACAGCTCTTCGCCCCGAGCGTGCTGCGCGCCATGGACACGCCGCCGGAGGTCTTCGACGCGTCGGTCAGCTACCTGCGAATCTTCCTGCTCTCGATGCCGCTGGGCTTCGGCCTGTTCCTGACGCGCAGCCTGCTTCAGGGCATAGGGGACTCGAAGACGCCGCTCTACTTCCAGTTCGGCTCGGTCCTCTTCACCACGGTGTTGGATCCGCTCTTGATGTTCGGCTGGCTCGGGCTGCCGAAGCTGGGGCTGAATGGAACCGCCTGGGCCACCGTAATCTCCCAGGCCCTGGCGCTTGTGACGCTGATCTCCTACCTCCGGGTGAAGAAGGTACCGGTCGCGCCCTCTTGGCCCAGGCTCAATCACCTGGGGCCCATCACCTGGAAGACGCTGAAGATCGGCGTGCCAGCCGCGGTGCAGCAGTCGCTCGTGTCGATCGGCATGGTGCTGGTGACGGGGCTCGTCAACGGGTTCGGAGAGATCGCCACGGCGGCGTTTGGCGCGGCCTCGCGGATCGATCAAATCGCCTTCATGCCGGCGATGACGTTCGGCATGGCGATCTCGACGCTGGCGGGACAGAACCTGGGGGCGGGGCACCACCACCGGGTGAAGGAGATCTTCCGCTGGGGCTGCCTGCTCGCGGGAGGCACCACGTTCGTCATCTCGGCCATCGTGGTGGCGTTCCCCGATGTGCTCCTCAAGGTCTTCGTCTCGGATCCCGCCGTGCTGGCGCCGGGGATCTCGTACCTGCACATCGTCGGGAGTTGCTACGTCCTGTTCGCCCTGCTCTTCGTCAGCAACGGCATCATCAATGGTTCGGGCCACACGCTGATGACGACGGTCATCTCGCTGCTGAGCCTCTGGCTGATCCGCGTCCCCGTGGCCTGGTGGCTGTCGCGCCGCATGGGGAGCGTGACGGGGATCTGGTACGGGATGGCCCTGAGCTTCGGCTTCTCCCTCATGGCGAGCATGGGCTACTACCTCTCGGGCCGCTGGAAGCGAGGGCTGGCCAAGAAGCCTCCCGCCGCGGAGCCCGAGCCCGCCGCCCCGAAGACTCCCAACCCTGGAGAGATCTTCGGCCACGAGACGGGAGAGGTGTAAGCACCCCTTCCGCATCCCAACGGAATGATCATTGCGGCTGAGGCGCTCCGCTCTCCAGCGGGGCCTGCCACTTCGCCTCGCCGCGCAGCTTCTGCATCAGCACGTAGAGGCCAGGGATGAAGATGAAGTTGACCACCGTGGACACCAGCATGCCGCCGAACACCGCCGTGCCCAGCGAGTTGCGCGAGGCCGAGCCCGCACCGGAGGCTGTCATCAGCGGCACCACGCCGAGCAGGAAGGCGATGGACGTCATGAGGATGGGGCGCAGGCGCACTTCGGCCGCCTCCACCACCGCGTCGAGGGCGCTCTTGCCGCTCTCGCGCAGTTGCTCCGCGAACTCCACGATGAGGATGGCGTTCTTGCTGGCCAGCCCCACCAGCATCACCAGTCCCACCTGGCAGAACACGTCATTCGTGTACCCGCGCAAGAGCTGCAGGCCCAGCGCGCCCATGATGGCCAATGGCACCGAGAGGATGATGACCAGCGGCAGGAGGAAGCTCTCGTACTGAGCCGCCAGCACCAGGAACACGACGAGCAGCCCCAGGCCGAAGATGATGGCCGTCTGCCCACCGCTCTGCTTCTGCTCCAGGCTGATGCCCGTCCATTCCGCGCTCATGCCCTGCGGCAGGTGCTGCGCGGCCAGGGCCTCCATCGCCGCCATCGCCTGTCCGGAAGACACACCCGGCGCGGCCTGCCCGTTGATTTCCACCGAGCGGAAGAGGTTGTAGTGGCGGATGACCTGCGCGGACACGGTGGGCTGCACCTTCACCAGGGACTCCAGCGGAATCATGTCCCCGCCGTCGCTGCGCACATAGAAGGAGCCGATGTCCTGCGGGCTGTCGCGGAACTGCCGCTCGGCCTGGACGTAGACGCGGTACGCACGGTTGGCGTAGTTGAAGTCGTTGACGTACTGGCTGCCCATGTAGACCTGCATCGTGCTGAAGATCTGCTCGATGGGCACCCCGAGCGCCTTCGCCTTCTGCCGGTCCACCTCGACGTCGAGCAGGGGCGTGTCGGCGTTGAAGCCGGTGAAGACACCGCGCAGCTGGTTGTCCTCGCTGCCCCTGGCCACGAGTGTCTGCGCGGTCGAGGCAAGCAGGTCCAGCGAGCTGGAACCGTCCCTGTCCTCGACGACAAACTGGAAGCCCCCCACGCTGCCGACGCCGCGGATGGCGGGCGGCTGGAAGGGAACCACTCGCGCGCCGCCAATCCGGCCGAAGGGGCCGCGCAGCCGTTCCACCAGCGCAGCCACCGTCTGATCCTTGCCGGGCCGCTCCTCCCAGTGCGTCAGGGCGACGAAGATGTTGGCCATGTTGGAGCCCGTGCCCTGAGCGGAGAACCCGCCCGTGCCGAAGATGACTCGCACCTCCGGCTGGGCCTTCAGGATCGTCTCCACCTCCGCCATGACCTTCTCTGTCTGGCCCAGTGACATGCCCTCGGGCCCCTGCACGGAGATGATGAGGTAGCCCTGGTCTTCATCGGGGATGAATCCCGTGGGCGTCACCCGGAGGAGCACCCATGTGGCCCCGAGGCACAGGAGGAACGCCATCAGGAGGATGACGGGATGCTTCAGCAGCCTTCGCAGGCTGCGGGCATACAGGGCCCGCGTCCTGTCGAGCGCATTGTCCACCCAGCGAAAGAACACCCACTTCTCACCCGTGGAGTGCCTGAGCATCCGCGCGGACAGCGCGGGTGTCAGCGTGAGGGCGCAAAAGGTGGACAGGGCTACCGATGCGGCGATGGTGAGCGCGAACTGCCGGTAGATGGCGCCCGTGGTACCCGGGAAGAGCGCCACCGGGACGAACACCGCGACCAGCACGATGGAGATGGCGACCACCGCGCCGGCCACCTCCTTCATGCCTTCCCGCGCGGCCTGCGCGGCCGACAGCTTCCGCTCCACCATCAGCCGCTCGATGTTCTCGATGACGACAATGGCGTCATCCACCACGAGGCCCGTGGCCAGGGTGAGACCGAAGAGGGTGAGCGTGTTGATGGAGAAGTCCATCCACCAGACGAAGGCGAAGGTGCCCACCAGTGAGACCGGGAGGGTGAAGGCGGTGATGAGCACGCTGCGCCAGCCGTGCAGGAACAAGAAGATGACGAGGATGACGAGCGCAATCGCCTCCACGAGCGACCTCAACACTTCGTGGAGGGTGGCGCGCACCGCCAGCGTGGTGTCCAGGCTTCGCTGGAACTCCATGCCCGGGGGGAACTGCTTGGACAGCCGCTCCATCTCCTCAAGCACGCCGTCGCGAACGGTGAGCGCGTTGGCGGTGGGGAGCTGGAGGATGGCGAGCCCTACGGCCACCTTGCCGCCAAAGCGCATCAGCGTGCCGTAGTTCTCCGCGCCCATCTCCACGCGGCCCACGTCCTTCACACGGACGCTCTTGCCGTCCGTCTGGCGCATGAGGACGATCTCGCCGAACTCGTCCGGCTCCACCAGCCGGCCGCGTGTGCGCACCGCCAGCTGGTAGGGCTGGTCCTCATCGACGGGTGGCTGTCCCACCGTACCCGCGGCCACCTGGAGGTTCTGCTCCTGGAGGGCGCGTGTCACGTCCTGCGGGGTGAGCTTGCGGCGCGCCAGCTCCGTGGGGTCCAGCCACAGGCGCATGGCGAACTTGCGCTCGCCGAAGATGCGCACCTCCCCTACGCCGCGCACGCGCTTGAGCGCGTCCTTGAGATTCACGTCGGCGTAGTTGCTGAGGAACCTCGCGTCATAGCGCTCGTCCGGGCTGAAGAGCGCCATCGACATGAGGATCTGACTGGACGCCTTGTTGACGACGATGCCGGCCTGGTTCACCTGCAAGGGCAGGCGTGCGGCAGCACGGCTGACGCGGTTCTGCACATCCACCGTGGCCACCTCGATGTCGCGCGTAGACTCGAAGGTGATGGTGAGATTGCTGGTGCCGTCATTGCTGCTGGTGGAGGTGATGTAGCGCATGCCCTCCACACCGTTGAGTTCCTGCTCCAGCGGGATGGTCACGGCGCTCTCCACCACTTCGGCGCTGGCGCCCACGTAGGAAGCGGAGACCGTCACCTGCGGCGGCGCCAGGTCCGGGTACTGGGCGACGGGCAACGTGGGAATGGCGATGGCTCCCGCCAGCGTCAGCAAGATGGAGCAGACGATGGCGAAGACGGGCCTGCGGATGAAGAAGTCGATGAACATGGTGCTCTCCGTCCCTTCGGCTCAGCGGACGTTCGCCGGCGGCACGTTCGCCAGGGACTGGGGGGTGGGCCGTGCCTCGGCGTGCTGCGCGGCCTTCACCTGGACGGGCATGCCGTCACGCAGGGCCTGCATGGACGAGATGGCCACACGGTCGCCCGCCTCCAGCCCCTTCTCCACCACGTAGGACAGCTCCCCCAGCACGCCCAGGGTGATGGGACGGCGCTCCACCACCGTCTTGCCTTCCTTCTCCTGCACCACCAACGCGAAGGGCTGGCCGCTCTGGCGCACCACCGCGAGCGCCGGAATCTGCAGAGCGTCGCGCACGGAGTAGACGACGCGCGCGCGCACCAACTCACTGAGGCGCAGGCCCAGCGTGTTGCGGAAGGAGGCCTTCACCTCCACCAACTGGGTGCGTGGGTCGGCTTGCGGCGCAACGAAGAAGACGTTGCTGGTGAGCAGCACCTTCCCCTGGGCGTCGAGGAGCTCCAGCGCTGTGTCCGGCTTGATGGAACGGGCGCGCGGCGAGGGCACCGACACGCTGACCTCGAGGACGTCCGTCTGGGCAATGCTGGTCAGCGGAGTGGAGGCGCTGACGAGGTCCCCCACCCGCACCAGCACATCGCCCACGGTGCCCGCGAAGGGAGCGCGCACCCCATGGAGCTGCAGTTGCACCTGGCGCTGCGCCACCTGCGCGGCCGCCGAGCGCTCTGCGGCCTCGGCGGCTTCCACCTGGGCTCGGGCGCTCTCCAGTTCCTCCGTACTGGCGATGCCTCCCTGGTTGAGAGCCTCCGTGCGGGCCAGGATGCGACGGGCCAGTTCCAGGTTCACCCGTGAGGAACCCAACTGGGCCTGCGCGCTGTCGAGCGCGGCGGTCTCCTCGCGTGCGTCCACCTCCACCAGCGGCGTGCCTTCCTCCACTCGCTGACCGGGGTGCACGTGGATGCGGCGCACGGAGCCGGTCACCTGCGGCAGCAGCGTGACACTCTGCCGCGACAGCAGGCTGCCCAGGTACTCGCCGGTGTCGCGCAGCTCGCGCGGCACCAGCGACACCACCTCGACCTCCCGGGGCGGAGGCGCCGCCGGAGCCGCCTTCTTCTCCGAGCAGCCAGTCACCGCCGCCACCACCGCCACACTCCACACCGTCTTCTTCAGCGCCTCCAGGGGGCGCACCCGCTTCGCCAGTCGCACCGGGACTCCGTCAGGAATGCGTCCAGGCGCGCCTGGACGGGCTCGAATTCACGCGGTACCAGGCTCAGCTGCGCGGCGTCCCCGGCCTGAAGACCGAGGCGTCAATGGGCGCGTCGTAGCGGGCGCTCTGGATGATCTTCTCGCCCTGCTTGCCGTCAGCCTCCCACTGCGTACGGTAGCTCAGCATGATTCCGTCCACGTCGCGGTAGTCGGAGAAGGTGACGGCCTTGGTGTACGCCTTGCCCTCATGGATGCCGGCGTAGGTGCGGCGCACCTCGAGGAAGGACCCCTGGTCGATGAGGCGAACCTCCGTGGTGGTGCCACGGGTGAGGATCAGCTTGAACGCGGGACTGCCATTCACCTCCTCCACGCCGTCCAGCTTCAGCGCGACGCCCTGGGCCTTCGGATCCAGCAGGGCGTCATCGAAAGGGGCGCTCTCGGCCATCATCGTGTTCTTCTCCTTGTCCATGCGCTGCGGAGCGGCCGAGCCCTCCACGATCCATCCCTGCTGGCCGTCGAACACTTTGCTGACCTGGGCGCCGTTCTTGTCCATGTCGTGGCGCACGAAGTTGGGGCGCGCGCGCTGCACGTGGGTGGTCGTGACGGTGTCCCCCTCCCGGGTGACAGTGGTGAGCAGGAGCGTCTTCACGGCCTTGAGCCGCTCCTTCCCTCCCAGGGCCTTCAGGTGCTTGTCGACGACGGTCTGGAGCGTCAGCTTGTCCTGGACACACTCGGCGCCCTCGCCAGCGGCGGCGATTGCGGGAGTGAACGTCAGACCGAGGACCAGGAACGAGGTAACGAGAGACTTGCACAGCATGGGATGCCTCCGTGGAGAGTGGGTTGCGGGAGGCACAGTGCCCGCGCGAGGGCCGCACAGGTGGAGTGTTCAGCCGGTGGGGACGGGGCTGCGGCGAATGGGCACCCCCGTGCGGCGAACGGGCCACATCCCCGGGATGCACCTGCTCAGCGCAGGTGCTGGAACTTCTCGCGGTGGCTGCGAGCGACGCGCAGCTCGGCACCACCCGTCAGCACCACGATGAGATCCCTGCGGCCCTCGTTGCGTAGCTCGCGGATGCGGCGTGAGTTGACGATGGCCGAGCGGTGGATGCGCATGAAGCGCTCTGGATCCAGGCGCGCCTCCAGGCTCTGCATCGTCTCGCGATGGAGGTACGCCTTCCCGCCCGCATGAATCTGCACGTAGTAGTCGGCGGCCTCGATGTATTCGATCTCGTCCACGTCGAGGAACACCACGCGGCCCGCGTCGCGGATGGCGAGCCGGTGCATCCACGGATCGGGGGCCAGGCTGGGCGCGGGGGCCGGGCTGGGCACGGGAGTGACGTCACGCTCGCCATAAGTGGAGAGCACGGACATCAGCCGCTGGCTCAGGTCGGACATGCGCGCCAGGCGGATCTGTGCCTTCGCTCGGCCAATGGCGTCGTGGAAGCGGTCGTCGCGGAAGGGCTTGAGGAGGTAGTCGAGCGCGTGGATGTCGAAGGCGCGCAGGGCATAGCGATCATACGCGGTGACGAAGATGACGGCAGGCACCTCGCTGGGCTCCAGGTGGGAGAGCACCTCGAAGCCATTGAGCTCGGGCATCTGCACGTCGAGCAGGACGAGATCGGGCCGCTGTTCACGAATGAGGCGCACGGCCTCCGGTCCGTTGCCGGCCTCGCCCACCACGCTGACCTCTGGGTCCGAGGCGAGCAGCAGGCGCAGCCCCTCTCGAGCCAGGGGCTCGTCATCCACGACGAGCGTGCGGATGCAGGCAGTCGCGTTCATGACACGGGCACCTCGGGCGGGGCGGACTGGAAGGGCAGCTCCAGGCGGGCGCGCACTCCGCCTCCGGCGCGGTTCTCCAGCGTGAAGGCGTGGCCGTCTCCGTAGAGTTGGTGCAGGCGGGCTCGCACGTTGGCCACACCAATGCCACCTCCCTGGGTGTCCCAGCCCGGCGTGAGCCCGGGGCCGTCATCGAGCACTTCGAGCACCAGACGGGCGCCTTCACGCCAGGTGCGCAGCTCCACGCATCCGGCTCCGGAGCGGGTACCGAGCCCGTGCTTGATGGCGTTCTCCACCAGGGGCTGGAGGATGAGGCTGGGCACGAGCGCGCCGAGCGTGGCGGGGTCAATGGCGCGGACCACCTGGAGCCGGTCCTGGAAGCGGGTCTGCTCGATGTCGAGGTAGCGGTCCAGGAAGTCAAGGTCCTCATGGAGGGGGACCTGCTGGCGACTGGTGGTGTTGAGGGCCATGCGCAGCAGCTCGCTGACGCCGGTGAGCATGCGGATGGAGCCGGCGGTGTCCTGCTT
>NZ_JAHXBF010000023.1:21584-216298 GCF_020103695.1 Hyalangium versicolor
GTAGCGGTCCAGGAAGTCAAGGTCCTCATGGAGGGGGACCTGCTGGCGACTGGTGGTGTTGAGGGCCATGCGCAGCAGCTCGCTGACGCCGGTGAGCATGCGGATGGAGCCGGCGGTGTCCTGCTCGCGCACGAGGACGGAGATGGCGTTGAGCGTGTTGAAGAGGAAGTGCGGGTGGAGCTGGGCGCGCAGGGCTTCGAGCTGCGCATGGGCCAGGCGCGTTTCGAGCTGTGACTGGGCCAGCTCTCCCTCTCGGTAGCGGCGGTGGTAGTCCAGGGCGTAGCCGACAGAGAGGATGCCGCTATAGATGATGACGTCGGTGACGCCATACTTGGCCAGCATCAAGGGCATGATGAAGGCCAGCGAGTTGTCCACGAACCACTTCTCCCCTGCGGCCCGGGAGATGAAGACGATGAGCAGCAGGTGGGGGAGCGTGAGCCCGATGAGGGCGGGCACATGGACCGAGAGGCTGCGGGGCAAGACGCCGCGCTCCAGGCGGAAGCGCCAGCCGAGCGAGAGAACGAGCGGGGTGGCGAGCGCCCAGTACCACCAAGGCGGCAGGTGCATCATCAGCGCCCGATCGAAGGGGTAGGTGGGATCCTTGGCCTGGGCGTAGAAGTAGGTCTGGCTCGAAGCGATGATGCCCGGCACGGCATACGCCAGTAGGAACAGCAGCAGGCGACGCGCCAGCAAGCGCAGCGCGGACGGCACTGATGTGGAGGCCCCCGGCCGGAGTCTCGCGGCGGAGGGCGGTAGGACAGTGCTCGCGGCGGGAGAGATGGATTCCACGACCCGTGGAGTCTATGCCCGAACCATGGCGCCTTTCGAACCGGTGCAGCCAAAGGGCTTCCGGGTGCAGCGAATGGGCACACCTGTCCGCGGTGGCGCACGGCGGCCGAGCGGTGCGCGCATGCAGGCGAGCACCGGTGCCCGCGACTGAACACGGCGGAGCACTCCGAGACACTGCAGCCGGTCCCCCCAGGACGCCCACTTTGACCCGTGTCTCATTTCGGAGGGTTTCGCATGGCAATCCCACGTCCATTCTCTCACCGCATCCTGGCCCTGCTCATCGGGTTGCTCTCGGGGACCACCTTCGCCTCGGTGCAAGCGACCGGAACCTTCGAAGCCGTGCGCTCCTGCGATGCGTTCAAGTCATTCCAGAAAGGAACCAACCCCGGCAACATCCGGCTGGAACCGGGGCAGGCCTACAACATCGAGGAACTCAACGAGCGCGGGGGAGACTGGATACGGGTCACCGTCCCAGCGGTCCGTGATCCCCTGCGTTGGGTGCCCAAGGAGTGCGGCGTCACCGAGTTCGAGCAGCCGGAACCCACCCCCGCGCCCCCAGGGCCGTCTGGGGCCGGCAAATGCAATACCGCCAATACCTATGACAGCAACGTCCTCGCGATGAGCTGGCAGCCCGGCTTCTGTGAGCACGCCCGGTACTCCGGGAGAAAGCCGGAGTGTGACGCGCTCGAGGACGGCGAGCTCTCCATCTCGCATCTCACGATTCATGGCCTGTGGCCCAACAAGCAGGCCTGTGGGACCCAGTATGGGAATTGCCGGAAGACCGCTCTCAGCCTCTCCGAGGACACGCTCGCGGAGGTGGCGCCGTGGATGCCCAACCTGATCTACGACACGGACCTCGCGACGCACGAATGGAGCAAGCACGGCTCCTGCCAGGCCCGCGAAGACGACGATTACTTCCGCCTGGCGAAGCTCATCACCGAGCAGGTCGATCGTTCCGCGATCGGCGCGTACATCGAATCCAACGTCGGCGGAGAGATGAGCGTGAGCGAGTTCTTTGCCCAGGTGAGACGCGAGCTCGGTCCCGACGTGGAGCAGAAGGTTCAACTGCTGTGTACGGGAGGCAGATACCTGCAGGAGATCCGGCTCAGCCTGCCGCGAGACATCGTGCCCGACCCGGACATCGCCAAGATGGTGGCAGGGGCTCCGAGGCTGAGCGCGCGAACGGATAAGTGCGACTCTGACAGGATCTACATCGAGCGTTCCGGGAAGGAATGAGCGCGGCTGACCGAGCAGAGCCACGTCACATTCCGCCGCCGGCCACTCCATCTCGTCAACCCCGCGCTCACCTTCCAGCGGGGATATGGAGACTGGCATATGGCCCAATGGAGCTTCGGCGAGCAGTTGGACGGAAGACCGCTGGCGGAGCAGCACGATCCCAACATCGCGCTAGCGAAGACGGATCGGCACCTGGCCGCCACCACGTACCCGGAGATGCTTGATAAGCTCATGCTCCGGCCGTGCGTGGTGCGAATCCTCATGGTCACCGATGGAGGTGGCTCCTTCGACGGCAATGACTTTGGCCTGGCCGAGCTGCTCGAGGTGCTGGCGGTGAGCCCCGGTCCCTGGGTGCGCTTCGCGGTGACGACTGCCCACCGGCGCAGCCACCCGAGCGCCATGCTCCAGAACTTCCGCTTCTCCGCCAGCACCCTCAAGGGCGTGGACGAGGTGTGGCTCTTCGGAGTGGAGGGAGGCGCCAGCTCGCTGAGTGAAGCGGAGCTCAAGGCCATCTCCCAGTTCATGGATGCGGGCGGCGGAGTGTTCGCCACGGGAGACCATGAGGATCTCGGGGTGGCCATGTCCGGGCGGGTGCCCCGGGTGCGCAGCATGCGCAAGTGGTACTGGCCCAACCCGGGCCCCAACGGCGAACCGGTGGCCCCGGACGGCTCCTCCCAGAACCGGTACGACACGCTGCGCGAGGGCGCGGATGCAGGCTTCCAGTTCGACGACCAGTCGGATGCCCTCGCCCAGGAGATCACCCCGCGGATGTACCCGGTGGGCCATCCCTTCTTGCATATCAAGGTGCCACACCCCCTGCTCTGCGGGCCGCGTGGCCCCATCCGCGTCCTGCCGGACCACCCGCACGAGGGCGAGTGCTACGTGCCGAAGGATCTCAACCGCACCTTCACCTTCGACGGCTACACCATCGTCGAGTACCCGGCGCCGCGCGCAGGCAAGCGGCCGCGGCCGGAGGTGATCGCCGAGTCCACTGTGATTGGCGGCCACACCACTTCTAGCAAGCCTCCCGTGGTGGCGCGCCGCTTCGGAGCCATGGGCGCGTACGACGGGCACTGGGTGAAGGTGGGCCGGGTGGCGGTGGATGCCACGTGGCACCACTTCTTCAACATCAACCTGCGCGGCGATCCGAGCAGCCCCGTGCCTGCCAAGCGCAATGGCTTCCACGATGCCTCGGCCGATCCGCAGGTCTACAACGCCATCAAGGCGTACTTCCGGAACCTGGCCGTCTGGCTGGCGCCTCGGGCCTTGCAGGCCAGCATGCGCCGCCGCGCGATGTGGGCGTGCCGATGGAAGTACCCCCTGCTGGAGGAGTTGCCGTCGGCCCCGCAGCTGACTCAGGCGAAGGTGGGCCAGGCCAAGGTGCGGGCCGTGGGCCAGGTGACACGGGAGGCCCTGGAGCGGCTGGCGCCCCGGTGCTTCGTCATCCAGTGGTGCGTGGATCTGCTGCGTGAGGCCTCGGGCTCGCCGCTGTCTGCCGAGCTCGAACGGTTGGATCCCTGGAGCCCGGAGTCCCAACAGGACGAGGAGGCGCCCGAGATCCCAGCCTCGCCGGTGCTCGCCGAAGAGGACCTCGAAGGCATCCTCAACACGGTGCTCGGAGGAGCGATGCTGTCACTGGCCTCCGCGTTCCCCGAGCGCCAGGCGGTGACCGACGGCACGGTGGACGCAGTGCTGGACAAGCCCCTGGCCATCGGCGCGCAGGCGGGGATCGAGTCCGCCCGCGAGCTTCTGGAGCGCTCCGTGGACGCGCCTCGGCTCTCGTTGGAGGAGATGCAGCCCAGCGCCCAGTGAGCCGGTAGCGGTGTCACCCATTGGGGTGGATGCAGCAAAGGAGCCCCTGCTGGATGCGCAGCGGGGGCTCCCGTGTCACGGATTACCGCCGCAAAGACGGCTGACGCGCTTCGCTGGAAATCAGCGACCGGTCGAAGCTTCGCCACCGGTCAGCATCGCGATCAGTCCGTGCGGTGCCGTCGCGCCAAAGCAAAGCTCGAAGGTTTCCGCGGCTTCGGGCGCGGCTTTTGTGCCGCGGACGAACATCGCTTCTTCGTACTCCGTGAGCGCGGCTTCGAAATCATTGCGGTGCGCGGCAATCGCCTTGCCGAGCTCCGAGCCGTCGTACATCGCGAGGTTCGCGCCTTCGCCGTCCGGCGGGCTCAAATGCGCGGCGTCGCCGAGGAGCGTGACGCCGGGCACGCGATTCCATCGATGGCCGGCGGGCAGCTTGTGGATCATGCGCGGCACGGGATCGGTATCACCATCGGTGATGAGAGCCGTGAGCTCCGGGGCCCAGCTCTCGAACTCCGCCGCGACGCGCGCTCGCGCGGCCTTGGCGTCGGCGAAGTCGATCTCCTCGACCCATTCCTTCGGCTTCGTCAGCGCGACGTAGGTGTGCAGGACGCCGTTCGTCTCGCGGTGCGTGACGATGCCTTTGCCGGGCGTGAGCGCGTAAAAGGCGCCGCCGCCGACTTTCTTTGCGCTCGCCGCGTGGCGCGCGTCAGCGTCGAGCAAGTACGTCTCGATGTACGTGGTGCCGACGTATTCGGGTTTCGCGTCGGAGAGGAGCGGCCGAATCTTCGACCACGCGCCGTCCGCACCGACAAGGAGGTCCGTCGTCACCGTCGACCCGTCCGCGAACCGTAGCTCGTGCTTGCCGGCACCGAGCGCTCGCACACTCGATAGCTTTCGTCCCCATTGCACGGTGCCGGGTGGAAGCGAGTCGAGGAGGAGACGCCGGAGGTCACCGCGCAGCACTTCGGGACGAATGCCGCTGCCGTCATCGGGCTGGTCGACGAGGATGTTGCCCTGCGGATCGACGATGCGCGTCGCCTCGCCGCCTTCGTGGACGATGCGACGGAACTCGTCGAGGAGACCCGCCTCCTTGAGCGCGAGCTGGCCGTTGTAGTCGTGGATGTCGAGCATTCCACCCTGCGTGCGCGCCTCCGGAGACGCGTCGGCCTCGTAGACGGTGACGGAAATGCCATGGACGTGAAGCACGCGCGCGAGCGTGAGGCCGCCAGGACCGGCGCCAATGATGGAGATGGGAGTCATCGTGTTCTCTCTAGAGCCTCTCTGGAACGTCGTTCCACTCCATCAACTTGGAACACCGTTCCAGGTCTGTCAAGATGGTGCCGTGGCGAAAAAGGCGGCACGCGGTTCGGAACGTGAGGAACGACGCGAAGATGCGCTGTCGCGCGAACGCATCGTCGAGGCAGCGATCGAACTCCTCGATGCGGACGGCGAGGAGGGGCTCACCTTCCGAGCGCTTGCGACGCGGCTCGCGACGGGCCCCGGGGCGATCTACTGGCACATCGCGAACAAGGGCGAGCTCCTCGTCGCCGCGACCGACGCCGTCGTTGCGCGCACACTGGGCGACGTCCGCGCCTCGGCGAAGCCGCGCGAAGCGATCCACCGCGTCGCGCTCAGCATGTTCGACGCAATCGACGCGCGGCCGTGGGTCGGCATGCAGCTCTCACGCGCGCCGTGGGAGACCGCAATGCTTCGGATCTTCGAACGCATCGGTCGGGCGGTCGAGGCACTGGGCGTTCGCGGCCATGCTCAGTTCACGGCGACCTCGACGCTCCTGAGCTACGTCATCGGCGTCAGCATGCAGAACACGGCGGCCAGCCAATTCGCGCGTCGCGAGCTCGCGCCGACCACGAACCGCAAGGACTTCCTCGAAGCGGCGGCGGAGCGGTGGAAGAATCTCGACGCCACCGAATATCCGTTCACGCGGAAGGTGGCCGAGCACCTACCCGGCCACGACGATCGCAAGGAATTCCTCGCGGGGATCGACCTGATCCTGGAAGGAATTGCGGTTTAGGACGCAACCACCTTGACTGCGTGGCATTGAGCTTTGGAGGGGCGTTTCGCTTCGGGGAGGCGCATGCAGGACGCGACATCTCCCCCTTGCTACTTCCAGCTGTATGCCACGACCAGGGTATTGCCACAAGCCCCCCTCTGTGAGGCACAGACGCCGGCCGCACGCGAAAACCAGCGGGCGCGGAGGCACAAATGCACAACGAATCCGGACGCCGTGTGGCCACGAACAACCATGCAGTGCTGATCGCCGGAGGCGGCCCGACGGGCCTGATGCTGGCAGCCGAGTTGGCGTTGGCGGGGATCGACGTCGCCGTCGTCGAGCGTCGCGTGAACCAGGAGCTCCCCGGGTCACGCGCTGGCGGCCTGCACGCCCGCACGATCGAAGTGTTCGATCAGCGGGGCGTCGCCGAGCGCTTCCTCTCGCAGGGGCAGATCATGCAGGTCGCGGGCTTCTCGTTCATCCCGCTCGACATCAGCGACTTCCCGACGCGCCACAACTACGGGCTCGCGCTCAGGCAGGCTCGCACCGAGCGCATCATGGCTGAATGGGTCGCCGAGCTGCCGGTGACGTTCTATCGCGGGCGTGAGGTGACGGGGTTCGCGCAGGACGATACCGGCGTCGACGTCGAGCTGTCGGACGGCGCATTGCTCCGGGCGACGTACCTCGTCGGGTGCGACGGAGGTCGGAGCCTGATTCGCAAGCAGGCCGGGATCGATTTCCCCGGTTGGGACGCGTCGACCAGCTTCCTCATCGCCGAGGTCGAGATGACCGAGGAACCCGCGTGGGGCATCCGCCGCGGAGACAAGGGCGTCAACGCCATCGGCAAGCTCGACGACGGGAAGCGTGCCGGTGTCGTGCTGGTCGAGCCGCAGGTCGGCAACAGAAGCGAGCCGACCCTGGAGGATCTGCGCGCGGCGCTGATTGCGGTCTACGGGACCGACTTCGGCGTGCGCAATCCGACCTGGCTCTCCCGATTCTCCGACATGGCTCGGCAGGCGGCGTCCTACCGGGAGCGACGGGTGCTGCTGGCTGGTGACGCGGCGCACGTGCATGCCCCCACGGGCGGACAGGGACTCAACATCGGCGTGCAGGACGCCGTGAATCTCGGCTGGAAGCTGGCGCAGGTGGTGAAGGGCCTCTCGCCGGAGACCCTCCTCGACACCTACCACGCCGAGCGGCACCCCATCGGTGCCCGCGTGCTCCGCCTGACGATGGCCCAGATGGCGCTCGGCCGCGGCGACGATCGCACCGAGGCCCTGCGCGAGAACATGGCCGAGCTGCTGAAGATGGAGCAGCCTCGCAAGCAGTACGCCGCGATGATGTCGGGCCTCGACGTCCACTACGAGCTCGGTGCGGGGCACCCGCTGCTCGGGCGTCGCATGCCCGACCTCGAGCTGAGCACCCAGGGCGGTCCGAAGCGCGTGTTCTCGCTGCTGCACGAGGCCCGACCGGTCTTCCTCAACCTCGGCGAGCCGGGCGCCTTCGACATCACTCCGTGGGCGGAGCGGGTTCGGCGGGTCGATGCCCGATACACGGGCGCGTGGGAACTCCCGGTGTTCGGTGCGGTCGCTGCGCCCTCGGCCGTTCTGGTTCGGCCCGATGGCCATGTCGCGTGGGTGGGAGACGGCACGGATTCGGGGCTGCGTGACGCGCTCACCCAGTGGTTCGGACCGCCCACGCCGGAGACGGCTCACCGCGCAGCGCCGCTCAAGGCCTTCTCCAAGAGCTTGGACAACCGCCAGGTATCCTTTCCGGTCGAGTGGACGTCATCAATCATCCACCGCCCCTTCTCCAGCACGAGGCTGTAGCGCACCTCTTGCGGCGTGTAGTTCTCGAACGTCGCCTTGACCTCGGCGCTCTTGTCCTCGCGGCTGAGCAGCTCGAAGTGCAAGGTCTTCTCCCAGCCATCCTTTGTGTCCTGCCCGTTCACGCGGAAGTCGAAGTCGATGAGGGCCTGCCCGTCACCGCGCTTCTCTACTTCTTTGTCGCCGCGGACGAACAAGCCCTTCAGCCGCTTCGAGTAGAACTCATATGCGCGGATGCTGTCCTTCGCGTAGAAGGCGCGCACGGTCTCGACAGGATCCTTGGCGGACTGCGCGAGGACTTGGGACGGGGCAAGGAAGAAGAGAAGACCCAGGACGAGCCACAACCGCATGTAGAGACCTCGGGGTGAAAGAGGCCCTGGAGTGTAACTGAAACCTCTCGGCGCCCTCGACGCCCCCAGGCCAGGCGCGGTTCGACAAGCCGTAGAAGAGGTGGGCTACAGCTCCACCGGCAATGTGAGCAGATCCCGGCCGAGCGGTGGCCGCAGCCCCCAGGTGGGCGAGGTGCCCTGGGCGGGCCTCACGCCGGGGAAGCGCCGCAGCAGCGTCTCGAAGAAAACCTGGCCTTCCAGGCGGGCCAGCGCCGCTCCCAGGCAGTAGAACGAGCCGTACCCGAACGCCACGTGCTTGCCCGGTTTGCGGGTGACGTCGAACTGGTCCGGCTCGGTGAAGATCGAGGGATCCCGATTCGCCGCGGCGAGTATCAGGTACACCGTCTGGGACGGCTGCATCGCCTGTCCGGCGAGCTCCACGGGAGCGACGGTAAGCCGGGTGATCATGGGCACGATGTCGCCGTAGCGCAGCATCTCCTCCACTGCCTGGGGGATGAGCGACGGATCCTGGCGCAGCAGCGCGAGCTGCTCTGGGTTGTCGAACAGGAGCGTCATTCCCCGGCTGATGAGCCGCGCGGTGGTCTCGTGGCCGGCGAACAGGAGCAGCACGCAGTTGGCGAGGATCTCCTCCTCGTTGACGAGGCCCTCGGCCTGGGCGCGCAGGAATACCTCGAGGATGTTGTCGCCCGGGGCGCGGCTGTACCGAGCGAACACTCCGCGCATGTAGTCCATCATCTCCGTGACGCTCTTCTGGCTCTGGAGCAGCTGCTGGAAGTCCACGGTTCCGAAGATGGACGCCAGGTCGCGCGACCAGCGCCGGAGCATGTGCTCGTCGGTGAGCGGCACGCCGAGCATCTCCGCCATGACTCTCGAGGGCAGGGGGACGGCAAGCTCCTTCACCAGGTCGAGGGTGCCCTTGGCTCCTGCGGCGTCGAGCAACGTGTCGGTGAGGGCCTGGATGCGCGGCCGGAAGTCCTCCACGGTGCGAGGGGTGAAGTAGCGCTTGAGCAGTGACTGGAAGCGGAGGTGGCCCTCGGTGGTGGTGTGCCCCATCCACATGCTGACGGAGTCGCGCAGCGGCGTGAGCTGCTTGCGGGCTTCTTCGGGGAGGCGCTCGAACTGCATCGTCATCGGCCCGGCCGCCAGGCGGGGATCCTTCAGCGCCTGGGAGATGTCGGCGTGGCGGGTGAGTACCCAACCGTGGAGCTGGGGGCTCCAGTGGATGGGCTGCTGGGCTCGGAGCGAGTGGTAGAGTGGGTGCGGGTTCTGGGCGACCTGAGGGGCGAGGAGGTCGAACGCGAGGGCCTGTGAAGGGGCTGCCTGGCTCATGAATCTCCCTGGGCGCGGCGATGGCGAGAAGCCGCGCTCACCAGGGTGTTTAGCATGGGAGCGCGCGGCGGGCAGCACACCCCAGGCTGGCGTACAGCGTCACGCACTGTCGGAAGATCGCTTCCACTCAGAGGGTCGGGCAGGTTCTCCGAAGAGGCGCCGCCCGACCTACTGTGCAGGAGGCGTCTCGGGAGCGGGGGCCGACGGTGTCTCGCTGAAGAAGTCCTGGGCGATCTTCTCGTACATGCTCTCCACGGCATTCGCCGCTCCGCTGGTCACCGCGTCGTTGTCGGTGATGGGCTTCTTGGAAGAGACCGTGCCTGTGGATCGGCGGAGCACCTGGCCTTGAGAATCCAGCAACCGCGCCTTGTAGCGGACCTGCGCCTCGGCGGCCTGGATAGCGCCGTACCGGCCAAAGGCGGTCGGAGAGAAGCTCAGCACCGCCTCATTGAGTTGCAGCGTGAGGTCCGCCTTGTCGGCGGCCGGCTTGAACGCTGACTTGAAGCCGCTGCTGAATCCGTTCAGCAACGTCGCCCGCCACTCCGAGACGTTCACCGTCTGCTTGCCGTCGACCTCGGCCGGGTACTGATCCTGAATCGACTCGTCCATCACGAACTCGAGCGAGGTGGACTTCTCGGGCAGGTCGATGTTGGGGGAGGGATGGCCCTGCACGACAGCGGCTCGGCTGCAGCCTTGGGCGAGCAGTAGCGTGACAAGCGCGACGACGATGTGGGGCAAAGAGCGAAACATGGACGGTCCTCCCATGGGAAAGGAGCACCGCATCTACCACGACCCATGCATGGCGCCGGAGCCACTCCAAGTACGAGAAGCAGAGATTCTCAAGGATTCTTCAGGGGGCCGGCGTCGATGAATGGACGCCCTCCTTCATCCGATGTTGCGGCCTTCCGCGCCTCGCCGTAGGACGCCACCCCTTGCACGCCACGGAGCCCTTGCAATGTCAGAACGCGATGCTTCTCGAAGCCCCCTCATCCGCGACATTTCCGATACGGCCCGGTGGGCAGCCTGGTGCCGGGCCGTCGAGAGCGAGCGCCCTGATGCACTTTTTCGCGATTCCCTCGCCAAGCGCCTGGCGGGCGAACGGGGACCCGCCATCGAGGAGGCCATGAACAAGGGACGCGGCTCCACGGTGTCGTCGCTCGTGGTGCGAACTGTCGCCTTCGACAAGTTGATCATGAACCGGCTCGCGGAAGGCGGGATCGATACCGTCGTCAACCTGGCGGCCGGGCTCGACACGCGCCCCTATCGGCTTGCTTTGCCTGCGAACCTTCGGTGGGTCGAGGTCGATCTCCCAGACCTCATCGCATACAAGGACGATTGCCTGGCCGATGAGCAGGCTGCCTGCCAGGTTGAGCGGGTGGCGCTCGACCTGGCACAGGCAGAGGCGAGACGACGGTTGCTGGCCTCAATGGGTGGACAGGCCGGCGGTGCCCTGGTGCTGACCGAGGGGCTGGTGCTCTACCTCGATTCGGAGGTGGTCACCGACATGGCCAAGGACCTGGCAAACGTTCCAGCCTTCCGGACCTGGCTGATGGATTTGCTGCACCCGGGCTTGCTTCCCTTCGTGGTCCAAAGCTGGAACACCCAAGAAGCAGGCTCCGCGAATGTTCCCAAGTTCGCCCCAGAGGGCGGCGCGACGTACTTCCAGCAATTCGGCTGGACCTCGCGCGACTGCATCAGCGCGTGGGAGGAAGGCGAGCGGCTGAACCGGCTCGTCGGCCCGCCGAGGGCCGCGCTGTCGGACACCCAAATCGAAGCGTTTCGGGTGATGAACACGTACGTCCGGCTCGACCGGGCCGCCACGTAGCGCAGGCCTCGACGTTGTCGTTTGCAGGAGTGTGCAGAGGGGCCGAGGCGGGCCGGTGACGGGGTCGCAGTGCCCCAACTGCCCGTGGCCCCCGGGTAGCAGTACCACGTCGGGCGCATGACAGGCTCGTCACGCAGCCGCATTTTCGAGGAGATCTGACCCAGCGGCCAGGATGCTCTCCCGGGAGCAGGCCTGAACGTTCAGGCCTGCCATGCTCAGCCCGGCAATGGTTACAGGTGCTTGACCAAACAGACCTCAGATAGAGGGAGCGCATCTCCCCTCGGCGCAGTTCTGGCACAGAGCCGCTGCTCTACTCATGCCAGGGCTGTGCTCATGAACCTACGTGTCCTCTCAACGCTTTGCTGTCTCTCCCTCTGTCTGGCCACTTTTCCCGCGTTGGCGGATGAGGGTGCCTGGGGTGTCTCCGTCGGAGTGCGCACCGGGTTCGGCCTCCCCGTAGGCCTGCTGAAAGGTGGCGGTAGTGATTCAGATGACCCACCGCTGAACTCCTGGGTGTTCGGGATCATCCCGGTGCAGCTCGACTTGGGCTGGTTCCTGAGCCCGCGGGTCTATCTTGGCACCTCCTTCCAGTACTCCCATGTCCTGCTCGCCAATCATTGTGCCCAACCCTTCGAGGGTGTTGAGTTCGTCAACTTGCAGGGTGGCACCGACTTCCGCATCAGCGAGGAGCTCTGGCTGGGCCCCTTCGTGACGTTCACCGTGGGCAAGTACATGGACGTCGATGAGGCACGGTTCCATGGTTGGCTCATGGGCGGCCTGCGGCTGTCGACAAAGTAGGCGAAGAAGAAGCCCGAGAGGGCGAGCGTCAGGCCGCTCCGCATGGAAGCAACGGGCCCGCACGGTCCGACCGCCTCATACAGCCCCCTCCCCTTCGAACTCCTGCGCCGGTACGCCCCCTCATACTCCCACGCCTGAACTCTCCCCAGCCGCACTTCGCCAGGGCACATACTACCAGTGGGCTCCCATGAAGCTCCGCCAAGCCCACTCTGGGAGTGCCGTGCTGGGCAGTCTTACGGAAACGCGCTCGACCGGGTTGGATCGCTCTCGCCAGAAGCTCCGAGCAGCGGCTTCGATTCCCGTCGCTCCCAAGTAGAGCAACCCGCCGCTCTCAAGTCGCCGCCCTCTGACCTGCACACCACAGGCGTGCCTCGGCACGCTGGAGAAGTTGTGGGGATATCGACGAGACTTCACCCATGAATCTTCTCTGCCTTCTTCTCTCAGCCCTCGTAGCCTCGATTCCAGCAGGGGTGGGCCCTCCTGTATCAACTCCCATCGAACAAGCAGCTTCGTCTGCCGAGGCTCCTGGGTCTGTCAGGCAGCAAGCCGTCGCTGGTGGGGCCAGAGCGGGAAAGTCCTTCACGAAGAAACAGAAGCAGGTCACCAAGGAGAAGAATGCACAGAAGAACGACGGCACGACTCGCTGCGAGAACTGCGATACCGAGACCGTTCCGGGCAAAAAGCATGAGAAGGGTGTGACTCCCCCTTTGAATGAGACTCAGGTCGATCACAAGATTCCACGATCGAAAGGTGGACCTGGCGAGGAGGACAACGCCCAGGTGCTCTGCAGGGATTGTAACCTCAAGAAGGGCGACAAGGACCCGACACCCGAGGAAGCACAGTGACCGCCTCCCGTGCAGATGACCTGGTCAAGGTAGTCGTCAAGTTGGAGAAGGACGAGGACGATTACCCACCTGCGGACTACGAGGGCTTGTGGGCCCGCCCTCTGGGAGAGGGGCTGTTCCAAGTCGACAACATCCCCTTCTTCGCGAAGGGAATTGCATATGGAGACATCGTTTCGGCTGTGACCGAGCCACGGGAACTCCGGTTTCGAGAGGTCGTGCGTCCCTCGGGCCACGGCACACTGCGCCTCATCATCTACGACGAGAAGGAGGTCTCCACCGTCAGCGCGCTCCTGGAGAAAATGGGGTGTGCGATCGAGAAGAGCCACATTCCGGGGCTCATCTCCGTGGATGTCCCGCCCGCTGTTTCTCTGGCTGTGTTGAAGCCAATCCTGGATGAAGGTGAGGCACAGGAGCGCTGGGGCTACGAGGAGGCGTGTCTTCCCTCGACATGAAGGTAGAAGCGGTGCAGCCCCCTGAGGGCACACCCCTGCACAGGCTGCCCTCGCAAGAGGGGTGGCAGAGAAACTGGGCGAGTTCCAAGTGCTCCAGCATGGCGCGTACCGCAATCGAGGCTGTCCAGGAGTCCTTCGATGAAGACATCCTGCGCAACCTGGACAGTCCTCGGCTCGCGCGCGACTTCCATCACAACCTTGGGGCCAACCTCGTCCGGGTCACGGCTCTACGGGCTGGCGGAGCCGAGCTGAAGGCCGTTGCCGAGGACCAGCAGGTGGCGATCTCCACAGCCCACCAGCGGGTTGCCCCACCGCCGTACAGCGGATTTGCAGGCACGTGCGCAAGCGGCGGGTATGCCCGACCACGCTGGAGCCGATGCTCGCGGCGCTCAGCAGATGAGCGTGCTGCAAGTTGATCGGCTTGAGGCTTGACCGAACCAAGCCCGCGAGCTGAGCATCCTCGGCCTGGAGAATCGAATGAAATAGCGAGAGCACCGGCAAAGGATCGACGTAGGATCCCTGATGTCCCAAGTTAGCCCTGTTGCGTACTGGTATAAGCATGGCCATTTCAAGAACGAGGAGCAGGCACGTGGAGCATTCGAACTGGCGTACCAGCAAGGCATGGATGGCATGGGGACCAGTGTGGCACAGTGGATGGGCCTGACCGATTCCGAGTTTGATGCCTGGATGCGCGATGGGACGCTCCCTCCCATGAAGAGGAAGTAGTAGTAGGGAATGACCGGAAACAAGCCGCGAGGGTCGAGATGATGGCCACCGATGCGCAGGTGAGCACCGGGAAGGCTCTGGGCATCGACGTGAGCGCAGAACTTGACTCCATCGCCGCAGCCATCATCTGGGATGTTGTATCCATCGCCGTTGCGTTCAGCAGTACTCTCTGCCCCCGGTGCGGAAAGGACAGCGTCCACTGCCGGTAGGCACGTAAGGCAGCCCCCGCTCCACCAAGCGTACCGTCGGCACATGTGCACGCTTCGCGTTGCAGGACGGGCACACCCCTCGCCCCTTGCACGAGAAGGTCCCTTGAGCGTGCCCTGCCTGGAAGCCCTACGGGAACTGCGCTCGACTAAGCCGGAGCACTCTTGCCCGAAGTTCGGAGCGGCGGGTTCGATTCCCGCTGCCTCCACCTCACAGCGCTGATACACACCGCGTGCTCGCTGGCGATGTGGACCTCATGGTGTGTCATCTAACGCCCTCTCGGTGCCTCGTCCCTAAGTGGGTACGCTCGCGCCATGAAATACCTCAAGGTTCACTGGCACCACAGCTCCGCGGACACTCCCGTCCTGCTCTACAGCGAGCTCGACGCGGAGCGCTGGGAGGTTCACAAGGTCGAGGTCTATCGCGACGGGCGCCACGAATTCGCGTGCGACTCCGTGACGACCGGATCGACGCGCCTGGGAGAAGTACCAGTTCCCCCACTCGAGGAGATCGCGTCCGACCCGGAGTTCTCTCCCACGGAGATCTCGAAGGAGGAGTTCGAGAAGGTGTGGGACCGCCTGGAGTTGTGACCGCTGTACACAGTGTTTGGCACACTTCCAGCCATGGATGGAATGATCATCGAGAAGTTCAGCGTCTGCTTCGAGGCGATGGCCCTCGTTCGACCGGGCCGGTTGAAGGAGGCATGGCCTCTGCTCCGCGAGACCCGGCTGGACATGGAGACGGAGCTGCAACTTCGTCTCCGGCTCCACACAGCCATCCAGAAGGGAGAACAGGTACTGGTACTGCACCGGGTGTCCTGGACACGAGTGGAGGCCTTCCGAGCGCAACTGCCTTCCTGGGGTGAGCAGTTCTCCGTCTACGAATCGAGCCGCGGTATCGGAAGCCGTGGGTATTGCGAGAAGCACGCGCTCCACTACGAAGAGGAGCCGTGCCCCGTGTGTGATGATCTCGTCTGGCGGGTGGGGGCGTAGGGGAGGCGGATGAACCTCCAAGCTCACAGTCCGACCTACTTCGAGCACTCTCGCGCGCAGCCTCCAGGAGTTCCTGCGAGCGAGGCTCCGAGAGCCTATCGCTCTGGACAGGTCAGAAAACACCTACGCTCGTCTGCACTGCTCCACTGCCCACCAGTGGGCACCCGAGCCCTTCTGCCACTGCTCCACTGCCCACCAGTGGGCACCCGAGCTCAGCGGCGAGAGCCTGCTGCGGGTTGAGTGCCGCCAGGCGTGGATCCGACTCCCGCCGCTTGCGCTGGGCAACGCCTATCGGAAGTCCGAAGGCGCGGATGTGGGGGGAGGCTTGCGGCTGGATTTCAATGCGGGGGCGTAGCACCGGGCCCTGAAGAAGACGTAGCCGGCCGCCTCGCACGCCTCGGCATCCTTTATGAGTTGTTCCACCCAGCAGCCTCCGTTGATGGGGACCTGCATCCGCCCTGAGCACTGGCCTTTCGCATCCGGAGTGAGCTGCCCCGGCAACGGCTTGGGAGGCGTGTCTTGGCTGAGCACCTCTGGCTTGGAGAACTCCCGGCCCCATGGCTGCGTGCCTTCCGATGCGCGCTCCCCCACCCCGGCGGCACCTCCCCCTCGTGGAGATGCTGCATTCGAAGCGACCTGCTTTCTCGCGGAGGTACTGGGGAGCGGCGCGTGGACCGCCAGCAAGGTCCAAAGCACCAGCAGGGCGCCCACGAGCACCCGTGCTCTTCCCTGCTGCATCCAAGGCTGAATCGGCGCCGGCACAGCTTGACCTTGCTCCGCGGCAGCCTCGAGCACCTGGGCGAGTTCCCCCGCTGTTCCGCGTGCCTCGGCAGACACCGAGAGCATGCGCAGGATCAGCGCGCTGAGCTGAGAATCCACCCGGGGTTCGAGCTCCCGAGGCGCCGGCAGAGGAGCCTCCACCGGGTGCCATGTGCCCTGCTCGTCCTGCCGCAGCTCCGGGCCGGGGGGATACTGCCCCGTCACCAGCCTGTAGGCGGTGACACCCAGCGCATATATGTCGTCCGCGGGCCCTGGAAGGTAGCGGGCTCCTGGGGAATCGCCGGAGCGAAGCTCGAACAGCCACGCCTCTGGGGAACGGTAGGGCGGTGTCCCCGGTGGCAGCGGCTGCCAGGTGACTCGCGCCGCGGACTGGTAATGCCCGGCGCCGAAGTCGGTGAGAATGGCCCGGCCGTCTGAACGTCGCACCAGCACGTTGTCGCCCTTTACGTCCCTGTGCACCGCGCGGCAGGTATGGGTGGCCTCCAGCGCCCGCGCCAACTGCGCCAGCACCTGCAGTTGCCGCCGGGGCGTCGGGGGATGCTGGCGTGCCCATTCGTAGAGCGGCGTGCCCTCCACCCACTCCATCACGACGAAGGGAAAGAACACGTCGGAGGGATCCCGCCAGAAGCCGTGCCCGAGCAGGCGCGGAACGTTCGGGTGGCGCACCAGCGACAACAGCCCCACCTCCCGCAGGAAGCGAGGATCCCAGGGGACCAGGGCCATCTTGAGCGCTACGGGCCCCTCGGACTCGTGCCCGATCCGAACCGCTCGGTAGACCACCCCGAAGCCACCATGACCGTGGCAGCCCAGCAACACCCAGTCCTGCACCCGGGTGCCCGGCGGCAAGCAGAAGAGATGACCCACCGGTGGTGGCTGACGCTCCATGAGGTGCCTCGCAGGGAGAAAGGGTCCTTCTCCCCCTCCCGAGCCATCCTACCTCATACGTCGTCCTGGCTCGTGGCGGCCGTGTCACTTGCCGTAGGCGTGGGCAATCTGGCCCACGAGCGTGGCCCAGGGCATGTCGAGCGCGCCATACACGGCGCCGGCCTCTGGCCGCCCGTTGTCCTTGAGGATCTCGACCATCATCGTCGCGTAGTCGGACAGGATGACGCCCGCCTGCTGCATGCGCAGCAACCCGGCCTGGCGTTTGGTCTCGCTGAATGTCCCGGACGCGTCGACAGCGACATAGGCGTCCAGTCCCCGCGCCACGGCGGTCATTGCCGGGAACGCCGCGCAGACCTCAAGAGAGATGCCGGCGAAGATGAGCTTCTTGCGCCCGATCGCTTCGATGGCCTTGGCGACGCGCTCGTCGTCGTAGGCGTTCACCGAGGAGCGATCGATGATCTCGATGCCGGGCAGGGCCTGGACGAGCTCTGGGAAGGTCGGCCCCCACATGCTATCGCGCGCGGTCGTCGTGACGACGATCGGCAACTCGAGCGCCTTGGCCGCCTTGGCCAAGGCCACGACGTTGTGCTTCAGTTCTCCGGTCGAATAGTCCCGGACGCCGGTCATCAGACCGACTTGATGATCGACGAGAACCAGGGCCGCGTTGTTGGCGGTGAGCGGCTCGTAAGTGCGACGGGTCATGGCGTCCTCCTGGACGGTTGCAAGGAAACCCTAGCGACTGGACCCCTGGACCAGAATCCGGCAAAACCGCAACCCAGCGTTCAATGGATTGGACGATAGGTGGCACGTGCTGGATCTGAACGACTTCTTCTTTTTTGTTCAGGTGGTCGATCGCGGTGGGTTCACAGCGGCGGGCCGGACGCTGCGGATGCCCAAATCGACTCTCAGCCACCGCATGCAGCAGCTCGAGAACAATCTCGGCGTCCGGCTGCTCAACCGGACATCGCGCCGCTTCGGAGTGACCGATGCCGGCGAAGCGTTCTACCGGCACGCGGTGGCCATGCTCCGAGAGGCGGAGTTGGCCGAAACGACGATCCGCCATCGGCTGGCCGAACCGACCGGTACGGTGCGATGCACTGCTGGCGTGGCGACCATGCAGTTCGCGATGTCCGACATCATCGTCGATTTCCTCGCGCAGTATTCGAAGGTGAATGTCGTCGCGCATGCCACGGATCGATCCGTCGACATCGTTGGCGAGAACTACGACATCGCCGTCCGGGCGCATTCCGACCCGCTCCTCGATTCCAACCTCGTCCAGAGGACGCTCGCTCCCGCCCCGTGGTTCCTGTTCGCGGGCTCGAGCTATATCGATGCGAACGGCGCGCCGCGGACACCCCAGGATCTTCGAAATCATCCTTCGCTTTTCATGATGCGGACCGGCGTCACGCCGGTGTGGCGGCTTCGCCATGCGAGCCGGGCGCGAGATGAAATCGTCATGCCGCTGGCACCGAGGCTGCTGAGCGACGATATGGTCGGTCTGCAGCAAGCGGCGATCAAAGGGCTCGGCGTGGTGGCGTTGCCTGGCTACATCTGCCGGGCGGCGGTACGTTCCGGTGCGTTGCGACGTGTGCTGCCAGACTGGCTTGCCGGCGACTCCACGATCACCGCGATCATTCCCTCCACGAAAGGGCTTCTGCCATCCGTGCGCGCCTTCCTTGACCACCTGGCGACGGAAATTCCAAAAACGGTACAGCTCTAGTCCTGGCGACCAGGCGACAGGCACGCAAACCCCGCCGAGGCGGATCGTTCATCGCATTGGACGCTGAGTCCAGATTGCAATGTCTTCTCGGGCGATGGACTCATCCCCAAAATGACCTCCAGACACAGCAATTGCTGGAGCGATTGGAAGATGCATACACCCAAGAATGAGCCACCCGAAACGGCGATCGTCAGGATCTCTGCGGACGAACGCGCGCGTGCGGGCATTTTGCGCGAGCAGTTCGCCCGCTTCTGGGAATCCGCGAACGGCGAGCCCAGAGCGATCTACGATGCCTTCATCTCCGCAAGTCCCCTGACCAGCGACGTCTCCCTCGACGCCGTCGACGAGGTGGGCGTACGAGGCTGGTGGGTGCGTCCAGCGCGAGCCGAGCCGGATCGCGCGCTCCTCTATCTCCATGGCGGCGGCTATGTACAGGGCTCCGCGAAGGCCTACCGCGGCTTCGTCAGCCAACTCGCCAGCCGCACACAGGTCTCCGCGCTCGTCATCGACTATCCCCTGGCACCCGAAGCGACACTGCCGGCCGCGCCGAAGGCGGCCCTCGCGGCCTGGCACTGGCTGGCCGCTCAAGGCTTCACACGGGTCGCGATCGTCGGGGATTCAGCGGGCGGCGGGTTGACGCTGGTCACGCTCGCGCAGATCGCCAGGCTGCCTGGCGGCGCCTCGCCAGTGGCGGGAGTGGTCTTCTCCCCGTGGACCGATCTAGCCTTCACCGGAGCGTCAATGACGGATCCGGCCGTGAAGGATCCGTTGATCGGCTACGAATATCTGCGGGATTGCGCCCGGAAGTATCTCGGGGAGGCAAACGCCACCGATCCTCTCGCTTCTCCACTCCTGGGTGAGCTGCATGGCCTACCGCCGCTCTTCATCCAGGTCGGAACCGACGAACGCCTGCTGGATGACTCCCGGCAGTATGCCGCTCGTGCGAGGCGGGCAGGTGTCCCTGTCCAACTCGAGATCTGGGAGGAGATGCATCACGTATTCCAACTCGATGTCACGCATCTGGAGAGCAGCCGGATCGCGCTCGACCGCGCCGGGCATTTCCTGATCAACGCCTTCAATCGGCCTCCATCGTCTTAGGCCCATCCTGGGCTATGGTGCCCGGGCGGCTGACCTGCTCGGGAGGAACCTCGTGGAACCTGTTTCATTCTTCTTGTTGGCCTTGGGCGCGCTCGGTTTGCTTCTCCCCACCAACGCCCTTGCGTGCGGATGCTGCTCCGAGCTCGGAACCTATACGACCTCGACAGAGAAATCAGATACCAACACTGTCGAACTGTTGCAGGAGATGAAGTTCGACAAAACCGCCACTTTGTTCATCGTCGCAGGCGGTTTCGATAGTCCCAATAACATGAAGGGCTTGCGCGAGCTTGAAAAGGACTTTGAATCGGAAAGCGGGTCGGCCTCGTACGGCGAATTCGATCTGGCGAATACCTTCGCCGCCAAAACCTGGCAACTCAACTTCAAGACACCGACCGGGAAATCAGGCACCCTGACTCTGCCAATGCCCACGCAGATGACTCAGTTCAAGGTCGACATCCATGACGGACGAGCAAGCAGCGGGGGCGGACCATTTTTGTATAAAGAATGGCGTTTCAAGGGAAACGTGACGACCGGAACAGGTTTCTTCAAATCAAGCATCATCCAACCGACGACTTATGTCCTTGTCTTACAGGGGCGCGGAAACCTTTGCGACAAAGTTGAAGATTTCACCCACTGGCATCTTGAAGTAGAAGGCAAGAACGCAGAGTACTCATTCTTCGGCAAGATGAGCTCGGGAAACCCGGCCGAGGAATCGGTAAGCCCGGCTCCGGCCCAGGAAAGTGAATAACGGTCGCGACGCTCGGCGTGACGTAATTGTCACCATGTCCCTGCGGCCCCCCGAAAGCCCCGAGAAGTCAGTGCTATCCTGGGTCCGCCTCTCTGCCCTGACCTCATCGCCATGCACTGCCTGCAAGAAAACACCCTCGTCGCACTTGGCGAGGGCAGATTGTCGCCCGACGAGCGCCTGCGAGCGGACGCGCATATCGACGCCTGTCCGGACTGCCGGGCGTTGCTGGCAGCGTGGGCACAGGTAGCCTCCTCTCACGGCATCCCCCTCCCAACGGGCTCGGCTCCTACCCCAAAGCCCCCTGCCTGGGATGCCGAGGAACTCCCACCCGGCTCCAAGCTGGGGCGCTACCTGATCCTGCACCGCGTTGGCTCAGGAGGCATGGGGGTTGTGTACGCCGCCTATGATCCGCAGCTCGACCGGCGCGTGGCGCTCAAGCTGCTGCGGCGCAGGCGCTTCCAGGGTGCGGAGCAGGAAGCAGACGCTCGGCTGTTGCGCGAAGCCCAGGTGGTGGCTCGACTCAACCATCCGCACGTCATCACCGTCTACGACGCGGGCACGCTGGGGGAGCAGGTCTTCCTGACCATGGAGTTCGTCGAGGGAGGCACCCTGGCGCAGTGGCTGCGCGAGAAGCCTCGGGCCTGGAGCGAGGTGCTGGAGATCTTCCTCAGCGCGGGCCGTGGCCTGGCCGCCGCCCATGCGGAGGGGCTGGTCCACCGCGACTTCAAGCCGGACAACGTGCTGGTGGGCAAGGACGGGCGCGTGCGGGTGATGGACTTCGGGCTGGCGCGGAGACTCGAGGCCCCAGAGGCTCCCGGGGAGCCCTCCGCCCCGCCAGGACCACCATCCCTCGTGCCCACGCTCACCCGAACGGGCGCCATCGTCGGAACTCCCGCTTACATGGCCCCCGAGCAGCACGAAGGCCAGCCGACGGATGCGCGCAGTGATCAGTTCAGTTTCTGCGTGGCGCTCTACGAAGCCCTCTATGGAGAACGTCCCTTCTCCGCTGCCTCGCAGCAGGAGCTCGCTCGCCAGGTGACCACAGGCGCCGTGCGAGCCCCTCCGAAGGGTGCTCCAGTCCCGGAGTGGCTGCGCCGGGTGCTCCTCCGGGGCCTGTCACCGCTGCCCTCCGCCCGCCATCCCTCCATGGAGGCCCTGCTCGTGGCCCTCGCCCGGGATCCGCGAGCGGTGCTACGCCGACGCGTGGGATGGGGAGCCGCCGCGGTGCTGACCGTGAGCCTGATCGCTGGCGGCGGGGGGATGATGCACCAACGCACAGCCCAGGTATGCCGTGGCGCCGAGCGCAAGCTGGTGGGGACCTGGGACGCGCCACGCCAGGAACAGGTGCGCGCTGCCTTCCTTGCGACCGCCCTGCCCTACGCGCCGCAGGCCTGGAGGGGCGTGGAGTCCCTGCTGAACAAGTACGCCGCCGACTGGACGGCCATGTACACCGAGGCGTGCGAGGCCACCCAGGTACGCGGCGAGCAGTCCGCGGAGCTCATGGACTTGCGCATGCAATGCCTGGGACAGCGCCTGGCCGGGCTCAAAGGACTGGCGGAGGCGTTCTCTCATGCGGACGCAATGCTGGTGCAGAAGGCGGTGCAGGCCGCGGGCTCGCTGCCCGAGCTGTCCGAGTGCGCCTCGGTCACCGCCCTCACCGCGCCCGTGCGCCCGCCCTCGGACGCAGCCACGCGCGCCAAGGTGGAAGCCTTGCACGAGCGGCTGGGGAGAACGTGGACCTTCTATCACTCGGGGCGCTTCGCCGAAGGCCGCAAGGCCGCCGAGGCCGATGCCGTCCAGGCTCGCGCCCTGGGCTACCGCCCGCTGGAGGCCGAGGCGCTCTACATCCAGGGCCTGCTTGCCATCGGGGCGGGAGATCCGGCTCAGGGAGAGCAGGTCCTGAACGAAGCCCTGTGGGCAGCGCAGGCGGGCGGGCACCAGGAGGTGCTCGCCAAGACTGCCGTGGCGCTGTTGGAGGCCACGGGCGTGGAGGAGCGCAAGCACGCGGAGGCCCGCCGGTGGAACCGCTTCGCGGAAGCCTCGTTGGAGCGGCTCGGAGGCAACCCTTCGCTGGACGCCGAGCGGCTGCTTCGCCTGGGCACGCTGGCCCGCGACGAGGGAAACCTGAGCGAGTCACTCGGCTTGCTCGATCGCGCCCTGGCCGCGCGCGAGAAGCTGCTGGGCCCGGAGCACCTGGAGGTATCCGACGTGCTGCAGCAGAAAGCCAGCACGCTCATCGAGCTCCACCGAGACGAGGCACTCGCCACGTTCCAGCGGGCGCTCGCCATCCGTGAAAAGCTGCTGGGGCCGGAGCACCCGGCGGTGGCTTCCTCCCTGCGGGGCATGGGCTTCGCCCTGATGAACCAGGGCAAGTCCGAGCAGGCCCTCCCGCTGTTGCAGCGCTCGCTGGCCATCAACGAGAAGGCGCTCGGGCCGGAGCACCCCACAGTCGGCACGTCCCTCGATACGCTGGCCATTGCCCTGCGCAACGCAGGCAGGCCCGAGGAGTCCCTGCCCCTGACGAAGCGTGCCCTGGCCATCGAGCAGAAAGCCCTGGGGCCCGATCACCCGCTGGTGGGTACCATGCTCCACAACCTGGGGCAGTGCTACGAACAGATGGGGGATCCGCGCCACGAGCTCGAGTACATGCTCCAGGCACTCGCCAACTGGGAGAAGGCCGTGGGGCCCGATCACTCAGACGTGGCCATGGCGCTCACCGGCGCGGGAGGAGCCTATGTCGAGCTGCATGAGCCCAAGCCGGCCATCCCCCTGCTGGAGCGGGCCCTGCGCATCACGGATACGGGGGAGACCGATTCGCGAGTGAAGACGGAGATCCGCTACTTCCTCGCACAGGCGCTCTGGGACGCCGGGAAGGACCGGCGGCGCGCCGTCGCGCTCATGCAGGAAGCCCGGAAGCTCGGCGAGGGAGGCGGAGACGCCGCCAGGGGGGACCTGACGCTGGTTCAAGAGTGGTTCAAGGCCCACCGGCTGTGAGAGGGTGGGGGACCCTGGGACACCCGGGCTGTCAGGCGATGATTGCAAGCTTACGGATCGTGCCCTGGTTGTCCTTCACGAGGATGTATCCGACGATGGGCGCATCCGCGCTCCCGACGTAGCCTGCACCCAATCGCACATACGAACCGGCTCCTCGAGGATACAGCGCCAGGTCAATGACCGCATCCGAGCCGCTGGCTCCGATGACGACCTCCTGCCCGGTGGCGCCACCATGCACGTAGAGATGATTCACCGCCTGGGCAGGACCCGTAGCGATTTCAAACTGCAATCCATTATCTGAATGAAAGAAATGCTGAGCCGAAGCGTCGATGCGCAGTGCTCCACCATGCGGCGTGTTGAGGCGTGGGCCAGCAGTGTCGTTATCGAGGACAGCGACCTGCTTGAAGTTGCCCAGGGTGTTACCGCTCGCAGTGAAGGCTGGGGCCAGGACCCGGCTGGTGCCGACCTGCTCGACACCGTAACGCGCGTTCCCGTTCGCCGTAGCTCCGTTGCAATGGATGGTGCCGCCGTCGCGTGCAAGAAACCCAGAGCCCGCGTTGCTGTTGGACGTCGCGTTGAGCGCCCGTACGTTGGAGTTCGACAAGCTGGCAATGCCTCCGATCAGGCACCCAGACGCCGTGGCATTCGAGCAGTTGAGCGCTGAGCCGTACTCGGCCTGGAATCCAAAACCCAGGTTGTTCACCGTGTCGGTGGCATTGGTCGAGGTCGCATAGGAGGCGTCCACCGTCGAGCCGACGAAGGCCCAGATCCCCACATCGCCTGCGTGATCGACAACCGCACGATTGGCGTAGATGTACGAGCCAGCCTGGGCTGCGATGCCGTAGTAGAAGTTGTCGACCTGGATGCCAGCCCCCAGGATGATCGACGCGCCGTTCCGAGCCAGGATACCGGCGACATTGCTCGGCCAGAAGGCCTTGGCTGGCAGTTTGACCGTGATGCCGTCGATGAGCCCGATCGAGTTCCCGTTGGTGACCGTGATGCCGTCGCTCGTGCCATTCCACTGAAGGACGCAGCTCGTCGGATTTGCCGTGTTCCCGATCAGCTGGATCTTGGAACCATAGGCATGATTCAGGTTGAGCGAAGTTCCCCCCATGCTGTACGTGCCGTCGGCCAGCTTGATGGTCACGGTGGCACCGTTGGTGATGACCTTGTCCGCAAGATACGTGAGCGCGTCCTGGATGCTGGGATAGGTCCCCGGTACGTTCAGCGTCGTGTTTGCTGAGATGATTCGGGCTGCCGACGCGGCGACCGAGGCAGCCAATCCGATCACCTCAGACGTTCTGGCATAGGACTCGATGTTGTCCACCGTCCACTGAGTCACGTCCGCTGCGCTCTTCAAGACGAGCTTGTACGCACCGCTCATCCAGACATGAGCTTCCCCATGGGCATCCAGGACGACAGGGTTGGCGTTCGCGGTGGACTCCGTCGAGTCCGTATAGGTTGGCTTGAGAGTGTTGGTGCCGGCTGCGTAGGTGTAGAGCTTCCCTCCGGCAAGAGGATTCCCATCGGCATCGAGCGCTCGGAACTTGGGGAATGGGGTCAGTGTGGCCACGCGTCCTTCTCCTGTCTTGAGCGCACGCTCGTCCTTTTCTTGATCATCCAGAAATCCTAGACCTAGGATGCCATCCCCCAACGCCGTACCGGAGGAGACACATGAAGAATGCAATGTGGGCTGCAGGTTTGTCGTTGACGATGGGCCTGATAGTGGGATGCGGCGGTGGCGTCGCCGACGAGACCACGCAGGAGGCATCCAATCTCGAGACCCGTGAGGATGCCATTCCAGACTGCTCGTCTGGCGATAGCTACACCGCGTATTACAGCGATGCTTCGTATACCACGGAGATTGGCGGCCGCGGTTGTCAGTGCGGCTTCTGGGTGTCGTGGGGCAAGACGAGCACCTACAGACAGTACTTCTCCGAGTGCTAGGAGACCCCGGCCTTCAGCGCGGTGCGGCTGCCCACCTCCTGCTGGGAGATGGGCGGCTGAGGTTTTGAGGATCCGCTTGCCGTATGCTTTCGACGGACCACTCCCCCTCGAAAGGCTCATGCGAGTTCTCAT
The DNA here is from genome assembly GCF_020103695.1 of Hyalangium versicolor. Classification (GTDB taxonomy): domain Bacteria; phylum Myxococcota; class Myxococcia; order Myxococcales; family Myxococcaceae; genus Hyalangium; species Hyalangium versicolor. Next base: position 47,084 of record NZ_JAHXBF010000023.1, read on the forward strand.
CTCCGCGCTCATCCTGCTGCTCACACTCCCCGCTCCCACGGCCTGGCCCGCCGAGACTCCCGCCGTACCCGCGCCCTCCTGGGCGGAAGTCCGCAAGGCCCGCATGACCCGGCTACTGGCCCAGGCCATGGCGCGCGCCGAGGTGGATGCCTGGGTGGTGCTGTGCCGCGAGAATGCCAATGATCCGCTGGCCGCTCACGTGGGCGGGGAGAACGCCGGCGGCCTGGCCGCCTTCCTCTTCCTGCGCGAGGGCGATCACGTGCGCTCGGTCGCACTGTCTCCCGAGGGCGAGGCCAAGGCCCTGCGCGACGTGGGCCTGCACGAGGAAGTCGAGTCCCTCCCACGAGGTACGGACCTCTATGCCAAGGTGGCCGAGCGCCTGGCTCGCGCGAAACCGCGCCGCATCGCCCTCAACTTCTCGGAGAAGCTGTCGGTGGCGGATGGACTCTCGTCCTCGCAGCGCACGCTCCTCACCGCCGCGCTTCCCGCGCCGTTGCGCCAGCGGCTCGTCTCCTCCGATGGGCTCGTCGTCGAGTGGCTGAGCATCAAGCTCCCCGAGGAGGTGGAGGTGATGCGGCGCGCGGCCGCCCTCACCGCCCAGTTGGAGGAGGAGGCCTACCGCCAGGTCATCCCCGGGCAGAGCCGGGACTCGGACGTGGCGCGCTTCCTCAAGCGGCGCATCGTGGAGCTCGGCGTCACCGATGGTTGGGCTCCGGATCAGAACCCCAACGTCAACTCGGGCCCGGATCGCGGGCACTCCCATGCCACCGACCGCGTCATCCAGCCGGGAGACTTCATCCAGACGGACTTCGGCATCGCGGTGCAGGGCCGCTGGGTGACGGACATCCAGCGCTTCGCCTACGTGCTCGCGCCCGGCGAGACGAAGGCCCCTGCCGAGGCACTCGCGAAGTGGGAGCGCGCCAAGAAGGGCAGCCGCGTGGCGCTCGGCGCACTCAAGCCGGGCGCACGCGGCTGGGACGTGGACAAGGCCCAGCGCGACTGGATGCGCGAGGCCGGCAGCGAGCCCGTCATGTGGGGCACCGGCCACCCCGTAGGCTACTGGGCCCATGACGTGGGACCCGCGCTGTCTGGCGCGCAGAAGGGCCTGCCCGCCAAGGATGCCTCCGCGCGCCTCATCCGCCCCGGCCAGGTGTTCGCCTTCGATGGCTTCTTCGCCTGGAAGCTGCCCACTCCGGGCGAGACCAAGACGCTCTCCGTGGAGGAGATGGCTGTCGTCACCGAGACGGGAGCCGAGTACCTCATCCCCCCTCAGGAGGAACTCATCCTCATCCCCTCGCCCACTCCCCGTCCCTGAGCAGTCCCGTATTTCAGGGGGCGCCCACGGAGTCCGCCTCAGGTGAGGCGCTTCCTGGGTTGTGGGGGGGCGTTGAGCAGGAACTCCGGTTTCGTTCCCTGGGCATATGCCTCCAGATTGCTGGCCAACCGCTGCAGGCCCCGCGACATGTGGACGTCGGTGACTCCCGCGATATGCGGCGTGGCAAGTACCTGTGGGAGCCGCAAGAGCGGATGGTCTGGATTGACCGGCTCCTCCCAGAAGACATCCAGACCAGCCCCCGCGAGATGACCCGAGCGCAGAGCCTCGAGCAACGCCTCCGGCTTCACCAGGCTGCCCCGAGCGATGTTGATGAGGAGGGCACCGGGCTTCATGGCTGCCAGCGTGGACTCGTTCATGAGGTGCTCGTTTCGAGCGTTGGCACGAACCGCGAGGACGACACAGTCCGCCTGCGACAGAGCGAGATGGAGCTCATGGGTTCCGAAGACGCGCACACCTGGGGGACCTCCCTTCGCTGTGTCCTGGCGGACCCCCATGACTTGCATTCCGAACGCCTGGAGGCGCACGGCCAGAGCGGTACCGATGTCCCCCAACCCAACGATGCAGGCCACCTTGCCGAGGAGGGCCGAGCCCCGAGGCCGGGCCCATTCCCCTGCCCGTAGACCCTGCTCGGCCTCCCGCAGCCTCCGGGAGAGAGCGAGGAGGAGAAGGATGGCGTGTTCGGCGACCGAGTCGGCGTTGCCGGTAGCAGCGGCCCGCATGTGAGCAACCCATACCCCCAGTTCCGTGGCGACCTGGATGTCCACGTTCTCGAAGCCCGAGCCAATCGTCTGGACGAACCCGATGGAAGCGACGTGGAGGAACTCCCGGGAGACATGCGCTCCTGCTGTCACGACCGCATCGAAAGGGCGGCCGTCCCGAGAGAGCGGGTCTTCCAGGAAGAAAACCTGATGGGCAGGCATCCGCGCCGCCAGCTGCTCCGCGAACGTGCGGTAGTCGGGGGTTCGGCTGATGAAGGCGATGAGCATGCCGGGAAGGTAAACGCCCCGCGACACCGCGTTCTGCTGTTTCTCTAGATTCCGCAGCCACTGCAATGTAACAGCCTGGGTCTTGTGAAGTGCTCCACTTTGCGGCTGTGAGCTGCATCACCGAGCCCCCAGGTGTTTCTACCGATACTGAGCTGAGTAAAGTCATCCAGGGGAAACATGGCTCAACCCAGAAGGTGGGTCGGCCATGCCCAGCGCTTTACGCAGGCATTGAGCAACAACAGGGGGGGGATGTCATGTCAGCATTGCAACGAATGGCAGGCCATGCCGTTTCGAGTTTCACTCTCATCGCGATATTGTTCTTCTGCGGCTCGGCGAGCGCACTGCCTTCCACCACACCCACCTTCACTGTCTTCGACAGTGGCCAGGTCCGCCCGCTCGCGCTGTCGCCCAATGGCAAGCTCCTCTTCGCCGTCAATACACCCGACAACCGGCTCGAGGTGTTTCAGCTCAGCAACCAGGGCCTGATCCACCGCGCCTCGGTGCCCGTGGGACTCGAGCCGGTCGCCGTCGCGGCCCGCAGCAACGAGGAGATCTGGGTCGTCAACCACCTGTCCGACAGCGTCAGCGTCGTGCGGCTCGGCCCCAGTGAGCACTCGGGTACCGTCGTGCGGACCCTGCTCGTGGGCGATGAACCGCGGGACATCGTCTTCGCCGGTCCCGGAATGAACCGCGCCTTCATCACCACCGCTCACCGTGGGCAGAACGTTCCTTATGATCCGCAGTTCACCACGCCAGGCATTGGCCGGGCCGATGTCTGGGTCTTCGATGCCGCCCGGCTGCAGAACCCTGTCTCCACCGGCAACCCGCTCACCATCCTCACCCTCTTCAGCGACACGCCCCGCGCCCTCGCGGTGACGCCCGACGGCTCGCGCGTCTATGCAGCCGCGTTCCACTCCGGCAACCGCACCACCGTCATCGAGGACACCCTGGTTCCTCCCGGAGGCATGCCCGGGCCCTACAGCAACACCGCCGGAGATCCGGCCCCGCCTGCCGGCGTCATCGTCAAGTTCGATGGCCAGCACTGGGTCGACGTGCTCAACCGCCCCTGGGACTCCCAGGTGAGGTTCTCCCTGCCCGACAAGGACGTGTTCGTCATCGACGCCAACGCCAACCCGCCCGCGCAGCTCCCAGGTTCGGCCGGCTTCTACTCCGGCGTCGGCACGGTGCTGTTCAACATGGCCGTCAATCCCGTGAGCGGTAAGGTCTACGTCAGCAACACCGAGGCACGGAATGATCTCCGCTTCGAGGGCGAGGGCCTCTTCGGCGGTCACACGCTCCGGGGACACCTGCACGAGAGCCGCATCACCGTGCTGAGCCCCGCCGGTGTCACCCCGCGTCACCTCAACAAGCACATCGACTATTCCACCTGCTGCGCCCCACTGCCCAATGCCGAGAACGAAAAGAGCCTCGCGCAGCCGCTCGGCATGACCATCACCTCCGACGGCGCCACCCTCTACGTGGCCGCCTTTGGCTCCTCCAAGCTGGGCGTCTACTCCACTGCCGCCCTCGAGGCAGACACCTTCGTGCCGGGCACAAACCACCAGATTCCCGTGAGCGGCGGTGGCCCCACGGGCCTGGTGCTGGATGAGGCTCACAGGCGCCTGTACGTGCTCACGCGCTTCGACAACGCCATCTCCGTCATCGACACCGCCACCCGCGCCGAGCTGGCTCACGTGCCCATGTACAACCCCGAGCCTCCCAGCGTGGTCGCGGGGCGACCCTTCCTCTACGACGCACGCCGCAGTTCCAGCCACGGGGACTCGTCCTGCGGCAGCTGCCACATCTTCGGAGATCTCGACAGCCTGGCGTGGGATCTGGGCAACCCGGACGGCACCGTCCTGAACAATCCAGGCCCCTTCATCCCCGTGCCTCCCGTGTTCGGCGACGATCCCCTCCTTGGAATCCCCTCCGCTCTCCACCCGATGAAGGGACCGATGGTGACCCAGAGCCTGCGTGGCATGGCCAACCACGGCCCGATGCACTGGCGCGGCGATCGCACCGGGGGCAACGACGAGCCCAGCGCACAGCCCAACAGTGGCGCCTTCAATGAGGCCGCCGCCTTCAAGAAGTTCAACCCGGCCTTCACGAGCCTGCTGGGCCGCAACGCGCAGCTCTCCACAGCGGAGATGCAGCAGTTCACCGACTTCATCCTGCAGCTCTCCTACCCGCCCAATCCGGTCCGCAACCTCGACAACTCGCTGACGCCGGCTCAGCAGGCGGGCCGGGACTTCTTCTTCGGCACCACCATCGCTCCGCACGGCACGTGTGAGACCTGCCACCGGCTCGATCCGCAAGCCAACCCGGAGGAGGGCGCCTTCGCCGGCTTCTTCGGAGCGGATGGCCGCACGGGCTTCGCCATGGAGCCCCAGGCTCTCAAGGTCCCGCACCTGCGCAACATGTACCAGAAGGTCGGCATGTTCGGCGCGGCCTTCTCCACCAACTCGGTGGAGCCCGATCCCTTCATGGGAGACCAGATTCGCGGCGTGGGCTTCAACCACGACGGCACCTTCCCGACCCTGTTCCGATTCAACAGCGGATTCGACAAGACCCCGCTGAACGCGAATGGCATCCCGGTCACGCCCGCAGGAGCGCAGGCCAAGCGAGACATGGAGCAGTACATGCTGGCCTTCGACACCAACCTGGCGCCCATCGTGGGCCAGCAGGTGACGCTCACGGCTCACAACTTCACGGCGGCGGCGCCCCGCATCCACCTGCTGAAGAGCCGGGCCGAGGCAGGCGAGTGCGAGCTCGTGGCCAAGGGGCGCGTCTGGCAGCTGGAAGCGGGGTTCCTCTATACGGGAGGCGGATGGTTCAAGAGCGCTTGGAAGGCCGTACGGCCCGTTTCCGACGAAGCCCTGCGCGCGATGGTGGTCCTGACCGACGGGGCCCTGACCTATACCTGCACGCCCCTGGGCTCAGGACCGCGCATCGGCATCGATCAGGACCTCGATGGGGCGCTCGACGGAGATGAGCGGGCGGCTGGGAGCAACCCGGCGGATGCCAACAGCGTCCCCTGAGTAGGAATGCAAGGCCTCGGCAGCCTCAGGCAGCGCCAGAGCAGAGGAGGTGATCCGCCAGCCCCCTCTGCTCCGGTCACTGCGCGGCATGAAGCCCGTGGAGGCGGCAGGTCAAGGCCGCATCCACACCCCCTCCATCTCGGAGCACCGCGCCGCGCCAGGAGTGCTGTCATCCCCGCTGCCACCCTGGAGATGAATCCGGCCATGGGGTGCCAGCACGGTGCCCTCAAACTCGCAGCGATCGGCGTGGATGTCCGTCGCGTCCACGAAGTTGTAGAGGACGCCGTGCTTGTCGATTCCGCCGAGGAACGTAGGCTCGAGCCCCGCGAACCTCGCCGAGTCCCCGTGGATGTTGACCACCCCCAAGGAGCCCGCGGGGGCGTCGATGAGCAGCCGGGTGGCGTCCGTGAGCGCACGGACATCCAGCTCGAAGACGTTCAGCCCCGGAGCCGTGCCCCTCAGCAGGATGCTGCCCGGCACCTCGAACTCCGCCGTGCCATTCGCCGTCAAGCCCGCGAGCTGGGAAGACAGCCCACTCAGCTCAGCGAGCCGGGCGGCGGGCTCCCGGGGCGAGGACGGCGTGAGGCTGCACGGCCCCACCGTGATGGAGCGAGAGGCCGTGCTCACATTGCCGTAAGCGTCCGCGACCGTGTAGCTGATCGTGTAAACGCCCGGGCGAGACTGATCGAGATCGCTGTTGACGACGATGGACTGGGTGACGTCGCCAGCGCAGAGATCGGAGGCCGTGGCACCGGGGTCCACGTAAGGAGTGCCATTGCACTCGATGATCGACGAACCGGGGAGCACCTGAATCTCAGGCTTCACGTTGTCGAACACATTCACCATGCGGGTCAAGGACACTTCATTGAACACACTGTCTTCCGCATGATACACAAGAGTGTAGGTGTTCGGCACGTTCGCGTTGACAGCGCCGCTCGCCGTCACAGGCAGCCCCCCTTCGCACTGGTCCGTCGCCACAGCACCCGGATCCACGAAGGCGGTGCCACACTGGTGTGTCAGAGTGGACGGGCCGTTGAGGACGAGCGTGGGTTGCAGCGTGTCGTCTACCACGACCGTACGAGTCACTGGGTCCGCCCAGTTGAACACGGAATCCTTCACGTCGTATGCGAGCGTATACGCCCCTGGCATGTTGGCCTGGACCGTGCCACTCCGGATGATCTGCGAGGTGAGATTACCAAAACATGCATCCATGGCGGTGGCACCCGGGTCGACAAAGGTGGTGCCGCACTCCATCACTGCCGTCTCCGGTCCCACCAGCGTTATCACGGGCTTCTCGGTGTCACTCACCCTCACCGTGCGAGAGAGCGGCGAGGTGGTGGAATTGCCGAAGGGATCACTCACCGAGTAGGTGATGGAGACAACGCCGGGTGAGCTGGGATCGCCCGTTCTCGTGGCGACGATCGCCGCGGACAGGTCTCCCGCGCATGCGTCGGTGGCGGTGGCGCCCGGATCGACGTAGGGCGTACCACACTCGATGCTCTGGCTGAGCGGGCCGAGGATCTTCAGGACGGGCGGCTGGACGTCGATCACGGTCACCAGTCGGGTGGCCGTGACGGAGCGCTGCCCATCACCCACGAAGTACGTGAGCATGTAATGGCCCGGTATCGTGGACGACACCGATCCGACACGCGTGATGGCGGCCGTCAGGTCCCCCAGGCACGCGTCGGTGGCGGCCGCGCCTGGATCAGCGAACGCACCGCCGCACTCGACGTTGAGGTGCTGCGAACCGAGGAGGGTGAGGGTCGGTGGCAGCGTGTCGCTCACCTCCACCGAGCGGCTCGCGGACACCGTGTTTCCCGCGGCGTCTGTCGCCTGGTACGCCAGGGTGTAGTGACCCGGCACGTTCGGATCGACAGTGCCGCTGGTCACCACGGGCAGTGCCCCAAAGCATTGGTCCGTCGCCACGGCGCCCGGATCCGTGAAGACGGTGCCGCACTCGAGTGCAAGCGAAGACGAGCCATTGACGGCGAGGGTCGGGGGCAGCGTGTCGCTCACGGTGACCATCCGCTGCACAGGCGTCGCGACCTGGCCCGCCGGATTTGTCACGTTGTAGGTGAGCGTGTAGCTGCCTGGCACCTCGCTGTTCACCGAGCCTACCCGGACAATGCTGCTGGTCAGATCACCGAAGCACGCATCGGTAGCCTTGGCACCCGGGTCGGTATAGGAGCTTCCACACTCCAGTGCCTGAGTGGCCGGCCCGATCAGCGCCATCACGGGCGGCCCTTCGCTGCTCCCCGCGTCTGGGATGCAATTCAAGCCGCCCTCGTCTGTCTCCGGCAACTCTCCCACTTGCAGGTCCAGATCACACGCCGCAAGCCATGGCATGAGAAGGCAAAGAATCGTTGTCGCTCGCATGGATGAATACTCCCGATCAGCGCCCCATTGCGCTGTGCTCTTGAATTGCGGCGAGCGTTCCGAATCCGTCAAAGACTGACACTTATTCCCCGCCAACAGCCTCGCGGATGCCCTCGAGGAGCATGCTCTCCGGGAAGTGCTGCTCGAAGCTCCGGGCCAGGGCTCGCGCCTCATCCCGCCGCCCCAGCCCCATCAGGGCATGGATCCGAAGCGCCTCGCGCTCCTGTGCGAGCTGGGACGCGGGGTACTCCCGCTCATGCTCGGTGACCGCCGAGAGCGCCTCGGGATAGTGCCCCTGCGCACTGGCCTCTCGCGCCAGTTGGAGGAGTGACCAGTCCCGCTCGCTCACGGGACTGGCGCGGCTCGGGGCAGGAGATGGAGGCGCCGCAACCGGCTCCGCCGCAACCTGTGGGGGCACAGGCCCTCGCTTCACCTTCGGCCGCGAGGGCGCCGTGGGCATCGGCGGCGCCGTGGGCACCGGTGGAGACGGAGCCAGCGCTGGCGAGGGAAGAGCCACCTCGGGCACGGTGGGCAGCAGCCTGGCCTCTTCGGGTGGCATCTCGGTATCTTCGGCTGGCACCTCGAGCTTTTCGGCAGGAGCCTGCGGTGGCGGCCGCCGAACCCGGGAGCCGGCTTTTCTGGTGGGAGCCGGAGTGGCGGGCGCGGGAGTCTCTTCGCTCGGGAAGGCGACTTTGATCACGGTCACGAGGCCGGCTCCCATGGCCCCTGCCGCCAGCAGTCCCCCGGCAAAGACGATTCCCCACTTCAAGGAGGGAAAGGCCTTCTTGATCAGGCTCGGCAGCACGTGCTGCCGGGAGGTCGCCACACTTGGATCCGCGTCCTCGTCCCGCGGTACTTCCGGCTCGAGTGACTCCCCTACCCTCTTCGAGGCGAAGCTGTCACCAATGCGGCGCGCCAGCCGCTCCTCGAGCTCTGGAGGAAGCTGGTCCCACAAGCGCTCGGACTCGATGGCCTGGCGCAATTCCTCCGGCAGCGTCTCGTCGGTATCGCGAGTCACCGCTCACCTCCTGGGTGTCCCAGATGTCGCAGGGCCTCGGCCACCTGCAAGCGCGCGGCACGCAACCGAGAGTAGGCCGTGTTCAGCGGTATCCCGAGCGCATGGGCCGCCTCGGGAACGGCAACTCCCTGGAGATCATGCAGAACGAAGATGGCACGCCGGTCCATGTCGAGCGTGTCCAGCGCGCGCAGGAGCTTGCGCTGCTGCTGGGCCCGCTCCGCGAGCGCATCGGGCAGAGGGTGTCTGTCCGCCATCTCGGGGTAGGTCTCGGTAGGAACTTCCCGCGTCCGCCATGCACGGTGTTGCGCACCCGAAGCCACCTTCACCGCGATCCCGAAGAGCCAGGGCCGCACCGGGCTCGAGCGATCGAAGGAGTCCCAGCGCTGATGCGCCACCATGAAGACGTCGTGCGCCAGGTCCTCGAGGTCCGCTGGGGGAATCCCCAAGCGCTCGAGCGACCGATACACGAAGGACAGGTGCTGTCGGTACCACTCCTGAATACCCGTAGGAGGAGCGGAGAGCGGCACGATGGATTCCGTGAGCTTGGGCACGTTGAGAATGATTGCGGCGAGCTCGGTAAATCCGTCACGGGCCCTTTTTCCAAAGTGCCATGAGGCCCATGGAGCCCCCCCACGCGGGGACTTGCCAGAGTCGCACATCCCCCGCCAGGAACTGGTGCCGGGTGAGGACGAGCTGCCCCTCCGCGAACATCTGCAAGCGGATTCCGCGCACGGGCGGGCTCCACTCCACGAAGAGCCGAGCGCCAGGAGAGAACCAGGGAGCACTGACCCTTTTCGCATTTTCCAGATCGACGCCTTCGCCCCGCAGGAGCCCCACCGAGAGCTGAGGACAGGCCCCGAAGGGGCCGGAGTGCACACAGGCGCGAGCCGTCGCGGTGACCAGCGTGCTCCGAAGTCCCGCGGAGTCGAGGCGATAGGCACGCGGAAGCCAGGCAGTTGCCCCCAGGGAGAAAGAGAAGCGCTCGAAGCGCAGGCCGCCCTCGGCATCCAAGCCGAGCTGGCGTTCGGGCAGCAGTCCCCAGGAGAGGCGTGTCCCCAGCCCCACGGTGATACCGGGAGCAAGACCCGGCTGCGGCAGGGAAGGGGGCGGGGCGCTCTGTACCGGGGGCGGGGCACTCTGTACCGGGGGCGGAGCGCTCTGCACCGGAAGCGGGGCAGGCAACGGAGCCTCGGGCTTGCCGACGAAGGGCGGAGCGAGGATGAGCGCGACGGTCAGTTCCAACGACTGACGCAGTTCCTGGCAATCCTTGAGAGAGGACGACAGCTCACGGCGGCCCTTGCGCTTTCCGGCCGCATCGAACAGCTCGACTGTCCCCCGCCAGTTCCCGCCCTCACGACTGACGTGGAGTCGCAGCCTCTCGGGGGCCGAGTCATCGATCGGGTCTCTCCCCAACAGTGTCGAGAGCGACTGATGCAGGGCTTCCTGCGTCACGCAGTCCGAGGCGGTGGCATCTCGAATGTAGTCGAGCCGGACCGTCGAAGGTCCCGCGCTGGCCCGAGGCGCCGCCCAGAACAGTATCAGCAGCCCCAGCCGCACTAGAGGTGACATGTCGCGCGCAGAATCTACCCGCTCGTCCATTCCGGCGGAATGGGGCCCTGGGCTGCCTGGGCCCAGGTCACTCTTGGCAGACCTCCTGAGACCTGCACTCCGGAGAAACCTTTTCAGACAGACGGCACATGGTACCTCCCAGGTTGCCAGGTGCCGTCACCTTGATGCGCCGCATCCTGGAGAGTGGGGCGGCGCCCGCTCACGGTTCGTAGTTGTCGACGGTGCCGTTCCCATCGCCGTCGACGTAGGGGCGCCAGTTGGGAATCGTCGCTGTCACGCCGCGCGTCTCGTAATAGAGCGAGAGATATTTCGACACCGGGCCCCAACACTGCGGCCGGCAAAAGACGCTGGCCTGATCCGTGGCGTCCGCGAGCTGATGTTGCGCGGAGCGGATGTCATCGGAGAAGGACGCAAGCCCCCCAGTGCCCTCGAATTCCATGCGCATCCGTGTCTGGGTCTCGCTGAAGGAGGCTCCCATGCCGGGGACCGGCCCAGGGAAATTGCCGAGCCGAGTCAACTTCAGGTTGGCCACCCCCAGCACCGTGGACGAGAGCGCGAGCAGGATGGCATTGGCCTCCCCATCCTGGGAGAGATCCAGCTGATGGAAGGGGGGGGATGAGGCACCCGGTGGCAGACCGAAAGCGCCGAGGAGCTCGCCGCGCGACTGCGCCTCCGCATCGGAGTAACCCATCCCCTGCCCCATCAGTTGACGCAGCCGCGCGCTCTGCAGGTCCGTGAGCACGTTGAGGGCCGCATGGACCGATGAACCCTCGCCCGGGTCCGAGCCTTCCACCGGGACGATGGCGCGCATGTCGATGGGCCCGTCGAAGGGCGAGAAGTGCAGCTCGTCGTAGGCGTAGCCGCTGACCCGCACCTCGACGAATGGCGACTGGATCGTCGCGTCCAGGGAGAACGCACCGAAGTCATCCCGCGTGTCGGTGAAGTACACCACGCCCTCCGCGGCGAGCTGGGAGTCGAGTTCCTGGACCGTCACCAGGGAGCCCACCTGGAATGGCCCCTTCTGCGCCAACCCCTCCAGGGAGTACTCCCGCGGCCCGCAGCTCATCGAGAGCAGCAGGACGAAGAAAAAAGAAACACCCACTCGCATATTCGTCATGGGACGGCATCTTCTCACAGAGCGATTGATGCAGGGACTCGGGACTCGCAGAGCTCCGAAACGCGTCAGCCCGCATGGTTCATGAACCCCGAGGCTCCGTTCTCCAGAGGAACGAGGAGTGAGCTCTTGAATCTTCCCCTGTGAATTCTCGGAGAAAACCCCGTATGTCATTGCGCACTTTCCTTCATCACACGGCTCTGATGGCCGTGGTTCTGCTCTCCCTGCCTGGGGCCACCTGGGCCCAGATCGCTGTTTCAGGGCAGGTGCGCTTCGCCGATGGCAGCATCGCCTCGGAAGCCGTGGTCTACGACGTGGGGGGTCATAGGAAGAGCTTGTAGATGGGGTTCTGGCTCTCATCCCAGTAGCGGTAGCCGAGTGTCGCGAGAAACGTCGCGAAGGTGCCCATTTCCTCCGGCGGAACCTGCAGGCCGATCAGGATGCGGCCGACGTCTCCGCCTTGTGAGCGGTAATGGCACAGGGAGATGTTCCAGTTGGGCGCCATGCTGTTCAGGAAGCGCATCAGCGCACCTGGGCGCTCGGGGAATTCGAAGCGGTAGAGCAGCTCGTCCCGGGCCAGCGCGCTCTTGCCGCCGACCAGGTGGCGCAGGTGGGTCTTGGCCAGCTCGTCGTGCGTCAAGTCCAGCGTCTTGAAGCCATGATCCTCGAAGCGCCGGGCGACATTCCCGGATTCGCCGCGGTCGGCGATCTGCACGCCAACGAAGACATGCGCCAGTTCCTTGTCGCTGATGCGGTAATTGAACTCGGTCACGTTGCGTGGACCCACCAGCGAGCAGAAGCGCTTGAAGCTGCCGCGCTGCTCCGGCAGCGTCACCGCGAACAGCGCTTCGCGTGCCTCGCCCAGCTCAGCGCGCTCCGCCACGAAGCGCAGCCGATCGAAGTTCATGTTGGCGCCGCTGCACACGGTGATCAGCGTCTGGTTCTTGACCGGCATCTGGCTTGATTCGGCGCGCTCGATATAGGCCTTGGCACCGGCCACAGCCAGGGCACCGGCCGGCTCAAGGATCGAGCGAGTGTCGGTGAACACGTCCTTGATTGCGGCGCTGATCGCATCGGTATCGACCAGCACCACTTCGTCCACGTACCGCTGAGCCAGACGGAAGGTTTCCTCTCCGACCAAACGCACCGCCGTGCCATCCGAGAACAGGCCAACGTCCAGCAGGGTGACTCGTTCGCCCGCCTTCAGGCTGCGCGCCATCGCATCCGAATCCTGCGTCTGGACACCCACGATGCGGATGTCCGGGCGGATCTGCTTCACGTAGGCCGCGATCCCCGCCAGCATGCCGCCGCCGCCGATGGGAACGAAGATCGCGTGGATCGGGCCGGAGTGCTGGCGCAGGATCTCCAGTCCAATCGTGCCCTGCCCCGCGATCACGTCCGGATCGTCGAAGGGATGTACGAAGGTGAGCTTCTGCTCTGCTTCCAGCGTGATCGCGTGGTTGTAGGCGTCCGTATAGGAGTCGCCGTGCAGGACGATCTGCACGCTGGCGCCTCCACGCGCCTTGACGGCCTCGATCTTCAGCGGCGGCGTGGTGGTGGGCATCACGATCAGCGCACGGCAGCCCAGGCGGGCGGCCGACAGGGCCACGCCCTGCGCATGATTCCCGGCGGAGGCACAGATGACGCCGCGCTTCAACTGCGCGTCGCTCAAATGGGCCATCTTGTTGTAGGCGCCGCGAACCTTGAAGCTGAAGACGTCCTGCACGTCCTCGCGCTTGAAATAGATGCGGTTCTGGTAGCGCTGAGAGAGGGTCGGCGCCAGCTCGAGCGGGGTCTCGGAGGCGACGTCGTAGACCCGTGCGGTCAGGATTTTCTTCAGGTAGTCGATGGTCCGAGTCTACCCACAATTGAGATTCCGAGCATCCCCCTATTGGGGCCGCCGTGTAGGCACTAGGTCCAATATCCTCCGCCAGATACCCCGTGTATACGGAGTGTGGACGCGATCAAGCAGACGCTCTTACAAAAAATACAGGGGATTTGTGTGAGCACTTTGGGAAAGCCTTTCTCACCAGCAGTGGTCGGATTGCTTGCGACAGTGCTCAGCACGGGCGTCGCACACGCACAGTTCAATGCCTATGTCGCCAATTCAGGCAACACCTCGGTGCGGATTATCGACACGGCCACCAATACCGAGACCGGTAGCATCTCAGGGACGGGCTCCCGGAATCTCCGACTGAGCGCCGACGGCAAGCGCCTGTTCTCGACGAGCTCCAACGCGGTGCAGATCATCGATACGACGACGAATTCGGTGCTCGCCAGCATTCCCACGGGCAACCTCGTGACGGCGGTGGCTCCCACCAACCGGGGGACCCTCTATACGTGCAACAACGGGAGCGCCACCCTCTCCGTCATCGATCTCGCCACCAACACGGTCACCTCGACGATAAGCTCGATAGGTTGCGCAACCTTGGAGAGCACTCCTGACGGAGCGTTCGTCTGGGTCACGGTCGGCAGTACTTCGGGCTCTTCGGTTGCTGTCTTCGACGCAGCTACGAACACGATGGTGGCGACCTTCAACACGGGGCATGGGAACAATGGTGCCAACTGGCTCGCGTTCTCACCCGATGGGGCCTTCGCGTACGCAGCGTTCTTTACCGCCAACGTCGTGACGGTGATAGACACAGCGACTCGCGCGGAGCTGGCCGCCGTGCCGGTGGGTTCGATCCCTGTCTACGTCGCCGTCAAGCCGGACGGGAGCGAGCTCTACGTGCCCAACCTGACGGGCAACAACGTGTCGGTGATCGACACGGCGACGCTGAGCGTGGTGGGCACAGTGCCGGTGGGCACGCAGCCACGAGTCGTGGCGTTCTCGGCGGACGGGGCTCGTGCGTATGTGACGAACACCGGCGGCGGCAACATCTCGGTGATCGACACGGCGACGCGCACGGTGACGACGACGATCTCGAACTTCTCCAATCCTTGGGGCATTGCCCTCATGAGCGACCCCGATCATGACGGCATCGCGCAGAACGTCGACAACTGCCCGTTCGTGGCGAACGCCGATCAGGTGGACACAGACAATGATCACATCGGCGACGCGTGCGACCCGGACAAGGACAACGATGGCGTGACGGACGCCAGCGATAACTGTCCGCTGGTGGCCAACCCCGATCAGACCAATACGGACAGCGACAGTGCGGGCGATGTCTGTGACCCGGACGATGACAACGACGGCGTGACGGACGCCAGCGACAACTGCCCGCTGGTGGCCAACCCCGATCAGGCCAATCTGGATGGCGACAGTCTGGGCGATGCCTGCGACACAGACCGCGATGGTGACGGTGTCATGGATGGCGCGGACAACTGCCCGCTGGTGGCCAACCCCGATCAGGCCAACGCCGACAACGACAGCGAGGGCGACGCCTGTGACGCGGACGACGACAACGACGGCGTGCTCGACGGGACGGACAACTGCCCGCTGGTGGCCAACCCCAATCAGGTCAACACCGACCATGACGCCAATGGCGATGCCTGTGATGCGGACGATGACAACGACAGCGTGGCGGACGCCACCGACAACTGCCCGCTGGTGGCCAACCCCGATCAGGCGGACAAGGATGGTGACGGCGTGGGCGACGCCTGCGACAGCGACTTCCCTGGGGATTCACCTCCTGGCAAGCCCGACAGCGGGTGCGGTTGCTCCACGGGTTCGGTACCGAGCGCGCTGTTGTTCTGGTTGGCGGGGCTCGTCTTGGTCCGGCGCCGGCGTCAGCAGTGAGGGCCATGCCTCTCGGCTACCAGTCCCAGTTGCTGGGCGTTACCCAGCACCTGGGTCATGTTCCGGATGCTCCAGGAATGGTTCAGCAGCCGCAGCCACAGCCGCACTGAGGGGCCCTGATCCAGTCGACGCCGTCGAAGCTGCCAACCTGGGTGTCCCAGCAAGGCCGCTTCCGGACATCCGCCGTCCTGAGCAGGAAGCGCTGCCCACCCACGAGCTGTCCCTGGGCGTCGAACGCAGTGACGTCCAGTTCGAACACCTCGGCCCCCGTGGGGCGGCGTCCGTCCGGTACGAAGCGCACGTGCAAGGTGCCGAACTCCCCCGGCTTCAGCGGCGGCCCCAGGAACTTCACGGGACGCGTGATGAGGAGCCGCCCGTCCTCCAGCCGCTGGAAACCGTCGCCTCGAAGGTCTCCCTTGGCCCATCGCTCGAGCGCGTCGCCCCGGAACTCCACCAGCAGATACCCCCAGTCGAAGAGCGAGCCACCACGCTGCCTCGGTGTGTCGAAGACGAGCACCGTCTCCTGCCGCTCACGCCCGAGGTTCCCCAGCACCACGTCGGCGAAGCGCCCCCCGTCTCCATCCGTGTCGACCACCGTGATGTTCTTCCAGACGATGTTGTTGTTGTTCTGCACGTTGGCGTAGAGGTTTCCCGTCTCGGGCGTCGTCATTCCGAAGGGCGCAACCGGCGATGTCTCGATGCGCGCCAGCAGGCAGAAGTGCGCCTTGTCCGCGCCAAAGGCGGCGTAATCCGAAGGGTCGGGCGGCGTCCAGTCGAAGGACAGGATCTCCGTGTCTCCTCCGGCCACCGTGACGGACTGGCTGCCGATGAGCCCACCCATCAACGCCGGTACCGTGACACTGCCATCCCACGGCGCAGGCCAGGACAGAGCCACGGAGGCCTTCGCCCAGTAGAGCTTCACCGTGCCCGATTGCGAGCCCACAGGTGAGCAGGCGCGATTGCGGACGCGCACGTAGACATGGTTCAGCTGCTCACCTCGTGGGTTCTGGTGATCCTGATTGGTGAGCCCATCCGGCGCGTTGCGCACCCAGATGTCATCGCTGATCCACATGGGGTTCGCGCTGGGATCCGGCTCGGCACCCGTGTCATCGGCATTGTCCTGCATCCAGAGATCCGGCACCGCGCCGGCGCTCACCGGAACGAGCCCGTCCGAAGAGAGGATGCTCGCGCGCGCCACGGACAGTGTCGCGTTCATCCGCGTCGCCTGATCCTGCGTGAACATGAACATCGCCGCGTCATCGACGTAGTCCATGTAGTTCATGAACATGTCGCCGTTCGGCCCGTTGCCACACGAGACATGCGGGAAGGCGGGCGTCCCGAAGTTCATGATTCCCTGGTTGGGAGTGTCCGCGCACTCGTCGGACTGGCTGCAGATGGCCCCGGACTCGTCGTCCCCCCAGATGTCGAGCAGGTTGAGCCAGTGGCCAATTTCGTGCGTCGCGGTGCGTCCGCGATTGAACGGCGCCGCCGCCGTGCCAATGGTGCCGAAGGCATCCGTGCGGACAACGAAGCCATCCAGATCCGCAGGCCCGCCAGGGAAGGTGGCGAACCCGAGGAGCGTGTCCGTGAAGTTGGCGACCCACATGTTCAGATATCGGTCCGAGGGCCATGGATCCGCGCCCCCCGTCGCCGCGGACTTGACGTTGTTACGGGTCGCCATGGTGAAGCCCGTCGTCGCGGTGAAGGTGCGGGTGATTCCATTGGTGGAGCCGCAGGCTGGATCGCGCACGGCGAGCGCGAACTCGATGCGTGTATCGGCGGCGACTCCCGCGAAGACCGCCGGCACGCTGGCTGCGTCCGCATTCATCCGGCGGAAGTCAGCGTTCAGCACGTTGATCTGAGACTGGATCTGGGCATCGCTGACGTTCTGCGCCGCCGTATTCCACACCACGTGCACGACGACGGGAATGCGGACGATGCCTGTCCTCAGCCCGGCGTCCGCGTAGCGCGCGATGAACTGGCGTGTCTCCAGTTCGATCTCACGTCGCCTGCGACGGTACTCGGGAGAGAGACGGGCCAGGCGGCGATGCTCATCCATCGTCGCGCAGGTTCGGCGGTACTGGCCACCCTCGTTCGGCTCACGGCGCTTGGGCATGGGGGTTTCCTCCAACGAGGTGGAGTGAGCCGGCCGTGTTTGTGATGCATGGATGGGGGATTCCCCCAAGTGTCAGAGCAGGCCGGTATGGGCGAGCGGACATGACCCCCTCACGACTCTCCGTACTCCCCGCGCTCGTGCTGAGTGCCCTGCTGCCTCTGGCCCTCCTCTCGGCGGGCTGTCCCTCCTCCAACTCGTGTGACGCCTCCAACTGTCTCGGCTGCTGCCAGGACGATGGCACCTGCGCGCCCGGCAACCAGGCCTCGGCCTGCGGCGCGGGAGGTGCCACCTGCGACAGTTGCTCGAATGGCCAACAGTGCAGCAGCGCTGGCGTGTGTGGCGCCGCCTGCAGCGACGCCTGCCTGGAGGGGGCAAACCGCTGCGAGTCGGGCAAACGGATCGCCTGCGTGCGCGGTGCGAATGGCTGCCTCGCTTACGCGGCTCCGGAGGTCTGCCCGGGCACGCAGGTGTGCAGCGGCGGCGCCTGTGTGGACCACTGCTCCGACCAGTGCCCCGAGGGCACCGGGCGCTGCGCCGGCTCCAGCGTGCAGTACTGTGAGCGCCAGAGCACCGGCTGCACCGAGTGGGGCGAGGTCCGCTCATGCGCCATCGGCAACTGCCAGAATGGCAAGTGCTCCAACTCTCAATGCACCGACGCCTGCACCGCGGGGCAGCAGCGGTGCGCGAACACCCAGCGGCAGGAGACCTGCCAGACCGGGAGCAGCGGCTGTCTGGAGTGGGTGGCGCAGGACTGCGGCGCGGCGGAGGCCTGCACCGGCACGCGCTGCGAGGCGGTCAGCCCCTGCTCGCCGCCATGCCCGGAAGGCTTCACGTGCAACTCGGCGCTCGTCTGCGAGGGTGGCACCCTGACGTCGCTGATCCTCAACACGGACCTGATCAACGTCCTGGGCCACTTCACCGTGAACGGGGCCATCCCCTCCTTTGACGCCGCCTACTGCGCGGACGCCTGGAGGGCGACGTATGCGCTCGTCTCGCTGACCTTCGAGCAGGTGTCGACGGGGGCAAAGTTCGAGACCGCCGTCCGCTGCAACCAGAACGGCTTCAACTACGCGCTCCGGCTCCCGCCCGGGAAGTACAACGTGTACGCGGAGCCGTACTCCAGCAACGACGCCAACGTGAGGATGTCTCCGTTCAAGCTGCGCGTGGCGAGCAACGTCACCCTCACCGAGGACACGCCGGACCTGAAGCTCAACCAGGGGGTGCCCGCCGTCTCGGGCAAGCTGACGGTGAACAGCGCGGTCCCCACTCTCACCACCCCCGCGGGCTGCACCTCCGACAGCCAGCACCTGGCCGATCTCACCTTCTACCGGAGTTCCAGTACGACGCCCGCAGGTGAGGACGAGTTCGCCACCCTCTCCATCGACTGTGGCCACAAGGCCGACTTCAGCTTCGAGACGTTCCTCCCCGTGGGGACGTATGACGTGCGCATCAGCCCCGCCTTCGCGGCGCGGCCGGCGGGACCGCGCATCGCCTCCGGCAACCTGAAGGTGCCGTCCCCCGTCTCGGTGACAGGGCCGACGTCCAGCCTGGTGCTGAATCAAGTGGTGCATCCGGTGAGCGGCCGGCTCACCGTCAACGGCGCCACGCCCACCTTGAAGGGCGGCACCTGCACCAGTTCCCTCACCGTGGCGGAGATCATCGCATCCAACAACGACTTCTCCGGGACGACACCTCTGCCCTGCACCTCGGACTTCAGCTTCTCGCTGCTCCTGCCACCGGGCTCGCAGAGCGTCTATTTCCGGGACGCGGGTGGGTATGGCAAGCCCGTCTCGACCCTGCCTCCGATGAGTGTAAAGCGGACCCTGAATGTCACCGGGCCGCTCTCGAACCAGGTCTGGGACCAGGTGGTGTTCCCGGTGTCCGGCAAGGTGACGGTCAACGGCGCTGCGCCCGTGCTCGGCGCGCAGTGCTTCACCGGCGACAGGCTGCTCAACCTCATGGTGCAGTCGGACAACGCGCTCTCTGGCACGGTGACGCTCTACTGCGAGGACAACTTCCAGTTCGCCACCGTGCTCCCGGCCGGGAAGTACACGGTGCAGGCAAGCCCCTCGGGCTCGACGCAGCTCAACACGCCCGAAGGCTTCTACGCGTTCACCCCGTTCACCGTCTCCAGCGCCACCAGCGGCGTGGTGCTGAACGAGGTGGTGTACCCCGTCTCCGGGAAGGTGCTGAACAACGGGGTGGCGCCCACCGGGCATGAGCCGTTCTGCCAACAGACGTACAACAGGCAAGCCCCACTGGCGCGCGTCTCCTTCTCCAACACCGTCCAGGGGGCAACGAACGGAACCAAGTCGATCACCTGCGAGCGGCCGGCCTTCGACTTCACGGCCTGGCTCCCCGCGGGGACCTACAAGGTCGAGACGCAGCCGGGATTCGACACGACCGGGTCCAACTTCGTCCCGGGCCGCTTCCCCAACCTCACGGTGAATGGAACGGTGAGCAACCTGTTGCTGGACCAGACGGTGCGCACCGTGTCCGGACGGCTGACGGTGAACGATTTGCTGCCCACGGTGGATGCGTCGTACTGCGCCAACTCGAGCAACCTCTCCGCGACGCTCGCGACGGTGACCTTCACGGACGAGACGGCCTCGTTCAAGCAGACCGCGTACGTGCGCTGCAAGGATTCCAGCTTCAGCTTCACCACGCTCCTGCCGCCGGGCACCTACGATGTCCGGGTGGCCAAGGCGAACACCAGCGCGGGGTTGAACTTCGGTGACGGGCCCGCGCAGGCGGTGGCGAAGTTGCGCGTGCCCTGACACACACACTGGAGACACCCTCGGGAGGACTGATCCTCTCCACGCGAGCATCAACCTGAGAGCAGAGCACCTCGGAAGCGCCTGGCTCGACGCACTGGAGCCAACGGTTGGTTCCCTCTGCGAACTCCAGCGCCCCGCACGCCTGGTGCATCACGCGGGCCGCGCACTTGCCTCCTCCCTCAATGCTGCTGTCGAAGTCGAACCGGTAGCTTCGAGTTCCATCCGAGACAATGAGAAAGGCCGCGTCACCCGGTGGCGCGTGGGCATCGCTCCGCCGGTTGATTACGTCGAAGGCTATGCCTGAGAAGACACCCGGCACGCTCCGGGCCGTTCCCAGGGAGGCGTGCCCTCGAAGCGCTCGCGCAGGAAGGAGACGAAGGCGCGAACCTTCGAAGGCACCATCCGCCCTGGCGGATGGACGGCGAAGATGCCGGTGTCGGGGATGGACCAGCCCTCAAGCACCCGGACGAGCCTCCCGGCACGCAGATCCTCTCCCGCGAGGAACGTGGCCAGCACGGTGATGCCCTCCCCCGCCACCGCGGCCAACCGCAGCGCCTCGGCATTGTCCGCGCTCAGCGCCGGACGCACACGGACGGTCACCCGCTCCTGCCCGCGCACCAGGGTCCACGCAGGGCCCTCCGAGAGGAAGCTGAAGTGGAGGCACGCGTGCTGGGTCAGATCCTCGGGCCTCGTGAGCGGCCGGCGGTCCTGGAGGTAACGCGGGGAAGCACAGAGGATGCGTCGATTGAGAGCGAGCCGGCGCACCATGAGGCTGGAGTCCTCCAGGGCGCCGATGCGGATGGCGACATCGAACCGCTCCTGGATGAGGTCCACGTAGCGGTCCACGAAGGAGACCTCCAGCGCGATGCGGGGGTAGCGCCGCAGGAAGTCCGGCAGCAGCGGGGCAATCTGGAGCTGTCCAAAGAGGTTGGGCACGGACACGCGCAGCCGTCCCCTGGGATCGCTCGCCAACCCGGAGACGAGGGCCTCCGCATCCTCGACGCGGGCGAGCACATCCAGGCTGCGCTCGAGGTACAACGTGCCGGCCTCCGTCAGCGAAACCGTACGGGTGGTGCGCCGCAACAGTGCAGTGCCCAGCGCTCCCTCCAGCCGGGTGATGCGCCGGCTCAACGTCGAGGCGCTGATTCCCAGCTCCCGCGCCGCGTCCGCGAAGCTCTGGGCCCGCGCCACTGCCACGAAACTCCGCATCTCCTCGAGCCGGTCTCGCATCGCCGCACGCTGCATGCCACCCTCCCGCGACTGTTGCACGCGGTGCACGAGTGTAGTGCGCCCATGCCCGGTGATACGGAGGGAAGCGTGAGGTATTCGTGGCCTCATGAGCCCACTGAGCTGCCTGGCCCTCCTGAGCGCAAGCCTGCTCGCCGCAACCCCGCGCCTTCCTCTTCCGGAAGGCTTCACGTATCCCAATGGCATTGCCCACGCGGAGGATGGGACTCTCTATGTCGGCTCGGTGTCGAGCGGCCGAGTCCTGCAACGAAAGCCAGGTGGTACGTGGCAGGTGCTGTTCCCGGGCTCCGATGAAGTGTTCTCGGTGACGAGCCTCCGGCTGGATGCGCCTCGCGGGCTGCTATGGGGCACGTCTCCCGACGTCATGGGGCTGCTGCGCCCGGATGGATCTTTGGGTCGACGGCCGCACCGGCTCTTTGCGCTGGATGTCCGCACAGGCAAGGTGCGGCGGATCATCCCCATTCCGGAGGGAGGCCTGGGCAATGACATCACCGTCGCACCTGATGGCGGCCTGTACGTGACAGACAGCTCGCGTGCGTCCGTCCTGTATCTGCGGCCCGGAGGTGAGCGTCTGGAGACCTTCGTATCCGACGCGCGATTCCAGGCTCAGGGGCCAGGGATGGGCAACATCGGGCCTGCGGGCATCGCGCTGGCCAGGGATGGCGGCACGCTGGCCATCAACACCTACGGGCCCGGACGCCTCTTCCTCATCCGGCTCGGGGCAGAGGCAGCACCCACGGTAACGGAGGTGGAGCTGCCGCGCCGGTTGGAGAACCCGGATGGTATGCGCTTCGCTCCCGACGGGCGGTTGCTCGTGCTGGAAGGCGCGGTGACCAGCGGAGATGGACGGCTGCTCCGCATCGATGTCCTCGGAGCAGGCCGGGGCCCAAAGAAGCTGGAGGTGCTCGCCTCGGGACTGGAGTCCCCCGTCAACCTCACTGTCTCGAAGGAGGGACGCATCTGGATCACCGAGGCGCGGCTCTGTGAGCGGCTCCTCCGGGGTCAGGAGGCCCAGGTCCCTCGCGAGTTCTGGGTGAGCGTCCTGTCCCCAGCGGAATGAGACGTTCCGCCCCACCACGCCCTCCTTTGGAGTGCTAGAAAGTCTGGAGTCTCATGAACGACTCCTCAGGCATCCAGATCGTGGAACTAAGGCTCGCCGGATTCCGGGCCTTCGAGAACGTCCGGCTCCGGTTCGATGAGCTGACTGTGCTCGTCGGGCGCAACGGCGCGGGCAAGAGCACGCTCATCGATGCACTGGTGTTCCTCCGGGACGCGCTCACTGACTCCCTCGAGAACGCCCTGACACGCCGGGAAGGCCTCTCGGCCCTTCTGCACCGGAGCTCGAAAACAGCGAAGAAGTTGTCCATCGCACTCACCGTGAGGATTTCCCCGGCGTACCTACGAGCGTTCACACAGCGGACCGGGCTTGTGATTGAGCCGCCGTATATCCGAGCGGGAATTGTCGCAACGTACGGGTTCCAGGTCACCCCCTCACGCACTGCCAAAGGATTTCGCGTAGAGCACGAGTCCATCAGGTTCGATACTCCTGAGGGCCACGCCGGCCCACAGCCCCAGGCTCCCCACCGGTACCATTTCTTCTCAAGAGAGGGGTTGTCTCTTCCCCTCTTAGCCATTGGGAAGCCCTCCCTTCAACTCATCCTCGATGCCCTGAAAACGAGCGTGCGTGCGTACAGGCTCTCGCCCGAAGCGATCCGGCTCGAGCCTCCCATTGGCCGCACGAGCATTCTCCACCGCAACGGTGATAACGCCGGGGACGTCCTCCACTCCATCGAGAGGAATCGGAAAGAGCTCTCCTGGATCACCAGGCACCTTGCCGCCATTACTCCCGGCATCAGCAGACTCCAGTCCGGCACAGCGGCCGGGCGCAGGCTCATCCGGTTCTTCCAGCAGAGCGGGAAGTCCACCCGCGTCCGATTCGACATTCGGGACATGTCCGATGGAACCCTGCGATGCCTGGCCATCCTTCTCGCGCTTCGCCAGAGCCCGTCACCCGCACTGGTGTGCATCGAGGAGATCGAGGACTCCGTTCATCCCGCCGCCCTCAGTGTTCTCTTGGACGCCGTTGACTCCAGCACGCGCCGATGCCAGGTGCTCCTCACGTCACATAGCCCGGAAGCGCTGAGCCACCCCTCTGTCACTCCGGAACGCATCAGGGTCATCCAATGGCGCAATGGGCGCAGCCAACTCTTCCGGCTCAGCACGGGGGCCGAGGAGATGAGCCGCCCGCCTCGTTCCGTCGGCAAGTTGCTGCGCAGCAACGCGCTCTTCACCGCCGACGAGCCTGAGCGCGTCGAAAGTGACTTCTTCACTCGATTCTTTGGGCTGTGAGCATGCGCCGGCCACTCCGCATCCTCGCCATCGTGGAAGGCCACGGTGAGCAGACCGCAGTGCCCGTGCTCCTGCGTCGTTGGTTTCAGTACCGCGGCTTCAGGAACTTCGAGACACCCGATCTGGCCATTCGAGCACCCGGGGCAGGCGCGCTCAAGTGCCCTCACGATGCAGATGACGAACTCGGCGTCGAGTACTACGTCGAGATGGCCGCCCGTGAACAACCGGACGGCATCCTCATCATTCTCGACGCGGATGACGAATGTCTGGAGCGGTCGAAGACACGGCGCAAGGGGCTTGGGCTCGAACTGCTAGAGCGTGCACTTGCCGTTGCACCGCACATTCCCATCCAGGTGGTGGTTGCAAACCGGGAGTATGAGGTCTGGTTCCTGGCCGCGCTCGCCAGGCTGCGGCGGGCAAAGCTCCTGCCTGCCGGGCAACGACTCGCGACTCTCTCGGATATCGAAGCCATCCGCGACTGCAAGAAGCGCCTCTCCGCACTGCTGGGGCGCCCCTACGAAGAGACCATTGATCAGTCCGACTTCTCCTCGGCGCTTCCCTTTACCTCTGGCATGGCCCAGCGCTCGCGCTCGTACCGAAAGCTCCTCAAAGCACTGGACGAGCTGACACAGCAAGCTCGTGGACGGCGGCGGCACACAGACAAGCACTCGACTGCCGCACGACGTCGCTGAGCAGTCCGTCAGCGAGTCACCTTGAGGTAGAACAGATCGCTCTCTCCCACGGGCGTATAGGTCTGCCCCTCCAGTTCGAGCACTCCCGCGAGCGTGGCTCCCAACACCACGGCGCCTCCCGGCTGCAGGGCCACATCGAAACTCCGGCCCACATCGAACACGCGAGACCACTGGTGCTGGCCGCTCGCCGAATAGCGCGCCACGAAGGTGCGGCTCGTGCCGATGAAAGGATCGAAGTCCGTAGAGAAACCGAAACTCCCACCGCCGAGCTCGAACACCTCCCGGCCCCGCCCCGAAACCGTGAGGAGCCCATCCTCACTCACGGCCAGGCGTTGGAAATCCAGGATGTATCCTGTCCCCGTCCCGATGGAGCGCAACCAGACATCCGCACCCGTGCCCGTCAAAGCACCGATGAAGCCATTGGTGTTGGGCGGATACCGGTAGGAGTCATTCGGGTTGCCACCGAAGTAGGAGCCCCCCGCGAAGGTGAAGGACCCTCCCACGTTGCCGATGAAGATGATCCGGTCCGTCCCTTGGGGCTGGATGCCCCTCACGACGCCATAGGCTCCGCGAAGGACCCGCTTCCACAGCAGAGCGCCCGTGGGGCTGTACTTCGCGATGAAGGGCGCCCGCATTCCCAGGCGCCCGTCCCCAAGATTCGTCCAGGGCCCCGCCGCGCCGGCCACCAGGACGTTGCCCGCCGAGTCCGCGGCCACGCCATGTCCCTGGGGCTGGGCATCGTAGGCATCGTCATCCCCGCTCTGGAAAGCCCTGGACCAGACGTGCTGCCCCTCCCAGGAGAACTTCGCCGCGAAGCCTCCCAGGCTCGACCAGTTGCCCGTGTCTCCCAGCGCATCCGAGGCGAGCACGCCCCCGCCCAGATCCATCCGTCCCGCGAAGCCTCCCGTCACGAGCAGGCTGCCATTGGCATCGGTCGCCACAGCGGCGGGGAAGGCCTGCACCACCTGGCCCTGATCATCCCGCGCCGTGAAGCCGCGCGCCCACACCGTCTGCCCCGTCGGAGAGAACTTGGCGATGAATAACCCGTACCAGTACGCCTCCTGCGGAACGAAGGGCAGCGGCCCCGTTCCCAGATTCGGCGAGCCCATGTACTGCCCCACCACCAGGATGTTGCCCAGCGAGGTGACGGTGACATGCGTCGCCCGCACCTTCTCCGTGGACACCACGCGGCTCCACTCCGGACTGCCCGTCGCGGAGTACTGCGCCAGCGCCAACCCCTCCTCTGGAGGGAAGGCCGCCGACCCGAAGCGCCCCGCCGCCACGAAGCCGCCCTGGGGCCGCGGCGCCAGCGCTCCCAGGGACTCGTCGCCCGCGCCCCCGTACTGCCGCTTCCACTCCGAGAGGCCACCTCCCGCACCGTGGTACGAACAGAACAGGGGACTGTCCAGGGTGAAGCTCAACCTGGGCGCCTCATCGTACAGGGGCTGATTCGACGACGAGAAGGCCACCCCATCGGTGGACTCGGGGAGCAACCCGAAGCCATAGCCCCCCCAGTCCGCCACGACTCCAGTCAGGTCGTACGTCACGCGGCTGCCGGCGGTGACAGCGCCGAGGTTGCCCACCGCGCTCGCGGAGAGCCCCGGCCGGGTGTTCCAGGTGAGGCTCTGCTCGCTCCAGTCACTGCGAGCCCGGTACAGCAGTGGGCCATCCGAGGTGGGGTTCGTCACGAAGAACTCCAGCCAGGCGTTGCGCACCGTCATCCCCTGCGTGTCCACGTCGAACTGGAGATAGGACTCCAGCCGAGGCGACCCATCCACCTGAAGCGTCAGCTCCGAGCTGAAGTTCCTGTTGGGCTCACTCTGCGAGACGGTGCCATCCGTGAAGCCGATATAGGTCCGGCGATAGGCATCCGTGCGCAGCATGCAGCCCGCGGGAGCCGGTGCCTCCGGGGTATAGGTGACAACGAGCTGAGGCCTCAGGTCCGACCGTCCCTCCCGGGAGACGAAGTCCGCCCCATCGCTCGAGGTGGGCACGAGCACGAGGTTCACATCGGCGCTGCCATTCACCGCGCCTGTCACGTCGTACTCCACCCAGGTGCCCGAGGTGAGCGCTCCAGCATCCGCCAGAGGCCCTCCGAGCCGGGCCGGCCGGGTGCTCCAGGTGAGGCCCGCCTCCGACCAGTACCGCGTCACGGAGAAGATCTGGGGCCCATCCGAGGTGCCATCCGAGACGTAGAGCCGCAGCCGGGCTCGCGTCACCGTCCCCTTCACCTTGTTCAGGGAGAAGCGAAGGTAGCTCTCCTGCCGAGGCGAGAGGTCCGCGATCAAGGTGCTCTCGATGCCCAGGTTCCGCGTGGGAAGGGCCTCCTCCACACGCGCATCGGAGATGGGTGTGAACGTGGCCGTCGCCATCACCGTGGCCGCGGGCTCCACGGCGGAGGCTTGCTGGAAACCCTGGCTCTCGGGGGCCGGAGGCTCCGGCTCCGCACTACCTCCACAACGGGTCAACACGACGAGCACCGCCAGCGCCCACAGACACCGCCCTACCGCGCCACTCTGTTCCACGACACGCCTCCGGCTGAGGAGAAGTTCGCACCGGGTGTGCACTCTGCGTACCTGTGGGAAATGACCTGGGGTAAACGCTACCCTCGTCCCCTGGAAGGGTTCGGCGGAAAGACAGACGCCAGGGATTGGAACCGCGGCACCCCGAGGGGGAAAAGAATGCCTCGAAGCGCTCCGCCCCTCGCCTCCTCCCCCCTGCCTGGCTGCCTGGGGCTAGGATGCGCCCCCTACCCAGGAGCCCCTTCCAGCCGTATGCAGGCCATACCGGGATACCGCATCGAGGAGAAGCTGCACCAGAGCTCGGGCTCGGTGCTCCACCGCGCCTACTCGGAGCGGGAGGGACGCTTCGTCCTCCTGAAGACGCCGGTGGCGGCCTATCCCCTGCCAGCCGAGCTGGCGGGGCTCGAGCGCGAGCACGAGATCGGCCGGATGCTCGAGGCGGAAGGCATTGTCAGACACCTCGAACTCGTCCCTCATGGGCGCTCCTGCACCCTCGTCCTGGAAGACTTTGGCGCGTCCTCGCTCTCGGACTACCTGGCCACGCAGGGGCCGCTCGAGGTGGGCCGCTTCCTGAACGTGGCGCAGGCACTCACCCGCGCCGTGGAGTCCCTGCACCGCCACCAGATCATCCACAAGGACATCTGCCCCGCCAATGTCTTCTACAACCCGCGCAGCGGGCAGGTGAAGCTGGGCAACCTGGGGTTGGCCTCCGTCCTCTCCCGAGACCGACAGGAGTTCCGCAACCCCGCCCTCATCGAGGGCACGCTGGCCTATATCTCCCCCGAGCAGACCGGACGTATGAACCGCGCCATCGACCACCGCGCGGACCTGTACGCGCTGGGCGCCACCTTCTATCACCTGCTGGTCGGAGCGCCCCCGTTCGAGGCCCAGGAGGCAGTGGAACTCATCTCCTGTCATATCGCCCGGCCGCCGCAGCCCCCGCACCTGCGCCGCTCCTCCATCCCCGAGCCCCTCTCCGCCATCCTCTGCAAGCTCCTGGAGAAGAACGCGGAGGACCGGTACCAGAGCGCCGCGGGGCTGCTGGCGGATCTCTCCGAGTGCGCTCGCCAGTGGGAGGCTACCAGCCAGATCGTCCCCTTCACGCTGGGCGAGCAGGACGTCCGCCGGACGCTGAACATCTCCGAGAAGCTCTATGGCCGGGAGGAGGCGCTGGCCACGCTCATGGCGGCCTTCGAGCGTGCCACCTCGGGCCAGGTCGAGTTGCTGCTCGTGAGCGGCCCCGCCGGCGTGGGAAAGTCCGCCGTGGTGCGGGAGATCCACAAGCGCACCTCCGCCCAGCGCGGCTACTTCGCCTCCGGCAAGTGCGATCAGATCGGGCAGACGCCCCTGTCCATCTTCATCCAGGTGGTCGCGGAGCTGGCGCGCCAGTTGCTCACGGAGAGCGAGGCACGGCTGGAGCAGTGGCGGGCCGTCCTGCGCGATGCGGTGAGAGGCAACGGGGAGCTGCTCATCGAGTGGGTCCCCGAGCTGGTGCATGTCCTCCCCGAACAGGCGCCCCCGCCCGCGCTGCCCTCCGGAGAGGCGCGCCGCCGGTTCGAGACCACGCTCACCCACTTCCTGCTGGCGTTCGCCTCGGCGAAACATCCGCTGATCCTCTTCCTGGATGATCTGCAGTGGATCGAACCCGCGTCCCTGAGCTTCCTCACCCAACTGGCGACGAACCCCTCCGCCTCGCATCTGCTGATCATCACGGCCTGCCGTGACGACGAAGTCCTTCCGACGGCTCCCCTGGCGCAGGTGCTCACCGCGCTGGCGCAACGCAGTCCCCGGCACGCGCAGCTCCGCCTGGCGCCCCTGCAACTGGAGCACGTGGCGGCGATGGTGGCGGACACCCTGAATTGCGAGGAGGACACCGGGCTCCACCTGGCGGAGCTCATCCTGGAGAAGACAGGCGGCAATCCCTTCTTCATCACCCAGCTCTTCGACACCCTGCACCAGGAGGGGCTGCTGCGCTTCGACGCCCACGACCGGCGCTGGACGTGGAGCCTGAGTCGGATCCAGCGGCTGGGGGTCAGCGACAACGTCGTCGACCTCATGGTGAAGAAGATCCTGCGCTACCCCGAGGAGACACAACGGGCGCTCATGCTGGCCAGCAACCTGGGCAGTACCTTCGACCTGGGCTCGGTCTCCCTCATTCTCGACGCACCCATCCGGAGCGTGGCCCAGTGGCTCTGGGAGCCCGCGCGAGATGGGCTCCTGCTGCTGCATGATCACCGCCCCCCGTACTCCCTCTGGGCTCGGGAAGAGCGGAAGGATGCCCCCCAGTCCGCGCAGGTCCTCTACCGCTTCGCCCATCTCCGGGTCCAGGAGGCGGCGCGCTCCCAGATTCCCCCAGATCAGCAGGAGGCGCTCAGCCTGAGGATCGGCCAGCGCCTGATCGAGCACCTCACCCCGGAGCAGCAGAGCGAGCGCATCTTCGAGCTGGTCAAACACTTCAACCTCGGCAGTGGCCGCATGGCCTCGGCGGAGGAGCGGGCCACCTGTGCCCGGCTGAACCTGATGGCCGCGCAGCGCGCCAAGGCCGCCACCGGCTACCGGGCCGCCATCGGCTACCTGCAGCAAGGCATCCGGCTGCTCTCGGAGGAAGCCTGGGACGGGCACTTCGAGCTGATGTTCGCGCTCCACCGTGAGCTGCTCGAGTGCGAGTTCCTCGGAGGCCATCTCGAACGGGCCGAGGCGCTGTTCGCGCTCACCGCGAGGAGGGCGAGGACCCCCGAGCACGTCGGTGACATCTACCCGCTCATGTGCCGCACCTTTCAGACCGCGGCGAGAGCCCAGGAGGGCTTCCAGTTGGGCCGGGAGGGGCTGCGGCTCCTGGGCGTGGAGTTGCCCACGGAGCCGGACGCGACCTGGGCGCAGCTCGAGGCCCGTGCCGAGGAACTCCAGCGCCTCATGGCGGGGCGAGACCCCCAGGAGTTCGTGGAGCTGCCGGTGATGCAGGACGGAGGGAAGGCGCGATGCCTCGCCCTGCTGCACGAGACATGGACGTGCGCACTGATGATGGGAGAGGTCGTGCCGGCGTACCTGACGGCGCTGCACATGACAGCGCTGTCGCTGAAGCATGGCAACTCGGAGTATTCGGCCTGCGGCTACGTGGCCTACGGCATGGTGCTGGCCATGAAGGGGGACTACGCCCGCGCCTACGCCTTCGGGCAACTGGCGAGGACCGTCAGCCAGCGGTTCAAGCATCCGCTGGTCATCTCGAAGGTGAACAACACGTTCGCCAACTTCATCAACCCCTTCTTCAACCCGTTGGGCAGCAACATCCCGCTCTACGAGGAGTCCTTTCAGCATGCGCTGAAGTCGGGGGACCGCTGGTGGGGCGCCTGGGCCACGGTGTGGATCTGGGTCGTAAAGTTCCTCAAGGGCAGCCCGCTGTCCGAGGTCCACGCGACGGGAGAGCGCTACCAGGACTATGTCCGGTCCTCCGGGTACGTCCCCCTCCAGGAGACGCTTCGGGTGATGCAGCACCTTGTCCTCCAGCTGCAGGGAAGCACGGAGCGCGAGGGCTCGGAGCCGGAGGAGTTCCAGGAAGAGGCCGTCGTCCATCGACTCTCGCGGCTCCGCGCGGAGTTCGCCATCCCCTGGTACTACCAGTTGCTGTCCCTGAGCCTCTATCTCCAGGGCGACTTCGAGGAGGCGCTCCGCACCAACGATGAGGCGGACAAGCGCCGCGAGCTCATCCAGAAGACGATGCACTACTCCAGCCACTGCCTGTACCGCGCGCTCATCCTCGCCGCGAGGTGTGCGAAGACTGGCTCCGGGGAACGCCAGGAGCGCCACCGGGAGATCGCATCGCATCGCGAGCAACTGCGCGAGTGGGCTGAGCAGTGCCCGGTCAACTACCGGCATGAATTCCTGCTCGTCTCGGCCGAGCATGCACGGCTGACGGGAGACTCAGATCAGGCGTCGAGGCTGTATGAGGAAGCTCTCGTGTCCGCGCGGGAGACGGGGCACCTGCACCACGAGGCGATCGCCCACGAACTCGCCGGCAAGCACTACCTCGAGCTGAGCCGGCCCAAGGCGGCCCGGGGATACTTGCAGGAGGCCCACCTCCTGTACTCCCGCTGGGGAGCCGCCACCAAGGCCGCGAGCCTGGAGGCGAACCACCCCGAGATCTTCGGCACCTCGCAGTCCCAGGCACCCGCACGGGCGGTGGGAGATTCCTCGCGTCTGCAGGCCGAGCGCATCGATCTGGCCACCGTCATGAAGGCGGCCCAGGCGCTCTCGGGAGAGATCGTCCTCGGCCGGTTGATGGAGCGCATCGTCCGCATCGGAATGGAGAACGCGGGGGCGCGCCGCGGCATGTTGATCCTGGAGCGAGAAGGACGGCTGCTCGTCGAGGCCACTGTCTCGCTGGAGGCGGACACCGTCCAGGTTCAGCAGTCGGCTCCGCTGGAGCGCTACCCCGAGGTCCCTCGCAGCGTCATCCAGTTCGTCCACCGGACGGGGAAGACGGTGGTGCTCGACGATGCCATGAATGATGCCTCCTTCCGGGCCGATCCCGACATTGCCTCGCGGCGGGTCCGGTCGGTGCTCTGCCTGCCGGCGGTGGGACAGGCGTGGCGGCGAGGCGTCCTCTACCTGGAGAACAACCTGACCGTCGGCGCGTTCACGCCGGAGCGGGCCCACACCCTGCAACTGCTGTCCACCCAGGCGGCCATCTCGCTGGAGAACGCCGTGCTCTACGAGACGCTGGAGCAGCGAGTCCAGGCGAGGACGTACGAGCTGACGGAGAAGAACGAGACGCTGGCGGCCACCCTCCACGAGCTGCGGGAGACCCAGGATCAACTCATCACGCAGAGCCGGCTGGCGGCGCTCGGTTCGCTCACCGCGGGCATCGCCCATGAAATCCGCAATCCGTTGAACTTCATCCACAACTTCTCCGAGCACACGATGGAGCTCTGCGATGAGCTCCTCGGGGATCTCCCGCGGCTCGCGCCGGGGCTCGAGCCTGGTAGGGCAGAGGCGTTGCAGGAGATCGGAACGAGCATGAAGGCCAGCCTGGCCAAGGTGGTCGAGCATGGGGCTCGGGCTTCCCGGATCATCGGCTCGATGCTGCAGCACGCGCGAGGCATCTCCAGCGAGCGGACGGAGACAGACCTCAACCTCCTGCTTCGGGAGTCCGCGGCCCTGGCCCAGCAGGCGGCGCAAGCGAGCGATCCGGCCTTCCGCGTGACGATTCACACGGAGCTGGATGAGTCACTCGGACTGATGAAGGTGTCGCAACAGGAGGTGGGGCAGGTACTGCTGAACCTCTTGAACAACGCGTGCTTCGCGGTCCATGCGAAGCGGAAGGCGAAGGCGGGACAGGGCTATGTGCCCGAGATCCTGCTCAAGAGCCGCGGCCTGGGGAGCGCCGTGGAGCTTCGCATCCGAGACAACGGCACGGGCATCCCGGCCGCCGTCCGAAACCGCATCTTCGAGCCCTTCTTCACGACAAAGCCCGCGGGAGAGGGCACCGGGCTCGGCCTGTCGCTGAGTCGGGAGATCATCGAGCAGGGCAACAAGGGGACGCTCCGGCTCGAGACGCAGGAGGGTGAGTTCGCGGAGTTCATCCTCACGCTGCCACGAGGGACACAGCCATGAACGACCGGGTGCTGGGCATCTCGGCCCGCTCCCTGTCGGGAGACGCCACGCGCGTCACCCTGCGCGTGTGCAAACCCGGACTGCTCCGCACCCTCAAAAGCGCTGAGCAAAGTGCTTCTTGAGGGCGACCACCTCCTGCGCGGTGAGCCCCGCCAGGAAGGGCGCCACCTTCGCTGGGTCGTTGCCCGGTGCCACCGCGAAGTCCCGGACCCAATCCAGGAACGTCTTGCCAGGCTCGCTCGTGATGGGCCGCAACTGGTACGTCGCGATGTAGCCGGTGATACCCACGGCCTGCCCAATCATCCGGTACGTCACGGAGTGCTCCGTCTCGGACCTGCCGACAACTTCCTCGAGGATGGTCTCTCCCGACGGCTGGAGCGTGAACTGGAAGCGGGAGGGGATGTTCTCCGCCGAGCCGCCCTCCACCCAGCCGTGGCCTTTGACAGCCTCGCCGAAGACCAGCGGCAACAGGCGCACGAGGTCTCGGACGACCGGCCATACCTCCTCGATCGGCGCATCCAGTACCGCAGAGTCGTAGACACGGTATTTCGCTTCGAGCATGGAAGTCCCCCCCAACTGCGTGGAACGGCCCGAAGCGCGATCGCCGCGCGGCGGGCCACTGGGATGTTACGTCATTCCTCTGGATGGGTGGACTCGCGCTAGGGTTCGCCCATGCTCCGCTCCTCTCTGCTCTCGCGAAACCTTCCCACCTTGCGCGCGGCCATCGCGCTGATGCTGACGCTCTCCGTGGCTCCCATCTCCCTGGCCGGAGAGGACGGCCCGCCCGTTCCGGAGAAGACGCAGGTGAACGATGCCAAGGCCCGCGAGCAACTCCTGGGCGAGCACACCCTGACGCTTCAGTGGCTCTCGGACGACCCGAAGCCGGGCAAGGCCCAGGTCACCGAGGAAGGGGGCCTCCTGAAGCTGCGCGGCGAGCAGCGGACCCCGAAGGGCTTCCTCAAGGTGGACGGCGTCATCGAGCGCGTGGACGCCAAGTCCTTCGTCTTCGTGGGCCGGGTCGACATGCAGGTGGATTACCTCTACGAGGGCAAGGAGTGCCCGCGCGCGGGCCGCTTCACCTTCCGCATCACCGGCAAGCGCCGCTACTGGCGCCTGAAGGAGATGGAGAGCCCCTGCGAGAAGGACCACGTCGACTACGTGGATCTTTTCATGCGCTGAGCTCGGAGCGCCCCCTCGCAACCTGTCAGCCACCAGGCACAGCGGGAGCCGTGCTCGGCCTCTCGAGGAGTCAACCCCCAGAGCGGAAGGCGGCGATCGAGGTTAGACTTCGCCCATGCATTCCCGCCCATCCAGCCCGTCGTCTGTTGTCGTGGCGGAGCTGGGGCCGACGAATACAGGCAAGACCCACCGCGCCATCGAGCGCATGCTCGAACACGACACCGGCATGATGGGCCTGCCCCTGCGCCTGCTCGCTCGGGAAGTCTACGACCGGGTGACCGCTCGGGTGGGCGAGGGGCGGGTCGCGCTGATGACGGGCGAAGAGAAGCGCCTGCCTCCCCGCCCCGACTATTGGATCTGCACGGTCGAGGCGATGCCAACCGATCGGCCGGTCGACTTCCTCGCCGTCGATGAGATCCAACTCGCGGCACACCGCGAGCGCGGGCACGTCTTCACGGACCGGCTGCTCCATGCCCGCGGGCGACGGGAGACGTGGTTCCTCGGCGCGGAGACGATGCGGCCCATGGTCCAGGCGCTCATCCCCCACGCGTCGATGAAGCGCGCCACCCGCCTGTCCCAGCTTCGCTACGCCGGGCCGCGCTCGCTGAAGAGCCTTCCTCCGCGCTCGGCCGTGGTCGCGTTCTCCGCCGACCGCGTATACGAGCTCGCCGAGTCCCTGCGCCGCCTGCGAGGCGGAGTCGCCGTGGTGCTGGGGGCGCTCTCCCCTCGGACGCGCAATGCCCAGGTGGCGATGTATCAGGCCGGAGAGGTGCAGTACCTCGTGGCCACCGATGCCATTGGCATGGGGCTGAACCTCGACCTCAACCACGTGGCCTTCGCGGCGCTCTCCAAGTACGACGGCGCCGAGCAGAGAGAACTCTTCCCGGACGAGCTGGCCCAGATCGCGGGCCGCGCGGGCCGTCACTTGAATGACGGGAGCTTTGGCATCCTGAACTCGCTGCCCGAGCTGCCTCCCCGGCTCGTCTCGGCCATCGAGTCCCACCGATTCTCATCGGTGCGCAATCTGATCTGGCGCAGTGCGGCCCTGGATTTCTCGAGCCCGGAAGCCCTACTCGATTCGCTGTCGCGAGCCCCCAACCACAACGCCTTCGTCCGGGTGGAGCGCGCGGACGACTTCGATGCGCTCCGGGAGCTCTCGCACGTCCCAGCCGTTCGCGACATCGCCACCCGCCGGCCCATGGTCGAGCTGCTGTGGGAGGTCTGCCAGATTCCGGACTTCCGCAAGGGCCTCTTCGGCCAGCACGTCGCGCTGCTGCGTGAGACGTTCCTCCAGCTCTCCGCGG
Source organism: Hyalangium versicolor (assembly GCF_020103695.1). Lineage (GTDB taxonomy): Bacteria > Myxococcota > Myxococcia > Myxococcales > Myxococcaceae > Hyalangium > Hyalangium versicolor. Next base: position 82,057 of record NZ_JAHXBF010000023.1, read on the forward strand.
GCGATGGGAAGCTGGAACAGGACTGGCTGGCCCGACAGGTGGCGCCGCTCGATGACATCTCGGGAGACATCCACACGCTGATGGATCGACTGGCGGCCATCCGCATCTGGACGTACATCAGCCATCGCTCGAGCTGGCTGCACGACGCCGAGCACTGGCAGGAGCGCACCCGCCACATCGAGGACGCACTGGGCGACGCCCTTCATGAGCGGCTCGTGGAGCGCTTCGTCCAGCGGGCCGCGCGCAGGAGTGCACGCCGATTCGTGAGACCCGCAGCCCACCCTGCTCCTGGCTCGGACAGCCCCTTCGCCAAGCTGGGACACCTGCTGGGTGAGGTGCCGAGCACGGACGGCACCGCGATGACGGAGGAGCAGTTCGTCCAGCGCGTGGTCGACGCGACGCATGAAGCCTTCGAGGTGGACGCATCCGGGAGCATCTCCTTCGAGGGCCAGCCCCTGGCCCGGCTGGTTCGCGGGAAGGACCGGCGCTCACCGCAGTTGGCACTCGCGGAGCCGGAGGTCTGGACCGGAGGCGCGCGGCGCCTTCTCGAGCGCCGCCTGGTGGCCCTGGCGAGGGATCTCGTCACCGAGGCCATGGGAGGATTCCCGGCTGAGGCCCTCACCGGAGCGGGCCGATCTCCGGCGCTGCGGGGTCTGGCCTACCGTCTGGCGGAGGGGCTGGGGGTGATCTCCCAAGGAGAGGCTCGCGAGCAGTGGCCGCTCCTGGAGGAGGAGGAACGAAAGCGATTGAGGGAGGTGGGCGTCCGCGAGGGGCAGCGCTTCCTCTACGTCTCCGAAGCGCTCGCGCCCCATGCGCTCGATCGGCGCTGCATGCTGACGTCCCTGTTCCTCCAGGGCCCGTCACCCCAGGGTGTTCCGCGAGAACCCGTGCTCCCGGTCGCTGCGTTTGGCGGCCGGAATGCGCGTGCCTTCGGATACGAAGTGCTCTTCGGCACCGTGGCGTTGAGGATCGACATCGTCGAGCGGCTCGGCGAGGCGCTGCGCCACCCGCAAGGCCCCCAGCAGGCGCACACGCTCATGCAGCAACTGCGTCTGGAGAGCAGTGTCCGCTCACGAATCCTTCGAGAGCTCGGGGGACAGCCCGGGGGCGCGGCACCGAAGAGGCGGCGACGAAGGCGGCGCGGAAAGAGCGGGAACGGGACGAACAGCGCGCAGGGAGAGAACCGCTCCGGTCAGGAGAGAACCTCGGCCCGCAACTCCGGGAAGACCTTGGACACCTTGCCGAGCAGATAGTCCCCGTAGGTTCCACGGAAGGTGTGGACGCTCTGTCCATCCCAACGCTCGGACTGATCATCCGAGGCGGCGCTCCCCAGGGCCGCCGCTTCGATGGGATGAACCTCGGCGGTCCAGCCCGGATCGAAGAAGAGCGGCAGGGACAGACGGTCCCGCCCGGCGCGGTTCTGCACCCGGTGCGGCGTCGAGCGATAGACGCCTCGGGTCATGCGGTCGAGCATGTCGCCGATGTTGCACACAAACGAGTCCGGCACCGGCGGCGCTTCCACCCACCGCACCTTGCCGCCCGCTCGAGACTTCACCTGGAGTCCTCCGGCATCGTCCTGCTTGAGGATGGTGAGCACACCGTAGTCCGTGTGCTCGCCCACGCCCCAGACGGGCTGCCCGTCCTCGGCCAACTCCGGGCCGGGCGGGTAGTTGAAGATGCGGAAGAGCACCAGCGGATCCCCGGTGTAGCGCGCGGCGAAGTAGTCCGAGTCCAGGCCCAGGCTGAGCGCAATCCCACTCATGAGCGAGTGTCCCAGCCGGGTCAGCGCGGACATGTACTCGAGGATGGCTTCACGCAGCCCGGCCGGATCGCGAGGGAAGAGGTTCGGCCCATGCAGCGGCGTCCCCGCGCGGACGAGCGGGTGCTCCGGCCCCAGCTCGGTGCCAAGATAGAGGCCCTCCTTGCGATCAGGCCGCCCGGAGGTGAGCTCCCCGCCGACAGGGAAGTACCCACGCCAGGCACGGCCGCCCAAGGCCATGCGGATGGCCATCTTCTCCTCGAGCGGGAGCGCGAAGAAGCGCCGGCTCAGCTCCTCCAAACGCCTCTGGAGCCCAGCGTCGACGCCGTGCCCGACGACATAGAAGAAGCCGCTCTCGCGACAGGCCTCGCCAATCCGGGCAGCGACGGCGCGGCGAGCGGCAAGGCTCGAGGAGGTATCGACCAGGGCTCGGACATCCACCACGGGGACGCGGTCGAACCCATCGGCGGCGGGTATGGCGTTCATGGTGAGAATCTTATCCACAAGACCTGCGGCGCTTCACGCGAGGCGACAGCGGGATGATCTCCGCGGCCGCGTAGTCCCTCCCCCTCCACCGGCAGGCGCCTACGCGCTCCGGGCCACCGTCACGCGGCCTTCCCGTGAATGGTGGTGATGTGGATTGACGGCGTCCGGTGAGCCCAGGGCCGGGCCCGCTCGAGCTGCCCCGCGAGCCGGAAAAGCGTCGCCTCGTCTCCCCACCGTCCCGCGAACTGGACCCCGATGGGCATGCCCTGCGCGTTCCAGTGCAGCGGCATGTTCATCGCCGGCTGACCGGTCACGTTGAACGGGGCCGTGAAAGGGCAGACCGAGAAGACGTGCCGCATCCACTCGCGATTCGTCCTTCGCGCGTTCGCATCCAGCACCCCGAGCCGGTAGGGCGGGACGGGAAGGGTAGGAGTGAGCAGCACGTCGTAGTCCACGAAGAAGCGACCCATCGCGCGCGAGAGGTGGTTCATGATCGCCAGCCCTCGCTGCAGCTCCGTCGCCTTCATCACCAGGCCCTCTTCGACGGCGGCCCAGGTGCTGGACTCGACCAGCTCCGGCCCCACCTTGCGCCCCATGGCGCTCGCGAGCCCCTGCACCCAGCCGGCCAGCCCCGCGCTCCAGATGATCACCAGGCAGTCCTCCAAGGCCTGGGCGTCGTACTGGGGCACAGCCTCGACGAGCTCGTGGCCCAACCCGGCGCAGAGCTTCGCCACGTCCTCCACCGCGGCGACGCACTCGGGGCTCGCCAGCCCCGCGGTGGGCGAGGCGCGAGAGAAGGCGATGCGCAGCCGGCCGGGCTCACGCTTCACCTCCTCCAGGAAGGGCCGCGCAGGCGCGTCAACGGCGTACGGGTCCCCCACGTCCGGTCCCTGCGTGGCATCCAACATGGCCGCGCTGTCTCGCACCGTGCGAGACACGATGTGCTCGATGCCGTGCCCGCTCAGGGCCTCCGCCATGTCAGGCCCGATGGGCGTGCGCCCTCGCGTGGGCTTCAAGCCGAACAGTCCACACATGGCCGAGGGGATACGGATGGAGCCACCCCCATCATTGGCATGGGCCAGGGGTACGATGCCCGCCGCCACGGCCGCCGCTGAGCCTCCACTCGAGCCTCCCGGGCTGAACTCCGGGTTCCACGGGTTGCGCGTGGGGCCGTGCAGCACGGGCTCCGTGGTGGCGTTGAAGCCCATCTCCGGCGTGTTCGTCCGGGCGAGCGGGACGAGCCCCGCCTGCCGGAAGCGGATCATCAGCGTGCTGTCATGCGGAAACACCGAGCCCTTGAACAGACGCGAGCCCAGATCCGTGGGGATACCCGCCGCGTGCATCACCAGGTCCTTGAAGAGGAACGGGACGCCCTTGAAGGGCCCCTCGGGGAGCCCTCGCGCCAGCGTGCTCCGAGCTTCGTCCTCCACCAGGCCGATGACGGCGTTGAGCTTCGGGTTCAGTGCCTCGATGGCCTTCAGCGCCGTCTGAAGGAGCTCCTCCGGCTTCACCTCGCGGCGCCGGACGAGCTCCGCCAGACCGAGACCATCGAACTTCGCGTATTCCGTGGGCTGCACAGGGCACTCCTCTCGCTAACTCGACGATGGAGCTCCATCATCGAGCTTTTGCGCGAAAGAGGCACCCAGGCCCCCTGTGAAACCTGGCCTGCGCTAGTGAATGGACGGCAGATCCGCTTCGGCCCCCATCCCCATGCCCAGGCGCGGCGCGATGCCCTCGTCGATCTGCCGCAGCAGCGCTTCGCAGAAGGCCTGAAGATCATCCGGCTTGCGCGAGGTGATCAGATTGCCATCCTCGACCACCTCGCGGTCCACCCAGCGGGCTCCCGCGTTGATCAAGTCCGTCTTGATGGAGGGCCAGGAGGTGAGCATCCGCCCATCGGCGATGTCGGCCTCGGCCAGCATCCAGCCCGCGTGGCAGATGGCGGCGACCGGCTTCTCCTGCTCGAAGAAGGCCCGGACCATGTCCACCATGTCACGATCCATCCTCAGATGATCCGGCGAATAGCCGCCCGGGATGACCAGCGCGTCGAACTCGTCCGCGGAGACGTCCTTCACGGAGACCTCGGCCTGGATGGTCTCGTTGCCCTTCTTGCCCTTGAGCTCCTTGCCGGCCTCGAGGCCCACGATGACGGCCTCGTGGCCTGCCTGCTTCACCTGATCGTACGGGACGCGGAACTCCGAGTCCTCGAAGTCCGAGTCCACGATGAACATGATTCGAGCCATCGCACTGCTCCTTGCAAAAAGGGGGACTGCTGCCCAGTGCAAGGTGCCCACGCGACGCGCCGTGACAACGGGAGTGCTCGGGATGGAGAGCAACGCCCTGCCCCCCTGTCCGCTCCACTTCCAGGCGAAGAGCAGCCTCAGTGCGCCGAGGCCGTGGCGGCAGGCGCCGGCCAGGGGATGACGCCCAGATCGTCCGCCGCGAGCAGGTACTCGCCCACCATGCGCCCCTGCGCGGCGATGCCTCGGGCCGTGGAGATGCCCGCGAGCACCTCGCGCCCGCGCTCCCGCCATGGCTCCTGTCCCGTCAGCGCATGGAGCGCCGCCAGGAAGCGCGCCGCCATCACGTTCTGATCGAAGGGCCGCTCCCGCCTCGCGAAGACGCCCACCGCATCCGGGTCCCGCGTCGTCTCGAAGAGCGCCCCACCCTCGGGAGCTCCGAAGTCCTGGAGGAGCCTCTCCCCGATGCGCACAGCCACCTCCCGGTAGCGAGCCTCTCCTGTCCACCGGGCGAGCAGCGCGAAGGCCCGCCCCAGCGCCGCCGCGTCTCCCAGGTAGCGCGAGCCGGAGCGGTGCGAGGCCTCGCGCCACACCGTGCCCTCTTCTCGCACGTGGCTGCCGAGCAGCACGTCAGCAGCCTTTCGGGCCCGAGCAAGGGACTCGGGCTCGCCGGTCACCTCATGGAGCGCCAGCAGCGCGGCGATCGCCAGCCCGTTCTCCTGGGCATAGACGTGGGTGTCCACCCAGGGCATCCCGAGCGCCCGCCGGCCCGCATCATCCTTCACGTAGTACACGTGGCCATCGACGAAGGGGATGCTCCGATCATGGGCTCCCACGTCGGCATCCTGGTTCGTATAGAAGGTGCCATCCGGCGCACCGAGAAACGTCTCCATGTAGCGCGAGAGGGCTAGGGCCTCGGAGAGAATCCGAGGCTCCTTCGTGAGCACCCAGGCGCGGGAGTAGGCCTCCAGGTTGGACGCCTGAAGCGTCATGAGCTTCTCGAAGTGCTGCGCGTTCCAGTGACTCGCCGCGGAGTACTGGTAGACGCCTCCCCAGATGGGATCGTGGATGGGCTGCTGGTGGGCCAGCGTGAAGATCACCCGCTCCCGCGCCGCCTGGTCCCCTCGCGCCGCGCGGCGCACCTCGAACTCCAGGTTCTCTCCAATGGGGACCTTCTGGAACGAGCCCCAGTTCCCCTCCCGCGCGTCATAGGTCGCGTCCATGCGCTGCAGCACGGAGGCAGCGACCCAGGGCAGCATGGCCGGTGTGGCGGGCGGATCCACCACCAGCGAGGCCTCCTGCTGTTTCTCCCGCGCCAGCGCCTCGACGCGCCGGAGCAACTCGAGGAAGCGGTCCGGCGCGAGGTAGCCCCGGTACTTGCCCACCTCCTCGGCGTCGGGGCTCAAGAGGATGGTGGCGGGCCAGCCGTACTCCGACCAGCGCTCCTCCAGATCCGGCCGCGCATCCACGTCCACGCGGATCGCCACGAACCGCTCGTGCAGGAGCCGGCCGACCTCGGGATCCCGGTAGGTCGTCTCGTCCATCACGTGGCACCAGTGGCACCACTCGGCGGCCCCGTCGATGAGCAGGTAGCGGCCCTCACGCTTCGCCCGAGCGAAGGCCTCGGGCCCCCACTCCTCCCAGGTGAAGGCTTGGGCCAGCCCCCGCTCACGGGCTCGGACGATATCCACCTCGGGAGGAGTCCCCGGGCGAACCAGCCCCCCCGGACCGGTGGCCGGGCGGCAGGAGGCCCCCAGCAACAGCAGGATCGAAAGAAGACGGATGCTCACACGCGTACCCTACGCGAGAGACGCTCGTTCGGTTTCATCGCGGCGTTCTTCGCCTGACGCTCCCCTCAGCCTTCCATGGCGTGGTGCGGCGCAAGTGGGCATATGAAGGCCCATGCGCCCCGCTCACCCGCTCCTCCTGACCGCCCTCGTCGTGCTCGCCGCCGTGGCCACCAGCTGCCGGAAGAGCCAGGCGCAGGGCACCAGCCCCTCCTGCATCCTCGTGGAGGACGGCTGGGGCCCGGATGGGAATGTGCCCTTCACCGTGGACGTCGTCGCCGAGGGGCTCGAGGTGCCCTGGGGCATCGCCTTCCTGCCCGGGGGTGACGCGCTGGTCACCGAGCGCCCCGGCCGCGTGCGCCTGCTGCGCGGTGGCGTGCTGCAGCCCCAACCCGTGGCCCAGGTCCCCATCGCCGGCAGCTCCGAGGGAGGCCTGCTGGGCATCGCCGCGCATCCGGACTTCGCCCAGAACCGCCAGTTCTACGTGTACGTGACGACGGAGGCAGCCGGACGCACCGAGAACCGCGTGGAGCGCTGGACGCTCTCCGAGGACCACGCCTCGGCCACCTTCGAGCGCGTCATCATCGACGGCATCCCCATCGCCCAGTACCACGACGGCGGCCGGATCCGCTTCGGGCCGGATGGCATGCTCTACGTGGGCACCGGAGACGCACGAGAGCCGGACCATGCGCAGGATGCGAAGAGCCCCTCGGGCAAGCTGCTGCGCCTCACTCCGGAGGGACAAGTGCCCTCGGACAACCCTTTCCCCGGCTCGCCCGTGTTCCTCCTGGGCATCCGCAACCTCCAGGGCTGGGACTGGAAGGACCGGGAGACGCTCTATGTCACCGACCACGGCCCCAGCGGCGAGCTCATGCGCAGGGGACATGACGAGATCAACGTGGCCCGCGCGGGCGAGAACCTGGGCTGGCCGGACATCTATAGCTGCGAGACGAAGAGCGGCCAGGTGTCTCCGTCGCTCACATTCAAGGACGCCATGCCGCCCGGAGGGGCGTCCATCTACACCGGCGATGCCATCTCCGAGTGGAAGGGCTCACTGCTGGTGGGCACGCTGGGCTCGCGGCACCTGCACCGCGTGGTGTTCGACGCGCAGGAGCCTCGCCGGGTGGCGAAGCACGAAGTCTACCTGCGCGACACCTACGGCCGCCTGCGGGACGTCCTCATGGGCCCGGACGGGCACCTCTACGTCACCACCAGCAACTGCGACGGGCGCGGCGACTGCGGGCCGCGCAAGGATCTCATCCTCCGCCTGAAGCGCTGAGCCACCGGGTGGCCGGGGGGCATGAGTTCCCCCCGGTGGCACCCGGTTCAGCGAACCACGGTCACCTGCACGAGGCTGCTGTAGGTCGAGTTACCGGCTGGATCGACGGCGCGGACCTTCAGGGAGTTGGTCCCCACGGCATACTTGGTCGTGTTCCAGCTGAAGACATAGGGCGCTGTGGTGACGGTCCCCATCAGGGTGGTGCCGTAATAGAACTCGACCTTGGTGATGACGCCCCGGTCATCGTTCGCGGTCGCGGTGACATTCACCGTGCCGGAGACAGTCGTGCCGGCCGTGGGCGAGGTGATGGACGTCGTCGGCGCGGTGAGATCATTGTCGAAGACGACTCTCACGCCCGGCGAGGTGCCGATGTTGACCACCGCATCCCGGGCCTTCGCGGTGATGACCTTCGGGCCGTTGGTGGTGATGGTGCGCGTGTTGAGGGTGTACGAGTACGGCGCCGTGGTGTCGCTGCCCACCAGGATGGTGTCCACGTAGAACTCCACCTTGGTGACGCCCACGTTGTCGCTGGCATCAGCCGTGAGGGTCACAGTCCCGGTCAGCGTCGTCCCTTCGGCCGGAGACGTGACCGTCGCGGTGGGCGCCGTGAAGTCGTTGAAGGTCACCACCGTCCGGCTCGCGCTGCCCACGTTGCCCGCCACGTCATAGGCCTTCAGGGTGAGGGGGTGGCTGCCGTTGGCCGCAGTGCGCGTGTTCCAGGAGATGTTGTAGGGCGCCGTGGTCTTGTAGGTGACCAACGTGGCGCCGTCGTAGAGTTCCACCTTGGTGACGCCCACGTCGTCGGTGGCCGTCCCGCTGACGGTGACAGTGCCCGTGAGGGTGGCGCCCTCGGCCGGAGACGTGAAGCCCACCACGGGCGGCGACAGGTCATTGCGGAGCGTCACGTTCACCGGGGGCGAGGTGCCAACGAAGCCCGCCGAGTCATAGGCCTTCACCGTCAACACGTGGGCCCCGTTGGCCGCCGTGCGCGTGTCCCACGTGATGCTGTAGGGGGACGTCGTGTCGGTCGCCAGCAGCGTGTCTCCGTCATAGAACTCGACCCGGCTCACTCCGAAGTTGTCAGCCGCGGAGGCGGTGACTGAGACGGTCTTCGTGAGCGAGGCGCCCTCGGTGGGAGCCAGCACCGCGGCGGTGGGAGGCTGGGTGTCCTCCTCGTAGATGGTGGTGAAGACCAGATCGTCCGTGTCATCCATGCTGCCGCCCGTGCACGGGGAGGCCGTGCCTCCATACCGATAGACGGCGCGCAGGGCCTGCAGGCTCCCCTGGGGCAGGGTGATGGTGGTGGCCAGCAGGTTGGGGCCCAGATCCGCCGGGAAGAGCGTGGTGATGTGGGTCCAGACGGGATTGAGGGCATCCGGCGCGCTGTACAGCTCCAACCGCTCCTTGTTGGAGTCGAAGCCCGAGAAGACCGTGGCCTCGATACGCACCTGTTTGCCTCCCGCCATCACGGTGTTGTCGGTCCGGTAGATCTTCAGCGCGTCGAGCGAGGGATCGAACTGGTAGTCGCCAAAGTTTCCATCCGAGCAGGAGTTGTTCAACGTGTTGGGAGCGTTCGGCTCGGGGCCCAGGACTCCGCGGCCCACCAGCAGGTTTCCTGAGTCGCACTGGCTGCTCGGCTGGAGACACGCGGGGGCGTGCAGGGTCGCGTCGTAGGCCGCCCGGCCCGTGTTCTGGATGATGACGGACACGGACGCGTCCGCGCTGTTGCAGCCGCTGTCGAAGGCCCGCGCGGTAATGGTGGCCGGGCCGTTGTATGCGTCGTTGCTGTTCCAGCTGAACTCGTAGGGCGCGGTGGTGTCGGTGCCCAGCAGCTCGCCGTCGACGTAGAACTCCACTTTGGAGACCATCAGATCGTCGCTCGCGGTGGCGGAGAGCTTCACGACGCCGATGAGCGTCTCGCCGTCCACCGGGGAGGTGAGGGAGACCTGGGGCGCCACGGGATCGCTCGCGCCCATGCAGGCCGAGTGCAACAGCACGTTCGGCGAGCCCTCGGCGCCATCGAGCGCGTTGTGGGTGCCGCGAGCCGTCAGCTCATGGGCCACCTCGGCGGGCGTCGCGCTCGGGTGTCCTTCCAGATAGAGCGCGGCGGCTCCCGCGGCATGCGGCGTGGCCATGGAGGTGCCGCTGATGGCATTCGTCGCCGTGTCGCTCGTGGCCCACGCGGAGGTGATGTCCTCGCCCGGGGCGAAGAGATCCAAGCACTCGCCGGTGTTGGAGAAGAAGGACACCAGCTCGAACTCGTTCATCGAGCCCACGGTGATGGCCTCCGGGACGTGGGCGGGCGTGTTCTCGCAGGCGTCCCGCATGTCGTTGCCCGCCCCGACGACATAGGTGATGCCCGCGGCGATGGACTGGCTCACGGCCTCATCCACCGAAGGGGTGATGTCCCCCGTCAGGCTCATGTTCACCACCGCGGGCGAGAGGTGGTTGGCATTGACCCAATCGATGCCGGCGAGCACCTGCTCGTTCGTGCCGTTGCCCGCGCAGTCCAGCACCCGCACCGGGTGGATCGTCACGCCCTTGGCGACGCCCCAGGTGGTGCCTCCCGCCGTGCCCGAAACGTGCGTGCCGTGGCCGTGGCAGTCGAAGGTACCCAGCCCGTCCTCGATGGAGGAGAAGCCGTTTCCGACGCGGCCCGTGAACTCGACGTGCGTGTCACGCAGGCCCGTGTCGAGCACGTACAGGTGCACTCCGGTGCCCGTGTACTCGTAGCGGTAGAGCCGGTCCAGGTTCGCGCTCCGCTGGTCGATGCGGTCCAGGCCCCAGGCGGGGTTGGTCTGCACGCCCTGGAGGGTGAAGGTGCGCTCCTGCTCGACGTAGCGCACGCGCGGGTCCTCGCTCAGGCGCAGCGCGTCCGCCTCCGTCATGGAGGCCGAGAAGCCCTTGAGCGCGTACGAGAACACGCGCCGCACGGAGGCACCGTACTGCGTGGCCAGCCCGTCCGAAGTCTTACGGACCTCCATCGGTGAGGCCCGAGGCCCCTTCGCCTCGTCGAAGACGACGATGTAGCGGTTGGCCAGCCCGTTCGTCTTCGCGCGAAGCAGCTTGCTCCCGGATGCTGGCTTCACCTCAAGCCCTTGCTTCGGAGAGGCTTGCGCCCCTGAGGGCGGTGAGCCCTGTTCGAGGCGTTCTCCGCAAGCGGAGAGGAGGCTGCACATCCCCATCAGGATGGCGGCGGTTCGCAGCGACGTGAGCATCGGCTACCTCCGGGGGCGAGGCGTATTCAGGTGTTTCAGAGAATGATGACAGATTCACTTCCAGTGCGTACAGCCTCCCCAGGCCCGACGGTTCTCCAGATGTCGGCCTCACGTCGCACTGGGTCCAACTGGCCCCACTGCGCTAGGGTGTAGCCCCGTGGAGATGCCCCTCGTCATCGGCCTGATGGTGGTCGCCATCGTCGTGGCCATTGCCGCCAAGCGCGCGCGGATTCCCTACAACGTAGCCCTGGTGGTGGGAGGGCTCCTCATTGCCGTGAGCAACCTGCTGCCAGGGGTACCTCCGCTGAAGCCGGAGGTGGTGTTCCTGGTCTGCCTGCCGGCGCTGCTCTTCGAGGGCGGCATCACCGCGGACCTGGGCAGCGTGCGCGCCAACTCGGTGCCCATCGCCACGCTGGCCTCGCTAGGCATGGTGCTGGCCATTGGCGCCACGGGCTTTGCCCTCCACGAGTTGCTGGATCTGGCGTGGGGGCCCGCGCTGTTGCTGGGAGCCATCCTCTCGGTCACCGACACGGTCTCCATCCTCTATGCGTTCCGCCGGGCGCCGGTGCCGCAGCGGCTCAGCGGCATCATGCAGGGCGAGAGCCTCTTCAATGATGGCACCGCGCTGGTTGCGTACGCCGCCATCGCCGCGGTGGTCGCCGGAGGGCAGACGCCGTCCATGGGGCTGCTAGCGGGCCGGGTGGTGCTCGCCAGTCTGGGGGGAGCCGTCATCGGACTGGCGCTGGGGCTGGTGGCCAGCTTCGTCATCCGCCGCACCGAGGATCCGCTGGCGGAGATCATGGCGACGACGGCGCTGGCCTTCGCGTCCTTCGTCGCGGCCGAGCAGGTGCACCTGTCGGGAGCCATCGCCGCCGTCACCGCGGGCCTCACGGTGGGCCTGGCGCTGCGCAGCGTGGTGTCTCCGCAGAGCCAAGTGGCCATCTACACGTTCTGGGAGTACGCCGCCTTCGGGGTGAACACGTTCCTGTTCCTCTCGGTGGGGCTCACCACAAGGCCCGAGGTGCTGCTGCACCACCTGCCCCAGACAGGCATCGCGTTCGCGTGCGTGTTCGTGGGGCGGGCGGTGGCCATCTACGTGCCCTTCCTGCTGCTGCGCCTGGTGCGCCCGGCGGAGTCCATCCCCGTGCGCTGGCAGCACGTGTTCCTGGTGGGGAACATCAAGGGCGCGCTCTCCATCGGCCTGGTGCTAGGGTTGCCGGACAACACGCCCTCGCGCGAGTTGCTGGTGGCCACCGCGTTCGGCGTCACCTTCTTCTCGCTGGTGGGCCAGGGGCTGCTGCTGAGCAGCGCGCTGCGGCGCATGGGGTTGATCGAGCAGGATCCGGTGGCGCTCGACGTGGCGGAGCAGCAAGCGCGGCTCATCTCCAGCCGGGCGGCGCATCATGAGCTGGAGGCGCTGCACTCGCAGGGGCTGGTGCCTCGAGGGGCGTACGAGCACCTGCGCAGCAACTACCAGGTGAACATCGCGCGCGCGGAGCGGGAGCTGCGGCGGCTCAACGAGCAGCATCTGGCACAGAGCGCGCGGAGCTTGATCGCGGTGCGCCGCCGCCTCATCGACGCGGAGCGGACCGCGCTGCTGGCGGCCCGGCGCAATGGACTCATCCCGGAGAGCACCGCGGACGTGCTGCTGGCGCGGCTGGACGAGCGGACGCTGGAGCTGGAGCACGCGCTGCATGGCCGCTCGGACGGCGGAGATTCGGACGGAGGGAGGAAGCACTCATGAGGATCGTCATCGCGGGAGGAGGCCGCGTGGGCTCGGTGTTGGCGGCCCGGCTGGTGGCGGATCAACACACCGTGACGGTCATCGAACGGGATGCCGGCACCTGCACCCGGCTCTTCGAGGAGGTGGGCGTGGTGACGGTGTGTGGGGACGCCACCAACCCGCAGGCACTGGAGTCGGCGGGCATCGCCACGGCGGACGTGGCCGCGGGGGTGTTGGCGAGGGACTCGGAGAACCTGGCCTTCGCCATGCTGGTGCGCAGCATGTCTCCGGCGCGGGTGATGGTGCGCATGTTGGACACGAGCTACCGCGAGGCCTACCGGCTGTCCGGCGTGAAGGAGCTGGTCGCCGAGGCGGAGGTGGTGGTGGCGAAGATGTCCACGGCCATCGACTTCCCGGAGGTGGCGGGCTCGCTGCCGCTGGCGGGGGGCGATGCGCTGCTGTTCGAGCTGGCCATCAACCCGCGCGCGGTGGTGGCGGGCAAGACGGTGGCGCAGGTGCGGGCCATGGAGGGCTTTCCGCGCGAGAGCCTCTTCATCGGCGTGGTGGATCCGGAGGGGAGCACGGTGGTGCCGGACGGGAGCACGGTGCTGAAGGCGGGACACATGGTCATCCTCGTGTCGCGGCGCTCGCACCTGGGGCAGGTGGTGGAGTTCCTCACGCTCGAGCCGGCCACGCATGCCAGCCTGACACCGCTCACGCTGGCCCTGCGCAAGGTGGACTTCCTGGCGCCGCTGAGCGACCAGGAGCTGTCGGCGGTAGCGAAGGGGGCGGAGTTCCTGCAGCGGCCGGCGGGCTCGGAGATCTTCAAGAAGGGAGACCCGGGCGAGAGCTTCTTCGTGGTGCTGGCGGGTGAGGTGCGGATGCTGGGCGATGGGGGGCAGTTGGTGGGGACGATCACCCCCGGTGGTTTCTTCGGCGAGCTGGCGCTGCTCACGGGCGAGCCGCGCATGGCCACGGCCGTGACGGGCACCGCGTGCGAGCTGGCGTTGATTGGCCGCGAGGACTTCCGCAGTGTGGTGATGGCCAACCCGGCGGTGGCGCTGGAGATGAGCCGCATCCTCGGCCAGCGGCTCTCGCGCGTGCAGGGCGTCCCGGCTCCTTCCGTCAAGCGCAAGGGCCTCTTCGGGCGGTAATCCGGCGCGGCTTGAGGCACACTCCCTGTCCCTATGCTCAAGCTCTACCAGTTCCACCCGTCGGGAAACTGTTACAAGGTCCGGCTGCTGCTGCACCAGCTCGGCATTCCGTTCGAGACGCTCGAGACGGACATCATGGGCGGTGCCACCCGGACGTCGGAGTTCAAGGCGAAGAACCCCATCGCCCGAGTCCCCACGCTGGAGCTGGAACCGGGAGTGTTCCTCGCCGAGTCCAACGCGATCCTCTGGTACTTCGGCGAGGGAACCCCGTTCATCCCCTCGGACAAGCTGGAGCGGGCGCGGATGCTCCAGTGGATGTTCTTCGAGCAGTACAGCCACGAGCCGTACATCGCGGTGGCTCGGGCGTGGATCGTCTTCTTCGGCATTCCGGCCGGCAAGGAGCGCGAGCTCGAGGAGCGCACCCAGAAGGGCTACGCCGCCCTGGACGTCATGGAGGGCGAGCTGACGAAGCGCCCGTTCTTCGCGGGCAACCAGTACAGCCTCGCCGACATCGCGCTGTACGCGTACACGCACGTGGCCGAGGAGGGCCGGTTCGATCTGAGCCGCTACCCGGCCATCCGCGCCTGGTTCGAGAGGGTCCAGTCCCAACCGAAGCACCTGCGCATCACGGACCTGGCGCCCGCCCAGGCCCGCTAGCCACCCGGGAGGAAGCAATGCCGTTCAGTGCAGACAAGGCAGCAGGGCGTGAAGGGAAGGTGATCGTCTACACGCCGGGTCCCATCCGGGACATCTCGCGGTTCGTCTCGCTGGGAGTCCCCGAGAACCTGGGGGGAAAGACCCTGGAGGGCAAGCCGGAGATCTTCGTGCAGGTGGACTTCAAATCGGGGGGAATGACGGCGGGGCTCTTCATGGCGACCCGGGGCAAGGTCGAGGTCACCTTCCCCTTCACCGAGCACGCCACCATCCTCGAGGGCGAAGTCATCCTCACGGATGAGAGCGGCCAGACGCACACCTACCGGCCCGGGGACAGCTACTTCATCCAGCGGGGCCAGGTCGTCCTCTGGGACGTGAAGGGCGAGCGCACCATCAAGTCCTTCTTCAACATCATCGAGGGCGCGTAGCCCCCGACACAGGCTGGGCGCCTCAGGCGTCCACCGGCTCGGCGATTCCCGCCTTGATGGCCTCGTCGATGAGCACCTTGAGCTTCTTCTCGTTCTCGCGCGCGAGCTTCTCCTGCTGGTCGCCGAGCTTCTCCTGCTCATCGCCGAGCTTCTCCTGCTCATCGCCGAGCTTCTCCTGCTCCTTGCCGAGTGCTTCCATCTGGTCGCCGATGGCATCCATCTCCTTGTCCAGCGCGTCCCGGGTCTTGTCGAGCTCCTGCTCCTTCCGGTCCCGCTCCGGCCCGTCCGCCATCTGCGCGAGCTGAGAGGACTGGAGGCCCAGCTCTGCCTGCTTCACTCCCAACTGGGCCTGCTTCACGCCCAGGGCCGCCTGCTTCTGCCCGAACTCGGCCTGCCTCTTGCCCAGCTCGCCCTGCTTCTTCCCGAGATCCGACTGCTGCTGGCCCAGCTTCGTCTGCGGCTCGAAGGTGGCGCGCATCTGATCGAGGGTCTTGGCGTCGCGGATCAGATAGGCGTGGTCACCGCGCCGCACGAAGAGGACGTCCTTGCCACCGGTGCGCAACGCCTTGGCGCGGCGGATGTCCGTGGAAGTACCGGACATCATCACGTGGTCGCCGGACACCAGGACGAAGCCGTCCACGTCATCGTCATCGTCATCATCGTCCGACATGGCCAGCATCGGGGCCGAGGGCGGCACGGGAGCGATGGGAGCGATGGGAGCCACCACGGGCACCGGAGGGGCGGGCGGTGCGGGGGGCGGAGCCTTCAGAGCCGCCACGGCCAGGGCAGCCTTGGATGAGGCAAGCGGCGCAACCACGGGCGTCGCGAGCGCCGCGGGCGCGGGCGTCGCAGCGGCCTTCGGAGCGGGAGCGGGCGCGGCTACGGGAGCCGCCACTGCGGGAGCTGGAGCCGCAGGGGGCACGGGCGGCTCGCGAGCCACCACCTGGAACGGCACCAGCACCGCGAGTCCGAGGACAAGCAGGGCCGCTCGCAGCGGGGCCCGGCCTCGGGGAGTCGAGACATCAACATGCTCCAACATGGTCAACCTCCTATGCAGCGCGTGAACGTGAGCGGAAGCGCCGAGCGCCGCGGCGGTTCCATGGGAACGGGTGACACCGAAGGCGAGCAGGAGCTGCCCGTAGTCCCCGGGCTCTGCTCCAGTGAGGCGGAGGGCCTCGGCGTCACAGGCCTCCTCGCGAGCCAGCGCGTACTCTCGAGCGGCCTTGCGCACGAGCGGGTGGAAGAAGAGGAGCGTCTCCGCGACGGCCGGCACCCAGCCGAGCCACAAGTCCCGGCGCTGGAAGTGGGCCAGCTCATGCGCCAGCGCCATTTGCAGCGCATCCACCTCCAGGCGCTGAAGCGCGCGCGCGGGCAGCACCACCACGGGCGACAACAGCCCCGTCGCCAGAGGGCTCGCCACCTCCGGAGACACGAGCACCTGGGGCACTCGACGCAGCCCGGCTTCGAGGGCCAGGGCCCGGACGGTCTCCTCGACCTCGGGCTCCTCCAGCGGCAGCGCGCGGCGGCGCATGCGGCGCACCGAGGCCCAAGCCCTGAGGTGTCCTCGCAGCTGCCAGGCGATCCCCATGCCCCACACCGCGAGCAGGACCGCGATGCCCAGTTCCCGCCAGGGCATGACGGGCTCCGGAGCCACTGCGGCGCGCGGGGTCCCCAGCGTCACCACCGTCACGGGAGCCTCAGCCGGAAGCGCGGCCACCTGAGCATGAACCGGAGCCGGCGCGGGCAGCAGCGGGAGCGGCACCGGGCTGAGCAGGCCCA
Organism: Hyalangium versicolor; assembly: GCF_020103695.1. Taxonomy (GTDB): domain Bacteria; phylum Myxococcota; class Myxococcia; order Myxococcales; family Myxococcaceae; genus Hyalangium; species Hyalangium versicolor. The sequence goes on from NZ_JAHXBF010000023.1 coordinate 98,564, forward strand.
GGGAGAGCACGAACTTCAAGGTGACGAGCCACCACAGCCCCGCGCGCAACGCGGAGGGCATGCGAGGCACGGCGCGAGTCAGCGCCCACACGAGGACGCCCCAGAGCGCGCCCTGCCACGAGGCCTGCCACAACGCCTCGATCACCGAGAGTCCCCAGCGGAGATCCATCAGCCCTTGCGTGCCCATGCGCTCACTCCTTCCGCTGCTTCCGGGACTGCAGCCGCGCCACGACGTCCTGGAGCTGTTGCAGCTCCTCCTCTGAGACGTCCTCGGCCTCGGACAGGTAGGTGACGAACGGAGACAGAGAGCCGGCGAGCGACCGCTGGACGAAGTCGCCCACCACGTCGCGCAGCAGCTCCGACGCCGGAACGGGAGAGCTGTATTGAAAGACGCCCTCCACCTTCTTCCGGTCGAGGTGGCCCTTCTTCCGCAGCCGCTCCATCACCGTGAGGATGGTGGAGCGCGCCAGCCCGTGCGCCTCACCGTATCGCTCGGCCACCTCGCCCACGGTGACGGGGCCGTGTTCGGCCACGAACCGAAGCACCACCAGCTCTTGATCTCCCACCGTCTTCATCGCGTCCCTTCCGACTGACTACAACTGTAAGCATGAGGAAGGTACGCCTGACTACAGCTGTAGTCAAGCCGATCGCGCGTTTCTTCCGCGGGACACGGCTTGAACTCGAGACATCAGAGGGGAGGTCCGCGGCTCAGCGAGAGAAGTCCACGCCTGCGCCCGCGCCCGCGGTGTAGCCGTGAACCAGCGAGCCATCGGCCTGGGGGAAGTGGACGGTGCCGCCCGCGCCCCAGACGTAGAGCCAGTCGAGGATGCGCTGGCGGAGCTCCGCGTGCGCGGAATAGCGCGGCTGGGCGCCAATGCCCACGACGATGACACGCGCGGTGGCCAGCGTCTTGCCGCCGGGGAAGCGAAGCCCGAGGGTGAAGTCGGTGTCGGTGCGGCCGATGGTGAAGTGCTCCACGGCAGCGGTGGCCGAGGCGTTCATCTCATCGTCCGCGCCACTGCCCACGCTCAGCTTGAGCTCCGCGTAGCCGGCCAGGTTCTGGTCCATGCGCTCCTCGGCGAGCGGCGGCTCATGCAGGCCGGTGGCGGAGTAGCGGGCCAGCTCGTACGAGGGGCCGAAGAGACCGAAGCGGAAGTTGCCTCCTTCATAGCGGCCCTCGACCCGGCCGCTGATGTCCACGCGGCCCGTGTTGCCCCGGATGGAGAAGCCGCCGAAGCCGCCGATGTTGGGCGAGCCCGCATCCACCCGGGTGCCGGCGCCGCCGATGGCGAAGAACTGGAGGTGCTCGCCCTTGTAGAGCGCCGCATCTCCGCCCGCGAGCACGGCGGTGATGGCCTCGGTGCGCTCCTCGCCCACGCGCCCGAAGTCGTGCGCCACGGCGGCGATGGCATGGTAGCGGTCGTAGTGCTTGTCCTGGTCCGAGGCGAGCCGGCCAATGTCCAGCCGCACCTCGCCCGCGAAGAGCCGCGTGGCAAGCACGTCGCTGGCCATCGCCTGGACGCGGGTGGGGCCGACGTTGACGGTGAGGATGGCGCCCGCCGGGTGGTAGTTGGCCGAGAGCTGGTTGTCGTAGCGGTCCACCAGGTGGCCCTCGCCCAGCGTGAAGGCCTGGAGGGGACCGGCGCGCAGGTTGGCCACGTTGTCATCCCGGCCGATGCGCAGGTCGCGGAGGAGCTGCCCCAAGTCGCTCGGCGTGTCCCAGTCCTCGTGCCGCAGGTATCCGCCATAGTCGTCCGCGGTCTGTTTCGGCTCGGCGTCGATGAGCCGGAAGCGCAGCGGCGCCCCCAGCTCGATGCCGAAGCTCTCGCCGTGGTCGAGCCGCGCGAACGGGAAGGCCTGCGCGAAGATGTCCTGTCCTCCTCCTGGAGTCCCCGACGGCAGACTCAGCGGCCCCATCTCGAACCCCAGCTTGAAGGTGGTCTTCGATTCCTGCGCCACCGCGGGAGCCTCCTGAGAGGAGGTGACATCCTCCACGGTGGAATAACCTCCGGATGAAGAGGCCTGTTGGAGCACGGAGAGCAGGACGAGGAAGGAGGCGGCATTCATGCCGAGCCACTCTACCTATCCCTCGCGATCCGGGAAGGAACGGACGCGTGAAACACGTGTGGGTGATGCTCACCCAACGAGCGAGCAAGCAGGCGTCGCCCGCTCTCCTACCCCTACCTCGAAACCGGGCTCATGGCTCGGGCGGAGGTGCCTCCACCGGCAAGCTCGCGGGGTGGGGACGCTCGGGGAGACCCAACCACCGGGTGACGAGCCGGAAGCCAGTGGCCAGCAGTCCCTGCTCCTGGCGAAGCGACTCGAAGAGGCTCTCGTCGAGCACCGAGTCCTCGGGATCGATGATGAGCTCATCGGGCTCGAGCGGCTTGAGCAGCGGGCTCTGATCGAACAGCGTCTCCATGGGGTGGTGGCGCAGGCGGTGCTTGCCGCTCGCGGCCATCTCATCCAGGAAGGGCACGAGCCGCTGGGCGCGCACCAACTCGCGCACCACGGTGGAGCCCTGCAGCCCGAGGTGCTCCGCGAGCAGGCTCACCCGGAGCCGGCGGATGGAGCCGCGCAGTGCCTCACCCTCGGGTCCGTCCGCAGCCTCCCACGCGAGGTTCAGCTCCGAGTCCAGCCCAAAGCTCCGATTGGTGGTGTTCGCCGAGCCCAATGTGAGGAAGCGGTCGTCCACCACCATCATCTTCGAGTGGATATAGGTGTAACGCTCCTGCCCGTCATCGCCCCGTGACGCGGCGCAGTACACGCCGAGCGAGTGGCCCGTCTCGCGAGCGATGCGCTGCAAGACGCGCAGCAGCCTCACCTGGGCCACGCCCATGGCCAGCTGTTCGCGCAGCGCCTCGGGTTGGCGCGGCAGCATGAAGACGATCTGAAGCCGGCCGCGTTCCTTCTCGCGCATGCGGCGTACCAGCGCCTGGAAGATGGCCCGCGAGGAGAAGTACTGGTTCTCCACATAGATGAGGCGCTCGGCGGACGCGATGGCATCCAGGTAGAGCGCGCGGATCTCCTGGACCGAGTCCTGGAGGGGCACCAGCGTCTTGCCGAAGGTGCGGCTCACCGCCACCGGCCCTGGGGGCAGCGGTATCGTGGCCTCCACCTCGACGTCATCGCGAGACACCGGCGCCGGCAACTTCAACAGCCCGCCTCCGGAGTTGAACCAGCGCGCCTCGAAGATTTCCACCAACCTGTCCACCACCGGACCCGCCACCGCGGCGTGCACATCGTGGTAGGGCCCGTGCGGATCCCTGCCCGTGTCGCAGCGCATGGTCGAGCGCGCCGGATGGCTCCGGTCGTCCCAGCGGCAGTCGCAGATGTCCATGCCACCGGTGAAGGCCAGCTTCCCGTCGATGATCACCAGCTTCTGGTGGTGCGCGCCGGACAAGGGCGCCGTCCCATCGAAGCGGAAGAAGATCCGATCGCTGTGCCAATTGAAGAGCACCTGCTGCATCCACTCACGCTCGAGCGCGAGGAGCAGGCTGTAGTCCCACGCGAGGATGTAGACTTGAAGTTCCGGATTCTCGTCGCACAGCTGTCGCAGCAGCGGGAGCATCCGCACTTCGCCCCGCGCCTCGCGCGCGTCCTCGCCGCGCAGCAGCGCCACGTCACTGTCGAATTGCCACCCGATGATGGCGATGTACTGCCTGGCCTTGCGGGCGGCCCGGTAGAACGCCCGGTAGTAGTCCCGAGCGTCCACGAGCACACCGGCTTGATCAGCCTCAGCCTGCAGCCAGCAGTTGGATCCGGGAACGAGGATGGGTCTCACGATGTGACTCCCGGTTGTCTGCCCCCCACAGGCATCAGCTCCTCTGGAGAGCGACTCAACCGACGACGACGATGTGCTTGCCCGTGGCCAGCGTCATGGCCGGCGAGGACACCACGCGTGCCACCTTCTTCACCTCACCACCCACCGTGTCGAAGGCCGCCGCGATCAGATCGCCCAACGTCACCTGCACCTTCTGGATGGGCTTCACCACCTTCGACGTCGCCCGCGCCACCTTCGTCTGCTTCGCCTTCTTCACCTGATCACGCCGCTGAGCCTTCGCCATGGTCTCGTCTCCCTGAGGTGCTGGTTGTCCGTGCCGTGCTCGACCACCCGACCCGCCGCCGCCCTGCGCAGACTCCTAGGAGCAACCGGCATGCCGCGCGCCAACCCCTTGTTTTTCCAAGGCTCTCCACCTGCCACCGGATCAGATTCCCCCCAACAGGGCCTGTTATTTTTTCAGAAGGGGGCGAGCGGCCGGAACGAATGACTGGGTCACCTCACCCTCGGGAATGAAGGAAGGTCCACCTCTCTGCACTCTGTTACAAAGACATGTGTCGCTGCGGCGCGGCACCTGCCTCACGGTAGAACTCCTTACATCGCGGACTATTTGCTTTTGACGGCTTTAGCCGTTTCAATGGACGCAGGGGGACAAGGGTGCACGAACAGATGGACCCAAAGACGCGCCCAGTCGGGGTCGAGTCCACGATGACCAATCCGTTTCCGAACGCTGAAGTGGTGGGCCAGGCGATTCTCTCCATCGTGGGCGGGATGGAGGTGGTGCAGTCCCGGGCTTTGCGGATCCTCGCGGAGAACGGCATCACTCCCCTCAAGGCGGATTCCTGGTACCCGCTGACGAACCTCCTCAATGCATTCCGGCTCATCTTCGAGAAGATCGGCCCGAGCACCGTGAGGGCGATCGGCCGGAAGATCCCCGAGAACGCTCACTTCCCCCCGGACGTGGATAATCTCGAAAAGGGGCTGCGTTCCATCGACGTGGCCTACCACATGAATCACCGGGGGACGGATCCCATCGGCGGATACCACTACGAGCAGAGTGACCGTCGCAGCGCCAAGATGGTGTGCGACAACCCGTACCCGTGCGACCTGGACCTCGGGCTGGTGGAGGCCATCTGCGACCGGTACCGCCCGAAGGACTCATTGTGGGTGCGTATCGAGCACGATCCCCGGAGTTGCCGCCGCCGAGGTGATGCCTCGTGCACATATCTCATCACTTGGTAGGCTGTATTCATCCGCTTTGGCTTGTTTGCCTCCTCGGGTGTCTCGAAGAGCGTTACATCTGACGAAGCGCCGCGAAAAATGGGGAGGATGATATGAAGGCTGTCCTGGAGCACATCGAGGCCAAACAGGCGAATTTCGCCAAGCACCCCTTCTTCGCGGAACTCCGGCTCGATCGTCCGATTGAACAGATCGCCTCGTTCGCCCCGCGCCTGGCCTTCTGGGTGATGAGCTTCCAGGACATCCTGCGGCTCAACGAACAGATGGTGGTCGACCCGACGCTCAAGCGCATCGCCCGTCACCACCGTGACGAGGACCTGGGGCACGAGCGCTGGTTCCTCGAGGACATCGCCAAGCTGACCGGCGGGCCCCTTACCATCAGCGCCCTCTATGGTCGGGCAAGCGCCTCGACGCGAGACGCCGCGTATCAACTCATCACCGAGGTGTATCGCGCCACGGATGACCGGCTGCGCATCGTGCTCGTGCTCGTGCTGGAGTCCACCGGTCACGTCTTCTTCGGCCGCACGGCGGTGCTCACCAACGCGGCGACACAGAGCCCGCAGAAGCTGAAGTACTTCTCGGACTTCCACCTGCACATCGAGCAGGCCCACGAAGTCTTCGAGTCGGAGATCGAGCGGCAGATCCTCAGCATCCCCATGCCGCCGTCGCTCGAGGCCGAGGCCCTCTCCCTGGTGGATCGGGCCTACTCGGCCTTCGATGCCATGTTCCACGGGCTGCGAGACGAGCTGGCGCAGCGGCGCGAAAAGCCAGCGGGGGTGCAGGCTCCCGAGGCGTCGGGCCCGGTGCTGGCCGCGCCGCCTCCGGTGCTGGCCGCGGAGACGAAGGAGCAGGGCGGTGACTCGGCGGAGAAGTCCGAGGTGCCCTGGCCCGAGGTCGCCACCCTGTGACGGCGGGCGGTGAGGAGGGCGGTCCCGAGCGACGTGAGCTCGACGCCTTCGTGGAGGGCTTCATCGCCGCCTGGAACCGCCATGACGCAGCCGCCATGGCGACGCACTGGGTGGAAGACGGAGATCTCCTCAACACCCGCGGACACCATGCTCGGGGACGCGCCGCGGTGGAGCAACTGTTGGCCAGCGAGCACGCCGGCCCCATGCTGAGCACGCACACCGAGATGAAGGTGGTGAGCACCCGGACGCTGGCGCCGGGACTGGTGCTCGCGGATGCGCGGATGACGGTGGAGGGCGTGCGCATGGCCGACGGCCAGACGCGGCCCATTCCCATGCAGGTGGCCTTCGTCGCCACGCGCCGCCCCGAGGGTTGGCGCTACGTGGCGGTGCGGCCCTACGCCTTCACGGGCGGCTTCTGAGGACGCCGGCCCCGCTCACTTCGCGGGGGGAGAGAGGACGAGGACGAGCTCCCCGCCCACGTGCTTGCCGGCCTTCTGGTAGACGGAGCCCTGACGGCCCAGCTCCACGTCCACCGAGGACAGGTTCGGGATGACCACCCGCACCGTGGCGATGCCGTCCTTGAGGGCCAGCAACTGCAGCGAGGCATTGACGCCGTTGGGCAGCCGCACCTCGGTGGGCTTCTGCGCGCCGACGTCCAGCGTGTCCAGAGACAGCCGCTTGAAGGAGGTGAAGCTGAAGTTCTGCTTGCGGAACGTCTCCTTCATCTGCGCCAGCTCGGGCGGATCCACGGTGTCGCCCTTGTTGGAGGCGAGCACCACCTGGGCCTGGATCTGCACCTTCTGCTCCTGCGCCTGCGCCGCCAGGGGCGAGAGCGTCACCCCCAGCGAGAGCAGCGCAAGCAGTGCCAGCGTGTGTCTCTGCGTCCTCACAGCGAGCCTCCTTTGGGCACCTGGGTGTCGTTCGCGGCGGGCAACGGCTTGGGAGCCATGGGGTTGTCACCCTTCTCCAGCTCGTCGCTGTGGGACTCGTCGTCGGGGTTCGTGGGCGAGGCCTTGTGCATGTGCGAGTCCTCGTCCACCAGCCAGATGATGGAGTTGCCGTTGTCGGCATCCATCACCACCGGAGACACCTTGGCCGTGTCGTAGGTACGCACGGCCTGCACCGTCATGTGCTCGGCAGCGTAGCCCACGGGCGCCTTGTTGCGCATCACCAGCGGCACGGCCACCAGCATCACCACGGCCGCCGTGGCCAGCGAGGAGAGCATCGCCGTGCGCTGGTAGAGGAACATTTCCGAGAGAGAGAGCTTCAGCCGCTCCAGCAGCGGCGGCTTCTCCGGAGTGACTCGCGCCATCACCTTCTGGGCGAAGTCCTTGAAGTCCACCTCGTCCACCGCCATCTCCAGGCCCACGCGCATCAGCCCGGATTCAGCGCGGAGGTCCGCGGTGCGGCCCGTGCATTCCTTGCACGCGGAGAGATGACGCTCGACGTTCACGCGCTCGGTAGGAGACAGCTCCCCATCGATGTAGGGAGACAGGAGCGGGATGAACCGCTCGCACGCAGGATTTCCGGCCATGGCTTCACCCTGGTAGTTGGCGACTGCTCCTGTGTGACGGGACTTTCCAGCCGATATTCCAAGCCTGATCACTCACTGCCCACCCCGCTCTTCGCCTCGCCCAACTCCAGGTATTCACTGAGGATTTTCTGGACCTTGGCTCGGGCATGGAACAGGCGGCTCATGACTGTCCCCTTGGGTATGTCCAGGGTGCGGGACAGGTCCTCGTAGGACATGCCCTCCACCTCCCGGAGCAGGAGGATGGCCCGGTGCTTCTCGGGAACGGCAGCCAGGGCCTCCTGGATCTTCTCTGCCAGCTCGCGGCGCAGGGCGCTCTTCTGGGGGTTGGTGCCCAGCCGGCTGCCCAGCGCGCCGATGTTGGCCTCGGACACGTCCATGGGCACCGTCTCGTCGAACTCCACCGCTTCGCCACCCATGCCGGAGCGCTTGCGGATGATGTCGATGCAGATGTTGACGGTGATGCGGTAGAGCCACGTGTAGAACGAGGCGTCACCTTTGAAGTGGTCCAGGTACTTGTAGACCTTGACGAACGCCTCCTGGGAGACGTCCATCGCTTCCTCCTTGTCCTTGAGCATTCCGAGCGCGACGGCATACACCTTGCGCTGGTAGCGCTCGACGAGGAGCTTGAAGGCGCGTTGGTCGCCGTTGCGGACGCGCTTGACGAGGGTGAGATCGTCGGTGGCCAATGAGGGCGGCACCCTAACACAAGCCCGCGAAATCCCAAGAAGTCCGAGCAGGGCTTGGGTTCGCTGGTCGTCGGCCTAGAGGGCGACCACCAAGATGATCAAGAACATCAAGCCCACGAACGCCAGCACGGCCGTGAAGACAAGCTGGTTCCACTTCTCTTTTTCAATGGCGCTGTCATCAGGGCCATTGCGAGAGCGGTGGAGGAAGTTCCAGAGCATGTTGCTGCCGAGCCGCATGTTGCCGCTCAGCTTCTTCATGATGTCGTCGAACCGGGAGACGGGGGAGTCGTCGTCCTCCGAGCGCCGGAGCGCATCCGGATTCGCGTTCAGCATCGCCTGGCGCTGGGCCTCGGCCAGCTGGGGGTTGACGCGGATGAACTCGGACTGGCCGGGGACCCGATCCAGCGGAGCGCGCTCGATGCCCTGGGAGAAGGCGCTGTCCTTCGCCCCTTGAGACTGGCTGTTGGGATCCTCGGACCTGCGAGCTGACTCCGCGTGCTGTCCGGCCTCCGGCTTGCGGGCGCCTTCCTGAGCGGACTCGGAGAGGAGCACCTCGGGCGGGGGCTCGAAGTCGACCTGCTCCGCGCGCTCCCGGGCCTCCTCGGGGTTGGAGGACTCGAGCACCCACTGCGCCGCCTTCATCCCGTCATCGCCGGTGCGCGCGTCCCGGTACTCGCCGAACCCCTGCTCCTTGAGGGCCTTGTCGAAGATCTGCTGCCCGTTGGCGTTCGGATCCTTGCCCGCGGCGGCCTCGGCGTAGGCGGTGAAGAAGGCCCACAGGCGCAGGGCGCGATCCGACGAGGGCAGATCCCCGGGCCGGATCTGCTGGCGCAGCAGCGCCCCGTCCGAGGCGAAGCGCTTGGCCACGGCCTCCAGGTCGCCCAGCTCCCCGAGCCCCTCGGGGATGAGTTCCTCCACCGGCAGCACCGGCCCCTTCACCTCGCCCGAGCCGAGCGCGGGCCGGTTGCTCGTCGTCGGCACGGTGCCGAAGCCGTCCCGGCGCGGCGTGGGAGAGGATTCGGGAGCCTTGCCCTGCCGGCCGCCATCGGGAGCCTCGGTGCGGCCTCTCCCGCCGGTCTCGGGCATACGGACGATGCGAGTGCCGCCTCCGCGACCAATGGGAGTATCCATATCGTTGACGCTACGCCCCTCTGGCGCTTCGGGGGAAGGGTCCGGGGTCGTCGTGGACTTGCCCTCTTGGAGGGCCGGTCGCTCCCGGGTCCTGCCGCCCCGCGTCATGCCAGGAGACTCGGGGGGCAGCTCCACCTTGGGCATGACCAGCGTCTCGGGGGCGGTGGAGACCTTGCCCCCCTGAGACTGGGTGAGTGCATCCGCGAAGGATGCCGCCGGAAGCGCGGGCCGGCTTCCCGTCCCGCGAGACTGGCTGCGATCATTCAGGGCCGGGCGTTCCCCCGTGGCCAGAGAGGGGCGCTCTCCGGTTCTCAGGGCGGGGCGCTCTCCGGTCCTCAAGGCCGGGCGCTCGCCGGTTCCCAGAGCGGGGCGCTCTCCCGTCTTCAAAGCAGGACGCTCTCCGGTGCGGCCCGAGCGTCCGCCCCTGCCACCCTCCCCCTTCCCGGAAGAACCCTCAGAGTTGCCACCCTCCGAGTCGCGCTCGGTCGGGGCTCGGCCAATACGAGTGCCATCGCCGTGCCCGCGTCGTCCGCCGCCTCGGCCGATGTCACCTACGTGGCCCATCCTCCTCATTCTCGCCCACTTGGGGGGCAAGTTGCGAGCCAGGGCCTATTCGTCCTCCCGCTCCGCCTTCACCGGCGAGGTCATCCCGTTGGCGTCGAGTGTCACGCTGTAGACGGAATTCTGCCCATCTCCATCCTGATCACCTCGGGCGTAGCAGGTGACTTCGGGCTCTCCGACGGGGTTCTCCTGGACGACCACCTGGTACTGGAAGCGGACCGCCGTCCCCGGCGTGAAACCGAGCTTCTCGAAGGCCTCGTCCTTCGGGAAGGGCACCGGCTGGCCGCCCTTGGGCACCTCGCGAGGAGCCGGACCCGCTGGGAGGAAGACGCCGTTCTCGCTGCGGTACATCTGGACCGCGTCACACAAGGCGATCACGTTGATGCGCGCCTCGTCCGAGGTGGAGCCGGCCGCGCGCGCATCGGTGCGGAAGGAGGTGTTCGCGCTCTGCTCCAACTCCCGCATCCGCTTCATGTAGAAGGCAACGCCCCAGATGCCGAGAACACACGGCAATGCCAGCACCGTGAGGATCAGGATGCCCTTCCGTCCCCAGCGGCGGCGCGGAGGCTCGGGCGTCACCAGCTCGTTGCCACAGGAGCACGAAAAGCGCTCACCGGCCTTGCGGCCCGAGAGCTCATGGGTGGCGCCACAGCGCGGGCAGATGAGAGGCGGCACGGGCTCCTAGCCTCCACTGGCCCAGTCACGCGGGTTGCGGAGCACGTCGATCAACCTCGACTCGTGTGAGCCCGGCTCCGGGTGGAACTCGTAGCGCCAGCGAGCCTGGGGCGGCATGGACATGAGGATGGACTCGATGCGCCCCTTCGTCTCCAGCCCGAAGATGGTGCCTCGATCGTAGACAAGGTTGAACTCCACGTAGCGCCCGCGGCGGACCTCCTGCCAGACGCGCTGCGGTTCTCCGTAGGGCGTGTCCTTGCGCCGCTCGGCGATGGGCAGGTACGCCGGCAGGAAGGCGCGGCCCGCGTCCTTCACGAACTCGAACTCGCGCTCGAGATCTCCACCCAGATCCTCGAAGAAGAGGCCGCCCACGCCGCGCGTCTCCTCGCGGTGGCGCAAATAGAAGTACTTGTCGCAGGTGGCCTTGAAGCGCGGGTAGTAGGACGGATCGTGCTTGTCGCACGCGGCCTTCAGCGTGCGGTGGAAGTGCCCCGCGTCCTCCTCATAGAGGTAGTACGGCGTCAGGTCCGCGCCACCGCCGAACCACGCCTTCGCGCCCTGGTGGATGAAGCGGTAGTTGGCGTGCACGGTGGGCACGTACGGGTTGCGCGGATGGAGCACCAGCGAGAGCCCTCCCGCCCAGAACTGGCGCCCCTGGCCCTGCAGCTTCTTGGCGAAGGCCTCCTCCAACTCGCCGAACACCACCGAGGTGTTCACCCCCGCCTTCTCCAACACCGCGCCGTCCTCGAGCACGCGCGTGCGCCCGCCTCCCCCTCCCGGCCGATCCCACTTGTCCTCGCGGAAGCGCGCCTTGCCGTCCAGCTTCTCCAGCGCACCGCAGATGTCATCCTGGAGCTGCTGGATGAACTCCGCCATGCGCTGCTTGAGGCTGTCCACCTTCTCCACATCCAACGTCATCGACCCTCCCGGGGCGCCGCGGGCGCCTCGAAGTCCAGCGGGGGCACGGCCGGAGCCAGGTTGCCCGCCGAGTCGAACACCTCCACCCGCGCGCGGTAGCTCCTGCCATCCTCGAAACCAAACGCGCCGCTGCACGGCTCGTGGCCCAGCAGCGCCGAGCCGTTCACCACCGGAAGCACGTAGTGCTGCGCCGCGGCGCCGGGCTGCTTCCGCGTCAGCGTCACCACCATATATGTGGGGCTCTCCTCCCGCATGGACAGGGTGATGCGCACGTAGCGCGTCACCCCGTCCTCGCTGCGCAGCGAGATGCCCTCGGACACCGCGGGGCGCTTGGTCCAGATGGGCGCCGCCTTGTCGGGCCCCTTACCGGAGGTCCACTCGGGCATGGACGTGCCAGTGCCATTGAGCACCGCCACCGTCCCGGGAATCTGGTCATCCAGGCGCAGCGTATAGACCTTATCCGGCAGCAGCGGCCCGTCGGGCTTGAGGACGACAGTGACGCGGCCCAGCTCGCTGGTCCACCCGCGCTGCGCCTTCAAGCGGACCTCGTGGCCGTCGGTCTGCAGGCGCATGACCTTGCCGGGCAGATCCGCCACCAGGTTGCGTGCCGTGCCGATTCCTTCCAGCAGGATCCGGGTGTTGGTCGGAATGGTGGCGCCAGGGCGCGGGAACACCTGAACCCCGTCCCCGATACAGCGGGCCGAGGCAGCCCGAGCCAAGAGCAACACGAACAGGAGCAGGAGTCGGTACACGGCCTCCAGAGTCTGCGCCGGGCCGCGTCGCGAGGCCAGCTTTACGAGAGGCCTCACGTCACCCAGAAGTCGCTTGGCTGCTCTGGAGGATACGGGCACCGTGCGCGCCCGCAGATCCCCCACCTCTCTCAGGAGGAATTCATGTTGCTCCGCCATTCCGTCGTGCTCCTCGTTTCCTTCCTCATTGGATGCGGAGGCGATGCCGCCTTCGAGGACCTCTCCGCCGAGTCCTCGCTGGGCACGCGCCAGGATGCCGTCACCATCCCGTCCCAGGGCAGTTCCACCGCGTTGGACATCGGCTGCTGGAACGTGGAGTGGTTCGGCTCCAGCTCCAACGGTCCCACCAACGAGACGCTCCAGCAGTCCAACGTCAAGGACGTGCTGCTGGGCGCGAACATGGACATCTGGGGCCTGGAGGAAATCGTCAGCACCACCGCCTTCAACAACGTGAAGTCCCAACTGTCCGGCTACGCGGGGCTGGTCGCCAGCGACTCGAGCGTCACCAACGGCAGCAGCTACTACTCCAGCAGCGAGCAGAAGGTCGGCATCCTCTACAAGACGAGCGTCGCCTCGGTGCAGAGCGCGCGCATCATCCTCACCTCCTATGACTCGGACTTCGCGGGCCGGCCGCCGCTCGAAGTCAAACTGCGCGTCACCCTCAATGGCACCACGCGCGACATCGTCGTCATCGTCTTCCACGCCAAGGCGTTCGATGACGCGACGAGCTGGCAGCGCCGCCTCAACGCCTCCAACGCCCTCAAGTCGTACCTGGACAGCACCTACCCCAGTACTCCCGTGGTGGTACTCGGAGACTGGAACGACGACGTGGACACCTCCATCACCTCGGGCAAGGCGTCGCCGTACCAGAACTTCGTGAGCGACTCGGCCGACTACTTCTTCCCCACCAAGGCCCTGTCCGATGCGGGCGTCGCCTCCACCGCCAGCTACTCGGACATGATCGATCACCAGCTCGTCACCAATGAGCTGAAGTCGCTCTACGTGAGCGGCTCGGCCAAGGTGTACCGGGTGGATTCGTACATCTCCAGCTACGCCTCCACGACCACGGACCACTTCCCCGTCCTCACCCGCTACAACTGGTAGCGGGCCGGGCCCCGCTGAGCGGCGCTACCAGCTCACCTCCAAATCGAACCCCGCGGTCTCTCGCATCGTCACCGTCACGGTCGGCTTGACGTCCGTCCTGCGCAAGCCCGCCTCGAACAGCCCGGCCATGAAGTCCGGCTTGGCGTCCGGATCCCCGCGATAGGAGACGCGGTAGCGCCGCTCCCCCAGCTTGGCCACCTCCACCTGATACTCGAAGGTGTCCAAGCGACTCAGGCTGGGGATGCGCTGCACGAAGCGGTCGGGCCCCAGCAGCGGCAGGCTCACATCCACCACCTTGCCCACCAGGGTGCGGATGAAACCGGTGGCCAATTGCCGCCCCAGCTCGCGGTAGGCCGCCTCGCGCCCCAAGTGGGCGAAGCGCTGCTTCCATGCCACTTCCAGCGCCTGATTCCAGACCTCGATGGGGTAGCTGGCCTGCAGCCGCCCCACGTCCACCCCCACCCCACGCAGTGCGTCAGCGAAGGTCCCCTCCGCACCCAGCGCTCGGACGAACAGTCCCTCGAAGAAGGAGCCCTGCGTGACGCGGCCGGACGTGGAAGCGGTCATGTTGGACCTCAATGTCTGCGATCGTCCTCCCTCAGGACGATGGGGCCGTACTTCGCCTCGTAACGCACCAGGTTCTCCTGCATGGCCTGCACCAACCGCTTCATGTGCTGCGGGTTGGTGATGATGCGGGAGAACACCTTCGCCCGAGGCTGCTGGGGAAACACATAGATGAAGTCCAGGGTGAACTCGGTCGGGCTGTGGTCCACCATGGCCATGTTGGCATAGCGGCCCTGGGCCACATCTTCATCGAGTTGAATCTGGAGCGAGGGCGCGGGAGGCTTGAGAGTGTCTGACATAGAGCAGTGGGAATATCGCTCCGGCGTTATCGTGACTAGCGTTCCTGCGTGAACGCACTTGCCCTCGGCATGGACATCGGGAAGACCGCACCTTTCGAGCTGGGACATGGCGAGAACGCCTGTCTGCTACTGCACGGTTTCACTGGCAGCCCGTGGGATGTGAGACCCCTGGGAGAGGCGCTGGCGGAACGCGGGCTGTTCGTGAAGGCCCCCCGGCTACCGGGCCACGGCACCACGCCCGAGGCCATGCTCGAGGCGGACCACAACCAGTGGCAGGAAGCAGCGTGGGAAGCCCTGCACACGCTGCGCGGCTTCCGGCAGGTGTTCGTCGCGGGACTGTCCATGGGCGCGCTGCTCGGGCTGCGACTGGCGGCCGGGAGCCCCGAGCGCGTGAGCGGGCTGGTGCTGATGGCTCCAGCCGCGCGGTTCAAGGGCCCCACGATGGCGCTGCTCAAGAGCCTGCGCCACACGCGCCTGCTGGAGCGGGTGAAGCCCTGGGTCCGCAAGACGGCCACGGACCTGAGCGATCCGGTGGCGCTGGCGGAGGCGCCCATCCTCCCGGCCTTCCCAAGCGCGCGGCTGAATGACTTGTGGCAGGTGCAGGAGGCGGCGATCCTGGCGGCTCCCCGCGTGCGCTGCCCCACACTGGTGGCGGTGGCAGAGCAGGACCACGTGGTGGATCCGGACGGTGGGAAGTGGCTCGCCGGCCAGCTCACTGGCGCCCCGGAGGTGCGGCTGCTGTCCCTCCAGGAGGGCTACCACATCATCCCCCGGGACCGAGGCGGCCCCCGGCTGGCACGCGAGGTGGGGAACTTCCTGGGTGAACTCCAGGGGACAGAACGTGGCTCCGCGTCCGGCATCTGTGTATGAGCCAGTTCCTGGCTCCGCATGACCTCCTCCTCGCCCTCGCCCCTCGTCGAACTGAATGATGTCTCCAAGACCTACGCCGAGGGCGAGGCCGTGCGCGAGGTGCTCACGGGCGCCCGGTTCTCGCTGCACCGGGGCGAGTTCGTGGTGCTCCTGGGGCGCAGCGGCTCGGGGAAGTCCACGCTGCTCAACCTCATCAGTGGCATTGACCTGCCGACTCGCGGATCCGTGCGCGTGGAAGGCCGGGACCTGAGCCAGCTCACCGAGCGCGAGCGCACCCTGTTGCGGCGCGAGCGCATCGGCTTCGTCTTCCAGGCCTTCAACCTGCTGCCCACGCTGACGGTGGAGGAGAACGTCCGGCTCCCGCTGGAGCTCACGGGACGCACCGGCGCGGCGGCGGACGCGCGGGTGCGGGAATTGCTGGGCCAGGTGGGCCTGGGCGGCCGCGAACGCAGCTTCCCGGACCGACTGTCCGGAGGCGAGCAGCAGCGCGTGGCCGTGGCTCGGGCCCTGGCGCATACCCCGCCGCTGCTCCTGGCGGACGAACCCACGGGCAATCTCGACGAGCAGACCGGCCGGCAGGTGCTGGATCTGCTTCAGGGCCTCATCCGCCAGGGCAATGCGTGCGCCCTGGTGGTGACCCATGATCCGGATCTGGCGGCGCGAGCCGATCGCGTCCTGGTGATGGAGGCGGGACGGCTCCACGAGAAGCAGGTGCGACCGTGAGCCACCGGCTGCTGGCTCGCGCGAGCGGGCGCCACCTGGGCAAGCACCCCTGGCTCACCGCCCTGTCGTTGTTGGGCATCGCCCTGGGCGTGGCGGTGGTCGTGTCCATTGATCTCGCCAGCACCAGCGCCCTGCGCGCCTTCGAGCAGTCCACGGAGACGGTGGCGGGCCGGGCCACGCACCAGATCGTCGGTGGGCCCACCGGGGTCCCTGACTCGCTGTATCGAGAGCTGCGGCTGCGGCCCGGTGCTCCCGTGGCGGCTCCCGTGATCGAGGGCTCCGTGCGAGCCACTCGGGGAGATCGGCGTCCACTCACCGTGTTGGGCGTGGATCCGTTCGCGGAGGCTCCCTTCCGGCCCTACACCCAGGGCGGTGCACCCGGCTCACTGGATTCGCTGCTCACGGAGCCGGGCACGGTGCTCCTCCCCGCCATGACGGCGCGGCTTCTTGGGGTGGGAGTGGGGGATTCCTTCGAGGTCGGCGTCGGAGGCCTGACGCGACGGCTGAAGGTCGCGGCGCTGCTGACGCCTCCGGACGAGCGCACCGCTCGCGCGATGGAAGGGCTGGTGCTCGCGGATGTGTCCACCGTTCAGGAGCTGTTCGGCCGGACGGGGCGGCTGTCACGCATCGATCTGAAGATCGAGAGCGATGCGGAGCTGGCCCGGCTCCGGGAGTGGCTGCCCGCGGGCGTGGAGGTGGTGCGTCCCGAGGCTCGTGGAGGGACCATCGATCAGATGACGCGGGCCTTCCGCACCAACCTCACCGCGCTGTCCCTGCTGGCGCTCGTGGTGGGGATGTTCCTCATCTACAACACCATGACGTTCTCCGTGGTGCAGCGGCGAGGGATGTTGGGACGCCTACGCGCGCTCGGAGTGACCCGAGGCGAGCTGTTCGCGATGGTACTCGGAGAGGCCGCACTGCTGGGCGCGGTGGGCACGGCGGCGGGGCTGCTGCTCGGCGTGATGCTGGGGCGCGGGTTGGTGGGGCTCGTCACGCAGACGCTCAACGATCTGTACTTCGTCGTGAGCGTGCGGCGCCTGTCGCTGGAGCCCTGGACGCTCGCCAAGGGCCTCGGGTTGGGGCTGGGAGCGACAATTGCCGCCGCGCTCATGCCCGCGTGGGAGGCCGCCCGCTCGGCCCCTGTCACCACGATGCGCCGCTCCACGGCGGAGGAGATGACTCGCAGCCGGGCTCCGAAGCTCGCGCTGCTGGGGCTGATCATCCTGGCCCTGGGTGGAGGCCTGTTGGCGCTGCCCACGCACGCGCTGCTACCTGCCTACGCGGGGCTCTTCGCTGTCCTGCTCGGAACAGCGCTGATGGTACCTTGGACGACGGAGCGGTTGGCGTTGGGGGCCGCGACCCCGCTCGGGGCTGCCTTTGGAATGCTCGGGCGCATGGCGGCTCGCGGCGTGAGGGCGAGCCTCAGCCGCACCGCTGTGGCGCTCGCGGCGCTGATGGTCGCAGTGGCGACCACGGTCGGCGTGGGGCTCATGGTCACGAGCTTCCGTGGCACCGTGGTGACCTGGCTGGAGGCTTCGCTCCAGGCAGATGTCTTCATCTCCCCTCCCTCGCTCATCGCCCGGCGCGGCTACTCCGCCTTCGTGCCCGGCCTCGTCGAGCAGTTGCGTGTCATCCCCGGCGTGGCCGCAAGCTCCACCATCCGCGTGGTGCAGTTGGACGTGGAGGGCATCCCCACGGATCTGCTCGCCGTCGAGTTCGCCCAGGGCCCCGAGCGCCCCTACCGCATGAAGGAGGGCGCCCCGGACACCGTGTGGCGCGAACTCGAGGCACCCGACACGCTGCTCGTCTCCGAGCCCTTCAGCTACCACCGGGACATCCACCGCGGAGACACCGTGCGGCTGCCCACGGACCATGGGCCCCAGTCCTTCCGCGTGGTGGGCGTGTACTTCGACTATGGCTCGGACACCGGCACCGTGCTCATGCCTCGCGCCACCTACGACCACTATTATGAGGACCGGGCCGTGAGTGGCCTGGCCCTCTACGCCGCACCGGGACAGGACGTGGACGCGCTCGTGAAGCGAGTCATCGAGCGGGCCGGCGACACGCAGACACTGAACGTCCGTCCCAACCGCGCCCTGCGCGAGGGCTCGCTGGAGGTGTTCGATCGGACCTTCACCATCACCCAGGTCCTGCGCCTGCTCGCGATCGGCGTGGCGTTCATCGGCGTGCTCAGCGCGCTGATGGCGCTGCAGTTGGAACGGGCGCGCGAGTTCGCCGTGCTGCGGGCCACAGGGCTGACACCCGGCCAGCTCTGGGGCCTCGTGTCGTTGCAGACGGGGCTCCTGGGGTTACTCGCGGGCCTGTTCGCCGTGCCACTGGGCGTGGCGCTCGCGGCCATCCTCGTCTACGTCATCAACCAGCGCTCCTTCGGATGGACGCTGCAGTTAGCGCTGACACCGGAGATCCTGAGTCAGGCCTTGCTGCTGTCGCTGGTGGCCGCCGCGCTCGCGGGCCTGTACCCCGCCTGGCGAATGGCTCGCGCCAACCCCGCCCTGGCGCTGCGGGAGGAGTGAGGAGATGGGCAGCGGCAAGGGATTGGCTCTCGGTGTGGCACTGGTCCTCGCGGGACTCGCGGTGGGAGTCTGGTTTGTCACCCGCGAGGCGACACCTCCCTTCGAGCAGGCCCGGCTCACGGTGGCGCAGGCGCTGGGCGGAACGGAGAGCACCGAGGGCTATGCGCGCGCCGCAGGCCCCCGCGAGTTCCACTTCCCCGAGGACCATGGTCCGCACCCCGAGTTCCGCACCGAGTGGTGGTACTGGACGGGCAACCTGGAGACCGCGGATGGGCATGCCTTTGGCTACCAGCTCACGCTGTTCCGCAAGGCCCTGGCGCCTCGCGAGGCGGAGCGCGCCTCCACGTGGGGCTCGCGGCAGGTGTACATGGGGCACCTCGCGCTCTCGGACATCGGCGCCGAACGCTTCCATGCCTTCGAGCGTTTCAGCCGTGAAGGGATGGGGCTCGCGGGGGCTCGCGCACAGCCCTTCCAGGTGTGGCTGGAGAACTGGAAGGTGGAGGGCACCGAGAGCAGCGTGTTCCCCATGCGGCTCTCGGCGGAGGTGAACGACGTGGGGCTCTCCCTGACGCTGGAGGAAGGCAAACCCCCAGTGCTCCAGGGTGACAAGGGCCTGAGCCAGAAGACGGAGGGCGAAGGGAACGCCTCCTATTACTACTCGCTGACGCGGATGCCCACGCGCGGCACGGTGACGGTGGACGGGCGCCCCCATGAGGTGACGGGCTCGAGCTGGATGGATCGCGAGTGGAGCACGAAGTCGCTCGGAGCCGGCCAGGTGGGCTGGGACTGGTTCGCGTTCCAGCTCTCCGATGGCAGCGAGTTCATGCACTACCAGCTCCGGCACCAGGATGGCTCCGTGGATCCGTTCAGCGCGGGCGTGGACATCCCCGCCCAGGGAGAGTCCGTGCGGCTGCCGAGAGACGAGGTGCGCATCGAGGTGCTCGACACGTGGCGCAGCCCTCGCAGCAAAACGAACTACCCGGCTCGCTGGCGGATCTCCGTGCCCTCGCGGCAGCTCGTGCTCGAAGTCACTCCGGCCCAGGCGGACCAGGAGCTGCCGGTCACCGTGCGCTACTGGGAGGGCGCCGTCCGCATCCAGGGCACTCGCGCGGGACAGCCCCTGTCTGGCCGAGGCTACGTGGAGCTGACGGGATATGGCGATGCTCCGGAGCCTACTCGCTGAGCCACGGGCTCGCGCCGCTACGCTCTGTCAGCGCTTCGAGGACTGAGGAGTACCCACGGGCTCGGGCTTGCTGAGGGAGATGTCCATCTCCGCCTGCCCATCCTTCTCCGCTCGGGGGAGCGCGAACCAGAGTTCCCGAGCGCCCTGCACGGTGTAGTGCCCGGGAGACAGCACATACCGGACCTCTCCCGAGCCCTGCCCCGACACCTGCACCCGGGCCGCCGCCTTGGGAACCACCAGGAGGGCCACCCCGCTCACGGGAGATCCCTCGTGGGCCACGATGTCCAGCGAGTACGGCACACCCGGATCCAACTTCCGAACCGAGTAGCGATTCTCCAGCGCCACCTGGTGCGCGAAGCGCTTCGGGTCCACCTTGAGGTGGACCATCTCCTTCGAGGCGGTGTCCCGCATATGGACGGTGAAGTTGCGGCCCACGTTGTGCTCGACGGTGCTCCCCACCAGGGCGAAGACATGCACCACCCGCGTCTTCGTGATGGCACGCGGCTTCGACGAGACCATGAACAGCCGCTCCTCGTCGGGCACACCCTCTCCCTCCAGGAACACGTAGAGCTGCCCCGAGCGCGACGAGGCCGGGGCCATGCCGTTGCTCAAGTCCTGCTCCGAGATCGGCACATCGCTCGTGTACGAGCCCGAGGTCCACACCGTATAGCTCCGCTCCGGATTGAGCCTCTGTTGGAGCGAGCGCGCCTTCGTACTGAACGAGTGCCACTTCTCCTGCAAGGTGAAGCGCGCGGGCAGTTCGTCCGTCCCGAGCCGCGCGGCGAAGGACTCCTCCGAAAGGGGCGTCGGCTGCTGGGCCACCTCCTGCACGGGAGGAGGCGATGGCGGAGGCGGCGGAGGCGGAACGGGCTCCAGCGTCACGTCCAGCTGCGTCTCCAGCGCTCCTCCCTCGAACTGGCGGGTCCAGGGCTTCATGCCCTTCAGGCCCAGCTCCAGCGCGTGCGGTGCATCGCGGGCAATGCCCTCCAGCCTCAGCGGCGTCACCCCCCGAGAGACCCCATCCAGGATGACCTGGGCTCCAGGCGGCTCGGAGTGCACATCCAGAGGCGGCGGACGGCGCAGCGACTTCGCGGCCAGTCCCAGCCCCACCCCCACCATCACCGCGAGCACACCCCCCAGCCAGAGCCCCCACCGCTTCTTCCGAGGCGGCGCGGACTGGACATCCACGGAGGTCACCACCGCGCCTGTCGACGGCTCCACGGACACGGCGACCACGTCCGGATCCGTGGGGAGAGGAGCCACCTCCACCTTGCGCGGCTCCGTGGCCGGCACCGAGCTGCGCTCAGGCCCCTCGCGCTCGCGAAGCTCGGTGACCCACTGAATCACCTGCTCCCGGAAGCGCGGCGGAATGCTGGGCGGACGGCCGAGCTCCGTCAGCTCGCGCTCGTAGAACAGGCCCATCATGTGCTTCAGGTTGTGGACCGGGAACATCGGCGCCCGCGTGGCCAGCCACTCCGAGAGCTGATGGTGCAGCGCCTCCGCGCTCGGGATGCGGTCCTCGCGCTTCTTCGCCATCGCCTCTTCGAGGATCTCCACCAGCCCCGCATCCAGGGCCGGATTGAGCTCCAGCGGTGGGGTGAGCTCCCCGTGGACGATGCGCCGCATCACCACCATCTCGGAGCCTTCCACCGGCAGGCGGCCACAGAGCATGCGGTAGAGCAACACCCCCACCGCATACACATCCGAGCGCGCATCCAGGGACTCGCCCAGCGCCTGCTCCGGGGAGAAGTAGAGGTACTTGCCCTTCACCATCCCCACCTCGGTCACCGGCCGCCCCGCCATCTGCGCCTTGGCGACCCCGAAGTCGGAGATCTTCACCTCTCCCTCGTAGCTGATGAGGACGTTGTCCGGAGACACATCCCGGTGCACCAGGCCCAGCGGATTGCCCTGCTCGTCCTTGCGCGTATGGGCGTGGTGCAGCCCCTTGCACAGCTCGATGGCGATGTGCACCGCCAGCGGCGCCGGCAGCTGTGACAGCGCCAGGCCCTGGGCCTTCTTCAGCACGCGCGAGAGCGGGTGTCCCTCCACCAGCTCCATGGCCAGGTAGTACTCGCCATTCACCTGCCCGAAGTCGAAGACATGGACGATGTTGCCGTGGTTGAGGCCCACGGTGACGCGCGCCTCCTGGATGAACTGCTCCACGAAGGACGGATCCTCCGCGTAGACATCCAGCACCTTCTTGATGACCACGGGCTTGGTGACGCCCGGCGCCGCCATGTACCGGGCACGGTAGACGATGGCCATTCCGCCGAGTCCGAGGCGCTCGAGAAGCTCGTACTTCCCGAAAGGAATGATCGCGTCACCACTCAAGATGGGCGCACTGTAGCAGTCCTGGGCACCCTCCTGTTCCAGGTACATTCAGGACCCACACGGGGTGTACAAGAGGGCCCACCGAGTGAGCCCCCTCTCGTCCCTGGGACGCATCCATGAGCTTGCCCCGCTTCGTGCTGTGTCTGGTCCTGTCCGCCTCGAGCTTGGGATTTGCCCAAGTCCCAGGCGATGAGCCGCTGCCCCCACCGCCGCTCGTTCCGGCACCCACTTCCCCCGCGCCGCTCGTCCCAGCTCCGGAGCAACCCGAGGAGCCCCCGCGGGCGGCTCCCGAGGGAGAGATCATCCCTCGTACGGAATCGCCCCTGCGGCCAACCTCTCCTCGCTTCGCGGGCAGCCGCGTCGCCGTCGAGGCCCTGGGAGGCATCGCGGGCGGCCTCGGGCTGGGCCTGGGGACCGCCCTGGCCATTGGAGGCCTCTTCTCAGTCAATGGCGAGTGCGTTGGCGAGGAGGCCTGCGGGGTGTTGATCGGCGTCCTGGCCCTTCCGGCCGTCGCGATCGGCATTCCGCTGGGGGTCTACATCGCGGGAGGACTCATGGAGGGCAAGGGCCGCTTCCTTCCGACCCTCGGGGGCATGGGCTTGGGTCTCCTGGCCGCGACAGTCATGGTCGCCACGGAAAGTGACGCGCTGGTCGTGTTGGGTCTGGTCGCCTTCCCCATCGCGGGCGCCATCGTGGGCTACGAACTGTCTCACCCGGAGAGGCCACGCCTGCGAGATGGATACGCCAGCAACACCCTCCAGGTGACGCCGCTGCTCGGGGTTACACACCACGGCAGCTTCGTGGGGGGACTGTCGGGCCGGTTCTGAGCCGCTCCAGCCTCCGCTGTATCAACGCGTCTCAGCTGACATGTCACCGTGTCGCCGTTATGTTTTTTCGCGCAGTCCCCACTCCTTGGAGTCTCTCGATGACGATTCGTAACCCTGCCTGGCGCAACACGGTGGCCGCGGTGCTCGCGGCCGCGAGCAGCGCCGTCTTCACTCCTCCCACCGCTTTGGCCGCCGCACCTCAGGTGAAGACCCAGGCCCCCGGCTTCTATCGGACGATGCTGGGCGATTTTGAAATCACGGTGCTGTCCGATGGCACCATCGATCTACCGGTGGACAAGCTGCTGACCAACGTGAAGCCCGGCCAGGTCGACAAGCAACTGGCCCGCGCCCACCTGAAGTCCCCGCTGGAGAGCTCGGTCAACGCCTTCCTCATCAACACCGGCACCAAGCTGGTGCTCGTGGACACCGGAGCCGGCAGCCTGTTCGGCCCAAGCGTGGGAAAGCTTCAGGCCAACCTGAAGGCCGCGGGCTACCAGCCGGAGCAGATCGATGACGTGGTGATCACCCACCTCCACCCGGACCATCTGGGTGGGCTCACGGCCGGGGACAAGCGGGCCTTCCCGAACGCCGTCCTGCACGTAGCCAAGGCGGACTCCGACTTCTTTCTCAGCGCCGACAACCTGAACAAGGCGCCGGCCGAGGCCAAGCCGGGGTTCCAGCAGGCCACGGCGGCGATTGCCCCGTACACCGCGGCGGACAAGTTCAAGCCCTTCGAGGGCGACACCGAGCTGGTGCCTGGCATCAAGACCCTTGCCTCTCCGGGCCATACCCCCGGCCACACCCTCTATGCCGTGGAGAGCAAGGGCCAGAAGCTGGTGCTGTGGGGCGACCTGATGCACGTGGCGGCGGTGCAGTTCCCTGATCCGTCGGCGACCGTCCAGTTCGACAGCGACTCGAAGGCGGCGGCGGCCCAGCGCAAGAAGGCCTACGCGGACGCCGCGAAGCAGGGCTACTGGGTGGGCGCGGCCCACCTGCCGTTCCCGGGCATCGGCCATATCGCCGCCGAGGGAAAGGGCTACGTCTGGTTCCCGGCCAACTACACCACCCAGTTCTGAGGCGCTCCGCAGCCCCAGAATGATGGGAAGGGGCCGGCCCCGAGAGAGGCTGGCCCCTTCAAACCGGATCCTGGATGAGCCTCAGGTGCTCGTGCAGCGTCTCCGTGTGCAGGTAGAGGAACTGCGCGTCGCCGAAGGAGAGCGCGTCCCCATCATGGAGCTGGAACTCCTGGTGGGCACCGAGCGGCACCGCGTTCACGAAGGTGCCATTCATGGAGCCCGCATCCTTCACCAGGTAGGCGCCGGCCTGAGCGTGCCAGCGCAGCCGCGCGTGCAGCTTGGACACGGAGGGGTCCTTCACCACGAGCATGCACGTGTCCATGCGCCCCACAGTGAACTCCTCTCCGTCCGTGCGGGGGTGGAGCAGGTGCACCTCCAGGTGCTGGAAGCCCTGGAGCATGGTGAGCAGCCGCTCGGCCAGCCGCGTCCGGGTGGACATGGACAGCGTGCCCGCCTGCCCCAATTGCTGCGCCACCCGCTGCAACACCGACTCCGGCGGCTGCTGGATGAGCGCCACCGGGCCCGAGGCGGCACGGAAGGCCTCGAGAGGAGCCTCGGCAAAGGGACGGAGCTGCTGCACGGACGGCATACTGTCCGCAGGTTAACCCGCTCGAAGCCCCCCTGCCCACCCCCATGGGTCGGGTAAGGTGGGCCCACCCCGAATCACCCGCTGAGAGAGGGAGCGCTACATGGCGAAGGCGAAGCACGTCCTGGCAATCGATCAGGGCACCACGGGAACGCACGTCACCATCCTCGACACCCGGCTGCGCGTGGCGGGCCGTGCCTACCGCGAGTTCACCCAGCACTTCCCCAAGCCCTCCTGGGTGGAACATGACCTGGACGAGATCTGGGCCTCCAGTGAGTTCTGCATTGGCCGCGCGCTGAAGGATGCGGGGCTGAAGGGCACGGACATCGCCGCGGTGGGCATCACCAACCAGCGCGAGACGACGGGCCTGTGGGCGCGAGGTACCGGCAAGCCGCTGGGGCGGGCCATCGTCTGGCAGGACCGGCGCACCGCGGACATCTGCCAACAGCTCAAGGCCAAGGGCGTGGAGCCCCGCGTGCGAGAGGTGACGGGTCTGGTGCTGGATCCCTACTTCTCTGGCACCAAGCTGACGTGGCTCTTCGAGCACCTCAAGGGCGCCCGGGCTCGCGCCGAGAAGGGGGATGTGTGCTTCGGCACCATCGACACGTGGCTCGTGTACAAGCTCACCGGCGGCCAGGCCCACGTGACGGACGTGTCCAATGCCAGCCGCACGCTGCTGATGGATCTGCGCTCGCTGGCCTGGGATGACGAGCTGCGCTCGCTGCTGGGCGTACCGGCCGCGTGCCTGCCTCAGATTCGCAGCTCGGCCGAGGTGTACGGCACCACGCGCGGGATGAAGAGCCTGCCGGACGGCATCCCCGTATCGGGCATGGCGGGCGATCAACAGGCGGCGCTCTTCGGACAGGCGTGCTTCGAGCCCGGCGAGTCCAAGTGTACCTACGGCACGGGCGCCTTCCTGCTCATGAACACGGGGGAGACGCCAGTGCGCTCCACGGCCGGGCTGCTGACGACGGTGGCGTGGCGGCTGGGCGAGCGCACCTCGTATGCGCTGGAGGGCAGCTCCTTCATCGCTGGCGCCGCCGTGCAGTGGCTGCGAGACGGGCTCAAGGTCATCAAGCGCGCTCCGGACATCGAGGCGCTGGCCGAGAGCGTGAAGGACTCGGGGGATGTCGTCTTCGTGCCGGCGCTGGCGGGCCTGGGTGCGCCTCACTGGCGGCCCGAGGCACGAGGCCTGTTCGCGGGCATCGATCGCTCCAGCACGGTGGCGCACCTGGCGCGCGCGGTGCTGGAGGGCATCGCCCTGCAGATCCGCGACCTGGCCGACGCGATGCGCCACGACAGCGGGCGGGACATCCCCGCCTTCAAGGTGGACGGGGGCGCGGCGGCCAACAACCTGCTCATGCAGTACCAGGCGGACGTGCTCGACACCCCGGTGGTGCGTCCTCGCAACCTGGAGACGACGAGTCTGGGCGCGGCCTTCCTCGGGGGGCTCGGCGCGGGAGTGTGGAGCAGCCCGGAGGCCATCCGCGGCGCCTGGAAGGCCGAGCGCACCTTCAAGCCGAAGATGAAGCCCGAGGTGCGCGAGCGGCACCTGGCCAAATGGAAGCGGGCTGTCGAGCGCGCGTGATCTGGCGCCCCCCGCTTCCCTGGAAGCCCGAGAGGGTATGAAATCCCCCCCATTGAAGGCCGCCGCCCATCACAGGGCCGGATGGGCGGCCGTGGAGTTCCCCTCATGAAGACCCTCCGTCTCCTCTCCCTGTTCGTAGTGCTGTTCGGACTGTCCGGCTGCCCGGACAACAACCCGGATTGCTTCGTCGACGTCGGCACGTCGGCCCCCACGGGGACACAGATCATCCTGGTGGGCGAAGAGGTGCGCCTGTCCCTCTTTCCTCAAATCCGCCCCCAATGCGAACCCACCGAGGGAATCCCCATCCCGGCGAGCCTGTCGGTGGAGATCTCCGATCCGGACAACCAGCTCGTGGAGAACCAGGCCGCGCTGGGCAAACCGGCCACCTCCTCCGCCACGCTCCGCTTCACGCCCGCGAAGCAGGGCCGCTACCACGTCTTCGCCGCGTTCGATCCGGTGGGAGGCATCCAGCAGTTCGACATGTACGCCGCGCGCAACCGCTCCTCGGAGGCCCCGGTGCAGATGATGCCCTACCGGTGCGAAGCGCTGGAGCGCACCCGGCGCGGCGGGTGGCTCTGCGACTCGGAGTTCTGGCGCGATGATGGGCTGGTGCAGTACTTCAACTCCTCGCGCCTGGCCGCGGCCGGAGATGTGGTGTGGGTGGTCAGCCCGACGCAGATCCAGCGCTTCGTGGACACGGGCACGGAGCTCCAGCTCACTGGCACGCTGGACCACACCGCGGGCGCCGCCTTGTTCCTGCTGCCCACGGCCGACGAGCTGGTGGTCCTCCACAGCACCACCTTCCAGCGCATCGTCTTCGACGGAACGGCCCTGAGCCGCACGGGAGTATCGTTCTGGATTCCGGGCACGGGCACGCTCGGACCTCCCTTGCTCCGAGGGTTGCTGCTGCGCACGGGGGATGAGCTCGCCACCGTCGCCGGGTCGACGCAGAACGGCAGCTTCATCACCCTGGAGGTCTGTCCCTACCTGCTGAAGGAGGGCCAGTTCCTGCGCACCACCGCGGCCTGCCAGTACTTGGGCAGCGAGGTGGTGGGCTTCGAGCCGAACGCCCTGTGGACGGGGAGCCGGTTCACCTTTGCCCAGACGTTCAACGATCTGCGGCGGCTGGAGTGGAACGGCACCCAGCTCGTGGAGCAGGCCTCGCTCCCGCTGGGCAACAGCCTGACGATGACGACCTACGCGGCCGAGTCTCGCAACACGCTCACTCCCGTCATCATCCCCTTCCCCCCGTTCTCACTGTCGACCATCCGGCCAACGGTGCCCGTGTACTCCGCCGAGCGGCACGGCATCCTCCTGGAGCACCTGGATGCGGCGCTCACCGATCCACGCGCTTCTCCCACCCTGCTGTGGGGTGCTCCCACGGGGGGCACGGAGACGCGTGTGCGGACCCGGCCATCCACTCCGTGACGAGGCGGCGGGGTTCCCGTAAGAAGGCGCCATGGCCTACGACAAGACGTTGCTGAGCCCCGAGGCGCTGCAGAGCTTCCTGTCCGAGCATCCCGGCTGGAAGCACGAGGGGGGGATGATCCGGCGCACGTATGAAGCTCCGGCGTTCCTCACGGGCATCGCCTTCGTACAGAAGGTGGCGGAGGCGGCGGAGGCAGCGGACCACCACCCGGACATCGACATCCGGTGGAGGAAGGTGACGCTGGCGCTCGTCACGCACGATGCGGGTGGGCTGACGTGGCGGGACACGAAGCTGGCGGCCGAGGCGGATCGGCTCTTCACGGAGGTGGTGGGACGGTAGTACCGGGCCCTGGCCATGCGTACGCTCGCGCTGCTGTCATTCACCGTGGCGGTTGCCCTGGCCTCCGGCGCGAGGGCACAGGACGTGCCGACCGAGCCTCGGTCGGAGCGGCTGTACGTGAACTCGGGCGTGCTGCTGGGTTCCACGCGAATGGTGGCGCTGGGTGGTGCGTACGTGGGCATCGCCGAGGGCACGGCGGGGTTCGCCAGCAACCTGTCGGCGCTGGCGCACCGCAGCCCGCAGCTGGACAAGGACTGGGACGTAGGGGTGACGCTGTCCCTGTTGGATGTGCCTCTGTCCAGCCGGCTGCGGCGGGATCTGGACAACGATGGGTTGCCGGACGAGGCCCCCACGAGCCGCCAGTACCTGATGGGCCTGTTGCTGCAGTACAAGTCCTTCGGACTGGGGACGTTCCTGCGCAGCCGCACGGTGAGCTACTGCGCCACGGATGCGTGCCAGTCGAGCGATTACATCCAGGTCTCGGTGACACAGTCGGCGCTGGCGGGAGCACTGGCGTTCGGGCTGGATGAATTCATCGTGTCGATCGGGATCTACGCGGCACAGGCGGAGCTGACGTACCAGAAAGAGGAATGGCGGTACGGCGGGACGGGGTTGTCGTTGGATCTGCTGTTCCGTCCGCAGTCCCGGCCATACCGGGTGGGCATCTCGGTGCGGCCGCAGGTGGTGGGAGCCTGGCAGCAGAAGGATGGACAGGTGCCGGTGCTGGCGGGGCGGCCGATCTACTCAGGGCTGGTGGCGCCGGCGACGTTGTCGCTGGGGGTGAGCTACCGGTTTGGAGAGGGCGCCGAGCGCTACAACCGGTTGTCTCCGGCGGCGCGCCGGCAATTGTTGGCCTCGGGGTCACCGAACGTGCCGCCGGAGGAGCCACCGGATGCGCCGACGGGGACGTTCCTGGTCACGGGGCAGGTGGACGTCATCTCGAGCGCGGAGAACGCGGTGGCACTGCGGTCGGTGGCGGCGTTCAGCGAGCCGGAGCCGGTGGGAAAAACGGCGCTGATCCAGCCGCACCTGGGAGCGGAGCACGACACGTGGCCGGGGCGGGTGCGCACGCGGCTGGGGGTATTCGTGGAGCCCTCGTCCTTCGAGGGTCAGACGCCTCGGCCGCACCTGACGGGAGGCTTCGAGGTGTTCCTGTTCCGGTACTGGGAGGACTGGTCGTTCAGTGCCTCGTTCGACCTGGCACGGCGCTACTCGAACGTGGGCTTCTCGCTGGGCTTCTGGCGGTAGACAGAGCCCTGGCCCCGAGGACTAACCGATGAGGTGAAGGTCCTTGAGACTCGTGGCGTTCAGCGCCTGATCGAACCAGCGGTCGAGCGTTTCGAGGTCTGTGCAAGCCAGGATTCTGTCGCGAGTGCTGGCATCCACAGCAATCTTTCGCTGGGCCAGGATACGGAGCACATATTCGGCGCGTGCTTGGGCCAAGCCTTGAGCCAGGCCTTGAGCCAAGCCTTCGACACGAGCCTCCTCAAGAACCGGTACCTTGAAGGTCCTCATCGCTTCCTCCGCTTGGTACTCCCTGACGATTGAATCTAACACGTACCACAAGGCCTCCAGCGCCTCGTCAGGCCCCACCTTGTCCACGTAGTGCGCCACCGCGCGCAGCGCTTCCGGTCCTTCCGGAGAGAACAGCACTTCAGCCAGCAGCGAGTGCCAACTCTCCAACTCCTCGACCAGGTGCTCGGACCGGCCCGAGCGCAGCAACAACCACGTCAGCACGACCTGCGGTGAGGCCTCTCGCGCTCGCAACGCCTCCACTCGCTCGACCGTCAGGTCGTCCAGCAGATACTCGAAGCGCGGCAGGCGTTCTCGCCAGACTTCCAGGGCTTCCGTAGGCAGGTAAAACAACTCCTCCATCCTCCGAGCCGCCGTCCAGCGGCCCTCGGGCCCGTGGTACATCACCACCGGCAGGACCACGGGCAGCCGCTCGCTGTCCGGGTTCTGCTGATGCCAGCGCTCCAACTGTCGCATCACGTACCGCAACATCCGGAACGCCATCCACCGGTCCACCGACGACTGGTGCTCCAGCAGCAGGTACAACAGCAGCGGTTGTCCTCCGTGGAGCCGAGCCGAGAACAGCAGATCGCTCTGGCGTTCCTTCAACTCCGCGTCCACCACACTGCCGGGTTCCCGGCGCAGGCTGCTCCAATCCACCTGCGCAACCACCTCGGGCGGCAGTACGGCGCGCAGTTCCGCCGCCACCCGCTCGGGATGGTCGAAGGTATGGCGCACCAACAAGTCATGAGGGCCCGACATGGTGAGGAACTGCTCAGCACGCCCTATGCCAAGGCCGTTGCCCCCTGTGAGCCTTCATTGCTCCGAGCGTGAGGAGTCATTTCCATGCTTCGAGCCCACCGGGACAAGTCTCGCTGGATGGACCCAGCGTCCAGCGTGGGAGACGGTACGCACGGATTGACTCACTGCTGATGAGTGGCGCCTCCGCGCCCGCTACCTCGCGCTCTTCAAGAACGCAGCGAGCTTCTCGTACGCCACCGCCAGCCCGGGGATCGGCGCGCTCTCGTTGGCCTGGTGCGCCTGCGCCGTCTCTCCTGGACCGTAGTTCACCGCATCCACTCCCCACTCGCCAAAGCGCGCCACATCCGTCCACGCCTGCTTCGACGCCGCCGGCAACCCCGTTGCCGCCAGCAACTTCTGGTACAGCGCATTGTCCGCGCACACCCGCCCGCTCGGAGACAGATCCGTGAACGTCACCTCCGCCCGCCCCGCCACCAACGCCCTCACATCCTCCTGCGCCTGCTCCAGCGATTTGCCCGGCGCGAAGCGATAGTTGAGGTTCAGCTCCAGCGTGTCCGGCACCACGTTGCGCGCGCGGCCTCCGTTCGCCAGCGTCACGCTCATCACCTCGAAGAACGCGAACCCCGAGTTCACCACCTCCACGCGCTGACGGGCCAGGAGCTCGGACAGCAGCGGGCCCGCCTTGTGGATGGCGTTCTCCCCCTGCCACGGCCGCGCCGAGTGCGCACTGCGCCCCGTGAACTTCAACGTCGCGTGCAGCGTCCCCACACACCCCACCTGCACCACCCCGTCCGTCGGCTCCATCGCGATGCCGAAGCTCACCTTCTTCAGCTCCGGACGCTTGTCGAACAACGGCCCCAGCCCGCTCTCCAGGTACGGCCCCTCCTCGCGCTCGTACAGGATGAGCATCAGGTTCACGGGCAGATCGTCCAGCGGCAGGTCCTCCGCCAACCCCATCATCACCGCCAGCCCGCCCTTCATGTCCGATGAGCCCAGCCCGAACACGCGCTCGCCCTCGATACGCGCCGGCTTGTCATGCGGGTGCGCGGGCACCGTATCCAGGTGCCCCACGAGCGCCACCGTGGGCCGCGGATCCTCCAGTCGCCCCACCGCCAGCGAGTGCCCGACCCGGCACACCGCCTCGCGATGGAAGTGCGCCAGAGCCCACCGCTCGACATGGTCGGCCAGGGGCCCCTCGTGTCCGATGGGGCTGGAGATACGGCACAGGGAAAGCGTGGCCTCGGCGAGGCGTGCGGCAAGCTGGGACATGGACGGCGCGAACCATAAACGCTCGGCCTGCCATTCGCTGCCCCTTTGACGAAGGCTCGGCTGGCCGCCGAACAGGTACCCTCAAGGCACCTTGAAGGTATGCAGTGTTACCTCGCCGGCACGAATGGGTACGACTTCCTCCGTCATGAACGGCTTGCCATCCGCCAGCAGGGCCTCCAGCCGGATCCCCAACAGGCCCGGACCCACTCCGGTGGCCACCACCGAGCTGCTCCCCGTCCCCTCCAGCTCACGCCGCGTCTCGAGCACCACCCGCCACTTGCCCTCCCGAAGCTTCTCGGACCCCTCCACCTGCACCTTGAGCGCGCCGTAGGACGCCGAGGGCGCCGTCGCCAGGGCCGTACGCTGAGCCTCCATCCGCTGCTCCAGCAGCGCCAGGTTACCCTTGAACTCGGCCATCCACTCCTGCGTCTCCTGCTTGACGAGATCGTTCACGCTGGTGAGGAAGCCCTGCAGCAGATCCAGCAGCGCCGCCAGCCGCTGATCCTTGGACAACCCGGGCGTGGACATCGCCAGCCGAGCCCACCCGAACTGCAGCGCCTCCAGCCGCGAGTTGAGCTCCAGGTACGAGGACACGTACCGCATCCATCCCGACGACGCGCCGCTGTAGTTATCCAAACCCACGCACGTAGCGCCCAGAACCGCGAAGACCGAGGCCAGCACGCTCCATCGCTGGTAGTACTCGTCGGCCGGGAGCAGCTGCACGATGATGGGAGTGATGCTCGCCGCCGACCCCAACAGGATGGCGACCACGCGGAACCGCCGGCCCCAGCGCTTGTTGGTCTCCTTCTGCCGGGAGTACCAGGACATGGCCTCGCGGCCCTTCTCCACGATCTTCGCGTAGAGCTCCTGCAATTCCGGCGGCTGCTCGGGCTGAGACAGTCCCCGCAGCTCCATCCCTTGCAGGTCCTGCGCTGTCGGCTGCGAACCCTGGCCTGGCCCCACCGCTGGATTCCCGTTGCCCATGGCCCCTGTTTAGTGCGAACCGCGGGGCTCCTCCAAGAACAGGACTCGCCCAGTGCTCACGACGAGGGGGACTCCTCCTCCTCGAAGCTCGTCACGCCGGCGATGACGGCGGCGGCGATGCAGGCGGGGCCCTCCAGCGCCACGAAGTCGTGCGCACTGCCCTCGTCCATCTCCAGCAGCTCTCCCGGCCAGACCTCGCGCCCCGTGCCCTCGCGAAACCCGCCCTCGAGCACCAGGTTCCACTCGTGCCCGTGGTGCGTGTGCCGCGGGAAGCGCACTCCCGGCGGGAGCCTCACGAACGCCGCGAGCATCCCCTCCTTCGCGGGCCCCGTCTCCACCGGCAGCAGTTGGATGCCATCCGCCGGCCCGGGCAGCCACTGCTCCGGATCGCTCAGCGACTCCAACAGCGCCAGGGCGCGCTCCCGCGTCACATCCAGCAGGGCCGCCACCTTCTCGGCGAAGCGGGCGAAGCGCCCAGGCCCCTCCATCTCGCCCACCACCCGAGCGAGCACTCCGGGCGGCGGCACCTCGGGTGCAATCAGACCCACCAGCCCCTCCACTGCGGGCGACAACCGGTCCGCCTCGGCACGGCACCGCTCACAGGTGGCCAGGTGACGCTCGGCCTCCTGCCGGGTCGGCAGGTCCAGTGTGCCCAGCAGCAGCTCAGGCAGGATGTCGTCCAGGTGGTCCATGTCGCGTCACACGCCCTCGGGCTCCACTCCTTCTACGGATGCAATGGTCCGGTGGATTTCCAGCCCTAGACTGCCACCCCGAAGTCGCGCAGAGCAGCATTGAGGCTCGTCTTCTGGTCGGTGCTCTTTGTCCGCTGGCCGATGATCAGCGCGCACGGCACGCCGTACTTCCCGGACGGATACTGCTTCTCCCGCATTCCCGGAATCACCACGCTGCGGGCGGGCACGCGCCCCTTGTAGATGCGCTCCTCGGGCCCGGTGACGTCGATGATCTGCGTGGAGGCGGTGAGCACCACGTTGGCGCCGAGCACGGCCTCCTCCTCCACCACCACGCCCTCGACGACGATGCAGCGGCTGCCGATGAACGCCCCATCCTCGATGATGACGGGAGATGCCGAGGGCGGCTCGAGCACCCCGCCCAGGCCCACACCGCCGGACAGGTGGACATTGCGCCCTACCTGGGCGCAGCTGCCCACGGTGGCCCAGGTGTCGACCATGGTGCCCTCACCCACGCGGGCGCCGATGTTGACGTAGCCCGGCATCACCACCACGCCCTTCTCCACGAAGGCGCCGTAGCGCACCACGCCCGGAGGCACCACGCGCACGCCCGCGGCCTTCAGGTTCTTCTTCAGCGGCACCTTGTCGTGGAACTCGAAGGGGCCCACCTCCATCACCTGCATCTCCGACACCGCGAAGAACAGGAGGATGGCCTCCTTCACCCAAGCGTTGACGCGCCAGCCCTCGGGGCCCTTCTCGGCCACGCGCAGCTCGCCCGCATCCAGCCGCGCCAGCGTCTCGCGCACCGCGGCCACGTACTCCGCTTCCTTCAGCTTCGTCCGGTCGGCGAACGCCGCGGACACCTTCTGCGACAGGGCTTCCAAGGACATGGCCCTCTATGAAGCACAAATCCGCCCCGAGCGCTTCATTCCGGTGGACTCCCCTGTCTGTCCAAGGCGGGCGTGAACGGGAGGCTCAGGCGTGTACATGTCCCGTGGAGGCAGGCTCGGCCAGCGGGTGGATGTGCGTGGGGATGTCGTGCAGCAATCGATCCCCCACGGGCTCATGCAACTCGGACGGCGTGCCCGTCACGTAGACGCCCCGCCCCGTCACCCGGGTGATGCGCGAGAGCGGCACCGCGAACTCCCGCCGCGAGAAGCGCCACGGGCGCACGTACAGCACCTCGCGGCCAATGAGGAGCACCCTCCCCAGCCGTGCACCCTCCTGCGTCAGCACGCGCATCCCCGCCTGGATGGAGCGTCGCTCCAGCGCCGAGTCCCACCAAGCCATGTGCCACCTCCGACACACTGCAAGGTGTACCGGCACCATGCCCTGGACGAGTTCACGCCGGGCGCGAGAGGGCTCGTCTGCCCACTCGCTCCCAGTATCGCTCGCTCAGCGCCCAAGTTCCCTGGACACCGCATCCACGATCTCCTGCTCCGTGGGGAATGCGAGCGTCTGCTTCTTCACCACCGTCTTGCCGTTCACCGAGACTTCGAAGCTGCCCGACGGGCCGTATTTCATCTCCGAGTCCAGCTCCAGCTCTTCCTTCAGCGCAACCGCCGCACGGACGGCTCGAGGCTTGTAGCCTCAGGAATTACAGTACGTGATGGTGATCTTCGTGTCGGCCATGGCGAGGCCTCCTTCTGGAAGCGGGCGCTTCGAACGGCGCCCGTACCCCAGAGATAATTCGATGGTGGCCGCCGAGCCATTCCTCTTGAGCCTGGGAGAGCCTCACCCACCTTCGAGGTCTGGCTCCAGGTCCACGCCAGGTGACTCCTCAGGTCGCGCCTCGGCTGCGGACTGCTCCTCCGTGAGCGGCTTCCTGCCCCGGAGGGCGTCGATCATCCGCCATACCAGCCGGACCCGCTCCTCCGAGTCCTTCACGAGCAGGTGTTCGCCAATCACGGACGCCATTCCGCGCGAACTCGCCGCCTGCTCGCACCAGGCGCTGGCGATCTGCTCCGCCGGCAGCCCCTCCACCGGGACGAGCTGGGCCACCAGCGGCGCGGGCTCGACGAGCAGCAGCCGCTCCAGCAACTCCTCGCGCTCCTCCAGAGAGAGCACGCCCTGGGTGAATGTGCTGCCGACTCCATAGTGGGCGCGCAGCAACCCGAGGAGCCTCCCGGTATCCGTGTCCGGCAGCGCCAGCGAGACACGCAGGTCCACCAGCGGTGCGGCCACCACGACGCTCATGCCCAGCTCACTGGCCAGCGCGGCCCCGAGAGAGCCCAGCGGCACGGCCTCCGCCACGAGCTGGAACCGCGTCGTCGGCAGGCGGTTCCCTGCCGCGGTGGTTCCAGCCACGGATGATGCATCCCCCGCGGCGGCGGGCTCAGGCTCGGAGGACAGACGCTTCAGTTCCAACCGGCCCACGGGTGCATCCGCGCGGCTGATGGAGGTGCGTGGAGGCGGCTGGCGGCCGCGGCAGGTGAAGGCCTGCTCTGAGTCGCTCCGCTGCTCCCGCCCCATCGTTCCGCAGCCTGACAGCACGAGGGCCCCGGCCACACAGATGACGTGTCTCATGCCCCCGCAGTATGGCCCGAAGCGAGCCACCTCTCACAGCCCCTCCAGGCCCCCCATGCCTTCTCCCCCCGGTCTATGGTGCGCCGCCATGCAGACCTTCCGAGACCGTGCCGCCGCTGCGTATGACCCCGAGCGCTTCCGCCGGCAGGGCCACCAGCTCGTGGATCAGCTCGCCGACTACCTCAAGGCCGCCACCCAGGGAGGGACACTGCCCGTGATGCCCTGGGCCGCTCCCGCAGAGAACCTCACGCGCTTCCCCGCCGCCTTCCCCGAGGAGCCCTCCGGCGAGCTGGCCCCCTTCATGGAGCGCGTCCTCGCCGCCTCCCACCACCTCCACCACCCCCACTACGTGGGCCACCAGGTCTCGGCTCCCCTGCCGTTGGCCGCGCTGTGCGACTTCGTCTCCTCCCTGCTCAACAACGGCATGGCCGTGTACGAGATGGGCCCCGTCTCCAGCGCCATGGAGCACAACGTGCTGCGGTGGATGGCCGGGCAGCTCGGCTTCCCCGAGAGCGCTGGCGGCGTGCTCACCTCGGGTGGCTCCGCGGGCAATCTCACCGCGCTGCTCGCCGCGCGCCAGGCGAAGGCTGGGTATGACGCGTGGAATGGCGGCGCCTCGGCCGGCCCGCCACTCACGGTGCTCGTCGCGGAGACGGCCCACTACTGCATCGCCCGCTCCATCCGCATCATGGGCTGGGGCTCCGAGGGCGTCACCCCCGTGCCCGTGGATGCACACTTCCGCCTCCGCCCGGAGGCGCTCGAGGATGCGCTCGCTTCCGCCACCCGGGCTGGCCGCAAGCCCATCGCCGTGGTCGCCAGCGCGGGCTCCACCGCCACCGGCGCGTTCGATCCGCTGGAGGCGGTGGCCGACTTCTGCGCGCGCCATGACCTCTGGTTCCACGTGGACGGAGCCCATGGAGCCTCGGCCGTGCTCAGCTCCCTGTTCCGCGCGCAGGTGAAGGGCATCGAGCGTGCAGACTCGGTGGTGTGGGACGCGCACAAGATGATGCTCGTGCCCTCGCTCATCACCGCCGTGCTCTTCCGCGATGGGGCGCGCTCCTTCGAGGCCTTCGCCCAGGAAGCCAGCTACCTGTTCCACGGCCAGGACACGCGGCGCTGGAGCGACATCGGCCTGCGCACGCTCGAGTGCACCAAGGAGATGATGGCCCTCAAGCTCTACACCTGCCTGAGCCTGCTGGGCACCCGCTTCTTCGCGGACTACGTGACGGCCACCTTCGAGCTCGCACGCCGCTTCGCTGGCCGGCTCCAGGCCTCGGGAGACTTCGAGGTGGCCGTGGCCCCCGACTGCAACATCGTCTGCTTCCGGTACACGCCCGCCCACGTCCCCGCCTCCGAGTGGAATGCGCTCCAGAGCCGCCTCCGCGAGCAGCTCATCACCCGCGGGGACTTCTATCTGGTGCAGACCACCCTGCCGAAGGGCGTCTACCTGCGCACCACCCTCATCAACCCGCTCACCTCGGACGCGGACCTGGACGCGCTCATGGAGGCGCTGCGCCAGGCGGCGTGAGGCGGGGCTCAGTCCTCTTCTGACGCTTCGCGGTCCACGGCGCGTGTCAGCGTGTGACGCTCGAGCAAGCGGTAGAACTGGCTGCGGGACAACTTCGCCTCGCGCGCCGCCGCCGACATGTTCCGCTTGTGCCGCGCCAGCAGCGCGACCAGGTAGTCCTTCTCGAACTGCTCCAGCAGCTTGTCACGTGCCTGGTTGAAGGTCAGCGGTGCCCCACCCTGCTCGGGCGCGGGCGTCTCCAGGCTGCCGAGTGCCACCACTCGCTGCACCGCATTGCGCAGCTCGCGCACGTTGCCGCGCCACGGATCACACTGCAGCGCCGCCAACGTCGCGGGCGCCAGGGCGATGTCCATCCCCGTCAGCTCCCGCGCGAAGTGCGAGGCCAGCAGCGGGATGTCCTCCAGACGCTCTCGCAGCGGAGGAATACTGACGGACGTCACCGCGAGCCGGAAGTAGAGATCCTCCCGGAAGCTCTTCGCCCGGATCTCGGCTTCCAGATTCCGGTGGGTGGCCGACAGCAGCCGGAACTCCGAGCGGCGCACCTGCTCGTCTCCCACGCGCCGGAACTCCTGCGTCTCGAGCAGCCGCAACAGCTTGGGCTGCTGGGCCAGCGGCAACTCGCCAATCTCGTCCAGGAAGAGCGTGCCTCCGTTGGCCGACTCCACCACGCCCATGCGGTCCCGATCCGCGCCAGTGAAGGCTCCCTTGACGTGACCGAACAGCTCGCTCTCCAGAGGGTTGGGGCTCACGGAGGAGCAGTCGAAGACCACGAAGGGCCCCCGCTGCGCCTCGGAGCTGGACAGGGCGTGCAGCGCGCGCGCCACCATCTCCTTCCCCGAGCCCGTCTCCCCGCGAATGAGCACCGGCGCCTTCTGCGGCCCCAGCCGCTCCAGCTCCGCGAAGAGCTGCCGCATCGCCACGGACTTGCCGAGCAGACCGTGAAGCTCCTCGCGCTCGCTCACGGGCCGGCGCGAGTCCTTCACCGGGCTGATGCGCAGCGTGGTCTTCCCCACCGTCACCGAGCCCCCGAGAGGCACTCGCGCCTCGCGGATGCGCGCCCCGAGGTAGCGCGTGCCGTTGCGGCTGCCCAGGTCTCGCACCCGCACCGCGCCCGGCAGCAGCTCCAGCACGAGGTGGCGGCGGGACACCGTCGGATCCTCCAGTGGCAGCTCGCAGGAAGGATCCGTGCCCACCAGCAGCGTGCCCTCACTCAGCGTGGCGCGCTTGCCCTTGCCCGGCCCCTCGACGGATTCCACCACCACAGGCTCCAGCACCCCAGGGCCTTCGGAGAGCGTCAGATCAGCCGTCTTGCCCGAGGAGATCTCGCCCGTCGCGAAGTCCACGGCATCACCGGGCTTCCCATCGCCATTTCGTCCCGTGCTCACCGAAGGTCCACCTTCACGCGGTGTTCCTTGCCGGCCTGCACCTTCACCCGGACGCGGGCGCTCTTCCCCGTCTCCGGGTTGCGCATCTCGACGTCCAGGTCCCCCACGGGGACGCTGTAACGCGCCATGGGAGTCATCCCGACCTGCTTCCCTCCAATGAAGACCTGGCCCCAGGGGTTGGCATCCACGGTCAGCAAGCCACGGCGCCTGGGCTGAGCCGACACCTCCTCATCCACGGAGAGAGGCGGTTTGCCCCCGGCATCGCCAGCATCCAGCGTCGAATTCACCACGCCAGCATCCATGGGCTCGGATGGCGAAGCCCCAGCATCCGATGGTTCCGAGGACACCGCTCCCGCGTCCGAGAGCACAGCCTGTCCCCCTCCATCCTTCCCTCCGTCCGGCTCCCCGAGCCCTGCGCCCGAGCCGGTGGAGCCGCTCCCATCCTGTAATGGCTGGGTTCCCTGAGAGCTGTCGGGCCCCACGGGCCGAGAGCCCTCAGCCGAACCGAAGAGCAGGATCCACCCCACCCCAAGCCCCACCACCGTGAGCACTCCCACCGTGATCGCCATGGCGATCCACCGCCGCGTCCGACGCGAAGGGGGAGCATCCATGGGGACCGTCCCATCCCCCTTCTGCTCCAGGGGACGAGGAACATACGGGGCCGCATCTCCGCGCGGCTGCTCCAGCTCCGCCATCTGCGGCGCGGCCACGGTCCCCACCGGCAACACCGTCTCGGGGACGGTCCCTGACCGCGGCTCGCCCGGGGGCGGCAGCGTCCCGGGATGCGGCTCCGCCGACAGCGAGGGTGTCCCCGGATGCGCCTCCCCGGGCTGCGATGGGGCCGTCAACACATGCGCATCCAACGTCTGCCGGGAGAGGCTCTGCGTCCCCTGCCGGCCCGTGCCCCCTGCCCTGCTGGGATTGGCATTCAGCGCCGCGAACGTGCGCGAGGCCCGGTCGAGCGTCCCCACCACCGAGGGGCACACCTCACGTACCAGCGCCCCGAGCAGCTCGGCCCGCTCCTCGGCCGAGGGCGGGGGCAGCGCGTCCCGGAAAGCCCGCGCCGAGGCGAAGCGGCGGTGCGGATCCTTCTCCGTGGCCCGGGTGATGGCACTCACCAGCTCGCGCGGCAGGTCCGGCCGCAGCGTGTCCAGCATGGGCAGCGGATCATGCTGGATGGCCTGCAGCGACTCCTGCGTGGTGCCGCGCACGAACGGAGAGCGCCCGGTGGCCAGGAAGAAGAGCGTGAGCCCCGCCGCGAACTGGTCCACCCGCGAGTCCAGCCGCTCGAAGCGCAGCTGCTCCGGCGCCAGGTAGTCCATCTTCCCGCGCACCACGCCGGGCCGCGTCTGCCCCACCGCCGCCTGCACCTTGGCGATGCCGAAGTCCGTCAGCTTCACCTCGCCGTTGATGGACACCAGGATGTTGTGCGGCGTCACGTCCCGGTGGATGAGCCCCAGCGGCTTGCCGTCCGCCCCCGTGAGCGTGTGCGCGTAGTGCAGCGCATCCAGCAGCGCTCGCGCCACGTGGAGGATGAGCGGCGCGCTCAGCGTCCGCTGCTGGGCGGCCAGCACCCGCACCAGCCTCACCAGCGAGACGCCCCACACCAGCTCCATCGCCAGGAAGTAGCGCTCGTCCTCGAGCCCCAGGTCGAGGATCTGGACGATGTTGGGGTGGCTCATGCGCGCGCAGAGCCGGGCCTCGTCCAGGAACATCTTCACCACGTGCGACTCTTCCGCCAGGTGCGGCAGCAGCAGCTTGATGGCCAGCGGCTTCTCGAAGCCCTCCAGCCCACGCTGCACCGCGACGAACACCTCCCCCATGCCTCCGCTGGCGAGCTTCTCGCCCAGCAGGTAGCGCCCCAGGGGAATGCCCGTCGAAGCGTCCATCAGAAGGCCGGGAGGATCGGCGGGTTGGCGGCAATGAGCCCTGTGGCGACCGACAGCAGCGACAGCATCCCTCTCCTCGAGTCCGACGAAGCAGCCCCGACACGGTGCACTGCTTCTCACCCAGAGCGAAGTCTATATCGCGCTCGCTCCCCGAGTCGCTTTTGCCCCCCTACGCCAAAGGTGTCCCAAACGAGAGACAGATGGCCCCCCACGCATTCTCCGGACCTGAGAATGCTGTCCGAGGCCCACCCTGTCTTTTCAGGGACTTAGTGCTGGCCTGCCACAGGCTCGGGAAAGTCGCCCCAGGGGCCGAAATCGGTTAGAGGCACGAGCCAGCCATGCTCGTCTCGCTCATCATCCCCGTCTACAACGAGACCGCCACCCTGGCGGAGCTGCTCCGCCGGTGCATCGCGGTGGACTTCCCCAAGGAGCTGGTCATCGTGGACGACTGCTCCAAGGACGGGAGCCGCGAGTTCCTCCAGGAGCTGTCGGAGAAGGGGCTGAAGCTGCTGGGCGGCAACCCGCACAACCGCAACGAGCTGCGCGTCATCTTCCAGCCGCACAACCAGGGCAAGGGCGCGGCGCTGCGGCGCGGCTTCCAGGAGGCCACCGGGGACATCCTCCTCGTCCAGGACGCGGACCTGGAGTACGACCCGCGCGACATCCCCAAGGTCATCCAGCCCATCCTCGATGGCGAGGCGGACGTCGTCTACGGCAGCCGCTTCACGGGCACGCCGCGCCGGGTGCTCTACTTCTGGCACACGGTGATGAACAACCTGCTCACCATGCTCTCCAACATGGCCAGCGGGCTGAACCTCACGGACATGGAGACCTGCTACAAGGCCTTCCGCGCCGAGGTGCTGCGCTCCGTCACCGTGGAGGAGGAGCGCTTCGGCTTCGAGCCGGAGATCACCGCCAAGGTGGCCCGAGGCAACTGGCGCGTCTACGAGGTGCCCATCAGCTACCACGGGCGCACCTATGAGGAGGGCAAGAAGATCGGCTGGAAGGACGGGGTGCGCGCCCTCTACGTCATCGCCAAGTACGCGGTGAAGCGCTAGGCCCCTGTTGACCCGCGGACAGTGCGCGGGGCCCCATCGAGCACCCCGGAACACTGGACTCCTGGACTGGGGGCCAGAGATGCCTGTCCTCGGGGCGATTCTTACGTTCTGAGTGTGCTACCGAGATTCCTCCTCTACGGCTGTGCCGGGTGGGTCCTCGAGGTGTGCTTCACGGGGACCAGCGCGGCGATCTTCCAGAAGGACGCACACGGGACGGCGAAGACGTACCTGTGGATGCACCCCATCTACGGGGCCACGGCCCTGGGGATGGAGTTCCTCCACGACCGGCTGCGCTTCCTGCCACGGCCGATTCGAGCGCTTGCCTACACGGCCGTCATCTTCGGGGCCGAGTTTGCCACCGGCTGGCTGCTGCGGCGGGCGCTCGGCCGCTGTCCGTGGGACTACCGGGAGCAGGGCTGGAGCGTGAAGGGGCTCGTCCGCCTGGACTACTTCCCCTTCTGGTACGGCACGGCCCTGGCCTTCGAGCCGGCCCGAGAGGCCCTGCTGCGCATCACCAGCGAGGCCCTGCGCCAGACGCCCGAATTCCGCCATGCCGTGGCCGAGGGCGAAGTCCAGCCCCTGGCCTGCCAGGGGTCGGTCGAGGTCGAGGCTGGGGCCACCGGGGAGACGTTCCAGGAGGCCCTGAAGGCCGAGAGCCAGGCTGGAAAGGTCTTCCCTGGCTGATTGCCCTCCAGTCCACGCTCTTTTCGGAACGTGGGTTTTCTTTCCGCCCACCGCGCCGCGTAGTAGTACCTTCATGAATCGCGGCCTTTGGCTTGCTTGGGGAAATTCCGCAGGACTCCCGAAAGTTTCCGCCCCCGTATGTTCGACTGGCTCCACACCCTTTTCTCGCGTGACCTGGCAATCGACCTGGGCACGGCGAACACGCTTATCTACATCCGCGGCCAGGGCATCGTGTCCAACGAACCCTCCGTGGTCGCCGTCCAACAGGACACCCGGGGCGGCAAGAAGGTGCTCGCGGTAGGCAAGGAGGCCAAGGAGATGCTCGGGAGAACCCCGGGCAACATCGTGGCCATCCGTCCCATGAAGGACGGAGTCATCGCGGACTTCGAAATCACCGCGGCGATGCTGCGCTACTTCATCCAGAGCGCCCACAACCGCCGCACGCTGGTCAACCCGCGCATCATCATCGGCATCCCCTCGGGCATCACCGAGGTGGAGCGCCGCGCGGTGCGCGAGGCCGCCGCCAACGCGGGCGCCCGTGAGGTGTACCTCATCGAGCAGCCCATGGCCGCGGCCATCGGGGCGGGCCTGCCCGTCACCGAGCCCAGCGGGAACATGATTGTGGACATCGGTGGCGGCACGTCGGACGTGGCCGTCATCAGCCTGGCCGGCATCGTGTTCGCCAAGAGCGTGCGCATCGGCGGCGACAAGCTGGACGAGGCGATCATCCAGTACGTCAAGCGCAAGTACAACCTGCTCATCGGTGAGCGCACGGCCGAAGCCATCAAAATGGGCATCGGCACCGCGTACCCCACCGATGAAGTGATGACGATGGAGATCAAGGGCCGCGACCTGGTGGCGGGCGTGCCGCGGACGCTGACGGTGAGCAGCGACGAGGTGCGCGACGCGCTGGCCGAGCCGGTGAACGGCATCGTCGAGGCGGTAAAGCTGACGCTGGAGCGCACGCCGCCGGAGCTGGCCGGAGACATCGCGGACCGCGGCATCGTGCTGGCCGGTGGTGGCGCGCTGCTGAAGAACCTGGACACGCTGCTGCGCGAGGAGACGGGCCTGCCGGTGTTCCTGGCGGAGGATCCGCTCTCGGCGGTGGTGATTGGCGCCGGCAAGGCGCTGGAGTCCCTGGACATCCTTCGCCAGGTCACCCAGCCGGGCTGAGTCCCCGCCCGGAGTCAGGGAGGCAGAGGCGGCCGCCAACCCGGCACGCGCACGGCCTGGTAGAAGGGCCGCTCGTTGTAGTCCGGATCGAGCGCATGGCGAGCCATGCCGCCCAGGCCGTCGATCCAGCGTGCATGGGCCAGCTCCACGAAGCGGTTCTCCTCCACGGCTCGAGCGCGCACGACGTACGCGGCGGCCTGCAGTCCCGGAGGGAGCATGAGGAAGGCGGCTCCCCGCTCACCCGAGAGCGCGTAGGACTCGAGCGGCTCGCGGGCCGCCATGAGCGCGAGGCTCGAGGTGAGAAGCCGCTCGGCGGCCTTCGCGTCTTGGAGGCGTGAGAGCTCCAGGCCGAGCAGTGCGGCGGTCTCCACGTCCAGGTTCCGCACCACCGTGTCCGAGGCCAGGCGGGCCTGCTGCAAGGCCTTGTCCAGGTTGTTCACGGCCATCTCGGTGAGCACGATGGCGTCGTAGGCGGCGCGGTCGTGGATGGCGGTCAACTGTTGCTGCGAAAGGGCGCTCTTTCCCGAGAGGAGCTCGAAGAGGGCCATCCGCTCGGGAGCGGTGGTGACGCTGGGAGGGAGGACCGCTCGCGCGGTGGACTCGAGGGTCTTGGGGCCCACCACCCGGGCGAGCCGGGCGGCGAGGAGGGCGAACTCCCAGGAGCGGGATTCGGGCTTCTTCGTAAACTCGAGCACCGCGTCGGGGGCCGCGGGGATGAGACTGGTGTCGGCGACCAGGGCGCGCACGCGCAGTTCCACGTCCTCCAGGGACTCGACACTGTTGTACCTGGCCTGGTCCAGCAGGCGCAGCGCCTCCGAGGAGTCGCCGGTGGAGAACCGGAGGCGGGCCACGATACGCATGACCTCGGGAGAGTGGGGGAAGCGCTCCAGGAGGTGCTCATAGAGGGCGCGCTGCTCGCTGGGGGGAGCCACACGGGCCTCCAGGATGGCCCTCTGCTCGGACGTCGGCACCTGCCGGGCCGAGGCGCTGTAGAGGGCGTACGCCTCTTCCCGCTTGCCCAGGGCGAGGAACAGATCCTGGGCGATCCGCTGGATGGCGAGCCGTTCCGGAGGCATGGCCGCGAGTTCCTGGGCCAGGATGAACGCCTGGGACGACTGGTTGCGCACGAGAATGTCCGCGGCCATCACGATGGGCTGAAGCTGGGTAGGGTCCGCCAGGAGGAAGCTCCTGGCGAGCTCCGTGAGCTCCTGCCAGCGCTGCGCCTTCTCGTAGTCGAGCAGCCGCTGCTGCCAGTCGCCCTGCCACCGCAACTGATGTTCGTCCTCGAGGAAGGCGGTGCGGCCATCCAGCAGGCTCGGGCCGGTGCCCTTCTCCACGTTCTCGACCTGCAAGGAGGCCGCGCCCAGGATGTTGTAGACGGCGTGCTGCTTCGCCTCGAGCGAGAAGTCCTCGAAGGGTTGCTTCTGGCCCGGCCACATCGCCTCGACGCGGTAGGGCTTGCCCAAACGGAAGAAGGAATCCCGAACCCGCCCTCCGGAAGGCAGGGTGTAGGTCC
Organism: Hyalangium versicolor; assembly: GCF_020103695.1. Taxonomy (GTDB): domain Bacteria; phylum Myxococcota; class Myxococcia; order Myxococcales; family Myxococcaceae; genus Hyalangium; species Hyalangium versicolor. Next base: position 143,174 of record NZ_JAHXBF010000023.1, read on the forward strand.
TGTCGTCCACGTGAACCACCACGGGTCGCGAGAGTCCGTTGAAGATCTGCACGTCGCGGGTGATGAAGGGAGGCACGGTCACACCGAAGGCGGCGAGGCCCAGCCCCCCGAGAACCAGGGCGGTGGTCCGCCGCGAGGCGCGGGTGAGGCGTGAGGGTCCGGCGACGCGGCCGAGGACTTCGAGCTGCTCGTCCCCGTTGCGGCGGATGAGGTGATCTCCGAGCGACCAGATCGGCAGACCCAGGAGGCAGAAGGCGCGGTTGGCGATGAAGGGCGTCTCCTGCTCATCGAGGGGCGGGAGCCCGATGAACCGCGTCCCACAGCCCAGGAAGCTTCTGAGCGAAGGGGGCCGATCAGCCATGACGAAGAGGGCTCGGTTGGCGAGGAGCTCTCGAAGGGTGTCACGGGCAAGGCCTGCGGGCTCGCGGGCAAAGCGGGCGCTGAGGGCGGAGTGGACGGAGAAGGCATCCGCTCGGGCCAGCGCGAGTGAGAGCGCCTCGTCCGGCAGGAGCGAGACCATGGCGGGGGCGCGTTCGGTGAAGCCGCTCGGATCCGCTTCCAAGGGAAGGGAGGCGGCAGGAGCGTGCTCCTGGAATTGGGGTGGAGCCGGCTGGGAGGACACCCTCGACATGGCCTTATTGAACACGGAACAGGAGGGTGGAGCGCAAGGGGGGCACCTTGTGTCAGGCTGGGAGCCAGAGATGGAGCGTCGAGTTCGGAGTGAAAGAGGGGGCCGCCCAAAGGCGGACGAAGGCTTGGGGGAGGGAGGTTTCCTCCGCGCCTCGCAGCTGCTGGAGAGGGGGCAGTTCACGGAAGCGTTCCGCCTGTTCCTGGAGGCCGCGCAAGCAGGGGACTCCAGAGCACAGGTGACCGTGGGCTACCTCTACGACACGGGCCAGGGAGTCAGCCAGTCACGCACCCAGGCGCTGCTCTGGTACCGCAAGGCCTCGCACAAGGGCGTCGCATCGGCAGCCACCAACATCGCGACGATCTACCGGGATGAGGGCCGGCTGCGATTGGCGGTCCGGTGGTTCGAGAAGGCGGCTGCGCTGGGAGATGACGAAGCGCTGCTCGACATGGCGAGGCTGTACGCAGGCCCGTTGGAGGAACCCGCGATGGCCCGGAAGCTGTTGTCCCGAGTGCTCCGCGCGAAGCGGGCGAGCGAAGACAACCGGGAGCAGGCGGAGCGCCTGCTGCAAACCCTGGAGCAGCGCCAGCGCCTGAGTCGGTGAGGTGGATGTCCGCCGGACTGCTCCCGAGCTGGTCCTACCCGCATACCAGTTGGCACAAACCGCGCCCGACGGGGCCACCTCGTTCGGCTTCCGTCACGGCTCAGGCACGCTGGCCGAGCCGAACCAGTCGGCCCGGTCTCTCGGCAGTGATGGTTCCCTCTTTTTGAACAGCCCGGCCGGCGACAAAGGTGGCCACATAGCCCTCCGCTCTCTGCACGAAGCGCCTGCCTCCGCCTGGCAGATCCCTGAACGGCGCGGGCACTTGGAGCGCGAGCCTTCGCGGATCGATCACGTTGAGATCCGCCCGCATCCCGGGCGCGATGACTCCGCGATCCGAGAGCCCCACGTATCTCGCGTTGCGGGACGTCAGCATCTCGACCGAGCGCTCCACCGGGACGCGATCCCTCGCTCGATCCCGTGACCAGTAACTCAACATGAAGGTCGGGAAGCTCGCGTCGCAGATCGTCCCCACGTGCGCGCCCGCATCCGAGAGCGACGCCAGCGCTCGCGGGTGCTCCAACATGCGCCGCACCACGTCCAGCGAGCCCTCGTTGTAGTTGAAGATCGGGAAGTAGATGAGGTTCGAGCCGTCTCCCTCGCACAGGTAGTCATAGAGCACCGCGAGCGGTGGCTGCCCGCTGCGCTTGGCTCTCACCAGGAAGGAGTCCGCCAACGTCGGCTCGTAGTTCGGCCGCGTCCCGAGGGGGAACATGCGCGCGCTGATCAGGTCGATGCGCTGCAGCAGGATATCCACCAGCGGTGGGATGGGCGTTCCATCCCCCGCCAGCCGCTCGGGCTTCTCGGAGAGGATGCGCGCACGCCGAGCCGGGTCTCGCAGGGCTGCGGCCTGCTCGCGAGGTGGCAGCGCGGCGAGCTCTTTGTAGCCCGGGAAGCCAATGAACGGATGGAAGCTTGCGTCCAGCCCGAGCAGCACGCCGATGCCGCGCGCCGCGGCCTGGAGATACATCGGCAGCCCCCGCTCCACCGCCGCCTCCACGCGCTGGCGGATGGCTTCGTACTGGGCTCCGCCCGGGTCCCGCTGAAGCCACGTCATCGACAATGGCCGGCCCGAGGCGCGGGCCAGCTGCTCGACCAGCTCGAACTCCGCGTGGAATCGATTCGGGTCCCTGAGCAGATCGAAGTCGCTCACGACTTGCACCACACCGTGCGAGAGCCCCTCGAACGCCCGTGCCAACCCCGTGAGCTCCAAGGCACTGGCTTCCGAGGCAGGCGTCTCCCGGCCCTCCGCGGTCCGGTGGTTGTCCGTCCGCCCCGTCGTGAGCCCCGCCGCCCCCGCGACCAGCGCATCCCGCAGCAGCTCGCGCATGGCGGCAATGTCCTCGGGAGTCGCTGCCTCACTGGCCTCCGCCCTCTCGCCCATCACGTAGATGCGCAGCGGGTCGTGAGGCACCTGCACCAGAAAGTCCAGGCTGTGCGGCACCGCCGCCAGCGCATCCATGTACTGCGGGAAGCGCTCCCAGCCCCAGCGGATGCCCTCCGCGAGCGCCGCGCCAGGAATGTCCTCCACGCCCTCCATCAGCCGGATGAGGCGCTCCTGCCCACCGGGACGGACCGGCGCGAAGCCGACGCCGCAGTTGCCCATCATCAGCGTCGTCACCCCGTGGTGGATGCTGGGCGAGAAGGTCTCGTCCCACGTGGCCTGGCCGTCGTAGTGCGTGTGGATGTCGATGAAGCCCGGAGTCACCCACGCGCCCGTCGCATCCACGCGCTCGCGCGAAGCTTCGGTGATGCGGCCAACCTCGACGATGCGTCCATCGCGGATGCCAACATCGGTGGTGCGAGGCGCCGCGCCCGTGCCATCGACGACAGTGCCTCCCTCAAGCAGCAGATCGAGCATCTTTCCTCCTCCACAGGAAGGCCAGGGTCATTCCAGAGACGATGTGCCAGATACCCCACAGGCTGGCGATCACCACCATGCCTGGGTCGGCCTTGAACTGGACCGCGATGATGCCCAGCGCCAGCCCCGAGTTCTGCATCCCGCCCTCAATCATCACCGCGCGACGGTCTCGCTCGGGCACGCGCATCGCCATGGACGAGATCCACCCGAACGCCAACCCCAGCGCGTTGTGCAGCACTACGAGCGCGAAGCGCGGAAGGATCTGCGCGGTGAGCAGGTGGCGCTCGTGGACCACTCCGAGCACGATGAAGGCCACCAGCGCGGCAAGGCTGAGGTTCCCCAACGGCTTCTGCAGCTTCGCGGTGAGCCCCGGCAGCCAGTGGCCGAACATCAGACCCAGCCCCATCGGCACCGCGAGCAGGAACACCAAGCTGAGCCACAGGCCCGAGGGGTCCAACTCCAGCGTGCGCAGCCAGGAAGCGGTCGCCGGGTTGGTGCTGATCATCCAGCTGAAATGAAACGGCGTGAGCACCAACGCCAGCAGGCTGGCCACGGCCGAGATGCTCACGGAGAGCGCGGTGTTTCCGCCACCTTGATGGGTGATGACGTTGCTGAGGCTGCCGCCCGGGCAGGCCGCTACGAGGATCATCGCCGCCTCGACATTGGGCGGCAGGTCGAGCGCCAGGGTCACCAGCCACGTGCCCACGGGCAGCAACACGAATTGAGGGATGAGTCCGCAGATGACGCTGTGGGGCATCCGCGCGACGCGCCGGAAGTCCTCCACCCGCAGCTCCAACGCCACCGAGAACACCAGGAGCGCGAGCACGAGGCTCAACACGAGCTGCTGCGAGGACATGAAGGGGGTGGACCTCCGCAAGCGGCACCCTCGCCGCTGATGCGGTCAGCCTAACGAGGGTTGCCGGTGGCGCCTATCCCTACCCTCTCCGGACAGTGCCTCCTCGCTCGCTCCTTCCCTTCTGGACTGGGGTTTACCCCAGGGCCTGCCTCGAGTGAGGCTCCCGGGGAAAGCCCTGCACGATGCGGCAGTCCGCGGGGCCGGCACCGGTGCTGGACCGGTCCTACCAGCATACCAGTGGGTACAAACCGCGCCCGACAGGGCCCCCTCGTTCGGCGTATGAGAGCCCCACCATGGCAACGATATTCGAGTTCCTGAAGAGGGTCGAACAACGCCCAGGCATGTTCCTGTACGCTGACGAAGAGGATTGGGAACTCCAGTTTCGCAACCTGAAGATGCTGCTCATCGGCTACGAGCAGGCCCTCTGGAATCACAAGCTGGATGAGCCCGGTAGGGACTTCCTGGACCAATTCGGTGCCTACCTGTTCGAGAAGTACGGCTGGAGCTCATCGTCGGGCCCCATCGCCGCGATACTGCGCGAGACGCCCAGTCCCCACGAGGCCTGGAGGACCTTCTGGCGAGAGGTCTGGGCCTTCCGGGACTCGATGCTCAAGAACTGAGGGCGCGCACCTCGTTCAAGATGCGCGCCCTCGCCTGCTGATAACCCTGTCAGCCCGTCAGTGCTTGCCGAACTCCAGCGGCACGCCCTTGCGCCGGGCGTAGATGAACGCCTCGAGCGCCTTCATCTTCGGGTCGTCATCCGCCAGCGGCTTGCCTCGCACCGGGTTCTGGATGCACCAGTTGATCATGTCGCGCAGCATCGCCACGCGCCCCAGTTGTACCTGGTACTTCGGGTACGTCTCCGGGTGCGTGTTCGCCGCGTCCGGGTGGCACATGTCGCACGACACCGCGATGGTGCCTCCCAGCGCATCCGCGTCGTGGAACACCCGGTTGCCCTCCTCCACGAACGCCTTCGTGGACTCGGCCCAGATCGCCTCGTCCCGTTCGCTGAACGAGCCATAGGTATGGCCCGACTGGATGTTCGTCTTCAACTGAGCCCCGGCCTGAGGAGCGCCCGAGGCAGAGGTCGGCCCCGCCGTCCCCACCGAGCTGCCCGCCGCCGGCTTCTGCGGCGTGGGCGAGACCGCCGGAGGGCTGCGAGGGCCCTGTGGATTGGGGCTCGGCGGAGGCGTTGGAGCCTGCGCCACCAGCTGCCCGGACGCGGGCGCGGGCACGTCGTCCCAGTTCGCGTTCGGGTTCTTGCGGCGCCACTCTTCCATCAACTGGCCCGTCACCTGGAGTGCCTGGGAGCGAGACATCTTCCCGCCCTCCTTTACCCCCTTCACCTCCATGGCCGTCTCGCCGTCGCACAGGCCGACGACGAGGTTGCCTTTCTTCGAGGCCGGCAGCTTGTGCTCGGGCAGCGGCTTCTTCTCGAGCAGCGGCGACGGCTCGGTGGCCAGCGCCGCGCCTCCCGCGATGGACGTCAGCGCGGCGAGCGCCGTGAGGAGCTTCGTTCGGAGAGTCATATCGGCTTCCTCTCTAGTAGCTGGGGAGCTTGGTGCGCGGCGGTGCATCCGAGGCGCCGTTGGACGAGAGATAGCTCGCACGCACGGTGATCGGATTGCGCTGCCACAGGTTGTAGACCTTGTTGACGAGCCCGGACTCGAGCACGTCCACCCGCCCATCTCCGCACCCGTCGAACTGGCTGAACGGATCCGGGCGGTTCATCTGCACGGTGACCTTGGGCAGGCCCTCGGGCGCATACGGCCACGGCCACGCGGTGGACAGCATGCCGTGGAACTGGATGTTCCCAATCCGGTTGGTGAGCAACTGGTGCGTGTGCCCGTGAATCACCGTCACCTTGTCGAACGGCTTGAGGATGGCCTGCACCTCGTCCGCGTCGTCTGTCCAGAAGTTCCACGGCCGGTAGTACTTGTAGAGCGGCGAGTGGCTGAACACGATGACCGGCGTCTTCTTGTCCACCTTGGCCAGGTCCTGCTGCAGCCACGTGCGCTGCTCTCCGCCCACCTCGAAGCGGGACTGGATGCCATTGTCCAGGCCGGCGACGATCTTCATCCGCTCCATGGGAGACAGACCCCGCTCCGTCCAGAAGTCCTTCTCCAGGATGGAGTTGAGCACCACGAAGTGGATGCCCTTGTGGTCGAACGAGTAGTTGGGCGCGCCGAACAGCTCGCGCCACTTCTCGCCCATGTCGAGGAACCAGTCGTGCTCCCCGACCATCATCTTCACCGGCGCCTTCACGCTCTTGAGGATCTGCGCGCCCAGCGCCAGTTCCTCGGCCTGTCCCAGCTGCGCCAGGTCTCCGCCGAAGAGGACGAAGTCCGGCTGCGGATCCAGCGCGTTCACGTCATCCACCGCCTTGAGGATGGCGCGCACGAACCGGTCGTTCAGCTCCTTCTTGTACAGGTGCGTGTCCGAGATGTACGCGAAGGTGAAGCGCGGCTTGTCCGTGCTGCCCTGCGCCTCGGCCACCTGGACGAGCTGGAAGCTGTTCGGAGTGATGAGCCCCATGCCGGCGGCCACACCCGCGGACATGCCCGCCACGCGCAGGAAGGCGCGGCGGTCCAGCCGCTTCAACCCGTCGAACAGCTCCTGGCGCTCCTCGTAGTACTTCGTCTCGACGCTCTTGAACTTGTTGGACATGGTGCGCCTCCCCTATTTCTTCGGTGCACTCGTGTTCTGGATGGACAGCGGCGAGCCGTACACGCCAATGCCCGCCGGGTTTTTCACCTTGAGATCCGGATCGGGTGCCAGGTCCCCCACGTTCCCCTTCTTCCCGGTCGCCACGGCCGTGTCCCGCTCCGGGCGGTTGCCCTTGCGTGCCCGCTGCCGCGCCAGCTCCTGCGCGTTGAACTTGTCGAAGCGCGCATCCGTGAGCGTGAAGAGGAAGGCCACCAGGTCATCGATCTCCGGCTCGGTGAGCCCCAGCCGCTGCATCCCCCCGTCCAGGTACGGGTTCTGGATGCCTCCCTTGTTGTAGTGGTCCATCACGTCCCACAGCGTGACGAGCGAGCCGTCATGCATATACGGGCCGGTGATGCCGATGTTGCGCAGCGTGGGCGTCTTGAAGGCCCCCACGTCGTTCTCCTGCTTCGTCACCAGGAAGCGGCCCAGCTCGGAGAACTTCGTCTGGAGCGCCAGCTCGTCGATCTGCTTCTCGTCCCCGGTCCGCACCACCCGCAGGCCCTCGCGCGCCAGTTGCACAAAGTCCTGCTTGTGCGCCGCGATGCCGATGTTGTGGAACTTCTGATCCGAGAAGAGCGGTTGGGTGATGTTCGCCGCGTGGCACGAGTTACAGCGCGCCTTGCCGTTGAAGAGCGCCCAGCCATTCTTCTCCGAGGCCGTGAGCGCCTTGTCATCCCCCAGGATGAACTTGTCGAAGCGCGCGTTGCCCGAGTACTGGGTGCGCTCGAACGCGGCGATGGCCGCGGCCAGATCGTCGTAGTTCACGTCCCTCCCAAACACCTTCTGGAACTGCGCGGGGTACTCGGGCAGCCCCTTCACCTTGGCCACCACCGCCTCCGGCGAGGCCATCCCCATCTCGATGGGGTTGAGGATGGGCAGCTTGGCCTGGTCCTCCAGCATGCTCGCCCGCCCGTCCCAGAACTGCGAGGCGTTGAACATGGCGTTGAGCACCGTGGGGCTGTTGCGCATGCCCTTCTGGTTCTTGATGCCCACCGAGGTGTCCTTGCCGTCCACGAAGCCCTTGGCCGGGTCATGGCACGTGGAGCAGGACACGGAGTCATCCGCCGACAACCGCTTGTCGTTGAAGAGCTTCTCTCCCAGCGCCACCTTCTCTGGCGTGGGCTCGGCCCCAGCAGGCACCGAGATCTTCCACAGCGCCGCGGACACGCCGGGTGGCAATTTGGGTGGAGGAGGCGCGGCGCGCGGCGGCTCGGCCGCGTGAACCGCTCCAGCGCTGAGCAGGACGGCGACCGTCCAGGCGACGGAGGACCTGAGCTTCATGAGCAACCCTCCCAGGGCCGGGAGGTGTGTCGCGGCGAAGTCCGCGGAGCCCCCGGCCACAGGCATGCAGGCAAGCACCCGTCCTCCCTACCCGTCACGTTTCGACTCGCCAGACGACCCGCCAGTGTTGACCAGCCGTCACCCGGTGTTGCTTCCAAGGGAAGGTTCCGACACTCACGAGACACGAGGAGGAAGCGATGATCGACCCGGGGGAGTTGCACGAGGGAATGACGGTCAGGGACGTTGACGGGCGCAAGCTCGGCACGGTGGGCAACATGGGGGCCACGCAGTTCGAGCTGGAGCAGGGTTCGCCAGCCCGGCGCGACTTCGTGGTCCATGTGCATCAGGTGGCTCGCGTCCAGGAGCGAGACGTCTTCCTTCATCCCCACCCGCGCGTCGCGGTTCCCCCCGAAGAGGAGGAGCTCCTCCGGCGCTAGAACCGGGGCGGGGGATGGCGCCACGCCCACCCAAGCAGGCCGGCTGCCGTGGCAGGGGCCAGGAGGGAGACCGTGATGATGACCCAGTCGAGCGCTCCCTGGGCGCGTGGCGTGTTGTAGACGGCGGCCTGCCAGGCCGTCAGGCAGGTATCCAAGGCGATGACGCCGCCGAGCAACCCCGCCAGCCACGAGCGCCAGCGGTGGAGCAACCCGAAGAGCGCCCCGGTCAGCCCCACGTCGAAGAGCACCCACGCCCATTGGACACCGCGGGAGGGGAAGTGTGTCGTGCTGACGGGGAGCGCCAGCAGCACCGTCCAGGGGATGAGCAGCATCGCCAGCATGCGGACGATCAGATCCGCGCGCCGCAGCAGGGTGGACACACCGAAGCGCAGAAAGCTGCCCCGAGCGAAGGCACGCAGGGCGTCATACATGGGCCACACGTTGCTGGTGCGCGTGGGCCAGGCCAGGTGGATGACGTCCCACGCGTGTGGCCTCAACCGGGCCTTGAAGGCGCGCAGGCCCTCGAAGTCGAACAGCGCCGAGCCCCAGAACCTCGCCGCGCGCAGCCAGGGCGCCACCTCTCCCGAGAGTGGCGCCAGCCCCAGCGTCACATAGCGCCGACCGTCCTGGGCGGCGGCGCGCATGGCCGCGTCGACCATCAACTCCGTCGAGCCATTGGGCGCCCGGGGATCCCGGACCACATGCTGAAGCAGCCACCCCTGCCTTGCGAAGATGGGAGCAGCCGACAGGAAGCACACCACCTGGCCCTTCAGCTCTCCCACGAAGGCGCGGCGCTCCTCGGGGAACTCGAACGGAGAGACCTGGACGAGGAAGCCCATGGGTGCCATCCGCCGCGAGGCGAACCAGCGCTCTAGCAGCCGCTCCACCGCTCGCCGCGTGGGGTGCTCGGGATTCCTCAACTCCTCCGGAGCCACCGGGCGCACGGTGACGCCTCGGGCGCGAGCGCGGCGGAGCTGTTCGCGCAGGCTGCGGCTGGAGCGCAGCGTCTCCTCCCAACGCTGGGGCTCCCACGTCGGCTGCTCACCGATGGGCATCATCTCCACCGGGACGAACTCGGCGAAGCGCGCCTCCGTGGCGAAGAAGCAGACCCGCCGGCCCCGCGCCTGCGCCGCCGCCTCGAAGTCAGCGGCCACCTGCGCCAGGCGCTCGGGCGGACCAATGGGCGCTCCCGCCGCCACCCACGCTCCCCCCGTGTCCACGTACGCGACGCACGCATCCGCCGCGTCGTCGAACCAGTAGTGGAACCCTGGATCCAGCACCTGGAAGGAGGTGGAGTTCCAACCGTACCGCTTGAGCAGCTCGAGGACCCGATCGTGTTCGCGCTGGGGTGAGGGTTCGTCCATGGAGCAGGTTCAGGCGGGGCTCGGCACGCGCGAGCCCGGAGGAGTCCTCGTGCCTCCGATACCTTGCTCGCGTCGCAAGGCGTCGTCCAGCCGCCGCTGGTGGGCGGCGAGCAGATCGCTCCGGGTGAGGATGCCCACCACCCGTGTCGGCGCGTCGCGGCGCACCACCGGCAGGCGGCCCACCCCCTCGGACACCATGTGGTCCGCCGCCTCGCGCAACGAGCAGTCGTCGAAGACGACGGCCGCGGAACGGCGAACCACGTCGCGCACCCGCCGCCCGGCCGGCTCCGTCCCGTCCAGCAGATCCCTCCGGGTGACAACGCCCACGATCTGACCGTCCGCGCCCACCACCGGGAAGCCCTGGTGGCTGGTTCCCGCCACGCCCGAGGCAAGCCACGCCCGGACCTTCTCCAGGGCCTCGTCCGCCGCCAGGGTGACGACCTGCCGCAGCCCGAAATCCCGCACGAGCGCATGGGCCAGCGCATCCACGGCATACTCAGTGGGGACCCGAGCGCCCCGGCGAGCGATCTTCTCCGTCATGATGGAGTGCCGCATGAGGAGCGTGGAGACCAGGTAGGCCGCCGTGCACCCGCCGAGCAGGGGCAACAGGCCCAGGGGCTGGCGCGTCGTCTCGAAGGCGAACACCACCGAGGCGAGCAGCGCCCGCGAAGCGCCCGCGAAGATGGCGGCCATGCCCACCAGCGCTGCGATCCGGATGTCCACCCCCAACCCCGGGGCCAGCCATACGAGCAGGGAGCCCAGCGCCGAGCCGATTCCTCCGCCCATGGTGAAGAGCGGGGCCAGCGTGCCGCCCGAGGTGCCGCTGCCGAGCGCGATGGACCACGAGATGAACTTCATGAGGCAGAAGAACAGCATCGCCGCGCCGATGAACCGGCCGCTGATGATGTCCTCGATGTTGGTGTAGCCCACGCCCAGCGTGCGCGGGGAGAAGTACCCCACCACGCCCACCACCAGGCCACCCAGCGCCGGCCACCACATCCAATGGAGCGGCAGCTTCTCGAAGGCGTCCTCGATGATGTACACCGCGCGGGTGGCGAACACGGAGGCCAGCCCGACCACCGCGCCCAGCAGGATGTAGCAAGCGAGCGCGGCGCCTCCCGGCTGTACCAGGTCCGGCATGCCGAACGCCGGCGCGCCTCCATTGAAGGCGATGCGCACACCCGTGGCAGTGGCCGTGGCCAGCGCCACCGGGATGACCGAGCGCGGGCGGTACTCGAACAGCAGCAGCTCCACCGCGAGCAGTACCGCGGAGACGGGTGCTCCGAACGTGGCCGCCATGCCCGCCGCGGCGCCGGCCGCGAGCAGGGCCTTGCGCTCGTTCGCGGTGACCTTCAGCAACTGCCCCACGAGCGAACCGAGCGCCCCACCCGTGGCGATGATGGGCCCCTCCGCTCCGAAGGGCCCGCCGGTGCCAATGGCTACCGCCGACGACAGCGGCTTGAGGAACGTCACGCGGGGAGGGATGCGGCTCTGGTTGAAGAGGACCTGCTCCATCGCCTCGGGGATGCCGTGGCCGCGGATGGCCCGTGAGCCATAGCGCGCCATGAAACCCACCGCGATCGCGCCCAGCACCGGGATGACGATGACCCAAGGCCCCAGCGCGTGGTCCGCCGGAGAGACGGGCGCGACGGAGAGCCGGCCAAAGAAGGCCAGGTTCGTGAAGAAGTGGATGAGCCGCGTGAGCACCTGCGCCACGAAGCCCGCGGCGATGGCCAGGAGGATGGCGATGCCGCTGATAAGCACAACGCGGCGATCCACCGGCTCCAGCGCGGTGGGGGCACGCACGCTCTCCAGCGTGGGGCCCATCGAGGGAGCGATCGGGATCACTTCGGGGGAGATGCCCTCGGAGACTTGGGTGAGCTCAGGCTTCTTCATGGTTCCGTGTCCGCTTGCGGCGCCCGGCCGGCGCCTCGTCTTCGAAAAAGAGGGTAGGAGCTTCGACATCGGCGCCGCTCTCCCGGACCAGCTCCAGCAGTCCCCGGGCGAGCGCTCCACGCTCAGCGGCCTTCATGCGGCGCAACCCGGAGATGAGGCGAGCCTGGGCCATGGGCGGCGCGCGGCCCAGGAGCGTGCGCCCGGCGGGAGTGAGTGCCACCTCCGCGCGGCGGGCGTCCGATTCGGAAGTCCTCCGGCTGACGAGGCCCCGCTCGATGAGCCGGCTGACGACGACCGAGACGGAGCTCTGGTGCGTGAGCGTGCGCTCGGCCAGCTCTCCGATGGAGCAGGCCCCCGCCTCCGCCAACTGCTGCAGGACGAAGAGCTGGGCTCCGCTGATTCCCACCACCCGCTCCGAGGCCCGGGCCGACACGCGCAGCAGCCGCACGATGCGCCGGATGGAGTCCATCACCGTGCGGATGTCCTCCGTGTCCTCCGCGCCCTTCTCTCGGGAGCGCGCCGCACGCGGACGGGGATTTGTATGGGAGCCCATGTATTTCTCCGGGCCGAAGGTACGGCCCTGCGGGGCGCTTCGCAAGCACGGATGAACCGGCACGCACCTGCTCCCCCACCCGGTACCCTGACGGCCAGTGAGGCCATGGCGTCCCATAGGCCCACCTCACCCCACCGCCGTCCTGTGCCGGGTGGTGGACACCCTGCCCGGGAGATCCGATCCAGGAAGGGCCGCTCCGATTAATACAGGACAGGCATCCCTCTCCTCGCAGGAGCGAGCGATTTGAACCTTCGACTCCCTCTCGCCCGCCGGTTCGCCATGGCCGGGCTCCTCTGTCAGACGTTCCTCGGCGTGTGTCCCCTCTCCGCGCATGCGCAAGAGCAGGACGAGAGCCCCTCAGGCAACGGCCGGTTGCTCACCACCGAGTCCGCCACCGTCATCGCCCACCCGGTGCTAGGGCTGCAGCGCTCGGCGGTGCCGCTGGTGGCGGGGCTCGCATTGGATACCTCTCTGTACGCGGACCTGCTGCTGGCCCCCAACCTGGGCCTGCGCTGGGCGGTGGCGGCCGGGCCTCACCGGCTCGTGCTCGGCGCGCGCTACACGCACTTCGTGGGCGCCTCCGTCTACTCCTCCGTCGTCGAGTCCAACGAACCCGCCATCCAGAGCTTCGAGCCGAGCCTGTCGGGCCCCACCTTCTATGGCACCTATGGCCTGGTGCTGGGCCCCCTCACCGTCCAGGGCGAGGCGCGCTTCGCCCACTACGAGTCGGACTACCTGGCGGTGACGGGCGCGGCGGCCCTGCACCTCACCTCGACATGGTCGGTGATTGGCGAGGCCGGCGTGCGGCTGAAGGGCGGCTCCGAGCTGCGCGCCGCGGCGGGCGTGCGCTACGGGGGTGAGCACCTGGGCCTGGCCCTCGGCGCCGCCTACGTGGATATCGAAGACCCTGCCTTCCCCGGCGACAAGCTCCCCATCGTGCCTGCCTTTGACGTCTCCTGGACCTTCCGATGAGCCACCGACCCATGAACCGCGCGCTCTTTATCTGCCTGCTGCTGTGCTCCGCCTGCTCGGCGGAGATCTCGGTCGAGACCGAGCCCTTCAATCAGAAAGTCCCCGTCACCTCGCTGTTGGAGCCCGTCTACGCGGAGGTCGCCATCGACGTGCCGGACGAGGCGGTGGGGGACGTCATCGTGGACGAGATCTCCGCCGACCTGACGGTGGTGAACCCGGCCAAGGCGCTGACCCTGGAGACAGGAGTGCGGCTGTCGCTGAGCGGCAAGGCCACGCCGGAGGATCCCGTCCTCTACACGAACACCAACCTGCCGGCGTACTTCAACACCGCGTCCATCCTGCTGCCCACGCAGGCGTTCGCGCCGGGCCAGAGCAAGCCCTTCACCATCAAGGATCCGGTGTTGGTGAAGGCGGCGGGCAAGCCGCGCATCTGGCTCATCGTCAATAACACCGTGAAGCGGGTGGGCCTCGGCACGGACACGCTGCCGTTGGACATCCTCCTGCAGAACATCGTGTTCCGGGCCACGGTGACCAAGCCCTTCAATGGCGTGGCGGGAGGGCTGGAGGTGGGCGGGCTGTGAGCCCGGAACAACCCTGAAGAGCAGGCCGAGACAAGGTCCAACGCTGGACAGGCGTGCGGGTCGGGCCCTGGCCTGGCACCAATCTCCGTGAGCCCGCGCCTCCGTGGGGCTAGATTCCCAGCCCCTATGGCGCACCTGACCGAAGACAAGAACTTCCGCCTCCCGCGGACCGTCCTCCCCCGCCGCTATACGACCACGCTGACGCTCAACCTGGATGAGCGCTCCTTCTCCGGCACGGAGACCATCGAGTTGGAGGTGACCTCGCCCACGAGCGAGATCATCCTTCACGGCATTGCGCTCCAGTTGGGCAAGGTGACCTTCCGCACCGACAGCCGGCAGTACGCCCCCGCCTCCATCCGGGCGGTGGAGCAGAGCGAGACGGTGGTGCTCCAGTTCGAACCGCCGCTCCCCACCGGTGCGGCCTCGCTGGACGTGGAGTGGACGGGGCGCTTCACGCAGGGCCTGCGCGGTCTGTACCTGGCGGGCAAGGTGGCCGCCACCCAGTTCGAGGCGGCGGATGCCCGGCGCCTCTTCCCCTGCTTCGATGAGCCGTCCTTCAAGGCCCGGTGGGCCATCACCGTGCGGATTCCTCCCACGCCGGGGCTGGTGGCCCTGTCCAACGGCGCGGTCGTCTCGGATGTCGTCGAGGGCAATCTGCGCACGGTGAAGTTCCAGGAGATGGATGTCCTCAGCTCCTACTTGATTGCGCTGGTGGTGGGCCCCTTGGTGGGCACTCCGGAGCAGCAGGTGAATGGGGTGCCGGTGCGCACCTGGTCGCTGCCGGAGAAGGCGCACCTGACGCGCTTCGGGCAGGACGCGGCGCTGGCGGCGCTGCCTCGGCTGCAGGAGTACTTCGGGCTGCCCTACGCCTACGGCAAGGTGGATCAGGTGGGCATCCCGGACTTCGAGGCCGGCGCCATGGAGAACGCGGGCCTCATCACCTACCGCGAGGTGGCGCTGCTGCTGGATCCGGCCACCGCGCCGCTGTCGGTGCAGAAGCGGGTGGCCGAGGTGGTGACGCACGAGCTGGCGCACCAGTGGTTCGGCAACTGGGTGACGATGGTGTGGTGGGATGACTTGTGGCTCAACGAGGCGTTCGCCACGTGGATGGCCTACAAGATCGTCGACGGCTGGCGGCCGGACTGGCGCGTGTGGCTGGACTTCGACACGGGCAAGGCGGCGGCGCTGCACCTGGACGCGCTCAAGTCCACGCACCCCATCCGCGGTGAGGTGCGCAACGCGAGCGAGGCCGGTGAGAGCTTCGATCTCATCACCTACGAGAAGGGCGGCGCGGTGCTGCGGATGATCGAGGGATTCCTGGGCGAGGGCCCGTTCCGCGAGGGCATCCGCCAGTACATGCGCACGCACGCGCGCAGCAACGCGGTGGCGGATGACCTGTGGCGGGCGCTCGGGGCGGCCTCGTCCCAACCGGTGGTGGAGCTGGCCAACGCGTGGATCGGCCAGAGCGGCTACCCGCTCATCTCGGTGAAGGTGGAGGGCCGGAAGGTGTCGCTGAGCCAGCGGCGCTTCTATTCGGAGCCGGGGGTGAGCAGCGGCGAGCGCTGGCCGGTGCCGGTGGTGCTGCGCTTCGAGGACGGGGGCGGCGTGCGCGAGCACCGCTTCGTTCTGCGTGACGCGCAGACCTCGGTGACGCTGGAGGGCAGCGGCGAGGTGAGTTGGCTGTGCGCCAACGCGGGCTCCACGGGCTTCTACCGGGTGGCGTACGACGCGGACGCGCTGCAGAAGCTGGCGGCAAACCTGGGGGCGCTGGCGCCCTCCGAGCGCATCTCCCTGCTGGCGGACCGGTGGGCGCTGGTGCGCGCGGGGCAGGCGTCGGCGGCGGACTTCCTGGATCTGGCCGGCCGCTTCGGCGGTGAGGAGGACGACGCCGTCCTCGACGAGTTGGTGGGGCGGTTGGGGTACGTGGAGGCACGGCTGGTGGAGGGTGAGAACCAGGAGCGTTTCCGCCGCTGGGTGGAGAAGCTGCTGGGCCCGGCGCTGACGAAGCTCGGGTGGGAGCCGGCAGCGGGTGAGACGGATCGGGTGAAGCTGCGGCGCGCGGCGTTGGTGCGCGCGGTGGGCGTGCTGGCGCGGGGCGGAACGGCGCTGAACGAGGTGCGGCCTCGGGTGACGCGGGCGGTGGGCGGAGACAAGGCAGCGCTGGAGCCGAACCTGCTGGACAGCTCGGTGTACATGGCGGCGCGGGCGGGAGACTCGGCGCTGTTCGACACGCTGCTGGAGAAGATGAAGGCGGAGCCGGATCCGGCGACGCAGCGGCGCTACCTGACGGCGCTGGCCTCGTTCGAGGATGCGGCGCTGGCGAAGCGGGGCCAGGAGCTGTTCTTCACGGATGCGGTGAAGATGCAGGACGTGACGATCTACCTGGGCGGCCTGCTGGGCAACCGGACGGGGCGGGACGCGTGGTGGCAGGTGGTGCAGCAGCGGTGGCAGGACGTGGTGGCGCGCACGGGCGGGGCGCCCATGCTGCTGCGGCGGGTAGTGGAGGCGCTGGGAGCCCTGCGCAACCGAAAGCAGTTCGAGGAGGCGAAGGCGCTGCTGCAGGCGCACCCGGTGACGGAGGCGCAGCAGGCGATGGCGCAGACGATGGAGCGCCTCAGCCAGGATGTGGCACTGAGCGAGCGCGCGGGCCCGGAGGTGTCGGCCTGGATCAAGCGCCAGCCTTGAGCCACGGGCTCGCTCGCGGAGGCCGGCCCTTCAAGAGATGGGAGAGAAGTAACCTTGCTCTTCCCACCGCTGAGAGGCACGCTCGACGCGGAGCCGCGGCGTTACTTGCGCCTGGAGGATCATGAGCCATCCCTTCAACAGCCTGACCATCCACAGCCTGCGTGGCGTCAAGGGCCTGGAACTGCCCGGGCTAGGAGGGGTGAATCTGCTGGTGGGGGGCAACGACTCCGGCAAGACGACCGTGCTGGAGGCCCTAGCGCTCTACTGCAACCCGCTCGACATCTTCGCCTGGGACTCTCTCTCCATGGAGCGCGAGTCCCTGGGTACGATCATTGAGGGTCCGCCCCCAGGAGAAACCCGCCTGGACGCTTTGCGCTGGCTCTTTCCACAGCATGTAGTCACGGGCTCAGACGAACCGTACGAAGGCGCGGTGTCCCTCTCTGCGGATGGAACCTTTCCAATCCGCAAGGTCCATGCCCGGTATCGAGAGACACGAGGACTGGCCCCAAGACGACAGCCCCCGAGCACACACCCGTATGGCATCAAGCTGTATCCTTTCAGTTCCCGAGAACTTCATCGCGAGCGCCGCGGTGCCGAACTTGAGTTCGAGGCAACTCCTGGCTTTGAGCCAAGGGTCATCACGCTGTGGGCGGACGAGCGTTTGGATGATTCGCAGAGGGCACCGGGGCCGGTTCTTCCCTACCGGCTGCTCAACCCGTCAGAGCTCTACCTCGACTCATTCTCCGTCGCAGACTTCACGGAAGCACGATTGGCAGGACTCCAAGGCGCGGTGAAGGACCTCTTGAGAGCCTTCGACCCGCGCATCCAGGGGATCGAGATCCTCGCGCCCCAGGGCCGACCTACCCTCTACCTCCAGGACTCCGTTGCTGGGCTCGCTCCGATCAGCGCGTTTGGAGACGGTGTCCGGCGTGCACTGTCCTTCGCGTTGACGATTCCCACCGTGACGGATGGGATCGTGCTGATCGACGAGATCGAGACGGCCATCCACATCTCGGCGCTGAGCAGGGTCTTCCGCTGGATACGCGATGCCTGCCAGCAATACCGCATCCAGCTCTTCGTCACGACCCACAGCCTGGAAGCGGTGGACGCTATCCTGGGGACTGACACGACCCAGCAAGAGGACATCGTCGGTTTCCGGCTCGAACGGGGAGAGGAACACACCTCGGCGAAGCGCTATGGCGAGGATCTCCTCAAGCGCCTGCGCTATGAGCGCGGCCTCGACGTGAGGTGAGCGTGAGGTACGCCTATCTCGTCGTCGAAGGCCCTCACGATGTCGAATTCGTAGGCCGGCTCCTCAAGCCGTACCAGTTCACACGCATCAGGCTCGAATCGCGGCTGGATCCATACTGGACGCCAGTCGTGCCCACGAAGTTTCCTTTCGGTGGAGACCTGAGCCAGCGCGTGCCTGTACCCACGTTCTTCTCTTCAGTGGACGTGTCCGTCGCGGTGAATGCCGCAGGAGGAGATTCCCGGATTGCCCCCCAGGTCGAGGAGACCCTCGCCGTGCTCTCGACCAGGCCCCAGGCCATCGGTGCCCTGCTCGACGCGGACTCCCAGAACTCACCCGCACAGCGGTTCAATACGGTGCGCGCGGAGCTGAACCGGCTTGGCCTGCCCTTCCCTGCTCAGGCCGGACAGGTGTCTGCGGCCACTCCACAGTGTGGCATCTTCGTTCTTCCCGACAACCAGACCGCAGGCACCTTGGAAGACCTGCTGCTCGAGTGCGCCCGCCTCAGCTATCCGGGGTTGCTGACCTCGGCCCAGGCCCTGGTGGGAAGCGTCCGACCCGACGATTCTGCCTTCACCGCGGAGGACATGAAGGACTTCCGCAAGCCAGCGGGCTCCGAGAAAGCCACCGTGGCCTGCATCGCGGGCATCCTCAAGCCTGGCAAGGCCGTTCAGGTGTCCATCCAGGACAACCGCTGGTTGGATGAACAGACGATGAACAGCCTCCCTCGCATCAAAGCAGTGCAGCGCTTCCTCGCGGATCTCCTGTCGCTGCCGTGAGCGATCGCTGAGCCGCCCAGAGAAACCCCGGGCCCTTGAAGGAGGCCCCCCTCCGGGCGCGGTCCGGACCACCTGGTAGGGTTGTCATACCAGTTCGGTCCAGGTCCGCCGACCGAGGGCCCCTGCTTCAGGAGGAGCCCTGGGTGAGAGGCTGAGGATCGAGGTCCAGTGCCCACCAGTGGGCACCCACTGCACGAGCGTGCCCACTGAGTGCCCACCAGTGGGCACTCACGCATGTGCCCGTTCAGGGTGCCAGGCCCATGTCAGGCTCAGCCACTGACCGGGCATGTGGAAGACCCATGAGGTAGGGTGGGCCCCTGGGGGCAATGGCCCCCCGTCGGAGATCGCCCATGGGTTCGAAACAAAGTTTGCGGGAGGTGGACCCCCTCTGCCTGCCACCGGGCCTGCAGCTCGGCCCCTGGCGCATCCTGGCCTGGAGAGGACGCGGCTCCTACGGCACCCTCTACCGCGTTCAACTCGCCAGCCGTCCCGAAGCGGGCTCCTTCGCCCTCAAGCTGGCCGTGTCTCCCGGGGATGAGCGCTTCGAACGCGAGGCATGGCTCCTCCAGCGCATCCAGAGTCCCCATGTGCCCCGGCTCCACGCGCAGGGCATCTGGCGACATCCCTCTGGAGCCTTCCCGTACCTCGTCATGGACTGGATCGACGGCGAGCCGCTGTATGAGTGGTCCGCGCGTCGCAACCCTTCCTCGGCTCAGTGCGCGGGGATGCTGGCCCAGGTGGCTCGAGCCCTGGAGGCCACCCATGCCATCGGAGGCCTGCACCGGGATGTGAAGGGCGCCAATGTGCTGGTCCGTCCGGCGGACGGCCGCGTCTTCCTCACCGACTTTGGCGCCGGTGACTACCGGGGCGCCACCACCCTCACCTCGAAGCTGCTGCCCCCGGGCACTCCCGCCTACCGCAGCCCCGAGGCCTGGGGCTTTCTCTATCTGTTCCGCCGCCACCCCACCGTGCACTACCCGGCCAGCGCCTGCGATGACCTGTTCGCCCTGGGCGTCATGGCCTACCGCTTGGTGACAGATGAGTACCCGCCGTCCACCCACCCCGAGGAGGACGAGGCCAAGGTGTGGCGCGAAGGAGGCCCTGGCCCTCGGCCACCACGAGCGCTCACCGCTCGACTGAGCCCGGAGCTGGATGCGGCCATCCTGCGGCTGCTGTCCGTGCTCCCAGATGACCGCTTCGGTGGAACCGCTCGCGGAGCGGCCGAGGCGCTGATTCAGGCCGCTGGGAGCTCGGATCCCTCGGCGCACGAGCCCCTGTTCGGCTGGGGAGCCGGCCTCCCCCTGCGTTGGCGCAGCGTGGAGGTGGTCCGCCGCGCCACGGAGGCGGATGCCGCCGCGAGGAAGGAATTCGAGCTGCCCACGTTGAAGGAGCAGGCTTCGCCTCGAGCCGGGCTGGTGCCACCTCAAGCCCTCGTGCCGCAATGGAGCGCGGAGCTGGCCGTGGGATTCGCAGGGTTGCTGCTCGCGGGGCTCATCGTGGCGTTGTTCTACCAAGAGCCTCCGCTGGCTTGGAGCAGTGCGCCTCGGGAGCACCGTGCGGAAGAGAGTGCATCCGTGGGCGACGGGGCCCTCTCCGCACCCGTCGCGCTGGAAGAGACGCTCCCCACGCAAGACTCAGGGCGGGCGGTGAAGATGCCCATGCCCGACCAACCCCTGGACGGACAGCGCAGGCCACCATGCAACAAGTTCGGCGAAGTGCTCCTCAACGGCGGGTGCTGGCTCAGGGTTCCTGACATCCGCCCGCCGTGCAAGGAGGAGGGCAAAGAGGATGGGTATGCCTGGAAGGGGGCCTGCTACGTGCCCTCGTATCCTCCGCAGCGTCGCCCCACCTCGACTCCGCCGTAGGCTTCCGCGGGCCTGCCTCCCCTCTCTTGTGTGTGCACGGCGATTCCCATCGCGCTATCGGCGGCGGCGTACAGAGCTCTGTGCAGGTGCCTTTCCAGAGAGGACCACCTCCAGGAAATTGTGGACCACGGGTGAGGACTCCTCCGGACGGATCGCCAGCGTCAACCCGGCCACCGGTGCCTTCCCCGCGATCGGGATGTACTCGACGCCAGCGACGCGAATCTGCGCGAGCGAGGCCGGGACCAGCGACACCCCCAGCCCAGCGGCGATGAGAGGACCGATCGAGGAGAGCTGCGGTGCCTCGTGCCCGAGCATGGGTTCGAAGCCCGCGCTCCGGCACGCCACGATCACCTCGTCGAAGAGGCCCGGTCCGGCGTGTCGGGAGAAGAGCACGAACCGCTCTCGTGCCAACGCCGACAGCGGGAGCGCATCCGCCTTGGCCAGCGGATGACTCGTCGGCAACGCCACCACCATCGCCTCGTCCGACAAACGATGGGCCTGAACACCTTCAGGCGTGCTCCGGCCGGGCCGGATGAACACAGCATCGAGCTCGTTCCTCGCGAGGCGCTCGAGCAGGCTCGCTGTCGGCGCCTCATCGAGTGTCAGCTCGACCTCCGGATGCCGGCTCGCGAAGAGCCTGATCGAGGTGGGCACGATCGAATCGAAGGCGGCCGATCCCGTGAAGCCGACGCGAAGTCGTCCCACCTCTCCGCGTGCTCCGCGCCCAGCCGCCACCATGGCTCGCTTCGCCTGCTCGACGAGCGCCCGGGCCTCGGGAAGGAATGCGACGCCCGCCTCTGTCAGCTCCGCTCCATGGGGTAGGCGCCGGAAGAGCGTGCAACCCAGCTCCTCCTCGAGCGCTCGGATCTGCAGGCTGAGCGGTGGCTGACCGATCCCCACCTTCGCTGCCGCGCGAGTGAAGTTCCGCTCCTCCGCGACGGCGAGGAAATACCGGACGTGGCGCAGCTCCATGCCATATCTCCAAGCTATAGCGACTAGCTACCCGATATATTGGACTGTAGGTCCGCTGACCGGCAAGAAGGGCACATCAAGGAGCGGACAAACATGAGCGATGTGCCTCGCAAGACGTTTCTCATCACTGGAGCAAGCTCAGGCTTGGGCCGAGCCTTCGCGGAGGCGGCCCTGGCCGCCGGACACACCGTCGTCGGAACGGTCCGCAACGAGTCCGCGCGGGCCACGTTCGAGGCACTTGAGCCGCACCGCGCGAAGGCCGTCCTGCTCGATGTCACGGACTTCGCCCGCATCGAGCCGGCCGTCGCGAAGATCGAGCAGGACTTCGGCCCCGTCGATGTGCTCGTCAACAACGCTGGCTATGGGCACGAGGGCATCCTCGAGGAGTCCTCGATAGAGGAGTTGCGCCATCAGTTCGACGTCAACGTCTTCGGCACAGTTGCCATGATCAAGGCGGTGCTGCCCTTCATGCGCCGGCGACGCGCGGGACATATCGTCAACGTGACGTCGATGGGCGGATTCATCACCCTGCCGGGGATCTCGTTCTACTGCGGGAGCAAATTCGCGCTCGAAGGCATCACCGAGACGCTGGCCAAAGAGGTGAAGGGGCTCGGCATCAAGGTCACCGCGTTGGCGCCCGGCTCGTTCCGCACCGACTGGGCTGGACGGTCCATGGTTCGGACCGAGCGCAGCATCTCCGACTACGACGCGCTCTTCGACCCCGTCCGCCATGCGCGTCAGGAGAAGAGCGGCAGACAGGCGGGAGATCCCACCAAGGCAGCGCAGGTGCTCCTGCAGCTCGTTGCGATGGAGCACCCTCCCGTGCATCTGCTGCTCGGCAACGATGCCTTGAAGCTCGTGCGAGAGAAACTCGGAGCGCTCGAGGCGGAGATCCAGAGGTGGGAAACGATCACCCGTTCGACCGATTTCACGTAAGGCTCTTACGGACTCGGAATGCCCTGCCCCTCACCATGTGTCGATGAATCGGCGGCGGCCCTCGCGCGCCGGTCGCGGGACGGAGCGCAGGCCTCGCAGGATCCACGAGCGCGTCTCCGCAGGATCGATCACCGCATCGAGCTCCAGGAGCGAGGCCACGTTGATGGCCTTCCCGCGCTGGTGCGCCTCGGTGATCATCGCCTGGGCCATCTCCTCCCGGGCTACCGGCTCTTCAATCGCTTCGAGCTGCTTGCGCATACCGATGCGCACGGCGCCCTCCAGGTTCATCCCTCCGAACTCGCCCGAGGGCCAGGACACGATGAAGAACGGCGCGTGGAAGTGCCCACCAGCCATCGCCTGCGCGCCGAGTCCATACCCTCGCCGCAGGACCACCGTGAAGAACGGGACCGAGAGGCTGGCGGCATTCACGAACATCCGGGACACGTGGCGCACCAGAGCAGTGGTCTCGGCCTGTGGCCCCACCATGAACCCGGGCGTGTCACACAACGAGACGATCGGGAGCCCGAAGGCATCGCAGAGCTGGAAGAAGCGCGCGGCCTTGTCGGAGGCGTTCGCATCGATGGCGCCACCCAGGTGGAAAGTGTCGTTGGCGATGAGCCCGAGCGGCTGTCCCTCGATTCGCACCAGCGCCGTCACCAGACTTCGCCCGAAGTCGCGGCGCAGCTCGAGCACGGAGCCCGTGTCCGCCAGCGTCTCGATGATGGGCCTGATCTTGTACGCACGGCGGCGGTTCTCGGGCAGAACGGATCGCAGTGCCGACTGGTCGGCACACGGCCCGGGGGCCGTCGCTCCTTGGAAGTACGAGAGGTACTGCTTCGCCGCAGCTACTGCCTCCGCCTCGTCTCGCACTCGGATGTCGATGACGCCGTTGCGCGTCTGGACGTCCGCGGGGCCGATCTCCTCGGGCGCGAACGACCCGAGCCCACCGCCTTCGATCATCGCGGGGCCACCCATGCCGATGTTGCTGTTGTCCGTCGCGATGACGACGTCACAGCAGCCCAGCAGCGCCGCATTCCCGGCGAAGCAGCGCCCGGAGACAATTCCCACCCGGGGCACGAGTCCCGAGAGCGCGGCGAAGGACAGGAAGCTGGGGGTGTCCAGGGCCGCAATGGTGTGCGTGTCCGTGTCGTTCGGGCGTCCGCCACCGCCCTCGGCGAAGAGCACCACAGGCACGCGCCACTGCGCGGCGAGCGCGATCATCCGGTCGAGCTTCTGGTGCCCGACCAGCCCCTGCGTGCCAGCGAAGACCGTGTAGTCGTAGGCCATCACCAGGGTGCGTGCGCGCTCGTCATTGAAGAGGGAGCGGTTGACGGTGCCCAGGCCGCAGACGAGGCCATCCGCGGGGCTCACCCGGATGAGGTCCTCCATGGAGCGAGACGAGCGCTGCGCGGCGAGCGCGAGCCCTCCGTACTCGACGAAGCTGCCCGGATCGACGAGGTCGTCAATGTTCTCCCGGGCCGTGCGCTGTCCCGTCTTGCGTCGCCGGACCACGGCCTCCGGACGTCCCGCATCCGAGGTAGCCGCGAGCCGCTCGCGGAGCTCCGCGAGTTCGGGGCGGACCTCGCCAGGGGACGAGTTCCCGCCGTCGCCATTCGTATCGCTCATGCGCGAGGGATGATGCCTCGGGAGGCCAGCAGGCACCAGCACAGCCCTGCGAACAGAACCGGGCCGGATACACTGGGCCGCCGTGAAGATACGTCGTGGAGAGGAATGAATGATGCGAAGGCTTATGGCGGAAGGACTGGGAGCGATGGTTCTACTGGGCACGGTGGCCAGTGGCGCGGAGCCTGCGTCCAAGGCCGCTCCCGAGGTGCTCCCATTCGACGCCGCTCAGGCGCCGAAGGAGCTGGTCCAAGGCAAGGTGGTGGGTGGGGCGCGCTGGAAGGATTCGAACGGGGAGACCCTGCTCGTCCTCTCCGAGAAGCCCTTCCAACGGGCCTTCAAGCAAGGCGACATGGTGGATGAGGACGAGGGGCCGGTGAAGGGCGTGGAGCTGACAGCCCTGCTTGGCGTGCGCGAAGGCAAGAAGGTGCGCGTGCTGCGCAAGGTCTGGGAGGCCTCGCCTGGCTGCAGCTTCGACAACACCACCCACTTCCTTGCGCCCAAGGACCTCGAAGTCACAGACCTGGATAAGGACGGCGTGGGGGAGGTGACGTTCGCCTATCAGGTGCAGTGCACCAGCGACGTGAGCCCGGCCTCCCTGAAGCTGCTCATCCTCGAGGGAGGCGATAAATACATCGTGCGCGGCACCACGAAGGTGCAGGTGGCCGAGAACGAGACGATGGGCGGCGAGCGGCAGGTGGATGCCTCGCTGGAGAAAGGGCCTCCCGCCTTCCTGAAGCACGCCTTGGGGCGGTGGGAGCGCTTCGTCACCCACCGCTGGGAGCAGGAGTAGCGGCAGGACGAGGCACAGCCCGCTTCACGAGCGCCAGAACGCGGCGTGAGCCTTCGCGAATGCTTCGAAGGACCGAGGCTCATGCCCTGTGACTCGCGAGACGGTATCCGTCACCCGAGCTTCGGCGCCTTGCCGTATCCCCTCGTCGAGCTGAACGAGAAGCCGTGCGTACTGCTCCGGCATTCCCGTTCCCACCATGTGACGCCGAGCTTCGTCCGAGTCCACGTGTACGTGCTTCATGGGGCGTCCCGCCACCTGGGAGAGGATGGCCGCGATGTCGTCGTAGCTCAGTGCCTGAGGACCGGTGATGACGTGCGCCGTGTCATGCGAGGCCTCATCGGCGAGTGCCCGCACGGCCACCTCAGCGATGTCTTCGGCATCGACGAAGCCTACGCGCCCATCACCCGTGGCCGTCACCATCCGCCCCTCGCGCTTGAGGCTGCCTCCATGGTGGTGCCCCGCATCCACGAAGTTCTGCATGAACCACGACGGCTGGAGCACGGCCCACTCGGGCGCTCTCTCGTGGAGAACCCGGTGCACTGTCCCCAGCCCCGGAGCGCCTTCCGGCACGGCCGAGGCGCTGAGCAGGACGACCCGCCGCACTCCACGCTCCAGCGCGCTCTCGATGAAGGGCACCATGAGGGCCGAGGGATCCTCCACGAACGCGGGCGCCACCAGGTACATCCGCTCCACCCCGGCCAAGGCCTCGTCGTGACTGGAGGTGTCGGCCCAATCGAAGCGCACGTGCTCAAGACTGCTGTCCGGCGGCGGCGGGCTTCGGCTACCCGCCCGAACGGTCAGGCCCAACTCCTGGAGGCGAGAGACCACGCGCCGGCCCGTGTTACCCGTCGCTCCGGTGACCAGGACACGGGGAGAGCGCTCCCTTCGCGGAGTCCTCATGACGCCCTCACCATGCGCTGCAGGTTCTCCTCGCCGCCGAAGGCCTTGAGCCCCAGGAGGGGGTCCCAGTACTCGCGGTAGAACGAGATCCTTCCATCCCGCGCCTTCACCATCATGATGTAGTCCTGCTCGTATCGCCTGCCCGTGCTGGCGATGGTCGCCGAGCCATGGACCTCTCCGAAGGCCACCTCCGGGTCCGTCGTGAGGTACCGCCGGATGTTCGAGAAGACGAGCCCACGGAAGTGCTTCGGCGTTTCCACGAAGTAGCGGCGGATCGCCTCCAGTCCCTCCAGGCGGCTGGGAACGCCGAGGGACCCCGCATAGGGGAACTCGACGACAGCATCCTCGGCGAAGAGTTCCAGCCAGCGTTCGATGTCGGTACCGATGAGTTCCAGGTGGGCGTCCAGCAGGGCGCCAGCGTTGCGAGGCGTTGAAGCGGCAGTCATGGAGACAACCTCCGTGGTTCGAAGCTGGACGAAGAGATGCTCCTGAAGCTATGGACTCTCAATGCCTGCGGGTCCAAATCTATTGCCTGACCGTCCAGCTCCTCTGGATGCACAGACCGATGTCGTCTCGGACGTGCTGGAGACGATGCGGTTCACCACCCTGCTCTTCGGCCGCTTCGAGATGGGAGCGCCCTGGGCCGTACGCATGCCCCAGAAGCCGACCTCGTCCTTCTACGTGCTGGCGAGAGGCAGCATGCGGATCGAGGTCGACGGGCTGACGGAGCCCCTCCACGTCTCCGCGGGAGATGTGGTGTTGATACCGCAGGGCTCGGCGCACGTGCTCGACGACGGCTCCCGGCGGGCCCCCGCGCCTCGGGACTTCATTCCCCGGGAGCACCTCCGCGGCTCTCTGTCGGCACCGCTCCGGCTGGGAGGCGAAGGTCCAGTGAGCCTGCTCATCACCGGCTGCTTCCAGTTCAGCGCGGGCGCGCACAGTCCCCTGCTCTCCACGTTCCCTCCCGCCATCCATCTGCCGGCGCACGACACCCGCGCCTCCCCGTGGCTCTCTGCGACGGTGCAGCTCATCACCGCCGAGAGCATGGCCTTGGAGCAGGGCAGCTCCATCGTTCTCGGGAGGCTCGCGGATGTCCTGCTCGTACATGCGTTCCGCAGGCAGGCAGCGGTCGCCAAGGCACAGGGAGCGGGGCTGCAAGCCCTGGCGGATCCACAGATCGGCGCCGCGCTCGGGCTGATGCATGGGAGGCTGAGTGAAGCCTGGACCGTGGAGAGTCTGGCCGCCGAGGTGGGGATGTCCCGCTCGGGGTTCGCGGCGAGGTTCAATTCGCTCGTGGGAGAGCCCCCGCTCCAGTACCTCGCCCGCTGGAGGATGACGAAGGCGGCGCAGTGGGTGCGCGAGACGAACGACACCCTCCCCCAGATTGCCGAGCGCGTGGGCTACATCAGCGCCGTGGCCTTCAACAAGGCGTTCAAGCGGTGGCACGGCGTCGGGCCTGGCGCGTACCGCCGAGATCACCCCCTGGGACGCGGCGGCACGGCCTGAGCCCCACGGGTAGCCCCTCGGGCGGAACCACTGCTCCGAACTGGTATGGCCAGCATACCGGTTGGCTCGGACCGCGCCCGGAGGGAGCCTCCCCAGTCGCCAGGTGCTCTCAGTCCATCATCCTGGGCAGCCGCTCGGCCAGAGCGTCGATGACCACCCTCACCCGAGAGGGCAGGTGCGGCGACTGGGGCCAGAGGGCGTAGGTCTCGAAAGACAGGGCCGGGAGATCCTTCAAGAGCAGCACCAGGGCTCCGGATCGCACGCGCTCGGAGATCAGCCAGCACGGGAGCCACGAGATTCCCCTGCCCGCCACCGCAGCATCCGCCACGGCCTCGAGATCATCCATGCGGATCCGAGTGCTCAGCCGAGGCGAGCGCACGCCTCCATGGCCATCGGGGAATAGCCAGCTGCGAATCTTGCCGGCCCGCCCATAGACGACGGCCTCGTGATCGACCAGGTCCTCCAACCGACGGGGCCGCCCTCTCGCAGCGAGATAGGAAGGTGCAGCGCAGACCGTCATTCGCTGACTGCACAGCTTGCGCGCGGTGAGCCCCGTGTTGTCGGGCAGGGGACCGTTGCGCACCACCACGTCGTAACCCTCCTCGATCAGATCCACCGGCCGATCCGTGAAGGAGACATCGAACTCCAACCCCGGATGCCGGGAGGCCAGCTCCATGAGCACGGGGGCCACGCAGCGGCGCCCCAGCAGCACGGGTACGCTGATCCGCACCCTGCCCGTGGGCTCCCGCCGCGCGGAGTCCAACGCCGCCTCGGCCGCCTCCAGCTCCGACAGGGCCCGCACGCAGCGCTCATAAAAGGCGTGGCCGTCATCAGTCAGACTCAGGCTTCGGGTGGTCCGGTGGAACAACCTCACGCCGAGCCGCCCCTCCAGCCGTGCGATCGTCTTGCCCACCGCCGAGCGCGACAGCGAGAGCCGCTCTGCCGCCGCCGCGAAACCACCGGCTTCCACCACTGCAACGAAGGCAGAGACACCGCTCAAGCGATCCGTCATGACGGGCGAGGATTGTAGCCTTCCGTGCTCCAATCCTCGGACATTTTGCCGCCACTGCCGCCCATGGCTCCCCTTTATCTCTGCCGCGACGGCTCCGCGCGAGGAGCCCTCCGAAAGGGAACGACCATGGCCGAGACGATGAAGCGGTGGGTGATCGATGCGTACGGGCGCAAGCATCTCAAGCTGGAGACGGTACCCATCCCGCGCCCCGGGCCGCGAGAGATCCTGGTCCAGGCACGCGCCGTGTCGTTGAACTACCGGGATCAGCAGATCCTCGAGAGAGAGGCGGGACACCCACTCGAGTTCCCCTTCATCCCCGGCTCGGATCTGGCCGGCGTGGTCGTGGAGGTGGGAGCCGAAGTGACTCGCTTCCGCACGGGCGACCGGGTGATCACCACCTTCGTTCCGGGCTGGATTGACGGCCCGCGACCGGGCACGGCGCGCAATCCCTCCTACCTCACCTTCGGCGGAGTGAAGCAGGGCGTGCTCGCTGGCTACACCGTGCTGCACGAGGACTGGGCTGTCGCGTCGCCGGCCACCCTCACCGACGCGGAGGCGAGCACCCTGCCCGTCGCCGGGCTCACGGCCTGGTTCGCGCTGATCCACCAGGGCGCCCTGCGCGCGGGCCAGACGGTGGTGATCCAGGGCACGGGCGGCGTTGCCCTGTTCGGGCTGCAGCTCGCCCGGGCGCACGGGGCCCAGGTGATCATCACCTCCTCCGAGGAAGCCAAGCTGGAGCGCGCGAAGGAGCTCGGAGCCACCTGGGGCATCCACCGCAAGACCGAGGACTGGGTCGAGGCCGTCTGGCGTATCACCGGAGACCGTGGGGCCGATCACGTGCTCGAGATTGCCGGAGGCGCCAACCTCGGCCGCTCCATCCAAGCCACCGCTGTTGGTGGGCACGTCTGGGTCATCGGTGTCATCGAAGGCTGGGAGGTCTCCGGACCGGTGGGCCCCCTCATTCTCAAGACGGTGAACGTGCACGGAATCATGACCGGCCACCGGCGCTCGCTGGAGGAGCTGGTACGGGCGATCGATCGCATCGGCCTCAAGCCCGTCATCGACGCCGAGTACCCGTTCGCCAGTGTTCCCGCGGCGTTCAATCACCTGGAGCGAGGCCCCTTCGGAAAGATCGTGGTGCGCCTGGACTGAAAAGGCCCGGCCTCCAGAGAGGAGACCGAGCCCTGTGCTTCACGTCCGTCGAGACCGGGCATGAGCGGCGTTCAGCTGCTCCGGCAGTTGCCGGTGGCGGTGTCGCAATGACGCCCGGCGGTGCAGTCCACGTCGTTGGTGCACCGGGGCGCGCAGATCTTCTCCTCTTCGGTGCAGATGACGTTCTCGTCGCCTTCGCACAGCTCGGTGCTCTGGCACTCGCAGAACCTCTTCTCGGAGCCGCTGGCGGCGCTCACGCCCGAGCAGGACTTCGCGCTCGAGGGACAATCCGTGGCCGCCGAGCAGCTCTTGACGCACACCTTGGCGAGCGGGTGACAGAGCGAGTCGTCGGGACAGGCCTCGTCCGAGGTACAGCGGGTGAGCTCATCGGACTGCAGGGCCGAACAGCCGGCCAGGGAGAGCCCGCTCACGAGGGCTCCCAGCCACAACAGCTTGTGGAGACGCATGCGTATTCCTTCCAGGGGTATCGGCTTACTGGGCCACGGAGCAGCCCAGGTAGTAGTCGCGCATCGGCTTGCAGAAGTCGGCGGTGAACTCGCCCTTCAGCTCCCCCTGAGGGAGCGCCAGGGTGAACGTGCCGCCGAACTCCTTCTCATCCTCGGACTGGTCCACTTCGAGCTGGCCGCTGGTGGCCGTGCCCTCCAGGACTCGGACGCCCTGGAAGTCGAGCCAGTGCGCGGAGAGCTCACTGCCCACACTCCGCGTGCCCTTGTCGAAGACGGGCGTGCGGAACTCCAGTGTGGTGCCCAATTGCGGCTGCGGCAGGCAGGCCAGCCCGTCGAACTGGGTGCAGGCGTCGCCCCGATCGCTGATGAGCGCGACGGTGAACTCACCTGCCGAGATGGGAACACGCGCGAAGAGGATGGACTTCGGCTCGAGCTCGTGACCGCCGTACGTCAAGGTCTCGGTGTCATGGCCGCCGCAGGCCGCGAGCACCAGGGGCGCGAGCAACAGAAGGCGTTTCATCGGGCGTTCCCCTGTCCGTTGGAGTTCGTGGGCGCGCTGGCGGTGGAGACGGTGTCGATACCCGCGGCGGGCGTGCCGTCCGGGTTCTCGATGTATTCCCCCTTGTCGACACACAGTCCCTGGCGGACGTCACACTTCATGTCCGAGGTGCATTCGTTATCCGTTTCGCAACGGATGAGCGGAGGGCTGCAGTTCACCGCGAAGAGCGCGGAGAACAGCACCGCACCGAGAGCTGGAGAGATGCGAAGAGACATGGCGAAGTCCAAGGGTTAGAAGTTCAAGGCGAGAGAGAGCGAGCCCTCTCCCGAAGGACCGACGCTGAAGCCCGCCTGGAGCGGCGGAGGCTCGGGGACCATGACGAGGAGCTCCGTGGCGAGCGGGGCCTGCGGCTCCACCAGGGATTGAGACACCTCGGCGGACAGGCGCTCCTCGGGGCTGCGCGCCTGGGCGACACGCGCGTCCGTCTCCTTCTGGCGCGCGGCCATCTGGGCCTTGGCCGTCAGGTACTGACGGATGGAACTCTGGGTCCTGTACGCGGCGTAGCCGCCCATCGCCCCTGACAGACTGTAGAAGCCCTTGGAGATGAGCCCTCCGTAGTAGGCCCTCCGGTAGAGGCTCTGCGTCTTATCCTGGGTGGAGTGCTTGGCGGGATCCCGCAGGTCCCGCTCGGGCCCTCGTGCGAGGAACCCCGTCGCGTAGCCCAGCCCTCCGAGGAGGGCCGAGTAGACGAAGTAGCGGATGGGGAGGTTCAGCTTGGGCTCGGGCCCCGCTGGCTTCTTCTCCTCCTGCACCGCCAGTTGCTCCTGCCGCAGGGCCTGGGCTTGCTGCTTCAGGGCCTCCGCTTCCTGCTCGGCTTGCTGCTGTGTCTTGGGTTGTTGTTTCTCTTCCGTGTTCTTCTTTGCCTCCGCCGCAGTCACATTCTGGGCAGCCAGGCACACCAGGACTGTGAGTCCCAAGGCTCTCAACCGTTGCACGTTGTCCTCTCCCCCCCACGCGCAATTTTCTGTGGGGCCACTGCTGCTCGTCTTTGTCTTTTCCAAAACGCTTGGATCGCGGTGGGTCCGGAATCTGGTGGTGCGCCTGCCCTGGCGCGGCACGTCGTCACGGCATGTGAAGCCCTGCACACGCCACGTTGCTCCGCGGGCAGACGCTGCCTTTCCGGACGCACTCCATGTTCCCGAGGGCGATGGCCACCCAGAGGTGTCATCCGCACCTCACCGGCTCGAATCAGGGAGGCCTCTCATGAAACGCGTTCCGCACCAGCCGTTTGCTCTGATGTTGCTCTCCGTGCTTCTCGTCACCCCGCCGAGCGGCGCCCAACCCGCGGCGCCTCTGTTGCAGCCGGGTTCCCACCAGACACTGCGGTTGTCGGTCACAGCGACGGGCCGGACGACCCCTCGCATGAGCGAGGACGAAGCCCTCTCCCCCCTGCTGCGACAGTCCGTGATGGAGCAGGAGGCGGCGCGAGTGCTCGCGGATCCGGCTCCCAGCGTCTTCGACGACGTGGCCGTGGAGCGGGTGCTCGCCGTGGCGCGGCAACAGTTGGAGCGGACCACCGTCGCACTACCGGTGACACAGAGCCCGAAGAGCACGCGCGCCGATGGGACGTGGACGACGGTGCTGAACACGAACCTCGTCGGCTGGACGCAGGGCTTCTTCCCGGGAGCCATGTGGATGCTGCACCAGATGGGCGGTGAGCCGGCCTGGCGGAGCCGCGCGGATCAGTGGACTCGCAGCCTGGAGCTCCAGAAGACGAACACGCAGACGCATGACCTGGGCTTCAAGTTCATGCCCAGCTTCGGCCTCGCGTACCAGCTGACGGGAGATCCGTACTACCGGAGCGTGCTGCTGACAGCGGCCCAGTCGCTCGCGGCGCGCTACAACCCGACGGTGGGAGTCATCGACTGCTGCGACTGGAACTCGGCCTGGGACGTTCCCATGGTGGTCGACACGATGATGAACCTGGAGCTGCTCTTCTGGGCCTCCCGGAACGGAGGGCAGTCCGCGTGGAACGGCATGGCGCTCAACCACGCCTTGAAGACCATGACGGACCTGGTCCGCCCGGACGGCAGCACCTTCCACGTGGTGGACTACGACGGCGCGGGCCGCATCCGCTCGCGAGGCACGTTCCAGGGCTACTCGGACAGCTCCACCTGGGCCCGAGGCCAGGCCTGGGCCATCCATGGCTTCACCATGGCGTACCGCTACACGCGGGATCCACGCATGCTGCAGACCGCGCAGAAGGTGACCGACTACTACCTGAGCCGGCTGCCCGCGGATGGCATCCCCTTCTGGGACTTCGACGCGCCCACGGCTCAGCAGAGGAAGGACTCCTCGGCCGCAGCCGTTGTCGCCTCCGCGCTCCTGGAGCTCTCGGAGCTGGTGACGGCGG
This sequence comes from Hyalangium versicolor, assembly GCF_020103695.1. Classification (GTDB taxonomy): domain Bacteria; phylum Myxococcota; class Myxococcia; order Myxococcales; family Myxococcaceae; genus Hyalangium; species Hyalangium versicolor. Next base: position 175,764 of record NZ_JAHXBF010000023.1, read on the forward strand.
CGGCGGACAAGGCTCGCTACCGCGACGCCGCACTGAAGATGCTGGAGACGCTGGCCTCACCCGCCTACCTCGCATCGGGGACTTCGACGTACGCCATCCTGAACCACGGCGTCGGGAACTACCCGGCGAACCAGGAGGTCGACGTCGGCCTCATCTATGGCGACTACTACCTCCTGGAGGCAGTGCTGCGCTTCAAGCGGCTCACGAGCTCGCGAGCCATCTCCATGGGGGCCACGTGGCGGTACGACGATCGAGGCGTGGATCCCGGCGCGCAGTGGACGAATCCCGCGTTCAATGACTCCGCGTGGAGGTCCGGGCCCGCGCAGCTGGGCTACGGCGATGGGGACGAAACCACCCAGATGACTCGAACCTCCCCGAGCCAGCCCAGCGTCTACTTCCGGCGGCACGTCACCCTGGCCGGTCCGGTGACGCAGGCAGCGCTCCGGGTGATCCATGATGATGGCGTAGCGGTGTGGGTGAACGGCACGCTGGTGTTCAGCAAGTACGTCGCGAACGGGACGGCACACAGCGTCTATGCCAGCGCGACCTCCCAGGACAACGAGCTCAGCTCCAGCTCCGTGAACCCAAGCCCGTTCCGCGAGGGCGACAACGTCATCGCTGTCATGGTCAAGCAGTCCGGCGGCAGCTCCAGCGACATCTCCTTCGACCTCGAGTTGACCGCGACGACCCGGCCCTCGTCGGGTCCGCAGGGCCCGCAGGGGATCGCGTTCGGAGAATCGTGGCGCTACAGCGACAGCGGGGTGGATCCGGGGCCCCAGTGGTTCACGCTGGCCTTCAATGACTCGGGCTGGGCCATGGGACCGGGGCAGCTCGGCTACGGAGATGGCGATGAGGCCACGGTCCTGCGGCGCCTGAGCCCGGCCCAGCCCAGCGTGTACTTCCGCAAGAAGCTCACCCTGTCTGGCCCGGTGACGAGCGCCGAACTCCAGGTGCTGCACGACGACGGCGTGGCCGTGTGGGTGAATGGCACGCTGGTGTTCAGCAGATACGTCGGCAATGGCACGAGCCACGCGGTCTACGCCAGCAGCACCTCAGCGGACAATCAGGTGAGCACGGCGATCATCCCAGGCTCCGCCTTCGTCTCGGGCGAGAACATCATCGCGGTCATGGTGAAGCAGTCCAGTCCCACCTCGAGCGATGTCTCGTTCGATCTCGCGCTGACGCCGACGCTCCAGCGGTAGGCGGCGGAATGGAGGTGGGCCTGCTCGGGCTCACCTCCCCGCAGCCGGGCTCAGGAAGGCGAGCGCATCCTCCAGGCGATCCTGCCCGAAGAACAGCTCGCCCTTCACGATGAAGTTCGGTGCGCCGAAGATGCCAAGCTCCGCTGCCCGCGTCGTCTGCTCGCGCAGGCGCGGCTTGTTCTCCTCGGACTCGGCCCGCGCGAACACCGCCCGCGCGTCCGCGCCCACCTTCACGAGCAGGGCCTCGAGCAGCGCTCGCGAGGAGATGTCTTGATCCTCCGCGAAGTTCGCGGCGTAGACGGCGCGAACGAAGCCAGGGCCCCACGGCTCCTCCGCGCCCACAAGGGCGACACGTGCCGCGAGCGTGCTGTTCCGTGGGAACACGGAGGGCTTGAGCCAGGGCAGCCCATATTTCACACAGAGCCGCTCCAAGTCCCGCCACATGTACCGGCCGCGCACGGGGTTCACATTGAAGGGCGAGTCCTTGATGCCCAGTTGCTGCGAGAAAAGAGGACCCAGCAGGAACGGGCGCCAGAGGACTCGCGCGCCCACCCTGGCGGCCTCTGCCTCGATGCACATCGCGGCCACATAGGAGTAGGTACTCGCGAAATCGAACCAGAACTCGACCTCTCCGCTCATGCATTCCTCCGGGCTCGTCCGGGCTGCCATCCGTGGTAACGAGAGGTATACGCCACCTCCAGCCCCTGGACTTCGGAATGCACTCCCTCTCGTCGCCCCACCTGTGGCCGTCACCCGCTCGCAGCCTGGCCCTCGCAGTCGTCCTGCTCGCCGTCACCCCGCTTCACGCGGCCCCGCCCGCGCCCACCTCCAACCTGAGCGACCTCTCATGGATCGAGGGGCAGTGGAGGGACGAGTCCGCAACCCACCTGTCCGAGGAGATCTGGACGGCCCCCTCGGGTGACTCGCTGATGGGGATGTGGCGGTTCGTCCAGGATGGGAAGGTGCGAATCTTCGAGCTGCTGGTCATCAAGTCCGAGGACGGCAAGCTCGTGCTGCGGCTGCGCCACTTCGATCCGAAGCTCATCGCCCGCGAGGACAAGGAGCAGCCGCTGGCGTGGCCTCTCATCCGCTCCGGTCCCCGCGAGGCCGTCTTCGAAGGGGCCGAGCCCTCGGGAAAGGGCACGGCCCGGCTGACCTACCGGCGCCAGGATGAGGACACCCTGGTCGTCATCCTCGAGAAGGCGGGCAAGCCCGAGGAGTTCCGCTACCGGCGCGTGCGCCCGACCACTCCAGCGCCCAAGTAGACGGAGCCCGGCTCACTTCGCCTGGGACTGGGACTGCACCGAGTTCGCGGACACGGACGCAAGCTGCCCGATGGAGATCTCCGCCACCTTGGGCTCCAGGGCCTTGAGCTGCTTCAGCGCGGCATTGTACTCGGCTTCGGGTACCAGCCACCGGGGTGGATCATCTCCCCCGGGCGTGGGCGGATTCGGCTTCTTTGGCCCCTCCGGCGACAGGACGATGATGGCGTCCCGCGCGTCCTGGACCCGCTGGAAGGCCACGACCCGCTTTGCCACATCGGCCTCGATGACGCGCTCCAGCAACGTGAGGCGCTGGCTGGACCGCTGGAACCGGTAGACCGAGACCCCCTGCCCCTGCGTCGCTCGCACCGCGAGATCGAAGTAGGCCGGACCAACCGATGCCGCCCTCTCACTCACTGTCGATTTCGTACTCGTCGGAGCCGCGGCAGGAGCAGCCCGTGGGGGCTCGCCGGCCAACGCGGCTGTCGCGCCACCGAGCACCACGAGTGCCACGAAGATTCCACGCTTCCTTGAAGCTGTTCGCCAGGTGTTCATGATGTTCTCCCCTCCCATTACGCCAGGGGCCGGTGTTATTCCCGGCCCCGAACATCCACAGTTCCCGCGCTGCTATTCGAAGACGACGAGGTCCGACACCCAGCGCCCCGCGCCCTTCTGGAGCCAGGCCTCGCGGGTGTCTCGCAGGGCCTGAGCGGGACTCGCGCCCTTCTCCACGCGGTCGAGCAGCTCCTGGAAGACGGCGCCCACCTCGACATCCGGCACCTGGGCCGTCGGCGCCACCACCGCACGAGCCCCGGCCTGGATGAACGCCGCGGGCAGGCTCCACACGGCGTAGTAGCGCCATGCGCCCCCGTTGGCGTGGCACGCGGCGAGCAGCACCAGCGGTGAGGCCCTCAGGGAACGGCCCTGGAGATCTCCCGCCGTGAGCGCGAAGCGGCCTCCGGGCTCCGGAGAGAGTGCCAGGAACGAAGCATCCGAGAATCCCGAGCGGATCAGCCCGTGGGCATGGAACTCGACCTCGGTGGCATCGGTGAGCTCCGCGAGGACCGTCCCGGGAGTGGCGGAGGGGCCTCGCAGGTTGACCTCGCCCGGCCTCGGAGGACGGTTCCACGGCAGCAGGTGGGGCAGCTTCAACGATGCGGGCGGCTCCACATCGGAGACGATGACGTGCTTGGCGGGCGGAGTGACGGCCGGTGCCTTCACCTCCCCCACCCTGGGAACGAGGTAGCTCCAGGCCCGATCCGCTGCCAGGAGCCCCGGCCGACCTTGGAAGATGGGCTCGGCGAGCACCCGCACGGTGTCACAGCCCTCGAACGCCTCGAGCAGTGAACCCGGCACCGGAGGAAGCTCCTCGCGCAGGGTCCGGGTGCGCTGCCCCTGGTACTCGCCTCGGAGCTCGCCCTGGGGCCCCCGTGCCACGAAGAGGATCCGCTCATCCTGCCCCGCGACGGCGAGCAGGCACGAGGCTGGGGCGGCCCGCTCGAGCTCGGCGCCCAGGAGCGTGATGGCGGCGTCGAACTCGCCCGCACGCCCGGCGTCCAGCACCAGCACCTGATGGCTGTAGGACCAGGCCTTCCGCGCCTCGATGTCCGTCTGCCGCAGCTTCGCCGCTCCGGCGATGACCTCTCGCAGCGCCCGCTGGCCGGCGGCGCGATCCCGCTCAATGAGGATGCGGCCCTCGACATGTCCCAGGAACAGCTTCTGGCCTGGCGTCAGCTCGGTGTCCGCCCTCAGCGCGCGGATCCGATCCTCCGCCCGCGAAACCTCCTCGGGAGTCGCTCCGAAGCGCAGCAGATCCCCGTACACGGCGGCCTCGAACAGCGTGGGGGACGCCTCACAGCCGCGCGCCTCCTGCACCTCGCGCCGGGCACTCGCGACATCCAGCGCCTCCAGCGAGAGCAGGGCACGGGCGTAGTGGTACTCGGCGCGCCGCATGCAGTCGTCCGGCTCCCGCTGCAGGTACTCATCGAGATAGGCCCGGGACAGCGCGGGCTCATGGCTGAGACGCGCGGCGGTCATCAGGTCCGCCACGAGCAGATCCTCTTGGAACCAGTCCTCGGTCCGGCGAGCCACCGCCAGCGCTTCACGCGCGGGGCCCATGGCCTCACGGCGGCGATCCAGCTTGTTGTACAGGTCGCTGAGCACCTCCTGGAGCGCCACGCACCGATTCTCCAGCTTCGCGCGGCGGCACTCGTCGATGGCCTCCAGGAGCCGCTGCTCGGCCCGAGCCGCATCGCCGCGGGCCAGGTCCTCCGCCACCTGCACCTTCACCAGAGGCGCCCGGTACCACGCGGGATCCCCGGACGCCTGCACGAGCGATTCCAGCTCGGGGATGTGCTGGCGTTCGATCCGCAGCAGCAGGATGGCGCCCAGGAGCATGTCCTTCTCGCCCGAGCGCCGCAGCCGATCCAGGTACGCCTCCGCCTCCGCCCCCGACATCAGCATCTTCGCGGCGAGCTGGTCTCGGTACGTCTCCGAGAGGGGCGCGCGCTTCGTGAAGTCGGCTCGCGAGACGGCCTGGAGGTACTCGGAGGACAGATGCCCGCCGAACGCCTGATCCAGCGATTCGGCCAACGGCATGAGCCGGAGCACCTCCTCCGGAGCCATGGCGGCCCGAACCGCGTGGTACAGGTACAGCCGCGCCAGGCCCGGGTTGCGAGCCACCATGGCGGGAGGAAGCGGCTTGCCCTCCAGCGCGAGCGACATGCCCGCGGCATTCATGTCCAACCACGACTTGCGGCGCGTCTCGGCACCCGCTCTCAGGCCCTCGGCCAGCTGCCGCGCCTCATCGCTCCAGCCGGGCTCTCCCTTCTGGGCGACATGCTGGAACTCGGCCGCCGCAGCCAGCTGCAAGTCCATCGCCCGCAGCACCACGCCCCGGTTCCAGTGCGCACGCAGCAGGTCTGGCGCCGCAGCCAGCGCCCCATCCAGCAGCCCGAGCGCCCGTTCGAGATCTCCTCGCCCCAGCGCCGCCAGGGCGCGGTCGCTGTCCACATCCGGAGAGCGCGGTACTTGATCCAGGTAGGCCTCCGCACGCTCGGGATCTCCCGCGAGCAGGTACGCCGTGGCCACGCCGCGGAAGTCCCCTCGGTCCTGCAGCTCCGCCATCACCCGCAGGTCCGGTCCCGCGCCGTGCTCGGGCCCACCGCGCATCGTCGCCAGCTTCCGGTACCGGTCCGCGCCCGGATAACCGAGTCGCCCCTCCATGGGCCGAGTCTCCGCCTGCGCCAGCATGAGCGGATCCTCCAGCGGACGGCCCGAGCGCCACGAGCCCACCACGAGGATTCCGATCAGCGCCGCCACGCCCGCGCCGAGTGCCATCACCCGCACGCGGGGGCGGGCCCAGATGGGCTGGAACGGGCCGCGGCGCTTCTGCTGGGCGTCAGCCGCGCTGCTCACCGCGAGGCTGGCCTGGACCTGATCCTCCAACCCCGCCTGGCAGTCGGCACAGCCCGCCAGGTGCTGGCGGAAGGCCTCCGCCTCCTCGGCGGAGAGCTCGCCGTCCACGAACGCGGCCAACTGCTCACAGGAAGCTGTCATGACGCACCTCCCGTCTCCGCTCGCTTGAGCATGAGCTCCTTGAGCTTCTTGCGTGCGCGGAACAGCCGCGTGCCGACCGTCATCGCGGGGATGTTCAGTCGCCGGGCGATCTCCGCATAGGAGAGGCCCTCCATGTCCTTCAACCGCACCACGTCGCGGAACTCCTCGGGCAGCAGGTCCACCGCGTGCCAGACATCGTCCAGCGTGTACCCGGCCCAGGCTTCGGCGGGGCCTGCCTCCTCGCTCGCCACGTCCAGTTGCTCGGTGAGCTCCTGCTGGGGGTGACGCTTGTCCTGGCGGCACATGTCCAGAAAGCGACGCACGAGGATGGAGGCCAGCCACGGCAGCGGGGGCGCGCTCCGATCATAGGTATGGAACGCGCGGAAGGCGCGCTCGTAGGTGTCCTGGAGCAGATCCGTGGCATCCGCGGGGTTGCGCCCCCGGCACAGGGCGCGGGCCTTCTCCTCCAGCTTCGCCTCGCAGAGGGAGACGATCTGTTGGAACTCCGCCGCCGGGTTGGCGGGGGTGGGCAGAGGGGCTCCGGGAGGTGCCGGCTCTGCGGCCCGCGGCCGGGCCCGGGAGCGGCTGAATCGGAATGGGAACTCCACGCGGGGGCTAGTTTGCACGCGGGGAGCCTGCAGCCCAAATAAATCCACAGGTTCGCCCTCCGCCCCCTCACCTCACAGCCTGGCGGCTTCAGCAGGTCCAAGGTGGCTCATCACGTCTCTCCGTCGGGGGGTGTGTGGACATCGCCTCCCCACCACCGTTACGCCGCGGAGAGCCATTATTCCCAGGGGATTTCCCGAGGGTATTTGCTTCCTCGGGAGCGAGGCGGCGATCTAGCGTGCCGCGCACTGCCTCTTGGGGGTGAGCATGCCTGTGGTGGAATCCCGCATCGACACCGTGACCCTTTACCAGCAGGGAGCCCGTGTCACGCGGAAGCTCGTGCTGGAGTGCCCGGACGGCAAGCCTCCCACGGACATCGAGATCCCCCGCCTCCCGCTCTCGCTCTTCGATCCCACGGTGCGAGTGCGCGTGCTGTCCACGAACAGCGCTCAGGCGGATCTTTCGGCCACGAACGTGCGTGTGGGCCTGTGGATCCCTCCTCGAGAGGCTCCGCTGGAGACCGTGGACGAGGCGGCGCTGCGCTCGCTGCGCCAGCAGGTGCGGACGGTGGAGAGCCAGCTGCGCGAGCTCGAGTGGGAGATGTCCATCCTCGGCGGCATCACCATTCCGCCGCGCCCGGAGCCGGAGGAAGGCAAGCCGCCTCCGCCCTCGCCGCTCGGGGCGCGCATGGCGTTGGAGCAGTTCTCGTACGAGGGGGTGCAGAACCGGCTCACGGAGGCGCGCAAGCTGCGTGAGCAGCGGCGCAAGCTCTACGAGGACGTGGCGGTGCTGGAGCAGAAGATCGCCCAGGCCTCCACGGCCCGCGAGGTGACGGCCTCCGAGCTCTACAAGTCCGTGCACGTGCAGCTGCGCCACGGCGGCGCGACGCTCGCTCGGGCGGAACTCTCGGTGGAGTACTTCATCCCCGGCGCCCGCTGGGCCCCCAGCTACCAGTGCCGGCTGTCGCGAGACTGCCGCGAGGTGGAGCTGGTGATGCGCGCGTTGATCTGCCAGGCCTCGGGCGAGGACTGGCAGGGGGTGAGGCTGGTGCTCTCCACCGCAGCGCCGCTGACGTGGACGGAGCTGCCGGAGCTGCCCTCCATCCGCATCGGCCGGGCCCAGCCTCCTGCTTCCGCGCGCGCGGGGTTCCGTCCCGCGCCGCAGGGCGCTGGCGCGCTCTTCTCCGACTATGACCGGGACCGCTCGACGCTGCTGCAGCGGCTGCCCGCTTCGCTCCCGTATGATTTCCCGGCCCTGCCCGCGCCCGCGGATCTGGAGGAACTCTCCATCGCCCCACCGGAACCCGTCTTCCAGGAGGAGCGCATCGAGAAGAAGAAGAAGGGCTCGAGGCGGATGAAGGAAGTGGCGGTGGAGGCGGAGATGGATGACGACGCCTCGCGCGACGAAGAGGTGCTCTCAGCCGTGCGCGATAGGGCCTACGCGGAGGAGTCCTACGAGCCCGCTCCCCCTCCACCTCCCATGCCTGCTCCTGCCATGGCGCCGGCTCCCGCCGCTCGTGCGGCTCCAATGAAGGCCCTCTCCGTGGGCAGGTCCGCGGTATCGCGCGGCGGCCCTGGCAGCGCGGGGGGATCACCCACGCAGGCGGGCCTGGAGGCGGTGGTGTTCACCCACCTGCGGCTCTCGACTCCCACGGACGGGAGCAACCGCAATCGGCTCCAGCCCGTGGACTCGCGGCGCTACTACCTGGAGACGCTGGCGCGCTTCTCCGTCACCGTGACGTTCGACGTCATGGCCGTGGTGGCCGAGGCGGAGAACCGGGCCCGCTCCGCCGCGCACACCCCGCTGCCCGCGGGCGCCGTGGATGCCCGGAGCGTCGGCGGCTACTTCGACTTCAGCTACACGGCGGATGCGACGGTGGATGTGCCCTCGGACGGAGGGTTCCACTCGGTGGCGCTGGGCACCCGCTCCGGCGAGGCCAGCGTGCTCTACGTGGCCGTGCCTCGCGAGGACACCAACGTCTACCGTCAGGCGCAGGTGAGGAACCCGCTGCCCGCGCCCATGCTGGCCGGCCCGGCGGAGGTGTACGTGGGCGGAGAGTACGTGCTGTCCACCACGCTGCCCGCGGTGGCGCCGCGCGGAGACTTCAAGCTGGGGCTCGGCGTGGAGCAGGCCATCCGCTGCGCACGGAACACGAAGTTCCACGAGGCCCGCAGCGGCACGAAGATCGTCGCCACCACGGAGCTGTGGCACGACATCACCATCGATCTGGTCAACAACCTGGATCGGGAGATCGTCTGCGAGGTCCGCGAGCGCATCCCCCAGCCCGAGAAGGAGGCGGAGGTGGTGGTCGAGGAGGGCACGGTGACTCCCGCGTGGGAATCCTACACGCAGGAGGAGCGAGACCGAGCCATCGAAGGCGGCCGCCGCTGGCGCATCACCGTGCCCGCGAATGCCAGCAGCAAGCTGGAGGCCCAGTACGTGGTGAAGCTGTATGCCAACAACGAGCTCAACGGCGGCAACCGCCGGGAGGCGTGACATGAGCACGGCAATCCAACCCACCTCTGCCGCGGGCGTCGAGCGCTTCGAGCCCCCCCTCCCCACCGGAGTCACCGTGCTGGAGGCCCCGGTCCACAGCGTCACGCTGCTGGAGGATCGCGCCCAGGTCAGCCGGCGCGGCACCGTGCGAGTAAACGCGGGGCAGAACCGCATCATCGTCCACGGCGTGGCACCGGTGCTTCAGGACGTGTCCCTGCGCGCGGAGGTGCTCGCGGGGCGCTCGCGCGTGGCGGACGTGCGCATTCGCCGCGGCCTGCGCATCCGGACGGCGGACAAGCCCGAGGCGGCCCGCGTGCTGGAGGAGAAACTCGAGGCGTTGCAGCGCGAGCGCCAGCGGGTGCTGGAAGATCAAGCCAATGACCGCGCGCGCTTCGAGCGCATCCAGCAACTGCTGCACCTGGGAGCCACCGAGCTGCCCGTGGATGCCGGCTGGGGCATGGGCATGGCGTCTCAGTGGAACGACTCGTTCGACACGCTGTTCCGCAAGGCGCGCCAGCTGCGCGAGTCCACGCTGCAAGCCACCTTCACGGCGGAGCGGCTGGCGGAGGAGATCAGCGCGGTGACGCGGCAGCGCCAGGCGTTGGATCGCGTGGACCACCAGCTGGTGTCCTGGCTGGAGGCGGACGTGCTGGCCGAGGCCGCGGGCGAGGTGGAGCTGCGCATCGACTACGTGGTGCCGAACGCGCTCTGGCGGCCGCTGCACACGGCGCGGCTGGTGGGGCGAAACCGGGTGCAGCTGACCTCCTCGGCCGCCGTCTGGCAGGACACGGGCGAGGACTGGAAGGACGTGGAGCTGCGCTTCTCCACGGCGCGCTCCTCGCTGGGCACCGAGCCGCCGCTGCTTCAGCAGGACCTGCTCACCGTGAAGAAGAAGAACGAGGCGGTGGTGGTGCAGGCCCGGCAGGTGCAGGTGCAGAAGGCCGGCATGGGCAGCGCACCCGCCTCCGGGGGCTCTCGTCCCGCCGCGCCCTCCAGCGTGGATCTGCCGGGCGTGGATGACGGCGGAGAGACGCGCACCCTGCGAGCGCCGGGCAAGAGCACCGTCCCCTCGGATGGGCGGCCCAACGTCATCCCGCTCTTCAGCTCCGAGAGCGACGCGGAGGCAGCGCTGGTGACGTTCCCGGAGCTGGAGCCCAAGGTGTTCCTGCGTGCGGTGACGCGCAACACCTCGCCGAGCCCGCTGCTGGCCGGGCCGGTGGAGCTGCTGCAGGACAACGGCTTCGTGGGCTGGACGCAGACGCTCTTCGTGTCACCCCAGGAGAAGTTCGAGCTGAGCTTCGGCCCGGATGACTCGCTGCGCGTCCAGCGCGACGAGAAGAAGAGCAGCAAGCAGCACCACGTGAGCAAGTGGAACGAGACGACCACCCACATCACCGTCTACCTCTCGAACCTCTCGGGAGAGGCGCGGAAGGTGCTCGTCACCGAGCGCCTGCCTGTGTCCGAGATCGAGCATGTGAAGGTGGAACTGGACACCGAGAAGACCACCGGTGAGCCCGAGCTGGACGACAATGGGTTCTGCAAGTGGAAGGCCGAGGTCCCCGCCAATGGGCACCTGGTGATCCACCTGAGGTTCAAGGTCTCCATGGCCCCGGGAGTCCAGAGCGCCTGAGGGCCGGCGGTACGAAAGCGAGAGGCTCCATGCGCGCCGTCCAGGTCCTTCCCGTTCTGCTGCTCACCCTGGTGGCCGCCTGCAGCGGCGTTCAGACCGCGGAGGATCCCTCGAAGCCTCCGCCGCCGAAGACGACGGTGGAGATACGGAACCACAAGCAGCTCGACTTCACAGTGTACGTGATGAATGAGACGACACGCATCCGGCTGGGGATGGTGCCGGCGATGAGCAGCCGCACCTTCACCATCCCCTCTCACCTGGTCATCGACCAGGGCCGGCTGCGCTTCCAGGCCGACCCCATCGGCTCGAATGAAGTCGCGTCCACGAACGAGGAGCTCCTGGTGCATGCGGGAGAAGCGTTCTCGCTGACGATCCAGTAGCACCTTCGCTGGCCCTACCCATACGGTCCTGTGCTAGATGCACCCGTATGCTCGATCACATCATGTTGCGGGTGAAGGACTACGCCGAGTCCAAGCGCTTCTATGACGAGGTGCTCGGGACGCTCGGCTACCGGATGGTCATGGAGTTCGAGGAGGGCGGTGGGTACGGAGACACCAAGCCCTACTTCTGGATCGGTGCCGCGGGGGATCCGCATCCGCGCCTCCACATGGCTTTCGCGGCCAAGGACCACGCCGCGGTGGATGCGTTCCACGCCAAGGCGCTGGCACTGGGCGCGAAGGATGACGGCGCCCCCGGCCTGCGCCCGCATTACCACGCGTCCTACTATGGCGCGTTCGTGATCGACCCGAACGGCCACAACATCGAGGCCGTGTGCCACACGCCCGCGAACCAGTTGAAGAAGGCCGCCTCGAAGAAGTCCGCGCGCAAGGCCTCCTCTGCGCGCAAGGCAGCCCCCAGCAAGGCGGCCGCCAAGAAGAAGGCCGCCCCCGCGTCGAAGCGCGGCGGAGCTCGGAAGAAGTCCACACCCCGTCGCGGCCGCTGAGCCCCCTAGCAGCCAGGCAGCCCCTGTCGGGCGCGGTCCGTGCAAACCTGTCCACCAGTCCTACAGGTTCGGCGTGAGTCCGCGCCCCGGGGTGCCTCAGTCCTCCTTGGAATTGCCCACATAGTAGGTGGATGAAGTCTTCCGGGCCCAGGCCGTGAAGAGGAGCCGGTGCTAGCCTGAAGGCCTCATGGCCCGTCTGCTGCGGCGTGCCGGACGTGCCGCGCGCGCGTGGCTCATCTACCGGCTGGATCAGCTCCTCACCTACCCGCCTCTGGTACAGGTGGCAGCGCTGCTGCTGCTCACGGCAATCCTCATCGCGGGCTTCGCGTTCCTGGCGCGGCTGACCTTCCCCCAGGAGCCCTCGCTGCCGGATGCCACCGAAGCGCTCTGGTGGTCCGTCACCCACTTCCTGGACGGCGGGACGATGGCGACGGATCCGATGCCGATGCGGCTGCTGGCGTTGGGCGCCACGTGCGCGGGTATCCTGGCCGTCTCGCTGCTGACGGCGGCGCTGGCCTCGAAGATGGGCGAGCGCATCGCGGACATGCGCTCGGGCCTGAACCCCGTGGTCGAGCGAGACCACGTGCTGTGCCTGGGCTATGACCCGAACGTGGCGCTGGTGGCGCGGGAGATCGCGCGCTCGGGCCAGCGCTGCACGCTGGTGGTGCTGGCCCCTGAGGACAAGGACCGGATCGACGCGGCGCTGAGGCCGGCACGGCAAGTCCCCAGGCACCGGCTGCGCACGGTGGTGCGCACGGGAGACCCGCGCAACGAGCAGGCGCTGCTCCGGGTGGCGGCGCAGAACGCGCGAGCCATCATCGTGATGCCACCGGCGAACCTGTCGGATGACGATTCGGTGCAGTGGACGTTGTCCACACTGCTGGCCATGCGGCGCGTGGCGGAGGAGGGCTTCGGGGGACGCGTCATCGTCGAGGCGCGCCACACCGAGGCACGGGAACTCTTGTCGCTGGCAGGCGAGCCGGGAGTGGCGGGCCCGGGGCAACTGGCGTTGGACATCGTGGCCTCGGACGAGGTGGTGGCCAGCATCCTCGCGGCGAGCACCCGGCAGGACGGCATCTACTTCGTGCTGCGCCACCTGCTGGCCTTCGACGGCTGCGAGTTCTACGTGGAGCCCGTCCCGGAGGCGCTGGCCGGCCGGACCTTCGACGAGGCGCACGCCGTGGTGCGAGATGCCATCCTGGTGGGAGTGAGCACGGAGGATGGAGAGCTCCTCTTGTCTCCGGCCCCTTCGAGTCAGCGACGGCTGGAGCGCGCGGATCGGCTCATCCTGCTCGCACCGGGGCGAAACAGGTGGCGAGCGGGAGGAGAACTGCCCCCACCGTTGCTGCCGGAGCACTCCGCCATGCCGGACCCTGCTCCGCAGAACGTGAGCGTGGTGGGCTTCAACTCGACGCTCCCGCACCTGCTGAAGGAGCTGAGCGTGAGCCTGCCACAGGGCTCACGGGTGCAGGTGGTCGCGGGCGACAACTCTCCCCGGGCGCTCATGGTGGTGGAGAACGTGCGCACGGAGGTGGACTCGGTGCAGCTCTCGTGTGACACGCGCCCGGCGGCTCCGCTGATGCACCGGGGGCAGCACGAGATGTGCCGGGCAGACGCAGTGGTCATCCTAGGCAACGAGGATCCGCAGGACGAGAACGGCGACGCGAGCGCGCTGGCCATGCTGCTGCGGCTGAGGCACGGGCAGAAGGTGAGCGGGCACCGGGCCCGGCGCGTGGTGACGGAGGTGAGGGATCCCCGCTCCGCGGTGCACATCGCCCCGAGGCGAGGGGATGCCGTGGTCTCCAGCGACGTGGTGGCGATGCTGTTGGCGCAGGTGGTGTTGGATCCGGACGTGGCGCCCGTCTACCGGGAGATGCTCTCGCTGCGAGGCGTCGCGGTGCGGCTGGGACCGCGCCATGCCTATGTCACGGCGAGCCCGTCCACTTTCGCGCAGGTGCAGGCCAACGCGAGGGCTCGAGGCGAGGTGGCGCTGGGCTTCTACCCGGATCCGCGAGGCCAGGAGCGATCGCTGGCGCGCCAGCGATTGGAAGAGGGCGACGTGGAGCTGGGCGAGGACGCCTGGCTCAACCCGCCGAGAGACACGCCGGTGCCAGACACTGAAGACACACAGGTGGTGGTGCTGGCTCCCCTGCCCCACGGGCGGGCGAGCGGCTGTTGACGGAATGTTGAGTACGAAATAATTGCTACGGCCGCGCTTTGGGAAACCAGCAGCGCCCCGCTCATACGCGGGAGGACCGAGCCTCGAAAACACTTCAACCCTGTCACACCGGCCACGGTGCGTGGACCGGACTGCTCCCTGTCTGTCTTTTCACTCCAGAGAGAACATGAAGAAAGCCCTTCTGTTGGTTGGAACCCTGCTGTTCACCGTCACCGTGGCCTGTGGTCCTCAAGGCATCTTCACGGATGAAGACCCGGATCCACTCCAGGTATCGCAGGCTGCTCTCACGGTGCAAAACTGCACCGCACTGCCCGCAAGTTCCATCATTGCCTCGGGGAGCGAGACAGGAAACCCGGCGACCAACGCCACGGATGATCGGCTCGACACCCGGTGGAGCAACCTGGGCAAGGGCTCGTGGATCGATATCGATCTGGGCTCGGTGCAGTCCATCTCGGGAGCGGCGATCGCGTGGCATCAGGGAAACACCCGCACCAACAGCTTCATTCTCTCGGCCTCGTCGGACGGAATGAGCTACTCGCAGGTGTACAGCGGGACGAGCACCGGCACGACGACGAGCGCGGAGACGTACAAGTTCAGCACGCTGTCGACGCGGCGGCTGCGGGTGACGGTGACCAGCAGCTCGACGAGCGACTGGATGAGCATCGCGGAGATGCGGGTGTGCTCGGGGACGACGACGACGCCTCCCCCCGCGACGGCGGTGTGGACGGGCAACTTCGAGACGGGAGACCGGACGCAGTGGAGCGGCGCGCACATGGTGAACGCGGATCGACTGCAAGTGGTGTCCTCGCCGCTGCGTGAGGGCCGCTACGCGATGAAGGTGACGGTGAAGCAGGGCGACAACCCGATCAGCGCGAGCGGCAACCGGAACGAGCTGTACCGGATGACGCACGAGGCGGTGGGCTCGGAGTACTACTACCGGTGGAGCACGATGTTCGCGGCGGACTTCCCAAGCCCGAACACGTGGCAGGTGTTCACGCAGTGGCACCACGAGGGGAGCAGCGGCTCGCCGCCGATCGAATTCGTGGTGAACAACGGAAACATCAGCCTGAACTGCAGCAGCACCCAGGTCTGGAAGGCACCGCTCGTGCGCGGGGTGTGGCAGGACTTCATCTTCCACGTGAAGTGGTCGCCGAACGCGAGCACGGGCTTCGTGGAGCTGTATCACAATGGGCAGTTGGTGCTGCCCAAGCGCTCCTGCGCCACGCAGTTCTCGGGGATGTTGAACTACCTGAAGATGGGGCTGTACCGGAACTCGACGATCGCGCCGGTGGGCGTGCTGTACCACGACGGGTTCACGATGGGGAAACAGCTCTCGGACGTGCAGCCCCAGGGAGTCACCCTGAGCACCTCCGCCGCGGCGGTCTCCTCCGCGTCGGACGAGTAGCCCTCGTTTCGCCGAGGACAACAGGCGGCGGGTTCGAATCCCGCCGCCTTCACGCCGCGCCAGATCGGCCGGCGCACGATCAACAGAGTGTCCCTACCCGTCTTATGTTCGTGGTAGGCAGCGCAAGAGAACCGTGGGACGACCCTTGCGCCGGTGGACGACAGTGCCTAGCTGCATGTTCCAGGAACCTGGAATGGCACTCCCCGAGCCCACATTGAACCCGAACCAGCTCATGACGCCGAGCGAGGCCGCACGCCTGCTGGGTCTGACCGCCGACATGGTCCGCGTGCTGCATCGCCGCGGTCAGCTTCCGGCCGAACGCACGGAAACAGGGCGCCGCCTGTTCCGGCGCTCGGATGTTGAAGCACTCGCGGCCGAGCGCGCCAGAACCGGGAAGAAAGGAAGGCGATCGTCTGGGGCGCCCCAATGAATGGGAGCCCCGGGTACTTCTCTGAGGCGGACGGCCCGGAACTCCTCGCCCTTCTAGGCTCGACCGTCTCCGAGACCATCCTTGACGGACGGCACAAGCTCTTCAGAAGCACTCGTCAAGATCGCGCCGTCGTTGTGAAGATGACGGTTGAACCGCCCGACCCGGACGCCATCGCATCGCTTCGCCACGAGTACGAGCTCTTGCGCGCGCTCTCCGTGCCGGGGATCGTCAAGGTGCTGGGGCTCGCCAAAGCGGGGGAGGGGCTTGCTCTCGTCATGGAAGATGCCGGGCGCCAGAACCTCGGTGAGAAGCTCGGGTCTGGCCCGCTCTCTGTCTCGGAGTTCTTGGAGATCGCTCTTCAGCTCGCCGAGGCGGTGGCCGGTCTCCACGAGGCCCGCATCGTCCACCGGGACATCGGCCCGAGCAACATTGTCTGGGATGCGGAGTCCCGGCGAGCGACGCTCGTCGATTTTGGAATTGCGACGACTCTCTCCGCGCTCACCGTCGAGAGCACCAGCCCTGCTCTCCTCGAGGGAACGCTTCACTACATCTCTCCCGAGCAGACCGGGCGCACGGGGCGATCGATGGATTCCCGGGCGGATCTCTACTCGCTTGGTGCGACCTTCTACCGGATGCTGACCGGCTCACCGCCCTTCGCCGCGCAAGATCCGGTGGAGCTTGTCCATGCCCACCTCGCGCGACGGCCTCGTCCCCCCCATGAGGCGAACGGCGAAGTGCCCCTCGGTTTGTCGAGAATCGTCGTCAAGCTGCTCGAGAAGGAGCCCGAGCAGCGCTACCAGACCGCTGAAGCGCTCGAGGCGGACCTTCGTGAGGCGAAGAGCCAGTGGGCCAGTACGGGAAGCGTGACTCCATTTCCGCTCGCCCACCGGGACGTGCCGCGCGAGCTGACCATCCCCGACAAGCTCTATGGGAGGACCGAGGAAATCCGAGCCCTCCACGAGGCGTTCGCACGAGCTTGCGAGCATGGGCCAGCGCTCGTCCTGGTGAGCGGGCCACCCGGCATCGGCAAGTCAGCGCTGGTCAACCATCTCGAACGTCCAGTGATGGAGCGGCGCGGCTTCTTTGTCTCCGGTAAGTTCGACCAGCTTCAACGCAGCGTTCCCTTCTCGGGGCTCGCACAGGCGTTGCGGGCGCTGGTCCGCCAGCTCCTCACGGAACCGGAAGCGACCCTTGCCGGGTGGCGGGAGCGCTTCCAGGAGGCGGTGGGAACGAACGGACAAGTCCTGGTCGAAGTCATCCCGGAGCTTGAGCGCATCCTCGGCCCGCAGCCACCTGTCCTGGAGCTGGGACCTGTCGAGTCAAGGAACCGCTTTCACCGGGTCTTCATCTCCTTTCTCCGAGCCCTGGCACGGCCAGAACATCCGCTGGCATTGTTTCTGGACGACCTTCAATGGGTGGACGCGGCTTCGCTGCAGCTCCTCGAGCAATGGATGGGGGAAGCCGAGAGTCGGCATCTGCTTCTCATTGGGGCCTACCGGGATTCCGAGGTCGGCCCGGCGCACCCGCTGGCATTGTCTCTGGCCGGGATCCGCAAGAGCGGAACGCAGGTCCGTGAGATTCACCTGGGCCCCATTGGCCGCGACGACGTCGCGCAGCTCATCGCGGATGCGCTCAACGAGGACATCGTGAGGGCACGACCGCTTGCGGACCTGGTCGTGACGAAGAGCGCCGGGAACCCTTTCTTCGTCCGGCGACTCCTCCATGCGTTCCATGCCGAGAACTGGCTCCGCTTCGAGCCGCAAAAGCGCACATGGGACTGGGATCTGGCGGAGCTCGAGCGAGCGCCCATGACGGACAACGTACTCGAGCTCATGGCCCAGGCGATTGAGCGCCTCCCCGAGGAGACCAAGACGCTCCTTCAAGTGGGGGCATGCATTGGACACCGCTTCGACCTGGGCACGCTCGCGGAGCTCAGCGGGCGTTCCCGGACGACGGCGACGAGCGAGCTCTGGCCTGCGTTACAGGATGGACTGGTTCTCCCGTTGCGCTCGGCGTACAAAGCGCCGCGCCGCCCCGGCCTTCTGGACCAGCGCCTCATCGGACTCCCAGGCATGGTGCAGTTCGTTCATGATCGGGTTCAGCAAGCGGCCTACTCGCTGCTCTCCGAGGAGCGGCGGCGCGCGCTGCATCTCAATATCGGGCGGCAGCTCCTCAAGGGCGCGTCGAACGGACAGTTGGAGGAGCAGCTCTTCGAGATTGTGGATCAGCTGAACCTGGGCGAGGCGCTCATCGCCGAACGAGCAGAGCATCTCCGCCTGGTCGAGCTGAACCTCGCGGCAGGGCGCAAGGCCAAAGCGTCCGCGGCGTACCAGGCGGCGTTCGAATACCTGACGGTGGGCAGGCGGCACCTGCCAGAGAGAGCCTGGGAAGAGCTGCCGGAGCTGACCTTCGCGCTCCACCGCGAGCTCGCGGAGTGCGCCTACCTGACGGGTCAGCACGCGACCGCCGAGGAGCAGATCCAAACGGCGCTCGACCATGCGCCCTCCAAAATCGCCAAAGCGGACCTTTATAGCCTGCGCGTTCTCGCGGCGACGGTCGCAGGCGATTGGCTCCGTGCGCTCCGCTGGGGCCGCGAAGGGCTGGCCGTGTTTGGCCTGGAATGGCCGCTCGAGGGCCTGGCGGATGCAACCGAAGCAGAAACGACGTGGGTCATGAGGAACGTCGGCCAGAGGCGAATTGAAGATCTCGCCAATGAGCCCGAGGTCGACGATGAAGAAACGCGCGCGTGCATGCGCCTGGTCTCCATTCTGGGTCCACCGGCCTATTTCTTCGGCGCTGACGTGCTGCCTTTCCTCGTGACCCGTGGCGCGAACCTCTCTCTGCTTCACGGGCCGTCGCCGTACTCCGCCTACGCCTATGTGTTCTATGGCGCGATTCACAACGCGCGCACAGGCGCGTACGACGTGGGGTACGCGTTCGGCAAGCTGGCGCTCTCGCTCGCCCGTCGATTCGGCAATCGGGCCGAAGAGAGCCGGACACTCGAGGTCTTCGGCCTGGTGGTGCAGCCGTGGAAGGCGCCCGTGCGCGACAGCTTGCCTCTGCTGAGGGAAGGCTATCGCGCGGGTGTCGAGTCCGGTGAGCTCGCCTACGCCGCGTTCAATCTCGTCAGCGTGCTCATCAACGGTCTGCCAGCCGGTGTGCCCCTCGCCGATCTGCTCGCCGACGCGGACGTCGCGATCGACTTCGCCACGAAGCACAAGAACCGGACAGGAATCGAACTTGCCGCCCCCTTCCGCCAGGTGGCGCGCGCACTGATGGGCGCAACGCGTGCACCCGCCAGCCTCGACGACGATGGCTTCGAAGAGCTGCGCTTCCTGGAGGAGGCCAAGGACCACCAGACCGCGCTCGGGTTCTTCTGGGTCGTTCGGCTTCAGGCGGCGTATCTCGCCGGCGACTACGAGACCGCGGCCCGGAGCTCCGCAGAGGGCGCAAAGCGCATCCTGGCCGGCATCCTGGGGATGGTGACCTCGGCCGAGCATGTCTTCTACACGGCCCTGACTCGTGCAGCTGTGTACGGGACGAGGCCCAACACGGACCAGCCGGCCCTTCTCGACGAAATCCGTGCCCACAAGGACAAGCTCAGCACCTGGGCTGTGCACTGTCCGCAGAACTTCCTGCACAAGCAGAAGCTGGTCGAAGCTGAGCTCGAGCGGCTGGCGGGGGCGCCGTGGCGGGCCATGAAGCTGTACGGCGACGCCATCGAAGCCGCGCAGAGGGAGGGCTTCGTTCAAGACGCGGCACTCGCGAACGAGCTGGCCGGTCGATTCTTCCTGGCCAACGGAGAGCCCCGGATCGCCAGCGTCTATCTTTGGGCGGCAGGAGAGGGTTACCGGAAATGGGGCGCGAGCGCGAAGGTCCGCGCCCTGGAGCAGGCTCACCCTGACGTCTTCGGATCCGGAAGGAAACGCCTGGCGACTCGGGAGCTCGCGCTCGACACGCTCGGTCTCATCAAGGCCTCTCAGGCGATCTCGGCAGAGACTGTTCCGGCGCAGCTCTTCGAGCGGATTCTGCGCATCGTCATGGAGGTAGCAGGCGCCCAGAAGGGAACGCTCCTGCTCGGAGGGCCGGGAGCGCTCACGGTCAGGGCGCGTGCGACGACAGAGGAAAGCGTCCGCGTGTCGCTTGAGGACGTGCCGCTCGCCCATGACGGCGAAGTCTCTCGGTCCATCGTTCGCTACGTGGCGCGGCTCAAGGAGCCGCTGGTGCTCGTCAACGCGACAGCGGATGGACCCTTCGCCTCAGATCCCGAGGTGCAAAAGCTGAGACTCCGCTCCGTCTTCTGCGTGCCACTGAAGAAGCAGGCGGAAGTCGTGGGCATCTTGTACCTGGAGAACAACGCCATGGCTGGCGCGTTCACGCAAGAGCGCGCCGACGTGGTGCAAGTTCTTGCCGCCCAGGCGGTGATTTCACTCGAGAACAGCACTCTCCTGCTGGAGCGGGGACGAGCGGAACGAACGGCCCGTTTTCTCGCGAGCGCGGGTGCGGCGCTGGTGGAGTCGTTGGACTACTCCAAGACGCTCGCGCGGGTCGTCCAGCTCGCCGCACCGGCGGTCGCGGATTGGTGCTTCCTCGACCTGCTCGACGAAAAGGGGGTCATGCGCCGCATCGAGGTGGCGCACGCGGATGGCGCTCACGCCGTCCTGGTCGAGGACGTCAAGCGCCTTGCGGGTTCTCAAGGCAGCAGGGCATATCCGCCGGCACAGGCGTTGAATCGCGGGCAATCGGTGCTTTGGGAGGAAGTCTCCGAACAGCAGATCCAAGCGATGGCCCGGAGTGACGAGCACCTTCGAATCATCCGCCAGGTTGCACCTCGTTCGATCATCTCGGTTCCGCTCGTGGCCCGTGGACGGACCTTGGGCATCCTCTCGTTCGTCGTTTCGCAATCAGGGCGGCGGTACGACGCGACGGATTTGGCGGTGGCCGAAGAGCTCGCGAAACGGTGCGCGCTCGCGATGGACAACGCTGCTCTTTACGAGGACGCCCAGGAGGCGATCCGCATTCGAGACGAGTTTCTGTCCATCGCCTCTCACGAGCTCAAGACACCCCTGACGCCGCTGAAGCTCCAGCTCCAATCGATCGAGCGACGGTTGCCCAAGGTCGTCGAGAATGAAGAGGGTGCCGCATGGCTCCGCGAGAGACTGGGCATCCTCCATCGGCAGGGCGAGCGCCTGGAGCGCCTCGTCAACGAGATGCTCGACATCTCCCGCATCGCCGGTCGGCAGCTGCGCTTGGAGCTCGAGCCTGTCAATCTCTCGGAAGTCGTGCGCCAGGTGGTCATCCGATTCGAGGAAGGCGGCGAGTTCGATCGCTATGGGTCGAAGGTCACTGCGGACGTTGGGAAGCCGATTGTCAGCCGGTGGGACCGATTCCGGCTCGAGCAGGTCGTGACGAACTTGGTCTCGAACGCGCTCAAGTACGGCGAAGGAAAGCCGATCGACATTGCCGTGGCCTCGGAGGGATCCACCGCGACCTTGACCGTGACCGACCATGGCATCGGTATCCAGCCGGAGCACTTGCACCGAATCTTCGAGCGGTTCGAGCGGGCCGTGTCGTCACGACACTACGGAGGGTTCGGACTCGGCCTCTACATCGCCAACCAGATCGTTGAGGCCATGGCGGGGTCGATTGAGGTGAGGTCGAATCCGGGGCAAGGCTCCACTTTCAAGGTCACGCTTCCGCTTGTGAGACCGGAGTCTGGCGGGACCGAGTCGTAGAACTCCCCTAATGAGCTCTCCCCCCAGCAGAGCGGAAGGACGCATCACACACCCCACCGTGTCCGGCGCGAGCTGATCATGGAGAATGTTGTGCTGGATGGAGTAGACCAGCGCATCCGCTGAGGCATTCAAGGGACGGTGTCATGCTGCGCAAGTTGGACGAGAACCTGTGGGTGGCCGAGCAGCCGTTGAACTACCTGGGGCTGGCCGTCGGAGCGCGGATGACGGTCGTCCGGCTCACGGAGGGCTCCCTCTGGGTGCACTCTCCACTCCGCCTCACCCCGGAGCTGCGCCAGGAAGTCGAGGCGCTCGGGCCCGTGCGCTTCCTCGTCGCTCCCAACAAGTACCACCATCTGTTCATCGGCCAGTGGATGGCTGCCTGGCCCGAGGCCCGCGCCTACGCCGCGCCCGGCCTGCCCGAGAAGCGCAAGGATCTGAGCTTCCATGCCGTGCTCTCCGAGCAGGCCCCCGTGGAATGGGCGGGACAGATCGACGTGCTGCCCTGGGCCGGTGCTCCCATGCTCGGGGAGGTCGTCTTCTTCCACCGCGCCAGCCGGACGCTTGTGCTCACCGACAGCGCCCACAACATCGGCCCCGAGGCCGCGCCGCTCACCCGCTTCGCTTTCAAGGTCCTCGGCGGCTACGGCCGACTGAGCACCTGGATGATCGATGGCCTGGTCAACCGCGACCGTGCCGCGGCCCGCCGCACCGTGGACACCATCCTCCAGTGGGACATCCAGCGCGTCATCCTCGCCCACGGCCACATCGTGGAGCAGGACGGCGCCCAGGCCTTTCGAGAGGCCTATTCCTGGCTGTAAACAAGTACCTCAAGGCCTCGAGGAAGGCCTCGGCAAGATATTGCCGGGAGGATTTGCCTGGCGGCAAGAACTTGCCGAGGGGCCGCCACACCCGAGCGCATCGAGAAGGACAAAACGAAGTTCGAGGAAGATCGCAAGAAGGCGGACGACTTCTTGCACGGCGTCTTCAAGTGGCTCTCCGACCCCCTCAAGCAGAAGGAGGAGGGGGCTGAGCAGATCCAGAACGCGGGAGCATTCCAGATGCGGATCATCGAGTACGGCACCGGCCTCGCGGCCAACCAAATCCAGAAGGAGTGGACGGCGGGGCTCAACAAACTCACCCCCAGCTGGTTCAACGACACCCTCACGGAGTTCGACTGCGTGGTCGAGTTCGGCGTGAAGAAGAAAACCACCGTCGAGATGCAGATGAAGCAGACCACGAAGTACTACGACTTCGCTCAGTGGTGCCGAAGCGACGAGAACGCGGTCATCCACCTGTTCCCCAAGGAGGAGAAACAGGAGCAGAAGAAAAAAGGGAAAGAAACGGCGACCACCACCACCACCAGCCAGCCACAGACGCCCACGCTGTGGGGCATGGCCCACGACACCGCCGAAAGTCTCAGGTCCGCCAAGCGTGGAGGGAACTGGATCCTGGACGCGCTCTATAAAGCCACTCGAAGCGTGGCGTGCGTCTCACAATTCTCGAAGAGCCTGCTCCTCGATGCGACGAAACGATTCAAGCTCCAGCTCAAGACCGCAGACCTGGCCACGGTCTTCGTCCCACTCGTGGGTGCCAGCTGGTACGTCTACATCGACTGCCGCCTGCTCAAGCAGACCGTGAAGCTGGCTGTTGACACGAAATACTACGATCCCAACAACATGAACATGCCGGGCAAGGCCAAGCCCACGGGGGCCTATACGTTCGTAGGGCTCAAGTACGTGGAGATCCTCTCGGCCGCTGGAAGTCCCGACGCCGCCACCTTGAGCCAACTCCTGGTCCACCCTTGTGACATCCTCAACCCTGGACTGCCCTGGCCGACACGGCTCTGGTTCATGGTGTCCTGTCTCGCCGAGAGCGTGCGCCACCCCGAGTGGCACCTCCTGTCGCGCATCGCCATCGATCTCTACGGCCAGAACCTGCTCCCCTGGAGAAAGCTCGTCTGTGAAGACCTCTGGGCTCCGCAAACCCACGGTGCGGTCGACGCCATGCACTACTACAAGGACAAAGGGGAACCCCGCCATGACGACTGGCTCTATACCTACCGCTGCATCGCCTTGATCGTCACCTGGATGATGGCGAAGCACCAGGTAGAGGCGCCTCAGCGTGAGTTCGAGGCGTGGCTCGACGAGAACCTGGACACGAAGCTCACCCAGCTCGCCGCGACCGTCAACACGACTACCTGGAACCTGGTGCCGAACCTCTCCAGTTACGCACCCCAGATCGCTCCTCTTCCCCAGGCGCCGGTGGTGGCACAGCCCAAGCCCAAGACGGGCATGGAGCTGTTCCAGGAGCGAATCGCGCTGGCGCAAGAGCACCAGCAGCTGAAGCAGAACACGGCCGTGCTCCTCCAGTCAGCCGTCCGGGGATTCCTCGCCCGCCAGAAGCTGTCCAGGCTCATGGAGCAACAAGCCAGCAAGGGGACCCCTCAGCCCTCCACTGGCGAGCACCCGCAATAAGTATCTCGAATTGGGCGCGGCGCTCTGCCATTCGCTGCCAAGCGTTACGCGGAGATCCTCGAGTCGCGCCACGGTGACGCGCTCCGCTTCGATTGGGATATTCCTCCCGACGTCGGCGGCGTGCTGCTGCCAACGCTGTTGCTGCAACCCCTGGTAGAGAACGCGGTCCAGCATGGTGCGCTGTGTCGCGCCGGCGGAGGCCGGGTGGCCGTGCGTGCCATGCTCCGGGGGGCTGGCGCTGGGTCGATGCTCGTGTGCACGGTGACGGACAACGGTCCCGGCCTATCGACGAGCGAGCCGCGCTCTGGCGCACTCGGCCTCCGCGCTGTGCGTCGCCGGCTCGAGCTCAGGTACCCCGGGTCGGCCTTGCGCTTGCTTCTGGACATCCGGCTCTCCGGCGGCCGAAACGAGGGACTGGATATCGCGCGCGAGCTCGCAGCGCTGTCCCAGCCTCCATTGCTCGTGCTCGCGACCGCGTTCAATGCGCACGCGCTCGAAGCGTATGAGCTCGGAGTTGCCGACTACCTGCTCAAGCTCTTCACCGAGCAACGAGTCGAGCAGTGTTTGCAGCGGCTTCGGGCCCGCCGCCCGAGGCTGCAACCAGCGGGCCCCCTGCGGATCGCCGCGCGGCGGCAGAAGAGCCTGGTCTTCTTCGACCGCGACGAGGTGTGGGCGTTCGAGGCGGCGGAACGCTTGACGCGGGTGCACACCGCCCAGGGCGTTTTCGACGTCGACCTGTCGCTGTCCGCGATCGAGGCGTCATTCGGCCGTGCGCTCGCTCGAGTCCA
The DNA here is from genome assembly GCF_020103695.1 of Hyalangium versicolor. Taxonomy (GTDB): domain Bacteria; phylum Myxococcota; class Myxococcia; order Myxococcales; family Myxococcaceae; genus Hyalangium; species Hyalangium versicolor. The sequence continues at coordinate 200,472 of NZ_JAHXBF010000023.1, forward strand.
CCGCAACTGGCTGGTCAATGTGACGCACATCAAGGTGCTCAAGCGCGACAGCGAGACCCGGGTATGGGTGGGCGAAGGGCTGGTGGCGGATGGTCGCGGTATCCATGTGCCTGTTGCTCGTGAGCGCGCGCAACAACTGCGCGACATGCTGCTCGCCAGCGCGACGGGGTTGCGCCGCAAGACTTGAACGTCCGAGAGCAGTTCCGGTGTGAGCTCGAGACCGTTGCGCCAGCCGAAGTGGAGCTGCTGAGTCAGAGCAACCCATCGAGCCGATGCTCCGGCGTGCCGTTGACCATCACGTAAGGAAGATCGAGCTGGGCGATCTGCGACGGCGTCCGCGCCATCACGTGCACCTCGCTGCTCAAGTCGCGGAGCGCGAGCCCCACGTCCTCGCAGACCCGCCTCATGCTGTTCGCCGAGTGCAGGCTGATATGGCCGTTGCGCGGACTGGCGTACCACCAGTCGCCTTCATGGCGCTCCGGGCGGACGAGCGTCGAGAAAATGCAGACGCCGCCTCGGGAGAGGCTGGCCAGTTCGAAGAACAGCCTGCGCTGGTCGGGCACGTGCTCGACCACCTCGAAGCAGGTCACAAGGTCGAAGGACCCAGCGGGCTTCTCGCTCGCGTCGTCATAGAAGGGGTCCCAGCTCACCGCGTCAATGCCCACCTCTCGCAGGGTGCGCGCGAGCAAGCCCTCGCCCCCACCGTAATCCAGGACACGCATGCCTGGCCGCACGAACCGCGCCACCCACGCCGCCAGCCTCGTCGGCCGCTCGAACACGAAGGGCGGGTCCGCCAGGCGATACTCCTCGTTGTAGATGCGCCGCTTGAACGTCTGGGGACTCCAGCCGTGGAGTTCAGGGGCCCACCAGAAGCCGCAACCCTGGCACTCGACATACAAGACGCTCCCCTCGTTGGTGGGGTACTGGCGTCGGCCTTCGAAGTAGCAGTTGCACGAGATGTTGAACTCTTTTCGAAGCACCTCGCGGGCATCGGCGGCGCGGCAGATGGGGCACGAGAGAGGCGAGGCGCGTTCGTGCATGTGCATGGGGTTTGTAAGGCGGCCAAGCGTGCGAAATCAATCCAGCCGACCATGTTTCCCCCTGCGGCGTCAGTGGAGGCAGAAACGACGGAAATCCGACCAGAACGTCGAAATTATACGGATTTCCGCCGGACGCCCTCAGCCTTACCTTGGCGGGGAGGGTTGCCCAGAGGAGTGTCATGACGCCCACAGAGAGAGCCGTGGCCCGACTGCCCGCCCACCTGCGCCGCTATGTGGCGGGTCAGGAGTACGAGTCCTATACGCCGCGCGATCAGGCGGTGTGGCGCCACATCCTCCGCCGGCTGCGCAGTCACCTTTCGGACAAGGCCCACTCGGCCTACCTGGAGGGGCTCGAGGCCACCGGCATCGGCGTGGAGCGCATCCCCAGCCTGGACGAGATGAACGAGAAGCTGGCCATACTGGGCTGGGCAGCAGTGGGCGTGCGCGGATTCATCCCTCCCGCGGTGTTCTCCGAGATGCAGTCCCTGGGCGTGCTGGCCATCGCCGCGGACATCCGCACGCACGAGCACATCCAGTACACGCCGGCGCCGGACTTCGTCCACGAGAGCGCTGGCCACGCCCCCATCATCGCCAACGCACGCTACGCGGAGTACCTCAAGCGCTGCGGCATGGCGGCCTTCAAGGCCATTGCCTCGGTGGAGGACCAGATCATCTTCGAGGCCATCCGCAACCTCAGCGTGGTAAAGGAGGACCCGTCCGCCACGCCCGAGGAGGTGGAGCACGCGCAGGCACGACTGGACGCGGCCTCGCGCAGCTGCCGCTACGTGAGCGAGAGCACCCGGGCCTCGCGCCTCTACTGGTGGACGGCCGAGTACGGCATGGTGGGCAGCCTGGAGAGCCCGCGCCTGTACGGAGCGGGCCTGCTGTCGAGCATCGGCGAAGCCGAGCACTGCCTCACCCCGGCGGTGAAGAAGGTGCCGCTGAGCGTCACCTGCTCGGACACGGAGTACGACATCACCCGGATGCAGCCGCAGCTCTTCGTCGCGCGGGACTTCGAGCACCTGTTCGAGGTGCTGGAGCAGTTCCAGGCGACGCTGGCGTGGAAGCGAGGCGGGGACTACGGCCTGCGCGAGGCGTGGAAGGCGCGCTCGGTGAACCACCTGGTGCTGGTGGACGGGCACGAGGTGACGGGCAAGGTGCTGGAGCTGATCGAGGGCCTGCGCCCCGTGGCTGAAGGGCTGGGCACGGCGCTGGTGCGCATGGAGGGCCCGGTGCTGCTCTCACGCCAGGGCAAGGCCCTGGGCAAGCCGTGGACCGGCGAGGCGCTGGTAGCCTTTGGAGCAGGCCCCCTGCCGGAGCGCGGCGAGTTCCAGTTCGAGCTGGTCAGCGGCCTGCGCCTGTCGGGCTTCGCTGTGGGCGGTGGCGAGGTGCTCCGCCTGCGAGCGACCATCGGCGGCCGGGAACTGGAGTTGCCCTCGGCGACGCGGCTCTTCCTGAGCGAGGGCCTGCCCTCCGTGGCGGGCGGGCCCGCGGATCCTGGCGCGTGGGATCGCTGGTTCGGCGAGCTCAACGCCTTCAGCGCGGGCGATGGCGAAGCACGGGCCCGGGCACGCAAGGCCCAGGCCCTGCCTCCAGCCCTGGCGGCGCTCTACCGCGAGGTGCGGGCCATGCGTGAGTCGGGCGAGGTCCGGCTGGAGCGCCTGGAGCAGCTCTCCCGGGCCGCCAGCGCGTTCCCGGACGACTGGCTGTTGAAGGTGGAAGTGGAGGAGCTGCGCGTGGCCTCTTCGACGGCACCGCTCCAGGGAATGGCGAGCCAGCGCTCCGCCAGTTCGCAGGCCTCCGCTCCTTGAACTCGTGACGCCACGGCGGTGCGGCCCGGAGGGCAACTCCTCTGCACCGTCCCCTGCGCCAATACCGGGCTGGCGGGGAGCTGGCACTACAACGACAATCCACACCGCGTGAGATTCACCCAGCCGCGTGGTGACGAGCCGGAGCATCCGGGCGCGACGCTGACGTGTCAGTAGACATGTCAGTGTCAGCATCGCATCCGGATGTGGACGCTCTTGAACGGCAGATCGAGCACTGCTGCGCCGGAATTGCGCCGGTGCTGGCGCTTGTTGAGCCTTCCCCCCATCCCTGGCTTGCCTCTCATGGCACGGTTCTCGCTTGCAGTGGGCCGGCCTGCTCGATGCAAGCATGGCTGCCGTGACCTGCGAGGGCTCGCGACTGGCCGCCCCGAACGGTGGCTGGCCGCCTGGGTGCTGCAGGAGGAAGATAGGGAGAATAATGAAGGATCTCGTGATCGGTCTCGCCAACAGTGTTCACGACGGCGCGATCGCGCTCTGCTCGGACGACGGGGTGTTCGCCGAAGCGTTCGAGCGGCACGTGCAGGTGAAGCGGGCACTCGGCTGCGCCGGCCTGTTCTCATCGTGGCGGCCACTCCGAACGGCCTTGCGCAGCGTCGGCATCACCACCACCGCCCTTCAGCGCGCTTCCATCCGGACCTCGTGGCAGCTCGGCGAGGACGACTTCGACGCCCTGCGCCGCACGCTGGCGCCCGCGGGCTCCGACGATGGCTTCCTCTCGATGAGCGCCGGCAGTACCGCCTGGGACTCCACGACCGCGATCCAGCTCGGATGGATCCTGCGGGGTGAGTTCCCTCACGTCTACCCGCCCCTCGGGGATGTGCCGCCCGCCGGCCCGAGCGCGATGCTCCGCTTCGCCGTGCCCCGCACCGAGCCGGTCGAGATCGACCGTGCAGCCGTGCCCCATCACCTGGCGCACGCCGCTCACGCGGTCTACACGTCACCGTTCGAGCGGTGTGTGGCTCTCGTTGTCGACGGCGCGGGCGAGCGCTCGAGCATCGATGTGTTCTCGTTCGCCGACGACACCTTCCGCCCGGTCTCGTCGACGAGTGCCGAGCACAGCCTCGGCTACCTCTACAGCACCGTCACCCAACTGTGTGGCTTCCAGTACTGGGAAGGCGAGGAGTGGAAGGTGATGGGCATGGCGGCGCACGGCGATCGCGTGCCTGAGCTGTACCGGTTCTTCCACGATCGCACCCAGGTTGACGGCCTCCAGGTCAAGCTCGCCTTTGGCCTGTCGTGGGTCGACGAGTTGCTCGCGCTGCTTCGCCCCGGGCGCCGCGAAGGCGGCGTCCTCCTGGCGGCGAACCTGGCGCGCTCGTTCCAAGACTACTTCGCTGACACCCTCGTGGCGCTCGTGAAGAACGTGCACGCCCTGGGGATCTCCGACGACCTCGCCTACAGTGGCGGCTGCGCCCTCAACTCGGCGGCGAATGGGCGACTCGTACGCGAGACCGGGTTTCGCCGGCTCCACGTGCCGAGTGCCCCAGCCGATGATGGCAACGCGCTCGGCGCCGCGCTGTACGAGCGCCATGCGGTGCGGCGCATCCCGCGGACGCCGGCGATCGCCTCGCCCTACCTCGGCAGCACGATCGATCTCGACGAACTCGAGCGCGCGCTGTCGTTCGCGACGTTCGACGCCGTCCGCATCGACGACGAGCAGGAGCTGTGTGACCGCACAGCCGCCGCCCTCGCGCAAGGCGAGATCATCGGCTGGTGCCAGGGGCGTGCTGAGTTCGGGCCTCGCGCCCTTGGGAACCGATCGATCCTCGCCGACCCGCGGCGCGGAGACATGCGCGATGTCATCAACCGACGCGTGAAATTCCGCGAGCAGTACCGTCCACTCGCTCCGGCGATCCTGCACGAGCACGGCGAGCGGTTCTTTCAAGGCTACGAGGAGAGCCCATACATGGAGCGGGCGCTCCCCTTCCGCGATGAGGTGAAGGCGCTCGTCCCGGCGGTGGTGCACCTCGACGGAACCGGGCGGCTGCAGTCCGTCACGCGGGAGAGAAATCCTCTCTTCCATACGCTGATCAGCGCGTTCGAGCGACACACGGGCATTCCCGTGCTCGTCAATACCTCCTACAACGTCATGGGCAAGCCGATCTCCCACAGCGCGACCGATGTGTTGACGGTCTTCGCCACGACCGGGCTCCACGCCCTTGTCGTGGGCCCGTGGTTGATTCGCAAACGCGCCTGACGCTTCGGAACCAGGACGGAGAGAATCCGTGGGAGGAAAGATGAACAAAGTGTGCTGGGTGGGCTTGCTGTGGGCCGTGGCGGTCGCGGCGGGCTGCAGCAAGGAGAAGACGGAGCCTGCGGCAGCGGGACAGGCGGGGAGTTCGGCGGCCGCCGTGAAGCCCGCTCCCGCCAAGGTGAAGCTGGCGCTCGACTGGGTGGCCGACCCTGAGTTCGGTGGCTTCTACGCCGCGCGTGAGAGTGGAGCCTATGCCCGCCACGGGCTGGAGGTGGAGCTGTTGGGAGGCGGCTCGGGGACTCCGGTGGTGCAGATGGTGGCCGCGGGCCAGGTGGAGTTCGGTGTCACCGGCGCGGATGCGGTGCTGAACGCCCGGACCCGAGGCGTGGATCTGGTCCCGTTGTTCGCCGTGTTTCAGACATACCCGCACGCCATCATGGCGCACCGCTCGCGAGGGGTCACGACGCTGGCACAGGTGCTCTCCAGCGGAACGCTGGCGCTGGAGCCGGGCCTGCCCTACGCGCAGTTCCTGAAGAAGAAGTACGGCTTCGACAAGGTGAAGATCGTCCCATACGACGGGGGCGTGGCACGCTTCATGGCGGACAAGGAGTTCGCCCAGCAATGCTTCCTCACCTCCGAGCCGCTCGCCGCCCGGAAGCAGGGCGCCGACCCGATCGTCTTCCCGGTGGCCGACGAGGGTTTCAACCCGTATGCCACGGTGGTGATCACTCGGCGGGAGTTCCTGAAGAGCTCGCCCGAGCGCGTGCGCGCCTTCGTCCAGGCCGTGCGCGAGGGGTGGCGCTCCTATCTGGACAACCCGAAGCCGGCCAATGACGTCATCGCGAAGCTCAACAACACCGTGGGCGCGGAGACCTTGGCTGAGATCTCCGAGGCCCAGAAGCCGCTCATCGAGACCGCTGAGACGAAGGAGAAGGGGTTGGGCGTCATGAGCCGCGAGCGCTGGGAGACGCTGGGCCAGCAGCTCGTGGAGCTGGGAATCATCGAGAAGGCCCCCCTCGTGGATGAATACCTGCTGCCGGAGTTCTCGGGCACCACAGCCCCGGCCCGGTGAGGTCTCGCGCACCTGCGGGTTCACTGCGCTGGGGCAGTAGCACCCTTGAGCAGCCCGCTCACACTGTTGAAGAGAGCCTTGTCCCGCACCACATAGAACAGGCCACCCCGGCCGTTCTGGCTGCTGGCGCAGTTCCCGGAGAGAGCCCCCTGCTGGTTCATGTCGCCGAAGATGGCCAGCGGCTGGGCCGCGTCGAGCGAGACGCCGATCTTGGCGTGATTGAAGTTCGCTCCCATCCCTCCGGTGAGTCCCAGCTCCGCCTTCTCCCAGGTGCCCGTGGTGGCGATCTCGACGCGCCCGGGCGTACCCAACCCTGGCTGCCAGCAATCTGGCGCCCCACCTGTGGTGGACGGAATCTCCGGTTTCTCCCACCAGGAGGCGACCCGCAGCGGGACGCCGCCGAGCGTGGCGGAGATGAGCTGCCAGGGCGGTACCTCCAGCTTGGAGGGCTTGGAGATCAAGCGGACGCCGCTGGACAGCACATCGTTGGTGATCGCCGTGCTGCTGGACTTGGTGCCCAGCGCCTTCACCAGCGCCTGGATGTCCGCCGGGCCGCCATTGCGCACGATCTGCGGATTGCTGGGGTCCGTGACCACGCTGGCGTTCGCCAGGGCTTTGAGAAGCACCTTGAGGTCATTCTTGTTGAGCGTGAGGGCGAAGAAGTGCTGGCTGACCTCGACGTCGTCGTCCTTGATGCAGCCCAGGGTGTTGCCGTCCGTCTTGCGAGGATGGGTGCTGCTGCCGGAGGCGGGCCAGGACGGGGTGCTGACCTGCAACGCAAAGCCCTGCCCCTGGCTGTTCCAGGCCACCATGCCCTTGGAATGGCCCCAGGGTGAGCTGCACGAAGTCCCAGTGCAGCCTTCGATTGCCGGATCGCCATAGAACTGGTCGTTCCAGAGCACATAGAAATAGGCAGGGCTCTGGTAGACCTGGGCGAAGGTGGCTCCGAGCGGATCCATCGTGTCGTCGCCGATGCAGTCGTTCCCCATGTGGAACGTGCCGTCACCGCTCGAGGTGAAGACATACTGTTGGCTGAACACCTTGTAGTTCTTCACCTGGCCGCCAAAGATGCATTGGCGCTCATCCGTGGAGGCCGCGCACTGCGGGAAGTTGGCGGAGTTGAACTTGAACGCCACCCACCAGGGCACGGATCTTCCCGTCTTCAGGAGCGGCGCCGGGGCCGACACCAAGGCCTTCTTCGAGCCCTGCGCGGAAGCAGGGCCCGCGAGTGCCAGCGAGAAAAAGATCAACGCAACGACTGCCCAGCCCACCAGGCGATGTGCTGCGGCTGCCCATGCATACTCACGGCTTCTCATGTTCCCCCCAGGCGTTTGTCGGCAGGAGCGTCTCGCCCCCCCCCAGTGGCCATCATCCACCAGGTGGACCCCCTCCATGAAGGCACGTACTCCTATCGGCGCATACCTACGGACCCTCTCGACACCGCCCCACACGCTGAGTACAATCCCCACCTCAGCTCACTCTCGCTCCCCCGAGGTTGCCCATGGGCATTGATTCCGTTGGTGGTTCGTCGTCCCGCTCCACCCAGAACTCGGTCTCCTCCAACAACACACGGGGGCTCTCTTCCGCCACGAGCACCCGAACCGACACGGCTGCCGAGACCGTCGCCAAGGACCAGGCCGTCGCCACGACGCCCTCGGTGAACTTCGATGCGAGCTCGTTCGAGGCGGCCAAGGACCTCACGGGGATGCCCAGCCTCACGTCCCCCACGCCAATCAGCGAGATGTCGCTGCCCGACACCGCGTTCGATCCGGTCCAGTCCCTCGGGGCGATGCCGGAGCTGCTGGGTCCCGACCCGCTGAGCCCCGAGCCGCAGACCTTCGTCAGTGACTTCACCGTGCCGGAGGGGCAACTGACGTTCGATGCCGAGGGCCAGGAGGTGAAGGGGGCCTACTTCAGCCGCGAGGCCCACTGGCCCGGCGGCGCATCGGGAGTCACCATCGGCCGTGGCTATGACATGAAGAATCGCTCGGAGGCGGACGTCGTCTCCGATCTGGTCGCCGCGGGCGTACCCCGTGCCGATGCCGAGGTCCTCTCCAAGGGCGCGGGCCTGAGCGGCAAGGAGGCCTCCGACTTCATCGACAAGCCCGAAGTCAAAGCCGTGGAGATCTCCTCGCTGGCGCAGAAGAACCTGTTCAGCACGGTGTACGACAAGTACGAAGCGGACGTGAAGCGCATCTCCGAGAAGCCGGACACCGTGGCCAAGTACGGCTCCGTCGACTTCGACAAGCTGGACCCTGCCATCAAGGATGTCGCGGTGGACCTCATCTACCGGGGGGACTACACGCCCACCACCCGGAAGGAGGTTCAGCAGCACCTGGTCAACAATGATCTCCAGGGGCTCAAGGATCTGCTCTCCGACGAGACCAAGATGACCCAGGACTGGGGCGTGCCGAAGGATCGCTTCGAGCGGCGCAGGGATTACTTGCAGGCGGCGCTGGACGCGCAATAGGCGCTCGGGCGTGAACGCGAGACTCCTGTCCCTGGTGGCCCTGGCGTTGACCGGGGCCCTGCTCACGCATTGCCGGCATGGCGCGGAGGGAGGTGGCCCCCCCTCGGCCTCCCCCTCGATTGAACCGCTCGAGGTGCCCTCGCTGCTCGGGCTTCGAGACAGCCGCCTGGATCAGCTCCAGGTCTCGGCCAACGGCACCCTGCTCTTCTCCCGGTGGGCACTGCCCGATGCGGCCTTCGACTACCGCGTGGTGCGCCTGCCGGACGGAGCACCGGTGTGGAGCTGGCAAGGCAGCTTCCATAATGATCTGTGGAAGCTCGCGCTGAGCCCGGATGGAACGGCGGGCTTTGTCTTCCTGCCGGTGGGCCCGGAGGCTCCCTTCATCATCTTCCGGAGCTCTGGTGCTCCCATTCCGATGACGGATGTGGAGTTCACGGGCGGCGCCTGGGCCAACGGCGGAGGCTGGTTCGGAGGCTCCTCCGGCGCGTACAACGCCGACGGCACTCCGCGCGGCAAGCCGGTCCCGGACTGGGTGAAGGTGAAGGACGAGCTGTTCCTCACGGGAACCCGGCCCGATACCTTGCGGTACATGCACGCCGGGAGCGTCATGGAATGGGATGGCCGCTCTCCTCCCACCGTGGCCGGAGCCTGGCGTTGTGCCTCCCAGGTGGAACAGCACCGGCTGTCCCCCCATGAGCCGGGGCGGTTCTCACCGGACGGCCGTTACATCGCCTGGGTCCTCCGAGCCTCGAGCGCCCTCACCGTCTGTGATGGAGAGAGCGGCCTCGAGTTCGAGCTCTCTCCCAACCCGGCTGCCGTGGCCTGGACGAGCAACAGACACCTGTGGTGGATCCACGAGGGCTCGCTGTTGGGCATGGATGTCGTCACGCGCGAGAGCCTGCCGCGCATCCAACTGCCCGGGGGAGCCAAGGCCGTCTCGCTGGCGGCCTCGACCCAACCGCCCGCCCTCTTCGTGGGCACCGGCACAGGTCACCTGTTCCGGATCCCCCTGAGGCCTGAGGCCGCCCCGTAGCCCGCTTGCCCCAGGGGCTCGACCCCGGCTCCGCGCCGGCCTGAAGCGTCCTCACTCCGGACTGGAGGAGTCCTCTTCCTGGGCTCTCGCCTGCTCGAGTTGGGCCTTCGCCTTCTTGCGCTCCAGCATCCGCAACTGCTGCCGCTCCCGCCGGCGCCGGCGAGCGTCCTGCAGGAAGTCCATCCATCGGATGAGCGGATCCCTCCAGGCCGAGTGTTGCTCCCGGGGGAGATCCCTGTTGTTGAGGCCCCACTTCTCGCGCGCCACCATCTTCGCGTCGTAGCCGAAGAGCGCCTCGTAGAAGCCCTCCCAGTCCTCGCCGCTGTACGTGCACACGAACTGCCGGAGCGAGCTCTCCTCCAGGCCTCTCAGACGCATGGAGCGCAGCATCTGCTCCACCTGGCTGACGGGAGGCCGGCGCTCGGCGTCCACCTTGCGATCCACGAACACGTAGAAGCCCAGGGCGAACAACAGCCCGCTTCCCATCAAGATGATCGTCGGCAGGATCAATTGGACGCGGTAGAGGCCATACCCCGCGCCCCCCAACATCAGCAGCCACACCAGCCACGTGAAGAGCGGCGCCTGGAAGACGAATTGGCGGCAGCGCAGGAAGAGCGCGCCCTTCTCGAACACGCCCCTCACGATGAAGGAGGAGAGCCACGCGGAGGCGGTGAAGGCGGCCACGCCGAGCCCCCAGGGCGGACCGAGCCGCCACTCGAGCACGCCGGTGACGACCGCGGCCAGCATCGTCAGCATCAGCACCAGCCTGCGGCGCCACAGCGCCCACCGGGAGGCAGTGAACTCCTGCACGCAGTGCTCCAGGAGATTGGCGTGCTGCTCACGCGGACCGAACGCCCCGTTGCTATCGAAGCCCAGGAACCCCTCGAGCGCCTCGATGACCGCGGCCATGTTCTGGAAACGATCCTCGGGGCGCTTGGCCAGCATCTGCATCACGATGGCCGACAGCGCCTCGGGCACGTTCGGGTTGCGCTTGTCCGGAGCCACGGGCGGCTCCTTGACGTGCTGCTCCATCACCATGGGAATCAGATCCGCCATGAACGGAGGGCGGCCGGTGAGCAGGTGGTAGAGCGTGCACCCGAGCGAATAGATGTCCGCGCGCGCATCCACCTTCGAGGAGTCCTGCACCTGCTCCGGAGCCATGTACGCCGGCGTCCCCATGGCGTAGTCCGAGGGGTTCTTCCCCACGTAGGTGAGCGGTGCCTGCTTGGCGCGGGCCTTGCGCGCGCTGTTGGCGAGCTTCACCAGGCCCAGGTCCGCCACCTTCACGATGCCGTTGTTGTTGAGCAGCAGGTTGTCCGGCTTGATGTCCCGGTGGACCATTCCCCGGTCGTGAGCGAACTGGAGCCCGCGCGCGGCCTGGAGGATGTACCCGGCCGCCACCTCGGGATCGAGCGAACCCTGCCGCCGGACCATCGTCCGCAGGCTCTGGGCATCCACGTACTCCATGCTGAAGAAGTGGAACTGCTTGTCCGAGCCACAGTCGTAAATCTGAACGATGTTGTGGTGGATGAGCTGGGCGGCGGCGAAGGCCTCCTGGGTGAAGCGAAGGACGAACTGGGGATCCCCGGCGAACTCGGGCCGGAGGATCTTCACGGCCACTTCCCGATCGAGCGAGAGCTGGGAGGCGAGCCACACGGTCCCCATCCCGCCGACTCCGAGCCTGTGGATGAGCTGATAGCCCCCCAGCTTCATGCCCTCGACGAGAGAGTCCGTCTCCTCGAGCTGCGGCTGGGAGTCCACCGGATCCGGGCTCACCGCGGGCTTCCGGGTTCCGGGCGGCAACGTGGAGGTGTGCGCGAAATCCGTCACCTGCTCCGGCACTGAGTCCACGGGCTGACGCGGGAGCGGGGTCTTCTTCACCGCGGCCACGGGAGGAGTCACCGACGGAGGACTCGGCTGGGGAGGCTCCTCGGGGAAGGGCACCATGACGGTGCGCTCGACGCGGCCGGCCTTCGCCGCCTCCTTGCCCACGGGCCCGCCGGGGAGGGTGTTGGCGGGAGACTCCTGGGTGGAGTCGGCAGCAGCGCGAGGCTCCTCCGAGGCGGGGCGCGCCTGGAGCGCCGCACGGGTCGAGGTCCGCGTTCGCGGGGTGGCGGGAGGCTCGGGGAACGGCACCATGATGGTGCGCTCGGCGGCCCCCGCGGGCTGCGGGGCCTTCCCTTCCCGAATCTCGCGCGGAACGGTGAGCTCGGGAGTCGTCGGGACGGCGTCGATATCCGTCTGGGCAGGCGCGGGAGCACCGGGCAGCGTGTGGACGGCCGTCGGAGGCTCCACGGCCTTCGACTCCGCGGGACGCTCCGCGCGAGCCAGGGCTCGGAGTTCCTGTGTGCGGGTTCGCGGAGTCCCCGCCTGTTGCTGCGTGGAGACCAGAACCGTCCGCTCAGCCGTCTGCGTGCGCGCGGGCGCCGTCGGCTCTGGCGGAGAAGGCTGGAGCCTGCGCTCAATCGTCTGCGTGCGCGCGGGCGCCGTCGGCTCTGAAGGAGAAGGCTGGAGCTTGCGCTCAGCTGTCCTCGTGCGCGCGGGTCCCTCCTTCGGTTTCTCGGCCGGAGCAGGGACGACGAGGGTCTTCTCTTTCGCCTCCCCTTTTGGAGGCTTCTCCTCCTCGGCCATCGGCTTTGCAGCGTAGCACAACCCGTACGGGCACACCGCCCAGGCATCGGATCACACCGCACTGAGTTGTCTCGTTTTTCAACTTTAGATGCTCTATCGGCTTTCGTGCCGCTGCGAGGGCGCCACCTTGGAGATCCAACAGGTTCCGCTGCCTGGCAGGCTGCTTCCCCCTACGCCTCCAGGAGCAGTCCCCGGAGTGCTCGAATCGGAAGCGGTGAGCACGGGGGGCGGGGACTCAAGGGGTTGGCCGCGGGGCGCGGTGGCTCAGCGCCACACTGCCCAGGATGAGCGTGCCGGCAATGCCCATGGTCAACGTCAGCGGCTCATCGAGCAGCAGCCACGCCCACGCCACGCCGAACAGCGGGACGAGATAGGTCACGGTCGCCGCGCGGCCGGGGCCGATGCGCTGGATCAAGCGGTAGAACATGGCATAGGCGACGCCCGTGCAGAGCACGCCGCTCATCGCCGCCGAGAACCACGAGCGGGCGGGAATCTCATGCTGGGGCCACTGCGCAATCGCGAACGGCAGCGCCATCAAAGCGGCGGCGCCGAGCGTGGAGGCGGCCACCGCGGTCGGCGGCAGGCCGGTGAGGTACCTGCGCACCAGGTTCGCGCCGATGCCGTAGAGGAAGGCCGCGGTGGAACCTGCGGCCACCGCCCAACCAACGCTCGCACCCGCGGCCTTGCCACTGGCGAGCACCACGACGCCAGCGAACCCGGCCACCAGCGCGATTGCGCGTTGCGTGCCGATCTTCTCCCCGAAGAAGAGGAAGCCCACGAGCGCGGTGAACAGCACCGCCATCGAGTTGGCGATCGCTCCGATGCCCGCCGGGGCCCGTTGCGCGGCCCAGGCGAACAGCAGGAACGGGATGGCCGAGTTGATCGCGCCCACCAGCACGAGCATGGGCCAGCGCTTCAGGTGCAACTGCGCACGCGCGCGCCAGAGAAACGGCAGCAGCACCAGGGTGCCGAGCGCCAGGCGGATCTCGACCAGCGGCACGGTGCCGAAGTCCTTGGCGGCCACGCGCATGAACATGAAGGACGCGCCCCAGATGGCGCCGAGCAGGGCCAGCTCCAGCGGAGTCCTCCAGACCTGGGTGTTGGGCGAGTCCAGAGGAACCGAGACGGCATCGACCGTGCGCATGGGGAGACTCCCAAGAGGAGCGAAGGCTGCGGCAACCATCCGCTTTGTGGCTAGAGTTCCTTCTGATTAGCGAGCGGAGTACCGAGGCACAAGCGCATCATATTGGGGTCAGACACAAACCAGATTTGAGGCTCATCATGGCATTGCGTCCCGACTGGCTGCCAGCCCTGGCGGCGTTCGAAGCCGCCGCCCGCCACCAGAACTTCGCCCACGCCGCTGAGGAGCTGCACCTCACGGCGAGCGCCGTCAGCCATCACGTGCGCAGGCTGGAAGCCCAGTTGGAGGTGGCCCTCTTCCAGCGCCATGCGCGCGGTGTGTCCTTGACCGCCGAGGGCCGGAAGCTGGCCGACGCCGCCAGCACCGCGATGGCGGATGTGGACAGTGTGCTGCGTGGGCTGCACTCGGCACGCGAGGAGCAGGAGCTCGTGCGCATCACCACCCTGCACTCGCTGAACTACACGTGGCTGCTCCCGCGGTTGCCAGCCTTCACGGCCGCGCATCCGCATATCCGTCTCACGGTGGATACCGAGATGGCGCTGGCGCGCTTCGACGAGGGAGGGCCGGACCTGGGTATTCGCTATGGTCCCGGGCACTGGCCGGGACTGACGGCGCACCATCTGATGGACGATGCCATGTTCCCTGTGGCGTCGCCGAAGCTGGCGGGGTTGGGCTCCATCACCCAGCCCGAGCATGTGGCGCGGCTGCCGTTGATCACCGATCTCTCGCGGCAGGGCTGGCACGACTGGTTCCGCGCGGCGGGGGTGCACGGCATCAAGCTCGACGAGCGCTACAACTTCAGTGACACCACGTCTGCCCTGAACGCGGCCAGCTTCGGAATCGGCGCGGCGCTGGCGCGCGAGCGGGTCGCGGCGCCGTATCTGACCGAGGGGAGATTGATACAGCTACCGGGGCCGACGGTGAAGACGCGCTGGGAGTACTACGTGGTGTATCCCGCGCATCGTCGCCTCCGGGCGCCCGCGCGGGCGTTCGTGGACTGGCTGCTGGCGACGCGCTGAGGGGCGAGATCTACGGCCGCACGAATATGCTCAAGAGGTTTCCCAATGGCTTCGGACCTACTACCTGAACCGCGCTTCTTCGTGCTTGAGGCAGATGTGTGGGGGCCTCATGACACTCAGTTCGACACGTGCGAGCCTGAAAACATAGGGAAGGCCCCGCGTTGTCCCAGGTGTGGCGACCCCATCGGCATGAAAGTGTGGCTGCCCCCCTACCGTGTCGAGTTGGAGTTGCATGGCCAAGACCTTGGTGATTTCACGAGAGGACCTGGGGATGAAATACTCATCTCCGAGCGGTTTGCACAAGCGTTTGAAGTAGAAGGCCTGACAGGACTCCTCGGCTTTCATCCTGTCGAGGTGGTACGTGTGCGGCGGAAACGCAAGGGCCCCAAGCCCAGTGCCGTGCCCCGCTACTTTGTCGTCAGCCCATGCTTTGGCCGTGGTGCCGTGGATGAGGCGCGAAGTCGCTTGCGCCGCGACAAACTCGTGACATGCCCAGAGTGCCGTTCCACGGGAGTAGACACCATCCACGGCTTTACTCTGGAGCCAGGCACTTGGCAGGGCGAGGACGTGTTCTACCCCCGTGGCCTCCAGGGGGACCTCGTCGTCTCCGAACGCTTCGCCAACTTCGTCAAGCGGCACGGTTTGACAAACATGAAGTTGATCCCCGCTGAGGAGTACATCTGTGATCCGGATCACAAAGGCCCCCCAGCCACCCCCTGAACTCAGCTTTTACATCGACGGGCTCAACGAGGTCACGGCCGCCACCCGGGCCCGCATCGCCCAGTTCGTCGAGAACAACTTCCACGGCAACATCCTGATCGCCACGCAGCCTACCGGGTGGGACCGCCCGGCGACCGCGCGCCTCTACGAGCTGAAGCCCCTGTCCGAGAAGCAGCTCGCCGACTTCCCCCCGCCCCGAACAGCACCTCGCGGACCCACGCTTCCGTGGCGTCTACTTCCTTCTGGCTCTGCTGCTAGCGCCCAGAGGACGCCCGGAAGCTGCGCGCCCTCTTGGTGGAGCACGCCGCCCAGACGCGCGACCACATCACCTGCGGCGGGGTCGTCAACCTGCGCCGCCCGCCGGGCTCGTCCTTCACGCCAGCGTCGCTCTCAACGTAGGCTGAGGGTTTTGCTTCCGCCTTGCTGCGGGTTCGATTTCCGCCGCCTCCGCTTTTTGCTGCGTCTTTACGGATGGTTAGCGACTTCTTCCATTGGTGACCTGTCCCATCAACTCCTGAATGACCTGAACAGGACGCCCCACATCGCAACGTGGCTGGCGTAAGGGGCCGCGCAGGAATAAAGTTTCAGTTTGCGGGTGCCCGAGATCGTGCCCATCAATGTAGGCATGGACCTGGAGGAAGTCATCGCGGCGAAGTACCAAGCGCTTGAGAGCGGACT
>NZ_JAHXBF010000024.1 GCF_020103695.1 Hyalangium versicolor
AGGCGTCGACGTCAGCCGCGAGCAGATGGCCGCCCTTCACCTTGAGCGCTCCAACTTCCATGGTGAGTGGAATTACACCCTCCGGCCAAACTGAAACTTTATTTCTGCGCGGCTCCTTAGCGAAATCTTTATGAGAGCCCCCAGACCCATTACGCGCCAGGTGGGGCCGACTCCTAATGGTGCGTCCTGAGCATAGATGGGATGAAGCGGCAGGACACTACCCATGTGGTAGTCCCGCAGCCCCACAACGTAGGACGGGTGGAGGCTTGCAATGGAGTACATCGGGACCGAGCGGGAGCACTTCGCCGAGCTACTCGAAGGCAGGTCCTCTGCCCGCATCCTCATCGAGTCCTCCACCGAGAGTGCGTGCGTGGCCCGGTGCCAGGAGGGGCTGGGGCACGAAGTGGTGGTGGCCGACCCCAACTTCGCCCCCATGTACGCAACACGCAGCCGGCGGGTGAAGACGGACAAGCGCGACGCGCGGACGCTGGCGGAGGCCTGCAAGCTGGGGGCGTACAAGTCGGCTCATCGCACCTCAGATGGCCGCCGACATCTGCGTGCCCAGCTGACCGTGCGCGAAGCGCTGGTGCGCACCCGCGCGCGCTACATCAGCCGCATGCGTGCGCTGGTGAGGCGCGAAGGGTTTCGCGTAGGCAGCGGCAGCGCAGAGGCCTTCCCCACGCGTCTGGAGCTCCAGCTCCGAGCGGCGGGTTCGAATCCAGCCGCCTCAAAGCAGAACAACTTATTGCCCGCAGCCTCGGACCTCCACCGACAGGCTGTTCACCATCTTAACAGCTACGCGTACCTACCGGCGTGCGCTCATTCATAGGCTCCCAGGTTGCGCACCTCGCACTGTCGCTGCGGACGCCTCGTACAGGTAAACGCCCCCAGCGTCGTCCAGTGGCCCATCCAGTGCTGCGGCGCTCGTGACAGGCCCATCCTGGATGGCGCCGTCAAGTGCGGCTTCTACGGCGGCCACGTGGAGCGCGACAAGCGTGAGTTGAGCCTGCTTTGTCCGGAGTGCTTCGCGTGACCTGGAAGCCCCAGGTGCTTCTGGGATGCCTGCCAGGCAGTGCCTCTGCCGCAGGAACAAGGCCTCACGATAGAGTCGGTCCCATGAGCGAGCGGAAGTCAGATCGGCGAGCCGCCGCCGCGGGCGCCTTGCTCGTAGCCCTGGGGATCGCAGGGCTCTGGCTCTTCCTGGGCGATCCTTCGGAGGCGCCTGGGCCCGAGAACAGCTCCCTCACCCGTTCACAGCCTCCCGTCACTCGCCCCACGCAAGCCACCCGGCCCCCACCGGCTCCCCGCCCCGAGCGGCCCTCCAAACCGGGACAGGACAACCCTCCCACAGGCGTGCTGGAAGTGGAGGTCTTCTCCGAGAACCAGCCGCTGCCCGGCGCTCGGATCCAGGTCTACGAACGCGAGCCGGGTGACCCCACCCTCTTCCCAGCACGATGGACTGGCAAGGACTCGGGCGATACAGGCGAGAACGGGCGGTGGGTGCTACCCGTCTCTCCAGGCAGCTACTACGTGACGGCTCGCGCGGAGGGGTTGGCTCCAGGCTATGCCGCCGTGGTGCACCCACCGAGCTCCGCGAGAACCCGTGTACGACTGATCCTGAACAAGGGCGTGGAGCTGGTGGGCTTTACCTTCGCGAAGGCAACAGGCGAACCCGTGTCGTTCGCGGAGGTCTCCCTCATTCCTCCCGCCCTTACGTCGGGCGCGGGAGTTCGCCCGGATGTACCCGAGGAGGAAGCACTCGTAGCCACGAGCAACCAGGTGGGCGAGTTCCGGTTCTCGGGAGTGGCTCCGGGCCGCTACCGCATCGAAGCCCGCGCCCCCGGCTACATCACCGCCATGCTGCCCTCCGTGCCAGCTCCATTTGAATCACGCGTGACCCTTCTGATGGGCACAGGCGGCAACGTGAAAGGCACGGTCCTCGGCGCGAATGCTCAACCCGCGCCTGGGGCAGAGGTACTCGCCCTGAGCGGAGAGCAAGGCAGCTCGGTATTCACCGACGACGAGGGGCACTTCTCCTTCGAGCTGGCTTCAGGCACCTATTCCTTGTCGGCTCGGAAGGGAGAGGAGGCGGGAGCTCTAGAAGGCAGGGTGACGGTCGCCGTGGGGCAACCCACCCAGGGGCTGCGCCTTCAGCTCGGAGCGGGAGCCTGGGTCTCTGGGAAGGTGCTCCGCAAGGACGGCTCGCCTGCGCTGGGAGCGCGGGTGGAGGCGCTGCCTCCAGGTAGCAGCGTGGCGCGGGGACAGACGGGAACGGACGAGCGCGGCGCCTTCTCGCTCCCAGCCCTGGCTCCGGGCACCTACGTCCTCCAGGTCACCTTCCCCGAGGACCGCTCCTTCCAACACGGTCCCCTCACACTGGCTGCGGGCGAGCATGTCTCCCTCACGCTCACCCCCAGCGATGAAGCGCCCGGAGAAGACATCGAGTGCCTGGTGGTGAATCCGCGCTCCCGTCCCGTGACGGGGATATACATCCGCATCAGCGCGACCACGGCCGTCCCCAAGCCCTTCACGGGCCTCACGAATTCCCAGGGCATCGCTCACATCAGCGGGCTGCGCCCCGGAACGTTCCGCATGGAGGCACTGTATGGCGGCCGCCCCGTGGGCCCTGAACAACCCTTGCTCGTGCAGGAGGGGCAGCGTACCCCATGCTACCTCCAGATTCCGGACGTGTTCGAGCCGGAGAAGGGGCTCGTGGAGGGCCAGGTCCTGCTGCGCTCGGGCGGACTTCCCGAAGAGCCCGTGCAGATCCAGGTCACCGGTCAGGTCTGGTCGCCGCAGGAAAAGAAGCAGATCCAGGCGCCCTATAAGTCGTTCCCCGCGGATGACCAGGGGAGGTTCCAGCTCGCATTGCCCCCCGGGCCATACACCCTGAGCGCGCTCCGGCAGACCCGCCTCGGGTGCGGCACGGTGGAGCAGAGCCAGATCCAGGTGGAAGCGGGTCAACGGGCGGAGGCCACGCTTCTCCTGGAGGATCCAACATCCTATTTCCGGCTGCGGGTGCTGGACTCGGAGGGAGCGCCCATGAAGCAGACGCTGGTGAAGCTGCAATTCCATACCGAGAGTGCCTTCACTGACTTCATCTGGACGAACGCCCAGGGGTTCGTGAATGTCTGTCTCCCCCCGGAACTGATGCAGCCATCCACCTCCTTTCTGCTGACTGTCAGCACCTCCTCTCTGCGGGCTGTCAGGCCCCCCTCCTCCACGCTCACGGCGAGGGCGGAAGTGACGAGCGGAACGCGTGAGCTCACCGTCCGGTTAAAGCCCATGGCTGTCGTCCAGGGGCGGATCATCCATCCACACGGGCTTCCCGTGAGGAACTCCATCGTGGACATCCGCTCGCTCGACCCGAACGAGTACCCCAGCACCTACGCGTTCATGGGGGACCGGTTCGAAATCCCCCAGTTCCCCGTGGGCCCCGCCCAACTCGTCGTCATCGCCGAGGGGATGAGCGCCTCGCTCTACCTCGATCTGCAACCCGAGGAACGCAAGGTGCTGGAGCTCCCCGTGTATCCGGGTGTCACGGTGACAGGCCGGTTCGTGAATGCGGCCACGCGGCAACCGGTGATCGGACTTCTGAGGTTCTATCCCACCGAGACCGGCCCGGACGGCCGCTTCGTCTTGCGCGATCTGCCCCCGGGAGAGTTCTTCCTCCGGATCGACCTCGGGCCCTACCTCCGAGTCAAGCTGCCCCCCGGACAGGACACCGACTTGGGGGAAATCGCCATCCCCGGGCGGTGAGACGGCGGGGACTCGAACCCACCCCAGCCAGTGGCGAAGTCCCTTCCCAAGAAGTCCAGGTGCAAGCAATAGCGTCCAGGCTTCAGTACTCCTTGTCGCCGACGTAGCTTGCTGTCACTCCTCTATCTGTGGTGACACCAGCTCTCCCATCACGAAGAGCAACCTCTGAGCCTCGTCATCGATCAGGACGAAAGGCCCCATGAAGTCGAGTGAGCGCCAGGCCCGAGAGGTGCTCGCCAGGCTGCGCAGGGCCTCGACCAACTCGGACCGAAGGGGGGACTTCGGCGGCAACATGTTCCGGAGCCGATCCGCCATCTGCAAGAAGAGGTGCTCGATCTCACGGCCATACTCCTTCAGTCTGTCGAGGCAGCTCCGAGCCCAGACCTCCGGGAACGCGGACACGAGTTCTTTGATGTCGTCGTGAGAAAGCTGTCGGTTGTCCGTCCAAACAAAGGGCCAGGCGAATGCGGCACGTCGTGCCCAAGGCTCTGTCTCTTCGGGTTTCAATCGCATCAGGTAGAGGCACGCCTGGTAGAGGGCCGGTGACGGCTCGACGGACTCCGCCACGGCGCGGAGGACGGGTTCGATCTGTCTCAAGATACCCGCACGCGAGGCAGCCGCGAGCCAAAGCGGGAGAGCCCCCTCCTCGAAGAAGGGCTGTTCACGGGGCCACGCATCCATGCGGTTGAGACGGTCCGCGAGCACTTGGGCTACTTCGGGCGGAAAATCCCCCTGTAACCAGGCCTCTAGCGCCGCATTCATCCGCTCCAGGTCTCCGTCGCGAACCCAGGTGGCGAGCCCCTCTCGTATCACCTTCTCATCGGTCCAGGCAGGCCACAGGGCACGCAGGAGCCCCCCAAGAGGGGCCACCCCCAGATAGCTGATCTCTCCGTTGCTGTCGGGCTTGCCCTCGATGGCGTACTTCCAGGCACCGACAGCCGTCACCCGGGCCGCCTCCCGAACCTCCGGTTGTGCCATGAGCGCGCGGAGCAGACTGCGCGGGAACGGGACAACCATGTCCACGCACAGGGGAAGCCATTCAGCGTAGATGCTCACGGCGTCACTCTCGCCTCGAGCTGCGAGCGGTTCGAGAGCGAATCCCGGAAAGAGCGACGGCATTGTGGCATCGGCCCCACTGCGCCAACGCTTCACCAACGCCTCCCCAATCCGCGAATGCTGCGAAGCAGCCTGCCCCAGGGCCTCCTGAGCTTCCCATGGGAAGAAGCGACTCTCTCCTCGCACCAACTCCACCGCAGCCTCGGGAACCTTCGCGGCGATGGAGCAGACTGCCCGGGCAATGTCCCGCGGATCGAAGCCCGCCGATTGCAACTTCCGCCGGAGCTCCGGACTGCGAAGAACGGGCGCAATGATCCAGAGCAGCTCTCGCTTCACGACGGAGGAGACCGGAGGGGGCTGGGAACTGTCCACCTCTCGTGATGCAGAGACGGACGGTTCCCTGGCGGCCGCGGACGGAGGCCTTGGCCAGTGGTGCTCAAGCCACGCCTTGCCCTCTGGCACACCGCGGTAGGCATCAATGGCCTGACAGACAATGAGAAAGCTCCACCCTCCCTGATACAGCGTCTGAAGCGCGGGAAGGGCCTCTTCGGCGGGCACCTCTCCTGGCAAGAGGGCCACGGCAGCGGCTCCCGCAGTGAGCCAATCGCCCTCGTGAAGGAGTTGCCGCAGACGCTCCCGCATGCTGTCCGAGTGCGGCATCTCACGGAGGACGCTCGCCGCCGCGAGCACAGGCTCCTCTTCCATCGAGAACCCGAAGTGATGACCTTCGTCCGAGAGCTGTCCAAGGAGAACCTCCTGAACCTCGGGGAGATGATTCCACCGGGCCAGCTTCTCCGTCGCCACCACGCGGATCGCGAGATCCGGGTCTCGGAGCTGGGCGATCCAGAACGAGACCGACTCCTCCTCGTGGCGAGCCAACCAGGCGGCCCGGCTGGCCACCGTGAACAGCACCGGCTGCAACTTCCGCCACAGCGCATCCCAAAGGGGACCGCCTTGGAGCGCGAGACTTCGCACTTCCTCCCCCACGCGGCGTCGCCTCCACGTGGATCTTTCCTCCGTGAGGAGCTGCATCAAGTGCTGTGTGAGCGATTCGACGGCGGCCGGGCCCAACCTCAGATCGCGAGCCGTTTGCAAAGCCACCAGGGCACGGCGCAGGGAGTGATCTCCCTCTTCGGCCGGGTGTCTTTGAAGGAGGCGCTGAAGCAACATGGGCACCCGCTTGGGCTGGGATAGCCCGCAGCGCTCCAGTGCCAGGCGCGCGACCTCGCTCGCCCACGGCTGACCGGCGAGGGAGATGAACTCCGAATCCTCTCGATCCAAGAGGGCTCCCGCAGCGAGGTACTCAGCGACGGCTCGGAAGGGCAGTTCCCAGGTTCCGTCCGTCTTGAAGCGAATGAGACCGAGCTCATTTTCAGCGACATCCATGGCGCGATCGACCCCGGAGTCTCCCAAGGCCTGGGCCAATTCCATTTCGAGCACATGCCTCGGCAATGGACCGCTTCCATGTTTGAATCCTCGGAGTGCTGCCCGCTCGAAGGCACCTTGGAGTTGTTTCCAATCCTGGGTACCGCGTGCCTCGGCCCACCTCCGAAAGAGTCCGTCCACGAGCGGGCGCAAGAGTTCGGCCCGGCTCCCTGGAGGCACTTCCCCCTTCGGGGCATAAAGGGCGAGCAGCGTGTTGCACAGCGGATTGGCACTCATCAAAGGGTCGAGCGCCAGGAGCGTCTCGACTGGAGAGGCGGGCTCTCGGTCCGGGGCGGCCTTCCGCCAGCGCGACAAGAACTCCCTTCTCTCGTCTTCGCTCCACGGAGGCACTTCGATCCGTTGGGCTCTCGGAAGCAGGCGGGGCTGGAGATGCGAGGCCCTGCACCCGACGGCCACCCCCGCGACCTGACCGAGGTCGACAAGCTCTGAGATCCGTTGCAGCCCTTGTGGGTGAAGCCCGACTTCTATTTCATCGATCAGGAAGATCCATTGGCTGAGAGGATCCGCCCATAGAGAGGCGTGCTCTCTACTGTGCTGAACCAGTTCCTCCAGGGATTCGCTCACGAGATCGCCCGCCCGCAGGCGCCACGGCAGCGGAGCTTGTGGCTGCGCAAGAGCCACCGCCGCCAACCGAGCCTCGGCTTCAAAGAGGGCCGTGGTCTTTCCTCCTCCCATGGGAGCCACCACGAGGACGAAGGGTTTGAGCGTGGGATGGTCCGGACTCAGCCACTCGACGAGTTCTCCGTCGTAGCGCACGGATGAGGTGCCGCCTTGCGCTAGCAAGGGCTCCTCCGTCTTTTCGCCCTTCGATGCGCGCGGCTCCTCCAGCACCGTCTCCGCCCGCAGATGGGGCATGAGGCGCAGGCGCCTGGGGAGCAGAACGTCCTTCAGGAGGACCCCGCTCTGCAACAGGGCCGGAATGCTCAAGGGATACAGCGGACCAGCCGACTGGAACGCCTCCAGCTTCCGGCGGCAATACTGTTCGCGCATCCGCAGGCGTTCCCTCTGGGACAGCCATGGGCCCGACCCGCAGTGGTCACGCAACAGCTCGGAGAAGTGCTCCCAGTCCCAGACTTCGAAGTCGAGGTGAAGCTTCTCGCCCAACTCCCGCGCGGTGTCCTTGACGCCCGCGGTCACCTTCGCCGTCGTCACCACCACGAAGGTGTCGAGCCGGCTCCGATGTGGAAACCCTTCGATCAACGGGATCAGGTCCCGCAGGTGCTGCGGCTGGAGCGACGCCGAGAGGTAGTGCTTCGCCTGGAAGGCCCACAGCTTCCCGGTCCCTTCAGGCCGCCGGTCTTGTGCCACGACGTCGATTCCATGCTGCCCGTTTCCCTGCACGCCATAGCGGCTGGCATGGAGATCCTTCAACAGCGCTCGTGCGAGTCGAGCGACACAACACTCGAGTTCCGACCAGGTCTCGGGGAGGGGAATCTTCGGGGCCATCAGTTCACCAGTGCAGGCTCAGGCTCATAGCCCATCGGCTCGTACCCGGCAGCACCATCCCGCCCAGCCGCTTCCACCACGCAACACAACCCCTACCCTCAGGGCTTCGAACCCTCGGCTCCGGTACCTCAGCCTCCGGCACCGGAAACTTCGAACAGAGGGCCATTCATTCCAGTTCTCGACCACACTCACAGTGGATTCCGAGGGCGCGCCCGTCGTCGGCTGGTGCGAGAGAGACACGAGCGATCCGACCGGTCAGCTCTTCGTGCGGCGCTGGGATGGCGCGGCATGGCAGCCACTCGGGTTGAGCCAGGCACTTCGCGATCCTGTGAGGGACGCCGCAGGCCCCGCGTGTTCTTGGCTTCACGCTGGGCCTGGGCGCCGGTGCTCAAGTGGCCGCACAGCTGGTCGGCCCCTTGGGCACTCTCACTTCACGATGCTGTCTTCGAAGGCGGCAAACTGCCCCTCCAGCTTCCACTGGAGCGACGCGCGCTTGTTCTCGGAGAGGAAGCGCTCGCAGTCGGCCGAGGCAGGCGTCGCGCCCAGGTCATCCTTGGCGCAGGCGCTCACCGCCTTGCCGTAGACCTCCGACTGGGCCCAGAGGCTGGCGCCCTCGACGAAGGCGTTCTCCAGGCTGACTCGCGCCATGTACTTCAAACGCCGGTAGTCCAGGCCCTGGTCGGTGACGGCCGCGAAGTACTCGTCGCTGATGGTGCCGCGCAGGATCCCCTGATCATCCGTCGCCAGGGTGACCGGCACCCCGTACTCGATGTACTTCGAGAGCGGATGAGCGGCCCCCTTGGCCCCAAGCAGGACGCGGTTGGACGTCAGGCAGATCTCCACCGTCACCCCGGCATCGTGCATGTCCCTCACGAGATCGTCGACTCCATCACCGATCGTCTCGCCCAGCACGTCCACGCCGTGCCCGATGCGCTCCGCATGGGCCATGGCCACCGCATTGCGGATGTGGAACGTCAGGTGATCCTGCGATGTCGTCGACAACACCTGCGGGATCAGCTCGCCCGCATGCAGCGCGATGTGCACCGGCTTGCGGCCAGGCTGGTTGTCATTGAAGTCATCCAGCGTGCCCAGGGCGAACATCTCATCGTTGTAGTAACTGAGGGAGTTTCCGTTCTCCTCGGGAGACACCAGGTTGATCCCCACCATCTGGGGAACCACCTGCGCCAACTCAAAGGCATACACCCACTGACCGAAGACATTCTCCCGGGTCGCCGTCCGGTTGGCGGAAGAAATCAGGCGCACCTCCACGTCACAACCCGGGTCAGGCGCAGCGGTGTCGCAGCCGAGGATCTGACGCGCGCCGCTCAGCGTCGACGCGATGCTCGCGGCCATGTTGCTGATCGCCGTCTTGAAGGCAGGGGTGTCGATGATCTGCTGGCGCTTGGCCAGCAAGGTCGGCGCATCCCACGTATCCGAAGGGCTGAAGAGTCCGGCCGCGATGCCGCCGCCCGTACCCGCGCCGAAACCCTGCATCAGCTCCACGTAGATCTGCTTGTTCTGGCCGGCCTTGGACAGGATGTCCGCGTAGCTATCGTCGCTGCGCGAGTCGAGCTGCACCGCGCCATACTTGCCGAAGGCGTCGAAGAAGTGCTGGTGCGCATCCAGCAAGGGCCCGGAGAAGCCCTCCATGGACCACGCTCCCAGGACGGCGTCATGGAACGCGCGATCATTCGCCGCATTGGACAGCGGAACAGTGTTGGGCGCACAGGGATTGCTGGCAACGTACGTGGTGGTGTTCACGCACGCTCCATCCTCCCCTCCCCACTGGATCAGCTTCTCCGTGGTGATGGAACCCGAGGTGTGGTTGTGCAGATCTCCGCCCTTGGGCAGGTCTTGGAGAAAGGTCTTGAGGGCCGCAGGATCGGAGCGCAGCGACTCCACATGATCGTTGACCTGGTCCTCGCGTTCCTCCGGCGACGGATCTCCGCCACAGCCGACGAGGAGGAGGGTGGACATGACAGCGGTAGACAACATGCGATGCATGAGATTCTCCATCAGGGGGTTTTTAAGAGGGCCGCTCGGATCGGGAGGCGATCTCGCGGTGGACATCTCCCATGGCCGCGAAGGCCAGGAGGTGCGCGCGGCAACTTGCACGTGCCGGGCCAACCGTTCGGCAAGCCCGTAACACCCTCTCTTCCCTCGTAGCGAGGGCTGCGCCCACTGACATGGCTGTGTCAGCGCGCGCGACTGGCGTGTCAGTCTGACACGTCAGCCTCACCCCGGCTTGCGGCCCGAGACGATGGGCACGTGCCATACCGCATATTGCGGTGGAGTCTCGATCGCCGAGATCATGGCGTCGAAGTTGGCGGTGACCTCGGGGACGGAGTGTCCGCTGGCGTCCGCCAGAACCTTCACATAGCCATCCCGCCAAGCCTTGAGGATGCCCGCGAAGGTGACACGCGGCACTCGCAGCGTGTCGACAGTGACGTAGTCCATGGCGATGTCGAGGTAACCGAACCGGTCCAGCAAGGGCGGTGAGTGGCGGCCGATACGGGCATCGCAACCGATCTGGTGCGCGAACGCGACCACGCTCGTATTCCAGAACCGATCTGGATCGAAGGCATCGCCACCCAGCGCGGGCATATGCAACATGCCGTAGTCCTCGGACAACAGATGCAGCCAGCCGCCGGGCTCGAGCACGCGGGTGATCTCGGCCAGGACCTGCGGGAAGTCGGGCACTGCCTGCGACATGTGCCGGCACACCACGAGTTTGAAGCTGGCATCCCCCTGCCCCAGCGCGAAGGCATCACCCTTCTCGTAGCGAATGCGCCCACCGAACGTGTCGCCCTTGCGAGCGATCGCCAGGTTCGACTCGAGGATATCGATGCCGAGCAGACGTGCCTGCGGATAGCGCAAAGCCAGCCTCCGGGTGATCTCACCGGTTCCACAGCCGAGATCGAGGATTGTCAGTGGGCCCGACAGACCATATCGATCGAAGAGGCGTTGTTCCTGCGGCCAGATGGCATCCGCCTGGTGAGCGAGCGTGCGCACCATCGACTCGTCCCCCATCTGCTCTGATTGTGGATTGCGGTCATGGTCCATGCGGTGCCTCGAGAGGTGCCACATCCATAACACCGTCGAGGCGAGTGTTCCCGCGCATCTCCTGTGCCGAAGGACGCTCTTCTTCACCTCTGTTCCTCGGCGTCGGACGCGTTCATGGAGGAGCGCGCCTGCGCCTGAGCCCGGAAAGCACACGGCAATGCTGGTAGCTGTGTACACCGCGATGAGGGAAGATGGGGCCATGCGCACTCAGCTTCTGATCATCTCGGCTCTGATCCTGGCCGGGGCCGCGACCGCCGCGCCCGACACCTCGAAGTGGCTGCGCCACCAGGACAAGGCCACTCAGGCCTCGGCAGCCTATCAGTGGCTCGATGTCATCCTCGAGGCGAACGCCCGTGCGGTGGACCGCGTGGGGGCCCGCCCCACCATCCTCTCGCGCGACATGGCCATTGAAGTGACCGCCATGTACGACGCCTGGGCGGCCTACGACAGTCAAGCCGTCGGCACCCGCCTGGGGGGTCGCCTGCGCCGCCCAGCCGCCGAGCGCACCGATGCCCACAAGGCTACGGCCATCGCCTACGCCGTCTACCGCGCGCTGCTCTTCAACCACCCGGAAGACACGGCGTGGATCGAGAGCGAGATGCAGCGCATGGGTCATGACCCGAAGAACGACTCGAAAGATGTGACGACCCCGGCCGGCGTCGGCAATGTCGCCGCGGCCGCCCTCATCGAGTACCGGCGGCACGACGGTGCCAACCAGTTTGGGGATGAGGTGGGCTCGCTCACGAAGAAGCCTTTCTCCGACTACACCTACTACGCTCCCGTGAACCCGGGCGCGACCATCAACGACCCCAATCGCTGGCAGCCCATCCCCTTCTCGGACGGCAAGGGCGGCTTCTTCACCCCCGGCTTCCTCACCCCCCACTGGTACCGGGTGAAGCCCTTCGCCCTCGAGCGCGCCGACCAGTTCCGCCCGGCCCCGCCCCCCAAAGTGGGGGATCCGAAGCTCGACCGCGAGATCAAGCAGGTGGTGGACTTCAACGCCAGCCTGACGCTGGAGCAGAAAGCCACGGTGGAGTTCATGCGCGACGGCCCCCGCTCCACTGGCCAGTCAGGCCACTGGCTGCGCTTCGCCCAGGATGTGTCGCGGCGGGATGGCTTCGGCATCGACCAGGATGTGAAGGTCTTCTTCTCCATCGCCAACGTGGCCTTCGACGCCTTCATCGCCTGCTGGGACGCCAAGCGCTTCTACGACTCCTCCCGTCCGTGGACGCTCGTGCGCCACCTGTACAAAGGCCAGAAGATCATGGGCTGGGCGGGCCCCGGCAAGGGGGTGAAGAAGCTGCCCGTGGAGCAGTGGCACCCCTACTCGCCCGACAACTTCGTCACTCCGCCGTTTCCCGGTTATCCCTCGGGCCACAGCACTGTCAGCGGCGCGGCAGCCAAGATGCTTGAGCTCTTCACCGGCAACGATCGCTTCGAGGTGATCGAACACCGCCGGGCCGGGGTGCTCACCGAAGAAGGCATGCGGCCCGAACTGATGCAGTCCGTGAACGGAAAGGCCGCCTCCAAGGCCGACGCCGAGATCGTGCTGCTGCATCCCACCTTCAGTCAATGCGCGGAGATGGCTGGCCTCAGCCGGATCATGGGCGGCTATCACATTGAGTCCGACAACGTCGAAGGCCTGGCCCTGGGCCGCACGATCGCCACCTACTCCTGGCCAAAGTATCAGGCGTGGTTCAACGGCACGGCCGCGCCCTGAACGCTCCAGGTTGCTGAATCGGGGCCTCAGGGCTGGCCTGAGAGGGAGGAGGTGGAGGTAGCGCGACCCAGGGCTTCACGGGAGGATACGGCCTGCACCGAGGGCGTTCCCCATGGAGAGGAAAGTGCTTATGACGGCTACACCCAGGGCAAGCTCTACAGCGAAGCGTTGGGAGGAAAGGCGGTGATCATCTCGCCTCAGGTAGGGTTGATTCCATGAGGGAAAACATTCCCGTCATCCGCTTGAGGACAGACACCGACAGGCTGGTGACCCGCGATGGCGTGGTCCTCTGCTTCTTCATGCGCCGGTCGCACTCTGAAGTGGCCTCCACAGTGTGGCGGGCCTTGCAGACGTACTTGCGTGCCGTCCCTCCAACAGCACTGAGCTGGTACGGCTCGGATGATGGAGACACGCTCCCTCTCGACGACAAAGGCTGGGAGGTGATCCGTAAGCAGATGCTCGAACGCCCTGGGGGAATCGCACGAATCGTGGAGCTGGAAGAGGACGCCAGCGCCGTGGGCGGTTACCACTTCGAGTATTACGGCCGGAATCTCGCCGAACCGATGTTCTCTCACGACGAGGATTCCACGACCGGGGTGCTCTTTACGCTGCCCACCGAGTATCTCTTGGAGCAGGGCCCTGCGCGCGTCTGTGCTTTGGCGCTCGAGTTGGCACGTGAGCTACCCTTCAGCTTCGGCTACGCCAGCCTCGCCTTTGTCGCTCCACACGGGCTCTGGTACGCGGCGAGGCGCGAGCTGAACGGACTGCTCGCTCGCTACCTGGGCTTTGACTTGTACAACCTGGGGGATACCAGCCGGGCCATCGGGACGCGAGCGCGGGGAGCCTACTGGCTCACGTTCCTGGGCCAGCCGTTGCTGGGGCAGTTGGGTGGCATCGAGGGGCTGCGCGACAAGCTCTCCTTCTCGGAGGTGTCGCTCCAGCCACTGGAGGGCGAGCGCCTGTTGATCTCCCTGGGAGAGTGGCCGGATGCCATTGACACCTCGAAGGAGGTGTACCTGCCGCAGTACCGTGCGCTGGCACACCTGCTCGAGCCGTTCCTATACGAGGAACGCACCGGCTGGTTCTCGCAGGACAAGGAGAACATGCGCCGCTGGCTGAGGCGGCTGTGCCAGTAATAGCCGTTGGGATGTGGTGACGTCAGGCCTCGGCTCGCCACTCCAATGCGCGGACGGCGTGGAGTTCCTGGACGAGTGTCTCTGGCGGGTTCTTCTCCCGGAGATCCACGGGCATCCACTCACCTGAGTTGACTCGGCCCAGGAAGCCGGCCACGGCCTCCGTCTGGGGCACCGTCAGCCGATCGAACCCGAAGGCGGAGACGGGCCGCATCCACTGATCCGCGAGTAGCGCCTGCACGAACGCCGGATCCAAAGACGAGCGCAGCAGATCGAACGCTCCGATCACCTCCGGAGGCGGAGCTACGGGCCGCACGGTGCCGCCGGGGAACGCACCCCAGGAATCGATCATCTCCAGCAGACACACTCCTGCCCGGCCTGCCGCTTTCCCAGCAGGGGCGCACCGGGGGCCGGGCTCTCTTGGCTGGCTGGGGCGGCTTGAGCTTCAACACCACGCGCTCTCGGGCGGCCCTCGCGCAGGCGCCAGGTGTGCACTCGCCGGGGGCAACCCCAGGGGCTCCTCAATCGCTCTCACCCCTCCGGCTCCCTTCACCTACACCAACACCCTTAAGAGCGCCTAACAAAAGTCCTTTCCGAGGGGCTTCTCCCCTCTGTGAGGGCGCTCCAGTCCTTACTTTTGTTAGGCGCTCTAAGCCTGCCTCCACACCTCAAGCTCGCCAACACTTCCAGCGCGAATCTCCTGCGCACCAGCCCGGCACAGTCCAAACGCCGTATGCGCTCCATCCAAAGGCTCCTCCTCCGTCGCGCCAAACGCGGGGCGCTCCTCCTCCTGCACAGGCTCCACACCTGCTTGAGGGAGCAGAGAATGGCACGCTCTTCTTGCTGGGCAGCACGCCGGGCAACACGAGCTCCACCGCGCACAGCAACGTGTTCCGCGCTCAGCCCGAGGACACTCGGGCCCCGGCCTTCCCCCAGACGGCCGATCTCGGCCAGCCTCAGGGCGCCGTACGAGACGCCCAGGGCCACATCTGGCTGCTCGGCCGGAGAGGCGTGGCGCGCGTGTCTCCTGATGGCCAGGGCGTCTCGGTCATCGCCGGCTGCGAGCACCCACTCTTCGCGGGGGGCGGGCTGGCCAGGGAGGGAGGCACCAAGGTCACCAGCGGCTACCCGGGCATCGATCCGGCCGGCAACTTCTACTTCACGGTGCATCGCAAGGCGGCGGGGGACAGCTTTCCTCCGGCGCTCTACCGCGTCCGCCCCGGAGCCACCGAGGCCGAGCTGTTCTCGAATGCGCCACCCGATGGCGCCCCTTGAACGGCTATGGCTACATCGTGGGACCGGACGGCACGCTGTGGACCACCGTTGGCAACACCCTCAATGCGTCCCTGGTGAAGCGCGCGCCCGGAGAGGCGCAGTGGCGCCACCTCATCGATCTGTCTCTCGACAACCTGCACGTCTATGTGCCGAACCAGGGGCATGTGTTCCTGGTCGAGAGCGGCATCGTGTTGGATGACGGGGTCTACAAGCTCGTCAGTGAGTGAGCGCGCGCCCCATTCATAGACAGTTCTCCGGCAGGCTCCTAGCAGTTGGCCCGCGGAGGCCAGCACCCGCCTCCTGCCTCCATACTGGGGGCAGGCGGACAACCCCTGCCTTCCTGCTCCTCCTTCTCCCTCAGCTCAACATCCATTGAGGAGGCGAGCCTGCTGGTACTGAGTGGGAAGTGGGAAGCCCCAGCCGGCAGCCCTCTGTTGAGGATGCCGGGAACATCATGCCAGAGGCGGTACCTTCGAATCCCACGGCGTCACTCGGCTGTTTGCACCTGACAGATCTGCATCAGGGCTTGAAGGACCAGAGCTGGCGCTGGCCCAGCGTCCGGCAACTCCTCTATGACGATCTGGAGGCACTGCATGGAAAGTCGGGCCCCTGGGATCTTGTCTTCTTCACCGGGGATCTCACCCAGAGAGGGAGCGAAGAGGAGTTTCAGGCACTTGATGAAACCCTGACGCAACTCTGGGCGCACTTCCGGAGGCTGGGCTCTTCTCCCCTGCTCCTGGTGGTGCCGGGCAATCACGATCTGGTCCGGCCGCCCCCATCTCCGGCACTCGAGGAACTCCGGGAGTGGCAGGGACGGCCCGAGGTCCGGGAGCGCTTCTGGCAGGAACCGGCCGGCAGCATTCGAGCGATCGTCGACGATGCATTCCGTCCCTTCTCCGAGTGGGTGGCGCGCTGGTACCAGCGCCATCCGGTGCCTTCGACGATGACACTCCGCCCGGGGCTGCTGCCGGGAGACTTCTCGGTGATCTTGTTCCGCGGAGAACTGCGCCTTGGAGTCGTCGGGCTGAACTCGGCGTTTCTCCAGCTGACTGGCGGCGACTACAAGGGACTGCTCGATCTGGGCGTGCATCAGTTCCATGGAGCATGCGCGGGTGATGGCGTGGCGTGGCAGAGGCAGAACCACCTCACCTTTCTTCTGACGCATCACCCCGTGGACTGGCTGCATGCGCGGGCCCAACAGGCATTTCGTGCCGGGATAGGAGCGCCTGGCCGGCTGGCGGCTCATTTCTTCGGGCACATGCACGAGGCGGTCTCAGCTGCGGAGCGGGTCAACGGGTTCAAGCAGCAGTGCCGACTCCAAGGTGCCTCGCTGTTCGGCTTGGAGACGTTTGGGGGACAGGAGATCCGCATTCATGGCTACAGTGCTGGCCGTGTGGACTTCACCAGCCCAACGGCAGCCCGGCTGCGCATTTGGCCGCGCATCCTGCATACGACCGCACAAGACTTCGAGCACATCGTCCCGGACCAGAACTTCCAATTGAGGGAGGAGGAGTTCTCCTACCCTCTGGAGGTGCACGCCGTGACCGCGAGCACGCCGCCGGCAGCAGCAGGCCAGGCCGCGGTTCAAGCAGAGATCACCGCTGGGCGCCTGAGTCAGGCCCGCGTGAAGTACTCGGTCCTGGAGAGAACGGGCGCCAGCGAGGAGGAGCGCGCCGGCGCGCGCCGGGAGGTGATGCGGCTGCAAAGCGAGCTGCGCATGGGAAGACCCGTGCGGGCGGGCGATGTCCTCTCTGCGCGGTACGAGTTGCTCCGGGAAGTGGGCCGAGGCGGGTTTGGCACCGTCTGGGAGGCCTACGACGATCAGCAGCAGCGATTTGTCGCGGTGAAGGTCCTGCACCAGAACATGGCCGAGGAGAGCGCACGCCGCGAGCGCTTCTTCAGCGGTGTGGAGGCGATGGCGCGGCTGAGCCATCCGAATATCGTCAAGGTCTTCGACAAGCGAGGGGAAGATCCCCCGTACTTTTATGCGGTGATGGAGTATGTGCCAGGCGGCGATCTAGAGACGGCGGTGAAGCAGAAGCGCCTGTCACCCCAGCAGCTGCTCGGTATCATCCTGCAGGTGGGAGAGGCGCTCGAAGAGGCGCACCGCGCACCGCACCACCTGATCCACCGGGATGTGAAGCCAGCGAACATCCTCCTGGACAAGAAGGACCGGGCGCTCCTTATCGACTTTGATCTGGTGCGTTACACGGACGTGACGCCCAGCACTCGAACGGACAGGCTGGGGACCCTCATATACTCGGCGCCGGAAGTGTTGATCCCCGAGCCGGGGAAGCCTCTCGCAGGCCAAGCCGACGTGTTTTCGCTGGGGATGACGGTGCTCTCCGGGCTCTATGGGGGCAATCTCACGCTGGATGTCTTCAGGAATCCCGGCGCGTTCATCAAGCAGCTTGTTTGCGATGAGCGGCTCAAGCCTGTGTTGGCCCGGGCCGTGGAATGGAACCAGGACAAACGCTATCAGACGGTGGCGGAGTTCTGCGAGGCGTTGAGACGCGCTTCAAAGCCACGCGCGAGCAATATCTCCTCCCGCCAACTGTTGCAGATGCTGGCAGTCCTGGGACTGCTGGCCGTGCTTGCCCCCTTGGCGATCCCACCCGGGTTACCTCCGGCGCCCCCAGCCCCCAAGGAGTCTGGATCTCATCCTGAGCACACACAGGAAAATCAGCCAGGTGCGCAGGACGGAAACCACACCCCCCCAAAGGGGCCGGAGGAGGTCAAGCCCGGGGGGCCTCCGGGCGAGAATCAGCTAGGTGCGCAGGACGGAAACCACACCCCCCCAAAGGGGCCGGAGGAGGTCAACCCCGGGATGCCTCCGGGCAAGAAGAAGACCAAGAACCCGGGGCAGAAGGCCAAGAGACCGGGGCTGGAGATTACCTACGTGAAGGAGAGTTTCGGCCTCGGGGAGCCAACAAGTGTCACACTCCCCGATGGCACGATCGTGAAACCCACGCCCGACCGCACGATCGTCCGCCCCGACGGGTCGACCGTGAGCCCCGCATTCTCTGATGATGACCTTCTCAGCTGGAGGGTCGCCTCCCTGGCCGAGCTCGCTCTTAGTCACAACGAGCATGCGCTCCTGACGTGTTTTAGCCGCCAGGCCTCGTTCGATTGGGAGGTGCGAATCTCTCAAGAGGGAGAGTTCAAGGCAGAGGAGGCCCCGGGGCTCTCCTTGAAAGAAAGGACGTGCCTCAAGTCAATCGCGAGCCAAATCAGGCCCGTGAAGCGGCTTGATGGCGTGAGCAGCCTCGTCTTCAATTTCCATTTGAAAGTGACTCCTTGAGCGCCAAGTAGTGTCTGCACGGGCCCGTGGCAGCCCCGCACTTTCTGCGTGGAGCCCTCAAATCCTGCAAGGTGTGCGTTGCCTTCAGGCGCTTCAGGCCAAGTGGCCTCTCGGCAATTCTCTACAGGCACTCCTTCTGCTCCTGAGACCGGCAAGCGGCCCACCGCTTGAGCATGGCCCAGCGAACAAGGAGGAATACCCATGAGAAGATCTTCTGCTGCCTTCACCGGAGGGACGGCACGCCTCGTGCTGGCCCTCCTGCTCCTGGGCCCATGGACGGTCCCGGGCCCAGCTCCCGCGCGACGCCGTCATCCAGGACATCCAGGCGCCGGCATCGCTGGCCCCTGGCGAGAGTGGGCAGGTCCGGGTGCGCGTAACGAACACCGGGACCGAGACCTGGACGACGGACTGGTTCCGCCTGGGCACGACGTTCGCCGCCGGTGAGGCCAATGCGGTGGAGTGGCTGCTGGGACCGTGCGGCGGGTACTCCCAAGGCCTCACAGATGCGCGCGTGTACCTGTGCAACCCGTCGCACCGGGGCAGACCTACGACTTCGTGTTCGACGTGCGGATGCCCCAGGACGCCTCGGGCTCGCAGCGATTCGGGGCCAAGATGGTGCGCGACGGTCTGCAGGGTGGGAGCTGGTTCGGGACTCCCGGCTTCCGGGACATAACGGTCGATGGAGGTGGCGGCTCCGGGGCGGACGTGGCCGTCACCCAGGTGTGATGGACGCCGGCAGCTCCACAGGCGGGGCAGCAGGTGCAGTTCCACGCCACGGTGCTCAACCAGGGCAATGAGACGACGGGGGACATCGTCGGAGTGGGGTTCTCGATCGGCAGCTTCTACGGCTGGGCATCCAGTGGCAGCCGCTGGGACCTGGGGAGACCGCGACCATTGACATGGACAGCGGAACCGCCGGCAATCGCTGGGTCCCCTCGAGCACGGGCACGTTCACGGTGACAGCCGTAACGGACGACATCAACCGGTTCCCGGAGTCGGACGAGAACAACAACACACGCAGCGCGCAGGTCACCGTGGGTGGCGCGCCGCAGCCGCAGGCGGGCGTCGTCGTCACCGAGGTGTCGTGGACACCCGCGCAGCCGGAAGCGGGCCAGGCGGTCCAGTTCCACGCCAGGGTGGTCAACCAGGGCACCGCGGTGACCGGAGGCATCGTCGGCGTGGGCTTCGGGGTAGGCGTGTACTATGGCTGGGGCTTCCGGGCCCCGATGCAGCCGGGAGAGACCGCCCTCATCTCGATGACCGGTGGGCCTTCCAATGGCCGCTGGTTCCCGCCCTCGACCGGGTCCCTTCAGGTGACCGCGAACGTGGATGATATCAACCGGTTCCCGGAGTCGGACGAGGGCAACAACACCCGCCAGGCCATGGTCACGGTGGGCGGCGGCGGCGGTCCCGGGCCGGTTGGGCCCAACAAGTTCGGCATTGGGATGGCCGGGTATGGCAACTCCACGCTCTACGATCGCGCTCGCGATCTCGTGGGCGAAGGGGGCTGGGTGCTGGCCATCTGCCCGGAGATCACCCTGGCGAACACCGGCGCGAGCGAGGACTGCAAGGGTGCCGTCCGGGAGATCACCACCCGCGGGCAGAACGTCATCGTCCGGCTCGCTCCACCCTGGGGCAACCAGATGATCTGCCACGACGCGGATCCGGGCTCGAACCGGCTGCGGTACCCACTCTTCGCCGCGAAGTACAAGATGGTTGTCGAGCAGCTGCTGGCGGCCATGGGAGGCCCCCAACGCAAGCTGGTGGCGCAGACCGGCAACGAGCTGAACCTCTGCTACGAGTGGGAGAGCAGCGAGGAGTACGAGTGGACCACCATGGCGCACGAGGTGGCCGCCTTCCAGCGCGACGTCGCGGACGCGCTCCAAACCCTCACCGACTCGCGGCTGGTGGTGGTCTGCGCTCCGCTGGCGCCTGGAGGGGCTGGGCGCTGTGTCCCTGTGGGGGACGCTTCGCCGGGCGCCACACATCCCCGGACTTCATCCAGGAGGTGGTGAATGCCGTTCCGGGGCTGTTCAGCAAGTTCGACGGCTTCGGGTCGCACCCCTACCCCGCGGCGTACATCGGTTACTGGTACATGGTCCCGTTCGCCGAAGCGGGGACCGGGCTCCACGTCTACCGGAACGAGCTGCAGCGGGCGGGCGTGTCCTTGCCCGTCTACGCCACCGAGACGGGATGGCCTTCCATCTGGCGGGAGGCGGGCAAATACCGCGACTACTCGCACGAGCAGATCGGAAGCATGCTGGTCCAGGCCTTCACCTCCACCAGCGGTGGCTGGATGAACGACTCCCGGGTCGCCGCGGTGACGCCGTACATGCTGGAGTGGACCGGCGAGTGGCAGCAGTTCGCGTGGCTCGACGAGAGCCTCAACGCGCGGGCCCAGTACCACGCGGTCCGCAACGCGCGGTGCCAGTACTTCGGTGGCCTGGGCTGCAACCCGGTGCAGAACACGGTGGGGCCGGGCACGAACCAGACATACGCGGTGGTGGTGCCCGCAGAGCAGGCGCTGGTGACCTTCTCCACGAGCTGGCCCGGCAGTGACGTGGTGATGACGCTCACCGCGCCCTCGGGCCGGGTCATCGGCCGGAGTACGAGCGCCCCGGACGTCAGCCATGCCGTGGGCGCGACCTTCGAGACCTATCGCATCAGCAACCCGGAGCCCGGGCCGTGGCAAGTCAACCTCTTCGGCGCGGACATCCCCTCGGCCTTCGAGCCGGTGGAGCTCAACATCACCGCCGAGCCTCACTCGCCAGGGGACACCACGGGGCCGGAGATCGTCCCCGTCGTCACAGGCACGGCCGGGGCCCACGGGTGGTACGTCAGCGACGTGGCCGTCTCCTTCCGCGTGAACGATCCCGAGTCCGGCATCGCCTCCACCTCGGGCTGCGGACGCACCGGGGTGAGCACGGAGACGCGGGGAATCTCGTTCACCTGCTCGGCGGCAAACGTGAACGGGCAGGAGAGCTCCGCCTCCGTCACGGTGAGGACCGACAAGACGCCGCCCTCCGCAGTGATGGCGGTGACCGGAGGGACTCCGGGCCTGAACGGCTGGTACATCAGCAATGTCACCGTGCGCACCTCCGGTGCGGGCACGGTCAGCTGCCCGGTGCTCTGCACCCCGGAGCAGCACCAGACCGAGGAGACCTCAGGCACGGTGCTCCACGGCTTCTGCACCAACGACGCCGGGCTGCAGGCCTCTGCCAGCCCGGTGCTCGTCAAGCTAGACAAGACGCCTCCCATGCTGTCCGGCACCCGCGCCCCGTCTCCGAACCCGCTGGGATGGAACAACACGGACGTGGCCGGAGCACAGGAAGGACAGGAGCCCGCTTGGGTGTAGCGGGCGGGAGCAGAGCGGGAGGTGAGGGCCGCTGACGGGAGCCCATGAGCCGCACGCCGAGCCGGCGCACAAGCCTTTCATCTCCAGCAGACACACTCCTGCCCGGCCCTGCCGCTTTCCCAGCAGGGGCGCACCGGGGGCCGGGCTCTCTTGGCTGGCTGGGGCGGCTTGAGCTTCAACACCACGCGCTCTCGGGCGGCCCTCGCGCAGGCGCCAGGTGTGCACTCGCCGGGGGCAACCCCAGGGGCTCCTCAATCGCTCTCACCCCTCCGGCTCCCTTCACCTACACCAACACCCTTAAGCCTGCCTCCACACCTCAAGCTCGCCAACACTTCCAGCGCGAATCTCCTGCGCACCAGCCCGGCACAGTCCAAACGCCGTGTGCGCTCCTTCCAAAGGCTCCTCCTCCGTCGTGCCAAACGCGGGGCGCTCCTCCTCCTGCCCAGGCTCCGCACCTGCTTGAGGGAGCCCCCTTCGGATCCGCTGCCTCCAGCCGAGCCCACAGCGCCAACAGGGCCGCCTCGCCTCGAGGCCAGCGCCGTCCCAGCTCGCGCAGCTGCGAGTCCTCGAGCGTGTGCAGCCCCGCGTCAGGCCTGAGTGGTGTGGGGAAGAGGGAGGCCAGGAACTGGCCGAAGTCTACGGCCTCGCGCACCGCAGGCTGGGTGTCTGGCAACAGCTCCGCCATGCGCGACTCCCACACGCCGGGGGCAAATCGTGACGCGAGGAGGCCCAGCTGCAAGTCCAGCACCGACAGCAGTTGGAGCAGGGGAGCTTCCGCACCAGCTCTGCCTGGAGAGCGTGCACTTCGTGCATGCAGCGGACGATGGGCGCCGCGTCGGGCCACTGCTCGGCCTGAGCGCGGCGGAGTGCGCCGGCAAGGACTTCTTCCACCTTGGGCTCTTCCTCGAGATGTGCCTTCCAGGAGCGCCACCAGACTCCCTGGAGCAACACCATCACGGACGAACCCTATTCAGCGGCAAGAGCTGGTCCTCTTCGAGGGGCCACATCGTGTCCGCCCTTCGCACCGCCAGCGTGTCGTCGTAGGGAAACGAGTCGTCCCACGGGCCCTCGTACGTCACGAAGCAGCGATGCACCAGCAGCTCGCGCCGAGGGCCGATGGGCAGGTCCCGGTTCGAACTGCTGGTGCTCTCGAACGAGGCTGGGTCCGCAAGATCGGACTCTCCCCCCGCGTTGAAGATGACGCAGTCACGCTCCTCGTAGTCGAAGCGAAACCGGGTCCTCCAGCGTGAGTTGGAACCCCAGCCATGGGATAGGTCCTTCACCTCTCGCCGCATCCGCTCGTGCGTGAAGTAGAGCGGAGAGCGGTCCGCCACCCTCTTGTGGATCTGGAAGTCGGGGTGGCAGACGACGTCCACAGCGCAGCGGGAGAAGATCAGCTCTCCCCACCGAAGGCCCGGCCAGTAGCTCCGGCCCAGCTGGATTCCTTCCTCGCGTCGCGTCCAGTTCCCCACTTCGACGATTTATTGCAACACGGCCGCAACCGTGTTGGTCACGCAATAGAGACGACCGCCGTTGTCGTAGATCTGGGCATAGCGGAGGTAGGTTCCGCTCAATCCGCCTGACGGGGGATTCTGGTATCCGGTCAGCACGGACGTCCCATAGCCGAAGGTGCCAGGGTAGCCTTCGCCGCTCGGTGGAATATCGGCGACGCCGTTCTTGCTGCCCTGGAACACGACCGTGAAGGACGTGGGAGGCCAGTACGCCGGCAATGGCGAGAACTCGGGCCTGAGGGTGATATTGATGGTGAATGTGAAGACCTGGCCGAGCGGAATATAGGACCCCGGGTTCACATTGAGTGAGCAATAGGCATCTGCTCGCGCTTCGCTCGTTGCGAGCGCGGACATCAACACAGCGGCAGCCAGAATCGACTTGAGCTTCATGGGGGGTCCTTGTGGCCGGGGGGCTGGTGCGAGGATAGGGGAATCGCAGTGTCGAGCATAGGTCAGTGATGCGTAGCCGCTCATCCACTTCGCTCAAGGATGGAAGCAATCTCCCGGAAACGCGGGCCAACGATCCGCGTGACTGCGGCTCGTCTTGCGGGACAACGCCTCGAATTGACAAGGACTCCAGCCGTCGCAAGGGCCTGGACGCGCTCTCTCTCCGCGATCGAAATCCCGCGCTTTCAATGCCAAGAGCATGAAGCCGCGCTGAGCGCCTGACACACTCGTGTGAGCAGAGCCGTACGCCCTGCGGGGTATCGCCTCGGCTCTCCCCCTTCTCTATTGAAGGTCGGGACATGGCCGATACCTCGATACAGAACGCTGGAGGGCAAGGTCCCCGGTGCGCTGGCCAGTCCGGTCAGGCGGCGGTGGAAGCCGCGCTGACGCTACCGCTCACGGTGTTCCTCATCCTGGGCCTCCTCCAGCTCTTCCTCATGATGCAGGCGCGCATCATGGCCGAGTACGCGGCCTTCCGAGCCACCCGGGCCGGCAGTGTCCGCCACGGCGACTGCGAGGCGATGACCCACGCGGCCATCCTCGCCCTGCTGCCCACCTTCCATAGCTACCTGGGCAGCGGGTTGAGCGGCTCGCCCGCGGACAAGCTCGGCCAGGCGTTCGGGCTGCGCAAGGGCAACGCGTACACCCCGGGCTGGGACGGCAACCACAACGGCTCCATCGTCTGGATCGTCCGTGAATCCCCCCAAGGCTTCGCGGCCCGGGAGGACAAGGACTTCGACGAGCCTCGCTCCGCGGAGCAGAACGACGCGATGCGCCTGGAGACCCGGCTGGTCTTCTGGTTCCCACTGAAGGTGCCCTTCGCCAACTGGGTCATCAGCCGGATGATGCTCTCGTACTGGGGCTACAAGAACGACACGGCCCAGGACCCGCTGATGCTCGCGCGGAAGACTCGCTGGAAGGCGAGCACCGTGAACACCATGACCCTGGAGACGGCTGTCCAGGGTGAGCTGCTCCACCGGGTGGCCAGCGCGCAGTACGTCATTCCCATTCACGCCTCGGCCTCGTTGCGGATGATGACGCCTGCGCAAGGCCGCTACTTCCTCACCCAGAACTGTCCCCCGGCGCCGGAGACCTTATGAAGAGGGATACTCGAGTCCGCGGGCAGACCCTGCTGCTCTTCGCGCTCACGATGCTGCTCACCACGCTGCTGGTGCTGATGACGCTCTCCCTCAGCACCCGGGTGAAGGAGAAGATGGAGCTGGATGCGGTGGCGGACGCGGCGGCCTACAGCAACGCCGTCGTCACCGCGCGCGCCTTCAACGAGATCGCCCTGCTGAGCCGGGCGCAGATCGGCAAGATGGTGTCCCTGGCCGCGGTCCAGAGCCTCATCTCCTGGAGCAGCTACTACCGGGCCCAGGTCGAGGCGGCGCGCAAGTCCTATACGATCGCGCAGATTCCGTATGATCTCCTCGAGGCGTCGTGCTGTGTGGAGGACTCGCCCTGTCCGGCCGAGTGCGCGTGCGCCACCAAGGCCATCCTGGACATCTCCCAGTCGCGCAGCGAGCTGGAGCTGTATCAGCAGCAGCTCCAGGGCAAGTGGGAGAGTCTCGACAAGGGCGCGGCGGGCCAGGCGCGGTTGCTCCAGCATGCGACGACGTTCCTCTATATCGCTCAGCTCGAGCGGTACGACCGGATCCGGCAGAAGCTCGGCAGACACGCGGTGGCCGACGACATCGTGGACAAGGCCCGAGCCGGCAGCGCCTGGCCCAACGAGTGGAGCGCCCCCAGCGACGCCAACGAGGTAGGGCAGGACGAGGCGGTGGGGATTCCCCTCCTCAGCGGTCTGGGCGGAGCCGCGCTGCCCATCACCCCGCTGAACTCGCACCATGTCTATGCCGCCATGGGGAGCCGGGGATTCTCCTTCACCACGATGCGCACCATGGGGGCGGAGATCCTCACCCTGCAGCTTCAGCAGAAGCTGACGAAGCCCGACACCGTCGTCATCACCAACGCGGGCAGCTCCTACTTCGCCAAGACCCAGAACCACGGAAAGCTGTTCCCCAGTGACGCGTTCGCCTGGGCGGATGACCACGCGGGGCAGGGCATCGCCAATACCGTGACCTTCAACCGGGGACAGTCCCCTTGTCCTCCCTCCTCCGTGGGCGTAGCCGGCGCCTTCGCCTTCTTGAAGTCCACCGACAGCGGCGACTCCTCGGACACTCACACCTGGAATCCCGGCTTCAGCGCCGAGGAGCCAGAGCGGCATGACCTGGGGATGTGCGTCGGAAGCTGTCCGAGCGTCTGGCCCCTCTTCGTGGACTACAACCCCGCGCACCTCGTGACGGGGGACGACAACCTCTGGGGTCAGCCCAAGAACCAGGCCGTCATCCAGCGCGACTACTCGCAGCGGCTCGGCAACCCGGATCCCTGGGCCCTCTTCTTCCCGGTCCGCTTCACCCACGGCGCCGACTCGATGGACTCGCAGTTCGATGCCCGAGGAATCCGGCTGGGGCCACGGAACGGGAACCTCGACATCAGCAAGCAGACGGCCCTGTCGACGGGCCTCGCCTACTACCACCGCCATGGCCACTGGCGTGAGCCGCCCAACCTGCTCAACCCCTACTGGCGCGCCACGCTGGTGCCCTTCGATGTGGATGAGGATGGGCCGAAGGACGTGCGGAAGTCGCTCGACCGTGCAGGGGTGAGCTGGGCGAATGAGGCCTTTCAGTCCCTGGTGAACCATGGCTACAGAGGAGGGCCATGAGATGGCACGCGTCCGCGCTTCCCGTCGCCTCCGAGGTCAAGCCGTGGTGGAGTTGGCCCTCGGCCTCACCGTCTTCGTCACGGTCCTGATGTTCGCCATCCACTTCGCGGAGGTGGGGTACATCTCGTTGAAGGTGACCGAGGCTTCGCACTCAGCGATGTTGGATGCCACAGGCTACAAGCTGCACGACTGGCCCCAGGATGATGGGCCCGCCACCTTCGCGGCCCTGCAGGCCGGCCAGAAGGCAGACGAGCGTTACAAGGACTTCGACAGCCGCCGCTCCAGCGCTGGCAGTGGCACGCTCACCCAGGTCTTCACCCAGGCCACTGGCATGAGCGTGAGCTGCCAGATAGGTGGCGGCCCTGGCTTCGGCCCTGGCTTCCTCACTCAGGATGCCTACAGCGACAACGGGGGCATGACGTGCCTGTCCTCGGCGGACATCACGGCCATCCGGTTGCCCACCGAGTTCCTCGAGCATGCCAACCAAGGCTTCTTCTCGCGGCAGCACTACAAGCCCACGCCCATCCACGTGTGCGGCATCGGCCGCGCTGCGGGAGGCAGTTGCCCAGGGCAGCTCACGACGATGCTGGATGACTGGGGCCTGTCCGGTGGCAGCGAGGGGAGGATGTGCGCGCTCATCCCCGACATGCCACTGCCGTGCGCGAACAAGGCGTTCTGGAAGATGGCTGCCAGCGTGCACCTCAGGTCCGGCGCGGGGCTGGGCTTTGCAGGCAGCACCTTGGCGCAGAGCATCGTCGGCATGCTGCCCTTTCCGTTCTTCTTCGGTGGCGAGAACGCCTTCTGGATGAGCGCCATGGGCGAGGAGTCCGGCATGGTGCAGCCGCTCCCAAGTGAGGGGTGGATCGCGTGGCCCACCTCGCCGGGGCTGGTTCCGGGTGGCCTCAGCGGCATCCCCTACACCGTGGCGTACTTCCAGCGGGACAGTTGCTTCCTCGGAAAGGACTGTCCGTGAGGCGCTGGGCACAGGGGTGGGGGCTGGTCATGACGCTGGTGGCCTCTGGAGCGGCCGCCGCTCCCACCGCGCGGCCCATGTTTCACTGGGACGTGCCGGGTCTCCTCCAATGGGTGGACGCTGCTGGCGTCCAGGTGTCCGACGGCGTGCCCATCCGCCTGGACATGGCTCGCTCGAAGCTGCCCGTGGAGGAGCTGGTCCAGCACTTTGCCAACGCCTTCCAGAAGGCCGGGCTCTTCATTCCCCCAGACTCCGCACGGGCGCAGGCCCTGCAACAGCCTCAACTCACCGCGCTCGATCCCGAGCGGATGGTCGCCTACACCGTCATCTTCCAGCGCAACCCGGATAAGACCGTGACGCTCCTCCTGGGCACGTCAGATCTGTCCCACTACGAGCCGGCGAAGGGAAGCTCACTCGACTGGGCGCCGCTGCCTCCTGAGGCGCAGGTGATGGTGCGCACGGACATGGAGGGCGGTCAGAGCGCTGTCTTCTCCATCGCCGCCTCGGAGGCACAGGTGATGGCCTTCTATCGGGACACGATGAAGCAAGCGGGCTTCGTCGAGGAGGAGCCCGGCCAGTTCCGCCGCGGCTCAGAGACGATCCATGTCTTCACCCAGAGCCAGGACGGCAGGCTGTCGGTCAGTCTCACGCGCCATCTGGGAGAGCAGGGGGGCGCGCTCACACGCTGAGCTGAATCACGTCGCGGTTCACGCCGGCGGCCCCGATGGAGGGCTCCGGCAGGAGGAGAAGGAATGCACTCGATCCTGAAGACACGGACCCAGGGGTGGCTCGGAGCTCTGATCGCGGCGACACTGGCCGCTGGCAACACCGGGGCCGCGCCTCACAAGAAGCACCAGGACAAGCAGGTCGCCTGTTTGCAGAGCTGCAACGGAGGCATCGAACAGAAGATGCGCTCCTGCATGGAGAGCTGTCCCAAACCTGGGCAAGGCAAGATGGAGGAGTTCCAGGCGTGCTCCCAGCGCTGCACCGAGAGCCTCAACACCAACGCCTGCTACAACCGTTGCGAGCGCGAAGGGCAGAAGCACCGCCCCGGCCCTTGAGCATGTACTCGAACAACGCGAGCTTTGCCTCCTCACGCGTCCGGAAACTGCTCGAGGGCCCGAGGCCACCGCCCCTGATCCGGGGTGTTAATTCATGTTCCCCGACACTCCTGAGTAGATCTCCGTCGCCTCGGCGAAGGGCAGGTGCCGGTGCTCCGCGTCGGCGAGCGCCTCGTCCAGCTTCTGTAGATCAAGCTTCAGCTCGGGAGTCTGGAGGGCCTGCACCGCCGCGCGGACGCGCGGAATGTCCTTCGGCGAGAGGCATCCGCCAACCATGTAGTTCTCGTGAATGGTGTCCGCGGCGGCCCAGGGGACATCGGGAAAGGCCTTCATCACCGGCATGACGAGCGCCATGTTCGCGATGAACAGGCGGCACGCGTCTCCGCTGAGCAGTGTCGTCG
Source organism: Hyalangium versicolor (assembly GCF_020103695.1). Taxonomy (GTDB): domain Bacteria; phylum Myxococcota; class Myxococcia; order Myxococcales; family Myxococcaceae; genus Hyalangium; species Hyalangium versicolor. The sequence goes on from NZ_JAHXBF010000024.1 coordinate 28,673, forward strand.
GCCACGTGAAGCCGCGGCTCATCCAGCCCGGCCGAAAGTGGGCGGCGAATTCGAGGACGATCTTCATCAGCTCCCGCCCGAGGAGACTGCCTGGCTCGAAGGTTTTGTCGCCGTAGTGCACCGCGGTTCGGCGTGCGCGGAGGGCCTCGCAACACGACCGCATCAGGTCCAGCCGACTCCGGAGACCTTGGGCGAGTTCGTGGGGTGGGGGGAGCGTCCCCGTGCCCCGCGGCGTGACGCGGGTGGAGAACCCGGGCTCGAGCGCGTCACACATTTCGAGCGCGATCCCGTCGACCTCCGCGGGCTTCGCCTCGAGGTACGCATCGATTCCCGTTGCGATTTCCTGAGGGGTCTTTCCAGTCACGAAGAACGGGCGGCCCCAGACGTGCAGGTGCGGCTCGAAGCCCTCCGGTGGAGAGGAACGCATCGCGCCGAGCCCCCAGGCATTCGCCCGGAAGCGCACTTGCTCGATGCGGACCGCCTGCTCGACGAGATCATCGATTTCATCGGCTGCGCCGAGCACGTACGGAAGAATCCGCTCGGTGATTCGCCCGTGGTCGACCGGGTGGAAGCTGGTGTCGTAACCCATGAGGGGCCTTTTGCCTCTGGGCAGGCGTGCTTTTCAAGAGCAACGGTATGCTGAGAGGCCTCGTTCTCGGGAAGGTGCTCGCATGGTCGTGTCTGTCCTGGTCTCCCTGCTCGTCGTCGCGGCTCCGATCCCGAAGGGTTGGAGCACCTACGCCAACGAGCGCTTTGGCTACTCTATCGGCGTTCCTGCGGGCTTGAAGGGGCAGGGAGAATCAGGGAACGGCGATGGCCAAGAGTTCCAGAGCGCGTCGGGAAACGTGAGCCTCAAGGTGTGGGCGTCGCCGGTGGTGGCGATTGAGGGAGACCCCAAAGGCAAGACGGACCTGTACTGGAACCACAGGGCCGCCATCGCAAGATGGAAGACGGAGGGCGTCCGCGTCACCTCCAATCCCGAGAGCAGCAAGGGGTGGTGGACGCTCTCGGGAGAAGATGCGAAGGGGCGGGTGCACTACATGAAGCAGTTGGAGAAGGATGGCGTCGTCTATGGCTTCGAGTGGAGCCATCCGAAGGGTGCCAAGGCCTGGCGGGACGCCACGGATGCCATCGTCGAGAGCTTCAAGCTGCCCTGAGGGGGCAGCCGGGCAAGGGGAGGAGCTACTTCCTGGCCACGGACAGCACCAGCTTGCCGCGCCCGTGCCCCGAGTCGAGCTGCCGGTGGGCATCCGCGACCTTGTCCAGGGGCATCACGCGCTCGACGAGCGGACGCAATTGCTTGCGCTCGATGAGCGACGTCATCTCTTCCAGGCGGCGGCGCTCGCGCAGCAGGAAGACGCCGTGCAGCGTGAGGTTGCGCGGGTAGAAGGCCGAGATATCCCCGCTGACTCCCAGGATGGTGGCAATGCGTCCGAAGGGCCGGGTCGCTGGAATGCTGGCGGGCACGTTCTTGCCCACGGTGTCGAACACGGCCTCCACTCCCTGGCCACCCGTCTCCCGGAGGGCCACCTGAGCGGGATCCTCACTGCGGTAGTTGATGACCACGTCCGCGCCCAGCTTGCGCAGCGTCTCCAGGTTGTCGGGACCGGACGTGGCGAGCACCCGCGCGCCCGCCGCCTTCGCGATCTGCACGGCGAACGAGCCCACGCCTCCGGCGCCTCCATGGATCAGCACCGTCTCTCCCACGCGAACCTGCAACCGGCGGACGATGGCATCCCACGCGGTGCCTCCGGCCAGCGGGACCGCCGCGGCTTCCTCGTGCGAGAGGCTCGGGGGCTTCCTCGCGATGATGCTGGCGTTGACCACGCTCAGCTCAGCGTAGGTGCCGTGCGGGTTCTGGAAGAGCTCCGGCGTGTAGAAGACCTCGTCCCCGGCCTTGAAGTCGGTGACGCCCGAGCCCACCTGCTCGATGACACCTGAGGCGTCGTAGCCGATGATCACGGGAGGCTGCAGCCCCGCCCACGAGCCATCCTGGCGCAGCTTGGCGTCCACGGGGTTGGTGCCAGACGCCATGATGCGGACGAGCACCTGACCAGGGCCAGGGGTCGGAGTGGGAACGTCACGGACCTCGAACAGCTCGGGCCCACCGAAGCGGGGAAGAACAATCGCGCGCATGGGCCGAGGTAGTACGGCGAGGCCCAGGAGCCTGCAACACCTTGTGAACGCAAGCGTCCGTGGCTCGACGCACGGTCCACTCACTCACTCTGAAACAGGCGCTCGGGACCCACCCCATCGAACTCGAGGGAGTGGGCCCCGGGCGCTGGATACCTGCCGCTACTGCGGCCCGGGAATGGCCAGAGCCTGGCGCCAGTAGTCGGTGACGAAGAGCTGTTTGGGATCCAGCTGTGCACGCAACGCCAGGAACTGCTTGTACATGGGATACAACTCCGGCAGGGACTCAGAGTTCATGTAGCTCGCACCCGGCATGTACTTGGCCCAGTGTGGACGGAAGGCGTAGTCCTCCAGCAGATCCCAATACTGCTGGTAGAACGCCTCGAGCGCCTTCTCGTCCCGGAACAGGTCGTGGAACCAGAACACGTCCACGCGGACCACGTCCTGCTTGTAGGCCGGGCTCAGCCAGAGGTCATCGGCCTTCGCCGCGTAGATTTCGCAAGAGAAGGAGCCCGTGGCCCCGAGCCCTCCCTTGACATAGAAATCATGCAGCCTGTTCATCACCGACTGCGTCTCCTCGAGCGGAATCCACAGCTCGGTGAACTCGGTGGGCATCAAGAAGTCGGAGACATCGTTGTCCATCGGCAGGCTGCTGTACCAGGCGTCCCAGAACGACTGCTTGCCCGTCGTATCCGGAGGAGGCGTCCCATCCTTCACCGTCGGCAGGCCCTGCAGTACGTCGGTCGGGACCTGGAGATGGAAGTAGCGCGGCAGCTTCAGACCACGCTTGCTCAGCTCCGACTGCAGCTTGGCAAGGTGGGGGCCCGCCCCGGGCATCCGAGCCAGCACATCCTTCCATAGATCGATCGGGACCGACGTGACGCGGGTCGAGCCCGCGGGAATCGAGGCATCCAGGTTCTGCATCCGAAGGATCGGACCGCCAGCCGCACGCCGCCCCGCGGAGCCCAGCGTCGCGGCCCTCTGTGCGGGCTGGCTCGAGGTATTCCTCACCAGTTCGACAACGCGCGTCTCCTCCGAGAACAGGCCCGTGGGCATCTCCGCCAGGGCGGGGGCCGGTGGAGTGTTGTCCCCCGTGTAGACAGGAGCGAAGAGGTTGATGACGAAGGGCAGGATGCAGTCCTCGTAGGCAACCTCGATGATCACCGAGAGCACATCGCGCAGAAGCTGGTCTTGAACAGCCATGTCGAGCAGCGTCGGCCAGCCCGCGGACAGCTGGTAGAACAAGGACGCGGCCACCTGTGCCGGAATCTGGGACCCGAGGATGACCGGGAACTCGAGGTAGGGCTTGGGCTTGAAGTTCCCGGGGGAACCCGTCGTCGGGTTGTAATCCGCCGCCTGCATGCGCTTGGCCTGCCAGACGACCATGCGATCGACGCCCTTCTGGGGCCACCAGAGCAGCCGCGTGTACTCCGTCTGGCGCATGAACTGCTCCAGCGAGGGCTTGCCGGCCGTGCCAGGCCCCAAGAAGTCGATGGGGCAGTTGGGATCATCCAGCGCGTAGCACGTCTCGTCGCCAATGATGTTGAAGCGCTGGTCCGGCTTGAACGTGAGCGTGGAGGTGATGCCCATCAACCCCATGGAGACGACCACGCCCTCGAACTCCGGATCCTTCCCCCGGGTGTACGAGCGCACCACGCCCTGGCCATCCACCAGAGAGATACCGACGATGCTGTCGGTATAGACGTACTTCAGAGAGCCACCCGAGCACCCCATCGTGGTGAAGCCTCCCACGGCCTGATGGGTAATCCCTCCCATGTCCGGCGCGGCCAGCCCCTTCTGCTCGAGCTGGTAGAAGAAGGTGTTCTCCCAGGGCTCGGGGGCATTGAGCCCCAGGTAGCACCCCGCCTGGACCGTGACCGTCCCATCGCCGTTGAAGGTGACGTTCCTGTACTGATCCAGCGACATGTTGATGGCATTCGACTGCGTGGACAGGATGGACGCCTGCACGGAGTGGCCTGAGCCTATCACCCGGACCGGCAGGTTGTTCGCAGCGGCATTCTGAACGAGCTGGATGATGTCCTGCTCACTCTTGGGGTGGTAGAGCCCCGTCGACGCGTCGAATTGGACGGAAGCGACCTGCTGCGAGAATTCCCTTGCGGTAGACATGCCTACCTCCTGCTGGGGGTTTGACTTTGCGTGGCCGCTCTTCCCAGGCAATCCCCGTACCAACCTCGACATGCAAGCCTTTGCTCGGTGCCCCTCCTCCATGAGGAGGCGTTGGATGGGCGCTGACACGTCAATGAGCCCCGCTGACATGTCAATGAGCCCCACCGACGTGTCAGTGCGCCGGAACGGAACGCCTTGGCGGGAACCGTGCTCGGCCGTTCAGGTAAGCTGGAGCCTCGATGGACGAACAGCGTGAGCACGGGCCACGCGCCTCGGATCTCCCCGGCGCTCCCACGATCGATCCGAACTCCCCCTCGACGGGCAGCGAGTCCGTCACGCCCGTGTTTCCCATCCCCGGTTGGGAGCGCTACCAGGGCATCCGCTTTCTCGGCCAGGGGGGCATGGGTCAGGTGTTCCTCGCCTATGATCCGCGCCTGCGCCGCAACCTGGCCCTCAAGTTCGTCAAGGGAGATGACTCCGAGCACATCCGCCGCCTCATGTCCGAGGCTCGCGCCCAGGCCCGCGTCGCGCACGAGAGCGTCTGCCAGGTGCACGAAGTGGCCGAGGTGGCTGGTCGCCCCTACATCGCCATGCAGTTCATCGACGGCGCGCCGCTCGGGCAGCTCGCCGGGCAGCTCAGCGTGGAGCAGAAGGTCCAAGTCGTCCGGGATGCCGCCCGAGGCGTCCACGCCGCCCACCGCGCCGGGTTGATCCACCGCGATCTCAAGCCCGCCAACATCCTCGTGGAGCGAACCGAGGACGGGCGCCTCCGGCCCTACGTCATGGACTTCGGGCTGGCCCATGACTGGACGGCCTCGGGGGGGACCGCCACCGGCTCGGTGCTCGGCACTCCGCACTACATGTCTCCCGAGCAGGCGCGAGGCGAGGTGGGAGACCTGGACCGCCGCGCGGACGTCTACAGCCTGGGCGCCACGCTCTATCAGGTGCTCACGGGCCACCTCCCCATCTCCGGCGAGAACGGACTGGAGGTCCTCAGCCGCATCCCCACCGTCGAGCCTCGCCCACCGCGCGCGCTGGTGCCCGAGCTCCCCACGGACCTGGAGGCCATCGTCCTCAAGTGCCTGGAGAAGGACCGCGCGGCCCGGTACGACTCGGCGCATGCGCTCGCGGAGGAGCTCGATCGGTTCCTCGTGGGCGAGCCCGTGCAGGCCCGCTCCCTGGGGCTGGCCTACCGCCTGCGCAAACAGGCCCGACGCCACCGCGTGGCCGTGAGCGTGGGGGCGGTGGCTCTCGTGCTGGTGGCCTGTGCCCTGGGTTGGGCCGCCTTCACCCGCCAGCAGACCGCGGAGCGAGAACGTCTGGCCCGCCGCTTCACCGAGCGGGTCGAGAGCATCGAGGCCAGGGCCCGCTACTCCGCCCTGTCCCGACTGCATGACGTTCGCGCCGATCGCGCGGAGCTGCGCCAGTCCATGGAGGCCCTCGAACAGGAGATCCGCCAGGCGGGCGACTCGGCTCGGGGACCGGGCAGCTACGCGTTGGGGCGTGGAGAGCTGGCGCTCGGGAACAAGGCCCGGGCCCGGGAACAGCTCGAAGCCGCCTGGCGCTACGGTTTCCGCGAGCCCCGTGTCGCGTGGGCCATGGCCCTGGTCCTCGGCGGCCTCTACCGGGAGCAGCTCCTCGAGGTGGAGAACCTCCAGAGCCCCGAGCGGCGGGAGTCGGCCCGGCGCGCGCTCCAGGCCCAGTATCGGGAGGCCGTCCTGGACTGGTTGCAACGGAGCGAGGGCGCCGATGTGCCCTCTCCCGAGTACGTGTCGGCGCTGCTGGCGTTCCACGAGGAGCGGCTCGACGAGGCGCTGGGCCTCCTGGACACGATGGGCCAGCGGCGGCCCTGGTTCTACGAAGCCCTCCAACTTCGCGGAGACATCCTCCAGGTACGGGCCCACCGCCGCTGGAACCAGGGAGACCGGGATGGGGCGCGGGCCGATCTGAAGGCGGGCCGGGAGTCCCTGCTCGCCGCTTCCGCCACGGCCGAGAGCCTGCCGGAGGTCCATGAGTCGCTGGCGAAGCTCGAGTACACCGAGCTCGTCATGGAGCTCTACAGCCGGGGAGACATCCAGCCCTCCTATGCGCGGGGCCTGGAGTCCGTGGCGCGCATGGCCACGGTGGATCCGGACTCTCCCGTTGCGAAGTTCTGGGGCGCGCGCTTCCACAACCGGCTGGCGGAGGCACGCCTCACCCAGGGCGGTGACGTGGAGGAGCCACTACAGAAGGCCATCGCCGCCGCGCAGGCCGCGCTGACGCTTCAGCCCGACCACACTCCGTCCCTCAGGGAGTTGGTGCAGAGCCTGCTTCGCCGGGCTCGCAGCCTCCAGGGACGGGGGTTGGATCCAGTCCCCTCGCTGCGCCAGGCTCTCGAGGAGCTCGATCGCCTTCCCGAGAAGGAGCGGGACTATGAGAGCCACGCCACCCGCGGGCTGCTCTTCCGCGTCTGGGCGGACCGCGAGGAGGAGACCGGAGCAGAGCCCTCGGCGCACCTGACACGGGCCATCGACGCGTACCGGCAGGCCATCCAATTGGATGAGCGGCTGCCGGATGCCTGGATCAACCTGGGTCAGGCCTATCTCAAGCGGGCCGGGTTCGCGAACACTGCGCAGCCCGAGGCCGATCTGGAACAGGCTCGACGGGCACTGGAGAAGTCCCGGGAGCTCAACCCGCGCAACTTCGTCGCGTGGTATCTGGGAGGCACCCTCCACACGGATCTGGCCCTGCGGCACCGCGACGCGGGAGCGGACGCACGGCCGGATCTCGCCACCGCCGTGGAGCTCTTCCGGCGCGGCATCGACATCAACGCCCGCGTGGCTCCGCTGCAGAACGGGCTGGGCATCGCCCTGGTCGAGCAGGGGCGCGAGGCCTGGGAGCGAGGAACGGATCCAGAGCCACTGCTCGCTCAGGCCCAGGCCGCGTATGAGCAGGCCGTGGCCGTCGCTCCGCAGCAAGGCTGGGGACAGAACAACGTGGGAGATGTCCACGCCGCGCGCGCCGAGTACCAGTTCCTCCAGGGAGAGAATCCGGGCGCCGAGGCGCAGGCGGCCGAGGCGGCCTTCATGCAAGCCGTGACGCTGCTACCCGGACAGGCCACTCCCTGGGCCAACCTGGCCAAGGTCCGCTCCCTGCAAGCGGCTTTCGCACTGGAGCAGGGAAGGGATCCGCGCAAGAGCCTCGACAAGGCGCAGGAGGCTCTCGCCCAGGCCTTCCAGCGCAACCCAGAGGAGGCACAAGCCTGGTTCCATCAAGGAGAGGTTCACGAACTCCGCGCGCGCTGGCTGGGCCAGCAGCACGATGTGGAAGCAGGCCCCCGCTTCGAGCAGGCCGCGCAGGCCTATGAGAAGGCGCTCCAGCTTGCGCCCCGTCTCCTGGACTACCGCGCCGCGTTCGGGCACTTCTGCCGCGAATGGGCGCGCTGGCTGAAGGCGTCGGGCCAGGACGCGGCCCCACCGCTGAAGCGCGGCCAGGCGCTGGCGGACGCGCTGCTCTCCGCCCGCCCGGACTGGACGGAGGCGCTGCTCCTGAAGGCCAGCCTGCTCGCGGAGCTCGGCACACCCGATGCCCAGCTCTCCGCGAAGGCACTGGCGGCCAATCCCCACTGGACCGTCTGGTGGCGGCGCCAGCAGTCCGGCCCCTGACGTTGGGCGCTACGGGCTCGTGGACTTCGTGGGCTCCGGCTCCGATCCGCCGCTCGTGTACACGTCGAGGCTCCCAGTCTTCGAGTTCACATCATCCGAAGGAGGGCACGTGGAGGAACCAAAGCACAGCTGGTGACACCCCCCCTTGTCGCTCACAACCTCCGGTGCTGGCTCTTGCCCCTTCGTCACGACGATGGACTGCGCCTGGCTCGTGAACAGCGTGCTCGGGTTGCTGAAGCTGATAACGACCGGCTTGTCGCACTCCGACTTGAACGTGACCTCGGCCCCCGCCTTGAGACGCTGGGCCTTGGGAGAGAAGCCGTCGCAGGTCAGGGTGTAGGTGATCGAGGGCTGGGGGAGCAGCAGCTCCGCTGGACACTCCACGGGCCCCTTCGCTGACTCCGAAGGCGCCACAGGACCGGTGCTCTTACAGGCCAGCATCGGACCCACCAGCGCTATCAGCCACAGCCGCTTCCAACCCTTCCGCCCAGCGCTTCCGGAGACCTTCGACACATCCACCTTCCTTCTCTCGAGGAACATGCTCACTCCGACTTGGAATCGAGCCCCAGCTCTTTCACGCGACGTGCCAGGGCGCGTTTGGATACCTCGAGCTTGCGCACCATGGCGTCCAGGTCTCCCTGGCACTCCTGGTAACAGCGGGTGATCTCCTCCACGCCCAGTTCGCCCGCGGTGCGGAGGCTGGGGCTGCGCTCGATCAGATCGTAGATGGAGGTGCGGTGCACCCCCAGCCGATCCGCGGCGGCCTGGAAGTCCCAGCCGCATGCGCGGAGCGTGGCGATCAGCTCCGTCTCGGGAATCTCGGAAGGCTTGCGCCGGGACGCGGTCCGTGACGCAGGGGCAGGCGGCGCGGGGACGGGAGCCCCCAGGGCCTCGCTTGTCACCGTGGCCAGTTCCTGCTCGAGCTGCGCGTCGAGTTCGAGGCGCGCTCGCCCCCGGCTGCCAATCACGAGCTGGCGCACCACGTTGCGCAATTGCCGGATGTTGCCGGCCCAGCCGTGGCGGAGCAGGCGAACGGCCAGGGACGAGGGCAGCCAGGGCTCGGCCAGCGGATCCTCGGGCTCCAGGCGCCGGGACTCCCCGAGCACCTCCAGCTCCCTGCGCGCGAAGTGATGGAAGAGCAGACCGATGTCCTCGCGCCGCTCCCGGAGCGGGGGCACGCGGATGGAGAAACCGGCCAGCCGGTGCAGCAGAGGAGCCTTGAAGCGGCCCTCCTGGATCTGCTGCTCGAGCGCCGCGTCCGTAGCGGCCACCAGCCGCAGATCCACGGTGATGGGCGAACGCTCTCCCACGCGGAAGACTTCGCCCGTCTCCAGGACGCGCAGCAGCATGACCTGGACCTCGGGAGAGGCCTCACCCACCTCGTCGAGGAAGAGGGTGCCCCCGTGCGCGGCCTGGAAGAAGCCGTCCTGATCCCGAACCGCACCGGTGAAGGCACCCTTGCGCGCGCCAAACAGCTCGGCGGCGGCGAGCTCCTTGGGGATGGCGCCGAGATTCACGCTGATGAAGGGCTTGCCGCGCCGAGGGCTGCGCTCGTGGAGCGCACGGGCGATGAGCTCCTTGCCCGAGCCCGTCTCTCCTCTCACGAGCACCGGTACATCCAGGTCCGCCACCTGCTCGATGAGCCGGCGCACGCGCTGGATGCCGACGCTGGTGCCCACCATCCCCAGGGCCTCCGCCGAGTCATGTGCCGAGGGATCGGCCAGGTGCAGCAGCAGCACCACGCGCCCGGCCAACTCCAGGGGCACGCCCGCGGCCACCTGCTCGGCGGAGAACTCCCAGGGCTCCTGGAGGAGCGTGCCCGCCACGGCCGTCTGCCTGCCTGGACCGGGATCCACGCGGACACCCCCCGCGGTGCCCGGAGAGAAGACCAGCGGCCTGCGGCTCACGCACGGATCGGACAGGTGCGCGCCCAGGGTGTTGCCGGGGCGCATGAAGAAGGGCTCGTTGCGGGAGAGTTCCACCGAGCGGCCCGCGGTCAGCGGAGACAGCAGCAGCCGCTCCCCCACACGGCGGGACATGGGGTGGGAGACGATGGTCAGCGCAGGAACGAGGGCGGTGGGTTGCGCATGGCCGCGACTCGCTTGGGCGTTGGCGGTGGAAATGTCCAGAAGGGGTTGCACTCGCCTGAAGCTCCTCCCCAGTTCCCTGGGGTCGAACCGCATTCTACATGCCTGGGGCTGGAGGGGTGCGCTCCACACGTGGAACAGCGGGCTTCCACACGTGGAACCAGCACCCGGCTTGGCGCCCGAGGCCTTCGCCTCCGTCACTTCCCTCTGGACAGGGGCGGGACTCAGACCTCAACAAAGCGCGCACCCGTGAGGCCTTCAGATTCAATGGCGGCCTTGATGTCGCCGGAGATGATCAGCGCCACACGCCATCCCCAGATACGGAAGATGCGGGCACTGCCGACCTTCGACGGATCGATGCGCAGACCATGGATGGCGCGATACTCGCCAACCTTGTCTGGCTCCTCGTCCTCAGGCTTCCAGTATTGGACCTCCGCGCACCGGGCATCGTCGACGCACTGGACGACGCGAAGCGCGTTCAGGATGAACCAAGGGCCCGGCCGACCCTCCACCCGCGCAGGGATGAACTGCACCCCTTCGACACTCAGGGATTCGAAAAGCCTGGCGAAGCGGTCATGCACCACGGGGATGCTGAAGGCAGCCCAGCTGAAATCCAGGGCATGCCCGGGAACATCGAGCGGAAACCGCGGGACATCTCCCAGTTCGAGAACCTTTCCGTGCTTGAACTGCCATGGATCCATCTCTTCACCGCGATCATCCACAGGAGCACCGAGGTGCCACCGGCCCGACGAGAACCTGTCATCCACCAGTTGATAGTATCGAGGCATGTCTTCTGGAGTCTCAGGGCCCCTTCAGGGCTTTGTGATGAGACGATGAAGAAACGATCCCTGGGTGCAGACTTCACTCCGAATCCTTCGGAGTTCGTTGATCAAGCGTTTCCTGCACTGAGAGACGGTGCGGCAGTCACTCAGCGCAGTCTCGAGCCGTTGGTAGATCTCCCGGTGATACTCCTCGGGATGAGGCCCTTGATGGGCCGCGAGATGAACAAGATTCTCCGGGTCATCGAGGGCCATCCCCGCAGTGGTGAACAGCCTCTCGAACAAAGGCGTCCACGGTCCTCCGTTCAGTGCTGACTTCTCGTTCTTGTCCGTAGCCAGATGGTGCCACCGGTAGCCGTCTTTCCTCTGGGAGCCATCATCACAGGCACTGCTCGCCGCAGAGCCAGCCGTGCCCAAGGCCGCGCCAGCAAGGACGATGGTGCCGTCGGACACCACATGGGCAGTGGTCGAGGCCTGGAACATCAGGCCTCCCCCCGCAGCAAAGCGAGGCGGACTCAGAAGCGAGCCGAGACCTCCCGAAGGACCGTTGGGCAGTACCTTCGACACCCCGAAGCTGGCGACCATGACGAGGACACGAAGGGCCGTGCCTCCCAGGGCACGGCCAAAGCGCTCGGCTACCGCCTCAATCTCCGCCATCGTCTTGGCGGCTTGCGCCTCTCGATAGAGCTGCAGGGCAGCCAGCGCCACGTTGCGCAACTCCAGCAACCCCACGGCCAACGCCAGGCGCGCCGTCACCATGGCGGCGAAGGATTTAGAGAAGATTGGCTCGGGCATGAGCCATGCGGCGAAGTAGACGAGGATCGAGAGAGTGACGCTGGCAATGAAAAGAGGCGAGCGGAACAATTCCTGAGCCGCGTCACGAAAGCCGGCCCCCATATATCGAGGGGACAGTTTGAGCGCCATGTAGAGAGGGCTGCGCTGCAAGGAGCTCGGCAGAGGCAAGCGCGCGGGGCCATAGCGGGCCAGGAACTCTCCGCGCAGGCGCGCTTCCCACGGCGCGGGGACAGCCAACCCAGAGGCCACAGCAGGAACGACTGAGAAGTCGGACAGGACCTCAGTGCACCGAAGAAAGTCGGCGAGCAGCGCTCGGACGTCCTCCTCACTCACCTGTTCCCAATCCGGAGCAGGCGGTGTCGGCGGAAAGTCGAGTTGGAGCCGCTCGCCGGGCAGCAGGGTGACTCGAACGGCCTCGGTAGGCTGTAGGAGTGCCGAGTCATCCGCCTCCCGTCCTCGAGAGGTGGCACACGAGGAAGGAAGTGCGAGGCACAGCGCGAGGAGCAGCCGCAGGAGGACCGAGGCGCGTTTCATCTCCTCCCCATCATGCACGGCCAGTATCAGCTGCACCATGAACCCGGGAGGCAGAACCACCCCTGGAACGCCTCGGGCCTCCGAAGTGGCGCTTTACAGCCCCCTGCATGAATGCCTGAATGCAGGGTGAGCTGCCGTCCGCCAATCTGGCCGTCAGCTCTGCATGAACGGCCCTCATGTCGGATGTTACCCAGGTCCACGGCGATGGAGATCTATGGATGAGACGTCTCACCTACCCCTCCTCCAAGCATTCGCTGAGCCGGGACGATGCCCTTGCCCTGGTCGAGGTCGTCCAGGAACTCGCCTACCTGCGTGAACTCGGAGACGTGATGACGTTGGTGCGCCGGGCAGCTCGCGAGCTCACCGGCGCGGATGGGGTGACCTTCGTCCTTCGAGAAGGAGACCTCGTCTTCTACGCGGATGAGGACGCCATCGCCCCGCTCTGGAAGGGACAACGCTTTCCCATCAACGCCTGCATCTCCGGCTGGGCCATCCTCAACCGCTACCCCGCCGTCATCTCGGACATCTACCAGGACCCGCGCATCCCCGCCGACCTCTACCGGCCCACCTTCGTGAAGAGCCTCATGATGGTTCCCATGCGGAGCGCGGATCCGCTCGGCGCCATCGGCGCCTACTGGGCCACCCAGCGCATGCCCACCGCCCGCGAGGTGGAGCTGCTCCAGGCGCTGGCTGACTCCGCCGCCGTCGCTGTCGACAATGCGCGGCTCTATGCCTCCGAGCGCCACACCCGCCATGAAGCAGAGATTGCCGCCACCGCCCGCAAGGAGCTGGTGGCCGTCGTCTCTCATGATCTGCGCAATCCGCTCTCGGCCATCGCCACGAGCGCCAGCCTCCTGGGACCCATGCTCGTCGCCCTCAACGGCCGGGCACGGCGCCACCTCGACGTCATCCTCCGCTCGACCTGGCGCATGGAGCGACTCATCCATGACCTGCTGGACGTGGCGGCAATCGAAGCCGGCGCGCTGACCATGAACCTCGCGCCCTTGGAGGTCGGGAAGGTCTTCGAACAGCTCTCTGAGCTCCTTCCCCTGGGCCACGAGAAGGGGCAGGAGTTCGACTTCCGCCCCCCGGAAGAGGCGGCTCACATCCACTGCGACGCCGAGCGGATCCACCAGGTCTTCTCGAACCTCGTCGGCAACGCGAGCAAGTTCACCCCCGCGGGCGGGCTCATCACCGTCGCCGCGCAGCTCACGGAGAATGCCGTCGAGTTCGCGGTGACGGACTCGGGCCCCGGCATCGCGCCCGAGTTCATGCCCCAGCTCTTCCAACCCTTCCACCGACGCTCCCGGCCGATCGGCGGCGGCGTAGGACTGGGCCTGTCCATCGCCAAGGGCATCGTCGAGGCCCACGGCGGAACCCTTCGGGCGCTCAGCCCTCCGGGCTCCGGAGCCACGTTCGCCTTCACCATCCCCCGCGCCCGCTGAGACGGCGCTCGCCCTCAGCTCGGGCAACACTCCCCAGGGTAGGCACAGAGTATACATCGGCCCACCTTGGCTTTGGCTCGGGATGTGTAGAGGAACTCGCACACAAAGTACGCAACCCGCGCCTTCCATTCGCGAGAATATCTGGGAGGCGTGATCCCAAGAGGAGCGACCGGTGCCCCTTCACATCCCTCGTACCATCTCGTCTTCGGCCCACTCCGCGGCGGACCCGGGAGCAGCGAAGAACGGGGGGTGGAAGCACATCCCTCACATCGAGCAGCTCAGCCCCAATGGCGCCAACGAAGGCTATGTGAACGGTGAGCTCTTCTGCGGGCCCGCCGTCGTGGCCATGCTGGCCCGGGGCGCCAACCGGCAGCCCGGCATGACGGATGCCCGGCTCATCCAGGAGCTCAGCCAGGACCTGGTGTCCCCGAGCGGGTCGACGCCCGAGGATCTGATGACAATGCTCGAGCGCGTCAATCTCCATCCGGGCGAGAAGGCGCTGTCCAGCACCTACAAGAACTCGGACGTGCAGCGGGAGCTGAGCCAGGGCACCAAGTTCATTGCCCAGGTGGAGAAGGTCAACCCGAAGACCGGCGAGAGCAGCGCTCACTACATCCTGGTGCGCGGCATGACGCCCGACGGCAACTACCGCATCTCGGATCCGCTGGCCAAGCATCCCCAGGAGATCTCTCCCCAGAAGCTCCGGGGACTCGTGGGTGGGGCGCCCCCCGATGGAGGGCTGCTCATCCCCGTGAAGCAGCCCCGCTACGTCTCCGACACGCCCACCCCCGACAAGCTCCGGGGCGCGTTCGATGGCACGCGCACGCAGGAGCACTCCCTCTGCGGGGTCATGGCCAACCGCGAGAGACGCCACGACTTCGAGATCGACATCGACTACGTCTGCGGCGAGGTGGCACGCAACGGCTACACCAAGCCCGTCACCCCGCGCGACATGACCTCTCATGAGTTCGCGGATCGGGTGCTGTGGCTCAAGCGCAAAGGCAATCCTGAGAAGGCCCTCGCCCTGCTGTCGCTCATGCAGGGCAGCCCCTTCCCCCGGGATCAGCACGTGTTCGATCGCGTCATCCGGGCCGAGCTGCGCCAGCCGGGCATCGGCAAGAAGACGGTGGGCATTCCCGGCTGAGCCGTCGCGGCAGGGGGCCCGCTCGTAGCCAGTGCCCTCCACACGGCGTGTGCTAGCATCCGCCCGCTTGTCGCCAGTGCCTCCAGAGGAAGACGAACAGCCAGGGGACTTCGAGACCACCCCTCTCGAGAAGGTGCGTGGCAGCGCGCGAATCCGTCTGAAGCTCGTGGTCATCTCCGGGCCAGATGTCGGCCGCAGCGTGTCGCTCGAGGTCGGCGAGTACCGGATCGGCTCGGCCGCCTCCTGTGAGATTGCCTTGAGCGACAAGACCGTGTCGCGCCAGCACCTGCGGCTCGAGGTGCGCGAGGATGGCGTGCGCGCCGTCGATGCGGGCTCGCGCAACGGCTCCTACTGCGAGCAGATGCGCTTCTCGGAGCTGGAGGTCCGCGTCGGCGCGGTGCTCCAGGTCGGCACCACCGAGTTCAAGCTGGTGCCGGAGGACTCCCGCGAGCGCGTCGTCCCTCCTTCTACACGCGAGTCCTTTGGGGCCCTGGTGGGCGACAGCCGGCCCATGCGCGAGCTGTTCACCCTGCTGGAGCGCCTGGCCGCGGGCGATGCGGATGTGCTCGTGCAGGGCGAGACGGGCACCGGCAAGGAGCTGTGCGCGGAGGCCATTCATCAGCAGAGCCCGCGCCGCCAGGGCCCCTTCGTCATCGTCGATCTCGCGGGCGTGGCGCCTTCTCTCATCGAGTCCGAGCTGTTCGGCCACGTGAAGGGAGCCTTCACCGGCGCCCAGGCCGACCGCGCTGGCGCCTTCGAGCGGGCCACCGGAGGCACCGTCTTCCTGGATGAGGTGGGCGAGCTGCCGCTGGAGATCCAACCCCGGCTGCTACGCGTGCTGGAGCGGCGCCAGGTGAAGCGCGTGGGCGCCAATGAGTACCGCACCGTGGACGTGCGCATCGTCGCCGCCACGCACGTGGACCTCGAGGGCGCGGTGAAGGCCGGCAAGTTCCGCCGTGACTTGTTCCACCGGCTGGCCGTGCTGCGCGTCACCCTGCCCTCTCTGCGCGAGCGCCCCGACGACATCCCCCTTCTGGTGGACACGGTGCTTCGCCGGATGAAGAAGCAACCGGGCGCACTGTCGGACCAGACGCGCGCGCTGCTGGCCCAGTACCCGTGGCCCGGCAACGTGCGAGAGCTGCGCAACGTGGTGGAGCAGGTGGTGAACCTGGGCGAGGAGGCCCTGCCCGAGATGCCCGCGGACTCGCAGGGGCCCTCCGCCGGCACGGGGGCTGCGGAGCTGGAGCTGCCCTTCAAGGAGGCCAAGGAGCGGCTCGTCGAGGGCTTCGAGCGCGACTACCTCCGCAGTCTGATGGAGCGGTGCGAGAGCAACGTCTCTCGCGCCTCACGCGAAGCCGGCATCGACCGCTTCTACCTGCGTAAGCTGTTGAAAAAACACGGGTTGGACGGGCACTGAGCCGCGGGTGGCAACTCGCGTCGCCAGGTGGCGACGTGACTTGCCGGGGGGTGGCGCCTGCCGCCGAGGCCCGTGCGACGAGGGCTCCTCGCTAAACCCTTGAAGACACGTACGCACCTTGTGCCGCAAGCAGGGCGACTGTGTGGCACGCCCCTCGCAGTAGGTCCAAAGCATCCAGCGTCCCTCCGGACGCGGTGCTCACCCCTACTGCAAAGGAAGAAAACCATGCGCCCGATCAGCTCTGCCTCCTCCGTTCAGACCTCTCGCAAGGCGTTGTCCACTGGGAGCGCGGCCACTGGGTCCGCGACCGCCGGGGGCAAGTCCGCAGGGAGCGCGGCGTCCAAGCCCACCTCGCGGGGCGAGCGCCTCATGCAGCACCAGACCAACCAGCTCAACCGCATCCAGAAGGGCCTCAGCGACAGCACCCTCACCGCCGACGAGGCCAAGGGCCTGGCGCAGAAGCAGCTCGACATCGCGAACAAGACGCTCAGCGCGCTCAGCGACGGCAAGCTGGACAAGGGAGAGTTCAAGGAGCTGCGGCAGATGCAGAAGGGAGCCAGCCGCGACATCTTCGAGCAGCGGCACAACGACACCGAGCAGCCCGTGGCGGCTGGCGAGCGCACCTCGCACATCGAAGGCTTCCAGAACAACATGAGCGCCCGGATCCAGAAGGGCATCTCGGACGGCTCGCTCACCTCCGAAGAGGCCAGCAAGTTGATGGACGGGCAGAGCCGCATCGCGGAGGCCAAGGGCAGCGCGCTGGCCGACGGCACGATGGATGAGACGGAGTACTCGCAGCTGCGCGAGCTGCAGCGGCAGGCGAGCAGGGACATCTTCGCCTCGCGCCACAACCAGGGCATCAAGGGGTAGCCACTCGCCCCTGCCTGGCCTGGAGCCAGGTGTCGATCTCCGCCGCCTTCTGTTGCTTCCCCAGCGCCGTGTAGCGATCTCGAGCCCGCCGAGCCTCTTCGCGGGCCCGCTCCGGCTCCGAGCCCACGGCCCACAAGGCCTGGGCCAGGGTGAAGCCCGTCTGCGCCAGCGCCTCCGGCTCCGTGTTCTCGTAGCTGAGCGCCTGCTTCAGCGGCCCGATGGCCTCGGCGGCGTGTCCCTGGGCCAGCAGGGTCTTGCCCTCTCCATCCAGCGAGTAGGAGAGATCCGGGTGGTCCGCCCCGAGCGCCTTGCGCTTGAGCGCCTCGGCATCGCGGAAGGACTTCAGCGCCTCGTCATAGCGCTTCAACAGCAGGAAACACTCCCCCAGCTCATCCAGGTCATCCCCCAAGGAGGGGTGCTCCGGCCCCAGCGCGGCCTGCCGCACCGCGAGCGCCGCTTGGGCGTGCTCGAGCGCGAGTTCGGGTTGTCCACTGTCCCGGTAGGCCGTGGCCAGCATGCTCTGGTGAATGGCGACCTCGGGGTGCCGGGCCCCCTTGAGCTCCTCCGTGCGCCGCAGCGACTCGGTGAACAGGGCGATGGCCTGGGGAAGATTTCCCAAGCGCAACGCCGCCACCCCCAGGGCGTGGCTCACCGTGGCCCGCCGCGTATCCTCGGGCGCGAGCGCTCCTTCCAGAGCGCGGGCCTTGGAGAAGAAGTCCCACGCATCCTGGTAGCGCCCGCCAAAGAGCGCGGTGTACCCCAGGTTGATGCTCAAATCGATGGCCGCAGGCGGCTCGCTGCCCACGCGCTCGAGCACGCCCCGCGCCATGTCTCCCCACCGGTTTGCCTCCTCCGCGTGGCCGTTGGTGGCCAGCGCGTAGATGAAGCGGGTGAGCACCTCCAGGCGCCGCCGGTCCGCGCGGCTCGCCTCGGCATCCTGAAGGGCGCGCTCGAAGTGGCGCAGGCTCTCGTCCACCTCGCCCTGCTGATGGAGCAGCCACGCGAGCAGGTAACCCAGCTCGGCCTGCAACGGCCGGTAGCCGATGAAGGCGGCTTGGGGCTCCAGCTTCCGCGCGAGCTCCAACCCTTGAGGATAGAGGCCCGCGTCGAGCAGCGCTCGGACCTGGGCGAGCGGTTCCCCCAGTTGTTCGACCGCCGCGCGACGGGCTGGATCCGTGGGCAGCGCGGGCTGCTCGGCCAGGGACTCGATGTCCCGGCAGTCCTCCAGTCTCGGGAGCGCGGAGGCCGCATCCACGGAGCGCTCCACCACCCTGCCCTCCGCTCCGGTGAGCAACCCCACCAGCGCGCTCAGGCTCTTGCGGCGCCGCTCCAGACACACCATGCGCAAGGAGAGCAACTCCTCGGTCTGCTCACCGCGCACGCGGGTGGCCACGCAGGCCTCGGTGTGCAGTCCGGCCCACTGGCCGGCATACGCATCCAGCAGCCGCGTCACCGCCCGAGCACTCTGCACGGCGAAGGGCTTGCCCGTGGCGCTGAAGGCAGCCTCCAGCTTCTGGCGCTGCGCGGAGCCCCACACCGAGGCCACCAGCGAGTCCGCCCCCGCGCATACCTGGCTCTGGCGATAGAAGTACAAGCCGGTACCGGCCGTGGCCGCCGCCAGCAGGCCCGCGGCCGCCAGGGCTCCGCGACGGTTGCCCTGCCGCTGCTCCCACGAGAGCTCCTCCAGGAGCGCCTCCATGGACGGGAAACGATCGTCCGGGTGCAGGGACAGGCCTCGCAAGAGCGCGCGCCGGACCCGCGCGGGGACCTTGGCCTCCGCGGGGGGAAGCTGCACGGTGCGGTGAGGCAACAGCGTCCAGGGCTCCGTACCGGGAGGCTCCTTGCTCTGGCGACGGGCCGCCTCGGTGGCCGCCTCGATCATCCGCCGGGGCTCCACGACGTGCTTGCGGTAGAGCGCCCAGAACAACGCGGCGCAGAAGCTGAATTGATCCGAGCGTGCATCCACGCCGCTGGCCAGGTACTGCTCGGGCGGCATGTAATGGGGGGTGCCTCTCACCAGGCTGCCCTGCGTCAGCGGCGAGTCCAACAAGAGGGTGCCGGGCTGGTCCGGCATCCCCTCCTCTGGGAGGTGCGTCCCCTCCTCCCCCATGGAGACAGGCACGAGCCGCGCCAGCCCGAAGTCCGTCACGCAGACACGGCCATTGAGGCCCATGAGGACATTGGCGGGCTTGAAGTCCCGGTGCACCAACCCGGCCCGGTGCGCCGCGAGCAGGCCCTGCCCGGCCTGAAGGAAGACGCGCACCACCTCGCGCGGCGTGGGGGGCGTCTTGCGCCGGATCCACTCGTGGAGGTTCTGGCCCTGGAGGAACTCCATGGCGAGGAAGACCCGGCCGTCCACCGTCCCCACGTCATGCACGGTGATGACATTGGGGTGGGAGATGCGGGCCATGGCCTGGGCCTCGCGCAGCAGTGCCCCCGCTTGATCCGAGACATCGGGGCTGACCTTATCCGGGCGCAGCAGCTTGAGCGCCACCTTGCGATCCAGCTCCGGATCATAGGCGGCATAGACGACGCCCATGCCGCCCTGCCCCACGGGCTTGAGAATGACGTAGCGCTCGACACGGGCACCGCGCTCCAACACGAGCCCTGCGGCCGTGGACGCCGTCGCGAAAGGAGTGACAGGTGCGCTGGGGGAGGGAGTCCGCTCCGGTTCCCTGCGCTGGGGCGGACTGGCGGGCAGCGTCGCGCCCTCCTCTCCCGAACCGGAGATGTCTTCATCGGAAGGAGGCTTGCTCATCGTATGTCCATGGCTTGCTCGTAACTTTCGCTTATAAGCAGAACATCCCCTCCAAGAAGTCATATGCGAAAGGCCTGCCAGATGAGCGTCCTGCGCTTGACCCTACCTTCACTCACCCACCGCAGTTCGCGCCGCCTCGAGCCTGTGCTGGGTGCACTCGTCGCGGGCCTCGTCATCTTCTCCGTGGGCTGTGGCGGAGACGGACCCGAGCCGTCCCTGTGGAGGGATACGAACGGTCAGACCTCCTCTTCGGGCCTCGCGGGGGAAGAGTCCGTGCTCGTCTACACGCAGAATGGCTTTCAAGGACTGAGCCAGCAGTTCGTCGCGGGCCGCTATGACATGGGGCAGTTGACGGTGGGCAACGACACCATCCGCTCCGTCAAGGTGCCCGCGGGCTTCCAGGTCACCCTCTACGAGCACGCGGCCTTCGGAGGACAGCGGCTGGTGCTGACGCAGGACACGGACCTCTCGGGCCAGTTCTTCAACGCGCAGGCCTCCAGCCTCGTCGTCGAGTCCCCGACGGCGCGCAACGGCAACATCCTGTATGGCCTGTGGAGCGGCTCCGGAGGCCCGAGCGCCTCCAGCCCGGCCAACCGGCAGTTCCTCGTGGAGTACACGGGAGCACCGGAGACCGTGCTGTTCGATCTCGAGTCCCTCGCCGCGGGCGTCAATCCCTACCTCTACCTGCTGGACGCCACCACCGGACAGGTGCTGCAGGAGAGGACCAACACGGACGGCGGCACCCACGCGCGCATCTCCTTTTTCCTCAACCCGGGCACGTACAAGCTGGTCGCGGCGACGACGCAGGCGGGCAAGAGTGGCGAGTTCACGCTGCGCTCGGACAAGACGCGCCTGCGCTATCCGCAGCGGCTCACGGTCCAAGCGGTGACGTCGTTCAACTTCGTGTACGACGACCGGGGCACGGGAGCCAACTCGGACGTCTCCGTCTGGCGGCCCAACCTCAGCCCGTATCCGGGTTACTTCTCGCTGGGTGACATCGCCATGCCGGGCCATGGCGGGGCGCCGCGCATGACGTTCGTAGTCTCAGGCGAGGGCAACGTGCTGGCGCGTCCGGTGGACTACAACTGGATCTGGAGTGACTCGGGCTCGGGCGGAGACTTCGACGTGAGCTTCTGGGATCCGGTGGCTCCGGCGGGCTACACGTGCCTGGGCTCGGTGGCCAACCTGGGCTACGGCAAGCCGTCCAAGGACCTCATCCGCTGCGTCAGGAGCGAATACGTGCTGCCGGCCAACAGCGGCTGGGTGTGGAACGACAGTGGCTCGGGCGCGGAAAATGATCTCACCCTCTGGCAGGCGGATGCGCGGGACCACCGGAGCCTCACCGCGTCCACGATGGTGGGCCAGGGGTCCTACGGCAATGCGAACGGCGGCCGCTTCTGGGCCCTGAACAAGAGCGCCCTGGGCAACGCGGAGCTGCAGGGAGGCTTCGTGGACGAGCTCTCCGCGCTCCAGTACGCACCCCGCATCTGGCTGCACAACGAGGAGTCCTACTGGCCGTCCTCGACCGGGTTCTTCCTGCCGAACATGCACAAGGACGGGACCCACCTGTGGACGAACCAGCCGTTGGGCTGCGACTCGTGCACGGATCCTCAGTTCCTGGATGGACAGCGCCCGGACCAGACGTACGTGCCCGTCTACGCGCAGATCGTCACGAGGACCCAGGGCGGTGCGCCGACGAACATCACGGACATCATCTATTGGACCTTCTACCCCTACAACAACGGCAAGCGGGTCTGCATCGGCATCTACATCAACGGAGTGGGGTGCGTGGGCGGGTACTCCACGTTTGGCAACCACGTGGGGGACTGGGAGCACCTCACGGTGCGGTTCGTCGATGGGCGCCCCTCGCAGGTGTACATGAGCCAGCACGCGAACGGACAGACCTTCACCTTCGGGAGCAAGGACATGTCCTCGGTGGGCTTCCACCCCGAGGCCTATTCAGCGCTGGGCTCGCATGGGCTCTACCCGGACGCGGCTCGCCACACCTACGAGGAGCTCTTCAACGGCGACACGCTCAACGACGACACGGCCCGAGGCATCGCCTGGAACGCGTGGGATCGCCCGGTGGTCTTCTATTGGCAGCCGATGGGCACCTTCACCGGCGCGCTGGAGTGGCTCAACATCACCGAGGATTGGGGCAATGACTCGTCGGGCTGCGACAACATCGTGTCGCAGCAGTCAGGTGAGTGCGTGCTCAACAGCGGTCCCACGGCGCCCCTGAAGAAGGGCTTCGCCAGTCCGAGCGCCCTCGAGCTGGAGTAGGCCGAGCAGGCCCCAAACTCAGCAGGCAATGGAGGAATCGCTGTCTCACTTCTGCGGATCCTTCGAAGTGGGAGTGCGCTTCTGCTCGAACTTGGGCATGTAGCACCCGTTCTTCCACGCGTACGATTCATCATCACAGGGAGGGGTGAACTCATCGTGCAATTGGATCCAGCACCCTCCTCGGATGACTAACTCCCGGGCACGGCAAGGTGGACGGCGCTGACCTGGCAGTGGCTCGTTCGGCATCTCCAGGGCGATCACTGCCTCGCCGCGGGTGGGCTCGTGCGGGAGCACTCGGGTGGGAACCGAGGCATCGGCCAGCGCCGCTTCCCCTTCGTTCCGAGCTTCTTCTAGTTCCAGCTCTTCCGTCTGAATGTACTTACGGGAGTGGGCGTATGGCCCATGCCCCACCCACCACGTGACCGCCATCGCCGTCAGCGGCAACCCGGCCACCAGCGCAAGCCGCGCCCTCATCCTCCACCTCTCCACGGGTAACTGCGCGTGACGACTTTCTGGCTTGCTCACCTCCCGAACAGGAACGTTCTTCACGTCGGCCCACGCCTTGGCTGGCTCGGCTCGCACCACCTCGGGAGCATCGGCCACTTCGACAGGGGCAGGCTCAACCCTCGGTGAGGGCACATCGGCTGGAACCTGCACGCGCACGGGTGCCACTGTTTCACTCAAGAGCGGGAGGGGCCCTGTCAGCGGCACATCCGCCTCGGCTCCAGCGTGCTCTGCAACCGCCTCCGCCGCTTCCGCCACCTCTCTCGCAAGTCCTCTCTCTTGGGGCTGCGCTGCCAGCATCCTCTCTATCAGCGCCGACAATTCCTCTATCACCCGAGGATTGAGCTCTCGGGGCACATCCCTCCTCGGCAACGGCGCTCTCATCGGCTCCAGCTTCGCCTCCGGATCCGTTCCCGGTGGCGGGTACACTCCGGTCACCAACCGGTAGACACTCACTCCCAACGCATACACATCGTCATACGTATCTGCCTGGTAGTGAGCCCCGCGCTGTCGCAAGTGGTTCCACTGGTAACGCAGCGCCTCGGGCCCCCGGTACTCTCTCGTACCAGGCGGCATCAGGGTCTCCGTCAGCGGCGGGGCTCCGGCCCACGTGCCCGAGCCGAAGTCCGTGAGGAACGCGCGCCCCTCCGGTTCCACCAGGATGTTGTCTCCCTTCACATCCCGGTGCAGCCCTCCGGCCCGGTGCAGCACTTCCAGTCCCCATGCCACCTGCGCCACCACCTCCAGCACCCGCCGCGAACTTGGCTTGTGCACCCTCCCCCACTCGTACAGAGGCTGACCGTTCACCCACTGCATCACCACGTACGGGTGCACCCTTCCCGTCTCCGTCGTCCACCAACCCCGGTCCACCAGCTGCGGCACAGAAGGGTGGTTCACCCGCGACAGCAACTCCACCTCTCTCAGGAATCGCGGGTCATACGCGAACACTGCCACCTTGAGCGCCACAGGCACTGAACCCGGGTGCCCGGCTCGGCGCGCCTGGTACACCGCTCCGTACGTGCCTCGTCCGGCATACCCTTCCACTCGCCACGGCCCCACCAGGCTTCCCACCCGGAGCCCGTCGGGGCTCTGTTCTTCCTTCATCGCTGACCTCGGCTTCCAGCGGCGGTTGGCTCCGCCTCCTTCAGCCTACCTCATGCGTAGGTCCGCGCTATTCCGCTCCCCTGGGTTGGATCCCACTCACCTGAAGAAGGGCTTCGCCAGCCCGGGCGCCGTGGAGTGAGCTCTCTGGCCACCTCCCTCCTGGGCAGTGGCGCTCGGGCGGACTCCAGCCTCGCCTCTGGATCCGTCCCCGGTAGCGGGTACACTCCCCGGTCAACAACCGGTGACGCTCACTCCCAGCGCCATCCTTGTCACCTAGGGGGAGCCGTTGGAGAGCCCCCATCCACGTGAACTCCTCCATCGGGAGTTCCCCCATCGTGATGCTCATTCCGCAGTGATCGCCAGGGGTTGTTTTCGCTTTCCAGCCACTCAGGACGCGTGAAGAACGGCGGGTCGTCCACCGGGGCTGATAACATGGGCACGAGATCACTCAGTTCGTATTCGCGGCGAGAGCCTGCATCTCTACTCGTACCAGCATCCGAGGATGAGGGAGGGGACTCCCACTCGGGCCCATCATCATAGCCATCTTCCTGCGTCAGAATGCGGCCATCGGTGCTGATGGCGTACTTGGCTCCCCAGTCCAGCGGCGCGGCGGTTCGCTCACACCCTTGAGCGAAGTCATCCGGGGAGATCGACACGAAGATGATGTCCCCTTTGCGAATGACGTCGAAGAGAAAATCCTCCGGCTTCGTCCAGCATGGGGACTTCTCGGAACGAGACGGGATGAAATCCTTGGCGGCAATCATCATGGCCTGGACTATCGCGCCATCCATGCGCACCCGCTGCTCGGATTGACCAAGCCGCAGTCCGGGAGACCTCAACGCATGAGGGAATCGAATAGATGGATCATACGGGGGGAGCGGACGAGGGACCGGACTCCTCACGCACGTGACAAGAAGAAGGCTCGTCAGCGTTGGCAGAAGCATTCTCATGGTGCATCCGTCGAGAGACAAGGAGCCGTTGCTTCCACGATGACAGGCTCCTCTAGCGCATCATTCCCCAGCCACTTGACGACATGGGTTTGAGTACAACTCCATTGTTTATCACCCCGGGTCCACTTCAATATCTTGCCGATGTAGGGTGTGTAGCCATAGAAGCCGTCGCAGCTCGGATTTTCGTGCTCGTTCGAGAAGAACGCGACAACAGAGAGCCGCGGGTTTCCATCCTTCGATTTGGGTTCGAAGCCATGTAACTGCCCTTGCCCCACGATGAAGCGGATGTCCTTGGCGGAGAGCCGATTGTCGAACGTGTGATTGTGAAGGACGACAATGTATTGGATGCTCTTCGCCGGGTAGCGACGATCCTCCACAAAGGAGGGAGGAATACAGCGCTTGGTTGCTCCCGTGGGATCGGGTTCTGATTGATCCGTCAGGAGGCTGATCTCGTATTTATCGTCTGGCGTGTAGTACATCCAGGCGCAATATTCCTTCGCAACTCGCCTGCGCAGACGGAACGCCTCCTGCTCCTCGCGGAGGGCTGTTGCAGAAGGGCTTCGGCCAGCGCTTGAACCGGGTTTCGTGAAGATCTTCCTGCAAGCCGCGAACAGCGCTTGCGAGTAGGTGTCGAAGGGCCCGAGCATAGGCCCCGGAATGCTCTCCATGCGTAGCCCTCCAGGCGCAGGGCGCGCGATATCGGCATCGATTTCCTCCGGGTCGGGAGTGAGAGTCTTCGATGACGAGCACCCAAGCACCGCAGAGGCGGTCAGGACACAAAGGCGGCCCTCCAGTGCACGAGTTTGAGCATGAGCAGAAATGGTGGCACACCTCCTGCCATGCAGCAATCCGCCCAGCCACCAGCGGATTTCGGCCGACTCCTGGAATCCAGGTCATCAATTCGACGCCCTCAAACAGGATGTTGTCTGCCATTCACCTCCCGGTGCAGCCCTCCAGCCCGGTGCAACACCTCCAGGCCCCACGCCACCTGCGCCACCACCTCCAGCATCCGCCGTGAACTCGGCTTGTGCACCCTCCCCACCCGTACAAGGGCGGCCCGTTCACTCACTGCATCGCCACGTACGGGTGCACCCTTCCCGTCTCCGTCGTCCACCACCCACGGTCCACCAGCTGCGGAACCGCTGGGTGGTTCACCCGCGACAGCAACTCCACCTCCCTCAGGAAGCGCGGGTCATACGCGAACACCGCCAGCTTGAGCGCCACAACAGGTTCGCGACAAGTCCGCACGGACCGCGCGCTCGTGCCCTTCGAACGAACGGGTGTGCCCCCCAGGCAAGCAGCGACATGCGCTCGCCCGCGCCGTGCCCCGCCCGCCCACAGTGCTGATGTTCCTTCCAGAACGCTTCCTCAGGAGGGAAATCCCATGGACGGAGGACTGGCTCTCTTCGGCTTTGGCCTCTTCTTGCTGTCGATCGCCGGCTTGTACGTCCGCTCGGCGTTCGGGCTGGCGTGGTTCATGCTCGCGGTAGCCCTCGTCTCCATGGGCATGGCCTTCAGCGAGTCCAAACGCCTGCGCGAGGTGTCGCTCGGCCTCGGCGTGCTGCTGCTCGGAGCCACCGTGGTCGGCCTCATCGCCGGCGTGCTGTGGTGGATGGCGCTCGGTGCCTTCCTCTTCTCGATGGCCTACCTGGTGCTCTGGGCGGAGTTCCGCTTCCCCTTCTTCGGCCACGTCTCCGCCGAACAGGTGCCTCACCACGAACGCCGCTGGCGCATCCACTGGCCTCGCCGCGCCCACCGCACCTAGCCCCGCACCAGCTCAGGCAGGAGCGTCCACGGGGCGAGGCGTCACCTGCCCCCCGTGGACATCCATCCACAGCGTGTCCGCCGCCGCCGCGCCTTTCACCAGCGAATCATCCGTCGTGGTGAGGAACACCTGTGCCCCACTTTGGGCCAAATAGCTCATGAGGTACGCGTTGCGCTCCGGATCCAGCTCGCTCGACACGTCGTCCAGCAGCAGCAGCGGCAGGAAGCCCATGGCCGCATGCAGGTTTTCGATCTCGGCGATCTTCCACCCAAGCACCAACGCGCGCTGCTGACCCTGGCTCGCGTAGGCCCGAGCACTGCGCCCGCCCAGCGTCACCGCCACGTCGTCCGCGTGCGGCCCCACCGAGGTGAAACCCCGCTCCAAGTCCCTGCGCCGCCGCCCCGCCAGCGCTTCCAGCAGCGCGTCTGTCAGCGCCTTCTCGTCCGCCTCGGTGAAGTCCTGCCCCAAGTGCGAGGGGTGGTACCCATACGTCGCCGGATCCGGCGTGCGGCCGATCGAGGCGAACGTGGCCTGCGCCCTCGGTGCCAGCTCCGCCATCAGCAACCGCCGCCGCACGTACACCCGAGCCCCCGCCTTCGCGAGCGTCTCGTCATACGCGTCCAGGTACGCCGGATCCGCCGCGGGCCCCTCGCGCAGCAATCGGTTGCGGTTCTTGAGCGCCCGCGCGTAGTCCCGGCTCTCCTTGAGGAAGGCCGGGAAGCGGTTGAACACCGCTCGATCCATGAAGGTGCGCCGCGCGTCCGGCCCGCCCTTCACCACCTCCAGGTCATCCGGCGTGAAGGCCACCACGGACACCCCGCCGAAGTACTCCTCCAGGCTCGAGGCCTTCTTGCCGTCCACGAAGGACTGCCGCACTCCGCTGCTCACCTCCACGGAGATCTCCCGCTCCGCTCCCTTGAGGAGGAAGCGGCCCGTCACCCGGGCCCCCTGCGTGCCCCAGCGCACCAGCTCCGACAGCCGGCCAGCCCGCAGGGGCTTGAGGGTGGTGAGGAAGTACAGCGCCTCCAGCAGGTTCGTCTTGCCCTGGCCGTTCTGCCCCACGGCGATGGTGGCGTGAAGGCTCGGCGCCAGGGAGACCTGGTGCAGGTTGCGGAAGTCCTGGGCTTGGAGCGCGAGCAGGCGCACGGTGGGGAGGTTCAGACTGCCGGGCAAAGGTGAAGGACAACCCTCACCCTAACGCTCTCCGGGCGGTTGCGGGGGTTGTTCCTGCTCCCCTGCCTGGTGGAGGCACGAATCCTCATGGGAGCCCCAAGGACAGCCAGGGGACTCACCCTCCCGGCCGAGCCACCGCGCGCGCGGCCTGAACGAGCTCCGGCAGCTCCTTCACGTCCGCCCCCACGTCTCGCGAGGGCAGGGCCGCACGGTCGGGAGAGAACAACCGCGCGGGAGTGCGTGCCTGGCCTCGCAGCCGGATGAAGAGGTGCAGCGCCTCGCGCACGCGCTCCACGTCGGGGCCCGCCTCACTCCGGGCCCGGAGCGCCGCGCCCCAGAGCCGAGCCCAGGCGGCCTCCTCGTTCCACACCCCCACGGGCCGCTCACGAGACAGCCGCGCCAGCTCGGCGGCCAGCTCGAAGAGCCCGGCGCGCCCCTCTCCGAAAGCGCCTCCCGCCGCCAGCCGCGTGTCCGGAGCGGATTCACTCGCCGCGAGCCACACCAACAGCTCCGGCACCTCGGCCTCGCGAGCCTCCACCGGAGCCAGCCGCGCCTCCAGCAGCTCTCCGAGCCGCTCACGCGCCACGTCGTGCCAGAAGGCCGCATGCAGCAGCAGCTCCGGCCCGCTCCGAGGCGCTCGCACGGGCGCGCGGCGCACGCGGCGCTGGAGGAAGACCCGGACGCGGCCGCTCTCATCGAAATGATCGAGTCGCTCCCAGAGCGCCCGGAGCGCCGCCTCCGCCAGGGGCAGCGCACGGCAGAGCTCCTCAGCCTCGGCGGTGTTGAAGGGGAGCGCTCCCTCAGAGGTGGGACGCTTGAAGACGCGTTCGAAGACTTCAGCGGCGGCACACACGGCACGCAGCTCCGGCAGGTTGCGCGGAAGCACCTCCACAGCCCGGGCCCACACGCGCCGCCCGAGCAACGGGCCGGTGTTGAGCACCTCCTCCTCCAGCCGCAATAGAGCCGCCCCCAGGGAGTCCGGAGGCTCCCCCGGCGCCAACCTCCGCTCCACCCCGCGAGTCACCTCCTCGCGCAGGTGCCGCACCTCCTCCAGGAGCCGCACCGGAGCCAGCTCCCGCGGCCAGCCCTCGGCGGCGGCGCGGCGGCCCACGGCGGCCAGCGTGGCATCCACCTCTGGCTGGGCCAGGGCCACCTCTCGCATCAGCTCCAGGTTCGCCCGAACGCGGTCCCTCCAGAAGAAGGCGTTCAGCATTCCCCGCAAGGCGCGGTACCGCAGACGCGTGGCCTCCAGGAGGTCCGCTCGGTCCTCCAACCGGGCGCGTAGGGTGTCGGGGTGGGTCGCCACACCCTCCACTATAAGGAGGAGCCCGGCTGGTGGCAGGCCTGCCGTCCAGGGCCAGGGGCTGGTGAACGATCAAGGGCCCCTTGGCAGGAGGCGGCCGGTCCGGCGATGTTGACTGTCTCGAAACGAGGCCTTCCATGAAGAAGCTCCCGTCGTCCTCCCTGGCTGCACTTGCCGTGATGCTCCTGGCGGGGCCGGCGGCCCTTGCCATGGACCAGCGCCAGGCGGACGCCGCGTGCGTCGACTGGAAGCTGGAGTGTCCGAAAGGCGCTACCATCGGAGACGGCCTGCCGAAGAAGACGGGCGCGCTGGAGTGCAAGCTGAAGGGGGGCGCGGCGAAGGAAGGCCCCGCGGTGAACTGCAAGGACCGGAAGGCGCTGTCCTGGGGAGACTGGAAAGCGGGCAAGAAGCACGGCCTGCAGGTGACACTGCGCCCCAATGGCTCGTGGACGGAGGAACTCTTCGCGCAGGGCAAGCCGGAGGGGCGCTCGGTGGAGTACAGCGCGGACGGTCAGCTGCTGAAGGAGACGTTCTTCCACGAGGGGAAGAAGCACGGCCCCGAGCGCACCTTCCAGACGGACGGGAAGCAGGCCTCGGAGGAGTTCTGGGACAAGGGCGCGAAGAGCAAGAAGCCGGTGGCCGCGTTCGCCACGGGTGAGTCGAAGGCGAAGGCCGCGGCCAAGGCGAAGGGCTCCAAGAGCACCGCAGCCCCCGAGGGCGAGGAAGAGTCGTCGACCGACGAAGCCCAGACCCCTGCGGCGGAGAGCAAACCCGAGGAACCTGAGGCGCCCGCCAGCGGCGAGGCAGAGCCCCCCGCCGCGAAGGAAGGCGCGCAGGCCGAGTCCACGCAGGAGTAGCGCACAGGCCCGCGTGGCCTGGCTCAGACGCGCATGGGCATGACGACGGCGGTAAAGCTGCGATCGCCGGGGGCGTGGATGACGCCGGGGCTGTGCTCATCGCCCAGCTCGAAGGACACCTCATCGGTCTCCAGGACGGAGAGCACATCGGTGAGGTAGCGGGCGTTGAAGCCGATGGTGATGTCCCCGCCCTGGTAGGCGACCGCGAGCACGTCCTTGGCCTCGCCGAGGTCCGGGTTGTTGGCGGTGATGAGGAGCTTGTTCTCCTCGAGGCCGATGCGCACGGCGTAGCTCTTGTCCGCCGAGAGCAGCGCGATGCGCTTGAGGCTCTCGAGGAAGCTCGTCTTGGGCACCATCACCACCTTCTCGCCTTCCTTGGGGATGACGCGCTGGTACTCGGGGAACTGGCCGTCGATGAGGCGCGCCAGCATGGCGAGGCCCGGTTTCTTGAAGAGGGCCATGTTCTCGGCGAAGCCCAGGTGGCACTCAGCGTCGGGGGCCTCGTCCAGCAGGCGCTTGAGCTCCATCAGGCCCTTGCGAGGGATGATGACGCCGCCCTTGAGCTTGAAGTCGCCGGTCAGCTCGCGCTCGATGAGCGAGAGGCGGTGACCATCGGTGGCGACCATGCGAACCTTGCCGCTGGCCTGGGGCTCGAAGAAGACGCCATTGAGGATGTAGCGCGTCTCGTCCGAGGAGATGGCGAACTGGGTCTTCTTGATCATCTCCAGCAGGACGTTGCCGGAGATCTGCACCAGGGGCGCGTTGTCCTCCTTGGGCAGCTTGGGGTACTCCTCGGCGGCCATGCCGACGATCTTGAAGTGCGCCGAGCCGCTGGAGATGTCCACGTAGTTGTTGGCCAGCTTCCGGAGCGACACCTGGGCGTCCGGGAGGTTCTGGACGATGTCGAAGAGGTACTTGGCGTTGATGGTGACGGAGCCGGGCTTGGAGACCTCGGCGGCGTGCTCGGAGACGATGCCGATGTCCAGGTCGAAGGCGGTGACGGTGACGCCGCTTTTGGAGGCGTTGACGAGGACGTTGGCGAGGATGGGCATCGTCGTCTTGCGCTCCACGATGCCCTGGGCGCGGTAGAGGGCCTTCTTCAGCTCGTCGGTGGCGATGCGGAATTCCATCGGGTGGCTTCCTCGGTCCTCGGGAGACGACTCGACCTTGAGGGGGTGTAGCCTGGGGGAAGGGGTGCGTCAACGAACCGGACGCAGGGGGTGTGTGCCAGTCTCCGAGGCTGGTTGGGCCTCGGCGCGGCACGGCACCCACCTGCTCGGACATTCAGGTGGGACAGGACGGCTCGTGAAGGGGGATCCACGTTGCCCTCTTACGGGTTCCAACCCCTCCAGTCATCTGAATTCTGCACCTCCTGGCGGGTAGGGCACGGTTTTGCTCCCTGCCCAGGCGGCCGGTCCGGCTGAAACCGGGGCAGGGGCTCCTGCATATAGAGGGCAAGGAGGTTCGCCCATGGACATGCCGGCAACGACGCCTACCCCCATCAGCAAGACGGACGACGAGTGGAAGAAGGAGCTCGACCCGGAGCAGTACCGCATCCTCCGCAAGAAGGGGACCGAGCGGGCGTTCACGGGGGCGTACTGGAACAACCACGAGCCGGGAACGTACCGATGCGCCGGGTGCGGCTCCTCGCTGTTCTCCTCGGAGACGAAGTTCGACTCGGGCACGGGCTGGCCGAGTTTCTGGGCCCCGGTGGCTCAGGGCCAGGTGGCCGAGCATGAGGATCGCTCGTTCTTCATGCGCCGCACGGAGGTGGTGTGCAGCCGCTGCGAGGGGCACCTGGGACACGTGTTCCCGGATGGCCCGAAGCCCACGGGACAGCGCTACTGCATCAACTCGGCGGCGTTGAAGTTCGACAAGAAGGGTTGATCGCCAACACTCGGACTGGCCTCCGTGCCGGAGAGGACCGAGACTGGCCCCCCTTTTGAGGGCCCTCATGACGATTCGTCCCTTCTTGCTGTCCGTCCTGTGCCTCGGCCTGGTGGTCGGGTGCTCCAAGCCAGTGACTCCCGATCCCATGCCTACCGACAAGACGACCCCGCAGCCCGAGACCCCCACCACTGGAGCAGGCCAGCAGCAGGGCACGCCGGTGGCCTATGTGGTGAAGAATAGCGGCATCCGCTGCATCGCGCCGCCGTGCCCCACGCACATCGCCACGCCGGTGAATGATGCGAACGCTGAGGGTATCAAGATCCACGAGATCGACTTCCAGGACATCGCTCCCTCGGAGGAGAAGCGCGAGGCACTCATGAACCAGGCGGACACGTCTCCGGACGGGCTGAAGGTGGAGGCCGTGCTGGAGAAGAAGCTGAAGGCGGGCCCGGCGGGAGACGCCACCGTGCTGCGCGTGAAGAAGGTCCTGTAGTCGTTCACGGAGCCCAAGTGGCTCACCGGCCCGGGGGCCTCACGGCCTCCGGGCTTTTTTCATGCGTGCAGGTACATCCCCGCCTCATACCTTGGGAAGAAAAGGCTCGTAGTCAGGGATACGCAGAAGCGTTGGAAGGTAGAAGTCCAGTTCACCAGGCTCAAAGCGGCATAGCCCTATGGTGTGCCAAAACGCTCCTGCCATATCTCCCCCACCTTTGAATCGCCCATCAGGACGGAATGCTACCCAACCGTCTGGAAACTTAACCAACGTTGCAAGACGAGTCCCTGTCGAGACGTGCCAAAGACACACGACACCATCATTGGACGCAGAAGCCAGCACTGTCCCTTCAGGATTGAACGCCACGCCCACGACGCTGTGAGAATGCCCCCTCAGCACATGTAAGGCCCGTCCATGCTTTACGCTCCAAAGGAGCACTGTCCGATCCATAGAACCAGACGCAAGCAGTTTACCATCAGGACTAAAAGCCGCACTGAGAACAGGAGCCGCATGCTCTCTAAGAGTCCGATGCGACCGATCTTCACTCATGCTCCACAGAACAACAGTGTGATCTTCTGAAGTAGAGGCCAACCACTCACCGTCGGGACTGAACACCACGGACAGCACTTGCTCTGAATGCCCCTCAAGTACCCCTAGGGCACTATCTCTGCCCAAGCTCCACAGGATGGCCGTCCGGCCCGCAGGGATAAGAGCAAGCGTCTTACTGTCTGGACTAAACGCCACCCCTTTGACGGTGGCAATGTGCTTGGCCACCACCTGCGGACTCTTCGATTTCAGGTCCCATACTCTTACGGCTTGCTCCCCATCAGCCAAGGCCAGCAGCGCACCATCAGAACTGAACGCCATGTTAGGAGCAGGGGAAGACATTCCTTGGAGCATACTCCGAGCCTCCCCCCGGGTTGCATCCCACACCGCCACGGTACCGTTATCGCAAGCCACAACAAGAGTATCATCGCGCACAGGGCTAAAAACAATACCATTCACATTCCCCTGCAACCCTTTAAGACTCTTATATGGCTTGCCTTGCATCATATTCCAGAGCGTAAGGGACTGATCGCCAGAGCTACAAGCCAGTGACATCCCACTCGGGCCGAAAGACATATACACCATGGCTGGAACATGCCCCCTAAGGGTACTCAAAGTGCTTCCTTGGGAGACGTTCCACAAGATAACTTTTCGATCCATAGAGGCCGAAGCCAGGACTTTTCCACCTCGATTGAAGGCCAAACTGGAAACCTGTCCAGAATGCCTCTTGAGCACACGGAGAGGATGCTCTTGACTAGTACTCCAGAGCATCAGGCTCTGGTCGGCCGACGCAGAGCCCAAAGTCTTCCCCTCAGGGGTAAACGCCACCGCAAGCACAGCGGCCGTATGCTCTCGGAAAACACGCAGCGGTTGCCCCCACCCCACAGTCCAGAGGGTAATAGTTCGATCATCAGAACCAGAGGCCAGCAACATGCCATCAGGGCTAAATGCCACGCTCCTTACAGGCCCCATGTGGCCCCGGAGCACATGAAGCACCTCCCCCTGTCCCACTCCCCACAGGATCGCTGTACTGTCGGCAGAGCCGGAGGCGAGCATTGCTCCGCCTGGGCTAAACGCGACGCTCCGCACCATGTCCTGATGACCGTGCAAAGTTCGCAACACTTCTCCACTCTTCACGCTCCAGAGACTGATCGTCTGGTCCGCAGAACCTGATGCCACCATTGAGCCATCTGGACTGAAAGCCACGCTAAGAACAGGCCCGTTATGGCCATGCAGATCGTGAAGCAATCTCCCCTCTCCAACGCTCCAGAGCGTCAACGTCCAGTCGTTGGATGCTGCCACAAGAAGGGTTCCATCCAAACTGAATGCCACACTTCGAACAGGCTCCGTATGGCCACCAAGTACGCGGCGGATCCTACCAGTAAGAGCATCCCAAAATCGGATGCTGCCATCCGAATGACCCGTAGCAATGAGAGCATCGTCTACAGGACTCCAGGCTACGGAGAAACACGCAGAAGCTAGCCCTACATTAGGCTCCGCGTCGGTCACTGATGGAAGCGCGGCGCCAAAGGTGTCGCTCCCCTCCAAGGAGTTCATTTTTGACGCAGTGAGCTTTGCAAAGCGAAACTTCGCTCCCCGAAGCACCGCACCTCGCAGATCCGCTCCGAGCAGGGAAGCCTCGGTAAGATCAGCACCCTCCAAATTTGCATTCCGAAGCTTCGCCCTTACCAGATTGGCACGACCAAGGCGCGCACCTTTGAGGTTCGCCTCCGTCATGTCGCCTTTCACGAGCGTAACACCCGAGAGATTTGCCTCTTGAAGATTTGCGCGAACCAAATCAACGCCTGTCAGATTCTGGCCACGCAGGTCACTGCCCTTCAGGCGCGTCAGCACAGATACAACATCATGAGGCTCTGTCTTCACATCCGGTTCGGGCAACCTTCCCAGCACACGGAGTGCATTTCGCATTGCAAAGCTATCCGCCTGGGATGATCGAGCTTGAGCCCAGATTCGCGCTTCATTGTGCCCTGCAAGCACAATGAAGAAATCTGCAAGTAAATCACTCATCTCGCTCCTGTCGAGGAGAGTCGCATTACCACTGGCCCCAAGTTCCTTTGCCGCAGCTCTGGCAACAAGCCACTCCAGAACCGACTGATGGACAAACGAGACCCGGCCGTCCTCATCTCGAACAAGCAGAGTTCCGGAGCCGAGTTGGTGCCGAACCACTTCCGCATCCAAAGAGTGCGCACCCCATGCGCTCACTGTTGAGAGCAATTCTTCAGGCAGTTCACCGATGCTCACTGCTCTCTCTGTTCGCCCCCAAAGCAGAACCGCCAACTCAGTTGCCGCCTCCCAGAGTTGCTTGATACTCAGCCCTCTGGGCGCTCCTGCTGGATTGACTCTTTGATGCTCCATCTCCAGCCAGCGCCCGATCAAAACCTCGTAGAGCTTAGCGGGGGTGAGTCCTTCGACACCAGTTCGCGCCGCACGTAGCGTCTTCTCATCCAGATCAGCAATAAAACTCAAGAGCCGCGGGTTCTCTGACAAGCCCAACAAATCCCTGACGCTGCGAAGAAGAGTCATGCGCGTCTCCGCCGCCTCTTCTCCACCGAACCGCTTCGCCAAGAAGTTGCGGATCTGTTGCTCTTGGAATCGTTCCAACTTGACCAGCCGATAACCAGGCAAGACCTCAGCGCGCTGCGCCAACTCACGCTTGATCTCGTGATCGGTCAGGAAATGCTGCGTTCGACTTGTAATGACGACCTTTGCTCTACCCTGCGCAGCCTCGACGAGAGTACTGAAGTGCTCCATCACACGATCGTATGTGACGCGAAGTGCGAGTTCGTCAAAGCCATCAAATAGCAGGGCTATCCTTCCTTCACGGAGCATGCAAAGAAAACGCTCCATCTCAAATCGAGGCACGTCCGCAGCCGCGAAGTGCTGGGCGATAAGTTGGCGCAACGTGCGCTGCTTCTGCAGAGCTCTCATCTCGATGAGAACAGGAATCAACCATCCATTCTCCTTGCTCAATCGCCGTGCCAATTCATGAAGCAAGAACGTCTTACCTGCTCCAGAATCACCGAGAACCAAGGCAACCCGCGGCTGAGGAGATTTGAGTACGTCCAAGAGCGTTGCGAGTACGTTCTGAGTCTCGCTTGCCTCTTGTCCACCGATGCTCACCTGAGCCCTTTGCTCGACGTATATCGATGGCGGATAAACAGGGTCGCGCTCCAGCTTGGCCTTTTGCTGCGCAAGATAGCCGGAAAAGTCGATAAGCCCCAGGTACTCAGCGAAGCTGATAACTTCAATCCGCTGGAGATCTCCTTTTTGAACAAGAGATTGAGGAGCGGGAGGGCCCGTGTAAATCAACCTTGAGACAGTCGAGGGATTATGCCTACGGTAGAGTTCGTGGATGTTCTTGATGAAAGCCTCGAGGAACTCCTCCGTGACAGGTCTATCAAGAACCGCCAGAGGAAAGACACGAGTGAATTGCCGTCCTTCAGGCACCGCCACTTCTAAGAATTCCTCAAACGGCGCTGACGCCACCCGACGAATCAGTTTCGTTCCTGCAGGCTCATGTAACAAACAAATCTGCTCTACACGGCCAAGAAACGTTCCACGATCGTCCTGACCACCATCGTCACCTTCGAACGAATCACGCACATCCTCGATCAGCGTAGGACCTTGCTCCTGTTCAATCGGCCGCAAGTGCTTGCGAAGAAACGCCAATAGAAATGACGCAGAAGCATGGCAGGCGAAAGACCTATGACGATCAGTCTTGTCATGGTCGGCATAGTCAGAAACAGCCTTGACGATGATAGAGCGCCGCCCAAGTTGCTCAGCTACGAAGCCGATCGCGGCAGCCTCCATCTCGGCGCCGAGCACCTTGCGCACATGGCGGCTCAATCGTTTGAATAGGTCAGGATCCTCCTGAACCAACTTGCCTGTAGCAATAGGGGCAACATGGACACGAAACGGCGGATCGCCTTGCTGACCCTCTGGATCGAGCAGGAGTTCCTCGCGTACCCGACCCCACCCCTTCTCTGTAAGCTGAAGTTCTCCTTTTACAGTCTTGATGAGCCTCTGCTTTCGAAGCGCTTGGATACACTCAGCCCAATCTGGACATTGAGTTCTTCGGTCTGGATGATCAACCGGCGATGGTCCGCCACGTTTCTCGTGAGCCTCAAGCACGCGAAGAAGCCATCTCCGCTGGGCGTCCATGGAAACCGGCCGAGTCTTTGCTAGCAGAGATTGAGTGAACTCCTCTGCAAAATAAGCAGCATCCATCTTCCATGCTGCTTCGAGATTATACGTCGCAATATCATGAAGAAATTCGACATCACGATCTCGCTTGCTGGCGATCAACTTGCCGTGGTCGTAACTGAAAACTCGATCAGCCACGATAACATCGCCAAGGAAAGTACCCTCGCGCCGACCTGCGCAGATACCGCACATCGCCAAGCAGACAGGATCTAACTCTTGAATCAATGCTACTGCGCGGAAGGCAGCAGCATTCTCTCCCATGGAGCCCGACCACGCAGCCGCAACATGCAGTGTCTCTCCATAGTTATTCGGAAGCTCTCGATGATGGTAGCGGAAACCACTGTAGTCGCGAGCATCAATCCAGGCATCGCGCCTCTTCCCTGCGAACTCCAGTTCCAGGACGGCGTCAAGTTCCTCCTTGAGCGCCGTCACGATCAGCACATCGACGCGGGCCCTGCTCATTCACGCTCCCACCCATTGACCGGGCGCGCCAGGGTAGAGTGCGAGCCACGGAGGCTCATGGATACCACGTCCGCCGTCGGCGCGGATCGACCCGATCGCCCCACACTGCTAGTCTCAAAGCGATGAAGGCGCCTTGCTGCCTCAGAGCCCTGTGCCTCCTCCTCGGCCTCTATGCCTCTTCTGGTGCAGCAGCACCACCATGGCCTGGAATGGTGCCCGTCATTGCTCATGTACCGAGGACGATGCCTGAAGCAGTAGCGCGCTCAGTGCCTTCCGTCATGGAAAGCACGCGCGCCAAGATGCTGGCTGCTCTCGCACAGGGCAACGTTGCTGGTGCCATCAGAGCCTACGAGGTGCACGTCGGCCAACGAGCACCGGAGTGGCTTCGCGCGCTCCAGAACGCATTCAGCGCCAAGAGCCAAGAGGTCGGGAGGTGCCAGGAAGTCGCGCGGATCATCCACACCGCCTACCTCAAGCTCGACAGGGCTCCCGAGTTCATCGCCATCCGAGCGAATAACATGCGTCAGTACATGTCCTTCGATGCGACGGATGGAAGAGGCATGCCCGTCACGAAGAATGGCTACCATGCAGCCGTGAAGGTGGGAGACCTCATCTACGATGCTTTTACGGGTCCGGCCGGCATGCAACTGCGGGACTACTTCAACCGGCTCAATGCACCGGATGGCGTCGCCTGGAAGGTGGTGAGTTCTCCATGAAATCGTCCTCCCACGGCACTAGCGGCAACCCCACCTCAGGCAGCCCGGTACTGCTGCTGGACTACCTCCTGCGCATCCGGAGAGACATGCTCGCCGGGCGCCTTGCGATGCATATCGGAGATCCCAACATCGTCCATTTGGACGGCTTCGTGAATGGCTATCACTCGTGCCTGGTCAGCAACGGCATCCAGGACGAGGAGTACGGCCGCTTCTTCGAGTGGCTGCGCGATGTGAAGAAGGAGTTCCCCGGCGAAGGCTGGGCGGCGAAGTACCTGCGTGACTGTCACGGCGACCACGAACAGGCCATCCGCAAGTACCTCGACTTCGTCGCCGAGTTCGTCTCCCTCTACCGCAAGTAGCCCAGCTCAGAGCCTCACGCCCAGCTGCACTCCGGGCCAGTACTGCATCGAGGTCTCGTTGTCGAAGAGGTACTCGCGCACCGGCATCGTCGTGAGCTTGTTCCGCGGATCCCCGTTGAAGGTGAAGTACGTGTTGTACGTGGGCCCGCCGAACACCGCGAAGCGCGGCGCCACCTGGAAGCCGAACATCGCCCGGCCCTGCGCCAGCAGATTGTTCCCACGCCACGGATCCTTCACCGCGTGCACCCCGCTGCCACCCAGGTCCATGTCCAGCCAGAAGCGCGTGCCCAGCGGAATGTGCACCCCCAGCGCCAAACCCAGCGTGAAGCGCTGCATCCGGTCGTCCGGCCCGATACCCGCCATCAGCGACGTGTACACGTACTTGCCGCCGAACTTCACCGCCAGGTTCGCCAGCTGAATGTCGCTCGCCCAGTACTCCAGGTGCAGCTGCCCCTTCTCCTCGAACGTCAGCAGCCCCACCGGTACGCCCTTCACCTCCTCGGCCACGTTGATCAACCCCACCTGCGCCCCGTTCACCACCTTGCCCACGTTGATCAACCCCACCTGCGCGCCCGTCACGTCCCCGCTCACGTTCAGCACCGCGAACTGCACGCCCCGGACGCTCTCCGCGCGGTTGAAGCCCGCCGCTGCCTGCACGCCCGTCACCGCCCCGCCCGCCCAGTTCATGCCCGCCGACGCCTGCACGCCCCGGAGCGCCGCGCCCGCCACGTTCACTCCCGCCGCCCCCTGAACGCCCTTCACGTCCTTCGCCGCAACGTTCACCCCCGCGGACAGCTGCGTCCCCGACACCCGGCCGCCCGCCACGTTCAACCCCACTCCCAACTGCCCCACCCGCACATCCCCACCCGCAATGTTCACGCCCGCGGTCATCTGGAGGCCGTCCACGTTCTCGCCGGCCACGTTGAGGGCCAGGGACGCCTGCGAACCCCTCACGCTGCCGCCCGCCGTGTTCACGGCAAACGCCATGGACACGCCCCGCACCTCCTCCTCATACATGTTGGACACCAGCCCCATCGCCAGTCCGCCCACCAGCGCCGTGCCGTCGTTCATCACCCCGAACGCCGCGCGGTTCTCCACCGGCGCCCCACCGGACTTCACCGCGTTCAAGCTCATCCCCGGCAGGAACCCCACGTTCACGGGCACCAGCACGCGGCCCGGGCCGGCCGCCGCCACCTCCCCCGCGGGGGCCGACACCAGGGGCACCGCACTGTGCAGCTCCGGGCCTCCGCGAGACACCGTCGCCTCGCGCAGCACCGAGGTGAAGTCCGCCACCACCAGCGGCGTGCGCTTGCCCTCGGCCAGCGAGAAGTCCGCCTCGCTCACCATCCCGTCCAGCTCGCGCCGCACCTTGTAATTGCCCGGCGCCAGCCCCAGCTCCGTGGCCCGCCCCGGCAGCTTCATCAGCTCCACCACCAGCACGCCCGCCTCGTCCCGCACGAAGAAGCGGCCCTCGAGCCCCTCGGAAAGCACCAGACCCGCGGACGTGGCCCGCAGGTCCGTCATCACCAGGTCTCCCGTGCCCGCCAGCTCGATGTCATACGCTGGATGCTGTGCGCCGCGCTGGGTGCGCTCGGTGCGCGCCAGCGTCTCGTGGAAGGCGAACTGGTAGGCCTCGTTCAGCGTCACACGCCCATCCCGCGTCACATCCGCCGCCCCACGCAGCCCCGAGACCAGGTGGTGCGTGAAGAACGAGCCGCCCAGCCGGTCGCTCTCCTGCGAGGACTCGTCCTCGCTCGAGGAAGTGAGGATGGCCTGCCCCTTCACCTGACTGCCCGCGTCGACCAGGAACGCCGGGCGCGAGGCGCCTCCCTTGCGGCGCGCGAACGCTCCCGAGGCACACGAATCCAGCACCGCAATGCGCACATCCGCCGGAAGCCCCATCAGCGACCGGCGCAACTCTCCGTAGTCCACGCGCTCGCCCTGGATCAGCAGACCCTCGTCGTCCGAGTGCCCCGAGTAATAGAGGAGCACCTCCACCCGGCTCGCCCCCGAGGCCCGAGCAGACTCGGCCATCGCCTTCACCTTCGCGAAGCCGTCCATCAACCCCGTGCGCCCCGTATCCAGCAGCAGCACGCGATCCGCGGGCGACACCCCACCCAACTCGCTCAGCACCTTGGCGAAGGCCTGCGCATCCGTGACGGCGTAGCGCAGGCGCTCGCGCCCCGGGCCCCCGTCATTGACGCCCACCAGCAACGCGAGCCGGCGCACCGAGGCCGGCGTCTCCGCGGTGGCCACTCCGGCCATCAACAGCATCGACAGCACGAACACTCGATTCATGGCGAGACCTTCTCCAGCGTGAAGGACGTCTGGGTGAAACCCTCGGGGAGCGCGAGCGGCGCCTTGCGCGCATCGGCCGAAGCCGCCAGCGCGTGCGCCGAAGAGAGCACCTCGTCGAGGGGGAAAGGCTTGTCCGCGGTCACCAGGATGAAGCGCTCGAAGGCGGGTGCGTCGTCCAGCTCGTAGGCGCGGGGCAGCGCGTGCGTGCCCGAGGCCGCCAGCGCGACGGACTGCCCACCCGTCTCCGGTGCGTGCAGCGTGACGGCGCCGCGCCCGTCTACGGAGAGGATGACGCCGTAGGTATATCCCGCGGCGACATAGGAAACCTGCACCACGTCACCAGCGGAGGCAGGAGCTCCATCGGTGAGACGCTCCGGCTCGCTGGCCCCCTGGCGG
Source organism: Hyalangium versicolor (assembly GCF_020103695.1). Taxonomy (GTDB): domain Bacteria; phylum Myxococcota; class Myxococcia; order Myxococcales; family Myxococcaceae; genus Hyalangium; species Hyalangium versicolor. The sequence goes on from NZ_JAHXBF010000024.1 coordinate 69,729, forward strand.
TGGACGACGAGCTGGGGCAGCAGGCCCTTGGTGCGCGTCACCTCAAGTCCGGTCCCGACGAGCTCTCCGCCCGGAGGGACCTTGGCCGGCTGTGCCACCACGAACAGAGCCGCGACGGCGAGCGCTGGCACCAGTGCGGCAACTGGAGCGAAGCGGCGCAAAGGGCGCGAATCCTCACGCGCCGCCTCCACCCGGCGAGCCAGGGCCGCGCGGGACTCCACCTCGCGGGCCACGGCGTCCGGCTTCAGCGTCTCCAAGATGGCCTTGTTCTCCGCCTCGAGCGAGGCCAGGCGGGCCTCACCATCGGGCTCCTGCGCGAGCCGGGCGCGAGCCGCGGCCAGCTCGGCCGGGGGCAGCTCGCCCAGGGCGATGCGCTCCAGCAACCAGTCCGGGGTACGATGGGGGGAACTCATGCGGCCTCCAGCTCTTGCAGCGCGGAAGAGAGCGCCCGGAGGCGCTTGCGCACCCCCGAGACGGAGAGGCCCACCTCGCGGGCCGTCTCCTCCAGCGTCATCCCATCCACCAGGTGGAGGACGGCGATGTCCCGGCTGGAGGGCGGAACACGGCCGAAGAGCCTGTCGAGCAACCCTCGCGCCGCGGTGCGCGCCTCGTTGTCCTCGCTGCTCGCGATGCGCAGCACCAGCTCGTCCTCCCGGTCCTCGGGGTGGCGGCGCGCGCCGCGCAGGCGGTTGAGACACACCCGCGTGGCGATCTGGTGCAGCAGGCTGGAGGGCGCCGTGTTCTTCAGCGCGCCCTGGTAGCGCAACAGCTGCACGAAAACATCGTGCATGGCATCCACGGCCTTCTCCTCGTCTCTCAGGAGGAAGCGACAGCGCCGGAGCACCTGGGGCCCGTAACGGCGATAGTAGGCCTCCACATCGATTGCCACCGGACTTGCTCCTCCCTCGTTCGCAGCCTGGAACACCAGCCCGGAAATGAACTGTCACCCAGGCCCGCACATTTTCGCGAGCGCTCCCTATCAGCTTCCAGCGAGGCGGGCGTGGTGGCGGAAGGCCCGTCTTCTCGCGGGGTTGGGAGGCATGCTACCCGCTCCTACTCCCAGTCCCCCGAGCATGGTGGATCACCCCACGGCCGGGCATCCGCGCTAAGAGGCCATCTCCATGGCGGAGACCTGGCAGCAACGCATCGAGCGACAGGCTCGAGAGATGGATGCCGCGGTGCGTGCGGTGCTTCAGCGAGGGCTGGGCGACACGGAACTGCGAGAAGCCCTCGAGGAGCTGTCCTTCCGGCCCATGTTCCGGGAGTTCTTCTGGCTCTGGGGCCCGGCCATCTCCCGGCGCAACCGCATCCTGTTCCGACCGCTGATCCTCAACCACTTCTACCCGCTGTCGGTGAACGTGCACGGCAAGGGCTTCGATGCCTGGAAGAAGGGCGAGACAACCGAGCAGCTCAAGGCCTGGAAGGAGGAGGCCGACCGCCAGGACGACGTGGAGGTGTTCCGAAGGCTCTACACGTGGAGTCGCCCGGAGGGCCCCGGCGCGAAACAGGAGGAGCAGTGGCGCCAGGATCTCCTGGCGCGCGTTCGGGCCACCCAGAACCGGGCCGCCTTCAACACCGCGCTCGCGAAGCTGGACATCGCCATCTACAGGCTCGACGAGCCCACCGCGCTGGCGCTGTACGAGCTGAACCCCACGAGCGCCCGCCCCTTCATCCTCTCGCACCTGCCAACTCCCTGGGGCACTCCCAAGGAGAGGAACTCGCCGGATTACTACTGGCGCAAGCTCCTGGCGCGCACCCGAGAGGCGGGGGATTCATCGTTCCATGCCGAGCTCCGCCGGCAGTTGACACCTCAGGACGTGTGGCGCACGGAGGTGCTCGAGTTGTGCAAGAGCGTGAAGGACGCCACGGCCCTGGACGCGGAGCTGGAGTCGCGGCACCTGCGCGGCCATATCCCCGAGCCCAACGTCACGGCTGACACCTTCCTCGAGCTGGCCGAGGCACGCGGCCGCGATGTGCTGCCCTACATCATGCGGCACGCGCACTCCGTCTTCCCGCGTTGGAGCTTCTGGGGACGCCGCTCGGACACGAAGGGGCTCATGCGGCTGCTGGAGCTGGCTCACCGCAACCAGTGGCTCGAGCTCTGGTCCACGCTGCTGCGCATCAGCGCCTCCGCCGAAATCTGGAACGAGCAGCTCCGCAAGCTGGTCGCGGATCGACTGAGCCCCGAGGAGGGCGTGCGCCACCGCCTGCTGCTGATGGCGGGCTCGGGCCGTGAGTGGCACATGCCGGGTGTCTCCTTCGCCCAGGTGCAGCCGCTCGATGACGCCACCGCCGTGGCCCTCTACGAGCGCTTCCCGGACCTGATGCGAGGCCCCTTCCGGATGCATGCCGCGTCCGCGTGGCAGCTGACCTATCCCCAGCTCACCAAGCAGGCGATTGCCCTCGGGGACGCACCGCTCATCGACTACCTGGCCAGCCGCATGGCGCTTCAAGCGGTGATGGCCCCCCATCAGCAGAAGCAGTGGGAGTCGAGCGTGAACGCACTCGCCCAGCACTACGAGGCGCTCTCGGAGGCGGATGGCACCTTCGCCCGGCGGGCGGCGAACGCCCTCTCGATGATGCCGGCCTACGCGGTCTGGAACTACGATCAACTGCTGAGGATCAACCGACTCGCGCGGCTACTCTTCGAGCGTTCCACGGACCTCTTCCTCGCGGACGAACACGTGGCGAGAGACCTGTTGGAGTCACCGCAAATCCATGTCCAGGTGCTCGCCCTGAAGGTGCTCGGCAGGAACGACGCCCGTGCCCGCACGCTGGCGGTGAGGAATGTGGACCACCTGCAGGCCATGCTGCTGCGGCCATTGCACCGGCGCACGCGGCTGCTGGCCTTCGCGGCGCTGCGGAACGCGGCCCTGGAGGAGGAAACGGTGGCGCGGCGGCTGCTGGAGCGGATGAGGGATGCCCTCGCGCTGCCGGACAAGCGCTACCCGAAGGAGCACCTGATCGGACTGATGGGGCAGGTGCTGCACCGCTGGCCCGCCCTGCGTGCCCCGGCGGAGCTTCCGCGCGTGTATGGGGAGGCCACGCCATGACCTTGTTCGCCATCACCTACGCGACGCCCAGCGTCTTCGAGTCCACGCGGGAGCGGGCGCTGCTGGGGCTCACCGTGGATCAGCACCGGCCCGTGCGCTTCCATGCACGGGTGAAGGAGCACCTGCTCTCACTGCGCCTGGCGCTCCAGGCACTGGGCTCGGTCGTCTGGAGCAATGACGAATGGTTCAGCGCGGATGAGCTCATGCCCTTCATCCTGGATCCGGTCATCACCGTGCACCCGGATCGGGTCTTCTTCGAGGCCTTCAGCCAGGACCAGAGCACGTATGGCCTGGTGATCGCGGACCGGGCGCTCTTCGAGCCCGTGGGCGAGGTGCGGTGCGGCACCACCAACGTGGACTTCACCGCGTGGCTGTGGGCGGCGCTGGCGGAGATGCGCTCCAGCCGGGAGACCTTCTTCCGCATGGGCCCCGAGGGCTTCGAGGTGACGACCGCCGGTGCGGGAGGCCGCTTCGAGCAGAAGGTGGACATCCCGGATGACTGGGTGCGCGGCTTCCTCCAGCTCCAAGGAGCCATGGCCATGCCGGGGACACGGCTGTCGGTGCGGCCGGTGGACCTGCTGGCGGCACTGCGCTTCCTGCGCTTCACCAAGGCGAAGGTGTCGCCGCGCGCGCTGCGCTACGAGCTGGAGCCCGGACAAGACGCCGCGTTGGTGCTGGAGCCGTGGGAGGAGCGGATCCCCCTGCGCGGCGCCGAGCACACCTACGCGGAGAAGCGTACCTTCCGCACCTGGGGCCGAAGGCGGCTGCAACTGTTGGATCCGCTGCTGCCCTACGCGGATGGCGTGGACGTGTACCTCAAGGGCCGGGCGCTGCCCTCCTTCTATGCGGTGAAGCTGCCGGGAGTGACGTTCCTGCTCGGGCTGTCGGGGTGGACCTCCAACCGTTGGACGGGGACGAGCGGGTTCGATCTGCTGGTGCCACCGGCGAAGGGAGAGGACGTCACCCCTCGAGTGCTCGCGCTGCTGAGCGAGCGGTACGCGCTGAGCGTGGACGAGGCGAGCCGGCAACTGGGCCTGGACAAGCCGACGGTGTCCCAGGCGTTGGCCTCGCTGTGCGCCGCGGGCCGGGCCCTCTTCGATGTGGAGCGCCGTGAATTCCGCCACCGCGAGCTGTTCTCGAAGCCGGTGGACCTGGGGCGCCTGTACCCGCCGGACGCCAGGCGCGAGGAGGCGGAGTCGCTGGTGGCGAGAGGCCAGGTGCAGGTGCAGTCCTCCGCGCCCCGAGAGACACGGAAGAAGAAGCGGCTCAAAGGACCAGACGGCGTCCAGTATCGAGAGGTAGTGCTGCGAGACTGGATGGTGACGGGGACGGTGGGAGTTCAGTCGGATGTGGAGTTGGTGCTCAACGACGAGGACCGGCTCATCTTCGGCCGATGTGGCTGTGACTTCTTCCAGGAGAACCTGCTGAACCAGGGCCCGTGCGCACACCTGCTCGCGCTGCTGACCGTCGCGAAGCCCCTGCGCAAGGATTTGTCCACGTCCCGGCCCGTGGACAAGGAGGAGCTGGCGGCCCCGGCGCCCCCTGGCTCCGGCAAGGACGCCCGGGAAGAAGATGAAGACGGCGAGGACGAAGCGCTTGACGGAGACGAAGGCGATGACGATAACCGCTGACGCTCCCGAGGGGGACCTGGCCTCGCAGACGAGCCGTTTGTGCCGCGGTGTTTCGCCGCGGCGGCATCTTGTCCCCATCACATCGCCGCGGGCCCAGCGTACGGAACGCAGGGCTCCACGAGTCCAGGGCCTCGCAAGTCGTCCAGTCCCGGTCCCCTTCGGAGCACCATGAGCTTCTTCTCCACGCTGCGCGCATGGATGGGTTCCCTGTTCGGCGAGAAGCCTGTCACCCGCGAGGTGACACGCCTGTCCTCCGAGCCTGAGACTCCCTCCGCCAAACAGGGCCCCACCAAGACGGTCCTCGGCCGGGCGAAGGACACCGTCGTCGAGAAGGTGGTGATGACAGGGCCGCTGAAGGAGAAGCACCGGAGGCTCCTGAAGCGGGATGCCCGGCTGCTGCCCAAGCCGTCACGGAAGCGTCGTTGGGAGAAGCGCGAGAAGGTGATGTCGCAGGCCGAGGCCCGGCGGCTGTTCGCGGGCACGCTGCGCACGCGCAACCGGAACCATCGGGATCTGCTCCCGGACGAAGAGCAGCTCGTACGCTACGGGTTGCCGGTGTGGCGGACGGAGGAGGACGTGGCCCAGGCGCTCGGGCTCACGGTGCGGCGGCTGCGGCACTTCTCCATCCACCGGGAGCGCGATCCGGTGAGTCACTACATCACCTTCGCGGTGCCGAAGCGCTCGGGGGGGCAGCGGCTCATCCATGCGCCGAAGTCGGGGCTGAAGGCGGTGCAGCGCAAGCTGCTGTCGCTCCTGGTGGAGAAGCTGCCGGTGAGCCCACACGCGCACGGCTTCGTGAAGGGGCGCTCGGTGCGTACGGGGGCGGAGGGGCATGTGGGGAAGGCGGTGGTGCTGCGCCTGGACCTGAAGGACTTCTTCCCGACGGTGACCTACGCGCGAGTGCGCGGGCTGTTCATCGCGCTGGGCTACGGCTTTCCGGTGGCGGCGACGCTGGCGGTGCTGATGACGGAGTCCGAGCGCCAACCGGTGGAAGCGGAGGGCAAGGTGTACTTCGTACCGGTGGGCCCGCGCGTCTGCGTGCAGGGCGCTCCGACGAGCCCGGCGCTGTGCAACGCCGTGGTGCTGAAGCTGGATCGCCGGCTGGCGGGACTGGCCCGCAAGCATGGCTTCACCTACTCGCGCTACGCGGATGACCTGAGCTTCTCCGGCCCAAGCGAGGAGACCGCGGAGAGGCTGCGCGCACTGGCGAAGAAGATCATCGAGGAGGAAGGCTTCCAGGTGAACGCCGCGAAGACACGGCTGCAGCGCCGGGGCGGCAGGCAGACGGTGACGGGCGTCACGGTCAACCAGGTGCTCGGCCTGTCCCGCAAAGAGCGGCGGAAGCTGCGAGCGATGATCCACCAGGAGACCTCACGCCCCGCGGATGCGGAGCGCTCGGCGCGCATCGACGGCAAGCTGGCCTACCTGTCCATGCTGAACCCGCAGCAGGCCGAAGCGCTCCGGACGCGCCGCAAGGGGCGCACCTCCTGAGCCACTCCCCGGCGTGAACCGGCTCAGATCCTCGGAGCGCGCACCATGAGCACGGGCCGGTCGCAGCGCGCCATGACTTCCTGCGCCACCGAGCCCATCACGGCCCGCATCATCCCCGTGCGCCCATGGGTGGCCATGCAGATAACGTCCGCGCTGTAGCGCTCGGCGGCCTGGGTGATGACGCCCGCCACGTCGTGGCCGACGCCCACCTCGATCTCCACCTTGCGCCCGCCCTGGGTCGCCGCGCGGGGCACCCGCTGCTCCAGCTGCAACCTCAGCGCGTTCATCTGCTCCGGCGACGTCTGCGGCGGAGTGACGTGCAACAGATGCACCGTTCCTCCCGGAGGCGTCATCGAGCAGGCATAGGCGACCGCGCGGTCCCCCAGCTCGGAGAAGTCCGTCGTCACCAGCACCGTGCGCACCTGCGGCAGGTCCGCCTCCACGCCCTGCACCGCCGCCCGAGCCGGCACGCACACCACCGACATCTTCGCCAGCCGCAGCGCGTGGTGCGACACACTCCAGAGCTTGCCCAGCGCACGCCGTTGGTTGGTACCCACCACCAGCAGATCCACCTTCTCCTCGGCCGCCAGGGAGACGAGATGGTCCGCGATGCGGCCCATGCCCACCTCCACCCGAACTCGCACGGGGTTGCCGCTCTCCGCCAGAGGCTCGACGATCGCCGCCGCCTCCTTCTCGAGCGCCTGACGCAGCTCCGGAGTCACCTCTCCAAAGCCCAACGGGCGCTCCAGCCCCAACCGCACGGCCTCCTCCTGAGCCCAGAAGACGCGGCCGCCCACCACATCCACGGGCCCCAGCCTGCGCAGCCCCTTCACCCAGTTGCGCGCCGCCTCGCACGGCAGCGAGCGATCCACGCCCAGCATCACCCGAAGCGGCCGCTCCCCTCTCACCCACGGTGCCAGCGCCTGCACATCCCGGGCGATGAGCAAGGGCACCTCGAGCGACTGCGCCAGCCGATCCACCGTGCCGCCCAGCCCCAGGAACGGGGTCTCGTGGCTCGGCGCGGCCGTCACCACCAACCGGGCGGCCTGCTTCGTGGCGAACTCCTGGATCGCCGATGCGGGCTCTCCGGTCAGCAGCGTGCGCTGGACCTGGGTGCCCTGCTTCTCCAGCCGCTTCGCCTCGTCATTGAGCGCCGCCTCGGCCGCCTCCATCAGAGGCTTGCCGAAGGCCCTCGCGGAGTCCGCAGGCAACACATGGACGAGCCATAGCGGCTCACCCGCCTTGCGGGCAATGAGGGCCGCCGCATCACAGGCGGCCTGGGCGGAATCGGAGAAGTTGGTGGCGCAGACAACGGACATGGGGCCTCCACGAGAGCGAGCGTGTCCTCTTCTACTCCGTTCACACCATGTGCCGGAACACTATCGGACAGGAGGGCGCAGGACCTGTTCGGCCTTCACCTCATGGACGAGCGGCGCGCCTCGCTCGAAGGCCTGAACGCTGGACAGCGTGGTGTCGGCGATATTCCCCAGGGCCTCGCGGGTGAGGAAGGCCTGGTGCGAGGTGACGAGCACATTGGGGAAGGTGAGCAGCCGCGCCAGCACGTCGTCCTGGAGCACCTTGCCGCTAAAGTCCTGGAAGAAGACGCCCTCCTCCTCTTCATAGACGTCCAGCCCGGCCGCGCCGATGTGGCCGCTCTTGAGCGCGCCGATGAGCGCACGGCTGTCGATGAGCGCACCTCGGCCGGTGTTGATGAGCATCACCCCGGGCTTCATCTTCTCCAGCGCCGTGGCATCGATCAGATGGTGCGTTCCAGGCGTCAGCGGCACATGCAGCGTGAGGATGTCCGCCTCGCGGTAGATCGTCTCCAGCGTGACGTAGCGCGCCCCCAGCTCACGCTCCAGCGTGGCATCCGGCGCCACGTCGAAGCACAGCAACCGGCACCCGAAGCCATGGAAGATGCGCGCCGCGGCCTGACCGATGCGTCCCGTGCCCACCACCCCCACCGTCTTCCCGTGCAGGTCGAAGCCCACCAACCCATCGAGGGAAAAGTTCCAGTCGCGCACCCGCGCATAGGCCTGGTGGATGCGGCGGTTGAGCGCCAGCACGAGCGCCACGGCATGCTCGGCCACCGCGTAGGGAGAGTACTCGGGGACGCGGACCACTTTGATCCCCAGCCGTCCGGCGGTCACGAGGTCCACGTGGTTGTACCCAGCCGAGCGAAGCGCCACGAGCCGGGTGCCCCCGGCATGCAGCGCCTCCAGCGCCGCCGCGTCTACCTTGTCATTGACGAACGAGCACACCCCCGTGAAGCCCTGCGCCAATTGAGCCGTCTGCGCCGTCAGCCGCGGCTCGAAGAAGACGAGCGTGTGGCCGTAGCGGGCATTCGCCGCCTCCATGGCCTCTCGATCGAATCGGTGTGTATCGAAGACTGCCAGCCGCATGTAACCTCCTCTCGTGTCCCCAAGCAGGAAACATTCCTGGAACCCACTTCCTCGGTTACCAGGCAGGCTCCCACGGTCGGCCGGTCCCCGAGCGCGCAAATGCTGCGTGGGCTCGGTTTCTGGCGCAATGACTGCGTCATCTTCTTTGAATCCGAAGGGTTGAGCCTGTCAGGCCGATCGCACTCGGCCGGGGAGACGAGCGTCTTGGACTCGCCGCTTTATCTTCAAGAGAGGCGCGGAGGTCTCCTCATGTTTCGGTGTCCATCCTGTGGTGCATTCAATCGTGTCCCCCAGCCCGCTCCCACCGGGAGCCCGGCTTGTGGCCGCTGCCACGGCGGACTCGATGTCTCGGGCCGGCCACAAGAAGTGAATGGGGAAGGGCTCGCGCGGGCCGTGGCGGCTTCTCCACTGCCTGTGCTGGTGGATCTCTGGGCACCCTGGTGTGGACCGTGCCGCACCGCCGCACCGGTGCTGGAGGCGGTGGGCCGGGCCCAGGCTGGTCGGCTCGTCGTGCTGAAGCTGAACACGGACGAGAACCCGGAGGCGGCCTCATCGCTGGGCGTGCGGGGCATTCCTACCTTTGTCCTCTATGCGCGAGGCCGCGAGGTGGCGCGCCGCAGTGGCGCCATGCCGCACGCGGAGTTCGAGCGCTGGGTCCTGGAGGCGCAGGGAGGATCGGCCAACGCCCGCGTGTAGAGGAGAGTGGTGGAGCGGCGCAGGCGCGGGGAGGCGCCTCGTCCAGGTGAGAACCGAGGCGGGAAGGAGAAGTCATGCAGGACGGCGTCGCGCTACTCACAGACTTGTACGAGTTGGCGATGGTGGACGCCTACCTCGACGAGGATTTGCACGACGAGGCGGTATTCAGCCTCTTCGTCCGCCGCATGCCCTCGCGCCGCAACTTCCTGCTCGCGTGCGGGCTGGACGACGTGCTGCGCTACCTGGAGACGCTGCGCTTCCACCGCGAGGAGATCGACTACCTCGCCTCGCTCAACCGCTTCTCGGACCGGCTGCTGCGCTACCTCGAGCGCTTCCGCTTCTCCGGCGAGGTGTGCGCCGTACCGGAGGGCACGCCCATGTTCGGCGAGGAGCCGATCCTGGAAGTGGTAGCCCCGCTGCCCGAAGCGCAACTGGTGGAGACGTACCTGTTGAATCAGATCCACCTGCAGACGGTGGCGGCCTCCAAGGCCGTGCGAGTGGTGCAGGCCGCGGCGGGCCGGCAGGTGATGGAGTTCGGCCTGCGACGCATGCACGGCATGGATGCGGGCTTGAAGGTGGCGCGCGCGGCCTTCATCGCGGGAGTGGATTCGACGTCGAACGTGCTGGCTGGGCAGCGCTACGGCATGCCCATCTCGGGCACGATGGCGCACAGCTTCGTGCAGGCGCACGACGACGAACTGGGAGCCTTCCGGGCCTTCACGCGCTGTTTCCCGGAGACCACACTGCTGGTGGACACGTACGACACGCTGCGCGGCGTGCAGCACGTGTTGCGCCTGGCCCGCGAGCTGGGTGACGGCTTCCGGGTGCACGCGGTGCGGTTGGACTCGGGAGATCTGCTGGGGCTGTCCCAAGCGGCGCGGCAGATGCTGGACGAGGCGGGCCTGCGGAGCGTGAAGATCATCGCCAGCGGCAACCTGGACGAGGACTCCATTGCCCGGCTGATCGCCGAGGAGGCGCCCATCGACGGGTTCGGCGTGGGGACCTCGCTGGGGGTGTCCCCGGACGTGCCCTGCCTGGACATCGTCTACAAGCTGGTGGCCTACGGGGGGAAGGACCGCATCAAGCTGTCCTCTTCCAAGATCCTCTATCCCGGACGCAAGCAGGTGTTCCGGATCGAGGATGGCGGAGTGGCGCGGAGGGACGTACTCGCCCGCCACGGGGAGCAGCAACCCGGCCGACCCTTGTTGCGCCCGGTGATGCGGGACGGGAAGCGGCTGGAGGGGACGATGCCCTCCCTGCCGGAGATCCGCGAGTACGCACGCTCCGAGCTCCAGCGGTTGCCCGCGGTGCTTCGCCGCCTGGAGCCCGTCAACCCTCTCTACCGTGTGGAAGCGAGCCCCGTGCTGGCATGGACGCGTGAGCAACTGATGGAGGCCTGGGAGGCGAGCCCTTGAAAGCGAGGAGGGAGACATGACGACGCGATTTCGGGATCGAGAACAAGCAGGGCGCCTGCTCGCGAAGCTGGTGCGGGAGTACGTGGACGAAACGCCCGTGGTGCTCGCGCTGCCGCGAGGCGGAGTGGCGGTGGGGTACGAGCTCGCCCGAGCGCTGGATGCGCCCCTGGACGTGATGGTGGTGCGCAAGCTGGGAGTGCCGTGGCATCCAGAGCTGGGCATGGGCGCGCTCGCGGAAGGAGGAGCGCTGTACCTCAATCAGGAGGTGCTGGCGTCGACCGACGTCAGCCCGGAAGAGGTGCGCGAGGTCATCTTCGATGAGACGCGGGAACTCGAGCGGCGCGTGCAGCGCTACCGGGGAGGCCGGCCGCTCCAGGACGTGAAGGGGCGTACGGTCGTCCTCGTGGACGACGGGCTGGCCACGGGAGGAACGGCCCGAGCGGCGGTGCGTGCGCTGCGAAGCTTCGGGGCGCGGAGCATCATCCTCGCGGTACCGGTGGCAGCGGCGGAGACGGCGGAGGCCCTGCGCGAGCAGGTGGACACGCTTGTCTGCGTCCAGGAGCCGGAGAACCTGTGGGCCATCGGCACCTGGTACGACGACTTTCACCAGATGAGTGACGAAGAGGTGCTCGTGCTGCTGGATCAGGCGCAACGGACGGTCAACGAGAGCCCGGCGAGCCCATAGCGGCCCCGCAAGGGCTGCGCGGACCACTCGCCTGGCGCAAAACCTGCGGACGGCGAGTGGTCCTCTCCTCACCGGAGGCGGTTGGAACGAAGCGTGCTTCACGGAGGCATGCTCAACGGAGGGTTCCGACACGTGCGGGATTGGAGAGAGCAGTACGCGGACAAGGTGGCGACGGCGGAGGAGGCCATTCGGAGCATTCCTCTGGGGCGGCGCATCCTCATCGGCTCGGGGGCGGCGGAGCCCGTGTCGCTGGTGAAGGCCATGGTGGAGAAGGGCGCCCACCTGGCGGACAACGAGGTGGTGCACCTGCTGACGCTGGGGCCAGCGCCCTACGTGGAACCGGAGCACGCCGAGCGCTTCCGGCACATCGCCTTCTTCATCGGCTCCAACGTGCGCAGCGCGGTGCAGGAGGGCCGCGCGGACTTCATGCCGGTGTTCCTCTCGGAGATACCGGAGCTGATCCGCAGCCGTCGGGTTCGCATCGACGTGGCGCTGATCCAGGTGAGCCCGCCGGACGCACACGGCTATGTGAGCCTGGGAGTGTCGGTGGACATCGTGCGCAGCGCGGTGGAGTCCGCCACGCTCATCATCGCCGAGGTCAACCCGCGCATGCCGCGCACGCACGGGGACTCCTTCTTCCACGTCAGCCGGTTCGACAGGCTGGTGCCGGTGGATGCGCCGCTGCTGGAGCACCAGGCGGAGCCCCTGGACGACGTGGCCCGGCAGATCGGCCTGCACATCGCCCGGCTCATCCCGGATGGGGCCACGCTGCAGACCGGTATCGGGAAGATTCCAGACGCAGTGATGGCGCAGCTCGGGGACCACAATGACCTCGGCGTGCACACGGAGATGTTCTCGGACGGGGTGATGAAGCTGGTGGATGCGGGCGTCATCACCGGGCGGAAGAAGACGCTGCTTCCGGGGAAGGTGGTGACGTCCTTCATCATGGGCAGCCGTCAGCTCTACGAGTGGGCTCACGAAAACCCGGCGCTCGAGATGCGGGCGAGTGACTTCACGAACGATCCGGGCGTCATCGCACGCAACGATCGGATGATCGCCATCAACGGCGCACTGGCGGTGGACCTCACGGGGCAGGTGGCGTCGGACACGTTGGGCGGCCACTTCTTCTCCGGCATCGGCGGGCAGGTGGACTTCATCCGAGGATCTCGCCGCAGCCGAGGCGGCAAACCGATCATCGCCCTGCCCTCGACAGCCAAGGGCGGCAAGGTGAGCCGCATCCAGGTATCGCTGGAGCCGGGCACGGGTGTGGTGACCAGCCGAGGGGACGTGCACTACGTGGTGACGGAGTACGGGGTGGCGGACCTGTGGGGCAAGAACATCCGTGAGCGGGCGCTGGCGTTGATCAACATCGCCCACCCGGACTTCCGCTCCGAGCTGCTGGCCTCCGCGAAGGGGCGGCGGTTCGTGCTGCAGGACCAGGTGGTGCCTCGGGCGCGCTACCCATGGACGGAGGAGCGCCATGAGCGGACGCTCTCCGGAACGGAGCTGATCATCCGCCCGGCCCGTATCACCGATGAGCGAGCGCTGCAGGAGCTCATGTATGGCCTGTCCGACGAGAGCTGCTACCGGCGCTTCATGATGCACAAGAGGAAGCATCCCCACGAGGAGATGCAGGATCTGGTGAACCTGGACTACGAGCAGAACATGGCGCTGGTGGCCTGCGTGCCTGGGACGGAGGAGCCCATCGGCGTGGTGCGCTACGACGTGGTGCCCGCCACGCGCCTGGGAGACGTAGCCTTCGTGGTGCGAGACGACTGGCAGGGCAAGGGCGTGGGCACGCTGCTGATGCGGCGGATCCGAGAGGCGGCGGTGGCGCGCGGCATTCCTGGCTTCCAGGCGGACGTGCTCGCGACGAACAAGCCCATGCTGGACGTGTTCCACGAGAGCGGGCTGAGCGTGCACGCCACGCTGGAGGGGGACACGTACCACCTGGTGATGCCGTTCCCGGAGACACACCCGGTGGAGCCCGCACGCCCCGCAGGTCCGGGGTAGTCGCAGGCCTCCCTACTACCCGTGTAGACCCCCATTACAGCGGCTCGGCTCCGCAGGACTTGCGTCTCTGGGCAGTGACACGCAAGGCCTGCGTGCTCCTGGAGCTGTGCCCATCTGGCCCACGGCTGGCACGAAACGTGGACTCCAGAGGGTCATGGCGCACCTCCCTCCCAGCGCTTTCGGTTTCCTGCCTTGTGGCCAAGCGGATGACGACCCTGTTCTTCCGCTGTGCCGAGGGAGGGGAGCGCGCTGTGGGCGTGAAGGAAAGAACGGGTGTGTGCTGGCCAGCAAGGAGAACTCGATGCGACGCATCCTCGTAGCAGTCGATGGCACTGCCGCCTCGCGAGAAGCGGCAAGGACAGCGTTGGAATTCGCCGAACGGCTCTGCCACCGGGTGACGTTCGTCCATGTGCTGCCGCACCGGGTGGCCGACGAGCCGGGCGAGGCTCCGGAGTTCGCCGCCTTCGAGAGTGCCTGTGAGCAATACGCGGAGGATCTCTTGAAGGAAGCCTGCTCCGATGCCGGACCCCGCTCGTGGAGCGTCACCACCCAGGTGGAGCATGGGGATCCGGCCACGGTGATCAGCACGCTGGCGGCAGCGGAGGACGTGGACCTGGTCATTGTCGGTGCGAGGACACGAGGCACTCTTGCCCGCGCACTGCTCGGCAGTGTCTCCGGAGAATTGATGAGCCGCTGCCCCAAGCCCGTGCTGGTGGTGCCAGAGCGCTCCATCTCCACGGAGACCGTGTCCGCATTGGCGCGCGCGGCCTCGGACCGCTGACCGCGCGCGTCTGCCGGACCCGGCCTGGGGAACTCAACGTCCGAAGCCGCCCAGAGCAGTGCGGCTGAAGCTGGCCGCGCCCTGGCTCACCCGGACCGCGGACTGGCTGAAGACCTGGAAGGCCTGGCGGATCTCCTGCGCGCTCTGTCCGGGAGTGAGGATCCACTTGTCGTCGATGCCCATGTCCCGGAACACCTTGCGGAAGTCCGTGCTGCCATCGTTGATGCCCATTGCAGCAACGATGTGATTCTCAGCGCGTTGCAGGTCCTTCACCAGCGCGGCCACATCCTTGGGGCGAGCATTCTGCGAGTGGCAGTCCCCACCGTCGGTGATGATCAGCGTGACGGTGCGCGCGGACACCCCGTTGCGAGTGAACTCCTGGGACTTGGCCAGGACTGTGCCCAATAGGACCACGGTCTGGTCATAGAGGGGCGTGCCGAGGCTGGGGTCGTAGTTCTTACCATGCATCCGCACGACGTCCTCGAGCGGCCGGTACGGATTGAGGACGAAGCCGTTGAGGTAGCGGGTGTGGAAGAGGACGGTGTCGCGCTGCTTGCTTCCCAGCAGCGAGTCGAGGACCTGGTTGTGTCCGTCGCAGACGAGCTGGGCGTTGTTGCCGTGCTGGATGCTGCCGGAGTCATCCGGCATGACGGTGACGAGGACCACTTCGCTGGCCTGCACATCGTCCACGCTGACGCCGAGTCCCGCTTGGATCTGCGCGCCGAGGTCCACCACCGTGAGGGCCTGGAGCCCCGCGGGGCTGAGGACGCCCTCGGCATGGGCATTCTGGAAGAGCTGCGACACCTGGGTGCCATTGCTGGTGCTCATGGAAGTTCTCTCTCTCTTTCGTTTCAGTGAGGGCCCATCAACCGATGCGGAGGTCCGGCCAGCTCGCCAGCGGGTCGGTGGACTTCACCAGGTGCATGCCGGCGGCGGCGAAGCGCTGGAGGGCGGCCTCGGCCTGCGGGGTGAAGTCGGCGGCGAAGCCACCCTTCCCGTCCGGCACGGTGACGGCGGACATGCAGTCGGTGAGCAGGTACACCTTGCGAGCAAGCGCGGCGTCCTGGGCGACGATCTCGGTGAGCAGGTCGTCGATGGAGCTCTTCACGCAGTGGCTGGCGGCCTGCCCGGCGATGACGACGGCATCCGCGGTGAGCAGCGTCTTGATGAACTGGGTGTTGCGCTGGGCCAGGGGCTGCCCGTCGTGGCGGGTGAGCACCTCGGGGCGCAGCACCGAGTAGTTCTCCGTGAGCGGGTTGCCGCCCTTCACCTCGCACCAGGACTGGGCGCCTCGAGCGAAGGCGTGGAAGAGGCGGGCCTCCTGCACCACTCCGGCCAGCGCGTGCCCGTCGCCACCGAGCAGGCAATGCGGCGGCCAGAGGTAGAGGGTGTACTTGCCGGCGCGCTCCAGCTCCTCGCAGTAGTACTTCACCTGCTTGAGCAGCCAGGGGTAGTTGCCGCCGCACAGCCACTTGGCCACCGCGGGATTGGGGCGCACCTGGCCGCGCTCGATCTGCTCACGCGTCACCTCGCGGTACGGGGTGAGCGGCTGGTCATTCTGGTCCACCCAGAAGGACGGGAAGAAGATCTGGTAGGCGAAGTGCGTGTCGAGCGTCGTGGTGACGTTCGTGAGGGCCCCGAGGTTGCGGTACATGAACTCGGAGATGCGGCGGCTGTCGTCGATGGCGCCCTTGCCGCTGCGGCCGGCCACGTAGAGCGAGCCCTCGGGGAAGCAGAAGTCCTTCTGCACGTCGATGAGCAACAGGTGCAGGTTGAACTTGTCGGTGGCGGAGGGCGTGAGGTTGTTGGCGGCGCGCCACGTCGCGGCCTCCATCTGAAGCTTCCCGGCATTCGGGCCGTATCCGTAGGAACCCGCGTTGTCGGGCCGGTAGAACGTCGGAAGCGGAAGCTCCTTCACCTGGGTCTTCATGGCCTTCTCCTCTCCTGGGTGCGCCTCCTTGGCGCCCCCTCCGTGTTTCTTCCACACCAACATAGTGTCCGAATAACACTATGTCAAGGCGACCTGATTGTTTCGGCGCGGGATGGATGTAGGCCCCTGGCTCACGTCATTCGCAGGCCGGAGATGTCCTGGCGGCGCACGACGGTGAGGCCACTGCGAGTCATGAGGAGGCGGCAGTCGGCATCGACGAAGGGTTCGGCGTCGGGGAAGTCGCGGATCGCCTCGAGCTTCCCCTGCTTCAACTCCACGCGAGTCAGCCCCGCGTCCGTGGCCGCGAAGAGCACGTCGCCCACGGCGCACTTGCCGCGCAGGGAGCCGAGCCATGAGCTGTCTCCCGCCTCGGCATGCGCGCTGGCGCGGACCGAGCCGTCCATGCCCACCACGACACAGTGGTGCACGGTGCGCCCGTTGGTCTCCTCCGCGAGGAACAGCCAGGCGTTCGAGCCTTCGAAGAGGCATTCCACGTCCACGAGCCGTCCCGAGGGCCATGGCAGCGCCAGGCCATCCTTGATGCCGGTGCGCGTGGCATCGAACACGAAGGCTCCGCGGAGATTGCCAGCGCGATGGAAGCCAAGACCGAAGCGTGGTCCGGCGAAGAGCCGCGTCTGCCCCTGCAGCACATCGCCGATACGCTCGGGCCCGAACGCGCCATCCCGCCACAGCCCACCCGCGTGGGCCCAGTATCGGTGGCGGGTATTGGCGGCGAGAGCGGGACGGCCCTCCGGTGCATCCAGACCGAACCGCTCGGGAGCATGTCCCGGGGCGAGCACGGCCAGCTCTCCTCCGCGCGACACGAGTGTCACGTCACCCTGGATTGCCCAGTGGAGCGACGGATCCAATGGACCGTGGAGCACGGCGCGGCCGTCCTCCCGCCTGTAGGCCCCCTCATCGTGGTAGAGCCAGCGCAGCACTCCGTCCTCGGCGCAGGCGTGGACAATGACTCCCCGCGTGGAGAACAACCGGGTCGCGGACACCTGTCCCCGGACGGAGGACACGGGAGTCGAGGCCGCCGCGGCGTGAGGGCTGCACGTCGGACACGCCAGGCGAGCGTGCTCGAGTCCGCACGACGGGCATGAGGTGAAGCGCAGCCCTTCCAGCAGCTGCGCTGGGAATGCCCCGCGCGTGTCCTCGACGAAGATGCGGTGGAACTGGTGCAGCATCTCGTCCGGGAGCGTGACGAGCGGGAGTGCGGGCTTGGGGTACTGCACGTCCGAGTGGAAGACCGTGAGGCGCTGATGGACCCGCGCCGCGGGAGTGGCACGTGGCGTGGGCGCTCGAGGCCTGTGGATGCCACCGTAGGGCCCCACGCAGAGCAGGCTCTGCATCAGCGCCACGGCGAAGGCATACCAGTCGCTGTCGGGCGAGGCCGGGCGGCCAGGACTCAACGATGTGGCCATCGTGCCCGTGAGGCGCAACGGGTCCAGGAACCGCTCCGTGAAGACGGCGGAGAGGAATGCGCCGAACTGGAAGCTGTCCGCGTCGATGAGGTACGCGTCGTTCCCCGTCACGAGGACGTTGAGATCATTGAAGTCCCCCACCACCACGCCCGAGCCATGCACGGCCTCCAGCGTGTGGTGCAGGCCACGCAGCACCTCGACGACACGCGCGGAGGTGGCACCGCCGCGACGAAAGGCCGGATCGCTGAAGCGGCGCAGAGGCTCGACGCTGTCCAGCTTGCGCATGGCGTAGCCCAGCACGGTGCGTCCGCGCCGATCCGTGGCCAGCGTCTGCGGAACGACGACGCGAGCCGGCATCACCTTCGGGAAGGCGGGGAGCTTGCTCTGGTGCTCATCCAGGCGGGCGCGTGCGGCGCTCTGCTCCTCGGGCAGGCCCTGGTAGTCCGGGTGCTCGGGAGGCTTGAAGACCTTGAGGGCACGCCCATCGCCCAGGTCGAACACGTCCGCCTCGCCGCCTTTGCCGAGCGAGCGCGTTGGATCCAGCCGGACCTTCTTTCCCTCGAGATAGACCTCCATGGCGTCAGGCCCTCCCCATGCGGCGGCGCAGGACGATGAGTGTGGTGTCGTCAGCGAGCAGGCTCGGAGTGCGCACCAGACGGTGAGCGGTGAAGTCAGCGCGCACGGACTCACGGCCCAGCAGCGCGAGCCTGCGCCGGAGCGCGTCCGGGTTCTGGAAGTAGCGCTCGTCCGTCCAGTACTGCGAGAGCGGTCCCACGGGCTCATCCCGCTCGGGCACGCGGGCCTCGGCGAGCTTCGCGAGGTCCGCCGCGCCGTCCGTGCCGAGCATCAGCGCCATCACGTCACTCGTGGGAATGAGCGCCTGGCGCTCCAGCGGCACGGCCCCCGGAGACAGCAATCCGTAAGCGAGGTACGGCGGTGCATTGTTGGGAAAAGGCCCGAGCGGATGGACCTCTCCGTTGAGAGCCCAGAGGCCGTCACCTGCGGAGAAGACGAGCGTCTGCGCGGGAGTCATCACTGCTCCGACGACCGTGAAGAGCAGGTGCTCGCCCACCAGCGAGCTGCCGAGCTGCTCTGTGAGACTGGTTAGGAACTTCAGCACCCGGGCGCGCGCGCTTTCGAGGAAGTCAGGAGCCTCCAAGGATGCGCCCTCATTGACGAGGGCCAACACGGCCTGCGCCACGGCGCGTGCGCCGAGCTGCGCGCCCACCTCACTGTGGGCTCCACTGCCGCACCCATCCGCCACCACCGCGGCGAGCACTTCGCCCTGCGAGAGCAGGCTGAGCGCATCCTGGTTGTTGCGGCCGGCACGGGCGTGCTCCCGGCCAATGACAGAGGCAGCAGCGACATCGAAGGAGGGAAGCATGGACACACCTCTCCCGAGCCCGGCGCCGGGCCACGGTGAAACGAGTGAGAACAGCGCACGCTAGAGCTCGAAGTTGAAGCCAGCCTTCTCCAGCTGCTTGTACTTCTTGTGATCGAACCGATAGAGGCGCGCGGCGCGGTGCGAGACGTCCTGCTCCACCTCGTCGAGTTCCTCGAGCAACTCCATCGAGAGGATCTTCTTGCGGAAGTTCCGCTTGTCGAGCTGCCGCTCCAGGATGATCTCGTAGAGGCGCTGGAGCTGGGTGAGGGTGAACTTGGGAGGCAACAGCTCGAAGCCGATGGGCTGATAGCGGACCTTGCCCTTGAGGCGCTGGAGCGCCGTGCCGAGGATGTCCGCGTGGTCGAACGCCAGCTTGGGCAAGTCCCACACGGAGAACCAGGCCGCCTCGCGCGCGTCCGTGGAGGCATGGACCCGGTGATCACTCAGCTTCACCAAGGCGAAGTACGCCACGGTGACCACCCGCCCTCGTGGGTCCCGGCCGGGCTCTCCGAAGGAGTACAGCTGCTCCATGTGGCTGGGGCGGATTCCGGCCTCCTCCTCCAGCTCTCGCCGGGCGGCGTTGTCCAGCGACTCGTCCATTCGAACGAAGCCGCCAGGCAACGCCCACTTCCCCAGGAAGGGCTCCAGCCCACGCTTGATGAGGAGCACCTTCAGGTCCTCCTCATCCATTCCGAACACCACGCAGTCCACCGTCAAGGCGGGCCGTGGGTACTCGTAGGTGTAGCTCACGCGCGCTCTCCTCCGTGTCCCTTCTACCCAAACATAGTGTCGACGCGACACTAAGTCAAGCAAGCCCGCAGGGTACGACGGGGGCAGCCTGTGGGGAAGGACTGTCGGAAGCGGCGGTCAGGCGGGCGCTGGGAGGCTCAGGCCCTCACGAGGTTCGACAGGACGTGCCAGTCGACGAGCTGGACGCTCTCCTCGGCCAGCTCGAACTCCACGGAGCGGCGCATGCCGATGACGTCTCCGGCGATCTGGAAGGGCACATCGCGGTCGAAGTCCATGCGCAGGCGCTCGACGAAGAAGTCGTGCATCTTGGGCAGGGGATGCTCGCCGCGCCAGAGCTTGAACATGTTGCGCGTGGCCTCGAGCACTCCGGCTCCGTAGACACGCACGGAGAGCCGATGGGGCATGGCCTGGGCGAAGGGGAAAGCCTTGAAGCCAAAGCCCCACTCGGGCGTGGTAGCGGCTCCAGCCACGCTGGCAGGGCCTTGGTAGAGCAGGGCGCCCGTGTCACCGTGGGGCAGAGGGCGAATGGCGCGGTTGGCATCCATGGTGAGAGCGGGAGCGCCCAGGTTGTAGACGGAGACGTGAGCGCTGCCCTGGCCGAAGAGGTGGCGGGGGATGGTGCGGGTGAACATGGCGCCGAGATAGCCCCGCAGCCCCGCCTGAGCGCCGAGCATCGGGCCGGTCGTAGCGAGCTGGCTCTTGAAGTCCTGGACCATCTCGGCATCCCAGCCGGTGCCCGCGAAGGGGGCTAGCTGGCCCTCGACGCGGACGAGGCCGAAGGGGCGCAGGGGGGGCAGGCGCTCGCCATAAGCCGCGAGCTGTCGAAGGGCCACGGCGGGCTTGGGAGCGCCGGTCACGCGAGCCCACGCATTGCCAGTACCGAGGGGGAGGACGCCGAGCGCCGGGAGCGCCAGGCCTTGGGCCCGGAGCTCGTTGACCAGGCCGGTGATGGTGCCATCGCCTCCGCCGGCAAGGAGCAGTGCGGGCGGGTTGGGCCGGAGCTGCTGATCAATCCAGGTCCGAGCCTCATCCACCGAACGGGTGAGCGCCACACGCGCGCGAGGAAGGAAGCGCTGCACGAGGCCTCCCACGCCTTCTGAGCCCCGGCGCGACTTGAGGTTGACGAGGACGGCGATGTTCATAGGTAACACGGACTCTCCCGAGGTCATGTCATGGCACTGTCACGACAGGCGGGATGGGGGGCGTCATTCCCCCGGATGTCAAAAGCACGTCACAGTGAGCCAAGCGCATCGGCGACGCGGAGGCCGAAGCGCCCTCATGCCGCAGCGCGTCTGAGGGAGGCCACGGTGGCGAAGAGGCCACCCGCGAGCAGGAGCCGCTTGAACCACAGCCGGGCAGGGGAGCGTCGGCTCTCGTCTCGACCAGCTCCTTGGGCCACGGGAAGGAAGCGGTGGTCCGAGGTGCGGGGCTGGCGTGGGCGCTCGAAGCTCCGCGTGTTCGAGAGGAGAGCGAAGGCTCGGAAGGAGGGGCCAATGAAGAGTTCGCGGCGAGGATGCTCGAGGACGCGGACGATGGCGTGAGCGACGCGCTCGGGGGCGTAGATGGGTTCGAGGGAGCGGATGCGCCAGCCGGTGTAGTTGGCGCTGTGTTCCCGGAGGGGCGCGTCGGTAGCGGAGGGGAGAATGGTGCAGACGTGGATGCCGGCGCCTTCGAATTCCTGGCGGATGGAGGCGGAGAAGCCTCTCACGGCGACCTTCGAGGCGGCATAGGCGCTGACATAGGGCACTGTGGTGGAGCCAAAGATAGAAGACACGTTGATGAGCACACCGCGGCCTTGGCGGCGAAATTGGGCGAGCGCTGAGCGAGAGCCATGGACGGTGCCAAAGAAGTTGGTCTCCATGACCTGGCGGAAGGCGTCGTCGGGCGTCTCCTCAAGGCGGCCAACGAGATAGACGCCCGCGCTGTTCACCCAGCCATCGATGCGTCCGAAGGTCTGGACGGCCTCGGCGGCGAGAGCGCGAACCTCGGCGGCATCGGTGACATCCGTGGGGACATAGAGGCAGTGAGCGCCGAGGGTCTCGCACGCCCGGGCGAGTTCATCGAGAGGTTCTTCACGACGGGCGGCGAGGACGAGGTGAGCGCCCTGTCTAGCGAGAGCGAGCGCGGTGGCGCGTCCGATGGCACTGGCCGCTCCGGCGATGACAACGACTTTGTCCTTCCACACACGCCACATGCAGGTGCCTCCCAGGCATGGGACTCCTCCCCGCCGAAGATGGGCGATGACGCGTCGTGGCGCACCTCGTCAAAAGCCGGTGCCCCGGGGGGCGAGCGTGGGACCGAGCGTCCGCAGCACTACGGGTACCGTCTCAGATCGTGGACTGGGGAGTCCGTCGCCAGAGACTCGACAGGAGCCGGGCCACCTACCCTGAAAGGTAGGAAACGAGCCGGAGAATACCGACTCATCAAGTTGGTTTTTGGCGTGTAAGCGCTGGAAAGAACGAGGTTTCCGCGTTCTGGGAGGCGACAAGTTGTGGCAGGCCAGGAACGGCTGCTATCTCGGGTGGGTCTGTCCGGTGGTCGACGGAACACTCCCTGCAATCAGGATCGCTCGATGATCCCCACCAAGCCCCTGTTCCTTACCGCGTCAGTCTTCCTCACCGCCTGCATCAGCCTGCCGGACGTCGAAGCCGCTCGTTCCGAGGTACGGGTTGTGACTCCCAGCGAGACGGCCTACACGAAGGGCACCATCCAACTCCAACTGGAGGTGAAGGGCAGCCAGCCCACTCAGGTGGAGTTGCTGATCAACGACGAGGTCCTGACCACCCTCGAATCGCCGTACACGTTCAGTTGGGACACGACGACCGTGGCTGAAGGCCGCTATCGCATCTCGGGTCGTGCACAAGTCGCAGGCCAGTCCTTCACCAGCGAGAGCCGAGAGATCGTGGTGGACCGTACACCACCCACCGTGCTGTCCCTCTCTCCCGAAGATGAGGACAGCAATGTTCCGGTCCACCAACCCATACAAGTCAGATTCTCCGAACAGTTGAATGTCAGCAGTCTCACGAGCGACTCCATAAAGGTGCGCGTCGGCGACAACAATTATGTTGCCCTGACACTCTCATTCTCTGCGCAAGACAACACCCTGACGATCACTCCCACTGTCGCACCGACCCATGGAGACTCCTTCCTGATCAGCATTGAATCCTCGATCACGGATCTTGCCGGGAACGCAGCCATCCACTTGCCCCACACATGGTCCTTTGACATGCCCCACTGGCTCGACTTCGGCGAGATACTCGCCCGAGGAGGTGCCGCTGTTGGCTATGGCTCACCTGATCTCCAGCTGGATCCGCAGGGGAACCCCATTGTCCTTTGGAGGGAGAAACTCAATTCCGACATGAGTTCAAACCTCTACGTGCAGCGCTATGTCGCTGGTCAAGGCTGGAAAGCCTTGGGTGGACCCGTGAACTCGATTCCCATACCTGCGAATTACAGCTCAAAGCCGGTATTTCAAACCCTCAGACTCGACTCCTCAGGCAATCCGTTCGTAGCCTGGATACAGCCTGATGGCCCCACACCTGGCGTTATCGTCAAAGAATGGAAGAACGACAAATGGGTAACCCTCGGGGAACCACTTACCATCACCTTTTCCGGCGCCCCCGCCACACCACCGCAGTCTCTAGCGTTCAAGCTGAGCTCTGACAACACCCCTTACGTAGCGTGGCTCCAAAGCGACACGTTCCAGACTCACTCGTACATCTACGTCAGCTATCTGATTTCCTCCTCTCAAACCTGGCTTTATCCAAGCACCAACTACTTCGCCATCGATTACTCAACCAACGCCCTACCTCTGAGCATGGATTTTCTGGGCGGCAATCGCGAGGAGCCCATGATCACCTGGGAAGCCTCCGATGGTGTCACAGTCGCTTATCGAGGTTCTGGGTCATGGAGGTACCTGCCCACCATCCAAGCGCATCTTGAGAACTCTACTCCCACCGCATCTCCCACCCTGCGGTTCGTTTATGGTCTCGGTGGTGCCGTCGTAGCATTCACCGAATTCGATGGGACCAGTCACAACATTCATGTCCAGCATTGGACGGGAACTGAATGGCAACCTCTCGGTGAAGCGTTGAGCGCATTTCCAGGCGACACCCCCACAATGAACGTCAAACTGTCAAATGACAGTTCCGGCAACCTCTTCATCATGTGGGAAGAGAAGGAGCCAACCAGCGGAGCCTTCAGAAAGCAGTTCAGGCGCTGGCTGCAAGAGACAAGCACCTGGGAAGCCGTTGGGGCTCCTCCTCGAAACGATGTGGATGCTCTAGCGCCGGCATTCACTGTCGATGCCTCGGGCAATCCCTTCCTGGCTTGGTTCTACGGCTATCCAACACAGATCTACGTCTACCGCCTCAATCAATGAATTTTCAATTCCGTGGACTGGAAAATCTCAAGCCATCGATGCCACCCTGGACCGCCGAGCCACAAACACCATGCACAAGCTATTGATCTGGACAGTCTTCATTCTCTCCTTTGTCGCTCAAGCGGCGCCGCGGCGGTTGGTGGTGGCCAGTGGCGAGTGCAAGGACGCGGAACTCAGCAGTCAGGCCCGCGCATTCCATGAGACCCTCAAGGCTCGCCAGGAGCAGGATGTCATGACTCCTGCCGCCTTCAGTGAGCGCCTCTTCCCTGCTCCCTCTGGCAGCTTCGAGGACCTCCAGCGCCAGCTCGATGCCGCTCAGGACCAGTTCTACGAAGCCCGCTACGCCAAGGCCGAACAGGCCATCAACGACGCACTCAAGGAGATCTCCCGCCTCCCCGTCGGCGATTCCCACTGGCAGCTCTTCTCCAATGCCCAGATGCTCCATGGTCTCAACTACCGCTCCATGGGCAAGGTCAAGGAGAGCGACAACGCCTTCCGCAACGTCCTGCGCCTCAAGCCCCAGCACAAGCTCGATCCCGCCCTCTATGCCCCCTCCATCCGACAGGCGTTCGAGAAGGTTCGCACCGAACTCGCCAAGGCCAAGAAGGTGAAGCTCACCGTCAAATCCACACTCCCCGTCTCCGATGTCTATCTCGATGGTCTCAAGGTCGGGCAGACGCCCCTCTCCCTCGATGTCGTCGCCGGCACCTACGACATCACCGTCGTGAAGGGCTCCGCCGTCAGCTTCCCTCGTCAGATCCAGGCACAGGGCACGGACACCCCCGTGCTCGTTGACCTCGCCTATGAGGGCTCCGTCGCCTTCACCCCGTTCCCCTGCCTCGCCTCCAGTGACAAGGCCGATGAGCGCACCCTCAGCCATGCCGTCCGCCTCGGTGGCACGCTCGGCGTCGAAGAGGTCATCGTCGTGCGGCTCGAGCCCGCCAGCAGCGGCCCCAAGTGGCTTGCCGCCACCGTGCTCAATGTCGAAGGCGGCCAGAAGGTCCGTGAGGGCGGCTTCAAGACCCAACCCGGTCTCGATGCCCCTCGTGATGCCCTCGCGGCCCTCGTCGACTTCGTCACCACTGGCAACGCCACTCCCAACATCGTCGTCCCCAATACCAATGGCAATGCTCCCTGGATTCAGCAGCCCTCCAGCGATGCGCCGTTGGCGTCCAACTCCAGCCCCGATGTCTCGGCTCCAGACCGGCTCCCCGAGGGCGTGCTCTCCTCTCCCGCGCGTCCGGATCCCTCCCCGTCCACCCCGACCATGCGCGTCGCCTCCTATGTGGCGCTCGGCGCAGGCGCCGCAGCCCTCGGTGGCGCGGGTGTCGTCCGGCTCATGGCCCAGAAGGATCTCGATTCCCTCGAGGAGCGGCTCAATGCCAGCGGCCGCATCAATGCCGGCGACACCGAGGCGATCGCACTCCGCGACTCACTCGCCTCCAAGGGCAACCTCATCACCGGACTCCTCATCGGCTCCGGTGCCGCGATTGCCACCGGTGGCGTGCTCTACTTCTTGTCACCTTCCAACGCGCCGCCTCCCGTGAACGTGGGCGTCTCGGCGAGCCCCGGGGGTGCTTCCGCATCCCTCTCCGGCTCGTTCTGAGTTCGACCTCGGCTTCGCGTCCTCTCTCCCTGCTCGCGGAGAGAGGACGCCCCGCGGCTCGCGCCTCGCGTAGAGTGCGCCGCCATGCGCATCCTGCTTGCCCTGCTGCTGGCCTCCAGCGCCTCCGCAGCCACGCCTCGCACCTTCCGCGTCGACTACTTCCACACCGGGAACGCCTCCGAGGAGCGCTTCAGCCTCGACAGGCTCGTCCTCGAGCCCCTCCCCTGGCCCGGCAACCCGTCCCGCCCCATCGACGAGTCCAACCTCGGCAAGTACCTCTTCGAAGTCCGAGACCGCTCCTCCAACCGCCTCCTCTACTCGCGCGGCTTCGCCTCCATCTACGGCGAGTGGGAGACCACTCCCGAAGCCAAGGAGGCCTACCGCACCTTCCACGAGTCCCTCCGCTTCCCCGCCCCCGACAAGGCCGTCCAGGTCCTCCTCAAGAAGCGCGACGCACAGAACTCCTTCCGCGAGATCTGGTCCCTCGTCGTCGACCCGAAGGACATGTTCGTCGATCCCTCCAAGCCGCCCTCTCCCGGACCGCTGCTCCCGCTCCTCAAGAGCGGTCCCCCCGAGGAGAAGGTCGACCTGCTCATCCTCGGCGACGGCTACACCGCACAGGAGCGCTCCAAGTTCGAGAAGGATGCCCGCCGCCTCATGGACATCCTCTTCACCTTCTCGCCCTTCAAGGAGCGCAAGGCCGACTTCAACGTCTGGGGGCTCATGCCTCCCGCAGCCGAGTCCGGCATCTCCCGGCCCTCCACCGGCCAGCACCGCCGCTCGCCCATCGGCGCCACCTACGATGCCTTCGGCAGCGAGCGCTACGTCCTCACCTTCGACAACCGCGCCTTCCGAGACACCGCCGCCTTCGCGCCCTACGACTTCATCGAAATCCTCGTCAACGGCAACACCTATGGCGGCGGCGGCATCTTCAACCTCTACAGCACCGTGGCCGCTGACAGCCTCTGGTCCCCGTACATCTTCGTCCACGAGTTCGGTCACCACTTCGCCGGCCTCGCCGACGAGTACTACACCTCCGACTCCGCCTATCTCCCCGCCGAGGATCGCCCCGAGCCCTGGGAGCGCAACGTCACCGCGCTCAAGGACCCTGCGGAGCTCAAGTGGAAGGCGCTCGTCCCGGCCGGCACGCCCCTGCCCACCCCCTGGGACAAGGAGGCCTACGAGACACACGCCCGCCAGGTTCAACAGCAGCGCCGGCAGATTCGCGCCGACCGCCGCCCCGAGTCCGAGATGGATGCGCTCTTCACCTCCCAGCGCGAGTGGGAAGAGAAGTTCCTCGGCTCGCAGAAGCTCGCCAGCAAGGTCGGCGCATTCGAGGGCGCCATGTACGAAGCCCGAGGCTACTTCCGACCTCAGGTTGACTGCGTCATGTTCACGCGCGATCGCGTCCCCTTTTGCTCGGTGTGTCAGCACACCCTTTCCGAAGTCATCGACCTGTACGCAGGAAAACCCGTCAGGTCTGGCGCGCCCACGCCCTGAAATCCGGCCTTGCCGGTTTCCTCACGTGACAAGCCGATGGCGCGGCGCGCCACCCATGGACGAATCTTCCGAGGCCCATGTAAAGGTGCCAGCACCCGATTCAACCCTTGGAGGGGTGCTTCATGGTGATGCGCAACTGGGTCCAGGCGCTCTGCGCCGCGGTGTGCGTTCTGGCGCTCGCGGGATGTGGCGATGAGTGCGTCGATAAATTCGACTGTCAAAGCGATAAGGGCAATCCACCCGAAGGCAAGCAGTGGATCTGCAACGCCGACAACAAGTGCGAGGCCCAGAGCGAACCGATCCCCGAGGAGCCGAAGTGCACTCCCACGTGCGCTGCTGGCGAGTTCTGTGACACCAGCTCCGGCACGGGAGTATGTCGCACCTGCTCCGGGACCCAGGGCTGTAACGCACCCCTGTTCTGTGACGTCGCGGCCAACAACGGCAAGGGCGTCTGCAAGGCGTGCACGGACTCGGCCACCAGTCCCGACACCGGGTGCTCGGCGGGCGCCCCCATCTGCGACACCTCCGCCAACAATGGCGTAGGCGTGTGCAAGGCCTGTGCGGACACCTCCACGACTGGCACGGACGAGGGGTGCTCGGCGACCGCTCCGGTCTGCGATACCACCGCGGGCAATGGCGCGGGTGCCTGCAAGGCCTGCTCGGACACCGCCACCGGCAATGGCACCGACCTGGGCTGCTCCGACGCCGCTCCCTTGTGTGATGCCTCGGCGAACAGTGGCGCGGGTACGTGCAAGGCCTGCACGGACTCAGCGACGGGCAATGGCACCGACCTGGGTTGCTCCGCCACCGCGCCCATCTGCAACGCCTCGGCGGCCAACGGCGCGGGCGCGTGCAAGGCTTGCACGGACTCGGCGACTGGCAATGCCACCGACCTGGGCTGCTCCGATACCGCCCCCATCTGCAACGCCACTGCGGCCAATGGCGTGGGCCTGTGCAAGGCCTGCGTGGACTCTGCCTCGGGCGGTGGTACGGATCTCGGCTGCTCCGCTGCCGCGCCTTTGTGCGACTCCGCGGCCAGCAACGGTGCGGGCGCGTGCAAGGTCTGCGCGGACTCCGCCTCGGGTGGTGACACCGACGTCGGGTGCTCGGCGAGCGCTCCCATCTGTGATGCCTCGGCCAGCAATGGCGCGGGCGTCTGCAAGACCTGCGCGGACACCGCCACCGGCAATGCCACCGATCAGGGCTGCTCTTCGGGTGCCCCCATCTGCGACACCACCGCTGCCAACGGCGCGGGTGTCTGCAAGGTGTGTCTGGATACTGCTTCGTCGGGCAACGGCGATCTGGGCTGCTCCGCACCGACCTCCCTGTGCGACCCGCTGGCCGCCAACGGCGTGGGTGCCTGCTACGTCTGTCTGACGAATACCAACGAGGGCTGCCCCGGCGTGCAGACGTGCAACGCGACGGGGACTGCGTGCGAGGGCTGCGTGGACAACAGCTCGTGCACCAATGCGTCGACGCCGTACTGCAAGCCGCCGCCTCCGGTGGCCGTCTGCGTCGAGTGCATCGACGACACGAACTGCAGCCCGGCCCACCCCGTCTGCTCGACGACGAGCAACTTCTGCGGCTGCGCGAACGATGCGGCCTGCGCGAACGCCGCGGGCAACACCACCCTGGACTTCTGCGACACCGCGGCGAACAACGGCCGTGGCGAGTGCAAGGTCTGCGTCACGGACGCCAACTGCGCCTCGGCGGATGCGGCTCGGCCCTACTGCGAGAACCAGACGGCGTGCATCGGATGCCGCAGCAACGCGGACTGCTCGCTGAGCCAGGTGTGTGACGCGAGCAAGACCTGCGTGGCCCCGCCGGGAGCGGATCCGGCCGGTACGAGCGCGCAGATCCAGTCCTTCATCGACGCGCCCGTGGGAGCACTCACCCCGCCGATCACCATCGAGAACGCGTTCGTCACGTACATCAAGCCCGCCCTGGGCACCGACGTGGCCGGCTTCTTCCTCCAGGCCGAGGCGAATGGACCCGCGATGTTCGTGGCGTCCGATTCTTCGTCCACGCCGCTGCAGGTGGGAGATCGCGTCACCCTCACCGTGGGCGAGGTCGTGAAGCTCAGCGGCGATCTGGAAGCGGCAGCCGACATCAGCGGCTTCACCGTCGTGGCCCGCGGCTACCCTGTCCAGAACCTCAACACCGCGACGCCTCCTGGCCTCACGGTGGAGCGGTCTGGAGCCAATGACCTCCAGAGCAACCTGGCCCAGTATGAGAGTGAGCTCCTCTCTCTGTCAGGTACGCTGGCGTCGAATGGCAGCTCGTCTGGCACGGGACATGTGTCCTTCACCTTCACCACCACGGGCGTCCCGGCGGCGCAGACCACCCTCGTGCTTCGTGTGGCCTCGACCGTCGCGGACTCGCTCGGCATGGCACAGACCTGCAAGTTCACGCTGAAGGCAGGACCGATGTGGCGCTTCACCTCCGGCACCACCAACACGGCTCAGCCGTCGGCCTACTACACCTCGGACCTGACCGTCTCCAACTGCCCGGCGCCGAAGCTGCTGACGGCCGTTCCCTCCTCGCTGACGCAGGTGGTCCTGAACTTCGACCGGTACATTGATCCGGCGAGCGTCTCGAGCTCCGGGGCCCAGTTCACTTTCACGAATGGGCTCACCGCGACTCAGGCGCAGGTCAATGGCAAGCAGATCACCCTGACGACGAGCGCCCAGACAGCGGGGGCGAGCTACACCGTCACTGTGGCCAACTCCGTCAAGGACCTGCTCGGCACCCCTGTGTCGGGGACCGCGAACACGGCCACCTTCAAGGGCTACCGCGTGACCGCCTCGCTGCTCATCACCGAGGTCCTGCCCAACGGCTCGAGCAGCACCGATCTCGTGGAACTGCTGGCCGTCAGCGGCGGAAACGTGGAGGGCTTCGTGCTCCAGCAGGACATCAACTCGGCGACCACCCTGGCCACGCTCCCCAACGTCACCGTGGCCACTGGAGACATCATCGTGGTCCACATGACTCCGCCCAACGGCTATGCCAGCGAAACCACTGCCAAGAACCAGTTCCCGGCCAGCGGCACCGCCATCAACTACGACACGGCCTGGGACTTCGCGGGTAATGCCGCCGGCATCACGTATTCCAACCGCGTGTTGCTGATCAAGGATGCGGTGGGCACCATCCAGGATGCCACCCCGTTCGTGAAGACGGACGTCACCACGCCTCCGAGCGGATTCCCGGCCAATCTGCAGGCGATCCAGGCTGCCGGTCTGTGGAGCCCCGCTGACTGTGGCGGGGCACTGTGCACGTACACCACGACGCCGACGGCCCAGGCCGTGTCGGCGGACTGGACGACCGCCACGGGCACCAGCCGCACGAGCAACACGGTTCGCCGGATCTCCGCCACCGACACCAACACTGGCGCGGATTGGGCCGTGGGTGCACAGAGCTGGGGTTTACCCAACCCGTAGTCCTTCGATGAGCCCCAGGGCTCGTTCCTAGAAGCTCGAAGGGCCGCGGCTCCCAGGGGTCGCGGCCCTTCTCTTTGCGGGCTCTCGTGCCGTGTCGCTCACCTGTTCCCCCGAACGGGCAGGAGTCTCTAGACTGCGCCCCTTTCCCATGTGGGCCGCCCGGTTCCCGGCTCGCGGAGTGGTGCCATGTCTCCCCGTCGCGTCCTTGCCTTCCTCCTCTTCTCGACCCTCCTTGCTTGCCCTGGCGGTAATCCCACTCCGCCGGAGCCCCAAGGCCCCTCGCTCCCTACCGCGTCACTCGGCGAGAGCACCGTGGGCGCCCCCTTCCAACACAGCATCGCGGCCTCCGGTGGCACCGCTCCGCTCTCCTACTCCGCTCAGGGGCTTCCAGCAGGCCTGACCCTCGACTCCAGCTCCGGCATGCTCGCGGGCTCCCCCGCCAGCGCTGGCAACTTCGAGTTCGATGCCTCCGTCAGTGACTCCGCGGGCCGCTCCGATCAGCACCGCTACTCCCTCGCCGTCCTCGAAGCGCCCCACTTCGTCACGGCCTCCCTTCCTCCCGCCACCATGGCCGTTTCCTATGCGGCCCGCGTCGAGGCCTCTGGCGGCAAGGCGCCTCTCGTCTACCGACTCCAGAGCGGCTCGCTTCCTCCGGGTCTCGGCATCGATGCCTCCGGGACCCTGAGTGGTATCCCCTCGGCCGCCGGCTCCTACGCCTTCGAACTCTCCGCCACCGATGCCCATGGCGCTATGGCTCGCGCTTCCTTCACCCTCGAGGTTCGCCGGGATGCGCCCGCCTTCGTCACCTCCACCCTGCGCGATGGCACCGTGGGGCTGGCCTATTCGGAGACCCTTCAGGTTTCAGGCGGCAGATCCCCCTTCACCTTCCAGGTGATCGATGGCGCGCTCCCCGCCGGTCTCCAGCTCAATGGCAACGCCATCGAGGGAACGCCCACCACCGTCGGCACCGCCTCCTTCACCCTCGAAGTCCGTGATGCCGCGAACCAGTCGGGCACCCAGGCCTTCACCCTCCACGTCTCCAGCTCGCTCGCCATCACCTCCAGCGCTCTGCCCGACGCCTATACCGGCACGCCCTACTCCTTCACCCTCTCGGCCGCCGGTGGTGCGCTTCCGTACCAGTGGGGCCTCGTGAGCGGGACTCTGCCCGCGGGACTCGTCTTGTCCACGTCCGGCCAACTCAGTGGCACTCCCTCCACCGCCGGCAGCAAGTCCTTCACCGTCAGCGTCACGGACTCCAACAATGCCACCGCGACCCAGACGCTCACCGTGCCCGTGTATGCGCAGCCCGCGCTCGCCGCCGTGCCTGCTCAGACCGCCTACGTCGCCGACGTCATCAACCTCGTCCTCTCCATCACCGGCGGCAAGGCCCCCTACTCCTTCTCGTACGCAGGGGCGCTCCCGCCAGGGCTCTCGCTCAGTGCCTCCAGTGGGCTCCTCCAAGGCACCCTCACCGGCGCCGGCGCCTTCTCCTTCGATGTCACCGCCTCCGATGCGAACGCCCGCACCAGCACGCGCACGGTCTCCTTCACCGTCCATGCTCTCCCCACCATCACCTCCTCCACACTCCCCGAAGGGGACACGAGCGTGTCCTACAGCACCCAGCTCACCGCCACGGGCGGCCGGGGCTCCCTCTCCTGGAGTTCTTCAGGAACACTCCCTCCCGGCCTCTCCCTCTCCAGCACCGGCACGCTCAGCGGCACTCCCACCACCGCCGGCTCCTTCTTCTTCACCGCTCGCGTCACCGATGCCGGCGGTAAGACAGATAGCCGCTCGCTCACCCTCGTCATCCAGGGGCCTCCCGTCATCGCCACGGCGTCTCTCGCGGATGGCTACGTCGCCTCGGCCTACTCCGCCACCCTCGTCGCCAGTGGCGGCCGCGCGCCCCTCTCGTGGAGCTTCACCGGCACGCTGCCTCCTGGCCTGAGTCTCTCCTCCAGCGGCGGCCTCTCCGGCACTCCCACCACCACGGGCTCCTTCGCCTTCACCGCGCGCGTCACCGACAGCCTCGGCCGCTCGGCCTCCCGCAGCGTGGACATCGCCGTCTACCGCCTCCCCTCCATCACCTCGGATGCGCTCGGCGATGCCTACGTCTCCGAGCCCTATTCCGGCCTCATCTCCGCCTCGAATGGAAAGCCGCCGCTCACCTTCTCCATCGGATCAGGCGCCCTGCCCGCAGG
Source organism: Hyalangium versicolor (assembly GCF_020103695.1). GTDB lineage: Bacteria > Myxococcota > Myxococcia > Myxococcales > Myxococcaceae > Hyalangium > Hyalangium versicolor. The sequence goes on from NZ_JAHXBF010000024.1 coordinate 102,509, forward strand.
GCTCTCTCTCTCCGCCTCGGGAGAGCTCAGCGGCACGCCCACCTCCTCAGGCACCTCCCTGGTCGAAGTCCAGGTGAGCGATGGCAACGGACGCACCGCCACACGCGCCATCTCGCTGGCCGTCTACACCCTGCCCACCCTCACCACCTCCTCCCTGACCGAGGCCTTCCAAGGCGCGCCGTACTCCCAGGCACTCACCGCCTCCGGCGGCAGGCCCGACTACTCCTTCAGCCTCGACTCCGGCGTCCCGCCCGCAGGCATCACCCTCAGCTCGAGCGGCATCCTCACCGGCATTCCCACCGGCTCCGGCTCCACATTCACCGTCCGCGTCCTGGATGCCAACGGCCGCAGCAACGCGCGCACCTTCACCCTCTCCGTCTCCATCGCGCCGCACATCACCACCGCGTTCCTGCCCGAGGCCACCGTCGGCAGCCCCTACAGCGTGACGCTCGGGTACTCCGGCCAGCCGCCTCTCTCCTGGGGCTCCTCCGGCACGCTGCCTCCCGGACTCGCCTTCAACTCGAATGGCTCCATCTCCGGCACGCCCACCACCACCGGCACCTGGTCCTTCACCGTCACCCTGCAGGACACCCAGGGAGCCATGGACTCGCGCGTGTTCCCGCTCACCGTGAAGGCGCCTCCCAGCAGCGCCCTCTTCACCGTGGGCCAGTGGAACATCGAGTGGTTCGGCAGCGACATCAACGGCCCGCCCCGCTCCAGCTCCGGCGGCGGCACCTCCGATGACATCCAGATTGCCCACGCGCGAGACGTCATCCTCAATGCGGATGCCGACCTCTGGGGCCTCGTCGAGATGGTCGACTCCGCCGACTTCCAGACCCTCAAGTCCCAGCTGCCCGGCTACGACGGCTTCCTCGCCAATGATCCACGCGTCACCCTGGGCTCCAGCTACTACTCCACCTCCGAGCAAAAGCCCGGCGTGCTCTATGACAGCCGCCTCTCCGTGCAGAGCGCCACCGTCATCCTCACCTCCTTTGACTCGGACTTCGGCGGGCGGCCTCCCCTGCGCGTGGACTTCACCACCTCCATCCACGGCGCCACCGTGCCGCTCACCGTCATCGTCCTCCACATGAAGGCCTTCGATGACCAGGCCTCCTATGACAGGCGTCAGCGCGCCAGCGTCGCCCTCAAGAACTACATCGACTCGACCCTGCCCTCGAGCCGCGTGTTCGTCATCGGTGACTGGAACGATGACGTGGATGTCTCCATCGCCCACGACTCCAACGGCATCCCGCTGCCCACGCCCTACGAGAACTTCCTCGCCGCACCCGCCGACTACACCTTCGTCACCCGGCCCCTCTCCCTCGCCGGAGAGACGTCCACCCCCGAGTACTCGGACATGATCGACCACACGCTCGCCACCAACGAGCTGATGGTGGACGCCGTACCGGACTCGGCCGAGGTGCTGTATCTGGACTGGATCCCCGACTACCGGGGCACCACGAGCGACCACTACCCCGTGCGCCACCGCTACAACTTCGGCGCCCCACCCCTCGCGCCGGCTCCCTAGCGCCCACCCATGGCCCCCCTGCCGCCCCTGTGGCTAGCGCGGCAGGGGCTGGGACAGGGACTCGTCACTCCGGATCGCTTCCGACCTGGAGGACGCTGACTTGCGCAGCAGCTCCACGTCGCGGGCCACCCATTCGCCCTGCTCCACGTCGTAGGAGACCCGGACCTCCGAGCCCTTCTCCACCAGCCACCGGCTCAGCTCCCGGTCTCCCCGGCGGAAGCGCGTGGTGCCGTTGACACGCACGTCCCGCTCCACCCCACCGGTGTCGCGGATGAGCAGCTCGTCGTCCCCCACCCAGACAACCGTGCCCAGCGTGCTCGCCATGCCCTGCTCGCGGCCGGAGCCCCCCTGGGCTGGCAGCTGGCCCGGATCCACCTCCGCCTGCAGGTCCCTGCGCTGCGCCTGCAACTTGTCCGGATCCGGCATCTTCTCGCGCGAGGCCATCAAATCCCTCAGCACGAAGGAGCGCGCCTCCCGCTCACTGGCGCTCGGTGGGCTGTCCGCGCCGCGGCAGGCATACCCCAGTCCCCCCAGGACTCCGACAGCTCCGACAATGGCCGTCCATCGACGCAGGCGTTGCATCACACAGGTCCCCTTTCTCGTGGCCGCCAGCCCTCGCCCCCGCTCCTCTCTCCCACCACGGACCTGCTTCTAGAATGGGGCCTTGCGGGCTGTGCCGCAGCCTCCAGGGAACCTCTGTCCGCTCCCTCCCCCCGAGAACCGAGCGGCAGGGTCCCATTCGCCCCCCTGGCTGCCTGCCCTCCACGGCTTGCCCGCAAAGTCCATACGCCTCCGGGTCCCTTCCCGAAACCACCCAACCTATTGGATACTGTCTACACTGACGATGGACTCCGCTCCTCCTTCCGCTCACGCGTGGTCCGCCTACGCCTCCTTCCTCTGGGAGCAGTGGCCTCGGCGCACCCAGCGCCTGGGAATGACCGCCCTCCTGGGTAGTATGCTCCTGCTCGTCTCGGATGTGCTGAGCGTGAGCCTGGGAGCCGTCACCGCGCCCCGCTCGCTGCTGGCCATCCTGGGCATCCGCGTGCTGTGCCTGCTGCTTCCGGTGGCCATGCTCGCGGTGCTGAACACCTTCCCAGAGTGGAAGACCCATCCGATCCCGGGCGTGGGAATGACGGGCGCGTGGATCCTCGCCAGTCAGGCCGCGTTCTACTTCGCGGGGACGCAGCGCTCACTGCCCCACGCTGCGCTGTTGATCTGGAGCGTCTTCTTCGTGCCCCTGGTGCTGCCGCTGCGCTCGCAGGCGCGCGGCATCTTCTATGCCTTCGTGGTGACGAGCTACGCGGTGCTCGAGCTGGCGATGGATTCGGGATCGCCCCTGGGGCCGCGCCTGGTGGGGATCCTCCTGATGGGGGCGGCCACGGTGTGCATCGCGTGGTCGCTCGAGCGGGTGCTGAACTCGCTGCGGCAGCACTTCTTCCTCAAGCAGGAGCTGAGCGCGACGGTGCGGGAACTGGAGGCCTCTCACGGCCGGCTGGGCCAGGCGGGGGAGGCGCTCGGGGTGCTGGTGGAGAAGCTGCGCAACTCCACCGTGGAGCTGTCCAGCGAGTCGTCTCGCGCGCGCCGGGAGATGGCCCGCATCACGCAGATGAGCGAGAAGGTGGCCACCCTGGCCCAGGGCGCATCGTCCCGGGCCTCGGGCGCGGGGAACACCGCCATCCACGCCACGGAGCACACGCAGTCCATCGACGCGGAGATGAACCACGTGGAGAACGGGGTGAGCGACATCGCTCACGCGGTGAGCCTCACCGGGGCCAGTCTGCAGGAGCTCGAGGCGCACACCCGGCACATCGTCGAGTTCACGGACACCATCCAGGAGTTCGCCAACCAGACGGATGTACTGGCGCTCAACGCAGCCATGGAGGCCGCGCGCGCGGGAGAGGCGGGACGGGGCTTCGCGGTGGTGGCGCGCGAGGTGCGACGGCTGGCCGAGGCCTCCAAGGACAGCTCCGTGAAGGTGCAGGAGGTGGCGCAGGGCATCCGCCTGCAGTTGGACTCGGCGATGCAGGGCGTGGGCATCGTCCGCACGAGCACCCAGCAATTCGAGAGCAGCTTCACCGGGACGCGCGCGACGCTGGAGGACCTCCGGCAGCTCGTCACGGAGATGGAGCAGGCGATGGGCTCCATGGTGAAGGATGCCCAGGCGCAGGCGGGAGCAACGGGAGCCATCGCCGCGGGGGCCGTGCAGCTCCAGCGCGTCATCCAGACGCACGCGAAGATGAGCGAGGAGGTGGCCGTCACCGCCGAGCAGTTGGGCCAGCTCTCCGAGGAATTGCGTGCGCTAATGCCGAAGAAAGATGCGGCGACTCCGGCCCCCGGGCCCCAGGCCTCGGCTCCCGTGGCCGAGCCACCTCTGCCGAATCCTCGGGCCGCGGTGGCTTGAGGCGAAGAAGCCGTGTGCGATGCCTGGGCGGCCCTCTCAATGAGGTTCGCTCTCCGGCTTCGTCCGACGGCGATCGAACCGACACACCCAAGGCTCGTCGGCTCCGAAACGTCCACAGTAGTAGCCCGGCGCACAGGCATCCGCGGACTCAGGTGTGCAGGGCGTCTGGCAGTAGGACCGATGGCAGAGCATCCCGTCCGGGCACACGGGCCTTCCCTCTCCACAGCGGGTAGCGCACTCCATCCACACTTCGCCCGGAAGATTCTCTCGCTGCAGCACCAAGCACTCTTGACTGCCAGGACACCCGGACTGGCGGCAGTCGACTCCATGCACGGACATGCATGCGGACGTGCCTTGATGGAAGGAGACACATACCTTGCCGGTAGAGCAGCCCTGCTCCACACATGTGGGAAGGCACAAAGGGCCAGGTGTCACGTCCGAGCAGAAGAAGCCCGCCGGGCAGCTCCCGGGCTTCGCCTTCTCGCAGGGGCGTCCACACCAGGCGGCGCCACAGAGAAGCCCCGGTTCACAAGCCTGCTGCAGGTCGGCTGGAAGGCTGGCGCATCTCTCACCTTCCTTGCGAACTCCCTGGGGAATACACGCGCGGACCCTCGGGCCATCGTCCCGCGTTCGCAATTCCTGGCACGAGAAGCCTTCACGGCACTGCATGTCCGTCATGCACTCGCTATCGGCACAGTAGGACTTGAAGAACCTGGAATCCGACAGGCATCCCAAAGGAGGCTCACAGTCCTGAGCCTTCTTGCAGTCGCGCTGATACGTGACCCGCTTCAATCGCTCTTCCAGGGAGAGAATCGGACTGACCCTTCTCTCTTGCGGCCCTCGAAGCTGTAACCGCTCACGTATCGCGTAGACCGCGATGGCACCTAGCGGGATGACGAGCAGCAGGCCTACGAGGAGTCCTGGCAGTGCACCTGCCTTCATTTGCTGCACTCCAGAATGCACTCCTCCGGATTGGGCTGGTCTTCACAGAACTCCTCCAGGTCCTGCCCTGCTGGAGGACACTCTCCCTGATAGGAGTGCACCCCCTTCATCGCATCCTGGTGCGCGGCCCGCTCGACATTACCGCTCCGTCCGAAGGCGTGTGGACACCCCACCGTGCCCAGCAGCAACAATGCAGCGGCCCAGTGAGGCCTCCACAAAAGCGGCGGTCGCTGGAGACGAGGCGTCATCGTGATTTCCCTCCTTCTTGGAATCATAGCCTTCGGGCCGGTGGAGCCCATGACTGGAGCCCTGCCCTCCCGGCTTGTCCCCCTTGCCGTCCTGGCCGCCAGCCTGGCCTCTCTGGGTGATGACTCTCTCACAAGCTGTGCACCCAACCCCCCACATCACCCGAGTAGCCGTTAGAATGCCAGGCGTGGCGAGACTGGTGGCGATGTTCGGCCCCTGCCGGGGCATAGCGCGAGAGCTGGATTCCCCCCTCACCGTGGGCCGGGCCGCCGAGGGCGGGCTGCAACTCCTCGACGACAAGGTCAGCCGGGAGCACTGTGCCATCGAGCCCATTGGCCCCGCCGGCCATGTGCTGAGGGACCTGGGCTCTCGGAACGGGACGTGGCTCAACGGTCAGCTCCTCAAGGAGACGACGCGGCTGCGCCCTGGGGACCACATCTCGGTGGGTGAGAGCGTCTTGGTGTACGAGCCCTCCTTCGATGCCCTGCGGGCCCGGGATGGCGAGTCCACCCTCGTCCTCACCCGCACCCGGCCGGAGACGGCTCGGGGTGGCATCCCTCCCACCGAGGCGGCGCTTGCCCGTGCCGGTGAGCTGGCCCTCCGTGCGGCTGCGGCTGCCTCTCCCGAGGCCGCCGCGGGCCTGGTGCTCGAGGTGCTCGACTCGGCCCTCCAGCCCACGGCGCTCACCGTGCTGCGGCTGGCTCCCAATGGCATGCTGCACCCGCTGCTGGCCCGGCCTGTGGGCTCCCACGTCACCCTGAGCCGGGAGCTGGTGAATGCGGCGCTGAAGCTGGGCCGCGCGCTCGCCATGCCCGAGGCTCAGGCCCGTCCCGAGACGGACAACCTGCTGACGCGCGTGCGCCAGGGCGATGCCCATGTGCTGTATGCGCCCCTCTATACGGGAGGCTTCCCCGCTGGGGCGCTCTGCATCCTGCGGGACGCGGCCTTCACCGATGAGGAGCTGGCGCTGGCTGGAGCGCTGGCCGGAGCCGCAGGGCCCTCGCTCTGTCCGCCGCCCGAGCCTCACATTCCGAGCACACTCACCTACTCGACTCCCGTGGCTGAGAGCGCCGCGATGCGCGAGGTGATGCGCCAGGCCAACGCCGCAGCGCAGGTGCAGTCCACCGTCCTCATCACCGGCGAGAACGGCACGGGCAAGGAGGAGGTGGCGCGAGCCATCCACACCCTGGGCGCTCGCTCAAAAGGGCCCTTCATCTCCGTCAACTGCGGAGCCATCCCCACCGAACTGGCTGACAGCGAGCTCTTCGGCCACGAGAAGGGCGCCGTCGCCGGAGCGGTGAGCTCCCGTGCCGGAGTCTTCGAGCAGGCGGACGGTGGCACCCTGTTCCTGGATGAGGTGGGGGATCTGCCCGCGGACCTACAGGTGAAGCTGCTACGGGTACTGCAAGACAAGTTGGTGAACCGCGTGGGAGGACGCGCGGGTGTGCCGGTGGACGTGCGCGTGGTGGCGGCCACCCATCGCAACCTTATTGAAGCGGTGCGCGCGGGGACTTTCCGCGAGGATCTCTACTGGCGCCTCAATGGGGTGCGCATCCACCTGGCTCCCCTGCGCGACAGGCCCGAGGACATCGTGCCCCTGGCCGAGCGCCTGCTGGCGCGGATGGGACCACAACTGGGCCGCAGGGCCGCAGGGTTCACGGCGGAGGCCCGTGCCGCCCTGAAAGCCTGTCCCTGGCCGGGCAACGCGCGCCAACTGGGCAATGCCATTGAACGAGCGCTCGTGCTGAAGGGGCCGGGAGAGCTCATCGGCCTGTTGGATCTGCCTCCCGAGGTGGTGGCTCCAGAGCCCAAGCCCGTAACGGGTGGAAACGGAGCGCCGGCCTCGGGGGTCACCCTCGCGGATGTGGTGAGGACCGTGGAGCGTGAGCACATCGTTCTCGCGCTGGAGCGGGCCAAAGGTGTGAAGCCGACGGCAGCCGAGGCGCTGGGGATCTCTCCCTCGACTCTGGATCAGAAGATCGCGGAGTACGGAATCAACCTGTTCGAGTGAGCTTTCTCTGCCCTTCCCGCCGCACTCCGCTGCCCGGTGTGCCCGAGCTGCGGACGCGGAGTTCTTGAGCACCCGCGACAGGAGATCATACGTTCCGAGGCTCTATGCGCTCGAAGCAGTCGCGTGAACCAACCCCAGGAGCCTGGATGGCGTGGGTGCCCTACTTCCTGCTGGTGCTTTCGGGTTGCGGCAGTTGCTCGAGAGGGCAGGGGCAGCCCCCTCCACGCGAAGACAAGACTGAAGCGGGCACGGTGGACCACACAACATCCCTCGCTTCATCGTTCCCCGGCTCTCAGTGGTCCCTGATCTTGGGAGAAGAAGACTCCACCAATCGATACGCTGCCACGGTCATGGTCATCGTCCATGACGCAAAGGATGCGTCGAAGCACATGGAGTGCAGTGGTGTCCTCGTGGCTCCGCGTCTCGTCCTCACGGCCGGGCACTGCGTGTGCCAGCGCCGAGAAGCTCCTGCCCCAGATGATGAAAAGCTCCTGATCGATGCCTCCTTGTGTGCAGCGACAGCATCCGTGGTCCTGGTGACCTCCGAGCCCCCCACCCCCGAAAGAGTTGGGGAGTCATGGTCGGAGAGGCTCTCTGGAACCGTTCGGCCGCACCCACAACTCAGGCTCCTGCTGGACTCGGAGGGCCATGTCACCTCCAACACGGCAAACCTGGCGCTCGTTCTCCTTGAGCAACCCGTGAAGCAGCACATCGCTCCCGTGCTGCTGTCCGACGAGGAGGCCACGGTCGGAGAGCGGCTGACAGTCGTTGGTTTCGGATATGCCGAGGGCCCGGGAGCCCTGGATGGACGGCGACGCTTCAGCCTGGAATCCGTCACGGGAAGGCTCGAGCCCAGAGGAGAGCGGATGCTGTTTGGCCGCCCGGAGCTACACTCCTACCGTGGTGACACCGGCGGGCCCTGCCTCCGCGAAGGCAAGGGAGCACCCACCCTGGTGGGCATCTCCAACCGGGGTCTGGGCAGGGAGCCTGCTTTCACGAGCACATATGCCTACCGCGCGTGGCTAGAGAGGGAGATACAATTCGCGCCCCAATCTTCCTCCTCATCCGAAGAGGGTCCAACGCCATGACTCCGAAGGCATGGGTGGCACTCTGTCTGGTACTGCTCGCGGGCTGCTCCGCGAGTTCCTCTTCTCTTTCAGACTCGAGTAATCCCACTCCCTCGGAGGGGCTATTCCCAGAGGGAGCACTTCTGGTGGGCCCAGGCCCCATCGATGTTGCGAACAGGTTCCTACCTGTCGTGATGCTCTCCACCATTATCGTGGACGCGGCGGGAGACAGACATTTCCTGCCGTGCAGCGGTGTGCTGATCCATCGGCGGCTCGTCATCACGGCGGGGCATTGTGTCTGCCTGCCACGGATGCCTGAGCCCGGAGATGTGCCTGCCCCAGCCGTGTCTCTCTCCTACGTAGGCCCGCTGCGACCTCAGCTCACAAGAGCGGGGGAGCTCCGCGATGTCGCCCTCCGATCGATCCTGGACAAGAAATCCCCATGCGCCAGAACCACACTGGTGACCGCATCCCGGTACAAACGTACAAAGGGTGGAGTTCCAGGAGCCGAGACCACCGAGCACTATGACAGCGAAATCCTCATCCACCCTCAATTCGAAGTGGTCAATGGTGAGCGAGGTGGCCGTATCGAGACGGTCTGGGCCAGCGCGGATTTCGCGGCCATCCTTCTGAAGAAGCCCGTGGAATTCGAACTCACACCGCTCGAACTCCCCACCCAGGAGGTCACGACGGGCGCCGACATCACGCTCGTCGGCTATGGACCTGGTGATTCGCCCAAATACCTCGGCGAACGTCAGCTGGGTGAGAGCCACATCACGCAACTCCTCCGCCTGGAAACCGGCAGCGTCATCTTCAAGGCGGAGGAGCAGTCCCTACCTGATGGGGGAGTGACGGCGAGCGCAGCCTCCGGAGACAGCGGAGGCCCGGTCGTCATCAAGACCCGCCCAGGAGTCCTCGTCGGCATCACCAGCGTCGGCGCCAAGACACGGAATGGACGGAAGGTGTCCATCTTCATGAGCGCTTACTCGCATCGTGAATGGCTGAACGAAGTGCTCCAGCGGGCCGATAAGAGCTGAGGCGATCTCCACCTCAGCGTGGGCGCTTCGCGGTAGCCTCTCCCGCCACACAGGAGGCACAAGGTCGATGCGGTGGCTGCTCATCATGCTCGCGCTGGGCGCGGCGGGAACGGCGGGGTATCTCGGAACGGTGGCGAAGAACTCCTTCTCCGCCTACTCCAACGAGCAGCTCGACATGCTCGAACGCGAGATGTCCCAGCAACTCGAGCCCAACCGCCCCTCCACGCGCCCCCTCAAATCCTCAGGCAAGCAGGGACAGCAGAAGGAATCCCTCTCGGGCAGCCAGGAGCTCCTCCAACAAGAGCGGCAACGCCGGCTCTACTTCTTCGCCGCGCTCGCTGTAGCCGCCGTGGCTGCCGTGGCCGCCTTCTTCATCCGAAGCGGCGGCTCCTCCATCCCCACCCTCCGCGGCTCCAGCGATGAGGATGCCCGCCTCGTGGCCGCCGTCGGAGACCCCTCCGTGCTCCGCGAAGGCGCCCGGCAGAAGGCCGCCTCCCTCCTCGGCGTCGCCACCGATGCCCCTCCCGCCGTCATCGAGGCCGCCCTCCAGGCCCAGCTCCAGCAAAGGGACCCCGCTCGCTTGGACGGCCTCGCCCCGGACCTCAAGAACCTCGCCCTTCAACAACGTGAAGAGCTCGTCCGCGCCAGGGATCTGCTCCTGAACCAGAAACCCTCGGGCCCCCGCAAGACGTAGGCCCCACCCCGCACCTACGCCGGTGCATCCGGGGACGCGCCCCGCGCCTTCGCCACCCACTCGCGCACCCGCGCACGCAGGTTCTCCGGCTCGAAGGGCTTCTCCAGACGCGGATTGGGCACCCGCTCCAGGAACTCCTGCGCCGCGGGCGTGTAGGCCCCTCCCGTGACGAACACCATCCGCTCCGCCTGCTGCGGAGCCGCCTTCGCCAGCTGCGCGTGCAGCTCCATCCCCGTCATCTCCGGCATCATTAGGTCGCAGAGGATGACGTCGTAGCTGGCCTGCGAAGAGGACAGCATCTCCAGCGCCCGCCGCGAGCTCACCACCACCTCCACGTCATGCTCGCGCGACAGAGTCCGCCGCAGCGCGGAGCTCACCAATGGATCATCATCCACCACCAGCACCCGACCTCGCATCAACACTCCCTCCTTGGACTCCACAGCTCGCGGCACCGGGACCGCTTCTCCACGAGCCACGGGCAGTGTCACCCGAAACATCGTTCCCCGCCCCACCTGACTCTCTACCTCGATCCGGCCCCCCATCGAAGTGATGAAGGAATGGCATAGCGCCAGCCCCAGCCCCGTGCCTACCCCTACCGGCTTCGTTGTGAAAAAGGGGTCGAAGATGCGACCGACCACTTCTGGCGGAATTCCACTACCGGTGTCATGCACCTCCCCGGCCACGCGGTCATCTCCGACCCGCCGAGTCACCAGGCGCACCTCGTTCTGCTCGGGCTTCCCTTCCGGCAAGGCCTGGGCCGCGTTGATGATGAGGTTGAGGAACACCTGCGCCAGCCGCGCCTCGTTGCCCTCCACCCGAGGCACCTCCGCGTAGTCCCGCAGCAATTGGGCCCGGGGCCGCAGCTCTCCGGCCGCCATCTTCGCCGCCGAGTCCATCACCGCCCGAAGGTCCACCGGCTCCTTCGTCCCGTCATCCTGGCGTGAAAACGTCTTCAAGTCCCGGACGATGCGCCGCACCCGATCCGCCCCCATCAGCGCCTCGCGCAACACCTGCTCCATGTCCCGGAGCCGCTCGCGCACATCCACCGGTCCTTCCTCCAGGCGACGCATCAGCGAGCCTGCCTCCGCACAGGCATGTTCAAGGTTGGACACGATGTAGGAGAGCGGGTTGTTGATTTCATGCCCCACACCGGCGGCCAGGGTACCCACCGCCGCCATCTTCCCCGCCTGCACGAGCTGGGACTGGGTGGCTCGCAGCGTTCGCAAGTGAGCATCCAGCTCCTGGTTGGCGCGGGCCAGCTCCTTGGTCCGGTCCTCCACACGCGCCTGCAGCCACCGCTCGCGCTGCTTGAGCCGGCCCACCCGCCAGCCGTAGCTCACCGCCACCACCCCACCCACTCCCAGCACGCACAGCAGGTAGAACCACACCGTCTGGTGGAACCACGGCTGCAGCGTGGCCTCCAGCACGGCTCCAGGCTCGCGCCACACCCCGTCCCGGTCCGCCACCATCACCTGGAAGCGGTAGGTGCCCGGCGGCAGGCGCGTATAGGTGACGGTGCGGCGGCCCTCCGCGTCCAACCAGTCGGCGTCGAACCCATCCAGCCGGTAGCGCACCGGCACGCGCTGGGGCGCCTCGGGCGCGAAGACGGTGAAGCGGATGTCCACGTCCTGACGGCCCGGCGCCAGCACCAGCTTCGACATCAGCGGCACCAGCTCCCCCTGCACCCGCACCTCCTGGATGCGCACCTCGGGCGGGTGGCGCTCCAGCCGCGCATCCTTCGGATCCACCACCACCGCGCCACGCGAGGTAGCGAACCAGATGCGCCCGTCCCTCGCGCGCCAGCCCGCCGGCTGCGAACCTCCGCTCGTCTCCGCGCTGCGCAGCCCGTCCCGCTCGTCATAGTTGCGGGAGCGAACCCGCTCGCGCCGGCCGTCCGCCACTTCCTCCAGCTCGCGCCGACTCACCCGGAAGATGCCCTTGTTGCTGCTCATCCAGAAGAAGCCCTCCGCGTCCGGCAGCACGTTGAAGACGCTGTCGTCCGCGAGCCCCTGAGCCGTGGTGATGCGCGCCACCTTCCCGTCCTTCCACCGCACCAGCCCCGTGTGCGTCCCCACCCAGAGCGTGCCCGGGGAATCCGCGTGCAGGCTCATGATCGTCTCGTTGAGCAGCGCCGGATCCTTCACCCGCGTGAAGCTGCCATTGGCGTAGCGCACCAGTCCCGCGTGCGTGCCGAACCAGATGGCACCCGTGGTGTCCTCCCACATGGAGATGACGGCCTCGGCCACCGGGCCCTGCTCCGGCGTGAACACGGTGAACTGGCCCTCGTGCAGGCGCACCAGCCCCGACGAGGTGCCGAACCACACATCCCCTCGCGAGTCCGGGAGGATGGCCCACACCAGGTCCAACGGCAGCCCGTTCTCCCGCTTCAACTGATGGAAGTGCTTGCCGTCGTACCGGAAGGCGCCGTGGTGCGTGCCCACCCAGAGCGTGCCGTCCGGGCCCTCCGCCAGCGAGCGGATGTTCTCCTCCGCAAGCCCCTCGGCATCGCCCACGCGGGAGATTCGACCGTCCTTCATCCGATTGAGCCCGCCGCCCAACGTGCCCAGCCACAGCGTGCCGTCCCGCGTCTCCAGCACCGTGCGAACCAGGTCATGGCTCAGCCCCTCGGGCACTCCGTAGGGGATGAAGGGGTCCGCGCTCAGCCGGTTCAACCCTCCATCCGCCGTGCCCACCCAGAGGTTGCGATCGCGATCCTCGAAGATGGAGTACACCCGCGTGCCCGAGAGCCCCTCCTTCGGGCCGAAGGAGGTGAAGCCCTCGTCGGTGTGGCGGACCAGGCCCGTCTCGGTGCCCGCCCACAGCACGCCATCCCGGTCCTCCCACAGCGCCGACACCTCGTAGCGCGGCATGCCCTGCTCGGGGCTGTACCAGGTGAAGTTCCCGTCTCGCAGCGAGAGCAGTCCGGAGTACGTGCCCACCCAGAGCGTGCCGTCCCGCGCCGCCAGCAGGCTGCGCACCCGCGAGTCCGCGCCCGTGGGCAGCGCTACACGCTCCAGCCTGCCCGAGACCATTCGCGCCAGGCCCTCGCGCGTGCCGATCCACAGCGCGCCCGTCCCGTCCACGGCGAGCGCCTCCACCTGTGCGCTCGGAAGCCCCTCGCGCGTGGTGTAACGCTGCCGCGCCGCACCGCCGGAGACGGGGACCTGCTCCAGCCCCAGCGAGGTGCCGATCCACAGCGTGCTGCCCTCCAGAGCGAGCGCCTGCACGTTCACCTGCCGCAGTTCGCCCTCGTCCTGCATCCGCTGGAAATGGCCCTGCTCGTAATGGAGAAGGCCTCGCTTCGTCCCCACCCACAGCCCTCCGGAGCCATCGTCCAGGAGCGTGCGGATGCCGTGCTCGCTCAGCTCCGGCGTGTTGTGCCGATCGAAGACGGTGAAGTTGGCGCCATCGAAGCGGACCAGGCCCTCGAAGGTGCCCAGCCACAAGTAGCCATCCCGCGTCTGCCGCACCGCGAGCACGGTGTTCTGCGGCAACCCATCCTCGGTGCGCCAGGCCTGATGGCCGTACTGGGAGAGTGCCCGGTGCGGCTCCAATCCAAAGCTCGGCATCCCCACCAGGAGGAGCGAGAGAAAACACGAAGCGATGAGGGCACGCAGCCCCGGGCGGCACTGGCCCCAGGTGGACATGGGGCTCGCAGTGTCCAGCAAACTGCCCCCTGCCACCAAGCGACAATCACGCACCCGGCGGCAGCGGCGAGAACTCCCCTGCTCCCTGCCCCACCTCTCTCGCCGCTGCCGCCCTGTCGCGCACGGGAACAAGCCCTCAGGTCCAGGTCCATCCGGACCCGCGTGCCTTCCTCGCAAGGGCCGCCCGGGCCGAGACGGGCAGTCCCCATCAACGCTGCCGCTTCGATCTCCAGGCTGCTGCGCCCACGCGAGTGAGTTCCGCTCCCTGCTGCTGAGAAGATGGGGTGCGGAGCCAGAGGCGACCACTGCGGAAAGTCGACACAGGGATGCGACTCCGGCTGTGTCCAGGCGGCCCGGTGCGAAGGCCTGCTCGGATGCTCGGCGCCTCCTGGCGCTTGCCCGGAAGGTGCACGGGGCAGACTTCCTCGCTGGGGCAATCTGCCACGTCCCACGCTTCTCTTCCCGAGGGCCACCAGCCCTTCTGAGAGGCTGGCATGTCCCATGCTCCTCCACAGGGATGCCCCCCGCCTTCTCCCAGAGGCCCGGAGGCTTCACAGGCTGGGGAGGATGCGATGACACGGCAGCAGTGGACGGTGAGGCAGACGATCAAGGAGTACCTGATCGGGAAGGAGCCGGAGCCTCGGCTCGAGGAGCCCTTGCGCATCCTGCTCGCCGAGGACCAGCCGCAGATGCGCAGCCTGCTGCGAGGGGCGCTGCGGCGCGACGGCTATGAGGTGATCGAGGCAGAGGACGGACCGTCCCTCCTTCGCGCGCTCGTCTCCGGGCTCCTCGCGGAGCAGTCTCGCGCGCCCGATCTCATCATTACGGATGTGCGGATGCCGGGCTTCACGGGCCTGGAGGTGCTGGCCCGGCTGCGGAGCGAAGAGTGGAACACACCCGTCATCCTCATCACCGCATTCGGAGATGAGGCCCTGCACGCGGAGGCTGCCCGCCTGGGAGCCAATCGCGTGCTCGACAAGCCCTTCGAGCTCGAGGACCTCCGAGGGGCGGTGCGTGAACTCCTCAAGCCGCACTGAACTCCAGGCAGGAGGTGTCACCGTGCCTCACGCAACCACGCTCTCCTCCCCTCCCATGACTCAGGCTCCCGCCGCGCCCGCCGCTCCCGCCGCTTCGAGTTCCCCGCGGATGCGCTGGTGGGACAAGGCTCGCCATGGGCCCGTGGGGAAGCTCGCACGCGCCCTGGTGGCGCTGCTGCCCCTCCTGCTGCTGCTGGCGGCGAGCCGAGCGCTGTGGGCGGAGTTGTCCCGGTTGCAGTGGGCGGACGTGTCTCGGGAATTGGCGGCGCTGCCTGGCGTGAAGGTGGGGTTGGCCGTGCTCGCCACCGCCGCCAGCTACCTGGCGCTCACCTGCTATGACGTACTGGCGCTGCGGTACGCGGGCCGGCGGCTGCCGTACCGGAGCGTGAGCCGCATCTCCTTCACGGCCTGCGCTCTGGGGCACAGCATCGGCCTGTCGGTGCTGGGCAGTGGCTCGGTGCGCTACCGCCTCTATTCGAAGGAAGGCCTGAGTGCGCGAGACGTGGCGCGGATCGCCGCTTTCTGCGGGCTGACCTTCTGGACGGGTCTGCTGCTGGCCGGTGGCTTCTGTGTCACGTGGGCTCCGGAGAGCCTGGCCCTGCTGCACCTGCCCCCCATGGCCGCGCGTGCCGTGGGCGTGGGCCTGCTGCTGCTCGCGGTGGGCTATGTGGCCCTCTGCGCGAGGGCCGGACGGACACATCCAGCCCAGGGCCTGCTGGCACACCTGCCTGAGCCCCGGCTCGCGGTGAGACAGGTGCTGGTGTCCAGCGTGGACTGGATGATGGCGGCGCTCGTCCTCTACCTGCTGCTGCCCCCCGAGGCGGGGCTGTCGCTGCCGGGGCTGGTGGCCCTCTTCGTCGCCGCGCAGGCGGTGGGCGTGGCCAGCCAGGTGCCCGGCGGGCTCGGCGTCTTCGAGTTCACGATCCTCACCGCGCTCTCGCCGCGCGTGCCGGTCCCCTCGGTGCTGGGGATGCTCGTGGCGTACCGCGTGCTCTACTACCTGCTGCCGCTGGCGGTGGCGTCGGCGCTGCTGCTGGGGCACGAGGTGGTGCACAGGCGCGAGGCCCTGAGGCGGCTGGCGAGCGCGGTGCGCGTCACGCTGGGCCCCCTGGTTCCGCTCGTGGCCGCGGCCGCGTGCTTCGTGGCGGGCGCGGTGCTCCTCTTCTCGGGAGCAACTCCGGCGGTGCCCTCGCGGCTGGAGTGGCTGGATCGCTTCGTGCCCCTGCCGCTGCTGGAGCTGTCCCACCTGCTGGGCAGCCTCACCGGCGTGGCGCTGCTGCTGCTGGCGTTGGGGCTCAAGCGCCGGCTGGACGGAGCCTTCGTGCTGACGCTGGCGCTGCTGCTGGCCGGCGGCGTGTTCTCACTGGTGAAGGGCGCGGACTATGAGGAGGCCGCGCTGCTCTTCGCCATCGCGCTCGCGCTGGCGCCCTTCCGCTCCCGCTTCTACCGCCACACCTCGTTGCTGGCCGAGCGCCTCAGCCTCTCGTGGTTGCTGGCGGTGGCCGCCGTGGTGGGCGCCTCCGTGTGGCTGGGCTTCTTCTCGTACCGGCACGTGGACTACAGCCACGAGCTGTGGTGGCAGTTCACCCTGGAGGGCGATGCGCCGCGCTTCCTGCGCGCCATGGTGGGCACCTTGAGTCTGGCGCTCTTCTTCGGCGTGGGCCTGCTGCTGAAGCCCGCCATCCCGCGCACCCCGCCGACCACCGGGTTGGAGCTGGCCGTGGCGCGCCCGCTGGTGGCCCACGCTCCCGAGTCCTCCGCGCACCTGGCGCTGGTGGGCGACAAGGCGCTGCTCTTCAACGAGTCGCGCACGGCCTTCATCATGTACGGCGTGGCCGGGCGAAGCTGGGTGTCCATGGGGGACCCGGTGGGGCTGGCGGACGAGGCCACCGAGCTGGCGTGGCGCTTCCACGAGCTGGCGGATCGCCACCACGGGTGGACGTGCTTCTACCAGGTGGGCCCCAGCGCGCTGCCGCGCTACCTGGACCTGGGGCTGGCACTGCTGAAGCTGGGTGAGGAGGCCACCGTCCCGCTCCAAGGCTTCCGCCTGGACACGCCGGACTGCCGGGCCTTGCGCCACAACGTGCGCCGCATGGAGCGCGAGAAGCTCACCTTCGAGGTGGTACCTCGCGAGGATGTGTTCGCTCTGCTGCCGGAGCTGGAAGAGGTGTCCGCCGAGTGGATGCGGGCGAAGCACACCCGGGAGAAGGGCTTCTCGCTGGGCTTCTTCGCTCCACGCTACCTGCGCGAGGGCCCCATGGCGCTGGTGCGCCGCGAGGGACGCGTGCTCGGCTTCGCCAACCTGTGGGCCCCGCAGTCCCACGAGGAGCTGTCCGTGGACCTCATGCGCCACAGGCCCGAGGCGCCGAGCGGGGTGATGGACTACCTCTTCGCCTCGCTGATGATGTGGGGGAAGGAGCAGGGTTATGAGCGCTTCAACCTGGGCATGGCACCCTTCAGCGGGATGATGTCCCGCAGCCTCGCGCCGCTGTGGCACCGCCTGGGCACCTTCCTGTTCCGCCACGGCGAGCACTTCTACAACTTCCAGGGGTTGCGCCAGTACAAGGAGAAGTTCCACCCCGTGTGGACGCCGCGCTACCTCGCCGCCCCTGGAGGCCTCGCGCTTCCTCGGGTGCTCGCCAACGTCGCCGCGCTCGTCTCTCGCGGCCTCACCGGGACGGTGTCGCGATGAAGTTCTCCCTGTTCACGCTCTCGCTCACCTGGGCCGTGCTGGCGATCTCCGCTCCTGTCCAGGCCGAGGTACCTCGCGCCGCTCCTCCCCAGGCCGTCACGTTCGACCGCTTCGGCCGGGTTCCACTCGTCCACCCCAGCGGCCCTCCCCGCAGCGTGGCGGTGCTGCTCTCCGGGAAGGAGGAGTCCTCCACGCTCGCCAAGGCCCTGGCGGACTCGGGAGCGCTGGTGCTCACGGTGGACACCGCTCACTACCTGGAGGGGTTCGGGCACGCGGGCAAGTGCGCCTACCCCGCGGGAGATCTCGAAGCGCTCGCCCAGTACACGGAGAAGACGCTGGACCTGCCCGAGTACCTCCACCCCATCCTCGTGGGCACGGGCGCTGGATCCGCCGTCGTCTACGCCTCGCTGGCGCAGGCACCCGAGAACACCTTCCGCGGCGGCGTGAGCCTCGGCTTCCGCCCCGAGCTGTCGCTGCCCATTCC
Source organism: Hyalangium versicolor (assembly GCF_020103695.1). GTDB lineage: Bacteria > Myxococcota > Myxococcia > Myxococcales > Myxococcaceae > Hyalangium > Hyalangium versicolor. The sequence continues at coordinate 120,295 of NZ_JAHXBF010000024.1, forward strand.
GATCTGCCGAGGCAACGGGCTGTCCCGCTCGCGCTCTGCTGACAACAAGTCCGACGTGCTGCTCCCCATGGAGGCCCTCAACGCGCCCTGGCGGCTGCTGCCCGGTATGAAGGAGGGGAACGCGGACCTGGAGCGGCAACAGCCCTTCCTCCAGAAGATGGCGGGTGCGCAGACCGTGTCCCTCCCTCCGGGCTCGCCCAGCCCCGAGTCGCGGCGCGCCACCCTGCAGCGGACCTATACCGAGCTCTCGGCCCCTCCCGCTCCTCCCACCGCAGCCTCCGCGCCCGCGGCCCCGGACACGGGCACGCCCGCAGTCATCGCCCCCACGCCACCGCCCGAGCCCGTGGGAGATCTCCCGCTCGTCGAGGTCCCCACGGCCACGCCCTCGACGGAGAGCTTCGCGCTGCTCATGTCGGGAGATGGTGGCTGGGCCGGCATCGACAAGCACCTCGCGGGGGCGCTCAACGCCCAGGGCCTGTCCGTGGTGGGCTGGGACTCGCTGCGCTACTTCTGGAAGAAGCGGACGCCCGAGGACACGGCCCGGGACGTGGCCCGAGCGCTCACCCACTACCTGGCGGCCTGGAAGACGCGCAGCGCGGTGCTCGTGGGCTACTCGCGCGGGGCGGACGTGCTCCCCGCCATCGTGGCGCGGCTGCCAGCCGAGCTGCGCCAGCGGGTGCGGCTGGTGGCCCTGGTGGCCCCAGGCCGCATCGCCGAGTTCGAGGTCCACGTCACGGACCTGCTGGGAGGTGGGGGAGGCACCATGCAGGTGCTCCCGGAAGTCCAGGCGCTCGGGGGGACGCCGGTGCTGTGCATCTTTGGAGACTCGGAGGTCCATGAGAGCGTCTGCCCGCTGCTGGGAGACGTGAAGGGCACCCGGTCGGTGATGCTCCACGGCGGGCACCACTTCGGCGGAGACTATGCCCGCGTGGCCCAGTCCATCACCGATGCGCTGGCACCCTGACTCCCCCTCAGGCTCCCTTCTACCCGTGCAGGGGCGGTGTCACCTCCGCGCGGACGGACTATGCTGTCTCTTCAAGGAGCCGCAGGCGGATGAGTGAAGGGGCGCTGTTCGGATCACAATTCTCACCGGTGCACACCGAGTACCGGCTCCGGCTCTGGGGCGCGGATCTGGTGGATCTGGCGACGGCCATCCTGCTGGGCTGGGGCGCGGCGCGCGCGCTGGACTGGGAGCAATCCCTCCTCCGAGTGCTGGTGAGCATGTTCTGTGCGTGGGCAATCATCTCGGTGGTGGGCGGGGTGCGAGGGTGGACGCTGGGGCGACGGCTGCTCGATGTGCGGCTGGTGAACGCCCAGAGCCAACCCCCGGGCTTTCCGAGCGCCTTCGCCCGCGCCTTCGTCGCGCTCCCGGACGTGCTGGTGACGCCGCTGCTGCCCTCGCGTCCCCTGGACCGGCTGTTGCGCCTGCATGGCGAGCGGCCCTCCACGGTGCGCAAGGCGTGGATGCGCGGGCTGGTGCCTCAACTGCCCTGGGTGGCCGCGCTCGTGCTCGCCGGGTGGTTCATCGCCACGCCTACGCGCCATGAGGCCTTCCAGTTCCTGGGCCGCAAGCTCACCGGTTGGAAGTGCTGCCACGGCTACAAGCAGCACGTGGGCAGTTGGACGTGCCAGCGCTCGCTCTCCCGGCTCGCCCGGGAGGTCCAGAACCAGGACGCGGAGGCGCTGACCTTCCAGCCCGAGTGCCCGGAGGTCGCCGAGCACCTGAAGCGGTGAGGCCGACACTCAGCCGTGGATGCCGACCTCGGCGACGCCCTCGGCGCACTCGATGTACATCCGGCCCCTGGGGACCTCGCGGGCATCGACCCGCCACCTGAATTTGCTCAGGTCCACCTTGTTCTGCCCCAGCTTGAGGACGGTCACGTCCGCCCGCTTCTTGCCCGCCACCGTCGCCGTGCAGCGCAAGAGGGCCTCGGACTCCCTGTTGTCGATGACGTATTCCCTGTCGAGCAGCCCAGACTCGCGCACCAGGAAGCGCAGCTCTCGGCGCGGGGACGGTGGCGGAGGCGTAGGAGCCGGGGGAGCGGGCTCAGCGGGGGACTCGGCCTGCTGGGCGGGCTCGGAGGAGCCCTCGGGCATGAGCAGGAAGAGCGGTTCGCGAGCCTGCTTCGCCGCATCGTCCAGCTCCAGGAGCACCCGCTTCCCACGAGGTCCCCGCGCTACCACCGTCGCGGTGCCGAGCGTCTTCAGCTTTCCGTTCGGTTTCTGCCCCGCCACATTCACGACCATGCCCTTGCGGAGATCGCCGACCCGAGCCCCCGAGGCGAAGTACACGCCCTTCTCCTGGCTCACGATGGGCAGGCCCTTGACCGAATACGGTGCCGCGGCGCCCTTGGTCTGCCGCAGCTTCTGTGGCTCCGAAGGGACCTCGTCGCTCGTCCCCGCCGCAGGCTCGACCACGGCCGAGTCCACCGACCCCGCCGCGTGAGCCGCGGCGACCGGGCCCTCCGAGCCCGCAGCCGGAACGGCGTCATTGGCGGGCTTGCCCGGCTTGCCCTCCGCGGCCAGCCCCTCGGGGCCCTGATCCGGAGGAGCCCCGTCCTCTGGGGGAGGCGGCGGTTCCCCAGGGGGTGGAGGCGGCGGATCTCCAGGACGGGGAGGCAGCGGATCTCCAGGGCGCCAGCCCCTCGGAGGTTCTCCGGGACGCGGGCCCCTCGGATCTCCAGGGTGGGGCCCTCTCGGATCGCCTGGATCCGGAGGCAGTCCTGCCCCAGGAGGAAGTGCGCCCACTGGGGACGGATGCCGGCGATCGCCCATGAAGTACGCGGTGGCCACCGCGGTGCCGATCATCAGCACGAGCAACAAGAGGATGCCCCCGACAATCACCCCACTGCGGAGCCCAGACGAAGGCGTGGAGACTCCCGACGGACTGGCCACGGGAGGTAGAACCGCCGGCGCAGCCATCACGGGCGCGGAGGGCGCGGGCGCGAGCACCTGCGCGGGCAGCGCCGCGGGAACAACCGCCCCGGGCAGGGGCGTAGCCATGGGACGAAGCGTGGCGCCGAGGTTCACATCCTGGGCTCCCGCCGCGGGGCGCACAGTGGTGGCCTCGAGCCCAACTCGCGGATCCGCCGGAAGCGGAGAGACGCCCACCTGCAGCACGCCTCCGCTGGCCGGCGGCGAGGAATCCGTCCGGCGAACACCGGAGATGCGAGAGATGAGCTGGCGCTGCGCGGAGAATGCCTCCGGACACACCGCCTTCACGTAGTTGCCCACCTCCTCCGCCCCCAGCGAGGAGCTCGCCCGCAGCAGCTGCTCATTAAGAGCGCGAGCGAACTCGTCCGAGCGGCTGTAGCGATCCTGGGGATTGGGAGCCAGCGCCTTCCTCACCACGGCGTCCAGCGCGGGATCCACCTCGGGCCGCAGCTCGTGGAGCGAGGGCGGCCGCGGGTTGGCCATGGCGGCCATCATCTCTCCCACCGTCCCGTGGGCGATGAGCGGCTGGCCCGCGAGCAGCTCCCACACCATCACTCCGCACGAGTAGATGTCGCTGCGGTGGTCCAGAGGATCGGCGCGGGCCTGCTCGGGGGACATGTACCCCAGCTTCCCCATCACCGTGGACGGCAGCGTGTACTTGCTGCGCGCCGCGGACTTGGCGAGGCCGAAGTCGATGACCTTCACCTCACCCTCGTACGACACCATGACGTTATGCGGGGACACATCCCGGTGGACGATGCCCAGCGGCGTGCCATCCGTCCCCGTCTTGCGGTGCGCGTACCCCAGCCCCTCGGCGACCTTCTGCCCCAGGTAGAGCGACACCGGCACCGGAATGGCCTGCCCCTGGGCGCGGGCCTGATCCGCCAGGTAGGCCACGTCGACTCCGGCCACATACTCCAGCGCCATGAAGTAGGCGCCGTTGACCTCACCCATGTCGTAGACCTGGGCAATGGACGAGTGCACCAGGTGCACCAACACCTTGGCCTCGTGGCGGAAGCGATCCAGGAACTGCCCATCCTTGAGCAGCGCCGGGAGGATCGTCTTCACGATGCACGGCTTCTCGAAGCCCGCCGCGCCGGAAATCTTGGCGAGGTACACCTCGCCCATGCCGCCCTGGCCCAACAGGTGGACGAGCTCATAGCGCCCGAGGCTGCGCGGCCATTCTCTGGTTTCGGTGGTCATCAGGTCGTCCAAAGCGCACCACGGAGGCGAAGGTAGGCGCAAGCCACCCGAGGCACCGCCCGGATTGGACACCGAACCGGCCCGAAAAGGAAAACCCTGGCCGCGGCGAGCAGGCGAGCGGGCTGGCGCCCTCAGGCACTCGCGGCGCCGAGCAGCTGCGCGCGCAGCTCGGCCGCCGTCACCGGCCAGCCCTCGCCCTGGGGCGTGAAGAAGGTCCCCAACGGAATGCCCTCCTCGGCCAGCTCCGGCAGCAGTTGCTCCACCAGCTCCGGCAGGGGGATGCAGCGCGGCTCGAAGCCTTCCCACAGGCGCGTGGCACACAGCCGGGCGGAGGCGGCCGTGGGCCACAGCGGCAACACATCCCGCCCCTCGTCGTCGAACGCCAGCGCCCAGCCCTCCGCGTACAGCCCCCACACCTCGCCGGACTCGCGCACGCGCTGCAGGAACCAGGCATGGCGCCGTTCCGGGGGCAACTCCAGGGCGGCCTGGAGCCGATCGTCGGGTATCTCCCGCGTCATCCTGCTGCCTCCTTCACCCAGCGCATGCTGGCGCTCCGGGCTGACCTGCTCCCAAAGGATTGTGCACCGGCATACCTCCGATACGTCCATGCGCTCCAGACCGTTGTCTGAGAAGGAGGAGTTCATCCCGCCGGACGCGATGCGGCACGGGCTGGGAGACAACTTCGCGGCGCAGGTGCGGCAACCGCGAGTGAGTTAGAAGAAGCCATGCTCAAGCCCGGCCTCACGCTCATCACCACCTTTGCTCTCGCCACGGGTGGCTGTGCCTTCGGAACAGGGGCGCAGCGGCTGGAGCGCGAGGGCAACGCCAGCATCACCGGCATCCTCGTGCCCCCTCCCAACGCGGTGGGCCCAAAGAGTACCTCCTGCGCCGGGGTGAGGATTCGGGTGGCCCACGTGCGCGAGCCCTCGCAGTTGCTGGGCAATGTCATGGTGAAGGCCAGCCGGCAGCGGTGCTTCTATGTGGTGTCCAGCCTGCCGAGCGAGGCGGAGCTGCACCTGGAGGTCCGCCCCGGCGCGGACTGGAAGTGCGAAAACGGGCAGCCGCCCACGCTGAGCCCCCGCTCCGGCTCGGGGACGTTGAAGCTGCGCGACTACGAGACGGCCACGCGTGACTTCCGCGCCACGTGCGGCTAGCCGTCCCAGGGCCTGCCTGCCTGCTCGTTCGACCTCTAAGTACAAACCCTGAGGCACGTGGGTGGATTGATTCCCTGCCCCCAAGCACGGCAATGTGCCGCTTACGACAAGGCCCTTCTTTCCGGACTTTCTTGACCCTTGTCGCAGGAGCTCCCGCCGCTATGAACGCGAAACGCCTGAGTGCCCGCCTGGCTTGCCTGCTCGTGGTGGGCCTGCTGGCCAATGCGTGTGAGAACGAGGATCCCTTCCCGTCGTTCGATGAGCTCGACAAGCTCCAGCAACTTCACACGATGCCGCAGCACCCGCCGCGGGACACCACCAACCGCTTCGCGGATGATCCGAGGGCAGCCTCGCTGGGCAACCGGCTCTTCCATGATCCGAAGCTGTCGAGCTGCGGCACTGTCTCCTGCGCGAGCTGCCATGACGGGGACGGGCGCACGGTGGACAAGCCGAAGGCGGACGGGTGCAACGGCGGGGTGACGGGCCGCAACCCGCCCACCATCCTCAACGTGGACTACCTGCGCTGGTTCATGTGGGACGGGCGCGCGGACCGGCTGTGGAACCAGGCCATCCTGCCGATGACGAGCCCCGTGGAGATGAACTCGAACCCCACCATCCTCCGCACGCAGCTCAATGGCTCGTACATGGGCGAGTACACGGAACTGTTCAACAAGACTCCGGACACCACGCAGGATGACGAGCTGCTGGCCAACGTGGGCAAGCTGATGCAGGCCTATGAGCGGCAGGTGAACCGGGTGAACTCGCCGTTCGACGAGGACGTCAAGCGCTTCATCGCCGCGGTGGACGCGGGCACCGAGAAGGACGATCCGGCCTACCTGGGGCTCAAGACGTACTTCCGCAAGGGCCAGTGCATCGTCTGCCACCAGGGCGTGACGATGAGCGACAACCTGTTCCACAACCTGGGCGTGAAGGACTCGAGCCCGGGTGCACCGGGGCAGACGGCGGCCATCGACGCGATGCTGGACTGGAAGTTCAACGCGGCGGGCCCCTACAGCGACGACCGCACGGGCCAGGACGCCACGCGGCTCAACACCGTGCGCTCCACGCTGGGCGAGAAGCGCGCGGAGATGGATGGGGCCTACAAGACGTCCACCCTGCGCAACATCGCGCTGACGGCGCCCTACATGCACACCGGCGAGCTGAAAACGCTGGAGGACGTCGTCGAGTTCTACAACAAGGGCGGCGACGAGGTGGGCACGTTCTCGGGCACCCGGACGGAGACCATCAAGAAGCTGGACCTCAGCGACGAGGAAAAGAAGGCGCTGGTGAAGCTGCTCGAGTCGATGACGGGCACTCCGTAGCGCGGAGAGCGTATGCCGGAGAGCAGGGAGTGGACGTTCGGGACGCACCGCGCGTGGTGGGAGCCTCCCGACATCCTCTGGGTCAAATACTCGGGGCCGAGCACGGTGGAGCACACCCGGAACCTGGTCGACATCGTCCGGGAGCTGGGGCAGCGGATCTTCATCGCCGTCGACGTAGCGGGCTCGTCGATGGCGGCGGAGAACCGGAACTACTTCACCGAGCAGGCCCGCCCTGAGTGGTTCCGGGCCGTCATCTACCTGGGTGCGGGGCCCACGCAGCGGGCCATGGCCAAGGGGCTGATGGTCCGGCTGCTCTTCACGGGCAAGTGGAACGTGCACTTCGAGTTCGCCGAGACGGAGGCCGAGGCACGCGACGTCATCGCCCGGCTGCGTGAGCAGCAGTCCACCGGAGCGGCTTGAGGCGCCTCAGCCGCCCCGGAGGGCCTTGTGCACCTCCTGCTCCAGCAGGGGATCGTCCGCGGAGGAGAACTGCTCCGGGAGCCGCGCGAGCGCCCGCGTGACGCAGACGCGCCACGCGGCGTGCTCGTACGAGTCGATGAGCCCAAGCCGGCGCAGGAAGTGTCCCCAGGGCAGCAGGGCCGAGGCGACAGCGGCCTCGGCGTGCGGGTGGCGGTAGCGGCTCTCGGAGCCGACACGCGCCCACTCGCGGAGCACCCACTCGGCCGGGAGCAGCAGGTTGACGGGATCCCTCGAGGGCTCCTGGGTGGCGCGCAGGCCCCGAGGCACCTCGGGCATCAACACGAGGAGCCAGGGGTGGAGCAGCTGGGTGCGCCCCAAGGGCCAGTCGTAGCGCGTGCGCAGTTCGAGCTCGAAGGCCATCACCAGCTCCTGCTGCTCGAACTGGAGCTGACTCACGGAGAGCTGGTGCCAGCTCTGGGGAGAGCCTCTCCACATCCACTCGCCGGAGCGGCACGCCTGGGCGCGCTCAAGCCACCCTGGCGCCAGGGGACCGAGCGGCTCGAGCCGTTCGCGCAACCAGCCCTCACCCAGGACGGGTGCTCGCAGGAGCACGGTGTCCAGGAGGGTGAAGACAGTGCGCTGGGCGAAGTCCTCGATGTCCCAGACGAAGAGCCGCGGGCTGTCGCGCACGCCCGGCCAGGCGGCGGTGAGCCCCGCGAGCGCGGCCTCGACCCGGCCGCGATAGAGACACCACTCGGCGAGCTTCAGCAGGGGAACGAGGTGCCCCCGCCACGCGGCCAGCCCGAGCAGGGCGCCGTGCACATCCGAGCCGGGGCGCATCAAGGCACATTCCACGCGCCAGCCGAGCAGCGCGGGTTCGGAGCGATAGGCGTGCGGGGCGTGCCTCTCCCAGGTCGCGAGCACGTCTTCGAGCTCGGCGCGGCGACCCTCCTCGCGGAGCAGACCTCGGAGCTTGCGGCCGAGCTCCAGCGCATCCTCCGCATCGAAGCGCGGATCCACGGCGACCTCACGGGCCAACACGATCCGGAGCTCCAACGGCACCTTCACGAAGCCGTCATGGAAGCTGCGTGGGAGCCCGGTGGCGCTCCAATCGTTGGCGGAGGGGTTCCGAGGCTGCGGGCCAATGTGCCGCCACAGCTCGAGCACGGCCCGAACCTGCTCCGCGACCGTGGCACCTCGAGTCCTGGCACGGCGCACCCAGGAGGCAGCCAGCAACAAGGCCTCGGCCACTCCAGGGGCCTGTGCGAGGCGCTCCTCCTCCACCTGCACGCCGCGCTGGCGCAGGCTCCGCAGGAGCGCCTCCACGGAGACGGTGTCCGCGGATTCACCTTCGCGCAGGGTCTCGTCGAATCGCTCTTCGATGCTCATGCACGCGCCGTTGAAACCTACCCACCCATAGGGTAGTGTGACAGCGAGTGCACGTAAAGCGTAGTGCCCGAAGGTCACTTCGGAGCAACACGGGAGCACCGCGGCAGGCCACCGCGGCGCTGAGTGGGGAGTGGTGCCTCAGCGAACCAGGTGGAACGTGCTCTGCCGCTGGTAGGCCCAGCGCACGCGGCCGTCGGCGCCGATGATGACGTCCTCCTCCTGAGCCGAGCGCACGGGCTGTCCACCCCACTCGGCTACCGGCGACGTCGCCTGCAGCTCCACCGAGTACCACATGCTCGGGATGATGGTGTGGTCGCCATTGCCGGGCACGCCCTCCTGACGATCCCACAGCCCGACGATGGAGCCCGCTCCGTGGCCGTTCAGGCCCACGGGGTGCGAGTAGACGGAGCCATTGATGCCCTCCTGCTGCATCCGCCCGAGCACGATGCGCAGCACCTCGTTGCCCGTGCGGCCGGGACGCAGTTCCTCCACCAGCAGATCCTGCAGCCGGTTGGAGGCCGCCAACGCCTGCTTCAGCCCGGCGGGCACGTCCGTCTCTCCCTCGCGCAGCACGTAGCCCATGTGCTGCGTGTCGGTGTTCAGCCGCAGCGCGGTGATGCCGAAGTCACAGTGCAGCACGTCTCCGCGCTGGATGATCGGATCCTCTCCGAGTTGCTCCTCCGTGGCGCCCTGCCGCTGAACCTCCACCGAGGGAGGGAACCACGTGTCGAGTCCCAGATCGGCCAGCCGCTGGCGCATCCACCACTCCACGTCACTGACGCGGGTGACGCCCGGGGTGATGACCGCGTTGGAGAAGGCCGTCTCGATGATGTTCCACGCGAGCTTGTTCTCGTCCGCGAAGAAGCGCCCCTCATCCTCGGTGCGCCACGCCATCAGGTCCACTGGCAGCCCTCCCGAGGGCTTGAGGCGCGCGGCCCACTGGGGCCCCAGGGCCTCCGTCATGCCCTCGTACTCGCCATGCGTGAGGCCGTCGGCGAAGGCGAAGGTGCGCGACACGTTGATGGCGATGGACTTCGGCTGACGCTCCTCGAGCACCTGCTTGAGCATCTGCCATTGATCCGGGCCCCACGGCTCGATGGGCCGCCCGGAGCCGCCCTTGGCAGCCGGACGACGCTGCTCGTACAGACCGCCCTGGGAACCTCCGCCCAACGTGAGGCGCACCACGCCCTTGTCCGGGCCCATGTCGTGGAAGACGAAGATGGTGCGCCGCCGCGCCGAGTACGCGGTGGCGGACACGAGCGCCTTGAAGACGGGATCCTCGTTGTACTCCCGCATGGGCACCACCCACATCTCGACGCCGTGCTGGCGCATCAGCCGCGGCAGCGCCACCTCCAGCCGCTCCTTCAGCCAGGCCTGCTGGCGCTCGGCCTGGGAGCGCATCGTGCCGAAGGGACGCACCGACTCGGAGCCCTCAGGGGAGGAAGGAGCCGTCCGCGCTCCCGAGGTGGCGCAGGCAGAGGACAGCAACAGGGAAGCAAGCAGGAACGAAGACGTACGCATGGCGGCGCAGCATGGCACGGCCCTGGACGCCTGGAGTGAGCAAGAAAGCGAAGGGCGCTCGGGAAGCAGCCCGCCGCTGCCTCCCGAGCGCCCCTCCCGCCGCCGGTGGGTACCACCCAGCGGTTACTGCACGGCGGGCACGGAGATGACCACGGAGACATCCACGTTCGGCCCCCCAGCGCACCCGTCCGGCGCACACTGGATCCCCGCGTCACACGCGCCGCAGTCGAGCAGCCCACCGCACCCGTCCGGCACCACACCGCACGCTCCACTCTGCTCCGCGCACGTCGCCGGCACGCAGCCGCCGCCGGGCATGTACCGCTCGGTGGCGGCGAGCGTCCCACCGGCATCGCTGAACCCACCCACCAGCAGCACCTCGCCATCCGGCAGGCGAACCACCCCGGCGCCCCGGCGCGGAGCCTGGAGCGACGTCACCAGGCTCCACGTGCCCGTGGCCGGCTCGAAGCGCTCCGCCGAAGAGAGCGTCCCCGTGGAGAAGTGCGCACCGCCCAGCACCAGCACGGCGCCGTCCGCGGTGACGACCGCGGCATGGCTCTCGCGCGGCATGTGCGGAGGAGCCACGAGCGTCCACGTGTTGGAGATCGGCTCGAACACCTCGGCCGTCTCCGCCGCGCGAGAGGTGCTGCCCCCCACCACCATCACGCGCCCATCCGGCAGGCGCGTCACCGTGTGCTCCGAGCGGTGCGTGCCCGCCGCGCCCCCCGCGGGACCCGCCTTCGTCCAGTGGCCCGTCGACGGCTCGTACAGCTCCGCCTGCATGCCACTCACGAAGAGCACGCGCCCGTCCGCCAGCACCGCAGCCGCCTGCGCGCCGCTGTGGCCCCAACCCGGAGCCTCCGCGGGCGTCCACGTGCGCGTGGCCGGATCGAACAGCTCGGCCGAGCGGAGCTGCCGCCGGTCGACGTCAGAGCCACCCACCACCAGCACCCGTCCATCCGCCAACAGCACGGCGGTCGGGTCGATGCGAGGCGTCGACATCGAAGCCACCACCGTCCACTCACCGGTGTCCGGATCGAAGAGCTCTGCGCTCGCGAGCATGCCAACGAGCTGCTGAGGCGAGCCGCCCGCCACCAGCACGCGCCCATCCTTCAGCGCCACTGCCGCGTGGTTGCGCCGCGCCACCTTGAGAGAGCCCGTGGTGCTCCACAGGCCCGTGGCCGGATCAAAGAGCTCGGACGAGAAGAGGGTGCGGGTGCCGTCATGGCCGCCCGCCGCGAGCACGCGCCCATCCTCCAGCTGCACGAAAGGCAACAGCCGCCGAGGCGAGGACAGCGTCTGTCCCACCTGCCCGGAGCCCGCCTCCTCCGGTGCGGGACCGGAGCTGCAAGAGAACACCGCTGTGAAGAGGATTGCTGCAAAGAAGGACGTCGAAAACCGATGCATGACCCCACCTGCGCGCTTCGTCGAGGGGGGTTCGTTTAACCTGACGGTCTGACATGCTCGGCCGTTGACTCTTGAGTGATTCCCGAGGGTTGAAACGACATCGCACCACCTTGGGAGCGCTCTATGGTGGACCGTGGAAGCAAGGCCGGAACGACCTTTCACGAGCACGAGGACGGACGCGCACATGAGCGCAGAGGATGGGGATCAGGAGCTCCGCGAACGGGTGCAGCGGCTCGAGACGCTCGTCGCGTCGTTGCAGGATCGGCTCCACCAGTTGGAGGCCCGAGGCGTTCCCACGGTGCCCGCGCCGACGCCCGTGTCCGCTGCGGCAGTGCCTGCCTCCGAGGCACCTCCTCCTCGGGATCTGGAGACGCACCTCGGCACGTACTGGCTGAGCCGCGTGGGCATCGTGGCCCTCATCACGGGCATCGCGTATCTGATCACCTACCACTTCGGAGAGCTGGGAGTGTTCGTCCGGGTGGTGCTGGGCTACCTGCTGAGCGCGGGGCTCGGCGCGTTCGGGCTCTGGCTGTCGAAGCGCTACTCACTCTTCGGACGCATCGTCTTCGGCGGCGGGCTGGCGCTCGCGTACTTCGTCACGTACGCGCTGCACTTCATCCCCTCGGTGCGCGTCATCGACAGCCAGGCGCTGGCGCTGGTGCTGCTTGCGGGGCTCGTGGTGGGCATCGTCGTCATCGCCCACCGGATGCACTCGGAGACGGTGGCGGGCATCGCCCTGTTCCTCGGGCTGCACACGGGGATGCTCAGTGACATCACCTCGTTCACGCTGATGTCCACCACGCTGCTGGCGGCCGGTGCCCTCTTCTTCCTGGTGAAGAACCGCTGGGTCATCGTGCCACTGTCGAGCCTCGTCGCCGTCTACAGCACGCACGTCAACTGGGCGCTGCGCAGTGACGGCGTGGCACCGGGCACGCCCGACTCCGAGCGGCTCCTGCTCAGCCTGGGCTTCCTCGCCGTCTACTTCCTGCTCTTCTCGGTGGCGCTGCTCGCCCGGCCGCGCGAGCTGTCCGTCCGGGCCTGCCTGGCGTTCGCCCTGCTCAACTGGGTGGGGCTGTTGGGGCTCGGCTCCTATGAGGTGGAGCGCCGCAGCCATCCGGACTTGTTCACCTTCATCCTCATCGTCGCCGTGGCGCATGGTGTCTCCGCCGGAGTGGCCCGGTGGCGGCAGGCGCCCGCGATGCTGCTCCATGCCTACCTGTCACTGAGCGCGATGACGCTCGCCCTGGCGATGCCCGCCCACTACAGCGCCACGGCGCTCGTCACGTCGTGGCTGGTGACGGGGCTGGTGACGGGGCTGTCCGCGCGAGGCACGGTCTCTCCCATCCTGCGCTGGGTGGGCGTGGGCATCCTGTTCGTGGGACTGGGGTCCACGTGGTTCATCACCGACAGCCCGCCCCTGCTCCATGCGGTGGCCTTCGTGTGCTTCCTGCTCGTCGAGCGCTCCGGGGAGCTTCAACAAGACTGGCTCCCACCCGCGGACACGCTCCAGTCCCAGAACCTGCTGCGAGCCCTCTGTGCCGGCGGCGCGGCGCTCGCGCTGGTATGGCTGGCGGGAGACTGGATGCCCCGGGGACTCGTGACGCTCGGCTGGGTGGTGGCGGCCTTCGGCATGTTCGCGGCCGGTTTCGCCCTGCGCGAGCGCAGGTACCGGCTCGCCGGCCTGGGCGTGCTGGCCCTGGCGCTCGGGCGGCTGCTCATTGTCGACCTGGCGAAGCTCCCCACGGATCAGCGCATCACCACCTTCATCCTCATCGGGGTGATTCTGCTGATCATCTCGTACACGTACACACGGCTGCGCGACAGAAAGGGCTGAGCCACGCCCCTGCCCTCCGCTGACGGCTGCTCGCTCTCCTCGCGTCCTATAAAACACACGTATTGCACTTTCGGGATGGTAGCTGGCAATGGCAGTCACCTGGGGAAGAGGTGAGACTGGATGTAATTGTTTCACGCTCATGCATCCTCCTCCCTCAACCCCCCCGCTGCAGGAACTCATCGAGAAGCTCCTGCTGCTCGAGCGTTCGTCCCAACATCCCAACACCGGGCGGGGCGAGCATGGGTTCATCGAGAGGCTGCTCATCACCGTGGACGCCGCCCCCGTGCTGCTCTCCTACGTGGATGCCTCAGAGCGCTACCGATTCTGCAACCAGACCTACGAGCGCTGGTTCGGCGTGTTGCGTGAACACATCATTGGCCGCTCTTTCCGGGAAGTGGTGGGGGAAGAGGCCTATGAAAGCCTGCGTGGCGAGGTCCAGCGGGCGCTCTCGGGGCAGCACGCCCACTTCGAGCGCGTGGTGCCCTACCGGCTGGGTGGCACCCGAACCGTGAGAGCGGACTATTTCCCCCACCAGATGAGCGATGGCCACGTCGCCGGCTTCGTGGTGATGGTCATGGACATCACCGAGCTGCGCCGGGGCGAGGAAGTCTCACGTCTGGCGGAGGTGGTCCGGGAGAGCGAGGACCGCCTGCGCCTGGCGCTGCGTGCCAGCGAGCTGGGCACGTGGGAGCTGGACCTTCGCTCGGGCCGGCTGAGCTGGGATGATCGGTGCCGCGAGCTGTTCGGCCTGCCCCCCGGCGCGCCCGTCGACTACGGCGTCTTCCTGCAAGGCCTCCACCCCGAGGACCGGGCCCGGGTGGATGCGGCGGTACAGGCCACCTTCGATCCGGCAGGAGATGGCGCCTACCAGGTCGAATACCGCACCGTGGGCCTCACCACGAACGTGGAGCGGTGGATCCTCGCGCACGGCAAGACGTTCTTCGACGCGGAGCGCAAACCCCTGCGCTTCATCGGCACGGTGCGGGACATCACCTCCTCGCGGTTGTCCCGCACTCGCACCGAGCGGCTGTATGCCGTCTCATCCGCCCTGTCCCGGGCGCTGCTGCCCGAGGAGGCCGCGCAGGTGGTGGTCCGCGAGGGAGTGGCGGCGCTCGAAGCCATCAGCGCCTCCCTGGTGGTGGTCAGCGAGGACGGCACCTCGTTCGAGCTGCGCGCCGCGCAGGGTTACTCCCAGGAGCAGCTCGCGGCCTGGTGGCGCTTCCCCATCGACACGCCGGTGATGTTCCGCGAGGCCTATCGCACCGGGCAGCCCGTCCTGCATGAGACCCGGGAGCAACTCTTCCAGAGCTACCCGACGCTCCGGGGCTCGCCCATGGTGACCGGACATTCGTTCGCCTCGCTCCCGCTGCGGGTGGACGAGCGCGTCTTCGGCGCCTTCGGCTTCAGCTTCGCGCAGGAGCGGGGCTTCACGCGCGAGGACCTCCAATTCATGGAGGCCCTGGGACAGCAGTGCGCCCTCGCGCTGGAGCGCGCGCGCCTGTACGCGGCCGAACGTCAGAGCCGCGCCGAGGCCGAGCGGCTCCGGGACACGCTCGCCACGGAGCGCAGCCTGCTCAATGCCGTGTTGAGCCAGCTCCCGGTGGGCGTCGTCATCGCCGAGCCCACGGGCCGGCTCCTGCTCGGCAATGCCGCGATGCAGGAGATCTGGGGCGGTTTCATCGCCTCGCAGAGCATCGCGGAGTATTCGGCGTACCAGGGCTTCCGCCCGGATGGCAGCCCCTACCGCGCCGAGGAGTGGCCGCTGTCGCGCACCCTGCACACGGGGGAGCCGGTCCTTCGCGAGCCGGTGACGATCGTCCACCAGGACGGAAGGCGAAAGGAAGCCGAGCTGAGCTCCACCGCGGTCCGGGATGTCGAGGGACGGGTGATTGCGGGCGTGGTGGTGTCCACCGATGTCACCGCGCACCACCAGCTCCGCGAGGCCCTGTGCCGCGAGGCGGACACGCGCGAGAAGCTGCTGGGCATCGTCAGCCATGATCTGCGCGGTCCCCTGCAAGCCATCTACACCTCCAGCACGCTCCTGCTGCGGGCAGAGCCGCTCACGCCCGCCCAACAGAAGAAGGTGGGTCGCATCCTGACGAGCGTGCAGCGAATGGATCACCTCATCCGCGACCTGCTGGACTTCGTGCGCGTGCGCCAGGAAGGGACGATGCCCCTGCAGCCCCGCCGCGGGAACCTGGAGACCGCATGCCTCCCCGTGCTGGAGGAGCTGATGGCCGCGCACCCCTCCCGGCAGATCCGCCTCGAGACCCGGGGGAACCTGGAGGGGGAGTGGGACCCCGACCGCATCTGCCAACTGGTGGGAAACCTGGTGACCAACGCCTTGAAGCACGGCGCACCCGAGACGCCCATCGAGGTGCGGCTGACGGGCGAGGAGGCTCAGGTGGTGCTCGAGGTCGTCAACCAGGGCCGCGCCATTCCGGCGGAGCTGCTACCGCGCCTCTTCGAGCCATTCACTCGCGCCAGCAGCGGCGGTGACGCGCTCAAGGGCGTGGGGCTCGGGCTGTTCATCGTGCACGAGATCGTCGCCGCGCACCGGGGCCTCATCTCGGTGAGCTCCTCGGCCGAGACGGGCACGGTGTTCCGGGTGGAGCTGCCTCGCTCGCGTGCGGCCTGAGGGCCCTGCTGGCCCCCCAAGCCCGAGAGGCGATTACTTCGCGTCCACCACGAGGACCATCCAGCGGTCCGTGGAGTGGTCGATGCGCACGTTGGAGGCGCCCGCCTCCTGGAGCTGCTGCACGATGCGCTCCAGGAAGACGAGCTGCTCCTTGGACGCGTCCACGAAGACGTTCTTCTGCCGCGCGCCCTTGGCGGCCTTGGCGGCCTTGGCGGGCTGGGAGGAGGCGCCATTGGTGGGCTCGGCGGAGCCAGTGGCCGGCTTGGAGGCGGAGGCCTCATCGCTGGAGGACTCGGGCTCGTCCTGAGCGGGCTCCTCGGCGGGGCGGGCCGGGCGCTCCTGCTGCACCTGCTCCTGCACCTGCTGGAAGAGCTTCGGGTTGAGCGTGGCGTCGAACTTCTCCTCGAAGCGCTCCTGCGCCTCCTCGCGGGAGATGTCCGGCTGGTCGCGGATGAGCTCGAGCAGGAACGTGGTGCGCTCCTGCGTCTGGGCCTGGGAGATCCTGGGCATCGTCGATTCCTCGTGAAGGGGAAGCTGAAGGGCGGCGCAACCTAGTCGAGCGCCCGTCTCCAGAAAAGGGCTCTCGCGGCGTACCACTCCCGGGCACGTCACGGGGGTGGATTCCATACCCCCAGCACGGCTCCTTCCCCACCTGCCGTGCAGCCCGCGCCCGATTCCTCGTGGCATCCGAGGGTCGTGGCGGGTAGTGTGGATTCCGCCCTACCCACCCGGTCCTGCCTGCCCCTCGGTCGGGCGTGCTCCGAGCCGTGCCCGGAGAGCCTGGCAGGGCGCTGGCGAGGTGCCACCCCATGAACGTCCTGCCTCCCCTGCCCGAGCTCGTCGCCCAGTTCCTCCAGCGCTTCGTCCATCAGCCGGCCGGCCAGGACCTCCTGGCCCGCCAGGCCGCGGAGGCCGCCTTTGCTCGCGCCGCCTTCGAGGACCTGTGCCGCCGCGCGGACGCGGGCGAGGACGTGACGGAGCGCGTGCTCATCAAGCTGCTGCCCCACCGGGATACGCCGTTCAACCGCCAGCGCGGCGCGTGGACGGCTCGTTGGGCCGTCATCAACCGTGAAATCAAACCGTGGTTCCAGAGCGCGGGCTGGGTCCCCGACGAGGCCGCGTGGCGGGACATCGCCAGCAACATCCTGCGCCTGCTCCGAGCGCTGGAGCGTGCACCCCAGCAGGCCGCCCTGGATGCCTTCGCGGCCTCGCCGCTGTCGAAGGGGTTCCGCTCGGGCTTCCTCAGCCCGGCGCTGCACTGCCTGCGGCCGGACCTGTACCTCGTGATCAATGCCAAGAGCCGCCGCGCGGGCCACTTCTGCCTCGCGCTGTGGGGCGAGCCTCGTGAGGTGAGCATCGCCATCGAGCACTACCTGGAGGCCAACGTCACGCTGCGCTTCGTGCTCGAGCGGCTCAAGCCCCTGGGCATCCAGGATGCGGACCACTTCGATGCCTTCTGCCACTGGCTGTGTGACCGGAAGCTGGGGGGCTACCTCGCCCGGAAGAAGGTGGAGGAGTTCGAGGAGGGGCCTCCGGAGGAGGACATCGGCGGCGAGCCCGAAGAGGAGGTGGGTGCCTGGGTCGTCCGCAACATGCTCTCGCGGCGCAACCTGCGCACCGAATTGCGGCGAGGTCGGCGCAGCTCTTGGACGGCCACCCAGCGCAGCTCGCGGGAGTGGCTCCAGGATGCCGAGCCGGGGGATCTGGTCTTCCTTTATCAGGCCAGCCCGGTGCGCGAGGTGTTGGGGCTCGGGAGGCTGGTGGCCGCGCCCGTTCCTGTCGGTGAGGAGACCCGCTTCGAGGTGGAGTTCCTCACCGATGTGCTGCCGCAGCCGATTCCGCTCGCGGCCATCCAGGCGCACTCGACGCTGTCGGGGATGATGATGGCCTCGCCGCGCAGTGGCATGGTGTTGCCCATCCGTGCTGACGAGCTGCCCCACCTGGCCCGACTCGTGTCGGATCGCAACCCCGAGGTGCGCGAGGTGCTCGCGCCCTACCTGGGGCCGGATGCCATGGGGGCCGAGACAGCCGTGGCCCAGGTTCCGCGCGTGCTGGATCTGGCGGCGTGGGTGGACGAGTGGCGCCGCACCTCGGGCTATCCGGACGAGACGGATTCGCGGGATGCGCAGCAGCGCGAGGCGTGGGCGCGGCTGCTGGCAAGGGATGCGCTCGATCGGCTCACGCCCGAGGACTTCCGTCCCGTGTTCCAGCTGGGAGTGCTCGGCTCGACGGGGGCCGTGGCCCGGCTCAATCGCTTCTTCCTGGAGGCCAGCGAGGAGGACCTGGTTCGCTTCCGCGCCACGCTGCGTGACGTGCTGTACGGCGAGGGACGGGTGGAGCAGCGCCTGGATCGCGCGCTCGACAAGAACAGTTCCGAGCATGTACCGGGGTTGAGCGAGGGCGTGCTGTTGAAGTGCCTGGCGCTCGTCCAACCGGAGCGCTTCCTGGGCGTCCACTCCTCCGAGGGAGACCACGGGAAGGCGCGGATGATGGAGATGCTTGGGTTGCCGGCGCTGCCCGCGTCCCTCTCGCCGGGTGCATTGGCGGTGCGGTCCAACGATGCGCTCCGGGAGGCGCTGACGCCCCACATGCCCGCGGCGGGGCTGCCCGCCACGCAGGCCATGAGGCGATTCCTCTACTGGCTCAAGACGCGGTTGGATCAGCAGCCGCCGAAGGAGCTGGATCCCGCCGAGCGCTTCCTGCATGTCACCTCGCTGCGGCGCGAGCGGATGGAGGAGCTGTGCGCGCTGCTGGAGCACCGGCGCCAGCTCATCCTCTATGGGCCTCCGGGTACGGGGAAGACGTTCATCGCCCGAGAGCTGGCGCGCTATCAGGCAGGCTCCGAGGCCCGCTGCGAGCGCGTGCAGTTCCATCCCGCGTACTCCTATGAGGACTTCGTCGAGGGGCTGCGGCCGCAGGTGGATCCCCAGGCTCCGGGCGGGCTGCGCTACGAGTACCGCGCCGGCATCCTCAAGGCGCTGGCGGAGAAGGCACAGGCCTCGCCCACCGAGCGCTTCGTGTTGCTCATCGATGAGATCAACCGCGCCGCTTTGCCGCGTGTCTTCGGAGAGCTGCTCTACTTGCTGGAGTACCGAGAGGAGCGGGTGCGGCTGGCGGGCTCGGGGGACCTGTTCGAGCTGCCGCCCAACCTGTACTTGCTCGGCACGATGAACAGCGCGGACCGCTCCATCGCGCAGATCGATGTGGCGCTGCGGCGGCGCTTCCACTTCGTGCGGATGGATCCGGACGTGGAGGTGCTGCGGCGCAACCTGCTCAAGTGGGATGTGGCGCCGGACGTGTGTGACTGGGTGGTGGAGGGATTGGAGGCGGTGAACGCTCGGATTGCACGCTCGCCGGGCCGTGAGTTCTGCGTCGGCCACTCGTTCTTCATGGACAAGGATCTGGATACCGCACGCGTCGAGCGCATCTGGCGCCACGACATCAGCCCGATGCTGGAGGACTGCTTCTACGACTCGCCGCAGGTGGTGACAGAGCTGCGCTCCCTCTTCGACGCAGCCCGGCCGGGCGCGGTGGACATGGCGGAATGACGACGTGGACGCTCACGGAGTGGGAGTGGGCCGAACTGCCGCTGTCGGCCTCGGACGTGCTCGCGGCGCAGGCTCAGCTGGGCTCTGCGCTCTCTGTCGAACCCTCCGTGGGTGGCTTCCGGCTGCGTGCGCAGGGTGTGGCGGGGCTCGTCGCACTTCCGGGTGGGACGCTGCATGTGCGACCCAAGGTGCCGGGGCTCAATGTGCTCGCGCTGGCGGACTATGCGTCGCGAGAGGTGACATGGGGGGAGGATGTTGTCGGGTCGGGCTCGGCGGAGGAGCTGCTCTCGCTGCTCGGCTCGCTCTACGTCCACCGGGTGGAGCGGCTGGCGCGGGGAGGCTGGGTGCGTGGCTACCAGGAGGAGGAAGCGGAGCGACCCGTGCTCCGGGGGCGCTGGCTGGTGAGCAGGGATATCAGCCGGCCGCCCTCGCACCGGCACCTGCTCTCCTGCCGGTTCGACGAGTTCACCCGGGATGTGCCACCGAACCGCGTGCTGCTCGCGGCACTGAAGGTGGTGGAGCACTCGGGCACCTTTGGATCGCGCGTCGCGGCCCATGCGAATGCGCTGGCCTCGACGCTGGCCGATGTGCAGCCGTTGGCGGACATGAGGGCCGCGGTGCGGATGCTGGCGTCGGATCGACGGTTCACGGCATATGGACCGGCGGTGGGGCTCGCGCGTCTCATCCTGGAGAGCGCGGGTGTGCAAGCGGCTCCGGGCGTTCATCCTCTCTCGTCCTTCATCGTCCGGCTTGCGCCCTTGTTCGAGGCGGCGATCACGCGGGCCGTGGCGCGAGTGGCTGCCGCACGGAGCGTGACGTGTCATGCGCAGCGCCCGCTCTCGCTGGACACCGGGGGCCAGCTCACCGCCATCCCGGACATCGTCATCGAACGAGGCCGTGCACGAGTTGTCATCGACGCCAAGTACAAGCTGCCTGCCGAAGGGATGCCGCCCGCGGACGACTTTCAGCAGCTCGTCACCTATCTAGGGTGCCTCGACACGCGTCGAGGTGCGCTCGTGCTCCCCGCGCCGGGGGCAGTGCCGGAAGAGCGCACGATGTGGCTGAAGACGTTCGGGCACCTGAGCGAGGTGCGCATCCTTCAAGTGCCACTGGGTGGGAGCGCGATCCGGATAGGTTCAGCGCTCGAGTCCGCCGCCGAGCGGCTCGTAGCGTGGCTTCCTTCCGTACCTCTGGGGAGCAACAACTCTCCACGAACCAGAGAGCCCGCATCCTTATAAGCGCCTGCCAGCTCTCCCTCTCTCTCAGTGGCATGGCAGGGGGCGATTATATGGCCTCTATCTATTCACGCCTAGCTCCATTATTGGAAATAGCTGAGTATCTACAGCATTATAGAATCTCGTATCGATTCTCGTATCTATTCAGACAACGATTCACCATTAGTGCAGCCTGCTGGAAGCACACATGGCGACGGTAGACCAGCTGCTGAGCGAACTGCGCCGTCTGGGCCGAGCCCGGGCAAGTGAGCTCGGCCAACGGCTCGGCGTCTCACAGCCCACCATCTCACGGCTCATCACAGCCTCCGGAGATCGGATCTGCAGGATGGGCTCGGGCCGCGCAGTGGAGTACGCGCCCACTCGATCGATCCCCCCGCTCGGCACGCGCACTTCCATCTATCGCGTGGATGAATCGGGGACCGTTCATCGCGACGGCACGCTCCACTTCCTCGCGAGCGATCACCAATGGCTCGAACAAGAGAAGGGCCCCGGCACGTTCTTCGAGGGGCTTCCCCCCTTCGCGGTCGACATGAGCCCCCAGGGCTTCATCGGACGGAGCTTCTCCACTCGCTACCCCGAGCTGAAGCTCCCGCGCCGACTCGCTGACTGGAGCGATGATGATCGGCTGGTGGCCCTCGCCCTGCGAGGCGAGGACTGCTCTGGCAACTTGATCCTCGGCGACGAGTCCCTGAATCGCTTCCTCGCACAGCTCCCACAGCCCGCCCAACCCGATGACTATCCCCACCTCGCCCAGGCCTCGATCTCCGGGCAGCCAGGCTCCTCCGCGGGTGGAGAGCAGCCCAAGTTCCTGACGTACTCAGAAGGCCGGCACGTGCTCGTGAAGTTCTCAGGGAGCGAGGGCTCTGCCGCCCTGCGGTGGAAGGACCTCCTCATCTCCGAGAGCATCGCGCTCGACGTGATTCGCGCGGAGGGGTTGCCTGCCGCGACGGCTCGGCCGCTGTCCCTCGCCGGGCGCCAGTTCCTGGAGGTGGAGCGCTTCGACCGGATCGGACCGCGTGGCCGACGGGCACTGCTTTCTCTGGGCGCCATCGCCAACGAGTATCTCGGACATCTGGACCATTGGACGAACGCGGCCCGGCGCCTTCTCTCCGCGAAGCTCATCGGTCCAGACGATGCTCGCATGATGCGCTGGCTCGATGCCTTCGGACAGCTCATCGGTAACACCGACCGGCACTTCTGGAACCTCTCCTTCTTCGAGGACGCAAAGGGCCGGCTCCAGCTCACGCCTGTCTACGACATGCTGCCGATGATCTTCGCGCCCGTCGAAGGAGAGCTCGTCGAACGCCGCTTCGAACCCGCCCCGCCGACCGCGGACAATCTCGATGTCTGGGCCCATGCGGCTCGCGCCGCAGTGGCGTACTGGGGCCAGCTCGTTGAATCCACCGAGCTCAGCAGCGACTTCCGGGAGCGCTGCCTTCACTGCAAAACCGCGGTCGAAGAGCTCATCCGCCGGGCTCCTGTCGCGTGAAACGGATCCGCTAGGCTGCGGCCATGGATCCCGCCGACCGTCCCAAGACCTCCTATGAGCTGTTCCTCGCCCTGGTCGAGCAGTACCGCATGGGCCCTTCCCACGCGGCGCTCGTCACCCTGCTGCTCCGGATGACGACGGAGCTCGAAGCCCTGCGCGAAGCGCTGTCCAGCCCCGAGACCCCGGAGTCCGTTCGCGAGGCCTACCGCAAGGCCTACGAACGCACCGCCGTGCTGTCCCACAACTCCGCGGGCCCCACGGGAGGAGCGGAGAAGATCCTCCGCACGTTCTTCCCCTGGGAGGGAAGGGACGACCGCTTCGCTCCGGAACTCGAGATGATGAAGCGGCTCGGCGCCACTCCCGAGGAGCAGGAGGCGCTCCGCGACAAGATGGAAGAAGTCGAGATGTACACCTGATACCCGAAGGTTCACTCCCAGTAGCCATCCGGCTCTCTCCCATCCCGTACCCGACCGAGCCGCCCTGGCAACCTTCCCCCTCTCCACCTACGCTCCCGAGCCATGAGGATTCCGACGCTCCCCATGCCGCCCGCCGCCCAGTCCCTGCTCGCCACCGCTCAGCAGCTCGCGCCTCGCATCTCCGCTCGCGCCGAGGAAATCGAGAATGCTCGCAGGCTGCCTGCGGACCTGGCCCAGGAGCTGGCCCAGGCCGGCTTCTTCCGCACCTTCATCCCCGAAGCCTACGGCGGCTCCGAGCTGCACCCCGCGCACAGCCTCGAGATCATCGAAACCATCGCTCGCGCGGACGGATCCACGGGCTGGTGCGTGATGATCGGCTCCGCTACCGCCATGGTCTCGGCCTGGCTGCCCGAAGCCTCCGCGCGCAACGTATATAGCCCCCCCGAGACCATCACCGGAGGCGTGGCCGCGCCCATCGGCCGGGCCGAGCGGGTGGACGGCGGCTTCCGCGTCTCCGGACGCTGGCCGTGGGCCAGTGGCAGCCACAACTGTCAGTGGCTCATGGGCGGCGCGCTCATCATCCAGGACGGCAAGCCCCTGCTCTCGCCCAAGGGCATCCCCGAGGCGCGCGTCTTCGTCTTCCCCGCCAAGGACACGGTGCTCCACGACACCTGGCACGCCTCGGGCCTGTGCGGCACCGGAAGCTGCGACATCGAGGTGAAGGACCTCTTCGTCCCCGCGGAGTACAGCTTCTCGCTCCTGAGCGAGCGCCCGCGTGTCCAGCGGCCCCTCTATGGCTTCCCGCCCTTCGCGCTGCTGGGCGTGGGGCTGCCGGCTGTCGCGCTGGGCATTGCCCGCCGCGCCATCGACGACTTCGTCTCCCTGGCCCAGCAGAAGGTGATGTACCCCAGCCGCAAGCTGCTCTGCTCCCGAGGCCCCGTGCAGCAGGCCGTCGCCGAGGCCGAGGCGCTCCTGCGCTCCGCCCGGGCCCTGTTGTACGAGTCGGTCCATCAGGCCTTCGACGCCGGAGCGAAGGGCGATGTCTCCCTGCGCACCCGCGCCGACCTGCGGCTGTCCTATACCCATGCCACCCGCACCTCGGCGCGCGTCGTGGACATGGTGTACGAGCTCGCCGGAGGCCCCGCAGTCTTCCGCACCAGCCCGCTGCAGCGCTGCCTCCGAGACGTCCACGTGGCCACGCACCACGCCATGGTGGCGCCCCCCACGCTGGAGACCATTGGCGGCGTCCTGCTCGGAGTCGAGACCGAGACGGCCTTCCTCTGATCAGGGGAACCAGGCAGGCGGAGGCATCACTCCGCGCTGCCCGAGGGAAAGGTCGAGGGCCCCCCGTCTCCGATGCCCTCGGCCTCCAAGGCCTGGCCAAGAGGCAGGTCCGCGCCGGGCCGGGTATCATCGCTCCCACGAGAGGCACGATGAACTTCCCGAGGGAGCTGGTCGAGGCGGTCCGCAAATACCAGGTCGTCCCATTCGTGGGCGCGGGTATCAGCATGGGGGTGAAGCGGGGGACGTTCCCCTCGTGGATCCAACTGCTGGAGGGGCTCGCCGAGCGGATGAACGACGAGGGCCTGCCCGAGTCCGCCATGGCGGAGGTGCGGCAGCGTATCGCGCAGGGAGACTTCCTCACCGCCGCGGAGCTGGCCTTCAAGGAGCTGGGGGCCTATCGCTTCAACCGCTTCCTGCGCGAGCGGCTGCGCGTGCGCCAGCCCCCGGATGCGGACCTGTCCGTCATCCAGGCCCTGTGGGAGCTGCACCCGCCGGTGGTGCTCACCCCCAACTATGACGACGTGCTGCTGTGGGGCCGCGAGAACGCCGAGGCCGTCTCCAATGATCAGGAGGACGAGCTCAACCTCATGGACGCCGAGGCCTCGCCGGACACCCCGCGCGTCTGGTACCTGCACGGCACCATCCACCGGCTGGCCACGCTGGTGCTCGCTGGCGCTGACTACAAGCGGCTGTATGGGGACTCGGCGCAGCCCTCCAGCTACTCGCAGTACACCAACGCGCTGGTCCGCCTGCGCGAGTGGATCCGCGCCAAGCCCTTCCTTTATATGGGCTTCAGCTTCAGCGACCCCTACGTGCTCAAGCAGCTCGAGCACGTCATCGGCATCACCAAGGGCCGGCACGTGCCCAGCTTCGCGCTGATGAAGAAGGGGCAGATCGACCGCGGCGCGCTGTGGCCCAAGTACAACATCCAGCTCGTCGAGTATGAGGACCATGGCCCACCGCTCGCGACGTTCCTGCGCGGGCTGGCGCAGGCGGCCTTCGGGGGCAGCCGGCCCGGCGTGGCCCTCTCGGTCATGTCCTTCTCCACGCCACCAGCGCCCACGGAGCCCGCGCCCGTGCCGAGGCCCACGCTGGAGCAGGAGTACACGCGCATCCTCCGCAACCAGCACCGGCTGGTGCTGCTCGCCCCGGAGGATGGAGGCGCCCGGGCGCTCGCTCGCCGCGTGGCCGCGCATTATGGAGACCGGGTGACGTGGCTGGCTCCGCCGAACGTGCCGGACTGCACCGAGGCCGAGTACTGCCGTGCCCTCGCCGGGGAGGATCCGGAGGCGAGCTCTGTCACGAGCTTCGATGCGCTGGTGGAACACCTGCGGAAGAAGGCGGCTCGGCTCGGGAGGGATCATTTGATCGTCCTGCGCTACGAGTGGGGCCCGTTCGATCACCTCACGTCGCTGGGGCGCCACCTGCGCCGGATGATGGACGAGCCGTCCTCGGTGCAGTTCCACTTCCTCATCGCGGGCGGCGAGCGCTCGGCGTGGCTGCTGCACAACATGAAGAGCTTCTCGGTCTTCAAGGATGCTCCGCGCCGCGAGGTGCCAGACCTGACGGTGGACGAGGTGCGCCAGTTCCTGGATGGCGCGGGCTTCGACGGCTCGCGCTGGGCGCAGAGCGTGCACGAGGCCACGGGCGGACACCTGGGGCTGCTCAAGGAGGTGCTGAGCAGCGACGGGACGCTGGAGAACGCCGCCGTCACCACCCGGCTGGCGCGCAGCCCGTCGCTCCGAGGCAACCTCCACGAATGCCTGCGCCGCGATGAGCGCAACAGCTACACGGGAGACCGGAGCTGCAAGGCCGTGCTCACGAAGCTGCTGGCCGGCGAGCACGTGGAAGAGCTGGAGCCGCTCGACAACCAGGTGGAGTACCCGGAGGTAAGGCTGTACTTCACCGGGCTCGTGCGAAAGGACGCCGCTGGAAAGACGGTGCTGCGCTGCAAGGCCGTGGAGCTGGCCGCCCGTGAGGCCCTGGCGCGCAAGGACGTGAGACCGTGAGCCGGTGGGCGCTGGCGCTCTGCGTGGCCGTAGCGCTCGGGGCCTCGGCTACTCGAGCCGATGAGCCCGCGCTGCTCGTCCCCGAAGGCGAGTCGGAATCCATTCTCAAAGATGCCCGCTGGGAGTCCATGGACTCCGTGAGCTCCGTGGCCTTTGGTCCCAAGGGGCTGCTGGCCACGGGCGAGAACAACGGAACAGTGCGGGTGTGGGAGATCAGCACCGGGCGCCTGTTGTGGCGCCAGGAAGGACACGTCGATGCAGTGAAGTCCCTGGCCTTCAGCCGGGACGGGAGCACCCTGGCCTCGGGCTCCGAGGACAGCACGGTGCGGCTGTGGGCGGTGAACACCGGGCGGGCGCTACGGCAACTCGAAGGGCACACCAACTTCGTGCTCTCCCTGGCCTTCAGCCCGGATGGATCGATGCTGGCCTCGGGTGGAGGCGACAAGACGGTGCGACTATGGAAGGTAAGCACCGGCGAACCCCTGGAGAAGCTCGCGGGGCCCGCCGCGCCCTCCGTGAGCTTCTCGTCTGAAGGCTTGCTCCAGGCCTCGGGCCGAGGCTCAACCCGGGTGAGGCAGTGGGATGTGCGCCCCGGGCACGCGGCCGTCCCCCAGGAACAGTTCGCCAAGGATGCCCAGAGCCCCGAGCCTCCCGAGGAGCCCTCTTCTGACATCCTCACGCCGGAGCAGATAGCCAATGGCGACGAAGCGCTGAGACAGCAGCCAGTGAACGCGGCAGCGACTCTCTCCGCCACCAGCCCAGATGGGCGCCTGCTCGCCATGGTCGAGGGCGGCAAGAGCGTACGGCTGCGGGAGAAGGCCACGGGCCGCCTCGTTCGGGAGCTGTTTCACGGCGCTCCCCTGCAGTCGCTCGCCTTCAGCTCGGACGGACGCACCCTGGCCGCTGGGGGCGACGACGCCACCGTGAGACTGTGGGACATCGCCACGACCCGATCCCTGCGTCGCCTGGAGGCGAACCAACCCCCCGTGTACTTCGTCGCCTTCAGTCCAGATGGGACGAAGCTGGTCTCGGGAGGCAGCGATCAGTGGATCCACATCTGGGACCCGGTTCAGGGGCTCGAGGTGCGGCGGCAATCGGCACCTCTGGGGCTCGTGCGCTCGGTGGCGATCAACAACGCGGGGGACCTGCTGGCTGCGGGGGGGGATGAGGCCCTGCTCTTCATCTTCCAGGAAGAGAAGGGCCCCTCGCCCCCCTATCTCAGCACCCTCAACAGCCCAGCGCCCCATCCCGTCTCGTTGAGTCCAGACGGAGGGCTTCTGCTCTCAGGCGCGGCGGATGGCACCCTGACCCTGCAGACGGTCATCAATGGCCGGTCAACCGACACGATAAGGCGCTTGAAGGGCCCCATCCACGCCGTGGCCCTCAGTCCGGATGGAGAGACACTCGCTTCGGGCGGGGAAGACGGGAGCGTCCGCCTGTACGACGTGCACCGCACCTCAGACAACACCTCGATTGATCCACGCGAGCCCCTCCGCGGTCACAAGGGGGCCGTGCGTGCCGTGGCCTTCAGCTCGGATGGACGGTTCCTGGCTTCCGCAGGGGACGACAAGCAGGTACGGCTGTGGGACGTACGCACCAGCCTCCCGGTGGCGACCTTGAAAGGCCACTCGAGCAGCGTGAAGTCCGTGGCCTTCAGCCCCGACAAGCTCACCCTGGCCACGGGGGGGAACAAGGAGGTCTTCTTGTGGAATCTGGAGACCTCGCGGCTTGAGCGCTCCCTGGTGGGACATACGGGATGGGTCACTTCCCTGGCCTTCGGCGGACCCAAGGGGCTCAGCCTCGCCTCGAGCGATGACAGCGGCGTGATCCGCCTGTGGGCTCCCGCGGAGGCCTCGCCCGCCCGAGGAGTGCTGCGCGCCGCTGGGCAGGGCTGGGTGAGCCAGTTCCCCGGTCAACCGCTCCGCCGCCAGGACGATGGGAGCTTCCTCAGCCGCCCCCGAGAGGACGGCGCGCTCGAGCCCATTCCACCACCACGGCCGGACTTGCCGCCACGGCTCTCGGTGGCAAGCCAGGAGTTCGTCGCCCCGCCCGAGGACTTCGGAGCAGGCGGCGAGTGGAGCCTCACCCTCTCCAACGCCTCGGAGGCGGGCCGAGCCTACTGGGTCCGCATCGAGCCCACCGAGCTCCCACCCGGGCTCCGCCTCCTGCCTCCGCCGCCCGTGGAACGCCTGGAGCCAGGGAAGTCGGTGGAGGTTCGCGTGGGGCTGTCCTACTTGAGGCCCGAGGGCACCTCCGCCGTTGCGGCGCCCCGGGTTCGCCTCAAGCTCGCGGATGCGTTCGGCAATGAGTTCCTCACCGATGCGCTCCCGCTGGAACTTCGGACACCTGAGCTGCGCATGGTGGGCGAGCCCCAGTTCGAGGGCGGAAAAGCCCTGACCGTGACACTGCGCAACGAGGGCACGCAGGCCACCGGCAAGTTCACCGTCCATGCCTCGCTGCAGGACAAGGACGGCAAGCGCTCCCCGGGGGCCAAGTCCAACCTCCCGAAGGAGCTCGGCTCGTACCCCTACGACAGCCTGAAGCCGGGTGAGGAGAGGCCGTTCTCCATCACGTTGCCCTCCGCCGTGCTCGACGCTCGCGAGTTCCCGCTCCACCTCACCGCGGACTACGACCAGTGGCCGCGCCGGTGGGAGGGGCCTACCACCCCCATGAAGGTGCCCTGGCCCTATGCGACATTCGCGCTCCTGGCCCTGGGCGCGGCCCTGTTGTTCGGCTTCGTGTACTACGCGAGCGTCTACCTCAACCCGATGGTGGTGCGCGCTGACAAGACTCCCGCCGCCCTCAAGAGCTACCCGTTGGCGCAGATGGCGGCAGCGGATCAGGCGCTGCGGCGAGCCCGGCGGCGGGACTCGGCCATCACCGCAGCGGGGATTCCCGTCGTCCGTTGGGAGCGCGCGCTCCGGGGAGCCCAGGAGCCCCATGCCGCGGCCACCGCCTTCGCGGAGGCCATTGGCGGCAGGCTCGGTGCGAGTCTGGCTTCCAACGCCTGGGCGCTGTCACTGCCTCCGCTGCGGCTGCGCTTCGCGCGGGACACGGCCGTCGTCGTCATCGACGGCAGTGGCCTGGAGTCCGGCGAGGCAGAGCGCCGCATGGCGGATGTCTTCCAGGACGGCCGGGGCCCGGGGCAGGTGCTGGTGCTGGACCGCACGAACGCGCAGAACGCGCGCCAGGTGCTGGAGGGCGTGCCACGCGTGCGCAGCGTGGTCCTCTCCTCCAACCAGCTCCGGGATCTGCTGTTGGCCGACGAGCCCGTGCGCGTGTTGGAGGGCATCATCTCCGAGCAGGTGGCCGTCTCGGAGCTGTCGCCCTACCAGGTGGCGGGCGGGGTGAAGCTGGAGAACCTCTTCTTCGGCCGCGAACGAGAGATCCGCGCCATCGTCGATCGCACGGTGCGCAACTTCCTCGTGGTGGGCCAGCGACAGATGGGCAAGAGCAGCCTGCTGCTCGCCGTGCTCCGGAGGCTCCAGGCGCGCTCGGATCTGGATGCGCAGTATGTGGAGCTGGCGGACGGGGACCTGCACCGGAGGCTCGCCCGCGAGCGCGAGCGCATGCCCGCGAACGGTGCGCCCATGCCCTCTTTCGAGGAGGTGGCCGCCGGAGTGCCTTCCCGGCCGCGCGTGTGGCTGATCGACGAGGCGGATGACTTCATCAGCGCGGATGCCAAGGCGGGCTACCCGGTGCTGCAAGCGATGCGTGCGCTGGCGGAAGAGGGCCGGGCGTACTTCATCCTCGCGGGCTTCTGGGATTTGTACCGAGCGGTGGTGCTGGACGAGAAGCAGCCGCTGCGAAACTTCGGCGAGCACCTGCGGCTGGAGCCACTGGATGCGCGCTCGGCGCTGGCGCTCTTGACCGAGCCGATGTCAGCGCTGGCGCTCCAGTGGGATGCGCCCTCCACGCCGGAGTTCCTGGTGGAGCAGGCCGGGCGCCGGGCGAACCTGCTGGTGCTGGCGTGCAAGGCACTGGTGGAGTCCCTGCCGCCCGATACGCACACGCTCACGCGCGAGCACCTGGAGCGCGTGTTCCGCGAGGACAAGGATCTAAGGGACCAGGGCCGGCGCTGGCGTGGAGATCATCCGCTGCACCGGGCGGTGGTGCGCCAAGCGCTGCTGCTCGGGAGGCCCACGCGCGAGGAGGTGCGGCAGACGCTGAAGGCTCGGGGCGCGGACATCCGCTCGGTGGACTTCGACGAGGCGATGGACCATCGCGAGCTGAGCTACGTGCTGGTGCCGGACGGAGACGGGCGGCTGTACTGCCCGGTTCCCCTCATGCAGCGCTACATCGAGGCGGAGCGGAGCTTGGAGGTGGGGCTCACCGAGGACCTCGAGGACCTGCGCCGGCGGGGACTGGCCGAGGTGCCGAAACCGATGTGATGGAGGAACAAGGCCTGCCAGCGTGGCCAAGCCTGTCAGCGGTTCCTCCAATAACCCGGCTTGCGTCGCAGGTGCGCAAACGCCACCACGCGCACACTCGCATCGATCTCGATGTAGACAATGGCGTACGGGAACCTCTTCAGTAGGATCCTGCGAGCCCCTGCATCAGC
Organism: Hyalangium versicolor; assembly: GCF_020103695.1. Lineage (GTDB taxonomy): Bacteria > Myxococcota > Myxococcia > Myxococcales > Myxococcaceae > Hyalangium > Hyalangium versicolor. Next base: position 150,656 of record NZ_JAHXBF010000024.1, read on the forward strand.
GGAGACTCCTTCCATCAGGCTGCCTGCGGCGGGGCTGGCCTCGATGCGACGAAAGCAGTCACGAGCGGCCATGAGCAATTCGTGCCCGAGCCCGGGACTGCGTGTCTCATACCAGACCGTTGCCTCACGAAGCTCGCGGCGGGCCTCCACCGAGAGCGTCAACTTCGGGCTCATTTCCTGGGGAGCTCGGCTTCAATCTCGTCGCAGACCGTCTCCCAATCACCTGCCGGCTGGGCACCAGCCCGCGCCTGCTTCGCCCGAAGTTCGATCTCCTGAGCCCATGCTGCTTCTGTATCCGGCTCGGGCTCGCCCTCCAGCCGGACCAGCAACTCGCGCAGGACGAGTGACTGCTCCTCGGGCGAGAGCTTGAGGGCTTCATCGAGCACCTGACGAGCGCGGCGTGTCATGTCCGAACGATAATGCTCCCACCGAGCCACGTCGAGCGACAGACCGGTTCGCAGAGAGTCGCCGGGGAGGGGCAGGCCGGACCGGCAGACACTTCGGGGCCGCAGCCTCTCATCCGTGGTCCGACGAACGTCCGGCCGGTAGCGCCCCCGGCGTGGGCTCCTCCGCATCAGCCGGGCCCGGCGCCCCTGGTATCCGGATGTTCAATTGTTCCAGCAGCGCCTCGGCCTCCAGGTTCTGCACGAAAGCCCGAACCTCGTTCGCGAGCTGTTCGTGGCGTTCCCTCGCCTGGGCCACCTCCCGCTGCAATGAGGCAAGCTCATACCCTGCGGCTTTCGGATCCGTGAAGATGTGGATCACCTTGCGCAGCAGCTCGCACAGTCGCGCGAGATCCTCTCGCGAGGACTCTGTGGCCCGGAGTAAACGCTGCTCAGCGTCTCGGAGCTGGGGCTCCGTCACCTGATCCCGGAGCGCAGCCGGAGTCTCCACGGTCGAGGCATTGCCCATGAGCCCTCCCAGCAGTCCTCCCAGGAGCGCGGCCCCCGCCAGTGCCCAACCCGAAGGCTTGTTCTTCGCTCTTGCCAGCAAGGCCGCTCCCGCAGCACTCACCGCGCCCACCTTCGTCGCCGACTGCCAGTCGAAGAATCGCGGCCCTGTCTTCAACACGCTCTGGAACCGGTCCGTGAGCGCCAGCGTCGTCGCTGTATCCACGTCCTCTCGCAACGCCCGAGCCAGCTCCTCGTTGAGCCGCGAGTGGACTCCCTCCACTCCGGCGCGGAGCCTCGCCACCAGCGCCTCCTGGAGACTCTTCGTCAGCTGGCGCTGAGGCCGCGGCAGTTTCGGTTCCGTGTCTCGCTGGAACTGCTCCGCCACGGCGGGGAGCTGGCTCCGCAGCCGCGCGCCTTCCTCCCGCAACAGCGCATCCAGCCGCGCGCTCACGCGATCGATCGTCTCGGGCTTCACGGCGGCCAGTTCACGCATCTCCAACAGCGCACGCAGATCCAACAGCGCCGCGCCCCAGGCTTCGACCTCTTCCAGCAATCGGTCCCGCTGCACCCGGAAGAGCGCCGAGGCCAGCTCTTCTCGCAGCTCCGGAACGCCCTCACCCGTCCTGCCAGAAACCACCGAGACCGCGATCGTCCGGCCAGGCAGTGCCTCCACCAACAGCTTGCGGACCCGCTCCTTCATTGCCAGAAGCTCCCCCGCCGGCAGCTCATCGACGCGCGTGAGCACCACCCGGAGCGCGATATCCGGAGCGCTCCCCGCGAGCTGCTGAAGCTGCGTGAGCTCCTCGGGCGGCAGCGCTTGTAACGCGGAGGTCACGAGGACACAGAGCCCGGCCCGTGCGCTCAGCGTCTCCGCAGCCTGCGCGTCGCTCGACACCTCCAGCCACTCCCAAGGCCGAGAAGCTCCTTCCGGCGGATCAGAAACATCAGGTCCGGCAGCAGAGGCGCCGGCGGGAAGAACCCTCGCACCATCGAGTGCTCGCAGGAGCGTGCTCTTGCCCACGCCCCGCGCGCCCGTCACCGCCACCACCGGCCGCGCGAGCCGCGCCAGCTCCTCCGAGGCCCGATACACCTCCGAACCGAACGGCACCGACTCGAACAAGGAGCGGATGTCCTCGGCCAACCGCTGCGCGAAGCGCCCCTGCTCCCGGATGCTCTTCTCGTGCTCCATGGCCTCTCCCGCGCGAGCGCTCCTCTCCGGCCCGAACATCGTAACGCGGCACGCCATGGATCAGGGCGACCCGACAGGTAGTCATTACTGCACGAATTCGCAGGGCCTGGCTTGACGGAACTCCGAGGGAGAACTCAGATGCGGTACGTCACTCGGTAGGAGGGCACATGGCTGACCATTCCTGGGTGCACGAGCTGTTCGCCAAGTTCGACCAGGGCGACATCGAAGGGTGGGCCGCGTACCTCTCCGAGGACGCCTCGTTCCGCATCGGCAGCGGCGTTCCCGTCTCCGGGCCCCAGGGCGCCAAGCAAGTCATCCACGCCATCCTCTCCATGGCTCGCAACATGCGGCATGACTTGATGGACGTGTGGCAGACCCCGCAGGGCATCGTGGTGCGTGGGGAACTCTCCATGAACCGCATCAAGGACGGCCGCCGCATCACCGTGCCCTTCTGCAACGTGTTCGATGTGAAGGAACAGCGCATCCAGCGCTACCTCTCGCACCTCGACCCCTCCCCTATCTTCGCGTGAGCAGGTAAAGCTCGCCATCACGGAAATCGTCTGAAATCAGGACAGATGCGGCATCGACTCCCCACCCCGTGAGAATGCGGGTGTGATGCTTCCGAGAAGCCTTTTCCCCTGCAAGTCCGCGCACTTGCACGAGGGTGGGAGAAGGCCTCCTTCCAGTGTTCACCGAGCGACTGGTGCATGGATGCTCCACTTCGGGCGAGCCCCTGGCGCGGCTCCCGAGGGAACGGAGTGTTGGCACGAGGGCTGCTGGGCAGACCCCGCCACTGCAGCACCCTTCCCCCCATCCAGGAGTGTTCATGTTCACGTTGCGTCAAGCGCTCGCGTCCGCCGCCGCGGCCCTCTCCCTGGCCGCCTGTGGTCCCAAAGAGACCCCGGAGCCTGCGCAGAACCCCTCCAGCGCCATCGACGCGGCGCAGGACGTCCTCAATCGCGGATCCACCGGCCAGTTGGATCCGCTCTTCGCTCAAGCAGCCCGCGAGTTCGATGTCCCGGCCGATCTGCTCAAAGCCATCTCCTTCACCGAGACGCGCTGGCAGATGGTGCACGGCGAGGAGGAGTTCGAAGGCATGCCGGCCGCTCACGGCCTGATGGCGCTGCGCGGTGAGGCCATCGTGCGCGGAGCGGCGTTGGCGGGTGTCTCGGCAGAGCAGGTGCGCACGGATGCGGCCTCCAACATCCGCGCGGCCGCGGCCCTGCTGTCCTCATACGCCGAGCAGCTGAAGGTGGACCGCAAGGACCTGGGCGCCTGGGCTCCGGCGGTGGTGCGGCTGAGCGGCATCAGCAGCGCGGATGCGCAGGCCGGGTACGTGCACCGCCAGGTGTACAGCACGCTGCGCAACGGCGTGGTGGCCGAGGGAACGAACGGCCAGGTGACGGCCTCCATCATGCCCACGCCGGTGGAGGCGAAGTTCGCGCAGCCCTCGGTGCGCGCGATGGCGGCGGGCCCGGACTACGCCGAGTCCGTATGGCATGCGTCTCCCAACTACGGCTCGCGGCCCGCGGGCACCGACATCCAGATGATCGTCATCCACACGTGCGAGGGCGAGTACTCGGGCTGCTGGGGCTGGCTGACGAACTCGGCGGCACAGGCCTCGGCCCACTACGTGGTGAACGAGAGCGGCAGTGAAATCTCCCAGCTGGTGGCCGAGGCCAACCGCGCCTGGCACGTGGCGGCCTCCTATGACTGCACCCTGAACAGCAACGTCATGTGCGGGCTCAACACCGTCTCGGTGAACCACTTCTCGGTGGGCATCGAGCACGCCGGCTTCGCGAGCCAGACGTCCTTCCCCACGGGGCAGATCGACGCCTCGGCGAAGCTGTCGTGCAACATCTCGAAGGACCAGACGGTGGTCCGAGACAGCTACCACATCGTGGGCCACGGCAAGCTGCAGCCGAACAACCGCACGGACCCGGGCCCCAATTGGCCGTGGTCGACGTACATCAGCAAGGTGAAGGAATTCTGCAATGACGCCCCTGCCGCGGGCATCGTGGTGGATACCAACAACGCCAACAACAACGCCTCGGTGGCCGAGTTCAAGGTCTCCTCGAACTGGACGGTCTCGTCCGGCACGCCCGGGTATTACGGCAGCAACTACTACTTCGCCTCCACGGAGGCCCTCTCGGATCCGGCGACGTTCCGGTTCAACCTGGCCGCGGCTGGCACGAAGACGGTCCAGGCGTGGTGGACGGCGGGCACCAACCGCTCGAGCGCGGCGCCCTTCATCATCTGGAACGCGGACGGCACCAAGCTGGGCACGGTGTACGCGAACCAGCAGGCCAACGGGGGCAAGTGGGTCACGCTGGGCACCTTCAACTTCTCGGCGGGCTGGAACGAGGTGCAGCTCAGCCGCTGGGCTGCCGAGGGTTATGTCGTCATCGCGGATGCCATCCGCATCGAGTAGCGGGTAACGGGGTGGGCTCGGAGCTCCTGGCTCCGGGCCCGGCTCCCCTCCATACCCGAGGAGTTCCCCGCCCTCTGTCAGACCCCTCTGGTGGGATGAGGAACGCTGACAACGAGGAGGGCGGCGGAGATGGAACACAAGGGGCTCGTGGAGCGAATCGAGGCAGAGCTGGAGCAGGGGATTGCGTTGGGCCGGTACCCCAGGGGCAGTCTCCCCTCGGAGCATGAGATGGCCAGGCGCTATGGCGTCTCTCGCACCACCATCCGCGCAGCGCTGCAGCGGTTGGCCGCCAAAAGGCTCATCACCCGGCACCCGGGGCGACGGACTCGCACCGTGGCGGTAGGCGAGGTGCTCACGCTGGAGAACCTGAAGCTGGTGCTCCCCGAAGAAGGTCGCGCCGACCCGGCCCGGAGAAAGCTGCTCGAGGGCTACTTTGCATTGAAGCGGGAAATCACGGTCGACCTGTTGGCAGCCTGCTGCCAACTGGCTCCCAAGGAGGACCTGGATCTCTTGAGCAGTGCCTGCTTCCTCTTGAGAGATGAGGCGCACTGGGAACTGGACCGCTCCGGGTGGGTGCGCCAGGAGTTCGAGCTGATGCGGCTCGCCGCACACGCCGTGGACCGGCCAGGGCATGCGCTGCTCGTCCAATCCTTGGAGCAGGCCTTCTGGGGCTTCTCGGAGCGAGTCCTCCCACACCTGCAAGGGCCAGCCATCGAAGAGTGGGCCATGTTGGCATTCCACGCCCTCTTGGAGAGGGATGGGACGACGCTGCGACGCGAGCTGTCGGCGCGCCTGATGGCGTTGGACGTGCAGCTGCTCGACCACCTGGCCCCGGCGCCCGAATAGGAGGCCCTGTCGGGCGCGACGTTTCCGAACCTGTCTGCTAGTTGGACAGGTTTGGTCCAAGCCTCCGCCACAGAGGGGGCCTCCACGGGAACGCATCCCGCTGGTTCGTACAGCAACGGCTCCGGGGGTGGATCTCCTTGGAGGAGGAGAGGCCGGGCTGTGGCAAGCTCGTGCTCCGCATGGAGACGTCCCCCCCTCCGCTCCTCCGGCTCGCCCACATCACCCGGAGTTTCCCCGGCGTCATCGCCAATGACCAGGTGAGCGTGGACTTCCATGCCGGCGAGGTCCACGCCCTGCTGGGAGAGAACGGGGCCGGCAAGACGACGTTGATGAACATCCTCTATGGCCTGTACGCGCCGGATTCTGGGGAGATCCTCTTCGAGGGCCGCCCGGTTCGGGTGGGTTCGCCTGCCCAGGCCCTGAAACTGGGCATCGCCCTGGTGCCCCAGCACCCGCTGCTCGTGGACCGGCACACGGTGGCTGAGAACCTGGCGCTCGGGCTGCGCGGTGGCTTCCTGCTCACGCGGCGCCGGCTGCTGGCCACGCTGCGCGAGCGTCTGGCCGGTCAGCCCTTGCAGGTGGACCTCGAAGCCCGCGTGGAGAACCTGTCGGCGGGAGAGAAGCAGCGGCTGGAGATCCTCCGCGCGCTCCTGCAGGGGGCTCGCGTCCTCATCCTGGACGAGCCCACCAGCGTGCTCACTCCCCAGGAGGTAGAGCCGCTCTTCCAGCAGCTCGCGAGGCTCAAGGCCCAGGGCATGGCCATCCTCTTCATCAGCCACAAGCTGGATGAGGTGCTCGCTCACGCCGATCGCATCACCGTGCTGCGCGCGGGCAAGAAGGTGGGCGAACTACCGGCACGCGAGGCCACCCAGGAGCAATTGGTGAAGCTGATGCTGGGACGAGACGCAGTGCCTCGGCCTCGGCTCGCGCCTCCACAGTCGGGCGTGCGGTTGGAGGTGAAGGACCTGGAGGTACGCTCCGATCGCGGGCTGCCTGCCGTGCGCAAGGTCCGCTTCACCGTGGCACCCGGAGAGATCCTCGGCATCGCGGGAGTCGCCGGCAGCGGCCAGCGCGAGCTGGTGGAGGCGCTCACGGGCCTGCGTCCCTTCCACGGTCAGGTGCTGCTGGAGGGACAACCCCTGGAGGACCACTCGCCAGCGCGGCTCTTCGCCCGCGGCGTGGCTCATGTACCCGAGGAACGGCCCGCAGGCACCGTGCCCACCATGAGCGTGGCGGAGAACCTGGCCCTGCGCACCTTCCGCACGGAGCTGCGCCGCGGGCCCTGGCTGGATCGCGAGCGCCTGGAGCAGAAGGCCACCGAGCTCATCCGCACCTATCAGATCGCCACGCCAAGCCCGGACACACCGCTGCGGCTGCTGTCCGGCGGCAACATCCAGCGCGCCGTGCTCGCTCGGGAACTGGCGGGCTCGCCTCGGCTGCTGATCGCCGCGCACCCCACGTACGGAGTGGACGTGGGCGCCACCGAGCAGGTGCACCGGCTCCTCATCCAGCGGGCTCAAGAGGGCATGTCCGTGCTGCTGGTGACGGAGGACCTGGAGGAGCTGTTCGCCCTCTCGCACCGCGTGGCGGCGCTCTACCAGGGCGAGCTGCGCGGCCCCTGGCCCGCGAGCGAGGTGGGCCTGGAACGGCTCGGAAGGATGATGACGCAGGCGGCGGAGGGAGCGGCATGATCCGCCTCGAGCAGGATCCGCTACCCCACCGAGCCAAGGTGTTCGGCGTGTACCTGGGAGTGCTGGCGCTCGCGTTCACGCTGGCCGGCGCGGTGTTCTCCGCCTACGGAGTGGGTCCACTGGAGGCCTACAGCACACTGCTGGAGGGCACGCTGGCCGATCGCCAGGGGCTGACCGAAGTGCTGCGCCGCACCATCCCCCTGCTGCTCATCGGCAGCGGGCTGACGCTGGCCTTCCGGGTGGGCTTCTTCAACATCGGCGCGGAGGGACAGTTGCTGCTCGGCGCGGCGGCGGGCACGGCCGTGGCGCTCTTCCTTCCTTCGAGCCCTCTCACCCTGCCGCTCATGTTCCTCGCGGGCGCGGTAGCCGGAGGCCTGTGGACGCTGCCCGCTGCCTGGCTGCGAGCCCGCGTGGACGTGAACGAGATCCTCACCACGCTGATGCTGAACTCGGTGGCGGGCTACCTCGTCCTCTACCTGGTCAGCGGCCCGTGGCGAGGCGAGCAGGTGCAGGGCTACACCTATACCGACGAGTTCCCCGCTCCCGCCTGGCTGCCGCTGCTGGGAGATTCACTGGTGCACTGGCCCACGCTGGTGATGGGAATCGTGCTCGCGGTGGCGCTCCAGGTGCTGCTCACGCGGACGCCCCTGGGCTACGAGCTGCGCGTGGTGGGAACCAGCCCCCGCGCCGCTCGCTACGCCGGCATGCCCATTCCCCGGGTGGTGCTGCTCACCGGGCTGCTCTCGGGCGGGGCCGCCGGGCTGGCCGGCGTGGGCGAGGTGGCCGGTATCCACCACCGGCTGCTGGACCCCTCGCAGATCTCCCTGGGCTACGGCTTCACCGCCATCATCGTGGCCTGGCTCGCCCGAGGCCACCCCGCCCTGGTGCTGCTCACCGCACCCCTCATGGGCCTCATCCTCGCCGGAGGAGATCTGCTGAAGATCAGCCTCAACATGCCCTTCCGCGTCATCGACGTCTTCAGCGGGCTCCTGCTGCTGTGCCTCATCGCTGGCGAGTCCCTGTCCCGCTACCGGCTGAGGTGGGAGCGATGATTCAGGAGATCCTCCAAGCCCTGGAGCGAGCCCTCTCCTTCGGCACGCCGCTGCTGCTGGCCTCGCTGGGTGTGCTCATCAACGAACGCTCCGGTGTGGTGAACCTGGGCGTGGAGGGCATGATGGCCATGGGGGCGCTGGCCGCTTTCGGCGTGGCCTCGGAGGCCGAGTCCCTGGGCTTGGCCGTGTGCCTCGCCATGGCCGTGGGAGCCCTGGCGGCACTGCTCCACGGCTTCGTCACCCTCACGCTTCGCGCCAACTCCTACGTGTCCGGGCTGGCCCTGGCGATGCTCGGGCTGGGCGTGGCGGGCCTGCTCGGCAAGCGCTACGAGGGCGCCATCCTCTTCGAGCCCGCACCCGAGCTGCCCTTCACCGTGGCAGCCGGCGTGCTGGCCGTGGTGCTCTGGGCCTTCCTGCACACCACCCGGCCGGGGCTCGTGCTGCGCTCGGTAGGAGAGAACCCCGCCGCGGCGGACGTGCTGGGCGTCCATGTGGTGGCGGTGCGCTACCTGGCCGTGGCCTTCGGCGGAGCCATGGCCGGGCTGGCCGGCGCCTTCCTCTCGCTCGCCTACCGGCCCGCGTGGACGGATGGCATGACGGCGGGCCTGGGATGGATCTCCGTGGCGCTCGTCATCTTCGTAGGCTGGAGCCCGCTGCGCGCGGTGCTCGGCTCGGTGTTCTTCGGACTGTTGTACTACCTGCAATTCCGATTGCAGGACCAGAGCCACGTGCCCACCGAGCTCTTCGCGGCGATGCCGTATCTGCTGGTCATCGTGGTACTGGCCCTGGCGGGACTGCGCCGCACCCAGGGCTCGGCTCCCGCGGCGCTGGGCAGGCCCTATCACCGGGGCGAGCGATAGAGGAGATTCATGAAGACACAGGCGTTGTTGCTGGCAGTACTCACGGGAGTGCTCGCAGGCCCGGCGCGGGCCGCGGACACCAAGCTCAAGGCGTGCTTCATCTACGTGGGGCCGGTGGGAGACATCGGCTGGAGCTACGCGCACGATGAGGCGCGCAAGCTCACCGAGAAGGCGCTGCCCTGGCTCACCACGCAAATCGTCGAGGCCGTGCCCGAGGGCCAGGCCCTGCCCGTCATCGACCGGCTGGTGAAGGGTGGCTGCAACGTGGTCTTCACCACCAGCTTCGGCTTCATGGACCAGACGCTCGAGGCGGCGAAGAAGTATCCACAGGTGGTGTTCGCCCACGCCGCGGGCTTCAAGCGGGCGCCGAACATGGCCACCTATATGGCCGACTTCTACCAGCTCTACTACCTCAACGGGCTCATGGCCGGAGCGCTCACGACTTCAGGCAAGGTGGGCTACGTGGGGGCCTTCCCCATCCCCGAGCTCAAGCGCCACATCTCCGCCTTCGCTCTGGGCGTGCGCGCGGTGAACCCCAAGGCCACGGTGAACGTGAAGTGGATCAACGCCTGGGTCAGCCCGGTGAAGGCGCGCGAGGCCGCCGAGGCGCTCATCGCCGAGGGCAATGACGTGCTCGCCTTCACCGAGGACACGGCCACCGTGGTCCAGGTGGCGGGCCGCAAGAAAGTGCCCAGCTTCGCCCACTACTCGCCCATGTATCGCTTCGCCCCGGACTCCGTGGTGTCCGGCCAGCTCGTGCACTGGGAGAAGATCTACATCGACTTCCTGAGCAAGGTGCATGACGGAACCTACGCGCCCGGCAAGCTCCAGGACGTAGACTACTGGTGGCTGCTGCGCGAGGGGGCCGTGGAGCTGGGCGGCCAGCCGGGCCTGCCCATCAACCCCAAATACGTGGAGGCGCTGAAGAAGGCGCAGCTCACCGTGGGCGGCAAGCAGGTGTCCGTGTACGACCGCGTGCAGGAATTGCTCAAGGACATGTCCTCCAGCAAGCCGGCGTTCGACCCCTTCACCGGCCCCCTGCAGGACCGCAACGGCGCCACGCGAGTGCCCGCCGGCAAGGTCATGACGCAGCAGGAGCTCAACCAGATGCAGTGGGTGGCTCCGGGAGTGGTGGGCCCCGTGGCCGACGAGCCGAAGTAGGCCCTCGCTTGCTCCTCCTGGAGGGGCAAGCGCTCGCGGAGTGTTCACGAGTCGGACTGGAGTACTCGGGACGGCTCGCCCCCGCCGACCCGCTTGTTAGAACGAGGCTCGCGGGCATTCACCAGGGATACATGGGAGTCAGGCGGTGGCGGAATCGAGGGCCGGCAGTCACATCCTCTGGATTGGAGACGAGCTGGCCCACCGCCAGAGCCTCGAAATCGCCCTCGAACCGCTGGCACATCACCTGATCCAGGCCTCGTCCGGCCAGGAGGCGCTCGAGCACCTGCTCCACCAGGAGTTCGCCGCCGTGCTCCTGGACGTGCGGGTGCTCGCCCCGGCCCACTTCGAGCTGGCGAGGCTCATCCGCCAGCGCACGCCCAGCCCCCACCCGCCCTTCATCGTCTTGAGCGATCCAGGCCTCGAACCGCGGCAGGTCGTCCAGGCCTACGAGGCGGGCGCGGTGGACGTGCTCTTCCGGCCCGTGGACGCGGAGATCCTCCGGGCGAAGGTGTCCGTCTGCATCGACCTGCACACGGCCCACCGCCGCTCGACGGAGCAGCTCCGCTTCCAGGAGAACATCCTGCGAAACGTCCATGACAGCATCATCGTCACGGACTTCTCCGGCCGGATCATCCACTGGAGCCGTGGGGCCCAGGTTCTCTTCGGGTACTCGGTCGAGGAGATGTTGGGCCAGACGCCCGCCATGCTCTACCCGGAGCAGGACACCTCGGGCCTGAGCCGGGATCTGTCCCTGATCCTCGAAGGCAAGGACTTCGTCGGCGAGTGGCGAGGCCGTCGCAAGGATGGCGCCGACATCTGGGTGGACATCACCACCAGCCTGATGCGCGACGCCGACGGGCATGCGATGGGCTTCATCGGCGTGGGCCGCAACATCACCGCGCGCAAGCGGGCCGAGCAGAAGCTGCACTTCCTCTCGGACGCCAGCCGCCTGCTCGAGGACAGCGGGGATGGCGTCGATGCGCTGCTCGAACGCGTGGCCCGGCTCGCGGCGGACTCCGTCGTGGACATCTGCACCGTGGACCTGCTGCAAGAGGACGGCACGCTGCGGCGGGTGACGGTGGCGCACCGGGATCCCCAGCTCTGGCCGCTGCTGCAACAAGGCCGGCGCTTCGCGCATCGGAGCGATTCGATCAGCCGGCTGCACCTGGCCCTGGAGAGCGGCAAGGTGATGCTGTTCACCCCGGAGGACATCGCGCAGTCCACCGAGCACCTGCAACTGATAGAAGCACTCGGCGTCCACAGCATCATCGCGGCCCCGCTGCATGGCCAGCAGCGGCTGCTGGGGTTGATGCTCCTGAGCGCCTGCAAGCCCAGCGTGGCCTTCGACGGGGAGGCGCTGGAGATGGCCGAGGAGCTGGCGCGGCGGGTGGCCGGGGCGCTGGAGACGCGCCGCCTGTTCCGCGAGGCCCAGGAGGCCGTGCACCAGGCGGAGAGGGAGAAGCGCACGGCGGAGATCTTCTCCCGCCTGGGCCTGGCGTTCGCATCGGAGCTGGATCGGGACAAGCTCGTCCAGCGCGTGACGGACGAGGCGACGGAGCTGACGGGCGCGGCGTTCGGGGCCTTCTTCCACAACCTCACCAATGACGAGGGCGAGTCCTACCTGCTGTACACGCTGTCAGGCGTGCCGCGCGAGGCGTTCTCGCGCTTTCCGATGCCGCGCAACACGCGCATCTTCGGCCCCACGTTCGCCGGCACCGCGACGGTGCGTCTGGACGACGTCACCCGCTCTCCGGACTACGGGCAGAATCCTCCCTACCGGGGCATGCCGGAGGGGCACCTGCCGGTGAGGAGCTACCTGGCCGTACCGGTGAAGGGCCGCACGGGCGAAGTGCTGGGAGGGCTCTTCTTCGGGCATCCGGAGCCCGGCCGCTTCCGGAAGGAGCACGAGCAGTTGGTGGAGGGACTGGCGGCCCAGGCGGCGGTGGCGTTGGACAACTCGCTGCTGTACCGGAAGGCCCAGTTGGCGGTGAGCCTGCGGGACGAGTTCCTCCAGGTGGCGGCGCATGAGCTGCGCACACCCACCACGTCGCTCAAGCTGCACGTGCAGTCGCTGCTGCGCGCGGCGAGTGCGGAGGGGCCGGTGGTGAGTCCCGAGAGGCTCCGCACCCGGCTGGAGGAAGTCGAGCGAATCGTCAGCAAGCTGGGCGTGCTCATCAACGAGCTGCTGGACATCTCTCGCATCACGGCAGGGAGCCTGCATGTGACGTGGGAGGAAGTAGATCTGGCCGCGGTGGTGCGCGAGGTGGCGCTGCGGTTCGAGGCGCAGGCGGCCCAGACGCACTCTCCGATGAACATCGCGGCGGAGGCTCCCATCATCGGCCGGTGGGACAAGCTGCGGTTGGAGCAGGTCGTCACGAACCTGCTGAGCAACGCCCTCAAGTACGGCGCGGGGGGACGGGTGTACCTGAACACGAGCGTGGATGGCACCCGCGCGCGGCTGACGGTGAGAGACGAGGGCATCGGAATCGCGCCCGAGGCGCTCTCGCGCATCTTCGGCCGCTTCGAGCGGGCGGTATCCGAGCGTCACTACGGCGGGCTGGGGCTGGGGCTCTACATCACCCGGCAGATCGTCGCGGCGTTGGGGGGCACGGTGCGCGTGGAGAGCACTCCTGGGAAGGGAGCCACCTTCACGGTCGAGCTGCCCATGGCGCCTGCCGCCGCCCGGAAGTGAGCCGTCCTCATAACCGTGGCTCCCGCAGCCCTGGCATGTGACGGGCGGCGTGCAATCGAGACCCGACCCGTGAGATGACTCTCCTGGCTTCCTACGCGTGGAGTAGGCTCCAGCTCCGTTGAGCTCAGTGCTGACTCCACTCGAGGTGTCTCATGGAGAAGGTTCGCCCCCGCTATCTGCATCCGGCCTGTCTTCCCCCAGGAACAGAGGTGGGACCGTGCTGCATGCCGAGGATCCGCGCTTCGAACGCGAGGCGGAGCTGCTCAGGCGCATCCATCACCCAAGCGTCCCCCGCTTGCTGGACTCGGGCCATTGGCAAGCCCCATCCGGCGGCGTGTATCCCCAGCGGCTGCGCCCTTTGCTCGCGGCAGGGGCTCTGATGCTGATCCTGTTCCTGTGCGCGCCTTGAACATGCCCGACAAGCCATTACCCGGGCAGCTGAGACCCAACGCGAATGGACAGTGCCCTGGCTCCCTACAGGTCGCCATCCATGGCGGCTGCTGGTTGAAACTGGATGCCACGGTGGAGGACTGCAAAGAGGAGGGATACGTATACAAGGGCGGGTGTTACGAGCCCAAGTTTCCACCTCAACGCCAGCCGACTTCGACTCCCCCGCGTTCCAAATGAGCCTCCGATGACCGACACCCTCTTCCGCAACTGCCACGCGCTCGTGCCCGGTGAGCGCGGCGTGCCCACCATCGTCCGCAACCAGGACATCGTCGTCCAAGGCAACCGCATCACCGCCGTGCGCCCCACCGGCCAGCCCCCCGAGCCCGGCCTCGAAGTCATCGAGGCGCACGAGAAGCTCGCCATGCCCGGCCTCATCAACACCCACTCCCACGTGCCCATGGTGCTCTTCCGCGGCCTCGCCGAGGACGTCCCCATCGAGCGCTGGTTCAACGAGTTCATCTGGCCCCTCGAGAGCAACCTCTCCGAAGAGGCCGTGTACTGGGGCATGCAGTTGGGTCTCATCGAGATGATCGAGGGCGGAGTCACCACCGTCGCCGACCACTACTTCTTCATGGACCAGGCGGCCCGCGCCGTCGAAGAAGCCGGCACCCGCGCCCACCTCGGCTGGGCCGTGTTCGGCAGCCGGGGCCGCAAGGCGCTCGATGAAACAGCCGATTTCGCCCAGCGCTGGAAGGGCGGCGCCGGCGGCCGCATCACCACCTGCATGGCGCCTCACGCCCCCTACACCTGCGATGACGGCTTCCTGCGCGCCTCCGTCGAGCACGCCAAGCGCCTGGGCATCGGCATCCACATCCACGCCGCCGAGGACATGAACCAGACCCTCGCCAGCCTGGAACGCCGAGACATGACGCCCATCCAGGTGCTGGACAACACCGGAGTGCTCAGCGTCCCGGTCATCATCGCCCACGGCTGCGGCCTGATTCCCGAGGACACCGAGCGCCTGGCCCGCTACCGCGACCACGTGGGCATCGCGCACGCGCCCAAGACGTACCTCAAGCTCGCCATGGGCCTCACGCCCATCCCCTCGCTGCGCAAGGCCCGCATCCCCGTGGGCCTCGCCACCGATGGCGCCGTCAGCAACAACACGCTCGACATCCTCGAGAGCCTCCGCCTCATGGCCCTGATGCAGAAGCATGACGCGAACAACCCCGAGGTGCTCCCCATCCCCGAGGCGCTCGACATCGCCACGCGCGGCAGCGCCGCCGTGCTCGGCATGAGCGACAGGCTCGGGCAGCTCGCCCCCGGCTTCCTGGCCGACATCATCCTCGTGGACACCGGTGGCGCTCACTGGCAGCCACCCCACAACCTCGCCGCTGGACTGGTGTACAGCGCGCGCGCCAGCGACGTGCAGACCGTCATGGTCGACGGCCGCCTCCTCATGCGCGATCGCCAGTTGCTCACCCTCGACAAGGCCCGCGTCCTCTCCGAGGTCGCCCGTCACATGGAGCACCTGGCCCGCCGTGTGCCCGAAGCGCGCATCCAGGTCTACAAGCCGTAACCACGGATCCACCCCTGCGGCACAATTCGAGCCCGGGTGTGTATCTCGCGGTTGATACATCCATCGCACGCGGTTGATACATCCGCTCGGGGGTAGGAACGCGGCTCACAGGGAGAGCCCCTATTCTTTTCGGCTTGCCGTTTTTTACCCTGCGAGCAACGCTTTTTCACCAACTCTCACTGAATGCGAAATCCCTGGCCACCACGTGGATGACCGGGGATCCCGCGCGGAGTTGTTCTCGGTTCATTCTGCCGCCGCGCAGATCATCGAGGGGGACATCCAATGATGCTGCGTGCCGTAGGCCGAGTGCTCCTGCTGGTAGCTGCTCTGGTTGCTGTTTCCTGTGGTGAGAGTGCACCTGATTCACGCTCGGATCCGTCGCCGCGCACGACACGCCAGGAGGTCCGCAGCACCAACAAGGTGCTGATCCTCGGCAGCAGCGTGAACGGAGGGATCAACAGCCGCGAGGCGGACGCCGTGCGCGCGGCATCCTCGACGACACAGATCGATGTGGTGACACCAGCGCAGTGGAGCGCACTGACGGCCACGCAGTTCATGGCCTACAAGGCGATCATCATCGGAGACGCGGCCTGCCAGAGCGGCACGGCGGCGTTCCAGGCGGCCATCGACAACCGCAACACGTGGGGCGCCATCGTGGACGGAGACGTGGCGCTGCTCGCCACGGACCCGACGACGAACGGCACGGACCTGCTGGTGGAGAACGGAGTCCGCTTCGTCCTCAACTCGGTGCAGTACACGACGGGCATGTACGTCTCGCTGGGCTGCGCTTACCGGAGTGCCCCGGGCAACACGCCCGTCCCGCTGCTGGAGCCCTTCGGCAGCTTCCGGGTCCAAGGCCTGTCTCCGTGCGCCGACTCCGGGCACATGTTCGAGATGTACAACAACCTCCTCTCCGACGGGCTGTGGGACGGGCTGCTCGGCGGCGCGGGAGGGTGTGCGGCCCGCTCGGTGTTCACCCAGTACCCGGAGCGCACGTTCTCGTTCGCGGCGCTCGCGATGAACTCCTCCGGGGCGCCGGTGCCCGGCGAGACGACCTACACGGACTACACCTACGATCCCGGCAACGAGACCGTGGTCGCGGGCACGCCGTACATCCTGCTGCGCGGGGCGATGACGCTGGGAGCCGGATGCGGTCTGCCCTATGGCCAAGAGGAGTGCGACCTGGGAGACGGCATCAACGGCAGCCCCGCGGGTGACGGGCAGCCTCCCGAGAGCACCTGCTCGTGGACGTGCCACCGGCAGTGGTGCGGCGACGGACACGTGGACACGGAGTTCGGCGAGGAATGTGACAACGGCATCCACAACGGCCGCAGCCAGGATTCCTCCGCGTCCATCGGCGCCTGCACGTCGTTCTGCAAGATTCCTCAAATCTCGGAGAAGCATCCGCCGACCGCGCTGTGCAAGAACGTGACGGTGGTGGCGACGAACACCTGCGGCATGGCGGCCGACATCAACAACGGCTCGTTCGATCCGGACAATGATCTGGTGGGCTGCACGCAGGGCCCGGCCGGCCCGTACGCCATCGGCAACACGCTGGTGACGCTGACGTGCACGGACCAGGCGAACAACTCGGCCACGTGCACGGGCACGGTGACGGTCACGGACAAGGTGCCGCCGACAGTCACTCTCACCGCTCCGGTGAACCAGTCGGTGGAGTGCACCAAGGGCGGCACGTATACGGATCCCGGGTCCAGCGCGAGCGACCCATGCGAGGGCCTCCTCCCACCGAGCAGCATCACCCGGACAGGCACGGTGAGCGTGGGGGTGCCCAGCACCTATACCCTGAGCTATCAGGCCACGGACTCGGCGGGGAACACCTCGGCCATCGCCACGCGCTCGGTCACCGTCGCCGACACCCTGGCCCCCACCCTCACCCGCATCGGTGGAGACGTCACCCGCGAGTGCGGCAGCAACTTCGTCGAGCCTGGCATCACCGCCAACGACCAGTGCGACGGCATGCTCACCAACAAGATCGTCCGCACCGGCACGGTGAACACCGCCGTGGTGGGCACCTACGTGCTCCGCTACAACGTGAAGGACGCGGCCAACCACCCGGCCGAGGAAGTCCTTCGCAACGTCACCATCCGCGACACCACCGCGCCCACCGTCACCCTCAACACACCCTCGCCCCAGACGGCCGAGTGCGGCACCGCCTATGTGGATCCGGGCGCCACCGTCACGGACACCTGCGCCAGCTCGCTGACCGCTGTGGTCAACACCAGCAACATCAACATGGGGGCGAAGGGCATCTACACCATCAACTACAAGGCCACCGATCCTTCCGGCAACACGGGCTACTCCTCCAATCGCACCGTGACCGTGAACGACACGCTCGGGCCCACGGTGACGCTGGTGGCCCCGGTGAACCAGCCGGTGGAGTGCACCAAGGGCGGCACGTATGCGGATCCGGGCTCCAGCGCGACCGACCTCTGCGAGGGGGCCTTGCCGCAGAGCAACATCACGCGCACGGGCACGGTGAGCGTGGGGGTGCCCAGCACCTACTCGCTGAGCTACCAGGCCGCGGACTCCCTGGGGAACACCTCGGCCATCGTCACGCGCTCGGTCACCGTCGCGGACACCCTCGCCCCCATCCTCACCCTCACCGGCGGGGATGTGACTCGCGAGTGCGGCAGCAGCTTCGTCGAGCCCGGCATGAGCGCCAACGACCAGTGCGACGGCGTGCTCACCAGCAAGGTCATCCGCACCGGCACCGTGAACACCGCCGCATTGGGCTCCTATGTGCTGCGCTACAACGTGAAGGATGCGGCCAACCACCCGGCCGCGGAAGCCACTCGCACCGTCAACATCCGCGACACCACCGCGCCTACCGTCACCCTCAATACTCCTTCTCCCCAGACGGCCGAGTGCGGCGGCACCTACGCGGATCCGGGTGCCACGGCCACCGACACCTGCGCCGGCCCGCTGACCGCGGTGGTCAACGCCAGCAGCATCAGCATGGGCACGCCGGGCAGCTACAACATCAACTACAAGGCCACCGATCCCTCCGGCAACACGGGCTACTCCTCCAACCGCGCCGTGACCGTGAGCGACACGCTCGCGCCGACGCTGACCCTCAACGGCCAGGCCACCCTGGCCCAGGAGTGCGCCGCCGCGTTCAACGATCCGGGCGCCACGGCCATCGACCAGTGCTACGGCAACCTCACGAGCCAGATCGTCAAGACGGGCACGGTGAACACCGCGACGCTGGGCTCCTACACGGTTCGCTACAACGTGAAGGACCCCAACAACCTGGCCGCCCCCGAGGTGACTCGCACCGTCACGGTGCGTGACACGCTCCCGCCGGTCATCACCATGAACGGCCCGCCCACCCAGACGCTGGAGTGCGGCAGCACGTACACGGATCCGGGCGCCACGGCGGCGGACGCGTGCGCCGGTCCCGTGACGGTGGTGCTCAGCACCTCGGCCAACCCGAACGCGCCGGGCAGCTACCTCATCACCTACACGGCCACGGATCCGTCGGGCAACAAGGTCACCCTGTACGGCGCTCGCACCGTCACGGTGAACGACACGCTGCCTCCGACGCTGACGCTGCTCGGCTCGGCCAGCCAGGCGCTGGAGTGCGGCACGCCCTACAACGACCCTGGCGCTAAGGCCAACGACGCCTGCTACGGAGACATCACCAACCGCATCGCCCGCACGGGCTCCGTGAACCCCGGCAGCCCGGGCAGCTACAACCTCGTCTACACCGTCTCGGATCCCTCGGGCCGCAGCTCTCCTCCGCTCGCGCGCACGGTGAACGTGTCGGACACGCTGCCGCCCACCCTCACGGTGCTCGGCTCGGCCAACCTGCAGCATGAGTGCGGCACGCCGTACACCGATGCGGGCGCCACGGCCACCGACCTGTGCGCCGGTACCCTGCCCATCACCACCACGGGTTCGGTGAACTCCGCCGTCATCGGGAACTACTCGCTGGCCTACTCGGCGGCCGATCCCACGGGCCACCGGGTGAGTGGCGGCCGGGCCGTGGCCGTCCGGGACACGCTGCCTCCGCAGATCCAGCTCAACCCGGGGCCCTCCGTCCTGCCCTGCAATGGCGCGCCCTATGTGGATCCGGGCGCCACGGCCACGGA
Organism: Hyalangium versicolor; assembly: GCF_020103695.1. Taxonomy (GTDB): domain Bacteria; phylum Myxococcota; class Myxococcia; order Myxococcales; family Myxococcaceae; genus Hyalangium; species Hyalangium versicolor. The sequence continues at coordinate 169,552 of NZ_JAHXBF010000024.1, forward strand.
TCTCTGCGCGGGCAACCTCACCTCGCGCATCGTCACCAGCAGCAACCTGGATCAGACGCGGGCGGGCCAGTACGCCATCACCTACAGCGTGTCGGACAACACGGGCCACACGGCCACGGCGACGCGGCCCATCACGGTGCAGGGCGCGGCGATCCACCTCAACGACTTCAACCTCTTCCTGCTCGAGGACTACAGCGGCGGCCACGACGTGCAGGGGAAGATCGCCGTGGGCGGCAACCTCTCCATGACGAACTTCACCGTGGGCGCGGGGCAGCCGGCGAGCGACATCGCGAACACCCTGGTGGCGGGCGGCAACCTGACGCTCTCCCACGGCGGCGTCTGGGGCGACACCTGGTACGGAGGCACCTACACCCCGGACTCGGACGTGGTCATCCACCGAGGCACGCTGGCCAAGGGCACCCCCATCAACTTCGCCACCCGCTTCTCAGAGCTGAGGACGTTGACGTCGCAGTTGGCGAACATGGTCATCAACGGCACCACGACCAAGGAGTCCTGGGGCGGAGTCGTCTTGAAGGGCACCAGCCCCACGGTGAACGTCTTCGAGGTGAACGCCACTGCCTTCTCGGGCGCCACCAACCTGTCCATCACGGCGCCGGCCAACTCGCTGGCGGTGGTGAACATCCGAGGCACCTCGGCCTCGCTGAGCAGCTTCAGCATCACGCTCAACGGCGGGCTCGATCAGAGCACCGTGCTCTACAACTTCCCCGAGGCCACGACGATCAACGCGCAGGGCATCGGGTTCCGGGGCACGGTGCTCGCGCCCTACGCCCGCCTCACCTTCAACAACGGGAGCTGGGACGGCGGCATCTACGCGGTGTCGATGACGGGCAGCGCCGAGGGCCACATCAACCCGCTGCCGGATCAGGGCTTCTGCCAGTAACGCCTCGGGCGGCGGCCTGGAGCCAACTGGTATGACAGGCATACCAGTTGGCTCGAACCGCGCCCGGAAGGGGGCATCCTGGGTTGGCGCCCCGTCCTGCAGGGGCTGACCTGAAGGGACTCAGGAACTCGGGTAGCAGCCCGCCTGCCGCGCACGCTCGCGCACCAGCGTGAGAACGAGTTCACAGGTGGGCATGGGCCGGCCCACGAGTTGTCCCAGCTCGACCACGGCTCCGAGGAGCGCGTCGATCTCCATCGGCCGGCCGCGCTCCAGGTCCTGGAGCATGGATGTCTTGTGGGCGCCGACCGCCGCCGCTCCCGAGATGCGCTGATCGATGTCGATGAGGAGGCGGGCGCCCACGGCCTCGGCCACGGCCTGGGCCTCGGCCATCATGGTGCGCGCCACCGTCCGTAGATCACCCTGGGTCGCCAGCCGGTCGAGCGGCGCTCCTGTCAGCGCCGACAGCGGGTTGAACGCGAGGTTCCCCCAGAGCTTGACCCAGAGTTCATCGCGGATGCGAGGACGCACCGGAGCTTTCAGTCCGGCCTGGATCATCAAGCGGGACAGAGCCTGCACTCGAGGGCTCTTGCTGCCATCGGGCTCTCCGAGGGTGAAGCGATCTCCCTCGACATGGAGGATGACACCCGGCTCGACGACCTCCGCCGAGGGGTACACCACCGCGCCAATGACACGGGATGGGGGGAGCACCTCCCAGAGCCTGCCGCCGGGATCGACGCTCTCCACCCTGCGATCGCGATACGGGCCATCGAGCCCGTAGAAGTACCAGTAGGGAATGCCGTTGATACCGGTAACGAGCGCGGTCTCAGGCCCCAGCAGCTGGGCGATCTGGGGCGCCGCAGCTGGCAGCGAGTGTGCCTTCAGGGTGACGACGACGTAGTCCTGGGGGCCGGCCTCCGAGGGCTCGCTCGTGCAGCGGGGCCGCAGGGTGAGCGTCTCGCCATCGCTCTTCAGCGTGACGCCTCGGGTGCGCATGGCCTCCAGGTGCGCTCCGCGCGCGATGAAGGTGACGTCTGCCCCGGCCTGGAGCAGCTTCACGCCAAGAAAGCCGCCGATGGCTCCGGCTCCGAAGATGGCGATCCTCATGCCTTGAGTCCCAGGCGCTCGGCCAGGCCAATGCGTTGCAGTTTGCCCGTGGGCCCCTTGGGGATCTCCGTGAGGAAGACGATCTGCCGGGGCACCTTGAAGTCCGCCAGCCGGGTAGCGGCGAACTCGCGGAGTTCCCGCTCTCCTATCGTCATGCCCTCCCGGAGCACCACGGCAGCGGCCACATCCTCACCCAGCTTGGAATGCGGCATGGCGAAGGTAACCACCTGCTGCACGGCGGGGTGATCCATCAGCACCGTGTCGACCTCGAGCGGGCTGATCTTCTCGCCACCCCGGTTGATGATCTCCTTGAGCCGGCCTGTGAGCCGCAGGAACCCCGCCTCATCGAGCGTCCCCTGATCTCCCGTGTGGAACCAGCCGTGTGTGAAGGCCTTGGCGTTGGCCTCCGGGTTGTTCTCGTAGCCGACGGTGACGTTGCGGCCGCGGATGACGACCTCACCCACTGCGCCGGGAGGCAGCAGGTGTCCCTGCTCGTCCATGATGCCAACCTCTGGTCCGGCGGCAATGCCCACCGAGCCCGCGTAACGCGGCCGGGGTGGCAGCGGGTTCGAGGCCATCTGATGCGAGGCCTCGGTCATCCCGTAGCTCTCGATGACGGGCACACCGAACGTCTGTTCGAGTGCCTCCATGACCTGCGGCGGGAGCGACGCGGAGGAGGAACGGATGAAGCGAAGCCTCCCGCCCCGGAGGCTGTCGGCGTTGCGGCCCGCGCGCCCGAGGATTGCCTGGTGCATGGTGGGCACGGCCGTGTACCAGGTCGGACGGATCTCTTCGAACCAGGAGAAGAACTTCAGGGCGTTGAAGCCCGGGGTGCACACCACGGAGCCACCCGCCGCGATGCTTGCCAGCACCGCCGCGATGAGTCCGTGGATATGGAAGAGCGGCATGATGTTGAGGCAGACATCCCCGCGCCCCAGTTGAAGCGTGCGGCCGATGTGGCCCGCGGAGGCCGTGAGGTTGAGGTGACTCAGCGGCACCAGCTTGGGCCTCGATGTCGTTCCCGAGGTGTGGAGCACGAGGGCCACATCCTCGGGTGCGGCGAGGCCCGCTCGCGCCGGTGTTCCAGAGAGAGGACGCTCGGGCCGGAGCGTGAAGCTGCCGGAGGGGCCCTGGGACTCGGGAACCAGCTCGACGACCGGGATGCCTCGGGCCGCGGCAACGGCTCGGGCGGGGCTCTCCATTCCCTCCTGGACGACGAGCACCCGTGCGTTCAGGTCCGTGAGATAGAACTCGAACTCCTGCGCCTGATAGGCGGGATTGAGCGGCGCCGTAGTGGCGCCACAGGCGATACAGAGGAAGGCCGTGGCCATCTCCGGCCCGTTCGGCAGCACCAGGGCCACACGGTCCCCTCGGCCGATGCCCATGCCGTTCAGGGCCGCCACCGTGCTCCGGGCCAGGCGTCTCAGGCCTCCATGGCTGAGTTCCACGCGGCCTGGGGCTCCGATGGCGACATCGTCCTCGGCGCCCTGCTCCATGAGCCCTGCGATCGTGTCCTCACGATCCATGTCGATGCTCCTTCACTGCAGCCAACACTCCCTCGACAGGCGAGACGACACCCGAACCTCCGCGCCATGCGAGAGCGTCCAGTGCCGTTCTCCCCGTCGAAATCAACATGGCGGAGCCCATGCGCATTGGCTAGTCATCCGCGTCATGAAAGCGTACGAACTCCAGAAGACGGGCAGCATCGAGGGCTGGGTACAGGTGGACAGGCCGGACCCGAAGCCGGGCCCCGGACAGGCCCTGGTCCGGATCCGAGCCGTCTCGCTGAACTATCGCGACTGGGTCATCGCTCGGGGGAGCTACCGCCGAGGCCTGCCCGACCTTCCCCTGATCCCCGTATCGGACGGCGCTGGCGAGGTGGTCGCCGTGGGTGAAGGCGTGACTCGGGTGAAGCCGGGGGATCGCGTGGCGCCCACCTTCTTCCAGACATGGACGGACGGCCCACAGACGCCGGAGCGCACGGCCCGAGCACTCGGCGGGAACATCGACGGCGTGCTGGCGCAGCACGTGGTGCTGGATGCGGAGGGGCTGGTGCACCTGCCGGACTACCTCTCCTTCGAGGAGGGCTCGACGCTGCCGTGCGCGGCCGTCACCGTGTGGAACACGCTGGTTCTCGAGGGCAAGCTCCAGGCGGGACAGACGGTGCTGGCGCAGGGCACGGGGGGTGTCTCCATCTTCGCGCTGCAGTTTGCGCGGATGCTGGGAGCGCGCATCATCATCACCTCCAGCCATGACGAGAAGCTGGAGCGTGCACGGCAGCTCGGCGCGAACGAGACGCTCAACTACAAGAAGCACCCCGACTGGGAGCAGAAGGTCCTGGAGCTGACGGGTGGACAGGGCGTGGATCACATCATCGAGGTGGGCGGCGAGCAGACGCTCCCGAAGTCCCTCCGCGCGGCGCGGCCCGGCGGGCACATCCACCTCATCGGCCTGCTGAGCGGTGCTCCTGGCAAGCCGGACGCGGCCCAGGGCGACTCCAAACAGGTGCAACTCCACCCCGTCTACGTAGGCAGCCGCGTCATGTTCGAGGACATGAACCGGGCCATGACTCCTCACCGGCTGAAGCCGGTCATCGATCGGGTCTTCCCCTTCGATCAGGCACGAGAGGCCCTGCGCTACATGCAGGAGGGCGCGCACTTCGGCAAGGTGGTCATCTCGGTCTGAGGTGGCTCCCTCCGAGGATGGGACGTGCGTTCCGGATGTGGCGCACTATGCTGCGCCCGTCTCGCGGCCACGTGTTGGCCGTCGCTCCAGGGGGGATGCCATGAGTGAAGGTGACGCGACACGCGGTGCGGCGGACATAGAGAGCGCGGACGCCGAGCTCGTGGATCAAGCCATCCGGCGGCTGCTCGAAGGGGATGTGCAGGGAGCAGCGCGGCAGTTGCTGGACGTGGTGTCGCGAACTCCCACCCCCTATGTCTACCGCTTCGAGCGAGACGGCACGCTGCACATCAAGTTCTGGGACGAGGAGGAGTTCACCCTCTTCTCCACCCAGACAGGTCATCCGACGCAGATCGTCTGGCTGAAGAGCGCCTACCCGCGAGCGTACTACTACCTGGGCTTCATCCAGGTGAAACTGGGGAACAACGCGGACGCCATCCGCTGGCTGGATGCGGGCATGGCGCTCGAGCCTGATCAGCCGCTGTTCCAGTTGGAGAAGGCCAAGGCGCTCTCGGGGATGCGGCAGCACGAGCTGGCGCTGGCCTTATATGAGCAAGTGGCGCAGAAGGGACCCGAGCTGCGCGTCCGCATCCGAGCCGCTGCCCTGCGAGGCAAGGGCTTCCAGCTCATCGAACTGGGCCGCCTCAATCCGGCGGAGCAGGCCTTCCGAGAGTCGCTGGAGCTCGACCCGGAGAACCCCATCGCGCTCAATGAGCTCGACTACATCGAGCACCTGCGTGCGGGCGGCTCGCAGGCCCCGACCGAGACCGTGCAGGCGAAGCTCTCGGGTCCCAAGCAGTGCAATGCCTGCGGGGTTTCCATTGCCGAGACCGGTGGCACGGGCCGCAACATCGGAGGTCAGATGAGCTGGCTGTGCAGAACGTGCGATGCGAAGCAGCCGCCGCCCGCGCCCCCGAAGAAGTGGTGGCAGTTCTGGAAGCAGTGACGCTCAGCGCACCACGTGGTCGCGCACCATCGCCAGTTGCTCCTCGCCCGTGAGGTTCTTCAATCCCATGTGCCCGTACGGGAAGGTGCTGAACACCTTCTGCCCGTCCTGCCCGGGAATCGGCGAGGTGAAGCCCGCCAGCCCCACACCCACCAACTCATCCACGTTGGACCACATGCTGTAGACGTGCGCGCCCTCGTCGTGCTTCGTCGCGTTCACGTCCGCCAGGAACTTCGAGCCCGGGTGCAGCCCGTCCTGCGTGTTCGTCGTGGGCACCAAGTCCCCCGTGAACAGCGCCGACGCCAACCCGTTGTTCGCACCAGCAATCCCCACGAACGTGTCCACGCTGTCCGTCAGCGGCTTGCCCAGATCGAACTTCTGCCGCGTCTGCGAGTCGAACCCGTCCCCACCCTGGATGGCCTTGCGCGCCAGCGTCACCCCCATCGAGTGACCCACCACGTCCACCTTCTCCGCGCCCGTGTACTCCTTCACCGCCTGGATGAACGCCCGCACCTCCTCCAGGTACTTCTCCGAGTGGTACTGCTGACCCGACTGCAACGGGTCCTGCGGCCCCCACGTCATCGCGTACATCTCCGAGGGCTTGTACCCATTCTTCGAGAACGTCTCGATCGAACCCTTCCACCCCGCCGCGCTGTCCGAGTTGCCGTGGATGAAGATGACCGGCTCCTGCGTCACCTTCTCCCCCGCCGCGCTCTTGCCCCCGAACGCCGGCACGTTCCCCTTGGCGAACGCGTACTGCCCGTAGCCGTGCGTGTTCAGCCACTTCTGGAAGTCGTTCGAGAACCGCGAGTCCTTCGACACGCTCACCGCGTCCGCCTTACCCGTACGGGCCGTGGAAGAGGACGTGTTGGGTTGCGAAGTCACGCGCGCCATGAAGGACCACCTTGGGGTTGAAGTCGGTTAGATGCCTACATTGTCGTATGAACCCCTGATCGAGTTGCGGAAGAAAAACCGGGGGCCCCTTTCGGGAATGGGCGGGCCCCCTACCCTCCCTGACAGGAGCCCCAACGCTGGTAACGTGCCGCCCATGAGCGAAGAATCGAAGCCTTCCGAGGAGACCGCTCCGCCCCAGGAGAGGACTGCCACCTCCATCCCCGGCATGCCGTCGCCCGACGAGTTCGAGCAGTTCACTCCGGAGCTGGCCCGGGACTTCTTCCTGTCCGTGCTCGACTACGGCCAGGAGGAGCACGAGGCCAAGGCCGGCATCATCCAGGAGCTGGTGGATCTGCTGCTGCCCGAGGCCAAGGCCATTGCCCAGCCCATCCGCTCGCGGACTACCGGGGACGCCAAGCCTCCCGAGGCGCTCGAGCAGCAGTTCGGCGTCACCGTGCGCGAGCGCGCCGCCACGTGGCTCCATGAGCCCGCCGTGCGCCTGGCCGGCAACTCCCGCAGGCTCGAGCCGCGCGGCAGCTCTCCCGCCGAGAGTGGCGGTGAGCTGCGCCGCGAACTCTTCGTGCTCACCGATGGAAGGCTCGTCACCGTGGAGACGGTGGCCACCTGGTTCCTCAAGGACTCGCTGCGCGTGAGCGGCGATACCCTGGTGGGCGCTCGCGAGGTGACGCCCTCCGAGGTGCTGCGCAGCTTCGACTTCGTCTCCATCCTCAAGGTGATGCTCGAGACGCTCTTCGACGGCGCCGCCGCGCTCAAGGAGCGCAATGAGCAGGCGAACGACATCGTCGAGCGCAGCGGCCGCTTCTTCACGATCATCGCCCAGGTGGCGGTGAGCATGAAGGAGAACGCCGACCAGCTGCGCAAAGTGGGCGACACCCTCGCCTGATCGCAGCGTCGGCTGCTTCACACCGTTCGCGGCATCCACAGGCGGACTCCGCCCGTGTGTTGTGGGGGCAACAATCGACAAGCCGGGGGAGATCAGCGAGTGTCGGTGAGTCCCGGCGCACTCCGGTTCTCCATCCCCCCGCGTCCGGTAGACTGCCGCTCCCGCATCAGTGAGGCATTGCATGCACATCACCCTGTTGGGCATCCCCCCGAGTGTCAGGGACCAGCTCGAGCGCGGGCTCGAGTCCCAGGGTCTGCTCGACGGGTGTGAACGGCTGTACGCGCGCAACCTCGAGGAGCTGCCCCGGCAACTGCCCGAGGGGCTCGTGGTGCTGGGCGATCCCGGGCGCACGGTGAGCGAGGTGGAGCAACTGTGCCGCGATCTGCACGCGCGCAGGAACCTGCTGCGCACGCACCTGGTGGTGATGACCGAGCGGCCCGTCTCCGAGCAGCGGGGGCTGATCCAGGCCGGGGCCGACGAGTGCGTAGCGCCACCGGGAGGAGACTGGCTGGCGCGGATGACGACGGTGTCGCGGCGCCTGGTCGCGCTGGGGCATGCGGTGCCGCCGCTGCCGCCCGAAGAGCCCTCCACCGAGCGGCTCTCGCTGCGGGCCGCGCTGCAGGCCTTGCTGGACAGCACGAGCGCGGACCTGGGCTACCTGTTCTTCAGCAAGCTGGTGGAGCACCTGTCCTCGGTTTACGGCGCCTCGTGCGTGCTGGTGGGCGAGCTGCTGCCGGAGCGGGACTCGATTCGCACGCTGGCCTTCTGGCTCAACGGGAGCCTGCAGCGGGGCGTCGTCTATTCGCTGCGCGGCACGCCGTGTGACGAGGCCATCCGCAAGTCCGTGTGCCACATCCCGGACGGCGTGGCCGAGCGCTACCCCGAGGACGAGATGCTCACGATGCTGAGCATGCGTGGGTACCTGGGCGCGGCGCTGAGGGATGGCAGCGGCAACGCGATTGGCGTGCTGGCCATCCTGCACCACCAACCGCTGGAGGCAGGCCCGCTGGAGCACGCGCTGATGGCGTCCTTCGCGGCGCGCGCGGGCGCGGAGCTGGAGCGCATCCGCGCGCAGGAGGAGCTGGAGCGCACGCGGGACTTCCTGCGCAACACGCTCAACGCGGTGCCGGATCCGCTCTTCGTGATGGACCGGGCGCACCGCTGGGTGATGGTCAACCGCGCCTACTGCGACTTCCTGGGGCGCAGCGAGCAGGAGCTGCTGGGCAGCTCGGGCCGGGAGGTGCTCCCCGCGCGCGAGGCGGAGATCTTCTGGGAGCAGGACGAACGCATCTTCACCACCGGCGAGGCCGAGGAAGTCCAGCGGGTGGTGGAGACACCGAAGGACAGCCAGTCCCGGACGATCATCATCAAGAAGGCGGTCTTCCACGAGCCCGGGGGCGGAGCCTTCCTCATCGCCGTCTTCCGCGACATCACCGACCGCAAGCGCCTGGAGACGCAGTTGCAGCTGGCCGACCGGCTGTCCTCCATCGGCACGCTGGCGGCGGGCGTGGTCCATGAGATCAACAACCCACTGGCCTATGTGTGCTCCAACCTCTCCTTCCTGGAGAAGTCGCTGGCGCAGCCGGAGATCCCCGCGGACGCGCTGCCCGAGCTGCGCGAGGTGCTGGCCGAGACGCAGGAGGGCATCCAGCGCGTGCGGAGCATCGCCCAGGGGGTGAAGAGCTTCGCGCGCGCGGACGAGAAGCACACCGGCCCGGTGGATGTGCAGCGTGCCATCGAGGGGGCGCTCCGGCTGGTGCGCAAGGAGCTGCAGTACCGCGCCCAGCTGGATCGCGAGCTGGAGTCGGTACCCGCCATCCTCGGCAACGAGGGACGGCTGGGACAGGTGGTGGTGAACCTGCTCGTCAACGCGCTGCAGGCCTTTCCGCAGAATGATCCTTCGCGCAACCGTGTCCGGATCGCCACGCGCGTGGATGGAACGGGCAATGTGGTCATCGAGGTGGAGGACAACGGGCCGGGGATGACGCCGGAGGTGCGGCAGCACCTCTTCGATCCGTTCTTCACCACCAAGCCCGTGGGAGAGGGCTCCGGCCTGGGGCTGTCCATCTGCCAGTCCATCATCCAGTCCATGGGCGGCACCATCGAAGTGGACAGCGAGCAGGGCCGCGGCAGCGTGTTCCGGCTGCTGCTCCCGGCGGCCCAGGTGAAGGAGAAGAGCGCCGCGCCCCGCCCCCAGGAGGCACCCCTGGAGAACAAGGGGCCTCGCCGGCGGCTGCTGCTCATCGACGCCGAGCCCGCGGTGGGCACTTCGGTCCGCCGATTGCTTCAGGAGGCGCACGAGGTGCACTCGGTGCAGGACGTGGGCATGGCCCTGCACCTGCTCTCCCGTGGCGAGCGCTATGACGCCATCCTCTGCGATGTGGTGCTGCCGCGCATGAGCGGGGTGGATCTGCTGCGCGAGCTCGAGCAGCGCGAGCCCGGGCTCGCACGGCGCACGGGCTTCATGTCCAGCGGGGCGTTCGCCATCCCGCCCCGCGAGCTGCTGGGCTCGTACTCGGGCGAGTTCCTCGAGAAGCCCTTCGAGCCGGAGCGCCTGCGCAGCTTCGTTCAGCGCCTCTTCGCCTGATCAGACGCCGGGGAGGTGCTCGTCGGCGTTCACGGGCTCGCGATCCACGCCCGCGTGGGACCGGGGAGGCAGCGCGCCGCCGTCATCGTCCTCCTCCAGCTCCAGCCGGGCCTCGCCCATGAGATACACGGCGTCGTCGCGCACGTCGGCCACATCGCTGTAGTCGACCAGGAAATCGCGCCGCGGAATCGGCACGAGCCCGGGCTCGAGCTCGAAGTGCACGTCTCCCACAGCGGCCACCCGGCCCACGGTCCGGCCGTCCGCCGTTCGCACCGTCATTCCCTCACGAACCTCTGCTGGCTGTACCATGCGCGGCCTCCTCCTCTCGGGCGCGGTTCCCTTCGAACCTCCGCATTACACCCACGGGAGGACAGGCACCGCCTGCCCGTGCGCTCGGGCTCCAGGCCGCGCTCCCAGGGCCTTGCCGGATGCTTCACGGCGTCCCGGACGAGCGGCGCTCATGACCGCCTCGTGGGATGGCTAACGTTGGACCGAGGAGGAGCACCATGCTCTTGGAACTGTCCGCTCCCGAAGCCCGTGATCTGAAGCAGGCCCTGGAGGCCGCCCTGCGCCAATTGCTGGACGAGATCGCCCATGCGGATCAGCGCGCCTATCGGGACATGCTCAAGGAGCGCTACGACCGGTTGGAGCAGCTCAACCGCCGCCTCGACATCCCAGTCGAGTCGGACTCCGTCTACGCGTGAGTGGTCCCGAGTCTGGGAGCGGGAGCCCGCCTCCTGCTCCGCCTCCGAGGCGAGCAAGGGAGCACGTCAGGCCTGCCCTGCCTCCGGACGGCGGCGTGCGAAGCCGTCGATCCACGAGGGGATGTCCTTCAGCGGGAGCACGTGGCGGACCGCGCCCAGCCGGATGGCCTCGAGGGGCATGCCGAACACCACGCAGCTGGACTCGTCCTGCGCCAGGGTCATCGCCCCCGCGCGGCGCAGCGCCATCATGCCCTCGGCGCCGTCACGGCCCATGCCCGTGAGCAGACAGCCGATGGTCCGCGAACCCACCTCGCGCGCCACGGACTCGAAGAGCACGTCCACCGAGGGACGGCTGGAGTGCCGCTCCGGCGCGTTCGTCAGCCACAGGCGCCCGTCTCGCATGGCGAGATGGCGGTTGGCGCGGGCCATGATCAGCACCGGGCGGCCCGTGGGGGGTAGCAGCTCGCCATCCACCGCGTGACGCACGGGGATGGTGGCGCTCTTGCTCAGCCAGTCCACCATGGACGTCTCGAACTTCTCCGACAGGTGCATCACCAGGAGGATGGGCAGGGGGAAGTCCGGCGGGAGCTGCTGGACGATTCCGCGCATGGCCGCGGGGCCTCCCGTGGAGGCGCCGATGACCACCAGGCGCGGTGGGAAGCGGGGCCAGGTGGGCTCGGGGCGGAGGTGCTCGGGTACCTGCGCGGAGGGCGAGCGAGCAGCCTGCTTCACCCGCGTGAGCAACTCCTCGGCCCACTCGGACGAGATGAAGCGCGTGGGCTTCTCCACCGCGTCGACCGCGCCGGCCGTCAGGGCATCCAGCAGATAGAGGCCCATGGTGCGGTTCTCCATGCCGGAGAAGACGACGATGGGGGTGGGACAGTTCGCCATGATGCGACGGGTCGTCTCGACGCCGTTCATGCCCGGGAGCATCAGGTCCATCGTCACCACATCGGGACGCAGGCGCTGACACAGCTCGAGGGCTCGCTCGCCATCGCCTGCCTCGCCGACCACGGTGAAGGCGGGATCCTCGGCGAAGGCATCCGCCAAGCGCCGGCGGACCATCACCGAGTCTTCCACGATGAGGACGCGGAGCGCGGACACCCGTTACCCTCCTGCTCTACCGGCCCGTCTCATGACCCAGGCTTGAGCCTACCGCGCGGGAACGGCGGCGCAAGTCGGTGTCCTGGGAGGATGTAGTAGGTCAGGGCCGCAGGCCCGCCATCACGAGGTCGAGGAGCCTGCTGGCAAGCTCACGCTGGTGTTCGTGACACGCGTGAAGCGTGAAGAAGATTAGGCTGCGAGCGGATGGCTACCTACGCTCCGCTCTGGGCGCTGGTGCCTGGAGGCAAGGGAGTGCCACTCGCGAAGGTGGGTGGCGAACCCGAGCCCGCAGGCTCCTTGCGCTGGCCGATGTGTCGCATGTGCGGCACGCCGATGCGCTTCCTCTTCCAGCTCCCGCATGTGCCGGAGAAGGTGGACCTGTCGCCGTACGCGGCAGTGTACGTGTTCCAATGCGAGAACCCGGACACGGTCTGCTACCGCTCCATGCCGGACGAGGGCGCAAACGCGGCGATGCCGGTAGCGCCGGGCGAGCCGAAGGTAGAGGGCGAGCGGCCGAAGTGCATTCCCTACAACGCCTGGAGCCTGGGCTTCGCACCCACCGAGGAGGACACAGCGGCGCTCTCGGTGGACGTGAACGAAGCCACGAGCGAACAGCTCCAGGCGCTGGATCGAGCACAGGAGGAGGCACCCGAGAGCAAGGTGGGAGGTGTACCGGTGTGGCTGAACGGTGACGCGATGCTCCAGTGCTGCGGTGAGCCAGCGCGCTTCGTGGCGCAGGTGTCGGCGATGCCGTTCGGGCTGGACTTCGGAGACAACGGCCGAGGCTACCTGTTCCGCTGCCAGCGCCAACCCGAGCACTTCAAATTCCTCTCGCAAGGCGCCTGACAAAAACGCACAGGAAGGGCTCGACACCAGGGCCTCAAGCTGATTGGAACAGGGTCCCCGACACGTACCTTATCGGGACGAGCAGGTGACGCCCTCGGAGTGGCTGCCGCATGTACCTCAAGAGCCTTCGCCTCCAGAACCTGCTGTCCTTCGGCCCAGATGCGGAGCCCATCACGTTCGGCCCACTCAATGTCCTGATCGGCCCGAACGGTTCCGGTAAGTCCAACCTCATCGAAGCGATCGGTCTGCTCGAGGCTGCCCCTCGGAGCTTGAGCGATGCCATTCGGGACGGTGGCGGGGTGGCGGAGTGGCTCTGGAAGGGAAGCAAGGACTCCCAGGCGGCCAAGCTTGAAGCAGCGATTGGGCCTTCCGCCGCCGATTCTGGCGTCTATGCGGAGATGACCCACACCTTGGAGCTAGGTGAACTCGGCCAACGGCTCGAGGTCTACGATGAGAGCATCAAGCGTCCCCTCCAGCGTATAGAGGAAGCCTTTTTCGCTTATATCGGTGGCCGCCCGCACATCCGCCTGCAAGGCAGCATGCGGGCACTCGACTCGAAAGAGTTCAAGACGATCGAGTCCGTTCTTTCCCAGCGCCGGGATCCCGCTGTCTACCCAGAGCTGGCAGTAGTTGAGAGTTTCTACAGCGAGATTGCCATCTATCAGGACTGGCTCTTCGGGCGATTCGCGCCTCCTCGACTCCCCCAGCCTGCGGACCTCCCCAACGACCGTCTGCTGCCGGATGCGCGCAACCTGGGCCTGATCCTGAACCTGATCCGCAAGCATCCGGAAGCGAAGGCGTCGCTCCTGAAGCACCTGGGCGTGCTCTACGAAGGCATCCGCGATGTCGATGTCAGCGTCGTCGGCGGCACGGTCCAGGTCTTCTTGCACGAACACAAGTGGATCATCCCCGCCACCCGGCTCTCGGATGGCACCCTGCGCTGGCTGTCACTGCTCGCGATCCTCCTGAACCCCCAGGCGGCCTCCCTCGTCTGCATCGAGGAGCCAGAGATGGGACTCCATCCTGACCTCCTCCCGCCGCTGGCCCAGCTTCTGCGGGAAGCTTCCGAACGGATGCAGCTCATCGTCACCACCCACTCGGATGTCCTGGTTGACGCACTCTCGGACACACCCGAGTCGGTCATCGTCTGCGAGAAGCACGAAGGCTCTACCCAGATGCACCGGCTCGACAAGGGCGACCTGGCCGAGTGGCTCCAGAAGTACTCACTCGGGCAACTGTGGCGGCGAGGCGAAATCGGGGGGAATCGCTGGTGAGCGTGCGGATCTATGTCGAAGGTGGCGGGAACACCAGCGCACTGAAGTCCGAGTGCCGCCGAGGCTTCTCCCAGTACTTCGCGAAGTTCATTCCACCTGGGAAGCAGCCCCGCATCATCGCGTGCGGTAGCCGGGACGAAGCGCTCGATGACTTCCGCACGGCTCTCCGCCAGCACCCAGGTGAGCACATCGTCCTCTTGGTGGACGCGGAAGCACCGGTGGCTCCTGGGCAGACCGTCTGGGAGCACCTGAAGCAGCGAGATGGTTGGGAGCCCCCGACCGGAGCCACAGACGACAACGCCCACCTGATGGTCCAGTGCATGGAGAGTTGGTTCCTGGCCGACCCCGAGACGCTCGCGGACTATTTTGGCCAGGGCTTCCAGCCATCGGCGCTTCCCAGGAACCCGAATATCGAGGACATCGCCAAGCTGACCGTATTCCGTGCGTTGGAAGCGGCAACACGCCAGACAAAGACGAAGGGCGCATACTCCAAGGGCGGGCACAGCTTCGCGATCCTGGCTCGGATCGACCCGAATAAGGTCCGCCGCGCCTCGCCCCATGCTGAGCGACTGGCCGTCACACTCCTCCGGTTCTCTTCCTGAGCCGCTCGGTCCCTGACTCCTACGGTTGAAAGGGCTTGACGGCTGGTGCCCTCCTGCCCCGGACGCCGCTTGTGCTCGGACTCCCGTCCGGGGGAGCATCCAGGCACAGCCTCATGCTCCGACTTCGCCTCCCCCTCTTCCTCACAGCTCTCCTCGCGCTCGCGGTGGCCTCGAGCACCGCCTGCTCGCGTCAGTCAGAGTCTCCGTCGGCTCCCCCAAAGGCTCCGAGCCCCACAGCTCCCAGCCCCCCCTCGGCGAAGCAGGACACTCCCACGCAAGGCTCCGCGCCCGCGTCTCAGCCCCCCTCGGTCCCGAAACCGGACGCCCCCACCCAGACCGCCACGGCCAGCACCCCGGCCCTGCCCTCCCCCACCGCCTTCGCCGGCTCGGAGAAGTGCGGCGAGTGCCACGAGGACGAACACGCCGCCTGGTCCAAGGACTGGCACTCGCGCGCTCTCTCCACGGCCTCCCAGAAGTTCGTCGTGGGCAACTTCAAGGACTCCCACTTCAAGGGCGACTCCAGCGAGGCCTGGATGTCCCGCCACGATGATCATTTCTTCATGCGCACCCTCGGCTCGGATGGAAACGTCTCCGAGTACCCCGTCCAGTGGGTCGTCGGCGGCAAGCGCATGCAGGACCCGGTGACAGTGACGGACGACGGTCGCTGGCAGGTGCTCCCCATCTACTTCCATGTCACCGGCAAGAGTTCCTGGGTGGACTACTCGGAGAAGCGCCAGGGCAAGCTGACTCCGGATCACCCCTTCTTCTGGAGCAACTTCGCTCGCAGCGCCCAGCACGCGTGCCTCGACTGCCACACCACCGGCCTGGACGTGCGCTACGACCGAGCCGCCCACCGCTGGAAGACGACGTTCGCGGATGCCGGCGTCGCCTGCGAGAGCTGCCACGGCCCCGGCGCTCGTCACGCCGAGACCCAGGACCCCAAGGACATCGTCCAGCCCAAGCACCTCTCGGCTGAACTTGGCATGGCCGTTTGCGCCCAGTGCCACGGCCCCCGCCGCACGCTCTTCCCCATGCTGGACGCGGCGCATCGCTACCGCCCGGGCCAGCGCTATGAGGACTCGTACCAGCCCATGGTGCTGCTGGTGGGCGGAGACCTCTCCGGCGACTACTTCTCGGACGGGCGCCCCAGCACCAGCAGCTTCGAGAACCAGGCCCTCACCCAATCCCTCTGCTACATGAAAGGCGGCGCCACCTGTCTCACGTGCCACAGCGCGCCCCACGACAAGCACGCCCCCAACGAGATCCAACTCCACAAGGACACGCCAGCCCGAGTCTCCGCGGACATGGCGACCTGTCAGGGCTGCCACGCCAACGTGTTCGCCCAGGGCAAGCAGCACTCCCACCACACCTCGCCCGCCGCCCAGGACTGCATCGCCTGCCACATGCCGCCCGTCGTCTCCGGCGTGCTGGACCACTTCGCGGACCACGCCATTGGCGTCCCCGTGCCCCAGAACACGGTGAAGCACGACATCCCCAACGCGTGCAACGCATGCCACACCCACGAGAAGCAGAAGCCCGAGGTGATGGCTCAAGCGCTCGAGCGCTGGTGGCCCGAGGCGAAGAAGCACCAGGAGCGCCGGCTGCGGCTGGCGGACGCCTTCACGGAAAAGACGGCCCAGCAGAGCCGCCCCTTCCTGGAAGCAGTGCTCGCGGACACGCAGGAAGCCGCCGAGCTCCGAGGCGCCGCCGCCCTCTTCCTGGCTCGCCGCTTCTCACGCGAGGCCTCGCCCGCACTGCGCGCCGCGCTCCGGAGCGCCCAGGAGCCGCTGCTGCGCGCGGAGATCATCGACGCGCTCGCGCAGGCCAAGGCCCGCGACGCCTCCGAGGACGTCGCCTCGCTGTTGAAGGATCCCTCCATCTGGGTGCGCCAGAGCGCCGCCGTCACCCTGACGCAGCTCGGGGATCCGCGAGGCCCGACCGCGCTCGAAATCCTGGCGCAGCAACCGGAGACCTCCGGGCTGATGGCGCCCCACGCCATGCTCGGCCACCTGGCCCTGCGCCGGAAGGACCTGACCACGGCCACCCGGCAGTTCGAGCAGGCGCTGGACGTGCAGCCCTACTACTCGGAGCTGCTGGTCATGCTGGCGGACATCTACGTCTCCCAGGGCGACGTGGCCAAGGCGAAGGACAGGCTGGAGGACGCCGTCCGCTTCTCGCCGCAGAACCAGGGGGCTCGGCAGCGGCTGACTGCCCTGCAGGGCCACTGAGCAGGCGGCCATGGAGCCGCTCGCAGGACGGGGCTCCCCTCTGCTCCGGCGATTCGCATCCCCATCTTTCGCGTGAAACGTGCCAGGGCCTGCCCGGTCCCTGGCCTTTGATCGAGTGGAGGAGCGAGCCATGGTCCAGCGCACGAACATCCGAAAAGGCATGGCCGTCATGAGCAGTGACGGGGTGCAGATGGGGCGCGTCGTCGACGTGACGGCGGACTCCATCATCATCGAGAAGGGCCAGCTCTTCCTGAGGGACTTCAGCGTCCCCCTCGAGGACATCCACTCGGTTCGCGGCGATGAGATCGTCCTCAGCAAGGGCCACGCCACGTTGCGGCAGATCAACTCGAAGCCGCGTGAGGGCACGGCTCATGGAACGGTGGGGATCGCCGGTGTCGCCGCGCCAACTCCCCAGGGCCTGGGGCTGGGGCCCAGCGATCTCACCCAGGCGCGCATGGACAGCGCCAAGTTCCAGGACCACGAGCGGTATGACCTGAGGCCCACGGGCGACTCGGTCCCCCGCGCCACCGAGATGGAGTCATCCGCGGAGCGGAAGCGCCCACGCGAGTCGGAGATGGAAACTCCCTACGTCCCGCTGCCCCACGAGCCGCCCTTGGCGGAGCGCCGCGCCGCGGGCCCGGGTTGGGATCCGCTGAGCGTGGACGAAGAGCAGGAGGAGCAGCCGCGCACGAGCGGTCCGGACGCCAAGCCCCCCACACGCTACTAGCGTGTTCCGCTCGCTGGGAGCCGAACACCTCCCAGCAAGGCACGGTAGGATGGAGAAATGGCCCCCCCACCCTCTCGCTCCTCCTCCCGTCGCCGGCCGCTGCTGGGCGCGCTCATGACCGGGCTGCTCCTGCTCGGCACGCCTTCCGTCGCCGCAACCCCGAAGAAGAAGCCCACCACCACCAAGAAGAAGGCTTCGGCGCCGAAGAAGTCCTCCAAGGAGAGCCTGACCCTGCGCGACGACGCGGCGGCCCTGATCAAGGGCAAGCAGTATCCCGAGGCCCAGGCGCTGACCAAGCGTTGCATCGACGCAGATCCTTCCTTCGCGGAGTGCCACATGCTCCGAGGCGCCGCGCTGGCCGGCATGACGGACTGGGAAGAGGCCGCGAAGGAGTACCGCACCTTCCTCAACCTGGCTCCGGACCACCCACTGGCCCCCAAGGTGCGCCAGACGTTGGAGAACTACGAGCAGGCGCAGGCTCCCGCGCCCTGAGCGCGAGCTCGGCGGAGCCACCGGGCTGCTGCCTCCTCCTCTGCCCTGCAAGAGAGGAGGCCGGTCACACCCTGCCAGGAGGGATCTCCTCCTTATCTTGAAGGCAGAGCCCGAGAGCCACCATGCGCCGAGCCCCCCTCCTCAGCCCCTCTGATCTGGCCCCAGGGCCCGCTCTCAAGCCCTCGGAGTCGCGGATCCGCTCGCCCTGGCTGTCGCGGCGGGTCCAGTTGGTGCTCCTCCACTCGCTCTCGCTGTCGCGGTTGGTGCTGGCGGCGATCTTCCTGCTCACGCCGGATCCGATACTGCGCGCGGGTCTGATCGCCCTCTCGGGGCTGACGGACGTGCTCGATGGCTGGATCGCTCGCCACGCGCACCTCACCACGCGCTTGGGCGCGCTCATCGATCCCGTGGCGGACCGGGGCTTCGCCGTGACGGCCATCCTCGCGCTGCTGCTCGACGGGCTGCTCACGCCGGTGCAGGTCTGCCTGCTGATGCTGAGGGATGTCACCACGGCGGTGGGCTTCCTCGTCTCGCGCCTCATGCCGACGTTCCAGTTGGTCGAGTTCAAGGCGCGGATGCTTGGCAAGGCCACCACGGCGGTGCAGACGGTGACGCTGCTGGCGGCGCTGCTGGCGCCCATGTTCGTGCGGCCGCTGGTGGCCATCGCGGCGGTGCTCGGTACCGCCGCCGTGGTGGACTACTCGCGCGCCGTGCTCCGGGCCCGCCGCGTCCAGACGTGAGCCCCGTGGAACTGAACTACCGGGTGCAGTCCAGCACGAGCTTTCCCTGTACCTTGCCGGTGTCCAGCATCTCCAGGGCACGAGAGGCCTCGGTGAGCGGGAGCGTGCCAGCGACCACCGGCTCGAGCTTGCCCTGGCGGTGCAACTCCAGCAGCGCCGTGAGGTCCTCGCGGAACCAGTCTGGGTGGTCCCTCTTCCAGAACATGATCCCGTAGAAGGTCGCCTTGCGCCCGTCCGGCTTCATCATCAACCACCCGTAGCGCGCGAACGTGTCGACGCGGCCCCAGAAGGGGCTGTTCATCGCCGAGGTGAACCCGTAGGCCACGAAGTGCCCCCCGCGCTTCAGCGTCGAGTACGCGCGGTTGAAGTTGGTCCCACCAATGGCATCGAGCGCCACGTCCACACCTCCAGGGACGAGCTCTCGCATCCGGCGGGCGAAGTCCTCTCGGGTGTAGTCGATGGGCGTGGCGCCCAGGCTGCGCACCAGCTCCAGCTTCCCGGTGGACGCGGTGCCATACATCTCCAATCCCTGGAGGCGCCCCAGTTGGAGCAGCGCGGTGCCCACTCCTCCCGCGGCGCTGGTGACGAGCACCTTCTCTCCGCCCTTCACTTGCGCGACGCGGTGGAGCATCTGGTACGCCGTCAGGTAGTTGAGCAGCAGGCACACGGCCTTGCTGGGCTCCACGCCCTCGGGCACGGGCGTCACGTCCTCCGCGTCCCAGCAGAGGTACTGCGTGTACGCGCCGCGCACGACGATGGCGGCGACGCGCTGGCCCTCGCGCAGGTGCTTCACCTCCGAGCCCAGCTTGTCGATGCGGCCCACAGCGTCGTAGCCCAGCGTGAAGGGCAGCGGCGCGCTCGTGGGGTACATGCCATTGCGGATGGTGATGTCCGCCTGGCTCACTCCGGCCGCCTCCACCCGGATGCGCACCTGGCGCGGACCCGGTTCGGGCAGCGGCTCGTGCGCCACCTCGAGCGGGCCGCGAAGCTGCCGCACCACGATGCTCGTGTTGCGCGCGAGGGAGGGATCCTGCCGTGCCGCCGTGCCTTCGTGCATGCCGTGACTCCTCGTGGATTCGCGGCGTATGCTTAGCCCTCTCATCCTGGACGCTCAATGACCGATAAACCGAGAAACTTGCTCGACCGTCCACATCTCGTGGACAGCCTGACGGAGGTGCTCTCCACGGTGAGGTTGCACGGCGCCCTCTACTGCAGCTCGGAGCTGTCGGCGCCGTGGGGCATCACGTTCCTGGCGCGCGAGTGCGCCGCCTTCCATGTGGTGGACCGCGGCAGTTGCTGGCTGCGCGTGGCCGGTCAGCCCGAGCCCATCGCCCTGCGCGGCGGAGACCTGGTGCTGCTGCCCCAGGGAGATGAGCACACGGTCTCGGACACGCCTCGAGGCAAGGCGCGCGTGGTGGACTTCCAGGACCATCCCGGCGTGTGCGGCCCGATGATGCGCTGGGGTGGCGGCGGCGAGAAGACGCGGCTGGTGTGCGGGGAGATCTACCTGGAGGAGGACGGCTTCCAGACGCTGCGAGCCCACCTGCCCCGAGTGATGCACCTGCGCGGAGACGGAGACGCCCCCGCCGAGTGGCTTCAGCTCACGCTCAAGTTCCTCGCCTCCGAGACGAGCGAGGCCCGGCCGGGCTCCTACTCGGTCATCACCCGGCTGATCGACATCCTGTTCGTTCAGGCGATCCGCGTGTGGCTGTCCGGCAACGCACCGGTGACGCCGGGCTGGCTGGCGGGGCTCCGCGAGCCGGCGATTGCCTCGGCGCTGGCGCTGATGCACTCGCAGCCGGGCAAGGACTGGACGGTGGAGTCACTGGCGCGGCAGGTGGGCATGTCTCGCTCGGCCTTCTCCGAGCTCTTCGTGCAGCTCGTGGGCGAGGGGCCGCTGACGTACCTCACGCGCTGGCGCATGCACCGGGCCGCGGCCTGGCTGCGCAGCGAGCCGAGCCTGAGCGTCATCGAGGTGGCCCAGCGCGTGGGCTACGACTCCGAGGCCGCCTTCAACCGCGCCTTCAAACGGGCGCTGGGCACTCCCCCAGGAGCGTACCGGCGCGAGGGCCGCGCCCAGGCAGCGGAGCGCAGGCCGTCGCTTCCCAGCCTCGCCTGAGGAGCCAACACGGGACCGGCGCCCCCCCCAGCGCCGGTCCTTGCAAACACCGATATTGAAAATGAGAATCGTTATCAAGTATTCTTTGGAGATGGAGGCCACCATGTCGAGCACGAACCCCATCTGCCATCAGCACACCCTCTCTCGCGGAGATGTCGCCCACGTGCAGTGCTGCGCGCACTGCGCATCCATTTCGATCCACATCGGGCCCGTGAGCGTCCGCATGGACGAGCAGGCGCTGCGCTCGCTGTGGCTCACCCTGGGAGACGCCGTGGAGAAGCTCGATCGCGATCAAACCTCGGTGCCCCCCCGGCCCTTCGGGGGCCTGACTCGCGGCAACGCCTGAGTCTGGCCGCGGAGCGCTGGGCTCCAGGCTTCACTGCACCGGCAGGGTCCGGACCTCCGTGGCCTGGTTGTGCCCGGAGAGCATGTCCACCGTGGCGCGCACGCGGGTGCCCTGCTTGAGCTCCTGAGCGGAGATGCGCTGGCCGTTGCGGAGCACGCGCGTCTTGTCTCCCAGTTGCACGGTGAAATCCTTGCCGTCCTCGTCTCGAAGGATGAGGCGCCCGCTCGACACCGAGCGGACCGTGCCCGTGTAGATGGCGGTCACCACGGCCTCGCCCGAGGAGGGAGCACTGGATGCTCCTGTCTCCGCGGCGGTGCCCGCACGAAGCGGTGTGCCCGGCGGTGTCCCTCCCGCAGTGCTCTGGGTCCCCGAGCCGCCCGTGGCGGATCCCTCGGTGTCCTGGAGAGGATTCCCCTGCGGGCTGTTCGCATCGACTCCGGCCTGCCCGGAGCCTCCCACGGCCATGTTCGCGTTCAGGCGCTCCACCTCCGAGCGGAGCTGCGCCACGTCCTGGCGCACCTGGGCCACCTGCTGCTGGAGCTCCATCACGGACTGCGGCAGCCCCACCAGGTCACCGCCCGCCCCTCGGGTCGTCTGATCAGCACCGGTGGCGACCGTCCCCGTGCCGCCTGCTGTCCCGGTCGAGGTTCCAGCACCACTCGTGTTACCGGTCGGGGTGTTCTGTGCCAGCAGCTCCGCGGATCCGCACAGGAGCACCAGCCCCACGATCCCCACTACCGTCAGCATCGCATTCCGCATGAGCCGCGCCTCCCGTCCCCTCACAAGGTTGGCGGTTGAAGGCTGCCGGGCAATGGCACCCGGCAAGGGGCGCGGGTCGCGTCCACCGCTTGCCCGCCCCCCTTCCATCTGCCGGCCCTCAGCGCTTTGTCGCCGGAGCCTGCAAGGCCTGGAGGGTGATCACCTGATTCTCCATCGCGCCCGGTCGCGTCACCGTCCGCACGGGAGTGCCCTCCTGCAGAGCTTGGAGCGATACGGTCGCTCCCGTGGGGCCCAGGACTCGCGTCCGCTCACTCAGGCCGAACTCGTAGACACGCTGGTTCGGTCCCTCCATGAGCAGCCGATCCTTCGTCACGGTCCGCACCGTCCCCACGAAGACCTCCTCGTTGGGCACGTTGCTCCAAGGCGAAGCGCTCGTGTTCCTCCCACTCCCGCCCGTGCCCGCTGCTGCCTCTCGGTTGCCTTCGAGGCTCCGGACACCCTCGAGGCCCGGGAAACGCACCCCGCCCTTGGGGACCTCGACGATGATCCCCGAGGTATCGGTGTCATCCGTCGCATCCATGCCGGCCTGGCCCTGCGTCACCGTCGTTGCCGTCCCCGAGCCGCCCGTGGCGCTCCCCACTGGCCCGTAGACCGCGATGCCACCTGTCTGAGGCTCTCCGGACTGACCCCTCAGCGCGGCCACGTCCTGATGGAGCTTCTGGACGTCCTGCCGCAGTGCGGCGATCTCCCGCTGCAGGTCTGCCTGTGAGCTCCCCTGCGCCTGCGCCTGCGCCTGTGCTTGCTGCTGCGAGCCCTCCCGCGTCTGCTCGGCGGACTGCTTCTGTGCCCCCTCGGCCAGCACCCCAACGGGAGCCAACCCCATGAGGCCGAGCACCACCCAGACTCCTCTTCGCATGTGTCGCTCCTCGCTCCCCCTCCACCGGGAAGGTGGGATCGGGTCGGTGCGTCACGCCCGGGCGCGGTGCCGGCCCCTCCCCCGCTCCCTTGCCCTCCGAAGGTAGGAGCAAGTGGGTTGGCCTCTCGGCACAGTTGGGGCACGCTGGCGGAGCCGGGTGGGACGGAAGGAAAAGGAGGGAGCCGTGAAACCACCGGCCGGCTCGTGTCACAGAGGGTCCGTGGCTCCCTTGCTTGCCTTGCGAATGTTCGCCGCCCAGGACGAGGCCCCCGAGGCCCGAGAAGGGGAGCGCACCCTGCTGCGCCGCGCCCGCACCGGAGATCCGGGTGCGTTCCGCGTCCTCTTCGAGCGGCACTCTCCGGCCGTCTGGCGCTTCCTGAAGGACTCCTTCCGAGACGAGGCCTCCGCGGACGAGGCCACGCAGGAGACGTTCGTCCGCGCCCACGGGCGGCTCGCGACGCTGAGGGACGAGGATCGGCTGGCCTCGTGGCTGTTGGGCATCGCCCGGCTGGTGTTCCTGGAGTCGCGCCGCGTGCGAGGCATCCACGTGGACGTGGATGGCGACGAGAGCGAGGGCCTGGTGGAGGCGGTGCTGCCCACGCCCACGCCGGAGGACCTGCTGCTGGACCGCGAGACGGAGGCGTTGCTGGCGGCGGCGCTGGGGCACCTGCGCGAGGAGCGGCGCTCGGCGCTGCTGCTGCGCATCGATCACGGCCTGCCCTACGAGGAGATCGCCCAGGTGATGGGCTGGTCCCTGCCCAAGGTGAAGAACGAGATCCACCGCGCGCGCCTGCAACTGCGCGAGCGGCTGGCCGCCCACATCGGAGGAGGACACCCATGAGCCTGGCCTGCCGCGAGCAAGAGTTGGACATGCTGCTGGCCGAAGAGCTGTCCCCCACGGACGCCGAGCGCGTGCGCGCCCACGTCGAGAGCTGTGCCGCGTGTGCCCATGCGCTGGCGTGGCTGAAGCTGGAGCGCGGGTGGATGGCCCAGCGCGCCCGGCGCATGCCCGCGCGTCCGGCGCTGAGCTTCGAGGCGCTGGAGGCCCGGCTGGCCACGGAGGCCGAGCCCGTTCGCCCCATGGCGGCGCGCATGGCTGAGCCGCGCCGTGCCGCGCGTCCCACGCAGCACCGCGCCCAGTGGTCTCACCGGGGGATGATGGCGATGGGCGCCGTGGCGTCCGTGGCCTTCATGCTCTTCGGTGTGGTGCAGGTGCGTCCCGTGCGCTCGCTCGAGGAGCCGTGGAACCAGGAAGTGCTCGCCTCGGGGCTGCTGCTGGCGTGCGTGGATCCGAGCGGCGAGGCCGTGGCGGCGCTCGAGGATCGCTTCGGCGCGTGCCTCATCGCCTCGCCCGCGGTGGACTCGTACTGACGGAAAAAGTCGCGCTGAAACTCACGCGCGCCTTGTGACACTCCTGGGGGCGCGGCGAGAACGAAAGTTTGTCGCGCCGCCGGCTCCGTCCCTGGAGCGGCGTCTCTCATCCCACTCAAGAGGTTCACCATGAAGTCGTTCCTGTCCGCGGGCGCGGCTGCCGCCGCGTTCCTGGGTCTGTCTGCGCTCGCTGTCGCCGGTACGCCGTCCTCCTCGAAGTCTCCCGATGACTGCGATGATCGTCCTCGCGCGGAGGCCATGGAGAAGCAGGTCATCCCCGCCACGCCGCGTACGGATGCTCCTTCGCTGGGGAGCGCGGACGCGAAGGTGACGGTGGAGGTGTGGTCGGACTTCGAGTGCCCCTTCTGCGCTCGCGGGGCCGAGACGGTAAAGGCCCTGCGCGAGAAGTACGGGGATCAGGTGCGCATCGTCTTCCGGCAGAACCCGCTGCCCGCGCACAAGAACGCGAGGCTGGCGGCCATCGCGGCCATGGCCGCGCATGAGCAGGGCAAGTTCTGGGAGTTCCACGACGCGCTCTTCGCCAACCAGAACGCCTTGGATCGGGCCTCGCTGGAGGCGCTGGCCGGCAAGCTGAACCTGGACGTGGCGCGGTTCCGGCGCGCGCTGGACTCGAGCACCTGGAGCAACTACCTGGACACGGAGGTGGCGGAGGGCCAGCGGCGCCGGCTGGCCGGCACGCCGACCTTCTTCGTCAACGGCAAGGCCATCGTCGGCGCGCGGCAGATGAGCGTCTTCGAGGAGACCATCGACGCGGAGCTCAAGCGCTGAGGGCCCCCTCTGGGAACAGGATGGGGTGAGGGCGAGACAACCCCTTCACCCCACCGAGCCACGGACTCAGGGACCGGGGTAGCGCAAACGGAGCAGCGTCAGCGCGTCCTGGGCCTGCACCAGGCCGTAGCCGTAGTTGCTGTCCCGGCCTGGCGTTCCCAGATCCTTGGCGGAGTCCTCGAGCAGCATGCGCACCTGACTCGCGGTGAGCGAGGGACGCGCGCTCCACACGACCGCGGCCACGCCGCTCACGTGGGGCGTGGCCATGGAGGTACCGGACAGGCGTGCGTAGTCCACGCCAATGAGCTTCAACCGGGCCTCCTTGCCCCTGAGGCCCTTGACGGCGGCGACGTCCGAGTTGGCCACGGAGGCGGTGGGCACCCACGTGCCGGCGCTGCCCAGCGTGAAGTTGCCAATGCCATCCACTGGATCGTTGTTGCCGATGATGACGGCGCGAGCGCCCGCCCGGCGCATGAAATCCACCTTCTTGGCGAAGGTCAGTCCGTTGCCCTGGGCATCCATGCCGCCGCGGTCCACATACGCGACGAAGCCGTTGCAGGTGGCCTCCGTGCCGCACGCGCTGCGAGAGTCTCCCAGGCCGCAGGAGAGCAGCGTGCCGGAGTACTCGCCCAGCGGGGCGAACGCGAGCGAGCGGGACTCGAAGGACCTGCCGTCCACGCTCACCTGGGAGTAGGACTCGGCGCCGACGATCATCGCGGACAACACGTCCACGCCCGGGGCCACCAGGGACAGCTGCGGGCCGATCTGCGAGAAGTTGGCATGTACGCCCTCGAAGTTCACCGCGCCCACGGCGAGCACCCCGTCATAGCCCGCGGGGTACGCGATGCCGAGCGCCGCATCCGACGCCGCGTCTCCCGTGGCGCTGTTGCCGCTGGCGGCGATGGGGAGGATTCCCGCCTGGATGGCCACCTGGAAGGCGGCCTCCTCTTCCTCACTGGGTTGCTCGGCGCCCAGCGAGAGCGAGACGATCTTCGCCCTTTCCGTCTGGCACCACTTGAGCGCGGAGATGATGTCCGCGGTGTTGCCGTTGCCCTTGGTGTTGAGCACGCGGGCCACGAGCAGCTCCACGCCGGGCGCCACGCCGACCACGCCGTTGGGCTCGTCCCCCGGGTTCACGCTGCCGGCCGAGGACAGCTGCGCGACGATGGTGGCCGCCGTGTGGGTGCCGTGACCGCCGCCCCACTCGCCCGTCGCCTCATTCTTGTCCAACGGATTCTCATCGTCCTCGACGAAGTCGTAGCCGCCCGCGTAGGCCGCCTTCAGCTCCGGCTGGCGGTCATCCCAGCCGCTGTCGATGACACACACGCGGATGCCCGTACCAATGGGCGCGCCGGTGTCGAGGACTCCATCGTTGTTGGCATCCCACACCGCGGGGGCCTGCACCTGCTTGAGGCCATCGGTGTACTCACCCACGGTGCCGGCCGTGACCACTGGCTGGCGGTCGAAGGCATGCACCGGCCGATCATTCTCGATCCGGAGCACATCGGGGTCCCGAGCCAGCTCAGCCCGCTGCTCGGGCGTCACGCGCGCGGCCACGGAGCCCAGGTGAGCCCAGCGCGCCTTCACGAGGCCGCCCACCCGCGTCACGGCATCCGCGGCGGACTGGGCCGCCGAGGCGGTGGATACGGTGCGGCGGTAGCGGATGAGCACCGCCTCACGGCCGTCCGAAGCCTCGGTCGGGTCCGAAGCCTGCGACTGGATCTGCGAGTAGAGCCCCACTCCGGGCAGCGCGGAGCCGCTGCTACCCCCGGAGGTGCAGTCCTGATCCTCGACGGGAGGTTCTGGATCCTTCGAGCACGCTGCGAGAAAACCGACCAGTCCCAGGCAGACCCAACGCTTCATACTCGCTCTCTTTCGCCCCACGGAGGGGTGGTACCACCGGCTCTGTGCCAGCCGAACTGAACGGGCGGACGGGCAACCGCGTTCCCGAGAGCGATCTTAATCACGAGACCCGGACGGCCGCCCGTGCGGGAGGCAGTCACGCACAGGAGCGCACACCATTGGGCAACGAAGGCGTGCGCCGACGAACGAAGTGTGAGCGTGAGCTGTCAACCATCGGCCGGGTCGATGGTGAAGATGCGGGCGGTGTCTTGGGAGTAGGCGTCGAGCTGGCGCTGGGTCTCTGCGGCATCCCAGCCCAGGCGGGGAGCCATGACTTCGGCGGCGGCGCGAGCGGCCTCGGCGCCCTGGTCGCGAGTCTCGAAGGCGACCTTGAGGCGGCGGATGAGCAGATCAGCCAGGGTGTGGACGAACTCGTGGGTGACGCCGTGTGCGGCCTCGGCACGCAGGTAGGGGAGGCCCTCGACGAGCGGGCGGGCGAGCGAGGCATCCTCTCGAGTGAGGTCCCACACCTGGTGCCATCGGCTGCCATAGGCGCGGACCAGGTGGAGCGCCACGTCTCCGCGACCGACCACGGAGGCCACGGTCTTGAGCCCGAGGTCCACACTGCCCAGGTCTCCACCGGGCAGGGGGAGGGTGTCGGTGACGGGCTTGCGGTGGGTGGCTCCGAGCTGGCGCTCGACGGCGTTGACCACGTCGCGGGCCATGATGCGATAGGTGGTGAGCTTTCCGCCGCTGATGGCGATGACGCCGGTGGGGCTCACGTCGATGGCGTGCTCGCGGCTGGTGCTGCCGGCGTCGCCTCCACCGTACCGGGCTACGAGCGGGCGGATGCCGGCCCAGGCGCTGACGACATCGGAGCGCACGAGGTTGGCCTGGGGGAAGAAGGCATTGGCGGAGGCCAGGAGGTACGCGACGTCCTTCTCGCTGGCGCGCACTTCAGCGGGGTGGGCGCGAGTGGCGGTCTCGGTGGTGCCGATGATGGCGTGCGAGTCCGCGGGGAGGACGAACATGACGCGCCCGTCGATGGGAGACAGGAGCGTGAGGGCGTCGCGGTTGCCCAGGCGCTCGCGAGGCACGGCGATGTGGACGCCCTTGCTGCCGCGCACGGCGGGGGCTTCGCCGGTGGCATCGAGCTTGCGGATCTCATCGCTCCACGGACCGGTGGCATTGACGATCGCGCGAGCGCGGACGGTCAACTCCTGGCCGGAGAGGTGGTCCTCGACGATGGCGCCGTGAGCCTTGCCGTTCTCGACGAGGAGACTGCGCACGGAGGCGTGGTTGAGGACGATGGCGCCGGCCTCCGAGGCACCGAGGGCGTTGGCGAAGGTGAGGCGCGCATCATCGGTGGCGGCGTCGTAGTAGCAGGCGCCACCCTTGAGTCCTTCGGAGAGGAGACCGGGCTCGGCCGCGAGCACCTTGCGGACATTGAGGCCGCGGTGTGCCTTGACGTTCCGGAAGAGCGCCAGGACGTCATAGAGCATGAGACCGGCGTTGAGCTTCCAGCGGGGAATGCGGGCGCCACGGTAGACGGGCCAGGTGAAGGCGAGGGGCCGGACGAGGTGGGGGGCCAGACGCAGCAGGCGGGCGCGCTCGATGCTGGACTCGAAGACGAGGCCGAGGTGGCCGTGCTCGAGGTAGCGCACGCCGCCGTGAATGAGGCGGGACGAGCGGCTGGAGGTGCCGCTGGCGAAGTCCTCGCGCTCGACGAGGGCCACGCGCAGGCCACGGAGGGCGGCATCGCGAGCGGCACCGGCGCCGGTGACACCTCCACCGATGATGAGGAGATCAAAGGGGTCAGCGGCGAGAGCGCGAAGACGCTCGGCGCGGGCGGGGGGCGGCGGAGGCGTCTCCGGCGCGGGCGGAGTGCGGATGAGGGCAGCGGATTCTTGACGCACGGACCGAGTGTAACGGCGGGAACCGCGTGAGGGCAGGGAATGTGCACCGCACTGCGTCAGACAGGGGACGCGCCGAGGCGTGGGGCGAATAAATCCGTCCAGCAGTCGGCACCCGTAGGGGGAGCGAGGGAAGAGGACCTGGCCGGACGAACGCCTTGCACGGCTGGCGAAAGGTGGCTAGGCAGGCGGGCCGCTCTCTCCCCGACTCTGCGGAGCTGCACCGTTGAAGGACTTCCAAGATCGCCGCGATCTGGCATGCCTGGGCCTGACGGTCCTGGTGTACGGGCTCGTGGTGGCACCGGTGCTCCACGCGGTGGAGGGGCACGAGGGACGCTGGGAGGCTCCGGCGGCGGCGCGGGGGTGGTTGGACCACCAAAGGCACGCGGAGCCTGCGCACGAGTACTCGCACGAGCACTCGCACGAAGCCGGTCGCGGCCATGAGCACGGGCACAAGCACGGACCGGGCAAGGGGCGTCCGCACCAGCACCTGTGGGGATCAGTCGAGCACCTCCAGGCGGTGGCGGTGGCGCGGGCGGCGGTGTTGGCGCCGGTGGTGTGGTGGGTACCGCTGCGAGTGGAGGTGCCTCGGAGCCCGGAGTGGGTGTCCGTAGCGCCGCAGCGGCGAACGGCGATGCCTCAAGGCCCATAGGGGACGACCGCGTCACGCAGCGGTCTGTCTCGTTCTGTTCCCTTTCCTTGAGGTTTCTCATGTCGCGCCTTCGTGCGGCCCGTAGGGCCGTGCTCGCTGCACTCGTATGTGCGGCCTCACCTGCCTTTGCCCAGTCACAGCCGGAAGAAGTTCCAAGAACATCCGAAGAAACACCGGGAGATGCGTCGCCGGTGGAGCCACCTGAAGCGGTCTCTGCGCCAGCGCCGCAGCCGGCAGCAGCGCCCGAGGTTGCGCCTCCCACCGAGCTGAAACCGAATGCGCTGGAGACGACCGTAACGGCTCGGCGCTCCTTCACGGCGGCGTCCTCGTCCACGGTACGGGACCGGGACTTCCTGCTGCGTCCCCACCCGCGTCCGGTGGACATCCTTCAGGTGGTGCCGGGGCTGTACACGAACCAGCACGCGGGAGGAGGCAAGGCGAACCAGTACTTCCTGCGAGGCTTCGACGCGGATCACGGCACGGACGTAGCGCTGTTCGTGGACGGGGTGCCGGTGAACATGGTGAGCCACGCGCACGGGCAGGGCTACGCGGATCTGAACTGGATCATCCCGGAGCTCATCGAGAAGGTGGAGGTGGCGAAGGGGCCCTACTTCGCGCAGTTCGGAGACTTCGCCACGGCGGGAGCCATCAACCTGGTGACGCGGCGGAACTTCGAGAAGAGCCAGGTGACGTTTGGAGGCGGTTCGTTCGACACGTGGCGAGGGCTGTTCATCGCGGCACCGGAGGTAGAGGGCTGGTCGCCGATCATCGCGGGGCAGGTGTATGGCACGAACGGACCGTTCGAGAACCCGGAGCGGCTCGAGCGTTTCAGCCTCTTCAGCCAGGTGACTCGAGCCGTGTCCGACCGGGCGACGGTCTCGGTGACGCTGACGTCATACGGGAGCGGGTGGAACGCGAGCGGACAGATTCCGCTGCGAGAGGTGGAAGCGGGGCGCCTGGACCGCTTCGGAACGATTGATCCGACGGAGGGAGGCAACTCGCAGCGGCACAGCCTCTACGGAACGTTCCGGGTGCGGACCGACGGCGATGGGGAGGTGAGCGTGCTGGCGTACGCGGTGCAGTACCGGCTCAACCTGTTCTCGAACTTCACGTTCTTCAGTCGGGATCCGGAGAACGGGGACATGATCGAGCAGCACGATGCGAGGACGCTGGGGGGGCTGCAGGCCAGCTACCGGTTCCGAAGACAGTGGCGAGGGATGGGCTTCGAGACGACGCTGGGCACGCAACTGCGGACGGACAGCATCGACAACAGCCTCTTCTACGATCGGGAGCGGGAGCGGCTGTCGACGGTGGTGGACGCGAGCGTGCGCGAGGGGAGCCTGGGGCTCTACGCGCAGGAGGACATCACCTTCACGCCGTGGCTGCGGGCGGTGCTGGGGGTGCGAGGAGACCTTTTCGGGTTCGACGTGGACGACCACTTGGAGGACCTGAGCACGCAGGAGACGAAGACCTCGGGAGTCCGCCAGGCCTCGCGAGTGTCGCCCAAGGCGAGCCTGGTCTTCAGCGCCATCCCGTCAACAGAGCTGTACTTGAACGCGGGAGGGGGCTTCCACTCGAACGACGCGAGAGGCGTGGTGCGCGAGCCGGACGGAGTCACGCCGCTGACGCGGGCACGGGGCTACGAGCTGGGAGCGAGGACGCGACTGTTCGACGCATTGGACCTGGCGGGCTCGGTGTTCCTGTTGGACCTGGACAGCGAGCTGGTCTGGGTGGGCGACGAGGGGACGACGGAGGCGAGAGGACCGACGCGCCGGCGGGGGCTCGAGGCGGAGGCGCGGTGGCGCATCCTGCCGTGGCTGTTCGCGGACGCGGACCTCACGGTATCGCGAGCCACGTACGTGGAGAACGCGGGGAACGCGAACGCGGTGGCACTGGCGCCAACGTTGATCATCGGAGGAGGAGTCTCCGCCCGCCATCCGAGCGGCATCTACGGACGAGTGGGAGTCATCCACCTGGGAGACCGCCCGGCGACGGAGGATCGCTTCCTGACGGCGGAGGGCTTCACGCGCGTGGATGCGACAGTGGGCTACCGGGCCACCTGGTTCGAGGCGACGCTGGGGCTGCAGAACGTGCTGAACACGGAGTGGCGCGAGGCGCAGTTCGCGAATGTTTCGAGATTGCCATCCGAGACGGGTCCGGAGAGCTGTCCGGCGGGGACACGGTCGGCGGGAGACGACAGCTTCGAGGGGTGTGAGGATCTGCACTTCACGCCGGGGGCGCCGCTGAACGCTCAGGCGAGCCTCAGTTTCTTCTTCTAGGCTCGCGCGCGGGTCCAACTGTTCTTGCCTGACTGCTGGGAGGGGTGCTGGGGCTCCTCCCGGTGCCAACCTGCTCGCGAATGCATAGCTGAGAGGGAGGGAGGTAGAGCGGGTGCGAACGGTGACCTACGAGCGCAGCGGACGGACGAACACGGGTGCGCAGGCGTTACGAGTCGAAGGGCTGCGCCATCTCCGGGTGTTGGAGCAGGGCGAGGAGGTGAGCGAGCGAGAGCTGACTCGCGAGGAGATCGACCTGCTGACCCCCTTGATGGAAGCGGCGGCCCGGCAGCCGGCACCGATCATCGTGCCGCCAGCGGCGGGGGGACCGAACGGGCTGGCGGTGAGCCTGGCTTTCGAGGACGAGGAAGCGCCTCGGGTGCGGCTGAAGGCTCGGAGACTCCCAGCCAAGGGAGCCGGCTCACCCTACGACGAACTGCTGGAGGAGCTGGACGCGCTGCTGACCATGGAGCTTCACGCCCGGGCGCCAAGGCACGCACACGCGGTGTTGCCGCACATGTTACGAGCGGACGAATAGGCCGGGCGGAATCCTCGATGCCAGAGGAGGGCAGGAGGTGGCCAACGCCTGTTGCTGGCCGAGCCGGGGCGTGACAGAGAGGAGAGATGACGCGGGTTCGGTTCGCGGTCTATCGAACGGTTGGTGAGGCACGTCTGCTGGCGGGAGTGCTGGAAGGAGCGGGGCTCTCGGTGGAGGTGCGCGGAGAGTCGCTGGCGCCTCTGAGCGGGGAGATTCCGAGCACGGAGACATGGATCGAGCTGTGGTTGTGGCCGGGTGACGCGGAGGCGGCGCGCGAGCTGGTCTCGGAGCTGGAGGAGAACCGAGAGGCTGCGGGGCAGGAGGTCAGCTGTCCGCGTTGCCACGAGGGGAACCCGGGCAACTTCGAGCTGTGCTGGAGCTGCGGCCTGGACTTGCCATCGACGTTGAGGCCTCGACTGAGAGCCGTATCCTGAGCAGCCCAGAGGCTGCGAGCCGAACAGCCCAGAGGTAGGCGGTGTCGGCGGAGCGCCAGACCGTGACAGGAGAGCTGGCGAGCGAGCTAGGAGACGGATAGGGATCAGGGGCGCGCGAGACGCGAGCACGGCACGCGAACGAGGCGACATCGAGGCTGCGGAGTGGAGGATCGCTTGGAGGAGACGGCAAGGACGGAAGCCGAGCCAACGCCTGGAGGGCGGAGGCTGAGCCGAGCGATGCGGAGCGTGCTGGCGCTGTGTGGGTTGGCGTTCCTGGTGCATCTGGTGCCGCTCTTCCTGCCGAGAAACATGCCGGAGCAGGAGTTGGCGATTGCGCGAGCGACTCCGGAGGCGCGATTCCGGGTGCCGGTGCTGAAACCGCTGAAGAACAACCCGAAAGCCACGGCGGCGGATTTGAGGGAGGCAGCGGAGCTCCTGGTAGAAGGGGCGCCGGGGGACGCGCAAGAGCTGGTCGACGAAGCGGATCGGCGGGAGCCGGGCTCGGTGGAGACGCAGCTTTTGAGGGCGCGGATCTGCCGGGCGGAACGGATGGAACGTTGCGTGCGGGAATCCTTCGAGCAGGCCACGAAGCTTGCGCCTGGAGACACCCGGCCGGACCTGCTCTGGGCGGACATGCGAGAGCAGGACGGAGAGCTGGCGGACGCGGCGGAGGCGGTGGGCCGAGCGACAAAGAAGGCGCCGGAGGACCTGGCGTTGCGGCTGCGGTACTCGAGGCTGTTGAGCGCTTCGGGGAAGGCGGCCGAGGCGGAGCAAGCGCTTTGGGCGCTGGAGGCGAAGCTCCCGAGGGAGAAGCTGTTCCTGGAGCTGGGGATGCTGCGCAAGCGGGAAGGCAGGAACGAGGAGGCGCGAGGTTTCTTCTCGAGGGCGGTAGCAGAGGGCCCGCGGTCAGCGGTGGCGCACTACCACCTGGGGATGGCGCAGTTCCAACTGGGAGACCTGGATTCCGCCGAGGAAGAGCTGCGCGAGGCGGATCGGCTGAACGTGTCGGATCCGCAGCCATTGGCCTCTCTGTGCGCGATGCAGATGAAGGCGGGCCGGCTCGAGGATGCGCGCATCACGCGGATGGACCTGGAGCGCCGCTTCCAGAACGAGGCGGAACTCATCCAGGAGGCGTGCCGTCGGAGTCGCTGAGCGGGCTCAAGGCTCGATGCCGCGAATGCGGCGAAGCAGATGCGCGGAGCGTTTGACCTCGGAATCGACGGAACCGTCAGCAATCTCGGTGCGGACGACCGCCTGGAGGAAGGGAACGGCCTCCTCATGGCGTCCCTGCTCGAACATCATCTCCCCGAGTGCCATCCGAGCCCGAGTCAGCAGCACGAGATCCTCGGCAGCGACGGCGGCGTCGATGGCATCGCTGAGAGCGGCCTCGGCGAGCTCTTCTTGCCCACGGGCGAGCAACTCCTGGGCGCGCTGGATGTGTTCGAGGGTCTTCATGAGCATTCAGGCGCGGGACGAGCCCAGGTGGGATGAGATATCCCTGGAGGCATGGACGAGTCGCGCCTCATCGAGCTGGAACTGCGGTACATGCAGCAGTCGGAGCTCCTGCAGCAGCTCAGCGACGTGTTGTATGCGCAGCAACAAACTCTGGATGCCCTGAGAGCGGAGGTAGAGCTCCTCAAGCGCAAGCTCGAGGGAGACCCGGGGCTGGTGGACGCGAAGCAGCAAGAGCGCCCACCGCACTACTAGGGCGAGGGGCTTGAGCCCCCCACCCTGTACGGCCGAACTGTCAGAACTTGTATCCGAGCCGCAGGCCGATGCTGGGTTCCGGTGAGATGTATCCCACCTCAACACCAAAGCTCAGCTTGCCGCTCTGGATGCCGAAACCGAAGGCACCATGGGCTCGGAAGGTATCCCCTTCGAAGAGGATCCACGGCCCAGCCAGGCCTTCAATGTAGAACTGGCGGGTGAGGTTCAAGTGCAACACCAGGTCGATGGGAATACCGAGCGTATCGGGTGAGCTGACAAGCATTGCCCCGAACCGCCCACCGAGCCAGAGCGGGCCGGCCAGGTGAGTCTCCACGCCGAGAGTGAACTGGAAGGTAGCGCTCTCGACGAACCAATAATCCGCCCCGAGACCGAGACGAATGTTGGCGGCTTGCGAGGGAGCTGGGGCCAGAAACAGCCCAACCGCGAGGAGACCGCCGAGGCAGTAGAGACGCAGGAGTTTCATGCGAGGCTCCTTGGGATACGAGGGAGCCGCCACTCAAGCAGGCCCGGGAGCCACTCGCCAGACAGAGATTCGCGCCTGATGCGGCGCAAACACTCTGACGGCAAAAAAGAAACGCCCCTGGAGCCCAGTGAAGGGCGCCAGGGGCGCAAGAGAAAAAAATCCGGCAGCGACCTACTCTCCCACGCGGTTTCCCGCGGAGTACCATCGGCTCTGGAGGGCTTAA
>NZ_JAHXBF010000025.1 GCF_020103695.1 Hyalangium versicolor
CACCTGACACAGCAACAATCCAGAGAAGGGACAGGCAGGCTGCCTGCACTTGCCTTGTACTAGGTTGGCTGCTGGGGAAACACTACAGGTTGAGCCTGCTCACCCAAGGTCAACACCCTCTATGTGCTCGGAGAAGAAGTCCAGGCCAAACCGGCCTTGGCGAAGAGCATCGCCGCTGGCGGACACATCATGCAGAGCCACTCCTGGAGCCACCAACATCTTCCGGGTCTGAGCGAGTCGGCGCTTGAGAAGGATCTGCGAAAAACCCAGGAAGCCATTGCAGGCGTGACAAACAAGATACCCACCCGGCTGCGTCCCCCTTACGGTGACGGGTGGGTCGGCAAAAAGAGCGACGTGCTCATCAAGGTCGCGGCGAAGCTCAATCTCACGCTCACGGGATGGGACATCGACACGAACGACTGGAATGCCAAGAATCAAGGGCTGAGACCCGAGTTCTTCGCACCGGCGAGAACAAGCTGGAAGAAGCTGTATGACAAGAAGCAGAGCCCCCTGGACATTTTGATGCACGTCAAGATGGTCACAGCCCGCGCGCTCGGTGACTTCATGGATGGCATGACGCGAGACGGGTGGCAGTTCACCACCTACCCCGATGACGCGCCGCCGCCGAAGAAACCGTCAGGCGCTCAGACACAGGCCTTGTTCCAGATCCAGCTGTTCGCAGGCACCCAGGACGGGGCCATGAAGAAGGTGCAGGCGGCAGACTCAGCGGGCTACACGAATGTCAAGGTGGCGCAGGAGAAAGGCCTCTACAAGGTGCGAATCGGGCCTTATCGCTCACGAAGCGAGGCGGACTCGGTGCTGAGAACGTTGGCGCCTCGGTTCACGGGTGCCTTCGTGGTGGGAGAGCCCTGATGCCCGTGGTCAGGAGAACCGCAGCGCTCCTCATGGCCTTCCTCTGGCCGCTGTTCTCCTGCGCCTCCAAGAAGGACGAGCTGGGCACTGCTTCCTCCGAGGGGAAGGTCGCCGAGGTGGCCTCCCCCGCCAAGCCACCACCTGCGGACTACCTCCAACGAACCAGTTGGCTCTGGGATTTCCAATCCGAGGAGCACCCGGACGAGGGAGAAGTCTTCTTCAACATCACGCGTGGCAGCCTCTCGGAGCAGACCCCGGATCCCTACGACTCCTGGCCCACCATCCTGGTGCGCCTTCCCGAGGGATGGCGGGTCGTGGATTTCCGGGAGAAGTTTCACAAGTACCTGTGGAGCCATGCCGCCGCAGCTCCGAGCAAAGGCTACTTCTGGGGCTTTCTGGAGTATGGGGTGGAGGACGCGGGGAGCGAACTGCCGCTCATCATGAGCATGGATGGCGGCAGAAGCTGGGCGCACGTCGCGACGCTCCAGAAGCCCGACCGCGAGGCCACGCTCTTCTCCTTCGAGATGAACATGCAGGGCCAAGGCCAACTGCGGTGGATGTCACGAAAGGACGCGCCGCCCGGGACGCGGAAGATCTTCACCTCCGTGACGACGGACTGGGGGAAGACGT
This sequence comes from Hyalangium versicolor, assembly GCF_020103695.1. Lineage (GTDB taxonomy): Bacteria > Myxococcota > Myxococcia > Myxococcales > Myxococcaceae > Hyalangium > Hyalangium versicolor. The sequence continues at coordinate 1,504 of NZ_JAHXBF010000025.1, forward strand.
GGCGCCAGGAGCCGAGCGCCGAGGTCTCCACCTTGAGAGAGGGCCAGACGCCTCCGAATGGAGCGCCGTGCTGGGTGGCGGTGCGGAACCTCCCAGAGCCGCTCCCTGAAGAGTGCCAGTTCCCCAGCCGTGTCTCGAGCTTTTCGGATTCGCTCCCGGGCTCACCTCCCCCGGATGGCGTGCGGCCCTGAATAGCGCCTATCTTCGGTCAAGGGCCTGTGGACGCGCTCATGAATGCGAAAGTCGTGTCTGGAGCAAAGCCGCGCAGGGATGTGAAAAAGGCGACCAGACAGAAGATACGGCGTGGGAAGTTCCCCTCGGACCGGACACGGCAAAAACCCTCACGCTCTTCTTCTCGTGCGAACCGCTGAAGACACAGCAGCCAGGACGAGCAGGCTGAAGGAGAGGCCAGCGTCCGCACTGGAGGTAGCGCCGCAGCCGCCTCCGCTGCTTTGCCCATTGTCCCCGCCGTCCCCACCGTCCCCGTTGCGCACGGTGACAATCTCCGGGGCGGAGTGCACCACATTGCCTGTGCCGTAGGTCATGACCGCGGTGATGGTGTGGGCCGTGCCGTCCTGTACCCTCGTGCTGTCCCAGGTGCCGGTCACCGTCGTGCCAGTGCCGCTGGCGACCTCATCCCCATCCACGCGGATGGAGAGCTGGACCACCGGGGTCGTCGGGTCCACCACCCCCGTGGCGGAGATGCGGACCTGTCCAGAGACGGTGGTGCCACCGGCCGGCTCCGTCACGGACACCGTCGGCTGAGTGGAGGACGTGACGTTGACCTGGGCGGTGCCAATCAGGCTCGCCCTCGCCGCGTCCGTCAACGTGACCGTTCGCGGCCCCGGAGACTTGAACGTCACCTTGAAGCTCGGGAGCGTGCCTCCGACAAATGTCGCCGTGGAGGCGAACGACGCCGCGCCGTCTGAGCTGGTCACATTGACCGTGCCACCGTAGTCAACGGCCAGGTTGCCGTAGGCGTCATAGGCGGTGGCAGAGAGAGTGGCCTGCTGGCCTGCCTTGACGCTCGAGGCGATCTCCAGTGTGAAGCTGGCCGCCGCGCTCGGCTTGATGTTGAACGCCTCGCTCGTCGCCGCCGGTAGCGCGCCCGCGATCGCCCGAAGCGTGTAGCCCTGACCCGCGCGGTTGATGGACAGGTCCGCGAAGGTGGCCACTCCCTGGACGGCGTTGACCGTCTTCGTGCCCGAGAGCGTGCCGTTACCCGGGTTGTCGCCGATCGTCACCGTGATGGCATCCGTGGCGCTGGTGGCCCCATTGCCGAAGGCATCCTGAAGGGCGACCCGGACCACCGGGCTGATCGCCGCGCCAGCCTGGGTGGAGCCTGGCTGCACCGTGAAGGAGGCCACCGCCGGTGGACCATGGGTGATGTTGAACACGGGGCTGGTGGCCTCCGACACCCCGCTGGCCTGGGCCTTGAGCTGATAGCCCGTCCCCACGCGAGCGATGGACAGGGTGTTGAAGGTCGCCACGCCTTGGATGGCCGCCACCGTGGTGGTGCCACTCAACGTGCCCCCCTGACCGCCCTGGAGCGACAGGGTGATGCTGCTGGAGGCATCCACCCGGTTGCCCTGGGCGTCCTGAAGCTCCACGAGGACACTGCCAAGGGAAGTGCCCGCCGTCGTGCTGGTGGGAACCTGGGTGAACACCAGCCGGGCCGCGCTGCCCGTCTGGACGTTGAACGCCGTGCTGGTGGTGCTGGTGAGCGCGCCCGCCGCCGCGCTCAGCTTGTAGCCCGAACCCGCCTTGCCGATGGACAGGGTGTCGAAAGTAGCCACGCCGTCAACAGCCGCCACCGTGGTGGTACCTCCCAGCGTGGCACCCGAGGGGTTCGTCGCCAGCGCCAGGGTGATACTGGGGGTCGCGCCCAGCGCGAGGTTGCCAAAGGCATCCTGCACGGAGACCTTCACCGCCGGAGTGATGACGGTGCCCACTCCCGTGTTGCTCGGCTGAACGCTGAAGGCCAGCCTGGCCGCCGCCGCCGGAGTGATGAAGAAGGCACCACTGGTAGCGCTCTGCAGCCCCGAGGAACCCGCCGTCACCGTGTAGCCGACGCCCGCCTTCTGGATGAAAAGGTTGCTGAAGGTGGCCACGCCTTGGACGGCCGACACGGTAGTGGTGCCTCCCAGCGTGCCGCCCGCGGGACCTCCCAGGGTGAGCGTCACTGGCACTGTCGAGCCGGTGATCGGGTTGCCCGCCGCATCCAGCACCTGCACCTGGACGGTGCTCAACAACGCTCCCGCAGTCGTGCTGTCGGGAGAAGCACTGAAGGCCAACTGAGTCGCCGGGCCCACCGCCACATTGAAGCTGCTACTGCTGATGGCGCCGAGAGATCCCGAAGTCATCCGCAGGGTGTAGCCCGAACCTGGCTTGCTGACGCGCAGGTTGCTGAAGGTGGCGATCCCATTCACCGCTGCCACCGTGGTGGTACCGGACAACACGCCACCCGTCGGGTTGGTGCCCAGCGCAGCCGTGACATCGGCCGTGGACGATGTCGCGTTGCCGAACGCGTCCAGGAGTTTCACCTGCACTGCCGGGCTGAGGGGTGAGCCCGCGCTCCCGTTGGGAGGCTGGGTGACGAAGGCCAGGCTCGCAGGCGCGGCCGGGGTGATGTTGAAGGCCTGGCTGGTTTCGTCAAAGAACCACGAGGCGCTGGCCACCAGGGTGTAACCCGTACCCGTCTTGTTGATGGACAGGTTGGAGAAGGTGGCAACACCCGCGACGGTCGTCACCGTCGTGGTGCCGGACAGCGTGCCCCCGCCCGGATTGTCTTCCAGCGCCAGGGTGACGCTTTCGGTGCTCGTCGTGACGGAGTTGCCATACGAATCCACCAACTCCACCTTCACGGCCGGCTGGATGGGGGTTCCCGCCACGGAGTGTGCTGGCTGAGCGACGAAGCGCAGGCCCGTCGCCGAGCCCGGAGTGACAGAGGTGCTGCCGCTGCCCTGCACCGTTGGATTCGTCATGTCCTTCGCGGTGACGATCTGCGTGCCCACGGTGCGGAGGGTGACCAGGGCGGTCGCGGAGCCCGCGGCGAAGTTCACGCTGGTCGCCATCCCTACCTGCGGGTCCGAACTGCTGAGCGCCGCCCTGCCGCTATAGCTCGTCACCTTGTTGCCCCCCCAATCCACCGCGGTGAAGGTGACGTAGGTGGACGAGCCCGCCTGGAATGTCGTGGGCAATCCGCTCACCTTGTAGGCGAAGACCTGGCCGGAGGGAGGTGTCCGCGTGTTGCACGTCGCATACGCCTCCGCGGTCAGGCGCACGTCGTCGAGGTAGAGGCCCTCTTTCGTCAAGGAGTGGTCGCTGTAGAACTGGAAGGCGAACCACACCGACTGGCCAGCCAGCGCCAAGAGGTCGACGGAGACCTGCTTCAGCGAGCCGTTCGCCCCGGTATTCGTACCCGTCCAGATCTGGGTGAACACGTTGCTCTCGAGGGTGTCGTCATAACCACCCGCGGAGATATAGGGGGCCGTCGTGGACGGCGTGTCACCGACCTGGGTCCACGGCCCCGTCGCACTGGTGGTGCTGTAGGCGAGCCAGGCTCCATCATAGCGAGGCTCCAAGAAGTACCAGAGGTTGAACGTCAACCGTGGGCTGATCGCGGCCGCAGACAGTTGGAAGCCGTTGATGCCAGGGGTGCTGTTGTTGCCGCCAAGCACCAGGGAGGCCACCGTGCTGATCCCATAGGTGCCTCCGCAGGCGCTACTGGCCGAACCAAAGCGGTATGCCTTCGTGGCCGACTGGTAGTGACAGCCCGTGGTGAGGGTGAGCGACGGGTCGCTCGCGCTCCAGTATGCGGCCGCGTTCGCCGGACGGTTGCCGTCGAGGTCATCGAAGTAGTTGATGCCTAGAAACTCAGCACCGGTTGGAGCGGAGGACTTCTCGACAGTGTTGGCGTCTTCGTTGAAGGAGCTGCTCTGCTCGGTGGCCCGGACTACGTAGTAGTACGTCGTGCCGCTCGTCAGGTTCAGGTCGTCCGAGTAGCTGGTGCCCGCCACGCCCATGGCGATCCGGTTGCTCACCGAGGGAGTGAAGCCCGAGTTGGTGCCGCGGTAGACCGAGTAGCTCAGCGTGCCACCACAGGCGGGGGTGCCTGCGACCCAGGTGATCGTGTTGGTGCAGGTGGATACCCGGGCATTGTTCACGGAGGCAATGCCCGCAAACGTGGGCGGCAGCGTGCAGACGACGTTGGGAGCCGCGGAAGCCGTCGCGAGGTCCGAGCGAACCTCCTCGGACGGCTGCTCGGGCACGGGGGCCGGACCTCCACACGCCAGCGTTGCGACGAGCCATACCACCCCGAGCACCTGGGTGCTCCACGCCGGGCCGCGTCGAGAAGGTAGCCGAGTGCTTGACGTCATCATCGTGAGGATCCCCCCCGACAAGTGCAGTTCCATGGCAGAGATACAGCACGAGTAGCATGACTGGCTGTCAATGATTCAGAGAACCCGCCCACTTGGGGCTTTCCCCGAGTCCGCTTCACCTCCCTCGAGGAGAGAGCAGAGCCTGGATCCGGACCAGATGCGTTGACGTCGGGTAGCGCGCGCGGAACGCCTCCCCGTGCGCCTCGGCTTCAGCGCGACGGCCGAGCCGCATCAGCGCGTCGATCGCGCGCACCTCACGCGCCTATGAGGCCGTATGCCCCTCTGAATGAGAGGAGCCCGGCCCTTTCTTGAAGCGATTTTTCGGGAGAAAGGGCGCTGCCCCTGGCTCAGCGAGGCAGGTGCTCCCAGCCGCTTGGCTAGTTACGCCGCGACTCCACGCTCTTGCGCAGCTCTTCCTCCTTCTTCCTCAGCTCGCCCGTCGGATCGCTCGCAGCGAAGTCCGCCGACTCGAACACCTGGCGCAGCTCCACCTCTCCCTCCTGGAAGGGCGCGCGCTTGAGCCACTCGATGGCCTCCTGCCGCGACTTCACCTGCCACAGCCAGAAGCCCGCGATCAGCTCCTTCGTCTCGCTGAAGGGGCCGTCGATCACGCTCCGCTTCGAGCCCTCGAACCGGACCCGAGCGCCCTTCGAGCTGGCCTGCAGCCCCTCTCCCGCCAGCATGACGCCGGCCTTCACCAGCTCCTCGTTGTACTTCCCCATCTCCGCCAGCATCTTCTCCTCCGGAAGAACGCCCGTCTCGGACTCCTTGCTCGCCTTCACAATCACCATGAACCGCATTGTCGTGCCCCTTTCTGGTCGTGAGCCGGGCGTCCAGGACCCTCGCGTCGGGACAGGAACCCCGGCTTCATGGATGCGTCGAACCTGGGCACGCAAGATCGACACGGCATTTATCTTGGATTTTCGAGCCGCTAAGTCCTGGGAATAATTGGCTCTTGGGACCATGTGCCCCCCTTCCCGGCCCGTCCATACATCAGCTCGCTAAGCCATGGGCGACGGCTCGAGCTGGATGTCGGCGAGCACGCCGAAGTGATCCGACGGGAACTGCCCCGCGTCATCTGGCTGATCGAGCACCACGCGGCATGACCGCACCTCGCCCCGCCCGTTCGACTCGATGGCGGTGACGAAGATGAAGTCGATCCGGCGATCGCTCTCGAGCCACCGCCAGCGACGGGTCATCGGGTTCCGCTTCGCCCACGTCTCACCGGAGAGTTCAGAGAACGGATGCACGCGGGCATACGCGTCGTGGAAGTAGGCGCGCCGGCCGGCGATCGTGTGGCGGCCACGCAGGAAGCGGATCTCGTCGTGCTCGGGCGTTGCGTTGAAATCGCCCGTGATCAGCGAGGGCAGCTCTCGTGGCTGGCGCCGAACGATGTCGGTCAGCTCCAGAACCTGCTTCTCGCGGATCATGTTCTCGGGCTGGTAGTCGAGGTGCGTGTTGAAGATCGCCAGCGGGCCTGCCGGTGAATCGAGCACCGCCTCCTGGACGATGCGCCCGCCCTCCTCCGAAGACAGCGGCCAGACGCGGTGCTCGAGGATCGGATGGCGGGACAAGACCGCCAGTCCCTCCTGAAGCCCCTCCCCGTTCGCCTTGGCACGCGCCCACACATGCTTGAACCCGAGGCGTTCGCCGAGCACCACCGCTTGATTCCGGATGCGCCCCGTCTGTTCGCATACCTCCTGAAGCGCGACCGCATCCAGCGAGAGCCCGCCGAGGCCCTCGCCGATGAGCTCGATGCGTCGGTCGAGGGGCTCGCCCATTCCCAGGATGTTCATCGTGACGAGGCGAAAGGTCTCCATGGGCCGGAACGGTTATCCGGCTCGGAGCCACACGCCACTGCGATGTTCACGGAGTTCGCGAAAGTGCACGGCAGGTGTTCATCGCCAACGCTTGCGCTTCTGTCGCTCAGAAACAGTTGCCGGGGGCTGCGAGTGCCAGCATGAGGGGAGCCGCCTCCAAGCCACCCCTGCTGCTCTTGAAAGGACGCCCCTGTGCGCCGAACCTCCTTATCGAGGGACAGCGTTTCCCGAGCGCTACCGCGGTGGCGCCTTCGTGGCCTTCCGCGGTAGCTGGAACCGCTCCGAGGGCACGGGCTACAAGGTGGTGTTCGTTCCGTTCGACGCTCAGGGCCGCCCGACGGGGAGCTTCGAGGACTTCCTCACCGGCTTCCTGGTGAACCCGAAGGGCCCCGATGTCTGGGCCCGCCCTGTGGGACTGTTGGAGCTGCCGGATGGCAGCCTGCTGCTCGCCGAGGACGGCAACGACCGCATCTACCGCATCGCCTATCGCGCCGCGCCCGCCGTTCCGAAGTAGGCGGGCGCAGCAGCCTGACGATAGGCCATTCATGAGCCACACACCTGCCCGAGAGCAAACTCAGCGCACGAACCAACGGTGCACGTTTGAATAGCTCGAGGTGTGCTGAGCACTGTTACAGATGTAGATGTACGTGTCGGTGTTGTTATCGCCTTGAAAGAGGGAGTGCCATGCGGCGTTGGTCTGCGTCCCCATGGACAACAGACACCCCAAGCCGCCCTGCGGGTTGGGAGCGCCCAACGGGTTGGGCGTACTGAGGATGGTGGAGCAATTGATGCCGTAGCCGCCGAGGCCGCACCCGAGCCGTCCACGCCACGCGATCGCATTGTCGATGGCACGATAGGACTCGAAGACTGTGGGGGTGGAGGACTCCGCCACCGTACCGGTGTACCGGTACACTCCGGTGTAGTTACGCACGATCATGTACTCGTGGTTGCCGGTCGAATAGTTCGTATTGTGGCCAACCTGGTCCACGAGAATGTCAAACTGGTTGTCCGCGCCGATGATCGTTTTCACGGTCGCATCCGCCAGCTTGTAAGGCTCGAGTTTGTAGCTGTTGGCCTCGCGCGGAGAGCCGAAGCCCCCAGCGTTGCCTGCAAGACCGCTCTGGTACCAAACGCGCATGATCAGCGTCCATCCACCGCCATCGCGCGTCATATCGCAGTACACCTCGAACGGAGGGTTACCACTCGAACCATCGGTATCGATGAGATAGATACCGCTCTCGGCCGAAGGCATCCGGGTCTTGATGTCGAGGCAGCTCGTGCCGGGATTCGTCGAGATCCGGCCGATGGTCAGATCCGTGGCCGTGGCCGCCGCGCAGCCCCAGCCGGACGAGCCATTGCTCTGCAACACCTGCCCCGAGGGGCACGCCTGCAGCGAGAAAGCCTGGCCAGACAACGCGAGGCCGCCTCCAGGTTGAGCCGTGTACGCCCCGCCCCCTGAACTGGGCGTCGCACAGGACCAGTTGGTCCCGTTCGACTGGAGCACCTGCCCGTTCGCGCATCCGATCAGACCGAGCGCGTTGTTATTTGCGGCGAGACCCGAACCCTGATTGATCGTGTATTGAGTGCCCGAGTCTCCTTTGGGACCTTGAGGGCCCGTGAGCCCCGTGGGACCTTGAGGGCCCGTGGCGCCTTGAGGGCCTGCGGGACCTTGAGCACCTGCGGGACCTACCGGCCCCTGAGGACCTTGAGCACCTTGAGGACCAGGCGGACCGCCCTCTGGGCCAGCAGGCCCCTGAGGCCCCTGCGCACCAGCGGGGCCTGTGTCTCCCTTCGGCCCTACTGGGCCTGGGGGACCTTGAAGGCCTTGCTCACCCTGAGGTCCCGCGCTTGTACACGCTGCCATCCAGGCCGCCATCAACACGGCCGTCCAAAAGGATTGCTTCATGATCACCCCTCCCCTAAGCGATCTGTCCGCTCAGCTCTAAAGGCGGCCAGGGTAGAGAGGGAGCAACCGCGGGGATGTACCATTTGGGAGGTATCCTCCCCGCTCGAGTCACTCTGGGCACAACGTACTCCCGATGGGAGTAGGCCCCCGTGGCTCACAGGAACCACGGGGCCTTTGATTTACGGAGTTCAGCAGTTACTGACGAACTGCCAGGGGCCCCACTCCACGTTGCTGGGGGTCTCGTTCTGGGTCCACCACTTCGCACGCCACAGGCTGCCGTTGTACGTGGCCTGGTCGTCCTTCACGTAGACCTTGGACGAGCTCCACGGGGCCACGCTGCCGCAAGAACCGCCGCTGCCGGTGACGGTGATGGAGACGGAAGCAGAGGTGGTCACCGCGCCGCCGTTGTCCGTGGCCTTGGCCGTCAGCGCGTAGCTCCCGGCTCCCACGTTCGTCCAGGAGATGCTGTACGGCGCGGAGATGTCCTCGCCCACCTTGGTCGCACCCGCGAAGAACTCCACCTTGGCGATGGTGCCATCCGCGTCCGAGGCATTGGCGCTGAGGGTAATGGAGCTCCCGGCGGAGAAGCTCGCCCCGTTGGAAGGCGAGGTGAGGCTCACGGACGGAGCCTGGTTGGTCCCGCCGCCGCTCGAGACCACCTGGTAGATGGCGCGCAGCAACGAGGTGTCATTCTGGGTGTCCTGAGACAGCTCCCAGATCATGATCCCACCGCCCTGCTGGCTGCCCAGCTTCGCCTTCGCCTGGATGGTGGCGATGCCGTTGTAATAGACGTCGCCGACGTTGTCCTTGTAGGGGGCCTGTGAATCCATCGCGACAAGCTGCGCGTAGGTGAGAGCAGTCGACGGAGAGCGGCCGTAGAAGGGCGCGCCCAGCACTGCCTTCTCCTTGGCCAGTCCGCGCCCAAGCCAGTAGCTCAGCGACTGGGACGCGAAGGAGTACGGCGAGTGGGGATAGCCACCGTCGTAGGCCATGATGTTCAGGAAGTCCACGTCACTGAACGCCGACGAGGGGATGCCCTCGCCCGAGACGCCCACGACCGCCGAGGTGAGCAGCTTGCCCCGGCTGTGGAGCGCTGTGCCCAGCTCCCGCATCAGCGTTCCGTAGTTCTGGGCCGAAGCGCCAGCATCTGGCCACTCCCAGTCGATGTCGGCCCCATCCAGCCCGGCCGCGTTCACGAAGTTCACCACGTTGTTGATGAAGGTCGCTCGCGCGCTCGCGTTGGCGGCCAGTTGCTCGAAGGGCGCGTCGTTCCCGTCCATCCACCCACCGATCGCGATGAGCACCTTGACGCCGCGAGCGTGTGAGTTCTGGACCAGCGCCTGCAGCCGACTGTCACCGGTGCTCACGCCCGAGAGTCCTCCCTGGGCCGTCGGCAGGAGGAACGCGTAGATGATGTGGGAGACCTTGTCGTACTGGATGGCGTTGACGTCGCCCTGCCATGTCGGGAAATAGCCAACGACCTTGGTGGTGAGCGCGTTGGATTGCAGCGTCGCTGTCGGCTCCATGGCCGAGGAGTCCACTGCTTCGGGTTGCCCGGAGCAGGCCAGCAGGGTGGCCAGAAACACAGCTCCAAGCTTCAGGGTTCTGAGCGGGGATGAGGTGCGCAGCAAGGATGATCCTCCGGGTTCTCGAGAGCTCCGCGACCGGAACGGCCAGCGGAGAGTGCGTCCCCCGAGGACAGCGGCTCCTGGCTGCCATCCCCGAGAATGACCCTTAAGAGGGAACGTCCGTTTATTTAGGGTTTACGGGTCCCCCGCCCTTCCCGTTCACCCGCCCAGATGACCTCACATCGCTTACCTTTTTATAAGGGAAAGCGGGTTTTGATTTGACTTAGAATGTGTCCATTGTGGACCATATGAGCAGGCCACACGCCGTGGTCCGTGAGCCACCTAGTGCGCTCACCCTCCCTTTCTGGAAGCCAAGGACGACCTATGAAGATCTCCCGCCCCCTGAGCGTACTGTGTGTTCTGCTCCCAGCCCTTGCGTGGAGCAGCCCTGTCCACAGCGTCTGGTCCAACGCTGGACTGCAGATCAAGGATCCCACCGGCTGGTACTCGACGCTCTCCGCCAACTGCGCGTTGAGTTGGAACCAGTCCACTGGCTTCGCGTTTGCCAACGCCCACGCCACGAGCACTGCGGGAGACGTCTACGACTTCCAACTCGTCTCCACGACGGCCAGCACCACCGCCGACCAGATCGTCGGCACCTGGAATGTCATCAAGAACGGCACCGTGCTGTGCGCCAACTGCACGGGCTCGGCCTATGGGCTGAGCAGCGGAGTGGGCAACTACTTCAAGATCTACGTCAACGGCGAGACCTACGGGCTCAGCGCCTACATCACGAGCGCCTACCACTACTGAGCCCACCTGTTTCGCCGCTGGGTCGACAGGCCAACGCTTCTCCCTGCGCCAACTGGATACACCCACGATCGAATGGCGCAGGACGCTGCTCAGCTCGAGGACTCCATCACCAACACCCGACGCTGATCCGACGGGACGCGCGCAAACGTTACGGCCTGGGCTTGGGCGTCCGACGAATGGGCTCACCGCCAAGCTCGACGGTCACAGGCTTCGACTCCAGCCGGCAGCTGTCCTGAGAGAAGTGGTTGGTGTGCGAGAACCGCACCGTCAGCTGATGCTTGCCGGGAGGCACGGGGTAGTCCGACGAGAGGTCCACCACCGTGCGGTAGTCCGCGCCAGGCTTCAGCTTGATAAAGCGACCGGGTGGGGCCCGTTTGGCCATCATCCCGCGATAGGAGATGAGCTTGCCGTCGACCTCGACCTCGAAGAGGTCGTTCGAGAGCATTCCCTTCTCGGCAACGCTGGGCCCGTCGAGTTCGAGCCGTCGCGTGAGCGTGTTGGAGATCTTCACCTCCACGGAGTAGCTCCATCCGTCCGGGCTGGGGCTCGCCTCGACGACACTGACCTCGACGGGCCAAGTCAGCAACTTGGCCTTTCTCGTCTTCAGGTCCACCAGGTGGCTCACGCCCCGCTCGTCCTTGATGAGCATCGCCGCTCCGCTCGGGTCGAGCGTCATCGACGCGAAGTACACCTCCTGCACGTCGGCCTCCACCTCCTCGTCAATGAGGTACCTGTAGACCTCGACCTGCCAGAGCGGCTTTCCGGACTGCGCGTCGACCGCGAAGAGCACGCCCCGGTGTGACCACCGCGACTCATACCGGACGCCGTCCCGGGTGATGGGGGCGATGACGGGCGGTGCAGGCCTGGACATGGGGACATCCTCCTCGCGGACAGCTGAGCCGCAATCTTCATCCGCCAACGGCTGGCTGGCGGCAAGTTCTTGCTGGCGGGCAAACGCTTCCCGGCAACTCCTTGCCGAAACAGCAGCCCTCCAGGGACGATCCGCTGAGAGAGAGACTGGCACGGGGAATGCTCAGGCATGGGCAGGCCCGCACTCATTCACAACACCTCTTGACCCGGGAGAGCGCATGGACACAGCGCGGAGCGTAGGGGCATTCCTGCTCCTCAGTGGATGGATGGCAAGCGTGGCGAGCTGCACAACACAGGAGAGCCGTGAGTGTGAGCAGCCCAGCACCTGCCCGGGCCAGGAGACAGAGTGCCAGACGCGAACCTGCGACGGTGGCGTTTGCGGAATCTCGTTCGCGGCGGCGGGTACGCCCGTCTCGAACCAGAGCGTGGGCGATTGCCAGAAGTTCCAGTGCGATGGCAACGGCGCGGTGGAGTCCATCCTCGATGACGCCGACCCGAGCGACGATGGCAATGCCTGCACGGTTGATTCCTGCAATGCCGGGATCGCGGTCCACACGCCGATCAGCCCTTCCTCGCTCGGACTGCCGGGAGAACACCCTGCGGCGGTAGGAACCGATCCCGTCGCGGTGGTGGCAGCAGACCTGAACGGGGATGGCAAAGCGGATCTCGCCGTCACCAACAGCGCCAGCGACACAGTGAGCGTGCTCCTCCAGAGCAACGGTAAGCTCGCTCCAGAGGTCCACTACAGCGTGGGCTCGAACCCCTCCGCGGTGGCTGCTGCGGACCTCAATGGGGATGGAAAAGCCGACCTCGCCGTCGCGAGCGCCACCAGCAACACCGTGAGCGTGCTGCTCAACCTGGGCAACGGTTCCTTCGCTCCGTCGGTCCCCTTCGGCGTGGGCATGCTTCCCAACTCCGTGGCAGCGGCGGACTTGAACGGGGATGGCAGAGCCGACCTCGCCGTCTCCAATCGTAACAGCAACACCGTGAGCGTGCTGCTCAACCAGGGCAGCGGCACCTTCGCCGCGGCAAGGGATTACGCGACGGAGGAGAACCCTGTCTCGGTGGTGGCGGCGGACCTGAACGGGGATGGCAAGCCTGATCTCGCTGTCGCCGAGCAGTCACACTCCACGGTGAGGGTGCTCTTGAACCAGGGCGATGGCACCTTTGCCGCCGGGTACTCCGCCGACACCGGGATCGTGCACCCTGCTGCCGTAGCGGCAGCGGACCTGAACGGGGACGGCAAGCCTGATCTCGCCGTCGCCAATACCGGAAGCTACAACGTGAGCGTGTTGCTCAATCAAGGCAGCGGCACCTTCGCCTCTGCGGCTACCTACGGCGCGGGAGGAAGCCCTTGGTTCGTGGCGACGGCGGACGTGAACGGGGATGGTAAGCCCGACCTCGCTGTCACCAACCACAGCAGTGGAAACGTGAGCGTGCTGCTCAACCGGGGCAACGGCACCTTCCAGGATGCGGCCCACTATGGCGTGGGAAAGTATCCCTCGATGGTGGCAGCGGCGGACCTCAATGGCGATGGCAAGGCCGACCTCGCCACCGTGAACTCCCCCGGAGGGAGTGTCCGCATGCTGCTCAACCAGGGCAGCGGCACCTTCGCCGCAGCGGTCCACTACAGCGTGGGGACCAATCCCGACTCTCTGGCTGTGGCGGACTGGAACGGGGACGGCAGGCTCGACATCGCCACCTCGAACTACAGCGGCTACAACCTGACCGTGCTGCTCAATCAGGGACGAGGAGCCTTCACCTCGAGGCTGAATGTCGCAACCAGAATGGGCACCACAGCGGTGATGGCGGCAGACCTGAATGGAGACCTCAAACCGGATCTCGTCGCCGCGAACGGGTTCGACAGCACCGTGGAAGTGCGGCTCAACCAGGGCAATGGCTCCTTCGCCTCGGCCGTTCCCTACACGGTGGGGAGCTATCCTGCGTCCCTGGCCGCAGCGGATCTGAACGGCGATGGCAAGACCGACCTCGCTGTGTCGAACGCCAACAGCAATAGCGTGAGCGTGTTGCTCAACAAGGGCCCTGGCACCTTCAGCGCGGCGGTTTCCTACGACGTGGGGATATACCCCAAGGTGCTGGCAGCAGCGGATCTGAACGGCGATGGCAGACCCGACCTTGTCACCGTCGACTCCAGCAGCGCCCAGGTGAATGTGTTGTTCAATCAAGGCAACGGCTCCTTCGCCCCGGTTGTCCACATCGGTGTGGAGCAGCGTCCCCTGGCGGTGGTGGCTGCGGATCTCAACGGTGACGGCAAGACAGATCTCGCCGTCACCCATGACACGCTCAATACCGTCAGTGTGCTGATCAACCCAGGCGACGGCTCCTTCGCCTCAGCCGTCTCCTACGGCACCGGAGCAGGTCCCCGAACGTTGGCCGCGGCAGACGTCAATGGCGACGGCAAGAGCGACCTCGTCATCGGAAGCTGGCTCAACGGTGACGTGCGCCTGCTGATGAACCAGGGCGACGGTACTTTCGCCGCCTCGGCCGGCTACAACGTGGGCGTGGACACCAATGCAGTGGCGGTAGCGGACCTGAATGGGGACGGCCTGCCAGACCTTGCCTCCGTGCACTACTTCAGTTCCACCGTGAGCGTGCTGCTCAGCACCTGCGCTCGCTAGGATTCGAGACAGCAAAACCTGACGTTGATGGCAGAGGAGCTCTGGAAATGCGAAGACTTGTCATGATGCTGTGGGTGATGACGATGGGATGTGCTTCGGAGACGCCACTCGTCGAACAGGCGCCAACCGAGCAGGAATCTGAGCAGACCCCAGCGCCTGGGAATTCGTATATCGCATGTGGTTGTGGTTGTTGCGTCGGGCCCGAACCGGAGGTCCGGTGTCTGGCCGAGGGAGAGACGCTTCAGTCCATCATCGCCAAGGACAAAGAGAATGCCGCGTCTCCAAACTGTCCGTTCGCTGGCTGCTCCTTCCCGGTGAAGTACATGGACTGCAGTGCAACGCCCCCTGCACCGTGAACAGCCACGTATCACCTCCTGCCACTCAGGTGCGATCCGAGAGCCGGACACCCGTCATCTGCGAAACGATGTCCAAGCAGGCTCGGAGGGCCGGCCCCGGCGGCCCGAGCGGCCGCGCGATGGTCAGCGCCACATGGCGCTGCTCTCCCGCGATCGGACGGTAGACAGCGCCTCGGCGCGTGAAGGTCCGGACGGATTCGGGAAGAATGGCGAGGCCAATCCCCGCCGCGACCAAGCTGACAAGGGTGTACCACTCGGTCGCTTCCGTGACGAAGGACGGCGTGAACCCCGCGGCTCCACACATCTCCATCATCGCGTCGTGTAGCGGTGGCACCGGGTCCCGGGGATAGCCGATGAAGGGCTCATCGGCGAGAGCCGCGAGAGGCACCCGCGCGCGCCTCGCGAGCCGGTGGCCGGACGGCAGCACGACGAGGAGCGGCTCCTCGTACAGCGTGTCCACCCGAACACCCGGCGTGGGAATGGGCCCCCGGACGAAGGCCACGTCGAGCTGCCCCAACCGCACCTCTTCCAGCAGCGTCACGCTGTCTGCCTCCCGGAGCACGAGGTGGACATGCGGGTGTGCCAGGCGCAGGCGGCGAAGCACTTCCGGGACGAGCGCGAAGGCCGCCGGGCTCAGGAAGCCCACGCGGAGCAGAGCGACCTGATGGGCGGCGGTGCGCTGCGCGGCCTCTGCGGCATGTGACAGTTGCACCAGCGCGCGGCGGCCGGTGTCGAGTAGCGCGACTCCCGCCGGCGTCAGCTCCACGCGCCGCCGATCACGCTTCAGCAACTGACAGCCGAGCTCTTCCTCCAGACGGCGAATCTGCTGACTGAGCGCGGGCTGGGCCAGCCGCAAGCGCTCGGCGGCCTTGCGGAAGTGCAGCGACTCCGCGACGGCGATGAAGTACGTGAGGCGGCGGGAATCGAGTAGGGGTGAGCGCATTTCGTTATCACAGCGAGCAAAGCCGATATTGGACCTCGTCGAGCACGCTTGTTCAAACTCCCTGGCATGGTCCACGCACTCACGTCCACCCTGCTCACGCTGTCCGTGTCCACCGCGAGCCCGCCCCCCGCTCCGGAGCCCCGGCCCCTCCCCGAGGTAAGCCACTTCGAGCGTACCCCCTGCAACGACGAGGTCGCGAAGGATGAGCGCATCGACTGTGGGGTGCTGGTAGTACCCGAGAACCGGAGCAAGGCGGGCACACGGATGATCCGGCTGCCGGTGATGATCTTCCGGAGCCGGGCGGAGAAGCCCGCCGCCGAGCCGCTCTTGTTCATGCCGGGAGGCCCCGGCGTCAGCGCGGTCGACAACCAGCGCTCCGGAAAGAGCCTCTCGATTCTCGACGAGCGCGACTTCATCTTCCTGGAGCCTCGAGGCGGGAAGCACTCGCGGCCCTCGCTCGAATGCCCCGAGGTCAACGCACTCACCGCGGAGGTGGCGGCGGGCCGGCTGCGGGGCCAGAAGTTCGTGGAGGCCATGGTGAGCGCGGCCAGGAACTGCCGCGCGACGCTGACTGCCTCGGGCGTGGACCTGGACGGCTACACCACGGACGCCACCGCGCATGACATCGAGGATCTCCGAAAGGCGCTCGGCTACGCGAAGTGGAACCTCTACGGCCTTTCGTACAGCACACGGTTGATGCTGGCCGTCATGCGGCTCCACCCGGCTGGCATCCAGAGCGTCATCCTGGACTCGGTGTTTCCGCCCGATGTCGTCTTCGATGAGTTCGGCTCGACGAACCTGCTACGAGCCTTGAATGTCGTATTCGATGGGTGCGCGGCGGACCGGGCCTGTGGCACCGCCTATCCCCGCCTGCGCGCGCAGTTCGCCCAGCTCGTCTCCAGCGCGGATGCTCGCCCCATCCGGCTGGGGCTGGACGCCGCCGCTACCGGGGAACGGCCGGTGGAGGTTCGCGGTGCGCAGGTGGCCGATGCCATCTACCTGGGCCTGCATCGGCGCGACACGATCCCCCTCCTCCCTCGAATCATCAGCCAGGCCGCCACGGGCCAGCCCGAGGAGCTGGCCGCGCTCGTGAAGGACAACCAGGGCGCCTCGAGGATGACCTGGGGCCTGCGCATGTCCGTGACGTGCGCGGAGGAGAACCCCTTCGAGAACGGAGCCCGCGTGGCCGCGCAGCTCTCGCCCGCGATGGGACTGGGTGGCATCGACGAGCGAACTGTTCCCACCGAGGTCTGCCGCGTGTGGAATGTCGCCTCCGCTCCCGCTGGGGTGAAGGAGCCCGTCCGCAGCGACATCCCCACGCTCATCTACGCGGGCGAGTTCGATCCGGACACGCCTCCGGAATGGGGACAGCAGCTCCTGGAGACCTTGCCCCATGCCGTCTTCGTCGAGCTGCGCGGCTTCAGCCACGGCGCGAGCTTCAATCCCTGCGGAAGGGAAATCACCAAGGCGTTCCTTCGGGATCCCACGAGCACACTCCCCACGGCGTGCGCGCTCAAGCTGAGAGGAGCCGACTTCAGCCTGAGTGCGCAGCCTGGTCAGAACCCATGAGGGCAGCAGGAACAGGTGCTCCCGCAGAGGTATGCTGCGGATGCGTATCCAAGGCATCATCGGCGCTCAAGGAGGACCTGCTCATGTCGAGCTCTGACCTGTTCCGCAAGCCCCCCGCGCCCCCCGAATCAGGGGACGCCATCGATTACAACAAGGTGGGCATGTGGCGCTCCAGTTACCTCTGGGGCTTCACGTCGGGCTTTCCCATGCGGCACTCCACGGATCGTGAGGCCTTTGCCCGGCTCATCGGTCTGGCCACGGGCGACCGCGGCGCCGTCACGATTGGCGCGTCTTTCCACCCCTACCAGCTCGTCAACGCCAAGGGCGTCACCGTATGGCAGCAAACGCTGGTGGCGATCATCACGCAGAAGTTTTGCGACCTGAAGCAGATCGCTACCACGCCCACCTTCTTCCACATGAACCCGCCCGGTCCCCAGGCCTTCCCCATTCTCATCTGGCCTGACAAACGGCTCACGACCGACGTCACGCCCGCCTTCGGGAAGTATGTGCCGTTCGTCATCCCCTACGCGGATCTGGATGATGGCTCCGTTCCGCACTGGCGGATGCGCCTCGCCGAGGAGGTCGCGACGCATGGCCACGCGCATGCCTACCTCGAGTCCATCAACGCGGCTTTGAGGTTCCTGCTCCCGGACCCCGCCTTCGTGGTGGGCTTCGGCATCCTCGACGAAGAGCACCCCGAGACGCTGGTGGAGCAGTTCGTCACCTTCGCCCAGCAGTCCTTCCCTCCCGAGTAAACGGGAAGGAGGAAGGAAGACGGCATGTCCTCCAGCCTGGTCATCTCTGCGGTCGCCAATAACGCAGCATGGTGTGATGCGGTGTGCCGCGCGCATGGGCGCCCAGGAGAGTTCTCGCGCGCGCTGTGGCTGAACCGCACCACGGTCCCACCCTTCTACCCGAACGCCGTCACACTCACTCCGGATGACGTGGCGCTACAGCTCGAAGAGATCTCCAAGCTCGACGTGCCGGGAGGCTGGGCAGTCAAGGACAGCTACGCAGCGCTCGACCTTGCCCCCCGGGGCTTCTCAGAACTGTTCACCGCTCAGTGGCTCGTCCTCTCCCGGGACGTGCCCGCCCCCGCTTCCGTCAGTGGAGCCCGCTGGCTCACGATCCGCGACGAGACCATGCTCGCCGCGTGGGAGGCAGCCTGGCGCGGACCGCAGGGAGAGCACCGGCTGGACCCGGCGCATGCCATCTTCCGGCCTGCTCTGCTGGACGACGCGAACACCCGCATCTTCGCCGCCCACCACGGCGAGGCTCTTGTCGCCGGAGCTATCGCCTACCAGTCCGCAGGCGTTGTCAGCCTCTCGAATACGTTCCTGGTGGAGGGGGCCTCCGAAGCGCTGCGCATGGAGATGCTCGCACATGTCACGGCGGCGTTCCTGGGGCTGCCGCTCGTGGGCTACGAACACGGTGACGAGTTGTCCACGTGGTGCACCCTGGGTTTCGAACCTCTGGCCCCCCTGCGAGTGTGGCTGAAGAAGGCCGGGTAAACGTACCACTTCAGGCGCCTATGACTGCGCCATACCCGGAGTGATGACAAGGGCGTCCCCTCTCATCCAAGAGGGCATGCCATAACCAGGAGATTGCCAATGATGCCTCCCTCCTTGCCCATCCGGTGGTTGCTTGTCTCGGCCGTGTTGCATGCCGCGTGCAGTCCCACGAACAGTGCTCGGTCTCCCACGAAGGACGGCGCACAGGATCTCGCGCAGGCCCATCGGCCGACGCGGATCGTGCTCCAACCAGGCCCCGCCGATGGCAAGGACACATTCATCCATAGCGGCTCCAGGAGCCGACGGAACAACTATGGGAATCGGATCGAGCTAACAGCCGGTGCATGGACCGCAGGAGATCCCTTCGTCTTGCACGGTCTCTTCGACTTCAACCTGTCTTCGGTCCCCGCGAAGATCCGCATCCACGAGGCCCGGCTGGCTCTGCACGCCGAGCTCACATCCATGATGTGGCGGATGGGCAACAACCAGCCGCCGGGCCACTCGACGCTCTCGGGTTCCAACACCTTCTCCCTTCGCCGGGTGACATCACCGTGGCAGGAGAGCACGGTGTCATGGGACACAAAGCCGTCGACCACTCCCGTTGACGAAGTCGTCCTGCCAGCCTCGAAGGCACCCGATCAGAACTATCTGGACATCGACGTGACCGGGCTGGTGCAGACCATGCTCGATGATCCCCAGAACAGCCACGGCTTCTCACTCCAGCTCGTCACGGAGGATCCCTACCGGCAGGTGATCTTCGCCAGCAGCGATCACCCGGACGCCACGCTGCGCCCGCGCCTGGAGATTGTGTTGGAGGGTGGGGAGTGAGCTCGCGGATCAGGCCAGCTTGCGCGTCCGGTCCGCCTGCGACTCAGCGCTCTTGAGCGGCAGGCGCACCTCGCACCGGGTGCCCTTGCCGTACTCGCTGCTCAGCTGGATCTGCCCACCGTGCCGCAGGACGATCCGCCGGCAGAGCGCCAGGCCCAGTCCCGTGCCCTCGCCTGCCGCGCGGGTGGAGAAGAATGGCTGGAAGAGCTTCTCCATGTCCTCCGGCTTGATGCCCACGCCCGAGTCTGTCACGGACACCACCGCCATGTCTCCATCGCGCTCGGTGGCCACCTTCACCCGCCCGCTCATCCCCACGGCGCGCAGCGCGTTGTCCAGCAGGTTCACCCAGACCTGATTCAGCGAGCCGGGATCTCCCATCACCGGCACATCGCACCGGTAGTCGCGCTCCACCACCACACCCGTGGGCACCCGCCACGCGAGCACGTTGAGCGTGGAGTCCAACGACTGCTCCAGGCTCACCGGCACAGGCTTGTCGCTGGAGCGCACGAAGGACAACAGCGACTCGGCGAGGTAGCGGATGCGCGTTCCGCACTCCTCGATGACCTCGATCATCTCCTTCGAGGTGGCCAGATCCGGCGTCTCGCCCAACACGCTGTCCTTCAGGGGCAGCAGCGCGTTCATCAGCCCGTTGAGAGGGTTGCGCACCTCGTGGGCGAAGCCGGAGGTGAGCAGGCCCGTGGCCGCCAGCCGCTCGTTCTCCGCGGCACGCACCGCCGCCTCGCGCAGTCGCAGCTGCGCCTCGATGCGAGCCAGCAGCTCGCGCGGCGAAAAGGGCTTGCCCAGGTAGTCGTTCGCGCCCACCCCGAGCCCCTCCACCTTCTCGGATACCTCCTGCCGCGCGGTGAGCAGGATGACGGGGATGTCCGCCGTCTCCGGCATCCCTCGCAGCTGGGTCAGCATCTGCAGGCCGGACATCACCGGCATCATCACGTCCGAGACGATCAGATCCGGCCGGTCCTTGAGGGCCCGGTGACAGCCCTCCTCTCCGTTGACGGCCTCCAGCACGTGGTAGTCGCCGCGAAGCACGCTGGTGACGAAACCCCGAATCTCCGTGTCGTCCTCCACCACCAGGACGCGCGGCGCGTTGGGCGGGGCCTGATCCTCCTGAGCCGCCAGCCCCACATCCGAGGTCGGCGAACCCGAGCGCACCGCCGGCAGGTTGCCCGAGTAGGAGCGGCGATCGCGCCGGGTCGGCATCTCCACCACGCGCCGATCGCGCAGGTCCTCGCGGATGTGCGCCGTACCCTTGGGCAGCTGAACGTGGAAGGAGGAGCCCCGGCCCACCTCGCTCGTCACGCCGATGCGGCCGGCGTGCAGATCCACCGTCTCCTTCACCAGCGCCAGGCCGATTCCCGTGCCGCCGAAGCGGCGAGTGCCCGTGGAGTCCGCCTGGGCGAAGCGATCGAAGATGACGGGGATGTCCTGCGGCGCGATGCCCGGGCCGGTGTCCACCACCTCCACGTGCACGGCGGACTCATCCTCGGTGAGGCGCACCGTGACGGTGCCATCCTGGGTGAACTTGAGCGCGTTGGAGATGAGGTTCTGGAAGACGATCTCGATGCGCTCCACGTCCGCGTGGATGGCCTGCACCGTCCTGCCCTCGAGCGCCAGCCGGATTCCCTTCTTCTCCGCCATCACCCGGAAGGGCGCCAGCAGCGTGCCCAACAGCCCGAACAGCTCCACCGGCTGATAGCGCAGGCGCGTCTTCCCCGCCTCCATCTGCGCCAGGTCCAGCAGGTTGTTGATCAGCTTGAGCAGGCGCTGGGCGCTGCGATCCATCGTCGCCAGGTGCTGGCGCACCGGGTTGGGGATGGTGGCCGGATCGCGCTGCAGCAGCGACTCGAGCGACAGGAGGATCAGCGTGAGCGGCGTGCGCAGCTCGTGGCTCACGTTGTCGAAGAACTCGCTCTTGAGCCGCGTCAGCTCCTTCTGAGTGATGAGCGCCGTCTCCAGCTTGGCGTTGGTCTCGGTCAGCTCTCGCGTGCGCTCGGAGACGCGGTCCTCCAGGGCCACGTTGCTCTGGTAGACCTCGTCATAGCGCCGCTCCAAATCCCTCAGGGACTGCTCCAGGCCCTCGTTCTGCGCGGCGAGGTACTCGTCCTTGCGCTTCACCTCCTGGCGCGCGTCCAGCCACGCACCAAAGAAGGCCGTGCCGAGCGCCACCGCGGGCACCAGCACCGGCAGCGGCCCCAGCCCCAACAACCCCATGCCGGTGCCCACCGCCACGCCCGCCAGCAGCCCCGCGCCCATGCGCCAGCCTCGCACGGGCTCGTGCCACGTCAGCTCGTAGCGACACCGGTCCGCCCCGCGCACCTGGCACTGCAGCTCCAGCACTCGGGCCGGAGGCATGTCCCAGATCGTCGGCAGATAGGCGAACTGCGCCATGCGCCCCTCGCACAGGTGCCGGTTCCGCTCCGGCAACGTGCTGTGGTACGCGAGCACCATGTGGTTGTTGCTCATCACCTCGATGTTGAACTGGCCCACCTTGTTGAACGTGGGCAGCAGCTCCACCGTCTTCCGGTAGCAACTGGCCGGCGTGCCGAACGTGCGGAAGATGTGAAACAGGAACCCCAGCGCCTCGGGCGTGGCGATGAGCATGCCCGCCTTGCGCGGCAGGGCCGGATCCCCCGTCTCGACGACCAGCGCCTCGACCAGCCGCTCCAGGAAGTCGAGCGACACGAAGTTTGTCATCGTCGAGACGTAGTCGAGCGACAGCTTGAAGCCCTGGCGCTTCCAGAACTCGCGCAGGCGCTCCTCGCCGTACTGCCTCCGGAAGTAGAGCAGCAGGAAGTTGATGGCGCGCACGCCGACGTGGGGCGCGTCATCCGGGATCACCTCCGGCGGTACGGCCGGAGCCGCTTCAATCGCCTGAGAGGGTGAGGTGGAATCCATTACTGCTTCTGCCCTTCCGTTATCAGGAGGACAGCGTACTTCAGAGTGTCCGGATCGCACAGCATCGCCAGGTATCTGTCGGCGAACTCTCGGTAGGCTGCCAGGCTCCCGAAGGCGGGGGCGGCGATCGCCTCCAGCGCCTTGAAGCGGGTCGCCCAGTCCTCCATCTGGCGAGCATCCGCCGCCCCGGCCTCCACATACAGGGGCGCGAGATGCACGCGCACCTGATTCAGGCCAACACGGCGAAACAGGTGAAACATCTTGCGACCCACCTGGACATCCAGGCCCGCGGCAGCCTTGGCGGCCGCGGCGACCTTCTGGATCCCCTCGCGGAGATCTTCCGGAAACGGCCAGCCCAGATCTCCCGGACCATCCACGTCGGCCACGACGATCCGTCCGCCGGGGCGCGTCACGCGGACGAGCTCCGCCAGCCCCTCCTCGGGGGCCCGGAGGTACTCGAAGACGAACTGGCTCCAGACGTAGTCGAAGGAGTCCGCCGGCAGCCCCGTCTTACACACATCCGCCTGAACAAAGCGACACTGAGGCAGGCCCGAACACAGCTTTCGAGCTTCCTCCAGGCGCTTGTCACTGAGATCCAACCCCACGACGCTCCCACCTGACCCTACCACCTCCGCCATCATCGCGGTGATGAGGCCGGGCCCGCAGCCCGCGTCGAGCGCGGCCATGCCCGGGGCGAGCCCGGTGCTCAGCAGGTGGCGGGTGACGGGCAAGGCTCGGGCCTGCTCCAGCAGCCGCCGTGTCTCCTGCTCGGACTCCATGGGGTAGCCACTCACGCCGCGGATTCCTCTTCTTCCTGCTGCATCCGCACGGAGGAGCGAGTCTGGAGGCGCTCGAAGACAGCGGCCATCAACATCTGCCACGTCCTCGCGGTGCTGCGGTGGAAGGTGTGCTCACAGACTCGGCCGAACCAGCCGAAGCCCATGGCGACCAGGGACTCCACCTCCTCGTCCTGCACGAGCGCCAGTGCCGAGCGCTTGCCCTGCTCCCAGGCGTGCTCGATGCAGCGGGCGGCGAGCGCCTCGCGTGCCTCCTGGGCCTGAGGATGGTTCGGGTCATCCATGAGGAAGGAGAAGGCGTTCGTCATCTCCGACCAGCTCAGGCCCGGTGTGGCGTCCTCCGAGAGCGCGACGGCCAGCGGCCCCCGCTCTCCGTCCACCACGAAGACGGAGCGTCCGCGCTTGAGCCCGAAGGCCGCGAAGCGCTGGCTCAGCGTGGGCAGCGCCGCCTCGGAGGCCTGGAGATCATCCGCCATCATGCGCACCACCTCGCCGCGCGAGCGCAGGTGGGCCTCGATCCACCGCAGATCCGCCTCTGTGGCCTCACGGACAGGGAGCAGCCCCCGCCTCGGCCGAGGCGCCTCGGTGAGCGCCAGCCGCACGTAGTTCAGCATGCGCAGGCTGGTGAGCCCGTCCAGGTGCATGCTGCGAGCGATCCAGCCGAAAACGCGGTCCGGCCACTTGTTCTGGATGCGCCAGTAGACGCGCACGTAGTTCACGTCCTCGAGGGACTCGGCGTAGTCCACGCTCAGCGCGGACAGATCCCTCGAGATGCTCTCGCCCCGGCGCACCGTGGGCAGCACCATGAGGTGCTGGAGCATCCACGTGCGCGAGTACATCCTCACTCCGGACGCGTGGCCAATGAGTTGCAGCCCATCGCGATAGACGAAGGACCGGGCGATCTCGTCGCTGGCGGCGGCCAGCTTGCGGTGCGTCTCCTCCAACACCTCCAGGTGGGGCCCGTCCTCGAACGGATAGTCGGGATAGACGTGGCGCACGGTCCGGACGATCTCCCAGATCTTCCGGAAGGGCTCGTTGGAACCATCCCAGACCTGGGGGCAGCGGGCCTGAACGAAGGCGTTGGTGACGGCCTGACGCGCCTCGGGCTGAACATGGAGCAGCCGCACTCCGCAGCGGAACGGCCGGGCGAGCCCCCCTGCGGTGTGATCGAGCAGCGGAGAGTTGTCACGCACCTCCGCGCTGCAAGGCGCCCGCGTGCCATCCGGCAGCACGAGGGTGAAGTTGTGGATGGCGAGCCCGACGGGCAGCACCTCGCGGGCGGCGTCGTAGACGAAGGACAGCCCCACCGCGTGCAGGTCCATCACCGGGTGCTGGATGTGCTCTCCGGTGATGGGAGACACGAAGGAGATCGCGAACGGCTGCTCCTCCCCAGCGCGGAAGCGCGTGCTGCTGCGCCGGTGATACATGGACAGGCTGCGCGGCAGCGACAGGATGATCCCATCCGACTCGATGCGGACCACGGAGGCGAAGCCGCGGTAGCTCTTGCCGCTCAGGTCGAAGAGCAGTTCCACCACGTCGCCCGCGTTGGCCTCCCAGTGCTGGGGCAGCGCGCACCGCAACACGGGGAGCAGCCCGTCCTCGCTTTCGACGAGCGTGGCCGCCAGTTCCTCGGGCCGCCGCACGCCCTGCACCAGGGTGCACTGGAGCATGCCCTGCCGCAGTCCACGCCGCAGCACCGCGAGCACGCGCACCCGATCATCGAGGACCGCCAGCTCCACGTAGCCGACGCTGGCCCCCGTCTGCTCCATCTGGATGCCGACGCGGAAGAAGGCATCCCCGCGCGTGCGATCCAACCCGATGTGCCGCACGAAGCCGCCGCTGGCGCGCAACACCACCTGCCCCGCGCGCTCCATGCGGAAGTCGAAGAGCCGCGTGCCAGGAGGGAGCCGCTCGATGGGCGCATCCACGGGCAGCCGCACCAGGCATCCCTCGTTGCCCACGTTCACGCATTCTGCGCGCAGGCGCTGGCCATCCACACTGAAGGAGGCCTCCAGCCCCACCGCGGGCACGCGCCGCGACGAGCGCTGGCGCATCAACTCACCCAGGTTGCGCGTCACCTCCTCGACGGGAGCGGTCGGATCCACGGTGTGGAACTCGTGACCCTCGGCGGCCACGTTCACCAGCTCACGCATCGCCTCCGTCTGGGACTTGGGGCACAGGAACACCCGCAGCGCCCTGGGGGCCAGTCGATCCAGATCCCGAAGGAACCGCCGCGCATCCACCGCATCCGCCAGCACCACATCGGGCACGCGCTCCGCCAGGGTGCGCGCCGCATCATCTCGCGAAGAGACGGCGACGATCTGCCGAGGAGAGAGAGCCGCCACCAGGCCTGCGCGCAACACCGGGTCTGGGTGGACGATCAACACCGACTGCTCTTGCGAGCTCATCAGCACCTCCTGCAGCGCGCGCCTTCGGTGCTCAGCCAGGCCTGCTTCATTTCTGCCTCTCCATGCGCGCCAGGGAGCGCCCCGGCCGTCGCCAGGGGCGCGGGCCAGGGAGCGAAGTCTGGGGCGCAAAAAGTTAACCGCTTTCCACAGTGAAGAAAAGTTGCCCCAGCGGGTTCCGCCGTGGATCGCAATGAACGAAGCGCGGCCCCTCACCCACGAATGCGCGTCTTCCGGAAACACCCGGAGCTGATGGTTCCTCAGGGAGCGCCCTCCTTACGGACGTTGGCCTCATCGCGACGAGCCGATTAAAAGAATCCTGTGAGGAGGGCCGATGGGCGCCGACACCGACTATGAAGCCAGGATCCAAGAGCTGAAGCATTCTCTCAACGCAGTCATCCTGGCGCACTATTACCAAGAGAGTGAAATACAGGACGTTGCGGACTTCGTTGGAGACAGTCTGGCGTTGGCGCAGGCGGCGGCGAAGACGAAGGCGGACGTCATCGTCTTCTGCGGCGTCCACTTCATGGCGGAGACGGCGAAGATCCTCAACCCGACGAAGCAGGTCCTGCTGCCGGATCTCAAGGCAGGGTGTTCGCTATCGGATCGGTGCCCGCCAGCGGCCTTCAAGGCCTTCAAGGAGAAGCACCCGGACGCCTTCGTGGTGAGCTACGTGAACAGCTCGGCGGCGGTAAAGGCGATGAGCGACGTCATCTGCACGTCCTCCAACGCGGTGAAGATCGTCAACCAGGCGCCGAAGGATCGGCAGATCCTCTTCGCGCCGGATCAGCACCTGGGCCGGCATGTGATGAAGCAGACGGGCCGGGACATGGTGCTGTGGCCGGGCAGCTGCATCGTCCACGAGATCTTCAGCGAGAAGAAGCTGGTGCAGCTCAAGGTCGAGCACCCCGACGCGGAGGTGGTCGCCCATCCGGAGTGCGAGCAAGCGGTGCTGCGGCACGCGGACTTCATCGGATCCACCAAGGGCATCCTCGATCACGTGGTGGCCAGCCCGAAGCAGAAGTTCATCGTCGTGACGGAGGCGGGGATCCTCCACCAGATGCAGCTCAAAGCACCGGGCAAGACGTACATCCCTGCCCCGCCGGATAACGGGTGCGCCTGTAACGAGTGCCCGTACATGAGGCTCAACACGATGGAGAAGCTCTACCGCTGCATGAAGGACCGGACGCCGGAGCTGATCCTCCCCGCGGACCTTCAGGCCGCTGCCCGAGCCCCGCTGCAGCGCATGCTGGAGTGGTCCTGACGCAGAGCGTCGTAGCGCCAGGACTGTCGTCCAGCTCAGCAATCACGAACTCGCTGCTTGCACCGGAAAGGCCGGGGTGAGATGGAGCACCCGTGGGCTTTCGATTCCTAGCCGTCCCCGGTCACCGCCTCGTCGATCACCCTCGCGCGCTGCCGGATGAAGATCGCCTCGAGCCGGATCTCCCCCCCATCCCGGAGGCTGCGGAGCGCGCCCTCGCGAGCGCCGAGTTCCGCGACGTCCGCGCCCGTGACAGGCTCCGTTCGCTGCTGCAAAGCGATCGGCCGCCGAAGCTGGGTTCTCCCGGTGCGGGCTTTGGCCCATCGGCCGTGTTCGCCCAACCTCCCCAGGATCTGCCGGCGCTGCTGCGTCTGGCGGATGAGTTGGAGACGCTGGCCCGTCGCGAGGCGGGTGAGCGCGCGCTCGTGTGGAAGTGCGCGGAGTGCGGGGCCCGCTACGCGGTGCCCGTGGCGCTGGTGAGGCCGGTGTCCATCCGCTGCGAGCGGTGTGGCACTCCGGTGGATCTCAGCGCCCCGCACAGCCTGGGCGAAGAGGCGCTGATCGATCCGTTCCTCGGCGCGGTGAATCAATGCCGCCGGGAGCTGGCCGCCTTCTTCCGCGAGGCGATGGCGCGCGGCTGGCCCGTGCTGGTGGCGGCGGGAGAGCGGCCCTCCATGGCCGGCGGCGAGCCGGCCCGGGAGTAACGGCCGTCAATCAGATGAAGACTCCGGCGGACGCGTCATAGCGCGCGTCCTCGAGATTCAGTGCCGGGGCCTGGTTGCGCAGGGCGTCCATCACCTCGTGCTTGCCGCCCTTGCACTTGGAGCACTCGCACTGGCCCTTCTTGCAGGTGCAGTCGGCCTTGGAGCCGCACTGGCACTTGGCGGTGAGCAGCTCGTCCACTTCCTTGAGCGGGTTCTGCGCCGGGCGCGCCTGGGACTCCCCGTCCTTCTTCACCACCGGGGGGGTGGACGACTGCTTCGTGGCCGCGTGCCCGTGAGCCTCACAGGCATGCCCCACGCCCGGTGCCAGCAGCACTCCGCCCGCCATGCACAGGGCCGCTACCGTCAAACCGATGCGCTTCATCTGCTTCCTCCTTCGGGCACACCCTGCAACAGCCCGCGACATGATCCATGAGCCGCCGGCGCCTATACCCCAGCGCCTCGCCTCTGCCAAGCACGCTATCACACTTCTGCCCACCTTGCAGCCGGGACGCGCCGCGGAGGCAGCCACTGCTCGCAGAGGAAGAGGGCGCCGCGTACAGTCCGCCCGCCTCCCGTGTCCGAACGAACCGACCGTGTCCTTTATGCCGTGGCCCTGCTGATGGGGGTGGCGCCGCTGTGGGTTGCGCGCTCCCTGCCCATGGTGGACCTGCCGCAGCACCTGCACCTGATCTCGGTACTGCACCGGTTGGATGATCCGACCACGCTCTACCCGGAGTTCTTCGCCGCGCGGCACGCGTTCACGCCGTACCTGGGCTACTACTACCTGGTCAGCGCGCTGAACTGGCTGCTGCCGCTGGAACTGGCCAACCGCGTCTTCCTCAGCGCCTACGTGGTGGGGCTGCCGCTGTCTCTGGCCTTCCTGCTGCGTGCGCTGGGCCGGCCCGTGTGGCCCTCGCTGCTCGCGCTGCCGTTCGCCTATGGCGACAGCTTCGCGTGGGGTTTCGTGAACTACTGCGCCTCGCTGCCGCTGGCCATCCTGTGCTGCGGCCTCTTCGTGAGGACCCTCACCGACGCGAGCCGCCGCCGTACCTGGGCCCTGGGATTGGCCGCGTGCCTCGTCGCCGTGCTCGTGTTCCATGTGCAGGCCTTCTTCTTCCTGGGGCTCGGCCTGCCCTGGCTTCTGCTCACCACGCGCGTGCCGGAGGACGGTGACTCTCGGGGCTTTCGCGCACGGCTGAGTCCTCGGGTCCCAGCGCTCGTGGGCGTGGCTCCGGGCGTGGCCCTGTTCCTGGGGTGGGTGGCGTTGCGGCTCGGCCAGCCCTCTGAGATTGCTCCCGGCCAGCCGTGGAAGGCCTGGGGACCGATGCTGTCTCCGGAGAACCTCTCCTATAAATCCTTCGACCAGAACCGGGACGAGTTCCTCCAGGTGCTCGCCAACCTCTTCCATGATGGCTCGGACCGGTGGCCGCTCTACGCGGTGGGCGTGGTGGGCGCCGTGGCGCTGGTGCTGGGACTGGCGCTCGGAGGACCTCGCCCCGAGGGGCCCGTGGCCCGCTTCCGCATGCTCGGGCTGGGGCTGATCGCGGTCGTCCTCTTCTTCGCGCTGCCCTTCGACATCCGCGGCTACATCTATTACCTCAACACGCGGTACGCGCACCTGGCCGCAGCGCTCCTCATCGCCAGCGTGCCCGTCACCCGGCCTGGCCACCACCGCCGGCTGTTGTGGGCCAGCGCCGCGTGCGCGCTCCTGCTCGGCGGAGTGCTCGGCCGAGGCTTCCGCGCCTTCTCCCGCGAGGCCACCGAGTGGGACACGCTCGTGAAGGCCACGGCGCCCAAGCCTCGGGTGATGGGGCTCATCTTCGAGACCCGCTCTTATGTGGTGCGCTTCCCCGTGTTCCTCCACAGCGCCGCGGTGCTCGCGCGCGAGCGCGGGGGAGTCACCAACTTCAGCTTCGCCCTCACGCCCCACTCGCCCCTGCGCTACACGGGCACTCCAC
The DNA here is from genome assembly GCF_020103695.1 of Hyalangium versicolor. Taxonomy (GTDB): domain Bacteria; phylum Myxococcota; class Myxococcia; order Myxococcales; family Myxococcaceae; genus Hyalangium; species Hyalangium versicolor. The sequence continues at coordinate 30,747 of NZ_JAHXBF010000025.1, forward strand.
CGCCCACGTTCCCGTCCGAGTGGCGGCCGCAAGAGTTCAACTACGACACGATGGGCGGCTTCTACGATCATTTCCTCGTGCGCGGCGCCCACCCCGCGCAGATCTTCGGCGCGCGGCTCGGGACGGAGCTGGCCGTGGTGGCACACGTGGGCAACAACTGGCTCGTCCGCCGACGATGAACGAACAGGTTTCCCAGGATGAATCCCCCCAGTTGGCGGTGCGCCGGAATGAGCAGCTCGGCCAGCAGTACCTCGAGAGCCTGAGAGCCTTCGCCACGGGCGACACGATCTCGGCCTTTCGCGCCAAGGCCACCCACGCTCGCCCATCCCGGATGACCCTCCAGGTGTCCGAACATGAGCACATCGAGCTCACGCCACCGGCCCTCTCGTTCACCAACCACAGCTGCGATCCCAACGTGTACTTCGACGTCGAGAAGTGGGCACTGAGCGCGCTCCGGCCCATCGCGGCGGGCGACGCACTCACCTACTTCTATCCGTCGACCGAGTGGACCATGGCCTCGCCGTTCGAGTGCCTCTGCGGCAGTCCGCGCTGCCTGAGGAGGATCGCGGGCGCTTCGCAGATGCCGAAGCGTGCACTCCAGGGCTACCGCCTTGCTCCACACATCACGAAGCTCCTAGAAGAGAGCTCCATGCCCAAGTCCCTCGAGCCCCGCCCCCTGTTCGATGCGCTGCGCTCCGGCGCCCCGCTCCCCGACTTCGCACCGGAAGCCGTGGAACAGGCGCGTACCCTCGCGGCCGACCCGGCTGCGGCCACGCCTGCCGCCGTCGAGGCCCTCCCGCCCCTACTCGCCGAGGCCATCCTCGAGGGCGCTGTCCTCGCGGGCAGCACCGCGCTCCCGGAGGCCCTGACGCAGTCCAGCGTGAAGCCCCTGGCCAAGTCGGCCAAGAAGGCGCTCTACCGCTTGCGCTCGAAGGGCGTCGCCGTCGCCGAAGCCCCGCGCCCCGCGCCCGAGCCCACCCGCGCCCCGGAGCCCGAAGCCCTCTCCTGCCTCGTCACCAGCATCACCACGGATGGCAAGCGCGGCTTGATCCTCGGCCGGATCCTGCGCGGCAGCGGCATCGAGGCGGCCCAGGTGATCTTCTCGGATGAGCTCGGCGTGGTGGAGCTCACGCTCAACGAAGTCACCCGCAGCAGCTACCGCCGGCGCATCAAGGAAGCGACCGAGCCCCAGTACGCCATCGAGATCTCTCGCGAGGAGGCAGTCAAACTGCTCGGCGAGGCCACGGCTCTCAACCTGAGCTCGCGCACCCCCTTCCCCCAGGATCTGGAGCCCGCGATGCGCCACTACGGCGCGCAGCCCTCCAACACCGAGCCCACCGTGCCTCCCCCCGAGCCCGAGGACGTGAAGGGCGTCATGGAAGGCCACACCCTCCACGAGACGCTGGAGATCTCCGCCTGGCTGCCCCCCGAGGCCGAGATGTACAAGGTGGTGGAGAAGATGGAGGAGATCGCCCGAAGCCCTCTGGCGCTCTCCGGGGCCCAACGCGAGGAGCAGACGCTGCAGGCGGTGCGCTCCATGGCCCGGGCCTTCTTCACCCCCGAGCGGCGCAAGCTCTACGGTCTGCGGCTCTGGAGGATGGCGGAGTTCTTCGAGCGAACCGACCGAGCGGACGCCGCCCGGGTGGCACGCTCCGAGGCCCGCCGGCTCTTCCACGGACCCGAGGAGCCCTTCTCCCGCTTCGCCGAGCGCCTCTTCGAGAAGGTCATCCACCTCTCGGGAGCCACCGCCGCGGCCCCCGGTGCTCCCGGCGCGGGAGCCTCCCCCCAGGCAGCATCACCGGCTCCAGCATCCCTGGAGCGGCGCAGCCCGGGGGGCCTCATCCTCCCGTGAGCCCACGCTGACGCCCCGCGTCAGGACTCGATGCGGGCGCGCAGCAGCAGGTCCAGGTTCTCGTCCTCCCAAGCCTGGGCTCGCTTGTAGTCGTGGAAGCGCCGCTCGTGCTCGATGAACTCGGGCGGATGTACGCACCGCCGCCCGTCCTCGCCCCGCCGCGTGCGGTACACGTGGTGGAGCATCTCGTGGAACACGATCCACTCGACGAAGTACCGGGGCACCACCGGCTGATCCAGCGCTGGATGGATCCGGATCACCTTCGAATCCGCCGAGTACGAGCCCATCTTGATGCTCTTGCGCGGGCCCTTCACCCGAGGCGCCGGGCCATAGGTGATGGCCGCGCTGATCCGACTCCGGAAGTAGCGCTCGTTGAGCCGCTCGAAGATGCGCCCCAGGTCGTGGTGCCGCCCCACCGGGTCCAGCCGCAGGCGCTTGCGCATCTGCGCGGGGGACATCCGCCGGATATAGGCCTTGTTGCGCTCGATGAACTTGTCGAGCTTCGCACTGGCGTCCGCGTCGCCATGACGCACGAACTCGGCCAGGGCCTGCAGCACGTCGTCTGGAGCGGCCAGGAACATGTGGTGCAGCCGCAGCCGGAACAGCGCGCGTTGGCGCTGGAACGTGAGCATCGTGTGCGTGTTGTCGTGGATCTCGATGGCTACCTTCGCTCGCAATCTCGTGCGAAGGCGTCGCTCCAACACGCGACGCCATACCTTGAGCAACCGGTTGGGCTCGGGAACCGCCGGGTGCTGCCGCGCGAGCCGCGCAGCGGGGTAACTCCGCTTGCTGACTACGTTTTTGGTCTTCTGGCGCGCCATAGGTCAGCGCGGGATTCTAAGAGCCGGTCTGACACCGTGTAAACGAGAGCCAGGGAGCGGAAATCCTAGGAAATCCAACGACTTAGAGCCACTCAAACGCACCAGGGCCCACTTGTCCGGCGTGAGGGCAGGCCGTCAGATACGGGGCCAAACCCGCGTTATCTGGAGTTTTTCCTACATCGGATCTCGTACACGTACGGTTCCCTCAATGAGGGCTTCAGGAGCTTGATGTCGCTCCCTTCCCTCCTTCGCCGGGGAGGGCACGACCAGTCGACCGTGATCTGGCCTGCCGGGAAGGAGAGCACCTTGTTGGGCTCGATCTTCTGGCCATCGACCCGGATGACCGCCGAGTTCGTCTTGAACTTCACCGAGACCCCGGGCTTCGCCGGAGCCGCAGCCACCGGAGCCGCGGCGACAGCGGCGGCCTCGGCCCCCGCCTTGTCACCCTGGGCCGCTGGCTCGGTCTCTCCACCGGAGCCTGCGGCGGGAGTCGGATCCGCCGGGTTGGCGGCAGCGACAGCGGTCTCCGCGCCGGCCGCCCCACCTGGGGAGTCGGCTGGAGGCGTCGCGGCACCGGAACCCGAGGGCTCCTGCTGGCCGGACTCGGGAGCAGGGTTCGGGTTCGGGTTCGCAGCCGCAGCCAGAGCCTCAGAGCCATTGGTTGGCGTGGGCGTCGGAGCCACCGGTGCGGCCTGCGACGGAGGAGGCGGACCGGGCGAGCTCGCAGCGCTCTTGGGAGGGCCCAGGGGGCCATCGGGCCGAGTGGGCTCCCCGGAATCGGAACTCAAGGCCCAGAGGAGGCCCAGCCCGAGCAACAACAGCACGGCCGCCGCCACCACGGCGACGATCAGCCCTCGGCTGCGAAGCATGGAGGGCTCGGGCTCCGCCTCGTAGCCGGCCGTGGACTCATCGTCCTCCGCATCCGGGCGGATGCCGTCCGTCGGATCGGCATCGTCGTCGAAGAGACCCGAGACGCCTCCCGAATCGGTCTCCGGGGGCAGTTCCTCATCTTCCTTCACGGCCTTCCGCTGCCGGGAGGCTCGCTGGTTTACCGTGGGCTGCGTCAGCGAGATGGAATCGGCGGGCTCTTCCTCCACCAGGCGGCGACGCTGGCCCGTGGTAGAGGGCGCCACGGGGCCTTGCGAAGCGGGCGGTTCCCCGAAGCGCCGACGCTGGCCCGTCGTGGGTGGCGTCACCGAGATGTCCCCGGAGTTCTCGTCGGGCTCGCCTTCGTCCCCCTGCTCGTCCATCTGCTCGCCGGACTCTTCGTCGACGTCGTCTTCTTCCGAGTCCCGGCGCGCCCGCTGGTTCAGGGTCGGCTGCGTCAGCGAGATGGACTGGGCGGGATCGTCCTCCTCTTCCTCAGTGAGCGGACGGCGCGACTGGGGCGTGGCCGGGCGGCGCGCACGCGGCTCCGTGTCCCGCTCGATGGGAGGCGTGGGCCGGCGCGGTGACGCAGGGGCCGCCGAGGGATTGGACTGCGGGCGTGCCCGAACCCGCTCCTGCACCGTGGACTCGCCGGGCTCCGGAGGGCGGAAGCCGACGGGCACGGTGCCCACGGCAGTGCGCTCCTCGACTTCCTCCTCGAAGTCGTTGGTCTCGTCGATCTCCTCGGGCTCGTCGAACGGAACGGAGGCCCGAGCCTGCATCTCCCGAGGACGGGCCATCTGGGTAGGCGGCTCGGGCTCCGCGCTGTAATCCGGAGGCGCGGCCGCACCTTCACCCGTGGGACGCCGCGCGGGCCGAGCCGTGAGCCCGGGGGACATCGCCTGGGTGGCCTCCTTGCGGCCTGCCGACTTGGCGACGGGGATATGGAGGACGGTGCGCTCCTCCTCTTCGCCCATGAGCCGGGCGATGTACTCGGAGATGTCCGTGCTCTGCCGGATCACCCCCGACTCGAGGAAGGCCGCGAGGTCCGCCTCGACCTCGGAGGAGCGCTGGTAGCGCAGGGAGCGGTCCTTCACCAGACAGCGCATGACGATGCGCGACAGCTCGGTGGGATAGTCGTCGCGGAGCAGGTGGGGCGGCGACGGATCCTCGGAGCGGATGGCGTAGAGGATGCCCTCGGTGGTGGGCTTGGCGAAGGGGCTCTTCCCGGTGGTGATCTCGTACATCATCGTGCCGAGCGCGAAGATGTCGGCGCGGTGATCGAGCTTCTCCTGGGCCACCTGCTCCGGGGAGAGGTAGAGGAACTTGCCCTTGATGACGCCGGGCTTGCTGCGGTTGACGAGAGCGCCGGCCTTGGCGATGCCGAAGTCGACGATCTTCACCCGGCCGTTGTAGGCGATCATCACGTTCTGCGGGCTGATGTCGCGGTGGATGAGATCGAGGGGGCGGCCATCCACGCCCTTGGAGAAGTGGGCGTAGTCGAGCCCCGCGGCTACCTGCTTGCAGATGGCGGCGGCGACGCCAAAGGGGACGGTGGCGCCGAACTTGGACTCCTCCTGCATGACGCGGCGGAGATCGACGCCCTCGACGAACTCCATGGCGATGAAGATGGTGTTGTCGAGCTTCCCCAGTTCGTAGACCTGGACGATGTTGGGGTGGTGCATCTGCGCGGCGATGCGCGCCTCATCCAGGAACATCTGGAGGAACTCGGGCTCCTCCGAGAGGTACGGCAGGATGCGCTTGAGGACCACCAGCTCCGGCTTGGGAGGTTCCTGCGCAAGGAAGAGCTCCGCCATCCCGCCCACCGCGAGCCGCTTGATGAGGAGGTACTTGCCGAAGGGAATGGCAGTCTGGGGGGAGGTGGTGGAAATGGGGCGTCCCGCCGTAGCTGAATCAAGAAGGTTGGCTCGGGTCCCATCAGACCCGAGGTTTCCGGAGCTTACCCGCAAACACGAGATTCGTGGAGTCACCGGCTGACGGTAGGAGTTCCACCGGAGCGGCCGGCTCAAAGGAGCCCCCTCCCCGGCTGGGGAGGGGGTAAGACAAGGTAACCCTAGAGAGGGCTACGGGCTAGCAGTACCCGGCAGGTCGGTCGCACAATCCTGGGCGTAGAGGATGTGCGTGTAGGGGTTGTCGGTGCCGGGGATCATGCCCGCGTCACGGAACGCGTAGGAGCAGCTGGGGTAGGTGCCGCCATCATTCGGGTTGGTGAACCCGCCATCCGCGCAGCCCACGAAGCTGTAGGAATCCCACACGCCCCGGATGCCGTTGGTAAAGGTGACGGTGCCTCCGTCGTTGACGACGTTGCGCCAGTCACAGCGCGGCGTGCCGCCATCGAAGGTCACGCCAAAGGTCTTGTAGTTGCTCACCAGCACGCCGCCGGTGACCTCAAAGCCCAGATAGACGTCGTTCGTCGGATCGTCCGGCCGCTGCTTGAGCGCGGGAGGGTTGGCGTTGGTGATGGAGATGGGACCCGGGATGTGGACGCGAGCACCCATGTACTCGGGGTTGGGCTGGAGCGTGCCACCGTCGGAGTTGCCAAAGCCCGCGGGGACGGTGTTGTCCGCGGGAACCGTGGCAGTGCCCGTCTGGGTGATGATGAGGTTGCCCTTGATGTTGGGATCACCGATCTGGAACGCGCTCTTGATGGACGCACGATACGCGTCGCGCGTCTTCTCCTGGGCGTTCGAGGTGACGGTGTTGACGTCCGAGCCGATGGGATTGATGTGACGGAAGAGGCCCTCGATCGTCAGCTCGTCGCCCACCTTCGCGGCGTAGGGCTTGGGCACGTCCGTGTAGTACTTGTCGATCCAGATGCCCTCCTTCGGGAAGCACGGATCCACCACCCAGAACTGGGAGATGTAGTCGCCCTGGCCGCCCTTGGTGAGGTCATCCACCGCGACGACCACCAGGTGCTCCAGCTTCACCGCATCGCCCTGCTTCGCATTGGCACGGATTTGCCCGATGGGTCCGCGTCCCTGGTTGTCCGCAGCGGGGCACACGCGTGGGCCAGCATCGGCGCCCCCATCGGTTCCACCATCCGACTGCGTCCCGCCATCGCTGCATACGCCGGTGCAGCCATCGTCCGGGCCACCATCCGTCGGTGGCTCGTCACGGCCAGAACAGCCCACCATCGCAGTGGCCATCAACGCCACCGCGCCCAGAGTCTTCCGCAGATGCATCTACTTTCTCCTATGGATCTTCTGGCTCCGGCCTCCGTAGAGTCCGGCGCCTCCGGCCTGATACCTGACATCGGGCCTTATACCGGGGGGGTACATGGGCCGGCAAGGAAGCCCGACCGGCCTCCCGGTGACACACGCGTAAAATCAGAGGGTCGCACTCAGGCGAACAACGCCCTCATACCGTGAGCGAGATGATCCCCCGATTCCTGCAAGGCCTGAAGCCCACCCTCCACATCTCCCACCGCGGCGGAGCCCTGCTGGCTCCAGAGAACACCCTCCCCGCCTTCCACATGGCCGTGGAGCGCTACCGCACGCAGATGCTCGAGCTGGACGTCCACCTCACCCGCGACGGAGAGGTGGTCGTCGCCCACGACGACACCCTCGAGCGTTGCACCGATGCCTCCGGCCCCCTGGCCGCCCTCAGCCTCGCCGAGCTGCGTCGCGTCAACGCCGGCTTCCACTTCACTCCAGATCAGGGCCGCACCTTCCCCTTCCGAGCCCAGGGCATCCACATCCCCACCCTGCGCGAAGTCCTCCGCGCCTTCCCCGGCCTGCGCATCAACCTGGAGATGAAGCCGGAAGCCCCGGGCACCGAGGACGTCCTTCATCAACTGCTCCGCGAAGAGGGCGCCCTCGATCGCGTGTGCATGGGCAGCGAACACGACTCGGTGGCCGAGCGCCTGGCCGCTCGCATGCCCGACGCCTGCCACTTCTACCCCCGCGATGCCCTCACCACCTTCGTACTCTCCGTGCGAGGCGGTGAAACACCTCCAGTGGATCCGCGCTACACCGTCCTCGATATGCCCCTGTACTTCGGGGAGATCCGCCTCGTGGACGAGGACTTCCTCCGAACCACCGAGCGCCTCGGCCAGTGGGTCAATGTCTGGACCGTGGATGATCCCGAGGAGATGCGCCGCCTCGTGTCCGAAGGCGTCGGAGGTATCATGACCGACCGTCCGGATCTGCTGAGGCAGATCCTGGACCAGGCCCCTCACGCGCAGTAGGTCGAGTGCCCATGCCCCGCAACGTCTCGCGCAAGCGCCCCGCTCCCGCCACTCCCGCCGCCGAGCCTGCCGCGCCCTCCGTCTCCGAGCCCGCTCCCTCTCCGGAGGAGCCCTCCACGCCCTTCGCCCGAGAGACCCGACCCCGAAACGCCCTGCGCGCGAAACTCCCCAAGGCCAAGCGCTTCGTTGCCCTCGCCGGCAACATCGGCGCCGGCAAGACGACCGCCGCCAAGCTCATCAGCCAGTCCTTCGGCTTCGAGCTCTTCGACGAGCCCGTCATCGATAACCGCTTCCTCAAGGACTACTACGCCGACATGCGCCGCTGGAGCTTCACCCTCCAGCTCGAGTTCCTCATCCGCCGCGTGGAGCACCATGAGCTCATCCACTCGGTGAAGAAGAGCTGCGTGCAGGACCGCACCCTCTACGAGGACCCGGAGATCTTCGCCAAGTACCTGCACGGCCTGGGGCACATGTCGAACAAGGAGCTGGATCTCTACTACGAGTACTTCCAGCGCCTGTCGCGCTCCATCGCCCCGCCCGACAAGGTCATCTGCTTCTCGGTGGGCTCGGTCGACGTGCTGCTCGACCGCATCCGCACCCGCGGCCGCCAGGAGGAGCGCGGCATCCAGAGCCAGTTCCTCCTCGGCCTCAACGGCTACTACACCAGCTTCCCGCTCGTGCTTCAGGAGAAGTACGGCGTGGAGTGCCTCACCCTGGACGTCTCCAGCCAGGACATCCGCCGCGGCCGGGGCCGAGAGGAGTTCCTCGACCGCGTCTCCAGCTTCCTGGCCTGAGCCACCCTCCTGCAGCGCTCAGCGCTCCGCCTTCGGCGGCGGCGTCACCGACGTCTGCGAGATCAGCACCCACACCGAGTCCGTCTTCTCGCTGTAGAACATGGTGATGGCCACGTTGCGCCACCCGTGGTCGAACTTGAAGACGAACCCGAACGTCTCGTAGAGCGAGCGCTCGCGCAGCCCCTGCATGAAGCGGCCGTAGAAGTCCTTCACCTTCGTGCACGGCGCCACGTCGTCGAAGAAGTTGCGGCCGATCTGCCGGTCCCGGTTGATCCGCGCCAGCTTCGCCTCGGTCTGGTTGAACTTCAGGATGCGGCCCGAGCGGTCCAGTTGGATGAGCCCGAACGGCAGCGTGTCCAGATCGCCCTCTGTCAGGTGGTCAACCTGCCGCAACAGCTCGTCCGGCGTTCGCGACAGGGGAACGGCCCTCGACGACAGAGGGGCGGCAAGAGGGGGCGCCATGGGGATCCTCCAGGGGGGAAGAAGGTAAACAGACTGATAGGGAGCCGATGCGCCCTGGGCAACCAGGGACCCGAAATCCTCGACCAAAGAGGGAGTGTGACTATCTCGCGGCCGACATATGACCGCCTCCCCCGCCCGAGAACAGGAGCCTCCTCGTGAACGACACCCTGGCCAAGACCCCCCGCGACTCCGAAGTGGTGATGACCCAGCTGATCCTCCCGTCCGATGCCAACAACCTGAACTCGGCCTTCGGCGGCAAGGTCATGGAGTGGATCGACATCTGCGGAGCCATCGCCGCCCAGCGCCACTGCCGCCAGGTAGTGGTGACGGCCTCCATCGATGATCTGCACTTCCACTCGCCCATCCGCGTGGGGTGGATTGCCCAGCTGCGCGCGCGCGTGCTCGCCACCTTCCGCACCTCCATGGAGGTGGGAGTGACGGTGCACGCGGAGAATCCACTCACCGGCGAGCGCTCCCTCACCACCAGTGCAGTGATGACGTTCGTGGCGCTCAACAAGGACGGAGGCCGGGTGATGGTGCCCCCGCTGAAGCTGGAGACCGAGGAGGAGCGCGTCGCCGCGCACGAGGCCGAGGAGCGGCGCGCCCAGCGCATCGCACGCAAGAAGGAAGCCCAGGCCTGGCTCCGCGTCATGCCGGGCTGAGACGCCCGGTTGCAGCCGCCCTCACTTCTCGAGTGGATGCCGGGCCAGTCCCGGCGTCTGCTGGATGGTGGCCAGGATCCCCGAGAGCGTCGGGACGAACGGATACAGCCTCATCCCGATCGCAACGGCCGCGCGCTCCGAGGGATTCTCGAACTGGAGCATGCGCGGCCCTCCAGCCCCCTCCAGCAACTCCGCGCTCGTGAAGCCGCAGGCCTTACCCACGTAGCCGTAGTGGATGAGGGACCAGATGTCGTGGAGGTACAGGAACCCTTCGTAGTGGTGATACGGCTGCTCCCGGTCCTCGGGCTGCGCGGGCTTGAAGGTCTCCCGGATGTGCTTCCGGTAGTCCCACAGGCCGCCCTCCCGGACCAACCAGGCCCACTCGCGCTGGGCCAGGAAGTGGGCGCTCGCCCTGCCCTGCTGACACGTCTCCAGGAACTCCGAGCCTCCGAAGACGCGTGCCCACATCGATAGCTTCCGGTACTCGAACAGGCAGTCCTGGCGCGCCATGACGTTGTACTCGCGGATCCGATCCGCGTAGGCGGACCCGGCGTTGAAGACCATCTCGCGAATGACGAACGCGAGGATCTGTGACACTTCGTCGCCGCGAGGCGCGGATGCCCGTCTCCCCACAATGGACACGGCAGGACCGGATGGATTCGCGATGCTCGATGCCATACACGAAGCCACGGTACGGGCGGAGCCGCACGGCGATCTGTACCACCCCGGAGGTAGTGCGCCCGCTATGCGGCTCCGATGGAGACGTCCGCCGCCATGGCCGACAAGGCCCCCGGGCGCTTGAACAGCACCGCGTGATCCCGAGCGAACTGGCCGAAGGTGCGTGGGGACCTGCCGAGCAGAGCCCGCGTCTCGCTGGTGATCTCCGCGGCGACGCCCTTGTCCACGAGATCGAAGAAGCGGACCATGTCCAACGCCTGCCACGGAGGCATTCCCGCCGCCAGCAGCCCCTCCTGGTATTCCGTGTAGGAGCGCGTCACATAGTGCACGCGGCGATTGATGGCCAGGGAGAGCTGCTCCGCCGCCTCGTTGAAGGTGAGCGCCTCCGCGCCGCTGAGGTTGTACGCGCACCCGAGGTGATTGCCCTGGGTCAGCACCCGCGCCGCCACGGTGGCGACATCCCGCGCATCCACCATGGAGATCCGCGCGCCGCCCACCGGCGCGTAGAAGGCGTTGTACGAGCGGATCTCCGAGGCGAAGCGCAGCAGGTGCTGCATGAAGAACAGCGGCCGGAGGAATGTGTACGGAACCCCGGAGGCGCGAATCGTCTCCTCGGCCTCCCAGTGCCAGCGTGAGCCGGACAGGCCCCACTTCGGCCCGATCAGCGCTGTCGACAGCTTCACGATGTGCCGCACGTTCGAGGTCAGCGCGGCCACCACCAGGTTCCGCTCCTTCTCCACCATGCTCTGATCGAGCGGATTCGAGCAGAAGATGCGCTCGACGCCCTCCATGGCCGCGGCCACCTGATACCGGTTCGACAGATCGCCTTGGAGGATCTCCACTCCCAATGCGGCCAGGTGCGCCACACGCTCGCGATCCCGCACGAAGAGCCGTACGGGTGCTCCCATCATCCTCAGTTCCTGCACAAGGGTGTAACCAACAGCGCTCGTGGCCCCCGTAACCAGAATCATGTCGACCCCCAGCAGCGGGTATGAACTGCGAGCTGGCCCCGACACCAGCTCAACCCGGAGAGTAGATGTTTCACGAACGCCGGAACATCTCCTCTTTGTCGACGGACTCTTGAGATGACGTTAACAATCGCTTGTGCACACACGGCTCAATGATGTCGTTGTCTTCGTTGCAGTCGCGGAAGCCGGTGGCTTTACCGCCGCAGCGAAGAAACTTGGGCTCACTACAGCCGGTGTGAGCAAGGCCATCACACGGCTGGAAGAACAGTTGTCGACGCGACTGTTCACACGCACCACGCGCAGCGTGCATCTCACCGAGGCGGGCACTCGCTACCTGAACCGCTGCCGCCCCGCGCTGGAGGAGTTGACCCGCGGAGAGGATGAAGCGCAGGAGGAGGCAGGAACGCTGCGCGGCCGCATCCGCGTGGAGCTTCCCGTCAGCTTCGGCCGGTTGATCGTGATCCCACTGCTGGCGGAGTTCCAGCTTTCCTACCCGGAGATCGTCCTGGATCTCCGGCTCAACGATCGGTACGTCGATCTGGTGCAGGAGAACATCGACGTGACGCTCCGGATGGGCGCGCTCAAGGACTCCTCGCTCATCGCCCACAAGCTGGGCATGACGCGCTCCTGCATGTGCGCCGCGCCCTCGTACCTGGAGCGCATGGGCATGCCGCGCTCCATCACCGATCTCCAGCAGCACAGCCTCATCACCTACGTCTCGCAGGAGACGCGGCGCCCCTACGCGTGGCGCTTCCGGGTCGGCTCCGAGGTGCTCTTCATGAACCCCACCTCTCGGATCGAGGTCGATGACAGTGGAGGGAATCGGGCGCTCGCGCTGGCGGGAGCGGGGATCATCCAGGATCTCAGCTGCCACGTCCGGGACGACATCCTCGCGGGCCGACTCGTCGAGATCCTTCCGGAGACGGCGGCTCCTGCCTTCGAAGTGGCGCTCGTGTTCCCGGCGGGCCGCTCCACGACTTCGCGCGTCAGCGCCCTGGTGAAGTTCTTGCGCGCCCGGCTCACGCCGGACGTGGTCGATCCCAAGCTGAGGTGAGCCTCGGGACAGTTCCGGGCCCACCTCGGGTACAGCGCATCAGGTCGTGAACGAGGTGCCGCAGCCGCAAGAGGACTTGGCGTTCGGGTTCTCGAACTTGAAGCCCGCGCCCGTCACCGTCGAGACGTAGTCCACCGTGGTGCCCAGCAGGTACTGGCTGCTCAGCGCGTCCGTGGCGATGCGCACGCCCTCCTGCTCCCAGGTCAGGTCGTTCGGCTTCGTCTCTTTCACCAGGTTCAGGTCGTAGCCCAGGCCGCTGCAGCCAGCGGGGACCACGCGGATGGAGAAGAAGTAGTTCTCGAAGCCCTGAGCCTTGATGACCTCCTTCACCTGCTTCACGGCGGCCTCGGTGAGGCGAACGGGGGAGGTCGGGGCGGCCTCCGTGGCCGGAGCAGCAGGGGTGGCGGGCGTCGGGGAGGGCGTAGCGGTATCCATGTGCGTCTGTCTCCTTGCTCGGGGCCTTATAACGCTGGCCCCGTCAAAATCCATCAGACCTCGCGCTCGGGCAAGGGGACGAGCGGCTCCCACCCGTCTTCGCCCTTTGGGGCCGCGCAAGGTCAACAAATCGGGCGGCTCCGGGTTATACCCGGGCCTACATGGCCACCACCTTCCGAGAGCTGCTGTCGAGCGTGAAGCAGGAGATTCGCGAGGTCTCCGTCGAGGAGGTCAAGCGGCTGCTGGACGCTCGTTCCCCGGTGAAGCTCATCGATGTGCGCGAGGCGGACGAGCATGCGGCCGGCCGGCTCCCTGGCGCTGTCCACATTCCCCGAGGCTACCTGGAGCTGCGCATCGAGGAGCGGGCCGGGCGGGACGAGGAGCTCATCCTTTATTGCGCCGGAGGGACGCGTTCAGCGCTGGCAACCCGGACGCTGCGGGAGATGGGCTATCAGCGCGTGGCATCGCTGTCCGGTGGATACAACCGATGGAGCGACGCGGCCTACCCCGTGGAGAAGCCCTTCGTGCTCACCGCCGAGCAGAAGGAGCGCTACCGCCGCCACCTGATCATCCCCGAGGTGGGAGAAGCCGGGCAGGAGAAGCTGCTCAAGGCCCGGGTGCTGCTGCTGGGCGCGGGTGGGCTCGGCTCTCCGGCTGCGCTCTACCTGGCCGCAGCAGGTGTGGGGACACTGGGCATCGTCGACATGGATGTGGTGGACCTGAGCAACCTCCAGCGCCAGGTCATCCACACCCGGGAGCGCCAGGGCCAGCCCAAGGTGGAGAGCGCCCGGGCCGCCATCGAAGCCCTCAACCCGGATGTGAAGGTGGTGCCCTTCGGCGAGCGGCTCACGTCCCAGAACGTCCTGCGCATCCTCGAAGGCTTCGACATGGTGCTGGACGGCGGAGACAACTTCCCCACGCGCTACCTGCTCAACGACGCATGCGTGGTGACGCGCAAGCCCAACATCCACGGCTCCATCTTCCGCTTCGAGGGCCAGGTCACCACCTTCGTCCCTGGCCAGGGTCCGTGCTACCGCTGCCTCTACCCGGCCCCTCCGCCGCCGGAGCTGGCTCCCTCGTGCGCCGAGGCCGGCGTGCTGGGTGTGCTCCCCGGAATCATGGGGCTCATGCAGGCCAACGAAGCGCTCAAGCTCATCCTCGGCAAGGGCGAGCCGCTCATCGGCCGGCTGCTCACGTTCGACGCGCTCGGCACGCGCTTCCAGGAGCTCAAGCTGCGCCGGGATCCGAAGTGCCCCGTCTGCGCGGACGGCGCGAAGGTGGAGTTCATCGACTACGAGCAGTTCTGCAGCACCGCCGCATGAGAGGCTCCCGCATGCCTGTCCCGGAGATCTCCCCAGAGGAGCTCGCCGCCCTGCTCTCGGGCCCCGCCGAGACGCGCCCTGCCCTCCTCGACGTGCGCTTCCCCGATGAGAACGAGTACGTGGCACTGCCGGGCTCGGTGCTCATCCCCCTGCCCGAGTTGGAGGACCGTGCCGAGGAGCTGGAGGCCTTCCGAGGCCGCCCCGTGGTCGTCTACTGCCACCACGGCGTCCGCAGCCTGCACGGCGCGGCCTGGCTGCGCTCGCTCGGCCTGGAGGCGGCATCGCTCCAGGGAGGCATCGATCTCTATTCGGAGCTCGTGGACCCGAACCTGCCGCGCTACTGACGCGGCTACTGCCCGATGTACTTGGACACGTCCACCGGGACTTCGGTGGTGTCGCGGGCCTTCACGGTGGCCTCGACCGGAACGGGCTCCTTGAGGTTGTCGCCTCGCAGCTCCAGGGTGTGCGTGCCCTCCATCAGCTCCAGGCGCGCGCCCGGCAGGTAGGGGCCCAGCTCCTGGCCCTCGCGGAGGATCCGCAACTGTCCCGCGCTCTTCGCGGGCGTCACCTTGAGCCGGACCCAGCCCATCTTGAACTCGCGCTTGATGATCTTGGTCTCGCCAGGCTCACCGAAGCGCAGCGCGTCCTCCTCCACGGAGTAGATGCCCTGCTCCCGGTTCTCGAGGATGAGCGCGTCCTGGATGTGCGCGCCCGGCATGGCCCGGATCGGCGTCATCCCCAGATCCGTGAGCGGCTCCGGAGCGTGGCACTTGTCGCTGTGCCGCACCCGCACCATCACCTTCGGGTTGGTGTCCACCGATACGAAGATGGCCGCACCGTCGATCGGCTTCCGGGCCAGCTTGTCCCAGAAGAGGATGATCACCGCCGCCAACCCGATGGCGGTCAGCCCGAGGAGCACATTCTTGATGATCGCTGCCTTGTTCACCGGCACGCGAGCACGCGGCTTGGGCAGGTTCTCTACGGAGGAGTCTTCTTCGTCGCGCTCCTGACGTACCGGCACCGTCCGGGGAGGAGGCAGCGGCTGCTTCACGTCCGCGCGGCTGGTGGTCCGCCTGCGCGGAGGCTGGGACGGAGCGGGCTCGGCCGCGGGCTGGATCTTGCTGGCGTGCCCCGTCCGACGCCGAGGCGGATCGGGAGGACGTATCGTGTCATCCCCCTCGGGCTCCTGCTCCCGTGGAGGCAGCCGGGTGCGCTCGGGATCGGCGTCGGGATCCTCGTCGTAGCGAGCGCGGGCATTCACCGCGAGCGCGCCCGTGCGCGACGCGCGGGCCCGCGTCAACGAAGGTGGCTCGTCCTCGACCTGCACCTGGGCCTGCCGCGCGGAGGATTTCCGCGGCGGCGGAGGCGGCGCTTCCTCCTCGAGGTGCTCCTCGTCGGCCTCCGGAGGCCGGCGCATTTCCGAGCGCGAGTTGGTGCGCGCGATGGCCGTGTTGCCCGCGCTCGTGGCGCGGCGAGGAGTCTCACCGGTGCGGCGGCGGGCCACCTGCGTCCCACCCGCCGGAGCGGCATACTCCGCCATCTCCTCGGCCAGCGAGAGCGGCTGGCCCGTCTCACGAGGCTTCCCGCTCACGCGCACGGCGGTGGCGGTCGGCCGGCGCTCGTTGCGCTGGGAGATCTCTCCTGGAGGAGCCTCCCACTCCATGTCCGCCGCGGTCGAGGAAGCACGCGGCGAGGGCTCCGGCGGCGGCGGCGCGGAGTTGCCCGAGTTCATGTCATCGGAGTTGGGCTGGAGGTTGCCCGTCTTCTTCTCTTCCGTGAGCCGATCCGCGAAGAGCGTCTCCATCAGCTCGGAGATCTGCACCGAGCTGGCCACCCAGCGCTGGGCGACGAGCGTCTCCTCCAGGGCGATCTGGAACTGGCGCGCGTCCCGGTAGCGATCATCCGCCGCCTTGGCCAGCGCGCTCATCACCACCGGATCCAGCTCCGGCGGCACATCCGCCACCTCGGAGGGAGTCTGGATGCTGCACTCGAGCGCCGCCTGGAGCGTGGCGAGCTCCGAGTCCCGCTTCAGCGGACGCACGCCCGTGAGCAGCTCGTAGAGCACCAGCCCGATGGCGAAGATGTCCGCGCGGTGATCCAGCGCCTTGCCCGCGGCCTGCTCGGGCGCCATGTACGCGAACTTACCCTTGATGGCGCCCGACTTGGTGAGCCCCACCTGATCGGCCGCCTTGGCGATGCCGAAGTCCACCAGCTTCACCGAGCCGTCGAAGCTGATCAGGATGTTCTGCGGAGAGATGTCGCGGTGGACCACCTTGAGCGGCTTGCCGCTGCCGTCGGTGCGGGAGTGGGCATAAAAGAGGCCCTCGCACGCGCTGGCAACGATGCGAATGGCCAGCGGCCGGGCGATCCACTGCCCCGCGCTCCAGGCCTTGCGCATCACCCGGCCCAGGTCCTCGCCGTGGATGAACTCCATGGCGATGTAGTAGGTGCCGTTGGCTTCGCCGAACTCGTACACCTGAGCGATGTTCGGGTGGTTGAAGTTCGCGGCGATCAACGCCTCGTTGCGGAACATCTCCACGAACTCGCGGTCCTCCGCCAGGTGCGGAAGGATGCGCTTGACGACCACGCTCTTGGCGAAGCCCTCGATTCCGGACTGGCGCGCAAGCCACACCTCGGCCATGCCGCCCGTGGCGAGCTTCTTCAGAAGCTGGTATTTGCCGAAGGGCTGAGGGTTCGGGTTCATCCCGGGGACAGACGCCGGGGGGAGCATGCTCAAGTGGTAGGCGTCAGTACAAATCATCTTAGGCGACGGACCGAGCCATGGCAAAGCTGTCTCGACGCCCTCTGGCGACTGGCGCTCTGTGCCAGCCTCCTCGCCGGGGTAACGGCCAGCGCCGCTGAGCCTGCGCCCACGCGGCAGCAGGATCGGATCAACGTCGAGCGCCGCAACAACGTGCTGGAGCTCTCCTGGTCCGATACCGAGGAGCGCCTTCAGGGAAGCATCCTGCCTGACACGCCGCGTGAGGGTGTCCCCGTCCAGGTGACGCTCCACGTCGGGAGCTTCGATGGCGAGGCCTTCGATGGCCCTGTCACCCTGACGCTGCGTGAAGCGGGCGCCCCCCACGGGCAGACGGTGACGGTGAAGCGAGAGAAGGGGGCGGTGAACTGGCGCGCCGAGTTCACTCCGCAGACGACGGGCCTCTATCAGCTCGACGTGGGCTTCCGCACCACCCACCACAAGTCGCTCCATGCGGACTTCGAGGTGACATCCCCGCCCGTGCCCCGCTTTTTCCTGTGGGCAATCGTGGGTCTGGCTGCTACGGCGGCCGTGGGGTTCGGGATCCGAAGCATCGTGCGCAAGGATCTGTCGAACGAGCCCCATCCGATCCTCGCCGAGCTGGCGGCGCAGCCCCCTGCGCCTCCGGCCCCCACGGCCGAGGGCTCCAGCCCGGCCAGCGCCACGGCGGAAGCAGCGCCCGCTGCGGATCCGGAGAAGCCCTCCACTCTGTAAGCCTGTAAGAAGGGCTGCCTCCCGGATGGGAAAATTCCTTCCCTCGGAAGGAAAAGAACCGCCCGCGCACCGTGCGATCCCAGCGCCGGAGCGCGTTTCGCGTCCTGTTCCCGACACTGCGCTCCCGGGCACTCCCGTTGCAGAAGAGTTTCGCGGGCTGCGGCGTGGAGGCAGGGCATGGGCGGGTGGCGTGGGGTGGAACGGAACTGGCGGGGCCTCCTCGCCGCAGTCCTATTGAGTTCGCCGGCATGGGCCCAGGAAGAGGTGGCCGCCGAGGAATCGGCTGCTCCCGAGGAGCCCGTGGTGGCTTCGGCTTCTCTCGAGTCTCCCATCTTGGAGCCGGCCGCTCCGATGATCTCCACCGAGGTGCCGGCCGAGAAGAAGAAGAAAAAGAAGGCCAAGGTCGAGCCGATGGGCGAGAGCCCCGAGGCGGCGGACGCCACGGATGACTCGGGGGAGGAGCGCACGCTGCGCGTCTTCGGGCGTGTCTTCGCTCGCGCCAGCGCGGACGAGCGTGAGGACTACGCGCGCTCGCTCTCGGTGTCGTCGGCCCGCGTGGGCGTGAACGCCGGGTTCGAGTACATCGAGGCGGAGGTGAGCGCGGATCTGTCGTCCAAGACGATGCTCAAGGACGCCTTTGTCCGGCTCGCGGACAGCGACAAGCGCCTGCGCCTCTATGCCGGTCAGTTCAAGGCGCCCTTCCTGGCACGCGAACTCGAGTCCACGTGGGACCTATCGCTGATGCGCCGGGGCCTCGTTGACGACTACCTCACCGAGACGAACGGGCTGGGCGGCCGCCGGCTGGGCCTCATGGGCGAGGTGCGGCTCAAGGAGGCGTGGAACCTGAAGGTCTCCGGCGGCCTGTTCGAGGGCTCCAAGGATGAGCTGGGCAACCGCACCAGCGAGGACGCAGCGGCGCGCGTGTCCGTGCGCCCGTTCAAGGCTCTCACGGTGGGCGCCAGCACCTACATGACGCAGGTGACCGAGGGCACCCGGCAGTACGCGGTGGCCACGGACGGCACGCTGCACCTGGGCGCGCTCGAGCTGACGGCCGAGGCCGTCACGGGCCGCCTGCCGCTCGGGAACTTCACCGCGCAGTTGGGGCTGGCCAGCTACCTCATTCCGATCAGCAAGGACTGGTCGGTGCAGCCGCTGGCCGGCGCCGAGGCGCTCCAGCTTCGCGGAGACACGGCGGGGCGCGGCTGGGCAGCGGTGGGCGGCGTGAACATCCTGTTCTCGGATGCCTTCAAGGCGCAGCTCCAGGCGGAGCACGCCTTGCGTCCGGGGGACGAGGCGCCGGGGACCGAGTACTCGCTGCAGCTCGCCACCCGCTTCTAGGGCACGGAGGCTCGACAATGCTCTCGTTCGCCGAAGGGGAAGTCACCAAGCTGCGCCGTGAGTTCAAGCTGATCCTGGACACGGAGGCGCTGGCCGAGCTGTGCGCGCGGCTGTCCGCGGAGCTGGGCGGGTACCTGCCTCCCCCCACGCGAATCGTGTCCGTCTACTTCGACAAGCCGGGCTACCCGCTGGCCCAGCGCGCCATGCACACTCCCGGGGACTGCCTGAAGGTCCGCACCAAGGAGTACTCGCCGGATCTGGGCGCCGGGGGCGTGGAGCGCGTGGTGCTGGAGGTGAAGCGCGAGCGCAACGGCGTGACGCAGAAGCGCCGGGTGTGGGTGCCTCGCACGCAGCTCCAGAGCGTGATCCACCGGAGCGCGGGCCTGCTGCCGCTGATCGCGGGCGGGCGCCTGCTGCCCGTGTTGGCCGTGACGTATCGGCGCCACGTGTACCAGGCCACGCAGGCCTGGCGGGTGACGGTGGATCGGGACATCGGCTTCCACCACGTCACTCCGACGCTGGCGCTGTCTCAGCAGACGCTCACCGCCGAGCGGCTGGATCCACCGTTGTTCCTGGATCGGCGCGTGGTGGTCGAGGTGAAACACCTGGGCGAGCAGCTGCCGGAGTGGCTGGCGGCGCTCCACCCGGGGAACAGGAAGCCGGCGTACAGCAAGTTCGCCGAGGGGATGGCGAGGGTCCACACCTTCGCCGCGGATGGGGTTACTGGGGGTTAGGGCACCGTGTTCATCGACTTCGAAGGCATCGACGGCAGCGGCAAGACAACGCTCTCCAACCTCCTGGCCGCGCGGTTGCGCCGGCTGGGCTACAAGGTGGCGCACGCGCGCGAGGGAGGCGAGCTGCAGGCTCCCACCGCGCGCCGCATCCGGGAGCTGACTCGCGACTCGAAGCTCCTGGAAATGGGGGCGCGCACCGAGTTCTTCCTCAATGTGGCGAGGGATGCGCAGCAGCTCGAGGAGATCATCGCGCCCGCGCTGTCTCGCGGCGAGGTGTGCATCAGCGATCGCTACCTGTATTCGCAGCTGGCGCTCAGCGGCGGCGGGCGCGGCCTGCCTATGGAGGAGCTGGAGCCCACGTGCACCCTGGCCTCCCACGGCATCTGGCCGGATCTCGTGGTGCTCGTGGACGTGGAGCCGGACCTGGCGCGGCTGCGCAAGCGGCTCGGCAAGCTGAAGGAGGGCCGCACCTCGGACAGCGACAGCCGCAAGGGGCTCGCGGGAGCAGGGCTCGCCGTGCGGGTGCGCGAGGCGTTCCTGGCCATGGCCCGGAAAGATCCGGCGCGCTGGCTCATCATCGAGAACAATGATCAGCCGCTGTGGGTGCTCGAGCAGCGCATCGTGGACGCGGTGGTGGCGCGGCTGCAGGGGCGCGAGCCCCAGGTGCAGCGCATCGTCCCCGCTTCGAGCCCCTCGGCCCCCCAGGCTCCGCTGACGGTGGACTGCGTGGAGGAGCGCTTCTTCCAGGCGCTGGACTCCTTGGAGGTGCGCGAGCCGGGCCTGGCGGTGTGGATGCTGGGCGGACTGCCGGGACTCGCGGCGCACCAGCGGCGGCTGGCGGCCGTGGAGCGCTTCCCAGGCCTGGCCGTGCGCAGCCTCTCGGGGCTGGAGGACGAGGCTTCCTGGTCCCTGCGCGAGCTGCTGGCCAAGGTGGTGCCGGTGGACGTGGCGGCGAGCCTCGGCTCGAGCACGGCTCCCCGGGCCATGGCCCTGCGCAAACACCTGTACCACCTGGCACCTGGCGAGGTGGTGTCGGGTCTCAAGCGCAATGACAGTGCGGAGGCCTGGGTGCTCCGCGAGCAGGCCCTGAAGGAGAAGCGGCTGGGAGACGTGCTCCTCGGCCTCGCGGGCGTGGATGGAGACACCGCCTGGGCCGTGCGCGAGCTGGGCGTCCAGCAGAAGCTGTACTCGGAGGTGGCGCGCAGCCTCACGGGCCTGAGCGGCGAGCGCGCGGATGCCCTGCGCGAGTCGCTCCTCAAGCACGATCGGCTCGCGGTGGTGAGGAGCATCACCGGGCTGGACTCGCCCTTCGCCAACGGCCTGCGCGAGCAGCTCGCGGACAAGGCCATGAAGCTGGTGCTCCGCTCGCTCGCGGGCCTGAACACGGACGAGGCCTACTCTCTGCGCGAGCGTGGCGCCACCCTGACGAAGGAGGCCATCGACTCGCTCGACGGGCTGAATGATCTGCGTGCCTGGGAGCTGCGCGAGGCCTTCGCGGAACGCTGGCCGGCCACCGTGCTGTCCTCGCTCAAGGGCCTGCCGCTGACGGGCCGGGTCGAGGAGCTGATCACGCGCATCCTGGACTCCGCGCCCGGCAGGCTGCCGCTGCTGCGCAACGCCTATGGCGTCATCGCCACGGCCCACGAGACGCCCCCAGCGCAGGGAGTGCGCCCAGTGGTCAGCGCCGAGTCGCAGGCGACGCTCTAGAGACACGCCATGGAAGCCACCTTCACGGGAATCTTCAGCGGGTTGGATCAGGAGCTGACCGACCTGCACGTGAGCGCCATCGTGCCGCGGATGCTCGCGGCGGTGCTCATCGGCACGGTGCTGTCACTGAGGCCCTGGCGCCTGCTCATGGGCCGGTCCCTGCCCAAGGCGGAGATGATCCAGGCGCAGGTGCTGTTGTGCACCGCGGCCGCTGTCATCACCGTCGTCATCGGCAACAGCGTGGCCAAGGCCTTCGGCCTGGTAGGCCTGGGCGGCTTCGTGCGCTTCCGCTCGGGGCTCAAGGATCCACGCGACGCGGCCATCCTCTTCCTGGTGATCGGCCTGGGCATGGCCTGCGGGCACGGCAGCCTGGCGACGGCCGTGGTCGGCACGCTGTTCGTCGCGGTGCTGCTGTTCATCGTGGACCTGATCAACAAGGAGGAGAAGGCCCCCAAGCAGCGCGTCGTGCTGTCGGCGCAGGCGGATGATCTGGTGGTCGCGGAGGCCTCGCTGCGCAAGGCGCTCAAGGAGCGCAACGTGCTGGTGAAGGGCTGCGCGCTCGACTTCGCCGGGCGCCGGCTGGAGTTGGAAGTGGAGGAGAAGGAACCCGGCTCCCTCACGGCGGCGCTGAGCCACACGGAGGGAGCGCCCCTGCGGGGGTTGAGGTGGACGGCGGTGAGCCCCAAGGGGGCACGGGAGGATCTGGTATGAAGCGAGTGGTCGTGGCCGCGCTGGCGGCCGTGGTGTGGCTGGTGGGATGTGGCGGCGGCGGGAGCCTTCCCACGGGGCAGAACTCTCCGAACCCGCAGTTGCCGGAGACGCCCGTGGATCCGAACGCTCCCGGCAAGCCGGACGCGGACCCATCCCTCTGGCCCCTCACGCAGGGCTCGACGTGGACCTACCGCATCACCGAGGAGGGCAAGGGCGTCTTCGACAAGCGCGTGGAGGTGATTGGCCCGCAGACAGTGCCCGGGACGACGACGCCCGCCACCGCGGTGCGCAGCATCCAGCCCACGCTGGAGGAGCTGTCCTGGCAGGTGGAGCTCCAGAGCGGCGTGGTGGTCCGCCTGCGCGAGGACGATCTCAAGAGCGGACAGGTGGCCCGCTCCACGACATGGGCTCCGGCGACCGTGAAGTCGCTGGCGAAGGTCCAGAATCAGGGCTGGAGCTACTCCTCCTCCATCCATGAAAAGGTCCAGCAGGCCGACGGCACGGTGGACGAGAAGGACCGGACCTATGTGTGGCGCGTGGTCGCCGTGAACGAGACCGTCGTGGTCCCGGCCGGCACCTTCACCAACGCCATCAAGGTCCAGCGCGATCGCCCGGACAAGGAGGGCAAGGAGCGCATCTACTGGCTCGTCCCCGGCGTGGGGAAGGTGAAGGAGGAGGGCGAGCGGCTCGAGGAGCTCTCCTCCTATGACGTGAAGAAGTAGCTCGCCTGGAGGGCAGGCGCTCGATGGAGCGCTCCGCCCGGTGCATGAGAGGCAGGACTCGCAATGAATGGGGTCCTGCTGTGAACAGTTCTGCCTCCGTCCCCCGGACTCCACCGGGACGGAGGCCTCATGCACTTTCCGAAGGTACCTGCGCTAGGTGCCCTGGTCGCTGCGCTCACGCTGACCGCGGGAGCCGCCCAGGCGACGACCCTCACCCGCTCTCCCTATCTGCAGCGCGTGGGACCCAACACGGCCCTGGTGGCCTTCCGGCTGGATTCCAACTGCGCCCCCGAGGTGCACTACGGCACCCAGGGCGCCACGGACCAGGTCGCGCGCTCGGCGGACAGCGGCCGCATCCACGCCGTGGAACTCAAGGGGCTGAGCCCGGGCACCGAGTATTCCTATGAGGTGGTGGCCTGCGGGGCTCGGACTCCCACCAGGAAATTCCACACCGCGCCAGTTCCCGGGACACGCCACGTGCACTTCGCGGCCGTGGGCGACTTCGGCACGGGTGGCAATGACGAGCGGCAGATGGCCGACAAGATGCTCGCCAGCCATCCGGACCTGTTCGTCGCGCTCGGGGATAACGCCTACGCGTCCGGCACCGAGTCGGAGATCCAGAACAACCTCTTCGTTCCCCTGGCGGATGTGCTCGCCGAGGTGCCCTTCTTCCCGGTAGCGGGCAACCACGAGTACGTCACCGACCAGTCCCAGCCGTACCTGGACAACCTCTACCTGCCCACCAGCCCCAGCGGCGGAGAGCGCTACTACTCCTTCGATTGGGGCCACGTGCACTTCGTCGGGCTGGACTCGAACTGCGCGATCGGACTGGCCTCGAAGGACCGCTGCACGCTGGCCGCGCAGAAGGCATGGTTGGAGCAGGATCTGGCCACGAGCAAGGCCGCCTGGAAGATCGTCTACTTCCACCACCCGCCCTGGTCTAGCGGCGAGCACGGATCCCAGCCGCTCATGCGTCGCGAGTTCGGGCCGCTCTTCGAGAAGTACGGGGTGGACCTCGTCCTTACCGGACATGATCACAACTACGAGCGCAGCAAGCCCATGATCGGGGACGGGGTGGCGCCCGCGGGACAGCAGGGCATCACCTATCTCGTGGTGGGCGGTGGCGGCGCGAGCCTGCGCCCCTTCGCCGCCTCGCAGCCGTCCTGGAGCGTCCTGCGCAACAACTCCGCGCACGGTTTCTTGGATGTCACTGTCGACGAGGGCACCCTCACCGCGAAGCTGATCTCAACCACGGGCTCCGTGGTGGACTCCTTCTCCCTGACGAAGAAGCTCGCACCGCAGGAGCCCGTCCAGGACTTCAACATCACCGTGGAGGGCGAGCGCGGCACCGCGCCGCTCCAGGCGTACTTCCGTGCCACCCTCCCCTCCTCGGACTTCAGCGTCCGCTGGGACTTCGGCGATGGACAGAGCGGCGAGGGCGCCGAGACACGGCACCTCTACGCCCAGCCGGGCGAGTACACCGTGACGGCCACGGCGACCTCGGGTTCCACGAGCCTCAACAAAACCACCCAGGTCTCCGTCTCGTCGCAGGGCACCGTGGAGACTCCCACCGAGCCGGTGACCCCGACGCCCGAGACTCCCAGCGCGCCGGGCACATCGAACGGGTTGCCTGGAAGCAGTGACTCCGGCAACGCCGGGTGCGCGAGCATCCCCGCGGAGGTCCTCCTCCCGCTCGCCGCGCTGACGCTGGCCGAGTTCCTGCGGCGCCGCCGACACTGAGCCAGGAGCCCTACACGCTGGGCCAGGGGCGGGGCTCCACTCTGGAGGTGGCCAGGGAAACCCCACCCTGGCCCTTCTCCGCGCTTGCCACGGGGCTGCCGGGATGCGATGGGCACCTACACCGCAGGTTCCCCTCCCCCCGGGGCCCTGGAGCCCGCCATGAAACGAACCCATCGTCCGGCCTCGAAGCCGCAGTCCTCGAAGAAGCCCTCCTCGAAGAAGGCCCCCAAGTCCTCGAAGCCTCAAGGCTCGAAGGCCTCCACCGAGAAGGCGTCTCGCGACACAGCCAGGGCCCATGCCGCACGCCCGCTGCGCGAGGATCTGGTCCTCCAGGCGAGCCTCGAAGCGTACGGAATGGTGCGCCACGAGGGCCGCCTCTCGGATCGGGCGCTCGAGTTCACCCTGCGCCGCAAGACGCACCTCTATTCGAACGAGCGCCGCGCCGTGTCCGAGCGCGTCTATGCCCTGTTGCGCCGCCAGCGCACGGTGGACCATCTCCTCGCCCACGCGCGCCCCGGCTTCGCGCAACTGCAGACCACCCGCCAGGATGTGCTGCGCCTGGCCGCCTCGCGCATCCTCCATGGTGAGGCCGCGGAGAAGGTGGCCAAGGACTCCGCGCTGACGGGAGCGGACGCTTCTGCCCTGGATGCGCTCCCGGAGGCAGCCGCGGCGCTGGACTCGCTGCCCGCGAACCAGCGTTTCCCCATCGCGGCCTCCCTCCCCGATTTCCTGGCCGGGAAGTTCCGCGAGACGTTCGGCGAGGACGCGGAGCGCGCCGCCGAGGCGATGAACGAGCGCGCTCCCCTCACCGCTCGCGTCAACCTGCTGAAGACGACCCGCGACGCCCTGCTGGAGCGCCTGAAGGCCGAGGGCGTCGAGTGCCAGCCCACGCCGCTGTCCCCGATGGGGGTGTGGATGGAGACGCGCATCAACGCCTTCTCGCTCGAGAGCTTCCAGGAAGGGCTCTTCGAGCTACAGGACGAGGGCAGCCAGCTCCTCGGCATGTTGGTGGATGCACCGCCCACGCGCGTGGTGGATGCCTGCGCGGGAGCGGGAGGGAAGACGTTGCAGCTCGCCGCGCAGATGAAGAACCGGGGCGACCTGCATGCGCTGGATGTGGACGAGGGCCGCATTGACGAGCTGCGCAAGCGGGCCCGCCGGGACGGGGTCCACAACGTCCGCACCCAGGTCATCCCGCCCGAGGGCCCCTCGGCGGACGAGGCCCTCGCGCCGCTGAAGGGCAAGGCGGACCGGGTCCTGGTGGACGCGCCGTGCAGCGGCACCGGCACGTACCGCCGCAAGCCGGATGCGCGCTACCGCCTCGGCCCGGACGAGCTGGGGAGCCACGTGGCGCGGCAGAAGGCGCTGCTGGAGCGCTTCTCCACCCTGGTGAAGCCGGGCGGGCGGCTCATCTACGGGACGTGCAGCATCCTCCGGGAGGAGAACGAGGCCGTGGTGGAGGACTTCCTGTCCCGGCACCCGGACTTCTCGGTGCGTCCGGTGACGGAGGAGCTGGGGCCGGAGCTGGGCCCGAAGGTCAGCCGAGGCCCCTACCTGCGGCTGGCCCCGCATACGCATGGGACAGATGGGTTCTTCGGCGCCATCCTGGTCCGGGCGAAGTAGTCTCTGGGGACCTCCCGCACGGAGACCTTCGTAATGCCGGAAGCCGTCCACTATCGCGTCTCGATGCCCCGCCCCCACTCGCACCTGTTCGAGGTGGAGGCCATCTTCCCCGCGGGCCCGGACGTGCTAGACGCCCTGCTGCCGGTGTGGACGCCGGGCAGCTACCTGGTGCGTGAGTACGCGCGCCACGTGCAGGACGTGACGGCCGAGGGCCCGCGCGGCGAGGCGCTCCGAGTCCAGCGCACGGACAAGCGCACCTTCCGAGTCCGTGCCGGGGGCGTGGCCGTGACGCTGCGCTACCGCGTCTACGCCCACGAGCTGACGGTGCGCACCAGCCACCTGGATGGCTCTCACGGCTACTTCAACGGCGCCACCCTCTTCCTCTACACCGAGGCCTCGCGCCACCTCGAGCACCGGGTCCGCGTGACGGCACCGGAAGGCTGGCGGACCTTCAGCGCGCTGGAGCAGCGGGACGGCACGTTCATCGCGCCGGACTACGACACGCTGGTGGACAGCCCCTTCGAGGTCGGCCCCCACACGCCGCTGTCCTTCGTGGCCGCGGGTGTGCCGCACGAGGTGGTCGTCTGGGGCGACACGGTGCCGGACGCGGACAAGCTGATGACGGACCTGCAGCGCGTCTGCGAGGCGGAGGCGAAGCTGTTCGGCGGCCTGCCGATGAAGCGCTACCTGTTCCTCGTGTACCTCGCGGACAAGGGGCGCGGCGGACTGGAGCACCAGGCCTCCACGGCGCTGCTCTTCCCGCGCTCGGCGCTGCAGAGTACTCGCGGCTGGGAGGACTTCCTCACGCTGGCCGCGCACGAGTACTTCCACCTGTGGAACATCAAGCGCATCAAGCCCCGCGCGCTGGTGCCCTTCGACTACTCGCAGGAGAACTACACCACCCTGCTCTGGGCCTTCGAGGGGATGACGTCGTACTACGACAACCTCTTCGTGCGCCGCGCGGGGCTCATGTCCGCCGGCCGCTACCTGGCGCGGCTGGGAGAGACACTGACGACCCTGCACGGCACTCCGGGCCGCCGGGTGCAGACGCTGGCGGACGCGTCGCTGATGAGCTGGATCAAGCACTACCGGCCGGACGAGAACTCGGCCAACAGCGCCATCTCCTACTACCTCAAGGGCGAGGTGGTGTGCGCGCTACTGGACCTGGAGATCCGCCGCGCCACGAGCGACTCGAAGGGCCTGGACGACGTGATGCGGCT
The DNA here is from genome assembly GCF_020103695.1 of Hyalangium versicolor. GTDB lineage: Bacteria > Myxococcota > Myxococcia > Myxococcales > Myxococcaceae > Hyalangium > Hyalangium versicolor. Next base: position 58,136 of record NZ_JAHXBF010000025.1, read on the forward strand.
GCTGTGGCAGCGCCACGGGGACGGCACGGGCGTACCGGAGGATGGCATCGAAGCGGCCGTCCGCGAGGTGGCGGGCAAGGACCTGATGCCCTTCTTCGACAAGGCGGTGCGCTCCACGGAGGAGCTGGACTACTCGGTCTTCTCGCACGTGGGCCTCGAGGTGGGCTTCCGCGTGCGCGAGACCAACAACGACAAGGGCGGCACGCCTCCCTCCCGGAAGAGCGGTGAGAAGCCCAAGGGCTGGCTGGGCCTGAGCCTCAAGGGCAGCGCCACGGTGGCCTCGGTGGTGGACGGCTCGCCAGCGATGGAGGCCGGGCTCTACCCCGAGGACGAGGTGGTGGCGCTGGACGGCTACAAGGTGGATGGGGCCGGGCTGGTGAGCCGGTGCGAGGACCGGCGCCCGGGAGAGACGGTGCGGGTGACGCTGTTCCGCCGGGACAAGCTGATGGAGATCCCCGTGGTGCTGAGCCAGCGACCCGCGGACGTGGCGTATCTCACCCGGGTGGACAAGCCCACCGATGCGCAGAAGGCCGCCTTCCAGGCCTGGCTGGGCACGGCATGGGACGAGGCAGTGGGGTAGACTGCCCTCCATGAGGGGGCCCTTGGAGAAGACCACACCCGCCCGCTGCCGGAGTCACCCCGAGGCCGGGGCGGGCTGGAGTTGCAACAACTGCCAGGCCCCGCTGTGCCCGGACTGTGTCGCGGTGCGCCGCTCGATGTCCACGGAGTACCTCTCCTGCGGCCTGTGCCAGGGCCAGGCCGTACCGATCCTCGTCCACCGCTCGCGCATCCCCCTGGCCACGCAGTTGCGCGGGGCCTGGCGCTACCCGTTCACCCCGACCGGGCTGGCCGTGCTGGCGGGCCTCAGCTTCCTGCTGACCGTGTGCCGGTGGGCCGCCGCATCGACCTTCCTGCTGCTCAAGTTCATGCCCACGGTGATCGGGCTGGGCATCTTCTGGGGCGCCTTCTTCCACATCGTCCGCGCCACGGCCCGGGGCGAGCGCGAGCTGGACACGCCCGACTATTCGGAGGTCTTCACCGACTGCGTGAGCCCCGCCATGCGAGGCCTGGTGGGCACGACGCTGCTGTGGCTGCCCGGACTGCTCTACCTGCTCTTCATCAAGGGCTGGGACGTGAGCAAGCCGATGGACGAGATGCTGTCGAATCCCGCCTTCTACGTCTCCGGAGGGCTGCCCCAGCTCGACTGGAGCCAGGTAGTGGGGGACCCCATCCTCTGGCTGATCGTCCTCGCCGGAGCCCTCTACCTGCCCATGGCCCTGCTGTTCGCGGCGGCCGGGCAGAGCGTGCTGAGGATGCTCAATCCGGTGGCGGTCCTCTTCGCCGCGCGCCGGCTGGGCCGGGACTATCTGATCACGCTGGGCGCGCTGGCGGTCCTCACGGTGGCGCTGGTGCTCGGCCACGTCGTAGCCGCCGGCATCCATGCGCTCGAGCTGCCCCTCCTCTCGCGCCTGGGGGCGGAGTTCGTGACGTGTCTGGCCCCCTTCCTCATGGCGCACGTGCTGGGGCTGCTCCTGTACAACCGGGGAGATGAGATCGGCTACGGCTCGCCCACGGACTACCTGGAGCCCGTGCTGGGAGACGCCAGGCCTCGGGTGGCGGCACCTTCGCTGCGCCCCGCCTCCATCGCCCCGGCGGAGCCTCCCCCCGAGGCTTCCGCATCCCTCACCGAGACGCTGGCAGCGCTGACCCAGGCGGTAGGAGCCCAGGACGCGAGCAAGGCCCTGACGCTCTACGCCGACATCTCGGAGCCGCGATCCCTCAAGCAGATCGAGCCCGCCCACCACCTCTTCGTGGGCCAGGCCGCCGTGGCGCAGGGGCAGTACCCGCTGGCCATCAAGGCGCTGGAGACCGCGGCGGACGTAGCGCCGGACGGCCCGGAGGCCTCTCGGGCGCTGGTGCTGCTGGCCCGCGTCTTCGCCGAGCGGATGAAGGAGCCCGAGCGCGCCGCGAGCATCTACCGCTACGTCGTTCACCGGTATCCGAACACGGACGCCTCGCGGTTCGCCCAGCGGCACCTTTCGCCCACTTCCTGACGATCCGTGTTGCCGCCGAGCGGGGCCAGCACCAGCTTCGGAGCCATGTATCGGTTGCGAATCCTCCCGGTGTTGCTGGGCCTCGCCTGCCTTCCGGCCTGTGACAACAGGCCCGTGGTGGATCGAGGGGGAGACACCTGCTCGGAGGAGCTGGTGTCATTGAAGGTGGAGGTCGTCACGGCGGAGGGGGTCCACGTCAAGGGGGCCACCATCACCGCGACGAACGAGGACACCCACGAGAGCATCACCGGTGTCACCAACGAGGTAGGTGTCAGCAGGGCGGTGAACGAGTCGATCGCCCCAGGACCCACGAGGTTGTCGGCCACGGCGGGCCCGAAGGTCTCCCCTGCCACACAGGTGGAGTGGCAGTGCGATGACTGCCACTGTGAGCCCATTCCCGACTCGGTCACCCTCCAGCTCAACCCATAGCGTCCACTACCCGTGGGGTAGACACCCTGGCGAGCATCCACACTCGGAGGTTGTTCCGTCATCAACAGGCCGCTAGCCTTCGAGAGTCATGCCGAGCCTGGAAGAGTTGCTCCGCGTCCCTCTCTCGGAGCTGACCGAGCGTTTCGTCGAGCGGGCGCAGCCCGTACCTCGTGGCCTGCTGGAGGCACTGGAGGCTGACGGGCGGCAAGGGGCTCGGACGCTGGCTCGCCGCATCCGCGCCCGGCAGGAGAAGAATCGCGCCGAGGGTCAGCGGCTGCGCCACCTGCTGCGCTACGAGGTGGAGCTGTGGACCCAGGGCATGGAGCGGGTTGCCGGAGTGGATGAGGCGGGCATGGCGCCCCTCGCGGGCCCGGTGGTGGCCGCGGCGGCCATCCTTCCGAAGCACTACCGGCTCAAGGGGTTGGACGACTCGAAGAAGATCCTCGACGAGGAGAAGCGCGAGGAGCTGGCCGTGGCCATCAAGCGGGACGCGCTGGCCTGGGCCGTGGGCGTGGCGGCGGTGGAAGAGATCGACAGCATCAACATCTATCACGCGGGGTTATTGGCCATGCGACGAGCGGTGCAAGGACTCACTCTGGTTCCGGAGTACGCGCTGGTGGACGCGCGAACCATTCCCGAGTGTCCCTGTCCGCAAAAGGGCATCATCCACGGAGACGCCCTGTCCCTGAGCATCGCCGCGGCCTCGATCCTCGCGAAGACGACGCGTGATCGGATGATGGCGGAGTTGGATGCGCAGTATCCGGGTTATGGGCTGGCCTCGCACAAGGGCTACCCGACGCCGCAACACTTCCAAGCTCTCAAGGAGAAGGGAGTGTTGCCGATCCACCGGCGCAGCTTCGGGCCGGTGCGAGAGGCGCTCGGGCTGACGCCCGTGCAGGAGGAGCTGTTCCCCCCATCACCGCCACCACCCACACGCCCGTGAGCGCAGACCGAGATATCGACGAGTGGCTGGCAGAGCGAGGCTACACGCCCACGGACTCCCGTACCCGGGCCCGCTCCACGCTGGAAGAAGCGAAGATCACCAACCCGAAGAAGGCTCGCATGAGCGAGCAGAAGCTGGAGCGCGCGGAGGCGGTATTGGCCGAGCGCTTCTTCCGGGTCTGCAGCGCGCAGGCGTGCGCGCAGGTGGCACGAGCCAGTGGCCGCGAGCCACTGTTGGTGGAACCCCGAACGCACTGTGAGAGCTGCGGGGGTTCGAACAACCGGCGAGCGGTGGCGGACTTCGTGGAGGCCTGCCAACGCAAGGGCGTGAAGCGCGTGGTGATCGTGGGTGGCTCGCCGGCGGTGCGCGAGGAGCTGGAGGATCAGCTCGGCAACCGAGTAGCGCTGCGCATGGTGGACGGCACGGAGCGGCACACGGCGGACAAGGCCCGGCACAACCTGGATTGGGCGGACCTGGTGCTGGTGTGGGGCGCCACGGAGCTGCACCACAAGGTGAGCGAGCACTACACGGGCGGCCCGCCGACTGCGACACGCAAGGTCATCCACGTCACCCGCCGAGGGGTCGCCGCGCTGCTGGCCGAGGCCATCACGCACCTGAAGCGCTGAGGGCATCGCTCCGGTTGCCACGGATCGGAAACGTTGGCACAGTGAAAAGATGCGAGTGGCTCGCAAAGTGCCGGTACAGGAGGACGTCATCTCACGGGCCGTCGAGGCGTTCCGGGTGGCGTTGCGGGCCAAGTCCCAGAACATGAGCACCGTGCGGGAGGCCATTGTCCGGGCCGCCCTCACCTACGAGGGGCACTTCTCGGTCGATGACCTCGTGCACGTGCTCCACAGCCGGGGCGTGTCCGGTGCGCACATGGCCACGGTCTACCGGGCCGTGCCCCTGCTGATCGAAGCGAAGATCATCCAGCCCGCGCTCGTCTCCCGGGGCGATCGCCAGCTCTACGAGGCAGCGTTCGAGCAGGAGCACCACGATCACCTGGTGTGCTCCTCCTGCGGGAAGGTCGTCGAGTTCCAATCCGAAGCGCTCGAAGCGCTCCAGCGAGAGATCGCGGAGCGCTACGGTTTCGAACTCGACGAGCACGTCATGGAGCTGTCGGGGCGGTGCTCAGACTGCAGCGCCAAGCACCGGAAGCAGAGCGCTCACTGAGCGGTCTCCTGCGGGCCTCGCTGAGGCTCGATGACGCGAGCCACCGAGGCGGTGGAGGCGGGCAGGCCTTCCGCTCGCGCCGGAGTCCGCTGGGCGGACCGGACCCGTCCCGTGCGCTTCTTCCACCAGATGATGACGCCGGTAACGCTGAGCATCGCCACCACCAGACCCATCAGCGAGATGAGGATGCGCCCGGGCAGCCCCAGGATGCGGCCGGAGTGCAGCGGGAACTGGGCCTGGACGAAGACGTCCGCGGCCGTGCCCTTCCATGGCAGGCGCGCACCAAGAATCCGGCCGTCCTGGCTGTCGAGCTGGAGCTCACGATGACCCACGCCTCCCGCGCCATGACCGTCCTCGGGGTGGAAGAACGCGATGCTGTAAATGCCGTAGTACTCAGCGTGGTACAGGTACCCGACCGGCTCCGTCCAGCCGCGGCTCCGGGCCTCGCGGTCCGCGATCGCGATCGCCTCGGCGTAGCTGACCTTGGACTCGATCGGTAGAGCGGCCATCTCGCGCGTGTCGTACGGAGAGGGCGTCAGCTTCGAGACGACCGACATCACCGGGATGAAGATCTCCTTGTAGAGATTCATCGAGAACGCGGTGAACGCCAGGATGAAGAGCAGCACCCACGTCCAGAGCCCGAAGGCCCGGTGCAGATCGAAGTTCAGCCGGTAACGCCCGGCGCCCCAGCGCACCTGCCACGCGGGCTTCCAGAGCTGCCAGAAGGAGCGCGGTGCGCCCTGGGGATTGCCGGCCTCCACGGCCGGTTCGGTGGTGGGAGCAGCCGGCGTGCTCCGTCGCTTGCGAAGAGGCAGCGTGAGGTAGAAGCCGACGAAGCAGTCGAAGGTCCAGATGAGCGCGATGACACCGAGCAGCCACGGCCCCCAGCGATCCGTGCCGAACATCACCGGCAGGTGCAGGGTGTAGTGCATCTTGTAGAGGAAGGAGACCGCGGTCTCCCGGGTGACGGGCCACACCCGCCCCCACTCGCGACGGCCCAGTTCCTCTCCGGAGACCGGATCGACGAACACCTGATTGAAGCCCGGCTCGAACAGCTTGCCCGTCGCCGCGTCGACACGGGGCGAGATGCTGGCCGCGATGGACTTCCCCTCCTCCGCGGCCATCGGCATGTACGTGACACGCACCTCGGGGTGACGGGCCTCGATCAAACGGACCAGCTCCAGCGGCGGGAGCGGCGTTCCCTGGGCTCGAGCCCGGGTCAACTGGGGGTTGAGCCACTCGTCGAGCTCGTGGTCCCAGGAAATGACCACGCCCGTGAGACCCGTGATGAACAAGAAGGCGGCGGTGATGAGCCCCATCCATCGGTGAACGACAGTCCAGAATGCGCGCATCGTCGTCTCCTCGAGGCTTGCTCCGCCGCCATGGGCAGAGCGGTCATCTTTCGAACTTCACGTTCACGAGCGCGGTCGCTCGCGTGGGTTGCCCGGCTCGATCGAGGCCAGGAGCCCACCGCTTGGACAACGCACAGCGCCGCGCCTCTCGCGCGAAGCCATGCCCTGGATCGGACGTCACGGCGACTGAGAGCACACTGCCCCGGGCATCCACATCGACACGCAGGGAGACGACGCCTTGATCGATCCCCGCGTCATCCGCTTCGCTCGGGAACGGACAATCCCAACGAGCCCCACCCGCGAGCGCCGGGCCCTTGGAACGATCCGCGGCGAGATCCGTGCCCGTGCCCCCTTCGACCCCACCCGCCCGCGCCCCCGGGTCACGAACCGCGTGGGTCGCGGTGCCACCGGACTCGGTCGTTCCTCCGGCATAGGTGGTCCCCTCGCCCATCACGATCGTGTCCCCGAAATCCACGACCTCGGGGGCAGCCGTCGCAACCTTCGCGGCCTGCGCGGCGGCGGGTGGCGGTGCGCTCGCGGTGGGAGGGCTGGCGGGCCGTGGCACAGGCGCGGGCGCGGCCTTCGGGCGCGGAGGTTCCACCTTGGGCGGCTCGGCGGCGGGAGGCGCGACCGGCTCCGGCGGAGGCCGAGGCGGGAGTTCGATCTCCACCCACTGAGTCACGGGCGCGCTTTTCACGGCGCCGCTCTCGCTCCGCAACGGCCCCATGAAGCTCGCCCCGACGACGAGCGCGGCATGGAGCAGCGCGGCACCAACACCCGCCACGATGAACGGCCCCGGCGAACGGCGAGGCGCCTGATCGAGAATCGACGCTCGCGTGCCCATGCGGACGCGAGGTGCCCTCCCGGCCAGCGCACCCTGGCTGCTCAAGGAGCAACCTCCACCGGCGGCCCCGGCTCCACCGCGAAGGCGATATGGGACAGGCCGGCCTGCCGGAGGATGTCGAGCGCATGCATGACGCGGCTGTGCGGCACGGTCCCATCCGCCTGCACGACGGCGCGCAGCTCCGGGTGGGCCGCCAGCGCGGTACGCGCCAGTTGCAGCACCTGCTCGTCACGTGGCGCCGGCTCGCTGTCGACGAACGTCGTGCCGTCGGCGCGCAGCGAGACGCTGAAGATCTGCTGCACCTCGCCACCCGTCGCGGCCCGCGGCAGGTCCATGGGCATCGCCCGCGACACGACGATCTTCGCCGTCACCATGAAGATGATCAGCAGCACGAGCGTGATGTCGACGAGCGGCGTCACGTTGATTCCCGTGATCGGCGCGTTCGGCTTGTTCGAAGAGAACCCGGCCATGGGTCACTCCGTGACCGTCGCCAGGGGGCCCACCGGGGTGGACTGCCCGTTCGCGGGCACATGCTGGCTCGCGGCCTCGCGGTGGACGCCGTTGCGCGAAACGCTCCGGGGAGCCTCCTCCTCGCGCAGGTGCGCCAGCAGCACGTGGCCGAGCGTCTCGGCGTCCGCGATCGCCGACGTGACACGGCCCTGGAAGTAGTTGAACACCGCCACCGCCGGGATCGCCACGACCAGTCCGACCGCGGTCGCAACCAGTGCCTCGGAGATGGCGCTCATGATGCGCTCGGGCGCCAGCGCGCTCGCCGCGGCCATCGCGCCATTCACGGGCTGGGAGTGCCCCAGCGCCTCGAACGCGCCGACGACGCCGATGACCGTGCCGAGCAGTCCCACGAACGGGGCATTGTTCCCGACGGTGCCCAGGAACATGAGGCGCCGCTCGAGCCGCTTGCGCTCCAGTCCGATGGCCGCCGCCATGGCCTCTTCGGCGGACGCGGGGCCGACATCCGCCTCGGCGAGCCCCGCGGCCACGACGCGCGACTCGACGGTGTCCGTGCGCTCCAGGAGCTGCCGCGCGCGCTCGTACTCGTGGCCGCGAAGGAGCTTGCGGAACTCGGGCACGAGCTGGTCCATGTCTCCGTGGACCCGGCGGAAGGCCCACGCGCGCTCGAGCGCGACCGCGACCGAGGCGAGGCTCAGCGCGATGAGGAGCCAGAGCACCCAACCGGCGCCCGAGCCAACCATGAGATAGGTGAGTCTTTCGATCATGTCTTGCTCCCCTTCATCCGAACCGGTGTCTCACTCGAGCGGAAACAGCGCCGAGAAGTAGCCATCCATCGTGAACCTCTGGGTGGCGATGTTGGTGACAGGGTCGAGCTCGATGACCGAGGACTTCGCGCCATCCGCGCTCTCGCCGCTGTAGAGCTTGCCGTCCACGGCGCTGCCGGTGAACCCGACAACCGAGAAGTTCGCGCCCTGGACCACCTCCGCCTTCGGTGTGTCTCCCAGCGTGAGGCGCCACATCTTGTAGGCCGGCACGCTCCAGTGCTCGTAGTTCATGCGGTCGACATTGGCGGGGATCCGGTCCTCGTACATCATCGTCGAGAAAGCCACCCCGCTACCGTCGGCGCCGGGCTCCAGCTCCGTCATCGAGTCGAGCCCGCCCGTGAGCGACGGAATCTCATAGAACCAATCCTGCTCGAAGTCGGTGCCCCCAGGGGCGATGCGAAGCAGGCAGTTGACCACCGTCTGCTTGCCGGCCGCCGCGGCGAACGTCTGCATCGACTGGTTGCGGCCATCGCCCATCACGTAGGCATAGCCCCGCTCATCGAAGACCACGCGCCCGCCTGCTCCACAGCGATTGTCCTCGGCGAACCCGACGACCTTCATCGCCTTGGGATCGAGGATGGTCACGCTCACCGTTTGCTGGATATCGGCCGTGGACCAGTTGACGAACTTGCCGGGGATGTAGACGAGCCCCTTGTACGTCGTCGTCGTGAAGGCCTCGAGCGAGTAACCGTCCCTCTTCAAGTGCGACAGATCGACGGTCCCCTTGATGCTCATCTCCTTGGGATTCCAGATGACGGCCACATACGCGCCCGTGAGCACGGAGACGGCGGTCTCGTCGTCCACGATGACGTTCGCGAAGTCCATGTAGGTGAGGCCATAGTTCAGGAAGCTGAGCCGACCCGTCTCCTTGAACCCATCCACGGTGGAGTACCGAACCCACTCCGGAGCCTCGGCGCGGCCGTAGAAGAAGTCGCTTCCGTGCGCCAGGAAGACCGCGTTGCCACCCTCCTCGATGCCCTTGGTATTGGTGAAGTGGCCTTCCAGCTTGTTCACGATCTGGGCGTAGCTGACGCGGTTGCCATCCGCGCCGATGACCACGGATCCGAGCAGATAGCGCTTGCCCTCTGGAGCAGGGTTCTCGGGCCCATCGTCGGACTTGTCACTGCACGCCGCGAGCGCGAGCGCGAGCACTCCTACAGTCCAGAGCTTGCTGCTCGTCATCATCAGATCTCTCCCGTCACCTTCAGGAAAATGGATCGGCCGGGCCGCTGCACTCCGAAGAAGTCGTAGACCGCCGCGTCGGTGAGGTTCTGCACCTCGAGCGTGGTGGTGAAACGCGCGTCGCGTTTCATGCTCCAGGAGAGCCCCAGGTTGTGCGTGAGCTGCGAGTCGACGACCTGCTTGAAGTCGCGCAGGCCCTGGCTCTCCCAGCTTCGGTAGAACGAGTGGACGTAGCGGCCCGCGTAGAAGGGCTCGAGCGTGTCGTCACGGCCGGGCAATCCTGGGATGCGGACACGCGCGCCCCAGCTCGCGAAGAGCCAGGGGCGATTCGGGATGCGGTCGCCCTCGAAGTCGCCGAATGTGCCTTCGCTCGAAGCGTTGCGGACATCCTGGAAGGTCACCATGCCGTCGAGGCTCAGCCAACGGCCCGGCGAGCTCCACGCAACAGCGCTCTCGATGCCGAGAGCTCGGGCACGGTAGACATTCTGGTAGGTGAAGTACCGGTCGTTGCCGAGCAGGACGATGAGGCGGCTGCTGTCGCGCCAGAAGGCGTTGAGGTCGACGGTGAAATCTCCGAGCGAGGCCCGGCGCATCTCCAGGTGCGGACCCAGGTTGGCGTTGTGGCTCACCTCGGGTTCGAGCTCGAGGCTCGGGGAGATGAGCACGCCGTTGCCGAAGACTTCGTCGGGCCGCGGCAGGCGCGTGGCGTACTCATATGAGGCCTTGGCGTAGAACCACTCCGTGAGGCGAACACGCACGCCATCGCCGATACCGAGGGCGTGGGAGTCCTGCGAGAGCGGACGGAAGTTGCCGCCCGGGAGCGCCTCCTCGCTGGACGCGCGGTAGACGTAGTCCTTCACGAAGAAGGTGTTCTGGACGGCGTAGTCGGTGCCGCGCCGCCGCTCCTCGAGCACGCTGGAGGCACCGGGGATCGGGAGCGCGTTGAGCTCGTACTCGATCCCGCTCACGAACGTGAAGAGGTTGCGCCGGGCGGTGAGCGGATCGCGCGCGGAGGGGTCGGCCTGGATCCGCTCGTCGCCAGTCCGCTTCACGTAGGTCGGTGACATCGAGAGGCGCAGCACGTGCTCGCCATGCGGTACCCACTCGAGCCCCACTCGCCCCAGGCCGCTGTTCTGCCAGATTGTCTGGTCGGTCGGCTCGCTCTCGATCTCCCCTGCCACGGCCCGCTCGCGAATGCGGTGCCCGAACCAGTCGTAGACCCACTCGCCCTTGTCGACGAAGTCGATCGTGCGCCGCGCGAAGTTGCCAAGCACCGACAACTCCAGGTTGGAGGAGAGCGGCTGCTCGTAGCGAGCGGTGGCACCGAGGACCGTCTCTCCATACGTGGGCTCGCCGTACGGCACGGTCATCACGAGGTTGTGCTGGAGATCCTTGTCGTAGGTCGATCCGAACGCGCGGAGCAGGAGCTGGCGCGCCCATGGCCGATCGACCACGCCCACCTCCACCGAGCCACCGAAGGCACGGTACCCGTCGTGAAAGCGCGGAACGGTAACGGGCTGAAGCCGCCCTCGGTCATCAGGCACCTCGACGTTGATGCGGTAGTCGTTCTGGGCGAAGTCGAAGAAGGCCGCGCCGCCGGCCACGAAGCCCGTGGGATCGTGGCGGTAGCGCCCATCGAGCGTCACGCGATGCGTGCCGAAAGAGCCAGCCTGGTAGCTCGCGCCAAGGCGCGTCTGGTGGTCCTGATCGGTGACGAGATTGACAGCCCCTCCAAGTGCGTCCGCGCCAAAGCGGATCGGCACGACGCCGCGGAAGATCTCAACGCGATCGATGAGGTTCACGGGCACGTTCGCGAAGCCGAACGGGTACCCCGCGAGCTCGAGCGGCACGCCGTCGAGGAAGAAGCGGATCTGATCGTCGTAGAGGCCGTTGAGCGAGAACCGCGTTCCACTGCCAAGGCCACCCGAGCGGCGCACGGCCACGCCCTGCGTCCTCGCGACGACCTCGCCGAGATCCGCGCTCTGCTCGCGCGCCCGTCTGAGGTCGACGACGTTCACGGCCTCGGCGGACTCCTGTCGCTGGCGGGCCTCGGAGACCGTGCCGCGCACGGTGACCTCGACGGGAGAAGGCGCGGCAGGTGGGAGCTCGGCGGGGAGCCGAAGCTCGATGCGGGCCTCACTCCCGGCCACCACGACCGCATCGCTCTGCACCGCTCCCGCGCTGCTCGAAGCCTGCAACCGATACTGCCCCGGCGCGAGCTCCGGAAACTGCACACGGCCCTCGGCATCGGTCACCGCACGCGCCGTCGCCAGCTCCGGCCCGCTCAGGGAGACCTCGATGGCCGCTTTCGGAGCGCCGCTCGCATCGAGCACCTGCGCCGTCACGCTCCCCGTGGTCGGCTCGGGCGGAAGGCGGAACGTCATGCGATAGAGGATGCGGGCGGCGATCGGCTGCCCATCCCGGCGCGCCGGATTGAACCGCAGGCGGAGGGCGGCCTCGCGAGCCGCCTCGTCCAGTGAATTCCCGAGCGGCTCGGTCACTTCCGCCGCGGTGACATGCCCCTCCGGATCGATGCTGAGCCGCAGCGAGACAACGCCCTCCAGGCGCTGCGCACGGGCATCCTCCGGGTAGTTGGGCTCCACCGGCTCGACAAGTGTGGGCGGCTCCAGGCCCGTGGCAGGAGGAGCGCCCGCCGCCTGCTGGGCGCGAGCGCTGAATCCCATGCTGATCACCGCGACGAGGACGAGGAACTCGAGCCCCCACCCGCCGCGAAGTCCCCTGCCAGCACGGGCTCCGCCAACCTCGGTCCGCAGGCAGTCACGCATGCACAGCGACGCCGAGACCTCTGGAGCATGCGACGGGGTTGACATGGATCCCTTGCCCCGAGAATAGGAGCGCGAGTGATTCGCATTTTCGTCTCACGCCAGGGGGGCGGTGTCAACCAGGAACGTCTGGGGACCTGGACGGGCCCTATCAGGTCCTCTGAACACATCCCTCACCTCGCGCGGCGCTCGCGTCCCTGCTTGACAGCCCACTTGAGTTTGATAATCAAAATCAAATGAAACGTTTTTGCTCTCTGGCTCTCCTGCTCCTTGCGGCGTGTGGTGGTGATGATGACAACTCCCCGGACGACACGCCGGATAGTGGCCCGGCCTACGTGCTGGGCAACCTGGTGTTCGGTCCAGAGGGCACCACGTCCTACGTGAACGTGCTCGACAAGCTCGACTCCCCCACGATCGATCTGAAGAAGGCCCGCGAGTTCCCCGGCGCCGCGGACGTCTGGGTCTACAACCAGAAGATATTCGTCACCAATCCGGAGAAGCTCACCATCACCCGCTACGGGCTCAAGGGCCGCGAGTTGGTGGAGGAGGCGGCCATCAGCTTCTCCAACTACGGCATCACCAGCATGGGCTTCTGGCTCAACACCTTCGTCACCGAAGACAAGGCGTTCATGCTCAACGGTGCCGCCGAGTACATCGTGTGGAGCCCCAAGACGATGGAGATCACCCAGGTCATCAAGCTGCCCACGTTCCCGGAACGCCCCGGCTACCGGCTGGTCCCTGGCTACTCCGACCGGGCCGCGGCATGGCGCAACGGGTGGCTCTTCCAGCCCCTGTACTGGACCGACGATTCCTACTTCCGGTTCACGCCCGACTCGCGCATCGTGGTGATCGACACCAACACCAGCAAGCTGGTCGAGATCCTCGAGGCTCCGTGCCCGGGGCTCGACTACGTCAGCCGTGACGCTGCCGGCAACTTCTTCTTCTCGAGCTGGGTCTACGCTCCCGGCGGGGCGGTGGTGCTCGACCAGCCCTCGACGTGCGCGTTCGAGGTTCCCTCGGACTTCCGAGCGCCGAACGTGGCGTTCAAGTTCGCGGACCTCACCGGGGGCCGAGAGGGTGGCATGCTGCACTTCCTGCCGGGCGGAGGAGCGATGTTCTCGGTCTTCCACGACGAGCGCTTCACCGTCGACGCGAACACCAACCCGTCGCAGGTCACCTTCGGCCCCAACTGGCGCTTCTGGTCCTACAAGAACGGCACCGCCGCGCCCATCGAGGCCTTCGACTGGAACGCGGGGGCCCAGTACACCTTCAGGGTCGAAACCAGCAACCTCATGCTGGTGGCCGATGGGGACTACAGCCGCACGCGGATCTACGATCTGGGCAGTGACGGCACCGCCCCCACCCAGAAGTTCGAAGCGCCGGGCTGGTCGGTGCGGCTCTTCCAGGCCCGCTGACACCGGGAGCTGGTGGGCTCGGGCGTCAGCGGGCGGGGAGTGGCTTCGGGCTACTCCTCGTCCTGGCGCAGCGCCGCCAGCACGTTGAGATCCTCGAGCGTCGTCGTGTCCTGCGTCGTCTGCTTGCCCGCCGCCACGTCGCGCAGCAGGCGGCGCATGATCTTCCCAGAGCGGGTCTTCGGCAGGCCCTCGGCGAAGCGGATCTCGTCGGGCCGGGCAATCGCGCCGATCTCCTTGGCCACGTGCGCGGCCAGCTCCTTCTTGAGCTCCGGAGACGGCGGCGTTCCCTTCTTCAGCGTCACGAAGGCCACCAGCGCCGTGCCCTTGAGATCGTCCGGGCGGCCCACCACGGCGGCCTCGGCGATCCGGTGGTGCGCCACCAGCGCGCTCTCCACCTCGGCCGTGCCCAGGCGGTGGCCGGCCACGTTCACCACGTCATCCACGCGGCCCATCAGCCAGAAGTAGCCGTCCGTGTCCGTGCGCGCCCCATCGCCGGTGAAGTACTTGCCCGGCAGTTCGCTGAAGTACGTCTTCACGTAGCGGTCCGGATCCCCGTACACCGTGCGCAGCATGGACGGCCACGGCTTCGTCACGAAGAGCAGGCCGCCCTGCCCCTTCGGCACCGCGTTGCCCTGCCGATCCAGGATCTCCGCGTGGATGCCCGGCAGCGGGAACGTCGCCGAGCCCGGTTTCGTCGGCGTGGCCCCCGGCAGCGGCGAGATCAGGATCCCGCCCGTCTCCGTCTGCCACCACGTGTCCACCACGGGGCACCGCCCGCCGCCAATCACGTCCCGGTACCAGATCCACGCCTCCGGGTTGATCGGCTCGCCCACCGAGCCCAGCAGCCGCAGTGAGCTCATGTCGTGCTTGCGCGGGTGCTCGTCTCCCAGCCGCATGAAGGCCCGGATCGCCGTGGGCGCCGTGTACAGGATCGTCGCCTTGTACCGAGCGATGATCTCCCAGAAGCGGTCCGGCCCCGGCTGCGTCGGCGCGCCCTCGTAGATGACCGTGGTCACCCCGTTCATCAGCGGCCCGTACACCACGTAGCTGTGGCCCGTCACCCAGCCTACGTCCGCCGTGCACCAGTAGATGTCGTCATCCTTCAGGTCGAACACCCACCGCGTCGTGAGCGACACGTTGACGGCGTAGCCCGCGGTGGTGTGCAGCACGCCCTTCGGCTTCCCCGTCGAGCCCGACGTGTAGAGGATGAACAGCGGGTGCTCGCTCTCCACCCACTCCGGCTCGCACGTGTCGCTCTGCTTGGAGACCAGCTCCTCCCAGGACACGTCCTTGGGCCCCAGCGGCCCGGCATCCCCGGCCCGCTTCAGCACCACCACCTTCTCCACCGTGCGCATGTTCGGAAGCGCCGCGTCCACGTTCTTCTTCAGCGGCACCACCGCGCCCTTGCGCCAGCCTCCGTCCGCCGTGAGGAGCACCTTCGCGCCCGCGTCGTTCATGCGCTCCTGGAGCGCCTCGGCCGAGAAGCCGCCGAACACCACCGAGTGCACCGCGCCAATCCGCGCGCACGCCAGCATCGCCACCGCCGCCTCGGGCACCATCGGCAGGTAGATGCCCACCCGATCGCCCTTGCGCACACCCAGCGACTTCAATCCGTTCGCCAGCCGGTTCACCGCCACGGCCAGCTCGCCGTAGGTGACGCGTCGGCGATCTCCCGGCTCCCCCTCGAAGAGGATGGCCGGCTTGTCCTTCAGCTTCGGCAGGTGCCGATCCAGGCAGTTGTAGGCCAGGTTGGTGCGGCCCTCGACGAACCACTTCGCGTGCGGCGCCTTCCACTCCAGCACCGTCTTGAAGGGCTCCTTCCAGTACAGCTCCTCCCGCGCCCGAGCCCCCCAGTAGGCCTCCGGATCCTTCTCCGCCTCGTCCCAGAGGCGGCGGTAATCCTCCATGCTGCGGATGTGCGCGCGCTGAGAGAACTCCTTCGGCGGCGGGAAGATCCGGTTCTCCGTGAGGACTGATTGAATCTCTTGCGATGGACGCTGCTGCTCAGCCATGGGCTTCCTCCCCAGCAGGACGGCGTGACAAGGCCTCCTGTCTAGGTCGCCCGTGGCCCAGGCTCAAGGCTACTCTTCGCAGCTCTCTCCATTCTGAACGGCCTCGAAGCTCGCCCAGAGCTCGCAGACACACTGGTCCGGCTGCCGGGCCTCATAACGCACCCGCACAGTGCCGTCGAACCGGGTGCGGCAGACCGTGGTCCCCTCCAGGTGCACGCTCACCTGGTCCAGCAGGCACTCCTCGTTGGTGTTCGGGAGGACGATCGACGCGTTGGCCACACTGCCGTCCACCGCGAAACGGTCCTTGGACTCCAGGAAGCGGCCGACGAGCTGCATCTCCAGCAGCTCGAAGTCCATGCGCACCACCTGTCCGGTAATGAGCAGTGAGCCATCCCAGAGCGATTCCGGCTTGTCGAAGGGGAGCAGGTTGCAGTCGTCCCGGTACTTCGAGACGAACCGAAGATCGTAGTGCCCCTGGTTCTGGGGGAACGTGTTGCAGCTGAGGCAGAGCCCCACGGCGAGGAGCAGGCACGGCAGCAAGGAGCGGCGGGTGGGCACGCGCCCACCATAACCAACCCCGCGCATCCATGCAGTGCCCTCGCGCGGCCCGGGGTAGACTGTGCGGCCCTATGGCCGAGAAACAGTTCAAGAACCCCACTCCCACCGTGGACTGCATCATCGAGCTGCCCGGAGAGCGCATCGTCCTCATCCGCCGCGCCAATCCGCCCATCGGCTGGGCGCTTCCGGGTGGCTTCGTGGACGAGGGGGAGCCGCTCCACGCCGCCGCCGTGCGCGAGGCCAAGGAGGAGACCGGCCTCACGGTGGAGCTCATCGAGCAGTTCTTCACCTACTCGGACCCGAAGCGCGACCCGCGCAAGCACACGATGTCCACCGTCTATATCGGCCGAGCCCAGGGCGAGCCCCAGGGCGCCGACGATGCCGCCGAGGCCCGGGCCTTCCCTGTGAATGCCCTGCCCCCGGATCTCTGCTTCGACCACGGCACCATCCTGTCCGACTACCTGGCCTACAAGCGGACCGGGCAGCGGCGGAAGATCTGAAGTCGCGCTCGGATGTACGTCCTCCTGGCCCTCCTCGCCCTCGGCCTGCTGCTGGCCGTCCATGAGTTGGGGCACCTCCTGGCCGCGCGGCTGCTCGGCGTGAGCGTGCCCCGCTTCTCCCTGGGCTTCGGGCCGCCGCTGCTCTCGTTCCACCTGTTCGGCACCGAGTATGTCGTCGCCGCCATTCCCCTGGGCGCCTCGACCACCCTGCATGGGATGAATCCCCATGTGCCCGGGCTCGATCCGGCCGATCCCCGGAGCTACTCGGCCCAGCGCCCGTGGAAGCGCGTGGTCATCACCCTGGCCGGATCGGTGGCCAACTACCTGTTCGCCCTGGGGGTGCTCTTCGTGCTGTACACCTCGGGTACGCACGTGGTGGTGCCGCTCACGGTGGGCACGGTGACGCCCGGCTCGGAGGCCGCACGCGCCCAGCTCCTCCCGGGCGATCGCATCCTCAGTGTGGATGGCCAGCCGATGAAGAGCTGGTCGGACTTCGTGGAGTTCATCGGCGCCAGCCCCGGCCGGGACCGATCGCTCGTCGTCTCGCGCCATGACGAGGCGCGCGTGGTGCAGGTGCGCCCCCGTCCCGATGAACGGGGGGTGGGCCGCATCGGCGTGAGCCAGCAGTACGTGTACCGCGAGCACAAACCGGGAGAGGCCCTGGCCCAGTCCCTGGTTCACTCCCAGCGAGTGGCCACCGAGGCGCTCGGCCTCGTCTGGAGCCTGGTCGTGGGCCGCAATCCCGCAGCCGAGCCTCCCAGCACCGTGGCCGTCGTGCGGCAGTCCTCCGGTGCGGCCTCCTCGGGACGGGATGCCTTCCTGCGGGTGCTGGTCGCCATGTCCGTGGCGCTCTCGCTGCTGCACCTCGTGCCCATACCTGGACTCGATGGCGGCCGGCTGCTGTTCCTCGCCATCGAGTTGGCCCGAGGGCGGCCGGTGTCCTCTCGCGTGGAGACTTTCGCCAACACGCTGGGGTTCCTGGCCATCGCCGCCGCCATCATCGCCGTCTCCGTCGCCGAGGTCCGACGCGCCCTCCCGCTCCCGGAGCCTCATGGCGATTCCGGCCCTGCGCCCCTCCCCTCGCTTGCTCTCACGGATGGAGGGGACTCCTCGAGCCCTGGCTCCTCGCACGACGCTGGGGTGCTCACTCCTGATGCGGGGGGAACCTCCTCCAAGCCTGGCTCCTTGTCCGATGCTGGGGTGCTCACTCCGGATGCGGGGGGAACCTCCACAACAGGGATGGTGTCAGATGGAGGGCGACCCTCTCCGGCTGCCGGGGGGACGAGCAGCACGGCAACAGCACCCGATGGAGGACTCCCTCCCCCGGATGCTGGAGGACCGACCGGGCCGGGGAGCGCCCCCGACGCGGGTGCACCTCTGGTCGATGCGGGCGCTGCTGACGCGGGTTGAAGGCTCTATTCTCGGACGGTCCATGAATCGCCAAGCAAATGCCGGCCTCTTCTGTGAGCTGTACTGGGGTGAATCCCTGGCCGAGGCCTGGAGCATCGGCTCCGAGCATCCCCAGGTGCTCGCGGCGCCCGACGAGAAGGCGATGCTGCCCCTCTATGGATTCACCCTGCCCGAAGAGCCCTTCCTCTTCGCCGAGCGCACCGAGCACGGCTACCGTGTCTTCGTTCCTCCTCGCGTGAAGCTGGAGCGCAGCACGAAGGGCGACGCCTTCCATGCCGTGCCCGAGTCCCAGTTCGTCCAGCACCAGGGACGGGCCAGCGTGGAGTTGCCCGAAGGCACCACGCTGCGGCTCACCGAGGGCGAGCTCCACCTGCTCGTTTCGCACTCGGTGGCGAAGGATCGGGAGAAGGTCTCCCGGCTCAAGGCCTTCGTGCGAGTGGCGGCGGTCAGCGTGCTGTTCCTGAGCCTGCCGCTGGGGTTCCTCTTCGGCGGCCCGGATCCCCAGCAGATGCAGCAGAGCAACGCCCGAGCCATCTCTGCGGCGAAGGAGAAGGATCAGGCCCGGCGCAAGGCGCTGGGAGTCGACACGCCCCTGAAGCCCATCGCCGGGACCGAGCAGAAGCCCGTCCAGAGCGACGGCGGCACCCCGGTCACCGTGCCCGCCAACCTGAGCGTCCAGTAGCCTCGAGGGCAGGCGCTTCCGCCCTACCTCCTCCGTCGTTGGGCCCACGCCAACGAGGGAGTTAGAGTCGGATGGAGATAAAAGGCACCAGAAGGGCTTCGCATGTTCGCGTCCGAGCACAAGCCTCGTCAGTCCGTGGGGAACGCTCCTGCTCCGACGCCCAGGTGGCAGGCTCCGGAGAGCGCTCCCCCGAATCCGGGCTGGCACCATCTGGCCCTGTCGAGCCGCTCCGCGATGAGCGGACCGCACGAACAGGGTGAAGCGCGACGCCATTACTTCGAGCCTCGCACGCAGGCGCCCTCCCGTGCGTCCCACCCCATCCAGCGCCAGGCGGCTGTGAGCACCCCTGGCGATGCCGCTGAGAAAGAAGCGGACGACGTTGCCCAGCGAGTCATGAGGATGGCGGAGGGGGCACTCGCCCCCGTTCAGCCCATGGCCGGCAGTTCTCCAAGGCGCGAAGTTCTGACGAAGCACGCGATGTCCACGGAGGCGAACGCCGGGCTGGATGTCGGAGCCGCCGTGCGTGAAACCGAGCGGGGCGGCAAGCCACTCCCCAATGCCGTGCGTACGTTCATGGAGCCTCGGTTCGGATACGACTTCAGCGGCGTCCGCGTTCACACGGGTGGCGAAGCCGCGAATGCGGCGCGTGCGGTCCAAGCCAGGGCCTACACCTCCGGCAGCGCCATCGTCTTCGGCGAGGGAGAATACGCCCCCTCCACGGCCCAGGGCAGGATGCTGCTCGCGCACGAGTTGGCCCATGTGGTGCAACAAGGCGCGGCGAAGAGCGCCTCCCCTGTCGTCCAACGCTGGTCGGCCGGCACGCCCGTCGACGCACAGGCCAAGGCGGCCGAGGTCGAGCACCTCGTGCGTCCTGGCAACAATGAGGCGCAGGCGCTCAAGACTCTCGACGCGCTCAAGGACATGCGCGACCTGCTCGCCGTCGTGCGCAAGCTCTACACCGACGCGGACTCGACCAACACCGACGAGGGGGCTCGCCGTGCCTATTCCCTCTTGAATGGAGAGCTCACGATCGGCGGCCCGGCCACGGCAGGCGTCAACCGGGCAAGGCTCAAGGCGGCGTTCGACGCCGCGCCCTACTCCGCGCTGCGCAACCCTGTCGGGGAGGATCCCGGCACCAACCCGACGCTCTCCAACGCGCGCAAGAGCCAGAGCGGCATCGCACGCCCCGGTGATTGGGGTGAAGACCCGGACAACAACACGTGGGTCATGCACAAGGAGGGCATCCGCAGCTATTTCCGCACGAGCGTCCCTCGCGCGAGGCGCTCGTCGGCATGGATGGCGAACAATCCTGGCAACGCCGACTACCTCAAAACGCTCACCCCCCGCGCCGTCGGCTCCTTCCGCTGGGGGAAGGGAGGGCACGACTTCGCGGTGTACTTCGACGAAGCAGATGCCTCTGTCGATCTGCGTGAGCGCATGAGCAGCTTCACGACCGTCGAGAACTACATCCGCGCCCATCTCGGAAACAACCCCAAGGAGAAGGGGAACAACTTCGATCTCTACATCAAAGCCATCCAGACCGAGGTCCCCGAGCTGAGCCAAGGCGATGCGACTTCGAAATGGACCGACAACGACGCCCAGTGGCGCCGCGTCGTGCAAGGCTTCAAGGTCGCGGAGGGCTGGGTTCCTGCCGTCATCGGAAAGACGCTCACGGCGGCCGACGTGACGGCCACTCCCTCGGATCCCAAGGAGGCCGCCGTCGTGGACTACTATCGTGCGCGCTTCGGAGTGTCGGGGTCCAAGCCTTGATTCGAAGCGTGCGTCAGGGGCCCAATCCGACCCAGATCTCGCCGTCCTCGAAGAACTCCTTCTTCCAGATCGGCACATCCTGCTTGAGCCGCTCGATGGTGTGCTCGCAGGCCAGGAACGCCTCTTTCCGATGGGGCGCCGCCGCGGCGATCACCACCGCCAGCTCTCCCGGCATCAACGTCCCCACCCGGTGCATGATCGCCAGGCGCGTGCCGCTCCAGCGCTCCGCCACCTCCGCGGCGATGGCCGCCATCCGCTTCTCCGCCATGGGCGGATAGGCCTCGTACTCGAGCTTCAGCACCCGCCGGCCCTTCGTCTGGTTGCGCACCGAGCCCGAGAACGTCACCAGCCCGCCGTACGCCTCACCCGACACCGCCGCCACCACTTCCTCCAACCGCAGCGGCCGGTCCACCACCGAGAACAACCCCGAGCCTCCCGACACCGGAGGGATCAGCGCCAGCTCCGCCCCGTCCGGCACCTCCGCGCCCGTGTCCACGAACTCCTGGTTCACCGCCACCCGCAGGTGCGGCAGCAATGGCACCAGCCCCGGGTGCTTCTCGGCCACCCGGCGCAGCACATCCTGGACCCGCGCACCTTCGGGCACTTCCAGCGTCTCGCGCTGGGCTCCCGCGCGCTCTCGCGCCGCGGCGAAGTAGAGAACGAAGATCGATGCCATCTCAGTGAGTCCGCAGCACGACCCGGCCGCGCAGCCGAGCCCCGCCCTCTTCGGGCGCGAAGTCCAGGAAGGCGTGATCGAACGGAGTGACTTGATCCAGGAACGCCCCGCCAAAGGCCTTCGCCGCGCTCAGCTGCCCCGGTGGAACCCCCGGCACCTGCTCGGGTGCATCCATCTCCGAGCGCAGCCGGCCCATGTCCAGCATCAGGGACACATGACTCGGCCCGAATGCGCTCGCGCCGAAGCGATCCTGGAGCGCCGCCCCCACGTTCCCCCGAGGCCTTGCGTCCAGCGCCTCGCCCGCCTGCAGCGACAGGCGATCCGCCGCCACCGTCAGCACCAGCGGCTGATCCATCACCCGCATCCGGAACCGGGTGACGCCCTTCTCCTGGCTCTGCTCCACATTCCAGGTACCGGTCGCGAACACCTTCGTGAGCGCCGCCACCATGGGCTCGGAGCGCGTCAGGCCCGCCTCCATCATCACCGCGCCGCGGGGCTCGGGTCGCTTGTTCACCAGGAAGTTCCGATAGAAGGCCGGCGCGTCGAAGTACACCAGCAGCGTCACGTCCCCTCGCACCGAGTTGATGAGCGCCTCGGCGTCGATCCCCTCCTTGCTCCAGTTCTGGAGAGCCTCCGTCCGCCGCGGAGAGCCGGGAGTTCCGAAGAGCAGCGACGCCAGCTCGCTTGGCGGAATGGACATCATCGCCACGCCCACGGGCCCCAGAGGAGCCTTCTCCAGCAGCGCCGGCGCCGGGCCCTGCTTGCCCTGCAGCAGCGGCTTGTCCGCGGGCATGAAGCCGTCCATCTCCGCGCGCCCCTCCTTCACGGACAGCGAGGAGAAGAACCCCGGGAACCCGCCCCCCTGATCCTTCTGCGGGAAGCGGATGAAGACGTACGCAATGCCCTCCGCCACCTTCGCGCGCAGCTGCGTCAGCAGCGGGGACTCGGACAGCCCCGGGCCTCTGAACTCCGCCACGTACCGGCGCAGCCCCTCCGCATCCGGCGACGAGGTGGACGCCTGCACCGGCTCGCCCGCGGGAACCTCCTTCTTCTGCGGCATCGCCAGGTACAGGTAGCCCCGGTCCAGGAACACCGTCACGGGCTCCACTTCCGTCATCTCGATCCGCGCGCTGTCCTCTCCCTGCCGCTGCACCCGGTGGCCCCCGGACTCGAACTCCTGGATGACCGTGTCCAGGGCCGCCTTGCCATCCGTCACGCCCAGCAGCGCCACCGTGCCCTCGAACACCGGCACCGAGAACAGGCCGAAGCCCTCCTCCGGATCCACCTTGCTGGAGTCGCCCTTCAGGCTCTGCAGCACCATGGGCAGGAAGGGAGCATCCTCCAACTGCCGCTGGGCCGTGTCCGGGCCCATGAGGCGCGCGTAGAAGTCCACCAGCGGCTCCACCGAGCCGCGCAGCTGCGGCACGTACATGGCCACCGTCGCGTCCTCGGGGATGGCGCGCAGCACCGGCCGAGGCACCACGGTGAGCTGCACGCGGCCCACCTCCGTCGCGCCATCGAGCGCCCGCACCGCGAATGTGCCCGAG
Source organism: Hyalangium versicolor (assembly GCF_020103695.1). Lineage (GTDB taxonomy): Bacteria > Myxococcota > Myxococcia > Myxococcales > Myxococcaceae > Hyalangium > Hyalangium versicolor. Next base: position 80,761 of record NZ_JAHXBF010000025.1, read on the forward strand.
CGCGGGAAGGCGTGCGCGAGGTGACGGCCCTTCTGCGCGGGCGCGCCGTCCCCGAAGTCCCAGGAGACTTCCGGAGCGCCCTCCTGGGCGGAGCCAAACTCCACCGGCACTCCGGCCTCCACCGTGCGATCCGCCCCCAGCTCGGGCTTCACGGCATGGTGGCAGCCGGCGGCCAGCAGGGCCCCGGCCACCAACGAGAGGACGGACGACGGGACTTTCAGGAAAAGGCGCGAGGAAGACCGCATGAAGCGGTCTAGTAGTCCAAGGCCAGCCCGAACATCCAGTGTCGGCTGGAGAGAACCAGACCGGAGCTGCCGAAGTTGTTCACTTCAGCGTACGTCCACTCGGCGAACACATAGCTGTGGTTGACGCCGATGCCCGAGTCGAAGTCCCGCGCCAGGCGCGGCTCCAGCACGTCCAGCAGAAACGAGACGCCCAGTGTCACGCCATAGCCCCACCGGCCACCCTTGCCCGAGCGGCCGCTCAGCTCCTGGGTGTCGCTGCCCTTCTCGATCCACCAGGGCATGTAGATGAGCCCCAGCTGGCCGTAGGGGACCAGCGGCATGCCCCAGCGGAACGCCGGGTAGTCGAACTTGTAGAGGGCGTTGACCTTCAGCGGCGCCACCTTGAGCGCCGTCTTCTCCTCGGCGGTGTCACCCTCGTCCGTGATGGTGTTGGCGTACTTCTCCGCGTAGCCCGCCGAGAAGCCCACGCCCGCCGAGCCGAACCCCTGGTAGAAGTAGCGCTGCAGCTCCAGTTCGAAGAGCAGCATCGACGCGTCACCGAACGTGTCCTTGTAGGGCGTACCTTTGAGGCCCTCCTCGGTGTCGATGCGCGGCTTGTAGCCGCCCAGCTTGAACTCCACGGCGCCCGTGCGCGGTGAACCAACGGGCGCTCGGGGCGTGTCCGAGACATCCAGCGCCTGGCTCGGCAGCGCGCCCAGGAGCGCGACGACGCCGACAGCCACTGCTCGACTCATGACCGGTTTCTCCTTGAAGACAGCCAGAACCCCAGGACGGCCAGCACCCAGCCGCCCGCGACACCACCCGCCGCCGCGCCACAACCCCCCATCTCCTGCCCCTCGGCCTCCACGTACCGATCGAAGAAGCCCTTGGTGTGGATGGGAATGCCCTCCTTGGCCTCGGAGTCCCCGCTCTCATTGTCGGCCGCGTCCACGGCCTTGGCGGTGATGCGGTAGGTTACCCCGTTCTCCAGGTTCGTCACGCGGAACAAGTTCTGCTCCGAGGACTGCTCGAGGTTGCGTCCACCCGTACCATCCGCCCTCTCCACGTGGAGCCGGATCCGGTTGGCGTCATCCGCGACGTTCACGCGAATCGAGAGTGCCTCGTCCAGCGGCGCAACGTTCCCGATGGAGGGCACGTCTGGCGCCAGGGCGTCATAGATGATGTCGACATCGTCCTTCTGGTAGCTCCTGCCGTTGGAGGAGCACTCTCCCAGGCTGCCCGTCGTCGGGACCGAGGCGCACAACTGATACTCCACCTCCTTGCCGTCCACGGGGCAGCTCTCGCCGTTCTTGAAGAGGGGCAGGTCGCGGACCTTGAACTGCAACGTGCCGCTCCGGGTGGTGGGCACGTTGGACTTCGACACACTGTCCAGCAGCGTCGTCCCCGAGGGCGGCTCGTCTCCGCACGAGCCCTCCACGATCCAGAACTTCAGGTCATCACACGGCAGGACCGCGATGTTGTTGGTCCAGTTCACCGTGCGGACGAGATCGCAGTCCTTGGAGAGGCGCAGCTCGGTGTCGGCCGTGTTGGGCAACGTGAGATCAATCGCGGTCTGACTCCAGGCCGCGGTCGCTGTCAGCGTGAGGGCAATCAGCAGGAAGCGCATGACGGGGGGGAACCTAGCAAGTGGAGGGCCAGCTGAAACGGGGGGTCGCACCCTTCATTCCCCGAGGGAACTCCCCCGGCACTCCGCCAAATGGGCAAGCCCGGCTCGGAGGCTGTGCCAAATTGTCATGCGGGGCGCTGGAGCAGCCGCAGGCCGGCCTCCACCAGGTTGAGCGCGCCGCCCCGGCCCGCGTTGTCCACCACGGCGAAGAGGGTGAGCCACTCGGGTGCCTGGGGAAAGGTGCGCAAGCGGCCGACGTGGACCGTGGGATCGCCCGCGATGAGCATGGGCATGGGGTAGATCTTCTCGGTGGGCGCATCCAGCACCTTGAGCGCCTGGGACGTCTTGAGCGCGGCGCGGGCCTGCTCCACGGGTGCGGCCTGCTTGAGTTGCACGTGCACGCTCAGTCCGTGGCCGTAGAAGCTGGGCACCTGCACGGCGGTGCCGGCGATGACGGGCGTCTCTCCCCGGGCTCCGAACAGGCGCGCCGCCTCGAGCGTCCAGCCGGCCTCCTCCTCCGTCCACGGCGAGTTGGCGAGGAAGGGGCCCACCTGGGGCAGCAGGTTGAAGCCGATGCGCTGGGGGAAGGCGTGGGCCTCGGGCTCCCGGCCGGAGAGCAGGCCGGCGGTCTGTTTCTCCAGCTCGTTCACCCCGGTCACTCCCGCCGAGGACACCCCCATCATCGCCGTCACCTGGGCGCGGACGACGCCGAAGGCCTTCTGGAGCGGCGCGATGATCGACACGAGGGCGGTGGACACCGCGGAGGGGACGCAGACGATGCGGCCCTTGAAGGTAGCGCCGAGCACCTCGGGGTTGAAGCTGGGGAGCACCAGGGGCACGTTGCCGTCGCCACGGAAGGCGGAGCTGGCATCCACCACCCAGGCCCCGGCGGACTGAGCCACGGGCGCCAGGGTGCGGGACGCGCTGGCGGGAGTGGCCAGCAGTGCCAGGGACACGCCCCTGAAGGACTCAGGGGTGGTCTTTTCGACTTCCAGGGTGTCCTCGCCGTACTCCAGCTCCACGGCCTCGGAGCGCTCGGAGGCCAGCGCGGTGAGCTGTTCGGAGGGGACGCCCTGATCGAAGAGCGCGGAGAGCACCTCGCGGCCCACCACTCCCGTGGCCCCCACCACGGCGATCCGTACGTTCTCGTTCATGGCGCGTCCCTTTACGCCAGCCCGGCCCCGTGTGCGAGCCTCCGTGAACTCCGCGGGCCCGGATCGCGCGGCAGCCGACTCATGCCGCTCTGCATCCAGGCCCGCCCCCGGCGTAAACGGCTGATCTCACAGGTCCTCGGTTGACCTAACAGGGGGCCCCACCGGCCTGGCGGAAGCGCCCCTCCAACCAAGCCCGCCACCGAGGCTCGTCGCGAGCGACAGCGGCCGGTGCCTGCTCACCATAGAGGTAGAAGCTGAGCACGATGTGGACATTGCCTCCCATGCTCTGAGCCGCCACGAGGGCACTCCCGGGGGCTGGCGAGTCGACCAGGAGGAGGAGCGCGCGCACCTTCTCGTCCGCGTCCACGCGTTCGATGCTCCCAGCCAGCGGCGGGGCGTCGGCGGGGGCACTGCGCTTCTGCCCGGGGCTGGCATCCGTAAGCCCCAGCGCACCGGCCAGCTTCTCCCACGCCACGGGCAAGGGCCCGGAGGCACCGCCAACCACCTGCATGATCGAGCAGCGCTGGCCGCGGAAGTGCGTGAGGTACAGCCGCAGGATGCGGAAGAACCCAGGCCAACCGGACTCGACGTTGTTGAGCTGATCGTCCCAGTCATCGCTGCTCGCGAAGAGGCTGTGGACCACCCGCACGACACAGGTGCCTCCAGAACGCGCTTCGACGATCCACTCCGTGGCGAGCGCTGGAGACTCGGGCCCCAGGTCCTTGCTCTCGGCGGCGAACCTGCGAGGCGGCTCCCAGGCTGTCACCGTGGCCTTCGAATCCATGCCCGGGCCAAAGTGCGACACCACCGCTCCGCCCTCGCGTCCGTCGATCTCACTGGGGACGAACCAGGACGAGACTCCGGGCCCTGTCGCAATGGCCTCCCAGACCTGCTCGGGCGTGCCCGGGACTTCAACCTCGACCTGGATAGAACGGCGTCCAGAGGCTTCTTTCTTCACGGTCATGATGGCTCCTGTGGGGTGGACTCATGGGGAAGCGGGTGCGCCACGATCACCAGGCGATGGTCACGGCCGCTGGGAGCGGAGGCATCGTGGTAGCGCGAGACCAGCTTCGTGACGGCTTCGGTGAGTTCCTGGCTGAAGGCCGCGCGCTCGGCCGGTGAGCGGAACCGGATCTCGGTGTCCACCGACAGGGTCGGCAGGCGTTTGCCGATCTCCTCCGCGCGGCGCACGAGACCGCTGACCTCGCGCACGATGCGGGCGGCGAGGGCGATGAGGTAGCTGGCGGAGAGCCGGTCCGCACTGCGGCCCGGATCCGTGGCGACCGGGCCCAGGGCGCTCGGAGACACGATGTAGGAAGCGGCGGTCGCCACCAGCAGGCGCTCCGTCAGCCCTCCCCACTGGCGCGTCTCGGCCACCCGGACCAGCCGGTGCGCCTCCAGGGCTCGCAGGTGGTAGTTGACCTTCTGGCGCGCGATGCCCAGCCGTGCCGCGAGAGTCGCGGCGGAGGCAGGGACCGCCAGCTCCGCCAGCAACCGGCTCCGGACCGGCTCGAGGGCCACCGTCGCAGCCTCGGGATCGTCGATGACTTCCACGTCGAGCATGGCGCCATTCCAGCCTTGACAACTTTTCTTGTCAAGAAGAGTGCGCACATCTCATGACCCATGCAAGGGAGGCCCGGGCGGCGGAGTCTGGACCCACTGGTCTGCTGGTCGGACCACTGCCCGATGGAAGGGAGGCTCAGTCTTCCTTCAACCGAGCGGTCGGCGCGGGCCCCGGGAGCGGGGGGAACTTCGGGTTGCGCTCGGGCTCGGAGGCGCGGACGTAGTGCGGTTCCAGCGCGAACACCGCCTCCACCGGCTGCGTCTCCGGGAACCGCGCCAGCCGTGCCAGCTCCACCGCCGAGGGAAACACCGGCCCGGTGAGCAGCCGCTGGGGAGACACTCCCGCAGCCTCCAGCGCGGCCCGATAGTCCGTCAGCGCAGGCCCCAACGCGAGTGCCTGGGGCTCGGCCGCCATCTTCGCAGCCACCTCTTCCGGAGACATGGCCGTCTCGGGCTCCAACGCCTCCACGGTCCGCCCGCGCCTCCGGTAGGCCCCCAGGTAGAGATCATCCTTGCGAGCCACCGCGAGGCAGAAGAGCGGAGGACCCTCGGGCCCTTCCAACGCCACCGCCGCCAGCGATGAGGCCCCGACCAGCTTCAGCCGCTTCGCGTACGCCAGCGCCTTCAGCGAGGCCAGACCGATGCGCAGCCCCGTGAAGGACCCGGGCCCCAACCCCACGACGAGCCCCTCCAACCCCTCCAGCTTCACCCCATGCCGCGCGAGCAACTCACCAACAATGCCGGGGAGCACTTCACTCTGCTTCGCGGGAGGGCCCACCACCACGTGCTCCAGGACGCGCACGTCCTCCCCTGCCCCATCCACCAGGGCGAGCGACAACGTGAGCGTGGAGGTATCGAGCGAGAGGAACACGGCCCTCCTCTACCCCGGGAGCGCCTGGAGCGGGGGGGAAAAGGAGGAAACAGGACCCTCGTCCTTGCACCGGTAGAGCCGCACGCGCGCCAGGCCCTTCGAGACCATGTCCAGCTTGCGCGCCGCCGCCAGGGACACGTCGATGATGCGCTCGGCCTTGAAGGGGCCGCGATCGTTGACGCGCACCTCCACGGACTTGCCGTTCTCCATGTTCACGACGCGCAGACACGTGCCGAAGCGCTCCGTCCGATGGGCCGCCGTGAAGGCGTTCTGATCGAAGCGCTCGCCGCTCGCCGTCTTCCGGCCATGCAGCCCCGGGCCGTAGTACGAGGCCAGCCCCTCACCCAGATACGCGCGCGAGCCCTTCTCAGGAGCCTCGGGAGTGGAGCGCCCCACGGTAGGAGACTCCGGCTGCGAGCCGGGAAGAGGCCTCGCCGCACGAGAGGTGCACCCCGCCAGCAGCCCCATCCCCAACACCAGTACGAGCCACCGCCCCAACGTCACGCTCACCGGCCGATGCCGTTGGGGAAGAACCACTTGCTGATGTCGTTGTAGAACGCCACCAGCATCAGCACGGCCAGCATCGCCAGACCGATGACATTGGCCACCTCGCGGACGCGGACCGGGATGGGGCGGCGACGGACGCTCTCCCACAACGCGGCCAGCACGGCGAAGCCATCGAGCACGGGAATGGGCAGCAGGTTCACCACGCCCAGGTTGATGGAGATGACGGCCATCAGGTTGAGGAAGTAGTCCCACCCCAGCTCCGTGCTGCGCGCCGCGAGCTGCGCGATGCCAATGGGCGAGCTGATGGTGCTCAGCGGCACATCGCGCGTGACGAGCCCGGCGAGCGCGCCCACCGTTCCGCTGATGATCTTCGGAACAACCTTGGCGGCCTGCTTCAGGGCATCGTTCCACTCCAGCGTCACCGTCACCTTCTCCACCGGCGGCACCTCGCCCCGGGTGAGCAGCCACGGGCGGAGCCCATGTCCCTTGCTCTCGGTGACGTTGCCCAGCTCATCCATCTCCTTGATGGCGCCCAGGGAGATCTTCGACGTGTGCTCCCCATCCTGGCCCCGCCACGTCAGCGTGAAGTCTCCCTTGCCCGGCCCGCTCACCTTCACGTCGAGCATGTGGAACGTGGTCAGCGGCTCACCGTTGACCGCCACGAGCCGATCGCCAGAGCGAATCCCCGCCGCCGCCGCGGGCGAGTCCGCCATCACCGCCGCCACGTAGAGATCCCTCGGCTCCACACCCAGTGCCGCCAGCCCCTCCTTGCCCGCCTGCTTCGGAACCTGCAATTCCACCCGCTCGGGAACCTTCAGCGTCGCCGTGCCCACCTCCACCGGCTGCAGGCGCTGCACGGTGACCTTGAGGAGCCCCTCCTGCTTCGCCAGCACCTGATACAGCGTGGCCTCGTCCGGCACCGGAGTGCCGTTGATGGCCACGATGCGATCGAAGGTCTTCAGCCCCGCCTGCGCCGCCTCCGAGCCAGGAGGCACACCCACGATCGGCACCTGCGGGTTGGCCTCCACCATCATCCGGCCGCGCTCGACGGTCTCGAACGGCGAGGAGTCCACGTACTTCAGCGGCGTCACGTTGGCGATGAACTGCTCGCCATTGCGCTCCACGGTGAGCGGAATGGGGCGCTCGAAACGACCGATGAACGCCTCCGCCATCTCGTCGAAGGTGCGGACCTTGTCCCCCTCCACGGCGAGGATCCGGTCACCCGGGCGCAGGCCCGCCGCGGCCGCAGGAGTGCCCGGAGGCACATAACCCAGCCGCGTCGAGATGGCCTCGTGGGGCCCCCAGAAGATGAAGAAGTAGATGAGGATGGGGAACACGAGGTTGAAGGCCGGACCAGCCAGCACGATCGCCATGCGCTTCCACGGCGGCTGCGCCAGGAAGCCCCGGTGGGCCTCATCGGGCTCCAGATCCTCCCCCGCAACGTCCCCGGCCATCTTCACGAAGCCACCCAGGGGCAGCAGCGCGATCTGGTACTCCGTCTCCCCCTTGGTGAAGCTCAGGAGCTTGGGTCCGAACCCGAAGGAGAACTTGAGCACCTTCACCCCGCAGGCCTTCGCCACGAGGAAGTGACCCAGTTCGTGCACCGTCACCAGCACGCCGAGCAAAAGCGCGAAGAACCCGATACTCGCCATGGCGGCAAGACTAATCGCGCTCCGGTCCAGGGACAACGCACATCCATCCACACTGCACGGCCGAGCACACAGCCGCTACGCCAGCCACCCGCGAACGAACTGCACGTAGATGAACACCAGGGGCGCGTTGAACAGCAGCGCGTCGATGCGGTCCAGGATGCCGCCGTGCCCGGGAATCAACTTGCCTGAGTCCTTCACCCCATAGGCCCGCTTGAGCATGGACTCGCACAGGTCGCCAATGGGGCCGGCAATCCCGCCCACCACGCCCAGGAGCACGCAGTCGGCCACGGAGAAGTGCGGGAAGAAACCCGCTCGGGCGATGAACATGCCGCCCACCGAGCCCACCATGCCCCCGAAGAAGCCCTCCCACGTCTTGTTGGGGCTCACTTCCACGTACAGCTTGTGGCGGCCCAGGAAGCGGCCAGCGAAGTAGGCGGCCGTGTCGTTGGCCCAGGTGATGACCAGCGCACAGATGACCCAGGACAGGCCCTCGTCCCGGATGCGCAGCGCGGACAGAGCCACCAGCCCCACGGCTCCATAAAGGTACCCGGTGAGCAGGTGCGCCGAGCGCAAGGGCGCCTCGGGCAGCGGGCCGCGGATCAGGTGGTACGTCCACACGAAGAAGAACAGGCCCGCCGTGAGCCAGAAGGCCAGCTCTCCCACGTGCTCCGGGCTGCGCAGCGGCAGCAGCGGCACCACCCCCGAGAGGAGGATGCCCACCCATGCCGCCGGCGAGAGCTGCTTGAGGGTGATGGAGTAGTACTCACTGGTGCACGCGGCCGCCGCCACCGCGAAGAGGGCCGCACTCCAGGCGCCTCCCATGGCGATGAGAAACAGGACGACCGGCAGCAGCACCACCGCCGAGACGATGCGGACGACGAGGTTCTTGTTCTTCTCGTTCACGCCTTGGCCCGCTGGGTTTCCTCACGCTGGATCTGCGCCGACGTCAGCCCGAAACGCCGCTCCCGCTGCTGGTAGTGCGCCAGGCACCGCAGGAAGGCCTCGGCCCGAAAGTCCGGCCACTGCACGTCCGCGAAGTACAGCTCCGCGTACGCCATCTGCCACAGCAGGAAGTTGGACACTCGGAACTCGCCGCTGGTGCGCACCACCAGATCCAACTGCGGCAGCCCGTGCGTCCACAAGCGAGACTCCATCTCCTTCTCGCCGATCTGCTCCGGATCCAGTTCGCCCCGCGCCACCGCCTGCGCCATCTCGCGCGTGGCGTGGAGGATCTCCTCCCGCCCGCCGTACGAGAGCGCCAGCGTCAACACCATGCCCTGGTTGTGCGCCGAGTCCGTGCGCAGCCGCTCGAGCGGCTCCCTCACGTAGCGCGGAAGCTTGTCCACCTCGCCAATGGCATTCAGGCGGATGCCGTTGTCGAGGATCTCCGAGTACTCGCTCTCGAGGAAGTCGCGCAGCAGCTCCATCAACCCGGCGACTTCATCCGCGGGGCGCGCCCAGTTCTGAGAGGAGAAGGCATACAGCGTGAGCGCCGACAGCCCTACCCGGCGGGCCGTGCGAGCCACCTCCCGCACACTGGTCGAACCCTCTCGGTGACCCTCCAACCGAGGCAGCCCGCGAATCTCCGCCCACCGGCCATTTCCATCCATGATGATGCCCACGTGGCGGGGCAAGGGCCGAGCCTTGACCTGTTGTTCTAGCGCGCTGACGGCTGAGGGGCGTTCCATGGAGCGGTGCACCTTAGAGGCACGGCCCGGCGTCGTCCACGAGAGTGTGTGCGGACGGTCGCTGGGTGACGCTGACCGGTCGCTCGGTGGGGGTGGGCGGCGTACATGCGAAGTGGCCATTGGGACAGGTTGTCCACCCCGCATGGAATCGCCCCCGAGCTTGTTTGACCCTGGAGCGACCTGCTCCGTAGGATCGGAAGACTCATGCCCCCCAAGTTGATTGGCCCCTATCGCGTCATGGAGACGCTCGGTAGTGGAGGTGTGGGGACCGTGTATCGGGCCCTGGACCGCCGTACCAACGATCCCGTGGCGCTCAAGCTCCTGTCCGCGGGACCTGCTCTGGATACCCGAGCGGCGCGGCGGCTTGCTCGGGAGTACGAGACGCTCGCGGACCTGTCTCACCCCAATGTCGTTCGCGTGTTCGACGTGGGCGTCTTCCAGGGCTACCCCTACCTCGTCATGGAGCTCATCGAAGGGCTCACGCTGCGCAACTACCTGAATCTCCGAGGCGCCGATCTGCTCTCGCCCTCGGGCTCCATGTCCATGCCCCGGCCGCGCCAACTGCCGGATGACTCGGATTCCTGGGGAGACGAAGACGCGGACGACGCGGACTCAGAGGACGGCTTCAAGGCGGACTCAGAGGAGAATTCGGAGGAGGACTCGGAGGACGATGGCAACCTGCCCTTCAACCTGTCTGCCTTCAACGAGGAGGCGCCGAGCGAGGACGCGGGCTTTCGGGCCGGCCCCGAGTCGGTCCGTGCGCTGGCGGACGCGGCGGATGAGCCGGACACAGGTGACCCAGAAGACTTCGATGTGCCCTACGAGACCCCGGATCCGAAGGTCCAGCTGGTCGAGCGCCGCATCGCGGAGGCTCGCACGGAGGACCTCAATCGCCCCGAGCGCATGGGCCGCTTGAAGGACGCGATGCTCCAGGTCTGTGAGGCGTTGGCCTACATCCATGGCCACGGGTTGGTGCACCGGGATCTCAAGCCCTCGAACATCATGGTGGATGAGGACCGGCAGGTGCGGTTGATGGACTTCGGGCTGGCGAAGTTCCTGGCGGATGATGCGGGGCTGACGGCGGACGGGCGCATGGTGGGGACGTTCCGATACATGTCTCCGGAGCAGATCCTGGGTGAGCCGCTGGATGCGCGCGCGGACCTCTACAGCCTGGGAGTCATCCTGTACGAGCTGATGACGGGCCGGCCGCCCTTCGATGCGAAGACGCCGAGCGCGCTGTGGCAGCAGGTGCTGGAGGTGGAGCCTGCTCCGATCCTGGGTATCAACCTGAAAGGAGATCCCCAGTTGGCGCGAGTGGCTCATAAGCTGCTGCGCAAGGAGCCGGATGACCGGTTCCAGACGGCCGAAGAAGTGTACGAGGCCCTGGCCGAGTGAACGGAGACACAGTGCACACGCTGACGGTGGACGCCGCGAAGGCGGGCCAGCGAGTGGATTTGTTCGTGGGAGAGGCGCTGAGCCTGTCGCGGGCGAAGCTGAAGCGGCTCTTCGAGGAGGGCGCCGTCAAGGTGAACGGGCGCGCCGCGAAGAAGGGCCTGCTGGTGGCGGCGGGGCAGCGCATCACGGTGGAGTACGAGGAGGAGACGCGCGAGGCGGTACCGGACGCGGGCTTCCCGCTGGTGGTGCTGTACGAGGACGCAGCGGTGGTGGCGGTGGACAAGCCGGCGGGACGGCCCTCGCATCCGCTGCGGCCAGGAGAGACGGGGACGGTGGCCAACGCGCTCGTGGCCCGCTATCCCGAGTGCGCCACGGCCTCCGAGGATTCGCGGGAGGGCGGGCTGTGCCACCGGTTGGATATCGAGACCTCGGGGGTGCTGCTCGCGGCTCGCACGCGGGAGGCGTGGCACACGCTGCGCGCGGCCTTCGGAGGCCGGGGCGTGGACAAGCGCTACCTGGCGTTGGTGACGGGGCCGCTGGCGGAGGAGGGAGAGATTGATCTGCCCCTGCGCCACCACCCGCGCCACCCGGATCGCGTGGAGCCAGCGGTGGATGGGACAGAGGGGGCTCGCGAGGCACACTCGCTGTTCCGGGTGCTGGGGCGCTCGGGCGAGTACAGCCTGGTGGAGGTTCGGATCTTCACGGGCGTGCTGCATCAGGTGCGCGCGCACATGGCGGGCGTTGGCGCTCCGCTCGTGGGTGACACGCTCTACGGCGGGCGAGAAGAACCCGGGCTCTCACGGTTCTTCCTGCACGCGCAATCGCTCGGGTTCACGCACCCGGTGACGGGCAAGGCCGTGCACGTGGAGAGCCCGGTGCCCCCGGAGCTCACCACGGTGCTGCAGAAGCACGGCCTCTCGATGCCCGCTACTCGCCCATCACCTTGATGATGACGCGCTTGCGGCGCTGGCCATCGAACTCGGCGTAGAACACCTGCTGCCAGGGGCCGAGATCCAACTTCCCCGCCGTCACGGGGATGATGACCTGGTGATGGATGAGCAGGGACTTGAGGTGGGCGTCCCCGTTATCCTCGCCGGTGCGGTGGTGGCGGTAGTCCGGGCCCTGGGGCGCCAGTTCCTGGAGCCACTCCCAGATGTCTTCGTGGAGCCCGGACTCGTCGTCGTTGACGAAGACGCCCGCGGTGATGTGCATGGCCGACACGAGCACCATGCCCTCCTGGATGCCACTCTTGCGTACCAGCCCGGCCACGGTGTCCGTGAGCCGGACGAGCTCGCGCCGCGACTTCGTCTCGTACCAGAGGTATTCGGTGAGGGTCTTCATGCGAGTGCCTCGTCAGCAAGGTCCGCTACAGTGACGGACGTCATGCGCGCCATCATCCACGTCGACATGGACGCCTTCTACGCGTCCGTGGAGCAGCGGGACAACCCGGACCTGCGAGGCAAGCCGGTGATCGTCGGCGGCCATGCACAGCGCGGGGTGGTGGTGGCCGCCTCCTACGAGGTGCGCCCCTTCGGAGTGCGCAGCGCCATGCCCATGGCCCGCGCGGTGAAGATGGCGCCCCAGGCCATCGTCGTCACGCCCCGCTTCTCCGCCTACGCCGAGGCCAGCGAGCATGTATTCGCCATCTTCGAGCGATACACGCCCTTGATCGAGCCGCTTTCGCTGGATGAAGCCTTCCTGGATGTCACGGCCTCGGTGGGCCTGTTCGGCCCACCCGCGGAGATCGCCCGCCGCATCCGCAAGGAGATCGCTGTTGAGGTGAAGCTGCCCGCGTCCGCGGGGATCGCCCCGGTGAAGTTCGTGGCGAAGATCGCTTCGGACCTGGCCAAGCCCAACGGCCAGCGGGAAGTCCGCGCCGAAGAAGTCGTGCCCACGTTGGCGAAGCTGCCCGTGTCTCGCCTGTGGGGCGTGGGCCCGAAGACCGAGGAGGAACTCACGCGCGGCGGGCTGAAGACCATCGGCGACGTGGCGGCGCGAGGCGTGGAGTGGCTGGAGCAGCGCTTCGGGCCTCAGGGGCGGCACCTGTGGGAGCTGTCGCAGGGCATCGATCCTCGCGAGGTGGTACCGGACCGAGCCGCCAAGAGCGTGGGGGCGGAGGACACCTTCGAAGAGGACCTGCGAGGCGTGGATCTGTTGCGGCCCCACGTGCACGCCCAGGCGCTGCGGGTGGGCAGGCGCCTGCGCAAGGCCGAGGTGAAAGGGCGCGTGGTGCAGCTCAAGGTGAAGTTCTCGGACTTCACCACCATCACCCGGCGCACCACCCTCTCCTCACCAACGGACGATGGGCAGACGATCTACCGCGCGGCGCTCGAGCTGCTGGAGCGCGCGCACGAGGGCAAGCCCATCCGCCTCACGGGCGTGTCCGTGCAGTCCCTCGGCGAGCCAGAGCAGCCCCAGCAGCTCGGACTCTTCTCCGCACCTCCGAAGCCCGCGCCACGCAGCGAGAAGCTCAACGCGGCGCTGGACCGCATCGCCGAGCGTTTCGGCACCAAGGCCATCACCACCGCGGACATCGCGGAAACCGGTGGCACCGCGGACGACGAGGACCCCTGGGGACGGCACTGAAGCCCAGTTCCCCCCAGGTGCTTGCTGACCGCCCTGCGGTGCAGGGAAACGGGATGATGAAGAGCCTGGAAACGAGGAGAGAGGCGGAGACTTCGTGGCTGGCGGCGGCACGCAGCGCAGGGTTCACGGAGTGACCGTGATTGTCTTCGAGCCTACGAGCTGACCGCGGTAGTAGGCCTGAATGGTGGCTGTGCCCGCACTCAAGCCAGTCACCGTCCCCGAAGTCTGCTCCGCGTTGTCCACGACGGCCACCGCGGGAGCATCCGAGAGCCAGAGCACCTGACGCGTCACCGTCTGGACGAGATCCGGCTCGAAGGTCGCCACGCCCATGAGCGGCAGGGACTGGCCTGCGGCGAGGGTCTCGCTGCGATTCTCGGCCACGGCGATGGCAAAGCTGGCGACGGGAGCATCCACGACGGTGAACGCCAGCACACTCTCCTCCGCCCCCACCTTGGCGGTGAGCTTCACCTCGCCCGCCTTGATGGGGATGATCGTCGTACCCGAGACCCCCACGATGCCGGTGGGGTCAACACGGACAACGGCCAGACTGGACACGTCCCGCTCCACCGTCCCGATGAGCCCATTCACGGCCAAGGGGACGGGCGCGCCCTTCAGCGAGGCCTTGACGGGTCCCACCCACTTGATGCTCGAGGGCACATCCAAGACATCCACGGCGAGTTGCGCCCGCGCACCCTGGGCGACAGTCCCTTCTGCCCCCGTAACGTCGATGAGCGCCCGCCCTGGCTTCACGGCCGTCACGACCCTGCCGGCAAGCGTAACGATCCGCCCACTCTCCTCGTTCGCGAGAGCGAACTTGAGGAAGGCGGTGACATCTTGCCTGTGTCCCTGAGTGAAGACGCCCTCCGCGGAGATGGACGTAAGCTGTCCCACCACGATGGGAGACTCCAGTGAGGTGCCGGGCACAATGGACGTGAGTGTCACATTCAGCACCTGGACTTGTCTGGAGAAGCTCTGTCCCCTCCTGGCGAGGGTAATGGTGGTGGCGCCCGGTGCTACGCCGCTCACCGTGCCTTCCGAAACCCCGGCGATGTTCGGATCGCTGCTCGCCCAGGTCACCGCCCCGGACACGGCGCGCTTGGTGTTGTCCTCGGAGATGACGGTGGTGACCACGTGGGTGGTGGTGCCCTTGGCGAGTTGCATCACCGTGGGAGAAAGCTGAATACCGACAGGCTGCCCGAGGACATACACGGAGGTCGTCACCGAGAGGCCGTCCACCTGGGCGGTGATGTCCGAAGTCCCGCTCTTCTTGGGGATCAATAACCCTTGGGGGCTTACCTCTGCAACGGCCGGATCCGACAATGTCCATACCGTGTCCGGTGTCAGGTTCTCGGTGTGGCCGTCCTGGATCCGCTCGACAAGGAGCTGAAAGGCTTCGCCGCGCTCGACGGTGCGATTGACTGGAGCCAGAGACAGGACCTGGGGTGCCCCTGTCCCTGGCGAGGTTGAGGCGTTGCACCCCGCACCTACGAGCGCCGACATCGATAGAATCAGGCCAAGACCCCACCGCTCAAAGTCACTCATTTCTTCCCCTTTGATTTGGTCCGGCAGACGCCATCAGCGCGCCAGGAAGCTGCTGTCTCAAATGGGCTTATGTGAGCCGGGCGTGGAGAGCTGTACCACTCGAGGAGACTTGGAACGCTCCGCGTGGTTTCAGGAGGCATGGGTCGCGCCCAGTTCGAGCGAAAGCTGGCGGCGCGGCCGCGCCAGCACAGAGGCAACGCCTCGTGGATCTCCTATTGAAGAGATCCCTCTCAACCCCGCAGGAGCCCACCCGTGAAGAGGCAGCTAACCCCTCGTCTGTGCTTCGTCGATGGACACTCCGTCTGGGCGTGCTCCCCGCCAGCCCTGTCTATGCCATCGCCGCGCGCATCGCCTTTTCCAGCGCATCGACCACGAGCCGGACGCGTTTCACGGAGCGCAGTTCCTGATGATAGGCGAGGAACAACGGCACGGTCGGGAGCCGAGCCTCCGTCTCGAGTTGCATGAGCTCCGAGCCCGGCATCACCAGCCCCGCAGCCATCACGATGATTCCCTGCCCCTGTTCGGCCGCCTCCCGGAGCGCAAAGTAGGAATTGCTCCGGAACACGAAGCGCTTCGCGCCCTGTTCGACCAGCCACTGGACCTGCGGCATCTTGTTCATGTGGGTCTCGAAGCCGATGAAGTCATGCCGGACCATGTCGTCCCGCTTGATCCGGCCATCCCGGACGCGGCGCTCCACATACGAGCGCGCGGCATAGAGCGCGAGCTGGATCCGGCCGATCTCGCGCTCGATGAGCACTGGCGATGTCGATCGAGCGATGCGAATGCCGATGTCCGCCTCGCGCTTCGAGAGGTCGGCCATGCGCGTCTCGGAGACGAGCTCGAAAAGCAAGGCGGGGTGTGTCCGTCTCAAGTCCGAGAGCACCCGGGTGGCGAGCGAGATGAACCCCTCGGACAGGGACAGCCGCACGGAGCCACTCAGTGAGGAGTCGCCTTCATCGCGCCTCACGGCCTGCAATCCGAACTCGAACTGCTCCGCGAGGTTGATCAGCTCCAGCGCATCCGGTTCCACGGAGGTGCCCGCGCTCGATCGGTGCACCAACGGCCGGCCCAAGGCCTTTTCGAGCGCCTCGATCCGCCGAGACGTACTCGAAGTCGACATGCCGAGCACCCGGCCCGCAGCAAGAAAGCTCCCGTGGCGGTGCAGTGCGAGCAGTACCCGCAGATCGTCCCATGACGGCTCGTAAGAGGTTTCCATGGATGGAAACGAGATTACCACCCATGCCCATTCTCAGAAATCCACTCGGCTGTTTATGAAGTGCCCATGAACGACTTCGACTTCGCGGGCAAGACCGTCGTGATCACCGGCAGTTCCATGGGCATCGGAGAAGTCTTCGCACGGGAGCTCGATGCACACGGCGCGAAGCTCGTGCTCGTCGCGCGCAGCAAGGACAAGCTCCAGGCGCTCGCCTCACAGCTCAAGAGCGCTCAGGTCATCGCGGAGGATCTCGCCACGCCGGGCGCGGCCCAGCGCGTGTTCGATGAAGTGAATCGGCGAGGATTCGAGGTCGACGTGCTGATCAACAACGCGGGCTTCGGGATACACGGCCCGTTCATGGAGGTCCCCCTCGAATCTCAGCGGGGGCAGATCGAGCTCAACATCGGAGCCCTCGTCGAGCTCACGCACGCGTTCCTCCCCATGCTCGAGCGGCGGCAGGGTGGCATCATCCAGGTGGCCTCGGTCGCCGCGTACCAGCCGACGCCGTACTTCGCCGTCTACGGAGCGACCAAGGCCTTCGTGCTCTCGTTCAGTGAGGCGCTGTGGGCCGAATACAGGGACCGTGGCGTACGCGTGGTGTGCCTGTCTCCAGGCGCCACGGACACACAGTTCTTCGCCCGAGCGGGGGAAGCTGCGAGCGGAGGCATGAAGCGAGCATCCCCGGAAGGCGTCGTGCGGATCGGACTCGAAGCCTTCCAGAAGAACCGGCCGTCGGCCGTCCATGGCCTCTTGAACAGGGTGAGCACGTCCCTGGTCCCGCTCTTCCCGCGGGCCTTCGTCGCGAAGCTGTTCGGGCGCATCGCGGCGCCCAAACAGCCCACGCTGCCTGCTCCCGCGCGCTGAACCCGGTCAGCGCCCCGGCCACCGGCGGCGGCTCAACAGGGCCATGCCCAGCATCAGCAGCGGCACCACCGAAGCGGCGTTCGAGCTTCCCGCGCCACAGCCGCAGCCGCCCTCCGCCTCGACATCCCCACCGTTCGTGCCTCCGTCCGTGCCTCCGTCCGTGCCTCCGTCCGTGCCTCCGTCCGTGCCTCCGTCCGTGCCTCCGTCCGTGCCTCCGTCCGTGCCTCCGTCTGTTCCTCCATCTGGCACAGGCTCCTGCTTCGCGAGCACCGAGATGGACACCGTGTCCTCTCCGCTATCGCCACTGGGATCCGTCACCCTCAGCAGGAACGTGAGCTCGGTCCGCTCGCTCACATCGGGAGCCGTGAACGTGGCCGCGAGCGCATGGGCATCGCTCAGCGTCACGTCCGGCCCGGAGGTCTGGATCCACTCGGAGGTGAGCACATCTCCGTCGAGATCCATTCCCCGGCCATCCAGTGTCACCGTGGTGCCCTCGACGACCGTCTGATCACTCCCCGCGTCTGCTTTGGGCGCCTGGTTCACGCGCTGCACCGTGACCTCGACGGTATCCGTGCTGGACTCCATTCCGTCACTCACCGTGAGTTGGAAGGTGAGCAGGGTGTCCTGAGTCACATCCGGCGCGGTGAAGCCCGGCTGCACGGTGGCGGAATCTCGCAGCGTCACGGGGGGCCCCGCCGTCTGCGTCCACGCATAGCTCAGGGTAGCCCCGAGATCCGGATCCGAGGAGCCTCGCCCGTCCAGCAGCACCTCCCCCCCTTCGCTCACCGTCTGATCCGACCCCGCGTTGGCCACCGGGGGCCGGTTCGCGATGATCACGGTGACGTTCACTGTGTCAGTGCTCAGCGCCTTCCCGTCGCTCACTGTGAGTTGGAAGGTCAACACGGTGTCCGCCGCCACCGCAGGTGCGCTGAAGCCCGGCTGCGCGGTAGTTGCATTCACCAGCGACACACTCGGTCCCGCCGTCTGCGTCCAGCTATAGCTCAGCGTCGTCCCCGTGTCGGGATCCGAGGAACCCCGTCCATCGAGCGTCACGGTATCTCCCCTCCACACCGTCTGGTCCGGCCCAGCATCGGCCACGGGGAGATTGTTGGTGCAGGCACCGGACTCCACGGTCAGGGCGCTGAAGGGCGAATTGGCGAGGCCCGAGAAGGTCACATCGTCGATGTCCCAGCCCTTATCGCTGATGTTGTTGTCCGAGCCGATCCGGAAGCGGATGCGGACCGTCTGCCCCTGGTACGTCGTTCCCAGATCGACGGTCTCGAGGTTCCAGGCCGGATAGTTGTCGCTGATATCCGCGTACGCATCGCGCCCCGAGAGCGGATTGCTCACCGACGGCGAGATCGTCCCGATGTACCCCGGCGAGGCGAACTGGCCGATGTCCGTCCAGGTGGCGCCATCGTCCGTGCTGAGCTCGATGACCCCACCGTCATAGAAGTCCACGAAGTCGGAGTCGAAGCTGAAGCGGTGGAGGAACGTGAAGCCGAACGTCCCCGTGGAGGCCACCACGAGCGGCGGAGAGGTGAAGTAGATGTCCGCCTTGGCGGGCGCATCCGGCCCGTGGAAGTAGTGCGCGAGCGTCGACTCCGAGACTCGGTGCCAGAGCTCGAAGTTCCCCAGGCTGGTGTCTCGCGTCGCGGTCCACACCACCTGCCGGCTCTCCGCGTCATCCTTCACGGAGCTCTCGGGGGCCTCATCCGTGTTGATGCGATCCTCGAAGGTCGCGCTCCTGTCCCCCGGGATGGCCTGCTCCGAGTCGCGATAGGTGATGTCGAACCGGATGCTCCGGATCGCCGCGGAGCCACTCGCGGAGACAGGGATCTCGGCGGTGGCCACGCCGAAGGGCTCGATGGCCGGGAAGGTCAACCGGCCGCCATTCCCGATGACGATTCCGGAATCGCTCGAGGTGACGCTGGCGGTCGTGGCCGTCAGGGTGTCGATGCCCGTGTTGGACAGCGTCACGCGCAGCAGTCCCGCCTCGCCATGGTCCAGGATCCCGTCATTGTCACAGGAGCCGGGAGCCTCGACCAGCTCCGCGCCCTCGAAGTCCACGTCCTTGCCACTGACGAAGCTCTCCACCACTCCCGCGTGATTCAAGGACTCGCGATCCGGAGCCACCGCCCGCAGGCCCGCGCCGCGACGGGCGAAGGCGACGGAGAAGAGCTTGAAGTCCGCTGGATCGTTCGCATACGCGGCCATGAGCAGCGCATCCCGCGCCTCCAGGAAGGTGGGCAAGGGAGGCGTGAGCTTGTACGCCATCACCAGGTAGCGCTTCATCCGCTCCTGGGCCTGCGAGAACGTCAGCCGAGGACTGGAGCGCAGCAGGGCTGTGTAGCACTCCCAGAGCATGGTCGCCCACACCTCGCCGGAGTTGTGCACCTGGGTGTTGGGAGCCGACGCCGGCACGGGATTGATCGGAGGCCCCGAGGGCAGCGCCACGCTGCTCTGGATGTGCTTGAACGTGAGCGGATCGCGGCTGAAATCCGTCGAGTACGGATAGCGCCGCAGGCCGAAGTAGAAGCCATTGTTGGGAGCGCCGCTGGAGTTCGCTCCCCCCGCGAGATAGCCGCCCATCGCGTAGCTGCCCTGGAACTGGTCGTTGCCCGGCAACTGGGCATCCTCCGCGCGCACCGCCATCAGCAACGCGTGGAAGTCTCCCCAGCCCTCACCCATCGCACGGCCCTGGTTGTTGCTCAGGCCCGCGCCGTTGGAGATGAGCCGGTTGCTGATGAGGTGCCCTATCTCGTGCGCCACGATGGTGTTGTCCACGGAGCCATCGCGATACGGCGCTCCCTCGTGCAGCAGCCTCGCCTTCACGGTCGCGCTGACGAGCTGGGTCTTCAGGAGGTTGCCATCGCTCTGGGCCATCGACAGCGTGGGGATGACGATGGACGCGTCCGTGCCCGTCAACGCGGGAGGCGGACCTGCCGCGCTGTTGATGATGATGACGCCGGCAGCGCCCGCGTTCTGCGCGTTCTTCACCTTGGCGACATTCGTGCAACCGACCCGATCGATCAGGACGATCTTGCCCGTCACGCTGTTGATGAGGGCCTGGCAGGCATCGCTACGAGTGCCTGTCCCGTCATCGGCGAGGATCACATCGGCCGGCACATCGAAGGCCTGGGGACCGAAGGCCGCCAGCGCGGTCGCATACTCCCCGGCGATCGCGGGAGGCTCGGTGACGGTGATGCCGTAGCGCGTGTTTGGAGCGAACAGGTACACCTGCAGCCTGGGCGAGGCTCCATCCGCCGGGATGACCATGTTGGCGTTGTTCAGCCCCCCGGTGTCCTGCGCCTCGACGAGCAGGCGGTCATTGCCGAGCCCGCCACGGCCGTAGTTGTCCATCTGCGCATTGCCCGCCGCCTCGGTGAAGCCCGCGTCGTAGAACCAGTCGTGCAAGAAGTTGGTGACGTAGAAGACCTGCGTCACGGACGCCATCCGCTGGCCGACGCTGTCCCCGGGCTGCAACGAGACGTCATAGACGCGATCGAAGCTCCTGGGCCCACTGGTCGAGGCTCGGAAGTCCGAAGCGTCCCGGCCATCGGCTCCGGAGAAGTCCACGTAAGCATCCACGTTGTTGCCAACGGTCTCCGTGGCATCCGCAGGCAACCAGGGATCGTTCTGGCTGAAGGGCGCGTTCTGCAGCGTCACAAGCCCCGGTGCAACAAAGGGAGCCTGGTAGCCATCCGGCACGCCCGAGGGGTTGGGTGTGCCCACAAGCCCCTGGGGCCCATCCTGGGGAGTGAACGGCGCCGTGGCATCCGCCCAGACCCGATACGAGAAGGAATCCGCGCTGGTGAGATCATGGCGGAAGAGCAGCCGCCCATCGTCTCCCGCGATGACATAGGCGTAGGAGTCCGAGTCCTGGCCATTCGCATCCCCCGTGGTCAGCTCCACGTACCAGGCCGGCACCAGCCGCTCCGGGAGCGAGTAGAGGACGCGCTTGACGCGAGCGGGCGTCACCATCGTCCTCGAATACCGGGCCCGTGCCACAGGCACGAGGTCGAAGGAGGTATACGGCCCCTGAGTCTTGGCCAGCGGCGACAGGCTGCTGACCTCGAGCCGCTCCCCGTTCAGATCCGCGTAGGCGAGCGAGATGGCCTCGCGCTCATCCACGCGGAAGCGCAGCTTGCCCAGGCGTGTCTCGGGAGCGACGTGGGGGCTGAGGTAGCCCGAGACGCCCACCAGTTCATGTTGCTCGTTCAGCACCACTGTGAGCGAGTGACGGAAGACCTCGATGCCCTCCACGTCCTGCCGGAAGGTGATGAGGGCAGTGCCCGATGCGGAGAGCGGCTCCTCCACGCTGGCCTGGATCTGGGCTGCCGCCTGCGGCACCAGGCCATACAGCGGGGCGAGCCGGGCCAGGTGCGCCCGCGCCGCCTGCTCGGGTCCCATGCGCCGGAGGCCGGAGCGGATACGGGGATCGGTTCCCGAGGGATTGCCCCACACCAAGGTGGGCACTCCCAGCCTGGGCTCGGAGTGCAGGACATGCACACCGAGGGGACTCGAGGGCCGGTGGAGCTCTGAGCGCGGTGTCGACACCGTGCTCGATGCGAATGCATCCAAGGCGGGAAGCTCTCGTGCGAGCGCCACAGTGCTCGAGAGCACCAGCACGAGGCTGGTGGACATCAGGTGCCATCGCTTCACGACATGCCCCCAGGGTGTCGAGTGCGCCAGGGCGCAGCTCGGGTGATGGCTCGACTCCGTGTCCCGACGACCACGGAGGTACACTGGCGCGCAGTGTAGCGACTACGGGCGGACTTCGTCGAAGGTCCGAGCCACGGGATGCGATCCCGGGTCCACCGGCGGGCCTTCCCCCCGAAGGAGGCACCATGTCCGCAGGCCGGATGCACGAGCGGCATCCAGCTCCTCGCGCACATCCGAGAGGAAGAGGACATCCCCGGCTGGCTGGCCTAATTCGCGGACGATGGCGGCATAGGAGGAGGCCTCCCTCTTGCCGCCGACGCGCGTGTCGAAGTAGCCGCTGAACAGCGGCGTGAGATCGCCGTAGGGCGTGTGTCTGAAGATCAGCCGCTGGGCGTGCTCGGAACCCGAGGAGTAGACGAACAACCGAAGCCCCTGGGCATGCCACTCGCGCAGCCGCCGCGCGGCGTCCTCGTAGACATGTCCCTGGAAGGCACCCTCGCGGTACCCCTGCTCCCAGATGAGTCCCTGCAAACCTTTGAGCGGCGCGAGCTTCTGGTCCGTCTCGATCCACCGCAGCAGCGTGCCCACCAGCGTGTCGTCGTCCGGGGCTCCGCCCGCCACCTTGCGCGCCTCATCGAGCAACCGGCGCACCTCCGGCTGGTGTCCCTGGGCTCGCACGAACTGCACCATGTGGCGCGTGGAGTAGGGAAACAGCACGTCCTTCACGAAGGACAGGCTCGAGGTGGTGCCCTCGATGTCCGTGACGATGGCTCGAACCATCGGCTCAGGCCGCCATGTCGGGGAAGCGCGTGGCGATGTCGTTGCCGGTGAAGCGCGCCACCCACCCTTCCTTGCTCGTGAACAGCCGGATCGCCGTGAAGTGGGGCTGCGGGCCCATGTCGAACCAGTGCGGCGTGCCGTCGGGAACCCCGATCAGATCCCCCTTCTCGCACAGCACCGCGTACACCCGGCCTTCCTTGTGGATGTTGAAGAGCCCCTTCCCCTCCACGAAGAAACGCACTTCGTCCTCGCTGTGCGTGTGCTCGCTCAGGAACTTGTTCCGCATCTCCACCTTCTGCGGATGGTCCGGCGCCATCTTGATCACGTCCGCTGACTGGAAGCCCTTCTCCCGCATCAGCCGGTCCACCGACTCGTGATAGGCCGTCAGGATCTCATCCTGTCCGGCCCCCGGCGGCAGCGGCTGGTTCGCCGCCCAGCGCTCGAAGCGAATCCCCACCGCGCCCAGCTCCCGCTGGATGGACGCGAAGTCCGTGTAGCTCCGCGGGTGCGCGGGATCCGCGTCCGGGTAGATCTTCAGCTCGCTCATCGTCCCAATCTCCTCATCTCGACTTCACAGGCCAGCAGGAACTCGAAGGCCTCGATGTGCCGGCACGCCTCCGCCACGCTCCGCCCCCAGGTGTACAGGCCATGGCCCGCAATCAGGTACCCGTACACACCCGCCCGCGCCTCCATGTATTCCTGCACCCGAGCCGACAGCCGCGCCACGTCTTGATCGTTCGGGAAGATGGGTACCACCACCCGCGTCTCGTGGGTCTGGATGCCCTGGAGCGCCTTGAGCACCTCGTAGCCCTCCAGCACCAGCTCGTCCCGGTGCAGGCGTGACAGCACCGTGGCGCTCAGCGAGTGGGTGTGCAGCACCGCCCCCACCTCCTCCCGCCGGTAGAGCTGCAGGTGCAGCGGCAGCTCCGCCGAAGGCCGCTTGCCCTCCGAGAGCACCCGCCCGTCCAGGTCCACCTCCAGGAAGTCCTCGGGCTCCAGCTCGCCCTTGTGACGGCCTGACACGGTGACGAGCACGCGCCGGTCATCCAACCGCGCGGAGAAATTGCCGGCGGTGGCTGGAACCCAGCCCCGCTCGAAGAAGAACCGCCCCGCTCGAATCAGCTCCGCGGCCTTGCCGCCAGAAGAGTCCTCGGAGTGCACGGGCCTACTCTACGCGAGATCCACGCCCCGAGGCCCCAGCTGTCGAAGCATCGAGGGGTGCTCAGTCCTCGTCCGGCCCGTCGGATTCCGGCTCGTCAGAATCCGGTTCATCCGAGTCCGGCCCGTCCGAGTCAGCGCCACCGCTGCCGTCCGCCGCAGACGCCGCGCTGCTCCCCGCGGAAGAAGAGGCTTCCGCTCCCGAAGCCCCTCCCGAACGCCCACCGCGACGGCGGCGGCGGCGGCGCTTCTTGCGCACCACCTCACCCTCCGCAGACGCTCCATCGGGCCGGTTCGGCGGAAGGTCTCCGCTCTTCCACGCGTCGAGCGCCTCGCGGAACTCTCCCGTGGCCTCCACGGAGATCTCGAACACCGTCATCGCCTCGCCAAAGAGCGGATGCCGGCGGAAGGCCGCGCTGCGCCGACGCCGCTCGCCCGTGAGCGTGCGCTGAGCCAGCAGCAGCAACCGGCACCGCTCCGCGATCCGCCGCGGCAGCCGGGCCGTCTGCACGAACCCAGCAAGCAGATCCTCGATGGCCTGCGCCACCGAGGGCCGCGCCCCAGGCTCCTGGGACTCCACCGGCGGAGGCGCCGCGCGGCTGATGGGCACCAGCAGCGTGGCGAGCAGGATCGCGTCATCCAGCGGCTCGCCCGACGACACGCGCCGATCCAGCGCCTCGGCGAAGGAGTAGAAGGTGCGCTCCCCTTCCTTGCCGTTCTGCCGCAGGTACGCGTCCACCGGAGGCAGGAGGATCTTCAACGCATCCAGCGCGGAGAGCAGCTTGAGGCTCGGCGCCGCCACCCCACCGCGGATGAGCCGGAAGGTTTCCTCCAGCAGGCGCGCCGGGGCGCAGCGCGGAAGGTCCTCCACCGCGCCCTCCATCGCCGCGTACGTGCGAGACTCGATGTCGAAGCCCAGCTTGCTCGCGAAGCGCACGGCCCGGAGGATGCGCACCGGATCCTCGCGCATGCGAATCTCCGGGTCCCCGATGGTCCGGATGTACTGCTCGTCGAGATCCCTTCGGCCCCGGACGTAATCGATCACCCGGCCCTCGGTGACGTCATAGAACAGGCCGTTGATGGTGAAGTCCCGGCGGCGGGCATCCTGCTCGGCGGTGCCGAACACGTTGTCGTGGGTGATGAGCAGATCCTCATCCCCGTTGCCGTTGCCGTTCTCTCCTGCATCCTCCTCGCCGCCGTTGGCCTCCAACATCTCCGACGGGTTGGCGCGGAAGGTGGACACCTCGATGATCTTCCCACCCTTGAAGTAGACGTGGGCCAGCCGGAAGCGGCGCCCGATGAGACGGCAGTTGCGGAAGGTGGCGCGCACCTCGCCCGGGTGGGCGCTGGTGGCCACGTCGAAGTCCTTCGGCTTGCGCTTCAGCAGCAGGTCTCTCACGCACCCGCCCACCAGGTAGGCCTGGTGTCCATGCGAGTGCAGCCGGAGGACGACCTTGAGCGCATCCGGGTCCAGCTCCCGGGGATCGATCTCCGCCGGCTCTCCGGACCGCGTCGTGGCGGGCGCCACCAGCTCGTTCTCGGGGGTGGCAGGCTCCGGGGCCAGCACCTCGGGTGGAGGAGGCTCCACGAGTTCGACTCGGGGCTCCAGGGGTTCAGTGGGGAGTGGCAGATCCAAAGGCTCTGCCTGCAGTTCCATCTCCGTGGCCATCGGGGTTGCCTCGCTCGCAGCCTCGGGGACCGGCCGAGCCTCGGACGAGGCAACCTCGCGCGCGTCATCGGGCGCAGGTTCTGGCGGTCCGCCCGCAGGCGGCGTTTCAGTTGAATCTCGCGTCATCGCGTCGACGCCCCAAGATTGGATATTCGGGGCAGCCGTCTATACCGCATCCTCCCTACAGGGAGTAGCGTAGGAACACATTGTTGATAGGGGCTGAAAGGCCGCCTGCTCCCCACCGGACCCCTGCCATGATCGCCGGGGCAGCCCGCTCGCCTGCTTGCCCGAGGGAAGAGCGGGCACTGAGGCCGCCGGGGCCCTCCGAACCTCCCTGACAGGTCTCCCCCATCTGTACTACCTGGCAGGTATTGACCGGTTTGCATCTTCTCCCCGGCTCCTCACCGCCTTGCGCTTGCGTCCTCCGAGGGTCTGGGGATTTCCGGAGAAGCCGTGGGCAGCGTGACATGGAAGGTGGTGCCCTGGCCGGGATTGCTGTCCACGGTGATGTTGCCCCCCAGCGACTCGATGATGTTGAGGCACACCGCCAGCCCCAGGCCCGTACCCTCCCCTACCGGCTTGGTGGTGAAGAACGGATCGAAGATCCGCTCCAGATTCTCCAAGGGAATGCCACACCCGGTGTCGCTCACGTCCACCGTGACGCGATCCGGTGCGCTCAGCCGAGCGATGACGCGAATCTCGTTGCGCTCCACGTGGCCCGGCTCGATGGCCTGCGCGCCGTTGACGATCAGGTTGAGCAGCACCTGCCCCAACCGCGTCGCGTTGGCCCGCACGAGCGGCATCCCGGCGCACGCCTCCACCAGGCGCGCCCGGCCCTGGAGCTCGTGGGAGGCCATCTTCGCCACGTCGCGCAGCACCTGGGCCAGCTCCACCGGGCCTGTGCGATCGTCGTCCGCACGCGCCAGCGTCTTCAGGTCCTGCGCGATGAAGTGCACCCGCTCGGCGCCCTCGCGAGCCTCCTCCAGCGCCTCCAGCAGGTCGCGCTGCTCTTTTTCGGACAACAGCCGCGGCGGCTGGCTCAGCTCGCCGTGCACGTACGCGAGGTTGCCAATCACGTAGACCAGCGGGTTGTTGATCTCGTGCCCTACGCTGGCCACGGTCCGCCCGAGCGACGCCAGCCGATCCGAGAGGAGGAGCCGCGATTGGGACACCTTCAGCTCTCGGGCCATCTGGTTGAACCCCCGCTCCAGCGTGCCAAACTCGTCACAGCCCCGCTCCGGCAACGCGGGCTGGAGATCCCCGTGGCCAATGCGCTCGGCGGCCGCGAGCAGCTCCCGGAACCGCCGGTGCATCGGCATCAGGATGGTCAGCGTCAGGGCGAGCAGCACGCACAGCCCGATCGCGGGAGCAAGGATCGCCAGGAGGTGGCCATTGCGCAGCCTCCGGTTCGTGCTCTGCTCCAGAGCCGCCAGTTCCTCCCGCTGGGCCTCCAGCGCCGTCTGCAGGAGCGGCTCCACGTTGTGCTCGAACTCCTGGATGCTCACCTGCGGGTGCGCCCCGTCCGAACCAATCCCCGAGGGCAATTGCCGGACATACGCCTCGGCTCGATCGGCCCAGTACCGCAGCTCCTTCGCCAACCGCTCCAGCTGCCGCTTCTCCGCGTCGCGGGGCGTGCCCGACGACTGCTCCTTCTGCTCGCTGAGGACCTGAAGCCTCGACAGCTGCGCATCCACCTGCCGCCGGTACCCGTTCAGCACGGCCTCGGGCAGCGCGCCCGTGCCATGCACCCGCTGCAGCTCCGCCAGGAACACCAGCGCGTCCCCGCGAATCTGGCTGTAGAGGGAGCGCTGCTCCTGGCTGGCCAGCGTCCAGTCTCGAAGGTGACCCAGCCGGTAGGTCCCCACCTGCACGGCCACGCCCATGCACCCCACCAGGCCCAACGCCACCGCCAGCAGCAGCAGCACCTTGCCCCGGATCGTCATCGGTGACGGAACTCCTTCCTTCCGGGTTCCAGGCTTGCCCGAGCGCAGGGCCCGCCCCCCTGCCTCCGAAATATCGCGCCTCCCCTTATTTTCAGGCCAAATTAGAGAAACTGGCAATAACAGAAATAATTGCTCAACCCGGGTGTGTCATGACACACCTCCCACGTGACAGGCCGCCCGTGAGTGGGCGCGGGGTGTGACGCGAGTTGTCGAGAAGCGGCGAGGGCCCGGCGCGCTACTTCTTGCGGTCCTTGTGGGTCCGCGGAAGTGCGTGGGAGATGAGCGCCACGTAGTCCACGGCCTGCGCACGCGGGGGCGCGGGCGGCGTGCCCAGCGCAGCCAGCCGCTTGGTGAAGGCGGCGATGATATCCGGCACGGGGCGGATGGCCTGGATGAGCCCGTTGGGCCCCTCGAGCGCCTGTGACAGCGCCACCGCGGCCTGTTGCAGCGGCAGGCCCCGGCGGATCAGATCCTGGAACGAGTTGGAGAGGGTGATGATGTTGTGCCCGGCTGTCTGCACCATCTCCACGGCGATCTTGATGACCTGGGGCGCGGTGAGGTGGCCGTCGGCCAGCAGCACCAGCGCGGCCTGGAAGTAGTTGAAGATGGGGACCACCCGCGGGCCATAGGGCGCGAAGTGCGCCGGCGGCGTGAGACGATCCAGGTGGATGAAGATGCGCCGCACCGGATCCGCGATGGGAATGCGCTTCCACGCGCTGCGCACGCGCTCGGCGTCATCCGGGTACACGCCGCCCGCATCCAGCACCTGCGAGAGCACGCGCTCGTCCACGCGTCCGGCGATCAGATCCGCGAAGAGCGAGTAGATGAAGGCGTCCGCCTCCGCGTCGTCGCCAAAGAGCACCTCCTCGGCCTCGATGGGCGCATTCACCCGGCTCTCGAGGATGGCGGGCAGCTTGTAGCCCACCTGCCCTCGCAGCGCCCGGAAGCGCCCGCGCAGCAGGTTGCCCACGTTGTCCTTGAGGACGAACTCGTCCCACGCCACCCCGTCCAGCTTGAGCTTCTCCTCAAGCACCGCGCGCATCTGCTTGGGGCTGCCCGAGACGATGCACAGCCGCGAGTCCCCGTTGGCCGCCAGCTCGCGGATGAGCGCGGAGGCCCCCGGCACCGCCACCTTCTCATGGGCTTTCTGGAACGCGGTGCGCACCAGGTCCCGGAACGAATCGAAGTCCGTCCGCAGGTACGTCTTGTCCAGATCCCAGCGGTAGATGCGCCGAGGCGGCCGGGGATCGATCCGGTCCGGCAGGCTCACTTCGGCAGGCCTTCCTGGATGGTGGTGCCCAGTTGATGCGCCACGGCCTTGGCGGCCACCTTCCCCGCGTTGGTGATGGCGCGAGCCTTGGAGCGCCCGTGCGCCTTGATGAAGATGCGATCGAAGCCGAGAATGGGCGCGCCGCCGTACTGCTCCCAGTCGGTGATGTCCTTGATGCGCTGGATGCCGCTGGAGAGCATGGCCAGGCCCGCGCGCCAGCGCAGCTTCTCCTTGTAGGCGTAGCGGGCCAGCTCGACGACGGTCTCGTGGACGCCCTCCAGCATCTTCAGGCACACGTTGCCCACGAAGCCGTCGGTGACGATGACGTCCACCGTGCCCTTGGGGATGTCCACGCCCTCCACGTTGCCGATGAAGTTGATGCCCTGCAGGCCCGACAGCGTCGAGTGCGCCTCCACCACGCGCGGCGGCCCCTTCTGCGGCTCCACGCCGTTGGAGAGCAGCGCCACCTTGGGGCGCTCGTTGCGCGAGATGATGCGCGCGTACGCCGAGCCCATCACGGCGAAGGTGACCAGGTCCTCCGCGGTGGCCTCCACCGTGGCGCCCACGTCGAGGATGAGCGAGAACGGATCGTCCTTCTCTCCGCGCGTGCCCCGCGTGGGGTACACCGCCGCGAGCGCGGCCCGGCGCACCCCCGGAATGAGCTTGAAGTGACGCGCGCACGCCAGCACGCCCGCTCCCGTGTTGCCCGCGGAGACCAGGGCCTGCGCCTCGCCCTCGGCCACCAACTGGGCCGCCACCGACACCGAGGCGTGCTTCTTGCGCGCCAGCGCCTCGCCGGGCTTCTCGTCCATGGAGACGAACTCGGAGGCATGCTGCACGGAGATGCGCTCGGCACGGTGCTTGGTCTCCGCCAGGGTCGCGTCGATCAGCTCGCGGTCTCCCACCAGCAGCGCGTGGATGTGCGGCGCCTCCAGCGAGAGTTGCGCGGCGCCGCGCACCACCTCGGCGGGGCCGTGGTCGCTACCCATGACATCGAAGGCGATCGTGACGTCCTTGAACTCCTGTGAGGTCCCCGCCATATGCCCCATCTTACGAGCTTTGCCCGACGCTCGCGCCCGGCAATCGCATGCGAGCTGCCAGTCCCAGGGCCAGGAGAGCGCCCACGGCCATCATCACCGCCGCCGTCCCATACGGCACCCCGGGGCCAAACCCTGTGAACAGCCACCCGCCCAGCGCCGGGCCGAGAATGCGCCCCAGCGAGCCGAAGGCTTGATAGCTACCCAACACAGTCCCCAGTCGCTCAGGAGGCGCCTGGAGGGAGACGAGAGCCGACAGGGAGGGGTTGGCGAACGCCGAGCCCACCGCGAGCAGCCCCATCACCGGGAAGAGCCACCCATAGCCGGGAGCCACGGGCAGCAGGGCCAGCCCCACCCCCGTCACCGCGAAGCCCGTCACCAGGAGCCAGCCCTCGCGCACCGGGCGGTAGCCCTCCTCGGAGCGGCGCTCGGGAGGCAGGAGCCGCCGGAGCAACCCGCCCTGGAGGGCCGCGGACACGATCCCCACCAGAGCAAAGAGCCCACCGGTGCGAAGGCTGGCCTGGGCCAGTTGCTGGGACGAGGCGCTGGCCGACAGGAAGAACAGCCCTCCCTCCAACTGCACCGGCCCCGAGGAGAGGAAGCGCGAGAGCAGGTACACCGAGAAGGTGCCCTCCATCTGCGAGAAGGCGGTGGTGAACAGGAGGATGAGGACCAGGCACATGCCCACCACGGGCAGGCGCAGCGCGATGGCCGCCCCTCTCATGGAGCGCGCCGAAGCTCCGGTGACGCAAGGGCGGCCGGGAACACGGGACTCGGCCAGGAAGAGGAAGGTGAAGAGCAGGTTCAGCCCCGCCAGCCCGGCGGCGAACAAGCCGATGGCCAGGTTACCGCCCCAGGCTCCCAGAAAGCCGCCCAGGGCTGGCCCCAGCACGAAGCCCAGGCCGAACGCCGCGCCGATGATGCCCATGCCCCGAGCGCGCTCCTCCGGCCGGGTGACATCCGCCACATAGGCCTGCGCGGTGGAGATGTTGCCCCCGCTGGCCCCGTCGATGACGCGCGAGAGAAAGAGGAGCGGCAGCGAGTGGGCGAAGGCGAACAGGACATAGCCCGCCATGGAGCCCGCCAGGCTCAGCAGCAGCACCGGCCGCCGGCCATAGCGATCCGACAGCCGTCCCAGCACCGGGGCGAACAGCAGCTGCATCAGCGAGTACACGGAGAGCAGCAGCCCCACCGAGAACGGTGAGGCGCCGAACTTCACCCCGTACACCCCCAGCTGCGGGATGAGGATCCCGAATCCGATGAGGTCCAGCGCGACGATGCCGAAGACGACGCGCAGCGAGGCGCGTCGTTCTGATCCCTCCTCCATACCCCCCCGCGCTTAGAGCGACGACGCTTCGCCGCTCGCCTGGACGTCGCGGTTGGCGGAGTCGCGCTCGATGCAGCCCTTGGTGAGGGTGTACTGGTAGGTGCCCAGCTCGTCTCGCCAGTACTCACCTTCGTACGGCCAGTAGAGCTGATCGTCCGCCACGGCCACGGTGTACCGGTACTTCTTGACGATCGCCGTGCGGCCGCCCGCCTTGAGCTGCTCCTCCAGGAACTCCTTCTCCTTGGTGGTCGTCTCGAACTTGATGCGCAAGCCGTTGGCCAGGAGCTGCTTGAGGGCCATGAGCTCCGTCTCCAGCTTGCCCTTGGACATGAGGCCCGCCTTCTCGATCAGGGCGGTGCGCTGCTCCTTCAGCCCCTCGAGCAGCGACTTGGACAGCTCCGAGTACTTGAAGGTGTCACCCTTCTCGGAGAAGGCGTCCATCTCACCCTCGAGCTCGAGGATGGAGTCGTTGGTCTTCTTCAGGTCCTGATCCGTGAGGGCCAGACGGAGGATGCGCTCGAGAATGATGTCGGTGCCGTTCTTGTCCGCGCCCTCCTTGTTCTTCTTCTGCACGTCGGAGAGGACGCTGTAGTACTCGCTGGCCTCCATGTTCTTCTTCACCAGCGTCTCCAGCTCGTTGTGCACGGGCAGGTAGGTGCGCTCGAAGTCCTGGAGGATGAGCGAGGACTCCCGGTAGCGGCAGTTCTCGTAATAGATGACCGCCTTGAGGATGAGCGCCTCGGGGAAGTACTCCTCGCGGAAGAAGGGCGAGGACAGGGTGATGAGGTTGCCCAGCGCCTGCTCGTACTGACCCACGCGATAGTTGGCCCAGCTGGACTCGAAGAGGGCCTCCAGCCACTGGTTGGTGCCGCGCTCGATCTTGTTGAAGTAGAAGATGGCGTAGCGGTTCTGCTGCATGCCGTAGTGCGTGCGCGCCAACTGCATGAAGGCCAACTCACGCAGGGACTGGTCCAGGGCGGCCTGCTCGGCCGTCTTGCCCGCCACGGGCCGCGTCATGCGGATGACCTCCTTCATCGTCTCGATGGAGGCCACCATGTTGTTGTCGCCGCGGCGCGCGTCCGCCGACTTCACCTTGCTGCCGTTGCGGAACAGCGCCAGGCCCTCGAGGAACTTCACGCGCGGGTAGAACGGATCCGTGCGCGGCACGAGCGTCGCCAGCCGCTTCACTTCCTCGAAGCTCTTGTCCGCCTTGTCCGGCTGGCCCACCTGGTCCAGCGCCTTGCCGCGCACGAAGTGGTAGCGCGACAGCAGGTAGTAGAACTCGCTGCGGAACTTCTCGGGGAACTCGAAGTTCGCGTAGCGGGCGATCTCGTCCAGGATGACCGACTCGTTCTTCGACTTGCGGCTGATGAAGAACAGCCACTCGAGGCTCGTCTTGAAGAACTTGGTCTGCGGGCCCACGGAGAGGATCTTCGAGAACTCGCCCAGCGACGAGTGGTACAGCCCCATGCGGTACAGGGCCTTGGCCACCACGTAGCGCGCCTCCACCTGGAGGCCCGCCATCTTCGGGTCCTGGATGATCTCGTAGCCGGCCATGGCGGCCTGCTCGTACTGGTCGTTCTTGAAGAGCGACACGGCCACATCCAGCTTCTGGCGGTCACCCGTCTTGCCGGACACGTCCACGGCGTCGAACGTCATCGTCGGCGCGGTGCCCTTGGGCCCGGCCCCGGTGAGATCCAACCCCAGGCCGCCGTTCTCATCGGCCGGAGCGGGAGCAGGCGTGGTGGGCGCCGAAACGGGGTTGGGAGCCGTCGCGGGCGAGGGCGAAGGCGTCTCGCTGCCGGTGCCGCTCGTGGCGGCAGGCACGGTGGGCGTCTCGGCCGACGAAGGAGTCAGCGGAGCGCTCTCCGCCGGAGCGGGAGACGCCTCCTCCACGGGCTGATTCTTGCCCCTCTTCTTCTTCTTGGAGGAAGAGGCGGAGGAGGAGGTCTTGCCCTTCTTCTTCTTCTTCTTCGAGGAGGACGAGTCCAGGCCTTCGAAGCTCTGGGCCGGAGACGGCACGGCCCAGAAGAGCGCGAGCCCGAGGAGCGCGAAGCGGAGGAGTCGGAGAGTACGGTTCATGACTCGGGGAGGGCGGTAGGGAGGAAGAAGGAGAAGCCCAGCTCGAACATCAGCTGGTTGCGCAGCGAGTTGTCGGAGGACTCCGCCTTCTCCACGTAGACGAGATCTCTCACCTCGGTGCGCAGCGTCATGTAGCGGTTGAGGAAGAAGCGGAAGCCGATGCCCACGTTGCCACCGGCGGTGATCCGCGCGGTGCTGCGCACGTCAGCCGAGTCCGGCGGCCCCTTGTACTGGATGGCCGTGGCGCCCAGCACGCCGTACATGTCGAAGTGGACGAACTTCTCGGCCAGCAGCGAGATCTTCCCGTAGATGGGAGCCCACTGCGCATCCACCCCCGCCATCAGGGTGAGCTGGCCAGGAGCGCGGCCATCCAGCGCCTCGAAGGTCGGCGCGCTGCAGCCGCGGGTGACATTGCCATCGTCGCCATCGGTGAAGTTGCAGATCTGCGCCGCGCCCGACACGGTGGGGATGGAGTAGCCCGCGCGCAGCCCGATGCCGAACGTCTCCGAGGGGAAGAAGGTGAAGGTGGCCCCCAGGATGTACTTGCGGAAGAAGGCATCCCGCAGGGAGATTGTCGCGGAGGGGCTCAGCTCGAACCGGCCCTTCTTGAGGAAGAGGTGACCGGACACGGGGCGGATGCGCTCGCGCAGAGGCCCCAGGGCGTCCTTGTCCACCTCGGACACGTCACCGGCCTCGGTCTCCTGGGAGGTGGAGGCACCGGACGGAGCGGGAGCGGGATCAGACGAAGGCTTGGACTTGGGCTTGTCGGCCGCGGGAGCGGGCGCCGGCTGGGCGTCCTGAGCCCGCGCCGCGAGCGGCAACAGGCACAGGGCCATGAGCAATCGGAGGGCTCGCATCATTCGCCCTCCCGGCCCGTGGAGTGCAGCGGGAAGAACAGCGAGATACCTGCATTGATCGTCATGAGGTTCTGGACGGCACCCTTGCTGGTGCCGAGCGGCTGGTCGACGTACGAGGTGTTGATCAGGGCGACGTTGACCGCCAGGAAGTCCTTGGCGACGAAGCGCATTCCCGCGCCCAGGTCCGCGCCGATGTTGACGGTGCGGCCCTCGAGGGCCGAGGTCTGCGTCCTCACCACTCCGGCGCCGCCCAGCAGGTAGCCGTCGAAGTGGAGGATGGAGTTGAGGAAGGCCACCTTGCCGTAGAGCGGGGCCCACTCGACGTCGCCCATGACGGACCACTGGGGCACCGAGTGGTAGATCTTGCTCTGGAAGGCGCGCTTGGCGGTGCGCACGTCATCCGAGGGCAACACCTGCATCGCGGAGCCGCGCACCGACAGCGCCAGCGTGTCCGCGAAGTAGTAGGCCCCGCGCACCGAGGCGCCCAGCTTCGAGTAGTAGGGATCGTTGATGGAGAAGCTCACCAGCGGGGTGAGCTCGAAGCGCCCCTCCTTGCGGTACACCTTGCGCTGGACGCTCTTGACCCGGTCCTCCTGGGTGATGTCCGTGGGCACGACCTCGGGCTCCGCCGGCG
The DNA here is from genome assembly GCF_020103695.1 of Hyalangium versicolor. Classification (GTDB taxonomy): domain Bacteria; phylum Myxococcota; class Myxococcia; order Myxococcales; family Myxococcaceae; genus Hyalangium; species Hyalangium versicolor. The sequence goes on from NZ_JAHXBF010000025.1 coordinate 115,072, forward strand.
CGGGGGCCGCTGGAGTCGTGGTGGCCGAGGGTGTCGGCTCGGCAGGGGGTGCGGTCTCGGTGGTGTCTTCGGGCTTCTGTTCCTCGGTCTTGTTGGCGTCGTCGCCCGTCAGATCGAGTCCCATACCCTGACCCTGTTCCGACTGAGCGAGCGCCAACGCGGGCCAGAGGCACAGCGCGAGCAGAGTTGCCTGGAGGCGATTCACTTCCGGAGGCTCCGTTTGGGGTGGAGGGGCGGAGGTCCGCCCGCGAGATTTCGGAGTGTCAACGGCCCGGCCATCCTAGCCGCCAGTCTCCAGCACCTCAACCAATCCGAACCTGCCTGCCGCATCTCTATCCCTGCGCCACTCTTGAAGAATTCCGCTCCGAGTATCACCTGCGACAAGCGGTTGGCACCACGAACCGCTGTGCTACGGTGCCGAGTCCATCGCCTTCCTCCTTAAGAGGTCCATCTCGATCATGTCTCCGCGTCTGGTCGTCCTCCTGAGCGCCGCCCTGCTGGCCAGCGGGTGCGAAGTGACCACCGAGCTCGGCAAGAAGTGCGTCCTGGTGAAGAAGCCGTCCGATGAGGAGGTGGCTCAGGGCATCCGTTCCAAGCCGGTGATCAACAGCGAGATCGCCGCCGGCCAGGACTTCATCTCCTTCGGCGCCACGGACTGTGAGGATCTCATCTGCGTCCGGGATGCCGAGTTCGTACCGGAAGACACGAGCCCGAACGTCGCGGCCGAGGGTTACTGCAGCCAGGAGTGCGTGGAGGGCAGTACCGGGGACTGCGAGGTGACGGACACTTCGGTGCCGGATGCCCTCAAGGACCGCATCGTCTGCCGCTCGCTGCTGCTGGACCAGGCGACGCTGGAACGTCTGAAGCGAGACGATCCGGTCACCTACCGCAGGACATTCGGGGAGACGAACTCCCCCTACTTCTGCTCGGGCAAGCTGTCCTCGACGGCCCCGCAGTGAGACACTGGCGCGCGGCCCTTTAGATCTTTTTCGCGCGCCATTCGTCTGATGCAGGGCCTGCCGTTTCTAGGAGCCCTGCCATGAACAAGACGACGACCTTCCTGGGTCTGGCCGGAGCGCTCGCGCTCGTGGCCCTGGTGCTGGGGATGCCGCATGTGGTGTCCCCTCCCCCGCCGCCCCAGCCGCACATCGCCACCCCGGTGGCGCCCACTCCCCCTCCTCCTCCCACCCCGCCGGCCAGCACCTCGCAGGGCTCGCTGACCATGACGAGCCGGCTGAGCCACCCGTACATCGTCCCGGGCAGCACGGATGTGTTCGTCACGGTGGACGTCACGGGCGCGGAAGTCCCGGGCTCGAAGCGCAGCCCGGTGAACCTGGCGCTGGTGATCGATCGCTCCGGCTCCATGAATGGCTACAAGCTGGCGCAGGCCAAGCAGGCGGCGCGGCAGCTGGTGGGGATGCTGACGGAGGATGACCGGCTGGCGATCGTCCACTACGGCTCGGACGTGAAGAGCCTGCCGAGCATGCAGGCCACGGCCTCCAACCGGCAGCGGATGCTGCAGTACATCGACGGAATCTGGGACGAGGGCGGCACCAACATCGGCGCGGGCCTGACGACGGGGCAGCACCAGGTGAACACGGCGCGCAGCCAGTACCAGGTCAACCGCATCATCCTCATCAGCGATGGGCAGCCCACCGAGGGAGTGACGGATGACGAGGGCCTGAAGCAGGTGGTGAAGAACATCCGCGCCGAGGGCGTGACGGTGAGCTCCATCGGCGTGGGCACGGACTTCAACGAGGATCTGATGCAGGCGTTCGCCGAGTACGGCGCGGGGGCATACGGCTTCCTGGAGGACGCGGGCAAGCTGGCCACGCTCTTCCAGAAGGATCTGCAGCAGGCCACCACGCAGGTGGCGCGCAATGTGGAGCTGTCCTTCACCCTGCCCGAGGGCGTCACCCTGGGCGAGGTGCTGGGCTACCGGGCGCACCAGGCCGGACGCACCGTGCGCGTGCCGATGCCGGACTTCTCCGCGGGCCAGACCGAGCGCGTGGTGGCGCGGGTGACGGTGACGGGCTCGGCGGTGGGGCAGGCGGTGGACGTGACGGGGGTGAAGCTGACGTACACGGACCTGCTGAAGGACGGAACAGTGGAGAGCGGGGCCGCGCTGTCGGCGATGGTGACCGACCGCCGCGAGGAGGTGGCGGCGAAGCAGGACAAGGAGGCCACGGTGTACGCGGCGCGAGCTCGCGGCGCGGCGAACCTCCAGAAGGCGGCGGAGGCCCTCAAGGTCGGCCGCCGGGACGAGGCGCGGCAGCTCATCCAGCAGAACCAGGAGATGTTCGACGACGTGGCCGCGGTGGCGGGGGCTCCGGCGGTGGCGGCGGACAAGGCTGCGCAGCAGGCGGCGTATGACGAGTACGAGTCGGCCCAGAGCGAGGAGGCAGTGAACACGGCGGTGAAGAAGTCCAAGGTCCAGGCTCTCAAGGACTTCGGGCGCATGGGCTCGACGTACTGAGCCAGGACAGGGCTCCCCAGGCAGGCACCTCACCGAGGGCTCCGCTGGCAACGGCGGGGCCCTTGGTGTTTTCGCGTCCTGCGATTCTGGAGTTGACCGGTGGAATCCCGCCGCCCTATCTCCGCGTTCCTCCTGCTTCCTGGCAGGAGAGCGCACAGAGAGAGAGGACACGGCATGGCGAGCGCGGACACCCCCTGGGTCGGGGTCATCATGGGCGGCAAGAGCGACCTCGAGTACCTGCGCCCGGCGATCGAGATCCTCACGGAGCTGGGTGTTCCTCACGAGGTGCGGGTGGTGTCGGCCCACCGGACGCCGGACTGGATGATGGAGTACGCGTCCACGGCCGAGTCCCGAGGGCTGTCGGTCATCATCGCGGCGGCGGGAGGAGCGGCCCACCTGCCTGGCATGGTGGCGAGCAAGACGCTGCTGCCCGTGCTCGGAGTGCCCATGCCGACCACGGTGCTCAACGGCCTGGATGCCCTGATGTCCATCGTGCAGATGCCCAAGGGCGTGCCCGTGGGGACGCAGGCCATCGGCAAGCCGGGAGCGGCGAACGCGGCGCTGCATGCGGCGTCCATTCTGGCACTCAAGTATCCAGAGCTGCGCGCGCGGTTGGCCTCGTGGCGTCAGGCACGGACGGATGAGGTGTTGCGCGAGCGGGAGATCTCATGACCACGGTCCTTCCTGGCGGGACGATTGGCATCCTGGGCGGCGGGCAGTTGGGCCGGATGATGGCGCTGTCGGCGCGCACGCTGGGGTTCCAGGTGCAGGCGCTGGATCCGGATCCCGCGTGCCCGGCGCGCTGGGTGGTGGACCAGTGCTACACAGCGGATTTCGGCGACGCCAGGGCCGCGGCGCAGTTGGCTCGCTCGTGCGACGTGGTGACACTGGAGATCGAGAAGATTCCTCTCTCCTCGCTGCGCGCGGCGGCGGAGCAGGCTCCACTGCGGCCCTCGGCCGCTGTTCTGGAGATGATTCAGCACCGGGGCCGGCAGAAGGCATGGCTGGCGAAGCAGGGCTTCCCGCTCGGGCCGTGGCGCGAGGTGAACAGCGCCGAGGAGCTGGGCACAACGGTGGAGGCGCTGGGCGGGAAGTCGTTCGTGAAGTCCTGCGAGGGCGGCTACGACGGACGCGGGCAGGTGGTGGTGAAGGCCGCCTCGGAGACCGCGCAGGCATGGCGGGATCTGGGCGAGCGCGCGGTGGTGGCGGAGGCCACGCTGGACCTGCAGTCCGAGCTGTCCGTGCTGGTGGCTCGGAGCCCTCGTGGGGAGACGGTGGTGTACCCGCCCGCCTTCAACCACCACGAGGACCGCATCCTGGCGTGGTCGCTGCTGCCCGGTCCGCTGCCGCCGCAGGTGACGGTGGAGGCGACGAAGATCGCCCGGGACATGGCGAACGCGCTGGAGGTCGAGGGGCTGCTGGTGGTGGAGATGTTCCTGCTGAAGGACGGGCGGTTGTTGGTGAACGAGCTGGCGCCGCGTCCCCACAACAGCTTCCACGCCACGGAGGTGGCCTGCCTCACCAGCCAGTTCGAGCAGGCGGTGCGAGCGGTGTGCAACCTGCCACTGGGCTCGGTGGAGGTGGTGCGTCCGGCGGCGATCGTGAACCTGCTAGGAGACCTGTGGCTGCATGAAGGTGGGCCCCGCTTCGAGCAGGTGCTGGCAATGCCGGGCGTGCGGCTGCACCTGTACGGCAAGCGCGACGCTCGAAAGGGCCGGAAGATGGGGCACCTGTCCGCGGTGGGCGCGACGCCCGATGACGCGCTGGCTCGGGTGAAGGCCGCCTCGCAGGCCCTGGGGATGTGACGCCATGAAGACGAACGCGGCCCGCCAACTGGATACGCTCGGCATCAAGTACGAGCTGCGCGAGTACGAGGTGGATCCAGAGGATCTGTCCGCCGAGACGGTGGCCGCCAAGGTGGGACTGCCAGCGGAGCAAGTCTTCAAGACGCTGGTGGCACGAGGGGATCGGACGGGCGTGTTGATGGCGGTGGTGCCGGGCGACGCGGAGCTGGATTTGAAGGCGTTGGCGAAGCTGAGCGGGGACCGGAAGGTGGACACGGTGCCGCTCAAGGAACTGCAGCCGCTGACGGGCTACATCCGCGGTGGAGTGACGGCGATTGGCGGCAAGAAGGAGTACCCCGTCTACGTGGACGAGACGGTGGAGCTTTTCGACATCATCTCCGTGTCTGCGGGCGTGAGAGGAACGCAGATCCTCATTTCCCCAGCGGACTACCTGAAGGTCGTCAAGGGGAAGCCGGGTCCCATCTCCCGGCCCAAAGCCTGATTGATCAATCCTTCGCCGCTTTGGGCGCGAAGTACACCTTGCCGGCTGTCATGTTCGAGGCGGCGATGCGCAATGCCTCTCCTGCTGACTCCAGTGGCAGCTTCGCGCGAACCGGGGTCTCGAAGTCCTTGCCCAACAACGTCGGCACTTCCACCAGCGCGCGGAGCTGGTCCTTGCCGAAGCTCCCCTTGAAGAACTCCGAGAGCCAGAAGCCCTCGATCTTCTTCTGATGGAAGATGAGCTCTCCCGGGTGGATGCGGCTCTCCTGCTCCGAGAGCCCTCCGTAGACGATCACCGTCCCCTCATCCACCAGCGCCCGTGCCAGGTGCCCTGTCATCGATCCCGCGACGGCGTCGAAGGCCAGCGATACACCCAGTTCCTGGCAGATGAGCCGCAGCCTCTCCTCGAACTCGGGCTCACTGCTATTCACCACGTGCTCGGCCCCCAGCTTGCGCAGCATCGCCTCCTGCTCGGAGCGGCGGACCACGTTCACCAGCGGGATCTTCTCCTTGCGCGCCAGCTTCTGCAGCATGCGCCCCACAGTGCTCGCCGCCGCGCTCTGCACCAGCGCCTTGTGCTTCCCCTGTCGCGCTCGATCCATCAACGCCCACGCCGAGAACGGGTTCACGAAGAAGCTGGCGCCCTGCTCGTCACTGATTCGCGGGAGCAGAGGGATGCACTGCTTCATCGGCACCACCACGTACTCCGCCCACGTTCCGGCATCCGAGGGCACGGGCACACATCCCACTCGCCGCCCCACCAACAGCCGCCCCGCCAGACTCCCCGCCGCCACCACCGTCCCGCTCCCCTCGAAGCCCGGCACTGCTGGCAGCGGCTTCTTCACCCCGTAGAGTCCTCGAACGAACATCAGATCCGCTGGGTTGATCGGCGCCGCCGCCACCCGGACCAACACCTGCCCCGCCCCAGGCCTGGGGACTGGAACTTCCATGACTTGCAGAGACTCGGGCCGACCGTCGTAGGCCTTCAGGCACAGCGCTCGCATCGTCTCGGGCAGGGCGGTGGTCGTCATCCACAGACCTTTTTATTCGCACGCGCGTTCCCACGGGAACCTTTCTCTCGCCCGCCGCGTCGGAGTTACCGATGTCCGCCACTGTCCTGCAGCTCCACCACCGCGAAACCTTCGAGCGAAACGTCACCCGCGCACTGGCCGCCGGCGCCGGCGCCGGCCTGCTGCACCTGGCCATTCACAAGGCCGGCCTGGCGTTGCCCCTCGCCTACATGGTCCTCGCCGGTACCCTGCTCGCAGTGGCTCGAGGGGACAAGTGGGACCGGCTCCTGCTGTCCGGCCTGGGCGTGCTGCTCCCCGCCCTCCCCTATGCCCTCGGCATGGCACCCGCGTGGACGGCGGGACTGAGCGCCGCAGCGGCCGGTGCCCTGTTGGTTCGCGCCCACCTCAACGAACGCGGCGAGGAGAGCCAGGTCGGCGAGCGGCGCCCTACCTTCATCAACTACGTGCTCGGCGCGGGCCTATGCGCTGGACTCACCCTCGGCGGTGTGGCGGTGGCCCGCATCCTCGCCGCAAGGATGGCGGACCTGGCGACCCCGGTGCTGCTTGGCGCTGGAGTGACAGGCGCCATCGTGGGCCTCTTTGTCGGGCTCAGCTCCGTGGCCGCGCACCTGGCGCTCGCCTCGGATCCCGTGGAGGCGCGCTGCGAGGAGCTGCTGCCCCAACTCTCGGGTGATTTCCATACTCTGGCCCAGCGCGCGCTCACCATCTACCGGCAGTGCGGCCAGTCCCTGGCACAGCTCCCCCGCGAGCCCGCCCGCGAAGAGATGGCTCGCACACTGTCCCGAATGACGAAGGATGCTGTGGAGCTGGCCTCGGAGTGGGCCGGCGTGGAAACCCAACTCGAGGAGCGCGCCCAAACGGAGCTTCAGACCGAGCGCGAGGAATTGCTCCGTGCCGCGAAGGCGAGCACCGATATGGTGGCCCGTCGTCAGCTCGAGTCCGCCGCTGCCTCGCTGGGCGAAGAGGTGGAGCGGCTGGGAGAGCTCAAGCAGCGCCGCGAGCGCATCCTCGCGCGGATCCGGGCCCAGGTGGCTCAGTTGGATCGGGCCCGCGTGGCGCTCCTGTCGCTGCGCAGTGGGCACGCGCAGATGAAGGCCGCAGAGCTCTCGGCACTGTCCCGCCGCTTCCGCGCGCTCTCCTCCTCGCAGATCGAGGAGGGTCAGGCGATGGACGCAGTGGCCGCCCAGGCGACGCTCGCTCAGACCGAGCCGGCGCCCTCGGTTCCGGCTCCCACAACCGCCAGCCCCGAGGCCATGGCTCCCGTTGCTCCGATTGCCGAAGACGCGGAGGTGCCCTCGGCGCCCGTGCAGGAGCGCGTCTCCTGAGCCTGCTGTCTCCCTGAACTTTCGAAGCGCACCCAGGCGCGCGTTGAGCAGACGACATCCGTCTCTCGCCTCCCTGCTCTCCAGACCTGGAAGCGAGCTCTCGGCCGTTGCGCTCAAGTGACGGAGCTGTTGCCTGGCGCTCACTCGACGGGCGTGGGGCGGTCAGAGGGATCCGTTACATCTTCCAGGCATGACGCTCCCCCTGATCAACAGTGTCACCGAGCGGCCAGCCTGGCTCTGGGCCGGAGACGAGCCACGGATCACCTCGGTGTTCCAGCCGATCGTGGACCTGATGACGGGAGAGGCCATCGGGTACGAGGTACTCTCACGGGGCGTGGGTCCCATCCAGGCTCCACATGTGCTCTTCACCAAGGCGCGGGTGGAAGGTGTCACATGGGAGCTGGAGCGAGCGTGCTGGACAGCGGCCGTCCGGCGAATTGCCCTGCTGCCGCTCGAGGAGCGCCGCGTCCCCTTCTTCTTCAACGTCGGACCGGACGTACTGAGCGATCCACGCTTCGGAGATGGATCCACGCTGGAGCTGCTCGCGCAGTACGGAATGAGCCCGAGACAGATCGTCTTGGAGATCACGGAGACAAGCACCTTCGCGAGCGTCGATCAGCTTCAGCAGCTCATGCGCCAGTACATGGGCCACGGCTTCAGGATCGCGCTGGATGACTTTGGCGCGGGGCACTCGGGGCTGGTGACGCTGGTGCACAGTGCGCCGCATTACATCAAGCTGGACCAGGCGCTGGTGCGGGACATCCACCAGCACAGCTACCGGCAGCACCTGGTGAAGTCTCTGGTCGACTTTGCCTCCAGCGTGGACAGCACCTTGATCGCCGAGGGCGTGGAGACGTGGGAGGAACTGAACGTGCTGCTGCGGCTGGGCGTCCGTCATGCGCAGGGGTTCCTGGTGGCGCGGCCCGCGAGCGATCCCCCCCAGCCCTCGCGGGAGTTCGATTTGCGCCGCCGCGAGGCGATCCGCGCGCACCACTTCCAGAAGGACGAGGACGACGAGACGGTGGGGGGCATCGTCATCCGCAGGCTGTGCGTGGACGCGGAGATGACGACGGAGGAGCTGGACCGGCTCTTCCGCCGCACCCCAGAGCTGGATCACGTGGTGATTGTCGGCGAGGAGAAGCCTCGGGCGTTGGTGACGCGGCAGCACTTCTACGCGAAGACGGCGGGGCCTTTCGGCTACCCGCTGCTGCAGAAGAAGCCCGCGGAGCTGACTTCGAGCGAGCGGCCGTTGATGGTGGAGGACACGATGGCGATTACCGCTCTGGCGAAGGTGGCCATGGAACGGGCGCCGGAGTCCCTTTACGATCCCGTGGTGGTGACTGACGCGCAGGGGCGGTTCCTGGGCACAGTGACGATGAAGCAGCTGATCGGCCGAGCCACAGAGCTGGAGGTTCGGGCGGCCACAGGGGCGAATCCGCTCACGCAACTGCCAGGGAACCGGATGATCGAACGGTGGATCCGGCAGGTGCTACAGGGTCCAGGGTTCACGGTGATCTACGGGGATCTGGATCACTTCAAGGAGTACAACGACCGCTATGGCTTCCTGCTGGGAGACAAGCTGATCCGGCTCACGGCGCGCGTGCTGTCGGAGAGCCTGCACCTGTTCCCGCGTGGGAGCCACCTGGGACATGTGGGAGGAGACGACTTCGTGCTCGTGTGCCCGGACGCGGTAGACCCCTCAGCGCTCGAGGTGATCTGTCAGCGCTTCGATGAGGAGAAAAGTGCGCTGTTCGACGCAACAGACCTGGAGCGCGGGTGGTTCGAGGCCACGGACCGGAAGGGCACGTGCGTGGAGGTGCCTCCGGTGACCCTGAGCCTGGCAGTGCTGGACAGCCGGAAACTGGGTGGCAGCGTACATCCCGCCTCACTGTCGAGCATGGCGGCTTCACTGAAGAAGAAGGTGAAGGAACTGGCGGCCAGCAGGCGCACCAGCACGTTCATGTTCGAGCGTCGCGCACAGATTCAAGAGAGGTAGGCGCTGGTCATCACTGGGAGATAGAACCTCCAGACATGGGAAGCTGGAGGAGAGCTGTCGCCTGGACCGCGGCGCTGGGTGTGCTGGGGGCCGTGCTCGTCGCGGTGTTCCCCGACAGCTACCAGCAGGATGGGGGACAGCACTATCTGTTCGCACGCTGGGCCTTCCGCCTCCCCCACTACTTCGTCAAGGTGTGGGCCCGGCCCCTCTTCATGCTCGTCTATGCCCCGGCGACTCAGCTCGGCTATTCGCCCGCCCAGCTCGTCACCGTGCTCGTCTGTCTCGTCACCAGTTGGCACACGTTCCGGCTCGCGGAGGAGCTGGGCCTCGCAAGGCCCCACCTCACCGTCCCCCTCCTGTGGTTCCAGCCATCCTGGCTGCTGCTGAGCCACGAACTCATGACCGAGCCCCTCTTCGCGCTCGTCTTCGTTCTCGCGCTGCGGCTCCATCTCTCTGGACGGGTGATGGCTGGCGTCGGTGTGGCGTCCCTCATGCCCCTGGCCCGCCCCGAGGGCTTCTTCCTCGGCATCCTCTGGGGCGTGTGGCTCCTCATCGATCGGCGCGACTCACGCCCCGTCTGGAAGCGACTCCCTTCCACCCTGCTCCTGCTCTCAGGCTGCGCCCTGTGGTGGCTGGCCGCGTACCTGCTCACCCGCGATCCCCTCTTCATCCTTCACGACTGGCCCCGAGACTGGCACGCCACCGCCGCCGAATACGGCTTCGAGCCAGTGTGGAGCTACATCCTCCGCCTCCCGGAGCTGGTCGGGCCCCTACTCCTCGTCCCCTTCCTGCTGGGATTGAGCCTCCTGCTCCGCCGACGCCAACTGGGCACCGCCACCTCGGCCTTCCTCGTGCTCTTCGTGCTGCACTCCGTGCTCCACACCTTCGGCCTCTTCGGCTCCGCCGGCTACCCGCGCTACCTCGTCTGTGTCGCTCCCGCCACCGCCCTTATCACCCTCGTTGGCTGGAACCTCCTCGCCGACTGGCTCTCCCGTTTCTCTCGTCCACGGATGGCCTGGCTCGTGGGCTCTCTGGTGCTCGTGCCCTCAGCGCTCGCGGCACTCCTCTACGTCGATGCCGCTCAGTGGGCCCGCGATGCATGGGCCGTGGATGCCACGGTGGCTCGCTTCCGTGAGGAGCCTCGTCCCGTGGCGCGCTTCTATGGCAGCCAGCGCTACATGAACATCGTGTTCGATGACGGCGCTCAGGAACCCCGCCTCGGCCAGGACCGCGAACGCAACCTGCAGATCCTTCGCGAGGCTCCACCCGCCACACTCGTCATGTGGGACGCTCAACGTGGACCCGACTGGTTCCGCTTGGAGGTGAAGGATCTCGAAGCGCTCGGATACACCCTGCTGCGCTCCGATGAGTACGTCCTCACTGGCAAGCTGCTGAACCGCTCGCCCGGACCCTGGTTCGACTATGGCTATGGTCCGCTGGTCCGATACGGATGGAGGTGGCACGGCTTCGGCGGCCCCCACTCCGTCCACCTGTTCCTGCTCTACAAGGAGCGCTGAACCTCGCGCTCTCGCTCGCTCCTCAGGGGACGATCTTGATCGCCGAGACGCCCTCGAACTCCACCGTCGAGCCCTTCGTCACTCCCACCGACTGGCACCACCCTCCCGGCACCTCCAACACGAACTGGCTGGGAATTCCCACCGAACGCGCCGTGTACGTGCGCGGCTCCGCCCGCTCCACGATCCCCACGATGCGCTTCTCCGCGTTGATGAACACCATGTCCAACGAGATGAGCGTGTTGCGCATCCAGAAGCTCTGCACCTCTTCCTCCGGAAACAGGAAGAGCATCCCCTTGCCCGCCGCCATCTCCGTGCGCCACATCAATCCCCGCTGGCGCGAATCCCCCGTCGCCGCCACCTCCACCTCCACCCGGTGCACTCCCCCAAACGCGTCGTGCAGACGCACGTACCCATGCGGCAGCGCCGGCATCGCATAGTCCTTCGCGGTCACGTCCGTCTCGGCGGCCGCCTTCGCCGGCGGAGCCTTGCCCTCAGCCTCGGGCCGGCACGCCAACATCATCAGCACCGCCAGCCCCACCGCCTGAAATGGAAGTCGGCGCATGCTCACGAGCCCAACGGCTTCTTCAACAGCTTCTCCGTCAGCTCCGGCCCCAGGCTGTCCGCCATGAGCTTCTCCACCACGCCTTCGAAGTCCGCCCGCTGCGCATCGCTGTTGTAGATGAAGCGAATGCCCATGCCCGGCTCGTCCCCGTCCCCCTTGGACCAGACCACCTCGCCCAACAGCTCGAACGGCGCCTCGCGATGCGGAACCGTGAGCTTGAAGAGAAACCGCGTGCCGATGGCCAGCGGCTTCTTCGTCTTGATGAAGGTGCCACCCTTCGAGATGTTCTTCGTGTAGTCCGCGAAGAACGAATTGAGCTTCTTGTAGTCGACCTTCAGCTCGATCGGCACGCGGACTTGTTGGCGCTGGTCTGGACCGGTCTTCTGTTCGGGCATGCTGGGTCGCAGTATAGGGGAGCCTATGCGGCAAGTCCTGTTTACCCGAGCTACCTCCCTGTTGAGGCGTCCCGCCGTCCTCCTGGTCGTGGGCCTCGTGGCGCTCGGAGGCTCCGCCCTCGTCTTCCTCCCCCTCTTCGGCCTCCCGGGCTTCGAGCTCAGTCTGGCCCTCTCCATCGCCGTCGGCACCCTCGGGGGAGGCGTCGGAGTCGCCGCCGCCGCCCAGGAGCGCCGCGTCCTCCGAGGCGAAGAGCCCCGCCTCAAGGACCTCCCCCGCCCCGAACGCCCAGGCCACGCCGCCGCGCTCGCCCTCGGCACCGCCCTGCTGATCAACGGCGCGGTGCTCATTCCCCCCTTCCTCAGTTCCACTCTCTTCGCACTCTTCTCGACGGAGTGTGATCCGTTCGAACTGGTGGGCTTCTATCCGCTGCTCACCTTCCCCTCCGCCGTGCTCGCCTCCACTGCGGGTGTCCTCTGTGGTTTCTGGGCGCGAAAACCCGGCCGGGGCGTGCTCGCCTACGTCGGCCTCGTGCTCCTCTCCGGCGTCCACACCGCGTGGCCCATTGTCTTCGGCCCTCAGGTGTATGCCTTCAACCACTTTCTCGGACATCTCCCAGGGCCCCTCTATGACGAGGCGCTGGCGATCACTCCGCGCGTGGGCTGGTTCCGCCTGGAGACACTGCTGCTGGCCGGGCTCCTCGCACTGCTCACCGCCCTCTGCCTGGACGTGCGCGAGGGCCGCCTCTCTCGTCCCAGGCTCTCACTCGGCGCGTGGGTGCTGCTGATCCTCCTCGTGGGGGGCGTGGCGCTCCTCGAGGGCAAAGCCCCATCGCTCGGCCTGCGGATGACCCACGAGTACCTGGCCGATCACCTGGGCGGAGTCCGGGACACCCAGCACTTCCGCCTCCACTACGCGCGCGGCCTGGATCGCGAAGCAATGGAGCGCGTGGTGAGGGATCTCGAGTTCCGCTACCAGCAGCTCTCCACCTTCCTGGGCGGCGCTCCCTCCGAGAGGATCCAGGTCTACCTGTACCGCAACGACGAGGAGAAGCAGGCCCTGGTGGGCGCCGGGCGGACCCAGTTCGCCAAGCCCTGGCTCTCCGAGCTGCACATCAACGATCGGCCCTTCCCTCACACCAGCCTGCACCACGAGCTGGCGCACGTCATGGCGGCCTCGGCCGGCAGTGGCCCGTTCCGCGTCACCACCCGCTTCGGCGTCTGGCCCCTTATGGGCGTCATCGAGGGCTTCGCCGTCGCCGCGGACGATCCCATCCAGGGCGATCTCACCCTCCACGAGTGGGCCGCCGGCATGCGCCGCCAGAAGCTCGCCCCGGACATGCGCAAGCTCATGGGCACCGAGGGCTTCTACCAGTCCGCTCCCGCACGGGCATACACCGTGGCTGGCTCGTTCCTGCGCTACCTGGCCGACACCTATGGCTCCGAGAAGGTCCGCGTCCTCTATGCCCACGCGGATTTCCAGCAGGCCTATGGGCGCTCGCTGGACGATCTCGTCACCGAGTGGGAGCGCTACCTGGACACCCTGCCCCTGGACGAGGCCGCCATCAGCCGCGCCTTCCTCCGCTTCCGCACCGGCAGCCTCTTCACCCGTACGTGCGCCCGCGAAGTGGCACGCATCCAGAAGAATGCCCAGGACGCGCTGGCCACCGATCCCCAGGAGGCGCTCGAACTCTACCGCCGCGCCGGCCAGCTCCAGCCCGAGGAGCCCACCTATGCCATGGGCCAGGCCCTCGCCCTGGACCAGCTCGACCGCACCACCGAGGCCGCGCAGATCCTCTCCACCCTGGCCACCAAGGTGAAGGAGCAGCCCGCCCTCCTGGCCGAGGTCGTCATGGATCAGGCCGACATGGCGCTGCGCCTGCAGAACCTCGACGAGGCCCGGAAGTACCTCGAGCAGGTGCTCTCCCTGGCCCCCAGCCCCGAGCTGACGCGCTCGGCCCAGATCAAGCTCGCCTCGCTGGATTCGCCCTCCCGCCTACAAACCGTGGAGCGCTTCTTCCGCGTCCGCCAGGAGGAGGTGCGCCTGCTCTACCTCGCCCGAGCGCTCCAGATCGCCCCGAAGGATCCCTACTTCAACTACCTGATCGGCCGACGCCTGCATCAAGCCGGGGAGGCGCAGCTCGCGGTGGAGTACCTCACCCAGGCGCTCACCCCGGGCTCCGAGACACTCTCCGAGGCCATCCGTAAAGAGGGGCTCCGACTGCTGGTGGAAGCTTCGTACCTGGCCGGGGACTGCGGCGCGGTGCGCCACGAAGTGGGCGCTCTGCCCGATTTTGGACCTGCCTTCAAGGTCTCCGCCCTCGAGTGGGTGGCCCGATGTGACTTCGAGGATGCTGCCTTCCACGGACCGCTGGTACCCCGGCAGGCTTTCCGCTAGACGCAGGCCCTTCAACAACAGGAGGGCGTATGCGGTTCGAATCGCGGCAGCGGATCCAGGGGACGGTGGACGAGGTGGAGCGCGCGATGCTCGACGAGCGCTACAGCGAGTTCCTGCTCAAGCACCACGGCGTGCTCCTCGAGGTCCAGAGCCTCGAGATCAAGGACGAGGGCGACAAGGTCCGCCGGAAGATCCGCTATCGCCCCAAGCCCGTCATCTCCTCCATCGGCCCGAAGAAGGTCCCCCCCGAGTGGTTCGCCTTCATCGAGACGTCCACCTACGACAAGAAGAAGAAAGAGCTCTCCTTCAACAACGTGCCCACCTCCAACGCCATCTCCAAGATGTTGGTGAACTCCGGCACGCTGAGGCTGCGCCAGGTGGGCGGAGAAACCGAGCGCACCATGGATGGGGAGATCTCCCTCAAGCTGCCCTTCCTCATGAAGATGCTGGCCCCCATCGGCGAGAAGATCATCCAGTCCGAGGGCCTGAAGATCCTCGACGGCGAGGCCCCGGTGCTCAACCGCTTCATCGCCGAGGTGCTGCGCAAGGGCTGAAGCAGGCCCTCTTCAGGCTGGGGAATGAGTTGACACCGGCGCGGTTGCACCCTTAGAGGCGACCGCACCATGACCTTCCGAGCCCTTCTCGTCGTTCCCCTGCTGCTGGCCACCGGCTGCGCCACCAAGCGCATCCCCGGTACCGAGATTGCCGACAACGATGACTCGCGAGCCATCCTCGCGATCATGGAGCGCTACCGCGCCGCGCTGGAGGCCAAGGATGCCAAGGCCATCCAGTCGCTCGTGTCCGAGGACTTCAAGGAGGACGCCGGCACCGAGTCCCCCGACGACGATCTCACCTACGCCAACCTCCCCGAGCACATGAACGCCCTCTTCCAGCGGGTGGAGCGGCCCAAGGTGGACCTCAGCGTGCGCCGGGTGGACGTGCAGGAGGACGAAGCCGCCGCCATCTACTACTGGAACGCCAGCTGGCGCATGCCCTCGCTCACCACCCGGCCCCAGAGCGACTCGGAGCTGGAGCAGATGGTCTTCAAGCGCGTGAAGGGCGAGTGGAAGATCGTCTCCGGCATCTGACGCCCGCTCACAGCCCCAGCAGTTGCAGGAAGCCCGCCGGGCCCATCGCATCCAGGGCCCGCGCCCGCGCCAGGTAGGTGCGGAAATCCTTGCGGGTGAGCTGCTCGGGCGGCAGCGGCGACAGGTGGAAGTCGCGGATGCGGCTGGCGGTGTAGCGCACCGAGCCGAAGAGCGCGTGACCGAACAGGTTCTCGCGCTCCACCTGCGTCAACAAACGCGACTCCTGGTAGCCGCGGATGAAGGCCCGACACAGCTCCGGCCGGTAGCCTCCGTCGAAACACCAAGCGTTCAGGGTGATGACCACGTCCAGGCCGTAGGCGTCCCGGCACGCCATCTCGAAGTCGAAGAAGGCCCCCACCCGGTCCGCCAGCCACTTCACGTTGTCCAGGAAGAGATCCGCGTGGATCACCCCGTGCGGTTGCAGGCCGTGATCCCGGGCCCGCTCGGCGCGCTCCAGGTGCTCCGCCAGCTCTTCCGCGACGCTGGCCACCTCGTCATCCTTGTGGCGCCGCAGCCCCTCCAACCAGCTGCGCACCTGCGCGGCGCTGTACGGGTTGTTCCGCGAGCCTCCAAAGGAATGGGTGATGCGGTGCATCTTCCCCAGCTCCTGCCCCAGCAATTCCACGTGCTCGGCCGTCACCTGCGGGCGCTTCAGCTCCTCGCCGGACAGCCACTTGAAGACGCTCACCCGCCCGCCCTCCAGCTCCAGGAAGGGCTGCCCCTGCTGCGTCCGCACCAGCGTCGGAGACGGGAAGTGGGACTCCGTCAGGTGCGTCAACAGCGCCGCCTCGAAGCGCAGATCTTCCTCCGAGCGCACCGTGGTGTGCCGCACGAAGACGCGCCCCGTCGAGGTGAGCACCCGGTGGTTGGTGTTGATCGAGCCCTCGGGGATGGCTACCACCTCCTGCACCGTCCCCAGACCGAAAGCCTCCGCCACCCGAGTGAACGCCTCGGGTTTCAGCACCGTATAGACAGCCATCGAGCCACCTCCCGGAGTGGACAGCCACCCAACCCTTCGAGCCCCCCTCCGTTGACACCTGAGGGCGCCGGGCATATCTAGGCGCGGCTCTCTGATCAACATAAACGTCCGAAACCACTCAAACTTTCCGGCCGGAGGCAGTCGCGCATGGGAACGGCAGACGGCGGTAGCGTCGGGCAGCGGGACTGGAAGCGGCGGGAGAGCCTGGCCAGCGCCCTGATTCAGGTGGCGCTGGTGGCCGTGCTGCTCGGGGCGGCGGTCGTCTACGTGGTGCACCGAGGCAAGGTGCGCCAGGAGACGGACAATCGGCTCAAGGCAGCCCAGGGGTTGGCGCAGCGCGGCAACCCGGCTGATTTCCAGAAGGCGCTCCAGGAGCTGGATGCGCTCTTCTCCATTGATCCGAATGTGTACGGGGCGCACGCCCTGGCCGCGGATCTCCAGGCCGAGCTGTGGCTGGAGCACCACCAACCCGGAGCCGAGACCCAGGCCCGCGAGCACCTGGCTCTCGCCGAGGCCTTGGAGTCCAAGGACGTGGAGCGCTATGGCGCCCGCGTGGTGCGCGCCCGGGTGCTGCTGGCCGAGGGCAAGACGGCCGAGGCGGATCAGACGCTCAAGGCGCTTCGGGATCGCGGGGCGAGCAACCCGAAGCTGTGGCTGGCCCAGGCCCGGACGCTCCAGGCCCTCGGAAACCTGCAGGGCGCGCGGCAGGCCTTCTCGCGCGCCACCGAGGGAGCGTGGAGGGATCCGCGCTTCTCCACGGCCTACGGAGAGGCCCTGCTCGAGGAGGGGCTGTTCACCCAGGCCAACGAGGCGCTGGGACGGGCGCTGTCGGCCAACGCGGAGCACCTCCAGGCGCGGCTGACGTCGGCGCTGGCCCTCCTTTATATGGAGAAGCCGCAGGACGCCGAGCGCGCGCTCCAGGAGGTGCAGGCGCGCGAGGCCGAGCTGACTCCGGCGCTGAAGGCGCGCGTGCTGGCGACGCGGGCCGAGCTGGCCCTGGCCCTGGGCAGTCCCGACGAGGCGATGAAGCAGGCGGATGCGGCGCTCGGGGTGATCCCGGACGAGCCCTATGCCCTCTTCAGCCGGGCACGGGCGCTCGCGGCCCGGAAGGATCCCGGCGCACGGGCGGCCTTCGAGGCGGCGGTGGCGAAGCATAAGACGGCTCCCCTGCTCTATCTGGAGGGCGCGAAGTCGCTCCAAGTGGCAGGAGACGGCGCTGGCGCGCTGGCACTGCTCGATGCGTACGAGTCCGTCTTCCGCGGCGTGCAGGTGCCCGCGAGCGAGGGCAAGACCGTGAGCGCGCTGGAGCGGGACGATCGCTACTGGCTGGCGCGTGGCGGGGTGCTGGAGACCGCGGGCCAGCAGGACACGGCGCTGGCGGCGTATGACCAGGCGATCGCCATCAAGGGCCCGTCCCAAAGCCGCGCGCGGTACGCCAAGGGTCAGCTCTTGCTGGCGCGCAAGGACTACGCCCAGGCTCGCGAGGTGCTCGCGCCGCTGACGCCCGATTCGGGCGGAGGGCCCCTCCCGGAGGCATATACCGCGATGGGCTCGCTCCTCTTCGCCCAGGGCGACTACGCCACGGGGTGCCAGCACTACTTCTTCGCGCTCAGCCGGGATCGCGCCCGGGGCGTGCCGCTCGACCAGTTGCAGGCGCGCTCCGCAGCCATCGCGAAGCAGCTCACGGACGCCGGGCAGGCCAACATCGCCAAGGCATGGAAGGCCGAGATCGACAACCTGCTGAAGTAGCGGCCCGATCGCTGATGCAGGCGATGGGCACGAATACGCCCCAGATACGAGAGGGGTCGTCGGAGCCCGAGAAACATGGACACAGTGCCACAGGTCGCAGGCCCCTCGTGGCGGGGCGGGTTTCGGGGACGGGTCCTCCAGCCCCGCCGTCCCGCTCGCTCATGAAGTGCAGCCGCTCAACGTGTCCAGGTGTCGAGCAACTCAGGGGCAAGCCGGAGTCGCAGTATACGCGGAGTCGTGCTGGCATACTTCAGGGAGGGCGAGCAGTGCCCCTCAGCCCCCACATCCAACTGAACGGCCGTGTTCATGCTCACTCCAAGGCACAGCGCCCTCCTACTCCTGATTCTTCTCTCTGCCTGCGCCTCGATGGAACCGCTCCCGGGAGAGCGAGCGGACCCGAGTCCGAGACTCACCAACCTTCAGCGCGCGGCCCAGTACCCCTGGATGGATGACGGCCATTGCGTGGTGCGAGAAGCCTCCAACAAATGGCCGATCCTGGCAGAGAGGTGCTTTCACGCGCTCGATCACGACAGGATCAGGTTTCGTGATGTCACAGGACAATGCGCCGTCGCCTCCGCGCCTGCGGCTGCCGCAGCAATGGGTGTAGGGCTCTGCCTCTTTGCGTCACCGGCAGTCATCACTGGGGCAGTGATTGTCATTGCCACCGTGGTGGTGGCGATTGCCATCAAAGAAGGACTGGATGCTTATGAACGGAGCGCATCCAGCGAGCGCGCGAAGCGTAAGATACAGATACGGCCATCCAGTGAGCAGGAACCCGTGACGAACAGAGAGCCCACGCCGAGGGGCTTGGGGCGGGACTGGCTTCCACCCGTCTCATCCGATTCAACGGAGCCCCGCCCTGAGTGCAGGCCCGTCCCGGTACCGCACCTTGGCGGAGATGCCGCACATAACGAGTGCGCCGACGAGTTTCCGCCGAACCGCTACCCCGGTATGGACGTGCTAGTGAACGGCAAGCGCTTCGATGCGCTGCAAGTCGGAGTGCGAGTTTTGTGGGAGATCAAGACTGATCAATTTGACACGTATAGTGAGTTCCTCCAGGAGCAGGTGGGCGAAACTCAAGTGGAAGCGCTTCTGGAAGAGCGCAGGATTGCGCAGGCATGTGGATATGGCTTCGTCATTGGGGTGAGCAGTGCTGCGCACAGACAGGCACTGCTCGACTTGGAGCCCTCCCTTGCCCCTCATATCGTTGTTACGGGGTGCAAACGATGACAGTGAACGGTCGCCTCCTTCTTTCCGTCTGCGCACCAGCACTCGAGGGCGACGATGGCCGCACACTCACGGTCGTCCGTGGGATGGAACGGGCGCTTCCCGGCTTGCGCTTGGAGTGGGAGGTCACCAAAGAGGGGCAGCCCATAGCGTTGCCGCTGCGTGATGCGTGGCTCGCTGAGGCAGCAAATCGCGGGAAGTTCCCGCTCCTATGCAATGGCGACGAGAGCACCCCCGTGACGATCGCCGGGTTACAGAGACCCGCGAGTTTGATCCCAGGTGGCCAGCCGCAGCTTCAGGTCCATGCGAAGCTGCCACTAGATGCGACCGTCATCGCGGCGGCGGCAGAGTTGCTGGAGCGCGTAGCAGAGGGCGCACGCGCTTTCTGGGGGCATGCGTCGCCGAAGGGCTTCGGCTCGGAAGTCGCGCAGCAGATGCGCAGCTCAGCTCAGGGACCGAAGAGTTCACCCCGCGGGCTTCCCATGCTCACCCCCCCAGAGGAACTCCGCTCACCCGAGATTCCGCATTACCTGGGGTGGCTGAACTACTGGTCTGCTGCTACCGCGCAGGCCATCGGCTTCCCGGATCCTGCCCGCGACGCCGAGTTGCTGATGCGGGCGCGGCGCACGGCGTCGGGTGGGTGGATCGTGCAGTTCACCGATGCGCCGCTCGACCTCGACAACCCCGCCCACTTAGACGCGCTCAAGCAGGCCTACGAGCGATTCCCCGAGATCGGCGGGCGCGCTGCACCTTGAGGTCCGCTCTTCCCTAAGAAGACGCTCGCGGTTGGAGACGAGACCTGCACGGAGTGCAGAGAGCAGGCGACGGCGCAACAGCGGATACGTCAGGACGATGCCTTGAACGCCTCCAGCAGCATGACGAGATTGGAGGCAGTCAGGTGCAGAGCATAGGCCGCCAGATAGCCCGGAACCTCCACGGGCTCTTCACCCTGGCCATGGCCGCCGAGCTTGTTGCGGACTGTGGGGACTCCAGCCTCAAGCGTTTGCCGAAGCCCGGTGAAGTGCGCCTGCATCGACTGGGGAATCAGCTCCTTGTCGAAGATGATGGTGATGAGATTGCGCGCGCCAGCAACATCTGGGTAATCCCAGCTCTTCCGCTTGCAAATCGTCTTCATCGTGCTCTCGAATGCCTTGAGGGCATCAACGAGCGCCTCCTTGTGCTTCCCATGGCGGTAGTGCTCAAAGGCAGAACGAAATTCTTCGTCGGCTCCCTCAAAGCCCTCTTCGAACAGGAGCTTCAGCGCGGGCTTTACGACTTCGGCGTGCACAAGCGCTGAATCGACACGGATGATGAGCCCCGATTCGAACTGGTAGCCGACGCCACTCTCTTTGAATCGGCCGTTCAGCTCGGCAATGAGGGCGTCAAAGGCTTTGGGTCCCAGGTGTGGAGGATAACTGTTTCGCTGCGCATTGTTCCAAAACATACTAAAAGTCAGCTCGATAATGTCGAGTGCCTGTTCTGGTTTACAGGCCAGCAGGAAGCCGCAGCATTCGTCTTCATATTCGTCATATCCATGATTGCCCACCGCGAGATAGCTGTCATATCCATGACGGCCCTCCACGAGACGGAACAAGCCGTATTCCCGGCATAGTAAGTCGCGAATCCCCTTGTATACTTTGAAGGCAAATGAACCTTCATAAGACTTGCCGAACCCCTCCTTCCAAAGGTGGATGACCTGCACCCGCAGTTGCTCGGGAACAGTGTCGTAGCTGTAGACATCAGGAACATCGCCGCGCTCTGCTCGCCGCTTGCGCTTCGAAAAGAGATCATAGATGGGCATGGAGCAAAAAATACCACCAGACCGGCAGGACGCGTGGCGCACTCGCGCACCTGCCCCGAAAAGACGGCAATCAGAGCGGACACCGCCGACAGGGAGGACGCGGCCATTCCTGAGATCAGAATTCCTGCTTGGCACTACGCTCGTGGTGAGCGCCTCCAAGAAGAAGGGGCCCGCGGCAGTCCCGCGAGCCCCCTCTCACTTCACACGAGGCAGGAACCCTCTCAGGTGCCCACGCCGTCCACGCAGGCCCCGAAGGGACGCAGCGGGGCGAGGTGGCCCTCCGCGTTCCCCGACAGCGAGCCGGCGTAGATGCCACCGTCAAAGCTGCCGTTGTTGAAGTCGAAGTAGGCCTGGGGTGCCAACACCGTACCGAAGAAGCCGTAGTTGAAGGCGTTCAGATACACGGCGTTCGGGAAGTTGAAGAGCACGCCCGTCGCATCCGCTCCACTGTACGAGTTGGAGAAGTTGGCGATCGTCGCCTCGGTGCCAATCACGTTCACCACCGCGATCGAACCCGACGGCACGGTCAGGGAGAAGTACCTCGTGCTGCTCAGCTGGTTGGTGGTGATCTCGAACACGTTCACCTTCGTGTTCGTGCCCTGCAGGTAGAGGCCACCCCAGGACTGGAACTGCGTGGTGCCATTCACCTTCATGCTGCCGATGATGGTGGACAGTTCCGCCACCTCCGCGGCCCGCTGGAAGGGGTCGAAGGACAGGCCCTCGGACAGCGCGCCCCGGTAGAACGTCACCGTCCCGTTGGCGGTGGTGCTCTCCCCGTAGTGCGCGTCCCCGAAGACGCCGCCGTGGCGGATGTTCAGCGCTCCGCCCGCAACCAGCACGTCGTCCGTCTGGTCCGGCGCCAGATCCGCGCCCAGCGAGAAGTGCTCCAAGTCGATGTTGCCAGCGGCCGCCACCTTGCCTCGCACATCGTGGCCACCGGTGTAGTTGCCGCTCACGAACACGTTGTAGTCGTTGAGCAGCACGTCCACGCAGACCTGCGTGGTGCGAGACATCGTGATGGTCACCGTACGAGCTGCCTCCACGTTGCCCGCGTTGTCCTTCGCGTAATACGTGATCGTCGTCGTCCCCTCGCGGTTGATGAGCGGGGCATACGCCAGCACGCCATCCTTCTGGCCGCTGCCCGTCACCGCTCCGCTGAGAGTCCAGTAGATCGTCTGCACTCCGGATGAGTCATCCGTCGCCTCGAGACGGACCGCCACATCGCTGTGGTACACGCCATTCGAATCGGCCTTCGCCTCGACGAAGGCCGTGCTCTGCGGTGGGGTGGTGTCCGCGGCCTCCAACGAAGGAACAGCACTCGTGAGCTGAAATGCTGGCGTCTCCTTCGCGTCCGTCCCCGTCATCTCCGGGGCCCCGCACGCGGTAGCCGTAAAGGCCAGAAACACCAACTCATAGATGGACTTTCTCTTCACAGGACTTCCTCCTCCCTGGCTCAGCCTCCGCGCCGCGGGGATGAGCCACAGGTTCCGTTTGCCCGACGCGTCCGGATTTCAGGAATACGGTACGCCCCCCTGTTTCACTGCCAGCATCAGCTTAATGGACTAAAGGGAAGAACCCTTCTGTAAAGTGCAGGTAGATCTTTATGACCACCACGGCTAGTGGGTTATGGTCGTCTTCCAGCCCTTCTGAGGAATTCTCGAATTGATGTAGGCACGCGCTCGGAAGCCCCGGGCGCAAAGCCGCAAATCGGGGATCCGAAAGGCACGTAGAACGCGCGCTTACGCTGTGCAGTGTTCGACAAGAGCCTCGGGCCGCGAGCCGAGCGCGGCGCAACGAAGCTTATGGATCAGAGCAGATCTCTCGGATCCAGCGAGCGGTGACGGGCCGTCACCACGCGCCACTCGCCATCCTGCTCCTTCTCGAAGGAGCCCTCGACGAGCCATGCGTTGATCACGCTCTCGCGAGCGAGCTGCTCCAGCTCCTGCGCCTCGGAGCGGGCGAAGATGAACCGCACCGTGAAGTCCCCCTTCGAGGGAGACACCTCGGTGACTTCCAGGCCCGTGTGGAAGATGCGGACCCACTGGCCTCGCAGCACCTGGGCCAGGAGGATGCCGCGCACCTGATCCTTGCTCCAGCCCTGACCGGACTTGAAGCGCTCGGACACGCCCTCCATGAGCGCGCCCATGTCCTTCTCCTCGGCGGCGCGCGTCATCTGGACGATCTTCCGGGTGATGGCCTCCTCGACGGAGGGCTCCTCGCGAGGCCACAGGGCCAGCACCAGGCCGCCCACGAGCAGCGCCAGCACCAGCCCCATCACCCTCGAGCGAGAGAGCGTCAGCATGGCTCCCGCCGGCTCATGAGGCCTGGGCCTGCTCCGCCCCGATCACCAGCTCGTCCGCGTCGATGATTTCCGCGGGCCGCAGCGCCTCGGCCGTCTGCTTCTGCCGGCGCTCCGAGAGCTGCTCGAGGTACGTCTTGATGGTGGGGTACTCCTTCACCAGCTCCCCGAAGGCCTCGCGATCGATATAGGCGGTGGCCGTCTTGCGCGTGGAGACCACGGTGGCGGTTGCGGGCACACCCGTCAGCAGGGAGATCTCCCCGGCCACCTCGCCCTCGCGCAGCACGCCCAGACTGACCACGCCGCCGGCGGGATCGTCCTTCTGCACCACCAGCTCGCCGGCCAGCACCAGGAAGAGGCCCGGAGCCACTTCGCCCTCGGTGAGCGCCTTGTCCCGAGGCTGCAGCGCCCGGAACGTGAAGCGCCCCAGCAGCGCGGAGCGCTCGGACTCGGGCAGCTGCTGGAAGAGCGGCGAGGTGGAGATCATGTTGCGCGCCATGCGCTGCTGGGCGAACTCGGCCAGCATCTGCGGCACGGAGGGGAAGCTGCGCGCCACGGTGTTGAGGTGCTCGCGGCGGATCTCGAACACCTCCGTATCCACCACCGTGCTCACCGAGGCCGTGGGCGGCGTGCCGGTGATGAGGGACAGCTCGCCGAAGATGGAGCCACCGCCCAGGCGGCCCAGGGCCTTGCGCTGCCCGTCCACCAGCCGCGTCACCTCCGCCTTGCCCGCGACGATGACGTGCATGTGGTCGCCCGCGTCACCCTCCTGGCTGATCACCGTGTTCGCGGGGACGCTCTTCCACGTCATCCGCTGCACCAGATCCAGGAAGGCATCCCGCTCCAGGTCGGCGAAGAGCGGCAGCGGCGGCCGGCTGTTCGGGTCCGCCACGCCACCCGGATCCGGCGCGGCGAGCACCTCGAGGACGCGGGCGGTCAGCTCCTCGCCCATCAGCTCCAGCAGATCCGTCTCCACCTTGCCATCGAAGAGGGGATCCGGCGGCAGCGGCGGGGGCACGGACGCACGGCCCGGGGCGCTGCGCGCCGCACGCGCGTGGATGCGATCCAAGGTGTCCTTCAACCGGCGCTCCTGCGGAGCCAGCTCCAGCGCCAGCTTGCAGGCAGCCATGGCGGACAGCAGGTAGTCCCTGCGGAGCAGCCCCTCGGCACAGGCATGGTAGGCCGTGACCGCGCGCTCCCGCTCTCCCAGTTCCGCCAGACACCGCGCCGCGAGCATGCGCGAGCGGTGATCCGACGGCCTGCGACGGACGGCCTCGGCGAAGACGGCGAGGCCGCGCTCGAACTGGCGCTCCTCGAGCAGGTCCATGCCGAGCTCTCGCAGTGATTCACTCATTCCCAATCTCCCCGACGGTGGTGCGACAGTCGCTGTCGCCGCGGCGGCACCTTACCCCACCCTCGAAGCTTCAAGGATTGAGTTCTCTCAGGTGGATCTGCGCCTTGTCCCGCAGCTCGGAGCCCTCGGGAGCGGTGTCGATGACAATCCTGAATTTTTCCGCTGCGGACCGAGGATCCCGATCCTTCTCGACGTAGGCGCGCTGGTAGAGCTCTTCCACTTTGCTCTCGAGGCTGGCGAGCCCGTCCCGAGCGCGCTGATCATCCGGGTTGAGGCGGAGCGCCTCGCGGAAGTTCTTGCTGGCGCTGGCCACGTCATTGCGAGCCATGGCGGCCTTGCCCGCGCGCACCGAGGCCTCGGCGAGCTTCTCGTGGATGGTGTCCAGCAGGCCGCCAGAGAAGCCGATCTGCATGTAGAGCTCCTCGGACTTCTTCAAGGGCCGGACAGCGGCCTCCAGCGAGTTGGACTGGACCTTGCGCATGGCGTCCTCGAAGGTCCGGCCGAACTGGGGGATGAGGCGCTTGAGGTTCTTGGCGCGGTTGCGGATCTCCTCGTCGCCCTTGTTGGCCTCGACGACGCGATCGCACTCGAGCACGGCGCGATCATAGTCCCCGTTCTCGAACTTGCGCTCCACCGCGTCGAAGGCCTCGACGATGAACTGAGCGCGCTTCTCCGCCGCCCGCTTGGCCGCCGCCGCCCGGCTGTTGCGATCCTGCTTCGCCTGGTTGGCGGCATCCTGGGCGATCGCCGCCTCCACTTCCTCTATCTTCGTGCGGTAGAGCGGCTGGGCGTTGGAGGGCAGCTTCGAGATGATCGCGCGCACGCCATCCAGATCCTGGGCCGCGAGCAGCTCGTCCGCCTTCTTCGTGTAGAAGGCGCCCTCGGCCTCTGTCAGCTCCTTGTCGAGCTTGGTGCGCTCCTCGTCGCTCTTGGCGGTGGTGCCCGTGGGGGCCGCGTCCAGCTTCTGGCGAGCCTCCTCGTAATTGCCCTCCTTCATCGCCGCGCGCACGGCCTGGAACGCCTCGATGACGGTGGCCTCGGCCCTGGCCGCCTTGGCCAGACCCTCTTCATCGATGCCGGGCTTGAGCTTCTCCGCCTCCTCGATGAGGCCGACGGCCTGCATGTACTCGCCCTCGCGGATCGCGGAGCGCGCCGCCTGCATCTTCGTGGCGGCCAGCGCCACCTTGGGATCGGGCGGAGGGGGCGCGGGCGGCTCCTTCTTCCCCAGGACGATGATCAGCACCACCACCAGCACCACCAGGCCCACACCCGCGCCGCCGATGACGATGACCTTGTTGTCGCCCAGCTTGTTCTGGGGCCGCCGCGTGGGCACGGGCCGAATGGTGTCGATGGAGCGGACCTGCGTGCCCTCCTTGAAGCGCGGATCGTCCGGATCCACGTCCTCCTTGTTGGCCGCGGTGGCGTTGGCCGCCGCTGCCTTCCGGGCCGCGGCCTCCTCCTCCTTCTTCTTGGCCTCCTCTTCCTTCTTCTTCTTCGCCTCGGCCTCCTTCGCGTCCTGCTCGGCCTGGAGCTGCTTCACCGCCTCCAGCTCGTCCACGAAGCGCAGCAGCGTGCGGCCGATGACGATCTCGTCACCGTGCTTGAGCAGCTTCTCCTCGACGCGCTCGTCGTTGACCTTGGTGCCGGTGGCGCCGCCGAGATCCCTGAGCAGCGTGCCGGTGTCACCGTGGATCAGCTCCAGGTGGCGGCGGGAGACGGCCTGATCCGACAGGCGCAGGTCCACGTCCTTGCCGCGCCCCACCACCATGCGCACGCTCTTGAAGCGCCGCTTCTTGCCCGCGTCCGGCCCCTCGACCACTTGGAGCGAGATGGGCGGCCCGGTGCGCGTAGCATCCGGGTTGTCATCCTCGTCCTCTTCGGGCTCCTCGTCCTCCAGGGCCCGCATCTCCTTGGAGACGACACGGGGATCGTCCCCCACGGGCGTACCCTCGGAGGGGTCCTCCTCCCCTTCCTCGCCGGGGAAGTGGTTGGAGGTGTGGTACTCCTCCTCCTGGGGGTCCTTCATGGACGGCTCGTCAGGCTCCTCTGCCGCCGGGGCAGAGCCCGGGCGTCTCTGGCCCTTGTTCCGGAAGGTGGGCGCAGGTCTCATTTCGGTACGATCGTTCTTCGACGCGCCACCTGAAGGCTTCGAGGAATCCGCGCGGGAAGAGGTCGGTCGGCGAGGGGGCATGGGTGTAGGCCGGTCCTTTGAGGCCGGGGCATCTTAGAGCGCCCGGCAGGCCAGGGGAATGCACTGAGAGGTTCCCTGGAACACTCAGTGTGGGTTGGCCGTTGCCGGTGACGGAGGGCCCCGTTAGGGTCCTCTCATTTCACAGTGTCTTGGAGAATACGAATGCCCCGTGCGTCGGCGAGGACGAAGCGCCCCACCCCGGCCCAATTGGCCCCTCTCATCAGCCGGCAGGCGACGCCCGCTCCCCTGCTCCCTCAGCCCCTGATCGAGCGACTGTTGGCGGTGGCCATGGAGAAGGGCGGCGAGTTCGCCGAGGTGTACGTGGAGCGCTCCACTACCACGGGGGTGATCCTCGAGGAGTCCCGCATCAAGAGCGCACAGACGGGGCTGGTGCAGGGCGTGGGGCTGCGCGTGATCTCCGGGGCGAAGGTAGGCTACGCGTACTCGGACAACCTGGATGAGGAGGCCCTGCTGCGGGCCGCGCGCACGGCGGCGATGATCGCGCAGGGCGGAGGCTCGGAGCGCAGCTTCAAGGTGAGCCGGGCGCCGGCGCCCAGCTACTACCGGGTGGCCATGCCACTGGCGGAGGTGGACGTGGCGCACAAGGCGGAGCTGGTGCTGCGCGCGGACAAGGCGGCGCGGGCGTTCGACTCTCGGGTGAAGCAGGTGAACGGCTCGTACGCGGACAACACCAAGCGGATCGCCGTGGCCAACACGCTGGGGCACTACACCGAGGACACGCAGGACCTGTGCCGCATCGGCATCCAGGTGGTGGCCGAGGGGAAGAACAAGGAGCGGCGCACGGGCATGTTCGGCGGTGGCGGCCGGGTGTCCTTCAACCACTGGGACAACTTCACGCCGGAGCAGGTGGGGCGCGAGGCGGCGCGGCAGGCGGTGGCCACGCTGGGCGCGGCCGAGTGCCCGTCGGGGCCGCAAACGGTGGTGTTGGCACCGGGCTGGAGCGGCATCCTGCTGCACGAGGCGGTGGGGCACGGCCTGGAGGCGGACTTCATCCGCAAGGGCACCTCGCTCTTCGCGGGGAAGATGGGTGAGAAAGTCGCCTCGGACCTGGTCACCGTCATCGACGACGGGACGATGGCCAACAGCCGTGGCTCCATCAACGTGGATGACGAGGGCGTGCCCGCCGAGCGCAAGGTGCTGATCGAGAAGGGCGTGCTCAAGGGCTATATGTACGACAGCCTGAACGCGAAGCTGATGGGCCAGAAGTCCACGGGCAGCGGGCGGCGCGAGTCCTTCAAGAGCATGCCGCTGCCGCGCATGACGAACACGTACCTGGCGCCGGGAGACCACTCGCCCGAGGAGATCATCAAGGAAGTGAAGCGCGGGCTGTACTGCGCCAACTTCGGTGGTGGGCAGGTGGACATCACCAACGGCAACTTCGTGTTCGAGGTGAGCGAGGCCTACCAGATCGAGGACGGGAAGCTGGGGCGTCCGGTGAAGAACGCGATCTTGATCGGCGTGGGGCCGGAGGCGCTGAAGAACGTGTCTCGTGTGGGCAACGATCCGATGCCGGATCCGGGCATGGGTACCTGCGGTAAGGATGGGCAGAGCGTGCCGGTGGGCGTGGGACTGCCTACGCTGCGCATCGACAACATGACCGTGGGCGGGACGAAGGTCTGAGGAGCGAACGGTGAACAACTACGAGCAGCTCGCGAAGAAGATCGTCCAGCGCGCGAAGAAGAAGGGCGCGAAGCAGGCGGAGGCATTCCTCGAGATCGGGCGGCAGAGCTCCTGCCGGGTGCGCAACGGGGAGATCGAGGATCTCACCGAGGCTGCCAGCAAGGGGTTGGGCCTGCGCGTCATCACCAAGGACAACCGGCTGGGGTTCGCGTACACGTCGGACTTCGAGCCGACTTCGGTGGACAGCTTCGTGGATCGGGCGCTGCAACTGGCGCAGACGGCGGCACCGAACAAGCTGAACGGGCTGCCCACGGCGAAGGAGATGGGCAAGCCCGGCAAGACGGGCGAGCTGTACGATTCGGCCGTCGCGAACCTGGCGAGCGACTGGAAGATCAAGACGGCGCTGGAGATCGAGAAGGCGGGCAAGGCGGTGGACCCGCGCATCGCGACGTTCAACAGCGTGGGAGCGGGAGACTACGTGGCGGAGGTGTATGTGGCCTCCAGCGAGGGCCTGTCCGCGGGCTTCTCGGGCACGTACGTGTACTTGTTCGGAGCGCCGGTAGCCTCGGAGAACGGGCAGCTCCAGACGAGCTACTGGATGGACTACAAGCGCTTCCTGGCGGATCTGGACTCTCCGGAGGAGATCGGCAAGGAGGCGGCTCGGCGCGCGGTACGGATGCTGGGCGCGAAGCGGGTGAAGAGCCAGCAGGTGCCGGTGATCTTCGATCCGCTGATGGCCTCGTCGTTCGTGGGCAATCTGGCCGCGGCGGCGGATGGGAATGCCATCTACAAGAACTCGAGCATCTTCGTGGGGAAGCTGGGCAAGCGTCTGGCCCCCGACTCCGTCACGGTGCTGGATGACGGCCTGCTGGAGCGCGGCCTGGGCACCTCGCCGTTCGATGGCGAGGGCGTAGCGACGCGGCGCACGGCGATCGTGGAGAAGGGAATCCTGAAGAGCTACCTGTACGACTCGTTCACCGCGCGCAAGGCGAAGGCGCAGACGACGGGGAACGCGGCGCGCGGGTACAACTCGCTGCCGCACATCGGGACGAACAACCTGTACATGGAGCCGGGCACACGGCCTCCGGAGGAGATCATCCGCGAGGTGAAGAGTGGCTTCTACGTGACGGCGATGCTGGGGCGCGGGGCGGATCCGGTGACGGGCGAGTACTCGCGCGGCGCCAACGGGCTGTGGATCGAGAACGGTGAGCTGGCGTACCCGGTGCAGGAAGTGACGGTGGCGGGCAACCTGCTGAAGATGCTGCAGGACGTGGATGCCATCGGCAGCGATCTGCAGTTCCGCGGCTCGGCCGGAGCGCCGACGATCCGGTTCAAGCAGATGACCGTCTCCGGCGACTGACGGGCTTCGGTTCCGACGTCTCAGGTTGGACTTCCCACGAGGGGTGATGGGAGAGGTTCACTCCCAACCCGTTGGGAGTGGATCTCAGCCTTTCGGCCGAAGACAACCCTCATCATACTGTCCCGGCCAACGCCAGGGGCAGTGCTGGTGGGCCACGTCAGCACGGCCCGCGCCGAATGCGTCCAGTTGCATCCTCCAGGCGAGTTGCCCCAACCCGTCGCACATCTCGGTGGGAGCACCCAAGTGGTCCGTCACTACGGCGTAGCGCCCGGTGGCGTCCTCCCTAGCCAACAAGGAGAAGCTCTCCGGTTCAAACAGCCAAGTGGTGACCCTGGGCTATTCACCAAGGATGGCCGGACCCTTGCGTCGTATCTGCCCGCCACCCGCGGGAGGCCCCCCGTCCGGAGAACCCCCATCCGGAGAACCTCCGTCGAAGCCCGCGTCGGGAGTGCCTCCATCCAGGTCCGAAGAGTCCTGCACGGGAACGGGCTTCCCGGCCCGCCACTGCCACGCCCCCGCGTCATCGAAGGGAGACATGGTATTACCGAGCGGGAAGTCGGAACTCTCTGGGACTGGCACGTAACCCGGGATCGCCTTGAGGACGATGACACCGGGCATGGTCACCGGCTCGGTGGTAACCATCAGGACGCCACTGTCGGGCCTGTCCAGCTCCTCCAGAGTGGGTTTGTCCCTCGACTCCGTGACGACCGTCACCGTTCCTCCATCAGGGGTCGTGAGACTCCAGACATGATCCTCCTCATCCCACCCATCGATGACTCGCCGGAGGATACGGCCGTCCTTGCTGATGGCATACTTCGCGCCTGAATGTATCGGTCTGAGCTTGATTCCGCAGTGGTCGAAATCCTCGTCAATGTAGACGAAGATGATGTCGCCCCTGCGCGTGAACCGATACGTGAGTGCGTCGAGTCTGGCCCAGCATGGTGGGTTGGAAATACCGGGAGGGATGTAGTCGTTGCCAGCGATCATGAGTGCTCGCAACACTTCACCATCCAGGTCATAGGTCGCTTGCTGCTCCTCGACCTTGATGAGCCCACCTCCGACGGACAGAGGGAAGATGATCGACCTGTCGTGTCCCGCTGGCATCCAGAACTGTTGCGGCTTCCGCGCGCAACTCGATAGGGCGATAGCGACCACGAAAATCAGCATTCTGGAAGTCATGGAGTACCTACTGGTGGAATTTGTCAGTAGTCTGACTATCTTCCTTCGATCTTGTATGTTTTATCATCGATCCACCTGATGATTCCATAATCCGTCCTGTCCCAGTGGCCACCTGTCTGGGTCCACGTCATGAACTCACGCGTGGAGGGAACGTATTGGTAGAAGCCATCACAGGTGGGGCTCTCGGGATTCTTCGATTTCGAGAAGAATGCGATGATGGCGAGCTTGACCTTGCCGTTCCGTGTTTCGACTTCCCAATCATGGATGCTTGCCTTGTTTTCGATGAAGTGAAGATCCATTGGGGAGAATTTTGACCCGAATGGATGATTGTGGAGCGCGAAGATGTACTTGAGTTCGCCTTGCGCATAGCGCGTGTCATCCACGAACGTGGGAAGCACACAGGTCTTCCTGTTGGCCAAGACATCATCCGGCCTCGACAAGTCCGTCAACATGCTCAGTTCATACTTGTGCTCCGGCGTGTAATACAACCAAGCGCAATACTCGGTGGCTGTTCGGGCTGCCAGTTCGGGATTCAAGTCTTGGAGATAGCCCACAGTGGCGTTGGGCTTGGAGAGGATCAACGGGCAGGCCGCCTTCAGCGCGTCCGCGTAGGAGTCGAACGGCCCGAAATTCTGGATTGGCCCCGGGATGTGGTTCGCGTCCTCCCCGGGGCCGGGCCTCCAGACACCTTCGACGGGCTTGGGCGATGAGCATCCCAGCCCCATGAGGAGCATGGCCAGCAGGCGCATGGGAAACCGCTTCGTTCCAGACATGGGGCAATCGTACAGGTAAGCCCGGCCGCGTGCTCGGCACAGGGCCTCCAGTTCCGCGGGCCATTCCCGCGTATCATGCTGCATCGACCCGGACAGGGAATGTGCCGGTGAGGATTCACGCTGGCACAGAGAACTGCTGGCCGACCCGGACTTTCAGCGCGAACTGTTCAAGAGGCTCGCGCCAGCGGCCTTCGAGCGCGTGTCCAGTGCGTGCACCGCAGATCTCCTCGGGCAGGTGTATGCATGGGATCGCCATCTGGAGAAGCAATAGGCGTACGGCTCAGATTCCAGCCGCCGATCTGGTTCAAGCAGATGACCGCCTCCGGCGACTGACGGGGGCCGGTTCCGACGTCCTGGGTTGGGCGACTCCCGCAAGAAGCGTCACGACTGCGTGACGCAGGTGGCCTTCCCCGGCCACCGCGCCTTCACCTCATTGTGGTTTGAGCTGTGCCCGGCATTGGTTCTAGAGGTGGGGCTCACACGCAGTCCTGCTCGTTGTTCATGACCGGAGTTCCATGCGTTCTGCTCCACGAACAACGATCTGGCTGGCGGCGGAGTGCCTGCTGCTGTTCGGTGGGTTGCCCTTCGCGCTCTGGCTCTTCCGGATGCAGGCCGCGCTGTTCGCCGTCCTGTGGCTGGTGGCGATCGGGTGTTGGCTCGCCCTGCGCAAGCACGGCTCCGAGTCGCCTCAGGCCCCTCTCGAGCCGGAAGAGCATTCCTGGCACGCGCTGAAGCCACTCATGCTGCGCTTCGCGCTCTCGGCGGCGGGGCTCACGGTGCTCCTGGCACTCGTTGACCCGAAGCGGCTGCTCGAGTTCCCCCGCGAACAGCCGAGCCTGTGGGCAGCGGTGATGGTGTTCTACCCTCTCTTCTCCGTACTGCCGCAGGAGCTGATCTACCGCGCGTTCTTCTTCCGGCGCTATGCCCCGCTCTTCCGCACGCCCTTCTTGATGATCTGCGCCAACGCCCTGGCGTTCGGCCATGCCCACCTGCTCTTCAACAATGCCGTCGCCTATGTCCTGAGCATCCTGGGAGGCTGGATCTTCGCCCAGAGCTATCACCAGACCCGGTCGCTGAAGCGCGTCTGTTTGGAGCACGCCCTGTACGGCTGCTTCATCTTCACGGTAGGGCTGGGACATTACTTCCACGCGGGCTCGGTGGCCCGGTACTGAGAGCCTCTGAGCCGGTTCCAGCAGATGACCGTCTCTGGAGCCTGACAGGCCCTGGGTCCGACGTCCCAGGTTGGACCTCCCATGCGGGGTGATGGGAGAGCGTCACTCTGGCCATCTGGACAATCGCGAGTGTGGTTCCAGAGAGGCTCTGGCGTCCCTCAGACGGAAGCACCTTCGGCCACGTGAAGCTCGCAGCCTCCTGCGGTGAAGCGTGAACGGGACGAGGAGGACGTTGGAAGAGCACGCAGGCGGGCAGCCAGGCGCAAAGCAGCAACAGCAGCAATGGGCGCTTCATGGAGTTCCTCTCCAGCGGCGTCTGCCGAGGGAACTGGCCGCGTTGGCGCGGTTCAATCATCGACAGGGGTGATGAATCCACGAACCTTGTCCTTGGGCTTGAAGTGCCATCAACGCTGGAGGTCATCCGAGGAACTGATACGAGTGCCTTCTCGTCCATCCAAGGCTCAAATTTTCGCTTCCAACGAAAGATGAGACCTTTCTGCATAGCTTGCGAACCCCGCTCCTCCTGGGTTTGCAGGGGAAAATCCCTTGCATCTGGCCTGTGAAAGGAACCCATCTGATGAGAGCAATCATTATCGCCAGCATTTCCCTGACCTCCTTGCTGGCGGGCTCCGCCCTGGCAGCTACCGAGCCCGAGTCTTCAGCGCAGAGCCCTGAGGTGGAGAGCAGCGGCAGGGTCCTCCTGCAAGGGAGCGGCCCGTTCAACTCGATCACAGAGGTCAAGAACTACGACGCGGCCGCCTACGACGGTTGGCGCACCGTGACCTTCGTAGACGGTAAGGTCGTGCAGGATCTGTTCGGCTTCGGTCCGGCCACCCACAATGAGTACTTCCTTTGCGCTGACGGGAGGTATTGGGCTGTATGCTCGGATCCCTTCTCGCGGTCGAGAGCCTGGGACAGCCCGCTGCTCTCGTACTCGGGCTTCCAGGGCGCAGACACCATCATCAAAGTCGATGGCGTAGTAAGGAAGTGGAACACGGCGGCGCTGACGCAGGTGGTCGAAATCTCGACCTGCACCGGCGACAGCAGCCCGACGATGTGGAGTCCGTACACGTACCACCTCGTGACGAGCTGGACGTCGATCTATTTCGGCGCGCTCATCGGTCCCCGCACCTGCCCGTAAGCGCTGCGTCCCTCGGCGCCCAGCGATTGAAGGCGATGGTTCGCCAGCAGTCGCTGGGCCCCTCGGCGTGGACACGCGCGCCGAGGATTGTCTTGGAGGCCTCACCTGAACAGGTGTAGACCCCTGCCCCGCGCACCCGTCTGAGACGGTATCCACTCCATTGCAGGGGGACGACATGGCAGCCAAGAAGGCAGCGACCCGGGCCCGCAGCACCACGCCTCGCAAGCCGCGCCGCAAGAAGGTCGAACCGCGCTCCAAAGGCCTCTCCGCCGCCGAAGTCGCCAGCGAGGCCGCCGCCCAACCCACCGAGCTCATCCAGGGCATCCAGGAAGACGGCGGTCAGGTCCTCTCCGTGTACCGCGATCCTCTCGGCTCGCACACCGTGGTGTTCGCCGCGCTCCCCATCGACAAGGTGGAGCCCACCCCCTACCAGCGCGATCTCTCCGAGCCACACGTCAAGCGGCTCGTCTCCGCCATGGAGCGCCTGGATCGCTTCCTGGATCCCGTCATCGCCGTGCGCAAGGACGGCAAGTACTGGACGCCCAACGGCAACCACCGCCTCAATGCCTCACGGATGCTGGGCGCCAAGGCCATCGTCGCGCTCGTGCTGCCCGAGGAGGATGTGGCCTACCAGATCCTCGCGCTCAACACCGAGAAGGCCCACAACCTCAAGGAGCGCTCGCTCGAAGTGATTCGCATGCACCGCGGCCTCACCGGCTCGCGCGCCGGCCGCGAGGCGGACTTCGCCAACCTCTTCGAGGAGCCCTCCTTCATCACCCTCGGCGCCGCCTACGAGAAGCGCCCCCGCTTCGCCGCCGGCGCCTACAACCCCGTCGTCAAGCGCGCGGAAAGCTTCCTCGATCTGCCCATGGCCGAGGCCCTCAAGGTCCGCGAGGCCCGCGCCGACAAGCTCCTGGAATTGGATGACGCCGTGACGCGGGTCGTCACCTCGCTCAAGGACAAGGGCTTCCAGAGCCCCTACCTCAAGAACTTCGTCGTCGCCCGCATCAACTTCCTGCGCTTCAAGAAGGACGACAGCCCCATCGACTTCGACTCCACCGTGGGCAAGATGCTGGCCAGCGCCCAGAAGTTCAATGTCGACAAGGTCAACAAGGACGACATCACCCGCATGGGAGGTGGCGCCGCCGAGCCGGACGAGGAGTAGGCAAGCAGCCTCACTCTGCGTCAGCAACTGCCCGAGCCCTCGGATTGGAGGCTCGGGCCCCCCTGCCCTAAGCTCGCGGGAAAGACCGAACGGTGGGAGCGGGCGTGGCAGGGGTACCAGGAACCAGACGGGAGGAGCGCGGGCAGCGCAGGTGGGCCCTCGTCGGGCTCGGCGTCTTCCTTGCCCTCGCCTGCCGCACGCCTCCTCCGGCGCCCGACGCGCCTGCTCCAGCCCCCACACCCCACGAGGCCGAGGAGACAGCTCCCGCCCCGGCACCGGCCGCTCCTCGCTCGGAGTCGACACGCCCTCGCAAGAGCGAACCTCGGATCTTCGACGTCAAACCGAACGACACCCGGCTGGCCAGCTACCACGTCACCCTCACGGGCCAGGAACTCGAGACCGCGCCCTCGCGGTTGGCCCAGGTGTTCCCAGAGCACTACTCGGAGGCCGCCGGCGTCTTCACCTTTCGCGGAGGCCCGAGCCGCACCGGCGGGGCCTGGGGCACCTGCCCCATGCGCGAGCACAAGCTGGAGCTCGCCTGGACGGCCAACACCACCCGAGGCCGCCCGCCCTGGTTCGGAGGCGCTGGCTGGACGGGTGAGCCCGTCATCATCCAGTGGCCCGATGTCATGCGGCACTCCATGGTCCGCCTGGGCCGCCGCCGCTTCGAGAAGGGCTTCGTCGAGGTCATCCAGGGCTCGCTGGATGGCTCGGTGTACTTCCTGGATTTGAAGACGGGCCAGCCCACGCGGCCCCCCATCGTCACCGGCAACCCCATCAAGGGCAGCGTCTCGTTGGATCCGCGCGGCTATCCGCTGCTCTTCGTGGGCCAGGGCATCCCGCAGAAGAAGCCCATCGGCCTGCACGTGTACGATCTGATCACCCACCAGGAGGTCTTCTTCCTCCCGGGCAGGGACAAGGCCTCCCCGCGCAGTTGGGGAGCCTTCGACAGCTCGGGGCTGCTCAACCGCGCCACCGACAGCTACCTGCTGGGCGGAGAGAACGGGCTGTTCTACGCCCTGAAGCTCAACACCGACTTCGACTCCATCAAGCTGAAGCTCAAGGTGCGCCCCGAGGTGCTCCGCTACCGGTACACGCCCGAGGGCAGCGCGCACTACGGCATCGAGAACTCCATCTCCGTGGTGGGCAACCTGGCCTTCTTCGCCGACAACGGCGGGACGATCCAGGCGGTGGATCTGAGGACCTTCAAGCCGGTGTGGACCTTCGATGCGGGAGATGACACCGACGCCAGCATCCCCGTGGAGCTCGAGAACGATCGCCCGGTCCTCTACACCGGCACCGAGGTCGACAAGACAGGCCCACGCGGCAAGGCCTGGCTGCGCAAGCTGGACGGACTCACTGGCCGCGTCCTCTGGGAGCGCCCCTACCCGTGCCAGGGCTCGCTCGGGCCGCCGAAGAAGATCGACGCGGGCACCTTCGCCACCCCCCTGGTCGGCACTGGGGACATCGGCCAACAGGTCGTCTTCACGCTGTCACGGTGCCCGGGCTTCGAAGAGGGGCTCATGGTGTCGCTCGACAAGGCCACCGGCGAGGAGCGCTGGCGCAAGCCCCTGGAGCACTACGCCTGGTCCTCGCCCACCGCCTGCAAGGACGATCAGGGCCACACCTTCATCCTCCAGGGAGACATTCTGGGCACCGTGCACCTGCTCGACGGGCGCACCGGCGCGGAGCTGGACTCGCTCAAGCTGCCGGGGCTGATCGAGGCCTCTCCCGCCATCTTCGGCGACATGGCCGTGCTGGCCACGCGCGGCAATTGGATCCACGGCCTGCGCCTGCGCTGAGCCCGCTCCGGGCGCTCGCGCGAGCACAAGCGTCCACGACTCCACAGAGCGCCGCTCCACCTTGCCGCTCCCAGGGAGCGTGAACACCTTCGGTCGCCATCCCCGGGCAAACCCGCGCCCTCTTCCTCAGGATCCTATGGCCCCGCGAAAGCCGTCCTCGACTTCCTCCTCGCAGAGCAAGAACCAGAGCCTCGAGAGCTTCCGGGAGCGCCCGGAGAACACGACGCTCACCACGGACCAGGGCATTCCCATCCCCCACACGGATGACTCGCTGAAGGCGGGCCTCCGCGGGGCCACGTTGCTGGAGGACTTCCACTTCCGCGAGAAGCTCACGCGCTTCGATCACGAGCGCATCCCCGAGCGCGTGGTGCACGCACGCGGATCGGCCGCCCACGGGTACTTCCGCGTCTACCAGTCGCTGGAGAAGTACACGAAGGCGAAGTTCCTCACGGATCCGTCGCTGCGCACGCCGGTGTTCGTGCGCTTCTCCACGGTGCAGGGCTCGCGCGGCTCGGCGGACACCGTGCGCGACGTGCGCGGCTTCGCCACGAAGTTCTACACGCCCGAGGGCAACTTCGATCTGGTGGGCAACAACATCCCCGTCTTCTTCATCCAGGACGGCATCAAGTTCCCGGACGTAGTGCACGCCGTGAAGCCCGAGCCGCACAACGAGATGCCGCAGGGCGGCTCGGCGCACGACTCGTTCTGGGACTTCGTCGGGCTGGTACCGGAGACGGCGCACATGATCATGTGGGTGATGTCGGATCGCGCCATCCCGCGCAGCTACCGGATGATGGAGGGGTTCGGCGTCCACACCTTCCGGCTGGTGAACGCGCAGGGCAAGTCCCACTTCGTGAAGTTCCACTGGAAGCCGCTGCTGGGCACGCACGGGCTGGTGTGGGACGAGGCGCAGAAGATCGCCGGCAAGGATCCAGACTTCCACCGGCGCGATCTCTGGGAGGCCATCGAGTCCGGCGCGCCCCCCGAGTACGAGCTGGGTCTGCAGATCATCCCCGAGGAGGATGCGCTGAAGTACGGCTTCGATCTGCTGGACGCGACGAAGCTGGTGCCGGAGGAGTTGGTGCCGGTGCAACGGGTGGGCAAGCTGGTGCTGGACCGCAACCCGGACAACTTCTTCGCCGAGACGGAGCAGGTGGCGTACTGCGTGAGCAACGTGGTGCCGGGGATCGACTTCACGAACGATCCGCTGCTCCAGGCGCGGCTGTTCTCGTACCTGGACACGCAACTGACGCGGCTGGGCGGGCCCAACTTCGCGGAGATCCCGATCAACAAGCCGGTGTGCCCGGTGCACAACCACCAGCAGGACGGCTTCCACCGGGACACCATCAACACGGGCCGCGCCAACTACCACCCGAACTCGCTGGGAGGAGGGTGCCCGGTGCTGGCCAACCCGGCCCAGGGCTTCTCGCACTATCAAGAACGGCTCGAGGGCCACAAGGTCCGCCAGCGCAGCGAGACCTTCAGCGATCACTTCAGCCAGGCGAGGCTCTTCTTCAAGAGCCTCTCGCGACCGGAGCAGGAGCACCTCATCTCGGCGCTGCAGTTCGAGCTGGGCAAGTGCGAGCGCCCCGAGGTCCGCGAGCGCGTGGTGAACCAGGTGCTGGCGAACATCGACTCGGAGCTGGCCACCCGGGTGGCGAAGGCCGTGGGGGTGACACCGCCCAAGGCAGCCAAGCCGCCCAAGCCGCCCAAGTCGCGCCACACCGTGGAGACGTCTCCAGCGCTCAGCATGGAGAACACCGCGAAGGACTCCATCCGGTCGCGGAAGATCGCGGCGCTGGTGGCGGATGGGTTCTCCTCGAAGGAGCTGGCCCAGGTGAAGCGCGCGCTGGAGGCCAGTGGCGCGATCGTGGAGGTGGTAGGCCCCACGCTCAGCCCCGTCAAGAGCGCGGAGGGCACGGAGGAGGTGCCGGTGAAGACGTTCCTCACGACTCACTCCGTGCTGTTCGACGCCATCTACGTGCCTGGCGGAGAGAAGAGCGTGGTAGCGCTCGGGATGCTCCCGGACGCGGTGGACTTCGTGCGCGAGGCCTACAAGCACTGCAAGGCGCTGGGCTTCTCGGGAGAGGGCACGCAGCTCATCGATGCCGCGGGCCTGAGCAAGCTCTCCGCGGCACAGAGCCTCGACAGCGATCCGGGGGTAGTCCAGAACCCCAAAGCGGACATGAAGAAGTTCAACCAGCGCTTCGTCGAAGCCATCGCCGCGCACCGCAACTGGGCGCGCCAGGGGCCACCGCCGGCCTGAGCGGGAGGGGGCCTTCGGGGTGGGCACTGCCCGTGAGAGACTGGGGGCGTGTCCACCGTCGACGTCCCGCTCGGCCCCATCGCCGCTCGCTGCGCCACCCATCCGGAGGAAGCCGCCAGCGGCACATGCTCCCGCTGCGGCACCTTCTTCTGCGACGGGTGCGTGAAGCGGGTCTTCGACAAGGAGTGGTGCTCGGCGTGCGCGGCCCGCCCGGAGGTGAACTACCTGGAGCGCCTGCGCCTCAAGCTGTGGGGGCGCCGGGACAGCGCGGCCTGGATGTTCGGAGCCTTCAGCCTGGTCCTCGCAGCCTTCACGATCCGGGCCCTGCTGCTGCGGCGGCTGTTCTGGCCGCTCACGTTGCTCATGGGAGCCTGCGCGGTGGTCAGCATGGCCTTCTTCCTGGGCAAACGGTGGGCCCGCGAGTCCCTCATCGTCACGACGCTGAGCTGCGGCGGCGCGTTCCTGATGCGCGGCTTGCAGGGCCCCGCCTTCGTCTTCCTGATCAGCGGCTTCAGCGCCACCCTCTTCTACTTCAATACGCGCAACCGGCTCTTCTTCCAGCAGCCGGTCTCCACCCTCCGGCTCCAGCGGCTGTGGCACGCGATCGAGAACAACCCGCTGGCCCGTAGCGCGATGAACCTGGGCCTGGCGTCCGTGCTCTTTCCCCTCTTCGCCCCCTTCGCCGTCATCTTCGGCGTGGTGGGCCTGATGCGGGTGAATCCACAGGCCACCCCGCCCATCGGGCGCAAGGGGCAGGCCATCGCCGGCCTCGTCCTGGGGCTCCTCATGACAGCGCTGTGGGGCCTGTTCGTGTGGACCTTCATCGCGGCCAACGTCGACAAGGACTCCTGAGCCGGACTCAAGCCCGCGGGTGAACGCCTTCGCGGAGCGCTACGCCGCCGGTTCGTCCGTCTCGGAGGCATCGGCCTGCAACACCACGGAGTGCACCTTCTCCAGCAGTTGGTGGAGCGTCTTCATCTCCTCCACCGTAAGGTGCTTGCGCATGTCCCCCTCGAGCCGCTCCATCTCGGACAGACAGACCGCCAGCTCCGTGCGCCCCGGCTCCGTCACCTCCAGCCGGACACAGCGGCGATCCTGCCCCTCGCAGCGGCTCAGCAGCCCGTCCTCCACCAACCGGTCCACCAGCCGGCTCACGGCGGGCGGATCCACCAACAGCCGCTCCGCGAGCGCCGCCTGACTGCGGACCTCGCCGTGCCCAATCGCTTTGAGCGCCAACATTTGCTGGAACGGACGATCAGTCCGCTTGCTCAGTCGGCGCTTGAGCAGCCTGTGAATCGCGCGGCGAACGGAAGCTACTTGCTCTGCGATGGTCATTGCACGTATTAATGATTGCGCTT
This sequence comes from Hyalangium versicolor, assembly GCF_020103695.1. GTDB lineage: Bacteria > Myxococcota > Myxococcia > Myxococcales > Myxococcaceae > Hyalangium > Hyalangium versicolor. The sequence continues at coordinate 155,599 of NZ_JAHXBF010000025.1, forward strand.
TGCAACGATTGTCAACTGCACCGATAGACATGGCTACTCCGGGGCGAGCGCCGGGAAGCTCTGTCGGTGGGGTGTCCCCTCATTTCGCCCCTGGTATGGCTCTTCGCGTCACGCTCCTCATCGGGCTCGTTGCTTCTTCGGCATGGGCGCAGCCCGTTACGCCCGTCCCCCCTCCTACCCCTTTCCAACCCAAAGTCGAGGACCCGATGCTGGCCCCGGCGGCGCCCGCGCCCCGGCAGGTGAGCACCTGGGACGAGGCCCTCGCCCTGGTGAAGGAGCGCTCCACGGATCTGGACAGCGCCCGCGCCGGTATCGAGCGCGCCGAGGGCCGCTGGCGTCAGTCCCTGGCCGCCCTGCTGCCCAACGCGCGCTTCGCCGGAGGCGTCGCCGTCGATCTGCTCAACACGGACAGCTCCGTGCTGGCCACCTCGGGCTCCACGCTACCGGCGACGCCCTCCGAGAGCGGGCGCGTCCCCACTGCGCCCCTGGCCTCCGGCGCGGTGTCGCTGACGCAGTCCGTGGTGGATGTGAGCGCCTGGCGCGGGCTGTCCTCGGCCGAGGCCGCTCAGCGCAGCGCCGAGGCCAGCCTGCAGGACGTGCGGCGCCGGCTCACACTGGGGCTCGCGCGCTCCCTGGTGGCAGTCGTCTCCGCCGAGCGCGCCGCCGAGCTCAACCGGGTGGGCCTGCGACAGGCGCTGGAGCGCGCCGCTCTGGTGCAGCGCACGCTGGAGCTGGGCGCCGCCACCCAGTTGGACGTGGCCCGCACCCGGCAGGACGTGGAGCTGGCGCGCCAGTCCCTCATCTCCGGTGACGAGCAACTGCGCCGGACGCGCGAGGCGCTGGGCCTGGCGATGGGCTTCGATCAAGCCGTGGGCGTCACGCCGAACTTCCAGCTCCAGGGCCTGGTGGCGGAGACGCAGTCCGACTGCGCGCCGCTGAAGGCCGTGGGCGAGCGGCCGGATCTGCTGGCCGCGAGCACGCAGCTGGAGTCCGCGCGCGAGAGCCGGCGGCAGGCCTCCGCGGGCTATCTGCCCACGCTGGGCATCACCAGCAACGCGCTGGCCTTCACCACCGAGCCGGGCCTGGGCCGGGTGGCTTCCTGGAACATTGCCGCCGTGCTGTCGGTGCCCATCTGGGAGGGCGGCTTGCGAGGCGGCCTGGTCCGGGAGCGTACGGGCGTCGAGCGGCAGGCGGAAGACACGCTGGAGCGCACCCGCCGCGAGGTGGAGTTCGAGGTGGCACGCACTCGGCGCGGCGTGGAGGTGGCCGAGGCGTTAGTGAAGACGGCGGCGGAGGCCCGCTCGCTCGCTGAGCAAACGGACCAATTGACCCGCCGTTCATTCGAGATTGGCCGCAGCGGTAGCCTCGAGCTGGTTCAGAGCGCCGCGGCACTACGCCAGGCGGAATTGGCACTGGCACTGCGTGAGTTCGAGCTTGTCCAGGCACGCCTGGATGCATTCCTGACGGAGGCCCGATGCGACTGGTAACACGGGTACGCCCCTTGGAGGCGCTGATGAAGAAGGTCTGGGGATTGGCCCTGGTGGCCAGCATGGTGGGTTGCGGTGGAGCGGCTCCGCCGAAGGCGGCTCCTCCTCCGCGCGAGGTGGATGCGGTGACGCTCGCGCCGAGCGAGACGCGTGACACGGGTGAGTACCTGGGCGCGCTCATCTCCCGGCAGAGCGTGAACGTGCTGCCGCAGGTGGCGGGCTATGTGCGCCGCATTCACGTGACGCCGGGCCAGAAGGTGGAGGCCGGAGCGCCGCTGCTGGAGGTGGACGGGCGCCAGGAGTCCGCCGCGCTCGAGAGCGCTCAGGCGCAGCGCAGCTCCGCGCAGTCCGCACTGGAGCTGGCGAAGCAGACGCTGGAGCGCACCGAGGCGCTCTACAAGGAAGGCCTGGTGAGCGCGCAGGAGTTGGAGCGTGCCCGCTCGGCGGCGCAGACGTCCGAGGCCGCCACCCGCGCCGCCTCCGCGCAGGTGTCCCAGCGCGAGGTGCAGCTGCAGTACTACGTGGTGCGCGCGCCCTTCGCCGGCACGGTGGGAGACGTGGTGGTGCGGGTAGGCGACTACGTGGGCGCCACCACGCCGCTGACGAGCGTGGCCCAGGCGGACGTGCTCGAGGTGAGCGTGTCGGTGCCCTCGACGAGGGCCCGTGCGCTGCAGCCGAACACCCCGCTGGAGCTGCTGGATGCGCAGGGCAAGGTGCTGATCAGCAGCCCCATCTTCTTTGTGGCGCCGCAGGCCGATCCGCGCACGCAGTTGGTGGAGCTGAAGGCCGCCTTCCGCAACACCGTGGGCCTGCGCCCCAACGAGCTGGTGCGCTCCCGCATGGTCTACTCCACGCGCCGCGCCCTGCAGCTGCCGGCGCTGGCGGTGGTGCGCCAGAGCGGCAAGCCGTTCGCCTTCGTGGTGACGGACAAGGAGGGGCAGACGGTGGTGCAGCGCCGCCCCATCACCCTGGGCAGCCTGGGTGAGCAGAACTACATCGTGGAGAACGGCCTGCACGAGGGAGACCGGGTTGCGATCTCCTCGCTGCAGACGCTGCGTGACGGCGCGCCGGTGAAGGTGAAGGCGGCCGCCATGCCCATGGCGGATTCATTGCCGGGGACCGACGGTGGCGGAACCACCGGGGGCGCCCGCTAGTCCCGGGCCCGAGAGAATGAGGGCGTAGCCACCGTGTTCGTCGATTTCTTCATTCGCAGGCCCATCTTCGCGGCCGTCTGCTCCATCCTGCTGACGCTGGTGGGCGTGCTGGCCATCCCCACGCTGCCCATCTCGCAGTACCCGGATCTCGCGCCTCCCCAGGTGACGGTGACCAGCACCTACGTGGGTGCCAGCGCCGACGTGGTGGAGACGGCCGTCACCATTCCGCTCGAGCAGGAGCTCAACGGCGTGGAGGGCATGCGCTACATCTCCTCCACGAGCAGCAACGACGGCACCAGCGCGATCACCATCACCTTCGAGCCCACGCGCGATCTCGAGGTGGCGGCGGTGGACGTGCAGAACCGCGTCAGTCGCGCGTCGGCGCGCCTGCCCTCTCAGGTGAACCAGACGGGCATCGTGGTGAACAAGGCCTCCTCGCAGCTGCTGATGAGCTTCGGCCTCTACAGCCCGGACGGCACGTACGACTCGCAGTTCCTCAGCAACTACGCGGACGTGAACCTGAAGGACGCCATCAAGCGCGTGCGCGGCGTGGGCGAGGTGCGCATCTTCGGCGAGCGCAAGTTCTCCATGCGCCTGTGGCTGGATCCCACGGAGCTGGCGCGCCGCAAGCTCACCCCGCAGGACGTGCAGCGCGCGTTGCAGGAGCAGAACCTGCAGGTGGCGGCGGGACAGGTGGGCCAGGCTCCCGCGAAGGATGATCAGGCCTACCAACTGGCGGTGCGCGCTCACGGCCGGCTCATCGAGCCCGAGGAGTTCGATGACATCGTCATCCAGCGCAGCAATGACGGGCGCATCGTCCGGGTGAAGGACGTGGGCCGGGCGGAGCTGGGCGCGGAGAACTATGGCCAGTTGATGCGCTTCAACGGCAAGGAGGGCGTGGGCCTGGGCATCTTCCAGTTGCCCACGGCCAACGCGTTGGACGTGCGCGACGCGGTGACGCGGGAGATGGAGCGCCTGTCCAAGCAGTTCCCGACGGGCATGGAGTACAAGCCGGGCACGGACACGACGCTGGCGGTGCGCGCCTCCATCAACGAGGTGATCCACACGCTGGTGGAAGCCATCGCGCTGGTGATCCTCGTCATCTTCCTGTTCCTGCACGGGTGGCGCAGCGTGCTCATCACCGCGCTCACGCTGCCGGTGTCGCTGGTGGGCACCTTCGCCTTCGTCAAGCTGTTCAACTTCTCCATCAACACCCTCACCCTGTTCGGCCTCACGCTGGCCACGGGCCTCGTGGTGGATGACGCCATCGTCGTCATCGAAAACATCGAACGTTTGATGTCGGAACGCGGGCTGTCCGCGAGGCAGGCGGCGCGAGAGGGCATGAAGGAGGTGTCCGGCGCGGTGGTGGCCATCTCCATCGTGCTGGTGGCGGTGTTCGTCCCGGTGGCGCTCTTCCCTGGCACGACGGGCGCCATCTACAGGCAGTTCGCCTTGACGATCGCGGCCTCGGTGGCGCTGTCCACCTTCTGCGCCCTCACGCTCACGCCAGCCCTGAGCGCCCGGCTGCTGCGCCATGGCCACGGGCCGAAGTGGATCTTCTTCCGGAAGATCGACGAGGCGCTGGACTGGACGCGAAGAACATACGGCCGTGCGCTGGGCGGGCTGCTGCGGCACCCGGTGCTGGTGCTGCTGGCCTTCCTGGTGTGCGTGGGCGGCACGGTGCTGCTGTTCCGCTCGGTGCCCACGGGCTTCATCCCCGACGAGGACCAGGGCTACCTGATCATCTCGGTCCAGGGCCCCGAGGGCATGTCGCTGAACCAGACGCAGAAGGTGCTGACGCAGGTGGAGAAGGTGCTGAAGGATCAGCCCGAGGTGACGGGCATGTTCGTCATCGGCGGCTTCTCGTTCTCGGGCGCGGGCCCGAACATCGCCACGGCGTTCGCCATGCTCAAGCCCTGGGAGGAGCGCCCGGGCCGTGAGCACTCGGTGGCGGGCCTGGTGGAGCGGCTGCGAGGCCCCTTCGGCCGCATCGGCGAGGCGCGCGTGCTGCCCTTCCAGCCTCCGGCCATCCGCGGCGTGGGCCAGGTGGGTGGCTTCCAGTTCATCGTCGAGGACACCTCCGGCAACGGCACCCTGGACAACCTGGGCGCGGCCGTCGGCGAGCTGGTGGCCAAGGGCAACGAGGAGAGCAAGCTGCGCGGCGTCTTCACCTCCTTCACGGCGGACACCCCGCTGTTGGATCTCGAGGTGGATCGCCAGAAGGCGAAGGCGCTGGGCGTGCCCATCGAGCAGGTCTTCAGCACGCTGCAGCTCTACATGGGCAGCCAGTACGTGAACGACTTCAACTACGCCAGCCGCACCTACCGCGTGTACCTGCAGGCCGATCAGCAGTTCCGGGACAGCCCCACGGACATCGGCGCGTTCTACGTGCGCAGCGACAATGGAGACATGATCCCGCTGGAGTCCTTGGTGAAGGTGGCGCCCACCACCTCGGCGCAGATCATCCGTCACTACAACCTGTTCCGCTCGGCGGAGATCAACGGCCAGGGCGCGCCGGGCGTGTCCTCCGGTCAGGCGCTGGAGACCATGGAGACGCTGGCGGCCCAGCAGCTGCCTCCCGGCATGAGCACCGAGTGGACGGGCATCAGCCTGGAGCAGAAGGAGAGCGGTGGACAGACGCTCATCATCTTCGCGATGGGCCTGGTGTTCGTGTTCCTGGTGCTGGCGGCGCAGTACGAGAGCTTCAGCTTGCCGTTCGTGGTGATCCTCTCGGTGCCACTGGCCATCATGGGCGCGCTGGGGCTGCAAGTGGCTCGCGGGCTGGCGAATGACGTGTTCTGCCAGGTGGGACTGGTGATGCTGGTGGGCCTTGCGAGCAAGAACGCCATCCTCATCGTGGAGTTCGCCGAGCAGCTGCGCGAGCAGGGCAAGAGCGCGGTGGAGGCCGCCATCTCGGCGGCCGAGGTGCGGCTGCGGCCCATCCTGATGACGTCCATCGCGTTCCTGCTGGGCGTGGTGCCGTTGATGCTGGCCACGGGCGCGGGCTCGGCGGCGCGCAACTCGCTGGGCACAGCGATCTTCGGCGGCATGCTGGTGTCCACGGTGGTGAACCTCATCTTCATCCCGGGGCTGTACGTGCTGGTGCAGCGTCTGCGCGGCGACGCGCGTCGCGCGGGTGCGGACGAGGAGCCGGTCGCTCCCGCTCCGTCTCACTGAGCCAGGCCGGGCCGGGCGGATGGGGCTCAGGTCCCATCCGCCTGCGGGCCCACGGCTCGTGAGGCTGTACCCTTCCCTGCCATGCCACCTCGCAAGTTGGCGGGGCCCTGCGGCGTCTCCACCCTCTGGGCAGACCGGAGCACTCCTCCGGCGCCACTCTGTCCATCGAGGGAATACGCCATGAAGTTTCCCAGCCACATCAGCCTCTCCCAGGAGACGCGCGAGGAGCTCATCGAGCTGCTGAACACCTGCCTGGCGACCGCCATCGATCTGCACTGGCAGGTGAAGCAGGCGCACTGGAACGTGCGAGGCAGGCAGTTCATCAGCCGGCACGAGCTGTTCGACACGGTGGCCGACCACGTGCGCAAGCACGCCGACGAGTTCGCCGAGCGGGCAGGCGCGCTGGGAGGCTACGCCGAGGGCACCATCCGCCTGGCCGCCCGGAACAGCGAGTTGGACGAGTATGACTTGAAGGCGATCAGCGGAGAGGAGCACGTCCGCGCTCTGGTGGACCGCGTCTCCACGTATGCGGCCTCCATCCGACAGGGCATCCACCGCGGAGAGAAGCTGGATGACCCGGTCACCGTGGACCTGTTCACACGGATCCTGGGAGAGATCGAGCAGGATCTGTGGTTCCTCGAGAGCCACCTGTACGGCTCGCCACAGGCGTCTCGCACGGCGAGCACGTCCGTCGAGGTGCCGGAAGGGCTCCCTCCCGTGTGAGCCATCCCGAGCCGGGGCGTGTTGTCACTCCCCACTAGTGGGGAGTGACGCTCAGGCCTGAAGCGCGGGGTCGAGACCGGACTCCCTAGCCCGCCAGCGCTCGACCCATCACGTTGAAGATGACGGAGAGCACGATACAGCCCGTCCACGCGAGCATGATGTTCCGGTTCTGGTTCGTCTCGACGTTCTGCCAGCCCCAGATGAACGTGTAGAGGCCACAGATGATCCCCAGGATGCCGTGCAGCGGACCCTTGGCCTGGAACAACTTGATCACGACCATGACGAAGCAAACCAGGTTCGCCAGGCCCACGACCATACCCAACAGCCCAAGAATCATACCCATGTGTCTCTCTCCTCTGCGGTGTATCGGGGTTCACCCGATGGTTGTGTGAATGAAGGCACTGCGAAAAACGAGCATCCGAACAAGCCAGTAGGCCACCAGAGCCAGCAGCAGCAGGGCCACCAGACCTGTGCGCCGCTCGAACCGAGCCACTCCGGCAACGCCTCGCTGCCGGATGGACTCGGGGAGGAGCGCCATCCCGAAGATCAACGCGAGGGACGCCAGCACGAGGGGCGCGAAGGCATGCTGTGCGAGCGCGGCCGCCCAGTCACCGTGCAGCAGCGAGGCCATGGCCCGCGACAGTCCACAGCCCGGGCAGGGGATCCCCAACGCTTGCATCAGAGGGCACTGCCAGGTGGGCAGCGCCCAGCGCATCAAGCCCAAGTGGGCGAGCGCCGACACTCCGATGATCATGCCCGTGGCACGACGCTCCAGCACCTGAGCCAACACAGGGGACGACAGGCGCTGAAATGATCGAGCCAGTACGTTTGGGCGCTGATCCATGCGCCTCCCCCCTCCGGAACAGGTCGGCGAGCGCACCTAACACAGAGTGCTGTCCGGTGTCGAACGATCGCGGGTTCTCCCTAGCCTCAAGCCCACCCGGAACCACCCTCAGTGGCTGTGCGCAGGCTTGCGCCGGAACTCCGCGGGCACGGGCTCCCGACTCGACTCCACTCCGGTACCGGAGCGAGGCGACCTGACGACCAGCGCACGCAGCTCCGCCATCAGTTCACTCACGCCATAGCGGGGGCACTGCTCCTCGAGGAATGCGCGCAGTGCGTCCCTCATCGCGGCGGCGGAAAGGTAGCGCTCCTCCCGGTGGGAGTGGAGCGCGCGCTCCACGATGGCGCGCAAGGCAGCGGGAACCTGCCCCGCCACACGCGCCACGACCTCCGGGCACAGACGCTCCGCCCGAGCGGCCAGCTCCGCCGGAGAGGCCCAGCTCGGCTCCTCGGGCTTCAACCTGTGCGCCCACTTTGCCAGAGGGCCCGCCAGGCCAGGTGAGGTGCGCTCCAGGGGCGAGTCCAACAGGTACTGGTTGGTCAGCAACTCCACCAGCACCAGCCCGAGGGAGAAGAGATCCGCGCGGGCATCGGGCGTCTCATGCCGGAGGACTTCGGGGGCCGCGTACGACAGATCTCCCTTCACCAGCCTGCCCGGGGTGACGGGGCGGCCCAGACGCTGGGAGAAGGCCGCACCCAAGTCCGTGAGCTTCACCTCCCCGTGCGTGCCCAGCTGGATGTTGCGCGGGCTGACATCCCGGTGGACGAGTTCGAGGGGACGCCCCGCTTCATCCGTGACGGTGTGAGCGGCGTGCAGAGCGTCCGCCACCTGAGCGGCGACGTAGGCGGAGAACGGCGCGGACATGGGCCTGCGCCGCTTGGCGGCACGGCCCAACACCCGCTCCAGCGACAGGCCTTCCACATACTCCATCACGATCAGAGGCTGTTGGGCCCGAGGCGCCACGGCGAGCAGCCGCGCGATACCGGGATGATCCAGCATCCGCAGCAGCCGTGCCTCTTCCAGGAAGCGCCTCCGGTCTTCCGGGCGCTGCGTGGCGTGGAGGCGCTTGAGCACGACCAACTCCCCCTCGGCCCCAAGCCCCTCGGTGCGAGCGAGGATCCTCTCCCCTACTCCCAGGGTGCCCAGCACGCGCACAGCGCGGTAGCGCTGGGACCCCACGGTGAAACACTGGCTCGCCTGTGCAGCGGATGGTGGGCGGGACTGGCTGGGCATGTATGCACTCCTCAGGTGAACACGGTGGGAAGAGTCGTGGAGGTGAAGACTGCCTCGGGAGGCGACCCTTCAGGTCTGGTGACGCCTCCTTACCTGGAGAGTAACATGAAAGAACCAGCAGGAGCGAGCCCGTAGAAAATCCCGGGGAGCGTGCCGTTGCGCCGTCCTCACAGCACATGCCGGAGCCCGAGGTGACCTGGGCAGCTACTCCGCGAACTTGGTGACGTACCTGACCTGGCCATAGTTGCCGTGGGTGAAGGTGTCGTCCGTGGAGCCTGGCCCCTTCTCCAGGCCAAAAAATGGGACTCCGATTCCACGCGCGACAGCGCAGACAGGGACGCGCTCATTGGATCCGGGCAACTGGGCCTGGTACCAGCGAATGAAGAAATGCTTGCCGCCACCGGGGAGGACCTCGCCAAACAGGAGGCTCCCTTCCGGGAGGCTGCCCGGGTCGTTGTCCCTGACAAAGCTGACGATGGGGCCTACGCGGAAGGAGCCTTCCCCGACGCGTCGTCTGTCGGCATCAAGCCATGCGTCGCCTATCCCCATCCCCCGCGCGCCTCGATCAATGCCCAGGGCCCTCATGTTGTTGATGGCCGCGGGTGGGCACTCCTTGGGCACCGGACGCACAGGGATGCTGGGGCAGCCGGCTGCCAGCGCGCAGGAGACAGCCAGGCCTGCGGCCTTGGCGGCAGACCTGCCGAGAGGAGTCGAAGAGGGCCGGCTGGGCGGTGAACTCTGCGGTGTCTTCACAGGAGTGTCTTCCTTCTGGGAGGTGGCGGTGATGGCCGCCAGGCTGGGTTCAGGGGGAGGAACCGCCGCGTACTCGGGTGCCGGAAAGGCAACCGGCGGAACTGGCGGCACCTCATGGGGTACCACAGACTGGCCAAGTGCCGGTGAAGGCGTCTGTGCGGGGGAGCCAGCAGGCCCGGTCAGGGGAGTAGCGGCAAGCGGAGGCCAGACAACCCAGAGTCCCAGAGCAGCCAACAGCAGCACCAAGGCGCCCCCCCCACGACGCACCGTCGGTGGCCACACCATCGGTTGTACTGGTAGCAGCGCATCTCGCCGACCCCGCGTGGCGGCCTGTCGCTGCTCCTCGTGCCCCTGCTCGCGCTTTTCTTCATGAGCCAGGGCCACGCCCAAATCGTCCGCCACGAAGCCGTCGCTCGGCGTGGGCTTCAGGGTGGGCGTCTGCCCTGGCACATGCGGCGGGCGGGACTCATACACGGGAGCCTCCCAGTCCCCCACTTGCGCCAACACCCCGTCCAGCGCCGCCCACAGCGCGTGCCCGTTCCGGAAGCGCCGATGGGGGTCCTTATTCAGCAGCCGCATCACCACCTTGCTGAGCGCCAGCGGGACCCGAGGGTTGAGCAGGTGCGGAGGCACAGGGCACCGCTGAAGGGCCTGCTGCTCGTAGCTCGTTCCGGCCTTGTCGCTGGAGAAGGGCAACACCTCCGTGAGCAACTCGTAGAGCGTCACCCCCAGAGCGTACCAATCATCCGCGGGCTGGAAGTGGTAGGGCCGCCCGCCTGAGCGCTGGCGGAGGGCAAGTGCCTCCGGGCTGAGGTAGTAGCGAGTGCCCGGGGGGCTACCGCCTTGGGTGATCGGAGGGCTGTGCTCTGTCTCGCCGAGGCCGAAGTCCCCGAGGAAGGGCTCACCGTCGGCCTCACTCACCAGCACGTTGCCCGGCTTCACATCCCGGTGCAGCACTCCATTGTCGTGCGCAGCCTGGAGCGCGTGCGCCAGCTTCTGTGACAGGCGCACGAGGACGCGCAAGGGCGGGTTGGCCTTGCACGCCCACTCCAACAGCGTGCCGCCCTCCACCCACCGCAGCACTGTGTAGAGGATGCCTGTGTTGGGGTCTCCCCACCGCCCGTAGCCCACCACGCCCAGCACGTTGGGGTGCGCCGCCTGGAGCAGCAGTTGCACCTCGCGCAGGGCTCGTGCATCCCCGGTGGAGGCCTCTCCGGGCGGGTGACGGTTGAACTTCACCGCGAAACACTGGCCAGGGCAGTGGATGCTCTCGGCCTGCCACACGCACCCAAAGCCTCCGGTGTCCACGTAGCGCAGCAGCCGGAAGCCGTTCACCTCTGTCCCCGGAGCCAGGAGCGCCGGGTCCACTTCCGTAGCGGGGGACAACGCGTGGGGCAAGATCCCCCTCTCCTCCTGCATCTCCTGCATGACTGTCCTCCCTCGCTCAACGCTTCCGAGCGGCCGGGGCCGCAAGGGTCAGGTCTCCGCGCAGCTTTTCCCTCTGGGGATCCTGCGCAGTCACTTCCAACGTGTACGTCAGGGAGGGATCCCCCGTAGGCACTGCGAACTCCACCACGAGGCGAGCCTTCTCGCCGGGTGCCAGCACCGCCGCACCCAACAACCGCTTCACGCGTGCGGGAATGACGGGGCCCGTGCTCATGACAAGCGTGGCGCTCTGTGGCGCCCAGGCTGGAGCACCTCCCTCCAGAGTGAGCTCCACGTCCAGAGCCATACGCCCTGTGGCCATGTAGAGCTGCGCCTTCTCCACGTTGATGCCCTTTGGCATGGCCCAGCCCGGCGCCTTCACTTCCTGTTCCACGGAACGGATTCCCTCCCGCCCGAGCGTGCCCGCCACCACCAGCGCCACCAGACTGCCCGCCTGCGCGTGTGCCACCGCCAGTTCCACGTCCTTGGCCGCAAGCGCCGCCTCCAGGGCCTTGCAGCGTGCGCGCTCCGCGCTCAGGGCTTCCTCCAGCGCGGCGACAGTCCTCGGGCGACGCACCACCTCCACCGAGGCCTCGGCGTTCTGCGGGTCCACCACGAACACCACCGCCACCTCTTCCGGCTGCCCCTGCGCGAACCGGACCGGCAGCCGCAGCCGAGTCCCCGCCTTCACCTCCGCCCCAGGCACGACCGTCAGCGTGTCCTCTGCCACCGCCACCCGGGCAAAGCCCAGTTCACGTGCGGCGCGTTCCACCGCGTCTTGGTCCAGCGCTGCATTGAACAGGAGTGTCGTGGGCCACCCCGGCGCCGCGCGCACCTCGTCCCCTCCAGACGGAGCCGGAAGCTCGAGTCGGCGGAGCGGCGAGCGGTCCGCCTCGGAGCGAGGCTGGGCCAGCACAGGCTGCGCCAGGAGCAGGAAGGTGAACGGCACCACGACAACGGGTGACAGAGACACGGATGACCTCCCGGGTTCTCCACCCTACCAGAGACGCATGAGGTCTTCTCTCCTCAGAAGGAGGGTGCGCGCACCCCACCTGGAAACAGTGAGCAGCGAACTCCGGCGAGCGGTAGGCGCTGGGCGGGGGTTGGCACGATGCCGAGCCATGCATTGGGTGTGCGGTAGCGGTGGGGATTAGACTGCCCACCCATGGACCCTCTTGAGCTCTTCCTCCAAGGATTTCTGGGCGGCGTGCCTTTGGGCGTGCTCGTCTACCTGGCTCTGCGCTACGGCCTGGGCGGCTTGTTCACCGTGGATCAGAACGAGCGTGCGGTGAAGGTGCGTCTGGGCCGCGCCGAGCGCCTGGGAACGGATCTCACCAACCGCACCGGTCCCGTCTCCGAGGGCCTCGCTCGCACGGACGAGGACCGCTATATCTACCCGCAGCTGCGCGTCTACTCCTCCGGGGGCCCCTACTTCAAATGGCCCTGGGAACAGGTGCGCAAGGTGTCGGTGGCCACGCAGACGCTCAACATGGCCTTTGATCCGGACGAGCCGAGCGCCAACCAGGACGGCACCGTCATCGAGGCCGTCACCAAGGACCAGCTCAACACCGGGCTCACCGGTCAGCTGCGCTACCGCGTCTCCGAGAACAACCTCTACGCCTTCCTCTTCGGAGTGAAGCGTCCCATCTCGCACGTCATGGGCTTCTTCGTCTCCATCCTGCGCCAGCGCATCTCCAACTTCGAGGCGCCCGCCAGCGTGCAGGATCCCTCCCTCTCCCGCGTCGAGGCGAGCATCGTGGCCGGCATCTCCATCAACGATCTGCGCAAGAACCTCAGGGATCTCAACGAGCACATGGATCACGAGTGCAAGGGCAGCGAAGCCCGCTACGGGGTGGTCCTGGAGGCCTCGCTCATCACTGGCATCGATCCTCCCCAGGACGTGGAGAGCGCGCTGGCGGCCATCAACACCGCGCACAACCATGTCTCCAGTGACATCAGCCTGGCCCAGGCGGCCGCGGACCAGAAGATCGTCCAGAGCCGGCGCGCCGTGGAGATTGAAACGCTCCGGGCGCAGGCCGAGGTGGAACCGCTCCTGGCCCTGTCCACCCAACTGTCGCTGCTCAAGCGCAGCGGCCCCGGCGCGCTCCAGGCCTACCTGCGCAACATCCGCCTGGGGCTGTATCAGAAGGCGCAGTCTGTCTTCATGGCGGTGAAGCATGATTAGCACCCTGGCTGGCGCGGTCTTCGGTTTCCTGGGCACGGCCCTGGCGCTGCCCGTTCTTTTCGGGCTGCTGCGGATGTTCGGCGTGTACACCGTGGTGCAGGAGCGCTCATGCCACGTGTACGTGCTCTTTGGCTCGGTGGTCCTCACACTCGACGAGCCCGGCTTCCACCTGCTGTGGCCCAAGCTCGGGCTGAAGGCGCTCTTCGTCAACCTCCTGGGCCGCTGCCACGTGGTGGATCTGCGGCTGGACCAGCAGTACCTGCGCAGCCAGGCGGTGAACTCCGAGGAGGGCGCGCCCATGGGGATTGGCGTCTGGTACGAGATGTATGTCTCGGATCCCAAGCGCTTCCTCTTCGAGAACGCGGATCCCCGAGGCAGCCTGGCCGCCAACGTGAGCAATGCCGTGGTGCGCTGCCTGTCCAACATGAAGCTTTCGGCCATGCTGGAGACGCGTCACGAGATGAGCCGCGCGGTCCGCGCCGAGGTGAGCCACAAGAGCCACGAGTGGGGCTACAAGCTGGGCAGCGTGTACGTGCGCAAGGTGCACTTCCGCGACGCGCAGATGATCCACCAGATCGAGGAGAAGGTCGTCAACCGGCTGCGCCAGGTGACCAGTGCCATCCGCCAGGACGGCGCCAACCAGGTCAGCATCATCACCAGCACCGCCGAGCGGCAGAGCGCGGTGGAGTTCGCTCGTGCCGCGGCGCTGCGGCCCCAGATCGTCGGCGCGGCGCTCCAGAAGATTGGAGAGGATCCCGAAGTGCTCCAGGGCACCTTCGAGCTGCTGGAGACGCAGCGTCTGCTGGAGAGCGGGGCGCTGCTCACGCTGGTGCCTTACGGGGCGCGTGTGGAGCTGCTGAATCAGTTGCCGTCAGCGGCCCCGGAGCCTGTCCGCCACCGCAAGGGCTGATGCGGTATGAATTGAGCAATGCTGTTCAGCGGGAGGGGATCATGTCTTGGCTCGACACACTGGATGACGTTCGGACGCGGAACTTCAGCAAGGTCTCCATGCCGGAACGGGACAAGACTGCGCGAGACGTCATCAACATGTGCTCTTACGCAGCCGCCGTCGTGTCCATCTCACCGATTCCGTTCTCGGATGTGGTGCTGATGCTGCCCATCCAGACCGGCATGGTGATGACGGTGGGGCACATCTACGGACGGAAGGTGGACAAGGCATCGGCCCGGGATCTCATCCTCGAGTTGGGCACCACCGCGGGGGTGGGCTTCCTGGCGCGGCAGGGCATCAAGGTCCTGCTGCCCATGTTCGGCGGGCTGATTACAGTCGTGCCGGCCTTCGCCGCCAACTGGGCCATCGGCCGCGTAGCGGTTGAGTATTTCAAGAACCCCGGTCTCTCCCAGGAGAAGATGAAGGAGGTCTTCCGAAAGGCCAAGGACGAGGGCAGCTCGCTCTTCTCCAAGGACGCGTTCAACGACTTCCGCAAGAAGAACGAGGGGAAGATCAAGGAGGTCGCGGAAGAGGATGCCGATCAGCCGGCACCGGAGGAGGAGGAGCAGGAGGCGGCGCCTCCGAAGGCTCGGAAGAAGGCGGCCGCGAAGAAGACGGTGGAGAAGAAACCGCTGGGGAAGCCCGTCACGGCAAAGAAGGCGGCCACGAAGAAGTCTGCTGCGAAGAAGGCCCCCGCGAAGAAGGCCCCCGCGAAGAAGGCCCCCGCGAAGCAGCGAGGCCGCGCGTCGTCCGCCGAGGCAGAGGAGCCGCAGGAAGACCTGGATGCGGACGCTTCCCTCACGGTACGCACACTGATCGAGCGGGAGCTGCCGAGGCGCATCGAGGCGAAGCGCGAGCTGGCCCGTGGCATCGGCGCGGTGGTCCACCTTGATATCCATGGCAGCGAGGGTGGCCAGTGGACGGTGGACCTCGGCGCGCAGAGCCAGTGGGTCAAGCGGGGACTGAGCGGTACTCCACGCGTGACGGTCCGCTGCAAGGACGACGACTTCCTGCAGATCGCCACTGGCAGAAAGGACGCCAAGATGGCGGTCCTCATGGGCTCGCTGGAGTTCGACCCGTTCGACCTCGAGTTGGCAGGTCAGGTGGGCGAGCTGTTGACCTGAGGGTGAAGCGCGAAGACTAGTAGGCGTTGTTCTCGCCGAAGGTCTTCATCGTCTTCTGTTGCAGCTTCTTGTCGGCCTCAACGCCGTCGTTGGTCACCTGCGAGTTACCAGCGAGCGCGGAAGCCGAGGCGCCGAACAGCTTGCGGATGTTGTCACCGAACACCGTGATCACGCCGATGGAGGCGATCGCGATCAGGGCGACGATGATGATGTACTCGGTCATGCCTTGACCACGAGCCTTGCGCAGTTGCTTCTTCGAGACGGCCTTCATTGGAACTCCTGGGGGTTGAGCGGCGGAGGGGTAAAAGGTGAAGACGAGTAGGAGTTGTTCTCGCCGTCGGAGGGCTTGCACCCCACTCCGAGGAGGAGCAGGAGGCTCAGGCCTTGTCCCTTCCACCGGGCGATGGAGGGAATCTCCTGGAGTGGGAACGGCGCATGGAGCATGAACTGTCTCTCTCGGGACACGAGCTGAGCCCACAGAGAGATAGATCAGTGCTTGATGCTTGCCTGTACCACTTCAGGCGTAGGACGACGGAAACGAGCTTCCTGACGGTGAGCCCATGAGCCGCGCTCCGGGCTGGCGCAGAAGCCATTCATCTCCGGCAGACACACGCCTGCTCAGCCCAGCCGCCTTCCCAGGCAGGACGCGGCAGAGACCTGATGAGCCTGCCCCGATTTTGTGGACACCCCTGATGAGTCTAAACGCGAGAGGATGTGTCCATGGAACACAGGAAGAGGCGGAGTTTCACGCCCGAGTTCAGGGCGCAGACAGTGCGGTTGGTGTGAGAAGGGACGAAGTCACTGCCCCAGGTGGCAGTGGCCAGCTCAGCTTCGCTGCCTTCACCCGGCCCAAGTATCCGTTCACCGTGATCGGCGACAGCGAACAACTGCGCGCGATCGCCCGCGCGCGCATCATGGACGAAAGCGAGCAAACTTCTCGATGGCCATGAGCAGATCTCCTCGGGCGGCATCACCGTCAGGGAACTGGTTTCCAGGGTCACTCAGAAACGACTCGGCGAACGACAGGGCGGCTCTGCACAGAGGGGCAGCATCCACCTCGTCCACCAACGTCGTGCCGCATCGGATGGCAATGAGCCCTTTCTTCGTCCGCTGAAAGAGAACAGAGAAGGATGAATCAGCACCAATCAGAAGGAATTCGGACTTTCCTTGCCTCAGGAACCGCTCCAGGCCGAAGAGCAGGTCAGCGATGGCGATGACCAGCATCATCGCTTGATCCGGTTGCCTGCCGCGCGAGGTACCGATCCCCTTCTCACCCACAAGGGTCATATGCCCCAGGTCGAAGCCAGACCGGATGGAACCCGTAGGCTCATTGAGCCTGCCCCGATTTTGTGGACACCCCTGATGAGTCGAAACACGAGAGGATGTGTCCCATGGAACGAAGGAAGAGACGGAGCTTCACGCCCGAGTTCAGGGCGGAGGCAATCCGGCTGG
>NZ_JAHXBF010000026.1 GCF_020103695.1 Hyalangium versicolor
GCGAGGGGAGGGTGGGATCGAAGCTGAGCCTGCCGACGACCATGCCGCGCAGTCTGTCGGTGGGGCGAGCGTCGAAGTAGCCGTCCACGAGGGTGGGAGCCGAGAAGGCGGTGCTGCCGAAGGAGACGCCATCGGAGGCTTGAGCGATGGCGCGCAGGTAGAACTGGCCGCCAATCTTCAGCGGGTCATCGACGTGCTCTTCGGAGCCGAAGGCCTCGGGCTGGGTGGGGCCGCTGAGCGCCTGCTCGTCGCGAGTCTCCTCGCGGCCCGCCTGGTCCACGGCGGGAGGCTGAGCGGGTGGGGCGCTCGGGTTGACCGATGGCGGAGCCTGCTTCTCGTCCCCGCCGAAGAGGGCGTCTTCGTTGGGGCGGGAGGAGGGCTGAGTGCTGTCGGGCTGGGCCTGGGCCTTCTCGGCCTCGGCGGCGGGAGTCGCCTTCTGCTCGCCGCCGAACATCGCGTCCTCATCGGGGCGCGACTGAGCGGCGGCGGGCAGGGCGGACAGCGTAGCGGCCAGGGCTGCGGCGTGCGCGAGCGTGCGGGGGCTCATCGGCTCTTACTCTCGAGCCACGCCTTGGTGAAGATGTTGGCCTCCAGCGAACGCAGGTCCACGCTCTTGATGAGGATGACGGTGGAGTTGGCCTTCTCCACCTCGTCATAGATGCGTATCTCCTGCGGGTACCACACGTCGGAGCCCTTGGACTCGCTGAAGAGCTTCTGCCACTTTGGGTAATAGAGCGTGCGCATCAGGCGGCCGGAGAGAGCGAACTCCTGGCGCTTGAGGACGTTGGTGGTCTCCTTGTCCACCCACAGCTTGATGATGGGGTAGGCCACGTCGATGTCGGCCTTGGCCTTGAGGTTGAGCTTGTGCACCTGGAACTTGCCCAGGGCCTCCTCGCCCTCATAGGTGGGTTCATACTCCTCGGCCAGACGGGACTCGTCGAAGTCGGCGCGGCGGCTGTCGGTGCCGGCGATGCGCTCGCGCTCGGTGCGCCGCTCCCACTTGCCCACGTTGGGGTCGTAGCTCCACAGGTTCTTGTCCAGGCGCAGGTAGCCCTTGCCGGCCTCACCCTTGGGCTTGGTGAACAGGATCATCAGCTTGTCGTCCGCGTCGCGCCGGTAGACGAGCGCCTCGCGGACGGTGTCGGCTTTGTCCTTCTCCTTCTGCTCCAGGTAGACGAGCGACTTGTAGTCACCGCCGTTGCGCTGGCGGTCGTCGATGACTCCCAGGAGCTTCTTCATCTCGGCGCCATCCAGGGCGAAGGCCACCGGAGAGGCGAGCAGCACCGCGGCGAAGGCGGCGGACAGCAGGTTTCGAGGTGTCATGGAGAAATCACCCGATGTGGTGCATGGCCGTCACGGGCTTCATCCGCGCGGCGAGGAAGGAGGGAATGAGGCTGACCAGCATGGAGGCCACGGTGATGAGCGTGACGGCGAACACGACGGAGCCGGGCTCCACCTTGAGGAACCAGTGCTCCGTCAGGAGCATGACCTGGACCACCTGCGGAGCCACGACCTGCCGCCAGTTGATGAACATGCAGAGCGCCGTGGCCGCCGCGGCGCCCGTGACCGTGGCGGTGAAGCTGAGCATGAAGGCCTCGGTGAGGAACATCACCAGCACGCGGCCCTTCTGCATGCCAATGGCGCGCAGGGTGCCAATCTCGCGGGTGCGCTCACGGATGGCGATCCACAGGGTGTTCATGATGCCCACGGCGATGACCACCAGGAGCAGGAAGGTGAGCCCACCGGTGATGGCATTGAGCGCGCTTACCACCCACTTCACGAAGGAGATCTCGTCCTCCCAGTTGGTGATGTCGAGCTTCTGTCCCGTCCAGCCCTCGCGATTGACGACATCGAACTTCATCCAGAAGGCGCGCGGGTCGTTGTCCATGAGGGTATAGCCACCCGCCGCCAGCTTCTCGCGCAGGCGCTGCTGCACGGCGGGGATGGCCTTCATGTCCTTGAGGTACAGGAAGATGGCGCCGGTGGCGTCGTCCTTGAGCTGGTAGAGATCTCTCAGGCTCTTGCTGGGAACGAAGGTGTTCCAGGAACTCATCATCCCGATGTTGGCGGCGATGGCCACCACGCGGACGTCCAGGGTATTGTTGGTGCCGCGCATGGTGGGGGCCGACAGGGTCAGCGTGTCACCGACCTTCACATCGAGCTTCTTGGCCTGCTCCTCGAAGATGAGGATGGTGCCGGGCTGATTGAGGTCATCGAGCTTGCCCTCGCGGAGCTGGACGACCTTGCGGAAGCCGGGCTCGCTCTCGACATCCATGCCGGCCACGCCCACCTGCACCGAGCCGGTGTCCGAGACGAGCTTGGCCCAGCCGCGTCCGCGCTGGGAGATGTAGTCCAGCTCGGGCACATCCTGGCGGATCTCCTGGATGAGCTTCGGGTACTGGGTGACCACCGGAGCGGACTGGCCGGCCGTGACTTTGTAGAAGCCACCCACGTTGATGTGCCCGCTCATGAGGGTGGTGGCGGACTCCAGCATGGTGGCCTGCATGCCGTTGCTGACGCCCATCAGGATGACGAGCACTCCCGTGACGCCGGCGATGGCGGCGCCCAGCAGCGCGGTCCGGCGGGTGTGAGCCAGCAGGTTGCGGAAGGCAATCAGAAGGATCTGGGACATGGCTTCACTCGTCGGTCTGCATCGCGGTGACGGGCGACACGCGCGTGGCCAGGAAGGCGGGGTAGAAGGTGGAGAACACGGACACTCCCACCACGAGCACGAACGCGGTGATGATGTTGGAGGCTTCGAGGGTGGGCAGGAGCTTCGGGCCGCTGAAGAAGAAGTACATCTCCTCGGAGCCCGCGGGGATGCCCACGTTGTGCAGCCAGGCGATGATCGCGCTGCCGACCCCGGCGCCCAGGCCACCGAACACCAGGCCCAGCACCACCGTCTCCAGCAGCACCATGGACAGGATGAAGGAGCGCTGCGCACCGATGGCTCGCATGGTGCCCACCTCCTTCACGCGCTGGATGGTCGCCATCATCACGGCGTTGTTGATGATGGCCAGCACCACCACGAACAGGATGGTGATGATGCCCCACAGCACCATGCGCATCATCATCACGAACTGGCCGATGAGGCCCGCGGCCTGCTGCCAGCTCACCACGCGCAACTTCAGGTCCTTGAGCTCCTGGGACTGCTGCAACTCCGCCAGCGTGGCATCCAGCTTCGACGGATCCTTCAGGATGATGGCGGCGCTGAGCACCATGCCGCCCTCGATCTCCTTTTGCGAGTAGACGCGCTGGAGCAGGTCCTCGTTGCGCAGGGCGGCGCCCGTGGTGGTGATCTGCTCGTTCTCGTTGATGAGGCCGGGAGTGGCCTCGGCTACCAGGTTGGAGGGGGAATCCCCGCCGAACAGGGCCGCCTCGGCGTCCTCGCGCTTCACCTCGGCCGCGCCGCTCTTGCTCTTGAGCTGGGCGATCTCCTCCTTCTTCTCCTCGGTGAGGTAGCCATAGAGCTCGCGGAAGGACACCATGTCCATGAGGTTCGCGGCGCCCGCCACCGGGGACTTCTCCAGCCCGCTGAACTGGTAGGTGCCGTAGATGGGGACGTTCACGCTCTGCACGTAGCCCGTGCGGCTGAAGGCGGTGATGGTCAGCGTGTCCCCCATCTTGATGCGGTAGAGGTCCAGCAGCGGCACCAACTGCTCGTAGAACTGCTTGTAGCGGGTGTCGAAGTTCTCGTCGGTCACTGCCAGGAAGCTGCTCAACAGCTTCGACAGATCCTTCTCCTGGGAGCCGAGTGCCTCCTGGAGCTTCGCCACGGCCTGCTGCGTCTTGAGCGGATCGAGCTGGTAGACGATCTCGCGCGTCTGCGAGGAGTTCTCCTTCACATAGCGCTGGAGCAGGGGATCGAGCGCGATGGTCTTCTTGTTGGTGTCTCGCGCCTCCTTGATGAGGTCCATCCGGCGCGCGGTCTTCAGCTTGAGGTTCTCCTCGTAGAAGAATTTGGACAGCAGCATGCCGCGCTTGCCTTCGGGCACCTTCTGCCCGTCGACGATCTGCATGCGATCGAAGCTCTTCTGGAACGCGTCCAGGTCCGTGCCCACGTAGCGGATGTAGAGCAGATCTCCGTCCGCCACCTGGGGCGCCAGCTGGTTCTCCAGGAACTCCAGCGAGCCGAGCGGGTCCTTGTCGAAGTCCGCCCAGAACGCGTCCGAGCGGGCCTTCTCCAGCGCCGCGATCTCGGAGGGATCCCGGGCCTCGTCGCGCATCAGCACCTTGCGCGTCTCCTTCTCGGCTTCGAGCAGCTCGGCCAGATGGCGTACGTGCGCTTTGAGGCTCTCGATTTGCGCCCGCCGCTCGGGCGTCTCACCCTCGGCGGCGTTCTTCCGGTACAGATCGCGGATGCGGGCCAGCGTGAGGTCCACCGTGTTGCCGGAGGTGATGAGCGCCCCGTTGGTTCCCATGGGCACCACCGTTTTCACGTTGGGGTGCTTCTCCAGCGCCGTCTTGATGGGTGTGAAGCTGTCGATGGCGGCGATGTCCGCCTCTCCGCCCATGTTGCCGAACAGCGCCAGCTCTTCCTTGGACTTGTCCGAGTACACCTGGAGGTGCCCGGACAGCGAGCCGATGATCGACCGGCTCATGGAGGAGTTCATGCTGTCCAGGAGCGATCCTCCCGTCACGACGAGGCAGGACGGGAAGAAGATGATGCCGCCGATGATGATGTTGACCTTGCTCTTGAGCAGGTTGCGGAAGGCCACCTGCAGGAGCAGCTTGAGTGTGCCCAGCATTAGTGCGCCTCCACTCCGGACGCCATGGACAGGCCCGCCTCGGCGGGAGTGACGCGGTCGAGGACCTTTCCGTCCGCCAGCCGCACCACCGCGTTGGCGTGCGTCATCACCTTCGCGTCGTGTGTGGAGAAGATGAAGGTGGTGCCGCGCTCGCGGTTCATCTCCTTCATCAGGTCGATGATCTGCTGGCCCGTCACCGAGTCCAGGTTCGCCGTCGGCTCGTCCGCCAGGACGATCTGCGGCTGCGTCACCAGTGCCCGAGCCACCGCCACACGCTGGCGCTGGCCTCCGGACAGCTCGTTGGGCCGGTGCTTCGCATGGCCCGCCAGTCCCACCCGCTCCAGCAGCGCCATCACCCGGGTGCGCCGCTCACTCGCGTTGAGCTTCTTCTGCAGCAGCAGCGGGAACTCCACGTTCTGGAAGACGCTGAGCACCGACACCAGGTTGAAGCTCTGGAAGATGAACCCGATGGTGTGCAGTCGCAGGTTCGTCAGCTGGCTTTCCGAAAGCTGCTTGGTGTCCTCTCCGGCCACCTTCACCACGCCGGAGGTCGCCGTGTCCACGCAGCCAATCAGGTTCAACAGCGTCGTCTTGCCGCTGCCGGACGGTCCCGCGATGGAGATGAACTCTCCCGGGTACACCTGCAGGGAGACGCCACGCAGCGCGGGCACCACGACCTTGCCCAGGCGGTAGTCCTTGGTCACTTCATTGATTGAGACAATCGTGGGATCTGCGGTGGTCATGTGAAGGGGGCCCTTTCAGCGCTCACGGAGGGGCTGGCAGCGCGTCGCGGACGGAAGTACCCGCTCGTAGCCACGTCCGCGCAGCTCGCGGACGCATCGCCGAGGCAGGACTCCTGGTGGTTGGGACCACCCGCTTGCATGACTCCCCGACACCCCCGTGGAACGGTGCAATGCCTGTACGCCTGTACCGTTCGAGTGCGCGGCATCTAGCTGCTTACGGAGGACGCCGTCAATAAGGGCAGGAGTGCCCTGCGCGCCATTGTGACGGGCTGGTAAAAATCGAGGCCCACGATCCCATGCATTGCATGGATCGCGGGCCTCGAGCCCTGTCGGGCGGAGGGCGGCTCCCTCTCGAGGGAGCCACCTGGCAGAGGTGCTGCTAGTAGTCGCCGGTCTTGCCCTGATTGGAGTCCGGGTTCACGTCCGAGCCCGTGCCCAGATTGCTGCCGCTACCGCCGGTGCCGTTGTGGATGTCCGAGCCGGCGCCATTGTGGATGTCCGGCGAGAGCACGTCGCTGTCGCGGCCGCTGCCGCCCGTGCCGTCATTCGGGGGCAGGGTGCCAGGCGACTGGTTGATGGACGAGTCGGGCGACATCACCTCTGTGCCGCTGCCGCCCATTCCGGAGTTCGTGGACTTCTCGATGCTCGTGGCCACGTTGTCCGTCTTGCGGATCTCGAAGGACGCGCGGATCTCGTCGCCCTCCTTGATGTCCTGCGCCCGCTTGAGGCTCGGATCGGCGAACTGCGTGTTCTTGTCGATCTTCAGAGGGACGATGGCGCCCGCGTGCTCAATCCACACGGTCTTCTTGTCGTTCTTCACCACCCGGCCCGTCAGCTGGTTGCCACTCAGCTGGGTGTGCATCGAGCCCTGACCCATCTGGCCGCTCTGGCTGCTGCCCTGATCGGTGCCCACGGTGCCGGAGCCGCCAATGCTCGAGCCCTGGTTCGTGGATCCTTGGTTCTGTGTCTGCTGATGCTGCGAGTCGTGCTTCTTCCCCTCGTTCGCGAGCGCCATGCCAGAGCTCATCAGCGCCACGGACGCGAACAGCCCCATCAGTTTCTTGGTCGTCATGGAAGTCTCCCCCAGTGGATTTCTGTGAGTGCGGTGGGGTGCAGTGCGCTTCCCCCGCTAGGAAAAACCTAGGTGCGCTTGGAGACAGGGGCAGGTCACCCCAGGCAAGGCCGCGCGCATGCTCGCTGTTCGAGCGTCGCCTGGTAGCCACGTTGCCGCGCGGGCGTGACGGCCGTCTTGAACATGGGGGGAGTTTTCTCCTAGCGTCCCGGGGTCCGCTTCGCGCCGGCCGCCTGAGCGGCGCCCTGACAGGAGACCCTTCCCAAGATGCCTCCCCCCAAGCAGCAGCAAGCCCCGGTTCCCGAGCCGCTCCCCACGCCCACCTATCCGGCCGTCGAGTCCTTCATCGAGGGCGCTACCGCCGAGGAGGTCCAGGCGCTCTTCAACCCCATCAAGGAGGGCCTCGCCGCGCTCAAGGGCCCCAAGGTGGATCAGGGCAAGAAGGTCCAGGCCGCCCTCACCAGTACCGAGGAGCTGCTCGGCCTCCTCCTGGAAACCCGTGAGCGCCTGATCGCGGAGTCCCAGGGCCCCAAGGGGCGCCGCTAACTCGCAAGTGCCTGGAATTGCTGAGGATACCTCCGAAAAGCGGGTTATTCGGGGGGAGTAAGGCAACCCAGGCCGCTGATCGACGATAATTACAATGAGAGCGCCGGGCTGGCCGGGCTCTACCCCTTTCTGAGTGTTCGAACGCTCGTACGCTGGAGGCAAAAAATGAAGGTCGACGGTTTGATGGGTCCTACTCCCCGGATGTCTGCCAATCTGTCCGTGGGTCGGCAGACCCCTGACACGAGCTTTGGCGCTCGCGTGCAGGCCGGCGTGAACAACGTGGCGGGCGCGGTGTCCAGCGGCGTGGGCGTGGCGGCTGGCATGATCCCGGGCAGCGGCATCGTCTCGGCGGCGGTTTCCTCGATGAGCACCCTGTCGTCCCAGGGCGTGCCGGGCTCGGCCACCACCCCGTACACCGGCTCGCTGCCGGGCACGGGCGGCTCTGTGGGCGGCGGCGCGGTGAGCACCGTGGGCGTTCCCTCGGTGAACACCACCGTGGGCGGCACGGGCGGCGTCGGCATCCCGGGCACGGGCACCTCGGGCAACCCGAACTACCTGGGCGGTAGCACGGGCGCCTCGGGCACCGAGTTCAACTCGGACATGGCCAGCATGTTCTCGCAGCAGAAGGAGCTGCTGAAGCTCCAGTCCGCGCTGCAGAACGAGTCCCAGAAGTACCAGACCATCTCCAACGTGCTGAAGACCCGGCACGACACGGCGAAGAACGCCATCGGCAACATCCGCTGATCCGCTAAGCTGTCGGCGGACGGACCCGGTGCAGGACGGAGGGCGGCGTTCAAGCCGCCCTTCTTCCTTCCGGGGCCTTGCAAAGGAGAGCGCGGTTCATGGCGGAGTCTGCTTCGGAGATTGCTGGCAGCCTGGTCCCTGTCGCCAAACAGCAGGCAATGATCCTGCTCGAGGCGGGCTACATCTGGCTGGACATGGGCCGTTTCGACAAGGCGAAGGACGTCTTTTCGGGCGCCGCCTCGTTGATGCCCAAGAGCGAGGTTCCGCAGCTGGCGCTCGGCGCGCTCGAGTTCGCCCAGGGTCGTCACGACAAGGCCCTGCAGGCCTACCGGGCAGCCCAGCGGTTGGCGCCGCAGTCCGCACTGCCGCGCGCGCACGCCGGAGAAGCGCTACTCTTCATGGGCAAGGTCCCGGAAGCGATGAAGGAACTGAAGGCGGCGATGGATCTCGAGCCCGAAGGTGATGGGGCCCGGCTCGCGCGCGCTCTCGTGGAAGCCAAGGATGCGGGGGCTCTCCCCCCGCCCAAGAAGTAGCGCGTACAATGCGCTGAAGTTCAGGAGGACTGGCGATGGCTGTCGGTGGAGTCGGACGAGGGGGTGGCAAGGGCCGGGCAGGAGGCGCCAAGGGCGCGTCCGGCAAGGCCCCCGTGGGTGGATCCAGCTTTGGGGGCAAGGTCGACAAGGCCGAGTCCCTGGTGGGTCCCTCCGGGCTGGTGGGCTCTTCCAATGTGGAGAGCGCCAAGGCGGCGGATCCCATCGCGGCCCAGGCGATGGCTATCGCCAAGCAGCTCAAGAACGGAGGCTTCAAGAACAAGGAGGAGGCCACTCGGCACCTGGTCGCCGAGGTCCTCAAGGAGAAGCTCCACATGAAGTCCTCCACGCTCTCGGGCAAGATCGCGGATGCGCTTCAGGAGGATCCGCGTCTCAACCAGGTTCTCGAGCGGCTTTGGTCCAAGGCTGAGTGAGTGGCGTTTGGGTTTCGGCGACGACAAGAAGTCCATCCTCGAGAAGTACGGGCCCTACGTGCGGTCGCTCGCGGCGACCGTGCGCAAGCAGTTCAATGCCCAACTCGAGATCGAGGAGCTGGTCGCCTATGGCCAGATCGGCCTGCTCGAGGCCGCGGATCGCTTTGATCCCAAGGTTGGTGCCAATTTCCTCACCTTCGCGCACTATCGCATTAAAGGTGCGATATTCGACGGGTTGAGGAAAATGGGGGTGTTGCGGGGTGCGGATGCCCGTACCGCTTTTGCGGGAGAGCGCGGGGCCGCCTACCTTGGAAATCTTTCGGATCGCGAGCAGGGCGGAGGCAACCGCGGAGGGTCATTCGACGATGATGTCAGTGACATCTCCAGCGCCGTCACGGGGCTGGCGATGGTGTTCGCCACCAGCTTGGAGGGTGCGGACAACGCGGGGTACGTGGACGAGTCTCTGCCGGCGGATCAGCGGCTGGAGATGGAGCAGCTGAAGCGGCGGGTGAGGGCGGCGATCGAGAAGCTCCCGGAGAAGGAGCGGCAGCTGCTGCAGGGCTACTACTTCCACGGCAAGACGTTGGAAGAGGCGGGGTCGGAGATCGGGCAGTCGAAGAGCTGGGCGTCGCGGCTGCATGCGCGGGCCATCGAGCGGCTCAAGGAACTTTTAGACGACGAGGAGACTCCGGTCTCCTCCGACGATGCAAGGAGGCAGTCACATGGCGGGTCCGATGGCAGGCGTCTCGGCCGCACAGATCGCGCAGCAGAAGCTGCAGGATCAGGGCGCGCAGCAGGTGAACAAGCAGGGGGCGTCGAAGTTCGACGCGGCTCTCGCTAACAAGGCCCAGGGCGCTGGCGGCGTCGACCAGGCTCACTCCGCGCAGGCCGCTCAGGCCACCCAGAAGGCGCAGGCCACGCAGAAGGCCGACCAGGTGCGCCAGGTGGAGACCGTCAACAAGACGGAGAAGGCGGGCCTCAACAAGGTGAACGGCGCCAGCAGCGAGCAGCTCTCGGCGCGCGCCGCCCAGCCCGTGGACGCCAAGGCGGAGACGAGCAAGGCCGGCGGCATGGTGTCCAACATGGTCTCCTCTCTGGAGAAGGGCCAGCTCAACCTCGAGAAGCTGATCAACTCGGGCATGAGCGGCAAGAACTTCTCCAACGGCGAGCTGCTCTCGCTCCAGGCCTCCATGTACAAGTACACGCAGGAGCTGGACCTGACCAGCAAGGTCGTCGAGAAGGCCACCAGCGGCCTCAAGGACGTGGTCAAGACCCAGGTGTAGCTCCGTCGCCTGCCCCTCATCCGGGCGGCACCTGAAGGGCGGTCCCTCTCGTGGGGATCGCCCTTCCATGTTTTCCGGGGCCCATGTTGGAACGGGCGCGCCGCGCCGCTAAGCTAGGCCTCGCACATGACTCATCGATCGTTGAAGCTGGTCATCCCGCTCCTCGCCCTGCTCTTCGCCACGGGCTGCTCCATCGAATTGCAGCACGGCCTGACGGAAGAGGATGCCAACGAGATCTACGTCCTGCTGAGCAAGAACGGCATCAACGCCACGAAGCTCGCGTCGGGCGAAGGCAAGGAAATGATGTTCACCATCGTGGTGTCCAAGTCGGACGCCGCGCAGGCCGCGGAGCTGCTGCGCAGCAACTCGCTGCCTCGCCCCTTGGAGAAGGGCTTCAACCACTTCGCCAAGGGCAGCATGGTGCCCACCGCCGCCGAGGAGCGAGCGATGATGCTCAAGGCGGTGGCCGGCGAGGTCTCCAACGCGCTGACCAAGGTGGACGGCGTGCTGGAGTCGAACGTCATCGTCAACATCCCCGAGACCAATGATCTGACCCAGCCGGACAAGAAGCCCATGCCGTCCGCCTCGGTGATGGTCCGCTACCGGCCGACGCTCGAGGGCAAGCCGCCCCTCACCGAGAAGGAGGTCCAGCAGTTCGTCTCCTCCGCCGTGCAGGAGCTGACGCCGGACAAGGTCACCGTGCTGCTCACGCCCGCTCTGGCGCCCGTGGCGGAGACCAACCCCGAGAACCGGCTTCAGGACGTATTCGGCCTGCGCATGACGGCGGCCAGCGCCAGCGAGTTCCGCGTGGTGGTGGCGCTGGTGTCCATCTTCGTCCTCGGCATGATTGGCCTGTCGGCCTGGGTGCTCATGCGCGGCAGCGGTGGTGGCGCGGCTGGGCGGCCCGCGCGCCGGCAGAGCTGAGGCCAGGCGCTTCCGGTGCCTCCTGTATCGAACCCCAGGCCCTGAGGGCCGCGAGGTGACCGTTGGTGGATCAATTCTTCACCTCGCTCAACAAACGCCAGACGATGCTGCTGCTGACCGCCATCACCTTCGGCGGTCAGGAGGGCGTCGCCTCGCTGGAGCACCTCGCGCCGGAGGAGGGCGAGCTGCTGCTCCATCGAGCGCATGAGATCATGCAGATTCCTCGCGAGAAGCGGATCCCGCTGCTCGTGCAGGAGATCAAGAAGCTGGTGAAGGATCGCCGCGGGCAGCTCTGGAGCGCCGAGCCCGACAAGCTGGCGGCGCTCATCCAGAAGGAGCGTGGCGCGCTGGCGGAAGTGGTGCTGCGAGCGCTGCCCGGGGTGCTCGCCGAGGCCGTGCGCGCCCACCTGCCCCAGAAGCCGCTGAAGCTCACCCGCGAGGTCCGCCCGCAGGTGCTGGACATCGTCCGCTGGAAGCTCGAGGAGCGGCTGTCGCGCAGCGCCGGCTCGCAGGTGAGCTTCAAGTTCAGCGACGTGCTCATGCTGCAGCCTCGCGAACTGCTCACCGTCTGTGATCGGCTCGGCGCGCGAGTGCTCGGGCCGGCGCTGGCGGGGCTCCCCGAGGCCCAGCGGGATCAGCTCATCGCGGCCCTGCCTCCGGACCAGAAGTCTCTGGCCTCCAAGTCCGTGCAGGCCAACGCGCCCCGAAAGCTGCCCGAGGAGGAGTCCAAGGAGCAGCTCGGTGTGCATGACGGGCTGAAGAACCTCTCGGGCGCCATCCGCAGCGCGGGCACCCAGCGTCTGGCTCGCGCGTGCGTGTCCCAGTCCGCGGAGTTCGCCGCGCGTATGCTCGAGCGGCACCGGGGCGACTTTGGCAGCTTGCTGGCGAAGTGGGTCCGGGACGAGCGCGCCAAGCCCGTCTCGCGCACCACGGATGGTGGCCGTGCCGACATCGTCGCGGACCTGGAGCGGCTGGCCGCTCGCGGCCTCATCGATCGCCCGGTGCGTCTCACTCCGCAGCGCCCGGCGCTGAATCCGCCTCCGGCCCGAGCCTCGGTCGTGGCTCCGGTGCGTGAGGCGGGCCGCGAGCCCGGCCGTGAGCCTGGAAAGGAGCCCGGCCGCGAGCCTGGAAAGGAGCCCGGCCGTGAGCCTGCTGGCCGTGACGCGATGCCCTCCCGAGGTGCTCTACCCCAGGAGCGCTTGAGTGCCGCTGCGGCTCCTGCTCCCCGGCGCGACATCATGGCCGAGCGGGAGGCTCGTCGCGCCGGAGCCGTGGGCGGCGCGGGCGCCAATCCTGCCAATCCGACGGCCAATCCCAATGAGCGCAGGGATCCCATGGCCGAGCGCGCGGCCCGCCGGGCCGGAGCGATGTCCTCCCGTGATCCACGCCTGGGGGACGAGTCTCCCGAGCCGTCCCGCAGGCATCCCCGGGAGCTCTCTCGTCTGGCGCCTCTCGGCGATGAGGGGCAGGAGCCGTCTCGCAAACTTCGAGCGTCCCCGAGAGAGTCCGTTGTGGCACAGCCCTCCCGGCGAGAGCCGGGGATTGCCCCGGATCCCACGGGCGCTCGAATCGGTCCACCTCCCAGCCGCGATGGCTCGCGCGTCGGCGGCCGTCCTCCACCTCCTCCTGAAGTGGAGCACTCCCGGTCCCGTCCGCCTCCGTCCGAAGTCGAACACTCCCGGTCTCGTCCGCCGCCGCCTCCTCCTCCTGAAGCGGGAGATGGGGCGCGCGCGGGAGCCCGGCGGCCTCCGCCCGAAGTGGGAGCTGCTCCCGCGCCGCGTCGCGAGCGCGAAGGAGAGCGGCGCGGTGCTCCTCCCGCACGTGTTCCTCCTCCCCGTGTCCCTCCCGCACGCCTTCCGCCTCGGCCCGTCGAGCGCACGGGAGGGTCCACGGATCCGGAGGGCTCTCGCGTCATCTCCTCTCCCGGTGTCCGCAGCCAGCGGACCGGGGTGCGCCCTGCACTTACAGAAGAGCCCGAGCGTCCGCCCCGCGTCCTTTCGGGCAAGCAGTCGCCTACTTCCGGGGGAGCAATCCCTGCGAAAGGAGGAGAGGGGACGAGCGTGGAGCGCCGGCCTCGGCCCGTTTCCCCGAGCAACTCGGGGCGTGGACCGCGCGGCGGTTCGCGCTAGCATCCGGTCGGCAAGGAGCTGTTCATGGCGATCGGCAAGGTGATCAAAGGTGATGGGACGGGCGACGCCGCCGTAGCGAACGACCGGCCCTCCATGGCGCCACGTCCCGCGCGCGCGGGAGTGATGAATGCGGAGGTCTTCGAGGCCCGCCAGGGCGCCCAGGGCATCATCGAGGAGGCCAACCGCGAGAAGGAGCGCATCGTCGCGGAGACCCTGCGCGAGCGCGAGGAGGTGCTGGCCAAGGCGCGCGAGCAGGGCCGCCAGGAGGGGCTGGCGCAGTCCACGGAGGTGATCCTGCGCGCCAAGATGCAGGCCGGGGAGCTGCTGGCCAGCAATGAGAGGGACATCATCGCCCTGGCCTGCAAGATCGCCGAGAAGATCATCGGCCGGGACATCGAGCGGCAGCCGGAGCTGCTCATCGACATGTGCGCCACGGCCATCGAGCAGATCCGCAACGCGCGCTCCATGGTGCTGCGGGTGCACCCCAAGACGGCGCAGGTGCTGCGCGCTCGCAAGCCGGAGTTGATGGAGCTCATCGGCCGGGCGGTGGATCTGGCCATCCGCGAGGATCCGGAAGTGTCCTCGGTGGGCTGCATCGTCCAGACGGAGTTCGGCACCGTGGACGCGCAGCTGCCCACCCAGTTCGAGATGCTGCAGAACGTGCTGCTGCCCGACCCCAACAGGAAGAAGGAAGGACCGGCGTAGGGCCATGGCGATCGATCTCTCGCACTACTACTCACTGCTGAAGGAAGCCTCGCTCGTCCGGGTGCGAGGACGCGTGACGGAGCTCACGGGCCTGGTGGTCAAGGCCAGCGTGCCAAACGTGCGCGTGGGAGAGGTCGTCTACGTCAAGAGCCGCACCAGCCGGGTGAAGGCGGAGGTGGTGGGCTTCCAGGGCGACGAGGTGATGCTCATGCCCCTGGGCGAGCTGTCCGGTATCGGACCTGACAGCGAGGTGATCCCCACCGGCAATCCGCTCACCATCAAGTGCGGAGACCAGTTGCTGGGCCGCGTGCTCGGCGGCACCGGCGAGCCCATCGACGGCAAGCCCATGCCGGACGGCATGATCGACTGGTCCGTGGATCGTGAATGCCCGGACCCGTTCAAGCGCCAGCGCATCGAGCGCCCACTGCCCCTGGGCGTGCGCTGCATCGACGGGTTGCTCACCGTGGGCGAGGGCCAGCGTGTGGGCCTCTTCGCAGGTTCCGGCGTGGGTAAGTCCACGCTCATGGGCCAGATAGCCCGGAACACCCAAGCGGACCTGAGCGTCGTCGCGCTGATCGGCGAGCGTGGCCGCGAGGTTCGCGAGTTCATCGAAGACGCCATGGGCGAGGAGGGCATGAAGCGCGCCGTGCTGGTGTGCGCCACCTCCGACCAGCCCAGCCTGGTGCGTCTGCGCGCCGCCTATGTGGCCACCGCCATCGCCGAGTACTTCCGCGAGCGTGGCGGCAACGTGCTCTTCATGCTCGACACGGTGACGCGTCTCGCCCGCGCCCAGCGTGAGATCGGCTTGGCCATCGGCGAGCCCCCAGCCCGCCAGGGCTACCCGCCCAGCGTGTTCTCCATGCTGCCGCGCATCCTCGAGCGCACGGGCAACTCGGAAAAGGGCAAGTGCACCGCCATCTACACCTGCCTCGTGGCCGGCGGTGACATGGAAGAGCCCATCGCCGACGAAGTCCGCGGTATTCTCGACGGTCACTTCATCCTCAACCGCGCCCTGGGCGAGCGCAACCAGTGGCCCGCCATGGACGTGCTGGCCAGCCTCTCCCGTGTCATGAGCGGGATTGTCTCCAAGGAGCACAAGAAGGCGGCCGGCAAGCTGCGCGAGACGCTCTCCACCTACGAAAAGCAGAGAGATCTCATCCTCCTGGGGGCGTACCAGTACGGCACGGACCCCCGGACCGACTACGCCATCGACAAGTACGACGCCATCATCGACTTCCTCAAACAGGACACTCACTCGAACTCGCCCTTCGAGGAGACAGTCGAGAAGCTCATCGGACTCTTCCAGGACTGACGAAACGGGATTTTCCGGGTTAGGATGGGGGCCAAATGCCCCAGTACCGGTTAGAGACCCTCCTGGACATGCGCTCGCGCGCCAAGGAGGAGGCTGAACAGGCTTTCTCCGCTGCCATCAAGGCCCTGGAGAAGGAGAAGGCGGAGCTCAAGCGCCTCGAGGACGAACTCGAGCGGCGCAAGGCCGAGCGCAAGCAGAAGGTCATGGCATACCTCAATGAGGTCATGGCCAAGGGGGCCGGCATCAACGGTATGAACATGATGGCCCGCTTCGAGCAGCGCCTGAAGGACGAGGAGGCGCAGGTGGCGCTCGACATCGAGCGGCAGAAGGAATCGGTGAAGGTGGCCGAGCGGCTCGTGGAGCAGAGGCGCCGGGAGATGGCGGAGGCGGCCAAGGAGCTCAAGGCCATCGAGAAGCACAAAGAGAACTGGACGAAGCAGGTCCGGGCCGAGCGCCAGCAGCGTGAGGAACTGACCCAGGAAGAGATCGGCAATGCCTTGTTCCTGGCCCGGCAGCGCAAGTAACCTCCTCCCCCCTCCTCCAGGTATGACGCAATGAGCCGAGTCGAAGACGATCGCCAGGCAGACCAGATTGCGCAGCGCCTGCTCCAGGAGAAGCAGCGCGCCGAGGCCAAGACCAAGCAGGCGAAGGATGGGGAGAACGCCTTCTCCAAGCTGGTGCAGCAGAGCCAGACTTCGAAGACCTTCCAGACCCAGCAGAAGCAGGAGACGAAGCAGAGCCTGGCCCAACAGGTGCTCGCGCGCGTCAAAGATGGGACGGGCACGGAGGCCAAGCAGCAGGAGGCCGCCACCACCCGGGAGACCGGCCAGCGCCAGGAGACGGGCAAGGCTCAGGGACGTCAGGAGGCCAAGAACGTCGACGAGCACGTGCATACGGCGCAGGCCGGCGAGGCCGAGCATGTGGCCAGCGGCCAGGCGGCGGAGACGGCTCAGGGCGAGTTGATGTCCACGGATCGCGCTCAAGGGCGGGAGGCCTCGGAGACGCGGTCCGAGTCGCGTGCCTCGGATGCGAAGTCGGACCGGGACACCAAGGCAGGCGACCGCAGTGAGGCGGGTCGGCTCGCCGGGCGCTCGGGCATGAAGGGCGACCTCAAGGCCGACGCGGACTCCAGCGGGGGCCAGAGCGGCGGCGGCAACAAGGACGGCAAGCAGGGCGGTGAGGCGGCCGCGGCGGCAGGGTTCCGCTTCAACCCGGCTCTGATGGCGCCGGTGCCCGTGGCCCAGCCCAAGGCCTCGGCGGGCTCGGATCGCCTGCGCGCCATCGCCAACGAGATCGCCCAGAAGATCGTCGAGCGGGTGCGAGTGGGCACCAACGGCGCGGGTGCCGCCGAGTTCCAGATCGATCTGCGCAGCAACGTGCTCAACGGCCTCTCCATCAAGCTCAGCGCGAAGAACGGGAAGATCCAGGCCGTCTTCAGCGGGAAGGACCGTGACGTGCTGAAGATGATCGAAGAGCAGAGCGAGGGCCTCAAGAGCGCCCTGCAGGGCCGCGGCCTGAAGCTCGAGAATCTGCGCTTCGAGGTCCGCGCATGAGTCTTGGCCGGGATGATGAGCCCGGATATCACGAGCGGACGATGTTGGTGGATCTCCGGCAGATCCACTCCGAGAGGCCCTGGAAGCCGTTCCGTTTCCGGAACCTGCCGAAGGTCGAGCGCAACCAGACCGAGTTCATCGCCCGTCTCCACCGGCTGGCACCGCCTGCCAGAGCGGTCGAGCCGTTGTACGCGCGGCTCAAGGCGCTCTTCGACGCGGACGCCCGCCTGGCCCTGGTGGACATGCAGATCCGCCCCGTTGCGGAGCTGCGCAAACACCTGGGCGATCCGTCCGTCCTGACGGTGCTCGCGCCGGGGGCGCTCAAGAGCCGCGTGGTGCTGGAGGTGGAGCTGGCGCTCGCGCACAACCTGGTGGACATGCTGCTGGGCGGCGCCGGCGAGACGGTGGGGCTGCGCCCGCTGACGGACATCGAAGAGGGCGTGATGAGCTTCGTGGTCCTCGAGGCGCTCAAGTCGCTGGCGCCCTCGCTGGAGCCCACCGTGCCGCGCCTGCGCTTTGAATCCCTGGCGCGGACCGTGGACGAGGTCTCCGCGAAGATCGGGGACGACGAGCTGCTGCTGGTCATCCAGTCCAACATCACCGTGGGGCCCTACTCGGGCATGGTGCGCCTGATCGTCCCGGCGTCGGTGATGAGCGCGGCCGACGAGAGCCGCGGCAACGCCGAGCGGCGGGTGAAGCTGCTGGCGGAGGCCAAGGCCAACCTGCGGCTGTTGTCCACGGTGCGCACCTGGCTGCGCGCGGAGATCGGCCAGGCGGAGATCGCCAGCTCGGATCTGGCCTACATCCGAGTGAAGGACGTGGTGCTGATGGACGCGCTCACGGCGCGGCCGGACCGGGGAGAGCCCGGCATGGCCACGCTGCGCGTGGGCCTGGGCAGCTCCCGCGTGGAGTGCGAAGTCTTCGTCGAGGACGGCCAGTACAAGGCCCGCGTCAAGGACATCGTCATCGGCGAGCCGGCCTTCCAGCGCGTGCTGCCGCAGGGCGATGAGCCCGGCGCACAGGGGCAGGGCAGCTCGTCGGAAGAGGTTTTCACCAACCCGGAGAACGAAATACCTCCGGAGTCGGAAGGGGATAGCTTGGACGCGAACAAGCCCGAGGGGGGCGAGCTGCTGGCCGACATTCCGCTACAGCTCGCCGTGGAACTCGCCCGGGTGCCCGTCACCGCGGACGAAGTGGTGGCTCTGAAGGTCGGTCAGGTCATCGAGCTGCACCGCTCACCGGGGGAGCCCGTCGAGCTCTCTGTCAACGGCAAGGTGGTAGCTCGGGGCGAGCTGGTGGAGATTGAAGGTCAGCTCGGCGTCCGGGTGCTCTCTCTGGCTGGGTAGGCCTCCAGGCGGGCGGGCGGCCTCGGGGCACCCCGGAAGCAGGGGGGAGCCATGGCGGTCCCGCCGCCGGATGGACTAGCCTCCCTCCCAGTCATGGTGGTTTCCCTCCTTTCAGATGTGCGCTGGGCTCTCGTGGCCTGTGCCTGGCTCGTGCTCGCGCCGCCGCTCGCTCGGGCCGAGGCGCCTGCTCCGGCTCCGGCGGCCGCCGCCGTGCAGGCTCCGGCGCCTGTTCCCGCGCAGGCACCTGCTCCAGCCGCCGCCGTGCAGGCACCGGCGCCCGTTCCCGCGCAGGCACCGGCTCCGGCCGCCGCCGCGCCTTCTGCTGAGTCCCAGGCGAAGGCTCCTGCCCCCGCAGCGGTTCCGGCGGTGGCGACGACCCCGGGCAGCGCACTCCCGGATCCCTTCGCGGCCCAGGAGGCTCCCGAGGAGCCCGAGAGCATGGGCTGGGCGCTGGTGCGCACGGTGCTGCTGCTGCTCGCGGTGCTGGCCAGCATCTACCTGACGCTCAACGTGGGCCTGCGCCGGCTGATGGGCCTGCAGGGCGTGGGCGTGGGGCGCCAATCGCTGGTGTCCGTGGTGGAGCGGGTGCCGCTCGATCAGCGCCGGACGCTCTTCGTGCTGAAGGCCGCGGACGAGTACCTCCTGGTCGGAGGAGGCGAGGGCGGCCTGCAACTGCTGTCCAAGCTCGACACCGAGGCCGTCGAGCGCATCCGCGCCGAGCAGCGCCAGCCCTCCGCCAACGTCATCCCCATGAGCCCCTTCCTCCAGAAGCTCCTCTCTCGCCGGACGGGCTCCACGCCCCCTCGGTCCTGAAGATTGCCCCCCGTGAGATCCTCGTCCCTCCGCCAGTCCCTGTCCCGCTTCACTCCGTGGCTCTACGCCGCCGCGGTCGCGCTCCAGCCGGCCGTTGCCCTCGCCGCACGCACCCCGACCAAGGGTGGCAGTGGTGAGCCCATCCCCGGCAACGTCGCCGAGTCGGTGAACAGCGACTCGTTCGCCTCGCGCCCGCTGATCCTCATCCTGGCGCTGGCGGCGCTGTCGCTCGTCCCGTTCGTGCTGATGATGGTGACGAGCTTCGTGAAGATCTCGGTGGTGCTCTCCATCGTCCGTTCGGCGCTGGGCACCCAGCAGATCCCACCCACCCAGGTCATCACCGGCCTGGCGGTGATCCTCACCGTGTACATCATGGCCCCCGTGGGGCAGAACATGTACAAGGCGGCCGAGGTGGACATCTGGGCCAAGGGGCCCGCGCTGCTCTCCTCGGAGACGGTGGGCACCCTGCTCGAGGGAGCCAATCGCGCCAAGGAGCCGCTGCGCGCCTTCCTCGTGAAGAAGGTCAAGGACAAGGACCGGGCGCTCTTCTACCACCTGGCCAAGAAGATGCGCACCGAGGAGGACCGCAAGACGATTGGCGACCAGGACTTCATGGTCATCGTCCCAGCCTTCGTGGTGTCCGAGCTGAAGGAGTCCTTCCAGATCGGCTTCCTGCTCTTCGTGCCCTTCATCGTCATCGACATGGTGGTAGCCAACATCCTGTTGGCGCTCGGCATGCACATGCTGTCACCGACGACGATCTCCATGCCCTTCAAGCTGCTTCTCTTCGTGCTCGTGGATGGCTGGTACCTCATCGCCAAGGGCCTGGTCATCGGCTACCTGTAGGACGCGCTCCATGCATGAACTGACCGTCATCACCCAGCAGGCGCTCTTCCTGGTGCTCATCGCCTCGGCGCCACCCGTCGTCATCAGCCTGATCGTGGGCTTCATCATCTCGGTCTTCCAGGCCACCACGCAGATCCAGGAGCAGACGCTGACGTTCGCTCCCAAGGTCGTCATCGTCTTCGTCGTGCTGGCCCTCACAGGGCCGTGGATCGGCCATCAGTTGGTGCGCTTTACCTTCCACGTCTTCGACAGGTTTCCCGCGCTCATCAAATGAACTACCAGGATGCGCTCTCGGGGTTGGCCCAGCAGACCAACCTCTCGCTGGTCATCTTCACGGTGGGACTGCTCCTGTGCCGGATCATGCCGGTGCTGACGTTCTCTCCGTTCCTCGGCGGCGAAGTCGTGCCCGTCGAGGTGAAGATGGGCGTGGGCGTCACCCTGTCGATCGTCCTCTTCCCGATGGTTTCCGATCGCATGGGCGCGCTGCCCGTCAGCGCGCTGCCGTACATCGCGCTGCTGCTCAAGGAGATCTTCATCGGCGTCTCGCTGGCCTTCGTCGTCAACATCATCTTCGACGCGGCGCGTGTGGCCGGCGGCCTGGCGGACACCATGGCGGGCAGCAACAACGCCCAGCTCTACGTGCCGCAGCTCGGCCAGCAGGTCTCCCTCTTCGCCAACCTCAAGGTGCAGTTGGCCGTGGTGCTCTTCCTCACCCTCAATGGGCACCACATCGTCATCGAGACACTCGCCGACAGCCTGGTCGCCATCCCGCTCGACAGCTTCCCGAAGTTCAGCGGGGGAGTGTGGCCCTTCTTCGATCTGATGACCCGCGTCTTCGCGGACATGCTGAGCATCGCGCTGGCGCTCTCGGCGCCTATCGTGTTGGCCACCTTCCTCACGGACCTGGGGCTGGGCGCCATCAACCGCGTGGCGCCTCAACTCCAGGTCTTCTTCATCTCCATGGCCATCAAGCCCCTGGTCTCCGTCGTCATCGCCTCCATGGCCATCCAGCTCATCATCGGGCGCTTCCAGAAGGAGTTCGTCTCCATGCTGGAGATCCTCAAGAACGCCTTGAAGCTCCTCACCTGAACCGGCGTCCGTCATGTCCGACGAGAAGACAGAAGAACCCACACAAAAGAAGCTCGATGACGCTCGCAAGAAGGGTCAGGTCTGGAAGAGCAAGGACCTGACGGGCGTCTTCGTGTTCCTCGTGGGGCTGGGCGCCTTCAAGTCCAACTGGGAGAACATCGAGACGGAGATCAAGGTCCTCTTCCGCTTCTCCTTCGAGCAGATGACCCACCCGGAAACGCTCGAGGTGGCCACCTTTCATATGATGCAGATGGCGGTGCGCGCGGTGATCACGCTGAGCGTGCCCGTCATCATGGCCGGCGCCGTGGTGGGCGCCCTGGCCGAGTTCCTCCAGGTGGGCTCGCTCTTCACCATGGACACCTTGATGCCGAAGCTGGAGAAGCTCAACCCGCTCTCCGGCATCAAGAACATCTTCTCCAAGAAGACCGTGGTGGAGATGATCAAGAACCTGGCGAAGATCAGCATCGCCGCCTACGTCGTCTTCGGCGTGGTGCGAGACGCCATGGGCATGGTGGTGCAGACGGCCCGCCAGGACGTGCCCGGCATCATGAACGTGATGGGCGAGCTGGTGTACCGCGTGGCGGCCCGCGTGGGGCTCGTCTTCCTGCTCTTCTCCATCTTCGACATCTGGTGGCAGCGAAAGTCCTACATGAAGGACATGATGATGTCGAAGGACGAGGTGAAGAAGGAATACAAGGAGAGCGAGGGCGATCCGCACCACAAGGCGCACCGCAAGCAGATGCACCAGGAGATCATGGAGGGCGCCCAGATGGAGTCCGTCAAGAGCGCCGACGTGATCGTCACCAACCCGGACCACGTGGCCGTGGCGCTCAAGTACGACCGGGAGAAGGACGCCGCCCCGAGGGTGCTGGCCAAGGGCCTGGATTTCAAGGCCGAGAAGATCAAGGAGATCGCCCGGGAAGCGGATGTGCCCCTGCTGCGCAACGTACCGCTGGCACACGCCCTGCTCCGGGTGGATGTGGGCCAGGACATCCCCGAGGATCTGTATGACGCGGTGGCTGAGGTCCTCAACTTCGTCTACGGCTTGAAACAAGGCGCCCCAGCGCAAGCATGACGGGCCCCACACCGGCTATCATCCCCCCCTGAGCCATGAACGACGAGACCGAGATCGCGATCGCGCTGAAGTACGACAAGGAGAAGGACGCCGCGCCTCGTATCGTGGCCAAGGGAATGCGCCTGAAGGCGGAGAAGATCCGGGAGATCGCCCGCCAGTACAACATCCCCATCATGAAGAACGTGCCGCTGGCCAACGCGCTCTACCGCATCGACGTGGGAAATGAGGTCCCCGAGGAGCTGTATGACGCGGTGGCCGAGGTGCTCAACTTCGTCTACGCCCTCCAACAGGAGCAGCAGGCGAGCGGCCAGCGTTGACAGGGACTGGACGGGAGAGCCCCTTCTGAGGTGAGGTTCCAGCATGGCGAAGATCAACAACCAGCCCCCGAAGGCGCCCCTCTGGCCCTGGGGTGGTCCGCGCAGCGTTCGCGAGAAGCTCGTCGATCCGTCGCAGATCAACCGCAAGAAGCTCAAGAAGACGGGCAACCCGA
Organism: Hyalangium versicolor; assembly: GCF_020103695.1. GTDB lineage: Bacteria > Myxococcota > Myxococcia > Myxococcales > Myxococcaceae > Hyalangium > Hyalangium versicolor. The sequence continues at coordinate 22,383 of NZ_JAHXBF010000026.1, forward strand.
AGAACCCCGCGCTGGCCTCGGCCGCGTTGCTGGACTTCATCGGGCCGGCGCACTCCTCGGAGGAGCTCCGCCTGCCCACCCCGCCCAACCCCCGCGAGAATGACGCGCCGCTCGAGGGCGCCTCGGACCGGCCCCACCTGGAGACGGTGGCAGAGCGCGCCGAGAACGAGCAGCGCCAGATGCTGGAGCGGGGCCTGGCGCGCATCAACGCCCCGCCGGACCGGATGGATCGTCTCAAGGCGCTGCTCCAGCGCGAGTCCCAGATGCTGACGCTGATGGGCCACCTGCACTCCGAGGTGGAGGAGATCCAGCGCCGCATGCGCGAGGAAAAGAAGGACGAGGGCTACTAGCGCCATGGCCGCACCCAATCCCAACAGCTCCCAGGACGAGGCGAAGCTCGTTGCCGCGCTGCAGCGGTGGGCGGACGGCAAGGCCACGCTGCGCGAGGTGCGGGGCTACACGGACGAAGAGCTCTACGCCATCGCCAAGACGGCCTACTTCTTCTTCTACCAGGGGCGGGTGAACGAGGCGCGCACGCTCTTCCAGGGGCTCTACGCGGTGAACCCCACGGATGCCTACTTCGCCAAGGCCCTGGGGGTGGTGGAGCTCGCCGCCGGCAATGCCCAGGGTGCCCTGGCCGCCTATGACGTGGCCATCAAGCTGGCTCCCAATGACGTCCAGGCCCACGTAGGCCGGGCCGAGGTCAAGCTGGCCCTGGGGCAGAAGCCCCAGGCCATCGAGGATCTGCGCAAGGCCACGGGCATGGCGCCCGAGGATGATCCGGTGGCGCGCAAGGCCGCGGCGATGATCTCCGCCCTCTCCCGCAAGTAGGGTGGGGACGGTGCAATTTTTGGGGCAGCGGATTCCGCTTCCCTGTAATTCTGGTAATGTCCTGAAAGAGTCCCTGGAACCCGCCCACCCTAAGGAGGAAGTACCTTCCATGGCCCCCAAAGATTCGAAGGCTCCGATGATTGCCGTTCCTACAGAGCCGCCCGAGATGATCGCCCGGCGGGGGAAGATCCTCGCGGAGCTGGAGAAGCAGTTGAAGACGGCCTCGGGCAACATCAAGGCCTGCATGCTCAAGTCGACGCAGGTCCTCAAGGCCATGGAGCCGTCCATGCCGCTGGACGAGCGGCTCTACCAGGACTTCGTCGAGGCCTTCGCGCGCCTGGCAAAGGACCCGGCGGCCCTTCCGCCCCCGGACATCTTCCTGACGCTCGTGGAGTACATGCAGGAGCGCATCTCGGTGCTCTCGCCGCAGTTCGCGCAGGTGGCGGCTGACAACGACATCAAGGTCCCGGCGCCCAAGGCGACGGAGGCGGCCGCGGCGGCTGCGGCGGCTCCTCCTCCTGCGCCTCCGCCTCCCGCGGCGGGTCCGCCGACCAAGGCCGCCAAGGATGGCTTCGAGTCGAGCAGTGCTCCCAAGAAGAAGATGTCCCTCGGCGGAGACGATGCTCCGCCTCCTCCCAGCTCCTCGTCCGAGGCCAAGAAGAAGGAGGAGCTCGAGTCCTTCAAGACCTGGATGAAGAACCCGTCCCTGGGGAAGATGAAGGGCTGATCCGCTGGCACAAGGCCTTTTCGGATCAGAAAGCAGGAAACTCCGCGAGGGTCCCAACGATAATCAGTTTGTAACGGTACTTTTTCCGCACACGAACTTCGGAGGATTCAGTCATGGCCAGCATCGCGAGCATTGCCAACCAGGTCAGCAGCAACATCACCGGTCAGATGACCAGCGTCCAGAAGGACATGGTTGCCAAGGCGCCGGATGAGCAGAAGCCCTTCCTCGAGGCCCAGTTCAAGCTGGAGAACGAGGCGCAGATCACCCAGCAGATCACCAACATGCTGAAGAAGCTGGACGAAATGTCGATGGCGGTCATCCGCAACCTGGCCTGATAAAGGGCCGGAGTTCGAAGCACCTGAAGCCGGACTTGCCTGGGCGATGCAGCCCGAGCGCAAGCCCGGCTTCTGCTTTTGCGGGCTTGCGGTCTCTGCCCGAGGCCCTTCCGTCCTCCGCGGGCGTGCTGCGGCTGATCCTCGCCGGAAAAGAAATCCCGGGAAAAAGGATCAGGAAACTCCGTACCGGGCGGGCCGATAATCAGTTTGTAACGGTACTTCTTCCGCACCCAAATTTCGGAGACACAGTCATGGCGAGCATCGCGAGCATTGCGAACCAGGTCAGCAGCAACATCACCGGTCAGATGACCAGCGTCCAGAAGGACATGGTCGCCAAGGCTCCGGACGAGCAGAAGCCCTTCCTCGAGGCCCAGTTCAAGCTGGAGAACGAGGCGCAGATCACCCAGCAGATCACCAACATGCTGAAGAAGCTGGACGAAATGTCGATGGCGGTCATCCGCAACCTGGCCTGATAAAGGCTGGAGTTCGAAGCACCTGGAGCCGGACTTGCCTGGGCGCAACAGCCCGAGCGCAAGCCCGGCTCTTGCCTTTGCGGGCTTCTGTCGTCCGCAGAACCCTCCGTCCTCGAGTCAGGTGCGCGGATCGGCTCCAGGAAAAAAATCCTTGGGAAAAAGGATCAGGAAACTCCGTACCGGGCGAGCAGATAATCAGGGTATAACGGTACTTCTTCTACCCCCAAGTTCGGAGACACAGTCATGGCGAGCATCGCGAGCATTGCGAACCAGGTCAGCAGCAACATCACCGGCAAGATGACCAGCGTCCAGAAGGACATGGTCGCCAAGGCTCCGGACGAGCAGAAGCCCTTCCTCGAGGCCCAGTTCAAGCTGGAGAACGAGGCGCAGATCACCCAGCAGATCACCAACATGCTGAAGAAGCTGGACGAAATGTCGATGGCGGTCATCCGCAACCTGGCCTGATAAAGGGCTGGAGTTCGAAGCACCTGGAGCCGGACTTGCCTGGGCGCAACAGCCCGAGCGCAAGCCCGGCTCCTGCCTTTGCGGGCCAGGAAGCATCTCTGCTCAAAGGGGGTGCCGTTCGCGAGCCTCAGGAAGTAGGGTGCCGCGTGCCGGAGGCGCGACAAGAGACTCGACTATGACAACGATGCTCAAGTGGGTAGTGACCGCGTGCCTCGTGGGGATGCTCACCTCCTGCGAGGACAAGGGCAACAACGGACCCGACAGTGGTTCTCCAGGGGGAGATGGGGGTGGGGGAGGCGAGAATCCCGGGACCGTCCAGCCCGGAGTGCTCAAGGGCCGGGTCGTGGACTCCCAGGGCAAGCCCATCGAGGGCTCGATCATCTACACCGGCTCGGCGCTCAACAACGGAGTGCCCGGCATGACTCGTACGGACGCCCAGGGCAACTACCAGATGAGCAAGCTGGTACAGAACATCGCGTACAAGGTCTACGCCTGGGTGGACGTGACCTATCACGACAAGAAGTACTGCCTGCGGGTCTCTCCGGAGACCTCCACCGACTACGAGACCATTGGCATCCGTGAAGGAGCCATCCGCAACTTCCGCTGGAGGCTGCAGGGCCGCATGGAGGACTCGACCCTCACGGCCGAGGAAGATGGATCCTGGTACGGCGGGACGATCCGGCTCTTCTACGCGTTCGAGGACAACGACTACAAATCGCCCATCGAGCTCAAGCTCACTCCCAACGGTCCGCTGATCGACGGCAGCACCGGGAGCGTGCTCACCAAGACGGTGGATCCGCAGAAGACCCAGTTCGTGTTGGACATCCCCGCGGGCGTCTACAAGCTGTCGGCCACCCGGGTGAAGTCCGATGGAACGCGGGTCCCGGCTCGGTTGGGCCCGGACTCCTCCACCGGCTCTGCCGAGTACGACTTCGAGTTCAAGCCTGCGCCGACCACCCTCGAGTGCGGCAGCTATGCGGGCACCATCACGGGGCTGGACCGGGGTTTCGTCTACGTCCACAGTCAGTGACGCGGCGCGTTAAAAAGGGAAATAATGATCGGAGGAAACTCCCTGAGTACTCCTCCGATAATCAGGTTGTATCTTCCCCAACGCCGCTTCCCTTTTTTACAGGAGTTCCCGTCATGGCCAGCATCGCAAGCATTGCCAACCAGGTCAGCAGCAACATCACCGGTCAGATGACCAGCGTCCAGAAGGACATGGTTGCCAAGGCGCCGGATGAGCAGAAGCCCTTCCTCGAGGCCCAGTTCAAGCTGGAGAACGAGGCGCAGATCACCCAGCAGATCACCAACATGCTGAAGAAGCTGGACGAAATGTCGATGGCGGTCATCCGCAACCTGGCCTGATAAACGGCTGGAGTTTGAAGCACCTGGAGCCGGACTTGCCTGCGGCGATGAGCCCATGCGCAAGCCCGGCTTCTGCTTTTGCGGGTTCGTGAACGCTGTTCGCACGCCGCCGCTGCTCGCCTGATCCTGGAAAATGCAGGTGGTAGCAACTCCTCCTTCAGATCGGCGATAATCCCAGTGTTACCTGGAATTTCTAGGAGACCTCCGACCATGCCCGTCAACAGCACTACCAGCGCCCCCCGAGTTGCGACCACCGCGAAGACCACCGAGTCGTTCGACGTCCAGGACTTCGTGAAGAACAGCCCGGACATCCAGAACCTCCGCTACATGGTGGCCGGCACCAGCGCCGAGAAGGCCGGGGCCGATCAGAAGCTTGCCAACTCCAGCTTCGCGAAGTCCTTCGACGCCGGCCTGAAGAAGGCGATCGACAAGCTCGGCCCCAACGCCACCGAGGAGCAGGTGATGAAGGCCGCCAACAACGAGGCCTACAAGCAGGAGATGTTCAAGTCGATCGTGAACAAGGCCTGCGACCGCGTCCTGAGCCGCGTGAAGGACATGTACTCGGACACCTGGGGGTGAGCCGATCGGCTGAGCCGCGGTCCCTGCCGCGGTTCGCCTGATCTCGGAGCAGGGAACATGTCTCCTCGCTCCGGGAGAAGACTCGAGCACCTCGGGCTTGGTGCCTCACCGTGAACGGAATCCCCGGCTTTCACGGCTCTGGCCGCCCGTGCTAGGTTCGCGACCGCCCGCGGAGACCGTGGGCTCCGTTCCAGGTTCGAGGATCACCGCTCATGGCGAACTCCAACGACGCCACCTCCGCACAGCAGGCGGGCGCGACTGGCCCCGAGTTGCTGGAGAGGGCCATGGAGGGTTTTCAGCTCTACGAGTCGGGCGAGTATGAGGATGCTCGCCTCATCTTCGAGGAGCTGTGCGAGCGCGATCCGGCCGAGGCCTACTACCGCACGGCGCTGGGCGCCATCTACCTCGCGGAAGATGAGCTGGATCTGGCGCTGGAGAACTTCAATCAGGCGCTCGAACTCAACCCGAAGGACTCCGCCGCCCTGGTGAATCGAGGCGAGGTGTTCCTGCGGTTGGGCAGCATCATGGAGGCCGCTCAGGACTTCGCTCGTGCAGTCGATCTGGATCCGGAGAACAAGGATCCGCTTACCATGCGTGCGCGCCTGCTGGCAGCGGCGGCCATCGAGACCGTCGAGGCCGTCCAGCGGAACGCCGCCCACTCCGAACTCAAGAAGTAGTAGGCCCCTGGCGCGGTAGCGCCGACGCCCACCGAACCATGGCCAGCTCTCAGGGGTCCGGCAGGAAATCACCACCTGCCCCCGTGAAGATCCACCACTTCAAGAAGCGCCCGCCCCGCTCGAAGGACGAGCCGCGCCGCGATGGAGGCCGTGTCACGCTCGAGATCGAGCGGCCCACGGTGCCCGAGTTCTCCCTCTATGAGTCCTCCGACGAGGAGCACGACGAGGAGCCGGTCCGCGCGAAGTCTCCGCCGAAGCCCGAGCCCGCCGCCAAGGCCAAGGGCCGCGCTGGCTCGGCTGCTCCCGAGGCGGACGGGCGTGCCTCGCGCAAGCCTCGCGGGGCCTCGGCGTCTCGCAAGGCGCCCTCCAGCGACGAGCCTCCCCAGGGTTCGGTTGCCGAGCGGCTCAACACCTCGCGAAAACTCGTCTCCGAGGGCCGGTTCGACGATGCTCGCGCCATCCTGGAGCGGCTGGTGACGATGGGGGTGGCCTCGGGGCCGGTGCACTCGGAGCTGGGCGCCATCTACATGGCCCAGGGCGCCATGGATCGCGCGCTGGCGCGCTTCGACGATGCGCTGAACATGGAGCCGATGGACCTGTTCGCCCGGGTGTGCCGGGGCGAGGCCCGCCTGGGGCGAGGAGACCTTCGCCTGGCCCGGGAGGATCTGCAGCGCGTACTCGATCTGGGTACGGCGGGCAGTCCACTCGTGGAGAGAGCGCAGCAGCTCCTACAGCGGGCAGACGAGCAGGTGGCGCGCAAGCGCCAGTAAGGCAGGCGAGCCCCCGGGGGCTTGGGGCGGGCCCCCGGAGCGGACTAGGATGACGCCCGCCGATGGCCTCCGATCCGAACAGCTTCCTGTCCAAGTACTCCGATATCGTCCTCGCGCTGGTCGTCGTGGCGATCGTGGGGATGATGATCGTCCCCCTGCCCACGCACCTGCTGGACGTGCTGCTGACCTTCAACGTCAGCATCGGCGTGGTCCTGTTGCTCATATCGCTCTATGTGCCAGCGGCGCTTCACCTGTCGGTGTTCCCGACGCTGCTGCTCATCACGACGATGTACCGGTTGTCGCTCACCATCTCCACCACGCGCCTCATCCTGCTGACGGGTGACCCGGGCGAGGTGGTGGTCGCGTTCGGCAAGTTCGTGGTCCAGGGCAACTTCGTCGTCGGTGCCATCATCTTCGTCATCCTCACGGTGGTGAACTTCATCGTGATCTCCAAGGGCTCGGAGCGTGTGGCCGAAGTGGCCGCGCGCTTCACCCTGGACGCCATGCCCGGCAAGCAGATGTCCATCGACGCCGACCTGCGCGCTGGCTCCATCGACATGGAGGAGGGCAAGCGCAAGCGCCGCGACCTGGAGCGCGAGAGCCAGCTGTTCGGCGCCATGGACGGCGCCATGAAGTTCGTGAAGGGCGACGCCATCGCCTCCATCATCATCACCGTCATCAACATCGTCGGTGGCCTCATCATCGGCGTGATGCAGAAGGGCATGGATGTGGGCGCGGCCGCTCAGAAGTACGCGCTGCTGACCATCGGTGACGGTCTGGTGGGCATGATCCCCGCCATTCTCATCTCCACCTGCGCCGGTATCATCGTGACGCGCGTGGGCGGCGAGGAAGAGGGCGCCCACCTGGGCAAGGACGTGGGCTCGCAGCTGTTCGCCTATCCGAAGGCCATTGGCATCGCGGGTGGCATGCTCTGTGTGCTGGCGCTCATCCCCGGTTTGCCCACGGTGCCCTTCCTGGCGCTGGGCGGCGCGGCGGGCTTTGGGGCCTGGCGGATGTTGAAGAAGAAGGAGGCCGCCGCCGTGGCGGAGGAGGGCGGTGGCATGGTGCCCACCGAGTCCGAGAACGGCACTCCGTCCTCCACCGAGCCTCCTCCCAAGGAGCCCATCAACCCGGACTCCGAAGTTTTCGTCCCGGTCGTCACGCCCATCGTGCTGGAGGTGAGCGACGCGCTGGTGCCCTATGTGGACTCGCGCCAGGACAACGGGAAGTTCCTCTTCGAGCTCATCCCGTTCATGCGTGACGGCCTCTTCGTGGAACTGGGTGTGCGCTTCCCGGGCGTGCGTGCTCGCGGCAACTCGGGTCTTCCTCCGGGCGCCTACCAGATCCAGATCAACGAGGTGCCCGTCGTCACCGGCCAGGCCACGCTGGGCCACGTGCTGGTGAACGACACGGTGGACCGGCTGAAGCTGATGAACATCCAGGGCTTCGAGGCCATCAACCCCGCCACGCGCCAGCCCGCCGCGTGGGTGCCCGAGCAGTTCAAGGACACGCTCGAGGCCGCCGGCCTCACCACCTGGGATGTGTCCGGCTACATCATCCTGCACCTGGCCGCGATCCTCCGGCGCAATGCCCGCGAGTTCGTCGGCGTGCAGGAAGTCCAGACGATGCTGGATCAGCTCGAGAAGGCCTTCCCCGCCATCATCAAGGAGGTGGTGCCCAAGGTCGTCAACGTGCTGAAGCTCACGGACATCCTCCAGCGTCTCGTGGAGGAGGAGATCTCCGTTCGAGACTTGCGCGGCATCCTCCAGGCGCTTGCCGAGCAGGGCCAGATCGAGGCCGACAACGTGATGCTCACCGAGCACGTTCGCTCGGCGATGCGGCGCTACATCTCGCACAAGTACGCGCGCGGTACGGGCACCTTGGTCGTCTACCTGCTGGATCCGCAGATCGAGGAGGCCATCCGCGGCTCCATCAAGCGCACCTCGGCGGGTACCCACCTGGCGCTCGAGCCCGAGATCGCCCAGGAGATTGTCCAGGCTGTGAAGTCCGAGTGCGGCCACCTGCCGCCCAGCGCGCAGCGTCCCGTCATCCTCACGGCGATGGACATCCGCCGCTACGTGCGCAAGCTGCTCGAGTACGAGTTCAACCCGCCGTTCTCCGTGCTCAGCTACCAGGAGCTCGCGCCGGACCTCAACATCCAGCCGGTGGCGCGCATCTCGACGCGCTGAGCCTGCGGAGCCCGCTGAGCCGGTGCCATCGCTACTTGTGCTGGTACAGCCAGGTCAGGCTCGTGCCCCAGTTCGCCCTCATCACCTTCATGGTCAGCAGGGTGAACGAGGGCGATGCCAGCTGCTGGCCGACGAGGATGAGGCGGGCGCCGGACTTGAGCGTCTCGAGCTTCGCGGCCAGCTTTGCCATCAGCCCGGCTTCGAAGCAGGGGGCCTGCGCGAACACCACGTCGACGCCCGAGATGTCCGCTTCCAGCAGGTCTCCGTCGAGGAACTCGATGCTCTGGCGCTGGTGCAACTCGGGCAGCTGGGGACGGATCTCCGCGTCGTAGCGGCTCAGGGCCTGGCGGGCCGCATCGCCCAGCCCCGTCAGCAACTCCACGCCCACCAAGCGGCGGAAGGGGAAGAGCATTGCTGCCACCAGCGTTGGCTGGCCCATGCCCGAGCCCAGATCGATGAAGGACTCGCCCTCTCGAGGGGACACTTGGCTCAGCAACATCTGGAGCGAGGCGGGCTTCACCTCGCCGTAGGTGGTGGAATCCTCCTCACGGCCCATCCGCTTCTTCTCGGCGTGGGCGATGGCATGCCCGGATACCTGGGAGTAGAGGCGTCCGATGATCTCTTCGGCCTGCTCGAGTTCCATGCGGCTGGAGCCTAATCCCCTTCCGGAAAGAAGGTGAAGGCGCAGGCCTCTCACGGGGAGGCTCCGCAGGAAGTGGCAGCCCCCTCGTGGCGGACATGCACTGAACCTGTCCAACAAGCATACAAGTTGGTCCGGAGCGCGCCCGGAGGGGAGCTGGAAGCGGGAGGGTGTGGAACCCGCCGGGGCTGCGGCTCACGCGCCGGCGAGCACCGCGATGATGAGGCCGATGGCGAACAGGGCGAACACCCCCATCAGCACCAGCGGCACCATCTTCTGCTTGTCCATCAGCCCACCCAGTCCAGCACCGCCGCCCTCGGCCAACTCGTCGCTGGGGCGAGGCCTCGGTGGAGGCGGCTCGGGCTCGGGTTCTGGATCAGGTTCGGGAGCCTCAGCGGCGGCTTCCGGCTCGGCCGCGGGTTCGGGCGCGGGTTCCGGTTCAGGCGCGGGCTCCGGCTCGGGAGGCGGGGCCTCTTCCTTGGGCGGTTCCTCCTTGGGCTCTTCCTTCGGAGGGGCCGGCTTGGGCCGCTTCGAGTTGAACTTGGGCGCCGGGAGGTTCTGCGTGTTCTCCTCTTCGTCCCCAGGGCCGCTGTTGTCGGGCTCGTCCGGGAGCACCACGGACGGCTCGGACATGTCGGTCGGATCCACGTAGAGCAGGCGGGTGTTGCCCACCTCGATCTCATCGTTGTCCTTGAGCGTCTTGCGGTTGACCTTCTTCTTGTTGACCTTGATGCCGTTGCGGCTGCCCAGGTCCTCCACGTGCGTGCCGGCCCAGTCGCGGCGGAACTTCACGTGCCGCCGGGAGACCAGGTCGTCCTTGAAGACAATGTCCGCCGTCTCGTCCCGCCCGATGATGAACTCCTGGGCGTCGTTGATCTCGATGCGCTCGCCCTCGCGAGGGCCGTTCATGATGCGGAAGTAGGGGCCCTCGCCGCTCTTGATGCCGCGCACCGCGTCCTTGACGAGGCTGCGAGCCACGAAGGACGTCTTCTCCGAGCGCACGTCCGCCGGCAGATCCGCGACCTGGGTGAACGTCACGTCGAACTGGGCAATGGCGATGATGTCTCCGTTGCGCAGGCGGTGCTTCTCGCCCTTGGGCAGGGGCTTGCCGTTGATCTGGGTGCCATAGGCACTGCCCAGATCCTCCAGGAAGTAGAGGGTGCCTTCCTGGGAGATGCGCGCGTGGTTGCGAGAGACGGCCTGTTGCGCCAGCACCACCTGGCAGCCCTTGTCGCGGCCCAGGGTGATGCTTGCCTCATCGAGCGTGTGCTCGACGGGCCTGGCGGAACTGCCGGCCTCGCTGCGCTGCGTGACGGTCAGCCGGACGCTCATCGCGAGGACATCAGTATCAGCGGAGGAGGGGAGAGGACAGGGAGAAGGGGCTCAGAAGGTGTCTTGGGCGAGGAACCGCTCGCACGTCTCGGTCTCGGTGGGGAACTCCTCGGCGGTGCCGAACTTGAGGAAGTTCTTGCACGCAATGGTGGCCGCGTCTCGCTTCTGCGCTTCCTGGTAGATCTTGAAGAGGCCAAAGTGGCAGGGGGCATACTTGCCGTCCAGACGCAGGCACTTCTTGTAGGTCTTCTCCTCCTCGGACACCATGCCTTTCTCGTTGTAGTTCTGGGCGAGGATGAAGAGCGAGGGGGCGGTGTTCTCGGCCGTCTGCGTGTCCTTCATTTCCTTCATGGCCGAGTCGGTGAGCGAGGCCTTGCGCTGGGCGATGGCCAGGTTGTTGAGGCACTGGGGATTCTTGGGGGCCAGGTTGACGCAGGTGGCGAAGGCGTCCTTGGCCTCGGCGAAGCGGCTGAGCTCCATGAGGGTGGCGCCGTAGTCGTGCCAGTAGTCCGGCACGCCGGGGGACAGCTGCGCCGCCTTGCCAATGTCCTCGGCGGCCTCTTCGTAGCGGCCCTGGCTGTAGGCGATGGTACCCAGGCTGTGGTGCGCGTCCGCGATGTTGGGGTTCACCGCGATGATGGTGCGCAGCTCCTTCTTGGCCTCGTCCAGCTTGTCCATCTTCATGTAGGTGAGGGCCAGGTTGTAGCGCGCCTCGAGGTAGTCCGGGTTGACCTTCAGGGCGCGCTGGAAGTTGTCGTGCGCCTTCCCGTAGGAGCCCTCCTGCAGGTAGATGAAACCGAGGTTCTGGTAGGCCTGGGCCTGCTCGTTGTTGTAGCGCAGCGCCTTGATGAAGAAGTCCTTGGCCTCCGAGGTGCGGCCCTGGTTCAGGCGGATGAGGCCCTTGTTCACCCAGAGGTCCGCATAGGTGGGCGAGAACTCCAGTCCCAGATCGCAGTAGACCTCGGCCTTCTCCAGATCGGGGATGGCGAGCTGCTGGACGCACAGCTCGTTGTTGAGCAGGGCGCGCTCGTGCACCGGGGGAGAGGAGAGGCAGGCGGACAGGGGAAGCAGGGCGAGCGCACAGAGGGCGGAGGTCAAACGCATGGCCGCGCGAGTGTAGGGGAGGAAGTGTAGGAGGATCAACGCCCCCCTGGGTTGAAATCCAAGCTGTTTTCCAAGGGTTACGTCGGTAGAGTCCGGGCCACCATGCGTACGCTCCTCTGTGCCCTAGGGCTCGCCGTGGCCCTCTTCGGGGCTTCTCCGGCTCATGCCCAGTTCGCCAACCGCAGCCTGGGCCTGTCATTTGGCTACATGGATTTCAACCGCACGGGAGGCCTCGAAGGGGGCTACTTCGTGGGGTTCGACGCCAGCTACTACATCGAGAGTGGCTTCGATCTGGTGTCGCTGACGAAGCTGTCCTTCCCGAAGGATCCCGCAACGGGCAAGCGGGTGGTGGGTGTGGCGCCGTCCCTTGGCATCCGCTACCTCTTCCTGGAGGAGACGTTCCGACCATACGCGGGGACGGACATCAGCTACCTGCTCGTCTTCAAGCCGGACACCACGGCGCAGTACGTGGGGCTGGGGCCGAACCTGGGCTTCGACTACTTCGTCACCGACACGGTGAGCCTGGGGCTGCGAGGGCAGTACAACTTCTACATCGCCCTCAACGAGAAGACGCAGACGTCGCTCACCTTCTCCGTGGGCGCGGCGGCTTACTTCTAGGAAGGCGCGGGGGTGGGTGCGCACCCCGGGGACGCGGCGGGCCCGATGCTGGTAGGGTGCCGCCGGGCGCCGGGTGTCTGCCTCCACAGCCTCCGTGCGGGGTTCCCGGCCCGCTGCGAGGAGTGGAACCGCCATGCGTCGTCTATCCGTCCTGGTCCTGTGCGCCGTCTGCTTCGCCCTGCCGCTGTCCACGGGCTGCGGCGGTGGGGATGACCCCGAGCCTGACGCGGGTACGCCGCCTCCGCCTCCGCCACCCCCGGATGCGGGGCCGCCGGACGCGGGTCCCAAGCCGGATGCGGGGTCGGTCGACCTGGTGAGGCCCACCGTGCTGTCGTTCTCGCCGAGTGACGGAGAGACGGGAGTCGCTCCGGAGAGCTTCATCGAGGTGTCCTTCAGCGAGGCGATGCAGACGGATCGCGGGACGATCCAGATCATCCCGAGCACGGGGTTGCCGAACAACGGCCTGTTCACCGCACGGACTCAGGACTGGGACCTCTCGAAGAAGAAGGTCACCTTCCAGTTCCCGTCCGGGTTGCCGCTCAAGGCGAAGCTGACGGTCAACATCAGCAGCTTCGCGGACGTGGCCGGCAACCCCATGCAGGGCCTGGTCACCTTCAGCTTCACGGTGAGCGACGGCATGCCTCCTCGCGTCACCGCGGCCTCGCCGGCCGAGGGCGCCGCCAGCGTGCCGACCAACACCACGCAGGTGTCCTTCACCTTCAACGAGCCCATGGACGTCACCGCGGGCACGCTCGTGCCGGGCAGCGGCCTCACGCTGGGAGAGGTCTCCTGGACGGGCAACCAGGTCATCACCGGCATCATCACGAGCGCGCTCGTCTACAACGCCAACTACACGGTGAAGCTCAACGGCTTCCGCAACATCAATGGCAAGGCGCTGGATGGGACGCAGTACCTGGGAGACGGCACGCTGAACTTCGGCACCGGGCCGGACGTAACGCCTCCCACGGTGGTATCGGGCAGCCCGACGGAGGGGGCCACCGGGGTGCTCCCCGAGAACACCCAGTACGTGGTGATCACCTTCAGCGAGCCCATGGACAAGACGCAGGGCAAGGCCGACCTGTACCAGAATGGGACGAGGACGGAGACGCTCACCCCGGTGTGGTCCAGTGATGGGTTCAACGTCACCTACGACGTGCAGTTCAAGTTGAGCTACAGCGCCGCGGTGCGCGTGGTCCTCACGGGCTTCAAGGACAAGTCGGCCAATGCTCTCAACGGCACGCCGTACCTCGGTGATGGGGCGCTCACGTTTGGTACTGGGGCAGACACCGTGAAGCCCTACGTGATCAGCTCCAACCCGGCCGAGGGCGAGCAGATCTACCCGCTGGAGGTGTACGTCACCGGCGGCAACCCGCCGACGGCCTGGCGCAAGATCTTCACCTTCCAGTTCAGCGAGAAGATGAACGCCTCCGTTACGCGCGTGACGCTGCACGAGTCGGGCAGCCCGTACAACTCCCGCATCCTCGACGGCGTCTGGTCCGCCGATCAGCGGACGCTGACCGTGACCGTCTACCCGCCGGCGCCGAACCAGTTGCCGCTCATCGACGACTACTTCGGGTACTACATGGACCTCACCCAGCTGAAGGATCTGGCTGGCAACACGCTGGACCCGGCCGTACCCGTGCTGGGAGATGGGCACCTGGACTTCCAGACGCTGCCCAACTTCCCGCTGCTCAACCACGCCTGCGAGCATGCGCTGACCCTGACGCCCATCGCCATTGCCGCCACGGCGACCTACTCCGCCTCCTCGCCCACGACGGATCAGGTGCACACGCGCTACGAGCTGACGCTGCCCAGCAACGGTACCAGCTACACGGGCTACACCAAGCTGCAGTTGCCGACGCTCTACTCCTATACCGCGTTCATGGATCGCGACATCGACCTGACGATCGCTGATCCTGCCTACCCCAACTCGCCGATCGTCGTGAGCAAGGCCGCCGTGCGGTCGCCGTGCACCGGCATCACGCACCGGGCCATCTTCCAGACCCCCGCCGCCACGGTGTTGCAGGTGCGCAGCGGCCCGTTCTCCGAGTCGAAGTACCGCCTCATCATCGAGAATGGATACTGAGCCCCGCCCGCCCGGTCTGCCCGAAACGGCGGGCCGGGCTCGGGTGCTCAGGCGCTCAGCGAGGCGCGTGGGCGGGACCTGGGGAGCTTCGCCCTCGCGTTCTGTGGGGGCACCAGGGCCGCGGCCACCAGCAGCGTCCACTTCTCATCCGAGAGGTGGGCCGGCTTCTCCATGGCCAGCGCCTCCTGGAGCCGGGCTCCGAGCGCGGAGAAGAGCTGGAGCCGGGCCTCCATGCGCAGCTCCTCGCGGCGCAGGGCGGCCGAGAGGATGACCTCGCGCTCCTCGGTGGAGAGCTTCTTCACCCGGGCGACGAAGAGGGGATCGGCCAGCAGTCCCTCCTCGCCGGTGGTCCCCAGCGCGGAGGGCACCTTGAGCCGGCGCTCGCGCACGACGATGGTGCCCGCGAGCATGTCTCCCAGCCGCTGGTGCGAGCGGGACACGAGAGCGGTGATGCCGCCTACCAGGTAGAACAGGGGGAGCCGGTCCACCGGGCGGACCAGGTTGCGCAGTGCCGCGTGGTAGAAGCCGATGCGGACTCCACTCTCCTGGATGACCCGCAGGGACATGACGCGCTTGCCGACCGTCTGCCCGCTCCAGGCCGTCTCCAGCCCGATGCCGTAGCCCCAGTCCACCAGGAAGTAGATGACCAGGCTGAGCGCGCTGGCGAAGCCTGGGAAGGCCATCATCGCGATGTTGAGGATCGCCAGCACCACCCCTGTGCCCATCATCACCAGGATCGAGTCCAGCAGCCAGGCGAGGAAGCGCGAGTAGATGCCCGCGAGGGTGAAGCGGAACTCCACGTACTCGGGAGTGAGGACGGTGTGGCTGCTGTCGAGCAGCGTGTCGGAAGCGGGCGTCACTTCCCCAGTCTAGATCAACGTTCGTGATTCTCGAGAGCACCGCTCGACCGGCAAGCGCCAGGCTCGCTGTCAGAGGCCTCTGCTTGGATGGAAGAGTCTTGTAACGAGGAGGGTGGCGGGGATGGAACACAAGGGGCTCGTGGCACGGGTGTCGGAGCAGTTGGAGCGGCTGATTGCGCTGGGCCATATGCCCAAGGACACGCTGCCGTCCGAGCGGGTGATGGCCAAACGCTATGGGGTGTCGCGCACCACCATCCGTGGAGCGCTGCAGGGGCTGGCGGCCCGAGGACTCATCGTCCAACACCCTGGGCGCCAGAGTCGCACGGTGGGACTCGGTGAGGCCCTGTCCCTCGAGAGCCTGAAGCTGTTGCTGCCCGAGGGGCGCACGGACCTGGACCGCCGGTATCTGCTGGAGGGCTACTTCTCCCTGAAACGAGAGGTGACAGTGGAGTTGCTGGCGGCCTGCTGCGAACACGCCAGTCCGCAAGACGTGGAGCTGCTCAAGAGTGCCAGCTTTGTGCTCAGGGATGACGCGCGCTGGCAGGAGGAGCCCCGGAGGTGGGCGCAGCGAGAGTTCGAATTGCTGAGGTTGGCAGCCCGAGCTGCGGACCGTCCCGGCCACATGCTGCTCATCGTCACATTGGAGAAGGCCTTCTGGGGCGTGGCCGAGAGCGTGCTGCCCGCCCTGCAAGCGGAGGCTGTCCGAGAATGGGCCATGTTCGTGTTCGACGCGTTGGTCGACCGCGACGCCCAGTTGGTGCGTCGGGAGCTGCCGGCACTGCTGAAGGCGGTGGATGGGCCGATGCTCGACCGCCTGGCTCCTGTCAGCGATGCGCACATGGAACCCGCGTCCCCCGCCACGCCCGTGGAGGTGCCCCTGTCCGGCGAGACCGCCGCCGACTGGTATGCTGGCCATACCAGTTCGCAACCCGCTCGGCCGACAGGGGGGCTCCCGATTCAAGACGTGGAGCCCGCGTCTGTGTCCCCCATGCCGAGCCGGAGCGCGCCTGCGGACTCATCGGTCTCGCCCTCTGCTGGCGGGTTTCAGGGGACCTTCGGCAGCCTTGAACGCAGTGCGCATCCACCCGGTCTACTCTCTGCCAGCACGGTTCTCCTCGAGAGGAATGGCGCTCCGCCCACCCTTTTCCTGGCCTTGGCGGCTCGTTCTTCCGAACGCGCTGAAGCCCATCCTGGCTCAGGCTCCGGGGATTCGCAGGAGCCAACGGGCGAACGGTGTGTCTTGGGGCTCCATCCTGAGGGAGAACCGTCGCCTGACCGGGGGGCAGGGGAGCATCATTCCGGAAAGTCCCATTCATAGGTTAGGCTGCGTCCTCCTATCGTGGCCGAATCCGAGTCTTCCTGGGGCCAGCGCCTGTGGCCCGCGGCGACCTTTCAGTTCGCCCTCATTGCCGGCGTGACGCAGCTGAAGACGGCTGCGAACGCGCTGGTCTTGTCGCGCTTCGAGTCCCAGGCGCTGCCCTATCTCTATCTGGTCGGTGCGTTGCTCACGGCTGCACTCACCGTGTTGCCTCGTCCACGCCCGGACTCGCCCACTGAGTCTCCCGGCGTGCTCACCGCCGTGGCGAGCCTCATCACCCTGGGACTGGCCGCCGGCGTCTCCGCGGGCCAGCGTCTGCCGGCCATCGCGCTCTACCTCTTCGTGGATGCCTTCACCACGTTCGTGTCCCTGCGGTTCTGGGGACGGATGTCGGCCGCATTCGATGCTCGTGAGGCCCGGCGCGCCTTCACCGCGCTCAATGGCTTCGGCATGGGCGGAGGCATCGTCGGCGGACTGCTCGTGAAGGCCATGGCCGAGCGGCTCGGCACTCCGGTGGTCGTGGCCAGCGGCGCGGTGGGACTGTTCATCGCCGGTATCGTCTTCCGCTTCCACACGGGCGCGGTGGCCATGCCCGCTCGTTCCCGGCACGCCGCCATGACGGCCGAGCCCTGGATCTACTTCGCCCAGAGCCCCTACGCCCAGGTGCTGGGCGCGCTGGGCATTGCCTTCGCCGTGCTGTCTTCCTTCGTGGACTACCTGTTCCGCCTGCGCGTCGAGGGCACGCTGAGCGAGGATGGGCTGGCGGCGCTGTTTGGCTCGCTGCAGCTGTGGATCGGCCTGTTCTGCGTCGGCTTCCAACTGCTGGTGGCTCAGCGGCTGCTGGGGAAGCTCGGGCTGCTGCGCTACCTGGCGCTCGTGCCGCTGGTGCTCGGGCCGTTGGCCGCCGCCACGCTCGTCACCCATGAGCTGTGGCCTGTCCACCTGTTGCGGTTGGTGGAGACGGCGGTCAGCTATTCCATCCTTCCCGTGGGCATCCAACTGCTCTACGCGGCCGTGCCGGATGAGCAGCGCGAGGCCATGCGCGCCGCCGTCGACGGTCTGCTGCGCAAGGGTGGCGTGGTGCTCGCGGGTGTGCTGCTCATCGGCGCGGGCCGGGCTGCCACGGGCACCACCATGGCCGTGGCCGTGGTCGGGTTGTGCATGGCGCTCGGCGTGCTGCTGTTCCGGCTCAAGCCCGCCTATGTGGAGGCGCTCGAGGAGCAGGTTGGCGCCCCCGTCGAGGATGAGGTCCAGGTGGGCGGCGAGACGCAGAAGCTGCTCGTGGACTCGCTGGCCGCCAGCACTCCGGAGCGCGTTCTGCGCGCTGTCGACCTGATGTCTCAGGCCGAGGTGCCGCTCCGGCCCCACCTGGCCGCGCTGCTCGCCCACCCCAATGAGCGGGTGGTGGAGCGCGGCGTGGAACTGGCGCTGAAGCTGGAAGCCCATGAGACGGCGCCCACCCTCGAGCGGCTCGTGGAGTCTGGCCCGCGGCGCCCCAGGGACCAGGCCGTGTGGGCCCTGGCTCGCCTGTCTCCAGATCGGGCTGACCGGTTGCTACCCTCGCTCCTGGACAGTCCGGACATTGGTCTGCGCTGTGCGGCCATCGGTGCCCTCCTGCATACCCAGGGCAACAGCGAGGCCCTGGCCTCGCTCAGCGAGCTGCTGGCCCGCGGCGCCCAGGCCCCCGTGGCCGAGAGGCGCGAGGTCTCCAAGCTGCTCGGACGCCTCAAGGATGCTCGGTTCGCGCAGCCGCTGGCGCGATATCTCGCAGATCCGGACCTCTCCGTGCGTCGCGTGGCCATCGACGCGGCAGGCGTCGGCGGCTATCTGGAGCTGGCGCCGCGGCTGCTGACCTTTCTCACCTGGCGCGAGGAGCGGCGCACGGCGCGCAATGCCCTCGCGGCGCTGGGCGACCGGGTGATGCCCCTGCTGGAAGTCACCCTCAACAACCGTTCCGCCCCGTTGGCTCAGCGGCTGCAACTGCCGCGCGTGCTGCGCCTCATCGGTACCCAGGATGCGCTCCACGCGTTCCTCTTCTCCAACGTGCAGGACGATGCCTTCCTGCATTTCCGCATCGGCGCGGAGATGTCTCGCCTGCGTGACGAGCACCCCGAGTACGAGGTGGACGTGGCGCGTGTGCGCGAGGCGATCGGCCGGCGCCGGGAGACGTACCGCTCGCTGGTGCAGGCCTTCCGGGATCTGCGCGTGGCGCTGGGGGACAGCTCGCTGCTCACGCGCGCCGTGGGCGACCGGCTGGACCAGGCGCTGGAGCTGTCCTTCTTCCTGCTCGGGCTGCTCTACACCCCGCAGACGATGCGGCGCGTGCACCAGCACCTGGTGGGCAAGGACCCGCGCCGCAGGGCCTATGCACTGGAGCTGATGGATGCCCTCGTCGCCGAGGAGGATCGCGAGCTCGTCATGGAGCAGATCGAGGCCCATCACCGCGAGCTCCCTCCAGGTGCGTTGGGGCGTCTGGAATCTCACCTGGAGGTGCTCGTCCAGAGCGAGGATGTGGTGCTTCGCGCTTGCGCGCGCCATGTGACGCAGCGTCTGAGCTCCCTGGTCGTACCGTCTCCGCAGGAGAACGACATGAGTGAAGGGACCGTGCAGAAGATGTTCGCGCTCGAGGGCGTCAGCGTCTTCTCCCAGAGCGATGTGGACGACATCGCCGCGGTGGCGGCGGTGGCCAAGGAAGTCCGCTTCCGCGTCGGCGAGCGCATCTTCAGCCAGGGCGATCCCGGAGACGCGCTCTACGTCATCGTCGAGGGCGTGGTGGACCACTTCCGCGACGGCGAGCACGTGCTGCGCAGCCAGGCCAAGGAGACCTTTGGGGACGTGAGCCTGCTCGACGGCGCGCCGCGGCCCACCGAAGTCGTCGCGGTGGAGGACACGCGTGTGCTCGTCATCGACCGCCGGGACTTCCTCGATCTGCTCGCCGATCGCCCGGAGCTGCTCACCGGCTTCTTCCGCGCGGTGAGCCAGCAGCTGCGGACCCTCATCGATCTCCCTGCCACCCGCCAGAGTGGCGAGCTGCTCGAGGTGGGCAACACCCAGGCCGATCAGGTGCCTCCACCCACGGGTGAGGTTCCCATCGACAAGTCGTGAGCGCCCAGGTGCTCCGAGGACAGCAGGGCCTCAATCCTTGAGGGGGGCCTCGCTCGATCTGGGCGGGACTGGGAGCGCGGAGGCCTCCGCCACGGAAGCTCCGTCCGCGATGCGCCTCGAGACCAACAGGTGCGCCGCGGCCACCGGGATGAGCGGGCGCAGGAAGCACTTCACCAGCGGGACCATCGACAGCGTTCGAGTCACCGTGAGCCCCGCGAAGGCCCAGGGCTGCTTCTCCATCTCGGCCGCGGGCGGGAAGACGGAGCGGGTGCGCCTCTCCCAGAAGCGTCCCCAGCCCTGGAGCAGCCCCCACCGGAAGCCGGGGACCCGGGTGGTGAGCCACTTCCATCCTCGCAAGAACCAGGGAGGACCCGCCTCGCTGTTCGTCCAGGCATGGGCGCTCTTGGCGGTGGTGAACACCACGAGCCAGTAGGCGCTCCAGGCCGAGATGAGCACCGAGGCAATCTGGTGCCGGAAGGGCAGGGGCAGCGAGAGTACGTAGAGCACCGGCACCCCCACGATGAAGACGGTGAAGGCGCGGATGCGGCGCGAGAACTTGTTGCGCACCCACTTGAGGTCCAGCCGCACGCGCGGCGTCATGGGCGGATCCTCCGGCTCGAGCCCGGTGAGGAGGCTGGCGTCCCGAGAGATGGCATCGTGGTAGTCCCGCGAGAGGGCGATGACGAACCACTGGGCCACCTGTATCACCGCGAACAGCGCCGCCCAGAACTCGAGACTGCGTGCGAGGAATCCCTTGGAGGTGGCTCGAGCCTCATCGTCGTTGGGGCGGGTCTTCACCGTCACCACGTGCGCCGTTTTGCCGCTGCTCCCAGACCGGGCCCGAGGCGTGTCTGTGTCCTCGTCCTCACCGTTCTCGTCGTCGAAGGGCAGCTCGATGTGGATGTCCTGCTCCTCGCGCTCCACCTGTACGCCGTGCTCCTTGGCGACATCCGCCGTCTTATCGATCGTGCGATGGCAGCTGAACGCGAGCGCGAGGATGACCAGGCTCTGGAAGATTCCCACCCGCAGGTACCGCCGCCGCGCCGCGGGATCCGCCCACAGCGCGCGGTGCAGGTGGAACGGCAACGCCAGCCCGTGAAAGAACTGCCGAACCGGATGCCCCGGTGGCGGGAGCTTCCGCTGCTGGAAGTGGGTCGCGCCGCTGCGTACGTTGTCCCACATGGCGTGTGCCAGGGATTCACTCGGAGAGGTACTTTCGCCGCGAGCCTGGGACTCCTGGGTATCCCAGGACTGGCTGTGCGTGTCCCCGCTGTTCCTGTTCGACACCCCGGAACCGTAACACAAGCGATGGGGAGCGCTCTGAACCTGTCTGGCCCCCGGGGAATGTGCTAGAGGCGCGCCCGTGAGCCCGATCTCTTCCCGAGCCCTCTCTTGTCGTGAGTCTTCCTCGCTGTCCCTGCGCGCGGCCGTGGCCGTCGCGCTGCTCGCGGGCCTGGCGGCCTGTGACAAGGGCACTCCGCCCGCACCTCCCCCGGAGAAGGCCCCCGAGGCCAACAAGGCCCCGCCCAAGCCGCCCGAGCCCTCCGTGGTGACGCTGCTCATCACCGGCGGCCTGGGAGGCCAACTGGCGCCGGCGGGTGAGGGCGGCCAGAGCAAGGGCGGCGCCGCCGAGACGCTGGGCCGCTGGGTGGCCGAGGACAAGCACTGCCCCGGCCCGGTGAAGGCGGATGGCCAGGCCTCGTGTGCGGATTCCACCACGCTGGCGCTCGCCACGGGCGACCACTGGAATGGCCCGGCGCTCTCGTCCTTCTTCCTCGGGCAGCCGACGGCGGCGGTGATGGCGCGCATGGGCTATGCCGCCTCGGCGCTGGGCAACCACGAGCTGGACTTCGGCCGCGAGCAGTTCCTCAAGAACGCGGAGATCGGCCAGTTCCCGTTCCTGGCCGCCAACCTGAAGGTGAAGGATCCCTCGCTGGCCAAGGGCCTGGAGCTGCCGGCCTTCAAGGTGTTCGACCGCAAGGGCCTCAAGGTGGGCGTGGTGGGGCTGACTTCGCCGAAGACCGTGACGTCCGCGATGGCCGGGCGCGCCGAGGGCCTGGATCTGGTGGGTACCGAGGAGGCGCTCGCGAGCGCGATTCCCGAGGCGCGCAAGGCCGGCGCTGACGTGGTGGTGGTGCTGGCCGACATCTGCCCCACGGACCTGCAGCCGACGCTCGAGAAGCACGCGGACTGGAAGGTGGCGCTGGTGGCCGGCGGCCGCTGCCCCACGCAGATCGACACCAAGGTGGGTGACACGCAGGTCGTCTCGATGGCCCGCGGGCTGGAGAAGTACCTGCGCGCCCGCATCACCTTCGATCCCTCCAAGCCGGCGGGCGAGAAGGTCACCGGCATCGAGACGAAGCTGGTGGACGTCGAGGGCGCCGGTGCGACGCCGGATCCCGAGACGGTGAAGGCCATTGGCGATGCGAAGGCGCAGCTCGATCAGAAGCTGGGCGAGCAGGTGGGCTTCACCAAGAAGGGCATCAAGCAGGGGACGCCGGAGATGGCTCGCTGGGTGGCGGGCTCGATGCGCGAGGCGCTCGGCGCGGACGTGGTCGTGCTGAACCGCAAGGGCATCCGCCAGGATCTGCCCGTGGGCCCCATCACCGTGGGCAGCGTCTACTCGGTGCTGCCGTACGAGAACTCGCTGATGCTCCTGAAGGTGAAGGGCGCGGACCTGGCGGCGCAGCTGGCCAACCCGGAGGCGCTCCTCTCGGGTGTCACCGCCGCGGGCAAGGGCAAGTTCAAGGACGCCAAGGGCAAGCCGCTGGATCCGAAGAAGGAGTACACGGTGGGCACCGTCGAGTACCTCTACTTCGGCGGTGATGGCTTCGAGTTCGAGAAGATCGCTCCGGACCCGACGGAGACCGGCATGGCGTGGCAGACGCCCGTCGTCGAGTGGACGCAGAAGCTGAAGTCCACCGAGGCCAAGCCGCTGGAGAAGTCGCTGCCCAAGTAGTCTCGAGGCGAGCGCTCTCGCTCGAAGCAAAGAGGGGCGGGACCCGGTATCAGGGCCCGCCCTTTTTCATGCCCGGAGCCCGGCCGTCAGGACGCGGTCCCGGAGGGCCAGATTTGGTATTCTCTCCAGACATCACGGCCTGGGCGGGAGTCGAGCACATGGAAGTGGCTGAGTTCATCGAGACGCGGCGCCCCCGGTGGGAGAGGCTGGAGTCCCTGCTCGACAAGGCCGAGTTCGCGGGGCTGGCGGGGCTCAGCATCGAAGAGGCCCGATCCTTGGGGAAGATGTACCGCGCCGTGTCGAGCGATCTCCTGTGGGTGCGAGCGCGCAGTGGTTCCGCGGAAGTGAGCGCGTACCTGAATGATCTGGTCGGGCGGGCCTATGCGATCACGTATCCGGGCAAGCGCCCGCGGTTCGCGGATGTGTGGGGCTTCGTCTCGCGAGGCTTCCCGGCATTGATGCGGCGCGAGTGGCGCATGTACGTGGCGTCGGTGCTGATGCTGCTGGCGGGCACGGGCTTCGGCTACGTGGGGATGGTGATGGACCCGAACGCCGCGCACTACCTGGTGCCCGAGGATCACCTGAAGCTCGATCCGGTTGAGCGCGCCGAAAAGGAGGCCAAGGGCGAGGGGATGTCGGTGGAGGAGCAGGCCAACTTCTCCGCGTTCCTCTTCACGCACAACATCCAGGTGGCGTTCCTGGCGTTCGCGCTGGGCATCACCGTGGGGATCGGCACGGCGTTGATGCTCTTCGTCAACGGGCTGTTCCTGGGAGCGCTGGCCCAGGTCTACACGGCGAAGGGCATGGCGGGCTGGTTCTGGGCGTGGATCCTTCCCCACGGCATCCCCGAGATCACCGCCATCTGCATCGCGGGAGCCGCGGGGCTGGTGATCGCTCGGGGGCTGGCGGCGCCGAAGGGACTGCCTCGGGGCATGGCGCTGCGTCAGGAGGCGGTGACGGCGGTGAAGCTGCTGTTCGGCACGCTGGCGCTCTTCGTGCTCGCGGGCTTCATCGAAGGCACGGTGTCGCAGATCCACCCGCCGAAGCTGTCAGTGGCCTTCAAGATCTCGTTCGCGCTGGCGGTGGGCACGGGCGTCTACGCGTACCTGGGCTCGGACTTCCTGCGCGCGAGGGCCGGGGAGGGGGCTACAGCACTCCGCGCGCCTTGATGTCCAGGTAGCGGTTGACGGCAGCCAGGCTCAGCTCGTCCGGCTGCACGTCGATCATCTGCACGCCGCCCATGCTTACCTTCGCCTTGAGCATCTCCCGGTCAGCGAGCAGCTCTGAGGCCACCGCGTGCTGGAAGGCCTCCTCCGGTCCGGGAGGAGCCTGGCGCAGCAGCCCCAGCAGCGCCGTGTCCTTCACCGAGAGACACAGCGGCACGTGTCGCCGCGCCAGCCGGTGCAGCGGATCGATCATCGTGGAGGCCTGCTCCTCGTCCAGGAAGTCCGTGAAGACGCACAGCAGGCTGCGCCGAGTGAGCCGGACGTTCAGCTCCTTGAAGAGCGCCAGGTAGTCCACATAGGTGAGGCTCGGAGTCGCCGAGTACAGCGCGTCCACGATCTTCCGGTACTGGCCTCGCCCGGCCGCCGGGGGCAGGTACGTCTTCACCCCGTCCGCGAACACGACCAGCCCCACGCGATCGCCGTTGCGCACCGCCACGAACGCCAGGAAGAGCGCCGCGTTCACCGCATGGTCCAGCTTCGTGAGCCCATCCACCTGCGCGGCCATCGAGCGCCCCGCATCCACGCAGATGAGCAGGGACTGCGAGCGCTCGGACTCCATCACCCGCGTGACAGGCTTGCCTCGGCGGGCCGTGGCCTTCCAGTCCACCTCGCGTACCGAGTCTCCCTGCGCATAGTCACGCAAACGGGCGAACTCGCTCCCCTGGCCATCCCGCCGCAACTGCCGCAATCCCAGGTTCACCAGGTCCAACGCCGCGCCCGAGAGCAGCAGCCGGCTGGCGCCTCGCAGATCCGGGAACACCGAGGCGCTGTGGCTCTCCTTGAACGAGCGCTCATCGTAGACGAGCCCCATCGGCCCCTTCACCCGCACGTGCACGTCCCCGAAGGAGAACTTGCCGCGCTTGGAGGGCGTCACCTTGTAGACCCAGCGCGTCTGACTCTGGGGAGGCAGGCTGAGCGGTGCCTCCTCCGGCGTGGCCGAGAAGGCCTCCGGAACGTCATCCCGGACGCGCACCTGCACGGCCTGGTTGGAGCGGTGGATGAGCTGCACCTCGATCCGGTTCGGCACTCCCACGGACAGCTTGCTCGGCAGGTGCCGGTGCACTGCCAGCCGCACCCGGCGGGCCAACGCCAGATCCACCGCGGCCAGCCCGATGACGAGCACATCCAGCGCCACCACGAGCCCGCCCATCCCCGGGAAGAAGCCCGCCGCCATCATTGGCAGCGACAGCAGGGCGAGCAGCGCCCACAGGCGCGTGCTGGGAATCACCGGGGAACCTCGACGGACTGCACCACCTCGCGCAGCACATCCGTGGGCGTGGCCCCGTCCAGCTCCGCGTCCGGAGACAGCAACAGCCGATGCTTGAGCACCGGGCCCGCCAGGAAACGCACGTCATCCGGCGTGACGAAGCCTCGGCCCCGCAGCGCCGCCAGCGCCTTGGCCGCCATCAGCAGGTGCACTCCCGCGCGAGGCCCCGCGCCCAGTCGGATGCGGCTGGAGGTGCGCGTGGCCGACACCAGCTTGCGGATGTAGCCCAGCACCGGCGGCTCCACCGTCACCTCGTTCAGCGCGGCGCGAGCCCCGATCAGCCCGTCCTTCGTCACCGCTGCCCCCACGCCCGCTCGGGCCAGGTCTCCCGCGTCGAAGCCTCGGTGCACCGAGGCGAGGATGGCGTCCTCCTCCTCGGGCGCGGGGTAGCCCACCTCGATCTTGAAGAGGAAGCGATCCAGCTGCGCCTCGGGCAGCGGGTAGGTGCCCTCGGACTCCACCGGGTTCTGCGTAGCGAACACCGTGAAGAGCGGCGAGAGGGCAATGTTGCGCCCCTCCAGCGACACGCTGCGCTCCTGCATCGCCTCCAGCAGCGCGGACTGTGTCTTCGCCGGAGCACGGTTGATCTCGTCCGCCAGCAGCAGGTCCGTGAAGATGGGGCCGCGCACCAGCACGAAGGCCTGCGTCTTCAGATCGAAGATGCTCGTGCCCAGGATGTCCGCCGGCATCAGGTCCGGCGTGAATTGGATGCGCTTGAAGTCCGCGTTGACACTGCGCGCCAGGGCCTTGGCCATCAGCGTCTTGGCCACGCCGGGCACTCCCTCCAACAACACGTGGCCGCCGGCGATGAGGCCGCAGAGCATCAGCTCCAGCGCCTCGTCCTGGCCGACGACGGCCTTGCGCACCTCGTTCAGCACGCCTTCGCGGATCGTGTTGGCGGCCTGCACGGCGTTGGCCGGCAGATTGAAGGAAGGGGCGGGAACGGGAGGGACGTTCATGACTCCTCGACGGATGCGGCGGGCGTGTGGGCGGGCCCGGTGGGGTGGATGCGGTTGCGCAGCTCAGCGGCCCGAGCCGCCAGCTGCTGGAGATCCCTGTCGCTCTGAGTCTCCTCCGAGCGTCGGACGATGGCGCGCAGGGCCTGGGATAGATCCTCCCGCCCTCGTGCCTGGAGCCCCGTGGCCACGGCCGGGGCAGGGGAGTGCGCGGGCAGCCCGGCGTATAGCGCCAGTTCCTGCGTCAGCCCCTTGGCGATGAGGCCGGCGGCGAACGCGTGGTGGTGGCCCTCGCGGTAGAGGCGGCTCATGGCGAAGAGGGCGTCCGTAGCGCCCACACGGGCCGACTCCGGAGGCGGGTGCGGCCGGCCGAAGCGCTTGAGCGAGATGGACCACAGCGCCACGCCCAGCAGCAGCTGCGCGATGGCGAAGTGCAGGCCGTAGCGCCGGGCGAAGTCCACGATGGAGCGCTCGTTGGTGAAGCCGTGGTGGAACTCGCTGAACTCGTAGGGCCCCGAACCCAGGGCACGCAGGGCGCTCAGCCAGAACTGCGCGTTGTCCGCGCGCCCGAGCGCCTGGTTCATCGCCAGCTCGGGCGACCCCACCACCAGCACCTGTCCCAGGCCATACGGCACCACTGCCGCCACCGTGCGCTCCAATTGCGCGTCCTGCAGCACTGGCACCGCGCTGGAGGGCAGCTCCAGGAAGGCCTGCACCTTGGCCTCCACGCGCTCCACGCCCAGCGTGTACGGCGTGGGCATGGGCGGCACGAGCGTGCGCATGGGCAGCGTGGTGTCCACCTTGGACAGCTTCACCTCCAGGGCATCCAGCAGCGGGTTCTCCCGAGAGCCCCACGGCACGTACACCAGCCGGTGTCCGGACTTCACGTACGTGAGCAGCTTCTCCCGCTCGTCGTCGCTGAGCTCCTGGGCGTTCAGGGCGTTGAAGCCCTCGTGGGGCACGTCCTCGTCCGCCAGCCCGGCGTCGCGCTCGGTGGCCAGCAGCGTCTCGTCCAGATCGTCCTCGCGCGCACCCTCCACCTCCACCGCCAGCAGGATCATCGTGGCGCTGGACTGCTCATCCATCACCTGGAGATCCGCGGAGCGCCGGACCACGGGCAGCCCGCTCTCCTGGGCCAGCAGGTACAGCGCTCGCGCCCCGTTCTCCGAGGCCCGGTAGGTGGACAGCGTGTCCGCGAAGCCTCCGCGCGAGGCCCCCCTCAGCAGGAAGTTGCCCAGGATGACGGCGAGCACCAGCCCGCCCACCACGAGCATCGGGAAGCGATCACGCACCGGCGGCCTCCGGCTGGGCGGGGGCCGTGAGCAGCGGCTCGGTGAGGGTGCGGAAGGCCTGATAGCCATCGGCCCCCACCGGCAGGTTGCCGTACCAGGCGAAGTCGAAGCGCCGCGTCAGCTCGCGGAAAGGAGCCAGCCACTCGCGGCGGCCCTTGAACGTGCGCAGGTAGTCCCAGTTGCTCAGCGTCGAGTCGTAGAGAATGGCCCCATCCCGGTGCAGCCGGGACAGCAGGGCCAGGTAGAGGCTGCGCACCGCCTCGCGGTACTCCCCCCGCGCCGCCAGCTCGTCGGCCAGGTGGGCCCAACCCTCGGGAGGGCGGGACAGGGCACTCATGGGATCCTGTGCGAGCGCCGTGGAGTCCAGCGTGCTCACCTCGAGCTGCGCGCTCTCGTCCTTCTGTCTCCGGCCCAGCGCGCGCAGCAGCACGGTGGCCAGCACCGCCAACACCACTCCGATGACGAGCACCACCAGCACATTGGCCGCGTTCGCGCCGCTCACCCCCGTGAAGTTCGCGGGTGGTGGGCTGGAATCCCGGTCCCGCTCGAAGAGCTTCTTCAACTGCTCGCCCAGCCAGTCGATGAAGCGCTTCCACAAGCTCGGGGACGTATCCGGAACCTCTTCCTCGGGCGGAGCCTTCGCGTCCGCCGGGGGAATGAAATCCGAGAACTCCGGCCGCGCGAGGATCTCCCGGGCTCGGGCCGAGGCGGCTCGGGCATCCGGGGCGGCCTTCTCCAGGGCGGCCGTCTCGCGGGCCTGCGCCAGCCCTTGCCGCAGCGTGAGCGACGCGGTCTCGCAGTCCTCTCCGTCCTGCGCCAGGTTCTCCACCGTGCGCAGCAGGCGCTGGAGCTTGGCCGCCTCGGCATCGCTCAGAGCGTTCGCCGCGTCGAGATCCTCTTTCAGATCCTCGCTGTCGCCCTCGCAGGCCACGGCCACGGCCTCCAGTCGCTGGCGGAGCTGCGAGCGCGGAATCGGCGCCGGTTCGGACTCCTGCGCCTTGGCCACCGAGCCGCCGAGCAGGACGCACAGGAAGACGAGCGCCGCGGACTGGAGGGAGCGGGCCTTGCCTCGGGCCGGGAGCTGCTGGACGGCGGCGAGCAGATCCAACCCCTCCTGGCGCACCCGCCCGTCCACCAACAGCAGCGTGGCGGTGGCGGCCTTGATGGGCTCAAAGAGGGTGAAGGTGACGGCCGCGAGGAAGATCAGCCAGGACGGGTTGTCGAGCGAGGCGAAGCGCTCGGCGAAGGTGAAGTCGATGCCCACCAGCTTCCGGCCCAGCATGAAGAAGACGTTGCTGGCGATGTGGAGGTTGAAGAAGGTGAGCACCTGGACCCCCAGCATCAGCCGCACCCCGGTGGCGGTGCTGCGCGCCGGGCCCAGCAGCTTCGCACACAGCCCGTACAGCCGCAGGGGATTGCCCCGGCCCTGCATCGTCGCGGCGTAGCCGACGATATGCGCCGACAGCAGGAAGAAGGCCAACCCCAGGGAGAGGGTGATCGTCACGGCGTTGAAGACGAAGAGGAAGCCCACCGCGATGATGAGCCCAGGCATCCGCTGCAGCGCGGCGCGAAGGCTGGAGAGCGCCGTGGGCTCCTTCTGTCCCAGGAGCAGCTCCTGGACGTAATGGCAGGTGGCGCCCTGGAGCACGCCCCGGAAGAGCCAGGCCAGGGTGAGCCACAGCGTGGGCAGCGCCAGCGCGCGGCGGTGCGTCACCGCATCCGTGAGGTGAAGGACGGCCGCTGTGACGAGTGCTCCTCCCGGCAACGTCAGTGCCCACACGCCGGTGTGGCGAGAGCACAGCCGCAAGGCGGCATCCAGCAGGGCGATGGCGCCTCGGGGGCGCAGCTCGAGAGCGGAGACGGCCATTCAGCGCCCCACCAGTTCTACCAACAGCCGGAAGCCCCCGTACACGATGCCCCCGCTCAACAGCGCCAGCACCACGTTGCCTGCGGACCAGTCCCGGCGCTCCGTGGGGCCCTCCAGCACCTTCAAGCGCTTCTGCAGACAGCTGGCGCAGCGGTTGATGCCCTCGAACTGGGTGGTGCACTCGCGGCAGATGACACGCCGGCACTCGACGCAGATGCCGAGCCCCGCGCGATCCGGGTGATAGTGGCAGCGGCCCGAGCCCTGGAGCATGGGCAGAGCCTACGAAATCTGGGGCTCCTGTCCTACCCCCCTGATGGTGTTCCGGGAGCTTCCCGGGCCGGGGGCCTCTCGCGCAGGGCTTCGGCCATGCGGAGCACGATGGCCTCGAGCAAGAGGCCCCGAGGGAAGTGGGCCCCCGCCGAGTTGCCTGCCAGTATGGGCCACCGCTCCTGCAGTGGCAGGGCGACGGCCCAGTGATCGGCGCGGACGTAGCCCAGCAGCTCGCTGCCCGGCAGCAGCTGATCGGAGAAGAGCAGCTGGCCGTCGTTGAGAGGATCCATGTAGCGCAGCGGTGCCTCCAGGGGCGCCATCGCGCGGGCGACCTCCTCCTCGGGGGCCATGGAGCCGACGGAGAAGTAGCGGACGGAGTCGGGCAGCTTGTGGCGTGCGAGCCACTTCATCCTCGCCTCGCGCTTCAGGTCCTGGGCGATGCCGCGATCTCCCGGAGGGCACCGCTTCGAGGGCCAGTCCTTGAGAGCCTGGTAGACGAAGGCGTAGCGGTTGGCGGCCGGCGAGCCGTTCACGCTGCCCGCGATGCTGACCACCGCGTGGACCCGGGGAACGAGGCTCGGGTACTGGACCAGGAATTCCATGATGTCCGCAGCGCCCTTCGAGTAGCCCATGAGCACGAGCCGTCCATCGGGAGGGACGGAAGTCCTCGCGACCGCCGCGGCGATGCGCCAGGCGTTGGCCGCGCTGCTCGAGCGTCCGCTGACGCGCACGGTGTTCACCGAGTAGCCCAGGGCTCGCAACCGGGGGATGGCCTCCGGAAAGAGCTCCGCGTCCTCGAAGCACTCCGCCACGCCACCTGGCACGAGGAGGATGCGCATGCGTGGATCATGCGGCGGAAGCGGGGCGGGATCTTCCTCGCGGGGCTCCGCGGCGAGGGAAACGAGCAGCTTCCCGCAGTCCACTCCCGGCGTTTGCTCATGGGCTGCGAGCCCACAAAAGAGGGTGCGGAAGCGAGCGCGCCCATCCTGCACCGGAGGCTGCCCCACCACGGCGAGCTGTAGGGGAGGGATGTCTGAGGCCTGGTAGTGGAGGAGTGGGGAGGCGCAGGCCGCGAGTGCGAGCGCGAGGCTTGCGAGCAAGGCCCTCAGGCAGGTCGAGAAGCTCACGGTCATCCTCCCTGTCCGAGCGCTTCGAGGATGCGAAGGAGGGCCGCCTCGAGCAGCACGTCTCGAGGAAACAAGGGAGCGGCCCCTTCTGGCTCGGTCGCTATGGACCAGTGGTCGGTGTTCGCATAGCCAAGCAACTCGGCGCCCGGAATGACCTGATCGACGAACGGGACCAGGCCATCGTTGCGCGGCTCGATCCGGGTGAGCGCCTTGGCGCGGGAACGGAGCGGAGGAGTCACCTCCGAGACAGGGGCAAAGGCCGCCAGCGAAAAGAGGCGAGGTGGCTTGGGCAGCGGGTGAGCCATGAGCCAGCGCAAGCGGTAGGCCCGGTCCAGGTCCACCAGCGCCTCACGTTCCTTCGTGGTGCACGCGGTGTCGCCCCCTCGAGGGAAGAGCAGGGAGACTCCTGACGCATCGCTGGCGAGAGGCGAGCCGTTGATCGCCCCCGCCACGCTCAGCACCGCGGACACGCGAGAGGCTGCGGCGGGATGCGAGACGAGGAGTTCGAGGATGTCCACCGCGCCCCGGGCATGACCGACGAGCAGCAGGCGCTTGGAGGGCATCTCCGCGACCTCTTGGGCGAGGCGATCGGCATTCGTGCGGCTGGTCGAGGCGGCGTTCACCTGGGAGACCCGAGCCTCGTAGCCCAGGTGCCGCAGGCGTGTGACGATCGACTCAAAGGGGGGCGCGAGCCCGTAGGCACACTCTCCCAGCAGACCGGGCACGAAGAGCACGCCCAGCTTGGGATTGTGCGGTGGCAGGGGGCGTGGAGCGCTGGCTGTCTCGGGCTCATCGCTCAGCCGATGGAGGAGCCCACCACAGGTCTGATCCCCCGCGCCCGGTTCTCTCGCGAGCAGTGCGCAGAAGATCTCCCGGAAACGCGCCCGGCCGTCTCGAATCGCGGCGGCACCGGGGAAGGTCAGCACCTGCGCGGGCACATCCAGGCTGTACTGGAGGAGCGGGGTCGACTTGCACCCCGAGGACAGCACGAGCAACAGCAAGGAGAGCAGCCAGGAGAGGGACAGAGAGCTAAGAGTTCGAATGGGCTCACCCGCTGCCACGGCTAGCGTGGCGAAGGGGGCTTCGTCGGGCCCGCGTGTGTCTCGAGGAACCGCGCCGCGCGAGCGAGGAACTCGATCAGGTTGTCCTTGCGTATGAGCGAGTGGCCCTCGTTCTCCGCGACCATGTACTCCACGGGGATCTTCCGCTCCCGCAGCGCGCGGACGATCTGATCCGACTCGCCCCGAGGCACGCGCACATCATTGGCGCCCGCGTAGACGAAGAGCGGGTCGACGATCCGGTCCGCGTCCGCGAGAGGGGAGATCGAATCGAGGAAGGCCGCATCCTTGTCGGGATCGCCCATCTCCAGGAGGAAGATCTCGCGGATGAGTCCGCTGGTGGTGGCCATGAAGGTCTTCATGTTCGCCACGCCGAACAGGTCCACGCCCGCGCGCCACAGGCCGGGCATCCGGGTGAGTCCGATCAGCACGGAGTATCCCCCGTAGCTGCCGCCATAGATGATGACGCGGTTGGAGTCCGCCCAGGGCTGCGAGGCCGCCCAGCGGCCGGTGGCCTCGATGTCCTTGAAGGCCTCGAGTCGTCGGGGCCCGTTGTCCGCCTCCTCGAACGCGCGGCCGAACCCGCCCGAGCCTCGGACGTTCGGCTCCACCCACGCGTAGCCCTGGGAGAGGAAGAAGGCGATGGGCGCCGACCACCGGATCTTCGAGCTGCCCGCGGGCCCACCGTGGTAGCAGACGATCACCGGCAGCTTCCCGGTGCGATTCTTCGGCAGGTATACGTTGATGGGCAGAGCCAGCCCGTCGTGGGCGCGGAGCTCGGTGATGCTCGCCTCGATGGGGGGCACCTCCTTCAACGAGGGGCGTGGCTCCTTGCGCAGCGAGGCGGCCTTGCCCGTCTTCGCGTCGATCACCCACGCATCCATGGGGGACGAGGGCGTGGACCAGACGGCGGTGAGTCGCCGGCCATCCTCCGAGAAGTCCTGCACCTCCCCCAGGCCCAGCGGCATCGAGACCTGGGCGCGAGGCTTCAGCGTGCGCGCGTCGAGCAGCCGGATCTCGCTGTGGTTGCCCGCGTCGAGCGCGAACGCGAGCGTCTCTCCGGTCTTCGCCAGCGACAGGGAGCTGACGAGGCTCGGGGTCTTCTCGACATAGCGAGCCAGCTCCTGGCCGCTTCGTGCATCGAGCGCGAGCAGCAGGGGTTGCTCGCCGCCTCCATCGGTCGCCACGTACACGGTCTTGCCGTCCGGGGAGAACTGGGCGTCGAAGAGGGTGACCTTGCGTGAGTCCTGGGGGTACAGCATCCGGGGCGCCCCCGTTGCCAGGTCCAGGTGCTGGAGGTAGGTCTCCGAGCCCGACAGGTACCGCATGAACAGCCCCTGCTTGCCATCGCGGCTCACGTCCAGGAGGAAGCCCGGCTTGTCGTCGCGGTGGATGACCCGGGCCGTGCCGCCATTCGTGGGGATGGCGTAGACGGCGGAGGCGGCTTCCTCCTTGCGGCGGCCACTGAAGAAGATCGTGTCTGGCGCGAGATCCGGCAGGAACGCGCCGTCCCGGTGCAGCGTCTCTCCCGGAGTCAGCTCCACCGGCGGCCCCGAGCCATCCAGGCCCACCTTCCAGATGGACCAGTTCTCGTCGGCTCCCTTGTCCGACCGGAAGAGGAGCGCCTGGCCATCCGGCGTCGTTGCCTCGAAGCTCATTCGCTCGGGCCACTCGGTGAGCCGCTTCGCGGGCGAGTCCGGGCGCGCGGCGTCGGCGATGTAGAGCTGCGGCAGCCCGTCCCGGTTGGAGGTGAAGATCACCCGCTTGCCGTCTCGGGAGAGGAAGGCCTCGGTGTTGAGGAAGGCATCCACCAGCGGCGCCGCCTTCTGCTGGAGTTCGGCGTCGCGCGCTGCGTCAACGCCTCCCGGTGCGTCTGGCCTCTCAGGAGCGACCGGGCCCGCGAGCGTGGGCGAGGAGGACGGTGCCACGCTCGAGGCGGCTGGAGCAGAGGGAGCCGGGGGAGCCGCCTCCGGCTGTGGCTGAGGAGCGCTTGCACAGGCCGCGAGCAACGCAGTGGCGAGAGCAAATGGGTACGGGAAGGTGCGCATCGGCCGAGGACGGTAGCGCGGCATGTCACGGTTCACCACCAGTTCGGGCGAGCGAGCGGTGGCCGGTTTCTGGGGACGTGCGCGAAGGCTCTTCCTACTTCGCAGGAAGGGCCCAGGCATCCTGGCTTGCGGGGGTGGGCAAGGCATGTTGAGTTGCAGTCCCGACACGCAAAGGCCCAAGGAGCCTTCATGCCCTCTGCTGCACCTGCTGAATGGAAGGGACCTCCCTCGAACCGCACGTTCCTGGGACACCCGGTGGGTCTCTTCGTCCTCTTCTTGACCGAGATGTGGGAGCGCTTTTCGTATTACGGGATGCGCGGGCTGCTGAAGCTCTACATGGTGAACTACCTGTTCATCACCGTCCGCCAGACGCTGCAGGGCAAGGCGTACGATGGAGCGGGCAATCCGGATGACGTGATCGGGTGGGGCTTCGTCAAGTCGTTGCTGCCCACGATCGATCCGTCGACGCTCGAGCAGTGCGTGGGCGAGAAGGTGAAGGCGCTGGTGGCCCAGAACCCGGGCATGCTGGCGGACATGGCGAACACCATCGCCTCGCAGAAGTGCGCGGTGGAGCCCAACGCCTCGCTGCTCTATGGCGCCTATGCGAGCCTGGTGTACCTGACGCCGGTGATCGGAGGCTGGATCGCCGACAAGTACCTGGGGCAGAAGAAGGCCGTCTACGTGGGCGCCATCACGATGGCGCTCGGGCAGTTCGTGCTCTTCGGCGCGGACAACCTGTTCTTCATCGGCTTGTTGCTGTTGATCATCGGCAATGGCTTCTTCAAGCCGAACATCGCCACCCAGGTGGGCAGCCTCTATCCACCGGGGGATTCCCGCCGCGATGGCGCCTTCACCATCTTCTACATGGGCGTCAACATCGGCGCGTTCATCTGCAACTTCGTTTGCGGCACCCTGGCGGCGTTGTACGGGTGGCGGTACGGCTTCCTGGCCGCGGGCGTGGGCATGTGCATCGGCTTGGCGGTGCAATTCCTGGGGCGCAATGCGCTGGCGCCGGACACGCTGCAGGAGCGCAAGAGCCAGGCCGTCCAGGAGGAGAAGCAGTCGCTGACGGCCAACGAGAGGAAACGTGTCCTCGCGCTCATCATCCTGTGCCTGCTCAACGTCGTTTTCTGGGCCGTCTACGAACAGCAGGGCAACACGATGCAGACGTGGGCCGACGAGAAGACCTTCTGGCCGTCGTGGGCGTCCTCGACGTGGTTCCAGTCGGTGAACCCGTTCTTCATCTTCCTCTTCGCGCCGTTCCTGGATCGGTTCTGGGCGTGGCAGAGCAAGCGCGGCAGCGAGCCATCCTCGGTGGCGAAGATGGCGATTGGCTGCTTCATCCTCGGTGGGTCCTTCGTCGTGATGGTGGCGGGCGCACGCATCGTGGGCGGCGACAAGGGCAGCCTGTTCTGGCCGGTGTTCTGCACGATGCTGCTGACGATCGGTGAGCTCTACCTGTCGCCGGTCGGCCTGTCGCTGGTGACCAAGGTGGCGCCGGTGCGCATCGTCTCGCTGATGATGGGGACGTGGTACCTGTCGAGCTTCCTCGGCAACTTCCTGTCGGGCTGGATCGGCCAGTTCTACACGTCGATGCCGAAGGAGATGTTCTTCCTCGTGCTGATGGTGCTCGGTATCTCGGCGGGTACAGCGATCTGGCTCTTCAACAAGCCGCTGAAGAATGCCATGCAGCCGGAGTCCCCTCATGGGGGCTCGAGCCCGGTGAGCAGCACGGCGTCGTAGTCACGCGGCTCTCTCCGGGGCGGTTCGTCCGCCCCGGAGGCGCCGGCGGCTACAACTCGTCGAGGAACTCGTCGTTGTACGTGTAGCGCGTGAGGCGCTTGACGAGGGCCTCCATCGCCTCGACGGGCTTCACCGCGAAGAGCATCTGCCGCAGCTTCTTCACCTTCTCGTACTCCTTCTGGGTGAAGAGCTTCTCCTCCTTGCGCGTGCCCGACTGGGCGATGTTGATCGCCGGGAAGATGCGCTTCTCCGCCAGCAGCCGGTCCAGCGTCACCTCGGAGTTACCCGTTCCCTTGAACTCCTCGAAGATGACCTCGTCCATGCGGCTGCCCGTGTCGATCAGCGCCGTGCCGATGATCGTCAGCGTGCCGGCCTCCTCGGTGGCGCGCGCCGCGCCGAAGATGCGCTTGGGGCGCTCCAGCGCGCGGCTGTCCACACCGCCCGTCAGAGTGCGGCCCGAGCTGTCCACTTCCTTGTTGTACGCGCGCGCCAGCCGCGTGATCGAGTCCAGCAGGATCATCACGTCCTTGCCCGACTCCACCAACCGCCGTGCCCGCTCCAGCGCCAGCTCCGCCACCTTCAGGTGATCGCCCGTCGGCCGGTCCGAGCTCGAGGCCAGCACCTCGGCCTTGATGCTCCGACGCATGTCCGTCACTTCCTCGGGGCGCTCGTCGATGAGCAGCACCATCACGTGCATCTCGGGATGGTTGGTGATCACCGCCTGGGCGATCCGCTGCAGCATGATCGTCTTGCCCGTCTTCGGCGGAGCGACGATCAACGCGCGCTGCCCCTTGCCGATCGGCGCGATCAGGTCCATCACCCGCGTCACCATCTCGCGGTGGCCGTTCTCCAGCTTGATGCGCTCGATGGGGTCCACCGACGTCAGGTCCGCGAAGTGCGGCCGCCGGGGCGCTCCGTCCAGCGGACTGCCGTCCACCGTGTCCACCTTCTGGATGAGGCCCTTGGTGCCGCGCATCTGCGCGAACGCCGTGACGTACTGCCCCTGACGCAGCCGCAGCTTCTGCACCAGGTTCTTCGGCATCTCCGGGTCATCCGGCGAGGGCAGCAGGTTCTTCTTCACCTGCCGCAGGAAGGCGTTGGGGCCCTTGGCCTCCGTGTCCAGCACGCCCTCCACCGGCGTCAGGTTCTGCTGCGGCGCCGCCTGTCCCTGCTGTCCGCCATGGTGCGGACGCTGGCCACCCTGCGGCTGCGGCTGGCCCTGCTGCTGCTGTTGCTGTTGCTGCTGCGCCAGGCGCTGCTGGTACTGCTGGAGCTCCTGCGGCGTCAGGAACACCTGCTGCATCTGCCCGTCCGGACCGGGCTGCATCCGGTAGGCCTGTCCCTCCGGGGTGAAGTGCACCTGCGCGCCACGGCGGCGGCGGCGGCGGCGGCGGCGGCGGCCTCCACCCTGGCCGGGCTGTCCCGGGGCACCGGGCTGTCCCGGAGTGGGCGCCGCTCCGTCTCCGCCCTCATCGGGTCCGTCATCGCCCTCGCCATCATCGCCGCCGTCATCGTCCATACCGGACGGTTCGGGCCGAGAGGCCTCGGCGGTGGGCGGGAGGGGCTCACGGGGATCGTTGTTATCGGGGGTGTTCTCGCTCATGGAATTCCGCAGGCTCTGCACGCACAGGCCCTGGCCGGGCCGGGTGCGGACGACT
The DNA here is from genome assembly GCF_020103695.1 of Hyalangium versicolor. Taxonomy (GTDB): domain Bacteria; phylum Myxococcota; class Myxococcia; order Myxococcales; family Myxococcaceae; genus Hyalangium; species Hyalangium versicolor. Next base: position 59,328 of record NZ_JAHXBF010000026.1, read on the forward strand.
CGACATGTGGGACAGGGAGCCAGACGCGGGGTCCTCGAGGCTGCCTGCGCTCCATGCGCGGGTTCTCGATGACCGAAACCGCCGGTCCCTGGAGCCCTCCGGCGGCCCGAGAGCCGGCCAGAGAGCAACACTCACATTAGCAGAGACCCGTGGGAGGCTTCGAGAATTTCGAACCCCCTGTCCTCCAGCCGACTCACTCCACCGTCAGGGTGAAGGGCATGGCGGCCTTGAGCCCCGGCTCCAGCCACCCCGAGGTGAGGCCTGTCTCCTTCACGATCGCCTGCATGCCCGGCAGCAGGGCAGGGCGGGCCTCGGGCAGCAGCCGGTGCAGGACCGAGGGCTCCCCGCCCAGTGACGAGAACAGGCCCTTGGGCTCTCCGTATACCACCAGGTCCAGCTCCTCGTGGGCCTCCACCTTGGCCCGGGCCCGCGCCGTCTCCACCGCCTCCACGAAGCCGCCCAGCTTGTCCACCAGCCCGCGTGACAGGGCATCCTGGCCGGACCACACCCGCCCCCGGGCGATGGCGTCCACCTTCGCCTTCTCCATGTTCCGCGCCTGGCTCACGTAGGTGATGAAGTCGTCGTAGGTGGAGTCCACCCAGCGCTGCACCGCGGTCTGCTCCTCGGGCGTCCACGGGCGCCAGTAGCTGAGCATGTCCGCCATGGGGCCCCGGGAGATGTTCTCCTGGTTGATGCCCAGCTTGTCCTGCAACAGGCCCTGCAGCGCGGGCTTCAAGTAGAACACGCCAATGCTGCCGGTGATGGTGGTGGGGTTGGCGAGGATCTCATCGGCGCCGATGGACACATAGTAGCCACCCGAGGCCGCCACATCTCCCATGGAGGCGATGATGGGCTTGTGCTTCCGGGCCTCCACTACCGCTCGGTACATCAAATCCGAGGCGAGCACGTCCCCGCCGCCCGAGTCCACCCGCAGGATGATGGCCACCACGGAGGGATCCTCCTGAGCGCGCAGGAGCGCCAACACCACCGTCTCGGCCCCGGCGATGCGCGCCCCTCCGAGCGGATCCTCGCGGCTCTTGCCTCCGGCGATGGTGCCCAGCACCGGGACGATGGCGATCCGGCGGCGGCTGCCCCAGCGCGTCTCCCGCTCCGCGCGGGGAGAGTATCCGGGGGAGTAGGTCGAGCCCGGGGCCAGCTCACGCACCTTCTGTTCCACCTGGTCCTGCTGCTGGAGGATGCCGTCCAACAGCCCCAGCTCCAGGGCCTTCTTCACCGGGATGAGGCCCACGCTCCACGCCTCGCGCAGGCGCCCGGGGGGCAGCTTCCGTCCGCGGGTGACGACCTCCTCGTACCAGTTCACCTCGGTGTCCAGGTAGGCGTTGACCGTCTCCCGCTCGGCCTCGCTCATGTCCCGGCGGGTGAGTTGCTCGGGGGCCGTCTTGTACTCGCCCACGCGCGCCACGTCCCAGCTGACGCCCAGCTTCTCCATCGTCCCGCCCACGCTGACGATGCCCGCCGACAGGCCGTTGATGACCAGCGAGGAGGCCGGCATCGCGTAGATCTGATCCGCTGCCGAGGCCACCATGTAGCCCTTGTCGTCGCACGAGAGCAGCACGGCCAGCACCTTCTTGCCGTTGGCGCGCAGGCGCATCACGGCCTGGCGCAGCTCCTCCGCGCGGCCCCAGTCCACGCCGCCCAGCCCCTCCATCTTCAGCACCACGCCGCGCAGCTGGGGATCCTTGGTGGCCAGATCCAGGAAGCGCATCAGGTTCAGGTACGGATCCGGCCCGCTCGCGCCGAGCAGCGCCAGCGCGGGGCTCACGCCACCGGAGAGCCGGTCATTGAGATCCAGCATCGTCACCACGCCGGAGGACAGGCCCAGGGCCCGGTAGTTGGCGCTCGACACGCGCACGGCCAGCACGTGATCCCACCCGTCGCTCGTCCCGCCTCCCGCGTAGGTGACGCCGAGGTGGCCGGTGTCCAGCGTGGCGCCGAGCTGGAACGCCACATCCTCTCCCTTGCGCAGGCCGTGCGAGAGACCGGCGCCCAGCCTGAACCCGGGCCACAGCTCCGCCTTCAGCGCGTAGGTGAGCCGGCCCTCGTCCAGGCCTCCCGAGCGGAAGAGATAGTCCACCCCCAGCGTGTACCGCTCATCGAAGGGACGCACCCCGAAGCCCACGTCGAAGCTGCGGGTGAGCTTGTACTCGCCCTGCTCGGGCTGGTTGATGTCTCGCGCCACCACGCTGTAGGAGAAGGAGCGCCACGGGCGCGCCGACAGGCCGATGTCCCAGCTCGACAGCTTCTCGATGAATGGATCCGACGAGCCGAAGAGGTGGTAGGTGGTCCCGAGCGCCAGCGTGTCCGTGCCGAGCGAGAGGCCCCACGAGGTGCGGCGGTAGTCCGGCTGCGCCGCGTTGTCGAGCCACTCCAGCCCGAAGCCCAGCCCCACCACTCCGAACAGGCTGGTGCCGGTGAACAGGCCGTTGCCCACCTGATCCTGGGGCCGGTTGCGCTCGTGGACGAAGAACAGCTGCGTGTCGTCGATGAAGCGCAGGCTGCCGGGGTTGAGGGAGAGGGCGGTGGCCTCGTCCACGATGGCCGTGGAGTCGGGAGGCAGCGTCACTCCGCGCGAACCCACCAGGGGGCGGAGGATGGCATTCGTCTGGGCGAGGGCGACGCAGGGGAGCAGCAGGAGCATTGCCTGGAGGCGCATACGCCTCGGACTCTAGGCCGCTCCCACCCCGTGCGGACAAGCTTCGCGATCACCAGTCTTCAGTACCGTTCACTCGGTCCAGCGGATCGCCACTCTTGTCCTTCTTCTCCGTCACGCGCCGCCGGCCGCCCTGATCCTCGGAGTTCCACTCCTCCATGCCGTGGCGGTTGTCCAGCGGGTCCGAGCCCGTGACCTTCTTCTCACCGCCTCCCAGGCCGTTGTTGATCAGGTAGTTCACCAGCCGGCTCATCTCCGCCTTGGTCTGGCCGTACTCGTCGCCCTGGAGTACCAGGCGGCGGCTCGCCAGCTTCTTGCCGCTCTGCATATCGAAGAAGCCCACCACCACCTCGGTGCCATTGGGGCCCAGATCCTTCACCGTGCCCAACAGGCCGCGGTCGATCGACAGGGCCTTGCCCATGGCGGTGGCCGCGGGGCTCGGCTGGGTGCGGACGATCTCGCTGGCTACCTTGTCCAGCTGCGAGTCGTACTTCTTGTAGTTGCTCGTCGGCTTGAGCTCGGCGTTGACCTCCACGTCGTCCGGAGTCACCTCCAGCAACTGGCCGGACTGCTGGAAGCCGGGGCGGTCCAGCCGCAGCAGGTGCTTGCCCACCTGCATCGGGCCCACCGTCACCGGCGTGTAGCCCTGGAACTCGCCATCCACGTACACGCGGGCGCCCGCGGGCTTGGACTTCACCGTGGCGCTGCCGCGCAGCACCGAAGTGCGGCTGGTGGCCACCTGGGCGCGCAGGGCGATGAAGTCCTTGTTGTAGCGCTTGGTGTTCAGCTCGAAGGTCGGGTTGAGCGCCATCAAATCGATGAGGTTGAGCCTGGCCTCCTCGGTGTCCCCGCGCTGGCTGAGCACGGCGGCGTACAGGGCGGTGGCCTCGCACAGCTCGGTGCAGGAGCGCATGGCCCCCACGGCTCCCTGCAACTCCTTGAGCGTGGCGCGCAGCTTGCGCTCCGCGTCGTCGTACTCCTTGGCCTCGTAGGCCGCCAGGCTCTCCTCGAGCCCCTTGCTGCCGCGCTTGAGCGAGGCCTGGGCCTCGTCATCCGCGGGCATGCCGAACAGCTCCTCGGGCTTCTTCACCGTGAAGCCGGAGAACTGCTCGAGCGCCTCGTTCATGAAGGTCTCGAGCTTCACCGTGCTGCCCTCGGCCCCCTGATCCATGGGGATGAGCAGTGCGCTGATGCGCCGGGCCGTAGGGGGAGGGGCGGCCAGGGCAACAGCGGGAAGGAGTACGAGCACCAGGGCTTTCATTCAGAGACCTCGATACCTGCCGGACGCGAGCGCGCGGACAGCCATTCAATTCCGCCGCTAGAAGCCCAGCCCCGGGAGACCCGAGACGGGACCTAGCGGGCCGCCCCGCCGAGCCTGCGTGGCATAGACGATACCACCCGTCACCACGGCCGCACCTCCCACCACCGCGGCCCAGAACCAGGGCTTCTTGACGACCGGCGGCAGACCTTTCAGCGGAGAGGAGGGCTCGGCGACCAGCTTGCCCGTGAGGAAGCCGTGAACGCGCTCGGCCGCTGCCTGGGGGCTCTCGGTGCGCTCCTTCGAGGCGGGCTTCAGCTCCACGCCGCGCAGCCGGTTCTTCGTGCGCACATCCCACACCTGGACTTCGGCCTCGGCGCCCTTCTTCTGCTGCACTGCGGCAAGGACCACGTAGCGGGCGCCCACCTTGTCCGCGATGGAGGCGACTTCGGGGGGCATGGCGTCCCCATCGAAGGCCTTGGCGGAGGAGGCCTTGGCGGCGGCGGCGAGCACCTGGGCCAGCTCGGGCAGCGGCTCGAGTTGGGGCTTCAGCTCGGAGTTCTTGCCGGAGGCCACCTGGGGATAGGAGGCGTAGGGCTGGTAGCCGGGCAGGGAGATGACCACCGGCTGGCGGCCAGGGTGGACCTCCACGCCCTTGAGCGGGGTGAGGCCCACGTCCTCGCCGCGCACCGTCACCTGGGCGCCCGAGGGCTTGGACTCGACGACGAGCGTGCCGGGCTTCTGCGCGTTGAACTCCTGCTGTGCGTCGGTGAAGGCCGTCTGCACGTCCGAGCCGAAGAGGTTGTGGTCCGGCTGCGTGAGCGGATCCGCGGCCAGCGCGCGGAGGAAGGCGTTCTTCGCGCCCGGCTTGTCCCCGTTGAGGAACTCGCAGGCGCCCAGGAAGACGAAGGTCCGCGCGAGCTGCTGCGGCTTGAACGCGCCGGGGTGCTTCTCGTAGGCGTCCGCCGCCGCGTTGAACTTCGCGGCGGCAGTCTCCGGATCCAGGTTGTCGTAGGACTCCTTACCCTGCTCGTAGAGCGCGTCGGCCTCCTTGAGGGACACGGGCGGGGGAGGAGGGAAGGCCGAGCCCAGATCGACCATCTGGACGTCCGGCTTGCTGCTCAGCTCGCGGGTGAGGGCCTCCTGGATCTGGGAGGCAGCCGACTCGGCATTGCTGGAGCGGGCGATGGCGAACACCACGGTCCCGTTCTCGACGGCCTTGCGCACCGGGGGGGCGGGCGTGGGCTCCGGCTCCGGCTGGGCGACGGTGGGCTCGGGAGCGGGCTCGGGCTTGGACTTGGGCTCGGGTTTGACGACAGGCGCTGGCTTCTTCTTGCCGCGGCGAGCGGACTGGGCTTCAGCGCTGACGCTCAGAGCGAGCGCGAGAACGAGGAACAGGCGGAAGGTGGACACGGCGCGGATGCTACCCGAGCCAGCCCCCCGGACACCATTCCCCGCCTGGGGGGGGCAGGCTTCCGGCCTGGAACGGAGGGGGGCACCGGATCAGCCCGATGCCCCTCCGGCCAGGATCAGACGTCCAGCTCCTCGACGTCCCCGGCGCGCTCCATGATGAACTTGAAGCGCGCGCTCACGTCCTTGCCGAGCAGGTCATTGATGACCCGATCGGTCTCCAGGGCGTTTTCGATGGTGACCTTGAGACTCTTGCGGTTCTTGGGATCGAGCGTGGTCGTCTTCAGCTCCTCGGCGGTCATCTCGCCCAGACCCTTGAAGCGCATGATGTTGGGCTTGGCGTTGCCCTTGGTCTTCTCCTTGATGATGCGGTCTCGGTCCGCCTCGTCCAGCGCCCAGTAGGTCTCCTTGCCAATCTCCACCTTGTAGAGAGGAGGCTGGGCGATGTGGACGGCGCCGCTCTCGATGAGCGGGCGCAGGTGCCGGTAGAAGAAGGTGAGCAGCAGGGTGGCGATGTGGTGGCCGTCGCTGTCGGCGTCCATCATCAGGAAGACGCGGCCGTAGCGCAGCTTGGAGATGTCGAAGTCCGAGCCGATGCCGCAACCCAGGGCGCTGACGATGTCCTGGAGTTCCTTGTTGGTGGCCACCTTGTCGGTGGAGGCCTGCTCGGCGTTGAGCACCTTGCCGCGCAGCGGGAGGATGGCCTGGGTGCGCCGGTCCCGACCCTGCTTGGCGCTGCCGCCTGCGGAGTCACCTTCGACGATGAACAGCTCGCTGGAGCCGGGATCCGTGGAGGAGCAGTCCGCGAGCTTGCCGGGCAGGTTGAGCCGGTGGCTGATGGCGGACTTGCGGCTGATGGCCTGGGAGGCGGCGCGGCTGGCCTCGCGAGCGCGGGCGGCGAGGATGATGCGGGCCACCACCGCCTCGGCGATGGACTTGTTGTCGTTGAGCCACTTCTCCAGGGCGGGGCGCAGCACGCCGTCCACCTGGTTGGCGGCTTCCGGGTTGTTGAGGCGGCCCTTGGTCTGGCCCTGGAACTGGGGCTCCACCACGTAGACGGAGAGGATGGCCGTCATGCCCTCGCGGATGTCCTCCGCGGTGAGGGTGACGCCCTTGGGCGTCAAGTTGTGCGTCTCGATGTAGTTGCGCACGGCCTTGACGACGGCGCCGCGAAGGCCCGCCTCGTGCGTACCGCCCTGCGCGGTGGGGATGCCGTTGACGTAGGAGCGGATGCTCTCGTCGGTGGCCTCGGTCCACACCAGGGCGGCCTCCAGGCGCACCCCGTTGTCACGCGAGTGGTAGAAGCTGGTGCTTCCAGCCGGCACCACGGGCTTGGCGCGCTCGGCGACCCACTTGGTGAGGTACTCGGCGATGCCGCCATCGTGCTTGTAGGTGATGTGGACGTGAGGGCTGGCGGTGTCGTCCTTCCAGACGACCGTCATGCCCTTGTGCAGGTAGCTCTTGGCCTCGAGCCGCTCGCGGATGAGCTCCGCGTCGAACTTCTGCTTCTCGCCGAAGATCTCCGGATCCGGCTCGAAGGTGGTGGAGGTGCCGGTGCCGCGGGCGGGACCCTCCACGCGCAGGGTGCTGGCGGGCTTGCCGCGCCCGTACGTCTGCACGTGCTTCTTCTGGTCGCGCTTGATCTCGATGATCATCTTGCGCGAGAGGGCGTTGACCACGGAGCTGCCCACGCCGTGCAGACCGCCGGAGTGGATGTAGTTGCCCTGCTCGAACTTACCGCCCGAGTGAAGCGTGGTGAGGATGACCTCGACCGCCGGCTTCTTGAACTTGGGCATGATGTCCACGGGGATGCCGCGGCCGTTGTCCGTCACGGTGATGGTGCGCCCATCCTTGTGGAGCGAGACTTCCACGGTGGTGGCGTAGCCGTTGATGACCTCGTCCACCGAGTTGTCGAGGATCTCCCACAGCAGGTGGTGATAGCCCGTGCTGTCGGTGCCTCCGATGTACATGGCCGGGCGCTTGCGCACCGGCTCCAGACCCTCGAGGACCTGGATGTCCGCACCTGTGTATGTTTCCTTCTTGGTCGCCATGCTCGGCTACTCCTTCTTCTGCTCGGGCAGCGGGATGAAGGTGACGGGCCGGGTCACCTCTTTCACCGCATCCTTCCGCGACATCTCATGGCCCTTGCCGCCGCGGCCCGTCACCTCGTACTTCGTGGGGTTCAGGCTCAGCTTGCGGCCCTTCTGCGTCTCGTAATCGATGGCCCGGTCCTTGGTGCCCGGAGGCACCGAGAGGAACTCGACCACCCGGTCGCTCTCCTCCACCTTGATGACCATCACGCCCTTGCCGGGGCCCTGCAGCTCGTTCACCTCGTTGGCCTTGCAGACCAGGGCATTGGTCTTCTCGGTGAGCACGGCGAGCAGATCCTTCTCGCTGACCGGCTGCACGCCGATGATCTCGTCGCCCTCTCCCGTCTTGGCGTAGCGGCGGCCGGAGCGGGTGGAGACCTCGGTGTGGCCCTCGAGCGCGAAGCGCAGGCCCAGGCCGTCCTTGGTGACGGCGATGAGCTTGTCGGGCTTGGACAGCCGCGTGTCCAGCGACAGCGCGCCGACGATGCGCTCGTTGTCGTCGAACTTGAACAGCTTGCCCACCGGATCGCCGTAGCCGGTGGAGGCCGGCACGTCATTGAAGCGGGTGACGTAGGCGGCGCCCATGTTGCTGAAGAGGACCAGGTTGGCCTTGAGGCTGCCGGCCAGCACCGTCATCACCGCGTCGCCCTCGCGGAGGCGCGTGGTGGACGGATCCTTGATCTCCTTCACGCGCTTGATCCAGCCGTCGCGGGTGAGGACGACGTGGGCGTCCTCGTCGGAGATGAATGCCTCTTCGCTGAACTCGACCTCCTCGGACCCGGCGCCACCGATGCGCGTGCGGCGCTTGTCGTTGTAGGCGGCCTTGATCTCGTCCAACTCGGCCTTCACCGTGCCCCAGATCTTCTTCTTGTCCTTGAGGATGCCCTCGATGCGCTTGATCTCGGCGCGCTTCTCACCGAGCTCCTTCTGGACGACGAGGATCTCCAGGCGGGCCAGCTTGTAGAGCTTCATCTCCAGGATGGCGTCCACCTGGATCTCATCCAGCTTGAAGCGGGCCATGAGCTTCTTGGCCGCATCCTGCTTGCCCTCGGAGGCGCGGATGATCTTCAGCATCTCGTCGAGCGCGTCGTAGACCTTCTCGAAGCCCTCGAGGATGTGGACGCGCTTCTGCAGCTCGCCCAGCTCGTGCTGGAAGCGCTTGGTGACGACCTCGAAGCGGAAGTCGAGGAAGTACTGGAGGATGCTCTTGAGATCCAGGCGGCGGGGCGCGCCCACCTCCGGGTTCTCCGTGGGCACCAGGCACGTGAGGTTCACGCCGAAGTTCGTCTGCAGCGGCGTGTGCTTGTACAGGTAGGCCATCACCAGCTCGGGGCTGGTCTCCTTCTTGATCTCCAGCACGACGCGCACGTCCGTGGTGGACTCGTCGCGCACGTCCAGGAGCAGCGGCAGCTTCCGCTCGCGCACCAGGTCGCCGATCTTGGCCACCAGGTTGCTCTTGTTCACCGTGTAGGGGACGGAGGTGATGATGATCTGCTGGGCGCCCTTCTTGGTCTCCTCGACTTCGTACTCGCCGCGGATGCGGACGGAGCCCTGGCCCGTCTCGTAGATCTCCCGCAGTTCCTGCTTGGAGTTGAGGATCTGCCCGCCAGTGGGGAAGTCCGGGCCCTTGATGAACTTCATCAAGTCGCGGACGGAGGCCTCCTTGTCCTGGATGAGCATCACCAGGGCGTCACACAGCTCGCCCAGGTGGTGGGGCGGGATGTTGGTGGCCATGCCCACCGCGATGCCGGTGGTGCCGTTCATCAACAACTGCGGCATCCGGGAGGGGATGACGATGGGCTCGGAGAGGGTGCCGTCGTAGTTGGGACGGAAGCCCACCGTCTTCTTGCCCAGCTCGTTGAGCAGCTCGCTGGCGATGGGCGCCATGCGGCACTCGGTGTAGCGCATGGCCGCCGCGGCATCGCCGTCCAGCGAGCCGAAGTTGCCGTGGCCGTCCACCAGCGGGTAGCGCAGCGAGAAGTCCTGCGCCATGCGCACCAGCGCGTCGTAGATGGCCGTGTCGCCGTGCGGGTGGTACTGACCCATGATGGTACCGACGACCTTGGCGGACTTCTGGTACTTGGCGTCCGAGGTCAGCCGGTGGTCGTGGTACATCCCGTAGAGGATGCGGCGCTGCACGGGCTTGAGGCCGTCGCGCACATCGGGCAGGGCGCGCGAGGTGATGACCGACAGGGCGTAGTTGAGGTAGCGCCGGCGAGCCTCCTCGGCGAGCGGGGCCGAGACGGAATCTCCACCGCCCCCGCCTCCGGCTGCACCCGAGCCTCCCGAGCCCCCGTTGCCCGAGTCTCCCTGCTTCTTGCGTGTCTTGGTTTCGGCTTGTGCGAGCATGCTCATGTGTTCAGGCAAAGGAACATCCGTTCCCCGAACGCGGCGCGCGCCTCGCGCACTCCACGCTCCCGGACGCGATGTGTGTCTGACGGCCCGCCTAGCACGGCCGACTGACAAAGGGAACGAATTCGAGGGGTTGCGACCTCTCGTGATCGCGATATCTATACAGATGTTCAGTGATTTGTGCCATGGGAAGCGATGCCCAAGGCATGGAAATCATGAACCCGGAGCCTGCTCGGCCGGTGGGTGATCGGGACGGCGCGTGTAGGAGCGGCGCGACTAGCCGTTGTCGTCGGAAGGGGGAGCGATGTCCCCGGAGGAGCCTCCGGACGAGGAGCCGAAGGAGGAACCGCCGGACGAGGAGCCGCCGGACGAGGAGCCAGAGTTGAAGCGGGTGCCTGCCTCCTGCTGGGCCTTGCCCCAACCCTTGTTGCTGCCGCTGCCGCCTCGGAAGATGCGGACGTTTCCGCCCGAGCCTCCGCTGAGCATGCCGGCGATCGTGGCCTGGATCGCCTTGGCGGCGGGCGGGTGGTAGATGACGCGCATCTTGCGAGCCGAGGGCAGGGTGGGGCCGGTGGCATCGATGAGCAGGTAGACGGTCTTCTCGTCGATCTGCACGCGCTCGGGGTCCTGGCGGTTGTCGAGGTCGGAGAGGGCCTCGCCCTGGTCCACGCTCTTGGCTTCGTTGGTGAGCTGGCGCACCTTGACGCGCAACTGGGAGCTGGAGCTCTCGGCCCGGTAGTCGCGCGTGCCCTGGATGATGACGGCCATGTCGGCACCGGTCTCGGGCAGGTTCTTGCCGAGCTGGAGGCCCGTGGTGGTGTTGGTGTCGGTGTCGAGGAAGATGGTGGCGTTGGCGCAGCGGTTCTTGCAGTCGCCCCAGGGCTCCTTGTCGAAGCGCAGGCGCATGGCGAAGTCACTGCCTTGGGGGGCGACGAGCGCCTCGACGATGACGGGGCGCTCTTCGTCGGCGGGCGGGGTGTACTTGAAGGTGGAGCGAGGGGGCGCGGCGGTGCTCGCGCTGGCAATGAGGGTACAGGCGAGCGTCAGCAGCGGTCTCTTCACGAAAAGCCTCCAGAGCTGGGCCGGGCGCTCTTATTCAAGAGCGAAGGGGCCCGTAGTCAAGCCGAGCTTACCCGCATTCATTAGAGTCTCGGAGTACCCCGGTAGGTACTCGGGGGAGGAGGCATGCCCATGGAGACGCCGTATGTTCGGCAGCTGAAGTTGGGACCGATGGACAACTTCGTGTACCTGGTGGGGTTCGAGGGCTCGCCAGAGGTGTTGGTGGTGGATCCGGCGTGGGACGTGGCGGCCATCGAGCGGGCCGTGGTGGAGGAGGGCAAGCAGGTGGTGGGGGCGTTCGTCTCGCACTGCCACAAGGACCACACCAACGGGCTGCCGGAGCTGTTGGCGCGGCACGACATTCCCGTCTACGCCCAGCGCGAGGAGGTGGACTTCTCGGAGGACCTGCGCGCGTTGGCAGGGGACGCGCTGCGGCCGCTGGGGCCTGGGGATGCGATTGCGGTGGGTGGGAGGAACTTCCAGGCGCTGCACACGCCGGGGCACACGCCGGGCTCGCACTGCCTGTTGGCGGGGGACTCGCTGGTGTCCGGGGACACGCTCTTCATCAATGGATGCGGGCGGTGTGACTTGCGAGGCGGCAGCCCGGAGGACATGTACCGCTCGCTGAGCCAGGTGCTGCTGAAGGTGCCGGACGAGACGCGGCTGTGGCCGGGGCACGACTATGGCGAGGTGCCGGTGGCGGCGATGGGTGAAGTGCGGCGCACCAACCCGTATTTCTCCTTCCCGGACGTGGCCGCCTTCGTGGCCTTCCGGATGCGCCCGCGCCGGTAGCGGAGTCAGGCACGGACGACGGAGACGCGGCGTCCGGTGGGAGTCTCGGCCGTCGAGGCGTGGGTGCGCTCGGCGATGGGGGGCTGATCGCTGCGTCGATCGAAGATGACGAGCCAGCCGGTGGAGAGGCCCAGGCCCGCGAGGTAGCCATCGAGCTGGGTCAGTCCTTCGTTGAGAGGATCCTTCTCTCCGTCGCGCCAGACCTTCAGCTCCAGGGCCAGGGTGTCGGGCCCGTGGCGCAGGCACAGGTCCATGCGGCCCATGCCGATGGCGTACTCCCGCTCCAGTGTTCCACCCCCGTTGGCCACTCGGTGGAGGAAGGCCATGAGGACCAGGTGGGGCGCGACCTCATGGTAGTGCGCGGTGCCGAGCAGCGGCTGGCCATGCTGCCGCCAGAAGGCCAGGAACGCCTCCATCAAGCGTTCGGGATCCAGGCGTCCATCGGGGCGTAGCCACGGCGTCGTCCGCTGAGGCGGGAGGGAGGCGAAAGCCGTGTTTGCCAGCGCCCGAGGGATGATCTCCCGATAGATGGGGTTGGCGATCTCGATGCCGCCCGTGCTGGCGATGCGGACGAGGCCCAGATCCTCGACGAAGCGCAGATCGTCCTCGGAGACGTCACCCAGGGAACGGCCCGCCAGCATGGGCTCGATGATGCGGCGGACGCGAGGCTCACGCAGGCGCTCGGCGAGGCTGTCCAGGTGTGTTTCCCGGCGCTGGATGAGGAGATTCCTGGCGCGTTCGATGTCGGCGCGGTGGATGGGTTGGGCCTTGTCGGGGACGAGTTCTTCGACCACCAGCTTGGCCAGGGCATTGACGAGCCAGGGTTGGCCCTGGGTGAGCTCGAAGGCAAGGGCGAGGGCATCGGACTCGAAGCGTTGGCCTGTCTCGGCGGTGTGCTGGGAGTAGAGCTCGGTCACCTCGTCGGCGGTGAAGTTGCGCAGGGTGAGCGAGCGCACCTTGATGTTGAAGGGACTGGCCGTGCCCAGGGTGCTGCTGCTCCCCGAGGCCACCTTGTAGTCGCGCACATCTCGCAGGCCGATGAGCGCCAGCGAGGCGGGGAAGAGCGAGGGACGGTTGCGGTAGCCGTCGCGGAGCTGCCTCAGGACGGAGATGAGCACCTCGTCGCGGAGCGCATCGATCTCGTCCAGGAACACGACCAGGGGCTTGGACGCAGCCCGGGCCCAGGAGGAGAGCGCGGAGCCAATGCGACGCCCTGGGGGGGCCTCGGAGAGAGGGGGAGGACGCAGAGGTGGAGGAAGCTGCGTCTCGGTTGCGTCTCGCCAGCTCTCGAGCACGGCCAGCTCGGCGGCTCCGATGTCCTGGGGAAAGGCGGCGCCGACCTCCATGGAGACGAGGACCGCTACACAGGAGCCCTCGGAGGTGAGCTCCTGAGCGAGAGCAGGGCGGTCGTCTTGCCTACCTGCCGGGGAGCATGGACGACGAAGTAGCCGTGCTGATCAACCAGCTGCCGCACCTCGGGCAAACGCCGCAGGGGCGGGAGCATGTAGTGGTAGTCCGGCCGGCACGGACCGGCCGTGTTGAACCAGCGAGGCATGGGGGGAAGGTATCACCGCCGAGCCGAAGACAGCCGAGGCATGCGCATCTGGGAAGGCCGGTGATCCGCGTGCATCGACTTGTACGTGGCCCAGCCCAACAGCACGATGCCCAGCAGCGACCAGATGGCCGCCCAGGCGATGGCCGGCAGCCACGTGTGCTGCGCCAGCAGCGCCGCGTCACTGCCCGCGCGCACCTGGCTGTCCCACAAGTCACTGCGGAAGTCGAACAGCGCATAGAGCGCGGTGAACGCCGCCAGGAAGAGGTTCACCACCTCCACCACGCCCTCCGGCAGGAACTTCGCCCCCAGCCCCAGCACCACCGAGGTGCCCAGGCAGAAAGCCAGCGTGAAGGCATCCCGCGCGTACAGCACGCCCATGACCGCCAACCACACGCACGCCGCGCCCAGCACCAGCCGCCGCATCCGGAAGCGGAACGTGGCCAGCATCAACACCGCGCCCATCACCGCGCTGCCCAGATACCCCGCCGAGAAGACGATGATCTGCCGCAGCACTCCGGGCGGCAGTGCCGACAAGCACGCCCCGGACTCGTCCGAGCGCAGCGTGATGCTCTGCACCGAGCCGCCGACGATCAGCGAGGCAATCGCATGCCCGCTCTCATGCATCATCACGACCAGCAGCTTGACCGGTCGCAGGAAGGGCGAGTCCCAGAAGAACCAGCCCAGCCCCAGAAAGGCGAGGAGGAGGGCCACTCGCCCCATGTCCAGCTTGGCTCCACTCGCGGTTTGCATCGTTCCTTCCTCCAGCCTTCGGAACACCCGTGCCCGCATCATCTTCCGCTGAAAACGACCTGTGCGCACACCGGGGGTCGCTTGCGGGCCCCAGACGGGGTAGGGAAAGGCCTATGAAGAAGACGCTCCTGCTCCTGGCCCTGGTTGCAGCCCCGGCGCTCGCCGGCGAAGGAAAGTGGACTCCCCAACAGGTCCTCGAACTCGATCCCGCTTGGCTCAAGGCCCAGGGGCTCAAGGTGACGCCCCAGCGGCTGTGGGACCCCAAGCGGGGAACGGGGTTGCTGGCGGGCACTGTGAACGTGGGTGGGTGCTCGGGGTCCTTCATCTCGTCTACAGGCCTGATCATCACCAACCACCACTGTGCTTTCTCGATCATCCAGGAGCACAGCTCTCCGCAAAGAGATTTGATCACCCAGGGCTACCTGGCCACCAGCCGCGAGACGGAGCTGCCCGGCAAGGGAGCCCGTGTCCAAGTGCCTCGCAGCTTCAAGGACGTGACGAAGGAGATGCTCGCCGCGGTGCCTGCCGGCGCGGATGATCTGACGCGCTACAAGGCCATCGAGCGCAAGCAGAAGGAGCTCGTCGCCGAGTGCGAGAAGCGCCCGGCCACGCGCTGCCAGGTGGCCACCTTCGACGGCGGAGTGCAGTACGTGCTGGTGGACGCGGTGGAACTGGCGGACGCACGGCTCGTCTACGCCCCGCCTCGCGCGGTGGGCGAGTACGGCGGTGAGGAGGACAACTGGATGTGGCCGCGCCACACCGGAGACTTCGCCATCATCCGCGCGTACACCGCGCCGGATGGCTCGTCCGCGCCGTACAGCGAGAAGAACGTGCCCTACAAGGCGGAGTTCTTCTTCCCGCTGGCGACCCAGGGCGTGAAGCCTGGGGACTTCGTGATGGTGCTCGGCTATCCGGGCGTCACGTTCCGCACGATGCTGGCCGAGGAGATGGCCGAGCGCCAGTCGCGCTTCTACCCGCGTGTCGTGGATGTGGTGGGCGAGTCCATCCGCATCCTCGAGGAGGAAGGGGCGAAGGACCCGGCCGGGAAGATCGCCGTCGCCTCCACTGTCAAGAGCCTGCACAACTGGCACAAGAACTCCGAGGGCCAGCTCGCTGGGATCAAGCGTGGGCGCATCATCGAGAAGCAGCGCGAGGCCGAGCAGGCCGTGGTGAGCTGGGCCGAGAAGAAGCCTCAGTATGCGGAGGCGCTGCGGGCCCGCTCGGAGCTGCTCTCCCGGATCCAGGATTACGGCAAGACGTGGGAGCGCGAATTCCTGCTCGGCTCGCTCCGGGCCACCGCTCGCTCGGTCACCATGGCGGTGCACCTGTCTCGCCTGTCGCGCGAGCGGGCCAAGCCGGACATGGAGCGCGAGCCCGCGTACATGGAGCGCGAGCACCCCCGGATCAAGGATCAGCTGGAGCGCGAGCAGAAGAACCTCTTCCTGCCCGCGGAGAAGCGGTTGCTCCAGGCCTTCGTGCGGCGCGCGCAGGCGCTCGGGCCCGAGGAGCGCATCGCCGCCGTGGACAAGCACTTCGGCGCCAAGGCCACCGACAAGGAGCTGGCGACCAAGGTGGATGCGCTCTACGCCGGCACGAAGCTGCTCACGCTCTCGGAGCGGATGGCCATGTTCAGCGAGACGGAGGCGCAACTGCAGGCGCGCAAGGATCCGCTGCTGGCCTTCGGGCTGGATCTGGCCATTGAGGTGGCCGCACTGGACGACCTGAAGGACAGCCGGGATGGTGCCTCGAAGCGGCTGCGCCCCGAGTGGCGCAAGGCGGTGATGGCCCACGCGGGCAAGCCCGTGGCGCCGGATGCCAATGGCACCCTGCGCGTCACGTTTGCCAAGGTGCAGGGCTACTCGCCGCGCGATGGCATCTTTCACACGCCGCAGACCACGCTCACCGGCATGCTGGAGAAGAACCGGAACGCCGAGCCCTTCAACGTGCCGGAGAAGCTGAGCTCCACGGTGCAGGCGAAGCGGTTCGGCGCATGGGTGGATCCTGGGCTGAAGGACGTGCCGGTGGACTTCCTGGCGGACGCGGACACCACGGGTGGCAACTCGGGCAGCCCCACGGTGAACGGCAAGGGCGAGCTAGTGGGCGTGAACTTCGACCGGGTCTGGGAGAACGTGGCCAATGATTTCGGCTACAACCCGGACGTGGCGCGCAACGTGAGCGTGGACGTGCGGTACGTGCTGTGGATGCTGGATCAAGTGGAGGACGCGGACGCGCTGCTGCGCGAGCTGGGCGTCCGCAAGGGCCCGCCGGTGGCCCGGGAGAACCGCTGATGTCGGATGCATCTTCGCTCCCGCTGCCCGTTTTCAAGCCCGAGGAGCGGGTATGCGGCAACTGCAAGCTGTGGAGCCCACACTCGGTGGATCACCGGGGCTGGGTGGGGCCGTGCCGCATCTACCCGGGGCGGGGGCTGTTCCCGCCCTCGGCGCCCCTGTGTGACAAGTTCGCGCCTCGAGGCGGAGTCACGGTCCCGGAGGCCGCGCCCGCTGCTCGTGCGAGGGCTGCGCGCAGCGTGGCTCCGGTGGTGCGGCGCAAGAGTGACCCGAACGAGATCGTTGAGCTGGGAGACCTGAACATGACGCGCGAAGAGCTGATGGAGATCTTCCGGGAGGCTGCGGGAGAGACGGAGGCGCCGCCGCTGGCGGGAAAGTGGGAGGGCGGCACGCTGCGGCTGATTCCCGGCAATGCGGAGCTGCAGGCCAAGGACCTGCCGATCGACAACCTGTTCCACAAGGTGGTGATGGTGAGGGATCGGCTGCGCACGTTGGAGCAGAAGATCAACGGGCACAGCAAGCTGACGGACGCCGAGAAGGTGGAGATGCAGAGCTACATCACCCGCGTCTACGGCTCGTTGACGAGCTTCAACATCCTGTTCCGCGAGAAGGGCGACCAGTTCGTGGGGCAGAAGGGCGAGGAGTGAGCTGCGGTCCGGAGGGTCTGTGCCTCACGGGCCCACGGCCCCCAGTGTATAGGTCGGGGGAGGGATGATCTTCGCCAGCACGAAGCCGATGACGGGGATCTCGTAGGCCCTGTAGCGGAGCACCTCCATGCGTTCCTCGAATGTGAGGTTCTCGGTGGAGGAGGAGTGCTTGGAGCCGAGCTTGATGAGCAGGGGCATCAGGAGCACCAGCGCAAAGGCTGTCGCGGTGAGCAGCGCGGTCCCCATGCGCACTCGCGCTCGCCGCAGGCCCACCGGACAGTCGCGGGTGAGTACAGTCCCATCCCAGCGTTTGTAGAGCCGCAGGCACAGCCTTCCGTTCGAGCGCTGGACCAACTCTTCCACCTCGGTGGTGGTCATCGCGCGGACGTTGTAGACGTTGAGCTTGCAACTGGCGCAGTGGCGGACCCGGTCGTCGCCTTTCATGGCGTCCCAGCGCTCGTAACAAGGCGACGCCACCTGCAGCTTCTGAAGGTCGAACTTCGTTTCGGCCATGGGAGACCTCCCGCGCTGCGCCTATTCTGCCACGTTTCCGAACTGGACGCTGCGTCCACGCCTGGGCGAGGGTGCGTGCCATGCCATCCTTCTCTTCGAACGCCCGGCCTGTTGTGGACCTCGGTCTCGCGCGGCGCGTGGAGCTTGCCCAGGCCGCCCAGAACCGCAGTGCCACTCCGGCCGACGGTGTTCTCGAAGTGGCGGGTGGGCTCGCTCTGTTCAACGGCCCGGGTTCACCTCTCACGCAGGCAATAGCGCTCGGCCTGAGCGGGCCGGTCTCGCCGGAGGATGTGGACAGGGTGGAGTCCCACCTGGGGCGCGGTGGAGGAGCCATCCCGATCGAACTGCTGCCCTTTGCTGACCCATCGCTCTCGCAGGAGCTGGGCCGGCGCGGCTACCGCGTGGCCGAGTTCCAGCAGGTGTTCGTGCGCGACCTGTCTGGGCGCTGGCCCGAGTCTCCGCAGGTGGAGGTGCGTCCCATCCACCGAGAGGAGGCCGAGGTGTTTGCCCTCACGGTGGCCCGTGCCTTCATGGGGCGCGAGGAAGTGTCGGACGCAGAGGCTTCGCTCATATTGCCGATGGCGACGACGCCAGGGACCACCTGCTTTCTGGCATTCGTGAACGGCGAGCCTGCCGGGGGAGGGACCGTGGCCTTGCATGAGGGAGTCGCGACGCTCTCGGGAACAGGGATACGTGAGCGCTTCCGCGGCCAGGGGCTCCAGCAGGCACTGATCGCCGCGCGGCTGGACTGGGCGGCGCGTCAGGGGTGCACGTTGGCAGCCAGCAGCACCCTGCCGGCCACCGCATCCCAGCGGAACATGGAGCGCATGGGGTTCTTTGTCGCCTACCCCAAGGTCGTGATGGTGCGAGAACCCGCCAGGAATGGAATGGAGAGGTGAACTGGCTACTGCGGCTTCTTCGATGGCTGCGGCTTTGCCCGCTCGAGAATGGGGTAGTAGCACGAGCCTTTCCACTCATACGCATCGTCACTGCAAGGCGGATGCATATTCGTCATCAGGTGCCAGCACCCGCCATTGATCTCGACAAAGTTGCCTCGGCATGGAGCGCGGCGCTGCCCTGGAAGCAGCTCATCCAGCACCATCGCAATGACCCTCGCCTCCATGCTGTCAGGGAGCCTTGCTGACGCCACACGGGTGATCGGCGTGCTGTCCCCGAGCCCCCGCGTTCCCGCCTTTCTCGCCGCTCCATCTTCCAGAGCCTCAGCTCGCGCAACCTGGGGAGCCTCTTCACTCTGCCCACGACTCCGCCACTTGATGCCAACACACAGTAGGACTGCGGCAGCAGATGCCAGCCCCAGCCGCAATACACGGGAGTGCTTCGAGGACTTAAAGGTGGGCATGTCCATCATCAGGTACTCCGGCATGCGAGAGGGTCACGGCAAGCCAAGCCGTCACCAACGCTACCTCATGAGTAGTGTCCCATCGTGGCGTCCTGTCAAGTCTGCTGCCCTGCGCGCCGCGGCTCGAATGGAGAGGTAGCCGGCTACCGCGGCTTCTTCGATGTACGGGGCTTCACCCGGTCGAGAATGGGGTAGTAGCACGAGCCTTTCCACTCATACGCATCGTCGCCACAAGGCGGTTGCGTGTTCGTCATCAGGTGCCAGCACCCCCCGTTGATCGCGACCGTGTTACCTCGACATGGAGCGCGGCGCTGCCCTGGAAGCGGCTCATCTGGCAACTCTGTCGCAATGATCCTCGCATCCAGGATGTCAGGGAGCCTTTCTGGCGCCACACGGGTGATCGGCGTGCTGTCCCCGAGTCCCCGCGTTCCCGCATCAGGCGCCGCCCCATTTCCCAGAGCCTCAGTTCGCGCAATCTCGGGAGCCTCTTCGCTCTGCCGACGATTGTTCAGCCCGATGCCCATGGCCAGCAGGACTGCGGCAGCAGCAAGCCCCGACCACAGCACGTGGGGGCGCTTCGAGGACTTTGAGTCAGACACCCAAGCCTCTTCATGGACAGGCGCGTCCAGCAACTCAGGCGTGGGCCAGTCATCGCCAGCCAGCGGAGCCTCGCGAGGGGGCACTGCGGCGTTGTTGGGGGCAAGCTGCTCCGAAGCTGCGCCCCGGGGCTCCCATGGGACAGGGATGCTCACCGCCTCGGGCGCCTGTTCCTTCATGCCGAACAGGGGAACATCGGCCTCGGCCCCTGCGCGCTCTGCGAGCGACTCGGCGGCCTCCGCCACTTCGCGCGCCTCGCCTCGTGCCGTCGGCTCCCGAGCCATCACCTGTTCGATGAGGGTCACGAACCCCGGCAGCATCTGCACATCACGGTCCTGGGGCTGCAATTCCAGCAGGCGTCGCTCATTCCGCGCAGACTCTCCCGCCTCCGGATCTGTCCCCGGAGGTGGATACATCCCCGTGACGAGCTTGTAGAGACTGACACCCAGCGCATAGAGGTCATCCGCCGGGCGAGCCTCATAGCGCGCGCCCTTCTCGCGCCAGTGCGCCCACTGGAAGCGATGCGCCTCGCGACTGCGGTACTCGGGAGTGCCCGGAGCCATGATGCGCTCGGTGAGGGGAGGCGCGCCCGCCCAGGTGCCCGAGCCAAAGTCCGTGAGGAGCGCGCGCCCTTCAGGTTCCACGAGGATGTTGTCCCCCTTCACGTCCCGATGCAGGCCCCCGGAGCGGTGCAGCACTTCCAGCCCCCACGCCACCTGCGCCACCACGCGCAGCACCTGGCGCTGGGTTGCCGAGTGCACGCGTGCCCACTGATAGAGCGGAAGCCCCCGGATCCACTCCATCACCAGATAGGGGTGCACCGTGTCCGCGCTGGAGTGCCACCACCCCCGGTCCAGCAATCGCGGTATCGCTGGGTGACGAAGGCGCGAGAGGAGCTCCATCTCCCGGTTAAAGCGCGGGTCCTGGGGGAACAAGGCCAGTTTGAGCGCCACGGGCAAGGAGCCCGGATGTCCGGCACGTCGAGCCCGGAACACCACGCCGTAGGTGCCCCGCCCGCCGTAGCCCTCCACACGCCAGGGGCCCACCAGGTGGCCAGGCCGAAGCGAGTCGGGAGTGGGCAAGTCCATCGGGTACTCCGGCGTGCGAGAGGGTGACGGCAAGCCAGGCCGTCACCGGCACTACCCCATGAGTAGTGTCTCATCGTGACGCCCTGTCAAGTCTACTGCCCTGCGCGCTGTTAATCGGCGTCCCAGGCGGAATGCCGCCCCGCATCGCCACACCCCTGAGCCTGCTACGCACCGGTCTTGAGTAGCTTCACCGGGTAGAGTGGCCAGCAGTACTTGCACCTCAGTCATCGAGAGCGTAGTAGCCCGCATCACTCAGCTTGGAGCGGACTTCAGCGACAGCATCCGGTAGTTGGGCCGCCTCGGACTCAGCTCCGAACGAATCATGGAGCACGTCGAAGTAGTTCTTCGTGAAGGCCACGGCAATGGCTCGGGAGATGGCTCGAAAGGACATCTCCTCCGCTAGGACACCCAGGAGCGGAATGTAGAGATGTTCTGGCACGCCTTGAGGAAAGGCGCGCACGAGGAGTTCGCAGACAGGTTTGAGCGGGTCGGAGTCCGGGAGGTTCATGAGGCGAGCAAGCTTCAACTCTAACAGAGCAGCCTCGCGAAGCCGTGTGTCAATACTCCGCACTCCAGGTTCCGAAACCGGCGTCCGTTCGAGGAGCTCGATCAAACCGCGTGGCGCAAGGGACGTCCCTGGTCAGGGACTCTTCGTCCCATGGACAGCTGCCCCGCCAGCGTGACCTCGGCCATCAGCACCGCTCGGGCGAAGAAGTGAAGAAGCTCGGAGTGGTGGGTTCGATTCCCGCCGCTTCGACGGTGAGCCCTGGCTTGGGGAATGTACGCAGCAGAATCTGGTACGCCCCTCTCGACTCGTTGTGGTCGACTGGCTGGGCGATCGTCGATACCGGGTCGACGCGTCGGGAGGCAGCGCTACGTGACAGAGAGAGCCTTGGGACGGACTTGCCTGTTCACCGCAGTGATGGTCTTCAGCTTCTCCGCCATGTCCTGCTGGAGGCCGGAGGCTCGTTCCAGCGGCGCGAACCACCTCTTGCACACCGAGCCGTTCTAGCCATGGGAAATCCATCACCCGTTGCAGCAGCGTTCCAGTCGGCGTTCGAGCGTGAGTTCCTACCCCTGCTGAAGCTGCTGGGCTTCGTGGCCGGCAAGCCAAAGAAGGGCAAGCCAGGGCTGATCGTGGCCCTGGCCACGCGTGCCTTGACCCCGGAGAGTCGCCTCGAAGTGATGCTCTGGTGCCAGGCCGAGCGCCCGTTACTCCGTTTCAGGTTCGACCGGGTGGAGCCGATTCAGGGTGTCGAGTGCTCGGGGCAGATCGCGCTCGACGTGCCGTGGCAAGACCCCGCCTTCCCGAAGCCGCTGAGTCTCGATTCCAGCGCCAACGAGTTCTTGCCCACGGAGAGCCCCGAACGCCTCTCGGTCGCCATCACCTTTCTGGCGGGCGCCTTCGCGGCGAGCCTCCCCACTCGCGCGCAGGAAGTCCCAGAGCTCAGCGAGGCACTTCGCGCCGCGGCGGCGACGGCCGAGTGGAAGGCGGCTGTGGATCGCGCCAAGGAACTCTGGGAGAAGCGTCACATGCGGGGTGAAGTCGATGAGCGGGAAGTTCCCGCGACCCTTGTCTTCATGGGAGCGAACCTCGTGACGCTCGAGGCCGAAGGGGAACGCCTGACGTTCCGCATGGACACGAAGGCGCTGGACCGCGGCCTCCCCTGGTCCGTCTCAAGGTGGATCAAGAACCCCGCCGGGAGCCTCGTTGCCCTGAGGCTCATCAATGGTAAGAGGGCGTGGGACTTCGACGCTCGGGGCCAGTTTCTCGGAGAGGCGGGGAAGGCTTCCCGGTGACGGTCTCCGTCCCAGGAGGTTTGTGACGCCAGCTGTCAGGGAGCCTGGACGTCCCACGCAACCAGGAGGCTCTCAGGCCTTCGGACGGTGACGCTCTTCAGGAAGCCCAGGTTCTGCCCCGGCACGAGCCGAAGTCCCGGGAGACTTCGAAGCAGGGCGTCGAGCGCCACCCTTGCCTCGAGTCGTGCGAGCGGCGCGCCAATGCAGAAGTGGAGCCCCTGGCCGAAGGCGAGGTGCTTCTTCACGTCCGTCCGCCGGACATCGAAGCGCTCCGGTTCGTGGAACCGGGCCTCGTCGCGGTTGGCCGAAGCGTAGACGATATGGATGTGGGCGCCCTTCGGAATCGGGACGCCCCCAACTTCCACTGCCTCCCGCGCGGTGCGGAACATGGCATGCACGGGCGAGGTCATCCGCACCGCTTCCTCGACGGCACCGGCGATGAGGCTCGGCTCGTTCCGGAGTGCGTGCAATTGCTCCGGATGCCGGAGCAGCAGCTCCACCGCGCCCACGATGAGGCCCGCGGTCGTCTCATGCCCCGCGAAGTGCACCTGCATCAGCAGGCTCACGAGCTCCGCCATGCTCATGGGCGGCGTCATCCCTTGCCCCTCGGTGATGATGTCGCTCATCAAGTCCTCCCGGGGAGCCGTCTTCCGCTCCTCGAGCGCCGAGGCGAGGTAGCGCTGGAACTCGACCACGCCCCGCGCGCATGCGACCTGGTGCTCGACGGGGCCATGCGCCGCCAGGACGGTGGACAACTCATCGGACCAGCGTCGGAACCGGTGGACGTCCGAGCGGGGGATTCCGAGGATCTCCGCGATGATGCTGGACGACAGCGGATGGGCGAACCGGAGGAACAGATCCGCCTGTCCCTCCTGCCGGAAGCCAAGGATGAGCTCGTCCACGAGGGAGCGGATGAGGGGCTCCTTCTGCGAGAGCCTCCGCCCGGTGAAGGCTTTGCTGACGAGGCCCCGGAAGCGGGTATGCGCGGGCGGATCGTTGTCCACGAGGCTGGGCACCAGGGGGTAGCCGCCCATCAGCGTGGAGACGACCTCCGGCGGAATCGTCGCGGCCCCCACCGTGATGGACTCGGCGGAAGAGAAGCGCGCGGTATCGGCCACCACGGCGCTGATGTCCGCATGGCGCGTCACCACCCACGCTCCCAGCGCGGGGCTGAAGAACACCGGCTCCTCTCTCCGAGCACGCGCCAGGAACGGGTGAGGCTCCTCGAGCTGGGGCGAGTCGAGCGGGTGGTACTCGGAGCCAAGGCCTCGGGGCGTGTTGGTCGTGGACATAGATGCGCACCTTTCTGGCAATCAGCTCTTGGGTTGGAGCCATTCTGCAGCTTCTCGAACCGGGCCGGGGGAGTGAGGGTGGGGTGTGACTGGGGGAACGGACGGATTCACCCCATGTCACCACTGGCGTATATCGTTGCAAGTCTCCGCAAGCCCTGGGCCGCGCCTGGCTTCGGACGCGGAACCCTTCTGGAGTGGAGGCTCCTGATAATGAACGTGCAACGGTGGTTTCATGCCGCGCTGCTCGGGGCGATCCTGGTGGCAGCGGCAGCATGCGGTGACCCCGACCCTTCCCCTCAAGAGCCAGACGCGGGCGCCGGGGACGCTGGCTCTGATGCGGGTTTGCCCGATGCGGGTTTCCCGGATGGTGGCTCCTCTCTGGACGGTGGCTCCTCCCAGGATGGCGGCTCCTCTCAGGACGGTGGCTCCTCCCAGGACGGTGGCTCCTCCCAGGACGGTGGCTCCTCCCAGGACGGTGGCTCCTCCCAGGATGGCGGCTCCTCCCAGGATGGTGGCTCCGCGCAGGACGGTGGCTCCGCGCAGGATGGTGGTTTTCCGCAGGATGGTGGCTCCTCGGATGCGGGCATCCCGGATCCGAACGACCCGAACAATGCGACCAAGGACACGGATTGTGACGGTCTGAGCGACAAGGTGGAGTTCGAGACGAACCGAGGCAACGGCAGGAAGACGAACCCTGGGCTTGCGGACACGGACCTGGACGGACTGCCAGACGGGCTCGAGGTGGGAGTCGATACGCCGGTGCCTGGCACCACATGCGTCCTGCTGAGGGATGAGGGCTTCCTGCTGAAGACGGACCCCACCAGCCCGGACTCGGATGATGACGGCCTGCTGGATGGCGTGGAGGATGCCAACCACAACGGCAAGGCGGATGATTGGGAGACGCATCCCCTGCTCAAGGACTCGGACTGCGACGGACTGATTGACGGGCCCAACCAGGGCACCACCCTGGGCGAGGACCTGAACGCCAACGGCTTCAAGGATGGCAACGAGACGGACCCGCGCAAGTCGGACAGCGATGGGGATGGCATCCTGGATGGTGTGGAACGAGGTGTCACCGTCAATCCCGATCCCACCTCCTGCTCGGGCTTCATTCCAGACATCGATCCCGGCACGAACACGGATCCGACCAATACCGACTCCGACGGCGACGGAGTGAGTGATGGCGCCGAGGACTCCAACCAGAACGGCAGGGTGGAGCCCCCTGAGTTGGATCCCGCGGATGGCACGGATGCCAGCGGGCCCGTGGGGCAGGTGTGCACCACGAACAACCTGCGCTCCGTGGCGTTCAAGGACGAGCAGGGGCCCGACATCAAGCTGGCGCTGCCGCTGTCGTTCGACGAAGTCACCCAGATCAAGGTGGGCAGCGATGTCCGAGGCCTGATCGGCTACGACAGCAGCAACAAGGTGGGCTTCCTCGTCTATCGCCAGCCCGCGCCCGCGGGGGCCTCCGACCCGCTGGGGGACGAGGAAGTGCTGCGGCCGTCCATTGCCAGCAAGGGGGCTCTGTCCAATCGAACCGCCCAGCGATTCACGACCTGGGATGGCTATGGGGCCGTGCAGGCCTTCTATGACCAGGCAGGCACGACCACGGATCTCAAGCGCCGGACCGATGAGCTCGTGGACGCGCTGGTGCCCGGCAGCACGGGCCGCCTGAGTTCCTCCGCGTCGGGCATCACCGGGAACTTCCGGCTGCAGACGCTCTTCGTCCATCGCTCGGCGCAGAGCGTCGTGGTTCTCATCGCGGTGACGAACCTGGGGGCGGTCACGGACTCGAACCAGAACTCGGTGGCGGCCTTCTCCGCGAGGGATCTGTCGGATGGGTCCGCGCTGGCGCAGTTCGGCGAGCCGACGGCCGTCCAGTGCGAGCGCTTCCATGTCGCGACGACGTCGAAGTTGGATCTGCTCTTCGTGGTGGACGACAGCGGCTCCATGGCGACGTCTCAGACGGCGCTGGCGACGACGGCCCAGTCCGCGGTCAATGCGCTCAACGCCACCTCCCTGGATTGGCGCATGGCGATGGTCACCTCCAGCTACCACATCGCCAACTCTGCCAACTCGGCCAGGCTGCGGCCGTTCACCCGCAACGTGAACAAGGTGAGGGCGTGGCTCACGGAGAACAGCATCTGCACCTCGGGGATCTGCAGCAATGTGCCCACCACCCCTGAGGCTGCTACCTGCTCTGGAAGCTCCGCGGAAGGCGCGAACGGAGGGTGCTGGGTCAGCGTCACCGGCTCCGGCACCGAGGGTGTTCTGGGTGCGTCCCGGAAGGCCATCGATGACATCACCCCCGGAACGGATGCGACGGCTCCCGAGTCGCCCACCCTGGCGCGCAAGGGTGCCAGTCTCGTGGTGGTCATTCTTGGGGATGCGGATGATCAGACCAGTGGTGTCACCTCGACCGTGGTGAACTGCGGTTCAGGAGGCACCTCGGACAGGGCGGGTTCGGGCTGTGAGCCCATCCAGAACTTCATCAACTTCTTTGGCAGCGTGTCCTCTCCCACGACGCCCGGCAACAAGACGGGCAAGCTCATCCCCGTGCACGGCATCGTGTGCCCGACGGGAGCCTTCTGTGGCTGCACCACGCAGCCGTGCGACAGCAACAACACGACTCGAGAGTTCAACCCGCAGCCCCAGTACGGGCCGTTGCGGCATGCAACGGTGGTCAATGCCTCGGGCGGTGTGTTGGGCTCCATCCTCGATGCCACTTCGATCCAGGCCGCGATGACGGCGATCGTGTCCGACACGATTGGCAACCAGGGATACCAGACGCTCAAGCCGCCGATCGGGGCTTCGATCAAGGTGGCGCTGGAGGCCGTGAGCGATCCGGCGCTCTGCCAGGCGAGCAACGTTCCGCGCAGCACCGTCAATGGCTTCGACTTCGACGGCAGCGCCCGGACACTCTCCCTGTTCGGAGCTTGCCGCCCGGCGACCATGAACTCGCAGGCGGTGGTGTCCTACCGGTACTGGCGCAACACGGTGAGCGATCCGAATGGCGGCGCGCCATGCGAGGACGACCCGTACTACAGCCCGGTCGAGCCGGACCACTGCGCCGGCCCGACCCTGGGCTGCGACGCCTCGGACACTCAGTGCGTGTGCAAGCCCAACTGCGGTGGCACCTGCAGTGTCGGCACGCAGTGCAACATGGCAACCTGCGCATGTGAGTGAGGCTCCCGAGCCCGCGTGAGGTGGTCACCCCATCTCACGCGGGGCTCTCGGAGGAAGGGCTGATCGTCAACTCACGCCGGCTGCAGGAAGCGGCCGTCCACGAGATGGTCGATGACCTCTCGTGCCGAGTCCGGGTCGAGCTTCACCTTGGATCCCAGTTGCGCCACCGCGCTGGCAACCGTCGTCGGGCGCTCGAAGGCGGCCAGGGTGCTCAGGAGGATCCTCCCTTCCTCACCCTGATCCAGCGTCGGATCCGTGAACCGGCGCGGGCTGACCGAAGGTGCGCAGGCCAGTCCCGTTCCATCCACTGACCGCACGACGGTCACCTGTTCCTGGGCCACTTTCGCTGGGACCTTGTGAGGTCCCAGCCAATCTCCCAGCTTGAACTGGAGCGTCGAGGGAGCGGTGTTCAACAGGCGCGTGCGTCCATGGATGGGAACCTTTCGCCTCGCGGCCCTGTGCTCCCACGCCAGCGCATCGACCTGCTCCGACGTGCGCTGCACCGCTTTCTCGAGCGCCGCGTCGCGGAAGCGCAGCATCGGCACCGAGATATCCCCTGGCTCGCGCCGCTCGAAGTACTCGAGGAACTCGGCGAACGTGCGCGCTTCCGTCGCCATGTCGAACCGCGCGGGGTGCTCGGTGACGAGCGCCCCAGGCTGCGCTTCCAGCCGCTGATAGCCCACCACGCAGTCGAGGCTGATCACTCGCTTCACCAGCCGCAACTCCTCCTCGAGCGTGGCGGCGCTAGCAAAGGGCAGACCCGCGATTCCGGAGATCTCGACGCCCAGGTTCGGATGGCGGCGGCAGCGGTCGATGATCTCGAGCAACTCCCGGTCCGAGGCGCAGGGCTTGAGCAGGCCCCGACGCATCTGCTCCTGCCGCTGCTGCTCCGAGAAGCAGCCGATGTCGAGCACCATGTAGACCTGCTCGAAGGTCTGTGCCAGGGCGTCGATCAGCTCCATCGACGCGATCCCCCACAGGAAATACGTGCAGGAGTGCCGCGAGAGATCGACCCCGGCCCAGGTGCTCTGCAGAAACGCCGCCGAGCTCCCCGAGAAGTCATAGCGGTACTGCCACGTCCGGGGGGCGGTCTCCTGGTGGTCGCGGCGAACGCTCTCCTCGGAGCGGAGGAACGGCTTCGCGCGCCCGAAGTCCGCCTTCTGGTTGCCTCGGGCCCCACCGCAATACAGGCAGTTCTCGCCGCACCCCTTGCCAGGCGCGACCCACCCCGAGAAGGCGTGGCGGTCCTGGTAGCTCAAGAAGATATCGTCGAAGTGCGAGTAGTAGACGTCCTCGCTGTTCTTGGCGCCCTGCACGTATTGCAGGGCTTGCCGCCGTGGGGAGCCGTCCGGTGCCTGGGTGACGCAGTTGGGCGGGGAGGGATCGCCTCGGCAGAGCGCGAGCATGGGCACTTCGCCGTCGCCCAGGATGATGTGATCGATGCAGTCGAACGCGTACAGCTCTCGCCACCAGTACGACGCGGAGTTACCACCCAGGACGATCTGGATCTCGGGATCGATCTTGCGCAGCGCCCGGGCCAACAACAGCGCCCGGTGGACATGGTGGAACCACTTGAGGCTGATGCCGACGAGCTTGGGGCGTACGCGGGCTACCAGGGCTTCGAGCGAGCGGACCACCTCTTCCTCGGTCTCGTCCCCGTCGTAGAGGCGGACGAAGGCTTCGATTCCGCCCCGCCGCAGGTAGCCCGCGAGGTACAAGATCCCGCAGGTGGCCTCTCCGGTTCCGGCACCGAGAAGGAGGACTGGAGAGAGGACACGACGGCCATGCATGAGACGTTCCCCAACTTCGAGAGCCCGTAAGTATAGACGGTCCGCCTCAGCCGACCTACCTGATGAGGTGCCCCTCTCGGGCGAGAGAGCGACCCACTGGTATGCTGGCCATACCAGTTCGCGGCGAACCACCCCTAGTTGGAACTGCCAGGTGGCTCCACCGGCTCGGGCATGGCCCACACGGCCGACGGGGTGAGGTAGACCCCGTCGAAGGCGTAGAGGATGCCCGTCCAACGGTCCCAGAAGACGCCCCAGTTGTACTCGGTGGGAGGTGCCGTGAGCGGGTTGCCGTCCGGATCCGGCCGGCTGTAGGCAAAGTCCGAGTAGTCCCACGGGTGGGTACCGAAGGCCGTCGTGAGGAACGGGGTGAGCAACTGCATCAGCGCGGAGCGGGACACCTCATCGGAGCGAGGCGCCGCCGGGGTGAACACAGGCTGCGCCTGATCGTGCTGCTCGCGCCAGGCGATGCAGTTGTTGCCCATGGCAATGAGAGCATCGCGTTCGGCAGGCGTGGGTGCGAGCCGGGCCTTCTCGTACAGGGCGAAGGCCGCCACCAGCAGGCTCTTCCAGTTCATGCCCGGGAAGAGGGTGGAGAACTGGTAGGGGCGGGGTGTGTCATGGGCGTGGGCGAGCGCGTAGGCGTAGGCGCTCTGGGCCTCCACCGGGCTCGTGCCGGGGAGCGGGAACTCCGCCAACACCTGCTCGGGCGTCACCGAGCCCCCGCGAGCGCTGCGCCAGTCGATGTAGCTGCGCCCCGCGCCGCCGATGTCCGAGTAGATGGCCAGGTTGCCCTCATGCAGGGTGCGCTCGAACGTCCGGACGATGATCTCGGCCTTGTCGAGGGGCCAGAAGGCGGGAGCGCTCGAATAGACGACGACGAGCCGTGACGCGGTGGTGAACAGGACGCGCGGGTCCCCGAGCTGCTCCCAGTTCAGGGCCGAGGCCAGCGACGCGAGCGAGGTGGCTACATCCACGGGGATGCCTCGCAGGATCAGCTCCTGGGCCAGGCTCTGGATGGAGCCTCGCATGTCGCCGGAGATGCCCGCCCGATCGAGGCAGGAGGACACGGAGAAGCAGGGCCACGAGCGGGACGCACGGATGATGCGCAGCGCGAGGTCCGTACCGAGCATGCCCTGGCCTCCGGCCTGCGAGGCATGCGGGGCGAAGGCGTACCAGACGGGGCGCACGTTGCTGCTCCCACCCGGTTGGAGGCTCGGATCGACCAGGGATTGCACCTCGTAAGCGAGTTGGATGTAGCCCAGGGTGATGCGGCGGTTGTCTTCCAGTGGCGTGGCGCCTCGAGCCTCGAGGGCTGGAAAGCTCACCCACGCCAGGGCCAGCAGCCACGCAGCGACAGCGCAGCCACGCGAACGATGCTTCATGAAGCAGTCTCCTCTTCGAAGAAGTGGCACGGTCCAGAGGGCCGGGGAGGGTGCACTGGCGGAGGCCGGATGTGAACCCGGTTTTTTGCGGTTCTGTCCGTTGGTTGGCCACTGCTCGTGGAGCGACTGGTGTGCGCCTCCGCTATAACGTCGACACCGGCGACTGCGGCGTCTCCAGAAGGTTGCCGCACATGGCAGATGGCTCGAGAGCGGAGTTGGCGAATGAAGATGCGACGCGCATGGGCAGCGTTCCTCCTCGGTATCCTTGCAACGGTCTGCTGGACGACGGAGGCGTTGGCGCAGACCCCTCCACCGGCCAAGGCGGTCAACGTGGTGCTGGTGCATGGCGCCTGGGCGGATGGTTCGAGCTGGAGCGAAGTCATTCAGCGGCTTCAAGCCGCCGGACTGCATGTGACCGCGGTGCAGAATCCACTGACATCGCTTGCCGATTCCGTCGCCGAGACGCGACGCGTTCTGGCTCAGCAGGAGGGTCCCACGGTGCTGGTCGCCCACTCCTGGGGCGGGACGGTCATCAGTGAGGTGGGAACCGATCCGAAGGTGACGGCGCTCGTGTACGTGGCCGCGCGTGCACCCGATACGGGAGAGGACTTCGTTGCACTCTCCAAGAAGTACCCCACCATGCCCGTGCGGGCCGGCGTCCAGGAGCGCGAGGGCTTCACCACGATCGGTGAGGAGCACTTCCTCAAATACTTCGCGAACGGTGTCGCACCCGACAAGGCGAAGGTCCTGTACGCCGTGCAGCAGCCAACCGCTGCTTCGCTGTTCGCGGGAAAGACCACCGTGGCGGCCTGGCAATCCAAGCCGAGCTGGTATGCGGTGTCGAAGCAGGATCAGACGATCTCGCCAGACCTCCAGCGGTTTCTCGCGAAACGCATGAAGGCGACGGCTGTGGAGCTGGAGGCAGGACACCTTTCCCTGATCTCCCACTCACAGGACATCGCCAACCTGATCCTGGCGGCTGCGGGTCACCGCAAGTGATCACGAAGGCTTCACTTCGGGAGCTTGCCCTGCTGCTTGAGCGTCTCCAGATCCTTGAAGCCTCCGATCAGTGTCCCGTCGATGAAGACCATGGGGAACGTCGGGAAGCCCGCCCAGAGCTTGATCGCCAGGCGCTTCTGCCACATGGAGAAATAGCTCCCATATTCGATGTACGTGAACTGGATGCCCTCGGCTTCCAGCAGCTTGCGCGCTCGCTTCACGAACGGGTTCTGCGCCATGCCCACCACCACCACCTTGTCGCGCGCCACCGTGCTGGCGACATGCTCGACAATGTCGCGGTGGAACTTGCTCACGGCCTCCTGAACAGTCGGAGCCACCTTGTCCTGCGAGAGGGTCAGTCGTGTCATGGGGGCCCTCTTTAATGGATGATGCCTCCCGGAGCCTGGAAATCGACCCGCCTCGTTTCTCCAGCAGGGGAGGCGCTGTCGGCCGCTCGCGATTGTCAACCTGGGCTTAAGAGCCCATGCCTTTCTGGCGCGTAGTCTTCCGCGGGGCAGGGGTGTATCTCGCTTCGAGTGGGCGGTTGTGCCAATAGGATGACTCAAGCACATGGACGTCTTCGAGATCATCATTGCGCTGTTGCTCGCCGGGGCCGGCCTCACCGCGTTGTCCCGACGCATCGGGACACCCTACCCGGCGATGGTGGCGCTCGCCGGAGCAGGCCTGGCGCTCGTTCCCGGCACGCCGACCCTGGTCCTGGATCCTGAACTCGCGCTCACGCTCTTCGTCGCGCCGGTGCTGCTGGACGCCGCTTTCGATTCATCCCCACGCGACCTCTGGGCGAACTGGCGCACCGTCACAGGCCTCGCCATCGGCGCTGTTCTCCTCACCATTGTCGCTGTCGCGGTGGTGGCCCACCTGCTCGTGCCAGGCATGCCCTGGGCTGTTGCGGTCGCACTCGGAGCGCTCGTCGCGCCTCCGGATGCGGCCGCCGCGACTGCCGTCCTCAAGCAGTTGCGTCCGCCGCATCGGCTTCTCGTGATCCTCGAGGGCGAGAGCCTCTTCAATGATGCGAGCGCGCTGCTGGTCTATCGTCTCGCCGTCGGTGCAGCGCTGGCGGGTTCGCTGTCTCTGGCGGGTGTGATCCCGCTGCTGCTCGTCGTCACAGTGGGCAGTGTCGTGCTGGGAGTCGTCCTGTCGCGGGTCCTGCTCCTGCTGACTCCTCGGATACACGATGTCGCCATCGCGGTCGTCGTTCAATTCTGCGGAACGTTCGCGGTCTGGATGCTCGCGGAGCGGCTCCATCTCTCCGGCATCCTCACCGTGGTCGTCTTCGCGATGGCGACGGCCCGCCGCGCCGCGGATCTGGTCCCAGCACGCGTCCGGATCCCGTCGTACGCGGTCTGGGAATTCGCTGTGTTCGTGCTGAACGTGCTCGCCTTCATCCTCGTCGGATTCCAGCTGAAGGCGATCCTCAGCCGGATCGACTCGCACACGCTCATCGAATACACCGGCATCGCGGCCGCGGTGTGCGTCGCGACGATCGTCGCCCGGATCGCCTGGGTGTGGGGCGCCGCGGCCTTCAGCCGCTGGCGGTGCCGTCCCGCGCCGGATGGCACTGCGGGGCCTCGTGACACGGTGGCCCTGTCGAGCCGTGCTGCGGTGGTCGTCGCGTGGTGCGGCATGAGAGGGACGGTGACCCTCGCCGCTGCGCTCGCTCTTCCGACCGGTGGGGCCGACGGACCCGCGTTTCCCTACCGCGACCTGGTCCTGTTCACCGCGTTCTTCGTCGTACTCGGGACGCTCGTCGTCCAGGGCATGACGCTGCGCCCACTCATCAACGGGCTCCAACTCAAGGACGACGGATCGGTGGAGCGGGAGGTTCAGCTCGCCCGCGTCGAGACGCTGCGCGCGGCGCTCTCGGCCACGGTTGAGGTGCCTGGTGACGAGATGTCCGGGCTGCTCCGCCGCCGCTACGAGGTCATGCTCCGGCGCGCCGAAGCAGAGCTGGCCGGCCATGGCCATGCGTCCCAGGAAGCGGGTGATGGCCGCACGTTCAACTTCGACGCAGAGGTCGCGCGCAGGGCCACCTCGGCAGAACGGCAGCGGCTCCTCGCGCTGCGAGCGGATGGCACCATTGGCGATGCGGCGTTCCAGCGAGTCGAGCAGGAACTCGATCTGGAGGAGCTGGACTTGCAGCAACTCGCTCCCAGCAGTGGCCCCGAGGGAGCTTCGTGATCTCTCTGGAGGACCTGAGCGATGAGTAGAGCGACGCGGCCGTATGTGATTTGCCACATGGTTCCCTCCGTCGATGGGAGGATCGTCGTCGATAGCTGGAAGCTCCCGTCAAGCGTCCACTCCGAGTACGAGAGTACGGCGCAGACGTTCGATGCGGATGCGTGGATGATCGGCCGGATCTCCATGGAGCCCTTCGCCGGGAAGACAAAGGTTCCGGTGCGCAAGGTGCCACAGCCGATTCCAAGGACGGATTTCATCGCGCGGCGCGATGCCGAGTTCTACGCCATCGCGCTGGATCCCTCCGGCAAGCTCACCTGGAAGTCGAGCTCCATCGACGAGGAGCACGTGATCACCGTCCTCACTGAGCAGGTCTCGGACGACTACCTGGCCTTCCTTCAATCCAAGGGCGTCTCCTATCTGTTTGGAGGCAAGACGGAGGTGAACCTGAAGCGGGTGCTCGAGAAGCTCAGGAAGGAGTTCGGGATCAAGAAGCTGCTCCTCGAGGGAGGCGGGAAGATCAACGGTTCGTTCCTGGCCGCGGACCTCATTGACGAGCTGAGCGTGCTGGTGGCGCCCATCGCGGACGGAGCCATCGGTACCCCGTCGCTTTTCGATGCGAAGGAGGGAAGGGGGCCTTCGCGTCACCTGAAGCTGGTCTCCTTCGAGAAGCGCACCGCCGACCTGATCTGGCTGCGTTACAAGCTGAAGCGATGAACGCTGATCTCGTCCGCCTCTCGTCAACGGTTCGCACGCGGCTTGCGCGTGTCGGCGCGAACGTGGCCCAGGCGATCGCCGCCGCGCGGGTGCCCTCCAGCGGCGAATTGAGCACCGAGCAATTCTTCACCTTCTGGGAAGCGCTCGGTGCGTCGTCGCCCGCTGACATCGGGCTTCGGTTGGCGGCAGAGACGCGCGTGCACGAGTACGACATCTCGTCGCTCGCGGCGCTGCACTCGCCTGATCTGCAGACTGCCTTGACCAAGCTCGCCCGCTACAAGCGGCTTTGCGGGCCCAAGGACATGGCCATCGACACGAAGGGGAAAGAGGTAAC
This sequence comes from Hyalangium versicolor, assembly GCF_020103695.1. Lineage (GTDB taxonomy): Bacteria > Myxococcota > Myxococcia > Myxococcales > Myxococcaceae > Hyalangium > Hyalangium versicolor. The sequence continues at coordinate 93,454 of NZ_JAHXBF010000026.1, forward strand.
GATCCACACGACCTACCTTCACGCTCCCGGCCCCATCCCCCCGCGTCTCGTCGATGCGTCGCTCGCCTCGCTCCTCGTGCTCTTGCAGCGAGGCAGCGGAGTCCACCTTGCGCCGAAGCGCGTTGAGCTCTCGCGTGCGCGCAGTGACGAGCCAATGCTGATGCGCTTCTTCGGCTGTCCGCTGCGGTTTCGCGCGGGGCGTGACGCGCTCGTCCTCGAGGAGCGCTTCCTGACGACGCCGTTCATCACGCACAACGCCGACCTCTTGGAGGTGCTTGTTCCCAGTCTCGAACAGAAGCTGGCGCCTCTCGAACAGGGCTCGTTCATCGAGCAGGTCCGCAGGGTGCTCGCTCGCCGCATGTCGGGCGAGCGGCCAAGCATCGCGAAGGTGGCGCGCGAGCTATCTCTCAGTACTCGCACGTTACAGCGGCGGCTGGGCGAGTTCGGGGCCAGCTATCAGGGAGTGCTCGACGACGTCCGGCACCACACCGCGTTGCGCCTCCTGCGCAGCGACGACGTCGACGTCAACGAGATCGCCTTCCTGCTGGGCTTCGATGAGGTCAACTCCTTCGCGCGGGCGTTCCGAGCCTGGGAGGGGCAGACGCCGAACCGTTGGCGCGATTCGATGAATCCGCGGCGCAATCGGATTTGAAGGCTGATGTCCCGCGCACCATTCTTGGTGCATGACAAAGAACAACTCGCAAGTCTGGTTCATCACCGGGAGCTCGCGGGGGCTCGGCCGCGCCCTCGTCCTTGCCGTGCTCGCCGCTGGGCACCGCGTCGTCGCCACGGCGCGCAAGCCCGCTGATCTCGATGACATCGTGAAGCAACACGGAGGGAACGTGAAGGCGGTGGCGCTCGACGTCACTCAGCCCGAGCAAGCCGCGCGCGCGGTCCGTGAGGCGGTCGACGCCTTCGGTCGCATCGACGTGCTCGTCAACAATGCGGGCTACGCGAACGTCGACTCGGCTGAAGACATCCCGCTCGACGATTTCCGCGCGCAGATCGACACGAACTTCTACGGCGTCGTCCATCTCACGCGCGCGGTGCTACCCGTGATGCGCAAGCAGCGCAGCGGGCGCATCCTGCAGATCAGCTCCATTGGCGGACGCCGGGGTGGCACGCCGGGCTTGAGTGCGTACCAGTCAGCCAAGTTCGCCGTCGCGGGTTTCAGCGAGGTCGTCCGCAACGAGGTCGCGCCGCTCGGCATCCAGGTCACCACCGTCGAGCCGGGTGGCTTCAGCACCGATTGGGCAGGCAGCTCGATGAAGATCTACGAGTCGCAGCCCGACTATGAGGCCACTGTGGGCGCGACCAACAAGCGGCTCCGGGGCAATCCTGGTGCGGCGCGGGGCGTGCCCGAGAAAGCCGCGAAGGCTCTGCTCGAGCTTGCGTCGATGGAGAAGCAGCCGCGGCGCCTGCTGCTGGGGAGTGACGCGTACGTGCTCGCCAGGGTGACGCTGCAAGAGATGGGGGCCAGCGACGATGCCCACCGGGCCCTCAGTGTGAGCACTGACGCCGACGGCATACCCGACTTCGCCGACACCGACGTGGGCCGGGAGATGCTGAAGCTGCACCGCCGCTGAAGCGAGCGCGAAGTCGTGGCCGTTGCCAACGGTGACGTGGCGAATGCCCGCGTCACGGGTCCGTGCCTCTTGATTTCCCTGCGCCCCTGGGCACGGCTCCCACCGAGCGCGCCGCCAGCTCCCTGGCTGCGTCCACGAAAAGGCGCAGCGCCGGGGACCGCTGCGCACGGCTGGGGAAGTAGAGGAAGAAGCCGGGAACCGTGGGCGCGTAGTCCTCCAGGACCCGCTGCAGCCGCCCGGTGCGCAGCTGCTCCGCCACCGTCGGCTCGACGACGTATGCCAGCCCGAGGCCTTCCTCCGCCAGGGATACCCTCAGCTTGCTGTCGTTGGTGACCACTCCCCCGCGAACCGGTATTCGCCAGTTCCTGCGGCCGCGCTCCAGCTCCCAGGCGTAGAGCGCCCCGGTGCTTTGAGACCGGAAGGTGATGCACTCGTGGCGCAGCAGCTCCTCGGGCCGCTGGGGAGTGCCGTGGTTCGCCAGGTAGTCAGGTGAGCCCACCACCACCAGGCGGAAGGCGTCGGTGAGCCGCACCTGCACCATGTCGCGCTCGATGGCCTCGCTCAGCCGTATGCCCGCGTCGTAGCCCTCCGCGACGATGTCCACGAAGCGATCCTCGATGACGACTTCCAGTTCGACCCTCGGATGGCGCGCGCGAAAGGTGGGAACCACCGGGGAGATGACGTAGGGAACCGCCACCTGCGGCACCGACAGCCGGACCCGGCCCACTGCCTCTCCTGGTTGAGCGGAGACCTCGGTGAGGGCAGCGAGCGCCTGACCCAATGCCGGCCCTGCGCCCTCGACCAACCGCCTGCCCGCATCCGTGAGCGACACGCTGCGGGTCGTGCGGGTGAGCAGCACCACGCGCAGCTGCTCCTCGAGCTGCCGGACCGACTGGCTCACCGCAGGGGTGGAGACGCCCAGTTCACGCGCTGCGCCGCTGAAGCTGCGCAGGCGAGCCACGGCAAGGAACACCTGGAGCTGCGGGAGGGGTGCCGTATTCATTTCGAGAGTCTCTTGGAGGTTGGCGGCCGACGATACCGGGGCGTCAGCGCCTCACTGTTAACCTCTGCTTAAGAGCCTATGGGCTCCCCGGCACGTAGTCATTCGCGGTCGCAGGGCTTACTTCTCCGGATGAACGGGAGAGACAATGCACAAGCGCAGATTGGGAAACAGCAACCTGGAAGTCTCCGCGCTCGGCCTCGGCTGCATGGGACTGAGCTATGGCTATGGCCCGGCAACGGACAAGCAGGAGGCCATCAAGCTGATCCGGTCGGCCTTCGAGCGGGGCGTCACCTTCTTCGACACCGCCGAGGCCTATGGCCCCTACAAGAACGAAGAGCTCGTGGGCGAGGCCCTGGCCCCCTTCCGGGATCAGGTGGTGATCGCCACCAAGTTCGGTTTCGAATTCGATGCCCAGGGTGGACAAAGCGGCATGAACAGCCGGCCGGAGCACATCAAGGAAGTCGCCGAGGCGGCGCTCAAGCGACTCAAGACCGATCGGATTGACCTCTTCTACCAGCACCGCGTCGATCCGAACGTGCCGATCGAGGAGGTTGCTGGCACGGTGAAGGAGCTGATCCGGGAGGGCAAGGTCAAGCACTTCGGATTGTCGGAAGCGGGTGTGAGGACCATCCGGCGCGCTCATGCGGTCCAGCCGGTCACCGCTCTTCAGAGCGAATACTCCCTGTGGTGGCGGGAACCCGAGAAGGAGATCCTGCCGACCCTGGAGGAACTCGGGATCGGCTTCGTGCCCTTCTCCCCGTTGGGCAAGGGCTTCCTCACGGGAGCGATCAGCGAGAGCACGACGTTCGACAGCAAGGATTTCCGCAACGTCGTTCCGCGCTTCACGCCCGAGGCCCGCAAGGCGAATCAGGCCTTGGTGGATTTGCTCGGCGAGATCGCGGCCCGGAAGAAGGTGACACGGGCCCAGCTCGCGCTCGCCTGGCTGCTGGCCCAGAAGCCATGGATCGTTCCGATTCCAGGCACCACCCGGCTGCAGCGCCTGGAAGAGAACGTGGGAGCAGCGGCCGTGGAGTTGACGCCCGAAGAACTCCGCGCCATTGAGGGCGCCGTCTCCCAGATTCCGGTGCAAGGGGAGCGGTATCCCGCGCACCTCCAGGCCCGGGTCGATCGCTGAGAATCGAGCCGAAACGCGCATCGTCGTGCTTCGGCTACTCCGCGGGCGCGCGGTATTGCTCCTCGCTGACCTGCTCCAGCCAATCGACGACCTTGCCATTCACGTGTTCCTGAATCGCGAGGTGTGTCATCGGGCTGGTCGCCGTCCCACCATGCCAATGCTTCACGCCTGGCGGCGTCCAGATGACGTCGCCGGCACGAATCTCCCGCTTCGAGCCGCCCCACTCCTGGATCCAGCCGACCCCCGACGTAACGACGAGGGTCTGGCCAGCCGGATGGGTGTGCCACGCCGAGCGTGCGCATGGCTGGAAGGCGACGGACGCAGCCGACGCACGGGTGTGCTCGGTCGCGGCGAAGAGAGGGGTGACCACCACTGAGCCCGTGAAGTTCGCTGCGGGACCTTGGCTGGACGGTTGTGCCCCAGCGCGTGTGATCACCAGGTGTTGAGAGCCGTTCTGCGAAGTCGATGCGGGTGCGGTGGACTTGCCGCCAGACTGAGTGTTCGAGCCGTTGTGGGAAGGTTGGGTCATGGGAGTCTCCGCCTGTGCGCTGGGGTTGAAAGGTGTCGGGGTGAGGAAGGTGAGCGTGATGGCCGGAGCCAAGAGCCATTTCATGCTGGGATTCGTCATGGGCAGGTGCCTCTGAGCGCGTCTCTCTCAACGCGGTCGATGCGGGGTGCGCGGAGGAGCCGCGCTGCGATGAGCGCGGCGGAGAGCACGACGAGCGTGCTCACGAGGAACACCGAGGACAGGCCTGTTCGGCCTGCGAGCAGACCCAACGCTGGGTTCGAGAGTCCCAGTGACAGATCGAGAAAGGCCGAGAATGCGCCCATCGCGAGGCCGAGGCTCTCAGGGGGCGCGCGGCGGACGGCCTCCACGCCGAAGCCGGGGTACACGAGCGAGTAGCCCAGTCCGGTCACCGCCGAGCCCATGAACACCAGGAAGGGCGTCGGCGCGAGCCAGATCATCGCGAGGCCGGCCGCTTCGATCACCACGCAGACCAGCGCGACCCGGGCTCCCCCGAGCTTGTCCGGCAGGTGACCGAAGAAGACGCGCCCGAGGATGAAGAAGACGCTCACCGCGGTGAAGGCGATCCACGCCGAACTCCAACCGCGCTCCGAAAACATCAGCGCGCCGAACGTGGTGATCGTGCCGAAGCCGACGGCGGTCAGCGCCAGGCCAAACCCTGGGACCGATACGGCACCGAGCACACGGGTGATCGGTGGCCTCGCAGTCCCCGAGGCAGGGACCGAGGGGAGTGGCACAACCAGGAACAGCGCCAGGAGGGGCAGCAGCATCGTCGCGAGTGCGATCGCCGCGAAGCCATGACTGGCGTACAGCGCAGTGCCTGCTGGAGCACCGGCTGCATATGCGGCCCACAGCGCGGTCCCGACCCAGGCAATCACCTTTCCCGCATGGCGTGTTCCTCCGAGCACGAGCCCCAAACTCAGGGCTCCAGTGATCACGAAGCTCTCCACTCCGCCGAGCAGGACCCGGCCGACGAGCAGGAGCCCGAGCGCCACATTGGGTGCGCGGACGAACTGAAGCGAGACGAGGTAGAGCAGGCCGGCAGCCGCGCCCAAGAGCAATCCCACGACCATTGCGCGCCTGGCGCCGCGGGTGTCGGCGTAACGGCCGGACCAGAAGCGCGAGATGAGCGCCGCGGCGAACTCGATGCCCGCAGCCACGCCGACCATGAAGGTGCTGAGCCCCAGCCCGTCATGCACGTACAGCGGCAACACCGGCATGGCGATGCCGATGATCAGGTAGGCGACGAAGACGACGGCCATGATCGGAGCCAGCGCACGCACCACGTGGGTCGCCTCCATCCGGCGTCCTGCCGCAGAGGCCCCACCGGACGCCTGGATACCCGGTGGCTGGTAGGCGCCCCGTCCGGGTGGCTGCTCGCTCGCCGGGCGGGCGTTGTCGTGGAGTGGCATGCCCATGTCTCGCTCTCGGTGAAGCTCGGGGGCGTGTGTCCCCGTTCACGACAAGAGATACGGAGGAGTCACGGGCTCAACTACTGGTGCCAATAGCAATGGCCTGTTCAGCGTAGCTTTACAATGATCCCCGGAGTGGGGTGCTACTTCGTCCCTGCTGGCATTCGCGTGGGTGCCAGCCGGCTCGGTCCCGAGGCTCGGCGGAGCCGAGGAGGCACTGATATGGATACGACGCTCCTGCCGCAGCTGCAGGTCTTTCTGGTGGTGGCGCGCCTGCGCAGCTTCAGCGGCGCGGCCCGCGAGCTCGGAGTCACCCGATCCGCGGTGAGCCAGGCGGTGCGGCAGCTCGAGGAACAGTTACGTGTGGTGCTCCTGACTCGCACGACCCGGAGCGTGGCGCTGACCGACGTAGGCCGGAAGCTGGTCGAGACGGCTGGGCCTGGTCTGGCGCAGACGCTCACCGCGGTGAAGGAGCTCTCCGCTCAGCCCGGTGAGATCGTGGGCAGGTTGCGGCTCTCCGTGTCGCGAGCCTCCGTGCCACATGTGATCGAACCCGTCCTCCCTGCGTTCCGCGCGCGCCACCCGCGCGTGGAGGTTGAAGTGGTGATCGAAGAGCGGCTCGTCGACATCGTCGCGGAGGGCTACGACGCGGGCGTGCGACACAGCGAGGCCATTGAGCGTGACATGGTGCAGGTCCGGCTTACGGGCCCGTTTCGCTTCGTCGTGGTGGGCTCACCTGAGTACCTGGCTCGGCACGGAGTGCCTCAGCGTCCCGAAGATCTGCTGCGCCACGAGTGCATCACCTTCCGCTCTCAGACCACCGGAGCGCTCTACGCCTGGGAACTGGAGCGGGGGCGGAAGACGTGGCGCGTGCCGGTTCGCGGAGGCGTCGTCACGAACGATGGTCCGCTGTGTGTGTCGATGGCCAGGTTGGGCTTGGGGCTCGCCTACGCGTTCGAGCCCATGGTCATGGAGGATGTGCGCAATGGGCAGCTTCAGCAGGTGCTGGAGCCCTACGCGGCCACCGTGCCCGGCTACTATCTCTATTTCCCGAGCCGCGCACAGCGCACTCCTGCCCTTCGTGCCTTCGTGGACTCAGCCAGGGAGTCGATCGCGCAGGGAAGGTGAGCCGAGCCCGAACGCTGCCCCCAGACCTCAGGCTCCCAGTAGAACCCGTGGTGCGCTACTGCGTCGGAGCGGCCTGAACCGCGTCCGGAGGAGGCGAGGGCAGCGCGCTCAGCTCTTTGACCCGCACCACCGCAGTCTCAGCCGCCGCGGTATTCCCAGCCTCCTGTTCGCGGATGGCCAGCGCGCGCCACAGGCCCGGCGCTCCCGGGTGCAGCTTCACGGCGATCTGCAATATCCCGAGCCCCACGGGAGCATGCTTCGCCCGCGCGAGGAGCTTCTCGGGAGCGAGCGCGTCGGGGCCCGCAGGCCTTTCGAAGGCGCGTCGGTAAAGCAGCTCCGCGGCCTCGGTGTCCCCCGCCAGGAGGAACTGGTCCGCTCGGGCAAGCAGTGTGGGAATAGAGCCTGGGTGGTTCTTCAGTGCCCAGTCGAGCAGCCGCGCCGCCTGCTCGGGAGCCGTCTTCGGCGCCTTCGCCATTTCGAGCACCTCCTCGGAGTAGTCGGGGTGCACCGGCGCGTCCTGGAGCACTTTCTGGAGTGTCTCCAACGCCAGCGGCAGGTCCGGGACAGAGCGCAGGGACACCTTGCGCAGCTCTGGCGCGTTCGCCTTCCGCCACGGCCCCACCAGCCGCGCGATCTCCGAACGCACGCCAGGGGAGAAGCGGAGCTCCTCGGGACAGTGCTCCTTCTCACACGCGCGCAGGTAGTCCTCGAAGAAGGGCAGGGCGCCTTCGGCGGGATAGGCGGCCAGCGCCTCGGGCCCGAGCGCTGAGGCGATCCGCTCCGCCATCTGCACGCCTACCCGGATGAACAGCTTCCCGGTGCGCGGATGGTGCGCCTGCTTCAGCAGCTTCTGCGCGGCGCGGAGGTCTGTGGTGATGGCCTCCCGGGACAGCAGTTGGGAGGCCTCGGCGAAGGCGCTCGGGAGATCTCCGGGCTCGGGGAGGTTCCCCAGTCCCGCTTGGTGGAAAGTGTAGAAGGCGCGGCCGTACGAGAAGATCCGGTACAAGCCCTCATGGAGCACCTCGTCCACCGGGTCCGTCGCGTAGACGGGCCGCCTGCGTGTTCCTCCCTCCAGGAGCACCTCCAGCAGCGAGCTGTAGATGTCTCGCAGCAGGTCCGCCTGGTCCTCGACATTCGATTCCAGCGCGATCACCAGCCGCTCCGCGGGGATGATCAGCAGGAAGGTGCTCGTCTCGGGCTGGCCTCCCGCGTGCGCGACGACGTAGTGGCCTCGGAGCGGGTAGGTGGCGAACCCCATTCCGTAGTCCGTCAGCCTGCCATCCCGCGTCTCCATCGACACCTGCATCATGCGGCCCGTCTCGGGCTTCACGAGCGTGCTGGCCATCACCGCGCGCCCGAACGCGAGCAGATCCACCACCGACGCCCGGCCACCTCCGCCGCCAAAGCGCGATGAGACATCCAGCGGAAAGGAATGGGCGAGGCCGCTGGACGTGGGCCGGTAGCCCACCGCCTGCCATGCATCCCGCGTCTTGAAATCATCCAGCGCCGCGTGCTGCATCCCTGCGGGCCCGAAGACGTGCTGCTGCAGGTACTTCCCGAACGGCATCCCCGAGGCCCGCTCGACGAGCGCCCAGAGGAGGTTGTAGCCGTACGAGCTGTAGGTGAACTCGGTGCCGGGCTCGACCACCAGCGGCCAATCCTTGAAGATCGCGAGCGCCTCGGCGGTGGTCATCCGCTTCGTCACCCGGTGCTCCTTCGGATCCTTGTAGTGGCTCACCCCGCCCAGGTGCCCGAGCAGCTGCCGCACCGTGACGGGCCACGGTTTCGCGGGGAACTCCGGCACCCACTTGCGGATGTCGTCGTCCAGCGACACCGTGCCGGCCTCCACCAGTTGCAGCACGCAGAGGGCGGTGAAGGACTTGGTGATGGAGGCCGTGCGGTAGGTGGTCCTTGGCGTCGCCCGGAGCCGCTTCTCGATGTCGCGGAAGCCGAAGCCTCCCGTCCACGCGAGGTCTCCCTTGGCGATGCCCACCGACAGCCCGCCCAGGAGCCGGCCCTCGAACTGCTCGCGGATCCGGGCCTCCAGGGCTCGTGCCACCTCGGGGGGGAACGCCTCCGTGCCAGGCGGGAGCTGCGCGGGAGCAGGCTTGGCCCGCGGCTGGGCGGCGACCGCAGTGGATAGCAACACCCCGAGCGCGAGCCACACGCCTGGGGAGAAGCCCGTTCTGGGTTGCCGCATCAGTGCGCTCTCCCGGCCGCGACGAGCGAGTCATGCCGGACGAGCTCGGCCAGGAGCCACGCGCCTACCGTGACGCCCCGGTCGATGGGATCCTGGAGGTCCGGAGGCAGGGGCGGCAGCGTGACAGGGAGGCACGTCTCTTCGCCCGGCGCCGCGTCTCGTGTGGAGACGAGCGAGGCGCAGCGCAGGCTCACCGGACCGGCCTTGGCGATGGAGCGGGGCAGGGCATGGGCGGCGCTGGGATCCAGCACCAACCATCGCGCCTCCTCGGAGCGAGGCGTCCAGGCCCGCGTCGCGGCGAGCACTCGCTGGAAGCCGCGCGTCACCGGATCGCGAGGATCTCCAGGCAGCAGGGCCACCGGTGGCGCCTGCCGCCAGGGTTGGACTTCGTGGGGGAGCAGATCGCTTCCGACGAGCGTGGCCCAGGCCTCCGCCAGCGCGTAGGGCTGCTCGGCGCGCGGAGTCTCCGACCAGGACTTCAGGAGGGCATTGCCCAGCAGCGCCCCGAGCAGATCCAGCCCCTGGCCGCGCGGGTGCACCAGGTCTTCATGCACCAGTCCTCGGGTCTGGAAGCGCTGCAGCGAGCCCGCGCCACCCATGGCAGCGAACATGTCGAAGAACGCGCAGCCCTCCTCCAGGGAGATCTTCCGCTCGAGTTCGATCACTTCCAGCAGTTCGGCTCGCTGCTGGAAGGGCCGAGCCGCACCCGGGCCCAGTACGGCATCGAGCGGCCCGACCATGAGGCACGCGGAGGCCGGGGCGGCCCGTTTGATGCGCTGGATGAACAGGTGCAGGTCTCGCTCGACCTTCTCGAAGGTGGAGCGCCCCCATTGGAGCCGCTTCACCTCATTGCCTCCCAGCATGATGAGCACCAGGGTGGGATCGCGGGAGCGGAGCTGATCGGCCACCATTTCCTCTTCCGCGTGGAGGAAGAGGCTGGCATCCGCCGCGGGGACCCCCAGCGTGTCGAGCACGATGCCTGGGGTCGGCCGATCGAGCACGATGCCGTGGACGGCCGTGCCCTTCTTGTGGGCGATGATCTCCAGGGAGGTGCTGCCCTCGGGGAGCGTGAAGGCCGTCTGCTGCGAGTGGCCCTCGTTCTTGGGCGAAGTCTCCAGCAGGAGCTTGCCGTCGACGCGGAGTTCGATCGGGCCCGCGTCCTTGTCCACCCAGAATAGCGTGCCCTGTTTCTCTCCCGAGAGAGCGAAGCGCGCCCGCGCCCGAGGCGTGTCGGAGACGTGGACGACTCCGGCCATCCCGAGGGGCCAGGACGACGGTTGGATATCGCCCACCGTTCGGACGATCCATCCACTCGCCGAGTTGCCGGTGCGCACGCGGCCGCCGTAGTCCGCGATCCGATCGATGAGGAGCAGGCCCTGCCCGCCACTGCCGAACATGCGGCTCAGATCGTCCCGGACGATGTCGACGATGCGGTCCGAGGCGATGAGCGAGTTGCCGAACGCGGAGAGGGTGACTTTGGAAGCGCTGTTGCCCGAGCGCAGCCCGTCCAGCGCGGAGAAGAAGGGATCGAGCGTCGTGCGTGCGCAGAAGGGCCCTGCCCACTCGGTGCAGGGGTTCTCCACGGCGGCGCCGGGAGCCTTGAGCGCGGCGGCGAGCTTGAAGAGTTCCTGGTCTCGGTGCGTGGGCTCGGGCAGGCGGCGGGAAGGCAGCGGTGCCAGGGTACGAGCGATGGCCCTCGCGGCGGCGATTCGAACGGACTCGCGATCCGCCGGCTCCGCCGAGGCAACGGCCGGAGCCGTGGGACGAGGCGTGGGATCGGGCGCACTGGAGGAGCGAAGGGAGACCAGCGCGATGCAGGCCACGCAGGATGCGGCCACGAAGGTGGCGATCCGTTTCGAGGCCCGCAGGTGCTGTGGGATCCCCCCTTGGGGCTGAACGTCCATTGTCCGCAGTCTAGCCTCATGGAACGGACACGCGAGAGAGCGGCCAGGGGAGCGCGGCTTCCACTCCCAGTCCCAGTCTTCGAGGGGCATGGGGGAGGGGGCCCGCTGGTAGCCAGATGTCAGGAAAACCTGACAAGGCAGGGGGTGTCCGGAGGGCACCGGGGGCAGGCCCTGCCGGGCTGCCGGATTTGCGCGAGCGAGAGCCTTGCGCGTGACAGAGTCCGGCGCATGCACATGCGCTCCACGCTCGTCCTGCTCGGGCTGATTGCCTCGGCCTGCGCTACCTCGTCTCCCACCGCAGGCTCCAGCTCCGCAGCCATTCCCGCGACCGCTCCGCAGTCGTCCGAGGATGCGCGCTTCACCGCGTTCCTGGAGGAGGAGTGGCAGTGGACGCTGAAGGATTCGCCGCTCTTCGCCACCGTCGTGGGCGACGAGCGCTACAACGACCAGCTGGATGACCAGTCCATCGAGGCCATCGAGCGCCGCAAGCAGCACTTCCGCGAGCGGCTCGAGCGGCTGAAGGGCATTGACCGCGCGAAGCTCTCGGAGGCCCACCAGCTCGACTACGAGCTCTACCGCCTGGACACGGAGAACATCGTCGAGGGCCAGCGCTTCCCCGAGGAGTACCTGCAGATCAGCCAGCTCGGGGGCATCCACGACACGATGGCGCAGTTCGCGCAGATGGTGCCCAAGCGCAACGCGAAGGACTACGGGGACTTCGTGAAGCGGCTGCGGGCCGTGCCGGTGTCGGTGGACCAGGCGATTGCGTTGCTGCGCAAGGGCCTGGAGGCCCACGTGACGCCGCCTCGGGTGACGCTGAGGGACGTGGCAGGCCTCATCCAGAACCAGATTGTGGAGGCTCCCGAGAAGAGCCCCATCTACCAGGCAGCCTTCCAGGGGTTCCCTCCCTCGCTGGGCACGGAGGAGGCGCGGCTGCGCTCGGAGGTGGCCGCCGCCATTCGCGAGGCAGTGGTGCCCGCCTATCGCAAGCTCCACACCTTCTTTGTGAACGAGTACCTGCCGCACACCCGTGAGCCGCTGGCGATGTCTGCGTTGCCGGATGGCCAGGCCTGGTACGCGTTCCGGGTGAAGGACATGACCACCACGGACCTCGCTCCCGAGGCCATCCACCAATTGGGATTGTCAGAGGTGGCGCGCATCCGGGCGGAGATGGAGAAGGTGAAGGCGCAGGCGAAGTTCCAGGGCTCGCTGGCGGAGTTCAAGAAGTTCCTGTTCACGGACAAGCGCTTCATTTTCAGCTCGCGCCAGGCGCTGCTGATGACCTACCGGGATGTGGCCAAGCGGTTGGATCCGGAGCTGCCCAAGTTGTTCGGCACGCTGCCTCGGCTGCCGTATGGCGTGCGCCCGGTGCCTGAGTTCTCGGAGAAGACGGTGCCTGCGGGCTACTACAACCCGGGCTCGCTCGAGGCGGGCCGGGCCGGCTCCTTCTTCGTGAACGCTTATGATCTGCCCTCCCGGCCCTCCTGGCAGGTGGATGCGCTGGTGCTCCACGAGGCCGTGCCGGGCCACCATTTCCAGATCGCGCTCGCGCAGGAATTGGGGGACGTGCCCGCGTTCCGTCGCTACGGCGGCTATGGGGCCTATGTGGAGGGCTGGGGCCTCTACGCGGAGTCGCTCGGCGAGGAGCTCGGGGTGTACCAGGATCCGTACTCGAAGTTCGGCGGACTGGCCTCGGAGATGCTGCGCGCCGTCCGGCTCGTGGTGGACACGGGGCTCCACTCGAAGGGGTGGACGCGCGATCAGGCCATTGCGTACTTCCGGGAGAACTCCGGTGAGACCGAGAACGACATCATCGTCGAGGTGGACCGGTACATCGTCAACCCGGGGCAGGCGCTCTGCTACAAGCTCGGCGCGCTGAAGATCCAGGAGCTGCGTGCCTATGCCGCTCGCGAGCTGGGCTCGCGTTTCAACGTGCGCCGCTTCCATGACCAGGTTCTCGGGGCCGGCGCGCTGCCCCTGCCCATCCTGGAGTCCCGCCTGAAGGCCTGGGTGGCTCGGGAGAAGGCGGGATGAATCACATGACGGGCTCGGAGGCGCGTGCTGGGGACATCTACAGAGGACTGCCGGTGGGTTTCATCCTCTGGTTCACCGGGCTGTCCGGCGCTGGCAAGAGCACTCTCGCCAGTGCCATCCAGAGCCGGCTGCGGATGACACGCCCGGTGGAAGTCCTGGATGGTGACGAGGTCCGCACCTTCCTCTCTCGCGGGCTCGGGTACTCGAAGCCGGACCGCAATGAGAACATCAGTCGCATCGGCTATGTCGCCCGCCTCCTCGCGCGTCACCGCGTGGCCGTCATCGTCGCGGCCATCTCTCCCTACCGCGAGTCCCGTGACGAAGTCCGGCAGTTGGCCATGGAGCAGGGGATTCCCTTCGTCGAAGTCTATGTGCAGGCTCGCCTCGAGACGCTCATCCGGCGCGACGTGAAGGGGCTCTACAGGAGGGCCCTGTCCGGAGAGATCCAGAACTTCACCGGTATCTCGGACCCTTATGAGTCCCCCGAGTCTCCCGAACTGGTGCTCCACACCGACAGTGAGCCAGTGAACGAGAGCGTGGCGCGCATCCTGGATGCTTTGCGCACGCGCGGTCTGATCGCGCCTGATTGAGCCCTCGGAACCGGGGGGGCTTCGTTCAGCGCTCCTGTCGGAGGAGTTGTTCGAGCTCCACTGTGAGCTTCCCCAGCAAGGCCGGATCGGCTGCGTCTCCTCCATATCGGGCCTGGCGGTAGCGGGCGATGAACGCCTCGGCCAGAGCTCCGGCCCGATCTCCCCGCGCCGTGCGCAGGCGATTCAGCAGCTCCTCATCGGTCTCGGTGGGGGCTGGCACGAGGTTGGCCCCCCGCTTCATCGCGCGCAAGTAGCGCGCATAGGCGGCTGCCAGGCCTGGATCCGTTCCGCGCATCGCCGCTCGAGCCTTGGGGACACGCTCGCGCCGGTACCGCTTCACCAGCCGCCATGCCACCCCCACTCCCACCACGAGCCACGTGAGCGGGAAGCTCACCACCGCAAGCAATGCCTCCAACGGAGAGTCCAACAGGCGCTCCGTCCATCGGCGGAAACCAGAGCTGAAGGCCTGCCAGGCGGCGCTCCAGGTGCTGATTGCCGCCTGTGCATCCAGCGGCTCGCGGCTGCGCCAGGGGGTCGGATCAAAGGCGACGAAGCGCCCCTCCTCCGGGAGGTAGACCTCCACCCAGGCATGTGCGTCCCGATCGCGAATCAGGAAGGCCTCCGAGAAGGGATTCTTCTCCTGGGGCACGAAGCCTCCGGCCATGCGCGCCGGGATGTCCAGGCTCCTCAAGAGCGCCGCCATGGCGCTCGCGAAGTAGGTGCACCACGCGGGACGCCGCTCGCGGATGAGGATGGCCAGCGGGCTGCCCTCGCCACTCAGATCCACCGACAGTGAGTACTCGTAGTTCTCACGGAACCATAGCTCCAGCGCCTCGGCCCGGGCCCGAGGCGTGGTGGCGCCACGCGTGAGTTCCAGGGCCATGGGGCGCAGCTCGGCCCGCAGCGCCTCGGGGAGTGCCGTGAGGCGGGCGTCGGGAGGTGGCTCCTCGGGAAGTTGTTCGCGTTGCTCGTGACGAAGGGTGAGGGTGACTCCCTTTCTGCCGTCCCCGCGGAGCATCCAGCCGCCCTGCACCTTGGGCGTCGCGCCCGCGATCGAGCGAATCCCCGCGGGAGCCGGCAGGTAGGGACGAAGCGCCTGCAGCAGGGTGAGTTCGGTCGAGCGCAGCGGTTCTTGGGGCCTCGGCGGAGTCAAGGCCAGCTGGGTCTGCTCGAGTTCTTGTGAGGTTTTCCAACGGGTGCCATCGAACGTGTCGAACACGGACGTCCGAAGCCGCTCCGGCCGGTCGCCTCGCAGCTCCATCACGAGCTGCCCGGCACCCGACATCCGGCCCTGCCGCTCGAGTGAGATCTCCGACTGCATGGCCACGCCCGAGAGCCGCGGGGCGCTCTGCACCATCCGGAAGAGCGTATCCGTCAGCACGCCCTGACTGGCGCGCAGGAAGCGCATCATTCCGAAGCTGGCTCCCATCAGCACCAGCACGAAGACGCCAAAGGCGACGCCTCCCGCCAGGCCCGCATGTCCCATGCGCCCGCGCATGAATATGAGCACCAGCAGGCTGAGGGCTACGACCAGGATGCCCACGAACACCGCGTTGGATCCCCTCACCGCCGTGCTCAGCGCCGACAACAGCAGGGCATAGGTGAGGGCATACATCCGCCGCCCGCAGAGGGCACAGAGGGTGGTCAGCCCCACCAGGGCCCCGCACAGCGGGCCCATGATGAGCGGAGAGATGGGGCCGAGCGTCGGCCACATGCCGCTCATGACCGCTCCCACCGTGCCTCCCACGACGCCCGAGATCAACAGCAGCCGCGACGAGTACGGAGGCTGCCTGCCCAGCATCGACAGGACGACCAGTAGGAGCGCGGCGGGCCCGCACATCAGCCAGCGATCGTGCGCCACCGCGTTGAAGGCCAGCGCGGCGAGCACCGGCAGCAATTCGACTCCCCGTTCGACGCGGGAGACCGGGGCGGCGGGCTCGCTCATGGCAGCTCCACCACCTCATCCGGGGCAAGCCCCTCGGGCCGACGGTCCGGCCGCACCGAGAGCACCCGCACGGCCACTCCGTGCGCCTTCAGCTTCCGGATCAGCCCGGCTCGCTCTTCATCCCAGTCCATCATCACGAGGACCACGGCGGAGAGCTTCCCGGCCTCGGGGAGCAACGCGGCCTCCAGCGCGTTCATGTCCAGCCGATCCTCGGCCTCGAGGCAGGCAAGGATCTCCAGGATGTGCTCGAAGTGCGCCAGGGCCCGACCCGCCTGGAAGTGGAACACCTGCGAGCCGGCCGCGAAGATGTCGATGATGTACTCCTGGCGCGCGAGCACGTCGGCGATGCCCGCTGCCAGCGAGAGGCTGCGCTCGAACAGCGCGTCATCCCGAGCTGTGCGCGCCTCCACGTCCAGCACCATGGCCAGCCGGACGAAGTACTCCTCCTGATACTCCTTCACCACCAGTCGCCCCGTCCTCGCCAGCGAGGGCCAGTGGATGTCCCGCATGCGATCCCCTTCGCGCCACTCGCGGGTGCCGGCCAGCTCGGTGGACTCACCCACGCTCGAGGCGGTGGGGATGCCGCCCGGCTGGTAGTTGCGCCCGTGCGGAACCTCGAAGCGCTCCAGCGGGGTGAAGCGCGGGTAGACCAGGAGCCGCTCCTTCCCTGGCGCCCGGCGCGGCCATTTCACCAACGCGGACGGAAAGAAGCTGGCGGCCTGCAGCCACGGCAGCTCGTAGGCTCCGCGCGTGGTGCACTCCAGCGACAGGTTCACCTCTGCCTGCTCGCCGGGCGCCAACTGCTCGAGCACCGGTGGTTCGCCCGTGGGCTTCAGTTCGGGAGGCAGGTTGCGCTCCTCCACCACCACCTTGCGCGCGGGCCGGGAGCCTCGGTTCTCGACCACCACCCGGTAGAGGAGTGTGTCCCCCGCAGACACGGGCGGCGGCATGCGCCGGGACAGGGCGAGCCGAGGCCGGAAGGGCAGGCCAACCACGATGGCGCCCAGCAGCATCCCGGAGCAGAAGGAGAAGAAGGTCATCGCCGGCGGGAGCCCCCACAGCATCATCAGCGCCGCGGCGCCCGTGCCCCACAGCGTCGCTTGCCCGAGCGGCGTGAGCCACGCCCGGTAACGGTCGCTCAGGTACCGGAGGAGGCGATGCTCCTCCGCGGGCATGAAGAAGGACCAGCGGCGGCGACGAGCCATGGCGGGCGGCCTAGCGGGGCAGGGGAACGGCGGAGACGATGTCTCGGGTGAGCGCCTGCTTGTCTGTACCCGCGTACCGCGCTCGGGTGTCCAGCACCAGGCGGTGGGTCAGCACGGGCACGGCCAGCGCCTTGAGATCCTCCGGCAGGACGAAGTCCCGGCCATTCGCCAGCGCTCGGGCCCGGGCCATGCGCGCATAGAGGAGCGCCCCGCGCGTGGATACCCCGAGCCGGACGCTGGCATGGCCTCGCGTGGCGTGGACGACACGCAGCAGGTAGTCCGCCACGGAGCCCTCCATTCGCACCTCCTCCACCGCTCGTTGCAGCGCCACCACCTCCTCCAGCGTGCACACCGTCTCCAACTGGGAGACGGGCTGTGGGCCCCGCTGCTCGGTGAGCAGGGCACGCTCCTCGGCCTCGGGCGGGTAGCCGAGCGACAGCTGCGCGGCGAAGCGATCCAGCGAGGCCTCCGGCAGGGGATAGGTGCCGTGGAACTCCACCGGGTTCTGCGTGGCGATGCAGAGGAACGGTGAGGGCAGGGAGCGCGTCTCCCCATCCACCGTCACCTGCTGCTCCGAGAGCCCCTCCAGCAGCGCGGACTGGGTGCGCGGGGAGGCGCGGTTGATCTCGTCGGCGATCAGCACGTTGGCGAAGATGGGCCCGGGCTTGAAGCGGAAGCTGCCGTCCTGAGGGTTGAAGAGGGAGGTGCCGACGATGTCCGTGGGCAGCAGGTCCGGCGTGAACTGAACCCGCTTGAATACTCCGCCGATGCTGAGCGCCAGGGCCTTGGCCAGGGTGGTCTTCCCCGTACCGGGCACGTCCTCCAGCAGCACATGCCCGCCTGCCGCAACGCAGCAGAGGAGCAATTCCAGGGCCTCTCGCTTGCCGCGGATGGCCTTCTCCAGGTTGCCCAGCAGCCTCGCGAGGAGGGTGCGAGCCCTGTCAGTCTGCTCGGCGCTCGGAGAGGAAGGGACCGGGACGGTGGCCATGCGCATGGGGACAGCGTATCAGCGCGCCTCTTCTTCCGAGAAAGCCCCCCCGCCCGCGCCTCGTGACAAAACCCCCGCCTCCGAGGGATATCTTGAAAAAACCTAAGGGGGCAGCACCTTGCGGAAGATCCTGTGCTTTCTGGGAGTCATTGCATTCCTGCTGAGCGCTTGCGACGACGATGGGACCTATGTCGCCGCCGTGGCGGAGGCTCCCGCCGTGGCGCGTGTAGTCCCTGGGGGCAGTGGGACGTTGTCCCTGTCCCTGCGCAATGACGGTACCGCGACGTGGAAGCCTGGGGAGGTGAAGCTGGTCCTCCGGGATCAGCCGGAATGGGGCGGTACGCTGGCGCTCGCGAAGAAGACGAAGCCGGGCGAGGTGGCCACCTTCCAGGGAAACGTCACCGCTCCGGGGCAGCCCGGGCTCCACACGCTGAAGTGGACGCCCCAGAACAAGGACACCTCCTTTGAGAGCTCCATCGAGGTGCAGGTCGAGTTGACGTGCTCCGACGGCATCTTCTGCAACGGCGAGGAGCGCTTCGCCAATGGCAAGTGTGTCCCGAGTGTGTCGCCGTGCGAGGACAGCACGGCCTGCACCCAGGACTCCTGTGACGAGGCGAAGAAGACCTGCCTGCACACGCCCTCGGGCGCGTGCGCCGTGTGCGAGGCGGGCCCCTCCTGCACTCCCGATTGTGATGGCAAGCAGTGTGGAGATGACTCGTGCGGAGGGCAGTGTGGCTCCTGTCCGTCGGGCGAGAGCTGCGCGCAGGCGATCTTCCAGTGCAAGCCGGACACGCAGCCGGGAACCTGCCGCTCGCCGCTGCCGCTCCTGGCGGATGGAGTGCCCTTCGTTGGCGACCACTCCATCGATGGCGATACCTCGGGAGGAGTCCATCAGCTGGTGCCCTCCTGCAACAGCACCAGCACGGCGGTGGAGACCGTCTATACCTTCACCCTCACCGAGCGGCTCGGACTGGAGGCGCGCGTGTCCGGCTACGACACGGTGCTGCACCTGCGCAAGAAGCGCACCGCGGACGGCGCGGCGGACTGCCTGGACAACACGCCCGCGAAGACGGTGGCGTGCAGCGATGACTCGTCGCCTCCGGGTGATTACGGCTCGCGCATCACCGTGGCGCTGGACCCGGGAACCTACTACCTCATCGTCGACGGCTTCGATGCCAGCAACTTCGGGCCCTTTACGTTGAGCGTCCGCTTCGCCAAGGAGGGCTGCGTGCCCAAGTGCGACGGCGTGTACTGCGGCGGAAGTGACGGCTGTGGCGGCAACTGCGGCGTCTGTGGAGACGGGCTGTCCTGCGTGAAGGGCCGCTGCCTGCCGAGCCCCTGCATCCCCCAGTGCGATGGGAAGGAATGTGGGGATGACGGGTGCGGAGGGCAGTGCGGCTTCTGTCCCGGCGAGAAGCTGTGCGTCGTAGCTACCGGCACGTGTGACACGTTCGCGGCCTGCGATCATCTGAAGCCCACGTGCTCGCCTGGGTGCAGCGCGGCGGAGTTCTGTGGCTCGGACTGCGCGTGCCACCTGGTGGGCGGGGATATGCCGGATCTGGTCGTGGACGAGAAGCGCCTGAGGGACGAGATCCTCTTCGACACCGTCTACGTCACCGAGAACTCCTGCGCGAAGGTGGAGGAGTGCGTGACAGGTGTCGGGGAGCGCCGGGTGCTGCGCTTCAGCGTGGAGGCGATCAACCAGGGTACCGCGACGCTCAACGTGCCGCCCCCGGCGAACCGGCCGGACCTCTTCACGTTCTCGCCGTGCCATGGGCACTTCCACTTCAGCGGCTTCGCCTCGTACGCGCTGCTGGACAAGGAAGGGCACACGGTGCTCACCGGCCGCAAGCAGGCCTACTGCATGGAGGACACGCAGCGTGTGGCCGCGGGGCCCAAGGTGGCGTGCTCCAAGGAGTACACCTGTGACAACCAGGGCATCCAGCGCGGCTGGTCCGACCTCTACGGCAACACGCTGGATTGCCAGTGGCTGGACATCACCGACGTGACTCCGGGGGACTACCAGCTCCAGGTCTCGCTCAACCCCGCGCGAGCGTTCCAGGAAGAGACGCTCGACAACAACGTCGCCACCGTCCCGGTGACCATCCCCGCGCCGTAGTCCGGGGACAAGTGTCATAGTGTTCAATTGACACTTTGGGCGAGGTGGTCCAAGAATGGGGAATGACCACCTCGAAGCCCGCCGACACCGCCACGCGCCTGGAGCGCGCCCTGCTCTCGCTGGATGGACTCTCCGTGGGAGATGCCTTCGGCGAGCGCTTCTTCCT
Organism: Hyalangium versicolor; assembly: GCF_020103695.1. GTDB lineage: Bacteria > Myxococcota > Myxococcia > Myxococcales > Myxococcaceae > Hyalangium > Hyalangium versicolor. The sequence goes on from NZ_JAHXBF010000026.1 coordinate 113,395, forward strand.
GCCTCCGGGTGTCGTCCAGTCGGTGATCCGGGAGCGCACGGTGCCCCGTGCGCCCTGGGGCTACACGGATGACACGGAGATGGCGCTCGGCATCCTCCAAGTGCTGGAGGAGCACGGGCGCATCGATCAGGACGCACTGGCGCAGGTGTTCGCGGCCCGCTACCGGCTGAACCCCTATCGGGGGTACGGCGGGACGGCCCAGGAGATCCTTCGGGAGATCCACGAGGGGGCGCCGTGGCGCAGGGTCTCCTCGCAGGTCTTCGATGGCACCGGCTCCAAGGGCAATGGAGGAGCCATGCGCGTGGCTCCGCTGGGCGCCTGGTTCGCGGACGATCTGGGCAGGGTGGTGGTCGAGGCCCGGGCCTCCGCGGAGGTGACGCACTTCAACCCGGACGGTCAGGCGGGGGCCATCGCCATTGCCGTGGCGGCTGCGTGGGCCTGTCAGTGGCAGGAGCAGCGCTCCGCCCCGGATCAGCTCTTCGAGGTGGTGCTGGACCACACGCCGCCCGGAGCCACTCGCCGAGGGCTGGAGCGCGCGCGAGCCCTGCCACTGGAGTCCTCGCCCGTATCGGCGGCGAAGGAGCTGGGCAGCGGCTCGCGAGTCATCTCCGAGGACACGGTTCCCTTCGCCGTGTGGTGCGCGGCCCGCCACCTGGGCCAGTACGAGGAGGCGCTCTGGTCCACGGTCTCCGGCCTGGGAGATCGCGACACCACGTGCGCCATCGTGGGAGGCATCGTCGCGCTGAGCGCGGGGCGAGACTCCATCCCCGCGGCCTGGCTGGAGGCTCGTGAGCGCCTCCAGCGGAAGGCCTGAGCCCTCACCTCAGGGGCGCTGGCCGCGCTCCTCCATCACCTCCAGCGCACGCACGCGCCCGCGGTGCAGCGAGCTCTTCACCGTGCCCTCGGGGATGCGCAGCACCTGGGCGATTTCCGGGTAGCTGAAGCCGCGCACCTCACGCAGCCACAGCACCTGGCGCTGCAGCTCGCTTACCTCGTGCAGCGCGGCGCTGAAGTGCCGGTGCATCTCCTCGCCCACGGCTTGCGTCTCGGGCGAGGCGGGCTCCTGCGGCTCGTGGCTCAGCCGCTCGCGGCGCTTGCGCGCCCGGAGCCAGTTGATGCTGCTGTTCACCATCACCCGGTGCAGCCACGTCGTCCACGCCGCTCGCCCGTTGAAGCCCTCGGGCTTCCGAGCCAGCCGCGTGAACACGTCCTGCACCACATCCTCCGCATCATCCGCGTCTCCGACGATGCGTCGTGCGATGGCCAATGCCCGTGTGCGATGTTCACGGTAGAGCTGCGAGATAGGGGGTAGCCCGGCGACACCGGCGACCATGACATGCCTCCTCTGGCCCCCGCATAAGGGGCTCAAGGCCTGAAACGCTCGAAGGGCTCAGAGGATCTATTTTCGTTGCCGCACTGCGTGATGTCGGTGAGGCGCCTACTCCATCTCCTCGTCGCTCTTCGTCAGGCCCCACTCCCTGAGACGCTTGAAGAGCGTGGATCGTGCCAGCCCGAGTTCCTTGGCCACCTTTTCCTTGTTGTTGTGGTGGCGGCGCAGGGTGTTCACGACGATCTGGCGCTGCACCATCTCCATCATCCGCTCGAGATCGGTGTTGGCGGGGAAGTCGATGGAGAGGTTGGTGGAATTGACGAGCCCCTGGCTGTACTCGTCGTCGAAGGAGATGTCGGGCGCGTCGATCTTCGGGCCCTTGCGCAGCAGCAGGGCACGATGGACCACGTTGCGCAGCTCGCGGATGTTGCCCGGCCAGGGGTGCTCCTTGAGCTTGTCCTCGGCAGCCTGGGTGAGCTTCACCACCTGGCCTCGAGGGGCGTAGGCGCGCACGAAGTGATCGGCCAGCAGGGACAGGTCTCCCATCCGGTTGCGCAGGGGCGGGAGGACCAGGGGAATGACGCAGAGCCGGTAGTACAGATCCTCACGGAACTTGCCCTCGCGCACGTGGGTGAGCAGGTCCCGGTTCGTCGCGGCGATGACGCGCACGTCCACATGGGAGGGACGGCTGGCTCCCACGCGTTTGATCTCCCCGCTCTCCAGGGCGCGCAGCAGCTTGGCCTGCAGGTCCAGCGACAGCTCACCGATCTCGTCCAGGAAGAGGGTTCCGCCGTTGGCCTCCTCGAAGGCACCCTTGCGCGAGGCGTTGGCTCCCGTGAAGGCGCCCTTCTCGTGGCCGAACAGCTCGCTCTCGATGAGCTCCTTGGAGATGGCGGCGCAGTTGACGGGGATGAAGGACTGATCGGCTCGGGTGGAGCAGACGTGCAGCGCCTTGGCGACCAACTCCTTGCCGGTGCCGGACTCGCCGAGGATGGTCACCGCCGCGGAGGAGGGCGCCACCCGCTCGATGAGTTCGACGAGGTTCCGCACGGACGCATCGTTGCCAATGAGGCCGTGGAAGGACGAGTCCTGCGCGCCCTGGGGCACCGACTCGAGGATGAGCTCCGTCTCGCCGACGCGCAGGGTGGAGTTGAGCGGGAGTTCCACCTCGAAGATGCGCACGCTGCCCAGGAACGTGCCGTTGGTGGAGTTCAGATCCACCACGTGGAAGAAGCCGTCCTTGCGCGTCACCTTGAGGTGCCGGTTGGAGATGAAGCGATCCTGGACGACGAGGCCGTTGGCCGGATCCTTGCCGATGGTGAAGCTGTCGGTGGTGATCTCGTGGATCAACTCGGTGGTGCCCTGCTTGATGCGCACCTGTGCTGGCTGGGACTCCGAGTCCTGGAGATCCTTGGCCTGCACATCCGTGCGCCTGCCCACGCCGGTGGGGCCCTCGCGGTCGGTGCTGTTGCGCTCGCGGAACACCGCGCGCCACTGGCCCAGGGTGATGTCCGCTCCGTCCGGCAGCTCGGTACGCTTCACCTGCTTGCCGGCGACGTACGTGCCCTTGCCGGAGAGATCCTCGAGGTGGCACGTCTTTCCGTCATAGAGGAGTGCTGCCTGCTGCCGGCTGACCTCGGGATCGGGGATGACGACGTCGCTCCGCTCCCCACGTCCCAGGACGACGCGCTCCTTGTCTACCGCGAACCTGAGCACTTCCTCGCCACGTCGAAAGAACACCAACTCCGGCATGCCGGCCTCCTGCTGTGGGACGTGAGGCGGCTTTACACGACAGAGCGAGGCTCTATCAACTTCTCAACTCAATAGGTCGGAAGAAAACCATCCGCCGGAACGGGTAGGGTGGAGTTGGAAGCGAATTACCTGCCGCCCGTGGACTGCCAGGGGAACAGGTAGCGCAGGGGGATGTGCACCCGCGCTGCCCACGAGGCCTCATGGTGCCGGCCTCCCTTGTCCTCGTAGTAGTAGAGATCCTTGCCCTGCTCGTAGCCCCGCGCCTTCAGCACATCCCTCATGTGCTTCGTCGGCGTGAGCGGATCCCGATTCGTGCCCGCATCGATATAGAACTTCACTGGGACCTTCTCCGGAGCCGCCTCCATCTGGCGGACCAGATCCATCCCATTCCACATGAACGAGCTCGAGAGGCAGGCCACCTTCGAGAACACGCCCGGGTAGCGCATCCCCAGGTAGAACGAGACGAGCCCTCCCAGCGACGAGCCCATCAGCGCCGTATCCTCTCGGCCCGGCAACGTCCGGAAGTGGCTGTCCACCCATGGCTTCACGGTCTCGACCAGGAAGCGCCCGTAGAGGTCCGCGCCTCCCGTCCGACCGTTGGGATGGCCCGGCGTGTACTCGAAGAGCCGGCTCGGGCCCACGTTGTACACGCCGACGATGATGACCTCGTCCATCAGCCCTTGAGTCACGAGCGAGTGGCTCGTCCGGTCCGCGCCCCAGGACACTCCGGCGAACGAGGCGGAGTCCTCGAAGGCGTTCTGCCCGTCGTGCATGTAGAGCACCGGGTAGCGCTTCTGCCGGTTCTCCTCGTAGCTTGGCGGCAGGGAGATGACGAGCGTGCGCCGGTTGTCCAACTGGGGCGAGTAGAAGTCGTGCTCCTTCCGCAGCGTGCCTACCGGTGGCCCGAAGAACGGGAAGACATCCACCGTGGAGCCCTCCTGGAACCGGTAGTTGCCTCCCACGGACCAGCCGTGGTCATCCAAGAGCGGTTTGAACTCCAGCCTGCGCGCGGACTTCCGCCAGACGTAGGTCCAGACGTGCTCCTGCACTCCCTGGGCGTCCTGCCCGGTGCTCCAGGTCAGCGGTGACGTGCTGCCGCGCACGGTGATGCGGCGGCCCCAGCCTGCGTCGTAGTGGATCCGGATGATCGATTCAGACACGAGAACTCCTCATGTCTGGCCCACATAACCGCGCGCGTGACGCAACGCTTCTGGAAAGAAAGGAGCCGGAAATCCGGCAAAACCATTTCAGCGCTTCGGCTGGAAGGAGAGCTTCCCGAGCGAGCCGCTCAGCCGACCCGAGCGGAACTTCGGATCCTCCTTGTCCGGCGGGAGGATGGACAGGCCCAGGCCGGCCGTGCCGAGCGCCTTCACCAACTCGGGCTCGACGCGAATCTTCACGTCCATGGCCGGCTCGCTGTACTGGATGCGCTTGGCCAGCTTCACCGTGCCGGTGCCGCGGATCTCCAGCTGATCGCTGCCCAGCTTCAGCGCATCCACCGTGCCCTGTCCCTTCTCGAAGCGGATCTGCGCCGTCAGCTCGCCCACGGGAATCTGCGGCAGGCCACCGGGGAACAACAGGGCCACGGGGCTGCCCTTGCTCGACACGCCCACGCCCTCCACGCTCCCCTTGAGCAGCAGGTTCTGCCCATCCAGCAGCAGCTCTCCGTCCGCCTGGGACAGATCCGGCTCACCGGCCTTCCCATTGGCGCCCGGCGGCGTCGGCAGGGTGAGGTTCAGCGACCCGCTCAGCGAGCCCTCCAGATCCAGCCCCGTGAAGCCCTTCAGGTTGCTCTGCGAGGGATCCAGCTTGCTCAGCTTCATGCTGACCTTGTCCCCGCGAGACGAGGCGTTGCCGGAGATCTGTCCTCCCAGCACGTCGGCCTGGAAGGCCACTCCCAGCGGGAAGAGGGTAGGGCGGATGAACAGGGTGTCGATGACGAACGACTCTCCCAACTCCGCCGGCGCCAGCATGCGCGACGCGGCCGGATCCGTGGACAGCAGCGCTGCCGTCGTCTCCTGGCTGAGCGGCTCGGGGGGCTGGCTGATGCGCACGTTCTTGGCCGTCAGCCCGACGAAGCCGGGCCGCAGCGTGTCGATGCGCACCACGTAGCCCGCCTTCAGCATCTCGGAGGTGATGCGAGCGCGCAGGGCTCCGTATGGGAACGTGAGGAAGAAGCACAGCACGAGCGCGAACACAGAGAACGCGACGTAACCGACGACAACCTTCCAAAGGGCGGTTTTTCTCTGAGTGGCCATGGCTTCAAGGCTGCTGCTGCGGCTGCTTCAACTTGTAGGTGGCGACGGTGGCCCACGCCGTCAGGGAATCGGAGGCCGGTCGCGGCTCGATGCGCAGGTACTTCACCTTGACGATCCCCGGTCCGCTCTCCACGGAACGCAGGAAGTCGGTGAGCTTGCGCAGATCCACATCCGTGAAGGTCAGCTCCATGCTGCTCTCGACGATCTTCCCATCGCCGATGCCCATGTCTCCCTTGGGCGTCATGTTGGGCGCGTCCAAGCCGGCCGCGGTGGCCTTGTCCGAGATGTAGCTCAGCAGCCGCACGTCATTGGTGGACAACTGCTGCTCCACGGCGTTCCGCGCCGCGGTGGCCTCGTTGTAGCTGGCGGCCAACTGGTTCACCTGCTGCAGGCTCGCCAGCTTCTCCTGGGTCCGGTTCCGGTGCCGGTCCTCGCTGTTGGAGAACGAGTACAGCGTGATGAAGATGGCGAAGACGAACACGGCCACGGCGGTCGCGATGACCAGCCGCTTCTCGCGGGCGCTCAGCGCATCGAAGCGCGGCCGCACCGTGTCGTTGAGGAAGCGCTGAATCCGGAAAGGGTTGGCGATGGCCATCTCTAGCTCTCCTCTCCCGTCTGCTGCTCAGGGCACTGCACCTGGATGTCCAGACGGAAGCTCACCTTGGAACCATCCCGCGTCTTCTCCACCTTGCCCGGGCTCACTTCCTTGAAGCAGCGGTGCCCCTTGAGCGCCGTCGTCAAGGTGTCGATCTCCTTGGAGCTGTTCGTCTCTCCCTGGAGCACGATGCGCTGCAGATCGATCTGGATGCGATCCAGCTTCACGGGCAGCTCGGCCGGCACCCGCTGCGTCACCTCCGCCAACAGGTTGACCGCGCTCAGCTTCGGCAGCGCGGCGGCCGGGCTCTCCACGCCCTTCAACATATTGAGGGCGCGATCGTAGTTCGTCTCGCAGTTGCCGAGGATGCGCTTGGTCGTGGTGCACAGCTCGGCATCCACCTGGGCCTCCCGGCGAGCGAGCAGGGAGTTGCGCACCACGCCGCTGGCGATGAGCATCAGCAGGAAGCTGATGGCGAAGGCGGCGAGCATCCACACCCGGTCCTTCATGTACTCGTCGAAGTCGCCCTTGAAGCCGAACTCGCCCCGGCGCAGGTTGAAGCGCGGCGCCTTGGAGCCCGAGGCCTGTCCGCGCAGTGCCAGCGAGTACGCCTGGGCCGCCGAGGGCTGCGCCTCCACGGGCACCGCCGAGCTCGCCTCGTTGGGGAGCACCAGCACCCGCGTCTTCAGGTGCAGATCCCGCTCGAGCTGCTCGGCGATCCCCTTCAGCCGGGACGTGCCTCCACACAGCATCACGGCGCCCACCTGCCTGCGGGTGCGGGCGGTGAAGGCCTTGAACGTGGGGCGCAACTCGCGCAGCACTGGCTGCAGGCCGCGCACGAAGGCCGCGGCGGCGCGCTCCGAGTCCGGCCCCTGGGCGGCGGCCACGCTTGCCATCGCCCCGTACGTCTCCTTCCACTGGTGGGCCTCGGCCAGCGGCGTCTGGAATTCGGCGGACAGCGCCCGGCTCAGGTCCTTGCCTCCACCGGCGAAGGTGCGGGCGAACTCCACGCCCAGACCCGGACGGCCAATGGCCACCGTGGTGCGCTCGTGGCCGATGTCCACCACCGCCACCGCCTCGGCCTCGATGAGGTCGTCGAACACCGAGGGCGTTTGGAGGAAGAGGTTCTGGTACGTCACGCCCGGGTGGGTGATGACGCGCGGATCCAGCTCCAGCTCGGTGAGCAGCCCCATCAGCCAGGTCAGCTCCTCCTTGCGCACCACGCCCACCAGCAGGTCGCTGCTCACCTTCTCCTTCTGGCTCACCACCTGGTAGTCGTAGACGGCGTCGGACAGATCAAAGGGCAGCTGGCTCTCCACCTCGAAGGGCAGCGCCGCCTCGATCCGCCGCGGATCCACGAAGGGCATGGTGAAGGCGTGCGTCATCAGCGCTGGCCCGGGCAGGGCGACGATGACCTGATCGGCCGCCAGTGGGTGCTGGGTAAGCAGCTCCTTCACCGCGGCGCGCAGCGTCTCCGTGCGCTCACCCTCGGCGCGGCGCACCTCGGCGTAGACCTTGGTGGTGTGGCTGCGGATGTTCGACTCGAACAGGACTCCCTTGACGGAGTAGCTGCCCAGGTCGAGGCCAAGAATGCGGGCCATGTTATTCCTCTCTCCAATACAGGATGCGACCGAGCGAGTCGTCGAGCTTGATCACGGCGGTCAGCGTCTTCTGCACGCTGCCGGCCTCGCCCACGGCCTTGATGGTGAATGTCTGGCTCTTGTCGCCCACCAGCCGGTTGCTGGCCGCGTTGGCCTTGATGCTCGGGTTGACGGCGATGCCCGCGGCCTCCACCACGCTGACGAAGTCCTGCACGGACATTCCGAAGAAGCTGAACATGCGCGCCGAGCGGATGCGGGTGATCAGCTCGTTGATGAACACCAGGTCCTGCAGCCGTGGGTCCGGATGCGCCGGGTCCGCCACGGAGAGGATGGCCATGTACATCATCATCGGATCGTCCGTGTTCACGTTGGGCCGCGAGTTCACGTCCGGGTACACCGTGAGCCGATCCCGGAAGGCCGCCATGAACATGTCCGTCACGCCGTGCACCCGGTACAGCTCGTCCAGGCTGTCGAAGCGCGCGTTCTTCGCCTGGTAGCGCGGGTCGAAGCGATCGTAGTTGCTGTTCTCGGACGCGAAGCCCCCGACGAACGGGTTGACGGGATCCTTCAGGTTGATGGCGGACTGCACCTCGTCCTCGTCCACCCAGTCCTTGAGCGCGATCACCACGTCCTGTGGCGTGACGCGGACGCGGTTGGCGTCGTCCCGGTTGAAGATGAACTCGAAGCGCTTGTCCCCGAACATGTCCATCAGGCGCGACGCGGTGGGCAGCGCGTCCGTGGCCAGCGAGGACAGGCGGTGGATGTTGAGCTTCTCCTCCTCGTCCGTGATGGTGGACAGGAAGCAGCCCTCGAATCCTCCGAACGAGCGCTTCAGCGGTTGCTCACCCACTTCGGAAGGGCCCTCCTCGCCGTCGTTCATCTGGAACTTCTCGTCCTGGGCAGGCGGCGCTTCCTTCTCTGAGCCGTTGGCGCCTGTGTCGCTCTTCACCAACCCCTTGAGCATGTAGCAGTCCACGCGCGCCAGCTTCCACAGCTGGATGTTGAGCGACTGGGCGGCCTGCTGCTGCTGGCCACCCTGGGTCGCCCCGCCGCCCATGAACTGCTGGAGCAGGCCGCTCAGGTTGGGGATGGGCGTGCTGTCCACCTGCTTCTGGAAGCGCATCAGCAGGCGGCCCAGCGCCACGCCCGAGCGCGCCATGTAATACGCCCGCACCTCGTCCCGCTGGTTGGCCGCCAACTGCAGGTCCACTCGCGTGTTGTAGGCGAACTCGGTCGCCACCACGGTGAGCAGGGTGATGGACACCACCGCGATGATGAGCGCCACGCCTCGCGCCCGGCGATCCCGCTGGGCGGTGGAGAGCGGGCGGGCGGAGCGGCGCCGCGCAGTCTGTGAGAAGAACTTACGCATCAGAACCTCGGCAGCTCCGTGTTCAGCATGATACGGGCCTGGGTGGTGTAACGCGCTTCCTTCCCATTCTCGTCCAGCGCTACGACAGTGATGCGCACCCGCGTGGGCAGGAAGGACTTGCGCTCCGTGCGGCGCGTGTCCCACTCGTCATCCCACTGCTTGCGCTCGGAGTCCCAGTACTCGAACTCCAGCTTCTTCACGCCCTCGAAGAGCACGTCCGTGGTGCCGCCGCGGTCCATCCGCTCGCCGATGTTCGGGTTCACCCGCCGCTTCAGATCCTGGCGGCCCCGCGCGCCTTTCTCCGTGGACGTCTCCACGAAGTACTCCACCACTGCCTGGTCGGACTCCTTCGAGTCCGTGTACAGACGCTGGTGCGCGAACGTGGTGAACGTCAGTTGATCCCGCTCGCCAATGAAGTTGGTGGGCCGCTCGTTCTGATCCCGGTAGCGCTTGGGATCGTACCGGTCGCTCACGAAGGCCGAGCCGATCTCGCGCGCCATGCGGTTCATCGCCACGCGCACCATGCGGTAGTGCTCGGCCTCGCCCTCCACGACTTCCTTGGCGCGGAAGCCTGTATTGAAGGCCATGGCCACCATCGTCCCCATGAGGGCGGTGATGGCCACGGCGACCATGACCTCCATCAACGTGAAGCCTCGGCTCGCGCGCTTCATTGGCTGACCTTTCCACGCGGATTGAAGATGCCGCCGCCACCCCCCGGAGGAATGAAGCCGTTGCCAGTGCCCTGGCCGCCCGGGTTGTTCATCTGGTTCAGCCACTGCGCGCGGTTCACGAGCGGCTGGCGCGTCGTCGGATCCAGCATCTGGCCGTTGGGGCCCTGGATGGGGTTGGGCACCATCATGCCCGTGGTCGGGTTCACCCACTGATTGGCGGTGTCTTGGGGCTGCTGGCCCGTGGCCGCTGCCGCCGCCGCCGCCGCGCCTCCGTTGCGATCCGAGCCAGGCCCCAGGGAGACGACGTGCGTGACGATGTCCATGCTCTCCACCTGCTTGCCTTCCTTCCAGGTGACGGTGAGGTGGACCTCGCGGACCGACTGGGTGAGCTGATCGATCATCTGCTTGAACATGGGCTGCGCCATGGCCGCCATGCCGCCCATGCCCCCGGCCGCCGCCGTCGTCGGGCCGCCGCTGCCGCTCTTGCTGTCCCCACCGCCGCCGCCGAAGAGGGCGGACAGACCGCCCATGTCTCCGCCCGTGTCGCCGATGGGCAGGTTGAAGATGGCACCGATGAGCTGGTCCGGCGACACGCCGTCCGTCTTGGGCGCGATGATCTTCGCCTTCCACTTGAAGTTGGGCCAACCCTCGTCGGAGAAGTCGCCGGACTCCTCGTCGTCATCCGTGGAGAAGCCGTCGTCGTAGAGCTTCTGCTCCAGGTCCGTCATCTTCGAGCGGGCCAGCAGCGAAGCCACCGTGAGGTGCTTGGTGTAGACGTGGTTGGCGACCGCGCCGGAGTTCAAGTCGAAGATCGCCATCAGCGCCAGCGCCAGGATGGCGAGCGCGACGACCGTCTCCAGCAGGGTGAAGCCTCGGTTCGTGCGTCTCATGAGCGAGGCACCTCCAGCTCCTCACCGACGATCGTCACCTTGCCGGTGAGCGGGGCGATGGTGAGCGTCCACACGTTGTCCCCCTGGCGCACGTACACCTGTGCCTTCTCCGTGTAGCCCTGGGGGAAGAAGTAGAGATACGCGATGCCCTGATCCACCGCCGTCTTCTGCTGCCGCGTCCACACGGAGACGGAGACGTTGCCCGGCATCTCGTGATCCGAGATCTCCTCGCCCGTGTAGCTGGAGAAGCGCGCGGCCTGCTCCACGCGGTGCTGCTCCTGCTCCGTCAGGTCCTGCAGGTTGGGCGCGCCGCCGCTGTTGTCGCGGGTGAAGTTGCGCCGCTCGTCCTTGCCGTGCCGCGCCTCATCCTCCCTCGTGCGGTTCTCGTCCTTGATCGCGCCCTCGCGATCCCTCGCGGTGGTGACGGCGCCCTCGGCGCACTCGGCGTGGTAGCGCGCGGGCTCCTCGCTCTTCGGAGGCGGCAGCTCGAACACCAGCCGGCACGTCTTCCCGGAGAGCGCCGCCGTGTCGTAGAGCGAGCGGATGATGCCGGCCAACTCACTCGCCGTCGCCTTGGCCTTGGTGCCGGTGATGGCGCCCACTCCGGCCACCACCGCGGCGAAGAGCACCGCCGCGATCATCAGCGCGACGGAGATCTCGATGAGCGTCAGGCCTCGCTGGGCCCGGCGCGAACGCCTGAATGCCAGGTTCGTCATTGCCGGTTCCTCACGAGTCCACCGCTGCTGATGTCCGCGTTCTCGCCCTCACCCCCGGGCACGCCATCCGCGCCGTACGAGACGACGCCCGTCTTCTGGTTGTTGAACAGGTACACGTACGGCCGGCCCCACGGGTCCTGGGGAACGGATGGAATCACCTGCCCGTCGATGAGGGGCTTGAAGCCCTCTTCCTCCGCGGGGAAGCGCCCCATGGTGCGGTGGTAGACCTTGAAGAAGCCCTCCAGGCGGCGGATCTGCTCCATCGCCAGGCGCTGCTTCGGAGGCAGGCTGAAGTCCGTGGTGATGTACGCCAGCCCGAAGGCCATCGCCGTGGCGAGCACGCACACGATGACGACCGCGATCCTCCCCGTCCGGGAGGGACGCGCCGCCAGTTCGGGGCTCTGAGAGGAAGCGTGGTCGGCCATCATGGTTTCAGATCCTCGTGTTCCCGGAGCGGGCGCCTACTTCTTCCCCGTGTCCTTGGAGGAGACGTCCGCGTCGCTGCCCTGGCCGCCCGCGGTGCCGTCCGCGCCGTACGAGGTGATGACGGGCTTGCCGCTCTCGAGCAGGTAGACGTACTCGTTGCCCCAGGGATCCACGGGGATGCGCTCCAGGTTCTGCGTGTCCACCAGCGCCTTCAGGCCGCTGCCCGTGTCCGGGTACTTGCCCTGCTTGGCGTAGTAGAGCTTCAGAGCGTTCTGGATGTTGCCGATGTCCAGGCGCGCGGTGTCCCGCTTGGCCTCCTCGAGCTTCGGGATGACGGCCACGCCCACCGCCGCGGCGATGAGCCCGAGGATGGTGATCACCACCATGATCTCGATCAGGGTCATGCCGCGGTTGCGGCGGCGCTGCTGCTTCTTCGTCTTCTGGCTCTCAGCGTTCTTCATAGGTCTGTCTTCCTCGAATGACTTTCTGGCAGGCCCCAGGGCCTCGCCGGAGTCGTTTCTGTCAGGGCACGCCCTGCATGGCGTTCGCGGCCGGCGCGTGAGCCTCGGAGTCCGAAGCGTAGAGCGCCACTCCCACGGCCAGCAGGGCCGCGGCCAGTGTCACCATGGCAGCCAGGGTGACGCGTTGAACCCACCGGTCGAGCGTGTCGTTCATTCCCATCCCTCCGTCAGTGGATGACCGAGTTCACCTGCAGGATTGGCAGCAGGATCGAGAAGGCTACGAATGCAATCACCGCGCCCATGAACACGATGAGGATGGGCTCCATCAGCGAGGTGAGGGCGCCGATGCGCACGTTCACCTGCGTCTCGTAGCTGTCCGCCACGGAGATGAGCATGTCTTCCAGCTGACCCGAGCGCTCACCGATGGACACCATGTGGTACACGAGCGGAGGAAACTCGCCCGAGCGCTTGAGCGGGTTGGCGATGCTCTCTCCCTCGCGGATGGAGTCGCGCGCCTTCTCCACCACGTCGGACAGCACGGAGTTGGTGATGATGGCCTTGACGATGTCCATGGCGGCCAGCAGGGGCACGCCGCTCTTGAGCAGCGTGGCCAGCGTGCGCGCGAAGCGGGAGATGGCCAGCAGCCGCACCAGGCTGCCGAACACGGGCGCCTTGAGCGCGAACCGATCCCACTTGGGCTTGCCAGCGGGGCTGCGGAAGTAGCGCGCTGTCAGGACGAAGAAGAGGATCAGACTGGGGAAGATGATGAACCACCAGTTCTGCAGCAGGTTGCTCGTCGCGATGAGGATCCGCGTGGGCAGGGGCAGGGTGGCCTTCATGGTGTCGAAGATCTTCGTCACCTTGGGCACCACCACCACCATGAGCAGCACGAGGATGCCACCGCCCACCAGGACCATGATGGCGGGGTAGAGCATGGTGCCGATGATCTTCTGTCGCAGCCGGGCCTGGCTCTCGGTGAAGTCCGCCAGCCGCAGCAGCACCGCGTCCAGCGCTCCCGAGGCCTCGCCCGCTCGCACCATGTTCACGTACAGCGAGCCGAAGATCTTCTGGTGCTGGCCCAGAGCGTCCGCCAGCGACGAACCCTCGTTCACCCGCTGCTTCACATCCGACAGCACGCGCTTGAGGCGCTCCTTCTCCACCTGGTCCACCAGGGCGGTGAGCGACTCCACCAGGGTGACGCCCGCGCCCAGCAGCGTGGCCAACTGGCGCGTGGTGATGGCGATGTCGTCCGTGTTGATGCGGCCGCCCGCCAGCTTGCGGATGTCGATGTCGCGAGCGGCGACTGCGGCGCCCGCCCCCTTTCGCACCGCGCCCCGGCTGCCCTCGGCCTGACCCAGCACGTCCGTGAGGAAGATGCCGTCCTTGCGCAGCTGTGCCCGCAGCGTCTTGGGCGATTCCGCCTCGAGCAGACCCTTCACGGTCTTGCCCGCGTTGTTGAGACCTCTGTATTCGAAGACCGGCATGGTGACTCACCCCCAGCCCCTCATTCGAGGGGCGGTGGTTAGATGTCCTCCTGAGTGATGCTGAGGACTTCGGCGATGGTCGTCTCTCCCAGGGCCACCTTGCGCGCGCCATCCTCCAGCAGGGTGAGCATGCCCTTGCCGAGCGCGGCCTTCTTGATGGTGGACGCGTCCACGTTCTTCAGCACCAACTGGCGCACGTCGTCGTCCACCATCAACAGCTCGTAGATGCCCGTACGGCCGCGGTAGCCGGTGCGGTTGCAGTTGGGGCAGCCCGCGGCCTTGTAGATCCTGTCCGTGCCGTAGCGCTGCTTGAAGGTGGCGCGCGTGTGGGTCAGCTCCTTCATCTCGTCATCCGTGGGCGAGTACTGCACGCGGCAGTCCGGGCACACACGGCGAACGAGGCGCTGCGCCAGGATGGCCGTGAGTGACGAGGCCACGAGGAAGGGCTCCACGCCCATGTCCACCAGACGGGTGACGGCGCCGGCCGCGTCGTTGGTGTGCACCGTGGAGAGCACCAGGTGGCCCGTGAGGGAAGCCTGGATGGCGATCTCCGCCGTCTCCTTGTCGCGGATTTCGCCGACCATGATGACGTCCGGGTCCTGGCGGAGGAAGGCGCGCAGCCCCTGGGCGAACGTCAACCCGATCTTCGGGTTGATGGCCATCTGGCCAATGCCCTTGAGCTGGTACTCCACCGGATCCTCGACGGTGAGGATGTTCAGGTCCGGCGTGTTGATCTTCGACAGGCCGCCGTACAGCGTCGTCGTCTTTCCGGAGCCCGTGGGGCCGGTGACGAGGATGATGCCGTGCGAGCGCTTGATGACGGCCTCCATCCCCGCCAGCGTGTGCTGGGCCATGCCGATCTCCGACAAGTCCAGCAGCGTGGCGTTCTTGTCCAACAGACGCATGACGATGCGCTCGCCATAGGACGTCGGGATGGTGGACAGACGGATGTCGATGTCACGGCCGGCCAGCTTGATGCGGATGCGGCCGTCCTGAGGCAGACGCTTCTCGGCGATGTTCAGGTGCCCCATCACCTTGACGCGGCTGACGATGGAGTTCTGGTAGCGCTTGGGAGGCTTGATGACCTCCTGGAGCACGCCGTCCACGCGGAAGCGCACCATGAGCTCGCGCTCCATGGGCTCGATGTGGATATCGCTCGCGCGCTCCTTGGCGGCGCGGAAGAGCACCGAGTTCACCAGCCGGATGACGGGCGCTTCGTCATCCGTGTCCAACAGATCCTTGGGCTCCTCCAGCTCGTGCGCCAGCGAGTCCAGATCCGTGGCCTCCATCTCGTCCACGAGCTGCTCGGCCTCGTTGATGGACCTGTCGTACACGCTGTTGATGGCGTCCACGATGGTGGAGGCCAAGGCGATGCGCGTGTCCAGCGGCGCGCCCAGCAGCATGCGCGCGTGGTCCATGGCCGCGGTGTCCAGCGGATCAGCCACGGCGATGGCGATGGAGTCGTCCTTCTGCAGGGACAGGGGGATGATCTTCGCCTGCTTGGCGAAGTTGATGGGGACCTTCTTGACGAGCTCCGGGTCCACCTCCTCCACGAAGATGCGCTGGAGGTAGGGCAGATCCAACTGCAGCCCGAGCGCCTTGGCCACGTCCTCCTCGGACACGATCTTCAGCCCGACGAGCACCTCGCCCAACCTGCCGCCCTTCTCCGCTTGAGCGGCGAGCCCCTCTTGCAGCTTCTCCTCGGTGAGCCCCGCGGTGGCGCGGAGGATCTCCCCGAGGGGACGGCCGGACAGGAAGGCCGGGCCGTGCGAGACGACATGGGTGGCGTCGTTGCGCGGCGGAGCCTCGGAGGGCTGGGCGGCGTTGGCGTTGGTGGCGTCGGTGATCACGTTCATGGGGCTCTCATCCCCTCGCCAGCGGTGTCAGGCTGGGTTCGCAGCCTCTCAGGGGAGTCCGGCGGGGGCACTGATCCCTCCGAACCCTGGGGAGGCTGCGGGACTTCCCGGACGTCCGGCCCCGTGTCCACTCCGGGTGTATTTCCCGAGGGCGGCATGGTCTGCGGAGCCTGCTCGACCGGCGCGGGAGCGGGCGACTGGGGCGCCGGCGAGGAGGAGGGTGGCTGGGTGGTGCCCTGGCCAGCGGGCTTGATGACGCGCTCGCCGGGCATGCCCGGGCCGCCGTTCTCCACTCGCTGCTGCTCGCGCAGCATGGCCTGGTTCATCCGCGACAGCGGGCCCGGCTTGCGGCTGAAGTCCACCGCCACGTCGTAGCCCGGCACCTGCCCGTAGAACTCCTCCACGAACTGCTGCCGCTCGCGCATCTTGCGCTCGAAGATGGTGCGGAAGTCCGTCTGGTCCTTGATGATGTAGGGCGTCAGGAACAGCAGCAGGTTCGTCTTCGTCTTCTTGTACGTCGTCTGGCGGAACAGGTGGCCGAGGAGGGGCACGTCTCCCAGCACCGGCACCTTGGCGACGGACTCGATGGTGCGGTCCTGCATGATGCCGCCGATGACGACCGTCTCCTGATCCTTGGCCACCACCGTCGTCTTCGCGCTGCGCTTGGAGGTGGTGGGGCCGAGCACTGGATCGCTGGAGGCGATCTCCTCCGTCTGCTCGGTGATGACGAGGCGGATGTAGTCGCTCTCGTTGATCTGCGGCTTGACGGTGAGCTTGAGCTCCACGTTCTGGCGGGAGATGGGGGCGAAGAGCGAGCCCAGGCCGCCGAGGCTGCCCAGCAGGGAGTTGGCGGTGGTACCGGTGGTGCCGGTGGTGCCCAGGCCCCCGCCCAGCGAGCTGGGGGAGAAGCCGGCCTGGAACGGCACGTTCTGGCCCACGGTGATCTCCGCCTCCTCGTTGTCGCTGGTGAGGATGTGCGGCGTGGAGAGCACGTTCACGTCCGAGCTCTGCTGCAGCGCGTGCAGCACCACGCCGAAGGCGGGGATGTCGATGCCCAGCTTCTGCAGCTCGGGGATGACGGGGCCCTGCAGGCCGGCCAGGAAGCCGCCGAAGCTGGCCAGGTTCGCCAGCGAGAAGGAGGGCGGCAGGCCCTGCGAGGTGTACTTGGTGCCGAACAGGCCCGGTACCGCGCCCTGATCCGTGTTCAGCTTGTAGCCGCTGTGGAAGTTGATCCCGAACTCGGAGTTCCGGTCCAGGTTGACCTCCATGATGACGGCCTCGACGAAGACCTGGCGACGGGGAATGTCCAACTGCTCGATGACGCGGACGATGTTCTTGAAGTCCGACTGGCTGGCGACGATCACCAGCGCGTTGGTGGACTTGTCCGCGGAGATCTTCACCTCGCCGGAGAACAGCTCGGCGGCCACCGGCTGGTTGCGCGCGATGCCCGCGGGCGGCTGCGGCTGCGGCGTGCGCGGGCGGTTGGCGGTGCCCTGCGCCAGCGTCTGCAGCGTGCTCGCCAACTCCTCGGCGTCAGCGTTCTCCAAAGGGTAGACGTTGATGCGGCCTCCCGCCTCCGTGGGCACGTCCACCTCGCGGACGATCTGCTGGATGCGATCGAAGGCGGCCGGGCTGGCCACGATGATGAGCTTGTTGGTGCGCTCGTCCGGGATGATCTGCGACAGCGTCACCGCGCCACCGCTCTCCTGGCCCGAGACACCAGGACCCACGGGCTCGCCGGGAGGGGGCGCGCCGGGGGAAACGCTGGGCACGAAGCCACCCGTGCGCTGGCCGGGGCGCGACGCCTTGGCCTCGAAGAGCTTCTGCACCGTGGTGGCCACCTCCTGCGCGGTGGCGAACTGCACCTGGATGACGCGCAGCTCATCGCTCGAGGCCCGCGTGTCCAACTGATCGATGATGCGCTCCAGGCGGTGCATGTTGGAGCCCACGTCGTTCACGATAACCGTGTCCGGCGGGTACGGGATGGTGTCGCCGTCCTTGGACACCAGCTGCTGGAGCACACCGCGCAGCGGCTCCACCTCCACGTACTTGATCTTGAAGAGCTTGGTCACCATCTGCTCGTTCATCGTGTACTGCTCGTTGCCGTCCACGATGGTCGGGATGGGGTTCTGCTTCGCCGAGCGCTTGTCAACGATCTTCAGGAAGCGCCCGTGCGGGTAGACGGACAACCCGTTGGCGTCTAACGCCGCGAGGAAGGCGGCGTAGAACTGGTCCGCGTCCACCTCCACCCGCCCGTTCTCCGGACCGATGATGGAGATCTTCCCGCGGACGTTCTCCGGGAGGATGAACGTCTTGCAGGTGGCGTCCGAGACGGTCTGCACCAGCTTCTCGATGTCCACCTTGTCGAAGTAGATGCCGTAGCGCGCGCGGCGCCGGGCCTCCTCACAGGTGGGCGTGTTGCGGCCCTCGCCCTTCGGGGCGCCTTCGCCGGAGGCGGCGACGTTGCTGGAGGGCTGCGGGGTGATCTGCCGATCACCGCCCGGAGCGGGAGCTCCAGCGGGAGGGCCAACGGGGCGGCGCTGAGCGTAGGCGGGCGAGGTGGCCAGCGCCAGGCACAGCAGGAGCGACCAGGGCGAGAGCGTCTTCATGGAAGGGCTTGCACTGCGGGGTTAACGGACGTTGTACGTCTTGCGGATCGGCGCGCCGTTGCGCTCGATCTCGATCTCGATGCGAGAGGATTCCTTCAGCTTCGAGTAGACCTCGAGCGCCTTCTCGGGGCTGTTCAGGTCGAAGCCGTTGATGCGGCGGATGACGTCGCCGTTCTGGACGCCAATCTTCGAATAGATGGAGTCCGGGCGGATGGAGAAGAGCTTGAAGCCCTGGGCCTGTCCGTCCTTGAAGGCGGGGACGATGCGCGCCTGCATGGCCACCTCGTTGAGGTTGGCCAGCGTC
This sequence comes from Hyalangium versicolor, assembly GCF_020103695.1. Taxonomy (GTDB): domain Bacteria; phylum Myxococcota; class Myxococcia; order Myxococcales; family Myxococcaceae; genus Hyalangium; species Hyalangium versicolor. Next base: position 131,717 of record NZ_JAHXBF010000026.1, read on the forward strand.
TTGTCGATCTCTCCGCGCGGCACCTCGTACTCGTTCTCGCTGGTGGCGCGGATGCCGGTGCCCAGGCCGTTGTTGGGCGGAGGGGTGGCCGCGGCGACCGCGGGCGGCGGCGTGAAGGTGGGCGCGGGCGCGCTGCCGTCTCCCGGCTGGCCGTCGATGAACTCCTTGCGGCCATTGTTGATGATGATGACCCGCTCGCGCTGGATGTCGATGATCTCCGCGTTCTGGATGCGGTCACCCACCATGTACGTCTGCGAGCGCTGGGAGACCATGTCCTGCACGGAGGCGAAGGACCAGTACTTGTCCACGGAGACCAGCGTGCCGAGCAGCTTCACCCGCAGGCCGCTCTTCACCGGATCAGCGTTGTCGTCCACGGGCGCTGGAGAGGAGGGCTCCTGCACCACGGGCTCGGGCTCGGGGATCTTGATGCCCGTGAGCCGCGACAGGCTCTCCAGCTCCAGGGAGGCGAGCTTCTCCGCCTCCTGGGCGTGTTGAGGGGAGCGGGGCGCCACGGCCAGAGACGGCCCCGGGGCCACGAGCGTCTCCACTCGCAGGTTCACCGTGCGCATCACCAGCCAGGCGACGAGCAGGATGAACACGAGGTTCACGGCCCAGAAGTATTTGCGGAAGAGGAGTTCCATCGTGCGTCCAGGGATACGAAGCGGGATTGAGCAAGCGAAGTGCCACCCGAGGGGCAGCGTACAACCCGAGGCCTACGGCCAAGTGCGCGAAATTATTCCGGGTAGGACCTACACCGGGGAGAGGCTGCCATGGGGCTCCGACGCGGCGGACAATTTGTCAAAACCGGGCGGGGGAGGGTGTGACGGGCTGTCATTCGCCGCGTCATTCGTCCGATGAGGGGCCTTCCCGGTCCTCGGGGCCCTCGGGTTCACGCTCGGAGGGGGCGCCCGAGGCCTCGCGCTCCAGCTTGCGGTAGATGGTGCGCGCGGCGATGCCCAGCAGGCGGGCGGCCAGCGTCTTGTCGCCCTTGGTGTGGCGCAGGGTTTCGTGGATGACCCGGCGCTCGATCTCCTCCATGGGCGTACCAATGGGGATGACGAGCTGGCCGGCTGAGCCCAGCGGCCCCTTGCGCACGCTCTCAGGCAGATCGCTGGCCTCCAGCACCTCGCCCCGCGCGAGGACGACGGCGCGCTCGACGGCGTGCTCGAGCTCCCGCACGTTGCCCGGCCAGGCGTAGTTCTCGAGGATGCGCAGGGCCTCCTCGGAGAAGCCGCGCAGCGACTTGCTGTTCTTGGCGGCGAAGCGGCGCAGGAAGGCGTCCGCCAGCAGGGGGATGTCCTCGCGCCGCGAGGCGAGCGCGGGCACGCGGATCTCCACCACGTTGAGGCGGTAATAGAGATCCTCGCGGAAGCGGCCCTCGGCCACCTCCTTCTGGAGATCCTTGTTGGTGGCGGCCACCAGGCGCACGTCCACCTTCACCGTCTGCGTGCCGCCCAGTCGTTCGATCTCTCCCTCCTGGAGCACGCGCAGCAGCTTCACCTGGGCCGACAGAGGCATCTCTCCGACTTCATCCAGGAAGAGGGTGCCGCCGTGGGCGCGCTCGAAGCGGCCCTCGCGGCGGGCCACGGCACCGGTGTAGGCACCGCGCTCCACACCGAAGAGCTCGGCCTCGAGGATGCTCTCGGGGAGGGCGGCGCAGTTGACGGCGATGAAGGGGCCCTTGGCGCGGGTGGAGTGCTCATGGAGCGCGCGGGCGGCCAGCTCCTTGCCAGTGCCGGACTCTCCCATGAGGAGCACGGTGGCGGTGGAGGGCGCGGCCTGGCGCAGGGTGTCCATCATTGCCCGGAAGGCGGGGGACTGGCCCACCATGGCCTTGCCGCCCGAGGCGCCGATCTCGGCCAGCTTCGCCTTGAGGGACTTGTTCTCGGCGACGAGGGCCTGCTTCTCCAGCGCCTTCTGCACGGCCTTCACCAGGGCGTGGCGCTTGAGGGGCTTGGTGATGAAGTCGTAGGCGCCGTCCTTCATGGCTGCCACGGCCGTCTCCACCGTGGCGTAGGCCGTCATCAGCACCACCTCCACGTCCGGGCGGATGGTGCGCGCGGCCTTGAGCAGCTCCTGGCCGTCCATGCCGGGCATCATCAGATCCGTCACCATGACGCTGACCTCGGGCTTGCGCAGCAAGTCCAGGGCTTCGGTGCCGTTGGAGGCGGAGAGCGTGGCGAGCCCTTCTCGCTGGAAGATGCGGGCGACGGAGTCGAGGTTGGCGCGGTCGTCATCGACGACCAGAACCGTGGTGGTGGTCATGGGAGCAGGCCCTCAATACCACGGCCCTGCAAGTGGCATTCCGGCAAGGTATCATGTTTCACGGCACTGCTCGGAGGATCGCTTCCGTCGCGCGCCCTGTGCGCGTGACCATTAGGAGATGAGGCGGGTCTCCAGACTCGCTCGCTCATCATGTTGACCATCCCCGGCTACACCCTGCGAGGCGCCGTCAAGGCTACGGGCTCGAACCTCCTGTTCCATGTGGTTCGTGATCACGATGGATTGGCGCTGATCCTCAAGACTCCCGCGGTGGTCGCCCCGGGAGCGCGGGAGCTGGAACGATACCGCAGGGAGTTCACCATCCTGCTGCGCCTGAAGGATGTGCGGGGCGTGGCTCGCGTTCATTCGCTGGAGCTGCTCGAGGATCGGCCCCTGCTCCTCTTGGAGTCCGTGGAGGGGGCCGCCTTGTCCGAGCTGACGGGGCGGCCGCTCGAGGTGTCCCGGGCCCTGGATCTGGGCATCTCCCTGGTCTCGACGCTGGCCGTGCTCCATCGGCGGGGGGTGATCCACAAGGACGTCAAGCCTGCCAACGTCATCGTCACGCCCTCGGGCGAGACGTGTCTGATCGACTTCGGACTGGCGAGCCTGCAGCTCGTGGAGCACGTGGAGGCGTCCCCCGCCTCGCTGGTGGAGGGCACGCTGGCCTACATGTCTCCGGAGCAGACCGGGCGGATGAACCGCTCGGTGGACTACCGCACGGATCTGTACTCGCTGGGCGTCACCCTCTACGAGTTGCTGGCGGGCAGCCGCCCCTTTCATGGGCGGGATGCGCTGGAGTGGTTTCATGCCCACATGGCGGTGGTGCCGCCGCCGCTGGGGGAGCGGGTGCCGGGCCTGCCGCCGGTGCTGTCCGCCATCGTGGCGAAGCTGCTGGCCAAGGTCGCGGAGGAGCGCTACCAGAGCGCCGAGGGGTTGAAGGCGGATCTCGATCGGTGCCAGGAGAGCCTGCGCCGCGGCGTGCACGAGGACTTCCCCATCGGGGTGCACGACTTCTCCAGCCGCTTCCAGTTGCCTCAGCGCTTGTACGGGAGGGATGCGCACGCCGCCCAGTTGCTGCAGAGCTTCGAGCGCGTGGGGCGGGCGGGCCGGCCGGAGTTGGTGCTCGTCCGAGGCTATGCCGGCATTGGCAAGTCCTCGGTGGTGCACGAACTGCACAAGCCTGTGGTGCGGCAGCGCGGCTTCTTCCTCACCGGCAAGTTCGATCAGCTCCAGCGGGACATTCCCTACGCGACGCTGGCGCAGGCCATCCGGGGGCTGACGCAGCAGTTGCTCGCGAGCACGGATGAGGAACTGGCCCGCTGGAGCGAGCAACTGAAGGAGTCGTGGGACGGCAACGGGCAGCTCCTCGTGAACCTGGTGCCGCAGTTGGAGCTCGTTGCCGGCAAGCAACCGCCCGTGCAGGAGCTGCCCCCAGCGCAGGAGCAGCACCGCTTCAACGCCGTGTTCCGCAGGTTCCTGGGCGTCTTCGCCACGCCGGAGCACCCGCTGGTCATCTTCCTGGATGATCTGCAGTGGGTGGATGTGGCGAGCCTCCAGCTGATCCAGCACCTGCTCACGCACCCGGAGACGCCGCCGGTGTTGTGGATCGGCGCCTACCGGGACAACGAAGTCGATGCCGCCCACCCGCTGGAGCAGGCACTGGCGGTGATCCGCAAGAGCGGCACGCGGACCACGGAGCTCCAGCTCGAGCCCCTGGGGCTCGAAGAGGTGAGGCAGCTCGTCACGGATACCCTGCCAGGAGCCAGCTCGGAGCTCGTACAGACGCTCTCGGGGGTGGTGTTGGAGAAGACGGGGGGCAATCCCTTCTTCCTGCTGCAGTTCATGCAGACGCTCAACCAGGACGGGCTCCTGGTACGTACGTCCGAGGGCGTGTGGCGCTGGGATGCCGAGGGAGGGCGAGCGAAGGGCTACTCGGACAACGTCGTCGACTTCATGGTGGGCAAGCTGCGGCAGCTGCCCTCGGGGACCCAGCACCTGTTGCGGCGTGCGGCGTGCGTGGGGAACTCGTTCTCGCTCCCGTTCCTGCATGTCATCTCCGACATGGTGGATGCCGCTGAGGTGGAGCAGGGGCTCGAGGCCGCGCTCCAGGAAGGCATGCTGGTGCGCGCCGGCCCGGATCAGTACCGCTTCCTCCATGACCGCATCCAGCAGGCGGCCTATGCCCTCATCCCCGAGGAGGATCGCAAGGCTGTGCACCTGCGCATCGGCCGGCTCCTGCTGGAGAGCGTCCCTCCCGAGGCCCTCTCGGAGCGGCTCTTCAGCATCGTGAGCCAGCTCAACGCCGGCGCGGGGCTGATCCTCGATCCCGAGGAGCGCCACCGCCTGGCCCGTCTGAACGCCGATGCAGGCCGCAAGGCCAAGCTGTCGACTGCGTTCCGCTCAGCCATCACGTACTTCACGATGGCCTTCCAGCTCCTGCCGGGGGACCCGTGGAAGACCGATCCCCCGCTGGCTTATGCGCTCCGGCTCGAGCTGGCCAATTGCGAGTTCATGAGCGGCAACGCCGCCGAGGCTCGCCGCATGGTGGAGGAGCTGCTCACGCGGGCGCGCACGCGCGCGGAGGTGGGAGGCGCCTACCGCCTCAAGAGCGTGCTCCTCATCGCCGCCGGCCAGTTCCAGGATGCCGCGGAGTGCCTCCTCGAGTGCCTGGCGCAGATGGGCATGCCCATGTCGCTGCGTCCCACCTGGGAGGAGGTGAAGGCCGCCAACGACGAGGTCTGGGCCGTGCTGGGGGACAGGCCTATCGAGAGCCTCATCGAGCTGCCGCGCATGGTGGACCCGGACATGGAGGCGCTGATGAACGTCCTCAGCAACCTCTTCCTGCCGGCCTACCTCGTCGATCACCGCCTGCTCACGCTGAACCTGTGCAAGATGATCGTGATCCTGCTGCGGCACGGGAACACGGCCGCGGCGGCGCACGCGTATGCCTGGTACGGCATGGTGCTGGGGCCCATGTTCCGGCGGTACCGCGAGGCCTATGCCTTCGGCAAGCTGGCCTGCGAGCTCGTCGAGCGCAACGACGTGGCCGCCCTGCGAGGCAAGGTGCGCTACATCATGGAGGTCCTCAGCACCTGGACACAGCCACTGCCGCGCTCCCAGGAGGCCATCCAGCGAGCGCTCCACCACGCGCTCCAGGCGAGTGATCTCCAGATCGCTTGCTACTGCAGCTACCACGCGGTGACGTACCGGCTGGGAATCGGGCTGGATCTCGAGGAGGTCTTCCAGGACGCGGGAGCGCGCCTCTCGTTCGTGCGCAAGGTGGGCTTCCAGGACGTGCAGTACATCATCCAGCACATGCAGGCCTACGTGCAGAACCTGCGCGGACTCTCGCGCGAGTTCGGCTCGTTGAGCTGGGAGGAGTTCGACGCGGAGGCGTTCGAGAACGCATCGATTCCCTCCCGCCTGACCACGATGTGGTGCTGGTACTGGAGCTACAAGATGCAGGCGCGCTACATGTGCGGCGCCTACACCGAGGCCATGGAGGCAGGAGCCCGGGCCATCGAGTTCAAGTGGTCCTCGATGGGGCAGCTCCAGCTTCGGGATCTCCACCTCTTCCATGCGCTGACCCTGGCGGCCTGCTTCGGCTCGCTATCTCCCGACGAGCAGCGCCAGGCCCTCGAGGACATCCAGCAGGATCAACAGCAGTTGTCCGAGTGGGCGGGCTTCTCGCCCTGGACGTTCCGCGCGCCCGAACGCATGGTGTCCGCGGAGCTGGCGCGCATCACTGGCCGGAACGACGATGCCGTCCTCGCGTACGAGGAAGCGTTCCAGGCGGCTCGCGAGTATGACTTCATCCAGTACGTGGCTTTGGCCAGCGAGCTCGCGGCCCGGTACTGGCAGCAGCGGCGGATCCCCACCATCGCGGACACCTATGCGCGGCGGGCCCGGGATGCGTACCTGCAATGGGGTGCCCGGGGAAAGGCGCGGCACTTGAGCGCGCAGTGGCCCCACCTGGCCTCGGTTCCCGCCTTCGTCGAGGGCAGCATCACGGACACGGACTCGACGCAGATCGACGCCCTCACCGTGGTCAAGGCGCAGCAGGCCATCTCCGGAGAGATCGTCCTCGAGCGGTTGGCGTCCACCCTGCTGCGGGTCGCCATCGAGAACGCGGGTGCCCAGCGTGGGGCTCTTCTGCTGCCGCACGGGAACAAGCTCCTGGTCGAGGCGGTGTCGAGCGCCACGGGGGATGGCCCGGGGGCAGAGCCGGACGACTCCCTGCTGCCGTGGACCCTCCTCGCGTACGTCAAGCGCACGCGTGAGCACGTGCTCATCGGAGATGCCTCGCAGCCCCACCCCTTCTCGGGGGATGAGTGGTTCAAGCGCGGCGGTGCCCGCTCCGTGCTCTGTCTGCCGCTGCTTCGCCAGGAGGAGTTCCACGGCGCGCTGTTCCTGGAGAACAGCCTGGCGACCGACGCCTTCACCCCGGCGCGCATCTCCCTGCTGGGCCACCTGGCCTCCCAGGCGGCGATCTCCATCGAGAATGCCCGGCTCTATGCCGAGGTTCAGCGCGCGGAGGTGGCCTTGCGCCAGGCCAATGACGAGCTGGAGCGGCGCGTGGAGGAGCGCACCCGGGAGCTCAAGCAAACGCAGGCGCAGCTGATGGATACGGCCCGCGCGGCGGGCATGGCCGAGGTGGCCGCCAACGTGCTCCACAACGTGGGCAACGTCCTGACCAGCGCGATGATCAACCTGCAGATGATGCGCAGGAAGGCGGATGCCTCACGTGTGGGCCGGCTCGAGCAGGTGGTGGCCATGCTCAAGGAGCACCAGGACGATCTGGCGGGCTTCTTCACGCGCGATGCTCGGGGCACCACGCTGGCGAATTATCTCTCCGGCCTGTCGCGGGAGCTCCAGCGAGACCATGCCTCGCTCCAGGAAGACATGGGGGCGATGGACAAGCACCTGGAGCACATCCGCGCCATCATCCGGGTCCAACAGAACCACGCCGCCGTTTCGCTCGTCACGGAGGAGTGCGATCTGGGGCAGCTCATCGGCGAGGCCCTGAGCATCCAGATGCCGACCCTGAAGCGCAACAGCATCACCGTCACCCAGGAGCTGGCCTCGCTGCCCAAGGTGCACCTGGAGAAGCACAAGGTGCTGCAGATCCTCATCAACCTCTTCAGCAACGCGAAGAACGCGATGAGCGGTGTGGGCGACGAGCAGCGCCGGCTGCACGTGAAGCTCGAGGCAGCGGGGAACAGGGCGCGCATCCAGGTGGTGGACAACGGCGTTGGTATCTCCCCGGAGGTTCGCTCCCGGCTCTTCTCGCAAGGCTTCACCACGCGCGAGGGGGGCCATGGCCTGGGGTTGCACTCGAGCGCGCTGGCGGCCCGGCAGTTGGGCGGCCTTCTCACCCTGGAGAGCGAAGGGCCCGGCAAGGGCGCCACCGCCACTCTGGAGATTCCGCTCACCTAGGCGCACGCGGAACAGCGCTGGACGTGACGGGGCTTTCACTGATGGTCGTTGACGCGTCGTGCGTTCTCCTCAACGAGGCGCCGCTGCTCGACCCTGGGCGACGTCGCTCGCTAACATTCACTGCCGCGAGCCAGCTGGCGTGGGAGAGCGCTCTTGAAGGTCGATCAGAAGGCCTGGACCCGAGAGGATGGCTGGCGCGACACCGCACAGGCGGGCGTGGGAGCGAGCGCGCAGTGGGTGCTGATGTTCGGTTCACGCGCGCGGATGCAGGAGCCCTCGGTCCTCCAGCAGGTCCGTGCCTGGTATCCCGAGGCCATCCTTGTGGGGTGCTCCACCGCTGGGGAGATTCACGGGACTGCTGTTAGCGACGACTCGCTCGTGGTGACAGCGGTGGCGTTCGAGCGCACCCGAATCCGGTTGGCACAGGCTCGGGTGGAGTCCATGGAGGAGAGCCAGGCGGCGGGGGCGTCCCTGGCCCGCTCCCTGCTGCAGCCTGGACTGGCCCATGTCCTGGTCCTGTCGGATGGGCTGAAGGTGAACGGCACCGAGCTCGTGCGCGGCCTGCGCGCCAACCTGCCCGAGACGGTGGGGATGACGGGAGGGCTCGCCGGGGATGGTCCGGACTTCCAGCACACGGTGGTGTGCGTCAATGGCCTGCCCGCCGAGGGCCAGGTTGCGGCGGTGGGCTTCTATGGCGAGCGGCTGCGCATTGGCTACGGGTCGCTCGGGGGGTGGGATGCCTTTGGACCGGAGCGCCTCATCACCCGTTCTCGGAGCAACGTGCTCTACGAGCTCGATGGGCGATCCGCGCTGGAGCTCTACAAGCAATACCTGGGAGAGCACGCAGCGGAGCTCCCGGCTGCCGCCCTGCGTTTCCCCTTGGCCCTGCGCAGCGAGAAGGAGGGCTCCGGCGTGGTGCGTACCGTCCTGAGTATCGACGAGAAGGAGCAGAGCATGACCTTCGCTGGCGACATGCCGCAGGGCAGCTATGCGCGCCTGATGAAGGCGAACTTCGACCGCCTCATCGATGGAGCTGCCGGGGCGGCGCGCGCCGGGCTCGAGCGGCTGGGCAGCTTCCAGCCTGAGCTGGCGGTGCTGATCAGCTGCGTGGGGCGCAAGCTGGTGCTCAAGCAGCGCGTGGAGGAGGAGGTGGAAGCGGTGCGGGAGGTGCTCGGGCCGAGGCCGACGCTGACCGGTTTCTACTCGTATGGAGAAATCTGCCCGCACGGAGCGGTTACCCACTGCGAGCTCCACAACCAGACCATGACCATCACGGCATTCAGCGAATCGTGAGCTACCACAAGCTGCTCGAGCGACAGCTGCGGCGATTCTTCGGGAGCCTGGAGCAGGTACCGTCCGGGCTGGAGCCCTTTCTGTCCGCGGTGGATGAGGCCTACCGGGCCGCGGATGAGGACCGGCTCTCGATCGAGCGCTCCCTGGAGCTGATGTCCCGTGAGCTGACGGAGCGGAACGATCAGCTGCGTGGCGAGCTGGCGGGCCGCCAGCTCATCGAGGAGGCGCTGCTCCAGGAGAAGGCGGAGCAGGCGGCGCTGTTCCGCAAGCTCGAGGAGACGCACTGCCAGCTCCTGCAGTCGGAGAAGATGGCTTCGATCGGGCAGCTCGCCGCGGGGTTGGCTCACGAGATCAACAACCCCATCGGGTTCGTGACGAGCAACGTCGGCTCCTTGCGCACCTATGTGCTGGACCTGTTGAAGGTCATCGACGCCTTCGAGGCGGAGAAGGGCGGATTGGGGGAGAGCGCGCGGAGGCGTATCGACACGCTCGAGGAGCAGGTGGAGCTGGCGCTCATCCGCGAGGACTCCATGCCGGTGCTGGACGAGTGCGCGGAGGGGCTGCGCCGGGTGCGGCAGATCATCCGGGATCTGACGGAGTTCTCGCGCATGGACGAGGCGCGGTGGCATCGGGCGGATCTGCACAGGGGGCTCGAGAGCACGCTGAACATCGTGCACAACGAAGTGCGCCATGTGGCGGATGTCATCAAGGAGTACGGAGAGCTGCCGGAGGTGGAGTGCCTGCCGTCCCAGCTCAATCAGGTGTTCCTGAACCTGCTGGTCAACGCCGCGCAGGCCATCAAGGGCAAGCGAGGCACCATCACCGTGAGGACGGGCCGGAGAGATGGCGATCACGTCTTCGTCGAGATCTCCGACAACGGAGAGGGGATTGCACCCGAGCACCTGAATCGGATTTTCGATCCGTTCTTCACCACGAAGCCGGTGGGGCAGGGCACGGGTCTGGGGTTGGCACTTTCGTACGGAATCGTCGCGCGGCACCACGGCGGTATCGAGGTGGATTCCACGCCTGGAGTGGGCACCCGGTTCCGGGTGGTGCTGCCGATCCGGCAGAGCGCCGAGACAGCGTCGGCACCGGCCTGAGGGGCAGGGGGAGCCTGCCCCGAATCTCTCGGGTAGAGCCCCTCTCTCGTGCTGGCAGAGGGCCGTCATTTCACTCACCGGGAGTGGGCCCGGTTATTTCTTGCACTTGGATCAGGTGGACTGCTGGGACTTGAGCGCCTCCAGGAGCAGGTTCATCTGGTCCACGGGGATGCCCTTGAAGTCCAGCACGCCGGTGCTCTTGTCGTTGCGCACGGCCAGCTTGACGCGTGTGCCCTTGCCCTTGGGGAAGCGGGCGAGGACGGCGTTGCTGTACTGCTCGGCGCGCTTTCTCAAGATCGTCTCCACTCCTTCGCTCTCCGCGCCTACCGAGATAAGTTCTAAGCCGGCCTCCACACCTGCCGCACGCGAACACGTCGAGGGCGAACGTCCTGCGCATCAGCGCGGCTCAGTCCAAACGGGATGTGCGCTTCTTCCTCGGCTCCTCCACCGTCGCGGCAAAGGCGAGGCTCTCCTCCTCCAGCACCGGCTTCGCACCCGCTTGAGGAAACGGTGCCGCGCCAGGCCTGAGCGTACGGGCGGCCGGTAGGGCTCACCGGCCTGGGGCTGGGACGCGGTCAAGGGCCCGCGGCAATTAAGCCCAGGCCCTTGACCTTGCCGAGAAACTCCTCGACGAGCTTCTTGTCCTCCTCCCGGATCTCATTGTTCCTGAGCGGTGCCTTGAGCTTGAGCGCTACCACCTTGCGCAGCTTGTTGAGGCCCTCGGTCGATTGCGACGCCGAGTTCAGAGCCGCCAGCTTCTCGGGCAGCCCTCTTTGGAGCGCCGTGAGGATTTCATCGCTCATGTTGGAAATAAGCTCGCTCTGACCTTGCCTGCGCGAATCCCCAATGACGACGATATCGCGCGTCGGATCCTCTGTTTCATCCGGATCCAGCTCGAACCCTGGGATGAACAAGGTCCCCGCAAGAAGCTGAAGCTCATACGTGAACATCGAGGCATTGAACTTCTGGATGAACTCACCCCACGCCGTGGCCTTGGCGAAAGCCAGGTCCGAATACTTCTCTTGATACTGCCAGGACCGAGGCAGGTACAAGGTCAGGCCTTGAGCCCGGTTGACGGACTGCCCGACGTTGTCCTTCCTCAGGATTACTTGCGGCTGGAGCTCCAGGATGGCATCGATGGCTGCTTTCATCTCCTTGTCCTTGTCGTTCTTGGGTGTGAGCTTGTCGCGCAGCGTCTTGAAATAGTCAAAGAGGTCTACATAGTCAGCGCCCGCGTTGCGAAAGCGTTGCGCCTCGGAGTAGCTCTTCTGAAGCGCATCGAGTTGCTGCTTGCGCCGGAAGTTCACGGCCTTGACGAAGGCCTGGACCTTTTGCGAGAGCGTCATCACGGCCTTGGCCTCGGCCACGGACAGGGTGGCCGCCACGCCTTTCCGGCGGTAGTAGTCCAAGGTGGTCTGCACGATGATGTCCGCGAAGGCCAGGGGTGTTTGATCGGCAGGGGGCAGGGCGGAGAGCCGCGTGAGGAGCTGATCGTAAGCCCACCCATCATTCGACTCGAGGTCTTCGGAACCGACCAGCAACGTGTAATGGTTCTTGAGCTGATAGCCCACCTCCGTCATCTGCATCAGACAAGCGTCAAAGCCGAGGAGTTCGATCCGCTTCTGGGTGTCCTCTTGAATCATCACCAGAGCATCTTCCAGATTGCGCAAGTCGATATGCGTGTGGCTCGTTCCATCGATTGAGACCTTGAGCGGGAGGGAGTTGGGCTCGGCCTTGAAGCCATTCCCGTGGCTCCAGACGATGAGGGCGTATTTCTTCGCGGGGAAATTCATTATTCCCCAGCTCGCGAACTCCGCCAGATTCACGTAGTCGCCCATGTCCATCTCGCCCAGATCGTCCAGTTCGGTGGAGCCAATCTGACTGAGGTTGTTGTCCTGTTTTATCTTGAGGCGCTTCGTGCCAGCCCAAGCCGAGCTCAGCAGCTGGCCCTTCTCGCCCTGTCCCTCTCGGTCCACCTGGACGATGACATTGAGGTTGCCGAGATTCGCGGCCTCCATCTCGTTGATGTCGGCGAGCGCAGACGCGTCGAGATCGTTGTCCGCGTTCATGTACACCAGCACGGTCCACTCCGCCTCGCCGGACTGGTTCCCGTCAGCGTGGGCGGAGAGCGGGTGGAGGCTCAACAGGGCGAGTGTCCACAGCCAGCCGCAGCGCATCCATCGGTGAATAAGCATCGGTTCTATTTCCCGTGATCAGGTACTACTCACTCAGGTTGAGGATCGTCACATCGACGGCCGCGAAGGCGCCCACGCGCCAGACGCCCACGGCATTCGAGGACTGGCACTCTCCGGAGGACGTCAGTCGGCAGCGCAGGCCGGGGGCCCGAGAGCCCCCCACGCCGAGAGTGATGGGCATGTCCGGGACACCGAAGCGCAGATACAACCCCGGAGAGAGCACCTGGACGATACCGGGTTCGGAGTTCTGGCCGACCTGGGGCTCCGTCCCCGTGAGGTGCGAGTAGACGCGCGGAAACGCCAACTGGCCCAAGTCTAGCACGCTGCCCATCACGCCGAAGTCCCAGCCGCTCCGGCACAGGTTGGTCGTCCACTCGACTCCCAGCGTGGCCATGGGGCCCACGCCGCCACCCCGCGGCAGGTCATCGTCGTACTCCAGTGCGCCCTGGACGCCCACGAGGCCCGTGATGGTGAGCAGGGGCCGCTGGCGCTTCACCGCCCAACTCCCAATGGGCGCGGCGGCGCTCTCGATGGCCACCTGGATGTCCTTGGAAGTCTTCGCCCCGGAGATGTTCACCAGGAGCGGCAGATGCCTGCTCAGCTTCCCGGGAATGATGCACGACGTGTCTCCAGCGCAGGCCGTGGCCGAGGCGCTTAGCATCTTCCGGATGCCATTCCCGTAGTCGCTCACCATGACGTCGGAGATGGCCTCAGCCATCAGAAAGACCTCGTCGGCGTGCGCTAGGCTGTACCCCGACACCTGCTTGTAGATTCCCAGCCCGCTCCGAAACACATCCAGAGTTCCCAGCAGCACTAACTGGCTTCGCTGCAGGATGTCCGGCGCTCCGTTCGCGGTGAAGGGCTTGTGGAGGATGTACACACCTGCCCCACCCCCGCTCGGGTAAAGCTCCTGGCGCTCGATGGCCGCCACGCGCTCATACAGCGTGCGGAGATTCGTCACGAGTTCCCAGAGCAGGCGCTCCAACTCGGGCTCCAGCAGGGCCCACTCCTCTGGTGTGAGGTCCTTGTCGAGCTGAGGAGAGATCCGATCCCGGACGAGCTGCTTGAGGTTCTTGATCAGGTTCTCGCGCGCGTCCCCCACGTTATTGAGGAGCTTTTGGTACTCGGCTTCATGGGTGATCTTACCCAGCTGCTGTACCAAGGCACCCGTCAGCCCCAAGCCACATGCGACCCGAGTAACCTTCTGGCGGGTCCCCCCTGGCTTTTTGCATGCGTCCTGCAGGCTCTGCAACGTCCCAAGCCCGGCCACTAGCACCAAACGCGCTCCGTGCTCCCCGAGGGATCGGATGATGGTTCCCCGCTCTGGGAGGGCGGAACTTCGAGGGAGTAGAGGACGAGACGATCGTCCAGCCAGGGGAGGCGCAGTTTC
>NZ_JAHXBF010000027.1 GCF_020103695.1 Hyalangium versicolor
GTCCGCTCTCAAGCGCTTGGTACTTCGCCGCGATGACTTCCTCCAGGTCCATGCCTACATTGATGGGCACGATCTCGGGCACCCGCAAACTGAAACTTTATTCCTGCGCGGCTCCTAACCTCCTCGGCGCGGCCAACTGTATCCGCAGCCTTGGAGCCATCGCCCTGGAGCGCTCCCTCCATGACGAGGCGCGCATCCTCTTCGAGAAGGCACTCCCCCTCTTCCAGCAGGTCGGTAGCCTCCTCGGCGAGGCCAACTGCATCCAAAGCCTCGGAGCCATCGCCCTGGAGCGCTCCCTCCATGACGAGGCGCGGCGCCCTCTTCGAGCAATCTCTGCTTCTGTACCAGCGCATTCCGGAGCCTTATTCAATTGGCATGACTAACAGGCGACTCGCCAGACTCTCGTCGGTCCCGGCAGAGCGCAACTCTCACCTCTCCGCTGCGCGTGATGCATGGCAGAGCATCGACCGACCCGACCTGCTCAAGGAACTACACGCGGAGTTTGGTGAAGACTTGTGAGCGTACTGCGTGAACCGGTACGGGGTGAGAGACGCGCTCCCGGAAGTGGGGTGGGGCGCCAGTGTGGCCTGGGCGAGCTGTGGTATCACCCGAGCCCTTGTTTCTACCGCTTGGGAGGCGTCTCCGAGGTGGAGCGACGGTTTCGTGGCATGGCGGGCACGTAGCACCTGCCCCGGAACACCTGCCCACTGGAGAACGAAGCCTCGCACTCGTCGAGATCGAAAGGGACCCAGCAGGCTCCATTGAGAGCGACCTGTCGCTTGTGAGGGCAGCGCCCCTTGGAATCCGGCCGTGTCTGCCCGGGGATGGGCTCGGGGATGGACTCTTCGGTCATGGCAGGGAGAGGCGGCTCGGGCGCATCCAAGGAGGAGGCGGCGGACACGGTGTCTCCGAGCCCTGCGGTGCCTGCGTCTGGCTGCGAGGTCCCGGGCGTGGACGAGAGGAGGGAGAGCTTCTGAGTGAGCTGCTCGACCACGCCCCAGCTTGCCCAGAGGGCCACGGCCAGAGTGGCAGCGGCGGTGACCAGCGCCGGCCACATCCACCGCGCCGTCCTCCGAGGAGGGACACTCTCCACGGGCCGTGTGTTGTCAGAGGGGACCTCGGGCAGCGGAGGCTTCACTTCGGGGCGTGGGACCGGAGGAGGCGGCTCAGAGGCTGGCACGGCCACGACAGGACGAGGGCGCGCCAGCCGCTCCATCTCTTCGGCGAATTGCAGCACGGAGCCGCGCTCTTCCGGGAGCACCGAGAGCAGGCGCTGCACGGGGGGGCGCAGCGACGGCTCCACCCGTGCCAGCGTCTGGGGCAGCTTCACCGCCTCCATGCGCCAGACTCCCTGTGCGTCCTGGAAGGGATCGGAGAACTGCGGATATTCGCCGGTGAGCCAGCGGCACGCGGTGACGCCCAGCGCGTAGAGTTCATCGGCTGGCCCCGCGCGATAGCGTGCCGAGCGAGAGCGAAGGTTCTGCAGTTCGAAGAGTCCGGACTCGGGCGAGCGGTAGGCGGGAGTGCCCGGGAAGGTATCCGGGGGCGTCAACGTCTCGGCCTCCGGGTACAAGCCAGTGCCGAAGTCGATCAGCATGGCGCGTCCGTCCATGCGGCGCACCAGGACATTGTCGCCCTTCACATCGCGGTGCACGGCTCCCTGCGCATGGATGCTCTGGAGGGCTCGCGCCAGGTGAGCCAGCATCTGGCTGGCTTGGGGCACGGAGAACGTCTGCTGGCGAGCCCAGGCATACAGCGGCAGGCCGTCCACCCACTCCATGATGAGGAAGGGGAAGAAATCGCCGCCGGGAGATTGCCACTCACCCGACTCCCAGAAGCGGGGGATGCTGCCGTTGCGCAGGCGGGAGAGCAGCTCGGCCTCGCGAGCGAAGCAGGGATTGCGAGGCACCAAGGCCAGCTTGAGCGCCACGGGAGCGGCGAGTTCGCTGTCAGCGGGGACGGCCCGGTAGACAGTGCCATGGGAGCCCCGGCCCGCCCAACCCACCACGCGCCAGCGGCCCACGAGTGTGCCCACCGGCAGCGCGGCGGGTTGAAGCGAGGACGGAGGAGCACCGGACATGCGCGACAGCCTGCCCCACGGCTCGCAGCAACGAAAGGGGAGGGAGGGTCAGTGCTTGCGCCTGCTCCAGCAGACGGGCCGCACTCGCAACGTGCTGAACCTGAACCAAGGGGCTGAGTTTCGCGAGGTTACGGCGTCGGGTTGCGCGGTGACTGATAGTGCTCGATCTCCGCGACGAAGACGTTGGCCTTGATGTACGCGTCGTCCGGGGGATTCTGCGTCAGCTTCGCCAGCGCGAATTCCAGCTCCTTGCGCGTGAAGACGTTCTTCTTCAAGTCCGCCATGAACCCGTGCGCGGCGAACTGGTCGTCGCCGAGCTTCAAGGTGTTCTCGTTGTGATAGGCGGAGGACAAGGGCGCCTGAAGGTTGGTCCACATGACCCGACTCCCCACCGGGGCTTCCCGCAGGAGCTCGTCAATGCTCTTCGTCTCGGGCTCCTTCTCGGGATGACGCACCATGGGAGCGTCGGGGCGGAAGCGCTCGTAGAACTTCACCCTCCGCACCCCGGTCGAGGCATGGGGCTTCAGCTCGAAGGCCACCTCGTTTTTGTTCAGCTGGTTGAAGCCCTGGGTGCCGAGCGCATGCCTCAGCGCGTAGAGGTTCGCCACCTGGACGAATTGACCGCAATCGACCTTCCATTCGCCGAGGTGGGAGAACATGTCGTCGATGGCTGCGGACGGCTGCTTGTCCGGCTTGAGCACCAGCTTGCGGAGGAACTTCGGGTGGTCCTCCGCCTTCCAGTAGTCTTTGTTGTAGGTCTCCCCTTCCCAGTCCAGAGGTCCGCCCGGTTCGAACTGCCTGGGACTGCCTTCGAGACGTCCGAATCCGGCGCTCTGCAAGAGTTCGACTCCTTTCTTCAAGCGCGCCTGATAGATGTCTCCTTCGATGGAATGACGAACCTGCTCGCGGACGCTTTCCGTGAAGCACTTGAGGGCCGCGGTGTCGTCCTGGTTGTCGGGACATTTGACGTTGGGTTCGGCGGTGAGCGGCGGTGGCCCCTCGGGGGCCGGCTCGGGTTTTGCCGGTGCGGCAGGGGCAGTCGTCTCCGCGGGGGGCTTTGCCTTGGCTTCCAGCAGGCTGGGATTCACCCACCCCCAATAGAATCGATCCGCGGGTTTGCCCTCCTGCTGTGCCCAGACCTGCCGGTATATCTGACCGGAGCGGATCAGGAAGGCGTCCCCTCCCTCCAGCAGACCTCGGAGGGGCACCTTGCCCGCCTCGGAGTGAGGGCTGAACAGGACGTACGGAACCCCCGCGACGGAAGGTTTCACCTTCAGGGCCGGGAGCCCCTGCTTCTCGAGTTCGGCCTTCGTCTTGATGAAGAGGGGACCCAGGGTGTCCGGGTCGACGGGCTCGGTGGCTCCGGATCCCGCGGCGCGCTGGAGTCGAGCAGGCCCTGGTTGGAGCGTATGCACCAGCTCGTGAGCCAACAGCCTCTGCCCGGTCTCCTTCGAAGGTGCGAACTGCCCGCTGCCGAAGACGATGTCCCGCCCCACCGTATAGGCCAACGCGTTCACCGCCCGCGCTGACGCTGCCGCCCGCGCGTCGCTATGCACGCGCACATGGCTGAAGTCCTGGTTGAAACGCTCTTCCATGAATGAGCGGGTGCCGGGATCGAGGGGCTGGCCCGGTGAATTCAGTGCGTCGTGAACGAGGGGGGAGCTCACGACCGGGGCCACACTGCCCTGTGCCTTCCTCTGAACCACTCCCTCTTCGCTCCCGCCTTGCCTCTGCATGACCTTGTCGGCCACGGCGTCTGCCTCACGCTCGGAGGCATCCCCTGGAGAGCTGATGGACGGCAGGTACGGCTCGAAGTAGCGCCGCCTCTCGCCGGCCACCTCGGGCGAGAGCGCCGCTCCAACGGTGCTCGATGTGGCCAGCCGCGACCAGGAAGGGTTCACGGCCGGCGCGGGCCCTGAATGGCGCGGAGCAGACTTCGGAGCTGCGGGATGCATCCTCGAAGGCGGCAGCTTCCGGGCGAAGGCGGACATGGACGAGCGCTCCCAGGAGAATCGCTCCAATTCTACCAGTTCCTCCTCCGAATAGACCCTGCCGCTGCGCATCAGGTCGACGGAGCTGTTACAAGGGCCCTGATGGACTTTGCCGCACTCCCTCTCTCTCCGCCGCTGCTCCAGGTTCTCCAGGAACTGGAGTTCCAGACCGTCACGCCCATCCAGGCCCAGAGCATCCCGGTGCTCTTGCAAGGGCGCGATCTCATCGGCCAGGCCCAGACGGGGAGTGGGAAGACGGCCGCCTTCGCGCTTCCCATCCTGGAGAAGCTCCAGCTCTCGCGGCGGCGCATCCAGGCGCTCGTGCTGTGCCCCACCCGGGAACTCTGCGCCCAGGTGGCCGGAGAGTTCCGCCGGCTGGGCCGCAGGCTGCCCGGACTCCAGGTGCTCGTGCTCGCGGGAGGCCAACCCATCCGGCCCCAGGTGAACGCGCTCGAGAAAGGCGCACACATCGCCGTCGGAACTCCGGGTCGTGTGATGGACTTGCTCGACAGGGAGGTCCTGGAGACGGGTCAGCTCGCCACCGTGGTGCTGGACGAAGCCGATCGGATGCTCGACATGGGCTTCCGGGAGGACATGGAGCGTATCCTCGGAGCCACCCCTCGCACGCGCCAGACGGTGCTCTTCTCGGCCACGTTTCCTCCGACCATCGAGGAGCTGAGCCGTGAGTTCCAGAAGAACCCCACGCGCGTGACAGTCGTCGAGGCGGAGGCGCCGCCCGACATCCAGCAGCTCCGCTACCCCTGCGCGCCCGAGCAGAAGACGGCGCTCCTGCTGCGCATCCTGCGGCAGCACTCGCCGACCTCCGCCATCGTGTTCTGCAACCACAAGGCGACGGTGGTCGAGCTGACTCGATCGCTGGGCGAGGCGGGCGTGAGCGCGGCGGGGCTCCAGGGAGACCTGGAGCAGAGCGAGCGCGATCGGGTCATGGCGAGGTTCCGCAATCAAAGCATCCGGATCCTCATCGCGACGGATGTCGCGGGGCGTGGCATCGACGTCGAGGCCCTGGATGCCGTCATCAACTTCGATATGCCATTTCAGCCCGAGCCCTACGTGCATCGCATCGGCCGCACGGGGCGCGCGGGGAGAACGGGCCTGGCCATCTCCCTCGTCACCCCACGAGATGAGCGCAAGGTCGAGGACATCGAGAAGGCCACTGGCGTGAAGCTGGAGCCCGGCGACGTGGAGGCGCTCCCCCCGGCGGATGCCGCAGGGCGGATGTCGCTCGAGTCGGCCTGGGAGACACTTCTCATCTCCGCTGGCCGCAAGGACAAGATGAGGCCGGGGGACATCCTCGGAGCCTTGACGGGCGAGGCCGGCGGGCTGAATGCCTCGGACGTCGGGAAGATCGAGATCCAGGACCGCCAGGCCTTCGTCGCCGTCTCCAAGCGCGTCGTGCGCGTGGCGCTCCGGGCGCTGCAAGAGGGCCGCATCAAGGGCCGCAGGCACTGGATTGAGTGGGTGAAGTAACTGCGTCCGCGGACCGTTCTTCAACCGCGGCCGAGCCACCGTGAGACCGCCGTGCGAATGTCTCCGTCTCCCGCCCATGCGACGAAACCATCCGGTCGGATGAGCAGCGGCTGCTCGCCGGGCCGCACCTCGAGACGCTCGCCCCACTCGTTCTCGAAGGCGAGGGAGGACGGCAGGAGCAGGACGAAGCGCCCACGTCGGAGATCGATCGGGGTTGGCATCCACTGGCCGACGAGCGGATTCGGATCGTCGCCGTAGTGATTGTCCAGGCCCTGCACCCGGCGGGAGACGAAGCGGCGCGCTTCGGGCACCCTGAGCAACTCGCCGAGGAGCCCCCGCAAGGCCGGCAGGTGCGGACCTGGCGTCATCAGCGCCGACTGCGCCTGTGTGTGTTGCAGCACGCGTGCGCCAGCGGGATGCCGCTCCTCGTGATAGCCGTCGAGCAGCGTGTCCGGGTGATGGCCGCCGAGCACCGCGCTGAGGCGCCACGCGAGGTTCCCCGCGTCACCGAGACCCGTACCGATACCCGGGCCCCCGGCGGGCAGGTGGATGTGAGCGGCGTCGCCCGCGAGCAGCACGCGTCCCTTGCGGTAGGTCGCGGCCTGCCGCGCCGCGTTCGTGAAGCGCGACAGCCAACGCGGCTCACTCACCGGAATGTCGAAGCCAAACGAGCGCCGCAGGGCCGCCTGGAGTTCTTCCAGATGGAACGGGGCTTTGCGATCGAAGCCGGGCGGGTAGGGCTCGCGCGCCACGACGCGGAAGTAGCCGTCGTCGATGGGCACACCGACACCGAAGGGAGCACGCGCTCCGTTCGGGAGCAGCAACCCCTCGCTCGTCAGGGTGGCGCCCGGCATGCGCACGTCGCCCAGGCGCAGCAGCATCGTGGGCTCGGTGCCGGGGAAGTCGATCCCCGCGAGCGTGCGCACCGTGCTCTGGGCCCCGTCGCAGCCCACGAGGTACCGCACCTCGGTCGTGCGGACGTCCCCCTTCGCCCGGAGCGTGACGCGCACGTGATCGTCCCGCTGTTCGAAGTCCTCGAGCGCGACGCCGCGCTGAACCCGCACCCCCAGCGAATCGAGATGGGCCTCGAGAACGGCTTCCACCCTCGCTTGCAGCACGAAGAGGAACGCCGTCGGCTCGTCCAGCGGTAGCCCCGCGAAGTGGAGCCCAACCGGGCCCTCTCGCATGACTTCAGCCTTGAACAACGGGAGCAGGCCGCGCGCTTCGAGCAGCGCCACTCCGCCGCCCTGGACTCCCAACGCCTTGCTCAGCCCCGTGGGGCGCTCGAGCCGATCGATGATGAGGGGCGTGTGGCCCTGGAGCTTCAGTTCCGCGGCGAGGAAGAGGCCCACCGGGCCCGCTCCGACGATCAGCGTGTCGTTCATCCGTGTCGCTCCTTTGTGGCAGTTCCTGTCAATATGGCAGTGACTGCCAATTTGCGCAATCTGCCCTTTGACAGGGGCTGCCGTCGCGAGTGAATCTCGACCCGCGATGACGGGACTGCGGGAGCGGAAGAAGGCGCGCACGCGCCAGGAGATCGTCGAGGCAGCGCTCGAGTTGTTCGAGAAGAAGGGCTTCGACGAGACGACGATCGACGACGTGGCCGCCGCCGCCGAGGTCTCACCGCGCACCATCTTTCGTTACTTCGCCACCAAGGAGGACCTCGTCTTCCTCGGGCAAGAGGAAGAGAACCGCCAGATCGCCCTGCTCTTGAAGGAGGTAGCGAAGAGCGCCGATCCCATCGAGGAGCTCATGCGCGCCACGCGCACCGTCCTGCTCGCGCCCTCCGCTACGCCCGAGCAGTTCGTGCGCTGCCAGCGGCTCATTGAGCGAACTCCGTCGCTGCGCGCCTACCAGGGAAGGCTGTTCCGGAAGATCGAAGAGCTGGTCTCGAGCGCGTTGCTTCCGGCGAGGGGCTCCAAGCACGACGTGCTGCACGCTCGCCTGCTCGCGGCCGTCTATCTGGCTGCGCTCAACGTGGTGATGTCGAGCTGGATCGAGTCGGGAGCGAAGGGTGTACCGACCGCTGAGCTCGATATGGCCGAGGCGCTCTTGCGCCGTGCATTTCCTCGCACTGCCAGCCAGGCCCCGGAGGGACGCCGCCGCTCCTGAATCCCATGGAACCTTCTGACCTCAGTCTGCTCGCGATGGACCGAGCGGTTCAAACCGGGCCATGCCTGTGGTAGCGCTCTCGATGTGGACACATCCGACGTCGTCGGCATCTTTCAGAGCCTCCGAGAGCACGGGATCCGCGCCTGGCTTGATGGCGGCTTCTGCGTCGAAGCGCTTGTCGATCGCCCACTCCGCCCTCATGCCGATGTCGACATTGCGATCTCACGGATGCACCTCCCTCTCTTCCATCGCTGGTGCAGGGACCGCGGCTTTCTCCCGATCGATCGAGCCGGCAGAAGTGAAGACTGCTTTCTGGTGGGCCGTGGTTCCCACCGTATCGACGTGCACGTGTTTGAGTACGACGCGGAGGGCCGGAATGTCTCCGGCATCGCATACCCATGGGGCTCACTGACGGGATCGGTTCAGCTCGGAGGCGAGCTCCTGGATTGCGTTGCTCCCGAGTGGATGCTGAAGTTCAAGACGAGCTATCCCCCCGCCGCCAAGGACCGCCTCGACGTCCAAGCGTTGTGCGCCCATTTCGGTTGGGACGTCCCGCCGACGCACGCTTGAGTGCGGCCGGGGCACTGACGGAGTGCCCTCCGCAATCGATCAAACCGGGAGAGGACTCTTCCCTGGATGCTCCGCTATCCGCCTTCTCCGCGAGCCTGCTGAAGTGCCTGAGCCGCGCGTTTGATGGCGGCCCGGATGCGGAAGTACGTGCCGCACCGGCAGACGTTGTCGCTCATCGCCGCGTCGATCTCCGCATCGGTCGGGTGGGGGTTCTTCCGGAGCAGATCCACCGCGGCCATGATCTGGCCGGGCTGGCAGTACCCGCATTGGGCCGTGTCCTCCGTGATCCACGCCTGCTGCACGGGATGGAGCCCCTGGGCTCCCAATCCCTCGATGGTCGTCACCTGGTGGCCCTCTACACCGCCCACGGGGTGGATACACGGACGGAAGGCCGCGCCATCGAGGTGGCTCGTGCAGGCCCCGCACACGCCGACCCCACAGCCGTATTTCGGGCCGGTGACGCCCAGCACCTCTCGCAGCACCCACAACAGGGGCATGTCTATCGGCGTGTCCACAGACACGGGGCCACCATTGAGCGTGAAGTGAATGACCGGCATCGTCAGGCTCCTGCGTCCAGAATCGGGAACCCGGTGGGCATGGTACCCGTGGCCCGGGCGATCGCATTGGCCAGCGCCGCCGCCGCGCTGGGGTAGCCGAGCTCTCCCACTCCCCCCACGTGATCACCCGAGCGGATGAGGTGGACCTGGATCTCGGCGGGTGTGTGTTTCATCCGCAGCCAGCCGTAGTCCGCGAAGCTGCCCTCGCGCACGGCTCCCGCGTCGATGTGGATACCCGCGCTCAGCGTGGTCGACATCGCGTCGACGGCCGCTCCCTGGAGCTGGGCCTCGATGCTCTTCGGATTGATGGGCAGCCCCACATCGGCGGCAATCACGACGCGTAGCACCCGGGGAGTCCCGCTCGTGACGTCGACCTCGACGAGGTGGGCGATGGCACTGTCCCACTCCTCGAGCACCGCCACCCCCTGAGCCACCCCGGCTGGCAACGGCCGGCCCCATTGCCCCTTGAGCACCACTTCGTTCAACACCGCCTTGAGGCGGCTCGAGGTGAGCCGGGATCGTCTCAGCTCGACCGGGTCTCGCCCCAACGTTCTGGCGAGCTGATCCACGAAGATTTCATTGGCCACGCCCACCTGGCTGGTGAACACGGAGCGGAACGAGCCCGTGGGGATGGGGAGCGAGACCTCGCGCATCTCCTGCGTCACCAGTCCCCAGGCGTAGGGCACGTGCTGTGTGATCGCGAAGAACACCTGGCTGGTCACCTCCGGCAGAGTCCCTCCGACCAGGGCGGTGAGGAGATCTCCGAAGCCGTGAGGGAACTCCACCGTGGGAATGGCGGCGCGGTGGTGCCACCCGAGGATCGATCCGCCCAGACCGAGGTAGGCGAGGATCCGGTGGTGGCTGGCGGGCCGGAAATGGCCGTGGCGCATGTCATCGTTGCGCGTCCACATCAACTTCACGGGTCTCCCGAGCGCCCGCGAGACGAGCGCGGCCTCCACGGCAGCCTCGGAGAAGAACCTCCGGCCGAAGCCGCCTCCCGCTCGCATCGGGTGGACTGTGACGCGCTGGGGATTGAGCGCCCAGCCGAGCGCCTCGGCGACCTGGCGTTGTGCGTACTTGGGATCCTGCGCTCCGGTCCAGAGTTCGGCGCTGTCCGCGTTCACTCGAGCCACGCAGCTCTGTGGCTCCATGGGTGCGTGGGCGAGATAGGGAAAGTCGAAGCGGCCCTCCAGGGTCTGGGTGGTGAACAGCGGCGGGAGCGGCCGAGGGCCGATCGCATCGCGCAGGCTGGCCCGGACCGTGGCGTCGGAGAGCTGGCTTGCGGGCCCCGGATTCCAGGTGACATGCAGGGCATCACGCGCCGCGAACGCCTGAGCGAAGTTCTGGGCCGCGACAGCGACCCCCGAGGGCAGGCCCACCGCTCCCACCACCCCCGGCACCGCGGAGGCGGTTGAAGCATCGAAGGTCTGGACCGTACCGCGCAGCGTGGGCGGCCGGGCCACCAGCACGGACACGGTCCCGGGGATATCCACGTCGAGGGTGTAGCGCGCAGCCCCCGTCACGATGTCGTGGGCGTCGATGCGCCCCGTGGGCTTTCCCACCACCGTGTATGCGCTCGTTGCCTTCGGCAGCGAGGGGACTTCCGGTATCCACACGCTGGCCGCTTCCTGAGCCAGCTCGCCGTACGCGATTCGGCGCCCGTCGGGAGCAATCACCTCTCCGTTGGCGGTGGAGAGCGTGAGCGCGAGCACATGCCAGCGGTGCGCGGCGGCGGTCACCAGCCGAGCCCGGGCATCGGCGGCCGCGGCGCGGAGGGGACCGGCCAGGTAGCGCATCGTCGATGACAATCCGGTGAGCTGGATGAGCCAGCGCGGATCGGCGTCAGCGCTGCGCACTTCCACCGAGCTCAGCGGGGCATCGAGCTCCTCCGCGACGAGCATGGCCACGCCCGTGGTGATGCCTTGCCCCATCTCGGTGCGAGGCAACGTCACGAGGATGCGCCCATCGGTGCGTATGGTGATGTAGAGATCCAGCGGAGTCTCGGCGGGCGTTTCCGCCGCGCTGGCGGGCGGCACATCGAGCCCCAACCTCGCCGCGACCATCAATGTTGGCGAGGCGACCAGCCATGTCAGGAACCGGCGGCGGTCAACTCCCACGGGAACGTCCGCCTCCGGTTTCGGCGTGTCAGCCATCACGCGACTATGGCAACCGCTCCTCGGTGGCTCAATGACTTGGCAGGTGAGGCCGGCTCAACGGCGTCAAGCCGGACTCGCGGGGGGGGGTTGCGCCAGCCATGCGGTGGTCGGCGGGGAACGTCGCTGCTAGAATTCTTGGGGCCACGCAGCCAGGAGCGTCGCATGACCTTGATCGCCCAGTTCAACAACAACGGCACGCGGTTGAACCTGCTGCAGAAGAAGCCGCTGTTCCTCAGCCTGGCCGATCGGCCTGCTCCCAATTGGTACAACCGCACGAAGCCGCTGGTTGGGAACGCCGCGTTCCAGGGCCTCACCCAGCACGACATCGGGGCCATGGTCGCGGGCAACGCCGTCGCGGTTCCCAACAACGCCGTGATCGAGCAGAACAACATCAACATCTATCTGACGATCACCGCCGAGACCATGAACGCCTTTGGCGGTGCTCCGGTCAACGAGCTTCATGCCTACCAGGCCAACCCGGGTGCCGCGATCGGCTGCCAGTACCTGAGCTGGGAGGACTCCTGCATCGTCTCGATGGACCTCAACAACGCGGGGCCCGCCCTCGTCATGTCAGGCCCATTCAACGGCTGCCACTTCTATGTGACTCGGGACACCGTCACCAATCAGGTCCGGGTCCACCATGCGAACGCCAACAAGATTGGCATGGCCACCGACCACAACCGTCCGGATCTGGCGGAAGCGTATCTGGACGCCTTGATGCAGGCGGTTCAAGGACCCAACGAGATCATCACCCACCGGATGCGCAAGGGGGACTACCTGGCCAAGATCTGGAACGTGGGGGTGGGCGCCAAGATCGAGTCAGCGGTCGCGTTGAACTATCGCAACCGCAAGACGGGCCAGGATCGCGGCAACGTGGTGCTCCACGAGACCATGTGCCTGGTCTTCGGGATCCGCACGGCTCCGAACACCTGGGACTTCTTCTTCCACGTCGCGGGCGTTGCCGACTACACCCGCCCCGGGTTGCGCTCGAACCGCGTCGGTTACCTGAAGACGGTCATTCCGTGGCAGCAGCTCTGATGGACGGCTCAAGAGGCCGCAGGGACCTGGACGAGCTCGCCACTGACCGAAGGCGGTGTTTGACAATCCAGAAGCTCCGCCATATCCCTTGCGCGTCTTCGGTGCGCTCCATGACACCATGGGCGCTCAAGGGAACCCGGTGTGAGTCCGGGACTGCCCCGCAGCGGTGAACAGGAACGACCGCCGTCATCGTGAGCACTGGCCCTTGGGCTGGGAAGCGACGGCCAGTAGGTGAGTGAACTCCCCGAGGGCACTCGAGCCTGTGAGTCCGAAAACCTGCCGAGGACCCGCGCGGTGCGCGGACATCACCGGAGCCTCCGAGGGGAGGGGACGGAGACGCCCTTCTCTTGCCCAAAGAAAGGTCGTTTCCGCTCTCATCCCTCGGAAGTGAAGGCCACCCGCCCGGAGTGGGCGCCGGAGCAGAGGACGCGAATGAGAAGCCGGATGTGGAGCGGAAACAACCGAATGAAGTGCATGCCCCTGCTCGCGGCCATGGGGCTCGCGTGGCTGGGTGCAGGGTGCGACGGCGAGGAGTGCACCAACTCCTTCGACTGCCAGACGACCCCCGAGCGGAAAGATCCCGCCAACCCCTACGTTTGCGTGGACAACCAGTGCAAGCCGTTTCTGTCGGTCTATCCTCCTCCTCGCGGGGATGGAGGGACTTCCGATGGAGGGACCGAGGTGCCCACGGATGGTGGGACCGATGGTGGGACCGATGGGGGGACGGATGGGGGCCTGAACACCTGCGACACCGCCTCGTATGATGCGAAGCTCGGCACGCTCCATCTCGAGGCAGGTTTCCAGGCGGCGGAGAGCGCGTCCCTGCCTGCCAACATCCTCGCGGTGACAGCCATCGGCCCTGGCCCTGTCTACACGCTCTACGGTCTGCGCTCGAATGACAGCAGCTTCGTGTCTCTGGGCTCCTGGCCGTCCCTTCAGGTGGGGGGAGAGGCGCTGTTCCCGGTCCTCGCCCCAGACGATCGCTCCAAGAGTGTCTTCCTCGGCAGCTATCTGGTGAATGACGGGACGCGGCTGCTCACCGGCTACACCAGGTCCGGAGCGGGCTTCCCCGGTAACGTCGCGCTCTATGACACCACGGCTCCAGAGAAGTCCGGTTACTACGCGGCGCCCGGCAATTACAGCGCCGCAGCGCTGCCGGGGATCTTCTTCATCAACGGCCTGGGGCTGGGGAGTAGCTCGGGCTCCGCGGGCATCTACGTCCTGGACCTCGAGAGCGATCCGCCCACGGCCAGGCTGTTGGCCACCTTTGATTCGTCCTGGAGTGCCTCCAGCGGTCTGAGCGCCATGACGCACGAGGGCATCGCGGCGCTCGGCTACTTCGATGGAAACACCTTCATCAACCGCCTGCGGGCGGCTCCTCCCGCGCTCTACAAGCCGGCGCTGACGAACGGGGCTACCTTCGAGCTTGCGCAGGCCGCTGAGGTCGACGTGGGCAGTGACCTCTTCGGCGCAAGCGGCTTCGGCGACGGAGTGGCGCTGCTGCGAGGGAACTATGACGCGACCTTCACTCCCGTCTACATCGACATCACCCGGGTGGCGCTGACGATCTCGAGCCAGGACGATCAGGAGGTTGAGGTGGGGACTCCGACACCCGTGCTGAGATTCTCCGACAGTTGCACCGCCGTGGACGTGCTGGCTCCCCTGGGGGGTGATCTGCTGGTGGGCGTGACGGACAAGAACGGTCGGCGGCTCGTCCGGCTCCAGCAGCCATGAGCTCGCGCCGTTCTACCGGTTGGCGGGTCTGCCTGGGACTGGGCTCCCTCCTGGTCGCCATGGCCTGTGGCGAGTCCTCGGCTCCGGGAGTGCCCGAGCCTCCCGGGGACGGTGGCTTCACCCCCTCGGATGCAGGGACCCCTCCCTCGGACGCGGGACCTGACGCCGGGCCGAGGCAGGTGGACCCCTTCGCGGATCGCGTCGTCTCGTTCCAGCCGGGGGAGGCTGCGGGCTTCGGCCAGGATCTCTTCCCAGGGGTGGTGCTCGGGCCTCCTCGGGGAGAGGGCAGCAGCCAGGGTTCGCTGGATGTGCTCTCCCTGGGGCGACAGGGCGTCATTGTCCTGGAATTCACCGATTGGGTGCCAGTGGACGGCCCTGGCGTGGATCTGCTCGTCTTCGAGAACCCCTTCGGGCGTTTCGCGGAGACGGGCGTTGTCGCGGTGAGCGACGACGGGCTCACGTGGCACGAGTTCCCATGCGACGCCACGAACCCGGATGCGGGCTATCCGGGGTGTGCTGGCGTCCACCCCGTGTTCTCCCACCCCGACAACGGCATCAGCCCCACGGATCCCTCGGTGGCGGGAGGAGACGGGTTCGATCTGAGCGAGGTGGGGGTGTCACGAGCCCGCTTCGTGCGCATTCGGGACAGCGGCGCCAACGGCTATGGTGGGATCGCGGGCGGGTTCGACCTGGACGCGGTGAGCGTCGTCCACGGCGAGGAGGTGTCGGGAGGCTCGCCTTGAGCCCGCGTGCGGAGGTCAGACCTCTGCCAACACCGCAGCCAGCTTTCCGAGGAAGCCAGCCCAGCCCTGCTGGTAATCGCTGCGGTCCACGGCGTGCTCGAAGCCTTCGTGCACCACCGTCACGCGCGTGCGTGTGCCGCCGTCGAGCGCCTCGAGGAGCCAGGTCACGCGGGTGGGGGGCTTGCCGGGCTCTCCTCGCCAATCGGGCCAGTCGGTCACCAGGCGCTCGTTCTCGACCAGCTCGATGATCCGCGTCGGGCCCCCCGAAACCTGTCTCCCCTCGACCTCGTATTGCCAGCCGTACGAGTACGTGCCCTTCGCGACGTCGACCTTCGCTGAGGCGTACAGCCAGCGGTTCATCAGCTCCGGCTCGAGCAGCGCGCGAAACACCTTCGCCGGCGCCGCTGCGATCTCGATGGAGCTGCGAACCGTGGGCTCTCGGCTCGAGAAGTCGGGCAGGACCACACCGCCTTGGCGGCCACGCACATGCTCGGACAGGTTGCCGAGCTGCATTCGCCACAGATCATCCAGCGTATGCGCGGTCGAGCGAAAGGGCAGGGCGCCGCTCACCTCGTGGGTCAGCGTGAGCTTCGTTCGCGAGGCGTCGCTGTCCGGCTCGAGCTGATACCGCACCACCGATGGCTGGCCGAGCACGCGCCACCCGTGCTCGAGCACCCGGTTCGGCTCGAAGGCCGTGATTTTCTGGCTGGGGTCGGGCTCGGGGGGAGCACCGAGCGTGGCCTTGCCCCAGAACTGGAACGCTCCCCCGAGCCGGGCCTCGACCTTCGCATGCTCGGCGAACCACACCTCGAGCTGAGCTGAATCGGCGAGCGCCTCGAAGACACGCTGGGGCGTCGCGTTCAGGGTTTTCTCTGTCTGGTGGCGGTGATTCACTTTTTTCTCCGGGGTGGGGGTTCATCGGGAAGCGACTCAACGAAGTCTTTGAGGTCGTGCAGCCGCGCCGGCCAGAAGACGCGATATGCGTCGAGCCAGGCACCGATGATCTGCAAGCGCTGCGGCAACAGGGTGTACACGCGCTCGCGGCCGCGGCGCTCCTCGCGTACCAGTGCTGCTTCACGAAGCACGCGCAAGTGCCGCGACACAGCCGGCCGGCTCATCTCGAAGCCTTCGGCCAGCGCACCCGCGGTGCAGTCGTCTTCCAGCAGGCGCGCCAGCAGGCTGCGCCGGGTCGCGTCGGAGAGGGCGAAGAAGACGGCGTCGAGGTGCGATGCAGAGTCCATACGTAAGCGATGCGTTACATATTCGAGCAGGCAAGACAGTGTCAATAACGCGTAGCCGAGGGGTTACATATTCTTCGAGCCGAGGCGCATCAGAGGGAGAGGGGGCCTGGCTTGAAGCCTCCTCTCGCGGCGGAAAGAGGACAGTCCCGCTTGGCGGTGTCTCGTAGTGAGCGGGGAGGTTCGAGGTAGGCCAGAGGGTGAGCCCTCGGCGGAGCTATAGCGAGCCTGGAGCACGGGACTCGCGGCGAGCCGAGTGGCGACACCGGTGTCCAGAAACCGCGCCGGAAGCGGGGACACTGCATGACGGGTTGGCCAGAGGCATTCTCGCGACGGCTCGTCGGATGGCTCGTGCTCCACCGGCGCGCCGTGCTGGCGACGGCGGCGGTGCTCGCCCTGGTGGGCACCTTCTTCACCGTCCGCCTCTACCAGGATCTGCGCAGCGAGGTGGAGGAGTTGCTGCCCTCGAGCGCCCCGAGCGTGGTGGCGGCTCGGGAGCTCTCGCCCCGCCTGTATGACGTGAATCTCCTCTCCATCGTCCTGGAGGGCCAAGATCCGCGGGCGCTCCAGCGCTTCGCGGATGCGCTCGCGCTCCGCCTGAGTGCGCTCCCTCCCTCGCAGGTCCAATCCGTTCAGTACCGGGTGGATGTAGAGCGCGCGTACCTGCAGCGCTTCGGCCTGTTCTACCTGTCGCTCGCGGATCTGCGCACCCTCGTCGAGCGCGTGAGGGACCGCATCCGCTGGGAGCGGCAGCACGCCAACCCCTTGATGGTCGACCTCCTCGGAGAGCCGGCGCCGCCCCTGGACTTCCGGGACATCGCGTCCCACTACGGCGGAGGGTTCGCCTCCACGGAGCGTTTCCGCGGCGGCTACTTCCAGTCGCCCGACGGCAAGTTGCTCGTGCTGCTCGTCCGACCGCCCGAGTCCAACACCGGCTATGCCTTCAACCACACATTCCTGGAGCGCGTGCGAGCCGAGGTGGCCGCGCTCAATCCGCACGCCTATGACCCTTCCCTGCGGGTGGGTTACAGCGGCGAAGTCACCACCCTGACGGAGGAGCAGGAGGCGCTCCAGCAGGATCTCCTCTCCTCCGGCGCGCTGGTGATCGCGGGTGTCCTGCTGGTGCTGTGGCTGTACTTCCGGCGTTGGCGTGCGCTGGCGGCCATCTGCGGCTCGCTCGCGGTGGGGTGCGCCGTGAGCTTCGGGCTGTCGGAATGGCTCATCGGCCACCTCAACGCCAACACCGCCTTCCTCGGCTCCATCGTGGTGGGCAACGGCATCAACGCGGCCATCATCTTCATGGGACGGTACCTGGAGGAGCGCCGTCACGGCGCACCGGTGGAGCAGGCCCTGCCCACGGCGTGGAGCGGGACCGTCGCCCCCACCTTCGTGGCCTCGTTCGCGGCGGGCCTGTCCTATCTGTCGCTGGCGGCGACGCGCTTCCGAGGCTTCAGCCAGTTCGGCATCATCGGCGGCCTGGGCATGGCGCTCTGCTGGCTTGGGGCCTACCTCCTGCTGCCGCCGCTGCTCGCGACGCTCGAGGCCGGGCGTCCGATGGACTTCTCGCGCGTGACGGGAGCCGTGCCCCTCACCTCCGCGGTGGCTCGATTGCTGGAGCGTCGGCGTCGGCTCATCCAGACGGTGGCGTTGCTGCTGCTAGCGGCCTCGGCGGTGGCCGTGGCGACCTATCGCGGCCAGCTGGTGGAGACCAACTTCAACAAGCTGCGCGCCCGGTACAGCCAGCAGCGTGGCTCGATCTATTGGGGCGACCGGGTGGATGAGGTGTTCCAGACGTACCTCACCCCCATCGTCATCGTGGCGGACACGCCCGAGGAGCTCCAACGGGTCGTGGGCGTGCTGGAGGCCCAGCAGCGCGCGCTGGGAGCCCAGGCCCCTCTGTCCGAGATACGCACCGCGCGCACGGTGCTTCCGGGGGACGCGGAGGCCAAGGTCCCCCTGCTGCGTGAGCTGCGAGGAATGCTGTCGGACTCACTCCTGGAGCGGCTCCCACAGGATGTGCGCCAGCAGGCCGAACAATACCGGCCTCCCAAGGATCTTCGTCCCCCGCGTTGGGAGGATCTCCCGCTCACCCTCCGGCAGCCGCTTACCGAGCGTGACGGCACGGTGGGACGCATCGCCGTCGTCTACCCCCGACGCGTGGGCACCTTCGATGCGAAATACGCGCGTGAGCTCACGGACACCATCCGTGGTTCCATCCAACAAGCGGGCGACCACGCGATGGCGATAGGCCGGCCGTTGCTCATCACGGACATCACCGTCGCCATCCTGGAGGACGGCCCGCGCGCCACGCTGCTGGCGCTGATTGGCGTGTCGGTGCTCGTGCTGGCGGTGCTGCGGCAGTGGCGCCCCGCGGTGACGGTGCTGGCCGGGTTGCTGCTGGGCGCGGCATGGCTAGTGGGTATCGCCGCCGCGCAGCGGCTGCGGCTGAACTTCCTCAACTTCGTCGTGCTGCCCATCACCTTCGGTATCGGCGTGGACTATGCGGCGAACCTCGTGCTGCGCTACCGCGCGGCGGGCCCCGGCTCACTCGCGCGGGTGATTGGCGACACAGGAGGAGCTGTGGCCCTGTGCTCCTCCACCACCATCATCGGCTACGCCTCGCTCATGCTCTCCGACAACCAGGCGCTGGCGGGCTTCGGCATGCTGGCGGCGGTGGGGGAGGTGGCCTGCCTGACGGCGGCTCTGATCGCGCTCCCAGCGCTGCTGCTTCCGGCTCAGGTGCCACGAGGAACTCCCGGCCGCGTGGAGGGGCAGGAGCCCCCACGGTTGAAGGCGGGGCGGCCCCGCCCGACGTCGGGGCCTGACGAACTGGTATGACAAGTGGACCGGAATGAAAGAGCCCCTGCGCGATGCGGCGCAGGGGCTCCGGTGAAACAGAAACTGTCTTATGGCTCTAGCGGAAATCCCACTTCTGGTTCGCGCCGCCCGTGCACGTCCAGAGGACCAGCTTGGCTCCGCTGGCCGAGTTCCAACCGCTGATGTCCACGCACTTGTTGGCCATGTAGCTCACCAGGTCGCCCGCCTCGCTCAGCACGAAGTCCTGCGCGGTGTTGGTGCTGCAGTTGGCAATCTGGATCGCCGTGCCGTCAGCCGACGAGGCCCAGGCCACATCCACGCACTTGTCGCCGACGCGCAGCTTGCGGCCGTCGAAGGTGAACTTCTGGGCGTTGGTGCCATTGCAGTCCCACGTCTGGAGCTGCACGCCGTCCGAGAAGTTGGAGTTCGGCACGTCGATGCACTTGCCATTCATCCGAGAGACGAACGACTTGGCGCCGCTGGTGCCGCCGTTCGTCTTCAACGTGAGGCCATACCGGCTCAGGATGGGGTTGATCGGCTGGAAGAAGGTCTGCGGAGCGCTGGTCTCGCAGCCCCCAGCGATGCCGGACGTCACACCTTGGGCCTGGTTGCCCGAGATGACCGAGCCACCTGAGTCACCGGGGTTCGCGCACGCGTTGGTCCGGTTGAGACCGTAGACCGGGCCATCGGAGTAGTTGACCGTGATGTTCTTGGCCTCGAGGGTTCCACAGCGCCAGCCCGTCGTCGAGCCGGACCGACAGATGGAGGCACCCACGCCCGCCTCGGCGGAGCCCGAGACGATGACGTTGCCGTTGTTGTAGTTGTAGACCCACGGCTGCGGGACCCAATCGCCGTTGGTGGCGACCCAGGCGTAGTCGTTGGTGGGGAAGACGGACGCCTGGACGGTGCCCATCGTTACGTTGTTGCTCCCACGGGTGACGGAGCCCGCGCCGCCGCAGTGGCCCGCGGTGACGAAGCCGCCGTTGACCGAGAAGCCGATCGAGCAGCGCACGTTGTTGAGGTAATAGGCGTCACCTCCGCGCACGTCGTACACCAGGCGGGGGGCCTCGGTGGAGGGGACGACGCGGATGGTGCCGTCCGTGGCTCCCTTGCTACGGGAGACGAACGAGAGGGCCCGAGCCTTGGCCGCGCCCAGCTCCTCGGCATGGACGACGACGGTGTTGGTGGGCTCGTCCACGTACCAGTAATGGACGGACGCGGGGGCGCTCTTGACGTTGGCATTCAGCTCGTCCATCACGCGGTCCAGTTGGGCCTTGCTCCGCGCGACGAGCTTCGGTACTGCGCCAGCGCGGCGGACGCGCTCGGCGTTGGCCTCGTCCGTGACACCGACGAAGAGCTGTGTGCCGTCCGCGCTCAGCCAGGAGCCACCGAAGGTGTCGCCCAGCTCCGTGCGGAGCGTCTTCTCGATCTCGGGAGCCTTGGCCTCGAAGGCCAGACGGTTGCGCAGCTGATCCTCGCTGAGTCCCAGGTCCCGCCGCATCGCGGACAGGAGCTCTGGGGAGACTTCCGGAGCGGGGCGGGCCTCCACGGAAGGTGCGGCCTGAGCGGTGGCCGGCAGGCCGTGAACGGTGGCCAGTCCTGCGAACAGCGCTGTCACAGTAGAGAGTGCGTTGTGCTTTCGAGTCATGGGCTTCTTTGTGTGTGGGTGAAGAGGTCTGAAGAGACCTTGCCCGAAGCCAATGCATCCCGCTTGCCAACAAACCCCAAAGAGTCCGTTTGCCGGAAACCCGTGTAATTCCAGCGAATCCTACTTGTCCCGACAAGGCGCCGAGGGCCGCTGCGCCCTCCGGGCCTGGTGACAGCAGTCACCATCGGTGGTGACTGCTGTTCGTGCCCTGCTGGCCTACCTGCCACGGTCGCGCGGCTCGCGAATCACGCCAAGTAAAGCCTGACACGGTTCTGCTCGCGAAGCTCTTGTGGAACAGCGGCTTGGCTGGGTGTGCCCTCTCCAAAGCCAACCTCGCGAGGGATGAAACCAAACAGGTAATACATGAAAATAATATTGTCTGGTTTTGAAACTTCACTTACTGTCCTTGAAGCCTCGCCACGGAGCGTGGGCCCGGCAAAGCCAGGCCCCTCACGTTCATCCCTGACCTTCGCATCTTGCCCCGGCGAGACGTGGCCGTTCTGTCTTCAAATCACCCACCCGCGCTCCCGCCTGGGCATCCCCGGGAGCGAGAAAGCCATATGCCTCAATCGCTATTCATCGGGCAGCGCATCTCTTTCACCTCCCACCATGGCACGCTCCTCGGCGCCAGGCCGGATGGAAGCCTCTATGCCATCAACGAGTCCGTGGGGACGGCCACCACGTGGTCCGTGCAGGATGCGGGGAACGGTCTCGTCTACCTCGTGAGCGCCAACAACACGCAGCTGGGCTCACGGCAGGACGGGTCGGTCTACACCCATTCCAACAGAGCGGAATGGGAGCGGTGGAGGCTCGAGCCGCAGGCCAATGGGCGGGTGCTGATTACCTCGGCTCAGTTCGGACTGCACCTGGGGGTCGCGCCCGAGGGACGGTTCTATACGCACTCCAACACCGCGGAGTGGGAGCAGTGGATCGCGCGGGACGCGCTCGTGGGCTCGTCCATCGTGCTCTTCAACACCACGCATCAGAGGAGACTGGTCGCCGCGCCGGATGGCAACGTCTCGAGCAATACCGCTCACGAGTACTCGGAGCGCTGGGCCGTGGAGGATGCCGGGAACGGCCGGGTCTACCTCGTGGACGTCAACCGGAAGCAGTTGGGCTCGAGGGCTGATGGCACGGTCTATACCCATACCAACAGACTGGAATGGGAGCGTTGGAAGATCGAGCCCCGGGCCAACGGCGTGTTCCTGATCACCTCGGCGGAGTTCGGCCTGCACCTGGGCGTCAATGGCAATGGAGGGCTCTATACGCACGCCAACTCCGCGGAGTGGGAGCAGTGGGTCCTCGAGGGCGGCCCGCGCACTCCCGGCATCTCCAGCATCACGGCCGACAACATCACGGCGCTTCTCCAGCGGTACGCGCCGATCGTCTACTTCCACCCCGACGAGCAATTCTTCATGTGCTCCGTCGACTGGTTCCTCCGCCAGGCCAGCCTGTACGATCGTACGACCCGAAGCACGACACCCGCGGGCAGCCTGCCGGCGGTGCTCCCCACCGTGAATGGAGGAGAGGATCGGTACTACCTCACCACGCCTTCATCGGCCCGCGCCGGGAACCTGGAGAGCGCCGAGGCGCTGGTGAACGCCAAGTATCACCGTGATGCGGGGTTTCTGGATCTGCAGTTCTGGTTCTTCTACGCCTACAACGGCGCCGGGACTGCCAAGGTCGAACTCCTCGTCGGAGCCGTGAACAGCGATGTCTCCCTGACTCCCATGGGAGAGCACGAGGGAGACTGGGAGCACATCACCTTGCGCTTCCGAGCGGACTCCCTGGCGCTCGACAGCGTCTACATGTCACAGCACTCTGGAGGCGAGTGGTTCAGGAACCCGTCACAGGAACTCGAGTGGCAGAACGGGCGGCCGGTGGTCTATTCATCCCGCAACGGCCACGCCAGCTATGCGCACGCGGGGACGAATCTGTCCAATGGCTTCTCCTGGAAGCCGGAGGGCGTGACGGTCGCGGAGGTCGGCCTTCGCAACGACACGGCGAGGGGCCGCTCCGTCGACCTGCTCGGGCGCTGCCGCGTCGTGTCCGCGGACTTCCTCGCAAGCAACCCCTTCAGCAAGCCGCAGTGGCTGAATTACACGGGGCGGTGGGGCAAGGTCGTGGACTATGTCGACGCGGCGCTCTCGGGCGTGGGCGGGCTGGTCAAAGAAGCGGTCAAGGCGATGATCTCCAAGCTTCCGGAGGAAGTCTCCGGGGAGAGCGGCCCCACGGGCCCGTCGCGCAAGGGCAACTGGAACCCGAGCTGGTCAGGTGACGACGAGTCGATCAGCCCACCCTGGCTGCCTGGCAATGGGATCGTGGCGTTCCACCAGGGCTACCACAACAACGGGGAGCTCTGGAGGACCTTCACGGACGGCCGCCAGTGGTCGACGGATGGGCATGTTCCCCTCGGAATGTCCTCCAGCCCCTCCGCGGTGATGTACCGGGGCAAGCTGTATGTCTTCCACCAGGGCTACGATGACTGCGGCCAGCTCTGGTACAGGACCTTCGATGGCCAGTCCTGGTCGGGTGACACCCAGCTACCGTACGGCCTGTCCGAGAGCCCGTCGGCGGTGGTGTACAACGACAAGATCTACCTCTTCTACCAGGGCATGAATGACTGCGGAGTGCTCTGGTACGCCATCTTCGATGGCAACTCGTGGTCGAAGGACTCCGGGCTTCCGGTGGGGCTGTCCGCCAGCCCTGCGGCGGTGGTGTTCAACGGCAAGCTGTATGTCTTCCACCAGGGCGGAGGTGACTCAGGCGAGTTCTGGTGCATCACCTTCAATGGCAGCACGTGGTCGGCTGACACGCGGCTGCCGTACGGCCTGTCGGACAGCCCTGCGGCGGTGGTTTACAACGGCAAGCTCTATCTCTTCTACGAGGGGCGCGGGGATTGTGGCGTCCTCTGGCACGCCGTCTCCTCCGATGGCAGCTCGTGGCCGCAGGACGCGGGGCTTCCGATTGGAGTGACAGGCGGCCCGTCGGCGGTGGTGTTCGAAAACAAGCTCCACCTCTTCCACCAGGGCAAGGGTGACAACGGCCAGCTCTGGCGGGCCGTCTTCGATGGCCAGACGTGGGCGCCGGACGTGCAGATTTCAGGCGTGGGGATGTCGTCGAGCCCCAGTGCGGTCGTCTGGAGCAAGTAGCAGCACTACGCCCTGTCGGCGAGAAGGACCACCCACTCGCCCTTGGAGCGGCCTACCGCATTCGCCATGATTTCGCGGCGAAGGATGTTCCGCGTTGCATGGGGGCGTGGCCGATGGCCACGCCCATTGGCCTCCGCGATGCGATAGGACTCCTCGAGGATTCCCAGGCCCGCTCCTCCTCCCGCCGAGGAGAAGCTCCTGACGCGATCGAAGCCGGCGCGCTGGCCCAGGTGCACCAGCGCGGGGCCCGTGAACACATAGAGGTGCCGCGGAATCTCGAGTCCCCGCCAGTCCGGGCCCATGACATCGTGGCCGTAGGCCTCCAGGTTCGGTGTCACGGCCACGAGGCGGCCGCCTGGAGCCAGGATGCGCCGGCACTCGGCGATGATCTCGACCGGATTGTGAACGTGCTCGAGGACGTTGTTCATCACGACCGCATCGAACGCGCCCGTCGGAAACGCCTGCTCCGTGAGCTCGCCGAGCCGAACCTCGATCCCGGGAGTCCTGCGGGCCGCGGTGATGGCACCGGGGTCGATGTCGATGCCCACGGCTTCCCATCCATGCCTGGCCGCTGCACGCAGGAAGGTTCCACTTCCGCAGCCCACCTCGAGCAGCCGTCCAGGCTTGCGCCCCTGCAGGAAGAGAAGGTTGGACTTGAAGGTGTCCGCCTTCCAGAAGAAGACCCGTGCGAGCACGGATTTGGCCACGGCCTTCCAGCCGCGGGTGGAATACGGATCATTCCCGTCGTCGGGCTGGGAGTCGTGGGTGTAGTAGGCCTCGTAGAACCGGTGCACGCTTGTTGGCAGTGGCATCGGATCCAGCCACCCCATGCCGCACCGGGCATTGGTGCAGCGCTTGAAGTTCCAGTTCCCCGGCGCGCCGAAGAGGCAGTCCCGAAGCCCCTGATGGAGGATCGCCCCCTCTCCGCCGCACGTCATGCAGATCGCCTGAGGCCTGCAGGCAATCCCCGCATTGTTGACTATTCCCAGGTCCAGCGCGCCATATCCGCGGTCATGGAAGGAGTTCGGGCTGATGCCCTCGAGGGGGAAGTCGGTGTTCATCGGGTCTCGCGCCAGGGATCGGGTGGTCGCGGAACGTAGGGAACGCGGGGGGGACCGGCCACTGCCTCAAGGTCTCTGAGCCCATCGCCAGTTGAACACCTGCTCCAACACCTGGGGAATCTTGCTATGACGGCGCGCGGTACCGCGGAGCGGCCGGCCCGCCATTTCAGGAAGTCCCATGCAGAAGACCTGGATTCTCGCAGCAGTGATCTTCACCGCGTCGACGGCAACTGCTTCCCCTGAGACGCACGATGGCATCTACCTTCGCTTGCAGACAGGCCTTGGCTACACCAGCGCCTCCAACGACGCCTTCACCCTGAAGGGCGGATCGGGTGGGCTGAATGTGGAGCTGGGCTTTGCGCTCTTTCGCAACTTCATCATCGCCGGCAAGCTCTTCGGCACGACGACGCCGAGCCCCGACCTCAAGATTGGCGGCGTCACCTTCGAGAACGATGACGAGGATCTGCGCAGCAACTTCGGCGCAGCCGGTGTTGGCCTCACGTACTACATCATGCCCGCCAACGTGTACCTGTCAGGTGCGCTCACGGTGACGAAGCTCGGACTTGTCCGCAATGACGAAAACCTGGGAGAGACCAAGACCGGCCAGGGCCTCCACTTCGGCATCGGCAAGGAGTGGTGGCTGGCGGACGAGTGGGGGCTTGGCCTCGGTGCCGAGCTTGCGCTCGCGCGCGTGCCTGACGAGAGTGACACGACCTGGAAAGCGGTCAGCGCTCTGGTTCTGCTCTCGGTGACGTACAACTGACCGCGTGAGCGCGTATGGATCCATACGTATGGATCCATACGCGCAATTCAGTGAGGCCGTCATTTTCTCCTGGCCATCGAGGACCCCATGTACGCCGATCTGATCCTGCACAATGGTCGTCTGCACACCGTCGACCGGGAGAACCCCACCGCCAGCGCCGCCGCCATCAAGGACGGTCGGTTCATAGCCGTCGGCGGTGACGCCGAGGTCATGGCCCTGCGCGGTAGCGCCACCCAGGTCATCGACCTGCAGCGGCGCACGGTCATCCCGGGCCTCAACGACTCGCACCTGCATCTGATTCGCGGCGGTCTCAACTACAACCTGGAGCTGCGCTGGGAAGGTGTGCCCTCGCTGGCCGACGCCCTGCGCATGCTCAAGGAGCAGGCTGCCCGCACCCCGGCGCCACAGTGGGTGCGGGTGGTCGGCGGCTGGACCGAATTCCAGTTCGCCGAGAAGCGCATGCCGACCCTCGACGAGCTCAACCAGGCCGCGCCGGAAACCCCGGTGTTCGTCCTTCACCTGTACGACCGTGCGCTGCTCAACCGTGCCGCGCTCCAGGCCGTCGGCTACGGCCGCGACACGCCCAACCCGCCCGGCGGAGAGATCGTCCGCGACGCCAAGGGGAACCCGACCGGCATGCTGGTGGCACGGCCCAACGCGATGATCCTCTACTCCACGCTGGCCAAGGGGCCGAAGCTGCCGCCGGAGTACCAGGTGAATTCGACCCGTCAGTTCATGCGCGAGTTGAACCGCCTCGGCCTGACCAGCGCGATCGACGCTGGCGGTGGTTTCCAGAACTACCCGGACGACTACCAGGTGATCGAGCAGCTGGCCCGGGAGAACCAGCTGACCGTGCGCATCGCCTACAACCTCTTCACCCAGAAGCCCAAGAGCGAGTTGGCCGACTTCCAGCGCTGGACGGGGTCGGTCCAGTATGGCCAGGGCAACGACTTCTTCCGCCACAATGGCGCTGGCGAGATGCTGGTGTTCTCCGCCGCCGATTTCGAGGACTTCCTCGAGCCGCGCCCGGACCTGCCGGGGGCCATGGAGCAGGAACTCGAGCCGGTGGTGCGCCACCTGGTGGAGAACCGCTGGCCGTTCCGCCTGCATGCCACCTACGACGAGTCCATCTCGCGCATGCTCGACGTGTTCGAGAAGGTCAACCGCGACATTCCGTTCAATGGCCTGCCCTGGTTCTTCGACCATGCCGAGACCATCTCGCCGAAGAACATCGAGCGGGTGCGGGCACTCGGCGGTGGCATCGCCATCCAGGACCGTATGGCCTTCCAGGGCGAGTACTTCGTCGACCGCTACGGGGCCAAGGCCGCCGAGCAGACCCCGCCGATCCAGCGCATGCTCGACGCGGGTGTGCCGGTGGGTGCCGGCACCGACGCCACGCGGGTGTCCAGCTACAACCCCTGGACCTCGCTGTACTGGTTGGTCACCGGAAAGACCGTCGGCGGCCTGTCGCTGTACCCGCGAGGACTGTCTCGGGAGACCGCGCTGCAGTTGTTCACGCAGGGCAGCGCCTGGTTCTCCAACGAGCAGGGCAAGAAGGGCCAGATCAAGGTGGGCCAGTTCGCCGATCTCGCGGCGCTGTCGGCGGACTACTTCAGCGTCGAGGCGGAAGCGATCAAGTGGATCGAGTCGGTGCTCACCGTGGTCGGCGGCAAGGTCGTCCATGCCGTCGCTGAGTTCGACAAGCTGTCGCCGCCGCGCCTGCCGGTGATGCCGGACTGGTCGCCGGTGGTCAAGGTCTCCGGCCATTGGAAGCCGGCCGCACCGGTGGCCGCCCAGATGCACCAGTGCGCTGGAGCCTGCACGGTACACGCGCACAGCCACGAGAAGGCTCGCCGGTCGTCGGTGCCGGTCAGTGACTACCAGGGCTTCTGGGGCATCTTCGGCTGCTCCTGCTTCGCCTTCTAGAAGCGCCGCTACGGAGCAGAGGGAGGGGCCAGGTCGGGCCGGTGAGCGCGTTGGACTGACGCCACCGGCTCATCCTCCGTGGGTTGCTACCGCCAGGGCCTCCGGGATTTTTTCCCGCATCAACTCCACGAACCTGCGCAGCCTCGCCGGATGGAAGCGCGCATACGGATAGAGCAGGTACATCGGCAAGGGCGAGGCTCGCCAGCGCGGCACCAGGTGCAGGAGTCGGCCACGCACGATGTCTTCATGGAGCACCCAGGACGAGCCCACGCAGACGCCAAGGCCCTTCACCGCCGCACTGCGGAGGGCATAGAGGCTGTCCGTGCTCATGCGCGGCTGGAAGCTGATGGGCTGGACCTCACCGGTGGCCACGTGGGTCAGTGCGATCTCGTTACGGTAGAAAGTGCGCAGCGACAGCCAGGGCAGCCGTGCAAGCTCGTCAGGGTGGGTCGGTACGGGCACTCCCGCCAGCACTGAGGGCGCGGCCGCGACGATGCGCGGCACTTCGGCCACGCGGATGGCCACCACGCTGGGGTCATGCACCTCGCCGACGTGGATTGCACAATCGATCCCGTGCGCGATGAAATCCACCGCCCGGTCGTGCAGCAGCCATTCGACCGATACCCGCGCGTAGCGATTCAGATACTCCGTCAACGGCTCCACCAGTAACTGTTGTCCGAACGCATGGGGCACCACGACGCGCAGCGTGCCCTCCGGCTCGTCGCTCGCGCCACGCAGGTCGGCCTCGAACATTTCCCAGTTGGCCAGCAGCTCCTTCGCCCGTTCGTAGCAGCGTGCGCCGTCTTCGGTGAGCTTCATGGCATGGGTGGAGCGCTGGAGTAGCCGCAGCCCCAGCGAGCGCTCCAGCGCTTGGAGCCGACGGCTCACCGTCGGCTGCGTGGTGCCTAGCTGCGCGGCGGCGGAGGACAAGCTCCCGGCGTCGACGATGCGGATGAAGGTCTGCATCAACTCGAGCCGGTCGGCAGTGGCTGGCGCGGTGGGTTGGGGAATCCGCTTCTGCGCAGCACGCGGCTGGGTCGACTTTGAAGGGTGGGGCATGAGGGGGCGCTTCCCGGTGCTTGATACGCGGAGCGTATAACTGCTGTGCGGAGCACGCTACTACCGGCACCTACCCCTCTGGCGCACACTCCCCTCGACTCGCATCGCCAAGGGAGAACAATATGTCCTTCATTCGTGCCGTACATGGAACCGCCGGAACCGGCACCATGGCTACGGGGGGCTCCGTCGCTCCGGCCAGCCCGCCTCAGCCCACGATGGCCAGCCACTGTGGCAGCGAGCCCTTGTCGGGTGGCCTGCGCCTGTTGCTGGCTGCGGGCGCTGGGCTCTCGGTGGCGTCGATCTACTACAGTCAACCGATGCTGGCGGTGATGGGCTCCACCATTGGCGCCTCGGATACCGCGGTGGGGCTGGTGCCCACGCTCACTCAGTTGGGATACGCGCTGGGCATCCTGCTGCTGATCCCCCTCGGTGATCGCTTCGACCGGCGCACCATCATCCTCACCAAGGCCTCCCTGCTGAGTGTGGCGCTGCTGTTGGGGGGCATCGCGCCGGACGTCGGCGTGTTGCTGGCGGTGAGCTTCGCCGTCGGCCTGACGGCAACCATGGCGCAGGACATTGTCCCGGCCGCCGCGACCCTGGCCCCCGAGCGTGAGCGCGGCAAGGTGGTCGGTACGGTGATGACTGGTCTGTTGCTCGGCATCCTGCTGTCCCGGGTCATCAGTGGAGTGGTCGCTGAGCACTTCGGCTGGCGCGCCATGTACGTGATCGCCTCCGCCAGCGTGATCCTGATCGGCGCGGCGGCCTGGCGCGGACTGCCCAACTTCCGTCCCACCAGCACGCTCTCATACGGTGCTCTGCTCGGTTCGCTCGCCAGCCTGTGGCGCAAGCACGGAGCCCTGCGCCGGGCCGCGCTGGCTCAGGGCCTGCTCTCGATCGGCTTCAGTGCATTCTGGTCCACCCTGGCCGTGATGCTGCATGGTGCGCCGTTTCACCTGGGCAGCGCGGCGGCTGGTGCCTTCGGCCTGGCTGGTGCGGCTGGTGCGTTGGGCGCGCCAGTGGCGGGCCGTGTCGCGGATTGCTTCGGCCCCGAGTTGGTCACGCGCCTGGGCGCTGGACTGACCGCTCTCTCGTTCGCCACGATGCTCACGTCTCCGTGGCTCGAGCCGAACGCTCGGCTGTGGCTGCTTGCCGGCAGCGCGATCGGTTTCGACCTCGGCGCCCAGATCATGCTCGTGGCACATCAGACGATCGTCTTCGGCATCGACCCTGCCGCACGCAGCCGGCTCAACGCGGTGCTGTTCGTCTGCATGTTCATCGGCATGTCCCTTGGTGCGGCGAGCGGCAGTCTCGTGCTGGCCCACTGGGGATGGGTGGCGGTGACGCTGCTGGCGACCGCCTCGGCGCTGGCTGCCTTGCTGGTCCGCCTGCTTCCGGGAACCCGCACGGTCCGTTGAGTCACTTCGGTACGGCTTCACCCGGGCGTTCGCGCTCGCTCGAGGAGGGCATGCATACCGCTGGACAGGGCACGCAGGCGGAGCAGTGCGCGCTCGTGCTCCCCATCGCCGATGGCTTTCCAGATCTCCATCTGCGTGTCGGCCAGACCTTCGATCGTGAGCGGGTAGGTCGCGGCTTCGGGGACGGATCCCTTCTCGTTGATCAGGTAGCGGCCATTCAGGGCGAATAGCACCTGGGCGAGGCAACTCAGTGCCCGGTAGGCACACCCCGCGATGTGCGTGCGCTCGCCGCGCCGGGCCGCGATCTCGGCGTTGTCGATGGCGAAGTCCACCTCCCAACCGAAGCGGGCGACCAGCGCATCCTTCAGCACTTCCGGATATGGCTGTGTCTCGCCCTTCAGTGCGGCAATGACACCGGACGGGTCGAAGAGCGGGCGGCACGTGTCGACCTCACCCATCCAGATGGTCGAGCAGAAGCCGTGGGGGTGGCCCACCTGATGGTTCATCGAAAAGAGGCCCTTCCGCGCGTCGGCGATGACAGCTCGCACACGGCTGAGGTCGCGGTAGAGGAAGTCGACCTCGACGCCACCGATGCTGAGCCAGCCACCGCCGAT
Source organism: Hyalangium versicolor (assembly GCF_020103695.1). Taxonomy (GTDB): domain Bacteria; phylum Myxococcota; class Myxococcia; order Myxococcales; family Myxococcaceae; genus Hyalangium; species Hyalangium versicolor. Next base: position 30,163 of record NZ_JAHXBF010000027.1, read on the forward strand.
GATCCACGGGCCCCATTCACCGATCCGGGTCACCGTCGATGACGGATCGTCGACTAATGGGACGATGGCCGAGCGCAGTGCCTCGACGTCGAGCGGAGCCTCCGGCTCATAGTAGAGGCCGATGTCGTAGTCGGAGGCGGGGCCCGCCGTTCCTCTTGCGCGCGAGCCGCCGAGGACGATGGCCGACAGGCCCCCGACGGGCTTGAGCGCCTCAACGATACAGACAAGGACGGAATCCTCCATTCCATCACCATGACATCTAGTGTGTGTGGTAGATGGCGCTGTCCTTCGTCTCGCGCACGAACAGCAGCCCGATGACGAGCGTTATGGCGGCGACAATGATGGGGTACCAGAGCCCCGAGTAGATGTCGCCCGTGGCCGCCACGATGGCGAACGCGGTGGTGGGCAGGAACCCGCCGAACCATCCGTTGCCGATGTGGTACGGGAGCGACATCGACGTGTAGCGGATGCGCGTGGGGAACATCTCCACGAGCATCGCCGCGATCGGCCCGTAGACCATGGTCACGTAGAGCACCAGCACCATGAGCAGGAGCACGACCGGCACATGGTTCACACGGGTGGGGTCCGCCTTGAGCGGGTAGCCCGCCGACTGGATGGCCGCGTTCAGCTCGCGATCGAAGCGCGCGGCCTCGGCCTTCGCATCTCCCCCTGTGCCCGAGCCGTGGGAAGCCGACGGCCCGTGTCCGAGCGACACCTCCGTCTTGCCCGAGCCCGCGGGGTCCGCCGCGTACGCGGCGATGACCGTCTCCCCCACGCGCACTGTGGCCGACTGCCCCGCGGAGAGCGCCACGTTGGAGTAGGGAATGCCGCGCTTGACCAGGGCTGACTTCGCGATGTCACACGAACTGGTGAAGCTCGAGGTGCCCACCGGGTTGAACTGGAAACGGCACTCGTTCGGGTCGGCGCTCACCACCACCGGCGCGCGTGCGATGGCCTCCTCGAGCGCAGGGTTGGCGAAGTGGGTGATGGCCCGGAAGAGGGGGAAGTAGGTGACGATGGCCAGGGCCAGCCCCGCCATGATGATGGGCTTGCGGCCGATACGGTCCGACAGCACCCCGAAGATGACGAAGAAGGGGGTGGCGAGCGCCAACGCCGCGGCAATCATCAGGTTCGCCGCCTGCGCGTCTATCTTGAGCGTTTGGGTGAGGAAGAACAGCGCGTAGAACTGCCCCGTGTACCAGACCACGGCCTGACCCGCGACGACGCCAAAGAGCGCGAGCAGGACGATCTTCAGGTTGCGCCACTCGGCGAAGGCCTCACGCAGCGGCGCCTTGGACGTCTTGCCCTCGGCCTTCATCTTTTGGAAGGCCGGAGACTCGCTGAGCATGAGCCGGATCCAGATGGAGACGGCCAGCAGGAGCACCGAGATGAGGAACGGGATGCGCCAGCCCCACGACTCGAAGGACTCGACGCTCATCGACACACGGCAGCCGAGGATGACCAGCAGCGAGAGGAACAGGCCCAGGGTCGCCGTGGTCTGGATCCACGCCGTGTAGCGGCCGCGCTTGCCATTGGGCGCGTGCTCGGCCACGTAGGTCGCGGCGCCGCCGTACTCTCCTCCCAGCGCCAGGCCCTGCAGCAGCCGCAGTACGATGAGGATGACGGGCGCGATGATGCCCAGCGTCGCGTATCCCGGCAGCACGCCGACGATGAACGTCGAGATGCCCATGATGAGGATGGTGACGAGGAAGGTGTACTTGCGGCCCACCAGATCCCCGAGCCGCCCGAACACCAGCGCACCAAAGGGCCGCACCGCGAAGCCCGCCGCGAACGCGAGCAGGGCGAAGATGAAGGCCGCGGTGGGGTTGACGCCCGAGAAGAACTGCTTGGCGATGATCGCGCTGAGCGAGCCGTACAGATAGAAGTCGTACCACTCGAACACCGTGCCCAGCGACGAGGCGAAGATGACACGCCTCTCCTCGGAGGTCATGGGCCTGACGGTGGCGGCATCCGGAGGGCTGCTGGGGAGCGAGGCTTGAGCGTCGGGAGGGGCCATGGTGTTGCAATAGATACCACGCGAGGCTCGTGGACCCGATGGTCCCGTCCGATCGTCATTCTCTTGACACCACCCTCATGTTGACACTGTGAACATGGGCCGTAGTCTTGTGCCTTCAACGTGTGGCGGAGGGAGCGCGATGAAGGACGCCGAATTCGACGTGGTCGTCTATGGAGCGAGCGGATTCACGGGCCGGCTCGTTGCTGAGCACCTGGTCCAGCGGACTGTTGCCCCGAAGCTGCGCTGGGCCATGGCCGGGCGCGATCTGGAGAAGCTCGCGACCGTGCGTGACGAGATCCGCGCGCCCGCGGATACGCCGCTGATTGCCGCCGCGGCAGACGACGCCGGGGCGCTGCGCGGCATGGTGGCGAGAACGAAGGTTGTGATTACCACCGTCGGGCCCTATCAACTGTATGGGGATCAACTGGTAGCGGCCTGTGCGGCGGTGGGCACCGACTACCTGGACCTCTGCGGCGAGCCCGCGTGGATGCGGCGGATGATCGACAGGCACGAGGCCGAGGCCAAGGCGAGCGGCGCCCGGATCCTCTTCTCATGTGGTTTCGATTCCATTCCGTTCGAGCTGGGTGTGCTCTTCCTCCAGGACGCGACGAAATCGAAGTTCGGCGTCCCGGCCTCGAGGATCAAGGGGCGGGTGCGCGCGTTCCGCGGGTTGGTCTCCGGAGGCTCGCTGGCGAGCATGAAGGCCACGTTGGAGGCGGCTCGGGACGAGCAGACGGTCGCTCTGCTCAAGGATCCCTTCGCCCTGACTCCTGGCTTCCGCGGCCCCCCGCAGCCCGAAGGCGGTCTGCAGGCCAGGTACGACGAGGATCTCGGCAGTTGGAACGCGCCCTGGGTGATGGAGGTGATCAACACCCGGAATGTGCACCGCTCGAACCATCTCCAGGGGCATCCCTACGGGCAGGACTTTCTCTACGACGAGCGCGTGCTGACGGGCCCCGGTGCCGAGGGTGAAGCGCGCGCCAAGGCCATGGCGGCAGCCAGCTCGCCCTTGGCGGATCCGAAAGCGCCGAAGCCAGGCGAAGGGCCCAGTCGGGAGGAGCGCGAGGCCGGTTTCTACGAGCTGATCTTCGTGGGTGTCACGAAGGATGGGCGCAAGCTGAGCGCCCTCGTTCGAGGAGACCGGGATCCCGGTTACGGCTCCACCTCCAAGATCATCGTGGAGACGGCCGCCCATTTCCTGCAGCACGGTGGGGCGGTTCGCGGCGGGATCTGGACACCCGGAGCTGCGCTGGGGCGGGGCCTCATCGAGCCGCTGACCCGATACGCCGGGCTCGGCTTTCAGCTGCTCGAGGAATAGCCTGACGCGGCGGTGCTCCGCCCCGCGCTCTGTCGATGACTCAGCTGGGGAACTGCTGGGTCAGCAGCTCGTAGTAGAGGGGGGCGTGGTGCTGCCACCAGCCATCATTGGGATTCTGGGGATTGGTTCCAGGCTTCCCCTGCAGGGTGATGGGAGTGCCGCACGCGGTGAAGTTGAACGTGGGCAGGAGCTTCAGGGTCGTACCGGCATCCGCGGCCGTGCGCGTCTGGACGTACTTCTGCTGCTTCAGCATGGCCCCGAGCTTCTGGAGCGTGGGCTCGTGCCGCACCCGTGCGGCCTGCTGCTGCTGCTGTTGGGCCTTCCGAAGGTGTTCCGTGGCGGCGAGGATCTCCGGGGAAGTCGCGGCCGCCGCCAGGCCACCGGTGCTCACCAGGTTGGGCTTGTTGATGTCGTCGAGCAGCTCGAAGGTGAAGGGCACCTGGGGCACCCAGTCCTGATCGTTGTTGACCGTGAAGCCCATGCCGGTGTTCGAGACGATGGCGTTGTAGTCATCGCCATAGTGATCATTGCCCGGCTTGGGTTGCGCGAAGACGTACGACTTGTAGTTGTACGTGAAGCCGAACTTACCCAGCAGTGAGGAGTACTGGAGGAACGAGCGGACCAGTGTGGCCATGGCCGCGCCCTGGCTGTGCCCTGTGATGAAGACGTCACTGCCGCTCGGGACGTGGGTCACCAGATTGACGAGGATGCCGACGGTGGGATCGAGCAGCGTGAGGAAGGTGCCCATCGCAAAGCCCACGTGGACAGCTGCCTGCGTGTCCGCGGCGAAGCTGTAGGACAGCTCATAGCCGAGCGCCGAAACGGTCCCACTGGCAGGGATCATGACGGCCAGAGCGTCCTCCAGCTCGCTGCCGGTGAGCGCGACGGTGCCTCGGATGACGACGGCGTATTGCTTGCTTCCCGAGGTGTTGTTCTTCCAGAGCTGCCACCGGTTGTCGAACGGTCCGAATTGCTGGGAGTCGAAGACGACCGACCAGTTCGAAGGGATGGGAGGCGGCGGAAGTCCCGGCGTGGTGCCTTCGATCTGCGCGCAGAAAGCGAGGAGAGGCTGTGCTTCCAAGACATTGAAGCCTGGCGTGAAGGCCATGGAGTTCTCCTGATGAGAGGGGACAGCGGTGGGAGCATATGCGGAGAACTCCAGCATGTGGTGCGAGAGCTTCGTTCGCGCCAGACTTCATGCGGCGGGAAGTGGGGCGGAAGGTGCGTTCGCGACGCGCTGCAGGTGGCGCGAGAAGGCCTTCATCACGAGCAGGTGTACCTTGGCCTGGGTCAGTGTGTAGAGCAGCCACGGCAGGCGCGGCTCGAAATCATGAATGGCCGCCAGAATGTGGCGCCCACCGAGGACGACGCGGAACTCCAGCCGCCCTCGTACCGGCTCGTTGGGACGTACGCGCGCCAGCAGGCCACCGGTGATGTAGTAGAGCGCCCGGTCCGGAGTGCTGAGCGGAGCGCTGTAGTCCAACACCAGCAGGGGCTTGCGCAGGCCCGCGAAGAAGAAGCTGAGTGTGTGGTTGTCGTCCCGGTGCACGCTGATCAGCGGCCACATGAAGCGCGGCAGCCAGGCCCGGTATTCGTTGGCCACCCAGGTGGCGTCCTTGCCTGCCGGCAGATGCAGGCGCTGCACCGAGCGCACCGTGCGCCGGGAACGAGTCCGCTTCGCGCGAGAGGTGCGCGGCTCGGAGTGAGGCGAGCGGGCGAGCGAGTCCTTCAATGCCTCGAGAAAGGGCGTCAGTCGCCGCCCTGGGACCACGAGCCGCCTCTCATCGGAGGCCACCATGGGGTGAGCGAGGCTCTCCACCAGTGGCTTCACCAGCTTCCCCGGCACACCGCTGATCATCGTCACCCAGGCGGCTGACAGCCGGGGAGTGAGCAGCGGCACGTCGATCATGATGCGCCGCAACCCCAGGGCCGAGGCTGTCTGACGCATCATCTCGCGGTAGGTGAGGACCTCCGGCCCACCAATGTCGTAGGTGTGGCCATAGAGTTCCCGGTTCCCGAGGCAATACTCGAGCAGCGCCAGCACGTCCTCCAGGGCGATGGGCTGGGTCTGCGTTCCCGTCCACGTGGGAGTGAGCATGACGGGGAGCTTCTTCACCAGCTGCAAGAGGATGGGCAGCGACGAGCCCTGGGGTCCCACCACCAGCGCCGCACGCAGCGCTGTCACCGGAACGCCATGAGATGCCAGCGTCTGCTCCACTTCGAGCCGGCTCTTCAGGTGCCTGGAGAGCTTCGAAGCATTGGGAACCAGTCCCCCCACGTAGACAATCTGCTCGGCTCCCACGGCCTTGGCGGCGCGGCCCACGTTGTCGGCCAGGAGCAGATCCAGATCCTCGAAGCGCGCCTGGGTGAGCCGCGCCGACGGCTTCATGCTGTGAACCAGGTAGATGACGTGGCGAGCGCCGACGAGTGCCTCCCGGGTCTGCAGGAACGAGAACAGGTCCGCCTGGCGCCACTCGACGCCATTCTCGTCCACGCCGGGGGCATGCGAGCGCGAGAGGCCCACCACCCGCATGCGAGGCGCCAACTGCCGGAGCAGCGCGGATCCAATGAAGCCGCTCGCACCGGTGACAACGGTGAGAGGAGGCGCAGGTTCGAGCTGGGAGTCCACCTCCTGCACTCTAACCGTGCGATGCTCAGCGCATGGAGACCTTTGGAGGCATCGAGGCGGGAGGCACCTGGTTTGTGTGCGTGGTGGGCGATTCGGAGCGCTCCATTCTCGCGGAGGCTCGGTTCCCCACCACCACCCCGGAGGAGACGCTCGGGCGCGTCGTCGCCTTCTTCCGCGAGCAGAACCGGGTGCTGCCTCGGCCCATCTCTGCGCTCGGAGTGGCTTGCTTCGGCCCCCTTGAGCTGGCTCCTGGTTCTCCCCGGTTCGGCTGCATCACTACCACGCCCAAGCCAGGGTGGGCCCACACTCCCATCGTGCGAACGCTCCAGGAGGCCCTGGATGTACCCGTGACCCTGGACACCGACGTCAACGCGGCCGCCATTGCAGAGGGAACCTGGGGCGCGGCAGCCGGGCTGGACAACTTCATCTATCTGACCATCGGTACCGGGATTGGCGGTGGAGGCGTGTTCAACGGTCAGCCGCTCCATGGACTGGTCCACCCCGAGATGGGTCACATCCGGGTGCCTCATGACTGGCAGCGCGATCCCTATCCCGGAGCTTGTCCCTACCATGGGGACTGCTTCGAGGGACTGGCCGCGGGTCCCGCCCTGCGGGGGCGTTGGGGAATCGCCGGTGAGTCCTTGCCGTCGGACCACCCGGCCTGGGCACTGGAAGCCCACTACATCGCCCAGGGCCTGCATGGCCTCATCTGCACCCTCTCGCCGACCCGGCTCATCCTGGGAGGCGGAGTGATGCAGCAGGCACAGCTCTTCCCGTTGATCCGAGCGGAGACAGTCCGGTTGCTCAATGGCTACGTCTCGTCTCCGAGCATTCTGGAAGGGATCGACCAGTACATCGTCCCGCCAGGCCTCGGCCACCGGTCTGGGGTGATGGGGGCGCTGGCTCTCGCGCGGCGAAGGAGCTGAGCGCCCTGGGGAAGGCGAGGCGGGGAGCGGGCTCGGGACGGCCCACTCCCCACCTGTCCCGCGACGAACCGCCTCAGTTGTTCTGCAGCGGGTTGACGCGGATGAGCGACTTGGGCGGCACGGCCGTCGTCCCGGTCGTCCCCGAGGCGTTCTTGAACGTCACCGTCACGGTGGTGTCCGTGGGGTTCCATAGCAGGGCCTGGTACGCCGTCCCCTTCTTGTACACGGTGGCGCTCGCCCCGCCGGTGGCCCAGACATCCCGGGTGCGCTGTCCCAGGCTGGCCATGTTGTGGATGAACCAGTACGTGTTGAACACCTCGTTCTGCTGCAGGTTGGTCGCGTTCCACTTGCTCAGCACGGCCGGCGCGTTGCTCAAGGACTGGATGGGCCAGACGACGTGCTGCCACGTCGTCTCCGCGCCGCCGTTGTCCGTCACGAAGCCGTTGTAGAGCGCTCCCACCTTGGCCGTGTCGAAGCCGTAGCTCGACAGATACTCGGAGGTGGGCAGCCAGTGGATGCCGTAGATGTGGACTGGCGCGGCGCTGAAGAAGGTGCCGTAGAAGTTGGACGAGCCGTACACCTGGCCCACCGACTTGTGCGTCCACTGGCTCAGCCAGTTGTCCCCATCGTAGTTGAACCAGTACTGCTCCACGGCCTTCAGCTCCGTCGTGAAGCCGTAGATGCCCGCGTTGCGGTACGTGGTGTTGCCAGTCACGACGCCCCACAGGTACTCGCCCACCCAGCCGAAGAGGGACTCACCGGCCGCCTCCTGGTTGTTGCCGCTGTCGTTGTCCGCGTACCCACCCGCCCAGGAGTGGCCCTCGTACGGATCGAAGTTGCGGAAGAACGGGTAGAGCGGGTCCGTCCTCGACGGGTTGGCATAGTCCCGGATCAGGTGCTCCACCATGGGGCCGTACTGGGTGCGGAAGTTCGAATCGTAGGCCGCCAACACCGCCGAGGCGAAGACGTAGTACCCGTAGGTGAAGTGGTGGTCGGTGATGCCCGTGTTCGCTCCGAACTCACTGCTCTTGTAGTACGTCGTGCCCCAGTCCGAGTTGTAATAGAGGAAGTAGTCCGGCTCGCCCGAGGTATAGGTGTACCAGTTGGTGAGCATCGTCTTGATGCGAGACAGGAACAGGTCGCGGTAGCTCGTCGCGCCCACCTTGTCCGCGGCGATGACTCCCATGGCCAGCGGGTGCAGCTGCTTGCCCTGCCAGTACGCATCGGCCGCCATGGGAGTGGTCGACGTCTCGCGCTCGAGCGTCTGCAGGTACTGGTTCATCAGCGTGCGCGAGTACTCTGAGTTCGTCGGCTCGGGGAACTGCGGCACGATTCCCTGGAAGCGGTTCACCGTGGTGAACGTGTTGCCTTCGTGGACCTTCAGCTTGCCGCGCACGGAGCCGTAGGTGAGCGCGGTGAGGGACGAGGTGGAGCTCTTCCACTGGTGCGGCAGCAGGGCCTGCAGCGTCTCGTTGGAGAAGCCCGTGCGCTTCAGCGTCGTCGTCACGTTGAAGTTGGTGGTGAGCTGGGCGGTGGACTCGTCGAAGGTGTAGCTGACCTGGGTGCCCGTCACGAAGGCGTAGGCGTGCTGGTAGAAGTAGTTCAGGTCCGCTGGCGCGGTCAGCGCAGCCACCGACAGGTAGTTCTGGGAGCTGCCGAGCTGGATCTTGATCTTCGGGCCCACCCGCCGGAACACGCTGCCGGGAGGCGCGAAGATGCCGTAGTAGCGCGTCTGGGCCGTGGCGGCGGGGCTGCCGTCGACGTTCGCGATCTTCACCCCGATGTGGTCCGCCGTCAGCGACGCCCCGTCCGCCGTGAGGACTGAAGTGTTCGAGTCATCGAAGAGCTGGGTGATGAGGGGAGAGTAGATCTCCACCGAGGCGGGATTGGCGAACTGGGCGAAGAGGTACGGCGAGCCCTTGACGAACGTCACCTTCATCTTGTCCGTGGAGTCGTCGCTGAGGACCGAGTCCACCGACCAGTCTCCGTAGGCCGTCACCCGGTTGGCCATCTTGGAGGTGTTGATGTCATTGGACATCAGATAGAGGTCCGGAGTGCCGCTCGCGTTCATCGCCGAGCCATCCCCGTTGATCCATCCCGCTCCCGGAGTCAGCACGCCGAGTCCCTGGCTGAAGTACTTGGACTTCAAGGGCAGGGTGATGATCCCATCCCCGAGCGGCTTGATGAGCAGGGACTGCCACCAGTCATTGGAGGGCAGGGGCGTGGCCAGCGTGCTGGCCTTGTAGGCCGGGTAGGCTGGCTGCGGCATCGTGATGTCATTGGTCAGGTAGCTGCCCTGGCCCGCCGCCACCGTGGTCGGAGTCGGCAGGGCCGGAATCGTATAGGTCGGCTTGGGCTCGCCGGTGACGTAGTCGTAGACCTCGAACTCGTACAGCGAGTAGCCAAAGCCGGTGGCTCGGGCCAGGCCCTTCACCCGCACGTAGCGCCCGGAGCCGTACAGGGGGATCTCCTGCTTGCCGCTCTTGCCGTGCAGCTCCCGGTAGAGGGTCGTCCAGGTGGCGTTGTCATTGGACACCTGGACGTCGAAGACGCGCCCCGCCGCCGTCTCCCAGTTCAGGACGACCCGGCCAATCGTGCGCGTGCCGCCCAGGTCCACGGTGAACCACTCGTTGTCCGTGGCGTTGGAGCTCCACCGGGTGCCGGCGTTCCCATCCACGGCGTTGGCCGGAGGCGTTGGGCCCGTGGAGGTCGTCTGCTGGTAGGAAGAGGCGGTGGCCGTCTTGTTCAACGCCACGTTGGGCCCGTACTGGACAGGCGGCGTGTTCACTCCACCCGTGCCGTACACCTCCAGTTCCAGGATGGAATACCCATAGGCGGCGAGGGCGCGCTGAGTCCCCAGGATGCGGACGTACCGGCCACTGCCACTCACCGTCAGCGTGTCCAGTCCTCCATCCCCCGCGGTCGTCGAGTAGAGGTCCGTCCAGGTCAGCTCGTCACTGGAGACCTGGACCTTGTACGCCTTGGCGTAGGCGCCCTCCCATTGGATCTTCACCTGGGAGATCTGCGCCGAGGCACCCAGGTCCACGTAGAGCCACTGAGGATCCACGCCCCACTGGCTGGCCCAGCGGCTCCCCGTGGTGCCGTCCACCGCCAGGTTCGCCGTGTTGTTGCCCTCCGCCGAGGACGCATAGGCCGTGCGGTTGGCGGACAGGTTCACAACGGTAGGCGGAGGCGTCGTCCCACCGGTCGAGCCGTACACCTCGAACTCCCAGAGGGAGTACCCATAGGCGGTGAGGGCGCGCTGAGTCCCCAGGACGCGGACATAGCGGCCGCTGCCGCTCACTGTCACGTCGTCGGTGCCTCCGTCGCCCGTGGTCGTCGAGTACACGTCCGTCCAGGTGGAGTTGTCGTTGGAGACCTGGAGCTTGTAGGCCTTGGCGTAGGCGCCCTCCCATTGGAGCCGGATCCGATCGATGGTCGCGGTAGCTCCCAGGTCCACGGAGAGCCACTGGGGATCCACGTTCCACGTGCTCGCCCACCGGGTGCCCGTGGCGTTGCCGTCCACCGCCAGGTTCGCCGTATTGGCGCCTTCCACTGAGGAGGCGGACGCGGGCTTCTGTGATGACAGCAACGTGGAGGCCGCGTGCGAGGCCGTTCCGCTGAGTGCTGCTGCAAGCGCCACCATCGCCGTCAGGCTGCTGGCGGGGAGGGCACTGCTTCCAAGTAGCCTCTTCCTCTCGGTTTTCATGATGCTCCTCGTGTCCAGGCGGTGAGACGCGAGGAATATACATGAAAGCGCTTTCAACAGATAGTTCAGGGTTTACAAAGAAAGCAGAGTGTCATGTGGATTTACGACTTGTTGCGTCAATTTCGTGTTTCAACACCTGAAGGCTTCTCGCAGGTTCGTGTAGAGCCGCCGGAACAAGGTGAGCTTTGGCTGGAGCTGCTCGGCGAGCCGCGCATCCGGCTCCACGACATGCTCGGTCCGTGGCGGAGTACAGAGCGCTTCGGGAGGCTCTCCCGTCACCGAGAGGCGGGCCAACCGTGCGGCGCCGAACGCGGGTCCCATGTCGGCGCCCGCCGGGTACAGCAGGGGACGGCCCAGGACACTCGCGAGAATGCGGCCCCACAAGAGGCTGCGGGAGCCTCCGCCGATGACCTGGATCGAGTTGAGCTTTGCCCCTGCCTCCTCGAGGACGGCCTGGCCATCCGCGAAGGCGAACGCGACTCCTTCGAGTACGGCACGCGCCAGCGCCGCTCGCTGGGTGCTGTGGGTGAGCCCGAAGAAGACGCCCTTGGCGTGGGGATCGTTGTGGGGCGTGCGCTCCCCCGAGAGATAGGGCAGGAACACCAACCCGTCCGTCTCTGGAGGAGCCTGTTCGAGCTCCTGCAGGAGGGTTGCCTCATCTGCCGCTCCCGTGAGCCGGGTGACCCAGCTCAGGCAACTGGAAGCGCTCAGGATGACGGACATCTGGTGCCAGCGGCCTGGGAGTGCGTGGCAGAAGGCGTGGACCCCTCGGTTGGGATTGGGGGAGAACGCCGCGTTGCTGACGAAGAGCACTCCGGAGCTGCCCAAGGAGAGGAAGGCGGTCCCCGGCGCTACGACTCCAACGCCAATCGCGCCCGCAGCGTTGTCGCCCCCTCCACCGGCGACCACGATCTTTCCCTCCATGCCCCAGGCCGAGGCGATGTCGGGCGAGAGCAGGCCCGTGGGCTCCGTGCCCTCAAACAGCCGGGGCATGTGTCCCGACTGGAGTCCGGTGGCCGCCAGGAGTTCGTCCGACCAGGCCCGTCGGGCCACATCCAACCAGAGCGTTCCGGCCGAGTCCGACATGTCTGACGCGTACTCGCCTGTCATGCGAAGCCGGAGGTAGTCCTTCGGCAAGAGCACCTTCGCCACCGCTCGGAAGATCTCCGGTTCGTGCTGGGCGACCCACAGCAACTTGGGAGCAGTGAAGCCAGGCATGGCGGCATTGCCGGTGATGGCGCGACTGGTGGGAACCCGGCGCTCGAGTTCCGCGCACTCGGCGCCGCTTCGCCCATCGTTCCAGAGGATCGCGGGACGGAGGACTCGATTCGCGCGGTCGAGCAGCGTCGCACCATGCATCTGTCCCGAGAGACCGATGGCGCGGACACCCCGGATCGCGTCAGGCTGGGCACGACGCACTGAGGCCACCGCCTGGTTCGTCGCCGCCCACCATGCTTCCGGATCCTGCTCGGACCACAGCGGGTGGGGACGTTGGACTGTCAGTGGCCCCGTCGCCTGCGCAACCACGCGTTCTTCGGAGTCGACGAGGATCGCCTTGACCCCCGAAGTGCCGAGATCGATGCCAAGGTACATGGGTCGTCCATATCAGACTCAGTGAAAGTCTACAGCCCGCACCAAACCCAACCGGTGAGAAGAACTCCGAGCCCGTGGGGGCAACCCACCACATCGGTCAACCGACGTACGCACCGAAACCTTCGAAATAACGTTCGGATAATCCTTTCAAATGCTCTGGCAGGGCAGGCACCTCGGCACTCGGACGCGAGCGCGCGCTGGATGCAGTGAGAGTCGCCTCCCGCCAGATCCCACCAAAGGAGCTAGTTCCATGAACGCCACCAAGTCGCTGGGTCTGTCCAACAACGTGCACTGCTGGGGAGGAGCCGGGCAGAAGCAGGGGCTGAACGCCGCCGAGAAGCAGTTGGTGAAGGCCGCCGTGCAGACGGTCACAGCCGCCACCAAGCTGGTCACTGCGGAGCTCAACCTGTTGGCGAAGACCACGGGCGCGCAGTCGGGTGCCCACTGCGGCTGCGATGACGTCTCCAGCCCGAGCACGCCCTCGGCTCCCTCCCCCGGCGACTCCAGCCACCCCGCTGGCAGCCTGAAGACGGACGACAAGGGCGTGGTCACCACCCCGGGCGGCTACAAGATCGAGGCGACCGAGCAGTTCAACTGGAAGATCACCGGTCCGGACGGCAAGGAGACCAAGATCTGGGGCGACCCGCACGTGTCCGAGGGCGACGGCGGCGAGTGGCAGTTCAAGCGCGACAGCACCTTCGTGCTCGGCGACGGCACGCGCATCAACGTCAGCTGCAAGCCGTACGGCAACGGCGCGACGGTGACGGGCAACCTGGACATCATCTCGGGCAATGACCGCGTGCAGATCACCGACATCGACCAGGGCAAGGGCAAGACGGGGAAGGTGACGCAGGACGGCTTCCAGCACGTCAACGACTTCGGCGGCAAGGACGTGTTCGTGATGGGCAAGGAGACGGATGACTGGTCCTTCACCGGCAAAGAGGTTGTCGGCAGCGAGAACCAGGGCGAGACGTTCAAGCTGGGCAACGAGCTGGCTGCGGGCGGCTCCAAGCCGACCGAGAAGCCCACCACCAAGCCGACCGACACGCTCAAGCAGTTCGCCGAGCTGTTCCGCTCGCTGTCCTCGGTGTTCGACGTGCTCAAGGGCCTGGGCTCATTGCTCAACAATCGCAGCAGCCAGAACACCGGCATCGTGCCCCAGCAGCAGAAGAGCTCCGAGCCAGTGGAGGACCGCCGCCGCAACGTGCTGCAGCGCTCCTTCGAGCAGATCGGCCGCATGCTGGACACGGTGGCGCGCTTCCAGAAGCTGAGCCACGCCATCGAGGCCAGCCGCAACCAGCGCTTCGTGGCCTGAGAGGCGTAGCGCATCGAATCGCATGAGGTTGGGAGGTGGGCGACTTGGAGAGCCCACCTCCCTCTCACCGTCTCTGCTGGAGGCAGCCGTGAGCACCCAACTGCAGGCCAAGGTTTCCGTGTCGAAGAAGGACGTTCCCCCCGAGCTGGCGCAGAAGCTGTTCCTGGGAGAAATCACCCCCGGGCAGTTCCTGGGCATGTCCACCGAGCGGCTGTACAAGCTGGCGGGGATGGGCCACGAGATGTTCAAGTCGGGCCAGCTCCAAGGCGCGCGAGACGTGTTCGAGGGGCTGGTGGCTGCTTCGCCCTACGACAGCGTCTTCCACTGTCACCTGGCGGCAACCTACGCGCGGCTGGAGCGTTTCGAGGAGGCGAAGGCTTCCTATACGCGCTCGCTCGAGCTCAACATCGCCAACGTGGATGCGCTGGTGGGACGCAGCGAGCTGTACCTGCGGGAGCGGCAGCTGGCTGAGGCGCTCCAGGACATCCAGCAGGCCCTGAAGCTGGATCCCCAGGCTACCCGAGACACCACGAAGCGGGCCCGTGCCACGTTGCAGATGCTCCAGAAGATGGCCGAGGGCGGCAAGGCGGCGTAGTCCCGGCGAATGGTGCGAGGCCATCGGCCCGGGTTTTGCGAAGGAGCCCCCGTGAGGGAGAAACGGAATGGGCATTCGCAGAGGCGTGGCGGGGGCAGGACTCGCGATCATTTCATGGCTGGCGGTGGGTTGTGATGACCGGAGCAGGACAGTCGACCCGCCGGTGAATGAGGGAACAGGTCCCACGGATGGAAACGAAGTTCCCTCGGAGACCCCTCCTGTTCCCCCAGAGGATGCGGGTACTTCACCTGGCTCCCCATCGGACGGGGGAGTAGGGACTCCCGATGCTGGCACGCCGGACGCGGGGACACCGGACGCGGGCATGCCGCCGGATCCGGGGCCATGGCCCGTGGAAGCGATGATCAACTACACGCAGTCCTTCGGGGTCGGCACACCGCAGAGCGTGGGGCTCGATGAAGGGCTGAACATGTGGTTGCTCGATGGCAACCGCATCGGCGTGCTGCGTCCGGGGGATACGGCTCCGACGTGGACCACGGGCGTGGGTCAGGCGCGCCAACCGTTCGGGAGGGATTCGCTGGCCATCGGCTCGACGGTCATCTGCGGCGGTGAAGCCGGGCGTGCGTACGTGGGGTATCGCGCCGCGGAGATGCAGCGGGCGGAGGGGATTACGCAGCGCACGTACATCCCTGGTCCCGGCGAGGCGAACTACTCGCCCGAGCGCTACGCCGAGTATCAGAAGGGAGATCTCGACGCGGTCCGCCTCCAACCGGATGGCACCGTCACGCTCGAGGAGCACATCTGGCGCACCACGGGCGCATCGAACGCGGGCAAGCAGATAGGCATCCACAACACGAACGACTTCCACTACGAGGAGGATCGCAGCATCCTCAACTGCGCGCGGGTGACGCGCGGCGCGAATCGCGGGGACCTCTACGTCACGACGAACCACGGTGTGACGCGCATCCAGGGGCTCACGTACAACAGCCACCGTCACCCGGGGTGGTACCTCATCACCGAGAATCCGGACGGGACGAGGGACGAGTCGCTCCAGTGCCCACCGATGTATGGGCTGGGCATCGCGCCGAACGGAGATGTGCTCGTGGCGAACGAGCAGATGCTCGGAGTGCTCATCCCGAGTGGGAACCTCGCGGAGTGGGACCGGGAGTACACGTGGACGGGCCCGACGCCCTGGCGGTTCAAGAGCTTCAACGAGGTGCTCAACAGTCAGGCGTCGGATGACTACTGGCGTGCGTTCGAGCAGAGCACGACGGGCCGCTACTACCTGGGGAGCGCGGAGTTCGGCGTGTGGGGGATGACGCCGAAGTCCCGCTCCTCAGGTAGTTGGTCGAAGCTGGCGGGACTGCCGACGGATCGGATCCTCGCGCTCAAGGCGACGGACGATGGTGCGCTCTACATCGGCACGAATGGCGCGGGTCTGTGGCGGCTGGAGTCGGACGGTCGGACGCTGAGCCAGGTGACGCAGGTGCCCGGGCAGCGCGTCCTGCAACTCGTCTACGAGCCCACCGTGACACCGAGCATGTTGCTTGTGCTCACCGAGCAGGGGCTGACCGTGCTCCGAGGGCCGTAGCAGGACTCCGTCACTGAGCTGCGCGGGCCAGGAGATGGCACAGGGCGGCGGGCTCGATTCCCGCCGCCTCCATCCCGAGAAGCCCAGCAATCTTAACGGGTTGCTGGGTTTTTATGACCTTGAGAGCAACGCCCCGCATCGCTAGGTGTGCCGTAGGTCGTGCCAGACGATGAAATCCTCCGGGCGGCTGACTCCAGCCCTACGCAGCGCCCGCAGGAGCGGGAACTTGGTCATCCCAGCGGTGAGCGGGCGACCGTCCGGCAGGCAGAACACGTAAACGCCGCACAGGTGGCGGTGTCCCTTGAGTGCCTCCACGGAGTCCGATCAGCTCCCCAAGCCGCAGCCCCGTCCTGAGCGCCACGAGGATCAACGTCCGCCACTCAGGCTCAGCGGCGTTGATCAGGCGCTCGGCTTCCTCGAAGGAGAGGAAGTCAAAGGCGGGCTTGTCCTCTTGAACAGTTTGACGCGCGGGACGTGTTGGAGCACGCCCTGTTCCTGGGCCAGTGACAGCAACTTGTGCAGCACGGTCAGGACGCTGTTGATGGACTTGCGTGAGAGCAACTTCACCCCACCGGGGCCCTTGCGCTTGAGGAGGGTCGCCCGTGTGGGGGCTTCCTTCCGTGCTCGCGCACCCGAGAACTTCTTACGCATGAACGCTGTTGCGCATGTGCCTGATTCTCGGCAGCGGCCCCCATGAACTGATGGGGTTTGCCGAGGTGGAGCCGGGGCAGAGCGCCCCCGGGGCAAACACGGTGCCCCCCGGCCTGAGTGACACGCCCAAGTGCTCCGCAATCGCTCTCACCCCTCCTGCTCCCTTCACGTCCGCCAACACCCTGAAGCCTGCCTCTGGAGGAGGATATTTTGCCTATCCTCTCCTTCCGTACTCTGCTCTTCCCTGGACCTCTGCCAGTGACTTCTTCCAGGGAAGATCATGAAACGTGCCTGCCTCTCGTGGAGCCTGCTCGCTGTTGCTGTCTGCTCTCTCGCCTGTGAAGGCACGCGCGAAGAGCCGGTGACGGAAAGGCAGACGGCAGCCGGGTCCCGTCTCGTGGATGAGGGACACACTCCTTCCTTCATGGCGCTCGACGGAGGGGGTGTCCAGCTGAGCACGAACCTCATCCGGGGGACGGTCCGGTTGACCAATCAGAACCCCCTGATTGCCACCCTCCTGGCGGGGGATCCGTGGCACTCCGGTTCTGTCTCCCTTCAGAGCACTCGCCCGACAGGCTATGTCGCGTCCAGCTCCGACGTCACCTTCACCAGCCCCGGCGAGTTCTCCTTCGAGATGCTCGTGGAGGCAGGGGCGGGAGGGGATGACGGAGTGGCCTACGACATCAAGGCCTATCGAGGGAGCACGAGCTTCCAGAGCAACCTGTTTCCGATCTACCGGGACGCGGTGGTCAAGCGGCCGGAGCTCCAACCCCAGCCTACCGAAGTCACGATGGAGAGATGCATTGGTGTCGTTCAGTTCCAGGCCGGAACGGATGCGACCTGCACCACTCCGGCGAGGCTGACGGGCTTGTCCACAAGTGGCGCCTTCGACGTCTACACCAGCCAGGACCGCTATATCGGCTACGTCCCCGCAGGCTTCCACGAGACTGTCACCGTCAACTATGGCGTCGCGACGAGCTCGGGCACGGTCTCGGGCTCCCAGCAAGTCTCGGTGAGCGCGGGCTGCGATGAGATCGTCTCGGTGTGTCTGCCCACCCCGCAGCCGCCGCCCCCCTCGGGGTATGGCGCTGTCGCGGGTCCTTGGGAGATCCTGGGAGAGCCGGCCTCCTTGTCTGGAAGGGTCTGGGCCTTCGGTGGGCCTGAGGGGAGAACCTGGTCCAGCCTGACCCGCGCTCCTTCTTCTCCAGAGAACAGCCCGAGCACATGGTGGAAGGTCTCGAACCTCCCTGCGAGCAGAACAGGAGGATATCAATTCGAATACAGCTTGAACATCGCGGCCAACCTTCGCTCGGGTCGGGAGCTCACCGATCTGACATCTCCCTATCTCTGGGGTAAGGCCGTGATTGTGTCTGATCAGACCACGGTCGTCACCCAGGAGATCAATGGAGGGGTCCGGCATCCCTTTGTCATGCGGCCGTCCTACTTCCACGGCAAGGTCCGCCTCGCTGATCCGTATGTCGCCCTCCATCCCGGCGCACAGAGCTCTCTGGCGTCCCTGCTCTTCGCCTCTGATCAGGACGCGAATGCCGACGGAGCTCCCGATCTCGCCATTGCCAATGGGACCTGCATCAGCGCCGCGTCGGAGCGTGACTACGGGAAGAGCGCTGTCGGGCTCCTGAAGAGATACGCTCCGGAGCTCGGAGAGCTCTCGACGGACTATGAGCTGGTGCTCGCTAGTCCCTATGACGTTCCCCGGGGCTGGATCCAGGACTTTCTTCAACTGCGGCTGTGGTCCGAGCCCCTGGTCGCCAGTGCCTTCAAGACGCGCCCGGGGATGTATGACCCGGCTCGCTTCGTGAGTGGAACCCTGCAGCTGAGCCAGGCTCAGAACATCAAGCTCCTGGGGCCCTTGGAGCGCTACCGGGTGGATCATCAATATTGCTTCAACGAGCTCGAGATCAAATACTGGACGTCGCTCGGGCGCTTCTACAACCCGCGCACGACGGTGCAGGGTAACTTCACGGGCACGGACTGGCTGGGTCACTCGGCCAGCTACAAGGCGGCCGGTGAGTTCCAGGGGATGCCCGCCGTCCTGGGCTATCCTTCCCAGCCCTCCTATGCGCAGCCCAGCGGCACCACGCGAATGAGCCTGCCGCAGGGGACGTTCACGCTGTCCCCGAGCGCGACCATGGTGAACGACTCGGGCCAGGAGAACACCGCAAGCTTTGCGCCCATCTCGTTGACCCTGGGGTGCGGTCAGCGGCTCAAGGTCGTCCCCCCGCTCACGGTGTCGATCAACCCCATCGCCGGATGCGCGCCCTCCGCCGCCGCGAGCGTCACGGGCACCGTGAAAAGCACAGGGGCTGGAGTGGATCGGGTCTGGTACACCCTGAACGATGGCGAAGAAGTCACGCTCTGCACCCAGTGCGGAATCGACCCCTCCTTCTCCTTCTCCTTCCCGCTTCAGGCCTGCGTGAATGACATCAAGGTCTTCGCCTTCAGCGCGGGGATGCCTGAGCCGTCCATCGGATATCAGCAGACCGTCTGGGACGATCCCGTGGATGGTCCCAGCTGCGCGGATTCCTCCTGCGCCAACCGGCCGCCGGTGGCTCGCTGCAAGGACGTGACGCTGCCGCTGGCGCTGTGCAGTGCCGAGGGGACGCCCGTCAATGATGGCTCGTACGAGCCTGACACAGGGGACACGCTCTCGTGTGTTCAGACTCCAGGAGGCTCCTACGGAGAGGGGCCGCACCAGGTGACGCTGACGTGCACGGATCGCGCGGGACTCTCCTCGTCCTGTGCGGCGACCGTCACCTGCTCCTCCGCTCCCTCCTGCCTCGAAGTCCGTCTGAGCGATTACAACCTCTTCCTGCTCGGTGACTACACTGGCGGACATGACGTGGCAGGCAAGGTGGCCGCTGGCGGCAACATCACCCTGACTGACTTCGCGGTGGGCTCGGGGCTTTCCGTGGATGACGCTGCTCGGGTCCTGGTGGCTGGCGGTGACCTGAAGCTCTCTCGAGGGGCTGTCTTTGGCGATGCATGGCACGGCGGCAGCTATAGCGCTGACCCGTCCGTGATCTTCCCCCGTGGCGCTGCCTCCCAAGGAATGCCCATCGACTTTCCGGCCCGAGGTGCCGCGCTGCGAGCCCTGTCCGCTCGACTGGACGGGCTGACGGCCAATGGGACGACCGTGTTCGAGCCCTGGGGCGGCATCATGCTGAGCGGCACGTCCTCCAAGGCGAACGTCTTCGACGTGGCCGCCAGTCGCTTCTCCGGCGCCAAGCTGCTGTCCATCAATGCTCCGGCGGGCTCTCTCGTGGTGCTCAACATCCACGGCAGCGAGGCCCTGTTCACCGGCTTTGGCCACTCATTCGGTGGAGGCATCGACCAGCACGGGATTCTCTATAACTTCGTGGATGCCACGGCTATTCACGCGCACGGCTATGGGTTCTGGGGAACGGTGCTTGCTCCCTATGCCCACCTCGACTTCAGCGATGGGAGCTGGGATGGCGGTATCTATGCTCGGTCCCTGTCTGGCAATGCCGAGGGCCATCTCAACATGCTGAGCGACTACGACATCTGCCCGTAGCCTGCCTCCACAGCCAGGGCTCGTGAACATCTCCTGCGCAAAGCTGTGACGCTGCAACCCAGCCCCATCCAGTCCAGCCTTGCGCCCCTTCGTCGGCTCCTACACCCTCCCCGCCTCAGGCGGCGCGCTCACTCTCCCCACACACGGCTCCACATGCCTGACGGGATGGAGCTTCAGGCCTGGCCTGTGACGCTGGGGCCACTGGGGAGGCGAGGTTCTGGCTCGCCGCGCGCGCGCGCTGCGGAGGCTCTGCGCACGCCCCGGCGCGCGGAGCGGAGCCAGGCGTCCAAGGACCAGAGCCCCGGCCCTGCCATCGTCAGGAACATCGAGGTCATCAACTGCGCGTAGTCCGAGCGTGTCTCGTGCATGACCGCCCAGAAGCCCGTCTGAGGAGGGGAGGGCGGTAGGGGCAAGGGCGAGTTCCCCAGGTACAGAGACACCTTCGTGGTGAGGATGGCCACCAGCATCTCCGCGATGAACGCCAGCGCCACTGGCCGTGTCAAGAGCCCGAGGATCAGGAGCGCGCCGCCGATGATCTCGAAGCCTCCAACGAAGGTGGCCGTGGCCTCGGGGAAGGGGAAGCCCAGCTTGGTGAAGCGCCCTACGCCTTGGTTGGTGTAGACGAACTTGAGGATGCCCTCGGAGAGGAAGACGCCTCCCACCATGAGCCGGATGAGGAGGATGGCGCGGTGACCCCCGAGGGGGGGACGAAACAACCAGTTCTTGATGCGGTGGACGGTGTTCATCATGTGTGTGTGACCTCCGCCGCCCTAACGTGGCACCCCTCCGGACCGTTCCATTCTTTTTCTCGTGATGGGAGTGGAACGATTCGCCAGGGCTCGCCGTTGAGCCGAGGAAGGCACTCAATGGTATGCAGCCGTGATGCACGCTTCGGACGGAACCGGGCGCAAGAGGGTCGCCGAGCAGGCGTTGGCGCACGCCGACGCGCTGTACCAGTTCGCTCGCTACCTCACGGGCAACGACGCCGACGCCTCCGATCTCGTCCAGGAGGGCTTTGCCCGCGCGCTCGCCGGCTCCGGGCGCTTCACTCCTGGCACTCAGTTCAAGGCGTGGATGTTCACCATCCTGCGGCACGCGTTCATTGATCTCTGGAGGAGGCAGCGCCATGAGGCGCGAGGCGCTGAGCTGCCAGAGGGACTCCCCGCGGAGCCCCCTCAGCCGGCGCCGCTCCGGGGTGACCCGGGACTTGAGCCCCTGCGCCACATCGTGGGGAGCGAGATCGAGGCGGCCCTGATGGCGCTCGGAGAGGAGGCTCGCTCGGTCATCCTGCTGGATCTGGAGGGCTTCACCGAGACGGAGATCGCCGAGATCATGACGTGCGCCGTAGGGACGGTGAAGTCGAGGCTCTCCCGAGCGCGGGCGGCCTTGCGCGAGCAACTACGAGACTACGAGAGGTAGCCCATGGAATGCACCCAGGCGCGCGAGTCCCTCATGGATCTTCACCGCGGCAGGCTCGAGCCCGCCCAGCGGGCACAGCTCGAGGCCCATCTGGCCGAGTGCGCGGCCTGTCGCCAGGCCTCGGCGGAGGAGCAGGCCCTCTCGGAGCTGCTCACCTCCCGCTTGCCCAAACACCCGATGCCCTCTGCGCTGAGGGAGCGGCTGGGCGCCCTGGCCGCCGGTGAGGCAGAGCGCTCCCCGGCGCGAGACGAGCCCCGGCGGCGCCCTGCGCGCAGGCGAGGCCCCCTCGGTCTGGCGGCCCTCGCCGGGCTCGCTGCGGGCATGCTGCTGATGTTTGGGCTCACGAGCTGGCGCGGGAGCGGGCCGGGCTCTTCGCCGGGCGATGAGCTCCAGCGTGAGGCCGTCAATGACCACCTGCGGTTGCTCTTCAGCGAGCACCCGGTCGAGATCGCCAGTGGGGGCATGCACCAGGTGAAGCCGTGGTTCGAGGGCCGCCTGGACTTCGCCCCCGTGCTTGGGTTCATGGGGGACGAGGAGTTCCCGCTCGAGGGTGGAGCAGTGGGCTACTTCATTGACCGCAAGGCGGCGGTCTTTGTCTTCAAGCGTCGGCTCCACAAGATCAGCCTGTTCGTGTTCCAGGACTCGGGGCTGTCCTGGCCTCGGCAGGCGGAGGCGGCTTCGGGCCTCGGGCAGAGCCAGGTGGTGACGATCCGAGGGTTCAACGTATTGATGTGGAGGCGCTCCGGTCTGGGCTACGCCCTGGTCTCGGATCTGGCCTCGGACGAGCTGGCGGAGCTGGGGCGTCGGCTGGCCGCGACGACCCCGTGAGGGAGAGGATGACCCACTCGCGGCGCGCGGTGTGGAGATCAAACCGTGCGCCCTCGCGGGTCACGCCCTCCAAGAGCCCCAGCGCGGCCTCGAGCTGCGGCTGCAAGGCCAGCGCGCGTGGCGTGGGGGAGAGCCCGCGCCGGGTGCGCACCACCAAGGGATCGCCCAGCACTCGCCGTGGCCGCGCCAGCGCGTTGGACACTGCGGACTGGGTGACGTGCAGCCGGGCCGCGGCTCGGGTGGCGCTGCGCTCGGCGAGCACCGCGTGCAGCACCACGAAGAGGTTCAAATCGATGGCCGAGAGATTCATAGGCGTGATGATAGCCATGATGAACCATGATTCGCTCAAATGATGGTCCGGCCGCATGGTTCCCTTGGTGAACAGCGAGGAGGCCGTGATGCCGACGAAGAAGATCTTGGTGACGGGAGCGACAGGAACGTAGGTCGTGAAGTGGGGGAGGGCCTTCATGCCCTGGGTGCGCAGGTGCGCGCTCTCTCCCGCGAGCCCGCGAGGCTGAGCGTGCCTGCGGGCGTGGAGGTGACGGCCGGCGATCTCAACGCGCCGGAGACGCTAGGCCCAGCGCTTGAGGGCGTGGGGGCGATGTTCCTCGATGCGCAGGGTGGGGCACTGCCTGCGCTGATGGTGGCGATGCGGTTAGCCGGTAACAGCGCGACCTGCTTGGGGTTTTGCTTCCGCCTTGATGCGGGTTCGAATGCCGCCTCCTCTCCCCTGGAGTGGAACTCCCGCTGCGGCTCACTCTGGGGAAGGGACCTCCTCCGGGGTGGGTGCCTCGGAGGGTGGCTGTACTTCCTCCTCCTGCTCGGGCCCAGGGAAGGTCGAGGCGCCTCCATTGCCGATTCCGCTGGTGTGGAGGGTGAACTCCATGTGCTTGGACAGGCCCAGGTAGAGGGGATGCCGGTAGTCGACGTGGATGAGGACCTTCTGGACTTGGGCGACCTGTTGGCCACCGACCTGGATTCCGCCCAGGGCGCCGGCCTCCGCCGCGCTTACCTCGATGCGCAGGTTCTCCGGCTGGAGATTGATCCCTCGCTGCCTGGCCACCTGCATCAGGTAGCCGGCGATCGTTCCGGCCTTGAGCGAAGTGCCGTGCCGGGAGAGGTTGGGCGCGGCGACCACGTCTTCGCGAAGACCCGCCTCATCCATCGTGGCGCTGATCCAGGGCACGGTCGCCACCACTGCGCCGATCAACACCGCCAGCCATATCAGAGCCTTCATCAGACCTCCCTTGGGGAGCCTGTTCTACCCTAACGCACTCCAGTACCTCCTGTTTTCAAGCACATACATGGAGTGTCAGTCCCGCTCTGTATACCGATGAATCCTCACTCGCATGGAGCGACGGGGGGGATTCGCAGCGGGAGGTCAGCCCATGGGTTACACCGTTGTTGTTCATAATAATCATCTCACCTTCAACGGCATACAGTACTTTCGGGGAGGCTCCGAGTCCGTCTACATCGGCGCCTACGGAGAGAAGAAGACGCCTCTGTTCGGGCAGAACTACCTCCAGGTCCAGAGCGACCTCCCCGCTGCGAAGCTCGTGGTCAACTCCGTCACGACCGCGGACATTGACTTCAGCAAGTCGAGCGCTGGGGATGTCAAGCTGGGGCTCACGGTCGCGGGCGGTTACTCCGGCACGGGCGATGTCGCATTCAACGACTTGAAAACAGGCAAGCTCAAGCTCGTGAAGTTCGAGATGCGTCTGGGTGATCTGGCCACCGCTGTCAACGCCCTGCCGGATGTGCTCGCCAACCTGAAGCGCTATGGCAATGACGCTCGCGTGGCCCATCAGATCTTCGTCGCCATGGAGGCCACCATGGCGCATACCTTCACCACCTCCGGGCATCTCACCTTCAACAAGACCGGGGGTAAGCTCCAGGTCTCCGCCAGCGGAGGAGGGACCACTTCGGGAACCACCTCCGTGACGCTCTCTCCTGGCACCACCTACGCCTACCTGCTCGCCAAAGTGGATTGGAACAAGGGCAAGTCGAAGGTGGATCAGTTCAACGACGACCAGTTCGGCCTGGCCTGATCCCCGGGGTTGAAGGGAGCGGGTGAGAGCAGGGAGACAGATAGAAGGAGACGGCATGAAAACATCCTGTACTGCATTGCTCCTGGTCTTCCTGTTCGCGTTGTCCGCTCAGGCCCGCAGCCCCACGGTCACCGAGGAGAAGGGCAACCTCGTGTGGGTGGAATCCAACGGGGCGAAGCGTCAGCTCACCTCCTTGGGACAGGACTCGCAGCCGGCGCTGTCTCCGGATGGCAAGTCGCTCGTCTTTGTTCGCAAGGGCGCGGGCCGCAAGCTGGAGTCCGCCTCGGGCGAGGTCGATGCCAATGAGATCTGGTGGATGGACACGGCAGGCGGCAAGCCACGGCGGCTCGTGCAGTCAGCCGCGAGCGACGATCCGAAGAAGTTCCTGGGAGCGCTTCAGGCGCCGCAGTTCGCGCCCGATGGGAAGACGGTCTTCTTCCTGAGTGCTGCCTGGACCACCTCGAACGCGGTGCACAAGGTGGACGTCGCCACCGGCAAGGTCCAGTTCATCGCCGCGGGCAACACACTGGAGGTCGTTCCTCGGGGCGATCATCGGGGCCGCCTGATCGTCCAGGTTCACAAGTACTTCCTGGGGGGAGGCTCCTATGACTGGTACTGGCTGCTGGAACCGGATGGCCGAGAGGTAGGGGCCATTGGCGAGGACGACAGTGGCTTCCGGGCGCTCTACCTCTCGGAAGAGGCGTCGGCCCCCTGAGAGGGAGAGAGTGGCTCACGCCGCGACGGCTTCGGTGATGCTCATGGCGGTCGGGGTGGGGATGACTCGGGAGAGCCTCAGCCCTGCCTGGGCCAGGAGCTTGTGGAACTCCGCTTCGGTGCGCTCACGTCCCGGCAGCGAAGCCAGCATCATCACGTCGAGCACCTTGCCTCCATGAGGTGCATCGCCTGGAGGGATGACCGTGTCCACGATGAGGACGCGGCCCGTCTCAGCCATGGCGTTCCGGCAGTTGCGCAGGATGTTGACGCAGACCTCATCACTCCAGTCGTGGAGGATGCGTTTCAAGACATACGCATCTGCGCCCACGGGCACGGATTGGAAGAAGTCCCCTGTCACGTGTTCGCAGCGAGCCGAGAGTCCTGCGCTTGTGATTCGTGATTCCGCGAGCACGTGTGCATGATCGAAGAGCACTCCGCGGAGCTTCGGGGTGGACTGGAGTGCCTGGATGAGGAACCCGCCATGCCCTCCTCCCACGTCCACGAGCGTCTGGAATGGGGTGAAGTCGTAGCTGCGCGCGATGGGGCCGTTCTCCAGTTCGGAGAGGCTGGACATGCCGCGATGGAAGGTGGCGCCGGCCGAGGCGTTGCTGGCGAGGTAGTCGAAGAACGGCTTGCCGAAGATGCGGTCGAACGGAGTCCTTCCTGTCCGGACCGTCTCCGCGAGCTCGCCCGTCGGGGCCCAGAAGATTTTCTGGGTGAGCATCAACACGGCATCGCGCAGGGAGCCTGGTACCTGGGAGCGCAGCAATTCCGAGGAGGGCGTGAGGCTGAAGCGTCCTTCGGAGTCCTCGGTGAAGACTCCCGCACTGGCGAGCAGGCGAAGCACACGGAAGAGCGCATCGGCATCGGCCCCGAGTTCCTCCGCGAGGAGGGCAGGGCTCTTCGGTCCCTGCACCAGGCGATCGGCGACGCCGAGTTCGGTCGCCGCGGCAAGCGCGCCCGAGAGGATGAAGCCGAAGCCGAGATCCACGAGGAGCTGCGCGGGGTGGGGCGAAGAGGCGGTCATCTGAGAAACCTCTGGGGGAATGGGGAGGGCCGAGTCTTACCTCATCATCACTCCTTCGGTTCGTGGACGATCGCCCAACCGAACTCGGGAGCCAGTGCCCCTGCGGTATCCTGGCTCACCCCGACGAGACCGGCGACGAAGCGCAGGGGGTGCTTCGATCCATCGCGGAGGTCTGTGAGCAGCACAGGGGCGCTCGCCGTGCCGCTGGGCAATTGGTAAATCGATGGACCCTGGCTGTTGTTCCAGGTGAGCCAGTCGCGTTCCTCAGCAGCCTTGAGGCCTGCCTGCCAGTCGGCGAGGTAGGAATTCCTGACAGGCCTCCGGGTGGCTTTGCGAGAGGCTTCAGCTCTGAAGCGCTTTTCCTCTTCGTTGCTGAGCGTGCGGATTTCCGCGTAGGCGTCGTCTGGCTCCTCATCGCGGACGATTTGGATGAGATAAGGAAACAGGAGCTGAATCCAGCCGGTGAGCTCATTGCCTCCGGAACTGCTCTCGTGGCGGAAGAAGGACTGCCAGAAGGCGCGCTCGGGCTCGCCTTCGACACTGCGCACGATCTGGTCGAGCACAGGCAACAGCGAAGGGGTCCACCACTCCAGGCCCAGCTCCGAGAGCATCGATGCTCTCCTGCGCACCGAGCGCCAGTCGTCGGGTGTGCCCGTGAGGGTGATGCTCGGAATGCCGCACCCGATGGACATCTCGTACTCGAAGTACGGCTGGAATGCGTCCATCAAGGCGACCTCGAAGGAGGCCCGCTCGGTGGGACCGGTGGTGGAGAAGTCGGCCACCACGAGATCGCGCAGCTTTCCCAAGCGGACGGCGATCTGGTCGGAGAATGCAGCGAACACCTCGGGCCAGGGATTCTGCTGGCCCAGCACGAAGTCGCCGCGGGTGACGAGGAGCTTCTCCTTGCCCTGATGGCGCACGAAGCGCTCACGCAGGGATTCGGCGTTCAGCGAGATGTGGTGAGCAAGGCCCTGAACGAGGCAGAACCAGACGGCGTCAGGAGAGAGCACCAACGGACGGTGGTCGTAGAAGGCTCTGTAGGCCGCGTCGGCGAGCGGGTGCACGTCGCGGCAGAGCACCAGTTCGCGGCCGGGCGAGAGCTGCTCCACGGGAGCATGGAGGAGGGACTTGAGCGCCTTCTCGCGGTCGATGACCGGGAGTGGCCTCTCGGCGAGTTCGACTTCACTGACGGGGATCGTTTTCATGGCATCACGGAGCCGTACGTGCTCGCTGCGGCCGAGGTTGCCCCTTCGTCTCATGATTCCGGCCAGGAGCGCAATCCTCTCGCCGACGGATGGTCGATGACTTGCGGAGGTACGGCGCAATCCTCCATATCTGCGCCCCCCCTTTCTCGTGGAGGTCGCGCGGATGCCTCAAACGGAGATTCTCTTTTGCCGCCCCAGGACGCCCCAGGACGCCGAGGACAGGATGGATCTCGAGGCCGAAGCCTCCGAAGAGCTGGGCATTTCTCAGCACGCCATCGTCCTCGAGGACGTCGTCGATGGAGAGTTCGAGCGGGCGCTCGAGCAGCTTCCCCGCCGAGGCCGTCAGCTCCTGTACCGCGGGTGGATGCTCACAGAGGACGAGTACGCCGCACTGCACGAGGCATTGTTGGAGCGGGGCCACTCGCTCCTCGTTTCTCCGGACGAGTACGCGGCGGTCCACTACCTGCCCAACTACCATCCCGAGATCGAGGATCTCACCATGCCCGCGCGCTGGACGTTCGGGACGGACCTCGACGAGGCCTGGGAGGCGGCGCGAGAGCTGGGGCAGGGACCGTGGTTGCTCAAGGACCACGTGAAGTCGGTGAAGGAGCGGTGGCACACCTGCTGCTTCGTGCCACAGGGTGCGTCCCGGGAGCGGTTCTTCGAGACCTGCGAGAACCTCATCGAGGCTCGTGGCGAGCGCTTCGAGCGGGGGCTCGTCATTCGCCCCTACGTGCCCCTTCGGCGCGTCGCTCAGTCCGAAGAGCGCCCGCTCCACTACGAGTTCCGCCTGTTCTTCGCCAGCGGGCGTCTCATCGCCTCCGAGGTCTACGATGATGTGGAGGTGCTGAAGCCAGACCTCTCGCGCTTCGCCTCCCTGGCCCGGCGAGTGGACTCACCGTTCTTCACCGCTGATGTCGCGATGCTCGAGTCCGGCGAATGGGTCGTCGTGGAGCTTGGGGACGGCGGTGTCTCCACGCTGCCTCCACTCATGGACCCACGTGACTTCTATCGCGCTCTCCAACGCTCGGAGCTGTGGGACGAGGGGTGAGCATTCGCTGGAGCAGTCAGAGCCTGGCTGGATCGGGAGTTTCCGAAGCATTGGACTTGGTAAGAGGTCGTGCACCCGCTGGTTCCACCCAGCGTTTCTCTCTGGCCGGGGACCCAGCTTGATCCTATCGAGGGCACGTGTCGATGCTCACGGGAGCGATGATCAGAACGGGCTCAGAATAGATGCCATTCCGAGGAGAGCGGCCGCAACCGCAGCCGCGATGGCCTCCGCGACCCAGGCCACCAGTGTCACGGCGAGCGCTGCGTAGATGACGACAATCAAGGCCTTCCAACTCAGCTGATCGCAGGCATTCCTGCAGAAGCCGTTCGCGCTTTCGTAGATGGCGAAGCACGGGCGCCACTGCTCCCACCAAAACGCGACATGAAGATCGAAAAGCAAGGTATTGCTCACCAGATCGCGAAGAAGCACACCCGCGTGCCACGAGTCGCGTTTGACGCATCCCCCAACGTAGTGCTTTTCAAAGCTGAGACGGATGAAGTAGCCGGGGATTTTGAATTTTGCATCCGAAGCCAACTCGAGTCGCCGCTCCTGTGGCGCTGAGCGCAGTCCGAGACGTGGATGAGTGTGGGGCGTGACAATCAGATCCAAAGCGTAGGGATCATCCAGGGATTGAGCGTGATGCAGGGGATGGCGGGCGATGGGCTGTAATGGGGGAGGAACGTCAGAGAGGAGGGATGCTGGATTGAAAGACTGACTGTCAGAGTCGGATTTGAACTCGCCGAGGCCTTGCCCTTGGCGTGTCGCCACGTGGATCAAGCCCGAGGAATCCACGGAAAGAATGAACGCAGCAGGAACTGGCGCATCTGATTCGTCGCGGCCGTGCATGAATCGAGCAGGTGCTATGCCCGGGGTCTTGGCAGGATAACACCCCGTGCCCAGCAGGTTCGTGGTGCTCAGCCCGGCCCACGCCAAGAGTTCCCGACGTGAGATCATGGCGTCAATGCTCCAGCCCCAAGCCTCCAGGAAATGAGGCGTCCATCCCATCCACCAGTGATGAGCATTCCCTCAGGTAGCGAGACAAAGACGCTCAAGTTGCCGCGCCTGTTCTCATTGAATACCAGGGTCCGCTTGTAGGCTCCTTCGGACTTGCGCCATAGGCTGAGTGCGGATGCTCCATCGTCTTCCAAGAGCAAAGCGCCATCGATGCACCCGCGGAGACGGCCGTTTTGCCGCTGAAGAAGGACTGACTTGTCCGTCGCCATGATCCACACGAGCACCTCTGGATGGCGTCGCCATCCAAGCACTGACCGATCTCCCCGATCAGCCGACAGTAGCTCCTCGGGGCCACCATTCATGACCTCGACGATCTGACTGTGATGCTCGTTGAGAACCTGAACAAGCTCCCACTTCTCTGCGAAGGGATGCGCTCTCCAGACCTTGAGCTGTGGTTCATGTCCGCCTGCTGAGAGCAGGTCTCCGTTCTGGAGGTTGGCGAGAGCATAGAGCGGGCCCTCATGCGCCTGCAGGGTTCCTGTCTTTTCCCAGCCTTCGGAAGACGTGTCTGGGCGCCAGCTGCAAATCTGACCCGTGGAGTCGCCCGACAGGAGCGAGCCGTCCGGCAGCTCCAAGAAAGTGGATGCACGCTCGATGGGCAGTTGCTGGAGGAAGAAGAAGCCTCGCTCCGTTTCGGACCATCGGGAGAGAGCAGGGCGTCCCGCCGTTCCGCTCGCCCATGCAAGGAGGTACCCCGAATGGGTCTCGAGCATGCGATCATTGTAGTGGTTGCGATCATCGGGGAGCTCGAGCTGCTGACGCTGCTCCAGCTTGCCGGAGACTGGCTCTATCTCCCAGACAGCGATTCCTCCCTCGTGGCCTGCGGAGAGCAGGACGCCACGGGGGCTTGGACGGACCAGCAATACCTCTGAGTGCGGAGTGGTGACCTCGGCGAGCAAGAGGAACCTGCCGGTACGTGCCTCAACCTTCCACGATTTGAGCATCCCATCACCGCCCGCGGTCACAAGAAGGCCCGAGGGAAATGCGCAGATGGACCAGATAGCGCCCTTGTGCGCCTGAATGGACTGAAGCGGAGGGAGCACTTGCATGACGGGGGCAGCCCAGCGAGAGGCGCAAAGCGTACCGCATGGGGAGCCGGCATTGTTGGGATACGCGTCACTCGCGAAGGCTCATGAGCAGGTGGCTCGAGGCGACCAGGAGAGCGGCTGAGGGTGCGTCGGGTCTTTTCGCTGGGTATGCTCCGCCACCATGCCGGCTTGGTGGGACAAGGTGAAGCGCAGGTTCAGTCGCGAGAAAGCCGTGCCGCAGAGCGGAATGCCCGAACCCGCGAAGTGGCTCGCCGCGGACGATCCCGGCAACCCCTTCGGTGTGCCGTTGCTCAACCTCATGCTGACGCAGGAGTATGTGGCGACGACGCAAGACCCGGCGAACGCCCAGCGTGCGGTGTCGTGGATGCAGTCGGTGGGCGACGAACTCGATGTCCGCAAGGCGATGGCAGCGCCAGCGATCGACTGCGCGCTGACCTTCCCGGCCGCTGCGATTCTGCCCGATGGCATCGTGTATGCGCCGCCGTCGATGGACCAGAAGTGGGTGCTTGCGTGGAGGCACGGCCAGCTCATCGCCGCGCGGAGCTGGACAGGCGAAGTCGAGGCGGTCGCGGAGGCCAGACACGAGGGAGCGTCGCTGCGAGTCGAGCGGCTGCACCTGGTCGAGTCCTCGATGTTGCGGCTGGGGGAGCCGTCGCAGACATTCGAGTGGCTCATTCGCTGCCACGCGCTCGGTGAGAAGTTGCCGTTCCCAGTCGACGAGCAGGGTGCTTCGGTCCTCCAGGACATGCCCTTGCAGGCGTTCAGCGGGTTCGGGAAGGTCATCTTCTGCGCCGCGCGCACGTGGGCTCCGCCCGCAGCGACACGCCCGCTTCGGTCGGACGGCCGGCTCATCCGCGCGGCGCAGCGAGGCGACCTCGCGGCGCTATCGAGCGCGGTGGAGGCGGGTGAATCGGTAGATGCTCAGGGCACTCACGACGGGTACACCGCACTGCATTGGGCGGTGGCGCGGGGAGATCGCGCGATGCTCGAACGCCTGCTCTCGCTCGGGGCGAAGGCGACATCCATCGACGATCGAGGCGGCACCTCGCTCATGATCGCGGTGGTCTACCGGGCGCCGCTCGA
Organism: Hyalangium versicolor; assembly: GCF_020103695.1. Classification (GTDB taxonomy): domain Bacteria; phylum Myxococcota; class Myxococcia; order Myxococcales; family Myxococcaceae; genus Hyalangium; species Hyalangium versicolor. The sequence goes on from NZ_JAHXBF010000027.1 coordinate 61,456, forward strand.
GGTGCTCGAGGTGGTGCGAGCAGCAGCCCCGGCGCTTGCTGCCGCAGCGAACTCCGATGGATTCACCGCGCTACATGCCGCCGCCGAAGTGAACAACGCGCAGGCCGTGCCGTGGCTGCTGAGCAGCGGCTTGCCGCTCGAGGTGAGGACGAAGCACGGGCACACGGCGCTGCACATCGCCTGTGCACTCGGGCACGTCGAGGCAGCCCGCGCGCTCCTGGATGCCGGCGCCGACCGCAACGCGAGCTCACCGGGAGGAACCCCGCGTGAGGTTGCGCTCGCCGAGGGGAAGCCGCAGACCGCTGCCCTCTTCGAGTAGGCACTCGTTGCCAGCGTAGGGGAAGACTCCCAGGCTCGCTTCCCTGAGAGTCAGGCCCTGAGCGGTGCCGGCCCGCTGGCTCACAGCGAGCAGGTGCCGAGGGGCAGGTAGATGGCGACGGACTCGCTGTCGCTCGAGAACTGCACCATCCCGAAGCCATCCGTGGTGTTCGAGTACCCGCTCAGGGTGAACGTGTGCGAGCAACTCGTGCAGCTCAGCGTGTAGTTCACGGAGGTGGGGTTCACGCCCGCCCAGGTGGTCGACGAGTCGTGGACGTTGAGGTACTGGTCCGAGGTGATCAGCGCCGACTTGCCGTGGCCCCAGCGATCGACGAGCGCGTAGTTGAAGAGCCGGCCTTGGGGATCGAACGCGACGAAGGTGAAGCCCAGGTTCGCCGAGCCGCTGGTGACCAGGCCGCACTCATCCAGGGGCAGGCCATCGTGGGTGATCTGGTTGATCTCCATCGTCGGGCCGGTGTTGTCGATGAGCAGGCTCACCTGTCTCTGGGTCGCCAGGAGCGCGTACGCCGAGGTGTACGTCTTCACGGTGACCGTGTGCTTCGCGTTCGAGAGCAGCGGCTGGGTGTTCAAGATGAAGCCCAGGTCCGGGACCGCCCAGATCTCGGAAGCGGTCGGCACGGCGAAGTAGCCATTGGCGTCCGGGGCCACCTGGGTGAGGACGAAGGTGGAGCCGTTCCACTTGTAGTTGTTCCAGATTGCTTTCGAGGGCGTGGCGCTGCCGTCGACGAAGACGCGGTAGTAGGCCCCGCCCACGCCGCGGATGCCGGGGAAGTTCAGCATGATGTGCGGCGAGCCGCCGAACGAGGCGTTCTTCACGTAGAAGTAGTACGCCGGATCCGTTGTCGCCAGGCCCGTCGCCGCGTCGATCGTCGTCGAGGGAATGTGGCCCACCCGGGTGATGACAGGGCCGAGCGGCAGCCCTCCCGAGAGGCGGATCTGGTTCACCGAGCCGTCACTCACCTCGTACAGGATGTCGGGATCGAGAGCGCGGACCACGGACGAGGCAGGGGACGGGACGTCGGCCACCAGCGTGTTCCCCGCGGGCGTGGTGGCCAGATCGATGCGGCGGACACGGCTGGTCGTCGAGTCGCCCTCGACCACGTAGAGCGCGGTCTTCGCGTCATTGGCCCAGGCGAGGCCCGCCGGACTCCTGAGGCGCGAGACGAGCGTGGTGAGTGTCTGGGTCTTGAGGTCGAACTTCAGCAGGCGGCTCGAGTCGGTGAGGTAGGCGGTCTGGAAGTCCGCGCTCATGGCGAGCCCTATCAAGCTGGTGAGGCCGGTGGGGATGAGCGTCTTCTGGCCGCCGTAGAGGTTCACCTTCCAGATCCCCGTGGTGCCGCTATCGGAGATGTATGCCACGGCGTTGGCGGAATCGATGACCATCTGTCGAGGTGTGGAGAGCCCGTTGGTCACCTCGGTATGGGTCGATGAGTGGGGAGCACACTTGAAAACCCGGCCGTCCCGGGTGGCGACGTAGGGGTAGTAGGTGCCGGAGACATAGAGGATGTCCACGGCCAGCGGCTCTCCGAGGCCGGTGTGGATCGTCGTGACGGTGCCAGTCGCCACATCGAAGCGGGACAGCTTGTCCGACAGGTACTCGGTGAAGAACAGCTCCTGGGTGGCGGGGTTGAACGCGCTGCCGTGGCCTCCGACGAGGCCGGTGGCTACGGTGGTGACGGTGGCACCGCTCGCCGCCGTGGCAACGAGCAGGGCCAGCGCGGATGCCCAAGTCAGGACCTTCATGTCTTCTCCTTGGAGGGGAACTCGAAGGAGGTACGGCGGACCGGAAGGATATTCCCCGGCATTTACGAGGCCGGCATAGACGCTGGCTATCGATCCATCGCCGGGCGCGGCTACAACGAACGCAGCGAGATCTCTATATCTCTGGACCATCACGGTGCCGCGAGCCATCGCCCCGTGATGACACCCCGCTGTCTGGAGATCCCACCATGAGCCTCTTCCTGAATCGGCGAAGCCTTGTCCTGCTGTCCTCGGTCACCCTGCTTGCCAGCTCGGGGTGTGCCTCCACGTCGAGCGGCTCGGGAAAGCCTTCCAGTGAGGCCGCGGAGAATGTGCGCGTGGGGCTCCTGGTCCGGCTCGAGGCGAAGCCAGGCAAGGAGGCCGATGTGCAGAAGTTCCTCGAAGGGGGCCTGCCCATCGTCCAGGGCGAACCGGCCACCACCCAGTGGTTCGCACTGCGCTTCGGTCCGTCCTCCTTCGGCATCTTCGACACCTTTCCGGATGATGCGGGCCGTCAGGCGCACCTGAAGGGCCAGGTGGCCGCGGCATTGATGGCGCAGGCTCCCGAGCTCTTCTCCACGCCCCCCGACATCGAGCCCGTGGATTTGCTCGCCACCAAGGCTCCCGGCACGACGGACACGCAGGTGCACAAGGCGCTCGCCGTCATCCTGGAGGCCAGGCCTGGCAAGGAGGGTGAGGTGCAGCAGTTCCTCGAGGGAGGCCTGCCCATCGTTCGGGGAGAGCCGGCGACCACGCACTGGTACGCGCTGCGCCTGTCTCCCACGCGATTCGGGATCTTCGACACCTTCTCAGGGGAGGAGGGGCGTCAGGCGCACCTCGGTGGCCAGGTGGCCGCTGCGCTGATGGCGAAGAGTCCGGACTTGCTCGCCAGCCCGCCCAGGATCGAGCAGGTGGACGTGCTCGCGTCCAAGCCTTGAGGCGGGCAGCACCGGCTCGCGGCAAAGCGGTGGGGGCTCAGGCTCTCGCCGCACGAGGCCGGCCCGCTCGCGCGAGCAGGGTCTGCCAGAAGAGTCGTGCCGCCGGGGGCGCCGTCCTGTCTCCCGAGCGGACCAGTGAGACGGTGCGCTGGAGTTCGGGCTCGACGAGTGGGCGCGCGGAGTGGATGCCCAGCAAGAGCGAGTCCTCGGGAAGGAAGGCAAATCCCACCCCGGCCGCGACGAGGCTCTGCACCCAGTCCTCGCGCTCCGTGCGATAGCTCGCGTAGAGGGAGACTTCGCGCACCGCGCAGAGCGCCGAGACCTGTTCCCTCATCTCGCACGAGAGCCGATCGACGTAGGGCTGGCTGGAGAGGTCCGCCAGCCGGACGGTGTCCTTCGCCTCGAGGCGGTGCCCCGGGGGAAGGAGGACGACGTAGCGCTCCTCATAGAGGGGGGAGACGACACACCAGTCTGGGACGGAAGGCGCGGCGTTCGTGATGGCGAGATCGATCTCTGCCTCCTCGAGCCGCTGGAGCACGGCGTCCCGAGAGCCGGCATGGAGTTCAATCTCCACGCCAGGCGCCTCGGCGCGAAATGCGGCCAGGTGTCCCGAGAGCCGAGCCGGGCCAATGGTGTTCAGCACGCCCACGCGCAGCGGGACCTGCTTGAGCCGGCGGTGGTTCTCCGCCGCCAGGGAGATGCACCGGCTCTCCTCCTCGATGCGCTGCAGGCGCGGCAGGATCATCCGCCCGAGGGGCGTGAGCTTCGAGCCTCCCCGCTCGCGCAACAGGAGCGGCCCCCCGAGCTCGTTCTCCAGCTTCTTGATGGCGGCGGTCAGCGTGGGTTGGGACACCCGGCAGCGCTCGGCGGCGCGGGTGAAGCTGTGCGTCTCCGCCACGGCGAGGAAGTATCGAACCTGGTGCATCTCCATGGGAGCAGCTTTGCCCCCGGGTCATCCGCGGCACAACGGCTCAGCCGGAACCCCACGGCGCAACGACGCCGCAGCGCGTCGGGGATGAGGTCGTTTGATCCGCAGCCCCGCCCAGGTGGTGACAGCGATCCGGGCCCTGGTGATTGCGGCCACCAGTCCCCAGCCACCAGTCTTCCCCCCTCCACACGTAACCCCCTGGAATCAGGTGGGCGTATGCGGGCAAGGGTGGGATCTGAGGTGTGGCATGTCGGATGCTAAGGGACAAGGCATCACCCTCCGCTCCACCCACGGATGCGGTACCCCGAAGGAGATACTGTCATGGCCCGCATCGGTTTCCGTTCGCTCCGCCCGTCTTCCTTTGCTTCCGCTCCCAAGGCCGCCCCTGGATTGACCTCCCGCAACCCGTCGCTGACGCGGGGCATCCACAACCCGTCTCGCCCCGCGGTGACGTCCGAGGGCACGGCTCGCGGTCTGACCAGCAACCCCCGCAATGGCTTCCAGAAGGCTCCCGCGGCTCCCGAGGGGCACGGCCTGCAGCGCCGCAATGAGGGCCTGACGCCGGCCAAGCCGCACCTGAGCACCCCGCCGCAGGTGATGGCCTCCAACAACTTCCCGGATGTGAAGCCGGGCGGCGAGCTGTTTGGCGGCCCGGGCAACGGGGCGCGCGTGGACGCGACCCACGGGCTGGGTGGCACCGGCCACGTGACTTCGCTGAACGGCTCGGACGTGTCGGCTCCCGCCAGCTACCGCCCCAACATGGGCGACCGCCGCGGCAAGGCGCCGGATCAGTACATCGGCGCCCCCGACACCAAGGCCGAGGTTTCCAAGGAGCACAAGTCCTACCACCGGCCCTTCGTGGGCAACTCGGGCGACCCGGGCCACAACGGCGTGACGCTCAACGAGGCCAAGGCCGGCCGCTCGTGGGTGAAGGAGAACGAGAACGGGCGCCACACGCTCGCGGGCTCCGGCGAGCTGTCCTACTCGACGGGCAATGTGAAGGTGGAGAACACCGTCGACAGCCGCTTCGGCCGTACCGATTACAAGGCCTCCGCCGAGGGCCCCGGGGCCAAGCTGTCCGGCGAGTACGAGGCGCGCCTCAACACGAACCCCGGCGAGCAGGCGCTGGCCGCTCACGGCAAGCTCGAGGGCAAGGCGCAGCTCTATAACGTCAACGGCACGGTGGACCACAAGTTCAACAACCAGTTCGGCGTGGGCGCCCACGGCTTCTCCGAGGCCAGCGCCTTCTCCTCCAACGAGGCCTCGCTGGTGGCCGACCGCAAGAACCACACCTATATGGGCAAGCTGTCCAGCGCCAACATCGCTGGCGTGCAGGCCGGTGGCGGTGTCTCGGGCAAGTTCGGTCCCTTCCGCGGTGACGTGACGGCGGCCAAGCTGGTGGGTGCCGGCTACGTGTTCAACACGGGCGCGGGCGTCAACAACGGCGTCGCCAGCGGCGTGGTGGACCTGGGCGGTGCGATGGGCGCGGGCGGCCGTCTGCGAGTGGGCGCCAGCTTCGACGGAGTGGAGGCGAAGGACTCGCTGCGCAACGCGCACAACAAGATGACCAACCCGAACTACAGCCAGGACGTGCGCAACTACACCAAGGGTGCCACCCCCGAGGAGCGCATGCAGTTCCAGAAGCAGGTGGCCGAGCAGAACGAGCTGTTCCGCCAGCTGTCGACACAGTCGCAGACCACTCGCGAGAACGCGCTGTCCGCGCAGCTGAACAACTACCCGGCCGGCAAGAGCACCCGCGAGGATCGCATCCTCGGCGTGGACATCCCCTCCGGCCAGCTGGACCCGAAGATGTTCGACAGCATCTTCCCGGCGTCCTGAGCCTGAGAGCCGTAGGTTGATTCACGGGCACGCGGGCCACCCCCGCGTGCCCGTTCGCATTTCGGCCCTACTGCACGGCGCGGGCGAACTGGCCCGGAGTGAGCCCGACGATGCGCTTGAAATGGCGGTTGAGCTGGCTCTGGTCGTAGAGCCCCACCCGGAGCGCGACCTCCGAGGGTGTCAGCCCCTGGGACAGCAGCCGCCGGGCCCGGGAGATGCGCAGGTGGGTGAGGTACGCGTAGGGCGGCATCCCCACCTCTTCCCGGAAGACGCGGCACAGGTGGAACTTGTCCATGCCCGCGTGCCGGGCCAGGGCCTCCAGCGTGATGCCCTGCTCCAGGGCGTCGTGCAGTGCCTCGAGCGCCAGGCGAACGGGCCTGTGCGAGCCCTGCTTCGGCTCGTCCGAGTCACCGAAGCACATGGCCAGCGCGGAGAGCGCCTCGGTCAACGCTGTCTGGAGTTCCAGTGGATGGGAAGGCTCCACCCTGTCCTCGTCGAGCAGCGCATGGAGGCGGACGAAGGGCGCCGCCGCCGCCTGCTCCCGATCGAGCTGGAGCCTCCGGAGGTGGGAGGAGGCTGGGGAGCCCAATGCCTCACGGGCCTCGGTGATGAACGCTTCCTCGAAGGTGATCACCTGGAATCGCGAGGGGCCATCACGGCGCAGATCGCGGTGGACTTCTCCCTTCTGCTTGAGGTCGATCGTCCGGGGAGTGGTGGACCGGACCTTGCCACGGCCCCACCACTCCGCGCGGCCTGAGTACGTCATCACCACCGCGAAGTATTCCTTCACGGAGTGCCACAGCCGGGTGTCGGTCCTGTAGCGCACCACCTGCACGCCCGGCAGCTCAGGGAGCAGGAAGGTCCGGATGGAGAGTGGGCCGTCAGAGACGGCGCGAAGGGGAGGGCTCACTCCTGGATTCTAACGCGCGCCTCCGCCGTGGCTTGGGCGATCTTGCGGTGCACGTGCCGCCAAGAGTGCCCAAGCCCGCTGTCCGGCCGCTGGCTATGCCTTGGCTCCACTGGCCCCGTCATGGAGGGGCGCGGAAAGGAAGACGGCATGTCAGGCATTCAGGGCAAGGTGGTTGCCATCACAGGCGCGAGCAGCGGTATCGGCGAGGCAACGGCGCTCCTTCTCGCCGAGCGCGGTGCGAAGGTCGTCCTCGGTGCGCGTGGAGTGGAGCGTCTCGAGGCGCTGGCGGCCCGCATCGCGCGCACCGGAGGAGAAGCCGTCTCCGCGCGGACGGACGTGAGGCGTCGCGACGACGTCTCCGGCCTCATCCGCCTGGCCTGTGAGCGGTACGGCAGGATTGACGTCCTCATCAACAATGCGGGCTCCATGGCCGTCTCTCCCCTGGACGAGCTGCGCGTCGACGACTGGGAGGAGATGGTCGACACCAACCTCAAAGGCGTTCTGTTCGGCATCGCGGCGGCGCTGCCTGTCTTTCGCAAGCAAGGCTCCGGGCACTTCGTCAACATCGCCTCGACCTCGGCCCATCGCATCGTCCCGACCCAGTCGGTCTACGCCGGAACGAAGTTCGCCGTGCGCGCCCTCTCCGAGGGCTTGCGCCAGGAAGCAGGTGACAAGCTGCGTGTGACGATCATCTCTCCTGGAATGATCCGGACGAACTTCCCGGATCATTTCAAGAATCCCGAGATGAGAGCCCAGGCCGAAGAGGCCCGGGAGAAGCTCGCGATCTCACCGGATGCGATTGCTCGCGCGATCGCATTCGCCATCGAACAGCCGGACGAAGTGGATGTGAGCGAGGTGATTGTCCGCCCTACCGCTCAGGGATGACCGCGAGTCAGAGCGCGTCGGCGGCGCAGGCAGGCGATGGCGAGGACAACAGCCACCCAGCTCGCGGCGGAAGTGGGGGCTGCGGTGCAGCCTCCTGCCTTGGCCGGAAGCGGCGGGTCCGGGGGCTGGGTGAGCGTGATCGTGAAGGCAGTCGGGACGGAGGCCGAGCCCTGGTTGCCCACGGCATCCACCGCGCTGACTGTCAGCGTGTGGCTTCCCGACGCAAGGGCTTCCTCGACTTGGAAGCTCCAGGTTCCATCGGTGTTCGCAACGATGCTTCCGACGACCTTGCCATCGAGGGAGAGGATGACCGTGCTGCCGGCTTCGGCGGTCCCAGAGAGGATGGGCGTCGCCGTATTCACCGTGGCGCCATTGGTGGGCGTCAGCACTACCGGGGCCTCGGGCGCCACCGTGTCCACGGTGAAGGAGCGGGCGGTGGAAGCGGAGCTGGTATTACTGGCCGCATCCGTCGCCCGCGCCGTGACGGAGTGAGCTCCCTGCTCAAGCGCGGTGTTCGGAGTGAAGCTCCAGTTTCCCGCGCCATCGGCCACCACCAACCCCGCCTCCATTCCGTCCAAGGAAACCGTGACGGTGCTGCCGGCTTCGGCGGTTCCGGAGATGACGGGCGTCTCGGTAGTCACCACAGCACCACTGGCTGGTGTCACCACCACCGGGGCCTCAGGCGCCACTGTGTCCACGGTGAAGGAGAGAGGACTGGAGGCGGGGCTGGTATTGCCGACGGCATCCGTCGCTTGCGCCGTGATGGAATGAGCTCCCTGCGCCAGCGCGGTGCTTGGGGTGAAGCTCCAGTTCCTGGAGCCATCGGTGACCACTGGCCCCAGCGTTGTCCCATCGAGGGAGATGGACACGCGACTGCCAGCCTCGGCTGTCCCAGAGATGACAGGCGTCGCGGTCTTCACCACAGCGCCATTGGCTGGTGTCAGCACCTCGGGGATGGCAGGTGCCAGCGAATCCACTCTGAAGGAGAGGGAGGAATAGGGGCTCACATTGCCGGCCGCATCCGTTGCCCACGCCGAGAGGGCGTGAGTCCCCTGCGCAAGTGGAGTGCTCGGGGTGAGGTTCCAGTTCCCTGAACCATCGGCGATGGCCGTCCTCGCCGCTGACCCATCCAAGGTCACGGACACCGTACTGCCAGCCTCGGCCTTTCCGGAGATGAGGGGCGTCGCGGTATTCACCACGGCGTCGCGAGCTGGTGTCACCACCGACGGGGCCGCGGGCGCCACCGAGTCCACGGTGAAGGAGCGGGGGTTGGATACAGGGCCGGTGTTGCCAGCCGCATCCGTCGCCCGCGCTGTGACCGAGTGGAGCCCTTGTGCGAGCGAAAAGGTTGGAGTGAGGCTCCAGCTCCCCGACCCATTGGCCGTCGCTATCCCCGCGACTGTCACATCCACAAAGACGGTCACCGTGCTGCCAGCTTCGGCCGTCCCGGAGATGGCGGGGCTCCGGGTGTTCACCACGGCGTCGCTGGCTGGCGTCACCACCACGGGGGGCAGCATGGGCGTCCCTTGCAGGACCACCAGCTTCCCGCCCGGGATGGCATTCGTGGTGACCGTGAGGAGATAGGAGCCTTCCGGAACGGACGGCACTGTGGTCGTCACCACCGTGTCCGAGAAGGTTCCTCCAGGCATTCTCGTCAGCGCTCCTCCTTCCACGGCGCTCAGGCTGAGCAAGGGGACCTGGGTGGCGGAGTTCCGGGTGCCGCCGCTGCTTGCCTCCGAGACTCCGCGGAAGCCGCTCCCGGTCACGTTGGCGGTCGCGCCCGGCCTCAAGATCGAGGTCTGGACCTTGGGGCGCCACGCATCGCTGGCTCCCGTGTCCTCGTACACCTCCGCGCTGGCCAGGGCACTGCCGTTGTTCGAACCCCCGGCGAAGAGCACCTTGCCCTGGGGTAGCAACGTCGCCGTATGGCCTCCGCGAGAGGCTTTCATGGAGCCCGTGGAAACCCAGGTGCCCGTCCCAGACTCATACACCTCCACGCTGGCCAGGGTTCCGGTGCCATCAGTGCCCCCAGCGACGATCACCTTGCCAGTGGGCAGCAGGGTTGCTGTATGCGAGAGGCGGCCTGCGGCCATGGAGCCCGTGGAAGTCCACGTGCCCGTCGTGGAGTCATACACCGCCGCGCTGGACAGGGCGCTGCCGTTCTGGCCACCGGTGACGAGGATCTTGCCATTGGGCAGCAGCGTCGCTGCGTGGCTGCTTCGAGCCGAGGCCATGGAGCCGGTCGCGGCCCAGGTGCCTGTTGCCGGGTCATACACTTCCGCGCTGGCCAGGGAGCCGCTGCCGTTGGCGCCACCGGTGACGAGGACCTTGCCAGTGGGCAGCAGCGTCGCCGTGTGGTTGCTTCGAGCCGAGACCATGGAGCCGGTTGCAGCCCAGGTGCCCGCCGCGGGGTCATACACCTCCGCGCTGGTCAGGGCATTGCCATTGGAGCCACCGGTCACGAGGACCTTGCCATTGGAGAGCAGCGTTGCCGAGTGGCTGCTTCGAGCCGAGGCCAGGGAGCCCGTGGAAGTCCACGTGCCTGTCGAGGAGTCATACACTTCCGCGCTGGCCAGAGCGCTGCTGTTCTGGCCACCGGTGACGAGGACCTTGCCATTGGGCAGCAGCGTCGCCTTGTGATTGCCGCGGGCCGAGACGAGGGAGCCGGTCGCAGCCCAGCTACTCGTTGCCGGGTCATACACTTCCGCGCTGGCCAGGGTGCCGTTGCCGTCGGAGCCGCCGGCGGCGAGGACCTTGCCATTGGGCAGCAACGTCGATGTGTGGCTGTTTCGGGCCGAAGCCAGAGTGCCGGTCGAGGTGCAGGTGCCTGCTCCGGGATCATACAGCTCGGCAGTGGCCAGATAGTTGGGGAAGCCGCTCCCAGCCACCAGGACCTTGCCATTGGGCAGCAGCGTCGCCGAGTGGCCGTCTCGTTCCGAGGTCAGGGTGCCGGCGGCAGCCCAGCTACCTGTTCCCGGGTCATACACCTCCGTGTTGGGGGTGTACGTTCCTCCGATCATGAGCACCTTGCCATCGGGCAGTAGCGTCGCCGAGTGGCCGTCTCGACTCACGGACATGGAGCCCGCGGAGGTCCAGGTGCCCGTTGCAGGGTTGTACACCTCTGCGTTCGACAGGAGGTTGTTGCCGTCGAATCCCCCGGCCACCAGGACCTTGCCATTGGGCAGCAGTGTCGCCGTGTGGCCCTCTCGGGGCGTGGTCATGGAGCCCGTGGAAGTCCAGGTGCCCGTTGCCGGGTTGTACACCTCCGCGGTGGTCAGCGTGTCCAACAGCGGGCCTCCCCGGCCTCCAACAATGAGCACCCTGCCATTGGGGAGCAGTGTCGCCGTGTGGATTTCGCGAAAGATGGCGGGTGCGTTGGTGGGAGCCCAGGTGCCTGTCGCGGGATCGTATAGCTCCGCGGTGGCCTCCCAGTTGGGATTCACGCCGCCCACCACGAGGACCTTGCCATTGGGCAGCAGCGTCGCCGTGTGGCTGTCGCGCGCAACGGTCAGTCGGCCCGTGGAAGCCCAGGTGCCCGTCGCGGGGTCATACAGCTCCGCGCTGGATAGAGAGAAGACGCCGTCGGAGCCCCCGGCGACGAGGACCTTGCCATTGGGCAACAGCGTCGCCGTGTTGCCCCCTCGAGCCGATGCCATGGAGCCGGTGGAAGCCCAGGTGCCCGTCGCGGGGTCATACAACTCCGCGCTGGTCAGGAGGGTGTTGTTGGCATTGCGGCCCCCGGAGGCAAGCACCTTGCCCGAGGGGAGCAGTGTCGCCTTGGGTCCACTCCGGACCGTGGACATGGAGCCGGTGGAGCTCCAGCCTGGATCCACGACGATGGGGCCCTCCAGGTCCTCCAACTCCACCGTCATCTCGACCTGCAGGGTGCGGCCCTTCAGCGCCAGCGGGGCGCGTCCTTCTTGTCCGAGGCTCGGCTCGGCTGCGAGGCCCTGCATCCGCATCTGGCCCTGGCGGCTGAGTCCCGTGGTGTCTCGCGCCACAGCGCGGTGCATCCGCAGCACGGGCACCTCCTGGCCGTCCAGGAACTCCAGGTAGTCCCCCGCGTCCCTCACCGATGCCACGCTCTCGGGCACGGTGATCTCGTAGTTCGCTCGGAAGGGCTGTCCTCCCCCCTCCATCACTACGTACTCCTCTACCCGCTGTGTCACCCACAGCCCTGGCTCCTCCACGGTTCCTGCCCCCACGGGGGTCCAGAAATGCCGGGCTCCATAGAAGGTGGCGCTCGTCCCATCCCGCGAAGAGGGAGTGCTGCCTGCTTCCTGTCGCACTTGGAAGACAACACCGCGGGTGCTGATCTCCAGAGCTCCGTCCTCGGTGGCTGGCAGCTTCACACGCAGGGCCGCCGTGGGGTTGACGGGCAGCTGCGGCGCTTCCTCCTTCATCCGCTCAGCGAATTCCGGGAAGTAGGCGCGTGCCAGCTCCAGCGCGGTGTCGTTTCCAGGCGCCCGACGCCAGGCTTCGGCGGCTCGCGCTCGCTCCTCGTTGGCAGGAACAGAAGGGGTGCAGTGGAGCCACAGGATGCCCATCAACAGCGGGAAGAGCCTGAGCAAGAAGGATGAAGCAGACCGGAGGTATCTCGCGTGAAACATGTGGAGCGCGCTTAGGAGCACCCCTCATGCCAATGGCACGCTGTGCTCGGCCCGCTCTCGTAGCCTCATCGGGGAGCCGCTGCTCCCGGCAAGAAGTTGCTGGGAGGTGTTTGCCCGCTGGCAAGAACTTGCCGCAGCCCCTCCGTCCCTGCTGTCGCTCGGTTCGAGCCGAACTGAATCAGCGCGAGGCGATGTCGGAGCTCTCCAGGTACGGCGACGCTTCGACAATGGCCTCCGCGGTCCAGCCCCAGTTGTCGCCGCCGCCCTTCTCGTCGCAATTGCCGTCGGTGTGGACGCCCAGCAGGTATCCCTGGCGATTGAGCACGCCCGCGCCGGAGCTCCCGACCAGGGTGTCCAGGTCCGTGTAGTAGACAAGCTGATCACACGAATCCAGGTACTCGCCTTCGGCGATGACCTTGGGATGACCTCGGGGATGCTGGATGATGGCCAGCCGCTCGCTGGCCTGGGATGTCAGGAGGACAGGTGTCACCGTGGGAAGCGTGTCGAGCTGGATGAGCGCATAGTCGGGCTCGTCCGCCTGCTCGATGACCGTGCCCTCGGTGATCAGCGTGTCGCCGTCGGCATCGTCCTCGAAGTTGAAGACCACCACATCCCGGTCGCCCAGCGCGACACAGTGCCCCGCGGTCAACACCACCGGCCCCTCGCTCGCTTGGATCAGCGTCCCGGTGCACCGCCCGTCAATCATGACGACGGCGTCTTCCGGGCCCTGCACGACGTCAGCGAACTCACCCTGGTAGCTGTTGATGGGGGTGAAATCCTGCGTCGGACCACACTGCACGAGGCTATGAACCTCCGGCCTCTTCGCGTTCCCACACACCTGGGGAACAGCGGGCACCGACGATCCACAGGCGGTAATGCCCAGGACGACGGTGCCCGCGAAAATCCAACCCCACAGAGTCATGAATGGCCCAGGGGGCTATTGTGCCATTTCTCAGTAGAGGGCGTTCAGCGCGGTCTTGTCCGAGCTGGTCCACTCACCGGTCTCGGTGGACCGGAAGCAGGAGTTCATCACGGAGCCGCCCACCGTGGCGGTGCTCGGCGTGCCGGAGATGAGGATGGCGCCCACCGTCGAGGCACCCTCGTTGGTGGCCGTACCACCGCAGCTGATGGCGCGGTTGTAGTAGTCCGAGTGACGGAAGCCGATCGTGTGGCCGATCTCGTGGGTGATGACGTGCTCGTTCACGTCCACGCTGTAGCTCTGCAGCGGGGTGCCGATGTTGATCGTGCCGTAGGGCTTGCCGCCGGAGGGGAAGCCGGAGGAGCCGCCCGTGGCCGTCGACGTCTGGGCGACGATGGTGGCGCTGCAGCCGCTGGTGGAGTTGCGCACCAGGGTGAAGCTCAGGCCCAGCTGGTTGTAGTTCTCGATGGCCAGATCGAGGCCCTGGCTCAGGCGGCTGTAGCTGTTGAAGGTAGAGGTGGGGTTGATGCAGATCTTCGTCACGGAGCTGCTGACCAGGTTGGTCGTCCGGTACTGCTCCTGGGTCTTGCCGTCCGTCTGGAGCATCTCGCGGGACGCCTCGAGGGTCACGTGAGCGTCGCGGCCCACGTACACGGCGCCATCGATGACCTGGATGTCGTCGGCCGGGAAGCCAGCGTCCTTCAGGTTGGAGACGATCTCCTCGTTCTCGCTCTGGGCATCGGTGCCGCCGCAGCCGGTCAGCAACGCACCACAGCTCACCACGAGGACAGCCGCTTTCTTGAACATTCTTGTTTTCCTCTGAGTCGGGGGATGCGCTGCCGCCTGGCTACCCACCAGCCGCGGACAGCGTGCCCCTTCCCTGAGCAAGTGCCGGGCCACTCATGTTCTCAGAGGGGAATAGCCCGCCTTTTGAGAATTACATGGAGTACCCATACTCCAGGTTCTCTGGGGTCAGTTGTAAAGGGGCGTGACAACCGGGGGCGTAAAGAGCTGTCCTGACAGCGCTTTCGCTTGCCGTGACTGAATGTTCACGTTCTGGACAGAGCTGTCCTTGAATCGGTCACCTGGCAAAGGCCCCAACGGCGCTCGGGTGAATACACTCTCACTGTACCCCGTCCCTCCCGCTATATGCGCCACTCACCCCTTCGCATCACCGCGCTGCTGGGCGCGGCCCTGTCCATCCTCCCGGGCTGCGCGAGCAGCAACGCGAACCTCTCCTCCTCTTCCGACACGCAGGCCCAGGCGCCTGCGCTCACGCAGGCCGCGGATGCCTGGAAGCGCGCTCGCGTGGGTGATCGGGTCACCTACTCCTTCTCCGCGACCCAAGGACCTGATCCCCGCGGCAGTGGCTACGCGCGCACCCTCGGCGGCCAGCTGACGCTGGAGGTGGTGGCCGTGCAGCAGCCCTGGGTCTGGGTGCGCGTTGCCTTTACCGACGAGGCCGGCAAGCCCCCGGCCCAGGCGCGGCTGGCGCAGGACCTCCTCCTCCCCGTTCGCGCGGACACGACGCGCCCGCTCAGTGTGCCTCCCGTGGGTGAGGCCACCGCCGAGCGCCTCTCCAGCGCGGGCCAGGACTGGCAGGCCGTGCGCTACGTCAGCGACCAGCGCCCCGTGGATGGTCCCCTGCGCACGCGCATCTACGCTACCGAGCCGGGCCCGCTCTACCTCACCCGTGGCCTGCTCGAGGCGAGCTCCGAGGCAGCGGGCTTCCACCTCCCGGGCGGCTTCACTCTGAAGCTGCGCGAGTTCCGCGAGGGCTCGGACGGAGCCACCGCTCCCGTGCCCGCGCTGGAGCGGCCCCTGGGCCCGGGCGCGTACTACGAGCGGTACGTGGACGTGGGCGGCCCGCCGAGTGTGCAGCGCGTGTGCTTCGCCGCCGAGCGCGGCTACCTTCTGCGCACCGAGGGGCCCGTCGATCCCAAGGCCGCACCCTGCTCGGACTTCTCCCAGGCCGAGCCCGAGCCCCTCGAGGACCTGGTGATGAACCTGCCCTGGGGTGCTCTGGCCGCGGGGGATTGGCCTCCTGCCGCTGCTGCCTCTGGCACCCGTGGCACCTTGACGGTGGAGGACCGCAGCGTGCCCGTCCTCACCGAGCAGAGCACCGAGACCGTCGAGGGCACTCCGCGCGTCTTCTCGCAGACCTACGCGGCCGAGCCGTGGGCCCCGGTGCTCGCGGGCCTGCCCTATGAGGCACGCTTCGACCCGTTCGCCAGCGGCACCGAGCGCGTGGTGGCCGGTGGCAAGCGTGAGTCCGAGGGCGGCACGCGGCTCGTGCGCTGGGGCTCGTGGCTCACGACTCGGAGTGAATAGAACCGCTACCCGTCCGTCTCGGCCAATGGTGGGTCCATGAGGCGGGCGGGGGCGGGCGTCGTCGAGACGCGGGGAGGACCGACAGCTCTTCACCCTGAAGGCAGGCCTCTCATGCGGATGCAACGGTGGTTGGCACTCGCGCTCGCGGGCACTCTCGCGGGCTGCTACGTGGGTCCCCCCTCGGATTGGGATGACGACTTCCCGGATGGCCCTACGGTGCCGGACGGATCCAACAGCGTCGAGGGGGTGGACTTCTTCATCGACTCGCTGACGGGCCCTTCGGTCCTGGGCGGTGACTCCCTGAAGGAAGTTCATGCGAAGCTCTGCAACCGAGGGAACATCTTCGGTGTCACCGACGTGTCCTTCTTCCTCTCGAAGGACAACACCCTCGATACGCGAGACACGTGGGTGGCCACCAGCTCGCGGATCAGCGTGCCTGCGGGAAGCTGCCGGGATGCGAGCGCGCAGGTGGGGTTCGTGGACCTGCCCGAGACGAGCTACTACCTGCTGGCCGCGGCGGATTTCGACGACTTCACGTTCGAGGCGGATGAGCGCAACAACGAAGGCACGGGAGGGCACATCTCCGTGGACTTCAACCCGCCCCCCAGGCCGTTCCTTTCGTGGGTGAGCTCCACGGACTCCTCGCCATTCCCGCTCCTGCAGGCGCAGGCGGAGGCGAACGACGTCATCCGCGTCTACCGGGGTGACAGTTGTTCCGGCACTCCCGTGGCCGAGGCGAACACCTGCGCGAGGGGCTACGCCCAGGTGCGCATCAACCTCTCCGAGTACTCCGAGACCTACTACTCGGCCCGGGCGTATGAGTCCGCGGGGAACGTCTCGGGGTGCAGCAGCATCCCGGCGCCCGGGGGATATGAGAACCCGGGCGAGGACGACACCACGCCTCCTCCGCCTCCGGTGATCACCGAGGCCACCTGGCAGTATGGGACGAATCAGCAGGCGCTGCGTGTGAGGGGCACCACGGAGGCCGGAGCGGAGGTGGGGATCTTCATCGACGCGCAGTGCACGGGCATCCCGGCCGCCACCGTGTTCGCGAACGCGAGTGGCGCCTTCAGCGCGAATCTCACCGTCCAGGCCGCGGGCGGAGCCACGGTCCGCCGTGTGTTCGTCGCCGCTCGGGACGCCGCGCTCAACGAGTCCGTGTGTGTCGAGGGCCCCAAGTACGACACACCGTGCGCACCGGGCTACGCCAACTGTGACGGCAACCCCGCCAATGGCTGCGAGGTGAACCTCACGGAGGATCCGAATCACTGCGGCACCTGCTCCACGAGCTGCGATACGCCCGGAGACGCGGTGGGCGTGTGCGTGGCGGGGACGTGCGGCAACGCGTGCGCCGTGGGCCGATACGACTGCGATGGGAACGCGGCCAACGGCTGCGAGTCCACCTACGCGTGCAGTCCCTCCACGTGCACCATCAGCCGCTCCGCGGAGCTGGCCATCACGGCGCTCTCGGTGGTGGAGGATCCGGTGCGCACGGTGCCGGGCGGGGCGTGGAGCTTCGGCACGTTGATGAAGGCGATGGCGGGAGACCAGGATCCCTCCGCGCTGGTGCGCCAATGGCTGAAGACGTGGACCACGCCGCAGACGATCAACGGAATCACCCTGCCGGCGCGCTCTCAGATGCTGTCGCGGGTGCTCGGGCCTTGGGAGGCGAAGAGCGGCGGAGCGAACCAGCCGCTGGACTTCAGCAAGGCGCCGTTCCGGCTGCTGGCCATCATGAACCGCATGGACCTGCGCAACCCTGGAGTCCAGTCGGGTGAGGGCCGGTTCGTGTTCGGGGTGCTGGACCCGCAGGGCAACCCGCTCGAGTTCACCGTCATCCTGGAGTTCGCGCTGCCGGGAGGCAGCCCGGAGGCCATCCAGCGCTGGGCGAAGGACTGGCACGAATTGGGCCAGTTGGGCCTGAACCACCCGAACTACAACGCGAAGCTGCAGGCGCTGACGGACCGCTTCGCGAAGACGGGGGTGATGGCGGGGCGGCCATTTGGCAACGCGCTCAACCAGATCCGCACCAACGAGTTCGTCCTGGCCGAGCCCTGGGAGATGCGCGAGTTCAACCTCACGGAGACGGGGCTGCGGCCCACGACGGTGAAGCTGACGCCGGATCTCGGGTTCGAGAACTCGAACATGCTGAGGGATTACATCCGGGCGAACCAGGCGGACATCCTGGCCGAGCAGCACGTGGTGCCGGAGCGCATCGGCGGGGTGCCGTTCCTCGGAGCATCGGCGCAGGTGCCGGAGGGGTTCTTCTGGCGGGCGCCGGCGGTCAACACCGAGGCCCGGCACAAGTTCTCGCTGAACACGTGCAGCGGGTGCCACGCGGGGGAGACAGGCACGGACTTCACGCACATCTCGCCTCGGGCGGCGGGCCGCCAGGCGGTGCTGTCGGTGTTCCTGAGAGGAGGCACGGTGAGGGATCCGTGGACGCTGGCGCCGAGGACCTTCGATGACCTGGGCCGTCGCGCCACGGACCTGGCGGCGCTGGTGTGCGGGACCAGCTCGGCGCAGGGGCTGACGGGTGTGGAGACGTTCGGGGGCTTCCCGGCACCCTCCAACCTGCCTCGGGCGCGCGTGCACTGAGCTCCTTACGCCGGTCCGAACGTTCGGACCGGCGTCAATCCGAACGCGCTCCAGGTGGTGACCGCACTCTCAGCCCTGGTGACCGCCCACATCAGCCTCCAGGCGCCGGGTACCTCCTGTCTGACGTAACCTCCTGAAATCACGCGAGTCGATGCCGCTGGAGGTGAGTCTCAGGTGTGGCATGTCGGATGCTAAGGGACATGGCATCACCTCTTCGTACCCGTCGCGAAGAGGTCCCTCGAAGGAGCTTCCACCATGGCTCGCATCGGCTTCCGCTCGCTCCGCCCTTCTTCGCTGTCCGCCACCCCCAAGGCCACCGCGCTGACCCCCCGCAGCCCGACGCAGGCACGTGGCGTCCACAACCCGAGCAAGCCCGCGGTGAGTTCGCAGGGCACGGCCCGCAGCCTGTTCGCCAAGAGCGAGCCGAAGGCGCCCGAGGGTTATGGGCTGACTCGCCGCAACGAGGGCCTGCTGTCCAACCAGCGCCGGTCGAATGCTCCGCAGTTGATGGCCTCCAACAACCCGACGGATGTGAAGCCGGGCGGCCAGCTCTTCAGCGCGCCGGGAGGCGTCGTGGTGAACTCGACGCACGGCCTGGCCGGCACCGGCGAAATCTCGTCCCTGGGGCGCTCGGACCTCTCGGCGCCGACCAGCTACAAGTCGGACCTGTCGGACCGCGTGGGCAAGCCGGTGAGCTCGTACACGGGAGCGCCGGGCACCAAGGCCGAGCAGAAGACGGAGAGCCGCCTGGAGAGCCGGCGCATCCAGGACATGATGAAGAGCAACACCGGTGGCCCCAGCAGCAACAACGTGGTCGCCAACGAGAAGAAGTACGGCTACTCGTACGCCAACGAGAACAGCAACGGCCGGTTCACCCGAGAGGGCGCGGCCGAGGCGTCGTACACCTCGGCGGCGGCGCGGGTGGAGGACAGCCACCAGGGCCGCTACGGGCGGACCGAGTGGAAGGCGAGCGCCGAGGGCCCCGGGGCGAAGGTGGGCGGTGAGTACGAGCTGCGGGCGAACAAGAACTCCGGCGAACAGGCGCTGGCCGCTCACGGCAAGCTCGAGGGCAAGGCGCAGCTCTACAACGTCAACGGCACCGTGGATCACAAGTTCAACAAGAACTTCGGCGTGGGCGCGCACGGCTTCTCGGATGCGACCGCCTCCACCTCTCACGAGGCCTCGCTGGTGGCGGACCGCAAGCAGCACACGTACATGGCCAAGGTGTCGAGCAGCGCCATCGCCGGAGTGCAGGCCGGTGGCGGCGTCTCAGGCAAGGTGGGCCCGTTCCAGGGCGACGTGACGGCGGGCAAGATGGTGGGTGTCGGGTACGCGTTCAACGCGGGGGCCGGCGTCAACCGCGGCGTCTACAGCGGCGTGGTGGACCTGGGCGGAGCGCTGGGGGCGGGTGGCCGGCTGCGAGTGGGCGCCAGCTTCGACGGAGTGGAGGCGAAGGACTCGCTGCGCAACGCGCACAACAAGATGACCAACCCGAACTACAGCCAGGACGTGCGCAACTACACCAAGGGAGCCACTCCCGAGGAGCGCGCGCAGTTCCAGAAGCAGACCATGGCCGAGAACGAGCTGTTCAACGCGGCGTACAAGCAGCAGTTGGCCGATCAGCGGGCGGCGCAGGTGAAGAACGCGACGGCGGTGGAGATTCCGTCCGGTTCGCTGAGCCCGGCGATGTTTGATCACATCTTCGCGGGTGGGTGAGCCCGAAAGGGCTCTCCCGATTCCGTGAAGGCTCAGACGGAGCATGGACAGGGGAGTGTCCATGCTCCGTCGTCTTTTTCAGGTCAGGCCCGGGTGAGCGACTTGCCGAACACGCCGAGCAGCAGGGCGGCGACCAGGTTGGCGAGCACCACGGCCACCAGGCCACCCGCGGAGGCCGAGCCCACGTCGAACTCGAGCAGGGCCTGGGTGAAGACGAGGTAGGGCAGGTTGGTCGTCGCGTCTCCCGGACCGCCACTGGTGGTGGTGAAGATCTCCGCGAAGATGTTGAGCAGGAAGATGGTCTCCACCATGACCACCACCGCGATGGGCCGCGACAGGTGCGGCAGCGTGAGGAAGCGGAAGATGGCCACCGGCGTGGCGCCGTCCATCTGCGCGGCTTCCTTCTGCTCCTGGTCCATCGACTGCAGGGACGTCACGAAGACGAGGATGGCGAAGGGCAGCCACTCCCACGCCACGATGATGATGACCGAGAGCAGGGGCCAGTCAGCGAACCAGTTGACGGGCGTGGCGCCCACCAACTGGAACATCCACGCGAACAGGCCCGAGACCGGGTTCATCAACAGGTTCTTCCAGACGAGTGCGCTCACCGTGGGCATGATGAAGAACGGTGAGATGAGCAGGATGCGCACCACCCCCTGCCCGGCGAACTTCGCGTCCACCAGCACGCTGATGAGCACCCCCAACACCACGGTGATGGCCAGCACGCTGCCCACCAGCACCAGGGTGATGAGCAGGCTGTGCAGGAAGCTCGGGGACGAGAGGAAATAGGTGAAGTTCTCCAGGCCCGCGAAGTCCCGGTTCTCTGGATTGAGCAGGACGTAGTTCTGCGTCGAGAAGTACACCGTCATGACCAGCGGGACGATCATCCATACGAACAGCAGGAAGATCGCCGGCGAGGCCGTGAGCCGGCCGACACGTCGGGATTCGCGGGTAGCTGCGGTCATCTCAAAGGCTCCTGGAGTATCAACGCGAGGCTACTTCTTCTTGTAGTAGCCCGCGCGGCTCATGGTGCGCTTCACCGCCTCGTTCAGGGTGGGCAGCTCCGCGTCCACCTTGGTGGTGCCCGCCAGGGCGCCCGAGATGCTCTTGCCCACCTGCGTACCGATGGCCTGGAACTCGGGGATGGTGGCGAACTGCACGCCGGTGTACGGCACCGGCTTGAGCGTGGGCGAGTCCGGGTTGGCCGTCTGGATGGCCTCCAGGGTGATGCGCGCGAACGGCGTGGCCTTCATGTACTCGGCGTTGGCGTAGGTGGACTTGCGGGTGCCCGGCGGCATGGCGGAGATGCCGTACTTCTTGGCCACCAGGGTGCCGTACTCCTTGGAGGTGGCCCACTGGATGAAGTCCGAGGCGGCCTGCTGCTGCTTGGAGCTGGTGGGGATGGCCAGCGCCCACGTCCACAGCCAGGAACTCCCCTTCTCGGTGACGTTGCGCGGCGCCTTGGCGAAGCCCACCTTGTCCGTCACCTGGCTCTGCGTCTTGTCGGTGACGAAGGCGCCCGCCACGCTCGCGTCCACCCACATGGCGCACTTGCCCGAGTTGAACAGCGTGAGGTTCTCGTTGAAGCCGTTGCTGCTGGGGCCCGGCGGGCCGAACTTGCTCAGCAGGTCCACGTAGAAGGTCACCGCCTGCTTCCACTCGGGCGAGTTGAGCTGCGGCTCCCAGTTCTCGTCGAACCAGCGGCCACCGTAGGCGTTCACGATGGTGGTGACCAGGGCCATGTTCTCGCCCCAGCCCGCCTTGCCGCGAAGACAGATGCCGTACACGTTCTTGGAGGGATCGTGCAGCTTCTCCGCGAAGCCGCGGATCTGCTCCCACGTGGGCTCCTCCGGCATCTTCAGGCCCTTGGCCGTGAAGAGATCCGTACGGTAGTAGGTGATGGAGCCCTCGGAGTAGAAGGGCAGCGCGTAGAGCTTGTTGTCCACGCTCAGCTGCTTGCGCACGTTGGGCATCAGGTCGTCCACGTCATACGTGGGCGAGAACTTCTCCAGCGGGGTGATCCAGCTCTTGCGGGCCCACATGGGCGCCTCGTAGGCCCCGATGGTGATGACGTCGAACTGGCCGCCTCCGGTGGTGATGTCCGTGGTGAGGCGCTGGCGCAGCGTGTTCTCCTCGAGCACCACCCAGTTCAGCTCCACGTCGGGGTGCTGCTCCTTGTAGGTCTTCGAGAGCGCTTGCATGCGGATCATGTCGCCGTTGTTGACGGTGCCGATGGTCAACGTGGTGGCGGCCAGCGCGCTGTCGGCGCCGAGCAACAATCCAAGTCCGACGAGAGCCGTGGAGACAGGATGCGATCTCTTCATGGTGTGACTCCGGGGAAGGGCGCCGCGGCACGCGCGAGACACGTGCCGGACGCGGGGGAGACGCGCGCACTCCATCAAATCCGCTCGGCGTGAACCAGGAGGTTTTGCTTCCCAGGTGTTTCTGATGCGGGCCCGCTCCGGCTCATCCCGGAGCAGAGAGCTGGGAGTGGACCCGAGCTGTTGGGAGTTCAACACGCCGCGTCAGTTTCGCACCTGAAGACAGCGATAACATGGTGCGTCACGGGCGAACCCCGCGCTTCATTGTCGCATGTCGGCGGGCTTGGGCTCGGGCTTCGTCTCGTGGGAGCGGCGGTTGAACGACTCCGAGTACACCTTCGAACGGAAGTGCAGGATCGGGTCATCGGACAGCTCGATGCCCGGCACCACGCCGGTGGGATCGAAGACGAACAGCTCGGACTCTCGCTGATCCTCGTACAGCGTATCGAGCGTCAACTGCCCCGCCGCTACCTTCTGTCGGTTCTCGGGCCAGGGCCGGGTTGCGTCGTGGGTCGCATCGCCCGGGTTGGCCAACTGGAAGACGAGGTTCCACGAGACACGCTCGCGGGTGACGCGCTCGCGGATCTCGTCGAGCAGATACTGCGCCGGGCGCTGCCGGGCCTCCGCGGGGGGCAACGTGGCCACTCCTGCCGAGGGCTCCCAACGGTAGCGAAAGGCCCTGCGCTGACCCTGTGCATCCACCAGGTGGTAGGCGTGGACACTGTTGTACTGGCAGTGAGCGAAGCTGGGCGTCGGCTTGTTTCCGACAATCCCCTTGATGCCGGTGAGCGTGTGGAGGTGCGTCAGGATGTACCAGGCCATGCGCAGGGGATTCGGTGAGCCGCCGGCCCGCTGTGCTCGGGTGATCTGGAGGAACTCCTTGGGATTTCGGGCGATGAAGGCCGGGATGGTCGCGGCGGCCCAGGTGGCGTGCTTGCCCGAGGCCAGATCGAACCGCACCGCGAGGCCCAGCACCGCTCCCTGGCGACCCTCCTGATGGTCCGGAGCATAAGGGCTCCCGGAGGCATTCGAGAACCGCACGAGCGTATGAACAGGTGGACCCTGGAAGTGCTCCGCGGTCGTCAGCGCCCGGGCTTCAGGCGTTGGAGTGAAGGTCGCGTGGAACACCAGCCCCCTGGGATGGGCTCGGCGGTACCCCTTGACCGTCCCGGTGTGCTCCTCCATGGCGTTGACTGCCTCTTGAACAAGTTCCGCCATCGAGGGGTTCTCCCTTGGATTCGAGAGGCCGAGAGATTGTCAGAAAAGGGTGTGGAGCGGGTAGCTCGCTCACAAGCAATCCTCGCGGGCAGCCCTTCTGTCCTGTCCTGACGATTGCCATCCATCCTGGATCTCGGATCCGGGCCGTGGTGTCCTGGGCCGCACCATGGCACAGACGGAGCCCCAGTCCCTCGGCGCGGAACAGCGAGCCTGGCTGGCTGAAAACCTCACGCGTGGGATTGCCCCGGAGTTGCTGGCGGAGCGCTTGGTGAAGCAGGGCGTGGAGCCCGCCACGGCCCGGGCCGAGGTGGAGGCCGCTCGGAGCCACCCGGCGGTGGTCGCGGCGACACGTGTCACCCGGAGGCAGGAAGAGCTCCGCTCGCTGTTCGAGGCGTACTCCACGCTGCACCGCCAGTCCGGCTGGCACGAGCGCCTGGAGCGTCGAGCCGATGTCTGCGCGAGCGAGTTCTTCGAGCGCTACTACTACGCGCACCGCCCCATCATCCTCCAGGGGCTGATGAAGGACTGGCCCGCGATGGAGAACTGGCGCCCGGAGCGGCTCGCCGAGCGCTTCGGGGATGTCCAGGTGGAGGTGATGGCGGGCCGGGAGAGCGATCCGGTCCATGATCTCGAGCCCGATCGCTTCCGCTCGGTGATGCCCTTGAGGGACTTCATCCAGCGGCTGCTGCGCGGCGGACCCACCAATGATCTCTACCTCACCGCTCGTAACTTCGCTCTGGAGCGGCCGGAACTGCGGAGCCTCTACGACGATGTGCGCCCGCTCGAAGGGTTCCTGCGCCCGGTCCGGGACCGGACCGTGAAGCTCTGGGTAGGCCCCGCCGGAACGCTCACCGGGCTGCACCACGATCTGTCCAACATCCTCTTCGCCCAGGTCCACGGGCGGAAGCACTTCAAGCTCATCCCGTCCTTCGAGCTCCACTGCCTCTACAACCACCACGGCGTCTGGAGCGAGGTGGATGCCACGCGCCCGGACTTCGAACGGTTCCCCGCGTACCGCAAAGTGGATGTGGTGGAGGCGGTGCTCGAGCCGGGAGAGCTGCTCTTCATCCCGGTGGGCTGGTGGCACTGGGTCCACGCCCTGGACGTGAGCGTGTCCGTGTCGTTCCAGACGTTCGAAGTCCCGGGCGGCAACACGCCCTGGCGGCTGCTGTGAGCCGAGGTGCCGCTCCGGGGCTGAGAGGCGCTCAGCGCGCCAGCGGCGGCTTGGACGGGGGAGCCGTCGGCTTGCGCTTGCTCCGCTCGAAGGATTCCTCGCCCGGGTTCGGCGGAGGATCCGGCACGATGAACGGATTGGGGACGATCACCCAGGTGTTGCGGCCCTGCTTCGACGAAGAGTCACTGTTGCCTGACATGGAGTCCTCGCTTTGAATGCCGTGCGTGCTCGTATCATACCTGCATCATGAAGGATGAGCGCCAGGCTTCTTCCACGCCCGCGATACGGGAGTGGATCGCCGAGAACCTCGCCCTGGGCGTCTCCCAGGCGGTGCTGCTCTCCTCGCTGCTCCAGGCGGGCCTTGCCCCCGAGCGGGCGCGCGCGGAACTCGAGGCCGCCGCGGCACATCCCGCCGTGCGCAAGGCCTTACGCCTCTTGCCGCGCCGGGCGCGGCTGAAGTCCCTCCTGGAGGCCTACAGCGCGCTCTACCAGCAGTCGGGTACGGCACAGCAAGCCGAACGCCGGGCGCGGCTCGCTCCCTCCGAGTTCTTCGAGCGCTACTACTTCCAGAACCGGCCCGTGATCATCGAAGGACTGCTCGCGGACTGGCCGGCGCTGCAGCGGTGGTCGCCTGATTTCTTCGCGGACCGTTTCGGAGATGCGCAGGTGGAGGTGATGGCCGGACGGGACGCCGAGGCCCAGCCAGACCTCCACGCCGAGCGCCTGAGGGCCTCGCTCTCGATGCGAGAGTATGTCGCGCGGCTCCAGCGCTCGCAGGAGACGAACGACATCTACATGGTGGCGCGCAACAGCCTGTTGAAGCGCGAGGCCTTTCGTCCGCTGCTGGAGGACATCCGCGCCCCCCAGGGCTTCATCCGTCCCGAGGTCCACGTCCCCGACAGCGTCCACCTGTGGTTCGGTCCCGCGGGTACCTGGGCTGCCCTGCATCACGATCACCTCAACGTCCTGTTCTGCCAGGTGCTCGGGCGCAAGCGTTTCCGGCTCATCCCTTCCTTCGAGCTGCTGCGCGCCTACAACCACCAGGGGCTCTACAGCGCGGTGGATCCCCGGACGCCGGATCCCGCGCGCTTCCCGGAGTTCGAGCACGCCACGGTGCTGGACTTCGTGGTGGGGCCTGGCGATGCCCTGTTGATTCCCGTGGGGTGGTGGCATGCGGTGCAGGCCTTGGACGTGAGCATCTCCGTGACGTTCGTGAGCTTTGACCTCCCCGAGAGGAACACGTACTGGCGCAACTGCTGGATCGGCCCGGACCCGGACGGGGAGGGCGCTGAGATGAGAAAGGTGGAGACCCCATGAGCGCGGACTCGGGCGGTGGCCCTCGCTCGCTCTCGGCCGAGTGGAGGGAGTGGCTCGTCGAGAACCTCCTGCTCGGAGTCGAGGCGGAAGAGCTGGTGCAGGTGTTGGTGAAGTCGGACGTAGACGTGGAGCTGGCGCGCGCGGCCATCGTGGCCGAGACGCAGGACCCTCACTTCCAGGGGGCCGTGCGCGTGGCGCAGATGCAGCGGAAGATGGAGACGCTCCTGGACGTCTATGCCGAGTTCTACCGGCAGTCCGGCGCGCACCAGGGCGTGGACCGTCACGCGGCGCTGTCCCCGGAGGTCTTCTTCGAGCGCTACTACTTTCGCAATCGGCCGGTGGTGGTCCAGGGCGCACTCGCGGCGTGGCCGGCGCTCGGCAGGTGGACGCGGGCTCGGATCTCCCAAGAGGGCGAGGTCCTCCATGCGCCCTTGCTGGGGCGTGAGGAGTGGAAGCCGTTGCTGGAAGAGTTCGAGCCGCCTCGCGGATACGCCTCCGCGGATCTTCAGGTGAGCGCGCCGCAGCTCTGTCTCGAGCGCACGGGAGCGGAGCTGGCTCTTCGCCCGCTGCGGAAGAACCTGCTGCGCTGTCAGGTCTCGGGGCGGTGTGTCCTGGAACTGGTTCCCTCGTTCGAACTCCATCGCGTCACGCAAGACCCGGAGGAGGGCAGCACCCCGCCCGCGCTCCGCCTGACGGTGGAGCTGGGGGCTGGCGAGATGCTGCTGCTCCCGGTGGGCTGGTGGTACCGGCTTCAGGCACGCGAAGACAGTCTCGCGGTGGCCTTCGAGGGGTTCGCGCTCCCTGAGCCGAACACGGTCTGGAGGGAGTCCGTCCCAGAGACGGTTCCCTTGCCCCCTCCTCGGTCGTGAAGGCCTCCACCTGCGGCCAGGTCTGATCTGAAGACTCCGTGACAGCTTTCTCGGTGACGAGAAAAACGAGGGGGGTGAATCCAAGAGCCCGGGTGGGAGAGTCTCAACGTCCGGAAAATCGCTGGAAGGAGCCCCCTGATGAAGAGATACGTGCTCACGGTGTGCCTGCTGGCTACCCTTTCGGGAACGAGCCAGGCCCAATCCGTTGCCTCCCCGGAGGCGCCCGCCTCACCGCCTGCCGCCCCGCAGCCTCCCCAGGTTCGCGCTCAGAGGACGGAGTTCCAGGAGCTGCAGGACGAGATCCGGCAGGCCGATCCCTCGGGCCGGCTCACGTCCGACCAGCTCTACCACCTGCTCCAGGATCGCGCGTCCCACCGGGCCGGGATCCGCTTCGACCCCATCCCCGTCGTCATCTTCTGCTCCCTCAGCGGTTGTCTGCTGACGGGTTTCTTGGCCTGGCTGCTGGTCAGCTTCCTGAAGACGCGCCAGCTCCATGCATCGGTGCGCTTGATGGTGGAGAAGGGCGCGGAGATTCCCCCGGCCCTGCTGGAGCCTCCTGCGCGCAAGCCGTCGGATCTGCGGCGGGGCATCATCCTGGCCACCTCGGGGCTGGGGCTGGCCATCTTCCTGGCCGCTCTCCCTGGCGTCAGAGGCGCGTGGGGCGCCGGGCTGACGCTGTTCTGCATTGGCGTGGGCCACCTGATCGTCTGGCACCTGCAGCGAACCAAGGGGCCTCTGTCGGCCGAACT
The DNA here is from genome assembly GCF_020103695.1 of Hyalangium versicolor. Classification (GTDB taxonomy): domain Bacteria; phylum Myxococcota; class Myxococcia; order Myxococcales; family Myxococcaceae; genus Hyalangium; species Hyalangium versicolor. Next base: position 88,857 of record NZ_JAHXBF010000027.1, read on the forward strand.
CGCTCCGGAGCTCTAGCCGTAATCCGCTCGTCCCATGGCCTCTCCTCCTGAAGCCCCTTCGGACGCCGAGCTCATCTCGCGAGTGCTCGTGCGTGACGACCGGCGCGCCTTTGGCGAGCTGGTCGCGCGGCACCAGTCCGCCGTGCGAGGCCTGCTGCGCCGGCTGACCGGAGGAGACCTGGCGCAGGCGGATGATCTGGCCCAGGAGACCTTCCTGCGCGCCTACCGCGGGCTGCACGGTTATCGCGGCGGTGCGAAGTTCTCCTCCTGGCTCTACCGCATCGCCTGCAACGTGTTCTTCAGCAAGGACCGAAGCCGCCGCGATGTCTCGCAGGAACCGCTCGCCCTAGAGGAGGGGAGTGCGGATGTGTCCCTCCCGGACCGGCTCCTGGAGCGGCACGATCTGGAGCGCGCGCTCGCCCTGCTGAGGCCCCGCGAGCGGGCCGCGCTCGTCCTCACCTACGCCAACGAGTTGACCCACGAGGAGGCAGCGCTCGTCCTCGACTGCCCCGTGGGAACGCTCAAGACCCATGTCGCGCGAGCCAAGGAGAAGCTTCGCCGCCAGCTCGAGGAGAGCCCATGAACAATCGCAATGACGAGGCCTGGCTCGACACGCTGCTTCAGCGCCAGTTGCCCACCGGGCTCTCCGACGATGGTTTCCGAGAGCAGCTCCTGCGGCGTCTGCCCCCGCGCAAGCGCCCCGTGCGGCGCGCGCTGATCCTCGGCCTCACGTGGGTGCTGGCTGCCGTGCCCTTGCTGCTGACCACCGGAGACACGGGAACGCTCATGCTGGTGGAGGCGGGCAGCCTCCTCATCCCGTGCAGCCTCGGGACCGCCCTTCTCTGGTATCTGTGGGTGTCCATTGCTCAATAGTTTCCAAAGCAAGGGAGCCTTGGACTTTGGGTGGTCCCAGCGGAGGAGGCGATTAATGATGTAGAGTTTGAGGGCTGGGGGGGGATCCCAATGCCATCGCTCCTGTACGAAAGTGCAAGGCTTCGTGTTTTCTGGCGACGCCCAGGCAGCGCGTTGCTCGCGCTCATGCTCGTGGCTCCCTTGACGACCCTGGGTGCCGAGATACCCGCGAAATTCCGAGCATCCATGCTGGTGCGGGTGCTTGCCTATGATCGGAGGATGGGGCAGCAGCCCCCTCCGCTCACCCTGGCTGTTACACATCGAGAGGGCAATGCGGACTCGGAAGCCCTGGGCCAGGAACTCAGCATCGCCCTGGAGTCGGTTTCGCGAACGTTCTCCATCGCCGGCCGTCCCCTGCGCGTGGTGCGCATTGGCTTTCATGATCCCCAGCAACTCCAGGCAGAACTCTCGCAGATGCACGCAGTGGCCCTTTATGTCTGTGAGGGCCTGGAGGATGAGTCCCGAAACATCGCAGAGGTGACACGACGGCTCTCGGTGTTGTCCATCGCCGGGAGCGAGGTGCAGATCACCCAGGGGCTGTCCATCGGCCTGGATCGCAAGGGCGACAGCCCCGTCATTCTCGTCCACCTCGCGGCGGCTCGGGCCGAGGGAGCGGATCTCGACGCAGGGCTGCTGAGCCTGTCCCGCCTGATCGAGCCCGGTAGAGGAGAGCCCTGAGCATGGCGCTGCGTGATTTCTCCCTGAGAGCGCGCCTGGTCCTCCTTGTCGCGCTCCTGTTCGCGGCATTCGCGCTGTTCTTCCTCGCCTTCTTCCCGGCGCGTATGGATGCCCAGGCACAGCATTGGGTGCTGAGCCGGGCCATGGGCATTGCCCGGCTGCTGGCCAGCGCCACGGAGCCAGCACTGGACTTCGGGGATGCGCTCAACGGGCAGAGCCATCTCCAGGTACTCACCGCCACGCCGGATGCCACCTTCGGTCTGTTGCTGCGAAAAGACGGCACCCCGCTGGCCAGCTGGCACCCGGAGCGCGCCCCGGCCCTTCCCCCGGATCTGCTCGAGGGCGCCCACATTCTCGGGCAGGAGGTGGTGGCTCGGGTCGACATCCAGACTCGTGGGGGGCAACAAGGGGTGCTCCTGCTGGGCTTCAACCTCGCCGACATGCGACAGGAGAGCCAGCGCACCCTGGAGCTGTCGGCCACGGTCGCCGCGCTCATCGTCGGCTTCGGGGTGCTGGCGGCCTTCGGTCTGGGAACCCTGCTCGTTCAGCCGCTGCGGCAGGTCACCCAGGTGGCACTGCGCATCGCCGAGGGAGAGCCCGATGCACAGAAGGAGCTGGATCTCTCGCGGCGCGACGAGATGGGGACTCTGGCCTCCGCCCTCTCGAGGATGCTCCACCGGTTGTATGAGCAGAAGGCGCTCATCGAGTCCCAGAGCGAGGCCTCGTCCGAGGGCATCCTCACCGTCTCCGGAGCTGGAGTGCTGTTGGCTCACAACTCTCGCTTCCTCCAACTGTGGCTCCTGCCCCCCGCGCGGCTGGAAGGGCGCCGCGTGGATGAGCTCTTCCATGTCCTCGCGCCGCTCGTGGTGGATCCCCCGTCCCTGTGGCGCATGGCGGACCTCCAGCAGGAGCCGCCTGCCCGAGGCGCACAGGAGCTGGCTCTGAAGGATGGGCGGACGCTCACCGTGTACCGGGTGCCCATTCAGAGCCGCGAGGGGACCCGCTTCGGCTGGGGGCTCTACTTCCAGGACATCACCGAGCGGCTCGCCCAGGAGCGGGTCCGCGCGCGCAACGCCGAGCTCGAGCAGCGCGTGGCCGAGCGCACCGAGGAGCTCGCTGGCCGTCTGCGCGAGCTGCGCGAGGCCCAGGAGCAGCTCCTCATCTCGGATAGGCGCACCTCCGTGGGCACCCTCGCCGATGGCGTGGCGCATGAGATCAACAACCCGCTCGCCTACGTCACCTCCAACATCCACTATGTCCACAGCGAGCTGTCCGAGCTGCGCGAGACGCTCCTGTCCGGCTGCTCACTCCAGGAGCGCGAGCGCCTGGAGGAGACGTGGAAGGAGATGAAGGACGCGCTGGACGAGGCTGACGAGGGGTGCTCGCGCGTCCAGCACATCGTCCAGAGCCTCAAGTCGTTCTCTCGCGGGGACAATGACTCACGTAAGCCGGTGGAGATCCCCCAGACCCTCGAGACGGCCATCGGCATGGCTTCGAACGAGCTGCGGCACCGGGCCCGGCTGGTGCGCGCCTACCAGGCGATCCCCCACGTCGAGGCCAACCAGGTGCAGCTGGTCCAGGTCTTCCTCAACCTGCTCATGAACGCCGCCCATGCTATCGAGCCCGGCGCGGCGGACCAGAACGAGGTCCGCATCACCAGCTGGCAGGGACCGGATGGACAGGTGCGGGTGAGCATCACGGACACCGGCAGCGGCATGTCCCCCGAAGTGCGCAGCCGCCTGTTCACGCCCTTTTTCACCACCAAGCCGGTGGGGGTGGGGACTGGACTGGGGCTCTCGGTCTGCCAGGGCATCATCGCCCGGCTGGGAGGCCGCATCGAGGTCCACAGCGAGCAGGGCAACGGAAGCACCTTCACCGTCATCCTCCCTCCCTGCTCCAGCCCCGCCTCCCGGCCGCTGTCTCCGGCTCCCTTGCAGGCTCGGCCCACGCCATCCCTCGAGGGTGGCAGGGTGCTGGTGGTGGATGACGACCCACTGGTGGGGATCTCGCTGCGCCGGGTGCTCGAGCGCGAGTACGACATCACCGTCGTCGACAGCGCACGCATGGCGCTGGAGCAACTGCTCCAGGGCTCCACGTTCGATCTCATCCTGTGTGACTTGATGATGCCGGAGATGACCGGCATGGACTTCTTCGGTGAGCTGCAGAGGCGGTTCCCCTCCCAGGCCGAGGCGGTCATCTTCTTCACGGGCGGCGCCTTCACGGAGGCGACCCGCGACTTCATTGCGCGGCGGGCGGATCGGGTGCTGGCCAAGCCCATCGACGCCCAGGTCCTGCTCGATCAGCTTCGGAGCCGCATGGGGCAGGGCAGGGCCTCGTCTCGTTCTCTCGCCTCCTCGCTGGTGTAAGCCCGCATGCGTTCCACTCCCGCCGTTGTCTTCGTGATGGTGGGAGGGGCGCTGTTCGCCCGCTCCGCCGCAGCTCATCCCGAGCCTGCCCCCCAGGAGGAGCCGCACTGGTCCCAGGCGCTGTCGCTCGAGGAGTTGCTGCAGATCGAGTTGGCCACGCCCTCCAAGCAGTTGCAGAAGGCTCGCGAGGCTCCAGGCGTGGCCACCGTGGTGACGCGCGAGCAGATCCGGCAGTTCGGCTGGCTGAGCTTGAACGACATCCTCTTCGGCCAGCCGGGCTTCTTCCCCGCCAGGGACTACGAGCGCACCGTGGTGGGCTCGCGAGGCATCAACGAGGGCTGGAACAACAACCACCTGTTGGTGCTGGTGGACGGCGTCCCGGTGAACGACAACGACACGGCTGGCGCCTACACCTGGGACATCACCCCGCTCTTCATGGTCCAGAGCGTGGAGATCGTCCGAGGCCCCGGCTCCGCGCTGTACGGCTCCAGCGCGATGCAGGGCATCGTGGCCATCAACACCATTTCCTCGCCGAAGACGCTGGACGAGGCGGAGCGCCTGCAGATCAACAGCGAGGCGCACCTGCGGCTCGGGAACCGGGGGACAGCCAACGTGGAGGCGGTGGCGGCCACGCGCTCGGCGCACGTGTCCACCGTGATCGGCTTCCGTTTCGCGCACACGGATGGAGATTCGTGGTTCTCCTATGACGGCTCGGGGCGGACGGACGAGACGGGCGCGCTACAGCGGTTCCTCATCCGGGAGCCGCTCGGCAGCCAGTACGTCTTCGTCAAGCTCGAGCCCTTGAAGGTCCTGGAGGGGCTTTCGCTGTCCTACCATCTGCAGTCCTGGGAGCAGGGGACCAGTCAGGGGTGGGCCTCCTGGGCTCCGGATGTCGACGAGCCGCTACGGGAGAGGCGCCATCTGGCGATACTGCGCTACCACTCCAGTCCCGGGAGCGAGCTCCAACAGGAGTACACGCTGCAGTTCCAGCGGCACGACTACGATCTGCACATCCGTTTCTATCCGAGCGGCGCTTTAGACGGGTACTACCCCGCCGGAGTGACGGAGAGCCTTGATACCCACATGGACGAGATCTTCGGGCGAGCTCAACTCTCCGGGCCGTTGAGCGAGCACATCTCCCTGCTTGGAGGGGTCGAGTACGCGCGTTTCCTCTACTTTGGAGATGACGCGCACTACAGCAACGCGGATCTGCTCAACGCGGCGGAGGGCGCTCCACCGTCGGACACGCTGGTCCAGTTGGGCTCCGTCTATGAGGGCATCCTTGATGAGCCGGTGAACAACGCGGCGGCGTATGTGCAGCTTGCCTGGAGCCAGTTGCTGGACATGCCCCTGTCGCTGACGGCGGGTCTGCGTTACGACCTGAAGTTCTTCCGCTACCACGACCCGGATGCCCCGCAGTCCCGCCCGAGTGCCCGTTCCTATGAGCAGCTCAGCCCGCGGCTCGCGTTGGTCTACGCCCCGCGCTCCTTCCTGAGCCTCAAGTTGCAGGCCAGCCGCGCATTCCGGGCCCCTGCGCCCACGGAGCTCTTCACCACCAACAGTTGGATGGCGGACACCGACATCGACACGCTGCGCCCCGAGCGGGTGAACACCTTCGAGTTCAGCGTGGACTGGACACCCGATCGCCACCTGAATTCGCGGAGCACCGTGTTCCTCTCCCGCTACGAGAACCTCATCGGCTACGAGCTTGGCGAGCTGGGCAACCTGTTCTCCCGCGACACTGCGGGCCTGGAGCTGGAGTTGATGGCGGATGCGGATCTGGGCGCGCGAGGCCGGCTGATGGCCTTCGGCAGCTACAGCTACGTGCACCTGCTGGCCGAGACGGACAGCGACACCCGGCGAAGGGTCTCCGGTGGCTCGCTCACCTGGGCACCGGCCCACATGGTGAAGGCGGGGGTGAGCTACTCCTGGGTGCGCTTCACGCTCGCGCTCCAGGGCCGTTACCAGAGCACCGTCCTGCGCCGGGAGACAGACCGGGTGACGCCCGCCTTCGCGGACGTCCGTCCCGAATCCGTCCCGGCCTGGGTGAGCTTCGACGTGAATGCGCGCCTGCAGCTCAGCGATTGGTCCACCGTCGGGCTGACGGTGACCAACCTCTTGGGGGCCGAGAGCTACCTGGCGAGGACCGGAGACTTTCCCTTCGACTACCGGATGGAGGGACGGCGCATCCTCGGCAACCTGGAGATCAGTCTCTGAGCCAGAGTGCTACTGCTTGGGGGGCGCATTCTGGGCGAAGGGTGCCATCTGCGCGGCCAGGGCCTTCTGGAAGGCGGGCCGCGCCTCACACCGCTGGCGGTAGGTCTCGAGCACCGGCATCTGCGCGACCAGATCCGTGTGGCGTAGGATGCGCAGCACCGTCGTCATGAGCAGATCTCCCGCGGTGAAGCGCTCCTCCAGATACTCGCGTCCGTCCAGCCAGTTGGACAGCACCGCCAGCCGTGCCTTCGCTGCATCGACGGCGCCCGGACGGCGCAGCTTCGCCCACTCCTCCTGGGCGTAGAACAGGTCGATGGCGGCGAGGTTCTGGAAATGCGGCTCCACCGAGTTGAGTGCCGCGAACATCCACGTCGTCGTGCGCGCCCGGCCCTCGGGTTCGGAGGGCATCAACGCCTCGGAGCGCTCGGCGATGTGCAGCACGATGGCGCCCGACTCGAACATCTCCAGCCCGTTCTCCTGATAGGCGGGCACCTGCCCGAAGGGCTGCAGGCGGCGATAGGTCTCGGTCCGCTGATCCTCCGGCCCGATGAGCATCTCCTCGTAGGCAAGCCCTGCCTCCTCAAGCGCCCAGCGCACGCGGAGATCCCTCACCACTCCCTGGGCAAATGGCGGCACCCAACGAAACGCACTCACCTTGATCATGGTCGTCCTGTTCTCCCCTGTGTTCACCCCGAAGGGGGGACGCGACTCTAGTGGGTGGGAGGTGGCGACGTGTCACGAGTTCACACGTGTGACAGATGGGAGGCAGAGCGCGCGGAATGCCACGGTGACGCAATGAGTCACCCCCTGCCCGAGCCTCCTACTGGCCGTCGTTGAGGCTGATGCGCACCACCACCTTGCGGCGAGTCGGGACCACGACGCGAACCTTCTTCTGCACGCCGAGGCCTCGGTCCACCAGGGTGAGCGTCTGGACTCCGCTCGGCAGTTGGAAGGGAGCCAGGGGCGTCACACCGAGCTTCCTGCCCTTGTAGAGCACCTCCGCTCCCGACGCCGCTCGCAGCACGACGGTCCCCGTGGAGGTGCCACGGCGGGCCTTGGTCCCAGCTGCGGAGCCGCCGGTCTTCTCTGTGTCAGGGCCGCGAGTCGTGGACTCTGGCGGCGCTGTGTCGGGTGTCTCCGTGTCAGTGTCCTCTTCCTCCTCCTCATGGGAAGGGGCGGTGGCGGGTGGCACCAGCGCGGAGGCCAGTACTTCCGTGGGGCGCTGCTGCGGCCGAGGCAATGCCTGCGAGAAAGCCTGGGCTTTGGGGTGAGGGGAGAGGTGCAGCTTCGGTAGCAGCAGGCCCATGGCCGCAACGGTGAGGGCTGCGCCGACTCCCATCCAGAGCCAGGGCCTCGCCGCCAGCCGCCTGCGCACGGAGGACTGCCACCGGATGGGAGAGGAGAGCGAGGGGGTTCGCGCACTTCCTGAAGGACTCGAGGAGGGGCGGAGGGCCATGGTCGGGGTGACGATCTCCGGCTCGTCGCCGAACAGGCCCCGCAGCAGCTCTCGGACGCCTTCCTGCGATACGCCCCCCGAGGCCAGCGCGAAGTTCTCCAGCGCCACGGACATGGTCTCGGCGCTTCGGAAGCGCTCCTGGGGATTCTTCGAGAGCGCTCGGGAGATGATCTCCTCCAGCGCCGCGGGCAGCCCCGGCCGCAAGTCACTCAGGGGGCGGGGCTCGTCCTCGAGGATGGAATGGATGAGCGCGCCTTCCGAGGCCCCCTGATAGGGCCGCCCTCCGGAGAGGAACTCATAGAGCACCACGCCCATGGAGTAGGTGTCCGTGCGGGGCGTGGCGGGGTGGCCGGTCAGCAGCTCCGGCGCCATATAGGAGAACTTCCCTTTGACCGTTCCCGAGCCCGTGGTCGCGATGGAGTTGGAGGCCTTGGCGATACCAAAGTCCACCACCTTCACGGTGCCGTTGAAGTCGACGAGCACGTTGTCCGGGCTCACATCGCGGTGGACGATGTGCAGGGGCACGCCCTGCTCGTCCGTGAGCGTATGCGCATGGTGGAGCCCCTTGAGGGCCTGGGCGCAGATCCACGCCGCCAGGTTCGCGGGCACCTCCACGCGCCGCTCCGCCATGTGCCGCCGGATGGCGCGCAGGTCCACCCCGTGGACGAACTCCATGGCCAGGAAGTAGGTGCCGTCCTGCTCTCCCAACTCGAAGATCTGCGCGACGTTCGGGTGCGAGAGCCGCGCCGCCAGCCGCGCCTCGTTGAGGAACATCTCGACGAAGTTCGGATCCCTCCCGAGGTGCGCCAGCATGCGTTTGACGACCATCGTCTTCGCGAAGCCGGCGGGGCCTTCGTGCCGGGCGAGAAAGACTTCGCCCATGCCCCCCGTGGCCAGCAATTTGAGAAGGCGGTACCTGCCGAGCTGGACGTCCAGCATGTTGAGCTCCCACCGCGAGGAGACCAGGATGTTTCACGACGCTGATGAGATGATGCTACAGCCCAGCGAATCCCGAAAATGTGGGAAGCGTGTCTGGATCCGCGCACACGCTGCGGTGCACGCGAATCACCGTCATCTTCTGTCTGGGGTGTACGGCGGAGGCTCCTGGCGGGTCGGATTGAAGGAGGACAACCCGATTGGCATGTCACTGAACAGCTCGCGCGGGGCGCGGGTTGGTATGGTGAGGCCGTTCCATGCCTGAGGCCTCGACACTCGCCCTCTTCTTCGCCGCCGCGTTGGTGCTGTTGATCACCCCGGGCCCCTCCGTCCTGTACATCGTCGCGAGGAGTGTGGACCAGGGACGCGTGGCGGGGATTGTTTCCGCGCTGGGCATCGGGACGGCCACGCTCTTCCACATCGCCGCGGCGGCGCTGGGTGTCTCGGCACTGCTCATGTCCTCCGCCACGGTGTTTCAGGCGGTGAAGTATCTGGGCGCGGCGTATCTGATCTATCTGGGCGTGCGTGCGCTCCTCGCGCGCGGGACGCCACAGCAGGTCGCGGTGCCCGAGCGCCTCGAGCTGCGGCGCATCTTCTCCCAGGGCGTGCTGGTGAACCTGCTCAACCCGAAGACGGCGCTGTTCGTCTTCGCCTTCCTCCCCCAGTTCGTGGAGCCCTCGCGGGGGCCGGTGGCCGTGCAGATCGTCCTGCTCGGGTTGATGTTCGTGACGATGGGCTTCGTCAGCGATGGCGCCTATGCCCTGCTCGCGGGGGCGCTGGCCGGTTGGCTCAAGGGGAATCCTCGCTTCCTACGAGCCCAGCGTTACTTCGCGGGCTGTGCCTACGTCGCGCTCGGTGTCGTCGCCGCGCTGTCCGGATCCTTTCGGAGCCCGTAGTTGCCTCACGGGATCGGCGGACCGTAGGCAACTGAGGTACGTTGCCGGCATGAGCTCAACCGTCGTGCCTTCGTTCATCGTTCATGCGCTCGATGTTCCTGAACAGGAGGGGGCCTACCGGGCTCCCTTTGATGGAGAGAAGCTCTCGTTCGATCGGAACCTGGGACAGGCAGCGGGGACGGAGCGGTTCGGGCTGAGGCACGAGCGCCTGCCGCCGGGCCGCCGCACCAGCTTCACACATGCGCACTCGCACGAGGAGGAACTCGTCTACGTTCTCGAGGGCGAGTGCCACGTGCGCTTGATTGAACCGGGCGCGCTCGAGCCCAGGGAGATCCCCCTGCGGGCCGGTCACGTCGTCAGCTTTCGATCCGGGACGGGCATCGCGCACTGTTTCGTGAACCACGGTGCGAGTGATTGCCTGCTGCTGACCGTCGGCGAGCGCCGTCGCGGTGTCGACCGCTGCGTCTATCCCGAGGACACCGCGTACAACGATTTCATTCGCAGCACGCGGCCCGAGCGCTTCTGGGATCGTTGACCCTGGGGAATCCGCCATGACTCGAGATGCATCCACGCCCGCGAGGGTTCCGCTTCCGTCGCGCGAGGCCGAGGCCCGGCGCGCGCTTCAGGCCATGCTCGCGCTCACCGCCTCGGGCTCCGAGCAGGACCGGGCGCTGCGGGCCCTCATCCTCCACATGTTGGAGGGCTATACCCCGCGCGCCTTCGCCCGGTGGCAGCTCGCGCCCCTGTTGGAGGAGGCTGTCCAGGAGCTGGAATCCATCTCCCGGGAGTTTCCTCGGGAGCTGACCGCGGATGACGCGCTCGCGCGGGTGGATGCGGTGTACCTGCTCCACGTCCGCAAGCGGCCCTGTGTGCTCCCGGAGTGCGCGCCCTTCACGGACTACCTGCTGCACCTGGACGAAACGGGGGACTCCCTCTACGCGTGGCTGCTGTGCAGGTTGATGCAGGCGTGCGGGCTCCCCGTGCCCCTCGTCTTCCCCGAGCGGCCCTTCAAGGAGCACTCGCGCCTGTTGGATCTCTATTGGGTCACCCACCTCTACCTGCTCGACACGCGCTACCTGCATGGCCCGCTGCGGAGCCCCGAGGCGCCCACGTGGACCGCCGAGTTGCTGGAGTCGGGTTCCTGGCTCCTCGAGCAGGGACACCTGGATCTCGCCGGGGAGGTGGCCCTCTGCCTCCAGGTCGCGGGGCAGGGTGACAGCGACACCTGTCGGATGATCCTCGACGCTCTGGCCCGAGAACAGCAGCCCGATGGCCGCGTGCTGGACTCAACGCTGGGAGAAACTCCAGGCGAAGCGGTGGCTCACACCACGGCCGTGGCCCTCATCGCCTTCGCGGTTGCGGAAGAGCAATCCGGCGCTGAATCCTGAGGTGGCCTGCCCGATTCTCCTCGGAAGTCAGCACGAGGACGCGCATGCGTGGCACGATGGCGCCATGCGTCAGGTCGCGGACAGTCCTCGTCGGAATCCTTTCCCCTCACCGGTACCTGGAGCCCACGCTCGGGCCGAGACCCATTCAACATGACCACACCTCCTCGCGCGGTTCTTCGCATCACCTGCCAGGACAGACCTGGACTCGTCTCCGAGGTCTCCGGGCTGTTGTTCAAGCTGGGGCTGAACATCCACCACGCCGATCAGCACCTGGATGCGGAGGCCAACCTCTTCTTCCAGCGTATCGAGTTCCCCGTTCCGGATGGCTGGGACCGCGTGCGTGAGGATCTGACGCAGGCGTTGGGGCGGCTGGGCATGCAGTACTCCCTGCGCATCCTGACCGAGCGGCTGCGCGTGGCCGTGCTCATCTCCAAGCATCCGCACTGCGGGCTGGACATCCTGGATCGCCACCGCACCGGAGAGCTTCAGTGCGAGGTGCCGGTGGTCATCTCCAACCATGCGGACCTGGGGCCGGAGATCTCCCGGCGGGGCTACACGTTCGTCCACGAGGCCATCGCAGGGAACAAGGTGGATCAGGAGCGGCGCATCCTGGCGCGGCTGGCCGAGGAGCGCATCGATCTGGTGGTCCTCGCCCGGTACATGCAGATCCTCACGGGGGCGTTCGTCGCCGCGCATCCGAACCGGATCATCAACATCCATCACAGCTTCCTGCCGGCGTTTGCGGGTGCCGAGCCCTACCGCCAGGCGTTCCGCAAGGGCGTGAAGCTGGTGGGGGCCACCAGCCACTACGTCACCGAGCAGCTGGACGAGGGGCCGATCATCGCCCAGGGCGTCACGCGGGTGTCGCACCGGGACACGGTGCAGGACATGGAGCGCAAGGGGCGCGACCTGGAGCGCGTGGTGTTGGCGGAGGCGGTCCGGTGCCACCTGGAGGACCGCATCATCGCCTACGGCCACAAGACCGTAGTCTTCGAGTAGGCACCTCTTTCGGGAGGTGGGGTTCCCGTTACCGAGAGAGTCGACGGGAGCGCTGTCCCAGCCACGCGGTTCCTGCGAGGAGCAGGAGCCACACGCTGTTTCCTGCACTGCCTTGGCTCGGGCTTCCTGAGGTGCAGGCGCAGCCTCCAGGATCTGTGGGAGCGGGAGTGGGGTCGATGGCGATGGGGCGCACCGTGACAGGGAAGGCGCACTCGGTGGTCAGGCCCGCCTCATCCCGAGCGGTGACCCTGACGGAGGTGGTGCCGAGCGGGAAGCGGCTGCCGGAGGGCTCGCTGTAGGCCAGCTGCGGGGAGGCCGTCACCAGGTCGTGCGCGGATGCGGCTGGGTAGGTGATGGTGGCGCCCGCGGAGTCCTGTGCGTCAACTGTCACCTCTGAAGGACAGACGAGGGTGGGCGGAGTCGTGTCCTGCACCGTGACGGTGAAGGTGCAGGAGGAGGCATTGGCCGCTTCGTCTTGGGCCATCAGGGTGACGGAGGTGGTGCCGAGCAGGAAGATCGTGCCTGACGGGTGGCTGATGGAGGGCTCGGGAGCTGGAGTGACATCGTCTACGGGAGTGGCGAGTGAGAAGGTGACGGCTGCGCCCTGAGCGGTCTGCGCTTCGGCCGTGATCGATGGCGGACAGGTGACTGCAGGCGGCGTGGTGTCCTGCACTGCGAGGGTGAAGTGGCACGTGGTGGAATTACCTGCACCATCCTTGGCCGTCACGGTGATGTCCGTTGTCCCGAGCGGGAACAGGGTCCCCGAAGCCTGGCTATAGGCCAACTGAAGCGAACCACTCACGGCATCGGAGGCGGTGGCCAGCGGGTAGGTGACGAGTGCCCCCGACGCACTGGTGGCCTCCGCGACGCTCACGTCCGGACAGATGATCGTCGGCTTTGTGGTGTCCCGCACGCTCACGGAGAATGAGCACGAAGCCGTGTTGCCAGCCGCGTCCTGGGCCGTGACGGTGACGGTCGTGCTCCCCAGCGGAAACCATGTCCCCGAAGCCTGGCTGTAGGAAACGATCGGGGGCTCAGAGGCGTCATCCGTCACCGTCGCGGGTGGATAGTCGACGAGCGCGCCCGAGGCACTCGACGCCTCCACCTCAAGAGAGGCCGGGCAGGACACCGCCGGCGGTGTGGTGTCCACCCAGGTGTCGATCGATATCCGCCACAGCTCGAAGCCCGCCGTGCCATCGTTGGCAACGAAGAAGAGGGAGTCCCCCATCCGGGTGAACTGGCGGGGGTTCGAGGAGTAGGGCCCCGGGGCAATATCCGCCAGACGCCGGGTCCCTGCCTCCGTTCCATCTGACACCCAGGGCTCCATGCCGGACGTTCCATCCGACGCGGCGAACACCACCAGCCCCTCCGGATCCAACACCAGCATCCGCTGATTGGCCATGCTGTCACCAGGCCCGGGATGGATGTCCTTCACGCGCCAGGTGCCCTCGGTCGTCCCGTCGCTGCGCCACAGCTCGGTGCCCCCTACCGCATCCGTGGCCTGGAACAAGAGCACCCCGTTGACCTCGGTGAGGTACCTCGGGTTGAAGTTCCCCGTTCCCGCCGGAAGCGCCTTCACCTGCTGCGTGCCAGCGGCGGTGCCGTCGCTCCGCCAGAGGTTGCGAACGGTGTTGCCCTCGGCGGCGCTGAAGTACAGCACCCCATCGTGCAACGCGAGATCGCCCGGCCAGCTGCTACCCGTCGGCCAGATGTTCTTGATGAGCTGGGTGCCGGCAGCAGTGCCATCACTCCTCCACAGCTCGATGTCATTCGTCGAGGAGGGGCCATACCCGGCGAAGTAGAAGAAGCTGGGGGTGACGGCCGAATAGGAGAGCTGGGGAGTGGCGGTGCTCATGGAGGACGTGCCCGCGGTGGTACCGTCGGTCTGCCAGAGCGTCGTGCCGGAGCCCGCTGTGGCGCCGAAGTAGACCTTCCCGTTGAACTCCACATAGCCGTTGTTCATGGAGTTGCTGGTGCTGCCCTGCCAGATGTCCTTGAGCAGCCGGGTCCCCGTGGTCGTTCCATCGCTCACATACGGTTCCAGGCCCGTCACGCCGTCATCCGCGATGAAGTGGAGCCTGCCACCCACGACCTGCGCATACTGGGGATAGCTGTACCGTGTGCCTGAGGCGATGTCCTTGACGAGCTGGGTGCCCGCAACCGTGCCGTCGGTCTTCCACAACTCCTGGCCATGGGTGGAGTCCGTGGGGTTGAACAAGAGGGCCCCATTCAGCTCGACCATGAATGAGGGGCGGGAGCCCGGCCAACTCGAGAGGAGATCCACGAAGAGCTGCGTGCCGGAGGCAGTGCCGTCACTCACCCAGATCTCGCGATCGAAGCCCTCCACATCCGCGGTGAACCAGAGCTTGTTCTGGAACACGGTGAGGGTTTCGGGATTGGAGTCCGCCGAGCCTTGGAGGATGTCCTTCACCAGACTCGTGCCCGGAGTCGTGCCGTCGCTCCGCCAGAGTTCGAGCTTCGAGACGCCGTCATCCGCGGAGAGGAAGAGCTGGGTGCCCGTAGCGGTCAGCAACGTGGGCGTGGAGCCGGTGCTCCCCGACCAGATGTCCTTGACCCGCACCGTGCCCGCGGTGGTCCCATCGGTCTTCCACAGCTCCCGGCCCGTCGAGCCATCCTCGGCGGTGAAGTAGAGCACTCCGCCCAACACCGTCAGCTCCTGGGGGACGGAGCTGGAGGTGCCCACCCAGATGTCGCTCACCCGCTGCGTGCCCGCCGTCGTCCCGTCGCTCTTCCAGAGTTCGGTGCCGACCGCGTCGCTCGCGCGGAAGTAGAGCACATTGCCCGCGACCACCAGCTCCTCGGGCCAGCTGTTGGCCCCTCCGGCGTTGATGTCCTTGACCAGCCAGGTCGAGCTCCCATCCGTGGCCCACAGCTCGTAGCCGGTGAAGCTCCCCGCCACCTTGCTCGTGGTCACGAAGAAGAGCGTTCCCCCCATGGCCGTCAGCGACTTGAGCGCGACGCCATCGGATGGATCTCCGGGGGTGGGATCAAAGACGAGCCGCGTCCCAGCGTCGGTGCCATCGCTGGTCCACAGGGAGCTGCGGGCCGTCGGATCGAAGCCGACGAAGAAGACACGGTTGCCCATGCTCGTGAGACTGCCGGTGACGTATCCGCTCGTGGTGCTGGGGGCGATCTCCTTGACGAGCACGGTGCCCGAGTTGGTGCCATCGCTCTTCCACAGCTCCGAGCCCGTGGTTGCCGTGGAGGCGGAGAAGAAGAGCAGGGAGCCCGCGGCGACGAAGTCCTTGAGCGAGGAACCGGTGGTGCCCGGGGAGATGTCCTTGACGAGGACGGTGCCCTCCGCGGTTCCGTCGCTGCGCCACAGCTCGGGCCCCTCACCGGGGGTCGTCGCGGAGAAGTAGAGCACTCCGTTGACGTTCGTCAGGTTCGCGGGACTCGAGCTGAGAGGGCCGGGATAGATTTCCTTGACGAGGACGGTGCCCTCGGCGGTGCCATCACTGCGCCACAGCTCGTATCCACCGCTGCCGCTATTGGCGGAGAAGAAGACGAGTCCTCCCACGGCGGTGAGGCCGGTCGGCGAGGAGCCCTGGGTGCCGGGAAAGATGTCACGGACGAGCTGGGTGCCGGCGGCGGTGCCATCGCTCTTCCACAGCTCGCGCCCGCTGCTGGCTTCCTGCGCGACGAAGAAGAGGGTGTCGCCGACCGCCACGAGTTCAGAGGGCGCGCTCCCGGTGTTGGCGCTCGCCGCCTGGCGCAAGTCTCGGACGAGGGTGGGTTCCTGGAACTTCAGCGCGGAGGACTTCGCGCCGCGCAGGTCAGGGGCGAGATCCGCGACGGTCTGCTCCGAGCACCCTCCCACCCAGAAGAAGATGGCTGTGAGCCAGAGCAAGCACCTTCGGGCATGACCGATGTTTCGCATTTCCCCCTCTGGGACCGACGAGCCCATGGAGCCCGTGACGTGTCACGCACTCTACATGGGTTCGGGACGAGGGAAGAGCCTGAGCGGGCAGGGAGCCGTGCTGGCGCACCCTGGCCGTCACACCCGCGTTTTGCGCAGTCGGACCTGAACGAGGACACGGGGCCATTCACGGAGCCCGTGCCTCGGACAGCCGCCTGGTGGGCAGGCGGCAAGGAGACACGTGATGAAAAAGAACGCAGCGGATCAAACGCAGCAGGGCACGAAGCCGTTCTTCGCGCGGCTACTGGAGGCGCAGGAGCTCGAGAAGGCCGCGGGTGGCCGTCCCCTCGTCTACGCGACCAAGAAGTTCCCCTCGGACTGCGATGAGGCCGTCACCCTCAAGTACCCGTCGGATGGTGACGACGACATCCTCTTCGACAAGTAACCCCGTGTCCTGAGGCTCCTTCCCATGTTCCCCGCTCGCGATATCGTCCTGCTCTTCACCCACAGCGGTGACCACTACACGGTCGACCGGGTCGCGCAGGAGGTGTCGCGGCGGGGAGCTCTTCCCCTGCGCATCGACACGGATGGTTTTCCCTCCGAGGTGTCGCTGACGACGGCGGTGGAGCCAGGGCGGAACGCGGTGACGCTGCGCACGTCCTCCGGAGAGGTTCCGGGGGACGCAGTCCGCGCGGTGTGGCTGCGCCGCCTGGCTCCTCCTCGGATCGACGAGGCGTTGGATCCCGTCTGGCGCCAGGGCTGCATGGCCGAGTCGGTGGCGGCGCTCGAGGGCTTTCTGGAGGGGTTGGAAGCGGCGGGGTGCCGCTTCATCAATCCGCTCGGAGCCGGACAGGCGGCCACCCACAAGCTGAAACAACTCCGGCTGGCGCGCTCGCTGGGGCTGGAGGTGCCTCGCACGCTGGTGAGCAATGACCCGGCTCGGGTGCGCTCCTTCTTCGAGCGCGTCGAGCACCGCATGGTGGCCAAGATGCTGACGCCCCTGAGCCAGTCCATGGAGGCAGGGCCATCCTTCGTTTACACGAGCGTCATTGGACCCGAGCACCTGGAGGAACTCGAAGGGCTTCGCTACAGCCCCATGGTGTTCCAGGAGCGCATCGACAAGGCCCGCGAGCTGCGTGTGGTCATCGTCGGCCGGCGGTGCTTCGTGGGAGCCATCAACGCCTCGGGTTCAGAGGCAGGGCAGGTGGACTGGAGGCGGGCCGCTCCCGGGGAGTGCGGCTGGGAGCCAGGTGAACTGCCTCAGGCGGTGGCTGTTCGCCTGCAACGCATGGTGGCGGCGCTGGGGCTGGTGTACGGCGCCGCGGATCTCATCGTCACACCGGATGGAAGGCATGTCTTCCTCGAGGTGAACCCCGGGGGAGAGTGGGGGATGCTCGAGCACGAACTCGGTCTGCCCATCGCCGCGGCCCTGGCCGAGGCGCTCGTTGCCGAAGAGAGGCTCCCCCGACAGCCGCAGCCTGCTCAGGAGAGCCCATGACCATCCTCATCGTGACCCGCTCCGACGACCTCGGGGCCTCTGGCGCCGTGACGCGTGCCCTTCAGGCTCGCGGCGAACAGGTCTACCGGTTCGACACCGATCTGTTCCCCACCCAGCTCCAGCTCGTGCTCGATGAGCGGGCGGGAGGCCGCATCTCCGGCCCCGAGGGCGTGCTCGAGCTGGGAGACATCTCCTCGGTCTGGTACCGCCGCAGCGCCATGGGAGGACGGCTCCCTCGGGAGATGGATCCGCAGTTGCGCCGCCCCTCGGTGGAGGAGAGCCGGCGCCTGGTGTTCGGGATGCTCGCGGCGCTCGGGGTCTTCCAGCTCGATACGCTGGAGCGCGTCCGGCGCGCGGAGCACAAGCCGCTGCAGCTCGAGCTGGCACGCTCGCTGGGCATGGAGGTCCCTCGCACGCTGATGACCAATGATCCGGAGGCTGTGCGAGCCTTCGCCGCGAGCTGCCCGGAGGGCGTGGTGGCGAAGATGATGTCCTCGTTCGCCGTCTACGACGAGCAGGGGCAGGAGCAGGTGGTGTTCACCACGCCGCTGGAGGCCAAGGACCTGGAGGATCTGTCGGGGCTGGAGCTGTGCCCGATGACCTTCCAGGAGCGGCTGGAAAAGAGACTGGAGCTTCGCGTCACCGTGGTGGGGGACCGGGTGATGGCGGCGGCGATCGACTCGCAGCGGCTGCCGGGAGCCCGCGAGGACTGGCGCCGCGAGGGTCTGGCGCTGATCGGTGCGTGGCAACCCTACACCCTGCCCGAGCCGATGGAACAGCAGATCCTTGGGCTGATGGAGGCGCTGGGGCTCAACTACGGAGCCTTCGACTTCATTGTCACGCCCGAGGGGCGGCATGTGTTCCTCGAGGTGAACCCGGCGGGGGAGTTCGCGTGGCTGACGCGGCACCCGGGCCTGCCCATCGCCGAGGCACTGGCGGACGTCCTGGCAGGGTGCGCGGCGCGTCGTTGAATATTTCCGCCCGGGTTCCGTTCAAGGGGCGCCTACTCCACTTCTTCCTTCTCGTGGCGGCGTCCCCATGATCGCTCGAATCCTCTCCGTGTTTCTCCTGTTGTCCGTGTCGTTTGTGGCTGCTCCTGCTCAGGCCGATTGGAATCGGAATGACGGCACCAAGAAGAGACCGAAGGCGGATTCCGGCTACGATGACGAGTACGACAAGGATTCGAAGAAAGAATCGAAGAAAGAATCGAAGAAGGAAGAGGCCGCGGAGGCCGCGGAGGACTCCAGTCGTGAGGACGAGGCTTCCGAGTCTGAGTCCGAGTCCTCGAGCTCCAAAGAGGGCCGCGGCTTCGCCTTCGGAGCCCGCCTCGGGTTCGAGTTGCCGTTTGGCAGCACGGCGGGGTCAGACAGCGGTGATCAAACCTCCAAGCTGGGTGACTTCGTCAACAGCGGTATCCCGGCGCAGATCGACGTGGGGTACTTCCTCGACTCCCATCTTTATCTCGGTGGCTCCTTCCAGTACGCCCTGCTGCAGATCGACCAGGGGTGCCCCAGCGGTTGCAGCGCCAGCCAGTTGCGCATCGGCGTCAACGCCAACTACTTCTTCAAGCCGGGAGGCAAGGTGAACCCCTGGCTGGGTCTGGGCATCGGCTACGAGTCGCTGACGATCAGCGAGGAGGAGACCCTCTTCGGCGAGACCTTCAGCGCCAGCATCACGATTCGCGGGATCGAGTTCGCCAATCTGAACGGAGGGGTGGATTTCCAACTGAGCAAGGACGTGTCGGTGGGCCCCTTCGCGACCTTCACGGTGGGGCAGTACATTGGAGGTAGCACCACCATCTTGGGCGAGTCGGAATCCAACAGCATCGAGAACAAGGTGTTTCACTTCTGGCTCATCGGTGGGGCGCGGGTCCTCGTCCGGTTCTGATCGATTACCACTTGGGAATCCGCTCCAGTAGGCTCGCATCCCCTTCGAGCCCGTGAGCCAGGATTCATCCATGTGGAAGTCGTTCCTCGTCGCCTCGCTCTGGTTGGCGGTTGTCCCCGTGGCAGCCGCCCAACCGTTCGACCTCTCTCCCTCCGTCATCGATGACGAGGTCGCCCTCGGTCAGGCCATGCCTGGGCTCGCGACCCAGGTGCTCTCCAGCTACAAGGAGAGCGATCGCCAGAAGTATCTCGACCAGTTGTTCCGGGTGCAGTGGGTCGCGGGTCGCCACGCGGACGCGAGCAAGACGCTGGCTACCCTGAAAGCGCTGCGGGCGGGCAGTGCCTCCCCACAGACCCGAGCGCTCAATGTCCAGTATGAGGTCCTCGCCAAGGCCCGGCTCCTGGCCACGCAGGGCGAGGAGCCCGTGCCCTTCGACGAGGCCCTGGCTCAGGCGTTCCGAGAGACCTTTGCCCGCCTGGACGACCGGACCTCTGCGCTGGTGATTCGCGCCCTCGGCGTCGATCCGGCCGCCTTCCGGCCCGCCTTGCGCGAGGCGCTGGAGAAGCAGAAGGGCAAGAGCTCCATCTCGCTCGCCGACGCGCTGGCGTTGATCCGCGCCTATCAGGTCGAAGCGGCCTTCCGCGAGCTCGCCCCGCGGGTGGCACCCCTCATCGCCGAGGATGATGCCCGCCGCTATGTCATCGAGAAGGACATCCCCGTTCGCACCCCCGAGGGCGCGACGTCTTGCGTCCTGGTGGTGCGCCCGCGCTCGGCTTCGGGCCGGCTGCCCGCGCTGCTCAACTTCACCATCTATGCGGACCCCAGCACGCTCTTCGCCGAAGCCCGGCGGACCGCCTCCAACGGCTATGCCGGCGTCGAGGGCCTCACGCGCGGCAAGGGATGCAGCCCCGACCAGCCCGTGCCCTATGAGCATGATGGCGTGGATGCGGCCGCCGTCATCGATTGGATCAGCACGCAGCCCTGGAGCGATGGCCGCGTGGGCATGTTCGGAGGCAGCTACGAGGGTTTCACCCAGTGGGCCGCCGCCAAGCACCTGCCCAAGGCGCTCAAGGCGTTGATGCCCTCGGTGACGGCGGCTCCCGGAATCGACGTGCCGATGGAAGGCAACGTGTTCCAGAGCTTCGTCTACTACTGGCCCTTCTACACCACGAACAACAAGGCCCTGGACAATGCGCCCTCCGACGACCGCGCCCGCTGGTCCCGGATGAACCGAGAGTGGTACGTCAGCGGCCGCTCCTACCGCTCATTGGATCAGATCGACGGGACGCCCAATCCCTTCTTCGATCGGTGGCTCGAGCATCCGGCCTATGACGCCTTCTGGCAGTCCATGATCCCCTACGGAGACGAGTTCTCCCGGATCCGCATCCCTGTGCTGACCACCACCGGCTTCTACGACGATGCCCAGATCGGCGCGCTCTACTACTTCATCCAGCACCACGCGCGCGCCCCGGGCGCCGAGCACTACCTGCTCATCGGTCCCTATGACCACATCCGAGGCCAGCGGGGGACGATCACCCGCTTGGGAGACCCGCTCAAGGTCCTCCGGGGATACGAGACAGACCCGGTGGCGCACGTCGATCTCGGAGAGATCCGCTACCAGTGGTTCGACTTCGTCTTCAAGGGCCGGCCGAAGCCCGCACTCCTCAAGAACAAGGTGAACTACGAGGTGATGGGCGCCAATACGTGGAAGCACGTTCCGTCACTCGCGGCCATGAGCAACCAGACCGTGCGGTACTACCTCTCCGCGGCGCGCTCCGGAGACACTTACCGCCTCAGCTCTCGCAAGCCCGAGGACGATGCCTTCATCCCCCAGACGGTCGACCTCGCGGATCGCACCGATGTCGATCGCATCTCTCCCGGCGGGAGCATTGTCGACAAGGAGATCGACACCTGGGACAGCCTCGCGTTCGTCAGCGATCCGCTCTCGAAGCCCGCCGAGCTGAGCGGCCTGTTCTCCGCGCGGCTCGACTTCGTCGCCAATCGCAAGGACCTGGACTTCTCTATCTCCCTCTATGAGCTGACACCCAAGGGAGAGTACGTCTCGCTCTCGTACTACATGGCTCGCGCCAGCCACGTGAAGGATCGCACCCGGCGTCAGCTGCTGGAGCCCGGTCAGCGCGTGCAGTTGGACTTCCAGAGCGGACGGTTGACCAGCCGCAAGTTCCAGAAGGGCAGCCGGCTCGTCGCCGTGCTCGGCGTCATCAAGCACCGCGGTGCCCAGATCAACTACGGCTCTGGCAAGGACGTCAGCGATGAGACCCTCGCGGACGGCAAGGAGCCCCTGAAGCTCCAGTGGTACGGGGACAGCTTCATCGATGTCCCGTTCTGGAAGTAGCCGGGCCCTGGCTCAGACGAAGAACAGCTCGAAGACCTGGAGCCGCAGCAGCTGGTAGGCGGACTCCAGCACCCGCTGGATCTCCCCCTGGCCGAACAGCTTCCGCGCCGACTCCTTGCGATCGCTCGAGGCGCGCAGCAGCAGCGTGCACACCTGGCGGTTCGTCAGCCGCGGGTTCACGCGGCGCAGCTGCGCCACCAGCGTGCCGAGCTGCTGCACCGTCAGCCCCGCGATCATCACCTGCTGCTCCGTGCCCTCCTCGGGGTGGATCCCCACCGCCAGCACCAGCGGGTGCACCAGCAGCGAGCGGGAGACGTTCGGGTTGTACGGAATGCCCAGCCGCTCCATCTCGGCCAGCAGCGGGCCCGTGTCGTGGCCCGGCACCACCGGCTGCACCTTCGCCGCCTCGTAGGCCTTCAGCACGTTCTCGTAGCGCTGCATGGCCTCGCGGCCCGCGGGGCTCGCGTGGAAGGCGACGAAGGCGTTGTGCACCTCGCCCATCAGCGTGTACAGCAGCGAGGCATCGTCCACGTCCGGCGAGTGGCCCAGCGCCACCGCCATGCGAGCGCGGCGCTCGGGGACCTTGCTCGGCTCCTGCCACACCTCGAAGGTGAGGGAGGTCTCGCTCATCACCAGCGACAGGTTGACCACGCCCAGGCGGGCCGCCGGCGTCTTCAGGAAGCCGCTCAGCCGGTTCTCCACATCCGCCATGCCGTGCACGAGCCGGTCGACCAGCGCGCCGCGCAGACGCGTGCGGCCATCAACGGCCTCCTGAGAGGAGCGGCCCGAGGCCTCGCGCTCGGCCACCTGGCGCTGCCGCTGGAGCTCCGGAGCGGACGCCGGCGTCAACTGCGGAGCCGCGCGAACCGGGGCCTGCTGCGGCTGCGCCTGCTGCGCCATGCCGGGCCGGGCAGCGCCCTCGCCCTGGAGCACGGTGAGCCGGCTGCGCATGCGCGGCTCGCTGGTATCCGGGGCGCGCTCGAAGCCACCGTCGCTCGCGCCGAGGGCACCGCCCTCGTTCCTCTCGAGGCCGTCCGAACCCTCGGCCCCTTCCTGGCGCTTGGCGCCCTGGGCCCCTCCGGCCTTGCCGCCACCGGAGGCCTTCGCCGTGGCTCCACCCGAGGACGTCTTGCTGGCGCCGGGCTTGTTCTCCTCCCGCTTGGCCTGCTCCTGCCGGGGCGCCTGAGCCGGGACGTTGCTTCCCGGGACGCCAGGGCGCTGGATGCCCGGCTGTGCCATCGGAATCGCCGCCTGTCCCATTCGAACGCTGCTCATGGTGGATGCCTTTTCGGTAGGAGGTACGCGCTTCTATTGAGCAAGAGGCGTACCAGGGGCTTACCTGGGAGCAGCGGACGGGAAATCAAGGGGTTGGGAGGAGCCCCCTGGTGACGGGAAGCAGGGCCCTGGTGACTGGGGACAGGGCCCTGGTGACTGGGAACTACTCCAGGTCCTTCAGGTGGACGGTCAGGTTGCTGCTGCTGGTGCCCAGGGTGCTCGCGTCATCCCAGGGGATCACGTAGCCCTGGTCCGCGCCCACCTTCTGGCGGTAGTAGTCCACCACTCCCTGGTCCACCACGTTGGAGGTGGTGGTCTTCTTGATGCCGTACACGTTGCCGGCGTCATCCTTGGCCTTGATGGAGTCCGGAGCCGAGGCCAGCAGGTTGTCCATGGTGCCGGAGACCTTGCCGCCGCTGTCCGGCGCGATGGTCATCGCGGCGTTGGCGCCCTCGATGTAGCTCACGTCGTAGAAGGTCTGGTTTCCGCCGCCATTGAACTTCACCTCGCCCAGGGTGGCGTTCTTGCCGTCGCCGTTGGCGCTGCGGAAGTTGCCGCACCAGCCCTCGGGGAAGTCCACGGTGGTCGTCTCACCCGGCTTCAGGGTGAGGGGAGGGATCTCCTTCTCCCCGGCGTTCGGGGTGAAGTTGATGGTCATGTCCGACTTGCCATCGTTGGTGAAGGTCATCGTCCGCTCGCCCTTGGGAGCGCCGTTCGAGCCGGAGACGGCCTTGGCCTCGCTCGGGGCCTCGGGAGCAGAGGTCGGGGCCGCCGCCGCGGGGGCCTGAGCCGCCTGGGCCGCCTGAGCCGCCGCCGGAGCAGCGCCCGCCTCGGCCGCCAGCGCCGGATCGCCGCCCTCAGCACCGGCCAGGTCCGGCACGCCGCCCAGGTCGCCACCGAGGTCCGGTACGCCGCCCAGGTCCGCACCCGCATCGCCGCCCAGGTCCGGCACGCCGCACTGCGCCGCCCCGCCCGCGCCCGAGAGCCCCTGAGCGCCCCCGCTCAGCTCGCTGCCCAGCATCTTCACGGACTGGGCGAGCAGCTCGGCCACCTGCGTCAGCATCTTCACCGTGGCCTCGAGCTGGCCGCCCTTCAGACCACCCGGGGCGTCAAAGCCATCGCTCGACAGCATCTTCTTCAGGGCCATGCCCTGGTCCGGCTGCCGGGCCTCGGCGCGCTGCAGGCGGGGCGTGGCGGCCTCGCTCGGAGCGGACACGCCCGTGGTAGCGAAGGTGGGCCGGGAAGAGACAGGAGAGATGGAGGACATGGCGTTGCTCCTGGAGGACGGAAGGGGGTGGATGACGGGAAGAGGGACGGGGGCTCTTCGACGGGGGGGAGGTACGGGGCTTCTTGACGGGGAGCCACCCTCGGTGGCTTGCGGTTCAGGGATAGAGCATGAGGTGTGCCAAGGTGCCCAGAGGGCCTTCCCGAGGGAGAACCGGGGGGTTGGAGGCCCGGAGGGGGCCTCGATCTGGTGACTCCCGTGCTCGGAGGGGTGACAGCTGTCACCACCCGGCCGGGATCAGGGCTCCTCGAAGCGAAGCTGGGCCCGGCTCATGACGTACTCGACGGCCATCAGGTGCCAGGCCACCTGATCGATGTAGGCCAGGTGCTCGGGCTCGGTGCGCAGGGACTCGGCCACCTGCTCCAGCGTCAGCCCGGCGGCGGCGGCGCGCTCTCGGAGCAGCCGCTCCACCCGCTCCTGGGTGAGGGTGAGCCCCTCCTGCCGGCAGATGGCGCCCAGGGCCAGGGCCAGCCGGAGCCGCTGCTCTACCTGGGTCCGGGTCGTCTCGTCCCGCAGCCAGGAGTCCAGGGACTCGCGCTGCTCCTGCTCGGAGAACTCCAACTCGCGGACGGCATGGCCCTCGCTGGCATTCCAGCAGCGGCGGATCTCCTCGTCGATGAGTTCGGCGGGGATGCGCACCCGGGTGCGTGAGGCCAGCTCCTCGAGGATGCGCTGTTGGCCCTCGAGCAGCAGGAAGTCCGCGGCCTCGGCCACCATCTGCTCGACGATGGTGCGCGTGGCCTCCGCCACCGTCTGGCCCCGGCCGAAGGCGTGGAGGAACTCGGGGCTCTCCAGCGAGGGGTACGTCACCTCGCGTGCGGCCTGGATGTGGATCAGGAAGCGCGCCGGGCGGCGGCGCAGCGCCGGCAGTGGGTAGTCCGGCGGCAGGGGGATGTCCACCACCAGCCCCTCGTTGGGCTTGTGGCCGATGAGCGCTGCGTACAGGCCGGGCAGCGTCGGCTCGTTGTCGTGGGTGAGCCACACGCCCTTGCGGACGCTGAAGGGGATGAGCCGGCCGTTGGAGTAGGCCGCCAGGTCCAGCAGCACCTCGTCCCCGTGGACGATGGCCTCCGTGGGGGTGCGGTAGCGCTCGGTTGCGTGGGCGCGGGCCAGCTCGAGGAAGCGCTGCCGGACATCGTCCGCCGTGAAGCCTCGGGGGGAGGGGAGGGTGACGGAGAGCCCCTCCAGGGAGGGCGCCCGCACCTCGGGCAGACGGCTCTTTTCACTCAGCTCGGTCACGTTGAGGGGATCCATGGTGTTGTTCTCGCGAGCGGGTGGGGAGATCGGGCTAGAAGACGCTCTGGAGGGGCTCGCCCACGGCTCCGGGGGCGGCGGTGCCCGTCGGGACGACCGTGCCGATCCGGGGAGCGATGGGGAGAGAGGCCCAGGGACCCTGGGGCTTCGCGATGGGCGCCAGGGACTCCACGCCGCGCAACTGGGGGCCGTTGCGCATGGCGTCAGCCACGGCCTGGGTGATGGCCTTGCTCAGCTCGGCCGGAGTGCCGAGGGAGGCGATGCCGGACTGAGTCACCTTGCCCAGCCCCTGGCCGGCGGCGGTGGAGACGCGACCTGCATCCACGGGTCCCCTCGCGGTGTTCCGGAGTCCCTCCAGCAGGGCCTGATCAGGAGCCGCGATGCCGGGAGCGCCGCCGCTCAGCCCGGCGAGCGCCTTGAGCCGGTTCAGCATGCTGCCGCTCGAGGCCTGCGCATCGAGGCCCGGTGTCAACGAGCCCACCTTCGAGAAGGAGTCCGTTGCGTGGGCGAGGCCAGGAGTGGACGGGGAAGTGGCCAGGGTGCGCTGGAGTTCGGGCTGGGCGCCGGTGCCTCCGGCAGGCTCCGTGTTCACGCGAGCGAAACGAGTGGCGCTGGGGTTGGAAATCACGGTCATGACGGACTCCTGGCGCTTTCCCGTGCAGTGCGGACACGGGTGGGGGAAGGCAATACCCAGGAGCATGAAGTGTGCCAGCGCCTTCCCCTCTGGGACTGGAGTCACCGAGGTGATGGCAGCAGTCATCCCCCCCGAGGCCTGCGGACTCCAGGGTTCGGAAGTGGCACAGGGCGCGTGCGGCTCGAGTTGAGACCGTGCCCACAGTGTGACATCCCGCGCCTGCTTGAAAGGACGTGGCCATGCGCCTTCGAACGTGCAGTGCCCCGCTGCTTCTACTTCTACTCTCCGCCTGCGCCACGATGGACCCGCGCGCGGGAGAGTTGACGGCTCCGCATCCGAGACTCACCAATCTTCAGCGTGCGGCGCTGTACCCCTGGACGGATGACGGGCAGTGCGTGGTGCGAGAAGCCTCCAACGAATGGCCACTCCTGGCGGAGCGGTGCTTTCACGCTCTTGAGCGCGACAGGGTCAGGTTCCGGGATGTCACCAAAAGATGCGCTGTCGCCTACGCGGATGCCGCCGCTCCCGCGGTCGTGGCCCTCTGTGTCTTTGCGGCACCCGAGATCGTCGTCGGTGCAGTGATTGTTGTTGGCGCGGTGGTGGTGGCAGCCGCGATCCAAGAGGGGATTGATGCTTACCAACGGAATGCATCCCGCGAGCGTGCGAAGCTCAAGACGCAACCGAGACCCGCTGAGGAACCGTTAACGAACCGAACACCAAAGCCAGAGACGTCGCCCACTGAAGATTTCTTCCCAGTACCAGACTCCAACCCGCGCCGTCCGGAGTGCGAGGCCATCCCGGTGCCGCGCGCATCCAGAGATGATCCGCATAACGAGTGCGCCGACAAGTTTCCGCCCAACCGTTATCCCGGCATGGACGTGAGTGTGGGAGGAACACGCTTCGATGCGTTGCAAGTCGGTGTGCGCGTGCTGTGGGAGATCAAGACTCATCAATTTGATAAATATAATTCCTTCGTCCAGGAGATGGAGATCAAGAAGGAACTCAAGCAACTCAGAAAGGAGCGAGCCATCGCCGTGGCCTGTGGATATGACTTCGTCGTCGGGGTGAGCACCCAAGCGCACAAAGCCGCTCTGCTGAAAGAGGATCGGTTCCTCACAATCGTCGTCACGGGATGCACACGATGACTCAGCAAACAACCCTCCACCTTATCACCTATGCGCCTGCGCTCGTGAGCAAAGACGGCCGCGCGGTTGACGTCATCCATGGAATGGAAAAGGCGCTCCCCGGCTTGCGGCTGAAGTGGCGGCTCTCAGACAGCGGGCGCCCCATCCCATTGCCACAGCGCGATGCATGGCTCTTGGAAAACATTGAGGACGGGGAATTCCCTATTGTGTGCAACGGGGACAAGAGTCACCCCGTGACGGTTTCTGGAATGGAAAATTCGGGACTGCTCAGCCCAGGCGGTCAGCCCCTGTTTGAAGTCCATGCGAAGTTGCCGCTAGATGCGGCGGTTATCGCGGCAGCGGCGGCGTTGCTTGAGAGCGTGGCGGAGGGTGCGCGCGCGTTCTGGGGGGGGGCGACGCCAGACGCCGCTGCGCTAGACATCGCGTATCAGACAGCACCCACGCTGCAAGGCCCGCCGTCCCCACTCCGGGGGTTGCCCGCACTGAAGCTATTCCATCACCTCCGCTCGCCCGAGATTCCCGCTTACCTTGGGTGGCTGAACCACTGGTCTGCTGCTGCCGCGAAGGCCATCGGGTTCCCGGACCCGGCCCGCGACGCCGACCTCCTCTCGCGGGCGCGGCGCACGTCGTCGGGTGGGTGGGTCGTGCAGCTCACGGCTACGCCGCTTGATCTCGACAACCCCGGCCACCTGGACGCGCTCAAACGGGTCTACGCGCGCTTCCCGCAGATCGGCGGGCGCGACGCTCCGTGACCGCTCGGCTCGGGGCGCTCTGTGCGGGCGCTGGAGCGCTACCTGGAACTGGCCCCCCGTTACTGGGCCAGCACCCGGGCGCACCCCGACAGCCAGCGACTTGCTGCGGAGATCAGTCCTCTCACTGCCCCGCCGCCTCTCGTCCCGTCGCCGGAACAGGAAGCTGCGGCGAACGGATCGTCCCGATAGCGCTGGTTGTGAGGGCCTCGCGTCCATCGCCCCACTCTGCGCGGCTCTCCGAGCTCATGCCAGACGAGGTTCATGCCGCGGATACACTGCAACCCAGGGCGGGACAGGAGAATCGGCTTCAGCTCACCGTGAGCGCGGCGAACGACGGCACGCCCACGCAGGGAACGCGGGTGGCCTTCGAAGTGGTAGGGGGGAGCCCGCCACAGCCCAGGTCAGCCTCTGGCCGGATCAGACGAAGCTGACCCTGCGGATCCGCGCCATTCCGCCGGGCCCGACCTCGGCGGTGCCAACACTGGAGAGGACCTTCACCCTCAACGTGGCGCCGCGCCGCCCCGAGCCGGGAACTCCACCGGCTCGGCCCAGTGTGCATCCTCTACCTCAGTGCCGCCAGGGACTCCCGAGGCAGGGTGGTCGTCTTGCACCGCAACCCTCCCTCCTCCCGGAGCATGAAATCCGTCACGAACTTGCCCGCCGCCTTGAGATGATTGCCGATGGGGACGGTCTCGATCCCCACGCTGCGGAGTTCGTCCATGAAGAGTTCGTAGGCGAAGCTGACGAACTCGCGCTCGGTCTCCAGATGATGGGGAACCAGGACCTTGTCCGGAAACAGTGCGATGCCATTCATGAAGCAGAAATAGTAGTTCGGCTTCGTGCACTTGACGTGTCCATCATCGACCCCGGTTGGAAGGACTCCCGCGACCTCGATGACCTCGAAGCCATGCTTCTCGAGCGTCTCTTTGGCCTTGCGGTTGATCTCGCCGTACTTCTGCTCCAGGGCGATGGCGCTATCACGCAGCAGCGTGCGGTCCGCGGAGGGCTTGAAGAAGAATGACTCGATCAACTCCCGCTGCTTCTTGAAGCTGTGCAGGACCACCCTTCCCTTGCCGACATACAGCATCTGCAGATCGATGTGGTAGGCCCACTGGGGAACGAAGAGCACGGACTTGTCTGGTGTCTCCTCGTCTCCCTCTTGCTTGAAGGCCTCGGGGGTCAGCAACAGCTCGCGAATGCGGTATTTGGCGTTCTTCCACAACAGATACTGTTCGGGAGAATAGTTGTATTTCGCGGCGCGCGACTGCAGCTTCTTCGGCCCCACGCTCTGCTCCTTGATGGGCATCTGGGCGCCGAAAGAATCGTTGTACCAAACGGAAAACACACCGATTTCGCCAACGATGAACTTCAGCCGATCCTTGTTGTTGCGCGCGGTGATGATGTTGCCGCCAGCCACGGGTTCGTTGTGCACGCCGAAGAATGTCGGAGCGCCAAAGTCCGCCCCACAGAGGCCGGCAATCACATTCGAGTTCCGGACCCCTCCGAGCACGTTCTTTTTGTCCTGGATGGTCGTGCCAAAGGTCGAGGTGAATTGGAAGTCAGAGAGGGGCCCTTCATGGTCCGCAGGAGCGGATCCCTGTTCCAACCCAGCGCCTCGAACGAGTACGTGTGCAGCTCGATCTCGTATTTCTTGCTGATGGTCTGGATCCAGGTCGCGAACAGGCCCGCGCGCATGACCATGGCGGTGTAGCGCGGGTAGATCATGTCTTCGATGTGCCAGGCTTCGAAGGGCACATGCCAGGTCGGGACGAACTGCTTGGAGACTGGGAAGGGGCCCGACAGCGGCACCATGTCCTTCAGCGCGATCAGCTTCTGCGACGGTGGGCGCGTCTCGAGGCGCCAGCCCGTGGGATTCTTCGATGTGGCCTTCGGCGGGGGCTTGTACGACAGGAGCGCTTCCTTGCTCTCTCCATACAGCTCAATGGGATAGACCTTCTGGCTTCCCTTGTGCAGGTCGCAGTAGGGGCTCCTCTTGTTGCCAAACGCCAGCAAGAAGACCGTCGCCTCGTTGTTACAAGGCTCACCGAGTTTTCCGCTGCACTTCATGGACTCCGTCCTCTCTCCACATGCGGCCCGACGCGCCTTCACACTTCAACATGGCCGGAAATCCTACCTTTGGATGAACTCCCGCTCCAGGAGCGTGAAGAACAGGTTGAGGACATCCGGCACATGGGGGCCGGGGTTCAAGGGCTTGCTGGTGTCACCGTCGAGGAGCTCGACAGCCCGGACGACCACGTGAGGCATGAGCACGGTCATGGCCAGCGCCAGGCCATCTACCTGGAGCTGGCTCATTCTCCTCTTCCACCCGCGCCGCGTGGAGCACGTGGATGCGGTCCGCGTCCTTCTCGGGGGAGGACCTCTGACAGGGGCCGCCTGAGCAGTGCGCCCAGTCGTCGCGGCCAGGAGCTGTCGGCACTTGTCGCACCCATCCCCCTGGGAAGAATCATCGATCTTTTTTGCAACGGCTGACGGCCCGCCCTGTCACTCCAGCGAGGCTCGAAATCGAGTAGCCGAGCAGGGTCAATGTATTCAGACAGGAGCATGTCATGACTTCCAGGATCAACTCTGACTCGCCGCGGCGGGTGTCCTCGCCGCAGGTGGAGCAGAAGCCGGCCCGCAATTCCGGACCGCAGCAGGGCGCTCCCTCGCGGGGGACGGGATTCTCCTCCAGCAGCCAGTTCACCCCGAGCGCTGCCAAGCGGGGCCTGAATCTGGATGGAGCGCCCCAGTCCGTGTCACGCGCGGGCAACGGTGGGAACAGCAACCCCTACAATGATCAGAACGAGTACGAGCACGCGCTGCACGCGGCCTACGAGCGGTACGGCGCGACGGGCGCGAGCCAGGTGCAGGTGGCGCTCAACCAGCTCGCGCGCGGACAGCAGCCCGCCCTCTCCACCGCCGTGCCCCAGGGGGGAGACGTCATGGTGTGGGGGCCGAACGCCGGCGTCTACGACGGCTCGACCGGCAAGGCGGACGGCGCCGGGCATGTCGCCGTCGTCGAGAGCGTCACGCCGCACCCCGCCGATGCGCAGAACCCGTACGGCTCGGTCACCGTCCGCGTCTCGGAGCGCAACTGGGACTCGCAGGATGGGCAGGTGGGCGGAGTCCCCTACCGCGACATCGATCTGCCGCTGGACGCCCAGGGCAAGGTGGTGATGCCTCCTGGGGTGGGCTTCGTCCCGCTGGCGCCGCCGAGCACGGCGCCGGCCGTGAACACGCCCGCCCCGAGCACGGGCCCGCAGAACCCAGCGTTGGGGCCCAACCCGACGCACGCGAACGACCCAAGCTTCCAGATGAACAACACGGCCGCGCATGATCCGCACCGGAGCTACTCGGACCCGAGCGGCACGAACTCGCTCAATAACTACACGCAGTGTGTGGGTTACATCCACGACATGCCGCAGTTCGGACCGCTCATCGAGTCGCTGGCGTCGCAGCAGACGGACAACCACTACCTCTCGGCCTCGGAGATTCCGGGCAACAGCCGCGTGCCGACGGAGGGCTCGCTGATGATCTGGCAGCCTGGCCCCGCTGACGGCACGCTGGGCGGCAAGGTCGGCAGGGACGGGCACGTGGCCTACGTCGAGGACGTGCAGCGCAACTACGATCCTCCGGGTGATCCGACGGGCAAGGTGGTCTCCTACACCCTCACCATCAGTGAGGCGAACGCGAGCGGCAGCGGGAATGACGATCGCTCGCTGAGGACGTTCACGATCGCCGCGGACGCGAACGGGCAGCCGGTGTTGCCCGACAGCGTGTCGGTGTACGACCCGAATCTGGGGGGCAGCAACAGCCCGAGCCCCGCGACGGGAGTCGCCACCCCGAGCCAGGGGAGCGAGATTGCGCACGGCTCGAACTACACGGTGGCTTCAGGAGACACGCTGACCTCTATCGCCAGCCGCGCCCATGTGACGGTGGACCAAATCCTGGCGGCCAACCCGAGCATCAAGAACCCAGACATGCTCTCGCTAGGGCAGCGCATCTTCATCCCATAAAGGTTCATCGATCGCGAATCGAATGGGGCACAGCTTTTTCCGGTGATCACGGCCCACGGCCGCGACGTAGGACGGTGGCGTCACCGGTGCCCGTGGGGATGGCCCTGGAGTCCCCGTGCTTGCGCTGAGCCCGGGTGCGCGGTCCGGGCCACCCTGGAGGCAGGAGGCTGGAGCCGCTCTAGCGACAAGCGGCGGGGGGGACTGACGTTTCCCGCGAGCGGACGGTCGGGAGCGGCCCATCCCACCGCTCGCTCGCTGGGAGGCTGTACCTCTGGGTACGGATACTCGCGTCGTAAGTGGAGGCGTTTCCGTCCAGAATGGCGCTGGCATGTCGAGCACTTCCAGCCAGGGGGGCGGGTCCGCGGAGCCCGGTGCGCACGTTCCTGTGGAGACGCCAGCCTGGCGCATCTTCCCGTGGTTGGATGGCTTTCTCTCGGAGGCGCTGCGTCGTGGACCGCCCGGGGAGCTCGGCCGAGCCCGGGTCGTCGCTGGCATGGTCATCGCCTTGATCGTGCTCGCCACGCTGATCTTGATCACCAGCCTCATCGGAGAGCTGCCCACGGGCTACGTCGTGGGGTCCATCGGCACCCTGGCCGGCTATGTGTGCACCCTGTTGAGCTTGGGCAGGGTCTCCTCGTCCCGTCTCCCAGCGCTGTTCCTGAGCGCGATGATGGCGTCCACGATCAGCCTGGTCTCGCTCTACGAGGGCGACGGCTATCTCGCCGCCAGCGCGGCAATGATGTTGATCACGATCCTGTCGGAATACCTGCTGGGGCCGCGCCTGGGCCTGGTCATCCTCATCCCCGTCCTTCTGGTTGTCGGAGTCATCTGCCCGCTCTGGATTCAGCTCCGGGGCGTCGAGCCCCTCGTCATGACGGAGGGGCATCGGTGGGGGCTCCACATCATCTCCGCGCTCTGCATCCTGGCGGGGTGGGCGGTGGGGGGGCTGTACAGCAGCGCGCATGCCTCCACGCATGCCGCGCTCGAGCGGGACATCCAGGCTCGCAAGGAGGCCGAGGCCAAGCTGGGAGAGCTGCACCGCACGCTGCTGGACGTCTCGCGCCAGGCGGGGATGACGGAGATCGCCACGGGCGTGCTGCACAACGTGGGCAACACGCTCAACAGCCTCAACATCTCGGTGGGGCTCGTCACGGACCGGCTGCGCGTGTCCCGGCTCTCCATGCTGAGTGAGGTCAGCGAGATGCTGGACGAGCATTCCACGGACCTCGCGTCCTTTCTCACCGCCGACTCCCGCGGCGTCAAGCTACCCATCTACATCCGCGCGCTGTCGGCCCAACTGTCGTCCGAGCGAGATGCGCTCCTGGAGGAGATGCAGGCGGTCGGCAAGAGTGTGGACCACATCAAGTCCATCGTCCTCATGCAGCAGGAGCACGCCCGCTACGGTGGAGTGGTGGAGCGGATCCTGGTGCCCCAACTCATCGACGACGCGCTGCGTCTGGACGCCGGCTCCTTCGAGCAGATGGGCATCGTCGTGTGGCGCGACTACGCGGAGGTGCCTCCCATTGAGGTGGATCGGTACAAGCTGCTGCAGATCCTCCTCAACCTGCTGAGCAATGCCAGGCACGCGCTGGTGGAGAGCGATGCGCCGGACAAGTACCTGAGGATCAGCGTGGGCCTCGATGAGAAGGAGGAGAGGCTGCTCATCGAGGTGGCGGACAACGGAGTGGGAGTCGAGCCCGAGAACCTGACGCGCATCTTCTCTCAGGGCTTCACCACGAAGAAGACGGGGCACGGCTTCGGCCTGCACATCAGCGCCCTGGCTGCGCAGGAGCTGCGGGGGCGGCTCTCCGTGGCGAGCGCCGGACGGGGCCAGGGCGCCACCTTCACCATCGAGCTCCCTCTCCAGCGCGAGGAGTCCGGGCGCTGAATACGAACGCTCAGGGGCGGTGTTCGTCCATTCGCCAGACGAGCGCGGTGCTGACCCCGATGATGATGCAGAAAATCACATCCGTGATGAGCTGGGGTGGAACATCAGTGAGCGACTGTCCCGGGTTCAGGAATTCGGGATCCTTGAAAGCCACGCCGGGATAGAAACAGGCAGCGGCTTGCGTGAGCCAGTAGGTCGCAAGGAACATCGCACCCGCGAGTATGTTGGTGTGCAGGTCTCCCTTCTTCCGCCACACGAAGAACACCCCACAGGCGGCAAGCACCACCGCCATCGCCAGCGTTTGCCCACTGTGGAATTTCGCGTGCGGAGGCCAGCGGGGGTTGTAAAGGTGGGTCGCGTTCCAATCCGCGAGGTAGGCCCCAATGACCAGGACCACCGCGGTACCACTGAGCAGCAGTCGGCCGATCAATGCCCAGTTTCGCCTCGTCATGTTGTCCCCTTCAAGCCGTGTTGACCTTTGGTATTCGCTGGCCACCGTTCAACCTCTACAGATAATCGATGACGTCCTCTGCCGATCGGATGTCGAGCCCGGGTGAGAGATGGTGGCGACCGAGCAGGAGATTCGCCCCCGCTGCGCCTCTCAGCCAGCGCAGCGCGTCAACGAGCAGCATGCGCTCGCGCTTGCCGCCGGACCGCGTGGTCAGTGCCTCCGCCAGCAACGCGAAGGCCTCGTCATCGCCGCGCATGCGGGGCGACGCTACTACCAATCATTGGGGATACAAAGTGCCTCAACCGGCGTGAGAGCTTCGGCGAAAGATCGCGCTGGAAGAAGCCATCACCACGCCAGCGACCAGCGACTATCTCCAGCGCTGGCTCTGAGCGGAGCTTGCGTGTAGAGAACCTTCACGATGGCCTCCACACTGCTCAACGCGCTTAACGCCTTCATCGTCGTCGCTCGGCGCCTCAGCTACGCGGCGGCGGCGCGGGACCTCGGCGTGTCGACGTCGGCGCTCAGCCAGGCGGTCCGACAGCTTGAGGAGAGGCTCGGGGTCACGTTGCTGACGCGCACCTCGCGGAGTGTCGCCCTGACCGACGCCGGCCATCGCCTGCTCGACAACGCCGGACCTGCCCTCGATCAAGCGCTCGAGTCGCTGAAGACCGTGCGGGCCAAGCGAGGCGAGGTGACGGGCCGCGTGCGCCTCAGCGTACCCAGCGCATCGGTCTCGATGGTCCTCGCGGATCTGCTCCCGCGCTTCATTGCGCGCTACCCGAAGGTGGGCGTGGAGGTCCATGTCGACGACCGCTTCGTGAACACCGTGGCCGGCGAGTTCGACGCCGGCATGCGGCTCATCGAGTCGATCGATCGCGACATGGTCCACGTCCGCCTGTCGGGCCCGACGCGCTTGGTGGTGGTCGGCGCGCCGTCGTACTTCGAGCGAAAGGGCGTGCCACAGAAGCCCCAGGATCTCCTCCAGCATGACTGCATCTGCATCCGCCGGTCCCCCAGCGGAGAGCCGTGGGCGTGGGAGCTCGAGCGTGGCAAGAAGACCTACCGCGTACCGGTTCGCGGACCGGTGACGACGAACGATGCAGAGCTGATGCGCACGATGGCTGTCGCGGGCGTGGGATTGTTCTACTCACTCGAGAACCGCGTCGAGAGCGACCTCACGTCCGGGCGCCTGCGCGTCGTCCTCGAGCCGTACACACCCGAGGTGCCGGGCCTCTACCTGTACTTCCCGAAGCGGTCGCAGGTCTCGCCCGCGCTCAAGGCGTTCGTCGAGATCGCTCGCGAGCAGGTGAAGGCTGGCCGGGCGGGCGGAGCAACGTAAAGTTTTTCTAAACCCCGCATGCAGTTCATGCCGGTTTCGAGTTCAGAGGGCCGGACGTATCTTGCTGGCATGAGCGAGATGACGAAGCGGCAGCTCGGCCATGGGTACGGAAACGCAGTCGACCTGCGCTCGGGCGTCGCGCTCATTCGCGTAACATGACCGCGCGCGTCGTTCATGGGCCATGAGAAAGGACAAACGACCGTGAACCACGTGACTCTGAACAACGGGGTAGAGATGCCCCTCCTTGGTTTCGGCGTGTTCCAAGTGACCGACCTCGCGGAGTGCCAGCGCGCCGTCGAGGACGCGCTCGGCGTCGGCTACCGGCTCATTGACACAGCAGCCTCGTATCAGAACGAGCAAGCCGTCGGGGACGCGCTGCGCAAGAGCGGGCTCGCGCGTGCTGAGCTCTTCATCACGACGAAGCTGTGGGCCTCGGACACCGGCTACGAGAAGACGAAGCGGGCCTTCGACCGCTCGATGAAGCTGCTCGGCCTCGACGTCCTCGACCTCTACTTGATCCACCAGCCCTACGGTGATGTGCACGGCTCCTGGCGCGCGATGCAGGAGCTTCACCGTGAAGGCCGCATCCGCGCCATCGGCGTCAGCAACTTCCACCCCGACCGCGTGATGGACCTGATCGTCTACAACGAGGTCCCGCCTGCGGTGAACCAGATCGAGATGCACCCGTTCAACCAGCAGATCGCGACGCAGGCGTTTCTCAAGGAGAACGGCGTGCAGCCCGAGGCGTGGGCGCCCTTCGCTGAAGGGAAGCACGACATCTTCAAGAACGAGCTGCTCCGCTCCATCAGCGCGAAGCACGGCAAGAGCATCGCGCAGGTGAGCTTGCGGTGGCTCGTTCAGCGGGGCGTCGTCGTGATTCCGAAGTCTGTTCGCAAGGAGCGCATGGCGGAGAACCTCGCGGTGTTCGACTTCGAGCTCGACGCGGCCGAGATGGAGGCGATCGTCGCGCTCGACACCAAGACCAGCAGCTTCTTCGATCACCGAGATCCGGCCATCGTAAAGTGGCTCGGCACGCGGCGTTGAAGGTCACAAGGACGATGTGACATGACGGAACGCCCTGACGATGTTGGACGTTGCGGTTTCTTGATGGCGGTAGCTGGAACGTCGATACGCTGAGCGTCGACCGCCGGAGCTATTCGCTGTGGGGCAGCTCGGCCGGTGCGAGGATGGCGGCCGCCATCGGGTCGCATGGCGCCGCGCGCTTCGGCGGCGACGACGTCCCAAAGCCGGCGACGGTCATCATGGCGTACACAGGCCACTCCGACAGAGCGAAGGGTGAGCCGCCGACGTTCGTTGTCGTTGGCGAGAATGACGCCATCTCGCCTCCATCCGTCATGGCGCGGCGGGTCGCGGCGCTCCTCGCGGCTGGGACGCCAACGGAGTTTCGTCGATATCCGAACGTCGGGCACGGCTTCGGGCCTGGGGTCGGCACAAGCGCGGAGGGATGGCTCGGACACGCTGTGCGCTTCTGGGAGCGTTTCGTGGCAACCGAGAAGAGGTGAGAACGGCGCGAACAGGCTTGCCAGCCGTGGCGTAACAGGGCCTGGCGTGATGTGTATCTTCACAGCTCATGCGCAACGTGCGTGTTTCGCCATGCCGATGCGAGACATGGAATTTGGTCATGGAGTGGAAGGGAAACTCACCATGTCGACTCGAGAACTGGGAAAGCGCGGCCTATGGCCTCGGCCATCAGCCCCACTGGGCCGCGAGAGCATCCTCCGGTGCATGGGCAGCACGGCCCTTGCTCTGATCACCGTCGCGCTCATCGCCGCCGCGTGCGCAACCCCGGCTGGAAACAATGAACCCGGGCCGCTGCTCATTCAGGAGCAAGGCAGCTTTGCAGCCGGCGGAACGGTCATCACCGCGCCCGGCACGTTTGACCCCATCAAACAAGGCAGTTACAACCCCGCGGGGCCCGACTCCGCGGGGCAGACGTTGCACGGCGATCACGTTTACGTGTCCTATGAGACCCCGGCCCATGCCAGAAAGCTCCCGCTCGTGTTCTGGCACGGCCATGGCCAGTCCGCGAAGACGTGGGAGAGCACGCCGGACGGCCGAGAGGGCTTCCAGAACATTTTCCTGCGCCGTCGCTTCCCGGTGTATTTGATCGATCAACCCCGACGTGGCCGTGCAGCACGCAGCACTCAGCCCGTGACGCTGACGGCTGCGCCTGACGAACAGCTCTGGTTTGGCATCTTCCGCTTGGGCCTGTGGCCGGACTTCTACCCAGGCGTGCAGTTCTCGAGCGATCCAGAGGCACTCAACCAGTTCTTCCGGCAGATGGTGCCCAACACGGGCCCCTACGACGCGGAGGTCAATACCCATGCTGTCTCCGCGCTCTTCGACCGAATCGGCCCCGGCATTCTCGTTACGCACTCACAGAGCGGTGGACCCGGCTGGCGCACGGCGATCAAGAACAGAAATGTGCGAGCCATCGTTTCGTACGAACCGGGTGCTGGCTTCGTCTTCCCGCAGGGCGAAGCACCTGAGCCGATGACGTACGCCTCAGGCACGGCAAGAGGCGTCGAGGTGCCGCTGTCGGACTTCCTACAGCTCACGAAGATGCCGATCGTCATGTACTACGGCGACTCCATTGCCGAGAATCCAACCACGAATCCGGGCCAGGACCAGTGGCGCGTCACGCTCGCCATGGCAAGGCAGTTCCGCGATGCGGTGAACCGCCACGGCGGCGACGTGACTGTCGTGCACCTGCCCGAGATCGGGATTCGCGGCAATACGCACTTCCCCATGTCGGATCTCAACAATGTCCAGATCGCTGACCTTCTGTCGCGGTTTCTCACGCAGAAGGGGCTGGATTGAACCTCCAGGAGGAACTCCCATGAACGTGTTCGCTGCGGCCGTCCTCTCTGTGCTTCTGGCTGGTTCCGCATCCTCTCAAACCATCACCATCGCTCGGCGCGGCACGCAGCCGTCGCGGCAGGGGCCGGCCGAGAACTTCACCGGAGCCGTTCGCGTCGACCCGCTGTTTCAGGCCAGCGCGCCGGCGCCGGCGTCGGGCGCGCTCGTCACGTTCGAGGCGGGCGCGAGGACCGCATGGCACAGCCACCCGCTCGGCCAGATCCTCATCGTCACAGCCGGAACCGGGCGCGTGCAGCAGTGGGGTGGACCGGTCGATGAGATCCGGCAGGGGGATGTCGTCCGCATTCCGCCGAACGTCAAGCACTGGCATGGAGCGGCGCCGAAGACGTCGATGGCGCATATCGCCATCGTGGAACAGCTCGATGGCAAGAGCGCCGACTGGCTGGAGAAGGTCACCGAGGAGCAATACGGCATGCCCTTGCGCGGCCAATCCGCTCCCAATGCGCTGACGCAGACCGCGCAACCGACGCGCGCCCAGAAACTGATCGGCGAGTTCTCCCCGAAGCTGGTCGAGCTGACCGACGAAGTGCTCTTCGGCGATGTGTGGACGCGCCCGCAGCTCGCGCCTCGCGACCGCAGCCTCGTGACCGTCAGCGCGCTAATCGCCATGAACCGTCCTGAACAACTCCGCTCACACCTCGTCCTCGCCCGAGATAACGGCGTGACGCAGGAGGAACTGGTCGAGACGATCACGCACCTCGCCTTTTATACCGGCTGGCCGAATGCCATCACCGCAGTGACCGTGGCCAAAGAGGTCTTCGAGAAGTAATCAACTAACACGGGCCGCAGCAAACCCTTCTTTCCTTGAGGCAATAACACCATGACTGGAAGACACTTCTCCCTCCGACTTGGGCTCGTCGCAGCGCTCTGCGCCTCTGCCCTCCTGGCTTGTTCAGACCCGTCCCCCACCGAGAGAGATGCCGGCGTCGAAATGGATGCCGGGAGTCAGACCGATGCCGGAGATCAAAACCCAACGAGTGACGCCGGTGTGGCCGACGGCGGCGGGAGTTCCGATGCCGGCACTTCCGATGCCGGGACTTCTCTCACGAACAGCTGCCTGGGGCCTGCGAGCGCCACCGTGGCCAATGCGAGGTTGCCAGCGGGGTACTGTGCATGGACCTGGGCGACCATTGCCAATCCCCGAGGGTTGATCGTCGCTCCGAACGGAGACGTTCTGGTGGTCGAGCGCACCGCGGCTCGAATCACCGCGCTCTACGATTCGAACGGTGACGGCGTTTCGGATTCGTCCGAACGGGCGACGCTGGCCGAGGCCACTGGGCTCAACCATGGCATCACCCTGCACGGCGGGTACCTCTACGCCTCTTCCACGACGAGCGTCCTGCGGTGGCCTTTCGCCACCGGAACGAGATCAGCGCTGAGCGGCCAGGAAGTAGTGGTGACCGGCATCCCTACGGGCGGCCATGTCACCCGGACGCTCATCTTCGACGCTGAAGGCCGCCTCTACGTGAGCGTCGGTTCAGGCTCGAACGTGGACACCAATTCAGCGCGCTCTCGCATTCGCCGCTTCACGCCAGCCCAGGTTCAGGCGGGCAACGTGGCTTTCACGGACGGAGAGGTGTTTGCCGATGGCCTTCGGAACGAAGTGGGCCTGCGTTTCGACAGCCAGGGCCGGCTGTGGGGTGTGGAAAATGGGCGAGACAATCTCAACCGTGCCGACCTCGGGGGCGACATTCACACCGACAATCCCGCTGAAGAGCTGAACCTCTTCGCCGAAGCCGGGCGGTTCTATGGCTACCCCTATTGCTTCAGTGAGTTTCTGCTTCCGTCGGGTGTGGGAATGGGCCCGAAGACGCAGTGGGCAGATCCGGGCTTCATGAGTGATGGCACGCACTCCGATGCGTGGTGCCGCGACGTCAACAATGTGGTGCCTCCGCTGCTGGCGATGCCCGCTCACGTTGCGCCGCTCGACATCGTCTTCTACGACGGCGCGTCCTTCCCGCCCGAGGTGGTCGACGACGCCTTCGTCAGCTTCCACGGTTCCTGGAATCGACAGCCCGCCCAGGGCTACGAGGTGGTGCGGGTGGTGTTCGAGAACGGGTTGCCGGTTCGCTACGAGCCGTTCTTCGAGTTCGACAGCGCCAGCGACACAGCAGCCAGCTGGCCTCATCGGCCGGTGGGGTTGGGTGTGGGCCCCCATGGGGAGTTGTTTGTGAGCAGCGACGCGTCAGGTCAAATCATCGCAATTGGCTACCAGCGATAACCAGACGCCCCGCGCTCAATTCATGCGCACGTATGGAATCCAGGAGTACCACCGAGGAGCAGGCGTCGTAGGACGATGAAGGGAGCAACACATATGCGTTGGAAGAGGAATCAACCAGAACGTCCCGGCACGACAGGAAGCAGCCGGCGTGACCTTCTCAAGGGTGCGGTGGCGATGGGCGCAACTCCGCTCGTGGCTGGGCTCGCAGGTTGCGCGGGGACGAGCACCAGTGCCCCTCCTCAGGAGCTGATGGTGCCATGGAGCCCGCTGGGGGTCGGTTTCCTCGCTGGCGCCATCGACGCGAGTACACGGTTCGCCCCCGGTGACATTCGCGGCGCTGAGTCTCGATTCTCGCCAGAGGACCTGCCCCACAACCTGGCGCTCGTGGAGCTGGTGAAGAGCGGTCGCCGCGATCGAAATCCAGGGGCAGCGTCTGCCAGATGCGGTGCTGGCCTTGTCGGGCGTGGAAGCGCCGCCGAAGCCATAGGGGCTACAACGATGACTCTCAAGTGGAGACGATCCGTGGAAAGCGCGGGATTTTGATCGTGGCGGGCGTGAGCGTCCGGGCCACTGTGTGGCCGCAGGTTCTTGCCAGTTCGAGGTGTTACGTCGTCCGACGACCCGCGGTCGCGCGGATCGTTGGCCCGCGATCGGGCCGTTGCCACCGTCGGTGGTGACGGCGGAGGTGTTGCCGCGCGACTCCTGCCAGATCTGCCTGCCCATGCGGTGCGGACACGGGTGGGGGAAGGTAATGCCCCGAAGCATGAAGTCTGCCATTCCCTGTTCCCCTGGGACTGGCAGGAGCTGCGGGGGCGGCTCTCCGTGGCGAGCGCCGGACCGGGCCAGGGCGCCACCTTCACCCTCGAGCTTCCCCTCCCAGAGCGAGGAGTCGGGACGCTAGGCAGGTCGCCAGAAGTTCTCTGACAACTCGCGCAACTCTCGGAGAACCGTAGGCCCTGACGCGGCGGCAAGTTCTTGCCGCTCGGCAAACATCGTCGGCAACTTCTTGCCGAGAGTGCCCCGTGAAGAGGTCCAGGCAGGCGGGATGAGCTGGGTGGGCTCGTGGCACGCCCTGTGCTCAACCGAGAAGTCGGCCAGCACGCTCCCCAGCGGCAGCCAGCTCCTCGGTTTACGGGAGGTATCTCCATGACATGCAGACTTCGACTTCCATTCCTGACTCTGAGTGCTCTCCTGATGCTATCAGCAGCGTGCAGCGAGTCCTCGTCCGCGGAACCCGAGAAGGTTCTCGATCCCCAAGGCTCGCTGCCTCCCGAGGTAGCGCGAGTCATCCAGTCGTCCCTCGCGGGAACGAATGTCTCCTCCTCCATCCGGGTCAATCCCTCTCCGGTGTGGGGCGAAACCCAGCAGCACCCCGCGGTCGCCCAGGGCCTGGGGGTCTATCTCGTCGTCTGGGAGGTGAACTCCTCCGCCGCGGGCTCCTCGCCGGACATCGTAGGCCTCCGTGTCCGGGCCTCGGATGGAGTGGTGCTCGACTCCAGCCCGCTGCCCATCGCCACGGGCTCCTACTCACAGACCGAGCCCGCCGTGGCCTTCGATGGCACCTACTTCACGGTCCTGTGGACGGAGGACCGGGGAGTGCCCGCCATCTATGGCACGCGGGTGAGGGCCTCGGATGGAACGCGAGTCGACTCCACGGCCTTCCCTGTCAGCCACCCCCTCGACACCGGCCCTCAGCAGCGCGGGCAGACCCATCCGACCCTGGCCTGCGATGGGAAGAACTGCCTGGTGAGCTGGTACGACACCTGGACCTACTCCGATGGGAGCGGGCTGCACTTCGTTGAGGTGGCGTTCCTGCGCTCCTCGGATGCGACGCTCGTGGATTCTGGCCTCCGCGTCCTCTCCACGTCCGCCTCGGCTCCTCCCCGGGTCACCTTCGGGAGCGGCTACTACTTGGTGTCGTGGGTGGAAGGCACGACGCTCAAGGTGAACCCGTTCGACGCGCGCACGACGGGCTAC
The DNA here is from genome assembly GCF_020103695.1 of Hyalangium versicolor. Taxonomy (GTDB): domain Bacteria; phylum Myxococcota; class Myxococcia; order Myxococcales; family Myxococcaceae; genus Hyalangium; species Hyalangium versicolor. The sequence goes on from NZ_JAHXBF010000027.1 coordinate 131,464, forward strand.
CCGAGCCCCGTCACCGTGACGACCACCGCCGATGCGCAGACTCCCGCCGTCGCCGGCCAGGGTGGTGAGTTCCTGGTGACGTGGCTGGAGGGGGGCAACATCCTGGCGCGGCGAGTGAAGGCCGACACCGGGGCCGTGCTGGGCTCCGCGAACACCCTGGTGGGCACGAGCGCCATGGCGCCTCCCGAGGTGACGGCGGACGGAGTGGACTACCGTGTCCTGTGGAACAGCATGCGCGACGGATACCCCCACGCGCTCAGCACGCGCGTCTCCGCGCTGGCCATGGTCGGCGCCAATGCGGAGCTCGACGTGGGCTATGCCTGGCCGAACCGCGGAGACCTCGCCGCGGCGGCCTCGGGCCTCTACCTGACCGCCTCCGTCCTGGACGAGGCGGACGGCGGACCCCGCGTGAACCTCAGGCTGGTGACGGAGGGGCAGGTGCACATCTCTCCGGAGCGCACGGCGGACCCCCTTCGGACGATGTACGCCCCGCATTACACGCCGACGATTGGCACGGGCAATGGCATCAACCTGGTGCTCTGGACCCAGCCTGGAGCCGGCTTTGCCCTGCGCGGTGTCCGCGTCCGGGCTTCGGATGGCCAGGTGCTGGACTCCGCTCCCATCACGTTCGACACCACCAACCTCAACCTGGATCCGGTCGTGGCTTTCGACGGCCAGAACTTCCTGGTCGCCTGGGTACGGCTCGCCGCGGCTCCCGTCATCTACGGGACCCGCGTGCGGGCTTCGGATGGCGCGGTGCTCGATGCCTCACCCATCCTCCTCAGCCGCCTGCCCGCTGGGACACCCGTGAGCCAACTGAACTCACCTTCCGTGGCCTACGGCAACGATATCTTCATGATCACCTGGGACGGCCCGATCAACACCAACGGCTCGGTGGTCAGTGGAGTGCAGGGGATTCGGATGCACCGGTATTACGGGACTGAATCGCAGAGCTTCCTCATCGCCCAGGGTGGCAAGGACAGCCGTGTGGCGTTCTCGGGCGACAAGTTCCTGGTGACGTGGGAGAGGAACCAGAACATTGAGGCCGCCCGCATCGGCCTCGGCGGGGGAGTGATGGACAACCCGGTCATCTCCCTGGCTGCAAGCTCGGGCAATGAGCGCTCCCCGGCCGCTGCGGGCCTGGGAGGCAACTTCCTTGTGACGTGGGTGGGCGCGGACAACAACCTGTGGGCCCGGGCGGTGAGTGGGTCGGATGGCTCGCGGCTGGGCACGGGAGACCTCGCGGTGGGCACCGCGCCCCTGACGGGCCCCGAGATCACCTCCGATGGGAGGGACTACTGGATTGGCTGGCAGAGTACCCGCAGCGGGCTGCACCAGATGATCGGCACCCGCGTGTCCGCCCTGGGCACCCTGGAGGCTGACCTGCCGCTGTCCTATGTGGACCCCGCCACCAGCCAGTCCATGAACTCCACGCAGCCCCAGTTTGGAATCGCCGCGCTGTCCCCGGGCGTCTTCGCGGTCGCCTACCTCCAGCAGGATCTGTCGATGGGCTACGCCACCACCGGGTACCGGCTCGTGACCGCGAACCCCTCGACCGCGGATGCTCTCGTCAGCGAGGTCCGTGCGAACCGGGCGGGCTGCGTCTACGCGATCCAGGCCAGATCGTACATGGATCCCAATCCCTATCCGCATATCTCCTATCGGTTCTCTGCCTCGGTGTGGCCGGATGCTTCCGGTACTTGCACGGCGACGCCGTCGACCAACGCACTCGGCGCGTCGGAATCCCTGCCAGGTTTCTCCATCGTGGCGAACGAAGCGGGGATCGCGGTGGGCTATTCTGAAAGCTACACCTACAAGGCCATTGGAACCCTTTCCAATGGCTTCGTGGCCCTGCTGGATCCCCAGACTGCGGGCGTCGCGAGGCGGTACCAGTTTCATGGCGGCTGGCTGCCCGCGGATTGCACGGCTGGCGGCCCTGGCTCTGCCAGAGTGGGGCAGCTCTCCTTCGTGAGCCCCGCGACGCTGGTCGTTGAGGGCTCTCTGGGGGGCAACACGATCAACCTGTGGACGGGGAACCCGGCGTTCGACATCTACACAGGGTGCGACGGGATCTCGTCCGCGGGCAGCGCTTTCACCGCGACGCTTCCCGGCTTCTTCACCACCCCCGAGGCACCTTCCATCGTCATGCACTGAGTGGGTGAAGCCCCAGCGGTTGTCCTCCCCCGCGCGTGCTTACTCGGCGCGCGGGGGCGCTTCATGGAAGGAGGGACAGGGGCACTGCCGGCCCGCCCCTGAGCCGACGGGCCCAACACGGAGCGCGCGTCACTTTGTTCGCAGGAACCAGAGGTTCGTCTTCGACGACGGCAGCAACACGAAGCCCTTCAGAGCCGGTACGTAGCGAAATCGGCCTTGCACCCCCGCCGGGCTCGATGCGGCGGGAACACCGGTCACTTCCTTGAACCGGATTGTCCACGGCCCTGAGTCGACCGGCGTCACCGCATAGATGCGCTCTGGAATCGGAGTGAGCTTCGCCCCCGCCCAGCTCCCGCCCGCGTAGAACAAGAACTCGTCGTTGAGCGGGTCGTAGTCCATCCCGGCGTACATCGGTTGGTCGGCCTTCAACTGCTCCAGGGCCGCATTGCTGGTGAACGTCACGCCCAGCTGCGAATGGCCATCGACTGGAACGCGCGAGGCCGAGAGTTCCGTGTTCGCGCCCTGTCCGTCACCCCATTGCAAGGTGAAGATCTGTCGGCGCTTCGAGTCATACGCGCCAGGGAAACGAACCGGGTCCGCCGTGCGGATGGTGATGGGTTTGGACCACTTCTTCGCCACCGGATCGTACCGTTCGAATGCAGTGGACCACACGTTGCCGTCGCCGTCGCGCACGAACCCATACCCATCCGTCGCCAGCGGATGAACACCCTCGCCGTCCCAGGTGTTGGTGTTGAGGTCGAACCCGTCGTTGGTGTTGACGTCCCAGGCCGATGGATACGTGAACCGCGGTCGCACGCGCAGGACGCGATCGGCCGTCGGCGAATAGAGCGTCGACTGGTAGGTGTGCATCGAGGCGGGTTGGCCATCGGTGTTGTAACCGAGGTTGTTTCCGGCCACCGGTGATGCGGCTTTTCGGACCACCCACGTGGGCGCATCGACGTCGATGCGAATGGAGACGGTGCGATTGTCGGAACTGTCGCCATGTCCGCCAGCGGCGGCGATGATGAGCTCGCTCGTGCTGTCCTTGATAGCCATACCGCTGTAGGCATCCACCGGCGCACCGCCAGCGCCGCCAGTGCCGGGAATTTCAACCCATTGACTGACCGCGGCGCCCATCAACCAGGCTGGGGGGCCTGCATCCGAGGTCCCCGCGTCGCTGCTCGTACCCGCGTCAGACGTCGCGCCGGCGTCGGGCGTTGGACCGGCATCTTCCGGGCCACCGCCTCCGGCCCCGCCGGAGCAGCCGCACAACACGAGTGCCAGGATGGTAGAGGCCTTCACGAGATGGCGAAGCAGGAAACCGGGTTCGTTCAAGGGCATGCCTGTGAGCATAGGCGAAGCGGCCCTGTGGAATCGGACGCATCAGGGGCAGAGGGGCCGAGGAGGGCCGCTGACGGGGGCCGCCCGAACAGTGCGCCAGGCAGGTGGAGAAGCCGCGCAGCCCCTTGAAGAGATCAACGAGCGCCTCCTGGCCGTAAAGAAAGGCCACAGGGCCTGTGCTTTCCTCAATGCACAGAACAAACAGACGATCCACCGGATCATCTCGCCGCTCCGGGAGATGGGCATTCCCGCCGCGGCCGTCGTCGACCTGGACGTGATCTCAAAGGGGGGATGAGCTGAGCAACGAGGACGAAGCCAAGAAACGCATGAAGCTCTAGGGGCTGGAGATGCTGCCAACGAGCGAGCAGCGCGAAATGAAGATGACGCTCCTCACCCCCCTGGCTCAGCACGGGATCTTCGTCGTACCCACAGGTGAGCTCGAGAGCTGGCTGCCTCAGCTTACTCAGAAGCAGAACATCGGCAGGTCAGACAAGGCGAAATGGCTCATGCGGGTCTTCGAGCACATGGGTGACGATCCAGAGGCCCCTCACTACGTCCATGCAGAGTCTGGAGACGTCTGGGAGTTCATGGAGGGGGTCGTCTCCTGGATTGCCAATCCCGAGAGTGGACTCCAGCCTGAAGGTTGAGGCCGCGAACGGAAACCGCTGCCTACAACGCCCTTGCAGCTTTCCATCCGCACTGCCCAGCGGCGTTGGGGCAGATGTATGTTTATTAGTATATGAATCCCGCATATTGGTTTTTTGCTTGATTTCCTAATTCTGAGATAGGAAATCACTCCCGGCTCGATGAAGGGCCTCATGAGGGAGGATCACACTTGGTGAAGCAACTGTTTGGGTTGTCCTTGGTGATGTCGCTGGTGGGATGCGGAAGTGTGGCGCCAGATGAGCAGATGGAAGGGTTGGAGACCCAGGAGTCAGAGCTGCTGCAGTGTGGTATCGGCTGCTCGGCGGGCAATCACCCGGCCTCCTATTCTTGCGGTTTTAGCTGTGGCTCCTGTTCGTCGCTCAATAACCAGACGGACTGTCAACCCAACTCGGGGAGCAGCTTCAACACCTGTGTGATTGGCTGCCCGAGCGGCTATCACGAGGCGGCCTACTCGTTCAACTCGTCGTGCCGAGTTGATCCATTCAGCGGCAGCAGCCTCAACAACCAGACCACCTGCAGCATCAATAGCGGCAGCAGCTTCAACACCTGTGTGATTGGCTGCCCGAGTGGCTATCACGTGACTGCCTACTCGTTCAACTCGTCGTGCCGAGTCGACCCGTTCAGCGGCAGCAGCCTCAACAATCAGAGCACCTGCGGTAGCAACAGTGGCAGCAGCTTCAACACCTGCGGCTTCGGTTGCCCAAGTGGCTACCGGGCGGTGGCCACCTCGTTCAACCCGTCGTGCCGCATCGACCCGTTTGGCGGTAGCAGCAACAACCAGACCACCTGCTCGCTCTAATGTATGTGCTCCCAGCGTGGGCTCGTGTGAGAACTGGCTCACGCTGGGATTGGATTCATGTCACGCGTTGAAATCCCCGCGAGTGACTTCATGAAGCAGTAAGGAGGTTCGCCAGGTTCAGCGAACCCCGGGGAGTCGCTTCGTGAGGAACATGCGAGGCGGCTCCTCGAAGCCCGCGCTCCGATAGAGCGCCACCGCAGGCTCGTTCTCAGGACGCACCATGAGGTGCAGGGCCTCCACTCCTGTCTCACGCGCCAGAGCCTCCACCCGTGCCAGCAGCCACTTCCCGAGCCCTCGCCCCCGAGCCTCGGGACGCAGATAGAACTCGGTCAGGTACGCGTCGCGCCCGGCGAACTCCAGATCGTAGCCGTAGGTGAGCACCGCGTAGCCACGTACCGCCGCTCCCTCCTCGAGGATCACCACCTGCCCGAGCGCTGGCTCCCTCAAGAGCCGGCCAAGCGCCTGTACAGTGTTCACTGGATCCCAGGTGATGGATTCACTCCTGTTGAAGTCGTTCATCAACTCCAAGAGCGTGTCGACATCGTTCTCGGTGGCAGGACGCAGCGTGAGACTCGGCATGTCTTATTGTACCGGGCGAAATCCCGCTCCACGTAGCGGGGCAGGTTCACTGCTCGACGGTACGCTCGTGGTGCTGTACTTGGTTTCTACGCTGACCGCGTTCGGGCGCAGATCGCGAAGACCGGTCGGCTGGCGTGAGCACTCGGGGACCCGCTCCTCAAACCGGTTGACCCCGCAGCGTAACTCTCCGAGCATGTGCATGGGACGGCTTGCTTGGAGGGAAGCGTGAACCGTTCACACCCTCAGGCCCGCGCGCTTGATGCACGCAGCAGAGCCCGTGCCCGGATGCGCTGAAGCGTTTCATGCTCTGGCTGAATGATCGGGTGTGAATGACCCAGGACGAGTTCGAGGCGTCGATCGACGGAGACTTCTCGGAGGTGCGCAACGAGCTGCGCACCGAGCAGGTCACCCCTGTCTACGACATCTGGCGCAGCACCTACCTCCGCGTGCGGCCGGAGTTCGAGTCCGAGCTTCGCGAGCTCCACGCGTCACTGTCGGAGTGGGTCCGAGGGTTTCTGCAGCTCCGCGGAGGGCAGGAGATCCGTCGCGAGGACGCCCGCTTCGAGTCCGACGGGCTCTTCCTCGATCTTCATCACACAGGCGATCGCACCTATGCCGGCTACGCGAACATCTACCGTGGGCTCAAGACGATCGCGCTGTACGTCGAGGATGCGCGCTTCTTCATCACCGAGCAGTACGACACGTTCGTCGATGAGTATCGGATCGAAGGAGGCGAGCTGAGCTTCTTCCGCGGCGACTGCGGCGAGGACTCCAGCGAGGCCATCGATCGCCACTGGGAGGAGCGCGTCCAGGCCTCCCCCGAAGACCATGACCTGCGGCGCTTCCTGGCTCGGCAGCGGGTGTACGACGGCGAGTATCACGCTCGGCGTGTGGGGGCGTCGGCACCTGGCGACAAGAAGCGCGGCGAGGCTGCGCAGGAGGCCATGGCCGCGTTCGACAGTGCGCTCGCGCTCGATGCCGAGAACGTGAGGGCGTGGAAACAGAAGGGCGAGCTGTACCGGCTCCTCGATGAGCCCGAGCAGGCAGCGGAGTGCTTCAAGCAGGCCGTATCGCTCGGAGCACGTCCGGACGTGCTGCAATCGCTGGCGCTTGTCGCCTTTAGCATTGGACAGGATGACGAGGCGCTCTCGTGGCTGAGCCACATCCCCGCGGAGCACTGCTCCCGGCTCATGTACCAGCTCACCGGTCACCTGCTTGCGCACGCAGGGAGCGCGGAGTCCGCCGCGCAGGCCTTCGCCGCTGCCCTGCGTATGTCCGGCGCGGGCAAGCTCAATCCCGACGCCGAGGCGCTCTTCCGCTCCGGCCGCGCCGACACGCTGCTCACCTCCTGGTTCGATCACGTCACGCCACAGCTCGAGCGCGATTCCAATCCCACCACCCGCGCCCTGATCGTCCGAGACCTCGTCGAGTGGGGTGAGTTCTTCCGGATCAAGATGCACCATGGGTTCTGGCCGGACCGCTCGCGCCAGCTCGCACTGGAGCTCTTCGACCGAGCGATTGCACTCGGCGACCCCGAGGGCGCAGCGCACTACTCCAAGGGCACCTTGTACAAGCTCGCGGGCGCACGAGCCGAGGCGGCGCAGCAGTTCACACGGGCGCTCGAACGCAATCCGCGGCACCTCGAGGCGTGTGGCGAACTGGGAAGGCTCGCCCTGGAGAACAACGACAGCGAGACGGCGGTCACCTGTCTCCGGACCTATCTCGAACTCAGCAGCCAGACCCACAGCGGCTCATACTTTCGCCAGAGCTATACCTCGCTGCTCATGAAGGCGCTGTATGACAGAGCCAACCATCTGATGGATTTCGTCTGCGATCCCGTCGCAGCCGAGGCGATGTTCGATGAGGTCCTCCGCCTGGGGCCGCACCTGCCTGAGGGGCTGCGGAACTTCGAGGGCGCCTGGGTCGGCAAGTCCAACGCTCGCGCATGGCGTGGCGACCCGGCCGCTGCGCTGGAGTTCGCCGAGCGCGCGCTCGAGCTCAACCCCCAGTCAGCGTATGCGTGGTCGGCCAAGGGCAGTGCCCTCAACAACCTGAAGCGCTATGGCGAGGCGCTCCCTTGTTATGAGCGCTCGATCGCAGCGGAGCCTGGCTACTGGCACCCCTACTACTGCAAAGCCTGTACGTTCGCGCTCACCGGAAAGCCTCGCCACAAGATCTACCCGCTGATCTCCAAGGCCCTGTCGCTTGCGCCTCCCCATCGCCGTGCGGGGCTCCGGGACGACCCCGACTTCGCCACGCTGCGAGATGATCCGGCCTTCCTCGCACTGTTCGACCGTGTCCCTTGACGGTTGTTGCGCCGGTGTCTTCATGGCCTGATGTCCATCAGGAAGGGAGCACCGGGGCATGGCGCCGAAGCAGGAGGGAGTGAAGGTCTGGGGGCGTGAGGCCTCCGCGCAGGAGGTGTGGTCTCGCGTGGAGGCGGTGGCGACGCCCGAGCTGCGGGAGAAGCTGGCCTTGTGGTGGAGGGGCATCACCGATCAGGGCGTCCTCTTCCATGAGGGCGATTTGGAGGCCGACGCGCTCGTCGTCGGCCCGCTGCCGCTCGTTGTCTCCGGCAGTGTCCGGCTGAAGGGGCTGCTGGAGGATGGCCACGCGGCCGACCACACCCTCCTGGTGGTGCTGGGAGACCTGGAGGTGGAGAACGTCGCCACGTTCTCCGCCATGTTTGTCGTGGGCAACGTCAGGATTCGGGGGCTCCTCTTCGGCGACTCGCTCGGGGATGATGTCTTCTGCGTGGGTGGAGGGTTGAGGGCGCGAGCGCTCGTCGAGGAGCACCACCACCTCGAGGTGCACGGCGCGCTGGACGTGGACGCGCTCGTGGGCAGCAAGCTCACCGCGACGGGACGGCCGCGCAGAACACTGGAGCCGCACGAGGCGCTCCTGCCGGGCACCTTCAACGTGGAGGACGAGGACGAGGACGGCGTCACCGACTCGACGCTCGACCGGAAGGGGCTGCTCGCGAAGCTGCGCGCGGGGAAGCCCGTGCTGGCGGACACCCGACTCGGCCCCGTGGAGAAGGCCATTGCCGCGGTGCGGGAGAAGGTGGCACGGGGCGAGAAGGCCCCGCGGCTCGGGCTCGCGCAGAAGAAGCTGAAGGCCCTCCCCGAGGAGCTCTTCTCCCTCACCGGGCTGGAGAGCCTCACGCTGGACACCAACGACATCGCGGAGCTTTCTCCGCGCATTGGCGAGCTGCGCGGGCTGCGAAACCTCAGCCTGGAGAGCCTGCCGCTGAAGTCCCTGCCGGTGGAGCTCTGCCGCCTCCCCGCGCTGAAGAAGCTGAGCCTCCGGTACTGCAACGCGCTTGTCCGGCTCCCGGATGCGTTCGGCGAGCTGGAGTCGCTGGAGGAGCTGTACCTCGATGCCATGGCCCTGGAGGGCTTCCCCGAAGTGCTGACCCGGCTGCCGCGACTGAGGAAGCTCTGGTGGTGGCGCTTCTACAAGATGACACCGGCCCGAGTGCAGACGCTGGTGGACGGGCTCGGCCGGCTGCCGAGGCTGACGCATGCCGGCTTCTTCCAGGGCGAACTGGTCGCGCTGCCGGAGGAGCTCGCGCCGCTCGCGCGGCTCAAGCAGTTCAAGCTCGGGCTCGACCGCATCCCCGAGCCGGAGGTGAAACGCCTGGAAGCGGCGCTGCCCCCCGGATGCTTGCACGTGGGGTACTGAGCGGCTCCTGTGCCCGCCCCCGTGCGCATTGAGCAGGTGGAGGACAAGGGCACCCTCGTCATCCTCACCGCCGAGCGGTTCACAGTTTCCAACCCGGAGCACGTCGCGCTGGCTGCACGTGTCCACGAGTTGCTGGACCGGGCTGGGCTGCTGCGGCCGTTGCAGCCCTGGCCAGCAGATCGTCTCCAGTCTTGAAGGCCGCGCTGGCTGTGCTGCCCGTCTTCCTGACATGAAAGGTCATGGCCCCGAGGATTCAGCGGGGCAGGAGGCAGAGCGCCTGCTGTGCGTACCACTTGTTGGCTGCGGTCAGGGGATTCCGTAGATTCGAGTGCTCCCCGGCGGGAGCCCACACCCAGAGGTGCTGTGTGATGCGTTGTTCAGTTGTGCTGTTCTGCATGGCCCTGGTGGGGTGTGGCGGCGCGGCTCCAAGCATCCGGCGTGCTTCAGATGAGCCGAGGCGCTGTGTCTATGTCCCGTCCCGGGAGGGGACGGCCGGAGCCTGGAGGGAGGAGGTGCCCTCCGCTCGCGCAGGTGTGAACGTGGTGCTTGTCGCGGCAGTGGCGGGGGCTTCGCCCGTGGCTCTCCCTGCCCCAAGTCCAACCCCTGTCTTGGAAGGGCTATGGGGTGAGGGGCTGGGGAACGGCATCCCTCGGGGTGTGCTCCGGTTGGTACCCGAAGCAGGTGCGGGCGCGGAGGTAGGGGCTGGCGGTGTCGCGGGAGAGGTGGTGGTGGTTGGGGGGGCGTTCGTCGCGGCGGTCGGTAGTGGGTTGCTGGTGTGCTTGACCGCCCGCGCGGCCCTGGATGGAGAGAAGACTCCCATCGAGATCGCTGACGAGTACTACGGCACCCACTTCGGAGACGTGAAGGGGTGGGCTCAAGGTCAGTACCCGGCCCAGAGTTCTTCGCCTGGTGCAGCGCCCAGATCGAAGCCCGACGAGGGCGCCAGGAAAAGGCTGGGGCGCGTCTATGTCACCTACACGAAGTTCAATCAGATGACCCACCGCTCCTACGCCGGGCGGACCAGTATGGTTGTCGATCGTGCGGAGTCCCTCGATCTTCAAGTTGCACTGGCGGTGCTCCTTCGAGACAGGAACCACCACCTGGATGAGAACGTGGAACCTCAGAACCCTCTGTTTGAATTCGCGAGGACTGATCGATTCGATGTTGGCACCGCCGTTGATTACAGTCGGAGATATGACGACGTCGCCTATTGGCGGATTCGCGGAAGAGAGCAGCAATTGATTGATTTCCTCGGGGGAGCTCGCTCCGACACCGGAGAGCCCTACCAGACCGAGAATGCCGTGCGCGGCGTGTCGAAAGACAACCCGCAAGGCCGACGCTTCCACGATGCCGCCACTGAACTGTGGGGCCCCCTTCACCCTTACACGGGATATTAGAGATGCCGCGGATCTACAAGCCGGGCTCGTTCTTGAGGATCCCTCTTGCCGACGGCTCTGTAGGTTACGGCCGGGTGCTCAAGTTGCCGCATGATGCCTATTACGATTACAGGACCGACACTCCAGATTCCGATTTAGATCGGATTGCCTCCAAACCCATCCTCTTCAAGATCATGGTTCGCCATATGGGTGAGAGAGATTGGGAACTCATCGGGTGGAGGGAACTGGAGGAGCAGTTTTCTCACCCCATCATCCATTACACTCAGGACATTGGGAACTTCCGCGACTGCAGGATCTTCGACACCTCCGGCAATTCGAGGAGCGCGGAACCCCAAGAGTGTATTGGGCTTGAGTACTCGGCTGTCTGGGAAGAGGTGGGAGTCGAGCAACGTCTGCTCGACGGGTTCATGGGGCGGCCCAACGCCTCGGTGGAGCGCTTGAAGGTGCGCCTGAAATAGGAGTGCTCTCTTGGGGCTTAGGAGCCGCGCAGAAATAAAGTTTCAGTTTGGCCGGAGGGTGTAATTCCACTCACCATGGAAGTTGGAGCGCTCAAGGTGAAGGGCGGCCATCTGCTCGCGGCTGACGTCGACGCCTA
>NZ_JAHXBF010000028.1 GCF_020103695.1 Hyalangium versicolor
AGTGCGGGGGGCGGGCGTCGGCGTGGTTGCCATAGACAGGTGCCTCGTTGGAGTGTGGTGGCGCCCGGCTCACCGGGCACCGAGGGAGCTGCAGCGCGGGCCACGGAGGAGCCCGCCCTGCCTGGGTCGCGCGGCCGCTCAGCCGGCTCAGCGCGTGGTGCCGACCTTGAGGGCGATCTCGCCGTAGATCTCGACACCGAGGATCCACCCGGCCGAGGGCAGGGCGGTGCTGATGGCGTTGATCTCGGCCAGCGCGGCCGCCTCGATCGTGAGGATGGCCTGGAGCGCCTGGTCCTCCTTGAACTTCGTGTCGCCCGGCACCTGGAAGAGGCCGACGGGGCTCATCGGGCCGAACGTCTCGTTGAGCTTCTTGTCAGCCCCCGCGGAGTCCGCGGTGGCGTACCGCGTCTCGACGCCCACGCCCGCCGGGATGGTCAGCGACGGCTGCTTGATGACCTTCGCCCCCGAGGGCAGCTGGATCGTCAGGATGCTGTGCTCCGCGAGGATCGCCTTGATGGGCAGCACTCCCGGGAAACGCTCGCCCACGTAGAGGCCGATGGCCTTCGGGTAGACGTCGGCCACGGGCTTGGCGCCGGAGGCGAGCCAGTTGTTGTACGCATTCTCCGCGATGCGCACCGGGAAGTCCGACGCCTCCTTGAAGATGTCGACCTGCCCGTTGTTGAACTTTCCGAACGCCGTGTTGCTGTTCACGTTGCCGGTCATCCGGAACGCAGCGTGCAGCCGCGCCGGCGCGACGTTGCGCAGCTTCTCGATCTGCTTCTGCGCGTTGCTGATTCGCTGCTTCCCCTGCCCCTGCCCCTTCTGCTGTGCCATGGTTCAACCCTCGAGTAACGTCTGTGCTGCGGTGGAAGTGAAGGAGGCCTGGGGAGGCGGGAGGCCGAAGCTCCGGCCTCCCCAGGCGTCCTGGAATGCGGTGGCTGTCGCCCCGTCAGGCGCTCCAGCCGTTCTCGGACTCACCGGAGAGGCCTTCGTCGGCCTCGATGTCGCCGAGGTCGTCCGCCACCTCGAAGGAGCCGCCGCTCAGGTCGGCCTGCTCGATGCCCTCGACGCCAGAGCTGTCGCCCTTGGGGAGGGCCAGGAGGTTGCCTCGCTGGTCCATCACGAGGACCTCACTCTCTCCGAGGTCACCCAGCAGCGTCGCGCTCTCGGTGCCACCGTTCTCCAGGTTGAGCTCGATGGCCTCCCCGGCCAGCGCGTACATCGGCTGAGAGGTGCCGTCAGGCAGCATGCGGTAGACCTGGCCGCCGGAGATGTAGACATCATCCGGCGCTCCGAGCTGCGCGTAGCCCACCTTCTGGAGAGCGCCGACGGGCTGCCCGGCGCCGTTGGCGAGCTCGCTCAGCCCGTGGAGGGCGGCGAGGGCGGCGCCAGCGCTCGCGACCGCCTTACCCGCACTCGGGTTCAGCCGGTTGAGGAACAGGCCCAGTCCCATCGTCGCCCCGGCCGGGAGGATGGTGCGCAGCCCGGCCCGCACCATCCGGTTCGACACCCGCGTGGTGACCTGGTGGAGCAGGGGCTGCAGGGCGACGACCGTCGCCATGCCGACGCCCGCGGCCACCAGGGTCCCTCCCACGTCCACGCCGGGGTTGCGTCGACGCGCCCGGGCCCGCCGGGGGGCAGGGGGCGGCGCCGCCTGTCGGCTCCGGCGCTTCCTCTTCGGGGTGGCTGAGGTGCGCGATTTGGCCGTCGCCGCCCTCTTCTTGTTCTTCTTCTTGGTGCCGTTCACGATCATCAGCTCCTTCTGTCTCTCCAGGTTCATGGGCTCCCTTTCACCCTCGGATCCCGGAGGGGGTGACAGAGAAGCCCCCACCGGAGATGACGTAGACGGAGCCCACGCAGCACAGCCGCGGGCGCCCCTTGAAGTCGTGCTCGTAGTCATCCGCGCGCCCGCTCCACTTGTCCGAGCGGTAGGCGATGGACGCGACGCACCCACGGTCCTCAGTGGCGCCGAGCTCCACGGTCGCTGGGGTGACGTTGCCCGCCTCGAACTCCGACCAGCGTTTGTACGCTCGGGCGACGCCCTTGAGAGCCCGCTTCGCGGAGCCCGCGAGAGGCCCCGGTGCCGCCTTCGGAGCTGGCACGAGGTACAAGCGCTTCTGCGTCGAGTCCGTGCAGAGCCAAAGGCCCTTTCTGGGCCACGAGAGGGTGGACCGCTTGCCGTCCTTCTCGACGCGAAGCTCGAGGACGGTGCCAAGCTGCGCGAGCGCGTGAGGAATCTTCATGGCCGGGGCGCCTCGGCTTCCTTGTCCCTCACCACCCGGGCCACCTCGCGAGCTCCCCAGGCGAGGCCCGCAGCCACCAGGCCGAACCCGACCCACTTAGCGGCCGTCGCGAGGGCGCTGAAGGGGGATTCGTTGGACTCGGCGCGGACCTTGTCCGCCTCATTGCGCAGCGTGCGGAGCTCCTTCACCTCCGCGCCCTTGCCCTGCTGGACCAGCGTGAGCTCCTGCTTGGCCACCTCGGCGCGCGCCACCTCGGTGGCATTCTGGTAGTAGGCAAAGAGGCTCGCAGCCAGCGAGGTTGCGACGGCCACGGTTGCGACAGCCGCCCCGGCGCCGACCACGAGGGGGCTTCCCAGCGTGGACTGCCCGGTGACGAGGCTCGCTCCCTTCTCGAGTGCGGACATAACAGTCCCCAACTGCTTCCACGTCTCCTCGGCGCGCGAGGCCGGGGCCCCGAAGAGAGTGTCCGAGGCCTGCGTCGAGAGCTTCTTGCCCTTCAGTCCAGCGCGGAGCTTGTCGAGCTCGGCGCGCATGCTGGTGAGCTGGGCAACCTTCGCCTTGAGCTCCTTCAGCTTGTCGGCGGCCGCGGTGACGCCTTGCTCCACCTTGCCCGCCACGGCGTGGGAGACGCGGTACCAGAGCGAGCTCCGCTCCTCTGCGTCCTTCAGTTGGGACTGGCCCTGCTTCAGCCAGAGCTGGAGGTTCTCCCGCCACTTCGCCACGGGCAGGCGGCCTGCCACCACCTCGTCGATCTGCTTGGTGGCGAAGTCCTGCACCGTCTTCGAGTAGGTGGCCGCGGCGCCAATGCCCGCCTTCTTCACAGAGTCCTCCCCGCCCGCCTCGTTGGCGGCTTTCACCACCTTCTGGGCAAGCTCGAGCAGGGGCTTCACCTCAGCCTTCAGCGTGGCGGCCGCGACGGGAGGCGCCACCTTTGCGACGACTCGGGCGGCCATCACTCCTCCTCCGCCGCGGAGCTGTCGTCGAAAGGGCCCGCATCAAGGCTCTCCTCACCCTGGGGCTCGACTGCGTCCTCGGAGGCCTCCTCGTAGGAGGCGCCGTCATCCTCGGGCGCAGCCGGCTCGAACGTCTCCGCGTCCTCCGGAGGGCTGACGAACGCCGACGCCTCCTCCTGCATGGAGGAGGGGTGGGGCGCGACGGAGACAGGTGTCGGCTGCGCCGCAGCCGCAGAGGAAGCAGCAGCGGCGGCAGCGGCGCGGGCGATCAGCGTCTTCGGCTTGACGCCAACAGCCTTGGGGGCGGCGGGCTTCGAGACCGTGCGAGCTGTCGAGGCCTTCAGCGCCTTGGCCGTGGAGGGCTTGGGGCTCGCAGCCTTCGCGGCCGTCGACACCGCCCGGGCAATGGGGTTGGACTTCACCGCGGCCGAGAGGCCGGGCGCGACCTTGTCCAGGAGCATGGGCGCCGCAGCTTTGGCCAGGCCGCCGACGCCACCCTTCTTCACTGCGTTGATGACCTTCACGCCCTTGGAGGCCACGTCGATGGCGGTGAGGGCGGCCGACCCACCGGGAACGAAGCTGATGGCCTTCTTCAGGATCGCGCCGCCAACCTTGCTGGTGGCCACCTTCGCAACTCCCTTCGCGAGCTTCTTGAGCGAGAAGCCGCCGAGGCCGGAGAGGCCCGGAGGGGGGCGAGCGCCACCACGTCGACGAGCGCGCCGGGGGGCTCCTTCGGTGTAACCGAGAGTGGAGAGGGACACAGGGAATCTCCTCGTGACTGCGTGGGGGAGGACGTCGCCGAGCTGGGCCCGCTCGGCAGGGCGGAGCAGATCCAGGACTGGGTCAAAAGAGTGCACTTGACCGCAGGACCGGCACCACACTTCGAGCCAAGTGTGGTTGTAGCGAACGGGCTCGCCGGGGCGAGGGGCGCGCCGCGCGCCGATGATCACGAACACAGGGTGCCCGATGGCCTCGAAGAGGCTTCCCGCCTTGATGACAGCGCAGTCGCAGTCCCGCCCCCTCGACGGGACAGCCGCACCCTGCAGAAGCTCGGCGTCGACCGGGTCCAGGCGGTACGGTGCCGCCTCCAGCCCAGTCATGTAGTCCCACACAGCTTGGATTTCGCCGTGGTAGTCGTGGGGCCGGGCGAGGAATGCGGCGCGTCTGGCCTCGTCCTGGACCTCCGGGTCCTTGCTCCCCTCGCGGATGAGCTCGAGCATCCGCGCACGCGTCCTGTCGACGCCCTCGGTGCCCGGCAGCAGAGGCTCCCGGCGCACCCGGTGGCCTGCGCGCGAGATGGTGTCAGCTCTCGGTGCCATGGGTGCCGCCGCCCTCTGTCCCGCCCGCACCCACCGTCGCCTTCCTCCGGAACCCCACAACCTTCCCGCGAGTGCCCTCCTCGGCGGGCTCCTGCCGAGGGGCGGCACCAGCTCGAGCCGCCCGCGCTTCGTAGAGCCGCGCCTTGGCGTCCGAGGTGCGCGCGCGCACCTTGAGCACGTCCGCGACGCTCTCCACGAGCTCGGCCACGGCTGGGGCCAGCACCGGGGACTGGATGGCCCTCTCCAGGAGACCGAGAAGCCCGGTCGCGAGCGGTGAGGCTCCTTCCCCGTCCCCCTCCTCCTCCGGGTCCTCCTCGTACTCCTCGCGAGGAGGGTTGAGCTTGCTCTCCACGGCCTCGCGGATCAGCCGCTCCGTCACCTCTCGGAAGAGGTCTGTCGGCGGCGCGACTGCTGGGGCGACCGGCGGTGTGACGGAGGGCGTGACGGCTGGCGTGACGGCGGTCGTGACTGCGGTATTGGCGTCGCGCACCCGCAGGGAGACCGTGGCCTGGCTGACGTGACGGCCCTTCTCGCGGATCCGGAGGGAGTAGTCCCCAGTGGGCAGGTTCAGTGCCGCCAGGTGGTCGAGGACCTGGAGCTCGAGGGGCACGTCACGACGCAGCAGCCGAATGGGCTCAACAGCTTGTCGAGCTCCGGCAGGGTCAAACCGGAGCTCCAACGTGCACCGCGCATCCTCACCCAACTCGTCCAGAGCTGCCTGGAGTGCATCAAGCCCGTCCGCCACGCCCGTCACCTCCGCCCGGGCACTGAACCCGGGGGCGAGCGCGTTAATCCCAGACACGTTATGCTGGAGCTCTCTCGTTGTATGGGTGAGGTGGGCGATGGCTGGTGGGAGAGTGAATAAGCAGTCGGGCAGTGGTGCGTCTTCAGTGGTGTCCGCGGCGAAGAGGGAGCAGCCCCAGGAGGGTGCGAGCTCCGCCACGATGGACCCGAAGGACGCCAAGGTTCTCCAGGCGGAGTGGGAGCAGCGGCCGACGGTGAGCGCGCGCGCCCTCGTCGACAGCTGGAAGCTCGTGAGCACACGCCTGGTCTCCGAAGTGGTGGCGGCGATTCCGTCGGCCGCGCCGCTGGAGTTCCTCCACGCGTCCCTGTGGTCGCCGGAGAAGGTCGCAGAGAAGGTGGCGGTTCTCGAGGAGGTCCCGGAGTCAGTCCGCTACGTCATCTACAGCGCGCTCACCGCTGCGCTCATGGAGACGAAGCACCTGGTGGCGGATCTCTGCAGCGTCCCAGAGGCGCAGCGAGACGCCTTCCTCCTTCAGTTGGCCGAGTTCATCCAGGACCGGGAGTTGTATGGCCTGGCGTCGCCGCCCATCATGATGCAGGGGGGCCACGCTCCGCAGGCAGGCTCCCGCGCGATCCACGCTGGGGTGTATCTGGGCCTGGCTGAGTACGTCATCAGCAAGGGGCCCTCGGCGGGCATGCGTCGGCCCGCGGTGGTGGTGGAGCTCCACGAGGACAACAGCGCGACGCTCGCGGTGCACTTCGCCATGGCGGACGTGCCGCACGAGTCCAGTGTGGAGCTCCAGCGCGTGCCCTTCAGCTCTGAGGTGAAGCCCGGCACCTGGTTCCACGAGGGGGTTGGCGCCCCAGTGGTGAAGATGGAGGAGCCGATCCAGGCCCCCGCGCTCGCGGTGATGAAGACTCCGAGCGCGTAATTCCACGCGCTCGGTGATGGAGGCGGTACCGATGGCGGAGCGTGGCGGGGTACGGGAGAAGGTGCTGCGTGTGGTGATTGTGGGAGGCACCATGCTCGGAGCGCTCGGAGGGGGCGCTACCGGCATGGTGGCTCTCAACCACGGTGAGGAGCAGCGTGCTGTGCAGACGGCTCACACCGAGCTGATGCAGAAGCTCGAGCGGGCAGCCGAGCGTGACCGTGACAACGCGGAGCGCCTGGCCCGCATCGAGTCGGATGTCTCATGGTTGGTGCGCATGGTTGGTGCGCCAACCACAGATCAAAGCGGCACCCCCTCCCGGGTGGGGAAGCGGTAACGCCTGAGAGGGTGGCAGGCCTGTAGCAGTCAGCAAGGACTCACTGGCCTGCCACCCTACCCTTGGGGACATTACGAAATAAAACACCCCGGGATAAGTTTGCCTTGTGGTGGGCGGCGGGTTGGTGGGTGGGGGCCTGGTGGCAGTGGTTGCCATGCAGGCTCCAGTTTTCTCGGTGCCGCTCCGTTCTCTTGGAGGCGTTGAGCGTATGGGCACCCAAGGCAGTCCGCGCAGTGGCAAGAAGATGGCTCGAGTCAACGTGCCTGTCCTGCGTGAGGTGTTGCAGCGGCTGGGCTCCGAGAAGGGAATCGCCCTCGTGGGCGAGTGCTACGACTTGGTGAGCAGCGCGGCGTTGGATGCCTTTGACCAGCTCGACGTGAACCCGTTGCTCAAGTCGGCCGCGCGCGGTCCCATCGAGATGGTGGTGGCTGGTGGCCGTGGCATCGTCATCGACTGGGCCCACAAGCAGCTGCCCAACACGCAGGTGCCGCCTCAGGCATAAGGTGCCAACTCCGGCCGAGCGCGAGGGACTATGCCACTCGAGGTGCACTTCGCTGTGGATGGTGGCGCTCCGCTGTGGACGCGCCCCTATAGCCGGGAGCCCCTGCCTGATGCCGGGGCTGTCGTGCAGGTGGTCGGCGCAAAGTCCTACGTGGTGCTCGGGCAGGAGTGGCTCTATGCGAGCACCGGGCACCTCGCCGTCGTCGTGGTGTGGCTGAGGGAGAGCCCTGCGGACGCTCGCGGGTGAGGAGCGCTGCTTCCTACCTGAAAGGTTGCACGCCGCTCTGGCTCGCCTACGTACGGCTGTCGCATGGACAGCCTCGATCCTCTCCTCGTCTCGTTTCGTCGGTACCTCACCACCATCCGCCAACTGTCCCCACACACGGTAAGGAACTACCTGGTGGACCTCGGGCGCTTTGATGCGCATCTGCGCTCGCGGGGGAGGTCTCTCGCCGAAGCGACGTCCGACGAGGTCCTCGAGTACGTCGCGTCGATGGAGGTGGAGCTCGCTCCAACGAGCCGCGCGCGGCACGTCGCAAGCATCAAGTCCTTCTACCGCTACCTCGTGCGCGAGAGGGTGATCAGTTCGAGCCCCGCGAGAGCCGCCCGGGTGGTCGCGCCCAAAGTGAGGGAGCGCAGTGTGCCCCGCGTCCCCGAGGTAGCTCACATCCTCGAGCAGCCGGCGGCGGACACAGCGCTTGGGCTACGTGACAGGGCTATCCTCGAGCTGCTCTACAGCGGTGGGCTCCGCGTCTCGGAGGTGGCGGGATTGGACATCGAGCATGTGGACCTGCGGGAGCGCATCGTCCGTGTGATGGGGAAGGGAAGCAAAGAGCGCCTCTGTCCCATCAACGCCGTGGCTGCGCGGGCGGTTGCTGCGTATCTCCAGCGTCGCGAGGAGCTTCGCTCGAAGCACAGGGCGGTGCACGCGACCGCGCTCATTGTGGGGGAGTGGGGGCGCCGCCTGACCGACCACCAGATCCGGCTGATCGTGGTGGAACACTCGCGCGCGGCCGGAGCGGAGCTCACACCTCACACGTTGAGACATGCCTTCGCTACGCACCTGCTCCACAACGGCGCGGACATCAAGTTCATCCAGGAACTGATGGGGCACGAGTCGCTGACGACGACCAGGCTGTACACCCACGTCACTCTGGACTACCTCCAGCAGGTCCACGCGAGGGCCCACCCTCGGGCGAGCCTGGAAGGACAGGCAACGGACTGCGCGGGGGCGGAGCGCACTCGTAGCACAGACGGCCGATGCGATGCCCGATGCACACCCAGCGACTGCACCGCCCACAACGCCGCTTCGACCAGCACCCGCAAGGCGGATCCAGCTCGCACTTGTGCGACGGCGTCCAGCGACGCACCGGGGAGCTCACTGGACACCTCGGATCTTTCTTCTTGATGCGGGAAGCGGGCCGGATCTAGCGTCCCTCGCTACCGGCCTGTAAAAGGTCGGGTGACCCGGGGAGTGCAGACACACTCCACCGGGGCCCTAGGCACGTCAGGAGGTGAGACTCCTGCGGCTTTCTGATGGGTCCTCGCGGTGAGACGCGGGCAGCTCATCGGGTGACGGCGCCCGGACCCGGAACATTTGTAGGCTGCCCTGTCTGGGACAGCACGGTAGCGCCTCGTCCTGACGGGACCTGGCGCGGTGGTGCGTGCCGTGGCGTCAGCCGAGTTGCTTCATGAAGAAGTACCCTCGCGCGCTCGGTCGAGCCAACGAAGATTTCTTACGTCGACGGAGGTCGACATAACGGGTCATTATCTGACAGCCTGAGTGAAAGTTGCATGCCCTCTTTTCCCTCAGAGTTCGCTGATCTTCTCACCCCGCGTGGCCTCCGGATTCTCAAAGGTCGAGACGCGGAAGCCTGTGGCGCACTGCTCCGAGTGCCCCCCCAGCGCTTCATCTCTCTCTCCGGAGTCGTGGATCCGAAGAAGGCCGCCGCATGCCGCAATGCGTTGGAGGAGGAACTCCGGGGCACGCTCACGGAGATGGATGATCCCATCCCTCCCGAGAGCCTGCTGGGCATGACGGAGAACTACTCGGAATTGCTGCCCAAGTCCGTCCGCGTGCGCACCGCGTTGCTCGGCAGTCGGCGCTCCCGCTCGTGGAGCGCGGCCGAGCGAGTGGGGCTGACTCGCATGCTGCGCTCGGAGAGCTTTGGCGCCTTCGCCGCCGCCGTGAGCGGACGCGCGCTGAAGAGGAACTGGGGCATCCAGGTGCTGTGCTACGGGCCCGGGGACTACACGGGCCCCCACAATGATCACCACCCCGAGGATCTCGAAGCCCGGGACGGCTACGTGGACATGCACATCACCCTGGCCACGCCGGCCGTGGCGCACCAGTGGCTCGTCTACGCCAAGGGCGGCCACTTCACGGAGATCTCCAGCGTCAACACCGTGGGCGGGGTGACGGTGTACCGGCTGCCCTTCTGGCACTACACCACGCCGCTGGTGGCCCGGCCTGGCGCAGAAGAGGCCGCGCGACGCTGGGTGCTGCTCGGCACCTTCCTGGATGCGCCCCGAACGCATCGTCGGGGCACTGCCATCGAGCCGCCCACGTCGCAGGGGCCACAGTCCCGCAGCCAGGGCTGAACACCGCGCAGCGGTTTCCCGTGGCCGCTCTCCACGGGAGCGCTAGCCTGCGTCCCCCATGAGCCCCATCGACATCGACACTGCGGCCAAGGACATTCTTGCCTACATCGACGCCTCGCCCACGCCCTACCATGCGGTCCGTGAGACGGCCCGACGCCTGAGCGAGCAGGGCTATCGAGAGCTGGATGAGCGCGAGCCCTGGTCCCTGCAGCCCGGAGATCGGGTGTACGTCATCCGGAGCGACACGAGCATCGCCGCGTTCCGCCTGGGCACGGCACCGGTGGATCGCGCGGGCTTCCGATTGGTGGGCTCCCACACGGACTCGCCGAACCTGCGCCTCAAGCCCAACGCCCCTTATGCCAAGCACGGGTACCACCAGCTCGGCGTGGAGATCTATGGAGGCGTGCTGCTGAGCACGTGGCTGGATCGCGACCTGTCGCTCGCCGGGCGCGTGGTGGCGCTGGCCGGGGGGCGCCCCGTGTCGCACCTGGTGGATTTCCGTCGGCCCCTGCTGCGCGTGCCCAACCTGGCCATCCACCTCAACCGCACCGTCAACACGGACGGGCTCAAGCTCAACGCGCAGGATCACATGGTCCCCGTCCTGGGCCTGGAGAGCGCGGGCCCGGCCGAGCTGCGCTCCCTGCTCGTCCAGGAGCTGTCCCGCTCGGGTGTGCGCGCCGAGGCGGGAGACATTCTCGGCTATGATCTGGCCCTCTACGACACCCAGCCCTCATCGCGCTCGGGCGCTCATGGCGAGTTCCTCCACGCACCGCGCTTGGACAACCTGGCCAGTTGTTACTCGGCCCTGAGCGCGCTGCTGGCGGCGGACAAGGCGGGCGAGTCTACCTGGGGGGTCGTCCTGTATGATCACGAGGAGGTGGGCAGCCGCAGCTCCCAAGGCGCCGCCGGCACCTTCTTGAGGGATTGCTTGCAACGGCTGGTGCTGGGGCACTCGGATGGACGCGGGGATGCGTTCCACCGCGCCATCCGCCACTCGTACCTGGTCTCCGCGGACATGGCCCACGCCGTCCACCCCAACTACTCCTCGCTCCACGAGCCCCGCCACCAGCCCCTCATGGGCGGCGGCCCGGTCATCAAGTCCAACGTGAACCAGTCCTACGCCACGGATGGGGAGACGTGGGGGTACTTCGCGGCGCTGTGCCGAGAGGCTGGGGTGACGCCCCAGCACTTCGTCACCCGCACGGATCTGGGCTGCGGCAGCACCATTGGCCCCATCACCGCTGCGGAGCTGGGCATCCGCACGGTGGATGTGGGCAGCCCCATGCTCTCCATGCACTCCATCCGCGAGCTGGCCGCCGCCTCGGATGTGGTGTCCATGATCTCCGTCCTGCGCCGCTTCTTTACCTGATCACCTGATCCGGAGTGCGCGGCCGCCCGGGAGAAAGCGACATCCCACGTCGGGGGCAATACCTCTCGATATGGGATGCCCTTGGTTGACGTTAGGTGAATGGATCGTCAACATGCCTGTCCGTTTTCGGACAAGTCTCCTGGGAGGGTGTCAGCGTGAGAGCTGTGGTTCTGACCGCGGGTCTGTTGGCTGTGATGGGCCTCGTCACCGGGTGTTCCAGCAAGTGTGAAGCTGTCTGTGGCAACGCCAACGCGTGCGATATCTCGGAGCGCGCGGTGGATGTCGACTGCCCTGAGTTCTGCGCGGATGTCGAAGACTTCAATGTCCGCGCGAAGGCAGCGGACCATGAGAGCTGCGACGCCCAGTTCCAAGCGCACCTGGATTGCTGGGACAAGAACTCTTCGAACATCTGCAATGCCGAGTACGAAGGGTGCGTCGAGTCCGGGCAGGCCTGGGTGGACTGCATGAAGCCTTATTGCGAGGCCGTGGCTGCAGACAAGGCGACGGATCCCAACTGCTCGAAGGGCGTCCCCACCCTCTCGCCCTTCTAATCCTGTCGTCCCTGAGAGCCATCCATGTCTCGAGTCCACACCAGCAAGGGGTCCAAGGTGTCGAAGCAGTCCACCCGCAAGAACACGGTTCTGGCATTGGCCGTCCTCGTCTCCGGGACCGGAGGCACGGCCGTGGCGCAGGAGGCGCCCGCCCCGGCTCCGGCCACGCAGGAAGCGGCACCTCCTGCCCCGGCGCCCGCTCCGCAGGCCCAGCCCCCAGCGGACGCCCCCGTCCAGCAGCCCATCGAGTCCACGCAGCCCCAGGCTCCGGTCACCCCAAAGGCCCAGCCCGCGCCGAAGCCCGCCGCGAAGCCCGCGGCCGCGGAGCCGGTTCCCGAGGAGGAGTACGTCGAGGAGATCGTCGTCACCGGCTCGCGCATCCCGCGCAAGGAGCTGACCACCGCCGCTCCCGTCACCGTGCTCGATCGTCAGCAGATCGAGAAGACCGGTAAGACGTCCATCGGTGAGATCCTCCAGAACCTCCCGGAGCAGTCCAACGCCATCAACACGCAGTACAACAACGGAGGTGACGGCTCCACGCGCGTGAACCTCCGCGGCCTGGGGGCGGAGCGCACGCTGGTGCTCCTCAACGGCCGGCGCCACGTGGCCGGCGGCACCGGCGCGGACGCCACGGTGGACCTGAACGCCATTCCCACCGCCGCCATCCAGCGCATCGAGATCCTCAAGGACGGTGGCTCGGCCGTGTACGGCTCGGACGCCATCTCGGGCGTGGTGAACATCATCACCCGCAAGGACTTCTCCGGCACCGAGCTGCGCGCCTTCTCCGGTATCTCCTCGCACGGGGACGGGGCGCTGTATGACTTGAGCCTGACGACGGGCCAGAGCACCGAGCGTGGCAGCGTCCTCTTCACCGCGGGCTACTACACCCAGAAGGACGTGTTCGCCGGCGATCGTGGCTTCAGCGAGTTCGCGCGGACCTATAACTGGCAGTCCCGGAAGGTCTCCACGTCGGGCAGCGTGTACATCCCGGAGGGCGCCTTCTTCATCTATGACCGCGTGAACGGCAACGCGACATGGAACGACCTGCTCAGCCGCTACCCGGACGATGACGCCTTCATCCGAGGCGCGGATGGCTACCGGCCGTTCGATCTCTCGGGCGTGCCGGAGGCGGGGGGTGATCTGTACAACTACCAGCCCATCAACTACCTGGTGACGCCGTCTCAGCGGGCCCACATGTACTCCACCGGTGGAGTGCGACTGGGCACCAACTCGCGGGCCTTCTTCGAGGCCTCGTACACCAACCGCCAGTCGTCCCAGCAGTTGGCGCCCGAGCCGCTCAGCACCGCGGGCGAGGGGCTGACCATCTCCTCCGCGAGCATCTACAACCCGTTCGGGGTGGATCTCACTCCAGACACCGTGGAGGTGCTGCGCCGCCTGACTGAGTTCGGCCCTCGCTACTTCCAGCAGGACATCACCACCTTCCGCATCGTCACCGGGCTCGAGGGCAAGCTGGACGAGGACTTCGGTCCCCTGAAGGACTGGCACTGGGACGTGGCCTACAACTACGGCCGTACCCAGGGCATTGACACCAAGCAGGGCACGCTGCAGGTGAGCCGGCTGCAGGCCGCGCTCGGACCGAGCTTCATCGATCCGTCGACGGGCCTGGCCGTGTGCGGTACTCCGGAGGCGCCCATCGGAGGCGGGTGCTCCCCGCTGAACCTGCTGGGCGGCCCCGGCACCATCTCTCGGGAGGCCGTGAACTACCTGAGCTTCCGAGGCACGGCTCGCGGCTTCACCCAGCAGACGTCCATTACCGCGAACCTGGGCGGCGAGCTGTTCAGGGTGAGCCCCACCGCGCGTCCCGCGGGGCTCGCGCTGGGCTACGAGCACCGCCGCGAGGGAGGCGCCAACATCCCGGACCCGATCACGAACGCGGGTGACACCACGGGCAACAAGGTTGCCTCCACGGAGGGTCGCTACTACGTGAACGAGGGCTACATGGAGCTCTCGGTCCCCGTGCTGGGCGAGACGAACTCCGAGACGGGCGAGCTGCGGGACGTGCTCGAAGTCAGCGGCGCCGCGCGCGCGTTCAACTACAACACCTTCGGCTCGGACTTCACGTACAAGTTCGGTACCCGCGTGAGCGTCATCCCCGACTTTACCCTGCGCGCCACGTGGTCCACCGCGTTCCGCGCTCCGTCGGTGAACGAGCTCTTCCTGGGACAGACCGACAGCTTCGTGGGTGTGAAGGATCCGTGTGCCAGTGACGCTCGCACCGAGGGCTCGGCGTTGGATCAGGCCTGTGACGCACAGGGTGTGCCGGACGGGCTCTCGGATCCGCGCTTGCAGCAGAGGACGCTGCTGGGCGGAAACGCGAAGCTGAAGCCCGAGACGGCGAAGATCCTCACGGTGGGCGTCGTCTTCGAGCCTCAGTTCCTGAAGGATGTCTCCGCCACGGTGGACTACTACAACATCGCCGTGGACGACTCGATCACCGAGCTGGGCACGGACGTCATCCTGAACAACTGCTACCCGACCGCGAATGGTGTGACGCCGCAATACTGCGAGAAGGTTCACCGCAGCGCCAACGGGTTGATCAACTTCGTGGATGATCCGCTCACCAACGTGGGTGGTGACCGGACGGGAGGCATCGACATCTCGTTGCGCTACTCGCCGCAGACGCCGTTCGGGCGCGTGGGCCTGAGCGCGGACGCCACGTGGCTGCAGAAGTTCGACCGGACGCTGGCGAACGGCCGGGTGCTCAAGGCCAAGGGCAACTACGATCTCCAGGAAGTCCACACCGACTGGGTGGGCATGTTGGGGGCGAGCTGGGCCCGGGACGCGGCCAGCGCGGCCGTCAACATGCGCTTCGTCAACGGCTTCAAGGAGTGCCAGAACAACGACTGCCAGGAAGTGGATGGGGCCTCGGCTCCGATCTCCCGCACGGTGAAGGACTACTACACGTTCGACGCCAACGTGGGCTACGACTTCGAGACGAAGCTGGGCACCCTGGGGGCGCAGATCGGCGTGAACAACATCTTCGATGCGAAGCCGGCGGTTGTGTACAACGGCTTCCTCGCGTCCTCGGATGCTTCGACCTACGACTACATGGGCCGGTACTTCTACGCGCGGCTGTCCTACAACTACTACTAGGCGAGTCGGCGAGACACGTTGACGAAGTTCCGGGGGCCGTCACGGGCGAGCGTGACGGCCCTCGTCTTTTTCGCAGGGGTGGCGCGCGGGCAGGCCTTGGTTCCGTGCCTCGAGAGGGGGGCGATCGGGGCGCGGTGCTGTATCGCGATCCATCCACTCTCGCGGTGCCTCCGTAGTCCCTCATGGCTCCATGGCGGAGCCACTGACACACGGAGGCGTCACATGAAGAAGAGCGAGCTGAAGGCAGAGGGGAAGCAGCCGGGACGTGTCCTCGGACGCGTGCTGGCCGAGGAGCTGGAGTGCGTGCGGGGTGGCTACCCCGGGCTGGTGGTTGCGCAGGCGACCGGTGGGCGGACCCGGGATCCTCATGGTCACCCGGATCTCACCGGCGGCAGTGCGGACCAGACCGATGGTGACTGAGGGCCTGCGCCCTTGAGAGTCGTTGTTCCTCCTTGCAGACATCCGGCCGGAGAGCGCGCCCTCTCTCCGGCCGGGTGCCATCCCCACCGCTTGCACGAGCCCCTGCCATGAAGACCGTTCTCCTCCTCTCTCGCCCCAATGACATCCACGCCACCGCCGTCGCCGAGGCGCTGCGCCGCAAGGGCGTGGACTGCCTGCTCTGGCACACCGCGGACTTCCCCACGCGCGCCACCGAGACGGTGCGCTTCGAGAAGGGATGCCGCTCGGTTCATGTCCGGGGCCCGGAGCTGGAGTTCTCCGAGCAGCGGATTGGAACGGTGTGGAACCGCAGGCCCGCGGTCGTGATCGATCCCCAGCGCATCCACCCCGCGGATCATGAGTACGTGGATCTGGGGTGCAGGACGTTCCGGCGCTCGCTGCTCGACACGCTCGCGCCCGAGGCCTTCTGGGTGAATCCCCACCGCGCCGTCGAGCGGACCAGCAAGCTCCGGCAGCACCAGCTCGCGCTCGAGGTGGGCCTGGAGGTTCCGGACACCGTGTACACGAATGATCCGCGAGAGATCCGCGCCTTCCTCCGAGAGCACGGCGGGCAGATTGCCTACAAGCCTTTCAAGATGACCGCGTGGCGGGACGACGCGAAGTACTACATGACGTATACGAGCCGGCTCACCGAGGCACAGCTCATCGAAGATGAGCTCCTGTCCATGGTGCCCGGCATCTACCAGGAACTCGTGCCCAAGGCGTACGAGCTGCGCGTCACGATGATGGGACGGCGCGCGTTCGCGGCGAAGCTGTGCTCGCAGGAGACTCGTGAGGGGCGGCTCGACTGGCGCCGGGCCGACCCGGACGAGCTGAGGATGGAGCCATTCGAGCTCCCCTCCGAGGTGGCCGAGCAGTGCTTCGCGCTGATGCAGGGGCTGGACATCGTCTTCGGTTGCTTCGACTTCATCGTCCGGCCGGATGGCCGCTGCGTCTTCCTCGAGGTGAACCAGGCCGGGCAGTTCCTCTTCGTGGAGAACGACGCGGGGCTGCCGCTGCTGGACGCGTTCGCGGAGTTCCTGCGCCAGGGGAGCGTCGACTTCGAGTGGAGCCCGGACCGGGTCTCCGTCCGGTACGCCGAGGTAAAGGACGCCGCTCTCCAACGGATGGAGCGGGAGCTGGCACTCCATGTCCGGGAGCCGGAGACCACGTGGTACGAGGGGCCAAGCGTGCCACCGTCCCCTCGGACATCCAACCTATAGGATAAGCTTGGCGAGAGCCAATCTGGCCGTTAAATGACGCGGCCTCCATGCACAAGACGCACCTCGTTGGCGCTCGCACCCACAATCTCCAGTCCCTCTCCGTCGACCTGACGGAAGGAGAGTTCGTCTGCATCACGGGAGTGTCCGGTGCGGGCAAATCGAGCCTGGCGCTCGACACCTTGTATGCCGAGGGACAGCGGCGCTTCGTCGAGAGCTTCAGCCCGTATGCTCGCCAGTTCCTCGAGCGGCTGGAACGGCCGCCCATGGACACGCTCGAGCCCGTGGCGGCCGGTGTGGCGGTGGATCGCCGTGCCCCCGTGAAGAGCTCGCGCTCCACCGTGGCCACGTTGGCGGATGTGGAGGCCTACCTCTCGGCGCTCTTCACCCGCGAGGCCATGCCCGTGTGCCCCGATTGCGGCGTGGAGGCCGTGCGGACCGATGCGCGGGTGGCTGCCTCCGCGGTCATCGCCGCGCACCCGGAGGTTCAGGCCATCTTCACGTGGCCGGTGCGGATTGCCGGCACGGCGGAGTTCCTCGATGTGCGGACCCGGCTGCTCAAGGACGGCTACCACCGGCTCTTCGTGCAGGGCGAGGTGCGGGAGCTGGAGTCTCTGCGGCCGAGCGAGGCGACGGACTCGGCGGGCATCGCGCAGGTGGTGGTGGATCGAGTGAAGCTGGGGGGCTCGCAGCTCTCGCGCGTCACCCAGGCCTTGGAGGATGCGTGGGCCCGCAGCGAGGGCGAGGCGCGGGTGTTCCTCCCTGATGGGGCGACCCAGCGCATCCGTCGAGGGCTCGTGTGCCCGAAGTGCGCTCGTGAGTTCGAGCCTGCTCGGCCGGGACTCTTCAGCTACCAGTCCGCGACGGGCGCGTGCGCCACGTGTCGAGGCTTCGGGCGCACCATTGGAATCGACTGGGACAAGGTCATCCCGAATCCCTCGCTGAGCCTGGCGCAGGGGGCCATACGGACGTGGACGGGGAAGACCTCGGATTGGGAGCGGAACATGCTCCACCGGTACGCCCGGGCCATGGGCATCCCGCTGGACAAGCCGTGGGGTTCGCTCACTCCAGCACAGCGGGAGATGGTGCTGGAGGGGGAGGGGGACTACGACGGCGGGCGCGCGTACCCCGGGGTGCGCGCGTGGTTCCGGTGGATGGAGAGCCGCACGTACAAGATGCACGTGCGTGTGCTGCTCTCGCGCTATCGGGCCTACTCGCTCTGCGAGCGCTGCAAGGGTGCTCGGCTGAACGAGCAGGCGCTGGCGTACCGTGTGGGTGGGTTGGACCTGGCGGCCTGGCATCGGCTGGAACTGTCCGACGCCTGTGAGCGCTTGGAGGCCCTGCGCACCACCACTGGGCAAGGCGAGCTGGCACGCAAGGAGCTGGCCAACCGGCTGCACTACCTGGTGCGTGTGGGGCTTGGCTATCTCACGTTGGACCGGCCGGCCCGGACGCTCTCGGGCGGAGAGGCGCAGCGCGTGTCGCTCACGGCGGCGCTTGGCACGTCGCTGACGGGGGCTCTCTTCGTGCTCGATGAGCCGACCGTGGGCCTGCACCCCAGTGACGTTCGGCCGCTCACCGAGGCCATGGCGGAGCTGGCCGATCGCGGCAACGTCACGCTCGTCATCGAGCAGGACGCGCATGTCATCCGCTCCGCCCATCGCGTGCTGGAGCTGGGGCCGGGGGCGGGCAAGCACGGCGGGAAGCTGTGCTTCGATGGGACGCCCGAGGCGCTGGCGAAGCGCACGGATCTGCCCACGGGGCAATTGCTGGCTGGCAGCGAGGGAGCGTCGCGCTCGCCTCGGAAGCGCTCGGGAGCGCTGGGGGTGCGCAATGCCCGCGAGCACAACCTGCAGGGGCTCTCCGTGAAGGTGCCGCTCGGGGTGCTGTGCACCATCACGGGGCCGAGCGGCTCGGGCAAGAGCACGCTGATGGACGAGGTGCTGTACCGGCACCTGGCGCGCGGGCTGGGCGAGAAGGATGTGGAGGCTCCCGGCCAGGTCGATGCGGTGGAGGGTGCCGGGGCGGTGAAGTCCATCACCTTCGTGGATCAGTCGCCGCTGGGACGCACCTCGCGTGGAAACCCCGCTACGTACACGAAGGCGTGGGATCGGCTCCGCGAGCGCTTCGCCGCCGAACCGGAGGCGGAGGTGCGGGGGCTCACGGCCGCGCACTTCTCCTTCAACGTGGACAAGGGGCGCTGCGAGGCCTGCGCGGGCGAGGGCTACGAGACGGTGGAGATGCAGTTCCTCGCGGACGTGGCGCTGCGCTGCGCCTCGTGCCGGGGCCGCCGCTTCAAGGAAGAGGTGCTCGCCGTCCAGCACGCGGGCTTCAGCGTGGCGCAGATGCTGGAGCTCACCGTGGACGAGGTGCTGAAGCACTTCAGCGAAGATGCCGTGCTTCGGCGCACCCTGGGGCCTGTGGCGAAGCTCGGTCTGGGCTACCTGTCGCTGGGGCAGCCGTTGTCCACGCTGTCCGGTGGCGAGGCGCAGCGCTTGAAGCTGGCTCGGGCGCTGGCTGGCGATACGGAGGGCGCGCTGTTCCTGATCGACGAGCCGAGCGCTGGTCTCCATGAGACCGATGTGCGCCATGTGCTCCATGCGCTGCACGCGCTGGTGGAGCGAGGCGCCAGCGTCATCGTCGTGGACCATGACCTCTCGGTGATGCGGGGCTCGGATTGGATCATCGATCTGGGCCCGGGCGGAGGTCGGCATGGCGGGCGTCTGGTGGCCGAGGGTACTCCTGAGGATGTGGCAAGTGGCCCCGGGCTCACGGCGGCGGCGCTGCGGGGCGAGGGCGCGGCGACCCGGCGTCCGGCGAAGACTCGTGGAGCGGGGGCAGGCAGTCCGGCCATCGAGGTGGAGCACGCTCGCGAGCACAACCTCCAGGAGATCTCCTGCCGGATTCCCCTGGGGAAGATGACGGTGGTGACGGGGCCGAGCGGCTCGGGCAAGAGTTCGCTGGCGTTCGATGTCGTCTTCGCCGAGGGCCAGCGCCGCTTCCTGGAGACGCTCACTCCGTACGCGCGCCAGTTCCTGCCGACAATGCCTCGGCCGGATGTCGAGCGCATCAGCAGCATCCCGCCCACCGTGGCGCTGGAGCAGCGCACCTCTCGCGCGGGCGCGACGAGCACCGTGGCCACGGTGACGGAGGTGGCCCACTACCTGCGGTTGCTCTACGCCAAGCTGGGGCTGCCGCACTGCCCGAAGGATGACTCGCCGATTGCCTCCACCACGCCGGATGCGCTGTATGCGCAGCTGACGGGGATGAAGGGAGAGGGCACGGTGCTGGCTCCCGCGGTCCGTGCGCGCAAAGGTACCTACTTGGACCTGTTCGCCGCCGCGGCTCGCGGAGGCATCACCACGGCCATCGTGGATGGGCAGCTGGCCAACACGGACAACCCGCCTCGCCTGACGAAGACCCGCGAGCACGACATCGATCTCGTGATGCACGAGGGGAAGCTGTCGCAGCTGTCTCGGGCGGTGTTCGATCGGGCACTGGGCTGGGGACAGGGGGCGCTGAAGGTTCGGGGAGGCAAGGGCGAGACGCTGTTGTCCACGGAGCGGACCTGTCCGCGCTGTGGGACGGCCGTGCCGGAGCTGGATCCGCGCTGGTTCTCCTTCAACACGAAGCAGGGCCGCTGCGAGGCGTGTGAGGGCACGGGCGTGGAGGGTGGCGCCGAGGCCATTGCCGAGGGCCACACCGAGCCATGCAGTGTCTGCGAGGGCTCACGGCTGGCGCCAGTGCCGAGAGGGGTCCGGCTGGAGGGGGCTCGCTACCACGAGGTGGTGCAGAACTCCGTTACGGCCACGCTCGCGCGTGTGCAGGGCTGGAAGTTTCGTGGGGACCGGGCGCTCATCGGCGAGCCGTCGCGTCAGGAGCTCGTCCGCCGCCTGGAGTTCCTGGAGCGTGTGGGGCTGGGCTATCTCTCGCTGGACCGAGCTGCGGCCACGCTCTCGGGCGGAGAGATGCAGAGGCTGCGTCTCTCCGCGCAGCTTGGAGCAGGGCTGACGGGTGCGCTGTACGTGCTCGACGAGCCCACCATCGGTCTCCACCCGCGAGACACCCACCGGCTGCTGTCCAATCTGCGAGCGCTCGTGGACACGGGTTCGTCGGTGCTCGTCGTGGAGCACGACACGGATACCATCCGGGCTGCGGATCACCTCATCGATCTGGGGCCTACGGGTGGGCGCGGTGGTGGGCGCATCCTCGCGGAGGGCCCGCCGGAAGAGGTGCTCCAGCGGGAGGATTCTCCCACGGCTCGGGCACTGAGGGACTCCCAGGTCCGGCCGCCGTCCACGCGGGGGAAGGCTGAACGGTGGATCGAGCTGAAGGGGGCTCGTGCCAACAACCTCCAGCGTGTGGACCTGCGGCTGCCCGTGGGGCGATTCAACGTCATCTCGGGAGTATCGGGCTCGGGCAAGAGCACGCTCATCCGTCAGGTGCTGTATCCGGCGCTGCGGGAGAAGCTGGGGCTCGTGGCGCCGAAGCCGGGGCCGTTCGACTCGCTCCATGGCGCGGAGGCAGTCTCTCGGGTGCTGGCGGTGGACCAGTCTCCCATCGGCCGGACGCCGCGCTCGGTGCCGGCGACGTTCCTGGGCATCTGGGATGAGTTGAGGCGCACGTTCGCCGCCACCCCTGAGGCGAAGATCCGGGGTTTCGCTCCGGCGCGGTTCTCCTTCAACACGGCGGCCGGAGGTCGGTGCACGGCGTGCGAGGGGCAGGGCGCCATTTCGCACGAGATGTCCTTCCTCCCGGACGTGGTGACGCCGTGCGAGGTGTGCGGTGGGGCTCGATTCGACGCGGCCACGTTGGAGGTGCGCTACCACGGGCTGACGATCGGCGAAGTGCTGCGGCTGTCCGCGGACGAGGCGAAGGAGGTGTTTCGCGCGCTGCCGAAGGTGTCCGCGCCGCTGGAGTGCCTGTCGGATCTCGGCGTGGGGTATCTGCAGTTGGGGCAGGGCTCCAACACGCTGTCGGGCGGGGAGGCGCAGCGTTTGAAGTTGGCTGCGGAGCTGACGGCCACCTCGCGTCACGAGCCGACGCTCTACGTGCTCGACGAGCCCACCACGGGCCTGCACCTGGGAGACGTGGAGCGGCTGATCACGTTCATGGGCAGGCTGGTGGATCGCGGGGACACGCTCGTTGTCATCGAGCACCACCCGTCAGTGATTGCCGCGGCGGATCACGTGGTGGAGCTGGGGCCCGAGGGAGGCGAGGCGGGTGGTCGCATCGTGGCCGAGGGGCCGCCGCGCGAGGTGGGCAAGGCGAAGACCGCCACGGGGCGCGTGCTCAAGACCCTGTTCTCCGGGAGCGAGGAGCGCAAGCAACGGACTGCGACGCGGTGAGGAGCGAGCTTTCGCTCCCGCCGCCGGAGAAGATCGGCTAAGGGTGGGACATGCTGCGTGGGCTCCACATGCAAGGAGTCGGTCCTGCTCCGACTTTTGACATCCAGTTCGCCGAGCGGCTGAGTGTGCTGACCGGGGACAATGGGCTGGGGAAGAGCTTCCTCCTCGACGTGGCTTGGTGGAGTCTCACGGGAACATGGCCGGGACTTCAGGCCTGGCCTCGCCAGGGCGCGAAGCAGCGAGAGATCTCCTGGACGCTGGCTGGCAAGACAGGGAAGGAGAGCCACAGGAAGAGCAGGTTTGATCCGAAGCGCCAGCTATGGCCTTTGCCCGAGGCTCGGCCGAGCATGCCGGGGCTCACGGTGTATGCCCGGGTGGATGGAAGCTTTTCGGTCTGGGATCCTGCGCGGAACGACTGGCCTGCGATTCGCTTCGCGGAGGCGGATACGTCCCGGCGCCCGGAGGCGTTCCATTTCCTGCCAGAACAACTGTGGGAGGGGCTCAGCTACGAGGGCAAGACCGTTTGTAACGGGCTGATCAGGGATTGGGTGAACTGGCAGCTCCAGGATGGAGTGGACTCCCATTCGCCCTTTCAACTCCTGTGCCGTGTCCTGGAGCAGCTCTCTCCCTCTCGAGGAGAACCCATCAAGCCAGGCCGCCCCACGCGCCTCTCCGTCGCGGACGTGCGTGACTACCCCACGATCGAGATGCCCTATGGGACGATCCCGGTCGTGCACGCGTCGGCTGGCGCCAGGCGGATCCTGGGGTTGGCCTATCTCATCGTCTGGACGTGGCACGAGCACCGGAAGGCCGCGGAGCTGCTGGGCGAGAAGCCTGAGACACGCTTTGTCCTGATGGTGGATGAAGTGGAAACGCACCTGCATCCTCAATGGCAGAGACGCATCGTCCGATCGCTCATCGATGTCATCGAGGGCTTGTCGGAGAAGACCTCCGTGCAGGTGCTGCTCACCACGCACTCGCCCCTGGTGCTTGCGTCACTGGAGCCCTTCTTCGATGAGGATCGGGATGTGCTCTTCCTGCTCGAACTCGAAGGGGAAAAGGTCCGGCTTCGGCAGCCACCCTGGACAAAGCGGGGTGACGTCAATGACTGGCTGACCTCGGAAATCATCCAACTGGCTCAGCCACGTTCTCTTGAGGCAGAGCGAGTCATTGAGGCAGCCGAGTCCTTCATGAGGGGTGAGCGCGACGTGCTTCCCGAGGGACTGGCATCGAGCGCGCAGATCCATGCCGCGCTGCAGAAGTTGCTACCCGACCAGGATCCTTTCTGGCCCAGATGGATCGTCGCGCGTGACAAGGAGGATCCCCATGGTTCGATGCGTCCCGGTCGACGAACCCGCTGACTTCCATGGCGATGTTCGCCAGCGAGGCCTTGAATGGCTGCGCCGCCATGGTGCGAGCGGAAGCCGACCCCCCGCATATTGGCGGCGCTTCAATGCGGAACTCGCGGCGGCCTTCCACGAACGCTGTGCGTATACGGCCATGTTCCTGAGCTCTCCAGGGACCGTTGATCACTTCGTTTCCATCGAAGAGAACCGCAGCCTCGCCTACGAGTGGAGCAACTACCGGTACTCAGCGGGGTGGATCAACAGTAGCAAGCAGTCGCTGGCTTCTGGCGGGCTGCTGGATCCTTTCCTGGTCCGCCCGGGTTGGTTCGAACTGCACCTACCGTCACTCCAACTGAGCGTTTCGAGCCGATGTCCGCGCCAGTATCGTCGCCAGGCGGAGAACACCCTCATCAAGCTGGGGCTCCGAGATGATGAGCGGGTGATTCGCTATCGGCGTAAGTGGCTCGAGGAGTACGAGAAGCGCGAGATAACGCTCGACTACCTGGAGCAGAAGGCTCCGTTGGTCGCGCTGGCCGTTCGACGGTGGGAGGCGGAGAACGGGCGCCGGTGGAGGCCCGTGAATTCACCCCCTCAAAGACAGGTGACCCGGCGCCGCCGTGCGCGTTGAGTCTCCCTCACGGAGGGAGCAGTCGCCGGAACCCGTGCCCGAGCACGATGAGCAGGAACGCCAGGTTGCGTGGCATCAGCCCCGGCCAGAACAACGGCAGTGGCCCGGGGCGATCTGCTGCTCCTTCCGCCGGGAACTGCCGCGCCAGCCGTTCCGCCAGCCGTTCCATCCACTCCACGGTGCGAGGCCACTCCACCACCCCAGCGAGCCACTCGGGCGGAATGCCCTTCACTCCCACCGTGGCGCCCACCAGAGCGCCCACGATGGCTCCCGTGGTGTCGGCATCCCCGCCGAGCCGGATGATCTCCTCCACCGCGCGTCGGAAGTCTCCCGGGTGGCGCAGCCACACATAGAGCGCCGCCGGAACCGTGTGGAGCACGAACCCGGACACGCCGTGAGAGCGTCCGAACTTCCCCGCCATCCGTCGAGCCGACTCTCCACGCGAGAGGTACTCTCGCAAGGTGCGAACGGCGTCGCGGAGCTCGGGAGCCGACACGCGAAGCTCGAACTCCTCGAGGAGCGCATCGCCATCCACCCCGGCAGCGCCTCGCCGGGCCCCATGCGCCGCGGCGAGCGCCACCAGGAGCGCGCCCTCCTCCGCGAGCACATCCCGGTGCGTCATCCGGCTGGAGGCTCGCACGAAGGCCTCCAGCCGCTCCGGTTGGTGCGCCAGGCACACTCCCAGGAGGGGGGCTCGCATGGCGGCACCGTTCCCCGAGGAGGCAATCCCACTGCGCTCCGGAGAGAACCCCAGCCACAGGCGAAGGATGGACAGCAGCGTGGCCCGGCCCAGTCCGGCAGGCAGGCTCAGCAGCCACGCTCGCAACCTCCAGCCCAGATTCCGAGCGAAGGCTGAGGCATCATCGGGCTGCGCCAGGAGCGCCTGGCCCACCATGCACGCGTGCTCGGTGTCATCGCTGCCGAGCCCTCGCCCGAAGAAGAGCTGGTGGCGCAGCGGCCCATGCCCGAATCGGAGCGCTGCCTCACCCCGGGAGAGTCCCTCTCGCGGCAGGCCGAGCGCGTCTCCCACGAGCGTTCCGAGCAGCGCGCCCGCGATGATCTCCTGTCGGCTCCTGGCCTCCATGCGGGCCAGGGTGTCACATCTGGCTCAGAGAGAGCAGGGGCTCAGCCGCGGTCGTCCCGCCCGTCGAGCTTGCGCATCTTCTCCTGCATCCTCTCGCGCATCCTCTCCTTGTACTTTGTCTTGAACTGGGAGAGCCGGCTCTCGAAGCGGGCCATGAAGAGCGCCAGCTTCGCGCGCTTCTGCGGCGGCATATCCTTGGACAGCGCCTGGAACATCTCCCGATCCAGCGCCGTCAGCTGCGCCCGGGCGTCGAAGGCCTTCTGCGCCGCTTGATCCACCTGGGCCATCGCCGCGGTGTCTCCCCGGGCCGCGCGCTGGAGGAGCTCCGCCGATTCGCGCACCTGCTGCCGCAGCGGGCGGCGCCGCTCGTCGAACTTGCGCAGCGTCTCGGCCAGTTGGAGCGCCTGGGCGGTGTCCAGCTCCAGCGCCTCCGAGAGCCCTACCACGCGCGCGGTGCGCATCTGCCGCTCCGCCTCCAACTCGGCCTCCTGCTGGGCGTCGGGAGGCGCGGCGAGCACCCCGAAGGGCGCCAGCGTCAGCATCAACAGGGCCACTCGAATCGGCTTCATCACAGCGACTCTCCATCCATGTCCAGGAACAGCTCACTCGCGGAATCGTCCGCGTCGTCCTCGTCGCCCCAGTCCTCGTCGAAGCTGGCGGGATCGATCGCATCGCCCAGCGGATCCGCCGCCGCCCACTCCTCGAAGTCCGCCTGCGTGTCCGAGCCCACCGAGGCGGACACGGGTTGGGGCACGGCGCTCGGAGTCCGCGGAGACCGGAGCGACGGGCCCACCACCACCAGCACCGCGGCCGCCGCGGCCAGCAACGCACCCGCCGTCCGAGCCCGGAACGCCTTGCGCACCTGCGTCCGCCGCCACGTGCTCAGCGTCTGCTGGGGCAGGGCCTCCATCCGCTCCCGCATGGCCGGGGACACCGGCGGCAGCGCCACCGCGTCGAGCATGCGCGCGGTGGACTCGAACTCGCTCCGGCAGGCCGCGCAGGAGGCCAGGTGCTCGCGTACCCGGGCCTCGTCAGCGGGCTCCAGTGCCCCCGCGGCATGGAGCGTCAACAGCTCCTCCTGGTCCTGGCACGCGCTCATTCGCGGCCCTCCTCAGTCGTGCCAGCCACCTCGGCCTTCAACCGCTTCACGGCGTGGTGGAACTGCACCTTGGCGTTGTTCTCGGTGATGCCGAGCGTCTCGGCAATGTCTCGAAAGGGCAGCTCCGCATCCACCCGGAGCGTGAGCACCTCGCGCTGGCGGCGGGGCAGGGCGAGCACGGCGGACTGGATGTGCCGATCGCGCTCCTGGCGCTCCAGCGCTTCCTGGGGGGACTCCCGCCCGTCCACGGCGGCATCCTCCACCTCGGTCAGCACGGCGGGGCGCCAGCGGCTCCCCTGGCGCGCGTGGTTCTTGGCCAGGTTGAGGGCGATGCGCACCAGCCAGGAGCGGAACGGGGTGGGGCTGCCGGGTTTCCAGCGGGCGAAGACGCGGCTCGAGGCCTCCAGGGCCCGCAGGAAGGCCTGCTGCGCCAGGTCGGCGGCATCCTCGGGGCGGGGAGCGAAGCGGCGGACGAGCGACAGGACGAGCGATCGGTAGCGCTCCACCAGGGCGCCGAAGGCTGCCTCGTCGCCGTCCAGGAAGGCGCGGCACAGCACCTCATCCGAGAGTGCCGGAGCGCTCGCCAGCGCCAACCGGGGGAGCTTGGAGCCTCCCTTTGTCTGCCATGCCGTCACGAAGGCTTGAACACGCGGGGGGCCAGAAGGTTACAAGCCCCTGCGGAACCGGGGTTTTACCCGGAGTGAGGGGTAGGACTCGGAATGGGGCGGGTGAGGGACGCATTGGGTTGCCGCATTGCGTCCGTCGCTGACACAATACCCTTCCAGGTCCCTTCCCCGGGGCCCCCTCTCTATGTCGACGGCAGGCTCTCCCCCCAACTCCCGCATCAAGGGCACGGTGCTCATCTCCCGGCTGAACCTGGTGCGCCAGCAGGGGGGGCAGGCTCGGCTGGAGGAGGTGCTCAAGCGGCTGCCGCCCATGGACCAGGCGCTGCTGCGGAAGATGATCCTCCCCATCAACTGGTACCCGTTTGAGCTCAACCTGCGCCTGGACGAGGCCATCGCGGATGTGCTGTCTCCCGAGGATCGCACCCAGGCCTTCATGGACATGGGGCGGGCCTCGGCGGACGAGAACCTCAAGGGGGCGCAGCACGTCTTCGTCCGGCCGGGCGAGCCGCAGTTCCTGCTGAGCCAGGCGCCGCAGATCTACCGCTTCTATTACGCGGTGGGCTCGCGCACCTACGAGAAGACGGGGCCGAAGTCCGCCACCCTGCGCACCTTTGGCGCGGAGAACGTCACCGAGACGGACTGCCTCACCATCGTCGGCTGGCACCAGCGCGCCATCGAGCTGTCCGGAGGACGGGCCGTGCGTGTCGCCCACCCCTTGTGCGTGGCCAAAGGCGCCCAGCACTGCGAGTACCTGTGTCAGTGGGACTAGGCGTGTGAGCGCTCGGCGCCCTCGGGTGGGAGCGGATGCGCCTGGAGGTACTTCAGCACGTCATCCAGGTGGCGGTGGACGCGGACCTCGTGGCGGATGATGGATTCGATGCGGCCGGCCGGATCGATGATGAAGGTGATGCGCCGGTCCACCTTGAGCACGGGCCAGAGCACGTCATAGGACGTGCTGATGAGGCGGCGCTCGTCGCCAATGAGGGCGAAGTGGATGTCCTCCTGTGCGGCGAAGGCGCACTGGGTGCTCACCGAGTCCACGGAGACGCCGACCAATTCGGCGCCCAGGGCCTGGAGGCGGGCCTGGTTGTCGCGGAAGGCGCGAATCTCGATCGTGCAGCCGATGGTGAAGGCCCGGGGGAAGAAGAAGAGCACGACGCGGCGTCCCCGGAGGGCGCGCAGAGAGACGGGTTGCCCCTGACAGTCGGTAGCAGTGAAGTCCGGCGCTGAATCTCCGACCTGGATCATCCGGGTTCCCCTGTGACTTTCCCACCCCTACCACGGACCTTCTGCACATGACGAATACGATGGGTGGATTGCGGGCACGGTTTTCGAGTTAAGGTTGGCCGCCGTGCTTCCTACCAAACAAGTCCTTGTCTCGCAGGTGTTCCAGTCGCGGCTGGCCCAGGCCCTGGGCGTCACCCGGGTGGCGCGGGTGACGGGGTTGGACCGTACGGGGGTGGAGGTGGCGTGCGCCGTCCGCCCCGGCGGCCATGTGCTCCAGGTGTGCAACGGCAAGGGGCTCACCTATGAGGGTGCGGCCCTGGGGGCGCTCTTCGAAACGGCCGAGCTGTGGGCCGCGGAGCACGTGTCCCCCGGCCGGCTGGTGTGGGGTTCGCGGGCGGAGCTGGATGGGCGCAACGCCGGGGCCTGGAGCGCCGAGGCGCTGGGCTCGGCGGGGAGGATGGTGGACTCGCGGCTGTGGGGGGACTCGGTGCGGTGCGCGTGGCGGCAGGCCACGGAGCTGCACTCGGGGCGCGCGGTGTGGGTGCCGGCGCAGGGCGTGCACTGTCCGCCCGGGGGCTCGGTGGCGCTGGGGCCGGTGTGTGTCGCGTGGACGAGCAATGGCTCCGGGGCGCACCCGGATGCCCAGCGTGCGCTGCTGCATGCGCTGCTGGAGGCCTCGGAGCGGGATCAGCTCGCTCGGGCGCTGCCGGGTGGGTGGACGGAGGAGGCGGTCCGGCGGCGGATGCTGGGGCCCTCGGCGATCGCGCGGGGAGCGCCTCGCACGGCGGCGCTGGCGCGAACGCTTCGGGAGCGGGGGTTCGGGGTGTACCTCTTCGATGCCACGCCCACCTCGCGGACTCCTGGAGCGGCGGGGCTGCCCGTGGCCGCGGCGGTGCTGGTGGATGAGGAGGAGGGGCCGGTGCCGCTCACGGCGGGCTATGCGTGCGCGCTGGGGCGGGATGAGGCGCTGTTGCGCGCCCTGCTGGAGGCGGCCCAGTCGCGCCTCACGGACATTCACGGCGCTCGGGAGGACGTGGCGGCGACGGATCGGGATGCCGCGCGCGGTTTCGCCCGTGTCTGCGCTTCGGTGCGCTCCAAGCGGCGCATCGAGGGCATGCCGGACTTCTCCGCGGACACCTCCGCGCCAGCTCGCGGGGTGAAGCGCGTGCTGCGGCAGTTGCAGCGCGCGGGTTTCACGCAGGTGGCCGCTGTCACGCTGGACTCGCCCGTGCCCGGACTGCACGTCCGGCGGGTGGTGGTGCCGGGCATGCGCATCTCGGAGCTCCTATGAAACGCCGTCCCGAGGATCTCGTCGTCTTCCTGGGTCCCTCTCTGCCCGCGGAGGAGGCTCGCAAGCTGGCGAACTGCCGCGTGCTGCCTCCAGCTCGCCAGGGGGATGTGTGGCGGGCGCTCTCGCTGCGGCCACGGGTCATCGCGCTGGTGGATGGTGTCTTCGAGGCGCAGCCCTCCGTGTGGCACCACGAGCTGCTGGCCGCGCTGGAGGCGGGCGTGGCCCTCTACGGCGGTGCGAGCATGGGCGCACTGCGAGCGGCGGAGCTGGCTGCCCACGGCATGGTGGGCGTGGGGCGCATCTTCGAGGGGTATCGGGAGAGGGTGCTGGTGGATGACTCGGAGGTGGCGCTGCTGCACGCGGATGCGGAGCATGGGTACCGGCCGCTCACCGTTCCCCTGGTGAACGTGCGGCACGTGGTGGCCCAGGCGCGTGCGGCTCGGGTGCTCAACCAGCGGCAGGCGCGTGCGGTGGTGGCGGCGGCCGAGGGCCTCTTCTACCAGGAGCGCACCTGGCGCCGGATCCTGGAGTCCGTTCGCCCGTCCTGGCCCGCGACCACGCGCGGAGACTGGGAGGGGTGGTTCTCTCGAGGGGTGGAGGATCTCAAGCGGATGGATGCCATCGCCTGCATCCAAGCCGCGGCGGCATTCGTGTCCTCGCCTCGGACGGTGCAGCCGCCGCGCGGTGCGGCCCGGCCTCCGCCTTCGTCGCTGGTGCGGCGGAGGAGGCTGGCGGATGACGTGTCCGTGCTGGGGGGTAGGGCGGTGCCCTCGGCGCAGGTGATGGCGGCACTGCAGCGGGCGCCGGACAGCGTGGAGCTGGCCGAGGCGGGCCTGAAGCGGGCGTTGCTGGCGGGCTGGGCTCGCTCGCTGGGGCTCGAGCCGGATGAAGAGGAGGTGGAGGCGGCGGAGGCGGAGTGGTGGCGGAGCCATGGGGTGCGGTCCTCGGAGCGGGATGCGTTCCTGGCGGCGAGCGGGCTGGATGGGCCGGGGCTGCGGAGGCTGTGCGAGGAGCGTGCGCTGGAGCGGCTCATGTTGTCCCATGCACAGCGCGTGTTGCCGGACGGCCCCTCTTGGGAGGAGGCGCTCGCGTCCGAGGCGCGCGTCCAGGGCCGCTGGGTGGAGGTGGTGCAAGGAGCAACCCGGGCCCGGCGGTCCCGCGCCCGTTGAGGTGACACGCGGAGACATGGCGGGACATCGGCTCACCTCCGTGGGGGAGAGCGGGCTGATGGATGCATGGCAATCGTCTCTGGGGAGCGTTCAGTGTTGGATGCCCAGGGAGGGAGCGCTTCGGGGGGAAGTGGCGCACGAGATCGGGCGCCGCAACTTCCCGGGCACGTTCGCGCCGGTCTCTGCCGGTGAAGCGTTGCCATGCGTTTGAAGAATTCTTCGGCCTTTCTGCTCCTGGTGCTCGGGGGATGTTCTGGAGCGGAGTTCTCCGAGCCCCCCATGCCTCCGCCCTCGCGAGACGAGCGGGCGGATGATGAGGACCAGGCGCCGCGCGAGCTGGCCGGAGAAGCCAGGGCTACCGGCGAAGACAGGCCCCCGGTGGTAATGCTCTCATCACCGGAGGAGGGAGCCCGCTACCAGCCTGGAGCCTCCATCACTTTCGAGGCCCGTGCCACGGATCCGGAGGACGGTGGGCTGCCCGCGAGTGCCTTCACATGGAAGGTGGACTTTCACGAAGGGGGCAAGGTGTATGCCTTCGTGCCGCCGATCAGCGGGATGGCGCGAGGCACGTTCACGGCGCCGGCCGTGGAGGGGGCGGAGGGTCCCCGGTGGTACCGCATCCACCTGCAGGTGAAGGACAGGCACGGAAACACCTCGGCGGTGTTCCGGGACGTGCGTGCCCAGGAGCCGAGCGGCGACAAGCCTTCACCCGTTCACGTCCGCTGACGGGACTTCGGAAGGAGAGGCCGGTCCGGGCGCGGACCGAGCCAACCTGTCTGCTTGGTGGACAGGTTTGGCTCAGGCGCGCCCGGAGGGGCAGCTCTCCCAACGGGCTCGTCATTCAAGGAGCTCAGCCGCCCATCGCCTGGGGGGCATCGTTTTCGCAGGCGCCTGGCATCTGTTGGATCCACTCCCGAATGAGCGCCACGCCCTCGTCATGGGTGAGCGAGCGTCCCAGCTCCGGCATCATGACGCCCGGGTCCTGCGAGTCCATGCGGTACACGAGGATCGAGCGCGTCGGCTGTCCCGGGACGATGTCGAAGGGCAGGTTCTTGCCGGCGCCTCGCCCGGCGGCCACGGGCGCCTTGCATCGGCCGAGCGTGTGAGGCTCCTTCTCCAGGGCGGACAGGTAAAGCCCGGAGCTCGCGGCGGGCCCGTTCCGGTCATGGCAGTGCGCGCAGTTTGCGTCGAGATACGCCCGGGCGCGCTGCTCCACGGAGCCCGTGCTCGCGTCATTCCAGACGGCGTTTCGAGGCGCTGCGGCAGGCTCGGGAGCGCCCTTGAGGTAGCCCACGCGAGTCAGCCGTGTGAGCTGGTTTTCAGGCCCCTCGTCATACGAGTAGCTCCGGTTGAGGTGCCGGGCCTGGAGGCCGATGGGCGTCATCACCTTGTTGCGCTCATGGCAGCCCTGACACTGGTTCACATTGGGAATCATGTAGTGGGCGAACAGCTTCTCACCGGATCCATGAGTCACCTCCACGGCGCGGCTGGAGCCCACCACTTCCAGCGTGGCCTCGGTGCCCTCGTCGTTCCACACGTAGGGGAGGGCAATCCATCCCTGCTTCGCATGCACGAGGATGCGCGTCTCGACGGGCCGGAAGCGTTTGTCCGCATTGCCCGCCGTCCGCCGAGCCCCGGTGGCTGCCGGCACCTTGCCATCGGCCGGGTACATGAAGGTCTTCGAGATGACCGTGCCCACGGGGAAGTCGAACGCCTCTGAATCCCGGTACGTGGCCGACTGGCCCGGAGGCACCCAGATCGTCCGGTACTTCTCCGCGTAGTCCGTGAACAGCGAAGTGTTCAGCTCGTAGGGGATGACGCCGGCATTGGGTTCGAGCGTCCAGCCCGTACCCTGGAAGAGCCCCCACGCCGACAGCTTCTCCGGATAGGGATCCTCCACGAAGGTGTGGACCTCTCCACGCCCCTTGCTGCATCCCCACAGCCCGAGGGCCACCAGGAGCAGGCTCCTTCCCAGTATCCGGCTCACTGGGCGACTCCAGACAGCTTTACCGGTTCGGGGCTCGGGTGCGAGCAGTCATGGGGCGCAAGGTCCCTGCTGAGCTTCTCGAAGCCGTGCTCGGCGTCGGCGTTGGCGAAGTCCGCGTCTCCATTGTTCCGGATGCAGATGCGAAGGTCCTCGGGCATGGCGCCCTGGGCGGTGAGCTTCTTCCCGTCGACGATGCCGTCATAGAGGATGTCCGGGAAGGGCTTGCCGAGCTTCAGCGCCAGCAACTTCACGGCCAACCCGGTCGGCGAGTCGCCTCCTCCCGAGAAGGTGTTGTCGTGGATGTAGAGCGCTTCCGGGTAGGGATCGTAGTTCTTGTCGTTGATGGGCTTGCGAGACACGAAGTAGCTGGCGATGACCAGGTTCACGGTCTTGTTATCCCGGAAGCGGTTGTTGAAGATTTCGACCTGATCAGTGGCCATGACCATCATCCCGGTGCCCGTGGGCACGGTGGCGACGATGTTGCCCTCGGGAGCGAAGTTGTCCGTGTCGTTGGCGAAGATGTCGTTGTTGAACACGCGCGTGGACTTGCCGCCCTGCACGGGCAGATCCGGCAAATCGAACACCAGGATGCCGCCCGTGTTGTGCGTCGCCGTGTTCTCGTAGATGTCGGCGTACTTGGTGTTCTCGCTCTCGATGCCCGCCACGTTCCGCATGGCCTTGTTGCGCCGGATGATGACGTGCTCGGACTGGCCCACGTAGATGCCCGCGTCGGACGCACCGATGGCCACCGAGTCCTCGATCAGCACGTTCTTGCATTGCACCGGGTACAGGCCATACGCGCCATTGGTGGCCTTGGGGCCGCCCGTCCACTCGGCTCGGACGCGGCGGATGACGAGCCCGTCCGTGCCGTTGATCTTGATGGCGTCACCCTTCGTGTCCTCGACGGCGAAGTCCTCCAGGGTGAGGTTGTTGCCCTTGAGGAGGAGTCCCTCGGCGCCCTGCGTCTGGCCCTTGAAGGACAGGATCGTCTTGTCCAGGCCCTTGCCCCGGATCGTGATGCCGTCCACGGTGGAGGACAGGCTGCGGTCGAGCTGGAAGCGGCCCTCGGGCAGCTCGATGACCGCGCCGGGTTTGGCGCGGATGAGGGCCTCTTGCGTCTTCTTGTAGAAGTCCGCGTCGGCGCGAGGGGCCTCCTCCTTCTTGCAGCCAGCACCTGCCACGAGCGCGGCCAGCATCACGGCGCGCCAGATCATCTTTGCCATGGGTCTCCTCATCGGGGCCTTCGAGGACAGGACGCTCAGAAGATGTGGCCGATGTCCAGATAGAACCCGGTGGTGGGCTCGGTGATGCCGACGCCGTAGTCCAGGCGGATGACGAACTCGCGGTTCCATCCGATGCGCAGCCCGCCCCCGGCCGAAGTCTTGAGGCCGCCGCCCTCGTTGAAGTGCAGGTTGCTCCAGACGCGCCCCGAGTCCACGAAGCCGGCCAGGGTGAAGTCGAAGTCCTGCCCCCACGGCTTCACGGAGAGCGCCGTCCAGCGCAGCTCCGCGTTGAGCAGCAGCTTCACGGGCCCTTGGTAGCGGCGCAGGAGGATGCCGCGCGCGGAGTACACGCCGCCCAGCCCATCCTTGTTCTCGAACC
Source organism: Hyalangium versicolor (assembly GCF_020103695.1). GTDB lineage: Bacteria > Myxococcota > Myxococcia > Myxococcales > Myxococcaceae > Hyalangium > Hyalangium versicolor. The sequence continues at coordinate 33,727 of NZ_JAHXBF010000028.1, forward strand.
CGCCGTAGACGGGGAGCAGGGAGATTGGCACGTCGCCGCCCATCACATCGAGCAGTCCGCGCCACCCCATCACCAGCCGCGAGTACCCGGGGATGACGGGGTGGAAGAAGCGGGTGTGGAGCGTGGCGCCCCAGTAGTTGAACTGGCTGCCAATCACTCCGGCACCGCCGCGCACCGACAGCTCATGGAACATGCCCAGCGTGGGGGCGGCCTCGATGTCCCGGGTGTCGTACTGGAGGCCGAGCATCACCTCGGAGGTGCGCTCGGACAGGGGCTCGGTGAGGTTGCCCTCATGGGAGTCGAGCACTCCCGAGGACGCGTCCTCGATGAGCTTCGAGTCGCTGCTCTGGCCCAGATCATCCGCCGAGTAGCGCATGCGGATGCGGTCCATGCGCAGGCGATAGCCCAGGAAGATCCTCCATTGCTGGGAGAGTTCGCGCCGCGCGTTGAGGCGGATCTTCGGCAGGCTCCGATGGTCATAGGTGTAGTAGCGCAGGCCGCGGAAGTCCGGGTTGTCCGGGCAGACGTCGGGGTTGGCCTTCAAGGAGTCCCGGTCGTCGCAGTCGGAGAACTCGGTGACGTAGGCGGCGGTGTTGCCCAGGCCGTAGTAGGGGGCGAACAGGGTGCGGGCGTAGGCGAGCTCCATGCCCATGCGCCACTGGGAGTCCAGGAAGCGGGGCGCGTCCAGGGAGATGAAGTGCGAGGCCACCTGGTTGGTCGTCTGGAAGAACTGCAGCATCACCGAGTAGCGGAAGGGCTCATAGGAGCCGTCCCCGCGGTCGACGAGCATCAGGATCGCGCCGTAGCCGAACCCCTCATCGGTGTTGAAGTTGATGGCAGGTACGCCCTGGATGTCCCAGCCCTTGCGGCGATCCGCCTGGGGAGGAGCGCCCGCGGGGGGGAGGGCGTCCGCGGGCGGGGTGAGCTGGGCCAGCGGCGGCGTCTGGGGAGTGGGGACATCGGATGCGAGAGGGGCCTCCGCCGAGAGCGAGGAGCTCGGCGAAGCATCGGAGGCGCCCTCGGCCCGGCCGGCGGCCGGGAGGAGGGAGAGGGCTGCCAGCAGGGAGAGGGCGACGCGGCTCCGGAGAGGACGCGAGAGGGTGCGGAGGGGATTCCGGCTCATGGGCACTCGTGCGCTCGGGACAGGCAGACGGTATGCCGGGGCGGGGCATGGCGTCCATTGGGGGTCCCCGTCGCTCAGTGAACGCCGCGTGTCATTTCGGCGCACTGCGCCACGAGCGGCCTGGGCGCCAGAAGTAACCTGTCGGGTTCCATCGAAGCCTCACTACCCATGAGGCAGGAGGAACACCTGGCCGTGGAGCTCCCTGAGTCGCTGTCATCGCTGCCGCCCCGCGAGAAGATGCTGCGGGTGCACGAGCGCCTGTGCGCCGTCTATGGCTGTCCCATCCCCTTCTTCCACGAGCTGGATCCGCTCAGCGAGCTGGTCTCCGCGCTGCTGTCCCACCGCACGCGCAACCGGGATTCGGGGCGGGCCTTCCGGGAGCTTCGGGAGCGCTTTCCCACCTGGGAGGCCGTTCGGGATGCGCCGCTGGCAGCCGTGCTGGAGGCGGTGGCTCCGGTGACGTGGCCCGAGCAGAAGGCGCCGCGCATCCAGGCCGTGCTCCGGGAGATCTCCGCTCGGAGAGGAGGGGACATGGCGCTCGACTTCCTGGGCGAGATGCAGGTGCCCCAGGCGCGCGCGTGGCTGGAGTCCCTGACGGGCGTGGGGCCGAAGACGAGCGCTGCGGTGCTGCTGTTCAGCCGGTTGCGGAGGCCCGCGCTGCCGGTGGACAGCCACCACTACCGGGTGGCGTTGAGGTTGGGGTTGATCTCGCCGCGTGTGACGGTGGGGCGCTCGCATGAGCGGCTGGCAGCGCTGTTGCCTCCAGGCTGGGATGCGCAGCAGGTCTACGATCATCACGAGGTGCTGATGCTGCACGGCCAGCGCTGTTGCTTCTACGTGGCGCCCGCCTGTGGCCGCTGCCCGGTGTTGGATCTGTGCACGTGGGGGCAGCAGCGGCTGGGGGCGCCGGGCTGACGGCGGCCATGAAGGCGTGGCATGGTTCGCGGGCTGCTTCGAACACAAACGGGAGGGAACATGATTCTTGTCACGGGTGGTACGGGAACGATTGGCTCGTCGACGGTGAAGGCGCTTCAGGCGAAGGGGGCGCGCGTCAGGGTTGGAAGCCGCTCTCCGGACAAGCTCAAGGGACAGGGAGTCGAGGCAGTGCTCTTCGACTGGGAGAAGTCGGAGACGTTCGGGCCCGCGCTCCAGGGGGTGGAGAAGGTCTTCCTGCTAACGCCGGTCTCGGACAAGCAGACGCAGTACACGCAGGCGCTCGTGGATGCGGCGAAGAAGGCGGGCGTGAAGCACATCGTGAAGCTGTCGGTGGTGGGCGTGGATGCCGAGCCGGGCATCTACCTGGGCCGGCTGCACCGCTCGAGCGAGAAGGCCATCAAGGACAGCGGCATCGCCTGGACCATGCTGCGGCCCACGTTCTTCATGGAGAACTTCATCAACTACTACGGCGCCGATCCGAAGAAGGACAGCACCGTCTACGCCGCGCACGGCCAGGGCAAGGCGTCGTGGGTGGACGGGCGAGACGTCGGCGAGGTGGCCGCGGCGGTCCTCACCGGCAAGGGGCATGAGGGCAAGGCGTACGAGCTCACGGGCCCCGAGGCGCTGGACTCCGTGGAGGTGCTGACCATCCTGGGCGAGGTGTTCGGCCACAAGTACACCTACGTGCCGATTCCCGAGGAGGCCGCGAAGAAGGCCATGACGGACATGCACATGCCCGCGTCGATCGTGGACGGCATGGCGGAGCTGGCGGCGCTGATCCGCAACGGCTGGTCGGCGGGGCTGGCCACCGGTGTAAAGGACGTGCTCGGCCGGCCGCCGCGCAGCTTCAAGGACTACGCGAAGGACTACGCGGCTGGAAAGATCTGATCCGGGCGCAGCCTGTTTTGGCTCAGGCGCTCGGGTTGTGAGCGCTGCGCGGGGAGTTCCGGGCTCCGAGCACTCACGGGTCGTGAAACGAGGGTGAGTGCTCGGGAGTTCGGCTTGCATCCGGATCCGGCTGTCGTTACCGGCTTGGGGCATTGACAGGGGGGCGTTTCACCACGTCTCAGAACCGGGCTCTGTCCCGGATCAGGTGAGTGAGCAATGAGCCGAATCTGCCAGGATGATGTAGGCCAGTGTGACTTCATCGATGTACTCGAGGAGGCCGTGGTTCGCAGTCGCCCGGTCGCCGTGCAGCTTCGAGCCGGAGAGCTGTTCATCGATCAAATGATGGATGTGGTGACGGAGGCGGGCACCGACTTCGCGGTCTTCCGCTCGCACGACCGGGTTGCGGTCAAGGAGATCGCTGCGGTGTCTCGCTCGGAGCAGCGCGCGATGCCTTGAGCCTGGAGCCGCTGGGTGTAGGGTGGGTGGCGGATGAGCCTCGAACCTCCCCCCGAGTCCCTGCGTTGTCACCGCGCCGATGCGCGAGAGGCGGATGGCTATCGGGCCGCGCTTGGGGAAACCCGGGCGGGCCTGCTGTTGACGGATCCGCCGTACTGCCTGCTCACGCGGAGGCGGAAGGGCGGGGACGAGCGCGATCCGCGGGCCCACAAGAAGATCGATCGCAACCCCATCGTGCGCTTCGAGACGGTGAGGGACTACCGCGTCTTCACGGAAGCGTGGATGACGCGGGCGGTGGGCTGGCTCACGCCGGAGGCGCCGCTGGTCATCTGGACGAATCTGCTGGGCAAGGAGCCCATCACCACGGTGGCGAGGGGGTTGGGCTATACGCACCTGAGGGGCGAGTACATCTGGGGCAAGCGGACCACGGAGAAGAACGCGAACGAGCAATTGCTGCGCGTGTACGAGGTGGCGTTGGTGTTCGCGCGGACGCCCGCGCCGGAATTGGGGCCGGGAGAGCTGCCCACGGTCTGGGCGGTGGTGGGCGGCTACGATGATGACGCGGAGGCGGAGCGCTGGGGCGGTCACCCGCACCACAAGCCCTTCTCGGTGCTGGAGCCGCTGGTGAGGACATACAGCCGGCCTGGGGACACGATCCTGGATCCCTTCGCGGGGAGTGGCTCCACGCCGGCGGCGGCCCTGAGACTGGGGCGCAAGCCGGCGTGCATGGAGATCGAGCCCGAATGGGCGGAGAGGGTGACGCGGCGCCTTCGTGAGACGGCCTATCCGCCGAGCGCGCGGTAGAGCTTCGTCTCGGCCCACGCGGGAGTATCCGTGGGGCGCTTGGTCCACCAGTTCAGCGCGATGGTGCGGCGCTGCCGCGCGCGGCCCGGGAGCTTGCCGTCGGGGATCTGGTTGTTCGCATCCAGCACGCCGTGGGTGAACTTCCCATCGAAGACGACGAAGCGGTTGGGGCGGGGAGCCACCAGCGTCAGGTCATCCAGCTGGCTCGGGGCGAGGGAGGGGTTGGAGGGATCCGGAAGGTGTCGGGTGATGGCGAGGGCGCCGCCGCGCACCCGGTTCAAGAAGAGTACGGAGGACAGTCGAGGGTGCACGAGCTTCCCGGTGCGCAGGGCGAGCTTCTCGTCGCGATCCTGGTGGAAGTCCACGCGCACGTCCGTGGCGTACATGCGGCTCAGCCACCACTCGACGCCAGCGATCCTCAGGTGCTTCACCACGTGAGGCTGGAGCACGAGGATGGCTTCCTCCACGACGTTGGTGGGTTCGCTGAAGTCGTACCAGAAGGTCGTCTGGTAGGTGGTGCGCAGGCGCTCGGTGCCCAGCGCTCCCACGCGTCGGGCGAGGCGGCGGAAGAGGGGGGCGGGCAGGGCGCTGTCGGTGAGTTTGGGATCTTGGACGAACGGTTCCACGGTGGGGCGGGAGCTTCGGCTGAATGGAGGGTATGCGCCACTCCCATTCATCGCTAGGCTGCGCGGCAATGAAGGCACACCAGAAGATGCTCGTGGGCATTATCTTCGGCACGCTGTCCGGGCTCATCGCCCATGCGGTAGCCGGGGACTCCGCCTGGCTCACGTGGGTGGTGACGAACCTCACCCAGCCTGCGGGGCGGATCTTCATCCGCCTGCTGCTCATGCTGGTGGTGCCGCTGCTCTTCGCCGCGCTCGTCATCGGCGTGTGCGAGCTGGATGTGCGGCAGATTGGTCGGCTTGGGCTGAAGACCATCGGTTACACCGTGGTCTTTTCCTCCATCGCTGTGCTGCTGGGACTGGTGCTCGTCAACACGCTGCAGCCGGGCGCTGGCATCAGCGAGGAGACGCGCAACGCAGCGAAGAGCAACAGCTCGGCGCTCAAGGCCGCGCCCACTCCCGGAAGCACCTCGCCCGCGGCGCTCATCGTCAACATGGTGCCGGACAACCCCATCCGCACCGCCGCGGACGGAGACATGATTGGGCTCATCGTCTTCTCCCTCGTCTTCGGGGCGGGGCTGGCGTTGACGCAGACGCCCGCGGCGCTCCGTCTGCGCGAGATGGTGCAGGGCCTCTATGACGTGATGATGCGGCTCATTGATGGAGTGCTACGGCTGGCTCCCTATGGAGTGGCCGCGCTGCTCTTCTCCGTGATGGCGCAGCTCGGAGTGGAGGTGCTGCGGCAGATCCTCTCGTACGTGGCGGTGGTGCTGCTGGCGCTCGGGCTGCACATGTTCGGTGTGTATTCGCTCTCGGTGCGTTTCCTGGGTGGGCGCAATCCGATCGCCTTCTTCCGAGACATCCGGCTGGCCATGGCCACGGCCTTCGCCACGGCCTCCTCCAGCGCGACACTGCCCACCGCCCTCAAGGTCGCGGAAGAGAACCTCCGGCTGCCGCGCCACGTGTCCCGCTTCGTGCTCACCGCTGGCGCGGCCATGAACCAGAACGGCACGGCGCTCTTCGAGGGCGTCACCGTCCTGTTCCTCGCTCAGGTGTATGGCGTGCCGCTGAGCCTCAGCCAGCAGGCCATCATCATGTTCATCTGTGTGCTGGCGGGCATTGGCACGGCGGGAGTGCCGGCCGGCTCGCTCCCCGTCATCCTGATGATCCTGGGTCTCTTCAACATTCCCCCCGAGGGCATCGGCCTGATCCTGGGGGTGGATCGCTTCCTCGACATGTGCCGCACCACTCTCAACGTGACGGGCGATCTGGCTGCGGCGCTCTACGTTGCCCGTGGTGAGCCAGCCGATGACGTCCCCCCGGAGGATGCGCCCGAACCGTCCGCCTCGTGATGCGCAGGGGCAAAGCCCAGGACACCGTTGTCGAACACCTCGACACCAGAACTGTGCTGGTCGCCCCGACGCCTCCCTCAACTCCCCTCTTTGGGTGGGCCGCCAACCTTCTTCGGAGACTCTGAGCCAGGAGCTGCTGTTTCGCATGGTGGAGGAGTGAGTTCGGTGGCATCCCCATCCCCCTGGATTTCCTCGGAGAGAGGAGCCGCCAAGGCAAGAAACAGGGTTGGCGGAGGACAGGGCCCAGCTGTGGAACTCATTCTGGCTGAGAGCGGAGTTCGTGGAGCCGGGAGGCCTTCAGAACTGATGGAGGAACCCTGGAGTCCGTCGGCCAAGGGTGGGGTGAACGAGCCCGTGATCACGTTCTGGCTCGGAGCGGAGGGCTCGTCGGCGGGACCCTCCTGAGACGGGAGCCGCCCTGTCGGCCGAGCGGGTTGCGAACTGGTATGGCCAGCATACCAGTCGGCGGCGGTCTCGCCGGACAGGGGCACCTCCACGGGCGTGGCGGGGGATGCGGGTTCCGTGTGCGCATCGCTGACAGGGGCCAGGCGGTCGAGCATCGGCCCATCCACCGCCTTCAGCAGTGCCGGCAGCTCCCGACGCACCAACTGGGCGTCGCGGTCGACCAACGCGTCGAACACGAACATGGCCCATTCTCGGACAGCCTCCGCTTGCAGGGCGGGCAGCACGCTCTCGGCCACGCCCCAGAAGGCCTTCTCCAATGTGACGATGAGCAGCATGTGGCCGGGACGGTCCGCAGCTCGGGCTGCCAGCCTCAGCAATTCGAACTCTCGCTGCGCCCACCTCCGGGGCTCCTCCTGCCAGCGCGCGTCATCCCTGAGCACAAAGCTGGCACTCTTGAGCAGCTCCACGTCTTGCGGACTGGCGTGTTCGCAGCAGGCCGCCAGCAACTCCACTGTCACCTCTCGTTTCAGGGAGAAGTAGCCCTCCAGCAGATACCGGCGGTCCAGGTCCGTGCGCCCCTCGGGCAGCAACAGCTTCAGGCTCTCGAGGGACAGAGCCTGCCCGAGTCCCACCGTGCGACTCTGGCGCCCAGGGTGTTGGACGATGAGTCCTCGGGCCGCCAGCCCCTGCAGCGCTCCACGGATGGTGGTGCGCGACACCCCATAGCGTTTGGCCATCACCCGCTCGGACGGCAGCGTGTCCTTGGGCATATGGCCCAGCGCAATCAGCCGCTCCAACTGCTCCGACACCCGTGCCACGAGCCCCTTGTGTTCCATCCCCGCCACCCTCCTCGTTACAAGACTCTCCCATTCAAGCAGAGACCTCTGACATGGGCTCGAGACAGGAGGATTCGTAGGGTTGTGCCCGCCAGTCGACACCGCGAGTCGTGATCATCCGCACGGGCGAGAACTTGGCTGTCGTGAGCCCTGGCGCGCTATAACCCGGACCGATTCCCGCTCCGATGCGGGACTCCACCTCCGAGTGCCCGATCCGTCACGCGACCCACAGCCTGCCTGCTCCCATGATGAGCGAACTACCGCGCAGGGGCTCGTTCGCTCGCCGGGGGTACGTCAGGGCAGTGCACGCGGCGATGTTCGCTCGCAATGTTTCCCGAAGCAGTCCCACGCACCGTTGCACCCAAGGAGCAGTCTCATGAAAGTCGCCAAGGACCGAATCGTCGCGTTGGAGTACCAGCTGCACCTGGGCGACGGCCAGGTCGTCGATCAGAGCGAGCCCGGCCAGCCGCTCTCGTATCTCCACGGGCGTGGGCAGATCGTTCCGGGTCTCGAGGGCGCCCTGGAAGGTCTGGGCATTGGCGATACCAAGAAGGTCGTCGTTCCGCCCGCGCAGGGCTACGGCGAGCATGACTCTCGCGGGCTCCAGGAAGTCCCCCGCACCATGTTCCCCCCCAATGCCGAGCTGAAGCCGGGCATGCGTCTGGCCGCCCAGACGGACGGAGGCGAGGTCATCCCCATTGGCATCCACGAGGTGAAGGGCGACACGGTCATTGTCGACCTGAACCACCCTCTGGCTGGCAAGACGCTGCACTTCGACGTCACCGTCCGCGCCGTCCGGGACGCCACCGCCGAGGAACTGACCCACGGCCATGCCCACGGGCCGGATGGGCACGGCCACCATCACGACTGATGAAGGGCCTGTCCGCCCTTTACTGAGGGGCGCTCGGTGATTCGGGGCCGGTGAATTATGGTTGCGGCCCCCATGAGTCATCCCGCCCCACAAGAGCCGCACTCGAACGTTCTCGCTGAAGCCCCTCCGGGCGCCAAGGCCTCCCCGGAGGCTGATCCCGAGCGGTACTGGCTGGAGAACGTGTATCAACGTGGCGCGCGTCAGCTCACGGTGCGCGCGGTCATCGCCGGCATGGTCATCGGCATGGTGATGTGCCTCTCCAACCTGTACGTCATCCTCAAGACGGGTTGGAGTATGGGCGTCACGCTGACCGCCTGCATCCTGGCCTTCTCCGTCTTCAACCTCCTGCGCCAGCTGCGCATCTTCAAGCAGGAGTTCTCCCCGCTGGAGAACAACGCCATGGGCTCGGTGGCGTCCGCCGCGGGCTACATGACGGGCGGCGGCAACATGCACGCCGTGCCCGCGCTGCTCATGCTCACCGGAACGTTGCCCTCCACCGGGTGGTTGGTGGTATGGCTCGCCGTGGTTGCGGCGCTCGGGGTGGTGGCCGCCATCCCCATCAAGCGCCAGCTCATCAACATCGAGGCGCTGCCGTTCCCCACCGGCACGGCCACCGCGGAGACGATCAATGCGCTGCACGGCCACGGGGAGCAGGCGTCCCAGAAGGCGCGGTTGCTCGGAGGGGCGGGGCTCGTCGGCGCCATCGTCGCGGTGTTGCGTGAGGCGAAGAGTGCCTGGCTGGATGCCCATGTCTCCGCGTTCTGGCGCCTGCCGTTCATCCCAGCCAAGGTGAGCGTGCCGTTCATCAACATCCGCGGCCGTCCCGCCGGGGACTGGGGCCTGTCCTTCGATTTGAGCCTGCTCCTGATTGGCGCCGGCGGCCTGATGAGCTGGAAGACGGGCTGGTCCATGCTCCTGGGCGCGGTGCTCACCTACGGCTTCCTCGCCCCGGCCATGTTCGACCAGGGCTTCATCACCGCCGTCTCCTTCAAGGCCATCAACACGTGGATGCTGTGGACGGGCGCCGCCGTGCTCGTGTCCTCGGGCCTGCTGTCCTTCGCGTTCCAGTGGCGCAGCGTGGCGCGCTCGTTCAAGGCGCTCACGGGGCTGTTCAGCAAGAAGGCCGACGCCGTGCAGGATCCGCTGGCGGACATCGAGTGTCCTCCCTCGTGGTTCCCCCTGGGCTTCGCCATCCTCGGGCCCATCGTCGTGGCGCTGATGGCGTACCTGTTCCAGATCCCCGTGTGGGCCGGCATCATCGCGTTGCCGCTGTCCGTCATCATGGGTGTCATCGCCTCGCGCGTCACCGGCGAGACGGACACCACCCCCACCAAGGCGCTGGGGCCTGTCACCCAGCTCATCTACGGCGGTCTGGCTCCAGGCAATGTCGCCGCCAACGTCATGAGCGCCAACGCGACCGGCGGCGTGGGCCTGCACTCGGCGGATCTGCTCACGGACCTCAAGTCCGGGTGGCTGCTCGGCGCCAATCCGCGGCAGCAGTTCATTGGCCAGCTCTTCGGCGTGGTGGCCGGCGCGATCGTCGTGGTGCCCGCCTTCCACCTGCTCGTTCCGGACGCGAGCGTGCTGGGCACTGATCAGTTCCCCGCGCCGTCCGCCCTGGTCTGGGCCGGAGTCTCCCAGATGCTCTCGGTGGGGCTCAGTGCGCTGCACTCGAGTGCTCGCGTGGGAGCCCTCTGCGGCGCCGTGCTGGGCATCGCCCTCGTGCTGCTGGATCGCTGGGCGCCCAAGAAGGCCAAGCCCTTCATTCCCTCCGCCGCCGGCTTCGGCCTGGCCATCGTCATCCCTGGCTCCAGCTCGATCAGCTTCTTCATCGGCGCGGCCATCGCCGAGTACCTGCGCCGCCGCAGGCCGAAGCTGGCCGAGGCCACCGTGTTCCCCGTGGGCTCGGGCCTGATCGCAGGAGAGAGCCTGATGGGCATTGCCCTCATCATGCTCAAGGCCTTCGGCTTCATGCCCAAGTAGAGCGCTGTTCCTACGCCACCGAAGGGGGGACGGGCACCGGGCCGGCACTCGCGGACGGTGACTTGATCCGCGAGTCGCGCCGCTTGAGGCTCCAATAGCGCTGCTGGAGGGGCAGGTTGAGCGGATCGAGGCTCAGCGCCTTCTCGTACTCCGTCAGCGCGGAATCGATATGTCCCTGGGCCGCCCAAGCCGTTGCGTTCGTGGCGTGAAGCCTTCCCTTCATCTCCGCGCCGGGGTGGGCCTGCAGGTAGCGCGCACGCAGGGACTCGATCTCTGCGGCTGTGACACCGCTGGAGATGCATCGTGCCACTCCCGGGTAGTTTCCATTCCGGGCATCGTGCTCGATGCGCTGGCGAGGTTGCCCAAGCACCTCCGCTGCCTTCTCCGTACGGGCGCGGAGTTCGGCCAGGTCCTTCATCTGCCGCGCTGACAGCGGGCGGGCCGCGATGGCCTCCAGGTTGCGCTGGACCGCGCGGAACTGGCGATTCACGTCGTCGAAGGTGGCATCGGTGGGCAGCGAGAGCAGCACGTACGGATCGCCGCTCATGTGGCGGAGCAGCGCGCCCAGCAGCGCCTCCGCCTGCGGATCGTCCGGGAAGGTCTTCGCGGCTCGAGGAGGTGCCAGCACCTGCCCTTGCGACACCTGGACCAGCACGTCCCGAGCATCGTGGGACAGGTCGACGAACTGGATGGCGAAGCCCGCGCGCATTCCCCACGAGGCGGCCTGCGCGGGCAGGATGTGACGGACGACCTCGGCCATGCAGGGCAATTGCCGATCATGTAGCTCCAGCGTCAGCGACACGCGAGCGCGCAGTGGCGGCAGGGCTCCCTCCGCGCACAGGAAGGCGCCTGCGTGGGTCAGGTCGGTGCAAGCCATGCGGCGGGACTCGGTCCCGGGCGGGAAGGTGATCCACGCGATCACTTCGGCGGGCCGGTGCATCACCGACTGCGAGGTCGGTGCCGCGGGCGGAGTCGTGCGGGAGGCCTGTGCCGCCATCGGAGCGGAGCAGCTCACGGGGGCCGCCATCGGAGTGGCTCGGGCAGGGGAAGCAGCCACCGGAGTCGCTCGAACCGCGGGCATGGGGCCAGGTGCCATTCTCGCGGCGAGGCCCGCCACCGGAGTCGCCGCGACTCGAGTCGTGGCCAGCGGGGGCTGCTGGGCCACCACCGTGGGAGCGATGGGCATGGCGGGCGACGTCAGCGCGCGCTCCAATGCAATGCGCAGTTCGGCGGCATTCTGGAAGCGATCCTCCGGCCGCTTCGCCAGCATCCGCATGACGACGTCCGAGAGTGCCGCCGGCACCTCAGGCCTCACGCCATGCGGAGACATCGGAACCTGCCTCAGGTGGGCGTGCAGCAACTCGCCAATGCCCGTGCCCTGGAACGGCCGCCGGCCGGTGAGGACCTCATAGGCGATCAGCCCCAGAGCGTACTGATCCGTTCGCCCATCCACCGCCTGTGCCATCCACTGCTCGGGCGCCATGTACTCGGGAGTGCCGATGAGCATGCCCTGCGCCGTCTTTGCCTGCCCCACGTTGTGGTCCAGCAGCTTGGCGATGCCGAAGTCCAGCACCTTCACGAAGTGCGGCATCCGCTCACGCCGGAGCAGGAAGATGTTCTCCGGCTTGAGGTCCCGGTGGATCACCCCTCGCGAGTGAGCCGCCTGCAACGCATCGCACACCTGGGTGAGGATCGGCACGAGGACCGTCGCCGGCACCGGGCGCCCCAGGAGCGAGGAGAGCGGCTGTCCCTCCAGGTACTCCATGATGAGGTAGTGCTGCCGGGGCGGCAGCACGCTCATGTCGAAGATGTTGATGATGTTCTCGTGGCCGATGAGGTTGACGGCGCGGGCCTCGGCCAGGAAGCGCTGGACGAGCGTCTCGTTCGAGGCCAGGTGCGGGTGCAGGAACTTCACCGCCACCCGGCTGCCGATGACGGTGTGCTCGCCCAGGTACACCGAGCCCATGCCCCCATCGCCCAGCTTGCGCACCAACCGGAAGCTCCCCACCTCCGTGCCCAGCAGCGGATCCTTTCCCTCGGGGCCCACGCGCAGCTGAGTGGCCGCCGGCTGCCGGAGCGCGCTCGAGCCGGGCGCTGTCTGGGTGGATGCCTCCGGGGACTCGGGGCTCGGCTCGGGAGAGCTCGGGATTTGCGGGAGCATGGGCGGCTGCCTTCCTCGGACCGTGTCTCGGCCCTGAGAGGGAGGGCCTGCCGAGTTCATCTGCAAGGCGCGTGCACAGTGCTCCTGGTCTGCCGGTGGGTGGGACATGCACCTCCCCGGACAGGCCTCAGCGCCGGGACAAGCGGACCCACACCCCATTCCGGGCTCGCAGGGTGGTGGTGAACTGCACCTGCGCTACTCGCCCGGGCACGGCCGACACGCGGAAGCGCTGGGCAATGCGCGCCAGGATGAGCTGCCCCTCCATCAGCGCGAACTCCTTGCCGATGCACTGCCGCTGGCCGCCCCCGAAGCCCAGCCAGGCCTGCCTCGGACGCCCCTCGGAGCGCTCGGGCCGGAAGCGCTCGGGATCGAAGTGCTCGGGTGCCTCCCACACGTCCGGGTGGCGGTGGATGAGGTGCGACATGACGCCCACCAGTGTTCCCGCGGGGATGCGGTAGCCGTCAATCTCGTCGTCCTCCTCGGGCGTCCTCGGGAGCCAGTATGCGGGCGCGTACAGCCGGATCGTCTCCTGCAGCATGCAGAGCGTGTAGGAGAGCTGTCTCAGGTCGCCGAACTCCGGAACGCGCGGGCCGAGCACGCCGTCCACCTCGTCCTGGAGCCGCTGGCCGAACTCCGGCTGCTGCGTCATCGCGTGGAGCGCCCAGGCCAGGGCCACCGATGTCGTCTCGAAGCCCGCGACGAAGAGGGCCACGGCCTCGTCGCGGATCTGCTGGGTCGTCATCCGCTCGCCCGTCTCGGCATCCGTCGCCTGGCTCATCAAGGAGAGCAGGGTGTCGCCGAGGCCATCCTCGTGCTCGCCGCGCTCGAGCATCCGGAAGAGGATCGAGTCCATGGTCCGGATGGCCGCCCGGTAGCGCGCCCGTCCGGGCACAGGGACCCATGAGGGCAGTGCGTGCGTCGCCATCCCCTTCACCATGAAGTGGATGATGTAGGCCATGGCCTGCTCGGCCTCTTCCGCCTCGGCCTGGGACAGCCCGCCGCCGAACATGATGCGCACCAGCAGGTGCATGGTCATGTGGGCAAAGGCCTGGGCGGCATTGAAGGGCTCCCCCGTGCGAGCCGCCTGCTCCCAGTGTTCCGAGAGGGTCTCGTCCACGGTCTCCACCAGCCTCGCGGCCAGGGTGGCGATCCGCTGGTGGTGGAAGGCGGGCTGGAGCATCCGCCGCTGGCGCCGCCAGTAGTCGCCCTCGCTGACGGGCAGCCCGTTGCCCATGAACGTCCGGACCGAGTCCCAGAAGGGCCCGCCCTTGGTGTAGTTGCGCCCGTGGTCCACGAGCACGTGCTGGGCGTGGCGGGGGTGGCACAGCGCGATGGCCTCGCGGGGCCCCAGGCGTAGCCGGAAGATGTCTCCATGCCGCTGCCGGGCCTGCTCGAGGAAGTCGAGCGGATGCCGCACCAGTGAAGGGAGGTTGCCCAAAAGGGGCACCCCCGGCACCTGGGGAGGAAGTCGTGGGCGAGCAAATGAGGACAGGGCCGCGGAGCCGCGCATGGGAGGAGCCCTCCAAGAGAGGTCGCGATGGCGAAGACGGCAGCCTCGGCCATAGCAGTGCCCCTCCGCGGGCAAAACCCCCGCGGCGCTGGAGCGTGCTCTCGCGAACTTTGACTCGGTGGGCTACGAGCGGCCGGGGCGCTTGCGCAGCCCGGGAACGTCCGGTCCTCGGGAGCGGCTGTCCGGCGCGGGCGTATTCTTCCCGCGCTGCTTGAGGCTCCAGTAGCGCTGTTGGAGCGCCAGGTTGAGCGGATCAGCCGCCAGCGCCTTCTCGTACTCGGCCAGCGCCAACTGGACGTTGCTCTGGGCCTCCCACGCGGCCGCGGTGGCGGAGTGGATGCGCTCTCGCGCCTCCGCGCCGGGGTGGGCCAGCAGGTAGCGGGCGCGCAGGGATTCGATCTCGCTGGCCGTGAGGCCGCTGGAGATGCAGCGGGCCACACCGGCGAAGTTGGCTCGCCAGGCGTCGTGCTCGATGCGCTGGCGGGGGTGCCCGAGCAATTCCGAGGCCTTCTCCACCTTTGAGCGCATGTCGGACAGATCCCGCGACTGCCGGGCGGACAGCTTGCGGGAGGCGATGTTCTCGAGCGCCGTCAGGGCGGCGCGGGCGTGCTGGCGCACATCGTCGAAGGTGGCGTTCTGGGGCAGGGACAGCAGCACGTAGGGATCGGTGCTCATGCGCTGCTGCAGCATGGTGAGCAGCGCCTCGGCCTGCGGATCGTCCACGGTAGCGGGCTTGGGAGCCACCGGAGAGGGAATCTGCCCCTGGGCCAGCTTGGACAGGGCGTCGCGAGCCTCCGCGGACAGTTCAACGAACTGGATGGCGAAGCCGGCACGCATCCCCCAGGAGGAGGCCTGGGCGGGAGTGACATGGCGGACGACCTCGCCCCCGCAGGCCAGGGGCCGGTCCTTCAGCTCCAGGATGAGCGACACGCGCGAGCGCAGCGGGGGCATGGTGCCCTCGGTGCACAGGAAGGCGCCTGCGCGGCTGAGGTCCGTGCACGTCAAACGGACGGGCTCGGTGCCAGGGGCGAGCACCACCCGCGCGGGGATATCCGCCGGAGCCGGGGCCGGCGAGCGCCGGGGTGGGGCCGGAGCGGTGGCCGGCATGGCCATGGCCGTGTCGGCAGGCAGGGGAGGCGGCGCCGGAGGGGTATGGGCGGCGAGGGGCGGTGCGGTGGGCCTCGGGGGCGGGGCGTTCGTGGCGGTGGTGAGGGCCTGCTCCAGGGCCGCGCGCATCTCGCTGGCGCTCCGGAACCGCTCGTCCGGCTTCTTGGCCATGGCGCGCATGATCACCTGCGAGAGGGCGACCGGCACCTGGGGATTCACCTCATGGGGGGCGGCCGGCATCTCCTGCAGGTGGGCATGCAGCAGGCTCCCCAGCCCGCCCTTGCCGAAGGGGGTGCGCCCGGCGAGCAACTCGTAGGCGATGATGCCCAGGGCGTACAGATCGGTCCGCCCGTCCACGCCCTTGCCGGCCCACTGCTCGGGGGCCATGTACTCGGGGGTACCGATGATCGTGCCGAGCGAGGTCTGCCCTGGCGACACCCCATCCAGCAGCTTGGCGATGCCGAAATCCAGCACCTTGACGAAGTGGGGGGTCCGGTCGTGCCGGACGAGGAAGATGTTCTCCGGCTTGAGATCGCGGTGGACCACGCCGTTGAGATGGGCCGCCTGCAGCGCGTCACAGACCTGGGTGAGGATCGGCACGATGACCGAGGCCTGTTGCGGGGTGCCCGTCATGGCCGAGAGGGGGCTGCCCTCCAGGTACTCCATGACGAGGTAGTGCCGCCGGGGGGGCAGCACGTTCATGTCGAAGATGTTGATGATGTTCTCGTGGCCGATGAGGTTGACGGCGCGGGCTTCGGCCAGGAAGCGTTGGACGAGGGCCTCGTTGGAAGCGAAGTGCTCGTGGAGGAACTTCACGGCGACCTTGCTGCCAATGAGGGTGTGTTCGCCCAGGTAGACGGTGCCCATGCCGCCGCCGCCGAGCTTGCGCACCAGCCGGAAGCTGCCCACCACCAGTCCAATCAGCGGATCCTTGATCTCCGCGGGGGGCGGTGGCTGGGGTTGGGCGGCTTGCGGGTCGGGCGAGGACTCCGGAGGAGCCCACCACTTCTCGCCGTTCTGGGAGTCCGGCCGGAGGTTGGTGGGGGACATCTCGCCTGGCGGCGCGGGGGCGGCGGGGCCCCCCATGAAAGAGGTCGTCTCGGACGGGCCCTTCTGATCCGAGGGCTCCTGCTCAGGGGTTTTGACTTTGTCCTGAGACATAGAGGGATAGGGACGACTCGAGCCCGGCGAACGAGGGATTCTTATCGTGTTTCACGGAAAGGTGAAGCGCGACTCAACTATTTCGCGGGGGCGGAATTTCACTTTGAGGGCAGAGGAAAGGGTTCGGGTGCCCGACGTGTCGCCGGAGGGCGCTGACATGTCAGTCGTGACACGTCGGGGCGTGTCAGCGGCTGGCCAGGGCTTTCCGGGGAAGCTGGCGTAGCAGGTTGAGCAGGCGAAGGGAGGAGTGCATGTTCCCCTGGACCTCCCAGGGGTCGATCCGGTCACCCCCGTTGGTGAATTGGGGGGAGAGCACGAAGACGCGGACGCGAGCGCGGGTGACGAGGCCCTGGAAGCGCGAGTCCCGGAGCAGCCCTCGGCTGACGCGGAGCTGGGGGGCGGGCTGGAAGAAGTCGAGATCCAGGGAGACCCAATCGGCCTCGGTGGCTCCGGGCTGGTCGAGGACCTGGCGCCAGTGGAGCTGGTCGGGGTCCAGGAATCCAGGCACGAGCACGGAGACGCCGATGTCCCGGCCACTCATCCCGGCTTTGCGAGGGGCCACTCCGGTGGTGAAGAAGACATCCTCCTCCCGGAGGACGGCGGTGGAGTCGCCCGGCCGCTTGAGGCCCTCGATGAGCTTCCACCAGGTGGCAGCCTGCTGAGGCCGGCGGGTCTCCAGGTAGTTGTCCTTGCACCAGTCCGAGTGCCGGTCCGCATGGAAGAGGGCGCGCGGAAGCTCGCCGGTGGTCCGGTAGTGGTAGAGGGCCACATCGAGCATGTGGTGGTCGCGCAGCACGTAGTCGGTGGAGCCCGAGGGGCTTCGCAGCACCAGGACGATGCCTCGCAGCGCGGCGTCGATGTCCTTCATCGTGAGGGCATCGCTCCAAGTGCGCTCCTCGAAGGTGTGCTGCTGGCCTTCGTAGGGCTTCTCGCCGGTCTCGGGGACGACATCCTCGGGGCCGCTCCAGCGGTGGATCCGGCGCTCGAAGCGCTCCGCCTCTCCGTCCGCGAGCGCCTGGCGGGCCACCTCGCGGATGTCGCTCTGGGTGCCAGGGGCCGGGATGGCGGGAACGAACCCCTCCGGCCCGGCGGCTCCCGAGGCGGCGCGGAGCTGGAACGCGTAGGCGGCATCGGTGGGGCGCTTCCAGTCGGAATACCGGACGAGCAAGGCAGGGTCTCTTGGTGGCGCCTGCCTGGTGGCTCCAGGGCTGGCGGCTCAGGGGATCGACTGTAGCGAACAGCCCACGGGCCGAGGAAATGCCACGTGGGGGGTAGGGTCACTTCCCCCGGGTCAGCTCGGTGGCGAGGAACATTCCGGCCTCGGCCAGCCCGACGCTGATCATCTTCCGGCCCTGCTCGGACTCCATGACGCGGCGGGCGGCGTCTCCGGCGGTGCCGATCTCCAAATCGAGCAGCATCATGAAGGCGCTCCAGGCGGGGGTGGGCTCCACGGCGCGGCCGTAGCGCAGGGGGCGCTCCTCGAGGGTGGAGAACACCTTCTCCAGCAGGCGCTGTTCGTCCAGGCGCTTCACACGGCTCTTCATGGCTTCCCAGGTGGCGGCCAGAAGGTCCTCCCAGATGCTGCCGGCGAGGGCGCGGGTGAGGCGTTGGGAGGCCTCCTGCTCGTCGATCTGGTGGGCTTTCGCATAGGTGGGAACGAGCCGGTTCACCACCACGGGGCGGGTGGCGAGGTGTCCCAGCCGAGGGGGGTATCTCACGCGCGTGTTTCCTCCTCCGGGGGCCCCGAGGAATGTCAGACCTGCCCGGTAGTCTCTACCCATTCCCGCAACGGCAAGGAAGGGTCGATTCATGACTGAAATCCGTGAGAATCCGTGCGTCTCGGTCAACAAGCTGGGGCAGTACCTCACCGCGACGCCGGCGCTGCGCAAGCGCATCATCCACGCGCAGAAGAACCCGCCGGACCCGCAGTATTTGCGCTATCCCGAGGCCGCGCAGGCCATCGTCGAGTTCCTGTGCGGAGGCCGGGATGAGGTCATCCTGCGCTACCACCAGCGGCGGATGCTGAACGCCACGCCGGAGTCGGACTTCGATGCACACCGGCTGTCGCTGTGCGCCGAGGCGCTCCAGCGTTTCCTGGTGTCGGCCAACGAGCTGGCGCTGACGAACGCGGTGGCAAGCCCTGCGGATGCGGAGCTGCCGCCCATGGAGCTCTCGGGGGTGACGATCAACGTTCGCCCGGAGCTCATCCTGCGCAGCGTGGACCGGTATGGGGAGATGCACTCGGGCCTGCTGAAGCTGTACTTCTCCAAGCACACGCCGCTGACCGAGCAGTCCGGGCAGTACATCGCCACGGTGCTCCACATGTACGCGGAGCAGCACTTGCAGCAGCGGGGGCCGGTGGATCACCGCCTGGTGCGCGTGTTCGACGTGTTCGCGGGCAAGGTGTACGTGGCGCCCAAGGCTCAGCAGCGCCGGCTGGGCAACCTGGAGCTGGCGTGCGCGGAGATCGCCGCATGCTGGGGCGTGAACTGAGCGTCGGTTCTCAGTCCTGAAGTCCTGACATGAAGAGGGCGGCCGGTGGACAGGAGCCACGGCCGCCCTTTCTCTTTGCAGCACTTGAGCTTCGTGTCTCGCCGGCTCAGTTCCGCAGGCCCGGGGCCTCGTGGCCTGTGCGCGCCACGTACTCGGTGTAGCCACCGCCGTACTGGTGCACGCCCTCGGGCGTCAGCTCCAGCACCCGGTTGGAGAGCGCCGCCAGGAAGTGCCGGTCGTGGCTCACGAAGAGCATGGTGCCCTCGTAGTTGGCCAGCGCCGTAATCAGCATCTGCTTGGTGGCCATGTCCAGGTGGTTGGTGGGCTCGTCCAGCACCAGGAAGTTGGGCGGATCGTAGAGCATCTGCGCCAGCACCAGCCGGGCCTTCTCTCCACCCGACAGCACCCGGCACTTCTTCTCCACCTCGTCCCCCGAGAAGCCGAAGCACCCGGCCAGCGCTCGCAGCGAGCCCTGGGAGGCCCGCGGGAAGCGCTCCATGAGCGACTCGAACACCGTCAGCTCCCCCTTGAGCACCTCCATCGCGTGCTGGGCGAAGTAGCCCATCTTCACGCTGGAGCCCACCGTCACCGCTCCGTCATCCGGCTGAGACTCGCCGGAGATGAGCTTGAGCAGCGTGGACTTGCCCGCGCCATTCACCCCCATCACACACCAGCGCTCGCCCCGGCGCACCAGGAAGTCCAGCCCCGAGTAGATGCGCCGCTTGCCGTAGCCCTTCACCACCTGCTCCAGCTTCGCCACGTCGTCACCCGAGCGCGGGGGCGGTTGGAACTCGAACACCAGCGTCTGCTGGCGCTTGGGCGGCTCCACCTTTTCGATCTTCTCCAGCTTCTTCACTCGGCTCTGCACCTGCGCCGCGTGCGAGGCGCGCGCCTTGAAGCGCTCGATGAACTTCAGCTCCTTGGCCAGCATCGCCTGCTGCCGCTCGAACTGCGCCTGCTGCTGGCGCTCGTTCTGCGCGCGCTGCTTCTCGTAGAAGTCGTAGTTACCCGAGTACGTCGTCAGCGAGCCGCCGTCGATCTCGATGATCTTCGTCACGATGCGGTTCATGAACTCGCGATCGTGGCTCGTCATCAGCAGGGCGCCCTCGTAGCCCTTGAGGAAGTTCTCCAGCCAGATGAGGGACTCGAGGTCCAGGTGGTTGCTGGGCTCGTCCAGCAGCATCGCGTCCGGCCGCATGAGGAGGATGCGGGCCAGCGCCACGCGCATCTTCCACCCGCCGCTCAGCGCTCCCACGTCCCCGTCCATCATCTCCTGCGTGAAGCCCAGGCCGGCGAGGATCTCCCGCGCGCGGCCCTCCAGCGCGTAGCCGCCCAGCTCCTCGTAGCGGCCCTGCACCACGCCGAAGCGCTCGATGAGCTTCTCCATCTCATCCATGCGCTCGGGGTCCGCCATGGCGGCCTCGAGCTCCTTGAGCTCGGAGGCCACCTTCGACACCGGGCCGGCGCCGTCCATCGTCGCGGACACCGCGCTCAAGCCCGTCATCTCCCCGACGTCCTGGTCGAAGTAGCCGACTGTCACGCCCCGGTCGACGGAGACCTGGCCCTCGTCCGGATGCTCGCGCTGCATGACCATGCGGAAGAGGGTGGACTTGCCTGCGCCGTTGGGGCCCACCAGGCCAATCTTTTCGCCCCGGTTGAGTTGGGCGGAGGCCTCCACGAAGAGGATTTGCTGGCCGTGCTGCTTGCCGATGTTGTCGAGCCGGATCATGGATGTTCGAAGGAATGAGAGGCGGCCTACCTAGCACAGACCCCGCGTCTGTGGAGGGAGATGGCCTGCAACCCGCGACGAGGGCCCAGGCTTCCCCCAGCAGCCGGGCATCCCACCGCTCCGCACCTCGGGCGGTGAAATCGAAGTCCCACCTCCCCGTAGGGCTGCTGACCGGACAGGGGTGCCCATGGCCGCGCTGCTCGAAGACATCCGTTTCGCCGTTCGAATCCTCCGCAAGAATCCGGGGTTCACCGCCGTCGCCATCCTCACGCTGGCCCTGGCCATCGGGGCGAACACGGCCATTTTCAGTGTCGTCAACGGCGTGCTGCTGCGGCCCCTGCCCTTGGGGGAACCCGACCGGCTGTTCCAGGTGGTTCGCCGCGCGACCGATGGTGTGGGCACGTCGATGTCCGTGCCCCAATACGTGTTCTTGACGGGGCAGGGCCAGCCCTTCACGGGTCTGGCGGCGTTCCCGTCGATGAACAGCGGGTTCAACCTGGCGGGAGACGGCATCCCCGAGCGCGTGATGGGCGCACGGGTGACGCAGTCCTTCTTCGACGTCATCGGGGTGCGGCCCGCCGTGGGTCGCGGCTTCCTGGCCGAGGAGGATGTGGTGGGCGGAGCCCATGTGGCGGTGCTGGGGCACGGCCTGTGGCAGAACCGGTTCGGCGGCAGCCCGGACATCGTCGGCCGCTCGGTGACGCTCAATGGCGACACCTTCACCATCGTCGGCGTCGCGCCGCCCGGCTTCAGCTATCCGGACGCTGCGCAGCTCTGGACTCCGCTGCAACTCGATAGATCGAGCACGGAGGATGCGCACTACCTGGCCGTGGTGGGCCGGTTGAAGCCGGGGGTGGAGCCGGAGCAGGTGAGCGCGATGCTCTCCGTGCAAGGCGACCAACTCCGCGCGAACCGGGCCGGCGCGCTGTCTTCGGAGGTCAAGCTCGACGCCGAGCAGCTGCAGTCCCTCCACTCCCGGCACGTGCGGCCGGCGTTGCTGGTGCTGCTGGGCGCGGTGCTCCTGGTGCTCCTCATCGCCTGCGTGAACCTGGCCAACCTGCAGCTCGCCCGAGCCGCCAGCCGGGAGCGGGAGCTGGCCGTGCGCACGGCCCTGGGGGCCAGCCCTGCCCGAATCATGCGCCAACTGCTCACCGAGAGCGTGCTGCTGTCCACCCTGGGTGGAGCTTTGGGGCTGCTCCTGGCGACCTGGAGCATTCCCGCGCTGTTGGCCCTTGCACCCGAGGGGCTGCCCCTTCCGGAGGCGGTGGGCATCGATGGGGCCGTGCTGGCCTTCACGCTCGGGGTTTCCCTCCTCACGGGCCTGCTCTTCGGCCTGCTTCCCGCGCTCCAGGCCGCCCGGCCGGACCTGCAGGGCTCTCTCAAGGTGAGCGCGTCGCGAGCCACCTCCGGGCCTGGCGGACACCGCACGCGCAAACTGCTGGTGGTGAGTGAGGTGGCGCTCGCTGTCATCCTCCTCGTCGGCGCCTCGCTGCTGGTGAAGAGCTTCGTGGCCCTGAATGCCACGTCTCCCGGAATCGACACGGAGCAGGTGCTGACGATGAAGCTCTCGGTGCCCGATGGGCGCTATGGCAACCCGGAGGCGCTGCAGTCCTTCTTCCAGCGCGTGCTGGAGCGGGTGCAGGCCCTGCCCGGAGTCCAGGCGGCGGGCTATGCGGCCACGCTCCCGTTCGAGGATGGCGCGGACATGATGTTCGCCATCGAGGGCCGCTACCAGGGGCCGGGGAGCAAGGAGGGGGAGGGGGATGCGTACTACCGGCCGGTGACGCCCGGATACTTCCAGGCGCTGAAGATCGAGCTGGTGCGCGGGAGGCTGCTGAACGACACGGATCGGCACGGCAGTGCGCCCGTGGTGGTCATCAACGAGGCCGCGGCCCGCAAGTACTGGCCGGGGCAGGATCCCATCGGTCAGCGCATCATCATCGGCCACACGGTCCCGCAGATCGCGGACAAGCAGGCTCGGGAGATCGTCGGCGTGGTCCGGGACGTGCGTGAGCGGGGCCTGGAGCGAGAGGCCCCCTCCATCACCTACCTGCCGCCCGGGCAGATGCCCGAGGGGCTCTCGACGATGCTGGTGCGCCTGCTGCCACAGAGCCTGGTGGTGCGCGCTCCGGGAGACACCGCGCCGCTGGCCGCCGCCGTGCAGCGGGAGATCTGGGCGGTGGACTCGATGCAGCCGGTGACGAACGTGGAGCCCATGGCGAGGATCGTCACCCGCTCGATGGGTTCGCAGCGCTTCAACACGTTGCTGCTGGGGTTGATGGCGGGCCTGGCGCTGGTGCTGGCGGCGGTGGGCATCTACGGCGTGCTGTCCTACCTGGTGACTCAGCGGACGCGGGAGCTCGGGGTGCGCCTGGCGTTGGGGGCCACCCGGGGCGAGGTGGTGAGGCTCGTCCTCGGCCAGGGGTTGTCCACGGTGGGGGTGGGGGTGGTCCTGGGCCTCGTGGGGGCCTTCGCGCTCACGCGGCTGCTCGAGCGATTGCTGGCCTACGTGAGCACGCTGGACCCGGTGGCGTTCGTCTCGGCTCCGCTGGTGCTGGTGGGCGTGGCGCTGGTGTCCACCTGGCTGCCGGCGCGCAGGGCCTCGCGCGTGGACCCCATGGTGGCGCTCCGGTACGAGTAGTCGCGGAGAGCAGGACTCTCCGTCCTTCTCCCGGGGGAGCAGTATTTTTCGGCCTGTTGCCATGAGATTTTCTCGCCAGACCCCTGTCGGGAGGGGTACCTGGAGTGGTGTTCATGGCAGAGCTGCGGGACGATCTGCGATTCGCCGCCCGCCTTCTTCGCAGGAGCCCGGGATTCACCGCGCTCGCCGTCCTCTCACTGACCCTGGCCATCGGGGCGAACACGGCCATCTTCAGCGTCGTCAACGGGGTGCTGTTGCGGCCGCTGCCGTTCCTGGAGCCGGAGCGCTTGTTCCGGGTGATGCGGCACGACGTGGGCCGGGATGACGCGCCGCTCTCCGTGCCCCAGTACGCGTACCTGCTGAGGCAGGGGCAGCCCTTCTCTGGGCTGGCGGCCTGGCCCGTGGTCGACGCTGGCTTCAACCTGAGCGGGGAGGGCCCTCCGGAGAGCATCGTCGGCGCTCGGGTGACGCCCTCGTTCTTCGAGGTGCTCGGCATCTCGCCCGTGTTGGGCCGTGCCTTTCTGCCGGAGGAGGGCGCCGAGGGCGGGCCGCGGGTGGTGATTCTGGGGTACGAGTTGTGGCAGCAGCGCTTCGGGGCGCAGGCCACCGTGCTGGGGCGCTCCATCACCCTGAACGGCGAGGGCTACACCGTCGTGGGGATTGCGCCGCCGGACTTGCACTCCCCTCGCCAGGCGCAGCTATGGACGCCGCTGCGGATCAATCTGGCGACCACGGAGGATGCGCACTACCTGGTGGTGGTGGGCCGGTTGAAGCCGGAGGTGGAGCCGGAGCGGGTGGACGGCCTGGTGAGGGCGCAGGGCGAGCAGCTCCGCGCCCGCCGGCCGGAAGCGCTGCGCTCGGGGCAGTGGCTGGAGGCGGACCGGCTCCAGTCCGTGCGGGTGCGTGGCGTCAAGCGGGCGCTGCTGGTGCTGCTGGGCGCGGTGGGGCTGGTGTTGCTGATTGCGTGCGTGAACATGGCCAACCTGCAGCTCGCTCGAGCCACCCGTCGGGAGCAGGATCTCTCGGTATGCTCGGCGCTGGGGGCGACTCCGCGCCGCATCGCGCGCCAGATGCTCACCGAGAGTGTGCTCCTGTCCTGCGCCGGAGGAGCGCTGGGGCTGGGGCTGGCCGCGTGGACGCTGCCCACGCTGCTCGCGCTGGCTCCGGAGGATTTGCCTCGGCCGGACGAGCTCCGCATTGATGGAGTGGTGCTCCTCTACACCCTGGGCGTCTCGCTGGCGGCGGGGGTGTTCTTCGGGCTGTTGCCCGCGTGGAGTGCCTCGCGGATGGATTCGCGGGGCTTGCTCCGCGTGAACGCGATGCGGGTGACGCCAACGACACCGCGGGGGCGTGCCCAGTGGGTGTTGGTGGTGGGGCAGGTGGCGCTCGCCGTCATTCTGCTGGTGGCGGCCGCGCTGTTGGGCAAGAGCTTCGTGCTGCTGAGGAGTGTGGCGCCGGGCTTCGACTCGCAGGATGTGCGCACGGTGAAGCTGTCGCTGCCGGAGTCCCACTATGGCAGCCCCGAGGCACTCGAGTCCTTCACGCAGCAGGTGCAGGCGCGGCTGAAGGGGTTGCCGGGGGTGGAGTCGGTGGGCTTCACGCTGACGCTCCCGCTGGAGCCCGGGCTGCGGCTGGAGTTCATCGTTCCGGAGCGCAAGGAGGGGCCTGGCAGCGTCGAGGAGATGGGGAATGCGCTCTACCGTCCGGTGACGCGCGGCTACTTCGAGGCGTTGAAGATCGAGCTGGTCCGCGGGCGGCTGCTGGACGATCTGGATCGCAGTGGAGGCCCTCCGGTGGCGGTCATCAACGAGGCGGCGGCGCGCCGGTACTGGCCGGGAGAGGAGCCCCTGGGGAAGCAGCTCCTCATGGGGAGCGCGATTCCGGAGATCGCCGACCCGACGCCTCGGGAGATCATCGGGGTGGTGCGGGACGTGCGCGAGCTGAGCCTGGATCAGGCGGCACCGCCCATTGTCTACGTTCCCCTGGGGCAGATGCCCATGGGGCTGCTGTCGCGGTTCGTGAGGACGCTGCCGCAGAACCTGGTCGTGCGGACATCGGGGCAAACCCATCATTTCTCGGAAGCGGTGCGGAAGGAGATCTGGACGGTGGACGAGATGCAGCCGGTGGCGGATCTCGGACGCATGGATCAGGTGATCGCGCACTCGCTGGAGCAGCGGCGCTTCAACACGCTGCTGCTGGGGTTGATGGCGGGCATGGCGCTGGTGTTGGCGGTGGTGGGGCTTTACGGCGCGCTGTCCTATCGCGTGAGCCAGCGGACCCGGGAACTCGGGGTGCGCCTGGCGCTGGGGGCGAGCCGGGGGGCGTTGGTGTGGCTCGTGCTGCGGCGGGGACTGTTCGCGGTGAGTGCCGGGGTGTCGCTGGGGCTGGCGGCGGCCTTCGTGCTCGCGCAGTTGTTGGATCGCCAGTTGTACGCCGTGAGCGCGTGGGATCCCGCCGCCTTCATGGGGGCGCCAGCGGTGATGATTGTCGCGGCGCTCGTGTCCACGGTGCTGCCCGCGTTCAGGGCGGCGCGGGTCGATCCCATGGTGACGTTGATGGCGGAGTAGCGGCTCGGTTGAACAGCGGCCTGCTGGCCTGCGTGTGGGGATGAGGGGCGTCGCTCAAGGAGGGGCGACCTTCATGGCGCATCCCCTCGGGCGGCGGCCATGAAGCGAACTGGTATGACAGGCATGCCAGTTGGCTCGGACCTCGCCCGGAGGGAGCCTCCTTCGTGCCTGCGGTGGAGAACTTGAGCGGACGATGCTTGACGAGGCGTCCGGCGCGAACCAGAACGCCGGACACTCCGGCGGGTGTTCCTCCGGAGAGGAGGAGGCGACATGCGCGCACTGCAGCTTCAGCGGCTGGAGGGCCCCGATGGGCTCCAATTGGTGGACCTTCCGGAGCCCGAGGCGGACGATCAGGTGCTCATCGACGTGGCGGCAGCGGGAGTGAGCTTTCCCGACCTGCTGCTGACGCGAGGGCTGTACCAGATGAAGCCACCGGTGCCGTTCGTTCCGGGAGTCGAGGTGGCGGGCGTGGTGCGCCGGGCTCCGGCGGGTGCGGAGGTGAAGGCGGGGGATCGGGTGATGGCCTTCATCATGTTCGGAGGCTTCGCCGAGGTCGTGAAGGCCCCGCCGGAGATGGCGTTCCGCATCCCGGACCGGTGGAGCATGGAGGCGGCTGCGGGCATGGTGATGAACTACCACACGGCTCACTTCGCGCTGCACCGGCGTGGGCGGCTGAAGAAGGGAGAGACGGTGGTGGTGCACGGCGCCGCGGGAGGCGTGGGAACGGCGACGATCCAGGTAGCGCGAGGGGCTGGGGCGCGAGTGCTGGCGGTGGTCAGTGACGAGCGCAAGGCCGAGGTGGCGCGGCGGGCCGGAGCACAGGAGGTGGTCCTCTCCACGGGAGACTGGGTGCAGCAGGTGCGCGAGAAGACGGACGGGCGCGGCGCGGACGTGGTGATGGACCCGGTGGGCGGAGACATCTTCGACAAGAGCCTCAAGTGCCTGGCGCCCGAGGGCCGGTTGCTGGTGGTGGGCTTCACCAGCGGACGCATTCCGGAGGTGGCGGCGAACCGGCTGCTGCTGCGGAACATCGACGTGGTGGGAGTGGCGTGGGGGGCGTTCCTGATGAATGATCCCGCGCTCACGCCGGCCATCGCGAAGGATCTCGCTGCGCTCGCGGAGCAGGGCATCGTCGAGCCACTGGTCGGCCCTGTGTACCCTCTGGAGCAGGGCGCACAGGCGCTGAGAGACCTGGAGCAGCGGCGTGCCACCGGAAAGGTCGTCCTCCGAGTGCGGCTTGGCTAGCAGGAGGTATAGGCTCTCCCCCCGAGAGGTGACTCATGCGAGCGCTGGCACTGTTGACGTTGATGGTGATGGCGGGCTGCGGGAGTTCGGGGGGAGGGACACAGGATGGCGGCCCAGACGGAGGTTCTTCGCCGGAACCGGATGCGGGGACCGGACCGAGCACAGGAGGCGCGTGCGCGGCGGGTCAGTTGTTCGAGCAGTGCCACCCCTGGACCACCGACGTATCCGGGCTGACCAAACACTCCCAGTCGGACACCATCATCCAGGCGTTGAGTGCTGCCGGTGGATGGGGTTCGGGGAACTTCCGAACGGATCGCAGCCTGGTGGTGTTGAAGGCTCCGGCGGGCACGCCGTTTCGCGCATTCACGCCTACCGACGACTTCTACACTCCCGACTGCGACCAAGTGCCCTTCCCGGTTCCTGCCGGGGGGGCGCTCGAAGGGGAGAGCGGGTACGCCTGCACCGGCGACGGTGACTGTCACCTGCTGGTGGTCGACGAGCCCGGCAAGAAGCTCTACGAGATGTGGAGGGCCGACATCACGGGTTCCAGCACGGCACAGTTCCAAGGCGGCTGCGTGGCGGTGTGGGATCTGACCAAGGCGTATGGCAGTACGCTCCGTGGGAAGGGCTGCTCCTCGGCGGATGGAGCTGGCTTCCCCATCGCAGGCATGATCGCCAATGCGGACGAGGTGTACTCGGGAGAGGTGAAGCACGCGCTGCGCTTCATCCTTCCCAACGCGCGCATCCGCGACGGCATCTACGTTGCGCCTGGGACGCACTCCACGTTTCCCACGAGCGGTGGGCCTGACATGCCGCCCTACGGTGTTCGCTTCCGGCTCAAGTCCAGCTTCAACGTCAATGGCCTGGCCTCGGCGGGGGCGCGCACCCTCGCGAAGGCCTTGCAGCGCTACGGGATGTTCCTCTCGGATGGGGGCAACATTCCCCTCACGCTGGCCAGCGATCGCTTCACCACACACAAGTGGAGCGAGGTGGGCATCACCAATGATCTGGCACTGGCCTCGCTGGCCGTCACGGACTTCGAGGTGGTGGACATGGGCGCGCCTGTCGACTGGAACGCCGACACCGATTGCTACCGCAACCCTTGAGGGTGCTCTTCGCGGGTAGGGAGGTGCCCCCGCTTGGACGTCAGGAGCCGCTGACGAGGTTCTGCAGCTCCTGCCAGCGCGTGTACAGCCGATCCACTTCGGAGGAGGCCGCCTCCAACTCGCGCTGGATCTCCGGCACCTTCGAGGCGCTGCTGTAGACGGCCGGGTCCGCCAGCTTCGCCTCCAGCTCCGCCTTGCGAGTCTCGGCGGCCTCGATCGCCGCCTCCATCCCGTCCAACTCGCGTTGCTCCTTGTACGAGAGCTTCCCAGGCTTGCGCGCCGGCTTTGCGGGCTCGGAGGGCGCTGGGGCAGGGGACTCCTTCTTCGGCGCGGTTGGTGCGGCCTCGGCGGCCCGGGTTGCCTCGGCCTGGTCCTTCAGCCGCCGGTACATGGCGTAGTTGCCCTCGTACCGGACGACGCGCCCTTCACCCTCGAAGGCCACGATGGACGTGGCCACCTTGTCCAGGAAGTACCGGTCGTGCGTCACCAGCAGCACGCTCCCGGTGAAGCTCAACAGCAGCCCTTCCAGGACGTTCAGCGTGACGATGTCCAGGTCGTTCGTGGGCTCGTCCAGCACCAGCACGTTGGCGCCTTCCAGGAACAGCCGCGCCAGCAGCAGCCGGTTGCGCTCGCCTCCGGACAGCGCCCCCACCTTCTGCTTCTGCATGGGGACGGGGAACAGCAGATCGTCCAGGTAGTCGCGCAGGGCGATCTTCTTGTCGCCGATCTCCACCCAGTCCTCACCGGGCGAGGCCGCCTCGTACACTGTCTGCTCTGGATCCAGCGAGGCCCGGGTCTGGTCGTAGTACGCGACCTTCGTGTTCTTGCCGATGACGAGCTTCCCGTCATCCGGAGGCAGTTCGCCCAGCAGCACGCGCAGGAAGGTCGTCTTGCCCGCGCCGTTGGGACCCACGATGCCCACGCGCTCGCCGCGCTGGAGCCGGAAGTCCACGTTCTTCAGCACGCGCCGCTCGCCGAAGGACTTGTTCACGCCCTCCGCCTCGATGACGGTGTGTCCCAGCCGAGGCGCCGCCAGCACCTGGAGCGCCGCCACCTTCGGACGCTCGAATCCTCTCTCCGCCATCAGCTTGCGCGCGCGATCGATGCGCGCCTTGCTCTTCGTGCGCCGGGCCTCGGGGCCTCGCCGCAGCCATGCCACTTCCTGGGCGATCCACCGCTCGCGCTTGTGCTGGGCGAGGGCCGCGTTCTCCTGAGCGACCAGCTTCTGCTCCACGTACGCTTCGTAGTTACCGGGGTACGAGACGACGCCCTCGCCAGGCTGGATCTCGACAATCCGATCCACCAGCCCGTCCAGGAAGTAGCGATCGTGCGTCACCAGCAACAGCGAGCCGGGGAGCTTGTCCAGCTCCTCTTCCAGCCAGTCCACCGTGTCCGCGTCCAGGTGGTTGGTGGGCTCGTCCAACATCAGCAGCTCCGGCTGCGTGAGCAGCGCCCGGGCGATCGCCACGCGCTTGCGCAGGCCTCCCGAGAGCTGCGCCACCGGCCGCTCCCAGTCCTTCACGCCCAGCCGATCCAGCAGCGTCTTCGCGTGGTGTTCCGTGCCCCAGCCGCCCAACTGCTCGATGCGGTCCGACAGCGCGGACAACTGCTCCAGCAGCTTCTCGTGCGCCTCGGCGGGAGTGGTCTCCAGCTTGCGGCTCAGCTCCGCGTGGGCCGTCAGGGCCTCCTTCAGTGGCCCCTGCGCCACGGACAGCTCCGAGGCGACCGTGGAGCCCTCGGGGAACTCGGGCTCCTGGGGCAGGTAGGTGACGCGAGCGCCTCGGCGCAGCTGCAGCTCTCCCGCATCCGGGCGAGACACCCCCGCGAGGATCTTCATCAGCGAGGACTTGCCTGAACCATTCACGCCCACAAGGCCGACGCGCTCTCCCTCCTCGATGGTGAGGGTGAGTCCCTCGAAGACGGTGCGGCTTCCGAAGGTGAGCTGGACGTTGGCGGCGCGGAGAAGGGTCACGGGCCCCTCTTTACCTCAGAGCGAGACCGCTGGGAGGCGCCCCGAGCGGAGCCCTTTCACCGCCTGCCTGCCCCGTCTCAACCCGCCTCGCACTTTTTTGCGACGGCTGGCGGCGGGCGCTGTCACACCCTCGAGGCTCCAAGAGATGAGCCGTGGAGGGTTCATGCATTCCCGACGAGAGTGGTCCTTGGCCCGTTCATCCCACCTTTGCCGCACACCCGCCGTGAGAGCGGCAGCCACCGAAGGCTCCCTCTCGGCTCGTTCCCTCATGGTGCTGGCCGCTGCATGGACGCTGGCCGTCGGGTGTGGCCCCGAGAGTTCGGTGCTCCCGAGCCCGGCAGGCTGGGGGGAGCAAGCGACCTCGGGGACTCATGCGCTCGTGTCCACGCCCCCTATCGCCGCATGGAATACCGGGGGGCAGGTGGACACCCTGGTCGTGCCCGAGGGACAGACTCGCGCTGAGTTTCAACTGTGGGGCGCTGGGGGTGGCGGCGGCGCTCCAGGGGCGGGTGGTGGTGGTGCCTGGCTTCAGGCGTCGTTCCCTGTCACCGCTGGAGACACCCTCGAAGTCCGCGTCGCCAACGGAGGCGAATCGATGGGAGGGGGAGGGGGGGCCTCGTATGTCCTGCGCAACGGGCAGGTCATGCTCATCGCCGCGGGGGGCGGTGGCGGAGGCGTTGACGGATGTGGCGGGTGCTCGAAGACGAGCGATCCTCTGGCAGGAGCCGGCGGCGCGGGCGGTGCCGTGGGTGGCAACGGCCAGAACGGGCGCGCCAACAACCACGTCAAGACGGGCTCGGGAGCGGGAGGCGGAGCCACCCAGACGGCTGGCGGCTCCGCGGGCATCAGCAACGATCAGAGCCCCTTCAAGACCGCCTGTGCCAGCAATGGGCTGGCAGGTGCCGCCAACCAGGGAGGCGCGGCACGCAGGTGCACGCTCATCACCCAGGCCGCCATCGGGCACCTGGAAGGCTATGGCATGGGCAATGGCACGAGCGGGGGAGGGGGCTCGGGCTGGTTTGGCGGGGGAAGCGGAGCCCAGAAGTGGACGTACAGCGGCGGAGGCGGCGGAGGCGGCGGAGGCGGCTCTTCGTGGGCGCACTCCAGTGCGACGCTGCTGGCCACGCAAGCGGGATCCTCCTGGCAACCGGGAGGGACCAGCTCGCCTGACTACGCCAACTCGGCCGGGCTGGGGGGCGCACCCCGGCTCCAGCCCTTCGATCCTTTGCCGCTGCCGGGCTCCGCGGGCCTCATCACTCTGAGGTGGTAGAGCCCCCGCTTAGAGCCACTTCAGAGCCACTTCGGAGCGTTGCGAACCGGAGGCGGCGCCGGCCGGGAAGCCGGAGCGCCCTGCGCCTGTGCCTGGCCCGAGGAAGGCCGTCCCTCGGAGCTCCGGTGCTGGCCGCCGCCCTGGGACTGCCGGGAGCCGCCCTGGCCCCCCGGACGCCCTTGGCCTCGCCTCCGGCCGCGTCCCTCTCGACGAGGGCCGTGCGCCTGGGCGCCGCCCCCACGGGACTCACCGCCGCGCTGGCCTCCGGGGTGCCGCTGGCCGCCCCCGTGGCGCTGACCACCGCCCTGAGCCTGTCCGGCCTGGGCTGAGTCTAGCGAGGTGGGTGCCGGAGCCGAGGAGCCCGAGCGGAACGGGTGGTCGCCCACCACCGGCACATTCCGCCGGATGGTGCGCTCGATGTCCTTCAGGTACGCGCGCTCCTCCATGTCGCAGAAGGAGAGCGCCGTGCCCGCCGCGCCCGCGCGGCCCGTGCGGCCGATGCGGTGCACGTAGGACTCGGGGATGTTGGGCAGATCGAAGTTGATGACGTGGGTGATGCCCTCGATGTCGATGCCCCGCGCCGCGATGTCCGTGGCCACCAGCACCCGGCAGCTTCCGTCCTTGAACGCGTCCAGCGCCCGCTCGCGGGCATTCTGGCTCTTGTTGCCGTGGATGGCCTCGGCGGTGATGCGCGCAGCCATGAGCTGCTTCGTCACGCGGTTGGCGCCGTGCTTCGTGCGAGTGAACACCAGCGCGCGGCGGATGCTCGTGTCGCCCAGCAGGTGCACCAGCAGGTGGCGCTTCTGCTCGCGCTCCACGAAGTACAGCTTCTGCTCCACCTTCTCCGCCGTGGTGGACTGCGGCACCACCTCCACCTTGGCCGGATCCTTCAGCAGGCTCTTCGAGAGCGCCTGGATCTCCGGAGGCATCGTCGCGGAGAAGAACAGCGTCTGCCGCTTCTGCGGCAGCTGGGCGATGACGCGCTTCACGTCATGGATGAACCCCATGTCCAGCATGCGGTCCGCCTCGTCCAGCACGAACACTTCGAGCGCCTTGTACGAGACGAACCCCTGGCTCATCAGATCCAGCAAGCGCCCGGGGGTGGCCACCAGCACGTCCACGCCGCGGCGCAGCGTCTGCTCCTGCGCGTTCTGCCCGACACCGCCGAACACCACCGCCCACGTCAGCTTCGTGTGGCGCCCGTAGGCCTGGAAGCTCTCGACGATCTGGCTGGCCAGCTCGCGAGTGGGGGTGAGGATCAGCGCGCGGATGGGGCGGCC
Organism: Hyalangium versicolor; assembly: GCF_020103695.1. GTDB lineage: Bacteria > Myxococcota > Myxococcia > Myxococcales > Myxococcaceae > Hyalangium > Hyalangium versicolor. The sequence goes on from NZ_JAHXBF010000028.1 coordinate 66,246, forward strand.
GTTCGCCGCAGGCGCTGCACGGCCCGTGGAGAGCCGGTGAAGGATGGGGAGCGCGAACGCCGCCGTCTTGCCCGTGCCCGTCTGGGCGCAGCCCAGCACGTCACGGCCCTCCAGCGCGGGAGGAATCGCCTGCTGCTGGATGGGGGTGGGGGTGTTGTAGCCCTCTTCCTTCACTGCGCGGAGCAGGGGCTCCGCCAACTTCAATTCTTCGAACGTCATGTTTTCCTGTCGCGGGTGGCGGGCACCCGCACAGGCGGAGCCGGAAAAAGGGAGAGGGCGCCTCCACCCGCGAGGCGCCCTCCCGCGACTGCTTGGATGATTCGTGTCAGCCAGCGCGGACTACTTGCGCGCGGCCTGCTCGGCGGCCAGCTTCTCGCGGTAGGCCGCCATCAGCGCCTCGCCCTCGGCCTTCGGTACGGGCGAGTACTTCGCGAACTCCATGGTGAACTCACCCTTGCCCTGGGTCGCCGAGCGCAGGTCCGTGGAGTAACCGAACATGGTGTTCAGCGGCACCTCGGCCACGGCCACCAGGTAGCCCTCGCGGTTCTCGGTGCTGAGGATGGTGCCGCGGCGCTGGTTCAGCTGACCCACCACCGAGCCCTGGAAGTCCTCCGGGGCCTGCACTTCCACCTTCATGACGGGCTCGAGGATGATCGGCTTGGCGGCCGCGTAACCCTCACGGAAGCCCATGATGGCGGCGGTCTTGAAGGCCTGCTCGCTCGAGTCCACCGCGTGGAACGCGCCGTCGTTGATGACCACGCGCACGCCCACCACGGGGAAGCCGATGAGGTTGCCCTTCTTGATGGCCTCCTGGAAGCCCTTGTCGCACGCGGGGATGAACTCGCGGGGGATGGAGCCGCCGACGATGTCATCCACGAACTCGTACTGCTGCACGGCGTCGGCCGGCAGGGGCTCGACGTAGCCGCACACGCGGGCGAACTGACCGGAACCACCGGTCTGCTTCTTGTGCGTGTAGGCGAACTCGCCCTTCTGGCTGATCGTCTCGCGGTAGGCCACCTGCGGCTTGCCGGCGATCACCTCGCAGTTGTACTCGCGCTTCATGCGCTCGATGTAGATCTCCAGGTGCAGCTCGCCCATGCCGCTGATGATCGTCTGGGCGCTCTCCTCGTCGCGGTGCACGCGGAAGGTGGGGTCCTCCTTGGTGAACCGGTTGAGGGCCTTGGAGAAGTTGGCCGTGCTGGTGCGCTCCTTCGGAGACACCGCGAGCGAGATGACGGCGTCCGGCACGTGCATGGACGTCATCGTGTACTGCACTTCGCCGTCGGTGAACGTGTCGCCGGAGGCACACTCCACGCCGAACAGGGCGATGATGTCACCGGCCTGTCCCTCGTTGATGTCGTTCATCTCGTTGGAGTGCATGCGCACGATACGAGGAACCTTGACCTTCTTCTGGTTCGACTGGTTGATGATGAAGTCGCCCTTGGCCACGCGGCCCTGGTAGACGCGCATGTACGTCAGCTGACCGTAGCGCCCATCCTCCAGCTTGAACGCCAGGCCCACGAAGGGCTTGGTCGGATCGGACTCGAGGACGACCTGGGCCTCGTTGTTCTTCTGGTCCAGGGCGATGTTGGTGGCTTCCTTCGGGTTGGGAAGGTAGCCGGTCACCGCGTCCAGCAGCAGCTGCACGCCCTTGTTCTTGTAGGCCGAACCGCACATGACCGGCGTCATCTTCAGGGCGATGGTCGCCCGGCGGACGGCGGCGCGGATCTGCTCCTCGGTGATGGCGGCGTCGGCGAGGAACAGCTCGCCGAGCTGATCATCCACCTCGGCCACGCCCTCGATCAGCTCCTGGCGGCGCGTCTTGGCCTCGTCCAGCATGTCCGCGGGGATGGCCTCCTCGCGGATGATCTCGCCGTTCTCACCATCGAAGTAGAAGGCCTTCATGCTGACGAGATCGATCAGGCCCTGGAAGCGGTCCTCGGCGCCGATCGGGAACTGGAGCTTCACCGGGTGGTGGTGCAGCTTCTCCTTCAGCTGCGCGGCCACGCGATCATAGTTGGCGCCAGCGCGGTCCATCTTGTTAACGAACGCGATGCGCGGAACCTTGTAGCGCTTCATCTGCCGGTCCACGGTGATGGACTGGGACTGCACGCCGGACACGGAGCACAGCACGAGGATGGCGCCGTCGAGCACGCGGAGCGCACGCTCCACCTCGATGGTGAAGTCCACGTGTCCCGGGGTGTCGATCAGGTTGATGTTGTAGTCGCCCCACATGGCGTACGTGGCGGCGGACTGGATGGTGATGCCCTTCTCGCGCTCGAGATCCATCGAGTCCATCTTCGCGCCGACGCCGTCCTTGCCACGGACCTCATGGATCTCGTGGATGCGGCCCGTGTAATAGAGGATGCGCTCGGAGAGCGTCGTCTTGCCCGAGTCGATGTGGGCGGAGATGCCGATGTTGCGAATCTTTTCGATGGGTACGTTGGAGGCCACGATCCGGTCCTTCTGTTCTTGAAAAACGCCTGGGGGAACAGGGCAGGCGGGGCCTCTACTTCCCACAGGTTGAACTTTCCAGCCAAATCCGCATCTCGATGGGGGCACACGTACCCCCACCTCCGCCTACCGATCAGGCCTGTACCTTTATATAGAGGAGGCCCGGCGGTTGCAGCGCGGGGCCCTGTCTTCTGATTTCGAGGGATTGAACCATGAGTGCGAGCGAAAACTTCTCGGTGGCACGGGCCTGGCTGCGTGCTTTCAACGCGCATGATGTGGAGGTGCTAGTGGCGCTCTACGCGGAGGACTGCACCCACACCTCGCCGAAGATCCGGGTGTTGCACCCGGAGACGGGCGGCAAGCTGGTGGGCAAGCAGGCGTTGGCGAAGTGGTGGAGGGAGGCGATCGCCCGGCTGCCCGGCCTGCGCTACGAGGAGACGGCGCTCACGGCCAATGAGGACCGGGTCTTCATGGAGTACGTGCGGCACGCGCCCAATGAGGCGCCCATGCCAGTGGCGGAGGTGCTGGAGGTGAAGGGCGGGAAGATCGTCGCCTCGCGCGTGTACCACGGCTGAGCGGGCGGTTTGCCGCCTGCTCGCCGGGCCCGATCACGGACTACCGCCACCTGCGGGGGCTCCTTCGCCTTCCGCTTTACTCGGCGGCAGCACCATAGGTGCAGAACGTTTCCTCGCAGAGAAGACGGGCTTCTTCGCAAGTCGCCTGAGCCTCGGGAGTGGTGGCGCGCGACATACACCGCACGTAAAGCCACGGGCAGTCGGAACAGGCCATCGCCGTCACGTCACCCGCTGCACCGTCCTCCTGCGCAGGCTGAGTCTCCGCACCCGTGTCGACACCGCCGCACGCTGCCAGCAGTCCAGCGATCAGCAGCGCTCCAAGACTTCTCCGCATGTGTCCTCCTGGTAGTGAAGACTTGCGAGGATATCGCAGAAGAGGGCTTCGCAGAGCCCTCGAGCGAAAGGCGGGGCCTCAGAGGCGCCAGTCCGGGAAGTGCAGCTGGAGGTAGGCCTCGTAGGATCGGATCTCTGCCTGCGAGAGGTAGGCGGAATAGCACCGCACCTGGTGTCTCCAATATTCGAGCGCCCGTGCATACCTGTCTTCCCACCCCAGGCGTCGAATCCACTCCTCCATCCGCTCCAGCTCTTCGAGCATCTCCCCGCACTGCTCGATGCTCGCTCCGTTCATCCCGTACAAGACGCCCATGGGCAGCTCGTGCATCGCATGGTGGAACCACCCCGCGAGGTGCTCCACGAGGGGAGCCATGACCCGGACGTCACCAGGGTTCCACTCATCCGCCTTCCTCAACATGGCCAAAGGGCTCTGTGCCTCCGGAGGCAGGCTCGCCCAGAGCCTGGTCGCGCCGCTGTAGCGATTCATCAGCCATGCAAACCACCGGGCGGCATTCGCATCGCGCCGGGAGTACCTCCGCAGCAAGACGGGACAGATGAGGTCGCGCAGCAGCGGGTAGCGCATCTGCGGAATGCCGAACTCGGGTGGCACGGGATTCCTGTCGATGACCTCTTCGCAGACCGACGCGACCCACTGGTCCCTCCAGTCCTCCGGGTATTGGCGAAGGGAGGCCGCGAGCTCTTCAGCCGCCTGGAGTGCCTCATGCCGTCGACCGCGGGCCTCCAGGGCCAGCATGCGCTCCCATCGCTGTTGGTCCTCTGGCGCCATCAATTCCCGTCGCTCACGCCCCATTCGTAGTCAAGGTCCGCGATGCGCTCAATGAGTTCAGCGAGCGCTTCGCCAGGAGCGCCCGCTGCGATGACCGCATCGAGGTCTTTGGAACCAGTGCGAAAGGCGGCTTGGCCTGCGTCGTCGAAGGTGTAGAACCGAAGGTGGTCGACGCCGGCGAGCCGCGCCGCGAGCAGTTGGAGCAGCGTCATCGCGTGGCGGTTGCCGCCAAACGCACCGCAACCCCAGAACCCGGTACGGATTTCGACAGCTTGACCGGGCCACCGCTGCTGGGATTCTGCAACGGCGGCAGCGAAGCCCGTGTACGCGGTGGTGAGGATCTGCTCGAGCTGTCGGCGGAAATACGGTCCACGTCCGCCAGCGGGGGCTGCGATGGCGATGAGGTTGCTTCGGGTGGGAGGCTGCAGCACCTGCACTGCGGCACGAACCACCTTGGGCGAGGCCTCGGCGAACCGGTTGCCGTAGAGGCCGAGTGGGCGGCCCGCGGCACTGTCCGGAGCCGTCGCGATGGAGCAGCGTCGCTCGGCCCCCAGGACCAGGACCGGAGATGCCTCACCATTGACCTCTGTCTTTGCCGGGAGTCCTTCCGCAAGCAGTGCCTCCCGCAGTGCCCCGAGTACGGGGTGCTCAGCGGCCTGCAGTTCATCCTGGGCGAGCAGCGCCGAGCCGTAGGCGACGAAGAGCTGAGGGTCGGCGAAGTTCACGTGCCACACCCCGGCGTCGTCCCCGTTGTAGTCGTAGGTCCCGGGCACCGCGAGGCTCTTCGTTGGGGCGAGCGCGACGGTCGTGGGCAAGGGCGCGGCGCGCCACCGGGTGAGGACAATGCGTCCCGAGTGGACGGCACCGGGTGGGCAGGTCAACTCGAACAGCAGTTGCTTGTGCGGATGACGCAGGACGGGTGGATGCGCCTTGAGCAGGGCAGCGGGCTCGTACTCGCGGCGGAGCAGGCAGGTGGGGAGCGGAGTTCCCATTCTCGCCATCATGGTGTTGATAGTACACTATGTCAAGCCACTGCTGCCACTTATGCTCGCTGCCAGTTTGGGAAGCGGCGGGACGCCAACTCACAGCCGCATCCGGAGACGCGCCGCCGAAAGTGCGGGATGTCGATCGCAGAGGACGAGATCGCCCGGGTTATTGCAATGCCTTGAGTCGTGTCGGTTCGAGGCGTGACCTCGTTGGACGAGCCGCAGGCAGGCCGATCATTGGCGTGCTCTTTCATGGTTGCGGCGTACCTGCATCGGGCGAAGGGATGCCGGCATCGGCAGATACAGGGAAACCGACCCGCGCATCCGGAGGGACGGTCACGTCGATTGCTGCGCCCCCTCCATCGAGGATGATTGGCGTGGTTCCGCCGTCTGGCGGTGCATTCAGGTCCGGCTCCCCGTCGAGCAGTCGGCGGAGGATGCGACCGTCGCCACTGATCGCATACCTGACTCCTGAGTCGACCGAGTGGTACGCGCGACCGCAATAAGCGGGATCCTGCACGATAGCTACGTAGATGGTTTCACCGCGCCGGACAGCGTAATACCTGTGCGCCTCCGGCGTATCGATACAGGCGCGTGGAGTTTCCCTGGCGGAGAAGAAATCGTCAGCGGCGACTTTGAGCGCCCTGAGCATTGCTCCATCGATGGGTGCACCCTCGAAGATGGCGTCGTAGCTGAGCATCTGGAGGCTGGAATCCTCAGGCTGAAACCAGTCCCGAGAGTGAATGCACCCTAGAACCATGACGATGGGCAGAAACAGGAGGCTTTTCGCCTTCATTATTGCCGCTCCTCAATGGGCAGGATGCTTGGATTTCCCTCATCGGACCAGGTGACACGAGCGACGGCTTTTTTCGTCAGGTGTTCATTGTCGACCGTGTATCTCAGGATTTCGTCGCTCTGGGCCGGCACGTAATGATAAAAGCCTGCGCACTCTGGTTGCCCGCCCTGTTCTTTACCAATGAACGCAACGATGCTCATCGATGTTTGTTGTCCTCGAAACCGCGTCGTGATGCCGTGGATATGCGCCATATCGGCAATGGCATAGAGGTCATTGAACGAGAGGTTCTCGCCTGCAGCGTGATTGTGGAGCATCACGAGGTAAACCATGGTGGCTTCTGGATGGCGTCCATCGGCGACTTGGGCCGGCAAGTCACACCGCCGCTTGGACGGGTCGTCCTGAACGGGGCTCGTTGCCATCAGGCTCATATCTACATGCTCACCATCGACGGAATACAGCCATGCACAATATTCGCTCGCTGTTTTCCAGTATACGCTGAAGTTCTGATGGGTTCTCGGGACCGGAATCAGTGCGTGCGGCTGTCTCATGATGATCGGGCAGGCGGCGAGAATGGCTTCTCCGACGGTCGCGAACGGTCCGAAGTTTGGCAAGGGGCCCGGAACGCTCGTCAGCGTTTCTCCAAGCTTGGGATGGACGACATGCGGATTCGGAGTTGGCGCCGCACATTCGACGAGGAGAACGCTCAGGCCGATGAGGAGGCTGGCTCGCATGCACTCTCGTGTCATGACGGCGACCTCGCCTCGATCAGTGCGGGTACACGGCCTACTGCGCTACGAGGTAGGTGCAAGATGCCTTCGGTGGTCGACACCCGTCCCAAGATACTACACCCGGAAGGCCCTCCCAATATGAGTGTGACGGCTCGGCCGACTGTGCGCGGGGCGTGGGACAGGGAGGAGATATTGTGAAGGACTGGCGTCCCAAGCTTGCTGCCATTGATGATCCGATCGCGGACGACTACTGGTCCTACGAGACCCGTGATGGGACACGGCGAACTTCCCGAGTCACGATTGGCCGCCCCGCGCCCCTTGCGGACAATCGAGACTGGTACTGCCCGATCCTCTTCGAGCACGTGACGGAGGGCATTCATTACTCCTATGGGGTGGGGCCCGTGGACGCTCTGATGAACGCCATGTACTTTGTGAGAAGGCGCTTCTACGCGTTCAAGGAAGTACGGCCTCGGGCGAAGCCCACGACAGGTTCCAGGCGCCGCAAGGCGTCGCAGCGCGGCGAGTCAGCGCGCTCGAAGACCCAGAAGTAGAAGCAATCTGCCGGAAATGCAGGGCCTGTTCGATGTCCAGAGTGCCGCGCCGGGCTGCTATATGGACAGTGAGGTCTCAGTGCAGGCGGGCGCACCTACCAGGCGAGCCGAGATGACGACCCTCATTCCCGAGAAGAACAAGCGGCCCGGTGTGTACTACGCGGTCACGGACGACGGCCTCGAGGTCCCCGTCATCGACGTGACGCACCCGGCGTTCGACGCGAAGCTCGATGACGCGGCGATTGCCGCCATGCTCGAGAAGTTCAAGCGGGACGAGCAGCGCCGAGCCAAGGTCCCCAAGCCTCTGCAGCGCCTGTTGCTGAGACTCGTGGCAGGCCGGTCGGTGCTGGGACGTGGGCTGATGGCGGGAGCGGGTGGGGTGCTGGGTGGGATGACGATGTATCTGGGCAAGCTCGGCCCCGAGAACCTGGGCCGGGGATGGGCCAGAGGCGTGGACCGGCAGATCGCCGCCGCCGCGCCAACGATGTTGGCACGCCTTCGCTTGGAGGACATGGCCCGCCTCCTCGCCGAGGGGCTTGCTCCCGTGCTGAGCGCTCGTCCGCAGCGCCCGCTCCACCTCTTCAACATCGCCGGGGGGCCTGCGGCAGACAGCTGGAACGCGCTGTTGCTGCTGCGCAAGGATTACCCCCAGACCTTGTCCAGACGGCGGATCTCCATCCACGTGTTGGACCCCGACGAGAGCGGGCCCGCCTTCGGAGCCCGTGCCATCGCCGCGCTCCGTGCCGAGGGCGGCCCGCTGCGCGAACTGGACGTGAGCTTCCGGCGCGTGCACTACGACTGGCGCGACGTGGAGCCGTTGCGCAAGCTGCTGCGAGACTCGGAGCTTGGGGACGCGGTAGTGGGCTGCTCGTCCGAGGGAGGGCTGTTCGAGTACGGCTCGGACGAGGAGATCGTCACCCATCTCGAGGCCCTTCGCCTTGGCACGCCGGGGGACTCCCTCGTGGTGGGCTCGGTGACGCGCGGCGATGGCCCCACGAAGTTCGCGCAGGAGTTCACCATACGCCCGCGCACGCTCGAGGCATTCCGTGCGCTCGTACTGCGTGCCAGATGGGAGGTGGCGAAGGTCATCACTCGCCCTTTCAGCTACAACGTGAGCCTGCGGCGCATAAGCGGATGAACCGCGCGGAACCTGAATGTGTTCACACCGAGCCCAAGTATGGCTAGAAGGAGCGTGCCACCCGCCATCCTTCCAGGGAGCTGTCCATGAGCCTGTTCTCTTCTCCCGTCCTGCCTCAGAACGACACGCCGGAAAACCGCGCGATTCGTGCGCAGACGTTGGCCCAGAAGCAGACCCAGTACGTATATGACTATCCGGCCATCGTCGCCAAGCTGCCCATGGCGGCGACGCCCATCCCCGTGGACATCTCGCTCAACTGGGCCCTCCAGATCGCTGAGACGGCCATTCTGTTGGGGGAGAACTTCGTGGATGTGCTGCTCCCCAACCTCTTCAGCTTCGATGTGCAGATCCCCGTCAAGCTCGGCCAGGGGAACTCGAGCGCGACCACGACCGCCATCTACACCGAGGCCGCTCCCCCGGAGGCGAGCGTGTTCGATGCCGCGCTGAAGAACCGGGATCTCGACAAGCGAGACATCGTGGCCTTCCAGTCGCTGCTCAGCGATGCGCGCAAGGATCTGGCGGGGCTTGCCCAGAACGCGCATGCGCGCAAGGTCACCCGCCCGCCCCAGGGCTCGTCGGCTGGCCATGAGGTGCTCGACAGGCTCGTGCAAGCAGGGGAGTCGGTGCTCGACAAGGCCATCGGGAAGGATGCCAAGAGCATCGAGTCCTGGTTGTCCCAGTTGCTCAGGTCCGTGCTCGATTTCGTGCTGACGAAGGCGGGGCTCTACGGGCGTGCCACGGATCTTCAGGACTACGACGCGCAGTTCCGTAAGGTGGTGCTGCCGTGGACCGCGGGCGTGTACCTCACGGACGAGGCGTTCGCCGCGCTGCGTGTCGCCGGCCCCAACGCGGGCATCCTCCAGCGGGCGACGCTCGCGGATCTCTCGGGTCTGCTGCCCTCGGATGAGCTGTTCCAGCGCGTCACGGGAGAGGCCGGATGGACGCGCCAGCAGGCCGTGGAAGCCGGGCACTTGTACCTCGTGGACTACAAGGCGCTCGCGCAGTTGGTACCGGGCACTACGCCCCAGCAGAAGTATGTGTTCGCCCCCAAGGCTCTCTTCTATGTGCCGCGCCTGGGCGGGGGGCGGGGCTCGCTGCGCCCTGTGTCCATCCAGATCGGGCAGGACGCGAACAGCCCCGTCTTCTACCCGGACGGAGGGCTCGCGTGGACGCTCGCCAAGACGTGCGTCAACATCGCGGATGGGAACTACCACGAGCTCATCAGCCACCTGGGGCTCACGCACCTGCTCACCGAACCGTTCGTGCTCACCACGGAGCGGCAGTTGGATCCACAGCATCCGCTCTACGTGCTGCTCACCCCGCACTTCGCGGGCACGTTGTTCATCAACTACAGCGCGCAGACCTCGCTCATCACTCCGGGGGGGCCGGTGGACCAGCTCCTTGCGGGCACCATCGAGTCGTCCAACGTGGTGGCCGCCACCGCCGTGAAGGCGGTGCGCTACAACGAGTCGTTCTTCCCCGAGAAGCTCGTCCGCCAGGGCATCGCCTCACCGGAGGACCTGCCCGACTACCCCTACCGGGATGATGCGCTGGCCCTCTGGAATGCCATCCACGGCTGGGTGTCGGATTACACCGCGCTCTACTACTCCGGGGACGCGGACGTGGTGGGCGACTACGAGCTGCAGGCCTGGGTGCAGGAACTGGTGAGCGCGGGGCACCTGCAGGACATCGGCGAGGGAGGGGCCGACAAGACGCCGTGCATCGCCACACTCGACTACCTGAGGAAGCTGCTCACCCAGGTCATCTTTACCGCGAGCGTCGAGCACGCGGCGGTGAACTTCCCGCAGCGCACCGCGATGAGCTTCACGCCGGCCATTCCGCTCGCCGGCTACGCACCCTTCCCGGGCTCGAGCGCCTCGGGGGCCGAGGCGACGCAGTTGTTGGATCTGCTGCCTCCGCTCAACCAGTCCATCCTCCAGCAGGCGGTGCTGGCGGGCCTGGGCAACGTTTACTTCACGGTGCTTGGCCAGTACGGAGGCCAGTTGTCCGACCCCCGGGCGCTCCTGGTGCTGGGCAAGTTCCAGTGCGCGCTACAGGCCATCGAGAAGCACATCCAGGCGGCCAACACCTTGGGGAAGCGCACGCTCTACGCAACGCTCCTACCTTCAGCCATTCCCCAGAGCATCAACATCTGACATAGCCCTGTCTGTCGTTACTGCGGTAAACCTTGTTCAGGTAGCTTTTGAAGCGCCCACCATTCACCCCACAGCTTCCATATACCCATATGGAAGCTTTTCAACGGAGAGGTCGATGTCCAAGAAGACGATCATCACCCTGGGAGTGGCCATGGCTGTTGGAAGCGCGGCGGGTATCATGACGGCGCCGAGGCAAGCGCTTGCGGAGCCCCCCATCGAAGGGGGTGGAGAGTGCCTCCAGAGCCCTCCGAATCCGACCAATATTCGTTGGTACTCGGACGCAACCTTCACCTCGGAGACTGGGTTCCGTGCGGAGTACTGCTGCGTGGGAGAGACCTTCACGTGGGGCACCCAGACCGCGTACAAGAAGGTGTGGCACTTCGAGAGCTGTCCCTCGGAGGAGTCCGATTACACCTTGCAGTGCTTCGTCAGTAACGTCGAGGTGACTTGTCCGTAGCCTTGCCCACACGCTGTACGAGTCCTCTTGCCTGTCACGGATTGGCAGGCAGGAGGCTCAAACACCTGATGCGTGTTTGTTCTGTCACAATGGGAAGGCGCGCGATGTCAACGCGCCCGCTTCGAGGCAGAAGGCCTCTTCCCGGTGCTCTTCTTCCTGACCGGAGCGGCCTTCGCCTTTGCGGTCGCCTCCATCGCCTTGCGTGCCGCGGTCTTCTCGCCTCGACGCAGCGCGAGCGACGCCGCGATCCACTCCGGCGCATAGCTCGACGTGCAGCCCTTTGGAACTGGTCGAGGGTCCCATCGGCCGAGGCGCTCACCGATGGCGATGGCCTCCGGGGTGTACTCGGGTAGGTGGATGCCGATCCAGACGAGGCAGAAGTTGATGCCCTCTTTTACCCGGTAGGGTGCGGGCGGCAACTCACGCTCGATTCGCGCGAGCGTTGCGCGGACGTTGAGCTCCTTCGCGAGCCCGCGCGCGATGCGCCCGGCGAGGATCTTCCACCCGGCGCGGCGGGGAAGCTCCTTGCTGCCGTCCATCCACCGCACCTGCAGCGCCTCGGCGATGGGCGCATGTACGAGCACGCGTCCGACGAGCTCGTCGACCAGGGTCGGGTTCGAGAGCGGCTCGAGGAGAGCGCGCGCCTCCTTCTCGGTGAGCGCCGCGGGATCGAGCAGCATGCACGCGAGGATGCGTGCCTCGTGGTTGCCCGTCGCCCACAGTTCCAGGCCGAGCCCGTGGTTCGTCCCGAGCGACTCTGCGAGGCCGCGGATCTTGCCGAGCAGCACGCCGAAGACGTTCTCGCCCGAGCCATCGCGCACGTAGCGCTGGCGCACCTTCTCGTCGCCCTGTGCCTCGAGCTGCTTCATGACCTGGGGCACCGTCATCGTTTTCGGCATGCGAGTCTCCTCGAGTGCAGTCTCTTACCCCCCCGACCCAACGTTGCTCCAGGGGAGAGTGGGTTCGGGGCGCGGACAGGTAACAGAGGCTGCACTCCGGTGCTCAGATCCCCCAGTGCACCGGGTTCCGTGTCTCCACAGAATACTGGAAGAGCCGCTCGAGAGTTCCGAGGACGTAGTCGAGCTCCATCGGGAGGTACTCGAGTTTGACGTGCATCTCATGAGGTCCCAGTTCCTGGAACGGAATGCCCCAGGGGAGCACTACGCGCCGGCGGGTCTCGATGTCGATCAGCTCAACCTCATCGCTCGTAGTGCTCAGTTGCCGGTGCATGAAGTGCTTCGAGCGGAAGATCACATCTCCCCTCCGCAACGCAACGAAGTCGGGAGGGAAGATGCCCAGCTCGAGTTCCGGGGTCGTGCCGTAACACAGGCCTCCCTCAGCACCCACCGTCATCACCTCACCCCCCCACTGTCCAGAGGTCAGCACCCACTGTCTGGGAGCATGATCGATGCGGAAGGCCTGGATCTCCGCAAGGGCGCGGGCCGAGTCCTCGGATGCCACCACCTTTTTCATGAACCACGACGAAATCGTCTCCCACGTGGGGACGACCGCCCGCAGCGTGGGGTAGCGATCGGGCCCGGAGCTCTCCATCTTCTGATGGAGGAGGAGGAGATTGTGCCAGCGCTCCACCTCTTCGAACATACCCAGGAACCTCGAGCGATGGAGGCAGGTAGCGGTCTGCGCCCAGTCGTTGAAGGCCTTCCACTCGGGGGAGTCCTGCTCCCACGGAATGTCGAGCGTGGGAAAACCACCCTTTCCTTCGATGACGCGCTCGCGAATGAGGGGAGGGGGAGGGCTGGTACGCCCTTCCCGCCAGCAGGTACATGGCACCTCGCCAATCAGCCCTCCCACGTTGCACCTCCTGGCTCCGCCGAGCAGAGGACTGGAACTCTACCTCAGACCCAGCCGTAGGCCTTCACCTCGCACAGGGAGTCTCATGGGCGCTCACTTCTTGCACTGCGCCTCGCCGTCATTGTTGGTGAAGACGTTGCCGAGGCTCGGCATGCTCAAGTCCACGACGAGTCCCGAGGAGACATCTATCGCGACGCCACACCCGGACGAGTCGCTGAGCGTGCTGTGGTTCACGAAGAATCCCATGCTGGAGAACACGTTGATGTTCCCCCCGCCCATGAAGCCGTAGAGCGGGAGGCCCGCGTGGGTGACGGTGACGTAATCCAGCGCCGAGCCCGAGGGGCCATAGAAGAACAGGCCCGACCAGAAGCCCTTGGTGGGCGAGGCGGAGGCGGGGACGAAGCGGATGGGGGCCTGCGCCGAGCCCTCGGCCTTGAGCTTTCCGGGCACGAGCGCCCCATTCTCATCCTGCGCGCCGATGGAGATGTAGCCCTCGGCAGGCATCTGGAACTCCGTCCCGGGGCTCAAGGTGAGCGTGGGAGCGGATGGGGAGGCCACCGTGAGCCCGATGGCCAGGCCCAGATCCAGGGTCGTGATGAGCTGGTAGGGAACGCCCAGGTTCGGCCACGTCTGGGAAGTGGTGACAGGGCCCTCGAGGATCTGCACGGCGTTGGTGGTGTTGCCCTGGAGGGAGCTGTCGTCAGGGAGTGTGCCGACCTCGTTGGCGGTCGCCCTCACGGCGACGCCTGCGGTGTCGAGCACGGTCAGCCGTGCGGAGTCGTTCTTGAGCCCCGCACCCGTCAGGAGGACACCATGGTTCTGGCTCTTCTGGATGGTGACGTCCCGGACGGTGACCGGGCGCAGGGTGCCTGTCTCATCGTCTCCTCCCGTGACACGCAAGCCTGCCGCCAGGGTCTTGAGGAGATCTTCCAGGTCGCCGGCGTTGGGGATGACGCCGCCCGCGTATTCAATGGTGACGTTGGAGAGGACGGTACCCTGGGCGGCCTGTCCCGTCACGCTGATGCCCTGCCAGTACCCAGGCTGGGGACTGTCGGAGTCGGCCGTGAGGAGGATGGGAGCAAAAGGGGAGCCTTCCGCGTGCAGAGTCCCAGCCCCGTCATTGTCGTCACCAATGATCAACTGGGCGCCCTGCTCGAAGCGGACCAAGGTCCCCTCCTCCAGGGTCAGCACGGGGTTGGTGGAGCCCTTCACGGTCACCGTGCCCTTCACCAGGTGGGGGTTCTCCGACGCGCGCCAGGTCTGGTTGCTGGAGATGACGCCCTGGTGGACGGTGGATTGCGCCGCGCTGGCGGTGAGGGAGAACGTGCCCTCCTGGGTTGAATCGCCCTCGGTGGCACTCGCCTTGATGTTCACCGTGCCTGGCTTGAAGGTCGAGACCTGTCCGTCTTCGTCCACCAGTGCAATCGCCTCGTCGCTGGAGCTCCAGTGGTAGTTGTAGGCCGGGAAGGGCTTGCCGTCCTGGTCCTGGGCGCTGGCGGAGCATTTCGCGGTGCGGCCAGCCGGGACAGGGGCAGGGCTGCAGGTCACCGTGACCTTGGTGAGGCGGGGCGGCTCATCGTCACCGCAGCCAAAGAGCGACAACGTTGAGGCAAGCCAGACACCCTTCCACGCGTTGTGGAGTCTCATGAACCATGTTCCTTTGTTGTGAGTGTGCGAATCGAGATTCAGGCCAGCGTTGCTGTGGCCTGCCCGGTTCCAGAGCACCGCTCATGCCAGCGGCTCGCTCACCTCATCCCGCTCTGTGCCGGCGTGAGAAGGCCGCTGCAAACGGCAAGGAGTTGCCGGGGAAGATCTGCCCGCCGGTAAGAACCTGCCCAGAAAGCCTCGTTGGTCCACGTCTGAACCAGGACGGGGCACGGTGATGGGGTGCGAGGTAAGGGCTCGGATTTGCTGAGAATTTTCCCCTCGTCCGGCTCCGGGATCGAGCACCGCCGCCCTCTTCGCGAAAAAAAAAGGCCGGGCGGGAAGAAAGAAAATCACCGGCGTAATTGCCAGTGAAGCACGGAAGAGACGCCTTACCGGAACGCCCCGACAAGGGCTGCCCGAGCGGATTCCATACACCTGCAGAGCTTTTGCCCAAGCAGTCGGCTGCCGGAGCCGACGTGCACGGGAGAGTTGTCAGCCCATCCGGCGGAAAGAAATGGCTCACCAATGAAGAGCATCAATCTTGTCGCGCTCGCTGTCTTCGGAACGATGGTCCTCACGGGATGCGGAGGGGAACTCGGGGAGATGCAGGACGACGCGAGCACCAGCGACGCGCCCGCGCAGGAGTTCACGAGTCCTTTCGGGGACACGACCCAGGACTCGGTGCCTTCTGTTGCGCTCGATGGCCGGGCCGCCGCGGCTGCCGAGGGCGTGAGGGAGATGGCAGTGACTCCAGGTGCCATGGCGCTCGCGTCGTCGTGGTACTCGGGTTCCGTCGCGGCCGGTGCAACCCAGCACTGGTATTGGAACAACTCCAACCTCACCGCCGCATACAAGGTGGGCTTGTCGCCAACCGGAGCGAGCACCTCGAGCGCGTGCCGCTTCGAAGTCACGCGTACCTGGGACACCCAACAGTACGGCGGTGAGCGCGAGTTTCACTTCGCCATCAAGAACACGGGCAGCATCGCCTGCGGTACCAACATCCTGCTCTCGTATCAGACGCGAGCCGCCACCTGGGCGACGGGCGGGATCGACGTGGGCGCGTCGAAGTCCTGGACCTGGAACAATGCCAACCCCCTCACCGCCACGCATGTCGTCGGCATCTCGCCCTCCGGCGCGACCAGCACTACCCCGTGCGAGCTTGAAGTGACCCGTACCTGGTACGCCCAGCAGCCCGGCGGCGAGCGCGAGTTCAAGTTCACGGTGAAGAACGTCGGTGCGATCGCGTGCCAGGGTGACGTGCAACTGGCGGTGATCACCAGTGCGAACTCGTCCTGGTCCACGGGCTCCCTGAGCCCCGGCGCTTCCGGCACCTGGGTGTGGAACAACGCCAACCCGCTCGATCGCGTCTACGCGGCTGGCCTGTCTCCGGCGGGTGCATCGACCGTCACCCCCTGCCAGCTCGAGGTGACGAAGACCTACTATCAGCAGAAGATCAATACGGACGGGACCGCCGAGCGGGAGTTCTACCTCACCGTTGAGAATGTCGGCTCCCTGACCTGCTCCGGGACGATCCTGCTCAACTACTTCTAACCTCGTGGGAGGGCCATGATGCCCACCCGTTGAGATGAGGCCCACCTGCTCCAGGTGGGCCTTTTGACGATCAGGCCCGCCTGCGGGCGAGCGTCCGCCGGGTCCGAAGCAGCAGCTCCAACGCCTCTCGCTCGGCCGCTCCATCCAGGCCCAGCAGGCGGTTGCAATGCAGGTGGAGATAGCTGCCGTACAGCTCCTCCGGAGGGTGGAGCAGCACGCGGCTCGTGGCCAGTTCACGAAGCTGCGTGCCCAGAGGTTCGAGCGACGCCCGCCGCTGCGCGAGAATGCGCTCCACTTCCGCTTCGCCGAGTTCTCCCATCAGCAGTGCCTGGAGCTTCTCCGCATGCTGCCGGTAGGTTGCAGCGCTCGCGGACCGAGTCCACACGTTCGCCTCGCACCAGGCCAGCCGCGCTTCCTCATTCAGCCCCAGTCCAGCCAGCAGCGCATCCAGGGTCAGCACCGCTAGCAACAGGCGCTCCACCTGCACCTTTCGCGTCAGCAACAGCCCCAGGAGTTCCGCCACAGCCTGGCTGTCCGCAGCAAAGAGCGCCTCTGAGATGGCCAGGCCCTTCTCGCCACCATAGCGGCCCAGCTCGGGCTCATAGGTATCGATGACGAAACGGCGCATACGCTGCTGCTCCACCAACCCCGCTCCCCAGCGGCACAGGGCTGGCATCAGCCGGTCCGTGAGTGTTCCGGCCTCGCCGCGCAGCCGCAGCCGCAGATGCGGCTCGGGATCGGCATACCGTAGGAAGAACCATTCCTTTGCCTCTCCTTGCTGGACCGCGCCTCCAGCGAACTCCCTCACCGGGCCAGCAATGAGCTCCTCCTCTTCCTGGAGCCCACAGTAGAGCTTGGCGAAGATCCACTCGCTCCCTGGCGGGCGGACCCGGGCTGGGAGTGCTCGTCCCTGGCTCTGGCCGAGCAAGCGGGGGCCGTGCGCCTTCTTGGGCTTGGGAGGTGTTGGCTGGGGACGCAGAACGAGCGGTACCACCAGTTCGGCCAGGAAGTGCCCACCGGGACCCTCCATCCAGGCCTGATCCACATCGGGAAGCGCCTCGTACAGGAGCACTCCTTCTCCACGCAGCGCCTCCAGCTCCGTGCGCAGTTCCTCCACGTGGGCTGCACAGTCGAGATCGAGCAGAAGCCGATTGTCCGCCACGGTGAGGAGCACGCGCCGGGGGACGTCCCACCGCTCTCGCCAGGATCGCAGTGCCTCGGCAAAAGCCGCTGAATCCTTCGAGGGAAGCTCCGCGTCCCGCATGGCTCGGGTGATGCGCCACCGGGCCGCTGAGAGAACCACCCTGCCTCGCTGCACACGCGGCAGCATGGGCAAGCCCTCAGCGGGCCCCCAGTGAAAGTCCAGGAGCTGGCGCTGTCCGTCATGGCCCAGCTCGGAGAGAAACTGCGCCACCGCTGGCGCACGGCGGGAGTTGAGCAGGTGCCCGGAAGTGACGATCACCTCGGACGGATGCGCCGTGGAGCGCAGGTAGAATCGCCCGTCGCGCACGCCCACCACCAGCGTGTCGAGGGCCAACCGCCGCTCGCCGTCCGCGGCACTGGTCCGCAGGGCGAGTTCGTGGCTTCTCACCTCCGGGCGGATGGAGACGTTGGCGGAGCGCCCATCCCGAGGCGGGTAGGTGAGTTCGGCGAAGAGGCGATCTGGCGCCAGGGACTCCTCAGCCCTCGCGGTTTCCCTCAGGGCCTCATTCGCTTCCTCTCCGAGCAGGTGCGCAAAGCGTCCCAGGCTGCGCCCGGCGGTGGAGACACCCGCGCTGGGGGCAAGGACGAGCTGGAAGTCTCCCGCGTCGATCGCCTGGACCGATGACGCAGCCACGGTGACGAACAGCTCCATGGAGCGTGGTGCATGCTCACCTTGAAGCGGGGCGCTCTCCAGTGACTCCAGGGTGGCATCGTCCAGCTCGACGATCCGCCGCCGCTCTCGATGTGCCCGGAGCGCCAGGTGAAGCAACGCGTCCTCGCGCCGAGGGTTGGCAGGAGTGGGCGCGGCCGGGCCCTGGCTATGTCCACCCAGGGCTCCCAGCCCCACTGCGGGATCCAGCAACTCGAGCAGAGGGACTTCGGTCCACTCGCCATAGCGCTCCAGGAACCGGCTCCGGTACCCGTGGAGGCTTGGCAGCCCTTGCATGGGAGAGAGGCGCAGCAGCAGCTCACCCGCACGAGCCACCTCCTGACCCACGCGTCGAGAGAGGGTGCGGCCCGCGAGCGGCAGGGCCATGTCGACCTGCAGGGGAGGGGCTCCCACTTGGGGCTCGATCGCACGGGCTCGGAGGACAGTGCGCCGATAGGCCTCCGGCCGTTCGGTGAGGGGCAGTTGATCCCACGCCTTCAGCTCCGCGACGAGTGCCTCGAGTTCTCGTCGCTCGGGCTCCGCTGCGGGCAATCCCGAGAGGCGCGCCAGCACATACCCCGCCGGGTTGCTCGTCAGCAGCGGCGGGTACAGATCGGTGAAGAGGAGCCCCTGTTCCCAGAGCTGCGTGAGCAGTGCCTCCACTTTCTGCTGCGTGGCACCGGGCGTCGTCTGGAGCAGGTGGCTTGCCAGCTCCGGGTACGGAATAGGACGCCGGGCCATCGCCAGCGCGCGTCGCACTGCTCCTGTGGCACGCACGGAGACGCCCCCTGTCTCTGTTCCAGCGGACCTGGATGGACGCTCCGCGAGCAGCACCCGGCCCGCGCGCTCGACTGCCGCGGGGTGGGCTTGCCAGCGCAAACCCTGACGTACGGCTGGCCGTGCATCGAGGCGCTCCACCAGCGCCAGTAGCCACTGCATGTCCGGGCGGGCATGGGTGGGTGGAACCTGAGAGGAGAGAGACAGGTTGGTGGCCTCACCCCAGGACGCGAGGGCAATACCCGCGAACGTTCCGTAAGGCGTGGCCCGGGTCGACATCCGGATGAGGTATCGCAGCAGCCCACGAGACATCTGGGACGCCTTGCGCCCATCCGAGGCGCCACGCGCCAGTGCTTCGGTGAGGGACTCGCTGCCTACGGTGAGGGCACACCGGACGCGCGGATCCTCGAGCTGCCGCCGCAACTCGGTGTCGCCTGCCAGCTCCGCATAGCGCTCCACGGGGAGGAGCGGGGCACGAATCACGACGTGATTCAGCGGCGCGTAGAGCCTCTCCTTCTTCGCCATGCAGGTGTTCGCCTCCGCTTCAAGAGAGCAGGAGGAGCCGATCCCAGACGGGCTCCTGCGCGGTCGCTGCCGCCAACAGCGTCAACGGGACTCCCGCGGCGCCGTCGAGGAAGCCCGGATCATCCACCACGCGGCCTCCAGGCTCGAGGCTGTAATAGCCAAGCGGTCGTGCGGGATCGAACTGGCCCAGGAGCTGCTCTGTCAACGTGGCCGCCTCCGCCTTGAAGTGTGGCATGCGGGTGTCGTGGGCGAAGCGCAGCGTGATCTGGAGCAGTCCCGCGACGCCATGGCAGAGCGTGGGCGAGTCAATGTGTCGAGCGGCCACCGGCTTGCGATACACGGCTTCCATGGCGGAGAGCGCGAGCTCCTGATGTTCAGCCCGGCCCAGCGCCTGCCCCGCGAGCCAGAGGGCCCGTGCGACTCCGGGACTGCCGTAGCACCACGCGGCACGGCTGGGCAGTGTGGGCTGGGGCGCCGGCAACTCGGGCGAAGGCGCTGCAAGCGGCACGGAGTACGGCCAGTTGACGCCCCACTCCTCCTCGACCCGTTGCGCCGCCAACCATGCCGCGAGCCGCTCCACCGACGCTCTCAATCCCTCCACCTCCACCCCGGAGGAGAGCGCGAGCGAGAGCACCGCCAGTGGCCCGGGGATCCCATGGGCCAGCCCACAGTTGAGGTTCCCATACGGTGTCTGCTTCTGCTCATCCGGGCCGAGACACATGGAAGGGGTGTGCCACCGCGGGAGCGGTCCGTCCTCCACGGCCAGCGAGCACAGTGCCTGGAGAACCTCTCTCAAGCACGCCGACGCGGCGGGCTCCTGGCGCCTGCATAACAGGTAGGCCGCGACGCCCGCGAGGCCGGAGATGGCATCGAAGGCGTGAACCGCCAGGCCCTCTCGCTCCTGAGCCAGCGCGCGCGCATCGCTCTCCACACGGGGAAGCAACCACTCCTCCAGGCCTCCCAGCAGCTTGCGGTACCGGCTCCCTCCGCGCGCCAACAACCATGCACCGAAGGCCAGCCCCGACACCCCTGCGAACAGTCCAGGCGCGGGCTCAGAGCGGCCGTCCACTTCGCCCTTGGCCAGCGCCAGATGCTGATGTCCCCAGGTGTCCCAGGTCTCACCGGGGAAGCAGGCCTCCATGTAGCTGGCCAGCACCGCCAGACCGCTGCTACCCCCCGATACGCTCAATGGGCGCCAGCGCACCACCTCGGGGAAGGCGCTCTGCGCCAGTGCGGTCTCGGCTGCACGCTCAACCTGCCTGAAGTCGCGCATCCGTGCGCAGGTCTCCCGAGCCACGGCCACGGCTCGCGCGGCCAGTGCCGGCTCGAGCACCGGAGTCCAGGGACTCGTCGCTCCGCCCACCATCAAGCGCAAGGACCTACACATGTCTTGCAGTGCGTGTTCTCGCAGGTCCTGCAGTTGGTCTGGAACGACGCGCAGTTCTTACAGCTCATGTCCGGGTCCTTGGTGTCACAGCGAACCGAGCCGCAGTTCGTGTAGCAGGTCGCTGTGCAGGTGCGCTGTTCGCACGTCCGGACATGGGTATCGGGATCCAGGCACTCCGGGCACTTGGTCCCGCAGTTGGTGGCCTGACCCGTGTTCATCAGGGCGGGGCCACTGCCGCGCGGGCCGGGGAGGATGCGCACGTCCAGGTCGAACTCGTCGGTGCTGTCGCTGGGGGTGGACTGGCCCTCTTCCTCGCTCGCTGCCATCGCTCGTCCCTTCGCCTGAATGGAGGTGATCACAGGGTAGCACGACGGGGCGAGCAGCGTGTCAACCGCCTTGGCTGACATGTCAACCGCTCTGCCTGACATGTCAACCGCTCTGTTTGACAGGATCTCTCTCCAGCAGAGGGACGGAACCGCACGGATTCCACATGGCACTTCACTTGCTGTGTTGAGGGCCGCCAACCATTGCCCGGCTCGTGTTCGTCAACGGATGGGAGTCCAGCGGAGAAGGGTCTGTCAGCCAAAATCATGAGTCAAAAATCCAAGAACGCATCGAGAGTCTGGGGCGCGATTGCAGGAGCAGTTGTGGCGATCGCGATCTCGCATGCATGCGTGAAGTCCCAGCAGAGCACCGTGAGCCCCTCGAAGCAGTACGACAACCCACCGGGCTGCAACGATAAGCCGACATCCATCACCGTGGCGCCCTGCCTGCCGTCGGATGTCCCGAGCGGGGCCCCCAACGCCTCGTTGTCGGAGGCCGGTGTCTTCGCCTGGCAGGAGTTCATCGCGCTGAGCTGGCCCTCCAAGGACCAGGACGGCACCCTCAAGACGCGTGGCGAGCCCAACACGAGCAAGCGGCTGGAGTCCGGACAGGGATCAGACTCCAGTCAGCTGGCTACCTGGATGACGTTCCGACACAAGAGCGAGGTCTTCCCTGGCGATGCGAGCCAGCCGCACGGCCCATTTGGAACCGATGCGTATTACGACGATCTGCCCCGATACATCTATGAGCCCAAGGAGGTGGGAACAGGTTACGTCGAGCAGAACGTACCGCTCGCCGCCGGGCAGATCCCACCGTGCGGCGATACGTCCCCTCTCGACTTGCCCGAGAATCAGACGTTCATCACCGCCGACGAGAACAGCCAGATCGGAGAGGACTTCATGTTCGCCGGCAAGAACGAGCAGGAGGCTCTCAACCTCAATGCGGGCAATGCCAAGGGACGCTCGCAGATCCTGTTCCTGGTCAAGGTCAACCGAGCGTATTTCGATTACATCGTTTCGTCGGCGCACGGAGATGGGAAATGGTGGAAGGGTATACCGCCAGACGTCCGTGCGAGGACGACGACCTATCTGAGGGACTACAAGGCGGACCCGCCGGCCGGCAGCGCGGACAAGGTCAGCTTTCCGAATGGGGCCATGATGGTCAAGTCAGCCTGGCGCCGCGCTACCGTTGCCGATACGAACAGCAATCGCTACATCATCAAAAAGGTTCGCTATTACGTGCACCAGGACCCGAAGCAGACGTACGGCGGCCAGCCTGGCAACCCCAACTATTTCTGCTACGACACCAACTATTACGCGCTCGTCGGCATCCACATCCTTCAGAAGACCCCGTCGGCGCCCTACTTCATCTTTGCCTCGTTCGAGCACGCAGACAACCTCCTCATCGGTCCGAACGCGAGCCCGATCGAGGATGAGAACGGCGCGGTGATCATTCCCAATCAACAGCCGCTCACGCCGACGATCACTTCGAAGAACGCCACCTCGAATACAGGCCAGGTGCTCACTGCCTCCGGGGATCCGTGCGATGAGGGGTACAGCCTCTACTATCAAAACAATCCCCAGCGCAGTGGCCTGCCACAGGATAAGATTTGTGTTCGCGGGCGTAAACACGCCATCCCGTCCCAGATCATCGATATCAACCGCCAGGCGCACGCCGCGTTGGATGCATACGCGGCTCCTCCTCCGGCATCCATGTGCACGGACGAAGGCGCCCCCTGCACGGCGAACTTCCAGTGCTGCTCCGGGTTCTGCAACACGCGGGGTTTCACCGCCGGCTGCGTTGGCGGCTACCCTTCGCCACCCCCACAGGGCTCTCCGCTCAGCCTGCTGAAGTATTACAAGCTGGTCAACGTGCAGACCGCCCCGTATGACAAGCAGGCCGGTGTTGATTACACCCAGCAGGGCTCGGGCCCAGACCCCTCGACGTATTACATGGCGAACATTGTCGTGGAAACCGACTATCCCCTGCAGGTGTTCAGCGGCGGTTTCGCCCCCCCGGGCAGCGAGACGACCAACGGAACCATCTCCGACTTCCAGCAGGACGGTGGTGTCCTCAAGAACACCTTGTACAACGGGGGCTCATACAACATGGGCGGCTGCATGGGGTGCCACGGGGTAGCTCAGTCGAGGGGAGGCGGGTTCAGCTTCGCGTTCGAGGGGATCCAGAAGGCCGATGGCGGCTCGGAGGGTTTCAATACCAGCCCAGAGCCGGCAGAGGGTGTCCCTCCCGCGAACTCGCTCGGAGACTTCACGCGGCGCTACGACAGGCTGCTGCAGTAATCGCCGCGGAACGAGGGGAGGGGAACCCGGGGGGGCCCCTCTTCCGTGGCGGGCGGTGCGCCGCTTCGAGAAGCGCCGAGCGTGGCGTCTCAGCGCGGCCAGCCGATTCTCACGAGCGTGCCGCTCGGATCCGAGATGGCGAACTCCCGGAGGCCCCAGGGCTTGTCCTGTGCCTGGCGGCCGAAGCGGGCGGCAAGCACGTCGATGTTCTCGGCGTAGAAATAGACGCCGTAGGGGTTGCGCTCGGGAACGACCCAGCCCGGGACCGTGCGGGTCAGATGAATGCGCGCGCCCCGCGAGTCCTTCAAGAGCCGGTAACCCTCTGTCGGGTAGATCGATTCCACCTGGAAGCCGAGGCGCTCATAGAAGGCCTGGCTCTCGTCGAGGTCATTGCAGGGGATGATGGGGACAAGGAGATGTTGCAGGTCCATGGGCTGAGCTCCTTCGTGCCGCAAGCCGACGCTGGACCTTATCGGCTTCTTCGATCGCACGGCGCGTGAATTCCGGCTCTAGCCGGTCGTCACAGCCGCATGCTCCATATTCATCGAATCATCGTGCTGCTGGTCCTGGTGGCGTCCGCGACCGTGGCCAGGGCTGAAGAGCCCGTGTCTCCCGTGCCGCTCCTCGTCGCGAAGGAGGGGAGTGTCGTCTACATGGACTCGAACGGTCCGCGAATCCTCGCGGAGTGCCTGGAGACCATGGACCATCGCATGCTCGCCGGCCCGAAGAAGGGCCAGTTCGAGCGCCGGTCGCACCCGTGCGGCTTCTGGTCTCTCGCCGTGCATCCGCCGACAGGGCGCTGGGCGGCGGCGTTACAAGTCACGGGTGACCAGGGTGCCAACCCCTCTCCGCTGGTGAGCTTCGTGGTCTCTGGCCGCACACTCTCCGTGCCCACCGACAAGGCAGGACGCGCCAAGGGCGGGAACTTCCTCGTCCTGGGAGATCTCAACGGAATCGTGGCGATTACCCCCGGCACTCTGGAGACATGGACCGAGAAGGGGCGCTTCTTCGCTCAGATGCCCGCGATGTTCACGGAGGACGGCTCGCGGGTGCTTGTCTCCATCAGTGATACGACGTTGACAGAGTGGTGGAGCTGGAGCTTCGGCCCTCGGCCCGAGAGCGTTCGTGTGCTCCCGCGAGGCATGACCGACACCGCGGGAAACATGGTGCTCTCCGGTGAGCCGCGTACCGCGCTGAGGCATGGACGTGGCGGCGTGCGCCTCGCCACGCTGGACCCCACGGGCAAGAAGCCGTGGAAGGTGGGACCTGCCTTGCCGCAGGTCCGCCGCGGGATGCTGACTCCCGCGGTGCTGGGTGACACGATGCTCTTCTATCGCGAAGGTTCGAGGGAGGAGACCGACTGCGAGGGGCCAGGAGCGGGTACCTACCGGCGCATCGATCTGCGCACGGGCCAGGAGCGGGTCTGGCGGCGTCACGAGGGATGGTGCAGCACGGGCGACAGATTCGACGCGGTGAGCCCGGTCCGCAGGACGGTGTATTTCCTCGAGAGCTGGTCCCCCATCAACTATCCCCGGCTGTTCGAGTACGACGTCGAGCGCGACACGACCCGCCAGATACCGGTTGAGTCGGTATCCCGCGTGAAGGACATCAGCGCGGATGGGCGGACGCTCCTCCTGTTCGCGGGGAGCGGTTTCGTGCTGTATGACGTCGTCGCGGACAGCGCGACCCCGCTGCGAGGCCTGGGAGAAGCCGACTATGTGCGGCTGCTCGCCCAGCCATGACTCTGGGTGTCAGCTGTGGCTGGCCGGGGGCGGCACAGGCGGCGCGGTGCGCTTCCAGGCCTCGAGTTCCTGCACGCGCCCCAGCCAGGCCCGGATGTTCGCGTAGTCTCTGATCGGCAGGCGTGCCGGACCGGCGAGGGCAAACGACGCGGCCAGGGAGTAATCCGCGAGCGTCAGGCGATCCTGCGAGACCCAGGTCCTGCCAGCGAGGTGCGCGTCCAGGACCGGGGCGTGCTTCGCGATGAGCGCCTCTCCTCGCGCGACCTCGGCGGGATCCGCCGGCCCGCGGCCCGTCAGCGGCTTCACGAAGTTCTCGAAGACCAGGACCGTGTTCGCCGGGGCCATGTGAGCCCCGCACCAGAAGAGCCAGCGGTTCACATCGGCTCGGCCGCGCGCGTCCGCCGGGAACAGGGTCTGTCCCGGCGTCTTCTCGGCCAGGTACTGCATGATGGCGCGCGACTCCCAGAGCAGGAAGCCGTCGTCGTCGAGGACCGGAACGAGCCCGTTGGGGTTGAGCTGCAGGTGCGGCGCACCGCGTTGCTCGCCCTTGGGCAGGTCGACCACGATGCGCTCGAGGGGCACCTCGAGGTGGGCGGCCACGAGCAGCGCGCGGCGAGAGTTTCCGGACATGGGGTGGAAATAGAGCTTCATGACAATCCTCCTGGACTGCACGGGGTAGAGGAGGAGGACCTACCCACCCGCAGTGACAGGGGCTTGTCAGGAATCATCCGGGGGCGCGGAGGCGGTCAGCAACTCCGCGGGGCTCCTGGCGGCGTCAATTGAACCAACTGCCCACGGTGGACGCGGTGTCGCTGAGCGCCTGGCCCGTCTGCTCGACGGTGTCGGCCAGCGCCGTGCCCGCATCATTGATGCTATCGCTGATGATGGAGACGCCAGTGCCCACACCCTGCCAGACCTGCTCCACGTCATTGCGCAGCTCGCGAGCCCGCTGCATCGCGGGCGCCTGGGTGTCGAGCACGTAGTAGTTGTAACCCTGGAGCTCGTTGGACTCCGGGTCGCGCACCGCCACCGGGCTGGGACCGGACAGGTCCGCGCTGTTGGCGTGACCCGCGTCCCAGGGCTGGCGGTGGGACAGGTAGCCGTCATTGAAGTCGTGCGCCGAGACCCCATTGCCGAGATTGGTCTCGGGGCTCCAGAGCAGCGGGTTGGGCGTGCGAGGATCGTCCCGGATGATGTGGATCGTCGCCCGGTCTCCGCCCGCATTCTCCTGGCGCTGAGGGTCCATCTGGCGGCCCAGGCCCGCGATCATGGGCACGGTGTCACTCTCGTTGATGTAGTGCGTGTACTGCGGGCCATACGGCCAGCTGGCCGCCGCCGAGCCGAACGTCTCCACCTTGATGCTCTTGAGCAGCGCGTCCGCCTGGGCCTTGGTGCCTGGCTTGACCGTCTCCAAGTACTCCTTGGCCAGCTTGAGCGCGCCGCTGGTCACCAGCCCTCCCTGGCTGTGCGCCATGAGGTGCACCGGCCTGCCCGCCTGCAGATCCTTGACGATCTGCAGCGCCATGGCCCGCGTGGCCGCGTTCGTCAACGGGAAGCTGGGCAGCTTGTCCAGCAGGCACTGCTGAAGATCCAGGGCCCCGCCCTCGGTGGAGTTGTGGATGCCCACCACCTCCGCGCCCGTGGTGTTGGCGATGTTCTGGATGGACTGTGACTGGAAGGACGCGGTGTTCTGGATGCCGTTGACGTAATAGATGCGCTCTCCAGTGGGAGCCGTGCCGTTGTTGGGGAGCACTCCGGGGATCTGGCTGGCGTCCGTTCCGGGTGGGTACACGTTGCCGCCTCCGCCGATCAGCGCGCCGTCGAAGACGATGTCGTGCTGGCCTCCGTTGTCCTGCCGCTCGAACCGCAAGTCGTAGGACACGGTCGCCGTGGGCTGAGGCTTGGAGGCGGCGTCCGCGCGGGCGGCACCATTGGTGGCCATCGTCGCGGCCCTGCGGGTGTCCGTGGACAGGGAGTTCAGCGCGGCGAAGGCGGCCGGCTGCTGGAGGGCGAGCTGATCGACCTTCAGCGCGGCCATGCTGGCGGTACCCGCGGCCTCGCGCGCCTTCGTGGCGGCGGTGGCGGCTTCGGCCTGTGCGGTGGCGAGTGTCTGCCGGGCCACGGCCAGATTCCGCATCGCGCTGTCGGCCGCATCCTTCAACATCCTGGCCTGGTAGCCCCCGCGATCGGGGCCCTGGGGGCCCTTTTCCAGATCGTTCCGGGCAAGCGTTGCCGCGCGCTGTGCCTGGAGCAGCGCGGTCTGCGCTTGCTGCACATTCAACTCAGCCCGGGTGCTGGCGGCCGCGGCGGCCTGTGCGGTGGCCTGGGCTTGCCGGGCCTGATCGACGGTGGCCTGAGCGGCAGGGGGCAGCGGGGGCATTCGCACTCCCGCCGTCGCTGCGCTGCTGGCAGGACTGGAGGCGGAGGCGCTGCTGGAGGCCGCGAAGCTGTCCGCCTTGCCCGGCGTGCGCAGCGTGTTGAGCGTCTTCACGGAGTCAGTCGAGGCCAGGGAGGCCGCCTGGGCCGCCGATCGCGCCGCGCCCGCCGCCTTGTCGGCAGCCTGAGCCGCACGTGCATCCACCGGGTTCGAGCCGGCGCTCTGGTGGGCGGCCTTGGCCGCCTGCTCCGCGGTCTGTGCGGCAGCCTGGGCCTTGGCGCTCGCGGCTGCGGCGTTGCGGGCAGCCTGCTCGGCGCGCTGGGTGGCGCTGCGGCGCGCTGCCTCGGTGGTGGCACGGTTGGCCTCGTCGGCGGCCCTCTTTGCCTCCTCCGCGGCCTTCTTTGCTTCCTGTGCGGCCTTCTTCGCCTCGTCGTTCGCTTTCTCCGCCCGCTGGTTGTCCTTCTCCGACTTGCTCTCGGACTTGGTCGTGGATTCGCTACGGGTGGCCTCGTTCGACGATTCGGCGCGCATGGTCAGCTCCGGTGGACAAGCCTCGGGACAAAACAATTCTCCACGCATGGTTGGGGAAAGTTGTTGTCCCAAATGCGGGACACTCGGGGCTCTGTGTGCTCTCAAAGCCCGAGATTTCCAGCCGTGCCACGGCTCGCCTGGAAAGCATCTCGGGCGATTTGTTTTGTCCCGCGTCTTGGCCCTCGGTGCCGGGGCGGGGCAGGCCTCGGCGTCGCATGAGCGCCAGGCGGTGACGCTGCCCGCGAGCCTCGCCCTGGCCACGAATTGTGCGTCTGGGATCCTACCAGTGAGGCGTCAAGGGCGGCGCGAGGAGCTTTCACATGAATGAGGCGGAGCCGCAGCACACGAGCTACGAGAAGATCGTCGAGCGCCCGGAGCAGTGGGGGCTGGATGACACGGGATACCGGGCGCTGAAGAAGAGCCCATGGGTGGTGACCGAGAAGATCCATGGTGCCAATTTCGCGCTGCTGAGTGACGGGCAGACGGTGCGTTGCGCCCGGCGCAAGGCGCTGCTGGCAGAGGGCGAGGACTTCTTCGGGCACACCGCGTTGCTGCCCCGGCTCGTCCCGGCGGTGCTCCGGCTGCATCAGGAAGTGCGGTCGCGGTACCCGGACGCGATGCGCGTGGCCCTCTATGGAGAGCTGTTCGGCGGGGCCTATCCGCACCCGGAGGTGCCGCCGGTGCCGGGAGTGCAGGCGGTGCAGACGGGGGTGTACTACTCGCCGCGCATCGAGTTCTGCGCGTTCGATCTCGCGCGCGAGGATGCGCGAGGGGAGCGGCACTACCTGGACTACGACGTGCTGCTGAAGTTGTGCGAGGCGGAGGGCGTGCTCGCCGCGAAGCCGCTGTTCATCGGCAGCTATGAGGATGCGCTGGAGTACCCGACAGGGTTCGAGAGCCACGTGCCGGGCTGGTTCGGGCTGCCGCCGCTGCGAGGCAACCTGGCGGAGGGCATCGTTCTCAAGCCCCAGAAGGACCTGTGGGTGCCCACGGCGAAGGGGAAGGTGCGGCCGGTGCTCAAGCACAAGATCGCCGAGTTCGCGGAGGACGAGCGCTTCCACGGCGCGACGAAGTGGAAGCCGGCACCGCAGCGCGGCGCGTGGCTCTCCCTCGATGACCTGCGCGGCATGGCGACGGCGTATGCGAACGAGGCGCGGCTGGCGAGCGCGGTGTCCAAGCTGGGTCCGCCACCGAGCCTCGAGAGCCCTCAAGCCCAGGCCCTGCTGGAGTTGCTGGTGGAGGACATCCTGGAGCAGCTCGAGACGGACGCGGGGGACAGCCTCCGAGCCCTGTCGTCCGAGGCCCGCACGGCGCTCGACGCTCACGTGCGTCAGGAGGCCGAGGACCTGCGCACGCTCTACTTCGAGCTGCGCCGCTGAACCAAACGCCGCGGCGTGCAATGCCTGGGGACGCCGCTCGCAACCACACCTGCCAGGCGTCCGTCTCAAGCGGCTGTTGGCAAATCGCCGGTGGATGCAGGGCGTGCGCGAGCCCTGCCGTGGAACAGGCCCGCTGGGGAGTCCTGTTGAGGGGAGGAGGATTGAGAGGAGGGGCGGAATGCTGCACGAAACTCGAACAACACCTTTGCAGAACGCGGGCCGTGAGCTGCTGGGCACGATGATGGTGGGGGCCGGCACGGGGCACCTCACCTTCGCGCGGGCGCCTTTTCAGGCGCAGGTGCCCGACTGGGTGCCCATGGACAAGGACACCGTGGTCCTGCTGTCGGGGGTGGTCGAGATAGGGCTCGGGCTGTCCTTGCTCTTCACTCGTCGGCGCAAGGGGCTCATGGGCCTGGGACTGGCCGCCTTCTACCTGCTGGTCTTTCCCGGCAACCTGCACCAGTACGCGAAGCGCATCTCCGCGTTCGGCCTCGATACGGATACCAAGCGATTCGTCCGGCTGTTCTTCCAGCCCGTGCTGATGGGATGGGCCCTATGGTCCACCGGAGCCTGGGCTCGTGGCCGTGAGCCGTGAGCCGGATCCTGCTCCCATCAGTGCTTCGTTCGTGGCCGTGAACGCATCGGAGTACCGCTCCCTGCCGGTGTCCACTCCCTCGTCCCTTCTGTCTCGCTGACCTGAAAGCGATGATCGCGGAAGCCCCACGAAAAAAGGCCCACCTGTTTCCAGGTGGGCCTCTTCTCAATTCAAGCTACAACGATCAGCCCATTACCAGGCAGTCACCAGCGAGTACTTGCCGTTGGTCGAGCCGGTGCCGCCGGTGTAGTAGATCACCTTGACATAGAGGTCGACCGACGTCGTGCCGGTGTTGCTCCGGGAGACCACGTCCGCCTGGCCGGTACCCTTGATGCTCTGGGCCAACTGGGTGCCCGTGCTGCTGATCAGGTACAGATCGTAGTCAGAGGTCGAGTTGGGCGTCATCGTCGCGGTCAGGGTCTTGCCCGCCGCCAGGGTGACCTTGAAGAAGTCGACATCGCTGCTCGTGGCCATCGCGGCGTTGACGGTGGTGCCGCTGGTGGAGATCACGTTGGCCGTGGCCTGGGTGTTGTTGGATTCGGTCTCGTTGATGGTCGGGCCCGTGATGACCGAGGTGAGGATGTTTTGCGCCTGGAACTTCGTCCTGAAGGTGTTCTCGTAGGTCGTATCGTTCGGGAACAGAGTGTGCGCGGCGTTGACGATGGCCGTTGCCATCGCCGGCATCTTCACGCCCGAGCCCAGGCCGAAGTGCGCCTGGAGGATGATCTTGTCGACGTTCGCGCGGGACTTGCCACTCGCCATCAGGCTGGTCAGCGCCTGGAACAGGGGCGCGGACCACAGCTCGTCGGACTGGAAGGTGACGCCGCCCTCGGTGATCGACTGGTGCGCACCATAGGTCTTGGAGCTGTTGTACTTGGCATCGGTGCGGTTCAGCGCCCGGCCGCTCCAGCAGTCGCTATGACCGTCCCAGCTGAACACCCACTCGGGGTGGTACGTGGGGCCATTCGGCGTGCTGTAGGAATACGAACCCGCCCAGTAGTCGCCAAAGCCCTCGCCCATGGCGCCGGTATCACCACCGGACCAGCTCGAGTTGATGTTGTGCTGGATGCCATGGCCGTACTCGTGGAGGATCACGTCGGCGTCTTCGCTGTCGTTGACGCAGCCATGACCGAAGGCCAGGTAGTCCGTGGTGCCGCCGTAGCTGTAGTGCGAGTTGTCGTCACCATCAACGCCGTTGGTGTCGACATCGAGCGGGCGGTTGATGATGTTGGTGAACCCGAGCGACTGGATGTAGCGCTGGTTCTGGTCGAGCTGGAAGTAGGTGTTGGTGTCGTCGAACGCATCACTGCCACGCTTGGCGGTCCAGGCGCCGTTGGTGGTGGTGGAAGGCGCGGTGTTCGGCGACTCGATGTCCGTGATGTTGACGTATGCGCCGGCGAGCGAATACACGCCGCCACTGAGCGTGATGTCGCGCAGCGGCTTGTTGAAATAGGCCGCATCGAAGGCGGACGCGGCCGAGGAGTCCGTCAAGCTGTCGTTGTTCAGCGTGGTGCGCGGATCCGGATCGAACACGAAACCGGAGCCGTTGACGAAGGTCGGAGTGGGCGAAGCCACCGACTTGGCCAGACGCTTTTGCCGCTCGATCGCAGCCGTCTCGGCCTTGCGATTCAGGGGCGAGCCGAGTGTCCGCTGGCGCTCGGCGAGGGTGCGCTCCTCGAACTTGCCGTTGCGCGGCATGGACGTGGAGTAGGAGTCGATCAGGCTGCCATCCTGGGCGTTGATGTATTGCACGAAGCCGCCGGTAGGCATCTGCGCCGCGATGGACACCTTGTACGAGAGCTGGAAGCCGTCCTTGCCGGGGATCCAGACCTGCTCGCTCTTGGGCAGGTCGACCAGGGGATTCTGGACCCGCATGTTGGCCCAGGCGCGATCGAGGGCGGACTCGCTGGAGAGCTGCGCCTTCAGATGCAGTTGGTTGACCGCATCCTCCTCCATGTCCGCGCTGACATGCCGGCTCGAGTTGTAGATCTGCAGGAGCTGGCCGTCCTTGCCGATCGAGACAACGATCTCCGCGCCGTCAACGGGCAGATCCAGCAGCATCTGCTGGTAGTGATAGTGCTTGCCGAGAAGGGATTCCTTCACCTGAACCAGGACCAGATTCTCGAGGCCGGCGGGCAGGCCGAAGCGCTCTGCGTTGTCGCGCAAAGCCTGCTCTGGAGAGGTGGCCCGCGTGCCTGAATACACAGTCAGGTTGTCGGTGGTGACGCTCTTGGCCAGGGCGGGGGCTTGGGCCGGGCCTGCTTCGGCGGTTCCAAGGGCGAGAGAGAGGGCCAGGATGTGAAGACCAGGGCGTTGCATATGCCTCCGTGGGGGATGAACGGGGATGACACTATTTGATTTGTATCAAGCCTCGCGAAATCGGATAGAGCTGTCAATCGGTGTCTCACTGAGGGTTTTTCTACGGGTCTCAGCAGACCCTGGCGGCGCACGTGGGCTCAGGAACCACAGAGCCGTGGCTGTCCAGGCAGGCGGAGAAGGACTCCCTGGCAGGCTGGGTCGCGTCACATTTCGTGGGAGTGGACTCTGCCTCCAAGCACGGTACGGGCCACGGTAGGCGGAGAGGCGCAGGCTTCCTGCTGGGGTCCTTTCTTCGAAGGAGGGGCCCTTGTCTCCCTTTCTCAGCATCCGAGGTCAGGTGGGGGTTGATCCGCTCGATCGGCTGTCCGCCCGTGTGCGCTATCCGCTCGCCATGGGCGTGACGGCAATGGTGACGGTGGCGCTGGTGCTGCTCATCACCCGCGTCTTCGATGTGGTGCGGTTTCCCAGTCCCTGGCTCTGTGTCGCCGAGGTGGCGATCTTCAGCCTGATCGCCGCGCCGCTCGTGGTGGCCTTCCGCAAGTCGAGCTCGCTGGTCCACTACGCCATCGTCCTGGTTCCGCTGTACGTGCTCGATCTGTATCTCGAGCACCACTATCGGGCCCGCGGGTTGCCTGCTCTCTGGGATTACACGCCGGGGACGTTCATCCTCCAGATCGAACCTGCGGCCTTGCGCTTCCTCATCACGTTGTCCGTGGACGCGGTGCTCGTTGGCCCCGTTTGTCTTTGGCTCAGCCGGCTCGTGGCCCAGGTGCTGGCGCCTCGCGCCGCGGCGGTCCCCAACGCGGCGATGTTCCCCCCGGAGTGGACCGAGGAGAGGGTGGCTCGGCCTCCTCGCGACAGCGGCTTCTGGATCCTTCGCCTGTTGGGGCTGGCCTATCTCGGCTACCTGGGGCTGCTGCTGCTCGGAGGGCTCGGGTCCGCGTCCTGGCCCGCCCAGGTGCGCATGCTCTTCGACATGACCTATGAGAATGCGTACCTCGCCACCAACACTGTGGCGAAGATCAGTCTCATGGCGAGTCTTGCCTTCGTTGGCGCCTACAACCGAGGGCTTCGCTGGACGTGCGCGCTTGCCCTGTTCGTCGGGCACGCCGCTTCCGTGGCCAGCTCTCTGGCCTTTCACCAGCTCACTCCCGCGACCACGCCCTACCGGGACTTCCTGCTCGTCTCAGCGGGAGTGGATGGCGGCATGCTGATCCTCTTCCTCTGGGTGATGGCGCGCTCCCGGAAGGAGTCTGTCTCTCGACTGGCGGAGAAGCTGCCGGCGTCCTTCTCTCTGCCCACTCAGATCTGGCGGTACGTGCTGTTCGCGATCGCTGGCTATGCGTGTGTCGTCGTCGTGGTCTCGCTCATCGGGCGCTTGGGTCGTCTGCCCGCGGTGGGTTGGGATGCCCTCTTCGAGTCTCCAGACCCGGGGCTGGGCAACTCCCTTACCCTCTATGTCACCGTCGCCCTGGTCAGTGTGCTGATGGCGCGCTCCCAGCGCGTGCGCGATGGGCTCTCACGGACGCTCTTCCTCTCGCTCGGGCTGGCCAGCTTCGTGGGGCTCGTGATGTTGGGCGTCGGCAGCGCCTCGGTGGCCCGGTCTGGTGGTGCGGCCATTCCCATTCCGGGCTACCTGCTGGCCCACTCACTGGAGTTCGCGGTGGTGGTAGCCGTGCTCGCGGCCTTGCGCAGCCTCTACTTCAACGTGGAGTACACCATCACCTCGTTTCATGCTCCCGGGGCTCAGGCCATCGCTGGCATCCACGATGCGCTGCTTCCCGAGGGCGAGCGCTCGGATGTGTTGCAGGCCGTGGATCGGTACGCCGCGGAGATCCGTGGGCGCAAGCGGGGCCTGATCAATTTCCCCTTCTGGGTCATGGAGGTGGTGCTTCCTCCACTGTTTGGGCTGCGCCCCGGTTTCTCGGTGATGTCTCCCGAGGAGCGGAAGTTCTTCCTGCGCAAGTACCTCCTGCGGCCCGAGGAGGAACGGCATCGTTCATTCGTTCCCGAGATGGCGGACATGGCCTTCCAGCTCTCCGTGGCCGCCCAGTCGCTGGTGCTCTTTGCCGCCTATGCGGGCCGCACCCAGCACGCGCGCATTGGCTATGTGCCCCCGGGAGCGAGGGCTCGGCTGCAGAGCGAGGAGCTGCCCTCGGCTCCACCGCCCTCGGAGGTGGCGCCGCTGCCTCGGAGCGAGAGTGACCCCGCCAACTGGCGCCCTCCTGGCAGCCGAGAGCGCAGGGACCTTGCTCCGCGCGTGGCGACTCCCCTGGAGGGGCGTGCGCTCCTGCCCGACGCGGTGGACTACCTCGTCGTGGGCTCGGGGCCGGGTGGGGCGATGATGGCCTACCGTCTGGCCAGCGCCGAGACGGGCGCCTCCATCGCCGTGATCGAGCGAGGCGCGCGCTACTCACCCCTTCAGGATTTCACCGAGTACGAGCTGGAGATGGTGGCCCGGCTCTACAAGGAAGGCGGCATCCAGCAGACCAAACGCGCGGACATGATCATCCTCCAGGGAGAGTGCGTCGGCGGCACCAGCGTCATCAACAACGCCGTCTGCTACCGGATGCCCGCTCGTGTGCAGGAGCGCTGGCAGCAGGAGTATGGATTGGATCTGAGCTCGCTGGCCGGCGAGTACGATCGCGTCGCCCGGGAGCTGGAGATTGGCACGTTGTCTCCCGACGGTATCAACGGGGTCGTTCGAGCCGCCTTCGAACGGGCGGTGGAGACCCTCAACACGGAGCACGGAGCTGGTGTGCTCGAACCCGCGCGGGTGGTGGAGGTCAACGCGCCTCGAGCCCTGGGAGACGGGCTGTGGAACCTGGGCAACAAGTATCTCTGCAAGCGCTCCATGCTGGAGACGTACATCCCCTGGGCCGAGGCGCGCGGAGTGGACTTCATCCCGCTCAGTGACGCTGTCAGCTTCAGTGCCTCTGGACGGCGCGCGGACTCGGTACTGGTGCGCTCCGTCGGTGGGGCACTGCACCGCATCCAGGTACGCAAGGGGATCGTCATCGCGGGCGGGGTGATCGCCAGCAGCCACCTGCTCATGCGCAGTGGCGTGGACGGCAGGGTCGGCCAGCAGATGAGCTGCAACTTCGCCCTGCCCGCGACGCTCGAACTGCCCGCGGTGGTGGACGCCTTCGATGGGGACCAGATCACCCTCGGGAGCGTGGACCCCCAGGGCCGCGCCATCTTCGAGACCTACTTCAATCCTCCCGGTGCCTTTGCCCTCACGCTGCCCTTCTACTTCGACCGCCACCGCTCGGTGATGGAGCGCTATAGGCACCTGCTCAACATCGGCGCACTGGTGGGCTCCGAGCCCAATGGCCGCATCGAATCCCGTGGCGATCTCCTGAACGGCCGCGCCTTCTCCTGGCAGCTCGGCCCCGAGGATCAGGCCCACCTGCGCTTTGCCCTGGTGACGCTGCTGGAGCTGGCCCGGGGGGCTGGGGCCCGACGCGTCATCCTGCCCACCCGTCCCGGCGTGGAGCTGGAGCCGGAACCTGCCGTCATCCGCGAGTTCGAGCAGCGGCTCTCCCAGCGCCCCCTTCGCCTGGAAGATCTGCTCGTCAACACGGCGCATCCCCAGGGCGGAAACCTCATGGCCGGAGCGCACTCGCTTCACGCTTCGGAGCGGGTCGTGGACGAGTCCTTCCGCGTCGTCGGGTTCGACAACGTGTACGTGGCGGACGCCTCGGTGTTCCCCACCAGCCTCACCGTCAACCCGCAGTGGACCATCCTCGCGCTCAGCTCCCTGGCGGCGCGACAGGTGCTCCAGGCGCATGCGTGAGTGCGAGCTCGGACAGCAGCGCGCGCGCCTCCCGCAGGTCCGTGGGCTCTCGGTGCGGGGTGAACCCGTTGCAGCGCCGCTCCAGCAGGCGCCACGCTCGCTGCCGCTGATCCTGGTCCCGGAGCTGCCGGGCCAGGCTGCTGGCCGCGCGTAGCTCGGCGAGCCGGTGGTGCTGCCGCCGGGCGATGATGAGCGCTCGCAGGAGCTGGCTCCGGGCCTGGTCTTCCTGGCCGATCTGGCGCAGCAGTTCTCCATGCAGCCGAGCGTGGATCGAGTCCTCCATGTGCACGCCCGTTTTGCGCGTCCACTCCTGGGCCTCGCGCAGCGCCAGGAACCCTTCCTCGCTTTGTCCTTGTCGCAGATGCAGTTCGGCGAGGCGAGCCACGGCCCCGGGCAGATGGGCCCACCAGCCCGCTTTCTTCCAGTGCCCGATGGCCTGCCGCATGAGGTCCTCGCCTTCGCGCGTCAGCCCCAACTCGGCGAGTGCCCAACCCCTGGTGAACAGTGACACCAGCAACCAGGCGTCGAAGTGGTGCTCTCGGCAGAGCGTGATGGCCTCGTCCGCCCGCTTCAGGGCGCACTCAGGATCTCGGATGTGCACGCAGTGCAGCGCCGTGTACGTGAGGGCGAAGGCGGTCGTTCTTGGATCGCCGAGCCTCCGCCCCAGGCGCAGGGCCTCTCGGGTCTGCCGCCGGGCCTCGGAGAGCCGGCCCAGGAGCGCGTGGATCCCCGAGCCGATGACCAGCGCCGCCACTGCGGGATCGATTCCGTACTCCAGCAGCAGGGCCGGGTGCTGGTCCGGCCGGAAGCGCGAGAAGGCCACCGCCCGCTGGATCTGCTCCGAGGCGGCCACCAGCTCTCCGCGCATGAGCAGCGCCGTCGCCATCATCCGGTGGCCCTCGACGAGGATCGCCGGGTCCCTCGTGCTCCGGCCCCGGGAGACCATGGCCTCGGCCAGCCGAAGCATCCGATCGAACTCGGCCCGCCCGAAGTAATAGGAGGAGATTCCCCAGGTGAGCAGCCCCAGCCGGAACGTCCCCTCCTGGCCTGTGAGCAAGAGCTCCTCGGCGCGCGCATAGGCCCGCTCGACTTCGGGAGCACGGAAGCCCTGCGTCCTCATGCGTGAGAGCCCCAGCATCAGCTGGATCAGCAACTCGTGCCGGTTGCGTTCCGCCTCATCCGGCAGCTCGCGCAGCAGCTTCAGCGCCTGGGTGAAGTGGCCCACCGCCTCTGGGTCCGCGGAGCGCCGCTCGGCCAGCTCGCCGGCTCGGACCCACCAGCGGATGGCGGGGCTGGGGGCCCCAGCCTGGGTGTGGTGGTGGGCGAGCACCTCCGGACGCTCCTCGGCGACCTCGGGGAAATGCTCCGCCAGCGCCTGGGCGGTGCGGGCGTGGTACTGCCTCCGCAAGCTTCGCGTGAGGGACAGGTAGGCCGCCTCCTGGAAGAGCACGTGCCGGAACTGGTACCCCGTGGCTTCCTCTTGTTGCTGGAGCAGCCCGGACGCGAGCAGCCCTGCCAGCTCCGTTTCCAGCGAGCCCTCTTCCTGGTCCCACAGATAGGAGAGGAGGGTGGTGCTGAAGTCACGCCCCACCACGGCGCAGCGCTGCGCCAGTGCTCGCTGTCGCGAAGGCAGAGCGTCCAGGCGAGCCAGCAGCAGCTCGTGCAGGGTGATGGGGATGGGGGGCTTCT
This sequence comes from Hyalangium versicolor, assembly GCF_020103695.1. Taxonomy (GTDB): domain Bacteria; phylum Myxococcota; class Myxococcia; order Myxococcales; family Myxococcaceae; genus Hyalangium; species Hyalangium versicolor. Next base: position 103,810 of record NZ_JAHXBF010000028.1, read on the forward strand.
CCACCGGCGCGCCCGAGCGGGGGGCGAGCGCGATCACCCTTCGCACCATCTCCTCCATGAAAAGGGGCACGCCATCCGTCCTGGCCACAAGGGCTTCCACGGCCTCGGTCGACAGAGGCTGGCCCCGGGCGACCTCCTTCACCAGGGTGGCGGACATTTCCGGCGACAGCCTCCCGAGCACGAGCCGCTCCAGGGAGGCGGGCTGAGGCCAGGGTGGCTGGAACTCGGGGCGTGCGCTCAGCACCAGGAGCAGCCGCTTGCCCTCGAGCCGCTGGGTCAGCATGCCCAGCAGCGCCACCGTGGAGGGATCGGCCCAGTGCACATCCTCCAGGATGGCGAGGATGGGGCACCCGCCCGAGACCTTCTGTGCCAGGGAGATCAGCGCCGCGCCGAGCTTCGCGCGCCAGGCCTGCTGCTGCGCGGGCTCCAGCCGTGGGAGCAGCAGGAGCGTGGAGGTGGAGGGACAGAGCAGTTGTGCGAGCAGCCCCGCGGCTTCGGGCTCCAGGCCGAGCGCGCCCAGCTGCTCTCGCAGCGAGGCCTCGTGGGGCTGCGGGCCCAGGTGAAGCAGGGTGCGCAGCAACTCGATGATGGGGTGGAAGGCGCTGTTGCGCAGTTGAGGCCAGCACTGGCTTCTGGCCACCGCTGCTACCTCCGTTGGCACCCTCCCGCACAGCTCCTGGATGAGGCGGGACTTGCCCAGGCCCGCTTCGCCGAGCAGCAGCACGCAGCCGCCCTCGCCGCGCATGGCCTGCTCCCAACGCTCGGTGAGCGCTCGCAACTCCTGCTCCCGGCCCACGAGGGGCGAGAGCCCACCGGCATGCAGCACCCGCGCGAACCGCAGCGGGACCTGAAGAGGACCCAGCAGGCGGTGGACGACTCCGTGAGATTCGTTCGCCGTGCCAGAGTGGGTGGGGAGAGGCAGGGCCTCCGCTTTGAAGGCGCCGCGCACCAGTGTCCACGTCGTGTCGCTGAGCAGCACCGCGCCGGCATCCGCCTGCCGGGCCAACTCCGCGGCCATCGAGGGCGCCTCCCCCTGGATCGTGAGGACCCCACCGGGCTGTGAATCGGAGAAGGCTCGATCCACCACCACCGCGCCCGAGTGCACGCCCACCCGCACCTCGAACCGCGAGCGCGGCAGGTGGGGCAGGGCCTTGTGAAGGGCCCCGGGCAGCGTCTCGGCCAGGCTCAGCGCGGTGTGCACTGCCTGCTCCGAATCATCTTCATGCGCTCGCGGATAGCCGAAGCACGCGAGCCCCTGGTTGCCCAGGCACGAGGCCACGGAGCCCCCATGCGTGAGGAGAATCTCGGAGAAGAGGCGGTGGAAGGCGGCCTGGAGCTCGCCCGCGTCCTCGGCTTCCAGTTCATCCAGGTCGCCGCCAGCGCTTCCCAACTGGCAGGCCACCAGGGAGACCTGTCGGCGTTGAGGCGCAGTCGCTGGTTTCGAAGACGCGGGGCCGAGTTGCTCCAGGAGTTGGCACACCTGCTGGTGCAGCTCTACCGCCGTGGGGAAACGTGCCTCGGGTGCCTTGGCCAAGGCCTTGGCCAGCAGTGCTGCTACTCCCTCGGGCAGGTCCGGGAGGCGCTCGATCACCCAGGGCACCGGCTCCGGAGCCACCACCTTCTCGCGGACCTCCTCCGCCGACTCGGCTCGATAGAGGGGCTCGCCGGTGAGCATCTCGTGCAGCAGCACGCCGATGGCCCAGACATCCGTTCGAGCATCCTGCGGCGCGCCTCGCCACTGCTCCGGAGCCATATAAGGAGGTGAGCCCGCCATGGGCAGGTGGGGGAGCGTCGAGGCCGTGGGCGTTGGGATGACGTGGGCCAGGCCGAAGTCGAGCAACTTCACCCGGCCCTCATTCGTGAGGAAGATGTTGCGAGGCTTGAGGTCGCGGTGGATGACGTGCCTCGCGTGGGCGTGGGCCAGCCCCGCGGTGATGCCCTCCAGCAGCTCCAGCGCCCGGCGCACGTTCAGCCGCCCGCGCCGCAGCAGCACGGCCAGGGGCTCGCCCTCCAGGTACTCCATCACCAGGAAGGGGACGCGGGGCGCCCAGGAAGGCGTGTCCCACTCCGCGACATCGAAGATGCGGACGATGTGCTCGTGGTCGAGATGGGCCGCGGCTCGGGCCTCCTGCTGGAGCAGCGAGCTCACCAATCCGCCCGGCAGCTTGCCCCGAGGCATGAGGAACTTCAGGGCCACCGTGCGCTGCAGCGCCTCGTCCCACGCTCGGAAGACGCAGCCCATGGCTCCGCCCCCCAGCTTCTCGAGGATCTCGAAGCGATCTCCGCTGGGGCCCCCCAGGCGTGTCCCCGGGGCAGGCAGGCGCAGGGGCGAGGGGGGCTCGGCGACCGCCTGGAGCAGGGAGTCCTCGAAGTCCTGCTCCTCGCCAGGTTCCGAGGGCTCCGTCGCGCTCGTGAGCGTGGACGCGGGCCCGTTCCGCTTGTTGGCTTCAAGCTGCATGGTGCGCTCTGGCAGGGCTTCTCTCGGAGAGAATGTTCACCCGCGGTGCATTCCACCACCGGATGTTCCTGGCTCCTTTCCCTCGGTCGGGTGGCGGCGGCCCGACCCAGGGCCCCCAGCGGTGGACACTCGGCACGGCGGAGATTCCCCTCCCTGCGCAAGGATGGGGTAGGGTGCCTGCCCGGCTCTTGGCGGAGGTACACGTGGCGAACCCCGACGCATTCGACAGGGACTTTGGCTACCTGATGCCGTTCCTCGACAAAGTAGCGGCGGCGGCGAGCGAGCTGGAGGATCCCGCCGCGCGTGACGAGCTCTCCCGCCTGGTCTCCGACGAGAAGGTCCGGTGGAACCGTGTGCGGGAGCTGCTGCGAGGCGCCTCGGGCAGCAAGGGTGCGCCTCCCGCGAAGGCCGCGACGGCCGCTCCGGCCACCACGCTGGCGCGCTCCTCTGGGGATGGCATCAACCGCGTGGCGCCGCTGATGACGGGGCTCACGGTGGGGAGTCTCAAGGGCACGCGGTGAGCCGCTCGGTACTCACCGCGACCCGGCCGTGAGCTGCTGGATCGCGTCGTAGGTGGCGGTCTTGTAGGCCTCGGAGAGTGTCGGGTAGTTGAAGCACGTCTCCACGAAGAGCTGAGCGCCAGCGCCGGCCACCAGCGCGGTGAGGCCCACGTGCACCAGCTCCGCGGCCTGCTCGCCCAGCACGTGGACGCCCAGCAGTTGGAGGCTGTCCCGGTGGAAGAGCAGCTTCAGCAGGCCGTGCGTCTCTCCGATGATCTGGCCCCGAGGGTTGGTGAGGAAGGCAGCGCGGCCCGCCACGTAGGGGACGCCCTTCTCGCGCAGGGCCTCCTCCGTCTCGCCGGCCATGGAGACCTCGGGGATGGTGTAGATGCCGTAGGGCAGCACCGGTGCGAGCTTGAACGGGTGTCCGAAGGCATGGAGCACCGCCAGACGCGCCTGCTCCATGGAAGTGGAGGCCAGCGCCGGAAAGCCGATCACGTCCCCCACCGCGTAGATGTGGGGCACAGCCGTCTGGTACGTGGGGCCCACCTCGATGTGGCCGCGCTTGCCGAACTTGACGCCCAGTGGCTCCAGTCCGAGCCCCGCGGTGTTGGCCGAGCGGCCCGAGGCCACCAGCACCTGATCCACCTCGAGCACCTCGCCGCCGGAGAGCGTGAGGCGGATGCACTCGGAGGATTGCTCCGGTACGTGGATGGACTCCACCGAGAACCCGAAGCGCATCCGCACGCCGAGCTGCTCCATGCGCTGGCGCAGCAGCTCGGAGAACTCGTCGTCCAGGAAGCCCAGCAGCTCCTTCTTGAGATCCACCAGCGTCACCGCCGTGCCCAGCGCGGCGAACATGCAGGCGTACTCGCAGCCGATGACTCCGCCGCCCACGACGACCAGGGCCTTGGGCAGCGCGGGCAGCTCGAGGATCTCGTCCGAGTCATGCACCCGGGGATCGCCGAAGGGGTACATCGGGGGGCGATAGGGTGAGGAGCCCGTGGCGATGAGGACGCAATCGGTCGTGAGCCGACGATCGGGCTGGTCCTCGCGGCGCACCACGACGGTGTGCGCGTCCTTGAGCGAGCCGAGGCCCTGGAGCAGCTCCACCTTGTTGTTCTGGAGGTTGACGGAGATGCGCTGGCGCTCGGTCTCCTTCACCCGGCGCTCGCGATAGAGGAAGTCGGTCACCGTGGCCTGGTGGCGCAGGGTGGTCTCCACGCCATAGAGGCCGCGCGCTCGGTAACCGGAGAGGTAGAGCGCCGTCTCGCGCAGGGTCTTGGAGGGCAGGGTGCCGGTGTTGGCCGCGGTGCCGCCGAGCACGGGCTCGCGTTCCACCACGGCCACGCGCTTGCCCAGGCGCGCAGCCTGTACGGCGCCCTGCTCACCCGCGGGGCCAGAGCCAATCACCACCAGATCGAAGTCAGCCATTCCCGGAGCACCCTTCCACGCTGCGGGGGAAAACTACGCGACTGGCTCCGGGCTTTGAAGGAGCTTGCACGGAGAGTGTTGGTCTCAAGGGCGGAGGTGCTCGTTGAGGAAGGCCGCCGTGCGGCGCATGGCGTCCCGGCTGCTCTCCACGTCGTCGAGCAGTTCGAAGGAGTGCTGAGCCTCCGGCAGTTCGAGCAGCGTGAGCGGCGCATTATGGCTCCGAGCTTCCTTCACGAAGGCATCGATCACGGCGTTGAGCTGGGGCATGTCCCGGCCGGCGCGGACCAGGAGCATGGGCACGGGCTTCTGTGTCTTGCGCAGCAGCTCCAGCGGGTTCAGCTCCGAGGGCAGGGGGGGCAGGGTGCCCAGCAGGGGGTACCAGGCCACGGCGCACTTGAGGTAGGGCGGTGGATCATTGAGTGCAGGCGTCAGTCCCCAGAGGCCGCCTCCGGAGAGGGCCATGACGGCGACCTTCTCGGGATCGATCCGGTAGGTGGCTGCCTCTCGGCGCACGAAGGCGATGGCATCCTGGAAGTTCGCCGCCACGTCGGGCACGCCTGTGAACCACTGGGCGGGTTCGGGGCCTCGGATGGGAGTGCCGAGCTCCGGCACCGCGACGATGAGGCCGTGGGCCGCCAACCAGCGCGCCTCGCCGATGAAGGAGGTGGTGTCCTTGAGGAAGGGCACCATGTTTGGGGGAACCAGGCCGTGGGCCAGCACCACCACGGGTACGGTGCGCCGCTTCGCCACGTCCGGGATGTAGATGTCGAGCTTGAGCTCCTGGGGGCCCGCGCGCTTGTAGACGATGTCCTTGCGGACCTCGATCTCCTCCATGCCGGGCATGGTGAGGACCGGGCGGAGCTTGACCACCTCGGGGGCCTGGGCTGCCTTCCAGGCGGGAGATGAGATGGGGGACTCGGCGATCATCGGGAGGCCCAGGCCGGGCAGCTCTCCGAAGCCGAGCCAGGTGCGCAGCCACTGGGCTCGATCCCGGCGCGCGGCCTCGTTGAACTCGTGGCCTCCCTCGTAGGTCTTGAGGAGCTTCGTCTGGGGCGCGGCCTCAAAGTACTTCTGCATCCGGTCGAAGGGGACGGCTTGATCCGAGCGCGGGTACTGGAAGAAGAAGGCCGCGGAGGCCGCGCGGATGCCCACGATGCCGTCGAAGGGGGCGAGGGTCTTCAAGAAGGCCTCGTACTTGTCGGGGGGCGTGCTCTTGCGCAAAGCCTCGGCGGGCCCGGGGCCGTTGCGCAGGAGCTCCGAGACGTCGCCGTAGCCGGACATCAGCACGAAGGCCTTCAGCCGGGGCTCCGCGCCGGCCAGGGCGCCTCCGAGGGTCGCTCCGAAGCTGTGGCCCACGTACGCCAGGCGCTTGCTGTCGACCTCCGGGCGGAGGGTCAGGACGTCCACGCCTCGTCGCAGGTCCACCACGGCCTGTCGCCCGGTGTCTCCCATCTGGAGGCCCACCACCGGCTTGCGCCAGGGATCGGGACGGACGAAGGGGGCGTCGATGATCAGGCTCACCACGCCCGCGTGGGCCAGCGAGAGCGCCTCATCGAGGAACTCGGTCTTGCTGCCCTCGCCCCAGTGCTGGAAGAGCACGGCCGGGAAGGGGCCTTTGCCCGAGGGACGCACGAGCAGGGCCGGGACTGGGCCTCCGAGCGGACTCGTGTAGGTCAGCTCGGTGACCGTCATGTCTCCGCGCTTCTCCGAGCGCACCTCCTTCACGTCTGGCGGCTCCTTGGCTTCGTAGGCGGTGAGCCGCTTCAGCTCGGTGAGGAGTGGATCGGGAGTGGCTGCTGACGCGGGTGTCGTCATGAGAAGGCCCCAGATCAAGGTGAGGAGGTGAAGCAGGAGGAGGCGGTGGGCGTGCATCGTCTGCTCCGCGCGGCGAAGGACTCGCAAACATTCGATGCATAGTCCAGCGGGCCAGGAGGCAGGAGGCCCTCTCGTTGCTGCTGTCCTGTACTCAGCCCTCGTGGACCTCGGGCGGGGTGCTCGTCGGACCTTGGGGTCTTCCGCTGTAGCGCAGGCCTTGGGAGATCTCCTCGGGCGTGAGCAGGCGGAAGGTGCCCTCGGAGACGTCCAGCTCGACGCCGCCCACGGCCTCGCGGTGCAGGGCACGCACGGGCAACCCCACGGCTCCGAGCATGCGCTTCACCTGGTGGTGGCGGCCCTCGGTGACGGTGACTTCCACGGTGTGTTCGTCTCGGAGCTTCACCTTGGCGGGCCGGGTCGGGCCGTCCTCCAGCATTACGCCTTTGCGCAGGGGCTCGACCTTGTCTTCGGTGGCCGTTCCCTGAACCGTGGCTACGTAGCGCTTGGGCAGGTGCGTCTCCGGAGACGTGGCGTGGGCTACGAGCTTCTCGTCGTTGGTGAAGAGCAGCAGCCCCGTGGTGCCCCGGTCTAGCCGGCCGATGGCGTGCCAGGTGTAGCCGGCAAGCTCGTTCGGGAGTTGGGGCAGCAGCACCTCGTAGACCGTGCCCGTGCGGTGCTGGCTCACGGTGGAGGTGAGCAGGTCCGCGGGCTTGTGGAAGGCCAGCACCCGTGTCTCCGCCTCACGTTGGATCGCGATTCCGTCTACTTTGAGCACGGCGCCTTCGGGCACGGGGGCGAGCGGCTGCTTCACCACGCGTCCGTTGATGCTGACGCGGCCGGCGCGGATGGCCTCCTCGGCTTCGGGGAGGGGAAGGACGCCCGCGCGGGCGAGGGCTCGCGACAGCCAGTCAGGCTTCGCCTTGCCCTCCCAGCGGCTTCGGCTCGGGGGCTTGTCCTGGGGGGGCGAGGGCTGACGGGGATGGGACTTGCGGGCCATGGGATCAAGTGTCCTGGGTGCTGGCCATCACGGCTCGGGAGTGCAGCTCTTTCAGCTTCGCGTTCCGGTCTCGGGCTTCGACGAGCTCATTCACCTGGGGAGCTTCCAGGGTGACGATGAGGGCATCGTCCTCACGCGCTGCCGCCAACCGGGAGAGGGAGCCTCGGGTGAACCCTCCCAGAGCGACGAAGAAGCCCAGCCGGCAGCGGCCGTAGCGGCGCTTGATGTCCAGGCGGAAGGAGTCGAGTTCCTTGGGGTCTACTGGCTTCGACCAGTTCTTGCACTCGCCCAGGAAGTACTGCGACTGCGATTGCTGCCAGAAAGGGTCCGCCGATTCATTGGGAATGAGGATATCGATCTGCTCGTCGAGACTCTTGCGATCGGTCTGGGTCCGCTCGAAGCCAGGGATCGACTTGAACAGGAGCGCGACGAGATCCTCGAGGTGCTTGCCCTTCCGGTGCGGATCGCGCTCCGTGCGCACCTGGCTCCAGAGTTCTCGAAGCGTCTCTTCCCGCTTACCGTTGGCCAACGCGGCCATGCGCCGCTCGCGAGCCGCTTCCATGGCGTTGCGGACCTTGGCCTTGAGAATGGCCTCCAGATACGCGTTCTTCTCCAGGTAGTCATAGGCTCCTGCCGAGAACGCGCGCTCCACGGACTCCGAGTCCGCGACTCCCGTGACGAGGATGACCTTGGCACCGGGGGCTCGCGCTTGGATGTCGCGAATGAGGTCCAGTCCGGTGTCGGGGCCATAGTGGCCCTGGAGCTTCCTGTCGAGCAGTACCAGATCCCACCCCGGCTCCTCGAGCTTCGAAAGGGCAGTGGAGGCGTCCGGGGCGGCCTCGACGGCATAGCCCTCTGTCCCCAGGATGAGGAGGTAGGTGTCGAGGAAAGCAGGCTCATCGTCGACGATGAGGATTCTTCCGGACGGAGTCATCGCCGCTCCAGGCCAGTGGTAGGTACACGGAGCACGAATCGTGCACCGCCAAGGGGGGAGGAGGTACAGCCCACCAGCCCCTTCATCTCCTTTTCGAACACCTCTCGGACCAGGGCAAGTCCCAGTCCGCTGCCTCCTGGGCGGAGGAAGACGCCCTCGTTGAAGATGGCCTGGCGCATGTTCTCGGGGACGCCTGGGCCATTGTCATCGATGGTGATGAGCACCGCACGCGCATTCTCGATAGAGGATGCCAGGAGGCGAATCTGGGGGGACTCGGGTGCCACGGCCTGTGCCGCGTTGCGCAGCAGGTTGCTGATGGCCAACACGAAGCGAGCCCGGTGACCCGTGACGGGAGGAAGATCCTTCGGAAGAGAGGTTTCGATCGGCAGTCCGCTCTCCTCGGTGATGGAGGACACCGCATCCCGAATGGCCGACGAGGGATCGAAGAGCTCGGTTGGCACTGCTCCCAAAGCAGAGACCTTGACCAGTTGTTCGATGAACCGGAATGCGGCATCGAGCCCCTTGTCGATGCTCTCTCTCCTGCGTCCTATCGCCTCGCCAGGTGGTGCCAGCAGCACTTCCCGATAGAGCGCGCTGAGGGTCGTCTTGACCGGCACCAGGACGTTGCGGAGTTCGTGAGCCACGAGCCGTGCCTGACGCGCTGTCGCTTCGGCAGCGGCGCTGGCATGGGCGCTGGCGACATTCTGGTTGCCGGAACCGCTGGCCAGTTCGATCGCGGAGCGTGTGAGATCGTCGATGAGAGAGCTCGCCAGCAGCGACATGGGCGACTCCTCCTCGTTGGCGATCTCCATGAGGAGTTCGTGTCCCACCTGTGAGAGGTCCAGCGTCGTCTCGTGATTGAGGAACTGATCTCGGATGGAGAGCAGGCCGAGCGCCTTGAGGCGATGGAGCGCGACCCACGAGAGAAACGGTTCGGAGACGATGCTGGGACTTCTGTTCCAGGTGAGTGTCCAGGGACAATTCTTCAAGAGCAGGTGGGCGATGTTCCTGCTCAGCCGCCAAGGATCAGAGTTCCCGGTGGCCTGGGCAGCTTCGATGTGGAGCAGCCATCGGATGGTATCCCTGCCGCTCAGTTCCAGGAAGACGCGGCCAAGAGGCGTGAGCTCGTGGGACAGCCCCGCCTTGCGTGTCGCCCGGATGGCCTGGGCATAGACGGCAACCTCCGTGCGCGTGACGTAGGCGGAATTGAAGACGTCATCCGCGGCGATGCCCGCCAGCCGGTCCAACTCCAGGGTGAGGGTACGGGTAGGCAGGCCTTCCGGGAGTCCCAGCCGGCGAGCAAGGCCCGTCTTTATCCAAGAGGTGACCTCCTCCTTCGAGGCGTCTCTCGCGATGCTGTGGCCGAGGAGCTCGCTCAGGCGCTGTGCGAAGCGCGCGACCGCGTCGTCCCGGTGCCAGAAGTCGAGCAGGTACTCGTTTTGCCGCGTCTGCCACTCAAGCGAGTCAGGACTTCGCGCCTGTGCTTCTTTCTCCAATCGCTCGAGGCATCGCACGAGATGGAGGCGAGCGGCGGCCGGTTCGATGAGGGGAGGCGGTGGAGGCTCTGGCTGAGTACCCGGATTCCGGAGGCTTTGGAGGTACTCGCTCAGAGTATCGAGGAAGAACATGGACCACCGATTCGCAAGACTGGTGGAGCATAGGGGGGAGTTTCGGGAGGTCCAGTCCTCTGTTGGTCAGTAGCGGGGTGCTTCAGGCAGGTTGTCGGGGTCCTCGCCCTCGGCCGAGCCGGGCGTCTTGCCGGGCTCCTCCAGGGGAACCTCCCTTTCGTTCTCGGTGCCCTCGGCGGAATGAGGTGTACGGCCTGGATCCTCGTGCGACGGTGCTTCTCGCTGGGGCTCCTGATCGGGGCTGGCGCTCATCCCGGTGTCTTCGTAAGGCATGTGATTCATGGTTGGCTCCAGATGGGGTGACCTTTCCCAGGAAGGTAGGTCCCCCAGAGCGAACCGCTTCGAGCTGTCTCCCCGCTTGCCGGGTGTTCGAGGAGGAGAGGGGTTCTCAGCTGGGAGGTTGGCTTCGGTCCGAGATGAGCCGCTTGCGGAGCGTATGGAGCGCCGCCAGCCACAAGCGAGCCTCGTTCCTCGTGAGCCGAGACCTTCGCAGAGGCGCAAACAAGTCCCTCAGCCCCGTACGCCCCGGGTGCTCATCCACGAGGAACCCTCCGGTCTTCAGTGTCTCCCCCAGCGTCGCCTCCACCCTCGCCAGCTCCTCATCCGAGGCTGCCACCGGCAGCGGAGCAGGCGCGGGAGGGGCCGCCGCCAACGAAGCCATCCGCACCTCGTAGGCATACAGCAACACCGCCTGCGCCAGGTTGATGGAGGGCTGCGAAGGATCCGTCGGCACCGCGGACAGATCGTGGCAGCGCTCCACCTCCGCGTTCGTCAGCCCGCTGCGCTCGTCTCCGAAGACGACCGCCACCGGCCCTTGCGCGGCCCGAGCCACCAACTCCTCTCCCACGGCCCGGGGAGACAGCCGCCGCTTCCCCTCCACCTTGCGCGAACTCGTTCCCACCACCCACACGCAGTCAGCCACCGCCTCGTCCAGCGTGTCGGCTCGCCGCACTCCGTCCAGCACGTCCTCCGCATGGACCGCCAGCTTCCGGGCGGGCCCCAGGTCCTCCGCTTCCGGACGCACCCAGGTCCACTCGGACAGCCCACAGTTCTTCAGGGCCCGCGCGGCGGCGCCGAGGTTCTCCGCATTGCGCGGGCGCATCAGGACGAAGCGGATGGGAAGCACCATGGAGCCGTACTCTAGGGGCGGAGCCCGCTGGATTCCTGCACTCCAGCGGGCTCCCTCTTCTTCGGAACTACCAGGGGCAGTCGACCACTTCCACCGTGAGCGTCACAGGCACGGCGCTGTGGCCCGCCGAGTCGGTGACTTCGTACTTCACGGTGTAGGTACCCTCAGCCCAGCCATTCACCGAGCCCGTGCGTTTGATGGAGGGCGTCAGATCGCCGTAGCACAGGTCCGACGCCTGAACGGCCGGCTCCACCCATTGGCTGTTGCACTGGTGCACCAGGTGCGTCGGCCCGGGGACCGTCAGCGTTGGCGCCGTCGTATCCGCGACCGTCACCGTCCGGATGGCGTTCGCCGTGCCGGCATCGTTCCACGCCGCGTAGGACACGTAGTAGGTGCCCTCGTACTGCAGGTTCGGGCCGGGCCCGGACGAGTCATTGCCCGTGTTGTACGCGTGCACCGTCAGCGGGTTGTCGCACCCGTCCACCGCCGTGGCTCCCGGATCGCTGTAGATCACGCCCGGCTGGCACTCCAGGACCATCACCGCACTGCCGTTGACCGTGAGCGTCGGCGCCTCGGTCGCGCAGGCCGGAGGAGGAGGATCCTCCGAGTCATCCGTGAACAGCTCCGCCGAGGCGAGGTTGGTGCCTCCGCTGCTCCCAGCCACCACCAGCACCTTTCCCGAGGTGAGCCGCACGGCGCTGTGCGTGGTCCGGCCCTGGATGGCTCGGCCCATGGACGCCCAGGCTCCCGTGCTCGGATCGTACGCCTCGGAGGAGGAGAGCGAACCCCTCGTGCCATTCCCACCGGCCGCCAGCACCTTGCCGGAAGGCAGCAGCGTCGCCGTGAACTCCATGCGCGCCTGGCTCATGGATGCCGTGGTGCTCCACGAGCCCGTGGCGGGATCGTACAGCTCGGCCGAGGCCACGGGGTTGTAGGTGGAGTTGTAGCCGCCGGCCGCCAGCACCTTGCCCGAGGGCAGCAGGGTCGCCTCGTGGTAGAGGCGGGCTGTCGTCATCGGACCGGTCGGGTTCCATGCGTTGGCGGTCGGGCTGTACACCTCCGCCGAGGCGAGTGGGCCACTGGAGCCCGAGCCGCCCACCGCCAGCACCTCGCCCGACGCCAGGAGGATGAGCTTCGCGAACGCACGAGGCGTGTTCAGGTTGCCGCCGGCGCTCCAGGTCCCACTTGCCGGATCGTACAGCTCGGTCGAGGCGAGTGCTCCGCCGGTCCCGGTGCCGCCCACGACGAGCACCTTGCCCGTGCCCAGTCGCACCGCCGCGTGGTTGGTGCGTGCCGTCGCCAGCGCGGGGGCGGAGCTCCAGGTGCCTGTGGCCGGATCGTACAGCTCTACCGAGGCATGGGTGTAGCCGCTGCCGGTGTCGCCACCGGCCACGAGCACCTTGCCCGAGGGCAGCAGGGTCGCCGTGTGGTGGATGCGCGCCTGCGCCAGGGCGCCGGTGGCGCTCCAGGAGCCCGACGCCGCGTCGTACAGCTCGGCCGAGCTCAGGGGATTCATGCTGCCGAGGCCATAGAGAGAGCCACCGCCCGCCACGAGCACCTTGCCGGAGTTGAGCACCGTCGTCGTGGGGTAGGCGCGGCCCGCGGCCAGGGCTCCCGTGGCCGTCCAGCTCACCTCCACGGGGCCATACACGTCCGAGCTCGAGTTGAAGGTGGGGCCGCTGTCGCCGCCGGCCACCAGCACCTCACCGGAGTTCAGCAGCACCGCGGGCTTCGCGCGGCCGCCGTACCAGCCCAGGTTGCCCGCCTTGCTCCAGGTGCCGGTGCTCGGATCGTAGAGTTCCGTGCTGGCGAGGAACCAGTCTCCGGCGGCGACGAGCACCTTGCCCGAGGCCAGCGTCGTCGCGGCGAAGGACACGCGGCCCACGGACATGCTCCCCGTGGCCGAGAAGCTCCCGGTGGCCGGATCGTACAGCTCCGCGGAGCTGAGCAGGGTGGACGGGTCACTGGTACCGCCGGTGATCAGCACCTTGCCGGAGGAGAGCAGCGCCGAGGCGTGGTTGGTACGGGCCGTGGCCAGCGCGCCGGTGCTGCTCCAGGTGCCCGTGGTGGGATCGTACAGCTCGGACGTGGCGAGCACGGTGCCCGAGAGGCTCGAGCCGCCCGTTACCAGCACCTTGCCCGAGGCCAGCGTCGCGCTGTGCGAAGAGCGGGGCGTGGCCAGGGGCGCGGTAGCGCTCCAGGTGCCCGTGGCGGGATCATAAAGCTCCGCGCTGTTGGCACTGGTGCTCGTCCCGCCGACGACGAGGACCTTGCCGGAGGGCAGCAAGGTCGCGGTGTGGAAGATGTGCACGGCGTGCATGGCGCCCGTGGCGCTCCACGTCCCGGTGGCGGGATCATAGATCTCCGCCGAGGAGGTGCTGCCGGTAGCGGTGTAGCCACCCGCGATGAGCACCTTCCCTGAAGTCAGCAGCGTCGCGCTGTGGTTGTAGCGCGCGAGCGACATCGAAGCGGTGCTGCTCCAGGTCCGCGTGGCCGGATCGAACAGCTCCGCGCTGCTCTCGTAGTAGTACCGATTGCCAATCCGGTACGTGCCGCCGGTGACGAGCGCCTTGCCCGAGCCCAGCGCTGTCAGCGTGTGCGCGGTTCGTCCCGTGCTCATCGAGCCGGCTGAACTCCAGGCCGGGACAGTGGTTGGGCTTGCAAGCTTCTGTTGGCGGGTCGAAGTGTGAGGTCCTACTTGTTGCCCGCTTGGGGCGGGTTCGGGATCTCCCGTGCGGGAACTGCAGCCCAGGACTAGCGCTAGCAGCAGCACGAGCTTGTGACGTGAGAGGGAGTGCATGCGTTCTCCAGTGGAGATGCGCGACGCCCGTCCCGTGAAGCAGGAGGATCGAAAGAAGTGAGAGCGCGCGCGTCTCGTGTTGGGGGAGCCTTCGTTGAAGGGGGGCAGTGCCGGCTGCCACCACCACGAAGGCATCTGCTACATGTCACGGTTTTATAGAAGATTCCACTTAAATTGAAGATTTCGTGTTTTCCCGGGGTAGTGGGGAGTGTTGACCGCTGCCACCGTGACGCCTAGCGTCGCCCAGCGAACGCTGCCCTCGTGGTGGATGGAGAGCCCCGTGGCTCCCAGGCCGCCCTGTGGGCCCTGAGACGCGCGGGGGGCGCCGTCGGGCCGTGGGCACGCGAACACACTTCCCCTGAGTCGCGGTGCCGGTACTCCCGGCACGCCGCGTGAACAGTTGATGCCGTCCTTCGGAGGAAACATGGGTCCGCAGTCAGTCGTGTCACCGAGTCCGCTCCGCTCCGCCCGTGCGCGGTGGCTGGTGGCGGCGCTCCTGGTGGGCACCGCGCTTGGTGCATGCAAGGAAGACAAGGGCGGGACGCAGCCACCGGCGCCCGCTTCGGGAGCTCCCACGTCAGGTTCGACTCCGAGCCCGGAGCAGGGCCCGTCGGCGAGCGCGTCTCCCATCACGCCCGAGTCCCTCGCTCCCGTCATCAAGGAGCTGGGGCCCGAGGGCGTCGTTCCCGAGAAGGTCGTCTTCGAGTTCTCTCGTCCCGTCCAGTACCCCGATGGCGAGGGGAAGCGGGGCACCGTCATCCGGTTCTCGCCAGATATCGGCGGCAACCTGGAGTTCTTCGGCAACAACTCGGCGCTCTCGTTCACCCCGGGCAATGGGTTTCAGCTCGGGACGACGTACACCGTCACCCTCGAGTCCGTGGACACGGTGGCTGGCGTGGTGAAAGCCCCGTCCGAGGGCGCGTGGAGCCACAGCTTCACCACCCCGCCGCTGGCGTTCCTCCGCATGGCTCCGGCGCAGGTCGACGCCGTCAAGGGGCAGGTCACCGCGGAACTCATCTTCTCCGGTCCAGTGGATGCGGGCGCGGTGCGCCGGTACGCCAGCTTCCAGGTGGACGGTAAGCCCCTCGGCGACGTGAAGCTGACGACGCACGCGAGCCAGCGCCACGTCATCGTCGCGCAGCTCACCAGCCCGTTGCTGCACCCTGGCGCCACCGTGCGCCTGGCGCTGAAGGCGGGGCTGACGTCTCCCAAGGGGGGCGGAACGGCACCCGTGGCTCAGGACTCCTTCACCCTGCAGGGTGGCAAGCGCCTGGACATCACCAACGTCACCGCCGCCGAGGGCAACTCCGGCTTCTACGTGGAGGTCAGCTGCCGAGACGTGGAGATGAACGCTCCGCCCAGCCCCACCCAGGGAGAGTGGGATCCCTACTACTACGAGCACACCAACCTGGGCTGCGTGCTGGATGACGCGGTGGCCGCCGACGTCATCCACTTCACCCCGGCGGTGAAGTTCTCCATCTCTCCGTCGCGCCGCGGCTTCCGCATCTTCGGCGACTACAAGCGCGGCACGTACACGCTGAAGATCGATGCGGGCACGCGCTCCGTCGGCGGTGGCCAGCTGCTGGCTCCCTTCCAGAACCGCTATTCGATCAGCGCACGCAAGCCGCAGCTGTCCTTCACCTCGACGGGCCGCTACCTGCCGCGCAGCGCCTGGCGCAACCTGCCGCTCAACCACCTCAACGTGGACACGGTGGAGCTCACCATTCGCCAGGTGCCGCCGGAGAACCTCGTTTTCTGGATGAGCGACGACGAGAAGGAGACCGCGGACGAGCGGACCTCGAACGTGATCGTCACCCGGAAGATCCCCCTCAAGAATCCCGAGGATGCCCTGTCCACCACCTATGTGGACGTGGGCAGCATGGTGCCTTCCACCACCCGGGGCGTGATGGAAGTCTCCGTTGCGCGCGACGATACGCGCGCCGCCGCGCGCATCCTGCTCACGGACCTGAGCCTCGTGGCCAAGCGCGGGGGCACGGGCGCCGGCAATGGCGAGCAGGAGGTGCTCGTGTGGGCGCTCGGCATGGAGTCCACCGAGCCGCTGTCCGGCGTGGAGGTGTCGCTGGTGAAGAAGAGCGGCCAGGCGGTGGCTCGCTGCACCACCAACGGCGCGGACGGATGCAAGCTCCAGGTGCCCGCGCAGACGGTGGACACGGCGGCGCCGTTCGCGCTCATCGCGCGCAAGGGCGATGACCTGACCTACCTGAAGTACAGCGAGCTGAAGACGGAGATCGCCAACTCGGACGTGCAGGGCGAGCCGTACCGCGCCCAGGCTCCGTACCGCGCGTCGATCTACTCGGATCGCGGCGTGTACCGGCCGGGAGACACCGCGCACGTGGCGGCCATTCTTCGCGACCAGGAGGACAAGGCGCCTCCTGCCGGCATGCCGGTGGAGCTGCGCGTGGTGGATCCGCGCGAGCGTGAGTTCAAGAAGGTGGTGCTGAAGACGAACGAGGCGGGCCTGGTGGCGCTGGATCTGCCTTTCGAGGCCTTCCAGGACACGGGCAGCTAC
The DNA here is from genome assembly GCF_020103695.1 of Hyalangium versicolor. GTDB lineage: Bacteria > Myxococcota > Myxococcia > Myxococcales > Myxococcaceae > Hyalangium > Hyalangium versicolor. Next base: position 120,035 of record NZ_JAHXBF010000028.1, read on the forward strand.
CGGGTGTCGCTGCGCGTGGCGGATCGCGAGGTGTCCACGTACGGCCTCCAGGTGGAGGAGTTCGTCCCCGAGCGCATGAAGGTGACGGCGTCGGTGGACAAGCCCGGCTACCAGCAGGGCGCGGTAGTGCCGGTGAAGGTGGAGGCGGCGTACCTGTTCGGCGGCTCGGCCGAGGGCAGCCCGCTGGAGCTGAACTGCCGGCTGGAGCCCTCCGAGTTCAAGCCGAAGGAGAACGCCAACTTCACCTATGGCGTGTGGCGGCAGAAGGCCACCGAGGCCAAGGCCGTCACGCTGGGCCAGGTGAAGGGCGAGGTGAACGACAAGGGCCAGGCGCTCGTGGAGTGCCCGGCGAAGGAGACGGCAGGCGGCTTCAAGGGCCCGGCGAAGCTGGTGGCACAGGCCAGCGTGTTCGAGGCGGGCAGCGGCCGCTCCACCGTGGGTGATGTGGTGGTGCCCATGCACCCCGAGGCCTACTACGTGGGCCTCCAGGCCGCCGTGGAGAAGGTGACCGGGGGCAAGCCCTTCACCGTCTCTGGCGTGGTGGTGGATTGGGACGGCAAGCTCCTCACCGATGCCAAGGCGCTCAAGCCGCTGGACGTGGAGGTGCTCCGGCTCGAGGAGGAGTACGGCTACTACTACGACGAGGAGGAGGGCTATGAGCGCTACCAGCGCTACCTGCGCCCCGTGCGCGAGGGCCGCATCCCCGCGAAGGTCGAGGGCGGGAAGTTCCAGTTCCAGGTGACGCCGGCGCAGGACGCCGCGGGCTTCATCGTCCGTGTGCGCTCCGGCAACGCGCAGACGGATCTGCAACTGGAGGGCAATGGTCGCTACTACTGGTACGGTGATGGCGAGGCGCGCGTGGACCAGACGCCGCGGCCGATGAAGCCGGCCTCGATCGCCCTGGAGCTGCCGAAGCTGGGCAAGGTGAACGAGCCCATCGCCGTGAAGTTCAAGGTGCCGTACCGCGGCCGGGTGCTGCTCACGGCGGAGACGGATCGGGTGATCGTCTCCGAGTGGAAGCAGGTGGAGCCGGGCGAGGTGTCCTGGAGCTTCACTCCGAAGAACTTCGCTCCCAACGTCTACGTGGCGGCCTTCCTGGTGAAGGATCCGCACCTGGAGTCCGCGGAGGCCTTCATGCCGGACCGCGCCTTCGGTGTGGGCAATGTCACGCTGGAGCCCACGGACTTCACCCAGACGGTGAAGGTGGACGTGCCCAAGGAGGTGCGCTCCAACAGCACCCTCACGGTGAACCTGGAGCTGGGCACACAGGAGGGCCCCACCTTCGCCACGGTGGCGGTGGTGGACGAGGGCATCCTCTCGCTCACGCGCTTCAAGAGCCCGGATCCGATCAAGGAGCTGTTCGCCAAGCGCGCCCTGGGCGTGGAGACGTACGAGACGATCGGCTGGACGCTGCTGGTGCCTCCGGGAGGCAACTCTCGCTCCACTGGTGGTGACGAGGGTGGGGCGGGTGGCCGCGTGCAGCCGGTGAAGCCCGTGGCGCTGTGGAGCGGCGTGTTGCCGGTCCCGGCCAACGGCAAGCTGAGCATCCCCTTCAACCTGCCCATGTACCGGGGGGCGGTGCGGGTGATGGCCGTCACGACGGGCCCCAAGCGCGTGGGCCATGCGGATGCGCAGGTGCTGGTGCGCGATCCGCTGGTGCTCCAGACGACGCTGCCGCGCTTCCTTACGCAGAACGACGAGATCCAGATCCCCGTGTTCCTCACCAATCTCTCCGGCGGCCCGCAGGAGGTGAAGGTGTCCCTGACTGCGGAGAACCTGCCGGTGCCGGGGCTTGCCATGCCGGCGGCCTCCCTGGGCTCGCCGTTGCAGATGCTGGGCAAGAGCGAGGGCCGGGTGAATCTGGCGGACGGGAAGGCAGCCACGCTCGTCTTCCAGGCCAAGGCTCTCATGGCGGTGGGCGCCGCGCGCCTCAAAGTCACCGCCGAGGGTGGGGGCTTCACGGCCTTCGAGCAGCTCGACGTGCCCCTGCTGCCCGCGGGGCCGCGTGAGCGCACGGTGCAGCGCATCCCGCTGGAGGCGGGCAAGGTGGATCTGGCGCAGTACCTCCAGGGCTGGGTGCCCACCACGGAGCGCTCCACGTTCTGGGTCACCACCAACCCGTACGCCGAGTCGCTCCAGCACCTGAGCTACCTCATCCACTACCCGTACGGCTGCATCGAGCAGACGACGTCCTCCACGCGCCCGCTGCTGTTCGTCTCGCAGCTGATCGACAACGTGGATCCGACGATCACCGCCAACAAGAAGGTGGAGGACATGGTGATGGCGGGCATCAACCGGGCGCTCTCCATGCAGACGCCCTCGGGCGGTTTCGCCTACTGGCCGGGACAGTCCGAGCCCGTGGCTTGGGGCACCGCCTACGCCACGCACATGCTCCTGGATGCGCAGAAGCTCAAGTACCCCGTGCCGCAGGACCGGTTGGATGACGCGGTGGCATGGCTGGGCCAGGAGCTCAACCGCAAGGAGGGCACCCTGGGCCGGGATGACCACTACGGCCAGTCCGCCGAGGCCTACATGCACTACGTGCTGTCCATGGCCGGCAAGGGCCGCAAGGCGCGAGTGCAGAAGCTCATCGATGCGCTGGCCCAGGTGAAGACGCTCTCCGGCGAGCAGCGCGAGGAGGAGCACCTGCTCAAGGCCGCGCTCTACATGGCCGGCGATCGGCGCTACGAGAAGGAGCTGAAGAACCCGGACCTGTCGCCCATCACCGACGAGCGGCGCAACTCCTGGTCCTTCTACTCGGATCGCCGCCGCCGCGGGTTGATGCTGAGCACGTTCCAGGATCTGTTCGGCAACGATCCGGCGGGCGAGCCGCTGGCGCAGCAGGTGGCCCAGTCGCTCATCGGGCACTCCAGCTACTGGTACACCACGCAGGAGCTGGTCTGGAGCATCACCGGGCTGGGTAAGCGCGTTTCGGGCGCGGCTTCCAGCTTCACGCCGCCCACGCTGACAGCGGACGGCAAGGAGGTGGCTCCGAAGTCGAACGACAACGCGAAGACGGCGCGCGCCTCGGATCGCACCTGGGCGCTGGTTCGTGCCAGCGAGCGCAAGGGGATCTCGCTCGATCTGAAGGAGAAGGGTGAGGGCAAGCTCTACCTCATCATCAACAGCGATGGCGTGCGCTCGGGCGGAGACGTCAAGACGGGCGGCCAGGGGCTGTCGATCAACCGCACGTACCGGAAGCTCGATGGCTCGGAGGTCAACCCGGGGGACTCGGTGAACCTGGCGGACCTGCTCTACGTGGAGGTGGAACTCAAGAACACCAGCGGTGAGCGCATCCAGAACATCGCCCTGGTGGATCGACTGCCGGCGGGCTGGGAGATCGAGAATGCCCGGCTCGGGCGCGGCGGCACCGTGGAGTGGGTGAACGCCGAGGAGCAGTGGGCGGCGGACTACGTGAACATCCGGGACGACCGGATGGAGGTCTTCGGCAGCCTGGAGTCGGGCGAGGCGAAGAAGGTGGTCTACGCGGTGCGCGCGGTGACTGCCGGCAAGTTCACGCTGCCGCCGGTGGAGGCGGAGGCCATGTACGATCCTCGCATCTGGGCTCGTGAGGCGGGCCAGCAGGTGCAGGTGTCCGGCCCCTGGAAGGACTACCTGCTGTAGCCCTCTCATGCGTCTGCCTCGCATCACCCGTAGAAGGCTGGCCGTGGGGTTGCTGCTCCTCCTCTCCCTCATTGGGATGGGAGGGGCAGCGGCGTGGCTGGTGCCGTTGCCCGAGCGCCTGGCGGCGCCGCACTCGGTGGTCATCGAGTATCGGGACGGCACTCCGGCCCACGTTTTCCTCGCTCCGGACGAGCGGTGGCGCATCCTCACGCGTGCGCGGGACATCGACCCGGCCTACCTCCGGGCGTTGTTCGCGTTGGAGGACAAGCGCTTCGCGTGGCATCCGGGCGTGGATCCGCTGGCGGTGGTCCGTGCGGTGGTGTCCAACGTGACGAGGAGGCGCCGCGTGTCGGGCGCTTCCACGCTCACCATGCAGTTGGTGCGAGTGTTGGAGCCCCGGCCTCGCACACTGTTCTCGAAGGCTATTGAGTCCTTCCGGGCGGTGCAGCTCGAGCTGCGCATGTCCAAGGACGACATCCTGGCCAGCTATCTGCAGTTCGTTCCCTACGGGCGGAACGTAGAGGGCGTGGAGGCGGCGTCGCTGGCGTACTTCGGGCACCGTGCCACGCACCTGAGCCCGGCGGAGATCGCCACGCTGCTGGCGGTGCCGCAGAACCCCAACCGGCGCTTCCCCACGCCGGACAATGCGGAGCGGCTCAAGGTGGCGCGGGATGAGGTGGCTCGCCGGCTGTTGGAGGAGCTGGCGTTGCCGCTGGGCCCGGAGCAAGCCCGGGTGGCGCCGGGGGCTGTGCTTGCCGAGGTCCGCAATACGCCGGTGCCTCGGGATCTCACGCCCTTTCCGCGTGAGGCACCGCACGCGGCGATGTGGCTGCGCACGAAGCAGCCGGAGCTGTCGCGGCTGCGCACGACGCTGGATGCGGGTACGCAGCGGCTGGCGGAACGGCTGATGCGCGACGCGGCGGCGGATCTGGCGACGAAGGGGATCCACAACGGGGTGGCGGTGGTAGTGGACCACGAGCGCGCGGAGGTGCTCGCGCTGGTGGGCAGTTTCGACTTCTTCGATGTCCGGCACGGCGGACAGATCATCGGCTTCGATACGCCTCGCTCTCCGGGCTCCGCGCTCAAGCCGGTCATCTACGCGATGGGGATCGATCGCGGGGTGGTGCTGCCGGAGCACCTGGTTGCGGACATTCCCGAGTCCTATGGCGGCTACGCGCCGCGCAACTTCGACGGGCGCTTCATGGGGCTGGTGCGGATGGAGTACGCGCTCTCCCAGTCGCTCAACCTGCCGTTCGTGAACCTGTTGCAGCGGCTGGGCGTGGAGCGGTTCCTGGGGACGTTGCGGCTTGCTGGAGTGGAGAGCCTCCGGTCCGATCCCGGCTACTACGGACTGTCCGCGGCCGTGGGAGGCCTGGAGGTGACGCCACTGGAGCTGGCTGGGGTGTACGTGATGCTCGCGGAGGACGGGCGCTCACGTCCGCTGAAGATCCTGGACGACGGCAAGCCCATTGCGGAGCCTCGCGAGCTGCTCTCTCCGGGAGCGGCGTGGTTGACGCGGCGTGCGCTCGCGCTGAGGGATCGGCCGGACTTCCCCGCGCGCCGCCAGCTCACGGGACTGCCGGCGCAGGTGCACTGGAAGACGGGGACGAGCTTCGGACATCGGGACGCGTGGGCCGCGGGTTCGGGGCCTCGGCACACGGCGGTGGTGTGGTTGGGCAACATGGACAACTCGCCCAGCGTGCACCTGGTGGGAGCGGATGCGGCCGGGCCGTTGCTCTTCGATTTGCTGGAGGCCGTGGGGCCACGTGGGAGGGCTTCGGTGAAGGAGGACTCAGTGCCTCCTCCGGATCTCACGTCCGTGGAGGTGTGCGCCTACTCGGGCCATCTGCCGACGGACGCGTGCAAGGAGCGGCGGAAGGTGTATGCGAGGCGCTCGGCGGTGCCCACGCAGCCGTGCCCCTATCACCAGCGAGTCGAGGTGGATGCGAAGACGGGGCTCGCGGTGAGCCCGGTGTGCCGGTCCGGGCGTGAGACGGAGACCCGGGTGTACCTGACCTGGCCCGCGAGCATCCGCCGCTGGCTCACGGAACAGCATCGCAGCCTGCCCGAGCCTCCTGCCTACGCTCCTGGCTGCGAGCCGGGCGGAGCAGAGCATGCTCCGGAGATCCTCTCGCCTGCGGAGGGGCAGGTGGCGCTCTTGATTCCGGGCATGTCACCGGAGCAGCAGGAAGTCCCGCTGGAGGCCGAGGCCTCGCATGACCGGGAGTTGACGTGGTTCGTCAACGGGAAGTTCCTGGGCAAGGCGAAAGCGGACGAGCGGATGTGGTGGACACCCGCGGTGGGCACCCACGAGATCCTCGTCACCGATGATCATGGTCTGAGCTCGCGGCGGGTGCTGGTGGTGCGCTCACGCCCCTGAGCTTCAGGCCTTCTCCTTCAGGAGGAACGTGGCGCGCCGGGCCAGGGGATCGGTCGCCGTGAGCGAGAACCGGGGAGAGTCCGCACCTCGGATGTGCTCCGCCGATGCATCCAGGAAGCCGCGCATGAAGCTCGAATCGATGCCCGGGTGCGAGCCCAGCGCCGGGATGAATTCGGGGAGGATCTCGAGGGTGATCTCGAGGTCTCCATTCGGCAGCTCGTTGGCGTGGGAGGACAGGAAGTTGCCGCCCGTGCGCAGCGAGCGCGCCATCTGCCCCAAGGCACGCTGCCACCCCAGCTTGCGCAGGCCCGAGAACAGCGCCTTGCCCATCGTCGTGTGACTGTAGCCGTCGGCCACCTTGCGCCCCGTGGCATACATCGCCTCGGTGCGCGGAAGAGCCGGGTAGAGCACCTGCGCGCACGCCCACACGGTGTCGTACCAGACCGTCAGCGGGTAGGCGACGAGCAGGGGCTGGCTGAGATCGACCCCGGCGGCCTCCACGCGCCGCAGGGCCTCCGGGTCGAGCTTACCCCGCATGGCATGCATGACCAGCGCCTCGAACATCTGACTGAAGATCACCGGCTCGCTCTGGGAGGTCGCTGACATAGGTATCTGGAATGCTCAGGCTCCGGGATCCAGCCTGTCAAGGTACGGGGGATCATCCAAAACGGTGCCCTTGCCACGGGACACGTCTATGGTCGGGCTCTCACGGCTTGTGAAATGAGGGAGACTCTCGTGGCCAACCCGATTCTGGGCACGTCGTTGATGGCGGTACCGGTGACCGCGCTCTATGGAGCGATCAGTGCGCTCTTGACCCTGGCGCTGGGGCTCAACGTCAGCCGCCTGCGCGGCAAGTACAACGTCTTTCGTGGAGACGGAGGCCACGCCGAGCTCCAGGGGGCCATTCGCGCACACGGCAACATCGTGGAGCACGTGCCGATCCTCATCATCCTGCTGCTGGTGGCGGAGCTCTGCGGCGGGAACTCGACGGTGCTCCACCTCTTCGGTGGGGCGCTGGTGGTGGCGCGGTTGCTCCACGGCGTAGGCTACATCCAGGGGAAGTCCGCCATCCAGATCCCTGGGGCGCTGCTGACCTACGCGCTGGAGGCCGCGCTCCCCATCTACGTGCTGATCCTGCGCCCCTGGAGCTGACCGCCCCTCACGGGCCCGGTGCGTCGACGATCTCGACGTTCCGGAAGTTCTCGCAGGGCTCCTTGATACCGAGCACGAACGGCAGCGAGCGGAACTCCAGCTTCAGCTTGCCCCACAGCTGCCGGAGCACGTTCGGAGCCAGCGCCGCGGGCATCTCCGCGGCAATCGCGTTCAGATCGATGTAGTGCGTCGCTGTGCGGCCCATGCCCTCGAATTCGTGCTCGAGGGTGTGGGTGAAGCGGAGCAGCTCCGGATCGAGCCGCTGCTGCACCGGGTCGGTCATCAGCACGTACTCGCGCACGGGCACATCGTTCTTCAGCATCCGGTGCACGAGGATGACGTCCACGCCGGCCAGCTCGGTGAGGTGCTTCACGCGTTGGAAGGCGACCTCGCCCGCGTGGGTGACGAACTTGAGCGTCAGCGCGCCGACCTGCATGCACCCATCGCACTTGCACATGCGATCGACCGCGAGCTGCTGGCGTCGGGCCAGGAAGGCGCGGCGGATGTCCGCCACCTGGCGGGCGAAGGCCGTGAAGTCATCCCCCTTGGCGTAGAAGAAGGCGGCGTCCCCCTCGAGCTTGGCGAGCTTGAAGCGGCCCGCCGCGTCGATGACGGCCTCGAGCAGCTGAGCGACCGTGTCCTGCGCGTGCGCGAGGCTGAAGCGGTGCTGCTTCATGAAGCGGGTGTACCCGCCGATATCCGCGATGAGCAGCAGTGCCTTCTCGATCGCCATGCGGCCGATAGCCTAATCCCCTTCAGGTCAGTCCCAGAAGGGGAAAGCCACCCCACGGGAGCCTACTTGTTGCGTCCCGGTGGGGGGCCCACCCTCGAGCACGAGGGAGGCCCCTCCGGGCGCACTCTGAGTCAACTGGTATGCCAGGCATACCAGTCCGGTTCATGGCCGCCGTCCGGGGGGGAGTCCTTCACTTCGCCTCCCAGCCCTGGGAGCCCTGTACGTAGCGCTGGCCGTCCGGCAGGGCGCCGTAGAAGAGCACATCGAAGTAGCCCACTACGGACACTCCGTCGAACACGCCAATCTCGCCCTTCTGTGGGAATGTCAGCCCCAGCTCCGAGGCGGTGAACCGCCGCGTCTCTCCCGGCGCTAGCGTCACGTCCGGGAGCACCGTGGCCACGGTTGTGCTCACCAGCTCTCGCAGGCTCACACGCAGGTTCGTGGTCAGCGTCTTGCCTCCCAGCGACACGGGCTGGGTGCTCCGGTTGGCCAGGACGACGAAGCCCGCGCGAGGGTCGAACTCGTCGATGGTGAGCGTCGGCTTCTGCGCCGCGAGCCGGTTCAACTCCGTGAGGATGAACTGGCGGCGCTGGGAGACGTAGTCGCGCATGAAGGTGCGGCCCACGAGGAACTTCTCGTAGTCCATGTACAGGGTGTCGTCGCGCATGGCCGGCTCCACCACCGCATGCAGCGCGTCGATGTACGGGTTCATCACCTCCGGCTTGAAGAACTCGTCCAGGGCCTTGTTCAGATAGGCGACCAGCCGCGCCCGTAGCTCCGGGTTCAGCACCACGCGGGTGCCCAGGTTGGAGAACACCGGCAGATAGCCCGGATACGAACCCGTCTCGACCTTGCGCCGGTCGTACATCTTCTGTGTCCATGCATCGGTGAGGGTGAATGGGAAGAGCGGGTGGCGGATGGTGGGCCAGGCCTGATCGGCGGGGATCGGGTACCACCAGCGCGCATCCACGTTGTTGAGATCCCAAGGCACGTACGTCCAGCGCTGCGTCACCTTGTCGTGGATGAAGTAGCTCTCCGAGTCCTCCACGTAGTCGTTGGACATCAGTGCATCCATGACCATGGAGCGCAGCAGCCACTCCAGCTCCAGATGCTGGGCAAGCGTGGCCGGCAACTGAGGCTCGGGGGTGTGGTTGATGATGTCGAGGACCTCGGTGAGTTCGGTGCTCGGCTTGTCCTCGTTGGTCTTCTTCACCCAGTTGCCCTGGTAGGGGACCTTCCACGTCTTGAACTCGCTGTCCTTCCAGCCGCAGCGATAGATGGAGCCGTCATCGTCCGCGAAGCCATGGGCCTCCAGGAACGGCTTGCCTACCTGTTCGATATCGAGGAACGGCCCCTGGTACACGCCGTTGACCAGGACGCGGACGAACTTCGTATTCGGGGCCGGTACGCGCATGGCGGCCAGCACGTCATAGGCGATCTTCTCCGCCAGCAGCGTGGCGTCGGCGTACTCGGCGACGAGGTTGAGCGAGGTGCGGCCCTCGAAGCGGACGCCCTTGGCGAAGCTCACGTTCCAACTCTTCTTGGGGAAGGTGCGCGCTGAGGCGCCTCGCAGGCGGATCTTCACGTTGTAGCTGATGCCGTTGGCCTTGAAGACGGCGTCCTGCTCCGGAGTGTTCCAGTCGGTGAGGAACTGCTGGAGCACCGCGTCCGGCATGACCAGCTCATAGGTCTGCAGGGACGTCTGCACCGGTGGCAGCACGAAGGGCCGCTGCGCCTCGGGCGTGGAGGGAGGCTCGGAAGGTGGCGTCTCCGGTGTCTCGGCGGGAGGCGTCACCACGGGCGGGGTCGAGGGTGGCTCCTTCACCGGTGGATCGATGGCAGGCGGATCCTCGTTTTGGATGGGAGGGTCCCCGGTGAGCGGCGGCACAGAGGCCTGGCAGGCGAACAGCAATGTCACGGCGGTCGAGAGAAGGAGTCGCGAGAGTCTCATCGCTCGACCGTTCAGCAAGGCCTGTGCCCGGCCTGGCGGGGGCGCCGGGGCTGTTTCGAGGCAAGGAATAGGAACGGTGTTGGCCTGCGGACTCGGGCTGGCCTTCCGATGTGAGCCTTCTCGCACCATGGGAGGCGAAGAAGGTGGGGTGGGTACGAAACGATTTTCCCTCCGGGCTGTGCTGCCTGCTTGCCTGCTCTTCGGCAGGGGGAGCGGTGGGGCTGACAGGGAGCAGCAAGAGGCCCGATCCCACCCCTACCTTTGAAAGAAGGAGCTGCCTGCGACAGGGAGGGAGCCGTTCTATGGAGTCCTGGAACCAGACGTCGACCGATGAAGTGCGCCAGCACGCGCCGGATGGTGTGAACAAGCGTATCGACGAGCGGGTGGAGCGCTGCGTGCGCCACATGGCCGAGCAGGAGCGGGGGGAGATCAGCCGCTATCTGGAGAAGCTGGAGCGGGAGTGGGACCTCAACCGGGGGGTGACGGTGGTGGGCTCCGCGCTGGCGCTGATGGGGTTGTGGCTGGCGAGGCGGGATGGAGGCCGCTGGCGGATCCTCGGAGGAGTGGCGGCGGGGCTGATGCTCCAGCACGGACTGGTGGGCTTCGGGCCGCTGGCCGAGCTGGTGCGCGCCGTGGGAGGGGTGCGCACGCGCAAGGAGATCGATCTGGAGAAGTTCGCGCTCAAGGCGCTGCGAGGCGACTTCGAGCGCATTCCCAAGGCCGATGGCGGCCCGCTGGCCCGAGCCAACGCGGCACTGGTGGCCGCGCAGTCTTGAGCCCGGTTACAGCTTGAGCTGGACGACGAAGGGGAACTCCCGGCCTACATCCCAGGCATCCCCGTGCGTCCGATGTACGGACCGGCCGGGAGCCCGGGAGGCGGTCTCGCATCGCCCTCGCCCTTCCGATCGAAGAAGCCGTTGAGGCCGGCGATGCCGATCGAGAAGTTCGTCACCCAGCCCGGATCCGGCTTGCCGGCCTCGGCGCCGATGTCCACCGGCCGCGCGAAGTGCAGGCGCATCAGCAAGGGCCCCAGCGACAGGTTGAAGCCGAGCGCGAAGTCCAACGTGCGCCGATCCCACATGCGCCGGCCCGAGTTCCCCACGCCGCCCACGTCCACGCCGGCAATGGCCTCCAGATCGCTCAGGAAGGCCACCCGGATGATGTCGTTGAGCGGCACCTGCAATTCCGTCGTCGAGTAGGCGAAGTGCCGGCCCAGCAGCCAGTCCTCGTCTCCGAAGTTCACGCCTCGCAGCGTGTCGAAGCTCGACAGGAAGTACGAGCGCGCATACCGCCCACCGAACGTGGTGCCGCCCGCGGCCCGGATGAAGATGTTGCTGCGCCCATAGATGGGGAAGTAGCGCTCCAGATCCAACCGCAGGTTGCTATACGCCTGCTCGTTGAAGGGCTGCGCGCCCACCGTGGCCTCCAGCAACGCCGAGCTGCCCGACAGCGGGCCCGTCGCGTAGTGGTAGCGGATCGTGTTGTAGCCAATCTGTCCCGTCAGCTCCGTCTGGAAGCGCGCATGGTCATTGGCTCCGATCCACGGTGTGTACAGGTCCTCGAACGCCGGGTTGAACGAGGGGTTGTTCAACCGGAAGGCCGTGTACGAGTCGAGGAAGTACGACGCCCCGCCCGCGGTCAGCTCGCCTTGCACGTAGAGGAAGGTGCTCAGCGGGTAGCGCACGTTGGCCATGGCGCCGTAGTAGCGCTCTCCCGAGAAGAACGAGACGCCCTGATCCGCGTACGTCTCGTCCAGCCGGAACCGCAGCGACTGGAAGAAGCCCGTGCCCCACGTCGTGCGCTTCTCCTGGTTGATGTAGAGCAACACACCATCAGTCAGCTTGAGCGAGCCATAGATCGCCAGGCTCAGCAGCGTGGCGTGGTTCTTCATCCGGTCACTCGCCATGGCGAAGACCTGGCCGAAGAAGCCGCCGCTGCCCGCGCCGGCGAAGCCCATGATGGGGCCAAACTCGATGTTCTGCCGCGCGAACGCATGGTACGGCTCGGCGCCCGTCAGCGGCATGAATGCCAGCGGAGCCGGAGGCCCAGCGGGCGGAGAGGGATCCGTAGGCAGGCTCAGCATCTTCAGCGGCTTGAGCAGCGCGGGCCGACGCTCGCCGGACTGGTGAAACAGCACCCACAGGCTGCCCTCGGGGCCCGCGCCCGGCTCGAAGACACCCGTGGTCACATCCGTGCGTCGGATGATGGAGCCATCCGGCATCAGCTCATGCAGGTCCGAGCTGCTGTTGCGCCACGCCACGAAGAAGATACGGCCGTCCGCGAGCGCCACCGGATCCGCCTCGTCGCGGTCCTGGGTGGTGAGCCGCTCGGGCTGCGCGGGGGCGTCCGGCTTCACACGGAACAGGTTGTAGAAGCGGTGCGACGTAGCATCCGACGTGTAGATGATGCCGCTCGGGCCCCAGGAGATCTGCCGCTCTGCGTACATGTCATCGGTGAGCTTGCGCGGCTTCTCGTCCTCTCCATGTTCCAGCGCCAGCACGTACACATCCCGGATGCCGGCATCGTTGATGCCGATGAACGCCAGTGACTTGCCATCCGGTGAGAAGGCCACCGAGGGCACGCCCAGCAGTCCATGCTGCCCCACCCGGTACGCCACCTTGTCTCCCACCTTCAGGTCCACCGAGAAGCTCGTCTGCCGCTGGAAGCCGGTGCGCATCGCGTTGCGGCGCACCAACTCGTCGCTCGTTTTCTGCTCGGCGCTGTACGTGTAGTGCTGCACGTAGATGACGTCCCGCCCGTTCACCTCCGCCACGTAAGCGAGCTGATCCTTCGCCAGCGCGAAGTTGCGCCCGAAGATGGGGTGCAGGGACTCGGCGCCGGGCACTCCGTCGTTGGCCACCTTCACCGAGCTGTGTGGCGCCTTCGGATCCACCAGGTACAGCCGGCTCTCGGCGGTGTCGGGGATGATGGTGCGGTAGGCAATCACCCTCCCGTCCGGAGAACTGTTCATCGCGGTGGTGATGCCCTCGCGCTCCTCCATGAGCTCCAAGGCCGGCGCGGCCTGCTCGGAGCTCAGGTAGTCCTTGAAGGTGCGCCGCTTCAGCCAGTTCTCGAAGCGCGCGGAGATCTTCTTCGGATCATCCCCGGTCAGCTTCTCCAGCAGCTCCTCGAACTTCATGGACGGCATGTCCTTGCCGCCGGAGATGAGCCGTGGAGACTCGTTCAGCACCCGCTGGATGAAGCCCGCGCCGTACTCCTCCTCCAGGAACGTCACCCGCGCCTGGCCCGCCTTATAGATCCACAGGTAGCCGTACGGCCCCGGGGAGAAGAAGTCGAGGAACGCGTAGCCCTTGGCCAGGTCCGGGTTCACCATGAGATCCCGCACCAGCATCTCCGCCTCGGGATCCAGCCCGCGCTTGGCGTAGAACTCGGCCAGACCTTCGATGAACCACAGCGGCATGGCCTGCAGCGGATCGCCGAACGTCTTCCGCGTCTCCGCGATGGTGCGCACCTTCTGGATGGTGAACTGGTGCGACAGCTCGTGCGTGCTGATCTCCTGGAAGAGCCGGTGGTCTCCCAGGTACGGCAGCGACAGCTTCAGGTCCTCGGTGCTGGTGACGCCCAGCGTGCCTTCCGACACGGCGAACACGTGCGTCTGCAGGAACTCCTGGTAGCTGTTGTAGAGGATGTAGGGGAACGTCTCGGTGGGCACGTACTGGAACTGGTCCACCAGGTAGCGGTACGCGTCCTCGATGAGCGGCGCGGCGCGCTCGGCCACCTGGCGCTCACGCTCGTAGAAGTAGAAGCGTACTCCTCCCGTGGCATCCCCCAGCGTCCGGGCGTACTTGCTGCCTCCGTCCGGGCCCGTGCCCCCATCCGCTCCGCTCTGCGCCAGCGTGGGAGGAGAAGGGGGCAGGAAGGCCATCATCCCGGCGTCCGGGACGGGCCCGCCGCCATCCAGGCTGCCCGTGCCCGCCACTCCGCCATCCAGGCCGCCCGCGCCCGCCACATCCACTCCGTTCTCCGTGGGCGTGGAGGTGATCTTCTCGGTCTCCAGGGGAGGTTCGGGAGAAGGGCCCGGCGTCCCCGTGCCCCCGGGCTCCAGGGTGGTGACGTTCGGGTTGGGGCCCGCGGGAGCTCCGGGCGGTTGCGCGTCCGTCTTGCTGGTCCCCTTGGCTTCCCCTTTGGCCGCGGGGCCCACCAGGATGTCCACGTGGCGCCATTCGAAGTCGAAGGTGTTGACGGCGCTGCGGTCCGCGCGGCGCGGATAGACGAACACCTGAGCGAGTGCCACGCCCGGCAGGAGCACCAGGAGCGCGGCGGTAATGAGGGGGCGTCGGTTCACAAAAAGACCTCAGGGCCTTGGGGGTCAGGCGACGGTGCGTACGTAGGTATGGAGGCTCTCTCCCGGGAGGGGCAGGCACAAGCTTAACGTGGGGTTTTGCTCAGCTCTGTACTTCCAATCCACCGCGCAACCACTCGGTAGGACTTTCGTCCCGGCGTACCTCCCGGTATGGAAGGGGGCTATGATTCGCCTCCTTGCATTGACGACGGGTGCCCTGCTGGTGGCGGCAGGGTGTGGGAAGGACAACGCCTCGGCCCGGCAGGACTGTGAGCTCGAGAAGATCGACCTGTCCGCCTGCGACAAGTCCGGGCTCGGCGCCATTCAAGCCCAGGGCATCTGGAACATGGATATTACGTTTGATGACGGAGAGACGACCTCCGGTGTCATCAAATACCTGGGGACGCCGACGCTGTCCGGGCTGCCCATCACGAGCACGCGCGTCGAGCCGGAAGTGTTCGCGCTGACCAGCGAGCTGGGGGGCGGGGACACCACGCCCTACAAATATGTGTTCGCGGGCTGCAGCGCGGCCTCGCCCAGCCAGGTGGAGGGCCGCTTCCGCCGCTGCGCCAACGGCACCCTGGACCTGGCGGGCACTTTCAAGGCCACCCGCATCCAGCGCCGCTCCGGCGAGAGCGAGGCCGAGGGGCTGGAGCTCGTCTCGGAGCTGGCCCTGCCGCGCGGCATGGCCCAGGACGTCTTCGTGTCGGGGGGCTACGCCTACGTGGCGGCGCGTGAGAGCGGCGTCTACATCTACGACATCTCCAACCCCGCGGCCCCCAAGAAGGTGTCGGAGCTGGTCCCTGAGAGTGACTCCTGGCACCAGGTCCGGGTGAAGGATCAGACGATGTACATCGCCAGCACCAAGAAGGGGGTGCTGCTCTACGACGTGACGAAGCCCGCCGAGCCGGTGTTTGTCACCTCCTTCCCGGTGGACAGCGCCGTGGATGTTCGCTCGCTGGCATTCGACGGGAACTGGCTCTATGCGGCCTCGCCCTCCCCGAACGCGGAGATCATCGTCTTCGACGCCACCAAGCCGCGGGAGCTGTCCGTGGCCAAGCGCTACTTTGTCGAGCAGACGCAGCCCGTGGTGGGAGACCGGCCCTACGAAGTGGTGGTCTACAACAGCCGGTTGTACGTGAGTCACTGGTCGTACGGGCTGGCGGTGTCGGACGTGTCCACGCCCGCGACGCCCAAGCTGCTGGGACGCTTCGGGTACACCGGGGCCACCACGCGCAAGACGGGCGTGGGCACCATCGGCAGCCGCACGTTGGCGTTCGAGGCGAGCGAGGGCTGGGGCGCGCACCTGCGGGTGCTGGACGTGACGTCTCCGGCCAACATCACCCAGGTGGCCGAGGTGGCCTCGCGCCCGGAGGTGTCCATCCGCTCGGCGAAGGTGTCGGGCACGAAGGTGTACGTGGCGCACTACCAGGACGGCTTGCGAGTGCTGGACGTGTCCAACGCCAACGAGCCGCGTCAGGTGAGCTACTTCAACACGTGGCGGGAGACGGATGCGGGCCGGGGCACCGTGTTCTTCGAGGGCGTGACGGATGTGGCCGTGCCGGGAGACGGTTACGTCTACGCGACGGACACGTCCCGCGGACTGATGATCTTCCGCGAGAAACCCACGATTCCCTAGGGAACGCTCTGGGGACGGCTCGCTGAGGTGACGCCGTCCCTCACTGTGTGACGACGGTGGCGCCGGGCGTGTCGAGGTTCTGCCGGCGCGCCTCTCGCAGCCGCCAGTCCGCTTCGATCAGATACCCGCGGGCCTGATAGGTGTCCCGGCGCTCGGTGGCCTCGAGCGCCTGGGCGATGAAGCTGCGAGCATCCTCGACGAGGACGACGGTCTGCCCGACGCCGGCCGAGGTGGCGCTATCGAGCACCGTCGCGAGTGCCGAGTCCGCCTCGCCCAGCGCATCGTCGATGGCCATCTCGCCCACGGCGAGGGCCTGATCGGCCGCCACCAGCCAGGAGCGGGATCGCTCCAATTCGGACAGTCGCTCCTGGCGCATGCGCTCCAATTCCTGGGCGCGCTCCTGCATGCCGGTGAGCTGCTGCTGGAGGAGCTGGTTGTTGGCGGCGTTCTCCTCTTGCTGGGCCTGGAGCGATTCGAGTTGGCTGCGCAACTGCGCCAGGTTTTGCGGTGTGTTCCGGGTGGAGTTCGTGCCCGTGTTGGAGGAGGCAGACTGCGTGGCCTGGGTGTCCTCCGAGCTCCCTGCCGTGCCGGCCCCGCCGGTCCCGGAGGTGCTCAGCCCGGCGGTTTGCTGCGCCGCGGCATCGGCGGGCACGGAGACGGTGCGCAGAGCGTTGTCGGACCTGCCGACCTCGAGGACCGGCATCTGGATGCTCCCCTCCGTGGAGTCCTGTCCCTCGTCGGTGGCGTCCGCGTTCAGCAGTGCCCGCTCCCAGGCATCCCGCAGCTCGATCGCGGCAGGGTCCTGGACATCCGCGTCCGTGGGAACGGCCGGAGCGACTTCGGGCGTCTGCCCGAGCAGCAAACCGAAAGAGATGGCGAACCAGGGATTCATGGCGGGAAGCTGTTCACTCCCGGACGCGACGGCACCGGGACGCTCGCCTGCCTGTTTGCCCCCGGGCCGGGCAGCGAAGGGGGGCCCAGGCCAGTCACACTCCGTAATGAGCGGGACATGGTCGCGGCACACGCGAGGAGCAGTCTCCCTTCGCATGAACCCAGGGAAAGGTTTCCGGGGTTTTGCTGAACGTCTCTGAACGAGGAGCAGTCTCCATGCGACGCACCGTGTTGACCCTCTGTTTGCTGTTGCCGCTGATGTCGATGGCCGAGTCCCAGGAGGCCCGGGGAGATATGCCGCCTCCGCCGCACCCGCCGCCGTTCGCCATGAAGAGCTGGGTAGAAGTGCTGCTCGAGCACCGCCAGGATCTGGCTCTCACGGACGCGCAGGTCGCCGGGATGGAGCGCATCCAACAAGCCCTGGATGAGAAGAACGCACCGCTGAAGCAGACGCTGGAGCAACTGCGTCCGCCGCCGCCTCCGCAGGACGTCACGGGGCAGGGTGGCCAGAGGGGGTTCGGCATGCGGGGCGGCAATCGGCCCGATCCCAGCACCATGGACGCGGAGCACCGCGCCCGCTTCGAGCAGGCTCGCGGCACGATGGATCAGCTCCGGGCCAACGATGACGCGGCCTACAGCGAGGCCGAGGCGCTGCTGAGCGCGTCACAGCGGCAGGCCGCGCAGGCCATCGTCACCGCCGAGAAGGAGGCCCGCGAGAGCCGCCGCCAGGAGATGCACCAGCGGATGCGCGAGCGCATGGGGGCTCGGGGCGGCGATCTGTAGAAGGCAGTCCCTAGCAGGGAAAGTCAAAATTTCTTGATTTGAAGAAATGTCCGGACTGTATGGTTTCCTCTCGGGTTGCGGCATGGAGCCGCCCCCTTCGAGAGGAAGTCCGGATGCGCACCCGACTGCTGGCAGCATGTCTCACGGTCTCACTCACAGCCTGCGGAGGGGCAGGGCCTGAGCCTCGGGAGCAGCCAGAGCCGCAGGGCCTGGTCCGCACCTCCACGCAGGACATCCAGGTGGCGCTCGCCGCGTTGCCGGGGACGGAGGTGGTCGGCGCGCACGAGGATGGCGTTCCGTTCATGATCCAGGGACCGCTCGGCACGGTGGATCGCTCCCTGCGAGCGGCCACGGCCCTGGAGGTTCATGCGCAGGTGGGCAGCGCGCTGAGCCGCGTCGCGCCCGTGTTCCGGTTGAGCGCGTCGGACCTGGTTCCGCAGCGGGTCATGCGGGATGAACTGGGCCACACACACCTTCGCTATGCGCAGATGCGCAACGGCCTGCCCGTGGTGGGGCAGGAGCTCATCCTCCACGTGGATGCGGAGGGGCGCATCTACGCGGCCAACGGCACGGCGCGAGACGGTGAGAGCGTCCCCGCTTCGGCCCAGGCGAAGCTGTCCGCCGAGGCGGCCGCCGCCGTCGCGGTGTCCAGCACGCCGGGTGGGAGGGGCACCCAGGGAACTCCGCGCCTCGTCTACGTGCGCACCCGCGAGGATCAGCGGCTCGCGCTGGCCTTCGAGGCCATTGTCACGGGAGACAAGGACGCGCGGCCGGTACAGGAGCACGTCTTCATCCACGCGCTGGATGGCTCGGTGGTGGAGCGGTACTCGGACATCCACGAGGCGCGCAACCGCATCATCACCCGCTATGGCCAGGGCGTGGTGCGCATTGAGGACCAGTTGCCGACGGGCGACGTGGCGGTGGACAAGACCTACGACAACCTGGGGCTCTTCTACGACTGCTACAAAACGCTCTTCAACCGGGACTCGTTCGACAACGCCGGCGCGGCGCTGAAGGCCACCGTCCACTACAACGCGAACTATGTGAACGCCTATTGGGACGGCAACGGCATGGTCTGCACCGACGGGGACGGCGTGACGTCCGATGCTCCGTGCAAGGATCCGGACGTCGTCGTCCACGAGCTGACGCACGCGGTGACGGAGCGCACCTCGAACCTCGCTTATACGGGAGAGTCCGGGGGGCTCAGCGAGAGCCTCTCCGACGTGTTCGCCGCGGTGTGCGAGAGCTGGTCGCGCGGGTTCGTCCTTCCGGACCCGGACGTGTGGAAGATCGCCGAAGAGGTGTGGACGCCAAACACGACCGGGGATGCGCTGCGCTGGATGAACAACCCGAAGCTGGATGGTGCGTCGCTGGACTACTACAGGGATTACTACTCGGGCGTGGACGTGCACTACAGCTCGGGCATTCCGAACCTGGCCTTCTACCTGCTGGCGCAGGGCGGCACGCACCCGACGGGCCGGTCCACCCTCAACGTGACAGGCATCGGTGTGGAGAAGGCGGCCCGCATCTTCTACAGGGCCAACACGGCCTTCATGACGTCCGCTACCTCCTTTACGCAGGCGGCGAAGTATACGGAGTACGCGGCGACGCAGCTGTACACCTCGGCCGAGGTGGACTCGGTGACGCGTGCGTGGACGGCGGTGGGCGTGGATCAGGTCATCGTGGAGATGGCTTATCTCCAGAATGGTGTGGCGGTGACGGGGCTGTCTGGGGCCGCGAACTCATCGCGGTACTTCTACATGGAGGTTCCGGCCAACAAGCCGGTGGCCTTCACGATGAGCGGCGGCACGGGTGACGCGGATCTGTACGTGAAGCGTGGCGGGACGCCGACGACGTCGTTGTACGACTGCCGCCCGTACCTCGTCGGCAACAACGAGACGTGCAACCTGGCGGCGACGACCGCCGCGAGCCGGTACTACGTGATGCTGCGCGGCTACAGCGCGTACTCGGGGGTCTCGCTCAAGGGGCAGTACACTCCGTGAGGAAGTGAGCCGCGTTGCGTGACTCCTCAGGCGAGAAGGTGCCTGAGGGCCTCATGCGGTGGGGCTCAAGCGCGCCGGTGCTCGAGCACCTCTCGGGCCGCGCGCAGTCCTGTCTCCATCGCGCCGTGCACGGTGCCCTCTTCGCCCTCGGTGTTCGTGGCCTCGCCGGCGAAGAAGAGGGTGCCCTGCACGGACGTGGCGAGCGTCTCCAGGTCCTCCACGGCCCCGGAGGGAATGACGCAGTAGCCGCCCCGGGTGAAGGGCTCGTGCTGCCAGTTGACGATGCGCCAGCTCTCGAGTTCCGCGCGGAGGGTGGGTAGGCGCAAGCGGAAGATGCGGGAGAGCGTCTCCAGCGACCGGGTGAGCACTTCCTGCTCGGAGAGTTCTGAGAGCGCCCGGGCTCCAGGCCCACCGGCCCAGCCCACGAGGTGCCGGGAGCGGTGGGGTTCCAGGGTCCACCAGGTGATGATGGGAAGGTCGGGCGCATGGAAGAAGCCAAAGGGGCGGGTGTCCTCCCGGGCCTTCCAGAACTCGGAGCGGAAGCGCAGGAGGACCTTCACGAGCGGCCCCATCTCCAGGCGGTTCCAGGCGCGCTCCTTCTCGGGGAGGTGGGGGATGAAGCGCACGGCGCCGGGGTCGGGAGGGCGAGCCTGGAGGACGCCCACGGGCAACGTCACGATGGCCCGAGGTGCGCGGAAGAGCCCCAGCGGCGTGCCCTCGCGAGTCCGAGCCCGGATGCGGACCATGCCCTGAGACCAGCGGATCTCCTCCGCCACGGCGTTGAGGAAGAGGGTGTCCGTGCGCTTTGAGAGCCCGTCGGCGAGTGGCTTCAGCACCTGGTCATAGCCTTCAAGGAGGCGGGAGGGCGTGGTGCCACCCAGCTCCTCCGCGGCGTTCTCCATCTGGGCAATGGCCAGCGTGCTGGCGATGTCGGGGGAGGCGGCATAGAAGCCCTCGACATAGGAGCGGGCCATGGCGACCTTGATGTCGGGCCACCGCTCGGCGAGAGCCCGCTCTCGCAACCATTGGCCCACGGACCGGTCCGGAGGCTTAGCGGAGGCCAGCTCATCGAGGAAGTCGAACTCCGGGGCTGCGTCGCGGAGGCGTCCCCGCCAGGAGAGCACATGGCGGTCGTTGCATGCGCGAAGGGTCAGCTTCGCGCGGCGGGCAAGCTTCAGCAGGGCAGGGGGCTTGCCGTGGAGGAACTCGGCCCCCAGTTCCAGGGGTGTTCCAGAGAATGGATCGCGGACGGTGTGGATGCGGCCGCCGACGCGGTCTCGTGCTTCGAGGACGGTGACGCGCAGGCCGGCACGAGCGAGTTTGTCCGCGGCAGTGAGCCCCGCGACGCCTGCGCCCAGGACGATGACATCGGAAGGGCGGTCCATGTTCCTCCCTGTGCCGGAGCGAGACACTCGGGGCCTCCTGGGCAGCCAGGAGAGGAGGCCCCGAGCGTGCGTCAAAGGTTGATGCGAAGGCCTGCGCCCACCTGGAACATGGGAGCGGGCACCAGCGCCTCGCCGCCCGCGCCCTGGAGGGAGGGGGCGTCGATGGCGAAGCGGAACTCGCCGCCCTTCTTGCCGTAGTTGACGGCCACGTAGCCCTCGATGCTCAGGTACGAGAGCGCGCGTTGGCTGATGTCGAGCCGCGTGGTGAAGGTTTTGTCGGACAGGTTGCCCAGGGTGGATAGCACGAAGGACGTCTTGTCCCAGGAACCAGGGCCGGCCAGCACGCCATAGAGGGCCGCATAGTGCTCGCCCAGGTAGAAGGGCTGAAAGGCGCCCTGGGCAATCAGGTACGGGTAGGCGATGGAGGTGTCGTAGCCGGTGGAGTTGTAGAAGTACTCCACGCCGATGGTGGCGCTGTCGTTCTCGCTGTAGGCGAACGTGTAGTTGGCGCCGCCGGACACCTGAGGGGTGAAGCCGGTGGGGTAGTAGCTCTCCACTCCCAGCCGCTTGAGGTCGTCCAGCGAGTCGAGGGGCGGATCGAGTTCCGCGATGAGTTCTGGGATGGATTTGCCCTCGGGCAGCCGGTACAGGGGCGTATCGGAGCCCTTCTTGAAGGCGGCCTCGGCGTAGACGTCGAAGGGCCCCAGGGCGGTGGACAAGTCGAGCCCGAAGCGAGGCTTGC
>NZ_JAHXBF010000029.1 GCF_020103695.1 Hyalangium versicolor
GAAACTGCGCCTCCCCTGGCTGGACGATCGTCTCGTCCTCTACTCCCTCGAAGTTCCGCCCTCCCAGAGCGGGGAACCATCATCCGATCCCTCGGGGAGCACGGAGCGCGTTTGGTGCTAGCGGACGGAACGGAACTACCCTTCACTGTGACGGCGCGGGAGAATGGGCGGGTCGATCAGCAGGTCAACGTGTTTCCCGACCGCGAGTCCCAGGATGCAGTGCGCTCCCGCCTCGCTGATTCCCACTCAAGGGAGCGGATACTTCGGGAGGAAAACGAGCGTTACCACAAAGAGGAAATCTCGATTGACCATGCTCTTGCCGCGCTCATGGTGAGAGGCGCCGTCAAGATGACGCCGTTTATCCATCAACGTACCTGGAGGCTTCCTTGCGAGGGCACACTGATTGAAGTCAGTGATTACACCAGCCCGAACAAGACGGCACTCGTATTCCGGGTAACGAATCAGGACCGCGACAAGCTTTGGAAACTCATGGAAGCACGCCTGGTGACCGCATCCACGGGCGCAGAATGGCCATTTGCACTGCGCACAGATAACGCGGAGATTGCCCCCGGTTCCACGGGCACGATTGCGGTAGTAGCGGACTTGAGCGCTTTCGACTTCAAGAAGGGCGCCGAAAAACTCGTCCTCCAACTCTTCCGGGCTGACGGTCTGATGGTTGCTGCCGTCACGCTGGAAGAGATGCCCATGCGGAAGTAAATCCGCTGACCATGACCACCATCAAAGTACCCCGTCTCTGCTTTGTTCTCTTGCTCAGCGCCGCTGTAGGCTGCACGACTCCTGGTGGCGTCTCCCTCCGCCCCGATGGAAGCCCGGGACCTGAGGCGTGCTCAGCAGAGGCCCTCCAGGCGATGCGAATACTCGGCTTGCGCGTAAGCGACGGGGCAAGTGTGGAGCTGGACGTGAATCAGGCCGATGATAGCCCGATTACACTCTACGATGGACCCATTGAGAGCGATCTGAACACCTCCCTCGGTCCACTTCCTCCTGCCACACGGCTCTATGGGCGTGTATGGACCGGGGGGCCGCAGGTCGTCATCCGATACTACGAGGCCCACCCACCTGACCGGGACACGATTCCGATCTGCGCGATGGCCCGTCTCGCACGCGGCCAGATGAAGAAGCGACCGGAGTCCAAGCCGGGAACCGCGATCCTCGAATTCTCGACCGCGGGGGTCTTTGTCGTTGACTCGTTCCGATAAATCGCCCCCGGTGTACCTCTGCGCTATCTCAGCTGCCCGGAGGCCACCATGTTCACGCTGCGGACGATTCAAGCCAACGGACTGACGTTCGCCTACCACGAGCTCGGCGAAGGTCCGCTGGTGCTCTGCCTGCACGGGTTCCCCGACACGGCGGACACCTGGCTCCACGACATCGCGCCAGCCGTGGCGAAGGCCGGCTTCCGCGTGGTCGCGCCGTACATGCGCGGCTATGCCCCAACCTCCATTCCCAGCGACCAGCGCTTCGGGGTGCTCGAACTCGGGCAGGATGTGCTCGCCCTCATCCAGGCGCTCGGCTCCGAGAAGGCCGCGCTGATCGGACACGACTGGGGAGCCTCGGCGGTGTACTCGGCGATCGCGCAGGACCCGAAGCGCGTGAGTTGCGCGGTCACGCTGGACATCCCGCACTCTGGAGCCTTCCGTCCCAGCCTCCAAGTCCTCTGGGCGTTGCGCCACTTCGTCGTCTTCCAGTTTCGCGAGCGCGCGGTTCGCTGGATGACTCGCGACAACTTCCAGGCAGTCGATCAGCTCTACAGGCGCTGGTCCCCCACCTGGAACGTGCCGGCCGGGGAGCTTGCCGCGGTCAAGCGCAGCTTCGCGCAGCCCGGCACGGTGGAGGCGGCGCTGGGCTATTACTGGTGCTTCCGCGAGGATCAGCGCGGAGAGCAGGGGAAGAGGCTGCGCAAGCTGCTGCGTCAAAAGGTCGCCGTCCCCTCTCTGCTCTTCGCCGGATGCAGCGGCCCTGTCCCGACGGCCCTCTTCGAGCCCGCCCAGAACTACTACACGGGGCCGTTCGAGTTCGTGTACGTCCAGAAATCGGGCCACTTCATCCACCGCGAGGCTCCTCAGGAGGTTCTCGCAAAGACGCTGCCCCTGCTCGACGCGTACGGAAGGATGTGAAACCTCCTCCCATCAGCGCCTCCGGCGCCACGCCGCATAGGAGGCCACAAGCGCTCCCGCCAGTGCTCCCGCCAGTGCTCCCGCGGCCCGCCGTGACAGGCCTCCATGTGTCGGCGCCTCCATCCGAAACGTCTCCAGTGAGGCCTCGATCTGCGGCACCAGCGCCTCCCATCGCACCGCTGGCGCGCTCACCATCACCACCGCGTGCCGGCCCTCGGACGCCAGCCCCGTCACCAGCACCGTCCTCACCTGCCCCGCCTCCCTCAACGTCCCCAACACCTCCACCCGCGGCACCGGCCCGAGGATCCGCTCCACCCGCTCCGGTGCCAGCGTCATCCCCAACTCCTTCTCGAAGTGCCGCACCACCGGGTCTGGTTCTGATCCTGATCAAGCAGCGAGTGACACGCCCGAGAAGCGCCGCCTATTGCGCCGCCTCGCTCGCCTGAACAGTCCGAGGATCAAGGTACTGGCGCGGTTGGTCGCCTTACTTCTGCCGGGGCGCTGAACGCCAAGGGCTGCGGGGCCGCCATCATCGTGGGCGTCTACCGGGCCAGCATTCCGACGGAACCACCGCGTCAGCTCTCACGGCTTCGGCACCGAGCATCCGAGGTGAAGGATCTCTACCACCGCGCCGCTATCGTGATCGTGGCTCGTGAGGAAGCCGCCAAGGATGCTGTGGCTCGATTCACGCCGCATCCACTTCCGAGACGGGCTTGAAGGAAGGCACGAGGCACTACCCTCGATGCGGGTTGGAAGCGCCCAGGCCCTGCCTGGGAGGTCCTTTCTACTCGCCTGTGGGCGATGACAGGCTCGTCTCCATGCCACGCCCGCTTTCACTGACGCTCCTGCTCCTGCTCTCCTCCGCACTGGTGGGCGGCACCTGCTCTGAGCCCGCGCCTGTCCCACTTGAGGAGTTGCGAAAGGACGTTGCTCCTCCCTTCGCATACTCCCTGTACTGCAACGAAGCCGGCACCCTGGTGGGAGACCGCGCTGCCGTGCTCCTCGTCTACCGCGCTGCGCACCTCGAGCGCGTCTACGCAGACTCCGTGGCAGGTAACCCTCGCGCGCAGGCTCTCTTCGGCCAGTTGGAGAACACTGTACGTCTCACGGGCACGCAATTGGCCACGAAGTCCCAGGGAATTGCCTGTCACTCCCTGCCAGCCTGCGTGGTGCAGTGGCACAAGTTA
Organism: Hyalangium versicolor; assembly: GCF_020103695.1. Lineage (GTDB taxonomy): Bacteria > Myxococcota > Myxococcia > Myxococcales > Myxococcaceae > Hyalangium > Hyalangium versicolor. The sequence continues at coordinate 3,326 of NZ_JAHXBF010000029.1, forward strand.
GAGGAATTCATGCCCTCACGCGGAGAGGGGGGCATGCGCCTGCGCCAAGTGATGGCAGACAGCTTCTCGCGTGCGGCAAAGCTCCAGCATGTGAGCAACACCGCAGTGGCAGCCATGCTCGATGTGCTACTGGTGGGCACTGTCCTCAAAACAGTTGGAGCAGGCGCAGCGGAGGCCGAGGCGGCAGCAACGGAAGCCAGGACAGCGGCGGCCGAAGCCACAGTCGCCCCGGTAGAAGCCGGAAGGCTGGTGGTGGCGGGCTTGGAAGCGCGTCTGCCCGCGGAGGAGCTCGCCGCGCTGGAGGTTCGCCTCGCTGAAGAGGAGGCCCTCGCGACGGCCGCACGCCACCCCCAACGCCTCGATGCGCTCGCGCGCCACCGCCCCTCTTCCACCCAGCCACCCTCAGGCGTGGAGGCCGATCACCCACGTTGGGTCAGCTACGTGGCCTAGGCCACTCTGGGCCCCGGGCTCCGGCCCTCTGTCCACACCTTCAGCAACAAGCAACGCAACTTCACGGCCATGAACGCTGATGAAGCCATCAAACACTACAGGGCGGACCTCCAGGAGGTTCACGCCAAGTACAGTGGCATCGTGGAGGTGCGCCGACCCGGCCATCCACTCTTCCAGCAGAGGGTAGAGATCTCCCAGGCTCATGTGGTCTATGACGGGACGCTCGTGCCGCTCCCCATCCGAAATGCGCTCTCCGGGTATGCACGCTCTCGCGGGACCGCCCTCCACTTCCATGACCCCTGATGCCTGGAACAAGCAGGATGATTTCATGCTCTTCGTCTCCTCTCCTGCCAGGCCTCTGGCGCAAGGCTTCGAGGGACTGGAGCCAGTGCTGGACATCATCGAGGCGCTCGACCCGGAGCTGCGCCCGGACAGCATGTATCTGACGAAGCGGCGTCTCCAGTACTCGCGCCAGACGCTCCGCAAGCGGCTTTCCGGGGCCTTCACGGTCGATGGCTACAGCATCAACCTCACCCGCAGTCGGCCACCCCTCGTCAGCTTGTGGTTCAACACCTGGGGAGGACAGCACCCCGGGTGTGGCATCGAGTTGAAGATCAGCCCCTTCTCTTTCGTCCGCGAGCCGGGACACGCCGAGAGACTCGCTGAGCACCTCCTCGCCTTCGTGCGGACCCTGGCCTCTCGTCTTCCCGTCTCGTTTGGCCTGGGCCACAGCTTCACGGATCTCTGTCTGGGCACCGATCCGCGCGGGCAGGGAACGAGCGTGGCCATGCCCATCCCAGAGGTCTTCTGGTTCAACGTGTACGGCCCGGCCATGGTGCAGGCGGTGGGCCGTGAGCGCCTGCTGTCCACCCCGGCTACCCTCATGGAGGAATTGCCCGGCGGCGCCGTCCTCTGGCTCACCCGGCCCACCCCCGCGGACTTCGACTCCGAGCAGGCCCGCCTCGCCCAGGCCCGCGCGCTCGTTCACCTCCGTCCGGAGCTTTCTCTGGATTCTGTCCTGACCACGCTGCGCCAACGATCCCTTGAGCTCTCTCCCCTGCCCATGGAGTTCGATCCGGACGTGGCTGATATTCTTCGCATGGAGGCCGACTTCCACGGTGTGACCGGCGGCAAGCGCAAGCTTGTCGAGCGCTTCAACCGCTATCACCCTCCTGCTGTTTCCGAGTGGATCCCGGCATCCCAGGCTCCAGTACCCGATGTGGACGATGTGCAGGCCGCCATCACCACCTACGAGAACCTCTACTCCGAGCAGCTCATCGCCCTGTTCCACTCAGACGTGCCTCAACTCATGCAGGGGAGCGTGGAGGCGCTGCCGCACCTCGACTGGTACCTGTGGCATGCCGGCTGGGGCAGGCGGCTATCCCACGAGCAGCGCGAAACGCTGGTCCCTGCTCTGGGCGCCTTCCTCGGCCGCTTTCTTGTGGAAGTCCTCGGGGGCCGATGGCTGCCGCGCAAGAAGCTGGAAGAGACCGCCGTCCTCCTGGGCGACAGGGCCTGGCTGCCCTTCCTGCGCGCCCGCCACGCGCTCCAGAACCAGGAGTCCCCTCTGGACTTCTCCTGCTCCCAGTTCTTCCGCACCGCCTCCAGAATAGGAGTGTCCCCATGATGCTCTGCCATCAGCGTCTCCGGCGCCACGCCGCATAGGAGGCCACCAGCGCTCCGGCCAGGGCTCCCGCCAACGCGCCCGCCGCCCGCCGTGACAGGCCTCCGTGAGTCGGCGCCTCCATCCGGAACGTCTCCAGCGAGGCCTCGATCTGCGGCACCAGCGCCTCCCACCGCACCGCTGGCGCGCTCACCATCACCACCGCGTGCCGACCCTCGGACGCCAATCCCGCGACCAGCACCGTCCTCACCTGCCCCGCCTCTCTCAACGTCCCCAACACCTCCACCCGCGGGACCGGCCCGAGGATCCGCTCCACCCGCTCCGGTGCCAGCGTCATCCCCAACTCCTTCTCGAAGTGCCGCACCACTGCCGCGCCGAAGTCGTCCCGCTCGGAAGGACTCGCCGAGAAAGTCCCCTCCACCACCGCGACCAGCAGGGTCGCCGCCTCCGCCCCCTCACCCTCAGACAGTGCAGCCGACAGGCTCCGCTGCGCCCCCGGGTCCAGCGCCACCGCTCCCGCCCGAGTCCCCGCGTAGGGCTCCAGACGCACCATCCGGAACCCCGCAGGCGGACGGAAGCTGTACCCGTCCTTGCGCAGCTCGGAGCCGAGCGCGCCCTGGACCAACATCAGGCTGAGTGTGAGCGAGGAGAGAAGCATGGGCCTGCCCGAGGATAACCCCGTGCGCCCCACCGGCCCCTCAGGTTAACCTGCCGCTCCAATGACCCTTGAAGCCCGGGCCGAAATGCAGGCTCGCGCCGAACGTGCACTGCGACGCGGAGAACTGGCCGAAGCCGTCGGCCTCTACGAGACCCTCGTCCAGCAGTTCCCCCACGACGAGGCCCTCGCCCAGAAACTCGCTCTCCTCCGCGAGTCCCTCCAGCCCATGGAGCTTCAGTCCCCCAAAGCCCGCCCCCCGGCTCGCGACGAGCCCCTCCACCAGGGTCCCTCCTCCCCCGTCCAGGAAGGCGAACGCCTGTTCGCCCTCGGCGACTATGCCGCCGCCGCCGCCGCCTACCGCCGCGCCCTGCAGGACCACCCCCACAACGAGCTCATCCAGGAGCGCCTCGTCGAACTCTACCGCCTGGCCACCAGCGCTCCCCGCTACTCCCCCACCGACAAGGCCCTCCCCAAGGAGCCCGAGGACCGCCTCCAGGCCTTGCTCGACCGCCTGGCCGCCCGGCGCCGACTCAAACGCGACTGACCTGTCCGGTCGCCCCGCTCCGTATCAAGAGGAGAAGTCAAGTCCCCCCAGCGACGCAGCGCGCGAATCGCGCGTTGCACCCCCAGGAGGTGGGTCCTACAATCCCGCCCGGACGCTGCTGTCATAGGCGCCACGCTGCTCCCTGACACCCGCGTCCGACTTTTATGCCCCAATTCCTGCGACTCGGAGTCCTCACCGGCGGCGGTGACTGCCCCGGCCTCAACGCCCTCATCCGAGGGCTGGTCAAGCGTGGCGTCCATGAGTTCGGGCATGAGTTCGTGGGCATCGAGAATGGCTACATGGGCCTCGTCGAGCCCGAGCTCACCCGCCCCCTCACCGAAGAGGACACCCGCGGCATCCTCCCCAAGGGCGGCACCATCCTCGGCACCTCCAACAAGGCCAACCCCTTCCAGTACCCAGTCCAGGAGAACGGCGCCTGGGTGGACCGCGATCTGTCCGACCTCGTCCTGCGTCGCGCCGCGGAGCTGAAGCTCGATGGGATCATCGCCATCGGCGGAGACGGCACGCTGACGATCGGCCACCAGCTCAGCCAGAAGGGGCTGCACGTGGTGGGCTGCCCGAAGACGATCGACAACGATCTGTCCGGCACGGACCAGACCTTCGGCTTCGACACCGCGCGCGCCATCTGCACCGAGGCCATCGACAGGCTGCACTCCACCGCCGAGTCCCATGACCGCGTCATGGTCGTGGAGATCATGGGCCGGCACGCCGGCTTCCTCACGCTGGACAGTGGCATCGCCGGGGGCGCGGACGTCATCCTCATCCCCGAGATCCCCTACAGCGTCGAGTCCATCGTCGAGAAGATCCGGCGCCGGGGCCGCCGCAAGCGCAGCTTCTCCATCATCGCCATCGCCGAGGGCGCCTACCCCGCCGGTGGCACCCTGGCCGTGCTCGACAAGGCCGGAGACATCCGCGGCCGAGGCGTGGTGCGCCTGGGCGGCGCGGGCAAGGTCTGCGCGGACCTGCTCGCCGGACACGTCGCGGCCGAGATCCGCGTCACCGTGCTCGGCCACCTGCAGCGCGGGGGATCGCCCACGGCGTCCGATCGCCTGCTGGCCACCATGTACGGTTGCAAGGTGCTCGACCTGGTGCGAGACGGACAGTGGGACTCCATGGTCGCGCTGCGCGACGGCCGGATCGTCACCGCGCCACTGAGCGAGTCCCGCAAGGAGCGCCGGGTCGATCCGGATGGCGAACCGGTACGCTTCGCCAAGAGCATGGGCATCAGTTTCGGGGATTGAGGATGGGGGAGCCTTGCACACGATGACGCTCATTGGCCGCCAGATCGGTCGTTACCGCATCCTCGAGCAGCTCGGCTCGGGGGGCATGAGCGTCGTGTACAAGGGGCTCGACACCGCGCTGGATCGCGAGGTGGCCGTCAAGGTGCTCCACCCGCACCTGGCCGGCAAGGACGAGTCCCGCCGCCGCCTCGCTCGCGAGGCCAAGGCCGTGGCCCGCCTCCACCACCCCAACATCCTCGAGGTCTTCGACTTCTCCGCGGCCGACTCGCAGAACGCGTACATCGTCACCGAGTACATCCGCGGCAGCACGCTGCGGCAGTACCTGGACGAGGGCGGCATCGATCCGCCCGAGATCGCCGCGATGATCATCCACGAGCTCGCCGCGGCGCTCGCCCACGCGCACGAGGAAGGTGTCATCCACCGCGACCTCAAGCCCGAGAACGTCATGGTCCGCGAGGACGGCGTGCTCAAGCTGATGGACTTTGGGATCGCCAAGCTCCTGGAGACCGAGGAGCGGATGACCCTCACCGGCGCGCTGGTGGGCTCGCCCGCCCACATGGCCCCCGAGATCATCGAGGGCCTGGAGGCCGGCCCCGAGGCCGACGTCTTCTCGCTGGGCATCATGCTCTACGCCTTCGTCACCGGCCGGCTGCCCTTCACCGCGCCGAACACGACGGCCACCCTCAAGCGCATCCTCGACGGCTCGTATGAGGATCCTCGCCGGCGCGTGGGCGCGCTCTCGGACGAGCTGGCGGAGATCATCACCCGGTGTCTTCAACGCGACCGGCACCTGCGCTACCCGAACGCGGGCGGCCTGCGCGACGCGCTCGCCGACTACCTCACCGGCCTGGGCTTTCCCCGCGTGAACGAGGAGCTGGCCTCCTTCTTCGCGGACTCGGTCACCTATAAGAAGATGGCGCGCCAGCGCATCGTCGCCACGCTGCTGGAGCGCAGCGAGCACTTCCTGGCCGAGAAGCGCACCCCGCGCGCCCTGGCCAGCCTCAACCAGGTGCTCGCCCTGGATGGGCAGAACGCCCGCGCCCTGGCGATGCTCGACGGGCTCAACCGCGCGAAGCGTCGCCGGCTGTGGTTGAAGCGCGGCGCCCAGGCGGGTGTGGCGCTCGTGGTCCTCGCGGTGCTCGGCACGGGCGGCTACTTCGTGCTCCACTCGCGCTCCACGGTGGCTCCTCCCGGCACGAGCACGCCGGAGGCGACGGGTACTGGCACCCAGCCCCCCTCGACGCCCGAGCCCTCGACACCACCCGAGTCGTCCACGAAGCCGCAGGCGGTGGATCCCGCGACGACCCCTTCCCTCCAGCCAGCCACGCCGCTGCCCATGTCTCCGGAGGAGACGCATGCAGCCTCCGGCGAGCACGCAACGGAGGAGCCCCCCACCGCGAAGAAGCCCCCCACACGTCCCGAGCCGTCCCGGCCCGAGACGTCGCGCCCGGCGAAGGTGCACGTATCGATCCTCGTGCGCCCCTACGGCGCCATCCAGGTCGACGATGGAGCCCCCAGCCCTCAGCCGCTGGCACAGCACGATCTCCAACTGCCCCCGGGGCGCCATATCGTCACCGTGAGGTGCGAGTGGTGTGAGGATGCGGTGGAGCCCATCGAAGTGGTCGAGGACATGGAGAACGTCTTCCGGCTGCGTGCCCAGCTCAAGCCCTCGAAGCTCTCCTTCGACTACACGCCCGCCGACGCCCAGATCCGCGTGGGCAAGGAGCAGCGGACCGCTCGAGAGAGCGTGGAGCACCCGTTCGACATCACCTCTCCCCGTGGGCCCGCCAGCTTCCAGCACCGCGTGGAGTATGAGATCTCCTCGCCCGGCTATCGGACAGAGAAGCGCGTGGTGCTCGTCGAGCCCGGCAAACCCATCACCCTCCGAGGGAGTCTCGTCGCCGAATGAGCCGAGCCCTGTCGCTCCTGCTCTGCCTGCTGTCAGCGCTGCTGGCTCCGGTGGACGCGCGCGCGCAGGAGGCTGACACGGAGCTGGCCGGCATCCGAGCCGCCTTCGAGTATGGCAAGTATGCCGAGGTGCTCGAGCGCTCCGGGACGCGGATCGATCGCGGCAACCTGAGCGACGAGCAGCTGGTGGATCTGCACGAGCTGGCGGGCCTGGCCGCCTTCAACCTCCAGCGCATCGGCGACGCGGAGCGTCATTTCAGTGCTCTGCTCCGGCTGGACCCGGACCACAGCCTGGATCCCTTCGTCGTGCCGCCCCCCGCGGTGGCGTACTTCGACAAGCTCAAGCAGCGCATGGACTCGGAGCTCGACTTCCTGCGTCAGGAGCGCCGCCTGCGCCAGGAGCGCGTCCGCGTGGAGGCCGAACGCCGTGAGCGCGAGCGCCTGACCGCCGAGGAGCAGCGCCGCCGCACCGAGGCACTCGCCCGCCAGGTGACCGTCCGCACGGTGGAGAAGCGCAACTTCCTGGTGAACTTCGTCCCCTTCGGCGCGGGTCAGTTCCAGCAGGGCCGCACCAGCTTGGGCGTCGTCTTCGCCGCCTCCGAGGGAGCTCTCGCGGTGACGAGCGTCATCGCCTACTTCGCCTACGAGGCCCTCTTCGAGACGGACACCGTCGAGATCGACGACGTGCTCACCGAGACGGGCAAGGCCACGATCACCGTGCGCTACATCCCCACCAACCGCGCCACCCAGGCGGATGCCTGGCGGCTGCTCAAGATCGGCTCGGCTGCGGGCTTCTATACGGTGTATGCGCTGGGAGTGTCCGATGCCCTCTACCATCACGAGGACCAGGTGGTGACGACCACCATCGAGGAGCGCCCCGCGCCTCCCGCGCCTCCTGCTCCCAAGCGGGACAGCAGCCCCTCGGCCCACCTTCGCCTCTTCCCCACCTCCGGCGGGCTCGGCGCCGGCCTCACCCTCCACTTCTAGCTCCGCCCCCAGGAGCCTCGCACCTATGGCCAGCCTCAGCGTCCGCACTCCTGATGGAAAGGTCCGATCGGTCCCCCTGCTCAAGCGCATCACCAGCATCGGGCGCGGGACGGACAATGACGTGCAGCTCGACGATCCGGCCGTTCCAGACAGCGCGATCCACGTGCTCTTCGACGGCAGCCGCTACCAGGTGGGAAGCCTGGGGGCCACGTTCCAGATCAACGGCAAGAAGCGGGACTCTCACGTGCTGGCCTCGCAGGACATCATCCGCGTGGGCAGCTCCGAGCTGACGTTCTCCCGCGAGGACGCGTCCGCCGCGCGCCCCCCTCCGCTGTCCGCGCTCACCCCCACGCCGGACATGCCCACCTCGGACGAGTCCCACACCGCCGAGATCCCCGGCTTGCCCGGCCGCGAGTTGGTGATGCTGCGCCGGCTCACCACCTTCAGCGAGCGGCTGCTGGGCAGCTACGATCTGGAGAAGCTCCTCGAGAGCCTCATGGACGAAGTGATCGAGGTGACGCGCGCGGACAAGGGCTTCCTCATCCTCATGGAGAGCAACGAGCCCCGGGTGAAGGTGGCGCGCAACATCTCGCGGGAGAACATCGAGGACGCGGTGGAGAAGCTGTCGGACTCGATCATCTCCAAGGTCGTCAAGGACCAGAAGCCCCTCATCATCGCGGACGCCATCGACGCGCCGGAGTTCAAGGCCAGCGAGTCGGTGGTGAACCTCAAGGTCCACTCCGTCATGTGCGTGCCACTGACGCACAAGGGCGAGCTGTTCGGCCTCATCTACGTGGGCAATGACAGGCTGGTGAACCGCTTCGAACCCAAGAGCCTGGACATGCTCACCATCTTCGCCGCGCAGGCCTCGCTCATCCTGCACAACGCCCTGCTGGTGAACGAGCTGAAGCTGGACAACACCGAGCTGCGCAAGAAGCTGGAGGACCAGCGCTACGGAGACATCGTCGGCGCCTGCCAGGGCATGAGGGACGTGTACAAGCGCATCGACAAGATCGCGCTCACGGATATCTCGGTCCTCATCACCGGCGAGACGGGCACCGGCAAGGAGCTCATCGCCCGGGAGATCCACCGGCACTCGCCGCGCACCAAGGGCCCCTTCATCACCATCAACTGCGGCGCCATCCCCGAGAACCTCCTGGAGAGCGAGCTGTTCGGCCACGTGAAGGGCGCCTTCACCGGCGCGGTGGCCACCCGGCCCGGCAAGTTCCAGGCGGCCATCGGCGGCACGCTCTTCCTGGACGAGATCGGCGAGATGCCGCTCCAGCTCCAGGTGAAGCTCTTGCGCGCGCTCCAGGAGAAGGTCGTCTACAAGGTCGGCGACAACCGCGGCGAGGCCGTGGACATCCGCGTGGTGGCCGCCACCAACAAGATCCTCGAGGAGGAGGTGAAGAAGAACACCTTCCGCGAGGATCTCTACTACCGGCTCAACGTCGTCACCCTGAAGCTGCCCCCGCTGCGCGAGCGCGGCGAGGACGTCATCGTCCTGGGCAAGTTCTTCCTCCAGAAGTACTCCAAGGAGTTCGGCTCCAAGGTGAAGGGCTTCACCCCCGCGGCCACCGTGGCCATGAAGAAGTACTCGTGGCCGGGCAACATCCGCGAGCTGGAGAACCGTCTGAAGAAGGCCGTGGTGCTGGCCGACAAGCCGTTGCTCGGCTCGGACGATCTGGACCTCAAGCCCGAGAACCTGGAGCCCATCATGCCCCTGCTCCAGGCCAAGGAAGAGTTCCAGAAGCGCTACATCAACGAGGTGCTCGCCCGGAACAACGGCAACCGCACCAAGACGGCCAAGGATCTGGGTGTCGACCCGCGCACCATCTTCCGCCACCTGGAGAAGCTGGAGGCCGAGAAGACAGGCAAGCCCTTGCCTCCCGAGGAGGAAGAGCTGATGTAGCCTGCCCGCCGCGACGCGGCTGTCACGGTCCGCGGACCCGTGTGCACTCTCCCACTTGCTAACTCCCCATCCTCTCTATGGAACCCATTTCTCCTCCCCTGGCCAAGGGATTGCTTGCCCTTCTCCCCCGGTGGCTGGGGCTGGCCTGGGTGGCGTGGATGGCAGGTGGGTGCCTCGTGCCTCAAGACGACACGCTCCTGGAGAGCATCCCTCAACGCCGCAATCGCCCCCCTCGCATCGTGGAGACGCAGGTGCAGCCGCCCAACCCCATCATCCAGGACTTCGGCACCGGAGACTTGTGCGCGCTGGACTTCTCCGTCGTCGTCGAGGACCCGGATGTGGACGATCTCCTCACCGTCCGTTGGTACCTGGACTACGACGACCAGAACCCCATGGGCGCCTATCGCGAGATCCCGCTGGCCAACAACGGCGAGCCGCAGCGCGGAGACAGGGCCACGTTGAGCATCAACCTGCGCGCGGCCAACAGCCCGCTGAGCGATCCCGGAGTGCACCTGGTGGAAGCGGTGGTGAGCGACACGCGCCTGGTGGGCCGCGAGCCCGTGCCGGTGGGAACTATCGTGCTGGACGGGGGCACCGTCATCGTCAACCCGGGATACGTGGTGACGCATGCGTGGTTCGTGACCACGGTGCGCGGAGACTGCCTATGAGAAGCATGAGCCTGGCGCTGTTGGCGCTGGTCCTGGCGGGAGCCGGGTGCGCCTACCTGCCGGACGAGCCCAAGGCGAGCGAGCTCGTCTGCCGCAATGACTCCGAGTGCGCCGCGGGCCAGGTGTGCTTCCTGGATGGCTGCGGCGATCCAGGCCAGCACATCGTCGTGGAGGTGACGCCCAACCCGAAGGCGGGCCTGCACGCGCAGGACTTCGCGGTGGAGAACCTGCGTCCCCAGCAGAACCTGGAGCTCTACGGGCCGGCCCGGATCGAAGGTGAGGTGCGCCGCGAGACGCTGGTGTCCGTCCCCAGCACCACGGCCTACTCGAGCCCCATATCCCTGCGCGTCACCGGCGAGAGCCTGCTCATCCCCGGAGTGACGCGCCGCTACGAGAGCACGCTCGTGCCCAACAACGGCGAGTACGAGCTGCAGGTGGGCTCGGGCAGCTACACCATCACCCTGCTCGCCGCGGACACCGAGGTGCCGCCCGTGACGGAGACCCGCGTGGTGAACCCCGGCGGCGATGTGGCGCTCGATTTCCTCCTGCCCGCGTCCAGCTCCCTCACCCGCCTCAGCGGCCAGGTGGTGCGCCAGGGCAGCACGCTGGTGGACGCGGAGCTGGAGGTCCAGGCGCTGGACGACACGCTGCGCCCCCTGTCCCAGCGCGTCCCCGTATCCCGCGCCACGGGCAAGTTCCTGCTCGTGCTGCCTCCGTCCGCCGCGAAGCTCGAGCATGTGCTGGTGCAGGTGACGGCGCCGCGTGCCGAGCCGCTCGTGCCGCAGAAGACATTCACCGTGGACCCGCGCCCTGGCCTCACCCCGCCGCTGGAGATGGGTGACTACGGCGAGCCGGTGACGGTGAAGGGCCGCGTGGTGAACCTGCAGGGCCAGCCCGTGGCGAAGGCCTCCGTGTACCTCCAGGGCAAGGTGACCGGCGGCGGCCAGTTCCGCAGCGGCACCGTCAGCACCGGCACCGATGGGAGCTTCGAGCTGCTCTCCCTGCCGAGCGCCCCGGACTCGCCGCTGACGCTCTATGCCGTGCCGCCACCCGAAGCGGCCGCCGGCCTCATCCTCTTGACCACGAACATCTCCCGGAAGGGCACCGCGTTGAATGACGTCACGTGCCCGGACAAGATCTCCGTCCAGGGCACGCTGCTGCGTCCCGAGGGAGATTCCGCGGCCGGCGTGCGCGTGATCGCCGAGCCCGTAGGCGAGGTGCCCGGCTGGCCTCGGCCCGCCGTGGGCACGGAGGCGGCCTCCCCCACGGACGAGAACGGCAGCTACCACCTGCAACTGGATCCGGGCGAGTACCGCTTCGACTTCGTCCCGTCGGAGAACCTGCCGCGCGTGAGCCGCTTCGTCACGGTGCAGCCCTCGACGAGCCTGGAGCTGGCGCCCTTCACGCTCTCCAAGGGCCGCCGCATCAACGGGCTGGTGGCGCTCAGTGAGCCCAATGAGGACAGCCCCACGCCCGGGGTCCCCTACGCCTCCATCCGCTTCTTCCGCGTGGTGAACGTGGAGGGCAAACCCACTTCGGTGCTGCTGGCCCAGACGGTGTCCGACAGCACCGGCAACTACGCCGCCAGCCTTCCCACGCGCTGAGCCGGCGGCGGAGTGCCCGCGGGCGGCTTCATCCCTCGGAGGGTGAGCCGCTCGAACGGGTGGACTCAGGCGATCTTCTTGTACCGGATGACCTCCGGCGGAGCCGCGAGCACCGCGGGCAGCTGGCCGAAGAGCTTCTGGAGGTGCGGCAGCCCCAGGTGCGCGTTGAGATCCGCTTCGTTCTCCCACTCCTCCAGCAGGATGATCACCGACGGGTTCTGCCGGTCTTCCAACATGATGTACCGGAGGCAGCCCTTCTCGCGCCGGGTCGGCTCGGTGAGAGGCTCGAGCAGTCCCTTCAGCGCCGATTCCTTGCCAGTCTGTGCCTGTAGCTTCGCCACCACGTAGATGATGTCACTCATGCATGACCCTCCCCATCGAGTAGGGCCAGTCTACCAGGAGGGGCCTGAAAGCACTCGGATTCTCGGCCCCCTCCCCGACTCCGATCCCCCCTGCCTCAGCGCTGCGTGCGCCGGATCAGCTCATTGAGCGGCGCGGTGTGGCTGAGCATGTTGCGCGCGCTCTCGGCCCCCAGCACCGGCAGCTTCGGATCCGGCAGCAGCCCCGCCTGGCGCAGGATCGTCGCGCTGTCCCAGTAGAGGTTCTCGGCCGAGATCCGATCCCCCTCGGTGTAGACGATCACCACCATGGCGAACTCGATGCGCTTGCCGGTGGGCGGCACGCTGGGCAGCACCCAGTCCATCTGCACGGTGTGGGTGAACTTGATGACGAGCTCGTCCACCACCCGCCCCTGGCCCACGGTGCGCGAGACAGGCACCACCTCGATGTCCGGCGGCAGCTGGTTGAGGAAGTGCTTGGCGTAGAAGGTGTGAAGCTCCTCCGTCCCCCGCCCCCCGATCATCGTCGGCACGATCGTGACGCGCGGGTTGCTCGTCATCGTGGCCAGCGCCTCGGCGGGACTCTTGTGGGCGAACTCCGCCTCCAGGTGCTTGTCCCAGAGACCAGTCATCGCCTTATCCGTAGCCTCCACGGAGTTACTCATGAGTGACACCTTTCTCAAGTTGTTGGAATGTGCTTCTCAGAACCTGCGACGAGCGGGGGGAGGACGCCAGCCGGTTCCAAGTGAAAGGTTAGCAACCTCCCTTCTCGCTCAACCAGTCATCCTGAGATCAGCCCGAAGCCGTCCGGCAGGGACGAAAGATTGCCGCGCAGCTTGAGCTGATCCGCACACGCGCCTCCAGCACCCGACAAGTCTTCTAGGCCAGAAGGACCTTGCGTGGATCAGGGACCGGTCGCGGAGTCCGCGCTGCGTCGCGCGGCGTCAAACGCGTCCTGGAGCGCGTCCACGGCGCCGCCCACCTCGCCGGCGTACTGCACGGCGTGGATGGTGTAGAGGTCCTGCACCTGCTCGAGGCGCTGGACGAGCGTGCGCAGTTCGGGGCGCTCGGGGCAGCGGCTCTCGTGTTCGCGCAGGCGCGCGAGCCAGCCGGTGCGGAAGCGCATCCACTGTTGGTCCACGCTGCGAGCGGGGGCGTTGTGGACGAGCGTCTCGCGCTGGTTCTCGAGATCGGTCCACAGCTTCTGAGCGCCGTCCACGCAGGCCCGGAAGGAGAGGACCTGATCGCCGGTGGCGTGCGGGAGCTTCTCGGGCGTCAGCGCCCCCACGGAGAGGCTCACGTTGACGATGAGCCACAGGGAGAAGATGGTTGAGACGAGGACGTGGATCCCGTAGGCGGCGGCTCGGAACGAGCGGAAGCGAGGGTCTTTCCTGGGATCGACGTCGGGCACGGACTCTCCTCTTACGACCGAGGCTCCCCAGAGGCAACGACGGACTGATGTGGGGGGTAGGATGAGAGGGGGAATTCGTCCCCCACCCGACTCGACACCCCACCCATGACCTCTGTCGCCGTCTCGGACGTTGGAACGCTGCTGGCGAATATCCGCGATACGTACTCGGATCTGCCGATCCACCGTGTGGCACCGCTCGTCGGCCCCACGAGAGAGTGTGACGCGATCCTGTACGGCCAGACGGGCTTTGCCGACGAGACACTGTTCCTCTATGGCTACGACGCCGAGTCGCTCGAGCACTGCTTCCTCTACGATACACCGTGGGATGAGCTGCACCGGGCCTACAACGGTGGCAAGCCCGCCGAGTGGTACGACGGACTCGAGATGCCTCGTGCCTTCCGGGTGCGTTACAGCATCGCGAGCCCCGCGCAGCACGAGATCCTCGACCCGCTCTTGAAGGAGATGATGGACCGGCCCTTGCGACGGCTCGGGACGCGCCCCGCGATCCGCAACCCGTTCACCGCGCAAGCGGAGGAGGTCCTCCGAGACATCGACTCGTGGGGAGAGCGGCTCAGGTACCTGCGGCGTGGCAGCTACGTGGAGTCTGCGAGCTCGCCCCAGGTCAAGGACTGGACGCCCGCCACGGCCCGGTTTGGCGGTGTGGTGGGGAGCGAGAGCGCCCGCTATGTGCACTATCGCTTCGCGGTGGGCGACATCGAGCACGTGTTCGCGATGAAGCCCGCGATCCGGAAGATGACGCCGCTCGATCACGCGCCATGGACTTCCCGGAAGGAGCGCCGGGCGCACCTGGCGGAGGCGCGGCGGTACGAGCTGACCCTCGGCTCGTTCGTGAGCGGGCAGGAGGTGCGCGTGCGGTTCAATCCCCAGGCTCCCGTGGAGCACTCACTCGAGTTTCCACCCCAGCGGGAGGGCGAGACGCCCCCTGAGGTCCCCGTCTCCACGGTGACCTACCAGCTCGAGCCCGTCATTCTCCCGACGCGTTAGGGAGCGTTCCCAGAGCCCTGCCGGGCGCGACCAGCACGAACTGGTATGCTTGTCATACCAGCTGGTCCGATGCGCCGACGGAGCGGAGCCACCTCCCTGCTCGGCAAAATGCGGCGTGCCCCAGGGAACGACACCATGCCCCACCTTGATCCGAGACCGACCCTCGCGGACCTGCAGCGCTACGTGGCCGAGCTGGAAGTGGAGCGCGGCTTCCAAGCACAGGACGTCGTGCAGAAGGCACTGCTGCTGGGCGAGGAGGTGGGCGAACTCTTCAAGGCCCTGCGCAAGAGTCAGGGGATCTCGATCGATCCTCAATCGAAGGTGGGCCATGTCAGCGAAGAGCTGGCGGATATCCTGATCTACCTCTGCGCGATCGCGAACCGCTTCGGCATCCAGCTCGAAGAGGCGTTCCGGCAGAAGGAGGAGATCAACTCGCGCAGGACCTGGGCACCGGCTCCTGCCGCCTCAGGCGCTCCCGAGCCACGCCCCCAGGAGAAGCCTTGACCCAACTGGTACTACAAGCAGTCCAGTTCGCACGTGGCCGGCCCGACAGGGCGCCTGTTGGAGAAGTGGAAGTTCCATGAAATGCCCCACCTGCGGCGCCCCTCAGGCGCAGCCCGGCACGGCCTGCCCTCAGTGCAGGGCCTATATCCCGAAGTCCGCGGCGGCTCGCGCAGCGGCCTACGACATCGACTCGGACCTCGATGACGACGAGCTGTACGAAGCCCCGCCCAACCGGCGCCAACGCGTGCTCGGTCTGGTCTTCAAGCCCCTCGACTTCGAGGCCCGCCCCGAGCGCGGAGACATTCTCCCGTTCTGCATTCTGGCTCTGGTGATCGGCGCGGCCCTGGGGCTGCCCGGCCTCCTGCTGGGCTCGTGGCTGACCGACGCCGAGCAGAAAGCGTGGGGCAGCATGTCCCCCAACAACTCGCACTACCCGTCCTTCCAGAAGTACTTCATGCTGCCCGCCATCATCGGGCTGATGATCGCGTTCTCAGGGCTCTACCGATCGCTGCTGGTCGGCTGGCCCTGGCTCGGGGCTGGTTCGACAGGGGCACACTTCGCCCGCTTCGGAGTGGCCATCGTGCTCCTCAGCGGAACCGCCGTGCTGGGCCTGGCCCTGCTCATGATGATGATCTCACGCTGATCCTGCCCCATCTCCCAAATGAGAAGAGGCGCCTCGGCATCCAGGTGCCTCAGCGCCTCCCTCATGGAGCATCAAGCTCTGGCTCAGTGGGCCGGAGCAGGCGTCGCGGTGGCCGGGGCCGGAGCCGCCGGGGCCGGAGCAGGAGCCGCCGCCGCAGGAGCCGCCGTGGCGGGCGCCGCACCCACCGGAGACACCTGAACAGGCGCCGGAGCGGGCACCGCCGGAGCCGCCGCATCCCCGCCACCCTGCTGACGCTTGGCCGAGTTCAACCGCGCCTTCATCGCCCCCAGGTACTGGGTGTTGGGGTAGTTGGCCAGCGCGTCGCGAATGGTCGCCAGCGCCTTATCCAACTGGTTGGTCTCCTGGTACGACTGCGCCAGCAGCACCATGGCGTAGTCACGCATCTTGGACTTCTTGTCCCCATCCACGAAGCGGGCCAGCAACGGCGCCGCCTTGTCGTGCTGGTTGGTGGCGTTGTACGCCGCGCCCAGGAAGAAAGACGCATCCAGCGCATCCGCCTCGCTCGGGTTCATGGCCATGAAGCGCGCCAGATCATCCGCGGCGGCCTTCATCTCGTTGCGCCGGAAGGCGGCCTTGCCACGCTCGAGCGCCGTGTCGCCAATCTCCTTGCGCAGCAGCGCGGCGCGATCCGTGAGCGCCTGGCGCTCCAGCCCCGACAGGCGCGTGGTGTCCAACTTCACCAGCGCGTCGATGCCCTTGAGCCGCTCGTCACCCGGCAGCGTGGTCATCAACTTGTACACCTCCGCGGCGGAGCGCTGGGCGTTCTGGTTCGAGGCCACCTCCGCGCGCTGCTTCTCGAGCTGCTGCGTGAGGTCCGCCACCGACTTCTCCAGCCGCTCGCGCTCGGCGTCCGCGGTGGAAGTGCTGGTGCGCGTCACCATCACCGCGCCGCCCACGGCCAGGATGGCGAACAGGGCATAGGCCACACCCGAGGAGATCCACTGCCGGCGCTGGAAGTCCTCATGGCGCTTGCCAACGGCCTTCACCTCGGCGTGCAGGTTCTTCAGGAGATTGTCCGTCTTGATGACGAGGTTGCGTGCCTCGATCACCTCCTTGCGGATCTCCGTCAGCTCCTTATCGATTTCTGGCTTGGTGGTTTCGGCTGCTGCCATGGACATCTTCCTGGTAGGCCCGGAAAGGACTTCGGCCGGCTCGCGCATCGTAAAGTTTCCCCTGGACGGTTCGATCGACTTTCGGCACCGGGAACAGGGTCCACGTCCCCTCTCATTTCCGACCGGCTTCCGGGAGCAGCCAGGGAAACGAGCGCCCGCGCACTAGAAGCCTATTTTCGACGCGGGGCCAGGATCCTTCGGGAACGTGTAGTTCACCCCCACCGAGAACCAGTTGCCCCCCGCGTTGAAGGAGCCGAGGTTCTCACTGGCCTGCCCCACCGCCCCTCGGGCGAAGACGAGGCGGTACTCGAGGCTGATGCCCCAGGTGGCGTTCAGGCGCAGGGTCGCTCCCGCCGTCCCCGCCCACGCCTGGGAGAGGGTCTCCCGCGCCGTTCCCCCCTCGAAGAGCGACGTGGCCAGCAGGGGCCCCGTGAGGATGCCCAGGTACGGCACCGTCCCCTCCGGGCCGATGTTCAACCATCCCCGGAACCGGAGGCCAACCAGTGCGCCGTATCCCACCGTCGTCAGCCGAGGCTTGTTCGTGAGCTGGAGCCGCTCGCCCTGGGCGAACAGATCGATGCCCAGCTCCACCAGGTCCGAGATGCCGTAGGCGAACGTACCCACTGCCAGAGGCCCACCGGGCGATTTGCCCGCGCGCTCCAACCCCGCGTTGCCGGGCAGCGAGTAGTAGTGGTCATAGAAGGTGGAGTTGGAAACAAGCTTCCAGCCGCCCTGGATGGAGATACGGCCCACGCCATCGAGCGATGGAGCGTCGTCCTGGGCGGACGCGGTAGCGGCGACGAGCGTAACGATGAGGATGAGCAGAGGGCTCGGGCGCATCTCGGGCACTTCCAACCGGTGCTACAGGGGTGTGGCGCACCGTAACAGCGACCCTCGATCCGTCAATTTTCCGCCTGCTCAGCGCGCCCGCCGCTCCAACTCCAGCAATGGCATCTCCAGCACCACGACGGTGCCGTGACGGCACGTGGGGTGGAAGTCCGCCGCGTCCAGCTCGCCCAGCAGCGCTCGGAGTTGCGCGTCCGTGAGCTTGTCGGCTGACACCTGGGCGGAATGGCAGGCCATCACCCGGAGCGCCTCGGCCAGCCCCACCGCGTCCAGCGCCGTTCCCGGAGGCGGCAGTGCCTGGGACAAGGCCTCCAGCAACACGCGGGGATCGACGCCCTCCAGGCCAGGGGGTACTGACTTGAGCGCGAAGCTCGTCCCGCCAAAGGGCTCCACGTCGAGCCCCAGCCGTGCCAGCGCCTCGCGCCCCCCCATGAGCGCCTTGGCCACCGGCAGCGGCAACTCCACCGTGGTGCCGAAGAGCGAAGGCGCCGGGCCCTTGCCCTCCTCCAGCAGGTGGTGGAAGTCCATCAACCGGGCCCGCTCCAGCGCCGCGTGCCGATCGAGCACCACGAGCGTGCCGCCCGACCCCTCGCACACCTGGAAGCGATCGCCGAGCACCCCCATCGGCCGCAGCGCGGCGAAGTAGCCGGGCGGAGGGGCCTCGTTGAGCATCGGCAGGGCCTGCCCGAAGGCCGGAGCCCGTCCTCCCATGGGCACGGGAGCCGCAGGCGCGACTCCCGGAGACGAGGCCGGAGCATCCGCCGCCGTGGGCAGGGGCAACGGAGCACCCCAGGAGGACTCCTGTGCCCGGGTGAGGAAGCGCTCCACGGCCTGGGCGTAGTGGGCCGCCTGGCGCTTGGGATCGACCTCCATCGGAGAAGAAGGACCGAGCCAGGGTGCCGCCCGGAGCGTGCGCACGATGGCGGCCAGCACCGCGTCATACACCCCGCGCGAGTCGGAGAAGCGCACCTCGAGCTTCTGCGGGTGCACGTTCACGTCCACCGCATGGGGATCCACATCGAGGAAGAGGACCACCAGGGGCTGGCGTCCAGAAGGCAGGTACTCCTGATAGGCGCGCTGGATGGACGAGATGAGCCCTCGGTCCCTCACATAGCGGCGGTTGACGAAGGTGTAGATGCCGCGCGCGGTGGGCAGGGTGTATTCGGGCGAGGCGACAAAGCCTGTCACCGTCACCCCCAGCCGCCGCTCCTCCACCGGGAACAGGTGCGGGTGCACGTCCGCGCCCAGCGCCGCGGCGATCCGCTCGGTGGGATCGTCCGGGCAGGCCGGGCTGGTGAACAGCGGCAACCCTCCATGCTCCACGAGAAAGGACACCTCCGGGTGCGCCAGGGCGATGCGGATGACCGCCTCCTCCACGTGCTTGAGCTCCGTCTCCCCACGCCGCATGAACTTGAGCCGCGCCGGCGTGTTGTAGAAGAGGTCCTCCACCGTCATCACCGTGCCCACCCGCGGCGGCGCGTCCTCCACTTGCGCCGGCCCTCCTCCGTCCACTGTCACCCGCGTACCCACCTCGGCATTCGGCTCGGCGGTGTGCAGGGTAAAGTGCGACACGGAGGCAATCGCTGGCAGCGCCTCACCCCGGAAGCCCTTGCTCACCAGGTTGTGCAGATCGTCCAGTTCTCGAAGCTTGCTGGTGGCATGGCGCTCCAGACAGAGCACCGAGTCCTCGCGTCCCATACCGTGGCCATCATCGGAGATGACGATGCGCTGCAGTCCCCCACCCTCGAGCGCCACCTGCACGGTGTGCGAGCCCGCGTCCAGCGAGTTCTCCACCAGCTCCTTCACCACGGAGGCCGGGCGCTCCACCACCTCGCCGGCGGCGATCTTGTTGATGAGGTCATCACGGAGTCGGGCAATGCGAGCCATAGACGGGTTTCAGCCTCTCAAGGTAGTGCACAGGACGCAACACCTGGCACGTCCTCTCGTGTTTCCTACGCTAAAGGCTGACTTTCCCCCGGTTCTTCAGTAACACGCCCGTCCCGCGTATGGATGCGACCCATGCAGGCAAGAGGGGGCTGCGCGTCGCCGTCACCGGCGCCAGCGGTGATTTCGGCAAGCTGCTGTTGCCGCTGCTCGAGAAGGATCCCGCCGTGGAGAGCGTCCTGGTCCTGGACGTGGCCCGGCCCGAGGGTGACAAGGTGGAGTACCACCGCGTGGACCTCACGCGCCACGACGCCGAGAGCGAGCTGACCGAAGCCCTCTCCGAGCGCCCCGTGCACGCCTTCTACCACCTGGCCTTCCCGCTGGGGCCGATGCGCAACGGCTCGGTGGCGCACGAGTTGGAGGTGGCCGGCACCATCAATGTGCTGGCCGCCGTGGGGCGCTCGCGGCTGCCTCGGCTGGTGGTGCCCTCGCTCACCGCCGTGTATGGGGCTCGGGGCCAGCACCCGGCCGTGCTCCGCGAGGAGACGCCCCTGCTGGGCTGTCCCCACAGCCGCTTCATCACCGACAAGGTCCATGTGGAGGGCCAGGTGCGCGCCTTCCGCGAGCGCCACCCGGACACCCGCGTGCTCGTGCTGCGCTTTGCCCCCGTGCTCGGTCCTTCGGTGGACAACCCGGCCACGCGCATGCTCAAGCGCACGCTGGTGCCCACGCTGCTGGGCTACGATCCGCTCTGGCAGGCCGTCCACGAGGAGGACGCCGCCCGGGCCCTGCACAGGGCGCTCACAGCGGACGCCTCGGGCGAGTTCAACATCGTGGGCCAGGGCGTCCTGCCGCTGTCCGGTCTCATCCGGCAGGCGGGTGCCCGCTCCTTCCCCCTGCCCGGCCCGCTGTACCGCGCGGCGCTGCATGCGCTGGGGACGGTGGGCGCGGCGGGATTGCCGGTCGCGCTGCTCGACTACATCCATTACAGCTGGGTTGCGGACGGCGAGAGGGCCGAGAACGCGCTCGGTTTCATTCCCATCCATCACGCGCGGGAAGCCGCCGCGGCGCTGAGGAGGAGCTGAGTCATGGCGAAGGCCAAGGGTGTGCTGGGGAACGATCCGTTCCAGCGCGGTGCCGCGCAGCGCCCCACTGAATCCCCTCCCACCCCGAGCCGTGAGCCCGCCGAGGCTCCGGCTCCCAAGGAGGCGAAGCCCGCAGGCGCCAAGGGTGGCAAGGCCGCGAAGAAGTCGGAGCAGGCTGCGGCACCGAAGGCGTCGAAGCCCTCGAAGGCAGCGAAGGGCCGCAAGCAGGCTCGGACCCCAGGCCCCAGCTCCGAGGAGGCACACCGACTGAGGGAGCCCGCGGCGCCCGTGACGCCGCGCAAGCGGTCTGCGGCCCGGGCCCCCGTGATCGCGGAGGCGTCCGAGGAGTCCCTGCCCCAGACCCAGGCGGAGCAGGAGGTGGACCGGGTGCTGGCCACGGCCGTCGCCATCGAGGCCACCGAGGCCGCCGCCGAGGTCGCCGCCGAGGTCGCGGTGGATACGCTCCTGTCACTCCAGGCCCAGCAGTCGGGGACTGCGGGAGCCCCCCGGGGCTCTCTGGACGAAGCGTGGAATCGGGAGCTGGCCACGGCCGTCGTCACCGAGGCCGCCGAGGCCGCCGCCGAGGCCGTGCTGGACGCGGCGCTCTCGGCGGGAATCTCCTCCTCTCCGGGAGCCGTGAACGAGGCCCGGAGCTTCGAGGAGCGGACGACGATTGCCGCCGCCTTCGGGGAGGACTCGGAGGAAGAGGCCAACGAAGATCAGGAGATCTCCCGCACCCTCATGGCCGAGGTCACGGTCATCGATGAGGAGTACTCCGATGGGTCTCCGGAAGCCGAGGCCCAGGCCGAGCCCGAGGAGGAGCTGCCGGATATGGCTCGGGATGAATATCCGCCCGAGCGCAAGGCGCCCATCTCCCTGGTGCCGCCGATCTCGAACGACGAGCCCGCCAAGGAGCCATTCTTCACCGATCAGGTCCGGGGAGAGACGTCCGCGGAGCCACGCTCGGTGGGGATGTTCGCGCTGGCGAAGGAGATCGCCATCCAGGCGCTGGCGAGCGCGTCGGTGGGCAAGGCGCTCGGCACGGCGCACGGGCTGCTGGACGTGCTCCGCGCGAGTCTGGGCACCAGCGGCAGCACGTCGCTGGACGAGTACGGGCGCGACTCGGAGCTGGTGGGCGAGCTCCAGCCGCTGCTGGACTTCCTGTACGAGCGCTACTGGCGCGTCTCGGTCCAGGGTGCGGATCAGATACCCACGGGCAGTGCGATCCTCGTGGCGAACCACTCGGGGGCTCTGCCCTACGATGGGCTGGTGGCCTCGCTGGCGATCATGCGCGAGCGTCCGGAGCTGCGCGAGCCGCGCTGGCTGGTGGAGGATCAGATCTTCCACGCGCCGATGCTGGGCACTCTCTTCAACCGGCTGGGCGCGGTACGGGCCTGCCCTGAGAACGGGGTGCGGCTGCTGGACGAGCAGCGGCCGGTGCTGGTGTTCCCCGAGGGCTATCAGGGGCTGAGCAAGCCGTTCGCGCAGCGCTACCAGCTCAAGCGGTTCGGGCGCGGCGGCTTCGTGAAGCTGGCGCTGCGCACGGGAGCGCCGATCATCCCGGTGGCCATCGTGGGCTCGGAGGAGACCTCGCCGCTGCTGGGTCGCATCCCGGCCAGCTTCCTGGGCGTGCCGTACGTGCCGCTCACGAGCCCCGTGCCACTGCCGGCCCGGTGGACCCTGCGCTTCGGCGAGCCGGTGGGCGTGGAGGGCCTGGGTCCGGAGGCCGCGGACGATCTGGCCGAGGTGCAGCGCCTGACCGAGCGCACCCGCGAGTCGATCCAGGGCATGCTCCAGGCGCTGCTGCGCGAGCGCCGCTCCGTCTTCGCCGGCTGAGGGAGGGAGGGCGCCTCGGATCAGCCGTGGTGCTCGCGCAGCACCTGTCCCATCAGCCGGCGGATCTGCTCCACCTCGAACGGCTTCTCGAGCCAACCGTTGGGGACCTTCTCCAGGAACTGACGCGCGCGGGGCGTGAACGCACCGCCCGTCATGAAGATGAAGCGCCCGGCCAGTTCTGGCCTCAGCGCCTGCACGCGCTCGTACAGATCCATCCCCGTCAGATCGGACATCATCAGATCGCAGAAGATCACGTCGAGCGGAATTCCGGACAGCAGCTGCTCGAGCGCCTCCTGGCCACTGTCGACGACCGTCACCCGATGCTTGCTGCCGACCATCCGGGCCAGGGCACGCCCCACTCCGGGCTCGTCGTCGATGATGAGCACCTGGCTGGACTGGTCCTTCACGGGAACCGGTACGGCTTCGGCGGCGGGAGCCACCGCAGGAGCCACCGGGAGCAGCACCGTGAACGTGGTGCCCCGCCCCTCCTCGCTGCGCACGGAGATCTCTCCCCCCAGGCTCTGGACGATGCCGTGGCAGATCGAAAGCCCCAACCCCGTCCCCGAACCCACCGACTTGGTCGTGAAGAAGGGCTCGAAGATGCGCGGCAACAGATCCGCGCGGATCCCCACCCCCGTATCACTCACCTCCACGGAGACCCGGCCCGAGGCGTCCATGCGCGCCCGCACGGAAATCTCACTGCCCAGCGCATTGCCCTCGGGAATGGCGTGAGCGGCGTTCACCAGCAGGTTGAGGAACACCTGCCCCAGCCGCGAGCCATCCGCCATCACGGGCGGCACGGCCTCGAAGTGCCTCACGAGACGGGCGCGGGAGCGCAGCTCCGGGAGGGCCATCTTGATGGCCAGCTCGATCACCTCCCGCACATCCACAGCCGTGCGCTGCTCTTCCTCCTGGCGTGAGAAGATCTTCAGATCCTTCACGATGGTGCGCACCCGCTCAGCCCCCGCGTGCGCCTCCTTGAGCATCTCCTGGAGATCCGCCAGGCGGGTGCCCAGGTTCCGCTGACTCTCGGGAGTGAGCGCGCCTTCCTCGCACTCCCGGGCGAGCTGCTCCACCTCCTGCCCAGCCAGGGACAGGTTGCTCAGCACGAACGTGAGCGGGTTGTTGATCTCGTGCCCGACCCCGGCGGCGAGCGTCCCCATCACCACCATGCGATCGTTCTGCAGCAGCTGGGCCTGCATCTGCTTGCGCTCGGTGATGTCACGCCCCATCACCAGCACGGACGGAGCCCCGTCGAAGTCGATGGCCAGAGCCAACGTCTCCACCTCTTGCGAGGTGCCGTCGCTCCGAAGCGAGCGCATCTCCTGGGGAGGAGCGGGCACGCCCGTCGCTACGATGGACTGCATGCGTTGGATGATCATCGGCCGATCATCCGGGTGGACCACGTCCAGCACAGGCCGGCCGAGCAGATCCTCGAGCTTCTCGTAGCGCAGCGCCGAGAGCATCGCGGGGTTGACGTAGACCAGCCGCCGATCCCGGTGGACACAGATGCTCTCGGGCGCGCTCTCGATCAGCTTGCGGAAGCTGATCTCCGAGCGGCGCAGGGACTCCTCGGTGCGCTTGCGCTCGGTGATGTCCTTGAAGACGGACACCCAGAAGCTCCGCTCCCCTCGCGCGTCTCTCACAGGCGCGGAGAAGCGCTGGAGGGTCCGCCCATCCGCCAGCAGCGTCCGGTCCTCCGCCGGCTCCTGTGGAGCTTCCTTGCCAGAAGGGGCGTACAGCCGCAGGAAGCTGTCCCGGTCGGCCACCGCGGGCAGACAGTGCTCGATCACCTCGAGGTGCAGGGCCTCGCCATGCCGGACGCGCAGCTCCAGCGGCTCGATGTGCCAGAGCTGGAAGAACTGCCGGTTGGCGTAGAGCACCCGGCCGGAGCGGACATCCACCAGGTAGAGCCCCAGGGAGAGGTCATCGCTCATGCGCCACGGCTGGAGCGCGTCGATCATTCCCCTCCTATCTAACACAGCACGCAGCGAAGACTCCGCAGCCGCCGGGAGGGGGAGCCTCTCCCACGCCGCTCCCCTGCCCGAGAAGCCGTACGGCTCAGAGCGTCAAGGCAAGCACGAGATCGCGCTGCAGGTCGCTCCCCAGCTTGAAGTGCATCTCCCCCACTTCGGTGAAGCCCCAGCGCCTGTAGAAGGCCCGAGCCCGGGTATTGTGCTCCCACACTCCGAGCCACAGCACATCATGTCCCCGAGTGCGGCCCTCCTCGATGCACCGGAGCATCAGCGCGGCTCCCACCTTGGCTCCGAGGAAGGGGCGGTCCACGTACAGCCGCAAGAGATTCAGGGGGCGCTCTGCTCGCACCCCCTGCTCACGGGCCCCGTCACGCATCAGGGCGAAACCCGCGGGCGCGCCGGAGATCTCGGCCAGCAGGTACTGGAGGCTCGAGTCCCGGAGTTCCGCCTCCTGGATCTCCGGCCGGTAGTGCGAGGCGAGGAACGCCTCCATGTCCTCGGGAGTGTTTTCGGCCGCGAAGGAGTCTCGGAACGTGCGAGCACCGAGCTCCGTCAAGGTCGCCGCGTCCGCCAGCCTCGCGAGCCGGATCCTCACGACAGGGGGAAGACTCATGTCAGGAGCATCATGGGGTATCAGCAGCAGACGCGGTTGCGACCGCCCGTCTTTGCATCGTAGAGCTTCGCGTCCGCCGCGCGCACCAGATCCGCGGCCTCGCGGTGCTGCGGCTGGAGCGTGGCCACGCCCACGGACACCGTCACCGGGATGTGGTTCTTGTCGAAGCTGAAGTGCTGCTTCGCGATCAGCTGGCGCACCTTCTCCGAGAGCAGCTTCGCGCCCTTCAGGTCGATCTCCGGGAGGATGATGGCGAACTCCTCGCCACCGTAGCGAGCGAACACGTCCTCGCGCCGGATCTTCGTGCGCACCGTGGAGGCCAGCTGCTTGAGCACGTAGTCCCCCGCGAGGTGCCCGTGCTCGTCGTTGATCTGCTTGAAGTAGTCGATGTCCATCATCACCAGCGACAGCACCCGCTCGTAGCGCCGGCTGCGAGACAGCTCCCGATCGATCTGCTCGTCGAAGTAGCGACGGTTGTGGACCTGCGTCAGCCCGTCCATCGTCGTGAGGCGGTAGATCTCGTCGTGGTACGCCGCCTCGATGTTGCCG
Source organism: Hyalangium versicolor (assembly GCF_020103695.1). Lineage (GTDB taxonomy): Bacteria > Myxococcota > Myxococcia > Myxococcales > Myxococcaceae > Hyalangium > Hyalangium versicolor. The sequence continues at coordinate 28,766 of NZ_JAHXBF010000029.1, forward strand.
CCCGCGATGTACTTGAAGATCGTCCGGCCGATCTTCACCAGATCGCCGTTGCGCAGGTGCCGCTCGCCCTCCACCAGCTCGTCGTTGACGAAGGTGCCGTTGGTGGAGCCCAGATCCTTGATGCGCACGCCCTTCTTCGAGTTGGTGATCTGCGCGTGGTTGCGGCTCACCGCCTCCTGGTCCACGCAGATGTCCGCCTTGGACGAGCGCCCGATGGTGACCTCGGGTTGCTTCAAGTCGTGCTTGCGACCCAGATCCAGGCCGTAGATGACCACCAGCGCCGCATCCAGGTTGAGCGGGCGATCCGAGATCTTCGAGATGGCTGTGACGACGGTCTCATTCTGAGCCATAACCGGCCAACTCTAACACCCAGCAAATCCAGAAACGAGTCAGAGTAAAGGCGACGATGTGGGTTCACAGAGGTGGGCCTGATCCATCTATTTATTGAATGTGGATTTATTGGATGTGGATCGACCGCGTACTGGAAACGGGCGGGTGCAGGGTCGCGCCCTGGGGATCGACCAGCGAGGCCGTGACGGACACTCCCTGTCCGGAGCACCCCGAAGGCAGATGCACCTCCACCTCTCCCAGCCCCTGTGAGGCGTCCACGTCTCCGCGAACGAGTTGGCCCTCGCAGCCGAGCCCGCCCGTGAAGGAGAGCTGGACATAGCCATCGTCGGTGGGACCGCTGCCGATCCGGAAGCCGGTGACCTGGACGCGAACGGTGGACCCGCGCGAGAGCGTCTTGCCCTCTTCGTCCGGCGAGAGCCAGGAGACCTCCGGGCGCTGGTAGTCGAGCACGGACCACGCTCGGGTGAAGGCCCCGAGCCGATCGAGGTTCAGGTCATCCGCCTCGGCCAGTCGCGCCGGGCCCAGTCTGTCCCCTTCCGGCGTGCGGGCTGAAAGTGCCTGCACGAGCATCAGCGACCGCGTGCCCGTGAGATCTCCGAAATAGGTCCGGTCCTCGAAGGACACGGGAGGCACCGGCAGGCGGACGCCCGAGAGGGCCTGCGACGAATCCAGGAGCACCGTCCAGCGATGGCCCGCTCGGTTGGTGAAGAGGATCCGCAGCAGCGAGGTCCCACTCAGCCCCGGATCGGTGACGAAGCGAAACTGCCGGCCCTCCAGGCCCCGGTAGGGCGTGGGATCGAAGTTGTAGCGAGCCCCCTCGGGAATGGGCAGGAAGGTCCCGGACATCGCGATGGGCGTGGTGCCCTTCGGATCGAAGATCGGTCCGGACACGGGCTCCACGAGCGCACTGCTGGCCAGGCCCGCGGACACATCCGTGAGGTCCGCGTTGGACGTCGCCACAACGAGCATGCGGTAACTGCTCCCCTCCAAGCCGTGGTGCGCGGGGGCCATGCGGACGCTGACGAGCCCCGGTGCCGGGAGGCCGGCCTGCACGTCCGTGTTGGGGTCCGCGGGAGCCGTGTTCACCGCAAGGCCCAGACCCAGGGGTACCAGGCCCTGCCCGGGCACGCTCGCCGCGCCCAGGACGACAGCCCCGTCCAGGAAGGCGCCGCGGTAGCGCGGCAGCGAGGGGACCCGGAGCGCGAACGGGAAGGCCAGCGGAAGCTGCTGGAAGTCGTGGTCCACGGAGGCGAAATGTGACGTCTCTTCGAAGTCCGGCGTGCCGCTGTCGGCCCCGGGCGTGGGCAGGAGCCGGAACTGCACATCGCGGACAACGGACGACTGCAAGCGCCGCAGCAACGGAATGCTCTGCGCGAGCACCTGGCTCGGGTCGATGGAGGAGCCGAAAAGGCTGGGAGGAATCTCCGTGAGCGGCACATCGCCCGAGAACGCCCACGCGGTGCGCGTGCCACATGATCCCTCGCGGATGGCGGTCTCCACGTTGGAGACACCCGCGAGGCTGGCGTCACACACACCCGCCACACCGGGCGCCGAGTACTCCGCCTGCACCGGGTTGGAGGGCAGCGCCATGTACGCGCTCGCCGGTAGCACCAGCTCGCGCTGCGTGCCGCCCAGGTTCAAGGACGTCGCCGTCGAGGGCCCCATGAGCTGCTCGCGAGCCAGCTCCAGCGCGAACCCTGGCGTGGACAGCCCCGCGAAGCCCAGGTGCAGGTTCGTCGTGGCCGGCAGGTTGCGGAAGGTGCCCTTGGCGCCGCCGTAGCGCTCCAGCGGGTTGCGCAGCAGCGGCAACACGAGGTCCCTCGAGCCCGTCGCCGTGTTGTAGCGAGCCAAGGTGAGGTAGCCGTACTCCTCGTGGAAGACGGTGATGTCGACCACGGCCTGGGCCGGGACGCTCGCCGCGCCTTGCGCGTCCGTGTCGGCCGAGCCAGTGATGCTGCCCTCCGCATCGGAGATCACCACACGCGCCCCCCTCAGCGGCCGCCCCGACAGCGCATCGGTCACCACCACGCGCACGTGACCGGCAGCCACATCCGGAGCCAGCACCGTCACCTGTGCACGGCACATGGCCGTCCCCACCTGGACTTCGATCGCCTCCGTGGACTCGGTGGGGGTCGCCAGTGTGAAGGTGGCGCTCGTGCCCGCGCCGCTCCCCGTCGCCGAGGTCCCGATCGCGGCCCAGGAGATGCCCTCTGTCGGCACCAGGGGCTTGCCCGTGGCATCGCGCACCGTCACATCGAAGCGCACCTGCGTCCCTGTGCGGCCGATGACGAAGTCCGGCGTCACCTGGCAGCTCGCGGCGAGCGACGCGGCGGGAGCCGCCCCACACCTTCCATCCCGGCACACCAGCCCCTGCGGGCAATCCGCATCCCGAGCGCACAGGGACACCGCGCACTTGCCCATGTCGCACTGGCAGCCCAGCGGATTGTTGTCGCACTCGGGCAAGGCATAGGGCCCCCGCTTCCCCACGCTGCAGTCCTCCCGGGTGCGGCAGGCCGCCTCGCACCGGGACACCGCCGTGTTGCAGAAGAACAGCGACGGATCCGGGCAGTCCTGATCCACGGTACAGGACGGAGGCGCGCCCGCATCCCCGTAAGGATCCGGCATGTCCGAGTCATCCGACGCACAGCCGTTCAACAGGGGGCCTGCGCAGAGCAGCGCCAACAGCGGCACCAGGCGGGTGAGCAGGTTCATCCGGGACTCCGTTTTCTGGGGGGTAGCCTCTCCCGGACCTTACAGGCAGGGGAACCGACGCGCGACGCCCCGGACCCCGCCCCCAGGTGCTCCAGGCTTGCCTGCCCTGATGGCCCGGCATTGGATTTCCCGCCGCGCCGGTTGATGATTCGTCCCATGGCGCGCCAAGAGCCCAAGTCCCTGGAATCCCTCCTGCCTCGTGTCCTCGCCCGGCTGGCCGAGGAATCAGGCAAGGGGCACGCCCTGGCCCCCATCTGGGCCGCCGCCGTGGGCCCCCAGATTGCCAGGCACACCTCCCCTTACACCCTGCAGGCCGGCACGTTGGTGGTGACGGTGGCGAGCGCCGAGTGGGCACGCACGTTGTCGCTGGAGGAGGCCTCTCTGTGTGAGCGGCTGAACGCCCGGCTGGGAGCGGGAACGGTGAAGGCGCTGTCGTTCCGGCTGGGGGGATGATGCTGGCTGTTGCCCTCACCGCGTTGCTGGCGGCCGCGCCGTTGACGCCGGAGTCCATGGAGCAGCAGGCCGCGCAGCACGTTCTGCGTGAGTTCGAGCGCGTGGGCCGCCGTGCACCGGTGCAGGATCCGGCGCTCACGGAGGCGGCGCGCCGGCTGGCCCGCGAGGCGCTGAGCACGCGCAATCCCTCGGGAGTGCCGGATCTGCACTCGCTGACGCTGGCAGTCAGCGATTCGGGGGCCACGGATCCGAGCCCCTTCCACTTCGTCATCCGAGCCTGGGCGCACGCGCATGCCATCGAGACCTTCCTGGCGCGCAAGGACTTCAACACGTCGCCTGCGAGCCACTTCGGCGTGGGGGTGGTGACGGCAGGCGAGCGCGCGGCCCTGTTCCTGTTGATGGTGGACCGCAAGGCGGAACTCCAGCGCTTCCCTCGCAACTTCCAGCGCCCGGGAGCCGCCCAGGTGATGTGCGGAGAGATGGTGCCGCCGCTGACGGCCGCGGACGTGTACGTCACGCTGCCGGATGGCAACGTGGAGCGGGTGCCGCTCACGCGCAACGCGGGCTCGAAGTTCTGCGCGCAGCTGAAGTTCCCGAAGGTGGGCGGGTACACCGTGGAGGTGCTTGGGCGCTCGACAAAGGGGCCGGAGGTGGTGGCGCTCTTCCTGGTGGACGTGGGAGGCCCCAGCCAGCGCAACGAGGAGGAGCCCGTCACCGAGCCCACCACCGTGGAGGAGGCGCGACAGTCCATCCTCCGGCGCATCAACAGCCTGCGCCACGCGTACGGCCTCAACGAGCTGACGCCGGATCCGGCACTGGACACGGTGGCGCAGGCCTACAGCGACCGCATGGCGCGCGAGGGCTTCTTCGGCCATGTGGCCCCTGACGGGATGGACCTGCGGGGGCGCATGGCGGCGATGGGCCCGGCATACCGGAGCGCGGGGGAGAACCTGGGCACGGCGTCCGGCCCGCTGGCGGCGCACTTCGGCATCGAGCACAGCCCGGGCCACCGCAAGAACCTGCTGTCCTCGCAGTTCACGCACGCGGGCATCGGGGTGACGTTCCAGCCGGTGGATGGGCGCCCGCAGGCCATCGTCACGGAGGTGTTCTCCGCGCCCGTGCAGTTGAGCGCCACGGCCGATCCGGTGGTGGAGACGTACAAGGCGCTCGACGCCATCCGGAAGCAGTACAAACTGCCGGCGCTCAAGCGCAGCCAGGCGCTCGAGGAGATTGCCCTCGACCACGTGAAGCGGGCGCTGCAGCAGGACACGCCGAAGGCGAAGCTCTCGGACTCGAACGTGCACGAGCGCGTGTTCCGCGTGGTGGAGAACGCACGCAGCGCGGCCGTGGACATCTACGTCGCGGAGGATCCCACGGCGGCTCCGGAGTCCAAGAGCCTGCTCGACGCCCGCAACAACCAGGTAGGCGTGGGCATCATCCGCGGAGACTCACGCACCTTCGGCAAGGACCGGTACTGGGTGGTGGTCATCTATACGACTCCGCGGTGAAGCTCGCTCGCCGGTGGGCTCCCCTCGTGGGGAGCCTCTCCGGGACATAGAGGCTTCGAAGAAGCTTCAGAGGCGCTTCGGAGCGCGCCCTTAGACGGGGCGGCGCTGGGTGGCGTAGGCCTCGATGCCCATTTGGGGCGGAGCCACCTGCTGGTTCAGCGGACACTTCATGCACGAGAACGACTGCCACCCACGTCGCACGGCCTCGTCCAGGCAGTTGTCGTAGTGGTGGCAGTTGAGGTTGCGATGGCTCTCGACGCCAGCGCGCTTGGGACCGGCCTCGGGGTTGATGGTCTGCGGCAGATCAGACGGACACGGCTTCATAGGTGGAGCCCTCCCACGGTAAGCAATTCCCCCCCGAGCCCTGGTGAAACAGTGAAACGGTGCTACGGACTACAGCGGCGGCCCCTACCAGCGGTAGCGGGCAACCTCATGCGGCGGCGCAACCTAATGAGGACCTCGCGGTGACGCAATGGGTCGAGGCCATATGTCTCCCTACATGACACTCTGAGCGGTGACGTATTCCCCCAGTGGCAACGGGTGAACACTCACCAGGTCCTCTTGGGCGCGCCGATCTAGGACTTGTTGGGGCGGCTGTCAAACGACCCCCGGAACAGCCGCTCGGAGGAATGGGTTGGAAACGCTCTGCGTTAAAGTGCGCTCAGGGTGCGACCGGAGAGGCATGACCCATGAAGTGGAGTGGATTGGTGGCGGGGCTCTTGTCGGGGGCGGCGCTGGCCCAGGCGCCGGCGACGCTGGAGGCCGTACGGCTCCATCGGCCGGAGGCGGCGTCGCTCGTCCGGGAGGAACTGAAGGCGTGTGACGCCCGGAAGTGCCCGGATTCCGCGCGCTTGGCGTTGCTGGCGGGCACGTTGGTGCTCTCCGAGGGTGAGGCGGCCGAGGCTCGGGAGATCTTCGAGTCCCACCCTGCCCCACCTGCCCTGGAGGCGTTCCACGCGTATTACCGGGGACAGGCGCTCTTCTACTCGGGGGATGCGGCGGGAGCGGCCACGGCCTTTTCGCTGGCAGTGCAAAAGGCTCCACCCTCGTTGGAGCCTCGGGCTCGGGCGCGGCTGGGCGAGGCGCTGCTGACGGCTGGGAAGGCAGCGAAGGCGGCTCCGATCCTGGAGACGGCGGCGAACCAGACGCCGAGCGCGGAGCTGTTCTACGAGCGCGCGCAGGCTCGGAGTGCCGCGGGCAATGCCGCGGGGGCCCGGGAGGACCTGCGCACGGTGGCCCTGAGGTACCCCACGCACCCGTACGCGGATGAGGCGCTCGCGAAGCTGGAGGCGCTCACCCCTCCGGTGCGGCTGACGCTTCCGGAGCACCTGCGACGGGCGAGGGCACTGCTGGATGCGGGGCTGGGCGCTCGAGCGCTGGAGGAGTTGGAGGCGGCAAAAGCTCAAAAGCTGGTGAAGGGCGCGGCGGTGCAGGCGGAGGTGTCGCTGGTGCGGGCGCAGGCGCTGTTCGCCACGAAGCAGTTGGAGGAGGCGGAGAAGGCGCTGACCGAGGCGCGCAAAGGTCCGCCGTCAGTGGCTGCCGATGCGGCGCTAGTGACGGCGCGCCGAGCGCTGCGAGCCAACGAGAACGAGAAGGCCCGAGAGTTGATGGCGGCCCTGGACAAGGCCTGGCCGAAGCAGGCGGCAGGCGATGAGGGTGCATTCTTCGCGGGCTGGCTGGACCTGCAGGGCGGGCGCTACGAGGACGCGGTGAAGGCGTTCACTCGCTTCGAGCAGCGCTACCCACGCTCTCGGCGCCGTGACGAGGGCATGTGGTTCCGATCGCTCTCGCTGCTGAGGCTGGAGAAGTACCCCGAGGCGCGCGAGGCACTGGGCCGGCTGGTGGACGCATTCCCGCGAAGCAACCTGGTGCCTCAGGCGCGCTACTGGATGGCGCGGAGCCAGGAGCTGGCCGGATTGCCCGTGGACGTCACGGTGCCTGCGTACGAGGCCGTACTGAACATCGCTCCGGCGTCCTTCTACTCGCTGCTGGCCAACGAGAGGTTGCGGGCACTGGGTCGCACACCGCCGCCGGTGTTCCCGGAGCCGCCGAAGCAGCTGACCGTCCCGCGCCCACCGGAGCTGGAGCTGGCGGTGGCGCTGACCGAGGCGGGCCTCTTCCCGGACGCAGCCGAGGAGGTGGAGTCGCAAGCCTCACGCATCCGCTCCTCCGAGAAAGCCCTGCCCTTCGTACACGCGCTGCTGTCGATGGGCGAGTACGGGTACGCGCACGCGGTAGCGGCGAGGCTGCTATGGGGCCGAGCCTTTGGCGAGCGGGCTCCCGAAGCGTTGGCGGCCTTCTACCCGCGAGCCTTCGCCTCGGCGGTGGAGTCAGCGGCCACGCGCAATGAGGTCGAGCCGTATCTCGTCTGGGCCATCATGCGCCGCGAGAGCGCGTTCCGGCCGGAGGTGGCGAGCGCCGCGGATGCTCGAGGGTTGATGCAGATCATCCCGCCCACGGGGACGGCGATCGCGGAGAAGCTCGCCGAGCCGCGTCCGAACCCGGCGGACCTCTTCGCACCAGATCTCAACATCCGGTACGGGTCCTGGTACCTGTCGCAGTTGATGAAGCGCTTCGCACACCCGGTGCTGGCGGCTGCGGCATACAACGCGGGTCCGAAGGCCACGGCGAAGTGGGCGCAGGAGAAGGGCTCGCTGCCGCTGGACCTCTTCGTCGAGGAGATCCCCTTCCGCGAGACGCGAGGCTACGTGAAGCAGGTGGTGGCAGACCTCTACCTCTACCGCACGTTCTATGGCAGCGGCACCTCGCAGCCCCCGCTGGCACTGACCGTGCCCACGCCCTCGGTGGAAGGCGTGAACTTCTAAGAGACCGCCCCAATCCCCCTGTCGGGCGCGCTCGGGACCAACCTGTCTGCTAGTTGGACAGGTTTCTCAGCACTCGGCGGACAGGGGACACCCTCCACGCTCCTCGCGAGGCTCAGGCCTGAGGGGCTTCGGGAAAGAGCTCAGCCCCCGCGCTGCACGAGGCGGCGAAGGATCTCCGCCTCCATCTTGTGCACGACCTCGGACAGGGGCATGGAGCTGGAGTCCAAGCGGACTGCGTCCTCGGCAGCCTTCAGCGGCGCCACGGCCCGGGCAGAGTCGTCCCGATCCCGCTTGGTCTGGTCCGCCAGCACGTCATCGAGCGAGCTCTCCACACCCTTCTGGAACAGCTCCTCGAAGCGACGCCGGGCACGCACCTCGGGCGAGGCCTCCAGGAAGAACTTGGCGTCCGCATCCGGAAACACCACCGTGCCGATGTCACGGCCCTCGAGGATCGCGCCCTTCTTGGCCTCCAGCGCCAACCGCCTCTGCAACGCCAGCAGCCCCGAGCGAACCACCGGGCGGCTGGAGACCTGCGAGGCCGCCATGGAGTTCTCCGGCGTGCGGATCTCCCCAGACACATCCTCCTGATCCAGGAAGACGTGGTTCTCCTCGCCCACCACCTCGAAGTGGATGCGGATGCGGCCCAGCAGCACGCCCAGCTTCCCATCGTCATCGAACGCGATGCTCTCGCGCCGAGCCATCAACGCCACACAGCGGTAGATGGCGCCCGTATCCACCAGATCGAACCCCAGCCTCCGCGCCAGCAGCTTGGACACGGTGGACTTGCCGGCTCCGGCGGGCCCATCGATGGCGACGATGAATGGTCTCACGCGCGCACTCTCCCTCATCGCCCGGAGAACACGCCGAGCGCGCGGAACTTGTCGTAGCGGTCCTTCACCAGCTCGTCCGGCGTGAGCTCCGCCAGCTCGCCCAGGTGCTTGCGCAGCACCTTGCCCAGGTTCTCAGCCGTCTTGGCCGCATCCCGGTGCGCGCCACCCGCAGGCTCGGGGACCACCTCGTCGATGACCTTGAGGCCCAGCAGGTCCTTGGCCGTCAGCTTGAGTGCATCCGCGGCCTTCTCCGCCTGGGAGGAGTCCCGGAAGAGAATCGAAGCGCAGCCCTCGGGCGAGATGACCGAATAGACGCTGTTCTGCAGCATCAGCACCCGGTTGCCCACGCCGATGGCCAGCGCGCCACCCGAGCCACCCTCGCCAATCACCGTGGAGATGATGGGCACCTTCAGTCGGCTCATGACCTCCAGGTTCACGGCGATGGCCTCGGCCTGGCCGCGCTCCTCGGCGCCAATGCCCGGGTAGGCGCCGGAGGTGTCCACGAAGGTGAGGATGGGCTTCTCGAAGCGCTCGGCCAGCTCCATCAGCCGCAGCGCCTTGCGGTAGCCCTCGGGGCGCGGCATGCCGAAGTTGCGCGCCATGTTCTCCTTGGTGCTGCGCCCCTTCTGGTGGCCGATGAGCATCACCGGCTTGCCGTCCAGCCGAGCAAAGCCTCCGACGATGGAGGGATCCTCGCCGAAGCGGCGATCGCCACACATCTCGAAGAAGTCGGTGAACAACAGCTGCACGTAGTCCAGGAAGTAGGGCCGAGCGCTGTGACGGGACAGCTGCACCACCTGCCAGCGGGACAGATCGCTGAAGATCTCCGTCTGGAGCTTCTTGGCCTTCTTCTCCAGCTTGGCGATCTCCGATGAGAAATCCACGGAGCCGCTTGTAGAGAGGGCCTTGAGCTCCTCGATCTTCTTCTCCAGCTCGATGAGGGGGCGTTCGAAGTCGAGCGCGTAGCCAGTACCGGTCGCCATGGGGCCGACCTAGCATCAGCGGCCATGGGCTTCAACGGCGCGCTGCGTAGAATGCGCACCCTGAGCCTCCCGTCCGGAGAGATATGATGCGCCTGCTCCTGCCGCTGCTCGCCCTGCTCCTGGCCCTGCCGGCCGCCGGTCAGCCCGCCCCCTCCCCCGGCCAGCCTGCACCCTCCGGCCCGCCCGCGCTGTCCGCCAAGGAACTCAACACGTCCGGCTTCCGCCTCTACCAGGAGGGCAAGTACCCCGAGGCCCTGGAGAAGTTCCGGGCGGCCGTCCAGGCAGACCCCAAGCACGCCCTGGCCCAGTACAACGTGGCGGCCACCCTCGGAGTGCTCCGAAAGCAGGGTCTCGTCTGCGACTACAACGCCTACAAGGAGGACATTCTCATCGCCCTCCAGGCCTCGGTGAAGCTGGACTCGAGGCGCCTCACCCGAGCCAAGGAGGATGCAGACCTGGACCCCATCCGGGACACCGTGGGGTGGCAGATGCTGCTGGGCCTCTCGCCGACGCGCGCGGCGGATGTACCGGTGATCCTCCGCAAGGTGAGCTGGTACGGCCCGGGAATCGGCGTCTACGGGACGCTGGTAACCCTGCGCTTCGAGGACCGTGGCAAGGTGACGCTGGTGCGCAAGGTGGTCCAGGACGAGGGACCCCCGAAGCCGGAGACCCTCACGGGCACCTACACCGTGAAGGGCAACAAGGTCCAGGTGCGCTTCCCCGGCCAGAAGCCAGACGCGGGAACGCTCAGCGACAGTGGCCTGCTGACCTTCAAGGGGCTGGGCAACTTCACCGACTCGCCGTCCGAGTGCGACGCCTGAACGGCGACGCCCCCGTCCCCGCTCCCAGGAGCGTCGGAACGAGGGCGCCAGACGCCACTCTCAGCCTGTTCAGGCCGCCTTGATCTTCACCGGGGCGGACAGGGCGTACCAGGCCGTCCGGAACGCCTTCAACTCGCGCAGACCCGCTGGGTGACGACCGAGCGCCGGAGCCATCGTCACCGGCAGGCCGATCTTCTTCTCGATGGCCTTGGCCGCGTTCAGCTCCAGCTTGCGGCGGTTCTCGCACTTGGGGCACGTGGACTTCGGGCCCACGCGGTTGACGAGCACCCGCTCCACCTGGAGCTTCTTCTCCTTCAGATACTCCACCAGCCGCTCGGTGCGCGAGGCCGCCAGATCCTCGCCGCGCGTGACGACCACGAAGCGAGACTCGGTGGGCGAGGCCAGCGCCTCCTCGAAGCGCTTCACGTGCTTGAGCATGGCCGCGATGTCATCGGCCAGATCGCCCAGGCCCTTGGCCTTGTACTTGGAAACGATGCCGTGCAGCGCGCCCAGCCACGTCTTGGCCGCATCCGCCAGCTCCACCACGCGCATGGAGGTGACCATGGGCGAGGGATCCACGACGATGCGCTTGAACCGCTCCTGAACCAGCGCGTCCGTGAGGCACGAGAGCGCCGCGAACTCGTCGATGCATGGCGGCGCGCACTCCAGCAGGTTGCGCAGCGCCACCAGATCCGCGGGCACATCGCCCGTCTTCGGAGCGCCCTCGAAGGCCTTCTCCGCCTTCTCCTTCAGGCGCTTGCGCAGGGCGTTGAACCAGCCATTCACGTCCAGCTCGCGGGCGTAGAGGCCCTTGGTGCCCTTCACCTGCGTCTCGGTGTCCGTGAGCCGGCTCTGCAGCACGTCCGACAGCGAATGCGCCGGATCCGTGGAGATGAGGAGCACCGGCCCCTCCTTCTCCGTCAGCGTCACCGCGGCGGCCGCGGCACAGGAGCTCTTGCCCACCCCGCCCTGCCCCACGAAGAAGATCAGCCGCGTGGGAGGCAGCGGCGGCGCCGCGATCGGCGGCATGGACGGAGCGCGGACCAGGGCCGGCGGGCCCTCGGCGGCCGAGAACTCCAGCGCCTTGGTCTCCTTGCCGCCCCGCCACTCCTTGGCGAACTCCTTGAGCCCATCCAGCCCACGCGGGGCCAGCTCCCGCTTGCCCACGAGCTGCACCGGTACCGTCTTGTCCAGCCCCTGGAACTTGCGAACGTGAGGAGCTTGCAGGCCGCGGCGGCCCTGACACGCGGGACAGCCGCCCTTGTCCTCCACCTGGTTGACGAGGATCTCGTTCACCGGAATTCCGCGCTCGCGAAGCTGCGCGAAGTACATGCGCGTCTGCGCCTCGGGCACCGGCTCGGCCAGGGCCACCAGGTGGAACGCCGATCGCGCCCCGTCCTTGATGAGCGCCAGCAGCCGCTCCGCCTTGCCGCCCACCTCATCCAGGAAGCTGGGCTCGACGGGGGCCTGCTCCTTCTTGCCCTTGCCACCCGAGGCCGGCTTCTCCGCCCCGGCCTTCACGATGCCCAGGAACTTGCGCAGCCCCTGGGGCATGTCGAATAGTCGCAGCGTGTGGCTCGTGGGCGAGGTGTCCACGACAATCCGGTCGAACTCCTTGGACTCCAGAAGCTCCAGCACCTGGAAGAGGTTCACCAGCTCCTCGAGCCCCACAACCTCCTGGGCGAAGAGCTTGCCGAGATCCTCATCCGATAGCACCGAGCCCTTCGCGGCGGCCTTCTCCAGCGCGGGCACGTACTTCGCGGCGAAGGGCTTGAGCAGGGTCGCGGGCTCGAACTCCGCCGCGTACAGGCCTCCTTCGCCCTTGCCAGCCACCAGCTTGGTGGGCTTGGCTGACAGCTTCTTCTTCACCAGATCGGTCAGCGTGCGCGCCGGATCCAGCGAGACCAGAAGCACCTTCTCCTTGGGGGCCTCATCGGCAAGATTCAGCGCAAAGGATGCGGCGATCGTACTCTTGCCAACACCGCCTTTGCCGCCGAAGAAGTGAAGAACTCGCGCATCGCTCATTGCGTCGTGGCCTTCCTTGACGCCCCCCGACGGCTCCAGAATCGTCCATCCGTAGACAGCCGCGGATCAGGCGCTGGAGTTCCCAGCCAGGTCATGGCCTGCACAGGAACCCCATGTGTGAGAGGCCCCGAGAATCCCTCGTCGAGAGGGTAAAAGTCAAGAAGTGACGCGGGTTTTGCGGCACTGGCACACCACGCTAACGCGATGTGTCAGGCCGCTTGGATGGCCTGGGGCCAGGGAACTCCAAAGCCGCGAAATCCGGGCTGGAATTCCTACCTGAGGGGTCGACTACCGCAGATCGGCCTCACCGGATCCGCTCCCACCCTCTCCTCCCGCCGCCTTGATCAACCCACCCGTTACGGACTGCCCCTGCTGGCGGGCCTCGGCCGCGTACCGGTTGAGCTTGTTGTAGAGGGTCTTTTCAGACACCCCGAGGATCTCGGCGGTGCGGGCCTTGTTGTTCCCGTTCCGCTGGAGGCTGCCGAGGATGTACTCGCGCTCCACCGCGTCCAGCGACAGGCCGTAGGGCAACCGGAAGGAGTGACGCTCGGGGCTCTTGCCCGCCATGTCGGGCGGCAGGTGCTCGCGGGTGATGAGCTCGCCGTCGCAGAGGATGACGGCGCGCTCCACCGCGTTGCGCAGCTCGCGGATGTTGCCCGGCCAGTCATGGGCCTTGAGGACCTCCATGGCCTCCGGGTGCACGCCGGTGACGCGCTTGGCCGAGTCCCCGCCGAACTTCTCCACGAAGTGCTGCACCAGGATGGGGATGTCCTCGCGCCGCTCGCGCAGGGGCGGCAGGTGCACCTGGAACACGTTGAGGCGGAAGTAGAGATCCTCGCGGAAGCGCTGGTTCTTGATCTCCTGCTTGAGGTCGCGGTTCGTGGCGCACAGCACGCGCACGTCCACTTCAATTTCCACCTTGCCACCCAGGCGGCGCAGGCGGCCCTCCTCGAGCACGCGCAGCAACTTGGCCTGCAGCTCGATGGGAATCTCACCCAGCTCGTCCAGGAAGAGCGTGCCGCCATGAGCCATCTCGAACACGCCCGGGCGGCGCTGGTCGGCACCGGTGAAGGCGCCGCGCTCGTGGCCGAAGAACTCGGACTCGATCAGCGTGGCCGGAATGGAGGCGCAGTTGATGGCGATGAAGGGCTTCTCGCGCCGCAGGGACAGGTTGTGGATGGCGCGCGCCACCACCTCCTTGCCCGTGCCGGACTCGCCGGAGATGGCCACGCTCGCCTTCGAGGGCGCCACCTTCTCGATCAGCTCGCCCACCTTGCGCATCGCACCCGACTGGGCGATCAGCTCCTGCTGCCCCAGTTGCTTCAGGCGCCGGCGCAGCGTCTGTACCTCGCGCAGCGTCTCCTTCTTCTCCAACGCCCGCTCGATGCAGACCTTCAGTCGCGCGATGTTGAGTGGCTTCTCGATGAAGTCGTACGCGCCTTCCTTGATCGCCGCCACGGCGGCGTCGATGGTGCCTCGGCCCGTCAGGAACACGACGGGGCAGTCCGGCAACTCCTCGCGGAGCTGGCGCATCAGCCACAGTCCGTCCGTCTCTGGCATGGCCAGGTCAGACAGGACGACATCCGGCCGGAACTCTCCGGCCTTGCGCAGGGCATCATGCCCGTCGAACGCGACCTCGACCTTGTGCCCCCAGGAGCTGAGCATTTCCGCCAGCGCCTCGCACGTCGCGCGTTCATCATCTACGGCCAGAATTCGTGCGCTGCCCAAGATGAAGACCTCCCTACTGCGTTCAATCGCAAGCAAAGAAACAACAACGGAAAATGAAGGATGCTGCCCGACCGGACCGGCTCAGACGCGTGTGAAGAGGAAGCGGCAGACGCCTTGGCGGATCTGGAATTCGACGCCCATCTGCGCGCAGCGCAGCCCCAGCGCGGCCACCACGTCGGGAACCTGCTCGGGCCCACTGCCCCCCGCGTCCGTCACCTCGAGCACCGCGTTGGAGCCCTCCGCCCGGACCGAGATACCGACCTCAGTGCCCGCCTCCGAGCGTGCGAAGGCGCGCAGCAGCGACTGGATGAGGAAGAAGTTCAGCTCCTGGGTGTCTTGCAACCGGACGCGAATGTCCGGCTCGATGGCCAGCTGCAGCTTGAGCCGCCGCCGCCGGCTCTCGTGCGCGAGCACATCCAGGGAACGCTTCGCCAGATCCGAGAGCACGACCTCGCCCGACAAACCGCCTCGCAGGACGATAAAGTCCGCGAACTGGCGCAGGATGCCGTCCACACGCTGGATCTGATCGCGCATGGCCTTGATGTTCTTCTCCTGCGACGGAGGCACCGCGCCTGCCTCTCCTTTGAGCTTCTCGGAGAGCACCTCGAGGTTGATCGAGAGTGCGTTGAGCGGGTTGCGCACGTCGTGCAGGAGGCTGTCCATGAGCGTGGGAACGGCGCCGTAGCGCGCGGCTCCCACCACCGGATCCGAACCCTCCTGAACCGCAGGCACACTGGTCACTGCCGTGGACGTAACCACCGGGAACTCCTAAGGATTTATCACCATCCGCCGCGCCCCGCCTACCGGTGCGAGGATTTAGGGAGTGCTGTAAGAAACGGCAACCCCTGGGCCGGTAATTCTTGCCGAAGTCGGAGAATTCCCCTGTCAGTCCGCCTGCTTGGCGGGGTGCTGAAGTGTCCGGGGGGAAACGTTCCCAGGTACGCCCAATGCTGGCGCTCGCGAACGGTGTCGACCGGTGAACGAAGGGTGATTCGAAGTTCCGAAACGATCAGCGCGGCTCGGGCGGCTGGGCTGCTTCACCGAGTCCGGTGAGCTCCAGGCCGATCTTGGCGGCGTACTCGAAGATGCGCGGATCCCGGTAGAACTCGCCGTAGACGATGCGGGTGCAGCCGCTGTTGGCGATCAGCTTGAAGCACGGCCAGCACGGGCTCGCCGTGGTGTAGATGGTGGCGCCTTCGATGCCCACTCCATTCTTGGCGGCCTGGATGATGGCGTTGGCCTCGGCATGGACGGTGGCCACGCAGTGGCCGTTCTCCATCATGTGCCCCACGTCGTCGCAGTGAGGCAGGCCTCGGATGGAGCCGTTGTAGCCCGTGGAGAGGATGGTGCGATCCCGCACGAGCAGGGCACCCACATGCTTGCGATCGCACGTGGCCCTCGTGGCCACCTGCCGCGCGATGTCCATGAAGTACTGATCCCACGAGCTGCGCTGCTGGGCCAAGGCGCCTCCTCCTGACTGATGAAAACCGGCGGGCGGTGTAGCGCGATGGGCGGGGGATGCCAATGCCCGGCACCTGTCGGCCGGAGGACGGAGCGGCGCCGCGGACCTTGGTTCAATGCGAGCGCGTCTCCAGTTTCCCTACCGGAGAGAGGGCCGGACATGAATCGAGGGTATCTGGGGCTGTGGAGCGCCGTGCTCGCAGCCGCGCCCGCGCTGGCGCAGGCGCCGGCCGCCGAGGTGCGGAGCCTGCGCGAGGTACAGGGAACCATCAAGGCAGTGGACGTGGACGCAGGCACGCTGACGCTGGAGCACGAGCGCGGCCAGGTCGCCCTGCGAGTGGATGGCAACACCACCATCTTCCTGCCAGGGCACACCGGGAAGTTGGACGAGCTGAAGGTGGGCCAGCGCGTACGCGGAGTGTACGAGCCGAGGGAGCGCGGCGCGGTGGCACAGTGGCTGGAACTGATGGGCCCCTGAAGGTGCACTGCGCAAAAAGTGCGGTCGCATCGAGAGCGCAAGTGACCTAGATAGGGAGGTGATGCGCTTCCTGGTGGCCGCCCAGTTCCTTCCGGATCCGAACAGTGGTTCGGCGGGCTCGGTGCTGGCCGTGGGTCAGGCGCTGGCCGCGCGCGGTCATACCGTGGACTACGAGTGGCTCCAGCCCAACAGGGGGCTGCTGCGTCACTCGGCGCTGCATCGCCACTTCGAGATGCCCGTGCAGCAGCTCCGGGCCCTGGCCTCACGCCTGAGCGCCGCGCAGTACGACGTGGTGGTGGTGAGCCAGCCGTATGCGTACCTGGCCTACGAGCTGCTGCCCGCGCTGCACCCTCGCACGCTGTTCCTGAATCGCACGCACGGATGGGAGCACCGGCTGCTGAAGGCCGAGCAGCGCCTGGGCTACGAGCCTCCGCGGCCTTTGGGGCGCCGCGTCCTGTCGGGCGCCAGCTCGGTGGTGACGGTGATGGAGTGCTGGCGGACGGCCCGAGCGGCACATGGGCTGATCGCTCCATCGTCGAAGTGCGCGAACTTCATCCGGGAGACGTACGATCTGCCCGAGAGCAAGGTGGCCTTCATCGGCTACGGGCTGGACACGGACTTCCTGGAGTGGCGCAGAGTGGAGCCCACGGTGCGCCAGCCGCGGTTGCTGTTCGTGGGCAACTACCTGGCGCGCAAGGGCACCCGGCTGATGGAGGAGGTGCTGCCCCGGGTGGCGAAGCGCTTCCCGGGGGTCGCACTGTCCCTGGTGGTGCAGCCCGAGGCCGTCTCCGAGGTGGAGCGCCTGTACCGCCCGGCCTTCGGAGAGCAGCTGCGCGTGCACCGCTGGATGCCACGGGCCGAGCTGCGCGAGTTCTACTCCGCGCACGAAGTGCTGCTGTTCCCTTCCCTCTTCGAGGGATTCGGGAAGACATGGCTGGAAGGCATGGCGTGTGGGCTGTGCGTGGTGGGCTTCGACGAGGGTGGCCTCGGGGATCTCGCCGAGAATGGCCGTGAGGCCCTCTTCTGCGAGCCGGGCGATGCGGCGGGCTGGGAGCGCCTGCTGATCGAAGCCCTGCAGAACCCCGAGCGCGTGGCGGAGATCCGGCGCAGCGCCCAGGAGCGCGCCCGCCAGCGCACGTGGAACGAGACAGCCAAGGACACGGAACTCTTCTGCGAGCGACTGCGGGGCGAGCGTCTTCGCTATTGAGAACACTCGCACCGGGCAGTGTCTGGCATAGGACTCCTCCGTTTTGACTCCAGGCGGCGCATTGCCATACGCCGCCGCGGACCACTGAGGAGGGGTCACTGATGAATCGTGCAATCCTGATCTGTACCGCCGCCGTTGTGTTCGCTGGTTCCGCGTGGGCTCAGGACAAGGCTCCAGCTCCGGCGCAAGGCGCTCCCGCGATGGACCTTTCGAAGATGGGCCCGCCCGCGCGCAAGCCCACCAACGAGAAGCAGACGAAGAAGGAGATCGATGACTTCTTCAAGAAGATGGAGGCCGCCTCCCAGAAGGGTGACACGGACACCCTGACGGCGATGGTGGACTTCCCCGTCTACATGGCGACCGACGACATGAAGGGCATGCCCGAGGCGAAGGAGTACAACCGCGAGGAGTACGTCGCGATGATGAAGCCCTTCCACGAGAACATGCCCAAGGACATGAAGACGACGCACAAGCCGACGATCACCGTGCTCTCGGACTCGCTAGCGACCGTGGTCGACGACTACACGATGACGATGGGCAAGCAGAAGGTCACCGGCCGCGACGCGGGCCTGCTGGTGAAGCGTGACGGGCAGTGGAAGTGGAAGACGATGGTCTCGGCCGGCTGGGGTGGCATGGAGCCCCCGAAGGGCACCGGTGGCAGCGGCCAGCCCGTGTCCCCCGAGGGCAAGAAGTAGCTCGCACCCAACTCCGATCGCGAAGGAGAGCCCCTCCGGGCGCGGCCTGGGCCAACCTGTCTGCTAGTCCTACAGGTTCGGCTCATTGCCGCCGCCCGCGGGGTGGCCCCTCCAGGCACTCAGTGCTTGGGAGCGTCCTCGCCCCAGAGTTCCTGGATGCGCGCGTCGCGGCCGCAGCCGATGCGGTAGGCGCGATAGTGCAAGGGATTCTTCCGCACGTAGTCCTGGTGGTAGTCCTCGGCCGGGTAGAAGGCCGAGGCCGCGACGATCTGGGTCACGACAGGCCTCTTGAAGCGGCCTGAAGCCTCGAGTCGCCGCTTGTACTCCTCGGCGAGCCGCTGCTGCTCCGCATCCTCGAAGAAGATGACGGAGCGGTACTGGGTCCCATGATCGCAGAACTGAGCGTTGGGGGTCAGGGGATCGATGTTGTGCCAGTAGGCATCGAGCAATTGGGAATAGCTCACCTTGCTCGGGTCATAGACGACGCGGACGGACTCGGCGTGGCCGGTGGTGCCTTCAGAGACCTCCTCATAGGAGGGGTTGGCCTTCGTCCCGCCCATATAGCCCGAGGTCGCCGAGACGACCCCTGGTAGGGGATCGAAGACGCCCTCCATGGACCAGAAGCAGCCGCCAGCGAAGGTCGCGGTGGCCAGCTTCGGCTCCTCCTTCTTCTTCGTGGAATCGGGAGCCGCAGGGCCGGCAGCGAGCGCGGCAATTCCCACCAGTGAGGAGGCGACGGCGAGCAAGACGAGGCGAATGGCACGAGAGGTCATGGCAGTCCTTTCCTTCCCCTGCCAATACGCACGGGCCTCTCTGCCCGTTACATGCCTGCTCGCCCGGAAGGGAACAGCTCACGGGCCCGGAGCAGGTGGGACATAGACCTCGGTGCCAGCCAGCGGACCACTGCTCGTGTGACCGCCTGCCACGAGGATGCTTCCCGAGGGCAACAAGCTGGCCGTGTGGTGCGAGCGAGCCATGGCCAGTTCCCCTGCGTGCGACCACTGTTCCTTGAGCGGGTCATACAGCTCCGTGCTCGCCAGGGCGGTGGTGTCGATTCCTCCGACCACCAGCACCTGCCCTGAGGGCAACAGCGTCGCCGTGTGGTGAGCCCGAGCCGTGCTCATCGAGCCCACCTCCTTCCAGGCATCCGCGCCGGGCTCGTAGACCTCCACGGAACGGTCTCCTCCTCCTGCCACGAGGACTTCGCCCGAGAGGAGCCGTGTCGCCGTGAGCCAGGCCCGAGGCCGGGCCATGGATGGAATCTCGGACCAGGTCTGTGCTTTCGGGTCGTACACCTCCGCGCTGCTGAGTTCCCCCTCGGCCCCGAGCCCCCCCACCACCAGGACCTTGCCCGTGGACAGCAACACGGCTGAGTGACCGTAGCGAGCAAGGTTCATGCGGCGAGTCGTCGAGAACGTGCGAGTAGCCGGGTCATAAAGCTCGGCCTCCGAGAGCGCGCCTCCCACTCCGAAGCCACCCGCGATCAACACCTTCCCCGAGGGAAGGACCGTCGCGGTGTGCACCGTGCGCAGTGCGGCCATGGGTCCCACCCGGGACCAGCGATCCGTGCTGGAATCGTACTCCTCGGCGCTGGCGAGGATGCCCTCTCGAAGGTTGAAGCCCCCGGAGACCAGGACCTTGCCCGAGTGCAGCAAGCTGGCCGTGTGGCCCCTGCGGACCGCACCCATCTCCCCCGTCCTCGACCAGCTCCGCGTGAAGGGGCCGTACTCTTCCGCGCTCTGGACGGTGTCGCCCGTATAGCGGCCAGCCACCAGTACCTGCCCCGAGGGAAGCACGGTGGCCGTGTGATCATGGCGGGCCACGCTCATATCGCTCGCCAGGGACCACCCGACTCGATCGAGGGCCCCCGGAGTTCCATCCGCATCGCTCACGAAGACCCGAAGCTTCGCGGAGTTCCCGCTGTCATCCCAGGGTTCATCTCCCTCCTGGGAGAGCGCGCCGCAAGCCGCGATGAAGCCGGACACCCCACCAATGAGCCACCAGCGTCGCATGCGTCCTCCGAAGAGGACCGCTCACAGAGCCCAACAGGTGCGGCTCAGCTCAGGTTCGAATCTTCCGCGGTTCCCCCGCGGTGTAGGGCGGCCCTCGATGCGCGGATCAAGGTACGCGGAGAGCGGAGACACGCCTGTACTCCTCCAGGAGCATGGCCACGAAGCCGCTACGGCTCGTTGAGCCCGAGGAGTGAGGTGCCTGGCCCTGCTCGCTACCGCTGCGCGGTCTGCCCCACGCCACCCTCGGAGGGGCTCACCAGCAGCCGGCCGAAGCCCTTGGACTCGAGGAACCGGCGCACCTTCGACGTAGGCGCGGCGAACGTCTCGCCCGGCATCGGCACGTCGAAGCTGTAGTCCTTGTCCGCCACCGCGAAGCCCACCTTCGCCGTCCGGTAGCCCTCGACGATCGCCAGCAGCTTGCCCGTCTCCAGGCTGAAGATGCCGCCGCCCGAGGCCCCATAGCCAATCGGCGCGTCCGTCTTCACCATCTTCGGGCGCTTGCTCTCGTGATCCCACTCCACCTGAGAGAGCATCCCGCCCGACAGCGACAGCGACTTGCCGAACGGGCACGCCGCCACCACCACGTTCTCGCCCAGCTCCAGCTCCGTGTCCGTCGCCAGCTCCGCCGCGCTCAGCTCATGCCCCGGCACGCGCAGCAGCGCCAGATCCATCTCCGGCACGTGGCCCGTGGCCACCACCTCCACCGGATACTCGACCAGCTCCGCCTGCTGCTCCTGGGTGATGACCATCTTCGGATCCTTCAGATCCTCCACGTCCACCGCGTGCGCGTTGGTGACGACGTAGCTGGCCACCCCCTGCGCCGTGCGCTCGGTGCCAATCACCACTCCCGAGGCCGTGCGACGGGCCTTGCCGCCCTCCTCCACCACCAGGCGCACCGCGTGCGGGATGATCCCCTGCACGACCTGCTTGCGAGACGGCCTCGCCGCGGCGACCGCTACCGCGCGCTCGACCGGCACCGACAGGCGCGGAGACTCGGCGACGGGGGCGGCGGGAGGCGACGAGGGGGCTGCACTGGCGCAGGACAGCAGGGTGAACAGGGCCGGGGCCCCGAGGAGAAACCGGTTCATCAACGCTCCGGGTGAAGGGTCGGGAATGCGTACATCTCTCTTGGAGACAGATCTTCCCGCGCTTCGCCGTGATGCAAAAGCACCACGGCCTCCAGGCCCTCCCCTGCCCGGCTGCTCTCAGCCGTAGCGCTTCCTCATCAGGAACAGGATCGCGTCCTTCGCGCAGTGCTCGCAGTACCCGTACTTCTCCGCCATCGTCTTGAGCGTGCTCTCCACCTGCGACTGCTCCTTCGTCGAGAGCGTGCCGCGCTCCTCCGAGAGGTACTTGAGGACGTTCTCCTTGTTCTTGCGCAGCACCCGCTTGCGCTCCTCGAAGTAGTGGTCGCGCAGGCGCTTGAACATGTCCGGGAAGATGACCGAGTAGTCCATCCCCGCATCCGGGTTATCCAATCGGTGCGCGCCGATCGTCGAGATCAACCCGCGGCGGTACTCCCCCGCGTCCTCGCCCTTCGGCATCACGATGGCCTCCAGCTCCGCCATGCGCTGCTCGTCCGGACGCTCCATGTCCCCGGTGACGCGGTTGCGCATCTTCTCGCCGCGCACCCAGTGGCTCACGTTCTGGATGTAGCGCTCCACCAGCTCGCGGTACTGGCCCTCGGACACCAGCCCCATCGAGTCGCGCACCTCCGAGTCCACCAGATCCAGGTACTGGCCCTCCACCGCGCGCACGAACGCCTCGTGATCGTGGTAGCCGTCCACCACCTCCTGCTGCAGGAACTCGAAGACGCTCTTGTCCTGGCAGATGGCCTGGAGCTCCTCGAACACCGCCAGCGCGTGCAGGCACTTGAAGTCCGGGTTCTGCGCGGCGTTGAAGAGCGCCATCTTGATCTCTCGCGCGCTGGCGCCCGAACGCCCCTCGTAGTTCGGGTAGGCGTCCGACTCCTCGTAGAGATCCGTGCGCAGCTTCTTGAGCTCCTTGGTGTTCGCCAGGCTCAGCCGCGCCGGGGCCCGACCCTCCTCGTAGAGGTGCATCTTCTCCACCGGAGAGACGTGGTCGACCAGCTCCTTCACTTCTTGCGCGTAGCGCTCAGGGATGGGCTTCTTCAGGCGCGTGAGTACCGCCCACATGGCGGCCACCTCGGTGGCGTGCGGCGCCACGTGCTTGCCCACCGACGTGGAGGTGATCTCCGCGTCGTACACCTGCTGCTCCAGCTTGTAGCGGCGCAGGTACGGCACGCGCACCAGCTCGATGCGGCCCTTGAACGAGGCGAAGTCCGGCAGCTCCTTGAAGGCCCCCAGGTGCTTCTCGTTCGCCGAGGCGAGCAGCACCTCGTCCAATTGCAGCACGAAAGGCTCGAGCGGCACCTGCGCCGTCTCGCTGAAGCCCAGCAGGTACTTGAAGGCCTCCAGCGGACGTTTGAGCAGATCCGCGTACTCGATCATCCCGCGGTTGGCGTGCACCAGCGGGCCGTGCTGCTCGTAGAGCACCACGCCGTGCAGCGCGGCCGGCAGGTTGAGCTGCGTACGGTCCGCGGTGATCTGCTGGGCGATGGCGTCCACGCTCATCTGCGGCTCCACCGTCACCGTGCCCACCTGGTAGCGCCGGGAGATATAGAAGCGCTCGATCTGCACGTGGCGCAGCACCTTCAGGTAGTCGCCCCCGTACGAGGCGAGCAGCGCCGTGTAGATGCGCCGGCACTTGTGGCACATCTCCCCGTCCCGGATGTAGTCCGAGAGGATGAAGTCCCCGCTCTCCCCGTCCCCGCTGCCCAGGCCCTTCTTCTTCAGGGCCGACTCCAACATCTTCCGGCGCTCGGGCGGCGGGACGACGAAGAGCGGGTGATCGTTCAGCTCGCACGGCATGCGGACATCAATGGCCTCCGCATCCAGGTGCGCGAACGAGGACACGTCCCCCGTGCTCGCTGGCACGCGCTCGCCGAAGCCAATCGAGCCCTTGATGAGCTTCTCCGAAGGGAACACCCAGCCCAGCCGGTACAGCGCGCCCTGCGGCTGGTGCGAGTAGTCCTCCATGCCCGCCTTGAGCGCGTTGACGAGCGTGGACTTCGCGCTGCCGTTGGGCCCGTGCAGGAGGATGAGCTTGTTGATCCGGCCGGCGCGCACGTAGTTACCCAGCAGCCGGTAGATGGAGTTCTGGATCTCCTCCTGGCCGGCCACCCGCCCGTCGCGATCGCTCGACGGCACATCGAAGACCTTGAAGCGCCGGATGGTGCCCGTGGGGTGCGGCACCTGCTCGGTGCCGTAGTGGTCCATCACGTCGTGCACGTACTGCGCCGCGTTGCGTGACTGGCCCCTCGGATCGTTGAAGAAGAGGGTGACGTACTCCTCGAAGGACAGGATGGACCTGTTCTTGACGAAGTCCGCGGACACCTGAGACCCGATGTCCTGCAGGTAGCGCTTGGCTTCCACGTCGTCTCTCCTGTGTGCTTGAGTCGTGGCCCTATCTATCCATGCCACCGAGCCACCGCCATTGCTCAGTGGAACACAGGAACTTTCCCCCCGGTACGACAGATGTCCAGGGCCCTGCTTGCACTTCTGTTGATGGCCGCGCTCTCCGGGTGCCCGCCCGCCTCCTCGGCCCCCTGCGTCACGGACTCCGAGTGCCCGGACGGCCGCTGCCGCTTTGGTGGGTGTGGGCCGATGTGTCTGGATGACCCCGATTGTCCCGCAGGCCAGGCCTGCTTCGGAGGGACATGTGCCGCCCGCCCCGAGTGCGCCTCCTCCGAGGACTGTGCGCAGGGCTTCAGTTGCTCAGAGGGCCAGTGCCTGTGCGGCTCGGATGCGGCGTGTGCCTCCAACCAGGTCTGCCGCCAGGGCCGGTGTGAGGATCGCGCCCGGTGCACGGATGATGCCGCCTGCCCGACCGGTGAGCACTGCGAGGTGACACAAGGGGCCTGTCTGCCCGCCTGTGACAGTGCCGCGAGCTGCGCCCCGAATGTGGATCCCACGGTGGCCA
This sequence comes from Hyalangium versicolor, assembly GCF_020103695.1. GTDB lineage: Bacteria > Myxococcota > Myxococcia > Myxococcales > Myxococcaceae > Hyalangium > Hyalangium versicolor. Next base: position 52,857 of record NZ_JAHXBF010000029.1, read on the forward strand.
ACCTGCTCTTCGTGTGCCAGGGCGGCACCTGTGTGCGTCGGTGCATCAATGATGTCTCGTGTGGGGGCCAGGGTCTTATCTGCGAGGCGAACCTGTGCGAACGAGCGGACTGCGCCACGCTCTCGGACTGTCCGGAGGGCCAGTACTGCACCAGCGCCACTGCGGGCCGCTGCCAGGAGTACCGCACGTGCCAGTCCCGCGCCGAGTGCCCCGAGAACACGGACTGCCAGGCCTTCGGTTCGGGCAGTTGTCCTCCGGGCTTCGACTGCGCGCTGAAGATCTGCCAGGAACTGCCTCGCTGCCTGATCGATGCGAACTGCACGGCTCCGGCCTTCTGTCAGCAGGGGTACTGCCAACCCTCCACTGCATGTCCCTCTGGAGGTCCATGTCCAACGGGTCAACTCTGCGTGGCCGAGCGGTGCGTGCCGGGCGGATGCCGGGGCCACGCCGATTGTCCCGCGGGCCAGGCGTGCACGGATGGCGCCTGCCGCTCCGCTCCCGCAGCGCTGGAGATCTCCAGCATTGCCCTCAGCCCTCGGGCGGCGGTGCTCGTCGTAGGAGGGAAGCTGAAGCTCTCGCTCGTCGCCTTCACCTTCACGGGGGACAGCTTCCCGTTCATTGCTGGCAACTACTCGGTCGTGGACGCCAACGGGGCGTCGAGCGACGCGGCCACGGTGACGCCCTCCGGCGAGCTGACGGCGGTGAAGCCCGGCACGGTGCGCATCCGGGCAAGCGTGGCCAACTCGGGAGTGACTCCCGTGGAGGCATCCCTGACGGTACTGCCTGCCCTGACCGAGGGCCGCCGGGTCACCGTGGTCGAAGCGGCCACGGGCCTGCCGCTGAGTGGAGTCTCAGTGCTCGGGTGTGACTCGCCGCCCACCACAGCGCCCTGCCCCGCTCCCTTCACGGTAACGACCGATGCCAGCGGCACCGCGCTCTTCCCCACCTTCACGAGCGCCACCGCCAGCTTCTCCGTCGCCTCGCCCGAACTCCGCTCGGATGGCTACCCCCGCTACGACCGTGTCTCGGTGGCGGCGACGAGCGCTCGCGATGTGCTCCTGCCCCTCAGCGAGAACCCGGTACACGGCGCCGCTGGCTTCAACGCCGGCATCCAGTTCGCCGAGGTCCACTCGACAGGCTCGGCCTGGCTCGGCTTCTCGCTGCTCTCCGCGGGAGACGTGCCGGACCTGGACCTCTCCACGCTGCTGGGAGAGACGTTCTTCAGCACGGTGCCCGGCCTGCCCCAGCCTGTGCCCCTTCCGGGCAGCACCGTGGCCTATGCCTCCTCGGGCCTCGGCTCGCCCGTGGAGCTCAAGGGACGCTCGTTTGGGCTCGGGCAGCCGGGACGCCGCGCCGCCGTGGCCTTCGCCGGAAGGACCGACCTCGCCACGGCCGCCAACCTCGGCTCGACGGAGCTGCTGGCGTACACCGGGGCGATGGACTACGCGCTCCAGGCATTCGCTCCCGTCCCGCTGAAACCGCGCATCCCCGACACCACCGACCTGGACGGAGACGGACGCTGCTCGGACTCCGCCCGCTGTTCCCTGGGCTCCGAGGATGTACCGGACTACTTCGCCCTGCCCGGCTTCTCCCACCGCCCACGCCGCGAGCAGCTCCGTCGAACGGAGGTGGTGTTTCCGCGCCTGCCAGCCGGACTCGACACGGCGATAGCCAGCGCGGTGGAGCTCTCCGCCGAAGCCGGGCTCGTGCCGCTCGGGTTCTCCTCGCGCACGGGGGGCGCGCCCGCTCCGGATGGAACCCGGCCCCTCGATCCCGTCATCCTCCGCAGCGGTGCTCCCTATGGAGGTGTCGAGTCAGCCACTCCCGGGATCTGGGTGTTCGCCACCCGCATCGCCGAGTCGCGCGGCGACACCACCGCACGGCTCGTCCGCGCCTCCTCGCTCCCCACCCGAGTGGTGCTCCCTGCCTTCCTGCCCCTGCCCGCCGCGACCTACAGCGCGGCCCAGCGGCTCCTCACGCCCTCCGCCGAGTCCTGGACCGCGCTCTCCCGAGCTGGAGCCGAGCTGGCTCGCATCACCGTTACGGGAGCTCGGAGCCGGCACGTGATCCTGCTCTCGATCCCCGAGGGCTACCTGCCGCGCCGCCTCCCGGACTCACCCCTGCCTTCCATGGAAGACCCGTTCAATCAGGAATCTGCGACAGGCGAGATAGTAGCCATGGATCTTTCGGTCCCTACTGCCCAAGAGGACATCCTGGACCTGCCGGGTGCGAACCTGCTGGGCCTGACGATCTACCTGGATGCTTACTCGCGGGCGCGTTCCTGGTGAAATAGCGTCTGTCAGACCTCTCGCGGCCCACCCTGGAGTCCCCGCCCGATGCAAAAGAAGGAGCCCATCATCGGCATCGACCTCGGCACGACGAACTCGTGCGCGGCGTATGTCGAGGACAGTGGGAACGTGAAGCTCATCCCGTACAAGGGCGGTGACTACACGATCCCCTCCATCTTCGCGATTGACGACAAGGGCAACGAGCTCATCGGCTACGAGGCCAAGCGCCAGTGGCAGCTCAACCCTCGCAACACCATCTACGGCGCCAAGCGTTTGGTGGGCCGCGGATTCAAGAGCGACATCGTCGACTCGATGAAGAAGGTCGTGGCGTACCAGATGCGCCCCGGCAAGAAGAACGAAGTCGTCCTGGACGTGGGCAAGAAGGAGTTCTCGCTCCAGGAGATCAGCGCCAAGCTGCTGAACAAGATCCGGGACGTCGCCTCGAACTACCTGAAGACGCCCATCAAGCGCGCGGTGGTGACGGTGCCGGCGTACTTCAACGATCGGCAGCGCCAGTCGGTGAAGGACGCGGGCAAGCTGATCGATCTCGAGGTGGTGCGCATCATCAACGAGCCCACCGCTGCGGCACTGGCCTACGGCGTGGGCAAGGGGCTCAACGAGAAGGTGGTCATCTACGATCTGGGCGGTGGCACGTTCGACGTGTCCATCATCGAGATCCGTGACCGCGTCTTCGAGGTGAAGGCCACCGGCGGCGACATCTTCCTGGGCGGCATCGACTTCGACAACGCGATCATCCACCACGTGCTGAAGGACTTCGCGTCGAAGACGGGCATCGACCTGGCCACGGATCCGGTGGCCATGCAGCGCATCAAGGATCTGGCCGAGCGCACGAAGATCGATCTCTCCGCGCGCGAGGAGGTGCCCTTCAACATCCCGTTCATCACGATGACGGCGCAGGGACAGCCGCTGAACATCGAGATGAAGTTCACGCGGAAGATCCTGGAGATGCTGACCAGCCACCTGATCGACAAGTCGCTGCAGATCGTGGCGCGGGTGCTGGTGGACGCGGGGCTGTCCACGAAGGAAGTGGACGAGGTGATGCTGGTGGGTGGGCAGACGCGCATGCCCATCGTCCAGGATCGGCTCACGAAGTTCTTTGGCAAGCCCCCGAGCAAGGGCGTGCACCCGGACGAGGCGGTGGCCATCGGCGCCGCGCTCTACGCGCACTCGCTGCAGGACGACACGAACCTGCGCATCCAACTGTTGGACGTGATCCCCATGGCGATCGGCCTGGAGAAGGCCGGGGGCATGTTCCACACGGTGTTCCCGCGCAACGCGCCCATCCCGAACGCCAAGCAGCTCCTGGCCACCACGAGCATGGACAACCAGACCGAGCTGGCCATGCGCATCTACCAGGGCGACCACGAGATGGTGGCGCAGAACGATCTGCTGGGTGAGTTCACCTTCTCGGGGATCCGCGCGGACAAGCGGGGCATGGTCCAGGTGGAGATCACCTTCGACGTGAGCGTGGAAGGCATCCTCACCATGCGCGCCCGCGATCCGGCCACGGGCCGCGAGATGCGGACCACCGTCCGCGTCACCCAGAGCTGAGGCCTGTGTAACCTCCTGGAATCAGGCCAGCCTTCTTTTCACCACTCTGTGGTGGAGAGTAGAAAATAGACCTACACGCAACTCCATGTGCTCACCCTCGACAATGAGTACATGAAAGTTCAGAACCCTTCGACCACTTCTCTTCGTTCCACCTCTTCCAGCCCGAGCACGAAGGCGCTCCCGCCCAGCCGGGGCAATCAGGTGGCCTCGCAGCGCCCCGCGGATGGGTTCGAGTCCAAGAATCGCTTCGCCCAGCCGACGCTGCTGACCGGTGAGCAGACCTCGCGGGCCCGGCCGACGACGACGCCCTCTCCTGCCCCGACGACTCCGGCGAGCACCGACAAGCTCAGCCCCAAGGACATCCCGGCGGCGGACTGGACGATGTTCGTCCACCTCAACGCGGACAACAACCTCGAGAGCTACGGCAAGGACGACATGAACGAGATGGAGGCCGGTGGCGGCTCCATCCCCGGCAAGCTGAACCTGATCGCCCTCGTGGATGGCGGCACCAGCAAGGACTCCGCCAACAACTGGAGCACCGGCGCCCGGCTGATGTACCTGACCCAGGATCCCAGCAACTCCAAGAAGGTCGTCTCGCGCGAGATCGACGTGGATCCGAGCTCGGACCTCGGCAAGCTGCTGGCCGCCGGCAAGGGCGAGCTCGACACGGGCAGCCCCGAGGTGCTCCGCGCCGCCGTCGACTACGTGCAGCGCAATGTCGAGTCCAACCACTTCATGGTGGACCTGTGGGATCACGGCAACGGCTGGCGCGGCGTCTCCTATGACGACCACCCGGCCAGCGACATGAACATGGTCGAACTGCAGAAGGCGCTCTCCGACCTGCCCAAGAAGGTGGACATCCTCTCCGCGGACGCGTGCCTGATGGCCACCGTCGAGGTCGCCGACACCGCCAAGGCCATGGGCGCGGACTACCTGGTGGGCAGCGAGGAAGTCGAGCCCGGCACCGGCTGGGACTACAAGGATCTGCTCGGCCGCATGGGCAAGCTGTTCTCCAGCAACGAGAGCGTCAGCCCCGAGCAGATGGCCAAGGCCATCCAGGAGTCCTACGCCGCTGGCCCCCGCGACAACGTCACCATGTCCGTGACGGACCTGTCCAAGCTGGACGGCCTCAACAGCAAGCTCAACGACTTCAGCGACGCGCTCGTGAAGGCGGGCGGCCTCCAGGACAAGGCGCTCCGCAGCGCGTACGACAAGACGCTGCGCTTCGATGACGCGGACCAGATGGACCTCGGCGACTTCGCCAAGCGCATCTCCCAGGCCACCACCAACGACAGCCTGAAACAGGCGGCGGAAGCGCTCCTGACCGAGCTCGCCAAGACGACCGTCGAGAAGGGCGCCAAGGGCGACGCGAAGTTCTCCGCCGCCACCGGCCTCACCATCTACGGACCCCGAGGCACCGTGGACAGCGCCTACAAGAAGGAAGGCTCGGCCTGGCTGGACAGCCACTGGAACAACGTCATCAAGACCTACAGCGCCACCTCGCGCGCGTAGCCGAGAGGTCCCCTCCGGCCGGACCAGGAGCCAACTGGCATGCTGGCCATACCAGTTGGCTCGGACCGCGCCCGACAGTGGTCTAGAGTGCCCGCCCCGTGGCCCTCCGAAAGAAGAAGCCGAGCCCCCGTCTCGCCTCGAAAGCCGCTGCTCCCGCGAAAGCTGCCGCTCCCTCCTTCCGCGAGGCGGTGATGCAGGCCGTGCGCGCCATCCCCCGGGGAGAGGTGCGCTCGTACGCCCAGGTCGCGATGTACGCGGGGCGCCCGGGCGCGGCGCGCGGAGTGGGCCACGAGTTGAGGGATCTGCCTCAGACTCGCCCGGTGCCGTGGTGGCGCGTCATCCGTTCGGACAAGACCCTGGCTCCGTTCGTCGCCCATGAGCAGGCCCGCCGCCTTCGTGCGGAGGGAGTCGAAGTGACCGAGAGCGGCAAGCTGTTCCGCGTCAAAGTCCAGCGCTGAGCCAGCCCCCTCAACGCGAAACGCCGCCCGATCCCAGAGGACCGAGCGGCGCTTGATGTCGCAAGAGAAGGACAGCGAGCTACGCCGTCTTCTTCTCCATCTTCTCCAGCGTGATCTGCGGAGGCTCGTGCTTGGTGATCACCTGCTCGGTGATCTTGCACTCCTTCACACCCTCGCGGAACGGGACGTCGTACATGATGTCCAGCATCGCGTCCTCGATGATGGCCCGCAGACCGCGAGCCCCCGAGTTGCGGCGCATGGCCTCGCGCGCGATCGCCCGCAGCGACTCCTTCGTGAAGGTCAGCTTCACCTTCTCGATCTCGAAGAGCTTCTGGTACTGCTTCACCAGCGCGTTCTTCGGCTGCGTGAGGATCGTGACGAGATCGTCCTCCTTCAGATCGTTGAGCGTGGCCACCATGGGCAGACGGCCGATGAACTCGGGGATCATCCCGAACTTCATCAGATCCTCGGGCTCCACCATGGCCAGCAGCTCACCCACGCTGCGCTCCTCGCGGTGGGTGATCCGCGCGCCGAAGCCCAGGCCCTTCTCGCCCACGCGGCGCTTGATGATGCCGTCGATGCCGTGGAACGCCCCGCCGCAGATGAACAGGATGTTCGTCGTGTCGACCTGGACGTACTCCTGCTGGTTGTACTTCTTCCCACCGCGCGGAGTGACGTTGGCCCGGGTGCCCTCGATGATCTTGAGGAGCGCCTGTTGAACGCCCTCGCCGCCCACGTCGCGGGTGGCGCTCGGCGTGTCGCCCTTGCGCGCGATCTTGTCGATCTCGTCGATATAGACGATGCCGCGCGAGGCCTTCTCCACGTCGTAGTCGGCGTTGTGGAGCAGGTTCTGGATGATGTTCTCCACGTCCTCACCCACGTAGCCGGCCTCGGTGAGGCTGGTGGCATCCGCGATGGTGAACGGGACGTTGAGGAAGCGCGCCAGGGACTGCGCCAGCAGCGTCTTGCCGCTGCCCGTGGGGCCAATGAGCAGGATGTTGCTCTTGCTCAGCTCCACATCCTCGTTGCCCTGGGCCTTCACCCCGGGACGAGGCCGCGCCGCCGACTTCTTCTGGTAGATGCGCTTGTAGTGGTTGTACACCGCCACCGCGAGGACCTTCTTCGCCAGGTCCTGGCCGATCACGTAGTCGTCGAGGAACGCCTTGATCTCCGTCGGCGTCGGCAAGCTGACCTGCGGCTTGCCCTCCTCGCGCTCGTTCTCGTCCGCGATGATGTCGTTACACAGCTTGATGCATTCGTCGCAAATGTAGACCGTGGGGCCCGCGATGAGCTTGCGGACCTCGCGCTGCGACTTGCCGCAGAACGAACAGGACAGGTTGACGTGGTGCTCCTTCTTCACTGCTAGCCTCCGAGTTCGCCGGACCCCGGTCACCCGGAGCCTACATCACCGCCACACACCCGCTCGACAGGCTGCCCACGTCTCGAACAGCCGTCCCAACAAAATATAGGCCCCCGCCCGACCTACAGGAAGCCCAACAACGACATCCTGGTGTCGGACCCACATCCCTGGGGTCGGTCAGCGTTCGATAACAGTCGCTCAGGCGTTCGTCACGCTCGCAGCGAGCTCCTCCATGTCCTCGGCCAGGGCCGAGGCCCGCTCGGCGATGGCGGAAGGCACCTTCCGGCAGCCCGAGAGCTCGCTGGCGAGCTTCCGAGCGGCCTGAGCCAGCCTCCGCACCTGTAGGTTCTCCGGGGGCGCCTCCGGGGCTGGTTTGGGGAAGCGCTCGGCGAACTCCTTCTTCAGTTCGGTGGTCGGCTTCTCCGGGTTCCAGATGCTGTCTCGCAGTGAACGGTACTCGGACGGGGAGAGTTGTCCACGATCGGCCGCGTCCGCCAGGACTTCCACCACCTCGAAGGCGGGGGCCCGCTGGGGAAACTCCTCGTCCTTGAGGACCTCGGGCTCCTCGTGCTTGGCCAGGAAGCTGAACGAGCGCGTCAGCTTGAGGGCCGTCTGCTTGCGGATGTGGAGCTCCTTCAGGCAGTAGGCCTCGAAGGACTCGTACCCCCACTCCTCGTACTTGGCTTCGTCTCGGACCTGGACGAGCAACTTGCCCAGCTCGGCCCAGGTGGACTTGAAGCGCTTGGCCGCCACGAGGATGGTGTGGCGGAAGGTACCTGCGGGGACGGATTTGACCTTGTTCTGGAGGTCGGCTTCGACTGCGGTGGCCATGGCGGCGGTGTATCGCTCAGCCGCCCGGCCTGGGCAACAACCTAACTCTTCTTACCCACAGTGAAGGCCAGGCCCACCGACGCCCGCTCGCCGTTGTAGGGCCTGAAGGGCCACTTCTGCAGCTCCGTCAGCAGGCATTCGTAGAGCGGGCCCTTCTTGAACTGCGGGTTGTCCACGTAGAGCTTGGCCACCTTCCCATCGTTGCCGATGACGAACTCGATGGGGACCTTGGCGAACAGGCCCGGCTGGCGCTCCGCCTCCTCCTTGAGGCAGCGGAAGAGCGTCTTCTGGTTGTTCTTCACCACCTTGTTGATGGCGCCCTGATCGAACTCGGTGGCCATCTGCAGGCCGTCCGGATCCGTGGAGACGCTGCCCGCGGGCTTCTTCGCCGAAGCCACCGCCGAGGCCGGCGTGGTGGGCGTCGTCGTGCTCGGGGGCTTCGGCTTCACCGGCTCCGTGCCCTTGTCCGGCGTGGGCCGCGACGTGCTGGTCGGGTAGGCGATGAGATCCTCATCGTCCTTGCGAGCCTGGGCCAGGGTGATGGTGGGCAGCTCCACGGAGATGCCGGCGTACTCATCCTCCTCGCCGCCGGGGCCGTGCACCGCCGCCCAGCGCGCCACCTGCCACGCGGCGATCCCCAGGACCACCGTCACCGTCACGCCGATGCCCGCGAAGATCATCCGCTTGCGCTGGGTGCGTTGGCGCTCGGCGCGAACCTCCGCGTCCACGCGGGCCTTCGTCTGCGCGCGGGCCACATGGACCTTGAAGGCCCTCACGTCGCCAATGCGTACGAAGTCCCTCTCTCCGGGAGGAGCAATGAGGGTGTCCGCGGTCATCTCGCCCGTGTAGAGCTTCTCCACGAGTTCATGACCGCTCAAAGGTCCGAGGACGAGATCGCCCTGACGGAACAACCACTGCTGCGCGCCCTGCTCCGAATCGAGCTCTTGTCCGGCCACCATGCAGGGCGAAGTATCCTTGTCCCCATTCCCCGCCGCAACGCCCTCCCTCACCCGAGCCCCCTCCTTGATGCGAATTCCCGTCGCCCTGTGGGTCTGGTACCACGGTGGAACCTTCCGAGGGTTCCAGCGCCAGGCCCAAGGCCCCACCGTTCAGGAGACCCTGGAGCAGGCGCTTCGCGAGGCAGGCGTGCCCTCGACGGGGGTGATGCCCGCCGGGCGCACGGACCGGGGCGTCCATGCTCGGATGCAGGTGGTGAGCCTGCGGATCGATCCTGAGGATTCCCCCCAGGCGCTCGCCCAGCGCTTGCCTGTCCTGCTCCCCCCGAGCCTCGGCATGTGTGTGGCGCGCAGACCTCACCCTTCCTTCCATGCGCAGTGGAGCGCCGTGGGGAAGACGTACCGGTACCGGGTGCAGTTGGGCGGGTCGGTGGCGCCGGAGTGGCGCCCCTATGTGATGGATGTGCGTGAGGAGCCCCGGCTCGCGCCGCATGACATCTCCCCCGGGCGGCTCGAGGAGCTGTTGCGCATGGCCGTGGGCCGACGGGACTTCGTGGCGTTCCACGAGAACTCCAGCCCGCGCAAGGAGCGCACGCTGGAGTCCGTTGCTCTAAAGGATCAGGGAGGCGGCCTGTTCGAGGTCATCCTCCGAGGAGACGCCTTCGCGCGCTACCAGGTGCGCTACCTCGTGGGCTCCGCGCTGCTCACCGCCGCGGGAGGACTTCCCGAGGAGCAGTGGCGTGCGGCGCTGGAGACCGGCGAGCGGATCGTCGGGCTCAAGGCCGCGGCGCAGGGATTGGTGCTTTGGGAGGTGCGTTACCCGGCGGAGCTGGATCCGTTCACCCCCGCCGAGCGGGCCGCTCCCCCCGGTCTCCCGGAGGGGCCACCCTTCCTCGGCGCGCCGGAGGGGTGAAGCGCGTCGATCAATCGACGAGCCGATCCTCGTACTTCACCAGCAGATCCGAGATCGCCTCACGGAGGTACTCGCTCTGGCGGATGCGCGTGCTGCGCGACAGCTCCTTGAGCGCGTCCAGCTTCTCGCGGGAGAGACGGAAGACCACTGAGGTGAGGCGGGGATGAGTGTCCAAGTGCGAAACCTCCTACAGTTGCGCACAAAATCTCACAGCGCCTCGTGATCGCAAGAAAAGTCACCGTGATCCGATCGGGAAGCTCCACTGCAGGCCGAAGGATGCCTCGGTGTCCACGCGCATTCCTGATCCGAACCCGAGCGACAGTCCGAGCCCTCCATATAAGGAGAGGCGATCCGAGAGCGTGCGGCGCAGGCCGAACCCTATGCGAGGCCCTACCCACGTCCCAGAAAACAGCCGGACGGCGGCGCTGAGATCAAAGAAGGACTGCCACTCGTCGTGGCCGAAGAAGCTGCGGAAGCCGCTGATCAGCACCGCTCCCCTCCCCGCCTCGCCAAGTCCGCCGCGGATCAGGAGGAAGAGTTCGTCCCGATCATCGCCCACCGTGAGGCTGCCGCCGAGATCGAGGAACACGCCCGGCCCCGTCTTCGCCCGGTCGCCCTGGATGGCGTTGGTGTAGCCGGCTCCGGGGCCGGCCAGCAGGCTCAGTGCACGGTGCTGCTCGTAATACTGGGCCCGCGCGAGCGTGGGCACGGTGAGCAGCACGATCAGCAGCAACGTCCGCACAGTGAGCGCGATCCTCAGCTCACCACGGGCAGCGCGAAGCCCTGGCCCTGCGCCTGCGGCTTCACTCCCGCGGCCTCGTTCATCCGGCCCGAGCGGAACGGCTCGAGATCCAGCGCCACGAACTTGAAGCCCAGCGCCTTGAGCGCGGTGTTGATGCGCTCGCGCACGCCCGGGGCGAAGAAGCGCTCGTACTCCTCCGCCGCCAGCTCGATTCGTGCCACCTCCTGGTGGTAGCGCACCCGGAACTGCCGGAAGCCCAGCCGCCGCAATTCCGACTCCGCGCTGGCGATCTGGAACAGGCGCTCCCGCGTCACCGACGTCCCATACGGAATCCGCGAGGCCAGGCACGCCATCTGCGGCTTGTCCCACGTGGGCAGGCCCAGATGGTGGCTCCAGGCGCGGATCTCGTCCTTGGTCAGCCCCACCTGCGCCAGCGGGGACTGCACCTGATGCTCCTTGGCCGCCTTGTGCCCCGGGCGATGATCCTTGAAGTCATCCGCGTTGAAGCCGTCCAGCACCACCGCGTAGCCCAGCTCCCGGCGGCGGACCTCGCACAAGTCGTACAGCTCCGTCTTGCAGAAGTAGCACCGGTTGGTGGGGTTGGCGGCGTACTGGGGGTTGGCCAGCTCGTTGCTCGACACCACCTCGTGCCGAGCCCCCAGGCGGGCGGCCAGCTCGCGCGCCTCCTGCTCTTCCTCGGGCGCCACCGAGGCCGACAGGGCCGTGATGGCCAACGCTCGCTCGCCCAGCTCCTCGACGGCGATCTTCAACACGAAGGTGGAGTCCACCCCACCGGAGAACGCCACCAGGGCGGTGCCATGAGTACGGAGGGCGGCGCGCATCGCCTCCAGCTTGGGGCGAGAGGCCTCACACAGGGCCTGGATCTGCTCGGGGCTCAACATGGCCCTCTCCTAAAAGAAAGGGCCCCCGATTGCACGCGCAACCCAGGGGCCCTGAATCCTGTTGGACGCCAGCTCTACTTGCTGCGCTTGGCGCCCTTCTTCGGAGCCGGCGCCGGCTTGGCCACGCGGGCCGCGCGGGTGGCGGGACGGGCCTTGGCGCCCTTGCCCGGCTTCTCCGCCTTGGGCTCGGGCGCCCGCGCCTTCTTCGGCAGCGGGTTGGCCTTCATCTTCTTGCCGGTGATGACCTTCAGGTCCTCCGGCGTCACCAGGCTCAGGTCCAGCAGCGACTGGAAGATCTTCATCGCGCCGTCCTCCACGCTCTCGGTGTCCGAGTGGATCGTCACCTCGGGCGAGGTCGGCGGCTCATACGGCTCGGTGATGCCGATGAAGTTGGGGATCTCTCCGCTCAGCGCCTTCTTGTACTTGCCCGTGGAGTCCCGCTCGATCAGCTTCTCGGTGGGGCAGTCGACATACACCTCCACGTACTTGCCGATCACCCGCCGGTTCTCCTCGCGCACCGTCTTGTACGGGCTCACGCTGGCGACGATCACCGCCACGTTGTTGCGCGTCAGCAGTTGGGCCACGTAGCCGATGCGCCGGATGGTGGTGGACCGCTCCTCCTTGGTGTCACCCACCCCCTGCCAGAGGTCCTCGGCAATCTCACCTTCGTCGAGGATCTCCACATTGCGCCCCACCTGGCGGAGCCGTGCGGCGATGTAGGCGGCATACGTGCTCTTACCGGTACCGTGCATGCCGGTCAGCCAGAGCGTGAATCCAGTCGTGCTGGGCATAAGGATGCTAGCTCCCTGCGCTCGAAGCGGTTGTAGACGCTCCGTGTGTGCGCGGCAGTTCAGAAGACGCGCGCGTTATAGACGAAAACGCACGCGCTTGACAATTGACACACACCTTTCCGCAGGTAGGGGAGCCAACCAGCCAAGTGCCTGCTCTGACTGGGTTTTTCCCCGGGTTACGTCTGGAGTGGAACCAGACGGTCGAGAAATTCTCTCTGCTCCCATCGGAAAAGCCTCGCCTCGGTGGCTCGACCAGCGACTACAGCAACCACAAGGTAGGATATGCCCGGGAGGACAAGCTGACCGTCCGGCGCGGCCTGAGCCCGGTCCTCGGCCGAGAAGTCCGCGATTCCATTCACGTGAGAGTGGAACACACACGCGATGTGCTCCCCCCGCGCATCCGCCTCCATCGAGAGGGCCAGCCATTCGCGAGGCTCGAAGAGGTAGGCAGTGCGTGAGGTGCGAGGAAAACGCACCGGATCGGCCGCGTGGTATCGATCATAGGCGTTGAGCAGAAACCGCACGCGCCAGGCACCTTGGGGGCCCTCCCGGAGGATCACGCCGCAGCCTTCCTGGGGGTAGGTTGCCTCCAGGTGTCGGATGATCTCCGACAAGTCGGAGGGGAGCTCCCAGGCTGCTTCAGGAAGCGGCCGGGCCAGGGGGGCGTGCATTTCCCTACTTCGCCTCACGGCACTTCGCGCACCGGTGGAGCTCCATCTCGAGCACCCGTCCGGGCCCGGCCAGCCATCGGCCTCCGAGCTCCGGCCCCATGCCGAGCTGAAGCCGCTGGAACACGAGTGCGCCCAGAGCGCCCAGCGCCACGCCGAGCACTCCCATGGGAGGCGTGCCCAGATTCCGAACGGTCTCCCCGAAGCACCACACGCAGCCCTGGGGGCCACGGAACACCACCGCGCCTCGCGTCCCATCGCCCCCGAGCGCGACCCACGGAGCCGCGCCGTTCCAGGCGGCAGGCAGCTCCGCGATCCGGCCTCCCTCTCGGGAGATTGCGGCGTCCGGATTCACGTCCGGGAGCACGCGAGCCAGGACCTCGGCGACAGGTCGGCCCACGTCCTCGGAGGCGATCAGGAAGCCCGCGGAGGCGGGACACAGCGGTTCCTCCGAACCCATCACGGAGGTGCCGCCCCCGGCGAGGTAGGCCGCGGCGGTGAGCACGGCAGGACCATCGCCTTCGAGCTTCGCCCCACCCTTCAGCAACGCCTCCTGCCCTCGCCCTCCGACGTCCTTCAGCAGGATCTGCCGGGAGTAGCGCTGGATCTGCGCTTCACTCAGGGCCATGTGGCTAGCCGCCCGCCATCGCGGGGATGAGGGTGACGCGATCCGACTCCTTCACCGGAGTGTCCAGCTCCTGGAGGAAGCGGATGTCCTCGTCGTTGAGGAACACGTTCACGTAGCGGCGCACGGCGCCCTTGTCATCGAGGAGCCGCGGGCCGATGCCCGGGCAGAGCCGCTCCAGTTCGCGGAGCACTTCGCCCACGGTGGCGCCGCCAGCGGTCACCTGGTCCTGATTGCGGGTGAAGCTCCGCAGGATCGTCGGGATACGCACCTTGGCCATGATCACCTTCCACACTTGCGGAGCAGCAACCGGTGGGAACCATCCGACCGGGCCTCCAGGGTCAACACCTCGTGCCCCTCCTCGCGAGCGCTGCGAGGCACGTTCTTGAGCGGCTCGTCGCCCTTGAGGAACACCTCCAGCACCGCACCCGCGCCCAGGGACTCCAGCTTGAGCTTGGTGCGCACATAGGTCATCGGGCAGACCTCGCGGGTGATGTCGAGGGTCGCGGTCACGTCGTGCATCGCGCGGCCTCCTCGGGAGCCACCAGGGACGGCACCCGTCCCGGAGCGCAGCTGGGACAGTCGGGCGCCCGCTCCACACGCACCGTCCGGCTCGAGAGCGTCGCGCCATCAATGACGTGCAGCACGGCTTCGCCGCGAGGCGGCCCGAGCAACCCCGACAGCCGCTCCAGTGCGAGCATGGCCTGGAGTGCACCCACGAGCCCCGCCATGGAGCCGAGCACTCCGGCCTGCGCGCAAGTGGGCACGGCATCCGGCGGTGGCGGCGCCTCGTAGAGACAGCGCAGGCACGGGCCCCCGGGATCGATCCGCAGGGCCTGCCCCTGCATGCGCAGCACGCCGCCGTAGATGAGGGGCACGCCGGTCACCACCGCCACATCGGACAGGAAGAACTTGGTGGCCGTGCCATCCGTGGCGTCGATGACGACATCGTGCGCGCGGAACAAGGCCTCGGCGTTGTCCGCGTCCACGCGCTCGGCGAGGGCCTCGGCGTTCAACTCCGGGAAGGCGCGCGACAGGCCCGCGGCGGCGGACTCGGCCTTGAGCCGGCCCACGTCCGAGGTGCGGTGCCACAACTGCCGGTGGAGGTTCGTCACGTCCACCCGATCCGGGTCCGCCACGGTGAGGTGACCGACCCCCGCATGAGCCAGGGCGAGAGAAGCCGGACAGCCGAGCCCTCCTGCCCCTACCACCAGCACTCGCGCCTCGGAAAGGCGGCTCACGTGACACTCCTCATCATCAAATCTTCCCCGGGAGGGCCGAACGAATATCCTCCGGCGACGCGACGTCCCACACTCGGTAACACACTTCACCGCCATCCCGTGCAGCCCTTGGGGCTGACCTGCCAGGACATATGAAAAAGCTGACCGGCGCGCTCGTCCTTTCGCTGTCCCTCCTCCTCCTCTCGGGCTGCCGCAGCGCGGGCGAGATGCGGGACGCGGAGGATGCCTCTACCCCCTCCAACGCGGAGGGTCACGCTCCCGCAACGGGAGCCACCGACGACGCCCGGAGGAAGCTCGAGGACGCCGGGCCCTCCCCCAGCGCCGGGCAGCCTCCCGCGGGAGTGGATCTCAGCGGAATGAAGCCGGACTCCGGCACGGGAACCGGAGCCGGGCTGGCAGCCGGCACGAGCGGAGGCACGAATTCCGGCACCGGCGCGGGGAAGACCTCGGCGGGCGCCACCACCGCACCCCTTTCCGACGCAGAGCGGCAAGCCCAGGAGACCTGCCTGGACAAGTGGCTGAAGAGCCAGAAGCTCGACCGCTACGGCAGCCCCGAGGGCACGATGTACGCAGGCGGCACTCCCCTCTTCGACGAGCGCACCGGCGAGTCCCGCGACCGCCTGGACTTCGTCTACGAGCGCCAGCCCGAGGCCAAGAAGGCCTGCGCCACCGGGGGCAAGACGCCTGGGACGGCTCCGGGGCCGGACACCACCCCGGCTCCCAAGAAGAAGAAGTAACGGGTCTTCGGAGTGCTCCCTCGGTCTACGAGGGGGCATACGACGACTCAGGATTCACGGAAACCCGGCTGCTCCCTTAAGCTGCCGACCGTGACCGAAACCGACCTCGCCCGAGACGGGGAGAAACCGGCCAACGACCTGCGCGCCAAGGTGCGTGCGGTGCTTCAACGGCGCAAGCTCACGGACACTGTCTCCGCGGAGCAGGCGGCAGCGTCCTGGGAACAGGATCGCTTCGTCGCCCGAGCGCGTGCGCTGTTCTACGCGCGCATGATGTTCCTGACGCTGGGCCTGCTCATCCTCGCGGTGCCGACCTGGTCGGGGTACTTCGGGGTCAACGGGCCGGTGGCCTTCGCCGGGTACTTCACGATGCTGCTCTACAGCGTCGCGAACTTCCTGGTCATCGATCACCCGAAGGCGGGGCGCTGGGTGACGTACCTGACGCTGTGCCTGGACCTGGTCACGGCGGTGGTGCTGATCGTCAAGCCGCAGGTGGGCGGAGGCCTCCAGAGCCCGCTGCTGGCCACGCAGCTGCTGTTCACCACGCTGTTCGCCATCCTCTACCCCAAGCCGTTGGCGATCCTGCCTCCGCTGCTGGCGCTGCCGGTGACGACGCGGTTGGATCTGTTGCTCAACCGATCGGTGACGGCGATCGAGCTGCTGACGCTGCTGTGGTACTCGGCGCTCAACTTCATCATCGTCTACGTGCTGGTGTACCTGAACGAGCGGGAGGCCGCCGCGCACCGCGAGGTGGTGGAGCTGCAGGGCGATCTGAAGGAGCTGGCCATCGTGGAGGAGCGCAACCGGATGGCCCGGGAGATCCACGACGGCCTGGGCGCGTCGCTCTCGTCGATGATCATCCAGGCGGAGTACATCCTCGGGCTGGCGAAGGACGGGGCGCTGCGGGACGAGATCGGCGAGCTGAAGGCGACGGCGGAAGAATCGATCGACGAGCTGCGGCGCAACCTGCGGATGATGCGCGAGGACTTCGAGCTGACGCAGGGCCTGGAGGACTACGTGAAGACGTTCCGGGACCGGACGCAGCTGGACATCCGCTTCGAGCGCTCCGGGATGCCGCGCAAGCTGTCTCCGGACGCGCAGCTGGCCCTCTTCCGGATCCTCCAGGAGGGCCTGTCCAACGCGGCGAAGCACGCACAGGCCCGGGTGGTGACCGTGAAGCTGGACTTCAGCGACAGCCGGGTGCACCTGATCGTGCGCGACGACGGCAAGGGCTTCGATCCCAGGAAGACGCCGCGCGGCCACTACGGACTGTTGAACATGCGCGAGCGAGCCTTGAAGCTGGGCGGCGAGATCATTGTCGACTCGACGCCTGGCGCGGGAGCGCTGGTGTCCTTCTCCCTTCCCTGCAACCCCTCGTGATGACCGGAGCCCCCGTGGAAGCCCAGCCGACGACGCCCAGCGCCCCCATTCGCGTCTTCGTGGTCGAGGACCAGACCAAGATCCTGAAGAACCAGCTGCGCCTGCTGGAGGGTCACCAGGACATCGAGATCATCGGCACCGCGCTGTCGGGCGAGGCCGCGCTCGAGGAGGTGCCCAAGACGATGCCGGACGTGCTCCTGCTGGACTTGGGGCTGCCGCGCATGAGCGGCATCGACGTGACGCGAGCGGTGAAGGCCAGCTACCCGAAGGTGGAGATCCTCATCTTCACCATCTTCGACGAGGAGGACAAAGTCCTCGAGGCGGTGAAGGCGGGAGCATCGGGCTACCTGCTCAAGGGCGCGCCGGTGGACAAGATCATCGAGGCCATCAAGGAGGTCCGCGCGGGAGGCACGGTGATCCAGCCGAACCTGGCGCGGCGGCTGCTGCGGCACTTCCGGGTGGATCCGGACAGCACGCCAGTGCCGACGCAGCCTCCTCCGCCCTCACCCGAGGCCGCGCCAGCTCCCGAGGTTGTGGCGGCGCCCGAGCCCGCACCGGAGGCCACCGCTGAAGTGCCCGCCTCCGCGGAGGAGGCACTGGTCAAGCCGCTGTCGGATCGAGAGAAGGAGATCCTTCAGCTCATCGCGAAGGGCGTGTCGAACAGCGAGGCGGCGAAGCTGCTGAACCTGAGCAAGGCGACCATCCGCACGCACCTGGAGCACATCTACCGCAAGCTCGAGGTGACCAACCGCGTGGAGGCCGTCACCGAGGGCATCCGCAAGGGCCTCATCTCCGTGTAGGAGCGAGCTCGCAACAAGCAGTCAGGAGAGGGCCTCATGAAGGAGCTGGGGTTCGACGACATCCTGCCGCACCTCGCCAGCGCGTACCGGCGGGGGATCCTGGTGCCATTCATCGGCTCGGGAATGAGCGTGCCCACGTGCACGGGGTGGCTGCGCTTCCTCTTGAACCTCTCCAAGGAAGCGGGAGTGAAGGTTCCCCAACGGGCGAAGGACGAAAAACCGAACCCTCCGCTGGAGTCCGCGGACTACTACCGGCTGGCGGACAAGGCGGTGGTCGGCCTGTCGTCATACGGTACGGAGAAGCGCATCCGGGCGTACCGCAAGGCGCTGAACAACGAGGGCAAGCACGAGGGGCACTGGATCATCCCGCATCAGACGGAGGCGCTAGCGCGGTGCTCCTGGCCGCTCGTGCTGACCACGAACTACGACGATCTCTTCATCGCCAGCCGCATGAAGCAGTCCAGCCCTGGCGAGATGGCGGGCAAGAGCCGGACGGGCTCGGCCGCCAGACTCCAGGAAGAGCAGCTCGACGAGACGGATATCCCCGAGGTGCTTGGGCGCAGTGTCGAGGATTGCCATCAGGTCGTCCGCTCGCTGGACTCGCCGACGCGGCCCATCCTCTGGGCGCTGCAGGGCTTCGTGGGAGGACAGGCGGCACCACTCTCCCAGTTGGAGGAGCATGGCGTCCTCGACAAACCCCGGCGGCTCGCACTCGCCAGCCAGATGGTGGTGGGCCACCAGCAGTACCAGCATGCCATCAACGCCCACGCCCACTTCCGGCGCGCCTTTGCCGAGGTCCTCTCTCGGCGCTCGTTGCTCTTTCTGGGCTCGGGGATCCTCGAGGACTACCTGGTCAACCTGTTCGGAGAGATCTCCCACCACTACGGGCCCGGCCCCCATCCTCACTTCGCGCTGTTCATCCGGTCGAAGGAGCAGACGCTCGATATCCAGTTCCTCCAGAAGCGGTTGGGCATCGTCCCCATCTTCTACGAGGACCACGGGGATTTGCCGCAGATGCTTGGCCGACTGACCGACGCGGTCTGGCATCCCAGGAGCCCTGCCCCTCCCAAAGCCTCCAGGCCCGTGGCATGGATGCCGGATGAGCTGGGTTTCAGCCTCTCAGATGGCCTGCAGCAACCGGAGGGATCCTCTCGGAGACTGCGGCTCCGGTACGCGCCGCTGAAGCCTCCCACTGCGGGCAACGGCGAGTGCGTCATCCTCAGCGTTGGCCGGAGGCCTGACAACGTCCCCATCCATGGCAGCCAGGCACGGGACTTCCTGGATTCGGCACACCGCCAGAGGCTCATCAGGGACACCGGGGCACACCGGTGGAAGGCGTTCGGCAAAGAGGAGCATTCGTACGCCTTCCGTTTCGCCAAGGCCCCCATTTTCGCCGTGGCCGCACGTATCCCCAGCAAGAGCAAGACGCTTCGCCGCCGGCGCAACGAGCCGGAAGATGAGCGGAGGCTCGACGTCATCGAGTCCGCCGTGGCCACGGCCCTGCGCGCGGCGGACCGAGCGGGGTTCCGTCACGTGTGCATCGGCCCGGTGGCCTCGGGCAAGTTCCGGCTGTGGGATCCCATCCACCCGTTCGTCCAGACGCTGGCGGGCATCCGCAGGTTCTTCGACGAGGATGAGGATCCGGGTATCCAGCTCATCGACCTCCACGTCTTCGCCCCATCGGTGTGGCTGGCCATCGTGGCGGGCAAGGTCCCCGTGATGGAGATCCTCTCGTCCAAGGTGATGAAGATCCGGGTCAACGTCCGGGATCCCAGTGGGGACTCAGAGACCTTCGCAGTCACGTCGTCCAGCCCGACTCACGTAGGGCAGCTCGAGGAACTCTGTGGGCTGGTGCCGGACCGCTGGAGCGCGGAAGTCCTCCCCCTGATGAGCCTGGAAGGCTCGTCAACGGAGGATGATCTGCTGATCACCCCCACCTCCCGTGTGGTGCTGACGCCTCGGAAGCGCGGTCGCACCTCCTGAGCCACGTCTCCCACCGAAAAGGCCCCCCTTCCGGGCGAGACCGGCCCCCTCCGGTCTGGCTGTCGTACCAGTTCGGAACAGCTTCGGCCGACAGGGGTAGTCC
This sequence comes from Hyalangium versicolor, assembly GCF_020103695.1. Classification (GTDB taxonomy): domain Bacteria; phylum Myxococcota; class Myxococcia; order Myxococcales; family Myxococcaceae; genus Hyalangium; species Hyalangium versicolor. Next base: position 72,716 of record NZ_JAHXBF010000029.1, read on the forward strand.
GAGGAGGAGCCCCCTTCCGGGCGAGACCAGTACCGACTGGTATGACAGGCATACCGGTTCGGAACAGGTCCGGCCGACAGGCACCTCCTGCCGACTGGAGCCGGCACCAGGTGGTGTGGCTGTCGTACCAGTTCGGACCAAGTTCGGCCGACAGGGGGCAAGGAGACGGCTACGAGCCTCTGTACCAGTTCCTTAAGATGCCGAAGGGCAGAACCTGAGAGGGACACCGCACGATGTCCCTCCCAGGAACGAGACTACGGGTTGGCAACGCCCAGAGAGCTGGCGCCCACTGCCCAGTCCGCCGCCATGTTGGTGTCGGTCGCGGACACCCGGCGCACGGTGGGGGTCGTACGAGAGTTGCCAACGCCCTCCCAGACGGCGGAGATTGCCGTCGCCGCGGCGTTGGTCGAGCAAGGCGAACCGTTGCAGTCGGCGGGCAGCCACTGACCCTCGGCCTGCAGAGACTGAAGCTCCGTGAAGAAGGTCGCCGGCAGCGAACCACTCGTGCGGGAGAACGAGACACCGTCCTGGGTGACACCCTGAGCGTTCTTCACCCGGAGGATGCGCGCCGAGTAGGTGATGTTGTTCGCAGTGCCGTGGAAGTCCCACGCGTTGTCGTAATTGTTGGCGTAGGTCCCCGCAGGGTACTGGTTCTTGCTGGTCGTCTCCGAGCCAGGTGCGTCCGTGACGCCGGTGTCGGGGGTGAAGTGCACGACGATGACGTCACCGGTAGCCACCACCACGGAGGGGAGCGTGGCGAACACGGTCTGATCCTGCAGGATGGTGAAGTTGGCGACGGTGCCGCCCTGCACCACGAACAGCTCGACCAGGTCCCGGCTGCTGGAGATGTTGGGAGCCACCTCGGAGATGCGCAGCGTCGCGGGAGACACATAACCGGTGAAGGTGGCGGTGTTCGCCGTTGAGCTCACGGCGGTCCCCAGGGTATCCGTGACGCTCGTGTTCACCGTGACAGTGTAGGACTGGCTGCTGGTCTGGGTGCCCGTGGTCACCACCACCTCGCGATCCTGAACCGAGGCCGCCGAGGCACTCAGCCCTCCCGAGAAGGTGAACTGGCTGCCGTTGGCCTGCACGCTGGCCGGAGCAATGCGCCGGTCGAACTGGACCGCGACGCTCGTGGCGCTTCGAGCGACCGCCGACACCACCTTGGGCGCCGGGCAGGCCAGGACGGTGATGTCCTCGAGCTTCCACCCGGAGGCCTGGGCGACCGCGCTGGTGCGCCAGAGCGGAGCATTGGCCGTGACGCTGCAGTCCTTGGCCACATCGAGCTGATCCTGCAGCAGCGTGGGCAGACGCAACTGGAGGTTGGTGCCCGAGGGCGTGCCGACCGTGGTGAGGCTGGAGGCGACATAGCCGGCCGAGGGAGAGGAGAAGGCGGTGCTCAGGGTGCCGCTGATGGAGATGAGCTCGCTCTCGTAGTTGGCCAAGGAGGCTGGCACATCCACCGTGCTCACATCCGCGCTGAGGGGAGAGACCGACTCGCCACTGCCCGAGCGAGAGTAACCGGAGATCGCCGTCACGTGGACCATGCTGGACACCGTGGTCTTCTGGGTCGCCGTCAGCGACACGCGATCACCCGCAGTGGGAACAGGAGTGAGCGTGGAGGGATCCACCGCGATGAAAACGGCAGGTCCGGGCTGCTCGGCCTGGAGGAAGAAGCCGGCCGCGTCCGAGCCGACCGCCGGCTTGACGTAGGTGACGAGCGCCGCCGCGATGGGCAGGTTCACCGTGCCATTGGTCGCCGAGCGCACCGCACCGATCTGGACGGAGGTGCTCGCGGGAGTGGTTCCGATGAAGTACTGCTGGCTCTTCACGGCCTCGGCATTGCCGACCAGGTCCACGGAGAAGAACTTCAGCAGGGTGTTGGCGGAGATGGTCAGCGGCGCCGTGTACACCGAGGAGCCTGTGCTCGGGGTGCTGCCATCCACCGTGTAGTACGTGGCCGCGCAGCCGGAGCCCGAACCATCGGAGCAGGACAGCGTGACCGTCTGGGCCGTCGAATAGAGACCGCCCACAGGGCTGGCCGAGGTCGTCGGCGCACCGGAGTCGATGACGTACGTCTCGGTGCGCACCGCGCTGGTGTTGCCCGCATTGTCCCTGCCGATGAACTTCAATGACCTGCTCGTCGCGATCGTGATCGGCGTGGAGTACAGAGTCGAGGACGCTGTCGGCGTACTGCCATCCGTGGTGTAGCGGATCCAGAGGCACCCGGTGCCTGAACCGTCATCGCAGGTCAGCGTGACGCTTCGAGAGCTGGGGTAGGCCCCACCCGCCGGGCTGGCCGTCACGGTCGGAGCCACCGTATCAACCACGTACGTCTCGGTACGCACGGCGCTGGTGTTGCCCGCGTTATCGATGCCGATGAACTTCAGCGTCGTGTTCGCCGTGATCGAAATAGGCGCGGAGTACACAGCCGAAGACACCGTCGGGGTGCTGCCGTCCGTGGTGTAGTAAATCGAGGCGCAGCCACTGCCGGAACCGTCGTTGCACGTCAGCGTGACGCTCTGCGCACTGGTGTACGTCCCACCCGCCGGGCTGGCCGTCACAGTGGGCGCCGCCGTGTCGATCACGTATGTCTCCGTCCCCACCGCGCTGGTGTTGCCCGCGTTGTCGCTGGCGACGAATTTCAGCGTCGTGTTCGCCGTGATCGCGATCGGCGCCGAGTACGTCGGAGAGGACGCCGTCGGGGAGCTACCGTCCGTGGTGTAGTGAATCGAGGAGCACCCACTGCCGGACCCATCGGCGCAGGTCAGGGTCACGCTCTGCGCGCTGTTGTACGTCCCACCCGAAGGGCTGGCCGTCACGCTCGGAGCCGCCATGTCGATCACGTACGTCTCGGTGCTCACCGCGCTGGTATTGTTCGCGTTGTCGTTGGCGATGAACTTCAGCGTCGTGTTCGCCGTGATCGCGATCGGTGAGGAGTACGTCAAGGAAGACGCCGTCGGAGTGCTGCCATCCGTGGTGTATCGAATCGAGAAGCACCCGCTGCCCGACCCGTCATCGCACGTGAGCGTCACGCTCTGCGCGCTGTTGTAAGTCCCACCGGCGGGACTGGCCACCACAGTGGGGGGCGTCGCGTCGATGGTGATGACGTACGTCTCCGTGCTGACGGCGCTGATGTTGCCCGCGTTGTCGATACCGATGAACTTCAGTGTCGTGTTCACCGTGATGAAGATCGGCCCCGAGTAGACCAACGAGGAAGCCGTCGGGGTGCTGCCATCCGTGGTGTAGCGAATCGAGGCGCACCCGCTCCCCGAGCCGTCATCACACGACAGGTCGACAGTCTGCACGCTGTTATACGTGCCACCCACGGGGCTCGCCGCAACCGAGGGAGCCGCCGTGTCGAGATTGATCACGTACGTCTCGGTGCGCACCGCACTGGTGTTGCCCGCGTTGTCGATGCCGATGAACTTCAGCGTCGTGTTCGCCGTGATCGCGATCGGCGCTGCATAAGCCGCTGAGGAAGCCGTCGGGGTGCTGCCATCCGTGGTGTAGCGGATGGACGCGCACCCACTGCCCGACCCATCGTCGCACGTGAGAATGACGTTCAGCGTGCTCGTGTAGGTCCCTCCCGTGGGACTGGCCGCCACCATCGGTGCCGCTGTATCGACGTTGATGACGTACGTCTCGGTGCGCACCGCGCTGGTGTTGCCTGCGTTGTCGATACCAATGAACTTCAGCGTCGTGTTCGCCGTGATCGAGATCGGCGCAGCATAGGCCGCGGAAGAAGCTGTCGGGGTGCTGCCATCCGTGGTGTATCGAATCGAGGCGCACCCACTGCCCGACCCGTCGTCACAGGTGAGCGTGACGCTCTGCACGCTCGTGTAAGTCCCTCCCACGGGATTGGCCGCCACCGTCGGTGCCGCTGTATCAACGTTGATGTTGATGACGTACGTCTCGGTGCGCACCGCGCTGGTGTTACCCGCGTTGTCGATACCGATGAACTTCAGCGTCGTGTTCGCTGAGATCGAGATCGGCGCAGCATAGGCCGCGGAGGAAGCCGTCGGGGTGCTGCCATCCGTGGTGTAGCGGATGGACGCGCACCCACTGCCCGACCCGTCGTCACAGGTGAGCGTGACGCTCTGCACGCTCGTGTAAGTCCCTCCCACGGGACTGGCCACCACCGTCGGTGCCGCCGTATCGACGTTATCGACGTTGATGACGTACGTCTCGGTGCTGACCGCACTGGTGTTGCCGGCGTTGTCGATGCCGATGAACTTCAGCGTCGTGTTCGCCGTGATCGCGATCGGGGACGAGTAAGCAGCGGAAGCCGCCGTCGGCGCACTGCCGTCCGTGGTGTAGCGAACCGAGGCGCACCCGCTGCCCGCTCCGTCATCACACGTGAGCGTGACCATCTGAGACGAGGTGTAGGTCCCCCCCACCGGCGAGGCGCTCACGACCGGAGCCGTCGTATCGGTGGGAGTGGTGGTGAAGGTATAGACCTCCGTCTTCACCGACTCCGTGTTCCCAGCCCCATCCACCGAGAAGAACTTGAGTGTGGTGGTGGCCGCGATGGCAATCGGGGCGCTGTATCGCGGGGAACTCTGCGTGGGAGCCGAGCCATCGGTGGTGTAGTGCGTCGCCGAGCACCCGCTCCCTCCCTGATCCGTACACGTCAGCGCCACGGAGATCGCGGAGGTAAATGAGCCTCCGGCCGGCTGCGCCTGGGTCGTTGGTGCCGTGGTATCGCCTTCGGGAGGAGGAGGTTTCGGATCACCTCCACACGCGCTGAACACCTGCACGAAGAGCAACGCCACGACGAACCGGAAAGACCCTGCAGGCCTCAACGCCATTCACGACTCCCAGAGCAAAAAAGGGTCATGAGCGTTGCACTCACAGCGGAGTGTCGACAAGCGACCAATAGTACATTCACCTCCGCCGCGCCGGGTTTCACCGAATTGCCATAAAACAAATTATTCCGTGAATTGATCCACGCGGATGGGTGCCACAACAGGCAGTCCCCCCTATTGGGCGGTGAGCCGCTCCAGCGTGCGCTGGGCTCCCATGGCCCGCGCGTAGTCGATCGCCGTGCGTCCCCCTTCATCCTGGCGCTCCGCCACCGCGCCGCGCGAGAGCAGCAACTCGAGCACCTCCAACCTGTCGAACATGGCCGCGAACATGAGCGCCGTCTTGCCATCCGGCCCCGCGTTGTCGACCTGGGCGCCGTGGTCCAGCAGGAGGCGCGCAATCGCGACATCTCCCTTGAAGGCCGCGCCCGCCAGCGGCATCTGCCCGCGATCATTGGGGCGCTCCGGATCGGCCTTCTTCTCGAGCAGGAGCCGCGTGGCCTCGACACGGCCCAGGTAGCTCGTCAGCATCAGCAGCGTGTCTCCCCGCTCGTTGCAGAGATTGACGGGGACGCCGGCCTCCAGCAGCCAGGCCAGCCGGTCCGTCTCCCCTACCCTCGCGCAATTGAACGCCGCCTGGGCCAGCGCCGTCACTTGGGGGTCCAGCTCCATCTCCTGCGAATCCTGGGTACGTGTCGTCTTCATGAGAAGTCCTCGGTTCGAGAATGGGAAGTTGCCAGCGGGGAGACAGGCTCAGCGGGAGTTCCGCAGCCTGTGGACGGCCGTCGCCACCCGAGCGCCGTACTCCTCGTCGGCGTTGCGGAAGTGGGAGATGCACCGCGCGATGATGTCGTCACGCGTCACCTGCGCCAGACTGCCCGCGATGTTCGTCACCAGCCGCTCGCGAGCCTCCTCACTCATCACCCGGTACAGCATCCCGGCCTGCACGAAGTCATTGTCCTCGGCGTGCCGCACCGGCACATAGGTGCCCGTGACGCCCGAGACGGGGACCCCCACGCCCGGGCCCTCGTTCGACTGCACGGGCCCGTCGTAGCTGTTCGGCTCGTAGTTCCGGCTCCGCCCTCCGTTGCCATCGAAGGCCATGGCGCCATCACGGCCGTAGTTGCGAGCACCTCCCGGAACGCCCTTGGGCGAGTTCACCGGCAACCGCGTCCCGTTGATGCCGAGCCGGTACCGCTGCGCATCCCCGTACGCGAAGAGGCGCGCCTGCAGCATGCGATCCGGCGAGGGCCCGATCCCCGGCACGAAGTTGGAGGGATCCAGCGCTGCCTGCTCCACGTCGGCGAAGTAGTTGTCCGGAGCCCGGTTCAGCACCAGCCGGCCCACCTCGATGAGGGGGTAGTCCTTGTACGGCCACACCTTGGTGAGATCGAACGGGTTGAAGCGGTAGGTGGGCGCATCCGCCTCGGGCATCACCTGCACCTTGAGCGTCCACGAGGGGAACTCGCCCCGCTCGATCGCCGCGTACAGATCGCGCTGGTGGTACTGCGGATCACGCCCGCCGATGGCGGCCGCCTCCTCGGAGGTGAGGGTGCGGATGCCCTGGTCGGTCTTGAAGTGGAACTTCACCCAGAAGCGCTCGCCCACCGCGTTCACCCACTGGAAGGTGTGCGAGCCGAACCCATCCATGTGCCGCAGCGTGGAGGGAATCCCCCGGTCGCCGTAGAGCCAGGTGAACTGGTGCGTGGCCTCGGGCGAGTACGAGAAGAAGTCCCAGGCGTTGTTGGGCTCCTGGCAGTTGGTATACGGGTCGTACTTCTGAGAGTGGATGAAGTCCGGGAACTTGATGCCGTCACGCAGGAAGAAGACCGGCGTGTTGTTGCCCACCACGTCCCAGTTGCCATCCTCGGTGTAGAAGCGGACCGCGAAGCCGCGCGGATCCCTCGCGGTGTCCGGCGCGCCCTTGGAGCCAGCCACGGTGGAGAAGCGCAGGAAGACCTCGGTGCGCTTGTCCTTCTGGCTGAACACCTTCATCCGCGTCCAGCGCGACACGTCCGGGTTCGTTACCTCGAAATAGCCGTAGGCGCCCGAGCCCACCGCGTGCACCACGCGCTCGGGGATGCGCTCGCGGTTGAAGCGGGCCAGCTTCTCCAGCAGGTGGTGATCCTGCAGCAGCACGGGGCCCGAGGGGCCTGCCGTCTGCGAGTGTTGGTTGTCGGCGACGGGGGCTCCGGCTTCGGTGGTCAGCTGCGAACGCGTCGGCAAGCGTCTTCTCCTGGCGAGTGGTTGACGCCAGGAAAAGTAGAGAGCTCGCGCTGATTTGCCCAAGACATCGTTTCGATGTCACTGATAGCGGGCCCCTATCAGCCCCCCACCGCGCCGAGAACAGGCTCGGCGCGGCACGCTTCAGGTCACTTCAGCGGCAGCGACACGTAGGACGGGTTGTTCGTCGGCGAGGAGAACTTCACCGAAGAGAACAACGGCGCCTTGTCGCCATAGAGCGGGTCCACGGTGTCGATGACGAGCGAGAGCCGGTGACCGCTCGGCACGTCGTAGGCCGTCGCCGTGAAATCCGTGTCCACCGTATAGGCCTGGCCCGCCACCGCATTGCGGATCGTATACGCCACGTGCGTCACCAGGCTCCCGATCCCCGTCCAGTCCGTGTCGTAGACATAGGCGACGATCGTGGTCTGCCCGGAGCTGCCCGGAGTCACCGTCAGGTGCAGGTGCGCGGCCCCTCGAACGCGGCGATCGCTCGTCAGCCAGTCCGACTGCCACACGCCCGCGTTCCCACGATCCACCCAGGGGATGAACGCCGAGGGCGGCTCCCCCGTGAGCGCCTCGGCGCCGTTCGACAGCAGCACGATGCCGCCGTTGGCCACCGTGTCCGTGCCCGCCGCGATCGTCGAGGTCCACCCGGCCTGCGAACCCGTCACGAGATCTCCCTCACTGCTCCACCAGTGCACCTCGCCCAGGTTGTAGCGCGCGGTGCTCGTCGAGAGCGCGCTCCAGGACGGGAAGGACTCGTAGGTGCTCTGCCCCCGGATCTGCAGCTGCACCGGATTCTCCGAGCTGATGCCGGTGTTCACGCCGCGCAGGTACTGATCGAACCACCGGTGCACGCTGGTCCACGCGTCATTGGGCAGCCCGAGGATGCCGGTCAGCTCCGGGATGGCGTGATCGCCGGGGCGCAGCTCGAGCCGCTTGGGCCCCGTCAGCTTGCCGAAGAAATCGGCCAACTGGTTCGGCGCGAACAGGCTGTCACCATAGGCGTTGGCGATGAGGATTGCGGGGCGGCTCGCGTTGATGCGATCCACGTACGTCGCCGCGCTGCGGACCTTGGCAAAGGCCTTGATACCGTCCAGGTTCCGGTTGGCGAAGTAGTCCGCGAGCGTCTGCTCCAGCTCGGCCGACGGGTTGCCCGTCAGCTCGCCCGAGAGGGCCAGCAACCCCGCCGCCTGTTGGTGACGGGTCTCGTTCGCCAGCAGCGAGTATTGGAGATCAGTCCAGGCGCTCACGGCGGCCACCACGCGGACGCGTGAGTCGAAGGCCGAGCCCAGCAGGCTGATCCCCGCTCCGTAAGAGACGCCCGCAAGACCGATGCGTGCCGGATCCGACGGCGTGTGAGCAAGCGTCCAGGTGATCACATCCGTCACGTCAGTGATGTCCTTGGGACCGGCCGTGTCGATGGAACCCCCGGACGTGTAGAAACCGCGAGGCGTGTACGAGAGCGCGACGTACCCGGCCTCGGCGAACTGCTGAGCCTGGACCAGGTACTCGATGCTGGGCAGCGACCAGCTGGTGATGAAGATGATCACCGGGTGCGTCCCCGGCGTATCGGGTGTGAAGACGTTGCCCGTCAGGACCACGCCATCCCGTGTGGGGATATCCAAGGTACGGAAGGACGGAGAGGCGGAAGCAGGACCCGCTCCGAGGCTCAACGACACGACCGTGGCGGAGACAGCGACTGCACGCAGCCAGGACATGAACTCCTCCGGCAAGTGTGGGGGATGAGGGAAAACGGGCGCGGACGGTACAAGCCGCAATCCCGGAGCGTCAAGCGTCGCTTGACACTCTACACACACTGTTCAAGACACGACAGGAGCTCGCCCCACGGTCCGATGGACACGCGGCCTGAAACGACACGTGAGAGGGGCTCCGCTCAGGCCTGTCCGGGGGTGATCACGGACTGGTCGGGCTCCGGAGCCCTGCGCAGGCGGATGACGAAGGTCGTTCCACGCCCCACCTCGCTCTTCACCTCGAGGGAGCCGCCGAGGGAGGTGATGATGCTCTGGCACACCGGGAGCCCCAGCCCGGTGCCCTCCCCCACGGGCTTGGTGGTGAAGAAGGGCTCGAAGATGCGACCCAGGTTCTCGGGAGGAATGCCGCACCCCGTGTCGCTCACCTCGACGAGGACGTAGCCGGGCTCCCCTTCCCTGGCCGCCACGCGTACCTGGTTCTGATCGACCTTGCCCTTCTCGATGGCGTGCGCGGCGTTGATGAGCAGGTTGAGCAGCACCTGCCCCAACCGTGGCGCGTTGCCCCATGCGAGCGGAGCGCCCTCACACTCCTCCACCAGGCGCGCCCGCTCCCGCAGCTCCTGCGCGGCGATCTTCGCCGTGCCGCGAACCACCGAGCCCAGATCCACCGGCCCCAGCGCCAGATCGTCCGGCCGGGACAGCATCTTCAGATCCTGAACGATGAGCCGGACCCGCTCGGCGCCCTCGTTCGCCTCGGTGACTGCGTCCACCAGATCCTGGCGATCCTCCGGAGAGGGAGTCCCTGGCTCCTCGACGGCCTTCCGGATGAAGCGGAGGTTGCTGAGGATGTAGGAGAGCGGATTGTTGATCTCATGGCCAATTCCCGCCGCGAGCCGGCCCACGGCCGCGAGCCGCTCCGAGAAGAGCAGCTGATCCTGGGTGGCCTCGAGCTTCTTCATGCTCTCTTCGAGTTCACGGGTGCGCGCGCGCACCGTGTCCTCGAGCATGGCGCTGTACCAGCGCGCTTCCAGCTCGGCCGCCTCGGCCTTCATCAACCGCTGCTTCTCCTGAAAGGTCTCTCGCAGTTCGCCGGCCATGCGCTCCAGCGTCCGCGCCAACAGCCCCAACTCGTCGCCGCCCATGAAAGGCAGCGAGACGTCGAAGTCTCCGTGCCCGATGCGCTCGGCGGTGGCCTGCAGCGTGCGCAGCGAGCGTCTCAGGGGCAGGAGGATCCCCAAGGCAAAGGCGCCCATGAGGATGACGCAGCCCAGCGTCATCAGGCCCGCGACGCGCAGGGCGCGCTTGAAGGACCCGTTCCAGTACAGCCGCAGCCCGTCCAGCTCCTCGCGCTCGGCCTTCCGAATGGAAGACAGGGGCACGCCCACGTGCTGCGCGTAGTCCTGGAAGAGCTCCCACTCCAGCGCGGACGACAGCGCCGAGCCCTCCGGCTCCGCGCGGACCCGGGCCGCCACGCGGTCGCCCCATTGAAGCATTGCGTCATGAAGTCTCGTGAGTTCCTCACGCCTGTCGTCCAGGAGATTGGCCTCTTCCCGGTTCTCCATGTGGCCGAGGATCTCCGCCCACGCCGCGTTCACCAGCGCCTCCTGCGCGTGCCGCAAGGGCTCGGTGTCCTGCCCGGCCTGCTGCGCCCGGTTCACGGCGTTCAGGTAGGGCCAGACGCTGTCCTCCCACCGGTCGAGGCTCTCGAACTGATCATAGGAGGAGATCACCCGCTCGCGGACGCTGCGTCCCGTCCTCACCCCATAGAGGTGCAGGCTGCCCAGCAAGCACGTCACGCCGATGCCTACAGCTGCGAACAACAGGATCTTGGTGCTGACGGACATGGCGCTCGCGATGAACGACTCGTTCACCCTTATCGCAAAACTGTAGCACGAGAAATGTGTCGACCGAGAGGAGTCTCCAGGGCAGGCAGGCGTCGTCCGAGGGGCGGTCCACGCCTTCTGTTAAATCCACGGAATAAATGGTCCCGAGGGAGTTCAGCAGAACGAGGTGACCATGAAAGCGATCTCCTTCGCAGGCGCACTCACGTTGGCGACCGTGGCGTTCGCGGGCGACAACACCGCTCCCCCACTCCCCCTTGGACTTTCCCCCCAACTCTACCGGCTGACGGTTCCCAAGCCCCCTACCCCTGCCCAGGTGACACTGGGCGAGAAGCTGTTCAACGACAAACGGCTCTCGGCGGATGACTCGACGAGCTGTGCCACCTGCCACGATCCAGCCAAGGCCTTCACGGACGGCAAGGCTCAGGCGGTGGGCATCAAGAACCAGGTGGGCCAGCGCAACAGCCCCACCGTCCTCAACGCCCTCTTCCTGGCGACCCAGTTCTGGGATGGCCGGGCCGGGACGCTCGAGGATCAGGCGCAGCTGCCCATCCTGAATCCCATCGAGATGGGCATGGCCTCGCCGGACGCCGTCGTCACCAAGGTGCGCGGCATCCCCGAGTACGCCAGCGCTTTCAAGCAGCTCAATGGCCGCGACGCCACCTATGAGGACATCGCCAGCGCCATCGCCGCCTTCGAGCGGACGAAGCTGTCGGGCAACTCCCGCTTCGATCGGTATCTCGCGGGGGACTCGAAGGCGCTGACCGCTTCGGAGAAGAACGGCTGGGCGCTCTTCAACGGCAAGGGGCGCTGCAACTCCTGCCACGCGGGCAACGCGGTCTCCCCGCTCTTCTCGGACCAGAAGTTCCACAACATCGGCGTGGCGGCGCACAAGCAGGACTTCGTGCAGCTGGCCACCGAGGCGCTGCGCGTCGTCCGGGCCGGTGACGAGAAGCAGATCGACGAGCTGGCGCTGCAGTCCAAGTTCTCCGAGCTGGGCCGCTTCCTGGTGACGCGGAAGGAGAACGACATCGGCTCGTTCAAGACGCCCACGCTGCGCAACATCGGCGTGACGGGGCCGTACATGCATGACGGCTCGTTCGCCACCCTGTGGGACGTGATGGACCACTACAACAAGGGCGGCATCGCCAACCCGTACCTGGACGGCGGCATCCAGCGTCTGGGCCTCACCGAGCCGGAGATCGACGATCTGGTGGCGTTCATGTTCGCCCTCACTTCGGACGACTTCCAGGCGCTGGAGAAGAAGGAGCTGGCCAGCCAGAAAGCGAAGAAGACCAAGCGACCGGAGCGGGACACGGCCGCGGCCACGGGCAAGAAGGGTCACCTGGGCGACCTCGCCCCCAACCCCGACATCAAGAATCCGGCCGAGCTGGGGCTGTACGGGTCGGTCAAGACCGCGGAGAAGTGACATGCGCAAAGGCGTGAAGAGCATCGAGACGAAGCATTACGAAGAGCGCGACTCCTTCTTCGACGGACTGCGGAAGATGGACCGCCGCGGCTTCATGCGGCTGGCGGGGCTGTCGGCCGGCATCGCCGCCGGGAAGGGGCTGTTGACGCCGCAGAGCTTCCAGCTCATCAGCGTGGCGGAGGCGGCCACCCCGAGCGCGAAGCCCAAGTTCTCCTTCGCGTACATCTCGGACTCGCACCTGTACCGCGAGGATCTCAACGACCGGTTCGTGCGCTCACTCACCCGCGCGGTGGACGACGTGAACCGCCTGGATCCCCAACCGGACTTCGTCCTCTACGGCGGAGATCTGGCGCAGCTCGGGCAGAAGGAGGAGCTCGACCTGGGCCGGCAGATCCTCAAGAGCCTGAAGGCGCCGGTGAAGATGATGGTCGGCGAGCACGACTGGTTCCTGGACATGGGCGAGCACTGGCGCACGCTGTTCGGCGAGCCGCAGTACTCGTTCGATCACAAGGGCGTGCACTTCGTCACGCTGATGAGCGTGAACGAGAAGGACTTCTGGACCGCCCGTGGGATGACGCCCATGGAGCGCATGCAGACGGTGGCCGGCCTGGACAACGGCCTGCAGTCGCGCTTCGAGGTGGGCACCGCCGGCCGCGAGTGGCTCAAGGCGGACCTGGCCAAGGTGGACAAGAACACGCCGCTGGTCGTGTTCAGCCACTCGCCGCTCTACAAGTACTACAAGCAGTGGAACTTCTGGACGGATGACGCGGACGAAGTCCAGGCGATCCTCAAGCCGTTCAAGAACGTGACGGTGATCCACGGCCACACGCACCAGATGCTCTCGAACCAGATCGCGAACATCTCGTTCCACGGCTTGCTGTCCACGGCGTGGCCGTGGCCGTACGCGCCCGAGGGCCTGCCCTCGCTGACCGTCCCGATGAACCGGCCGGATCCCTTCAGCGCCTTCGACGGCTGCGGCGACGGGCGCATCGACGTGCTCGAGGCCGGGCTGGCCGACAAGCTCTACAACCTGTGGGACCGCGATCCGGTCACCGTGAAGGCCAGCTACCTGACCAGCAACGGCAAGCAGGATCGTCCCCCCGCCTCCCGGCTTCCCCCCTACTAGGACCTGGCCACCATGCACATGCGAAAGACATTCAGCCTCGCAGCGCTCGGACTCGGGCTCGGACTCGGCGGCCTCGCCACCTGGCAGACGGCCTTCGCGGAGAGCCCCACCCCTCAGCATCGCGTCCCCCGCTCCAAGGACGGCGACGTCGTCGTCGCGCTGTGCGACGGAGAGACGACGATGGAGGTGAAGGGCGTCAAGGATCCCTCCGCCATCACCCGTGAGAAGGGCCAGGAGATCTCCGACCAGCTCATGGAGCAGTGGCTCAAGAAGAACCCGAACGCGAACTGGGATCCGCCCGGTCAGCTCGTCGCCCAGGCCACCCCTCCGGCGACGCCTCCGGCCGCCGCCGCGCCGGTGAAGAAGGAAGGCACGACGGCAGCCTCCGGCGCTCAGGAGGCTGCTCGCAAGGGCGCCTCGAACACCCAGGACGGTCACACCTACGGCGCCTTCAGCGCCCGGGACGAGGCCATCTGGAAGGAGTCCACCGAGCAGGCCGTGGCCGAGGGCAAGCGCGTGTTCCACGACGCGAAGACCCTGGGCGGCACGGTGGCCATCTCCTGTGACATGTGCCACCCGGACGCCTCGAACACGCACCCGGAGACGTACCCGAAGTACCAGGTTCAGCTGGGCAAGGTCGCCCTGCTCCGGGATATGATCAACTGGTGCATCGAGAACCCGGTGCGCGGCAAGCCTCTGGCCGAGGATGATCCTCGGATGAAGAACATGGAGGCCTACATCATGGCTCAGCGCAAGGGCGTGAAGATGGAGTACGGCAAGCACTGAGGAGGCAGCGCGACGTTCCAGCATGTGGAGCCGACGACCCCAGCCCTCTCGGGATCCCGCGTTCGATCGTGAAGCGCTTGGCCACCTGGCCGCGCTTCACGACACCGCCCTGCGTCTGTGCCGAGACCCGGCCGAGGCGCAGGATCTCACGCACGACACGTACGTGCGGGCGCTCAATGCCGCCGATCGCTTCGAACCGGGCACCTCGCTCAAGGCGTGGCTGCTGACGATCCTCCACAACCTCTTCCGGACGCGGCTTCGGGATCGAGGCCGCCACGCCGAGCTGGAGTTGGACGATGACTCGGTGGAGGTGCCCATTTCACTCCACGAGGAAGAGACCTGGCATGCCGTCACGAGCGCTCAGCTCGATTCGGCGATAGAATTGTTGCCGGCAAAACTCCGTGAGGTGGTGGTGCTGCGCGACCTCCAGGGGTTGTCGTACAAAGAGATCGCGCAAGTGCTCGATCTCCCAGTTGGAACGGTGATGTCGCGCCTCCACCGGGGCCGGGAGGCGCTGAAGGCAGTCCTGGTGCCCCTGATGCAGGGCGGAAACGCTCCGGCGCACAAGCGAGAAGTGAGATGACGGCGTCCTGTGACAACGTGCGCAGCTGGCTCTCGGCCTGGACCGATGGCGAGCGCACACCCCTCTCGTCACAGGACTTCGAGCGCCACTTCTCGGAGTGCCCGGACTGCGCGAAGGCGGCCCGCTCGCTCCGAGGATTTCTGCGCACGGTGTCCTCCGCGTATGTCCCCGCGCCGGTTCCACGCGCGCTGGAGGCGTCGATCCGGAGCATGGCCGGGCGTCGCGGGACCGTGAGGCGGTGGGCCCCGGTGCTCGCGGCCATGGGAGCCGCCGCGGCCGTGGCGCTCGTCGTCTTCACCCTGCTCCGTCCCGCGCCGGTGCATGCGGCCTCGCTGGAGGAGGCCTCGGCCTGGGCGCATGAGGGGTTGGCTGCGGGAGTCCTCCCGCTGGACGTGGAGGGCCACAACGCGGCCGAGCTGTCCCGGTGGCTCACCGAGCGTGTCGGCTTCCAGGTCGTGCTGCCGAGGCTGGAGGACTCGAAGCTCGTGTTCAACGGCGGGCGGCTGGTTCAGTTGGAAGGTGCCACGGCGGCCGTCGTGAGCTTCCAGCGCAACGGCGAGCAGGTCAGCCTGGGCATCGCCCCCCGGTACGCGGCGGGCACCCCGGCGGATGCGACTCGCACCGAGCTGTTCCGGAACATGAAGTTCACCACGCGTACCGTCCGGGGCCTGAGCGTCATCAGCTGGAGCGAAGGCGAGCTGAGCTACGCGATGGTGTCCCGTGTCCCGGCCACGGGGCGCGCCTCGTGCGCCGTGTGCCACGGCGCGAAGTCGGGCCTCAAGAGCGTCGAAGAGTTCCACGGCATGCGCTGAGCCGTCAGGCCTCCTCGCGATCCCTTCCACCCCTCCCTCCACCTCCTACGCCGTGTGCGCCCGCATCACGGATGGAGGACAGGGTCTTCTCGACGCCTGCTCCTGAGACCACCGGGGAGGCTGGCCCAGGATGGCCGCCTCCCCGGTAGGTTCCTACGTTACTGGTTGCAGCAGAGCAGCGCGTTCGGCTGGCCGTTGGGCGTGCGGCTCACGCCGGCCACGTAGCGGCCCACACCGCACTCACCCTTGTAACCGCCGGCATCCCAGTTGCCGGAGTCCGTCGACTCCTGGTGGTCCGCGCTCCCGAAAGCGACCGTGGAGCAGGACGTCGCGGACACAGCGGCCGGGCAGCACAGGAGGTGGCTGAACTTGTGGTCCGTGCTCTGCGCCACGCCCGCCACGTACTCGGTGGGCGCGCACTCGGCCAGGTAGTTGCCCGGATCCCAGTCGACGGTCGTCGTCGGCGACTTGGGCGGCGAGAGCGCCTGCCCACGATCGCTGCCATTCAGCACGATGCGCACGGAGCACGCCGGGAACCGCGGGTTGGGCTGCGTGTAGCGGCCCGCGTAGAGCGGATCCTTGTAGCAGAGACCCACGCGCGACCAGCCGTTGGCGATCGACTTGGACACGCCCATGATGCGCTCACCCGGCGCGCACTCGGCCTTGTAGTAGCCGTAGGCCCAATCACCGGACGAGGTGGAGCGCAGGGTGTCGCCGTTCTCGAAGTCCGCCTTGAAGTAGTCGCCCTTCGCCCAGCAGGCCTCGGCCAGGGTGCTGCCCGTGCCACCCGCCAGCGTGCGGAACTTGCTCCAGGCAGCCGTCTTCGCCGTGTACTTGCCGGTCGTCACATCCCACCCGGAGCGCAGGCCAAAGGTCTCGGTCGCCTCGTCCCGGTAGTCATACCAGATGGCGATCGGCGTCACGGCGCTGTTCACGAACGCCTCGCCCGCTGCGTTCATGGCCGCCGCCAACTGCAGGTACGGCGTGTTGTTGGCCGCCTGGCTCATGAACAGCGTGCAGCTGTCCAAGCCCGTGCAGTCGCTGTTCGCGGCAGCCACCTGGAAGCCGAACTCGGTGGCGAACACCTTCGAGCCCGTGGTGCCCGTGGCGGTGTTCACGCGATTGGCCGCCGCGATGAGCCCGTCCCTCACGTTGTTCTTCCACGAGGTGAAGCACGTCGTCAGACCCGCGTTGATGCAGTTGGTGTCCAGCTTGGACGAGTTGTACGGGTGGACGCCCAGGTAGTCGAAGGGCCGCGTCCCCGAGAAGCCCGAGAAGGCAGCCGAACCGAAGAAGGAGTTCCAGAACGGCTCGGTGGTGTACGTGTTCAGCAAGCCGCCGCTCACGAGCACTTCCGTGCGGCTGTTGGTCGTCTTCCACTGCCAGGCCCGGCGCTGCAGCCACGCGAAGGCGTTGGGCGCCACGCGGAAGCGCGGCGCGCCGTCCGGACACAGGGACTCGGTGACGTTCGGCTCGTTGCCGATCTCATATCCGTCCGCCGCCGTCGTGCCGGTGAACACCGTGGTGGCCAGATCGTTCAGGTGCGCCACGTAGCTGGTGGTGAACGCGTCGATCTCCGTCTGGTTGTCCGCGCCGCAGTAGCGCGCCGGCACCACCACCAGCACCTTGAGGTTCTTGTCGTGCGCCTTCTGGACGATGCGGCGGTAGGTGGTCGCGTCCACGCCGCTCGAGTCCGCCTCGATGCGCACCCACTTGGCTCCCAGGTTGGAGAACTCGCACATCGCCTGCTCGGCGAAGTTGCTCAGGGGCTGCTCCCCCGTCACATAGGAGGTACCCGTGTCGATACCCAGGGCCACTCCAGAAAGAGCGCCCTGCTCCGCTGTCTCCAGCTCCTCCTCGCCCGGGTGCTCCTGCACGGGCCCACACGCTCCCAGGACGGCGGCCCCCAGAAGCATGGCCTGCCAGCATTTTCTCGTCGTGTTGAACTCTGTCTTCACTCTGCGCTCCTTTGGCTCCGGAGGGAGCCCTGACGGGGATGGGGTGGTTGGCCCATGGGGAGTGCCGTCCGCCACCCTGGCTCGCGTGCCTCCGATACCTCAGGCCGTTGTTCCCCTTGAGAAGGAAGATGCCTGACGCAGCCCTGGCACAGCGGCCCCATGGTATTCAGCAAAGCGAGACGCCACAAGGCCAAATCACGATTTTCCCGGAACTTCACGTAAATACTGGATTTGCGTGTTATCGACGTTGGCGTGACTTCGTGCCCCTCGCCCTCGGGAAAGGGGCTGGGTAGCAGGTGACTCAGCGAGGCAGGCGCACCTTGCGGGAGCGCACGGCCTCAGCCCCGCCCAGGGAGTCCAGCACCTGGGCCAGCAGCTTGCGTGCGTCGTCAATGGCGCGTCGGCCGAGGGTGCGAGCGAAGCGCTTCTCGAGTTCGGCCCGCACCGAGCGACCTTTCTCCACGGCCGCCTGCCCGCGCTCGGAGAGCCCCACCCGCCTCACGCGCGCATCCGTCGAAGGCGTCTGTTCGAGGAAGCCGAGCTGCTCCAACTCCGCCACTGTCTTCGAGGCGGCCTGCTGTGTCACCTCCAGCAGCGCCGCCAGCTCGCTGATGGAGTGGGGGCCTCCCAGCAGGTGCTGGAAGACGAAGCCGTGCGCGTGGCGCAGGCCCGTGAAGCCAGCGCCATGCAGCTCGTCGAGCGTCAGCTCGTTGACCCGCATCCCCACGAAGAGGGCCAGGTAGCCCAGATCGAGCTGCTCCAGGCTCACGGCCGAGCCTTCCTTCTCATGTCCCATGTCCGAAGCTCTTGCATGCACAACCATGGTTGTGCAACCATCGTTGTGTATCAATACGGGAGAGCACCATGACGACACCGAACCTCGAGACGGCGCTGCGCTTCGTGAAGGCCGTGGAGCAGGGGGCGAGCGATGAGGCGTTCAGCCAGTTCTGCCACCCGGACTTCACCCACCAGGAGTACCCGAACCGGCTCTTCCCCACGGGAAAGGTCCGGGATGCGGACGCGTGCCGAGAGTCCTCGAAGCGGGGCAAGCAGGTGCTGACCGCGCAGCATTATGAGGTCCGCACCACCGTGGCCTCGGGAGACACCGTGGCGCTGGAGATGGACTGGACGGGCACGCTCGCGGTTCCGCTGGGGAGCGTTCCGGTGGGTGGCCAGCTGCACGCCCGGATCGGCCAGTTCTTCACCTTCCGGGACGGCCGCATCGCCTCCATCCGCAACTACGACTGCTACGAGCCGTTCTGAGACGCCCCGCCCTGTCTCGTACCAAGGTCTGAGGTGTCCGTTGGACAGACTACAATCAGGCTAGAAAGTTCCGCCCAGGGTACCGGTTAATCTTCTAATTCCTTATACTCCGTAAGACGGAGGGGGGGCCGTAACGGTTGCGCCCATGTGTGCAGCCGCCTCCGGGAGATGAAGACCGAACCGTCAACCCGGGAGCGGAGCCATGACGCCAACGCCCGATCAGGCGTTTCCAGCGATCCACCCCCTTCTGCAGGCGCTGAGCCAGGTACAGACAGCGTTCCTGCAAGGCCAGCCGCCGCCTCGGCTCTTCGAGCCATTGTTGGCGGTGATGATGGAGCAGGCGGGCAGTGAGTTCGGGTTCATCGCGGAGGTGGTGCGCGGTCCCGAAGGGAGGCCCGTGCTCCAGCCGCTCGCGCTGGCAAACCTGGCGTGGACTCCGGGAATGCACGAGCCCTCGCCAGGTGAGGCGCCGCACGGAGTGAAGTCCACCGCGCTGCAAAGCCTCTCTGACGCCGTGCTGATGACGGGCCAGCCCGTGGTGTCCAATCACCGGCTGGCCGAGGAGCCGAGAAGCGGAGGCCCGAAGGAACCCCATCCGCTGCGAGCCTTTCTGGGGCTGCCCATCCGCGCTGGTGAGGAGTTGGTGGGCATGGTGGGGCTGGCCAATCGCCCTGGCGGCTATGACACCACCTTCGCTCCCCTGCTGCAGCCAGTGCTGGCCACCTGCGGCACGCTCCTGGTCGGGCTGCGCAGCGAGCACCGGAGGCACCGGGCCGAGGAGGAATTGCGGCGCTCCGAGGCGGGCTTCCGCACCTTTCTCGATCAGGCTCCGGATGCCATCCTCATCCACCGCGAGGGCCTCGTGGTGTTCGCGAATCCGTCCGCGTCGGCCTTGCTGGGGCTCGCGGGTGTCGCGGAATTGGTGGGCCAACCGGTAGCGGAGTGCGCCATGCCCGGGCACGAGGAGGCGCTCACCCAGCCCTCCCCTTCCCGCTCCTCACGAGAACTCCGTCTCCGCCACCGCCAGGGCCGGCTGGCCGTGGGCGAGGTGGTGACGGTGCCTCTCGTCTTCCAGGGCGCGCCAGCGCTCGCATGCATCGTGCGGGACATCAGCGAACGCCGGCAGGTGCAGGAGCGGCTGGTGACCACGGAGCGGCTGGCCTCATTGGGGACGCTGACCGCGGGGATGGCGCACGAGATCAACAACCCGCTGGCCTACATCCTCAGCAACCTGAACTACGTGAACGAGGAGCTGCAGACCCTGATCGAGGAGGGCGAGTTCCACTCCGGCGAGCGCGCGAAGGATCTGCTGGAGGCGCTGGGCGAGACTCTCTCCGGGAGCCGCCGGGTGCGGGACATCGTGCGCGATCTGAAGCTGTTCGCGCGCAACGCGCCAGATCAACACGGGTTGGTGAACCTCCCTGCCCTGCTCGACTCGTGCGTGAACATGGCGTGGGGGGATATCAAGCACCGGGCGCGGGTGGTGAAGGACTATGCGCCGGTGCCTCCGCTCTATGGAAACGAGTCCCGGCTGGCGCAGGTGTTCCTCCACCTGCTCCTCAATGCCGTGCAGGCACTACCCCCGCAGGGAGGCGATTCGGCCGAGATCCGGCTCTCCACCCGGCATGAGGAGGGCTTGCTGATGGTGTCGATCCACGACACCGGGGCGGGGATTCCCGAGGAGGACCTGGAGCGGCTGTTCGATCCGTTCTTCACCACCAAGCCTCCGCGCCAGGGCACGGGACTGGGCCTGTCCACGTGCAACCGCATCGTCACGGAGCTGGGAGGCCACATCACCGTGGAGAGCCACCCGGGCCGCGGGAGCACCTTCCGGGTCTTCCTGCCAACGAACGCGCGCCCCACACGCACCGAGCTGCAGGAGAGACCGGACCCGCCTGTCCCCAGGGCCGCAACCCGGGCAGAGGTGCCACAAAGCGACGCGGAGCAGATTCAGGGCAACGCGTCGTAGTCGAGATCGGCCCCCTGAGCGCCGGGGATCGTCTCCACCTCGCGCTCGCGCATGTGGTCGACGAGGGCCGGGAAGAACTCCAGCAGGTTGTCGGAGCGCACCGTCGAGGGCAGCTCTCGTTCCTCCGAGAGCACGGCGGCAAAGCTTCCCAGCCGATCCATCGCTCCATGGCTGCCGCCGGTGCCCACTCCGTTCAGGCTGCTGATGGGTGCCTGGTAGCCCACCGACATGAACGGGTGGCGGTAGGAGACGATGATGTCCGAGGGGAACTCCACGCTGACGGGTTCGAACGCGGTGCGCGCGCGGAAGAAGAAGTCCGGGTAGGTGCGATCGATACTCAGGGAGAAGAGCTGCTCATCTCCGAAGACGGCGTAGGGAGCCCCCTGGTTGAAGAGAACGGGCAGATCGAGCGCCGCCCAGTCATGCTCGCTCGGCAGGATGTAGGAGTCCGTGGCGATGTCATAGCCGAAGCGCGCCATGAGGTTGCCCTCGCGCCAGACGCTCACCCATTCGAGGCCCTCGGGAAAGTCAGGCCCGGGCGACTCGCTGCGCGCGAAGACGAGGTCCGCCGCCGCGCACGTGGAGGCTCGCCGCGCCACCTCTTCCACCCAGCGCGGGCGGGCATGGATCGCCACGTAGGTGACGCGAGTGTGGAGGATGGCGATCGCCGCAGGCCCCTCCTTCTTGTCCGCGTCCTTCAAGGAGTCCACCGTGGCGACGCCTGCCTCCTCGAGCTCATCGCGGAAGTCGATCACGGAATCCGCCGGCTTCGCGATGCCGTCGATGCCGTGATCCCCGAACATGGTGAAGATGAAGGTGCGCTCGGGGTGGTCCTTCTTGAAGCGCTCGATGCGCTCGCTCAGGGAGACGAGCACGTCCACCATGTCATCCTCGGAGCGGATGTGCCCGACGACATCTGTCTCGAGGATGTAGGCGGTGAAGGCGTCCTGCACCTGGCTGCGGCCGGCGAGCGCGGTGAAGACGTTGTCGAGCCCCTTGTAGTAACCGTAGACGGGCCGGTCATAGCTCCAGAGCGCGTCGAGATAGGCGCTCGCGTGGTAGTCGAACGCCTTGTAGTAGGCGGGCGTCTGGGCATAGGCGGGCAGCGTGAAGGGCAGCTCTTCCAGCGGCGGCACGAGGTGCACCATCAGCCCGCCCAGGGCCTTGTTGTAGACCTTGTCCTTGACGGGATCGTAGTGGCCGAACTCGTACCCGGCGAAGCGCTCGGTGTGGAAGATGCGCGACCAACTGGCATCACTGGTCGCGGGGAACATGGAGACGAAGCGCGAGAGGTTCCATCCAGCGAACGCGCCCCGCTCGCGCGCGCGGACGACGGCGGGGTACGAGAGCCCATCCAACCCCAGGTACACGCGCACCACGGGGTTGAGCGACGGATCCCCCTTCGCGGGGATGCTGTTCATCATCGCGTAGTGCTCCCAGTCACACGCGGGAGCGGCGAGCCCCAGGAGGGCGAGCGCGAGCAGGAGGCGCCTCACAGGTACGCCCCCAGGGCGATCAGCGGGCTGGTCTGGCGGCCATCGTTCCCGAAGAAACGATAGTAGTAACCGACCTGGAACTCGAACCAGCTGCGCCGGTAGCAGTAGGACGCGCCGAGCATGTTGAAGTCATGGTCCCAGAAGCCCACCTCGCTCGCGTGCACGCGGACCGAGTGATGCTGGAGGGCCAGGAACTCCGCCACGAGGTTGATCCCCAAGACCAGGCGGTTGAGGTAGGGCCCGTCGTCGAACATCCCCATCACCGTGGTGGTGCCGTGCAGGTAGAGCCAGGGCATGATCTGGAACGAGGCCGTGGCCCCCACGGGCACCACCGTGAGCAGGATGTCCCGGGTGTCCAAGCGGGAGATGTAGTTGCTCGACGTGAAGGCTTCGCTGGATCCGGGCAGGAAGACGACCACCTCCGCGTGGGCAGCCACCTCGAGCCGCTCGCGGGACAGCAGCCGCAGCTTCGCGTGGATGTTGGGTGTGCGGAAGATGAAGGACAGCGGCCGCGTTCCGAGCTGGGCCACGCCGAAGAGGCCGAACTCCGCGTTGCTGGTGCCCAGATACAGGCTCCGGTGCTGCAGCACCCGGGCGGTGTTCTCCCAGAGAGGGTAGAGCGCGGTGAGTACCGGGAGCTGCTCCTCGGTGGGTGCAGCAGGCGTGCTGGAGGGAGCGGCCGGCGTCGGTGGGACGACAGGAGCAGCCGGTGCCTCAGGCACTGCCGGAACCGGAACCTCCGTGGGAGGAACCGGCTCTGCTGCTGGCTGCGTGGCGGGAGTCTCCGGCTCCTGCGGGATGGGAGACTCCGCTCGGGCCACGGTCGAAGCCAGCAGGAGGCTGGAGAGGACGAAGGAGAGGGAGGCACGACAGAGCGGTTTCGTCACGGCGCCGCATCCAAGCGTGGGGCCCTGCGGAAGGCAATGACGGATGTCCAGGCCAGATTGCTAGTGTCTGCCTCGTGGCCGGACCTTCAACCAAGACGTGTGCCGCCTGTGGGCGGCGCCTCGCTCCGAGCGAGCTGTACTACCGCTTCACCCTCGTCCTTCAAGGTGAACAGGACGTGCTGGATGGCGGAGGGCGCGGAACGGGCGACGAACTCGCAACGCTCATGCAACAGCTCGAGCAGGGCCCAGAGGATCCGCGCGAGTGGGAGGAGCAGATCCACTGGGAACGAAAGGGCGTCATCTGCAGCGCGTGCCGCTCCGTGGTGATGCGCACGCTCGACCGGCCGCCCGGCGATGACGGGCCGCACTGAGCTGCGGTACGCTCCGCGCCGGTCAGGTCCACCGCACGCTCCGCGTCGCCGGTTTCCAGACCTCATAAAACTGAAAGAACCGTCATGGCCAAGCTGAACCAGATCATCGCCGTCGAAAAGGGCATCAAGAGCCGCTCGCACCAGGAGCTGAGCGACGCGCACCACGCCCTGCAGAAGCCCGCACTTCTGGCGGGCATCTCCCGCACCTACCAACCCAAGGACGAAGAGGGAGAGAAGTTCCCGCCCGAGTCCACCCGCGTTCAGGTGCGCGCGGAGGAGCTGCTCAAGAAGACGCAGGAGATCCTCTCCCGCCTCTTCGATGTCACCGCCACCAAGGATCTCACCAACTGCCGGGCCAAGGCGGATGTCGTGGTGGATGGCAGGGTCCTCCTGAAGAACGTGCCCGCCACGTACCTCCTCTTCCTCGAGAAGCAGCTCGTCGACATGCAGACCTTCGTGAAGAAGCTGCCCGAGCTGGACCCCAGTGAATCGTGGGTCCCGGATCACGCCCAGAACCTGTGGGCCACCGAGCCGGTCCAGACAGCGAAGACGAAGAAGGTCCCCCGCAACCACATCAAGGCCGAGGCCACGGACAAGCACCCCGCCCAGGTGGACGTCTATTACGAGGACATCGTCGTGGGCTACTGGAAGACCGTGAAGTACTCCGGTGCCTTGCCCGCCTCCCGCATCCAGGACATGCTGGAGCGCGTCGAGAAGCTTCAACAGGCCGTGAAATTCGCCCGGGAGGAAGCCAACAACGCCGAGGTCGAAGAAATGAAAGCCGGAGACGCTGTGTTCGGCTACGTGTTCGGTGAGCGCCCGCGCTGACCGAAGGGTTTGGAGTGCAAGCTCAAACTGAAACTCAGACTGATGCGGATCGGTCCCTTCTCCACTGACAGTGCAGGTTCGAGTCCTGCCCCCGCCACTCATCCTCGCGGCGGGGTAGCCCAACGACGGTAGAGGCAGGTGTGGAAGCCCGTGAGGCACCCCACGTTCAGACTCTCACTCCAGACTGAGTATCCGCTGTCGCAGGCCTGATCGACCGTCGTTCGCACCCAACCTCGAGATGCTGGTGCAATTCCAGCCCGCCTCTTTCTCCTCTTCCGAGGCGGTAGCTCAATCGCAGAGCGCGAGGCCTCAAACTGAGCGGCCGACTTAAACGTGCAGGTCTCACGAAATGGCAGCACCCCGAGCCCGGCCAGGAGGATACCCTGGTCGGGCTCACTTTTTTCGTGCACCCCGCCCTACGTCTCCCGGTGGTCTGGTGACGGGATTCAGTATGATGGGTGTGCGCCCCATGTCCGAGCCCCTCCACATCCGCCGCAGCGCGACCTTCCTCGACTTCGCGGTGGCGACGCTCGGCATCGGAACGCTGTACCTGGCCATCATGGGGCTGGTGGCCACGGAGATGTCCGGGGCCATGTCGGTCGCCTTCCTGACGCTGGCAGCCGGCGCGGGGCTGGGCTCCTCCTTCCTGCTCCTGCGCAGGCGCTGGGCGTGGATCCTGTGCGCCGTCGTCGCCGCGGTGATCACCGTGGCTGGTGTGGCGGTGATCTTCCTGGAGGATGTCCGGTGGATTGGCGCGCTCCACGCCGTGGTCGGCGCGGGTGTCCTCGGGGCGCTGTGGACCGGCAGGCCCGCGCTGATCCCGCGCAGCAAGCGTCCTGTCCGCAGCCAGGCGTAGCTGTCCCCTACAGCAGCCGCACCAGCTCCGTCACGTGCGCGTCCTGCTCGCCGGCCAGAGCGAGCGCCTCCGCCAGCCGCTGCACGTATTCCCGATTCGAGCCACTGGGGCCGTGGGCGGAGCGCACCACCGCCGCGATCTCCTCCACCGTCGTGGGGCCCACGTAGTGAGGGTTGGCTGGACCGGCCAGGTACACGACGGCATCCAGGGGTGGAGGTTCGCGCGTCTCCAGCTGCACCCGGTGGCGCTCGTAGCCGCCCTGCTCGCGGAAATCCAGGTGGACGAGCACCTCCTCCACACGCTCGGGAGCAATCCGGTACGCCATGCCCCAGCATCGCGCACCCGGTTCTTGAACCAGCGTCACCACGCGGCCAGGAGCCTCCGGCACCCCTCGGTGGTCCGTCGACGCCTGCCAGAAGCGGCGAGCCCAGCCCTGCAGCCACGCCTCTCGGCGCTCCTCATACGGGAAGCTGGGGCGGAAGATCAGCGAGCCGTATCCGAAGATCCACATGAGGACACATCCATACCAGAGGAGCCCTGTCGGCCGAACCCGTCACCAACCTGTCCGACAAGCATACAGGTTCGTACCAGGCGGCCCCGACAGGGTCAGTCGATCGAGCCAACGAGGTAGCGCTGGAGCGTCGGGCCGACCCAGGCCACCAGGGCAGCGCGCTCCATGGCCGCGACAGGCGGTAGGCACAGCACGTACCGGCACAGCGCCACCCCGAGCACCTGCGTGGCCGCCAGACCAGCGCGTACGGCAGCTTCCTCGCCTGACCGGCTCACCGCCCGGACAGCGGGGGCGAGTTGCTCGGCGAAGATCTGCCGCATCCGCTCGGCGGCGGCCGGATTCGTGACGCCCGCTCGCAGCAGCGCTGTCAGCGTCTCGTCCCCTTCCCATCGCTGGATGAAGTGCTCGATGACCGCCGTGCCGAGCCGCTCTGGAGACACTCCCTTCAAATCAGGCAGTCGCAGATCGAACTCAGCGGCGGCGGCGAAGAGGCGCTCCTTGTTGCCGTAGTAGCGCATCACCATCGAGGGATCGATTCCGGCATCCGAGGCGATGGCGCGGATCGTCGCCCGCTCGTACCCGTCCGCGGCAAACCGTTCGCGCGCTGCCCGCAGGATTGCTGCCCGAGTCGCATCCGAGCGGCGCGGCCGTGTCTCCTCCACCATGCCAACAAGCGTATGCCAACAAGCGTTGACTTTCCACGGTCTCGCTTCTACCTTGATGCCAACAAGCGTTGGCCAACAGTTGTTGACTGGAGGATTCCGCATGATTCCCGCTCGTACCGACGTGCTCGTTGTCGGCGCAGGACCTGTCGGCCTGGCGACCGCGGCCACCCTCGCTGGGCACAAGGCCGACGTGACGATCATCGATGCTCAGCCAGAGGCCACGAACACCTCGAGAGCCGCCGTGGTGCACGCGCATACGCTCGAAGTCCTGGAGGCGATCGGGGCGGCGGCACCGCTCGCGGCGGCGGGCATCCATGCGCCACGGTTCACCATCCGCGACCGGGACCACACGCTCGTCCCCGTGCGGTTCGACGATCTTCCGACCCGGTATCCGTACGCACTGATGGTGCCGCAGTCGACCACCGAGGCTGTGCTGCTCCAGCAACTCGAAGCCCGCGGCGGCCGAGTGTTGCGCCCTCACTCCGTGATCGGGCTGAAGGCGGACAGCACTGGCGCCATCGCCACGCTCGACAGCGGCGAGTCCATCCATGCGCGGTACGTGGTGGCCGCCGACGGCATGCACAGCACCATCCGTCGCCTCGCCGGGATCGAGTTCGGGAGGGACAAGCATGCCGGAGAGTCCTTCACCCTCGCCGATGTCCGCGTGGAAGGCGACCTGCCACGAGATGAGGTGATCCTCTATTTCTCCCATGCGGGCATGCTCGTGTGGGCTCCGCTGCCAGATGGGACGGTCCGGATCGTGGCCGCCGTCA
Organism: Hyalangium versicolor; assembly: GCF_020103695.1. Lineage (GTDB taxonomy): Bacteria > Myxococcota > Myxococcia > Myxococcales > Myxococcaceae > Hyalangium > Hyalangium versicolor. Next base: position 99,616 of record NZ_JAHXBF010000029.1, read on the forward strand.
AAGAGGCGCCGGAGCACCCGACGGTGGCCTTCGTGCAGTCCCTGCTCGACACGCGCGGCCCGCGCCGTGGACAGGCACGCGTCACGGAGGTGACATGGGGCTCGCGGTTCCGCATCCACCATCGGGTTGCGGACCAGTTCCGAGCCGGGCCCGTGCTGCTCGCCGGAGACGCAGGGCACGTGCACAGCCCCGCGGGAGGACAGGGAATGAACCTGGGCCTCAAGGACGCAGCGGCGCTCGGAGAGGCGCTCGCCGCCGTGCTGGCCGGAGCTGGAGAGGAACGCCTCGACGCGTATGCAGCGGCCCGGCGCCCGGTGGCCGTCGACGTCGTCCGATTCGCCTCGTTGTTGACGCGGCTGGCGACAGTGCCGGGACTGCTCCGGCCGGTGCGCAACCTGGTGCTTGGCACGCTGTCACAAGTACCCGCCTTCCGCCGCCGGCTGGCATGGCAACTGTCCGGATTGATCTATCGCTGACGCGGCGCGGCTCGTCCCGATTCGACTTCATGGGTGCGCTGGGCTATAGGCTCAGCCTCTCTCGATGGGGACCCATCCAAGGTCCAAGGACGGCTCCCATTTCCTCCCAGATCAGCGCAGAGCTTCAGCAGCGCATCAAGGAAGCCAAGGAACTCCTCACCGTCGCGGAACAGGAGCTGGAGGTAGCGCTCAGCGAGCTCGAGTCTTCCGAGCGCGCTGACAAGAAGATGATCAGCCACCGGCTCGAGCTTGCCTTCGCGAAGGTCTCCGCGAGCAGGCGCAACCTGGAAGCCGTGCTACAGGAAGTCAGTTGAATCCAGTGGCTTCAGGGACCATCGTGCCCGTGGAGCCCGTGCTTCTTCAACAGTTTGCGCAGATAGACGCGATCGATTCCGGCCTCTCGCGAGGCGCGTGAGACATTGCCCTCGCACCGCTCGAGCAGGCCCTTGAGATAGTCGCGCTCGAAGCCCTCGATGAGCCGCTCCTTGGCTTCCTTGAAGGGCAGCTCCAGCTCGGCCGCAGCGCTGGGGGCACTCGCAGCCTGAGCCGGACGCGGTTTGTCAGCGGCAGCAGGGGCTGGAGCCGCGATCACCGGCAGCGCCTCCTCCCCCAGGCTCACCACACGCTCCACCACGTTGCGCAGCTCGCGCACGTTGCCGGGCCACGGATACTGGGCCAACAGGGCTCGCGTCTGTTCCGACAACGCGCTCGGCGGCTTGCCCGTCCGCTGCAGCACCGTATCCACCAGCAGGGGAATGTCCTCGGGACGCTCGCGCAACGCAGGCAGCGTCACGCGCAGCACCGCCAGCCGGTGGAACAGATCCTCGCGGAACTTCCCCGCCTGCACCGAGGCCTCCAGATCCCGGTGCGTGGCCGCCACCACCCGCACATCCACCGTGCGGTAGTCGTTGGCCCCCACCCGCTTTACCTGGCGCCGCTCCAACACGCGCAGCAGCCGAGGCTGGATCTCCGACGGGAGCTCACCCACCTCGTCCAGGAAGACAGTGCCCCCATTGGCCCGCTCGAAGGCACCCGCCCGATCCGTGTGCGCACCAGTGAAAGCGCCCTTCACGTGGCCGAACAGCTCCGACTCGATCAACGAGGGAGCAATGCCCGCCAGATCCACGATGACGAACGGCCCCTTGCTGCGCTTGCTCGCCAGGTGGATGCCCTCGGCGCACAGCTCCTTGCCCGTGCCCGTCTCGCCCTGCACCAGCACATCCGCGTCTCCGGCCGCCAGGCGCTCCAGCACCGTGAAGACCTCGCGCATCTTCCGGCTGTCGCCCACCAGCGCGCCGAACTTGGTGCGCTCGGATGGAGGAATGACGCGCTCGCGCGAGTCCTCGGGGACGATCTTCAGCTCGGTGGTGCCCAGCTTGAGCACCGCGCCCGGACGAACCTCCAGCTCGGTGAAGCGCATGCCCTCGCAGAACGAGCCGTTGCGTGAGCCCATGTCCCGCGCCAGCACTCCCTCCTCGCGAACCTCGAGCCGCAGGTGCTGCCGCGAGACGGCGCGATCCTTCACGACGAGATCGCACGAAGGAGCGGTGCCCAGCAGGAACTTGCCCGCCTCCAGGGAATGACTCCGTCCGGCGTCCGGCCCCGTCAGGAACACCAGCTTGACCCGAACCGGGCCCTTCCGTTGTACCGGGATGCTGGCGGTCTCGAACTGCTCCGAGTCCTCGTCCTCTTCATGCGGCGCCACGGCCAAGGACCATAGCACTCTCCATCCAGGCAGGCGCCGGAACCTGCACACGATTCGAGCCCGCTCAGTGCCCGCTCGCCTGCCCTTGCCGATGGCGTGGTACGGTCCACCCGCTGTGAACCTCCGCCTCGCATGACCGACCCCACCTCTCCAGCACCGGGAGCGAAGCGCGACGACGATCTGGAGGAGTTCGATCTCCCCTTCTTCGAACGGCTCGCCTTGCAGCTCCAGGTCCGGGTCTTCGCCCTCATCATCCGCTTCACGGATCTACTGTTGCTGCTGTGGCGGCCTCGGCTACTTCGGCCATATCTGGCCATCTGGTGGCAGGAGCTCATCCACACGCCTTACCGGGCCCGGCGGACCTTCGAGGTGGTCCGCGCGCTAAAGGCCACGGGCCAGCGATTCCGAGAACTCATCTATGGAGAGACGCCGCTGATGACGGCGCTCTACGTCTTCAATCGGGCCGGAGTCGGCCGGACGAGCCGGCTCATCGATCTAGGCGCGGGGCGTGGGCGGGTGCTGATCGCGGCCCGCTGGCTGGGAGCCGAGGCCCGCGGAGTAGAGCTGATCGCGGACCACGTGACACGCGTCGCGCCTCGGCTCCAGGCCGCAGGCATCACCCTCACCGTGGGAGACATGACGCGCGAGGAGCTGGGAGACGCCACCCACCTCTTCACCAACTGGCTGGCGCTCACTCCGGAGACAAAGGCGCGGCTGATCGAGCGATTCCGGACCTGCCGCCCTGGCACGCGCATCATCACCGTCACGCGCCCCATCGAGGCCGAGGACTTCGTCCGCCTCTCCCGGCACTGGATGCTCTTCACGTGGGGAGTCGAGGTGGTGTGGATCCACGAGTACCGCCCCGCGCGCTGAACGCCCCCAGGGCGGGCAGCCAACCGAGGCCCTTGCCGTGCGCCCGTCGTCGTACCCGCCGACAGGTGCCATCTACCGATCAATCATGGAGATTGGCCAGAAGCGAATGCTGGGGGAGATCCTCCTGGAACGAGGGGTGCTCAACCGCGCCCAGCTCCGCCTGGGGCTGGTGCACCACCACGAGGAGCGAGTCCCGCTCGGACGAGCCCTCATCCGGGAGCAGGTCTGCACGGAGTCCGAGTTGCTCGAGGCACTCTCCGAGCAGCTTGGTATCGACTCGATCGATCTGGATCGCGAGCGGCTGGATCGCCAGCTCGCCCGGCTCGTCCCCGCGCGGATCGCCCGGCAGTACCATGTCGTCCCGCTCCGCCTGGAGAAGAAGGATCGGGAGATCCTCCACGTCGCGCTGCCCGCCCCGGCCTCGATCGAGGCGCTGGACGCGGTGCGCGCCGCCTCGGGAAAGCCTCGGGTGGAGCCGCACCTCGCTTCGGACCCATCGCTATCCCGCGCGCTCAACGAGCTGTACGGCATCCGCGACTCCATCGAGAAGTTCTCCACCCCCTACTCGCCCGAACCTTCGGACGAGGCGCCGTTGATGCTCTACGGCTGGCCGCCCGTCACGGTCGTCCTGCTCTCTCGGATCCTCAGCCGCCATGGCCACACCGCGAAGGTGGCAACCCCGCTGGAGGTCCTGCACACGACGCCCTCGGATGTCGTGCTCGCCCCCATGCAGGCCATGGAGGGGCTGCTCATGGGCGAGGTGCGGATCGCCGGAGCGTTGATAGTCCACGGAGCCTCGGAGGACGAGGGCTTCGAGCGGGCCCACCAACTGGGAGCGCGAGGCTTCCTGGTCAACCCGCTGGATGAGGAGCTCCTGCTCCGAGCGATCCGCCGCCTCCGTCCTTCGGATTCCGGCCGCCCACGTGCTCCGATGAACACGGCGGAGGGGGACCAGGACAGCACGCAGGGCTGAGACGCGCTGCTTGGATGCTCGGTACCTTGCCTGGATGTGCGTGCGTGCGGACCGTTGGCGCGTACACCCGAATATCCGAAAGGAGCCGAGCCCATGGACGCGCTCGCAATGCTGAAGCAGCAGCACCAGGAAGTGGACGAACTCTTCGATCGCATTCAGCGGTGCGATGAGGAGGAGCGCATCACCCTGCTGGGCCAGATCTCGGAGCGGCTGACGATGCACGCGGAGATCGAAGAGCGGCACTTCTATCCTTTCGCCCGGCGCATGGGCATCCAGGACATGGTGGACCACTCCCTCCAGGAACATGCCGAGGTCAAGCAGCTCATCGCCGAGATCCTTCAGCTCAAGCGCCACGATCCGCGCTTGATGCAGGACGCCATGAAGCTCATGCAGTCCGTGAAGTCGCACGTGAAGGAGGAGGAGGACCTGCTCTTCCCGCGCGTGGTGAGCCTGGCATCTCGCGATGACCTGATGAACCTGGGCATGGAGATGCAGCGCACCATGGACGAGCTGTCCCGGCAGGAACTGCTCAAGATGGCCGAGCACGAGGGCAGCAATGTGGTGACCGAGTAGGTGCGTCGCGGCACTTCGAGGGTCCTCTCCCAGCAGGCATGAGAGAGGGCCCTCGTCCATTCGCCCCCTCTCGGCTTCTCAAGCGCGCGGGGGCACTCCACCTTCCGTGCGGGAATACCCGCCTCCAGCAGGAGTCCGCCATGAAGCATCCTGCCTCGCCGCGTGTCGTCGCCCTCGTCGGTCCCCAGGGAGTGGGAAAGACGACCTTGTTGGAGTCCCTGCTGCGCGTCACGGGTGCCGGAGCCCTGAGGCCCCCGGGCGCGGATGGAGCCGCGAACGGGCGGACCATGACGGCGGAATTGGCGGCGGTGACCACTGAGTTCCTGGGCGAGCGCTGGACGTTCATCGACTGTCCAGGCGCTCCCGAGTTCGCCCAGGAGGCGAAACACGCCCTGATGATCTGTGATGCGGCGCTCGTGGTCTGCGACACCGGACCGGAGCGGGCGGCGGCCCTGTCTCCGCTGTTCCACTTCCTCGACAAGAGACAGATTCCCCACCTGCTCTTCCTGAACGCGCTCGACGAGAGCGGCGCGTCGCTGAGGGCGCTCCTCGACTCCCTGCAGGTCGTCTCCGCACGCCCCCTGGTGCTCCGTGAGATCCCCATCCGCGAGGGCGAGCGGATGGTGGGCATCGTGGATCTCGTGAGCGAGCGAGCATGGGGCACGACGGCGGAAAAGGAGGCCGCGCTCATCCCCCTGCCCGAGAGCGATCGCCCCGTGGAGGAGGCAGCCCGAAGGCAGATGCTCGAGCGGCTGGCGGATCAGGATGACGCGTTGTTGGAGCAGCTCATCGAGGACATCGTGCCGCCCCCCGGAGTCCTCTACGAGCAGATGGCACGAGCGCTGCGAGAGGATCGGCTGGTGCCTGTCTTCATCGGCTCGGCCGAGCGAGGGCTGGGGCTGCTGCGGCTGCTCAAGGGGCTGCGCCACGAAGTGCCAGGGGTCGAAGAGACACGCACGCGGCTGGGGATCCCGGTCAGTGGGACCTCACGGGTGCAGCCGTTCAAGATCTGGCACCTGCCCCACGTGGGGAAGCAATCGCTGGTGCGCGTGTGGCGAGGCACCGTAGCGGACGGTGGCACGCTCGGTGGAGGTCGAGTGACCGGCGTGTTCCAACCGCACGGGACGAAGCACACGCCCGTGAGCACGGCCAACGAGGGGGAGGTGGCTATCCTCGGGCGGTTGGACTCGGCGCACGCCGGGGATCACGTGGAGGTGGACGGCGCGCGACGCACGGAGATCTGGCCCGTGGCACCTCCTCCCGTGCACCAGGTCGCCATCACCGCGGAGAAACGCACGGATGACGTGAAGCTGCCCGGCGCGCTGGCTCGACTGGTCGAGGAGGATCCGTCCCTGTCCGTGGATCAGGATCCGGACACGCAGCGGCTGCTGCTCGGAGGCCAGGGGGAGCTTCACCTGCGAGAGGCCATCGAGCGCCTGAGCACGCGCCTCCGGGTCCCGGTGGCGGTGCATCCCGTGCCCATTCCCTATCGGGAGACCGTGCGCCGTCACGGAACCCACCACGCCCGCTACAAGCGACAGTCCGGCGGACATGGCCAGTTCGGTGACGTGGTGGTGGACGTGCGGCCGCTGCCGCGCGGACAGGGATTCTCCTTCACCTCCGCCGTGGTGGGCGGGGCCGTGCCCCGGCAGTACATCCCTGCGGTCGAGGAAGGCATCCTGGACGGACTGCGCAGAGGGCCACTGGGGTTCCCGGTGGTGGACGTGGCCGTCGCCCTCACCGGAGGCACCTACCACTCGGTGGACAGCTCGGATCAGGCGTTCCGTACCGCCGCACGGCTGGCCATGGCGGAGAGCCTGCCCAAGCTGGAGCCGGTGCTCCTGGAGCCCATCCTCCGGATGGAGATCCACGTGCCCCGCGATGCCATGCCTCGCGCGCAGCGGCTCGTCACGGGCCGCCGGGGACAATTGCTGGGCTTCGATGCCGATCTGGATCTGCCCGGCTGGGAGATCCTCACGGCCTATATGCCGCAAGCGGAGCTCAAGGACTTCATCGTGGAGTTGCGCTCGGTGTCAGCGGGCCTCGGCTCATACGTGGCCCACCACGATCACTACTCGGAGCTGATGGGCCGTCAGGCCGAGCGCATCGTGAGCCACCAGCCGATGGCGGAGCGGTAGCCGGTAGACGCGGCGCGCCATCGAGAGCACAGTAGAATCCCGTATTAACTGTTTTATCATATCTGTCGTATTTTCCTCAGAATCATATGACGCGGGCACCCAGCGTGGCCGCGGAGGAGCGACAGATGAATCGTCTCACTGAGAGGAAGTGGGCGGCCCTGCTCGGGGCCACGATGCTGAGCCTGGCGAGCGGCTGCGGCTCGAGCACGACCGAGTCCGAGGAGCGCGCCCCCTCGCTCCCCGCGCCGGAGGCTCAGAGCGAGAACCTGCACCCGGAGCGCCGCGGCATTGGTGCTCTTCCCCTCCCGGAGCGCACGGGACCTTCGGCGCTGCTCGTCACCGTGGATCCGCGCCGCTCGCTGGTGGTGACAGACGACGTCATCCTCACGCGCTTTCCCTTCCAGGACGTCATGAAACAACTCCTGGGCACCAGCACGGGCTCCGCCACGACGATGCTGGATGTGTTCCAGCAGTGGTGGGACACGGAGCGGCTCTCGCCGGGACTGGGGCTGGGCCCCAACTGTAACAGCCCGGGCGTGCTCAACATGAACGGGTTCCCCCTCTCGTGTCCTCGCACCGAGGGCAACCAGGCCACGGTGGATCCGTACACCAGCCCCACCACCAACCCGGACGCGTACATCCCCATTGGCCTGTTCAACCGCTTCGATCTGGCGCCCGCCAACGGCTCCAACTGCGGCGAGTACCGCGTCGCCTTCGCGAAGCGCTCGGGCTTCACGAACCCGGGCAGCCGCAACCTCATCATCTTCGAGGCGATGCTGCCCAACCCCACGCCAGCCCTGGGGCTCGAAGGGTGCCGCCCCGTGGCCGACTTCTGGGCCAACCTGACGCTGCAACCCAGCGCCAGCGCGCGCGCGGACGCACTGCGCAGCTTCTACTTCGCGGGCCTGCCGGGCTTCATGCCGGTGCTCCACGTCGACAACCTGGGCAATCGCCCCACCGAGACGGGACAGGTGCGCACCAACCAGTTCATGCAGCCCAACTGGATGCTGCGCGAGTTCAAGATCCGCAAGGACTGCAGCGTGGCTCCCTGTGTGACGCGGTTCATCCCCGTGACAGTGAAGACCAATCCGGGAGGCACGCTGTTCAATCCGGGCTCGGGGCACGCACTGGCTCCGACGTTCCAGAGCTCGCTCTTCCCCGCCCAGGTGCCCGCCCTGGCCGTCAATGACATCAACCTCTTCAACATGGCGTTCCCAGACAGCACGAACAGCGGTCAGAGCGACGCGCAGAGCGCCACGGAGAACCAGTACGTGAATCAGTTCGGCTCGGGGGCGAGCCCCTTCCGGACGAACATCCAGACGGCGCTCACGTCCATCCCCAGCACGTTGACGCCGGACCAGGTGGTGGAGCGGGCCATGGCGCTGTCGTGCGCGGGCTGCCACCAGCTCAGCGTGGGGCACAACCTGGGCGGTGGCCTCATCTGGCCCTTCTCGCTGCGCTTCGTCCACATCTCCGAGCAGACGGAGACGGGCCCGGACGGCCCGCGCCACCAGATCTCTCCGGCACTCACGGGAACGTTCATCCCGCACCGCAAGGCCGTGCTGGAGACGTTCCTCAACTCCTCGTGCGGCGACGCCACATGCAACGTCTGGGAGACACACGCCTCCTGCAGCGCGGACTGCCCGTAGCGCTCCGTCAGGCCGGCGGACGGACCTTCCAGTACCGCCGGCCATCAGGCGATCGATCGAGGAGCCTCGCGTCATAGAGGTCGCGTCGCAGCAGCGCCCAGTCCCCGAAGGTGTGAAGGGACTTCAGCAGATCGTTGAGCTCCCGCTCGCTCCACTCCACGTCCGAGGGGAGCCGAGCGGCCAGGTAGCTCAGCGCGTCAAGCTGGTCCGACCGCCGGGAGGGCCAGTTCTTCAGCCGGCCCTCGGTATCCAGGTAGCGAGAGAGCTTCTCGGAGACAGGGATCTTCGCTTCGCTCATGGCAGGCCCCAGGATGACCGGTGTGGTGTCGGATGTTAGGGCGCCTCCAGCGCCACCTGCCATATCCCCCATGTCCGCTCAGTGATGAGGCTCCGGGTGGTCTGAACCGCCGCCCCCGTGCGCACCACCGTGCTCGTGCTCTCCCCCATCGGGCACGACCTCGATCAGCTCGGCCATGCCCAGATCCCCGTGCTCGACGATGTGGCAGTGCATCATGAACTGCCCGATGTACCGCTCGTAGCGCGTGCGCAGCTTGAAGGTCTTCCCCGCGGGCACCAGGAGTGTGTCCTTCCAGAGGATCTTCCCGTCGTCGGTCTTGAGCTGGAACGGGTTCACGTGGATGTGGAATGGGTGGTTGAAGTTCAGGGAGCTCACGGTCCACTCCTCTACCGCGCCCAGGGAGAGGATCCGTGCGTGGTGCGGATCGAAGGGCTTGCCGTTGATGAGGAAGCGAGGCGGTGTCACGCTGGTATCGATGCTGAAGACGGCCTCCTGGTGCCCTGTGATGTCGTCGTCCTCGATGGTCTTGAACGGAGCCAGCGGCGCCAGCTCTTGAGGCCGCGGCAGGAACATCCGCCTCGGTGGGCCCTTCACGACGATCCGAGCCAGGGTGTGCGCGGGCCCGGTGACCGAGTTGTCCACGAGGAAGTACGTCCCCGGCTTCAGCGGGCGGCCATCCGGCTCCGTGGCACGCACCATCACGTCCACGCGGTACGCCGGGAACAGCTCCGTCTCCGTCACCGTGTCGATCCGCCCCGTGGTGATGCCGTCGTGCGCGATCTGGAACTGAGGCAAGGCGATCTCCTGATCTCCCACGCGCCGGACCCACCGGAGCTTGAGCCCCTCGCGGAGCCCCGCGTGGATGAAGCGCCAGCGCTGCACCTCGCCAGGGAACATCTCGTAGGTAGGCTCGACCACTCCATTGAGGGTGAAGCGCCGGCCGAGGGTCGGCCACACGGTGGGCCCGAAGAGATCGTAGCTCTCCACCATGTTGGCCTGGTGGCCCGGCATCGTGGGATCGTCCACCAGCTTGTAGGGGATCTGCTGGAAGAGGATGATCTGCTCTCGAGCGGCCCGGATGGCTGGCACCCGATCGATGTCTCCTCGGATGATGAGGGGCCCGGCCATGCCGCTCCCGATATGGAGCGCCGCCGAGCCGTGCTTGTGCGCGTGGTACCAGTAGGTACCCGCGGGATGATCCTTGGGAATCTTCACCTCGTAGTGGAAGTGCCGGCCGGGGGAGATCTCGAGCATCACGTTGTCGGCGTTCCCAGCGGGCGACACATGCAGCCCATGGAAGTGGAGGTTGCTCGTGTTGAAGCCGTGGGGCTCGGTCATGGGATGATCGTGCATCACATGCGGCGAGTGCTCGTCCGGCTCGGGAGGCAGCCGATTCATCAAGGCGATGTTGAGGGTGTCCCCCGGAATGGCCTCGATGAGCGGACCTCCCAGCTTCCCGTTGTAGGAGCGCAGCTTGACCTCGTCCCACGCCTTGCACACGCCATCCTCGGTGACGCGGCAGATGCGGTGGGTGGCATAGGCGAGCTCGAGCTTGAAGGAGAGATCCGTCGGGGCACGGCGGATGTCACGGCCTTCGCCATGGGGAGCTTCGTGAGGCTTGTCGTGCTCCAGGAACTCGCGATGCGGCTCGGCAACATCTGCTCCGTTCGGTGCTTGATAGGCCATGATCTGCTCCTCGGCGAAGGCCGGCCACAGGTGGCCAGCGGTTTCGCCGGAGCAGAGTGGGCTCATGGTTTTTTGTGATGGGCAGGCGGGTGCCGCCGCCCGCCCGGCCGCTCTGCATTCTCTCGAGCGAGCGCTCCCTGCTCACTCACGGTTCCACGTCCGCCCCTGGGTCTCGAGCAAGCTGCGAGCCGCGGCCGGCCCCCATGAGCCCGCCGCGTAGTTGGGCTCGGCCTTCGATGCCCCCCACGCCTCGAGCACGGGCATGACCAGCTCCCAGCTGCGCTCCACCATGTCGCGGCGGGTGTAGAGCGTCGAGTTCCCCCTCAAGCCTTCGAGCAGCAACGGCTCGTAGGCCTCGGGCAGGCGCTCGCCGAAGCCCTGGGCGTAGAGGAAGCTCATGTCCACGTCCCGAGCACGCAGTCCTTGCCCGGGCACCTTGGTGTTGATGCGCAGCGCCAGCCCCTCCTCGGGTTGGATGCGGATCACCAGCCGATTGCCGGCCGACTGCTCCGGCCCGGACACCCCCGGGAAGCGGAAGGGCCCTGGCTTGAAGTGCACCACCACCTCCGTCACCCGCTCCTTCAGCCTCTTTCCGGAGCGCACGTAGAAGGGCACCCCCGCCCAGCGCATGCTGTCAAAGCGCATGGTGAGCAACGCATAGGTCTCCACCCCGGAGTCGGCCGCCACTCCGGGCTCCTGCCGGTAACCGGGCACGAGCTGGCCGCCCGATTGCCCGGCGCTGTATTGGCCTCGGATGCACTCGGTCCGGATGCGCTCGGGCGAGAAGGCACGCGCCGTCTGCAGCAATTCCACCTTGGAGGTGCGCACGGCCTCGGGGGACAGATCCTCGGGCGCCTCCATGGCCAGCAGCGAGAGTACCTGGAAGACGTGCCCCTGGATCATGTCCCGGACCACGCCCGACTGCTCGTAGTAACTGCCGCGGCCCTCCACACCCAGCGTCTCCGCGTTGGTGATCTGCACATGATCGATGTGCTGGCGGTTCCACAGCGGCTCGAAGAGCCCGTTGCCGAAGCGCAGCACGAGCAGGTTCTGGACCATCTCCTTCCCCAAGTAGTGGTCCATCCGATAGATGCTCGACTCATCGAAGAAGCGGTGCAGGCGCGCGTTGAGCGCCCGCGCGCTGGCGAGATCGGTGCCGAAGGGCTTCTCGACGATGATGCGCACCCAGTTGCCGCGCCCAGCCCGGGCCAGGCCCGCTTCGCCAAGGTGGTCCACCACCGGTCCGAAGAGGCTGGGCGCCACCGAGAGGTAGAAGAGGCGGTTGCCCCGGGTACCTCGCTCCCGGTCGATCTCGCTCAAGCGCTGGCCCAGCCGCACGTAGTCATCAGCGCGGGAGAGATCCATCGTCACATGATCAAGCTGCCGAGCGAACACCTGCCAAGCCAAGCCATCCAGCTCGCCCATGGACTGCTCCAGACTCTCCCGGACGCTTGCCTGGAAGGCCTCGCGGTCCAGCTTCGCGAGCGAGGCGCCGACCAGGGCGAACCCCTGGGGCAGCAAACCCCGCTGGAAGAGCTGGAAGAGCGCAGGCAGGAGCTTGCGCCGCGCCAGGTCTCCCGAGGCTCCGAACAGGACGAAGACACAAGGCTCGGGAATGGCCCCGGCCGTGGCTCCGATCGAACTCCCCTCTTCCCAATCCCATCTTGCGGTTGCGGTCTGCAGCATCGCGTCACCCTGAAAGTTGTCTTTCCGGGGTCGAGCCGCGATCGCGACGTTGTGACCAGGAATCGGAATGAGATCGGGCGAGGATCACAAAACGAACCACCCCCCTCCATCAGGCCAAACAAATCCTGCAATGGAGCTTCGAAAATGACGGTGATGAGCGAGATGCGTGACAGCCGGACCCAGACCCAGCGGCTGCTGCTCGCACAGATGATGGAGATGATCGAGATCGTGCGCGTGGACGCCACCAAGGCCCGCCACGAGCCCTTCCGCAAGGCGGAGGCGATCCCTCTCTTCAAGCCCCAGAGCGTGGCGGAGCGCTCCGCGTTCATCCGCGCCGAGCTCGCGAAACTGTCCTCTGAGTTCGTCGAGCTGGCCGGCTTCGCCGAGGCGATGGGCGACGTACTGCAGCGACTCGAGTCCTCGAGCGTGATCGAGATCGAGGAGGATCTCCAGGACCTGCGCCAGCAGTGGTTGGCCGACGTGGCGGAGGACACGGGGGACACGCGAGAGCTGGAGGTGGATCCGGCGGTGCGAGTGGAGGCGGCGAGCCTGCTCATCGATACGCTGAGGCGCGAGCGGCGCAAGGCCACGGCGCACGAGCGGCGCGTCATCCACCAGGCCTACGAGGCGCTGACCCAGGGCGCGCGGCTGGCGCTGCCGTACAAGCCCATGCCGCTGCCGGGACAGGGCCCGATCCAGACGCATATGTCCGTGACGGATCCGGGCGAGGGCCACGTTCTGGGAACGACGACGCGCGAGGACTACATGCGCGGGGTGATCGTCCACGTGGAGCACCTGGAGCGCGCGAACCAGGATCGCAGCGCGATCGAGTCCTACCGGATCCCGTCGGTGCTGAACGTGGCGAAGGTGCGACTGCACGTGGCGGCGCGAGCGCCGGTGACGAGCTTCATCGGCCGGCCGCTCTTCGACAGCGGGCGCTTCCACCTGGATCTGTGGAAGGTGGTGCACACGATGGCGGCGGCGGCGAGCGCGATGTTCCAGCAGGGGGTGGCCGAGTGCAAGTTCGCCATGGAGCGCATGACGGCGTCGCAGATCATCGAGTTCATGCGTTGCCTGCGGAGCAACGTGCTGCGCAACCCGCGCAACCAGTACCTGTCGGCGGCGTTCAACCTGAACACGCCCATCGTGGATGATCGGGGTGGCGAGGAGCGGCGGGTGACGGACCGGCGCGAGATCGGGCTGCTGGGCATCGAGCTGGTGAAGGAAGGCGGCTTCGACAAGGTGACGTGGGACGGCTCCGCGGACACCTACCCGAGCGTGCCGATCGTGGAGCAGATCTCGCATGCCACGGCGGTGGAGCTGGTGCACCGCGCGCACGAGCGAGGGTTGCTGACGTACTTCTCGGCGGGCTTCCGGCTGCCGCAGATCGCGGCGGCGGTGCACGCGGGAGTGGACGGAGTGGGCATCGGCGGGGCGCAGATCCTGCGGTACATGGACTCGGAGACGGGCTTCCACGGTCCGTTCCAGCCGGAGAACATCCCGGCGATCCTGGCGGCGCGGGATGAGGCGGCGCGGAGTCCGCTCGGGCGCGCGGCGGCACTGCTGGCGCGGCTGGACTGGCTGTCCTCGCAGGGGAACCTGACAGACGCCCAGGAGACGTTCCGCGTGGAGCTGTACGAGGCCCTCCGCCGCAAGGAAGTGGACGCACTGCTCGAGGCCGTACCGAAGCAGGCGGCGGCCTGAGCTTGCCAGGCAATCAGCTCAGGCGTGCCGGGGCTCAAAACGGTCACCGCCTGAGCGTGCTCACCAGTCCGGCCGTCAGCGCCAGGCCAGCGCCGATCCCGAGACCCAGTCTCGGGGCGAGATCCACGGACACGACCCCGAAAAGCGTGCTCATGAGCACCGCGCCGGCGGTCTGTCCGGAGAGACGCGCCGTCCCTTGCAAGCCCCCCGCCGCGCCGCTCCGCTCGCTCGGCGCCGACATGTACATGTTGCGATTGTTCGGGGTCTGGAAGAGCCCGAAACCCACCCCACACAGCAGGGTGATCGGGAGCAACGGCGTCATGTCGTGGTGGAGCGGCCAGATCGAGGCCAGGGCCAGACCGATCGCCAGCAGGACACCGCCCGTCAGGCAAAGCCAGGCGCCGGAGATCTGGTCGGAGAGTCGCCCGGCAAGCGGGGCTGTCACCATCACTGCCACCGGCCACGGGGTCATGTAGAGGCCGGTCTCGAGCGCTTCTCGACCCAGGGCGTGCCGCAGATAGAAGGGCAGCGACACCAGGGCCGCGGCCTGCCCCATGAAGCAACACACCGAGGCGATGACCGAGACGCGGAGCGGCTGCAACCGCAGCAAGTCCAGCGGGATCAGGGGCGCTCCGCGCGAAGCCTCGCGGCGTACCAGCCCCGCGAACAGGGCGCAGGCGGAGATCCACAGCGCGAGCGCCATGACCGGGGCGGACGGCAGTTGCTCGGCGCCGATCACGAGACAGCCGAAGCCGCCCGCGTTCAACGCCGCGCTGACGAGGTCCACGGGTCGCCGAGTCCCCGAGCTGGAAGGCAGCAAGCGGCAGGCCGCCATCGTCGCCAGGCCGATCGGCAGATTCATGGCGAAGAGCCAGGGCCAGGACGATACCGACAGGACGGCTGCGCCAAGGGTCGGCCCGGCGGCCGCCGAGAAGGCGACCACCATCGCGTTCCAGCCGATGGCGGTCCCGAGCCGCTCACGAGGAACGACCTGGCGTATCAAGGCGACGCCCAGCGCCATCACGGCCGCGCCCCCGAGTCCCTGCACGAAGCGCGCGGCCAGAAGCCAAGGCAAGGATGGAGAGAGCGCGCAGAGCACGGAGGCGCCGATGAAGATCGCGACGCCTGCCATGAATACCCGGCGATAACCAATGGACTCCCCCAGGGCCGCACAGGGCAACAGGGCCGTGATCAGCGCGAGCTGGTAGGCCGTGACAACCCCCACGGACTGACCGGGCGTCACATGCAGGGACCGCGAGATCGCTGGGAGCGCCACGTTGACGATGGCCGCGTCCAGCACGACCAGCGATACCGCAGCCAGCACCGCGGCGACAGCCTCCGCGTACCGAAGGCGGCTCATGGCTTCGTGACCGTCCAGGCCCAGTTCGGCTCGTCGAAGCGGGACATGCGCCCTTCTCGGTCCTCGTCCTTCAGGTCGCGCTCAGTGAAGCGGAAGAGCAGCGCGGTTTCCGAGACGCAGCGCGTGTCGTGAATGTCGCCGGGCAGGTAGATGTGAACCTCTCCTGCCCGGACGATCACGGCATCTCTTTGGACCAGCTCGACCGCGCCGCCCGGCGACTGGACACGGGCATAGGTTCTGATCTCGAGCTCGCCCTGCTGCACGCCATAGATGACCCAGGCGCGTCCATGATCGTGCGGCGGCCGGTAGAGCCCAGCCTGTTCGGTATGGGCCAGCAGCATGAAGCCGTGCTCACCGTCCCGGCAGAGTTCCCGCCTGGGCGGCGCCTCCCGATGAAGGGCCTCCAGCCAGGCTTGCGAGGACGGTGCCGCCAGGAGTGTCCGCAGGTGCTGGGCACACTCGGCCACGACCCGCGAGCTGAGCGCGCCCCAGCTCGACCTGACTTCCTCGACGAACGTCTCCAATGCATTGGCAACCATGACGCTCTCTCCGTTCGGTCCGAGTCGATCGGCTCGGATTCCGGGAAGAAGCTATCCACGGGCCATATGTGGCGGAACGCGCATCATTCGCATGTTATATATGCACGCGACGCCATATCAGGCCTGCCCATGCCCCATCCGGATCTCAATCTGCTGTTCGCCCTGGACGCCTTGCTCTCCGAGGGTGGCGTCACGCGGGCCGGTCGACGGCTAGGACTCAGTCAGTCGGCGATGAGCAGGACCCTGGCGCGCCTGCGGGAGACGACCGGCGATCCGCTGCTCGTCCGGGTTGGACGCGGCCTGGCCCCCACGCCACGGGCGCTGGAATTGCGCGGGCGCGTCAGCGAACTCGTGCAGGAGGCCGAGGCGGCCCTGCGGCCTTCGCAGGCGCTGGACCTGGCCCGCCTGACCCGAACCTTCACCCTGCGAACGAGCGAAGGCTTCATCGAGGGGTTCGGCGCGCCCCTCCTGGAATGGGTACGTCGACAGGCTCCTGGCGTCCGGCTGCGCTTTGTGCAGAAGACCGACCGGGAGAGCGCGGGTCTGCGTGACGGAAGCATCGATCTGGAGACCGGCGTCGTCGGCGAGATGACCAGCCCCGAGGTGCGCGCCCAAGCGCTGTTCCACGACCGCTTCGTCGGCGTCGTGCGTCCGGGACATCCGCTCGCCAGGCGCAAGGTAACCCTGGACCGCTACGCCAAAGGCTCGCATGTGCTGGTGTCCCGCCGGGGCGACGCTCATGGCGCTATCGACGAGGCCCTGAAACCTCTCGGGGTTCAACGCGACATCGTGGCGATCGTCGGTGGCTTCTCCTCCGCGCTGGCGCTGGCACGCGGCTCCGATCTGATCGCGAGCGTTCCGGCGCGTCATACGCACGCCCTCAGAACCGGCATGCACAGCTTTCCCCTCCCCCTCCCCCCGCTGGAGATCACAGTCTCCCTGCTCTGGCATCCGAGACAGGACAACGATCCCGCTCACCGCTGGCTCCGCCAGGGCGTTCGCGAGGTGTGCGCGGCACTTCCAGAGTGATGTATCCGCCAATACTCCGCACTGACAAGAACCGCCCTGCTGAAAGCAGGTACCCTGCCGAGAGGCGGCCACACCTGGCAGCCCTGGAGCACACCATGCTTCGCATCCTCAGTAGCGTACTGGTTGTCCTCACCCTGAGCGGCTGTGCGGCGGCGACTCCTCGCCAACCCGCCACCACCCCGCCTACAGGAGCCGCGCCCATGCAACTCGGCAACTTTTCCGTCAGCCTGGCCGTCAAGGACATCGCCGTGTCCCGAGCGTTCTACGAGAAGCTCGGCTTCCGTGCCATCGGCGGTGACCAGGCCCAGAACTGGCTCATCATGCAGAACGAGACCAGCACCATCGGCCTCTTCCAAGGCATGTTCGACAAGAACATTCTAACGTTCAATCCCGGCTGGGACCGCAACGCCAATCCGCTCGCTGACTTCGACGACGTCCGCGAGCTCCAGCGGACCCTCCAGGCCCGCGGCATCACCCTCGTCTCCGCCGCCGACGAGTCCTCCACTGGCCCCGCGAGCCTCATGCTCGTCGACCCCGATGGCAATCCCATCCTGATGGATCAACACGTCCCAAAGCCGAAGCGCTAGGGATGCTCCTCACGTTCTGAGAGAGCATCCCTCCTTCGCCGTGACCCGGGGAGACCGGCTACCCGGTGATCACAAGTGCTTCCAGCCCTCAGAGCTCATGGGAGTGAGGGTAGCTTGTGACGCGCGACACGCGGCGCAGCTCGACGTCGCCGCGTGCCTGCGGGCTTCCATCCGGATTCAGGGCCGTCCCCTGAAAGGTGTCGCCGATGAAGCGACCCCGGACAGGCGCAGGCTCCCCCAGGTCGACGAGCTTCTCCGTCACGGTCCACTCGGCGGAGCCATCCCCGTGGAGGGTTCCCCTCAAACGGCCCGTTTTCTCCAGGATGGGACGATGCCCGGAGACGTGGAAGTCCCAGACCTCACCGGTCAGCAAGCCTCCCAGCGCTGTCAGCACGACGCGCATGTACGGCAGATGGCCGCTGCGCTCCGACTCCCACGTCCCCTCTACGTCCCCAAGGTATGTCCCCCAGCGTTCGGGCTGCTCCTCGCGCAGCGTCTCCCAGGCCTTGGGCTCGTCCGGGCGGCGCGTGGGGACGAGAGGAGGCAGAGGATTCGGGACGGCGGAGATTGGAACGAAGGTGATCGGGACAAAGGCCGTGGGGACGGCAGTGATCGGGGTGAAGGTATACGGAGTGAAGGAGGGACGCTCCTCTTCCTTGGGCACGAAGTCCTTGGGCGCGGCGTCCTTGGACTCAGCTGGCTTGTCAGGGAGGCGGGCGGGTGGCGGCTCCGGCGTGGCGTCGTTCGGAAGCCTGCCGAGGAGCGCTCCTGTTCCCGAATCCCAGACACAGACACCGTCATGCCCCGCGGACACCAGCCACTGGCCCGAGGGAGCCCAGGCCACGGACAAGGCGTGCCCCGTGTGCCCCGAGAAGGACCGCACCTCCCGAGCGCTTTCCACGTCCCACACCCGCACGGTTCCATCCGCTCCCGCCGAGGCAAGCTGACGACCCTCCGGGGACCACGCCAGGGAGAAGACACTCGCGCCATGCTTCACGAAGGGGAGCGCCTGCCGGCCGCTGGATGGACTCACGTGGAGGGTGCCGTCAACGGTCGCTGTGGCCCACCGGGGCCCACAGTCGATCGCCGTGACGCGCGAGCTGTAGCCGGAATGGAGGACGTCGACACGCTCGAACTCGGCGTCCCAGCGGTAGACGTTGGCGTCCGCTCCCCCGAAGGCGACGGTGTACGGTGAGGCCGTGGCCAGGGTGTAGCCTCTGTGTTCCGGCAGGGGGCTCAGCGGGTAGCTGTCGCCATGCTCGGCTCGACCTCTGCGCAGGATGCCATCCGCCCCTGCGGTGTAGAACGTCTGCCAGGGGCCCGCCCAGCCGATCGAGAGGACCCCGCAGGGGTGCCCCAGGACGGAGCGCAACAGGCAGCCGTTCCACGTATCCCAGAGGAGGAAGGTGCCGTCCTCCCCGCCCGAGGCGAGCCACCGCCGGTCCTGGTGATCCGTCCAGGCCACAGACAACACACGCCCTGGATGGCCCGAGAAGGCGTATAGCAAGCGCCGGCGCTCGAGCTCCCAGATGCGCACGGTGCCATCCGCGCCCGCGGTGGCGAGCCTCCCGTCCCGGGAGAAGCGCACGCACAAGACTCCCTCGTTGTGGCTCATGAGAGTCCCTAGCACGGCCGCTCGCGCGCCCGCCACGCCCTCCATAGTCAAGCTTGGCGGTCGGTCAGGCCCCGTGCCTCGCCCTTGCTATGGCCTCATGGCATGGGTCGCGAGTCGGCCGAGGGCCCCTCGGGCACCGCTGGCCAGCCGTTGGGCCAGGTGATGGCGTCGATCAGCATCATGCGCGTGGAGTGGGCACTGTCCCAGGCGTGGTAGACCATGTACGTGTCGCCCCCGGGCCCGGTGATGACGGAGTTGTGCCCCGGGCCCACCCACCCGCCGCCCGTCTTGAGGATGGGCTCGCCCAGCTTGGTGTACGGGCCCAGCGGGCTGGTGGCGCGCGCCACTCCCACCGCGTACGTGCTGTTGGCGTACGAGTTGCCGCTGTAGAAGAGGTAGTAGTAGCCGCCCCGCGAGACGATCCACGGCGCCTCCACGACAGCGCCCTCCCAGGCGAGGTTGTTGCTGATCAGCGTGCGGCGCGTGCCCACCAGTGACAGGCCATCCGCCGACAGCTGCTGGCCGTAGATGGGCGTGGCCTGACCCACCGCGTTGCCGTCCGCCTTCCACACCAGGTACGGCGTGCCGGCGGTGTCCTGGAAGTACGTGGCGTCGATCATGCCCATGCCGGTGTCGTGCACCAGGGGCCGGCCCAGATCCGTGAAGGGCCCCAGCGCGCTGGCCGAGGTGGCCGCGCCGATGGACAGCTTCCCGTCCGAGTGCCGCGCGGTGAAGTACGCGATGTAGCGGCTGCCCACCTTGTGGATCTCCGGCGCCCAGAAGTCGCCCGTGGCCCACGTGGGCTTGCTGGCGGACGGGAAGATGCTGCCTGCGGACGTCCAGTTCACCAGATCCTGCGAGGTGCGCAGGGGAAAGGCGTTGGCGGCGCCGCCCGACGTGCAGGCCACCACGTACCGGGTGCCGTCATGGATGATGCCCGGGTCCGCGCAGCCCACGGGGACGACGGGGTTCTGATACAGCCCGCCGCAGCCCGTGTACCGGAACGACATGCCGCACTTGTTGTTGCCGGTGAAGTACGGCTTCCAGCCGTTGGAGAGCGTCGCGTAGGAGTTGCTGCCCTCGTTGACGCAGGCCCGATCCCAGAACACGCGTCCGCCCACGTCATCGAAACGGGCCGTGTGCCCGGAAGGAGGCAGCCACGCCGCGCTGTAGCTGATGCGCGTGGAGCACGAGGTGGCACCGGAGCAATCCGTGTCGAGCGCCAGCACGCACGCGTTGTTGCCGGTGAAGTATGGCTTCCAGCCATTGGAGAGCACGGCGTAGGAGTTGGTGCCCTCGTTGACGCAGGTGCCATCCCACGTCACCAGGTTCGCCGCGGTGTCGTACTGGGCCGTGTGGCCCGAGGGGCGGATCCACCGATCTCCGTAGGTGATGCGAGTGCTGCACGCGAGCGCATCACCGCTGGTGGCCAGGGCCTCGTCGCCCTCCTGGGGGCTGGGAACTTCCTGACCACAGCCGGACGCGAACGCCGAGACGGCGCCCGCGAAGACCAGGGCCATGAGATGGGGGTTCTTCTTCATGGGAACGACCTCCGAGCGCCCGGACTCCACCTTGAGTCCATGCGCAGGCAAGACTGGGGGGAGGCCTGCTAACACGGATTCATTGCCAAGTCAGCTAAACATGATTTCCAGGCATTCACTCCCGGACGATGCCCCTCACGCCTCAGGGACTGGCGACGAAGCAATAGATGCCGCCGTAGCCGCGCTCTAGTGGTGACCCCACCTTGGGCTGCTGTGTCGCTCTCTCCGGAGAGTTGCATGGCTGTGTTATGTCTTGCCGCAGTGCTCACCTTGCCTGCCTTTTGCTATGCACAGGTATTGTCGATGAGCGCTCCGCGGACCATGGGCGCTTCCTTACACAGGATACTAGAGATGCCGCGGATCTACAGGCCAGGCTCGTTCTTGAGGCTTCCCCTTGCCGACGGCTCTTTTGGATATGGCCGGGTGCTCAAGCTGCCGCATGATGCCTATTATGATTACAGGACGCACACTCCAGATTCCGATCTGGAGCGGATTGCCTCCAAACCCATCCTCTTCAAGATCATGGTCCGGCATATGAAGGAGAGCTCGTGGGAGCTCATTGGGTGGAGAAAACTGGAGGAGCAGTTTTCCCAGCCAATCGTGCATTTCAAGCAAGAGCTAGGCAATTTCCGGCGCTGCACGATCTTCGACACCGTCGGGAATGAGAGAAGCGCAGAGCCCCAAGAGTGTGTCGGGCTTGAGCGCTCGTCCGTCTGGGAAGAGTTGGGGGTCGAGGAACGCCTGCTCGACACCTTCATGGGACGGCCCAACGCCACGGTGGAGCGACACAAGGTCCGCCTGAAATAGGGGAGCCTCATGCTCGTTGCGCTGCAGGCGCCCGACTGTGCGCCTGGATACGCAAGAGCAGGCCAACGGACTACACGCCGGAAACGGGCCTGAAACGCTACAACCCTCTAGGGTGTCTCTGGCACATGGGACGGTTGATCGTGTATGTAGGACCTGGGGGGTCCTGTCGTGCCATCACGTGAAGCCACCCTTCTGGAAGCACTGGATCGGCACGCGCGCCGCCGTGGTGAGGGAGTTCCCACACTCAGCGTGTTGGTCGGTCCGCCCGAGCAGGCATTCGCGGTGTGGTCCCAGTGGACCTGGAACCACCAACTCCCTGTCGTTGAGGTGGACCCACAGAGCACCTCGGAGATGGTCACAGCCTGGGCCACGGCCCTGGCGCAGGAACGAAATCTCACCGCCGATGCCGAGGCCTACGTCGTCCTTCACCACACCGCCTCCGGATCCCGGCCTGAGCTGCTCTTTCAAGGAAAGACCCTCCACGAGCGCCGCATCCTTCTCGATGGCCTGCCGCTTCCGACGAGCACTCCCGAGGTGTGGGAACTCTGCAGGCTCCTGCTCGAAACGCCTCCTGCCTCGAGCCCAAACTCGCTCCCAGACACACTCCGCCAGCGCATCGCAAGCAATCCCGAGGCGACGCTCATCGCACTGCTGACCCTGGTCCCCGCTGGCCGCGCTCCGGCGCTCCGCATCCGCGAACACTCCTCCCTCTTCCAGAGTCTGCGCACCGTGACGGCGCTCTGTGCCGCGGCTCCCGAACTCACCGCCGTGTGTGCCCTGTCTCCCGAGGCCTTTGCAGGCTGCGTCCACCAAGCCGAATCCCGGGTGGTGGCCATGCTGCGGGAAGGACGGCTGGACTTCGACGCCCCCCCGCTCTCCATCCCCAGTGTGAGCACCGTGGTCCCCACGCTGGTGCGGATGCAACAGGAGGGGATGCCCGATCCCCTCCTCACCCTCTATGCCGAAGCGGCTCAGGCGATGAACGCCGCCTATGGCACCCAGGCCGAGGACCGGGCCCGGAGCGCCGCCGAGCGCTTCCTCTTCGAGCAACTGCGCCACTACCCGGCCACCGCGGGGCTCTTCGAACTCAATGCCAGACTGGAACTCGACCCCGGCCGGCAACGGTTCGAAGTGGATCTGCTCTGCCGAAACCTGAAGCTCGCAGTAGAGATTGACGGCTACTACCACTTCCAGAACCGAGACGCCTACAGGCGCGACCGGAGCAAGGATGTAGCGCTCCAACGTGCCGGCTACTGGGTGCTTCGCGTGCTCGCCGAGGATGTGGTGGACCGGTTGGAAAGCATCCTCTCAACCCTGACCAGCCTGGTGGATGACCGGAAGCGGCTCCGCCTGCACACTGGAGATCATGAATGACTCTCACGGATGAAAGATTGGCGGGGCTTGCCCTCGCATGGCTCCTCACCCGTCCCAAGCGCCGAGGCTCACGCAAGGAGTTGCACAAGGCCCTCACGCCCATCGTCGCACACCGCTGGAGCCGGGCGGAGTGGGCCAACCGATGCGAGGCACTGATCGAGGACCTGGCACGGGATGGGCGCGTCCTGACTCATGCTCGGGGCGGCCTCGAGTTGACGCCCGAGGGACAGGCTTCGGGCCTGAGCCTGCTCGGGGTGGAGCACCTTCCCCGAGGCTTGAGCTGGGCCAAGCTCAAACAGACCCTGCTGCTGGCACGCGCCCTGGGCTTGCCTCCCACCAAACAAACCCTGGCACGGCTTGAGGATGCGGATGGAGTCCGCGCCGCGCTCCTCCGCCAGGAACACCAGCTCCCCCTCCCCGAAGCCCCCACCCTGGTCCAGGCGCGAGACCGGCTGCTGTGGAAGCAGTTGGGCGTGGAGACGGAGCAGCCCTTCACACTCAACGCCGTGCAGGCGCATCTGCTCGGTAAGCTGCTCGAGTCCAAGGTGGCCCATCCCGAGTTGGCGCTGCGCCAGCTTGCGGCCCGCACCGTGAAGGCTTCACGCCCCGACGCGGAGGCCATTCGCATGGCTGCATTGCGTGGGTGGTTGCTCCCCGCAGAGACCGAGGCCACCTCCACACCCGCTCCCGCTCCCGCCCCTGCCCCTGAGGATTCCCTGTCCGCCTTCGCCGAGCGCGTGCTCGCCGCGGCGCGGGCCTCACCCACGGGACGGTTTGGAGAGAACAAGGTCTTCATCTCCCACGTGTGGAAGGCGCTCCAGCCCGAGTGGGGAAACCGCGAGGCCTTTGATCAGCAACTGCTGGAAGCCAACCGCACCCGCCGGCTCTCCCTGAGCCGGGCGGACCTCGTGGAGGCCATGAATCCAGCCGATGTCTCCGAGTCCGAGGTGAGCGCCTACGGCGCCAGCTTCCATTTCATCGTCCTCTAATCCTCACACTCCAGAGGTCCCGTGCCCACCGATCCCCGACTCGCAGCCTTTCTCTCTGGACGTCACGAGGTCTTCACCACCATTCAGCACCGCCAGCAGATCTGGCGGCCTGATCCGTTCGATGTGGAGGACATCAACGCCCCCGCCCGCCGCGCCTTCGAGCGCCTGCTGGATCGCGCGACAGCCACTCCGCCCCCGGACTCCGGGAAGATCCTCCTGTTGCTGGGAGAGTCCGGCAGTGGGAAGACGCACCTGCTGCGCGCCTTCCGCAACATGGCGCACGGCAACGTCCAGGGCTTCGTCGGCTACATGCCGATGACGGTGGATACGTCGAATTACGATCGCTACATCCTGTCCAACCTCATCGACTCGCTGGACCAGGCCTATGACACCAACATGCGCCCGGACTCCGGCCTCATGCGGTTGTCGAGCGCACTGCTCTCGCGCAGCACCAGCGCCCAGGCCCAGCGTGTCGCCAACGACGAAGAGCCTCTGGAGGGAGAAGCACTCCACCAGGCGGTGATCGACGCCGCCGACGCGCTGTTGGCGGACGAGCGCTACCGGAACAGCGATCTGGATCTCCTGCGCGCCCTGCTCTACCTGCAGCGAAAGGATCCTCGCATCCACCACCGCGTCCTCAAGTGGCTGCGCTGCGAGGATCTGTCCGGCCCGGACCGGAAGATGCTCGGGGATCTGGTGCCCCGAACGGCGGATGACGATCCCCGGCGCATGGTGGAGCATCTGGGGCGCATCATGGCCTCCATCCACCATGCGCTCGTGCTGTGCGTGGATCAGGTGGAGGACGTGTACAACTTCGAGAACAACCCACGGGTGGAGCCTTCCTTCCGCCGGGCCATGGGAGCGCTCTCGGCCATCATCAGCAGCGTGCCTTCGGCAGTCGTCGTCCTCTGCTTCCTCAGCGACTTCTGGGTGAAGATGAAGCCCCAGCTCACCCGCGCGCTGCTGGACCGGCTCGAGAACGATCCGGAGCCCATCGCCCTGGAGTCCCTCGCCACGGCCGAGACCGCGCGGCAGATCACCACCCTGCGGTTGCAGAACCTGTACGATCAGATGGAGGTCCGCTTCGATCCCAACGATCCCACCTTCCCGTTCCCGTTCCCGGGCTTCGAGAAGCTGAGCGGACAGCGGACCCGGGATGTGCTGGATGCGTGCCGCCGGTACCGCGAGAAGGCCGCGCAGGATCAGCGGCTCCCTGACACCTTTCCCTTGGAGTCGAGCGGGCGTCCCATCACCCAGCCCCCCGTCGCGCCGCCCAAGATCGAGCCGAAAGAGGACCTCGAGCAGATGTGGACGGACTTCCGAGCGGGCCACAAGCAAGAGCCGCCCGAGGATGATCCCTCGCTGGCCACCCTGCTCGCGTGGGCCATCCAGGAGAGCAGTCACGAGCTGAGCAACGGCCCACGCTTCTCGGTGGAGAAGAAGCCCTCCGGGGTGGAGATCTCCATTCTGCCCGGCAACACCCGGTTGTTCGTGGCCCTGTGCAACAAGGGCGCGCAGGGAGGCCATCTGGGCAGGCAGATCGCCCAGGTCCGCGAGTCCGCGGCAGGAAGAGTCCCGGTGGTGGTCCGCACCACGGCCTTCCCCCAGGCAGCCAAAGGCGTCGTCGCCCAGGAGATTGGCTTGCTGGTGCAGAAGGGCGGCCGGCGTGCCGTGCTGGGGGACAGCGACCTGCGCGCCCTGCTGGCGCTGCGCACCTTCCATGAGAGCCGTAGTTCCTCCTCCTCGTTCCAGGAGTGGCGCCGCACGACCAAGCCCATCACCCGCCTCAAGGTCATCCGAGACATCCTGGATCTCGAGCGGCTGGTGACGGAGGCCTCGGCGGCCGCCATCGCAGCACCGGTTTCGGCTCCTGCGGCCCCACCTCCCGCTGCGCCCCCCTCTCGCCCCGTGCAGGTTCAGGCCGCGGCTGCCAAGCCCTCACAGCCCGAGGTGGCCCTCTCACTGGGTGTGACCGAGGGGTTGTTGGCGGAGCCCGTCCTGCTGCAGCCCGACGAACTCACCAAACACTCGGCCTTCCTCGGAGGTTCGGGCAGCGGCAAGACGACGCTGGCGCTCAATGCCATCGAGCAACTGCTGCTCCAGGGCACCCCTGTCATCGTCGTGGATCGCAAGGGAGACCTGGCCGCGTATGCACGCCCCGAGGCCTGGGAAGAGCAACTCTCGAACCCTGCCCTCGCCGAGCGTCGGCGCCTGCTGCGCGAGCGGGTGGAGGTGGCGCTCTACACACCGGGCCGTGCGGATGGACGTGCGCTGGCCATCCCCATCGTTCCACGGGGGCTCGGCACCCTCCCCTCGGAGGAGCGCGAGCAGGGCGTTCAGCACGCCGCGGATGCCATCGCCGGCATGCTGGAGTATCGGCAGACGCCTCGGGACAAGGCGGCGCGTGTGCTGCTGACCCAGGCGCTGCACCTGCTCGTTCAGCAGCCCCGAACCCGCGAGCTGACGCTGGAGATGGTCCAGCAGTTCGTCGCGTCCCAGGATCCCCTGCTCCTCAACGAAGCGGGGCGCCTGGATCCGAAGGTGTTCACCCGGCTGGCACAGGATCTCGAGACGCTGCGCCTGGGCATGCGCTCGCTGCTCACTGCGGGTGGAGAACAGCTGGAACTCGGAGAGTTGCTGGGCCTGCAAGCCGGGAGCGCTTCACCGAAGACCCGGCTGAGCATCATCAGCACGAAGTTCCTGGGGGACAACACCCGCGTGCTGTTCTGGGTGGCCCAGTTGCTGATCGAGACCTCGCGCTGGGCCAATCAACACCCCTCCAACCGGCTCCAGGCCGTCCTGCTCTTCGACGAGGCGGACGTGTACCTCCCCGCGATGAGCCAGCCCGCCACCAAGCAGCCCATGGAGAACCTTCTCCGGCGAGCGCGCTCGGCCGGCGTGGGGATCATGCTCGCGACCCAGAGCCCTGGCGATCTCGACTACCGGTGCCGCGACAACGTGCGCACCTGGTTCGTCGGCCGCGTCAAGGAGAACACGGCGCTCGCCAAGCTCAAGCCGATGTTCAGCGACGTCCGCGTGGATATCTCCTCGAAGCTCCCGGCCCAGAAGCAGGGACAGTTCCACGTCCTGCGCGATGGACAGGTTCAGCGGCTCGAAGCCACTCGGTCGGTCATCCGGACGGAGCAGCTCTCGGAGGAACAGATCCTCCAGCTCGCCAAGCAGACGCAAGGCCGCAGTGTGCAGGGAGTTCCTGCTGCTCGCTCCGGCTCATGAGCCGGAGACATGGCGCGAGCCGGGGGCTCCGATCCACCCTCAGGGCCGGGCTGCGGCTTCGATTCCCGCCGCATCCATCCCGAGAAGCCCATCAATCTCAACGGGTTGCTGGGTTTTTCTTTGTCCTCGTTTTCTTCATATGCCCCCAGTGTGCCCCTCTGGCGTCTCTAGCCCTGAGCGGCGCGCGGCTGGGGGGAGAGTGCCCCCATCACTCCAACCCCTGACCCGTCAAACCGGGCATGGCCGGCCGGCCGTGCGCCTCGACGCATCATTCCAGCGCCAGCTGGATGGGCCGGGAGGGCCCGACCACGGCGTTCCGCAACACGATGCGGATGGCCGCGTCGCCGTGGAGGCGGAAGCGGGCGGCGCGGACCAGCGTGGCCAGCACGACTCGCATCTCAAATGCGGCGAAGGCCGCCCCGAGGCAGCGCCGGGCGCCGCCGCCAAACGGGAGGAACTCG
>NZ_JAHXBF010000002.1 GCF_020103695.1 Hyalangium versicolor
CACCTGACACAGCAACAATCCAGAGAAGGGACAGGCAGGCTGCCTGCACTTGCCTTGTACTAGGTTGGCTGCTGGGGAAACACTACAGGTTGAGCCTGCTCACCCAAGGTCAACACCCTCTGAGGCCTTGCCGCTGGCTCGCCCATCGCATCACCCGGTGCCCCCTTCCCCGCCTGCCTTCCGAAGCGCCCAAGTTCTCCATGGCCCGCGCCCTCATCAAGGTGGACTCGCGGTCTACACTCCACTCACCCCCCATACCCGTGGGGTCATGTGCCACAGGGAGGGTGGCAATCTGTCTCCTGGCAAGCATTTGCGGAATGCGTTAGGCAGCAAACCTTAGTGGGGGTGACACTGACGATGATGGGAGGGGCCACAGAGTGGGTGGAAGCCTTTGCCGTCGGCTCGCTCGTGGGTGGGCTGCTCGTCGTCGCCCTCCACCAGATCCTCTCGAAGGCTCGAGCACGCGGGGAAACCGTTGCAGCGCCGCGTGAAACGTTGAATGAGACTTCACGCCTCGCAGCCCCCTCACAGACTGGGGCCGGAGCGGTCGAGCCCCATCGCCCGCGGATCCTGGTGGTGGAGGATTTCGCCCTGCAGCGGCCCATCGTCACGGTGCTTCTGGAGCTGACCGGGCATCCTGCCGTCTCCGTGGGAACGGGCCGCGCCGCGATCGAGGCACTTCAGATGTCTCGCTATGACATCGTGTTCCTGGATGCGCGCATGGCCGGAATGGATGGCTTCGAAACCACCCGGCTCATTCGAGCCGAGGAGGCACGCCGGGGGGGCCATGTCCCCATCATCGCCCTGCTCTCCCGAGACATGAAGGGAGAGGAGGAGCAATGTCTGGGGGCCGGAATGGACGGCTTCCTCTTCAAGCCGGTCCGGCTCGCCCCGCTCCAGAGAGCGATCGAGCAATGGACCGGGCCGGATGCGGCGAGGCCCACGCCTGCGCGCCCTGCTCTGAAGGCGATGGACTCCGCGAGCCTGCTCCGGCGCGTCGAAGGAGACGTCAACCTGATGAAGGAAGTGATTGACCTGTACATCATCCAGCTTCCCTCGCTCCGAGCCGCTCTCGACGAGGCGCTGAGGCGCGAAGATGCGCAAGAGGTGGCCCGGGCCGCGCATGCGATGAGGGGAGTGTTCCTGAATCTCTCGGCGGGGCCCGCAGCTACCGCGGCGGGGCAACTGGAAGACCATGGCAGGGAAGGACGCCTTACCGAACTCGGCCCGGCCGCGGACAGCCTGCTGCGAGAGCTCTCACGTGTACAAGGGTCCCTGGAAGAACTGCGGGCAACGCTCTAAGGCCCAGGAAGTCTCTTCACATGCTGGAGCGTGGACGCGAAGTCGTCGGCGTTGGTAGGGTCGAAAGTCCTTCAAGGGAGCACCTCATGCGCTGGCTCCAGACATGGCTACTCGGTCTATCAGCCATGGCGATGATCGGTTGCCCCTCCGAATTCGGCAAAGAAGGCCGGGTTGCCAAGGCTGCGCACAAAGATTCGATGGAGCTTGTCATCAAACGCTGCTCGCCCGAGAGGATCGAGGAGGTCTGCGGCAACGGCAGGGAGAACACTCCAGAGTGCAAGCAGTGCCGCCCGTGAACTGGCGCACACTCGTGGGTGGCGGCGCGGCCGTGCTGCTGTCTCTGCCACTCGCGCTGCTGCTCTGGGGGATGTTGCGGCCGAAAGTGCCCTCCCAGGCTCCAGCGGAAGTGCGCCTCAGCCCCATGCTCGCTCCAGAGCAACGAGGGCAGTTGATGACTTATCGGCGTGAGTGCAACTCAGGGAGCGAGTGCGAACCTCCGTTGGGCTGCTTGTTCGAAGCCCGGTACAACCAGGCCTATTGCACGGACAGCCAGTGCATGACGGATGAGCAGTGCCTGGAAGACCAGGTCTGCCGCCCTCTCGCCACGAAGGAGAACGGGCTGAGGGTTCGTATCTGCGTCCCCGTTGGCGTGCGGCAAGAAGGAGAAACGTGCGACCCGGCGCCCAAAGACAAGGAACATGCCTGCTCGTCCGGGTTGGTGTGCGGCGGCCAGAATGACAGTTGGTGCGGCAGGCCGTGCCATCCAGGCGCGCACTCCACCGAATGCCCCGACGGCTTTTTCTGCGCGGACACCGTTCCTGAACCCCTGTGCCTGCCCACCTGCGAGCCACAAGGGTGTCCCCAGAATCAGCAGTGCGTCCGGTTCGAGGAAGGCGCTTCAGTCTGTGCGCACATCCATGGCCCCAACTGCCAGCAGTCGCCTTGTCCCAATGACCGCAAGTGCTCGGTGCTCACGAGTCCGTCGCAGCCGGGGAAGGCATGGATGGAGTGCCTCGAGCGGTGCGGCAAAGGCCTTCCCCCTTGCAGCACCGGGAAGGTCTGCGACGTCTGGGTGTGCCTACCGAGCTGCGACCCGAAAGGGCCCAACGTCTGCGACGAAGGCTATCGGTGCAGGGAGGGGTGGCCGGACACGCCCTTGGCGTGCCGTCCGGATTGGTAGGTTCCCGTCCATGGCTGTGCACGGAGGGACGAGGGATTCTCTCGCAAGTGCCTGTTTCTCGGGGGCTCGGGCGTTGGCGCGCGATGTGCTCATGCGCACCGGGACATGCCAACACCTTCCAATACCTCCCTCCTTCGCGGAATCCTGGAGCTGCTCTACCCGCCCTCCTGCCTCGCCTGCTCGCAGGTGCTCCCGGTGCGCGCCTTCTTCTGCGAGACGTGTGACACCGCCGTGGAGCGCGTCCCGCCCGCCTGCTGCCGCACCTGCGCCGAGCCCGGACGCTTTCCTTCCGGCAACTGCCCCCGCTGCCACATCCACCCGCCGCCCTTCGCTCGGGCCTGGGCGCCCTTCGCCCACGAAGGGCCCGTGTCTCGCGCCATCCACCGCTTCAAGTACGAGGACCACCCCGAGCTGGCCGAACCCCTGGGCGAGCTGCTCGCCCACGAGGCCCACTCCTTCCTCCGCCACGCTCCCGCCGTGCTCGTCGCGCTGCCGCTGCACGCCCGCCGCTTCCGCGAGCGCCAGTATGATCAGACCCAACTCCTCGCCGCCGCGCTCGCGAAGGCCACCGGCCGACGCGCTCCCGTGGGCCTCCTCTCCCGAACCCGGGAGACGCAGCGCCAGGTCGGCCTCTCCGAAGCAGCCCGCGCTGACAACGTCGCCGACGCCTTCACCGCCTCTCCCGCCGCGGCAGGCCAGTCCCTCCTCCTCATCGATGACGTCTTCACCACCGGGGCCACCACCCGGGCCGCGGCCGACGCGCTGCATGCCGCCGGAGCCGCTCACCTCGAGGTGCTGACCATCGCTCGGGCCTTCAGCCTCTCCACCTGAACCCCTTCCCCTCAGCCTGCACGAGCCTCACATCTTCGACCTTACCCATTTTTCCGCTGGCCAGAGCGCGGCTGAGGGGCCCTGGAAGGGGAAGTTGAGAGCGCGGCCAGAGACGTTTTTTTGAAGCCCAGGTACCGGGATGTAGCTCGCTTGGGTGCCTGCTCCCTCCGCCTACAGGCCGGCCATGTCGGACCTCCTTAGTAGGCTGGTTGGGATGGCAATCCCACACGAGGATGACGCGCGGGAAGAGCGCGGCAGCTCCCCTTCGGTTGGAACGGTGTCCACGCAGAACGCGGCGCTGAGCGCTGTGCGCCACACGGGTGCCCTCGTGGCGGGCGCGAACCTTCTTGAGGCGACAGGGCCACTCGCCGAGTTGACCGCCGCCGAGACACGCGGCGTGCTTGATGCGGCCCGGCGCGAGTTGATTACCAAGAAGGGGCGCGGCGTCGTGTTCGAAGCCGCTACCGTTGTTCAACTTCAGGAGGCTGGCGAGAGGTACGGCTTCAAGCTGTCCGCGCAGCTCTCGACCGCCGCGAACAACCCACGCGCCGACGTGCTGGTCACCCACGCGGGATTGGACATTGAACTTCAGCTCAAGTGCGGCGACGACAAGTACATTCGCGCAGCCCTGCGCAAGCAGGCCGATGGCGTCGTGATGCTGGTCCCTTCCGACGCTGTTCAGGGGCAGGCCGTCGGAGTGCTCGACTTTGATGGGGTTGAGATTGAATCTCCGACCAGAGATCAGCTCTACGCACAGACTGAAAAGTCCCTCGACCGCCTGTCGGCCGGGGAGCCCGTAGTGAGCTTCGCGGAGGCTGCGAAGCGGGCGCTGAAGGACAGCCTGGTCGCCGCCGTCATCGTCGCTGTCATCGACA
Organism: Hyalangium versicolor; assembly: GCF_020103695.1. Taxonomy (GTDB): domain Bacteria; phylum Myxococcota; class Myxococcia; order Myxococcales; family Myxococcaceae; genus Hyalangium; species Hyalangium versicolor. Next base: position 4,189 of record NZ_JAHXBF010000002.1, read on the forward strand.
TCGCATCGCAGGTGCTGGAGAAGCCCGAGCAGCCCATCGACTGGAAGCGCACCAGCAAGGCGGTCTTGAAGGTGACGGCGACGACCGTCGTCACTTCGCTCTTGGCCACCGCGAACACCGCCACGGCATTGAAGGCGGCAGGCAGGGCCATCGAAGTTGCCTCGATTGCACGGGGAACCCGCGCTGCGGCGGCGCTGGTGCCCCACGCCATCGACGTGGCGATTGACTTCAGCAGGTTGTCGTCAGGGGAGATGAACCGGGCTCAGTTCGTTCGGAAGGCCTCCGGCCACGCTGGCGCTGCGACAGCCGAGTACCTCGCCTTCCCAGTTCTTGCTCGCATTGCCGCACGGTTGGGTCCCATCGGTAGCGTTATCGCGATGATCGCCGGTGGGCTGTTCGTCTCGTTTGTCGGGCGCAAGGCAGGGGAGTTCATTCACGACATGGCCGTGGATCTTCTCAGCGCGCCTCCAGCAGGCCAGCAACTTGTGGAGGGCCAGGTATCTGCGGCGGTTGAGCGCCTCCAGCGCGAGACTGAGCACGAGATTGCCCGCCGCGTGAAGAAGGCCGAGAAGCGGCTCTGCGAGGAGCCCCGGTGCTCGAAGCCGCATCACGCGCGGGGTATGTGCAAGCGCCACTACAGCCGATGGTGGCGACGTCAGCGAAGGTTCAACTGGCGCGCATACTCGGTTGCGCTCCCGCTACGGGGCAGGCCGACGTTGGCGGTCGCTGGAAGGAAGCAAGGAAGATAGCCTGAATCCCATAGCCGCACGTCGCTAGCGTCGCGCCATTATGCCGTACATCTGCTAGGGTTGTAACCTCGGAGGTTCTACTTCCTTGGTACTACCCAGTGCGTGGCTGCTCCTCGTCCCGCTGCTGGTGGCGGGCACCGCCGCCGCCCAGCAGCCCCAACTCCCCGCCCGGCAGCGCCAGGATCGCCGCGCGGCGCTGCCCACCACGCCCGCCGAGCCCATCCCCGAGGTGTACGTGGCCGCGGGCAACCTCACCACGGTGGCCTTCAACGGCCCTTTGGACCGGGACAGCCTCGTGGTGGACCGGACCCGCTTCAAGTTGGTGGACGTCGGCGACCGCCTCCTCGCCCTGCAGCCCTTCGCGGACTTGGGCTCGGGCGAGCGCCTCATCGTGAAGGTCGGCTTCAGGGACAGGGCTCTTCCCGCCCAGGCAGTCCTCGCCGTCGTCACCGACTCCACGGTGATGGACGGGAACGTGGAGATGGACCGGCGGGCGAACACCCCAGAGGCCCTGCTCGCGGCCCTCAACCAGAAGGAGGTGGAGCTGGAGGAACTCAAGGCCCGGTACGTGGGCAACGGCCCAGCGAGCCTCGTCCTCTCTGAGTGGCTCAACAAGTACATGCTGCCCATCAAGTTCACCACGGCGGTGGCTCCTGCGGACGCCAGCGGCTTGGAGGTGCCGGAGAGCATCGGCTACGCGGGCAAGTTCTCTGCGCTCGTGGCCATTCGCTTGCGCAACCTGCCTGGCCAGCCAGCCTGGGTGGTGGGGCAGGCGCGGCTCACCAGCTCGAGTGGAGCTCTCGTGAAAGTGCTCTCTGTGCAGATGAAGTCGGCAGAGCTGGCCCCAGGTGAAGAGGGGCTGGTGGTTGTGGAAGTGGAGGCCCCACCCTGGACCGCAGGCAAGCCGTTCAGCGTGGTCCTCGTGGACACCAGCGGCCAACGTCGCCTTTCCCTCAACCTGATGACGATGTAGGAAGGCCCAGCCCATGACGACCGACGCCCTTCATCCGGATCACCTCCAGCCGGGGCACATGGTGGGGCCCTGGCGCATCCTGGAGTCGTTGGGAAGCGGTGGCTTCGGCCGCACCTTCAAGGTCGAGTGCGAGGGGGCGCTGTTCTCTCTGAAGATGGCGCTGCGCCCAGCATCAGAGGACAAGGAGGTGGATGGACGGGCCGCTCGTGAAGGCGCCGCCCTGCTGGTCAACTCCAGCCACCCCAACCTGCCGCGCCTGTACGCCGTGGGCTGCTGGCCTCATTCCACCAGGGGTTACCGCTACTTCGTCACCGAGTATGTAGAGGGGGAGAACTTCAACGACTGGCGCGCTCACGCACGCCCTACGGCGGCGCAGTTCGTGGACATCTTCCTGGCAGTGGTGCTTGGGGTGATGGAGATGCACCGGCGCCAATTGCTGCACCGGGACCTGACTGGCTCCAACATCGTCCTGCGCAAAGGGGACAACAAGCCGTACTTCATCGACTTGGGCAGCGTGTGGCTGCCGGGCTCTTCCACCCTCACGGAGAAACTGCCGCCGAGCATGGCCCACGCCCTGCCTCCCGAGTGCGTCGCGTTCTTGCGGCGCAGCGACAACGAGCAGGGCGAGCACTTCGACGCGGGCGTAGCGGGAGACTTGTACCAGCTCGGGGTGTTCATGTTCGAGGCGCTCACCGAACACCACCCCTTCGACCCCAAGAAGTTGCCGGCCGCGGAGCTGTTCGCCGCCATCGAGACGCTCGTTCCCCACCCTCCGCACTACCTCAACCCAGATATCCCCGAGTCGCTCAGCCGCATCGTCATGCGGTTGCTGGAGAAGCGGCCGGAGGACCGGTACGAGAGCACCCAGTTGCTGCACCAAGCGCTCTGGGATGCCGCCAAGGAGCGAAAGAGCCGGGGCTGGAAGGTGCCGCTGGTGCTCCCGGAGAACGGGCCCGCTCCCGTCACCCCGGAGGAGTTGGAGGAGCGCAAAACCCGACAGCAAGAGTCCGAGCAGAGGGCCAAGGAGGCTCGGAAGCAGGAGGCTGAAGCACTCTCTGACAGGCAGGCCTTGGAGAAGCTCTCCACCGCCGCCAAGGAGTTCGAAGCCGAGCTCGCAGCCCTTGAGGAAGAGCATGCCCGCCGCAGCAAACGGCGCTGGCGGGTTGCTGCTGGAGTCGGCGTGCTCTTCCTTGGACTTGCGCTCTTCGTTGCGTGGCAGGTGTGGCTCACCCCCGCCACGACTTCCCCCGCATCATCCGAGAAAGGAAGTTCGCTCATGTCCCCCCTCAGCAACTCTCGGCCCGTGAGGGCCGTTGCCGCCTGGCTGTGCGCCACCTTCACCGTTGGCTGCCCAGCGGCCCAGGTGCGGCCCCTGCCGGAGGACTGCGCTCCGGAGGCTGTCCGAAGCATGGAGGAGATGCACCTCCTCAACCAGGACTCCTACCAAGTCATCATCGACATCAACCAACCTGGTAAGGAGCAACAGGAGGGTACCTATCGCCCAGGGCCCATCGTCAGCAAGGTGGTGAAGTACTCGTGGACGGGCCCCTTGCCCGACGGCACTCTCCTATACGGTCAGCTCTGGACGGAGGGCCTCACGAAAGAGGGGCAGGGGGCGGTTCTGGGCCGCTACACCGAGGCCCTCCTGCCGGATGGGCGCCGCGTTCCGGTGTGCTTCGTCCTTGGCGACTTGACGGGGCTCACCATCAAGAACCAGGGCTCGAAGCCCGGCGAGGCCCGCCTGCCGCGGGAGTGGGGGGTCCTGGCTGTCAGGCGCTGGCCTTGAGGGCAGCCGAGTATATGCGGCTTATCGCCATTCACGTGGCTGCACACCCTCCTCAACTGGGGAGGGGTTTGCACGGAGCTCGTTGTCCCGGTACTCGGAGAGCAGCGAGCCGATCATCATGTACTTGACGGGGCCGGCGGGGGCTTGAGCGGAGCCGCCCTTCTTCAGGGCCATGCCGACAACACCGAGTAGGCACGTGCCGACCAGGCACATGCCCAGTCCGCCGAAGACGAGGAGCAGCACCTTCTTCGTGGACATGCCGCGGGCCACCGGCGCTCCGCACCCGGGGCAGGTGGCCGCGTCGCTCAGCATGTTGGTTCCGCACCGCCTGCACTTCACCAGCGCCATGCGTGCCCTCCGCTCGCACGTCTTATAGGACACGTCTCTAGCGACGTGGGCACCGGTTGTAGGCGTTTCTACGGTCAGCCGCAAGATGCCGCGGCCCAAGGCCGAGAGACGACGCAAGCCCGAGCGGGCCGAGCAGTACGAGACCGCCACCTACCGGGAGCTCCAGGCCCGGTTGGCGGAGGCCGTGCGGCGCCTGCGCAGCGAGAAGGGGTGGACTCAGGAAGAGGCCGCCCACCGCTGCGGCATGACAACGCGCGTGCTTCAGCGCGTGGAGAACTCCGAGGTGAACCTCACCCTCACCACCCTGGCTCGGCTCTGCGAGGGGCTCGAGGTGGATGCGGCTCAGCTCCTCAAGCCCCTCCTGAAGGGGCGGTCGGCGTAGCGCACTGGACGTTTCCTCAAAATTCTAAGTTGCATCCTCAGAGTTTGAGGTTACTGTCCCGTGCATGGAAAGTCCGGTCACAGCGAAGACGGCCATTCTGGCCGTCCTCATGAGCGGGAAGAGCTACGGGCTCGAGATCATCGAGAAGGTCCGGGAGCGGACCAAGAACGCTATTGTACTCAACGAGGGGAGCGTCTACCCCACACTCAAGGCCATGGAGCGAGAGGGCCTCCTACGCAGCTTCGACGGGGAGGCCATGCCTGAGCGCGGTGGGCGTCCGCGGCGGTACTACGAGCTCACGGGCGAGGGGCGCCGGGTGGCCACTGAGCAGCGCACCGCAGTCCTTGGGCTCCTGCAGCCGGCGGGGGTATTCGGATGAATTGGGACACCGGGTTGGAGGTCGCACTGGGTGCTGGAACCCCTGTCATTGCCGCAATGATTCACAGAGGCGTGCAGAAACTTTGGCAGAAGGCCCTTGAGAAAGCTGCGCAGATCGATCCGAAGACCGCACCACCTAGTTACCATCGCGCCTATATCTTGGGTAAGGCGCTTGGGACGGTTGCTGCCATGTTGCTCAAACCTGGGAAGGCGCGGCGACCGAAGGTGAAAAGGTTCGCAGGGTCACGGACGGTTGAGCGAGCTACGTACTTCCTCGATCTCCTCTCTATGGTGGTTCCCAAGCGCATCGCTAACGAGGAGATTGGCGACGCGGTGGAGCTGATCCACCGAATGGCGAAGGTCCGACGACCGAAGTGGTTCATCGCGCTCAAGGTCGCCACCACCTACTTTTGGGTGGGCGTCCATACCCTTCTTCACTGTGCGGAACAGGTCGCTGGCATCGTGAGTCTCGCCAGAGGCAAGGGCGACAAGGACTAGGGCCTCAGGGAGCGGCCAAGTACAGCCCTCGTCTGGTTACCTCCCCAGCGCTGGATCCGCAGTTTCGTGAATGGCCTTTTACGCCTCGTTTGGGTCATCGCGGACCCGCCGGAACGAGCCAAAAAAATGAGCAAGGAAGAACTCACATTTCCCTATCTCGGCTCTCCCTCCTTTGTCTGATCTTCACCACCATGTAGGTTTCACTTGTTTCCTAAGGTTTTGGGGCATAGTATTTTCACAGCCTCACTGCGTGTGAGTCGGTCATTTTCCGCGGGGGTGACCTTTTATGACGCTGGCGCTGGTGCCGGGGCAGGCCGAGCTGTACTCCACATTTCTTCTGGGCGGCGAGCACTACGCGGTGCCGGAGAGTTGCGTCCGCGAGGTGCTCCTGGACTCGGCCGTCATCCACGTGGCCGCCGCGCCCCGCTTCATGCGCGGCGCCATCGCCGTGAACAGCAAGCCGGTCCCCGTGGTCGATCTCGGCCCGCGGCTGGGCCAGGCCTTCCGCTCCACCGCCGCGCGCACCGTCGTGTTCGTCGTCGAAGTCCAGCGCGACGGCCAGCCCATGCTCCTGGGACTGACGGCCGACGTGGTGGGCAACCAGGTGCACCTCAGCTCGCGAGACGTGGTGGCCGCGCCCTCCTTCGGCACCACCAGCCCCATGGACTCTTTCATCGCCGGCATGGGCCGCCATGGAGAGGGGCTCGTCCTCCTGCTGGACGTGGACCGCATTCTCTCCTCCTCCGAATTGCTGGCCGCAGAGGAGTTCGCCGCCTGCGCGGAGCTGTCTCCGAGCCCGCCGAGCGACCGGAACCTCCGCCCCGTCTAGCTCGCTCCCCTCCCCCCACGGCAGGCGGGCGGGCCCGCCCTCACGCCACGGCTGACGCCCCTCCTTCTCGGAGAGGAGTGTCCTGGGGCGACGTGTTTTTCACGCTCGCTGGCGTTTTCGGTTGCTTGACTGCCGTCCGAGGCCGCATGCAGGGGAAGGCGCGCCTCATGGCGCCTGTTCACCGGCGTCACCCCCCTACCAGGGGTCCCACCCTATCGAAGGACGAGGGATACGACGGATGTCGCGTTTCACATGGCTCGCCGCAGTCTTCGTGCTCACCAGCCCGCTGCTGGTCTCCGCGAAAACCCCGGACCCCACCGCCGAGGCCGCACAGGAACTCTCGGAGAAAGCCCTCGAGCTGGCCAACTCGCCTCGGGGCGCCGCCTACCTCATCCGCCTGCATGGAAAGGTGGAGGACCTGGAAGACGTCACCCCGCTGGTGTCCACCTACGCACAGGTGGCCAGCAAGCGCAGCGCTGATCCCGGCACGCGCGCCACGGCGACGATGCTGCTGATGGACCTGGAGCGCGCCCGCGGCCGCACGGTGCGCGCCGCCGAGGTGAACCGCTCGCTGGGCTTCATCAACGACTACTATGTCGTGGGCGGTTTCGAGAACGAGGGCAAGAGCGGGTGTGACACCGACTTCGGCCCCGAGGCGGCCACGGTGGACTTCACCGCGAAGTTCGCGGGCGCCAAGGGCCGCGAGGTGTCCTGGCGCAAGCTGGCCGTGACGTCCACGGATGGGTACGTGGACCTGGCCTCCGCGGTGCGCCCCAACAAGGAATCCGTGGCCTACGCGCTCACGTGGCTGGAGGCGCCCGCGGACATGCAGGTGGCGCTCGGCGTGGGCACCTCCGGCGCGTTCCGCCTGTGGCTGAACGGCCAGCTCGCCACGCGCGAGGATCGCTACAACCTGCCGCGGCCGGACCAGTCTCGCGTGTCGGTGAAGCTGCGCAAGGGGCTCAACCGGGTGCTCCTCAAGGTGTGCCAGGAGACCGGACCGCTGGGCTTCTACCTGCGCCAGGAGCCCCTGAATGGACGCGGCCCGGCCAAGGTGGCGCTCCCCGGAACGCCGCCGGCCCTGGAGCGCGGCGCCGCCCCGTCTCCCCAGGCGCTGCCCACCGTGACTTCCGCGATGCGCGAGTTGGTGGCGAAGAAGCCGGACGATGCCACGCTGCGCGGCGAGTACGTCACCGTGCTCTCCTTCTTCCGCGCGTATGACGAGCGCGAGCACACCGCCGCGGTGGAGTCCGAGCGTGCGGCGAAGGCGGCGCCCAACGACGCGAGCCTGCAGTTGCTGGCCGCCGCCAACCAGCACGAGGACCAGAACGTGAGGCGCCAGTTCCTGGAGGCCGCGATCAAGGCGGATCCGGACTCGGGCTCGGCGCGCGTGGAGCTGGCCGAACACGAGCTAGATCGCGGCCATCCGGAGCGCGTACCTCCGCTGCTCGAGCCGGTGGTGAAGAAGACGCCCGAGTACGGCTCGGCGTGGCTGACGCTGGCCCGGGCCTATGAGGCGCTGGGCGAGAGCGCCCGCGCCCAGCTCATGGTGGAGGAGACGTTCCGCCGGCTGCCCCGCCTGCCCAAGGTGGTGCGCGCCGCCGCCGCGGCCTCGCGTAGGCTGGAGCGCAACCAGGAAGTGCTGGATCGGCTGCGCGTGGCACTGGCTCTGCGCTACGACGATTCGCCCAGCCGCCGCTCGCTGGCCGCGTCGCTGGCGGACCTGGGACAGGTAGAGGCGGCCGTGCGCGAGTACACCACGCAGCTCACCCTGAATCCCTTCGACAATGAGTCCCGCGTACGGCTGGGCGAGCTGCGCGCGGCCAACGGGCAGTTGGAGGGCGCGGTGGCGAACTTCGCCGAGGCCCGGGCGCTCTCGCCGGACGAGCCCGAGGTGTATGAGCGCGAGGGCCGTGCGCTGCTGGCCGCGGGCCGCCGTGACGAGGCCATGGCCGCCATGGAGCGCTCGCTGGCGCTGCGTCCGCAGAACCCCTCCCTCAAGGAGGCGGTGCGCACCCTCAAGGGCGAGTCCGGCACCTCCGGCCAGCGCTTCCTGGTGGATGCGGCGCCGTACTTCAAGGAGGGCGATGCCTACCCCACCGAGGACGCGGTGTACCTGGTGGACAGCACCTACGTGCGCGTGCAGAAGAACGGGCTGACCAGCGAGCAGCACCAGTTGGTGGTGAAGGTGCTCAACCAGCGCGGCGTGGAGGACTTCCGCACGCAGCCGGTGGCGTACTCGCCGGACCGGCAGGAAGTGCACATCATGCGCGCCCGCGTCACCAAGCCGGACGGCTCCATCGTCGACAGCTACGGCGACAGCGAGCGCAACATCAACGAGCCGTGGACGGGCATGTACTACGACGCCCGCGCGAAGATGCTGAACTTCCCCGCGCTGGCGCCGGGGGACGTGCTGGAGCTCCAGTACCGCATCGAGGACACGGCGCAGGACAACCTGCTCTCGGACTACTTCGGCATGGTGGAGAACATCCAGGGCATCTACCCGAAGGTGCTCTTCCAGTACGTGGTGGACATGCCGAAGGAGCGGCTCCTGTACTCGAACGCCGCGAAGCTGGCGGGGGTGAAGGGTACGCAGGAGGAGATGGACGGCGGGCGGACCATCTATCGGTGGGCGGCCAAGAGCGTGCCCAAGGTGGTGCCCGAGCCGGGCATGCCGGGCTGGGCGGAAGTGGCTCCGCCGCTGCACGTGTCCACGTACAAGACGTGGAACCAGGTGAGCCACTACTGGTGGGGCCTGGTGAGGGATCAGCTCACGCCCAACGACGAGCTGCGGCAGACGGTGGAGCAGGTGCTCAAGGGCGTGGACCGCAAGGACGACATGGCCGTCATCCGGGCCGTGTACAACTTCGTGGTGACGAACACGCGCTATGTGGCGCTGGAGTTCGGCATCCACGGGTACAAGCCGTACCGGGTGGACAGGATCCTCGCCCGGCGCTTCGGAGATTGTAAGGACAAGGCGAGCCTCATCCACGCGATGCTGAAGCTGGCGGGCGTGGACAGCCGGATGGTGCTGTTGCGCATGCGCAACCTGGGCAACCTGACGGAGGACGTGGCGAGCCTGGCGGCCTTCAACCACGCCATCGTCTACGTGCCCAAGTACCAGCTCTACCTGGATGGCACGGCCGAGTTCCACAACGCGCGCGAGCTGCCCAGCGCGGACCACCGGGCCAACGTGCTCATCGTCGAGCCGGACGGCACCAGCAACTTCCTCGTCACGCCCGAGGCGAAGTCCGAAGACAACCTGACGAAGCTGACGATGGACGTGACGCTCAAGCCGGACGGCTCGGCGGAGGTGACGGGGGCCAGCACGGTGACGGGGCAGACGGCGCCCGAGTATCGCCGGGCCTACCGCACGGCCTCTTCGCGCAAGTCGACGTTCGAGCGCGCGTGGGCGCAGAGCTTCCCGGGCCTCACGGTGAACGAGGTGAAGCTCAACGACACCACGCTGCTCGACCAGGACGTGCAGGTGGACTTCCGCATGTCCATTCCGCGCTACTCGGAGGTGCTGCCGAACGGGGCGCTGCGCTTCCTGCCGTTCGGCACGGGCCGCACGTACCAGCAGGCGTACGCCACGCTGGTGGAGCGCCGGTTCGACCTGGTGATGCAGGGCCCGTGGATGAACAACTTCGTCCTGCGCTACACGCTGCCGCCGGGCTACACGGTGGCGGAGCTGCCTCCGACGATGGAGGAGAAGAAGGACTGGGGCCGGGTGCGGCTCACGTACCGCCAGGAGGGAGACAAGCTCATCGCCGAGGGCGAGGTGGCGATGACTTCCCCGCGCGTCAAGGTGGACGACTACACGGCGTTCCGGGAGTTCCTGGGCCGGGTGGATCAGGCCTTCTCGCGCAAGGTGGTGGTCAAGGGTCCTCCCCTGGGCAAGACCGCCGAGCGCTGAGTATCCTTGCCGGATTCCTCCGGCATGGACCGCGATGCACTTCGAGAGCGAACAGTGGAAGGACCTCGCGCCACGCGCGGGATATCCATGTGTGGTGCTGGAGCGTGGGCGCCCCTGGAACGATCTGGGGCACACGACCAGCTTCACGGCCTACTATGTCTCGAATGTCGGCCAGGAACTCGAGCTGGGCGCGTTGAAGATCCTTCAACGCGGACAGCAACGGACCGAGTTGCCCAGCACCTTCACTCAACTCGGTGACTCCTTCTGCAGTCTGGGGCAGAGCCTGGAGTTCTACGAGCACATCCAGAAGCTGGGGCCGGAGATTGCCCAGGACATCCTCACAGGCCTCCGAGACGTCGTCTTCAACCCTGCGCTCCGCTCAGAGTTCCAGCAGGACCTTGGCTACACGCGCTCGCTCTTGCGCGGCTCCTCGGCCCTCTGGGTCTTGCGAACAGCCGGTGCCCTGTTCGGTCACGCCCCCGAAGCCGTCCCTCCACCCTCGTTCACGTACACGAGAGTCCTCGAAGGCTTCGATACTCCGCACAGGCTGGAGATTGAATTCCAGGAGACGGAGTGGCTGGGACGGATCGTCGCGCTGGTCGGACGGAACGGGACTGGCAAGACCAACCTCATGGGGATCCTGGCGTATGCCCTCAGTGGGCTCAACGAGAAGGAGGTCCCCAACCTGGGCGCTACGCGTCCCCTGGTGAGCCAGGTCATCGCCATCTCGTACAGCGCCTTCGACATGTTCAAGCGCCCGAGCTACCGGGAGGATGGCGTCAACTACACCTATTGCGGACTGCGAGACAAGGACGGCCGCATCGACATGGATTCGGCGATGAAGTCATTCGCCACAGCGCTCTCAAGCATCCGTCAGCAGCAGCGCGAGCAGCAATGGGCCGAGTTGCTGGAGGAGTCCGGGATCCTCAAGGAGTTCTCCGAGCCAGAGCCCATCGTTCAACTTCCTTTCGAGCTGCCGGAGGGGTGGCTTCAGAGACAAAGCTCGGGCCAGAAGCTCTTCCTGTTGATCCTCGCCAAGCTGCTCGCGAGCATCCGCAAGGGTTCCATCCTGCTCTTCGACGAGCCGGAGAGCCACCTGCATCCCCAGATGCTCTCCAGCATGATGCGGCTGCTCCACAGCCTGCTCCGGAAGTTCCGCTCCTATGCGATCGTGGCGACCCACTCGGCCATCGTGCTCCAGGAGATCCCCGCGAGGGACATCCGGATCCTGGAGCGTGATGGCAGGGTCCCCATCATCTCCCGCTACCCCAGCGAGTCCTTCGGCGAGAGCCTCACGGAGATCGTCAACACCGCCTTCCGGATGGATGAGCAGCACAAGAACTACTTCCGGATCCTGCGCGTCCTCCTGGACAAGGAAGGGACCCGGGATCGAGTGACCGCCGTGCTCGGCAAGAAGCTGAGCCTCAACGCGCGCATGGCGCTGCACGCGATGGCCGCGGAGCAAGGAGCCCCGGGTGATGAGAAACCTTAAGCCCTGCACGGCTCCATCGCTCCAGCACTTCAGCGCCATCGCTGCGGCCAAGGACCCACCGCGGGACGGGCAACTCCGGGCGCTCCAGCCGCGTATCGGTGGAGCCTACGGAAGCTACGACCGTGTCTGCCCTGCCCTGGAGTCGCTCGCGCCGCTGCAGGTAACCCCCGAGGAGCGTCAAGTGCTCCTCCACTGCTACGAGGGAGAGACGATTCCGCTATCTCTTCTCAAGGATGCGATCTGGAGCAATCAGACGGACTTGCTGAAGGCGACGTGCCAGTACTGCTGCGTGAGTCCGCCGGAGACCTACGACCACTATCTGCCCAAAAAAAAGTACCCGGAGTTCTCCGTCCACCTCCGCAACCTGATCCCCTGCTGCGCGGACTGCAATCGGGACCGAGGGGATCGATGGAAGAACGCGCAGGGGGAACGCCTGTACATCCACCTCTATGATGATCCCGTCGAGGAGGACAGGGAGGTTCTCTTCGCGGAGCTCGACATGAGCCATCTCCCTCGCGCGATCTTCCGCCTCGAAATGGGCCAGGCTCGCAGCCAGCTGTTCTACCCATTGCTCGAACGCCACATCACGGAACTGAAGCTGCTCGCGAAATACGCGCGCGTTGCCCCAGGGCGCTTGAGCGAACACCACCTCTCGATCTACGCGCACAGGAAGTGGCTCAAGCAGGCCAAGATCACCGAAATCTTGAAGGACCAGCTCTCACAGGAGAAAGAGCTCTATGGCGTGCACCACTGGAAGGTCGCCCTCCTGCGAGCCGTGATTCAGACACCCCAGTTCGTCGATTGGGCGCTCAACACCCCTCCTTCCGTCTGGGAAGAAAAGGACGAGGCTCATGCTTGAGCGGAGCAAGGCGCTGAAGGCGCTGATGAAGGCGATCTCCGCCGTCAAAGCCCTTGATGAGCCGGAGCAGATCGAACCGGTTCTGGACGCCGTGGCCTCGTCACTCAGGCCCTTCTTCCAGGATCTACCCGACAAGCTCAAGGATGGGGCTGTTCCGCTGGATGCCCTCCTGGCCTACCTGTCCAGCGAGAATTGGGTCTCCCCCAGAACCGCCAAGGCGGCCAGCCGCTTGCTCGAAAGAGCCAGCATCGAACGTTATGATGGCACCGTGGTGGAGGCACCTGTCGACGAGGTGAACACAAAGGACCGGGACTTGCTCTTCGACGGTCTGAAGAAACTCCACACGTCGATAGAGTTCGACGAGCCAGAGCCCGACGATGACGAAGAAGGAGCATGAGCACTGGGTCGGCCTCCTGGATGCGCTCCTGGTATCCAGGGGCCTGTCCTGGAAGGAACTGTCGAGCCACTGCCGACAGATCATCCTCTTTGGCTCGCGCGCCGCAGGGGTGGCTCGCGAAGGCTCGGACTTCGACCTGCTGTGCATCGGCTCCGGTTCCAGCCAACTCGGTCAAGGGCTGGATCTCGTCTTCGTGACAACCAAGGAGAGCCAGGGTAGCCGTTGGCTCGGCGGTGAGTTGGCGGGACATGTGGCCAGATATGGCCAGTGGCTCATGGGAGATCCGGACTGGGTGCACCGGGTCCAGCCCTCTCGAGCCGCGATCGACCGCAAGGCCGAGAGGCTTCGCCGACGGCTGCATGCCGTCGAAAGCACCTTCCCCCTCTTGGACGCGGTCTATCTCGACAAACACCTGACGCTGATCCGTCGCGACCTGCAGCGGTACGAGTCCCTTGTCAAAGGCGAGCCCGTACCGCCGACTCCTCTGCTGGATCAGGCGTGGACTCGCATCATCCATCCACAAGAAGAAATGGAGCGGCTGGCACGCGCGGCACGACTCGAATCGAAGTTCCTGATCGAGCGACTGAGCGCTCCTGAGCGGTGGCACGACAAAGAGCTTTCTGGGAGCTGACGACTCGTCCCATATCGGCACGTCAGGCTTGCCCCTCCGCTGAGCCTGCCCCACCTTTGGGCGGGTGGCGCGAAGGGGTCGGGCGGATGCGAACGTGGGCCGTGGCGGCGGTGGCAGGAGTCCTGGGGCTGGGACTTGCTTGTGGTGATTCCGAACAGTCTCCTCCACCGGCGCTGCCGGGTGAGCCCCAAATCCCTGCTCCTCCCGAACCTCCCTCCAAGCCCGAGCCAGAGCCCGGTCCTTTCTCATGCGAGGACCTGCTCCCAGCGCCTGTCTCTCCGGTGAGCCGGGACATCGTCACGGGGTTCAACGACTCCTGTGAGCTACACCCAGCCATGGATGGAGCCGGCAACCTGGCATACGCGGCCGGGTACGCCGGGTATGGGACGTACCGTTGGTATGTGCGGAGCCCGGAGTGGAGCCCGCTCAACAGCTTCATCAGCAGGCCGACACCGGACCTCTGGCCTCAGGCCCATGGGTTCCAGACGGTGAGCCTCATCTGTGGGGGAGCCACCAGCGGCATCGAGTTCGAGGCCTTTGACGGAATGGGGCAGAGCCTCACCACCGTGGGGCTCGGGAACTACTCCGGCTGCGATGGAGCGGAATTCCACGATGCCGCCGATCCCGCTGGAGGCACTGTCGTGGCCTGGGTGCGTCCCACCTCGGGTGAGCTGGACGAGCGCCAGCGCGAGCTGAAGGTGCAGCGGTTCGACGGTACGGGACAGACGCGCTTCGCGGCCGTGACGGTCGCTACCTGGCTCCTGGGAGCGCAGGAACAGCTCGCAGTCGTCGTGGGCACCGATGTCCAGGGACGGGCGCTGGTGCTGTGGAACGGGGATGCCTTCTTCGGCGCGGGCACGACCGCGGGCCGGTGGCTCGATGCGCAGGGCGCTCCCCTGACGCCCATCTTCCAGGCCCAGGTTCCTTCGCTGGGCTCGGCTTCGATGTCTCGCGCGCTGACTCCGCTCATCGGAGGTGGGCTGGTGCTGCAACTCGATGGCATGTGGACCCGCAGCTTCGCGAGTGGCGTTTCCTCAGCCAGCGCTCCACCGGACTGGCTGGCCCAGCGCAGGGGCCGACTCGAGATCGTCCGTGGGGGCCGAGCGTATGCGCTCCTGCCGCCCACGCCCTCCGCGCCCGTCTGCACCCAGCAGGTGGAGGTGCTCGCGCCGGATGGAACCTCGTGCGGAGTGATGACCTTCGAGACCGAGCCTGGTGCGTGCGCGAGTGATCCACTGGTGCTCGGCGCGGATGGCACCATCCTCCAACAGCAGCCACTCGCTCACCTTCTTGAGAACGGCATGAACGGTTGTATCGAGAAGTGGTGGCCTGGAATTCTGCATTAGCCGCGTAATGCGGGTTTTACCCAATCGATTCCTAGAAGCGTTTGGTGCCTTATGCACGCATGGCTCGAAACGATCTCCCAGGTTCGACGGCAGCGTGGCTCGTGACAGGCCTTCTGCTCGCATGCGGCGGTAGCGAGCAGGAGCAACCCTCCTCCGTACTCACTCAACCTGCTGAACTCGCGGACCGCGCCTGTACGACTCAAGCCGGGTGCTCGGAGATCCTCGGCAATGGCGCGGGCTCCATCTGGCTCGATGGGCGCAACCAATCCGCCACGTATTACGAGGGGAAGACGCTCTGTATCAAGGCCGGCTCCTACACGGGAATTGGCCTGTATCAGATCGTCGCTTCGGCCGCGAAGCCCGCGGTGATCACCAACTGCGGCGGGCAGGCGGTCTTCAACTCCACCTCGGGCAGTCCGTTCTACGTGGGCGGCGGGAGCCGCTACCTGAAGATCACCGGCACGGGGAGCTCCGCTCACACCTACGGCATCGTGGCGGGGACCTCGGGCGGCAACCAGGCCCATCTGGATCTCCGGGAGGGAACCTCCGACGTCGAGATCGACCACGTCGAGGTGCGCGGCAATGGCAACGGCGGCGTGGGCATCGCCTTCCGCACCTACCCGCAGTGCGATGGGAAGTGGAGCCGCGGCACCTGGGCTCAGTACAACACGAAGATCCACGACACCTACGTCCACGACACCAAGTACGAGGGCATGTACATCGGCCCCTCGCACTACGGCTGGGTCACCGCCACCGGCTACACCCCCGGCTTCGACTGTGGCAGCAACCCTCGGCAATGGGAGGCCGAGGTGATCGGCCTCGAGGTGATCAACAACCGGGTGGAGAACATCGGCAACGACGGCATCCAGATCGGCGCGGCGACGCAGGGAATGACCGTCCAGCACAACGTGGTCAAGAACTACGGGCTCAACCAGGACGAGAGCCACTCGGGCGGCATCACCGTGAACCCGGGGACCAAGGGGTTCATCGACTCGAACTGGATCGAAGCGGCCCAGCCCTATCGCACGCAGGGCATCATCTTCCAGGGAACGGGCGGCTCCACCATCACCAACAACGTGATCGTCGGCGGGAGATGGGGCGCGATGTTCCTGCGCAACAGCGATGCGAACATGGACGCATCCATCCCGGAGATCATCTTCGACAACAACACGCTGGCGAGCTCGACGTACCAGGGGCTGTACTTCTTCTGTAACAACCTGGACGTGGTCACCTTCGTCAACAACATCGTAGCGGGCGCCCCCACCGTCTACGCCGCAAATGGTAACTCCACGGCCTGTGTCCAGTCGCTCGGGACCCACAACCTGCTCACCACCAAGCTGAGCGAGGCGGGCTTCGTGAATCCAGCGGCGGCGAATGGGGACTTCCACCTCCAGGCCACCTCTCCGGCCGTGGGCGCGGGCGTCAACCTGAGGGGCGTGGTGGACTTTGACTACGCCGGCGTGGCCCGGGGCACGGGCGCGTATGATCTGGGAGCGTTCGCGCGGGTGACTCCATCCACCAACCAGCTGCCGACCCTGAGCGCCGATGTCACCGAGCTCACCCTGAACGAGGGCGAAACCACGCAGATCGTCTTCACGGGCGCGGACCCCGAGCAGCAAGCGCTGACGTGGTCGATCGTCCAGGCACCGGACTTCGCGACCGTCAGCGAGCAGTCAGCAACCTCGCGCACCTTCCTGCTCACCACCACCCCGCTCACGGTGAGCCAGGACACGGACTTCTCCCTCGAGGTGAAGGTCAGCGACGGCTCCCTGGAGGCCCAGAAGAAGGTCGTCATCCACGTGAAGGACCGCTCGGATTCGGGGATCGGCGCACCGGGGGATGGGACCGATGATCCCGGCGCCGTGAAGGATCCCGACGAGGTGAAGGAAGGCTGCAGCAGCACGGGGAGCAGCAGCGGCGTGTCCCTGCTCCTCGTGGGACTCGGGTGGATGCTCATGCGGCGCCGCCCGGAGATGAGGACGTAGGCCTGCAGTTCCAGCGGGGACCTCACCCCACCTTTGCCACGGGCACGGCCTCCGTCGGCACGGCGATCTTGAACTCGCCCTTCGCCAGGATGCGGATGTTCTCCGCGACATCCGTGCTCTCATCCGAGTGGATGAACTGGAAGAGCGGGTTCCGGGCCAGGACGAGATCTCCCAGGATGGCCACCTCCATGTCGCGCGAGGCCATGGCGGACACCTGCTGCTCCGCCGTAAGGAACGCCAGCTTGTTCGCGAAGTGCCAGGCGGCCTCGCGCGCCTCGTCCATGGCGAAGCCCACCGCCTTGAGCTCCAGCGAGGGAGCAATCTTCGTCAGCCATCGGAAGACGGGAGACTCCTGATCGATCTCCTGCTCGACCAGCGGCGTCAGCGCGGCGAGCACCGTGTTGATGCGGTTGAAGTCGGGCTCGAGCGGCGCCAACTGATTCCCCGGTGAGGTCCGCGCCGCCGCAACGGCCAGATCCAGGTTGATGTGGGCGTTCATCCCGATGAGCAGGTGCTGGAGCACCACGAGATCCGGGTTCCCCGCCGCCTCGAAGGCCTTCAACCACGAGCGGCTGGGCAGCTCGCCCGCCTTGTACTGGCTGTAGGCGGTCAGGTAGCGGTTGGCGAACATCACATCCAACCGCTCCATCCGAGGCCCGTCGAGGAACTCTCCCTGGCGGATGCCTTCTCGCACGGACTGGGTCACCCGGTTGTACAGCGCCGCGAAGTATCCCAGGCGGCTCCGGTTGGAGATGCACTCCTCGATGATGACCTCCAGCTGAGAGATCACCTCTTCAATGCTCTTGGCTTGCATGGGCGCTCCTGATCGATGCTTCCAGCTCGGAGCCATGCCCCCCGGGGATGGCTGCCGGACTATATGCGAGCGTGCGCATCCCGCATGAGGGGTGCGGATTCCGCAGCGCCTGCCCAAGCACTGCGCCCGCTCCCTCCCATGGAAGCCCTGGAAAAGACACGGCTTCAGGACAAAAGCCGCCCTGGAACGGCAGTTGCTCCAGGAGAGAGGTGCACCCGCCCGTCGGCGGATGCCGCCCCTGCGGAGCGCCACGCCATGAAGTCGCCTGCCTGCCTCAGTGGCGCCCTGTTCTCCAGGGATGACGACGGAGGATGCTAGGATGTCCCACATGCGTGTCGGCGATCCCGTGCGCCTCATGAGGTGGTCGCGCTGGGGCATCCTCCTCGCCGCGATCCTCCTCAGCAGCGGCATGGTGCTGTCAGCGCTGGTGAACCACTCTCGCGTGCACGAGATCTCCTGGAGCCTCATCCGCGGACAGGGACAGTTGCTGATCGACGGGGTGCGCCAGGGGCTGAGGGATCTCGGCCATCCGCCCACGGAGGAAAGCAAGGCCCGGCTGTTCTCCAGCCTCCAGGATCAGGGCCTGCGCTACATCGCCCTGATAGAGCCTGGCATCCGCACCGAGATGGGCACGGCGCTGGGCGGCGTGGCTCGGGCGGAGTTCGTTCCCTCGGGTGCGGAACAGGAGATTGGCCTCACGGAGGTGGGGTCTCGCATCCGCCTCCAGTTGCGCGTGCCGCGGCCTCGTCCTGCCGGCCAGCCACCTCCCGCCGCCGAGCCTCCGCCCCCAGAGGCCGAACCCCCGCCCCCAGAGGCTGAACCTCCGCCCCCGGAGGACGAACCCCCGCCTCGGGAAGATGGGCGCCCACCGCCGCCGCGGCCCGGCGTCTTCCAGCGAGGCCCTCCGCGTGGAAATCCCCAGCCCAGGGCCCAGCTCCCTCCGCGCCCGCCGCAAGGAGCACTTCCGCCCATCGTGCTCGAGTTCGAGCCCCTCATGGCCCGGGAGCTCGTCTCCAGCTCGCGCCGCTCGGTGCTCATCAGCGGGGTGGTGGCGCTGACCATGATGCTGGCGGCGGGGATCGCATTCCGATGGCTCAAGCACCGCGAGGCGCAGGAGCACCGGCTGGCACGCGAGCGGCACCTGGCGGTGCTGGGAGAGATGTCCGCGGTGCTGGCGCACGAGCTGCGCAACCCGCTGGCCTCGCTCAAGGGGCACGCTCAATTGCTCGCGGAGGCGCTGCCGGAGGGGCGCTCCCGCATCAAGGCCGAGCGCGTGGTGAAGGAGGCGCTGCGGATGGAGGATCTCACCACGAGCCTGCTGGCCTTCGTGCGCACCGGCGACATCCACCGCCAGCAGACAGATCCGGTGGCCATCGTCCGTGCCGCGGCCGAAGAGGTGGACTCCCGGCGCATCGAGCTGGACTCGGGCACGGCGCCGGACTCCTGGTCGCTGGATGCGGCGCGCATGCAGCAGGTGCTCAGCAACCTGCTGCGCAACGCGGTGCAGGCCTCGCCGGAGGGGGCGCAGGTGTTCGCGCGCATCTCCACGGAGGACAAGGCGCTGCTTTACGAGGTGAGGGATGTGGGTACGGGCATCCCTCCGGGGCAGGAAGCCACCATCTTCGAGCCGTTCCACACGAATCGCCCGCTGGGCAACGGGTTGGGCCTGGCGGTGGCACGGCGCGTGGTAGAGCTTCACGGCGGCAGCATCCAGGCCAGCAACCACCCCGCGGGTGGGGCCTTGTTCCGAGTGCGCATTCCCCTGTCGGCCTGAGCGCGTGAGCCGGGCGAGAGGTACGAGTCATGGGTCGAATCCTGGTGGTGGATGATGAAGAGGGGGTCCGCAGCTTCCTGGCCGAGAGCCTCGAGCTCGACGGGCATCAGATCGAAGAGGCGGGCAGCGGCGAACAGGCGTTGGCCCGGCTGCGGGCCAAGAGCTTCGATCTGGTGCTGACGGACCTGCGCATGCCGGGGATGGACGGGATGCAGCTGCTGCAGAAGGTGCAGGCCGAGCAGCCCGAAGTGGAGTTCATCGTCCTGACGGCGCACGGCAACGTGGAGCTGGCGGTCCAGGCGATGAAGTTGGGGGCGTTCGACTTCATCCAGAAGCCGGTGAGCGGGCCCGCGGAGCTGCGGATGCTGGCGACGCGGGCACTGGAGCGGCGCAAGCTGAAGGACCAGGCAGAGGCGGTGCGGGCCGCCGCAGACGAGCCGGTGCTGAGCTACGGCGATCCAGCGATGCTGCCGGTGGTGGAGGCGCTGAAGAAGGTGTCACGCACGCACGCCACGGTGCTGCTGCTGGGCGAGAGCGGCACGGGCAAGGAGGTGGCGGCGCGGGCCATCCATCGCATGAGCGATCGTGCCAAGGGGCCCTTCGTGGCCATCAACTGCGCCACCCTGTCGGAGAACCTGCTGGAGAGCGAGCTCTTCGGCCACGAGAAGGGCGCTTTCACGGGAGCCACGGAGCGCAAGCGCGGGCGCATCGAGCTGGCGGACGGCGGCACGTTCTTCCTGGACGAGGTGGGCGAGCTCAAGCCCGCGCTCCAGGCCCGGCTGCTGCGAGTGCTGCAGGAGCGCGCCTTCGAGCGCGTGGGCGGAACACGGACGTTGGAGGTGGACGTGCGGTGGATCGCGGCGACGCACCGCGATCTGCGAGGGCAGATCTCCTCAGGCACGTTCCGCGAGGACCTCTACCACCGGCTTTCGGTGTTCCCGGTGCAGCTGCCCGCGCTGAGGGACAGGCCCGCAGACATCCTCCCGCTGGCCGATGTGCTGCTGGCGAGGGCCTGTCACGAGCTCAAGCGTCCGGTGCTGAAGCTGTCGGAGGCGGCCAGGCGGGCGCTGCTCGCGGGACGGTGGACGGGGAACATCCGCGAGCTGGCGAACGTGCTGGAGCGCGCGGCCATCCTGTCCGATGGAGAGACGCTGGAGCCCCGGCACCTGCTGATGGAGCCAGGACGAGCGCCCGCGCCAGCCTCCTCCGAGCCCGCGCCCTCGGTCGACGGACTGACGCTCGAGGATCTGGAGCGAAGGGCCATCGTCCAGGCACTGGACAGCGTCGGCGGCAACCGCCGCGAGGCCGCCGAGCGCCTGGGCATCGGCCTGCGGACGCTCTACGAGAAGCTCAAACGCTACAAGCTTGGCTGAGCGTAGCGCCGTCGCTACCGTTGACCGGCGAGGATGCGCCATCCCTGAGTGTCGATTGCGTAGCGCGCGCCGACGTCCAGCAATGGCGAGGGGCTATGGTCGCATGTTTCCGGTCTCAGATAGATGCTGACGAACACCACACCTTCCTTCCCGCGCCAGGCCATGAAGTCATAGGAATCGCGCTGATAGAAACAGACATCACCTGGAGGCGTCCCTCGAGGAGGCTCGCGATCCCACGGCAGAAAATCCTCGAGCGCCAGGTTGATCGCGCGGAGGGTGACACCATCCAGGGCGACAGCATCTTCAGAAGCTGCAAGAGGAAACTCGACCTTCGCTGCCTCCTCTTCGGGCGCGTAAACAGGACGAGGGGGCTTCTTCAAGAGTGCACATGAGGTCAACACAGGCAAAAGAAGAAACCATGCTCGCACGGGCTGTTGAATCATGGCTTCACCCCCGTCACCTTGCCGGTTGCCTTGTCTTCGGGCTTGACGATCCCCACGAGGTGCCATGTCTTTGCCTGGCGTTCATAGATCTCGCCAGGCCGAGCCTCTTCTTGAAAGGGAACGTACTTCAGCACGCGACATCCTGCATCAAATTGGATGCGAATCGAGAAACGCTGATTCTTGGAGAGTAGATCGTCGGGCGACAGCGGCGAGCCATTCCACGGATGAAGATGGAAGTCCGCAAGAATGTCGTTGGGGCCGGGTGAGCCTCGGTCATCTCGCACCTCGATAGGCACGCGGCAGTATTGCTTGTGCAATGAGCCCAACGAGAGCGATCTTCCGAATGGAGAAGCGTGGCTTGCGTAGTACTTCCCATCTGACATCAGATAGAGAAGACCGCAATACTCTTGGCCGTAATTTCGAGCTGTCGCGCGCGGAAGCTGCGTGACAGCTGGACAGAGCTGATCGATCACTTCATCCACATCCGCGGATGGTTGGATCGCTTCCCAAGGCCCGCGTACCCAAACGGCACCGTCGTCTTTCAAGCCGTAACGCGACTCCTGGATTGGCTCTGGTGCGGTTGCACACCCCAACACGGACACAGCAACAATCAACACCCATCGGCACATCTCCCCGGATGGTTGCTGTGCGGCCTGATGTTCTTTCACAGTGTTTAGCAGCACGAACCGTCGACCCTACTACCCGATGATCCCCCCATTCAAGCCACCTTCCGCTCACGCTTCGCCCATCGAAGCGGAGCCAATATCGAACCATGTCTTTGGGTGATCCAAACCCTTGCTCGTGGTTCTCCCTCACGCCTCGAGTAGTGCAGCGAGCACCTTGCGCACCTCGACCGAGCCATTCACCCGGTGCGTGGCGCGAGAGGTTTTGCCGCCCGCGTGCACGGAGAGACTGCCCTCGGGCAGCGCGGCGAACAGGTCCTCATCGGTGCGGTCATCTCCGAAGGCGGCGACGAGCGTTCCGGGTGCCACGCCTTCCAGGGCCTGAGCCACCACGCGCCCCTTCTGGACGCCTCGCGGGCGCACCTCCACCACCTTGTCCCCGGGCAGCACCTCCAGCGGGCTGTCGGCCAGCACATCGCACAGCTTGAGGCGCAGCTCGCGTGCCTGCCACGAGCCATAGCCCGCATCCGCCTGCCGGTAGTGCCACGCGAGCGACGCAGTCTTCTCCTCCACGAACGAGCCCGGCACGTGCGAGCTGAACGTGTCTAGCAGCGGGCGCGCTCTCTCCTTCCACTCGGGAGAGACGCCCTCCAGCATCCGCCACGGCGCTCCAGGCCCCGAACGGGACCACAGGCCGTGCTCGGCGTGGAGCCCCACCGGGAGATCGCCCAACCACTCCTCGAGCTTCTCGCGGAACCGGCCACTGACGATGTGCACGGAGGTGTCCGGCAAGGCGGCCAGCCGCGCCAGGAGCTTCTTCAACTCGGGATCCGGAACGGCCTGCTCCGGCCGAGCCGTGTACCCCACGAGCGTCCCGTCGTAGTCCAGCAGCAGGACACGCCGGGGAGACTCCTTCAACCGGGCGATCGCCTCCGCCGCGCCGGGAACGGAGCGGACGGTGGGCGTGGGCACGGACTGGAGCGTGTCCAGGAAGTGGCTGACCCACCAGTGCACATCGCGGGACTTCACCTGGGCGCGCAGTGCCTGCATCCGCTTGCGGCGCTCCTCCACCGGCATCTCCAGCGCGCGGTGGATGGTGTCCGCCATGGCCTCCACGTCGTACGGGTTGACGATGACGGCCTCGCGCAGCTCGGTGGCGGCGCCGGCGAACTCGCTGAGGATGAGCACCCCGTCTTCATCCGGCCGTGCGGCGCAGAACTCCTTGGCCACCAGGTTCATGCCATCCCGAATAGGGGTGACGAGCATGACATCCGCCGCGCGGTAGAGCCCCACGAGCTGCCGCTCATTGAACGAGCGATAGAGGTAGTGGACGGGGACATTGTGGACGGAGCCGTACAGGCCGTTGATTCGGCCCACCAGCTCATCCACCTTGTCGCGATAGGCGGCGTAGTCCTCCACGGCGGTGCGGCTGGGCACGGCGACCTGGATGAAGCGCAGGCGGCCGCGCAGGGTCGGCTCGCGCTCCAACAGGCGCTGCACGGCCAGCAGCCTCCGGGGAATGCCCTTGGTGTAGTCCAGGCGATCGATGCCCACCAGCAGCCGCTGGCCCGCGCTGCGCTCCCGGGTGATGCGCACCTCCTCGAGCACTCCCGCATCGTGCGCCAGGCTCTCGAAGGAGGCCGTGTCGATGCCCATGGGGAACGCACCCAGCCGCACGCTGCGCCCCTCGTAGGTGACGTGATCGATGTCCGTCTCCAGCCCGAGCAGGCGCAGGAGCGTGCTGGAGAAGTGGTGCACGTAGCTGGGCGTGTGGAAGCCCACGAGGTCCGCGCCGAGCAGTCCGCGCAACAGCTCCGCGCGGTGCGGCAAGCTGCGGAAGAGCTCGCTCGACGGGAAGGGAATGTGGAGGAAGTAACCAATGCGTGCCTCGGGCAGGCGCTGGCGCAGCAGGCCCGGGACGAGCATCAACTGGTAGTCATGCACCCAGATGGTGTCGCCTGGCTGATAGTGACGGGCGACCAGGTCCGCGAAGCGCTCGTTGACCTTGGCATAGGCCTCCCAGTCCCGGTCCTGACGAGGGACTCGGTCCGGCAGGTAGTGGAACAAGGGCCAGAGAACGCGGTTGGAGTAGCCCTCGTAGTAGCGGCTGACCTCGCTGGGGCTGAGGTGCAGCGGCACGAGTCGCAGCTCGGAGAGTTGGGACTCCACCCGGGTGCGTTGCGCAGCGGACAGACGCGAGACATCCCCGGGCCAGCCGATCCACACGCCGCTCGAGCGCTCATGGGGGCGGCTCAAGCCCGTGGCCAGCCCTCCGGGGCTGCGCACGACGGAGACCTGGTCCTTCTCGGCCTTGACGGTGACTGGGAGACGATTGGAGACGAGCAGGAGTCGCGGCATAGGCGACTCTTCAGTTACTCAGCCAGGCGCGCCCTGGCTACCGGAGAATGCTCCACGGTGCCACGTGGCGAACCTTCCCGAGCCCCGCGGGCCCAACCCAGCCGGGCAAGCAATGCCGGGTCCCGGCTCGGCTTCCAGACGAATGCATCCAGTACGTAGTGCGTGGCCTGGGGCAGCGCGAGCAGAGGCACCACCAGCGCCAGCAGATCCGAGGGCAGGGAGAGGCCGCTCTCACCGAAGAGCAGCGGCCGGTCGTGCCAGACGAGCCGATCCCAGAGCAGCTCCTCGCCCAAGGCCAGTGCCGCGAGGAACAGGAGGAAGGCTGGGAGTCCCGCTCGCACGAGCAGGGCGAAGGGCCCGTACCCGCCCTCGGCGAGCCGCCCGCGCGCATAGCGGAACAGGAGCGCGAAGTAGGGCACGCCGTGGAGGACGACGTTCATCACGGTGAAGGTGAAGTCATCCTGGGCCAGGACGATGCCTCCGAACCACGTCACCCACGTGGCGAGCACGAGCAGCACCTTGCCCACCTGGAGCCCCTCGCCGCGCACCACGCGGGCCACCTGGAAGCCCCCCCAGGCCACGAGCACAAGCCCATGGAGGACGAGCGCCACGGTCCCCACCCAGGAGGGAAGCCCGGAGAGGAAGTCGTTCTCGACGAACCACCAGAAAGCGCGCGGGAGGTGGGCGTGCCACCAGATGACGGGGCCGAGCGTGGCGGCGTAGATGGCGGCGGCATCCAGGCGGCGCTCGAAATCTGGGACGCGAGCCTTGCGATCGTAGAGGGCCACCCAGCCGTACTGCTGGCGCACGAAGTGGAAGAGGGCCACGTAGGCGAAGAGCCGCCAGAACAGGCCCGCAGAGCCCAGGTAGGCCAGAACGCCGAGCACATAGGCGACGAGCGGCGCGGTGACGTAGAGGGCGGGCCGCCGGCGCAGTTCCTCGGCGTCGAGATAGGTGCGGAACACGGTGGACCAGACGTGGGCCACATCGACGCAGACGACGAGCAGCACCCAGGCCCACAGGGGTGTATCCCCCACCGCACCGAGCCACGGCGCCGCGAGCACCAGCGCCACGGACACGAGCGCGGCGCCGGCGAAGACCGTGAGATCCACTCCGCGGCCGAACAGCCAGCTCTGGGACGGAGCGACAAGACGAGCCATCCGCGCCAAGGCTATCAGGCCTCGCGGCGATCCCCCATGTGCCTCGGGCGCCCCATCAGCTTTCCAGGAATCCAGGCTTTGATAGCACAGGCCTCGTGGACGTCCTGATGGTGGTACCACGTGTCCTGAATGGCTCCTTTGACGCTTGCAGCGCCTCCCCATCGCTTCCGCCGTCGGCTGCTGGCCGTGATGATGGCGGCGGGGCTTGTCCCGCTGGTGCTCATGGGGCTGCTGGCGCAGAGAGCATTGGAGCGGCTCCTCTCCGTGTCCGTCGCGCCGGTGGAGCATGTGCTCGATGACGTGTCCTCGGAGCTGGAGCGACGAGGCATCTCACAGGCTCCGCTGGACGAGGCGCGGCTCAACCTGGCGCAGGCGGAGCTGGCCCGTGGGGCACTCGTGCTCCGGGTGCCGCTGTTCATCACAGCGCTGGTGCTGATCTCCGCGGCAGTGCTGGCTCTGGCAGCGGTGCTGTTGGGCCGTGCGCTCTCCCGGCCCGTCACCACGCTCACGCAGGGCATGGCGACGTACGCGCGAGGGGATCTCTCCGTGCGGCTGCCCGCTCCTGAGGCCCCGCGCGACGAGTTCGAGTTCCTCTTCACGGGGTTCAACCGGATGGGCGAGGAGCTGCTCGCGCAGCGGGAGCGCCTCAAGGCCGCGGAGCAGATCGCCGCCTGGCAGGAGATCGCGCGAGCGCTGGCCCACGAGCTGAAGAACCCGCTCACGGCGATGAAGCTGTCACTGGCGCGGCTCTCTCGGACGGACACGGCATCACCTCCGGATCCGGCGCGGATCTCCGAGGCGGTGGCGCTGCTCCAGGAGGAGGTGGAGTTGCTCATGCGGATGACGCAGAGCTTCTCCGCCTTCGCGCGCTTGCCCGCGCCGCGCTTCCAACCGGTAACATTGCGAGCCCTGCTCGCCGAGGTGTGCTCGCTCTACCAGGGCACCTCACCTGTCCCGGTGGAGCTGACATCGGGAGAGGAGATCACGCTGCAGGCGGATCCGGATGGGCTGCGACGGATGTTCGGCAACCTGGTGAAGAATGCGACGGAGGCCTCGGCACCAGGGGCGGCACCGGTCCGCATCGCGGTGGAACCCCGGCCATCCGCGCTGCGCGTCATCATCCGAGATGAAGGTACAGGCATCTCCACCGTGCTGGAGGGTGCCGCGCTCACCCGAGGCCTGTTCAGCACGAAGCCGGGAGGCAGCGGGCTGGGGCTGCCCATCGCGCAGAAGATCGCCCACGAGCACGGCGGCACCTTGCGCCTCGAACCCGCTCCCGGTGGGGGTACACTGGCATTCGTGGATCTCCCTCTGGAGCTGCCCACCTCATGACGCGGGTCCTACGCCCCAAGCACGGGATGAAACCATTGCGTGCCTCCCTGTTCGTGCATGTACTCGCCCTGCTGGCATGCACCTCTCAGCAACCTGGAGTCATTGAAGTGCCGCTCAGCAAAACGTCTCCACCCGAGTACCAGGATCCGAGCATCCAGCTCCCTGTCTTCAACTACGACCTCGCGCTGGATACAGACCTGGACGGCAACACGCTGCAGGCGATCCGCATCGCGGCAGATGATTTTCTCGAGCCCGATCCCGCAGGGCTCCCATGTGAGAGCAAGCAGGCTTCACACAGATATCGGGCCCTTCGCCAAGGCGAGGTCATCTTCGTCAGGATCGATTACAAGCCGGAGAACTGTGGGCAGTCCACTCGACTGCTCGATGCCGGAGCCACCTATGCCATCAGCGTGGATGGGCGAATCCTTCGCCGGGAGAAAGATGGCCTGGGTCCCTGGTAGAAATCAGGCCATCGTGACGCTCCTGTCGGCACCACCCACTCCATGAAGCCCGGACCTCGCATCCTCCTTGTCGATGACGACCCTGGCGTCCTCAAGGGTCTGCGTGGCTTGCTCTCGGACGAGGGCTTCCAGCCCCTTGAGGCTCGCTCCGCCGCCGAGGCCGCGCGCCTCCTCGATGCGCCCGAGGGCCCGCCCGATCTCGTGCTCCTGGACCTGCGCATGCCCGGCGAGACGGGACTGGAATGGCTCGCACGCCTGCCGCGCCCCCTGCCCGCTCCCGTGGTGGTGCTCTCCGGTGAGGCCTCCCCCGCCGAGGCAGTCCAGGCCCTCAAGCTCGGCGCCACCGACTTCGTGGAGAAGCCCCCTTCCCCCGAGCGCCTCCTCACCGCCCTGCGCAATGCGCTCGCGCTCGACTCGCTCCGGGAAGAACGCCAGCGCCTGCTCGAGGAGCTCGCCCGCCCCGGACACCTCGTCGGCGAGAGCCCCGCGATGGAGAACCTCCGCCGCCTCATCGCCCGCGTAGGCCCCAGTGACGCCGCCGTCCTCATCACCGGCGAGACAGGCACCGGCAAGGAGCGCGTCGCCCGCGCACTCCACCTCGCCTCCGGACGCAAGGGCCGCTTCGTGGCCATCAACTGCGCTGCCATCCCCGCCACCCTGCTGGAGAGCGAACTCTTCGGCCACGAAAAGGGTGCCTTCTCCGGAGCCACCTCCCGCCGCCCCGGACGCTTCGAGCTGGCCCAGGCCGGCACCCTCTTCCTCGACGAGATGGGGGACATGCCGCTGGAGCTTCAGGCGAAGCTGCTGCGCGCCCTCGAAACCAAGGAGGTGGAGCGCCTGGGCGGAACGGCCCCCATCTCCGTGGACGTCCGAATCCTCGCGGCCACGCACCAAGATCTCCCCCGAGCCGTGAAGGAAGGCCGCTTCCGCCAGGATCTCTTCTTCCGCCTCAACGTCATGCCGCTCGCGGTACCACCCCTGCGCGAGCGCCCCGAGGATCTCCTCCCTCTCGCACGAGCCTTCGCCGCCGAGATCGCCGGTCCCCACGTCCCGCTGGAGCTCGCCCCAGGCGCCGAAATGGCCCTGCACGCCTACCGCTGGCCCGGCAACGTCCGCGAGCTGCGCAACTACATCGAGCGCCTCAACCTCCTGCGCGGCACCGGCCCGCTCATCCTCACCTCCGAGTTCCTCGAGGGCCCCGCGCCTCAAGCCCAGGGCTCCCGCCGCCTGGCCTTCGGAGAGAAGGGCTACCGCGAGCACGTGGAAGACTTCGAGCGAGACCTCATCCGTGCCGCGCTGGAAGAAGGTGGCAGCATCGCCGGAGCCGCCCGCCTGCTGCACATGGACCGAGGCAACCTCTACCGCCGCATCAAGGCACTCGGCCTCCCGGTGCAATGAGGGCGATGTCACTCTCACATCGGGCCGTGACATCCGGATGTGGAAATGACATCCCTTCGCGGACTCACTCCTTGTCCTTCCAGGCACTTACAGCGCGGCACCGCCTGGAACGGCGCGTGCTCTCCAGACCGGGCATGAACCGCTTCGCACTCCTTCTCTCGTGTGTCCTCCCGCTCGCGGTGGCCGCCCAGGCCGCCTCCCCTGATGCGAGCCCCCAAGTGGCTCCAGCGCCCGCCGCGGGGCTCCCGCTCTCGACCCAGAGTGAGGAGTGCGCGGATGTCGATGACACATCCGATGCGCAGCCTGGCGCGCTCCAGCTCCGCATCGACGGGCAGCTTCAGACGCTGTCGGGGATCGAATGGAAGGGATTCCAGCGCCTCACGGTCGATCAGGTCCGAACGCTGAGCGGGCTCACCGAGACAGGCACTCTCACGGTCGATCAGGCCACCCGAGCCCTGCGCCGCCTCGCACGCACGAAGCTCTTCGCGAGCATCACTCCCACTCTGCGGCTCGAGGAGGGCGCGGCGCCCACCCTGGAAGTCCTCCTGGAAGAGCACCCCTTCGTCGCCTCCATCACGTTCCAGGGGCTGCAGGATCTCACGCCCCGGGAGCTGCGCGAGGGCATGTTCCCCCGCGCCGCCTGGGAGTCCCCGCGCAGGCGCGAACACCGGAAGGACACCGAAGATGACGAGGTGGTGCTGCGCATCAACGACCAGAGCGTCACGGTCACCGTCTCCCCTGCGCCTCCCGTCTGTCCGCCTTCGCAGCCGCCCCGAGAGTGGCTCGCCCGGCTCGATGAGCGAGACGAGTTCCAGCCCGGCATCGTCGCGGGAGGCCTCACGGCGGCCCTGGAGCGCGCGCTCACGCAGCTCCTGGACGACGGCTACCTCCTGGCCGGCTTCGCGGCCACCCTGCACCCCGACGGCAGGCTGGAGGTCGAGGTAGACGAAGGCCACATCGAAGGCGTGGACGTGGAGGGCGTGGACCCGGACATGGTGCCGCGCGTCCGCGAGGCGCTGGGCATCCAGCCCGGAGACATCTTCCTGCGCAGCGACGCCTCCCGCGCGGTGGACCGCCTGGAGAAGACGCTGCCCTTCCTCCAGGTCCAGGGCGTGGAGCGCCACCCGGAGGACGTCCGGCTCGTGGAGGAGAAATCCGAGGAGGGCACCCGCCGCTACCGCACCGTCCGCGAGGAGCGCAAGGAGACCCGGCGCGAACGGCGCCGCGAGCACATCCACCTCTTCGACTCGGATGTCTTCGACTGGTGGACCACGGTGGAGGGTGGCACGGGGGCTCCGGGCCTGGTGACGCGGGGCCGCCGCGTCCTGGTGAGCGTGCGCGCTCGTCGGCCGGACTTCGACCTGGACCTGCTGCCGGTGCACACGCAGGTGACGGGGCTGGCTCCCGGGCTCGAAGGGGCGCTCCGCGTGTGGGATCCGCGAGACCGGGCACACCTGACGCTGGAGGCGGCGTTCTTCCTCCCGTGGCGTCTGGGAGGCCAGCGCATCCCGGACGATCCCGAGCAGACGCGCCGTCAGCGCCGCCTCAACTGGCTGCTGGGAGCCAAGACCCGAGTGCCCTCGCTGGGGCTGGCGGAGCTGGGCGGCCAGGTGCACGACTTCACCGACACGTTGGATCGATGGCGAATGGGCGCGATCGACTCGTTCATCTACTCGGCGCTGCTGAACCGGCCGGACGCGGATTACTTCCGCCGCAAGGGCGCCGCGGCCTTCGCGACGTGGCGGCTCGGGAGCCACTGGCTGCTGGGAGGCGAGTACCGCCGGGACTCCTATGCCTCGCTGGTGAGCCTCTCGCCGCCGCTGTCCCTCTTCCGGCGGGACTCGCCTGCCTTCCCCAACGCACCGGTGACAGAGGCGCGCTTCGGCTCCGTCATCGGCCGGCTCGAGTACGCCAGCGACGACACGCACCGCCAGGAGCTGGGCTCGCTCTTCCGGAGCCCGGAACTCCCGCTGCTCCCCCACGAGGATGAGTGGCCGAACCGCCCCGCGCTGCGCGGCTTCGTGACACTGGAGGTGGGCAACCCCTCCTTCGGCGGCGACGAGGGCACGCGCTTCTGGAAGCTGGTCGGAGACTCCGTCCTCTACGTGCCCACGGGGCATGACGACTCGCTGCGCGTGCGCGTGCGCGCCGCGGGCGGAGAGGATCTGCCGTTGCAGAAGCTCGAGGGCCTGGGAGGGTGGAGCGCGCTGCGAGGCTACGGCTTAAAGGAGTTCCGTGGGGACGCCTCGGTGCTCGCCAGCGCCGAATACCGGTGGGAAGGGGTTGGAGCCTTCGTGGACGTGGGCTCGGTGCGGCAGGAGGAAGGCTGGACGGACGCGAAGCTGGGGCTGGGCGCCAGCCTGCACTTCGGAGACGAGGTGCAGTTCACCGCGGCCTGGCGCGCGGACGAACGCGCCTCCTGGGTCCCCGAGGCCCGGCTGCTCTTCACCCGGCCCTTCTGATGCGCATGAGCCAGCACGGAGCCCAGGCACGAGGACTCTGCGCGGCGCTGCTCGCCGTGGCGGGGCTGCTCGCGCCTGAAGCCGGGGCGGAGGAGGCTCGGGCGCAGTGCACCGCCACCCTCAGCGGGCGGCGCGTGGTGGTGCGTCCCGAGGCGCACGCCTTCCTCACCTCGGAGTTGGATCGGCTGCTGCGGCTGGGGCTGGCGGGGAAGCTCGAGGTGGAGCTGACGCTGCTGCGCCGCCGCAAGCTGTGGTTCGACGATCAGGTGGACTCGGCCCGGCTCACGCAGGTGCTCTCGTACACACAAGGCACCTACCTGCTGGACGGCCGTCCCCTGCTCTCGGGAGCCACGGCGCTGGAGTTGGAGCGCACCGCCTGGACGCTGGAGCAGCCTCCGGAGTCCGGTGACACCTTCGTGGTGCGCTTGAGCGTCCGGCTGCAGGTGGTGACGGCCTCGAGCCTGGGCAAGGTGGCCTCCTGGCTCACCCAGGGCTCCTCCGCCGAGAACGAGCGCTCCACCGTCACCCGCAACCTCCTGCGCACCGTGGCCGAGGACCTCACCCGCAGCGGCTCGGGCCGGTGCGATGTCAGCCCAGCCCGGTGAACCGTCTCCACTCATCGACGATGGTGAAGCGCCAGCCCGGATCGATCACAAGGGGAGGGATCACCGCGGAGCTGCCGGCCGATAACTGGAGAGTTCTCAAGGCTTTCCAGCCAACGGAAGGAGCTACTCGGTGAAAACAGAGCGTAACGCGCAAGAGCTCTTCGCGCGCATCGCAGAGCAGCTCCGCGAAGTCCCAACTCCCTCCTGACTCCTCGCAGCTCTTTGGCAACCTCGACGGACCTCAACACCGGCGGGTGCTGGCCACTGTCATGCCCGTACCCTGACCGCCTTGCAGGTGACTCCGCACTTCCACTCGCTGGTGCCGGATGGCGTCTTTGTGCCGCAGGAGGGCGGCGTGCGCTTCGAGCCGTTGCCGCCGCCCACGCAAGGCCAGGTGGAGCGGCTGCTAGGGGCGAGGCCGGAGCCGGAGGAAGAGAGCCCGTCCTTTGCCGCGACGAGGGAGGAGCCGAAGAAGGAGCGCACACCACGATTGGACTCTCGCCAGGCTGCTACGCAGGACGGAATGCGCTGGACGTGTTCGCTTGCTCGAAGTGTGGAAACAGGAGATGCGCTCATCCAGCGCGCCTTCGCCGCCCTTTCAAAATGTCTCGAGGAAGGTCTTCATCTCGCGCAGCACCTCGTCATGGTTGGTGAGCCAGACGTAGTGCCGCGCGTGCTCGAGCTTGATGCCCTTCCAGTTCGGCATGCTCATCACGCTCAGCATTTCGGCGTCCCGCTGGAGCGCCCTGGCGCTCAGGGTCCTCAACTTCTCCTGCACGGGAAGGTCCATTTGGGAGAAGCCTGGGAGGTCCTCCGCCCGCCCGGACCGAGGCTGATCCACGTAGAGGAAGAGCACGGCCGCCGTCACGGCCGCGAAGTCCACCTTCGAGAAACCCTTCATCACCCGCTCCTCCGCGTGCGGCCACTTGCGGTCGCGCAGGTAGTGCCCGGTCTTCGGATCGAACTCGTTCGCCTCGTCGATCTCGTGCGCGGGGAACGCTCCTCCGACGTCACGCGCGAGCGCGGCGGCGAGCGCGGCGCGTGAGGCCACGTCCTCGGGAGCGGGCTCGCTCGGAGGAGGCATGGGCAGGACCGAAAGGAACTCCGCCAGCAGGTCACCGTCGGTCCTCACGTCCAGGTAGACCACCTTCTCCACGCGCTCCGGGTGATGGGTTGCCACCCAGGTGAGCTCTGGCCCGGCGGCGGAGTGGCCCACGAATGACGCCTTCGCGATTCCCAACCCCT
This sequence comes from Hyalangium versicolor, assembly GCF_020103695.1. GTDB lineage: Bacteria > Myxococcota > Myxococcia > Myxococcales > Myxococcaceae > Hyalangium > Hyalangium versicolor. Next base: position 36,806 of record NZ_JAHXBF010000002.1, read on the forward strand.
CCAGCACCCGGACGACGTCCTCGCCCAGGGTGGCGGTGTCGTAGCCCTGCTCGGGCCAGTTCGACGAGCCAAACCCCCGGCGGGTGACGGCGTAGACGTGATGGGCCGCGGTGAACTCCGGCGCGAAGGTGTCGAACACGTGGCCCGTGTTGCCCAGGCCCGACAGGAAGACGAGCGCGGGTCCCTGGCCTCCGAAGTCGAGCAGCTCGAGCTCGACCCCCTCGGCCACCTTCACCCGCTTCACCTGATGCAACGCGCTGGAGTCGGCAGAAGCCAGGACCGGGACGGACTTCGTCGTCACACAGGCGAACAGCGGCAAGCAGAGGAGGAGGAGTTTTCGCATGGACTGACTCAACTACAGGAATGCGGAGACCACCAGGGAAGCCCCTGGGTAACAGCTCGCCGCGCCCCATCTGGACGGGGCGTGGATGAGCCCGCCGGGCATTGAAGCACGGCGCGGTGGTGTCAGTCGGAGCTGGACGGGAGCGTGACGGTGCCGGGAGTCTCGATGGCGGCGAGCGCAGCGTGCAGCAGGTAGCGCCCCGGGTCCTCACCGCGCAGGCGGGCCGTCTCAATTGGAGAAGCCTGATCACGGAGCCAGCGCGTGACGCGATCGCCGCATGGCTGAAAGTGCTTGGCGAAGATACTGCTCGGTCGTCGTCGGCGCACGGCCGAGGAGCGCCTCCAGATCGCCCGTCTGCTGGTCCCACTCCCCGCGGTTCATGCCCTGCACCCAGCCCAGGAGGAACCTGGCCACGAATTCAGGCAAGCCCTCGGCAATGCGGGCGTCGACGTAGTCCTGATCCGAAACCGCGACGTAAGGGACCGTCTCGCCGGTCATCTGGGAGAGGATGGCGGCGATGTCGGAGAACGAGACGGCGGGGCTGCCGGTCAATACATAGGACTTGTTCTCATGCCCGCTGCCGGTGAGGACGGCCGCATGCGCCTCCGCCAAGTCCGCGCGGGTGGCCGGGCCGGTCTTGCCGTCACCGGCAGGAACGCGAACGCCCTTCTCGAGCATCGCCACGCCGAGGAACGGTGTCATGGTGTCCAGGAAGGGCGGATGCTTCACGAAGGTGTAGGTCAGGCCGGACGATACGATCCTCTGCTCGCTGAAGATGTCCTCTTCCGTCACCTGCCGCATCGAGAAGTCCGAGCCCTCTTTGCGGATGATGGGCATGTAGACGATATGCCCGATGCCGGCCTCGGCCGCCGCGTCGATGGCGTTGGCATGCGCGGTCTTGCGATCGGTGAAGGCATGGGTGGAAGTGAGCATCAGTCTGTCGACGCCCTCGAAGGCCCGCAGCAGCGACGCCTTGTCGAGATAGTCGCCCTGGCGCAGTTCGATGCCGCGCGCGGCGAGCTCCCGCGCCTTGGCCGGATCGCGCACAAGGCCGAGCAGTTCACTCGCCGGCCTTCTATCAAGCAGCTTCTCCAGCGTCAGCCGACCGATATGGCCGCTCGCGCCCGTGACAAGGACCTTGCTCATGTTGCTCATCTTCCTTTTGGATACGATATTAGTAACTGAATAGGGCAAAAAAAAGAGGGCGCCTACTCGGCCCTGATCTTTCTCACCACGTCGGAGATGGTCGTCTTCGCCAGGTCTTGCTCGAACGCCCTCTGCGCCCTGGTCAGGATCTCGCCCATGACCGGCTTGATGTTGGCGCTCACCTTGCAGCCGCCCACCGCGGGATAGTCGTGAATGGCGAAGGCCCTGGGCGCTTCGACCGCGCGATAGATGTCGAGCAGACTTATGTCCGAGGCCTTCCTGGCGAGCTCACAACCGCCCGACTTCCCGCTCACGGCATGGATCAGCGACGCCTTCGAGAGCTTCGCCAGGATGCGTTTCACGAAGGCCGCATGGGTGTTCACGCTCCCAGCCAGAGCCTCGGACGTGACGATCGCCTCCCGATGGGCGATTCCCGCCATCAGGTGGACCGCAATGGAGAACTGGGTGTTCACCGACGCCATTCAGATACCATAATAGTATCCGATTGGCGCGTCAAGGCAGATGATGTCTCCCGCCAGGGCGAGCAGCTCCTGATGGCCATCCCTGTCGAGGTCATAGAGGAAGAGCGAGTCATCCGTCTGTCCCTCGTGCTTCGGGACAAGGAGACAAAGTCGGATCCACACGCCATCCTCATTTGAGTTCGGCTGTGCGGGGCTGTGCTCGACCAGAGTGTTGCCCCGGGCGGCGATCTGATCCAGATTCAGGCAACTGCTCGGTTCCATCGTCGTATGCGAGGCGAGCTCTCTTGATCGCTGCATGGCTACGATCCGCCCACTGAAGCGCGTGTCGACTATGCCAGGGCCGCGGCAACCGTTTTGACCGGCAGCGACCACGCGGGTCGCGTCTATGAACTCGCGGGCGACGCATCCTTCACATTGACCGAGCTCGCCGCCGTGGTTGCCAAGGCGTCTGGCCGGCCGATGGCCTACGAGGATTTGACGCAGGAAGCGTTTCAATCGACGCTCTTGGACGCTGGCCTGCCGGCGATGGCGGCGAGGATTCTGTCGGACACCGATGCGGGCGTTGCGAAGGGAGCGCTGTTTGATGACGGCGGCACGCTTGCCCGGCTGATCGGGCGGTCGACTACTCCCTTCCACACCACGATCACGGACTTCGTCCAGAACCAGCAGGCGTCCACCGGGGCATCGAGACGCGCATAGGCCAGGAGTGCGGAAATCGGGTCATCGGTCGCACGACGGCCCCCCCTGGCTGCGCTCGTCTCAGGGAGTGACGGTGACGAGCGTGCCCGCCTTGGCGTTGTTGTCCTCGAACAGCTCGACCATGCCGTTCTGCGGATCCACCACCGCCCCCACGTAGTACGCACCCGTGTTGGGCACGTACGCCGGGCCCACCAATGACAGCACCTGGCACTGGCCCGCGCTCAGCGTCGCCGTGAAGGTGTAGCCCAGGAAGGCATCCGGCGAGGGGCCCATGGGGCCGTTCGGAGTGAGGGTGGTGTCCGCCGACAGGTAGACCTCCACCACCGTGCTCCCAGCCTGCGTGCCCTGGTTGCACACCGTCACCGAGGCCGTGAGCGACTGGCCCTGCTTCACGGTGCTCGCGCTCGACACCGCCGAGACGATGAAGTCCGGCTTGCTGCCAATGCCGATGCGACCGCCCAGCTTGATGTTGTTGTCCTCGAGCAGCTCGGCCACCGAGCTCTGCGGATCCGCCACCGCTCCCAGGTAGTAGGCACCCTCGGTGGGCACGTACCCCGAGCCCTGCACCGTCAGCGTCTGACACTGGCTCGGGTTGAGGTACGCCGAATAGACAGAGCCCTGGTAGAAATCCGGCGAAGGCCCCATCGGCCCGTTGGGGGTGATGGTGGTGTCCGCCGAGAGGTACACCTCAACGCCGGTGCTGCCACCCTGAGTGCCCTGGTTGCACACCGTCACAGAAGCCGTGAGCTGCTGCCCAGGGCTGCTCGACACGAAGCTGGCAGGCCCCGTCACCGCCGTGACGATGAAGTCCGGCTTGTTGCCGATACCCAGGCGGGTGCCTGCCCGGGTGTTGTTGTCCTCGAGCAGCTCGGCCACCGAGCTCTGCGGATCCGCCACCGCGCCCAGGTAGTAGGCGCCGTCTGCGGGCGCGTACACCCAGCCCTGCACCGCCAGCGTCTGGCACTGGCCGGGGTTGAAGTACTGGGAGGAGATGTAGCCCACGTAGGAATCCGGCGAAGGACCGGTGGGCCCATTGGGCGTGATGGTGGTGTCCGTCGAGAGGTACACCTCCACGCCGGTGCTGCCCCCTTGCGTCCCCTGGTTGCACACCGTCACCGAAGCCGTGAGCTGCTGCCCGGACGTGGCGCTGGCGGGCCCCGTCACCGCCGTGACGATGAAGTCCGGCTTGCTGCCGATGCCCAGGCGGGTGCCCGCCTTGGTGTTGTTGTCCTCGATGAGCTCCGCCAGCGAGTTCTGCCCATCCACCACCGCGCCCAGGTAGTAGGCGCCGTCCGCGGGCACGTACGCCGGGCCCTGCACCACCACCGCCTTGCACTGCCCCGCGGTGAGGTACTGCGGAGCGGCACTGCCCAGGAAGCTGTCCGGCGAAGGCCCCGTGGGCCCGTTGGGCGTGATGGTGGCATCCGCCGAGAGGTACACCTCCACCGGCGCGCTGCCCCCCACGGTGCCCTGGTTGCACACCGTCACCGAGGCGGTGAGCTGCTGGCCCGGCAGAGCGCTGGCCGGCCCCGTCACCGCCGAGACGATGAAGTCCGGCTTGCTGCCAATGCCGATGCGACCGCCCAGCTTGATGTTGTTGTCCTCGAGCAGCTCGGCCACCGAGCTCTGCGGATCCGCCACCGCTCCCAGGTAGTAGGCGCCCTCGGTGGGCACGTACCCCGAGCCCTGCACCGTCAGCGTCTGACACTGGCTCGGGCTGAGGTACGCCGAATAGACAGAGCCCTGGTAGAAGTCCGGCGAAGGCCCCATCGGCCCGTTAGGGGTGATGGTGGTGTCCGCCGAGAGGTACACCTCAACGCCGGTGCTGCCACCCTGAGTGCCCTGGTTGCACACCGTCACAGAAGCCGTGAGCTGCTGCCCAGGGCTGCTCGACACGAAGCTGGCAGGCCCCGTCACCGCCGTGACGATGAAGTCCGGCTTGTTGCCGATACCCAGGCGGGTGCCTGCCCGGGCATTGTTGTTCTCCAGCACCTCCACCACGGAGTTTTGCGGATCCGCCACCGCGCCCAGGTAGTAGGCGCCGTCTGCGGGCACGTACGCCCAGCCCTGCACCACCAGCGTCTGGCACTGGCCGGGGTTGAAGTACTGTGAGGAGATGTAGCCCACGTAGGAATCCGGCGAAGGACCGGTGGGCCCATTGGGCGTGATGGTGGTGTCCGTCGAGAGGTACACCTCCACGCCGGTGCTGCCCCCTTGCGTCCCCTGGTTGCACACCGTCACCGAAGCCGTGAGCTGCTGCCCGGGCTGGGCACTGGCAGGCCCCGTCACCGAGGACACCACGAAGTCCGGACCGGATACGACGGCCTGGCTCGTGGTAACGCGCTCAACTGCCGTGCTGCTATCCGCCGAGCCCTCGCACCCCGCCGCCGCCAGCAACGCCACCGCCCCCAGAAGGCTTCCGACCCTGCCGTTGCTTCGATTCATGCGCCACCCCAGGCGAAATCAGCCAGTCCTGCCTACCGCGTAATTCACGTGAGGAGCGCAATACCAACTCGGCCCATGAAGACCCAAGCAAAATCGACGTAACTTTCCTCTCTCAGCAGATGGAAAAACCACCTCTGCTTACCTGGAGCGCGCAAAACCTGGCGGCATGAAACTCCCAGTGTGCTGTGTCCTGGCGCTGGCGCCTCTCCTCTGACCCAGCGCGGCCACCAGGCCCACGGCCATGCCTCCGAGCGTGGGGAGGAACCGGCCCTGGCCACCCAGGAGCTTGCCCGCAGTCCAGACTCCGAGCGGCGGGCTCAGCGCCACGAAGGGGTAGGTGTAGAACGGAGAGCGGCGCGATGTGCCTGCCGGGCCATCCGGCAATGAGCTACGACCCCGGCTACCGGGACTGAGTGTGAGTCGGCGGACCCCTCAGAAGATGTAGTCCGTCGAGAGGAACGCCGACTCGCGCTGGGTGAGGATGTTGTGGACGATGGCCTTGTTCTCAGCCGTCGTCTTCGTGGCGACGAGCGTGCGGATGGAGAACACGCGCAGCGCATCCCCGACCGAGAGCGTGCCCTCCGCCGAGTCCTTGCGCCCATTGAAGGGGAAGGTATCGGGCCCGCGCTGGCACTGGGTGTTGAGGTTGATGCGGCCGACCTGGTTGGCGGAGGCATCGATGAGGCGGCCAATGCGCTCCGAGTCCTTGCCGAAGATGCTCAGCTGCTGGCCGAACTGCGAGTTCACCACGTAGCGGATGGCCTCCTCATCCTCCTCGAAGGGGAGGATGGGGATGACGGGGCCGAACTGCTCCTCGTGGTAGAGGCGCATCGACTCGTTCACCGGCGAGACGATGGCCGGATAGAAGAAGGAGCCGAGGATCTCCCCGCCGTGCGGGTTGAGCACCTGGGCGCCCTTCTGGACGGCATCATCCACGAGCGCCTTGAGGAACGCGGGCTTGCCCGGCTCGGGGAGCGGAGTGAGTGACACACCCGCTTCCCAGGGCATGCCGGGCTTGAGCTTGCCGACGGCGGCGGTGAACTTCTCGACGAAGGGCTGGAGGATCTTCTTGTGCACCAGGAGGATCTTCAACGCGGTGCACCGCTGGCCGTTGAAGGACAGGGTGCCGGTGACGCACTCGTTCACGGCGTTGTCGAGGTCCGCGTCCTCCAGGAGGATGGCGGGGTTCTTCGCATCCAGGCCGAGCACCGCCTTCAGGCGGTGGGGCTTGGGGTGCATCTTCTTCAGCTCACTGGCGCCCTGGTTGGTGCCGATGAAGGCGAAGACATCCACCTTGCCACTCTCCATGAGGGCGCCCACCGTCTCGCGGCCGCGGCCGTAGATGATGTTGATGACGCCGGGAGGGAAGCTGTCGCGGAAGGCCTCGAGCAGCGGGCGGATGAGCAGCACTCCGAACTTGGCCGGCTTGAAGACGACGGTGTTCCCCATGAGCAGCGCGGGGAAGAGCGTGGAGAACGTCTCGTTGAGCGGGTAGTTGTAGGGACCCATGCACAGGGCCACGCCGAGCGGCACGCGCCGAACCTGGCCCATGATGCCCTGCTCCTGGACGAAGCGGATGGAGTTGCGATCCAGCTCCTTGAGGGCGGAGAGCGTCTCGACGATGTAATCGCGGGTGCGATCGAACTCCTTCTCGGCGTCCTTCTGCGTCTTGCCGATCTCCCACATGAGGAGGTTCACGACGGCCTGACGCTGCTCCTGCATGCGGGAGATGAAACGCTCCACGTGCTCGATGCGCTCGGCGACGCGCATGGTGGGCCAAGCGCCGCGGCCGAGATCATACGCGCGCACCGCCGCATCGAGCGCAGCCAGGGACTCCTTGGAGGTGAGCAACGGGGTGCTGCCGATGACCTTCTGCTCGAAGCCCTTGTCCGTCTTCACGCAGACGGGGCTGCGCACGGGGGCCAGATCGCCCTGCCAGGTGAGGAGTTTGCCGTCGATGAGGTACTCGCGCTGCTCGGTGAACTCGGGGATGCGAGCGGGGGCCGGCGGATCGATCGCGGCGGAGAAGAGGTTTTCGAGGAGGTTCGACATGAGGTTCCCTGAAGAGGGCGCGCGGAGCGCCCGAGGACAGATGTGCCACCACGTGTGTGCAACGCAGCCGGGGATTTAACCCGCACTGGCAGAAACTGCATGCGTTCGTTCACCCACTTGGGGCTGCAACAGGAGCGGGAAACAGCTTCGCCTTCCGGATGCGGACCTGGAGCAATTGGCCCGCTCGGGCCTCGATGGGGGGACCGATGACGCGCAAGAGCGTGTCGCCCACGGGGAAACGGTACTCCGCCGCGTGCCCGAGGAAGAGCCGTGCGGAGAGCGGCAGCGATGCTCCCTCGGTGCCAATCTCCACATCCTCTGGCCGAACCACCAGCGTCGCGGGACCGGTGCTGGCGCTCAGGTCCTCGGGCAGCGGGAAACGGATGTCGCGCCCGTCGCAGTGGAACATTCCAGAGCGAGCCTCACCGGTGAACACGTTGGCGCCGCCCACAAAGGCCGCGACGAACGGAGTCGAGGGCTCGCGGTACAAGCGCTCCGGAGTGTCCACCTGCTCGATGACGCCGCGGTTCATCACCGCGATGCGGTCCGAGAGCGCGAGTGCCTCCGCCTGATCGTGCGTGACGAAGACCATGGTCGTGCCCAGGCGGGCCCTGAGGGCGGCGATCTCCGCGCGCAGCTCCTCACGGAGCGCGGCGTCGAGGTTCGACAGTGGCTCATCGAGCAGGAGCACGCGCGGGCTGGATACGAGCGCCCGGGCGAGCGAGACGCGCTGGAGCTGCCCACCGGAGAGCTCATGAGGCATCCGCGAGGCGAACGACTCGAGCCTCACCCAGCGCAGGGCCTCTCGCACGCGCTCGGAGACCTCTGCCTTCGGGAGGCGGCGGAGCGAGAGCGGATAGGCCACGTTCGCCTCCACCGAGCGGTGTGGCCACACGGCATAGCTCTGGAACACCATGCCCAGTCCGCGCCGCTCCGGAGGGACGAGGACATCGGGCCCCGCCACGGTCTCACCCCCAATGCGGATGACACCTGAGTCCGGGTGCTCCAGGCCCGCGAGCATCCGCAGCGTCGTCGTCTTGCCACAGCCGGAGGGCCCCAGGAGCGAGACGAGTTCTCCCTCGCGTACCTCCAGGGAGAGACCGCGAACCACCGGCGTGGCGCCGAACGACTTGAACAGGCCTTCGAGCGCGATGGCGACCATCACCGCACCTCCAGGGCTCGCCGCCGTGCGAGCGAGAGGAGTGCCTGTCCGAGCAGGACCAGCAAGACGAAAGCGCAGGCGAGCACGGCGGCGGCGGCAGGGTCCGCATAGCTCTGGAGTTCGAACAGGAGCGTGCCCAGCACCTGGGAGCCCGCCGGGACGAGGAGAACGGACATGGTGATCTCCGTGGCACAGGCAAGGAAGGCCAGGACGAACGCGGCGAAGAGCGCGGGGCGCAGCAGCGGCAGGGGCGCATCGATGAAGGCCCGAAGCGGACCTGCGCCACTGACGCGAGCCGCCTCCGCGAGCGAGGGATCGATCTGGGCGAGCGCCTCCGAGCTGTTCCGGGTGCCCAGCGCGAGGTACTTGGCCGCATAGGAAATGAGGAGCATCCAGGGCGTGTGAGCGAGTGCCAGGACGAAGGCGATCCGGTTGAAGAGGATGAACCGCAGGTCGCGAGAGAAGGCGATGAGGAGCGCGATGGCAAGCACCGTACCGGGAACGGCGTAGGGCCATACGGCGAGCGCCTCGATGCCTGCTCCGAGGCGGCGGAAGTGGCGCTGAAGGACGGCGCTGGCGAGTCCCAAGACACAGACGAGCAGCCCCGCGCCGAGCGCGAGCAGGAGGCTGCGCCCGGTGGCTTGCAGGGTCCGCGCCTGGAAGAGCACGCCCGACCAGTTCCTGAGCGTGAGGCTCTCCCACGTCAGCGTGGCTCCGAAGCTGCGCTGGAAGGAAGTGAGGGCGACCGCTCCGAGCGGGAGCAGTACGAGAACCGTGCACACGCTGCCGACAAGCAACGTCAGGGGGAGCCGGCCCCGCCCCAGTGAGAAGAGCCGCTGAGAGACACCCTTGCCTGCGCTGAGACGAACGCGCCCCGAGCGTCCCAGCGCCCAGGTGGCCCACAGCGCGAGCGGAGTGAGCACCAGGAGCGCGGTGGAGAGCACCACGGCCCGCGCGAGGCTCCCCTCCCCGCCCAGGAGGACGAGTTCGAAGACGCGAGTGGTGAGCACGCGCGTGGGAGGCGTCGCGGACACACCGAGGATGTACGGAACGCCGAACGCGGACGCCGCCATGAGGAACACCATCACCGCGCCCGAGAGCAGCGACGGCAGGGTGAGCGGGACGGTGGCGGCGAGCAGGGCACGAACGGGCGAGGCACCACACACCCGTGCAGCCTCCTCCAGCGCTGGATCGACACGCCGGAGCGCCGCGGCCCCCGCGAGCAACACGAGCGGAAGTCCCGAAAGGCCCTCGACGAACGCGATGCCCACCGGTCCATAGATGTTGAAGGTCCCCTCGCCCAGCATGCGATTCAGGTACCCGGCGCGAGGACTGGCGAGGGAGATCCACCCCATGCCCCAGATGAACGGCGGGATGGCGGAAGGGAGCGTGAAGAGCACGGCGAAGGCTCCCCGGAGCGGGAGGTCCGTGCGGAACAAGAGCAGCGACAAGGGCGCGCCGATAGCGAACGCGAACACCGCAGCTCCGAACGAGATGCCGAGCGTGTTCAAGAACGCCCCTGACTCGCCGGACAGCGCGGAGAGCGGCACGCCGCCAAGCGATCCCACGCTCCGCCAGACCAGCACGGCCACGGGACCAATGGCGAAGAACAGGAGCGGCCCCAACCAAGCCCCAAGCCCGAGCCACCGGGAGACTGGAGCGCGCGCACTCATCGCGAGAACGCCTTGCCGAAAGCTTCCTTGATGGCGCTACCGCGAGTGAGGCCCAGCTCGACGAGGGCCGGAGTCCACTGCTGGGATCGGTCCATCAGCGTATCGAGACCGAACAGGGTGCGGGGCCCTTGGAGCCGGGGATCCACCGCATGCATGTCGCCCTTCTCCACGACGATGCGCTGGCTCTCGGGAGACAGGAGCAGATCCACGACGGCCTTGGCAGCCACGGCGTTGCGCGTCGTGCTGAAGATGGCGACGGGGCCGGGGATGATGACGGCGCCATCCTCGGGCCAGACGACTTCGATGGGACTGCCGCGAGCCTTCGCGGCGAGGGCGTTCTCGAGCAACAGCACGCCGGCATCCACCTCTCCGCTCTCGACCTTCTGAAGCACGGCGGCATTTCCTCCGGCGACGATGGCGCCCTTGGCGCGGAGCTGCGAGAAGAACGCATCGCCATACTTCGCCTGGATGAACACGGCCCAGGTGAAGGCGGTGCCCGAGGTGAACGGGTCGCCGATTCCAGCGCGTCCCTTCCAGCGCTCGCCCACGAGGTCCGCGAAAGAGGCCGGCGGAGGCACGGAGTCCTGCCGGTGCACGAGGACCATGGTGGACAGGCGCATCGCGGCATAGTGCGCATCGAGCTCCAGCAGCGAGCGAGGAACCCGAAGGACATTGGGAGAGGCGTAGCGAAGGAAGGCGCCTTCACGGGCGAGCCGCTCGTACAGGAAGGGATCCGAGGTGGCGATCACATCCGCGCGGACGGCTCCAGCGGCGCGCTCGGCTTCGAGGCGGCTGGCGACCTTCTCGCTCCCAGCCTGGTACCAGTGGACCTGGACGTTGGGGAGCTTCTCCTTGAGCAGCGGGTCGAGCGCATCGAGCACGTGCTGGTACATGGAGGTGTAGACCCACACATCTCCCGAAGGCGCGCCTTCTCGGGCAGCCGAGGAGGGGCCATCCGACGGCGCGGCCGACTCGATGCGGCACGAGGCCAGGATGACGAGCGCGGACACGAAACTGGCACGCAAGAGGAGCGAGAGGCGTGACATGCGCGCCCCATTATGAGGTACGGGCACGGAATGTCACCGGCAGCGAACGAAACGGACCCGGTAGACTGTGGGCACGCCTACCCGGTAGGTTGCCTGCCGATGACGCCACCTCGAAGACCGACTCCGGAGCAACTGCGCGCCGCCGTGGGGCGAAGCATGCCGGACCTCATCGCGCCGGGGCTGCGGGTCCTCTTCTGCGGCATCAACCCGAGCCTGTACTCGGCGGTGGTGGGGTACCACTTCGCGAGGCCGGGCAATCGGTTCTGGCCCACGCTTCACGCCGCGGGCATCACGCAGCGGCTGCTGGCTCCCTCCGAGCAGGAGGAGCTGATGGGGCTCGGCTATGGAATCACCAACGTGGTGGATCGCGCCACGGCGACCGCGGACCAGCTCGCGCCAGAAGAGTTGATCAAGGGAGGGCGCCGGCTGGTCACCAAAGCCAAGCGCTACCGGCCGCGCTTCATTGCGCTGCTGGGGATCAGCGCCTACCGCGCGGCCTTCGGGCGGCCGGAGGCCGTACTGGGGCTCCAGCCGGAGACCGTGGGAGAATCCCGGCTCTGGGTCCTGCCCAATCCGAGCGGGCTCAACGCCCACTATCAACTGAAGGATCTGGCACGCCTCTTCGGTGAGCTCCGGAGCGCGGCGGAGCAGGACTGACCGAGCCTCTTCACTTCCCCGCGCCGGAGTCCCGCTTCCGGGCCAGCACGACTCGGAAGTGCGTCACGGGCTGCTGCAGGCCAGGTGGGTCCGAGAAGCGTTGTGCCCACTCTTGGATGCCGCTGTCTTCGAGTGCCTCGAAACCGGCCTCGTCGAGCAGGGCCTTCATCGTCTCGGGTGTCCGCTCACCGATCATCGGCTCGCTCCACAAGCCGAGAACGAAGTTCATCGTTCGCGAGCGCGCCCCAGGAGTGGCGTAGTTGACGATGATGCCCGAGCCAGGAGCCGCGCGAGCGGAGACACGCGCGAGGGTGCTGCGTACCGCGGCATCCGTGAGGTACATGACCACGCCCTCCCAGATGAAGAACGTGGGCTGGTCGGCGCGATGACCGGCCTGCTGGAGCGCCACGTCGAGGGAGTCCTTCTCGAAGTTGACGGTGACGAAGTGAAGGCGCTGGGGTATCGGCTTGAGAGCGCCCAGGCGTGACTTCTTGAAGTTCTGCGTAGCGGGGTGATCGACCTCGAAGACGACGGAGTCCGCGAGTTCCTGGATGCGGTAGGCCCGCCCATCCAGGCCAGCGCCGAGGATGACGACCTGGCGCACGCCGCGAGCGAGCGCCTCGCGGAGGTACGTATCGATGAGCACGGTGCGCAGCGCGAGCTGTTCGACACCAACAGCAGCGCCCGTGCGCGATGGAGCAGCGGCCTTCCGCCGCCACTCGATGAAGCGGAGGAGGGTCGACCAGGGAGCGGCGAGCAGGTGACGCGCGGTGGGATCGCGAAACCCGGGCACGGAAGAGAACCCGAGATCCGCCAGCGCGCGGAGCAACGCCACCAACGAAGCCGTCTGGCTCGGCCGCCCTTCTTTCATGTCCGCACCCTCCCCACACAGGACACCCTACCATCGAGCAACCGCAGTGGGGACAAGTCCCAGCAAAGAGGTGAGCTTCGGAAATGAGCTGGCTCAGTGTTGTGGGAGACTGCGCAGTTTCTCTGCGGCATCATCGAAGACCTTGCCGAAGGTCATGTCGTCCGGGCGATGCGCTTCGAGAAAAGGTGCGTCCTCGGGAAGTCCAACCTCTCCCAAGATGCTCGCAGCCCTCAGCGCAGGACTCGGGAAGATTGCAGCGATGAGGCTCCGAGCCACTGCTCGCAAGGCCATGCGAGTCTCGTCTGGCAATGTGGCAAGGAACCGCTCCCGATCCATGAGCAGCAGGCTGAACAGGCGATCGCAGTAGCCAGCAGCCTTGCGATCGCGACGCATGGCCTCTTCGCCCAGAGTCCCGGCTCCTGCGATGAACGCAGGCAACGTGGATATCAAGTTGCCCGGAACATCCTCCTCGAGAACCACGAGCACTTCCTCTTTGAGGTCCACAGGGACCGACGGGTCTCGAGCCCACGCATGGAGTTCTTCCGGTGACTTCTCCAGCAGCACCAGCAGTCCATGGAGGCCATGAGGAGCGGGGAGAGTCAGCCGGGCCAGGCTTCGGCGAAGGGCGGCAACGAGTTCTGGATGACGCCTTCTCCAGAGAGCAGCTGCCAGGGCATACACCTCCGAGCGCTCTGGCTTGCCAGCCGCCATCCGCTCCAGCTTCCCCAACAGGACATCTCGCGCCTTGGGATGCTCAATGCGTCCCAGCGCGTGGATGATGTCTTCCGCGACGGCCTCGCCATCGTAGTCGTCGCCCGCCTCTTCGATCGCGAGTTGCTGCTCCAGGCGCCGCGCACTGGACTCTCCGCCCAGCTCGCCCAGCCCGAATGCCGCGGCTTGCCGCGCCAATCCGAAGGAGTCCTCCAGCAGGGTCTCCAGGGCGGCACGGATCTCCTCGGGATTCGCCCCGAGCTGGAACACCAGCTCGCGCGCCCGGTCCTCGTCACCCCATTTGAATGCATCGATCAGCTCGTCCTGGACCTGAGCCACATCCGCCCCACGCGCCATCTTGCGACCTCTCTATGGGTAGGCCACGCCGGGAGGTACGTACCGTCTCAGGAGCGTGCCGTCCAACAGGTACAGCTCATGGATCGCCATCTCATCCGCTCGTTTCATGGCGTCGAAAGCATCGAGTTCCCGCTTCACGTCTCGTAGATCGGAGACATAGTTGGTGTTATGCCGCACGCCATCGGGCCGAAGAGAAGACACATCAGGCCTGCGGAAGCGAACTCCATCTGCAGGCCTTGATGTGGGAACCGCCTGACCCTTGGCGTTCAACTGTGCCTTGTTCTTCCGCAGATCGGTGTGCCCCGCCTGCTCCCTGGCAGCCAGCTCACGCTCGATGGTCTCGTTGTGCAGAGGGTTCTGCCGCGTATGCGGAGCACCATATCGAGTCGATAACTTCGGGCCGCCCCCTCCACCAGAACTCGCACCGGCCATGGTCGAGCACATGGCAAACCCTCCGCACATCCGCGATGCCGCCTCCCCCACCGCCACGCCACTGAGCACCAGGCTGCCATCGGCCACCACCTGCGCCGTGGCCGCAGCCTCCAGCGCCACCCTCCCTCCACCATGTACCGCGGGGCTCCAAGCAGAGCTCCCAGTCCCCCGGGAGGCACCGTGGGCACCGTCTTGGCCACGCCCATGCTCGCCACCATCACCAGCACCCTCAGCATGGTGCCTCCCATCGCCTTGCCGAAGTGCGCTGCGGCCGCGTCCAACTCAGCCTCTGTGCGTGCCGCCTCGGACTCCCGGTAGAGCCGCAAACATGCCAGCGCCAGGTTCACCACCTCCAGCATCCCCACCGTGATGGCGAGCGCCGCAGTCAGCGTCACGGCAAAGGCCTTGGAGAAGAGGGGCTCGGGCACGAGCCACGCCGCGAAGTACACCCCCACGGACAGGCACACGCTGGCCAGAAACACGGGCGAACTGAACAGCTCCACCGCCGCCTCGTGAACCCCGGCCCCCATGTAGCGGGGAGACAGCTTCAAGGCCTGAAAGAAGCGGCTCTGCTCCAGCGACTCCGGAAGGGGCAGTAGCAACGAGCCGAAACGCGCCAGAAACACCTCGCGCAGATTCCGTCCCCCAGCAGTTGGAGTGCCGTCGTCCAACAACCTGAGCCGTGTCGATGGAACGACTCGGATCTCAGGCCGCTCTGCCAGGAAGGCAGCGTGGAAGACGGTCAACGCCGCCTGAGCTTCCTCGACGCTCAGCCTCTGAAGTTCCAGGTTCGGCATCACTTCTGGAAAGGAGAGGCGTATTTGACGCTCCGTGATCCTGCTCACCCTCGCGGTGGCTGGCGCGCCGCCTTCGATAGCGCCTCCTGAAGTCGCACTTCTCGAGAGGGAATGGCCTTGCCCCAGAGCTGCGCTCCCGCGATGAGCAAGGAGCGCAGCCCGGTCAGGCTAGAGACCGACGGGATACCACTCCGTATACGCGTAGTGCCAGAGGTGACGGCCCACCGAGGCACCCTCCGCGGACAGCGTGAACGAGGCCATATCGTAATGCTCCGCCCCAAACACGAAGTCGTACTTCAGGACGCCGAGAGCGCCGGGGAGCTCCACCGGGATACTGAAAGCCCCGCTGGCATCCGACACGCCCGTAGCGAACGTCTGCTTCCGGTAAGTGCTCGGCGTGTAGACGGCGAGGTTCACGGGAGTGTTCGGCAACACACGGCCATACCGGTCCTTCAAGGTACCCTTGAACGTGGCAGTCGTCTGGATGCGCCAGGAGGGGCCATACGCAGGATTGTAGTTGATGTAATCCTCCACTCCGGTGTGGTTGAGCACCTTGATATCCGTCAAAGCGCCCGCGGCCACGGCCACACGGACGGTATAGGGCTCCGCGGGAGTGACCGTGTCGAGCGAGAGGACGCGCACGTACCAGGTCCCCGGCGACAGCGTGAAGGCGGCCTGGGTGTTCTTGTTGACGGTGGCGAGCGACGTGCCATGGATGTTGGTGGCAAACAGGTGGAGCTGGTAGGTCCCCGTCGCCGCCGTGTTCAGCGAGAACACGAAAGTGTTCTCCTGAGTGACGGTGAGGGCGGTCCAGTCCTCGTCGAAGGCATTGTCCAACGTACGGGACGCCGAGATTCCATCGGTGGCACTCCGGGCCTGCCAGGGGTTGTCATTGGGCTCATCCACATCAGGGAGGGACGAGTACAAGACGGCCAACGTGTAAGGATTGACGGGGTCCGCGCCCTGATAGGCATGGACCGCAATGAAGTAGATCTCCCCCGTGGCCGCGGGGGTGCTGACCTGCTCATAGTGCGTGGGCGCATAGAACGAGTAGGCCTGCAGCGCGAGCGTGCCGTCCGCCGGGTTGTACTTGTAGAGGTACAAATCGTAATCCAGGCTGGCGTTGTTCACCGTCTGGAGGAACGCCGTGACCTTGCCGTTGGCCGGAACATAGACATAGTACCAGGCCTGCTCATCCTGGACCGCAAGGGTGGCGCTCACCTGGGTGTTCAGGTCGAGGTACTGCGCGGTTTGCGGCGAATTGTTCGCCCCGAACAAGGCTACGTTCCCGGCAGCCCGGCTTCTCAGTTGCCCGAGGTCTACCCGGCCAGCAACCCCTGGCACGCTCTGGGATTTCGCGGTGGCAGTTTCCGGGACGCCCGATGCCAGTTCCTTGGCACGCTGAAGCGACATATCCACTCGCTCAGGAGTGGCGGCACTCGCAGCGAGCGGAGCCCACAGCACGAGGGGAAGTACAATCAAGGCACTCTTCAAGGCAGCCAATCTCAATGCAAACTCCTCTCAAAGATGAGGCGCCAGGGTATAGAGGAGCCCAATCGGGAATTTCAAGAAAGGAATCAGTACCGACATGCCACATGATTGTGGCGAGGCCTATGTGCCCTTGAAGCATTGCACTCCCCATCAATAATTCCACTACGCAAGGCTTCAGCAGCGCGGCCTGCGTGGGCAGGTGCCATTCAGACGAGTGCAACCGCTACCCACCCGCGTGGAAAGCCTGACGCGAAGGCTGGAAGCGGAAGAAGGAGAGGCGGTGGTCCGCATCATCTGCTCGGCCAGACCTGACGCTCTCCAGGAGAAGGACGCCGTTCTCATCTTTCCTTGGGATGTGCCGGAAATCATCAGCCGCGACGCCAGGCTGGTCGCGCAGATCTCTGGCGACTGACGGGCCCCGGTTCCGACGCCCCAGGTTGGACAACTGCCGCGCGGAGTGGTGGCAGAGTGCCACTACCAACCAGTTGGGAGTGGGCCTCGGCTCCCAGATGGCTACTACCAACCAGTTGGGAGTGGACCTCAGCCTCCCGCCACCCCGGCAGAAGAACATGCTCAGTGTTCACGTGGGGTTGGCCTGGCGGAAAGGGAGGAGTGCGTCCAAGCCGACAGGCAGAGGCAATGAAAGGTAGGACATGGAAGGAGCTGGGGACATGGACTCCCCACCTGGGTTTCCAGGCTGTGGTAGCTTGCCTGACACACCCAGGAGGTAGGGTACATGAGCCAGGAAGTGGCACTGCCAGCAGCCCCCAAGCGCCGGGGACGACGCCACGCTTCCATCTCACAGGTGGGCCCCGGCACGGACGTCGGTTCCTACGCGGTGCAAGCCCCTCTGGGGGCTGGCGGCTTCGGCACGGTGTTCCGCGCCCAGCGGGGCGGGCAGGCCTACGCACTGAAGCTGTTGGAGCTGGCGGAGGTGGGGCCCTCGGCCATTCGCGAGGTGCTGGCACTCTCGCTCCTGAACCATCCCAACGTGGTGGGCCTGCACGGCTTCTGGCAGTGGCCGGACGAGCACCCACGCTACCTGGTGGTGGTGATGGAGTACGTGCCGGGGCGGCAGCTGGACGTGTGGACGGCGATGGAGAACCCCTCGGCGCTGCGGATGCTGAAGCTGCTGCTGGGAGCGGCACGAGCCCTGAAGGCCGTGCACGCGGCCGGGCTGGTGCACTGCGACGTGAAGGAGGCCAACCTCATTGTTCGCGAGCCCGAGCAGGAGTTGGTGCTGGTGGATTTCGGGGTGAGCGGCCAGCAGCGGAGCTCCCCAGACGCTGCTGGCGGCTGGCCCCGAGGCACCGCCGACTACCGCAGCCCCGAAGCGTGGCGCTTCTGGCACTCCGACGCCCAGGCACGGGCCCCACGCTACCAGCACACGGAGGCGGATGATCTGTATGCGCTGGGGGTGGTGCTCTACTGGCTGTTGACGGATGTGCGGCCCTTCATCACGAGCATCTCCGGGGGAGTGAAGGCCGTCATGGAGCGCATGCCGGAGCCACCGCGCGAGCGCAATCCCCGCGTGCCCGAGGAGCTGAGCCAGTTGTGCCTGAGCCTGTTGGACAAACGGCCCGAGGCCCGGCCCAGAGCGGCAGCGGTGTGCCAGCAAGTCGAGGAGTGGCTCACCCGGAGGGGCGAAGCGTGGGAACAGTCGCTGTGCCAGGCCTTCAGCGAGCACAACCTCACCACGGAAGCGCACGGCCCCATCGACGAAGTCGGGCAATGGTTGAAGCGGACACGTGAGCAGGAGCGAAGGCCGCGCCGGGGTCTGCGCCCACCGCGACCCGAGGTACCCATTTCGTCGCCTGTGCCGCAAGCCGCCTCCGAGGCCGCCCTGCCGCCCTTACCTGCGGCCCCCCCGTCGGCCGAGAGGGTCGCGTCGCCTGAACCTGCCGCCGGTCCACCCGAGAGACCACCGGATGCGGAGCCTGTGCTCCCCGGCGCGAGCGGGCACGAGCGTACAGCCCTCGCAGAACCCGGAGTTGCTCAGCCCTCCCATGTCGAAGCCCGTGCTGCGCCCGCCCCCGTGCCCCCTGCGGATCCGGCTCAGCGCAGGCTCCTGCCACGCCTGCGCAGACATGGGGTGGTGGGGTTGAGTCTGCTGGCCGTGGCAGCCCTGCTCTCCCTCCTGCTGCCGCAGCCCTGGGTGAACTGGCCCTTCGCGAGCAACGACGGACGCGGCGGGTTGGAGCCCGTGGCCCCTACCCGGCGAGACGGTTGGAAAGTGGCGCCTCTGCTGAATCCCCCTGAAGCTGAGCGCGCGGATCCTGACGCCCCCGAGGTGACCAGCGCCGCGCCCGTGGCTCCTGGCGCCACGGCTCAAGAGCACGAGGCTTCCGTGAACCGTGAGCAGAAGAAACAGCCCAAGCGCTTGGACGCCACGAAGAAGGCGGCCGCCATGGTCGGCGTGTGCACCGCCCTGTCTTGCTCCGGACCCGGCACTGAGCTCCGCCCACCTCCCGTGACGGCCGAGCCGTGCCCGCCCGGCTCCCTGGAGGCCATGGAGCAGTTGGGCATTCGCATCGGCACGATCGCGAATGGGATCCTGGCCGGGCACATTCGGGGAGAACCCCTTCAGCAGGTGAAAGAGGGGCAGACCACCATGCGCCTGAACGAAAACCTTGGGCAGCTCGAGGATCAGACAGTGCTGTCAGGGCGGATCATCCTCTCGGAGAAATTCGCCTGGGGGCACTTCGTCCAGGCCACCTGGGAGGGCAGAACCTACCCCGTCTGTCTCGAGTGGAAGCACCCCCTCAACGACGCCGGACAAGTCGAGTCCTCCACGGAAGTGCAAGCGGTGCGCGCGTTCAAGTGAGGGGCGCGCGGTTCGAGCCACCTGGTATGGCTGTCATACCAGTTCGGTCCATCAGCGCCGCCAGGAGTGCCGCCACTGCCCACCGGAACGGGACTGGCGGATGAAGGGCCTGGGAGCTGGCTGAAACGTGCTAGAGGTGACGTGTCAGGACACGTAGCTGCCTGCCACCCTGGGAGGTCACCTCGCCGTGCTCGTCTCCAGCACTGTTGCCCTCGTGCGCATCCTGCTCGCCACGACGCCCTTCGCAGGGATGCCCCCCTCACCGCCCGAGTGCGAGGCCTCGCCTCGGCCCATGGAGTTGCACGCGGAGAGCGATAAACCACCGCCCGTCGTGTGCATCAGCCCAGACGCAGCTACCACCCTGCTCTTCGACACGCCGCTGACACCCGGTGCAGTGGAGGTACAGGCGACGGAGCAGGAGCTACAGATGGGGCAAGGGCGGCAATTGGTGACCCTGATTCCCTCGGCTCGGTTGCTGCCTGGAGAGTGGCGCAAGATGACGGTGCGTTTCGACGATGGGGCGGCACCGGCCATCGCCACCCTCCTGTTGTACGTGCACCCGGCACGGGCGGCACGTCAGGTGGAGGTTCAGCGCAAGGCACGCACGGTGGAGTCCTACCAACGTGAGGCCACGGAGTGGAAGGAACAGGCCAGGCGCTACCAGGAAGAGAATGCCCGGTTGCAAGCAGCCCAGGGGCAGACAGCGGGGCTGCGGGGCCTGGTGAGCCAAGGGCTCATCGGTGAGGCCAAGGGGGGCGTTGCCTCCGAGAACATCCAATGGCCCAACCGTCTCTACACCGTACACAAAGGCAACGCGCTGGCGCCGATGAAGGCGTGGAGCTACCGCTCCTACAATCGCGTAGCGGTGGAACTGCAACTGGAACTGCTGCTGGATGGGCAGCCCTGGGTGGCCGAGGGCGCTACGCTGGTGGATGCACACGGGCGCGAGATGCCAGTTCTGCCGCTCTGGCAGGCCGCACCTGTGACGTCGAAGAAGTACTCAAGCGTGGTAGTGGAAGCCGAGGCGCCGCCAGGAACGCTCCAGGGTCCCTACACCCTGAAGCTGTGGGAAGCTGGGGGGAAGCGCAGTGTCATCCTGGAAAACATCGTCTTCCCCTCGCTTCCCTCTCTTACAGAGCAGTAGGTGAGCACCCACCCGACGCCCGAGCCAACCGAGGGCTCAAGGACAGGGGCAGTAATAGTACTCGGTGTAGCTGCTGGTCTGGCACCCGCTCTGAACCACGTTTCCGTTACAGTAGTAATATGCCAGGCCGCACTCCACTCCGTTGGAGTAGAAATACTGGGCGTAGTAGACCGACTTGTTGTTGCACGCCATGGCGGTCACCTCATCCGGAGACTCGGACGGGGCGGCAGGGAGCGTGGCGTCGTCCGGAGCGTCTTCCATCGCGCCACCGCACCCCGCGACCAGCCCTGCGAACATCAACGCTCCAATGATTCCTCGCATGCATCCTCCTCAAGTTAACGCCCGATGAGAGACGTGCTGAGTATAGCGCGGACTCCGGGCTGGGAGAGATTCCATGATTTCCGAACTTACATCCCCTTGAGGCTCCGCGCGGGTACGTAATGTCTGATTACAACCAACTCGTCACGGAGTGACCTAGTTCCTTCAGCACCCGCTCCGCCGCCTTCACTCCAAACCAGTTGGCCTCCTCGAAGAGCGCCATGCCTCCCAGGTCCGTGTGCGCGAAGTGCAGCGTGTGCCCAAGGCTCTCCTGGGCCGCGAAGCGCGCCGAACCCCAGAGGAATCCCGGTGAGGGCCGGATCATCGCGTGCCCCCACCGCATCACCTCCAGCCGCAGCGACTGCTCCGTGATGCCGGGATGCGCCAGCATCAGGTCCGCCATCACCAATCCCTCCCACTCCCCGTACCCCGCCGAGAGCACCTTCTCGCGCTCGGCCTTCACGTCCTTGCCCACCATCGGCAGGTACCACGTGAGCACCGTCGGCCCGCCCTCGTACTGACGCAGCGCCTGATGCGTCGCCACCACGTAGCCCAGGCTCTTGCTCTCGTAGAAGACGTTGTCCCAGGCCAGTGGGAATCCTCGGGACTTCGGCGGACTCGACAGCGTGAGATTCGCCACCACCCAGGGGCCATACTCGAACGCGCCCATCCACTCGGGCCGCTGCTGCCGCCAAGGCGCCACCACGTGCCCCGCCACGAAGGTCGGCCCCGCGAACACCACCTGCCGCGCCTGGAACGCTCGCGGTTTCCCCGTCCCCGCGTCCAACGCCTCCACACGGCAACCGTCCGCTCCCGGCTCCACCGTGTGCACCAACACGTTCCGCTCCACCCGCCCCGGTGGCAGCGAGGACAGCAATTGCCGGATCAGCCTCCCATTCCCCTCAGGCCAGCTCAGGAAGCCCTCACTGCGCTCGCCCTTCCCCACCTGCCTCGCCGCGAAGTACCAGATGCCTGCCCATGCCGAGACTCCCTCGGCTGTCGTGCCGTAGTCATCCCGGCACGCGTAATCCACCATCCACTTCAGGCGCGGCGAGCGGAACCCCTCCGCCTCCATCCACTGCGCCATGCTCAGCTTGTCCAGCGCCGTCCACTCCGCGTCATCGCTCGACAGCGCCGTGGGTACCGTGAACGCCTTGCGCCCCTTCGCATCCTTCGCCGCAGCGAACGCGTTCATCCTCGCGTCGAAGCGCTCTGCCTCCGCCAGGTCCGCCGCGCTCGCGCCCGCCCGCAGGTACAGCCCCTCGTACCACTCGCCCTGGTAGAAGAGCCGCTCGTCCGGCTCGCGGATGAGCAATTCCTCCGCGAACGTCGGAAAGCCCTCCGCATCCACTCCCGTGACAGCGCCCATCTCCCGCATCAGCCGCAGCACCGCGCCCTGCTCCCCCAACGGCGCGGGCAGGTAGTGCGCTCCCCACGGATACGCAGACACCGAGTTCTTCCCCGAGCGCGCCGTGCCTCCAGGTGCGTCATCCAGCTCCACCACCCGCACGTCCTTCAGCCCCGCCCCCATCAGCCGCCACGCCGCGGACAGCCCCGCCGCCCCCGCACCGATGATGAGCACCTCCACCGGCTCAGCCGTCTCCGCGCGCGGCAGAGGCCCGCTCCGCAGCCGGTGCCCCACGTCCACCGCCCGGTCCACGATGGCTCCCGGCACCGGCTCCCGAGGCCGCGAACGCCGGCACGCGCTCGCCGCCACCGCCGAGCCCAGGAACGCGGCGATCAGCTCCCGCCGCGTCAGTTCCACCGCCGCCACTCCTCCTCGTAGTAGTGCACCAGCACCTGGTTGTTGAGCCGGTTCACCTCCGCCGGCAGCGGCCCCATGTCCGGAGAGAACTGCGTGAGCCCCTCCAACGTAGGCTCATCCAGGAAGGACAGCCCCTCCGGCAGTGGACGGCGGCGAGGCGCGGCCTCGTGCGCCACCAGCACGTACCCCCACTCGCCGAAGGAGGGCACCAGCGCGTGGTACGGCATCGTCCAGAACCCCGACGCCTTCAGCGTGGTGTCCACGCACCAGAACGAGCGCCTCGCGAACAGCGGGCTCGTGCTCTGGATCACCGCCACCGCGTCCTTCGCCATCCGCTTCTTGAGCAGCTTGTAGAAGCCCGTGGTGTACAGCTTCCCCAGTGCGAAGTTGTTCGGATCCGGGAAGTCCACAATCACGACATCGAACAGCGCGTCCCCTTCCTCCAGGAACTTCATCGCGTCCGTGTTGATCACCCGCATCTTCGGATTCGTCAGCGAGTGGTGGTTCAGCGCAGCCAGCTCTTCGTACTTCGTCGCCAGCCCGGTAATGGCCGGATCCAGATCCACCAGCGTGACGGACTGCACCTCCGGGTAGCGCAGCACCTCACGAGCCGCCAACCCGTCCCCTCCACCCAGAATCAGCACCCGCCCCACCGAGCCCGCCCGTCCCATGGCCGGATGCACCAGCGACTCGTGGTACCGGTACTCGTCCACGCTGGCGAACTGAAGGTTCCCATTCAAGAACAGCGAGAAGCCCCGCTTGCCCCGAGTCAGCACGATCCGCTGGTACGGCGAGCTACTGGCGCTCACGACATCATCCGCGAAGAGCTGCTCCTCGGAGAACGTCGTCAGCCGCTCGCCCAGCACCAACCCCACCACCAGGAACAGCGACAGCGCCACCGCCTTCACCCGCAGCCGCATCGGATGCGCCAGCACGGGGGCCAGCAGCCACGTGCTCCACAGCCCGACCAGCGCGTTGAGCAGCCCGAAGAACAGCGAGGTGCGCACCAGCCCCAGCTTCGGCACGAAGAACAGCGGGAAGCACACGCTGGCCACCAGCGCGCCCAGATAATCGAACGTCAGCACCTGGCTGACCAGATCCTTGAACTTCACCTGGTCCTGGAGGATCCGCAGCAGCAGGGGAATCTCCAACCCCACCAGCGTGCCAATGGCCAGCACGCTGCCGTACAGCACCACCTGGAACACACTGGTCAGCGCGAACGTGAGGAACAGGATGGGCGCGCACAGCCCGCCTATCAGCGCCACGCCGAGCTCCACCTCGACGAAGCGCTGCGGCAGCCCCTTGTCCAGGAAGCGGGACAGGTAGCTGCCAATGCCCATGGCGAACAGGTAGCCGCCAATGACGGTGGAGAACTGCGTAATCGAGTCCCCCAGCAGATAGCTGGCGAGCGCCCCCACGATGAGCTCGTAGATGAGCCCACACGTGGCGATGACGAGGACGGTGACGAACAGCAGCGTCTTGTTCAAGTCTTCACTTCACTCCACGGCGGGCCGTCATCCACCCGAGATGGCCGCGGCGATGATGATGGCCAACCCGATGATGAAGGAGCCGATGACGATGCCCAGCGCCGTGTTCTGGTCCGTCTCGATCTCCTTGTGCACGTCATACGGGAGGATGAAGCGGATGACGTAGAACCCCGCGACGAACACCGCCAGTCCGATGAGCGAGTAGATGACGCTCGCCACCAGGCCCTGCCAGCTCACCACTACCCCCAGCAGCAGCATCACTTGCCTCCCTGGAATCCGCTGGTCCACAGCAGGACGCCACCACCCGGTCCGCGACGCACGTCATCGGGCACCTTGCCCCGCTCTTCCTTCGTGAAGGGTTCCCACCCCGAGAAGGTCATGGCCGCGTAGGCCAGCACCACGAGCCCGCCGAAGAATTTCATCTCCTGCCTCCCCTCCTCATCATTTGCCCAGGTTGCTCTCGTTCCACCGCGTGGACTCGAAGCCCGAAGACCGCGTGAAGGACAACAGCGGGCCCACCAGCAGCAGCACCAGCGCGCAGAAGAACCACGAGCCCCGAGGCTCATCGCTGGTGAGCGCCACCCGGTACGAGCGCCCCGCCACCTGCTGCAGCCCGCCTCCCGCGGCGAAGGCCGCCGTGGTCCGCAGCACGTAGGTGCCCGGATCCACCGCCGACAGGTACTCCGTCTGGTTTCGCTCCCCCTCCGACCACACGCCCTCGTCGTCCCTCCCGGAGTAGGAGCTGAGCTCCCCGTAAAAGCTCGTCACCTCGCCCGTGTCCTGGTTGACCAGGTCTCCCTGCACTCCCAGCCAGTCGTTGCTCAGGTACTGGGCGGACATGTCCGCGCGCACATTGCCGCGCTTGTGGATCTCGAACGGCTCGCTGAAGTGCATGGCGCTCGGCTGGCCGGACACCGCCTCGGGTTCCAGCTTCACCGTCGTGTCCAGCACCAGCTCGTTGGCGGCGCGGGCGTTGAAGAACACGCTCAGCACCACCAGGACCACGGCCCAGATGCCGGCCCACTTCCACGCGGAGGCGGAGGTGTGCGGATTGGGCTGGCTGGGCGCGACACCCTGGGGCGGCGGCAGGGGCTCCTTCAACTGGAAGGCCTGCTGGATGGCCGCCGGCAGCAGGTACTCGCCGTGGGTGAACGTCACCTCGTTGGACGTGGAGTCCTCGTTCACCGAGTACGGCGGCGCCACGTACTCCACCGCCTGCGCCATCTCCCCCGCACGCACCTCCCAGTAGAACTCGCCGAGCACCGCCTCCGTGACGGTGGACACGGACTGGAAGGCCTTGTAGCGGCGGCCCTCGTAGTGGGCGGCCACCTGCGGCACCAGCGACACGTCTCCGGCGTCGATGGGCTTGAGGAACACCCAGTGCCCGTTGGACTGCATCAGCCAGGTGAAGCCGCGCCCCTTGTGGAAGAGCAGGTACTCCTCCCACGGGTAGCGCGTGCCCTCCACCGTGCACGAGCGCACCATGAAGCCGATGCAGATCCACTCCACCCCGTCCAGTTGGCCCTTGGCGCCCAGGGGGATGAGCGGCGGGTACTCCGGCTTCTCGAGCAGTTGGAGGAAGGCCAGCTTGCCCTGGCTCGCGTCCAGCAGCGCGCCGCAGTACGGGCACGCCACGCGCCGGGTCTGATCCGGGGCGCGCAGTTCCAGCGCGCCGTTGCACTGGGGGCACCGCGCCTGCTGCAGGGACACCTTGCGCACCCGGGGACGCATCTGGTCCAGCGGGATGCCCAGTTGCTCCAGCTTGAGCCGCTGCCCCAGGAACACCTCGGGGTCCTGCGTGCGAGTGCCGAAGTCCAGCGTGACGAACGCGCCCTTGGGGCCCGTGGCGTCCACGTAGTAGCTGTCCTGCTCGGGATCCACGTCGCTGGGGAGCTGGCCCGCGGCGGACACCACGCGCCCGTGGCCTCGCTCCTCCACGACGTAGGGGCGGTTGCGCAGCCGCAGGCGCTGGCCCGGGTACGCATCGTCCAGCTTGAGGCCCTGCTCCAGGCCGGCCTCGAACGTGAGGTGGAAGGCGCCCTCGGACTCGCTGAGCCAACCGGTGCGGCCGTCATCGAATTCGACGTACCACTCGTCCCACGGGCCCGCGCCATGGTCCTTCTGGAGGTGGCCCACCAGCTTGTAGCCCACGCGCTCGTGGCGGCCCTCCATGCCCAGCCGCAGCGGAGAGTCCGTGTCGACGATGGCGCCGATCTTCCCGTGCGCCTCCAGGTTGAGGCCCTTCTTGGCCACCACCGTCTGGCAGTAGCTGCAGACGACCACCAGGGCCGAGCCCGCGGTGAACTCGACTGGAGCTCCGCACGAGGGGCATTGCCCTTGCGTCACGCCTTCACCCCCCGTGCGAGTTCCCTGACTTCAGAATCCCGAGCCCCCAGGTGCCGGGCCACGAGCGCCTGGAAGTCCGGGCGTGGGCGGGTGCGGCAGCAGTAGACGTTGAGGGCGGCGAAGCCGTGCTCGGGGAAGGTGTGAATGGCCAGGTGGCTCTCGGCCAGGAGCGTCAGGCCGGTGATGCCACCGGGCTCGGGGAAGACGTGCCACTGGGGCTGACCGACCACCTTCAGCTCGAGGAGGACAATGAGCTCCTCGAAGAGAGCGGCCAGCGCGGTCCGATCCCTGAGGCGCTCGGGCGAGCAGCCGCTCGCATCCACCAGCCATTCCTGTCCTGTGGTCAGTGTGGAGCCCTCCCCAGACGGAGACTTTCTAGCACGAGCCCGGCCCTGCGGGGCGAGGGCTTGGGAGGGGGGGTTGGCGAATGTGGGGACGGGCCCGGTACGCTGCGGGTGTCATGTCCCAGCCGGAGCGTCCGACCGACCCGTCCCTGCCGCCTCGCGAGCCCTCCTCGGCTCCGAGGCCGACTCCTGGAGCCATTGCCCGGCTGGTGCGCGCCATCCGAGGCCTGCCTCCGGCGGAGCGGTTGAGGGGCCCGGGCTGCACTGGCATGGCGGGCTGGTTCCGAGCCGAGATGGCTCCGACGCGGGAGGCGACGCCGCGCTTCCAGGAGCTCTACACCCGGGTCCGCCGTGGCGAACCGGTGCTGCCGTCCGAGGCGCGGAGCCACCTGTACCTGGTGGTGAAGGGGCTGCTGGGGGACGAGATGTTCAGCTACATGGAGGACAACCAGCGTCGGCTGGAGCGCCGGGGGCTGGAGACGCTCGAGGTGCAGGTCGACACGGAGGGCACGCTCGCGGACAACGTGGAGGTGGTGCACCGGGCGCTGGAGGACGCGATCTTCTTCAAGCGCTCGGTGGTGCTGATGGGGCACAGCAAGGGCGGCGTGGAGAGCTTGGCGGCGCTGGCCCTGTACCCGGAGCTGCGCCGACACGTGCGGGCGGTGGTGGCGATGCAGGCGCCGTATGGCGGCTCGCCCATCGCGCATGATCTGACGGACACGCCGGATCTGCGGCGCGTGCTGAGCATCGCGTTCCCGCTGCTGTTCTACGGGGTGTCCCACGCGGTGGAGGACCTGCGCTATCCGGTGCGAATGGAGTTCGTGCGGCGCCATCCGTACGCAGGGGAGGTGCCGACGGTGTCACTGGCCACGTCGCGCTACTCGCGGCGCTCACTGCTGTGGCCGACGGCCCGCTACATCTTCGAGCGCTACGGGCTGCTCAGCGATGGACTGGTGGCGCAGGTGGACGCGGAGATTCCAGGCTCGCGGGTGGTACGGCTGAGCGACATGGACCACGCGGAGCCGACACTCACGGGGCTGCCGGGCTTCGCCAACCACTACCCAGGAGACGTCACCGAGGCCCTGGTGGCACTGGCCCTGGAGTCCTGAGTGGTACGCAAGGAGCGCAGCATGCATTACTCACCCCGGTAGAGAGCCCAATCAGTTGCGGAACAACCCTGGAGATATTGTCGGCTGATGCTCAAAGCAGAAGGCGCGTGACTTTGGGTGCTGGTGCTTAAGTCGGAGGCTCTTGTATCAGCATGTTCTCCTTGGAGGTGCGCGTGCTGAATGCTCCCCTTCGTGCAATCATCAACTTCGCGACATGGCCGAGAGCTGTAGCCTTGTTCGTTGTCTGGTCGTTGCCGGCCATAGCACTGGAATCCTCTTCAGAGGAAATCATCCTGGAGTCGGCCGAGCGCTGCGAGGCTCGGCTCAAGGCTCACCTTGACCTAGCTGACTCTGCTCGTACGAAAGCTAATGTCCTCCTTGTTGCCGGCACAGCCCTTGCCGCGCTTGGCAGTGCGCTGGCCGCCTTTCTGAAGAAGGAGGCACTTCGCAAAACCACAGGGGTGGCTGGAGCCCTTGGCGCACTGCTCGCAATCCTCCCGAAGACACTCGCCGATCCGGCGATATTCACCGCACTCCACGCAAAGGCCGAGCGCCATCGAGACATCGCCGTGAAGGTTCATCGGCAATTGGGCTTGGTCAATCCCGCCAAGAGATCGGTACTCACGCAGTACGTGATCGCACGTTTGGCAGACTGCGAGAGCGGGGATCCACCAGAAAAGCCACCGGAACTTGCATTGGCTGACAATGGAGTGCTGTTGGCGATCGCGACCGTAGATCAGCCAAAGCTTGTTTTCGGTGGGAGGCTGGATCTCCCAGAGGAGGACTGGTCGGACGACCTGCCTTTCGATGATGGACAGATCGAACCAGCGCCAGTGGCCGTGGCCACACGTCCACGACGCGAGGACGCTATAGACGAGCGATTGCTCATCAATTGGGAAGGAACGGTGCGTACCTACAAGCAGGCAGTACGCGATCAAGATTGGAGTCGTGCGGTCGGCGCGTTGAGAAATATGTCCGAGTACCTTGGATTAGACGACATAGCTTCTGTTGAGAGTAGGAAACAGCATTGGCTTGAGTTGAGGCAACTCGCCAAGCTCATTCCGAGACGCGACCTGCTTCCCGCCAACCTGCGCCCGATGGACCAGTAGGCTTCATAACGCCTAGCTTGACGCTCTTCAGTCCCAAAGACCATTGCCAGAGTGAACAAACGCTTCCTAGCTAGATTGAGCCCAGCGCAAGATCCGGGTGGTGATGGGCCGCCCAGATGAACGAGAGTCCCGCGCTATCAGCCCCCGGAGGCCGCATGGCGCGCGACAAGGACGAGGCGACGGGCACCAACCCCCAGGAGTTCACCCTGGACCCCAGGGACTGGGAGGCCTTCCGGGCGCTCGGCCACCGGATGCTGGACGACATGGTCGATCACCTCTCGACCCTCCGCCAGCAGCCCGCCTGGAAACAGATCCCCGAGCGCACCCGGCATGAGCTCGTGAACGAACCCCTGCCGCGCCTTCCTCAGGGTGAAGAGAGAGCCTACGAGGACTTCCGCCGCAACGTCCTCCCCTACCCCAACGGCAACCTCCATCCGCGCTTCTTCGGCTGGGTCCAGGGCAACGGCATCCCGCTTGCCATGCTGGCCGACATGCTCGCCTCCGGGATGAACCCGCACCTCGCCGGCTTCAACCAGGCCCCTGCCCTCGTCGAGCAGAAGGTCATCTCCTGGCTCGCCACGCTCATGGGCTTCCCCGAGAACGCCAGCGGTGTCCTCGA
Organism: Hyalangium versicolor; assembly: GCF_020103695.1. Lineage (GTDB taxonomy): Bacteria > Myxococcota > Myxococcia > Myxococcales > Myxococcaceae > Hyalangium > Hyalangium versicolor. The sequence goes on from NZ_JAHXBF010000002.1 coordinate 66,235, forward strand.
GTCGGGCGGCACCATGGCCAATGTCCTCGGGCTCGCCGTGGCCCGCCACGCGAAGTCCGGCGTGGACATGCGCAAGCAGGGCCTGCAGGGCGGTGGTCCCCACCTCACCGTGTACTGCTCCACCGAGACGCATGGGTGGGCGCAGAAGGCCGTGGAGTTGCTTGGCCTCGGCACCGACTGGCTGCGGCGCATCCCCGTGGACAGGGAATTCCGGATGGATGTCTCGGCGCTCAAAGAAGCAGTGACAGCGGACCGGGCCGCGGGACACCGTCCCCTCTGCGTCATCGGATCCGCGGGCACCGTGAACACGGGCTCCGTCGATGACCTGCAGGCGCTCGCGGACTTCTGCCAGGCGCAGGAGCTGTGGTTCCATGTGGATGGAGCATTCGGCGCTCTCGCCCGGCTGTCGCCGAAGCTCGCTCCGCTCGTCTTGGGACTCGAGCGCGCGGACTCGGTGGCCTTCGATCTGCACAAATGGATGTATCTCCCCTTCGAGATCGCCTGTCTGCTCGTCCGTCACCCGGAGGCTCACACCGGGACGTTCGCCATCTCGCCGAGCTACCTCGCCAAGCAGACCCGAGGCGTCAGCGCGGGAGGCGTCCCCTTCTCGGATCGCGGCGTGGACCTGACCCGCGCCTTCAAGGCCCTCAAGGCCTGGATGTGCCTCAAGGCGTACGGCGTGGAACTCTTCGCGAGGCTCATCGAGCAGAACTTCGAGCAGACGCGCTACCTCGTACGGAAGATCGAGGACCATCCGAACCTGGAGCTCCTGGCGCCCGCGCCACTCAACGTGGCGTGCTTCCGGTACCGGGCGGAGGGGCTCTCGGCGGAGAAGCTCGACTCGCTCAACACGGAGATCCTCCTCCGGGTCCAGGAGCGAGGCCTCGCCGTCCCCTCCTCCACCGTCGTGAACGGGGTCTTCGCTATCCGCGCATGCAACGTGAACCACCGGGCGACGCGACAAGACGTGGATGAGCTCGTCCAGGCTGTGATCGACATGGGCGAGACCGTGCTTCGCGAGGAGTCCGCGCCTCCGTTCGACGACACGATGGGGTGGATCATCTAAGCGAGCTCCTGCCCAGATAGGCTCAGAATCCCCCTTGCCGCCCGCTCACCGTCATCTTGGCCACCTGCTCATGAGCCAACGGCCAGGGAACAATGGCACAATCCCTCAAGTGAGCCAGCGGGCATTGAGGCAAGAGACAGGATCAAAGCGTATACGCCCGCCGGGCTTGCAGGGGTGCTGCTCGCATGCGCCGGCCCCTCTGCGGCCTGGAAGGGAGAGATCGAGTGGATCGGCATCACGAATCCCTGGCGCCGCGCTCTAGCTTCAGAGCACGCTGACGAAGGTCGGCGACCTTGTCATCCCAGTCTGGCCCGAAGCATTCCAGATCCGCAGCCGCCTTACGCAAGAGCGTAGGGTTATCGGGATCCTGAAGGCACGCCAGTCGAAACGCCAGATTCCTGAGCCAGACAGGAAGCGCAGTGAAGTCGCGCGCAGACATCTCATCGAGAAACTCACTGATGTCATGGGATGAACTGAATGTGAGGACCTCGACGAGCTGATGCTCGGCCTCGCTTCTCTCAGGACCTGATGTGTCAGGTATTCTCAGGAACAGCTCTGAAAGACTCACCATAAACCCAATCTCACCAAGGGAAGTACGTCGACACCACGATTTCGCCTGTATTGAGCATCACAGCTCTGAAGCCAACCTGATGCGCTCCCATCCTGATCGAGTCCTGGAACGGTCCCTTGAACCCGGGTGTGCCGGCCACCGGGAGCGAGCCTCCTCCTGCCCTGAAGGACTCGAGTTGCCTCATGATGGCGGTTTCGATCTCATCCGCAGTCAGCCCTGTACCAGCGAAGCTCTTGCTCAAGCCTCCAGGGCTTTCGTGCGGCCGGTTGTAACCATGACCGGTATTGAACCGGTATTTGTTTCCTCCAGGGCTTACCCTGTTGGTCCAGAGATTTGTCGGGCCCGAGCCGCCCCCCTGGGTGGCGCCGCCGCTGGCGCCCTGCATGGCCACAGCCACCGCGGCCGGCACGAGCCCCACGGTCATGACGCCCTCCGCCACGGAGATGGACCGAACGCCACCTGCCATGGCCGCAGACAAGGAGAAGCCTGCATTGGTTTCAGCTGCCAACGCCGCCCTCGCGAAGCCTGGAAGCATGGGACCTTTCGAGGCCATGTTCGCGGCGCCGCCCCCCAACGCCGCAGTCAGCGCCAAGATGAGAACTCGCGCTCCGTTCTGCCCGATGACTTTCCCGAAGTTGTGCCCCGCATCCTCCAACTCCTCGAACGACACGGCCCGCTCCGAGTCCATGGACAGTCGCTGCCATCCCTTCACGATGTTCGCGAATGCATCCAAGCCGACATATGCAACGATGTATGCTGTCAGCGCGATGGCAACGACCTTTGTCAACGGCTCTGGTGCTACGACGAGGAACATATATGCGGCCATCGCCGACGTAATCATCGCCTTGAGAGCAAGGGGGTTGACGACCTCTTTCACCGCGCCCTGCACTCCCGCCCACACTCCATCCCAGGCGAATGAGAGCGCCATCTTCCGCCGCGCTGTGGCATCCAAGAAGGAGAACCCGTCCCCCAGTAGCGTGAGGCACTCGCCCGGGTTGTCCTGCTGGGAGCACCAAGCCCCGTAGTCCCCGCCCTGCGTGCGAGGCTCTGGATCCGACGACGCGAGCCGGAGACGCTTTCGCACGTCGTTTTCGGCACGGACGGAGAAGCGCATGTCCAGCACGAGTTGGGTCATCAGCTTCTGGAACTCGCCCTCGGCAATCTCGATGGGCTCCACGTTCCTCGGCGGGACGTAGACGATGGGCTCACCCTGTCCCGTATCTAGGAACACGACATGGGACGTTGCACAGCCCATCAAGAGAGACCCCAGCAGCAACACCCCTCCCCAATGCAACTTCATATCGTCCTCCGCTCCTCAGCCCGCGCATGGCAGCATGAAGATGCGGACTGACACACCGGCCAGAGCGCCTGGAGGTGCATGACACTTCGGCAGGTACAACGAGGGAACCGGGATGCCGCTTAACCAGAAGGCTCGGCAGCGCTCCCGCTAACCCACTGGAAATGCTCACGAACGTAGCGCCAGCCGCTCCATTTGGCGCTAGGATGCGCCCGCCATGCGCACCCGAATCCTGATCACTGGACTGTTGCTGCTCGCTGTCACCGCCTGCACCAAGGAAAAGGAGAAGGAGGCCACTCCGGCCAAGCCTCCCGAGTCCGCCGCCTCCGCGGTGAAGCCCCCCGAGCCCCCCGCCACGCCTCCCGAGCCCCCCGCCCAGCCCCCTCCGCCCCCGCCTCCCGCCGCCGAGCTCACCGGCTTGCAGAAGGACGCAATGGACGGCAAGGACCTCTGGGCCACCTTCGAGACGAGCGAGGGCACCATCGTCGTGAAGCTCTTCTCCAAGGATGCGCCCAAGACGGTGGCCAACTTCGTGGGCCTCGCCAGCGGCCAGAAGGAGTGGAAGGACCCCGCCACCCTGCAGACCATCAAGCGCCCCCTGTACGACGGGACCGTCTTCCACCGCGTCATCCCCAACTTCATGATCCAGGGCGGAGATCCGCTCGGCAAGGGCATCGGCGGCCCGGGCTACTCCTTCGAGGACGAGTTCCAGAGCGGCCGCACCTTCGAGAAGCCCGGCATCCTGGCCATGGCCAACCGCGGCCCCGCCACCAACGGCAGCCAGTTCTTCATCACCGTGGCCCCCACGCCCTGGCTGAACAACCGCCACACCATCTTCGGCGAGACCGTGAAGGGCTATGACGTGGTGGAGAAGATCTCCAAGGTCCCCACCGCCGCCGCCAACGCGCCCAAGACGCCCGTGGTCGTCAAGAAGGTCACCATCAGCGACAAGCAGCCGTAGGCGCGCCATGAGACGCGTCGCCACGAAGCTCGGCGAGCTGGACTGCCAGGTCGTCGATGCCCTGCCGCCCGGCGCGGAGCCGGAGCTGGCCATTGTCCTGTGCCACGGCTACGGGGCCCCGGCCACGGATCTGGTGCCCCTGGCCACCGAACTGATGATGTTGCGCCAGGAGCTGGCACGGCGGGCTCGCTTCGTGTTCCCCGCCGCGCCCCTGTCCCTGATGGAGCTGGGGATGCCCTCCGGCCGCGCCTGGTTCCACCTGCCCATGGAGCTGCTCATGGGGCGGCAGCGGGACTGGGAGACCTACGCGCAAGCAGTGCCCGAGGGACTCGTGGCCGCGCGCCGAGCCGTCATGAGCGCCGTCTCCGCGCTGTCAGCCGCGACGAAGCTGCCTTATGGGCGCATCGTCCTGGGCGGCTTCAGCCAGGGCAGCATGGTGACGACGGACGTCGCCCTGCGCCTGGAGGAATCCCCCGCCGGCCTATGCATCCTCTCGGGCACGCTCATCGCCCGCGAGGAGTGGAAGGCACGCGCCTCGAGCCGCCAGAGCCTGCCCGTCTTCCAGGGCCACGGCCGGTACGACGACATCCTCCCCTTCCAGGCCGCCGAGCGCCTGCATGAGCTGCTGAAGGAAGCCGGGCTGCCGGTGGAGTTCGTACCTTTCGATGGGCCGCACACCATCGCGCCCGAGGAGTTGGAGAAACTGGCGGCCTTCCTCGCCTCGCGGCTGGAAGCCCGCTGAGGAGGAGCACGCCGTGTACCACGCTCGCGAGCTGACGGTGTCCACCCGCGGGCGGGGGTTCCACGACATCACCTCCGAGGTGCAGCGCGCCGTGAAGGAGAGCGGCGCCCGCCAGGGCCTGTGCACCGTGTTCCTCCACCACACCAGCGCGTCCCTCATCCTCTGTGAGAACGCGGATCCGGACGTGCGCAGGGACCTGGAGGCCTTCTTCGCCCGGCTGGTGAAGGACGGGGACTCGCTCTTCCAGCACGACGCCGAGGGCCCAGATGACATGCCCGCGCACGTGCGCACGGTGCTCACGCAGAACTCGCTGTCCATCCCCGTCCAGGACGGCGCCGCGGACCTGGGCACCTGGCAGGGCATCTACGTCTGGGAGCACCGGACTTCCGCCCACCGGCGCCGCGTCACCGTCTCCGTGCTGGGCTGATCACGGCCGCAGGTACTTCGAGGGCAGCGGAAGGTCCACCGTCTCCGGCGTCCACGCCACGGTCAGCAGCCACCAGCGCTTGCCATCGTGGACCATCTGGATGCTGTTGATCCCTCGCACGAAGGGCTTGGACTCTCCATCGCGCAGCCCCTCGTAGGTGCTGAAGACGTGCACGAGCGGGCCGAAGCGCTCCTCGTGGCGGTGAAGCTCTCGCTCGCGGAAACCCTCCAGCACCAGCAGCCGCTCCGACCGGGCGATGTACTCCTCGGGGGTGAGCACGCGGTGGCCGGCCTGGCCATCCGGCCGTCTCCCCAACGGGATCAGCCTGGCCCCCGGAGCGAAGAGCGAGCGGAAGCGGTTCCAGTCTCGCACCTGCCCCTTGGGTCCCGAGATGACGTCGTAGAGCGCGGAGACGATGGCTTCCGGAGTGGCGACATCCTCGGGTCGTGCTGTGGGAATCGGAGGGGGTGTAGGAGGAGTCATCAAAGCCGCCTGGCTATTTGATCAGCAGCTTACTCGGTTGCCCCCCCTTCTCCCGAAGAAGGCGGCGCATCCATTCCATACTTGCGCAGCTTGTCGTGAAGCGTCGCCCGGCCGATGCCCAGGCGCCGGGCCGCCTCGCTGCGGTTTCCCCCTGCCAGACGCATCGCGTCCAGGATCAGCCCCCGCTCATACGCCTCGACGCGCTCTTTGAGCCCCAAGCTCGCCAGCGACTCCCGGCCAGCTCCCTCCGACACCGAGACCGCCGCCACAGGCGCGGCAGCCGATCCCGACGGATCCGAACCCGGAAGCAGCTCGAGATCCACTTCTCCGTCGTGGGAGAGCGCCACCAGGCTCTCCAGCGTGTTCTCCAGTTCACGCACATTGCCAGGCCACGGCCAGGCGAGCAGCCTCTCGTGGAAGCCGTGGGGCACCTTCAACAGGCCTGTATGAAAGCGATCGCTGAAGCGATCCAGGAACATGCGCGCCAGCACGGGGATGTCCTCCGGGCGCTCCCGGAGCGGGGGCACGCGCAGGTGCACCACGTTGAGCCGGTAGTACAGGTCCTCGCGGAACTTGCCCTCGGAGGCCAGTTTTCGCAGGTCCCGGTGCGTGGCGGCGATGATGCGCACATCCACCTTGATGGGCCTGTCCTCGCCCACCGGCCGTACCTCGCCCTCCTGTAGCACCCGGAGAAGCTTGGCCTGGAGCGGCTGGGCCAGCTCGCCCACTTCGTCCAAGAGCAGCGTGCCGCCGTCCGCCTCGCGGAACAGCCCCTGGCGATCCCGGTGCGCGCCGGTGAAGGCACCTCGCGCATGGCCGAACAGCTCCGCCTCGGCCAGCTCGTGCGTGAGCGCGGCGCAGTTGAACCGCAGGTACGGGCGACTCGCACGCGGAGAGGCCCTCACCAGCGCCTCCGCCACCCGCTCCTTGCCGGTGCCGCTCTCGCCGGTGATGAGCACCGTGACATCCCTCGGGCCCGCGCGCTGGACGAGCTGCGCCAGCCGGCTCATCGCCTCCGAGGCGAACACCATCGAGCGCGACAGGTTCAGCTCTCCGGCCAGCCGCTCGTTGTCGTGCCGCAGGCGCACCGTCTCCAGCGCCCGGCCCACCACCGCCAGCAGCTCGTCCACGTCGAAGGGCTTGCGGAAGTAGTCGTAGGCCCCCGCCTTCATCGCCTCCACGGCGAAGCGCTCCGAGCCGTGCGCGGTGATGACGATGACGCGCGGCGGGTGGGGCAGCCCTTGCAGCCGTCGAACCAGCTCCAGGCCATCCATCCTCGGCATGCGCAGGTCGGTGATCACCAGATCGCACGGGTGCGCCTGGAGCCGCTCCAGGGCGAGCGCGCCGTCCGCCGCCTCATCCACCTCGACGCCCGAGAGGCTCGCCAGCGTCTCTCGGAGCGTGTAGCGCACGCCCGCGTCGTCATCCACGACCAGCACGCGAGGGTGCGCCGCCTCCGAGGCTCCCTTAGGCATGAGCCACCTCGCGCACGGGCCCTAGCGTGCCCGCGGGCAGCTCTCGCGGGAGCACCAGCTCCGCCACGCACCCGCCCTGAGCCCCATTGGCCAGCGTCAGCTCGCCGCCGTGCTGGCGCGCCAGCGCCCGAGCCACTGTGAGCCCCAACCCGGAGCCCCGGGCCTTGGTCGTCACGCCGGCTTCGAAGACGCGATTGGCCACCTCGGGAGCGAGCCCAGGCCCCTCGTCTCGCACGCACACGCGCGCATCGCCCGAGGGCGTGGGCTCCACCGTCACGGTCACCCGGCCTCCCGAGGGGCTCGCCTCGATGGCGTTGTGCAGGAGGTTCATGAGCACCTGCTTCACCTTGCGCGAATCGCACGCCGCGTTCACGTGCCCCGAGCCCACCCGCTCCAGGTGCACCCCGCGCTCACCCGCCAGGCCCTCGTGGAGCACCAGCGCCTCGTCGCACACCTCGCCGAGATCGACCGCGCTCACCGCGAGCGGCACCAGCGGCCGGGAGAAGTTGAGGAACTCCTCGAGGATGCCCTGCATGCGAACCACCTCTCCCGAGAGGACCTGGAGACGCTCGGGAGTCTGGGGACGCCCGGGCTCGCGCACCATGAGCTGGGTGAGCCCCTTCACCGTGGCCAGTGGGTTCTTCAGCTCGTGGGCAATCTCTCCGGACAGGGCCTCCAGCTCCCGCGAGTGCGCCCGGTGGGTGGCCAGCAGCTCATCCCGGTGGGTCAGCGCTTCGGAGAGCATGTTGTCAAAGGTGCGGCGAAGCGCTCCGCCCACCAGGGTGGACGCGATGCTCAGCAGCCCCACCACCGTCACGTAGGCCACGAGCAGCGCGGGCGGCGCCGAGCCGAGGTAGCGCAGCGGCAATCCCGGGAGCCACCCGGAGAGCTGGGCGACGGACAAGGCGACGAGCGCGCAGAGCTCCACCGCGAGCAGCCTCTGGCGCTGGGGCGGCTGGGAGGCCACGCTGCTGATGAAGGAGACGGCCAGCAACGTCGGCAGCAGCGGGCTGCAGATCCCTCCGGTGACCAACAGGAGTGCCTGCTGTACGAACACGGCGAACCAGAGGTTGATCGGAACGCTGCGGGCGGTGAAGCCCTCGCGTGCGAACCTGCGTGCCTCGTAGATCGAGAACGGAGCGGCGACGAGCAACAGCACGCCCAGCAACGCCAGCCGCCACGGCGCCGGGTCCAGGAGCGTGGCCACCACCGCCATCACCGCAACCGCGGCTCCAATCCTCAGACGCACACGCACCATGCGGCCGAACGTGCGGCCCAGGTGCTTGATCTGGATGTCATCGAAGTTGCGCAGCGTCTGCGTGTACACGACAGCCTCCGCTCTCCGCCTTCCACCGTTCATGGCACGCCAGCGCGGCCTCCTTCAATGGTGCGCGGCGCCGTCCTTCCACCTTTGCGACGCTTCCGAGAGGCCTTGGCCCCCAAATGAGGGCTGGGCGCCGAAGGAGCAGGCGGCTGGACCACCCGCAGGTGGGGGCGATTTCTCACCGGCGAGCGTGGGCGCCTGGGAGCACCGAACGGCGAATAAAGGAATAGGAGCATGGTGAGCATGGAGCCTCGGGGCTGTCGGGGCGCAAGAGCTGCGCCTCCCCCTCCGAGAGCAATGGGGGTGCCAGAGCCCTCCGCTCGAAGGAGGAGCGAGGACTGCCGGGATCTCGGACGGGGGTGCCGGATTTCCGGCAGGGGGTTCGCGCGGGCTCCCGACGGGCTTCTGCGCTCGTACCTCGGGAGGGCTCTCACGGCATGGCCCTTGCTGTTCCTGATCATGAACCGCTGCGCTGTCTGCCGCGGCTCGAGGAGGGAGCATGCGCCGCGTCGTCGTGCTGTTCATCGTCCTGGTGGTCGTGCTGGGCACCTTGCTGGGGCTGCGGCTGGTGCGGGATCGCCGGGCAGCGGAAGGTCCGCCGGGCGGCTCGGGCGTGGTGGAGGGCACCACAGTGGATATCCGCTCGCGGCTCAACGCGCGAGTGACGGTGCTCCATGTGGAGGAAGGAGCCCGCGTCGAGAAGGGTGCGCTGCTTGCCACCCTGGACTGCACCGAGCCCGAGGCCTCGCTCGCCGAGGCGGAGGCACGGTTGGCGATGACGCGAGCCCAGGCCCACGCCGCGGAGGCAGCCGCCCTCGCCTCGCTGCGTGCCAGTGAGGCCGCCCTGGCCCAGGCCGATGGCACCCAGGCCCAGCTCGAGTCGCTCGCGGCGCAGCAGGGGCTCGCCGCCCGCCAGGCCGAGCGCATGGATCAGATGGGAGATGCCGTCGCCGTGGCCACGAAAGACCAGGCGCGAGCCCAAGCGGATGCATTGAGCCAGCAGCTCGCTGCCTCCAAGCACTCGAGCACCGCGGCGGGCCGGCAGGCACGCGCCGCCGCCGAACAGGAGCGGGCGAGCCGGGAGCAAGCCACGGCCGCAGTCCAGGCCATCCAGGCCGCCGAGGCCACGGTGCGCCGCGCCCGTCTGTCTGTGGGCGAGTGCGAGCTGCGCGCTCCGCTCCCGGGCACGGTGGAGACGTTGGTGCTGGACGAGGGAGAGCTCGCCATGCCGGGCACGGTGGTCGCTCGTCTGGTGGACACGCGCAACTCGCGCGCCACCTTCTATCTGCCGAACGCGGAGCTGGCCGCGGTCCACCCCGGAGAGCCCGCCACCGTGCGCGCGGATGCGTATCCCGGCCGCAGCTTCCCGGCCCGCGTGGTCACCGTGGCGCCCGAGGCCGAGTTCACCCCGCGCAACGTGCAGACGCGCAGCGATCGGGATCGGCTCGTCTATCCGGTGGAGGTGCGCATCGAGAATCCCGAAGGACTGTTGCTGCCGGGCATGCCCGTGGAGATCACCCTGACACCCCGGTCCGGAGCGGTCGCGGAGCGGCGGCCATGAGCGCGCCCGAGGTGGAGCTGGAGATGTCCGGAGTCCGCCGTGCCTTCGGTGCCACCCAGGCGCTGCGAGGCGTGTCCCTGGCGGTGCACCAAGGTGAAGTCTATGGACTGGTGGGACCGGACGGAGCGGGGAAGACGACGGCCATCCGCATGCTGTCGGGGCTGATGCTTCCGGACGCGGGGAGCGTGCGGGTGTTGGGCGCGGATCCGGCGCATCCGCGCAGCCCGGTGCGGGAGCAGCTCGGGCTGGTGCCCCAGCGCAACAGCCTCTATGGCGATCTGAGCGTGGACGAGAACCTGAAGTTCTTCGCGCGCCTGTTCGGACTGAACTCCGCCGACTTTGCGTCGAGGCGCGAGCGCCTGCTCTCCATCACCCGCCTGGAGCGCTTCGCGGACCGGCGGGCGGATGCGCTCTCGGGAGGCATGTACAAGAAACTGGCGCTGGCGTGCGCGCTGCTGCACCGGCCGCGGGTGCTGCTGCTGGACGAGCCCACCAACGGAGTGGATCCGGTGAGCCGCCGGGAGCTGTGGGAGCTGCTCTACGGGTTGGTGCACGAGGGCATGACGCTGGTGGTGTCCACGCCCTACATGGACGAGGCATCGCGCTGCCACCGGGTAGGGCTGTTGTACGCGGGCGAGGTGATCGCCGAGGGAGCGCCTCGGGAGCTGGCGCGAGCGCAGGGGGTGGCGCCCGGCAACTTCGAGGCGGTGTTCCTCGAGCTGATCCGAGGGAGGGCCGCATGAGCGCCATCGAGGTCGAGCACCTGTCTCGCCACTTTGGAGACTTCACCGCGGTGAACGACGTGAGTTTCTCCGTGGGGACGGGAGAGATCTTCGGCTACCTGGGAGCCAATGGCGCCGGCAAGTCCACCACCATCCGGATGCTGTGCGGACTGCTGAAGCCATCGGGAGGGCACGCGCAGGTGGCGGGCTTCGATGTGGAGCGCGAGCCGGAGCGCGTCAAGAGTGGCATCGGCTACATGTCCCAGCGCTTCTCGCTCTACCTGGACCTGAGCGTGCGGGCGAACCTGGAGTTCTTCGCCTCGGCCTACGGGGCCCACGGCGCGGCGTTGCAGGCGCGCATCGACGAGATGCTGGAGCGCATGCAGCTCACGGCCGTGCAGGACGAGGTGACGGGGAAGCTGCCGGGTGGCATCCAGCAGCGCGTGGCGTTGGCGAGCTCCGTGCTGCACCGCCCCCGCATCGTCTTCCTGGATGAGCCCACTGCGGGAGTGGATCCGTTACAGCGGCGCAGCTTCTGGCAGCTCATCCGGGAGCTGTCCTCGCAGGGCACCACCGTCTTCGTCACCACGCACTACATGGACGAAGCGGAGTACTGCGCGCGGATCGGCATCATGGTGGACGGACAGCTGGTGGCGCTGGACACGCCCGAGGGTCTCAAGCGCACGCATGCCCCGGGACGGGTGCTGGAGGTGCGAGGCCCCGGCCTGTCGAAGGCGCTCGATGGCTTGAAGGGTGAGCCGGGAGTGCTGGACGTGAGCCGCTTCGGGGCTGGGGCCAGCGTGCGTGTGGATCCCGAGCGGCTGCCCGCGGAGGGGCTCGTACGCCTGCTGCGCTCCCGTGGGGTGGAGCCGTTGGAGATGGACGAGGCCGCGCCCACGCTCGATGACGTCTTCCTGGCCCTCACATCGGCCGCGGGCCGGAAGGAGTGACGAGCCATGGCCGCCTCCTCGTTCCGTCGAACCCTGAACCGCACCCTCGCCATGGCGGGCAAGGAGGTGCAGCACATCCGCCGGGACATCCGCACGCTGTACCTGGCGCTGGCCATGCCGGTGTTGATGCTGGTGCTCTTTGGCTTCGGCATCAGCTTCGACGTGGATCATCTGGAGCTGGCGGTGGTGGATCAGGACCGGAGCACGGCCTCGCGCGAGCTGGTGCGGCACTTCACCGCGTCCAACGAGTTCACGCTCGTGCAGGAGGGAACATCTCCGGAAGATGCGCTCCGAGAGCTGCGGCGAGGCCACGCCGTGGCGGTGTTGGTCGTGCCAACCGGCTTCTCGCAGGACGTAGGGAGCGGTGGCGCCCAGCTCCAGCTCCTGGTGGACGGTGCGGACGGCAACACCGCCACGCAGGCGCTCGCCAAGGCCCAGGCGCTGGTGCAGGCGGCGTCTGCTCGGTTCGGTCCTCCGGGCGTGTCCCTGCCAGCCCCACCGCTGGAGGTGCGCATCCGCACGCTGTTCAACCCGACGGGGCGCTCGGCGCTGTACCTCGTGCCGGGCCTGGCGTCGTACCTGCTGGCCATTGTCGCGGTGCTCATCACCGCACTCACCGTGGCGCGAGAGTGGGAGCGGGGCTCCATGGAACAGCTCTTCGCCACGCCTGTGGGGCGGCTGGAGATCGTCGTGGGCAAGCTGCTGCCCTACCTGGGCATCGGCCTCCTCCAGGTGCTGCTGGTCATCACGGTGGGGGCATGGGTATTCGACGTGCCGGTGCGCGGCAGCCTGGGGGTGCTGGGGCTGGGAGCGCTGTTGTTCCTCATTGGCATGCTGGGCCAGGGGCTGCTCATCTCCGTGGTGACTCGCAACCAGGTGGTGGCCACGCAGATGGCCACGATGACGTCCGTGCTGCCCTCCATGCTGCTGTCGGGCTTCATCTTCCCCATCGAGAACCTGCCGCTGCCGCTGAGGCTGCTCAGCACCCTGATCCCCGCTCGCTACTTCGTGGGAACGCTGCGCGGAGTGCTGCTGCGCGGCAACGGCTTCGCCGAGCTGTGGCCCCAGTTGGTGGCCCTCACCCTCTTCGCGGCGCTGATGCTGGCGGTCGCCATGGGGCGCTTCCAGCGCCGGTTGGACTGAGAGGAGGACCGTCCGCATGCACCCGCTCTTCGTGCAGTACCGCGCGGTGGTGGTGAAGGAGGTGAGGCAGACGGTGCGCGACAAGCGCGTGCTGGGCCTGCTCACCTTCGTACCGCTGGTGCAAATGTTCGTGCTGGGCTTCGCCGTCAACTTCGACGTGCGCCACGTCCCCACCGCCGTGGTGGACCGGGACCGGACCCACGAGAGCCGGGCCCACGCGCACAGCCTGCTCGCCAGCGACACGCTGGAGCTGAAGCAGGAGCTGGCGGACGAGCGCGCCGCCGAACGACTCCTGGAGCAGGGAGACGCGGCGGTGGCGCTGGTGTTCCCTCCAGACTTCGAGCGGAAACTGCTGCGCGGAGAAGGAGCGCAGGTGCAGGCCCTGGTGGATGGTTCGGATCCGGTGCGCTCGTCCACGGCCGCGGACACGGTGGCCCGGCACGCAGCCGCGAGAGCGGTGCAGCGCATGCAGGAGCAGGCCGAGGCTCGTGGAGAGACGCCCCCGCGCCCCATGTTGGAGCTGGAGCCTCGGGTCCTCTACAACCCGACGTTGTCCACGGCTGTGTACGTGGTCCCCGGCATCATGGCCATGCTGCTGCTCATCGTGACCACGGTGACGATGGCCATGGGCCTGGCTCGCGAGCGCGAGAGCGGCACACTGGAGCAGCTCCAGGTGACACCGCTCAAGCCGAGCATCCTGATGGTGGGCAAGGTGACCCCATTCGTGGTCATCGGGTTGGTGGACGTGGGGCTGGCGCTCACCGTCGGGAGCTGGGTGTTCGGAGTGCCGCTGCGGGGCAACCTCGGGCTGGTAGCGGGCGCGACGCTGCTCTACGTCATGTCCACGCTAGGCGTGGGGTTGCTCATCGCCACACTGAGCCGCACGCAGCAACAGGCCTTCGTGGGAGGCTTCCTCTTCCTCCTGCCAGCGGTGCTGCTGTCCGGCGTGCTCACGCCCCTGCGCGCCATGCCGGACTGGCTGGCATGGCTGACGTGGATCAACCCCGTGCGCTTCTACGTGGAGGTGCTACGAGGCGTGCTGCTCAAGGGCGCGGGCCTCGCGGATCTGTGGCACCAACTGGTGCTGCTGGCCGTGTTTGGCGCGGGAGTGCTCGCAGTGGCCTCCCGGCGCTTCCACAAAACGGCGGTTTGATGCCCACGGCGAAGAGCTGCTGGCCCACCCACCACGCCTACTCACTGGCTCCATTCGACTGGGCCGCTTCCAAGGCCGCCTCGCGTTCGACTGCCCTCTTGTGCTCCTCCCAGGCTTCCAGGGCTGAAGCGACATGGTGAAGAGAATGGCGCTTCAGGCTCCGGTGGTATACCGCGAAGTAGTGCTCCCCGGCGATCGACACAAAGGCATAGGGTTTGGCTGAGTAGTTCATCAACCATTCCTCCGCCTCAGCCCGTGTGGCAAACGAAGACATCTGTGAGGGGAGTCCTCTGGCGGTCAGTGCTTCCAATTCCGACTCAATAGGATAATCGCGATACATGCCGCGCGTATTGTCCTCACGCCTGTACCAAAACTGATGGTATTCATCGCCAATGAGGATGTAGGCCGGGCTCGGAGGTTCCGCGGCACTCCTCATCCAGGCTTCCGCCTCCTCGTGGCGGGTGAAGTGCGCGATGGCCACTGGGGCATATTCCAATTGATTGCTAAAAAAGTCCCCAGCCTCATCGAGCTGTCCCGTATCCGCGATGAAGTTGAGGAGGGAGATGAGCAAGCGCACGTGCTGCTTCTGTTCAGGCTCAGATGTTTTGTCCAGGGTCTTGAGCAGCAGTTCTACCGCCCTCTGCGCGAACATCTCCTTGTACGTGCCGAGACGTGCGCTGGCATGTGGACGTTCTGATGGAACTGCCGCCTTGAGGGAGTCCTCGAATTGGTAGACTTGGCCCGTAACGTGGACGAAGTTGCTGAGTGCACGCAAATAGAGCCAGAGATTCTCTTCCTCCTCTCGGCCTTCTAAGTGCGCTGCTTGCCGCCGGGACGCGATGAGGCTCGCGGCGTTTGCAAGAGCCTCGAGAATTGTCACCTGGATGCCTCCAGGAGTGCGTGGCCGACACCCAGTGAGGCTCAGTACGTCCACGGGAAGCGCTTGAAGTTGCGCTTGCGCTTCTGCACGAAGGCGTCGCGGCCCTCCTGGGCCTCCTCGGTGCCATAGGCCAGGCGCGTGGCCTCTCCGGCGAAGAGCTGCTGGCCCACCATGCCGTCATCCGGGAGGTTGAAGCCGTACTTGAGCATCTTGATGGCGGTGGGGCTCTTGGTGTTGACCTCAGCGGCCCAGTCGAGCGCGAAGTCCTCGAGCTGCGCGTGCGGCACCACCGCGTTGACCATGCCCATCTGGAAGGCCTCCTCGGCGGTGTAGTTGCGGCCAATGAAGAAGACCTCGCGGGCGCGCTTCTGGCCCACCTGCCGCGCCAGCAGCGCCGAGCCATAGCCGCTGTCGAAGCTGGCCACGTCCGGATCCGTCTGCTTGAAGAGAGCATTCTCCTTGCTGGCGATCGTCAAGTCACACACCACGTGGAGGCTGTGCCCACCGCCCACCGCCCAGCCCGGAACCACGGCGATGACGACCTTCGGAATGAAGCGGATCTGCCGCTGGACCTCCAGGATGTGCAGGCGCCCCAGCTTCGCTGGGTCCACCTTGCCCTCCTCACCCTCGTATTTGTAACCGTCCTTGCCGCGGATGCGCTGGTCTCCGCCCGAGCAGAACGCCCACCCGCCATCCTTGGGCGAGGGCCCGTTGCCGGTGATGAGCACGCAGCCCACGTCCGTCATGAAGCGGGTGGCCTCGAGCGCCGTGGCCAACTCGTCCACGGTGCGCGGCCGGAAGGCATTGCGCACCTCGGGGCGGTTGAAGGCGATGCGCACGGTGCCGTGGTCCACCGAGCGGTGGAAGGTGAGGTCCTTGAAGTTGAAGCCCTCGACGGCCGTCCAGCGCGCCGGGTTGAAGATGGCCGAGACCATGGAGTCACTCCAGGAGAGAAGTCGGTTGGAGGCTGGACCCTACCAGCCTCCCGGCGACGTGGCTCACTTCTTCACGGCATCCCGGCCAAGCTCCTCGGTGGCGGTGGCCTGGGGCTCCGGCCGCTTGTCACGCATAGTGACGAACTCCTCGGCGGCCGTGGGGTGGATGCCCACCGTGGAGTCGAGCTGCTTCTTGGTGACGCCGCACTTGAGCGCCACGGCCAGCCCCTGGATGATCTCCGGCGCGTCCGCGCCCACCATGTGGAAGCCGAGCACCCGCCCGGACTTGCGCTCGACGATGAGCTTCATCATCGACCGCTCTTCCCGGCCACTCAGCGTGTGCTTCATGGGCCGGAAGCTGGACACGTACACGTCCACCTCACCGTGCTGCTCACGGGCCTCAAGCTCGCTGAGTCCGACTGTTCCCACTGGGGGCTGGCTGAACACCGCGGAGGCGACTCCGGAGTGGTCCATCTGCATGGGGTTGTTGTTGAAGAGCGTCTCCGCCAGCGCGCGGCCCTCGGCGATGGCCACGGGGGTGAGGTTGAGGCGGTCCGTCACATCGCCCACCGCGTAGATGTTCTCCACGGAGGAGCGGGAGCCCTCGTCCACCACCACGGCTCCGCGCTCGTCCAGCTTCACTCCAACTTCTTCGAGCCCCAGCCCGCGGGTGTTGGGGATGCGTCCCGTGGCGAAGAGCACGGCGTCCGCCTCGAGCGTGTCGCCCATCCGCAGCAGCACGCTCAAGGTTCCATCCGAGCGCTTCTCGATGTCACGGACGAAGACCTCGGAGCGGATGTCCACTCCCTTCTTGCGCATCTCCTGGGTGAGGAAGGCGCGGATGTCCTCATCGAAGCCACGCAGCACCGTGTCGCCTCGGATGAGCGTCGTCACCTTGACGCCGAGCGCGTTGAAGATGCCGGCGAACTCCACGCCGATGTAGCCCCCACCGACGATGATGATCCGGCGCGGCAGATCCTTCAGGTTCAGCGCTCCATCCGAGGTGATGACGTGCTCGATGCCGGGCAGCTCGGGCAGGAAGGGATGCGAGCCGGTGGAGACGAGGATGTTGGCCGCCGTGTAGCGCTGGCCGCCGACCTCCACGGTGTGGGGATCGACGATCCGCCCGTGTCCCTCGATGAGCTGTACGCCCGAGTCTCGCAGGAGCCGCTTGTAGACACCGTTGAGGCGATCGAGCTCCTTGTCCTTGGCGGCTTGGAGCTTCTTCCAATCGTGCTTCGACTCGGGAACGGACCAGCCGAATCCGGCGGCATCCTCGAAGTCGTGACGGAAGTGGGCGCCATAGACGAGCAGCTTCTTGGGAACGCAGCCGCGCAGGACGCAGGTGCCGCCAACGCGATCCGACTCGCAGATGGCCACTCGAGCGCCATAGGAACCGGCGCGGCGACTGGAGGCCACTCCGCCCGAGCCAGCTCCAATGGTGAATAGATCAAAGTCGTATTGAGGCATGGGTCTCCTCCCCTTCGAATCCAGGGAATCCGGGAGGCGACCTTAGCCGGGCTCAGGCTCGCACACCGAGCGTTTCTGAAGCGTCAGACTGCCGTGACAGGCGCGGGGCTCGCGAGCGATTGGGGCTCCCGCGCCGAGAGGGCGATGCAGAACTGCCCCGCCCAATACAACACCATGATCACGTAGCTGGCGCCGGCCACGGGTTGAACGAAGAGCTGGATGGCGATCAACCCATCGCTCGCGGCGAACATCAGCGCCCCCGCCAACGCGACCCATTGCTTGCGCCGCTCCAGGCCCGCCTCCCCCACCATGGCCGCCGAACGCCACATCATCGTGCAGATGACGGCGACATAAGTCGTGACCGGCAGCGCCATGCCTCCGAGCCCCGGCCAGAGGAACACGGAAGTTCCCACGGCGAGAAGCGCGAAGGGCAGGCCGCGCGCAAGGCTCGGGGTGCGTGTCACCGTGAGATAGGCGGCGACGTACGCGACGTGCGCGAACAAGAAGGCCCCCAGTCCGTGCAGGAACAAGTGGGGCCCCACCTCCAACAGCACGTCCCCCACCAACGAGAGGACGAGCCCCACGCAGATGAGCCGTGCATAGCGCTCACGCGGTGGCCACAGCCATGCAAGCAGGCAGACAATCGGGATGGCCTTGGCCCCCAGCTTGAGGTGGGCAGCCTCCAGCGCCACTCCCAGAAGAAAGAGTCCTCCTCCCAGCATGCCTGCTCCCGCGAGAACCCTGGTTCTGTCAGCCACCCTCACGCTCATGCCCGCATCGTACTGTGGATGAGGGAGAGTACGATGGCTCTCGGGTGGTCAGCTCAGAGGTTCGAGCGCGTCAGGGGTGCGCCCAAACGAGGTGGCCAGGCGATGAGCGACGAACTCGAACACCTGAAGCGCAAGGCCAGACCGGACGACATCGAGTCCCTGCGTCGTCTGGACCGAGCCCTCCAACGCACGGGCTGGCATGTGGAGGGGAAGACCTTCCGGGAGTGGATCTCCGAGTACATCCAGTATCCCCTCAACCGGTACCTCGATGCGCCCCCTCCCGCGGAGCACCTGATCGCCAGCGGACTGGCAGCCGTCCCCGCCCTGGTCGAGACACTGCGCACGAAGCGGCTCTCCACTGAGAGCCAGCACGACATCCGGATTCGAGGCCACTGTGTCCTGACACTGGCCAATATCCATCCCCTGCCCACCTGTGCTGTCTCCGCGCTCCTGGAGACCCTCCGCGTCCCGAGCACCATGCTGCGCCGCCTGACCCTTCGGGCCCTGGCGCAATTCCCGCTCCGCCCGACTCCACTTGCCGTCGATGAGCTCCTCTCGTGCCTTGCACTCCGCCACGAGCCGTATGTCCGAGCCGAGGCCGCGGGTGTCCTGTCCAGGTTTGGCGCTCCACTCCCTCCCGAAATCCGCCGCGAGGCGCTGAAGCGGCTGACGGATCCAGACAGCCGGGTGCGGCGCAATGTCCTCCGGCTCCTCGCGCGGCTCCCTGCTCCCGACCCGGAGGTGCGCACGGCGCTCGAGGAGCACGTCATCCTGGATGATGCCAACCGGTTGGAAGCCATCAGGGCCCTGCTCGCATTCGATGAGCCCCGAGCCCTCAAGTTCCTCCAGGACGAGCTCCTCGGAGTGGAGAAGGACGAGCGGGACAATCGCCGCGCGCTGGTCTGTCTCCGGGCCCTCCAGCTCGTCGAAGCGCTTGGCGCGAGGGCCATGCCCACGCTCCCGGCGCTGCGCCGCATCTCTCACAGAGCGAGCGTCGCGGGGTTCCTCTATACGGCCATCGACAGCATCGCGAGGGATCAGCTCTCCGCGAAGAGCCCCGCCCCGAGCCCTGAGCAGCTCCGCGACGAACGCGCCGTCCGGCTCCTGGAGGCCCCCACTGCCCTAAGGCCCGACGAGCCGCCAGACAGAGCCCTCTCACGCTGGGCCGCGGGGTTCCTCCCGTACGGACGCGAGCTGTGCGTACGCATCGCGCTGGCGGCCGCTCGGCACGTGGCGAACCTCTGGGAAACCGAGTACTCCTTGTATGGCTCGCCCCGAGACGCCCTGCATCTCCTGGCGGAATGGCTCGACGATCCCAACGACACGAGCGCGCGGAGGGCTGTCGAACGGGCGGACATCATCCCCAGCCAGCTCTGTGCCCCATCGGCATTCTCGGCCTCCTGGTGCACCACCTTCGCCACCCTCTGTGTGGCCACGGAGGAACAGCTCAAGGAATGGACACGCGGCGTCCAACCGCTCGAATCGGCGGAGGGGGGCTTCCTGGGTTCCGCTGTCCTCAGCGCCTGCCGTGCACTCGGCAGCAGATCCGTCATCACCCTGGCACTCGGCTCCGCCGAGGAAGCACCGCGACTGTCCCAGGAAGAGGCCGCCCGAGAGGTACGCAAGGCCATCGTGGACGAGGTCCTCCCCTGGATCTGCGGCACGTGGGATCCCGTGAAGGACGTCCTCGAGCGACGCAGGCAATGGCTTGCACCTCCACCGGCACCAGCCCCGGGGAGCACAGGCCGATATCCACCCTGAAGGGAAAGGGCCTGAGCCCGGCGCTCACGGCTCCTCGGGCTCGGGAGCCTCCAGCAGCTTGTAGAGCGTCTTGCGGTCCACGGCCAGGAGCCGCGCCGCCTCGCTCTTGTTGCCGCCCACGTGTTGCAGCACGTGCGCGGCGTACCGCCGGGACAGCTCCGCCAGGCTCGGCATGTCCTCCGCCAGCCCCGTGGCCTTCTTCGAGGCGTCGTCCCCGATGGGCGCCGGGAAGTCCTGCGGCCCCAGCACTCCCGTCACGTTGAGCGCCAGCGCCCGCGCCACCACGTTCTCCAACTGCCGCACGTTGCCCGGCCAGTCGTATGCCGTCAGCCGCGACATCCCCTCCGGAGTCACCACCGGCCGCACCCCACCCCGCGCGTGCAGCGCCGCGAAGTGATCCACCAACGCCGGAATGTCCTCCCGGCGCTCGCGCAGCGGCGGCAGGCGCAGGTGCACCACGTCCAGCCGGTACATCAAATCCTCGCGGAACAGCCCCTCCGCCACCCGATCCTTCAAGTCCTTGTTCGTCGCCGCCACCACCCGCACGTCCACCTTCACCGGCGCGCTCTCTCCGACCCGGCGGATCTCTCCCTCCTGCAGCACGCGCAGCAACTGCGACTGCACCTTGGGCCCCACGTCTCCAATCTCGTCCAGGAAGAGCGTGCCACCGTGGGCCTCCTCGAACAGGCCGCGCCGCGCCCCCGCCGCTCCGGTGAAGGACCCGCGCGCGTGCCCGAACAGCTCGCTCTCCATCAGCGTCTCGGCGATCGCGCCGCAGTCCACCGGGATGAACGGCCCGCTGGCCCGCGACGAACGCTTGTGCAGCGAGCGCGCCACCATCTCCTTGCCCGTCCCCGTCTCGCCCGTAATCAACACCGGCACCTGCGTGGTCGCCGCCCGCGCCACCTGCTTGTACACCTCGAGCAGCGCCGGGCTACGGCCCACCAGGGTGCTGCGCTCCACCTGCTTGCGCAGCGAACGGTTCTCCTCCACCAACCGCTTCTGCTCCAGCGCCCGCTTCGCCACCCGCAAGATGGCGTCCACGTCGAAGGGCTTCGCCAGGTAGTCGAAGGCGCCCTGCTGGATGCTGTCCAGCGCGCCCTCGATGTTCCCGAACGCCGTCACCACGATGACCGGCGTGTCCGGCAGCTTCGCCTTCACCTCCTGCAGCACCTGGAGCCCATCGCCCGGGTTGGGCATCGCCATGTCCGTAAGCACCAGGTCGAACGGCCCATCCTCGGCCAGCCGCTCGGAGGCGCCCTTCGGATCCGAGGCCGCCAGCACCTCACCCAGCGTGCCCAGCAACCGCTTCAGCAGATCCCTCGCATGAGGGTCATCGTCCACCGCGAGGATGCGGGTGGTCGTCATGGCGCCACCTGGCGAGCCGCCCCAGCGGTCTCGGGAGCCCCGGCCGCCAGCGCGGCCACCCGGGGAAAGCGAACCGTCATCGTCGTACCCACTCCCTCCTGGGAGTCCACGCTCAGCGTGGCCCCATGCGCCTCCACCAGCCGCTTCGCCGTGGCCAACCCCAGCCCATGGCCCGGCAGCCCCCGAGCCTCGGGCGCGCGGAAGAACGGCTGGAAGAGCGAACCCCGCGTCGCCGCGCTCATTCCAATACCGTTGTCCTTCACCTGCAGCACCGCCTCGCTTCCCTGCACCGCCACCCGCACCGAGACGCTCGGCGAGGGCCGCCCCGCCGTGTACTTCACCGCGTTGGACACCAGGTTGCGCGCGATCACCTGCAGCAACTGGTTGGGGCAGTCCACCCGCACACCGGGCTCCAGCTCGCGCTCCAGCGTCACGCCCTGCGCCGCCGCCGTCTGCGCCAGCTCCAGCAGCACCGTCGTCACCGCCGTGTCCAGCTCCGCTGAGGTGCGCTCGCCCCGCGTGCCCGCCCGGCAGAAGCGCAGCAGCGCCTCGATAAGCTCGCCCATCCGCACCGCGCTCGACTCGCACTGGGACAGCATCTCCAGCGCTCCCGCGTCCTGCACCGCCCCCGTTCTCCGGATCAGCGTCAGGTAGCCCTTCAGCGGCGCCAGCGGCCCCATCAAGTCATGCGCCACCCGCCGGGTGAACGAGTCCAACTCCTGGTTCACCCGCCCGAGCTCCTCGATCTGCCGCTGGATGGTGTTCTCCTGCCGCCGCAGCACCGCGGTGATGGACCAGCCCACCAGCAACGAGATGAGCATCGCCACCAGCGTCACCGCCGCGCCCACCGCGGTGTTGCGCACCCGCATGTAGGCCAGGTGCCCGATGAGCTCCTGCGCCTCGTCCGCGTTCTCCTTGGCCAACTGCGTGGCCAGCGCATCCACCTCCGTCACGAGCGGCCTGACGCGCTCCGTCAGGTGGTGCCGCGCCTTCTCCGCATCGCGCAAGTGCGAGAGCACCGCGGCCCCGCGCACCTCGTTGGCCAGCGTCTGGCACGCTCCGTTGAAGCGCTGCCAGGCCACCACCTTGCTCCCCGGGGGCAGGTTGCGCGTGTACGCCTCGGTGGAGCGGCGGATGCTCTCGAGGATGTCCTCCATCACCGCGTTGGCGGCCTTGCGGTCGTCATCATCCTTGGCGCGGATATGCGCCTCGATGGCGCTCTCCATGGAGAGCGCATCCACGCGAATGCGGCCGATCAGCCCCGCACGCTCCAGGGCCTGCCGCACCAGCGCGTCCACCTGCTGGCCGCTGCGAACCTCCGTCCACAGGGTGAAGCCCGCCACGGCGGACAGGAGCGCGACTGCGAAGAGGAACCCGGCCCTGTAGCCCCGAATGGGCGCGCGTGCGTTCACGGGGCGCTCAGGGCGAGGCCCCCTGCCCGCTCCCCGAGCTGGGTGCCGGAGGCTCGGGCGGTGGGCTGTGCCGACGAGCTCGGGAGAGCGCCGACTCGAACCACACATCCGACATCTGTTCGTGCATCTCGGCCAGCTCGCGCTGCTGGACGTGGAGCTGCTGGTTGAGCTCCTCCAGCGCTCGGCGCTCGGACTCCGCGCGCGCCAGCTCCTCGCTCAACGCCTGCTCGGCCTGCTCGGCCTCAGCACGCTCCAGCTGATGCAGCTCCAGCGCCGCCTCCGCCGCCGCGAGACGACAGCCCAGCTCGTCCGAGCGGGCGCGCTCTTCCTCATACCGGCGCTGCCACACTTCCGCTTCCTGTACTTGAGGCTGAATCGGCAGGGGCGCGACCACGGGTGCCGTCGCGCACCCCAGCCCCCACCACGCGACCACCGCGGAGATCAAGAGGTACCGCATGCCCCGCACATTGCAGGAGCGGGGAGGTGCCGTCAAAGACCGGCCGGGTAGCCTTGGGGAGAACATCCTCATCATTGGTGTTCCAAATGTGGATCTTCTCCCCGAAAGAGGGCGCGGCGGCAAGCCGCTCCGAGCGAGCCTCCGTGGCACGCAGGGTGCTCTAGCGAGGGAGTGCACACGGCCGCACCTCGCGCCGTCCCTGCCAGATACCGGAGATTTCCCGCCATGAAGAACATCATCGTCGCCGCCGTGCTCGCCGCCACCACCGCCTTCGCCGCCGACACCAAGCCGGCCGCCGCCGCCGAGACCAAGCCGGCCGAGGCCGCTGCTCCGGCCGCCACGGAGACGAAGACCGAGACCAAGACCGAGGCGAAGACCACCGAGGCCGCCCCGGCAGGTGAGACGAAGACCGAGACCAAGTCCGAGAAGAAGACCTCCACCAAGAAGGCCCCCAAGAAGGCCGAGACCAAGCCGGCCGAGACCAAGTAGTTCCTCCTTCGCCACCTGGCGAAGCCGCGCGAGGGCGTCTCCTTTCGAGGGGGCGCCCTCGTTGCTTTTGGGGCCAGGGTGGGCTCAGTCATGCCTCTACCTACACCGGTACATGTGTCGTCCCAGGTCGCAGAAGGGCTCCGTGAGGAGCGTTTCATCATGCCAAGGCCTCGCCTGGGGAGAGGCTCCACACCCGGGGGTGGGAGAAGACGTGAAATCGCGGGGTTCTGAGTCGGCACGGGAGATGCTTTGCCTGCAAACGGATGCAGCGCATGAAGCGCTGTGCCACCCCCCAACCTGGAGAGACCCACCATGAAGAACTTCGTCGCCGCCCTCGCCCTCGTTGCCGCCACCGCCGCCTTCGCTGGTGAGGACACCAAGGCCGAGGCGAAGCCGGCTCCGACCACCGAGACCAAGCCGGCCGAGGGCGCCAAGGCTGAGGCGAAGCCCGAGCACAAGGACGGCAAGAAGGCCGAGGCCCCGAAGACCGCGGCCGAGACCAAGTAGTTTCGAGCTCCCACTCGGGAGTCGCATGGGGGCGCTCTCCTTATATGGAGGGCGTCCCCGTTGTCGTTTCAGGGGGTACCCAGCTAGGACCCCGGCGCGGTGTGGGCGGGTGAGGGCTCGGCTGGCAGCATCGTTCCGTCGTGGATGTGCAGGGCCCGCCGCGCGTGGGAGACCACCCGCGGATCATGCGTGGAGAAGAGGAAGGTGACGCCCTTGTCCCGGTTGAGCGCGAGCATCAGGTCGATGATCTGATCGCTGGTGGCCGAGTCGAGGTTGGCGGTGGGCTCGTCGGCGAGCACGAGCCGGGGCTGGGTGATGAGGGCCCGGGCGATGGCGACGCGCTGGCGCTGGCCGCCGGAGAGTTCATCGGGCCGGTGGCGCACGTAGGGCAGCAGGCCCACGGCGTCGGCGAGTGACTCGACGCGCTGGCGCAGCTCGGAGCGGCTCTCGCCGTCCTTGCGCACCAGACAAGGGAACTCGATGTTCTCGGCCACGTCGAGCACGGGGATGAGGTTGAAGCTCTGGAAGATGAAGCCGATCTTCCTGTTGCGCACCTCCGCGAGCGCGTCGAAGTCGCGGTCTCCTACCTCTTCGCCATCGAGGCGGTAGGAGCCGCTGGTGGCGCGGTCGAGGCAGCCGATGATGTTGAGCAGCGTCGTCTTGCCGCTGCCCGAGGGTCCCGTCACGACGGTGAACTCGCCGGAGCTCACGGTGAGGTCCACGCCGCGCAGGGCGCTGACCTTCGTTTTTCCCAGGAGGTAGTCCTTGGTGATGCCCGCGAGCTCGATGAGGTTCCGAGGCGACATGCGGCGTTCTCAATAGAAGAGGCGCGCCTGGAGCAGCACGCGGTAGGAGGAAGGGGGCAGCTCGAACTCGCTGATGTGTTCGCCCGTGGAGGGCACGGTGGCGGCGAGCGAGGAGGGCCCGGAGAAGGGCACGAAGCCGGACAGGGTGAGCGTCAGCCACTCGGTGGTGGACCAGGCGACGCTCGGGGCCAGCATTCCAGAGAGGTCTCCCAGGTTGGCGATCAGCGAGGCGGACACGGTGAAGTCATCGCGGATCTTCGGCTTCTGGAAGGTGACGAAGGCGTAATGGCGGGAGATCGGGACGAAACGGAAGCGCAGAGGGAGGCCCGCTTCCGTGCCGCCCAGGAGTTGGCCCAGCACCTGGGATGTGTCGAACCCGAGTTCGCTCGCCGTGGACAGCAGAGACAGTCCGTTGACGACGGACTGGAACTCGGAGCGCTTCAGGCCGTCGGCCTGGTAGAGGTACTCCACGGACAGCAGTGATTCGTCGGTGAACTGGTAGCGCGTGCCGACGAGGATGTGCGGACGGAGCCGCTTTTCATCCAGGCGCCGTGTGGAGATCAGCGGTTTGCCTTCGAGGAAGCAGGCTGCGGCGGCCGGGGCATCATCGAGACAGCCGGGAGTGGGGTAGCTGCGCGCTGAGCCTCGGCCGACGAGGGCCTCCAGGTGGAGTTCGTAATCGTCGAAGAAGTAGCGGGAGAAGGAGAACCCCAGCCGGGTCTTGTCCTCGAAGGCATCGCCATAGAGGTTGGACTGGAAGAGCATGAGGTTGAGGTCCGCGTTGGCCACGAGGGCGTAGGCGCGAGCGGCGAGCAGGTAGTGCGCCTCCCTGTCGCGCCGATCCCAGTCGGGATAGACGAGGAGGGAGCGAGGCAGTCCACTCTCCTGCTCGAGGACGGCGGGGCTGGCGACGAAGGTGAAGGTGTACTTTTCGAGCGGCACTTCGACACGGACCATGTACGCGCCCACGCGCTGGGAGCTGGGGTCGGTGGGGTCCTTGGGAGGGTTGAGGAGGTCCGTGGGGTTGTAGGCCCAGCCCGAGCCCCAGAGGATCCGCTTCTTGCCCGCGAGCAGATGGAGCGCGGGCACCACTTCGTGACTGAGGTACAGCTCGCTGAGAGAGACGAAGGGGCGAGCCGCGGAGGCCTCACGAACGGGGACGCCCACTTCGCGCCCGTCGGCATCGAGGCCCCGGTAACGCCACGCGCCCTGGAGGAAGAAGGACAGGTCCGCGGCCACGAAGCCGCCGGGGCGGTACTCGTGGCGCGGCTGGGTGTTGAGCTCCAGGAGTTGCTGTATCTCCGGCTGATCGTTGGTGGGCAGGAGACCATGCACCCGCGAGCGCTGGTATTGCGTACGGCTCTCGACGTAGCCGGTCACCTCCGCGGCCAGGGCGGGCGCGGCGGCGAGCAGTACGACAATGGAGCTCAGGAGGCGCATGGATTCGTCAACGTCCCAGGTCCGCCTGGGTGAAGCGCTGCGCGGGCGCCTCCACCCCGCGCTTCAGGGACTTCACCACCAGCTCCGAACGACGGCTCTTCACCAGTTCGTTGCGCATCACCACCTTCGCCGGACGCGTGTAGCCCTTCTCGAGCTCCGTGTAGTCGCTGAACTCGGCGCTGCGCAGCATCTGCCCGCTCGTGCCGAAGTACTGCGCCTTCACCGGCAACCCGTCCGACTTGCGCAGCCACAGCTTGATGGCGTCGTACGCCGTCTCCTGCGACTTCGCCTTCAGCTCCAGCGCCCACGTCTCCGCGCTGTCCGAGGGCACCAGCTTCCCCGCGTAGTCCTTCGAGTAGTTCACCCGCAGGATGTCCGCGTTGTTGAAGTCCCCTCCCTGGAAGCTGTCGCGGTTCGCCATCCGCGTGGCCCGCTTCAGGTTGGGCAGGTACACCCACAGGTTGTCCCCCACCCGGAGGATCTCCTGCCCCTTCACGCTCGCTGGAGCCTTGAACCAGATCCGCGACTTGTCGTCCTCCGCCTTCAGCATCCGCATCTCATATGAGCGGCTGCTCCCATCCTCCCGCCAGGCCGTCATCTGGGACTCGGCCTCGAAGGTGCGAGGCCCCATCACCTCGTCGTAGCGCTGGAGCAACTCCTCAGCCGTGGGGTCCTTCGCCCACGCAGCCTCCGCCACCAGCAGCGCCACTGCGGCAATCCAGAAGGCTCTCATCCAGGACTCCTTTCACAAGAGACGTTCGTCAGCTCGAACGCAGCGCGTCCACCGGGTTCAGTCGACTCGCCTTCCACGCCGGCCAGGCCGCCGCCAACACCGCCCCCAGCACCGCCACAGCGAAGCTCATCCCCACGAAAGGCGGATCCAGCTCCGGCCGCAGCAGCACCGGCCCCCCCGTGCCCAGGTTCTCCATCGCAATCCCCTTCGCCCCCAGCACGCCGACAATCGCCGCGCCGAGCCCCACGCCTCCCGCTCCGCCCACCACGCCCAGCACCGCGGCCTCCAGCAGGAACATTCCCAGCACCTGCCGCCGCCGCACTCCCACCGCCAGCATGGTGCCGATCTCCCGCACCCGCTCGAACACGCTCATCAGCATCGTGTTGATGATGCCCGTGAGGATGATGACGAACAGGATGATGGAGATGATCGCCAGCACGAACTCCTGCCGCCGGATGACATCCCTCACGAACGGCTGCAGTTCCTGCCAGGTGTGAACCTCGTACTCCGGCCCCAACGCCGCTCGCAGCCGCTCCGCGACCCGCTCCACCTCGCCCAGGTCCGCCACCGCGACCGCCAGCTCCGTCACCCGCCCCTCCATCCCCAGCAACTCCTGCGCGAGCTTCAGCGGCACCGTCACCACCCGCTTGTTCTCGTAGGGCAATGTCGACTCGGTCAGCCCCTCCACGGCCACGTCCAGCGAGTTCGCACGCCCCTTCGGGCTCGAAGCCGCCAGCGTGATGCGGTCCACCATCCCCTCTGTCTTCTGGCTCGTAGGCACCGCTCGAAAGGAATGCGCCAGCTCGCTGCCCACCAGCGCCTGGGCATGGTCTCCCGGCGCCAGCACCCGTCCCCCAGCCCGCACATCGAAGCCAAAGCGAGGCACGGCCTGCTTCTCTCGCTCCGGATCCACCGCCCGCCCCACGAACGTCGTCTGCGACACGCCGTTGCTCACCATCCCCGCGAAGGTCAGCCGTCCCGCCACTCCCGTGACTCCCGGCACCGCCTGGATGCGCGCCAGCAACGCCGCGTCGTACGGCAGGCTGGGCTCGAGAGGCAGTGCCTCCACGCTCGCGACGTACCCCGCCGGATGGATCTGCAGCGCCCCCGTGCGCCCCTGCACCATGTCATCCACCATCAGCCGCAGGAATCCATCCGTGATTCCACGCGTCACCAACACCGACGTGACGCCCAGCAACACCGCCGTGAGCGTGATGAGGCTGCGCCGCCGGTTGCGCGCCACGTTCCTCACCGCCAGCCGGAGAAAGGTGCTCATGTGCTGGACAGCGCCTCCACGGGCCTCAGCCGCGACGCTCTCCACGCCGGCCACAGCGCCGCCAGTCCCGCTCCCACCACCGCGATCACCACCGAGCGCCCCAGGTACCCGAACGACACATAGGGCCGGATGATGCTGTCCACGTTCGCCCCCGGAGCCGGCAACAGGATGCCTCGGTGGTGCAGCCACAGGGTCACCGCGCCGCCCACCAACGCCCCCAGCACTCCGCCCACCAGCCCCAACACCGCCCCCTCCATCAGGAAGAGCACCACGATGCTCCGCCGCCGCATCCCCACCGCCAGCATGGTGCCGATCTCCCGCACCCGCTCCAGCACGCTCATCAACATCACATTGACGATGCCCAGCAGCACCGCCGCCAGGAACACCGTGCTCAAAATCCCGAACAGGAAGTCCTGCTGCCCAAGGATCTGCGCGATGAACGGGAACACCTCCTCCCAGGTGTGCACCTCGTAGCCCGCCCCGAGCGAGGCCCGCAGCGCATCGCGCACCTCCCGAGCCCTCTCCAGTGGCTCCACCGCCACCGCGTACTCGGTGACGCGGCCCTCCATGCGCAGCACCCGCTGAGCCGTCGCGAGCGGCACGTACCCCACCCGCCTATCCCCCGGCGCCGCCGACACCAACGTGCCCGACAGCCGCACTCCCTCCCCATTGAGCGCCCCATCCCGGTCCGCCGCGAGCAACGCCGGCCACTGCTCCTCCGGAGGCGGCGACTTCGCATCCATCACCCGCGCCCGCAGGCTGCGCGCCAGATCCGCGTTGAGCATCAACTCCGGCGCATCCACCTTCGAGAGGAACGCCCCCTCCCCCAGCCACGCCATGCGCTTGGGCGTCACCCGCGGCTCCAGCGCCGGATCGAACGCCACCACCTGAAGGAACGCCGTCCGAGGCTCGCTGTCCACCGCCCCCTCGGGCTCCGGCATGGACAACATCCCTCCAAAGCTCAGCCGCGGAGACACCGCCACCACGCCCGGCACCGCCGCCATCCTCCGCCGCAGCGCCTCCGAATCCTCCATGTCCAGCGTCAGCGGCGAGCCCTGCACGTTGGCCAGGTACCCCTCCCGGTGCACCTGCACCGCCCCCATCTGCCCCAGGACGATGTTCTCCAGGATGATCCCCTGCTGCCCGTTCACCAGCCCGCGCAGCACAACCATCGCCCCCACCCCCACCACCAACGCGGCCAGAGCGATGGCCGTCCGCCGGCGATTCCTCAGCAGGTTGCGTGTGGCCAGCATCAGGAGTGTCACCCACCCATCTTCCTCGCCCCCTCGCTCGCTCGAAAGCTCCCGACCACCGCGCACACGCTCCCACCCCAAATACAGCAAAAACGCGATTTGACAGGAGAACCGAAATCAGGCTTAATCCGTGATTACAGGATAGGTCTTCTTCCTGTGGAAGCCCGCCAATCGCTCTTCCCCGGAGCCGACGATGATCGAAGCGTTCTCGAAGATCTCCGAAGCATCCAAGCTGCTCATGGAGTCGGGCTTCACGCCCGCCACCGTCGCCACCGCGCTGTCCCAGGTGGGCACGGCCATGGGGGTGGACCGGGTGACCCTCTTCGAGAACCAGCCGTTCCCCATCCGGGGCCGCATGCTGGCCGACGCGCGCTACGCGTGGAGCTCCCAGGGAACCACGGCGCACTCGGACCTGGCGGTCACCAAGCAGATCTCCCTGCGCGAGCTGGCGCCGCTGTGGGCCGAGTCCCTGGCCCAGGGCCAGACGGTCTCCTGCGTGCTGGCCGCCGCGCCCCCGCGGATGAAGCTGCTGCTCACCGAGACCAAGACGCAGTCGTTGCTGATGGCCCCCATCCAGGTGAGCAAGGAGAAGTGGGGCTTTGTCACCCTCGAGGACTGCCACCGGCCCCGCGTGTGGACGGCCGAGGAAACCACCCTGCTCAAGGCCCTGGCAGGCGGGCTCGGCACCGCGCTGCGCCATCGGCAGATGCGCTCCTCCCTCTCGCAGACGCGCACCCAGCTGGCCGAGATGATGGCGCTGGCCGGCACCCGCTGAGCCCCGTTCCGCCTGGCCGCATTCCAGGTATGACGGAAGCGAGGGGGCAAGCTCACCCCGGGGGTTCGTCTCGCCCCGAGGTCTGCTACCCTGTGCCTCCCGTTACCGCACCATGTCATCCCTGGACACCACCGCCATCAGTAGGCCGCGCATCCCGGACCCCATCAGCGGCTATCGCCTCGAGAATCTCGTCGGCATGGGCGGCATGGGCGAGGTGCACAAGGCCGTGCAGTTGTCCCTCGGCCGCACCGTCGCGGTGAAGCTCCTCAATCCGGAGCTCGCCAAGGACGCGGCCTTCGTCGCCCGCTTCGAGAAGGAGGCCGCCGCGCTGGCGGCCCTCTCGCACCCCAACGTCGTCGCCATCGTCGACAAGGGGAAGACGGACTCCACCTATTACCTGGTGATGGAGTTCATCGAGGGGCCCTCGCTGCGCGAGCAGGTCCGCTCGCCGCTGCTGACGCCCAAAGAGTCCCTGCGGATGATGATGGAGATCTGCCGGGGCGTGGAGTACGCGCACAACCGCGGCGTCATCCACCGGGATTTGAAGCCGGAGAACATCCTCTTCGATCAGCAGGCCGGTGGCCTCGCCAAGGTGACGGACTTCGGGCTGGCCTCGTTCCTGGACGACGCCAACTCGCGCTTCAACCTCACCAGCACCCATGTCTCCATGGGCACGCTGTCCTATATGGCGCCCGAGCAGCGCGTGGACGCCAAGAACGCCGACAAGCGCGCGGACATCTTCTCGCTGGGCGTCATCCTCTATGAGCTGCTCACCGGCGAGGTGCCGCTGGGCACGTTTGATCCACCCTCGAAGGCCAAGCCAGGCATCGACGAGCGGCTGGACAACATCGTCGCGCGCTGCCTCAAGCCGGACCCCGAGGACCGCTACGCCACCGTCGCCGAGCTGATGGCGGAGCTGGAGCCGCTGGCGCCGGTGCTCACCTCGCAGCCGCCGCAGCCGCTCACGCGCGTGCAGCGCATCAAGGTGGGCGCGCGGCAGGTGGTCCGGGTCGTCACCCAGGCGGTGCTGACGGTGATCGTACTGGCGGCCCTGGGCGTGCTGGGGGTGGCGTGGCACCGCAGCGGAGAGAAGCCCGCGCCGATGATGCCCGGAGCGGCCCTCACCTCCGAACTCGGGGCGGACGCGGTGCGCACCCTGCCCGGACGACTGGCGAAGGGCACCGAGCGCAGGCTCCTGGAGGCCGGGGAAGGACCGGACCCGCTCTCCTTCCTCATCGCCGGCCGGCCCGTGAACATCGAGGGCAAGGCGCTGGTGTTCCCGCCCATGGAGATCGACGGTCACCGGCACGTGGGCCGGGCCGTGGCGGACGTGGTGGAGATGGAGGGGGACATCGCGCTGCTCAAGGCGGACGTGCTCGCCGATGGCCCTCCCCCCACGCCCTACACGCGCCTGCGCACCTTGCTCGACGGGCCGCTGCCGGATCCCCAGGTGGCCATCATGCTCGTGGGCTCCACGGGACGTTACGTGGCGCTCGTCCAGGAAGGCTCGGGGGCTCCCCTGCGGCTGGAGTGGGCGCTCGGTGAGCGCCGGGGAACCATGCTGGGGCAGGACTCGCCCAAGGGAACTGTCCACCTGGAGATGGAAGTGGACGCCGAGGGCATGCTGCGAACCTTCATCGGCACGGGTAAGGACCGGCGCGTCATTGGCGAGCCGCTCGTGCTCGGCCGCGAGTGGCAGAAGCAGTTCGGCGAAGTCCCCCGCGCCGCCGTCGGCTGCATCGAGGGCACCTGCCGCGTGGAGGGCCTCAGCTACTCAGTGAAGCAGGCTCCGCCCTCGGGCACCTCGTCCACCGTGGCGGAGCTGACGCCCCGCCCCACGCCCGTCGCCAAGCCGGTGGCCAAGCCTGCTCCCCCCGCGAAGAAGCCGCCAGCCAAGGCCCCGCCGCCTTCCAAGGGAGGCAAGAAGAAGTAACAAGAGCTGCCTGCGGTGGACATACCCTGCATGCAGATGTAGCCCCGCCCCTGGGATTGAATTATCCCTTCGGGCTCTATGCGCACCTCTCGCGGCCTCCTCGCGCTGCTCGCCCTCGTCGCCGGCCTTGCCGGCTGCCCGTCCCGCCACACCGCCTCCGCCAACCTCCTGGAGTCCGCCGCCGAACAGGCGCAGAAGGGCAGCGGTGAGGCTCGCACGCTCGCGCTCGCGGGCTTTCACGCGTACCTGGTCCAGGGAGATGCGGAGGCGGCTCGGGGCCGCTTCGATGCCGCGATTGCCAAGGACCCGGGTGACCCGTACGCCCTGATGGGCCAGAACCTCATCGCGCGGCGCGCCGGTGCAGTGGACCGGGCCCTCACCGCGGACCTGGAGCTGGTGGCGCGCGCCCCCACCCACCCGCTCGCCGTGGCCGCCGCCCGCTACATCCTCGACCAGGTGGGCACCTCGCCCGAGCTGGACGAGGTCATCCTCAAGGGCGTCCAGAAGGGGCTCGACGCGGGCGCGGCGGGTGAGGCCGCCCAGTTGCTGCGCGGCAGCCAGCTGGCCGTGGCCCTCGTGCGAGCGGATGCGCAAGGGACAGCAAGCCGCGTGAAGGAAGTGGGCGCCGCCTCCGTGGCGACGCTCGTGGGCCCGTTCTCGCCCCACCACGTGCTGTCCTTCGACGAGGCCCTCCCGCCCGAGAAGGACGGCTCGCTCGCGGGCCCCTTCACCGGCCCCTATGGCCCGCTCACGCCGCGCACCCTGCACGCCCCGGACGGCCGGCACCGCCTGGAGGGAGAGCCGGCCGAGAGTGACATGTACATCCTCGCCTTCGACGCGGAGATAGCCGAGGGCGGCGTGTATCTGGCGCGCACCGTGGCCTCCTCCTCCTTCAAGGTGCTGATGGATGGCGCGCTCCTCTTCGAGCGCCGGGCCTTCACCCACGCCGAGTCCACCATCTCCGGCCGCGCCGTGCGGCTGGCTCCCGGCAAGCACCGCTTCGTGGTGAAGCTCACCAAGGAGAGCGCCACGGGGACGATCTCCTTCGCCCTGCCACGCGCGGATGGCCGTCCCTCGGACGTGCGCTACACCGCCGCCACGGGGCCCGCGCCCTCCTGGGCGGGACAGGCCCCGGCGTTCGTCCAGGCCTCGAGCTTCTACCCCTCCGCGGCGGACCTCGCGGCCGCGCTCGAGGGAGAGGTGGGCGGACTGCTGGCCAGCTACCTGGCGGCACGGGACGGCGTGGGGCGGGATCCGGATGGCACCCGGCTGCTGCTGGAGAGCCTGGGAGACACGGCTCGCACCCCGGCCCTGCTCATGCTGAGCGCGGAGCTGGCGTCGCAGGACCGCTCCGTTCCCACGAAGGTCTCACGCGGTCGGGCCACACGGGACCTGGAGGCCGTCCTGGCCAAGGACCCGAAGGACGTATCCGCGCTGCTGCTGCGCGCCGAACTGGCGCTCGCGGACAGCCAGCCAGCCTCCGCCCAGGAGGTGCTGAAGACGGCCCTGGAGCTCACCGGCCCGGAGAACTACCCCGTGCAGATGCTGCGCGCCCGCGCGGCCATCTCGCTCCAGGTGGATGCCCAGGCGGAGGAGGCGCTCTCGGCGGCGCTCAAGGCCCAGCCCAAGCTGTGTGACGCGCTCTCGCTGCGCTACAGCCTGGCCCGCAAACGGGACGCGTCGGCGCTCATGGACCAGCTCGTCGCGGACTTCGCCGGCTGCTCCAACGCCCAGGCCCGCGTCGCCGAGCACGCGCGCCAGCGGGGAGATCTGGCCACGGCGGCGAAGAACCTCGCGGAGATGCTCGAGCAGGACCCGGGCAATGTGAATATCGGCTCCTCGTTGGCCAGCATCTACCTCTCCATGCGCCGCTATGACGATGCCGCGGCCACGTTGAAGGAGCTGCTGACCCTGTGGCCCCGCTTCGCCTACCTCTATAAGAGGCTGGCGGACGTGCGCGAGTACGCGGGGGCTCCGGCCGAGGCGCTCGCGCTGCGCGAGAAGGCGCTCACCATCGAGGGGAGTGACTTGTCCCTGCGCCGCGCCGTGGTGCGAGCAAAGACGGGCAAGGAGATCCTCCAGGACCAGGCCATCGACGGCAAGGCGGCCATCGCGGCCTACGAGTCCTCGCACGGCGAGGAGATCTCTGGCGCCACGTACGTGCTGGACGCGGCCGCGGTGCAGGTGTTCCCGGGCGGCTCGTTGGTCAACCGCATCCACACCATCCAGAAGGCGCTGGAGCAGAACGGCATCGACGACATCGCCGAGGTGAACCTGCCCAACGGGGCCCAGCTGCTGGCCCTGCGCACCATCAAGGCGGACGGCACGGTGCTGGAGCCGGAGAACATCGAGGGCAAGGACAACATCAGCCTGCCGGGCGTGAACGTGGGCGACTACGTGGAGGTGGAGTACCTGCTCACCGAGTCGGGGCGCGGTCCCGCGCAGCCGGGCTTCGCGGCCTCCGCCTTCTTCTTCCAGATCGCCAACATGACCAACAACTGGTCCACGTACACCGTAGTGGCGCCCAAGGGCACCGGCATGCGCGTGGACGCGCACGGCCTGAAGGTCA
Organism: Hyalangium versicolor; assembly: GCF_020103695.1. Lineage (GTDB taxonomy): Bacteria > Myxococcota > Myxococcia > Myxococcales > Myxococcaceae > Hyalangium > Hyalangium versicolor. The sequence continues at coordinate 100,944 of NZ_JAHXBF010000002.1, forward strand.
ACCCGCCGGAGACGAAGGGCGACGTGGAGGTCTTCACCCACGAGGCCCGCAAGGTGCCGCCGCTCATCCCCGAGCCGGACTCTCCCTGGTCCTCCAACGAGTACCTGCCCTTCGTGGTGGTGGGCGCGGGCTCGACGGGCAATGACCGCATGGCGGCCATCTACGCGGACGCCTTCTACGACAGGTCGAAGTGGAACGCGGACGTGCAGGCCTTCGCGCGCAAGGTGGTGGAGGGCAAAACAGGCCTGGAGGCGGTGAAGGCGCTGCACGCGGCCATCATGCAGCGCATCCCCGGCCGGGACGTGGGGCTGGCGCAGTCGGCCATCTCCACGCTGGCGCAGGACCGGGGCAGCCGGCTGATGCTGCTCAAGGCCTCGCTGGAGTCGATGGGAATCCCCGCGCGGCTGGCGGTGGTGCGCCCCTTCTCCACGGATCCGGCGCCGTACCTGTTCCCCTCCGAGTCGCTGTACCCCTTCGTGTGCGTGCACGTGGAGGTGCCGGGCGGGGAGCCCGTGTGGGTGGACACCACGGTGCGCTTCGGTCCCTTCGGCGAGCTGCCGGAGAACGCCATGGGCGAGCGCGACGCGTACCTGCTGCCCGAACCCGGCCGGGACCTGGTGAAGGTGAAGACGCCGCCGCTCAACGACAAGGCGAACAAGCAGGTGTCCCTCCAGTTGGAGCTGAAGCCGGACGGGACGCTCGTGGCCCACGGCGAGGAGACGTACCTGGGCTTCACGGGAGCCTCGCTCGCCGAGTCCTTCGATGCCCTCTCGGCGGAGAGCCGCCGGCAGGCGCTCCAGGGCGCGGTGACGCGGTACTTCGGCGGCGCGGAGTTGACGGACGTGAAGATCGATCACCCGGAGCAGGTCGGCGCGGCCTTCACCCTGCGCTACGAGTTCAACGTGCCGCGCTTCGCCCGAATCGAGGGCAAGCGCATGGTGCTGGGCCCCGTCACCTTCCCGGCCATGCTTGGCCGGCGCTACGTGCAGCTGAGCGTCCGCCACACGCCGCTGTTCCTCGAAGACACCGAGAACAGCAACACGCAGGCCACGCTCACGCTCCCGGAGGGTTGGCAGCTGCAGGACCCGCAACCCGCACTCAAAGTGAACACCCGCTTCGGCCGCTTCGTGCGCTCGGAGAAGCAGGAGGGCCGCGTGGTCACCTTCCTCGAGGGGTTGCGCCTGCCTCGCAACCGCGTCTACCCCAAGGACTACGAGGCCTTCGCCCAGTTCGCCGGGGACGTGGACCTCATCCAGACGCGCGATCTGGTGCTCGTCTCCCAGTAGGGAGCAGCGGGCCCTCGCCTGCCAGCCCCCCTGCCCCATTCTCGGGGTTCGGCTCCATACACAGAGTCAGGGGGGTGCTCCGGCAAGCCGGAGCGAACAGATGGGAGACGCGATGGGCAAGAAGCTGAAGGGGCTCCGGGTCGCGGTGCTGGCGGCGGATGGCTTCGAGCAGGTGGAGCTGACGATTCCAGTGAAGAAGCTGAGGCGCGAGGGCGCCCAGGTGGACATCGTCTCGCTCCGGCCGGGCGCCATCCGGGGCATGAACCTGCTGCTGCCCGGTAAGAAGGTGGACGTGGACACCACGCTCCACGAGACGAAGGCGGCCGACTTCGACGCGTTGCTGCTCCCTGGCGGCTTCATCAACCCGGACTCCCTGCGGCAGAGCGAGCTGGCGCGCGAGTTCGTCCGGGACTTCGAGCGACTCGGGCGGCCCATCGCCGTCATCTGCCATGGCCCGTGGCTGCTCGCCTCCGCGGATCTGGTGCGTGGGCGGCGGCTCACCTCCTGGCCTGGCATCCAGGACGACCTTCGCAACGCAGGGGGAATCTGGGAGGACGCTCCCGTCGTGCGCGACGGCACCTGGGTCTCCAGCCGAGGGCCTCATGACCTGCCGCAGTTCGAGCACGCCATGGTCGCGCTCTTCGCCGAGCACCTTCCGGTGGCCATCCCCAGGGAAAGCCCCAAGGAGGCCCGGCCTTGGCTCGGCTGGCTCGTGGGAGGGCTAGCCGTCGCTGCGGTCGGCCTCGGGGTCCGGGCGCGTGGTGCACTGGCCGTGTAATCTTCCCGGAAGTGAAGGCCCCGCGTACGGAGAAGAGGAGGAGCGCAGAAAACCTCTTCTTCACTTTGAAGTCGTCACCGATTCCTGACCACAATGACCTGCTCTTGCTGCGGCGGCACGAGGCACCCGGCGTAGGCGAGGAGGTCAAGTCGTGAGCACATCCGCTTCCCCGTCCCCCAATCGCCGCATCCTCGTCGTCGACGACAACCGGACCATTCATCAGGACTTCCGGAAGATCCTCTGTCCGGATCGATCGCGCGACTCGACGCTCGACATGATGGAGGCCAGCCTCTTCGGGCACTCCGAGCAGCCCGAGCAGACGCTCAACTTCGAGGTGGACTCGGCGTTCCAGGGAGAAGAGGCGCTGTTGATGGCGCGAGCCGCCCGTCAGCAGGGCAAGCCCTACGCCCTGGCCTTCATCGACATCCGCATGCCCCCAGGCATTGATGGCGTCGAGACCACTTCCCGCATCTGGAAGGACGATCCAGACATCCAGGTCGTCATCTGCTCGGCCTACGCTGACTACTCCTGGGAAGAGATGATGCTCAGGCTCGGCCTCTCCCAGCGCCTGCTCATCCTCCGCAAGCCCTTCGACGGCATCGAAGTGCGACAGCTGGCCTTCGCCCTCACCGAGAAGTGGGAACTGCTACGCACCAACCGCCTCCACATGGAGGACCTCACCCGCGCCGTCGAGGAGCGCACCCACCAGCTCACCCTCGCCAACGCTCGCCTCGTCCAGTCTCAGCGCCTGGAAGCCCTTGGCCGACTCTCCGCGGGCCTGGCTCACGAGATCAACAACCCGCTCAGCTTCATCCTGGCCAACCTCGGTTACCTGCGCACCCAGCTGGAGACCCACGCATCGGGGCTGAGCACCGGTGACATCCAGGAGCTGCGTGAGGTGTGCGCAGAAAGCTACGAGGGCGCTGAGCGCATCCGCCGCATCATCCAGAACATCAAGCTGTTTTCCCGCCTGGATGAGGCTCCTCGCACCCGCGTCAACATTCACGAGGTGCTCGAGCACGCCCTGAGCGAGATCCGCTCGCTGCTGGCCCCCAACATCCACCTGGTGCGCGACTTCCAGAACGTCCCGGCCGTCTACGCCAGCGAGAACGGCTTGCAGCAGGTCTTCTTCGGCCTGCTCGCCAACGCGGCCCAGGCCATCAAGGAGTCGCCCACCACGCCCTCGCTCCGCGTGGCGACCCACCTGCAGGCGGATGGCCGGGTGGCGGTCGAGGTCCAGGACAACGGCAAGGGCATCGCGCCCGAGCACCTGGGCCGCATCTTCGAGCCCTTCTTCACCACCAAGCGCCTGGGCACCGGCACCGGCCTGGGACTGAGCGTGTGCTACGGCATCGTCCTGGGGCTGGGCGGAGACATCACCGTCGACTCCACTCCGGGTAAGGGAGCCACCTTCCGCGTGCTCCTGCCCCAGGCCACCATCGAGTCCTCTCAACCCGTCCCTGGGTAGATTTGTACCCATGCCCTCCAGGCGTCTCAGGCTTAAGGGTAGGTGAGTTCCACCTACCTCCCTAGAGGCTGGGTCCGGAAAATGACGGAGGGCTTTGAAGATTCCATCCCCTTGAGAACAAAATCAGCCGGGGGGGTGAAGGTTGCTGACGTGTCATCCGCCCCGCGAGCAAGTCCAGGGGACATGGCGAACACGAAGCCAGCGAGACGATGCACTTTCCGGCCGAGGTGCGTGTGATGGGCGCGCACGTCGAGAGCCCGCGATCGCTGCGCATCTGGCCGCTGCCGCTGCTGGACAGGCTTCTCTCGGAGCGCCTGCGTGCCAGCCCACCCACGGAGCTCAACCGCTACCGCTTCATGACCGGGGTGTCGCTGTTCTTCGCGTTCTGCTGCCTGGTGTACCTGCTGGGCACGTCTTCCCGGCCGATCCGCGTGGCCATGTGCATCTCCATGCTGGGCTACCTGGGCACGCTGGTCGTGCTGCGCCGGGCGCACTCCCCCCGGGGGCCCGCGTGGCTGCTGTGCCTGGTGCTGTTCCAGGCGCTCACGGCCACCGTCTTCCTGAGCGACTCGCCCATCCCCAGCCTGCATGCCGCGCACATGCTGCTGCCCGCGCTGGCGGTCTACCTGCTGGGGGTTCGCGAGTCGTTCCTGCTGACCGCCCTGCTCATGATCGTCCTGGGGCTCGTCTATCCGCGCCACTACACGGCCACCGGCACGGGGCCCTTCTTCCTGAGCGAGGCGGAGTTCTGGCCGCTGCACACCCTGGCCGTCCTGTCCTTCCTGGGCGCATGGGGGCTGGGGGCGCTGCACAGCACCGTGGGGATCGCGGCGAAGCAGCGGCTGGAGCAGACGCTGGAGGATCTGAGCCAGAGCGAGAACAAGCTGCTCAGCCTCATCGAGAGCACCGACGACCTGATCTGCTCGTTGGACCTGGAGGGCCGGCTGATCATCGCCAACAGCGCCCAGAAGCGGCTCTTCTTCCGGCGCCTGGGGAAGGAGCCCAGGGTGGGCGAGTACTTCTTCGCCCACTCCACCCCCGAGCGCCAACTGCTCTGGAAGCGGCGCTTCGCGCAGACCGCGTCGGGCCAGCCGCTGCGCTTCGAGGAGGAGTACCTCCTGCACGGAGAGCGGATCACGCTGGACATCTGCATCACCCCCATCCTCGACAAGGAGCGCCGCATCACGGGCATGACGCTCTTCTCGCGAGACATCAGCGCGCGCAAGGAGGCCGAGGCGCGCATGGGAGAGATGCACCGCACGCTGGTGGACGCCTCGCGGCAGGCGGGCATGGCGGAGATCGCCACGGGGGTGCTCCACAACGTGGGCAACACGCTCAACAGCGTGAACGTGTCCACCACGCTGCTGTCGGACCTGCTCAAGCGCTCCCGCGTCACCGGGTTGGTCAAGGCGACGCAACTGTTGCGCGAGCACGCCTCGGATCTCAGCACCTTCTTCTCCTCGGATCCGCAGGGCCGCAAGCTGCCGGAGTACCTGGTGGCCCTCTCCGAGAGCCTTGTCCAGGAGCGCGAGGCCATGAGCCAGGAAATCGTCTCGCTGACAGAGAGCGTGGACCACATCAAGTCCGTGGTGAGCATGCAACAAAAGCATGCGCGCACCGCGGGTGCCGTGGAGGAGCTCCAGGTGCCGCAGCTCATTGACGAAGCGCTGCGCCTGCATGCCCTCTCCTTTGAGCGCATGGGCATCCTGGTCGAGCGCGATTACGGTAATGTCCCTCCCGTGCTCATCGACCGGCACAAGCTGCTGCAGATCCTCATCAACCTGCTGAACAACGCGCGACATGCCCTGGTGGAGAGCCAGAGAGAGGAGAAGCGCTTGACCATCCGTGTCCGGTCCACTCCTGAGTCCCAGCGTCTGTTCATCGAGGTCGCCGACAACGGCACGGGGATCGCGCCGGAGCACATGGCGCGAATGTTCACTCAGGGCTTCACCACGAAAAAGACAGGCCACGGGTTCGGCCTGCATATCAGCGCTCTGGCTGCAACGGAGATGAGGGGACGGCTCACCTGCTCCAGCGATGGAGCGGGACAGGGCGCCACCTTCATTCTGGAGCTTCCACTGGCAGTCGAGGAGGTCAGGTCGTGAGCACCCCCGGTTCTCCCAACCGTCGCATCCTGGTCGTCGACGACAACCGCACCATCCATCAGGATTTCCGGAAGATCCTCTCCCCACCCGTGGCCAATGACTCGTTGGACGCGATGGAGGCGGATCTCTTCGGTCACGCGGAGGCAACGACGCAGCTCCCCGGCTTCGAGGTGGACTCGGCATTCCAAGGGGAAGAGGCGCTGCAGATGGCGCGCACGGCCCGCCAGCAGGGCAAGCCCTACGCCCTGGCCTTCATCGACATCCGCATGCCTCCAGGCATCGATGGCGTCGAGACCACTTCCCGCATCTGGAAGGACGACCCCGACATCCAGGTCGTCATCTGCTCGGCCTACGCCGACTACTCCTGGGAAGAGATGATGCTCAGGCTCGGCCTCTCCCAGCGCCTGCTCATCCTCCGCAAGCCCTTCGACGGCATCGAAGTGCGACAGCTGGCCTTCGCCCTCACCGAAAAGTGGGAACTGCTGCGCACCAACCGCCTCCACATGGAGGACCTCACTCGCGCCGTCGAGGAGCGCACCCACCAGCTCACCCTCGCCAACGCTCGCCTCGTCCAGTCACAACGCCTGGAAGCCCTTGGCCGGCTCTCCGCGGGCCTGGCTCACGAGATCAACAACCCACTGAGCTTCATCCTGGCCAACCTCGGCTACCTGCGCACCCAGTTGGAGGCCAACGGCTCGGGGCTGAGCACCGGTGACATCCAGGAGCTGCGTGAGGTGTGCGCCGAGAGCTACGAGGGCGCCGAACGCATCCGCCGCATCATCCAGAACATCAAGCTGTTCTCCCGCCTGGACGAGGCGCCTCGCACCCGCGTCAACGTCCACGAGGTGCTCGAGCACGCCCTGGGCGAGATCCGTTCGCTGCTGGCTCCCAACATCCACCTGGTGCGCGACTTCCAGAACGTTCCGGCCGTCTACGCCAGCGAGAACGGCTTGCAGCAGGTCTTCTTCGGCCTGCTAGCCAATGCCGCTCAGGCGCTCACGGAGGCTCCTTCCCCTCCGACGCTGCGCGTGGCCACGTGCGTGCAGGAGGACGGCCGGGTGGCGGTCGAGGTCCAGGACAACGGCAAGGGCATCGCGCCCGAGCACCTGGGCCGCGTCTTCGAGCCCTTCTTCACCACCAAGCGCGTCGGCACGAGCACAGGCCTGGGACTGAGCGTGTGCTACGGCATCGTCCTCGGCCTCGGGGGCGACATCACGGTCGATTCGATCCTGGGCAAGGGCGCCACCTTCCGCGTCCTGCTGCCCCAGGCCAACCTGGAACGCGCCACACCGGCTCCCGTCCACGGGCCGTGAGCGCCCGAGGGCGCTACATCCACCCGAGCTCGAGCCGCGCCACGTCCGACATGCGGCTCTGATCCCAGGGAGGCTCCCACACCAACTCGACGTGGGCCTCCTTCACGCCGGGGACGCTCGACACCTTGCGCCGCACGTCATCCACGAGCACCGGGCCCATGCCGCAGCCGGGCGCCGTCACCGTCATCTGGATGTCCACCCGTTGGCCGCCCTCGGGCAGCGGCGTGGCCTTGCACTCGTACACCAGGCCCAGCTCCACGATGTTCACGGGGATCTCCGGATCGTACACCGTGCGGAGCTGCTCCCAGACGCGCTGCTCGTCGAAGGAGCCGTCCGCGGGCTCTGACTCGGGAGCCTTGGGGGCTTCGGCATACTCGGGCCCCAGCGCGGCCGCGTCCTTGGCGTCGATGCGCAGGAGCTGACCGGTCGACTCGGACTGCACGGTGACGTTGCCGCCCAGCGACTGCATGACGCGCAGGTCCGTGCCGGCCGGGATCATCACCCGATCTCCGCTGGGAATCAGCGTTGCCTCGCACTCGCGCTCGATGACCACCAACCCACCTCGCATTACGCCCTCCCTACTCCGTCGAGATCGACTCCGCCTCACCGCGGAGCGCCGCGCGCAGGGTGTGCCAGGCGAGGCTCGCGCACTTCACTCGCGCCGGGAACTCACTCACTCCAGACAGGACGGCCAGCTTGCCGAGCGCCTCGGTGTCCACGTCGGCCGGTCCCTCGGTCACCAGCTTGTGCACCTGCTCGAAGAGCTTCTCGGCCTCCTCGCGCGTCCGGTCCTTGACCGCGCCCGTCATCAGCGACGCGGACGCACGAGAGATGGCACAACCCTGGCCCTGGAAGCCGACGTCGCGAATGACGCCGCCCTCGACCTTCAGGGTGACGGTGAGCTGGTCACCACAGAGGGGGTTGTGGCCCTGGGCTCGGGCGTTGGCGCCCTCCACCTCGCGGAAGTTGCGCGGGCGCTTGCCGTGGTCCAGCACCACCTCTTGATAGAGATCCTGCAGATCCGAGCTCATCCGAACACCTCCCGCACCTTGTGGAGCCCGCGTACCAGCGCGTCCACGTCCTCCCGCGTGTTGTAGAGCGCCATCGAGGCGCGCACGGTGGCGGCCACGCCGAAGCACTGCATGAGCGGCTGAGCGCAGTGGTGCCCCGTGCGAACGGCCACGCCCTCGCGATCCAGGATGGTGCCGATGTCGTGCGGATGGATGTCCTCCATCACGAAGGACACCACGCCGGAGCGCTCGCGGCCGTGCCCGAGGATCCGGATGCTAGGGACGCGTCCCAGGGCTTCCTCGGTGTAGGCCAGCAGTTCCTTGTCATGCGCGGCGATGGCATCCATGCCCACGCGCTCCAGGTAGTCGATGGCCGCGCCGAGCCCCACCGCGCCCGCCACATCGGGCGTGCCCGCCTCGAAGCGATGCGGCACGCGGTTGTAGATGGTCTTCTCCATCGTCACGGAGAGGATCATGTCCCCGCCGCCCTGGTAGGGAGGCATGGACTCCAGGCGCTCCTTCTTGCCGTAGAGGACTCCGATGCCCATGGGGCCGAAGAGCTTGTGGCCGGAGAAGGCGTAGAAGTCGCAGTCCAGGTCCACCACGTCGACCGCGAAGTGCGTCACCGCCTGCGCACCGTCCACGAGCACGGGGATGCCCTTGGCGTGGGCCCGTCGGATGAGTTCCTTCACCGGCACCACGGTGCCCAGCGCGTTGGAGACATGCGTCAGCGCGAGGATGCGGGTGCGCGGGGTGAGGAACTCGTCCAGCCGGTCCAGGGCCAGATCTCCGTCCGAATTCACCGGGATGTGCTTGAGCGTGGCGCCCTGCTGTTCGCACAGCATCTGCCAGGGGACGATGTTGGCGTGGTGCTCCAGGCCGGTGATGAGCACCTCGTCGCCGGGGCCCACGTTCTTGCGGCCGAAGGTCTGCGCCACCAGGTTGATGGCCTCGGTGGTGCCACGGACGAAGACAATCTCATTCGCGTCCTTCGCATGAAGGAACCGGGCCACCTTCTGCCGCGCGGCCTCGAAGGCAATCGTGGAGCGCTCGGAGAGGGCGTGCACACCGCGGTGCACGTTGGCGTTGTCGTGCGTGTAGAAGTGCGTGATGGCGTCGATGACAGCCTGCGGCTTCTGCGCGGAGGCGGCGCTGTCCAGGTACACCAGCGGACGGCCCCGCACCTCCTGATGGAGGATGGGGAAGTCGGAGCGCACCTTCGCCACGTCGAGTCCTGGCCCGCTCATGCCACCACCTCCCGCCAGGCCCCGCCCGGCAATCGTGCTGACAGCAACTGCTCCACCCGGGCCCGGAGGGGCTCCAGGGTCACCGCGCCCACCACCTCGCTGGCGAAGGCGTAGGTGAGCAGCCGCTCCGCCTCGGCCTTGGGGATGCCTCGGGCGCGCAGGTAGAAGAGGGACTGCTCATCCAGCCGGCCCACCGCCGCGCCGTGGGCGCACTTCACGTCATCCGCGAGGATCTCCAGCTGCGGGCGCGTGTCCACGAGCGCCTCCTCCGAGAGCAGGAGGTTGCGATTGGTCTGGCTCGCGTCCGTGCGCTGCGCGTCCTGGCGCACCAGCACGCGTCCGTGGAAGGTGCCGCGCGAGCGGCCATCGAGTACTCCTTTATAGAGCTCGCGGCTCGTGCACCGGGGCACGGCGTGATCCAGGTCCGTGCGGTTGTCCAGGTGCTGCGTGCCTCGGCCCACGTAGAGGCCGTTGAGCACGCACTCGCCGCCCTCGCCCGCGAACACGGAGCTCACCTCGTTGCGAGCCAGCGCTCCGCCCAGCGAGAAGGCATGCGAGGCCAGCCGGCTGTCCCGAGCCTGCTCGGCGTGGAGGCTCGCGACGTGGAAGGCCGCATCCGGCTCGGCCTGGAGCTTGTAGTGATGCAGCCGCGCGTTCTCGCCGAGCACTACCTCTGTCACCGCGTTGGTGAACGAAGTGCCGCCCTCGGCTCCGGCGTACACCTCCACCAACGAGGCCTCGCTGTTCGCACCCGCCACCACCACCACGCGGGGGCTGGAGAGCACCGGCGCCGTACTCGCGCCAGAAGACAGGAAGACGAGCTGCACGGGGCTGGGAGCCACGGCACCCGGCCGGATCTGCACGAAAGCCCCTTCCTCCAGGAGCGCCAGGTTGAGCGCGACGAAGGGGTGCACATCCGCACGGGCCCGACGGCCGAGCACGGGCTCCAGCACCTCGGCATCCTCACGCAGGGCCTGGCGAAGAGGCTTCACCGTCACTCCGGCGAACAACCCCTCCAGCGAGGACAGCTCGGACGAGAGCCGGCCATCCACGAAGACGAGCCGAGGCCCTGGCAGGGCGAGCTGCTCCACCCGAGCCCTGAGCTCCACCTTCGGGCCCTCGCCCACGAGGGCGAAGGGGCGCGAGACGATGGGCGCCACATCCGTGTACTTCCAGTCCTCGTTCCGAGCAGTGGGAAAGCCCTGGCGAGACAGCTGCGCCAGCCCCTGCTCTCGGAGCGTCCTCAGCCACAGCGGAGCGCTGGCCGCCTGCTCTGCCTGGAAGCGCTGAGCCACATCGAGGTAGTGCTGAAGCCCTCCACTCACGGGCGAGCCTCCCGCCCGGCATTGGGAGTCAACCGCTCCACCCACGCGTAGCCCTTCTTCTCCAGCTCGAGCGCCAGGTCCTTGTCGCCGGACATGACGATGCGCCCGGCGGCCATCACGTGCACCTTGTCCGGGACGATGTAGTCCAGCAGCCGCTGGTAGTGGGTGATGACGAGCATGCCCCGGTCCTTCGAGCGCAGAGCGTTCACGCCGCCGGCGACGATGCGCAGCGCGTCGATATCCAGGCCCGAGTCGGTCTCATCGAGGATGGCCAGGCGAGGCTGGAGCACCGCCATCTGGAATACCTCGTTGCGCTTCTTCTCGCCGCCGGAGAAGCCCTCGTTGACGGAGCGGTTGAGGAAGCCCTGGTCCATCTGGACCAGCTTCATCCGCTCCTTGGCGAGCGAGAGGAAGTCCATGGCGTCGAGTTCCTCCAGCCCCTGGGAGCGCCGCTGCGCATTGAGCGCGGTGCGCAGGAAGTGGAGGTTGCCCACGCCGGGGATCTCCACCGGATACTGGAAGGCGAGGAACACGCCAGCGGTGGCGCGCTGCTCGGGCGAGAGGCCCAGCAGGTCCTTCCCGTCGAAGAGTACCTCGCCCTCGGTGACCTTGTACGTCTCGCGGCCCGCGAGCACCTGCGAGAGCGTGCTCTTGCCCGAACCGTTGGGGCCCATGATGGCGTGGACCTCGCCGGGCTGGATCTCCAGATCGATGCCCTTGAGGATCTGCTTGTCTCCAATCCGTGCGTGGAGGTTCCGGACGCTCAGCAGCATGACTACCCCACACTCCCTTCCAGACTCACCCCGAGCAGCTTCTGCGCCTCGACCGCGAACTCCATCGGAAGCTCCTTGAACACCTGACGGCAGAAGCCGTTGACGATCATCGACACTGCGTCCTCTTTCGAGATGCCGCGCTGCTGGCAGTAGAAGAGCTGGTCCTCGCCAATCTTGGACGTGGACGCCTCGTGCTCGACCTGCGCGGACGCGTTCTTCACTTCGATATACGGCAGCGTGTGGGCGCCGCACTTGCTGCCCAGGAGCAGCGAGTCGCACTGGGTGTAGTTGCGCGCACCCTCGGCGTTCTTGGTCACCTTCACGAGCCCCCGGTACGTGTTCTGCCCGTGGCCGGCGGAGATGCCCTTGGAGACGATGGTGCTCCGGGTGTTGCGCCCCAGGTGAACCATCTTCGTGCCGGTGTCGGCCTGCTGCCGATGGTTGGTGAGCGCCACCGAGTAGAACTCGCCCACCGAGTCATCCCCCTTGAGGATGACGCTGGGGTACTTCCACGTAATGGCCGAGCCCGTCTCCACCTGCGTCCACGAAATCTTGGAGCGCTTGTGGGCGATGCCGCGCTTGGTGACGAAGTTGTAGATACCGCCGCGACCCTCGGCATCGCCGGGGTACCAGTTCTGCACGGTGGAGTACTTGATGTTGGCCCCGTCCAGGGCGACGAGCTCCACCACGGCGGCGTGGAGCTGGTTCTTGTCGCGCTGCGGAGCGGTGCAGCCCTCGAGGTAGCTCACGGAGGCGCCCTCGTCGGCGACGATGAGGGTGCGCTCGAACTGGCCCGTCTCCGCGGCGTTGATGCGGAAGTAGGTGGACAGCTCCATGGGGCAGCGCACGCCCTTGGGCACGTAGCAGAACGAGCCATCGCTGAAGACGGCCGAGTTGAGCGCGGCGAAGAAGTTGTCCGAGTACGGCACCACGGAGCCGAGGTAGCGCTGGATGAGCTCGGGGTGCTCGCGCACGGCCTCGGAGAACGAGCAGAAGATGACGCCCGCCTTGGCCAGCTTGTCCTTGAACGTGGTGGCCACGGATACCGAGTCGAACACGGCATCCACCGCCACGTTCTGCAGCAGCTTCTGCTCCTCGAGCGGGATGCCGAGCTTCTCGTAGGTGCGGAGAATCTCGGGGTCCACCTGGTCCAGGCTGTCCAGCTTGGGCTTCTGCTTGGGCGCCGAGTAGTAGCGGATGGCCTGATAGTCGATGGGGTTGTACTGGACCTTCTGCCAGCGGGGCTCCTTCAGGGTGAGCCAGTGGCGGTAGGCCTTGAGGCGCCAGTCGAGGAGGAATTGCGGCTCGCCCTTCTTCTCGGAGATGAGGCGGACGACATCCTCATTGAGCCCAGGAGGCAGGGTGTCGGCCTCCACGGCGGTGACGAAGCCCGCCTGGTACTGACGATTGGTCAGCTCGTGAATGGTCTCGGTGCTCATGAAGAGAGCCCTCCAGTGGTGACCGGGCGAGCGGGCACGTTCAGCCCGACGAGTCGCTCGACGCGCGGGGTGGGGGCGCACAGGTCCGCCAACGTCAGCCGGCCGAGCGCGTCCTGGATGGCCTGGTTGATGACGCGCCAGTGGCCCCGGACGCGGCACACGGACTCCAGCTCACAGGCCGGCTCAGTGCCGGTGTGCTGGACACATTCGGTGATGGCCACGGGCCCTTCCAGGGCAGTGATGATCTGCGTGAGCGGGAGGGAGGCGGCGGGCCGGGCCAGCCCATAGCCGCCCGTGGCGCCTCGGTGCGACACCAGCACGCCGGCGCTCTGCAGCCCTTTGAGCACCTTGCTCACCGAGGGCAGGGGCACCCGTGTGGCCTCCGCCAACTCGCGGGCCGTGCGCGTGGTGCCCTCGTCCCGAGCCAGCTCGGTCAACAGCACGAGGCCGTAGTCGGTCATCTTGCTCATCCGGAACATCCGGTGTCTTCTCCTGTGCGCGAGGCACTCCGCAGACTGCGGCGCCTCCTTACTTAAACCGTACCAAATCGGTCCACATTAAAATCAAGGGAACGTCGCTGGTCCGGTGGAGGGGTGGGCGAGGGGGTTGGATGTTGAAGCCGTTGGGGGGACGTGTGAAGAGGGGGAGCCCTCTGGAGGAAGCATGTCCTTGCCCCTGCCCCTGCCCGTACGCCGTCCCGCCTCGCTCTTGCTCGCCGCGCTCGCACTGACCGTGATGGCCTGCGAGAAGAAGACTCAGCCCCCGCCTGCTCCCTCGGCGAACACGCCACCTGCCGAGTCCGCCCAGACCACCCCACCTGCCCCATCGGACACGATCCTGATTGGAGAGGTGGGCAGCCTCACGGGCAGCGAGGCCACCTTCGGCATCTCGGCGCGCAACGGCATCGAGCTGGCCATCAACGAGGCGAATGCCGCAGGAGGGGTGAAGGGCAAGAAGCTGGGGGTGCGCGTGTACGACAGCCAGGGCCGGCCGGAGGAGGCGGCGCAGGCCGTCACGCGGCTGATTGCCCAGGACAAGGTGGCGGTGATCATCGGCGAGGCGGCTTCGTCGGTGTCGATGGCGATGGCGGAGAAGGCGCAGGCGGCGGGGGTGCCGCAGATCTCCTACACCTCGACGGCTCCCGAGGTGACGCAGAAGGGCGACTACATCTTCCGCGTGTGCTTCATCGATCCGTTCCAGGGCAAGGTGATGGCGAAGTTCGCCCGGGAGAACCTGAAGCTGAACGGGGTGGCGGTGCTCACGGACAACAAGTCGGCGTACTCCATCGGTCTGGCCAAGGTGTTCGTGGAAGAGTTCCAGAAGATGGGGGGGAAGATCTCCGCCAACGAGAGCTACTCGAAGGGGGATACGGACTTCCGCGCGCAGCTGACGGCCATCAAGCAGGCGAAGCCGGAGGGGGTGTTCGTGCCGGGCTATTACACGGACGTGGGGCTCATCGCGCGGCAGGCGCGGGAGTTGGGCCTGAAGGTGCCGCTGCTGGGTGGGGATGGCTGGGAGTCCGAGAAGCTCTTCGAGCTGGGCGGCTCGGCACTGAACGGGAGCTATTTCGCCAACCACTACGCGCTGGACAACCCGGACCCGCTCCTCAAGGAGTTCAGCGAGAAGTATCAGAAAATCTATGGGTCGCTGCCGGACAGCGTGGCGGCTCTGGCTTATGACGCGACGAAGCTGGCGGTGGACGCGATGGGGCGGGCGCCGGACTTGTCGGGCAAGGCGCTGCGGGATGCCATCGCCGCGACGAAGGATTTCCCGGGTGTGGCGGGGAAGATCACCATCAACGCCCAGCGCGACGCCGAGAAGCAGGCGGTGGTGCTCAAGGTGGAGGACGGAAAGACGAAGTTCGTCACCACCGTGACGCCGTGAGGTGAACAGTCCATTGTACTCCAATCCCTGTCACTGTCTGAGCTTGGACCTGGGATTGGATTGTCCAATTTCTCTTGTTTGTCCGTCTGTGCCATCTACTCGGTGAATCAAGCTGAGGGGGGATGTCATGCGGAACAAGAGGAATGAGCAGATGGTGCGCATGTTGGTGCTCGGACTGGCGGTCTGGGCCTCGGGATGCGCGAAGCACCGGGAGTCGTCCGGCGGCGACTACTTCGGGGCGGAGCGGGCGCGCCTGGCGAAGCTGGACGACTTCGACATGTTGCTGACGAAGGCCGGGGTGGCCGAGGAGGATCTGCCCCTCGGGGAGGTCCTGACCCTGGGCCAGACGAAGGACCTGCTGCTGCTGCTCCGGTTCAAGTTCGTGGACGGCAACATGCCGGCCTACGGGCCGCGTGTCCTGGCATCGTTCCTCCTGCAGGAGGCGATCAACTCGGGACAGCCTCTCTCCCGCCGGTCACTCACGCAGAACCTGCACCGCTATGGTCATCTGGTCGTCCTGAGCCCGGAGGGCCACCTGGTGAGGGCTTACTCGGGCACGCGTCTGCGGTGCGTGGGGGATCTCCGCATCCAGAACGGGGTGCCCATGGCGGACGGGTACAAGGTGAACACCTTCTACGTCCAGGACGGCAGCCTCTTCCGAGAGGATCCGAACACCGTGGCTCCGGCAATCTTCGTTCTCCCGGAGCAGCGGCCGTTGGAGAAGGTGGCGGGCGGGAAGCGCTGATCCCGTGAGCCGAGGCGAGTTCAGCGCTTCGCGTTCTTGATCGTCTCCTGAATCAGATCCACGTACCGGCGATTCTTCGGGTTCAGCTTGAAGGCCCGCCGGTACGCGTCCTCCGCCTGGGACCACTGGCTCTCGCCCCGGCACACCTCGCCGAAGAAGAACCAACCCTCCTCCAGGCCTGGATCCTGGCGCAGCACCTCGCTCAACTCCTGCTGCGCCAGCTTGCCGTGCGCCTCCGGCTTGATCAGGTAGCGCGCCCACGCCCGGTAGGCCAGGTGCATCGGCCGAGGCTCGATGTCACACGCGTACTCGAAGTACTCGAGCGCTCCCGTGAAGTTGCGCGTCTCCAGCCGCTTCTTGCCCTGATCGAACTGCGTCCGACCATCCAGCAACTCCGTCTTGATACGGAACTGCTCCGCCGTCGTCGGCCTCCCCGTCCCCTTCTCCTTCTCTCGCGCCGCAGCCCTCCGCTTGCGCCACAGCGTCGCCAGGTCCGGCTCCATCAAGACACCGAACGCCCGCGCGTACGCCGCCAGGAGGATCTCCGCCTTCTCCTTCAGGTCCGGAGTGTTGAAGCGCAGCGGACTGAACTTGTCCGCCATCGACAGGAACGCCTTGCGCAGCGCCAGCGGCTGCACGTCCTCCGGCACCCCCAGCAGCCCGAACGGATCCTGGCTCCGATGCGACATGAAGACGCTCACCAGCTCGTTGCGCGCGGCCTCGTCCTCGTCCGAGAACGGTGTCCCCGAAGGCACCGCGGGAGTCACGGGCTCCGGCTCCAGCACCGTAGCGGCTGGAGGCACCGGCGCTGAAGCCACCCGCTCGTCCACCGCGTCCGCGAAGTCCACGATGCCCACGATGCACAGCGCGTACAGCCGGCGCAGCGCCGCCTCCGTGTCGTAGCCCGTCCGCTCCAGCAGCTCCGAGAAGGTGGGACGCATCCGCAGCGACTGGAACAGCCGCGCGTCCTTCGCCGACAGCTTGGGCCCATCCACCCCCGGCACCTGCGCGAAGCGCCGGTCATCCGTGAAGGTGAAGTGCGTGGCTACCACGTCGAACGGCATCATGTTCGCCACGCCCGTGAGGATGAGCTGCGCCGTGTTCGTCCGCACGCTCGTGCCCGGCGGATCCACGTCCGCGATCAGCTTGTAGCGCGCATCCGTCCACCGGAAGCAGTCCAGCAGGCTCAACCCCAGGTTCGCCTGCAGCTGCTTGTACAGATCGAACGGGCTGATCAGCGCCTTCTGCACCAGCAGCGCGCCGATGTCCTGCCCCGTCTGGATGCTCTCCGAGAGCGTCTTCTGGTAGTCCGCCTCGCTCAGCTTCCCCTTCTCCACCAGGAACTTGCCCAGCGTCTCGTGCAGCAGGTTCGAGACGCACGCCACCGGCGCGCCCTCCTCGAAGGTGATGCGCTTCTCGCGCTGGCGAGCCCTCAACTCCAGCGTGCACGTGCGCTCCTCCATGGCCAGCGCGTGCAGCAACAAGGGCAGCGGCATCTCCGCGAGCGTCCCCTCTCGCTGGCGGAGCACATGGGATGGGGCGGGGAACATCAGCTACCTCTGGAAGATGTCGGCCAGAAGTCCAAGAAAACCAAGAGAGGCGTCACCACCATTGAAACCTGGATGGACAGGAAAATACAGAGGGACTGAGGCATCCGCGTTACTCGTCCTCGTCCGACCCTGTCGCATACGGATGTGTCGCATACGGATCCGCCGAAGGATCCATCGGCGGAGAGACACGGCTCAGCGCCTGGTAGCCCAGCACCAGCACCACCAGGGCGATGACCCCGTAGGTGATGGGCCGGCTGGGACGGGCGCGCCAGGCCCACATCCGCTCCCGGCGGCGCTGGAAGCCCGGCGCCGCCACATAGTCCTTCCAGGCCTCGTCCCGCATCAGCGCCGCGTCCGCGTCCCGCCCCGCCTTGTCCAACGCCTTGGCCAGCAGCACCCGCCCCTCGACGGAGCCATGCCGCGCCTTCACGAAGCGCTCCAGCGCCTCGATCGCGCCCTTCACGTCGCCGTGCGTCAACCGCAACCGGCCGCGCTCCAGATCGATGGAGCCCATACGGAAATCCGGGTTCAGCTTCTCGGCCTCGCCCAGCAGCAGTTCCCCTTTGGCCACCTCTCCGGCCCCCAGGTACGCCACCCCGAGCAGGAAGAGGGTGTCCACGTCCTCGTCGCCCGCCTCCAGGTTGGGCTTGAGCAGCTCCACCGCCGCCGCGTAGCGCCCCTGCCCCACGCGTAGCTCCGCCAGCTCGAAGCGCGCCCGCCGGTCATGCGTGTTGACCATCAGGGCCCGCTCCAACTGCCCCGCGCGCCGCCACCGGTGGATGAAGCGCAGCGGACGCGGCAGGAGCTGGAGGGTGTAGCGATCCATCGCCCACACCACTACGAACACCAGCGCCAGCGACAGCAGTGGCCGCCCGGTGAGGGACGAGATGATCATCCACAGCATCCACGTGCTCATGTTCTCGATTCCTGCTCTGTGACGGAGAGGGCCCTGAGCCATGCCCCGGGCTTCCAGAGGGCCGTTGTATACACGAGCACCTTAAATCAGCCTCGCGCAGATGGCGCTGTGCAGATCCGCGCCCGTCTCTGTCAACACCAGGCGCCCACCGTGCAGCGTCGCCAGGCCGTGCGCCACCAGCCGCGCCACCTCTGCCCGCCGAGGCTCCGGATCCTGGCCGTACGCGGCGCACACTGCCTCCCAGTCCACGCCCGAGCGCAACCGCAGCCCCATCGCGAGCCGCTCCTCGAAGAGCTCCTGCGGGCCCAGTTCCTCGCGGCTCGCCTCGGGCAGGGCGCCCTGCTCCACCGCTCGCAGCCAGGCCTCCGTGCTCCGCAGGTTCACGTACCGGTGGGGAGCCGGCGTGTGCAGCATGCCCGAGGCCCCCACGCCCAGCGCCAGGTACTCGCCGCCCGTCCAGTACAGCGCGTTGTGCCGCGAGCTGTAGCCCTCTCGCGCGTGATTGGAGATCTCGTAGCGGTGCAGGCCGTGAGCGGCATACACCTCGCGCAGCGCGGAGGACATGGCCACCACCTCTTCATCCTGAGGCAGGGACACCTCTCCGCGCGCCAGCCGCTTCGCCAGGGGCGTGTCCTCCGCGAGCACCTCGCGCTCCAGTGTCAGCGCATACGTGGACAGGTGCTCGGGCTCCAGCGCCACCGCGTGCCGGGCATCCGCCTCCACCTGCTCCCGCGTCTGGCCGTGGACTCCATAGATGAAGTCCATGGCCACCACCTCGAAGCCCGCGCGCCGCGCCATGCGGAACGCCGCCTCCGCCCCCTGCGCGTCGTGCGCCCTCCCGAGCGCCTTCAAGGTCTCCGGCTGGAAGGACTGCACCCCCAGCGAGAGCCGGTTCACCCCCGCCGCGTGGAAGCCCGCGAACCGCTCCGAGTCCGCCAGCTCGGGGTTCGCCTCCAGCGACACCTCCGCGCCCGCCGCCACCGGGAGCCTCGCCGCGATGCCCTCGAGCACGTGCGCCACCCACTTCGGGTGCCACAGTGAAGGGGTTCCGCCCCCAAGGAAGATGGACTCCAGGGGCCGTTTCCGGAGCTCTGGAGTAGACGCCAGCCGGGCGTCCAGCTCCTTCAGCACCGCGTGGGCGTAGCGCTCCTCCGGCACCTGGCGCGCCACCGTCACGGCGAAGTCGCAGTACGGGCACTTCGCCAGGCAGTAGGGAAAGTGCAGGTACAGCCCGAAGCGGGCTGCCGGCATCCCGGTCCAGGCATCGATGGGCGCGGAGAACGGCATGGGGTGGTTACTTCTTGCCACCCTTCAACTGCGCCTCCAGCCGCGCCAATTTCGCCTTGTAGGTGGCCGCTGCCTCGATGGCAGACTCGGCCGCCACCAGCTTCTTCTTCATGGCGGTGATGTCCGCCTTGAGCTTGTCGCGCTCGGCAATGAGCTCCGCGGAAGCCCCGCCGCCCGCAGGGGCAGCCGGGGTGGCACGCGCCTGCTCCAGCTCCTGCTCCAGGTTCGCACGCTGGGCCTGCTCCGCTTGCAGCGAGGTCTCCATCTCCGAGATCCGAGCCTCCAGGCTTGCACGCTCGGCCTGCTCGGCCTCCAGCGAGGCCTCGACCTGCGCCAGCTTCTGGCCGATCGCTCCCTGGCTGCCCTTCTCCGACTTGAGCGAGGCCTCCGCCAGGGAGAGCTTCTGCTCCGCGGCCGTGCGGGCCTTGGTCGCCTCGGCCTCCTTGTTCCGGGCCGTCCGGAGATTCGTCTCGGCGGTCGCCAGCTCGGCGGAGGCCTTCTTCGCCGCGGCGGAGGCCTCGTTGCGAGCCGTCTCCAACGCTCCTTCCAGCATCTTCGCGCGCTGGGCGAGCCGCGATGTCTTGTCCTCCGCCTCCGCGCGCGCCGCCTCCAGCTTGGCGTTCAGCTCCGCCACCTGCGTGTCGCGCTGCGCCCCGCCCTTCTCCAGCGCCGTCGCGCGCGAGGCCAGGCTGGTCTTCTCCGCCTGCGTGGCCTGCAGCGTGGACTGCGTGGACTGGAGCGCGGCCTGCGTGGACTGCAGCGTGGACTGCACGGAGTGCAGCGTCGCCTTCACCGCGTCGAGCTCTCCAACGGTCTCATCCCGCTCGGAGCGCGCCGTGGCCAACAGCGCGTTCAGCTCCTCCACCTGGGCCTCGGCGGTACGCACCGTCTCCGTCAGGGCCGTCGTATCCGCATCGAGGCGATCTCGCAGCGCCACCTGCTCGGCCTCGCTGGCTTCCAACGAGCCCCGGAGCGAGGCCACTTCCACCTCGGCGTTCTGGGCGCGCTCGGTGGCCTCGACCAGTTCCGACTCCAGGGCCTGCACGCGCTCGGAGAGCGTGGCCGCCTTGCCTTCAGCCAATTCCGCGCGGCCAATGAGCGCCCCGGCCTCGGACGTGCGGGCCGAGAGCGCAGCGCGCACCCCGATCAGATCCGCGTCCTTGAGAGCCAGGTTCCGCTCCAGCTCGGAGACGCGCGTCTTCAGCGTGCGCTTCTCCGTCTCGAGCGTCGTCACCTGCTGCTGCGCCGTGGCGATCTCCGAGCGGGCCTCGTCCCGCTCCGCCTCCATCAGCTGGGCGCGGGACTGCGCCTCCTCGAGCGAGCTGCGGGACCACTCGCTCTCGCTCTCCAGCGCGCTCAGGTTGCCGTTGGCCTCGGCCAGGGCCGCCTCGAGCTGGCTGGCCCGCAGCGACAGCTCCTCACGCTCGGTGGTGAGCCCATCCCGCTCGGTGGTGGCCGTCTGGAGCTCACCTGTCAGCCGCTCCACGTCCGCGAGCGCGGCCTGGAACTGCTCCTGGACGGCCTCCATGGTGCCCTGGGCCTCGGACTTCTCCGCGGCCAGGTCCGCCACGCGGTCCTGCGCCAGCGAGAGGGCCTCCTTGGCGCCGATGAGCTCCTCGGCCAGCGCCGCCCGAGCCTCCCGCTCCGAGCGCAGCTCGTCGCTGAGGCGGGGCAGCTCCGACTCCACGTCCGCGAGCGCGCGGGACAGGTCCTTGCGATCCGCCTCGACCGCATCGAGCTCGCCCTGGACCTCGGCCAGCTTCGACTCGGCGGTGGACGCGCGCTTCTCCTGGCGCGCCTGGGCCTCCGTCGCCTGGGCCAGCTTCTGCGGCAGGTCCTTCAGCCCGCCGAGCTGCCCTCGGGCGTCGGTGAGCTCCTTCTTGGCCGCTGTGAGGTCCTGGGTGAGCTGGGTCACCGACTGACGCAGGGTGGTCAGCTCCGAGTCCTTCTCGGAATACAGCGTGCGCGCTCGGGCCAGCGTCTCGGTCTTCTGCTTGACGACCTGACGGAAGAACTCGAGCTTCTCCTCCGGCGCGGCGCCCATGGGCAGCCGGGGCTCCGCGGGCTCGCCAAACGGATCATTCCCGCCCACCGGACGGGCGCTCTTGGCCAGGGGCGAGGCCACGCCGGATTGGCTGCCACTGGGGATGGGCGCCGGGGGCGAGGCGCTCTTGCGAGGAGGCAAGGGGGGAGGCGCCGCCGCGGCCACAGGCTTGCTCGGCGAGGGTGCGGACGAGGCACCACCGTCCAAGCTCTCACGCAGGTCCGCGAGCGGATCCAGCTCTTCCAAGGGCGGGGCCATGACGAGCGCAGGTTATCGCCCGTCCGGGGTGTTCTCCAACATACACGCGCGGAATCCAGCCTGCCCCTCCGCCTGGGGCTCGGACATGCTTCCGGGTCGCCCAGGGGTGGGCGCGGCGTTAGGGAGTAGGGGAAACCTCACTCTCCGCCTTGCTTCCGTGCAGGGCTGGTGCCAGCTTCGGAAGCTCCCTATGCCCCTCCGCTACGCGCTGCCCAACGGGCTCACCGTTGTCTTCGAGGAAACGCACGCCGCCAAGGTCGCGGCCTTCCAGGTCTGGGTGAAGGTCGGCAGCGCCGACGAGCGGCTCGACCAGGCGGGCCTGGCCCACCTCCACGAGCACATGCTCTTCAAGGGTACCGAGCGCCGGGGCCCGGGGGAGATCGCCCGGGACGTGGAGGCCCATGGCGGGGAGATCAACGCCTGGACGTCCTTCGACCAGACGGTCTACCACATCGTCATGGCCAGCCAGTTTGCCCGAAAGGGGCTGGACATCCTGGGCGACGCGGTGCGGCACTCCGCGTTCGACAAGGACGAGCTGGCGCGGGAAATCGAAGTGGTGTGCGAGGAGATCAAGCGCAGCCAGGACGCTCCGGCCCGGCGCGCCTCGAGGGACTTGTTCGCCACGGCGTATGCGGTGCACCCGTACCGTCGGCCCGTCATCGGGACCGAGGAGAGCGTGCGCAGCTTCACTCGGGAGAAGGTGCTGGAATTCTACAACCGGTACTACTCACCGAAGAACCTGGTGCTCTCGGTGGTGGGGGACCTGCGCGAGGCGGAGCTGCGCGAGTGGGTGGATGAAATCTTCGGTGGGGACTGGGGCCGGCCCTTCGAGGGGCTCGCGCCGCGCCCGGTCGAGCCTCCCGCGACGCGCCGCCGGCTGCTGGTGCGCGAGGATGATGTGAAGGAAGCCTACCTTCACCTGAGTTTCGGCATCCCTCACGCGGCGCACCCGGATGTGCCCGCACTGGATGTGCTGGCGATGCTGGCGGGCCAGGGGGAGGCGTCCCGGCTGGCGGTAGAGGTGAAGCGCAAGCACAACCTTGTGAACGAGATCCATGCCTCCGCGTACACGCCGAGGGATCCGGGGCTGTTCAGCGCCTCGCTCACGCTGCCCGCGGCGAACGCGCACCGGGCGTTGGAGGAGACGACGCGGGCGCTGGCCGAGCTGCGGGCCCAGCCGGTGTCCGCGGACGAGTTGGACACGGTGAAGGCCATCCTCGAGGCCGAGGCCGTGTACCAGCGCGAGACGGTGCAGGGCATGGCGCGGAAGATGGGCTACTACCAGTCCGGAATGGACGGACTGGAGGCGGAGCAGCGCTACTACGAGGCAGTGGCGCGGTTGACCCCCGAGGACGTGCGGGATGCGGCCGAGCGCTACCTGCGCTTCGACCAGGCGGTGGTGACCGGGCTGTTGCCTCCGGGCACGGCCTTCAGTGGGGCCCAGGCCGAGGAGCTCCTCGACAAGGTGGCCCACGAGTCGCCCACGCTGCGTCCCGAGCGCAAGGTGCGCAGGCCGACGCGGGATGGGGCGATGCGGGTGGTTCCCTCTCGCTCGGGGACCGGGGAGATCGTCCAGGAGACTCTGCCCTCGGGTGCACGCATCATCGTGCGCGAGGAGCACGGGGTGCCGCTGTTCGCGCTTCGGGCCGCGTTCGCCGGTGGGCTCCGGTACGAGACTCCAGCCACGAACGGGTTGACGACGCTGGTGACCCGCAGCCTCACGCGTGGGACTCGCACGCGGGACGCGGAGGAGATCACCCAGTTGGTGGATGCGTACGCGGGCTCGCTGAACGGGGTGGGCGGGCGCAACTCGGTGGGCATGCGCGGGGACTTCCTCGCGAAGCACTTCGAGCAGGCCTTCCGCCTCTTCTCGGAGTGCGTGGTGGAGCCCACCTTCCCCGAGGCCGAGGTGGCTCGGGAGCGCCGCCTGCTGCTGCAGGACATCGTCACGCGCGAGGACAAGCCGTCGGGGTTGGCGTTCGAGCTCTTCGGGAAGACGCTGTACCGCTCGCACCCGTACCGGATGCCGGCGATGGGAGAGCACGGGCCGGTGGAGGCGCTGACGCCCGAGGCGCTGCGGGAGTACCACGCGGCGTACATGGATCCATCGCAACTGTCGCTGAGCGTGGTGGGCGACGTGAAGGTAGAAGAGGTGATGGCCCTGGCGCGGGAGTACTTCGGCAAGCCGCGAGGCAAGGCAAAGGCAGCGCCGGTGGTGCCGGTGGATCCGATTCCGGAGGCGCCGCGCCAGGAGAAGCGGGTCCTGGCCCGCGCGCAGACGCACGTGGTGTACGGGTTCATGGGCATGCGGCTGAATGATCCGCAGCGGCATGCGCTGGAGGTGCTCTCCATGCTGCTTTCCGGGCAGGGCGGGCGTCTCTTCGTGGAGCTGCGAGACAAGCGCTCCATGGCCTACAGCGTGAGCAGCTTCTCGGTGGAGGGGGTGGATCCAGGCTACTTCGCGGCCTACATCGGCACGAGCCCGGAGAAGGTGAACGACGCGCTGGCGGGCATCAAGACGGAGCTGATGCGGCTGTGCGAGGAGCGGGTTCCGGAGGCGGAGCTGGCGCGGGCGCGGCTGCACTTGATCGGCACGAACGCGATCGGCCTGCAGCGCAATGCGGCGCGAGCAGGGCTGCTGGCGCTGGACACGTGCTACGGGACGAACCTGGAGAACTTCCTGCACTACGCGGATCACATCGCTGCGGTGACGGTGGAGGACGTGCGAGAGGTGGCCCGGCGCGTCATCGACTTCAACCGCAGCGCGCAGGCGATCGTCGGGCCGTGAGCCACCGGGCGCTTTGCTGGCGCCCGGGGTTGGACAAGACTGCCGCGTTTCCTGGAGGAGGAACGGATGGGAATCGCGGAGCGCAAGGCCGCCAGCCAGTTCGAGGAGACGGCCTACCCGAAGCTCGAGAAGGAAGTGAAGGCCGCCGCGCACTTCGACGTGCCGGTGGAGGTGGACTGGGGCACGCTGGCGGTGGAGGGCTACGAGCACCTCTACGAGGAGGCGTGGCCGAAGATCTACTTCACGCCACTGGTGGGAGCGCTGAAGGCCATCACGGTGGATGAGCTGGGCCGCGAGGCACTGCGGAGCACCCTGAAGCGCATCGTCATCCGCAACACGACGAGGGCGTCGTCGGGCTCCAGCATGGTGCGCTTCGAGGACGGAGTGCTGACGCTGGACCACGAGCCCGTCACCAACGTGGACGACGTGGAGGACCGCCAGCAGGCGATCCAGCGAGTGCTGGAGGCAGCTCCCGAGGATCCGTACGTGGAGGATTCACTGGCTGCGTTCCTTTCGTGGAAGGCGCATGGCGTGGATTCGACGATGGGCGTGCTGCAGCGGCTGTTCTGGCGGCAGCAGGCGGGGATTCCGGTGGCGCTGCCGAGGATGACGCTGCTGCTGCGCAGCGGGCGGGGTGTCACGGGCATCCTGCGAGAGATCCTGGAGGATCGCCGTGAGGGCCGGGTGGCGCTGGTGCACGTGCCTCGGGAGAGCGGCGTACCTTACGAGGATCTGGTGCTGGTGCCGGTGGGTACCATCGAGGCGATCTCCGTGCACGATGCCGCTGCGTTCGGATCGCTGCGGCGGGACGCACCTCCGACGCCTTCGCTGCTCCAACTGCGGCGGAGACTGGCGGCGCTGGAGACGCAGCTCCGGAGCTTGCTGGAGAACACGGTGAGCGTAGTGCTGGGAACGGACGTGCAGGCGACCTCCGCGAAGGACCTGAGGTCGCTCGGGTTCCTGGCGGACCGTGCGCAAGAAGTGCTGGAGGCGCTGGCGAAGGACAAGGTCGGCAAGTCGGCGCTGCGGGAGAAGCTCCAGCGCATCCAGTTGAGCGTGGCGGACAGCTCAAACGTGGCCGTCACGGGCAACACGCTGGAGCTGACGAACGGCCGCCGTCCGGTGGACTGGCAGACGCGCCAGGAGTTGGAGCAGGCCGTCCAGTCCGCGCTGTGATAGCGGACCTCCAGCTCGCACTCAGGTAAGGGGCGGATTGAAGCCCCCGCCTCCCTTATGGAGTGTCCGCCAAACTTCTCGGCGTAGTTCGCAAGAACACGGTTCCACACCACCGACCGTGTAGATCGCGGGGCTTGCTTTCCCCTTAAGGATCTTCCTGCTGCGACCGCCCTGCTCTCGCTCGACGCCAGTCCCCGCTCTAGACCGGTCAGATGCCCTCTATTGGGCGACTCTTGCCCATCTGGCCCTTTTGAGACCAAGTGGTTCGAAGCGCGGTCTATCGGCGGACACCGGCCCCAGAAGTAAAAGGAAGGCCTACACCATTGTCGTCACGGTGCAGGCGGCACCTCAACCATGACGCTCCAGCAATCACCTTACCTGTTGAGTTGGCCCTCGACAGACTACCTGATTGCACGGATGATCGACAGCATGCTCTACTCAGACTCGTTTTATCGCAAGACCGACCAAGCCGTCCCCGCAGATTCGACAGGAATTTCGCCTGACGAATCAGCCCATTGCGCCATCCAAAACAAGAGATGAGCCAAAGAGCAGAAAGAGCCCCATATGACCCAACAAAGCATCAAGACAACGCTCGTGCGACAGTGGCGCCTGATGGAGCTCGTTCGGAGCAGCCCGGAAGGCCTTTCGATGAAGGACTTGAGAAAAACACTCAAAGCCAGCGAAGCCACTATTGAGCGCGACCTCGAGATTCTCAAAGAAGCAGGACTTCCATTCACCAAGACGACAAACACTGACGATCCCATCATCCTGTTTTCTCAAAACATTCCCTCTCTCCCCATAGCAAGCACCAACACCGACTCCAATCAAATCCCTCCGGTCCACTCACAGCCCGACACACCTGCTCCAGGAACACGGAAGAAGAGCAAGAATGAGCGAATCATATCCACACTCGACATTCCATCCACCCTGATAATTATCGACCGAGCCATCGACGAGGAGACGGTATTACACATTTCCTATATCTTACCCGGCACAACCGGCACGGTGTCGAGCGTTTTCGTCCCATACTGCATACACACCATCAACAAGTGCCATTATCTCTTCGCCTGGAATACAGAGTCCCCCAATTATTGCCTCATTGAAGCTGCGCGCATCACCCAGATGCAGCAGGGCAAAATTCACACCGAGGGAGGCTTCCCATACGATGGAGATCAGATACTTTCCAACCTCGTCGAGACCGATATCGGAGAACTGATTACAGTTTCAGTAATGATGGCCCCATGGACCACCCTTCTGGCACGCATCTATCCTCTGTCCGTTACGCAAACAGTGGACCCCTTGCCTGACGGGCGAAACATTGTCAGATGTCAGAATGTCAGCAGCATTGAGGCGCTCCGATGGGTGCTAAGCTGGGGAAGCGATGCGGAGATCCTCGAACCCAGATCTTTGAGAGAATCGCTCGTCGCGATTCTGAGAAACTCCCTGGCCTCGACGCTGCAAAAGAAGATTGACGAATTGAAGGCAGAGAGAGACTCCCTTTCTCTTGAGCTCGTGGAATCCAACTGAACAAGAGAGACCTCCCAACATCCGTACTACCTCCTCATTGCATCTCCCAACCTGCCGAGTCCTTCAACCTTGGCCGCTGAAAACCTCCACTGCGGGGCATGGAGCCTCAGCGTGCCTGGTTGGCGCTCTCTCTAGGAGCAGAGCGCGAGTATGCAGGGAACGTGGGATATGACGATGACCTGGACAAGGTCTACCGCTACGACAGCTTCGTCCCGAACCACAAGCAGATGGCCGAAGGAGACCTGCTGATCCTGTGCGACCACGATGCGGTTCTCCGCGTCGCACAGGTGACCCGACTCGTCACTCGGGAAGGCAGCAAGGAGTTCAGACGCTGTCCCGAGTGCAACATCGCGACCATCAAGGTCCGCAGCAACACTCGCCCCCCTTATCGGTGCAAGGCTGGACACGCGTTCGATACCCCGATCCTCACCTATAGACCTTGCACTCAATACGAGGCGCACTTTGACGGCACGTGCCGCAAGGTCCCCGAACGCATTCCAGTCGAGCAGGTGCGGCAGGCTTGCCTCAAGTACAACGGGCAACTGGCCATCCAGCGCCTGGACCTGACGCGATTGCGGGGAGATTCCAGGAGGCTCGTCAACCTGGCCGAGTCGGTTCGCGATTCACATCAGGGCATTGTCCTGTTTGCCCACGACGCCTCAGAAGATCCCTATGTGCTCGATGAGCAGGACAAGCGCGAGCTCATCGCACGGCAGATTCGCGCGCGGCGCGGACAAGCTGCATTCCGCCAGGCACTCCGTAAGCGCTTTGGAGACACCTGTGTGGTGACTGGATGCAGGCTTCCGGACCTGCTCGAAGCAGCACACATCTCGCCCTATCGAGGTGTCAAGGATCACCATCGCGCCAACGGACTGCTGCTGCGAGCTGATATCCACACGCTCTTCGATCTCGATCTGCTCGGCATCGATCCAGACACGCTCCAGCTCAGCCTGCATCCCAAAGTCCAAGGCATGGGCTACGACCACCTAGCAGGCAACCTCCTGGGCTGTAAGCCCGGTCTGGTGAGCCGGGAGGCCCTCAAGTCCCGCTGGGATCGTTTTCGGTCGAAGCTACCGTGAACGGCTGCCTGCCCACGCGCAGCCACAGTCCACTGCATGCTTCTCTGTAGCATCTTCGTCCGTCGAGAAGACAAGGCACGAGTCGCATCGCTGTACCTCACGCCCACGCAGGCCACTCGTCATGTGCAGCCAGCCCTTACCTCCACAGTCCAAGCAGAAGGGGCCGTTGGTCTGCCCTGGGGTTTCCTGACTGACCAGGACGTCCGCCAGTTCCTCCAGGCGGTAAGCGAACAGTGCGCCCCAACGCGCACCCGAGCGCAGTACCTCCGCCAACGACGCCACCAGACATTCGCGATACCGCGAAGCTGCCGTGCAGGTCTCCGTTCGCTTCTCGCTCACCTCCAACCAGTAGCTCATCTCAAGGGTGCATTCAACCCACTACGTTAGCAGGCTTCTACATACCTACTACGTAGGAGACAGCGCTGGAACCGAATCATGCGGCAATCCCCTGCATCCAGAGCTGGAGGCCAGCCCCCTCCGCGCGCAACGCGCCAACTGGTATGACAAGCATGCCGGTTCAGCCAGAGCGCGCCGCCCCAGGGCCTGCTCTCAGCTTCTGCGAAGCGTCCGGAGACGCCAGAGGCCCAGGGCCGTCGCCAAGGTGCCCAACCCCACCACCAGGTAGAGCACCTGGAGCCAGTGGGCGGCGCGCAGCATCACCATCTCCGTCACGATCCACACCGTGAGCGAGCCGCCTCCCATCACCGCGAGGAACTCGCTCCACCTGTGACGCCTCAGCACGAGCACTCCCGCTATCAGGTTGAGCACGCCCACGAGCCAGAACAGCAACAACCCAGGCACGAAGAAGTCGTGGAACGGGCTGTGTTCCAGCATCGACAGGGGCATCCGAATCACAGGCCCCGTGCCATCCGGCCAGCCTGCCAACTCGATGCCGCCCCAGATGGCGGTCACGCCCGTAAAGAGATCAAGTGCTCCCACGAGCCGCCTGAGGAATCCACGGACACGGCCATTCGATACCGACAGCCTATCCCTGTTAGAGGCGACTGCAGAGAGTTCATCCGCCACGGCGTGCCCCCAGTCACTCACAGCTTTCTCGTCCCGCCAGTCGCCTGCCCGCAACGAGGCTACACAGGCTTGAACCTCACTCCCGTGCATCCCAGGTGCTCAAGTGCTTCCTTGAGCTCATGGGAGATGATCAGGGCAACTTCCCATCCATCGGGGCGAAACACCTTGGCGCTGCCTGCTCTGGCCTCATCAATGTGCAGATCATCTATCGAGATATATTGGCCCACCATCTCGGGTATACCGTGTTCAGGAGTCCAGAACCGTACTCCCGATAGCTCCTCGTTGATGCAGGGAATGAGACGTGTGGCGACGAGAATCGAGTACTCCTCGGGTCGTCCCTCAACCTCCACCGGGATCAACTGCACGTCTTCCGGGGCCAGCTCCGCAAAGAGGGCAGCAGCCTTCACGTGGACGACCGCGACGCCTATGCCAGCCTCCGAGAAGTCCAATGGAGTTCCCCTCTGCTCGACAGGGACTTTCAAGCGCCCCTCGATACTCACCGGTCTTCCGTTCGTGAACCGCTCACTCTCCAGCTTGAGGCCTGTACCATCAACAGGGGTTCCCAGATGCCAGCGTCCCGGAAACTCCACGTCATCGCACAACTCGAAGAAGCGCCGAGGCATGAAGTCGCACCTACAGCGGTTCGGTTCGGGTGACGAGTCGATTCAGTTTCGTACCCGGCGTAGCGATCTGGCTGGCAAGTTCCCGCAGCGCACTCGTCAACCGCAGTCGACAATCGGCGACCGAACGACAGTTGGCTGTCGCCCTGCGCAGCGTCTGGTACACCATCTCGTGATACTGCTGGGGATGCGGTCCCCTATGACCTGAAATGGGGAGTTCGTTCGTCAGATCGTCCAGTTCCATCCCCGCTTTGGCAAAGATTTCTCGGAAGCGCGGCGTCCATGGTCCGCCACGTGCGGTGGACTTGTCGTTGCAGATGGTCGCGATGTGATGGGTCTGGACGCAGGGATCCTCTCCGCCGCTGGGCCGTCCCGCCATCGCCACAGCCCCCGGCGGCAACACGACGCGCACGCCCTCCGCCGTGACAGCCAGTTCCTCCACCTCTGCCAGCGCCGGTAGCGAAAGCCCCATCTGGGTCTCCGCCTGCACAGCAACCTGTGCCGAGCCCGGCAGCGTCGGCAACTTCGACGCGAACCCCTGTGCCGTCTGCCCGATCGCCGCCATGACGAGCATCACCAGCGCACGCGCCGATTCAGTCCCAATCACCTTTCCGAAGCGCTCCCCCGCGTCGCGGATCTCTTCGAAGGTACGGGCTGCCTTCACGTCCTCCATCAACCGGTACCAACCGCTGATCAGGCTGTGAAGCGTCTCGTAGCCCACGTACAGCACCAACCCGACTCCAATCGCCGCTACCAGCCCGGGCGCCAGAGGGTTGAGCACCAGGATCAGCAGCATGGACGCTCCCGCCCACAGAGCCGCGCCGAAGACAGCTCGGAAGTTCGCCATGTCCCCCAGTGCCCGCTTCATCTCGTCCAGCACCGGGCTCTTGCTCAGCGCCAGCGCCCACACGTAGCGGCCCTGCATGTCCAGGTAGCGCCCGCCCACCAACGCTCCCCCGAGACAGTCGCCATAGAAGCCGTGCACGCTCCGGCACCACAGCCTGTAGCGCTCAGCCGTGTCGCGGTCTTCCTGCGTCAGCGTGCCTTCCCAGGCCTCTCCAGGT
This sequence comes from Hyalangium versicolor, assembly GCF_020103695.1. Taxonomy (GTDB): domain Bacteria; phylum Myxococcota; class Myxococcia; order Myxococcales; family Myxococcaceae; genus Hyalangium; species Hyalangium versicolor. Next base: position 131,652 of record NZ_JAHXBF010000002.1, read on the forward strand.
CCCGCTGGTACCAGCTTCTTGTCCCGCTGCAGGTAGAGGTAGTTGCCACTGAGCGCATCCATCTGAAACGTCTGCTCCACTGTCTCGCGCGGAGTGCCGGGCAGCCGTACGGTTTGCGCCAGAGGTCTGAGGGCTTGCTGGAACTCCGCTTTCTCCACGGGCACGGGCTGCAGCGAGGAGGCACGGGGGATATGGAGGAGGGTCTTCCCTTGCGGGCCTCTCTCCACGCGGACTACCTGCGGAACGCCGCTGCACGCGATCGAGACCACCAACAACCACAGCAAACCTGCCCGATACAGAGTCATGAACGGCTCCTTCACTCCTCCAGCAACCGGCGCAGGTACGCCTCCCGATTCAACAGGAAGTCCCGCGTGAGCGAGTAGTGCTCCGTCTCCTCGTACTCCACCTGCTTCAGCCCCTGCTCCGACAGGTGGTAGATGCGCGCGTTCGGATACGCCAGCAACAGCGGCGAGTGCGTCGAGATCACGAACTGGCAGGAGCTCTTCACCAGCTCATGCATCGCCCTCAGCAACGCGAGCTGGCGCTGCGGCGACAAGGCCGCCTCCGGTTCGTCCAGGAGATAGAGCCCGTTCGCCCAGAAGCGCTCCTTCACCAACGCCAGGAACGCCTCGCCATGGGACATCTCGTGGTGGCTGATCCCTCCATGGCCCGCCAGCGCGTCCAGGTTGTTCTCGATCTCCGTCGCGACGTTGAAGAAGCTCTCCGCCCGGAGGAAGTACCCCGTCTTCGGCCTCCGTATCCCTCGCGAGAGCCGCAGGTACTTGTGCAGGTCGGACTCGGACCGCCGCGTCGCGAAGTTGAAGTTCCGGCTCCCACCCTCCGCGTTGAAGCCCGCCGCGACCGCGATCGCCTCCACCAGCGTGGACTTCCCGCTCCCGTTCTCTCCCACGAAGAACGTCACCTGCGGATGCAACTCCAGCGTCTCCAGGCCCTTCACGGCCGGAATGGTGAACGGGTACTTCCCCAGGTCCGGCACGTTCTCGCGCAAGAACGTCACCGAGCGCAGGAAGGTATCCATCCCGCCCGTGAAGCCACCCTCTGACTGACTCTTCCGTGCCATCGCGACCGGGAGCCATACCACTCAACAGGCTCACCGGTCAGCGAGGGCCTCCACTCACGGCTTCTTCACGAACGTCATCGCCGGCCGGTCGTTCTTGCCCTTGCCCGCCGTGCGCAGCGCCACCGGATCCAGACCCGACAAATGCAGCGCCGTCGAGTACACATGCCCCGGGTCCGAGATGAAGCTGTTCGCGTTCTTCGTCCGCCCGGAGATCAGCAAGCCCGTGTCCGGGTTGTACGCCGGGTCCAGCGTGCCGTCCGGCATCATCGGGATGCCCTCCAGCGACACGCTGCCCACCCGCCCGAACTGCGTGTTGCCCTTCACCGTGCCTCCCAGGAACGCCACGCTGCTCACGCGCCAGTGCTGGCAGCAATCCTGGTTCATGATCTCGTCGTACTTCTGCGTGTCCGTCAGCCCCGTGTTCGCCAGGATCGCCGCCACGTCCCCGCTGATCGTCCGCCCCATCTCCGAGGCCAGGACGATCGTGGTGTAGTCGAAGTAGCTCTTGCCCGAAGTCCCGTACTGCGTGGCCTTCAGCTTCGCCACCAGCGTCTTCAGCGGAGCCCACAGGTTCTTCCGCATCGTGGCCGCCTGGTCCGCCTGCCCCTGGTTGCTCATGATGAAGCGGCGATCCCGGTGCGAGTCGTACAGCCGCAGCCCGCGGTTCTCGATGAAGAAGCCGATGGACAGCCCCTTCGTCATCATCTCGTACGTCATCATCGCCTGGACGTTGGTGTTCGGCGTCTCCTTCGAACGGGCCGGGTTGCCGTTGATGGAGGAGGCCTCCGTCGTCTCGTCCGCGGAGGTGATACCGAACTCGGCACGCAGGTTCGCGTCCGTGAACATCGCCGCCGGGTTGATGGTGACGTTGGTGCCCCCCGTCAGGGCCTTGTGGATCGTCAGCGCGGAGGAGAAGGCGCGCACCGACTCGCCGTTCTTCTCCGCCAGCAGGTTGGCCTGCAGGTTGTCCGTGAACTGGCGGATGCGCTGGTTGCGCTGCCCCTGCGACACGCTGCCCAGCGACATGAGCCGGTTGCGCATGTCCGTCGGCGTCTTGCCGTACTGCGTGTGCGCGTGCACCGGCCCCAGCTTCTCGTAATAGCCCGTACCCTCCGGATACGACGGCACCGACAGCTCGCCGTCCGACAGCCAGCGGTGCCAACTGAGATGCGGCAGCAGGTAGCCGTTGCCGTAGGCCTCGCAGAAGGCCTGCATCACCGTGCGCTCGTTCGGCTGCCGGTACGCCGACAGCGATGCGCTGTAGCGCCCGTAGTGGTACTCCCACCGTCCGCCCGAGTGGAACGTATTCCCGTTGTGGCTCGACACCACCGCCATGTCCGGGAACAGTGACACCGCGTCCTCGGCCAGGTACCCGTATTGGATGTTGCCCGCCGTCTTCGGCGGGTTGAGAGGCGAAGTGCCGTAGCCCTTCGGCCGGTACAGGTGCTGGCTCCACGAGGGCGTGGGCGTCAGCGTGCCCGCGGGGATGACGCGCGTGGCGTCATTCGGCGTGTGGACCGGGTTGAACATCGAGTACCCGTCCCAGCCTCCCTCCTGGAAGAAGTAGATGAGGAAGTGCGGCGTGGCGGACTGCTCGGCGGCAGCGGCCTCGGCGATCCCCAGCTCCTTCGCCGTGCCCGGCACGCCGAAGCTGCGGAAGAAGCGGAGCCAGTCCAAGGTGCTGATCGCGGTGCCAGCGAGCGCGCCGGCGAGGAATTGGCGACGTTTCATGGTGCGCTTCCCTGTAAGGCTCAGCGGTGGGTGTACTCGTTGGAGAGGGCGATCGTCTTCAGCACCGCCTTCAGGTTGCCGTCGCTCTCGTGCGCCACGTCCCAGAGCTTCTTGTACATGACACGCTCATCCTGGGTGTGCCGCATCTCCCGCCCGAAGTAGATCATGTACTGCGCGTTCACCGTGCGGCGGATGAAGGCCTCCTTCTTCACCGCCTGCTGCGCGAAGGCCGGCATGCCCTGCCCCTTGAAGGCGTAGGTGCCCACCAGGCCCCGGTCGCTGTCATCGAGGGTGCGGCCCTGATCATCCGTGGTCCGGTAGGTGCCGTCGTCGTTCCACCGCAGCCGCTGGTGGGACAGCGGCGTCAGCGTCTGGTGGCACGAGAAGCAGATGCTGGTGGGGTCCACCGTGGAGGCCGCCGTCGCAGCCCCGCGCATGTCGAACACCTCCGAGGGAATCTCGAAGATGGAGCCCATGAAGTCCGTCATCACGCGCGCCGCGTAGTTGTAGTGCGGCAGGCCCGGCTTGTTCTTGATGAAGCCCTTCATGGTCAGCACGCCCGTGTGGCCGTGCTCGGCCGGGCGCGACACCTTCGCGTAGTCCGCCGACACCGAGTAGTCACCCGTGAGCAGCTCCTGCATCGGCGTGCCCGTGGTGGCCAGGTACGTCCACAGCCGCGCGGGCTCGTCGGTGTCCGCCGTGCCCTCGCTCTCGGTGCGGATGCGCATCTTGTGGAAGTAGTACGAGCGGAACTCCGTGGAGGCCAGGTACCCATCGACCATCTGCTCCCACGTCTTGCTCCCACCCTCGAAGGCCGCCAGCTCCGTGGCGTTGGGCGGCCGGCCCACCAGGTCCTGCGCCAGCTTCACCAGCAGCAGCCGGTCCCGGTCCACGCCCGTGCGCACCTCGTACGAGGGCGGCAGCGTGAACAGGAAGTCCGGCGCACGCATCAGCCCCTCGCACACCCCGCTCCACGCCTTGGGCAGATCCGCCTCGTAGCTCGAGAGATCCTTCACCAGCGTGTAGGCATCCGTCTTCTCCTGCGTGCTGGCCGGGTGGAACAGCATGCGGCGGTAGAGGGTGTCCACCTTGGCCTTGGCCGCGTCCGCGCGCGTGGTGCCCGTGGAGGCCTCCGTGGGGCCGTTCACCTTCAGCCAGTCCACGTACAGGTTGCGATCGCACACGCCCGACTGGTTGTAGTCGTTGGTGAAGGCCACCGAGACCGTGTGCAGCCCCGCCGTCACCTGGAGCGTGACGGCGTGGTCCGCGTACGTCGTGGCCGTCACGGCGAACGTCTTCACCGTGGTGCCGTCCACGCGCAGATCCATGGAAGGCAGGTCCGGGCCGCACTGGCTGCCGTAGGCCCGCGCCGTGAGCACGTACGTGCCGGTGACGGGGAAGTTGTAACCCGTCGTCGTGGTGAGGGTGCCGTTGGTATAGAGGTCCCACCCGGTGGAGGTGCGCTGACCCGTGCTGGGAGTCAGGTCCGCCGTCGTCTCCGCCTCGTACTGCTTGGTGGCGGCCGGTGGCGTGTCGATGATGGACGCCGAGGTGTCCAGGCCCGCGAAGGGCCCCGTCTTGTTGCGCGCCGCCTGGAGGCACACGTCCGCCGCCAGATCATCCAACCCCAGCAGGAAGTCCGGCGAGGCCACGCGCGCCTCGACGAAGTACTGCTCGTAGTCCACGCCGCCGAACAGGCCCACGTGCGAGGCGAACTTGTCCACCCCGCCGCGGATCCAGTCGTCGTTGAACACCTGCTTCACCTTCCCCTTCAACTGCACGTAGCCGAGGAAGGGGTTGTCATAGGTGGCCACCTGCGGCCCCGTGTATGCCTGCAGCAGCGCCGGAGGGAACTCCTCGTCCGGAGGCGTCTGCGGACTGCGCACTTCCACCGCCGCCAGCTGGCAGGTGAGGCTGGCCATCGCGGAGATCTCCTGGGCGCTCCACGCGGGCTGGCCGCGCGGCATGCGCGCGCTCTCATCCGTGGCCACCAGGCGCGACACGATGGAGCCCGGCTGCGTGCTCAGGAAACCCGCCGCGCGCGCCGCGTAGAAAGTCTCCGTCGGGTCCGCGCTCACCTTGAACTGCCGGCCACTCGTGGTGGAGTGGCACGAGACGCACCCCGAGTCCTGGCGCATCATCGCCGGGTACACCACCTGCCCGAAGTCCGCCGAGATCGTCGCCAGGCTCACGCTGGCCGGCACGCTCGACTCCTGGCAGTGCAGCGTCCCCGTCCCATCCACGGGGGGAGGTTGCGGATTCGGGTCGTCGTAATCCGGCCGCCCGCCCACGGAGGGGATCTCCAGGCTGGCCTCGCCGTAACAACCCAGGGTGCTCGCGGCGAGAACCGCCAGGAGCATGTGCAATCGATGGTGGCGGTACGCTTTCACCCTGATCCTCCGGACTCGGAGTTGTCGGGTGAACTCTTCAACAGTTTCCTTGAAAACCAAGACAATTCATAAACCCCTGAGATTATTTGGGGGTCTAAGGCATCGTCAGTGGAATCTTGCGGCAGCGCGATTTGACTACACTGTCAGAGCGCGGTGCGCATCCACACGGCGCGCACCAGCGGGGCCTCCAGCACCCCGAGTCGCTGCCGCCCCATCACCACGCCCACCAATTCCACGCGCGAGCCCCGGGGGAAGTCCTGGGCCCACAAACGGTCCGGCGCCACGAATACCAGCACCCGCGTGTCGCCCACCTGCACCACAGCGATGTTCTGCTCCTCGCGCCGCTCGAGCACTCCGCGCAGCAGCACCGTCTGGCCTTCCAGCGCCGGAGATTCGAGCTTCTCCAGATCCGGGCTGTCCGCCGTGAGCGTGAGCGCCGGCTTGTAGGCCGCCACCGCCTCCTCGAAGGAGTTCACCCTCGGGGCGTCCGGCGGCTCAGGCTGTTCGCCACGCGCGGCCAGCGCCTCGTCCAACGCCTTCAACCGATCCTCCACCGGCGCCTCGGGGATGACCTTGCACGCCGCCACCCGCTTGCGCATCGCCTGGAGGTGCGCGGGTTCTTCCTGGGCGAGCTTTGCCGGATCCAACCGCTCGACCAGCGCGCGGCTGCAGATGCGGAAGGTGGAGAGCAGCTCCTGGTCTTCCTCACTGAGCGCCGCCGGCTCGGTGCCCACGAGGAACCCCACGAAGCCCGTGCCTCGCAATTCCTCCGCCGTGAACTCCAGCGTGCCATTCGTGAGAGGCCGAGGCTCCGGAGGTGCACCCGGCCCTCCAGCGAACTCCACCGTGCCGCTGGCCGGCTGCGGGTGGCAGGGCGCCTCGCGCAGGCTCACCACGGAGTCCGCCTTGCGCGTGTCCGTCTCCTCCCCTGCTCGCAGCGTCTGGATGATGCCCGTGACGAGCGCCGGCGCCCCGAGTGACAGCAGCACCACGCCCCACACCGTGGCCACCTTCCGCGAGGAGGCGCCGTAGTGGCCCTCGCGATCGATGACGTCGCGCTTGGGCTCCGCCGAGAAGAGCGACCGCGCCAGCAGCAGCCCCGCGCCCACCGCCGTGTTCGCCGCTCCGGCACTGATGGCGGGCCCAGCCGAGGGCTCGTAGCGCTCGGTGATGACGTTCTCCACGTACTCCTCGTGCTGCTCGGTGCGGCACATCTCCGAGGTCGCGAAGTGCACCAGGAGCCGAGGCCAGTGCGCCTCCACGTGCGCCGTCAGCATGCGGTCCCCGAGCGCCACGTCCTTGGAATAGGTGCGCAACAGCGGGCCCCGCTCCACACGGCGCTCCGACTGCATGGGCGCGCACCCCACCGTCAGCGCCAGGACTCCGCCGGCCAGTCGCCTCCACTTCATGGCTGGCGCCCTCCCAGGAAGTTGATGACGTCCGGGCAGCTCTGCAGCACCTCCGCCACATCCCCGCAGGACGGCGCCCTGTCCAGGTCGGTGCTCTTGCGCACCAGCGGCAGGCGGCAGCTCAGGATGCGCTCACGTGACGGCGAGGAGAAGGCGAAGTCCTCCGAGGCGCAGCCAGTGCGCTCCTGGAGCGTGGCCTGGCAGTCCCCGGTTCCCAGGGCCAGCTGTTCGCTCACCCCGGCACAGGTCCGCGCCAGACACACGCGGGTGATGACATCCCGACAGAGCGCATCGTCCGGAGCTTCGGGACCGGAGCACGCGAGGGTGAGGGCCAGGGGGCCGAGGACAAGGAGTCTCATGGCTCTTCCACCATAGTCACACCAGGGATAAAGGGCGCGCATGTCCCAGACCTATCTGTCGCTCACCGTGGAGTTGCCCGAGGATCAGTCGGAGGCCGTACAGGACCTGCTCCACGACGCGGGCGCCATGGGCCTCGAGGTGCGTGACCGGGAGGCTCCCCCCATGCCGGGAGTGCGCGGCCCCAACCCGGGCGAGGCCATCGTCATCGCCTACTTCGAGGAGATGGATACCGCCGAGTCCGCCAAGGCCGAGGTCGCCGCGGACCATCCAGACGCCCGCTTGCTGCTGGAGGAGAAGCCGCAGCAGGACTGGAGCAACGAGTGGAAGGCGCTCATCAAGTCCGTGCAGGTGGGGCGGCTCTGGGTGGGGCCGCCGTGGGAGGCGGAGTCGGCGCCCCAGGACAAGATCCGCATCGTCATCGAGCCGAAGATGGCCTTCGGCACGGGCGACCACCCGACGACCTCGCTGTGCCTGGCAGCCATCGATGCGTACATGACCTCGCACCCGGGGGCGAGCGTGCTGGACGTGGGCACGGGGACGGGGGTGCTGGCCATCGCGGCGAAGAAGCTGGGCGCGGGCCGCGTGGTGGGCACGGACAACGATCCGATGTCCGTGGAGCTGGCACACGAGAACGCCTCGGTGAACAACACGCCCGAACTGGAGCTGTCCGGCAAGGAGCTGACGCAGGTGAAGGGCCCGTTCGATCTGGTGGTCGCCAACATCCTGGCGAACACGCTCATCGCGCTGGCACCGCTGATTGGGCCCAAGGTGAAGGAGCGGCTGGTACTGGCCGGAGTGCTCGCGCACCAGAAGGCCGAAGTGGAGGCGGCGTACCGCGCCCAGGGGCTCATCCCCGAGGCGGGTGCGGCCCAGGGCGAGTGGGTGCGGCTCGACTTCCACCGGTGAGCGAACTCAGGCCGTGGTGGGCTGCGGCTTCTTGCGCAGGAAGAGCAGGAAGAGCAGCCCCATCCCGGCGATGCCTGCGAAGGTGATGAGGCCATCGAAGACGATGCTCCCGCGAGTGCCCATGCCCAGGAAGGTCGAGGCGTGGCCGTCGAGCGCGGTGACGTAGCTGATGGCGAAGTTCGAGGCGGCCACGAAGAGCGTGTACTTGGTGGTCACCGCCGCACCCGAGCTGACCATCTCCAGCACCATGCCGGCGAAGGCGGCGAAGCCCATGCCGTTGGCGAAGCTGTAGGCGAGCGCTCCGACGATGTACGTCGTCGGAGTCATCGGCCCGGCGGACATGGCGAGCGCGCACAGGCCGGTGAGGCCTCCCATGATGGCGTAGTTGAGCTTGCGGTTGATGCGATCCGAGATCCATCCGCCCAGCAGCGAGCCAACCGCGCCGGTAATGCCCATGCCCAATCCGTTGACCCATTCCACGACATGCTCGGGGGCGTGGTAGTCGCCCGCCATGGCGCTGAAGAGGTTGGTGAGGGCGCCGCAGCTCACAGGCATGAGGCACAGCACGAGCATGATGAGGCCGTCCCGGCTGAAGGCCGTGCGAAAGAGGTCGGCCAGGATGCCCTTGGTACGCTCCCAAGTTGCACGCAGCGCGGGGACGGACTGCCCGGCCTTCTCTCCCGGCCGCTCGATGATCCAGAAGATGCCAGCGCTGCTGGCGAGCACGAGCACGGCCAGGATGATGCCTGTCACCGCGCGGGAGTGGGAGCTGGCGAGGCCGATGGCCAGTGCACCGATGAGGCTCGTGGAGCCCACGTTGCCAGCCATCTGCCAGCCCCCCGCGCGCCCCTTGTCCTCGATGCGGGTGGTGATGGCCATGAGCCCGTTGAGCGCCGCGTGGGCGGTGGTCGCGGCGGCCTGAAGGGCAGTGAGCAGCAGGGTGTAGACCCCGAGGTGCTTCGAGGGCTCGGGGAGAACCGAGCACGCCAGGAGCAGCACCGCGGTGAGCAGCGTGGAGACGCCGTACCAGACCCGGCGCCAGGGCCCCAGATCGATGAGCGGCACCCAGAGGAGCTTCCAGGCGTGGGGAGAGAAGGCGGTCCCCGAGAGCACGCCGATCTCGGCGAGGGGCATCCCGTCCTTCGCGAGCCAGTAGGGCACGGCCACCTGGAGGTAGCCCACGGCGGCGCCAAATTGGATCTCGAGAAGGCCGAACAAGGGAGGCCAGGACCAGCGCTCATCAGTGGTGGCAGTGGCGGGGAGGGCCGTCTCGGTCTCGATCAAGGAGCTCTCACGGGAGGATGGAGGGCCGGAGTATATGCACAAGAGAGGACCCCACCGGTTGGGCCTCTTCTCGGAACACGCTAGCGTCTGAACCTCGCTTGGTGCCGATGATTCCCCAGAGCGGTGGACAACCCTCCCAGGACGTGCGGACCCAACTCGTGGGCCCGTTCCTCGCCTGGCTGCGGGCGCATGGCCAGGACCCGGCAGCGCTCGTTCGGGACTTCCAGCTCCCTCCCGATGCCGAATCCTCCCCGGAGATCTCCCTCCCGCTCTCCACCCTCCGCGCCTTCCTCGATGCCGCGGAGCAGCAATCGGGAGATGCGTTCATCGGGCTCCATGCCGCCCAGGCCTTCAAGCGCGGCACCTATGGCCTCGTCGAGTACATCGCCCGGGCCGCCCCCACCCTCCGAGACACCTTCCGCCGCCTCGCGCGGTACATGGCGCTCCTCAATGACCGGATGGTCGCCTCCTTCCATGAGGACGCCACCACCGGCACCTTCACCTATGGCGTTCCGGGCGAGCCCCTCTCCTATGGCCGCCATGCCAACGAGTTCGGCCTCGCCCTCTTCGTCCACGTGGGACGCCAGCTCGCCGGGCAACCGTGGAACCCGCTCGCCGTCACCTTCGCCCATCCGGCTCCGCCTGACTGCGCCCCCCTCACCGCCCACTTCGGCCTCGCCCCCTCCTTCGGCAGTGGGATGAACGTCCTCACCCTCGCCTCCTCCACCCTGGACCTGCCTGTCGTTTCCGCTGATCCTGTCCTGCTCTCCGTCCTCGAGCGTGCCGCCGGCACCCCTCCCACCCGAGAGCCCGCGCCGCCCGAGTTCGTCCTCCGCGTCCACGAGGCCATCCGCGGCTCACTCCGAGACGGACCTCCCAAGATGGAGACCGTCGCGAAGCAGCTTCATGTCAGCGCTCGCACCCTCCAGCGCCGCCTCGCCGAACACCACACCACCTTCCAGGATGTCGCTGACGCGGTGCGTAGCGAGCTGGCCCGCCAGTACCTGAGAGACCCGCACCTGGGCATCAGCGAGGTGGCCTTCCGCCTCGGCTACTCGGACCTCAGCACCTTCGATCGCGCCTTCAAGCGCTGGACCGGGATGACCCCTCGCGAGTTCCGCGGCTGAGCGCCCTGGCGCCATCCATCAGGAAATTGGCGCGTGCGGCCAGGAAATCCTCCCAGGAGTCCCCTACCTTTACAGTAGCGCCCCTTCCGAGGACTCCCGCCATGCTCAATCCCCGCACCCTGGCCCTCTTCGACGAATACGCCTCCTCGCACCAACACCCCACCAACCGCCTCACCCACAAGATCGCCATCCCCGTCATCGTCCTGCACGTCGTCGCGATGCTCGACTGGGTGAAGCTGGTGGCCGTTCCCTTCCTCCCCGGCGGCGTCCTCACCCTGGGCCTCATCGCCTGGGCGCTCGCCACCCTGTGGTACCTGCGAGCCGACGTGAAGCTGGGACTCATCGTCTCCGTGGGCATGGCGCTCTGCTTCCCGATCGGCCGCATGCTCCCTGTCTGGGCCGTCATCGCCATCGCCGTGGGCGGGTGGCTCATCCAACTGGCCGGCCACACCCTCTGGGAGAAGAAGTCTCCGTCCTTCCTCACCAACCTCGTCCACGCGCTCGTCGGGCCCCTGTTCTTCGTCGCCCTCCTCACCGGCGACTACTCCATCAAGCCCACGCAGCTCAGCGCCTCCTCTCCCTCGCGCGCCTGAGCCGCACGGCCTGCGAGGCTCCCCGGCTCAGGTGCCCGTCCGGGCCTCGGGGAGCACCGCCATCGGGGCCGCATCCCGCCCCTTCAGCGAGTAGAGCACCACCGCCTCCTGGCGGCCCTTCACCCGCTCCTCGCCCATGAGCTCTCCCTGGAAGCGCGCGCCTCCGCGCCTCCAGGTGCTCTCGCTCACCAGGATGTCCACCCCCAGCACCTTCGTCAGCCCCTCCACCCGCGAGGCCACGTTCACCGCGTCGCCGATGATCGTGTACTCGTGCTGCTGCGCTCCCCCCAGCATCCCCGCCGCCACGATCCCCGTGTGCAGCCCGATGCCGATGCGCAGCGGCGGCTCGCCCTGCTGCTCGCGCCACGCGTTGAGCTCCACCAGCTTCGCTCGCATGTCCAGCGCCGCTCGCATGGCCTGCTCGGCGTGATCCTCGGTGTGCTCCGGCACGCCCCAGCACGCCAGCATCCCGTCCCCCAGGAACTTGTTCACCATGCCCTCTCGCGCCATCACGATCTGCGTCATGTGCCCGAAGTAGTCGTCCAGCAGCTTGAGCACCTGCTGCGGCGGCAGCGTCTCGCTCAGCGTGGTGAAGTCGCGGATGTCGCTGAAGAGGATCGTCACCTCGCGCTGCACCGGCATCAGGGACGTCTCGCCCTGCTTCACGAGCCGCTGCGCCACCTGCGGCGGCAGGAAGCGCGTGAGGTTGTCCAGACCGCGCAGCTCCAGGAACATGCCGTGCATCTGCCGGTTCGTCCACGCCAGCAGCAGCCCCAGCGCGATGTAGCTGCCCAGCACGAAGCTCACCCGCCCGGCGGAGTGGTTCCCCGTGGCCCACGCGAGCAACACATACCCCGCCGAGGCGAGCACCGTGGACAGCAGCACGTGCAGCGCGCTGTAGCGAAGCACCGAGAACGTCAGCATCACCGCGCTGCACGCGGCGAACATGGCCCCGTCGAACCCGCCATCGAGCTTGTATGTGCGCCACGTGAGCGCCACCAGGAAGCCGTGATCCATCAGCGCCGTGGGGATGGGCATCCACCGAGCGCGCCAGACGCTGGGCTTCTGGCGGAACAGGACGATGCAGCTGATGATCGCCATGAGGACGTACACGCGCCCCATCCAGGCCAGGCGAGGATCGCGGATGACTTCCTCCCCGAACAGGCGAGCGATCTTCGCCTGGCTCAGCGCCAACAGGCCGATCATGATCAGCCGCACCACGGAGACGGCTCGCTCCCCCTGGAGCGCTCCCTTGGCGATCACCCCCTGCTGATTGGCTCGCCCCGCCATGGCGAACCGGGCCACGGTCGTGTCGAGGCCGGGCCTCCGCGTCGTCCAGATGCGATGGATCATCGTCTCTTTCCCAGGATGGCGCGCAGGCCCATAGCACAGCGGCCACCCAAGCGGAGACGCTGGTGAGAGCGATGGCTTCCTGCTGAACTCGGGCTCCAGCCAACCGTCCCGACCGGAAGGAACCCTCGCGTGGTCCGCCTCTTCGCCCCAGTCCCGGAGACTCCTCCCACCGAGGTGGTGCTCACGGGAGATCGCCGCCACTACCTCCTCCACGTCCTGCGGCTCGCGGAGGGCGCCTCGCTCGAGGTGTTCGACGGCACGGGCCGCGCCTTCGATGCGCGCGTGGTGAGCGTGGACACGCACGAGGTCCGCCTCTCGCTGGGGCCTGCCCGAAGCGCCCCTCCTCGCCGCGCGGTGAGCGTGCTGCAAGGACTGCCCAAGGGCGACAAGCTCGAGTGGGTGCTCCAGAAGGGCACCGAGCTGGGCGCCGCCGCCTTCTACCCCGTGGCCACCGTGCGCAGCGTGGTGAAGCTGGAGCCCCGCCGCGCCGAGGAGCGCACCGCGCGCTGGACGAAGATCGTCGAGGAGGCCGCGCGCCAATGCCGGCGCAACGACGTGCCCCAGGTGCACACGCCCCGTCCCCTGCTGGAGGCCGCACGCGCGCTCACGCCGGGCACGGCGCTGCTGGTGCTGGACGAGGAGGAGACCGCGGTACCTCTCGGAGAGGCCTTCCGCGCCTGCGCGCCCGGAGCTCCCGTGGCACTCGTGGTGGGCCCCGAGGGAGGGCTCGCGCGCGAGGAGGTGGCCGCGCTCAGGGCGCTGGGCGCTCGCGGCGTCAGCCTGGGCTCTCTCATCCTCCGCACGGAGACCGCGGCGCTGGCCGCACTCTCCGTCATGGCCCACCTGGACGGAGAACTCGGGTAGCAGCCAGGAGAGCAGGCGCTCGCCCCGTACCGGCTGCCACCCTCACGTCGCCATTCCTACGTTTCCTGCGTCCGGGGCCACCTCAGGCTCCTCATCACAGGAGAACCTTTCCATGGGTATCATTGCCTTCATCATCATCGGTCTCATCGCCGGCCTCATTGCGCGCGCCATCCTCCCGGGTCGTCAGAGCATGGGGCTGCTGGCCACCACCCTGCTGGGTATGGTCGGCTCTCTCGTCGGCGGCCTCATCGGTTCGCTCTTCGTGCGTGACGGGCGCCTTTTCGATGTGCACCCGACCGGTATCCTGATGTCCGTAGTGGGCTCCATCGTCGTGCTCCTGCTGGTGGGAGCCGCGGGCCGGCGCCGCATCCACGCCTGAGTGTGAGGTACCCCACACGTCCTGTGCCGAACGAACGAGGCGGTGGAGGGGGGTGAGCCCCTGACGGTTCCTCAACCAAGGAACCGGCGGGGGTTCGCGCTTTTCTTGCTCCAGACGCGGGGACGTCCTTTCATGTAGCACCTGCCGTTGCTGCCTGGAGGAACCGTTGTCCAAGTGCATGAAGTGCGGAGCTGCCCTGCCGCCCGTGGGCGAGTGCCCTGCCTGCGCCGCTGCCGCCGCCGCGGAGACCCTGCCGGGTGCCCCCCCGGCCGTGCCCGGCCTGCTCAACCAGGACATCCACATCGACCGGCGGCGCACCCCGGAGCGCACCCCGGCCGTCTCCGAGCCCACCGTTCCCAGCTTCGCGGATCTGGCGAGCGGCCCGGCCGCCCCTCCCGGGATGATGCCCGCGCGGCGCCCCACGCCTCCGCCCCAGCCTGCAGTCCCGCTGGCCGCGCCTCGGACCCAGACGCCGCCCATGGGCACGCAGGCCCCCACCATCCCGCCTCCTGGCGCCGCGCCTCTGGCCCAGCCTCTCCCGGTGCCGCCGCCGCCGCGGAGCGCGGTGCCAGCCCCCGGGGGAGATCCCGAGGAGACCGCTCCGGGATATCCGCCCTTCGCCGCCCCGCCGCCTACGGCCATGGCCAGCCCGGCACAGCGCCCGGGGCTGCCCGTGCCTCCCACGGCACCACCCTCCCACCCCGTGGCGCCCGAGCCCGGTACCCACTCGCGGCCGCACCCCGTCGAGGTGGTGACGTTCTCCCCTCCGGCCAGGGTGTCCATCCCGACTTCTCCGGCGCTGCTCCCCTCGGATGAGCACCTGACGCCGCGGCTCCCGATGCCCATTCCGCCCCCGCTTTCATCCGCGCCCGCGCAGGTGCGGACCGGGGTCAGCAACGCCGCTCGGCCGGAGCCGGGGGTCCAGGAGATCCACGCGCGCCCGGCCTCGCTCTGGCGCCGCCTGCTGTCCTTCAGCATCGACACCGCCGCCATCGTCGGCGTGGCCACGCTCTACATCACCCTGGCCTCGTCCGTCGCGGGCGTGAAGGCCCCCTCGTCCCAGGGGTTGACCGCTCTGGACTCGATCGCGGCGTGGATGCACGCGCTCAAGGCCGTGCTGCTGCCCGGCGCCATCCTGCTGGTGGTGCTGGCCGCCGTGTATTGTGCCGTCGCGGCATTCCTGTGGAATGGACGGACGCTCGGCCGGCTGTTGCTGGGGCTGCGGCTCGTGGACACCCACGGCGTGGCTCCCGCGCCTACACGTGCCATCATCCGGGCCATGCTGTCCGTCGTCTCCTTCGGACTGTTCCTCGGGGGCTTCTGGATGGCGCTGTTCGACCGGCGCGGCCAGACGCTTCATGACAAGCTGACCTCCACCTTCGTCATTCAACCCAGCTGATCCACACTGTCATTGTGCCTTGCGGCCGTGGCCGTAAGATGCCGCGGCTCTCATGCCAGCCCGACTCGCCCAGCTCCTGGTTGCGCGCGGTCTCCTCCCCCAGGAGACGGTGGATGCCGCTTTGCGCCAGCAACAGACGCGGGGCGGGCTGATCGACACCGCTCTGCTGGAAACAGGGAGGATCCCCGAGCCCGAGCTGCTCTCGCTGCTGGGCGAGGCCTCCGGCTTCAAGCCGGTGAACCTGGCGGACTTCGAGCCCAACGCCGAGGTCGCCACCTTCATCCCCCCGAAGATCGCCGAGCGGCTGTGCGTGGTGCCCCTGTCGCTGGACGGGAACACGCTGCATGTGGCCTGCGGCTTCCCGGTACCGCGCAAGGAGCTGGACGAGGTGGGCTTCCTCCTCGGCAAGCCCCTGGAGCTGTGGGTGGCCATCGAGGCCCGCGTCCGCGAGTGGATCTCCGCCGTCTACAAGCAGCCCCTGACCGAGCGCTTCTCGAGCCTCATCGCCGCCCTTCATGGCCGGCCCACGCCTGCGGCTGCAGCTTCGGCTCCAGCCCCTGCCGCCGCTGCTCCCTCAGGCCCCCCGCCGCCTCCCCCCGAGGCCATGGAGGAGGAGGGCTCGCTCACTCCCGCCATGGTGGAGCGGCTGGCGCGCTCGGTGGCGTCCGAGCCCGTGCCGCTGGAGACGAAGAAGAACGAGGGAGCCCCGTCCGCGGCCCCCCCGCCTCCGCCTCCAGCCGCCGCGCAGCAGCCCTCGGCCCCTGCGGCCAGCTCGGTCCCGCCGCCGGCCTACACGCGCGCTCCGCTGCGCCTCAACATGCCGGCCGGTGCACCCACTGCTGCCGCGCCCCAGCAGCCCCAGGCGCCTCAGCAGGCGCAGGCGCCTCAGCAGCCCGCAGCCGCTGCTCGGCCTGCGGCCCAGCCTCCGCCCGCAGCGCCCCCAGCCGCCCCGGTTCCTCCTCCGGCCTATACGCGAGAGCCGCTGCGCCTGAACATGCAGGCCGGTCAGGCCCCGGCACCGCAGCGCCCCGCGGCTCCGCCCGCGCAGCCCACGCCTCCCCCTCAACGCTCCTCCGCGCCCGCGCCGGGCTTCACGCCCTCTCCCGCGCCCGTCATCCCCAAGGAGCCGCAGTTCCTCGTCTTCAGCAATCCCACGCCAGCCGTCCCTCCCGCGCGCCGGCCGTCGACGCAGCCTGAATTCCCGCTGCCCACCCCCGCCACGCCCGCGCCCGCGCCCACGCCCGCTGCTCGCGCCGCGGCCCCGGCTCCCACGGCGGCCCCCGCAGCTCCGGCTCCGAGCGCCGCTCCCATTCCCATCACCTCGCTGGCTCCCGGGGCCCCGCAGCCCCCACCCGCACGGCCTCCCGCGCCGCCTGCGAGCCAGGACGTGCCGGACTGGACGCTGGCCCAGGCTCGCGCCGCGCTGAAGGATGCGACCCGGGACCGCGATCGCCTCATCGATGTGGCCCTGCGCTTCGGCCGCCGCACGTTCGATTATGTGTCGGCCTTCGCCGTCCTCCGCGGCTCCGCGGGAGGCTGGGAGGCACGTGGCGATGGCGTGACGGGTGAGCAGCTCTCCCAGGTGTCGATCCCGCTCGATGCCAGCAGCGTCTTCCGCACGGTCGCCGTCACCCGTGGCAGCTACGCCGGGCCGCTCCCGCCGGATGCGCTCAGCAAGCACTACGTGGAGCTCTTCGGCCGCCAGGCGCCTCGCGCCATCTTCCTCTATCCGGTGGAGGTGCGCGGCCGGCTCGTGGCGCTGGTGTACGGAGACTGCGGCCAGAAGCCCATCAGCCAGCGGCGCCTGTCCGACTTCATCCTTTTCTGCCAGGACCTGCCGAGCGCCTTCCAGGAGCTCATCCTCTTCCGCAAGCAGCGCATCACCGATCTGCGCCCCACGGAGCCTCCCGAGGCGACTCCGACGTTCGGCACGGCGGTGCCCTCTCCCGCGGCCGCGGCGGGCCTGGGCTGGAGCCCGTTCTTCGGCCGCGCCAGTGGCTCGCTGGGTCGCGCCGCGACGATGCCTCCCGCGGTGATGAGCGAGGAGCGTCCGCCTCCGGACTTCGCGCCGCTGATCAAGCGCCTCACCGGCCCGGATGCCGCCCAGCGCGCCAGCGCGATGGCGGAGCTGACCCGCACCCCGGAGGCCAGCGCGCGCGTGCTCGCCACGAACTTCCCGGGCCCCACGGCCTGGAGCCGCCTGCCCGTGGTGGATCTGCCCGAAGCCGATGAGCTGGGCCCCATCCCCGCCGCCCTGTCGCGGCTCGGCCGGCCCGCGGCGCAGATGCTGGCGCCCTTGCTGGACTCGGGAGACGCAGACACGCGCTACTTCGCGCTGCTCACCGCCGGCAACCTGCCCTATGTGGAGCTGGTGGACGGCGTGCTGCGCGGACTGTTCGACCTGGAGCCGGACATCTCCAGCGCCGCGCGCGCGACGGCCTCGGCGCTCAAGCACCTGCCCCGCTTCGACGCGGCGATGAGAGACTTGCGCCAGGAACTGGCCAACCGGGATCCGCTGCGGCGCTCGCTGGCGGCACGCGCCCTGGGCGCGCTGCACGATCGCGACGCCATCGAGGGCCTGATCAACCTCACGGGCAGCGACGACGAGATGTGCGCCCAGGCCGCCGCCGAGGCGCTGCGAGAAATCACCCGCGCCACCTTTGGCCTGCAGCCGCGCCAGTGGACGGCGTGGTGGGCGGAGAACCGCACGCGTCGCCGCGCGGACTGGCTGGTGGCGGCGCTGCGGCACAAGGAGCTGGACGTGCGCCTGGCGGCCATCGAGGAGCTCAGCCGCGCGCTCAATGACACCCTGGGCTACTACGCGGATGCACCCGAGGCCGAGCGCGAAGCCGCCGTGCGCCGCTGGGAATCCGCCGCCGTGGATCCGGCCAGGGCCCGCAGGCTCGGCGCGCTCTGAGCCGGGCTGCTCGGGCGGGTCGGCAGCAGGATGCACAGCCGAGCCCCGCCCTCCTCCCGGTTCGCCGCCGTCAGCGTGCCGCCGAACTGCTCCACGTACTCCCGAGACAGCATCAGGCCGATCCCCGTCCCCTTCTCCGGGCCCTTCGTGGTGAAGAAGGGCTCGAACAGGCGTGACAGCACCTCCTCCGGGAACCCAGGCCCCGTGTCCTCGATGAGGAGTTGCACGAATTCTCCCTCCGCGCGAGCCAGGACCCGGATCTCTCCGTCCCCGCGAGAGTGCCCTTCCAGCGCATCGCCCGCATTCACCAGGAGATTGAGGATGACCTGCGCCAGCCGCCGGCGCACGACATGGACTTCAGGCAGCTCCGAGGGCACCTCCACCTGCAACCTCGCCACGTGCTTGAGCCGCACCGAGGCCAGCCGGGCAGCATCCTGCACCACCTCCGCGAGCACGCATCGCGAGGGCTCTTCCGTCTCGTCCATGTGCGAGAAGTTTCGGAGATCGGAGGCGATCTGCCGGATGCGCTCCACGCCGGCGTTCACATCCCGAAGCGCCTCGGACAGCTCCGCCCTGGAGCCTCCCGCCGCGAGCAGCACTTCCCGCTCGAGGAAGACCAGGTTCGAGCGCACATAGGCAATGGGGTTGTTCAGCTCGTGCGCCACGCTCGCCGCCAGCCGGCCGATGGTCGCCAGCTTCTCGGACTGGGCCCGTCGGCGCTCGCTCTCGGCCAGCTTCTCGAGCGCCTCACGCCGCGAACGCTCCAGCAGCGCCTCGTTCTCCGCGGATCGCACCTTGCGAAACTGCAGGCCCCCGTGCATCCCGAAGAACATCAAGACGACCATCACCAAGGACCACAGGAAGGCCGCGAGCAGGGACTCCCCGGCAGCAAGCATCATCGACCCGCCGCCCAGCGCGCTGACGATTCCGCACGTCAGGCCGGCCCCGAACGTCTCGGTGGATGCCATGGCGACGATGAGCGGCAGCGCGGGGAAGAAGGAGAAGTACCCGCTCCGAGTCCCGCCCCCGAAGGCCACCAGGCCCAGATAACAGAGCGCGGCCACCACGCCGTAACTCGCACTGATCAGCCTCGCCTGAAGGGGGCGCGCGCGCCTCATCCCCAGCGCCGTCAGCACCATGGACAACGCCCAGATCACCCGTACCCCCAGCATCTCCCAGCTGGCATGCCCCAGGGCCAGCCAGTCCACGCCATAGAGGAGGACGACCATCACCGCGAACAGCGCCAACGTCCGCTGACGCAACCGTTCGCTCGCCGATGATGGAAGTCCCGAACTCATCGAAGAGAAGAGTGGGGATAGTCATCTTTCTCCGCAATCACGGACTATTTCCGAGTCGTTGAGAGAACAACTCTCGCGGAGGAAATCTGGCAAGGGTTTCGCGAAGGACAGACGCCCCACCCCTTCGGCCAGGGCCTCACGCAGTCCGTCCTTCCCTCTTGCATCGTGATTCTGAGAACGATAGTCAATCTCGAAAAGATGGCACAGACAGAACGAGAGCTGCGTCGAGTCCCGCTCCCCCTCCAGTTCCGGCTCCTCGAGGTACTGCGCGTCACCCGGCTGAGCCCAGAGATGATCCGGGTAACGCTGGGTGGCCCGGAGCTGCAGGGCTTCCAGAGCCCTTCGGCCGATGATCACGTGCGGGTGTTCTTCCCCACGCCCGGAGAGCGCAAGCCGCTCATGCCCTCGGTGGGTCCGCGCGGGCTGGTGTTCCCGGAGGGCAAGCCTCGTCCTGTCTCCCGCGACTACACGCCGCGGCGCCATGACGCGGCCCGAGGCGAGCTGGACCTCGACTTCGTGCTGCATGGCACCGGCCCGGCGTCGACGTGGGCGACGCAGGCCAAGCCGGGAGATCTGCTCGGCGTGGGAGGCCCGCGAAGCTCGGTGCTCATCCCGCATGACTTCGACTGGTACCTGATGGTGGGCGACTCCACCGCGCTGCCGGCCATTGGCCGCTGGATGGAGGAACTCCCCGCCGGGGCACGCGCCATCGCGCTCATCGAGGTCGCGAACGCCGACGAGGAGCAGCAGTTCAACACGCGAGCCCAGGCACAGGTCATCTGGCTGCACCGCAACGGCGCGGAGGCCGGCTCCACCCCATTGCTGGAGGACGCCCTCCGGAACCTGCAGTTCCCACCGGGAGACTTCTTCACCTGGCTGGCGGGCGAGGCCAACACGCTCCGCACGCTGCGTGAGTACCTGGTCGAGGAGCGCAAGGTGGACAAGAAGTGGCTCAGCGTGAGCGGCTACTGGAAGCGAAACACCGCGGACCACCACGAGCCCCACGACTGAGCGGCGTGAGCAGGGGACCGGGAGTGATACGGTTCCGCTCCATGCCCCGCTGGTTCAACACCGCAGGCCCTTGCCGGCCGGATCACCACTACATGCTTCCGGCCATGAGGCGCCTGCCCGAGGTGCGCCGCCTCATCGACCAGGAGGGGTATTTCGTCGTCCACGCCCCGCGGCAGGTGGGCAGGACGACGGCGCTGCTCTCGCTGGCCCAGGAGCTCACCTCGGAGGGCAGGTATGTCGCTGCGCTCGTCTCGATGGAGGTCGGTGCCGCCTTCCATGACGACATCGGCGCGGCGGAAGCGGCCATCCTCGGGGAGATTCCCCGTCTCCCTGGCGCTGGTGGGACTGCGCGATGTGCGTGACTACAAGGTGGCCACGGAGGATAGAGAGTCACTGGGCACCGCCAGCCCGTTCAACATCAAGGTGCGCTCGCTCACCCTGCGCGACTTCACTGCTGACGAGGTGGTGGAACTCTACTCCCAGCACACCGCGGACACAGGCCAGCGCTTCGAGCCGGAAGCGCTCACCCGGGCCTTCGAACTCACCCAGGGCCAGCCGTGGCTCGTCAACGCCCTGGCGAAAGTGGCTGTCGAGGAAGTCGTCCCCGATACCTCCCAGCCCGTCCGGCGTGCGGACATCGAGCGCGCCAAGGCGATGCTGATCGAGCGCCAGGAGACACACCTGGACAGCCTGACCGAGCGCCTGCGAGAGCCGCGCGTGCGCGCCATCCTCGAGCCCATGCTCGCCGGCACCATTCCGGGGCCACTCCCGCCAGATGATGTGCGCTTCGCCACGGACCTGGGCCTCATCCGGATGAACGAGGCAGGTGCCTTCGAGGTCGCCAACCCCATCTACCGCGAGGTGGTTGTCCGCGAGCTCTCGTTTCCCTCGCGTGCGGCACTGCCTCCCTTCCGCTAACTGAAGGGCTCGCGCAGCTCGACAGGTACCTCGCGGGGCTGAACCTGGACTCTGGCTGGCTGGTGATTTTCGACCAGCGCAAAGGGCTCGGCCCTCTTGCGGTACGGACACGGTCTGAGTCATCAACCTCGCCATCCGGACGCTCGGTGACGGTCATCCGGGCCTGAGGTACGAGCTGCTTGACCGGGGGCCGTGAGTATTGGAAGTCCCCCCTCATGGATAAGAGCTTCGAACCGCAGAGCATCGAATCGAAGTGGTACGCGCGCTGGGAGGCCAGCGGCTGCTTCAAGCCGTCCGGCCAGGGTACGCCCTACACCATCATGCTGCCGCCGCCGAACGTCACCGGCACGCTGCACATGGGCCACGCCTTCCAGCACACGCTGATGGATGCGCTCATCCGCCACAGCCGCATGCTCGGCTTCGACACCTTGTGGCAGGTCGGCACCGACCACGCTGGCATCGCCACCGAGATGGTGGTCTCGCGCAACCTCGCGCTCGAGAACCTCACCCGCGAGGGCCTGGGCCGTGAGAAGTTCATCGAGAAGGTCTGGGAGTGGAAGCAAAGTTCGGGCAACACCATCACCCGGCAGATGCGCCGGCTCGGCACGTCCGGTGACTGGAGCCGCGAGCGCTTCACGATGGACGAAGGCCTGAGCAAGGCCGTCATCGAGACCTTCGTACGCCTGTACGAGGAAGGACTCATCTATCGCGGCCAGCGCCTCGTGAACTGGGATCCCGTGCTCAAGACCGCCATCTCCGACCTGGAGGTGGTCAGCGAGGAGGAGGACGGCAAGCTGTGGTCCATCTCCTACCCGCTGGCGGATGGCAGTGGCTCGCTGGTCGTGGCCACCACGCGACCGGAGACGCTGCTCGGAGACGTCGCCGTGGCCGTGCACCCGGAGGACGAGCGCTACACGCAGTGGGTCGGCAAGAAGGTCAAGCTGCCACTGACCGACCGCGAAATCCCCATCATCGCGGACACCTACGTCGACAAGGACTTCGGCACCGGCTGCGTGAAGATCACCCCGGCGCACGACTTCAATGACTACGCGGTCGGCCAGCGGCACTCGCTGCCGATGATCAACATCTTCACCCCGGAGGCCACTCTCAACGAGAACGCCCCGGAGAAGTATCGCGGGCTCGACCGCTACGTCGCGCGCAAGGCCGTGCTCGCTGACCTCACAGCGGCCGGTCTACTGGTCGAGGAGAAGAAGCACAAGCTCCAGGTGCCTCGCGGTGACCGCACCGGGCAGGTGATCGAGCCCTATCTGACGAGCCAGTGGTTCGTGAAGATGGACTCGCTGGCGAAGCGCGGACTGGAGCTGGTCGAGAATGGCTCCGTCCGCTTCGTTCCGGAGAACTGGGTCAGCACCTACCGGCACTGGATGGGCAACATCCAGGACTGGTGCATCAGCCGGCAGCTCTGGTGGGGACACCGCATCCCCGCGTGGTACGACGCCAGCGGAAAGGCCTACGTCGGCCGCGACGAAGCAGAGATCCGCGCCCGGCATGGACTCGGCGCCGAGGTGGCCCTCACCCGGGACAGCGATGTACTGGAGACCTGGTTCAGCTCGGCGCTGTGGTCGCACGGCACGCTCGGCTGGCCCGACCCGGAGCAGATGAAGAAGTACGGCTTCGATCGATATCTGCCTACCTCGGTGCTGGTGACCGGCTTCGACATCATCTTCTTCTGGGTCGCCCGGATGATCATGATGACCGACCACTTCACCGGGAAGGTCCCGTTCCGAGACGTCTACATCACCGGCCTGGTGCGAGACCACGAAGGCCAGAAGATGTCGAAGGCCAAGGGCAACATCCTGGACCCGATCGACATCATCGACGGCATCACGCTCGACGCGCTGCTCGCCAAGCGCACCAGCGGCCTGATGCAGCCGCAGATGGCTCAGAAGATCGAGAAGGCGACGCGCAAGGAGTTCCCGAACGGCATTTCCGCTCACGGCGCGGATGCGTTGCGCTTCACCTTCGCCTCGCTGGCCACTCACGGCCGAGACATCAAGTTCGATCTCAAGCGCGCCGAGGGCTACAAGGCCTTCTGCAACAAGCTCTGGAACGCCGCCCGCTTCGCGCTGATGAACTGCGAGGGCTTCACCGCCACGGGGAGTCCTTCTCCCAAGACGGATGCCGAGCGCTGGATCCTCTCGCGCCTGACCCGCACCGTCCGGGAGGTCGAGACCCAGTTCGCCGCCTACCGGTTCGATCTCGTCTCACAGGCGCTGTACGAGTTCACCTGGAACGAGTTCTGCGACTGGTTCCTGGAACTGGCCAAGCCTGCGCTCACCGGCGGCGACAGCGAGGCGGCCCAGAGTACACGCCACACGCTGCTGTTCGTGCTGGAGAACACGCTGCGCCTGCTGCACCCGCTGATCCCCTTCATCACCGAGGAGATCTGGCACTCCGTCGCGCCGAAGCTCGGCATCGCTGGCGATTCGATCAGCACTCAGCCCTATCCGGAGCCAAAGCACTTCACCAGCGACTACTCCCAGGCCGAGGCCGACATCGAGTGGCTCAAGGCAGCCGTGTCGCAACTGCGCCGCATCCGGAGCGAGATGAACATCGCGCCGACCCGGCCCGTGCCGTTGCTGCTACAAGGCGGGACCGCCGAGGACCGTGAGCGCACCCAGCGGTTCGAGGCCGGGCTGAAGTTCCTGTCCCGCCTGGAGTCCATCGCATGGCTCGAGGGCGAGGCGCCTGCCTCGGCCACGGGCATCGTCGGCGAGCTGAAGCTGCTGATCCCCCTGGCTGGACTGATCGACCTGTCCGCGGAGAAGGCCCGCCTGGACAAGGAGATCAAGCGCCTGGAGGCAGACATCGCGAAGTGCAACACCAAGCTCGCAAGCGAGACCTTCGTCAACAACGCGCCCGCTGCCGTGGTCGCTCAAGAGCGGCAGCGCCTGTCGGACTGGACCCAGCAGGTGACCGCCCTGCGCGAACAGCACCGCCGGCTCGGCGCCTGAACCCAGGAGGCCGCGCCCCTCGCACGAACAGCGGCGGGCAAGGGCCCGCCTGGAGTGATAGCCCCTCTGGCGGCAGGAATGAACCGAACTGGTATGGCCAGCATACCAGTTGGCTCGGACCGCGCCCGGAGGGGCTCAGGAGTGCTCCAGCACCACGCCCTCGATGACGTCCGCCACGTCCAGGCACTTGTCCGTGGCCGTCTCGATCAAGTCGTAGATCTCCTTCCACTTGATGAGAGTGACGGGATCCACTCCGCTCTTGAAGAGCCGGCCCATCGCCGCGCGCAGCACCTCGTCCGCCTGCGTCTCCAGTTGCTTGATCGCCTTGCACCCCGCGAGGATCTGCTCCGGTTGCTTGATGAGCCGCAGAAGCGCCACCACCTCCTGCACCTTCTCCGCGCACATCACCAGCAACCGCGCCAGCTCAGCCGCGTCTGGCAATCCGGTCTGGATTTCGTAGTAGAGCAGCCGGGCCGCCGCCGCGTGGGCGAAGTCCAGCACATCGTCGATGCGCGACAGCAGGGAGTGGATCTGCGTCCGGTCGAACGGGGTGATGAACTCCTTGTGCAGCCGGTTGACGGCGGTGTGCGTCACCTCGTCTCCCTTGAGTTCGATCTCCTCGATGGCCTGGACCCGGTTGGCCACGTCACGGTAGTCGCTCAGCAGCGCGTGCAGCATCCGTGTGCCCTCCACGGTCATCGCGCACTGGGCATCGAAGTCGTTGAAGAAATCGTCAGTCTTGGGCATCAGCTTCCTGAGCATTCGACCTCCTGAGCTCCGCTCTCGTCGCAAGACACCGTCAATCCGGATCAATCGATGCGCTCTGGACTCCGGGCAGCCGTTTGCGCACGGCCTCCAGCAATGCCAGCCCGTCCGTCCGCGCCGGCACGGTGAGCTCCACCACCGCAGTGCCCTCTCGCGATTCCGAGGCCTGCTCCAGCGAGAGGAAGCGGGCCGTCGGGTGCATCTCCCGCAAGGGAGGGATCGCTGCGCTCAGGTCCTCGAGCCCCAGCGACAGCCGCACCACCTCCATGCGCCCCTCGCTGGTCGCATCCAACACCAGCAGCACGCAGCCGAAGAACGCCGCCGCGCAGAGCGCGATCGACGCCGCGCCCAGCCCGCATCCCATGCCCACGCCGATCATCACGAACATGACCGCCGCGTCCCGCGGATCCTTGATGCCAGAACGGAAACGGATGAAGCCTCCGAGCCCCACAAGGCTGAACGCACGGGACATGCTGTCGCCAATGACCGTGGTCACCAGCGCGCCCGCCACGGCCACCAGCACCTGCGTCTGCGCCGTCTGGGAGACGAGCGCGGGCGCATTCGGCAGCACCTTGCGCCACGGCCGGTAGGCCAGGATCCCTCCAAGCACCAGGGCCAGGGTAAAGCGAAGCAGCAGCATCAGGGCGTTGAACTTGTGCGGACCCGCATCCAGGTCCTGCATCACCGTATCAAGCGGTGGCATGCAGGGCTCCCCGAGCGGTATCCGGTGCACCGCGCGCGGCCTGGCGCAGCAGGGCGAAGTCCTGAGGGTGACTCGCCAGCAGCCGCTCGGCGAGGACTCGCCCACGAGCCATCTGCAGCAGAGGCCCCAGGCTCCTCACCGTCGCCGCAGGCCAGGAGTCCGCCAGCGCCGTGCGC
The DNA here is from genome assembly GCF_020103695.1 of Hyalangium versicolor. Lineage (GTDB taxonomy): Bacteria > Myxococcota > Myxococcia > Myxococcales > Myxococcaceae > Hyalangium > Hyalangium versicolor. The sequence continues at coordinate 157,291 of NZ_JAHXBF010000002.1, forward strand.
AACCCCCAGGCCGCGCCGCCTTCCAGACCCCACATGGAGTCCAGCACCTCCTCGCACTGCGCACCGAAGGACTCCCGCAGCGCCCAGGCGCGAGGAGTGTCCAGGCCATCGAGCGTGCTCAAGACGGCCCGAGGCGCACGCGCCACGTGCTGCTCGCGCAGCTCCCAGGCCCGAGGGCTCATGAGCCCTCCCACCGAGCGCAGCACCGCGTCCGGAGCAATGGCCCACGCGCGCTTGCGCCACGCCCACGCCTGCTCGCTGTCCAGCCCTCGGATGGAGCGGCACGCCGTGCGAGCCACCTTCTCCAAGCCGAGCGCCTCTTCCCCGCCAGCATCCGAGAGCCACCTCAACCGCTCGGCCCAGGCCCGCTCCGTATCCAGTCCCTCCAAGGAGGCGATCACGCTCTCCGAGGCAGAGAAGTAGAGCCGCTCGCGCAGCCGCCACGCCTGCTCCGAGTCCAGCAGATCCAGGGACTCTGCCACCGCCCCGGGCGCCCGCTCCGCCAGCCGCTCGCGAAGCTCCCAGGCCTCCGGCGTATCCGCCGTCTCGTTCCTCAGGGAGCCCAGCACCTGGACTGGGGCCGCGTCCGCGAGCTGCCGCCGGAGTGCCCAGGAGACCACATCCGTGAGGCTACCGAGGCTGTGCGCCACCAGCTCCGGGCAGCGCGCAGCGAGCAGCTTCCGCCGCTCCGTCATGTCCTCTCCCTCCATTCCCGAGAGGAAGTACGCGGCGAGCGAAGGCTCCTCCTCGGCCCAGATGTCGATGTGACGGAGGAAACTCGCACGGGCCTCCACCACCGTGCGGACCACCGGGGGCATCGGACGGGAAGCAGGCACTGCAAGCACGGCTCCCGAACGCGCCTGGAGGATCTCCTGGACCACCTGCTGGACGAGCGTCTCGAGCGGCACACCCGCATTCTCGAGCAAGCGCCAGCGCTCGGGAGACTCGGCCGCCAGCGTCCGATAGCCCGAGCGCAGCCGCACCTGGAGCCCTGCCCCCGCCAGCCCCTTCCGAGACGGAGAGCCAGGCTTCGGCGTGAGGATCTTCGACAGGCGCCGGCGGGCCTTCGCCAGGGCGGGATCCACATCCATGAGGAAGACGCGGTCCGGCGCCAGGCCTCGCGTGCAGGCATCGACCACGGGCCGAACCACCTGCTCGGACAGCCCACGGCCCCAGCGCGCGAGCACCTCAGCCGTGTAGAAGAAGCGATCGGTGATGACGACCTCGCACTCGGCCAGCGCGGGGCGCGTCACCTCTTCCAGCAGCTGGGCCTCTCGCGCGGTGTAGAGCAGCAACTCGGCAGTGGGAGTGAGCGCCAGGTTGGCGGGATCCCGCGTGAAGCGCCGCAGCCCCTCGGAGACGGGAGACGCCAGCGTCCCTCCCTCGCGGACATGCCGGACCCGGAGGCCCGCCTTGCGCAACTCCTGAGCCACACGGTTGGAGAGGGTCGTCTTTCCAGACCCGTCGATTCCCTCGAAGACGATCAACATTAGAAGCCCACCTCCAGCTGCACCAACAGGGCCCGCCGCGAGGCAAGCCCGTCATCCAGGGACAGGAGCGCGGGAGAAACGCCCGCGCCCACCTTGCGCACCTCGAACTGCGCCTGCACCCGCCACCGCTCCCACATCCCCGCGTTGAGGCCCAACGAGCCCTCCCACAGCAGGTCCTCCGCGCGGTCGCGGTCGGGATCGATCGCCGACACCATCAAGACAGGCTCGAGGTAACCCTTGCCCGCCTTGGCGCCGCCGATGCGCCACGCGGTCACCGCGCGGCCCATGAGGGCATTGCCCGTTCCGCCGATGAGGGCGGCCTTGCCGGTGATGAGCTCGGCCCAGGTACGCAGCGCCCCCGAGCCGAGATTCAAGGTATGCCGAACATCCAACTCCGCGAGCCAGCTGCCCTGATCGCCCCCAGCACTGGCGCCCTTGGGCTGCAGCAGCGCGGAGGCGCCTACCACCACGGGTCCCACATCCCAGGTGCCGCGCAGCGCGGGCATGAGCCCAATCCCGCGCTCCAGCGCGACCTTGCCGTCCAGGTCTTTCGTCTGGAACACCGCCGCCTGCAGCTTCAGCTCGCGCTCGCAGCTCGGGCACTTCCACTCGAGCTGAGCTCCCGGGCGCCGGCCACTGAGGCTCAAGGAGTCATCCAGCACATCGCGCAGCAGCCCGCGCCGGACGAGCGGGAGCCTCGTGGTGGACTCGGACTCCACCAGCGAGAGGGGCATCTTGAAGCGCCCGGCCCGAGCCGCGAACCCGTTGGCGATCTTCAGCCAGGCGTACGCATCCTTGATCTCGGCCCGGACATCGAACTCCACCACGGCGCGCAGCCGCTTCTTCCAGCGGTAGGTCACCTCGACTCGCGCGGAGGGGATGGAGAGCTCACCCGCCCAGATGCCACCCTCAGGGCGCTCGAGGTTCTCGCGCACATCGAGGCGGCCTCCCACCTCCACCGAACCGGCCGCGGTGGAGAGCACGATGGCCTCATCCTTCGCATCCGTGGGCGTCGAGTCCTCGGGGCTGTCCGCCACCGAGGGAGCGCCGGAAGCCGATGGAGCCGCGGACTCCTGGGTGGCTGGAGCCGAAGATGCCTCCGTTGCCGGAGCGGAAGCCTCGGGTTGCTCCGAAGCAGGAGCCTGCGCCCTGGCGGAGAATCCCACGAGGAGCAATGCGGCGAGGAGCAGTCTCCCGCCAGCGAGGGCCCCGAAGGGCCGACGGCGGGAGTCGGAGAGGAACGCGTCAGACACGATGCAGAATCCTTGAAGAAGCCACGCCAGGAGGGCCGCGGGGGGTCAGCGTGCTCGGGACAACGGAACGGGAAGCAGGCCACCAAAGAGGGCGCGCATCCCCTGTTCGAACTTCGAGCCCTGGCTCTCGGAGGGCCCCAGCAACCGGAGCGCGTGCTCCAGCCAGAACGGCGGGCGCCCCTGCCACTTCACTTCGAGCAGGGCCGCGGGAGAACGCTGGAGCACCTGGGAGGGGAGCGCGGAGCTCCCCGGTGCGGGCGGCAGCGCGAAGAGCAGATCCTCATCGAGCGTGATGCGGACCCGGCCATCGGACGTCTCGTGCGTGGTGCGCCGATACCAGGCCGTCACCCACGGCTTCACCGGTGTCGCGAGGAACTGCTTCAACAGTGCGCCCGCCGTGCTCTCGTCCGAGAGCGGCGCGCCGGTCAGCAGCGCCTCCGCCTCTGCCCCGGAGACAGGGCAGCGGGACTTCATCCGCCGCTCCCCAGAGGTCACCTTCAGCTCGAAGTACCGCAGGCCTGTCAGGACAGCGGGCTGGCCCAATTCCGCGGCGCCCGCGTACTCGCGCAACCGCAGGCGCTGCGCCCGGCCCGTGCCTCGGGAGCTCAGCAGGGCCAGTTCCTGGGTGTCGAAGTACGTCGTGCGTGTGAAGGCGTAGGGGTAGTCGCTGGCGTACAGACGGGGCTCGGTATAGGGCCCCGTGGCGTTCAAGAAGGCCTCCACCGCTGCCTGCGGAGGCAGGAAGCGCCGCTCGTGATCCAGCATCGGTGAGTGGCACTCCATGGAGGAATCCGTCCAGGCCAGAGCGCTCATGGGGAGGTACCAAAGGTCGTCTTCACCGCGGCCTCACGCTGCTCGGCGAACTCGAGCAGGCCCGACGCGCCGGCGAGGGAGTCCTGGAACTGCTGCGCACTCGTATAGGTGAAGCCCTGCACCTCGGCGTTCTCACCCACCACCCACGGGGCGATGAGCTCATGCGCCTGCTGAATCCGGGCCTTCATCGCCGCCGCGGAGGTCGGGCCCAGAATGGACTCGCGCGCATACTGCTCGTACCGGGCCTTGTACACCGCATCATCCAGGAGGTAGCGGATGAGCGGCCAGTCCGCGGTGACCTCGGAGAGCGTCAACGAGCGCCCCTGCATGGAGGACAGGGCCAGGTTGTGGTCCCAGGTGATCCAGTGCACCCGGTTCCCATCGTTCGGGTCCGCGTAGAGGTAGTAGTTGTGCGGCATGGACCCGTAGCTGTCCCAGTTCGTGATCACCGTGTTGATGGCGAGCCACTGCAGGAAGCCGTCCACGTCCAGCTTCGCCTCGAGCCCCGCGCGCCAGGCCGCGGCGTCGCTGCGATCCGAGTTGAGCGCGGTGATGAGCGCCTGCACGCTCTCCCAGCCCTTCTCGGCGGCGTCGCTCTGGGCCTCGAAGGAAGCCTCATCGAACGTCCCGAGCCGGGCACCGGTGCCGTCCGCCTCGTAGAGCGCGCCGTCGTGATTGCCGAAGTGCGTGTCCAGCAGCGAGGACTGGGGATCCTCGGCGACGGTGTAGAGGCCGAAGTACTCGGGACCGTTGCCGTGGTCCACGTACACGGCCATGAAGCCGGTGTGGGCCGCCGGCACTCCCGCGGCGAGGAACGTGTCCGAGGCCACATGGTCCCGGATGTACGAGACATCCCCCTGGTTGCTGGAGAGAGACAGCTTGCTGAAGCCGTAGAAGTGCTGGCCTTCGATCTCGGGGTGGTCGTCCTCGAACTTGTCGAAGTTGAGCCGCAGGGGCAGCTTGCCCACGCCGGAGCGCCAGCCCCCCGACAGCGTGGAGTTGCCCTTGTAGCGGATCCCCACGTTCCACCACGTCTTGCCGTTGAATTGCACCGTCGACTGCACATACACGGGCGTGCGCGGGACGAGGTCCACGCCTCCTCCACCGCCCGGGCCGCCCTCGCCGCCACCAGGGCCACCGCCACCGCCGGGTCCGCCCTGAGGCGCGCACAGGAGGGCCTGATCCATGAACTGGGCGCACGTGGAGGTGATGGTGGTGCCGTTGAAGTTCGCCGTGCAGGCATCACCCGCGGCCTTGCCCTCGCAAGCCTGCGTCAGCTCCACCGGAGGCCCTCCACCTCCACCACCGGGCCCTCCACCTCCTCCACCTCCGCCAGCGCCCTCTCCGCTGCCCGTGCCGAATGCGCCGAGCATGTCCGTCATGTCGTCCTGCATCGCCTGCCAGTCCTCGGCGGAGATGACGATGTCGAACCGCTGGACCTTGTCGGCAGGGAAGACGGTCTCGTAGTCAGGAGGGGCGTTCTTGCCGTGCGTCTCGTCGGTCCAGCCCTCGGGTCGGCCATCACCACAAGCGACTGTGAGCAACACAAAAGCGCCCAGCGCGCTCAGTCTCGAAACTCCCGGCATACGACTCTCCCTGAAGGGCGAAGTGGCCCTCTGCCCGGACCGGCGCCTTGCCGGCCCTGGTGCTGCGAGGAGACACCCTGCCTGGAAGTCGTGACCTGTTTGTTTCGTGACTGTGACGAACTATTTCCACGGAAGCCTTGAATGGCAGGTTTCCGGGCTGGCAGCCGATTCACCCGTGAAGGGCCAGTCCTTTCACCGCTTTATCCACCTGTTTCCGATCCCCTCGCACCGCAAGGCCCACCAGATCGAGGTCCTCCGGGTTCTCGGCCCGGAACACCGTGCGGTTGGCTTCATCGTTTCCTGTCGAGAACATGGCGCCCACGTAGACAGCGGTGGTCAGGCCGCGATCAACGGCTGCGCGGTGTGCGCCCTGAAGCTGGGCCCGGGACGCGCTGAAGATCATCATCGGCTGGCCGAGCAGGCGGCAATAGCGACGGCCCGCGGCGTCCTCGTAGGGCTCGCCGATGGCCTCCGGGGCGGCGGAGGCGATGCCGGTGGCGAGGAAGGCAGTGACATTCAAGCGCTGCCAGGTGGCGAGATCATCGCGCACGATCAGCGCGACCTTGGTGGTGAACGGCTCGGGCATGGGTGTCTCCTCTGTTGAGGCGAATCCTCAGCGGAGGAGTCACTGCCCGTCTGGAACGTTTGTGCACATCGCGCGGTAGGCGGCGGGGGTCAGCCCGAAGGCGCGGCGGAACCAACGGCCCAGGTGGCTCTGGTCGGCGAACCCCACCGAGGCCGCGACAGAGGCGGGCACTTCCCCCAGGGCGAGCCTCCGGCGCGCGGCGGCCAGGCGGAGCTGGACGAGGTAGGCGTGGGGTGGCAGCCCATAGGCCGCTCGGAAGGCTCGGGACAGTTGGAAGCGGTCCGCTCCACAGAGCCGGGAGAGCTCATCGAGCCCGAGGTCCTCCTCCATCCGCTCCCGCAACAGGTCTCGAGCACGGCGCGCGGCGCGGGTGGCGGTCTCTCCCATCCGGCTGACAACGGACGCTCCGAGGAGCGGATTGAGCGCGGCGGCCAATGTGTCCAGGGCCTCATCTCGCGCGAGCCGCGACTCTGGCTCGTGGAGCCTCCAGAAGGCCCGGCGGATGGCGAGTGCGAGGCGGGGCTCGTCATTGAGCGTGGCGCGGAAGCCAGGGTGCACGTGCGGGAAGGCACCATCCGCCGCCCGGGTGCAGGCCTGGGCCAGCCAGGAGGGAGCCAGGTAGAGCATCAGGTACGTGAAGCCCTCATCGCCCCGAGCCTGGCCGTCATGCGTCTCTCCCGGCTCGATGAGGATGACGCGCCCGGGAGTGCTGCGGTGAAGCGCTCGGCGGCACGAGAACTCCTGGAGCCCCTGCTCCGTCACGCCCACGAGGTACTCGGCATGGAAGTGGGGATCGTACGCATGGCCCGTGAAGTGGGCGCGGATGGTCTCGATGCTCGTGGCCGAATCACGGGTGACGTCGACCCAGTCATCACCAGGCGGGCGTGCGCGGGCACTTCCCGGGGAGTGCAAGCGGGGACCGGACATCTCAAACCCGCACTCTAGACCCTTCAGAGAAGTTGCGAACTGGTATGGCCAGCATACCGGTTGGTTCTGGTCCGGCCCGACAGGGGGGCTCCTTCGCGGGGACCGGACTATGATGGCGCGGAGCAAGGAGCAGGGCGCGTTGGGCAACAGGGGGAGTGAGACATGAGCGGGCAGGCCTGGCTGAGCCTCGTGGCGTGCGCGGGGCAGCTCGCACTGGCGGGGCTGGCCCTGGCGCGCGTGGGACGCAGCCCCCTGGCCCTGCCGCTCTCGCTGTTGTCCATCGCGCTATCTACGTGGAACTTCTCCCACTTCGCGTACGGCGTCTCCGGCGAGGAGGGCTGGCGGCTCGTCGCGCTCAGCGCCACGGTCATCACGGCCCCCTGCGCACTGCACTTCATCCTCGCCTTCACCGGCCAGCGGCGCCGCTTCGCCGTGGTCATCTACTCCACCTATGGCCTCTTCGGCCTCTTCGCGGCGGTGGCCCTGTCCGCGCTGGGCTCTCCGTGGATCGCGGCGCGCGCCAACTCGCTCACCTTCGCCCGGCTGACGCTGCTGCTCGTCACCTTGCTGCTGGGCCTGGGGTGGGGCCTGCTGCTGCTCCACCTCCGCCGAGCACTGCGCCTGGAGGAGCGCATCCGCACGGCCCTGCTCCTGTTGGGCCTGGTGCTCCTGGTGGCGCTGCCCGGCACGAACCTCATGGCGGACCTGGGGCTGAACGTGCCCCGGCTGGGCACTCTGGGCACACTGCTGGGACTGCCGGTGATGGCCACCGTGGCCCTGCGCTTCCACCTCTTCGGCAAGGACCCGAGCGGCTCGGCGCTGTACGCGGTGACGCTGACGGTGGTGGGCGTGCTGGCGTACCTCATCGTCTTCCGGCTCTTCGCCGCCGAGCAGGGCGCACTGGTAGTGGGCACCGCCGCCATCACGTTCGCGCTGCTGGCCGCGGCCCGCCGAGGGGTGAGCGCCTTCGTCACCCAGCGCGAGCGCCTGGAGCGCCTGGCCACCCTGGGTCGCTTCTCGGCGCAGATGGCGCATGACCTGCGAAACCCCATCGCCGCGCTCAAGGGCGCCGCGCAGTACCTCCAGGAGGAGCACGCGCAGAAGCGCCCCTGGGACGACAAGGGCGAGTTCCTGGACCTGCTGCTGGACCAGGTGGAGCGGCTGGACCGGGTGGTGAGCACGTACCAGCGCCTGGGGCGCGTGGAGCCACTGCCTCGGCCCCTGGATATGAACGGGCTGGTGGCGGACGTGCTGTCGCTCCAGGCCTTCGCCGGGTACGCCAACGTGAAGTTCGAGCGTGCCCTGGACCCGGAGCTCCCGCGCTGCGCGGGGGACTACGACTTGCTGGCCAACGCACTGGAGAACCTGGTGCGAAACGCATGCGAGGCCATGCCCCAGGGCGGCACCGTCACCGTGCGCACCCAGCGTGAGAATCCGGAGGCCGGAGGGGTAATGGTGAGCGTGGAGGACACGGGCGAGGGCATGGATGCTCGCACGCGGGAGCGGGCCTTCGACGAGTTCTTCACCACGAAGGCCCAGGGCAGCGGGCTGGGGCTGGCGTTCGTGCGGCGGGTGGTGGAGGCGCACGGCGGAGCGGTATCGCTGACGAGCCGGGAGGGGCGGGGTACCATCGTGAGTCTGCGCCTGCCCGCACCCGAGGCGCACGAGGGCGTGTCCGCCCCAGGAGAAGGAGCACCGTGGCCGAGCCCCTGAAGGGAAGCGTGTTGCTGGTGGACGATGACCCCGCCGTGGCCAAGGTGCTCGGCGCGCTGCTGGCGCAGGCGGGGCTCACGGTGCACACCACGAAGAACGGGGCGGAGGCGCTCGCCGTCCTGGGGCAGAAGCCCATCGACGTGGTGGTGAGCGACGTGAGGATGCCGGGCATGAGTGGCCTGGAGCTGCTGGCCGAGGTGACGCGCGCCTACGCGGACGTGCCGGTGGTGCTCATCACCGCGCACGGCACGGTGCCCATGGCGGTGGAGGCCATGAAGGCGGGCGCGGCGGACTTCATCCTCAAGCCGTTCGACCGGGAGGAAATTCTCTTCACGATCCGCAAGGCCCTGCTGCGTGCGCAGGGAGACGCGGAGCGCCAGCCCCTGAAGACGAGCGCCTTCGTGGGCCGCAGCGCGGCGATGGCGGAGGTGGAGTCCCTGCTGCGGCGGGCAGCGGGAGGCACGGCGACGGTGCTGCTGCGCGGCGAGTCCGGCACGGGCAAGGAGCTGGCGGCCAAGGTGGTGCATGACGAGAGCCCTCGCCGGAGCGGCCCGTTCGTGAAGCTGCACTGCGCGGCGCTGCCGGAGACGCTGCTGGAGAGCGAGCTGTTCGGCTACGAGAAGGGCGCCTTCACCGGGGCGGCCACGCGCAAGCCGGGCCGGGTGGAGCTGGCCAACGGGGGTACGCTCTTCCTGGACGAGATTGGCGACATCACTCCGCACGTGCAGGTGAAGCTGCTGCGGCTGCTGCAGGAGCGGGAGTTCGAGCGGCTGGGCGGCACACAGACGCTGAAGGTGGACGTGCGCTTCGTGGCGGCCACCCACCGGCCGCTGGAGGAGATGGTGAAGAAGGGAGAGTTCCGCGAGGACCTCTTCTACCGGCTCAACGTGGTGCCGGTGTGGCTGCCGCCGCTGCGGGCTCGGCCCGAGGACACCGAACCGCTGGCGCGGCACTTCCTGGAGGTGCACGCCAAGGCCAATGGGAAACAGCCCTTCACTCTGGCACTGGATGCGCTCCAGGCCCTGCAGGCCCAGCCCTGGCCAGGCAACGTGCGCCAGCTCCAGAACTTCATGGAGCGGCTGGTGGTGCTGTCGGACGGACCTGCCCTCACCGGAGAGGACGTGGCGCGCGAGCTGTCACGGCAACCGGGGCTGATGCCCGCGCCGCCCCAGGTAGCCCCCCCGAATGCCGCGCCCGTAGCGACGCCTGGAGGGACCGAGCCGAAGACGCTGGAGTCCCAGCGCCGGGAGACGGAGCGGCAGGCCCTGCTGGACGCGCTGAGGCGCGCCGGGGACAACCGCACACTGGCCGCGCGGCTGCTGGGCATCAGCCGCCGCACGCTCTACAACAAGCTCGAGGAGCACGGGCTGGTGTGAGCTCAGAAGCACCCGGGGATGGGGTTGTTCACGCCGAAACAGCGCGTGTAGCAGGAGCGCAGCAGATAGCCCCAGTTGTCCAACCCTTCGCCCAGGGTGACAGCCCACGAGGGATAGCCCACGTCCTCGCGGAAGCTGAGCTTGTCTCCATAGGACAGGGTCTTGATCGGATCCTTCGAACCCGCGGACGGCGAGTAGTTCGCGTACATCGTCGTGCTCTGGCACGTCACGATGGCGTGAGCCGTCGAGGTTCCCTCCGGCCCGCTGTTTTCAAGGGTTCCACCTCCACACGCGAGTTGCAGCGCTGCCAGCGGCGTGGCCCACAACAGCTGGGCATTCCTCTTCGTGCTCATGGTGAGATGGCTCCCCCGGTGGACATCATCCAGGCCATCCTACATTTTAGGCTTTGACAGTCAATACCTGATTTGCACGAATTTCACACTGAGCGAGGGTCCATGTTGGAGCTGCGCGTCTGCATCGACGTCGATGATCTGGAGAAGGGGATCGCGTTCTACACGCAGGGTATGGGTCTACGGTTGGGCCGGCGGTTTGGAGACAAGGCGGCGGAACTGCTGGGCGCATCGTCCCCCATCGACATCCTCGCCAAGCCCGCGGGGACCCAGGCCACCGCGAGCGCATCGTCCACGCGGGACTACCGCCGACACTGGACACCGGTCCACCTGGACTTCGTAGTGACGGGGCTCGACGCGGCAGTCCAGCGGGCACAGGCGTACGGGGCCACGGTGGAGCAAGGCATCAAGGAGCAGGAGTGGGGCCGCATCGCCATCCTGGCCGACCCGTTCGGCCACGGCCTGTGCATCCTCGAGTTCAAGGGCCGGGGTTACGACGAAATCTCCGGAGGCTGACCCCGCTCCGTAGAGGAAGAGGCCGCCGAGGCCAGCGCCTGGAGCTCATCCCGGAAGCCGCTCACCAGCCGATGCGGATCCGGCACCAGCCCCGCATCCACCGAGACTCCCACGGTGACTTGCCCGGCGTAGCTGAAGATGCTCACGCCCAACCCCACCCGAGCCGACTGAGGGACCCAGAACATCAGCCCGGCCAGCTTCGTGCCCGCCAGGTACACCGGATGCCGAGGCCCGGGGACGTTCGTCATGATGAGCGTCCCCTTCGAGGCCAGCGCATCCACCGCCGCCCTCTCCACAGCCGCCGGAGCCATCCCCGACATCCCCAGCATCCCGAACGTCAGCGCCGCCTCCGGAGAGCGCTTCAGCGCATCCATCCGCTGCTTCAGCAGCCGGAGCCTCCTGTGCGGCTCCACCTCCTTCACCGGCAGGTCCAGGAACACCAGCCCGAAGCGGTTGCCCAGCTCGCGGGGAATGGGCTCATTCAACGGCCGCAGGTTCACGGGGATGAAGACGCGCAGATCCTCCACCGGCCCGCCCCGCTCCTCCTGGTACCAGCGCAGCGCCCCCGTGAGCGCCGCGAGCAGCACGTCGTTGATCGTGCTCTCCATGGCGCGGCCAAGCGCCTTCACCTCTTCGAGAGGAATGGGCTCCGACCAGGCCGCCCGTTTCTCCGTCCCCAGCTTGCCCCGGAACACCGTGGGCGGATCCGACGGCATCAGCGCCAACCGGCTCAGCGCCGCCGCCCCCCGCGCCCCCTCGCGCACCAGGTCCCCCATATGGATCGGCTCGGAGATCAGCTCCGCCCCGCGCTTCCACGCCGCACGAGTCCCCGAGGCCACCGCGCGCGCCCCGCGCAGCAACTTCATCCACCCCGGCGTCGAGGACCGCTCCGTTAGCAAGGGCTCGGGCGTGAAGTGCTCCTCCGCGCCGTCGTCCATGAGCGACAGCAGCACCCGCGCCAACGCCATGCCGTCGGCGATGGAGTGGTGGATGCGGGCCAGCAACGCTCCACCCTGCCCGAAGCCCTCCACCAGGTGGCACTGCCACAGCGGACGCGAGCGATCCAGCGAAGTGCTCATCCACTCGCTCACCAGCGTCTCCAGCGCCTCCCGGTCTCCTGGCGGCGGAACCACGGCATGCCCCAGGTGTGACTCCAGCTCGAACGCCGGATCCTCTTCCCAGTACGGCGCCGAGAGCAGCCCATCGGGCACCACCAGCCGCTGCCGGAAGCGGGGGAAGCGCTCCACCAGCCGCTCTCGCAGCACGGCCTTCAGTCGCTCCCAGTCCGGATGCTCGTCGAACCAGAGCACCGCGGTGATCATCATCAGGTTCGTGGGCTCCTCCATCCGGAGCCACGCCGCGTCGATACCCGCCATCCGTTCCATCGTCACGCCCTGTAGTACCTCACCTCGGCGCGTGTCGCGGCAACGGACTGCGCGAGGCCCGCGCTACTTCTTCTTCGCAGGCTCTGGCGCGCCATCTCCCTGCACGCGCTGGAACTGAAAGGTGCGCTTCGTCTCGTCGTCCGCGACGAGGGTGAGCGTGTCCTTTTCCACGGTGAACGTATAGCGAGGCCCCATGAACCGGCCCTTCGACAGCCCGAAGGTACGCGGCTTGCCGCACACCTGCCCCACGGCCTGCCCGTCCTTCGGGAGCAGCACCACCTTCTCATCTCCACTCACGGCGAACGTGCCCCAGGCGCGCACCGCCAGCGAATTCCCCCGCCCGAGCGTGGCCTCCTTGAGCTCCGTGGACAGCAAGAAGCATCCGGAGGGCGTCACCTCCAACGTCCTCACGTAGTCGGGGCGGGGCTTCGGATCCAGCTCGGCCGGCTCCTCCTTGGGCTCGCCGGTGAGCGTCGCCGCCGACAGCTCCCACCGCCCGATGACTTTCTCCAGCCCCTTGCCACCGCCCTGGGCCTGGAAGCCCGCGCACGGCTGCGGATTCTCCTTCTCCGGGCTCCGGGGGGCCGGCTCGAACGCCTGCTGGCACGTGCCTCCACACATCTTCGCCGAGCACGTGCTGTCATCTGGCGCACAGCCCGCCTTCTCGGTGCACGCCCGGAGCCGCGCGAGCGCCTGCTCGCAGCCCTCGCGCATGCACTGCTCCACGCACTCCGAATCGATGCATTCGGACACGCAGACCCAGTTGGTGGTGCCGCATACCCCTCCAGAGAGGGTCCGCGGCTTGCGAGCGGGAGCCTGGGCCATGGCGGACAGCGCCCAGCCCAGGATCAGGAAGACACAAAGTGAACGCGCCATCGTCCTGACGAAGGTAATCCTCGTCAGTCGAAGCGCCAGCGCCAGGAGGTGACATCCTCCAGTTCCGGCATCTCCAGATCGAGGCTCAGCGCATCCCCCAGGGAGAAGGCTCGCGAGTCCACGCGCAGCAACATCATCGGCATGGGGTTGTTCTCCCTCAGGGGCGAGGCGGAGAAGGACATCTCCTCGTCGAAGGATGCTCGGTAGAAGACACAGAAGCCATCCAGCCGGCCCGCGCGTCGCACCGTCCGCGTGAACCGCAGGGAGCGCGGCATCTCCCCGAGCTTCACCGTCTCCAGGTCGAAGGTGAACGCGGGCTCCGGCTCGCACAGCAGGTGGGCCACCTCATAGGAGCGGATGAGCCGCGTGAAGTACGAGGGGTTCATCGCCTCGCGCAGCGTCTGCAGGCAGCTGAAGTCCACGCTGGGCAGGCGCTGGCTCCAGATGAAGGGCAGGCAGGCCTCGTCCCGGAGCTGCACCGGCTCGATGAACACCTCGAAGCGGTGCGGGAGGATGCGCCCACCGGTCCGCAGCAGCCGCTCCCGCAGGCCCACCAGCCGGGACACCAACCCCGCATCGAAGAGCGCCGGGCCCAGCTGCTCGTGGAGCAGCACGTCCACCTTCTTCTCCGGAGGCGTGAAGCGCCGGCTGTCCTCCCGGACGAAGGCGATGACATCCGACAGCCCGTGGCGGCGAGCCACCCACCGCGCCGTGTCCAGGTGACGCGAGGGATCCACCGCATAGAGACGACGCGGCCCCCGGTGCGCCGCCAGCAGCGCCCGCAACCCGGTCCCCGTCCCCACGTCCATCACCACCTGCCCGGGCCGCACGTACCGTCCAATGGCGCTTCGGTAGGCCTCCACGCGAGCCGGATCCGCGAGCGTCGGGTCATGCGGCGCGGGGCTCGACAGCGTCAGGCTGTCCGGCAACACATGGCGCAGCGTGTTGACGACCGGGTGGTTGCGCAGCCGCGCCTGGAGATCGAACAACGCCTGCCGTGGCAGGTCGAGAAGGTTCACCATGTGACGAGTCCCCCCGGGCATCGAGCCCGCTCCCGGACAGGAAGCGCTCGCTGAGCTCCCTCGACCGGGCCCCGCATGCTCTGCGCCTCGGAGGGGGACGGCCATGGGACCTCGGTACGAGCCCACCATCCACCTCTGAACATTACGGGTTCAGGGAGGCAGGCGCGTGTCGCCGCGCGGGTGCCGGAGGGCCTCGCGCTGCAGCCAGTCCTGGAGGAAGGCCTTCACCGCGGGGTGCCTGCACTGACGGAACTCCTCCGGAGGCGAGTGCTCGACGATGCGCCCCTCGTGGAGGAAGGCCAGGCGGTCCCCGACATGAAACGCCATGGACACGTCCGGAGTGACGATGAACGAGGTGGCCCCCACCCGCTTCTTGCCGGTGACGATGACGTCGATGACGGACTCGGTGGTCAACGGGTCCAGGCCGGCCGTCGGGTCGTCATAGAGGAGCACCCGGGGCTGGAGCACCACGGCCCTCGAGAACGCCACGCGCTTCTGCATGCCCCCGGAGAGCTCGCCCGGGTAGAGGCTCTCGGCGCCCTGCAGCCCCACGAGCGCGAGCGTGTGCCGCACCTGCCGAGCCACCTCCTCCTCGGGCAGGTGGGCGCGCTCGCGCAGCGGGAAGGCCACGTTGTCGAAGACGGTGAGCGAGTCGAACAGCGCTCCGGCCTGGAAGAGGATTCCGAGCTTGCGGCGCACGGCCTCCATCTCCCGAGCGGAGAGCTGGTTGAGCGTCTCGCCATCCACGCACACCTTGCCCGCGTCCGGCCTCAGCAGACCGTCGATGTGCTTCATCAACACCGTCTTGCCCGAGCCGGACACGCCCAGCAGCACGCAGGTGGTCCCCTCGGCCACCGTCAGGTCCACCCCGCGCAGCACCTGCTGCTCGCCGAAGGACTTGTGGACGCCTATCAGCTCGATCATCGGTCGTGACACGGCACGCTCCCATGCACCGGGGCGCGGGGGATGATAGCCGAGCAGGGGCCAAACTGGATTGACGCGCTCTGGCTGCCTCGACTAGGCAAGTGGGTCTCCCCAACCCCAGGAGGCCGCACCATGGAGAAGCAGAAGAACGAGACGCAGCAGAAGCCGCAGGCCAAGAAGCCGTTCTTCGCGCGTCTGCTGGAGACGCAGGAGCTGGAGTCCGTGGCGGGTGGCTACGCCGAGCCCATCGACTCCACCAACAAGTCCCCCTCCGACAAGGAAGACCACTCGCTCCCCAGCGACCTCTGAGCCACCGCGAGCATTCCCTGCATGTCCGCCCTCCGCCGCGTGGTTCTCCTGCTCACCCACAGCGGTGACTACTACACGGTGGATCGCGTGGCGGAGGAGCTGACGCACCGGGGCTACCACCCGGTGCGGCTCGACACGGACCGCTTTCCCGCGGAGTGGGCGCTGGCAACAGTGCCCGGGCAGGAAGGCTGGCTGAAAACTCCCGCGGGCGAGCTGCGGGAGCAGGAGCTCCAGGCGGTGTGGCTGCGCCGCGTGGTGCTCCCCCGCTTCGACGAGGCCCTGGAGCCCGCCTACCGCGAGGCCTGTGCGCGCGAGTCGCTGGCCACGCTCGAAGGTTTCCTCGACACGCTGGAGCCCTCGGGCTGCCGCTTCGTCAATGCTCCTGGCGCGGAGCGACTCGCCCAGAACAAGGCCCGGCAGCTCCGGCTCGCCCAAGCCCTGGGGCTGGAGGTGCCGCGCACGCTCATCACCAATGACGCCTCCCGGGTCCGGGCCTTCTTCGCGCAGGTGGAAGGCCGAGCCGTGACGAAGATGCTGACGCCGCTGAGCCAGTCCATGAACGGCTCGGAGCCCTTCCTCTATACGAACGAGCTGCGCGCCGAGCACCTCGATGAGCTGGAGGGGCTGAGCTACAGCCCCATGGTGTTCCAGGAGCGGATCCCCAAGGCCCGAGAGCTGCGCGTCTCGGTCGTGGGAGAGCGCTGCTTCGTGGGGGCCATCGACACCTCGCGCTCGGCGGCGGGCCAGGTCGACTGGCGGCGCTCGAAACCGGGCGAGTGCCCCTGGCAGGCTGGCACCGTCCCTCCAGAGGTGGCGACGCAGCTGGTTCGGCTGGTGGCGATGCTGGGGCTGAGCTACGGCGCCGTGGATCTCATCGTCACCCCGGAGGGCCGACACGTGTTCCTCGAGGTCAACCCCGGCGGCGAGTGGGGCATGCTCGAGAAGGAGCTCGGCCTGCCCATCGCCGCGGCCCTGGCCGAAGCGCTCACGGCCCCAGTCCACCCCGCAGCCGGCCCCAGACAGGAGATCGGATGACCATCCTGATCGTCACTCGCACCGGGGACAAGAACGCACCCGTCGCCGTGGCCCGCGCGCTCGAGGCCCGCAGCGAGCGAACGTACCGATTCGACACGGACCTGTTCCCCACCGAGCTTCAGCTCCTGCTCGACGAGGCCGGCGGCGGAAGGCTCGTGGGCCCCGAGGGTGAGCTCGCCCTGTCTGACATCACCGCCGTCTGGTATCGCCGCAACGAGACGGGAGGCCGCATCCCCCAGGACATGGATCCGCAGCTCCGCCACCCCTCGAGGGAGGAGAGCCGCCGCGTGGTGTACGGCCTGCTGGCCTCGCTCGGTGTGTTCACGGTGGACCCGCTCGACCGGGTGTGGCGGGCGGACCACAAACCGCTCCAGCTCAAGCTGGCACGAGCGCTGGGTCTGGAAGTCCCTCGCACGCTGGTAACGAACAGCCCGCCCGCCGTGCGCGCGTTCGCCGCGAGCTGTCCCTCAGGCATCGTGACGAAGATGATGACGGCGTTCTCCGTGCACGACGAGCAGAACCGAGAGCACGTGGTGTTCACCACCCCCCTGGGGCCCAAGGATCTGGAGGACCTCGAGGGCTTGGACCTGTGCCCCATGACGTTCCAGGAGCTGATCCCCAAGCAGATCGAGCTGCGGGTAACAGTCGTGGGGCAGCAGGTCATGGCGGCGGCGATCGACTCACAGGCCCTGCCGGGCGCACGGCACGACTGGCGGCGCGAGGGGTTGACGCTGATCGATGCGTGGAAGCCCTACGAGCTGCCCGAGCCGGTGCGTGTGCGGTCACTGAAGCTGATGGATGAGCTCGGGCTCAACTACGGAGCGTTCGACTTCATCGTCACGCCTGAGGGCCGCCACGTCTTCCTCGAGGTGAACCCAGTCGGCGAGTTCATGTGGCTGACGCGCAGCCCGGGGCTTCCCATCGTCGAGGCGCTCGCGGATGTCCTCGCAGGGCGCGCCCCTCGCCGCATGGTCCCCCCTTTGGTTGCCCCCGGAGCCGCACCGCGCTGATAGCCTTGCGGCCTTCACACCTTCCCGAGGAACGAACCGTGCCCACCCTCATCCCCGCCCCCACCCGTATCGAAGCCGCTGGCAACAAGCCGAAGCTGATCGACGAGTACGTGGGCCGCGTGAACTCGAAGACCTCGGAGCTCAGCGTGGCCCACATGCGCAGCCCCGGCGGCTGGGTGGAGCCCGGACAGACGCCCCAGTTCCGCGAGTTCACCGTGGTGCTCAGGGGCAGCCTGCGCGTCGAGCACAAGGGTGGAGCGCTCGACGTGAAGGCAGGCCAGGCCGTGATCTGCGAGCCCGGCGAGTGGGTGCGCTACAGCACGCCGGGGGACGAGGGCGCCGAGTACATCGCCGTCTGCCTCCCCGCCTTCTCTCCGGACACCGTCCACCGGGATTCGTAGCCAGCGCTCGGCTCTCTGCCTCCCGGCCGCGGTCCTCCCCGGGGCAGCAAGCAACCAGGAGGGCGTCTCCCCTCGGGAGCGAGGCACGCCCGCTCCCCGTGCCAGCGGAGTCGTCGCCTTTACAAGCGGCACATCCCCCCTGAGACTTCCGCTCCATGACAGCCACAGAGCGGCATTCCCCGCCTCCAGGCTCGTGGAGTGGGCTCCTGGCTCCCCTGGCCGGACTGGGGACCGGGGCCTTCACCCAGCTCAACCGGCTCGCCGAGCGGATCACCCCTCCGCCCTCGCGCCAGGAGCTGTGGCTGACAGTGGCCCTGGGAGCCGTGGCCGGAGCCGTGCTCTTCATGCTCGGCCAGCGGCTGGCACGAAGCCTCCTGGAGCGGCTCGTGACGGAGGAATCCGCCCGAGCGTCGGTGCGCGCGAGGCACCCGGCCACGTGGCTCGTCTTCCTCCTCACCGCGGTGGGCGCCACGGGCCTGCGTCTGCCCGGGCCTGTGATGCCGCTGGCGCTCACGTTCCTGTTCCTGATGCTCAACCTGGTGCTGGTGCTGCGTGCCGAGGCGGCCGCGCGCCCGCGCCTGCTGGGCTCCACCGGATGGCTGGGCTTCCTCTTCTTCCTCTCGGGGATGGCCGCCCTCGTCTATCAGGTCACCTGGCAGCGCGTCCTCTTCGCCTCCTTCGGCGTCAACATCGAGTCCGTCACCCTCGTCGTCACCATCTTCATGTTCGGGCTCGGGGTGGGCTCGATGCTCGGGGGAGTGCTGTCGAAGCGCTACCCGGATGCCCTGCCGCGCCTGTTCCTCCTGTGTGAAGTGGTGGTGGGCGCCTTCGGCATCATCAGCATTCCGCTCATCCACGCGACGGGCGCCCTCATGGTCCACAGCTCGCTGCCCGTCATCGCGCTCGCCATCTCCGTGCTGCTCGCGGTGCCCACGCTCATGATGGGGGCCACGCTGCCCATCCTCGTGGCCTACCTGAACCAGCACTTCCAGCACGTGGGCCGCACCGTGGGGCTCCTCTACTTCGTCAACACGCTGGGCTCCGCCGCCTCCAGCTATCTCACTGCCTCTGTCCTCTTCGTGCTCGGAGGCCAGCAGTCCGCCGTGCTGTGCGCCGCGGCACTCAACCTGACGGTGGGCGCGCTCGTCTGGCGGTACATGAAGGCTGTCTCCTCGCGCGGGGGAAACTCCTCGCACGGAGCGCCTCCGGAGCTGCCCGCCGTGGAGCAACAGAGGGCCAGCGCGTGAAACCCATCGTCGCCCTGCTGCTGTCCCTGGTCGCCGGCTACATCGCCCTGAGCCAGGAGATCCTCTGGTACCGCATCATCTCCTATGGCACGGGCGGCGCGCCGAGCGCCTTCGCCTACCTGCTGGCCTGCTTCCTCACGGGCCTGGCCATCGGCTCGCTGTGCGCGGAGCGCGTCTCCAAGAGTCAGCGCCTGCCCGCGCCGGTGGTGCTCGGCTCGCTGTTCCTGGCCTCGGCCATCCTCGGCTACTTCACCCTGCCCGCGACTGCCCGCGTGTTCCAGCTTGGCCAGACGACGGGCACCGCCTACGCGTACTTCTCCGTGGCGCTGGTGGGCTTCCCGGGCGGGCTGCTCTTCCCGCTGCTGTGCCACTTCGGCATCCGCGCCGGGGGAGAGGTGGGCGTGTCCCTGTCACGCCTCTACCTCTTCAACGTGCTGGGCTGCATCCTGGGCCCCCTGTTCACCACCTTCGTGCTGATGGACCTCTACCCGCTGCCGACCATCGTCCTGATGGTGACGGCGGTGGCGCTGGTGGCCGCGGCGGTGACGGTGTTCACCCTGCCCGCTCCCGCTCGCAGCCGCGTGGGCTTCCTCGCCGCGGTGGCGGGCACGGCCGCCGTGGTGGCCGTCTCGCACCACGACCAGTACCAGTTCCTCCTGGAGCGGCTGCACTTCAAGGAGGAGTTCACCGCGGCCAAGCCCTACCGGATCGTCGTGGAGACACGCAGCGGCACCGTCTCGGTGGGCGGCCCCAACGGGGATGACACCATCTTCGGAGGCGGTGTGTACGACGGCGCCTTCAACCTGGACCCGGCCGCCAACGTCAACGGCATCGAGCGCGCGTATATGGTGCCGGCGATCCACCCTGCTCCCAAGCGGGTGCTGGTCATCGGGTTGGCCAGCGGCTCGTGGGCTCAGGTGCTCGCGGAGCACCCCGCCATCGAGCGCCTGGATGCGGTGGAGATCAACCCGGGCTACCTGGAGGTCATCCGCCGCTACCCCGAGCACGCCCCACTCCTGGACAACCCGCGGGTGCACATCCACATCGACGATGGGCGGCGGTGGCTGGTGCGCAACCCGGACGAGCGCTTCGACTTCATCGTGATGAACACCACGTTCAACTGGCGCAGCCACAGCACCAACCTGCTGTCCCAGGAGTTCTTCGAGCTCTGCAAGCGCCACCTCACGCCTGGGGGCGCGGTGCTGGTGAACACCACCGGCGCACCCGAGGTGAAGTACACGCTGGCCCAGGTCTTCCCCCACGTGGTGACGGTGCGCAACAGCGCCGCGGGCAGCGACACGCCCTTCAACCGCACCGAGGCGGAGAAGGAGCAGGCCCTGCGCGCCTTCACCCACCACGGCCAGCCCGTCTTCCCTCCGGACAACGCGAAGCGGGAGAAGGCCCTGCAGACCATGGTGCACATGCCGCTGCCGGACGAGGGAGACGCACTCCGGGCCCGTGGAGACCTGCGGCTCATCACCGACGACAACATGGCCACCGAGTACAAGGCGGGCCTGCACCTCTATGACCCGGCGCGGAGCTGGGGGAGCTTGTGGGGGCGCCTGGAATGAAGCCACTGCCCATCACCCTGGGCCCTCCAGAGAAGGGAGCGCGCGGGCTCGGATCTGGAGCCGTGCTCCTCCTGGTGGCGCTCTTCCTGGTGGGGTTGCGCGGCGTGGTGTTCGCGTCCGACGGCATGGGCTTCTCCGTGAAGGATCTGCTCGCGAACTGGCGGACGAACCCCGTGGGGGCAGTCGGCTTGGTGCAGCTCTTCCTGTCCTCGCTGTGCTTCGAGCTGCTCTCGCTGCTGCTGCTGTGCCGGCTCACGCGCAGTGGCATGGCGGCGCGGTGGCTCGCGCGCGGAGGGCTGCTCGCGCTGCTGTGGCTGAACCTTGCGGGCACCCAGGTGTTCATGGTCATCAACACCTACGCCAAGGGCTTCCAGCTCTCGGGCCTCTCCCTGCCCGAGTTGGGCCGGATGATGGGGGGCTACCTGGAGCCGAAGATGCTCGCGGCGCTGGGGCTGCCGGTGCTCGTCGCGCTCTTCTTCGGGCGAGAGGGCTCGGTGGAGCGGCAGCGCCCGCCGCTCCGCATGCGCGTGCTGTTGCTGCTGCTCATGCTGGCGGCCGGTGGTGCCGTGTACCGGCTCGTGCGCTATCCGCTGGCCGTGCCCGCGGTGGCCCATTCACCACTCACGCTGCTGGTGGTGAACACCCTGCCCGAGCAGCTGGGCCAGGTGCCCCATGGACGGCCCGCTCCCGAGGACTGGGCGCCTTCCACGCGGCTGGAGACCCGCTGGCAGCCGCTCGGCGGGGTGCCGCGCGACTTCAACGTGGTGGTGGTGGTGCTGGAGTCGGTGCGCGCGAGCGTCTTCTGGCCCTCGCCCGACGCGCCACCCATGCCGCACCTGGCGGAGCTCGCGCCCCACGCGGCCGTCTTCACCCGCGCCTATGCGCACGAGCCGCTCAGCACCAAGGGGCTGGAGTCGCTGCTCTTCGGCATCTACCCCTCACCCTACTGGGAGACCGCGGGCGGCAAGTTCCCCGACATCCCGCTGGATTCGGTGGGCGAACGGTGGACGGCGCTCGGCCTGCGCAACGCCTTCATCAGCCACAACGAGGTGCCCTTCATGGGGGAGGCCGGCTTCCTCACCCGGCGAGGCTTCTCGTACTACTCGACCCCCAAGGACATGGCGGAGCTGGACTCGCCCATCACCGACCGCACGCTGGTGAAAGCACTGGACCGCTTCATCGAGGGCGCTCCGGGGAAGCGCTTTGGCGCCATCCTCTGGCCGCACCACACGCACCTGCCGTACCAGTTCCCGAAGCCGATGGAGAACGCGCACCCGCCCAACTCCTTCGCGGCCTACCGGGACGCGGTGGCCTACCAGGATCTCGTCATCGGCGACCTGGTGGAGATGCTGAAGCGGCGCGGGCAATTCGAGAACACGGTGCTCGTGCTGGTGGCCGACCATGGCGAGGCCTTCCGCGAGCACCCGGAGGCGGGCTCGGCGCATGGGGATCGGCTCTTCGACATGTCCGTCCACATTCCCCTGGTGTTCATCAACCCGCGCCTCTTCCACGGCGAGCGGGATGACCGGGTGGTGCAGCAGAAGGACGTGGCGGCCACGCTGGCGTGGCTGGCGGGAGACTCGCGGCCCGTGCTGAACCTGGGCAGCACGGTCTTCCACGAGCACCCCTCGCAGACGGCGTACCTCATCAGCCACCTGGACGTGGCCAGCATGCGAGGCGCGCTGGTGCAGGGTCGCCTCAAGTACATGTACGTGGCCCCGCTGGGGACGAAGGTCGCGGACGAGCGCCTCTATGACCTGGTCGCGGATCCCGGCGAGCGGCACGACTTGTGGCAGGAGCGGCAGGAGGAGGGGCGCGCGCTCAAGGCCCGGTACTTCGGCTGGCTGCAGTACTGGAGCGAGCGGTGGGGCTCCGCGGAGCACAGCGGCGCCGTGAAGGACCGCGAGGCGCTGTACCGTGAGCTCCTGGGCGGCGCTCCGCCCCAGGTGGCCTCACCCGCCGCGGAGTAGCGGGGCGGTGCTCGTGATAGAGAGCACGCCATGCCATGGGTACTCCTGATCATCGCCGGGCTGCTGGAGGTCTGCTGGGCCATCGGCCTCAAGTACACCGAGGGTTTCACCCGGCCCATTCCCACGGTCCTCACGGGCCTGGCCATCATCGCCAGCATGGTCCTGCTGTCGATGGCCGCACGCAGCCTGCCCATTGGCACCGCCTATGCCGTGTGGGTGGGCATCGGAGCGTTGGGCGCGGCGGTGCTGGGCATCGTCCTCTTCCATGAGCAGGTGACGGCGGCGCGGCTCTTCTTCCTCGCCCTGCTGCTCACGTCCATCGTCGGCCTGAAGCTCACCTCGGGCAGTTCCCACTGAGGAGCCCATAGGTTCGGCGGCAACCGAGAGCGCCCGATCCTGGGACGCATGAATCCCGGATGCGAACACCCGGGCTCCCATCCCCCGGAGTCGAGCGATGTGCTTCCTCTGGCCTGCCCTTGCAAGCCGGCCGGTTTTCCAGGCACATACGTTGCACCGTGCCAGCGCCAGGGCACTCGGCCCGGGAGAATGCGCTCATGTGGCAGGATCTTCGCTTCGGCCTTCGGCTCTGGACCCGACACCCCGGGCTGGCACTGACGGTGCTCCTCACGTTGGCGCTGAGTATCGGCGCGAACACGTCCATCTTCAGCGTCATCCACACCGTACTCCTGAGGCCCCTCCCCTTCCACGAGCCGGAGCGCCTGGTGCGCGTGTGGGGGGTGGATGAAGAGCGAGCGAAGCAGGCCCGAGACGCGGGGCGCAATGACTACGGCGTGTCGTCCAACGATCTGCTGGACTGGAAGGCAGAGAGCCAGTCGTTCTCGATGCTGGCGGCGTACGGCAGTGGAGCCGTCTCGCTCGTGAACTCGACAGGCTCGCTGCAGGTGCGCATCGGCTCCGTCTCTCCAGAGTTCTTCCCCCTGCTCGGTGTCACACCGGTCCTCGGCCGCTTCTTCGAGACGGGAAAGGACGGCAGCTCCGAGGACGGCGTCATCGTCATCAGCGAGTCGCTGTGGAGGCGGCAGTTCGGCGCGGAGCGTTCCGTACTGGGGCGCACCGTGCTCGTGGGCGGCGCTCCGAGCACGATCATCGGTGTGGCGCCGCTGGAGCTCGAGCCTCCTATCGTGGAGCGGCGAGGCACCCCGGATCTCTGGCAGTCCCACTCGCTGAATGCCGCGCCCGCGATGCGCGGAGCCCGATGGATGTGGGTGCTGGGCCGCCTGCGGCCGGGAGTCACGGTAGCCCAGGCGCAGGAGGAGCTCGACGCCATCAACCAGCGGCTCGCGAAGGACTTTCCCGCCACCAACACCGGCCAGCGGGCCCTGGTCATGCCGTTGGCGGACTCCATCGTCCAGGAGATCCGCCCGGCCCTGCTGCTGCTGTTCGGCGCGGTGGGCTTCGTGCTGCTCATCGCCGGCGCCAACGTGGCCAACCTCCTGGTGGCCCGCTCCGCCATGCGCCATCAGGAGCTGGCCATCCGCGCCGCGCTGGGAGCGAGCCGCGGCCGACTGCTCCGCCAGCTCCTGGTGGAGAACGTCCTGGTGGCGCTCGCAGGTGGAGTCCTGGGGCTGTTGCTCTCCCTGTGGCTCACGGATCTGCTCGTCTCACTGAGCGGCGGGCGGTTCCCCCGCATGCAACAGGTGCACGTGAACCTGTGGGTGCTCTGCTTCGCGCTCGGGGTATCACTGTTGACGGGACTGCTCCTCGGCGTGCTCCCCGCGCTGCAGAGCTCCCGGCTGGCGCTCCAGGCCACCTCTGGAGCCGCGGGACGCACGGCCTCCGTGGGACGTGGGCAGAAGTGGACCCGGCAATTGCTCGTCGCGGGGCAGGTGGCGCTCTCGCTGATCCTCCTGGTGGGAGCGGGGATGCTGCTCCAGAGCTTCTGGCGGCTCCAACAGGTGGACCCGGGGTTCCAGCCCGAGCAGGTGTTGATGCTGGAGCTCACCACGCCAAGGCCCCAGACCACGCGCCCCGAGCAGGTGCTGGCGACCTCTCAAAGACTGGTGGACGAGGTGCGAGCACTGCCGGGCGTGATCGGGGCCGGCACCATCAATCTGCTGCCGATGGGTGGGGTGAACTCGTGCCAGCCCGTCATCGTGGAAGGGCATCCTCCAGCGTCTGGGCTGCCCCCTTGCGCGGAGGAGCGCACGAGCAGCCCTAACTACTTCCGGGCCATGGGCGTTCCCCTGCTGTCCGGACGCCTGTTCGACGCGCGTGACACGGAGAACCAGCCGCGGGTCGTGGTCATCAACAGCACCATGGCTCGCCGCTTCTTCCCGCAGGGAGAGCCGCTCGGCAAGCGGATCAGCGTGGGGAACCCGGCGCGGCCCACCTGGTTGGAGGTCATCGGGGTGGTGGGAGATGTGCGGCAGCTCGGGCTCGACAAGGAGCCCTCGCCGGAGCTCTACCAGTCCCAGTTCCAGGTCCCGGCGTGGCAGTACACGCTGGTGGTGCGTGCGGACCGCGACACGGACGCAGTACTGGCCGCCATCCGCAATGTGGTGCGGCGCATCGATCCGGAGATTCCCCTGTTCAACGTGCGCACCGCGGAGGCGCTCCTGTCGGGGGTCATGGCTCAGCCACGCTTCCGGGCCTTGCTGCTGGGCCTGTTCGCCGCGCTCGCGGTGGGGCTGGCCGCGGTGGGGATTGGAGGCATCGTGTCCTGGTCGGTGGCTCAGCGGACGCGGGAGATCGGCATCCGGATGGCGCTTGGCGCACGGCCCGGGGACGTGCTGCGGCTGGTGATGGGACAGGGCATGGCGGCGGTGCTCGCGGGTGTCGCGGTAGGCCTCATGGGCGCGCTCGCGCTCACCCGGGTGATGGAAGGGCTGCTCTTTGGGCTGAGCACCACCGACCCCATGGCCTTCACCATGGGCGTGGTGGCACTGACGGGGACGGCGCTGTTGGCCAGCTACCTGCCGACCCGGCGTGCGCTCCGCATCGATCCCGTGGAGGCATTGCGCAGCGAGTAGAGGCCTCAATCGAAGCGGTGGTGCCGCTGGGTATCCCGCATGAGGCTGTAGACGAGCAGCGAGCAGAAGATGCAGCCCGTCACGTACCAGAAGAACCAGGACTCATGACCGGACAGCTTGAGCCACGTGCCCACATACTCGGCCGACCCGCCGAAGAGGGACACCGTCAGCGCATAGGGTAGCCCCACGCCCAGGGCTCGGATGTTCGCCGGGAAGAGCTCAGCCTTCACCACGGCGTTGATGGACGTGTAGCCCGACACGATGACCAGGGCCGCCATCACCAGCAGGAAGGCCGTGAACGCATCGCGCGCCTGAGTCAGCGCCGTGAGGAGCGGCACCGTGCACAGCGTCCCCAACACACCGAACCCCATCAGCACGGGCCTGCGGCCCACCTTGTCCGAGAGCAGGCCGAGCACCGGCTGCAGCAGCATGTAGAAGAAGAGGGACGCGACCGAGATGAGCGTGGCCTGGTCCCGGGACAGCCCCACCGTGTTGACCAGGAACTTCGGCATGTAGACGGTGTACGTGTAGAACGCGAGCGTCCCGCCCATGGTCAGCCCGACGACGAGGGCGATCTCCTTCGGGTGGCGCAGCAGCTCGCTCATGGGCTGATGCGTGGCCTTCTTCGCCGCCGTGGCTTGGAAGGCCTCCGTCTCGACCATGTTGCGGCGCATGAAGAAGCCGACCACCGCCAGCGCGGCGCCACACACGAAGGGAATGCGCCAACCCCATGCCTCCAGTTGCTCGCGGGTGAGTACCAGGCGCTGCAGCACCAGGAGCGTCACCGTCGCCAAAAGTTGGCCCATGATGAGGGTGACGTACTGGAAGGAGCTGTAGAAACCCCGGTGCCGCGAGGTAGCCACCTCACTCAGATAGGTGGCGCTGGTGCCGTACTCCCCGCCGAGCGAGAGCCCCTGGAGCAGCCGGGCCAGGAGCAGCACGCTCGGCGCCAGCACGCCGACCTGCGCATACGTCGGGCAGACGGCGATGACGAGCGACCCCAGGCACATCAGGAAGACGGACAGGGACAACGCGGCGCGACGCCCCCGCAGATCCGCATAGAGCCCCATCAACCATCCGCCAATGGGACGGATGAGGAAGCCGAGCGCGAACACACCGGCCGAGTTGAGCTGTTCGACCAGGGGGTTGTCGCTCGGGAAGAACGCCTTCGCGAAGTACAGCGAGAAGGCCGAGTAGATATAGAAGTCGTACCACTCGATGAGGTTGCCGACCGAGCCACCGAAGATGGAGAGCAGCCTCTGACGCACGCTGGCATCTGACCTCACCGAGCCCCGCTTGAACAGAGCCCCGCTTCGGGCCCTTGCAGACTTGCTTGCGCAATTTATAACAGCGCTTATACATCCAGGCACGATGAAGGCTCCTCCCCCTCCTCCTACGCTCGGCACGCTGCTGAGGCACCTGGTCGAGACGCTCGACGATGCCGTGGAACAGGCCTATGCGCGCGCGGGTCTCGACTACCGTCCGCGCTACACCCCGGTCGTGCGCGCACTGATGGCGCTCGGGCCCACGTCCATCCGGGCAATCTCGCAGAGTGCCGAGATGACCCACTCGGCGGTCAGCCAGACGGTGTCCCAGATGGCGACACGAGGGCTGGTCCGCCTCCAACCCGGAGAGGATGCACGCGAGCGGATCGTCGTACTCACTCCCGAAGCCGAGACGATGGTTCCCGCGCTCGAGCGCCAGTGGGCAGCGACCAACGCAGCGGCGGCGGCCCTGGAGGGTGAGCTCTCCGCTCCTCTCTCCCAGGTGCTGCGCGAGGCGATCGCAGCCCTGGAACGCCGGCCTTTCTCGGACCGGATCACCGAGGCGGCGGCGAAGTTGGAACGATCTACCCGGAAGGTGCGTTGATGACTCTGCGTTTCGTAGCGATGGCAATCGCCGTTCTGCTCTGTGGCAGCGCCGCAGCGCAACCTGCTCCATTGTCCGCCACCGACCGCGCCAAGGCCCTGCAGGCGATCAAGGCGGAGTTCGAGAAGTCCTATGTCTTTCCCGAGATGCGCTCGCAGATCGTCCAGCGCTTGAATCAGGCGCAGCAGGCCGGGCGCTACGAGCAGGACAATCCGCTCCTGTTCGCCGAGCGCATCACCGAGGACCTGCGCGGTGTCAGCCATGACAGGCACCTGTCGCTGCGCTTCGACCCGGCGCAATACGCCGCGGCCCTGGCGCCCAAAGCCAGCGATGCAGGCGTAGAGGCCTTCATGCGCAGCCAGGCCATTCGCCACCATCATGGGCTGGCCGAGACGAGGATCCTGCCCGGCAACATCCGCTATCTGAAGATCACAGGCTTCGAGTGGGTCCGGGACGAGACGGGCTCGGCCTATGACGATGCCATGCGGTTCTTGAAGGATGGCGACGCGGTGATCATCGATCTGCGAGGCAATGGCGGCGGAGATGCCGCGGCGGTCCAGTACCTGACCAGCCACTTCCTCGATGAGGACACCTTGCTGCTGACCTTCCTGAGCGGGGCGCAGTCACGGACACTGAACCACCTCCCCGCGGGACGGCTGAAAGGCAAACCCCTCTACGTGCTCATCGACGGGGGTGTGGCCTCGGCCGCCGAGGAGTTCACCTACCACGTCCAGCAGTTCAAGCTGGGGGAGCTGGTCGGTGCCAGAACGGCAGGCGCGGCCAACAACAACACCCTCGTGCCCATTGCTCCGGGCTTCCTCCTCAGCATCTCGGTGGGTCGACCCGTTCATGCGATCAGCCACACCAACTGGGAGGGCGTGGGCATCCCCCCCACCGTGGAAGCACCTCCCGAGAAGGCGCTAGACGTCGCCCAGTCACTGGCCTTGAAGCGGCTGGCACAGGCTCCAGGTGTCGCTCCCCCCGTGCTTGCCGAGTACGCCTGGGCGGCTGTCTCGGTCGAGGCTCGCCGCAATCCCGTCTTTGTCTCCCCCGCTCGGCTGAAGGCGCTGGCAGGCCGTTACGGTACAGCCAGCATCTCCCTGCGCGACAACGCCCTGTGGCTGACCCGCCCCGATCGCCCCACGCGGCGCCTGTCACCCCTGACGGCCGACGGCCTGTTCGCCGTCGAGGGCGTGGACATGCTGCGCGTGCGCTTCACAGCCCAGGGGCTGGAGCTGCTCTGGCAGGACGACCCCGCTCCACTCCTCTACTCGAAGAGCTAGAACCGTTCTCCCGAGATTGAGCGTCACTCCGCCTCACCCCACGGTCGGAGTGGCGCCGCCGTCGATCCTCAGGGTGGTTCCCGTCATGAAATCGCTGAGTGGGCTCGCCAGGTAGCAGACCGCCGCCGCGATATCCCTCGGCTGTCCCAGGCGCTCCACGGTCTGATGGACGACGTTCTTCAGAACATACGCCTGGCCGGCCCTGGGCTCAGCGGTCCCCACCTGCTTCTGCGCTACTTCGACGAACCAGGAGTCGAGCTGGGGTGTATAGATCAATCCCGGCATCACCCCGTTGGAAGTCACGCCTGTTCCCGCGAGCGCCTTCGACAGGCTGAGCGTGAGGTTGTTCAGCGCCGCCTTGGCGGCGGCATACGCGCCAAACTGGGCGTGAGGCGAGATGGCGTTACGTGACGAGATCTGGATCACCCGTCCCCAGCGACGCTCCCTCATCCCGGGCACGAAGGCCTGGATCAGCCGGACCGCTGCGAGCGTGTTGTGACGGTAGCTCTCCCCCCATTCATCCAAGGACGCATCGAACCAGGTCGAGTGCGCCACGCTGGCGGAGCCGCCCACGTTGTTCACGAGGATGTCGATGCCGCCAAAGGCCTGCCGTGCCGCCTCGATCGTGGCCGTGATTCCTTCATCCGTGGTCAGATCGCCCAGCGCTGTTGCCGCCTGGCCTCCAGCGGTCTCTATCTCCCTGGCGACAGCCTGCACTCGAGCCTGATCGCGCCCGTGGATGACCACCCTCACTCCCTCGGCAGCGAGCATCCTGGCGATCTCGGCTCCGATACCAGAGCTGCTACCCGTCACGAGCGCCCGTCTCTCCTTCATCTGCATATCCATCGGGATTTCCTTCTCGGCCAATAGTCTACAGGTGTAGACTAACAAGCGCGGCGAAGTTCGCAAGCAAGTCTACAGGTGTATGCATGAGCACACGAATCTCCAGGAAGACAGGGGCTGGCCGGACTCCACGGCGCCCAAGGAATGCGGAAGCGACCCGGCAGGCGATCCTGCAGTCGGCCCGCCTGGCCTTCACGCGTTCAGGCTATGACGGCGTGGGTGTTCGGGAGATTGCCCAGGGGGCTGGGGTGACGGCCATGCTGGTCAACCGCTACTTCGGCTCCAAGGAGCAGTTGTTCGAAGAGGTCGTCGAGGTGACGTTGTCCGCGCCCGGCATCCTCACGAGCCAGGTCACGGCGGGGGGCCGGGAGCTGGCAACACTCAGCCGGAACGTCGCCGATGCGCTGGTGGCGAGAACAGCTCCGGAGGCCACTCCCATGGACGGTTTCCTGCTCATGCTCCGCTCGGCGGCGAACGAGAGCGCCGCGAAGATCCTCCGCAGGAAGTTCACGACGCACTTCGAGAAGCCCCTGGCGGACATCCTTCCAGGAGTCAGGCCCAGTGAACGCGCGGCCATGTTCCTGGCGATCATCGCGGGCTTTCAGGTCCTGCGGCAGGTCGTTGGAATTCCTGGGTTGCTCGACGCCGAGCCAGCGGCTCTCTCCGCCCGGCTCCAGGTGCTGTTCGACGTCTTGATGAATGAGGATCCCAGCTCCACTGCCTGAGTCCTGGGGCTATACCAAGGTTTAGTTCTCCCAATCCCACGTAGAATGGGCTTTGGAACTGCTCCCTGGCATCTTGCTCCCATCAACGCTTCTGGAGGTTGCGCAATGCCTGCTTCCACCCCTTCTAAGACGATCATGCTCATCCACGGCGCCTGGCTGACGCCCATCTCGTGGGATTCGTTCCGCACCCACTACGAGGCCAAGGGCTTCACCGTGCACACGCCGTCCTGGCCCTACCTCGATCGGAGCGTCGAAGAGCTCCGGGCCAACCCTGATCCGCGATTCGCCAAGCTGAACCTCAAGGACATCGTCGATCATTATGACGCCCTGATCCGCGCCCTGCCGGAGAAGCCCATCCTGATCGGCCACTCCTTCGGCGGGCTGATCGTGCAGATGCTGCTCGATCGCGGCCTGGGCGCGGCTGGCGTCGCCATCGATCCCGCTCCCCCCGCCGGCGTCCTGGCACACCCCGTGGCCGTCTGGACGTCCCGGAACGTCTTCACGACGTGGAACGCGTGGAACCGCGCCCTGACCATGAGCTTCGAGGGCTTCCGCGAAGGCTTCGCCAACACCCTGCCGGAATCCGAGCTGCGCCCGGCCTACGACAAGTTCATCGTGCAGACTCCGGGCCGCATCTTCTTCCAGGCCCTGTTGGGCAAGGGCTCGAAGATCAAGTCCCCCAACCCGGAGCGCCCGCCCCTGCTGCTCACGGCCGCGGAGTTCGACCGCACGGTGCCCCCGCCGATGGTCCAGGCGACCACGAAGAAGCAGTCGAAGTCGCCGTCGAAGACCGAGTACAAGTTCTTCCCGAACCGCTCGCACGTCCTGTGCCTCGAAAAGGGCTGGGAAGAGGTGGCCGACTTCGTCCTCGACTGGGCCGTCGAAGCGGCCGGGTCCCACGTGCCCGCCGCGTCCGCGAGCGCGGCGTGAGCCCCCACGCCCTGGGCCATACCCTCGTATGATTGTGGAGGGCTTCTTCCCCATGCCAAGGTGCCGGCATGAGTGAGGAAGCCGTCATCCACATCGTTGACGACGACAGCTCGCTGCGGACAGCCCTGCAGACCCTTCTCCGCTCTGTCGGGATGAAGGCCAGGGCCTACGATTCGGTGCGCTCCTTCCTCGATGCCGAGCGGGGGAACGCTCCCGGTTGCCTCCTGCTCGACGTGCGCCTGCCCGGAACCAGCGGGCTCGACTTCCAGGGGCAGCTCCACTCGCTTGGCATCGACCTCCCGGTGATCATGATGACCGGCCACGGAGACATCCCCATGTCGGTGCGCGCCATGAAGGCGGGCGCGGTCGACTTCCTGCCCAAGCCCTTCCGCGAGCAGGATCTGCTCGACGCCGTGGCGCTCGCGGTGGAGAAACATCGCAGCCTGCGCTCCGAGCGCGAGGACCTGGAGAGCCTGCGCAAGCGTTTCGACAGCCTGTCCCCGCGTGAGCAGCAGGTGATGGCGCTCGTGACGCTCGGGCGGCTCAACAAGCAGGTGGCCGCCGACCTCGAGCTGAGCGAAATCACCATCAAGATCCATCGCGGCTCGGCGATGCGGAAGATGGAAGCGGAGTCCCTGGCCGA
Organism: Hyalangium versicolor; assembly: GCF_020103695.1. GTDB lineage: Bacteria > Myxococcota > Myxococcia > Myxococcales > Myxococcaceae > Hyalangium > Hyalangium versicolor. The sequence goes on from NZ_JAHXBF010000002.1 coordinate 188,934, forward strand.
CCTGGTGCGCATGGCCGAGGCGCTGAAGCTCCCAAGGACCCTGGACGCGGCCCTTCTCTATGTCCATGCGCGCAAGCCCTAGCCCATGTCTTCCCAAGCCCTCATCTCCGTCATCGACGACGACGCGTCGGTCCGCCAGGCGGTGATCAGCCTGCTGCGGTCGCTCGGGTTGAAGGGGTTGGGCTTCGACAGCGCCGAGGCTTTCCTGGAATCGGGAGAGCTCCAGAGCACCAGGCTGGTCATCACCGACATCCACATGCCGGGCATGAGCGGAATCGACCTCAAGCGGGAACTCGATGCGAAGGGTTCCACCGTGCCCGTCATCATGATCACCGCCAAGACCGAGGAGGCCGTCCTCCAGCGGGCACGGGCGAGCAACCCGTCCTACTTGCTGAAGAAGCCCTTCGATAGCGACGAATTCGTCGCTTGTGTCGAGCGCGCCCTGGCGTTGTAAGGTCGCGGCCCGATGCCGGAAGGAAACGGGTCGGAGTCCGCCGAGAACATGCCGCACCTGCCGGGCCTCCTGGCGCCCATCGTCGACGGTGTGGCGGAGAGCGTCATCGTCCGAGACCTGAGCGGCCGCATCCTCCTGTGGAACAAGGCCTCCGAGGCCCTCTACGGCCACTCACGCGAGGCCGTGCTGGGTCGCAACCTCCATGAACTCCTCCCCGCCCATCGCCCGGCGAGCACGGCGGACCTCGAGCGGCACCTGCTCGAGCAGGGCCACTGGGAAGGCGAGCTGAAGCGGACCACCGCGTCCGGTGGAGACAAGCAGGTCGACATCCGGTGGACGGTGGTGCGTGACCCGAGCGGGCAGCCGGTGTCGATCATCGAATACGGACGCGACGTCACCCGCCTGAGCGACATCGAGGTGGAATCGCGGATGCAGGCCCACCGCTACCGCAACCTGTTCCAGGCCATGGCGGCGGCTTTCTGGGAGCTGGATTTCTCGGAGGTGCGGAGGATGCTGGCCCAGCTCGCCCAGGGCGGCGTCACGGACTTCCGCGCCTACTTCGAGGCGCATCCCGAGTTCATCGACGCCGCCATCGCCGCCACGCGCGTGGTCGACGTCAATGAGAAGACCGTGATGCTGTTCGGCGCCGGGAGCCGCGAAAAGCTCGTCGGAGGCACGATCACCCACTTCTGGCCTCCTGAGAGCCGCCACGTCTACGCCGAGAGCCTGCTGGCTTCGGTCCACCGCCTGCCCAGCCTGTCTCAAGAGACACGCCTGTCCACGCTCGACGGGCGGACGATCCATGCGCTGTTCACGGTCTGCTGGCCTCCGGGCCACCATGGGCGCGGCACGGTCCTGGTGGGCGTCATCGACATCTCGGATCGGGTGGCGGCCGAGCAGGAGGTCCGCGCCAGCGAGCTGCGCTACCGGAACCTGTTCCAGGCCATGTCGACAGCGCTCTTCCAGCTCGACACCACGCGCCAGCGCGCGCTCATCGCCGACCTGATGGCTCGCGGCATCACAGACATCGCCGCCCATGTCGACAACGACCCGGACTTCCTCGTCACCTATATGGACGCCATGACCATTGGCGACGTCAACGAGGCGGCAGTGCGCATCATGGGCGCCAGGGATCGCTCCGAGCTGATTGGTCTGCCCGTGACGCGCTTCTGGCCGAAGCCGTCCTACCCAGTCATCCGGCGTGCCCTGGTCTCCGGCCTGCGGCAGAACGTCACCTTCGAGGAGGAGACGGTCCACTACAGGCTGGATGGCCGGGAGATCCACACGCAGTTCATCGTCAACGCGTCCCCCGAACTGCGGGCGCGCAACATGGCGCTGGTCGGCCTGACCGACATCACCGAGCGCGTGGCGGCGCAGAAGGCGTTGCGGCAACTGCAAAGCGAGTTCGCCCATGCCTCGCGCCTGTCGATGCTGGGAGAGCTGACCGCGTCCATCGCTCACGAGGTGAACCAACCCCTGGCCGCCATCTCCGCCAATGGCGCGGCGGGGGCGCGCTGGCTGTCACGGCCCGTGCCGGATCTCGACGAGGTGCGCTCCATCCACACCAACATGGTCAGCGACGCGAAGCGCGCCGCGGACATCATCGCCCGTATCCGCGCCATGGCCTCGAACAAGACGTCGGAGCGGCAGAGCCTGTCGCCCAACCAGGTCATCGAGGAGGCCGTGAAGTTCCTGCGTCACGAGCTGATGGCGCATGAGGTCGACCTGAGCCTCGAGTTCGCCGACGGCCTGCCGGACATCGAGGCCGACCGCGTGCAGCTTCAGCAGATCATCGTCAACCTGGCACTCAACGCCATGCAGGAGATGAAGCGCGCCCACTGCCCACAACCGCGGCTGCGGATGGTGACCCTCTTGGCAGAAGGAGAGCTGCGCTTCGAGATCAAGGACTCGGGGCCAGGCATCCCACCGGCCATCCAGGAGCGGCTCTTCCAGAGCTTCTTCACCACCAAGGCGAACGGCCTCGGCATGGGGCTGTCGATCTGCCGCAACATCATCGAGGCGCACGGCGGCCGCATCTGGGCCGAGAACCTCCCGTCCGGCGGGGCGTGCTTCATCTTCACCCTGCCGTTCGCGCGATAGGCTTGGCTGCGCGGACCGAGCGCCCGCGCAACCCTGGAGCCCGAACGCTAGCCCTTGATGAAGGCCAGCAGGTCCTTGTTGATGACGTCCTTGTTGACCGAGGCCATGCCGTGGCCGAAGCCCGGATAGACCTTGAGCTGAGCGCCCTTGGCCAGGGTGGCCGTGAGCTTCGCCGAGCCGTCGATCGGCACGATCTGGTCGTCGTCGCCGTGCATCACCAGGGTAGGTACATCGAACTTCGCGAGATCCGCTCGGAAATCGGTCTCTGAGAAGGCCTTGATGCAGTCGTACTCGGCCTTCAGGCCGCCCATCATGCCTTGCAGCCAGAAGCTCTCACGCAGGCCCTCGGAGATCTTCGCGCCCGGACGGTTGAACCCGTAGAACGCCAGGGTCAGCTCCTTGAAGAAGCTCGAGCGATCGGCGAGCACTCCGGCACGGATGCCGTCGAAGACCTCGATGGGGAGGCCGTTCGGGTGCCAGTCGGTCTTGAGCATGATGGGCGGCACGGCGCCGACGAGCACGGCCTTGGCGACGCGTGAGGTGCCGTAGCGGCCGAGATAGCGCGTGACTTCGCCGCCTCCCGTCGAGTGGCCGACATGGATGGCTTTCTTGAGATCGAGCGCGGCGGTCAACTGGGCGAGATCATCCGCATAGGTGTCCATGTTGTGGCCGTCCCACGGCTGCGACGAGCGGCCATGGCCGCGGCGGTCGTGAGCGATGGTGCGATAGCCACGATCCGAGAGGAACAGCATCTGGTCCTCCCAGGCGTCCGAGCTGAGGGGCCAACCGTGCGAGAAGACCACGGGCTGACCATCCTTCGGGCCCCAATCCTTGAAGTAGATCTGGGTCCCGTCCTGGGTGGTGAGGTAGCTGCCGGAGATCTTTCCGGGCTGAGCGGTGAGGGAGGGCATGCGAGCTTCCTTTCGATAGCGCGTGGAGATGAAACCGCCGCAAGGATGAGTCTCGGGATGGCGATCCGCCATCGTACTCAGCGGTGGAGGACCCATACCAAGGTTTAGGTCGGCTCACCCAAGCGTACAAAAGACAGTTCAACAGTCCGTCTCCATACTCTGTCTCGATTTCGAAACAACGAGGCGAGCCTCCTTCCACTGCAGAAAGGACCCGACCATGAGCACGTTTGTCCCCACCTATACCGCCGTCAATGTGCCCACCCGCTTCGTCGAGGTGAAGGGCCGTCGCATCGCCTATCGCGACATCGGCAAGGGCGTCCCCATCATCCTGTGCCTGCGGTTTCGCGGGATCCTCGACTCGTGGGACCCGGCCTTCCTGGATGCGCTGGCCGCCCACAACCGCGTCATCACCTTCGACTATTCCGGCCTCGGCCAGTCGACCGGCGAGCCCAGCTACGTGCGCACGAGGATGGCGCAGGATGCCGTCGACCTGGCCGACGCGCTGGGCCTGGAGCGCTTCGTCATCGGCGGCTGGTCGCTGGGTGGCATCGCGGCGCAGGTGGTGGCGCGCCTGAATCCCGCGCGCGTCATCAAGCTTGTCCTGATCGGAACCACCCCGCCGGGCAAGGTCCGCCTCGGAGCGAAGCCCATCTTCTACGAGCGCGCCCTGAAGCCGGTGAACGATCTGGATGATGAGATCGTGCTCTTCTTCCATCCGGATTCTCCGAAGTCTCGCGCCGCCGCGCTGGCTTCGCACAACCGGATCGCGGCACGGACCACGAGCGTCAGCCCGGCGATCCCGATCGAGACCGTCATGAAGTTGCTGGCCGAGACCAAGAGCGATGACATCTTCGTCGATGACAACGGCTACCGCGACTTCCTCAAGGCGACCGATATCCCCACCCTCGTCATCTCCGGAGATCAGGAGATCGTCTTCCCTGTCGAGAACTGGTTCGACGTGACTCCACAGACGAAGTCCGTGCACCTGATGGTGTTCCCGCAGATGGGCCACGGGCCCCAGCACGAAGCGCCCCAAATCAGTGCGGACCTGATCACCAGCTTCATCGCGAATAGCTGATTCGAGCCTCAGGCCCCGACTGCTCCGTGCTGAATGAACCCGGGGCCTTCAGCTTGACAGGGTGGGAGCACCGCTGCTCTCACCTGGGTCCATGCTCTCGCTCCTCCTGGTTACCACTCTCGCGGCGGCGCCCGCTCCTCGCGCCACCGCATCGGCGAACACCGTCGTTCACATCCCCCGGCTCGACAAGCTCTCCGGCCTCAACGCCTTCATGTCGCGCGCCGGTACCTATGCCGCCCTGGCTCGCCCCTCCACCTGGAGCCCCGAGTTCCATCCCTTCCTCTCGCTGGACCCGATGCGCCCCGAGTCCCTCTCCACCGTGGGCATCGATTCCACCGCCTCCGCCACCCTCTCCTATGTGACGCGCGGGAAGATCTCCTGCGTGCGGCTCACCGACGCCAAGCTCTTCCAGGCCAAGGCCCAAGAGGCCCTCGCCACCGGTGGTGAGGTGAAGACCGCCACCTCCAAGGGAATCACCACCGCCAGCGCCCCGCGAGGCACTGGACGTGCAGGCTACGCCCTCAAGGGCCAGGACGTGTGCTCCTTCGCCACCCTCTATGATGATGACGATCTCCTCAATGAGACGGTGAAGGTCCTCGGCAAGGCCCCCGCTCCCGACGCGCGGCTCGGCAAGCTGCCCGGCGCCGTCTATGTCCTCCAGGGCTCGCGGATGGCCCTCGGCCTCGACGGCACCCCCGAGGGTCTCCAGGTCGATGGCACCGCCACCCAGCTCCCCCTGCCCCCCTTCCAGTCCTCGAGCGCCAGCCCCTATGGCGCCATCACGCTCCCAGGTCTCCTCTTCAGCCGCGCGCAGGTAGCACCCGCCGGACTCACCCAGGCCGTCGGCTCGGTGCGCGCGAGCATCCAGCAACTGTGCACCGAGTGCCCCTCGGATCAGGTGAACGCCGTCACCCAGGCCCTCACCCAGCAGCTCACCGGACACCTCCTCGTGCTCGTGGACAGCGTGCAGGTGAAGGCCTCGCTGCGCACTCCCGAAGGCCGCTTCTTCGCCCCTCGCCAGGTCATCGCCGCCGAGGTGAAGGACCCCTCCAAGGTGAAGGAGGCACTCGCCCCCCTGGCCCGCTTCCCCGGTGCCCAACCCCTGGAGGACGGGTACGCACTGGCCCTCAAGGGCGGCTCCGTCCTCGTGCGGCAGAAGGGCAACCACCTGCTCATCGGCAATGACGAGGCCGTCGTGAAGGGCCTGCTGCAATCGCTCTCGGACAAGGGCGCGAAGCTGCCTCACGCCGTCGACTTCACCGCGGACCCCAAGCGCATGGCCCGCGCGCTCTCCCAGGTGTCCCTCATGGACATCATGTCCAACCAGCAGCTCGCCGGCCTCTTCGCCATGAGCACCGAAGTCGGCCCGCTCCTCGCCAACAGCGAGCGTCTCAGCGGGTGGCTCGACAGCGCCCCCGGCGGCGCCCACCGCTTCTCCCTCTCGTGGGCTCTCCCCGCCTCCAGCCCCAAGCCGTCCCCCTGAGCCGGGAGACCTCTCAGGTCCCCCCCCTCTGGATCTGCCGGCCAGGAGTGCTAGCATCCAGGAAAACTACGGCTCCGCTGAAAGGCCCGGCGGACTTTCCTCTCGTGACTCAAGAATCACGTGGGCCCAGTACCGACTCACACCTACTTCCACTTATTTAATCCCACGACGCAACACCTTTCACTCCACGCCGATAATCCGGTTGTCCCTCACACATTAATCCCCCACTTCAGAGGCATACCGTGACCATCCGTCGCCTTGATCAGACCCCCGTTGCTCCCACCACCCGCTCGACGGAGACGCAGCCGAGCAACACCGTGAAGTCCGCCACGCCGCAGGCCCGCAACACGGTGGCCGACACGTCCGGCTTCACCCCCGCCACCAAGGCGCTGACGAACCTGACGGGCGCCGCGGCCCGCGAGGTTCCCCTGCCCGGCCCGCTGTCCCCCACCAGCAAGGAGGGCCAGGCCGCCATCCAGACCACGCTGAGCTACCTGAACCAGCAGAACTCGGGCGGCGCGAGCCTCGCCTCGCTGCGCGGTGGCAACGGCCCCTCGTTCGACGCTTCCAAGGCCTTCACCCCGCGCACCGTGGAGCGCGATGAGCTGGGCATGACGCACGTGCGCATGGACCGCACGCACGAGGGCGTCAAGGTGTTCGGCGAGCAGGTCATCGGCCACCTGGACCGCGACGGCAAGATGGACAGCGTCACCGGTGAGGCGTCCGTCATCCCCGAGGGCCTGGGCACCAAGCAGCTGAAGCTCTCCGAGAAGGACGCGCTGGCCATTGCCCAGAAGGACTTCGCGGGCAAGACGGACAAGGCCCCCGTGCTCGAGAAGGTCATCTTCCAGGACGCCGAGGGCAAGTATCACTCCGGCTACCGCGCCGAGCTGACCAACACCACCGAGGCCAACAAGAGCCCCCGCCGGATGAACTACCTCATCGACGGCGACACGGGGAAGGTCGTCGAGAAGTTCAACCAGATGGGCGGCATCGAGAAGCCCAAGGCCGGCGCCACCTCGCCGTCCACCGTCACCGGCACCGCTTCCCCGAACGCGAAGATCGAGGACCTGAAGACCACCAGCTCGAAGATCACCCTCACGGATGACGTGACGATCGACAAGCTGAAGCTGGACCTGGACCTGGGCCACACCTACCGCGGTGACCTGGTGGTGAAGCTGACCAGCCCCTCGGGCAAGACGGCCACCATCAGCGACCGCGCGGGCGGCAGCGCCGACGACATCAAGGGCTCGTTCGACCTGAGCCAGTTCGCCGGTGAGAAGACCAAGGGCGACTGGACGCTCACCGTCGAGGACAAGGCCAAGGCGGACACGGGCACGCTGAAGAGCTGGACGCTGACGGCCACCGCCAAGGCGGAGGAGCCCCAGCAGCCGCCCCCGACGACGGGCGGTGCGGACGACAACACGCTCTACAGCGGCAAGGTGGACCTCTCCACGAAGCAGAACGCGGACGGCACCTACAGCCTCGAGGACAGCACCCGCGGCTCGGGCGTGGTGACGAGGGACGCGCACAACGCGGACGATGCCTCCAAGGCCACCGACTTCAAGGACGCCAACAACGTCTGGGGCGAGGCCAAGGATGACCCCCGCAGCAAGGCCGCGGTGGACGCGCACTACGGCGCGGAGATGACCTACGACTTCTACAAGGACATCCTCGGCCGCAACTCGCTGGACGGCAAGGGCGAGAAGCTCATCTCCAACGTGCACATCGAGAACAACCTGGTGAACGCGTACTGGGACGGCACGCAGATGAACTACGGTGATGGCGACGGCAAGGACTCCGGCCCGCTCACCACGCTGGACATCGCCGGCCACGAGATCACCCACGGCCTCACCGAGCGCACCGCGGGCCTCATCTACAGCGGCGAGTCCGGCGGCCTGAACGAGGCCATGAGCGACATCATGGGCACCGGCGTGGAGTGGTACGCCAGCCAGAAGAACCCGTCGGTGAAGTTCGACTTCTCCGTGGGCGAGGACGCCTGGACGCCGACCAACGGCGACCCGAACGACGCCCTGCGCTACATGAACGACCCGACGAAGGACGGGTACTCGGTCGACAACTACAAGAACTACCCGAAGCAGACCGAGGTGCACGGCTCCAGCGGCATCGCCAACAACGCCTTCTACCTGCTGGTCCAGGGCGGCACGAACCGCACCTCCAAGATGGAAGTGAAGGACGGCATCGGCATGGAGAAGGGCCTGAAGATCTTCGGCCGCGCGCTGACCACGTACATGACGCCGAAGACCACGTTCTCCCAGGCGCGGGATGCCTGCATCAAGGCGGCCACGGACCTGTACGGCGCCACCTCCGCCGAGGTGCAGAAGGTCAAGGACGCCTGGAGCGCGGTGGGCGTCGAGACCAAGAAGTAGTCAGCCTCCGGGCTGGCGTCAGGCCGGACGCTCCTGACGCCAGCGCGGCCAGCCTCCTCCGCGCTCCTCGGAGGACAGGTGGAGTTCCACCGCCGCGTTGAGATCCTCCGCGTCCACGGTTCCCACCAGCCGCCCCTGCTCCAGCACGAGGAGCAGGGGCGGTTGTGCTTCCACCATCTTCCGCATCGCCTGCCACGCGTTGTCCTCGGGGGCCACCTCCACCGCCGGCCGCACCCGGTCTCGCACGGTGATGAGGGAGCGCTCCGGTTCGGAGACCTGCGTGAGGTCCTCGAGCAACACCCACCCCACGGGCCGATCGTTCTCGATAGCGGGGAGCGCGGGCTTCCTGGCGCGGCGCAGATCGCCCAGGGCCTCCGCCCCGGAGCTGCTCAGTTCCACCCCGTGAAACCGGGGCGTCATCACCTGCTCCACATGGAGTTTCTCGAGCACCTGGCGCAGGAGCACCTGGCGGGACTCCGCCTCGGCGCCCGTGAAGATGACGAAGGCGACGAGCCCGAGGAAGGGGTTGAGGGAGAGCAGCGCCAGCAGGAAGAACACCAGCGCGAGCCCCTTGCCCACCCATGCGGCCACGCGCGTGGCGCGCACCAGGCCCATGCGCCCCACGAGCAACCCCCGCAGGATGCGCCCACCATCCATGGGAAAGGCAGGCACCAGGTTGAAGGCGCCGAGGAAGAGGTTGAGGCCTCCCAGGTACGAGAGGGCGAACCGGGGATTGAAGGCGCCGGACTCGGGCAGCAGCCACGCGACCGCGAGGAGCAGGCCCCCCAGCCCCAGGCTCGTGAGCGGACCCACGAGCGCCATGAGCACTTCGTCCCGAGAGCGCTGGGGCAGCTCCGTCACTTCGGACACCCCGCCGACGATCATCAGCGTGATGGAGCGCACCTGCCCTCCGGTGCGCAGTGCGTAGAGGACGTGGGCCATCTCGTGGAGGAGCACCGAGGCGAACAGGCCCACCGCCATCCCGAGGCCCCAGAGCAGGGGCACGCCGCCCACCAGCTCCGGCGGCACCTGCGCGGTGCGAGCGGCTTGCCGGAAGACGCCTCCATAGAGGAACGCGAGGAGAGGCAGCACGAGGAGCAGGGAGAAGTGGATGCGGATGGGGATGCCCCGGAACGAGCCCACCTGGAACGCACCACGCCTTCCTCGCATCACCGCCTCCTGGGAGAAGACTCCGGCACACGGAAAAGCTCCGTCGTGCCAGGGAGGGAAGCACGTGGCGGGAGAGGGCCTTGCTGGCCGCTCGTGGAGCGCTCAGGGCAGTGAGCGCAACACGTCCGAGATTTCGGGAGCGAACGAGGTCCCGTGCTCGCGCACCTCGTGGAGATCCACCTCGGAGAACTTCACCGAGAGCTCCCGCGCCCCGAAGAGGCCTCGACCCTGAGGGACGATGAGCTCGTAGCGCACGGCGCCGAACCGGTGCTCCCCCGAGGCGCAGTGCTCCATGTGGCGCATGGGCGTGGCGAGAACGAAGGGCTTCTGTTGCGCCCGGTGCTCCTTGGCCAGCCGCTCCTGGATGGCGTAGCGGTCTCCCCCGCTCTGTTCCTCCTCGCGCCGGGCGAGCGCGAGGAGGTCCGGAAGGCTTTCGAACTTCGCGAGCAGCGGGGCGGTCTCTGCATCCTTCTGGCTCATATCCCCCTCGTTTCTGAGAACTCCGGGAGTATATGCGGCCGCCATTTCCAGAATGGAACCGCCCGTGCGCTGCCCGCGAAGAAGCTCACCGGCGCAGGATGGTTCCCCTGAGGCCGCTGAACCAGACCTTCCCTGAGCTCGTCGCGAAGACGCCTTGCAGTCCGAGGCCCGTTCCGCTGCGCACCGGCGTCCAGACCGTGCCGTTCCAATGGATCACCGTGCCCTGATCACCCACGGCCCAGACATCGTTCGGGCCTGTTCCGTGGATACCGTTGAGACCCACGGAGGTGTTCGTGGGCACCTGCGCCCAGGAGGTGCCGTTCCAGTGCATCGCCCTGCCGGAGAAACCCACCGCCCACGCATCGGTCGGGCTCGCCACCCAGACCGCCTCCAGCGTGTCCGCCATGTCGATGGTGTAGTTGGTCCACGAGGTGCCATCGAAGTGGAACATCGTCCCGCCGGATCCCACCGCCCACACGTCGTTCGGGCCCGAGCCGTGGACGCTGGTCAACCAGTTCAGCCACGAGGGCGGCTGCATCTGGGTCCATGTGGTCCCGTTCCAGTGCAGGAGGAACCCCGGGCCGACAAACCAGACATCGTTCGGACCGCTGCCCCAGATGTCATAGATCGTCGTGCCATTGGGGTAGTTGCCGAAGAAGCCCAGTCCCTCTTTCATCTGCTGGCCGTCCCAATACATGTGCTTCCAGCGCGTCCCGTCGAAGTGGGACACGGTGCTCCAGGCCCCCGAGGCCCAGACATCATTCGCGCCACTGCCCCACACGCTGTAGAAGCCCGTCCGATAGCCGGCCACCTCCTCCAGCCAGGTCCACTCGGCGCCGTCCCAGTGGAGCAGCCCTTCGTCGTCCGCCGCCCAGCCGTTGTCCGGCGAGTCCATCCACAGCTCATAGACGATGGCGTTGCCTCCTGGCCCGGGATTCTTCGGCCCCAGCAGCTCCCACTCATTGCCGGCCTTCAGGCGCGTGAACGTGCCCGACCATCCTGCCGCCCAGACGTCCTGAGGTGACGTGCCCCAGATACCGATCATCGGATCCGGCCAACTGGGAGCGTCGAACTGAACCGTCTCGAGGGAACTCCCGTTCCAGTGCTTGATCCAGAGGCCCGTGAACCACACGTCGTTTGGCGAGCTGCCCCAGGCGGCGGTGAACCAACCACCCTCGCCGTCGTAGTTCACGGTGGTCCACGTGCTCCCGTTCCAGTGCTGGATCGTGGACTCGTTGCCCATGATCCACACGTCGTTCGGCCCGAAGCCGAAGACGCCGTACAGATAGAACCCGTCATCGTCGCGCCAGGCGAGCTGGGTCCACGTGGTGCCGTTCCACTGCCTCACGACGCCTCGGGTTCCCACGACCCACACGTTCGTCGGCGACGACGCCCACACGCCGTACAGGTCCTCGCTCGTGCCACTGGCGAACGGTTGCCACTGCGTGCCGTTGAAGTGGAGCATCGTCCCGCCCAGCCCCACGGCCCAGACATCCGAGGGCCCGGTGCCAAACACGTCGCGCAGCGTCGGCTGGAGCGTGCTGCCGGGCCGCACGGCCGTCCACGCCGTCCCATTGAAGCGGACGATGCTGCCCTGCGCCCCCACCGCCCAGATGTTCTGAGGCCCGCTGCCCCAGATGCCGTTCAGGGCGTTGGGGGTGCCGCTGTCAACGGAGCGCCAGCGCACCCCATCCCAGTGCAGGACCGAGCCTTGTGGTCCCGTGGTCCAGATATCCGAGGGACTGCTGCCCCACGTGTCCGTCTGATCCACTCCGTGCGGCATCGGATTGAACCAGCAGGTGCCCCCCACATCACAGACGCGCTCGGCATCGCACGTGACGGTGGACTCGGTGACGACCTCGAGTTGCGGCCTCAGCGCTGGATTGGCTGCGTACTCCTTGCTCCACAGGCGGAGGCCGTCCGACGAGGTCGGTACCAGCGCGAAGCCGAAGATGCCGTTACGCTGCACCTTGCTCGAGACGTCCACCTCCACCCAGCTCCCGGAGGTGATGCTCCCCAGATCCACGATCGCCGGGCCGATTCGCGGCGGGCGGGTGGCCCAGGTCGTCGAGCTCTCGCGCAGCTGATAGGTGTCCACCGGGTAGACGGCGGGGCCGTCGCTCGTGCCATCCCAGGCGTAGAAGCGCAGCTTCGCGCTCTTCACCTGCCCCACCAGCGAGTCGAACGCGAACCGGAAGTAGGTCTCCGTCATCGGCGAGGCATCCGAGTAGAGCCAATCGGTCGCGCCTCCCACCGTGCCTGGAGAGGACTCGGACAGTTGGGTGTCATCCACGGGAGAGAAGGTGAAGAGCCGCGTCCTCACTCCCGGTGCGCAGGTGTCACCGCCACCCTCCGTGGAGATGACGAGCTGTGGCCGCAGTGCGGCCTGGGTGCTCTCTCGCGAGTAGAAGTCCACGCCATCCGTGGCCGTGGGAACCAGGGCGAAGGCATAGACTCCGCTGCTCCGCACGATGGAGCTCACGTCGTACTCAACCCACGTGTCGACCGGAACGGCGCCTACGTCCGCCACCGGCGTGGCCCCGTGCGAGGGCCGCGTGTTCCACGTCACCGTCTGCTCGTCCCACGGTGTCGAGGTGGTGTAGAGCTGCGGCCCGTCCGAGCTGCCGTTGAACGCGTAGAGCCGCAAGGTGGCCTTGCGGATCGTCCCGCTCGAGACGGGCACCTGGAAGCGCAGATAGGCCTCGGCGCGAGGAGAGCCATCCGTCTGCAGGTCCGCGGTGGTGCCTCGATTCGCGTTGGGAGCAGCCTCCTCCACATAGGCATCTGCCACCGGACTGACGCTGACGGTGGTGCCGAGTTCCTGTTCCCGAGCGCCCTGCTCGGGTTCCGGCCCGGCTGCCTCGGGCTCGTGCCCGTCCGTCACCGCTCCGCCACACCCCACCCATGCCACCAGGGCCATCAGGAGTCCCGCGCTCCTGGGCCACTTCCTCCATTCCATGTCACGCCCCCATGCCGTCCGACTCGACGGTGAGTGCGTGCACACGATGTGCCCTCCTCGGGGACGCCTGTAGAGAAGCCAACGCGAAGGTAGCCACTGGGAGTGGGGCAAAAGCCTTCCACTGCCATGCCAGGACTCTCGCCGTGAGGAGCACTCTTGGCTCCCGCCCGAAGAAACGGTGTGCCCAGAGCGCTGGAACGCTGGCCGCGCATCTCGAATGGGCTCGAGCTGCAAAGAATTGGGGAACCGGGCCCCCTCACCGAGCGTCAGTCCCGCGTGGCTGAGTGCCCACTCCCTCCAACTTTGCGACGAACGACAACGGAGACCCTCTCGATGCAAATGGATACATTGCCAAGACGCTGGAGAGCAGCGCTTCACTTCCCAGTCCTCCTCGTGCTCTGCGCGGCCTGTGACAGCAAGACGCCGGCACACACCCCCGAAGCCTCCACCCGCCAGACAGCCCAAGCACTCACGCTCACCCGTGGCCTGCCGGGAGATCTCATCGCCGACATGCAGGTGGGCAAGCGCGACTTCGTGGAGATCTCCCCGCGCGAGATCGTCCCCGACAAGGTGAGTGCCCCTGGCGGCGTCGTGGTCGACCGCTCCGTCTCTCCGGGCCGGGCCTATGTCTGGGACTCGGGCAACAGCCGCATCCTCGGGATCGATCTCGCCGCCTGCTATGCGGCGCGGCAGAGCAACCAGCGCTGTACGGCGGCGCTCGTCTTCGGCCAGCCCTCCGCGTCCGACCACGGCGCGTGCAACCGCGACTCGAGCTTCCAGAGCTGGCCCCAACGTCCCCCGTCCTCGGCCTCCACCCTGTGCGGAATGCCCGAGTCCACCCACACCACGCTCGAGGACAAGTCCTTCGCCAACATGCTCGTCGATGGCCAGGGCAACCTGTACGTCCCGGACATGGGCAACCACCGCGTCCTCAAGTTCATCCAGCCGTGGGCCACCGACACCGTCGCGGATGAGGTGTGGGGACAGCCCGACTTCGCCAGCAACCTCTGCAACACGGGAGGCTCGAACACCGCGCCAACCGCATCCTCGCTCTGCTTCAGCTCCATCAGCGGTTCAGGGGGCGGAGTTCGCCTGGACGCCCAGGGCAACCTCTGGGTGGCCGACGGTGGCAACAACCGCGTCCTGCGCTTCCCCGTGGATGCCAATGGGCAGATCTCCAAGACGGCGGATCTCGTGCTCGGCCAGCCCAACCTCACCACCGGAGGCGACTGGTCCCATGACTCCGCGATGAACCGGATGCATGCACCGCAGACAATCGCCTTCGACCCGAATGGCCGGCTCTACGTCGCGGATCTGCACAACTCTCGCATCCTCGTGTTCCAGCCTCCCTTCACGAGTGGAATGGCGGCCACCGCCACCTTCGGGAGCTTCGCGCAGGACCAGGGCCCCATGAGCGTGGAGCTGGATCCAGACGGCCGCGGCCTCTGGGCCACCAACCACTACGTGTGGGACACGCAGATCCGTCTCTGGTCGTGGACCGGCACGCTCCTCGCCGAGCCCCCGCGACTGACCCAGCATGGCGGCGGAGCGATTGGCTTCGATGCGCAGAAGCGCATGCTCCTCACCTCCTATGTGTATGGCCAGGACGTCGAGCGGCTCACGCCCCAGGCCAACGGCAGCTATCTCAAGGACCTGAACTTCTTCACCCCGCCGGGCAGCTACAACCTCACCACCGCGCGGCGGCTGGAGCACTCCGCCTGGGTCGGTGTCGCCGTCACGCAGAACCAGCTCTTTGTCTCGGATGGCCGGCTCCTTTTCTGGAATGATCCCGCCACGCTCACCCAGGGCGAGGCGCCGGATGGTTACGTGGGTGCCTCCTCCGCCACGGAGATCCCCTCTCCTGGCTTCGGCCAGCTCAAGGCCGACGCCAGCGGACGCGTGTGGGCCACCAAGACCCACGAGATCCGCGTCTACCAGGCGCCGCTCACCACCGGCGCGTCCTCGCTCAAGACGATCAGCTCCGTCAACGTGCTCGGCGGCGGCAGCATCTCCTTCGCCGACGATGGCGAGGTGTACGGCCTAGCGCCCACTCCGGAGGGTGGATACCTCTGGGTGGCGCAGCCGCGGTTGCACCGCGTCTTCCGCATCCGGGGTCCCCTCACCGCCAGCCCGGTGGTGGACATCATCCTCGGGCAGACCAGCGCCACCGGAACCCAGTGCAACCAGGGCATCGTGCCAGCGCCCAATACCGGCACCCCCTTGGTCGCGGACCTCACCATGCTCTGCTACCCGGGGGCGCTCTCTCTGGACCGCCAGGGCAACCTCTATGTGTCGGACCACTTCCTCGAGGCGGAGGGCAACTGGCGCATGCTGATGTTCCGCCAGGAGCTCTTCCCGAGCGCTCCCACCGCCGTCCTCTATGCGCCCGCGGCCAGCAAGGAGTTCCCCCGCGACTCCACGCCGGAGTTCCCTCACGCTCACATGACCTTCGAGCCGGCGTTCGACAGCTCCAACCGGATGGTGGTGGGCTTCAACCCGTACTCCGGCGAGCGCTTCGTCCAGGTGTACGACGATCCGACGCTCGTGAACCCCAGCAACCCGCGGGACCCGGCCTACGCCCGCCCTACGAGCCAGCTCGCTGACTTCTATGGATGGGCCGTGGGCGCCACCTTCGACGCGGAAGACAACCTCTACGTCTATGACGCCAACCGGGGCCGGGTGATGATCTACTTCACGCCCTTCGCTGCTCCCGCGACTTTCAACGTCACAGGCGCCGTGGGGGTCTCCGGCAGTGACATGCTCGATGGGAACCGGCTCACGCGCGGGCCCTGCCCTGGCACGCCCTTCATCACCGCCGCGGGGCTCGGGTCCACAATCCATGTCACCCAGCCCGAACTCGGCGAGGCCCGCTGGAACTGCGACGAGCCCGCGTTCTACTTCGGTGATTACCTCGGCCAGCCCATGCCGCTGGGCACAGGCACGCGAACGTTCACCTTCACGCCGCCCGCCGGCTATCAGTGCGTCTGGTACGCGGCCTATGGCACCCGGGACAACGAGTCGTTCGACGTGCTCGGGGATGCCTGCAGCGTCACGGTCGAGCTCAGCCAGGATCCGGGGGATCTCTTCCTCTGGTACTTCGTCCTGCCAAAGTCTCCCTGAACCACGCTGACCAGGGCCATGCTCCCTCTGAGGCACAGTCCCACCCTGGAACTGTGCCTTCAGAGTTGGCGCACTGGCCCTGCAACCGTCATCTCCTGGAGATGCGGACCCAACAGGAGGAACGGCTGAGCCCTCACTCTCCTGCGCACAAGGTGGGTTCCTGATACACTTGAGGGGACAGCAGCGTCTGCGGGCAGCGTTGCCGCGAATTCCCCTGCGAAGGGCGTACTGGAGTCGCAGTCTTCCAAGCTGATGAGTCCTCTCAAGCGCTCAGTGATCTCGGTAGGAACCGTGCCCCTGGCTACTCACTTGCCTCCGTGCCTGACGGCCTATGGGGATTCGGATGATCACCTCAGACTGACGGTGTTGCTTGCCGATCACCTTGCTCCCAAAGCGGGAGACAGAGAGGAGGAGGCTCGGGTCTGTCGGGACAAGCGCTCCTCCTGGGCTGATCGACATTCTGCCTTGAAGCGGATCATCGAAGGAGCGGCCCATCACAGCCATGGCTTCCTTATTGCGATCGCGGATATCGATGCGCTCTACCCCACTACAGCGGACCGATGGGAGGACCCCTACACTTCTCGGGGCCGGGCGGAGTTCTTCAACACCCTATGTGAGGCAATCAATCGAGGGGGTTGGTTGATTCTGCGTCCCAGCGTAGCGAAGGAGGCATCTCCCAAGCTCGCTGAACTGGACGCGGAAGTCGTGGAACCCGAGGAGGACTTCGTCGCGTCTACAGGCGTACAACAAACCGCGGCGTTTGCTCCGGAATGCCGTCCCGTCGTCTCGTGGCTCCTGCAACGTCAGCTCCTCAAGCCCCAGGAGTTGGTGGATATCGTAGAGACGGTCGATGACTTCAATGCGCACGTCCTCGCCGTGGCCTACGACGCGCTTCCTTCCTCCTGCCAGGACGCCGCCAAGGTCCTGAGTGCTGTCCGCCCGGCGCAGCACCTCAACGGTTCCCTGGGGGCTTTCGAGTTCTCACAGGAAGTGGGTGCAGAGCGCGTTCCACGGAAGGCCGTAACGCAGTTGCTGGAGGGGGGATTGTTGCAGCAAGCGCCCGGTGAGGCCCCGGACAAGGTCTACATGCCTCGCTTCATCCGCACCATGGTGGCCCGCCATGCGCGGTTCAGCATGACGGACGTCATCCGGCAGACCCACGAATGGTTATCGGCTCAACCACTCGAAGGGTCTTCGACAGACGAGAAGATCGAGATCCACTTCCATGCAGTACAAGCAGGAAACATCGAGCGCGCCAAGAGCACGGCTGCTTTCTATGGAAATGAGCTCCGCTCATTGGCCACCTACCTGAGCAAGGCGCGCCAGGACCACTCACGCGCCGCGGAGCTCTTCGAGCTCCTCGTCAAGGAATTCGATGAGCAGGACCCATACTCATGGGAGTATCTTGGGTACAATCTCGCTCGCGCTCACGGCGGCATGAAGCGGGACAAGATTCGCGACGCCTATAGAAGGGCGCACAGCCTGGTTCCGAACAACCCCCTCTATCATGGGCGATGGTTGGGGTTCCGAGGCGAACTGGGGGAGCCTGTCCTCAGTGATTTCGAGAAGGGGCTGAAACGGTACATCCAGGAGTTCGGTGACGAGGAAGCTGTCTCCTACTTCGCCGAGGCAGTCCTTCGTGGGCTCAAGAGAGGGCACCAGGAAGGACAGCTGAGCCAGATCTTCTCCCGCTGGGGCACCACGCTCGATCGGTTCGCCCCGCGAGTCGTGAGAAACGCGCGGCCCGCAGCCCCCGAGGGGACTCCGGGCACATGAGCGGAGCGCTGTTTGGCGCCAATACTCCTCGCTCCGGCGTGGATCGGCTCGTCGTCTATGTCTTGGGTGCGGGAGTAGGAGAGAGCCAGGTCTTGCTCCTGCCGGACGGACGCTGCGTCGTCGTGGATTCGTGCATGCAGGGAGGAGTCAACCTGACTGCTTCCTTGTTGAGCCATCTGGGAGTTTCCCAGATCCACCTCCTCGTCTTCAGCCACCCAGACCTCGATCACCTTCGCGGTCTTGCGGAGTTGGTCAAGCGATTCTCTCCTACACGGATCTGGCGCTATCCGTTCGCGGGATATGTACGCGATCTGGTGGCGCACTGGGCCCGCCGAGACAAGACCAGCCAGCGCCTCAAGGAACTTCATGAGGCTCTGAAGGCGATCGATGATTATTCCGAGGCTGTGGGAGATGTCATCGAGGCCAACCACAGCAGCAGGCGCTGGCCACACGACACGACGGAGTATGAGGTCCAGTGCCTGGCGCCGACGAGCTATGACCAGGGGCGCGTCCGGAAACTGTGGCAGCGCATCATCGACACGGGGCCCCTGGGAGAGCCCAAGCTGGCAGGTTTCGCCGGGAAGTTGCTGCGCGGCGAGGCCAAACTGCCGCTGGCAGCCAACGTTCTTTCTCTGGCGTTGGCCATCCGGTGGAAGAACCGGAAGCTCCTACTCGCAGGAGACGTCGAGAACGGGAACCGCTCGCCTCACTCGGGCTGGAAGGGAGCTATCGCCCATGCGGATCGGGATGGCTATGGTCCCCTTCTGCGTGAGCTGGATTTGATCAAGGTGGCGCATCATGGATCCAGGCACTCCTTCTACCCCCCCGCCTGGGACCGACACCGCAAACCGGACGATTCGACCCTGTCAGTCCTGGCGCCCTTCACCCCAACGCCATTACCAGCCGACCTTGTCTTGAAAGAGCTTCTCTCGCGAAGTGCCCAGATGGGTATCTCTGCCTGTGATGCAGGGCTTCAGAAGCGCGTCGAGGCCGCCGGTTGGAAGCTGGGATCCACATCCGCCATGCAGTCGGCGGCCCCGTTCGTTGCCGTTGTCCTCAAGGAGGACGGCTCGGTGGACATGTCGGCAGGCGGCCAGGGTCGGTGGTTCATTCACTGACCAGCCTCAGGTGGCCCTGCCCTCCTAGAGAAGGGTAGGGCCGTCCATGTCTCGAGGACGTTTCAGTGAGAACGCCCTTGGCGGGAACGAGGCTCAGGCCTTCCCGAGCTTGTAGGCCTCGGGAGCCCTCGACTTGATCTGCTCGCGCAGCGTCTGGGTGTAATCGCCCCCAGTTGTCTCGGCGTTCTCGATGATGTTCCGGAAGATGTCGCCGTACTGGGCCTGGGAGGACTTGTACGCCTCATCGAGCTTCGAGATGAACGTGTCGAGCTTGTCCGCCGGCACGCCCACCGCCTTCCCTGCCTTCACGATGCTCTCCCCATAACCTCCCAGATTGATCAGGTCGGAGTGGTGGCTGACGAGCTGCTGCACCTGCTCGGGCTTCAGGCCGTACTTCTCCAACTGCCGCGTATTCGAGCTCGCCTTCGACAGGGGATCAACGATCTCCTTGGGGACTCCGGCCTGCTCGAGCAGCTTCTTGTCCTCTCTCTGGTCCGCGTGGCGGGTGATGAGGGTGCTGGCGAAGTCTCCCGCCGCGGACAGGAACGAGCCCACGCCGTTGATCACGGCTCCCACCGGCGCAGCGGGCGTCAACTCCAGCACGTTGCCAGCGATGCTGAGCGCGTCACCGGCGATGGCAACGAAAGTCCCCGCGTTCTTGTCCTCCTCTCCCACGTGATCGGCCAACGAAGCGGCGCTGGACACCGCGCCGAGCGCTGGCGCGAACCGTGCCCCCAGCTCAGCCAGCTTCTCGGCCTTGGGCGCGTTCTTCCCGAGCAGATCGGCCAGCTTGCCGCTCTCCGAGAGCGAGTGCGTGGCCCCCGCCAGGACATTCAGGCCGTCCTTGCCAGCCCCCGCCAGATCCTTGATGGCTGCGGCGTATTCCTTGTCAGCGCCCTCCTTGGCCGCCTTGCTCGCACCGGCCACGACCCCGCCCACGGCGAAGGCCTTGAAGAGGGGGCTCTTCTCGTTCCAGTCCTTGGCCAGGAACTTCAGCTGATCATACTTTCCATCAGCGGCGGCCTTGGCGATCTCGATTCCCCGCTGCACGTCGCCCGCGCCTTTGACGACGTCCTTCCCGTCGATGAAAGGCTTCAGCGCCTTCTCGAGCTGCTCCACCCCCTTCCGGGGAGTCTCCGCTTCACTGATGATCTCCGGAGCCGCGTTGGCCCCCGCCTTCGCCGCGAGGTCCGCCACCTCCTGGTTGTGGTACTGCGGCGAACCGGGCTTCGCCCACTCCTTGGACGCCCAGTCCAGCGCGGCCTTGGCCTCGGGGCTGTCGGCCAACGCGGCGTAGCCCTTGCGCGCCTGATCCGCGGGCACCTCGGGATCCTGCAGCTGCTTCTTCAGCGCCGACGCGGCCTTGGCCTCGGCCTGGTAGGTCTCCTTGTTCTCGTCGTGCCAGGCCTTGATGAACTTCTGCTTCTGCGCATCCGTCAACGCGGGGCCAAGGTGGGCCAGCTTCCCGGCCAGTTCCTCATCCTTCTTCTTCACCTTCTCCTTGGCGTCCTTGAGCTCCTGGATCGAGCCCGGCACGGGGGTGGGCCGAGGACCCGGAGAGGGGGACGGCGTGGGCCCAGGAGCCCCAGCGACGGTGGACGCCGTCGTCCGCTGCGCCGGAGCGTAGGAACTCTCACCGCGGTAGGCGGCGACAGCAGGATTCGTCGAGGCCGCCGCAGGGCTGGAAGGCTTCGCCTTCGCGGGCGCAGGAGCGGGAGCCGGCTTCGGCTGCTCCGCACGACGGGGGGTACCAGTGGAAACGCTCCGAGTCGTCAGCATGTGTATGCTCCTGGGAGAGGGAGTGCTCTCTCGTACGGAGTCCGCTGATATTCGGTTACACAAGGCTATTTCCGGCGAATTTCCCCTACACCAGCAATTCAGCCCATTTGCATCTTTTCGCCTGATTCCACACAGGGGTAAGTGGGATACATCACCACACACTTCTCAAGCTCAGGCAGGGCTCCGTTGGTGATGAAACAGAGCGGTTCGCGCAGCACTGGCTCTGCGTGAGCGGCCTCGGCTGGGCCCAGTGGATCTTCGAGCACTGAGCATGCCCCCGGCGGGCACCCTGGGCCGCGCCTTCGCGGACCACCTGTCGTCCAACCACCTGGACCTGAACGCCCTGCCCCGGCTGCTGGCCACGACGGATGCGGAGTACGTCCGGGCCCACCTGCTGCCTGCCGTTCCCCAATCGTGCTAGACGGCGCCCATGCCCATCGACGGAACTTCGGAGAAGGACCCTCTTCGCGCACGGCTCGAACAGATGGAGAAGCAGGCCGAGCTGGGCGGCGGCGCGGACCGCATTGCCAAGCAGCACGAGGCCGGCAAGCTCACCGCTCGCGAGCGCATCGATCTGCTGCTGGACCCTGGCTCCTTCACCGAGCTGGACAAGTTCGTCACCCACCGCTCGAGCGACTTCGGGATGGGGGACAAGAAGATCCTCGGCGACGGCGTCGTCACCGGCTACGGCACGGTGGAGGGGCGCCAGGTGTTCGTCTTCGCCCAGGACTTCACCGTGTTCGGCGGCTCGCTGTCGGGCGCGTACGCGCAGAAGATCTGCAAGATCATGGACATGGCCACCCGGGTGGGCGCGCCTGTCATCGGGCTGAACGACTCGGGCGGCGCGCGCATCCAGGAGGGCGTGGAGAGCCTGGCCGGCTACGCGGACATCTTCCTGCGCAACACCCTGGCCTCGGGCGTGGTGCCGCAGCTCTCCCTCATCATGGGCCCGTGCGCGGGCGGCGCGGTGTACTCGCCTGCCATCACGGACTTCATCCTCATGGTGAAGGACACCTCCTACATGTTCATCACCGGCCCGGACGTCATCAAGACGGTGACGCACGAGGAGGTGACGAAGGAGGCGCTGGGCGGCGCGCTCACGCACAACCAGAAGTCCGGCGTGGCGCACTTCGCGGCGGAGAGCGAGCAGGCCGCCATCGTGATGACGCGCGAGCTGCTCTCGTTCCTGCCCTCCAACAACCAGGAGGATCCGCCCGTCCAGCCGTGTGACGACGATCCGTTCCGAGCCGAGGAGAGCCTGAAGGACATCGTCCCGGCCAACCCGAACAAGCCGTACGACATCAAGGACATCATCCGCGCGGTGGTGGACAACAAGCACTTCTTCGAGGTGCAGGAGCACTACGCGAAGAACATCGTCGTGGGCTTCGCGAGGATGAACGGCCGGCCGGTGGGCATCGTGGCCAACCAGCCGGCGGTGCTGGCGGGCTGCCTGGACATCGACGCGAGCGTGAAGGCGGCCCGCTTCGTGCGCTTCTGCGACTGCTTCAACATCCCGCTCGTCACGTTCGTGGACGTGCCGGGCTTCCTGCCGGGCACGGACCAGGAGTGGGGCGGCATCATCACCCACGGGGCCAAGCTGCTGTACGCGTTCGCCGAGGCCACGGTGCCCAAGGTGACGATCATCACCCGCAAGGCATACGGCGGGGCGTATGACGTGATGGCGTCCAAGCACATCCGCGCGGACATCAACTACGCGTACCCGACGGGGGAGATCGCGGTGATGGGGCCGGAGGGCGCGGTGAACATCATCTTCCGCAACGAGCTGGGCAAGGCGAAGGACGCCAACGAGGAGCGCTCGCGGCTGGTGAACGAGTACCGGGAGAAGTTCGCCAACCCGTTCAAGGCGGCGGAGCTGGGCTACATCGACGAGGTGATTCGCCCCGAGCAGACCCGGGCGAAGGTGATCCGGGCCCTGGAGATGCTCAAGGACAAGCGCCAGGAGAACCTGCCGCGCAAGCACGGGAACATCCCGCTGTAGGGGCGGGACGGACTCCGGGAGCACCCGCCAAGCAGGCAGGCACGCGCCGTCCGGGAAATTCTCGGGCGGCGCGCGAGCTTTGTACGGTGCTCACTTTCAGGAGAACTTCTTGTCCCACCCGCGCCTCATCCTGTTCCTGTCCGACGTCGAAGGAAACCTCACTGCCCTGCGCCAGACACTGAAGCGGGTATGTGAGGAACTCGGACAGACCATGCCAGAAGTGAAGTGGATCCAGAGCCACAACGCGCTGGCGGACGCGGGTTGGCATGTGGCCGAGGTGACGGTGCCCGCGGCCCGCAAGCCTCGGGAGAGCTACATGGAAGAGCACCTGGACAAGGTGACCCAGGCGCTGGCGCAGGACTTCCGGGATCGCGCCGTGGGGCTGTTCGCGGACCGGGCCAACAGCTACGCGCGGGTGTGCGTTGGCGGCCCGGGGCGGCCCTCGAAGATGCTGGAGGGCGAGTTCCTGGACGTGCTGCGTCAAGCGGCGAAGTGGCTGGAGGTGGAAACGACGGTGCTCGCCCGCCTGCTGGGCAACAACCCGGCGCGCAACCTGCTGGCCGCCGCGGTGGACTTCGGCGAGGACGGCAAGGCAGCAGCCGAGCAACCGGCGCCTCCTCCGGAGCCGGATGAGGAGGATCGCTTCGTCGAGGCGAAGCTCAGTGAGGCTCGCGCCCTGATGGAGCGCTACCTCAGCGCCACGCGCAAGTAGCCGTGAGCCGGGGCCGCTGTTTCGTGGCCCGAAGCGAGAAAAGGGAGCACGAGGGCGGATCCTTCGCGTGATAGATTCGCCGTGTGCTGCTGCTCGTCCTCTACGTGGGGCTGGTCTATGCAGTGGCGCTGATCGCGGCGCTGCTGGCCACGGGTCCCGTCTGGCAGCGAGGTGCCGCGGTGGTGCTCGTCGCGGCGACGGCCCCTGTGCCCTATCTGGCGCCCAGCGATCACCCCACCTACCGAGCGTTCCTGGCGCTGGGCAGTATCTGGTTCACGGCTCGCACCGTGGAGCTGCTCCGGGAACGGCGGCCTGTGCCCGTGGCGCGTCGGCTCTGGCACACCGTGGGACTGGTGGACACGCTGCGGGTGCAGCGCATCGCCCCTTCGCTGGATCGGCTCGCGTTGAGCCGGCTGCTCATCTGCGGGCCGCTGGTGGTCGCGGGCTGGGCCGGGGTGTATTTCAGCAGCCACTCCCTGTCGGGCGCGGCCCGGCTCGCAGTGCGATGGAGCACCGGCGTGGTGTTCACGTACTCAGCCGTGGAGACAGTGGTCTCTGTCGTGATCCTCTTCTATGGCCTGGTCGGTGTCGATCCGCGCCCGCTTCACGATGATCCGATCCGATCGAAGAGCATCACGGAGTTCTGGAGCCGCCGGTGGAACCGGGCGGTGCACCGCTTCCTGAAGCAGACCTTCTTCGCGCCGCTGGCCCGCCGTGGATACACGGAGCTGGGCTTGGCGCTGGCGTTCGTCGTCAGCGCGCTGATCCACTTCACCTTCATGGTGCCGGCGGTGGGGTTGGGCTGGGCGGCCGTGATGGGCGCCTTCTTCCTGCTGCAGCTTCCCTTCCTGTGGGCGGAGCGGGCCCTGGGTGTCGTCCGCTGGCGGGCCCCGTGGAACCGGGTGTGGACCCTGGGACTGCTGCTCCTCAGCTCTCCTCTCTTCGTCGAGCCGGTGCTCCAGATCGTCGACACCTGGGGATGAGCCGTGAGTTGAGGCAGACAGGTTGCCCTCACGAGTCAACCCGAGAGGGCGTGGTCTTCGCTCGAGCAGAGCCCTTTACTTCTCCCTGACTCCGCGACTGTCCTGATGAGCGGAGGGGGGAGGACACATGCCTGCAGGCTGCTCGAACCTGCTCCATCTCTGCGCCGCTCGATGGTGGGTAACGCTGGTTCTTTGGGGGTTGATTGCGGGCTGCGCGACGGGACACCCAGGGCCGCCATTGGGCGGAGTGGCGACGTTCAATGCACTGCGCTACCGGCCCTCCACTCCGGAGGATGCTCCCGACACGGCAGCGCGCAGGAAGCAGCAGCAGCTCGCACGCTCCGGTGGTGGAGGACCTGCGGGGATGGTGGCCCGCTCGGTGCTGGGCGGACTGGTGCAGGTGGATCCCTTTGAAGCGGTGCTCACCTTTGCCGGGCTGAACAACGTTGGAGACCTGCCTGACCGCGACGCTCCTTTCACGCCAGAGGACGCGGCGGAGTTATACGACCGCTTGCTGGACAAGCCCGTCACCCTGGCCTGCTTTGGCCAGCGGCTCGTCGCCTCCTATCTGTTGCGCGAGGTGATGGAGGGCAACGAGGAGCTTCCCCGCGCTGTCCTGATCGAGCGTGTGGAACGTTTCCGAGGGTTGGCCGTGTTGCGGCCCGATGGCTACCTGGCATGGGCACTGACAGGCCAGACGCAACAGCGCGTGGCTCCCGTGGAGTGGAAGGACGGCGCGTTCCGAGCCCGTGCCTTCCAGGTGGGGCACTTCTACTCGGGCCGAAAAGGCCGGGCATTCTTCGCAGTGGACGAGCAGCTTCGGGAGGTCGGGCAATCCGGTGTCCTGGCTGAGGTGTATGACGACGCGGACGTCATCAGCCGGGTCCTGGACGGCTCGGAAGAGGCCTTCGTTGAGTTGGCCCTGGCCATCGGGAAGCTGCTGAGCCACCCCCTCCAGAGCGTGACGGACCTGGAGCAACTGCCCGAAGCGGTGGCTGCGCTCATCGAGAACTCGCCGGAGTACCTGGAGCGATTCCGGATGATGACGCGAGGAGAGCAGATCCGGGCGCTGTCGAAGCTGACCACCACGCTGCTGTCCACATACGGAGCGGCCGGAGGTACCTCGCGCACGTTGGCGGCAGTGGACAGTGGGCTGGAAACGGTCTCGGTGCCGACGCTCACACTGACAGCCGATGGGGCGCTGGCCATGGGACGCGTGGTGGTACCCGTCGGGCGAGTCGTCACCGCGCTGAGCGGCGGACCTGGAGCCGCGATCATCCTCCAGCGAGCCAACGACTCGGCGAGGCGAGGGCAGCCCGCAGCCCCTCAAGGTCCTGGGGAATGGGGACCCGCCCGTGAATCCATGAGCAAGCGCTCGGCCCGCTATCAGGAGCAGATCACCGGCCATTCCACCAGCGAGGCGTACTGGGTGGGCGGGAAGGATCTGAAGAGCGGAGGCGTGAAGTTCGACGGCTTCGAGGAGGGTGTCCTCCTCGAGGCCAAAGGACCTGGATACGCCAACAAGTTCGGCGCTGACCTGTTACCGAAGCGGTGGTTCACGGAATCAGGAGCCAAGCAACTCCTCGAGCAGGCGAGACGCCAAATCACGGTAGCTCCGGGTATCCCCATCCGGTGGCACATCGCCGAGGAGAAGGCCGCGAACGCCATCCGCAAGCTGTTGAGCGGTGAGAAGGTCGAGGGAATTCAGGTGGTCCACACACCTGCGTTGCAATAAGAGTGAGGTGATGGTGGAGACATACTTCATCGGCTCTTACTGGGGAGCGCGCCAGGAGGATGCAGCGACGTGCGCCCAACGTCTGGCAGCCATGATTCAGCGTCTGGCGCCGATCGACCCACTGTTCACCAGTTGGTACAAGGGTGCGAAGACGCTCAAGCTATCACTCACACGGCCACTGGAACTCGACCTGCCCGCCCTCACCCAGTACGTCCAGCGCAACCTCATGCGCGACGACAGGCGGAAACCCATGGAACAGCTGGGCTTCAGTGTGGGTCTATGGAACGGGTGCCAGGGGGAAAATGATGCCTGGTTGAGGATTTTCTGCGGCGGGTCTTCCGAGCATGTGGGCAACAGCTGTCTTCTCACTGCTCCTCATAAAGGACCGGGTTCGGAGCGCGTCTTGATGACCGAATTCCAGACGCAAGCGCTGCGAGCGCTCGCGTCTGCATGGGATCCCGACTGGGGCGTGGCCATTTCTCATGACCACCGTGACATCATCGACCAAAAGTCCCCAGAGGTGTGGATAGGTTGGGTGACCTATCTCTCCCGCCGTCTGGGCCGTGTCCCCCCGCTCCCCGCGCCCGTACGCATCGAGCCCGTGGAGGACAAAGGCGCGCTCGTCATCCTCACGCCCGAGCGCTTCACCGCCTCCAACCCCGAGCACGTTGCCCTGGCCGAGCGGGTCCGCGAACTCCTGGACCGCGCGGGGCTGCTCACCGTGAAGCCAGCGGCCCGCTGAGCACCAGCCCCACTCAGCTCATCCGAGCTACGGACTCCCGGACCCCTTGCGCTCTCCCGCTGGCGGACTCCGCGGTCCCGGACGAGCCCCCCCGTCCTCCGGCGAGCGCTGCGGAGCCCCCGCATCCGAAGCAGTGCCGCCATCCGACTCACTCCGCCGCCCCCACTCGCCCGCGGCCGGCGGCGTGCTGGCACCCTTCGGTGGCTCCCGCACCGGAGCAGGTGCCGTATCTCCGACGCCGGTCGCACCGTGCTGGCGCGGCGCCTCCGGAGCGGGCGTGGCCGGGGATGGGGTGGCCTCGGGGGGACTGACCTGAGCCGGCTTCTCGGCGGGCGGAGGCGTCACGAGCTTGCCGTCCTCACACCCCACCCACAACAGCGCGGTGAACAGGATCGGTCCAAGAGCTTTGCGCACGGCGAAATTCCTCCTATCGAGCGATGGCGCTATCACGGTCCGCCGGGCCCGGGCCAGAAAGCCGGAGCACTGGCCTCCTCCGCCGACACGATGCGCTCCTTCGTCTTCGCGTCCCAGACCTGCGCGGACCGCGGATCCCCATAGTTGGCGACCAGCAGCCAGCCCTCCTGCAACACGATGTCCAGGTAGTCATTCGGCTTCGCGAACAGGCCCTCCAACTCCACCAGCTTCCCGTCCTGCTCCCAGGCAATCGGCGCCCCCGGGTACAGGAACTCTCCTCCCAGCGTCCCCCGGTAATAGAGCTTGCCGCCCGGCGTCGAGAGGACCATCCACTGCCCGGACTCATCCAGCCCGGGGAAGGCCTTGTCCAGCTTCTTCACCGCAGGCTCCGCAGCCTCCTCGCCAGGATTGTGGTGCGAGGGCGAAGCCTTCGCCACCGGCAGCAGGCGCTGGTTCACCTTGAGTTCCAGGACACCCGGCGAGAGGTCCGATCCATAGGACGTCGCGACCGTCTCGATGCGCTTCCACCCGCCCGCCTCGAGCCGGTACGCGTGCGCCAACCCCGCGCTTCCTTCCCCGCCGCCCACCGGATAGCGCGTCCCCTCGAAGGTGATGAACTTCTTACCGCCGGGCCCCTTCTCGGCCTTGCGCGCCACGTACGCATCCGAGATCAACGCCACCGGGACCCCTTCCTTGTCGAAGCCCAGTTGCTCGAGGGCCGGCTGGTCCTGTCCCCCCGCATCCTTCCCTCCCGGCAGCGTCTTCAAGTCGAGCGGCTTGCCGCTGTGCGCCACCAGGTCCACCCGCCACGCCTTGGGCACTTCGCCCTCACCCGAGGGCCACGTGAACACGAGCCCCTCCTTCCCATCCGGGCTCCAGGACACCATGGACCGGTCGCACGCCGCGTCGAACGAGAACACCTTCGTCGGCTCCCCCGAGGGCAGCGGCTGTCTCACCCAATCGCAGCGCTCCGGGTCCGACGGCCTCAAGAACGACAGAGCGGGCCCCGTAGCCACAGCGGGGGCAGCAGGTGGGGGCGCGGGGACAGGCTCAGGAGCGGGCGGGGCGGCGGGAGCCTTGGCCGGGGCAACTGCCGCCGTCGGCGCACCCGCGTCCTGGGCCGCACTGGCCGGAGGGTTGTTGGACTTACAGCCCGCCAGGGCGAGAGCGGCGAACGGCAACGCACGGCTCCAGCGTCGCAGAGACATGAGGCTCCTCGGGAGTCCAAAGTAGAACAACGCGGGCAGACTATCCTCGCTCCGGAGCGGGGAGTCACTCTCCATGGACTCCACGGCGTTCACCGAGCCGGTGCCCGCGTGTGCTAAAGGGCACCCCATGCCCAAGATTCGCAAGATCCTCATCGCCAACCGCGGAGAGATCGCCATCCGGGTGATGCGCACCTGCAAGGAGCTCGGCATCGCCACAGTGGCCGTCTACTCCGAGGCGGACCGCTCCGCACTGCACGTGCGCATGGCCGACCAGGCCTACTTCGTCGGCCCACCGCCCTCCCGAGAGAGCTACCTGGTGCAGGACCGCATCCTCGAGGCGGCGAAGAAGTCCGGCGCGGACGCCATCCACCCGGGCTACGGCTTCCTCTCGGAGAACGCCTCCTTCGTGCGCGCGTGCGAGAAGGCGGGGATCCTCTTCATCGGCCCGCCGGCCTCCGCCATGGACGCCATGGGCGAGAAGACGCGTGCCCGGCAGAACATGATCAAGGCGGGCGTCCCCGTGGTCCCCGGCACCGCCGAGCCCATCGCCACCGAGGAGGAGGCACGGGCGTACGCGGAGAAGATCGGCTTCCCCATCATGCTCAAGGCCGCGGGCGGCGGTGGCGGCAAGGGCATGCGCCGCGTGGAGAACCTCCAGGAGTTCTCGTCCGCGTGGCGCGGCGCCAAGGGCGAGGCCCTCAACGCCTTCGGCAATGACGCCGTCTACATCGAGAAGTACCTGGAGAAGCCACACCACGTGGAGATCCAGGTCTTCGCCGACCAGCACGGCACGGTGGTGCACCTGAACGAGCGCGAGTGCTCGGCGCAGCGCCGCCACCAGAAGGTGGTGGAGGAGACACCCAGCCCCATCCTCTCCCCGGAGATGCGGGCGAAGATGGGCGCGGTGGCGGTACAGGCCGCCAAGGCGGTGAACTACGTGGGCGCCGGGACGGTGGAGTTCCTGGTGGACGTGCACCGCAACTTCTACTTCCTGGAGATGAACACGCGCCTCCAGGTGGAGCACCCTGTCACGGAGTGGGTGACGGGCCTGGACCTGGTGGCGCTGCAGATCAAGGTCGCCGAGGGCGAGAAGCTGCCCTTCACCCAGGCGCCCACGCCCCACGGCCACGCCATCGAGGTGCGCATCTACGCGGAGGATCCGGCGCGCAACTTCATGCCGAGCCCCGGGAGGATCCAATACCTGCGCGTGCCGGGTGGCCCCAACGTGCGGGACGACTCGGGCGTGTACGCGGGCTACACGGTGCCCAACTTCTATGACCCGATGATCTCCAAGCTCTCCGTGTGGGCGCCCACGCGGACCGAGGCCATCGCCCGGGCCCAACGCGCGCTGAGCGAGTACGTGGTGAAGGGCATCACCACCAACACGCGCTACCTGAAGGCCATCGTCGGGCACCCCGAGTTCGTGGGCGGCGACTACGACACGAGCTTCCTCACGCGCGAGCACAACACGCTGTTGGGCCAGGACGATCCGCAGTTGCAGGAAGTGGCGCTGCTGGCGAGCGCGGTGTTCGCGCACCAGCGAGACCAGAAGCGCGCCAAGACGCTGCCCCAGAAGGCCGGCGCGGCGGCGAGCGCGGGCGGCATGTCCCCGTGGCGGCTGGGCCTGCGCACCCGTCGGCGTTAGCACTCCCCCTCTCCCGAGACACTCCATGCGTTACTTCGCGAAGCTGCAGGGCCAGAAGGAAGCGGTGCCGGTGGACATCGAGCACCTGGGGGGCACCCAGTACCGGCTGACGCTCCACGACAAGACGTACACGGTGGACGCGCTCACGCTGGACCATGGCGCGGTGTCCATGCTGGTGGATGGCACCTCCTACCCCGTCGAGTTCGAGGAGAACGGGGACGAGGTGGGCGTCCTGGTGCGCGGCCAGGTGAGCCGCGTGGATGTGGCCGACGAGCGGCGGCTGCGGCTGCGCGCGGGCTCGGCCGGCTTCACCGCCGAGGGCAAGCAGGTCATCAACGCGCCCATGCCCGGCAAGGTGGTGAAGGTCCTCATCAAGCTGGGCGACGAGGTGAAGGAGGGCCAGGGCCTGGTCGTCGTGGAAGCCATGAAGATGGAGAACGAGCTGAAGAGCCCCAAGGCCGGCAAGGTGGTGGAGCTGCTCGCCAAGGAGGGCACGACGGTCGAGAACAACGCGAAGCTCGTGGTGGTGGAGTGACATCATGGAGATGCTCTGCACCCTGCGCAGCGCGACGGAGTCCCAGCGCCAGGCGCTGTTGAAGGAACCGGAGCGGATGCAGGACTTCCTGGATGACGAGGAGGACTTCGGGGACTCCGATGGAGCGAAGTTCCTCGAGCTCGACATCGGAGAGACGTGGCACGGGCTCCAGTACCTGCTGACGGAGACGGCCTGGGAGGGCGCGGCGCCGCTGGACTTCCTCGTGCGCGGAGGAGAGGACGTGGGCGACATCCCCTCCGATGAGGGCACGGCGCGCGTCTTCAAGCCTGCCGAGGTGAAGAAGCTCTCCGAGGCGCTGCAGGGCCTCTCGCAGGCCACGCTGCGCCAACGCTTCGATCCCGCGAAGCTCCAGCAGCTCGACATCTACCCAGGGCTCTGGGACGAGCCGGCCGACGACACGGATCCGCTGGAGGAGCTGATCAGCTACTTCGCGGAGCTGAAGAAGTTCGTGAGCCACGTGGCGCAGCGCGGGCACTCGCTGCTGGTGCACATCGGCTGAGCCAGCCGCTCACCCCATCAGCAGGTCGCGGCCCAGTTTGAGCACCAGCGCCGCCACCACGGCGAGCACCACCTTGCGCACCAGCTTGTCCCCGCCCTTCACGGTGAGGTGGGCGCCGATCCACGCGCCAGCGAACTGGGCCACGGCCATCGGCAGGGCCACGTGCCACAGCACCACGCCCTTCCAGGTGAAGATCACCACCGAGGCGATGTTGGAGGCGAAGTTGACGACCTTGGCATCCGCGGACGCGCGCACCAGCCCGTGGCCCAGCAGGGTGGAGAAGGCCACGATGAGGAAGGTGCCCGTCCCCGGGCCGAAGAAGCCGTCATAGGCGCCAATGAGGAGCGCCACCCCGCCCCCGAGCAGCCGCAGCTTCGCCAGGGGCGGCTCCGGCCGGTCTCCCGGAGGAGGCCCCTTGCGGAAGGCCAGGAAGGCCGCCACGGCGATCAACAGCACCAGCACCAGCGGCTTGAGCACCTCCGGCTTCACCCACAGTACCAGCCGCGCTCCCGCGAACGCGCCCAGCAGCCCCAGCGGGAAGCTCACCCACGCCAGCTTCCCGCTCAGCAGCCTCGCGCGAGAGAAGCGCACCAGCGCAGAGAAGGCCCCGAAGACGGACTGGCCCTTGTTGGTACCGAGCGCCACGTGCGGCGGCAGTCCCGTGGTCAACAGAATGGGCAGCGTGATGAGCCCGCCTCCTCCCGCGATGGCATCCACGCACCCGGCGCACAGGGCCGCCAGGCACAACAGGGCGAGTTCGAGGCCGGTCACGTCCAAGGTGGAGCCCTCCTCCAGGCGGGCGGCGCTCCCACTACCACGCCCGCTGGCCGCTTGCTTGCGCCCCGGCCCAACCTGAGCATCAATCCCCAGACCGCTTCCCGCCGAGGGTCCTCACCGTGCTCGTTCCCGTGATGCTCGTACTGCTGTCGCAGTTTCCCGCGCAGCCGGATCCCTCGGCTGCGAACTGCCGCGCCATCGACGGGCAGATTGCCTGTGGCTACGCGTGCAAGTCGGATGGCATGCGCGTGCGCTGTGCCCAGACGCCCCAGGGACGCTGTCAGGTGATGGATGGACAGGTGGTGTGCTTCGACCCGCCGGCCTATGTCATTCGAGCCTATGGCGGCTCGCTGCCGGACCCCGAGTGCAAGGCGGGCGAGGGCGAGGTGGCCTGCGGCTACTCCTGCACCATGTACTTCGGAAAGTTGAGGTGCGCGCGAACCCCGGCCGGAGTCTGTCGGGGACGTGGCAACGATGTGGAGTGCTTCGATCCTCCCGCCTCGGTGTTCGCCATCTATGGGAAGGAGACACCCAAGATCGAATGCCGCTCCCAGGGGACGGACTTCGCCTGTGGCTACCGCTGCGTCGCGGGCTCCGAGGGAGTGAAGTGCGCCTCCACCCCCTTTGGCATCTGCAAGGCCGAGGGGGGCCGCGTTACCTGCTTCGATCCCGCTCCCGAGGCCATCTGCGCCTTCGGGCGCTCGCTCCCACCCCCTCAGTGCAAGAGCAGCGAGGGCCAGGCGGTCTGTGGCTACGGGTGTGCCTCGGCGTATGGACGGGTGGTGTGCGCCACGACGCCCCGCGGCATCTGCAAGGTGTTCGACAGCGAGGTGCGCTGCTTCGACCCTCCGAGCACCCTCCAGGCCGAGTCCTCGTGCCTGGCCCTGCTCGGACTGGCGTCACTGGAGGGGGCAAAGCCTTGAGCCACAGGCAAAGCGCCTTTCGTGAGCAGCCCGACCAGGCAGAGGAGAGGTCATCCCTCCCAGTTGCCCCTATGACATGACGTCCGGTCATCTGCAGGCAGGGCCCTCCCTTGGGCCGCGCAGGCCTCCCTTGGGGTGAGAAGTCCGCGTGATGGGCGGCTGAACGCACCTACCTGAGCGGTTGTGTTAGCCTGAGCCTCCCTGCCAGGGAGGACCGCCATGAGTGAACCTGCCATCAGGCCCGCTGTGGCCCAGGAGCGCCGGAGGCGGCGCCACTCCTCGGTGTCGCAGATAGGGCCAGGAACGGAGGTGGGCCCCTACGTGGTGGAACGGAAGCTGGGGGCGGGGGGCTTCGGCACGGTGTTCCTGGCGCGGCGGGGCGAGCAACTGCACGCGCTGAAGTTCCTGTCGCTCAAGGACCACTCGGGATGGGCCGAGCGCGAGGTGGTGGTGCTCAGTCGTGTGCACCACGGCCAGGTGGCTCGGCTGTGCGGCTTCTGGCAGTGGCCTGAGGCTCAGCCGCGCTACCTGGTGGTGGTGATGGAGTACGTGGCGGGGAGGCGGTTGGACGAGTGGGTCGACGAGGAGAACCCGTCGGCGCGCCGGGTGCTGCAGCTGCTGAGGGACATGAGCCAGGGGCTGGGCGCGGTGCATGCGGCTGGCGTGGTGCACCGGGATGTGAAGGAGGCCAACCTGCTGGTGAGGGCGGAGGACGGTGCGGCGGTGCTGGTGGACTTCGGCGTGAGCGGCTGCGAGCAGGCGGCTCCGGTGACGCGAGGGCCGATGCCGCCGGGCACCTGGGAGTACCGCAGCCCCGAGGCCTGGCGCTTCATGCGGGAACATGGCTTCAAGCACGGAGCGCGTTACCGGCCCAGGCCTGCGGATGACGTGTACGCGGTGGGGGTGGTGCTCTACTGGCTGTTGACGGACGACGTACCCTTCCCGGTGGAGAAGCGTGAGGATGTGGAGGGGGTGCTCAGCCGAGAGCCGGTGCCGCCGCACGAGCGCAACCCGCGGGTACCGCGAGAGCTGGGTGAGCTGTGCCTGAAGTTGTTGGCAAAGCAGCCCGAAGCCAGGCCGGACGCGGCGGGGTTGGAGCGGGGCGTGGACGAGTTGCTCGCGCGGCAGGGCTCGGAGTGGGAAGAGCCGTTGTGCGAGCCTCACGTCGAGCCTCTCCTCCCCCCAGCGGCAGAGGGGGACGTGGACGAGGAGGAGGAATGGGCGAGGGTGCCTTCCAGGCCCCGGCGAGGCAAGCGCCCGGCCCGTCCGGAGGCGCCAGAGCCGGGCAGCGTGGCTGTGCCGCAGCAACTCCCAGCACCGGACGGTGGTCCCGCTGCTCCCATTGCCGCACCTGTGCCGGAGGTAGCCTCTGCTCCGGAGTTGCCAGTGGCCTCCATTCAGCCTCCGGCTCGCCGGGCCTTGCCATGGCGGCATCGTGCGGCGGGAGTGGCGACAGTGGGCGTGCTCCTCATGCTGGGTGGGCTCGCCGCGTGGCTCGCTTCACAGAGGCACAGAGCGGCCCTGGAGCCCTCCACCCAGAGCACCATAGCCGAGGTGTCTGCAACCCCGGAGTTCCAGTTCAGGTTGGATGGGAGCCTGCCTACCTGGGAGAGCGATGGGAAAGTAGCGCCCCCTCTGAAACCACCGGAAGCTGAGCGCACGGTTCCTCTCGAAACCGAGGGGACTCCCACCGCGCCCGTGGCCGCTGGCGCCACGGCTCAAGAGCCTGAGGCTTCCGTGAAGACTGAGCAGCAGAAGCAACCCAAGCGCCTGGGGGCCGCGAAGAAGGCGGCGGCCCTGCTCATCACCTGCACCGCCCCCGCCTGCACCGGGCCTGGCGCGGAAGTACGTCCCCCCCCGGTGACGGCCGAGCCGTGCCCGCCGGGCTCGCTCCAAGCCATGGAGCAGCTGGGCATCCGCATCGGCAAACGAGCGGATGGGATCTTCACCTGGCACAAGGGACCTGTGGGGCCCGTGCCCATCAAGGAGGGGTGGACGACGCTGCGCATGGGCGATGCCCTCGGGCAGCTCGAGCCGCCGAATTTCCTGCTCGCGGGGCGGATCATCCTCTCGGAGAAGCGGGCATATGGGCACTGGGTGCAGGCCACCATGGACGGCAAGACGTACCCGGTCTGCCTGGAGTCAAACCAGCCACGGACGGATGAGGGCGAAATCGAGTCCACCGTCGGCGTGAAGGCGGTGCGCGAGTTCAAGTGAGGCCGCGCGAGCAGGGCAGGCGTGGCGGGGAGCTGAGGCGTGGTAGAGGCGACGTGGCAGGACACGTTGCCGCCTGCCACCCTAGGAGGTCACCTCGCCGTGCTCGCCGCTCTGCCGCTGTTGTCTGCCGTGCTCGCCGCCACGCCCGGGGTGGAGGCTGCTCCCAGTCCGCCGGACTGTGAAGCCGCGCCCCAACCCCTGGTGCTCTCCGCGGAACCGAGCACGCCGCCTGTGCTCTGCCTCGGCCCGGACACGGCCACCACTTTGCTCTTCGACACGCCGCTGGCGCCCGGAGCGGTGGAGGTGCAGGCCACCGAGCAAGAGCTTCGGCTGGCACAAGGGCCCGGAGTGGTGACACTGGTGCCCTCGGCACGCCTGCTGCCCGGCGAGTGGCGCAAGCTGACAGTGCGCTTCGGGGACGGGGCGGCGCCAGCCATGGTCACGGTGCTGCTCTACGTGCATCCAGCCCGCGCGGCGCGGCAGGTGGAGGTGCAACGCAAACCGCGCACGGTAGAGTCCTACCAGCGCGAGGTGGCCGAGCAGAAGGAGCAGGTGCGGCAGTGCCAGGAGGAGAACGCCCAACTGCGGGACTTCCAGGACAAGCCCGAGGGGCTGCGAGGCCTGGTGAGTGCGGGACTCATGGGTGGGGACCTGGGCGGTATCTCCTCCGAGAACCTCTCTCTTCCTCCGCGCCGCTATACCGTGCGCAAGGGCAGCGCGCTGAAGCCAGCGCGGGTGTGGAGCTACCGATCGAGTACCCGGGTCGCGGTGGAATTGAGGCTGCAACTCCTCTCCGGAGAGCCGCCCTGGGTTGCAGAGGGCGCCACGCTGGTGGATGCGCACGGGCGCGAGCTGCCGGTGCTCCCGCCCTGGCAGGCCGCACCGATCGCGTTGGGATGGTTACAGAGCGTGGTGGTGGAAGCCGAGGCCTCCACAACGGAAGCTCAAGGCAGCTACACCCTCAAGCTATGGGAGGCGGGGGGCGCGCGCAGCGTCACGGTGGAGGGTGTGGTCTTCCCTCCAGCACCGGGCTCAACGGCTCACTGACTCCACTACCAATCCGGGCGACATCCCAAGAGCGAGTCCGGCTCCTGCTGTCGGCACCGAAACCCCTCGGCGCAGATGGCAGGGCCCTGGGGATCGCAAGCAGGGATGCACTTCCAACCATCGCAGACCTTCCCGGCGGAGCAACGAGGCGAATCCTTGCGACACAACTCGACACACCAGAGCCACGCCTTGCCGGGCTGAGACGGGGCCGGGAGCATGTGGCATTCCTGGCCCTCGGGGCAGGAGGTCTGCTGGCAGTTGTCGCCATACACGTGCTCGCATTGCGAGGAGCCCTCCTCGAACCGAAGACACTGCTGACCTTCAGGGCACCCTCGCTTCTCGCAGGTGGGCAGACACGCGGGCTCGGGCGTGGTGTCCGCGCAGAAGAAGCCATTGGGACACTGCACCGGAGCGCCTGGCTGACAGGGGCGGGCACACCATCCATCCTTTCCCGCACATACCAGTCCCGCGGCACAGGCACTCTTCTGGTCTGACGGGATGTCGTTACAGTTCTCGCCTTCCTGCCGAACGCCCACAGGGGTGCAGACGCGCACGAACTGCCCGTGCTCTTCCGTGGCGAGTTTGCGGCAAACCTGGCCTTCCGAGCACTGCGCATCCGTGGTGCACTGACTGTCGGTGCAGTACGAGCGATTGTACCGGGCGGCCCACACGCAGCCGAGCGGTGGCTCGCACTCGGCGCTCGACTCGCAGTCACGCCCATAGGTCATCGACCGCGCGCGCTGCTCGCTATCGAGCACAGGGCGGATGCGTTCGCCTGCATCTCCCTCGGACCCATTCTCCAGGCGGAGGAGAGTTCCCAGTGCCGCCCACAGGTTCTCCCGCGGAGCCGATGCCCCTTCGTTGATGCTCGAATTGAGGGACGGTATAAGTTGGGTTGGGAGGGGACCATGGGTGGAACTGAGCTACGGCCGGTCGCGGTGTCCGTCGTAGTGCCTACGCACAACCGCGCCAAACTGGTTGATCGCTGTCTTCGAGCACTGGTTGCCCAGCTCCATCCACCTTCGGACGTCGTCGTCATTGATGACGCTTCCTCAGATTCAACCCAGGACCTGCTTCGAGCGTGGCAACAGAGACGCCTTCCGTTTTGCTTACGCGTAGAGCGCGTGGCTCGAAACGCTGGTCCAGCCCGCGCGCGGAAACGGGGTGTTGAGCTTGCGCGCGGTGAGTGGATTGCCTTCACTGACGATGACTGTGAGCCAGAGTCCGGATGGTTAAGGGCTTTGGTGAACGAGGCACAGAGGGCGAAACCAAACGTTGCCGGCATCGGTGGCCGAGTGTTGCCTGCCTCTCCCGGACTCGTCGCCGACTACATGACGATTCACGGGATTCTGGACCCGCCGCCCTCGTGCAAGTACCTCGTAACCGCCAACTGCATCTTTCGGCGCTCGGGATTCCTCGCCGTCGGTGGGTTCGACGAGGCGGTGACCAAGCTGGGTGGAGAGGACCCCGGCCTCTCATTTGCCATCACGCGTGCAGGCCATGCTCTCACGTGCTGTGCCGAGGCGGTTGTTCGCCATCACTACCGGGAGATTGCCATCGACTTTTTACGAACCTTCTTCAGGTATGGCCGAGGAGTCCGTCTTGTCATGGGTCGATGAACTGGCACCGATGCCCTTGACGCCCCGAAACCTATTGCGGGACTTGCAGGCGACAGATCGGGTCTACAGTTCGGCTGGCGTGCCGATGATGCGGCGTGTGGCCTTTCTTATGATGCGGCTCGGCCAGCGCATCGCGTACTCGTCCGGATGGATGCTTTCGTCACTGGAAGATGCCGCTGGTCGGTCTCGAACCAATCGCGAGAGGGGCGCAAGAATGGCTAGGCCTACGATTGCAGCGAAGTCAGAAGCGGCATCGCCGGCCGAGGAGAATGGCGCGTCGACCGACGAGGCGTTCACGAGGGGAGCAACGAAGATAAGCTGCCGCCCGCCCGTGACCCACTACGGCTCTACCACGAAGACTGCGGTGGGCGGCCATTGATGACCACCGCGTTCTCCGCTGCCGACTCGGCGCTCGGGTACCTGTACCAGATGCGCGTCGCGCTTCTCTGGTCGCTATCCCGCATCAAGCAGGGGGAGTTCGTCGTCTCGCTCGAGACCCTCGACGACGTGACGTTCGAAGCCAAGGGCGGCACTGCCGAGGAGCTTCTGCAGACCAAGCACCACCGGACGCGCGAGGCCTCGCTCAGCGACATGAGCGGCGATCTCTGGAAGTCGCTGCGCGTCTGGTTCGAGGGCCACGCCAACGGCCGGATTCCCGCAGGGACGAGCCTGTATCTCCTCACAACGGCAGCAGCCCCCGCAGGAAGTGCGGCATCGTACCTTCGACGTGAGGGGCGTGACATCGCGCGTGCGCAGACGCTGCTCGAGGCCGTTCCGTCGAGTTCGCAGAATCAAGCACTCGTTCCCGCGTTCACCGCATTCAACGCGGTGTCGGCAACCGCACGCCGCACGATCCTCGATCACGTCATCGTGCTCGACCAGGCCTCGGGCGTTCTGACCATCGACAACGACCTGAAGGCCGAAGTGTTCTGGACAGCCGACCCCAAGCACCACGACGCATTCCTTCAGCGCCTTGAGGGCTGGTGGCTCCGCCGTGTCATCAAGCAGCTCTCAGCGAGCCCGCAGCCAGCAGGAATTCTCAGCGTCGAGATCGAAGCCGAGATGGCCGAGCTGCGAGAACAGTTCAAGCAGGACAACCTCCCGATCGACGACGACATCCTCAAATTCACGCTCGATGACGCGACCCACGCGGCGCACGAGAACTATCAGTTCGTCCACCAGCTCCGGCTGATCGAGGCAGGCAAAGGACGCGTCGCCGCCGCCATCCGAGACTTCTATCGCGCTGGGGCTCAACGTTCGCGTTGGCTCCGCGAGGAACTGCTGCTCATCGGCGATCTTTCCCGATACGAAGGGAAGCTTGTCGAAGAGTGGGATCTGGTCTTCGAAGCCGCCAAGGACGAGATCGAGGCCACCGCCGCCGAGACCGAAAAGCGGAAGGCGGCGCGCTCGATTCTCACCTGGGCCGAGCGTACCACCATCGCGATTCGACCTGGCGTCACCGAGCCGTTCGTCGTTCGCGGCTCCTTCCACATGCTGGCGGACGAGAAGCCTCCGCGCATCGGGTGGCACCCTGACTTTCATGATCGGCTCGCCGAGCTTCTCAACCCGAGCGGCAGCGTCCCTCCTGGTGACGCGGATGCGGATGGGAAGGACGAATGACTCCCTGGCACGAGCGCTCAATCGAAGAGCGGAACCTGCTGAACCCTGGGTTCTGCGCGACGCTGCTGTGGCACGCGGCGCAGGGCTATGCCTCTGAGCGGAAGACGCCGATGGCCATCGAGGTGTCGTTCCTCGTGCTCCCGTTCGTACTGCACCTCGAGACGCGGGAGAGTCTGCCGCGTGCCATCACGACCTCACTGCCGACGTGGCTTTCGGAGCATCCGCTCGTTCGTACGCGGCTCGGGGAACGAGCAGCCATGTTGCGTCTCTTCACGCGCGAGGCGCTCGTCTTCGGCGGCTCGCACGGGCTGCTCTCGATCTCGCAGGATGGGGTCCGCGCGCACAACGAGATGAAGAAGCGCGTGAACGCGGCGCTCAAGACGACGAGCGACGAAGTCCGCGAATGCGCCAAGCGCGCCGAGTTTCTCGGGAGATGGCTCGAGAAAGCCGGCGGCCCGGAAACCGTAATGGCGCTGCTGGGGGTGCAACCGTGAGCGTCCAGATCCTCGACATCGTCCTCTACAGCCATGACGGCCGCAAGCGCGTGCTCTCGCTGAAGCCCGGCAAAGTCAACGTCATCACGGGTGCTTCGCAGACCGGCAAGTCGGCCATCAGCGACATCATCGACTACTGCTTCGGCAGCAGTGAGTGCCACATTGCCCACGGTCCGCTTCGTCTCCACGTGTCTTGGTATGGCCTCCGACTTCAGCTCGCGTCGGGGCAGGCTTTCGTTGCACGACGCTGCCCGGCACCGAAGGCCCAGACGAGCGATGAGTACTTCATCGCGACCGCGCGTACCGTTTCGGTGCCCGA
The DNA here is from genome assembly GCF_020103695.1 of Hyalangium versicolor. Taxonomy (GTDB): domain Bacteria; phylum Myxococcota; class Myxococcia; order Myxococcales; family Myxococcaceae; genus Hyalangium; species Hyalangium versicolor. Next base: position 229,261 of record NZ_JAHXBF010000002.1, read on the forward strand.
GGCAAAGGACCTGAGGGCCACGACGAACCTGAAGGGCGCGACGACCACGCTCACGTCGTGGGTTGGTATCCGGGACAACCTCCACGAGCCTCCCGCAGGCCAGAAGCGCGCGGCGCTGTCCGCGACGGTGCGGCACGCGCTGGCGCTGTGCCTGCAGCAACAAGACGAGATCACCAGCAAGAAGCACCTCTTTCACGGGACGACAGATCACTGGTTCGCGATGGCGTTGAAGGACACGCTCCCGTTCCTGCTCGGTGCGGTCGACGACGACCACGTGCGGAGGCAAGGCGAGCTTCGTCGTCTCCGCGAGCAGCTGCGCGCCCTCGAACGTCGGCTTGCAGAGATCAAATCGCTACGCGGAGATGGCGCGACAAAGGCAGATGCGCTCCTCGCGCAAGCTCGCGACACGGGCCTATCGAACGCCGTCACCACGACATGGGAGGACGCGGTAGCGGCGCTCCGCGTTGTGCTTCAGACGCCCCTTACAGCCGTCGACGTCAAACTGCCCGATGGAGGTGAGTTCACGCGCCTCTCGAACGAGCGTGCGGAGCTGCTCCAGAACCAGCGTCGCATTCGCGCCGACATCGACGCGGCGCGCGCATTCTCCAAGGACGAGAAGGGGTTCTCACACGAGGCCAAGGAGCAGCGGGCGCGCCTGACGACGATCGGCATCTTCGACGGGAACGAGCCGGGACACTCGTGCCCGCTGTGTGCCCAGGAGCTTCCGCAGCAACGTGCACCGCCGCCTTTGGCAGCGTTGCAAGGTGCCCTTACAGATGTGGCCAGCAAGATGGTTTCGGTCGCGCGAGTCGAACCGCACATCGAGGCGGCCATCGGCGAACTCGAGAGCCGTCTGCAGAAGGTTCAGCAGGAGCTGACTCGCAATCGGACGCAGATGGAGGCAGTACGCACTGCGAACGCGGCGCTGTCGGAGGCGCAGGCGGACTCGGCGCGCAAGGCCCACGTCCTCGGCCGCGTCAGCTTGTACCTCGAGAGCATGCCTGATGTGCCCGACACGAAGGAGCTCGAGGCGCAGGTGGAGTCGCTCACCGCGAAGAGCAAGCAACTGGAGGAAGAGCTCAGCGATGAGCGAGTCCAAGAGCAGCTTGCGTCGATCGCATCTCGTCTCTCCGAGAAGCTCACCGAGTGGGCGAGGCGCCTTGGGCTGGAGCACTCGGTGTCACCGATGCGCCTCGACCTGAAGAAGCTCACGCTCGTCGCCGACACGCTCGATGGCGCTGTTCCGATGAGCCGCATTGGCAGCGGAGAGAACGGCGTTGGCTTCCACCTGATCGCCCATCTGGCTCTGCACCAGTGGTTCGTGCAGAGGAAGCGGCCCGTGCCGAACTTCATCTTCTTCGACCAGCCGTCGCAGGTTTACTTCCCGGCCGACAAGGACGTCGATGGTTCGATGGGCCTCGTGCCTGATGACGATCGGCATAGAGTGCTCCAGATGTTCCGACTGATCTTCGAAGCAGTCGAAGCCGTCGCCCCTGGCCTGCAGGTGATCCTCATTGAGCACGCCGACATCAACGAGGACTGGTACCGCGACTCCATCGTCGAGCGCTGGCGCGGCGGGAAGAAGCTCGTGCCCGACGACTGGCCGCGCGCTGGGGAAGGAGCCGCCGAGTGACCTCGTTCAGCCGACGCCACGGCTATTCCGGCCAAGCCGCGCCGATCACGGTGCGCGAGGACGCACCCGATGCTCTGCGGCACGCGGTCGTGCAGATCGCCGCCGAGGAGGGCTTCGGCACGCCGTCCGCACAGCGAGCGCTGATCTGCCGCGTGCTCCGCGTGATGCCAGACCGGAGCAACTGGTCCGAGTACCCGAACGTCGCGGGCGAGGTGGAGGACCTGATCACGACCTGCAAGTGGTTCCGCGTCTACGACATCGCGGAGGCGTTCTACGCTGAGGCTGCAGCGTCGAAGCGTGGATTCGGCGCGCCCAACGGCAGCGCGACCGAGTTCGAGAGCAAGCTCAACGAGGTCCTCTACGAGCAGGGCATCGGCTGGAAAATGGAGCGTGGGCAGATCATCTACCGAGGCGACCAGCCGTTCGAGCAGACCGTCGCGTCAGCCTGGCATGTACTGCAGCAGTCGAACCGGAGCACTGCGCAGAACGAGGTCGCCGAGGCACTGAGCGACCTGTCGCGCCGACCGGCGCCCGATCGAACCGGTGCGATCCAGCACTCGATGGCAGCCCTTGAGTGCGTCGCTCGCGACATCAGCGGCGACCCCAAGCAAACCCTCGGCGCGCTCCTGAAGAGTCACGGAGCCACGCTCTCGATCCCACGTCCCTTGGATGCGGCAGTCGAGAAGGCGTGGGGCTACGCCTCCGAGGTCGGCAGACACCTTCAGGAGGGCCGAGAGCCGTCGGCCGAGGAGGCCGAGCTGGTCACGACAGTCTGCGCTGCGGTCGTCACGTACCTCGTGAAGAAGCACGACGCTGGGAGACGACCGTGACGAAGTCGACCGAGGTCACGCCCAAGGGCGAGCTGATCCTCTACCAAACCGAGGACGGGCGCGCGCGCATCGAGTGCCGCTTCGAGGACGAGTCGCTCTGGCTCACGCAGGCGCTCATGGCCCAGCTCTTCGACATCGGCGTCGGGACGGTGAACCACCACCTGAAGGAGATTTTCGCCGAGGGGGAGCTGGCGCCGGAGGCAACTATTCGACGCCATCGAATAGTTCGAACCGAGGGGCAGCGCACCGTCGCGCGCGAGATCGAGCACTACAACCTCGAGGCGATCCTCGCCGTCGGCTTCCGCGTCCGCAGTCATCGCGGCACTCAGTTCCGCAAGTGGGCCAACGCTCGCCTGTCGGAGTACCTGGTCAAGGGCTTCACGATGGACGACGAGCGGCTGAAGAACCCGCCCGGTCCAGGCCACACCGACTACTTCGACGAGCTGCTCGAGCGGATTCGCGACATCCGCGCGTCCGAGCGGCGCTTCTACCAGAAGGTCCTCGACATCTACGCGACGAGCGTCGACTATCAGGCCGACATCGACCTCTCGCAGCAGTTCTTTGCGACGGTGCAGAACAAGATGCACTGGGCCGCGCACGGGCACACGGCCGCCGAGATCGTCCACGAGCGCGCCGACGGCGAGAAGCCCTTCATGGGCCTGCAAACGACGCGGCCGGGAGGCGTGGTCCGCAAGGCCGACGCCGCGATCGCGAAGAATTACCTGACCGAGCCCGAGCTGCAGGTCCTCCATCGCATCGTGAACCTCTACATCGAGTTCGCCGAGCTGCAGGCGCTCGAGCGGAAGCCGATGACGATGCGCGACTGGGTCGACAAGCTCGACGAGTTCCTCAAGGCGTCCGGCCGCAAGCTGCTCGATCACGCGGGGACAATCTCGGCAGAAGTCGCGAAGGCGAAGGCCGAGCGCGAGTACGAGCGCTACCAGGCGCTCCAGGACGCGAAACCGCGCATGATCGACGCCGCCTTCGAGGCGACAGCGAAGCAGCTCAAGAAGCCTGCCCAGACCCGCGGGAAGAAGGGGCGCGGCAAGTGATGTGCTGCACCCTCGCCCCGTTCACCTGCCCACCCACGCGCCCGATGCCCGCGCGTCGCGCCGAGCGCTCCGTCCTGCAACCGATCGGCAGAACGCCCGTTCTCCAGTTCTCCGGGAATCTACGACGTGTGCTGGTTGAACGTCTTCGGGCCCCACCTGGTAGAGAAGCTGGGGCGAGAGCGCATGCTGTCCACCCCGGCCCACCGGGTGGAGGAGCTCCCCAACGGCTCGGTGCTCCTGGTGACCTGGCCCACCGCCGCCGGCTTCACCCGCGAAGAGGCCCGCCAGGCCCAGGCCCGCGCCCTGCTCCACCTGCGCCCGGAGCTCGTCTACGACACCGTGCTGGGCTCGCTGCACGAGCGCAACGCCGCCCTCGTCCCCGTCGAGCCGCGCTTCCCTCCGGAGGTGGCCGACCTGTTCTCGCGCCTGGTGGCTCGGAGGAGCGTGGCCATGCGCCAGCGGCAGGTGGCCGAGCTCAATGCCCACCCGCCCCCTGAGCCCGAGGAGTGGCTGCCGGTACACGCCGCCTTGCCCTCGGACGTGCCGGACGTGAAGGCCACCCTGGAGCACTACTCGCTGCTGGCGGAGTACATGGTGGCCATGCGCCACACCGAAGTGCCCTCTCTCTTCAAGCTCAGCCCCGAGTCCCTCACCGACCTGGACTTCCACCTCTGGTGGGAGGACTTCCCCCGCATCTTCGAGCGCCAGCTCATCGACCAGCGCGCGGTGCCCAGCGTGGGCGCCTACCTGGGCGAGGTGCTGGTACGCCACCTGGATGGCCAGTGGATTCCTCGCAAGAAGCTGGAGGAAACTCAAGTGCGCGTAGGCTCACGGGTGTGGCTGCCATTTGTGCGCGCCTTCAAGTACCTGCGTTCGCGGCAGGCGTTGCTGGACTTCTCCCTCACCCAGCTCTACCGCGTCGCCGAGCGCCACCGGCGCTGACGCATGGCGCCGCGGCATGCGGCTCTGGCCAACCGTGTCCGTGAAGGCTGAACCGGGCCAGCCTGCCCATCAAGGGGCCTCTGAGAAACTGCTTGCTGTCGCGCCCTGAGCTGTGCCCGTGCCCGCTTGCTTGGTTCGGCTCGCTGGTGGCGGTAGGGTTCGACATTCCAAGGAGCGTGACTGCGCATGGCGGAGGGTGAGGTCCGGCAGTACTTCGTCCGCAACGAACAGGGCACCATCTGGGGTCCGCTGACGCTGTCGACCATTGAGCTGCTCATCGACAATGGCGTCATCCAGGGCCGGCTCCAGGTGTCCGAGGACGGGCTCCGCTTTGCCTTCCCGGGACGCTTCCCGCACATCCGCGATGCCTTCCCTCGCGAACAGTGGGGAGATGTCATTGCCCCCGGTGAGACCGTTCAGCTCACCCGGCCCGAGTTGCCCCCCGAAATGCTCGGGCCCAAAGCCGCCGCTCCGCCTGTGGCTCCGGCTCCGGCGGTCCCGGGTGCCACCCCCATGGCGGGCCCGGGAGCCATCGCCCAGGCCGCCGCGCCCAGACCCGCCCCCGGAGCAGCGCCTGCAGCCGGTCCAGGGGCCGTGGCGCGAGGCCCGGCGTCCATGACGGGAATGCCTGCCGTAGGCCAGCCCGGTGCACCCAGACCGGGGCCTGTTCCGGGCGCTCCCCCTGGCGCCCCCGGAGCCCGTCCCGCCGCGGCTCCCCCCGGTGCAACGCCTGGCAGTCCCTCGGGAACCTTCCGCCCTGTCGCTCCTGGGGCTGCTCCAGGAGCTGTTCCTGGCGCTGTTCCCGGAGTTGCTCCTGGGGCTCGTCCGGCCGCGGCACCTCCTGGCGCAACCCCCGCGAACCCCTCGGGAACCTTCCGCCCTGTCGCCCCCGGGGCCGCTCCAGGAGCCGCTCCAGGGGCCGCTCCAGGGGCCGCTCCAGGGGCCGCTCCAGGAGCTCGTCCCGGGCCCGCAGGGGCTCCCTCCGGGGGAAGTCCGCTCGCACCGCCCGCCCCCGCTGCGGCTCCCCAGGGTGCCGCGCAGAGACCGCAGCCGGCCGGGGCTCCCTCCGGGAACTTCGCCACGGTGGCCGCTCCCGCGAGCGCCGCGCCCGCCTCGGGTGCGGCGAGGCCTCCTTCGGTGGCCAGCCCCTCGGGTACCTTCGCCGCGGTGGCCGCGCCCCCGGCTCCTCCCGCGCAGGGCTCGCTCGCCCAGCTCTCCCCCGTGGCCCTCTATGGCCGGATCGCCGCGGGCAGCCTCACGGGACTGCTCACCCTGACCCTGAGCGACCGCGCCATCCAGATCCACTTCCGCAAGGGCAGCCCCGAGTTCATCGACTCGTCGCACCCCGAGGATGCTCTCGGCACGATGCTCACCCAGGCGCGGCTGCTCACCCCCGAGCAGTTCCAGCAGGCCGAGGCCGCTCGAGACCGCTTCGGAGGCGAGGTGGTCGCGGCCCTGTTCGGCCTGGGGCTGCTGCAGCCGGCCACCGCCTTCAACCACCTCTCCCAGCGCGCGGTCTCCATCCTCGTCAAGGGGCTGCGCGCGGAGTCCGGCACCTTCACCTACGAGGCCCGGGATCTCCCAGCCGCGAAGGCCATGCCGCTCGGCAGCAAGTGGGCGGTGCTGACCGATCAGGTCCGCCGCCTCCCCACGGCGGATCTCAAGCGGCGCCTGCAGGCCGTGCTGAACCTGCCCATCATGAAGTCCGAGGGCGTCGTCGCCACGAGTGACCTGCGCCTCACCCCTCAAGAGGTGCGCGTGCTCACCGTCGTCGACGGGGTGCGATCCCTCGCGCAACTGCTCACCGATTTCCCGCAGGACCATGAGCACATCCTGCGGCTCGCGTTCCTCCTGAAGGAGCTCGAGGCCGTCTCCTTCGCCGCCGTCGCCCAGCGAGCTCCCGAGCCGCCCAGGGCCGCCGCGCCCAACCCGGCTCCGGCTGCTGCCGCAGCTCCCAGGCCCGCAGCTCCCAACCCCGCTCCAGCCGCGGCGCCCAATCCCGCCGCACCCAACCCGGCTCCGGCTGCCGCCGCGCCCAGGCCTGCCGCGCCCAACCCCGCTCCCGCCGCTGCTGCCGCCAGGCCCGCCGCCCCCAACCCCGCTCCCGCCGCTGCCGCCGCGCCCAGACCCGCGGCTCCCAACCCGGCCCCAGCCGCCGCAGCCGCCAGGCCTGCCGCGCCCAACCCCGATCCCACCGCCGCAGCCGCCAGGCCCGCCGCTCCCAATCCGGCTCCGGCCGCCGCAGCACCCAAGCCCGCCTCAGCGGCCGCGGCTCCAGCCCCCGGAGCACCTGCCGCCAAACCCGCGGCTCCCGCCTCCCCAGCCTCGGGTACCCACCCGGCAGCCGCCCCCGCGAGCGGCTCCAGCGCGGATGAAATCCCCGTGCTCCGGCAGACCGCCGCGGCAATGAAGGCGCAGAACCACTTCGAGCGCCTGGGCCTCACCGAGCAATCGGACGCCGGCGCGGTGAAGGTCGCCTACTTCAAGGCGGCCAGGCAGTACCACCCGGACACGCTGCCGCCCGGCGCGCCTCCGGAGCTGGAGAAGCTCAAGGCCGAGATCTTCGGCTACATCGGCGACGCCTACCGGACGCTCACGGACGAGAACGCCCGCAAGGAGTACATCGAGCAGCTCAGCGCCGGAGAGGAGGGCAGCCAAGAGGTGGACGTGGTGGCCATCCTCCAGGCGGAGGAGCGCTTCAAGCGGGGCATCGTCTTCATGAAGGCGCGCAAGTACGCCGAGGCCGTGAAGATCTTCGACGAAGCCATCCAGCTCAACGGAGCGGAGGCCGAGTTCCAGGCCTGGCGAGGCTACGCCCGCTTCTGCGCCGCCACGGACAAGAAGGTCGCCCAGGCCGAGGCCTTCCGGGAAATCCACGGCGCCATCAAGAAGAACGAGCGCTGCGCCGCCGCCCACTACTTCCTGGGTGTCATCGCCAAGACGCTGGGTGACAACTCCGGCGCCCAGAAGCACTTCAAGCGGACCGTGGAGATTCAGCCAGACCACATCGAGGCGCAGCGAGAGATCCGCATTGCGACCCAGAAGAAGTAGGGTGCGCCCTCCCAGGGGCCGCCGGGAGGCGCCCCCACCACTCTAGAGGAGGAGATGTGCCGCTTACCGGGAAACAGCGCCGAGCCCTGCGCGCGATGGGCCACCACATGGAGCCCGTGGTCATCGTCGGCCAGTCCGGCGTGACCGAGGGTGTCCTGAGCGCCGTGACACAGGCGCTCAACGATCACGAGCTCATCAAGGTGAAGGTCAACGAGGGCCCCGAGGACCGCCACGAGGCCGCCGAGAAGATGGCCGAGGGCACCAGCTCGGAGCTCGTCCAGCTGCTGGGCCGCACCGCGCTGCTCTTCAAGAAGCGCGAGGAGGACTCGGAGTTCGACGACCTCTGAGGCCTCCGCCCCGGCTCCGGGGCGCTACCACGAGACGATGTAGCTGCAGCTCGTGGCGCCCTTGTTCCGGCAGGAGCTGGGAGTGTCGTGCTCGAGGATGGCGGTCGGCACGAAGCGCCGGGCCGTCGCCTCGAGGAAGCCCTCGTCGAACGCGCAGGGGTACGGGCTGTCACACCGCATGTAAATGCGCCGCTGCCCGGTGGTGTACTGGCAGTGGTAGTGGCCGATGCCCTCCAGCATCACGCCCGTCACCGCATCGAACATGACTCGCCCGTGCTGCCGGTGGTTCATGTGGAAGCTGACGTCCATGGAACCCATCGCCGTGGTGATATCCACCAGCGTGGGTGGGAACAGCGCATAGCGCGCCTTGGTCGCGCCCAGCTTGCGGACCATGCGCGAGCCCAGCTGCTGCTCCACTTCCTTGTACGTCTTCAGATAGCCATCGAGCGGGTACCAGCCTTCGGTGTCCACCCGGATGAACCCGTTCTTGTCAGGCCGGCCGACTCCGTTGGCCATCAACATCTGCCCGGCCAGCACCGTGAACTCCCCAAATGCCTCGAGCGCCGCGGGGATGACCCTCCCGGTGACCTCGATTCCCAGATGATTCGGCACGCTCATGCGCATGGATGCCCCCCCTGAAGGCGTCGACGCAACAGCGGTTGCTTCCGTTCTCTCTCTCCATTGCAGCACTTCAACGGTTTCTCGAACAGGTGGGATGAGGGCCCCGCCTCCGAGCGACACGGTGAAGACAGTTGGGTTGTGGTGAGGCTGCTCTTTTACGGGCTCAGTCCTTGGAAGTATCGCGGCTGAAGCCCGCGGCCTCGGAGGCGAGCTGGGCCGCACCACTGAGACGCTCCAGCAATACAGGCCCGTAGTACTGGCGTTTGGACTCGCCGGCGCCCTGGTTGACGAGCTCGGGAGTTTCCACGTAGCCCAGGTAGTCCGCGGCAAGGCCGAGCACCCGCGTGGCGCCGGTGCGCTGGGCCAGCAACAGCCCCGCGCCCGTGGTGGGCTCGCCGGGAAGGGTGATCAGCTCCACGGGTCCGAGCGTGAGCGCACTCACTTCGGCGGTGCGCGCGGCCGAGTTGCACAAGAAGTTGTCCCCCGCGGCCCGGGTGAGCGCGGGCACGAGCCGCGAGGCATCCGGCCGAGGCAGCGCCACCTCCGCGCGGGCCAGCGCGAGCCGTACCGGGTTCGGAGCGGCCGCGGGCGCCGTCTTGTCCGCCAGGCCCGACAGCGCCTGGGCGAAGCCCGAGGCACGCTCCACGCCCTGCCCTTCGTTGAAGGCAACGGAGGCATTGCCCACCGCACCCTGGAGGACGAGCACCACGCCGCCCTGGGCCTCGCGCAGCTCGCTGAGGCGTCCGGGGTAGTCGGGATCCACGTACTCCCGCTGCCGGGGAATCAGTGCGGGGTGCGCGGCGAAGACGAGCAGCTCCGCGACAGGGGCCGAGGCGCCTCGGAGGACGATCCGGGTGAGCTTGCCATCCGGTGTCTCCCCGCCGGAGCGAGAGAAGACAAAGCCGGGCTCGGCCGCCTCGCCCACCTCCAGCGACACATCGCCGAGCCGAGCCGCGGCCTGATGGAGGGCCTCACTGGCCGCGGAGACGATGACGCCCACGGAGTCCTCGCGGTAGCGCCCGGTGCCTCCGATCTCGGACACGAGCCGCGCGTCATAGCCGCCGAAGGACGAGTGCGTATGCGAGGCGAACACGAGGACGCCGTGGAGCCCCAGGTCCGAGGCTCGCGAGCGGATCTGCTCCACCATGGGAGCCGTGACGAACATCAACTCCAGGGAGACGATGCCCACGCGGGCCTCTCCGGCCTGCAGGACGACGGCGCGGGCATGGAGCGGCGGGTTGGCCTGAGAGGCCTCGGGGCGCGGAGGCGGGTACCCTGCGACGACGATGGGGAAGGGAGGCACCAGGTCCACCTTCGCGGCACCGGCCCGGAGCGGGCCTTCGGCCTTCACCTGACCGCGCAGCACGGGGGCGCTCTCGTCCCAGCGGCCACACCAGTTCCACGAAGCCAGCGCATAGGCCGCCCCCGCGGTGAGGAGTGCGAAAGGGAGCAGGGAGCGCCAGGAGCGCCGTCGCATCGCCATAAGGAATCCAGCCTAGCTGTTCATGCCAGAGGCATGGGGACTCGCTGTCGGGGAGTGGACTCCAGGCCATCTCCTGCCCGCCTGCCTGCTGAAAGCAGGCCCCTGCCCACACGGCCCGACCCTGGCGACGGGTGGAATACCAGGCAGAGGAGCACGGGTTCCAGTTCCGCTGAGCGCTTGAAAAGGGGATAAGGCGCCACCATGTGCGGCATCTTCGGAATCACCGGCCATCCTGAGGCTTCCAACCTGACCTACCTGGGGCTGCACGCGCTGCAGCACCGCGGGCAGGAGTCCGCCGGCATCGTCGCCGCGGACGGCAACCACCTGCGAACCTTCCGGGCCATGGGGCTGGTGGCGGACATCTTCACCGCGCCCGTCATCGAGAAGCTGCCGGGCACCTCGGCGATCGGCCACGTGCGCTACTCGACGGCGGGAGTGAGCCAGCTGAAGAACGCCCAGCCGCTGTCCGTGGAGTACGCGGGCGGGCATCTGGCCATCGCGCACAACGGCAACCTGGTGAACGCCCGGGAGCTGCGCTCCTCGCTCGAGGCGGATGGAGCCATCTTCCAGTCGGACTCGGACACCGAGGTCATCATCCACTTCATCGCCCGCTCGCGGCAGCCCACCTTCGAGAAGAAGGTCATCGAGGCGCTGAGCAAGGTGAAGGGCGCCTACAGCCTGCTCTTCCTCACGCAGAACCAGATGGTGGCGGTGAGGGACCCCTACGGGTTCCGGCCGCTGGTGCTGGGACGGCTGCGCAACAGCTACGTGCTGGCCAGCGAGACGACGGCGCTGGACTTGATCGAGGCGGAGTACATCCGCGAGCTCGAGGCCGGCGAGATGGTGGTCATCGACGCGCAGGGCATGCGGACGATGCAGCCCTTCGCGCCGTCGCGGCTGGGCCGCTGCATCTTCGAGCACGTGTACTTCGCCAAGCCGGACTCGGTGCTGTTCGGCACCAGCGTGTACGAGTCGCGCAAGGAGCTGGGGCGGCAACTGGCCCGCGAGCAGCCCGCGCCGGGAGCGGACCTGGTGATCGCCGTGCCGGACTCGGGAGTGCCGGCGGCGATCGGCTTCTCGCAGGTGAGCGGGATTCCGTATGACGTGGGGCTCATCCGCAGCCACTACGTGGGGCGCACGTTCATCGAGCCGCAGCAGTCCATCCGGCACTTCGGGGTGAAGCTGAAGCTGTCGGCGGTGCGGCAGGTGCTCAAGGGCAAGCGGGTGGTGGTGGTGGACGACTCCATCGTCCGCGGCACCACGAGCCGGAAGATCGTCAAGATGCTGAAGGCGGCCGGCGCGGTGGAGGTGCACCTGCGCATCTCGTCTCCTCCGACGAGCTGGCCCTGCTACTACGGCATCGACACGCCGAGCCGGCAGGAGCTGATCGCCTCCAGCCACACGACGGATGAGATTGCCCGCTACGTGACGGCGGACTCGTTGGGCTACCTCTCGCTGGAGGGCCTGGGCAAGGCGCTGGGAGACCCGGAGCGCAGCACCTTCTGCACGGCGTGCTTCTCGGGGAAGTACCTGGCGGGCGAGCTGAGCCCGGAGGCCACGGCCCTGAGCGCCAAGGCCCACCACTCGGCGGAGACGGCCATGGCCGAAGCGGAGGCATCCGACTCCGCGGTGGCCACGGGCCCAGCGCTCATCCCGTCCCGGCCGATCAGCGCATGAGGCGCCCGCCGCCTCGCTGGTATGCGCCCCTCCTCTGCCCGGCCTGAGCTCCTCCACGCGGAGCGGCAGTTCGCCCGCTCCGTGTTGGGAGGGCTCGTGTTGCTCGGGCTGGTGGCGGTGGCTGGGCCCCTGCTCTCGTACCGCAGTGACGTGGCGGAGGTGCGCTCGTGGAACCAGCACCGCGTCGTGCATGAAGCGCGCGTGTACGCGGACGCGCTCGGCCTCCACCTCCAATCCCTGGAGACGGAGCTGCGGCGGGTGACGAAGGATCTGGGGCCTCGCCTCGAAGTCGAAGCCCTGGCCGCCGAGGACATGCTGGACCTCACCACCCCGCAGGGGCTGTTCCACACCGGCGCGGTGCTCCTGGATGAGCGGGGGCAGGTGCGCTGGAGCGATCCGCCGCGCTCCACGCCCGCCGAGTCCTTCCGGGAGCGCCCCTGGTTCCAGCACGTGCTCACCAAGCGCGAGCCGGTGGTGGATGCGCTGGAGCCGGGAGCCTCCAGCTTCGTGGTGGCTGTGCCCGTAGAGCGGCGGGGGCACCTGGTGGGCGTGCTGGCGGGGCTGCTCAATGCCTCGTCGGCGCTGCCGGGCGGCCGGCCCGTGGGCGAGCACCTGGAGCTGCTGGTGCTCAACCGGGCAGGGGACGTGTTCCTCCCAGAGACTCCGCCGACCTGGACGAGCACGCCGGACTTCCCCCGCACCGTGCGCGAGCTGCTCGCGGATGGCAGCATGCCGCTGACGGTCTCGGGACGCGAGGTGTACGCGTCGGCCACGCCGGTGCCGGGCACGGAGCTGGTGCTGGTGCTCGCGGCGGACGAGAGCACCTTCCTCGCCTCCATCCACTCGCGCTTCCTCATGCAGCTGTTCGTCATCGCCCTGTTGCAGGTGGGCACGCTGGTGCTGTTCGCCTTCCACTGGCGGCGCGTCTACGGCCTCTTCCTGGACATGGAGGAGCGCACCGCGAGGCAGGAGAAGATGGCGGCGCTCGGAGGAGCGGCGAGCCTCATCGCCCACGAGGTGAAGAACTCTCTCAACGGGCTGAAGGCGGCCACGGGCCTTCTGTCCGGCCAGGGCGAGCAGGCCCTGGTGGTTCGCACCCTCTCCGGACAGATCGACCGGCTGGCGCACCTGGCGACCTCGCTGCTGCACTTCGGCCGCCCCCCTCTGCCCCAGCGCACCCCGACAGATCTGGCCCGGCTGGCGCGCGAGGTGGTGGAGGGGCTGCGCACGCTGCCGGAGGCGGAAGAGGTTCGCGTGGAGGTGGAGGCACCGGAGAGCCTGCTGCTCACCTGCGACCCGCTGCTGCTCACCACGGCGTTGGACAACCTGGTGCGCAACGCCATGGAGGCCACGGTAGCCGCCAAGGATCTGGGCCAACAGAGCCAACCCACCGTGCACGTGCGGGTGCGCGAGGTGGAGGGCTCCGCGGTGGTGGAGGTGGAGGACAACGCGGGCGGACCGGCGGCGAAGCTGGAGGGGCGCCTGTTCGAGCCCTTCGTCACCTCCAAACCCAAGGGGATTGGCCTGGGGTTGGCGATGACGCGCCAGGCGGTGGAGCAACAAGGCGGTAGTCTTACCTTCGAACGAACCCCCGAAGGCAGCCGCTTCCGGGTGCGTCTGCCCTTGCAGGAGCCGAACCCATGAGCCTGTCGGCCCTCTTCGTCGATGATGACCGAGCCTTCTCCTCCGTCGCCGCGGCGGGACTGCAGCGCGAGGGCTTCACCGTGACGCTGGCGCGCTCACTGCACGAGGCCCGTGGAGCGCTGGCACGAAGCACGCCAGAGCTGGTGGTGCTGGACCGGAGGCTGCCGGATGGAGATGGGCTGTCCTTCCTCCAGGAGGTGAAGGCCCAGGCGCCGGGCGCGGCGGTGGTGATGGTGACGGCGCACGGGGATATCGCCAGCGCGGTGGACGCCGTGCGAGCGGGAGCGGCGGACTATCTGGCGAAGCCGGTGGAGCTGGCGGACCTGGTGCTGCGCGCGCGCAGAGCGGTGGACGCGGGCCGGCTGAAGGATCGGCTGGAGGCGGCCGAGGCGGAGCTGTCCGGCCGCCGGCGGCTGGTTTCACCGGTGTCCGAGCGCATGAAGCGGGTGCTCTCCATGCTGGAGCGCATCGCTGGCTCGCCACGCAGCCCGGTGTTGTTGCTGGGAGAGACGGGCGTGGGCAAGGAGCAGCTCGCGCGGCACCTGCATGGCCTGTCCTCGAAGGGAGAGGGCGCGCCCTTCATCCACATCAACTGCGCGGCGTTGCCGGAGCAGACGGTGGAGAGCGAGCTGTTCGGCCACGAGCGGGGCGCCTTCACGGATGCGCGCGCCGCGCGCCGGGGACTGGTGGAGGTGGCTCACGGGGGCACGCTCTTCCTGGACGAGGTGGGCGAGTTGCCGCTGGGGCTCCAGGCCAAGCTGCTGACGTTCCTGGATTCAGGGCGCTTCCGCAGACTGGGTGGGACGACGGAGCAGACGAGCCAGGCGCGCATCGTGGCCGCGACCAACCGGGATCTCGAGGCGCAGATGCGAGAGGGGACCTTCCGGGAGGATCTCTGGTTCCGGCTGAGCGTGTTCCGCATCGACGTGCCGCCGCTGCGCGAGCGGCGCGAGGACATCCTCCCGCTGGCCGAGGGCCTGCTGGCCGAGCTGAGCCGGGAGCTGGGCCGCAAGGAGGTGCACCTGGGAGCACAGGCGCGGGTGCGGCTCTCGCATTACCGCTTCCCAGGCAACGTGCGGGAGCTGCGCAACATCCTGGAGCGAGCGCTCGTGCTGGAGCCCGGCCCGGAGCTGGAGTTGGAGGTGCTGGGCAATGGCTCCGTGTCCTCCTCTGCCCCAGCAGCGGCGAGCCCTGACTCCTTCGTGGTGAGCGGAGAACCCCTTCCCATGGAGGAGTTGGAGCGCGCGTATGCGCGCTGGGTGCTGGAGCGGATGGGAGGCCGGCGCATGGATGCAGCCAAGGCGCTGGGCCTGTCCTACCCCACCTTCCTCAAGCGCATCGGCACCGCCGAGGAGCCTTAAGCCTCCTCCATCGGCACCTCCAACTGGAAAAGAGCCCCCTGACCGGGACCCTCGGAGCGGGCGATGAGCGTGCCTCCCATCTCCTGAGCGGCGAGCGCGCACGAGTGCAACCCGATGCCGTGCCCGTCCTTTCGCGTCGTGAACCCGAAGTGGAAGAGCTTGTTCAGGTTCTCCGTGGCGATGCCGATCCCGTTGTCCTCCACCTCGATCCGCCAGCGGCCGGGGCCGCCCCAGCCCAGGTGAACGATCATCCGCCTCCCCGTCTCTCGCCCCTCCACCAGGGCCCGCTGCGCGTTGGAGATGAGGTTCACCAGGATCTGCAACACCTTGTGCTTCTCCACCCGCACCTCGGGCAGCTTGTCGAAGCGCCGCACCACATCCACCGCGTGCCGCTGCAACGCCCCATGGTTGATCCGCAGCGCCAGCTCGATGATCTCGGTGAGCGGGAGCTGCTCCACCAGCCGCTGCCGGCTGGCAAAGGCATTCTGCGTGGCGATGACCTGCTTGATGTGCTCCACGTGCTCGATCATCTCGTGCTGCTGGGCAATGAGCCGCTCCCGCTCCCGCTCCAGCTCCCGGCCGAGCCGTCCAAGGAACTCGGGCACCATCTTGCCCCGCGGATCATCCCGGAGCCACCCGGGCTCATCGCGGTGCTGCTCGATGAGCTCGCCCGTACGCGCGATCCGGTTGAGCGCCAGATGCTTGAGCGCCTCGGCGGACAGGTTGGCGTTGATGTTCAAGCTGTTGAGGACGTTGCCCACGTTGTGCAGCACGCTGGCGGAGACCTCGGCCCGGCCCGCCAGGTGGGCAGCTTCCACCAGCTGCCGCTGCGTGGCCTCCAGCTCCTGGCTCCGAGCACGCACTCGCGCCTCCAGCTCGACATTGAGCCGCTCCCGCTTGCGCAGCTCGTCCCGGAAGGCGAAGCCCAGGAGGAGAAAGCTCGCCAGCAGGATGGCCCCCGTGGCCGTGACGATCAGCACCGCCATCCGCGCCGCCCGATCGCTCAGCTCGGCGCGCAGGCCGCGATAGTGCATCAGCTCTCCGGACACCACGTTGCTGATGTCCTCCTTCATGAACCGGGTCGTCCGCTCCAGCGCGGCCTTCTCGATGACAGCCTCGGGGATGCGGTTCGTCAGGGCGAGATGGAAGATGTGTTGGCTCTGCTCCCCGCAGGTGATCGCCATCCGCCGGAGCGACTCCAGACGGTGGCCCACCTCCGGTGCCTGGGCTTCCTCGCCCAGGATCTCGATCTGCGCCTGGATCGCCGACACCGAACGCATCATCTTGTCCCGGCTCGCCTCGTCCCGAGCCACGATGGCGTCGGAGACATGGTGGAGCAGCCGATCCGACTCTTCGCTGGCCTCGTTGGCCGAGAGCACCTCTCGCACGATCAGATCCAGCCGGGTCATGGCCCGGCGCAGACTGAGGAACGAATAGAGGGCCACCCCGCCCAGCATGAGCAGCAGGGCCATTGAGGTCAGCAGGGCTGCATACCGGGAAGTCCTCATGGAGTGTATCGGCGCTGGATAGCCCGTCCCTCGGGTGGGCGCCAGGGTGTCTCAGCGCAGCTCGCGTCCCCAGAGCTCCTGCGCCATGGCGGCGGCATTCTCCTGGGTGACGATCTTGAACGGGGCATCAACGGAGGGAACAAGCGGCTCGCCGTGAAGGATCCGCAGCGCGGCCTCCGCGGCCAGGCGGCCATGCTCGCTCGGATACTGCGCGAGCGTTGCCGCGATCCAACCCTCCTGGATGAGCTTCAGCACCTCGAAGTCGGCGTCGATCCCCGTGATGACGATGTCCTTGCGATCCCTGGCGCGAATAGCAGACGCGGCGCCGATGAGCGCAGTGCCGAAGGGCGCGTAGATGCCCTTGAGATCCGGGTGCTCGCGAAGCACCTCCTCGACGGCCGCCATGCAGCCCTCCTTGCTGATGCTCCGCTTGGTCGCGACGATCTCCAGTCCGGTGTCGCGGATGGCGTCGCGAAAGCCCTCATGGCGCAGGTTCAACCGGGTGAGATCCGTCGGCGTGTTGAGCACCATCACCTTTCCCGTGCCACCGAGCTTCTTCGCCAGGATCGTCCCGGCGTCGAAGCCATTGTCACGATCGCGCCCCAGGATGGTGGTGGTGACACGCGAGCCGGGCATCGCGGTGACGGCGATGATGGGGATGCCCTGGTCCGCGGCCTTGTTGGTCTCCTGGGTGATGAGCTGATCATCGGTGGGGACGATCACCAGCGCATCGACACGCCGGGCAATGTGCCGCTCGATGTCCTCCCGCTGCTGCTGTCCGCTGTGCTGGGCATCCGTGATGACGTAGTCGACCTTGGCGGCGCCGAGCGTGTCCTTGAAGGCCTGGCTCATGAAGCGGCCGTAGTCATCCGTCGTCATATGGAGCGACAGGCCGATCAACAGGCGGCGTTTCTCCGCGGGGGCCGAGCCCTGGGCTGGCTGTGTACCCTCCCGGTGGACGAGCATCATCCCCACCGCCGCCCCTGCGATCAGCAGCGTGATCACCGCTGCCAGCAGAACCTTGAAGCGCGTGCTCATGTGGCCGCCTTCCGATGATGAGCCTCCCCAACGGGGCCTCTCCAAGTCTAATGGAAGATCCCGAGTGCGTTGATCTTCCCCTTCGACCCGGTGAAAGCCTTTTGAAGTGCCCGCGCTTGATACAAGGAATTTGAAGCCTGCGTGGGACCTAACTCCTCGGAACTGCTGAGACGCGACGCGGCATGAGGCTTGCGAAGGGACTCCGGTCATCCCACCGGGAGCTCTCTTCGTGCGACTTCGACCATTCCTTGTCTCCATCGCGCTCCTCGGCGCCACCGCCGCGGGGGCCGAGTCGTCCGCCACCCTCCCCCTCTCCTCGCTTCCGGACCCGGAGCACCTGTCCGCGCTGCTGTGGGAGCACTCGCCGGACCTCGCCGTGGCGCGAGCCCGTGTGGCTGCTGCCCAGGCAGACGTGACTCGCGCGCACCTGCTGCCAAACCCGGAGGCAGACCTCTCGTGGAACACATTGCCGATAGGCCCCACCAACCCGCCGGGCCTGTCCCGACTGAAGGACGTGCCCAACTACAACGTGGGGCTCTCGGAGCTCATCGAGCTCGGCAAGCGAGGGCCCCGGCAGAATGCCGCACGGGCGGCGCTGACCGCGACGGCCCTGGACACCCTGGCCGCGCTGCGCTCACGCACCTATGAGGTGCTGGACCGGGCGGCGGAGGTGGCCGCGACCGAGGTACGACTGGCCGAGTTGGAGGCGCTCGCCGCGGATGCCGCGAAGCTGAGCGGGCTCCAGCGGGCCCGGCAAAAGCACGGAGACACCGCCGGCCTGGACGTGGACCGGGCGATGCTGGAGGAGGAACAGCTCCAGACGTCGCTCGGAGAGGAGCGGGCCCATCTATCCGACGCGCTGCTCTCCTGTACGCGGGCAGCGGGGCTGACGTGCGAATCTTTTGGCGGCCGGGACACGGCGGCGGCGTTCCTCTCTGCGCGCCTGTCCCGTGCTCCCGCTCCCGCCGACCTCGACGCCCGTCCGGACCTGCGCTCGCTCACGGCGCAGGAGCAGAGCGCCCGCGCCTCGCTCACGCTCGCCCGCCGCCGCTGGCTGCCGGATCCGACGGTGCGAGCAGGCTACGTGCGCGACCAGTTCCTCATCTCGGGCAACCAGCGCGACTCGCTCTTCGTCGGCCTGTCCGTACCGCTGACCTTCTTCGATCATGGCCAGGCGGACGCCGCGGCGGCGAGCGCGTCGTTGGAGTCCGCGCGGCAGAGCCGCGAACTGCTGCGCGCCCAGGCCGAGCGCGACGTGGTCTCGCTCACCGCCCAACTTCAGGCCGTGCAGGAACGGCGCGCCCGGCTGCGAGACCAGACGCTTCCGCTCGCCGAGGGTGTGGTGAAACGACTGGATGCGGCGGTGCGGGCGGGCGGAGCCGCGCTGCAGGATCTGTTGCTGGCCCGGCGCAGCTACGGCGAGCTGTTGCTGCGAGCCGCCGACCTGGACCTCACGGCCTTCCACCTGACCGTGGAGCTGGACCGCGCGCGCGCCGCGGGTCCGTCCGCTCCCTCCTCGCTGCGCGACGCCATCTCAGCCCCCTCACAGGAGAACCCATCATGACCTCTACCCCCGAGACGCCTCTCCCTGCTGCCGTACCCTCTTCGCGCCGTGTGCCCTTGTGGATTGCCTTCGCGGGCGGCGCCTGCATCGTGGCCGCACTCGCGCTGCTGGCATTCGCGCCCCCTGCTCCCGCGGAGGCGGGGCTCTCCCACCCCGTGGTCTCCGTGAAGGGCGAATCCGTGGTCATCCCGGACGGGGCTCCGCAGTGGCAGTACGTGGAGTTGGCGGTGGCAGAGGAGGCTCCCGCCCTGGCGCCCCTGGCAGCTCCGGGCCGGGTGGACTTCGACGAGAGCCGCACGGCCTCCGTGGGCGCGCCACTGGCCGGACGGGTGGAGCAGATGCGCGTACGCTTGGGCGACCGGGTGAAGGCGGGCGACCGGCTCTTCTCCGTGCGCTCGGGAGCCTTCGCGGACCTGGACCGCGAGCTGCACAGCGCGGAGGCGGAGCTGACGGAGAAGCAGCGCAACGCCGAGCGGTTGAAGGAGCTGGTGGCGCTGCGAGCCGCGCCGGAGAAGGACCTGCTGGCGGCACAGACGGAGCAGCGCCAGGCCGAGCTGGCCCTGGAGGCCGCGCGCGCGCGGCAGGCCAGCCTCAAGGTTTCCGGTGAGGGCAAGAACCTCTATTGGGTGACGGCGCCGCGAACGGGCACGGTGGTGGACCTGGATGTGGTGGCCAGCCAGGAGGTGACGCCGGATCGGGACAAGCCGCTGCTGCGCCTGTCGGACCTGGACGAGGTGCTCGTCGTCGCGGACCTTCAGGAAGCGGACGCGGCGGATCTGCGCGAGGGCCAGTCCGTCTCCGTGCGCACGCAGAACGGCGGCGCGGTGCGTCCGGGAAATGTGGAGCGGATCTCGGAGGTGGTGGACCCGCAGCGGCGCACGGTGGAGGTGCGCGTCCGGGTGGCCAACACGGACCGGGTGCTGCACCCCAACGCCTTCGTCGAGGTGACGCCCGAGCCCCCGTCCGGAGTGGCACGGGTGCGAGTGCCGGTCTCAGCGGTGGTGACGGACGGAGCGCGCTCGGTGGTCTTCGTGGCTCGGGAATCCTCTCGCCTGGAGCGTGTGGCGGTAGTCCCGGGGCGGCAGCGGGACGGACAGGTGGAGCTGCGCGAAGGCCTGAGCGCGGGGCAGCGCTTCGTCGCTCGAGGCGCGCTGCTGCTGGAGAACCAGATCGAGCTGGCGGACTAGGCGGGCGACGACCATGTTCGAAAAAATCGTCCAGTTCAGCTTGAAGAACCGCGCGGCGGTGGTGTTCGTCACCCTGCTGGCGGCCATCTGGGGCTACTTCTCCTTCAAGGACCTGACCGTCGAGGCCTTCCCGGATCCAACGGACACCCAGGTCAACGTCATCACGCTGTACGACGGCCAGCCCTCCGAGGAGGTGGAGCGGCAGATCGGCCTTCCGCTGGAGCGCGCCCTCAATGGCACGCCGGGGCTGAGCCGGCTGCGCAACCTCTCGCTCTTCGGCCTGTCCTTCGTCACCCTCACCTTCAATGACGGCGTGGACGCGCTCTTTGCCCGGCAGCAGGTGCTGGAGCGGTTGAGGGACGCGGAGCTGCCCGAGGGTGTCACTCCGGAGCTGGGCCCACTGGCCACTCCCATCGGAGAGATCTACCGCTACACGCTCGCGGGAGCGCGCGGGGATCCGATGAAGCTGCGCACCCTGCAGGACTGGGTGGTACGCCCGGGCCTGCTGCGCGTGGACGGAGTGGCGGACGTGGTGAGCTACGGCGGACTGCTCAAGGAGATCCACGTGCAGCCCAACCCCGCGCGGCTCGCCTCATACGGGCTGACGCTGGCGGATCTGGAGCAGGCACTGAAGGACGGCTCGCTCAACGCCAGCGGCGGGACGCTCGAGCGAGGCAGCGAGCAGTTCGTCATCCGCAGCGAGGGGCTCTTCCACACGCTGGACGACCTGCGCAACGTCCGGGTGGCCACGCACGATGGCACTCCCGTCTTCATCAAGGACGTAGCGGAGGTGAGGGAGGGCTGGGCGCCTCGCCAGGGCGTGGTGAGCCGGGAGGCGGACAACGACGTGGTGGAGGGCATCGTGCTGATGCGGCGAGGGGAGAACCCCTCCGTGGTGCTGGCGCGGGTGCGGGCCGCCATCGACGGCATCAACGCACGGCTGGTGCCGGATGAAGCCAAGGTGGACCCGTTCTACGACCGGACGGATCTGGTGAACACCACACTGCGCACGGTGGGTCACAACCTGCTGGAGGGCGCCATCCTGGTGACGCTGGTGCTCTTCGTCTTCCTGTTGGACCTGAGAGCCGCGCTGGTGGTGGGAGTGCTCATCCCGCTGTCACTGCTCACCTCGTTCATCTACCTGAAGCTGCGAGGCATGTCGGCCAACCTGCTGTCCATGGGCGCGGTGGACTTCGGCGTCATCGTGGACGGAGGTGTCGTCATCATCGAGAGCATCCTCGCGCGCCTGTCGGACGAGCGGCACAAGGCAGAGACCCCCATGGAGCGCATCGCGATGGCGACACGGGCGGTGGTGCGGCCCACGGTGTTCGCGCTGCTCATCATCATCGCGGCCTACCTGCCCATCTTCATGCTCCAGCGGGTGGAGGGACGCATCTTCGCCCCCATGGCGAACACGGTGGTGAGCGCGCTGGTGGGGGCGCTCATCTTCTCGGTGACGCTCATCCCCGTGCTGGCTTCGTTCGTGTACCGCAAGCCGGTGCGCCACAAGGAATCACCGGTACTCAAGCTGGCCGAACGCGCGTACGGCCCTACGCTGCGCTTCAGCTTGAAGTACCCGGTGGTAGTTCTGAGCCTGGCCTGCGCCGGGCTGCTGCTGGCGGGGTGGATGCTGCCACGCATGGGCAGCGAGTTCCTCCCGGAGCTGAACGAGGGCGGCCTCTACATGACGTTCACCCTGCCCTCGAACGTGTCGCTCTCGGAGGGCCGCAAGCTGGTGCCTCGGCTGACTCAGCTCATCCGCCAGGGCCCGGCGGTGGAGTCCGTGCTGAGCCAGCTCGGCCGCCCCGAGGACGGCACGGACGCCACGCTGACCAACAACCTGGAGTTCTTCGTGAAGCTCAAGCCACCCGAACAGTGGCCCAAGCAGACGCCGGACCTGGCCAGCGTCATCGCGGACCTGCAAGGCCGCATCGACGAGGTGCCGGGCCTCGAGGTGAACTTCAGCCAACCCATCCGGGACAACGTCAACGAGAGCATCAGCGGCCAGTTCGGCCAGGTGGCGGTGAAGCTCTACGGAGACGACTTGAAGGTGCTCCAGGAGCAGGCGGAGAAGGTAAAGAACGTCATCGCCAAGGTGGAGGGCGTGGCGGACCTGGGCATCGTGAAGAGCGGTGAAGTGCCCGACATCAAGGTCACACCGGACCGGGTGGCGCTGGCCCGGCACGGCATGTCGCTGGGAGACTTCCAGCACGTCTTCCAGACGGCGGTGGGCGGCCGGCCCGTGTCCGAGTTCTGGGAGGGCGAGCGCCGCTTCGACGTGGTGATGCGCCTGCCGCTGTCCACGCGGGATGACGTGGAGAAGATCTCCCGGCTCCAGGTGCCGGTGGAGGGCGGTGTCACGGTGCCGCTGGAGTCCCTGGCACGCGTGGAGACGGGCCTGGGCCGGGCCTCCATCAACCGGGAGAACGGGCGGCGCTACATCGGCATCCGCATGAACGTGCGCGGCCGGGACCTGGGCTCGTTCGTGTCCGAGGCGCGCTCCCGCGTCACGCAGGAGGCTCCCCTGCCCGCGGGCATCAGCCTCGAGTGGGGCGGCGAGTTCGAGAACAAGGAGCGAGCCATGACGCGGCTGGCCACGGTGGTGCCGGTGGCGCTGGTGCTCACGCTCCTGCTGCTCTTCAAGGCCTTCGACTCGTTCGGCCGGGCGGTGGTGACGCTGCTCAATGTCCCCTTCGCGCTCATGGGCGGCGTATTCGGCCTGTACGTGGTGGGGATGCCGGTATCCGTGGCGGCGGCAGTGGGCTTCATCGCCCTCATCGGTCAGGCGGCACTCAACGGAGTGCTGGTCATGTCCGCCATCGCCGAGCGCCGCGAAGCGGGTGAATCGCTCGACCTGGCCATCGTGAACGGCTGCACGGAGCGTTTGCGGCCAGTGCTGATGACGGCCTCGCTGGCGGCGCTGGGACTGGTGCCGGCGTGCTTGAGCCACGGCATTGGCTCCGAGACACAGAAGCCACTGGCCGTGGTCATCGTCGCGGGCACGATGTCCGCCTGCGCGCTGACGCTGGTGCTGCTGCCCGTGATGTACCGGCTCTTCCTGCAAGGCTTGGAGCGGGTAGCGGACCGGATGCCGGCGCGGCTGCTGCGCGTGGTGCCCTCCGCCGAGAAACTGCGCAAGACCGGCACCTGAGGATTCGCCAGGCCAGGGAGGGCAGGGAGCTTCGAGGACGCCCCGACATCTCGAATCTCCTGCCCCCCTGGTTTGGCGGAGTCAATCGCTCACGCGGCGCTGGAGGACCCAGGCCCCATGTCCACGGGCTTGCCGTCGATGAAGTCGGCCAGGTCCGAGGGAAGCGGCACATCGAAGCGGGCAGTCTCCCCAGTCCCCGGATGCGGGAAGGAGATATGCGCGGCGTGCAGGGCGTGCCGAGGCAAGCGCAGCCGCACCCAGGCCTCGGGCTCCAGACAGCGCTTGCTGAAGCGATCGAAGTAGCCCGGATCAGGGCCGTACATCTTGTCGCCCACGAGCGGGAAGCCCACCTCGTGCAGGTGGATGCGGATCTGATGCTGGCGCCCTGTCTCCGGGTAGCAGCGCAGCAGAGCAAACGGCTCGCCGTCGCGGGTGAAGCGCTGGAGCACCTGGAAGCGGGTGCGGCTCTCCTTCCCCTCCACGGGATCGATGCGGACGGCAATCCGGATCAGCTCCGTCCCCTCCGCGATGGGCGCATCCACGAAGAAGGTGTCCTCGGGCGGATGGCCCTCGCAGATGGCGAGGTACTCCTTGTGCACGTCGCGCGAGAGGAAAAGGCGGCCGAGGACCCGGCAAGACTCGGTGGTGCGCCCGCAGACGACCAGGCCGCTCGTCTCACGATCCAGACGGTGGGCAGGCTCCGCGTAACTCTCTCCGAAGCGCTCCCGGAGCAACGAGACGAGGGTGCCGTTCTGGTAGCGCGCCGAGGGATGGATGGGCAGACCCGACGGCTTGTCGAGCACCAGGAGCCAGTCGTCCTGAAACACGACGGGCAGTTCGGTGGGAGTGTCGGGCTCCTCGGTGATACGGCGCCGGATGCGGAAGACCAACCCCGGGTAGACCAGCGAGGAGGGCTTGAGGCGATGCTCGCTGATGAGGCCGCGCTGGATGATCCCCAGGATGCGAGCGCGAGACAGGCGGCGGATCTTCTCCCCAAGGTAGCGCTCCAGGCGCCAACCCGCATAGTTGGGCTCCACGACATACTCGATGTCGATGTAGCTCCCGGCGACCTCACCCGAGGGTGGAGACGCAGGGGGACTGTCCGCTCTCTTCTCGCTCATGCCAGCACCTTCGCCTCCTAACACGCGGAGCGAGGTCCGTGCTGGGGTAGCAGCCCCCTCCCCCGCCATCCGAAGGGGGGAGCGGCGTGGCGGCATGGATCCACCCTCGCTCCCGTACCCCCCGTGAGACATGAACCATTATTCATGCAAGGGGTTTCACGGGCTCTGGTATCGTGACGTCACACTCGACGTCTTCACCGGGATCATGCTTCTTGTTGCACGTACTCGTCGAGATTCAATCGGAGCTCATCCGAGGCGTCGCCGTGCGCAACCTGCTCGACAGGCTGCTGGGCGCATTCCTCGAATACACGCAGAGTCCCTGCGGCTTCGTGGGAGAGGTGCACCCCACGCCGGAAGCGGGACCCCGCTTCCAGGTCCTCACCAGCAGCCCACCGGACTGGATGGAGACCCTGCACGAGGTCTCCCTGGACGAGCCCTCACGCGCCCAGACCACCACCGGCCTCCGTCCCCTCCTGGCCACGGCCCTCGCGACGGGACAACCCGTGTCCTGGAACAGGCTGGAATCCCCCGACGACGCCCCGCTGGGTCCGGGAACTCCTCCGCTCGACTCCCTATGGCTGTTGCCCATCCAGAGTGCGGACGAGTTGATAGGTCTCATGGGTATTGCCAACCCCCTGGGTCTTCCTGACGCGAACAGCCTCCCTCTGCTCCCGTCAGCGCTGCAGACCGGTGCCCTCCTCCTGATGGCCTGGCGTCACGAGCCTGCCCAGCGGGTCCAGGAAGAGACGGACCGCGCCCGGCAACTGCTGCTGGAGCAGCTGAAGCAGGCGCTCACCAGCGTGGAGGACGCGCTCTGGGACTGGAGGGTCCCCACCCAGGAGATCTACTTCAGCCGCCGTTTCCTCGAGATGCTGGGCTACGACGATGGGGAACTCGCGCCGACCCTCTCGACGTGGCGGAGCATCTGCCATCCCGAGGACCTGGCCGCGGCGGAACAGCACATCGTCGCGCACTTGAAGGGGCTCGTTCCCACCTTCGAGTTCACCTATCGCACGCGGCGCAAGAGCGGTGAGTGGGCATGGGTCCTGACCCGAGCCCGCGTGGTGGCGCGCGACGAACAGGGCCGAGCGGTGCGCGTCATGGGCACCGACGTGGACATCACCGCCCGGAAGGAGAGCGAGGCGCGGCTGAGCGCGTTGATCCGCACCATCCCGGACATCCTCTTCCGCATCCGCGTCGACGGCACCCTCATCGACTGGCACGACGGAACCCCAGCGCCGAAGTCACTGCCTCTGGAGGAAATCCTGGGCAGGAAACTCTCGGAGCTCCCGCTGCCACCTTCCTTCATCGAGCTGACGCTGTCGAACGTCCATCGCGTCATCCGCGAGGGGAACCTGGCCGTCTACGAGTACGAGCTGGAGCGGATGGAACAGGGAGTGCAGCGGTACGAGGCCCGGGTCGTCCGCAGCGGCCCGGACGAAGCGGTCTGCATCGTGCGCAACATCACCGAGCGCAAGCTGGTGGAAGAGCGGCAGACCCAGCTCGTCCGAGCCGAGAAGCTGGCCTCGCTGGGCCAGCTCGCGGCGGGGATCGCCCACGAGATCAACAACCCGGTGGGCTATGTGACGAGCAACCTCCAGACGCTCGACCGGCAGCTCTCCGAGCTCCGGCCCCTGCTGGAGCTGCAGCGAGAGCTGCTGGCCGGCGAGAGCGCCGAGGAGCGCGTCCTGTCCGCGGAGCTGCTCGCACGCCTGCGCGCGCTGTGGAAGCAAGTGGATGTGGAGAACCTGATCACGGAGATGCCCGAGATCATCCAGGAGTCCCTGACGGGCGCGCGGCGCATCAAGGAGATCGTCCAGAGCCTGCGCTCCTTCTCGCGGGAGGACGAGGGCACGCCACAGATCGTGGACCTGAACACGGAGCTGGAGTCCACGCTACGGATGGTGTGGAACGAGCTCAAGTACAAGTGCGAGGTGAAGCGTGACTTTGGAGAGCTGCCCTCCGTCACCTGCTACCCCACGCAGATCAACCAGGTGTTCACCAACCTGCTCGTCAACGCGGCCCAGGCCATCGAGACCCGAGGAGTGATCCGCATCCGCACCTCACCGCGGCAGCACGAGGTGGTGGTGGAGATCTCGGACACGGGCAAGGGAATGTCACGGGAGACACTCGCCCGGCTCTTCACGCCCTTCTTCACCACCAAGCCGCGAGGCCAGGGCACGGGGCTGGGACTGTCCATCAGCCGTGACATCGTCACCCGGCACGGAGGCCGCATCGACGTCCAGAGCGAGCCCGGCCGGGGGACTACCTTCACCGTCTATCTTCCCTTCGATGGGTTGAGCCTCACCACGCCCACCGGCTGAGGGAGGCACGCCCTTCGCGCTCAGGCTGTCGCGCGCAGCTCTCCAGAGCCGATGCTCAGCACGCGCTCGTACAACTCGGCGACGCGCTGGGCAGTGCGCCCGTCCCACAGTTCGGGCACGCGGCCCTTCTTCCCGTTCCCGTCGAGGGCCCGGTCCGCCTCCTCGCTGATGCGCACCGGATCGGTGCCGACGATGAGGTTGGTGCCCTGCTCGACGGTGATGGGGCGCTCGGTGTTCTCGCGCAGCGTGAGGCACGGCACGCTCAGCGCAGTGGACTCCTCCTGGAGCCCGCCCGAGTCGGTGAGGATGAGTCGGGCCTGCGAGGTGAGCGCGAGGAACTCCAGATAACCCATGGGTTCCACCAGCCGGAGTCCCGGAGAGCGCTCGAGCATGCCGCTCAGGCCGTGGTCCGCCAGCATCTTCCGCGTGCGCGGGTGCACCGGGAAGATGACCGGCACCCGGTGGGAGACATGGGACAGCGCGGACAGCAGCCCGCTGAGCACCTTCGGGTCATCCACGTTGGAGGCGCGGTGCAGCGTGCACACCGCGTAGCCCTTGGGCGTGAGCCCCAGGTCGGCGAGCGTGGAGAGCTTCTCGGCCCGCGCCTTGGAAGCCAGCAGCGAGTCGATCATCACGTTGCCCACGAAGTGGATGCGCGACGGGTCCACGCCCTCCTTGAGGAGGTTGGCATCCCCGTCCTGGGACGGCGTGAGCAGCAGATTCGCGACCCGGTCGGTGACGATGCGGTTGATCTCCTCGGGCATCGTCGGGTCGAAGCTGCGCAGGCCCGCCTCCACGTGGGAGATACGGATGCCCATCTTCGAGGCCACCAGGGCGCCCGCCAGGGTGCTGTTGACGTCTCCCACCACGGAGACGAGATCCGGCTTCTCGCGCAGGAAGACCTTCTCGAGCTCGATCATGGTGCGAGCGGTCTGCTCCGCGTGGCTGCCCGAGCCGATGCCCAGGTACACATCCGGCGGAGCCATGCCGAGATCCGTGAAGAAGACATCACTCATCTTCACGTCATAGTGCTGGCCGGTGTGGACGAGGACCTGGGCGAGCTGGCCGCGCTCGGCGATGGCCTTGTGGATGGGCGCGGCCTTCATGAAGTTGGGGCGCGCGCCGACGATGTGAAGAACCTTCTTCATGGCTTCCGGAAGCTAGGCACTGTCTGTCCGGTGGCCAGTGTCCGGGGCACTACAGGTGGGGCGAGACGTCCTGAATCTGATAGACGGCCCCTCCATGGCCTCTTCTCGGATCGTCGCCGTCATCCCCGCTCGCCATGCCAGCACCCGCTTCCCTGGCAAGCCGCTCGCCCTCATCGCCGGCACTCCCATGGTGGAGCACGTCTGGCGCCGCTGTCAGGAGGCCGAGGCCTTCGATGAGGTGCTCGTGGCCACGGACGACGAGCGCATCCGCGAGGCCGTGACGCGCTTTGGCGGCACAGCAGTGATGACGAGCCCTGCCTGTGCCACGGGTACGGACCGGGTGGCGGAGGTGGCGCGGGGCCGCACGGGCGTGGAGGTGTGGGTGAACGTTCAGGGAGACGAGCCTCTGCTGGACCCCGAGGCGCTGAAGGTGCTGGCGGACCTGTTCGCCGATCCCGAGGTACAGATGGGGACGCTGGTCCGGCCACTGGAGGCGGCGGAGGTACCCAACCCCAACGTGGTGAAGGCAGTGATCGCACGGAACGGGGACGCGCTCTACTTCAGCCGGGCCGCGCTGCCCTTCATCCGCGAGGCGGGACACGAGGGCAGCGTGCGGCGCTGGGCTCATATCGGGCTGTACGGCTACCGGCACGAGACGCTGCTGAAGCTGGCCACATTGCAGCCCACACCATTGGAAGAGGCGGAGAAGTTGGAGCAACTCCGAGCACTGGAGCACGGCCTGCGCATCCGCTGCGGTCAGGTGCATTGGAACACGGTGGCGGTGGATGTCCCCGAGGACGTGGCCCGGGTGGAGGCCGTGATGCGTAGCCGCGGCATCGGCCGCTGAGTCACTCCGGCCGGGTTCCCAGGAGAAACTCGCCCACGGAGCCCTCCTCGAGCGGATCCAGCCCCGAGGCGCGGGCGAAGACCTCCGCGCTGCCTCCTCCCAGCGCGCACGGCGCGAGCCCCATCGCGGTCGCGACCAGATACAGCGTCTGGTAGATGACCCCCACGTTCTTGAGCATCGCCGCGTAGGCCATGGTCTCGTACTTCCAGGCCATCCGTGCGAAGCGGGCCGTCAGGATGATCATCACCTGCGGACGCTCCTTGATGAGCGCACCGCTCATGGCCGCTTGCAGGATCATGTCCAGTTCCGGGGTGCGTCCCGAGATGCGGCAGAGTGCGTGCTCCGCTCCCTGGTAGTGATACAGCCCTTCCTCCAATCCCTCGCAGCGCTCGACGATGACGTACACCTCTGTCTCATAGATGGCGCCACCGGAGGGATAGGGCCGCGCTTCTCCTTCGCCCCTCCCATGAAAGACGACATGGCGGTGGCCCACCGCCCGATAGAGCAATTCGCCCAACTGGGTGCGCGTCACGGGCCGCGCGCCGTGTGCGCGAATCGAACGGCGACCCTCCATCACCACTGAGAAGGGAGGATCGCGCCTCTCCACCTCTGAGAGATCAGGCTTCTCCAGTGAGAACCGCTCGCCCTGGAGCGGCGGTTTCTTCTCGGGCGCGGGGAGCACGTCACGGAACCGATACGTAGCTCCCCCATAGATGCTCTCGCGCTTTCCCCAACGGGTCTGCCTGTGAAACAGCAGGTCGTGGAACTCCCAGGTCGCGAGCACTCCGGGTTCGACCGAGACACCATCCGCGCCCGTCTCCGTTAGCAGGCCCGCCTCCGCCAGCATCCTTAGAAAGGCTGTAGCGGCCTCTGTCGGCAGGCCAGGGACCGCGGCCGTGACATCCTCGATACACCTCGGCGTGGCGAGCGCGCCCAGGAGAGCGGGCCCCTGCCAGGCCGACAACTCCACACGCCCCTCGGACAGCGGCGTCTCCAACATGAGGCTCCCATCCACCACATGCATGAAGGCGAAGCGAGACAGGCTGTAGCGCACACCCTCCTTGAGTGCATGTCCCCTTGCCTGAGGAGCTGCGGGAGCGAGCCTCGCGATGACACTGCCATCCACGTGGAGCGTCCGGGCCAGCAACCCCTGCTTCCTCAGCCCCTCCAGCAAGCTGTGGAAGATGGCGGCGTGCGTCACTCCATCGTGACCCGCCAGCGCGCTCAACTCGCTGAAGCTCCGGTCCCCTTCGCTCAAGGCCTCGAGCGCGGCGCCGACGCTCGGAGAAACAGGAGGCAATGTCAGCTCGACGCGCCCGGTGATCTCGCGTCGGCCATCAGCAGCCAGCGACACACTCACGCCCGTTCCCCAGGAAATCGTCTCGCGTGTGCTCATGGCAGCCTTGAATCAAAGGGAGAAGAGGAATTCGAGCGACTCGACGGATGTACAGCGCCAGTCAGCGGATGAAAAGCCCTGGGCCGGAGCTTCAGAGGAACGACGTGGTCGCTACCTGGAAATCGAGGTCCTCTCGCCAGATGATACCGCGCCTCACTCCCCCCTCTCGCTGATCCAAGAAAAACCATGAAACGTCTCTCAAGCATCCTCTTGATGCTCGTGCTGGCTGGCTGCGCGACCACACAGAGTCTCGAAGCCGCAGAGTCCACTGAGCCCTCCTTCGCCATCCGCAACGTCCGCATCTTCGATGGCGAGCGAGTCATCCCCTCGGGCACCATCGTCGTTCGTGGAGAGCGAATCGCCGCCGTGGGCGAGAACCTGAACCTCTCCGGCGTCACCGAGATCATCGACGGGCAGGGCATGACCGTGCTGCCAGGTCTCATTGATGCCCACTTCCATCTCCAGGGGCCCGACTCGTACAAGGCCGCGCTGGCCTTTGGTGTCACCACGGTGATCGACATGTTCGGCGAGTACTCCGCCGCGGCCATCAAGACGACCTTGACTGGACTCGCGCACCGAGCACCGGATGAGGCGGACACCCTGGTCAGCCTGCTCGTCACCGCGCCCAAGGGCCATGGCACCGAGTACGGCGAATTCCCGATGCCGCAGGTCACCTCCGCCAAGGAGTGCCAGGAGGCAGTGGACAACCAGCTCGCCGCGGGCGCTTCCTTCGTCAAGATCATCTACGACGCGGGAGAGAGCTGGTCCGCGCAGACCCTGCCCACCTTCGGCCGCGACGTGCTCGCCGCCTGCATCGCGGCCGCTCATGCCCACGGGGTGGTGGCGGTCGTTCATGCCATCACGTTGCGCGAGTCCCGCGAGGCCATCGAGGCCGGCGCGGATGGACTCACCCACGCCATCGTCAACACGCGCTCCGACCCGGCCTTCGCCGAGCTGGTCTCGTCTCACAAGGCCTTCGTGATCCCGACGCTGGCCGTTTACGCCGGCATCGCGGGCTTTCACAACGATGCGGCCATCCTCGGAGACCCACGGCTCGAGGCCTATCTGCCCCCCAGTGGGCTCAGCGGCCTGAAGATGACGTTCCCACCCGGCTTCGGTCAGGGCGTCAAGCCCGCATTGATGCAAGAGAATGTGCGCCAGCTGAAGGCCTCACATGTTCCGTTGCTCGCGGGCTCGGACTGCGCCAATCCGGGAACCGCCGTGGGAGCCACCCTTCACCAGGAATTGGAGATGCTCGTCTCCACAGCGCTCACCCCCACCGAAGCACTCACCGCGGCGACTGCCCTGCCCGCCGACCGCTTCAAGCTCTCGGACCGCGGCCACCTCGCGCCAGGGCTGAGGGCGGATCTGCTCCTCGTGAGAGGGGACCCCACCACGGACATCCAGGTGACGCGGAACATCATCTCGGTGTGGAAACTGGGAAAGAAGCTGGACCGCGACACCTACCGCGCACATATCCAGGCGGAGCGGCAGGCGACTGCAAAGCAATAATGCAAGCCTTTTGTTGAACGCGTCTGATTCCTGAGCGCGTTCAACAAACTCTTGAAGCGGATTACACTCCTGGCCATCGCCATGAGTGATCTCTTCGACCGAGTTCCGCAATTCAAGCCGCACCTTCGTCTGGAGATTGTGGGTTCGGAGCGGGCTTTCCTCATCGGCGAGCGAGAGCAATTCATGCTCACCGGCAGGATCCAGGTCCTCCTGGCGCCCCTGCTGGATGGACGCCGCTCCATTCGAGACATCGTCGCCGCGCTCGAAGGCCAGGTCTCCGCACCCGAGGTGCTGTACACAATCTCTCTGCTGGAGAAGCGAGGCTATGTCGTCGACGCCTCCTCCGCGCTCTCTCCGGAAGCCGCTGCTTTCTGGCAGGCCTCGGGAGTCGCACCCGCGGAAGCGGCCGCGAGGCTCGCTGCTGCCCCCGTGGCGGCCCTTGCCCTGGATGGGCTGGAGCCCGCGCCCCTGGCCCGAGCCCTTGAGGGAGCCGGCCTCACCGTCCGCGACGGCGCTCCGTTTCAAGTCATCCTCGTCCGCGACTACCTCACGCCCGAACTGGAGGCGATCAACCAGCGAGCGATGGAGCGGCGTGAACCTTGGTTGCTCGTGAAGCCCTCGGGGACCATGGCCTGGGTGGGTCCGGTGTTCCGCCCGGGCGAGGGTCCATGTTGGGACTGTCTCGCGCACCGGCTGAGATGGAATCGCCCCGTGGAGACCTTCTTGCGCGAGAGCACGGGCGCTCGAGAGCCCTTCCTGCCGCCACGAGCGGAGCTGCCCTCGAGCCTCCAGGCTGGCCTTCACCTGGCCGCCACCGCCCTGGCGCGATGGCTGGCGATGGGACGGCAGGGTTCCCTGGGCCAGACGTTGCTGGCGCTGGAGTTCCCACAATTCCAGCTCACCGAACACACCGTGGTCCGGCGTCCCCAGTGCCCGGCATGCGGAGACCCGGAGTTGCTGAAGGCCCGTGGCACCCGGCCGCTCGTATTGCAGTCCCGCCCGCGAGGCTTCACCGAGGACAACGGCTTCCGCAGCGTGTCTCCCGAGGAGACCTACGCGCGGCTCCAGCACCACATCAGTCCCATCACCGGTGTGCTCAGCAGCCTGGGCACCGTCGAGGATCGCAACCACCCGCTCCGGCCGACCTTCTACGCCTCGTACTTCACGCCGTTCCGAGGTGAGGCGCCGGTGTTCCATGAGTTTCATGCGCTGGGCTTCGGCAAGGGCCGCACCCCGGCGCAGTCCCGCGTCAGCGCGCTCGGTGAGTCGATCGAGCGCTGGAGCTCCCTCTTCCAGGGGGATGAACCGCGCATCCACGCGCGCATCGAGGAGCTGGGAGCGGAGGCCGTCCACCCACACCACGTGCTGCTCTTCAGCGACACCCAGTACCGCGAGCGCGACAAGCTCAACGCGGAGTACCGGCTGCCACGCGCCGCCATTCCCATCCCCTTCGATGATCGCCTGGAGGTGGACTGGACTCCCGTCTGGTCGATCACGCACGACCGCCGGCGGTACGTGGCCACTTCGTACTGTTACAACCGCCACCCCTCTCCGGCGGAGGCCCGCTTCAGCACCATGGACTCCAACGGCAACGCGGCTGGCAACTGCGTGGAGGAGGCCATCCTCCAGGGCTTCCTGGAACTGGCCGAGCGCGATGCCACCGCCGTCTGGTGGTACAACCGCGTGCGCCGTCCCGGAGTGGACCTCGCCAGCTTCTCCGAGCCCTATTTCCAGGCGCTGATGGAGCACCACCGCTCTCTGGGCTGGCGCCTGTGGGCGTTGGATCTCACGCATGACCTGGGCATCCCCACCTTCGTGGCGCTCGGGCGGTTCCCGGAGAATGGCCGCTACTGCATGGGCCTCGGGGCGCACCTGGACGCGCGCATCGCCCTCCAGCGCGCGCTCACCGAGTTCAACCAGCTCTTTGATCCCCACCAGAAGCTCACGCCTCCCTGGACGGAGGCGGATCTCGAGGATTCCTCCTTCCTGCTCCCCGACGAGACGGTGCCGCTCAGGACCCCCGCGGACTTCCCCACTCCCTCCCACGAGGACATCCTCGAGGACGTGAAGACTTGCGTGGCGCGAGCGGCTCGCGCCGGCCTGGAGACGCTGGTGCTGGATCAGACCCGGCCGGACGTGGGCCTGCATGCGGTGAAGGTCATCGTCCCAGGGCTGCGCCACTTCTGGCCCCGCTTCGGACCCGGACGCCTCTTTGATGTCCCCGTGCGACTGGGCTGGAGAGCCCATCCGTTGGATGAGTCGCAGTTCAACCCGTACCCTCTCTTCTTGTAGGAGTCTTCCATGCGCGACGGCCTTCGACTCCTGGACTCGGATCGCCACGTCCTCGAACCCATCGAGATGTGGAAGGAATACCTGCCGCCGGAGTACCGGGCGGCAGCCCCCTATTACGAAGCGCTCGCACCGGACGAGACGATGGCGCAGCGCGTGGCACGCCTGGGCCCCAAGGGGATGCTCCCTCTCATGCCGCAACTCATGCTCGACGGAGAGCCCGTCCTCGCCCGGTACTCGGAGCGCGCCATGCTCGAGGTGGCATGGACCCTCTCCCAGCGGCACGCCGATTCCTCGGCAGGCTCTACGCCCCAGCACCACCTGCGCTCCATGGAGCGCACCGGCGTGGACATGGCCTTCTTCTATCCGACGTCCGCCTCGTTCCTGCTGCGCATTGATGGCATGGACCCCGCCCGCGCCGCGGCCTTCGCTCACGCCTACAATGACTGGCTGCGAGACTTCTGCCGCGTGGATCCCGAGCGCCTGCGCGGCGTCGGTGCGCTGAGCCTGCATGATCCGAAGCGGTTGGTCGCGGAGCTGGAACGCGTGGCGAGCTTCGGATGGAAGGTGGTCGTGGTGCCTCCCAACCCTGTCGGAGGTCGGACGCTCTCGCACCCGGACTACGAACCCTTCTGGTCCGCCTGCGAACGCCACTCGATCGCCGTGTCCATCCACGAGGGAACCCATGCGCGGCTGCCGACGGCGGGGGCGGAACGCTTCAGCACCCGCTTCGCGCTCAATGCCTCCTCACACCCGCTCGAGCAGATGCTGGCCCTGCTGACACTGATTGAGGGAGGCGTCCTGGAGCGGCACCCCCACCTGCGCGTGGCCTTCCTCGAGGCCGGCTGCGGCTGGGTGCCCTACTGGCTCTGGCGCATGGACGAGACCTACCACTACATGGCGGGCGAGGTGGCGGACAACGTCCGGCGCAAGCCCTCGGAGTACTTCCGCCGCCAGTGCTTCGTCACCATCGAGCCGGAGGAGCCGGGCACCGCGGACGTCGTTCGGCTGCTGGGAGCCGACAACCTCATGTTCGGCACCGACTACCCTCACGCCGACCACGGGGACGACATCGTCGAACATGCCATGGCGCTGAGGGCGGGGATGTCTGACGATGTCGTCCGCAAACTGCTCTGGGACAACCCCGCCCGGTTCTACGGCGTAGGCACCTGAGCGAGCCTGCTCAACAAGCCGTAACGGTGAAGGTGAAGCGGGCCTCCTTCTTGCCGTCCTTGGGGCCCACCAGCGCGATCTCCCTCATGTCCACGTCGGGCACGGGGGGGATGACCAGGCGCAGGGTGTTGGCGCCCTGGGCCTCGACGGCCTCTCCCGCCTCGACCACCTGGAGCTGAACCTCCTGGGGAACAGGGAACTGGTAGTCCTTGAGCAGCGTGCCTGCCGGGTCACGCTTCAGGGCCTCGCGGAACTGCACATCCTCCCACGCACGCGCTACGCACTGCGGCCAGACGACTCCGAACTGCTCCATCTCAGCGGCGTTGTTCACGGCTTCCTCCCTTTTTTTGACGACGTGCTGCGGTGCGGCCCCGACCGGTGAAAGCGCCAGTCTTTTGCCTGAATTACCTATGCAGGGAGTTAATTGCATAGGCAATTACTTATTTTGAAATCATTTTCTACTCGGGGGGAGTCGAGACAAACCCCACTCAACCGAGACGTCGGTACACGCTATGCAGGGAGCGCGGTGAGCAGGGCTCGTGCCTGGATCAAGTCTGGCAAATCCAGACCTTCAGTGAACCAAGACACCAACTCCGCGAGTTGAGGACGCACTGCGGCAGCCTGCCCGCGCTCCTGGAGGAGTTGGAACAGGGACAGGGAGGCCTTCAACTCCAGCATCTTCGCCCCCTGCTGGCGCGCCACCTCGATGGCCTCGCGCAGACTGGCCTCGGCGGCCTCGCGCTCTCCCCGTGCCTGCTGATTGAGCCCCTTGAACCGGAGCAGCAGGGAAATCGAGTAGGTCTCACCCGTGGACTGGCCCCAGCGGATCATCTCCTCCGCGAGTTGGAGCGACTCCTCGTGCCGGCCCAGCTCCCACAGCAGTTCCACCAGGAGGGCCCTGTAGTAGCTGCGTCCAAGGTCCTGGCCCACGCTGTCTGGAATGGCGAGCGCCGTGCGCAGCGCCTCCACATCCCGCAGCGCCCAGGCGTGGTACATCTGGAAATACATGGTCTGGGTCACCAGACCGAACCGGCGCGCCAGCTCCAGCGCGGTCTCCGCCATCACCCGGGTCTTCTCCCGGTCGCCCCGCCCTTGGAGCAGTGGCAGGTGATAGAGGTACATGAGCCCCTGGCTCCCCGCGTGCCTGGATTCCTCGGCCCAGCGGTGGCCCGCCTCGATGATGGCCTGCGCCTGACCGGCGTAGCCCTGGAGCCACTTCACCAGACAGAGGCACTGCGAGGCCGTGGCCCGGAAGTCCAATCCCAGCAGCGAGGCCATCTTCGCGTGCTGCGCCGGATCGTACAGGGCGAGCATCTGTTCGAAGTAGTCCCGCGTCTCATCCAGCCGGTCCTCGGTGAGGGCGCTGTTGCCGAGCATGCACAGCGCCATCACCTTCAAGCTGGTGTCCGCGGACTTCTCCGCCATGGCCATCACGCGCCGGGCCTGGATCCACGCCTGTTCATGGTGGCAGCCGCTGAAGTGGTACAGCCACAGTCCCCACAATGTAGGCACCGTCTGGGGGCTGTCTCCCAGGAAGTCGATGAGCTGCTGGGAGCGCTCCATCAGGGATTTGACGCGCTCGTTCGCCCACCCCCGGGTGGCCATGGAGGCGGGTGTGAGGATGCCATTGAGGCCCAGTTCGATCTGCGCGCGCTCGCGCTCGTCCTCCACCGAATCCAGCCAGGAGAGGGCCTCGGTGATGTAGGCCACGCACTCGGCGTTGGCCGAGCGCACCAGGGCGGACATGCCGGCCTTCTGGGCGTAGGTGATGGCCTCGCGCTTCTGGCCCGCATCCGAGTGATGCATGGCCAGCAGTTCCGGGCGCGTCTCGACCAATTCCGGGAAGTGCGCCTCGAGCGTGGCCGCGATGCGGGCATGCACCTGGCGGCGCAGAGGCCGGAGCATGGACTCGTAGGCCGTGTCGCGGATGAGCGCGTGCTTGAAGAGGTAGGTGGGGTTGCGCACCCCACGCCTGCGGTGCACGAGGTCCGCGTCCACCAGCACCTTGAGCTCCTGCTGCAGTTCGGCTTCGTCGCGCTCGGAGATGGCCTTGAGCACCTCGTAGCTGAACTCGCGGCCCAGCGCCGAGGCCAACTGCGCCACCTCCTTGGCCGTCCCGAGCCGGTCCAGACGCGCCATCAACGAGTCGCGCAGGGTGGTGGGAATGGCGAGGCGGGTGGGTGTCCACGAGAGCGAGGGGTGCTCGCCCTGCTGGGGCAGGGACTCGGCCACGACGCGGGTCAGCTCCTCCACGAAGAGCGGCACTCCGTCCGTGCGATTCACGAGCTGATCGAGCACCTCGCGCGGCAGGTGTTTGTCCTGCGTGAGGCCGTTGACCATCTCCTCGACGCGCTTGCGGTCCAGGCGGCTCAGTTGCAGGTGGTGGGCCGTCGACCACGGCGCGGAGAACTCGGGGCGCGCGGTGAGCACCAGACAGATGGACGCGCTGGAGACGTCCTTGACGATCATCGCGAGCAGTTCGAGCGTCGTCGGGTCCGACCAGTGCAGATCCTCGACGAGCAGCAGCAGCGGTTGCTGCTGCGCCATCTCGAAGAAGAGGCTCACCAGCGCGTCGAGCGTCAGCTCCTTGGCGCGGTTCGGCGCGACGCCCAGCGGCGGGTAGCGGTCCTCGCCTCCCTTGATGTTGAGCAGCGCCAGGAACAGCGGCATCACCTCCGAGAGCACGAAGCCGTACTGGGAGAGGAGCCCCTCCAGCGCGGAGACGGTCTGCACCGGCGTCCATTCGCGGCTGAGGCCCAGCAGCCGCTCCAACAGGTCCACCATCGGAGACAGGGCGCTGTTGCGGCCCTCCGGCACACAGCGGCACTCGAGAAAGGTGTGCGGCTTGCTCCGGGCATGGCGGATCAACTCCTGCACCAGGCGCGACTTGCCGATACCCGGCTCACCGGTGAGCAGGAGGCTCTGCCCCGTGCCCGCTCCCGCCTGCATCCAGCGCTGCTCGAGAAAATCCAGCTCCTGCGCGCGGCCGTAGAGCTGGCCCTCCTGGGAGGTGAGCGCATGCGAGCCCCGGTACTCGTGCAGCAGGCGGAACACCGGCTCGGCCGAGGCGTTCGCTCCGGTGCGCACGGGCTCGAGCGCGAAGTAGCTCCGGAGCAGCTTCGAGGTCCCCTCGCTCATGAGGATGGTGCCGGGCTCGGCCCTCGCCTCCAACCGCACCGCGTGGTTGGGCGTGATGCCCATCAGCGAAGGCAGGCCACCGTAGCCTCCGGCCCGCGGCTCCTGGCTGATCACCAACCCCGTGTGGATGCCCACCCGGAAGTCCAGGCGGCCGTTGTGCTCGCGCGCCAGCTCCGCGCCGCGCTTCTCCATCCTGGCGGCCATCTCCAGCGCCGCTCGGGCCGCTCGCCGCGCGTCATCTTCCTGCGCGCGGGGGTAGCCGAAGTAGAACAGCATCCACTCGCCCAGGACGCTGCCCACGTGGGCGTCGTAGCGGCGCGCCGTCTCGGCGCAGCTCGAGTAGAGCGATCTCAGCAGGCGATCCAGATCCTCCTCGTCCAGCGCCTGCCCCTCCCCGTTGGAGAAGCGCAGGCTGCAACAGAGCGCGGTGAGCTGCCGGCGCTCGCCCTCCCTCGTCGAGGGGAGCGTGTCGAGCACCGCGAGCTGCGCGGGCGTGGGAGCCCTCGGGCCGGCCTCGTCAACGGGCCACCCCTCCGCGGTGCAGGCCTCCAGCTCGCGCATGACGAGCTCGGCCTTGAGGATTCGCTGCTCGGGGTTCTTGTTCGTCACCTTCCGCAGCAGCCGGCCCAGCCGGTGGCGCTCGAGCCAATCGGGGATGACGACGGGCTCAGGCCCCAACTGCTTGTAGATGACCTGCTGCAGGGTGGCTCCGTCCACCGCCCGGCGCCCGGTGAGACACTCCAGGAAGATGAGGCCCCACGAGTAGAGATCCGAGCTCGGCGATACGGGCTCACCCCGGAGCTGCTCCGGCGCGGCATAGGTGGGCGTGCCCAGCACCTCGCGGGTGCGGGTGATCTTCGCCAGCTCTTCCTGCTGCTCGGAGGGCAACGTCCCCAGGCCGAAGTCCAGCACCATGGCGTTGCGACGCGCGCCCGTGGTGGTGACCATGATGTTCTGGGGCTTGAGGTCCCGGTGGATGACGTCCTTCTTGTGCGCGCACGCCAGCGCGTCGAGCACCTGGAGCATCAACTGCGCGGCCTCTGGGGGTGGCAGCGCGCCTTCCGCCACCAGCACATCCGTCAGGGTCTTCCCCGGCACGTACTCGAAGACGGTGTACAGCAGATCCGGCTCCACCCGTCCCGAGTCGACCAGCCGCACGATGTTCGGATGATAGAGCTGGGCGCACAGCTGCATCTCGCGCTGGAAACGCGCGATATGCGTGTCGTTCGTGGTGTGCAGTGCCCGCAGGACCTTGATGGCCACCTCGTGGTGGGTCGTCCGCTGGCGTGCTCGATAGACCTGTCCAAAACCTCCCTCTCCGATCTTCGAGAGGACCTCGTAGCGATCCTGGAACACTGTACCCGTGGTGATGGAATCCAATGTGCAACCCTTCAGGGGACAGAGAGCGTGCAACGCAATGAGCAGTATTGAACTCTGATCAAAGCCCCTCTGTCGAGTTACCCTTTGAGACGTCTCACCAGCGGTGTAGGGCCCGGGTCAGTCTCCCACGACGAAGAGGCGGCCCGCGTTCTGGGCGTAGACCTTGCCGTCAGGCCCCAGGGAGATGGGTGTATATGCGGCCCCGATGCTCTGGTTCAGGAACTGGCGGCTCCTCTCCACGCCCCCCTGCCCGATGGCATAGACATACCCATCCTCGTTGTTGGCATAGACGACACCATTGCGGTCCACGGCCGCCGCGTTGACACACCACTCGAAGCCGAACAGGTGGTTCGGATCCGGCACGCACGTCACCGTCCCATCCGGGTTGCGCTGACAGTCCTGGGTGCTGGTATTGGCGAACCGCCACTCGGGCAGCAGGTTGGCCGAGAGTTGGGTGATGTAATACGGCCCCACCTCCCACCATCCATCGGGCGAGCAGTAGGTGGGGTTGGTGCAGTAGGTGCCCAGGCTGTAGTAGTTGTCCTTGATGATGATCGAGTACGTGCCGCCGTGGGCATAAATGGCGGGGGTGATGTCCAGGCCGAAATCATACGAGCCCTGGTATTGCCCGGTCGCGCTGAACTTGAAGAGGTGGCCGCGCAGCCGGTTGTACTCGGAATAGGTGCCAAAGAGGATGCTGCCGTCCGGGGTCACCACGGGTGAATTCGTACCCGGGTCTACAGCCCGGCCCGCCGGCGGCTCGTTGGTCGCCGGATCCACGCCCACGGCAGCGCCCGCCCGGCACCCCCCCGGCGCGCCAGTCGGCGGCAGCGTCGAGGTGCCGCAGCCATCGTTCAGCCGGTTGCGGAAGGACGCGGCCCAGCGAGGTGTCAGGTTGGGGTTCACCGCCAGCAGGTACGAGTACCGGTCCGCCATGTGCGCCCGGCTCACCACGTAGAGGGTCCCGTCCGGCGCGACCGCAGGTGCGCCATTGATGGGAGGCCGCTGGGAGCCGCATTGCGTCGAGGGCGGCACGGCCGTCGGGCTGGGCGGCCAGGGGAGCTGATCCTCCGAGAAATTCAGGTTGCAGGACGCTGTCGCGGCCGGTGCGCCTACAGCCAGCGTGGTGAAGCTCACCTTGGAGAAGGTGTTGTCAGGCCTCACCTTGATGAGCCAGGCTCCCTGGATGTTCGTAGTCCACTGATTCGCCGACGCGAGCTGGATGGCCTGGTAGTAGACGTTGCCAAACCGGTCCGCCACTGGCGGCCCCACCTCATAGGTGAGGGGATCCAGGGTGCCGAACGGGTTGATGCGGGCCAGCACCGTCCCGTTGAGCCGGGACACCCGGAACAACGTCCCGCCCGCGCCCGGCACGTAGACGGAGCCGTTGGCCAGCAGGGAATGGAAGACAGGCTCGGACGGGCCGAGAATGTTCAGCGCGGGTACCTGCGGTGGCTTCCAATCCGAGGCGAAGTTCCACCGCGTGACGAGCTGCCCGTTCCGCCACTCGAGCCGCCGCTCGTTCCAGATCTGCGTGTACCAGGTGTTGACGCCGCACGGCGCGTGGGTGTTGCTCTCCCAGCCCGGCGGATCGCAGGAGACATATGTCCCCGTCTTGAACTCCATGAAGACGTCCCGGCCGTCCACGAGCGGCACCTGGTAGTGCGCCAGGAGGATGCCGTTCTGCTCCGCCATCTCCTGCTCGACGAAGGGATCGTAGGTGATGTCGGCGAGCACCCGGTCCAGGTCCTGGCCCTTCACCGGCGTCATCCCCCGGTGCTGCGCGTCATGTCCCCACTGAGGCCACGACAGCGGGTTGTTGAACCCCCCGAGCCAGAGCGGCGAATCGATGGACTCCCCCAGGGACTCGGAGGTCTCCGTCAGCTCATCCGGAGACGGGGGGGGACCACAGGAAACGAGCACTCCCACGACGAGCACACAGTTCAGCACTCTTCTCATGGTGGACCTCTGTGAATGCACGAGCGGCGTCGGACTTGAGTTGAAGAGGACAAACGTTCACATGCACCTTCAGCGGAGGGACGCCCCCGCCAAGGTGCGAGTGAGCAGGGAATCGTGATCCACAAAGCCCCCCCAGGGCTGTCTTGTCGTGAACATGTCGCCTGGGATCTCCGAGCGGAAATTCCGAATGACGACTTGGGAACTCTTAACGACGTCCTTTAGGGAACATTGCTCGGCAGAGAACCGAGCGCTTTGCTCCCGCCGCATCTGTCAGGTGTCGGATTCTTGGTCCGAGCGTGTGGGTCTCTGCCCACCCACTGACACTGGCTTACCCTTACGGTCCGGCTGCTGGAAATTTCACCCAAGGATAAATTATAACACTCAGCTGTAACCAGCCACCGAGAGTGTGCGAGCCACATCCACAGAAGGGGAGTCCATGATTCGCTCGGTTCGCTTCGAAAACTTCCGCGCTCTGCGAGAGGTGGAGGTGTGCCTGACACCCATGACGGTGCTGGTGGGGCCGAGCGGCTCTGGGAAGTCGTCGCTGCTGGAGGGCTTGCAGTACCGGATGGCGTGCGAGCACTCGGATTACTGGCGCATGGACAACACGCAGCCCGTCTCGCTGCAGTGGACGTTCTCGGACGGCAACCAGGTCCGGCTGGCCTTTCCGCTCGTGGAGTTGGACTCGTGGTCCGCGCATGGCCACGCGGTGCAGGGGCTGACGCTGGAGATGGGTGCCCTGCGCAGCGACAGTGCCCTGGGTCGCTCTTCCGTGCTGAACGCGAACGGAGACAACCTGGCCAGCGTCTTCTCCTCGCTCAACCCCGCGCAGCGAGAGCTCGTGGTGGGGCAACTGTGCCGGCTGGTGCCGCACATCGGGGACGTGGGCCTGCACCAGACGGGGCCGCGCTCGCAGCAGCTCCGGTTCCGGGACC
Source organism: Hyalangium versicolor (assembly GCF_020103695.1). Taxonomy (GTDB): domain Bacteria; phylum Myxococcota; class Myxococcia; order Myxococcales; family Myxococcaceae; genus Hyalangium; species Hyalangium versicolor. The sequence goes on from NZ_JAHXBF010000002.1 coordinate 271,572, forward strand.
GCTGGCAGCCGAACCTCTGGTTCACGCCGTGGCAGGTGGCCGACAGCGTGCTGATCCTGCTGGCGTTCCTGGTCCTGCCTCACCAGACGCCGATGCCGGATGTGCTCACCATTGATGAGCCCGAGCGGGGGCTGCCGCCGCGAATGCTGGGAGAAGTGGCGGGACTGCTGCGGCGGCTCACTGTCGGTACGCCGCAGGCGTCGCCCGTTCAGGTCATCATCGCCACGCACTCCTACGAGCTGCTCGAGTACATCCAGCCGGAGGAGGTCCGGCTGCTCTCGCGCTCGACCGAGGATGGATCGGTGCGAGTGAATGCCCCGCTCCATGACTCGCAGGACTGGCGCGGCCGTCCCACCGAGCCGTCATGAGTCCGGGCGGCCTCGAAGTGCCTGGAGGCGAGCCTTCGCGGCTCAGATGATCGACAGCTCACCGGTGTCCGGCCCCACGGGGAAGGCTCCGTCGATGCGAGCCAGCTCCTCCGCGGACAGGTGGAGCGAGAGGGCCGCCGCGTTGTCTCGCGCGTGCACCTCGCGGCTCGCCTTGGGGATGGCGAAGAGCGAGGGCCGGCGAATGAGGAACCGCAGCGCCACCTGATGAGGAGTCGCACCGTGGGCCTGGGCGATGGAGGCCAGGATGCGGCCTCCCTGCGTCCGCGGGCCGGGGAAGTCTCCGTTGCCGAAGGGGCTGTAGCCCACCACGGCGATGTTGGCGCGCTCGCACCAGGGCAGGACGTTGCGCTCGATGGTGCGCTCCTCCAGGTGGTAGAGCACCTGGTTGCAGGCGATGCGTCCGGGGCCGGCGATCTGCACCGCCTCCTCTAGTTCCGGAACGCTGAAGTTGCTCACGCCCCACGAGCGCAGCTTGCCGTCCTTCACCAGCTTCTCGAAGGCCCGGATGGTGTCCTCCAGCGGGTGCGAGCCCGGCCAGTGCAGCAGGTAGCAGTCCAGCCGGTCGGTCTTCAGACGTTGGAGGCTGCGCTCACAAGCCTTGAGCGTTCCTTCGTACGTCCCGTGAGAGGGCATCACCTTGGAGACGAGGAACACCTCATCCCTGCGCCCAGCGATGGCCTCGGCGACGATGGACTCCTCGACGCGGCCGCGGCCGTATAGCTCCGCTGTGTCCAAGTGCGTCAAACCGAGTTCGAGTCCCACCTGCAGGGCCCGGACGGCACCGGCTCGATCATCATTCTCCATCTGCCAGGTGCCCTGCCCGATGACGCGGACATTCACCGCGGTGCTGCCGAAGACGTGCTCCTCCATGGACGCCGGCCCTCCTGGGTGCTCGAAACGGGGCGCAGGCTTAGCACCCCACCGCTCGTCCGGCAGCAGGCTCTCCGTTTGAACCGCTGCGCACCCGACACAGCCGCGTTAGTCTGGCCGCGTGGAAAAAGCCCCCAAGTCCCCCCGTATTCCGCCCAAGGTGACGCTGCGCCGGTTGCTGAGCCTGGCTCGCCCGGAGCTGCGCACCCTGCTGGTCGGCACCTTCTTCCTCGCCATCGGCAGCGGCATGAGCCTGCTCTACCCGCAGGCCATGCGGATGATCATCGACGAGGCGCTCGGCGAGAGGAATCAGGCTCTCATCGATCGGGCCGCGCTGGGGATGACGTTCATCCTGGCACTGCAGTCCCTGGCGGTGGCGCTGCGCTTCTACCTCTTCACCACGGTGGGAGAGCGCGTGGTGACGCGGCTGCGGCAGAAACTCTTCGCCAGCCTCATGTCCCAGGAGGTGGCCTTCTTCGATGAGCGGAAGACGGGAGAACTCACCAACCGGCTCGCCTCGGACACCACGGTGCTGCAGAACACCGTGAGCGCCAACATCTCCATGGTGCTGCGCAACGGGGCGCAGGCGCTGGGCGGCATTGGGATGCTCTTCTACACCTCTCCCCGGCTCACGCTGGTGATGCTGGCGGTGGTGCCAGCAGTGGCGGTGGGCGCGGTGACCTACGGGCGGCGGGTGCGCAAGCTGGCCAAGGAGGTACAGGACGCGCTGGCGACCTCCAACGAGGTGGCCGAGGAGAGCCTGTCCGGAGTGAGGACGGTGCGCTCCTTTGCCGCGGAGCGAAATGAGGTGCAGCGCTACCAGAGCGCGGTGGAGAAGGCCTTCGAGCTGGCGCGCAACCGGATCCGCCAGTCCTCCACCTTCATGGCGGTGGCGTCGTTCAGTGGCTTCGCGGCGGCGACGGCGGTGCTCTGGTACGGCGGCCGGCTGGTGCTGGACAACAAGCTCACGGTGGGCGGGCTGACGTCCTTCCTCGTGTACTCGATGTTCGTGGCGTTCGCGCTGGGCGCGCTGACGGAGCTGTGGGCGGACTTCATGCGCGCCTCGGGCGCTGCCGAGCGCGTGTTCGAGCTGCTGGATCGCCAGCCCGCCATTCCCATCTCGGGCGGCGAGCGGCCGACCAGCATCCAGGGGCGCGTGGAGTTGCAGGAGGTGCGCTTCTCGTACCCCGCGCGGCCGGACGTTCCGGTGCTCCAGGGCATCCAGCTCAACATTGAACCCGGCGAGGTGGTGGCCATCGTGGGTCCCTCCGGCGCGGGCAAGTCGACGATCGCGGCCATGCTGGGGCGGCTCTATGACCCGGAGGGTGGCCACATCCTACTGGATGGCATGGACCTGAAGACACTGGATCCAGAGTGGCTGCGGCAACAGATCGGCGTGGTGGCGCAGGAGCCGCTGCTGTTCTCCTCGTCCATCGCGGACAACATCCGCTACGGCAAGGTGGGTGCGAGCGACGCGGAGGTGGAGGCGGCGGCGCGAGCGGCCAACGCGCACGACTTCATCTCTCGCTTCCCGGATGGCTACAAGACGCTGGTGGGCGAGCGCGGTGTGCAACTGTCGGGAGGTCAGAAGCAGCGCGTGGCCATTGCACGGGCGGTGCTCAAGGATCCGCGCCTGCTCATCCTGGATGAGGCCACCAGCGCGCTGGACGCCGAGAGCGAGCACTTGGTGAAGGATGCGCTGGATCGACTGATGAAGGGCCGCACCACGCTGATCATCGCCCACCGGCTCTCCACGGTGATGGATGCGGACCGGGTGATGGTGCTCGAGGGCGGGAAGATCGTCCAGAGCGGCAGTCACTCCGCGCTGATGGGCCAGGAAGGCCTGTACCGCCGGCTCGTGGAGCGACAGTTCGTGGCGGCTTGAGAGAACACGTGTTTCAAAGTCGCCCGCCTGCACGCCCAGCAGCCAGACACACATCAAGCACTAGCGCACGTACCTCCTTCTCGATTAACACTGGTGCCGCAGACGAAAGGAGGTGATGCCTTGACCCAGAACAGTCAGGCATCCACCTCCGCTGGCATGGCGCGCTAACGCTACCCAGCGGATGTGGAGCCAAGCAGTGAGGACCTGCTCCTCCCGAGCGCGCAGTACCCGAAAGGGGCGCACGGGGAGAGCAGGTTTTTTATGCCCGCGTTACGGCTCCTTCGTCGGGAATGCCCTCGCCTCCAGCCTGTTGGCGCGCGGAGGGGGGAAAGCCTTTCCGTCATCTCTGGAGAAGCCCCGACGTGTCCATTACACCTTGCCCCACGCCCCTGCCCTCAGCCCTCCGCGAAGAGGAGGCGGTGGAGGCTCAGCGAAACCTCTTCTGCGGCCACTATGACCGCTGCCTGCACCTCGCCGTGAAGCGCGCCTGGGACGGCTGGAGCTGCCGCCACTGTCCGCTGCGCGACCTACGCGTCGGAGAACCGGAAGCCCGGGACTACGCGCATGCCCGGCCGCGCGGTCCAGACGGAATTTGAACCGCTGGAGCCCCAACCAGGCAGCCTGCCCCCAGAGAATCGTTGACGCATCCCAACCTCCTTGGCAGGAAGGGTCATGCGTTCGAAGAAGACCAAGTACATCTTCGTGACCGGCGGAGTGGTCAGCTCCCTGGGCAAGGGGCTCGCCTCCGCGTCCATCGGCGCCCTGCTGGAAAACCGAGGTCTCAACATCACCCTCATCAAGCTGGATCCGTACATCAACGTGGATCCCGGCACGATGAGCCCCTTCCAACATGGCGAAGTCTACGTCACCGAGGACGGTGGCGAGACGGACATGGATCTGGGCCACTACGAGCGATTCACGAACGCTCGGATGAGCCGGATGAACAACTTCACCTCCGGCCGCATCTACCACTCCGTCATCATGAAGGAGCGGCGCGGTGAGTATCTGGGCAAGACGGTCCAGGTGATTCCCCACGTCACCGACGAGATCAAGGCCAACATCCGCCAGGCCGCCCAGGACGTGGACGTCGTCATCGTCGAGGTCGGCGGCACGGTGGGTGACATCGAGTCGCTGCCCTTCCTCGAGGCCATCCGGCAGATGCGCTACGACGTGGGCAGCCAGAACGCCGTCTATGTGCACCTGACGCTGCTGCCGTACATCGGCGCGGCCGGCGAGGTGAAGACCAAGCCCACCCAGCACTCGGTGATGAAGCTGCGGGAGATCGGCATCCAGCCGGACTTCCTGTTGTGCCGCACGGACCGTGAAATCTCGCGCGAGCTCAAGGACAAGATCGCCATGTTCTGCAACGTGGACACGGGCAACGTGTTCACCTCGCCGGACGTGAAGAGCGTGTACGAGCTGCCGCTGGAGCTGCACCGCCAGGGCCTGGACGAGCGGCTGGCCGAAGTCCTCAACATCTGGAGTCGCGCGCCCCACCTGGAGCGCTGGGAGAACATCACCCGCCGCATCTACCAGCCCGCGCGCGGCGAGGTGAAGGTCGGCATCGTCGGCAAGTACGTGGACCTCAAGGAGAGCTACAAGAGCCTCAACGAGGCGCTGCTCCACGGCGGCATCGCCAACGACGTCCGGGTGAACCTGCTCTTCGTGGACTCCCAGGAGGTGGAGGAGCATGGCGCCGAGAAGCTGCTGGCTGGAGTGGATGCCGTCCTTGTCCCGGGCGGCTTCGGCGTGCGCGGCACGGAGGGGAAGATCGCGGCGGTGCGCTACGCCCGCGAGAAGAAGATCCCCTTCTTCGGCATCTGCCTGGGTCTGCAGATGGCGGTGGTGGAGTTCAGCCGCGACGTGCTGGGGCTCAAGGATGCCAACTCGCTCGAGTTCGATGAGCACACCCCGCATCCGGTGGTGACGCTCATGGAGAGCCAGGTGAAGGTGCAGGACAAGGGCGGCACCATGCGCCTGGGCAGCTACGCCTGCGTGCTCCAACCCGGCACGCTCGCCCACAAGCTCTATGCCCAGGACATCATCCAGGAGCGCCACCGCCACCGCTACGAGGTGAACAACACCTACCGCGCGCGGCTCCAGGAGGCGGGGCTCGTCATCTCCGGCCACAACCCGGACCTCAACCTGGTGGAGATGATCGAGCTCAAGGATCATCCCTACTTCGTCGGCTGCCAGTTCCACCCCGAGTTCAAGAGCAAGCCGTTCGCTCCCCACCCTCTCTTCTCCGGCTTCATCAAGGCGGCGCTCACGCAGCGTGACGCCCTCCGCGGAGCCTCGCAGGTACAGGCGGCATCATGATCACCCTCGCGGGCCATCAGGTCGGTCCAGGCCAGAAGCTGTTCGTCATCGCCGGGCCGGACGTCATCGAGTCCGAGGAGCTGGCGCTGCGCCACGCGCACCTGCTCAAGGGCATCACCCAGAAACTGGGCGTGCCCTACGCCTTCAAGTGCTCGTACGACAAGGCCAACCGCACCAGCGGCAAGTCCTTCCGCGGTCCCGGCCTCAAGGAAGGCCTGCGAGTGCTGCGGCGCATCCGTGAGGAAGTCGGCGTGCCCATCCTCACGGACGTCCACGAGACGAGCCACGTGGGCCCCGCCGCCGAGGTGGTGGACATCATCCAGATTCCCGCCTTCCTCTGCCGGCAGACGGACCTGGTGGAGGCCGTGGCCCAGAGCGGCCGGGGCGTCAACCTCAAGAAGGGCCAGTTCGTGGCGCCCAAGGACATCGTCCACTCGGCGCGCAAGGCCATGGAGGTGGGCAACCCCAACGTGCTCGTCACCGAGCGCGGCGCCTCGTTCGGCTACAACAACCTCGTGGTGGACATGCGCGGCTTCCTCCAGATGCGCGAGGCTGGCCTCGCCGTCTGCTTCGACGCGACCCACTCGGTCCAGTTGCCCTCGGCCGGCAACGGTGAGACGGCCGGCGAGCGCAAGTTCGTGTCGCTCCTGGCCCGCGCCGCCGCCGCGGCGGGTATTGACGCACTCTTTACCGAGGTTCACGAGGACCCGGACCGCGCCTTGTGCGATGGTCCCTGCTCGTTGAACCCCCAAATGTTCGAAGACGTGGTACGAAGTGTGCTGTCCATCCGCCGGGCACTGGGACACGAGCCGGCGGTCTGAGAGTCGAGGGAGGGGGCGTGGAGCGGCCATGACGGACTCGCTTCCCAAGCCGAGCAAGCAGGAACTGGTCGCCCGAGCTGCCCGGGTGCGCCTGCTCGTGTTCGACGTGGACGGCGTCCTCACCGATGGCGGCCTCTATTACGACGGTACCGGCGAGGCCATGAAGCGCTTCGACGTGAAGGATGGGCACGCCCTGGTCCTCGCTCGCCTTGCGGGCCTGCCGGCGGCCATTCTCACCGCCCGCACATCCACCATTGTCGATGTACGTGGGCGCGAGCTGGGACTTGCCGCTATTCTCCAGGGAAAGAAGGAAAAAGGCCCCGCCTTGGACGAACTGCTCACCCAGTTCTCCATACCCGGTGAGTCCTGTGCTTATATGGGGGATGACCTGAACGATCTGGGTCCTATGTCGCGGGTAGGATTGTCGGCCTGTCCGGCCGACGCCGTGCCGGAGGTTCGGCAGGAAGTGCACTTCGTGGCCCAGAGCCGCGGAGGCCACGGCGCCGCGAGGGAACTGGTCGAACTGTGTCTGAAGGCGAGTGGTCGGTGGGAAGACGTAGTAGGTTTGATGAAAAGGTCCTGATACAAAAAGGCAGTCGGGTAGGTTGAAGTCACCTCGGTTTCAAGGTAGGTGTTTAATTCCATGAGCACCGGTTCGGGTCAGCCAAAGGAAGAATTGTTGCCGTCGGGCACGACGGACCAGCTGTACACCACCCACGACATCAGTCGACTGCTGCAGGTGGATCCATCGACGGTGAGCAAGTGGATCGACCGGGGCATCCTGATGGCGTTCCGCACGCCCGGCGGGCACCGGCGTGTCCGCTCGGCCGATCTGCGGGCATTCCTCATCACCCACCAGATGCCGGTGCCGGATGAGCTGGGCAGCGGGACGGTGAAGCTCCTGGTGGTGGATGACGAGCGCCCCGTGCTCGACGCCATCAAGCGCGCGTTCAAGCCCTACGCGGCGCAGGTGGAGCTGCAGACCACCAGCAGCGGCGTGGAGGCGCTCTTGCTCGTCTCCGAGCAGAAGCCGCACGGCATGCTCATCGACTTGAACATGCCGGACATCGACGGTCTCGAGGTGTGCCGCCGCATCCGCGCTCGCAAGCAGATGGAGAGCGTGCGGCTCATCACCATGACGTCGAACCACTCGCCTGAGGTGGTCGAGCAATCCAAACAGGCCGGCGCCATCGCGTGCCTGGCCAAGCCGCTGGACGTGCAGCAGGTGCTGGAGCTGTTCCGCATCCCGCTGGCGCTCGGCACCAAGAAGTAGAAAAGGGCTTCGCCCTTGGGCGAAGCCCTTCTCCGTGACGTCCTACCCCCTCCGAATGGAGGGGACTGGGGCGCGTGTCCCCGCTCAGCCCTGCACCTTCACTTCAATGACGCGGGGCTTGGCCTCTTCCTTGCGGGGCAGCGTCAACGTGAGCACGCCGTTCTCGAAGCGCGCGTCCACGTTGGTGGCGTCCACCGTCTCCGGCAGCTTGAAGGAGCGGGTGTAGACACCGAAGTTGCGCTCCAGTCTCCGTGCACCCTCCTTGGCCTTCTCGTCCACCTTGCGCTCCGAGCGCAGGGTCAGCACGCCCTTCTCCACCTTCACCTCGATGGACTTCGCATCATGCCCCGGCAGGTCCACCTGCAGGGTGACGCCGCTCTCGGTCTCGTAGATGTCCGTGGCCGGAGCGAACTCGCGGCCCTGGCGCACCGTCTGGTGGGACAGCTCCTGGAAGAGCTGCTCGAAGTCCTTCATCAGAGGACCCGCAACCACCGCGCCATTGCCAAAGGGGAACGTGTTCCAACGGTTCAGCATGGTCTTCTCCTCTCCGTTCCGCTGAGAGCAGCGGACGGCTCATCAACCTGGTCGTTTGTGTTCTCGAGTCCGGCCCCCGTCCCATCGGGGGTCAGCGCCTCGCTAGACTCAAGAGAACCATGGTTCGGGGAGTGTCAAGGCGAGACTTCTGCGGGCCTCAGTCGTCATCCCGGCCCAGTTGGATGAAGACGTCCTGCTCCTCTCGGGTGATGGAGACCGTCCACGGCCGGCAGCACACCGGGCAGTCTTCCACGTACGTCTCCGAGGAGGGCCCGAGGGCATCCACCTCGACCTCCACCTCCTCACCGCAGTAGGGACAGCTCTGGAGGGCTCCGTCGGCAAAGGGCTGCATGGCTCAGGCCTCCTCTGTGGGGCGTAGGGACACTTGTGGCGGCGCGCTGGCGCCGCCTTCGCGCCAGTGGCGTACCTGGGGAACCAGCACTCCCACGTCGACTCCCTCACAGATGGCGGGCAGGGGCTCCAGGCGTTCGAGCGCCCGGCTGAAGAGCGTCCGAGCACCCTCGGCCCGGCCCGCCTCGCGCTTGAGCCAGCCCGCGGCGACGAGGATGAGGCCCTGGAGGAGGCTCCGGCGGTCCCCGGATTCGTGGAGCCAAGCGGATTCCCAGGCCTCGTGGGCCTCGAACCATTGGCCGGCGTTGAAGAGGGCCACCCCCTCGGCCAGGCATTCGTTGAAGCGGGAATTCATCGTTCGCCCGTTCCTGACGTTACACTGGGCCCATGGCCGCACCACCGCGCAACCGTATTGGGGAACTCCTCGTCAAGGCGAAAGTCATCGACGAGCTGCAGCTTCGCAGCGCGCTCGCCCGTCACGATCAATGGGGAGGCCGCCTGTCCCGCGTCATCACGGACATGGGCATCGCCAAGGAAGAGACCGTCATCAGCGCCATTGCCCAGGGCACGGGCACTCAGCGCCTCCACCTGGGGAACGTCACCCGGGATCCAGGCGCACTGGCCAAGGTGGACGTCAGTCTGGCCGAGCAGAAGGGCGTGTTCCCGGTCGCTCTCAAAGACAACGGGAAGACGCTGGTGCTCGCCATGTCGGACCCCACCGATCTGAACACGGTGGATCAGGTGGCGGCCCGGAGCCGCGCGCGGGTGGTGGTGGTGGTGGCGAGTGATCGCGAGATCGAGACGGCCATCCTGCGCCACTACCGGGGCCAGGAGCCGGCCATGAGCTCGCGCTACACCGGCGAGTCCCAGCGGCAGGATGCCCCCACCTCCGGCGGCGGAGAAGAGGACGAGTTCAAGGTCGTCGACATGAGCGGCAACACGGTGGTGAAGCGTATGGCCGATGTGGCGCCCTCGCAGGCAGCGGCCGCACCTCCATCGGGTGGGGGCTCGAGCGCCGCTGACCTGCTCGATGAGATCCTCTCGGGTGGCTCGGCGCCTCCGGGCCTCTCTCCAGAGGAGATGCAGCGGCTGGAGACGGTGCGGGTGAACCAGGAGAAGAGCTCGAAGATCCTCCGGGCCCTGCTGGAGCTGCTGCTGGAGAAGAACGCCCTGACCCAGAAGGAGCTGGCGTCCCGGATGCGGTCCTGATTCGCACCGACTGCGCGCGGGCCTGTCTGACACCGGGGAGGAATCACCGGCCCCCAGCATCGCGACCCGGCTCACCGGGACCCTCGCGACGCTGGATGGGCGTGCCTTCCACCGCTCAGCCCTGACTCGGCTCCGACGAGAGCACGAGATCACCCTTCTCCATGTACTCCTTCTCGGGGAAGGCCTTGTAGACATCCTCGAGCATCGCGTCGATGTCCGGGTAGCGGTGCTCCTTCTTGTCCTGCGTCATCTTGTCGAAGATGGCGTCCAGCCCACCCGGCGCGTCCGTGTTCACCTCGGACGGCAGCGGCGAGCGACGACCCGGGATCTGCCCCGTGAGCATCTCGTAGAGCAGGATGCCCAGCCCATACACATCCGCCGCCGGGCCCGCATCCTTCGCCCGGTGGATGAGCTCCGGAGCCATGTACGCCATGCCTCCCGTGCCCATGAACACCTGCGGCATCCCCTTGGTCGCATCCACCTCGACCACGCGCCCCAACCCGAAGTCCGCCAGCTTCGCGTTCCCGTAGCTGTCGAACAGGATGTTCTCCGGCTTCAGGTTGTGGTGCGTCAGCCCCGCCGCGTGCGCCGCACGCAGACCGTACGCCAGTTGCAGGAAGCACCGCAGCGCCAGCGGCACCGGCACGCCCTTGCCACCACCCGCCTCCAGCTTCTCCTTCAGGCTGCCGCGCAGCAGCTCCACCACGAAGTACGGCCGCGGCGAGTCCACGTTCTGATCGACGATCTGCGCGATCGCCGGGTGGCGCACCTGGGCCTGCGCGCACAGCTCCTTCTTCAGCCGCTTGAGCACCTCGCCCCGCTGCAGGAACGAGAAGTACCCGAAGATGTCCTTCAGCTCCTTGATGGAGATGTCCAACCCCAGCGCGTTGAACCGGCCCTTGAACACCGTGCCCAACGGCCCGCTGCCGATGGGATCAAACTTCTGGTAGCGCAGGTCCAGCTCGGTTCCCTTCGGGGCGGCAGCGGTCGCGGCGGACGAAGCGGCAGGAGGAGGCATGGAAGAGGGAGTCGTCAGCGGAGAGGTGATGGAAGGAAACGAAGCGGACGCGGGCGCGGGCGCGGCCACCGGAGGCGCTGCCACTGGGGGAGGCGCGGCCACCGGAGGCGCGCTCATGGGAGCCACCGCCGGCATCGGCGGAATGACCGGATCCACCGTCGGCAGTGCCGTGCGCGAGGCCCGGGCCGGCGGCAGCGGAATGGGCGGAGGCGCCACGATGCGCGCCACGTCCGACTCCTCCAACGTCAGCTCCGGCGGAGGCGGCGGCACCATCCCCAGGTCCTCCAGGCTCCCGGCCTGCGTGGCCTCGTCCTCGCCCAGGATCTGATCCGCGAAGAACTCGCCCACCTCCAGGGTGAACTTGTCCAGGTAGTCCCCGTCCACCACGCGCTCACCCTGATCGGTGAGCTTGAGCTGCGCCTCGCGATCCATCGCGATGTAGTGAAACTTGCGCAGGAAGAAGAAGTAGCTGTCGAACTCGAGTGAAACGGACGGCTCGAGCGCGGCCTTCACATCGGCCAGCTTGTTCGAGCGTCCCAGGCGCCCGTTCTCCCTCAGGTTCCGAAGGATGAACAGCGCCTCGCCACTCACGGTCTCGCGGTTGACGGCGGGCTTGAGCATGGGTGGCGCGACTTTACGTCGGCTCCGCGCCCTGGCGTCAAATTTCGCGCTGAATGAAATGGGCCCTCGCCCTACTTCCCGATGCGCAGCAGCTGCTTCACCGTCTCCAGCACTTCCACGAAGCGCACCGGCTTGCGCAGGAAGATGTCCACCCCCAGCTGCATGGCCCGGTCCTGCGCCTCCTTGCCGCCCGCGGAGATGGCGATGATGGGGATGGTCTTCAGCTTCTCCTCCTCGCGGATGCGCTCCACCAGGGCAAAGCCGTCCATCACCGGCATGTACAGGTCCGTCATCACCAGGCTGAAGCGCTGCTCGTGCAGCAGGGCCAGCGCGTGGTGCCCGTCCGGAGCAAAGTGCACTTCCAACGGCACCTTGCCCGCCAGCTCCCCGCTCGCCAGCTTCTTCAGGACGTAGGCGTACATCTCGATGATGTGCGGGTTGTCCTCGACGATGAGCACACGGTAACCCTCGGGATTGACGCCCGCCGGGAGCTGCCCGTCGCTGTGAGGTCCTGCCGCACTCAATGAATCCACCTATCGCCGGTCCTGCTCGGGCCTGTCGCGCGGGCACTTCCCCCCGAGTCTCCAGCCCGCCGGCCTCAGCCGGACTCTGATCTCTCCGACTTGTACCGGATCCGGACGCCTCCGAAAAGAAAGTGCCAGCGCCTTCCTCCAGACGGTGGACGCTCGCCCGGCGCGCGTGCGGTGGCGCCCGCCTGATCGCGGCACCCGGACCGACCGTCCGTGCGGCCCTATAACAAAGGGTTGAAATCGCTCAGCAATTGGCTCATGGCCCGCCCAAGGAACTTCGAGGGTTTATGTTGACAAGGAAGCCATCTGAGCAATACGAAGCGCCCGCCATGGCGGAGCCCCTGTTCACCCCTGAAGAGCAGAAGAAGTTCGACGCGGGGATCGCGGAAATCCTCTCCCACTACCCTGCTGATCGGAAGAGCGCCGGGATGCTGCCCGCGCTGCGCCTCCTGCAGGACATCAAGGGTTGGTGTCCCCCCGATGGCATGAGGTTGGTCGCCAAGCACCTGGAAGTGACGCCCGAGCGCGCCTACGAGGTCGCCAGCTTCTACGTGATGTACCACCTGAAGAAGCCGGGCAAGTACGTGGTGGACGTGTGCACCAACCTCTCCTGTGCCCTGTGGGGTGCGGAGAAGATGCTCGCCTACCTGGAAGACAAGCTCGGGCTGAAGGCGGGCGAGGCCAACGAGAAGTTCACCCTGCGGGAGACCGAGTGCCTGGCCTCGTGCGGCACCGCGCCCTGCCTGCAGGTCAATGAAGAGCACCACGAGAGCCTGACGAAGGCGAAGCTGGATGAGCTGCTGGCGAAGCTCACCTGATCGGCATTCCTCCAAGGAACCTGGGAACCTGACCGCACATGGCGACAACGGCCTTTGAACCGATCATCTCCGGCGCCTGGGGGCAGCCGAAGTCCTGGACGCTGGACCACTACCGGAAGCGGGGCGGCTACGAGGCGCTGAAGAAGGCGCTGGAGATGCAGCCCGCCGCCATCATCGACGAGGTGAAGAAGTCCAACCTCCGCGGTCGCGGCGGCGCGGGCTTCCCCACCGGCCTGAAGTGGAGCTTCGTCCCCAAGGACAACCCGAAGCCCAAGTACCTGGCCGTCAACGCGGACGAGTCCGAGCCGGGCACCTTCAAGGACCGCTACATCCTCGAGCTGGATCCGCACATGATGCTGGAGGGCATCGCCATCGCGGCCTACGCGCTGGGGGTGCACACCTGCTACATCTACATCCGCGGCGAGTTCAAGTTCCCCACCGAGCGCACGCAGGCGGCCATCGACGAGGCGTACAAGGCCGGCATCTTCGGCAAGACGCTGATGGGCAAGGACTTCCACCTCGACTGCTACGTGGTGCGCGGCGCGGGCGCATACATCTGCGGCGAGGAGACGGCGCTGCTGGAGAGCCTCGAGGGCAAGAAGGGCTGGCCCCGCCTCAAGCCGCCCTTCCCCGCGGTGGTGGGCCTGTTCGGCGCTCCCACGGTGGTGAACAACGTGGAGACGCTGGCCAGCGTGCCCCACGTGTTCAGCCGAGGCTCGGACTGGTACGCCAAGCTGGGCACGGACAAGTCCGGTGGCACGCGCCTCGTGTGCTTGTCCGGCACGGTGAACCGCCCGGGCGTCTACGAGGTGCCCCTGGACTGCACCATCCTGGACCTCATCCACAACGACAAGTACGGGCGGGGCATGCCGGCTGGCCGCAAGGTGAAGGCCGTCATCCCTGGTGGCTCGTCGGCGCCGGTGCTGGGCGCGGATGAGCTGGACGTGGCGCTCGAGTTCGAGGCCCTCAAGGTGAAGCAGACGATGGCCGGCTCCGGCGGCGTCATCGTCATGGACGACAGCTCCTGCATGGTGCGCTGCCTGTGGCGCGTGGCGCGCTTCTACGCGGAAGAGTCCTGCGGCCAGTGCACCCCGTGCCGCGAGGGCACGCCGTGGCAGACGCGGCTGCTGCGCAAGATCGAAGAGGGCCGCGCCGAGCCGAGCGACTTGGAGCTGCTCAGCAACGTGGCCTCGTCCATCGCGCCGTACCCGCCGATCGGCCTGGGCAACACCATTTGCGCCCTGGGTGATGCGGCGGCGCTCCCCACGCACTCCTTCCTGATGCGGTACCGCGCCGAGTTCGAGGCGCACATCCACGAGAAGCGCTGCCCGTTCGGCGACAAGCCCTGGGGTGCGTTCGGAGATTGGTCTTGAACATCGAACAGGTCCTCTTCGGAGCCTTTGCTGCGCTGACGCTGTTGTCGGCGGCACTGGTCATCTTCGCCAAGAGCCCCATCAGCTCGGCCATGGCGCTGGTGTCCACCTTCTTCTTCCTGGCCGGCATCTACGTGCTGCTGTGGGCGCACACGGTGGCCGCGCTGCAGGTGCTCGTGTACGCGGGCGCCATCATGGTGCTCTTCCTCTTCGTCATCATGCTGCTCAACCTGGGGGAGGACACCTCGGGGCCACGGCTGACGCTCTCGCGCATCCTTGGGGGCGGGGCGGCCATCGGGCTCTTCGTGGCGCTGGCGCTGGCCATCGCCCGGGTGCCCAACCAGATGGCGGTGCTGGACGCCAGCCAGCAGGCGACGTTCGGCACGCTGCGAGCGGTGGGCGCGTCCATCTTCACGACGTGGCTGCTGCCCTTCGAGGCGGTGAGCTTGCTGCTCCTGGTGGCGATGGTGGGCGCCGTGGTCGTCGCCAAGTCGAGGATCTGAGCCATGGTTCCCATCAACTACTACCTGTTCCTGGCCGCCGCGCTCTTCTGCCTGGGCATGTTCGGCGTGCTGGTGCGCCGCAACGCCCTGGTGGTGTTCATGTGCGTGGAGCTGATGCTCAACGCGGCCAACCTGACGTTCCTCGCCTTCTCGCGCATGCGCGGTGACAGCATCGGCCAGGTGTCGGCCTTCTTCGTCATCGCCGTGGCCGCTGCCGAAGCCTCCATCGGCCTGGCGATCGTCATCGCCGTGTTCCGCAGCCGAGGCAGCGTCAACATCGAAGACATCAAGACGATGAAGCACTGACGCGGTCCGCGCCTTCACGAGCTTCCGAATGGACTTCAACAGTCTCCTCAAGACCGGGCTCATCGCCCCCGAGATCCTCTCCCAGTCGCTGTGGATGATCATCGCGCTGCCATTGCTGGGCGCGTTCGTCTGCGGCGTGTTCGGGAAGATGCTGGGCCGCGCCAACGTGCACCTGGTGGCCTGCTCCGCCGTGGCGGGCTCCTTCGTGTTGGCGGTGCTGGCCTTCTGGGCCAGCAGCGCCACGGACCCCAACAACGCTCCGCTCGCCGTCATCTCGAACAGCTTCGGTGGCGCGCAGATTCGCTACGTCCTGTGGAATGACCTGGGGACGTGGTTCAGCGCGGGCGACTTCCGCGTGAACTTTGGCCTGGCGGTGGACCACCTGTCCGGCACGCTGCTGCTGGTCATCACCGGCGTCGGCTTCCTCATCCACCTGTACTCCACCAGCTACATGGAGCACGACGACGGGTACTGGCGGTACTTCGCGTACCTGAACCTGTTCGTCGCGATGATGCTGACGCTGGTGATGGCCGACAACCTCGTCCTGCTCTTCGTGGGCTGGGAGGGCGTGGGCATGGCCAGCTACCTGCTCATCGGCTTCTGGTACACGGACGCGGCCAAGGCGTGGGCGGGCCGCAAGGCGTTCATCACCAACCGCATCGGCGACTTCGCCTTCCTCATCGCCTCGTTCCTCATCGTGCTGCTGGTCGGCGCCTACGTGAAGCAGTCCAATGACGCGGACCTGCAGCCGGTGGGCAGCAACGTGGCCCGGTACAGTTCCGCCCTGGAGCAGCGGGGTCCGCTGACCTTCCACGGCCTGGAGACGTTCGCGCGGGCGCTTCCCGATGCCAACGGCACCGTGAAGCTGGATGTGCCCATCAGCTCCGGCCCGCTGGAGGGCCACACCTACGGCGGCGTGCTGACGGTGGCGATGCTGCTGTTCCTGCTGGGCGCGGCGGGCAAGAGCGCGCAGCTGCCCCTGTACGTGTGGCTGCCGGACGCCATGGCCGGCCCGACGCCTGTTTCGGCCCTCATCCACGCGGCGACGATGGTCACCGCGGGCGTCTACCTGTTCAGCCGCATGAGCTTCCTGCTGGTGCTGAGCCCGGCGGCCATGGCCACGGTGGCCATCGTCGGAGCGGCCACCTCGCTGCTGGCCGCGCTCATCGCCTTCGCGCAGGACGACATCAAGAAGGTGCTGGCCTACTCCACGGTGTCCCAGCTGGGCATCATGTTCATGGGCGTGGGCATGGGCATCTTCTGGGCGGCCGTGTTCCACCTGGTCACCCACGCCTTCTTCAAGGCCTGTCTGTTCCTCGGCGCCGGCAGCGTGATGCACGGCAACGGGGACGAGACGGACATCAAGAAGCTGGGCGGCCTGCGCAAGGAGATGCCTTGGACGTGGGTCACCTTCTTCATCTCGACCCTGGCCATCACCGGCATCTTCCCGCTGTCGGGCTTCTTCTCGAAGGACGCCATCTACCACGGCGTGCACCACAACGTGCTGGAGGGGTACCACTGGGTGGGTCACTTCCTCTACCCGGTGGGCCTGCTCATCGCCGTGTGCACGGCCTTCTACATGACGCGCCTGTACCTGCTGACGTTCGAGGGCAAGCGCTCGCCCGAGGCGCGCGTGGAGCATGCTCACGAGAGCGCCTGGCACATGACGCTGCCGCTGGTCATCCTCGCGGTGCTCGCCGTCGTCTCCTCCATCTACGCGTTCCCGCTGCTGAAGAACTCGCCTCAGACGCTGATGGAGAACTTCCTCAGCCCGGTGTTCAACGCGGCCCGCATCATCGCGGGCGAGAAGGGCGCGAACACGGTGGAGCTGGACACCAGCCGCCCGACGCTCGGGGACTACGGCGTGGCGTGGATCATCGTGGTGATGGGTGGCGCGGCGGCGGCCTTCCTGTACCTGAGCTTCTTCCCGGCGCGGAAGGGCCAGCCGGCTCCGGCCCTGGCTCGCTGGGTGCGCCAGGTGGCCCTCAACAAGTTCTACGTGGATGAGCTGTACGAGTTCCTCATCATCCGCCCGGTGAAGTTCATCAGCTTCGTGTTCTACCGCGTGGTGGACGCGCTCCTCATCGACACGGTGGTGGTGCGCGGCACCGCGTGGGTCACGGCTCGCGTGGGCAGCGCGCTGCGCTACGTGCAGACGGGCGATGCGCAGGCCTACGCCGCGGTCATGGCACTGGCGCTGCTGGGCGGCGTGATCTACGCAATCCTCAAGGTGTTCTAATGGGCTTCTTCGATACGCACCTGCTGAACATCGTCATCTTCCTGCCGCTCGTGTTCGCGGTGCTGGTGCTGATGCTGCCCTCGGGCGAGCACGGGCAGATCCGCGCCGCCACCCTGGTGGGCATGCTCGTGGACCTGGTGTTCGGGGCCTGGGCGTACGCGAAGTACGTGCCGGGCGGCTCCGAGTTCCAGCTCGAGTACCGCGTGCCCTGGTTCACCGAGTTCGGGCTGAGCTACCACATCGGCATGGACGGCATCGCGGCCAGCCTGCTGCTGCTCACCGTCTTCCTCGGCCCCCTGGTGGTGCTGGCCTCCACCACGTACATCAGCCACCGCATCAAGGAGTTCCACCTGGCGCTGCTCGTCCTCCAGACGACGATGCTGGGCGCGCTGGTGTCGCTGGACGTGCTGCTGTTCTACGTCTTCTTCGAGGCGATGCTCATCCCCATGTACCTGATGGTCGGCGTGTGGGGCGCCGAGGATCGCCAGATGGCGGCGGTGAAGTTCTTCCTCTACACCCTCTTCGGCTCGCTGCTGATGCTGGTGGCCATCGTCGCCCTGTACTTCCTCAGTGGCCCCAACGGCGCGCGCTCGTTCGACTACGCCACCATCTACAACACGCTGCTGAGCGCCAATCAGGAGCTCTCCCGGTGCACCGCCGCGGGCTCGTGTGACTCCATCACGGGACTTGCCAGGACGCTGCACACCTGGGGCCCGATCATGTTCGCGGCCTTCGCTCTGGCCTTCGCCATCAAGGTCCCGATGTGGCCGGTGCACACGTGGCTGCCGGACGCTCACGTGCAGGCACCCGTGGCCGGCTCCATGATTCTGGCCGGCGTGATGCTGAAGATGGGCACCTTCGGCTTCTGGCGCTTCGCCATCCCGTTCTTCCCGGTGGCCACCCAGCAGGCGCGGCCCATCCTCGCCACGCTGTCGGTGATTGGCATCGTCTACGGCGCGCTGATGTGCCTGGCGCAGCGGGACATCAAGAAGCTCATCGCCTACTCGTCCGTGAGCCACCTGGGCTACTGCATGCTGGGCATGCTGGCGCTCACCGCCGAGGGCGCCACGGGCAGCGCGTACCAGATGCTCAACCACGGCGTGTCCACGGGCGCGCTGTTCCTCCTGTTCGGCTTCCTCTACGAGCGCCGCCACACCCGCCTCATGGCGGACTTCGGCGGCATCGCCAAGGTGATGCCGGTGTACACGGCCTCGTTCATCATCATCACCTTCTCCTCGGTGGCGGTGCCGGGCACCAACGGCTTCATCGGTGAGTTCCTCGTGCTTCTGGGTACCTTCAAGAGCAACCTGGGCATCGGCTTCGGCGTGCTGGCCGCCCTGGGCGTCATCCTCGGCGCGGCGTACATGCTGTGGATGGTGCAGAAGGTGTTCTTCGGCAGCCTCACCCACCGCGAGAATCAGTTCCTGCCGGACCTGAACCTGCGCGAGTTCATCACCGCGGCGCCCTTCCTGGCGCTGGTGCTGATCATGGGCCTGAAGCCGCAGCCGTTCCTGGATCGGATCGCGCCCTCCACCAACCGCTTCATCGCCCGCGCCAGCGTGGGCACTCCGGGCGCCACCCCGGACGCGTCCCAGCTCAACGTGGAGGTCATGCCGCTGCCCGAGAAGACGGCCGCGGCGCCCTCCGCTCCCTCCAGCCCGCTCGCCGTCGTCCCGGCGGCTGCCCTCCCCTCCGCCCGGCAGTAAGAGGCCCCTCCCGCCATGAACCTGCCCAACATCACCTCGGCAGACTTCCTCCCGCTGCTGCCCGCCATCATCATGGTGCTGGGAGCGTGCGTGCTGCTGCTCTCGGAAGTCTTCCTCTCGGCCACCTCGTCGCGTGCCTATCAGGCGGTGCTGACCGCCGGCACCGCGGTGGTGGGTGCCGTCGTCTCCGTGTGGCTGATGTTCAAGCCCGCGCAGCTGGTGTTCCTCGGCTACGCGGTGCTGGATCCATTCTCCAGCTTCCTCTCGCTCATCCTGTGCGTGGGTCTGGGACTGGCCGCCCTGAGCGCCGCCGCCTTCCTGCACAAGCGCGGCGCCGAGCGCGGTGAGTTCTACGCGCTCATGCTGTTCGCCACCGCCGGCATGAGCCTGCTGGCCATCTCCAACGAGCTCATCACCGTCTTCGTCAACATCGAGGTGCTCTCCATCGGCACCTACGCGCTCACCTCGTACCTGCGGCGCGGCACCCGGCCGAGCGAGGCCGGCTTCAAGTACTTCATCCTCGGCGCCTTCTCCTCGGCGGTGCTGCTGTACGGCGCCGCCCTGCTCTATGGCGCCACCGGCACCACGCAGCTGTCCGAGATGAGCGGCTTGCTGGCCCAGGGCCTGGCCACCCACAAGGGGCTCGTCTACTGCGGCATCATCCTGGTGGCCGCCGGCTTCGCCTTCAAGGTCGCCGCCGTGCCCTTCCACATGTGGACGCCGGATGTGTACGAGGGCGCGCCCACCCCCGTCACCGCGCTCATGAGCGCCGGAGTGAAGGCCGCGGCTTTCGCGTCCCTGGTGCGCGTGTTCCTCTCGGTGGCCAAGGGCATGGGCGATCCCCAGATACCGCTGGCCATCTTCTCCACGCTCGCGTTCCTGACGATGATCGTCGGCAACCTGCTGGCCATCCCGCAGCGCAACGTGAAGCGCATGCTGGCCTACTCCTCCATCGCCCATGCCGGCTACCTGCTGGTGGGCGTGGCCGCGCTCTTCGTCACCCGGCCCGGCGAGAAGTTCCGGCTGCTGGGCGCCACGGCCATGGGCGAGGGCTCGCCGCTGGATGTGGCTCGCGCGGACTCGCTGCGCGGCATCCTCTTCTACCTGCTGGCCTACACCGTGACGGCGGTGGGCGCCTTCGCGCTCATCTCCGCGCTGGAGCGCCGCGAGGACGAGGACAAGGGCACCGCGTGGGATCTGGATCGCTTCAGCGGTCTGGCGCAGCGCCGGCCGGGTTGGGCCTTCGCGATGGCCGCCTTCATGCTGTCGCTCGGTGGCATCCCTCCCACCATCGGCTTCATGGGCAAGCTGCTCATCTTCCGCAGCGCCGTGGACACCGGCCTCATCGGCCTGGCCATCGTCGGCGTGCTCTCCAGCGCCGCCGGCGTCTACTACTATCTGCGCGTCGTCGTTTACATGTTCATGCGCCCGGTGCCCGAGGGCGCCCACGTGCTGGAGCGCAACTGGGCCACCGAGCTGACCCTGGTGATCTCCACCGTCGCCGTGGTGGTGCTGGGCATCCTCCCCGGATCCCTCACCGAGTGGCTCACCCAGGCCGGGAGCCTCTTCGGCGGCAAGTAGCCCTCGCGCCTCCCGCGGTACCCTCCGCCCGCCCCAGCGTCTCGCTCGGGCGGGCGTCGTGTTTTCAGCGCCTCCCCTGCACTCTGCGAGCAGGCAGGCAGCCTCGTTCCCTCAGCCTCTTTCCGCTGCCAGGTTCCTGCCACACCTTTGCCCCGGGAGGAGGCTTCCGCATGTCGTTTCCGGAGGAGTTGGGCCGCGCCATGGGCGCGCTATGGGCACCTGTCATCCGCATGGGGGCGACGCTCCGGCATGCGCGCTTCTTCCACCCCGACGGCATCACCTACCGCGCCGAAGTGAAGGAAGTGACGACGCGTGACAGCCTGCTGCCCGTGGCCTCTCGCCTGGCCGGGCCCGCTCTGGTGCGCCTGTCCAGCGCGCTCTGGAGACACCAGCGCGAGTGGCCGGACATCCTCGGCCTCGCCGTACGCCTGCGCTCGGACGAGACCGTGACTGAGGAACCCTCGAAGGGGGATCAGGATCTCCTCTTCGCCACCGTGCGCTCGCCGCTGACGTTGGGGCTGGCGCCGCTCTCCACGGACGTGCACGACTGGCTAGAGAATGACTACTACGCCGTGTCCCCCTTCCAGGTGAGCGGGCTCGGCCGGGCGAAGCTGCGCGTCGTCTCCAGTCACGCGGATGCTCCGGGCCATACACGGCTGGAGCGACTCGAAGCCGCGCTCCAGAGCGGCCAGGCCCGCTTCACCCTCGAGGTATTGCCCCGACGCGGCGAAGGAGCCGGACGCTGGCACCCACTCGCGGAACTGCGCCTGGTGGAGCAGGTGACCCTGGATCCCGCCACGCTGCGCTTCTGGCCCTATCGCACCGGGCGAGGCATCAGCCCCACGGGCTTCGTCCACTCCCTGCGCATCCCCACCTATCGGCAGAGCCAGGAAGGACGCACTCCCCACTAAGCAGAGGTCTACCGAAGCGGCCCCTGCATCTGCTGGATCTCCATCTTCACGATGGCGCCCGCCCCCCTCAGCAGCCCTACCAGCGGCGCGTCATCCGTCACCGAGACGTGGAAGGCCTCGGCTCCCGTCCGCTGGAAGGCCTCCAGAAGCAGCGCATGCGCGTGCCCGGAACTGGCCGCGAAGAAGGGGAACAGCACGTTCCCCGGCCGCAGATCCATCATCCCCAGATCCATCCGCTCGGGCGCACCGGCCCGCGCGAGCCTCAACAGTTGGTGGGAACCCCGCTTCGCGAAGCGCTCGAGCTTGCCTGGCAGCAGCTGGAAGGCCGCCGTCAGTGGCTCCCACTCCGAAGCCACCACGGGCACCACCTCGAGGCCCTCGGGCGCCGCCGGTAGCACCTCCGCCTGAGCCCGGGAGACCGCCAGCGTGACGGATTCTCGCACCGGCCTCATCCCCAGGGCCGTGTAGAGCTCGATCGCCGCCGTGTTGTCCTTCTTCACATTCAGCGCCCAGCTCCGGCAGCCCTGCTCTCGGAAGCGGTCCGCCACCACCGCCAGCAACCGCCTCCCCAGCCCCTGCCTCCGGGCCTCTGGAGCCACCACCAGCTGGACCACGTAGCCCAGCTCCCCCAGCGCATCCGCCGCCACGTACGCCAACAACCCTCCAGGCCCCTCCAGGACGAGGGTCAGGGGCATCAGCTCCGCAGCCCACCCCGCCTCGGGAGGGGGAGACTCAGGCACCCCCAGTTCCAGGAATAGACGCGCGAAGGCGCTGTAGTCCTCGCCTCGGGCCGGCCTCAGGGCCCACTCACCGGGAGCACGCTCAGCCATGTGGAAGACCTCCCCGCGGATGAAACCACGCGGTAGAGGAGTGCGTATAAAAGAAGGCGGCCCGACACCCCAGAAGGGTATCGGGCCGCGGGTCTTCTAAAGGTGACTCACCGGAAGTGCTGAAGGGGTGGGGGGGAACCACCTTCAGCCTCGCTTCGATGCGTCCCGACGAGGGATATAGCAGTCTGCGTGCCAGCCCTCGTGCCAAGGAGATCTCCAGTTTTCTCAGGCACTTGAAGAAAGACCCAACAGTAACGGGTCTTGCCGATTTCAAGTTCGTCATTGCAGGCCTGAAATCGAGGTTTCAGATCTGAAATCGCTGCCATGATTTCAAGATTGAAATCGCCGGGCTGTCGGAGAACCTCCCCCTGGAAGCGCCAAAAGCCCTGGAACTTCAGGGGCTTGGGTGCTCATCCGACATCGGCCCCGGGCGGCTCTCAGTCCCGAGGTTTCGAGACTGAAAATCCACTGACATTCCCCGTGCTTGTTTCATCCACTGGATGTCAACAGCATTCTTCTGGGCCAGTAGAGATACAGCTCACGTGAAACACCCAGGGATGAGGCCTGGCTGCCTACTTACCCTGGGGATCACCCGTAGGGCCCGTCTCCAGCAGCTTGATGCGCTTCATCTTCCGCCAGAGTGTCGTGGAGGAGACACCCAACTCATCCGCCACGCGGGCCAGGTCCTTCTGGTTGCGCTCCAGGGACTGGAGGATGGCTCGCTTCTCCGCCTCATCCACCACCTCGGCCAGGGTCTGCACGGGCCCGCCCGGAGCCCTCGGAGTGCCCAGGTCACCCACTCCCTGCGACACCTGCGCCTGCGGCCGGAGCGGGAAGTCCTCGGGCATCAGCTCGTCGCCCTCGGCCAGCGCGGCGGCCTGCTCGACCAGGTTCTCCAGCTCGCGCACGTTGCCCGGGAAGCTGTAGTCCATCAGGTGCGCCACGGCCGAGCCCGACAGCCGCTTGGGCCGCGAGTTGCGCGCATTGGCCCGCTCCAGGAAGTGCCGGGCCAGGTCATGCACGTCCTCCAGGCGCTCGCGCAGCGGCGGCACCCGCAGCGTCACCACGTTGAGGCGGTAGTACAGGTCCTGCCGGAAGCGCTTCTCGCGCACCTCGAGCTCGATTTCGCGGTTGGTGGCCGCCACGATGCGCACGTCCACCCGGACCGAGGTGGACTCGCCCACACGGCGCACCTCGCCATCCTGGAGCGCACGCAGCAGCTTGGACTGGAAGGCAGGGCTGGTCTCCGTCACCTCGTCGATGAACAGGGTGCCCCCGTCCGCCTCCTCGAAGAGACCGCGCCGGGCCTTCACCGCGCCCGTGAAAGCCCCCTTGGCGTGGCCGAACAGCTCGCTCTCCAGCAGACTCTCGGAGATGGCGGCGCAGTTGACGGGCACGAAGGGCTTGGAGGTGCGACGGCTGTGGGTGTGAAGCGAGCGGGCCACCAGCTCCTTGCCGGTGCCGCTCTCGCCCTGGATGAGGACGGTGGCGTCACTCTGCGCCACGCGCAACAGGCGGTTCTTCAGCTCGCGCATGGCCGGGCTGCTGCCCACCAGCGCGGACATGTTGTGGCGCTGGTGGAACTCGTCCGCGAACAAGTCCAACTCGGACTTCATCCGGGAGCGCTCCAGCGCCAGCTCCACGCGGTGGCGCAGCACTCCGTCCTTGAAGGGCTTGGTGATGTAGTCGTAGGCCCCCAGCCGCATGGCCTCCACCGCGCTGTCGATGGAGCCGAACGCCGTCATGACGATGACCTGAAGCCGCGGCTGAACCTCCAGCGCCCGGCGCAGCAACGTGAGCCCGTCCATGGGCTCCATCTTCAGGTCCGTCAGCAGCACGTCCACGCTGTTGCCGGTGAGAAGGTCCAACGCCTCCTGGCCGGTGGCCGCCTCGGAGACGGTATAGCCCTCGGTGCGCAGGACCAGGGCCGTGATGGTGCGCATGTTGCGCTGATCATCCACGACAAGGATGCGTCCCCTGTGAGCGGAGGCGGTGCTGCCGGGGGTGCTGGCGGAGGTGCTGGCGTCAGTCACGGGAGCGTCGGGGGGAGGAGGGGAAGACGGATGATAAACGTCGTGCCACGGCCAGGGGTGCTCTCCACGGTGATTTCGCCGCCGTGCTCATCGAGAATACGCCGGACCACGGCGAGGCCAAGCCCCGTACCCTGGGCCTTGGTGGTGAAGAAGGGCTCGAAGACGCGGTGCAGCAACTCCGAGGGGATGCCCATGCCCTGATCCGATACGTCGCTGCGCAGCCAGTCCCGGCCGCCATGCAGCTCGCGACGGGCACGCACGGTCACCACACCCCCCTGAGGCATGGACTGCAGGGCATTGACGAGCACGTTGATGAGTGCCTGTCGGATGAGCCGCCGATCCATGCGAG
This sequence comes from Hyalangium versicolor, assembly GCF_020103695.1. Taxonomy (GTDB): domain Bacteria; phylum Myxococcota; class Myxococcia; order Myxococcales; family Myxococcaceae; genus Hyalangium; species Hyalangium versicolor. The sequence continues at coordinate 296,041 of NZ_JAHXBF010000002.1, forward strand.
CAGGTGGCAGATGTGGCTCCACCTCGGCCACGAAGTTGACCGTCTGTGCGTCCGAGCCGCCCTGGGCTCGCGCCGCCTCGATCGCATCCTGCAACACGCGGCCCATGTCCTCCGGCTGGAGGATGGGATCTCTCGGGCGGGTGAAGTCGAGCAGGTCCGCCACGATGCGGTTCAGGCGATCGCTCTCCTCGGAGAGGATGTCCAGCAGCATGGCCGGATCGCCCTCCACCTTGAGCAGGCGGCGCAGCGAGGTGACGGCGTTGAAGATGACGCCCAGGGGATTGCGGACCTCGTGGGCGACGATGGCGGACAGCTCGCCCAGGGCGGCCAGGCGCTCGCGCTTGACCATCTCCGCACGGGCCGCCGCCAGCTCCGCATATGAACCCCAGAGGGACTCGTACAGACGCGCGTTGGCAATCGAGAGGGCGATCTGGCCACAGGTGGCCTCGGCCAGCTCGATGAGCGCGGGCCCGAAGGCGCGTGGCCCCCGCGTATCGTCCACCGTCACCACCCCGATGAGCTCGTCACGGGAAGTCAGAGGCAACCCAAGGATCGCCTTGGCCTTGAAGCGGCGGGCCAGCTCCGGGCTGTAGCCGCCACCCGGCACCTTGTCGACGTCCTCGATGAAGAGGGGCCGGCGCTCCCGGGCTACGCGGGACGAGAGAGTGTCGCTGTCCAGCGGGAGAACCAGGCCGCGGAGGAATTCTCGGTGCGCGGCCGAGCCCGCGGCGCCTCGCAGCACCTTGGCCTGCTCGTCGTAGACCATGATGTGACAGTTGGACACATCCAACAGGCGCACGAGGAAGTCCGCCGCCACATCCAGGATGCCCGCGGAGTCCAGCACGCCCGCGGTGGTACGAGCCAGCTCCAGCAGGAGGCGCGTCTCGGAGAGCTGCCGCGCGGCCTCGGCACGCAGGCGGTGTTGCTCGAGCAGCGTGGTGAGCAGCTCGATCACCGTGCCCAACAGCCGCAGGTCCGCCTCCTGGAAGGGCCTGCCGGGCGCGCGGAACAACTGCAGGGTGCCGTGCACCTGACCGCCTCGGGTGATGCGCACGGCCGCGCCACTGCCGAACCGCCCGCCCGAGGCCTCACGGAGCGCCTGCTCCTCCGCCTGGGTCGAGAGCCGCCCCTGCTCCACCTTCACCGCCGTATCTCCCAGGATGGCGCCCAGCGAATCGGCCACCTTGCGCAGCTCGGCGAGCCCCACCTGCGCGGAGAGCACGAGGGGTGCCTCCGGCTCCTCCCGGAGCATCAACAGCGCGGCGTCCGCGGAGAGCAGCCCCACCAGCTTCTCGATGAAGGACTCGGGAGTGGGCGGTACGGGCTGGGCGACGAAGCGGGCCACGGCCGCGAGCACTCGCAGCTCCCACTGACCACGCATGCGCTCGGCCTCGACGCGGGCCTCCGAGAACGCGGTCCCCACGACCTTGGCGAAGAGCGCCAGCGTTGAGCCGTTCGTCGGGTCGATCCCCTGCCCCTCCACCCACAGCACGCCGTTGCGAGCGTCTCCCAGGGGCAGATAGACGTGGGTCGCCTCGGACGTCTCCACGCCTCCGTAAATGGCACGCCCCTCTCCGAGCGCCTCGGCCGCCAGCTTCATCTCCTCGGCCAGAAGAGTCCCATCCTGGGCGAACAGCTCCTTGCCATCCCAGCGCAGGAAGCGCGCACGGAAGCCGGCTGAGGCGAGGCCCTCCGTGGCCACCAGGACCACTTCCTCCTCGGAGTGCACGCCCACCAGCCGCGCGGAGGTCTCCACCAGACGCTCGGCGACGATGACGGCGGGAGGCCGCTCGACGAGCTCGAGGTAGTTGACGAGAAACCCCCGCTCGCCTCCCTCGAGGGCCACCTGCTGGATGTAGGTCGCCATGTCATGCATGCGCCCATCCGAGGAGGGGATGAGTCGCCGGACGACGTCGTTCGGGAAGGGAATCTCTCCGTCGAGCATCAGCTGGAACCGGGCGGACAGCCGGCCATGCTCGTCCGGGTTGACGAAGTCCAGGGCGGGGCGGCCCTCCACCTGCTCCCGGGAGAGCCCCACCAGGCGGAGGAAGGGCTCGTTGACCAGCCACATCGCCCGCTCGCGCACCACCACCATGGGGTTGCGGAACGTCTCGATCAGGGTGCGCAGAGCCCCTGGACTGTAAGGAATCTGGCTCATCCCCGACGCAACACCCGCTTCTCCCCGACTCGCAACGTCACCTTCTCGCGATCGAAGTACTCCGACAAGGGGATGACGAACTTCCGACTCTGACCCACCATTTCCTTGAAGGCCTGGGTGGAGATCTCCTTCTTCTCGCGCAGCCATGCCACCAACCGCTCTCGCAGGCCTCCCAGCGCGCCCGCGTCGAAGTGAAGCTCCTCGCTCACCCGCACGATGGCGCCATCGGCCACCATCACCTTGAGCAGTTCCTGGAGCCGGGGCGTTGGGAGCTGAAGCTTCTGCGCCAACTCGTTGAAGGTAGGCGGCGCGAGGCTCGCAGCGGACAGCTCCGCCGCCACGCGGGCCCGGGCCCCCTCTTCGCTGACAGTGAGGGTGCGGCCCCGGCCCTTGAGCCGCATCACTTCCTTGTCCAGCTCCGCCTTGCCCGTGTCCACCAGCGCCTGGGCCACCCGCTGGAAGATGCGCGGATCCAGCTCCGCGGAGAGGCGCTGCCGCAGCTCCTCGCGGGAGAGCCCCTCGCGCATCGGCTCGCGCTCGTGGAAGGCGGCCAGCAGCGCGAGGGCTCGCTTCTGGAGTCCCTCGAACACCTCGCCCGAGAGGTAGAGGCGCTTGTCGCGATCCACCAGCAACGCCCCACCCCGCGCCCCCAGCAACTCCAGCGCGCGGGAGAGCACCTTGGGAGTCAGCGCCGAGCGGCCGAACAGCTCCGCCTGCGTGAGGCCCCGGTAGCCCGCCTGGCGCAGCAGCCACGCCACGTGCCCGCCCGCGTCCGCCTCCAGCAGCGGCGCCACCACGGTGGAGGCTCCCTTGCGGCGGCGTGGCGGAGTGATGGCCAGCACCCGGCCGCCCGCCACGGTGGCACCGCGGCCCGGCAGTGCGCGAGATCCTCGGAGGATGAAGCGCTGCCCCACGAGCGCGGCCAGCGGCGCGGAGAGGCGCAGCTGTGCCAGACCGAGCTCCCCGGGCTCGAGCTTCTCCAGATCCAGGAGCGCCACGGTGGCCTCCACCTGCGCGGTGCCCAGGTGCAGCAGCAGCTTGCGGCGCCGAGGCAGCGGCTCCTCCACGGCGGGCAACAGGCTCAGCTCCACATCCAGCATCCGCGTCTCGGGCAGCTCGCCGGCGCGGACCAACACCATGCCCCGATCGATCTCCTCGGGCTCCACGCCCGCGAGATTCACCGCCGTGCGCAGGCCCGCCTGGACCTTCTCCGCGGCCTGGCCATGCACCTGCAGGCCTCGCACGCGGAAGGGACCGGGCCGGCCAGGGAGCAGAGAAGCGCTCTCCTCCACCGCCAGCGAGCCGGACAGCAGCGTGCCCGTCACCACCGTGCCGAACCCTTTGATGGTGAACACGCGATCCACCGGGAGGAACACGGGGCCATCCGACGGACGCTGGGGCAGCCCCTGCGCGGCGCGGGAGAGCGCGACCTTCAACTGCTCCAGCCCCTCGCCCGTCTTCGACGAGCAGGGCACCACGGGAGCCCCCTCCAGGAAGGTGCCCGCCGCCAGCGCCACCAGATCCGCCTTCACCAGCGCGAGCCACTCCTCGCCCAGCTCCGCCAACAGGTCGCTCTTGGTGAGGGCGATGACACCGGCCTTCACGCCGAGCAGCCGGCAGATGTCGAGGTGCTCGCGCGTCTGGGGCATGACCCCCTCGTCCGCGGCCACCACGAGCACGGCCAGGTCCACGCCTCCGGCGCCCGCGGCCATGGCCTTCACGAAACGCTCGTGGCCGGGCACGTCCACCACGCCCGCCTGGGTCCCATCGTCCAGCGTGAGGTGGGCGAAGCCCAGCTCCAGGGTGATGCCCCGGCGCTTCTCCTCCTTCAGGCGGTCCGTGTCGATACCCGTGAGGGCCTTCACCAGGGACGTCTTGCCGTGGTCGATGTGCCCCGCCGTCCCGATGATCATCGCGCCGGCCTGCTCCTCAAATGCCCGCCTGTGCCAGCTCCGGGATGGAGCCGCCTCCCCCCGTGGGTCCCCGTCCCCAGGTCGTGAGAAGACGGGGGGTCCTACATCCCGGCGAGACTACGGGACAGGTCGGGCCCACGCAACGCGTAGAAGCCTGGCCGCGCAGGGAACAGGGCAGCGGAAGCGTCGCCCAGGCGACGCCCTGAGCGGTCAGGCGCCAGCCAGGTCCGGATCCACATCCGAACGGTCCATCCCCGAGGGCTCGTAATCCCAGGGAAAGACGAGGACCGCCTGGGTGGACATCGCCTGGTAGTCCGGCGCATAGCCCTCGGGCCGGGCCACCATGCATGCCGTCTTCACCTGGCGGGCTCCTGCCTTCTTTGCCAGCAGGATGGCCATCTCCAGCGTGTCGCCGCTGGCGGCCACGTCGTCCACGATGAGCACGCGGCGCCCCTTCAGCTCACGGGGCATCCCTCCCAAGAGCTGAGGCTTGTTCGCATCGCCGCGATCGCGGCTGCGCCGGCTGATGCGCACGGGGAAGAACTCGCAGCCGAGCGCGCTCGAGAGCGCTCCGCCCATGAAGACGCCGCCATGCGCCACGCCCACCACGGCCTCGACCTTGAAGTCCTGGCGGATGGCGCGTGCCAGCTCCTGCACCGCCTTGTCGAAGTCCATCCACGTCAGCTCCTGTACGGAGGAGCGCTGCCGGGACTGATCCCTCCCCGTGGGCATGCGCGGGACCTCGGCCTGAGGCGCCAGCACGACGTCCGAGGGGATGGAGACGAGCTTCTCCACCTTCTTCTTGGAAGGCCTGGGCGAAGGCTTGCTCTTCTTGATGCTCTTGCCCCTGCCGGGCACTGACCGCTTCGTGGCCACGGATGACAACTCCAGCTGAGGTGCGGCCACGTCATATCTTGAGCCACGCCCGCGGGCTACTTCCCGCGTCGGGCTCCACCGCCTGGCTGTGCGCGAGACGTCACTTCGCGGCAGCCGCCAGCAGCTCGCGGATCTCCTCGCCGGGAATGACGTAGTGTGTCGTGCAGAACTGGCACGTGGCCTCCGCCTTCCCGTCCTTCTCCAGCAGATCCGTCAGCTCCTCGCGCCCCATGGCCAGCAGCGCGCTCTTCACCCGGTCCCGGCTGCACGTGCACCCGAAGCGCAGGGGGTAGCGAGACATGATCTCCAGATCGCTCCGCCCGGGCAGCAACGCCTTGAGCACCGCGGCCGCACCCTCGGCGGCATGGGCCTGGAGCGCGCCACGCAACTCCTGCTTGAGCTGGCGGCCGAGCGCCTGAAAGGCCTCCCGGTCCCCATTGGGCAGCGGCTGGAGGAGCAGCCCGGCGACGATTCCGAGCGGCTCGGTGCCCCCCTCCTTGGAGAGGGCCACCTGCTCCAGCTTGAGCTGCGTGGCCACCTGGTCGGAGATGATGAAGTAGCGCTCCAGATCCTCCTCGAAGACGAAGCGCTCCAGCTCCACCGAGGAGCGGTAGTACTCGCCCTCGCCGATGTCTCGCAGCACGGAGATGTAGCCCTTGTTGCCGAACACCGGGCGCCAGCGGTACTCGCCCTCGGCGCCCACGTGGGCCACATGGGGGTTCTTGGTGTAGCCGCGCACCAGCCCGGAGGTGTCCCCGTCCACGAAGAGGCCGCGCAGGGGCCCATCGCACTCGAGCTGCAGGTTGATGCGCGCCTCGCCCTTCTGCATCGAGCCCATGAGCGCGGCGGAGGTGAGGGCCTGGGCCAACAGCGCGGCCGAGGCCGATTCGCTCTTGTGCGTGGCGCGCGCCTGGCGAGACAGCTCGGAGGTGAGGGCAAGCACGACCCGGACGTCCACGTCCTTCAACAGTCCACTGACGAGTTCATCGGCCATAAGGAGAGGCTGTAGCGTGCCCAAGAGCGCCGCGCTCGCCAATGGGTAAGACGCCCGACACCCCGGCTGCCCTGGGGGGAGGAGTCCGGGGGCGGGGCATCGGCCCGGCTTATGCCTCCGAGCGCCCTGGCTGCCACCCCCACTGGCGGATCCCCGTCGCTTGCGGATGGGGACGGGTTATAAAGCACGGTCCGACCCACCTACCCGCGGAGTTGCTTGCCCGCGCGTTGCCGGAGTCCCGATGAGCACCGACGTCGCCACTCTTCCTCGCAAGAACCCGCTCCTCCAGTCCCGACTGGGCTCGTTCCTGGCGGTGTTTCCCCTGTCCCTCTGGACCATCAACCACCTGTGGGACAACCTGGCGGCCTTCAGCGGGGCCGCAGCGTGGCAGAGCTCGGTGACGACGTACGCGCACCCGTTCTCCATGGCCCTGGGGTTCTTGATCTCGCTGGTGCCGCTGCTGATGCACACCGGGTGGGGCCTGGTGCGGCTGTTCAGCTTCAAGCCCAACAACCTCGCGTACAACAACTACGGCAACCTGAAGTACATCCTCCAGCGCGTCAGCGCGGTGGGCGTGCTGTTCTTCCTGGGAGCGCACCTGTGGAAGGCCTTCCTGGCGCCGCGTCTGCTGGGTCACGGCCCCGAGGCCTTCGATGACATTGCCCGGGAGATGCGCTTCCACGGGCCCACGCTGTTCGTATACCTGGTGGGCTCGCTGGGTGTGGCGTACCACCTGGCCAACGGGCTGCAGAACTTCGGCATGGCGTGGGGCATCTTCGCCAGCGAGCGCTCCATGCGCCGCTTCGAGCCGGTGGTCATCATCGTCTTCCTGGTGCTGACGGCCATGGCGTGGGGCGCCATCTTCGCGCTCTACCAGGCTGGCGACGCGTTCGGGCCGGGGCCGGGACACTCGATCGAGATGTAGTGGGAGTGCTGGGCGCGCTGCTGGCGCGCCTCAGACTTCGACGAAGCGGAGGCCGGTGATGCCCTCCGCCTCCAGCGCCTGTTTGAGGTGCTCGGAGAGGATCAAGGCTACGCGCCAGCCCCAGGGGCGGAAAATATGTGCGTCGCCGACCTTGCTGGGATCAATGCGCATGCCAGCGACGTTGCGGTACTGCCCCACCTTCTCGGGGCGCCCATCCTCCGGCGTCCAGTAGAGCACCTCTTCACAGCGTGCCTCGTCGATACAGCGGATGGTGCGTAGAACGTTCAGGATGAAATAGGGCTCGGGGTGGCCCTCCACTTGAGCGGGGAAGAACTGCACCTGCTGGAAGAGACCCAACCGCTCGAACACGGATACGACCCGTCGATGAACAACGGGAACGCCCATGCCTGCGAGGCTGAAGTCCAAGGCTTCTCCTGGATGGTACTGCGCGAATCGCGCCGTGCCTTTCAGTTCGAGTGGGATTCCCTTCTCGAACTGCCAAGGATCGATTTCCCCACCGCCCGCATCCGTAGGGTCACCAAGGAGCCAGCGGTCTGGGTGGCGCATGTCATCAAATAGATCGAAGTACTTCACGCCCCCTCCGCTTCACTTGGGCGATTTTGCTATCAGCTGATGAAGCCTGGAACCAGGAGTACAGACTTCGTCAGCGATCTTCTTGAGTTCCTCCAGGAACTTGGCCCTGCATTCCAGCTGTACCGAGCAGTCCCTGACAGCATCCCGGAGACGTCTGAAGAGTTCAGCGTGATACTCCTCTGGATGAGGGCCAAAGTGGCCCAAAAGGGTGACCTTGTTCGCTGGATCCTCAAGGCTCACTCCCGCCCTGGCAAAAATGAGGGCGAAGCGTTGTGTCCAGGGCCCTCCTCTCGCGCTGGATACTTCGTTCTCGACGGTGGCGAGATGGTGGATTTGATAGCCCGGGGACTTGGTTTCGCCCTCCATGCAGGCGCTGCGCAGAGCCCCACTCGCGCTACTCGCGGCCACTCCCGCCACCACGAGCGCTCCCTCCCCTGGAACAGCGCGCGCCAATGTCGCCGTGCCCCAATTGAACCCGCCGGGCAGAGCGAACCGGCGCGGTGACAGCAAGGCTCCGAGCCCATTTGGAGGCCCCTGCACACTCCTGGCGAGTCCCCGGCACGCCACATAAGCCAGGATGCGGGCTCCTGCTCCTCCCAGGGCCTTGCCGAATCGCTCAGCGGCCGCCTCAATCTCCGCCAGCGTCCGTGAGCCTTCCGTCTCCCGGTACAACTTCAAGGCCACCATGCCCACGTGAACCAGCTCCGCCACGGTGAAGGTGAGCGCCAGCACGAGGGTGACGGAAGCAGCGAAAGCCTTGCTGAAGATCGGCTCGGGAGCCGCCCAGGCAATGACGTAGACCACCAGCGAGGTGGCAAGCCCCGCGAGGAACACAGGATCCTGAACGAGCTGCTCCATCCCCTCACGCACACCCTCGGGCATGTACCGGGGCGAAAGACGCAGGGCCATCACCAGAGGACTGTCCTCCAGACAGCGCGGTAGCGGGACGGCTGGAGCACCGTAGCGCTGGATGTACTGCGCTCGCAGCGTGCGCTCCAACTCTGATGGCTCCCTGAGCCCTGCACAGGCTCGAGCTTCCGCGGCCTGAAGCAGTCGCGGGTCGACTTGCGCCAGAGCCTCACGGAACGCAGCCAGGGCGCGCTGAGCATCCTCTACGGAGAACCGCCGCAAGGCCGGATCCAAAGGAACGCGAGGAAAGGTCAGCTGGAGCCTCTCTTCCGAGAGCTCGCTCACCTTCACCAGCGGCAAGTCCGGCTCGGAACCCGAAGGCTCCTCACGGACGAGTTCATCGGTCGTCGCGCAGGCCGCAAAAAGCACCACGCACAGGACGACAGGCAGGCAGTCCCCCACCCTCCACGGACTCATGGCTCACCCCTTCTCCAAGGGCCGCCACGATACCGCCTGGAAACAACACCGGCCGCTCCCGAAGACTCGGGGCGGCCGGCTTGTTATTCGAGGCCCTCACAGAAGGCCTGGAAACGGGAGGCTAGAATGGGATGTCGTCGTCCCCGTTGCCCCCACTCTGATTCATGCCGCCGTCGTCCATCCCCGGAGGCGGTGCGCCGTAGTCGCCCTCCCCACCCCTCGAGTACGAACCACCGCCGCTGCTGCTACGCCGTCCACCGCCCTCGCCCGCCCCCGCGTCACGCCCACCCAGGAACGTCACGGACGTCGCCACCACCTCCGTGGTGTAGTTCTTCCGGTTCTCCTTGTCCGTCCACTCGCGCGTCTGCAGGCGGCCCTCGACGTAGCACTGCCGGCCCTTCTTCAAGTACTCGCCGCACAGCTCCGCCAGCTTTCCCCAGACGACGATGCGGTGCCACTCGGTCCGCTCCTGCTTCTGCCCGTTCTTGTCCGTCCAGCTATCGCTCGTCGCGATGCGGAAGTTGGCGACCGCCTGACCGCCCGGGGTGAAGCGCACCTCGGGGTCCGCTCCGAGATTGCCGATGAGGATGACCTTGTTCACGCCTCCAGCCATGACTGCCCTTCCTTTCGATGGCCCGTCCACCACGGACAGGCTCCTTGGGTAGCCGATCCACCACGGATCGGCGCCATCCCGCAGGTGAGTCACCTCGCGGAATACTTCACAGGTATACACGATAGGGCCCACGCGCGCGCGGCCCTCCCGCTCGCACCCCTGGACGCCTGCCTGCTCGCCCGACAGATCCCTGAAATCATTCAGGGATGGGTGTTACCCGCCAGGGCGGGTCTCCGCCGTCCGCGACGGACCCACAGGCCCCACCGGAGCCGCCGTGCCCGGAGCCGCCACCTCCGCCGCATCCGGAGCCCGAGGCGCCTTCTGCTCGGCCACCTTCTTCGAGAGCGTGGCATCCAGGTTCCGTACGAACGTCACCACGGCTGGATCCGGCGCTCCGAGCTGCTTGCGCAGGGACTTCCAGAACGGATGCTCCGCGTCGCCTGCCTGCACCAGCCCTCGGGCCAGCAGCGAAACGGCCACATCCCGCTCGGGTGCTCCCGCCTCACGCAAGGCCACCACCAGCTCCTCCGGAGCAGTGCGAGCCACCTCGCCCAGCGCCACAGCCAGCTCGGCCTCCGACGGCGTGTCCCCGCGAGACGCCCCTGCCAGCTCCACCACGCGAGCCAGTGCCTCCGCGTTCCCACCCGCAGCCAGTTCCACCATGCTGCCCACGCCCGGCACATCCACGGACAGCTCGCGAGCCACTGCCCGCAGGCGCCCGTACACGTCATTGTTCGCCGAGTAGCTGTCCAGGAGCGTGCGCGCCCCCAGGTAGTCGCTCGGGTTGGACTGATAGAGGCTGTCGGCCAGCACCGCGCGCACGGCCGGATCCCGCTCGCTGCGCCACGCCGTGCGCAGGAAGCTGATGTTGCGCTGGTCGCGCTGCTTGCCCAGCTCCAGATACGTCTTGATGCGGCTGACCACCGCGCCCAGCTCACCGCCCGTCTTGGGACTGTCCGCCAGCGCCGCCACCGCGCGAGAGGGCCCCAGCGACGAGCCCGTGGCCGCCACCGCCGCGCCTAGCGCATCCAGGCCCTGCACCACCGGCCCCGAGCGCCCCGGGTAGTCGTTCACCATCATCGAGAAGACGAACATCTCCCCACCGGTGGCCTGCACGTAGCCGCTCAGCGCGGACACATTCTCCAACGTGCCCGTCTTGGCGCGCAGGCGGCCCACGGCCTCGCTGCCTTCGAAGCGGTACTTCAGCGTGCCGTCCTTGCCGGCAATACCCACCGAGGACAGGTACTCGGGAGCCAGCGGGAAGCGCGAGTACATGAAGCGCAGGATGCGAGCCAACTGCGTGGCCGAGAACCGGTTGGTGTCATTCAACCCACTGCCGTTCTTCATCACATACGAGCCGCTGGGAATGCCCACATCCCGCTCGAGGAAGGACTCCACCACCTCGATGCCCTTCTGGAAGGTGCCCGGCGAGCCCTTGAGCTCGGCGCCCATCGTCTTCAGCAGCGTCTCCGCCACGAAGTTGTTGGACAGCTTGTTGAGCCGCTTGAGGACGATGTCGAACGTGTCCGACTGCGCCACGTGCACCAGCCGGGCCCGAGACGGCGCCAGCCCCTGCTTCACCTTGCCCTTCACCTTGATGCTTCGCGCCTTCAGCAGCTCCTTCAGGGTGTAGCCGAAGTACATGGGCGGGCTGTCGATCTTCTTCCAGACACTCACCGCACCCTCGTCCGACGGAAGCTGCCCCTTCACGATGATGCGCTGCTTGTCGCCCAGCGGCTTGCTCGCCACCGACACGCGCCGCGCCCGGTGGGCGCCCGTGGTCAACCCGTTCTCCACGACGAAGAAGTCGCTGGCGGGCTCCATCTCCACCGTGCCCTTGGCGCCCGGCGCATCCCCTGCTCGCAGGAAGATGGCCGCCGCGTTCCAGTTCAGGCTCACCGCGCCCGTGGGCGCCATGTAGGCCCGGTCCGACTCCTCCTGGTCATAGCCCGGAGGCGTGCGCTCGGTGTCGAACCACGAGTCGTCGATGATGATGTCCTGCACCTCACGCAAACCCGCGTGGTACAGCTCCGCGACGATGCCGAACAGGCGCTCGGTCGTCATCGACGGATCGCCCTTGCCGCGCACGTAGAGCGTCTTGACCTTGCCGTCGGGCGGCAACTCCGGATCCACCAGGAACTCGGTGTCGAAGCGGTACTCGGGCCCCAGGCTCGCCAGCGCCGCGGCCGACGTCACCAGCTTCACGTTCGAGGCCGGATTGAGCAGATCGTCCGCGTTCTGGCTGAACACCACCGAGCCATCATCCAGGCTCTGGATATAGACGCCGACGCGGCTCGCCTTGAGCGGCGTGCGTTGCAGCACGTCGAGCAACGCCGTCTTCAGCGCCTCGCGCTCAGCCTTCTTGTCCGCCGGGGCGGCATGGGCTGAGGGAAGCGAAAGAATGATCGCGGCCGTCGCGGCCAAGAGGACTCTGGCTCGGTGAACCTGCACAAGGGCTCCGGGGAAGACGCGGGCCATCATGAGAAGCAGATCCTTGAGAATCAAGGGTGGAAGAGTAGGCGCGTCCACGGCTGGGCGCTCGCTCATCCACCAGGCGAAGCTGGGGTGCCGGGGATGTGGACTTTTCTTCATCGGACTGAGAGTCGTACGCACCTGCAACCCCGTGGACCGACCTGCTGTTCCAGCGCTGTCACGATGCTCAGGAGAAATAAGGGCCTGTCGGGGGTGCGCAACACCGTCGACCCTACCACCCGGGTGTGACACAACCCAAAACGGATGCCCGCTATGCTCCGCCGCGCTGCTCTGGGGATGCTGCTCGCACTGGCGGGCGGCTGCCTGCCCGAGCCTCCGCCCGATGGCATCACCGTGCTGGTCGAGTCCCCACCCGACAGCCTGGACGATCGGTTTGCCCTGACAGCCATCGGCCAGCGCATCAGCCAGCTCATCGCCCCAGGCCTCGTCACCTTTGATGATGCCAGCCGGCCGATGCCCGCACTGGCAGAGTCTTTCCGCACGCTGTCCCCCACTGTCATGGAGTTTACTCTGCGTGCGGGGCTCCGGTTCCATGACGGCACGGCGCTCACAGCCGATGACGTGAAGGCAACCTATGACGGAGTGCGAGCCCCAGCGCTGCGCAGTCCGAGGTCCGACCGGTACGAAGCCATTCAAGAGGTGGAGGTGGTAGGCGATCGCACCGTCCGCTTCCATCTCCGGCGGCCCCTTGCGCCGCTGCTGGCAGAACTCTCCCTGAGCATCCTGCCAGCCGAACGGGCTGGCCCGGAGGGAATGGCGCTTCAGGCTGCCCATCCGGTGGGCGCGGGCCCCTTCCGATTTGAGGCCCAACCGGATGAAGAGCACCTCTCGCTCGTACCCTTCGAGGGGTATTACGCGGGCCCCCCCGCCATCTCCCGGCTGCACTTTCGGGTCGTAAGAGATGAGACGACACGGGTGCTGGAGCTGCTGAAGGGGCGCGCGGACCTGGTGATCAACGCGGTGTCTCCGGCGGTGCTGCCGATGTTGAGGAAGGAGCCAGGGCTGCGGGTTCTTGTCCGACCGGGCACAGGCTATGCCTACCTGGGCTTCAACCTGCGCTCAGGGCCACTTGCCGACGTACGGGTCCGCCAGGCGGTGTGCCACCTGTTGGAGGTGGGGCCCATCGTGGAGCACAAGTTCCACGGACTGGCGGAGCCGGCCACGGGCATGCTGCCCACCACACACTGGGCCTACGCACCGACCGGAGGTTGCCGGTACGACCCGGCCGAGGCGGCGCGATTACTCGATGCCGCCGGCTACCCGGATCCGGACGGGCCGGGAGGGAAGCCTCGGCTGACGCTGAGCCTGAAGGTGAGCACGGACCGGTTCCGCAAGTCGGTGGCGCTGGTGCTGCAGGAGCAACTGGCGCGAGGAGGCATTGCCGTCGAGGTGCGCTCGCTGGAGTTCGGCACGCTGTTCAACGACATCCGCCGGGGCAACTTCGAGATGGTGACGCTGAAGTGGGCCTCGGTCATCGAGCCGGACTTGATGCGGGGCGCGTACCACTCGAGGAACGTGCCCACGGAGGAGAACCACTGGGGCGGCTTCAACCGAGGCGCCCTGAAAGATGCGGAGTTGGACGCGCTGCTGGACGCTGCGAGCCAGGCGGAGCCCTCGAAGCGAGCCGAGCTCTACGCGAAGGTGCAGGAGAGGCTGGATGCGCTACTGCCCTACGCACCGCTGTGGCACGAGAACAGCGTGGCCGTGGTGTCACAGCGGCTCGAAGGCTTCGAGCCCAGCGCCCATGGGTTCCTGACGCCCCTGGCCCGGGCGCGGAGGGTGGAGCCATGAGGCGCGTGGTCTCCGCGAGCATCGCGGTGGTGGGGGCGCTGCTGCTCGTCTCCCTGTTCCTCAACCTCGTGCCGGGTGACCCCATCGACGTGATGCTGGGCGAGCAATCCGCTGAAGTGGATCGCGAGGCGCTGCGGCGCGCGGTGGGCCTGGATCAACCCTGGTACGCGCAACTGTGGACCTTCACGAAGGACTTCGCCACGGGCGAGCTGCGCACCTCGCTGCCCCCCTTCCAGAAGAAGGTTCTGCCCGCCATCGGAGTGGCACTGCCGAAGACGCTGCAGCTCACGGTGGCCTCGCTGCTCATCGCGGTGGCCATCGCCATCCCGCTGGGCGTGGCGGCGGCGGCGCGCAAGGGGACAGCGGTGGATTCGGCGGCGATGGGCGTGGCGGTGGCGGGAGTGGCCCTACCGCGCTTCTGGCTCGGCCCCATGTTGATCATCGTCTTCGCGCTCTGGCTGGACTGGCTGCCTGTGTCGGGCGCCGAGTCGTGGAGACACCTAGTGCTGCCCTCGGTGACGCTGGGCACGGCGCTGGCGGCCTTCCTATCGCGGATGACCCGGGCAGCGATGCTCGAAACGTTGCGAGAGGACTTCGTGACGGTGGCTCGGGCCAAGGGCCTGCATCCGCGCGTGGTGCTGTGGAAGCACGCCTTCCGCAATGCCTTGCTGCCCATCCTCACCGTGTTGGGGCTGGAGTTCGGCACGCTCCTGGGAGGAGCCATCGTCACCGAGAAGGTGTTCGCATGGCCGGGCATGGGGACGCTGCTGCTCAACTCCATCGAGAGGCGCGACTACAACACCGTGCGAGCGACAGTGCTGGTGTTCACGCTGTGCTACGTACTCGTGAACACGCTCACCGACGTGGCCTATACGTTGGTGGACCCGCGCGTGCGGAGGCGCTCGTGAGCGAGTCCGCGCCAGCGGTGGCTGCCGCGCCTGCAGCCTTCTCGCGCAGGGGGTTCCGGCTGCACACGCTCGGCGGGAGGTTCGGGCTGGGAGTGGCCGTGCTGCTGGTGATCACCGCACTGCTGGCTCCCGTCCTCAGTCCGTACTCGCCGGAAGCGATTGAACTGTCCGCGGAGCTGGCTCCGCCGGGGGCGGGCCACCTGCTGGGAGCGGGTGAGAATGGAATCGACGTGCTCACCCACGTCCTCTATGGCGCGCGGGTGTCGCTGGTGGTCGCGTTCTTCGCCGTGATCGTGTCGGCCCTCGTAGGGGTAACGCTGGGAGGGCTGGCGGGGTACCTGGGCGGATGGGTCGACGAAGTCGTCATGCGCGTGGTGGACGTGCTGCTCGCGTTCCCGGGCATCCTGCTGGCCATCTTCATCACGTCGGTGTTGGGACCAAGCCTCGCGAACGTGGTGTTCGCCCTGTCCTTCACAGGGTGGACGGGCTACGCGCGGCTGGCCCGTGGGCAGGTGCTCACGCTGCGCGAGCGCGACTACGTCCAGGCGGCCCGGGCGCTGGGGGGCGGAAACGCGCGCATCCTCTTCCGCCACCTGCTGCCCAATGCGGCGGGGCCCCTGCTCATCCAGGCCACGTTCGCCTTTCCCGGAGCCATCCTCGCCGAGGCCTCGTTGAGCTTCCTGGGCCTGGGGGCTCCTCCGGGTACACCGTCCTGGGGCGCGCTGGTGGACCAGGGGACGCAGTACCTGCTCGTGGCGCCACACGTGGCGCTGTTCCCCGGGCTCGCCCTGGCGCTCACGGTGCTGGGGTTCAACTTCCTCGGCGACGCCATGCGCGACGCTCTGGATCCCAAGCGCTCCCAGTGAGCAGCACCTCGGGCTCAGTGCCTGCCGGGCCCGCGGCCACGACGGTGATCACCATCCCAGTCATCATCCCGGCCGCCCCTCTTCCCCTTCACATCGTCATCCACCCGGAGCAGCTCGCGCGAGTACGCGTTGTAGTCGAGGTGGAGCTGGCCCCTGGCACCAGGAGCGGAGGCGCGGAACTTCACCTTCCAGACGTCATTGCCCGTCTTGTGGGCTTCCTGGAGGTCGCACGAATATCCGCGCGAGCGGCAGAACCGGTAGCCGAGCCCCACGGCCTCGTCGTAGCTCATTTGACGCGAAGGCGGCGGAGGCGGCGGAGCGGCCCCTCTGCGAGCCGGAACGACCACACAGCCAGGAGCCAACAGCAGGACACCCACGAGCATCAGGATTCGCATGCCGCCTCCATAGAGCCATGTGGGCAGTTCCTTCAATCGCACTGCGCACCCTGAACACGGTCCCAGGTCTTCATCCCTCCCACGTGGACAGCAGCGAGCGCACCCGTGCGTACCTCTGGAGCAACCGCTCCCGGTGCGCGCTGAGCAACACCATGAATCCCACCACCAGCAGTCCCAGCAGCGTGAGGAATGCGGCGCCAATCCGGTGATCCCTCATCCCGAAGCGCACCAGGTTGGCGACGATGCACGTCACCAGGAACGCACTGCCCAGGTAGACGTAGGAACGGATACGCAGAGCGATACCCGCTGCGACTCCCAGCAAACAGACGAGCACGCAGAGCACCATGCCTCCCGAGTCGCTGAACATCAGCGGCCTCCAGGCCCCGGCCACGTAGATGATCGTCACCGCGCAGGTGCGCAGCCGCGACGCTATCTCGGGCGCGAGCGAGTCCTTGAAGGCACGCAACAGCACGAGCAGCGAGAGGCCAGCGGGGATGACGTAGTACTGCGGCTCGCCCGCGCCAGTCCCCATCCAGACGACGAACAGGGCCGCGTTGAAGGCGATGACGGACGCCAGCGAGGCCATGCCTCGACGTGACGGGTGAGAGGCAAGCGCGGCGAAGTGCGCGGCGTGGCCCACGAGCAGCGCGGCGGCATACAGCGGCTCATTCCAAGGAGCCGTGAGGAGGCCCGCCAGCGGGAAGAGGAAGGCGCCCACGAGCGCGGGACGGCGGAAGGCCGGAAGCCCCGAGCCCTCGCGCTGCACGAACACATAGAGGCCCGAGAAGAACGCGCCACCCATGAGCGCCACGAGGCTGTCGGCTCCCGTCAGGGACTCGACGCCCATGCCCAACAATCGGGCGCCGAGATAGCCCAGGGCGACGGTTCCCTGCGCGTAGTAGGCGGACAGCTCGTCTTGCTCCCGAGCCGCACGGCGGACCAGCGCCACCAACAGCACCGTCAGGCCCGCACCAGCCACGAGCGCCTCGCGCAGCGCGCCCCGAGTGCCATCCACGAACACCAGGCCCAGGAGCACCTCGAGCAGCGCCACGGCGGCAAACAGGTGCCCCACCCCGCGACGGACCTTCTCTCCCGCCAGGGACAGCGCCAACGTGGCGAGCAGCGCGGTGGCCGCTCCCAGGTGCGGGAGGACGAACTCCTTGCCGTGGCCGCTGGAGAACACCGCGCCCAGGTACATGACCCCCACGTGGGCGGAGACGAGCGACGCGAGCCAGCCCACCACCTCGCGCTCAGGGCGCCGGTGCACGACCGCCCAAGCGGCCCCCGTCGCCAGTGCGAAGGTCAGCGGTGTACTCACGTGCCTCAGGCCGTCCAGGCCGCCGAGCGCCAGGAGCGAGAGCATCCACCCACCGTGATGCAGCGCCCGGCCCACGCTGTACTCACGAGACTCCAACTCTGTGCCCGCCAGGCACAGCGCGAGCCCCGTCCCGCCCACGACCACGGAGAGCCACTCGGGAGGCACCACGGCGAGGAGCACTCCGCCGAGCAGCGCGACACCGACGTACGCCATCCACTCCTCGCGGGTCACCATGAGCACGAGCGTGGCCAGACCCGCAGGCACCGCGATGACGAGCGGCAACGTCCCAGGACCGCGATCCAGCAGGAGGTACGCCAGCAGTCCGCCGAGAGAGAGCGCCCCACCCACCCAGAGAGGCTCGCTCCACGTCTCTTCGAGGCTCGGGAGCACCTTCGCCGCCGCAGTCGAGAGCGCACGCTGCACACGACCAGACTGGCACAGTGCGGACAGGATCGCGGCGGCGAGCGCCACAGCCGTAAAGGTGAGCGCGGTCAGGGGCCGAGTTTCCAGGAACGCATGGGTGGACGTCTGGCCCAGCGATGTGGCGGCCAGCGCGAGCACCGCAGCGGTGAGCAGCCAGCGCGTGGAGAGGAGGAACGACGCCAGGAAGAGCACTCCAGCCACTCCCGCGATGGCGCCAGGAGTCGGCTCGATGAGCGCGGACACACCCATGAGGCAAAGCGCCCCCAGGGTGACCAAGGGCCTTAGCGCCGAATCCGGCGCACAGCGGAAGAAGGCAGCCAGCGCGACGGGGCGGTGGTACTCGAACACTCCTATTGCCAGCAACACGCAAGCCGCCACCGGACGGGCCGCGGGAACGAAGGCGAGCAACAGCGTCGCGAACCCCACGCGCACCCACGGCCTTCGCCCCGGCATCAGCGCGAGCGCCACCGCGCTCACGGTCAACACGTCAACCGCACGGCTCACGGGCACCAAACCGAGCCCCAACAAGGCGAGCGCGAACTGCATCCACTCGGACAGCGCGAGCGCGCGCTTCTCACCCGCGTCCTTGCCCAGCAGCAGCGAGCGCACGGCGGGCAGGTGTTCCACGGCGCGGACGATCAAGAGCGCGAGCAGCGGCAGCACGGGAGCAAAGGGAGGGACGTGCTTCGCGACGAGCACGGCGCAGACGGTGAACGGAACCCCGAGCGCCAGGAAGAACGGCTGGCGGGTGGCCCGCGTCCACAGCAGCGGCAGCACCAGCGCCCCCAGCAGCAGGGGCAGGCCTGGCTTGCCCCACCAGGGCACCATGCAGACGCCGAGGATGAACACCGAGCACACCGTCGCCGCGAGCGCGAAGCGCTTCCCTCCCGCCAGCACAGAGACCACAGCAGGCCGCTCCTCCAGGAGCGCGATGACACTCAGAGCCACAGCCAGCCCAAGCGCTCCCATCGGAGACGAGACGAGGCCCATTCCGGCATAGCCCGTCGCGACGACGATGCTGAGCGAGGGGTGCACCGCGCGAACCGTGAGCAACGCCGCCAGGGCCGCCCCGAGCAGGAGCACCGAGCTCGAGTCCCAGGACTTCACGACAATGGCCGGCACCACTGCGGCAACCAGAGCCACGAAACCCGCGGTGGTGGTGCTCGGACTGCGGCCCCAGCGCGCGGCAACGAGCGAAGCCCCCAGCGCCCACAGGAGAATGCTCCCCATGGACAGCTCCGGCGTCATCCAGGACCACGGAGAGAAGCCAACAACGGAAGGCAGCAGCGCCAGCCCCGCGAAGATCACCGCGAAGGGGCGCATCACCGGGAAACTGCGCGAGGCAATGGCCACTGCCGCCGCCGAGGCCAGGAGGATGATGCCGAGCGCGGGCGTCTCCGCCAGCATTGCGACGCACACCGCCAGGAAGGCATACAGGATGCCCGGCACGCCGAGCAGTCGCAGCAGGCCCTTGCGCTCACCCAGCCCAGCCAGCCCCAGCGCCGCGACGGCCATCGCGGGGGACACGCCTTCCCACGAGCCCTCATGGATCGGTGCATGGGCCGCCAGCAGCTTGGGCAACGAGGCGGCCATGACAAAGCCCGCCAGCGCCACGAGCCGAGGATCCGCCACGGTCCAGGCCACCAGCAGGACCGCAGCACCCGAGAACGCGATGCCCAAGGCTCCCGCCACCCCCGGGTCCGAGGCCAACCCCATGGCGAAGCCCGCCAGGGCTAGCACCGCCACCGCCCCGTTGAAGATGCGCCGGGTGGAGCGCGAGCACAGGCTGGCCAGGACCGCGTACATCACCGCCACGACGCCAGCCGCCACGGACGCCTGTGCCGAACCGAAGAGCTCATGCGCGGCGAACGGCAGCGCGAGCGTCACGAGCGCACCCACGAAGGAGAGATAGAGGCGCTCGAACCACAGGCCGCTGAAGACACAGATGGCGCCCAGCGCCAGTGCGCTCCACAGCGCCGGCCGGTAGTCCGGCCCCATATGCGCCAGCACGACGAAGAGGACGCTGGCCACAGCCGTGGAACGCAGCAGCACCTCCGCGATCCCGGAATCGCGCGCCTCGCCATTCCGCTCCGCACGCGCCATCAACCGCGCCGCCAGGGCCACACCCGCCAGGATGAACGGCAGAGCGGTCAGCGCTCCGAACTGGAACGGCAGGGGCTCGGCCGACGCATAGCCAAGCTTCGCCTTGATGGCCACGATGAGCGCATCGATAAAGCCCGGGATGAGCTGGCTGCTGGAACCATAGGCAAGGTACGCCCCGAAATACGCGGGATAGAGCCAGCGCAGCCTCGGCAGCGTGCCGCGCGACAACCGGTACATGGTCCAGGTGAACACTGCCGCGGTGGCGAAGAAGGCAGGAGCCGCTCCCGTCCCCGCGAGGACGATGCAGCCCACCTGGAGCGCCGCCACACTGACCTCGAGCGCGTCCGCGGCCTGCTCCTCCCGGGTCTCACGGAAGGCCAGGCACGTGGCGAGCAGGAAAGCGATGAACGGCGCGTAGGTGCCCACCGAGGGAGGAGTCCCGCCCGCTACGAGTGCCAGGTGCAGGCGGATCGCGAAGAGCGCGAGCAGATAGAGCGGTGCGCACAGCGCGAAGGCCAACGCAGCGCCCTGCCGGGGCTCGGGAGCAGGCCGGCGGGAGAGCAGGAAGAAGAGCACGCAGGGCAGCACATTCAGCCACAACATCGGAGCGCCAGGCTTCGCGACGATCGGCGCCAGCCCCATCATCAGCGTGGCGCCCACCATGCCCACCTGGATGAGAGGGCGCGAGGTCGCATCGAGCGAGTCCGCGGGCCGCCGCACCATCACCGCGGCAAGGGCCGACCAGCCCAGCAGCAACGGAACGAGGAGCACGGGCTGTACCCCATCGAGCTGTAGCTCCGCGCCGAGAGGGAGCGCTCCCCCCATGGGCCCTAGCGCGAGACCCGCGAGCGGCGCGACCGCCGAACCGATGATCCCCAGGATGCGTCCCGCGTTCGTCAGCTCCTGCCGTCGCGACAGGAAGGCGCCCCAGGCGGAGAAGCCCAGCGAGTAGAACGCCGTCATCCCGAAGACGACGAGCGAGCGCGAGAGCGACGTCATGCCCTCCCAGCTCTCGAAGACGAAGTACAGGGTACCCGCGAGGATGAGGAAGGCGCCGAGGAACCAGGCGATGCTCTCGTAGAGGAAGGGCCGCCACAGGCGATCCCAGGTGGAGGTCTCCTCGACGACGCGAGCAGCGATGCTCCGCACCGGAGGAGGATCGAAGATGGGCTCCGTGGTCACCGGAGGCAGGAGCTCCTCTGCCTCAGGGAGAGACTCGGGCTGAGCAGGCTGCGGGGCCGCTTCGGCCGTCACGCTCTCAGGCGCAGGAAGCTCTTCCGAGAAGACAGCAACCGGAATCACCTCCTGTACGGCAGGCGCAGCGGGCACCGGCAGCGCCGCTTCCTCCACCACCTGAACGGGCGGCGCCTCCACGACGACCTGCTCGGAGTCCGCCTCCGGGGACACAAGAACCTGCTCGGGAGACTCGGCCAGGACCGAGAGCAGGACACGGGTCTGCCGCTCATACCGAGCCGAGAGATACCGCCTCACACCCGGGGGCACCTCGCTCGCATCCCAGCGCTTCAGCTCGCTGAGAAGGAAGTGCACATGGGCGAGCTCCGTCTCCAGCACCTCTCGGGCCCGCGTCGTCATCACGGTCCCGCAGAGGATGCACTCGCGACCGCCGAGACGTTCCTGCTCACATCGTGGGCAATACATGCTCTCCCCCCATAACAACAGCCGTGCCACTCGACGGCCCTAGCAGTCTCGGGCACTTAGGCACCACGTGCACTCGAATCTGGAACCCACGCGACGCGGTGCGCACCGCGGGGTGTGCACCGTGCTGCACAACCCTGTCCAGCCCCCTCAATGCGTCGACTCGGAGGAGAACCGCACGCGCAGTGGAGGCCCCACGGGCAGGGGTGGGAACTGAGGGACGGACACGGTCGCGGTGCCGCTCATCTGAACGGCATCCCCATAGAGATTGAAGTCACAGGTAGACGCGTTCTCCACCACCAACTGCGCCTCCAGGTGCGAGTCATTCTCCAGTGCAGCCTGCTCGTGCACCATCACCACCGCGCTGGTGTCACACGTGAAGAGGCGCGACGTGCCGCTCACCCTGAAGTCCCTGCCCGCGAGCAATACGAAGCCCTTGGGGCTCGCCGGGCGAAGCGAGAGCGCTCCCGCTTCGTGGAAGATCCTGCCGGTGGCGATGATGCTCACGCCATACCTGGGCTCAGCGCTGAGCGCGGCGCAGCCCGGCGTGTCCAACTGCGGGAAGCGGACATTGCCCTCCACGAACCAGACACCCCGCGGCAGCCTCGACGCGACTCCCGTGGGGCGATACTCGAAGGTGGCCTTGGGCACCTCCCTGCGCCTCAGCCCCATCGTGTCCGGGTAGACCGACGTGTCATTCGCATCACAGCCCGTCCCTCCCGAGGTGGCGCCGGTCTCCCCATCCGCGTGCCAGACCCGCGGCGCCTTGTCGTTCGGAATGGTCATCGACGGTGTCTGAGCGCGAAGACCCGGATCCTCATCCGACAGATGAACGTCCAGCGGCTTCTTGCTCGGGGTGGCATCGAGCAGCGCCCAGCACGAGGTGCACTCCGAGGGCGTGCAGATGCGCGGCGCCGAGCGCGGTGAGTGGCAGGCGAGATAGTTCCACCCGTACAACTTCGCCCTGTCCTCCATGCGCAAGTAATAGAAGGGCAGGCAGGGCGCGCCCACACAGTCCTGCGGAGCGTTGGTGACATCCCACGCGGAGACACGCGGCGGAGGCGGCACGGACATACCTGCGGAGCACACGTCTTCCTCGGTCGGCCGACCCGCGGTGGCCGTGCACAGCGGCCCGGCGCTCTGCGCGATGCAGGCCTCACTCGTGGCGCAACTGTTCCACGGCGGTCCCGAGGAACAGGACGCGCCGCAGAGGCACCCACCTTCGATGGAGCCTGAGGCCACCACGTCGCCGAACTGGCCGCACACGTGCGATGCGCCCTGCATCCTCACAGTGCCGCCTGAGACGATGCCGGCCGGCTCACCCGGTCCCACAAGCACCCGCAGGGTGGTGCGCGCGGCATTGCCTTCGAGGCTCGTCCCAGGGTGAACGCCGATGACCGTGACCCAGACCATCCCATCTCGATCCCGCACCGGATCATCTCGCAGCGGGCCCAGCGCGGGGCCCTCCAGACAGTTCTGCCCGAGGTTGTTCGTCGTCGCGGGCTCGAGGGTGCTGGAGTCCTGCGCATCATCATCGTTGTCGTCGATGCGCACGAAGTAGGCCCCGTCCGCGTTGTCATCCCGGGGCACGCGCCAGTAGGCCTTCCCGCTGGACGGAGCGATGACGAGCTTGCCGTCCGCGAAGGGAGGCAGGTGATCATCCGCGGTACCATCGACGAGCACCGGCAATCGCGTGCAGTCGGTGTCCAGGAGCGGATCCAGGGCGCGATCGAGATCCACGTCTCGCTCCAGCAGCCCTCCCAGGTACGCGCGAGTGCGCTCCAGCCCCGCCTCGGCCAGGGCCCGGGCCTGGGCATCACTGCGCTCCAGGTTGGCGGTGGCGCCCTCATCACCCGCCCGCTGCTGAGCGATCGCCACGAGCAGCACGAGCGCCGCGATCAACAACATCACCGCGAGCAGGATGTAGCCCCGAGCATGGCGCGAGGAGGAGAGGGACACGGCGGCTCCTAGTGCCTCAACGCGACGGAGGTGAAGGTGTCATACGTCACGGAATCGCTCGAAACGGGAGCGCTCAGGTGCAACCGCACTTCCACGAGGCGGACGCGCCGGAGGTCCTGAGCGGAAAGAGGCAGCAGGGTGAGCTCGACGCCCTGAGCATCGAAGTACCGGAAGACGAGCCCATGGAGGCCCGCCGAGCGCAGCATCGGCTCCCAGGGCGTCCCGTCCGCCGGTGCGCTGCAGGGAGTCGCGAGGACACTCACCGAGGCGGGGCTCCCCGCCTGCCCCCAGCACTGCTTGCGCTCGATGGCGCCGTCCCGGAGCCGGTAGTACACGCGGTCGACGGAGGCCACCCAGCCGCGGTTGGGCACATCGAAGAAGTCCTCCGGCAGCTGCTCGTCGAGCAACAGGGCCGTGCGACCGAGCGCCTGGGCGAACAGGTTCGAGGACACCTGGCGCTCCACCCAGCGTCCCGCGCCGTCCACCAACACCAACCACTCACCGGGCCGGTACTTCTTCAGTCCCCAGGGACAGGTAGGCGCGGAATCGGGCGAGTTGCGGCAGTCCACCCCGGACGGCCTGAGCAGCAACGAGGCCTCATCGGTGCGACAGGCCGTAGGCGAGGAGCCGTCCACGTCACAGCCGCCGTTCAGCTCGTTCAGCAGCGCCACACCCCGAGCGGGCAGCGGCGGCGCGAACTGGTTGGCGGCGAAGGCCGACACGCCATTGAGGCTCGCATCCGGGCGGGGCAGGTCCGCGACGAAGGCCACGGAGGCCTCGCTCGCGGCGATCAGCGGTCCGGGGTAGAGCTCCCCCACGCCCTCACTGCGGGCTCGCGTGGGACGCCCCAGCCCGGCCTGCCTCAGCTCCCGGCCGAGCTGCCCCAACACCAGGCTGGCATCCTGCTTGAGCCGGCCGAGCTGCGCCTCCTGCTGGTCCATCCGCGCGCGGTGCACCAGATAGCCCATGAGCGCCGTGAGGATGATCACCCCCATACCACTGGCGACGATCACCTCGATGAGCGTGAAACCCCGCCGTGCTCGAGTGGACGCGCGGCCTACCATCGCAGCGCCTCCCGAACCACGGTGCGCCCATCCCCCGCGGAGATGGTCACCTTCGCTCGCAGATAGTGGAACGAGGAGAAGCCCATGTGGACGTTGCTGTCCTCTACGAGCTCGGGCTCGATGGTCCAGGCCCACTCCGGGTGTCCCGGAACGGTGCCTCCGGAGGGCTGTGTCCACAGGGGAGAGTTCGCGGGCTGGGCACGCAGATACTCGAGCCGCTCGGTGGCGGCCCGCTCCATCTCCAGATCATCGATGCCGCGAGCCAGGAGCCGATGGGAGGCCACCTCTCCAGAGGCGAGCGCGGCGAGGGCCAGCGACAACAGGACTCCGCCCGCGAGCGCCTCCACGAGCAGGTGGCCTGCCCTCCTCCGCTTCGAGCCCCACCGTTTCACGGGCAGCTCTCCCCCGACGCCTCGAGGGTACACACCGGCCCGTTCGGCGCGGCTACCACGATGAGGAACTCCTCCATGACTCCCACCCGGTAGCGCCCCGCAACGCCATCCCAGGTCCGCCCGGTGGGACGAAACACCAGCGAGCCCCCCCTCTCCTGGACGACGTGCATGCGATCGGGCAGCGGGATGCGCTCCACCTCGTCGAGGGCAAGCGGATCCGCGGGAGCCTCACAGTCCGCATCTCGCCGGCGGCTCATCCTCAGCGCGTCGCCAGGCGTGCCCGCCTTCACGGGGATGCCCTCGGCGAGAACCTCGACCTGATGGCAGCGACCGGTCTCGACGGCCCGCTGGCGGGCGCGCACCAGCATCTGAGCGGTGGCATCTGCAGCCTTGCGGAGACGGAAGCGCGCCTGCAGCGGCTGCAGACCGACAGCCGTCATGGCGCTCATCATGGCGAGCAGCGCCACCGTGACCATCAGCTCCATGAGGGTGTAGCCGCGCATCCGCCCCTAGCAGAGCATGAACCCGCCTTGGAGGGCACCTCCCCCTCACGGGCTCAAGACACGGCTTCCGCCGAGAAGTGGGACATGAAGAGCGAGCGCTGCCCCAGATGGTAGGTAAGCGCCAAATCCGCGAAGTCATAGGCGCCGGGCCGAGGCAGTTGGAACCTCCGAGCCGCGGAGAGCTGGGCGCACGAGGAGACCAGGGCCATGTGGGTGAAGGCCTGGGGGAAGTTGCCCAGCGCCTCGCCCGTGCCGGGCACGGCCTCCTCCGCATAGAGCCCCACGTCATTGGCGAGATGCAGCAGGCGCCGCAGCAGCGCCTCTGCCTCCTGCGTCCTTCCGGAGTGCACCAGCACGTCGTGCAGCCAGAAGGAACACAGGAGGAACGTCCCCTCTCCACCGCTCAAACCATCCGGTGCGTGGTACCGGTAGAGGAGTCCGCCCTTCTCCAACCGCTGCCGCACCTGGTCGACGGTGCGGATGATCAGCGGGTGCGTCGCGGGAAGGAAGCCGAGCGCGGGCATCTGCAGCACCGAGGCATCCGCCCGCTCAAAACCCACCGCCTGGGGGAACCACCCGCACCGCTTGCCCTCTTGCAACAGGTACTCCCGAAGCAGCTCCCGCTCACGCCGCCATCGTCCCACCGGGGCGGGAAACCGCCGCGCCCGAGCAATTCGCAGCGCCCGGTCCAGCGCCACCCAGCACAGCAGCTTCGAGTGGATGAAGTGCCGGGGCTCGTCGCGAATCTCCCACAGCCCCTGATCCGGCTGGCGCCACCGCTCGCATACGACATCCACCAGCCTGCGCAGGAAGTCCCAGGTGTTCAGCCGCAGGATGCCGCCCATCTTCGAGAACAGCCACGCCGCCTCCAGCAGCTCCCCGAAGACATCGAGCTGGAGCTGTTTCACCGCGCCGTTGCCGATGCGCACGGGCCGTGAACCGCGATAGCCCTCCAGGTGCGCCAGCTCCAGCTCGGGCAGCAGCCGGTGCCCACGGATGTCGTACATGATCTGGATGTCCTCGATGCGCCCCGCGCTGGTGCGCCACAGCCAGCGTCGGAAGGCGATGGCCTCCTCCTGGTAGCCGAGCAGCATCAGGGAGATGAGCGTGAGGGCCGTGTCCCGCAGCCACGTGTAGCGATAGTCCCAGTTGCGCACGCCGCCAGGCTCCTCGGGGAGGGACGTGGTGGGAGCCGCGACGATGGCTCCCGAGGGCAGATACGTCAGCGCCTTGAGCACCAGTGCCGAGCGACGGACCTCGCGCACGTACTCGCCCTCGTAGGCGCAGCGGGAGATCCACTCGCGCCAGAAGGACACGGTGTCATCCAGCCGCTGGCGGAGGGTGGCCAGGTCCGGCATCTCCTCGGGAGTGCGCTCCACGAGCGAGGGCGTCCAGGCCACCTCCACCCAGGCCTCGTCTCCCGCGCACAGGTGCCAGCGAGCGCGCAGTGCCTTCTCATAGGCCACCAGGGGACGCGTGGCCGTGACCCAGAGCGCGTCTGCGCCGCCCACGAGTTCCGCCGTATATAAGGAAGTCAGCCGGATGTTCGGAACGAAAGCGCCATACTCGAAGCGCGGTGCCACCATCACGCGCGCCGTCACCTCGCCTCCGATACAGCGGACCCGCCGGAGCAGCGAATACCGTGCCCCCACGCGAGGGCCGCGCTTCTGACCGATGCGGACGGGCATGCAGTCGGTCAGCTCCAGCACGCCGGTACGCGTGGTGAAGGTCGTCACCAGCACGTTGGTGTCATCGAGGTATTGGCGCTTGGACTGGAAGGGGCCTTCGGGGCACACCTGGAAGGCGCCCCCCTTGCTCAGATCGAGGATGCGACAGAACACGGCAGGCGAGTCGAACCGGGGGAAGCACGCCCAGTCGATGGACCCATCCCGGCCCACGAGCGCGGCGGAGTGGCAGTCGCCGAGCAAGGCGTAGTCGTCGATCCGCTGCCGCATCCCGCCTCCACGAGCCACGCCAGCATCCGGCGCCTCCCTTCGGTTTGGTGACGGCACGGAGCGGGCGCAACCCGAGACACGCCCTGGACTCCGAGGGCGCGCTTCGACTCCTGGCAGGAGAGCATGCGCCGTGCGGCAACGCACAAAGCGGGCGCTCGGCCGGCCAGCGGATCCACGGGCCCGCCTGGCTGCTTCACCTACCCCCGCAGGAACGCGGTGCCGAAACTCCCGGCCTTCTCCGCCTCTCCCAGCAGCGCCGTCGCGGGAGAAATACCGACGATGTGGATGGCCTCGATGCCCTCCTCCAGCATGGCGAGGCTCTCCTCCACCTTCGGGATCATCCCGCCCTGGATGACACCCGAGGCGATCTTCTCCTTGGCCTCGGCGGGCGTCAGCGTTGGCAGCCGGGTGGACGGATCATCCTTGTTGGCGAGCACGCCGGGCACGTTGGACACCAGGAACAGCTTGGCGGCCTTGAGCTTCGCGGCCACGCGCGTGGCCACCGTGTCCGCGTTGATGTTGAACACGTTGCCCTGCCCGTCTCCGGACAGCGAGCCCAGCACGGGCACCAGCCCCGCGTCGGACAGCTTCTCGAAGAGCGCGGTGTTCACCCCGGAGACATCGCCCACGAGTCCCAGATCGATGGGGTCTGGCCCGGCACCGGTGATGACCTTGGCCGGACGCTTGCGCGCCTCGATGAGCCCCGCGGACACGCCCGTGGTGCACAGCGCCGGCACGCCCGCGATGCGGAACGCGGCGGCGACGTCCACGGACACCTGGCCCGCGAGCGTCATCTTCATCACCTCGAGAGTGGCTTCGTCGGTGACGCGGCGCCCGCCCACCATCTTCGGCGTCAACCCGAGCTTCTGCGTGAGCTCGGTAGCCTGGGGCCCGCCGCCGTGGATGACGGCGACGCGGATCCCGGCATCCAGGAAGGCGCGCACGGCGGCGCCCACGCTGGCGGCGAGCTTCGGCTTGTCGGCGGCCAGCTCGCCTCCAATCTTCACCACGAACCAGCGACCCTTGAACGCCGCGAGCCCGCTCACGGCCACAGCCCCGGCTCGGCCAGCGTGGTCCGCTCGTCGAAGCCCATCATCACGTTGAAGCTCTGGATGGCCTGGCCCGCGCCGCCCTTGACCAGGTTGTCCAGGGTGGAGAAGCAGACCACGCGCCGGGTGTCACCCGTCACCGGGCCGAGCGTGAAGCCGACCTCCACGTAGTTGCTGCCCGACACGCCGACCACCTCGGGCTGCCGCCCGCCGCCGATGATGCGGATGAACGGCTCCTTGCCGTAGGTCTCCTTCCACAGCGCATCCAGCTCTTCCTGGGTGGTGGAGGCGGGCACGTCCGCGAACGAGGTGGCGAAGATGCCGCGCGGCAGAGGCGCGGACACGGGGACGAACTCCAGCGACAGGTCCTGCGCGGCGCCCGCGGTGCGCAGCGTCTGGAGGATCTCGGGGATGTGCTGGTGCTCGAGCGGCTTGTACGTGCGCAGGTTGCTGGCGCGCAGCGGGTGGTGGGTGGTGAGCTGCGGGT
This sequence comes from Hyalangium versicolor, assembly GCF_020103695.1. Taxonomy (GTDB): domain Bacteria; phylum Myxococcota; class Myxococcia; order Myxococcales; family Myxococcaceae; genus Hyalangium; species Hyalangium versicolor. The sequence goes on from NZ_JAHXBF010000002.1 coordinate 324,802, forward strand.
TGGCGCCGCTACCCGACGAGCCCGTGGCCGCCACGGTGTGGATGGGCCCCCGGAGCTTGCCGCCCTTGGCGAGCGGCAGCAGGCCCAGGGCAATCGTCGTGGCGAAGCAGCCCGGGCTGGCGACATAGCGCGCCTTGCGGATGGCGTCGCGGTTGAGCTCGGGCATGCCGTAAACGAAGGTGCCGTCGGTCAGGTGCTGGGGCGCCGGGTGCGCCACGCCGTAGTACTTCGTATAGGCGGCCGGGTCGCGCAGGCGGAAGTCTCCGGACAGGTCGACGATGCGCACGCCCGAGGAGAGGATCTCCACCACCACCTGGGCGGTCGTCTTGTGGGGCATGGCCAGGAAGACCACGTCCGCGCCCGCGACGGCCTCGGCGGGAGGCATCTGCTGGAAGGTGAGGTCCGTGAGCCCGGCGAGGTTGAGGTGGACGTCGCCCACCTTCTTGCCGATGTTGTCCACGGCAGTGATGCGGGTGACTTCCACGTTCGGGTGGAAGAGGAGCCGACGGAGGATCTCCGCGCCGCCGTAGCCCGTACCACCGATGAGAACCGCCTTGACCTTGTTGGCCATGTGCCTGGACTCCTGAGAAGTTCCGAGCGGGTGTATAGGGGCTTGCCGCGCGCGAATCCACCCCGCTCAGAGCCTCCGTGTCCTTCCTTCCTGGCGGACAGGCGCACCGTTGACTACTCGAAACGCGCTGTGGAACGGTGCGGACATGAGCACTGAGTGGATCCTGCGGCCCATCGAATCGAGAGACGACGCGGCAGTGGCAACCATCATCCGCAAGGTGATGCCGGAGTTCGGAGCCAGCGGCCCGGGCTTCGCCATCCACGACCCGGAGGTGGACACGATGAGCGCATCGTACTCCCGTCCAAGGCACCGGTACTTCGTGGTGGCGCATGACGGCCGGGTGCTTGGGGGAGCGGGCATCGCGCCACTGACAGGGGGAGACCCGTCGGTGTGCGAGCTGCGGAAGATGTACTTCCTCCCAGAGGCGCGAGGGCGTGGCGTGGGTGAGCGTCTGCTGAAAGAGTGCCTGGCCTTCGCGAAAGAGGCGGGCTACCAGCTCTGCTATCTGGAGACGCTCACGGGCATGGACCAGGCCCAGAAGCTCTACGAGAAAGTGGGCTTCGGGCAGATCCCCAAGGCAATGGGGAACACCGGCCACTTCGGCTGCAACCGCTTCTACACCCGGGACTTGAACCGGCCCCTCAGCGGCTGAACGGGCCCCCTTTCGAGTCACTTTGTCACCCAGCGATCATCCGCGCGGCCCCAGACCGGGCTGAACCAACGTCCCAGGTTGCCTTGCCGCCACCCTACCTCCTAGCTTGGGTCAGGAGGTCACATGGGGCCCACAGGGAGCACGGAAGCGGAGAAGGAACAGTTCGACATCGATCAGGTCCTGCGGCACATCCGGGAGGCGGTCCGGAGCTTCGCGGACGCGGCGATGTTCGCGCTGGCAGCGCAAGGGCACACCACGCTGTTCGAGCAGCTCGTCGCGTGCATCCTGTCCATCCGGACCCTGGACGAGGTGAGCCTGCCCACCTCCCTGGCACTGCTCCAACGAGCGCGCACTCCCGAGGAGATGAGCCGTCTCGAACCTCGGGAGATCGAATCCCTCATCCGCGCGGTGACATACCCCGAGCCGAAGGCGAAGCAGATCCATGCCATCGCAGTGCGCACCGTGAAGGAGTTCCACGGGCAACTGCCCTGTGACGCGCAGGTGCTGCAGTCTTTCAAGGGCGTGGGTCCCAAGTGCGCCCACCTAGCGCTGGGCATCGCGTGTGGGCACGCGGCCATCAGCGTGGACATCCACGTCCACCGGGTGACGAACCGCTGGGGCTATGTCCAGGCACGCACGCCGGAGCAGACGCTGGCGGCGCTGGAGGCACGGCTGCCTCGACCGTATTGGACCGAACTCAACCGGCTGCTGGTGCCATTCGGCAAGCACGTGTGCACGGGGACACGGCCAAAGTGCTCCACGTGCCCCGTGCTGTCCATGTGCCGTCAGGTCGGCGTGACGAATCCGCGCTAACGCGCTACCGGTCCTGGCCCACCAACTGCGTGGCCCGCCGGGCCAGCCGCCGCCAGGGGTTGGTCCTGCCCCCGGCTTCGAGAGTGATCTCCTTCGAACACTCGAGGTCACGCTCCCAGCACCGCTCCAGCTTCGCGGCGAACTCCGGGTCGGCCAGCACCAGCGAGCCCTCGCCGAGCTTGTTGAGCGACAGCGCGTCCAGGTTGGTGGAGCCCACCACCGTGAGCCAGTCGTCCACCAGCAGCGTCTTCGCGTGCATCATGGACGGCTGGTACTCCCAGATGCGTACGCCCGCGTTCAGCAGCTTCTCGTACGTGGAGCGCTGCGACGCGCGTACGATGGGCACGTCATGGATGGGGCCCGGCGCCAGCACCCGCACGTCCACGCCCTCGTGCACCTTGTGGACGAGCTGCTCGAGCACGGCGTTGGGCGGCGTGAAGTAGGCATTGGCAATCCACAGCCGTTTGCGCGCGGCGGCGATGACGATGCGCACCATCCGCTCGGCGTCCGTCATCCCCAGCTTGCCAATGCTGTCCACGAACCCGCCGCGCACAGGCCCCACGTGGCAGGGCCCAGGCAGATCCTTCGGGTGCAGCAGGCTGCCTCCCGACTCCTGCCACGAACGGGAGAACGTCAGCTGCATCCGGCACACGGCGGGGCCCTCCACGCGCACGTGCGTGTCGCGCCAGTTCTCGCGCGCACGGCCATCCCCCTCCCACACCTTCCAGATGCCGAAGCCCCCTGTGTAGCCAATGCGCCCGTCGACGATGACGAGCTTCTGGTGGTTGCGCCCCAGCAGCCGCCCCAGCACCTTGCCTGCCAGCGGCCGGTAGTAGTGCACCTCCACGCCGGACTCGACGAGGCGACGCTCGATCTTCTGGTCGAAGTCCTTGTCGCCGGAGACTTCCTCGCTGCCGACCGGATCCACCACCACACGGCAGCTCACTCCCGCGCGTACCCGCTCCTGAAGCGCCTCCACGAAGCGATCGGACAGCTCGCACGGGCGCCAGATGTACACGAGGATGTGCACGCTCTCCTTCGCCTGGCGGATGTCCTCCAGCATCCGGTCGAAGACCGTGCCGTTCTCCAGCAACTCCACCCGGTGCCCCTCTTCCAGGCACACGCCGGTGGACTGGTACAGCACGAAGGAGAAGGCGTCCGGTCCGGGGGGCAGATGGAACGGCCCCTTCATCTCATGGCGCTGGCCGTCCTTCGCGTCCCATCCATGCGCCCCTGGTTGCGGAAGCACCCCATCGGTCACATCCATGTCCATGCCGTGCCAAGCTAGGGATGCACTGAGTCACAGCCAGCCTGTGCACATCTCCCACCTGTCGCCCCGGCAACGCTGCAACCTCCCATTGCCCCAATGGGCACACCGTGGCGAACTGTGCCTGTTCGCCTGCTCTCCGGAGAGACATCCATGGCCACCGATGAAGTGCAGGACCCTTCCGCCCAGGAACTGCTGTCCCTTCCCCGCCTGGCGCCACTCGTCCCCATGCTCTATGTGGCCTGGACGGACGGAGAGCTGACTCACGAGGAGATCCGCGCCCTGGGTGCCGCGGCTCGCGCCCAGCCGTGGTTGGATCTGCGCTCCAGTGCCGTGCTGGCCCGCTGGCTGGACCCGCTCGCTCCGCCCACGCCTCGCGCCCTGGCGCAACTGCGCGAGCACATCCGCCAGACCGCCGAGCGCCTGGGCTCCAGCGGGCAGCAAAGCCTGGCGGAGCTGGGGGCACAGCTCGCGGAGGTTCTCGGCGGCACGGACGCCCTGCCCACCTCCCTGGCGGAGCTGGCGCGCACCCTGGCTCCGCTGGAGACGGCCCTGGGCATCTCGAGCGCCGAGGCCGTGCGAACCCTGGTCCCTCGCACGCCCGCCACGGCGGATAGCTCCGCCACCCCACCCTCCTTCAACGTGGAGGCATTGCGCGCGGTGCTGGAGCGCACCTACCCCTCCGAGCGCGCCCGCGTACGCGAGTGGCTCTCCGCCCCGTCTTTCCGCTACGCGGACGAGCGAAACACCGCCACCTATCGGGAGCAGGTGTTCTCCTGGCTGAAGCAGCTCGCGGACAAAGGCCTGGGGAAGATCGCTTATCCGGATGACCTCACGAAGGTGGACCTGGGCGCGTTCATCGCGGCCTTCGAGACGCTGGCCTTCTTCGATCTCAGCCTGACGGTGAAGGTGGGCGTGAACTTCGGGCTGTTCGGCGGGAGCGTGTACTTCCTCGGCACGCAGCGGCACCACCGCGAGGTCCTCCCCCGGATCGCCTCGCTGGAGCTGCCCGGCTGCTTCGCGATGAGCGAGCTGGGCCACGGCTCCAACGTGCGCGATGTGGAGACGACGGCCCGCTATGACGCCGAGCGCGGAGAGTTCGTGCTGCACACGCCCTCGGAGGCGGCACGCAAGGAGTGGATCGGCAATGCGGCGCAGCACGCGCGCATGGCCACGGTGTTCACGCAGCTCGAGGTGAACGGCGAGCGCCACGGTGTGCATGCGCTGCTGGTGCCCCTGCGAGACGAGGGTGGACATCTGCTCCCCGGTGTCCGCGTGGAGGACTGCGGGCTGAAGATGGGGCTCAACGGCGTGGACAATGGACGCATCTGGTTCGACCAGGTGCGCGTGCCCCGAGAGAACCTGCTGGACCGCTTCGCGCAGGTGAGCCCCGAGGGCGAGTACACGAGTACCATCCGCAGCGCCTCGCGGCGCTTCTTCACCATGTTGGGCACGCTGGTGGCGGGCCGGGTGAGCGTGGCGTGCGCGGGGCTGAGCGCGGCCAAGAGCGGGCTGGCCATCGCCATCTCCTACGGGGACGAGCGCCGGCAGTTCGGCCCGGCGGGAGCACCGGAGGCCCGGCTGCTGGACTACCAGACCCACCAACTCCGGCTGCTCCGGCCGCTGGCGACGACGTACGCGATGGACTTCGCGCTCAAGTACCTGGTGAAGCGCTACGTGGGACGCAAGGAGGAGGACGCGCTGGAGGTGGAAGCTCTGGCCGCGGGACTCAAGGCGTACGGCACGTGGCAGACCACACGGACGCTGCAGGTGGCCCGCGAGGCGTGCGGCGGCCAGGGCTACCTGGTGGCCAACCGACTGCCCTCGCTGAAGGCGGACACGGACGTGTTCACCACCTTCGAGGGTGACAACACGGTGCTGATGCAGCTGGTGGCCAAGAGCCTGCTCACAGGCTACCGGCAACAGTTCGAGGATGACCGCGTCTTCACGGTGATGAAGTTCATCGTCGAGCGAGCCTCGGGAGCGCTGACGGATCGCAACCCCTTCCAGGTGCGGCGCACGGGCAGCGAGCACCTGCGAGACGGGGACTTCCAGCTGCGCGCTCTTCGCTTCCGGGAGTCGGATCTACTGGCCTCCGCGGCGCGGCGGCTGCGCAAGCGGCTGGGCTCGGGAGTGGACTCGTTCCAGGCCTTCATCCAGGTGCAGGATCACCTGCAGGCGCTGGCGCATGCCCACGTGGAGCGCGTGGTGCTGGAACAGTTCCTCGCGGGCGTGGAGCAGGTGGAGGATCCGGCGCTGAAAGCCGTGCTCGGCAAGCTGTGCGATCTCTACGGCCTGGGCTGCCTGCTGGATGCGAGCGCCTGGTTCCTGGAGAACGACCACATCGAGAGTTCGAAGGCCAAGGCCATCCGCAAGGAGGTGACGCGCCTGTGCGCGGAGCTGCGGCCGGACGCGGTGGCGCTGACGCGAGCCTTCGGCATCCCCGAGGCGTGTCTGGCGGCGCCCATCGGCCTGGGCCGGCCGTCTCCATGAGGTGGACGGGGACGTGAAGACAGTCGGCTGACGTGAGCCGGGGCCGGTGGCACACTCCGGCTCCTATGAACCGATTCAAGCTGCTGCTGACACTCACGCTGTTGACGGGCTGTGCCACCACGTCCGGAACTCGGAACCTCTCCGCCGAGGAGGAGAACAAACAGGTGGCCCGTGCCTTCATCGAGGAGCTCTACAACCAGCGCCAGTTCGACAAGGCGCCCCAGTTCGTGGCACCGGACTTCGTGGACCACTCGCCGGGAGCCACGCCCGACCACAAGGGGCCCGAGTTCGTGCGCAAGCAGGCGGAGGAGATGCTCTCCTCGATCCCCGATCTGCACTTCGACATCCAGCACGTGGTGGCCGAGGGGGATCTGGTGCTCGTCCACTGGAACGCGACGGGGACGAACCCCAAGGCGCTGGACGAGACGGGTAAGCCGAAGCAGCTCCAGCTCCAGGGACACTCGCTGCTGCGCTTGCAGGGGGCGAAGCTCGTGGAGTCCTGGGACATCACGGATCAGCTGGGCTTCCTGCTCCAGCAGGGCTTCAAGCTCCTGCCCCCGGCTCCAGCTTCCCCGGGTTCTTCCGGAACTCCCGCCTCCTCACCTGCTGAGTCCTGAGTCTCTGTCAGACCCCCTTGGTAGGGTCCTCCTCACCGCGATAGAGTGGCGGTGTTGAACCGATGTGGAGGGCGCCGATGGCGACAGCAATCAGTGGAGAGGCGATGGTGCAGTTGGTTCAGGGGGTCCAGCGGCTCGACCTGGAGTTTCAGGACTTCAAGGGCCGGATGGAGAGACTCGAAGGCCGGATGGACAGGCTAGAAAGCCGGATGGAGAGACTCGAAGGCCGGATGGACAAACTCGAAGTGCGGATGGACAAGCTCGAAGCGTCGAACGTGCAGATTCTCGGCTACGTCAAGCGCATCGCGACGATGCTCACCGAGCTCCCATCATTCGGCGGAAACTACGAAGGCCTGAACACCCGCGTCGACAACCTGGAGCGGCGCGCCACAGCCCTGGAGCAGTAGTCCTCGTCACTGCACGCTGGAGGGCGCGCGGAACACCTCTCCGTCGTGGCCCTCCAGCACCAGGCTGGCGCTGTTGGACGGAGACACCCGCAGCGTCGCCCGGGGCTGCCCCGTCCGGTCCACGAGCAACAACCCCGGCGAGCCGTACTCATCCGCCCCGAGAATGGCTCGGGGCCGGCCATCCGGGTCCGCCAGCTCCAGCCGGGACGAACCGTCCGCGAACAGCCCCACGGCGAAGAACTCCGGCCCACCCTTCTTCGCGAACGCCAGACGCGGCGCCTCGTTCGAGTACACAGTGAGCTCCGCGAGCGTGTTCCCGTCATCCGTGGAGAAGCGCAGCCTCGGCGAGCCGTCCTGCGTCACCCCCAGCAGTGCCCTTGGGTTTCCCGAGGCATCACTGAGCACCAGCCCCGCGCTCCCATCTCCCTGGGTAGCGAGCGTGGCACGGGTGCGGCCCTGCGCATCCGTCAACGTCAGCCGGGAGACCACCAAAGAGCCCCCCTGAGCTTCGTCCTTGAGCACGGCCACGCCCAGCCCCACGCCAGCCAGGGCCATGGCCGCGAAGGCAATGCCCTGCATGCGCCGGTAGCCACGCTCCAACCGCTCCATCCGCGAGTCGAGGTTCTCCATGTGCGACAGCCTCCTGCTCGGAGCCCATGGAGGCGGGCCCGGACAGGCATAGGCTAACGGACCTTCAAGAAAGATGCGCGCCCCTCTGTCCCCTTGGAAACAGGGCGCGACCGCCTCTCAGCGCCGGTCCCGCTGCAATTCCGCGAGGATCTTCCTCAGGTACCAGGCCTCGGTCCGGCCGGGAAACCGCTCCTTCAACGCCATCACGTGCCGCGCGAGGGATTCCTCAGCCTGCGTCCGGGGCAGGGGCGTGTTGCGAAACCAGGCGCGCCGCAGCCGTTGGGCCTCAGTGCCCCGGAGCAGGAACCCGAGGATGACGACCACCACGATCAAGGCGACGATGATCAGCGCCGGACTGTCTTCCACTCCTTACCTCCTCTAGGGCCACGAGGCTCAGAACACCTTCCACCACTTCTTCTTCGGCGGCTCGTTGGGATCCTTCGGATCCTCGGGCTTGGAGGTACCCCCTGTCGCGGAGGTACCCCCTGTCGCGGAGGTACCACCCGCAGGCGTGGACGGGGCCGTGGAGGCAGTGCCCGGCTGCGCGGGAGCGCCCACCTTGGGCCTGGGCGGTAGAGGCGTCTTGCGTCCGTACTTCTGCTCCAAGGCCCGAGCCTTGTCCTGGAAGATCTTGCCCTTGGCCGGATCCACCATGGCCACGTAGTTGGCGAAGCCCACCGCGGAGGCAATGACGTCCGTCGACCCGTTCCACTTCTTGCCGTCGGGTCCGCTCTTCTCGATCTGGTGCAGCAGCGCCCGGAAGCGCCGCAGCGTGTCGCGATCCACACCAGGCTTGTCGTTGACGACGACGCCCGTCACCTCCTGCTGGCCCCCACGTCGCAGCACGCGCGTCTTCTCGGGGTGCGGGGTGAAGCCCTCCTTCCGGACGACGAACCGGACCAGCCGCAGCATCTTCCCCACGTCCCCTTTGCCGCCCCGGGCCACCGAGAACGTCAGGTCATCCGCGTAGCGCGTATAGGTGAAGCCCAGCTTGCCGGCCGCGCCCTTCAACCTCCGGTCGAGCCGCTGGCACAGCAAGTTCGTCAGCGCCGGAGAGGTGGGCGCGCCTTGTGGCAACCGCCGGCCTCCCTGGGCCACGAAGTAGCGCTGTCCGTCCAGCTCCACCTCCTCCACATCGGGCTCGGTGCACAGCAGCGCGAGCGCCGTGGCCGTGGCCTCGCTGTACCCCAGCTTCACGAAGAAGCCCTTCACCCGCGGGTACACCACCGTGGGGAAGAAGTCCTTGAGGTCCAGGTTCACCACCACCGCCGCGCCCACATGGGGCCGCGCGTTGCTGACGATGGAGCGCCCGGGCCGGAAGCCGTGGGCCGCATCGTGCATCGGCAGCTTCTCCAACAGGTTCTTCAGCACCCAGTGCTGTGCCGCCTTCAGCCGAGGCAGGGGCGCGGAGATGATCCGCATTCCTCCCGTCTTCTTCGGCAGTGCGAAGCGCACATAGTTCGTCCGCGTGGACACCGTGCGCGCGTAGCACAGCGCCCTCAGCTGCCCCACCGTGAGCCCCAACACCTGCGCCAGGGCCTCGGGGGTCTCCAGCTTCGGCAGCCCCTGGCGCTCCAGCCTGGGCACATCCAGCGTGCGGTGATTCAACCCACCGGACACGCCGCGGCCCAGGAAGAGGATCTCCTTCGCCTTGCGCGCCTTCCACGCCTCGGCCCGAGCCACCCGCTCGCGCTCGCGGCGCTCCTTGGTCTCCTTCTGCTTGAGCTTGCTCTCCGCGAGCCGCTTCTTGCGCAGGTCCTTCTTCAGGCGCTCCAGGTTGCCCAGGCGGGCCTGCTCGGAGGTGAGCGCGCGGATCTGCTTCTCCAGCTCCGCCTTGCGGTGAATCTCATCCGCCGGATCCCCGGGCATGCCGCTGCGGGCCGGCCAGAAGCCCAGCCGCACCATCTCCTCGAGGACGACTTCATCCTTGGAGCTGCCCTGGATGCGCTCGTACAACTCCTGCCGGTTTCTCGGGGGTTTTTGGGACATGGGCTCTCACGAAGAACTGGGAGGGTCCGTCCACGCGGCGGTCCGAGAGCACCTTCGTACTGCTCTCAGGACTGGCTCGTCTCGACTCAAGCCGTACCCCCTACCCCGGGCGCTATGGATTTACGGAATCCAAACCGCCATACGCCTGGGGTAGGGAGGTACGGCACAGTCAAGAGCGGGCCAGTGATGCATCACAGGCCATCAGGCAAGGACGGCGAAACGCCGCCCGGGTTGCAAGGTACCGCCCTCTGACCGCCGCGTGCGCGAACCCTCCCATTCTTCATGTCCGATACGACTTCGAGTGCTGGAGCCTCAGCGCGAGCAGGTGCTCGCAAGGCCCCTTGAACAACTTGTTCTGCTGGAAGAAGTTGCAGGTGCACTCGGCGGAGACCATACGCTGATCCCCATCGAGCCGCAAAGCTGCGCGATGCACCTTGCTCGCGTCCCGCACCGTCCCCTTCAGCTCCAGCGAGCCATCCACATTCGAGGGCTGGGCCTGCACCATCACCGCCTTGGCCTCGAGGAAGCGCGTGGCCTTCTCCTCGCGCTCGTTGGAGAAGCGCAGCTTCTCCATGGGCAGGGGCTCGCGACTCAACTCGCGTGCGCGGTACACGTTCTTGTTCAGATCCCAGATGGCGCGGCCCGCCTGCGTATACGCGCCCAGCGCGCCGAGCACCGTGGCCCGATCCAACCCCAGCCGCGCGGCTAGCGCCTCCGGCGCCTCGCGCCAGTTCTCCTTGAGCGCGTCGAAGACACGGCGACGGGTGAATTCATCCACCTCTGTGCGAGGGGCCATCAGGTCGAAATTGCCCGCCGTGGACCAGTCATTGGCCGTCCAGCCCGAGAGCCCCAGCGTGAAGGACAAATCTCCCAGGTCCGCCACGTAGAAGGACGGCATCCCGCTGCCGAGCAGGTGCACGGTGAAGCGCCGCGCTACGGGGATGAGCCGCTCGAGGATGAGCAGGCGGCGGCGGCCCCAGACTCGGATGTCATGGGTACCCTCGCCCTCGAAGATGGAGCGCGGGCACGTCACCTCGAGGTTCCACGGCTCGAAGACGATCTTCACCGGCTGGCCGGGAGAGAGCTTGTACCGCATGGAGCGCGGGCCCTTCTTCTCCTTGCGCCGCTTGAGCACGAAGAGGAAGTTGTGCACGTCCATGGGGTGCAGGTTCACGCGCGTGGCCTGCAGACTCATCGCCGAGTTCACCTGCAGGAACCCGCGCACCCACGAGTCCGGCAGGTCGATCTTCACTTCTTTATACGCCGCGTCCGCGCCCGTCTGGGTGGTGAAGCCCGTGGGGTCCACCTCGAAGCGGGTGCGCTTGTACGAACGGATCTTCTGGAACTCGTCATAGAGCGGCGACGAGTAGTCGATGTTGGTGGTTCCGCAGGAGAACTCGCCGACGTTCTGGAACACCTCGTAGCTGGCGCCCAGGCGGCCGTAGCTGGACTCGTCCTGGCTGAAGCACTCGAAGAAGGCCTCGTCCGGATGAACGGTGATGACCGGATCCAGCACGAACCAGAAGTCCTTGTTCCGCTCGTAGAGGTAGTTGAAGTAGCGGCGCCGGGCCTCCAGGAACGGCCCCATCCTCCGAGCGCTCTGCTTCTCCAGCTCCGTCAACTCCTCGCGCAGGCCCTTCAGCCGGCTGGCCACCGCCTGACGCTGGGCGAGGATGGAATCGATGTCGCGGTCCTCCTGCTTCGCGGCCCAGGCCTTGTAGGCCGTCTTGTCCTTGGGCTTGAAGCGCAGGTCCGACACCACGACGCTGTGCAGGGCGGAGATGGCCTCGCGGAAGGCGACGTTCTGTCTCAGCTCTCCCGAGAAGTACGTGGGGGGGCGCTTGGTGTCCGGAGAGAAGGACAGGTCCGTGCGGTCGCCCCGGTTCTCCACGGTGGTGTTGCCCCGATAGGCGTACTCAAACTCCACGACGGACCTCCACCGGCTTCAAGCGCACGGGCAGCGGGATGGCCGGCTGCGCCTTCCCGATGGAGAGCATGGCCTCCAGCGCCGCAGCGCGGTTCTCTATAGCAATCGTCGCTGACAATCGGTGCAGCACATCCATCGCCTGGCGGCCGGATACCTCGTTGCGCTGGCCCTCCTTGCGAAGGAATTCCAGCACGCGGCCTCGCGCGGCGCGGCCCTTGTTCACCTGGCTCAGCACCCGGACGAAGTAGGGCACCAGCTTCTCCACCATGCTCGCGTTGCCGCTGGCGAAGCGCTCCAGGTAGTGCGTGGCGAAGAGTTGCACCGGCGGAGCGGGATGCTCGGACAGGCGCAGCAACAGCTCCGGCCCGTCCGCATCCCGGAAGGAGCGCGCCAGCATCTCCCGCCCGAACGCCTGCACATCCGGCCGCACGCTGTCGGCCACGGAGACGAGCACCTCCAGCGAGTACTGCTCGGGAGCAAAGCGCTCGCGGAAGTAGCGGAAGGCGAAGGCCCGCGCATCGTCCCAGCGTGTATCGAGCAACTGCACCGCCGTGGCCAGCTCCTGGCCCACCTGGGGCACATGCCCCTCGAGCCAGCGCCAGGCCCACTCGCGCACCTTGAGCACGTCATGGCCAGCCAGCTTCACGGCCCGCGCCACATCCACCGGCAGCGAATCTCCCCTCTTCTCGAGCAGCTCGGCGCCCAGGCTCTGCGCCGTGGCGTCCTCGGAATCCAGCAGCCGCCACAGCGTCTCGGCGGAGATGCCCTGGAACGCGGTGGCCAGCTCGCCGGTGAGCAGGGCCTTCACGTGCTCCGGAACACCCTCGGGAAGCCTGCGGCGCAGCAGCGCGGCGAGGAGAAGTTCCGCCACTCGAGCCCCCGCTGCCCTATCCAGCGTGACGAGGCGCCCAATCAACGGGCGGATGCCCTGGCGCACATCGGCGTGGGGACTGGAAGCCAACCGCCCGAGCACTTCCTCGTTCGCGAGGAAAGCCGCATCCGGCATCTTCCCGAGCAGACGCAGGCCCAGGGTACGCAGCGAGGCGCTCGCAGACTGCAGAAGGTGACCGAGCACCTCGGGAGGCACGGGCTCGGTGCGCAGATCCCGGCGCAGCAGCAGCTCTCCGCCGAGCTCCTGCACCTCGACGAGCGGATGGCCGAGCAACTCGATGAGGACCTCGGTGCCCGGAGGGCGACCCAGAGGTCCCAGCGCGGCGAGCACGAGTTGCTTCACATCGGCCGCGAGCGGCCCATCGTTGGGCCCCAACTTCCGAGCAGCCTGGAGCAGTTGGCGGATGAAGGCCTCGGCGACATCGTCGGGCAGCACGGAGCCGCGCAGCAGGTTGGCGACATACTGGCGGGTCTCGGTCTGGGGCGAGATGGCCAGCGCGGCGAGGAAGGCCAGATCCTTCAGCAGCACGTCACGCAGCAGGTCCAGCCACCGGAAGGCCTGCTGGCGCGCGGGCGCATAGGGAGAGCGCGCGGCAGCGAGCACCAAGGCCCGAGGCTCTCCCACCGCATTCACCCGCTGCACGGCGAGGTCCAGGCCGAGCTGGGCCGTGGGCGCATACGGCTTCTCGAGCAGCATCGCCACCGCATCCGCATCGAGCTGAGCGAGGAATCCAGGCAGGGAGCGGAGCGCACGCGCAGCGAAGGTATGCACAGGAGCGCAGCGGCTCTCATCCAGCAGGTGCATCAGCCCTTGCGGAGTGCGGTCCCACAATTGGGGAAAGGTCTCCTCGCGGTCGGGCAATGTCTCGCTCGAGCGGAGCTTCCACTTCGCATAGAAGGAGAGCTTGCGGTCCACGGCCACGAAGCGGCGGCTTCGCCCGTGTAGCAGGTGATTGAAGGCCCAGTACGGAGCGAAGGCCTCCCAGTGATGCTCCTCTCGGTTGCGTCCATAGCCCGAACTCGTCGTGGACTCCGCGACGGCATCCGCATCACTGAAGGCCAGCAGCACGCCCACGGCCATCTTCACGAAGTCGGGATCCTCGATCTGGCCCAGCCGGCGCAGCGCACGCCAGACACGGCGGCGGAGGAACATACGCGTGGCCTTCGCGAAACCGTCACGCGAGCTTCGATTCGTGGAGCGCTCCTTCTCGTAGCGCCAGCCGATGAGGCCGAACACCTCGCCGTCGCGGCGATACTCGGCCATCTTGAAGACGTGGCGCAGTGCCTTCACCGCGCTGCGCTGGAAGGGTGTCGTCCTCAGGACGCGCAGCAGCGCGGGCCGCACCACTGGCGAGTCCACCAGGTACACGGTCTCCAGCACCGAGTACGGCTCCTTGCCTCCAGCGGCCAGGTGCTTGTCGAGCGCCTGACCAAAGGCCTCGGCATTGCCGGCCTGAGCGGCGTCCCGCAGCGCGGGAGGCAGCTTGCCCATCAGGTCCTGACGGAACTCGGCACGTGTGGCCTCATCGGAGAGCTGGAGCAGCGCCTCGGTGGCGACGCGGCGCACCATGTCCGGAGTGCCCGGGTCTCCATAGAGCCGCCCGAGCGCGGACATGGACTGGGCCGAACCCAGGCGCCCGAGCGCCGCGGCAATGCAGTACGCACGCAGCGGAGTGGCCCGCTCCAGCATGGGCAAAAGGATGGGCTCGGCGGCACGAATGCGCAGTTCGCCCACGCGCCAGATGACGCGCTCCAGAGGCCGAGGCTGCGCACGAACCTCGGTGCTGCGGAACCAGCGGCGGGTGCTGACCTCCTGGGTGAGTTGCTGCAGCAGGGTGCTCTCGCGAGCAGAGGCCCCCGGTGGAGCCCCCGCCGGAGCAGGAGCAGCAGCCGAGGGAGCAGGAGCGGCAGGCCGAGGCGCCGGAGGCGGCAGGCCGGTGGAGGGATGGCCCGCGCGGACATAACCGGTGTCCAACTTGGACTGGACCTGCTTGTCGAAGGCCTTCCGCGCCTCGGCCATGGAAACAGGCGTGGGCGTCTTGGTGCCGTCCTTGAGGGCGGTGCCACGCCGGCCGTAGCGGAAGTTGACGACGTACTGGCCCGCCCCCACCTCGAGCAGGTCCACCTCATACACCTTGTCGCTCTTCCCCTCTTGGAAGAGCAGCGTCACCTGCTCGATGAGCTTCACGTCAGTTCACCAGCTTCTTGATGTCGCCATAGGCGCGATAGAAGCCGCCGCGAGCGGACTCGCGCACGCCCTCGACCACGAAGCGGGAGCCCGCCTCACGGATGTCCTTGGGGAACTGCACGTGCCAGTCCTTCTTGTAGCCCGGGGACACCACGCGCACGCGAACGTGGCCACCATCCTCGTAGCACTCGACGATGACGCCGGAGCCCGCGCTGCGAGTCGTCTCCACCGTGCCGACCTGAGCGGCGGCGAGCGGCTTGGGCGCCTTGACGGTGACGGCCTTGGGGATGGTGCCCTTCTGCGCGGCCTGGATGGCGGCCTCGCTCGCATCGATGCAGGCCAGCGCGCCATCCGTGGTGACGACGTAGAGCCGGTCCTTGAAGAACTGCATCGAGAAGGCCGAGCCGCAGCCGGTGGACAGCTTCCACAGGCGCTCGCCCTTGTCGTTGAAGCAGTAGATGCTGGACATGTTGTCGCCGGCGAAGACGTACTTGCCGTCATCCACGGCGGCGCAGGAGAACACCGCCGAGTCGCACTTCATCACCGGCCCCGCTTCGCCCTTCTTGGAGAAGCGGTGCACGTAGCCGGTGTTGGTGCAGGCGTAGAGGGTGGACTCCTCCTGCCAGCCGAACATCACGTGGCCCTGGGTGGGCTTGGACCAGATCTCCCGGCCGTCCTCCCAGTCGTACATGGTCACGCCCTTGGCGTGGCCGTGGTACATGCCCACCTCGTCACAGCGGACCATCCACGCGTGGGTGCCCTTGCTCTGGCGGGACCAGACGGACTCGTCCTCGTGGTTGATGGAGGTGAGCTTGCCGTTGGCATCGGACACGCCGAGCACGGCGTCCTTGATGTCGAGCCAGAAGATGTCCACGTCCTCGGCGATCTCATACGCCTTGCGAGGCACCTTGCCGCCCAAGTCGTAGACGTTGCCATCATCGCAGCCGGCATAGAGCCAGCGGTCATCGGCGACGATGCACTTGACGCCATCGGGCAGGCGGAACTGGTCGAGCACCTTGCCGTCATGGCTGAGCGAGTAGATGTTGCCGCTCTCGTTGCCGACCCAGCAGCGCGCGTCATCGACGAAGATGCCGAAGGCGCGGTCGCCGGTGGCGAACTTCCAGCGGATGGGAGCCTGGTTGGCAGAGGAGGTGCCGCTGGTGATCTCGCGGCGGGTGACGGCGCGCTTCTTGCGCACGCCCATGACGGCGGGGGCGTAGCCCTTCTTGCTCTTCTCGGCGATCTTCTTCTGCGCCTCGGCGAGAGCCTTGTCGGCGCTGGGGAAGTCGGTGACCTTGAGCTGGCCGGAGTCCCCGATGCGGCCATAGCGGATGGAGAGCTTCTTGCCCTCGACCTTCACCTCGTAGAACTTGTGCGAACTGCCACCGTCTTCCGACAACTCCAGGTACGTCGTCTGATCAGCCATTCCCTTGTTGCCCCCTCATGGCGAACGACGTGGAGCGTAGCCTTACGGACTGACATTCCGGAAGCCCCTTGCCAACTGGATCCGGCCCCACGGGAGCTGCGGCCTACCCACAACAGAGAGCAGCGTCGCTCAGGCTCGGAAGCCACTCGTAGTTATGGGCTCAGCGAATTTGCGGAGCTACCCGCAGCCTCGGGCACGACGACCTCGTTCACCACCGAGCGCGACGCCCCATCGAACTCCAGGTCCAGCAACCGGCCCGAGTCCTTCTCCGCCAACCCGAAACGCAGCCTCCAGTAGTTCGGGCGAACCTCGATCGCCTCACGCTTCTCCGCCAGCGCGTAGCCCTGCATCCGGGCGTACTCCTCTCCGGCCTGGAGCACCTCGCGATAGCCCAGCTCCGCCTGCACCGTCGGCGACGCGGGAGGCTGGGGAGGACGCTCCGTCGCCGTCGTGGCGCAAGCAGTCATCAGCAGGGACAAGAGAATCAGGGAGGACAGGCTTGAGCGAATCATGCCCTCACGTTGAGCATGCGCCGTGCCAGGACCACTCCCAGGCCCTGAACGTCGAAGAGGGCGCAAAGCCTGCGCCCTCCTCCACCGGCGCGCAGGACGTTCGCGCCGGAGCCGCTACCAGCACATTCAGGTCTTGTTGTTGGGCAACGGCACGCCCTGCTTCACCACCACCTCGTCGATGATGCCGTACTGCCGGGCATCCTCGGCGCTCATGAAGTAGTCGCGCTCCGTGTCCTTCTCGATGCGCTCGATGGTGTGCCCCGTGTGCTTCACCATCAGCCCGTTGAGGTAGGCCTTCAGGCGCAGGATCTCCTTCGCCTGGATCTCGATGTCCGTCGCCTGGCCCTGCGCCCCACCCAGCGGCTGGTGGATCATGATGCGCGCGTTCGGCAACGCGTAGCGCTTGCCCTTCGTCCCCGCCAGCAGCAGCAGCGCCGCAGCAGACGCCGCCTGCCCGATGCAGATCGTCGACACCGGACACTTGACGTACTGCATCGTGTCATAGATGGCCAGGCCCGCAGTCACCACGCCGCCAGGTGAGTTGATGTAGATGTTGATGCCCTTGTCCGGGTCCTCGGACTCCAGGAAGAGCATCTGGGCGACAATGACGTTGGCCACTTCATCATTGATGGGCGTGCCCAACAGGATGATCCGGTCCTTCAGCAGCCGGCTGTAGAGGTCGTACGCCCGCTCGCCGCGGTGCGTGGTCTCGATGACAAAGGGGACGTTCATGGCTCCCCTACCCTAATCCCCCTCCAGCCCGCACGCTCGTCTGTTCTTCACAGAGCGTACGCTGCGTTACGATTGGCCCCCCCGCCCCCGGCGGGTCTCCATGGACGCCTCTGAGATCGACGCCATCCTGACCGCCACCCTGGCGGACCGGCAGCTCACCCGCTCCGAGCGCCGCGCCCTCCAGGCCGTGCTGGATGACAGGCGTGCAGGCGAGGCCGTGCTCGCCCTGTTCCGCTCCCGCGCCTTTGCCCTGGCCCGGGACTCGGTGACAGACCCGCGCGCCCGCCAGGTCATCTCCTGGCTCGAGGACACCGTCCAGGCCCTGCTGCCCACCCGCCGCGTCCCCGAGGC
The DNA here is from genome assembly GCF_020103695.1 of Hyalangium versicolor. Taxonomy (GTDB): domain Bacteria; phylum Myxococcota; class Myxococcia; order Myxococcales; family Myxococcaceae; genus Hyalangium; species Hyalangium versicolor. Next base: position 342,268 of record NZ_JAHXBF010000002.1, read on the forward strand.
CTCTCGCACGGAGGCCCACTTCTCTCCCGGCGACGGCCCCCTGCGCGCCATCGTCAAGCTCCTCCAGGAGGCCCGTGGATCCATCGACGTCTGTGTCTTCACGGTGACGGATGACCGTCTCGCCCGCGCCCTCGTGGAGGCCCACCAGCGCGGCGTTCGCGTGCGAGTGGTGAGCGATGACGAGAAGGCGCTCGATCCCGGCTCGGACATGGAGCGCCTGCGCGATGCCGGCATCCCCGTCCGCCTGGACCGGGCTCCGTCCCACATGCACCACAAATTCGCCGTGTTCGACCGGCTGCGCCTGCTCACCGGCAGCTACAACTGGACCCGCTCAGCCGCGGACGCCAACCATGAGAACGTGCTCGTCTCGGATGATTCGCGCCTCGTCCAGCCCTTCTGCCGGGCCTTCGATGACCTGTGGGCCGCGCTCGAATAGCGAGTATGGAGGGCGCTGCCGGGATGGAGTATGAAGGCGCCATGCCACGCGCCGTGTTGCTCGCAGCCCTGGGTCTCACTCTGGTCGCAGGATGTGGAGGCCCCAAGGGCAGTCCCGAGGGGACAATCAAGTCGTTCTACTCCACCATCGAGTCCCAGGACTGGATGGACCTCGCCGAGATGGTCGATCCAGACAGCCTGTCGAAGTCCGGCGGCCCCCAGCGAGTCGCGGCCTTCTACTACAGCGTCTTCCAGGACGTCCGGGACATCGATCTCTCCATCGATGAGGCGCTCGTCACACGCCCGGACGAAGAGGCCGCAGTGAGGTTCAAGTGCACCGCGACCTTCCGTGCGCTGGGCCAGATGCCGTACGACCGCGACTGCTCGGACACCATCGCCCTGAGGTGGCACGACGGGAAGTGGTACATCGTCGTGCCCGGGACGGGCGGTCTGCGGCCGAAGCTCTGAAACCCGTCCACCTGTCCTACAGGTTGCCGATCATCTTCTCCGGGCGCACCCACTGGTCGAACTGCTCGGCCGTCAGCAGGCCCAGTTCCACCGCAACCTCCTTCAGCGTCTTGCCCTCCTTGTGGGCCTTCTTGGCGATCTTCGCCGCGTTGTCGTAGCCGATGTGCGGGTTGAGCGCCGTCACCAGCATCAGCGAGCGCTCCAGGTTCTCCTTCAGCCGCGCCCGGTTCGGCTCGATACCCACCGCGCAGTGCAGGCGGAAGCTGCGCATCCCATCCGCGAGCAACCGGCAGCTCTGCAGGAAGTTGTGGATGATGAGCGGCTTGAAGACGTTCAGCTCGAAGTTCCCCGAGGCCCCTCCCAGGCTGATCGCCACGTCGTTACCCATCACCTGGGCGCTCAGCATCGTGAGCGCCTCGGACTGAGTCGGGTTCACCTTGCCCGGCATGATGGAGCTGCCCGGCTCGTTCTCTGGGATGGTGATCTCTCCAATCCCCGAGCGCGGCCCCGAGGCCAGCCACCGCACGTCGTTGGCGATCTTGAACAGCGCCGCCGCCAGCCCCTTGAGCGCCCCGTGCGCCTGCACCAGCGCATCATTGGCCGCCAACGCCTCGAACTTGTTCGGCGCCGTGACGAAGGGCTGGCCGGTGAGCCGGGCTATCTCCTTCGCCACGCGCTCCGCATAGCCCTTGGGAGCGTTGAGCCCCGTGCCCACCGCCGTGCCTCCCAGCGCCAGTTCGAGCAGGTGAGGCAGCGTGCGCTCCAGGTGGCTGCGCGCATGGTCCAGCTGCGCCACGTACCCACTGAACTCCTGGCCCAGCGTCAGCGGCGTGGCGTCCTGCAGGTGCGTGCGACCCACCTTCACGATGTCGCGGAAGTCCTCAGCCTTCTTCGCGAGCACGTCCCTCAGCTCCTTCAACTCCGGGAGCACGTTGCCTGTCACGGCCTGCACCGCCGCCACGCTCATCCCCGTGGGGAACACGTCGTTGGAGCTCTGCCCCTTGTTCACGTCGTCGTTCGGGTGCACGCGGCGGCTCTCACCCCGCTCGCCGCCGAGCAGCTCCGAGGCGCGGTTGGCCAGCACCTCGTTGCAGTTCATGTTCGTCTGCGTGCCGCTGCCCGTCTGCCACACCAGCAGCGGGAACTCCTCGTCGTGCTGGCCGGCGAGCACCTCGTCCGCCGCCTTCACGATGGCCTCGCCCTTCTGCTTCTCGAGCGAGCCGTTCTCCATGTTCACCAGAGCCGCCGCCTTCTTCACCAACACCAGCGCGCGGATCAGCGCTGGGGGCATCCGCTCGGTGGAGATGGCGAAGTTCTGCCGGCTGCGCTGCGTCTGCGCGCCCCAGAGGTGCTCTGCCGGCACCTCGATGGGGCCAAACGTGTCCTTCTCGATGCGAACGTTCTTCGTGCTCACGGGTCAGCCTCCTGGACCCGGCGCGTACCACGGAAGCCCGCCCTCCATCCGCGCGCACCGGCCTCGCCCCAGGGTTAGCGTCCAGCCGTGAACCCTGCCACCGGACCGTGCGTGCGCGCCTGCCCGCTCACCGCTGCCAGAGCGAAGCCAGCTCCAGGGTGATGGACCCGAACGGCTCCGCTCGTACCCGCTGCGAGCCCTCGTGCACGCCCAGCAGGGACCAGCCGCCATCCTCGTAGCGGTAGACCTCCAGCGTCCGCAGGTCCGGGTCCACCAGCCACACGTGCTTCACCCCCGCACGCGCATAGGCCAGCATCTTGATTCCGCGATCGAGCGCCAGCGTCTCTGGCGAGAGCACCTCGCAGACCCAGTCCGGAGCCAGCGTCATCACCGTCACGTCCGGCAGCTCCGGCAACCGCTCACGGCGCCAACCCGCCAGGTCGGGGACGATGATCTCCCCGTTCAGGTGCAATTCCGGCGCGAAGAGCAGCAGCCAGCTCCCAGGCTTGCCGCGCCGCCGCCTCACCGGCCCCGACAGCCTCGCGAGCAGCACGGAGGCCGCCAGCGTCTGCACCACCCGCGGCCGGGGGCTGTCCACCAGCTCGCCCCCGACAATCTCCGCCACCACGTTGGAGGGGAAAGCTCCCAGGGCCGGGTACAACTCCTCGAAAGACGCAGCAGGGCGGGCGGGCATGCTCACAGCATGCACCCTACCTGTTGCATTCTCAAGGACCCAGGAGACCCCTCAGGTCAGACCCGGCGCTCGACCTTGGGCTCGGCCGAGCCATCTGCGGGCCCGCTCATCCAGTCCACCACCCGCTGCACCGGCGCCTTCCCGATGGGCGACGGCGGCGTGAAGGCCCACAGCAGCCCGTACACCATCAGCGTCGCCCCGAACGTCACCACCAGCGCGATGATGAACGCCACGCGCACCAGCGCGACGTCCAGGCCGAACTGGCGGCTCAGCGCCAGACACACGCCCAACAGCTTCCGCCCCTCGCCTCCCCGGTGCATCACCGCGCCCGGCTGCACCGCCTGGCAATGAGGGCACCGCGTCGCCTCGTCCCGCAGATCCATCGCGCAGGCTACACAGCGTTTCGTGGCGTCCATGACTCCTGTCCTTTCGTCCAGACCCGGATGCCTTGTCGATCCAAGGCTTCATTCCTACCTACGCAGACCGGCCCCGCACCATTGCGGCACCCCTCCTGCCCCCCAGAACTGCTTGGAAGTCCGTCGATTTACAACTTATCTAAGTTCGCGTGTTGACGGGCTTACAAGCAGGCGAGCCTCTTTTTCACAGGCGCTTCCCTTTCGGAGGGGGATGGACAATTTCCCGGGCATCTGCCACTTTTACAACGCGCCAAGTCAAGGAGCGTCCCATGCGTGACCCTGTCTCCTCTCCGAAGCCGCCGGACCTCAATCCGGGATTGGTGCTCCGTGGTGCCTGGTCTCCGGATTACGCCTCCGTGCTCACGCCCGAGGCGCTCGACTTCGTCGCCAGGCTGACACGCACGTTCGGAGAGCAGCGCCAGTCCCTGCTGGCTCGGCGGCAAGAGCGCCAGGCCGCCTTCAACCGAGGCCTGCGGCCCCACTTCCTCCCGGAGACCCAGGCCATCCGCGAGGGCGATTGGAAGGTGGCGCCACTGCCCCCGGATCTGCTGGACCGGCGCGTGGAGATCACCGGCCCGGTGGACCGGAAGATGATCATCAACGCGCTCAACTCGGGCGCCAACGTCTTCATGGCGGACTTCGAGGACGCCAACAGCCCCACCTGGGACAACGGGGTGCGCGGGCAGCTCAACCTGATTGACGCCGTCCGAAGGACGATCACCTTCACCGCCGACAACGGGAAGCACTACGCGCTGGTCGAGAAGCCGGCCGTGCTCTTCGTGAGGCCCCGCGGCTGGCACCTGCTCGAGCGCCACTTCGAGGTGGATGGCAAACCGGTGCCCGGCGCCTTCTTCGACTTCGGCCTCTTCTTCTTCCACAACGCCCAGGAGCAGCGGGCTCGCGGCACCGGCCCCTACTTCTATCTGCCGAAGATGGAGAGCCACCTGGAGGCCCGGCTGTGGAACGACGTGTTCCTGCTGGCCCAGAAAGAGCTGGGGATTCCTCGCGGCACCATCAAGGCCACCGTGCTCATCGAGACGCTGCCGGCCGCCTTCGAGATGCATGAAATCCTGTACGAGCTGCGCGAGCACTCGGCGGGCCTGAACTGCGGCCGGTGGGACTACATCTTCAGCTTCATCAAGAAGCTCCAGTCCGACCCGGCCGTGCTGCTGCCGGACCGCGGGCAGGTGACCATGGACAAGGCGTTCCTGGATGCCTACTCGCGCCTGCTCATCCAGACGTGCCACCGCCGCGGCGTGCACGCCATGGGCGGCATGGCGGCCTTCATCCCCATCAAGGGAGACGCGGCCGCCAACGAGGAGGTGCTGGCCCGGGTGCGCGCCGACAAGCTGCGCGAGGTGAAGAACGGCCATGACGGCACATGGGTGGCCCACCCAGGCCTGGTGCCCCTGGCGCGCAACGTCTTCGACGAGCACATGCACGGGCCCAACCAGCTCCACAACCTGCGCGCGGACGTGCAGGTGAGCGAGGCGGACCTGCTCAAGGTGCCTCGGGGCACGCGTACCGAGGAGGGCCTGCGCCACAACATCCGCGTGGGCGTGCAGTACATGGCCGCGTGGCTGGGCGGGCTGGGCTGCGTGCCGCTCTACAACCTCATGGAGGATGCGGCCACCGCGGAGATCTCCCGCGCCCAGGTGTGGCAGTGGATCCACCACGGCGCCACGCTGGAGGACGGCCGGCATGTCACCCCGGAGCTGTTCCGCCAGGTGCTCGCCGAGGAGATGACGCGGCTCGAGCAGGAGGGCGCGCCCGCGCACTTCGGCCCCGAGCGCTTCACCCTGGCGCGCACGCTCTTCGAGCGTCTGTCCACCACGCCCACCTTCGAGGACTTCCTCACCCTTCCGGCCTACGAGGCCCTGGACCCGCAGTACTGATGTTGCTGTCACTTGAGAGGAGCTTGCGTATGTACGAAGCCAACGCCACGACCCCTGACTCTTCCCCTCACGCCAAGCTCCACGCGCGGCGCTTCGAGGGCATCACCCGGAACTACACGGCGAAGGACGTGGAGAAGCTGCGCGGCTCCATCCGGATCAGCTACACGCTGGCGGAGATGGGGGCTCGGCGCCTGTGGGAATTGCTGAACACGGAGGACTTCGTCCAGGCGCTGGGTGCGCTCACCGGCAACCAGGCCGTGCAGATGGTGCGCGCGGGCCTCAAGGCCATCTACCTGTCCGGCTGGCAGGTGGCGGCCGATGCCAACAGCGCCGGGCAGATGTACCCGGACCAGAGCCTCTATCCGGTGGACAGCGTCCCCACGGTGGTGCGCCGCATCAACGCCTCGCTGCGCCGCGCCGATCAGATCGAGCACGCCGAGGGCAAGGATGACCGGTACTGGTTCGCGCCCATCATCGCCGACGCCGAGGCGGGTTTCGGCGGGCCGCTCAACGCCTTCGAGCTGATGAAGTCCATGATCGAGGCGGGCGCCGCGGGCGTGCACTTCGAGGATCAGCTCGCGAGCGAGAAGAAGTGCGGCCACATGGGTGGCAAGGTGCTGGTGCCCACCAACAACTTCATCCGCACGCTCACCGCGGCGCGGCTGGCGGCGGATGTCATGGGCGTGCCCACGCTGCTGGTGGCGCGCACGGACGCGGACAGCGCCAAGCTGCTCATGAGCGACGCGGACGAGTACGACCACCCGTTCATCGATCGCAAGGCGGGGCGCTCGGCCGAGGGCTTCTACCGGCTCAAGGGCGGCGTGGAGTGTGCCATCTCCCGCGGCCTGGCCTACGCGCCGTACGCGGACCTGGTGTGGTGCGAGACGAGCACCCCGGACCTCAAGCAGGCGAAGCAATTCGCCGAGGGCATCCACGCGAAGTTCCCGGGCAAGCTGCTGGCGTACAACTGCTCGCCGTCCTTCAACTGGAAGAAGAACCTGGACGACGCGACCATCGCCAGGTTCCAGCGCGAGCTGGGCGCCATGGGCTACAAGTTCCAGTTCGTCACCCTGGCCGGCTTCCACGCGCTCAACTTCGCCATGTACGAGCTGGCGCGGACCTACAAGGACCAGGGCATGGCCGCGTACTCGGCGCTGCAGCAGCGCGAGTTCGCCGCGGAGAAGGACGGCTACACCGCCACGCGCCACCAGCGCGAGGTGGGCACCGGCTACTTCGACCAGGTGGCCGAGGTCATCTCCGGCGGCTGCTCCAGCACGCTGGCCCTGAACGAGTCCACCGAGGCTCACCAGTTCTGAGCCGGTAGCACGGGCACGGGGGCGAGTGGTGCTCCCGTGCTCACTCCCAGCGGATGTCGAAGTCCGTGTCCTCGGGATTCTTGCGCACGAAGGTCATGTTCACCTTCTTGATGCCCATGATCTCGAAGGCGGCCTCGCCCAGGCCCTGGTAGAACTCGGGCGCGATGGGGATGCCTCGGAAGACGAGGCGCCAGTGGCGGGGCCCCAACTGCTCGACGGTGCGCTCTCCGAAGTTGCTGTTGCGCCCGATGAAGTCGGGCACCTTGCGCATCAGCCGATCCGGCCCCATCAGGTTCAGCGCCTTGAGCTGAATCTGCCCCAGCAGCGTCTGCCGGTAGCCCTGGAGCATCCGCATCCCCACGCACCGCACGCCCTCGGAGAGCGGCAAGCTCATGTAATGGCGGCGCGCCAGCCACTCGATGAGCGCGATGTAGCGGTCCAGCGGAACCTCGACAGGGAGACCGCCTACGCCGCCGACCAGCTCGACGGCCTCCAGCATCTCCGCGGAGCCGGGCCCTACTCCGAAACCGCGCAGCAGTCCTTCAACGGCGCTGTGCTTCAGGGCACGCGCCTGCTTGCTCGACGTCTGCTGCGGGGGCCGCTGATTCATATCCGCCCAGGGGTGAGCTCTCCCCCGGGACTATACCCCGCCCTGCGTATGGCTACGCCTTCTTCTGGCGGTCGCTCTTCTCGTTGAAGGCGTCGCGCTGTCCGCGCTGTACGTCTCCCGAGCCATCGTACGGCACGCCTACCTCCGAGCGCTGCCCGCCGTTCTGCTCGGAAAGATCCGTCAGCGCCTTTCGCCCACCATCCCCTGGAAGCTCCCCCTCCTCTGGCTCCTTCTGCTTCTTCGGATCCAGGGGCATGCCGACGCTGCGCTGCTTCCATTCCTTTGGCTCCATGGTTCCGCTCCTCCGAGTCCTCGTTCGCTCTGGCCTCAAAGGTGCGGACGGATTGGACTCGGGCAGCGAGGGCTCGCAGTCCCGCCCGCTCAGTTCAACAGAGGGAGCTTCGACGGCCTCTGCGGGGGCGGCTTTGCCTCCATCAACTCCAGGCCCTGCCGCGTGAGGAGGAACCGCACCACCCCCGAGCCGCGCTCGGTGTCGATCTCCGCCTCGAAGGCCGGACCGGCGATACCGCCCAACTGCACGTCCTTGCGCAGGTTGCGCACCTTGCCGGAGATGAGATCGCCCGCCACCTGTCCTACCGAGTCACCCCGCTGATACAGCTCGTACGCCGTCTGATGCAGCGTCATCGCCAGCGAGGGCGTGAGCGGCTGCGTGCTGAACAGCACGGAGATGAGCGTCCAGTAGGGAGGTGTCTCGGAGTCGTTGGACATCGCACCCCATCCTAATCAAGCCCGTCCCCGCGCGCGTGGCTGTCTTCGCTGGACGATCTGCTCGGCGAGCGAGGCCTGCTGCTTCCAGTGGCCATAGAGGCGCCCCTGCGACGCGAGCCGCTCCAGCCGCCGCTGCGTCTCCTCGTCCACCCGTCCCGCGGCCGCATCCCGGTACGGCGTGCCCGGCAGCGGCATGAAGGTGTGCCCGTGGACTCGCGCGCCCAGATCCGACAGTTGCTCCATCAGCCGGAGCGTCGCGTCGATGTCCTCCCGTTCTTCTCCCGGCAGCCCCAGGATGAAGTCCACGTTCGGCAGGAACCCCGCCTCCACGGACAGGCGCACGGCCCGCACGACCGCCTCCGTGTCATGACCCCGGTGGCTGCTCCGAAGGATTCGCTCGGAGCCGGACTGCCCGCCGATGATGATGTTGTCGTTGTCCACGTACCGCTCGAGCAGAGCCAGCGACTCCGGCGTCACGTGCTCCGGCCGCACCTCCGAGGGGAAGGTGCCAAAGAAGATCCGTCCATCTGGACCCATCGCCTCGCGCAGGGCCGCCAGGAGTTCCTCCACCGCAGCCAGGTTCACCGCCTCGTCCCCCGAGCCGTAGGACAGGGAGGTGGGCGTGATGAAGCGCACGTCTCGCCGGCCTGAGTTCCTCAGCACGCGGGCCCACTCAGCCACGTTGCGCACGCTGCGGTGGCGGAACCTCGCCTTGTTCAGGAACGGCGTCTGGCAGAACCGGCACGCATAGATGCAGCCTCGGGTGATCTCGATGGCACCGAACTTCCCGTTCCCCGCCGCGAACGGTGGGAAGGCGTCCAGGTCCACCACGCCCTCGCCCCGGCCGTTCACCACCATCCGGCCTCCCTCCAGCCGCGCCATGCCTCGCGTGGCCTTGGGGTCCTCGCCGCGCTTCAGCCGGTGGAGCAGCTCTCGCAGCAGGTGCTCGCCCTCGCCCACCGCGACCAGATCGAAGCCGGCTCGCAGCGTCTGCTCCGTCTCCGCCGTGGCGTGCACCCCGCCCGCGATGCAGAGCACGCGCCGGCCCTCCAGCCGCTCGCGCACCCAGGCCAGCTCCTCCGCCGCCGCACCGAAGCTCGCCGAGTAGAACGACCAGGCCGCCACCACCGTGCAGCCCTCGTCCGCGCACTGGCGCAGCGTGGCCAGCAGCGTCTCTCGCTCCCTCGGGAAGTGAAGGGCCACGTCCGCCAGCCCAGCATCCGACTCGACGGCTCCAGCCAGAACAGTGAAGGCGTACTTGCCCGGGTACTGGTAGCTCAGGACGAGCGCGACCTTCCCGTTGGAATCCATGGGCGCGCGATGATGCCACAGCTGGCCCGGCAACTCGCAACTCCTTGAAACCCTTGAGGAACTTCGCGGAGCAACTCCGGGCCTTCCTGGCCGATAATAGGGAGAGGAAGCCGATCTGTGATCCAGGTCGGGTTCCGTCTCGGAGGAACCATGCAAGTCAACAACCTGGGCGGCGTGCGGGTGCCCGTCAACACCACCACGGACAGCACGTCCCAGACGGCTCGGGCCGGCTTCAGCACGCGCCTGCAAGGTGGCACGGGTACGGCCTCGGCGGGACGCCCCGCCATCCCGGGCTCGAGCATCGTCTCCAGCGCCATCTCGATGAACTCCGGCACCCTCCCCGGCTCGGCCTTCGGCGTCACCTACCTGCAGGCGAGGCCCCCGACCACCACCGGGACGGGTTCGACGACTGCGCCGAGCACGGGCACCACGGGTCAGAGCCCCGCCACGAACACCACCTCCGGCACTGCCGGCAGCGAGTTCAACGCGGAGCTACAGTCCACGCTCGAGCAGCAGCAGCAGATGAAGGAACTCATGCAGCTGTCGCTGCAGTCGTTCGTGGCGAGCACCTTCTCCGCGGGCCAGAACCGCGGGAAGATCGAGCCGCTGGACGACTGACGTCAGTCCCTCGCGTGGACACGCTCGTGGCCCGTCACACCCCGACGAGCCACTGGAGCGACTCCCAGCACGCGCGCACGTGACGCTCCTCCGTGCGCGGCGAGCCGATGGCCATGCGCAGCACGTACTTCGAGGGCGCGCCGCCGATTCCGGGCAGCACGGTGTGCGAGAGGTACGCGTCCCCGTTGGCGTTCAACCGCTCCAGCAGCGTCCGGTTGCGAGTGTCCGTGTCCTCGGCCGACTCTCCCGGGCGCGGCGCGAGGCGGAAGCACACCAGGCTCAGTGAGCGCGGGACCACCACTTCGAAGCGCGCGTCCTCGCGCACCCAGCCCTCGAAGAGCCCGGCCAGACGCACGTGCTCGCGCAGGTAGGCCCGCAGGCCCTGGGCGCCGTAGTGGCGCAGCACGAACCACAGCTTCAGCGCGCGGAAGCGGCGGCCGAGTTCCACCTGCCAGTCCCGGTAGTCGACGACGGAACCGGTGGCGCTGGCGGTATTGCGCAGGTACTCCGGCGTCACGCTGAGCGCGTCCACCAGCGAGGCCCGATCCCGCGTGTAGAAGGCGTCACAGTCGAAGTTGGTCAGCAGCCACTTGTGCGGATCGAAGGCGATCGAGTCCACCGACTCGATGCCCGCGGCCAGCGCCTGGTGCTCCGGGCAGATGAGCGCCGCGCCAGCCCACGCCGCATCCACGTGCAGCCAGCCACCCATGGCCGTGAGCCCCGTGCGCTCCATCACCTGGCTGATGGGGCTCAGCGGGTCCATCGCTCCCGAGGAGGTGGTGCCCAGCGTGGCGCAGACGAAGAAGGGCTGGCGGCCCGCCGCGAGATCCTCGGTGATGGCGCGCTCCAGCACCTCCGGGCGCAGGGCGTAGTTCTCGTCCGTCTCCAACAGGCGCACGTGCGTGGTGTCGCTCGCGTCCCGCGCCACTCCGGAGAGCATGGCCGCCTTGATGACGGAGGAGTGCGCCTGGGTGGAGGAGTACACGACGAGGGGCGCGTCACCCGGGCGCTTGCGCCTCACGCGGGCACGGGCCGCGACCATGGCCACCAGCGTGGCCTCGCTCGCGGTGCCCTGGATGACGCCGCCACCGGTGCCCGAGGTGGAGCGGAAGGACTCGGGCAGGCCCGTGAGCTCCGCCAGCCAGTCCAGCACCCGCGTCTCCAGCTCGGTGCAGGAGGGGCCCGTAGCCCAGAGCATCCCCTGGACCCCCAGCCCCGCGGACAGCAGCTCGCCGAGCACCGACGGGCCCGACGCATTGGCGGGGAAGTAGGCGAAGAAGGAGGGGGACTGCCAGTGGGTGACGCCCGGCACCACCACCGACTCGAGATCCCAGAAGATGGAGTCCCAGCCCGCCGCCCCTCCCAGCCCCTTCTCCGGCGGGTGCAAGGGCAGCTTCCTCAGCACCTCTCCCGGTTTGATCTGTGAGCGAACCGGGAAGTTCTCCACCCGGTTCCAGTAGTCCGCGATCCAATCCACCATCCGGTGGCCCAGCTTGCGGAATTCGTCGGACTTCAAGTGGGGTACTTCCGACTCGTCGCGTTCCTGGCTCATGACGGACCAAGAACCCTAGTGGCCCCCGGCCAGCCTGTCGAGCGCAGCAATGCCGATGATCAGCGCCAGCGCCGCAGCCCCACCAGCCCGAGCAGGGTGATCAGGGCCATGACCGCCAGCGGACCGCCGCTCGCGGTGCAGCCGTACTGTGTCGCCTCCACGGACCCGGGGTCCGTGGGCGTACCCACTCCAGGGGTCCCGGTCCCCGGGTTGTCGCCGGGGGTCGTCACCGGCGGGGTTGCCTCGCCACCAGTTCCCGGATCCTCGGGAGAGGACACGCCCGCATCGGGGGTGGAGGGAGAACCCGCATCCCCAGTCCCCGCATCCGGGGTGCCCGCATCGGGCGTGGGGGCGGGAGTCGAGGGCAGCACGTCCTCCAGCTTCGTCGCCTGGATGAACCCATCGTGGTAGACGACGCCCGTCTGCGAGATGGTGTCGCTGCGGTACAGCCCCAGCTTCAGGTAGACCTTCGAGCCCGCGTACAGCGTCGCCAGGTTCCGCTTCGCGAGCACCTTCTCGCGGTTGTGCCACAGCTCGATGAAGCCCACGCTCGGGTCCGAGGACCACTTCACGTGGAAGACGAACTCGTGCCACACGCCCCGCGTCAGGGGCATGGACCACGGCGTGACGCTGTCCGTCATCGTCAGCCGGATCTCCTCGCCGTAGACGAAGAACTCCACCGGTGGCGAGCCACAGCACCCATCGTGGTGCCACTGCGTGAACACCTGCCAGGTGCGCGCGCTGGGGAAGTCCGCCGCGAACATCACCTTCCAGCGGTAGTAGTACTCGGAGCCCACCGCCTCCTTGCCCTGGTACACCAACTCGTTCCGGTTGCCGCTGGAGTCGATGGGATCATCGCCCTGCTTCACCGTGGCCTTGAGGGCGTACTGCCCCTCCGCCACGGGAGACGTCACCACCTGCAGACGGTCCGCGCTCACCATCTGGGCGGTGGAGTACTGCGAGCGGTCACCCGTCTCGAAGTCTCCTTTCCAGACGATGTCGGCCATGGCCGGGCCAGAGACCAGGAGCGCTGCAAGCCAGAGCGGGAGGAGTCTCAATTCAGGGGTCCTCGCGAAGGTTGGTTAGCCAACGATCGCGAACCCTAGCGGAAAAACATGTTTCATTCCTGCGGCGAAACCTTCCCGCTCCCTCGGCGCCAGAGCGAGCAACCGAGGAGAGGGACGGCGGGTATGAGACATGTTTCACGGGTGTAACGAATGGGAGGGGGCGGAGCAGGGGGAGGTGGGAGCGGGGGTGACGCAGGGCGCCAACCGGCCAGGCGCACACAAGAGGCTGACGTGTGGCAGGCGTGGTGTATGGTCCACCCCCCCGTGGCGCCCTCCAGACGGGCGTCCCAGGCAACCCATGCTCGTCCTGCGCGACGTCCAGAAGAGCGATCTGACCGGCCTCAAGCGGCTCGCCGCCGTGCTCAACACCGTCAACCTCCCGAACAACGAGGAGACGCTGTCGAACATCATCGACAAGTCGGTGAAGAGCTTCGCCGGCAAGGTGAAGAACCCGTTGGAGCGCGAGTACCTCTTCGTCCTCGAGGATCCGCGCACCGAGGCCATCGTCGGCACGTCGATGATCATCGCGCAGCATGGCACCTACGAGGCCCCGCACATCTATTACGAGGTGAGCGAGCGCGAGCACTACTCGGCCTCGCTGGAGCGGCACCTGCGGCACAAGGTGCTCTCGATTGCGTACAACTACGAGGGGCCCACGGAGATTGGCGGGCTGGTGGTGGATCCCCCCGCGCGGGCCACGCCTGACAAGCCGGGCAAGCAGCTGTCGTATGTGCGCTTCCTGTTCATCGCCATGCACCGGCGGCTGTTCCGGCCTCGGGTGCTGGCGGAGTTGCTACCGCCGCTGCTGCCGGATGGGCGCAGCCTGCTGTGGGAGGCGTGTGGCCGGAAGTTCACGGGGCTGAGCTATCAGGAAGCGGATCGGCTGAGCCGGCAGAACAAGGAGTTCATCAAGGAGCTGTTCCCGGCCTCGGACATCTATGCGTCGCTGTTCCCGGCTCGGGTGCAGAAGGTGCTGGGCGAGGTGGGGCCGCAGACGCGCGGTGTGCAGCGCATGCTGGAGCGCATTGGCTTCCGGTACGTGGAGCGCATCGATCCGTTCGATGGAGGGCCGCACTTCGAGGCCAACGTGGCGGACCTGACGCTGGTGCGGCGCTACCGCACGGTGAAGCTGGCCGATGGCCACTTCGAGCAGGAGGGTGATGATCTCCTCGTCTCCTGCGAGCGCGAGTCGGGCCGCAACCGCTTCCGCGCCGTGCGCACGCAGGGGCGGGTGGATGATCAGATCGTCCACCTGCCGCGACGGGCGAAAGAGGCGCTGGGCGTCTCGGCCGGCGCCAGGTTGTCCCTCATTCCGTTCGAGTGAGGGCCCCTCAGGGGCGCCGGACGATCCGGTGTGTCCCTCGCAGCAGCTCCAACCAGCGCTCGCCTGCCTCGATCGATGAGCCTCGTGGATCCACCAGCGCCAGCGGCAAGTGCGTCTCCGCGCGCACCGGATCCAGAGACGTGGGATCCAGTTCCAACACTCCCCCACCCGCCAGCGCCACACGCACCCACGCATGAGGACGCGCCGGGCCCCCGTCCACCACCAGCAGGCCGTGCACCATCCCCACCCGCTGCCCCAGCTTCGCCGCCTCCGCCGCGAAGCGCAGCGCGTGCGCCAGACACCCTCCCGCCTCCCCTTCCCCTCCCTGGCGCCAATCCGCTGCCCCAGGCCCCTTCTCCGGGAAGGCCGCATGCACCCGCTTCGCCAGGGCTCGCGCCGCTGCCGCGTCCCATGGCGTCATCCCCGGCAGCTGCTCTGCCACCGGCCATGCCGGGACGAACGTGAGCGCTCCCCGCTCGCCCTCCACCGGCACTCCCTCCGAGAAGAGCTCCGGCGGCGCACGCAACCGCTCGCCCGGCGCCGCACCCGTGAAGCGGGACTCGCCCACCTCCAACACCTCGAGCCGCCCCTGCGCGTCGTACCGGGCCCGGAACGATGTGCCCAGCATCGTCCCCTCCACCTCTCGCCCCCGGATGGCCGTGACACAGTGAGGGCCCTCGCGCCCCGTCAGCTCCTCGCGCCCCGTCACACACCCCATGCGCGGCGGCCCCCGCCACAACCACAGCGCCTGGGGCACGCTCTCCGTCCCCTCCACCCGCCCCCGCGCATCCACCGTGAGTTTCACTTCCCGTGTCAGCGCCCCCACCTGCCCTTCCCTCGTGTGCAGGTGGACCGACGTATAGGTGAACCGCTGCTCCGCTCGGGCCAGCGTCACCGTCCCCACGGGTACCCCTCGCCACGTGAAGATGTAACCTCTGGAGTCCTCTCCCCCCTGGGGCGGCATGGACCCGCCCCCCGAGAGCCCGGTCGACGTAGCAGGTAGGCACAGCACCAGGACGGCGAGCAGGGCCCATCCCGTCCCCCGGCGTGCACGGTTTTGAGGTACGGCGCGAAAAGGCGGAGTAGCGTCGCGACTGCTCATGGGAGCCAAACGGTACCTCTTCGGCTTCGGCCTCGGTGGGGGGCTCGCAACCGCGCTCATTGTAGGCGGTCTGCTGCGCGTGCTCGCAATAGAGCCGCGCTCCCTGAACGGTTGGCTCGTGCTCCTCTTCGCCCTGCCCCCGCTCTACCTCCTGGGTGGGTGGCTCACCTGGTACGCCTGGGCCGGGCGCCGGCTGCGCATGCGCCGCCGCGTCATCACCCGCCTCGCCGAGGGAGACCTCGCCATCTCCACCCGCGACGAGTTCGAGGGGCGCGATGACGTGCACCGCCTCCTCGTCTCGCTGCGCCGGGCCATCTCCCAGGTCCAGCGAGTCACCGTCAACCTCCACCGCACCACCACCAGCGTCTCCGATCAGGCCCGCATGCTCCTGGAGGCCGCTCGGCGCCAGGGCCTCGCGGTGGACCACACCCTGGGCGCCGTCACGAGCATGGGCGAGAGCCTCCACGCCACCGGCCAGCGCGTGGGGCAGATGGACTCGTTCGCCGACGAGACGACCAACGCCCTGGGGGAGATGACGGAGCGGCTCCAGCAGGTGGGCCACGCCCTCTCCATCCTGGACGAGTTCTCCCACAACACCAGCGAGCTGGTGCAGGCCATGAGCGAGCGGCTCTCGCACATCGCCATGGCCGGAGATGAGCTGGCGCGCTTCGCCAACGAGGCCGAGAGCTTCGTCTCCGTGGTGAGCACAGGCATCGACGCCGTGCGCCGCCGCGCCAGCGAGACGAACGAGCTGGCCATGGCCGTCACCGCCACCTCCCAGCGCGGCGAGGAGCTCGTCAACGACAGCGTCAAGGGCATGTACCGCGTCGAGGAGACGGTGCGCAAAGCCGCCGAGATCGTCGACTCGCTCGGAGTGCGCTCCACGGCGATTGGCCGCATCGTCGACGTCATCCAGGAGATCGCCGACCAGACGAAGCTGCTGGCGCTCAATGCCTCCATCATCGCCGCGCAGGCTGGCGAGCACGGCCGCCCCTTCGGCGTGGTGGCCAATGAGATTCGCGGGCTGGCCGAGCGCACCGCGCGCTCCACGCGGGAGATCGCCTCCATGGTTACCGGCGTGCGCGAGGCGGTGGGCACCGCCGTGACCCTGGTGAAGGATGGCCGCGAGCAGGCCACCACGGGTGTGCAGCTGGGAGACCGTGCCGCCGCCGCGCTGGTGGAGATCCGCAACATCACCCAGCGCACCTTCGCGGCCGTCGAGTCCACCGTGGAGGAGACCAAGCGCCTGGAGCAGCAGGGTACCTCGGTGGCGGAGGCCAGCCGCCGGGTGGCGATGCAGGTGGATGACGTCACCCGGGCCGCCATCGAGCAGGTAGGCCACGCGCGCGAGCTGGTGCGGCAGACGGGCGAGATGGCGCGGCTGGCGCGCGAGGCCACGGACAAGGTGGAGGGCCAAGCCCGAACCGGGCACCAGCTCTCCGAGGCGGTGGTCCGGCTCACGGCCGCCATCGACGACATCCGCAAGGCCCACGGAGTGCTCACCCGTGGCGAGGGTGCCATCCGCGAAGAGGTCTCCCGCGTCCATGAGGACGCCCGCCGCGTCATCCGCATCGGAGACGAGCTGAACCGCACGGTGGATCAGCTCGGCAACGAAACGGTGAGCCTGGAGGCCGAGGTGTTCCGTTTCCGCCTCCCCCGGCCCCGTGCCGGCGGGGAACTGCGCATCGCCATCCACCAGGCCTCGGCGCTGCGCGCGAGACAGACCCTGGATCCCCTCTTCAGCGTGGAGAACCAGCTCGCGGAGGTGTGCGCGTGCGTCTTCTCCACCCTGCTGCGGCTGGAAGATGGCGTGCTGGCGCCCGACCTCGCCGAGCGCTGGGAGATGGATCCGTCGGCGCGCGTGTTCCGCTTCTTCCTGCGTCGCGGCGTCACCTTCCATGACGGGGTGAAGCTGACGGCGTTCGACGTGAAGCGCCACTTCGAGCGGTTGCTGAGCCCGGAGGTGCGCTCACCGGACCGCACGCTGCTGGAGGACATCGCCGGTGTGCCCGACTACGTCAGCGGCGAAGCTCGCGAAGTCACTGGCATCCACGTCATCGACGAAGTGACGATGGAGATCCGGCTCCGGGAGCCCAAGGCCTTCTTCCTCCACCTGCTGACGCTGACCGCCACGGCCATCGCCCGTGAGGGCGCGAACGGGCGCCTGCTGGGCACGGGCCCGTACCGGCTGGAGCGCTTCGACCAGGAACGCGTCAGCCTGGAGCGCAACCCCATCTACTACCGCGAGGGCATGCCCCTATTGGACCGGCTCGAGTTCCTGCTCGTGGACTCACGGCAGGATGCCGTCGAGCGGCTCCAGGCCGGACAGGTGGACTTCGTCTCCTACCTCCATGCGCAGCATGCCCAGGGCCCGGGCATGGAGATGTTCCAAGTCATCGCCAGCTCCACGCCCTCCACCGCCTTCGTGGGCCTCAACCTGCGCGAGCCCCTCTACGACGATGTGCGGGTGAGGCAGGCCATCCGCGCCGGGCTGGACATCCCCCGGCTGGTGGAGCGCTTCCACCCCGGCGCGCGCATGGCGAACACACTCACCCCTCCCGAGCTGCTCCAGGACGCGACCCCCGCCTCGGTGTCCGGGCCTGACGTGGCGCGCGCCGAGCGGCTCCTGCGCGAGGCGGGCGTGCGCAAGGTGCCCCTCACCATCTACTACCCCGCCGGGCGCGACACCTCGGAAGAGGATCAGCTGCTCTTCCAGCCACTCATCGAAGCAGGGCTGCTCGACCTGAACCACGTGGAGCTGCCGCCTCAGGACTACACGACGCGGCTCCGCGCCGGGCGCATCCCCGCGTTCCGGACGCTGTGGATCGCCGACTACCCGGACCCCGACAACTTCCTCTACCTCCTGCTGAACTCGAGCGCGCAGACCATCTACCCGCTCGGCTACCAGAACCCGGAGCTGGACAAGCTCACGACGGAGGCGCGCGTCTCCATCGATCCCGAGCTGCGCCAGCAGTTCTACCGCCGCGCGGAGGAGCTCTTCGAGCAGGACTGCCCGCTCATCCCGCTGTACCACGACCGCATCTACGCCGTGGCCACACCCATCGTGCAGGATCTGCGGCTGCACATGACTCCGCCCCAGGTCCGCTTCGAGGACCTGTGGATCGACACGGACACCCAGCCGTAGTCAGGGTCTGGCCCGCCGGGTTCCGGAGATTCCGTTCCGCTGAGGCCAGCCCCGTGTCTCCGCGAGCCCCAGGGAGCCCAGATCGAACGCCTCGAGCCGCCATGTGCCTTCCCGCTCGAGCACGACATAGAGGTAGCGCCCCACGTGGGCAGCCCCCGCGACCCGGGGCCTGTCCCGCAGCGGGCAGACGGCGATCCGCTCTCCCCCCGAGAAGAACTGCACGTGGACCCGGGGACCTCCATCCAGTTCGACGTCGGTGAGCGTACCCACCGCCCCGCCTTGCACCAGCGAGGCTTCGTACAGCGTGCCGGGGGCATCCTCCGGGAGCACGGACACTTCCCACGCCGTCGCTCCCGTTCGAGCATCCAGGGCTCGCAGCATCAGCCGCTCGAGCTCGTGCGGGCACGGAGCTCCTCCGTCCGGGCATGTCCGCGCGAAGGCGTAGCCCACGTCGTCCAGCAACAGGGCCGGCTCGGCGATCGGCGTGAGGGATTGCATGCCTCCATCCCAGGGGACCTGCACCCGGCTGCCGCCATCCGTGCTGGCGAAGAGCCGCGCCCCCGCGAAGAGCCTGCCCCCCGCCACCGCCAGCGACGAGCCCGCATCCCCTGGCTCGTCCACCAACGGGAAGGCGACGAAACCCACGCCCGCATCCTCGGGCTCCGGCTCGACGCGTGAGACGCGCTCGGCTTCCTCGGAGCACACCAACAGGGTGCCCTGCTCCTCGAGCGACACGCGAGCGCCCTCCCCACTGAAGCCCTCCAACGAGCCAGCGCGAAGCACCCCTCCGTCCGTGCCAAGCACCATCAGCGTCGCGGGCCAACTGATAGTGCCTGCATCCTCGGGAGTGCCCCCATCCATGCCTCCATCTTCCAGGCCCCCGTCGTTCTCGGGGGGCCGCCAGGATACGAGCGCCACCACCTCGCCCTCGGCCGTCAGCGCCACACGCCCCACGCCTGTCGAGGGAACCCGCCCTCCATCTTGCGCCGCTTCTCCTCCCAACGGTGCCTGCCAGAGGCGCTGGCCTGGACCGGCCAGGGCATAGCTCTCCAGGGCCTGGGGCTCGTGCAGGAGGATGCCCCCATCAGACACGGTCAGCAGCGTGCGCGGACCCCCATCCTCATAAGGTGCCTCGAAGCGCAGCAGGCCCTTGTCCGTGAAGGCCACGAGCCGACAGCCCGCATCGTCTCCGCACACCGAGGTGTAGAGCGTCTGATCCTGGACGAGCAGGACGGGCCCTCCCGGATCCGCCGCGGGCACCCCACCGAGCTTCTGGGAGAAGAGCACGGGAAGATCCCCCGCATCCGGCCGGACGCACTCCCCATCGTGACACTTGCCCTCGCCCTGGCAGGGAGTGGCGGGAGCGCAGAAGAAGCCTTCGGGAGTGGGCACCGTGCGACACGAGCCCGACACACACACGTTCG
Organism: Hyalangium versicolor; assembly: GCF_020103695.1. Lineage (GTDB taxonomy): Bacteria > Myxococcota > Myxococcia > Myxococcales > Myxococcaceae > Hyalangium > Hyalangium versicolor. The sequence goes on from NZ_JAHXBF010000002.1 coordinate 361,788, forward strand.
CCGTCTTGCAGTCCGCGCCGCCACAGAGGCTGAAGTCGGGAGCATCCGCTTCGCCGCAACCGCTCGACGGCTCGCATACACCCACCTTGCACGGATTGGAGGGCCGAGGGCACACAACGGGCGCCGTCACACAGCCTTCCGTGGGCGAGCAGGCGTCCTCCGTACACGGGTTGTCGTCGTCGCACAGGCGCGGCGAGCCCACGCAGACGCCCTGCTGACAACGCCCCTGCTCCTCACACTTGCTGGTGGGAATGCACACGATCCCGTCGGGCGCGAGCGTCTCCACGCACTGGCCGGGCTCCACCTCGAAGTGGGACTCGCGACACTGCTCCGAGGGAACGCACGCTAGAGGCCTCACTCCGACGCCCTTGAGTGCGATGTTCTCCGTGTGGCTTCCCGCGGTGAGCACCAGCGTGCCTTCCGCCGGCGCGTCCCCCGCCGTGAACACCACCTCCAGTGTCGCCGTCCCGCCGCCCGGCACCGCTACGGAGTCCTCCGCCACGGAGAAGGGGCTGTCGGTGGCCGCCTTCACCGTCACTCCGGCGCGCCCCGTGCCCACCAACGTCACGGTGCGACGAGCCTGTTGCCCCTCCAGCACCCGGCCGAAGTTCAGCTCCGTCTCCTGCGCACGAAAGTCTCCTTTCGCGCCGCCGACTCCCGGATCATCACACCGGCAGGCACCAGCGAGCACGAGCGCCACGAGGAACAACAACCACGGCCGATCGCGAAACATGGGCCCGACTTAACCAGCTTCGGCAGGGCGCCTGAAGCGGAAGCCTCACCCAACGTCTCCTCCTGGAGCCGGAGCGCGGTAAGTGCCTGCCCGAAGCACGGCCTGTCCCTCAGGTAGCCGGGGTGCGCCGGGCCAGTGCCCGAACCACCACGGCCAGCACTCCGATCAACACCAGCACCACCACGGCCATCTGGTAGCGGGACACCAGTGATTCCAGCCGCTCGAGGTTGCCTCCCACCGCCCGGCCCACCGTGAGCACCAGCGCGTTGTGGGCCATGGCGGACACCGCGCCGAGCAGCAGCGCATTGCGGCGGGGAATGCGCGCGGCGCCCGCGGCGATGAAGATGACGCCGCGAATGCCCGGCAGGAAGCGGTTCACGACCAGCAGCCACGGCCCACTGCGCCGCATGCGTGCCTGCACCTCCTCCAACTTCGCATGGGTGAAACCGAACAGGCTCGCCTGCGGGTTGGCCTCGAAGCGCCGGGCCAGCCACGTGCCGAACCAGTAGTTGATGGCCGCGCCCGCCACGCTGCCCAGCGTCACGATCAAGAACACGAGCGGCCAGGGGTGATCCCCCCGCACCGCGTACACTCCGCCCAGCAGGGTGATGGTGTCCCCGGGGAAGGGAGGCACCACGTACTCCAGCATGGCCGCCAACCCCAGCAGGAGCAGCCCTGCCATCCCCATGGCCATGATGAAGTGATCAATGGACTCCACCATGCGTGCTCCCACCTCCCTCGACGACTCGAAGCCTGCCCGCCTGTTCTTCTTAACAGGGCACCTCTGGGCTCCGTACCGTTCCGGATGGGGCAGGCAGCCGGGCCAGGCAACCCGGTTCGGTGTCTGGAGCACTGCCGCCGTAAGATGGAGGACACCTACATGACTCCTGCCCCCCACCTCACCCCACTCCCGGGCCCGGAGGCTTCGTCCGCCTCGGCCCCCGCCCCCACCCCGGCCCCCCTGCCCGCCGCGCGTCTCATGGCGCACGCCGCCGCCTGGCTCATGCTCATTGGCCTGCTCACCGGGGGCTATGTCTCCTCGGCCATGACGGGCAAGGTGCCCGCCGATCCGCACATGGCCCTGGCCGCCCACCTCAACGCGCTGATGGGCACCTTCTTCCTGCTCGGCGTGGCCTGGACGCTGCCCATGCTGCACTACGGCCCCGTGGGTCAGCGGCGCCTGGCGTGGCTGGTGATCGGTGCCAACTTCGCCAACTGGGGCGTGACGTGCGTGAAGGCGTGGCTGCGCGTGTCGGGCGTGGACTTCATCGGCCAGCCGGCCAATGACGCCATCTTCCTCACGCTCACCGTCACCGTGGTGCTGCCCGCGCTCGCCGCCGCGGGCGCCTGGGTGTACGGCTTCCGTCGCGCCCGCTGAGCCGTTCGTATAAGGAGGGCGCCATGACCTTCGCCACCGCTGACCTCGTCGACAGGTTTGAGTCGCAGCTCTCCAGCTGTGAGACGCAATTCCGCCAGTTCGGCGGGCGCAAGGTGTTCCACGGCCGGATCACCACCGTCCGCTGCTTCCAGGACAACGTCCTGCTCAAGAAGGCGCTGTCGGAGCCCGGAGCGGGGCGCGTGCTGGTGGTCGACGGTGGAGGCTCGCTCGGCACGGCGCTGATGGGCGATGTCATCGCGGGCATCGGGCATGCGAGCGGGTGGGCAGGGGTCATCATCCACGGTGCCGTGCGAGACACCGTGGCGCTGGCGAAGCTCGACATCGGCGTCAAGGCGCTGGGCTCCAACCCTCGCAAGAGCCGCAAGACGGGCGTTGGCGAGGTGGATGTGCCCGTCACCTTCGGCACCGTCACCTTCACGCCGGGACACTGGCTCTACAGCGACGAAGACGGCATCGTGGTCTCGGCCACCGAGCTGTCTCTGAGCTGAAGAGAAGCAGGATCGGCGCTCACGCGAACCAGGCGTTGATCTCGGGGTAGGTCAGCTTCGTCCCCTCGAAGGTCGGAGCCCACCGCCCCGCGAGCACCTGCTCCGCGTCTCGACGCGCCGCCGAGAGTGCCGTCAGCGCGAGCCGAGGCCCCACGCTCACCCGGCGCACCCCCAACGCTCGAAGCTGCTCGGGCGCAGGCAACGTCGGCGCGGCCCAGACGTTAAGCGGGACAGGGACCTGCTCGACGACCCGGGCTAGCTCCTCAGCCTTCGAGAGCCCTGGCACGAAGACACCATCACAGCCCGCGTCCACGTAGCGCTTCGCGCGCCGAACGACCTCGTCGAGGGCCTGGCTTCCCTCGGAGATGTGGCGCAGGACCACGTCGATGCGCGCATTCAGGAACATGTCTCGCCCCGCACGCCGAAGCGCCTCGCGAGCGGCCGACAGTCTCTCGGCAAGCACCTCTGGCGGCTCGGCACCGTCCTCGAGATTGACGCCCACCACTCCCACTTCCGCGAGACGGCAAACGTTGGCGGCCACCTCCGCCGCGCTCGTGCCGTAGCCTCGCTCGAAATCGACGCTCACCGGCACCCGCACCGCTCGGACGATGTCCCGGGACGCGGCGAGCACTCGATCGAACGAGAGGCGCTCGCCATCGGGTATCCCTTGAGCCCAGGCCATCGCGGCGCTGCTGGTGGCGATGGCGGCACCGCCAAGGGACTCAACCAGCCGGGCGCTCACGGCATCCCACGCATTCGCCAGGATGAGAAGCTGGCCCGGTGCGTGGAGCGCACGGAACCTTGCGGTGTCTGCGGGAACCGGGCTCATCGACGAACCCCCGTGGCGGCCTCGGGCGGGAACCGATAGGCCATCGCGATGCGATTCCAGGAATTGATCACCACCACCGCCGCGGTCAGCGCCGCGAGCTCAGCCTCCGAGAAGGCTCCCGACACCTCGCGATAGATGGCATCCGGCACGTCTCCCTTCGACAAATGCGTGAGCGCATCGGTCCAGGCGAGTGCCGCCCGCTCCCGGGGCTGGAAGAGGGGGGAGTCACGCCAATGCTCGAGCGCCTGGATTCGCTGCTCGGGGATCCCGAGCTTGCGAGCGTCGTCCGTGTGCAGCGCGATGCAGAACTGGCACCCGTTCAGCAGGGAGGCCCGGATCTTGACGAACTCGATGAGCTCATCGCCCAGACCGCTCTGCTTCAAGGAGGTCGAGATCGCGACCAGGGCACGCCAGGTCTCAGGGACAAGATTTCGAAAAGCGGGGGGGTCGAGCCGCACGGATTCAGTGGTCATGGCACGACAAGATAGGTGCATGATGGCTCAGGAAAAGAGCCAAGAAAGATCGATTCGACTGGGCCATCATGTCCCCTCGCAGAGCCACCTTCCAGCCTTCGCTGTTGCGCCACCGCAGCGACATCCCCCTGCACGTGCAGTTGTACGAGCGGATCCGCCAATCCATCCTGGTGGGCACGCTCCCACCGGGCACCCGCCTTCCCTCGGCACGGGCGATGGCGTTGGAGGTTCACGTCGCGCGGGGAACGGTGGATGTCGCGTACGCACGCTTGGCCGTCGAGGGATTCCTCATCACGCGCGGCGCAGCCGGTACGTTCGTCACGAGTCCCCTCCCGCTCTCACCTCGCGGCGGAACCACCGTCGCGCCGCAACCCCGGAGTGAACCCCGGGCGCGCACGGTCCTCTGGCCATTCCAGATTGGCGTTCCCGCGGTCGACGCATTCCCCATCGCGACCTGGGCTCGAGTGCTGGGGCGGCACTCACGCCGGGTCCGGGCCAGTGAGCTCGCGTACTCCAGCCCCACGGGGGATGCCTCCCTGAGGGAAGCCATCGCCGCGCACCTGGCGGTCTCGCGCGGTGTGGTCGCCCACGCCAATGAGGTGATGATCACTGGCGGCTATCACGCCACGCTCGGCCTGCTGGCACATGCGCTCTCGAAGCCAGAGGACCCGGTATGGATGGAGGACCCGGGCTACTTCCGGGCGCGCCATGCGTTCGTGTTCGCGGGATTGCGGCCCGTAGCCGTCCCAGTGGATGCCGAAGGACTCGATGTCTCCAGGGGCGTGGCCCTCGCCCCCCGCGCCAGGTTCGCGGTGGTGACTCCCGGCCATCAGATGCCTCTGGGAATGGCGCTCTCGCTGCCTCGCAGGCTCGCCCTCCTGGACTGGGCCCGGAGCGCGGACGCGTGGATCGTCGAGGACGACTACGACGGCGAGTTCCACTATGACTCGGCGCCGCTCCCCGCCCTCAAGAGCCTGGATGACAAGGGCCTGGTGCTCTACGCGGGGACCTTCAGCAAGTCGATGTTCCCCAGTGTGCGGCTCGGCTTCCTCGTCGTGCCGGAGAGGGCGCGGGAGGCGCTCGCCCGCGCCGCCAGCCTGTTGCACCCCGCGCCACCCCTTGCCATCCAGCGCGCAGCCGCTGACTTCCTGGGGGAGGGACACTTCGCCCGGCACGTGCGGCGCGTGCGCAGCCTCTATGCGGAGCGCCGCGCCGCGCTGCTGCGAGCCCTCGCGGAGCTCTCCTCACCACACCTCCAGATTGGCAATGCACCGGGTGGGTTGCACCTGCTCGCGCGGCTGCGCGGTATTCGCGACGATGCCGTCGTGAACCATGCCGATGGGCTCGGCCTCGCACCTGGCGCGCTGTCGGCCCATCAGTTCAACCCGGCGAAGAACCGCCTCGATGGCCTGCTACTCGGATTCGCGACCTTGCCCGCGGCCCAGGCCCGCGATGCGGTGTCCCGGCTTGCCCGAGCCATGGAGCTGGCACGAACCGCTGGACCTGGGCTACGCGCCGGCTCGGGCTGATGGGCGCTTCTTCCTCGAGGCCTTGCGGTACTCGAGCGGCGTCATCCCCTCCCAGCGCTTGAAGGCCCGGTGGAACGCGCTGGCGTCCGAGAAGCCCAGCAGGAAAGAGAGTTCGGCGATGTCCATGTCCGTGTTCGCCAACTGCTCACGAGCCCGCTCCCGGCGCACCTCGGCCAGCAGCGTGACGAAGGAAGTCCCCGCCTCGGACAGCCGCCGCTGCAGGCTCCGCTCGCTCGCCCCGAGCGCCCGAGCCACCCCCTCCATGGAGGGCTCTTCCCCCATGAGCATGCGCTGGAGCACCGCGCGCACCTGCTCCGAGATGTCCTGACTGCCGCTCTCCACCAGGAGCTGCTCCGCGCGCGGCCCCAGCAGCCCGGCCAGCTCGGCGTTGCTGCTCACCAAGGGGCGAGCCAGATCCAGCGAGGAGAATCCGAGCGCATCGAACTCCTGCCCACTCCGCAGGGGAGCCCGGAAGAAGGCCTCCATGCGTGCCTGGTACGAGGGAATGGGACCCCGGACGTCCACGTACACGGGGATGACTTGCGTGCGCGTCATCCGCCGGGCGAACGCCAGCAGGAACACCATCTCGAGCTCGGCGCGCATCCGCGCGGTAGGCCCCTCTGGCCGCTTCAGGAGAACCCGCACGCTCGTGGAGTCCCGACCTGGCACGAGCTCGATGACGTCCAGGGCGAACAGCCGCTTGTACCGCTCGAAGCGGGACAACGCGGCCCCCAGGGTGGGCGCGGCCATGGCGGACAGCCCCACCACCCCGAAGAGCTCCGGACGCACGTCCATCGCCACCATGCGACGGAACGCATCATCCCCCGCCGCCGGAAGGGCCAGGTCGAGGAAGGCATCCATCTGAGCTGGGGTGAGCCGCGAGGAAGCCGAGGCCGCACCGACCTTGCGCGCCAGCGTATCCACCTTCACTCCGGCCTCGCTCAACAAGGCCAGCATGGAGCGAGGCAGCGACAGGGTCCGGGTGGCTCCAGGTGGCATCGCGGGTCAGTCGATTGGCGCCCACGGTCAGGAGTGGAGCGGCGCCAGGTGGTACTTGATCCATCACGCGACGCCGCACCCCGCGGCGCCGGTTCATCCAAAGGAGAGACTACCATGGCCCCCATCGCACTCGTCACCGGCTCGTCCACGGGCATTGGCCTGAGCGCTGCTGTCCGGCTGGCCCAGGCTGGCTTCGAGGTCGTTGCCACCCTTCGCAACCTGGACAAGGCCGAGGCCCTGCGCGCCCGCGCCGCCGCCGAGGGCGTCCGGCTGGACATCCGAGCGTTGGATGTGGCGAGCGACTCCTCCGTGAGCCAGTGCGTGGAGGGGGTGCTCCGGAGCCACGGCCGCATCGACGTGCTGGTGAACAACGCCGGCGCGGGCTTCCTGGGCTCCCTGGAGCAGACCTCCCCCGAGGCGCTGCGGCGCACGATGGAGGTGAACTTCTTCGGAGTCTGGCGGGTGACGCAGGCCGTGTTCCCAGGGATGCGAGAGCGGCGCTCGGGGCGCATCATCTCGGTGAGCAGCATTGGCGGGCTCATCGGGCAGCCCTTCAATGATGCCTACTGCGCCGCGAAGTTCGCGGTGGAGGGCTTCATGGAGAGCCTGGCCCCCGTGGCGCAGAAGCTGGGCATCCACGTCTCGCTCATCGAGCCCGGCGCGGTCCGCACGGAGTTCGTCAACAACGTCCTGGCGACCAACAACGGGGCGGCGGGAGAAGTGGGTGCCTACCAACCCCTTCTCGATGCCTACCTCTCCCGGACCCAGGGCGCCTATGACTCGGCCCAGACGGGAGACGACATTGCGCGCATCATCGTCGAGACCGCGACGACCGCCCAACCACACCTGCGCTACCTCACCTCGGACATCGTCCGGGGCATGGCCCAGCGCAAGTATGCGGACGTGACGGGAGAGGCCGTCCTGGCACTCACCCGTCCGGCCCTCGGCTGATGAGGCCTGACGCTCCAGGCGAGCGTTCGGAAGAAGACCCACAGGGAATCAAGCGAGCCCAGGAGTCCGGAACTCCAGGGTATAGCTCGAGGCAGAAAGAGGACCCTTATGCTCAAGACCCGGCTTCTCGTGTTCTCGGCACTCTGTCTCTCGCTGTCCCTGTTGGCGTGCAAGGACGATCCTCCTGATGAGGGCAATCCCCCGCCTTCCGAGCCACCCATATCGGGTGATGCCATCTCGACCTCGCAAGGGGACGTGATCATCCATCCGATCAATCACGCCACCTTCGTCATGCACTGGGCGGACAAGATGATCTACGTCGACCCGGTCGGAGGCGCCGCGCCGTTCGAGGGCCTGCCTGCTCCCAACGTGATCTTCGTGACGGACATCCACAGCGATCACTTGAGCGCGGACACCCTCACGGCCCTCGTGAGAGTGGACACGGTGATCGTCGCGCCCCAGGCCGTGCGCGACCAGCTGCCCGCGAACCTCCAGGGAGTGACGCAGGTCCTCGCGAACGGCGGGACGCTGACCGTGGCGGGCATCGGCGTGGAGGCGATCCCCATGTACAACATCACGACCGATCGCCTGCAGTACCACACGAAGGGGCGCGGCAACGGCTACGTCCTGACCCTGGGCGGCAAGCGCATCTACATCGCTGGCGACACGGAGGACATCCCCGAGATGAGGCAGTTGCGCGACATCGAAGTCGCCTTCATCCCGATGAACCTGCCCTACACCATGACAGTGCAGCAGGCTGCGAGCGCCGTGCGCGAGTTCAAGCCGAAGATCGTCTACCCCTATCACTCACGCGGCAGTGACCTGGACGAGTTCACCCGGCTCGTCGGCACGGACGTGGGCGTCGAGGTGCGCATCCGGAACTGGTACTAACCTGCCGGGCGCGGTTCGCGCGAACTGGTCCGATGGTAGGACCAGATGGCTCGTCGCGCCGCCACAAGGGCTCCCCCCCCCTGGCCGCGCGAACCCAGGTCCTTGGCCTCTGTCAGGAAGCCTGCTCCACGCGAGGAGCCGTCACCGCCAGCACCTTGCCTCCGTACTGGCTCGCCTCCAGCGTGCCGCACGCCGCTCCGATGTCCTTCCCACCCGAGTAGCGCCGCGCGATCGGCGACTTCAGCACCTGCAGGTGGTCTCGAAACGCCTTCAGCTCCTCGGCCGACGGCGGCAGGTACTTCCCCGTCGGATCCGTCACGTCGATCAGATCCACCTTGATGGGGATCCCCTCGAACGTCTCCTTCAGCGCCAGCGCGTCCTCGAGCTGCAGGTTGAACCCCGAGATCGCCACGTACGCGATCATCGCCCGCTCGCGACGCACCTGCGTGTACTCGCGAATCGCATCCACCAACTCCGGCAGCGGGTGCGCCTTCTCGATGGGCAGCACCTTCGCCCGCTTCTCCGGAATCGCGCTCGTCACCGAGAACGCCAGCCGGTACGGATGCCCCTCGCGCGTATACCGCCGGATCTGCGGAACCATCCCCGCCGTGGAGAACGTGATCGACGTCCCCGAGATGGAGAACCCCGCCGGGTTCGACAGCACCTGCGCCGCGCGGATCGTCTCGTTGTAGTTGATCAGCGGCTCGCCCATCCCCATGAACACCACGCCGCGCACCGGCCGGTCCGCCTCCGCGCGCACCTGCAGCACCTGATCGAGGATTTCCCACGTCTTCAGGTTGCGCTGGAACCCCAGCTTCCCCGTCATGCAGAAGTCACACGCCAGCGCGCACCCCACCTGGCTGGACACACAGACGATGTACTTCTCGTCGAAGATGGGAATGCGCACCGCCTCCACCCGCCCTCCCAGGGGCGAGGCGAAGAGGTACTTCACGAACCCATCCTCCGCCTGCCGCCGCTCCACCACTTCCAGGCGAGGCAGCTCGGCATGCGCCCGCAGGTACTCGGCGACCTTCTTGGGAACCTGCGGCGCCCGGCACACCTCTTCCACCGTGCTCGCGCCATGCGCGAAGACAGCCGCGAACACCTTGCGGACCGCCGTGGGAGTGGGCGCCAGCGGCGCCAGGGCCTGCTCCAATTCCGGGAGCGACAGCTGTTTCAGGTTCACGGCGAGGACTTGATCTTCGAGCGGAGGAACTCGGTCAGCTTCGAGGACATCTCCTGGGGCATGCGGTGGGCCATGGCCCTCTTACACAGCCCGGGCGTGGCCTTGTACGTCCGGAGGAAGTCCACACAGGGCGCGCATCCCTGCAAGTGCTCCTTCAAATGCTGCGCGTCCTCCGGCGTCAACTCGCCGTCGAGGAAGTCCAGCAGGAGGTTGATCGAGTCTTTGCAGGTATACATCCGAACCTCGACTGCGGCTTGCCCCGACGAATCGCTGTCTTACTATCGATGATGCGCGGAGCCTCCGAGCGTTTCACTCCGCGAGAGCACCCTGATTGTAGAACTGATCGATGGCTTCTCTCAGCGCAAGCCTCGCCCGATGCAACCGGCTCTTGATGGCCGGAACAGAGTCCCCCGTCAGCTCGGCGATCTGTTCGTAACTGAGGCCCTCGACATCTTTCAAGAGAAAGACCTCCCGGTACCCTTCAGGCAGCCGGTCCGTCGCTTGCTGGATGGCATGCCCCAACTCCGCGTCCAGGGCCTTCTCCTCGGCATCCCGGCTCCAGTCCCGCTCCGGGTAGTCCGCCAACGAGCCGCGCTCGGTGAACTCGGGACCTGGGGGTTCCCCCTCTACCGACTGGACCACCCGGCGGTGCCGCAGCCGCATCAGCGCATGGTTTGCCGCGATGCGGTGCACCCACGAGCTGAACGCCGCATCCCCGCGAAAATCCTTGAGGTGCTGGTAGGCCGACAAGAAGGTGTCCTGGGCGATCTCCGCCGCGTCCGCCTCCGAGCGCGTCATCCGCAGCGCCAACCCGAACACCTTGTCCCGGTGCGCCTCGACCAGCTCCTCGAAGGCCGCCATGTCCCCCGCCTGAGCGCGCGACAGAAGCCTCCGATCCTCTTGCTGCCGGTCTTCGGGGGGAGTGGCGAGCTCTTCGGACATGACAGACGCAACCTTCCAGCCAGGATGGCCGCCGTCAAGGACGACGCACACGCCGGGTAGGCACCTTGCTCACGTGACGACTGTCCTTCACCCACAGCCGGAAGGGCTCGTCCGCCCAGGCCCCGGCGTATTCCACCCCGATCCGCGGCCCCCGTGCCACCTGCCCCTCCGCCACCGGCTCGCCCGCCGTCAGGTGCAGAACAGATGTTTTGAGGTCAAATTTATTGTGCGCCAGGGTGATGCCGAAGGCGCGGCACAGGCGTCCGGGTCCGTTCGTTCGAGCCTCCGTGGAGAATCCCTCGACGGGCTCCACGGCGCGCACCAGCACGGCGGCGCCCACGCCGAGCGCATCGGTCACCACGTTGAAGCAGTGGTGCATCCCATAGATGAGGTAGACGTAGGCGTGCCCGGGCGGTCCGAACATCACCTCCGTGCGTGGGGTGAGCCCCTTGGCGGCGTGGCACGCCAGGTCATGCTCACCGATATAGGCCTCCGTCTCGACGATGCGCCCCACCCGCCGCTGGCCCCCTTCCTCCAGAACGAGGTGGGTGCCGAGCAACTCTCGGGCAACGGTCAGCGCCGGGCGCGCATAGAAGGACTCGGAAAGCTTCACGGGTATCAGGGGAATTGTCCTCGGGTTCAACGGATCGTCAACACTCCCTCCATCCCACGAGCGACCATCCGAGCGACCGGGTGCTCCAAACAGTTCACAGGCGCCAAGGGCTGGGGCAGATTGCACGCATGCTCCCTACTGGCCGGCTCTCCGGTCTTCTTCTTCCCGTCTTTTCGCTGCGTTCCCGGACGGACTTCGGCATTGGCAACTTCGGGGCCATGGATGGCCTCTTCCGGTGGATGACGGAGGCCCGGCAGAAGGTGTTGATGGTCCTGCCGCTGCTGCCCACCGCTCCCGGCGACCCCAGCCCCTATGCCACGCGCTCGGCGTTCGGCCTCAACCCGCTCTTCATCGATCCGCACCAACTGCCCGAGTTCCAGGCCACCGGCGGCGAGGGCTCTTTCTCGGACGAGCAGAAGCGCAAGCTGGCCGAGGCCCGCGCGGCTCCTCGCATCCGGTATGACCTGGTGTTCCCGCTCAAGGACGCCGCCTTCGACCGGGCCTTCTCGCACTTCGATCAGCACGAGTGGGGCGCGAAGACGGCGCGCGCCCGGGAGTTCCAGGCCTGGCGCGAGGCCCAGGGCGAGTGGCTGGAGAGCTACGCCCTCTTCACCGCGATCTCCGAGGATCAACAGCGCCGGGCCTGGTGGGAGTGGCCCGAGCCGCTGCGCACCCGCAAGCCGGACGCGCTGAAGACCGAGGGCCAGCGCATGGAGCGCCGAGTGCGCTACCACGCGTGGCTGCAGTGGGTGGCCGAGCAACAGTGGAACCAGGTGCGCGCGCAGGCCAAGGCGCGCGGCATCCTGCTGTGCGGCGACGAGCCCTTCATCATCGGCCAGGACAGCTCGGACACGTGGGCGCACCCGGACATCCTGCGCCGGGACGCACGCCTGGGCGTGCCGCCGGATGACTTCTCCGCCACCGGCCAGGATTGGGGCCTGCCCTACTTCGACTTCGCCGCGATGGAGAAGGAGGACTACCGCTGGCTCAAGGCGCGGGCGGCCAAGGCGGCCAGCTACTACGACTTGCGCCGGGTGGACCACGCGGTGGGCTACTTCCGGCAGTGGATCCGCGACGAGAAGACGCCCACCGGGCGCTTCATCCCCCCGGACGAGGAGAGCCACAAGCGGCTGGGTGAGCGGCACTTCCGCCTGCTGTCCGAGGGCGCCGGCATCATCGCCGAGGACCTGGGCGTCATTCCCCCGTTCGTGCGGAAGATCCTCGCGGAGCTGGGGCTGCCGGGCTACCGGGTGATGCGCTGGGAGCGCGATGACGCCGTCTACCGCAACCCCCACCAGTTCCCGGCCATCTCGCTGGCCACCACGGGCACCCACGACACGGAGCCCATGGCGGACTGGTGGGAGGCCAGCCGCGACGACGAGCGCGCCGCGGTGGGCAGGGCCTGGCCGGAGTTCCAGGGCGTCGTGGTGACGAAGGAGTTCACTCCGGAGATCCACCGGGCCATGCTGGCCGCCGCGCTCAACTCCAGCAGCAACCTGTGCGTGCTGCCGTGGCAGGACGTGCTCGGCACGCGCGAGCGCATCAACCTGCCGGGCACCATGAGCGACAGCAACTGGGCCTACCGCATCACCCAGAACGTGGACGCCCTGCTGGAGGATCCTCAGACGAAGGACGCCGCCCAGCGCATGGCGTGGCTCACCGCCTCCGCGCGCCGCTGAGGTCCGCTCGAGCGGGGCCCCGCTGCCGAGGGGCTCCGCCGGGCGCTAGGGGTTGACGCAGCGCAGTTGCACGGGGATGCCGTCGAACAGGACGCACTTCTTCCCCGAATCCAGGCACTCGAGCTTGTTGCAGATGTCGCTCGTCACGCACAGCGGCGGCGAGCGCCCGTACTCGAAGAGCAGCTCCGTGCAGAAGTACTGCTCGCCCGCGCAGAGCAGGCCCGGACACTCGTCGATGCCCTCCAGGGTCTCCCCTTCCTTCACCCGGACCGCATCATCCTTGCCGGGTCCACAGGAGAGCACCACCGCCAGGACCGCGCCGAGCAGCCCTCTGATTTGCCAGGTCATACCCGGACACTCTGGCCCAGGCCGAGCCCGCATGCACGTCTGACGGCATGAAATGTCCGGGATCCTCCCTTCCCCAGCCTCCCAGAATGGTGAAACGCGACAGTGTGGCGCTCCCTTTTCACGGGGGACGAGTCAATCCGGGATCGAATGGATATGAACTGGCACCGTGGACGTAGCCCTCTTCCGACATCGCCCCCGCTTCCGCCTTCCCCTGTTCCTGGTCCTGGCCCTCGCCAGCGCGTGCGCCACCACCAAGCCTCGGCCGGACGCCCTCGAAGTGAAGGATCTGAAGATCGAGGGCGCCGACAAGGTGGGCGAGGGGGACATCAAGGCGAAGATCCTCACCACGGAGACGCCCTGGTACGAGCCGCTCTGGCCCTTTGACAAGGGCCCCTCCTACTTCGATCCGAACGCGTGGCAGGCGGACCTGCGCCGCATCGAGCGCTACTACCAGGCCCAGGGCTACTACCAGGCCCAGGTCATCTCGGACACGGTGCAGCCCGATGGCAAGGAGGCCGTGAAGCTGGTGGCCCAGGTGCGCGAGGGAGAGCCCACGCGCATTGGCACCATCGAAATCACCGGCATGGAGGCGCTGCCCGAGGACCACCAGCGCCGGGTGAAATCGGATCTGCCCCTGAACAAGGGGGACGTGTTCCGAGAGGAGAACTGGGAGGGCGTGAAGGGGCTGCTCCAGGAACGGCTGCGCGAGCTGGGCTACGCGGAGGCCGAGGTGGGCGGAGAGGTGCAGGTGGACGTGGACACGCACCAGGCCACGGTGGCACTGCGGGTGACCCCAGGCCCCCGCTACAAATTCGGCAACATCTTCGTCGCCACGGACGCCAACCCGCAGGTGGCGCCCAAGCGCATCATCGAGCAGGCACAGGGGGCGATCCACAAGGGAGATTGGTTCACCGAGTCGGCGCTCGCCGAGGCCCAGGCGCGCGTGTTCGCCATGGGCGTGTTCGGCGCGGTGAAGGTCAACCGAGGCGCGCCGGATCGCGAGGCGGCCACGGTCCCCGTAGTGGTGGACGTGCGCGAGGCGCCGCTGCGCTCGGTGAGGCTGGGCGGCGGTCTGGGCGTGGACGCCGCGCGCCAGGAGGGCCGCGTCCTGGGCGAGTGGACCAACCGGAACATCTTCGGCGGTCTGCGCCGGCTCACGTTGAAAAGCCGCCTGGGCTACGCCTTCATCCCCTCCATCATTGGAGTGAGCTCGGGCCAGGAGAACTCCAAGAGCGGCCTCATCTTCGATGTCACCACCGAGTTCGAACAGCCGCGCTTCCTCTTCCGGGACGTGCGCCTGCAGGCCTCCATCACCGGCGAGAAGGGCCTGGAACAGGCGTACTCCTTCATTGGCGGCCGGCTGCGCACGGGCCTCATCTGGCAACCGCACCCGGACCTGTCCATCTTCCCCGCCTACAACCTGGAGATATACCGGCTGACCGGAACGGTGGGCGCCAACGAGCAGGGCATCCCTCCGATCACCCTGGGATGCCGCAACGACACCTCCACCTCCACCTCGGCGCCCTGCACCATCAAGCTCAGCTACCTGGAGACCACGGTGGAGTGGGACCGGCGGGACGACAAGATCGAGCCGCGGGCCGGCTACTACGCCGCGCTCTCCGTGCAGGGGGGTGGCGGGCCGCTGTTCGGGGACTTCTCCTATATCCGCCTGCTGCCGGACCTGCGCTACTACCAGTCCTTCGGCATGGAGCGGCGGCTGACCGTGGCGGGCAAGGTCCGCATGGGCACGCTCGTCCCCTACCGCAACAACGAGACGAGCCTGAAGCAGAGCTCCATCGTCAACCGCTTCTTCTCCGGCGGCGGCTCGTCCATGCGCGGCTTCAACAGCCAGCGGCTGTCTCCCCAGGTGGCCATCGATCCCACGAAACCGGATGCCGGCACCGTGCCCATTGGCGGCGACAGCCTCTTCGAGACTTCACTGGAGGCGCGATACCGGGTGACAGAAAGTCTGGCCGTGGCCAGCTTCTGGGACACGGGCTTCGTGGGCGTGGACTCGCTGTCGTTCGGACGCTCAAGCCCCTTCCGTGACGGGCTGTACCACGCTGTAGGTCTGGGGCTGCGCTACATCACCGTGGTGGGCCCCATCCGAGTGGACATTGCCCGGCGACTGAACATTGGCCCCCCCTTGCCCGTTGAAGGAGCTGGGTACACCTATCCTGCCGGCGGTACCTGCTTCGGCCTGGGAAGCAAGAAGACAACATACGCGGGAGCCCCGGATGGGCTCTGCACCTTTCAACTGTCGATCGGAGAAGCGTTTTGACGGTGCACAAGCATGCCCCATGGAGACGCTGGGTCCGGCGCATCGTCTGGGGCGTGCTGGGACTGGTGGCGCTGGTGCTGGTGCTGGTGGCTGGGGCGCTCGCATGGCTCACCTCGTCCTCGGGCGAGCGGTGGGTGCTCGGCAAGGCCCTGCCCATCGCCAACGAGCAACTCGCCGGAAAGCTGGAGGCGGGCTCGGTGGATTTGAGCCTCTCGGGGCTCACCCTGCGAGACGTGAAGCTCTATACCCCTGAAGGGGATCTGGTGGCTGAAGTGGCGCTGGTGGATGCGCGCATCTCCCTGCCACCGCTGGTGGGCCAGCATGTGATGCTCACCTCCGCGCGGCTCGAGAAACCGCGCCTCTACCTGGTGCAGGACGAGCGAGGCTTCAATCTGGCCCGCGCCGTGGCGCCTCGCACCCCCAAGCCCGAAGAGCCGGACACAGGCCGGGGCTCGCTGCGCCTCACGCTCAAGGACTTCCGGCTCGAGGACGGGTACGTCGACTTCGAGGGTGACACCGCACAGGGCACCCGGCAGGTGCGCCTGGAGGACTTCGATGCCAGCGGCGCGGCCAGCTATGGCGCGGCGAAGCAGTCCTTCGACGTGCGGCTGGAGGCCACCGGTGGCCTGGCTCGCCCCGTCTCGGGCCCAGTGAAGCTGACCCTGCGAGGCCAGGGCGAGGAGTTGAACATCTCCGCGGACGCGGACATGGCCGTGGCCGGGCTCGTGTTCCAGGGCCGCGGCGGCATGCGCGGGATGAACGAGGCGTGGGTGGAGCTCAAGCGCCTGTCACTCGAGCCGGAGACGGCTCGGGCCTTCGTGCCGAGCTACCCGCTGATCGCGACCGTGAGCGTGGAAGGCAACGGCCAGAAGCAGGGGGATGTTGCTCGGACCAACCTGACGGTGAAGGCCGGGAGCGCCATCATGAACGTGGATGGCTCCTTCAACGTCGCCACGATGCGCAGCGACGGCGTCACCCTCAGGGCGCGGGACATCAACCTCGCGGAGCTGATGGACAATGCGGCGCCCACAGCCATCGTCGCCAACCTCAACGCGAGCGGCGGAGGCACTAGCCTGGAGACGCTCGACGGCGAGGTGGACCTCACCGTCTCGCCCTCTAAGTTCAAGGGCCAGCCGCTCGGGCCGGTGGAGCTGCACGCGACCGCCAAGGACGGTTTCTACACGCTGTCCCGCCTGCGGGTGCTGATGCCGGGCGCATCGCTGGACGCGAGTGGCCAGGGCACGGTCGACAACATCCAGGTGAAGGGCAGCATGAGTGCATCGGATCTCGCCGTGCTGGGACAGACGGTGGGCCGGCTGGGTCCAGGTCCGGCACTGCCCCTGGGCGGCAGTGGCGCGCTGGACTTCCGGCTGGAGGGCCCGCTGCGCACGCCGGGAGTGGAGCTCTCCGGCTCCTTCGCCTCGCTGTCCTACGAGGACAATGTCGTCCAGGGCCTCAACCTGAAGGCCTCGTTGCCGGATGTGACCAAACCCCTGTCCACGGATGCCTCGCTGGTGGTGGATGAGCTGCGCACGGGCGGGCGTACGTTCCAGAACCTCACCGCCGCCGTCACCACGCGAGAGCGGGAGCTCCAGGCTCACGTGAAGACGGCGGGGGACGCGGAGCTGGCCCTCACGCTGTCCGGCACGGTGGACGAGGACCAGGAGGGGCTCGCGGTGAAGGCGATGACGCTGGCCTGGCCCGAGGCCACGTGGACCTTGCGGGGCTCCTCGCACGTGGGCTTCGGCGGAGGCCGGATCGAGGTGAAACCCGCCCTCACACTCGTGTCCGACCAGCAGCGCCTGGCGCTCACGCTGGTGAAGGAGGGCCAGAGCATCGACGGCCACGTGGAGGCGGATGCGCTGGACCTGACGAAGCTGCCCAAGTCGTTCATGCCCGAGAAGCTCGACCTCGGAGGTACCGTCTCTGCGCGGCTGAACGCGCGCGGGAAGCTGCCTCGCCCGGATGCCGACGTCTCCCTCACGCTCGCGGGCGTTCGCTTCCAGGAGTACTCGGACATCAATGCCTCGCTGAAGGGCACCTACGTGAAGGACCGGGCCACCGGTACCCTCACCGCGAGCGTCCCTGCCGCCAGCGTCAGCGCGGACTTCGATGTGCCCGTTCAGGGCTTCCTGCGCCACCGCAGCGACGAGCTGAACCTCCGGGTGAACCTCACACGGCTGAGCCTCGAGGACACGGTGAAGATGCTCGGGCGCCCGGAGCCCGTGAGCGGAGAGCTCAGCGGCGTGCTGGAGGTGAAGGGCCCCGCCCGGGATCCACGCATCACCCTTACGATGAAGGGCGAGCAGCTGGTGTACGGAGGCCTGCCCGAGGGCGTGCTGAAGAACCCTCTCGCCTTCACGCTGACCGCCTCGTCCGATGAGACGAGCGGAGCGCTGGGTGCGCAGCTCGACCTGCAAGGGCTGGCGAAGCAGGCGTCCGTGACGCTGAAGACGCCCTTCACGCTGGGCCAGTTCCTCATCCAGCCGCCCACGACGGAGCAGATCACCCGGACCCAGATGACCGTCGAGGGCAACGTGGACGAGCTGCCCCTCTCGCTGGTCGGCGGGCTGGCCGGCCTGCAGAACGCCCAGGGCACCGTGTCCTCGAAGTTCGCTGTGAAAGGCTCCGTCCTCGTGCCCGAGGCCCACTTCGAGGTGCAGGCCCGGCAGGTCAGCGCCAACGGCCTGCCCCCTCTGGACGCGGACCTCACAGTGACCGGAGGGGCGGATGACATCCACGCGGAGCTGTCGACGCTCCGGTACCAGGACGGCAAGCCCGCTCCTCTGGCTCAACTGAGCGCCACGCTCGAAGCGCCGCTGGGCGCCATCCAGGATCCGGACGTCATCGGCTGGGTGCCCTTCGATCTCAAGGGCCGCCTCCACCCCACCGCGCTCAAGGAGCTGATGGGCCTGTCCCAGGCGGATCCCGCGCTGCGCGAGCAGGGCCTGCAAGGCATCGTCTCGCTGGAGATGGCCGCGCACGGCACTCCCGCCGCGCCGGAGGTCGTCCTCGACGTGGGGTTGCAACAGCTCGGCGTGGGGAAGCTGGCGCTCGGCCAGGCTCACGTCCACTACACCTACGCCAAGGCTCGCTCGGACCTGGACGCGACCGTGTCCGCGCCCTCGGGAGGCAGCCTGGTCGTCCGAGCCGGCATCCCGCTGGACCTGTCCCTGCCCGCGGTGCAGCAAGGGCTCGAGGTGGACAAGGTGCCGCTGGACGTCAAGCTGGTGGCCCGGCGCTTCGACATGGCCTTCCTCTCCGGAGCCCACGAGATGGTGCGCAGCCTGGGCGGCGTGCTCGAGGCGGATGCGGCCGTCGCCGGCACCGTGGGCGCGCCCACCTTGAAGGGCAACGTGAACTGGAAGAACGGCAAGCTCGGGTTGATGGGCTTCGGCGAGTACCGGGACATCCTCGTCGACCTCACCGTGACCGAGCAGCGCATCCACCTCCAGCAACTGTTCGCGCGAGGCGGCAACGGCGAGCTCCGCCTCACCGCGGATGCCGAGGTCGGGAAGAACGGAGCCTATGAGCTCAAGGGCGAAGGCCAGCTCAAGGAGTTCCCCATCATCTCGGAGGATCAGCTCGTCGCCGTCGCATCGCTGCGGTCAACGTTCGAGGGCAGCCTGACCCTCACCAAGGTCACCATCCGCAACCTCTCCATCCCCGAGGCCCATATCGAGCTGCCCGAGGTGACTCGCAAGGACCTGCAGCCGCTCGAGCGTCCGGGTGATGTCGTCCTGGTGCGCAATGGCGTCCCCATCGGCAAGCGCCGCAAGGGAACCGAGCCAGCCAACGCCCCGCCGAAGAACGGCGAGCCCACCAGCGGCACGTCCCCCGAGGACACCGCCTCGGCCAGCAACACCCAACTCCCGGGCAAACCCGGAGGCCCGGGCACGGGCGGCGCGGGCTCCAACCGTCCCGTGAAGAAGGATCTGGTGGACGCCTCCGACATCGAGAAGAAAGAGGTTCAACGCACCTATACGATCTTCATCAACGCGCCGAGAAACCTCTGGGTCCGCGGCTCGGACGTGAACATCGAGCTGGGGCTCTCCCAGAACTTCGAGGTCTCCTACTCGACCGAGCCCTACCTCGCAGGCGAGGTCATCGTCCAACGCGGCCGGGTGGATGCGCTGGGGCGCCGCTTCGACGTGCAGAAGGACAGCCGCGTCAACTTCACCGGCCCGCCGCTGGCGCCCTACCTCAACATCACCGCCGAGCACGTCAACGATCGCGAGAACGTCACCGTCTTCATCCACATCCGCGGCCAGGGGAAGAACTTCACCATCGAGCCCACGAGCGATCCGCCGATGTCCGAGACGGAGATCTACACGCTGCTGGCCACGGGCCGCCGCACGCTGGAGCGCAACTCGGGCTCATCGATGACGGGCTCGCAGGCCGCCTCCGTGGTGGGCTCGCTCGTCGCCTCGCAGGCCAAGAAGGCCCTGTCGGCGGAGCTGCCCCTGGACGTGTTCTCCATCGAAGCCGGAGACAGCGGGCTGGCAGGCACCAAGCTCGAGGTGGGCAAGTACCTCACGGACAAGATCTACGTGGGCTACACCGGCCGCGTGGGCACTACAGCCCAGACTCGCGAGAACGCCAACGCCGTACACTTTGAGTACCAGTTCACTCCGCAATGGAGCCTCGAGGCCAACTACGGCGACGCGCGCTCCGGCGGCTTGGACCTCATCTGGAGCAAGGACTACTGAGCTAGACTCGCGGCCCCGCCAGCACGACACAGCTGGCCAAGGAGCCTGTTCATGCGAGCCTCTCTCCCCTTCTCTCTTCGGAACCTCGGAATCGCGGCGTGCCTGTTGACCCTGGCGGCGTGCTCCGACTCGTCCACCTCACCCGGCGAGTTGGAAGGAGACATCCTTCCCTTGAGCGACTTCCGCGCCGGGATCGCCACCTGGTACGACGCCACGGGCGCGGGCAACTGCGGCTACGACGCCAGTCCCAATGACATGGACGTGGCCGCCATGGATAAACCCGAGTTTGATAACAGCGCCATGTGCGGCGCCTGCGCGGAGGTGCAGGGACCTCAGGGCACGGTGCGCGTGCGCATCGTCGACAGCTGCCCCGAGTGCCCCGCCGGCCACCTGGACCTGAGCGAGCAGGCCTTCTCGAAGATCGCCCCGGTGAAGGACGGGCGCGTCACCACGCAGTGGCGGTTGATCAGCTGCAACGTGCAGGGCCCGGTGCGCTACCGCATCAAGGAGGGCAGCTCCGAGTGGTGGGTCGGCATCCAGGTGCGCAACCACCGGCTCCCAATCAAGAAGCTCGAGTACCAGAAGAGCGGCTCGTGGGTGGAGATCAAGCGCGAGGACTACAACTACTTCGTCGCCAACTCCGGCATCGGTCCAGGCCCAGTGAAGATTCGCATCACCGCTACAGATGGACAGCAGCTCGTCGACACCCTTCCTGAGATCAAAGCCGAGAAGATCTTCGACGGAGCTGCACAGTTCTCTCTGCAATGAAGTTGCAACGAGTACGTGTGAGCCATGTATCAATGGGAGCAAACCCTACACGTCCGAACTGTGAGGAGAACGGGTTATCATCGAAATTCCCCCCCCCTCTCAGCGAGGTTCTCCCTAGATGCGTTTCGAGAACGTTCCGTCACTCCCTTTGGTGTTCGCCGTTGGCCTGCTGAACCTGGCAGCGTGTTCCTCTGGCTCAGGCTCTCCCCTCGCGCCTGAGCGAAAGAGCATCGCCGTGCGCATCGCGTCGGATGGCACGGGCAACTGTGGCTACGACGTGAGCCAGGAGGACTTGAACGTGGTGGCGCTGAGCCCCACGGACTACGCCGAGTCCTCGATGTGCGGCGCGTGCATGGAGATTGAAGGCCCCAGTGGGAAGAAGGTGTTGATGCGCGTGGTGGACAGCTGCTCCAACTGCGCCGTGTCCCAGGTGGGCCTGACGCCCCAGGGACTGGATGCGGTGGGCGCTGGGGAGATGCTCCAGACCGACGTCACCTGGCAGTACGTCTCCTGCCCGGTGCAGGGCCCCATCCGCTACCACATCAAGGACGGCAGCTCCGAGTATTGGACGGCCATCCAGGTGCGCAACCACATCATCCCCATCACCAAGCTGGAGTATCAGAGGAACGGCGGCTGGGTGACCATCAAGCGCGAGCAGTACAACTACTTCGTCGAGCCCAGCGGTCTGGGCAAGGACCCACTGCGCGTGCGCGTGACGGCGCAGGACGGGCAGACGCTCGAGGACACCATCCAGAGCGCGGCCTGGGGCGGGGCCAACTTCGACGGGGCCGCGCAGTTCAAATAACCACTCCAAACCCGCGAAATCCCTGGGGTTGACGCGTTGCGTACGCCCCAGGGAGCAGAAAGTCGCGATTTCTTTTCGCGATCACGCAACTTGATTCTCGAATCATCCGAAAACGCAGGCACGTAGTTCTCAAATGGAGAGAATCTCGTGTCCACCTATTCGGTTCGCAGCGGCGACACCCTGAGCGCCATCGCGGCGCGCTTCAACACTTCGGTCTCGGCCCTGGCCAAGGCCAACCACATCTCCAACCCCAACCGCATCATGGCGGGCCAGAAGCTGACGGTTCCTGGCAAGGGCGGAGATGGCTTCGACTCGAAGCCCACGTCCAAGCCGGCCTCGCAGCCTGCGTCCGCGGCGGCCGGTGGCCCGGTGAAGGACAGCACGGGCCGCAAGTACCCCACCTCGAAGGACGGCACGCCGATGTACCGCCAGGGAGATCCGGCGTGGGGCAGCCGGCGCCTGGGCACCAGCTCCAGCCTGTCCGCGGCTGGCTGCGCGATGACGGCCACCGCCATGGCCGTCAGCAAGATCTCCGGCAAGCCCATCAACCCCGGGCAGCTGGATCAGTACCTGGACACGCACCACGGCTACGCGGGCAACGGGCTCATCTGGGGCACGGCGGCGGCCTCGCGCAACATGGGCGCCAGCAAGGCGGCGTGGAACTTCAACACCATCAACAAGCAGCTGGACGTGGGCCGTCCGGTGGTGGTGGGCGTGGACTACAAGGCCGGCAGCAACGGCGGCTCCAACGGCACGGACCACTGGATCACCCTGACGGGCCGCGGCCGCGAGGGCGGCAAGAACGTCTACTACGCCAATGATCCGGCGACCGGGAAGCAGATCACCCTGCGCCAGGTGGGCAACCGGCTGGTGGGCGGCCCGAAGAACTACAAGACGACGGGCCAGTTGGTGACGTTCTCCGGCGGCAACCCGAAGCCGGGCACGGCGAAGCCCGCCACCCCGAGCAAGCCCGCCACTCCGAGCAAGCCGACGACGAAGCCGGCCACCTCGCTCAAGGGCACGACGATTCCGGCGGGCGACCTGAAGCGCGGCGCGCAGGGCGCGGCGGTGAAGCAGCTGCAGGCGGCGCTGGTGAAGGCCGGCACGCTGACGCAGAAGGAGATGAACACCGGTCCGGGCGTGTTCGGCCCCCGCACCGAGTCGGCGCTGAAGGAGTTCCAGCAGAAGCACGGCGTGCCGGCCACGGGCTACTACGGGCCGAAGACGCGCGCGGCGCTCGAGAAGATGGGCGCGAAGACGCCGGCGAAGACGGGCGGCGCGGGCCCCGTCCAGGGCCCCACGCCGGGTCCGGTGAAGGGCGGCGTGTCGCTGGCGCAGCTGAAGAAGATCATGCCGAACCTGTCGGACGCGAAGGCGCGCCAGGTGCTGCCGCACCTGAACAAGGCGATGGTGGAGGCGAAGATCAACACGCCGAAGCGTCAGGCGGCGTTCCTGGCGCAGCTGGCGCACGAGAGCGGCGAGCTGCGTTACTTCGAGGAGATCGCCTCGGGCGCGGCGTACGAGGGCCGCAAGGACCTGGGCAACACGCACCCGGGTGACGGCGTTCGGTACAAGGGCCGTGGCCCCATCCAGCTGACCGGTCGCGCCAACTACCGCGCGGCGGGCAAGGCGCTGGGCATCGACCTGGAGAACAACCCCAAGCGCGCGGCGGACGTGGACGTGGGCTTCCGCACGGCGGCGTGGTTCTGGAACAGCCGCAACCTGAACACCTACGCGGACGCGGGCAACTTCCGCGAAGTCACCCGCCGCATCAACGGTGGCTACAACGGGCTGGCCAGCCGCGAGGCCTACTACCGGCGCGCCCTGAGCGTGCTGAGCTGATTTCCCCTCGCGAGGCGTGAGCACCGGAGTGTCTCATCCCCCCTGCTCCGGGGCTCGCGACAGCGAAACGGGTGAAGTACCCGCGCGGGGCCTGGAAAACTCTCCAGGCCCCGTTGCCTTTGCGGGAGCTCCTCAGGGCCCGCCCGGCTGCCTGCCGCCCTGGCCACCGCCCTGCCAACCTCCCGGGCGCATCGGGCCGCCGCGCTCATCACGCCTCATCTCGTCGTACTTCGCCTTCTGGTCCGCGGAGAGGACCTTCGCCATCGCCTCGTCCGTCTGGTTCCGCAGCGTGCGCAGGTCCTGGCGGAGATCTCGGGGCGACTTGCCGCCCGCGTTCGCCTGGTCGAGCAGCGCCTGGCGCTGGCTCTCCTCGTCCTGGAGCCGGCGCGTGAGTTCCTGCTCCTGGCTGTAGTTGAGACCCGCGTCAGACACGAACTTGCGCACGCGCTCGGAGCGCTCCGTCTGCGCCTGGGCCTGCGCCTGGACCCACTGCTGCTGCCGCTCCTGGCGCTGGGTGTTGCGCATCTCGTCCTGCACCGAGCGCATCATCTCCTTGAGGTACTCGCGGCCGCCCTCGGAGTTCAGCGCCTCGCCGGCGATCAGGCCTCGCATCTCCGTCTTGAGCTCCTCCACCTCCTGCGCGAGCCCCGCGGGGGCCGCTCCGCCCGCCGTGCCACCCGCGCTCCCGGCCGGAGCCCCTTGCCTGCGCTCGAGCTCCATCACCCGGCTGGACAGGAGCACCACCGTGTCCTCGAGCGCCTTCATCCGCTTCTCGAGTGCCTTCACGTCCGGCGAGGAGGAGGTGACGGCCGGCGGTTCGGTGGAAGAGGAGGGGGCGGACACCTCGCGGGGACCCGAGAGGGCTACCGCGAGTGCCAGGACAGCCAGACCCAGAGAGGCGAATCCAAGGATGCGGTTCATCATGGCCTCATGGACGGAGGAGCCCCGCACCCTATTCCATCTGCTGCGTGCCCTCATGTCGGAAGAGCCGGGAGGAGGTGGGAGTCCAGCCCAGCCGTGCCGCGCCCGGACCTCTTATCGCCCCAGGCGCTTGCGCGAGCGGGCGCGCGCGGCTTCGAGCGCCGAATCCACGCTGCCGCCCGCAGGCTTCTCCGGTGGTTTCTCCCCTGCCTCGGCGTCTTGCCGAGCCTGGGGAGCCTCACGCGGCTCCTCGCGGGACCGTACTGAAGAACTCGCCGTACTCGTCGCCCCCACCGTCGCCATCGCTGGGGCCTCCGAGGGCCGAGCCCCCTTCGCGGGAACCGGCTTGCGCAGCCGAGGCGCGGAGAAGAAGCGGCGCACGACGACCTC
This sequence comes from Hyalangium versicolor, assembly GCF_020103695.1. GTDB lineage: Bacteria > Myxococcota > Myxococcia > Myxococcales > Myxococcaceae > Hyalangium > Hyalangium versicolor. Next base: position 386,564 of record NZ_JAHXBF010000002.1, read on the forward strand.
GGCCAGGAGCACCAGCACCGCGAAGCCCACCAACCAGGGAGCCAGCGCTACGCGGCCCTCGGACGTCGGCGCGTCCGCGAACAGCCCCACCATGGACAGCCGCTCCACCCCACCGCCCACCGCCGCTACCGCCGTCAGCACCACCTTGCCTTCCTTGGGGCTGCCGGGCTCGAACTCGGGGGCGTACGGCAGCGCCACGGGCGGCGCCCTCAAGACGCGATTGCCCAGCTTCACCACCGGGTGCCACGTCCCGCGCCCGTGCAGCGTGTACTCGGCCGCCAGCCGGTCCTCATCCTCCCACCGCATCGGCAACTCCACCGGTGTGGAGCTCCCATCGCCCGGCAGCACCACCAGCGTGGGCAGGGCCGTGGGCATCGGCGCTCCGGGAGACAGATCCAGCGTGACGCGCAGCACGTTGCCCTGCCGCTCCGCCCGGGCCACGGCCTCGCCCTCGGACTTGCCACCACCCTCCATGGACCAGCGCACCATGCTCTCCAGCGCCGCGCGCAGGCCGCTCCACTGGCGCAGCTCGCCGCTGAACTGTCCATCCACCTCGGCCATGAAGGCCACAGAGCGCCCCGCGCCTCGCGGCCACATCGCCAGCAGCGGCGCGGCGTTCTCGTCCAGCGTGCGCAGCGCCACGTTGGCTCGCGGCTTGAGGTAGGTGAGGTTGTAGCCGCCCGCCTGAGGCAACCCCTGCGGCGAGAGCTTCCCGAGCAGAGACAGGTCCGGCGCTCCCTCCATGGAGGTGGGCACGTCCACGAAGGCCGAGCGCGCCACCGTGATGGTCTCCTGGCTGAAGATGCGCGGCAGGCTCATCGCATCCTGGGCGAAGTAGATGCGTCCGCCCCCCAGCGAGGCCACCTCCTGCAACAGCTTCGCGTCCGAGTCCGCCGGAGTGCCCAGGCCGATGACGGACACCGTCACGTTCTCTCTGCGCAGCGCGGCGATGGTCGCCTTGTAGTCATCCGGCTCCTCGGAGTCCGCCGCGTCCGAGAAGAGCAGCACGTGCCGCGTGGCCTTCTCGCTCTGGAGGATCTGCTTCTTGCCCTGGCGCAGCGCCTCCCCCACGTAGATGCCGCCACCACCGCTGAACCCGCGCGCCACCTCGTTCAGTGGGAGCCCCTCGCTCACCGGGCTCATGGAGAAGATTTCATGGCTGTCGGTGTCCACCATGTCCACCGAGGCCTCGTCCTTCTCGTTGAGGAGCGTGAGCGCGCCCACCACGCCCTCGGCCGCCACCTCCATCTTCGTGCGCCCGTCCGGCACGGTGGCCCCCATGGAGCAGCTGCAGTCCATCAGCACGCTCATGGCCACCGCCGTGCGCCGCTGCTCCTCGCGCAACTCCAGGGACACCGGCAGCACCGCCTCCAGCGGAGAGCGCCGGTACCCGCCCTGGCCGAAGCTGTCCGTCCCGCCCGTCATCACCAGCCCGCCCCCCGCCTGCTCCACATACGAGGCCAGCGCGTTCAGCCCGGGCTCGCCCAGGGAGTTGGCGTCCACGTTCTCCAGTACCACCGCCGCCACGCCATCCAGCGCGTCGAGCGAAACCGGGAAGGGCTCGCGCACCTCCAGCCTCATGCCCGCCGCCTCCAACGCCTGGGCCAGAGTGCCCTTCGGCTGGCGCGTCAGCAGCAACACCCGCGCCGGCCCCTCCACGCGCAGCACGGCACGGCCCTCGTCGTTCTCCACCACGCCGTCCCCAGGAGCCTCCACGGCGAGGCGATAACTGGCCAGTCCCTCCTTCTCCACCAGGTCCCGGAAGGGCAACACGTTGGGCCCTGGACGGAACTCATAGGGCCCCTTCACCAGCAACTCGCCGTTGCGTTCCAGCCGCACCGTGCCGGTGACGGCGCCCGAGGCCACCACCACCGCGGAGAACTGGAAGGGCTCCCGTGCCGTCACGGACGAGGGCACATCCAACGAGACGACCGCCAGGTCCAGCGGCACCTCTTCCCGGGCCACGTGCCGAAAATCCACGGCGATGCCTCGGGCGGCCAGCCTCCGCGCGGCGCCGCGAGCATCCGCGCCCGTGGCCCGCCCGTCCGACACCACGAGCACCCGCCCGGTCCGCTCCGGAGGAATGAGGGCTCCCGCCGCATCCAACGCCGCCGCGAGATCCGAGGCATCGGCGTCCACCTGCCGCGAGAAGCCACCGAAAGAGCCCGCCGCGCTCAGCGGCTGCTCCACCCGCGCCTCGCGCCCGAAGGCGATGACGCCCAGCCGATCCCCAGGGCGGCGCTGGCCCTCGAGCAGCTTCACCAGCTCCAAGGCCACGCGGTCGGCGTCGAGCGGCATGGAGCGCGAGCGATCCACCACGACGACGACATCGCTCCCGCCGTCGCGCAGCACGAGCTCGGGCCCGGCGAGCGCGCCCACGGCCAGCACCAGCAATCCCCACCGCAAGAGCATGGGCAGGCCCGGCCGAGCCCCGCGCTTCCAGAGGAAGAGCCCGAGGGGCACGAGCAGCACCAACGCCTGCGGCAGGGAGAAGCTCATCAAGACGAGTGGCCGCCACTCTACTACGGCTTCGGGCAGCCACCGTCGCAAGCACCTCTACTCAAGCCGGCGGCCCCGTATCCCAGCACGGGGCGCCGGTGGCAGGGCTCACCAGGGGCAGTTGATGACGTCCACCGTGCGAGTGAGCGTGGGCGCGCTGTTCCCACCGCTGTCCGTCAGCATATAGGTGACGGTGTACGTGCCGGCGACCCAGCCGTTCGGGTAGCCGTACACCTTCACCTCGGGAGTGATGTTGCCGTAGCACGCATCCCACGCCTCCCAGCCTGGCTCCACATAGCCGTTGCCGCACTGGAGCGTCATGTGCTCAGAGCCCTTGAGCTTGAGGGTGGGCGGCTTCGAGTCATTCACCGTCACCCAGCGGATGTCTCCCACCGTCCGGCCCTGCGCATCCCACGCGATGTACTGCACCGGGTAGGTGCCCTCGGCGCACGTGTTCGGGCCTGGGCCCGCCGAGTCACTCCCGGAGTTGTACGTGTGCACCGTCAGCGGGTTGCAGTCCGCGTCCCACGCTCGCGCGCCCGGATCCACCCACACGTCCTCGCCACACTCGAGCGTCATGTACTGGGGGCCCAGGCCCTCGAACGTGGGCTGGCCGTTCGGGTTCGGCGTGCAGCTCAGCGGGCTGGCCAGTTCCTCTCCGCGGATGGGCATCGGCACGCAGGTCTGGCCGTTGTAGCAGGCCTGCAGCGTGTGGTTGCACACCCCCGCGGTACAGGTATCCACGGTGCAGACGCTGCCGTCGTCACAGTCGCTGTTCGTCGTGCACTCGAGGCCCAGCGGGCTGGGAGACGCCTGCGCTCCTTCTGGGTTCGCGTCATCTGCGGCGGCGGGTAGGGCTCCCAGGGCCAGAAGTGTTCCGAAGACAGCACCCACGACACTGCGTTTCGTCATGTGAATCCCCCACGGTTTCAGCCAGTCGGCGGTCGCTCCCGAGGGTCAGGCCGGGAGCGGGGGGGACGGTCATCACGACGGCCGCGTTCAACAATGCTTCGTGAATTCCCTGTGTCGAGCACATTTCAGTGGATCCGTGGAGCGCCAGGACTCTGCGCGGAGCGCGACGCTTGTCTCCGTCGCGAGGGCGAGCCTCCACTGTCCAGAAAGCCCACGGTGGTCCAGGGGCACCTGCCCACCGTGGGCCGAGAGGTGAAGCGCTACTTCTGGACGATGACGATGGTGCCGTCGGGCTTGATGGTAATCTCGACGACAGGCTTGCGGCCGCCCACGACGGCGCGGAGCTCGTCGGGGCCGATCTCGATCAGGGAGTTGCTGGGGACGATCTGCTGCTCGATGCTCTTCTCGGGGGTCTTGGTGTTGCGCATGGCACGTCTCCTTGTGACGGCTCGGGGTCACCCAGAAAGAGCGTGTCTGGCAAGCTTGTGACGTTGGGCCCTCAGGATTTGCGCCGCCGCGAGGTGCGGGCCGCCGCCTGGCTGCGGACCCGGCGTGTCCCGGTGGCCCGGGGGGAGCGCAGGGGCGGGGCAGCCACCTCCTCCCGGTCTCGCGTGCGCTTGGCGGCCGCGAGGCTCTTCTTCAGGGCGTCCATCAGGTTGGCGGGCGCGGAGTACTCGGGAACCGCGGTGGGCGAGGGGCGGATCTCCGCGCCTCCGGCCTTCTGCCGCAGCACCTCCTCGAGCTGCTCGCGGTAGACGTCCCGGTACTTTTCGGGTTCGAACGAGGCGCTGAGCGATTCGATGAGCTGCTCGGCGGTGGCCAGCTCGCGAGCGTTCACCTTGGGCATGTGGGAGGGCATCCCGTCGATCTGTTCGAGGGGGATGACTTCGTCCACGTCGTTCATGGTGGAGAGCATCAGCCCGGGTCCATTGGGGCGCACGGCGCACGAGTACTGGCGGGTGCGCAGCACCACGCGGCCCACGCCCACGCGGCCGGAGCTCTCCAGGGCCTGGCTCAGCAGCGCGTAGGCGCGCGCGGCGTTCGTCTCCGGCACCAGGTGGTAGTGCGAGTCATAGAAGAGCGGGTGGATATCGCCTCCGGGGACGAAGTCCTCGATGTCGATGGCGTAGGTGCCCTTGGGGGCGAGCGCCTTGAGCTCTTCGGGCGTGATGGTGACGTAGACGCCCTTGGAGATCTCATAGCCCTTGATGATCTCCTCATAGGGGACCTCGACGCCCTCGGCCTCGCAGACGCGGCGCTCGCGGATGCGGGCCTTGTCCTTTTCGTGGAGCTGGTGGAAGCGGATGTCCCTCGGGGAGACGGCGCGGTACATGCGCACCGGCACGTTGACGAGACCGAAGTTGACCGAGCCCTTCCACATGGGGCGTGCCATGTACTGCCTCCTCTGGGTCGAAATCGCGCCGAGGCCGAGAAATCGGCTTCGGATGCGACGAACCGACGCCAGAAAGCTCGATCCGATCCCCTTTCGCGGCAAACCTCCCAGGTGCCTTTTCGATCGGGAAGCAGACGACCCTGATCATCGGATCGCACTGAACTTCGGTTCCGGGCGGAGTTCACAGCGGGAGCGAGTGAACCCGCTGGTTCCAGGCGATGGAGCGTTCACGGAGGAACGGATCCGCCACCGTGGCAGGTGGGGCTCGGTGGGGCCTGGGAACTCTACCCTTCGCGTTCACCGAGCTGATGACTCACCACGGGGGCTCCAGAGCAGGTGTGCTAAGCCGTGCCTGAACACGATGAGCCCATCCTCTCTGTGCATGAGACGCTTCGATGCGCCCGCTGGACGCCGCTTCCGGCTGGGGCTCTACCTGGGACTGTGGCTGACGGCCTGCGGGACCGTTGCCCCCCGCTCATCCGGGACCTACTCCCAGAGCCTCGACTCCGCCACCAGCGGCTGCAGGCAGAATCCCAGGCTGTGCATTCCTCCAGCCGGTGAGCAGTTCCCCGCCGTCCCGACAGCTCCTGCGGCCAGGCCACCGCCACCTCTTCCTCCCCCTGTCTCGGCAGCCCAGAGCGCTGCGCTCAGCATCGCCGCGGCGGGCAAGGTCATCCAGGTGACCATCGACGCCACCCTCATGGCGAACCTCCTGGAGAGTCTGTACAGGTGCGCAGACGAAGCTCGGTCCGAGGTTCTTCTCAAGTACTTCGACGGCAGGAGTCCCACTCGTGCGGAGTGCGACGAGGTCGTCGAAGTGGATAGGAAAGGAGAGCCCATCACGCGCGCCATGCGACTGGGCAGCGAGCAGCATGAGATCGCGCTCCGGTGCGCCATGACGAAGCTCGGAGAGATGAAACCTGGCGGATTCTCTCTCTCCCCGCGCTACCGAGTCGACCCAGCTACCGGAGAGGTGCAGTACCTCTCTCCTGCTCGAGTGAAAGCCTTGTTGGAAGCAGGTGAGAGCGCGCAGCTGTACGGCAGCATCGAGCCTGACGTCGTCATCCACACGGGCAACCCACTCCACGTTCAAGCCGTCCTCGACTTCAAGTTTCCATGCGTGAACGGAGGAGAACCTCCATGGCGTAAGTACCCGAAAGGGCACGCCTACCATGGACGAAACCAAGGAGATTTGTACGAGGAGATTCTTCAAGTGGAGCCCCTGCGCATCATCCCTCGCATCGGAGTCGTGAGATGAGCCTGCACTACCCGAGGATCCGCATCAGCGCTGGATTTGATCGGCTCATGGTTCGCGAGGGCCTGAGTTTCACCTTCCACATCCGCCGCCACCGCGGAGAAACGCTCCCCGGGGTCATCCGCTCCTTGGAGATCTACCTGGACGCCATAGGGAACCAATCTCTCGGCTGGTACTCCGATGATGAGGGCGAGTTCCGGGAGTTGAATGACGCTGGCTGGAAGCGTATTCGGCGTGAACTGCTCGAGGACCCCTTTCCCATCATCCAACTCTACGATGACCTTCTTGCCGAGCGTCGATATCGCTTCGAGTACCACGGCAAGGATCTCGAAGATCAATCTCGACCTGATACGCGAGACGCAACCTGCGCGGTGACCTTCTGGCTCCCCACGGAGTTCCTGGAAGCGAATGGCCCCAGCCGCGTCCGAGAACTCGCTCTGCAGTTGGCCAACCCCCTTCCCTTCTCCTCGGGACATGGAGGGTTGTCCTTCAACGGCGAACTCGATGTGGCAGGAGTCGGTGAAGAAGTCGTCCCCTACTGCTTCCGCTATCCAGGCATCGACCTTCCCGATGTCCACGCTCACTCGTGGCGAATAGGCACCCGAGTTGCCGGCATCCACTGGCTCAATTTCCTGGGACGGCCCGTACTCGAGGAACTGGGTGGATCTGCCTCGCTGCTGGCCCGGCTTCACTCGCCGGGTACGACTGTCCAGGAACTGGATGGCGACAGGGCGCTCGTCACGCTGAGCCAGTGGCCCGAAGCTGGGGATATCGAGCGCGGTGACAACCTTCCTGCCTACCGCGAGTTGGCACGTGTGCTGGAACCCTGGCTCTTCCAGCACCCACGTGGCCTCACTCCCTGTATCCCCCGAGAAGATGCTTCCCGGTGGGAGCGCCGTTTTCTCGACTGAGGCGCCGCCACCAGGGCTCTGATCATTTTCTGGGAGCGGAGGTCGGCTCTCGTGAAGACGGGAAGACCGGGACGTAGCAGCCGCCCTTGTATGCGAACCCGTTCCCTGGGCAGTCGTCGAGCGACACCTTCGCCTCCAACCAACATCCACCGTTGATCGCGCTCTGTCCCTTGCGGCAGTGGCCATTCGCATCTGGCTTGAGCTGCCCGGGCAGAGGTTTCGGCGGTGAATCCACCGCTATCACTCCTTCAGCAGGGCTCCCGGCGACCTCCTTCACGGAAGAGGAGGAAGAAGTCAGCGCGGTGTCTCCGACAGAGACGACTCCACCATCTCGCTCACCTGCATCGGACGAGCCCTGGGCCTGTGGGGACTCCGTTTCCGCACGTCCAGGCCCGGTCCCGTGATGCCACAGCGCTACGGCGCACACCGCCCCCACCGCAAGCCAGGGCAGCCAGGTCTGCATCCTCTCTCGAAGCGCCGTGCTCTCCCTGGGGGATTCATCGTGCGTGGGAGCTTCCACCTTCGGCTGCTTCACATCCGCTCGTGCCGTGGCATCCGCCTGCAGGACGGCCTGTACCTCCTCTCGCTCTCGCCGGCGAACACGGTGTCCGACGAGGCGGCTGTCCTGTGCATCCTCCGGTGGCCACTCCGAACGGGGAAGCGTCTCCCACTCGAACAACGGCACATCCGCCCCAGGCCCTGCCTGTTCAGCTCTCCGCCCCAGCGCCTTGGCGATCTCCTCCGTACCGACCCGTTCCTCGGGCATCACGGACAGCATGCGCAGGATGAGCGCATCGAGTTCGGGATCCACTCGGGGGTTGAGCTCTTTTGGTCGCCGGGGTCCACCTCCTCCCGGCCGCCAACACTGGCTCTCGGCCAAGCTGGAGTCCGCCATGGGCGGGTACTCATCCGTCACGAGTCGATAGGCCATGACTCCGAAGGCGAACACATCATCGGCTGGCCGAGCAACATAGTGGGCAAGGGGAAGATGTCCGTGCTGCCGGGCGAAGTCCCAGACCTGCGGGCTCATGTAGGCCGGAGTGCCTGGCGGTACAGGCGCGTCCGTCAACCGCTCCGCCCCCTTGTAGTGCCCCGATCCGAAGTCCATCAGGAAGAGCCGATCGCTCACTGGCTGAACCAGCACGTTGCCCCCCTTGACGTCCCGGTGCACGGCGTTGGCCGCCATATGCGTGGCTCTCAGCGCCCCAGCTCCCTGCGACAGCAGCCGCATCACCTGACGCGATGAGACGTTGCGCCGCGAGGACCATGTGTAGAGAGGCTCTCCGTCGATCCACTCCATCACGAGGAAGGGGTGCATGAAGCCGGAAGCGTGTTTCCACTGCCCTGCCTCCAGCAGCCGTGGAACGCTGGGGTGGCGGATGCGCGAGAGCAGCACGGCTTCACGCTCGAAGCGCGGATCCCGCGGGTACACGGCCAGCTTGAGGGCCACGGGCCCTGCCTCTTCGTGCCCCTCTCGGACTGCCTTGTACACAGAGCCGTATGTGCCTCGGCCTCGGAAACCCGTGACCCGCCAGGCTCCAATCCTCGTCCCCAAGGGTACGAAGCTCGGATCCGCATCCTTCCTGAGAAACCGCGCTCCCATCGAGCCCTTCCAGTCGGGGGTGAGCACTCCAGGTTGCTCAACCGAAGCCTACTTCACAGGTCTTTCTGAAAGCATCTGACCGGTGGAGGCTGACACGAGCAGAAGCCGAAGAGACCCCTCCGGGCGCGGACTGCGCCAACTTGTATGCTTGTCCTACAAGTTCGCTCCATCGCCGCCGCCCGCGCAGACGCCAGCCATGGAGGGGTCTCACTCTTCGAGGCGTACGAGGCCACCTCCGCCTCATCACGTAGAAGTTCACCAGCAGCGCCCCCAGCAACACCAGCAGGAGCCAGCAGGCTGGCCTATCGAGTCTGTACTCCCCTCCTCCTTCTCCCATACGGCACTGGACAGGGTCTCCGGAGTGGGTGTGCTAAGCCCTAGCCCCCTCCCTGGCGGCAGTACCCCCAAGACCATCCGTATGGAGGCCTCACCCAGAGGGAGATCTATGTGAGATTCCTGAGCCACAACGTCTTCCGCGTCCTGCCTCGCTGGGGAGTTCTGGAATGAGTGGAGGGCACTATCCGCGAATCCGCATCGAAGCGGGTTTTAGTGCGCCCATCGTGCGTGAGGGCTTGAGCCTGACGTTCTTCCTGCGTCGCACTCATGTCGAAGTGGCCCAAGCCGTGAGGGCCGCCTTGGAAACCTACGTACGCACGGTGGGACACGAGGCACTCAGCTGGTACGCCGACGAGGCTGGAGAATTCCAGAAGCTCGATGATGCGGGCTGGGCAGTGACGTACCGGGCGCTGCAAGAACAACGCTGGCCCATCATCCGTCTCCATGACGCACCGGATGGGGTTGCTTACCGCTTCTCGTACTTCGGCAAGGACCGTGATGACAAACCGTGGCGCGACACGCGTGATGCCACTTGTGCCATGAGCTTCTGGCTCCCCACCGAATTCCTCGAGGAGCAGGGCCCCGCGCGTATCCGCGAGCTGGCGCTCGAACTGGCAGCTCCCCTTCCCTTCTGCTCCGGCTACGGGGGCCTGTCATTCAACGGTGAGCTCGACGTGGCAGGAGTCGAGGAAAAAGTCACTCCGTACTGCTTCCGCTACCCAGGCATCGATATCCCCGACCTGGAGGCTCTCGGCTGGACACTGGGCGCCCGCTTTCGAGGGCCTGCATGGCTCACCTTTCTCGGACAACCCCTTGTTGCCGAGGCCGGCGGCCTCCCAGCTCTGCGCTCACGACTCCTCTCACCTGAAACCACTGTGCAAGAACTCGCGGGTGACAGGGTCCTCATCACGCTGGGCCAGTGGCCTGAAGCTGGCGACCTTGAGCGTGGCGACAACCTTCCCGCCTACCGTGAACTGGCACGCCTGATGGAACCGTGGCTCTTTCACAACCCACGCAATGCCATGCCCTGCTTCCGCGGAGATGCTATCCGCCAGTGGGAACGCCGGTTCCTCGAGTTGTAGGAGGCTACCGCCGCCTCGTCACGTAGAAGTCCGCCAGCAGCGCTCCCAGCAACACCAGCAGAGGCCAGCGAGCACGGCCTGACGAGCCTGCGCTCCCTTCATCCTTTTCCTCCGTCTGCGCTTCCCGCTCGCCGCTGCCGCGTCCGCGCAGGTCGGACTCGTGCGCATCCAGTGACAGGACCTCCGTCACGTCCACGGGCTCACCGTCACGCTCCAACGTGTAGCGGCCAGGCACCAGCGGCGCGGGCAGCGTCAGCGCACCGGCCCCGAAGACGGGCTTCTCTCCCAATGGCCCCACCAGCGTGTAGCGCGCTCCCGGCTGCGTCACCACCGGCAGCGGCTCTCCGAGCGTGAGCTGCCTGCGCGGAAAACCCTCACGCGCGCGACGCACCTCGCGCAGCACGTTGCCCAGCAGCACCGGCCATGCCGGTGTGCGCTGCAGGTTGGAGCGAGAAAGCTCCAGGTTGAGGTGGACACGCCCCTCTTCCTCGGACAGCAGCACCGCATCCCCGGCGGTGATCAGCGCATGCCCCGGTGGATTCTCACCCGCTGTCCACCTCACGCCCGCGAGCTGCACATCGTCCAGCAACGGATGCCCCTTCTCCGAGAAGAAAGGCCCCAGGAACGTGCGCAGCGTGCCGCCCGCTCCCAGCGTCACCTTCGCGTCCGTTCCCCGAGGACCGATGAGCAACGCGCCCTCGCCCGGCCCCGTCTCCACTTCCGGCGCCACCACCAGGAAGCGCTCCAGTGCCTGTCGCGCCGGCGCATCCAACCCTTCGGCCAGCGCCACTCGCACCGGGCGCACTGCCGACGGCACCAGCCGCGCCTGTCCATCCTCCGGCAGCGCGTCCTCGGGCAGCGACACCTCCACATCTCCCGCGTTCTCGAAGGTGAAGCGCACCGTCGCCGCTCCATCCACCGGGAGCTGCACCTGCTCGCGCTGCTCCGTCCCCTCCTTGGCTCCCGGGCCCGGCTGCGCGCGCACCCGCACCTCCACTGTCTCCGGTCCGCCAAACCGCGCCACCCGCAGCGTCACCGTGGCCTTCGCGCCTTCGTCCCGCCGCTGCGCGGACACCAGCGCCACGTTGTCCCGAGGCGCTCCCAGCGCCGTCCACCGCACCGCGGGAGGCACCACGGCTCCCTCTTGCGGCATGGAATCCGTGAAGAAGTGCACCCACCGCCCAGGCCCGGCCAGCTCCTGTGCCCACAACAGCGTGGCCGTCACGTCGTGGTCCGCGCCCAGCGCCTGGAACGACTCCAGCGCTCCCAATGCCTTCGAAGGCTCGGCCTCCGGACCGGCGATGACTCGCGGCGTGGAGCCACTGGCCAGCACCGTCACCCGCGTGGCGCGCTCCTCCTCCACCCGCCTGGCAGCCTCGCGGCGCACGCGCTCCAGCACCGTCACCCCATCCGTTCCCCGCGCAGAGAGCGACAAGCTCCCATCCACCACCAGCACCACGTGCCTCGCCCGCGTGTCGTCGCTGAAACGCACGTCCGCCAGGAAGAGCGCCGCCGCGAGCACCGCCAGCGCCTCCAGCAACAGGGAGGACTCCCGCGTGAAGCGCTCGAAGCGCGGGCCCGCCTCCGCACGAGGCCGAGGCGTGCGCCACAGGAACAACGCGCTCACCGTCACCGGCTTCTGCTTCCGCCGCAGGAAGTACGCCGCCGCCAGCGGCACCAGCGCTCCCAGCGCCAGCAGCCCCCATGGGAAGCCAAAGCTCACGCGCTGCCTCCCGCCAGGAAGAGCGGTCGCAAGGGGCCTCTCACCAGTGCGCTCAGCGGCTCGGGAGCCGGTGCCGTAACCAGCGTCGCCTTCGCCCGCACGGCCGCGGCCCGCAGCGTGCGCTGGTGCTCGGCGAAGCGGCGAGCGTAGGCCGCCAACACCTCCTCCGTCAGCAACTCCTCCAGCGCCGCGCCGCTCTCCGCGTCCACCAGCCGAGCCCCCTCGCCTCCCGACGGCTCCTGGTCCTCCGCATCCAGCACCTGCACCAGGAAGAGCGCCGACGCTCCTCGCGACAGCCGCGCCACCAGTGCCGACAGGTCCGTCTCGAAGAGGAAATCGCTCACCACCACCCGAAGGCCACACGGGCGCAGGGGTGGCGTCCGTCCCAAGGCCGCGGCCAGATCATCCCTCGCATCGAAGGCCACCGCCCGCAGCGCCGAGCGGCAAACCTGGCCCTGCGCCCGCTCCGGCCGGGAGCTCGTGGTGAGCAGCGTGGGCGACAACCCCTGCAGCGCGCCCACCTCCACGGCCAGCAACGCCAGCTCCCGCGCCCGCGCCTCCTTCGCCGGACTCAGCGCCACCGAGCGCGAGGCATCCACCACCACCTCCAGGCGCGGAGACACCTCCTCCTGGCGCACGCGGAGGATCATCTCACCGGTGCGCGCCACCGCGTTCCAGTCCACCTGCCGCAGGTCATCCCCTGGCTGGTAGACGCGGAAGTCATGCAGCTCCAACGAGGCGCCCGCCGACGAGGCACGCACCTCGCCCACCTGCCCCCGGTGAGGCACCCGAGGCAGCGCCAGCGCGAGCCCTGGCGCCAGCCTCGCCACCTCGATTTCATCCGCAGCCCCGCTCACGACGCGTGGACCCGCCGCTCGCGCTCGACCAGGGCCCGATCCGCGGCGAAGACGGAGAGCAAGGCCACGCCACAGAGGAACATCAGCAACCCCACGGGCATCTTCGGCTCGTCCATCCGGTAGTCATGCTCTCCGAAGGAGACGAGCCCGACGGTGGGGTTGAGCAGGTTGATGAGGCCATTGTTCGCGGGCTCATCGATCAACAGCGCCATCAACGGAGGCAGCACGGAGCCCAGGCCCGCCAGCGCTACGAACAGGATGCGGACCGCCGCCGGAGATGCGAACCGATCCGAGCGCGGCATCTTCGCCACCAGCAGCGCCACCGAGAAGTACAGCAGGGGGTACGCCGCCGCCGCCACGGTGATGTGGAGCAACGTGCGCCAGTTGCTCTGCATGCTCGAGCCCATGCCGAGCAGCGCGCAGAAGGCCGACCACGCCACGAGCAGCAGCACCATGAGCCGGAAGCCGCGCACCGCCCCTGGCCGCAGCAGGCTCCACATCCGCGTCTGCGTCCGGAGCGCCCGGGCCTGTCCATCCACATCGGAGATGACGAAGACACCCGCCACCGTCAGGTGCAGACACCCGACCACTCCCGCCACGGAAGAAATGTCTCGATCCATCCCCTGCTTCCACCAGATCCACACCACCACCACCGCGCTGATCAGCATCTGCGCCACCAGCGCCCGCCGAGGGCCTCGCGAATAGTTCTCCGTGATCAACGACAGCCGGGCCGCCGCCGCCTCGAACAGCAGCCACCCGTAGCTGAGCATCAACCACAGCGCCACGCCGATGACGTAGGGCAGCTCGCGCTCGCGCATCAGCCGGGAGCTTCCCTCGCTCAGCGCGAAGGCGATCCCCAGGCCCTGAGCCACCCCACCGGCCAGCACCCCCAGCACGAGGAAGTGTACGAAGGCGCGCCCCAGCCGCCCGTCCGCCAGCGTCGCCGCGCACACGCCCAGCACCGTGAGGAACACGAGCCAGGCTGTTCCCAGCGCCAGCACCACGAGGATGGTCGGCAGATCGATGCCGTTGAGGTAATAGCTGAACAGCAGGAAGGGCCCCACCGCCGAGGCGTACAGCGCCGCCTGCGCCAGGAAGGACGTCACCTTGCCGCGAAGGATGCGCCGCGGCCCCAGCCCGGTGAGGGCCAGCAGCACCCACGTCTCGTCCTCGCGCTCGCGCGCCAGCGAGCGGTACGCGCTGTAGGGGATGACGAAGAAGTGCACCAGGCCCAGGCACACGAAGAAGGTGAAGAAGTAGAAGTTCCCCCGAGGCCGATAGCCGCCGTCCCGCACGTCCGCGTACGCCGTCAGCGACAGCAACACGCACGCCACGAGCATCAGCCCGAAGCACACCCAGAACAGCCGGGTGCGCAGTCCTTGGCGGATCTCCTTCACCACCAGCGGGTTGATCCGATCTCCCAGCCGCTCGCCCAGCGGCGCCTTCGTCAGGGTCTCCGCGGTCGCGCTCACGCCACCCTCCCCTTCGTCACCGTCATGAACGCATCCTCCAGGTTCAGCTCCCGGAGGCTGAAGGCGCAGACGGGCACGCCCGCTCCCACCAGCGCCGCCAGCAGCCGAGCCGCCGCCTCATCCACCTGCGTCCGCGTGGCGCCAGACTCCAGCTCCAACCGCACGCGCAGGGCCCCGGGCTCCTGCACCACCTGACCGACTCGCGGCTGCTCCAACAACAGCCTCTCCGCGCGTTCGTACGCCGCCTGTCCCTCCGCGCCCGCCGCCAGCCGGATCATCAGCTCGCCCCCCGCGCTCCCCGCATGGCTCTGCGCCAGCAGGTCCGCCACCTTGCCCGTGGCCAGCAGCCGCCCCTGCTCGATGATGGCGCACGTGTCGCAGATCTCCGCCAGCTCCGTGAGGATGTGGCTGGAGATGAGGATCGCCTTGCCCTGGTCCGCCAGCGCTCGCAGCAGCTCCCGCAGCTCGATGCGGGCGCGCGGATCCAGGCCATCCGCCGGCTCGTCCAGGATGAGCAGCTTCGGATCATGCAGCAGCGTCCGCCCCAGCGCCACGCGCTGCTTCATGCCCTTGGACAGCGCGCTTGTCAGCTTGTCCTTCAGCGGCAACAGTCCCGTGAACTCCATCACCGACGCCACGCGCTTCCTCCGCGCCTCGCCCTTGAGCCCGTAGGCGCGCGCGAAGAAGTCCAGGAACTCCCACACGGTGACGTCGTCATAGGTGCCGTACCGGTCCGGCATATAGCCGATCAACGGCCGAGCCTTGTCCGGCGCGTCCACCAGCGACTGGCCGTCCAGCAGCACCTCGCCCGAGGTGGGAGTGTCCAGCGTGGCGATGATGCGCATGGTGGTGCTCTTGCCCGCGCCGTTGGGCCCGATGAAGCCCAGGATGGTGCCCGCCTCCAGTTCGAAGGACACCTCATCCACCGCGCGCAGCGCCCCGTAGTCGCGCCGCAGCTGCTTCACCTCCAACAGGCTCATCGCCTCACCTCGACTCTGCTCGCGGTGCTCATGGCTGGTCCACCTGCCCGCGGATGTAATGGATGCCCTCGTGGAGCTGCACGGGCAGCGTGGCCAGCGGCGAGAAACCCGCGCCTCCGAGCCGAGCCACGAACTCCCCCTCCTGCAACGGGAGAACGAAGTTGGCCGCATCGCCCTTGACGCGGCGCGACACGGACGAGGGAGGATTCACGACCTTGAGGACGACCTCCTCACCCGGCTCGGGGTGCGCCTCCATGGCCATGCCCTCGGCGCCGTCAGCGAGCTCGGGCAGCGTGTACTCCTTCCGGCCCACCCTCATGAAGCCGCCCTGGAGCGGCGCCCCGAGCGCGTTCTGCACCTTCCAGCCCTCCCCCTCCGCGTGCACCACCAGCCGGGCCCGCGTGGGGAGCACCGCCAGCTCCGCCCACTCCACATAGGTTCGCGAGGGAATGAGGCCGTCCGCCACCATGCCCCCGCCCGTCCAGCTCACATCCACCCGCCAGTCATTCAGCTCCTCCGGGGCCATCAACACTCCCGTGGAAGGGAACTGCACCTCGTCGGGCGCGAGGTTGGCGTAGTAGCTCGCCAGGGACGCCGTCACCAGCCGGTCTCTCGGCCGGTCCAGCCAGGTGTAGCTGTAGCGCGAGGCGTGCGTGATGAAGCCGTCTCCCAGCACCGAGTCCGCGACGATGAGCAGGCAGGTGAGCAGCGCCACCGCCGGCACGCCGATCAGCAGCGCCACCGGTCCCTTGCGCCGCGCCAGCATCAGCCCTCCCGGGCCCACCACCAACGAGAACAGGAAGATGAGGACGAGGAAGCGCCCCACTGGAACCAGCGCATTGGGCAGCAGCGGCTGCTCGCCACCGCGCAGGGAATAGCGATCGGGCTCCCAGCTCGGCGCGGGGCCGATCGGCTCCAGTTGCAGCTTGCGCTCCTCGGAGGACGCCAGCAGCGCGGCGCCGCAGTCGTGCGTCCCTGCCTGGCACAGATACACGAAGCCAAAGCCATACGGGTTCCACACTTCGCGCTTCGGCTCGCGAGCCAACAACGGGAGGCGCTGTGTCACATCGCGAGGCGGCCGGGCGATGAGGAGCGAGCCGCCCACCGCCGCGTAGTTCTCCAGGACGCTCCAGAGCTCCGCGGGCACGGACGCCACATCCTCGATCACCATCACCGCGGGATACCCGGCATAGGCAGCCAGCTCACGGGGCGCATCCTGCGCGGACATGAAGCGGGCATTCACCTGCGGAGTCGCCCTCTCCTCCGCGCGGCCGATGCCCGTGCTGGCCTCGAACGCCTTGGACGTGCCCAGTACCAGGGTAGCGATCGCGTTGGCCTCGTCCATGTAGATGCCGTTGGTGCGCGGGCGGATGTCGGGGCCCTCCACGGTGAGGATCCCGGACTGGACGGGCTCGGGAACGAGCAGGTACGTGATCATCCGCTGGAGCGGGCCGAGCTCCACCGCGCGCACGGTGGCGGGAGAACCCGCGCCGTACCCCTGGAAGCTGAGGCGCACCGAGCGCGGCACGGACTCGGTGTTCTGCAGCGTCACCTCCAGGGGCGTGTAACCACGCTTCGCGCGCAAGGCACCGCCACGGACCGTGACGCGCAGCCCATCCGAGTCGTCCAGGGTCTCCAGGTTGCCCGTCGAGTCCGCATAGCCGGAACGACTGGGCTCCTCGGCCGTGTCCTCCACCTGAGCGGGAGGCACCGGAACTTCCTCCGGCGTCACGGACTGCTCCACGGTCTCCGTCTCGTCTCCTGTCTCCGCGTCTTCCGTGACTTCCTCAGCCGGAGGAGGAGGGGGCGGAGGCTCCGGGTCCGCGAGCACGACGCTCGTACTCAGGAGGGAGACCCACAGAAGCCAGGGCTTCAGGCACCTACGCACGCGGCACCTCGGGCACGGACTGGATCAGCGCGCGAATGACATCCGGAGAGCCCACCTTCTCCAGCGAGGCCTCATAGGCGAGCACCAACCGATGGTTGAGGACCGCAGGCGCCACGGCGACCACCTCATCGAACCCCACGTTGGGCTTGCCGCGCAGCAGCGCGAGCGCCCGGCCCGCGGCCGCCAGTCCCAGGGCCGCGCGAGGCGAGGCGCCATAGCGGACGAACCGCCGCACGGCGTCCGGTGCCTGGGGCTGGCGTGGATCGCTGGCCTCCACCAGCCGGCCAATGAAGTCCGCCACGGGCACGGGCAGATGCACCCGATCCGTGGCGGTGAAGAGCCGATTCAGGGCCTCCGCGTCGAGCACGGGCGGCAACGCAGGCGGCGCGCCTCGCACGCGGGTGGTGAGCAGCGTGCTGAGCGTCTTGGCTCCCACGGGCGGCACCTGGACACGGAAGAGGAAACGATCGAGCTGGGCCTCGGGCAGCGGATAGGTGCCCTCCAGCTCGATGGGGTTCTGCGTGGCCAGCACGAAGAAGGGATCCGGCAGCGAGCGCGTCTGCCCGAGCACAGTGACGCTCCGCTCCTGCATGGCCTCCAGCAAGGCGGACTGCGTCTTCGGGCTGGAGCGGTTGATCTCGTCGGCGAGGACAATGCTGGCGAAGAGGGGGCCCTCTCGGAAGGTGAACTCGCGGCGACCCTCGCCCTCCAACACATAGGTGCCGGTGATGTCGCCGGGCAGCAGATCTGGAGTGAACTGGATACGGCGGAACGGCAGCGTGAGCAGCCGCGCGAGCGCCTTGCACAGCTCCGTCTTGCCGAGTCCCGGCAAGCCCTCGAGCAGCACGTGGCCTCGGGCGAGCACCGCGACCACCACCTGCTCGACGACGGACTCCTGATCGAGCAGCACCTGGTTGAGGCCCTTCTTCAATTGGGCTGCAACCTCCGCCGCCCCCTGCACCTCGGCGGGACTCAGAAGCTCAGACACGTCCGCTCCTCTCTTTTCACTCTCTTCCAAAATACCGCTTCACCAGCTCCCGGTTGCGCGGGAGCAGCGGGCCCGTGGAGTACCCCGGCGTTGCATCGCCCTGCACTCCCGGCCCCCGGGCCGCCGAGGGCGTCACCGTGACACCCTCGTGTTGGGGATCCGCGGCCTTCAGGCCCCACAACTCGCTCGCCTCGCCTCCCTGGCCCTCCGGCAGCGGCTGGAACTTGAGGCGGTTGGGATCCATCGCCGCTGCATCTCCGAAGACGAGCGGCCGGCTGTCCCCTCCACGCCCGACACCCGCGCCATCCCCTTGTTGTCGCACGGAGCGGCTCACGTGCCCATTGCTCTCGCCCTGTCCATCGCCTTGCTCACCCTGTCCCTGTCCCTGTCCCTGTCTTTGGCCTTGCCCCTGCCCCTGTCCCTGGCGCTCCGTTCTGGACTGCCGTCGAGCGCTCATCCGCTGGCCGGAGTTCCCCTGGTCGAAGCGGTCCTGGAGTTGTTGCTGCCGACGCTCCAACGAACGGCGGAGGTCGGAGATCTGATCGAGATTTCCTCCCGCCTGCGCAGCGGCCGTCTTCCGCGCGCCTTGAGAGCCTTGGGAGCCCTGCGAAGCTTGCTGGCCGCTCGTCCCCGTGCCCCCATCTCCCGCGGCGCTGCTCTGCTCATTCGAGCCGCTCTCGCCATTGGCCTCACGCTGGCCCTGCGCCCCGTTCTCTCCCGGCGTTCCCTCACCCTGTGACAGTGCCATCAGGGCCCGCTCCAGTTCCTCGCGCTCACGAGAAGCACTCTCCGCATCTCCAGCGGCGCCCAGCGCATCCTCGAGCTCCCGAGCCGCCTCGGAGGCTCCAGCCAGCTCCGCGGCAGCCTCGGCGGCGCGCTCGGACACCCTCTTGTCCAGCGCATCAGCGGCCTCCCAATCCGCGGAGTCGAAACGGCCCTCCGCGACCTCCTCGGCGAGCCGGCGCAGTTCCTCCTCCATGGGAGCGCCAAGCGGCTCCTCCTTGGCGAGCGCCTCGGCCTTGGCCTGGACGGCGGCGACCTTCGCAGCCGCGGCGGCGTTGATGTGGCGCACGGAGGGTGCAGGCAGCGGCAGGAGGAAGCCCACGACCAGGAACACGAGCGCACCCAGCAGAGCGCCCACGGGACGGAGCCAGCGCACCTCGGGAGGCTTCACGGCACGGGCGTACTGGTTGACGGAGAGCTCCCACTCCCCGACAGGGCGCTCCAGGCGGGTGAGCAGCAGCCCGCCCGCATTGGCCGAACGGTCGGCGAGCACGGCCGCCTGCTCCAGCGAGACGCCTCGGTAGCGAGCGCGGAATCCCCACCACGCACCGCCTCCCAGCAAGAAGGCGGGCGCGGCCCACAGGGCAATGTCGCGCAGAAGCAGGCGAGCCACGACACACGCGGTGACGGCGGCCCACATCGGGCCGATGCCCGCCTCGGCCCAGGCCACCGCGTTGAGACGCCGCTGCACCCGCCGGACGGGCGCTAGCACGAGAGCCTGGAAGCGGCGTTCTTCACTGACGGCCATGGGCAACCCCGAGTGTCGGTCACTCGCAGGGACTTCCACAAGCCGCCTGAAGCACTCCGCCGCGTCACATCCGACCCCGGCCCCCTCCAACGGCAATTGAGGGCCGCTTTCAGCAGTGGCCCCGGGGACATCATCATGACGCGTGCTCACGATCTGCCCGCTGCGGTGCAGTGGCATGAGGGGATGCTGCTCGCTCCTCAGCACTTCCAGCAGCAGGACCGCCGCTATGAAGCACTGATTCAGCTCCACCTGGGGCTGGCCATGCCCTTCCACTGGGGGGTGAGCCAGTTCCAGTACGACCGCTCACTCCTGAGCGCGGGCACCCTCCGGGTGCTGGAGCTGGAGGCCATTCTTCCTGACGGGCTCATCGTCTCCCACCGCTCGAGCGAGGGGGACGAGCTGATGCTCGCGCTCGGCAGCCTGCAAGGTGTGGACTGGCAGCGCCCGCAGCGCCTGCATGTCGCCGTGGCGTCCGAGCGGCGCAGCACTCCCGGCCCCAGCCGCTTCGTCTCCACCACGAGCGAGCCGCTGGCCGATGAGAGCACGGGGGATATGCCCCTGCGCATCGCGCAACTCCAGCCACGGCTCGAACTGTTCGCGGGCATTCCTCCCGCCGGGTACAGCGCGCTCCCACTCATCGAGATCCGCCGCGACCACGAATCCTTCCGCGTGGAGGAATATCTCTCCCCGTTGCTGGCGGTGGCCTTCGATTCACCCCTGGGGGCACAGTGCGAACAGCTCACGCTGCGCATCCGCCACAAGGCCGCCAGCCTGGCAGAGGACCTCCGCGCCCAGCAGGGCGAGCCCGCTCAACACGCCGCGACCCAGCGGCTACTGCGTTGGCTGGTGGCGGGATTGCCGGCCTTCGAAGCCGTGCTGCGCACGGGCACGCCCCATCCATTCCATCTCTACCTGGCGCTGTGCACCCTGGCGGGCCAGTTGGCGCCCCTGGGCGAAAGCCAAATCCCCCCCCTCTTTCCCGCCTATGAGCACCAGGACCCGCGGCGCGCCTTCCAGGCCGTCTTCTCCTTCATCGAGAGCACCCTGGCTCAGGGCGTCTCCGAGGCCTACACCCGCATCCCCTTCCAGCCCGAGGGCGGCGGCTTCACCACGCGCTTCCACTCCCAGTGGGTGACCCGCGAGCTGCTGCTCGAAGTGCGCGGCCGGCCTGGAACCACCCGCCAGCAGCTGCTCGGATGGATGGCGGGCTGCCGCATCGGCTCTGAGAGCCGCCACCGGGCGATGCGCGAGACCCGCACGCTCGGGGTGCGCCGCGAGCTCGTCGACAGCCGCCCGGGCCTGGTGCCTCGCCCTGGCGCGCTCCTGTTCTCACTGGAGTCCAGCTCCGCCTTCATCCGCCCGGATGAAGCGCTGGTGCTCGAAAACATCCTCGAGCCGGGAGAGGTCCACGCTCCCGCCGAGGTCTCCCTGCTCATCCGCAACAACGAGTGACGACCATGCGAAATCCAACCCACCCCACCGACACCGAGACGGTCGGAGCCTCTCCCCTGCTCGCGAGGACACGCATCCTCTTCGCGGAGATCCTCCAGCTGCGCCACCAGCTCCAGGCCATCTCCATGCCTGGCCGCTTCGCCGCCAAGGCCCCGCCGGGCCCCACCGTCGAGGAGATCTGGCGCAGGCTGCGCGAACGCATCCAGCAACAGACCGGCCCCGAGGGCGCTCCACGAGGCTCGCTGCTCGAGCGCCAACTGGAGGAGTGCCGATATGTGCTCACCTCCTTCGCCGATGAGCTGCTCGTCCACACGTCCTGGTACGGCCGGGAGGCGTGGCAGCGCAACCTGCTGGAAGATGAACTCTTCGGTACGCATGAAGCTGGGGATCGCATCTTCACGGAAATAGAGCGGCTGCTGCGTGAACGTGACCCCGCTCGCGCCGAACTCGCGCTCGTCTACTTGATGGCCCTCTCGCTCGGATTCGAGGGCCGGTACCGAGCGCTCGAAGCCGGGCCCCAGCTCCAGGACCTTCAGCGCCAGCTCTTCCAGCTCGTCTTCCACCGGGCACCTGATCCGGACACGTCCGCTCGCCGCCTGGTGGACGAGGCGTATGCCCACACCCGGGATGAGCGGATGGATCGGCGGTTGTCGCGCCGATGGCCGTGGGCCGCCGCGATCGCCGCCGTGCTCATTGGGGCCCTCTCCACCGGCCTCCTGCTGCGCCCGCTCTCTTCCTCACCTCCTCCCGCTGCCGCAGTCATGAACCCCTCGCTCCTGGAGACACGGAAATGAACGCACCTTCCTCTCCTCTCCACACGGCGCTGCACCGGCTGGGCGCCACCGGACGTCACCGTGACCGCCGCTACCAGGTGCCCTGGCTGATGCTCGTGGGTGAGCCCGGCTCGGGACGTACCTCGCTGGCGGCAGGCGCCAACCTGCGCCGGCCCTACGGCTCGCCCACGCGGCAGGAGCTGGAGGCAGGCGGCTCGGGCGTCTGGCTCTTCGATCAAGGCGTCGTGCTCGACATGCCAGGCATGACGGAACAGCCCACTGAGGAATGGCAGGCCATCCTCCGCGAGCTGAAGCGCATCCGCGGCCAGCGGCCCATCGATGGGCTCATGCTGACCGTGCCCGCCACCCACCTGATCGGTCCCACGGCATTGGATGAAGTCAGCCTGGAGCGCATGGCGCAGAGGCTCTTCACCCGGTTGCAGTCCCTTCGCCAAGAGCTGGGCGTGCGCGTCCCCGTCTTCGTCATCCTCACCCACTCGGACGTCATCCCCGGCTTCACCGCCTTCTGCCGGACCCTGCCGCCGCGCAGGCGGGACGAGATGCTTGGCTGGTCCAGCCCGTACTCACCCCAGGAGCCCTACTCGCCCACGTGGGTGGACGAATCCTTCCAGGCCATCCACCAAGAGCTGTGCGGAATGCAGCTCGAGCTGCTCGCGAACGGGCAGGGCGAACAGGCGGATCGCGAATCCGCCTTCCTCTTCCCGTCCCAACTGCGCGCCCTGTCCCAGCCGGTGCGGCAGCTGCTCGACGTCCTCTTCCAACCCTCTGCCTTCACCCAGCCCTCGCTGCTGCGTGGCATCTACTTCTGCGGTGACGCCGAGCCAGCAAGCGTCGCCGGGCCTGCCGGAAATCCGCGCACCCCGGCCTTCGTCACGCACCTGCTGGAGCGCAAGGCCTTCCCCGAGAGCGGACTGGCCAGCCCGGATGCCGAGGCCACACGGCGCAACCGCAGGAGTGTCCGCCTCCTTCAGGGAGCATTCGCCGCCAGTGTGTTGCTCGCAGCGCTCTCCCTCGGGTGGCTGTGGAGCCGTGCTCCCGAGCCGGCCCCGCTCCCACCTGCTCCTGTCACGGAGGTGAGCCCGCCATCACCCGGGCCCGAGGAACCTCCATCGCCGAAGAAGGCTTCGGCTCGGCGCCGTCCCGCGCCCAGAGCGGCCCTCACCTTCGACGACGCCCCTCCGCCTGCCCCGTCTCGGTCGGGAGCCTCCTCCTTCGACGATGCCCCGCCTCCGCCGTCGGCTCGGTCCGGCGCAGCGGCCTTCGATGACGCGCCCCCACCTCCTTCCTCGAGACACTAGCCATGGCCGACGCCCTCCCTGCTCCTCCTTCGGGCCTCGAACTCTTCCTGAGGCCCATCTCTCCCGACGCGCCCTCGGGACGCAGTCTCCGCTACGAGCCCCTCTACGATCAGATCCGAGAGGCCCGCCGCGAGGATGACGCCACCCTGCCCCAGGGCGTGTGGCAGACGACGCTGAAGCGCGCCAACTGGGCCCAGGTGAGTGAGATCTGCCAGCAGGCCCTTGCCCACGAGACGAAGGACCTGCAGCTGGCCGCCTGGCTCACGGAGGCCTGGGGGATCCAACAGGGCTTCGCCGGTGTGGAGCGGGGACTTCAGCTGCTCGCCGCCCTGGTGGAGCACTTCTGGGACTCTCTCTGGCCAGCCCTCGAGGATGATGACGTGGAGGCCAGGCTCGCTCCCTTGTCATGGCTCGATGACAGGCTCCCCTCGGTCCTCTGCCAGCTTCCTCTCGTCCAGACACAGGGCCCCGACGCCGCGAGCCATGGCTTCGCGGACTGGCAGCGGATCCTCCACCAGGAGAAGCAGGGAGGGGACCCGGAGAGTGCAGCCGATCAGGGGGATCCCGCCACGGCCGAGCGTGGCCCATTGACCCGGGAAACCTTTCTCGCCATCGCATCCTCGATGCCGGCCTCCGCCCTCGGCGCACTCGCGCGACAGGTGGATGCCGCTCTCGCGGCCAGCTCCACGCTGGAGCAGCAGCTCGATGCGCGGCTGGGAAAAGCCAGCGGCCTGGTCCGCCGGGCCCGCTCCTGCCTCGACGACATCCAAGCGCTGGCCACCACGCTGCGCGGCAGCGCCTCGCAAGAGGAACCAGGTGAGGAGGCCGGTACCGCGCCGGACACGGAGCCCTCGGACCGCCCCGCGAACCTGGGACACCTCCCGCGTGCCATCCGCAGCCGTGAAGACGCCTTCCGCCTGCTCAACCTCGCCTCCGAGTACCTGCGACGCACCGAACCTCACAGCCCGGTCGCCTACCTGGTCAAGCGCGCCGTGCATTGGGGACAGATGCCACTCGATCAACTCCTCGAGGAGCTCATCCCCAATGCCTCCAGTCTTGAAGCGCTCCACTCGTTGCTCGGCATGAAGTCAGACAAGAAATGAACCCCGCTCCTCGTGAGGTCGTAAAATGGCACGAAGCCCTCAGATGCAAGGATTTCCAGCTCCCTTGTTGGACAGGCTCGTCGATCCAGAGAGTTCCTCCTGGCTGGACAAGGACCACCTTCGGGCCTCGGTGAGACGCGAAGTGGCCCACGCGCTGAGCACCCGCTGCACGCTGACCCTGGAGCAGGCCGGCACGCTCGAGCCGCACGAGCGCTCGGCCCTGGACTACGGATTGCCGGATCTGCGCTCACTCGGCTCGACGGCCGCCGAGGCCCGGTACCTGGAGCGGCTCATCGCCCACGTCGTCGAGGCCTACGAGCCGCGCCTGCGGCAGATCCAGGTCTCCGTTCAACTGCCGCCCGAGGAGGAAGGCACTCCCATCGCGGTGATCACCGCCCGGCTGGTGCAAGGCCCTGTCACCGAGCCCATCTCACTTCCCATGCGGCTGGAACGGAACGGAAGGCTCGTGGAGTTGGAAACAGAAAAGGACATCTCATGACCTATATCAACATGTCGCCACAATTCATGAATGCGATCAACCGGCTGATCTACGAGGCATCGAAGAATCCCGTCGAAGTCGGGGTGCTGATGCGGTGGAACGAGAATGACCAGTTCATGTGGACGCTCTGGTCCGAGGCGTTCCATCCAGGCATCGTCACTCAATACTCGGCGCATACCGCGACACGTCAGATCGGGGGACACACCGAGGAGATCCTGATCAGGAATTGGCAAGGTTACGTGCACGAAGCGGGTTTCACTCCCCGGATCGTCGACATCATCTTGACCAAGCTTCCCTGTCTGACGCGCTCGGCGCCATTCACCTTGGGTACCCACCAGCTCCCCTCGGGCTGCACCTTCAAGCTCAAGGAGTTCATCGAAAACATAGCAACCGCTGTTCTCGATTGGAGAATTGCCTATTTCAGAGGTCCAAACCCTGGCCCCGCGATGGATATCGAAAGCGGCGGTGCCATGGCTGTCTTGAGTGGTGTGCCCAAGCTGTCAATCTATCACTTCATGGACCACCACTCTTTCGTGGGGGGAAGTACTCCGGATGGACTGATGATTGCCTGAACAGGCACCCATCACATCTTCCTGCGTGCCTCTCCACCCGAGCAGTGCGCAGTCAAACCCATACACCCTTGCAAAGGAAGAACGACATGCCTGCAAAGGAAAGCACTCAACACGTCCTGGACCGGGTCCGGCCCCCGCGCGTGCAGATCACCTACGACGTGGAGATCGGTGACGCGGTGGAGAAGAAAGAACTCCCGCTGGTGGTGGGAATCCTGGCGGATCTGGCCGGGCAGCAGAAGGAACTTCCGCGCTTGAAGGAGCGCAAGTTCGTCGAGATCGATCGCGACAACTTCGACGAGGTGATGGCCGCCATCGGGCCGCAACTGCGGCTGTCGGTGCCGGACAAGCTCCGCGGCGACGACAGTCGCATGCCCGTGGAGCTGCGCTTCAAGAGCATCGACTCGTTCCACCCGCGCCAGCTCGTCGAGCAGATCGAGCCTTTGCGCAAGCTCCTGGAGTCACGCCAGCGGCTGGTCGATCTGCTCGCCAAGCTGGACGGTAATGACGCGCTGGCGGAGCTGCTGCGGTCCACGTTGGCGGACAAGGCGCGCCTCCAGGAGCTCGAGTCCGAGCTGAAGGCGGCGCGCGAGCATTGAGCATACCCGAAGCCTGACATTCCATTCCCAGACACGAAAAGGAGGACGAGATGATCGAGGAAGGCACACAGGAAGCGCAGCGACAGACGCAGACGGCGGTGGCGCAGCCGGAGCGTGGGTTGCTCACGCGCATCATCGAAGAGGGCCGGATGGCACGAGAAGCCAGCCAGCAGCTTCGCGCCCAGGAGCTGGTGGGTGAGTTCGTGGATCAGGCGCTCGACCAGGACGCCGCCTCCTCCGAGGTGGATCTGGTGGCGCTCATCCAGCAACGCATCGCACGCATCGATGAATTGTTGGGGGCGCAGCTCGATGAGGTGCTGCATGCCGAGCCCTTCCAGCGGCTGGAGTCCTCCTGGCGAGGATTGCACCTGCTGGTCCACGGCACCGAGACGGGGACGAACCTGAAGCTCCGGGTGCTGCACGCCACCCAGAAGGAGCTGCTGGATGACCTGGAGCGGGCGCCCGAGTTCGACCAGAGCGCCCTCTTCAAGAAGATCTACGAGGAGGAGTACGGCACCTTCGGCGGGCAGCCTTACGGTGTCCTCATCGGGGACTACGAGTTCGGCCGCAGCCCTCGGGACGTGGCGCTGTTGGAGGGCCTCTCGCACGTGGCGGCCTCCGCTCACGCGCCCTTCATCTCCGCGGCCAGCTCCTCCCTGTTCGATCTGGACAGCTTCACGGACATCGGCGCCCCGAGAGACCTGGCGCGTACCTTCGAGAGCACCGAGCTCATCCGCTACCGCAGCTTCCGGGACTCGGAGGACGCGCGCTACGTGGGGCTGGTGCTGCCCCACATCCTCATGCGGCTGCCCTATGGCGAGGACACCACTCCGGTGGAGGGCTTCGGCTACCAGGAAGACGTGGACGGCCGCGATCACCACAAGTACCTGTGGGGCAACGCGGCGTACGCCATGGGCCTGCGCATCACCGCTGCCTTCGCGCGGTACCAGTGGTGCGCCAACATCCGCGGGGTGGAGGGCGGAGGCATCGTCCAGGGACTGCCCACCCATACCTTCCGCACGGACGAGGGAGACATCGCCCAGAAGTGCCCCACGGAGGTGGCCATCACGGACCGGCGTGAGAAGGAGCTGAGCGATCTGGGCTTCATCGCCCTCTGCCACAGCAAGGGCACCGACTACGCGGCCTTCTTCGGAGCGCAGACGGCGAACAAGCCCCGCCGCTATGACACGCCCCAGGCCAACGCCAACGCGGAGCTGTCCTCACAGTTGCCGTACATCCTCTCCTCGTCGCGCTTCGCCCACTACCTGAAGGTCATCATGCGCGACAAGGTGGGCGGCTTCGCCTCCCGCCAGGAGATCTCCGAGTTCCTCAACCGGTGGATCAGCCAGTACGTGCAGACGAACGAGAACGCCTCCTTCTCCATCAAGGCCCGCCAGCCGCTGCGCGAGGCGCGGGTGGACGTCGTCGACGTGCCGGGCCGCCCCGGCACCTACCGGGCGGTGGTGTTCCTGCGGCCCCACTTCCAGCTCAACGAGCTGACCGCCTCCATCCGACTCGTGGCCGAGTTGCCCCAACCTGCTGCCTGAGTGAGCTCAGGCGCGCAAACGATACATCCTCACACAAGGTATAGACAGCCATGCCAGAAAGCATCTACCTGAAGATTTCCAAGGCTCAGGGCAGTTCGAAGGTACAGAGCTATACGGGCCAGATCGAGGTCCTCTCCTACCGTTACAGCATCTCCTTCCCCATGACCCTCAACGAGCGCTCCAACGACGGAGAGGTCAAGCGGCAGGGACGGCCCAATCATGGAGAACTCCAGATCACCAAGCTGGTGGATAAAGCCTCTCCCAATCTCTATCTGTCCTGCAGCAAGGGAGAGAGCGTGGGCACGGCGACCCTCACTGTCGCCGGAAGCGAGGACAGCAAGATCTTCACCTATGAAATGACAGACGTCGTCATCACGTCGGTCTCCGTCTCGGCCGGAGGCAAGGGAGACCCCGTCGAGACGGTCGGGATCGACTACGCCACCATCACTTGGAAGGAGGGTGAGAGCAACTCGACCAAGTGGGATCGCAAGACCAACAAGTCGGCCTGAGCCAGGAGGCAGAGCGATGGGGACCCAACAGGACGAGTTGCTCCAGGCCTACCAGCGAGAGCTGGCGTGGCTGCGCGGGGCGGGCGCGGAGTTCGCGGCCAGCTATCCCAAGCTGGCGGCGAGGCTCCGGCTGGGGGCCAGTGAGGTGGGCGATCCCCACGTGGAGCGCCTCATCGAGGCGTTCGCCTTCCTCACGGCCCGTGTCCAGCATGCCTTTGACAGTGATCTGCCAGAGCTGTCCACCACGCTGTTGGGCCTGCTGGCCCCCCATCTGGTGGAGCCGCTGCCCTCACTGTCCATCGCTTGCTTCGAGGTGGACACGGCGGCGGGTCTGCCCCTGGCCGGCCATCGCATCGAGCGCGGTACGCAGCTGCTGGCCGAGCCACGCCCGGGACAGACCTGCCGCTTCCGCACCTGCGCTCCGGTGACGCTCTGGCCGCTGCGAGTGGTGGACGCGAGCCTGGAGTCCCCGCTGTCCTTCAGCTGGCTGCGCTCGCGGCGGGATGTGTCCGCCGTGCTGCGGATCCGGCTGGAGGCCCGCGAGGCCCGGCTGGCGGATCTGCAGTTGGAGCAGCTCCAGTTCTTCCTCGACGGACCACCCGAGGTGGCCTTCCGCCTCTATGAACTGCTCACCTGCCATGCCCGAAGCGTGGCGCTCGTGCCGGACGGCTCGCCGGACGAGCCCCGCTTCCAACCAGCGGACAGCCTGCGGCAGCTCGGCTTCGATCCCGAAGAGGCCGTGCTCCCCTCTCTTCCCCACGTGCACCGCGGCTATCGGCTCCTGCAGGAGTACTTCGCCTTTCCCGAGAAGTTCCTCTTCTTCGAGCTGGCGCTGGAGCGTGCATGCGTCCAGGCCTCCCAGCAGGCGCTCGAGGTTTTCGTGCTGCTGGATGGCGTCCCCCCGGAAGGCCTCTCGCTCACGCCCGAGACGTTCCGGCTGGGCTGCACACCCATCGTCAACCTCTTCCCCAAGCTGGCCGAGCCCATCCGGTTGGATCAGCGCCGCACCGAGTATCCGGTGGTGCCGGACTACCGCCGTCAACAGGAGCTGGAGCTTCACTCCGTCCTCTCCGTCACGGCCGCCACGGATGAAGCCGGGCACACGCGGGCCGTGGAGCCCCTCTTCTCCTGGCGCCACCCGGAGAGCGGCGAGGAGCCTCGCGCCTTCTGGTACGCACGGCGCCAACCCACCGGCCGCGCGCTGGGGCCTGGCTCGCATGTGCTGCTGTCCTTCGTGGACCTGGAGCTGGATCCCCATCTGCCCGCGGAGCAGACACTGCAGGTACACACGCTGTGCACCAATGGAGAGCTGCCCGTGCAGCTCGGTCCTGGCGCGGTGCTCCAGGTGGAGGAACGCGTCCCCGTGGGCGCCATCCGCTGCCTGCGCCGCCCCACTCCGCCACGCACGCCTCCGGACCGTGGCCCCATGCTCTGGCAGCTCGTCTCGTTGCTGTCGCTGAACCACCTCTCTCTCACCAGCGGTCCCCAGGCGCTGGAGGCGCTCGAGGAGCTGTTGCGGCTGCATGACGTCTCCGGAGGTCAGGCGTGCGAACAACAGCTCCAGGGGCTGACGGGGCTGGAATGCCGCCCGGTGGTCCGTCAACGCGGCTGGGACGCGTGGCGCGGCTTCTGCCGTGGCCTGGAAATCACCCTCACCTTCGATGAGTCCCTCTACGTGGGCGGCAGTGCGCTGCTGCTCGCGGCGGTGCTCCACCACTTCCTTGGCCTGTACGCCCCGGTGGATTCCTTCACCCAGCTCGTCGCGAGGAGCGAGCAGCGGGAGGATATATGGAAGCGATGGCCCCCCATGGCCGGCGACGCTCCGCTGGTGTAGCGCAACAGCTCTTCGAGTCCGGCCACCGGTTCGACTTCTTCCAGGCGATGCGCCTGCTGCGCCTGCTCCATCCTCGGGAGCCGGTGCGGCTGCGCGCCTCGGGGGACATGGCCTTTCCCCCCAGCGACATCGTCCAGGTGAAGCCGCCCACGAGACCCGGAGAGGCCCCGGAGCTGACTGCGGCCTTCCTCGGGTTGGGTGGGGTGCAGGGACCGCTGCCGAGGCCTTTCGCGCAACAGCTCCGGGATCGGACTCGCGCCGGTGACACGGGGCTGCGCGACTTCCTTGACATCTTCCACCACCGGCTGCTCTCCCTGCTCTACCAGGGGCGTGTACGGCGCCGCGCGTGGCTGGAGCCGGGCCCGCCCGACTCCCACGCCGTGGCCCGTTACCTGTACGCCTGGATGGGTCTGGGAACGCGGGGCACGCGCGGACGGTTGGAGGTAGAGGATCGAGTGCTGCTGCGATACGCGGGACTGCTCGCCCATCGGCCCGTGTCCCTGGAGGCGCTGCGGGCCCTGCTCTCGGACGCGCTGGGAGTGGGCGTGAAGCCGCGGGCGCCACGAGGTGCCTGGCTGAAGCTCGAAGACGATCAGAGGACGCACGTGGGCCTCACGGGACGCAACCAGCGACTCGGCCGAGGCGCGGTGCTCGGCACGCGCGCATGGCTGGAGCAGGCAGGAGTGGAGTTGGAGCTGGGCCCGCTCTCCTGGCGCCGTTATGTGGACCTGCTGCCCGGAGGCCGAGGACTGGGCACCTTGCGCTCGCTCACGCGCTTCGCGATAGGCCCGAGTCCGGAGGTGAGCCTGGTGCTGTCCGTGCGCACCTCTGAGATCCCCGAGCAACCCCTGGGCGCTTCGAGCGGCTCCCGCCTGGGGTGGACGTCCTGGCTCAGCGCCAGGCCCGGCCGCCAGGGAACACAGGCGGTGGCGCTCTCGCCCCGTCACATGTCCGCGACACAGGAGGGAACATGAGATCGGGATTCACGCAGGACCAGGTCTACCTCTCTGTCACCACGCCCCTGGGCAAGGACGTGCTGCTGCTGCACGGCTTCCAGGGCGAGGAGGCCCTCTCCCAGCCCTTCCACTTCACGCTGGAGCTGCACTCCGAGCGGCTCGACGTGGACTTCTCGCGGGTGGTGGGCAAGGGCGCCGCCATCTCCCTGGCCCAGAGAGACGGCAGCGAGCGGTGCTTCCACGGCGTCATCACCCGCTTCGTCCAGGCCGGCACCTTTGGGGACTTCACCCGGTACATCGCCGAGCTGCGCCCCTGGCTGTGGCTGCTCACCCTCACCCGCGACAGCCGCATCTTCCAGAGCCAGACGGTGCCGCAAATCCTCGAACAGCTCTTCCGGGATCTGGGCTTCACCGACTTCCGTCTGGCGCTGCGGCGCAGCTACACGCCGCGCGAGTATTGCGTGCAGCATCAGGAGTCCGCCTTCGACTTCGCCTCCCGGCTCATGGAGGACGAGGGCATCTTCTACTTCTTCGAGCACACGAAGGACCGGCACACGCTGGTGCTGGCGGACGACGCGGCGGCGCATGTTCCCTGCCCAGGGCCAGGGGTGGCTCGGGTGCAGGGGCATCAGGACGCGGCGAGGACGGAGGATGCCGTCACCGGGTGCGAGTTGGAGCAGCAGGTGGTGCCTGGACGCTATGCCCTGGGGGACTACTTCTTCGAGACGCCGTCGACGCGACTCCAGGCGCGAGTGAGTGGCCCGGAGCCACGCCTCGAGCAGTACGAGTATCCCGGGGCCTTCACCCGCCAGGATCAGGGCGAGCAGCGCGGCCGCATCCGCCTGGAGGCCCACGAGGCGCTCTCGCGGAAGCTGCGCGGCCAGAGCCACGTGCGCTGGTTCATTCCCGGCTACCGCTTCACCCTCGCCGAGCACGAGCGCTCGGACATCAACGCGGAGTACGTGCTGCGCTGGGTGTCGCACTCGGCCACGGTGGAGGGGTACACCAACAGCTTCGAAGCCTTCCCCACGGCCACGCCCTTCCGTCCGCCCCGGGTGACGCCCCGGCCGGTAGCCAACGGCGTGCAGAGCGCGCGGGTGGTGGGCAAGCAAGGCGAGGAGATCTGGACGGATGAGTTCGGCAGGGTGAAGGTTCAATTCCACTGGGATCGCCAGGGCCAGAAGGATGAGCGCAGCTCGTGCTGGATCCGGGTGGCACAGAGCCAGGCTGGCAAGGGCTGGGGGAACTTCTTCCTGCCCCACGTGGGCCAGGAGGTGCTCGTCACCTTCCTGGATGGAGATCCGGATCGGCCCATCATCACCGGCTCCGTCTACAACGCCGAGCAGAAGGTGCCCTACGCACTGCCCGCCTCGCAGACCCGGAGCACCCTGCGCGGCGATGCCTCGGGCGCGGGAGAACCCAATGAGCTGCGCTTCGAGGACAAGAAGGGCGCGGAGGAGCTCTACCTGCACGCCCGCCGGGACATGAAGGTCTCCGTGGAGCGCAACAGCAAGACGGAGATCCAGGGCAACTACACGCTCCGGGTACAGGGCAACCTCACCCTGGACGTGCGGGGATCCATCAACATCCAGGCTGGGAGGAACTTCACCCAGAAGGCGGGAATGTCCCTGAAGAGCTCCGCGCGGATGAATCTCACCCAGAAGGCGGGGCTCATCCTGGAGAGTTCGGCGGGGACGCTGCTTCGGCACAAGTCCGACCTCATGATGATGGTCGACGCCCAGACGATGATGAGCAACGTCAAGCTCATGCACGCGCTCAAGGCGACACCCCTCATCATCCAGGGGCCGATGATCATGCTCCCGATGGCGGGGCCGCCGCTCCCGCCCATGCCGCCCACGGGATAAAGGCTCCGCGTCCATCCCCCGACAGACGCGGAGCCCCCAAAGGAGAGAGGAACCACGCCTCTCCTGCGAGCAATCCTTTCGAGATTCGCGCGGGCTCGCCGTGAAGCCTGGGTGAAGATCTGACGGCAACCCTGTCGTGGAGGATGACGACGCGTTTGAAGCACAGCCGTTACAAGACCTCTCCTTCACCTCCAACAAAGAGTGACAGAATCGCCAAAATTGGCGCGTAAAGAGACGACCCGTCTGCTCCTCCCTCTCACTCGGATCGAGGGCTCATGGGTCGCTCCACGCTGGTTTCGGTTCTCATCGCGGTCAGCAGCACTGCCCTGGCTCAGGAGTCCTCGGGCCTTCGCGGGCACCTCAAGGACGCCAAGACGGGTGAGCCGCTGCTGGTGTGCCCGGTGACGGTGATCGCCGGCGGCAACACGCTGGTCGAAACGGACCTGGAGGGGAACTACGAGCTGCCGCTGCCGCCAGGCACGTATGACGTGCGCTTCTGGTGCGACCAGTACGAGGGCGTGGACGTGAAGGGCGTGAAGATCGCCCAGGGCTTCGTGCAGCGCGATCTCGCGCTCAAGCCGGTGGAGGGCTCGTTCGTCGAAGAGGTGGTGGTCATCGGCAAGGTGGACACCAAGAGTGAGAGCGGCCTGCTGCTCCAGCGGAAGATGGCGAACACCGTGCAGGACTCGATCGGCAGCGAGCAGATCTCCCGCTCGCCAGATTCGAATGCGGGGGACGCGGTCAAGCGCGTGACTTCCGCCACGGTGGTGGGCCGCAACGTCTACCTGCGTGGCCTGGGCGGGCGCTATGCCGCCACCACCGTCAATGGGGTGGCACTCCCCAGCACGGACCCGGATGGGCACCAGGCGCCGCTCGATCTGTTCCCCAACTCGCTCCTGTCCACGCTGACGGTGCAGAAGACCTATTCGCCGGAGCTGGGCGGCGCCTTCGCGGGCGGTGTGCTCGGCATCGAAACCAACTCCTATCCCGCGGAGTTCCAGGCTCACATCAAACTGTCCCTGGGAGCCAACAGCCAGTCCACCTTCCACTCGCGCCGCAGCTATGAGGGCGGGAGCCTGGACCTGCTGGGCATCGACGACGGCAGTCGCGGGCTGCCCAACAGCGTCCCCAGCGACAGGCCGCTCACCCTGAGCGATCCCCAGGCCGAGAAGGTGAGCGAGAGCTTCAACAACGTCTGGAGCAGCAACAAGACCGGGGGTCTGCCCAACGGCAGCCTGAACGTGTCCGTGGGCAACACCCACCAGTGGAGCCAGGGACGCGCCTTCGGCTACCTCGCCAGCGCGACGTTCTCCCGGGGTGCCTCGTCGACCAACGCCGACGTCCAGACGTTCCGCATCGACGGCGAGGAGCTGCACCTCAAGGATCAATACAGCTCCGAGTACGGCGCCACGAGCACGAACATGGGAGCGCTGTTCAACGCCGGCTACCAGCTGGATCCCATGAACGATGTGAGCGTGCTGGCGCTCTTCAGCCGCTCGGCGGAGGACTCCGCGCAGTGGCTGCAAGGGAGCTCCGACACGGATGGCGCCTTGTTCGACTCCACGCGCTTGAAGTTCTCCGAGCGGATGTTGAGCTTCAACCAACTTCGGGGCACGCACCGCTTCGGCTCGGACGGCGCCACCGTGCTGCGCTGGCAGGGCAACGTGTCCGTGACGAACGCCGAGGAACCCGACACCCGAGACCTGTTGTACCTGGTGGATGAGGGGGTGCGGCGCTTCCGCCAGGCGGCCAACAGCGGGGAGCGCTTCTTCTCCCACCTGGAGGACACCAGCGGTGGCGCCACCGCATCCTTGAGCTTCGCCGCGGGGCCGCTGGAGTTCAAAGTAGGCGGCGCGGCGCAGCTGTCCAAGCGCTCCTTCGATGCTCGACGCTTCGCCTTCCTGTTTGTCGGTGACGACCCAGCCCTGCTGGGGCTGCCCGCAGAGGAGATGCTCTCGCCGGAGAACATCGGCCCCGCGTTCCTCGCCGAGGAGCGCACCTTCCTCACCGACCGCTACGATGGGCAGCAGGCTCTCTATGCCGGCTTCGTGGACGCGGAGATGCCGCTGTCCAATCGCCTGCGCGTAACGGCGGGGGTGAGGCTGGAGGCCTTCTCGCAGAAGCTGGAGTCCGGCAGCCCCTTCGCCCACGGGCAGCCGCCTGCGTCCACGGATCGCTCCACCGTCAACCCGCTGCCCGCGATGAACGCGGTCTTCGCACTGACGGAGAAGGCGAACCTTCGCACCGGCTACAGCTTCACGGTGGCGCGGCCCCAGTTCCGGGAGGTCGCCCCCTTCCTTTATTACGACGCCATCCGCCGCCGCAGCGTGAGCGGGAACCCGGACCTGGTCTCCTCGCGCATCCACAATGTGGACCTTCGGTGGGAGTGGTTCCCCACCGAGTACGAGGTCTTCTCCGTGGGCGGCTTCTACAAGCGCTTCCTGGATCCCATCGAGCAGGTGGTGGTGAGCTCCAACCAGGGCGACCTGGGCTACCGGAACGCGGAGCGGGCGGATGCGCTGGGGTTCGAGTTGGAGGGGCGGGCCTCACTGGGCCGCCTGAGCCAGGCGCTGAGCCCCCTGCGCGTGGGCGCCAACCTGAGCCTCATCTCCTCACGCGTGAGCCTGGGCAGCCAGCAACAGGTCAGCACCAGCCAGCGCCGCCCGCTGCAGGGCCAATCCCCCTACGTGGCCAACGTGAACGTCACCTATACGCAGGACGGCTGGGGCACCGAGCTCTCTCTGCTCTACAACGTCTTCGGCCGACGGATCTCCGAGGTGGGTTTCAACCGGCTGCCGGACACCTACGAGCAGCCGTTCCACCGAGTGGACGTGTCACTCACCCAGAAGCTCTCGTCGAAGCTTCGCCTGAAGCTGACGGGTGCCAACCTGCTCAACCAATCCACCGTCTTCCAGCAGATGGACGAGGAAGTGTTCCACTACCACCCGGGCGTCACCGTCACGGCGCAGATGGAGTGGACGCCGTTCTGAGCCCCTTTCACCCCGCAGTATTCCCGACCCAATGGAGCAATCATGAGATCGATGCGGATCTGGGCCTGTGTGTGCGCGCTGTCGGCGCTCGCTGCCTGTGGCGATGACGAGAAGAAGGACGAGACTCCCACCCCTCCCACCGTCGACAAGTGCGAGGCGGGCCAGGATGTCTGTGAGGTCTCCCAGAACATCACCTCCGACACCACCTGGACGAAGGACCACACCTACCTGCTCAAGGCGAATGTGTTCGTGAAGGACGCGACGCTGAAGATCGAGGCGGGCACGGTCATCAAGGGCAGCTACAACACCTCGCTGGCCATCACCACCTCCGCGAAGATCGACGCGCAGGGCACGGCGGCGGCGCCCATCGTGTTCACCAGCGTGGTCGACACGGGCTCGCGCCAGGCGGGCAACTGGGGTGGCGTCGTTCTGCTGGGCAAGGCGCCCATCAACGTGCAGGGCGGCGTGGACAACATCGAGGGCTACCCGGAGAGCGCGGACACCCAATACGGCGGTAGTGACGCCGCGCACAACTGCGGCACCATCAAGTACACCCGCATCGAGTTCGCTGGCTTCCGGCTGGGCGGCAACAACGAGCTGAACGGCCTGACGATGGGTGGCTGCGGCACCGCGACGACCATCGACTACGTGCAGGTCCACCGGGGCCTGGACGACGGGGTCGAGGTGTTTGGCGGGACGGTGAACATCAAGCACGTCGTCATCACCCTGCCGGACGATGACGGCCTGGACTGGGATCAGGGGTGGACGGGCAAGGCACAGTTCGTGGTGATCCAGCAGAACCGGCTGGTGGGCAATAACGGCATCGAGGCGGACAACAGCGCGGCCTCTCCGAACGCGACGCCTCGCTCGAACCCCACGGTGTGGAACCTGACGCTCGTGGGCTCGGATCAGCCCAAGGGCAACGCGGCGCAGACCCAGGGCGGGATCATCCTCCGCGCGGGCACCGCGGGCAGCATCAACAACGGCATCGTCGCCTACTTCAACGACTTCGCCCTGGACGTCTCCGCGTCCGAGTCCATCGCGCAGGCCAACTCGGGCAACATCACGGTGAAGAACACCACCTTCTGGTCCACCAAGGTGGCTTACGACGCGACCAACTTCTTCGTGAAGTCCGCCGCCACCGACGGCAGCGACTTCAGCGAGTGGGCGAAGTTCGGCCCGGACGCCGAGGCCAGCAACACCATGGCGGATCCGAAGCTGAGCAAGGCCGTCTACAAGGCTGGCACTGCGCCGAGCTTCAAGCCTGACGCGAGCCTCGTGGGCGGCACGCCGCCTGGGGATGGCTTCTTCGACACCAGCGCGACCTTCCGGGGCGCGGTGGGCGACGTCAACTGGCTGGACGGTTGGACGGCCTTCCCGGAGAGCTGAGGCACTGACGCATTGGGCGCGGGGATGCCGCGTGCTCCGGCCATGTCGGCCACGGGTTCCGGAGCATGCGGCGGCGCGCGGATTGTCACACCAGCGTGACGCCCTCTCTTCCTCAAAGAAGAACTGTCACGCAGTGTTCAACTCAGACACGTCCGAGCGCGTTGCAGGATCGCCACCATGCGTCTCCGCCCCAGCCTCACCCCTCCTGCCCGCGACGCGAGGCTTCGCAGCGCTCCTGCCATCTCTCCCAGCGAGCGCCAGCGCGTCCCCTCGGGGCTGCAACGAGCGCCTGAACAAGCGGTGAATTTCATCGCCTCCTTCGAGGCCCGGCTCGATCTGCCTCCGGAGCGTCTGCGCGAGAAGGAGACGCTCATGCGCGAGAACGTCTCGGCCTTCTTCCGGATGATGCCGGCCCTGTTCCACGACGACCTGCGCGGCCCCTACGCCTCCGCCTCCCAGCTGCTGGACCGCCCGGCCCCTCGCATCCTGGTGGGAGGAGATACCCACATCCAGAACTTCGGCACCCTGCGGGGCCCTGACGGCAGCACGGTGTGGGGGCTCAATGACTTCGACCAGGCCGGGCTGGGCTCGCCCGAAGCGGACCTGACGCGGCTGGCCACCAGCGCGGTGCTCATGGCCCGTGAGGCCGGACTGAGCGCCAAGGAGCAAACGGAACTCGTCTCGGTGCTCGGAAAGGCCTACTTCGGTGAGCTCGATCGGCTGGCGGAGAAGGGCTCCTCCCCTGGCGCCTTCCTCACGAAGAAGGAGGCCCAAGGCAAGGTGGATGACCTCATCGGCGAAGCGCGGGACGCCTCGTCCGAGAAGCTGCTGGAGAAGTACGTCCGGCTCGATGAGAAGGAGGGGCCTCACTTCCGGAAGACGGACACACTGCGGCCCGTGCCTTCCTCGGTTCGCAAGGATCTCAAGGCGGCGCTCGAGACGTATGAAGCAGGCCTGCGAGGCACGCAGGCGGTGGCTCGGCCACTGAAGGTGCTGGATCAGGCACAACGGCTGGATGCTGGTGGCAGCAGCTACGGGCTGGGGCGCTATTACGTACTCGTCGAGGCGGCCCGGCCGAAGGATCCTCCCGTGCTGCTGGAGCTGAAGGAGTTGCTGGCTCCCAGCATCGCGGAGCCGCCTGTGCCCGCCAATGGATCCGCAGCGGTAGACGCGCAGAAGCAACTCGGGGGGTTTGCCAGTCCGCTCACGGGCGCCACCCGAATGGGCGGCCGGGCCTTCCTCGTGCGCGAAGTAGAGCCCGAGAAGGCGAAGCTGGCAGATGATGCCCTCAACGGGAAGAAGGAGTTGGCCTCCGCCTTCGAGCAGGCTGCGCGAGTGCTCGCACGAGCCCATGGCGCCACCCCCCAGCAGGTGGCCCTGCTCGAAAAGTGGGTGGGAGACGACGCCCAGCAGGCGACGCGACAGCTGGCCACCTTCGCTCAGAGCTACGCGACACAGACCCAGGCAGACTGGCAGGCGTTTCGCGCCAAGAGCCCTGAGTCGCCGTGAGCCAACCCCAGGCCTCCTCGCTCCCTCACAACTCCACCCCACTGCCTCCATAAAAGGAGGGCCATCCACGGCCCGGGGAGCGACACGCCGGTGCCAACGGAACACATCGAACAGGACGACAGCGGCCGTGTGATCGAGCGCTTCTTCCTGGACGACGAGGGTCGCCTGGAGGGCACAGCCACCACCTATGACGAGGAGGGACGGCGCGTCCAGGAGTCGCACTGGCGAGCAGGCACGCTGCATGGCCCCATGAGCATCTACGCCCCTGATGGACAGGTGCTGCAGAGAGTCATGTTCGAGGCGGGCCAACTCCAAGGGCCAGCGGAGCTCCAGGATGAGCAGGGGCATCTGCGCATGAAGTTCGCCTTCCACGAGGGCAAGCTGGATGGCGAGCTGCACGCCTGGCAGGACGACCAACCCCTGGTGAAGCACGTGCTGGCAGCAGGAGAGCCCGAGGGCCCGCTCGAACTCTACGAAGAGGGCAGGCTGACCCAGCGGGTACTCTTCCACCAGGGACGGCCTGTCGAGCAACCATCCGAGACTCCCGGGCGGCAGCCCTCTGAGGCCATGGCCGCGACAGAGGGGGAGCAGCAGGCCCCAGAGCAGCTCCCCTCCTGGCTGCACGGCTGGCTTCATGGGGGCGGCGGCTCTTGAAGCCATCACACGGGGGGAGTTGGGCACTCCAACCCCTGGAGATGCCCTCCCCTGCTGTTCCTCCAAGGAGACACACCATGAATCGGATGCTGTCCGTGGCGGTGGCCGCCGTCGTAGCCCTGGGATTCGGAACCACGGCACGCGCTGAATCCACCTCCCTCGTCATCACCCGTAAAGACAGCCCCCAGGTGCTGACCCTGGGCGGCGGCCCCGAGGGAAAGGACGGCGCAGCGGTCGTGCTGTCACCCAACCAGGCGTTGCCCGGCCAGAACTTCTCGCTCGAGCCGGTAGGGAAGCCGGAGGATCAGACGTTCAACATCGTCTCTTCCCTCAACAAGCTGTGCGTGGACGTCAAGGGTGGAAGCACCGAGGACGGAGCCGAGATCATCCAGAAGCAGTGCAATGGAGCCACCTGCCAGGTGTTCCGCGTGAGCGACCGGGGCCCTGATGGCCATCGGGAGCTCCGCAACGAACTCAGCGGGAAGTGCATGGCGGTAGGCAAGGACTTCGCACTCGTCCAGGTCACATGCAACGGAAAGGATGATCAGCGCTTCCGGATCAGCCCTCCTCGCAAGAATTGAGGCACCGCCGTCACATCCGCGAAGTCATCTGTCTTCCAAGGCACTGACTCGATGTCTCGGAGGATTTCACGGATGGATATCAAAGCGCTGGCAACACTCGTCGGAACCTTGTCTCTCGGCTCGCTCGCAGCGGGCTGCGCCACCCAGCACCACGCCGCACAGACCCGCACGGAGAAGGGCTCCCAGGGCTCCTGCAGCACCAAGGGCAGCGATGCATCCTGCAGCACCAAGGCTCCGCAGAAGGGCAGCGAGAGCGCGTGTGGAGAGGGCTCCTGCGGTGGCGCCCCGAGCGCCTCGACTTCGGAGAAGGGCACCGAGTCCGGCTGCGGAGCAGGCAGCTGCGCGGGCAGCAGGTAACCCGCTCCGCCAGCCTGTGGATTCGCTCAGAGGGGGCGCACGTCTGCCCACCTCCTCCTCACCGCACGGCCGAAACGAGCGCCAACCTGCCGATTCATTTGACTTTTCGCCCTCGGAGAACAATGGATGCGGCGCTCCCGTCGAGCCGAGGGTCCTCATGGACCCTGTGACACAACCAGCACGTGACATTTTCACGCCAGGCCGGTGTTTCGCTGGTGCCCTCTCATTGATCCACAGGCTTCCATGACGTCGCTCTTCCTCCTCGCCCAGGCCAGCCAGACCGAGGTCGGCTGGCTGAGTCACAAGCTGCTCAGCGTCACGCTCTCCAGCGCCGAGTGGGTGCTGTGGCTGCTCGTCTCCCTCTCCGTGCTCTCCATCGCGTTGATGCTCGAGCGCGCCGTCTACTTCGCCACCCACCGGCTCAATGACTCCGAGGCCCTCGCCCTCAAGCTGGCTCGCGGCGAGTTCGACAGCGTCCGCTCCGCCGTCGAGGGCAAGAAGGGCATGGAGGCCGCCGTCATCCGCGAGGGCCTCGCCTCCACCTCCCAGGGCGCCGACACCGTGGAGCAGGTCATCGCCTCCACCGTGGCCCGCGAGCGTCCCCAGTACGAGCGCTACCTGTCCTTCCTCGGCACCCTGGGCAACAACGCCCCGTTCATCGGACTGTTCGGCACGGTGCTCGGCATCATCAAGGCGTTCCATGATCTGGGCGCCACCAACGTCAAGGGCGCCGCCATCCAGCAGACCGTGATGGCCGGCATCTCCGAGGCGCTCGTCGCCACCGCCGTGGGTCTGGCCGTGGCCATCCCCGCCGTGGTCGCCTTCAACGTCTTCAACCGCCAGCTCAAGACGCTCACCAGCCGCACCAACGCGCTGGGCTTCGCGCTCGTGGGCAGCCTGCGCGCCGAGGGCCGCAAGGTCCCCGCCTCCACCGAGGGGCGGTAGGCCATGGCCGGCGGCGCTCAGCAGGACAATGACGAAGAGATCACCGGCATCAACGTCACACCGCTGGTGGACATCGTGCTGGTGCTCCTCATCATCTTCATGGTGACGGCCAACTTCATCGTCCGCGAGACGGTCGAGGTGGATCTGCCCCGCGCCGCCAATGGCGGAGAGACGGTGCAGGGCCTCGTCAACGTCGTCATCGACAAGGAGGGCAAGATCTTCTTCGACGGCACCGAGGTGCCCGAGGACGAGCTGTCCCGCAAGGTGTCCGAGGCCGTGGCCAAGGACAAGGACACCCGCGCCATCATCAGCGCGGACCAGACGCTTCCGTACGGCCGGGTGATGCACCTCATCGACGTGGTGAAGGGCCAGGGCATCGCCAAGTTCGCCCTCAACATCCAGAAGGACGCCGCTCCCGCTCCCGCGGCCGCTCCCGCGAGTCCCTGAGGCGAGGCGCCGCATCATGAGTCAGGCGATACTCGACACCCCGCTGCCTCCTCGCCGCTCCTCGCAGTGGGCCCTCGTCTTCGTGCTCGTCTCGCTGGGGCTGCACGGCGTGGGCCTGTTCGCGCTCAGCCGCATGAAGGCGCGCGAGATCCCCACGGCGCAGAAGCCGGTGGAGCTCGTCATGGTGGAGGTGCAAAAGCCACCGCCACCGCCTCCGCCCAAGGAGGAGCCCAAGCCTCCCGAGCCTCCCAAGGCGAAGCCCCCGCCCAAGCCGCCTCCCGTGAAGGTGGCTCAGGCCGAGAAGCCGCCTCCTCCGCCTCCGGAGCAGGCCCCACCTCCGCCCAACGAGCCGCCCCCGCAGCCCACCAAGCCGGTGCCGCTCGTGGTGGGCATCTCCATGTCCTCCACCACCGCCGCCGGTGGTTTCGCCGCGCCCGTGGGCAACACCGCCTACGGCAAGGTGGACAGCACGGCCAAGGCCCCCTCGGAGGTGAAGGAGTACGCGGCGCCCAAGTACACTCCCATCTACCAGGTGGACTCCGAGCCCACCGTCGCCTCCGAGGTGAAGATCCCCTACCCCGAGGAGGCCCGGCGCGCCGGCATCGAGGGCACCGTCACGCTCTCCATCACCATCGATCCCGAGGGCAAGGTGGTGGCCGCGAAGATCATCTCCGGCCCGGGCTACGGGCTGAACGAGGCCGCGCGAGACGCCATCAAGCGCTTCCGCTTCAAGCCCGCCATCAAGGGCGGCGAGGCCGTCTCCACCGAGATGAAGTACGCCTATACCTTCCTGCTGGACTGACGACGGCCACGGCTCTCGCGGCCGTCGTCCCCTCAGGTGCCCGGAGGGCCTTCCTTGCCACCTTTCACAAGAGGTGCGGCCTGGGTGTTATCCGCCGCGGCCCGCTGGGCCTTCAGCTTCTCCACGGCCCGCCTCATCACGTCTCTCAGCGAGCGCAGGTCCGCCGCGCACAGCGCCGAGATGGCCGCAGGAGGCTCCGCCAACCGCTCAATCAGCCGCCGGCTCACCTCCGCGCCCGCCTCGGTCAGCCACAGCAGCTTCACCCGCCGGTCATGGTCGGCGCTGCGCCGCTCCACCAGGCCTCGGCCCTCCAACCGGTCCACCAGCCCCGTCACGTTCGAGGCATCACATCCCAGGTAGCTGGCAATCATGCTCATCGGCTGTGGCCCGTTGCCGAGCGACCGCAGCATGTGCACCTGCACCGGCGACAATTCGAACTCGGCCGCCAACGCGGGGAAGTTCCGCATCCGCTCCTGAATGAGTTCGAAGAGCGCCGCCCATGCCTCTCGCGCCAGGTCCTCGTCGAGTCTGGGGGACGCCATGCCCCCGCAATCTGGATTCGCACGGGCCTCCATCCGCTCCGCTTCTGTCCTGCTCATGCGCCCATCGTAATTCACTCGGTCGACCTCGACAATTGACTCCCTCAACCATTGCGAGATACAAGCTCGTTCCCAGTGTAGGACAATGGGAGGAACAACCGTATGACGCCCCTTCTGGCGCTGGCCCTCGCGGTCACGACCGCAGGACCGGTGCTCACGCTGGACGAGGCGCTGGCCGAGGCCCAACACAAGAACCTGGACCTCAAGGCAGCGCGCGCTCGGCTGCAACAAGCCGAGCAGGCCTCGCGCAAGGCCTGGGCCGGCTACCTGCCCACCGTCAACGTCGGCGGCACGTATACCCGCAACTCGGACGAGGCGCGCATCTTGTTCCCGCTGCGCAGCGTGGTGCGCGACACGGGAGCGCCTACCAGCGGTCCGCCGGATGAGACGGGCAGCCCCACCAACCTGGCGGTCGTCAACGCGGAGGCGCTCGACATCACCCTCCAGCCACTCAACCAGTTCGGCGCGCAGGCGGAGGTGCGTCAGGCGCTCATCGTCCCGCAGCTGTGGGCGGGCATCCAGGCGGCCACGCAGGCCGAGCACCTGGCCGAGCTCAACATCGAGGCACAGCGGCGGGAGATCCTCTTCGCGGTGGCGCAGGCGTACTACGGCGCCTCTGCCTCCGAGGCGGCGCTGCGAGCCCAGACCCGGCTGCTGGAGTTGAACCAGGCGCGGGAGAAGGACACGCAGGCGCGCTTCCAGGCGGGCACGGTGACGCGGGTGGCGGTGCTGCGCGCGCAGTTGGACCGGACGCGCGCCGAGCAGGATCTGCTGCGCTCGCGCAACGCGCTGTCGGCCGCGAAGCTGGCGTTGGCCACGCTGCTGCAGCGGGATCCGAACTTCGAGCTGGCGCCTCCCGCGGAGCCGCAGCTTCCGGCGCAGCAGGGAGACCTGGCGGAGAAGGCGCTCGAGCAGCGTCCAGACGTGGCGGCCTCGCGCGAGAACGAGGAGTTGGCGCGAACCAACCGCCGCGGGGCATGGCTGAGCTACCTGCCAACGGTGGGGTTGTCCGGAGCGTATCGGTGGAGCAACGCGGCGGGCTTCACGGGGAAGAACACCTCGTGGCTGGTGACGCTGGCGGCTTCGTGGACGCTGTGGGACGGCGGCCTGCGCGAGGCCAACCTGCACGAGCAATCGGCGAAGGTGGCGGAGGCCGAGGCACTGCGGCAGTCGGCCGAGGCGCGCACGCGCGAAGAGGTGGCGCGCTACCAGTTGGAGTTGGAGAGCGCCCTGGCCAACCGCTCCAAGGCGCAGGAGGCCGTGGAGCTGGCTCGCGAGTCGGCACGGCTGACGGACATCAGCTTCCGGGCGGGCGTGGCCACGTATCTGGAGGTGGCGGATGCGAACACCTCGCTCACGTCGGCCGAGGTGGGGTTCGTGGCCGAGCAGCTCCAGGCCTCGCTGGCGGCGCTGCGGCTGCTCAAGTCGGCGGGAGTGTTCCCTCCACCCAACCTCGACAGGGAGGGAGGCACGGCCCAGGGAGAGGGAACTCCGCCCGCCACGCCTGCGCCCTGAAGGGACTGGGGGTCTACGGTACGTCGGTGGGGTCCCAGCTGGTGCGCAGGTCCTCATTCAACCCGTCGAGCACCTGCATCTCCTCCGTGGACAGCTCGAAGCCGTAGACGTCCGCGTTCTCGTGGATGCGCTCCTTGCGCACGGACTTCGGAATGACGATGAGCCCGCGTTGCAGGCACCAGCGAATGAGCACCTGCGCCGGCGTCCTCGAGTGACGCTGCGCCACCTTGACCAGCGTTGAATCTCCGAGTCGCTGGCCCTTCGTCAGCGGGCTGTAGGCCTCCACCGCGATGCCGTGCCCCTCGCAGTAGCGCTGCAGCTCCACCTGATAGAGGAACGGGCTGAACTCCACCTGGTTGACGGCGGGAACGACCTTGGCGTGGCGGAGCAACTCCTCCAGGTGGTTCTCTTGGAAGTTGCTCACGCCGATGGCGCGGCACTTCCCATCCGCCAGCA
The DNA here is from genome assembly GCF_020103695.1 of Hyalangium versicolor. Taxonomy (GTDB): domain Bacteria; phylum Myxococcota; class Myxococcia; order Myxococcales; family Myxococcaceae; genus Hyalangium; species Hyalangium versicolor. The sequence goes on from NZ_JAHXBF010000002.1 coordinate 431,263, forward strand.
ACGTCTCCATCGCCCGCCATGAGTCCAACCGCCTGCCGGACACCGGCCAGTGCTCCAGGTACAGGTCCACGTACTCCAGCCCGAGCTCCTTCAAACTCCGCTCACAGGCACGCAGGGTGGACTCGTAGCCCTGATCATCGTTCCACAGCTTCGTGGTGACGAAGATCTCCTTGCGAGAAATCCCGCTGTCACGGACGGCGGCGCCCACATCCCGCTCGTTGCCGTAGATACGAGCCGTGTCGATGTGCCGATACCCCATGGCGAGCGCCTGGGACACCGCCTGGCGCGTCTCCTCGCCTCGAGGCGCTCGGAAGACTCCGAGCCCCAGGCGCGGAATCTCCACGCCATTGTTCAGCCGCAGGGTGGAACTCAGGTGCAGCTCCATGGTCACCGCCTCCTCGCTCGAGCAGCTCGTGCCATCCGGCATGGGCTCCTCGCGAGCCAACATACCGCCCTGCTCGGCATGGCAAGAACCCCGCCCCGGCACGCCTGTGGTCTACACTGCACACGCCGTGGTCCCTTCCGCTCCCAGCCGGCGCCGCCGGCTCCTGCTCGCCCTATTCGCCTTCACGCTCCCCGCCGTACTCGCGGTCAGTGGCGTGCTCTACGTGAATGGACTTCTGCCAGCCTCCGTGCCGAGCGGGGACTTCCCCTTCCACTACAGCGGCTACTCCCACGTGCTGCGCCACGTGAAACCGGACGGGGACGTGGACTTCTCTGCCCTGGGCCGCGAGCGCCAGGAGCTGGATGCCTTCGTGCGCTCGCTGGCCACCTTCTCTCCACACAGCCGGCCCGACCTCTTCGAGAAGCCCGAGGAGGCACTGGCCTATTGGCTCAACGCCTACCACGCGCTCGTGCTGCAGGCGCTGGTGGACGGGTATCCCTACCTCGAGAGCGTCCACGACCCGTGGTTGGGCCGCTTCTTCTGGGGCCGCTCCTGGCCCGTGGGAGGCCACCGGCTGACGCTCTGGGCGCTGGAGCACCGCATCCTCCAGAAGGAGTTCGCCGACCCGCGCATCCACCTCGCCCTCTTCCACGGCACGCGCGGCGGACCGCTACTGGATGGCGCCCCCTTCGATCCCGCCTTCCTCGACTCCCAGCTCAACGACGCGGCCCGCCGCTTCATCGGTGACAAGCGTCACGTGCGGCTGGATGGAAACACCATCCACCTGGCGCGAGTCTTCGACACCTACCGGGAGGACTTCCTCGCCGCGCTGCCCGAGGGCCGCCGAGGCACCGTGCTCCAGTTCGTCTGGGCCTTCCTCCCGGACAGCTGCACGGATCGCTATGGCTGCGACACCCGGAGCGATCTCGACCGCGTGTGCGGGACGAAGCTGGACAAGTGCCAGATCGTCTTCGAACCCGAGGATCCCTCGCTCCCGGATGCAGCCCAGCGCGGTGTCCGGACCGGAGTGCCGTGAGCCCGCGCTCAGTGCTTGCCGAGTGAGATCCAGCGCCGCTCCGAGTGCGAGCGCCGGATGGCATCCAACACGCGCTGGTTGCGCCAGCCGTCCTCGAAGCTCGCGGCACCGGCTATCGCTCGAGCCCCCGAGCGCAGCGCCTCGGTGATGGCCTGGGTGTACAGCCGGAAGCCGTGGGCCCACTCGTTGTCCGGCATCCCCTGGGGCAACGGCTCCACGGCGGGCAGCGGCACCGGTTCCCACTTCCGGCCGCCCACCTCGGCGCGCATCAACTCCAGCCCTTCCACGCGCAGCCCGCCTCGCGACCCGAACACCTCCGTCACGTGCATGGGCTTGCCCGGCTCCACCGCGGAGAGGCTCATCGACACCGTCAGCCCCCCGCCAAAGCCCAGCAACGCCTGGACTTCATCATCGGAAGTCACCACCCGAGGCTGCCCGTTCGCGGCATCCGGCCGCGTCGTCACCTGCGTCGCGAGCACTCCCAACACCTCCACCGGTTCGCGGCCTAGAAGGAAGCGCAGCGCATCCACCGCGTGCGAGCCGAGCGCTCCGAGCAACCCGCCGCCCTTCGCCACATCTGACCACCAGTCCCAGGGCCTGCCCGGCCCGGCGCGGTTGTCGCTGCGATAGCGCACGCGCGCATGGTGGATCGTCCCCAGCTCGCCAGACTGGATGATCTCCCGCATCCGCCGGCGCGAGGGAAGGAAGCGCAGTTGATGGTCCACCAGCGCCAGCACCCCGCGCTGCTCGGCGGCCATCCACATGACCTCCGCTTCAGCAGCCTCCAGCGACGTGGGCTTCTCGCACAGCACGGCCTTGCCAGCATGCACCGCAGCAATCGCCATCTCGCGGTGCAGGTGAGGCGGCGTAGCGATGCTGACGAGCTGCACGTCTGGATGGCGCACCACCTCGCGCCAGTCCCGGGTGGCGTGAGGAATGCCCAGCTCCCGCGCCACCTGCTCGGCGCGCTCGAGCCGGGCGCTGGCGATGGACACCACCTCCACCCCGGCACACGCACGGAAGGCGGGCACCTGCGTGGAGCGAGCGAAGCCCGCGCCGATGATGCCCACCCGAAGAGGTTGGACTCCGGTCGTCATCCCGCCTCCATTCAGGCCGGGCCCAGCACCTCGACGTCTGGGTTCAGGCCCGTCCCGCCGCCTGCCGGCCTCGCCGCGACAACGCGTCGATGGAAGCCGCCACGAGCAGCACCGCTCCCGTCACCATGAACTTCACGGACGAGGACAGAGCCAACAGGTCCATGCCGTTGGAGATGGAGCCAATCACCAGCGCACCCAGGATGGCAGACCATGCCGAGCCCCGTCCACCGAAGAGGCTGGTACCGCCGATCACCGCCGCCGCGATGGCATTGAGCAGCACGTCACCGCTGCCCGAAGACTGGTTCACCGCCAACAGGCGAGAGGCCGCGAGGATGCCGCCCGCGGCCGCCATCGTCGACCCCAGCGTGAAGATGGCCACGCGGATGTTCTCCACGCGGATGCCGGAGCGCTTCGCCGCCTCGGCGTTGCCGCCCACCGCGAAGGTGTGACGGCCGAAGCGCGTGCGTTTGATGAGCAACTCCAGCGCCACCACGAATCCCGCGAAGAGGAGCGCCGCCAGCGGCAGCCCGCGGTCCTGGGTGAAGATGGCGACGGACACCAGCACCGCGCCGGAGATGACCACCAGCCGAGCCACCGTGGCTCGCAGGTGCGGCAGGGGCAGCCCGGCCGCCGACCGCCGCCACCGGTCCACCAGCACCGTCGCCGCATAGATGGCGATGATCAGGATCGCCACTGGCCAGGCGATGACTGACTCGAAGAAGGTACCGGTGAGCCCGGTGATCACCTGGTTGTTCAGGTTCACGGTGCCCGTGCCGCCCAGCACATAGAGCAGCGCGCCCTGCCACCCGAGCAGACCGGCCAGCGTCACCACGAACGAAGGCACCCGGAGCCGCGTGATCCACAGTCCGTGGAACAGGCCGATCGCCGCGCCCGTGGCCAGGCCCGCGACGATGGAGGCCCACGGGGACCAGCCGTGCTTGACGTTGAGAATCGCCATCACCGAAGCGGCCAGGCCGCTCACGGCGCCCGCCGACAAATCAATCTCTCCCAGGAGCAGCACCAACACGATGCCCGCGGAGATCGTCCCCATGGCCGCGATCTGCAGCATGAGGTTGGTGAGGTTGACCGCGGAGAGGAACCGCGGGTTGGCCACGTAGAAGATGAGCCAGATGACGATCAGCCCGACGATGACGGGCAGACTCCCCAGCTCCCCCTGAGACAGGCGGCGGCGAAAGCCCTGCCACGCGCCCTTCAGCCCGGGGGCATCCTGGATCAACCGGGGATCGATAGCGGTTTCACGCGCGGCGCTGCTCATGGGGCCTCCGTATGGAGCGTCTCGGCGACCTCGGTCTTCTTCACTCCGGTGATGGCGGCCACGACATCCACCTGCTTCACGTCCTTGACGTCAAAGGTTGCGACGCGCTTGCCGAGCCGCATCACGATGATGCGGTCCGACACGGAGAACACGTCCACCATGTTGTGGCTGATGACCACCACCCCCAGGCCCTGCTCGCGCAGCCTGCGGATGAGGTCCAACACCTGCTTGGTCTGCGCCACGCCGAGCGCCGCGGTGGGCTCGTCCAGGAGCACCACCTTGGGCGAGCCCATCATCGCTCGCGCCACCGCGATGGACTGGCGCTGACCGCCTGACAGCGCTGCCACCTGCGTGCGCACGCTGGGGATGCTCACGCTCAGCCGCTTGAGCAGATCCGACGCCTGCTGCTCCATGGCCGTTTCGTCCAGCCAGCCCAGAGCCTTCTTCACACCTGCTCCCCGGAGCTCGCGCCCGAGGAACAGGTTGCCTACGACGTCCAGATTGTCGCAGAGCGCCAGGTCCTGGTAGACGGTGGCGATTCCGAGTGCCGTCGAGGCCTGGGGGCCCGTCAGGGACACGGGACGCCCGTCGAAGAGGACCTGGCCCTCATCGATGGGATTGATGCCCGAGATCACCTTGATCAGCGTGGACTTTCCTGCGCCGTTGTCGCCCACCAGGGCGACCACTTCACCGGCGTGAACCTCGAAGTCCACCGAGGTGAGCGCCTGCACGGCGCCGAAGCGCTTGGAGATTCCTCGAAGCGCCAGCAGCGGGGTCGCGGACATCAATCTCTCCGAGGGTTGGAGCTACTGGAGCTGAGCCGTAGCGCAGGCTTCCTTGTAGTCGCCCGCGCAGATCTCTTCGGCCTTCCAGAAGCCGTCGGCGACGACGGTGCTCTTGACGTTGTCCTTCGTCACCGACACCGGGGTGAGCAGGATGGAGGGAACGTCCTTCTGGCCGTTGTTCACCTTGCCGTTGACCTTGCCAGCCGGAGCGGGCTGCCCACGCGCCAGCGCCACCGCGAGCTCGGCGGCCGTCTCGGCCTCGGGCTTGATGGCCTTGTACACGGTCATGAACTGCTCGCCGGCGATGATGCGCTGGATGCCGGCCAGCTCCGCGTCCTGGCCCGTCACGGGAGGCAGCGGCTTGACGCCCGCGGCCTTCATCGCGGCGATGGCGCCACCGGCCGTGCCGTCATTGGCGCAGTACACGCCGGCGATCTTGTCCTTGCCGATCGCGGTGATGGCCTGCTCCATCTGCTGCTGGGCCTTGTCCGGGCTCCAGTCCGGCGTGTCGTACTCGGCGCCGATCTTCAGGCCGCTGCCGTCGATGATGCTGTGCGCGCCGGCCTTGAACAGCTTGGCGTTGTTGTCGGTGGGCGCGCCGTTGATCACCACGATGGTGCCGGCGGCCTTGCCGTCCGCCTTGAGCTTGTCCACGAGCGCGGTGCCCTGCAGCTTGCCGACCTGCTCGTTGTCGAACGAGATGTAGTAGTCCACGTCCGCGCCGGTGATCAGGCGGTCATAGCTGACCACGGGGATCTTCGACTGCTTGGCGCGCGTGACGATGGCGGCCGCCGAGGCCGAGTCCACCGGATCCAGCACCAGCACCTGGGCGCCGTTGGTGAGGGCCGCCTCGGCCTGGTTCTGTTGCTTGGAGGCGTCCTGATCCGCGTTGCTATAGATGACCTCGCACTCGGAACAGAGCTCCTTCACCTTGCGCTCGAAGTGCGGCCGGTCGTGGGACTCGTAGCGAGCCGTCTTGGACTCGGGCAGCAGCAGGGCGATCTTCGCACCCGCCGCCGGCTTCTTCTCCGCAGCGGGAGCCGTCGCCGTGCCAGGGGCCGCGGTCTCTCCACCCGCTTCCTTGTTCTCCTTCTTGCAAGCGCTTGTCAGAAGCATCACTGCAGTCAGCACCGAAGCGGCGCCGAGGCGAGTCATCGAAGAACGGGTATTCACTCGTCCTCCCTCTCGTACAGGGTGAAGGTTGGTTGGAAAACGGGCGCGCATCCTGTCGCCACGCGTGCGCTATCGCAAGCCTTTGGCGGCAGGAATTCAACGTTTGCAAGCCTTTGGCGCAGCGCGGCATGACGTGACGCGTCGCGTCCCCACCCCAGCACTCAACCTTTGTTCAATGGGTCACACTTCACCCAATGCTTCGGTTTTCTCGATGTCTGGGAGCGAAAAACTCACTCCGCCCGCGAGGCGCTGAACAGCAACTGTGACTGCTGGTCACCCGAGCCCGTCACCACCGTGAACGTGCGCTCCACGGCCTTGAGGCCCTGGACGCTCTTCGTGGACAGGTCCAGCAGCATCGCGCCAAACGCTTTCACGTGGAACGAGACGCGCCAGAGTTCCTCCAGGTCCGAGAACACGTCGTCGATCAAGGTGGGATCCGCGCCCGTCAGCAGCCCGTCCTTCAGACGTGCCATGCCGGACACCAGCCGCTGCCACCGCACGTACGTGCCGCCGTACATCCCGCCCACGTCCGCCAGGCGCGAGTTCTTGTCCAGCACGTCCGCGAAGGTGTTGGGCCTCCCCGTCCCCTCCCAGAAGGCCACCTCTCCGGCCGTGCCCTTGGCGATCTTGTCCTGCTTGAGCCACGCCGCGGCGCGCTGCGCGGCCCGAGGCGGCGTCCAGTCCTTGGCCTTCTCCGTCAGGTAGGCCATCCACAGCGGCGCGTACACGCCCTGGCGGAACTCCGGAGCGGAACGCGCCCGGCTGGTGTCCCAGGGCATCGAGCGCGCCAGCGCCTTGGCGAAGAACTCGGGCTGGCCAAACGCCACCAGGGACGTGAGCTCCCGGAAGATCGGGTCGGCCAGCTTCACCTCGAGCCGCAGCTCCACGGGGCCGCCCTTGGCCGCGGCCTGGATCTGCTGGAGCACCTGCTCCTCGTCCGCGTCATCCAGCACGTGCCAGACGATGGCCTCGTCGATGGCCTGGCGCAGCGACGTCTCCGACATCTTCCCGCTCCGGCGCAGCAGCAGGTAGAGCCCGAAGTTGAAGTCCCGGACGCTCGGCTCGGACTTGAACTCGCCCATGTCGCACTTGAAGTCCACGGACCAGCCGCCCCGATCCTGGAAGAAGCCTCCCTCGTAGCTGCGCACGCCCACGTAGGCGTACTTCCGAGGGCCGTGGACGGAGTCCGGCGAGCCGAACTGCGTCACGCGCTGCAGCTTCTTCTGGCCCTGGCTGTGGAGCATCTGCCACTTCGAGAAGCCCAGCGTGAACCCCCACGCCTCGCTCAGCGTCCGCGAAGCCTGCTGGAAGTAGCTGCGCATCACGCTCGGGTCCACCTGCTTGAGCACCTGCGACATCCGTCCCAGGACGAGCGAGGTGTGAACGCCCTTGAGCTGCTCGTCGGTCAGCACCATCCGCATCAGCGTCTGCTCATCCGAGAGCCGGGAGTACTCGTACTGGAAGCCCGCGGAGATCTTCTCCGCGGCCAGCGTCGTCAGCGCCTGCTTGGCTCGGGCCTTCTGGTCCTCCCAGGCCCGCTTGAGCGCGGAGGCGTCGGCCTCGTAGTCCGTCAGGCCGAGCCGGTCGAGCGCCAGCCGCAGCAGCTTCTTCTCCTCATCATTGAGCGGCGTGGTGGACAGCTTGTCGATCAGCGCCTCGAAGTGGGAGAGACCGGGCAACCCCACGAGCGCATCCAGCACCGCGCCCATCACGTCCGCGCTGGCGGCCTCCACGGTGACGCCGATCTGCGCCGCGAGCTTCGCGCTTCGCACGGCGCCCTTCTGCACGGAGACCACCACCGAGCCCGCCTGCTCGCGCGAGAAGGTGAGGATGAAGTCGTCCGCCACGGAGACCGAGCCGGAGACGGAGGCCCCCACGGACGTCTTCAGCGCCAGGAGCGTGCCCGCTGGCAGCAGGCGGCTCAGGGCGTTGAGGTTGGAGGTGAAGACATCCGCCCACGACAGGGACAGGGACGTCTCCAGGCGCGTGCGGGCCTGGAAGCTGAGCGCCTCCTTCGGCTGGAGCTTCAGCACGTGGTCGAGCACCAGCGGCAGCCGCAGGTTCTTCGTGTCCTTGTTGAGGGCGTCGCGCAGGCTCTCGGTCAGCGAGTGCACGTGGTAGTCGGCCACGTACAGGCTCACCTCTCCGCTGGCCGAACCGGACAGGAAGGGCATGTTCACCCCGGCCTGGGCCTTGGCTCGGACCCGCACCCCGTACTTCAGCCACGCGTCCTGCCCGAGCACCAGCGGCGGGCTCAGCTTGGACACGTCCTCCTGCGCGGGCTTGTCTCCAATGACGCCATCCGCGTCCACATCCCCGGGCGCATTGAAGGCCTCGATGGCCGTCTCCGCGCCTCCATCCACGACGAAGGAGAGCGCCTCGAGCCCCAGGCTGATGGGCTGCTGCACCTTGATCGTGGCGAGATTGACGCGGATCTGCGAGTCCTGGAGCGGAGTGTCCAGCAACAGGGCCTTGAGTTCATCGAGACTGGCCAGCTTCCATTCGAAGGGCATGGGCGACCTCGGGAGCGTGACGCTGGAACAGAGCGCCACCTCAGCGTAGCGGAGGCATCCCATCTTCGGCGTGGATTTCTAGGGCCGGGTCTCTCCGACCCCACGTCAGACAGCCAACATTAGAGCGCCAACATGGCCGCGCCGATGATGCCGCTGTCATCGCCCAGCTCGGCCTCGGCGATGAGCAGCCCTTCCCGAGAGGTATTGGAGGCCAATGCCTGCACGCCCTCCACCACATAGCGGCGGATGCCGGGGCAGTGCATGAGCACGCCCCCTCCAATGATCAGCCGCGCCGGGTTGAGCACCGTCACCATGTTGGCGATGGCCATGCCCAGCATCCGCCCGGCCCGCTCGTGGATCTCCCGAGCGGCCGGATCTCCCGCCTCCGCCGCCTTCTCCAGCACCAGGGGCGTGAGCAGCGACGGGTCGCCCCCGGTCAGCTCGGCCATGATGGGCGAGCGGCCGGCCGCGACCACCTCGCGGCACTGGGCGATGAGGTTGTGCCCACCCGCGTAGGCCTCCAGGCACCCCAGCTCGCCGCAGCCGCAGCGCCGGCCGTTGGGAATCACCTTGGTGTGGCCCAGCTCTCCGGCCACGCCTCCGGAGCCGCGCACCAACTGGCTGTTGGCGATGATGCAGCTGCCCACGCCCGAGCCCACGAAGACGACATACACGTCCGTGGCGCCTCGCCCCGCTCCGGCGTTCAGCTCGCCCCAGGCCGCGGCGGCCAGGTCATTCACCACGCGCACCGGCTGCCCGAGCCGCTCCGACAGCAGCGCGCCCAGCGCCACGTTGCGCCAGCCCAGGTTCGGCGCCACGGCGATGACGCCCGAGTCCCGGTGGATCTGCCCGGCGGCTCCAACGCCGCAGCCTCGGACCCTCATTCCACCGCCCGCGGTCACGGCGGCGGCGGCGGCCTCGGCGATGACTTCCACCACGGCGGCGGGGCTGCGCTCGGTGAGTGCCACCTTCGACGAGGCCAGGATGCGGCCCTGCTCGTCCACCACGGCGGCTCGGGCGTTGGTCCCGCCCAGGTCGATTCCCAGCGTCGGCATCAGTGCGCTCTCCTGTGCTCCTTATACTCCTCTACCCGCCAACCTCACGCTTCACCTTCTCGACGGTGCCGTCGATGAGCTGCTGGATCTCCTTGAGCCGCTCCGGAGTGCTGGCCTCGAAGCGCAGCACGAGGATGGGCTGGGTGTTGGAGGCGCGAATGAGCCCCCACCCGTCCGGGAAGGTGACGCGCACGCCGTCCACATCGATGATCTTGTGCCCCGCGGCACGCAGCGTCTCGGTGGCGCGCTTCACCAGCTCGAACTTCTTCTCCTCCTTGGTGTCCACGCGCAGCTCGGGCGAGGCGTACGTCTTCGGCACGTCCGAGAGCAGCTCCGACAGCTTGCGCGGCTCGTGGGTGAGGATCTCCAGCAGCCGGGCCGAGGAGTACACGGCGTCATCGAAGCCGAAGTAGCGGTTCTTGAAGAAGATGTGGCCGCTCATCTCTCCGGCCAGCTCGGCGTGGGTCTCCTTCATCTTCGCCTTGATGAGCGAGTGGCCCGCCTTCCACATCACCGGCTTGCCGCCGTTCTTGGCGATGTCGTCATAGAGGGTGTAGCTGCACTTCACCTCGCCGACGATGGCGGCGCCGGGGCTCTCCTTCAGCACGTAGCGGCTGAAGAGGACCATGAGCTGGTCACCCCAGAGGATGTTGCCCTTGTCGTCGATGACGCCGATGCGGTCGCTGTCGCCGTCATAGGCGATGCCCACCTCGGCCTTCTCGCGCTTCACGGCCTCGATGAGGTCCTCGAGGTTCTCCACCACCGTGGGGTCCGGGTGGTGGTTGGGGAAGGTGGCGTCCATCTCGCAGAAGAGCGGCACCACGTCGAAGCCCATGGACTCGAACAGCGGCACCGCCACCGCGCCGCCCGTGCCGTTGCCCGCGTCGATGACGATGCGCATCCCCTTGCGGCCGACTTTGACCGTCTGCCGGATGAAGTGGTTGTACGGGGTGATGATGTCGAAGGGCGTCACCGTGCCCGGCTTGTCGCTCTTCTCGAAGTCGCGCGCCTCGATGAGCCTGCGCAGCTCCTGGATCTCCGGGCCGTGGAACGTCGTCTTCCCCGCGCCGATCTTGAAGCCGTTGTACTCGGGCGGGTTGTGGCTGCCGGTGATCATCGCCAGGCCGTCCACCGGCAGGGTGTTGGCCGCGAAGTACGTCAGCGGCGTGGGCACCACCCCCACGTCCAGCACGTGCAGGCCCGTGGAAGTCAAACCCTTGGCCAGCGCCTCCCGGAAGCGGGTGGAGGACTCGCGGCAGTCACGGCCCACGACGATGGTGCGCCCGTGCTGGCGGCGGATGATGGTGCCCAGGCCCTTGCCGAGCAGCTCCACTACCTCGACGGTGAGATCCTTATCGACCAGGCCACGGATGTCGTATTCGCGAAAGATGTGCGTATTCATGGGATGAACCCTCACCCTCTCCCTACCGAACGGGAGGGGTAACACCAGAGGGCGGCGGACTCTACACAAGCGGGGACGGAGGGGTAAGCGCTTCACGCGCCTGGAGGCCTGCCCCCGAGCGCCCGCTCCCTGGATCGAGTGGCCCGTCCGGGCAGTCACCCGGGCTGAGGGCTCGTACGCCTCCAGGAGCTCCCGCTGGGACGGTGAGTGCACCCCATCCAGGGAGGCAAGCGCGCGAATACACTGACCGTCTGGGTCCACGAAAAGGGAAGACCTGGCCCAACCCTGGGGGTAGGCTCCCTCCGTAGCAATGCCCTACGGGGAGTCGCGATGAACCATCCGAATGCACCGGTGACGTCTTCTGGGGGCCTGGGAAGGGAGTCCGCCTATGCGCGGTACGTGCCCCTGCCAACGTCCGAGGACACCGTGCGGGGGATGTTCTTCAACGGAATCCTGTCCCTGGTGAAGACGTACGGAGGCGAGCCAGCCCTGGGCCAGTGCCGGGCCCTGCTCGGAGACATCCGCTTCGAGCGGAGCTTCATCAGCTTCTCCAGCTACCCGGCCCGGGACTTCCTCCGGCTCTGCGTCGCCGCGTCGCAGGTGCTCGCGCCCAGCCTCGGCAACCCGGAGGAGACCGCGCGCCAACTGGGCATCTACACCTCGCGGGACTTCCTGCACTCCATGGCCGGCAAGACATTGATGGTGCTCGCGGGCGGCTCGCCCCAGCGGTTGCTCGGGAGCATCTCGCAGGCCTACCGCGCGGCGGTGAGCTTTGGCGATCGGCGGGTGACGCCCAAGGGAGACAAGTGCGTCATCGTCACCTATACGCGGGACTTCTTTCCGCTCTACCACTCCGAGGGCGTGCTGCTGGCGGTGCTCGAGGCCCTGCGCGTCAAGAAGCCCCAGGTGCGATCGCGCTCCCTGGGGCTGCTCGACAGCGAGTACGAGGTGACGTGGGAGTAGCTACCGGGCAATCGCCGGGAGCGACATCGTCATCGGGCGCATGCGCCGCTGGAGTGCCCAGTAGTGGCGCTGCCCGGCAATGTTGAGCGGGTCCAGCGCGAGCGCCTGGGCATAGCAATCGAGCGCCGCCTTCAGCGAGTGCTGCGCCTCCAGGTTCCGAGCCTGGACGAAGAATGCATGCGCGCGGGCCTCGGCCCCCGGTCGGGCGGAGAGGTAGGCCCGGCGCATCGGGTCCACCGCCTGCTCCGTGAGCCCCGCGGCGATGCACCGGGCGATGCCGTGGGCGTTGCCCTTGCTGGCGTCATAGCCCGCGCGAGTGAGGGGATCTCCCAGCGTGCGCCGCGCGGCCTCCACCCGGGCGCGCAGCATCTCTAGATCGCGGCGCTGGCTCTGGGGAATCGTGCGCCCCCAGAAGGTCTCCACGCGGCGGTACGCGGCCTCGGAGCGCTGACGCACCTCATCGAAGCTCGCGGAGGGCGGCAGGCCGAGGAAGACGTAGGGATCCTTGCCCAGCGCGGCGGTGCGCGCGAGGAGCTGCGCCAGCTCGGGATCCGGCAGCGGCTCGCTGGCGCCATCCCGAGCCTGGGCCACCAGGGCGCTGAGCGCCTCCGAGGGCTCGGTGAAGTGGACGAAGAAGCCGGCGGAGACACCCCATCCGAGCGCCTCGTCCTGCGAGACGTGGCGAACCACATCCCCCGCGCAGATGACCGAGCGGCCCTGGAAGGAGAGCTCCAGGGGCAGCCGCGCGGCGAGCGGCGGCGGAGCGCCCTCGAAGGCAATGAAGAGCCCCTCCGCGGTGACGTCGCTGGCGCGAACGGATCGAGGCTCCGGGCTGCCCAGCCCGCCCACGCGCACCTGTAAGCCCGAGGGCCCCTCGACGCGCGGCGCGACGGCCTGCAACGTCATCGTGGGCCGGGGAATGCGGCGCTGGGCCGCGATGAGCGCGAGTTGGAAGTCGCGAGCGCTGGGAAAGCGCTCCTCCGGCCGCCGGGCGATGGCCTGCATCAGCACCATGGAGAGGACCGGCGGGATGCGCGAGTCCAAGGTGTGCGGAGCAGGCGGACGCTGCTCCTGCTGGTGGAGCAGCACCTCGGTCATCCGGCCACGGCCGAAGGGCAGACGCCCGGTGAGGAGCCGGTAGCCGATGACACCCAGCGCATACACATCCATGCGGGTGTCCGCGGCGGTGGTCTCCCACTGCTCCGGAGCCATATACGAGGGCGAACCCAGGGACACACCGGCCGCGAGCTCCTCTGGGGAGAAGCAGGCGGACAGGACGCTGGCCATGCCGAAGTCGAGCACCTTCGCCAGGCGCTGACCCTGCTTGTCCCGGGTGATGACGATGTTGTCCGGCTTGAGATCGCAGTGCACCACGCCGCGAGCGTGCGCGGCCTCGAGGCCCTCGAGCACCTGGATGAGCAGGGCCGTGGCCTCCGCGGGAGGCATGGGCAGCGGCAGCGTCGACAGGGGATCACCCTCGACGTACTCCATGAGGACGCAGGGCTGGCCGCCGGGGCCCGGCCGCGCATCGAGCACGCGAGCGACGTTGCGGTGGATGACGCGGCTGGCCGCCTGGGCCTCCACATAGAAGCGGGTGCGCACCATGGAGCTCGCGGCCAGGGGCGGGTGCAGCACCTTCACGGTGAAGCGGGCCCCCGTCGGCGGGTGCATCGTCAGGTAGACAGCACCCACGGCCCCCAGCCCGAGCAGTCGCTCGAAGATGAGGGGACCGTGCCGCTGGCCTACGAGTGAGTTGACCTCGTCCATCGCGGAAGCACCGGAGAACGCCGGGCATGCACTCCCGGCGGGATGAACTGCCTGGCAGTGAACGCACCCCATCAACGCCACCCCCCCACGTGAATCCGCCGCCGCCGACATACGGGAGCGGATCACTGCAACGTTCGTGCAGAGGGCTGGAGTCGCCTACCCGACGCTCGAACCCCTCGAAGCAGCGGAGAGGGGCGGAGTGCGGGGTGCGAGGGCACCGTCATTTTTACCGGAGCCCCCTGAATGGAGACTCCAGCATCTACCGGCTTTTTCCGAGATTGCAGGTCATCCGTCGCAGGGCTCCACAGGTGTGAGCCTCTGCAACGCTGAACGGCAGGAGCACCGATGCGCCTACCGCTTGCGGGCGCTGGCGGCGCGCTGCATGACGGTCTGCTTGCGAGTGCCTTCCTCGCCGCGCATCCACTCCTTCATGGCGGGCACCACCTGCTTGCTCCAGGCGCGACCCGCACGCACGGTGATGAAGGCCTCCACCAAGGTGTGAACCATGTTGGAGAGTTGCTCGGCCAGATAGAGCCGCTCACCGAGCTGGGAGTCCTCCTCCTCGCTCATGAGGGCGGGGAGCTTGGCGGCGCGGATGTCGAGGAACTCGGCGTCCAGCGTGGCCTCATAGGCCTTCTCGGCATGGGTGAGCAGCAGGCGCGCCTGATGGACGAGCAGGCCGCGATCCAGCGAGTGCTTCACCTGCTCGGAGTACGGCGCCAGGGAGCCGCGAGCGGACAACTCGGTGACATCTCCGCTCACGCCCTTGAGGACCACGCGCCCGATGAAGAGGACGGTGACTCCGGCCTTCTCGAACTGGACGAGCGGCTCGCCCGCCTCCGAGCGCCACAGCAACCACGTGAGGAACTCGCGTCCGAGATACGCCTTGCCGCGAAGGAGTGCCTCGCGGGCTTTGTCGCGCTCGACTTCGGCCGTGTCCTTCTTCTCCTCGGTGGCGGCGCCGTCGACGCCGACATCACCTCGCATGAAGGCCGCTTCCTCGCGGGCCTGCTCACGCTTCCCCATGACGCACCTCCACCGGCAACTCAGCGGCCAGCTCGACTCCAATCAACTCCGCGGTCGGCCCCAGGGCCGATTCCTCGATGCCCATGCGCGCCGCCGCAGTGGCGGGAATGAGCGGAGTGAGCTTCACCTTGAAGGCCGCCTCGATGCCGTTGAGCACCTCCTCCACGGCCTTGCGCGAGGCGGCCCAGATCTGCAGCTGCTGGGACTTCAGGTTCCAGCTCACGTCATGCACCTTGGTGATGGGCACGGCGCGGTTGCGAAGCATCTGCCGGATGGAGCCCTTGCTCTCGGCCTTCTCGCCGCGGCTGGGAGCGCGGCCCTTCTCCTTCTCGAAGGCGGCGGACCACTTGTCGAGCTCGGCGCGGAGCACGGGGCTGGGGATCTTGATGGCGTCGATGCGCCACGCGAAGAGGGCGTACTCACCATAGAAGAGGCTGCCGGCGTTGAACTCGGAGGCGTCGTGGTTCTCCAGCTCGACGAAACCGGCGGCCCGCTCTTCCTCGGAGCGGCGTTCGATGGGGGCGAAGGCTCGGGCCTTGAGCGCGCGAGACAGCGAGCGCTTGAGGTCCGCGGGAGCTCCCTCGGCAGGCTCGACGAGGAAGCGTGAGAAGGTGACGGCACCACGCAGGACGGGCATGAGGCGCGGCACAATGAGGAGACCAGATGCGTCAGTCAAGCCACCTGGGGTACGACACCTATCAGAGGGCGCAAGGAAGCCGTGAAGCCGGGGCGGATTCTGCCTAGATTGCGCAGCCCTCAAGCCCGGTTAATGGAGAAAGACGTCCCCATGCGGCAAAAGGTTTTCGCAGTCATCGATGAAACGCTCGCGGCGTTGAAGGCAGCCGGCACGCTCAAGCTGGAGCAGAAGCCCGCCTACAGCGTGGAGCCCCCGAAGAACGCGGCCCACGGAGACTGGGCGGTCAACGTGGCGATGCTGTTGAACAAGCCTGAGGGCAAGCCGCCCCGCGACATCGCCAACGCCATCGTGAAGGGGCTGGTGGACAAGGAGGGCATCGTCGCCAAGGTGGAGGTGGCGGGCCCGGGCTTCCTGAACTTCACGTTGAAGGAGCAGGTCATCCAGCAGGTGGCGCGCGACGTGCTGAGCGTGGGGGACGCGTTCGGGCGGCGGGCGCCGAAGTCGACGGGCAAGCGCGTCATGGTGGAGTTCGTGTCGGCGAACCCCACGGGGCCGGTGCACATCGGCCATGCGCGCGGGGCGTTCATGGGCGACGCGGTGTCGCGGCTGCTGGAGGCGGCCGGGCACGAGGTGACGCGCGAGTTCTACATCAACGACTACGGCAACCAGGTGTTGACGCTGGGGCGCACGGTGCACAAGCGCTACCGGCAGCTCTTCGGCGAGCAGGTGGAGCTGGTCGAGGGTGAGTACCCGGCCGAGTACGTCATCGACATCGCGAAGACGTGGAAGGCGGAGATCGGCGAGAAGTACCTGAAGGCGCCGGAGTCCGAGTGGTTGCAGCCGGCCATCGCGGTGGCGGTCCGGGAGAACCTGAAGTCCATCAAGGAGAGCCTGGAGAAGGCGAACATCAAGCACGACGTGTTCTTCAGCGAGGCTTCGCTGCACGCGGCGGGCAAGGTGAAGGCGGTCGCCGAGGAGTACAAGAAGCGCGGGGTGACGTACGAGGCGACGGAGGCCCGGCGCGACACGGAGAAAGTGCGCAGCGAGGAGAGCAAGGCGGCGCAGTACACGGATCGCCAGAAGGGCGGCACGTTCCTGACGACGAGCCAGCACGGGGACGACGAGGACCGCGTCATCCTGCGGCATGACGGGACGCCGGTGTACCTGACGGCGGATCTGGCGTACCACAAGGAGAAGTACGACCGGGGCTTCGACCGGATCATCGACGTGCTGGGAGCGGACCACGCGGGGCACACGCCTCGCATCAAGGCGGGCATCATCCTGCTGGGGCTGGATCCGAAGCGGCTGGAGTTCCTGCTGGTGCAGATCGTCCGCATCACCCGGAGCGGCGAGGAGGTGAAGGTCTCCAAGCGCAAGGGCACGGTGTTCGAGCTGGAGGACCTCATCGACGAGGTGGGTCCGGACGTGTGCCGGTTCCTGTTCTTGATGAAGACGGCGAACTCGCGCTTCGACTTCGATCTGGACCTGGTGCAGAAGCAGTCGAAGGACAACCCGGTCTTCTACTTCCAGTACGGGCACGCGCGGTGCGCGAGCATCCTGAAGAAGGCGGTGGAGAAGGGCTCACCGTTCGTGGGGCTGGAGGGCCTGAAGCCGGAGCACCTGGCGCGGCTGCAGCTGCCCGAGGAGCTGGCGATGCTGAAGAAGATGAGCCAGTTGCCAGACGTGGTGGCGAGCGCGGCGGAGCGGCTCGAACCGCACCACGTGCTGTACTTCTGCCAGGAGCTGATCACGGACTTCCACAGCTACTACACGAAGTACAAGACGGACCCGATCATCAGCGGCGACGCGGAGAAGACGCAGGGCCGGCTGGCGATGGTGGCGGCGCTGAAGCAGACGCTGCGCAGTGCGTTCGCGCTGCTGGGCATCAGCGCCCCCGAGTACATGGAGGCCCCGCCCGAAGAGGAGTGAGCGGAGACAGGAGGAGTTCTACCCTCCGTCAGGGATTCCTCCATCGGGAACCCCGCGGGCCTGTGATTCGAGGCTCGCGGGGCTTCCGCCATCCTTGCGCCACTGCGGAGGTATGAAGCTTGGAGCATCCGCTCCCCTCAGAAGAATGCGCATCTCTTCTTCGGAGACTGGGTAGGACTTCTCCACGCCTGCATCCGAGGGATCAAGCTGGGAGCCATCTGGCTCACCCGTGGCCAAACGCCTGAGGATGCGGCCATCGGTGCTGATGGCGTACCTCAGGCCGTCATCCAGCGGTATGACTCTCTTCTCACAATGACTGTGGGGGTCCACCCCAATCTCCACGAAGATGATGTCTCCCCGGCGGATGACACGATACTGCTGCGCTTCTTGGGTCTGCCAACAGTCCCTCGGCTGGGCGCCAGGAGGTATGTAGTCATTGGCGGCAATCGTGAGGGCCCGGAGCGTCACGCCATCCAGTTCATATGGATGTCCCTTCGCTCCGACGACGACCGGCAATTCTGCGTCGAACTCCGGAAAGACAATAGACTTGTCCTCCTCGATCATTGACACCTGAGGGCTCGAACTCCGCACGCAGCCTGAGAGGATGATGGCAAGTAATTGTGGCAACCTTCTCATGGCGCACCCCTCCCCGCGCAGGGGGCATCTGCCTCCATCATAGCCGCGTCCATGAGGTCGGTGAACCGAAGCCCTAGTCGCGACCGAGCGCGAGGGCTACGCTCGGCGCAAGAGGAGAGAAGCCATGCTCACATGCATCCGCCGTCCTCCGTTCCTGCGTTCTGGAGTCCCGCTCGCGCTGGGCCTTGGGCTGCTCGGCATCGCCTCCTGGGCCGCCGCACCTGGCGCCGGAGACACCCTCTCGGCGGAGCACTTCTCCCGGGCCTGTGCCACCCTCGAATCCGGCAACCTGGATAGCGCCGCCCAAGACATCCGCGCGCTGCGCGAGGCGAATCCTGAGTCCCCCGAGGCAAAACTGCTCGAGTCGCTCCTCACGCTCCGGCGTGAGCGCCCTTCCCTTAGCGGGTTCGATGCGTTCCTTCAGGCGTGGGATGAGCTCGGCCGTCCGGATTTCAGCGACTCGCGCCTTCTCCCGAAAGAAAACGCCAGCGAGGACACCCGCCCTGATGAGTTGGAGCTCCGCACCGGCTCCTCCGAGACAGAACTCCTGCTCGCCCTCTCCCTGGGACCAGATGCCACACATGGGCGGCTGATCCTCCGGCATCTGCGTGAGCTGAATCCGCCCGAGTTCATCTTCGCCGCTGACTCCTTCTTCCACAGCGAGTCGCTCCCCAGGAAGCTGCGCGCCCAGGCTTCTGACACCGTGCGTGCGCGGCTGTCGGAGTTGACCCTCGCCGCTCCCAAGGCCATGCAGTACCCCGCCTTGCTGCTGCTGGAGGGCTCCTCCCCGGATGCGCCCTTCACTCCCGAGGATCTCAAGGCGCTCGAGGCCATCGCCGCCCTGCCCGACTGGCGCGAGACGGACTTTCACACGCTCTACCACCACGCCTTGCGCCACTTCGAGGCCGTCAGCCACCCCCAACCCACTCAAGCCGCCTACATGCTCGTCGTCGAGTCGATGGCCAATGAACCTGCCTACCTCCTGTTCAAGCGGACTGAAGCCTCCGAAGCAGTGCTCTCCCCCGTGGAACTGCGACGCCTTGGCGAGGCCCTCTGGCGCATCGGCTCGCGCATGGCCGAGGAGTCCACGCTCCTCGAACGCATGCTGGGCACCCGGCTGATGCAGGATGGAGCCCGCCTGGTGGGCGACGAGGTCCGCAGCCAGCAAGCCTCCGCAATACGCGAGGAGGGAGCCGCCGCCATGAAGGCCGTGTCGCGGGCCAATCTCCTCCGCTGGCCTCTTCGCTCGACGCGCGAAGCCTTCAAGGAAGCGATGCTGCGCGATGAGATGGCATGCATGCTCCGCTTCCTCCCACCGGATTCGTCTCTGAGGAAAGCTCCATAAGAGACTCCGGAGAGGGGAATCCGCACCGCCAGGCGCGGATCCCCTCTTTCCCAGTTCAGTTCATGGACCTGGCCCGTGGACCGCTGCGCGCGCAGTCCGAGCACACCTGCTTCTCGCGAGCGATTTCTTCGCCAGTGCCGCCCGGGTCATCGGCCCAGCGGGTGCGCCCATTCAGACGCTGGCGGTGGACAGCAGAACGAGCGGGGTACGTGGTGAAGCGGGTGGCGACCTCCACACGGTGCGCGGAGACTCCAGGACCCACGGCCTTCTTGCACGACTCACATCGATACATCCGAAGACAGCCAGGGCACGACAAGCCCGCAGGGTGGCTGAAGCCCCGAGGGACGGGTGGAACCCGCCGCGAAACACGGCAGGGCTGGCACCGAACTCCACCGCGAGGCAGAGCCGGGCCTAAGCGAGGCCGTCATGGCCTCGCAGGGTGAAGGACACACGCGACTTGTTCGCCGCACCAGGAAGGCGCGGAGGGCGTCAGTCCGAAAACTGTGGGGAAGGGCACGCGATAGGCGCTGCGGCGCCACGTCGGTTGTTCTTGGGCACAGTAACGATGCCCCCTGGCAGCGTCAAGAGAGCAGAGACGCCCACGATGCAGCTCGGTGCACTCGCGCAGCAGCACCCCACGCCGCGTCATGTATGGTGCCGCGCCATGGCCTACGAGCACCGCACCGTTGAACCCAAGTGGCAGAAGCGCTGGCAGGAGGCGCGGCTCCACAAGACGACCTTCGATCCCGCCAAGCCGAAGTTCTACGCGCTGGACATGTTCCCCTACCCGTCCGGCGCGGGCCTCCACGTGGGCCACTGCGAGGGTTACACCGCCACGGACATCCTCACGCGGTGGAAGCGGATGCAGGGCTGGAACGTGCTCCACCCGATGGGCTGGGACGCCTTCGGCCTCCCGGCGGAGAACTACGCGCTCAAGACGGGCATCCACCCGCGAGTAACGACCGAGAAGGCCGTTGCCAACTTCCGTCGCCAGATCGACTCGGTGGGCTTCGCCTATGACTGGGACCGCGAGGTCAACACCACCGATCCCAAGTACTTCAAGTGGACGCAGTGGATCTTCCTGCAGCTCTTCAAGAAGGGCCTCGCTTACGAGGCCGTGATGCCCATCAACTGGTGTCCCTCGTGCAAGACGGGCCTGGCCAACGAGGAGGTCGTCAGCGGCAAATGTGACCGCTGTGGAACGCCAGTCGAGCGCAAGGATCTGCGCCAGTGGGTGCTGCGCATCACCGCCTACGCGGACCGGCTGCTGGAAGACCTCGTCGAGGTGGACTGGCCCGAATCCACCCTCACCATGCAGCGCAAGTGGATCGGCCGCTCCGAGGGTGCGGAGGTCATCTTCCGGGTTGCCGATGGCCCCGC
This sequence comes from Hyalangium versicolor, assembly GCF_020103695.1. Classification (GTDB taxonomy): domain Bacteria; phylum Myxococcota; class Myxococcia; order Myxococcales; family Myxococcaceae; genus Hyalangium; species Hyalangium versicolor. The sequence continues at coordinate 451,668 of NZ_JAHXBF010000002.1, forward strand.
CGCCAACTCCGAGATCCGCGTCTTCACCACGCGGCCCGACACACTCCACGGAGCCACGTACATGGTGCTCGCGCCCGAGCACGCGCTCGTGGAACGCCTCGCCACGCCCGAGCAGAAGCAGGCCGTGGCGGACTACCAGGCGGCGGCCCGGCGCAAGAGCGACCTGGAGCGCACCGAGCTCGCCAAGGAGAAGACCGGCGCCTTCACCGGTGGCTACGCCCTCAACCCCGTGAACGGCCAGCGCATCCCCATCTGGATCGCCGACTACGTGCTCGCGACCTACGGCACGGGAGCGATCATGGCCGTCCCTGCCCATGACGAGCGCGACTACGCGTTCGCGGTGAAGTTCGGCCTGCCCGTGAAGCAGGTGGTCCGCCCGGTCAAGAGCGAGCCCGAGGCCGGTCAGGCGTTCACCGAGGAAGGCGTGGCGGTGAACTCGGGAGACCTCGACGGGCTGCCCACCGCCGAGGCCAAGCGGAAGATCACCGCGCAGCTCGAGGCCAAGGGCCAGGGCAAGTACACGGTCAGCTACCGCCTGAGAGACTGGGTCTTCTCACGCCAGCGCTACTGGGGCGAACCCATCCCCATCGTCCACTGCGCGAAGTGCGGCGCGGTCCCCGTGCCCGAGTCCGAGCTGCCGGTGCTGCTGCCCGAGGTCGAGCGCTACGAGCCCTCGGGCACGGGAGAGTCTCCGCTGGCGAACATCCCCTCGTGGCTGGAGAAGTCCTGCCCCAAATGCGGCGGCCCGGGCCGGCGCGAGACGAACACGATGCCCCAGTGGGCGGGCTCGTGCTGGTACTACCTGCGCTACATCGATCCGACGAACGCCCAGGAGCCCTGGTCCCGCGACATCGAGAAACAGTGGATGAACGTGGACCTGTACGTGGGCGGCGCGGAGCACGCGGTGCTGCACCTGCTCTACTCGCGCTTCTGGCACAAGGTGCTCTACGACCTGGGCTGGGTCTCCACCAAGGAGCCGTTCAAGAAGCTGCGCCACCAGGGCACGGTGCTCGCGTACACGTACCAGGACGCGCAGGAGCGCTACCACGAGTTCAGCGAAGTCGAGATGCGTGGAGACGAAGCCTTCCTGAAGACGACCGGCGAGAAGCTCAAGGTCCAGGTCGAGAAGATGGCCAAGTCGAAGCTGAACGGCGTGAACCCCGACGACGTCGTCGCCGAGTACGGCGCGGACGTGCTGCGCCTCTATGAGATGTTCATGGGCGAGTTCGAGATGTCCAAGCCGTGGGATCCGCGAGCCATCGAGGGCTGCAGCCGGTTCCTGCGGCGCACGTGGCGGCTCGTCGAGGACCATGACCCGGCCAAGGCTCCCAGCGGAGATCCGCACCAGCGCCTGCGCCACAAGACGACGAAGCGCGTGACGAACGATCTCGATCGGATGCAGTTCAACACCGCGCTCTCGGGGTTGATGGAGTACGTGAACGAGCTGACCGCCCAGGGCGCGACGCGTGAGGATCTGCTCACGCTCATCAAGCTCGTCGGCCCGTTCGCGCCGCACCTCGGAGACGAGGCGTGGGAGAAGCTCAGCGGCAGCGGCTTCCTCGTGCAGCAGGCCTGGCCCACCTACGACGATGCCCTCACGATCGACGCGGTCATCACCTACGCGGTGCAGGTCAACGGCAAGCTGCGCGGCAGCCTGGAGATCGACCGCCAGGCTCCCGAGGCCACCGTCCGTGAACAGGCACTGGCGATCTCGAACGTGGCCCGCCACATCGAGGGCAAGGCCGTGAAGAAGGTCATCGTGGTGCCTGGAAAGATCGTGAACATCGTGGTCGCTTGAGAGACCCTCGCCATGACCGTCCCCAATCACCGACCCATCCGGGTCCGAATCGCTCCCTCGCCCACGGGTGACCCGCACGTGGGCACCGCGTACATCTCCCTCTTCAACTACGCGTTCGCCAAGCAGCGCGGCGGCAAGTTCCTCCTGCGCATCGAGGACACGGACCAGACGCGCTCGACCCGGCAGAGCGAGGAAGCCATCCTCCAGTCCCTGCGCTGGCTGGGCTTCCAGTGGGACGAGGGCCCCGACATCGGCGGCCCCCACGCGCCCTACCGGCAGAGCGAGCGGCTGCACCTGTACCGCGAGCAGGTCGAAGCGCTGGTGGCGGCGCGCAAGGCCTACTGGTGCTCCTGCACCGAGGAGCGCCTGAGCCAGGTGCGCAAGGAGCAGATGGCTCGCAAGCAGAACCCCGGCTACGACCGCCGCTGCCGGGACCGCGACCCCGCGGAGGTGCAGGCGGAGATCAAGGCCGGAGCGCCCGGCGTGGTGCGGCTCGCGGTGCCGCGCGAGGGCACCACGGTGTTCAACGATCTGCTCCGAGGCGAGATCAAGATCGAGAACAGCGAGATCGACGATCAGGTGCTGCTCAAGAGCGACGGCTTCCCGACGTACCACCTGGCCAACATCGTGGACGACCACCTGATGGGCATCACCCACGTGATGCGTGGCGAGGAGTGGATCACCTCCACGCCCAAGCACGTCCTGCTCTACCAGGCGTTCGGCTGGGAGGCGCCCCAGTTCGCGCACCTGCCGCTGCTGCGCAACGCGGACAAGTCCAAGGTCTCCAAGCGCAAGAACCCCGTCTCGCTCAGCTACTTCCGCGAGGCCGGCTACCTGCCCCATGCGCTGATCAACTTCCTGGGGATGATGGCCTTCACCTTCGAGGATGGACGGGAGATCTTCTCGCTCGAGGACTTCGTCCAGCACTTCAAGATGGAGCGCATCTCGCTGGGCGGTCCGGTGTTCGATCTGGCCAAGCTGCAATGGCTCAACGGCCGCTACCTGCGCGAGAAGACCTCGGACGCCGAGTGGGTCAAGTACCTCAAGGACCAGCTCTTCAGCGACTCGTACCTCACCCGCATCGTCCAGCAGGTGCGCGAGCGCGTGGAGAAGAGCGAGGACTTCATCGGCTACGCGGACTTCTTCTTCAAGGGCAGCGTCTCGCCGCCCGTGGCCGAGCTGCTCCTCAAGGGCAAGACGAAGAAGGAGGCGGTGGAGCTCTACGAGGAGTTCGTGGAAAAGGTGGACACCTGCTTCGACTTCTCACCCCCGAAGATCGAGGCGCTGATGCGCGCCTTCTGCGAGGAGAAGGGCGTGAGCGCCAAGGAGTTCTTCGCGCCGGTCCGCCTCATGGTCACGGGCAAGAAGGCCACTCCGCCCCTCTTCGAGACCATGGCCGTGCTCGGCCGCGAGCGGGTGCGCACCCGCATCCGTGCCGCCATCTCGGAGCTCAAGGCCGCCAAACTGCCGGACCCACAGCCCGCGGCAGAACCCAAGAAGTAACGCTGCGGAGGAGGGGGCCCACAGCTCCTCACACTGGGTCCTCCCCATGTGATCGCCAGAGCAACCCATAGTAAACTGGCGAACACCGCCTCCCCCGCAAGCCGTTCCCGGGTTCGAGGGCCCGCAGAGCTTGAACCACGCCGACGCCAGTGCAGCCCACCCTCGCGGTCCCGCCGCCCCGCGAGGGCTCCGTGCCTGGCTCCTCCTGGGAGTACTCGGTGGGGCTGCCTCGTGCAGCCAGCAGTCCGCGCCGCCTCCGCCCCGCGCGAGTTCCGCGCCGAAGGAGGCTCCCGCGGACTCCGAGCCTATCTCGCTCGAGATCAACGGCTTCAACTACACGGACCTCTACATCGACTCCTTTGAGGTCAACGGGCAGAGCGGTGGCAACCTCTTCGTCAGCTCGACGACGAGCGGAGGTGGCGGCAGCGTGTGCTGCACTCGGTGGATTCCTGGCTCCCAGCTCCCCCTGCGCGTGAGCTGGAGCCGCGACGGGAAGCGCTGGTGCGAACAGGAAGTATCGCTTCCCCCATCACCGCCCGCCGCGCCCCGCCACCTGGGCGTGCACTTCTTTCCGGACGGCCACATCGAGGCCGAGCTCACCGAGGACTACCCGGACCTGAAGCTCGCGCTCGAGCGGGACAACCCCGAGGAACGCAGGGCCACCGGCAACACCATCAACGACGAACGCATGTCGAGGTGCAAGGATGCCAAACAACCCGAACAAGCCCGGTAGCAAGCTGCCTCCGCCGCCGGTGGCCGCGCTGCGCCGCTCCGCCAGCCTGTCCAAGAAGGGCTCCACCGCACCCGTCAAGTCCAGCCAGGCACCGTCGCTCACGATCGCCAAGCCGACCACTTCCACGGCCTCTGGCTCCAAGCCAGCCCCCACGACGGGTGGCGGCCGCTGGCTGTCCTTCTTCTTCGACGGCACCGGCAACAACCTGGACGCGGACTATCCCAAGTCCTCGCAACTGAGCGAGCGCGAGCACAGCAATGTGGCGCGCTTGTACCGCGCCCACAGCCCCGATGACCCGAAGTTGGGCATCTACCGGTTCTACATCCCCGGCGTCGGCACGTACTTCAAGGACGTCAACGACGAAGGCAACACCACCACGGGAAACGCCGGGGGCGCCAAGGGAGAAGATCGCCTCGTCTGGGCCATGAACGCGTTCGACCGGGCCATCGCTGGCAGCAAGGACACGATCAACGTGGCCCTGTTTGGCTTCTCGCGAGGAGCCGCCCTGGCGCGTGCCTTCGCCCGGCGCATCGCCGACCGATGCACGAGCAAGCAGGGGCAGTGGTACCTCAAGACGGGCATGCGCCCCATCAACCTGTACTTCATGGGGCTGTTCGACACCGTGGCGTCCGTGGGCCTGGCCGCGCAGAACAGCGCCACGATTGATGCCGCCGTGATCAGCGTCCGGCTCGCGCTGCTCGAGCGCAGCACCAGCAGAGATGATCCCGCCTCGATCTATTCCCTGGCTCCTGGCAAGCAGCCCGGGGCCGATCCCACCCCGAGCATTGCCGACGGCCACATGGCCTGGGGAGGCGACATGCGCATCCCCCCCATGGCCAAGCGCTGCGTCCACATGGTCTCGGCCCATGAGATCCGCAACGCGTTCCCCCTGGAGAGCATGCTCAACGACAAGAGCTATCCCACCAACTCCGAGGAGATCGTGTACCCAGGCGTCCACTCGGACGTAGGGGGTGGCTACCGCGAGGGCGAAGGGGCTCGGGGCCTCGCTCCTGGAGGCCAGCTGAGCCTCATTCCCCTCCGGCACATGCACCTCAAGGCGATCCAGGCCGGCGTGCCCCTGTTGAAGGAGTTCAAGAGCCTGCCACTGCAGGAGGACTTCGCGTACGACACGGCCAGCGCGGCCGCCTTCAAGGTGATGGAGACGCGCTACCTCCACTACCTGAAAGCCTCGGGGAATGGGGGCGTGCCCCTGGGGGCGGCGATCCTCTCGCACATGAAGCTCTACTACCGGTGGCGCTTCCGCCAGATTGCCCTGAACGAGCAGGCCCGGAAGGCCGGGAAGAAGACGGCGGACGAGACCCGGCTCCAGAGCCGCATGACAAAGTGGGATGCGGATGCGTCGGCTCAGAAGACCGAGCGGGACAAGCAGTACGCGGAGCTTCGCAGGCTGCGCAGGCTCGCCATGCCCGGTACCGATGAGTGGGGGAATCCGCAGCAACGGACCGCGGAGCAGCAGAAGTACCACCAGCAGGCCATCCTCCAGGAGGATGTGTACCGCAAGGCCTGCGCCCGCTACGACACCCGCCCCGGCTCCGTCGATGACCTGGTGGACAACCTGAAGATGTACGACGAGCAGTTGCTCTCGGACGCGCAGACCCTCAAGTCCATCTCGAACAAAGGAAAGATACCGCTACGGCCCCACTACCAGGCCATCCTGGATGCGTACGTCGCCGAGTTCGAGAAGAAGAGCGGCCTGAAGGATCCGGAGATCATCGCGTTCTTCGATGACTACGTGCACGACTCGCTGGCCGGGTTCGCCACGGACTCCACCCTGCCCTCGGATCCGCGCTGCATCTACATCGGAGGAGACGAGGAGCTGAAATACGCCATGAACTCCTCAGGCTCCTCCTGGGCCAGCAACACCGCCTGAGCCTCACGCCCAGGCGGCGCACCGGGGCTACAGAAGCTTCTGGCGCTTGCGAGCCTTGAGGGCCTCGACGACCTTGCGCACGTCCTGGCTCTTGTCCTTGGGGACCACGAGCAACGCGTCCCCCGCGTCCACCACGACGACGTCCGTCATGCCCACCACGGCCAGCGGGCGCTTGTCTCCCAGCACCACGCAACCCTGGCAGTCCACGACGATGGACTCGGCGCCGGAGACCACGTTGCCGCGCTCGTCCGCGGGGCGAACCTCGGGGATGGCGGCAAACGAGCCCACATCCGACCAGCCGAAGTCGCCGGGCAGCACGGCGATGTTCGACGCCTTCTCCATGACGCCATAGTCGATGGAGATGGACGGCAGCTTGGGGAACACCCGCTTGAGCACCGCCGGAAAGGTGCGCTTGCCCACCGCGGCGCGCAGGGCCTCCAGGCCCTTCTTCATCTCGGGCATGTGCTGGGCGAAGGCCTCCAACATGACGTCCGCGCGGAACACGAAGATGCCGCCGTTCCACAGGAACTCACCGGAGTCCACGTAGCCCTGCGCCGTCTCCTGGTTCGGCTTCTCCTTGAAGGCCTTCACCTTCCGCCCGCCACCCTCCAGGGGCTCTCCTACGTGGATGTAGCCGTAGCCCGTCTCGGGCCGGCTGGGCTTGATGCCCAGGGTGACGATGTGTCCGGCCTCGGCCAGGACGGCCGCCTCGACGAGCGTGCCCCGGAAGGCCTCCGGGTTGGCCACATGGTGGTCGGACGGCAGGACGATGACGATGCCCTTCGGGTCCCTCGCGGCCACCTGCACCGTGGCGAGCGCGATGGCCGGCGCGGTGTTGCGCGCCACCGGCTCTACCAGGAGGTTCTGTTTGGGGATGCCCTTGACCAGCTTCGCGGCGTTCTTGGCGTGGAGGGGGCCACAGACGATGAAGGTGTTCTTCATCGAGGCCAGGCCCTTCAGCCGGGCGGCGGTGTCGGCGATGAGCGGGTTTTTGGAGGCCAGCGGGAGGAACTGCTTGGGTCGGGCCTGTCGGGACAGGGGCCAGAAGCGGGTGCCGGACCCACCGGCCATGATGACGGGGTAGAGCGCCATGGGGTGTGAGGACTCCTGAGGGCGCCGGGGGGCCGGCGCGAACGGCGGCGCACCATAGCGCCTCCTGGCCGGAAGGGTGCCGACTTCGACCGCTCGGACGCCCGGCCGCCCACCAGACGGGACACCGGTGATCAGAGTTTTGACCCCGCCCCAAAAAGCCAGTCTCATGGCCGGACGTTGGACCTCAAGGCCAAATCGACCGGGTGGACGATCGTCCTCACGGCTGCGCTCGCGCTGGGACTGTCCCTGGCGCCGCTGCCGGAGGCGTTCCGTCCCATTCCGAGCCTCGGCAGGGAAGGACCGCTCGCGCCGAAGCTGGCCGAGATCGTCTTGCCCAAGTCCCTGACGGGAAAAGGCGCCCCGGCGCGTGCGACCGACGACGCGCTGGCGGGCACGTCGTCTCACGCTCCCGGAGAGGAAGGGCCGCCTCCCGAGGACGAGACGACCCCACCGGTCGAGGACGAGAGCCCTACCGCCACGGCTCCCCCATCCGACCTGGAGGGTCTGGGCACGCTCACGCGGGCCCGGGCGCTGTCGCTGGAGGCCCTGCGCGAGAAGATGGGCGCGCAGCACGTGGACATCGAGACTGGCTGTCGGCGGATGGGAGCGGCGGGGTGCGAGGAGAGTGGGTTGGCTCCCTTCTTCGCGGCATTGAACGAGCTGCGTGAGGACCGCCGGCGGCAGCCGGTGCGGGTGGTGCATCTGGGCGACTCGCTGATCGCCTCGGACCACATCACGGACATGATCCGGGCGCGGCTCCAGGAGCGGCACGGCTCGGGCGGCAAGGGCTTCCTGTTCGTGGACCGGCCGACGGGCTCGGGACGCTCGGTGCGAACGGGCACGGCGAGCGAGGGCTGGCAGATCACCCGCCTCATCGATCGCAACTATCCGAAGGACAAGCTGGGCTACACGGGCGTGGCCTTCGCGTCCGCGGGAACGGGCTCGCAGAGCGTGCGGTTCCCAGCGGAGGGCGCGCGGGTGGCGGAGCTGTTCTTCCAAACGCAGCCCACGGGCGGAACGGTGAGCTTCAACGCGGATGGCAAGCCGCTGCAACGCCTGCTCACCCGATTCGAGCTGCCGGGAGTGGCCTTCTCGCGCTTCTCGCTGCCCGAGGACACGAAGACGCTCTCGCTGCAGACGATGGGGAAGGTGGAGCTGCACGGCATCTCGCTGGAGAACGGACTGCCGGGCATCGTCTACGACACCATCGGGCTGCCAGGCGCCACCGCCGAGGTCTTCCTCCGAGCGCACCACGGCGCCTTCCGCTCGCAGCTCCGGCACCGGAAGCCGTCGCTGGTGGTGCTGATGGTGGGCGGCAACGAGGCCTTCTACATCTCTCGCAACCGCATCAAGCCGGAGGAGATCCGCGCCCATGCGACGGAGCTGGTGAAGTGGGTGCGTGAGGCGGTGCCGGACTCCGCGTGCCTCCTCATGGCGCCGATCGACGCGGCGGTGCGCACAATGGGCGGAGAGCTGGTGCCGCGCCGGGGCTCCAAGGACGTGGGAGACATCTTCCGCGAGGTGGCGAAGGAGGGCGGCTGTGCCTATTGGGATGCGCTCTCGGCCATGGGCGGAGAGGGCGCGTCCATCCAGTGGCTGTCCGCGGGGCTGCTCAACGAGGACCTGGTGCATCCGCGCTCCAGGGGTTCGGACCTGCTGGGCCACCTCTTCGACATTGCGCTCCAGCGTGCGTATGCGAAGGCTCACCAGCCGCTGCTCGCGGTCGAAGATCCGCCGGGGCTCATCGATGGCGCCACGGCGCTCAAGGGCACCTTCGCGAGGCTGCGAGCCCTCGAGGAGAAGAAGGGCACGGAGCGTTTGGACATCGTCCAGCTCGGTGCGTCCCACACCGCGGCCCATTACTTCACGGATGCGGTCCGGGGCTCACTGACCCAGAAGTTTGGAGATGGAGGACGCGGTTTCATCGCGGCCGGGAAGTCCTCTCCGAGGCTGGCGGCGGCTCACGTGACGCGAGAGCTGACCGGCGAGTGGCAGGTGTTGGACGCGCAGCAACCGGAGGCACAACCGGGCGAAGCGTGGGGCCTCAGCGGCATCCGCGCGGTGGGTGCACCCGGAGCTTCTCTGCGCATCCAGTTCTGTGACGGCTGCCCGCCCGCGAAGTCGCCTCAGGCGCAGCTGGCCCTGTACTGGCTGGACTCGCCGGGGGCGGGACGGATGGATGTGAAGGTGGACGGTCAGCCCGTCTCGCCCGAGGATCCTGCTCCGGCTCCGGTCACAGCTCCCACAGTCCGTATCCGCACGATCCCTGTCACGGGCCCTGAGCACACGCTCGAGGTCACCAACGCGGGAGAGGGACCCATCACCGTGCTGGGAGCCTCGCTGGACTTCGAGCAGCCCGGCATCACCTATGACGCCGCGGGCCTGCCCGGGAGCACTGCCTTCACCCTGAGCCACGAGGATCCGGTGGCGCTCGACACACAGCTCTCCGCGCGCAAGCCGCAATTGCTGGTGCTCTGGTACGGAACCAACGAGTCGGGCCTGCCGGACCTCGATTCCGAGGCACTCCACAAGGACTACGTCGCCCTGATCTCCCGGATGCGCGCCTCGACGGGCGCGGAGTGCCTGCTCATCGGCCCGACGGACCGGCTGGTGCAGGATGCGAGCGGCCACTGGACCGAGGCTGTGGCGCTGGCACGGGTGCTCTCCACGCTGCCCAAGGTGGCACGCGATGCAGGCTGTGCTTACTGGTCCGCCCGAGCGGCCATGGGCGGCGAGCGCTCCATGCTGCGCTGGCAGCGCTCGACTCCGGTGCTGGGCCACGAGGACGGCACGCACCTGACGCAGCCTGGCTACGAGCAGCTCGCCGCCTCCTTCGTGAAGGAGCTGCTGGGTGCCTACGACACATACAAGGCAGCGCCTGCGGAACAGGTCCAGGCGCCAACCCCGGGCCAGGTCCCCACCCAGGGGCCCGCACCGCAGCAGGCAGTTCCCGAAACGCATCCCACGGCTCCTCCGCCGACGCCGACACAAGGCCAGGCCCCCACGCTGGTGCCCGCCCCTGAAACCGTGACGGCGCCTCCAGCGCAGGCACGCGCCTCGCGCCAGGAGCCAACCCGGGCCGAGACCCGAGGCACCATCCCTCCTCCCACACCGGCACCTGCCGCACGAAAAGCGGAGGGTGGCTGACATGCAGTCCACGAGCCTTTCCTACCTCGCGTTCCTGGCCCTCACCTTCACACTGTACTGGGCGGTGCACCGCTACCGGGTAGCGCGGCTGGGCGTGCTGCTCGTCGCGAGCCTGTTCTTCTACATGGTGTGGACGCCGCTGCCGGTGCTGGTCTTCTTCTGGGGCGCGGCGTTCGACCACCTCATCGTGAAGGGGCTGGCGCGAGCGAAGTCTCCGGGAGCTCGCAAGGCGCTGGTGATCGCGTCGATAGTCTCCAACCTGGGCATGCTGGCGACCTTCAAGTACGCGGAGTTGTTCCGCGAGACGGCGCGCACGCTGCTGGCGCCGCTGGGCGTGACGGTGCGCGAGGAGCCCTTCGGCCTGCTGTTGCCCATCGGCCTGTCGTTCCTCTGCTTCCAGGCCATCAGCTACGTGGTGGACGTGTACCGGGGCAAGGCGAGCGCGGAGCACAGCTACCTCGAGCACCTGCTCTACCTGCTCTTCTTCCCGCGAGTCGTGTCCGGCCCCATCGTGCGCGCCTCGGCGCTGCTGGAGCGCTTCAACGAGGTGCCCACGCTGACGGCGGAGGCGGGAGGCCGCGCGCTGTACCGGATCGCGGTGGGCCTGGTGAAGAAGATGGTGATCGCGGACGTGCTGGGGAGCGGGTTGGTGGACCCGGTCTTCTCGGATCCGGCCGCATACACCTCGGCCGAGTGCCTGGTGGCGGCGGTGGCCTACACGTTCGAGCTGTACTTCGACTTCTCGGGGTACTCGGACATCGCCATCGGCGCGGCGACGCTGTTCGGCTTCGAGTTCCCGGAGAACTTCGCGCGGCCGTACCTGGCGAAGAACCTGTTCGAGTTCTGGAACCGCTGGCACATGAGCCTGTCCAGCTGGCTGAGGGACTACCTGTACATCCCGCTGGGCGGCAACCGGCGCTCGAAGCCGCGGGTGCTGTTCAACCTGATGACGGTGATGGTGCTGGGAGGCCTGTGGCACGGGGCGGACTGGCGCTTCGCCGTCTGGGGTGGCGTGCACGGCGTGGGGCTGTGCCTGACGCGCACGTGGTGGTGGATTCGCGGCGGCCGGCCCGAGGCCGAGTCGGTGGGAGTGGTGCGCACGGCCGTGGGCATGCTGTTCACCTTCACGGTGGTGGTGCTCACGCGCATCGTCTTCCGGGCGCCGAACATGGCGCACGCGGCCGAGTTCTACTCGCGCATGCTGCTCTTCATCCCCGGGCTGGCCAACGTGAGCGCGCTGGTGTGGACCATGCTCGCGGTGGCGGTGGTGAGCCACGCGCTGCCGATGAAGCTCTACGACACGGTGGGGACGATCTTCGTGCGGCTGCCTGCACCGGTGCGCGCAGTGGCGCTGGTGGCGCTCGGCCTGGGGATCCGCCACCTGACCTCCGTGGAGGCCCGGCCCTACGTCTATCTGCAGTTCTGAGTCGCCCGTTCAGCCCATCCCTCGGCTGGGAGGACGCGCGGGGATGCTCACGGGGAGCTGGGTGATGTGCTCCAGCAAGTTGTAGAGGATGCGCGCCGTAGCGCCCCAGATTTCGTGGGTCTCGTGGGTATAGAAGTACACGTCGTACTCCGTGCCTCGCGCCGTGCGCTTCTCCGTGCGGCGGATGGCCGGGTCCAGCAGGCTGGCCAGTGGCACCTCGAGGATGAACGCCACCTCCTCGGCGCTGGGCTGATATTGCCCGTCTCCCGGGATGACGCCCACGAAGGGCTGGATGCGGAACGATGTTGTGGTGGGCACCTCATCCAACATCCCGAGCACCCGGACTCGCGAACGCTCGATGCCCAGTTCCTCTTCGGTCTCCCGAAGCGCGGTGTGCAGCGGAGTCGGATCCTCGGGATCCCTGCCGCCGCCGGGGAACGAGAACTGGTTGGCGTGGGTGCGTAGATGGGCAGGGCGACGCGTGAAGAGGATGTACGGGATGCCCTCTCGCTCGAAGAGCGGGACGAGCACCGCGGACTCCCGCAGCACCAGCCCCGGCAGGTTCAGCGGCCGAGGCTGAAGCGAGAGCAGCCGAGCCTCCAGCGTGTCGAAGAAGGAGTCCACGTCAGTCCGTCACCTGTTTCTCCACGGGTGGCTTCAGCGGCTTCTCGGGGACAGCCAGGTTCTCCACTCCGGAGAGAGGCTTGAGCACGCCCGCCTGGAGCAGCCCGATCAGCGCCAGTCCGAGCGCCACGCGGTACACGACGAAGACCATCGTCGAGCGCGTGCGCAGATATCGCAGCAGCCACGCGATGGCGGCCAGGCCCGAGCCAAAGGCCACGAGGGTTCCCGTCACCAGGGCCGCCGTGGAGGGCCGAGAGTCCGCCTCCAGCAGGTGCTTGAGCTCAAAGATGCCCGCCAGCGAGGTAGCGGGGATGGAGAGCAGGAACGAGTACCGGGCCGCATCCTCGCGCTTCAGCCCGAGCGACAGCGCCCCCGTGAGCGTGGTGCCCGAGCGCGACGAGCCCGGGATGAGCGCCAGCGACTGCCAGCCTCCAATGATCAACCCATCTCGCCAGCGCATGTCCTCCAGGGTCCGCTTGTGAGCCGCCGTGCGCTCGACGATGAGGAGGATGATGGCCAGGACGATGAGGCTGGCGGAGATGATGTAGAGCGAGCGCAGCGAACTCTCGATGTGCTTCTTGAAGGCCAGGCCCAGCACGCCGATGGGCAGCGTGCCCACGAGCACGAACCACGCGAGCCGCGACTCGACGGTGGCGAACGGCTGCCGCTTCACGAGCCCTTGGAAGAAGGCGACGGTGAGCTTCACCAGATCCTTGCGGAAGTAGATGAGCACGGCGGCCACGGTACCCAGTTGGATGACGGCGGAGTACGCCGCTCCGGGATCGCTCCAGCCGAGCAGCTCGGGGACGATGCGCAGGTGTGCCGTGGAGCTGATGGGGAGGAACTCGGTGAGTCCCTGGACCAGCCCGAGGACGATGGCTTCGATGAGACTCATAGGGCGAGCCCGGATGTATGCCTTCCACCCCTTGCCCGCAAGACCCATGACTGCCCGGGGTGTTGTCCATTCGTGAATCGTCCAGCGGTGGGCACGCCCGCCAGGCGGTAGGCTCCGGAGCCACGGCCATGCCCCCTGCCCCACCCTGTCCCTGCTCTTCTGGACTCCGCTACCGCCAGTGCTGCTCGCCCTATCACCGAGGCGAGGCCGAGCCACCGGACGCGGAGGCGCTGATGCGCTCGCGTTACAGCGCGTTCGCCCTTCGAGAGGCGGCCTACCTCTGGAAAACCCTACACCCGACTCACCCGGATCGCTCACGCCCGGAGGCCGAGGTGGTGAAGGAGCTGCGAGCCTTCGCCCAGAGTCACCAGTTCCCGGGACTCGTGGTGATGGACCGCCGGGCGCCGGACGCGCAGGGCGTGGCGCAGGTGCTCTTCTTCGCGAAGGTGTTCGAGCGCGGCAAGGATCGCTCCTTCGTGGAGCGCTCGGACTTCCGCCACGACGGGACGGGCTGGCGCTACGTCTCCGGCACGCTGCGCCTCCCGAAGGACCTCGCAGGCCCGCCGGAGGCCCTCACGCTGACCACCTTCCCGGAGTAGCCGAAGCGCTGTCAGGATTCTTCGGGGTATTTCGTCCCTATCCACAGCTGCCCGGCCGGTGAGGCCCTACACGCACCCTGGTAATCGCCTGCAAAGCGACGCGGTTCAACTCCGCCCAAGGCCTGGATAGGTCTGCCAACAATCGGTGGCTTCTCCACTCGGGCAGCTAACTTTCCCTTCTCTTTTTGGCTCGTGCCGTGTGTCCACCGGTGTGGGTCTGCAGCCGCTGATGTGCGGCCTCTGAACCACGCCTGGAAGGGCCACCGCAGGGAGATGCCTCTGGCGCGAGCCTTGCTGTGGGCTCCGGCCGGCGCGCGGGATGGTCCCGCTCGCCATGTCCGGAGCCCACGCATGTCCTTCTCCTCGTCCCTGGCAGCCCTGCGCGCTGGGATGTTCCTCCTCGTCGCGAGCCTCTCCACCGTCTGCGCCATCGCGCACGCCGAGCCGGCCCCCGCCTCTCCATCCAAGTCCGTGGAGCACCCTGGCTGCTTCCTGCTGATGGAGCTGAAGAGCGGCAAGGTGACGCGCATCCATCCGGAGCTGTGCTCGAAGCGGCTGCCCCCGGCCTCGACCTTCAAGGTTCCGCACGCGCTCATCGCGCTGGAGACGGGCGTGCTGTCGGGCCCCGAGGAAGTCCGCCGATGGGATGGAACGCGCTACGACATCCAGGCCTGGAACCAGGATCAAACGCTCGACACGGCGATGCGCCGCTCGGCGCTGTGGTTCTTCCAGGGCACCGCGAAGCAGATTGGCCGTGAGCGGATGACCGACTGGCTCGGGCGCCTGCGTTACGGAAACCAGGACACCTCGGGTGAACTCACCCAGTTCTGGCTGAACGGCACGCTGCGAATCACCCCCGAAGAGCAGCTCGACTTCATGGCCCGGCTCTACCGGAACGAGCTGCCAGTGAGCGAGCGCTCCCGGGAGATCGTGAAGCGCACACTGGCTCAAGGGCCGGACACGGTGGCCAACACGCGCTCCGGCATCGCGCTGTACGGCCCCTGGAAGGACGGCGCCGTGCTGAGTGCGAAGACAGGCTTCGCCCGCCTGGAGAGCGAAGGAGACGTCACGTGGCTCGTCGGGCACGTGCAGACGCCTCGGGGGGCCTATGTCTTCGTCAGCAGCGTGGCCACGCCCACGCGCCAGCAAGAGCCACCGGCCGCCCTGGTCTCGGGCATCGCGGCCCTGAAGGATCTCGGAGTGCTCTAACGAGAAACGCGCGTGACCCATCTTCGGGCCACGCGCGTCTTCGTTTCAGCGGAAGCTGGAACCGCAGCGTCGTTACGGGCTGCCCACGGCCTTCAGCCGCGACGAGCCGCCCAGGGCCTCACGCAGCAGGTCCTTCTTGTCCGTGCGCTCCCAGGTGAACTCCTTCTCGGAGCGGCCGAAGTGCCCGTACGCGGCGGTCTTCTGGTAGATGGGCCGCAGCAGGTCCAGGTGCTCGATGATCTCGCGCGGACGCAGACCGAACGTCTGGCGCACCGCCTGGGCGATCTTCTCCTCGGAAACCGTTGCCGTGCCGAACGTCTCCACCATCACGCTGACCGGGTCCGCCACGCCAATGGCGTAGGAGACCTGCACCTCGCAGCGGCGCGCCAGGCCGGCGGCCACCACGTTCTTGGCGATGTAGCGGCCCATGTACGCCGCCGAGCGGTCCACCTTCGACGGATCCTTGCCCGAGAAGGCGCCGCCGCCGTGACGGCCCATACCGCCGTAGGTGTCGACGATGATCTTCCGGCCCGTCACGCCCGAGTCGCCCATGGGGCCACCCACGACGAACCGCCCGGTGGGGTTGATGAAGTACTTGGTCTTCTTGTCCAGCAGCTTGGCCGGCAGGGCCTTGGCGATGACGTCCTCGCGGATGGCCTCGTGGATCTTCTTGTTGGAGATGTCATCCGCGTGCTGCGTGGACACCACCACCGTATCGATGCGCACCGGGCGGCCGTCCTTGTACTCCACGGTCACCTGGCTCTTGCCGTCCGGACGGATCCACTCGTGCTGCTTGCGGCGCACATCGGCCAGCCGACGGGTGAGCGCATGCGCGTAGTGGATGGGGGCCGGCATCAGCTCCGTCGTCTCGTCGCAGGCGTAGCCGAACATCATGCCCTGGTCGCCGGCGCCCTGCTCCTTCTTGTTGTCCACGCCGCGGGCGATGTCCTGGCTCTGGCCTTCGATGGCCGCCATGACTCCGCAGGTGTTCCCGTCATAGCCCATCGAGCTGTCGGTGTAGCCGATGCGGCAGATGGTCGCCCGGACGATCTTCGGGATGTCCACGTAACAGTTGGTCGTCACCTCGCCCGCGACGATGGCCAGGCCCGTCTTGACGAGCGTCTCCACCGCGACGCGGCCCTGCGGGTCCTTGGAGAGGATGGCATCCAGCACGCCGTCGGAGATTTGATCGGCGATCTTGTCCGGGTGCCCTTCAGTGACGGATTCAGACGTGAACAGGAAGTCGGTAGGCATGTCTTCTCAGAAAGTAACGGGCAGGCAGGATCCACTGTACGACGCGGCGCACACTAGACGTGGGGTACTTCTTCAGTCAAACGCCCTGAACGGGTGGGGAATTCGACCCCAACAACAGACGGGCAGGCAAGGGCCGGGGCCCGTGCGTGAATTTTCCCCAGCGTAGGGCGTTCCCCTGAGCTACAGGAAGCCCCGCTTCCTTTTGACAGGAACAAGGATCCGTATGAACGCCCGTCTCCGCTCCGTTTCCCTCCTGGCCGCCCTCGTACTCTCCGTGCCGGCGCTCGCCGCCGCGCCGAACGACGCAGTGGCCAAGCCCGTGAAGACCGTCGTCCAGTCCGTGCGCTATGGCAAGGACCTGGCTGCCCTCAAGAACTTCGGAGGTGAGCAGCAGGCCCGCTTCCTCCTGGGCGATGCCTGGGACAAGGCCTCCACGGAGCAACGCAAGGAGTTCATCGACCTGTTCCACACCCTGTTCGCGAAGATTGCCTTCCCCAAGGTCCGCGACAACTTCAAGAACCTGATCGACATCGCCTACGACGAGCCGGAGGTGAACGGCGAGGAGGCCAAGGTGGGCTCCACCGTCGTCATCGACCACCCGATGAAGAAGCAGGAGCTCAAGCTCAAGTACTCGCTGGCCAAGGACAAGACCGGGTGGAAGGTGGTGGATGTGGCGGTGCTCGGCGACTCGATGCTCACCGGCATCCGCGATGATCAGGTCCGCCCGCTCCTCAAGGAGGGAGGCTGGGACGCGCTCATGAAGGCCATGCGCGAGAAGAACAAGGAGCTGGAGAAGGTCACCCTCAAGTAGCTCCCCCGTAGGGCATCCGACCGAGCCTCCTCTTGACGGATGGGAGGAGGCCGTCGAGCCGTGTAGGCTCCGACTTCCCCCGTGCGAGGCCGGCCGGATGCCCAACTCCCACATCACCATGCCGCCCCGCGCTCGCAGCGAGCCCTCCTCTCGTGAGGTGGATGCCTTCTGCGTGCGCTATGCCCCGCGCTCCCCGGGCCATGCGGCAGTGAGGGATCTGTGCCGGCTGCTGTACGCCCTGCCCTCGGATGGGCTGGAGAACCGCTTCGCTTGGGTGGAGCGGCTCGTGGCATGGCTGAGAGAGCCGCGTCCCGCGCATAGGCTCGTCGAGGCCGATGAGCCTGAAGTTCCCCCCGCCACCAGCCGGCTGCTCCTGCTGCTCCGGGTGCTCGAGGGAGAGAGCGCCACGCGGCAGGCAGTGGCCCGATTGGTGGGACACGTCGCTTCCGAGGCCCGGGGGTTGAAGCTCTTCTCCCAAGTGGGGCTGCCAGGCCGACAAGGCTTCTTCTCCGAGCTGACGGACCGCGTGTTGCGGCACCTGCTCCCGGCCCCGCCGGACCCCGAGCGCCTCTCGGAGCTGCTGCTGCGCCTGTTCCCCGGTCCCGCCGAGCTGGCCTGGCTGGAGTCTCTCCCCGTGGCGCCCCTGGCGCGGCTGCTCGCCCTGGCGAGCGAGCCGCAGCACCCGCTGCCAGCACCCGCCGGATTGATGCGGGCCCACCTGGTGGACGCGCTCACCCTGGTGTCCGCCCAGGTGGCGGCGATGGGCCTGGCCGAGGATGTGCGCGACCGCAGCCCGGAGGTGGCCTTCCGCGCCTCGCCCTTCCTGAGACTTCGCCGCACCTGCGACAGCGTGCTCGCCCGAGATGCGGCGCCGGACACCTTGAAGGAGCTGAGCGCCTCGCTGACCGAGTGCCGACAGGTGGTTGCCATCGTCACCGGCCACGTGGAGCAGTTCGGCGTGAGCGTGGATCTGGTGTACCGCCTGGAACGCATCCGGCGGGGGCTGGACCGCATGGAGGCCATCGCGCGGGTGCTGGGCGCCGGCCGCGGCGAGGAGCGCTGCCGCGAGGGGCTGAGCCTCGTAGCGAACCTGCTGCGCCAGGCTTACTCGGACCGCTCCGTGCGAGAGCTGACGCGCAGCAACTTCCGGCTCCTGGCCCGGAAGATCATCGAGCGCACCGGCAACTCGGGAGAGCACTCCATCACCTCCACCCGGGCTGAGTTCCACGCCATGCTGCACTCGGCCGCGGGCGGCGGATTCCTCACGGCGTTCACCGCCGCGCTCGAGTTCCTTCTCGCGAAGCTCGCGCTGGCCCCGTTCTTCGCCGGCCTCTTCGCCGCGCTCAACTACGCCAGCAGCTTCGTGCTGATGCAGTTGCTGGGCTTCACGCTGGCCACCAAGCAGCCGTCCATGATGGCGGCCACGCTGGCCCGGGCCATTGATGAAGGCCCTCGCGAACGCTTGGAGCGACTGGGGGAACTCATCCCTCGCATCACCCGCTCCCAGCTCGCGGCGACCGTAGGCAACCTGAGCTGTGTGCTGCCCACCGCAGTGGGACTGGCGCTCGCCTGGCAGCTCATCACCGGGCACGCGCTCCTCACGCCCGAGAAGGCTCGCGGCGTCGTGGAATCCCTCCATCCCTGGCGCAGCGCCACCCTGCTGTGGGCCACCTTCACCGGCGTGCTGCTTTGGGCCTCCAGCCTGGCGGCCGGCTGGCTGGAGAACTTCCTCACCTATCGCCGCATCCCAGAGGCCCTCGCACACCACCCGGGCCTGCGACGACTCGTCGGAGAGGCTCGCGCGCAGCGGCTGGCGGACGCCGTGCTCCGTCACTCCGCTGGCTTCGGTGGGAGCGTGATGCTGGGCGTCCTGCTGGCCATCGCTCCGGGCGTCGGCGGCTTCTTTGGCGTGCCCCTGGACGTGCGCCATGTGACGCTCTCGTTTGGCTCGCTGGCCTTCGCGGGGTGCGCGCTGGGCCCCGAGGCGGTGACGCACCCGGACTTCCTCGCCGCCCTGCTGGGAGTACTGGCCAGCGGCGCGCTCAACTTCGGCGTCTCCTTCGCGCTGGCCCTGTTCGTCGCCCTCCGCGCCCGGGATGTCTCGCTGAGCCACGGCCTGAGGCTGGGCCTCGCCCTCGCCGTGCGCTTCCTGCGCCAGCCCCGCTCCTTCCTGCTGCCTCCTCCCGAGCCGCTCTCCCCCACCCCTACCGAGGATCCCGAGGCTTCCGCCGGAGCGCCTGCCCCCGGTCCTCCCAGCCTCTGAGATAAGGGCTCGTACCTATTCCCCATCGCCTGGGAATGGGGGGTGGCCGGTGGCACAGCGGGCTGGCACCCATCCGCTGCTTCCGGGCAGGCCCATTTGCCGGTAGGGTCGCGCGCACATGAGCGCCTCGTCACACCCGCCGAACCGCTTTGCTCTCGCCTACGCCGAACTCATGGTCCGTAGGCCGGGGCTGATCCTCCTCGTCATCCTCGCGCTGCTCGGCGTCTCCGCCTACGGCACTTCGAAGCTGACCATCAACTCGAACCAGCTCGACCTCATCTCTCAAGAGCTCCCCGAGGTGAAGGAGGTCAAACGCATCATCGACATGGTCGGTGGCAGCGGCTACTTCATGCTCGCGCTGCGCTCCTCGGACGAGGCCACCCTCAAGCGCGTCTCGGATGACATCGCCGTGCGGCTCCAGGCGGACAAGGAGAACGTCCGCTTCATCACCTACAAGCTGCCCGTCGAGTTCATGCAGCAGAACATGGCCCTCTTCATCAAGACGGAGGACCTGGCCGAGGGCAAGTCGCGCATCATGGCCTACTTGAAGGACCAGCTGCGCCGCAACAACCCCTTCTTCATCGAGCTGAAGAAGACCGAACCCGTGAAGCTCGACCTGCAGGACCTCGTCCAGAAGTACTCCAGCGTCGGCAAGAAGAGCATCGTCGACGACTACTACATCTCGCCCGATCGCAAGATGATGATGATCCTCATCAAGCCGATGTGGGACACCAACGAGATCGGCAAGACGAAGGCGTACGTCGAGAAGCTCTCCCACGATCTGGCCGAGTACTCGAAGACGAACCCCCAGGGCGTACAGATGGTCGAGGACTACGAGTTGATGGGCGACGCGAAGACGGTCGCCTACGGCTACACGGGCTCGTACAAGACGGCGGTGGATGACTCGTACGCCATCGAGGAGTCGCTCAAGCCGGTGGCCATCATCGCCTTCCTGGCCATCCTCGGCATCACCATCGCCTTCTTCCGCAAGTGGGCCCCCACCGTCATCGTCGTGAGCGGCATGGTGATCGGCACCATCATCACCATGGGCTTCACCTACGCCACCGTGGGTGAGCTCAACATGATCACCAGCATCCTCGGCGGAATCCTGATGGGGTTCGGCATCGACTTCGGCATCCACTTCGTCTTCCGCACGAGGCTGGAGCTGGGCTCCGGCAAGCCGTACGACATCGCCATCCGGGACGCCATCATCAACGCGGGCAGGCCCGCCATGGTGTCCGCGGTGGTGACGAGCGGCTCGTTCTTCGTGCTCATGGTCAGCGAGTTCCGCGGCTTCAGCCAGTTCGGCTTCCTGGCCGGCTGCGGCACGCTCATCCTCGGCCTCACCCTGTTCTCATGGAGCCCCGCGCTGCTGGCGCTCATCGGGCGCGCCAATCCCGCCCTGCCCCAGAAGCTCATCGGCGTGATGAAGCCGCCGGCCACCAACAACGCCTCGGGCAAGGAGATCCGCTTCCCCCGCCCCGGCCTGCTGCTGGGCATCAGCACCGTCATCGTCGCCATCGTGTGCGCGTGCGCCATCCCCTGGAGCAACCAGGAGGTGTCCGCCAGCAAGGAGCTGCCCCTCCACGAGCGCGTTCAGCACGGCGTGCGCTTCAACTACAACACCCGCGCGCTGATGCCGGCCAACCAGCCCTCCGTCCACCTCCAGGACGAGATCAGCCAGCGCTTCCAGATCTCCAGCGATCCCATCGCCGTCTACACGAAGACGCTCGAGGAGGCGAAGGAGGTCTATGAAGAGCTCACCCTGCACAAGGAGAAGTACCCCGCCATCGACCAGGTGGTGAGCGTCTACACCTTCGTCCCGCCGCCGGAGACGGCCCAGGCCAACGCGAAGATCCTCCAGGAGTGGCAGGAGGAGCTGAAGGACATCGACGTCGCCGCCCTGCCGCCCGAGATGCAGGACAAGGCCGCCATCTTCAAGAAGATGCTCGAGGCGCGGCCCTTCGATGTGAACGGCGTGCCGGACATCTACGCCACGCAGTTCCGCCACCTGCCCACCACCAAGGTGGAGAACCACGGCTACCTCACCTTCATCTACCCGAGCGTGGACCTCTGGGACGGCAAGCTCATGCTCCAGTTCGCCGACCAGACCGGCGTCATCAAGACGGCCTCCGGCCACGAGTACCGCTCGGCCGGCGCCGCCCAGCTCTACGCCCGGCTGGCGCGCATCGTCCTCAAGGATGGCCAGCTCACCGTCATCCTCGTGGCGCTGTGGATCCTCGTCATGCACTTCGCGGACTTCCGCAGCGTGCCGCTGGCGCTCGCGTCCGTGATTCCGCTCACCGTGGGCCTGGCGATGATGCTGGGGTTCATGTCCATCTTCGAGCTGCGACTGAACTTCATGAACATCATCATCTTGCCCATCCTCCTGGGCTTCGGAGTCAGTCACGGCCTCTACCTGCTCCACCGCTTCCTCGAGGGCACCTCGCCCGTGGTGGCGCTGCGCAGCGTGGGCGCCGCGGTGGCCTCCTCCACGCTCACCGCCGTGTCCGGCTTCGCCTCGCTGCTGGCCGCCAGCCACAACGGCCTGCGCTCCATGGGCCTGGTGGCGTGCATCGGCCTCATCACCACGCTGGTGGTGTCCTTCACCGTGCTCGCCGCGGTGATGCAGCTCATGCACGACCGGCGCGTGCGCAAGAGCGGGCAGCAGCCTCCCTCGGACTCCGCGGCCCCTGGGGCCCCGGGCTCCGAGACGCGCGCGGCCTAGGCGGCTCCAGGTCCTGGAGCCCGCAGCATCGGTTTTGAATGGAGGCCCCTCCACGCGAGGGGCCCGGGAGAGGGAGACGATGATGACGAAGCGACTCGCGCTCGCGATGGTCCTGGCCGGCCTCACCGCCTGCGCCACGGTGAAGAACAGCTTCACCCGCCCCGACTACGAGCAGGTGGACCGGCACCGCTTGAAGAGGTTGGTGGTGGTGACGCAGCCGCTGCCGGACGGCAAGCAGGCCCTGGGCGACCTGTGGAGCCTCATCGCCCGCGAGTACGTCTACCAGAACCGCAACTACATCGTGAAGGACAACGTCGCCCAGGCCGAGCCCTCCACCAACGACTCGCTCAAGGCGCTGTGCACCGAGGGCGTCGAGGGCGTGCTGCTCCTGGCCCCCCAGCTGAAGGCGACACAGGATGGCGCCGACGTCGCCGTGAACGCACGGCTCATGCGCTGCGCGGACGGCGAGGACACCTGGAGAGCCGAGGCCGCGGGCAGCTGGGGCTCGCACGACGACAAGTTCAGCGCGCGCATCGAGCGCTACGTGAAGAAGCTCGGGCCCGAAGTGGAGCCCTTCGTGGTCCCCTCCTACAAGCTGCTCAAGGCCACGCTGGACACCCTGCCCGACCCGCAGCTCACCAGCGAGGAGGAGGACGAGAAGATCGAGATGGGGGAATAGCCACCCATGGATGAGCGCACCATCATCGTGCGCCTGGCATTCGCCCTGCTCCTGGGCGGACTGCTCGGGCTGGAGCGGGAACTGCGCGGGCAGTCCGCCGGGCTGCGCACCCACCTCATCGTCAGCCTCGGGGCTTGCCTCTTCACCCTGGTGAGCGTCGCCACCGGGGAGAACCTCTCTAGCTCCGAGCCCTCGGGAGTGCGCGCGGACATCACCCGCATCGCCAGCCAGATCGTCGTCGGCATTGGCTTCCTGGGCGGCGGCGCCATCCTCCGCCACGGCACCTCCGTGCAAGGCCTCACCACCGCCGCCAACCTGTGGCTCACCGCTTCCGTGGGCCTGGCGGCGGGCATCGGGTTCTTCCTCGGCGCCTCTGTCACCGTCGCCCTGGCACTCCTGGTGCTCGTCGGACTGCGCCCCGTGGAGAAGCTGCTCGAGCGCTTCCGCAAGCACCGTGGCATCGAATCCGAGAGCCCCCACGACTCCGACGAGCCCCCACCACCCAAGCCCTGAGCACCGCCTCCTTCCAAGGAGTGGATCCGGTTTCGCTGCTCTTGCGCACTAGGCTGGTTTGCGCCGCAAACCGGTCGTTGACGCTGAAATCCAATCCCGTTAGTCTGATGACGTTGTCGGGGGAAGAGCATCTCGAGCGCGGAGGGGCCCCTGTATGTCCGAGCTGCGACGAATCCAATTCGTGACGAGGTTCTTCCCGTACCTGCAGGGGCTGAGGCTGTTGCCGATCGGATTGGGGATGTTGGTGCTGGCGGCGTGGGCGGCCTGGCGCGGTTCCCCCGGAGCGGTGACGCTGCTGCGCCCGGACCGTCTTCCCGTGCTGGTGCTGGCAGGGCTTCCCGTGCTGGGCCTCTACGCGCTGCTCGGCATCTACTACCGGCAGACCTACGGCATGGTCCGCCAGCCCTGGACGACTCGCCGCCGGGTGCTGCGCGCCATGCTCACCGTTTCCATCATGGGCATGGTGATGGGCATCCTCGAGCGCAGTGGCCCGAGCGCTCCAGCCCCCACCGCCTTCTTCCTGGGCCTGCTGGGGCTGAGCTTCACGTGGTGCTGGATCCGCAGCAGCTATCAGGCGCACCACTACTTCGTGACCGGAGTGGCCGTGATGATGTTCGCCACCGCCCACGCGCTGGGCTACCCGCCCGTGGGTGCGCTGCTCCAGACGCTTCCTTTCACCTCGGACGCGCACTGCCCCGAGGTGACGCTGTTCAGCACGTGGGGCCTGGCCCTGGTCGTGCTGGGTTTGCTGGACCACCGCATGCTGGTCCAGATCATGCGTCCCATCCCGGAATCGGAGCCGGGCGCGACGCCAGGAGTGATGGGATGAAGGCGCCATTCGAAGAGCTCGCCACGCTGGACCGGCTCGTCCATGAGCCCGCGCGGCTGTCCATCCTCACCGCCCTGGCCTCCTGCGAGAGCGCGGACTTCCTTTATCTGCAGCGGCTCACCGGCCTCTCCAAAGGCAACCTCTCCAGCCATCTGTCCAAGCTGGAGGAGGCCGGGCTGCTGGTGGTGACCAAGCAGTTCAAGGGCAAGACGCCCAACACGCAGCTCGCCATCAGCGAGCAGGGGCGCCGTGCCATCGAGCAGCATTGGGAGCAGCTCGACCGGCTCCGCAGCAGCACGCGGCAGTGGGAGCCGGAAGGCGTCGAGTAGCACCCATCCGCGCCAGACGGCCCCTGGCGCACGGAATATCTCAGAGTCTCTCCGTCCCCCGAGCAGCGGGGGGCCGGCACGGGGCCGCCCTGCCCGTGGAAGCTCTGCTGCGAGGGGGTAGGTCATCATGATCGAAGCACTGCATCTGTCGAAGAACTGCCAGGGGAGCACCTCCATCCGGGACGTGACGTTCAGCGTCTCGCCGGGAGAGGTGGTGGGAATCCTCGGGCCTCAAGGCGCTGGGAAGACGACGCTCTTGCGCATGCTCGCGGGCATCGTCGTGCCTTCGTCGGGTGAAGGCATCGTCGCGGGCGTGAGCACCTCGGTGGATCCGTTCCGCATCAAGAACCGGGTCGGCTACGTGGCCGGGGACGCCACGCTGCCGTCGCAGCCCACCGCGCGAGAGCTGCTCTGGCAGCGGGGGCACCTGCAGGGCATTCCGTCCGCGGAGCTGGAGTCGCGCGTGGAGGCGCTCATCACGGCCTTCGAGCTGGAGAAGCACGCGGACCAGCCCGTGGCGACGCTGTCCGCCGAGCTGCGGCAGCGCTTCAACCTGGCGCGCTCGCTGCTGCATGATCCGCCGGCGCTCATCCTGGACGAGCCCACGCACGCGCTGGACATGATGAGCGGCCACTTCGTGCTGATGGCCATCCGCGCCGCGCGCGATGCGGGCAAGGCCGTGCTGCTGGCCACGCGCTCGCTGAGCGACGCCGAGTACCTGTGCGACCGGGTCCTGCTGATGAACCAGGGCCAGGTGGTGGACCAGGGCACGCTCTCCGAGGTGTGCGCCCACACCGGAGCGCGCACCTTCGCCGAGGCAGTGCTCCGGCAGTTCCAGCTGCGCTCGGCCTGAGCCAGCCCGCGAGCGCGGCTGCGGTCACCCTCTCCCCGGCCGCGCTCCGGGCCGGCCTGTCCCCCTTGGACGGGCTGCCGCTGGCGGACCGCGACAACTCACCACAGGGGCCCGGTGAGGTGCCGTCTGTACAGTGCGCCCCGCCATGTGGAAGTCCTGTGCCGCGCTCATTGCGGCAGCGTTTGCCCTGTGTCCCCAGCTCGCCCTGGCCTGTGCCACGTGCGCCTGTGGAGACCCCACGCTCACTTCCATGGGCACGGAGCAGCCCTTTGGCGGGCGCCTGCGCTTCGCGACCACCCTGCGTGCCTGGGGGCAAACTGAGGGAGAGCCCTCGGTGGATGCCGTGTCCCTGCGCGAGCTGCGAATGGATGTGTCCACGGCCTACGCGCCTTTCTCCTGGCTCATGCTCTCCGCCGCGCTGCCCCTGCAGGCCCGGGGGGTGAAGGACGTCAGCCTCACGCGTGAGCAGTCCTGGGGGCCTGGAGACCTGGAACTCAGTGCCAAGGTGTACGTCTTCCGGGACCGGGACTTCTCACCGGACCACCTGCTCGGCGTGCTCGTGGGGACCCGGCTGCCCACCTCGCTCACCTTGAAGGACGCGGAGGGCTCGCCGCTGTCCATCGATGCCCAGCTCGGCACCGGCTCGGTGGATCCCTTCCTCGGGCTCTCCTACACGGCGTTTCGCGGGGAGTGGTCCTTCATCGCGAGCACGACGGGCTATCTGCCGACGCGTGGGCGCCTGGGCTTCCGCGCCGGAGCCTCGCTGCGCGGAACGCTGGCCGCCCAGTACCAGCCGAGCCCCCGGTGGGCCTTGCACCTGGCGGCGGACACGAGACTCGAGGGCCACAGCAACACCCTGGGCGTGAGCGATCCCTCCGGGAGTGGTTTCATCGGATTCCTGTCTCCGGACGTGCTCTTCAGCCCGACCACCGACACCGTCGTGCAGCTGGGCGTGCGCGTGCCCGTGCTCAACCTCCTGAAGAACACCCGGCAGTCGCCCATCCTCCAGGCCGCCGTGGCGTACGATCTATGAAGCCAGGCTTCCTGTTCTCCTCGCTCCTGGTGCTGCTGGCCGGATGTGGCTCGCGCGAAGAAGGCATCCGCCTCCACCTCCAGCTGACCCTTCGACCGCAGGGCTCGGTCCAGGTGGATGGCAACACGCGGGGCTTCACGACGGATCGAGGCGATCGCGTCATCCTGACCCGCGCGGATGTGAGCCTGGACAGCGTGGAGATCTTCCCCTGCCCCGAGTCCAGCGCGTGGCGGTGGCTCCACGAACTCTCGCCCGTGGGCACGGCCTACGCACACAGCGCCTCCAGTCCTCGGCGGCTGGGCACCCCGCACGTGAGCAGCCTGGAGTCCCCGGACGGAGCCGTGCTGGAGCTGGGCACCCTGCGTCCTCCTCCGGGCCGCTACTGCCGGATCCACCTCGTCTTCGGCCCCGCGGATGCGGACGCACAGGGCCTGCCCGCCGATGGAGCGATGGTGGGCCGGACGTTCCTGCTGGAGGGAACGGTCATCCCCGCCAACGGAGAGGGCTCGCACCCATTCCGGTTGGAGAGTGCTCGCATCGCCAATAGGGAGCTGTCGCTCGACGCGCTCGCTCTGTCGGAAGACCAGCTGGAGGCCGAGCAGCGCATCACCCTGTCCTACGACCAGTGGCTGGACGGAGCCTCTCCGCTGTCCCCCGACGCCGTGGAGCAGGTGCTGCGCAACGTCGCCGACTCCACAGCGATTACCGCTGTGCAGTGAGTGGCCCTGCGGCAACGTGCCACGTGGGCGTGAGGGGCCCGGGCTGGTAATCGCGGCCTCTCTACTGGTATCGACATGGAGTCCGTCCCCATGAACCGTCCTCTCGCTCGCACCCTGCTCGCCGCCCTCGCCGCCGTCGCCACCGCTGCCTGTGGAGACGATGAGCCCAACGACCCGACCGACACGCCGCAGGCCGTCACCCTCACCTTCAAGCCCATGGTGGGCAGCCAGCCCTTCGCATGCGGGCAGACCTATACGGGCCTGGGGACGACCGGGACGACCTACGAGCCCAAGGACTTCCGCCTCTACATCCACAACGTGCGGCTGCTCTCCAACGGGACCGAGGTGCCGGTAACGCTCACCCAGGACGGCGCCTGGCAACAGGACGGGCTGGCGCTGCTCGACTTCGAGGACAAGACGGGCCAGTGCAGCAACGGGACGACGGCGACGAACAACAAGATCGTCGGCACGGTCCCCAGCGGCCACTACACCGGTCTGCGCTTCACCGTGGGCGTACCGTTCGAGAAGAACCACCAGGACGCCTCCACCGCCCGCGCTCCACTCAACGTGAGCACCCTCTTCTGGGGCTGGGCGGGCGGCTACAAGTTCATCCGCCTGGACGGGAAGACCAACGGGCTGCCCACTGGACACAACCTCCACCTGGGCAGCACCGAGTGCCAGACCTCGGGCCCCAACCAGGTCACCTCCTGCGAGCATCCCAACCGCTTCGAGGTGGAGATCGCGACCTTCGATCCCTCCGCCTCGCAGGCCGTGGTGCTGGACGTGGCCACGCTGTTCGCGGGCTCGAACCTGGACACGAACCAGGAGTCGACGGCGCCGGGCTGCATGGCCGAACTCAATGACCAGGACTGCGCGCCCCTCTTCCAGCGGATGGGGCTGGGCTTCGGCAGCACCCAGGCCAACCCGGCTGGCCAGGTCTTCTTCCGCAAGGAGTAGGCACGATGCGCGGCGCGTGGTTCTGGTGCGTGGGCTGGCTGGTGTTGATGAACGTGGCCTGCGGGGATGAGGCAGAGGCCCCCTATGTCTGGCAGGTGCCCCAGGGCTTCCCCGAGCCCGTGGCGACCGACGACAACCCCATGAGCACCGCCAAGGCGGAGCTGGGGCGCTTCCTGTTCTACGACACGCGGCTGTCCGCCAACGGCACCCAGGCGTGCGCGAGCTGCCACGTCCAGGAGCGGGCCTTCACGGACGGGCGGCAGACGGCGGTCGGCTCCACGGGCGAGTCCCACCGCCGCAACTCCATGTCCCTGGCCAATGTGGCCTACGCCGCGAGCCTTACCTGGGCCAATCCCGTGCTGCCGGACCTGGAGGCCCAGGCCATGGTGCCCCTGTTCGGCGAGCACCCCGTGGAGCTCGGGCTCGCGGGGCAGGAGGATCTGCTCCTCCAGCGGATCTCCGAGGATGCCCGCTACCCTCAGCTCTTCGCCGACGCCTTTCCCAAGGAGAAGCAGCCCATCTCCATGGCCTCGGTGGTGCGAGCCATCTCCGCCTTCGAGCGCACCCTGTTCTCGGGCAACTCTCCGTACGATCGCTACACGTACCGCGACGAGCTCGATGCGCTCTCGCTGTCGGCCAAGCGGGGGATGACGCTGTTCTTCTCGGAGCGCCTGGAGTGCTTCCACTGCCACCAGGGCTTCGCCTTCAGCGACTCGGTGAAGACGAAGGACACCGTCTTCCCCGAGATCACCTTCCACAACACGAACCTCTACAATCTGGACGGGCACGGCGCCTACCCCGCCACGGACACGGGGTTGCTCGAGTTCACCGCCAAGCCCGATGACATGGGGCGCTACCGTGCGCCCACGCTGCGCAACATCGCCGTGACGGCGCCGTACATGCACGACGGTTCCATCGCCACACTCTCCGAGGTGCTGGACCACTACGCGGCGGGAGGCCGGGCGGCGGCACAAGGGGCCGGCACCAGCCCCTACCAGAGCGAATTCGTCCGGGGCTTCACCCTCACGCCTCAGGAGAGGGAGGACGTGCTCGCCTTCCTGGAGTCCCTCACGGACCCGGACTTCCTCACGGACCCGCGCTTCTCGGATCCGTTCACTTCGGGAGCCCGCAGCGGATCCAGGTGAGGATCGCGAGCCGCTCCTCGAGCGTGATGGGCACTCCCGCGTCGGGCGGCGGCATCGAGCAGTCGAGCAGGTTGGCCCGGATGGAGTCCTGCCAGTCCGCGACGTGGCCGTAGTCGTTCAGCGGCCAGGGGCCTTCCCACGTTCCGGAGTGACAGATGACGCACCGGCTCTCGAAGACCGGTGCCACATCCGGGTAGTGCGGCGCAGACTCGGGACAGGCGGTGGGAGCCGGCACGGAGCACGTGGGGGGTGTTGGCCCCGCGTCCGCCCCACCGTCCGGGGTCTGGGCTCCTCCGTCCGGGTCGCCTCCCGGTGGTGCAGGCGTCGAGGAACCACAAGCCATCACCATGAGACATCCGCCAAGCACCGCCCACGAGGCGATGCCTCTCCATGCTCTGTCATGCATGAGGCCACCCTATGAGCAGCGCTGGCTCTCCCCAATGCGACAATTTGCCTCATTGGACTCCCTGCATTCCCTCGCAAGATGCGCGCGGACTCCAAGAGAGGAATCGCCATGAAAAAGACAGTCGGGGCGCTGCTGGCAGGAACGGGACTCTTCCTGGCACCAGCGATGGCCAGTGCTCACATCTCCGTGGCTTCGGGCGTGGGCTTTGCCAATACGACGCAGGAGATCACCTTTGGCGTGGGCCACGGGTGCGAGGGGGCTGACACATACAGCGTCAAGGTGGAGATCCCCGCGGGTGTCACTTCCGTACGGCCCGAGACGAGCGACTTTGGCAAGATCTCGATCGAGAAGGACGCGGCGGGCAACGTGACTGCCATTGTCTGGCAGAAGGCCGACCCGGATCTGCTCGACAGCGATATCAGCTTCTACAACCTCAAGGTACGGCTGAAGGTCCCCAACCAACCCTTCACCACCCTGTATTTCCCCACCCATCAGACGTGCAAGAAGAGCGATGGGACGATCTCCACGGCCGAGTGGGTCGGCACGCCGGCGGCGCCCGCGCCGGAGCCCGCTCCCGCGCTCGTCATCGTCCCAGCCCGCAAGCCCGGATGGAACAAGTTCACCGTGCCCGCCGCCATCCCCGACCTGAGCGCCTACTTCTCGGATGCGCAGATCGTCTGGAAGGGCACCTCGGCCTACAGCTCCAACCCGAGCACCACGGAGCTCGCCGGGACGACCTCGGGCGTCACCCCGCTCACCGCCCTGCAGGCCAACGACGAGATCTGGGTGAAGTACTGATGCGACGCGCACTCATGAGGGCGCGGTGGCTGGTGCTCCTCGTCCCGCTCGTGGCGGCCTCCTGCAAGGATGATCCGCCCCCCGAGGAGAATCCTCCTCCCGGCGACGACAAACCCACCGCGTGTCTCGACCAACCCACGGCGCTCGCGACTCCTCCCAAGGGAGAACTCCCCTGCGAGCTCCTGCCTCCGGGGTTCGCTCGCTAGCGCACACTCGATGGCGCGGCGCGTCGCCGCTCGAACCCTGCGACATTTCGCCGCACGGGGGGTCTGGAGGGATGCCGCAGAGTCCCTCCATCATGACCTTCCGTGTCCTCTCGCGTCTGGGTTCGTTCGCCCTCGTTGCCGTGCTGTGCCTCGGGCACTCGGACGACGGTGGCTGCGGTGGCAGTGACGAACAGGAAGAGGAGCACGAGCACGAACACGGAGGCACCGCCACGGGTGCCACGTGCCCGACTTCCAACGCCCCCACGGCCCAGAACTTCGGCACCGCGTTCCTGCAGGACTACTGCCTGAGCTGCCACAGCGCATCCGCCACGGGCGTCGCGCGCCAGGGCGCCCCCTTGGCCGTCAACTTCGACACCCTGGACGAAGTGCGCACCCAGATCGAGCGCATCGACACGCACGCCGCCGCGGGCCCCGGCGCCACCAACACCGAGATGCCCCCCGCCAACCGCCCCCAGCCCACGCAGCAGGAGCGCGCGACCCTGGGCCAGTGGCTGGCCTGCGGCGCTCCCTGAGAGAAGCCCCCCTTCCGCGCTGATCCGGACCCGATCGGCTGCGGCACGCACATTCATTGACTTTGATAATCAGTATCAATACCATATTTGCCCACTCAAACCCGGGGGTCGGTCATGCGGGACATCTGCTGCGGTCCTGAGTCCAACGGAGACGACGTGCGCTGCATGTGCGGCAGCCTGCTCGCGCGGCTGGTGCCCGGGGGAGTGGAGCTGAAGTGCCGGCGGTGCCATCGGACCCAACTGGTGCCGCTGGAGCAGGCCATGCCCCTTGATCAAGCGGTGCCCCTGGAGCACGGAGTGCCGGAGCAGCGTCCTCGCGGTTGACTCATTCCTGAGGCCAGCGGCCTTCGAGCCCCGAGCCCCACAGGTCCTCCCCGAGGGGACTTCTGGACACATACTGGAGAACACAGGATGTCCTGGCGTTGGTGGTTTCTGATCGCGGCCTGCGCCGCGCCCGGAGTGGCATGGAGCGAGGAGCCCTCGGCCGCCGACGGCGGAGTCGATCAGCCCCTGCAGACGGTGGTGACGAGTTCCCGTACTCCCGAGCGGCTGGAGGACGTCCCGGTCGCAACCGAGGTCATCACCCGAGCGGACATCGTGGCGAGCGGGGCCCAGAACGTCGCGGAGCTGCTCGCCGCCCATCCGGGCCTGGAGGTGCAGCAGAGCTTCTCGGGCGCCACCCTCGAGTTCCAGGGGCTCGGTCCCGAGTATGCGCTGGTGCTGGTGGACGGAGAGCGCGTCACCGGGCGCGTGAATGGCGCGATCGATCTGTCCCGGCTCTCGCTCGAGGACATCGAGCAGGTGGAGATCGTCAAGGGCGCCTCCTCGGTCCTCTACGGGAGCGACGCCGTGGCCGGCGTGGTGAACCTCATCACCCGTCGCGCCCACAAGCCGCTCGGAGCCGATCTCCGCCTCACCTATGGGAGCCTCCAGCAGCTCGACGTGGATGCCACGGGCGAGGCCCAGGGCGAAGGCTGGGGGCTGCGTGTGAGTGGAGGCGTCCAGCGCCGCGATTCCTATGATCTGGACTCTTCGGACATCGGGACCACCGGCAGCAGCCTCTCGGGCTTCCAGGTCTCCGCGCGTGGGGATCTCCGCGGTGAAGACAACCGGGAACTGACGGGCACCGTGTCCTACGTACGGCGCGTGCAGCGCGGCGTGGACCTGGGGTCCACGGGAGCCACCTTCGACCGAGCCAGCCGCGACGACGAGCTCCGGCTGCGGGTGGCGCCCTCGTGGCGGCTCGGGGACACGACGACGCTGCGCACGGAGGGGTACTACACGGGGTTCAAGCGACGCTATGTGCTCGACCAGCGTCAGGCGTCCGCGCTCGACTCGGTGGAGGACACGCGCGATCAGATCGCCCAGGTGAACGGGCAGCTCGAAACGCGCTTCGGTGAGCAGCATGCGTTCCTGGCGGGCGTTGAGGTACTCGGGGAGCATCTCCATTCGGACCGGCTGGAGGGCAAGAGCGGTCAGCGAGGCCGTGCGTCCCTCTACACGCAGGACAGTTGGTCGGTGCTCTCGCATCCGCATCTGGTGGTCGTTCCAGGGGCGCGCCTGGATGTGGATTCGCAGTTCGGACCGGCCGTGACGCCGCGGCTCGCGCTCAAAATGGATCCGCTGTCGAGGCTCACGCTCCGAGCCAGCTATGGCTGGGGCCTGAGGGCTCCCAGCTTCCAGGAGCTGCTGCTCGACTTCGAGAACCCCAGTGTCGGCTACACCGTGAACGGCAATCCGGACCTGAAGCCCGAGCGGTCGCGCAGCTTCAACGTGTCCATGGAGGTCCGGCCCTTCGACCCTTCGCTGCTGTGGGTCAGCGCCTTCCATCACTCGCTGCGGGACATGATCTCCGTCTCCCTGAGCGAGGACACGGAAGGCCAGCACTTCGTCTATACGAACCTGGAGCGGGCAAGCATTCGCGGCGGCGAGATCGGCCTGCGCCAGCGGATCCCGGGCGGCCTCCTGCTGGACGCGAGCTACACGCTCACGGATGGCAAGGACCGCACCACGGGCGAACCGTTGGAGGGCCAGGCTCGGCATCGCTTCACTGCGCAGGTGAAGTGGCGCTTCCGGCCCTGGCGGCTCGAGGCCTGGGCTCGCGGGGCCCTGGTGGGTTCCCGCCCCTTCTACCCGGACGTGGACGGCGATGGCGTCGCCGATCCCTACAAGGCAGACCCCTACGTCACGCTGGATGCGCGGGTGACGGAGGAGCTCTTCACCGGATTCCGCCTCTTCGTGGCGGGCTCCAACCTGCTGGAAGCAGGCAACCCGGATGACCTGCCCATTCCTCCGCGCACCTTCCAACTGGGCATCTCCGTCCAGCTCTAACCCCTTTCCTCCTCCATGGAGCCTTGCATGCGTGTCTTGTCCTTCCCTCTTCCCCGTTTCCTTCGAGTCGTCCCGTCGTTGATCCTCGCGGGATGGATGGCGGGTTGTGGCCCGGATCTCAAGCCGGATCCCGGGGAGCCTCCTGCCACCGACAACCCGGACACCCCGAACAACCCATCCACGGATCCGAACCTGACCCACGTGGACAACGGGGATGGCTCCTTCACCACCACGGTGAATGCGACCCGCCAGGAAGCCTGGATTGGACTGGACCTGGATCAGCGCAGTGAGGCGAACGGCGCGGAGGACCAGAAGTGGGACCTGGCCTTCCAGCGCTTCCACATCCGCCTGCGCGGCGGTGCGCACGGCACGGGCTCCGTCGAGGTGGCGATCCTCTCGGGCGTGTCCTTCGACAAGGTGACCCAGGCGCCCGCAGCCGGCTACACCACCGACTCGGCGGCGGACAGCACCGCTTTCGAGGAGGGTGACGGCTGGTACATCTACAACCCCTCCAACCACAAGCTCACCGCGCGCGAGCTGATCTATGTCGTCCGGACGGACGCGGGCGCCTACTTCAAGGTGCAGCTCCTCGACTACTACGACTCGGCTGGGACTCCCGCGATGATCAAGCTGCGGTGGGGACCGGTGCAGCCGCCGTCCGCGGGCGAGCTGCAGGTGGATGCCTCGGACTCCAACGCGTGGGTGTACCTCCAGGTGGACCACGGCGTGGTGCAGGTGGCCACCCCCGAGAGCTCCAAGGACTGGGATGTGGCCGTGCGGCGCACGCAGTTCCGCACCAACGGTGGCTCCAGCGGGCCGGGGCTCGGTGGAGCGCGCATCGCGGAGCAGACCGACTTCACGGCCGTCCAACATGCGCCCACCGTGGGCTACGTGGCGGATACGGAGCAGCCCATCCAGGGACCTCCCAACAGCGGGACGGCCTCGCTCAACGCCGTGCTGGGTGACTGGTACGACTACGACGTCAACACGCACGTCGTGTCGCCGAAGGCGCGCGTGTTCCTCGTGCGGACCGCCAGCGGCGACTACGCGCGGCTGCAGATCACCTCGTACAGCTCGGGCAAGTACACGGTCCGGTTCACGTCCGTTCCCCGCCAGGTCGCCGTGGTGCAGCTCGCCGTGGACGCCTCCCTGGATACGCAACTCGTGGGCGTGAAGTTCGGTCGAGGCACGGCCGCCGCGATCACCGCGGAGACGGCGTCCTCGGATTGGGACATCGCCTTCCGGCGCACGTGGATCCAGACCAACAGCGGGACGAGCGGCACGGCCCACGCGGGCGCGCTGCTCACCCAGGCCACCTCGCTCGCGGAGGTGACCACGGCTGACGAGGGCACGTACGTCGAGGACCAGATGATGCCGGTGCCGGGTCCCTCGGGCTCGGAGGCCTCGGGCAACCCGGTCCTCAACGACTGGTACGACTACGACATCAACACGCACGTGGTGACGCCGAAGGCCTCCATCTTCCTGGTGAAGACGGTGGAGGGAGCCTTCGCCAAGGTGCGGATCGTCTCCTACGCGGACGGCCACTTCACTCTCGAGTACGCCTACACCGGGCCTGCCCGCACCTCCTTCTGACAGACGTCGGCTTCCAGGTGTCCCATGTCCATCCTTCCCTTCCCGAACAGCAGCTCGGAGCCCACGCCGCTTCGCCCACCTCGGCCCGCTCCGGGCCCGGTCGCGGTGGGGACACGGGCCGGTGACACCTCGGAAGCGTCTGGCGTCAGCGAGGCCGAGCTGCTCGCCCTCCATGTGGGGGAGAGCTGCGTCCGGCTCGAGAACCGCTTCGATGAGCTCCTGCCCCTGCTGAAGTCGCTGGGGCCTGTGGTGGCGCTCACGCGCAATGCGTTCGCCGTCCACGAGAAGCGAGGCGTCTACCGGCACCTGGAAGCCCAGGGCAGCGAGGCCCGATTCCTGGGAGAGGAGTTCGAGCTGCGCCTGTTCCTCTCGCACTGGCGCCACGCCTTCGCATTCCAGGAGGGTGAATCGAAGTACGGCCGGCGGAGTCTCCAGTTCTTCGACGAGGCCGGAGCTGCCATCCATCGGATCGTCCTCGAGGAAGGCAGCAACATCGCTGCGTTCGAGAGGCTGGTGGCGGAGTTCGCCAGCGGCGAACAGTCTCCACGGCTCGGGCTGTCTCCGCGAGGACTGGCTGCCACGCCGCTCCCGGACATCGCCGTGGACGTGCAGGGGCTGCGCAGGGCCTGGCTGGCGCTCAGGGACACCCAGGCCTTTCACTGGATGCTCCGGCGCTTCGAGGTCACCCGGGTGCAGGCGCTGCGGCTCGTCGGCTCGGATCTGGCACGGGCGGTGGATCCCAGCGCGCTGCTCTGGACGCTCGAAAGGGCTCGGGACCGGGGCATCTCCCTGCGGATCTCCGTGGGGAACCGCGGCTCCATCCAGAGCCACTTGGGACATGTGCAGACGGTTCGCTCGATGGGAGCCTGGCTGAGCGTGCAGGATCCGGGCTTCAAGCTGCACGTGCGTACGGACCCCATTGCCTCCGCGTGGGTGGTCCGCAAGCCCACGGTGGATGGCGTCGTCACCTCCGTGGAGTTGTTCGACGCGGAGGGAGAGCCCCTCGCGTTGCTGTCAGGCAACCGGAAGTCGGGGCAGCCGGAACTCTCCTCCTGGCGCGCACTGACGGAGGAGCTGGCTCGCAAGCTCGCGCTTCCCGAAGAACTCCCGTGAGGCGCCAGCACATGGTGAAGGACAGGCGGTGCGCCTGAGTGTACAGGGGCAACGCTGAATGTCCTGCCTGGAGAAGACATGCGACGTCTCGCGCTTCTGTCGCTCTGCCTCACTCTTTCCGGTTGCTCCCTCTTCCATCCGCGACCGCCGCATGCTCCGCCAGAGGAAGCCTCGCAGTATCGATTCCCCGCGACATTCCCGGAGCAAGACCGGCAGTCCGTATCAGGTGCCGCCGCAGCCGCCATCACTCTCGCCATGGAAGACTTCCTTCCACGGTGGATGAAGCCACCCCGTGACGCCAGTCCAACGGAGGTATGTGCCACGCAACGAGAGTCCTATGACGTCATGGCGGCCCCCATCTCCGAAGGCGTCATGCTCGTCAGCTTCTCCGTCAGAGAGGATGCTTGCCGCAACCTGGAGGGGCCACCCATCGCGGACATCCCCACGGTCTATGCCATCGACACCCGCAGGTGGCTCATCCTCTCCATCCAGAAGTAGGCCACCTCTCGGTAGAGGTGGCCTCGCCACTCAGGGCTCCGCGGAGATGAAGCGCCGCTCCATCTCGGTGCGAATGTAGCGCTCGATCTCCTCCGCCGTGGTCAGCTCCATGGCGGCGTTGAGCAGCGTCTGCGCCTCCGCGCGGCTGGAGTTGCGCAGGATGTTCTTCACCACCGGAATCTGTCCCGACGTCATCGACAGCTCGTCAAAGCCCAGCGCCAGCAGTACCAGCGCGTAGATGGGATCTCCCCCCATCTCGCCGCACATGGACACTGAGATACCCGCCGCCTTCGCCGCGCCAACGATGTTCTGGATGGACCGCAGCACCGACAGGTGCAGCGGCTTGTAGAGGTAAGCCACCTCCCGGTTCTGGCGGTCGATCGCCAGCGTGTACTGGATGAGATCGTTCGTCCCCACCGAGAAGAAGTCCGCCTCCTGCGCGAGCCGGTCCGCGATCAACGCAGCGCTGGGCGTCTCCACCATGATGCCCACGGGGAACCGCTTGCCCAACGGTACACCCGCGCGGCTCAGCTCCGTGCGGCAGTGCTCCAACTCCGCCCGAGCCTCCCGCAGCTCGCTCATCCCACAGATGAGCGGGAACATCAGCCTCAAGTTGCCGTGCGCACTGGCTCGCAGCAGGGCTCGCAACTGAGCCCGGAACAGCTCCCGGTTGGCCAGGCAGTAGCGGATCGCTCGCAGGCCCATCGCGGGGTTGGGTTCCTTCTCGTGCTTCACCTTGCTGGGCACCTTGTCCCCGCCCAGATCCAATGTGCGGATCGTCACCGGCCGCCCGCCCATCGCCTCCAGCACCTGCTTGTAGGCCCGGTAGTGCTCCTCCTCCGAGGGCACCGTCTTCCGGTCCAGGAACATGAACTCCGTGCGGTACAGGCCGATGCCCTCCGCCCCATGCGCTAGCAGCGAGGGGATCTCCTCCAGGAACTCCATGTTCCCGTAGAGCCGGATGCGGAAGCCGTCCACGCTCGTCGCCGGCAGATCCTTCGTGCGCAGCGCCAGCTGCTCGCTGGCCTGCTGCACCCGCTGCGCCTCTCGGAACAGCGCCAGCTGATCCGGCGTGGGGTTCACCAGGATGACGCCGCTCGAGCCATCCAGCGCCACCAGGTCTCCCGGGGAAATCTGCTCGCTGGCCTTGCCCGCTCCCACCACCGCCGGCGTCTCGCGGGCCCGGGCGACGATGGCCGTGTGGCTCGTCTGCCCGCCCAGGTCGGTGATGAAGCCCGCCACCCGCCCGCTGCGCGCCATCATCGCCGCGTCCGCCGGTGACAAGTCGTGCGCCACGACGACGGCCTCGGCGGGGATCTCCACCTCCTCGTCCACCACCTGGCCCATCAGGTTGCGGACCACCCGGTCCGCCACATAGTCCACGTCCGAGCGGCGCTCGCGGAAGTACTCATCCGGGATGTTGTCGAACAGGTGCTTGAGCTTGCGCGCCACCCGCCGCACCGCCCACTCGGCGTTGATGCGGTCCTCGACGATGAGCTTGTCCACCTCGTCCACGAGCATCGGATCGTGGAGCATCAACCGGTGGGCCTCCAGGATGAGCGCGTGGTCATGCCCCTCCGTCCGGGTGATCTGCTCCTTGAGCTCGGCCAGCTGCCGGTCCGACAGGTCCAACGCGGTGCGCATCCGCATGCGCTCGGGCTCCACCTCCGCCTCAGCCAGCCGCAGCTTGGGCGTGCGCACCCTCTTGCGGTCCAGAATGAAGGCGTGCCCGACCCCGACGCCGGGCGAAGCGCCGATGCCTTTCAGGTTCAGGGTAGGGGTGCCTGGCGTGCTCACGGTCTCTCGCTCACCTGGGTGGGAACATACCTCTCAGTCTACTGGCCCTCTCCAAAACGGTCGTTGATCAGCTTGACGATCTCCGCCAGGCAGGTCTCCGCGTCTTCCCCCTTGCAAATGAGCTTCACCTTCGAGCCCTGCCCCGCCGCCAGCATGAGCACGCCCATGATGGACTTGGCATTGGCCTTCTGCCCCTGGTGCTCGATGGTCGTTTCGCACTTGTAGCGGTTGGCCACCTTGACCAGCTGCGCGGCCGCCCGGGCATGCAGGCCCAGTGCGTTGATGATCTCGTACGTGCCTTCAGCGACGTTAGCCATGTGCGGCTCCACTCCCCCTCTTCATCTAGAGAAAGGCTCCCGCCGCGCACGCCAACCCCGCGGCAAGGTACAGCACGACGTAATTGGGTACCCGCTGTTGAACGAGCACGTAGGACACCACCCCCAACGCCAGACAGCCAGCCACCAGCCAGGGCGCATGGTCTCCCCCAGCCGTCCTCCCCAGATCCACCGCGAGCCAGGCAGCCAGGCCCCCGGCGCTCGCCGCCGCCACCGAGCGCAACCGAGCCCCTCTCGAGGGCAGGTTGGCCCGAGCCACCGCCTCCACCAGCCTGTCACCAAGCGCCAGGCCCAACATATAAAAGCGGGCACGCAGGTAGAGGTGGACCAGGTTGTAGAGGAACAGGAACAGCAACGCGGCCCAGGCGTGCAGCACCGGCACCAGAGCGGCGCACACCGCGCCCACCGCCGGCTTGAGCGAAAGCCAGAAGAACCCATCCCCCAGCGCCGCCAGCGGGCCCATGAGCGCCGTCTTGAAGGCCACGACTTTATCGGGCGTCTCCTCGCCCCGGGCGATGCGCTGCTCGTGGTTGAGCACCCCACCGACGATGGCCGCCGCCACGTACGGGTGGCTGTTGAAGAAGACGAGGTGGCGCTGCACCGCCGCCTCCTGCTCCTTCTTGTCGGGGTAGAGCTGCTCCAGCGCCGGGAAGAGGCTGTAGACCAGCCCCAGGTTCTGCATCCCCTTCGGGTTCCACGAGGCCTGCAGCGCCAGCGAGCGCAGGAACACGCGCAGCAGCACGGCCCGGCTCAGGGTGGGGGCAGGAGCGGTGCTCACCGGCGCTCCTGCAGGATGAAGAAGATGACCACCAGGGTGACCACCGTGGCCCCCAGCCCCGCGTACAGGGGCGCGCGCTTGGCGTGGCTGCCCTGCGCCGCCAACGCCGCCGCCACCGAGGCCATGGCCGGAAACGCCCACGCCAGCCCGCGCAGCAGATCCAACGGCAGCCGCTCCAC
This sequence comes from Hyalangium versicolor, assembly GCF_020103695.1. Classification (GTDB taxonomy): domain Bacteria; phylum Myxococcota; class Myxococcia; order Myxococcales; family Myxococcaceae; genus Hyalangium; species Hyalangium versicolor. Next base: position 491,265 of record NZ_JAHXBF010000002.1, read on the forward strand.
CAGCGGCCCGATGAAGAAGCCCAGCAGCGCGCACGCCGACGTGAGCACCCCATAGACGCCGAAGTGCGGCCACATGCCCCACAGGTTCTGCCGCACCGCTCGCGAGAGGTTGCCCGCCTCGGCCGAGGCCAGCGCCACGCGGGCCAACCGCGCCATGTACCCCTCGAGCAGCCGATCCACGAGCCGCCCGGCCCTTCCCAGCGCGATGAAGAGCAGCACGGAGATGGCCCAGAGCGCCTGAGTGGAGCCCGAGCCCGTGGCCGCCGCCATGGTGGCCGCCGCCGCCGCCGTACCCGTGGCGGACACGGTGTCATTCTCCGGCAGCGAGGCGCCCAGGTTGGCGGTGCCCAGGTAGAACAGCTCCAGCAGCATGCCCACGTAGACGCCAGCGCTCACGTCCCCGAGCAGCGCGCCCATGACGGTGGAGGACACCAGCGGCCGCGAGAGCATGGCCTGGAGGAACGCCTTGCGCTCCACCGCGACCACGCCGCCCCAGAGCCCCGCGAGCAGCACCTGGGTCCAGACCACGCTCACGGGTTCACCCGCCCTTTGCCCAGCGCTCGGTCAGCTCTCCCAGTTCCACGGACTTCTCGGAGGGCACCGCCCGTGCCTCCACGCGCACGCCCTTCTCCGCCAGCCCCTGGAGCGCCTGCACCTCCGCCTCCGCCAGGAAGACGGACGGAGACACCTGCCGGCGCCCGGTTCCGAAGTGCACGTTGCCCAGGTTCAAATGATCCATGGCCAGCCCGTGCGCGAAGGCGAACGGCACGGCCACCACATCCCTCAGCAGCACCAGCGTGCGGACCCCGTCCTTCGTCAGCGCGGCGAAGTCCACCTGCGCCAACGGGAGGATCTGCACTTCAATGGCGCTCTGCACCGCCAACGCCATGGCGGCGCGGATGAGCGGACTGGAGGCGGCTTCGTCATCGGCCACGACAACGCGCTGCACCTTCAGGTGCGGCAGCCAGGCCTCGACGACCTGTCCATGGATGAGGCGGTTGTCGACCCGGACCAGGGTGATCACGGTTGTCTCGAATCGCCTAGCGGCGCTCTGGCGTCAAGTTCGCGGCGATTGTTGCGCCTCGCGAAGCAGAGCAGAGGCACATGTGATGTTGCGCTGACCATAGGAGGCCAGCAGGGAGGCCATCTCCGGCAGCGGCAGCTGCTCGCCGCGCAGCGAGTTGGCCTTGAGAATCATCGGGAGGTTGACGCCAGCAAGCACCTCGAGGTTTCCCCGCTGACACATCATCAGGGACTCCTTGCAAGGGGTACCTCCGAAGAGGTCGGCCATGACGATGACACCTTCCCCGTCATCGACCTTGGCCACCGCCTGCTTCATCTTCGCCCGCAGGTCCTCGACGGACGTGCCTGGCTCGATGTTACACGTGGCCACAGAGGGCAACTTGCCCACAATCTGCTCGGCGGTGGCAACCAGTTCTTCTGCCAGACGCCCGTGAGATGCGACGACGAGGCCGACCATATTCACTCCTCACCACCCCCCGGGCTTGCGGTCTACGCCTGATTTCTACGACGTGCAACCCCGGTGAAAGGTTCCGCGTCCCGCTACTAGCTTCGCCCTACCCTCTTGTCTCGAAAGGTAAGACCGACCCCGGCTGCGCGCCCATGATTCCTCGGCCGGTGAGAAAGGCGCCGTCGCCCACCGGACGGGGGAGCATGACTTCAGCTTCCCACATTCGATAGATGCCGGGACATGACTAAAGATGCTGCGCGTGGGCAATTTTCCGGCCCGCACGCGGCGTCTGGCCGGCGGGCAGGCAGCCGGACGGTGTACCTCAGGACACCACGAGTCGGGCCCGTTGCGCGGCCGGAGAGACGTGGACGGTAGCGCCCGCGTTGAAGGCCAGGAAGTCCTCCTCCACCCCATCGCTGAAGATGACGCCTCCCGAGGGCATGCGGGACTCGACCATCAGCTCACAGTCGGGAGTGACAAAGCCGCTGATCAGGCTGGCCGAGGAGTGGCGGCTAACGAAGGGCTCACGCACCACGAAGGCCAGCCGGGGGTCCTCCCAGCCCATCCGCCAGGTCTTCCCTGGCACGCCGCCGGTGGTGGAGGTGAGCCCCTGGGCCAGGGTGAAGACCGAGGAGAGCCAGCCGCTGGAGCCCGCGCCGGTGGAGACGATGATGCCGCTGGAGGACTGGGGTTCGGCCACCCTGTCGTAGCGCAGGGTGTAACGGGCGGAGACGTGGGTGCGTGCCCCCAGGAAGAGGTCATTGAAGGCGAGAAGGCGCTGTCCGTCCTCCAACCGGGCCTGGGCCAGTGTCACCTCGCGCATCCGGGCGTGGCCCTCCAGCGTCCGCCGCACCGCCCCGCGCGCCTCGTCCACGCCGAAGGGCAGCAGCACGCCGTCGAAGCGGCTGGGATCCGGGTTGATGCCCACCAGCGGCTGGCGGTCCACGTACTTGGCCACGTTGGCCACCAACCCGTCCTGCCCCACTGCCACCACGAGCTCCTTGCCGGAGAAGAGGAAGGTAGGGACCAGCGAGCGATCCACCTGCTGCACCGGCAACCCGAACGACAGGGCGCCATGGAGCCCGTCCAGCGCCCGCCGGTAGGTGTCGTCCTCCCGGGCGTAGTCCTCGAAGTCCTGCCCGGCGTGCTCCAGGTAGAAGCGCGCCTGGGCTCGGGTGTTCAGCCGCTCGACCAGTTCCGCCAGCCGCGTCTTCCGCGTGACGAGGACGATCTTCTCGTACATGGCGTCCTCACTTCTGGGCCCGCGTGCGCGGCGGCTCGGCGGGCGCCTCTCGCTGCGAGGGGCCCAGCAGCCCGCTGAGCAGCTCCGGCGACATGTTCAGCTCGCCGATCTTCTGCGCGTTCTCCGCCATCTCCCGGAAGGCCAGCGCGATATTCAGCTTCGGATCGCTCCCTCCACCGTTGGCCGCCATGAGCGTCTTCCAATCCACATCACGCACCGGCGCCAACACCTTCTCCAAGGCGTAGGCACGCGCATCCGCCGCCTGGCGCTCGTTCTGAGTCCAGCGCTCCATGAGCGCCGCGCGCTGCTCCTCCACGGCGATGTCCGCCGACATCTGCGCCTCGCGGATCTGCCGCCGCTTCTCCTCCACGGCCAGCTCCGTGTTCAGCTCGCTCTCCTTGATGCGGCGCTCCTGCTCCACGGCGGCGTTGCGGCGAGCGTAGATGGCCTCGTCCGCCCGGCGCTGCAGCCCCTCACGAGCCTCGGCCTCCAGGGCTCGAGCCATCTCCGGCGTGGGCCGCACCGACAGCAGCGCGAACCCCATCACCTCCACGCCCAGCAGGCGGATGGCCTCCGAGTCCGCCAGCGCCCCGAGCACCTGCCCCTCCACCACCTCCGAGCGCCCGAGCACCTCACGCAGCCCCATGCCCTGCACCACCGTGCGGGCGCGCACCTGTGCCACCTGCACCAGGCGCTCCTCCAGCTTCTCCGGATCGTTGGAGAGGTACTTCCCCGCAGGCGAGATGGAGTAGTCCAGCAGCGAGGCCAGCCGCTTCGGGTCCGCCACCCGGTAGGTGAGCTGCCCCTGCAGCGTCACCGCCTGGAAGTCCTGCGTCACCTCATTGAAGACGAAGGGCACGTCCGCGCTGGCCAGCGGAACCCCCACCAGCGTTGTTGTCGGCGCCCAATACAGGAAGGACAACCCCGGCCCCTCCCGCTTCACCTTCCCGTCCTGGAACTGGATGACGTACGTCGTCGGCGCCGCCTTGATGTACCGGATGGGCATGGCCCGCTCCTTTCCGTGTATCTTCGACACCAAGCTTAGTGTCGACTCAACACGGACGCAACACCATCATGCGCCGGGCCGGCTATTCGATGATCAGCTCGCGCCGCAGCCAGGTGACGCCGCCGCGCCCGTCCCGGACGACGACCCAGACGGTCGCCCGGCCCGTCTTCGTGGGAGGTTCCCTCCAGGAAGTCTTCGGCCCGACGTTGTCGGGAGACGGGTCTCTCGGGTCGTACTGCTGCGTGGTGCCCCGGCGCCAGGAGCCCGAGTCCGTGAACCACGAGAAGCTCAGCCGCTCGCGCTGGAGCTCCGGCTTCCCACTGAAGCCACGGTCCTCGTAGTACTGGGCCTCGGAGTCGTCGAAGACGGGCTCCATGTCGTGCTGGCAGACCTTCACCAGGGTCTCGCCGTCCTCGGCCTCGACTTCCTTCTTGTCCTCCTCCGCGCAGTCCCCGTACTTGACCGTCCTCGGAGTGTCCGGGAGCCAGTCGGTGCCCTCCAGCGTGAGCCCCTTCACCACCGGGTTCCGGTTGGGCTCCTGTCCCTCGGGCAGCACCGGCTTCACCGCGACTTCCTTGACGGCCACCAGGTTGCCCTTGTCCGAGCCGACCTCCACCTGCACCTGGAGCAGCGGGGCAGGCACATCGACTCCCGCGGCGAGCACTCCCACCACGTCCTCCGGAACCGGGATGCTCTGCTCCACCGACGTGATCGGGGCACTGCCGCTCGTTTGCAGGAGAACGGCCTCACTCTCGGAGCAGCGCTTGTTCTCCCCTTCGCCCGTGCCCGCGTTGGAGCGCGGCGGGAAGAGACAGGACGACCAACTCACCTCGGTGATGGCGTTCGGATCCGCGGGATCCACGACCAGCGCGCGCGCCTGCACCGAGTCGGGCAGCGCCGCCCCACCTACCAGCTCCGGCGGCTCCACCTGGACGGCGAGGATGCGGCGGTCGAGGACCTCGCTCGAGTTCTCGAAATCATAGGAGCAGGCCGTCAGCGCCAGGAGCGACACGAGGGACATCTTCAGACGGGCAGACATCAGAACTCCCCCTTGACGCCGAAGGTGGGAAGGAAGGGAAGGCCCCGCAGCGGAGCGTTCTCGCGATACCGGTAATCCCAGAGCGTCCCCTCCGCGTTCGCGGAGTTGTAGACGTTCTGGACGTCCACGTAGAAGGACAGCCGCCAGCGCTCGAAGGTGATGAGCCGCTCGGCGCGCAAGTCCAACTGGTGGAAGACGGTCCCTCGGGTGGACCCTGGCGCTCCCTCCAGCGGGAAGAACCTGCCGGTGTCCGCGTTGAAGGTGCCGCCCTGAACCGGTGTCTCCGGCCGTCCCGTGGTGAGGCGGAACCGTGCCCCCACCTCCCAGCTGTTCTGCAGCTTGTAGGAGCCCACCACCGTGAGGATGTGCGCCTGGTCGTACTCGACCGGGACGTATGCCCGCGTGTCGTCGTCGAACTGCACCGACCGAGAGAGCGTGTAGGCCACCCATCCATAGAAGCGCTCGGTGAGCTCGTGCTTGAGCATCACCTCGATGCCGTACGCGCGGCCGTGCCCGTCGTTGTTGTAGATCTCGGGCTCCCGCTCGCCGTTGCGCTCCACGTAGTCCTCGGACTCGACGACGAGCCGATCGCGCCAGTTGTAGAAGCCCTGGAAGTCCAGCAGCACCGCTGGGGTGAGCTTCAACTCGATGCCCGCGGCGCTCTGCCGGCTCCGCAGCAACCCAAGGTCCGGGTTGCCGAACGTGGGCGCGATCTCGCCGGGCTGTGGGGCCTGCCGGAAGAGGCCTACCGCGGCCTTCGCGGTGAGCGCCTCGTTCACCTCGTACCGCGCCGCGAGCCGAGGCTCGAGCGATGGGCGGAAGCCTCCGGGGAGCTGGTAGCCCTCGAAGCGCAGCCCCGGGACGAGCTTCAGGTGCTCGATGGGCGACCAGACCGCCTCGGCGTAGGCCGCGTAGGTGACGACGTCCACATGTTGGTTGATCACTGTGGGCGGTGGCGGCCCGGAGTCCTCCGGCCTCGCCACGGATGGGAACTCGAAGCCGACCTTGTAGAAGGACGCGTTGAGGTCCAGGCCCGTCTCGAAGGTGAGCCCCTTCATGAGCTCCTTCTCGGCCGCCGCTCGTACGTTCACGTCGGGCGACGTAATGCCACCCTTGAACTGGTCTCCAATCTTGAAGTTGAAGAGGGTGAGGCCCGCCGTCGGCGCCGCGGACAGCCGCCAGCCGGAATCCGTCAACCGGCTCCACGTGAGGCGGAAGCGGTGGAAGGCCTGGTGCGTGTCCAGCGAGAAGGGCTGCGTCTCCTCCGAGCCACTCTGCGACAGGGACAGCAGGTCGCTCGAACCGAACGCCACGAACCCGAGCTGGTCCTTCCCCAGCTTCAAGTCATAGCGCGCCTGGTAGTCCCAGTAGTACGGCGAGGCCACCGTCGAAGCTTGCCCAGGCTCGCGGACGGCATCGAGGATGGGCGGCAGCAACAGGTCGATGTAGCTGCGCCGCGCCGAGATCGCGAACGTCCCGTAGTTCTTCGTCTGGCTGATCGGCGACTCCAGGTAGAAGCCCGAATCCAACAGGTCGATGTCCACCTGGCCGTGCAGCCGCTTCGGCTCGGGCGGGCGCGTCCCCACGTCCACGATGCCCGCGATGGCTCGCCCGTACTTCGCGCCGTACGCTCCCGGGAAGAAGTCGATCCGATCGATGAACGACGGGTTGACGACCGAGGGACCTCCCGCGAAGTGGTACAGCAGCGGGATGGGCACCCCATCGATCATCACCTGGGTGTCCTGCGGCTGGGCGCCTCGCACCAGCAGCGCGCCCGAGATGTAGGGCGCACGAGCCATGCCGGGCATGTTCTGCAGCACGCGCAGCGGATCACCGAAGGTGCCCGGAACGCTCTGCACCTCCTCCTTCTGGAGCGTGCGCCGGGCGACTTCCTTCTTCTCCCGAGCCCCCACCACCACCGTCTCGAAGCCGTTCTCGATCTTCTTCCAGATGTAGGCGGTGAGCTCGGTCACCTCGCCCTCGCGCACCTCCTCGATCGTGTAGAACTTCTTGTGCTTCGGCTCGGAGATCTCCACCTTGATCCGCCCGGGTGTCACCCCGCGGATCTCGAAGCTGCCGTCCGCCGCCGTCTCCGCGTTGAGCGCCTGCTCGGGCAGGTACACCGTGGCGTTCGCCACCGGCTCCCGCGTCCCTCGCTCGACGACCCGGCCCTTGAAGTTCACGGGCTTCTCGACCACGGCCTCCGGTTCGGGCGGTGGCGGCGGCTTCGGAACGAAGTGGTAGACGTACTCGATGCGCACCGGCGCTGGCTTCCCATCCACCTCGGCCGGCGAGAACTCGAGCTGCAGCACGGCCTCGCGCGCCGCCGCGTCGAACTCGGGACCCGCCGAGCGCGTCACCTCCGCCTGGCTCACCTTGCCCGTCTCATCGATGTCGATGAAGAAGGCCACCTCCGCCGACTCGCCCCGCGCGAGTGCCTCCGGGGGATAGGTGGCCTCGACGAACTTGAGCAGCTCCGGCGCCTTCGTCAGCTGCGGAGCGGGAGGTGGAACTCCCGCGTCCTGCTGCTCCCGCTGGAGTCCAGCACCTTCATAGGCGCCCGCACTTCCCGCCAGCAGCACACTGGCCAGCAGGAGCAGACAAACCGGGGCCCGCCCGACGCGGAGCCCGAGACGACATCGATGGATGAGCATGGTCAGAGAGGGTGCTCTTACCACTGTATGAGCATTGGCCGGCCCGAGGGCGCTCATGGTGGTCCATGGGTTTTCCCCCCGTCAAGCACGAGCTCACGCCCGATAGCGGGTCACCACCTCGGTCAGCTTCCGGGAGACCTCGTCCAGCATCACCGCCGAATTCTTCGTGGTGTCGAGTTCCTTTTCCGTGTCCTGCATCATCGTGGCGAGCTCCGTCACCGCCAGGAGGATCTGCGTGATGCCCAGGTCCTGCTGGCTCACCGCCGCGACGATCTGCCGCACCGCCGTGGTGTTGTCGCGGATGAGCGTGGACAGCTCCCGCAAGTGCTCACCCGTGGTTTGCACCTGCTCCAGCCCACTCTGCATGCGCTCGGCGTTGCGCTGGGTGATGCTCACCGTCTCCGTCACCGCGCGCGCCACCGCGTCGAGGATCTCCCGCACCCTCAGGGTGGCCTCAATGGATTGGTCAGCGAGCGAGCGAATCTCCCGCGCCACCACGCCGAACCCCTTGCCGTGCTCGCCGCTGCGCACCGCTTCGATGGCCGCGTTGAGCGCCAGCATGTTCGAGCGGTCCGCCAGCTCCTTCACCGTCTTGGTGATGGCACCGATCTGCTGAGTACTCGCCCCGAGGTCGCGGATGCGCTGGGCGATCTCCCGCACCTGGGTGCCCATGTCCGCCAGGCCCGAGACCCCCAGGGCAATGGAGGCCTCACCCGCCCGGCCCAGCGTGTCGGCCCGCTCGGCCACCTCCAGCACGGAGCCAGCCGTCTGGGCCGCTATCGAGGAGGTCTCCCGCAACTGCTCCACCGTGAGGCGCGTCTGGTGCAGCGCCGCGGCCTGGCTGCTGACCGTCTCCTGCTGCTGCTCCGCCGAGCGGCGCATCTTCGCCGAGGAGTTGGCCAGCGTGCCGCCCGAGGCGCGCAGTTCGTGGTGGATGGTCCGCAGGCGCTCCACCATCTCGCGGAACGCATCGGCCAGCTGACCCACCTCGTCTCCGGAGCGCACCGGCACGGTGAGCGTCAGGTCTCCGTTCTGGCTGATCTCGTGCGCCGCCCGCGTCAGGCCTCGAAGCGGGTGGACCAACGAGCGCCGGAGCCCGAACGCCAGCAGCAGCGCCACGGTGATGCAGCCCAGCACACCGCCCGCGAAGATCCACGCGCCCCGCCGGAAGTTCAGCCGCAGCTCCCGGAAGGACGTGCGCACCAGGTCCGCCTCCTCCTGCGCCATGGACTCCAGCAACTGCTCCAGCACCCGCGTCTGCTCGTGGAAGCGCGTGGACTCCTCCTCGGAAGCCTCGGTCCCCGGAGTCGCCAGGAGATGGCGACCCAGGCGCAAGGCCTCCTTGAAGCGCCCCTGCACATCAGCGAGTCGATCCGCCGGATAGCCCATCGAACGCAGCGAGCCGATCTCCGTCCCGAAGTTCTTCTCCAGCGCGTCGAGCGCCTCCGGTGACTCGGCCGATGCGCCCTTGCCGTTCGAGGACAACAAGACGGTGGTCTGCTGATGGATCGTCCTCAGCTCGAAGAGCGCCGTGGCCACCGTAAAGGAGCGCTCCAGCGAAGTCTCCACACCACGGGCAAGCCGGTACGACGAAACGATGTGCGCCCCCCCGAGCACAGCGAATGCCATCACGAGCAGCCCGAAGGATACGTACATTCGTCGGCCGATACTGGCCCTCATCATTCCTCCTAGGCCCCAGCGTCCTTCGGACAGGGGAGGGGATGCAACAGGTAGGGCTGCTACCCCTGTAGGCATGCCTCCTCCCTGGCCGGGAGTCCACGTCTCTTCCCGGGGATAGAGGTGCTCGGGCAGCTCAGTCCAACGCAGAGCGTAGTGCCGCTCTAGAAGGCAGACCTCGGGGTCCGCACGATGGCCACTCTCCTGGAAAACCCCGCGGGACTAAGGTGCGCCCCCCATGGCTCCCCCCAGGAACGAAGAGAGCGTCCGACAGGTGTACGGGGAAATTGCCCCCGCCTATGAGGTCCTCTTCCCCTCCCTGCACCGCTACGAGGACCGGGTGGAGCGATTCCTCGAGCAGGTGGTGACGCCTGGCTGCCGGGTGCTCGACGTAGGGTGCGGCACCGGGCTGCTCACGCGAACGCTGGAGGGCTCCGTGGAGGTGGTGGGGCTGGACCTGTCCCCGGAGATGCTGGAGTTGGCTCGCAAGGGCCGGCCCTCGGGGACGTGGCACGTGCACAGCTACCACCAGCCCGTTCCCCAGGAGCTGGGGCGCTTCGACGTGGTGCTGGCCATCGGCTGCCTGGACTTCTGCGATGACCTGCGCCTGGTGCTGAACCACCTCTCCGCCGCGCTCGAGCCATCGGGACGGATGCTGTTCACCGTGCTGGAGCGCCGGCAGGGCCTGGACGGGCACGAGATGCCCCGGAGGCAGGTGCAGACGGCGGGGCCCTCGGTCTGGGTGACGTTCCCCTCCTTCGAGGAGACGGCCTCGGCGCTCACGACGGCGGGCCTGCAGCCCCACAGCTACACGCACGCGCCCGGCTGGGTGCACCTCACCGAGCAGCGGACCATGTACTTCGGCTGGTGGGACGTAGGACGGCGCTGAACCCCGAGCGCCGCGCTACTCCTTCTCGATGTCGCGGTCCCAGAGCTGGATGCGGGGAATCTCCTCCTGCAGCCGCCGCGTCAGCTCAGCGGCGATGGCCACCGAGCGGTGCTTGCCGCCCGTGCACCCCAGCGCCACCGTGAGGTACGCCTTGCCCTCCTTCTGGTAGCGCGGGAACAGGAAGCGGCACAGGTCCACCACCTTCTCGAGGAACTGCTGCGTCTCCTCGCGGTCCAGCACGTACGCGGCCACCTTGGGGTTCTTCCCCGTGAGCCCCTTCAGATCGGGCACGAAGTAGGGGTTGGGCAGGAAGCGCACGTCCAGCACCAGGTCCGCCTGCGGCGGCACTCCGTGCCGGTAGCCGAACGACATCACCGACAGCGAGGGCCCCGTCGCCGGCTCCGGGCTGAAGCGCCCCTGCACCATGCGCTTCAAGTCGTGGACGTTCAGCGCGGACGAGTCGATGACCTGGTCGGCCAGCTCGCGCAGATCCTTCAGCTTTCCACGCTCGGCGGCGATGCCGTCGGCCACGGCCCCGGTGGGAGCCAACGGGTGGCGGCGGCGCGTCTCGCTGAAGCGGCGGATGAGGCTGTCATCGCTCGCATCCAGGAAGAGCACCTCCACCTGGTGGCCCGCGCGGCGCACCTCGTCCAGCACGCGCGGCGCTTCCTTGAGGAAGACGCCCTCGCGCACGTCCACCACGAGCGCCATCCGCTCGATCTGCCCGCTGCCGGCCAGCTCCGTGAGCTTGGGCAGCAGCAACACCGGCAGATTGTCGATGCAGAAAAAGCCCGCATCCTCCAGCGCTCGGATGGCCGTGGACTTACCCGAACCGGACATGCCGGTGATGATGACGATGTGCTTGGCGGGGGCGCTCACTCGACCTCTTCTCCCAGAGTACGACGCATCGCACCGTCCGCGATAGCCTTGTTGAGCTTCTCGGCGAACTCCCGCGCCGAGTGGTGGCCCTGCAATTTGAGCAGGTAGTTGCGGGCGGCCACCTCGATGATGGTGGCCATGTTGCGGCCTGGACGCACGGGCACCACCGACAGCGGCACGTCCACCCCGATGATGTCCAGGAACCGGTCCTCCACCCCCAACCGGTCATACTCCTGGTTCGGGTCCCACTCCTGCAGCTCGATGACGTGCTCGATCTTCTTCTGCTCGCGCACCGCCGACACGCCGAACAGGTCCTTGATGTTGATGATGCCCAGGCCCCGGATCTCCATGTGGTGCTTGATGACCGGGTTGCCCGCGCCGTAGACGGCACCCTTGCGGCGCGCCACATCGACGATGTCATCGGCCACCAGCCGGTGCCCGCGCATCACCAGGTCCAGGGCGATCTCGCTCTTGCCGATGCCGCTCTTGCCCAGCAGCAGGATGCCCACGCCGAATACATCCATGAGCACGCCGTGCAGGCTGCTCGTCTCCGTGAGCGCCTCCTCCAGGAAGGACTGCACCTGCTGGATGAACGTGCTGGAGAGCAGCGGCGTCTTCATCAGCGCCAACCCGGACGCCTCGCACTCCTCGATGAGCACCTTGGGCGGCTCCAGGTCCTTGGTGACCACCACGCAGGCCAGCGCCTCGTTGAACAGGCGCATGAGGACGTCGCGCTGCCGCTCCTCGGGCAACGTGCGCAGGTAGGAGATCTCCGTGTTGCCGAACACCTGGACCCGGTGCGGGTGCAGGTGCTCGGTGAAGCCGGCCAGGGCCAGCCCAGGCTTCTGGATGCGTGGCGAGTTGAGGATGCGGTTCAGCCCCCGCTCTCCCGCGACCAGGGTGAGCTTGAGGTCATAGTCCTGCTGGGCTTCGAGGAGAGCCGAGACACGAATGGTGCGGGTTGTGCTCATCGTCAGGAACTGGATATCACCCGGCGGACCATTTGAGGTGCCCGCTCGACGTGTCGCCCACCCCTCCTCCTCCTGAAGCCCCCTCGCTCGAGCCGACCCTCGCCCGGGGCCTGCTGGCCCTGGCCCTCCTCCTCGGGGCGACCCTGAGGGTCAAGCTGGCCTTGACGGATGACGGGATTTACTGGCCGGACGAGGTGTACCAGAGCCTGGAGCCGGCGCACCGGCTCGTCTTCGGCTACGGGCTGGTCGCCTGGGAGTTCATTGCCGGAGCGCGCAACTGGGCGCTCCCTGGGCTGGTCGCCGGGCTCATGGGGCTGGCCCGAGGGCTCGGGCTGGACACCCCGGCCGGCTACCTGGGGTTCATCAAGTGCGTCTTCGCCCTGCTGGGCACCGGCGCCGCGTGGGGCAGCTACCGGCTGGCCCGGAGCCATGGCGCCGTTCCGCTCGCCGCCGCCGCAGGCGCCTCCCTGGTCGCCCTGAGCTCCGTGGCCATCTACTTCTCTCCTCGGGCCATGAGCGAGAACGCCTCCGCCGTGCCCGTGGTGTGGGGGCTGGCGCTCGCGCTGGCTCCGGGCGCGTCCCGGCGGGTACTCGTGGTGAGCGCCTCACTGCTGGGGCTGGCGGTGATGCTGCGCCTGCAGAATGGAATCTTCTGCGTGGGGCTGGTGGCTCTCCTGGCGGCGCGGCGGCAGTGGCGCGATGCGGGGCTCGCGCTCGGCTTGCTCACCGTGTGGGCCTTCCTCTTCGGGCTGCTGGACCGGCTCACGTGGGGAAGCTGGTTCCACTCGGCTCGTGTGTACCTGGAATTCAACTTCGTCCAGCAGGGCGGCAACCAGTGGGGCACCGCTCCCTTCGAGTACTACGCCCTCGTCCTCCTCCGAGCGATGAAGGGGGTCACCCTGGTGGCCGTGGGGCTGAGCCTGCTCGCGCTGTGGCGCGCCCGAGGTCTGGCGCTGCTCGCGATCGTCTTCTACGTGCTCCACGCCTACCAGCCTCACAAGGAGCTGCGGTTCCTCATCCCGCTGTTCCCGCTCGTCGCCGCGCTCGCGGGCGTGGGGCTGGACGTGGTGCTGGGCGAGTGGAAGACGTTCCGCATCCGCGCCGGCCTGGCCCTCATCGTCGCGGCGATGGGGCTGGGCTCGGCCGTGCTCGCCAGCAACCTCACCTTCGGGGACATCGGCCAGTACGAGCAGACGCGGCCCCAGGTCAGCGCCTATGACGACTCGGGCCCCATCAACCGGCTGCTCGAGGTGGCGGGCCAGCAGAAGGACGCATGCGGGCTGAAGATCGAGGCCCCCGCGCACATTGCCTGGACCGGGGGCTACAGCTACTTCCACCGCAATGTGCCCCTGTACTGGTTCCAGGGTCCGGACCGGGGCTCGGGCCTGTTCAACTACGTCATCACCGGGCCGCAGGTGGGCACCGGAGGTGGCCAGGAGGTGGCCCAGGATCAGGGCTTCCTCCTGGTGCGCCTGCCCCGCGACACCTGCACGCCGGACCCGGGCTACAACTGGCGATTGCCTTGAGCGGACGTTCCGTGCGCGACGCCGTTCACAGACGCACCGGGGGTTGCTAAGCCCTCCCCATGTCCAACTGCCTCTTCTGCAAGATTCGAGACGGTCTGATCCCCTCGAAGATCGTCTACCGCGACGACGTGTGCCTGGCCTTCGAGGACATCAACCCGCAGGCGCCCACGCACGTGCTCTTCGTCCCGCTCAAGCACATCGCCACGGTGAACGACGTGACGATGGAGGACCGGGAGACGGTGGGGCACCTCTACACGGCCGCCGCGAAGGTGGCCAAGGAGCGCGGCCACTCCGAGAAGGGCTATCGCCTGGTGATGAACTGCAACGAGGACGCTGGCCAGACGGTGTTCCACATCCACCTGCACCTGGTCGCGGGCCGCCCCATGGGCTGGCCGCCGGGATAGGCCTCGGGCCTCTGCCCTTCACATGCCACAGCGCAGCTCCTTCGAGGGTTGCCGCTGAGGAGTCCTCGTGCGCTTCTCGCCCGTGGGCCTGGGCAACGCCAGCACCTGGGGCTCGGACTGAGGCAGCCGGACGGTCCACTCAAGCGGGTACGAGGAGCCCGACGAGCGCCCCTCCAGCGTGTAGACGCCGGGGGCCAGCCCTTCCAACCGGAAGCGGCCCTCCGAGTCGGTGGTCACCGTCACCCGCTCCTCCGCGGGTGCGTCCGCGAGTTCCTCGCCCTCCCAGGGACTCACGTCCGGAGTGAGCGTCAGCTCGGCCCCAGGCAGTGGCCTCCCCGAGCCCTGCAGCACCGTCCGTCCGGTGAAGAGCGTCGCCTCCTCCAGCCGCAGGCTCACCGGCGTGCGCGGCACACCCAGCGGATGCATCAGGTTGAGCCATGCGGGAGCCAGTCCCTCGGCCCGCACCACCACCAGGTACGAGCCGGCCAACGCGGGCATCAACAAGCGCCCGTCATCCCCCGTGGCGCCCGCGCCCGCGACACGCCAGTCCACCTTCCTCGTCTCTGGCATGCGCCCATCCCGTCGATAGAGGCGCACCTGCGCGCGGGGCACGGGCAGTCCAGCGGACGTGATTCGAAGCTCCAGCAGCCCGTCCGACTCGCTGGCCGTCTCGGCGACAGGGAGCGTCCGCACCTCGCCCGGCGGGCCTGAGGGCAGCCCCAGCGACTCCACGCGCGACGGCTCTCGAGAGGCCTCGGCCGGCTCTCGGGGAACGATCTGCCGGAGCGCTTGCTGCTCCGCCCGGCCGTACACCGCCAGGCCCACGGCAGCGGCCACCACCACGAACACCCACACCCTGCCGAGATACCTGCGCATGCCCCTCTACCCTTGCTGGACGCCCCGAACCGGCCTCGGGCTCCAGGCGCACGCTCCTCGCTCGTCTCCGAGTCCGGTACCGCACGCTTTGACCTGCAACAACAGGGAGGAGATATCGGTTCCTCCGAGAAGGCGCCAGAGCCATCCCCCGCCTGTCTGCTCACCGGGAGGCGATGTTGGGCGCGCAACTGTTAGCATTGCACCCGCCGCAAGCCTCGGTTCCATGCCCTTTTCCAGCAGCGAAATCTCGCCGGCGAGCCGCCGCGCATACTCCTTGTTGGTCCTGTTGCTGGCCAGTGTGGCGGGCTCCGTCAACGCGATCGGCTTCTTCGAGGTGGGCACGCACACCTCGCACATGACGGGCAACCTGGCCAACGTGGGCGAGTACCTGGCCAATGGGAAGTGGGAACTGGCCGCCTCGGCCGGCACGCTCGTGCTGTCCTTCCTGCTCGGGGCGATGACGGCCACGGTGTTGATGGATGTGGCGCGCCAGCGCAACCGCGGGCGGCACGCCATGGCGCTCCTGGTGGAGGCGCTGACGTTGGCGGCCGTGGGGATGTGGTCCTTCCATCACCCGACGGCGAACGAGCCCACGGTGCTCTGGGGCATGGCGTACGCCATGGGCATCCAGAACGCGCTCGTCACCCGCGTGTCCGGCGCGGTGGTGCGCACCACGCACATGACGGGCGTCGTCACGGACATCGGCATCCAGTTGGTGAAGATGATGACGTGGGTGCGGGACGGCGCCCGAGGCCACGGGCTGGGCGGGCTGTTGTGGATGATCCGCAGGCTGCCCACGGCCGAGCAGTTCGCTCGCACCCGGCTGCACCTCGGGCTTGCCACGTCGTTCCTGCTCGGGTGCACGGGAGGACCCCTGCTCTTCTTCCGGTTCGGCCCGGCCGCCATGGCCATGCCCTGTGGCGTGCTGCTGCTGCTGGTGGTGCTCGACATGAGCCCGGCCGGGGCTTATGCGCCGGTGACTCGCGGCACCTGAGCCGCTGCTCAGTGCCGGAGCTCGGTGACTCCGAACGCGGGCTCGTGCTGGAGATCCTCCCGCGGGCCTGTCTGGAGGAAGTGCTCCAGGCCCTTGCGCGTCACCACGCCCACGCGCTCGCCGCCGTCCACCGCGAGCACGTTCAGGGACTGCGCGTCCATGGTCGCCAGGGCTTCTCCCACGGGGATCTCGGGGGTGAGCACGGGCCCGGCATCCAGCAGCGCCTCCACCGTGGCGGCCTCTCCCGCCTGCTGCCAGCGATCGCCCAGCGCTCCCGCCACCACCACGCCTCTCAGCTTCCCGTCCGAGCCTCGCACCGGCAGCGCCGCCGCGGTGGAGGTGAGCAGGCGCTCGCGCAGCTCCGTGGCGGGGAGCTCTGGAGCGACGGGCTCGGCCCAGGTGACCAGGGTGCGCACGGGCGTGCGTCGCAGTGCGAGCTTCCGAGCTCCGGCTCTCGCCGCGCGTCGCTCCACCAGCACGTGGCAGAGCGCCGAGGCCAGCGTGCAGGTCACCATCAGCGGCAGGATGATGGCGTAGTTCCCGCTCAGCTCGTACATCATCATCATCCCCGTGAGCGGCCCGCGCGTCATGGCCGCCACGGCTCCGCCCATGCCCACCATGGCGTAGGCGCCGCTGGGCGCGGTGATCTCGGGCATGAAGGTGTGAAGCAGCTCGCCGAAAGCTCCGCCCGCCATGGCACCGATGACTGTCACCGGGAAGAACGTGCCTCCCGAGCCTCCCGAGCCCAGCGTCAGCGCGGTGCCCACCAGCTTGAGCACGCACCCGGAGGCGAGCAGGGCCAGCGGCAGCCCTCGCACCAGCGCGTCATTGGCGTACTCGTGCCCGGTGCCCCACACGACGGGGTGTGCCAGCGCGAGCAGTCCTACCAGCAGTCCTCCGATGGCGGCACGGAGGTGCAGGGGTTGCCGGCCGAGCCACGCGGACAGGCGTCCCGGGCGGTGGCCTCGGAAGAACTCCTCCACGCCGTGCAGCGCCTGGATGAACGCGTAGGCCAGGGCTCCACAGAGCAATCCGAGCAGGACGTAGAAGACGATCTCCCAGCCGCTCACCATCATATAGGCCACGCGCTCCAGCATGGCGGCGCTGCCCATGATGCCGCGGCTGACCATGGTGGCGGTGACGCTGGCGAGGATGATGGGCGAGAAAACGCGGAGCTGGAACTCGGCCAGGAGGATCTCCATGGCGAAGATGGCGCCGGCCACGGGGGCATTGAAGGAGGCGGCGATGCCCGCGCCCGCGCCACTGGCCATGAGGATGGCCAGCTCCCGCTGGGTGAAGCCCAGGGTGCGGCCTACCTCGGAGCCGAAGGCCGCACCACCGTAGACGATGGGGCCCTCGCGCCCGGCCGAACCTCCCGTGCCGATGGTGACGGCGGAGGCGGCCAGTTTGAGCAGGCCATTGCGCGCGGGAAGCCGGGCCTGGCTCTCCACGGCCTTGACGACCTCGGGCACGCCGTGGCCGTGAGTCTCGGGCCTGTCACGGAGCAGCCGTCCCACGAGCGCGCCACCGAGCGCCGGGGCGAGCACGACGAAGAAGGGGGACAGTTGCTCGATGTCCTTGCCCACACCGCGTGCGTGTTGCAGCAGGGTGTTCACCGCGGCGAGCCCTACGAGCGGGTAGTAGAGGGACAAGGCGCCCAGCACGAGCAGAGCGAGCACCTCGAGGCGGCGCCGGACGACCTCTCGCCCTTCACCAGGCTCGATGAGGCGCGCCAGCCCGAGGGCTCCCAGCCCCAGGGGAATGCCGACGATGATGAACTCGAAGTGCCAACGCGCGGACATGAGGGCCTCGGTGAGCTGCAACCGGGCCTCGGTGCCAGAACGGAATGCATCCACAAGGAGCGGAAAGCCGAGGCTCAACCCATGGACGAGGAGGATGAGGTTGGCGAAGAGTCCCGCGGCCAGCCCGCTGTAGACGCCCACGACGGCACCGGCCACGGGAAGGACCGAGGGCCCCGGCAACCGGAGCCGCTGGACAGCTGCCAGCAGCCGACGCACTCCGACTCTCCACAACGTTCGCAGCTTCAAGGGGACGGACATCGCTTGCCAGCTTCGCACAGCCGCACTGCCCTGGAAGGGCAACGGGTTGGCGCACGGAAGGAAACGTCAAGCCGTAGACCTGCGGTCACCTGCTGACTGTCAGGGCGAAGCAGGCTGGACCACGGGCCGGGTGGACGGCGGATGGGACAGGAGCCGTGTCTCCACCAGCGGCCGCGAACGGCGTAGCACCGGCAGAACGCTGCTGCGGTCATCCGTCCAGGTGAGCTTTGGAGGCTCCACCAACTCCAGCCGGTGCACGCGCGAACTCGTCTCCACGAAGGTGCGGCCCCACGAGAACTCCGCATCCGGGCTGAGGATCATCCACTGGCTGCGCAGCGCATCCCCCTTCGTCTCGTTGACCACGAGCGTGGCGTACATCCCGAACGTCCGCGCGTGCGCCAGGGCGATGGGCACCAGGTCCAGGTGCACGTTGCTGATGTGCAGTGCCAGCACACCGTGCGGAGCCAGGTGCTTGCGATACACCGCCACCGACTCCTCCGTGAGCAGGTGCATTGGAATCGAGTCCGAGCTGAACACGTCCAGCGCCAGCACATCGAAGGCCTGTTCCTCGCCGTGCTCCAGCTCTCGCTCCAGCGAGATGCGCGCATCCCCCTCCACCACCTCCACCTTCGCCCCCGAGTCCTTCAGGAAGCTGAAGTAGCTCCCCTCCCCTTGCGCCAGGGAGATGACCTTCGGGTTGATCTCGTAGAAGCGCACCGTGTCGCCGGCCTGCATGAGCGCCGCGCTGGTGCCCACCCCCAACCCCATCACTCCGATGCGAAGTCCCGGGGGCAGCCCCACAGCCTCATGGACACGCCGGAACTCGGCGATGGCCAACCCCAGACCACTGTCCCAGGTGTAATACGCCGTGGCCTGCCGCCGTCGATCCGGAGAGGCGAACTGGACGCCATGGGTGATGGCGCCGTGCTTGAGTGAGAACTGGTGCCGGTATGCATTGCCCACTCCATTCTCCAGCACCTGCACCACCCCGAAGAAGTTGCGCGCCGTCAGCCGCAACCCCTTGCCGCTGTCCGCCACCGCCACCGCCAGCCCGCACGCGACGCCCGCCAACACGAAGACGCGCAGGTTCCGCCCCAACCGGGCCACCCCCTGCTCGCCCGCGGGCCGAGGCAGGAGCACCACCATCGCCACCCCGCAGCACGCCGCCAGCGCCAGCGGATACTCCGCATACGTATCGAACACGCGCGGCGCCACGACGCTGACGATGAGCCCTCCCAGCACCCCGCCCACCGACACCCAGAGGTAGAAGGCGCTCAAGTGCCGAGGCGCCGGCCGCAGGCGGTACAACTCGCCGTGGCACACCATGCAGCCCGCCAACAGCGCCCCGCCATATGCCAGCAACTGCAACGCCAGGGGGAAGTGCGGCCCCTCGAAGATGGAGCAGGTCACCCCTGCCACCGAGACGATGAGCAGCAGGATGCACACCCCGCGCGGGTACAGCGCCTCCCTCTCGAAGGCGAGGATGAAGGTGAGCAGGTAGATCGCCAACGGCAGCACCCACAGGAACGGCCCGGCCACCACGTCCTGCGAGAGCTGGTTCGTCGTCGCCAGCAGCAGCACCGACGCGCACGCGCTCAGCACCAGCCATGCCAGCGTCCGCCCCAGTCCCGGCCGAGTCCCCTCCTCCATCGGAGCCTCCGGAGCCACGGCCACTTCCGTCTTGGGCCCCGGCACTGCCGCCCGCTTCCAGAGATCCACCGCGCACGTCACGCAGCCCGCGACGAAGAGGACGAACCCCGCCGCCCAGCCCCAACCCTGCACGCTGCGCGGCACATAGGGCTCGACCAGGAAGGGATAACCCAGCAGCGCCAGCAACGAGCCCACGTTCGACAGCGCGTAGAGCCGATAGGGCGAAACCCCCGGCCGCGCACGGGCGAACCAGCTCTGCAGCAGCGGCGCCGTGGTGGACAGCACGAAGAACGGCAGGCCGATCGTCACCGCCAGCATCGCCAGCAGCCGGCCCGTGAGTCCCTCCACCCCACTCGGACGCCACTCGGGCCCGGGCGCCACGGGCGAGCCCACCCACAGCGCGCGCACGGCGAGCACCCCCACCGTCAGCCCCAACAACCCCAGGTGCAACTTCACCTGCGAGCGCGGCTTCAGGCGCGTGGCCACCCCATGCGAATAGGCGTAGCCGGCCAGCAGTGCCGCCTGGAAGAAGAGCATGCAGGCCGTCCACACCGCGGGCGTCCCGCCGAACCACGGCAGCGCGAACTTCCCCACCAGTGGCTGGACCCCGAAGAGCAGAAAGGCGCTGGTGAAGAGCGTGAGGGCGTACCGAGGCATCCGAGGGCTAGGCTACACCGCCAGAGCGAGCCTGCCGCATTCCAGGAGTGCGCCACGTGCCCGCCTGCCAGGGCCAGCGAGGGAGCATGCCCCCCCGAGCAGCTACTGCCGGGCAATCTGCTGCTGGATCTGTTTCCGCAGCTTCCTCACCTGGTCAAGGACTTTGGGGTCGAATCCATCCCCGAGGTCGGTGACATCCGTCTTCACGTCCTCATACACCCTGCAGACGAGCGCCAACTTGCGGTTCTCGCACCCCTGCTCCTCAGTCATCCTCGCGTAGAGGGTGCGCACCTGGGCCCACTCCTTCTGGAGCTCGGCGCTCTCCTTGCTGCGCGGTCCCTTCTTGGATGCCTTCGAGGACGAGGCCTTCTTGGCGGGCGCGGGGGGAGACGCGTTGGGCAGGGGAACGAGCATGTCGTCATCCACCGCCGCCTCCTCGGCTGTCTCCTTGGTGACGGGAGCCACAGCTTCGGCCGCGGCAGGAGGCACCACAGGCTCGGGAGGCGGTACCCCTGGAGCCGCAGTCCCTGCCGGAGCCACCGCCCCTGGCGTACCGCTCGGAGCAGGCTGCGGGCGGATGGGCACGGCCGGAGGCGGCCTGGATTTCGGCTCCGCCCCCAGATTCAGCATGAGCTCCAACTGAGGCAGCAACACCACGACCGCCGCGCCCGCCACCACCAGCAGCATGAAGCTCACCATGAGCCACAGCCACGAGCGCTTCTTCTCGGGAGCCGCAGCCGCAGCCGCGGCGCGCCGGGCGTCCTCGCGGTGCGTACGCCGTTCCCCGGGCCGGGTCGGAATTGGCGTCTTCCGGGTGTCATCCCGCGGATCCCGTGCCGCTTCCCCTCCATCCTCGATCTCGATGCCGACCGGATCCGAGTCCTCGCTCGGGGACTCGCTGTCCTCGGCCGGGAGCGGACGGGACGGGCCTCGCGCTGCGTTCGAGGCGCCTCGGGACACCGCAGGCAGACCACCCGCCGAGCCGCGCTGGCGCCGCGGAGGCTTCGTACGGTTGGCGGCCGAGTCCTCCAGCATGCCGCCGACGACGACCTGCTCCTCGGGCTCCTGCTGCCCCCGGAAGGCCGCCTCGTCCAGCACGACACGCGGCTGTGTGTCCTCCGCGGGCTTCGAGGAAGCCATCTGGTAGCTGGGGTGCGTGTCGTCCAGGCCTCGGCGGCTCGGCTCCGGAACGGCGTCGAGACTCTCGAGCGCCAGCTCCAGCGCGGGCGGCGAAGCGCCACGGGACCGCTCCCGCGAGCTCCCAGAGGGCTCGGGCTCCTCGGCAGCCTCCTGCGGCAGCTCCTCGTCGGGAACCGGAGGCGGAGAGGCCTCACGCACCGCGGGAATGGGGTTGGGAGGAGTGACGTACGACTCGGAAGACGAAGGCTGCCCCATGGGCCCCGTGGGCTCCAGGAACAAGGAATCGATCTCAGCGTCTTCCGACTCGGGCGCATGCGCAGCCGCGGGAGGAGGTGGAGGCCCCACGGACACGCGCTGGGTCTCCATGTTCCGGACAGCCGAGGCGCTGGCTGGAAGCGGTGGCGGCGGTCCCGCCCGCTGCGCATCGCCGAGCTTCGGAGCCGGCGCGCTCGCTGGAGGCGGCGGTGGAGGTATGGCCCCGCGCGGGGCATCCGAGGACTTCAGCGCGGCCCCACTGAGCGGCGGCGGAGGCGGCGGCACGGGAGCCCGAGGCGCCTCCAGGGTCCTCGCCGTGCCAGCGGTCGGCGCGGGCGGTGCAGCCCCGGGCGGAATGGCCGCCGAAGGCACATACGGAATGGGCACCTCCACCGTCGGCCCGGGCGCGCGAGGACTCGCGGGGGCTGCCGTGGGCAGCGGGGGAACCCGATCGTGAGGATCGGTGCGAACCTCCACCGTGACGGTCTCGGTGTTGGGCGAGGTGGACGCCAGCGACGGGCGCACCCGGGCGCGCGCGGCCGCATCCAGCGCCTCGAAGGACACCGCGGGGCGCGTATCGACCAGCGGCACCCCGGGCCGCGTCTCCTCCTCTTGCGCCGCGCCGCCGGGCCGGCTGCGCGGCGTGGGCTGGAAGGAGAGCGGCTGCGAGGGCGGATCCAACTTGATCGTCTTCGCTGGTAGGCTCGGCGGCGGGAAGCGCGCGCCCGGATCCGTGTCCAGCTCCGAGCGGGGAGGCAGGGGCAGCTCCCCCATCCGCTGCGCATCCTTGAGCTGCGCCAGCAGCTTGCGCTCGCTCTGGAACTCGACGGAGAACACGTCGCGCATGAAGCGGCTGACGCTCTCGGGCCCCGCGCTCGGGTCGATCTCCATCAGCACGCTGACCAGCCTGCCGCGGAACTCCTCGGCCGTCTGGAAGCGCTGGGCGGGATCCACCGCCAGCGCCTTCATCACCAGCTGCGCCACGGGCGGCGGGGTGAACGACTCCACCTCGAGCAGCGGGGTGATGCGCGGGTTGGCCACCGCGGACATCAGCTCTCCGGGGTGCACGCTGTCGAAGGGGTTCTTTCCGGTGATGAGCTCGTAGAGGCACAGCCCCACCGCGTACAGGTCGCTGCGGCGATCCACCTGCTGGTGCTTCGCCTGCTCGGGCGACATGTAGAGGAACTTGCCCAGGATGATGCTCGGGTTGGTCTTCGCCGCCGACAGCCGGCTCTTGGCCAACCCGAAGTCGATCACCTTCACCTCCCCCTCGTAGGAGATGAGGATGTTCTGCGGGGAGATGTCCCGGTGGACGAGGTTGATCTCCTTCTCGTCGTCGTCCCGCTTGCGATGCGCGTACGCCAGCGCGTCCAGCACGCGCCCCATCACGAAGAGCACGAAGGTGAGCGGCAGCGGCACGCCCTTGTCCCGCACCCGCCCGGCCACCTTGCGCAGGTCCTTGCCGTCCACGTACTCGAGGGCCATGTACGCATCGCCCTCGTGCAGCCCCATGTCCAGCACCTGGGCGATGGAGCCGTGGTGCAGCTTCACCAGCGTGCGCGCCTCACCCACGAAGCGGTCGACGAACTCCTTGTCCTCGGCCAGCTGGGGAAGGATCTTCTTGATGACGCACAGCTTCTCGAAGCCCTGCGCGCCCTCCAGCCGGGCGAGGTAGATCTCCCCCATGCCGCCTGTCGCCAGATGGGACAGGAGCGTGTACCGGCCGAACGGCTGCGGCCGGAAGGGGCGCAGCCGGGCTGAGGGAGCAGACGTGTTCATGCGGTGCGGAGGGCCACGGACTGCGCATTCAAGCCTGTTTCGGGGTTGGCTCTCAACCGGTCAACCGGACGCAGGGCCACTGAACCGCCTTTTCCCCGCCTACCTGACCCCCGGACTGGTGAGCTGGGGGACATCCTCCTCCAGCACTTCGAAGGCCGCCACCTTGTCCTTGGGGGGCCTCACGAGTCGCTCCCCCAGAGGGAGTACGTCGAAACGGGCCCCGATGGAGGCCAGCGTCTTGCCCGTAATCAGCACCTGCCCCGGCGAGGCGGTGGACGCCAGCCACCCGGCCACCGGCACCCCCTCGCCCACCGCGCTGAGGTCCAGCCGGGACTCCGGCCCGATCATCCCCACCAGGCCCTTGGTGGTGTGGATGGCGATGCGCAGCTCGCAGCGCTCGTCCGCGGGCCGGCGCGCCATGGTCCGCTGCCAGTCCGCCCGCAACGCCAGCCCCGTCCGGACCGCCCGGACGGGATCATCTGGCCGCCCCGAGGGGTAGCCGAACAGGGCCCGGACGGACTCGCCCACGAAGGCCTCCACCGCGCCCTCGAAGCTGAAGATGAGCCCGCCCATCTTCGCGTGGAAGTCGTTGAGCACGGCGGTGGCCCGCACCGAGCCGATCCGGGCGCTCAGCGCTCCGAAGCCCACCATCTCCGCATAGAGCACGGTGAGAGGCCGCTCCTCCAGGGCGGGCAGCCGGCCGCCGGTGCGCTGGGCCTCCGTGGCGCGGCGCTCGGCCACCTCCGGGGGGTGGAAGCGCTCCAGCGCCCGGCGCAGGCCCGCGTTGGTGCCACCCCCATCCCTCTGGGGCTGGTTCGCGAAGCGCTGCACCCCGCTGGCCACCAGGTGGGCCACGGCGGTGCAGGCCTCGAGCATCACCTCCAGGGTGGTTTCCGCCTCGGCCGGGGTATTGACGTAGAGCACGCCCGCGAAGGGCGCCTCGTGGCCGATGGGGATGCACAGCACCCGGTCCACACCATAGAGGATGACGCTCTCGCGGCCCGCGAAGCGCCGGTCATCCCGCACGTCGCCCACGGCCAGCGCACGGCCCTGGCGCAGGGCCTCCTCGACGATGGCGTCCGAAACGGGCACCTCGCCCTTGGCCAGCTTGCCCCGGTGACGCACCGAGGCAGGCACCAGGACGCCACTGGAGTGGCGCAGCAGCACCACGGCGGTGGTGGCCTCGGTGCGCTCGAGCACCCGGTCCATGGCGGATTCGAGGAAGGCGGGCAGTGCGTCGGCGGTCGCCAGCGCCTCCGCGGTGCGGAAGAGCAGGACCAGCGTCTCGTAGGAGACGCGGGGGCTGGCGGCACCCGGGGCAATCGGGGTGGCGGTCCCCGTAGCATTATCGAAGGGGACGGGCGCGAAGTTGTCGAGCGCGCGCAGCACGTCCAGGTCCTTCACGTTCTTGGCGAGGATGACGGAGGGCGCCACGTCCTCGCCCGTCCCGAAGCGGCGCACCCCGCCCGCGCCCAGGTCCACCATCTCCGTGGCGGCGCTCTCCACCGTGTGAGGCTGGCGGACGGAGAGGGTGTTCTCCCCCAGGGCGACGGTGTCTCCCGGGTTGAGGCCCCGGGTGCCCTGCAGGGGCTGGCCGTTGATGCGGCTGCCGTTGCGGCTCCCCAGGTCCTCGATGCGCAGAGCATCCCCATCAACGTAGAGACGGGCGTGCTTGCGGGAGACGAGATCTCCCCCGAGCACGATGTCGTTCTCATCCGCTCGACCGAGGCTCGTCACACCTTCGGGGAGATCGTATGGCGTGTCGAAGTAGCCCGGCCCGTTGATGATGATCTGCCACATCAGTTCCTCGAGATTACACGACCACCTTGGTTATCAGCGCGGTTCTCCATTCGGGTGCTGACGATTTCACGCGCGGAAGGAGCTGAAGGAGAGCGGCTCTATCGCAACGCGTCAATCGTGGATATTCTCGCGGCGCGAGTCCCAGAGCTGGAGCTCGCCATCACCGCTGAGGACGTACTGGAGGGCCGTGGGCGCCGACGGGAAGGCCTTGCGGACCTCCTGCCGCGCGCGGAGGACGGCGTCGGCCACGGGCAGTCCTGTGGCGAGATCGTGATGGAGGGCGGCCATGAAGGCCGTGCCGGCTTCGGCGTTCGGCCCGTCGAAGGCTCCGATGAACGCGCCCACGCCCAGGTCGGTGGCCAGGTCCATGAAGCCCTCGCGCCCTTCGAAGACGGAGGCGTCGGAAGCAGGCGCCGGCATCCGCAGGGCACGCGCCTCGGTGGCGTACCAACCGAAGACGGGAGGGGCGAACGCCGAGGAGGGCGCATTCAGCACCAGGAAGGGCAACCGCCCCCGGCTGAGAATGGAGCGCAAGGTGCCTTCCGAGAGGTCCACATCACCCGAGAGCTTCAGGAAGAGTTCTCCGTCCACCCGGCCCACCTGTCCCGAGTAGTGGAGAAGATCGGGGAGCCCTGCATCCAACTCCGCCATGACACGGGCGAAGGTGGCGTCGGCTCCATGAAGGACCGTGCAGGAGAAACCCCGCGCGAGCGGGTACTGGCGCGTGATGCGCTCGAGTTCCCGCTCCGTATTCCCCCCGCCTCGACCTCCGATGAGCAGGACTCGCGGCGTGGGACGAACTCGCGGAGCCCCTCGGGCCTTCTCGGGGACGCCGACGGGTACACGGACCAGCTTGCGCTGGAGGCACATCGGCTGGCCCTGGACCGGAAGGAGCTCCCAGGGGAACCACGACAGGCGGGGGGGAACTCGCAACACGAGCGGCGCTTGCGACGTACCCGCCCCTGTGCCCAGCACGTCGAGGACCTTCCAGACTCCATGCTTCTCGAAGATCCGCGTGAGTTCCTCGTAGCGCGAGGCGGGCAGCTCGCCACCCATCCCCTCGCCGGCCGCCTTTTGTAGGAACAGCCCTATCTCCCGGTTCAACGCGGCCTGGGCAATCCCGTCCGCCACCTCCTGGCCCTGGCGGGTGAGCCGGAACTTCACCTGCCCACGCACGAACCTTTCGAGGGCGAGCACATCCGGCCCGATAGGAGCGGGCTGCAGCAAGGCTTCCTCATCCGAGGCCTCCCCGCTGTAGCTCTCCAGCCCGAAGGACAACAGCGGAGATCCCAGGCTCTCCGGCGCTAGGCCAAGCGGAAACGTTTTGGGAGGCTCAGGGGGATCCACCACAAGAATGTTGGGCAGAACGCCTCCTGCAGCAGCCGTCGCTCCCCTGGCCGGGCCCGCAGCGGGAGCCGGAGCCGATGCTGGCGGCGACGGCGAGCCAGGCCACACGTTGGCCATCAGCCGTGAGAGCCCGGACTGCTGCGGGGGCGCCTGGTTGTGCGAAACCACCTGAGGGGGCGCCACGACCTGAGCCGCTTCGCGCCCCTCGGGCGACCTCCCGCCGACCGCTTGCGCCACGGGCTGCGGCAACACCGCCGCCTTCAAGTCCTCGAGGAACTGCAGCACCTGCCCGTGCTTTCCCTTCTCATAGGAGATGACGCGGATGCGCGCCGTGCGCCAGAGCACGTCCCGCTCCACCCGCCCCACATCCATCATCAAGGCGAAGCGCTCGGGGACGAAGCCCTTGAAGTGAGTGAGCTGCCGGTCCATCAGCAGCCGGAAGTCCGGGTCCGACAGCGAGTAGCCCACGAAGAACAGCGCCTTGGAGAGCAGCAGTCCGCTGAAGGCCTCGTTGAAGGCGGGGTTGGCGTGGATGATCTCGCTGTAGTCGTGCGAGGTGAGCACCACCGTGTCGGGCCGGTCGATGTCTCCGTGCGCCTTGAGGATGAACCTTCCTCCCTCGAAGAGCAGCCGGCCCAGAGGCTCCGTGTCCTTGTGCGTCAACGTCCTCGGGTAGCCGCCCAGCACCTTCGAGTAGGCCCGCTCCAGCAGCTTGTCGTAGTTCGTCGTCACCCACGCACTGAAGGGCAATTGCATCAGCACGTCGTGCGTCGCGGGGAGCGTGGCCTGATCGCCGCGAACCTTCTCCGTGAGGAACTGGTGGTAGGCCGGGCCCAGCTTGTCCCGGCAGAACTCCGCCACCTCCAGCAACTTGCCCCGCTTCACCAGCTCGCGAAGCTCGTCCTGGTGCTCCTCCCCCTCCGGCAGCGAACGGACCACCTCGTCGATGCCCATCTCCAACAGCGCACCCCATGTGGGCAACCCTGCTCCCGCCGACAGGCCCGCGCCGACGAACACCACGCACCGCTTCTCCTGGATGTAGCGGACGAGCAACCCGGGCAGCTTCGGAGTCATGGGGGACAACGATCGACCACCAGGCCGCTGCTTGCCAACCGCTAGCGGGAGCCGCTCCCCACATTCTCAGCACTCGGGAGGAAGCCTCCTCCACCGCCCGCCTGTCGTCTTTCCGACGCTCCAAGTGCGCTCCTCGGAAATGGCGTGGCCGGGAAGTGCGTTGCCCGCCATGAACACTGGCTTTACCGGACCGGCACGCGAACGCGGTGTGTCGAACCCTCTTCCGGTGCAGCAGCGCGCGGGCCGGCGACAACCTGAAGGTTGAGGCGGAAGATGAATGAGAGCCTCCATCCGCAGCTTGGGGCAGTAGCGCAGGAAAGTTCCGCGATCCAACGGGCATGCCTCACCTCAAGACATACAGAGGTGAGCTCCGTGCAGACGAGTCAGACATCCACCCACCCCACCGCGAGGCTCTGGAGCGAGGAAGGAGCGGTATGAAGCCCGTGGAAACCGAGCCGAAGCTCGTGGCCGTGACACGCCGCCGGGTGCTGCTGGTGGATGACAGCGCCACCTTCCTCCACGCGGTGATGGAGGAGCTGCGCAAGGACGGGTACGACTTGCTGGCGGCGGGTTCCGCCGAGGAGGCGCTCTCGCTGCTGAAGCGCGAATCGGTGGACTGCATCCTGATGGACCTGGTGCTGCCGGGGATGGATGGCATCGCGGCCTCGCGCATCATCCGGCTGGATCCGAGGATGGCGGCCGTGCCGCTGCTGATGTTCACCGCGCGCTTCGAGAGCCAGACGATGGCCGAGGCGCTCGCGGCCGGAGTGGACGCCTTCTGCCCCAAGGCGAGCGACCTGGGCCTGCTGCGCGCGCAGGTGCGCAACCTGCTGCGGCGGCGGACCACGGAGCCCGAATTCCCAGCCGTCACCCTGGCTCCCGCGTCGTCGAAGGCTGTGGCTGAAGAGCGCTCGCTGTTCGATCAGGTGGTGGCCATCTGCGGGCTGGCGCCGGTAGTGGCCGCGACGACGATTGCCCGGGCGTGCCAGCGGGCCAATGTGGATCCGGAGATCCTCGACGTGGACAAGCTCACCCAGTCGCTGCCCTTCATCCGGGATGCGCTGCGCATCTTCCTGACGGAGCATGAGACGCGCCGGCGCATGGTGAAGATCGAAGCGCTGACGCACGGCGGCAGGTTCGCGACGGCCGCCTGCGGACGGTAGTTCCCGCCTCTGGGTGCCAGCCGCGGCATTTCGGACCGCGGCTGGCGGGAGACTCAGAGGAAGCGGCTACGGGATGGCGACGACATCCCCCACGAGGGAGAAGCCCGACGAGTTCTGGCAGGCGGGGATGGGCGGCTGCGCGGACGCGCCGAGGCCACGGACCTCGGTGATGCCGGAGCTGGTGACGTCGTAGACGAAGATGCGACCCGCATTGTTGTCCCCCACGTAGGCCAGGCTGCCCACCACGGCAAAGCGGCCGGCGGACGGCAGGGCGCAGGAGCTATTGGCTGCCGGGCACTCGAGGACCTGGGTGGCGGCCACGGCGTCCTGCGCGTCGAGCAGTACGACGGCGGTCTTCTTCACTGCCACGAGGTTGTAGTTCGCATCATAGGTAGCGTCGCCCCCGCAGCTCACCAACAGCTTGTCGCCCACGGGCGCCAACCAACCCGGGTTGAGGCAGTTGTCGCCGAGCGACAGGTACGTCACCTCGAGGGACTGCGGATCGATCCGGGCCACCAGTCCGGGGCCGCCAGCACCGAAGGTGTTCGGATCCAGGTTGTTGAGGGTCACGTAGAGGCGGCCGTGGTGGGCAACGATGCCCGCGGGCGAGGGGACGGGGTTGCTGTCTTCGAACGGCTGGAGCGCGCCACCGGTGGGGAGCTGGATGTACGGCGTGCTCAGCTGGGGCTGGAGCGGGTTCTTCACATCGACGCGCGCCACCTTGCCTCCGGCGGACACATCACCCCCGAGGTTGCCGTAGAGCGTGACCCAGAGGTCCGTGCCGAGCTTCGCCATGGCGAACGGGTTGGTGTTGGCGCCGAAGTCCACGCTGGCCACGGGCTCGAGCCCCAGGCCCTGCGGGAAGCGGGTACCGTCGGTGAGCGGGCCCGGCTGCGTCTTGCGCTGGAGCACCAGGAGCGTATTGCTGGTGGAGTTGATGACATAGACGTAGGGGTCCTCCACGAGCACCTGGTTGGGAGCATTACCGGTATCGGGGGCTCCAGGCAGGACGGAGTAGTCCGTCAACCGGGCCTGGCGCAGCTTCTTCGCGGCATCGAGCACCAGCAACACGTCCTGCATGCCCGCCACAGTCTGCGGACGCTCGCCGAGCTGCCGGTTGGGGCCCTTGATGCTCGTGCCGGCCTGGATGCCCACCACCTGGCCGGTGTTGAAGCAGGCGGCGACGACGTCATAGGTGCACAGTCCCGCGTGGCAGCTCTTGGCATCGGTGCACGCGGTATCGCAGGAGCCGCAGTGTCCCGAGTCCTTCGCCAGGTCCACGCACGAGTTCCCGCAGACCGTGAGGCCCTGAGAGCAGGTCAGCTTGCACTGGCCGCTCTCGCAGACCTGGCCCGAACCGCAGACGATGCCGCAGCCACCGCAGTTGCGCGGATCGGACGCGGTGGCGACGCACGCCCCGGCGCACGCCTGGGTCCCTGCCTGGCACTGACAGGCACTCTCGACACAGACCTGTCCTTGTCCGCAGGCGACATTGCACGCGCCACAGGCCGTGGCCGTGCTGCTCAGGTCCACACAGCTCCCGTTGCAGTCCGTGAGGCCCTCGCCACACTCCACACCCTCATCCGGGCAACCTGTGAGCAGCAGCCCGAAGGCCGCCACCATCAGCGTCAACCACTTGGGAGCCGTCTGCGCCCACCTCATCTGTCTGCTGCTCATCGAGAGTCCATCCTCTGTTGGGGGTTCGAGGGGGAAGGACCGCCGAACGCCACCGCCAGCGTCAGGTAGGCGGAGCGGCCCGGAAGTGGGTAGCCGTCGAGATCCTCGGCGTGCACATCGAAGACGTTCTTCAGCTCCAGGGAGAGGGTCAGCTCGGGGGAGTGGCCCCAAGCGCTGGAGAGCCCGGCGTGGACGAGCGTGCGTCCCGGCAGCACGGCCTCCTCGGTGCGGTTGGTGAACTGGGCGGACTGGGCCGCCACCTCCACCCGGCCCGTGAGCCAGCGGGGGCCACCGGACACGCGCGCGCTCAGCTTGTGCCGAGGCCGGTACGGCAGCTCCTTGCCGTAGTAGCGCGGGTCATCGCGACGATTGCGAGAGACGAGCAGTGTGTAACCCAGCGTGCCCGCCACCCACGGGTACGGGCGCCACTCGCCCTCGGCCTCGAGCCCGGCCACGCTCGCGGCGGCGAAGTTGTAGGGCTTCGCGGCGAAGGGCGGGTACAGCTCATAGAGGATGAGGTCCTCATAGAGGCTGTAGAAGCCTCCGAGCGAGGCCAGCGAGTGCTCGGTGCGGTGCACCAGCGCCAGGTCCGCGAACAGCGCGCGCTCCGGACGCAGCGTGGGGTTGGGCAGCAGCACGCCCTGGCGCACGTACAGCTCCAGGAAGGAGGGAGCGCGGTGGGCCTGGCCGGCGTTGGCTCGCACTTCGAGGTTCGCAGGCAGCTTCAGCGTGGCGCCCAGCTTCGGAGAGAAGAGCGTGTACGGCCCCGCGCGCTCCACCCGAAGCGATGGCGCGATAACCAGTCGGCCTTCGGCCAGCCACAGCTCGTCCATCACCATGGCGCTGGAGTGCAACCAGTTCGGCCGGGAGTCCTCCTGGGTGGTTGCCTCCACGCCAGTGACATCCTCGGCGGACAGGGTCAGCGTCGCGGACACGATGTGCCAGCCGCCCAACGGCTTGCGCGCCTCCAGCTCCACTCCACCCACCCGCTGCACCTGGCTGCCTTGATTCGAAGCAGGCCCGCCGGACAAGCTGATGCGATCGCCTCGAAACCAGGCCCTCGCGGAGCCCCGAGCGCCACCGAGCTTGCCCGAGAGCCGCAGGCTCGTCGCCAGGCGCCCCGTGCTCTGCCGCGCATCTGGAATCGGATTTGTCGCGGTGCCCGCCAGCCCTCGGTCCTCGGCGGACAACTCGCCAAGCAGGTCCAGCGCGAAGCCGTTGCCCCACGCATGCCTCAACCGCAACAGCCCGCCTGCCTCGCGCGCGTCGTTGTTCGTCCGTCGGCGTTCGACGAGATCATCTCCTGGGAACGCGGGGCTCGGGTCGAAGAGGAAGGGGAAATCTCCCTCGGACTCACCGCCATGGAGGACGAGCAGCGCATCCACTCCCGGCAGCGGCCCCGTCGCGGACAGCCATCCCCGCTTCGTGTCCCAACTGCCGTAGGTGGCCTCTGCCGCCACACGGGGCTGCTCGCCGGGGCGATGGGTGATGACGTTCACCACGCCGCCCAGCCCTCCCGAGCCGTAGCGCGCACCGGCCCCACCGCGCAGCACCTCGAAGCGCTCCACGAGGGGCAGCGGCACGCGAGAGACATCGGCAATACCTCCCGCGCCGTTGAGCGGGATGCCATCCAGCAGCAGGAGCACGCCCGTGGGAGACGCTCCGCGAATCACCAGGCTCTTGCTCTGCCCGAAGCCTCCCGAGTCCTGCACCTGCACGCCTGGCGCGGTGGAGAGCACCTCGGCGGCATCCTTCGCCGCACCGCCAAAGTCAGCGGTCTCGATGACGGTGAGCGCGCCGGAGGGATCCCTCTGGCGGGCCGAGTCCAGGGTCTCGACCACGCGAGGCGCATGAACTTCCACCGTGGGGATGGGGCTCGCCTGGGGCTTGGGCTCGGAAGGAGCGGGGGCGTCCGCCGCGGGCGCGCTCTGGGCCCGTGCGATTGAACTCGCGATGACCGCCAGGCACACAAAGGCCCTGACGAGAAGAGACGGCCCCATGCTCCGCCTTCCGCTCTCTCCATCGAAGAGAGAAGGCCACCGATGCGTCACGAGGACGCCCGGACCTCTGGGCAGGTCTCCTGGCTCATGGGCTCCGGCGCGAGGGCGCACACTGCGCCTCTCCGGAAGGAGCCCTCTCCCTTCCCCGGGATGCTGCTCCCAAGTGGGAACTGCGGAGGACTCCGGCCCCGACTTTCAGGGCTGCCCACATACAGTGGCGGGACCGCGCCGGATTTCCACCGGCTTCCCTCTTGCGTGCCCGAAGTGGGCACCCAAAGGCGCGCCCCTTCTAGGGGTTCAGGCCCGCGCTCGTCAAGCGCACGGGCGCCAGGGCGCGAGCGTGCACGTACTGCTCGAAAGCAGAAGCCTGGAGAAACGCCATCTCCACGTCACCGAAGCGCAGTGAGGCGCGATCGAACAGCGGCGCGGGCCGGCCGGGGACGATGAGCACGCCGGCCTGATACGTGCCGTTGTGGCTCTCGGAGTCCACCACCTGCCACATGCCCGTGTGGGGCTCCTGGCGGAAGCAGGCGTGGAGCCGCGAGACGGTCGGGTCCTCGACGACGAGATCACAGTCCGGCGCGCGCCCCAGTGAGACCTCCACCTTGCCCGGTGTCCGCGAACGCAGCTCGAGCACGAGTGGATCCACGGAGGTAGGCCGGCGGGCCCAGGTGTTGGACAGGGTGGAGTCGATGAAGCCCAGGCGGGATGCGGGTCGCGGCGGCGGGGTCTCCCAGATGAGCACCGGCCAGGAAACGGCCTTGAGCACTGCCTCACGGTCATAGACGAGCTGCGAAGCCAGAACCGAGAACCTGAGCGCCACGACGCCACCCCTCCGGCCTGAGTCGAGGCCCGAAGCTGTACATGGCCTCCAGTGGCGACCAGCCCCCCTGGACTCGGGGGGGCTTGCACTGATCCCAACCTTCCACTCGGGGCGTGATTTTGCCGGAGGAGGCTTGCCTCCCGCGCCCGCGCTGTCTCGCCTCCGACAGAAGGCTCTTGGGGCGGGCTCCGGGTATGCTCGGTGCACCTGAGCAAGAGAGGACACTCATGTCGTGGCTCGACACACTGGATGACATTCGGACACGGGACTTCAGCAAGGTGTCCGAGAAGGACCGGGACAAGGCAGCCAGGGACGTCATCAACCTGTGCTCGTACGCGGCGGCGCTGGTGGCCATCTCTCCGCTGCCGTTGTCGGATGTGGTGCTCATGTTGCCCATCCAGACCGGCATGGTCATCACAGTGGGGCACATCTACGGACGGAAGGTGACCAAGGCCACCGCGAGGGATCTCATCCTCGAGTTGGGCACCACGGCGGGGCTCGGACTGCTGGCGAGACAGGGCATCAAGGCGCTGGTGCCGGTGTTCGGAGCGCTCCTCACGGTGGCGCCGGCCTTCGCGGCCAACTGGGCCATGGGCCGCGTGGCGATGGAGTACTTCAAGAACCCACGCCTCAGTCGCGAGGGCCTGAAAGAGGTGTTCCGGCGCGCCCAGGCCGAGGGCAGCACCCTCTTCTCCAAGAAAGGCTTCGAGCGCTTCCGCAAGCGGAACGAGAAGAGCGTGCAGGACATCGCCAACAAGGCGAGCCAGGAGGACGAGGCTCCGGCTCCGAGAAAGCGGGCTGCGGCCAAGAAGTCTCCCGCGAAGAAGGCGGCTGCGAAGAAGACCGCTGCGAAGAAACCGGCTGCGAAGAAGACCGCCGCGAAGCGATAGGTCCTCGCCCTTCCCCACTCGCGCCCAGGCAGGAGCCCCCTGTCGGGCGCGGTTTGGACCAACTGGTCCACTTGTCATACCAGTTGGTCCAGAACCGCCGCCACGGGCTGCCGCTTCAAGCGCGGGCGGTCCTTCCGAACATCTCTCCGAGCACCCGACCGTCCACGCAGTCCACGTCCGTGGACGCTCGGGGCGCGCTGGGAAGGGTGTGTCCGCCTGCGTTCAGAGGGGAGACCGCGTTGGCACGGCGGCTGCTCCAGGCGGGGCGACCTCAGGCGGTCGAAGCCAGTGAGGCACCCGAGCCGTGGTGGCGCGGGGGAGTGAAGGAGTGAGGAAGGAAGATGCTGACGGCAGGAAAGCGGTTGGCGGTGTTCTCCATTCGGGAGGGCAAGGGCGGGAGCATCTGGGTGAGGGCGGGGAGTGCCTTCGTGAACAAGGATGGCTCGCTGAACGTGCTGCTGGATGTGTTGCCGCTGGACGGCAAGCTGCACGTGCGCGAGGCGGCGGACAAGCGGGACGGGGCGCAGGCGACGGGTGGGCGGTACGCGTCCGATCCGGAGCTGGAGTCGGGGCTCGTGGGAGGGCACTCGTGAGTGGACGTGCGGTGCTGGTGGCGTGGGCGATGGTGCTCGGGCTGATGTTGTTGGGGCCTGGGGTGGCGGAGGCTGCCAAGGGCCGCACGCAGTACACGGGCGTGGTGAACCTCAACGAGGCGACACGGGATGAGCTGGATCGTCTCCCGGGCGTGGGTGCGAAGGCGGCGGATCGGGTCCTCGAGCACCGGCAGAAGCGTCCCTTTCAGCGCATCGAGGAGTTGGTGCGGGTCAAGGGCTTCGGGAAGAAGAAGTTCAAGAAGCTCGAGCCGTACCTGACGCTCAAGGGTCCCACGACGCTGAAGGTGGAGAAGGGAGGCGGCTCGGACGCACCGAAGAAGAAGAAGTCGAAGCACTGAGGCAGCGAGCCCAGGGTCGCTCCGGTGCTGTCGTGACCGGAGCGGCCTTCTTGTTCCCATCCGTGGGTCGCCCCAGCGAGAAGTGATGTCTGGCGCGGAGCATGCCCCGGAAGGGGTACATCCCTTTTTCAGGGTCCCGCGTACCTCCGCAGTTCTCACCCTCTGCTCACACGCACTCATGGAGCGATGTGACGGGAGCACCGGACTTCGCGTCCGCGAGTTCCGTGTCGGCACTCACGAGCCAGGTGTCCTCCATCGAGGGCGGCGTCACGTCCACGCAGGGAAAGCTGACTCAGGCATGGGTTCCCCGGGTAGCGCGTACGTCAATTCCCACTACATCTATGACCCTGCGTCGAATACTTGGTCGAGCGGCGCAGTCACGCCCTACACGGGCTATGCGGCAGGCATCGCCCAGCTGCGCGGAGGTGTTCTGCTGATCGGAGGCTGGCCCAGCAGCGGAGGCTCAGCCACCAACGCCGTCTACGAATATCTGGCGCCCCTCTACCTCTACTCCAAATAGCGCCCGCTCCGACGCAGTGCGACAAACCCTCGGAACCACTGAGGGTTGTACGAACCCTGCACAACAGACCCGTGCTCACCGCCGTAACGCACCGCATCAAAACCCATCCCAACTCCAAGGCCCGCTAGGATGTCTCCCCACGGACAGGCAACCCCTGAGGTAGCCTGTCAGACTGCTCTCCGACTTGCCCTTCTTGGTGGTGCAATCGATCTTCGTTCTATGGAAAGGGTGAACAGAGCTAAGAGTAACGGATGGGGAACTTGGAGGCGGAGTTGAAAGAGACTGTAGAACAGGAAGAGAACGTAGAGACACCGGTCGCAGAGCAACCAGAGAAATCCCGTGGCCCCCAGTTAGGGGAAGTCCTCGAGTTCATGCGCCTGCTGTGGGCCGTGGACCATGGCCTCCAGTCCACCTCCAAGCGCATGGAGTCCACCCTCGGCATCACCGGGCCTCAGCGCCTGGTGCTCCGCCTGGTCGGCCGCTTCCCAGGCATCACCGCGGGCGCGCTCGCCCAGATCCTCCACGTCCACCCCAGCACCCTCACCGGCGTCCTCAAGCGCCTCGAGAAGCGTGGCCTGCTGGAGCGCAAGTCGGATCCGCTCGATGGCCGCAAGGCCCTCTTCGCCCTCACCGAGGCCGGACGCGTGCTCGATGTTCCCTCCACCGGAACCGTGGAATCCGCCGTGCAGCGGGTGCTGTCGAGGATGACCCGCGCGCGCATCCTTCACACCCAGGACGTCCTGACCGCCCTCGCCGAGGAGCTGGGTGGAATCCCCTCCGCCGCAGAGCAGACGAACGAGGGCGCGGACCACCGTCCCGCCGCCCGCTGAACCTCCGGCCCCTGCCTCCTTCCTCCGCCTGACAGAGCGCCCCTCCGCCGAGGCCCTCTCCTCGCGAAGGGCCGCGCACGCGGGCGGAGCTTGCTACAGAATTGGGAAATAGGCGGCCCACCTGCGGGTTGCCTCGCTACTGAGCGGACGAGACTGTGACCGTCGAAACCCCGCAGACCCCAGGCCCTGAACTCCCACCTCCCCTGCCCCCACGCGCCCAGCCCGTGGTCCAGGAGCGACTGCGCTCGCGCCAGGTGGACACCCTGCTCGCCACCGTCCGCACCCGCCAGCGCCGACAGCTCTGGATGGAGGGCGCCCTGCTCGGCGTCGGCGCCTTCCTGGTGCTCACCCTCGCGGGCGGCTTCCTCGGACTCGTGGCGCCGGACCTCGGCCGGTGGCTGTTGATCCTCGCGCCGCTCGCGGGCATCGCCGTGGCATGCGCCCTGGGCATCATCCTGTCCCGGCGGCTCGTCGGAGATGACTTCCGCACCGCGCGGCTGATCGGCGAGCGGAGGCCGGAGCTGTCCCTGGACGTGCTCGCCGCCGTGGAGCTCTCGCAGCAGAACGGCACCGAGCAGCACTCGCAGATGCTGGTGGCCGCCTTCCTCAGCCAGATGGACTGGCGGGCCCGGATGGTGGATCCGGCCTCCGTCGTGGACAAGCGGCGCCTCAAGCGCGCGGCCCAGGTGTTGGGCGCCGTATCGCTCGCCGCGGTGGTCGCCCTGGTGCTGGCCGGCGGCAGCTGGCGCGCGGGCGTGGCGAAGGCCTGGGAGGCGGGCCACGAAGCGGCCGCCTCCGCGCAGGCCGAGCCCATCACCGGAGACATCGAGCTGACCTACCGCTACCCGGCCTACACGGGGCTCGCGCCGCGCACGGTGGCGGGCACCAACGGCGAGGTGAGCGCGCCGGCCGGCACCGAGGTGGTGCTCAAGACGCGCTCGGACCGCGAGGTGGAGCGCGCCGAAATCGTCGTCAACGACGAGACACTTCCCCTCAAGGTCGAGGGCAAGCGCGAGCTGACGGGCTCCTTCGTGGCGAAGAAGACAGGCCGCTACCACTTCGTCTTCGACAGCCACAAGGTCCGCTCCGTCGTCGGCCCGGACATCTCCCTCAACGTCGAGGTGGACGCGGCGCCCCAGGTCACGCTGCTCACGCCCGCCACGGAACTCGAGGTGGATCCGGGCCAGCAGGTGACGCTCAAGTACGAGGCCAGTGACGACTACGGCCTGAGCGGGGTGGCCCTCATGTTCCGCACGCCGGGCTCGCAGCAGGAGACGAGCGTACCGCTGCCTCGCGAGGACGGCCGCCGCAGCAAGGGCACGTACACGTGGGACCTGAGCCGCTTCCCCCTGAAGCCCGGTGATCGCATCACCTATTACATCGAGGCCAAGGACAACGACGCGGTGGAGGGCCCCAAGCGGGGCGTCAGCCGCACCCAGGTCCTGCGCATCTACAGCGCCGCCGAGCACCGCCGCGCCGCCCTGCAGAAGGCCGAGGCGCTCTGGGGCCGGCTGGTGGACCACCTCGCGGACCGGCTGGATGGCGCGGACCACGAGGACAAGAAGGACGCCGAGCGCATCACCGCCGGCCAGAAGGTGGACACCAGCGGCCAGCAGCTCATCTCGGACATGCGCGCGCTGGCGCAGGACCTGGCGCGCGAGCGGAACATGCCCAAGGAGCTGATCGGCGCGCTGCTCAACATCGCGGATGGGCTGTCGCGGAAGATCTCGGCCACCTCGGACTTCCGGCGCTTGTACCTGCGCACCCAGCGCCTGCGCGGTGAGGACTGGGGCACCGGCACCCGGCTCACGGCCGCGGTGAAGGATGAAATCTCCGAGACGGAGAAGGACATCCTCTACCTGGAGTCCCTGTTGGACCGGCAGAAGCTGGAGGCGCTCCAGGACCTGGCCAAGCAACTGGCCGACGAGCGCAGGGACCTGGCCAGCCTCATCGAGCAGTACAAGAACAGCCCCAACGACGCCGCGCGCCAGCAGATCCTCCAAGAGATCTCCCAGATGCGCCAGCGCATCAACGAGCTGATGCAGCGCATGGCCGAGCTGCGCAAGGGCATCCGCGACGAGCACTTCAACGCGGAGGCCGTCGCCGAGCTGATGAAGGACCAGGACATGCAGAGCGGCCTGGATCAGGTGGAGAAGCTCATGCGCGAGGGCAAGGCGGACGAGGCGCTCGCCAAGCTCCAGGAGCTCTCCATGCAGATGGACAAGATGATGGAGTCGCTCAACAAGGAACAGGGCAGCATGGGCGGCGAGCAGTATCCCGAGCTGGCGCAGAAGTTCGGCAGCTTCATGGATGACCTGCAGAAGACGATGCAGGAGCAGCAGCAGGTAGCCGAGGCCACCAAGGCCCTGCGCGACAAGGCTCGCAACCAGAACCGCGATCGCCTCAACGAGAAGGGCAAGGCGATGAAGGACGAGCTGCTCAAGCAGGTGGAGCAGGTGCAGAAGAGCTACCAGGCGGTGAAGCCGGACCAGCTCAACAGCCGCGCGGCCGCCCCGCTGTCCGAGGCCCAGGCCGAGCTGGAGAACCTGAAGAACGCGCTCAAGGCGGACGCGTACGATCTGGCGGCGGATGCGGCCCAGCGCTCGGAGGAGATGGCCCAGCAGCTCGACTCCATGGGCGAGCACCAGCGCAAGCTGGACGAGATGTTCGGCAACCCCGACGAGGTGCGCCAGCAGTCGGCGCAGCTGGCCCAGGAGCTGCGCAAGAACTCGCAGACGATGCAGGAGGTCAGCCAGAAGCTCCAGTCGCTCTTCCCGGAGCCGGGCTCGCAGCTGAGCCAGCAGGAGCGCCAGCAGCTCAAGCAGCTCTCCGAGCAGCAACAGCAGTTGGAGCAGCGCGCCCAGGGGCTGCGCCAGCAGATGGAGGAGATGCAGCAGTTGGCGCCCGTGTTCGGCCAGGAGGCCGGCGATCAGATGGAGGAGATCGGCCAGCGCATGGGCGAGGCGGCCCAGCGCATGGGAGGCCAGGATCCGGGCCGGGGCTACGGCCAGCAGCAGGCGGCGCTGGAGGGGCTCAAGCGCTTCCAGCAGCAGATGAAGGAGAGCCAGCAGGGCCAGGGCAAGGGCGGACTGCCGCTGCCCATGGGCATGGGGCGGCGCGAGGGCAACGGCATGGACCCGCGCGACAAGGTGGAGCTGCCGGACGAGGACGCGTTCCAGGCGCCCAAGGAGTTCCGCAAGGATCTGCTGGACGCGATGAAGCAGGGGGCGCCCGAGCGTTACCGGGAGCAGGTGAAGCGCTACTACGAGGAGCTGGTGAAGTGAGGCGTCATCCGGAGAGCCAGGAGCGGGTGTCAGCGCTCCACCGGCACAAGCAGGGGCTGGGAGTGCTGGCGGTACTGGGGCTGCTGGCCCTGGGGCTCACCGCCTCGCCGGCGCGAGCGGATGAGGAGGAGGATGCGCTCCGCAGCGAGGTGAAGGCGCGCCTGAGCAAGGTGGAGCAGGCCATCGACGGCTGGGACATCGTCGGCGCGAACCGCGAGCTGGCGGAGCTGGAGAAGGTCGTCCCGGACGTGGAGGCGGTGAAGTACTTCCGAGGGCGCATCGCGTTCGAGGAGGGCCGCTACGCGGAGGCGATCGATCTACTCCAGCAGGCGGGCCTGGAGGACAAGCCGGGCAGCTACTTGCGGCTGGCGAAGGACACGCTGAACCTCACGAAGAACCACCAGAAGGCCGAGAGCGAGCACTTCGTCTTCTACTACCCGAAGGGCAAGGAGGAGATCCTCGTGCCCTACGCGCTGGAGACGCTGGAGGGCATCTACCGGGCCATGCAGGAGGACCTGGGGTGGACGCCTCCGGGCGGCAAGGTGCGCGTGGAGGTGGTGAACAACGCGCGGGAGCTGTCGAAGGTCAGCACGCTCACCTACGAGCAGATCACCACGACGGGGACGATCGCCATCTGCAAGTTCAGCAAGCTGATGGTGACGAGTCCGAAGGCGGTGGCGCGCGGCTACGACTGGCAGGACACGCTGGCGCACGAGTACATCCACCTGGTGGTGAGCCAGAGCAGCCACAACGAGGTGCCCATCTGGCTACACGAGGGGCTGGCGAAGTTCGAGGAGTCCCGGTGGCGCGGCGAGGGAGGGCTGGGGCTGAACCCGTCCGCCCTGGCGCTGCTGGGCAAGCGGGTGAAGGCGAACAACCTGGTTCCTTTCGAGAAGATGAGCCCGTCCATCGCCATGCTGCCCAACGCGGAGGACGCGGCGCTGGCGTTCGCGGAGGTCTTCTACGCCATCCACTACGTGCACGAGACGAAGGGCACGGCGGGCTTCCGCACCATCATCCAGGAGCTGCGCAACGGGCAGACGGATCGCAAGGCGGTGGAGGCGGCCGTGGGCATGCCCTTCCCGCTCTTCGAGAAGGCGTGGCTGGCCCACATCAAGAAGCAGCAGTTCCCCAAGGAGCTACTGCCGCGCGAAGAGGTGGTGCTGAAGGAGGAGGCCAAGGGCCAGGACAAGGAGGATCCGAAGAAGGGACGGGAGATCTCCTTCGGAGACTTCGTGGAGGTGGACGAGCTGCCCGCGCGGAAGCTGGCGCACCTGGGCGAGATTCTGCGCGAGCGCAACCGGGCGAAGGCCGCGGCAGCGGAGTACGCGAAGGCGTACCAGATCGTCGGCGACAAGTACGAGTCGGTGTCGAACAAGTACGCGTTGACGCTGCTGGAGCTGCGGCGGCTGGACGAGGCAGAGCAGGTGCTGCGTGGCTCGCTGCGGGTGCACCCGGGCATGCCGGGGACGAACGTGCACCTGGGCCGCATCATGCTGTTCCGCAAGGACTGGGCGAAGGCGAAGACGGCGTACCTGGAGGCGCTGTCCACCAACCCGTTCGATCCGGAGATCCATGTCGCGCTCACGAAGATCCACGACGAGCTGGGTGAGACGGCGCTGAAGGCTCGGACGAAGCAGGCCGGAGCGGTGCTCACGGGTCTGTCGCCCGAGTCCATCGAGAACGCGGCCTACAAGTTCATGCGGGACGAGCGGGAGCTGTCCGGCACGGACGTGCAGGCGAAGCCCGAGGAGGCTCCGGCTCCGGCGGCGGCGAAGGACGGCGGGAAGTAGCTCAGCAGAAGCGGGCGAACACGATCGCCTTCCCCAGCGTCTCCTCGCCACCCGCGCCCGCCATGTTCTTCACGAGCGCGAGGATGTCGGGCGCCTGCTCCACGTGCCGGGACACGAGGTAGAAGCACTCGACGGCGGCACGATCCAGCGCCGCCTCCGAGGCCTCGGGCGTGAGGTCCTGCTCCGCCGTGCACAGCGCCGCTACCTCCGGGTGCCCCACCAGGGTCAGGCGCAGCAACGCGACACGCAGCACCAGCCGGAACACGTAGGCGAGCAGGCTCGGCGCCTCCGTGAAGGGCGTGCGGAGCCACTGCGCGATGCCATAGTGACGGAAGTACTGCTCGACCCGTGCGCCGTGAGCCGCCTCCAGGTGTTGCCACCGCGTGACGTATGTCCGCCATGCACTGGCCGTGTCCTCGGTGTTGGAGTCCGAGCCCCAGAGCGACGTCAGCACGGCGTGGACGAACGGGCCGAAGCGCTCGCCCCGCGCCACCGCCTTCCGGGCCTTGAGCATCGAGGCCAGCAACCCGGCACACGGGCCGCCCGGAATCTCCAGCGCGGAGAAGTCCCGGTGCATCGCCTCCAGCGCGGCCGGATCCTCGAAGGCCGGGAGCACCGCGCGCAGCACCTGCTCGGCCTCGTCCAGGGTGCCCGCGAAGGGTTCGGGCCCCCGGAAGATGGAATCCAACCGGAATGCCATCTGTCCCAGGAACATGAGCCGTGAGGCGATGGGGAACTCGCGCCGGCTCAGGAGGCGCAGCGCGGCGGCACGGATGAGCTGGGCATGAGCGACGTACGCATCTCCCGGCTCACCGGGCAGCATCCTCGCCGCCTCCAAGCGTGGCACCTGGTCGAGGGAGCCGGACACCTGCTCCAGTGCCCCTTCCTCCAGCAACAGCAGCCGCGCCATCTCCGGACACGCGAGGGAGCCTGCGACCTCCACCTGCTCGCCCCACTTCCAGATGATGCGCGGGAAGGTGACACAGGGGTCCGGCAGGGCCCGCTCTCCATGCGCGCGATGGAGCGAGCAGAGCCGCTGGGGATCAAGGAAGGGACAGCTCCCGTCCGAGCGCATCTGGATGTACGCGCGCTCCGCGGGAGACCCCTGAGGATTCGAGAGCAGGAGCGACTCCACACGTTCGGCATCGGAGGTGCCCGCGACCACGCCGCGGATCTGCCACAGCCGCTCCTCGCTCACCGGCACCCGAAGGCCGACGCAGCAGGTGTCCTCGCACCGATCGG
Source organism: Hyalangium versicolor (assembly GCF_020103695.1). GTDB lineage: Bacteria > Myxococcota > Myxococcia > Myxococcales > Myxococcaceae > Hyalangium > Hyalangium versicolor. Next base: position 533,830 of record NZ_JAHXBF010000002.1, read on the forward strand.
CGAGGCATCGAAACTCCAACACTCTTTTGACGAAGCGGGGAGATGCATCCATGCGCGGGAGGCCTCGAGGCCGAGGAGTCCCGCACGATACCGCGTCCCAGAATTCCTCGCTGGGAGCCCTCCAGTGCCCGTGAGAGCAAGGCCCGTCGATTCAGGCCTCCACGGGCGGAGACACCCGACGCGCCGTGAGTGCGGCTCCCGCGGACGCGGCGCTCACGCAGACCAGCGCGAGCCACTGCATCACGCTGAGCTGCTCACGCAGGAACACCAGGCCCGAGAGAGCCGCGGCTGCGGGCTCCAGGCTCATCAGGATGCCGAAGGTGCGGCTGGGGAGCACTCGCAGTGCCATCATCTCCAGGGTAAAGGGAATGGCGCTGGACAGGAGCGCCACGGCGAGCCCCGCCGCGAACAGCGCAGGCGTGAGCCGTGACGCAAGGCCCTCCGCGAACGAGAAGGGCAACACCGTCAGGGAGGCGCACAGCATGCCCGTCGCGACGCTCTGCCCTCCGGGGAACACCCGGGACACGCGCCCGCCGAGCACGATGTAGGCGGCCCAGCAGCACCCCGCGAAGATCGCCAGCAGCACCCCGACCACATCGAGCGAACCGACTCCTCCGCGCCACGGGGCGATGAGCGCGATGCCCGCCGCCGCGAGCACCGCCCACAGGAAGTCCATGGCGCGCCGCGACCCGAACACCGCGAGCCCCAGGGGCCCCACGAACTCCAGCGTGACTCCCAGTCCCAGTGGGATGCGCTGGAGCGCCATGTAGAAGGTCAGGTTCATCGTGCCGAGCACCACCCCATACGGGATGACCGCACCCCACTGCGCACGAGTGAGCCGCGTGAGCGGTGGACGGAACACCGCGAGCAGCAGGATGGCGGACAACCCGATGCGCATTCCCGCGGTGCCCGCCGAGCCGAGCACCGGGAACAGCTCCTTCGCGAAGGCAGCGCCGCCCTGCACGCTCAAGACGGCGAGGATCACCGCGGGAACGGGGGGTAGGGTCCAAGGAGGACGGACCGGGGGAGCTCCACTCATGCGCGACACCCTAACCGCTCCCCCACACCTCCGCCGCAAAAGGGTTGTGCCGTTCTGCTATGGTGCGCAGCGCCTCGAGTTCAGCTTCTCCGCGGACGCCAGCCACGGCGATCAGGACACATCCGGTGGAACGACCTCGCCTGCAACGCCATCCCGACGGCATCACGGCCATCGACACGGAGTACATGCGCCATGGCCTCGCGGCGGCTCACCTCATCGCGCACGAAGGGCGCGCTGCCTTCGTCGACACGGGGACGGCGCACTCGGTGCCATACCTGCTCGCGGCCCTCGACGAGCTCGGCATCGCGCGCGGTGCGGTCGACTATGTAATCCTGACCCACGTGCATCTCGATCATGCCGGAGGTGCGGGGCAGCTCATGCAGGCATTGCCAAACGCGCGCGCCGTCATCCATCCGCGCGGTGCACCGCACATGGTCGATCCGACGAAGCTCATCGCCGGCTCCATCGCGGTGTACGGTGAAGACATCTACCGCACGCTCTATGGTGAGCTGGTGCCAATTCCCGCCTCTCGCATTGTCGAGACGCGCGACGGCCAGCGCCTGAGCCTCGCAGGCCGCGAACTCGAGTTCGTTCACACGCCGGGGCACGCGCTCCATCACCATGCCATCGTCGATGTGGCGCACCGGAACATCTTCACGGGCGATACGTTCGGGCTGTCCTATCGCGAGCTCGACACGGAGAACGGCGCGTTCATCGTTCCCACGACGACTCCGACGCAGTTCGATCCGGAGCAACTCATCGCCTCACTGGATCGCCTGCTCGCTCACAAGCCGCAAGCGCTGTACCTCATGCACTACAGCCGCGTCACCGACGTCCCCCGGCTCGCGGAGTCGCTGAAGCAGCAGATCCACCAGTTCGTGACGATCGCGCGCAGTCATCGCGGCGCCGCGAACCGCCATGACGCCATCCTCGCCGACATGCGCAAGCTTTGGTTCGAACTCCTGCGCCGCCACGGTTGCACGCTGCCCGATGCGCAACTCGAAGAGTTGCTCGGCACGGATCTCGAACTCAACACCCAAGGGCTGCTCGTCTGGCTCGACCGCGAGAACAGACATTAGTACCGCTCGACGCGAACCTGGCGCGTACCAGGTGTGACCACCGACATGACGGCTGTCATGTCGGCCGACGCCGAAGGAATGCCAGCCAGGAGCTGCTCGGTCCGAGCAAGACATAATCCTTCAGCGAGACTCTCTGAAGGACTTGGCCAGCTTGCCACTCAGGCGCGCTCTCGAATGCCATACCGAGCACTCGTTGGTGGCACATGGGTTGCTCTCTATGTCCCCATGACTCGATGATGGCCAGGCAGTCGCTGCCATCTCCTGTCGCCGAACCATCAGCGATAGCTGAACAGATGAGCCCCGGGGGGGGGAACATGCAGGACGCTCGCGAGGAACAACTCGAGGTTGCACTGAAAAAGGGCTTCATCTCCCCGGCGGAGGTGGAGGCCTTGCGTAAAGAGTCCCACGCCAGGGCACGCAGCCCCCTGCAACTGCTTCACGAGCGGGGACTCATCTCCGAGGAGACTCTCAACGGTCTCCAGCAAGACCTGCTGGAGACATCGGTCGTGCAGAGGGCGAATCCGTCCGAGGCGGACACCCTGCCGCCAGCAGGCACGGCTCACGGCCACGGCACACCAGCGGCAGGCGCCTTTCCCGTGCCCGGCTGGGAGCGCTATCAGTTCGTGAGACTGCTGGGCGAGGGAGGAATGGGGCAGGTGTTCCTCTCCTATGATCCGCGCCTGCGCCGCAACGTGGCTCTGAAGTTCGTCCGGGGCCAGGGTCCGGAGCTCGTCAGTCGGCTGATCTCCGAGGCCCGCGCCCAGGCTCGGGTCGATCACGAGAGCGTCTGCCATGTGCACGAGGTGGGTGAAGTCCAGGGCCTGCCGTACATCGCCATGCAGCACGTGAACGGGCACCCGCTGAGTTCCTTCACCGACACACTCACCGTGACGCAGAAGGCCATGGTCGTGCGCGATGCGGCCCTGGGCATCCATGCCGCTCACGGCGTGGGGCTCATCCACCGCGACATCAAGCCCTCCAACATCCTGGTCGAGCAGACCCCGGAGGGCCGTCTCCGTCCCTATGTGCTGGACTTTGGCCTGGCACGCGATTGGCGGTCGAAGGGGCTCACCGAGACGGGAGCGGTGCTCGGCACTCCCCACTTCATGGCCCCCGAGCAGGCGCGCGGCGAGGTGACTCGCTTGGACTGGCGCGCCGACGTCTACAGCCTGGGCGCGACGTTCTACCACCTGCTGACGGGCAAGCTCTCTGTCCCCGGGGAGAATGCCTTGGAGGTCCTCAACAAGATCGCGACCACGGAGCCTCGTCCTCCGCGCAGCATCGATCCGCGGATCCCTCAGGATCTCGAGGCCATCGTCCTCAAATGCCTGGAGAAGGAGCGGTCGGCTCGCTACGACTCGATGCTCGCCCTGATCGAGGATCTGGACCGTTTCCTCGCGGGCGAGCCCGTCAAGGCGCGCTCCGCCGGTCTGGGCTATCAGTTGTACAAGAAGGCCCGGAAGCACCGGCGCATGGTGGCCGTGGCCGCGGCGGCGCTGCTGGCGGTCGCCGGCGCTCTCGGGTGGGCGGTGTACACGCGCAGCCAGGCCGCCCGACTCCAGGTGTTCACGCGCGACATCACGGAGAAGGTCGAGCGCATCGAATCCCTGGCCCGCCTCACCGCGCTCTCTCCCATCCATGACACGCGCACGCTGCGCGACACCCTCCTGCGGGAGGTGAGTGCGTTGGAGAAGGACAGCCAGGAGGCGGGCCCCCTGGCGGAGGGAGCAGTCCGCTACGGGCAGGGACGCGCCTACCTGGCTCTTGATGAGGACCGGAAGGCCTTGGAGAAGCTGGAGGCTGCATGGGCCGCGGGCTTCCAGGAGCCGCGTGTGGCCTTCGCGCTGGCCCAGGTGATGAGCCGGCTGTACCGCCAGGAACGGCTCGAGGCAGCGCGGCTGGCCGTTCAGCGGGGACAAACCGGACAACCTGCTTCGCCCCCCCACCAGAGAATCGAGAGCCGTTACCGTCAAGGGGCCACGGCCTACCTCAAGCTGAGCGAGAAGGCGGATGACTTCTCCCCCGTCTGGGGAGGCGCGCTGATCGCCTTCTATGATGAAGACTTCGATGAGGCCCTGAAGCAACTGGACTCGATGAAGGCCTCTGAGCCCTGGCGTTATGAGGCGCTGCAGCTCCGGGGAGACATCCTCCAGGCGCGGGCCGCCCGGCACGTGGAGACAGGTGACTTCGAGAAGGCCCGGCAGGATTTCGCCGACGGCCGCGAAGCCTACGCCGCCGCCGCGGAGATTGGCCGGAGCGAGCTGGCCATCCCCCTGGCCCAGGCGGAGCTGGAGCTCACGCAGCTGATCATGGAGATTCACCACAAGGGCCACACCGAAGAGTGCTTCCAGCGCGGAATGGATGCCGTCGCGCGCGCGCTGCGGATCGCTCCAGATTCCGTCGAAGCCCTGCTCCTGGAAGCCCAGTTGGGCCAGCGCATGGCGGAACACAAGCTCAACTCCAGGGCCTACGCTGAAGCGAGCGCGCTCGTTGACAGTGCGCTCACCGCGGCCACGAAGGCCGACGCCCAATCGTCGCACGCCCACCTGGAACTGGCACAGATACTCATCCTCCAGGGGCGGATCCTGGCCCAGAAGAATGAGTCTCCGAATGCTCCGCTTGCCCAGGCGCTCGAGCTACTCAATCAAGTGCAGCCAAAGGACCGCGACGCCCATTACATGCTGCAGCGCGGCCTGCTCTTCGCATCCTGGGCGGAAGACACGAACACCCCCGGGAGCACGGCTTCTCATCTCGATCAGGCCATCGAAGCCTTCCATCAAGCGACCGTGCTCGATGACAAGCTGCGCCCAGCCTGGACCAACCTGGCGAAGAACTACCTGGAGCGCGAGAGACGCCAGGACGCCAAGGCTCCAGAGGAAGATCTGCAAAGGGCGCAGGAAGCGATTGAGAGAGCCATGGCGCTCGGCGCTCAGGACCACGTGGTCCATCACTATGCAGGCCAGGTTCATGCGAGGAAAGCAGCACGGATCCTGGCCAGAGGTGATGATGCCCGTGCGGAGTGGAACAACGCGCGCGCGGTATATGAGGATGCGATTCGCATCAACGCACAGGAGTCCTATCTCCATGATGACCTGGGCGCCGTCCTCAATGAACTGGCACGCGAAGAGTGGAGGCATGCAGGCGATCCCTCCCAATTCCTGACGCAGGCGCAAGCCAGCTATGAAAAGGCCTATGCGCTGAACCGTCAGTTCACCACCGCGCTGAACAACGTCAGTGATACGTGGATGCTGCGTGCGCTGTACGAGCAGGAACGGGGAACTTCCCCCGAGACCAGCCTCAAGAGGGCGCTGGCCGCGCTGACCCTCGTGAGCCAGTTGGACCCTACCGACCCGGTGCTCCAGGCCAACCTGGGAGCAGTTCATGTCTTGAGCGCGGACTTTGAGTCGAGCCGGGGGCGTGATCCCAGTCAAAGCCTGCGGCTGGCCGAAGACGCACTGCGTTCGGCCATGGCGGGCTCACAAGACGACCCGCAGATCTGGCGCTACCGTGGACAGCTTCGGGGACTCCAGGCCCGTTGGCTCTCCCGCCATGGCAAGAGCCGGGATCTCGATCAGGACTTCGCGCAGGCGGCCAGTGACTTCCAGAGGGCACTCGAACTCGCGGGCCGCACCTACGATACTCGGAAGACCGAGTACCTGATGGCCTTTGCCCGGTTCTGCTGCGAATGGAGCACCTGGCAGCGTGGGGAGGGTGAGAGCGCCAAGGAAGCGCAGAAGCTCGGGCTCGAGACGCTGCAAGCGACGTTGAAGGTCTCTCCTCAAATGCTGGGCGCGCTCGAGCTCCGACAGTGCCTGCATGAAACAGAGTTCTCTCTGCACGCCCCTTAGAAGCCAGGGGCGAGCAGCATGGCGCGGGACGATGGTCTCGCGCCATGCTTCTGCCAGGGATTGACCCGTCTCAAGAAGCGCCTGAACGCGTCATCGCTTCAGGATTCACGGCCTGCCGGGTTGAAAGAGTCGCAGAGCCCTTGCAGATGAGCTGCCGGATCAGACCCCACAGCTCGAGCAGCCGGAAGGGGAGCTTCTTCTGGGGCTGAGAGAGGGGTTCCGATTTCCGAGCGTAAGCAATCCCGTTGGGATTCGTGGGCTTCTGGGTCTGAGGGTCGATCTCGGAGGCAGACAGGGTGTTTCCAACAACGGCATTGTTCTCGGCAGTCATGGGTACTCTCGAGGTTTGAGGTTTTGCGACTCAGCCGTCGTGGATAAGGGATTTCGAAGTGAACTCCCGTTTTACGCTTCTCGACGACCTTGCAGGTTGTCTCTTCAACCGGCGTGCCACCCCACGGGACGATTTTCCGGGGGGTAGGACGAACGAAACCCAACAAGTCGGGCGTCGAAATCGCTTTCCGACATGACAAGCCGTGCCGCTGGCATGACGGGGGCGTCATAGGACGCCATCACTTGGAAGCTCAGGGCCGTTGGAGTCCCAATTCTCGAAGCCTGCGAACGATGGCCCAACGAGACATCCGAAGGCGATGGACCATGCTGTCCACATCGCCTTGGCATTCCTCGTAGACGCGGCTGAACTCCTCCGAGCCTGAGCTGGGGCGGATGTGCCGCTGGTACCACTCCTGGAGTGAGGAACGGGCCACACGAAGCCGCTCCGCGGCCGATTTGATCTCCCAACCGCAAGCTTCCAAGGTGGCTGTCAACTCCTGCTCGGAGAAGTCCGAGACCTTGGGCCGATCCGTGCTCTTCGGCTCGGGCGTGGGCGGATTCACTGGGGGAGGGGGCGTCAAAGGCAGAGCCGGAGGGGGAGCCAGTTCCTGCTCCAGACGGGGGTCGAGCTCCAGTCCACCGGGCTGCCCACGGTTGTTGATGATGATCCGGCGTGTCAGGTTGCGCAGCTGGCGGATGTTTCCGGGCCACGGATAACGCACCAGCCATGAGGCCAGCGAGGCCGGCAGCCACAGCTCGCTCGTGCCTTCCGGGACGTTCAGGCGCTGCGCCTCTCCAATGGCCTCCAGTTCCTCTCGCGCGAAGTGGAGGAAGAGCGAGCCGATATCCTCGCGCCGTTCCCGAAGCGGTGGCACCCGAATCTCATACCCCGCCAGCCGATGCAGCAGGGGCGCCTTGAAGCGGCCTTCCTGGATCTGCTTCTCCAGGTGAGCATCCGTGGCGGTCAACAGCCGCACGTCCGTGGGCACCGCCGTGGAGGAACCCACCGGGAACATCTCGCGCTCCTCCAGCACCCGCAGCAGCATCACCTGCACTTCGGAAGAAGCCTCACCCACTTCATCCAGGAACAGCGTCCCGCCTTGGGCCGCACGAAAGAGGCCCTCCCTGTCCTTCACCGCTCCGGAGTAGGCCCCCTTGACGGCCCCAAAGAGTTCAGCCGCCGCGATCTCCTTGGGGAGCGCGCCCAGGTTGACGCTGATGAAGGGCCGGTCACGCCTCGGGCTGCGTTGGTGGAGCGCCTTGGCGATCAGCTCCTTGCCCGAGCCGGTCTCTCCTCGGATGAGCACGGGCACATCCAGATCCGCGACCTGTTCGATGTCGTCCCGCACGCGCTGCAGGCCCAGGCTGTTGCCCACCATGCCCAATGCCTCCACCCGGGTGCGCGTCACGGGAGAGGCCAGATGCAGCAGCAGCACCACCCGCTCGGCCAGTTCCAGAGGTACGCCCGTGGCCACCTCCTGGGCGCTCAGCATCCGCGTGCCACGCAGCGGCTCTCCCGCGATGGAGACCTTGCTTCCCTCTCCTGCTTCCAGCCTGAGGCTGCCCTCGGGACCGGGTGAGAACACGACAGGGCTGCGGCTGCTCACGAAGGGATCCGCCAGCGGCTGAGCCAGACCTCCCTGGGGGTGCAGGAAGTCCGGCTCGTTGCGCGAGAGGGCCACAGAGCGGCCTTCCGCCAGTGCCAGCAACAACAGCCGTTGGCCCACGCGGTGGGGGACCGGATGCGAAACGATGCTCAGCGCTGCAATGAGGCGAGCCGGCTGCTTGTCATGACGCTCCTGCTTCCAGTCGACCGTCGAAGCGTCCTCAGGACCCTTCTTCGTCATCATGTGCCCTCGTCCACAGCTCAAGGCACACCCTAGCGTGCATGGGAGTGCAACGTATAGATGGCCGCAGGGTCGTCCAGGTTCCTGGCGAGCCTATCGTTCGAGCGGGCGAGGAGGCTGTCAATGCAGGGCCACGCGCTTCGCCCTCACCGCTTCGCCCTCCGCTTGCGCGCCACCACCTGCTTATAGGCAGCCTGGAGCCCAGCGAGCACCGACTCCTTGGGAGCGGGCGCTCCCAGGTGGAGACTGCGCAGCTCGGCCATGAAGGCATCCCAGAGCGGTGGGCCACCCTCTTCCAAGAGCTGCGCGCGGATCGACAGCTCCTCGGACACTGGCGCGTGACGGCGGCCCCATGCCCCCATCTGCGCCAGCAATGGCACCAGCTGGATGGAAGGCTCGGTCAGGCTGTAGATGGCTTTCTGTTTATGGCTCGGATCGTCTCGCCGGCTGAGCAGCCCGATCTCCACCAGCCGCTTCAGGCGATCCGCCAGGATGTTGGAGGCAATCCTCTCCTCCGACTGGCCGAGCAGCTCGCGATAGTGGCGGCGGTTGCCGAACATGATGTCGCGGATGACAATCAGGCTCCATCGATCTCCCAACATCTCGAGCGTCAGGTTGATTGGACAACCTGAACGGTGTGCCTCCTGCATGGTACGCCTCTCTTCATCGACTGCTTGCAAAGTAGGAGCAGTGTGCCTACAACGCAACTGCTTGCAAACCGCAAGCAGTCCCAAGGAGCACGACGACCATGGCCCTGACCCTCTATTCCCATCCCTTCTCGTCCTACTGTCAGAAGGTGCTGATCGCCCTCTACGAGAACGGCACCCCCTTCACCGCGCGCATGCTCGATGGCGACCATCCCGAGGTGCTCGCCGAGTGGGAGGCGCTATGGCCGCTCAAGCGCATGCCCGTGCTCGTGGATGGAGACCGGCCGGTGCTGGAGACGAGCGTCATCATCGAGCACCTCGGGCTTCACCATCCCGGTCCTGTGCGGATGGTCCCCGAGGATCCCCGAGCGGCGCTCCCGGTGCGGATGATGGACCGGTTCTTCGACAACTACATCTCGACGCCGATGCAGAAGCTCGTGGCTGACGGCATGCGCACGGCGGAGAACCGCGACACGCAAGGCGTCGCCGAAGCCAAGGCCATGCTGGAGCGCGCCTATCGTTGGCTCGACGGAACCCTCGCTGGACACGAGTGGGCCGTGGGGGATGCCTTCAGCCTCGCCGACTGCGCCGCAGCGCCCGCGCTGTTCTATGCCGACTGGGCCCATCCCATCAGCGAGACCTTCTCCCGCGTCCGCGCGTACCGGCAGCGGCTGCTCGCGCGCCCCTCCTTCGCCCGAGCCGTCAATGACGCCCGGCCCTATCGGCCGTTCTTCCCGCTCGGCGCCCCCGACCGAGACTGATCAGCCACAAAGTGAACAAATCCACACTAGGAGCGAATTCTAGGAATTCGTGCTAAGACAGATTTATATTGGGTCATTCCTGACATGTAGGAGGGTTCTACACTGATGGCCCATACGAAACGTCATCTGTCCCGGCTTCCCGTGTTGGTGACCAGCCTCGCGCTGCTGCAAGGAGCCCTCGCCTCGGAGGCGAGTGCAGCCGAGAGGCGGTTCTTGATCGATTTCGGGTCGTCGTCCTTCCAGACCCCGGGCTGGAACAACCTCACCGATGGCACCACCGGCGCGACCCTCACGGGATTGAAGGACTCCACGGGAGCCTCCTCGAGCCTGGCACTGCAGGTGACGGACTCGTTCTGGCAGGGGTGGATCGGCGCCTACAACGGGGACGGCACCACGGCGAGCACGCTCTACCCCGCCACGGCGACGCAGGACTCCTTCTTCATCGGCAACCACCAGGGCTCGCTCGATGACACGGCGAAGCTCCAGTTCTCCGGACTCTCCGCGACCGCGACCTATACCCTGCGCTTCTATGCGTCGCGCGTCACGACGGACCTGACCACCGACCGGACCGCGGTGTTCACCGTGAGCGGGCAGACGGTGGAGTTGCAGGCGCGCAACAACGTCGACACCTCCGCGCAGCTCGCCAGCCTCTCGCCCACGAGCGGGCTGCTCGACATCACCATGACGATGAAGCCCGGAGCGGCCTACTCCTATCTGGGCATCATCGAGCTGATCGAGAACGGCTCCGTGGTGGTGAACCAGCCGCCCACCGCGAACGCGGGTAGCGACAAGACAATCCCGCTGCCGTCCAACACGGTGGCGCTGCAGCAGACTGTCGGCGATCCCGAGGGCAAGGCCGTCACCTGGCTGTGGACCCAGGTGTCTGGCCCCAGCACCGCGCGGCTGTACCAGAACCCGTGGAGCCCGCTCATCGCTGGAGACCTGGTGCAGGGAACCTACGTCTTCCGCCTCACGGTGACGGACGACCTGGGCGCGACCGCTTCGGATGATGTCCAGGTGTCAGTGGTGCCGAGCACGGGGAGCGGCACCCCCACGAGCCGGACCCTCACCTCGAAGACCGTCACCTCCAACGGGAAGCTCATCTACTATTACGAGTCCCTGCCGCGCGGTTACAACACCGACCCCACTCGCAAGTGGCCGCTCATCGTCTTCCACCACGGCATCGGCGAGCGCGGCGACACGGCGGACACACTCCCGGCGATCCTCGGCGCGAGCCTCCCCATTCGGGACGGGGCGCCACTCGAGTTCGTCCAGAACGGCGTCACCGAGTCCTTCGTCATCCTGATGCCGCAGCTGCACGGCAGCTACGGCGACTGGCAGGACTTCTTCACCCAGGCGGCCATCGACACCGCGAAGACGAACCTCCGTATCGATCCGGATCGGGTGTACCTGGTGGGCTACTCGCTCGGCGCGTTCCACACCTGGTCCTTCCCCCAGCGCTCGGATGCGAACGCCAACCAGATCGCGGCCATCGCTCCTGTCTCGGGAGGGCGGATCGTCTCCTCTGGAGGCGTGTCGCAGATCTGCCGCCTGGCCAACAAGAAGGTCCCCGTGTGGGCGTCCCATGCGGTGGACGACCACACGGTGGGGGTGAGCTCGACCGATGACGCGGTCAATGCCCTCAACTCCTGCGTCCCGGCGCCCAATCCGGCTCCGAAGTACACCCGCTACACCACGGGCGACCACTGGATCCTCGGCTGGGTCGTCGACCCGAACAACCCGGACGCCTCCAACCTCTACAAGTGGCTGCTGACGCAGCGGCGCAACACCAACATCAGCCCCGTGGTCCAGACCGGCCCCGCGCAGACGATCACCCTGCCGACTTCGTCCGTGACGCTCACGGGCTCGGCCTCGGATGCGGATGGCACCATCGCCAGCTACAGCTGGACAAAGGTGTCCGGAGGCACCGCGAGCTTCAGCACTCCCACAGCGGCCTCCACCACGGTGTCGGGCCTGGTCCAGGGAACTTATGTCTTCCGGCTCACGGTGACCGACAACCTGGGCGCCACGGCCAGCGCCGACGTCACCGTCACCGTCCTGCCCGTGCCGGGCGGGAACAACCCCGCGGCTCGAACGCTCACCGTGCGCTCCACGCGGGTGCCCAAGCTCTACAACACGTTCCTCGGGTTCTACGAGTCGCTGCCGCGCGGCTATGACAATGATCCTTCCCGCCAGTGGCCGCTCATCATCTTCCTGCATGGCCTCGGCCAGCGAGGAAACGGCACCACAGAGCTGCCCTGGGTCCTCGAGCAAGGCATGCCGGCGCTGATCAACGCGGGCGAGCAGCTCGAGTATCCGGTCAACGGGGTAAACGACTCCTTCGTGGTGCTCATGCCGCAGTTGGGCGCGTCGGCCTCGGACTGGCACGCGTACTACGTGGATCGGCTGATCGACTACGCGCAGGCGAACTACCGGATCGACCCCCGGCGCATCTACGTCACGGGCCTGTCGATGGGAGCCTTCGGGACGACGGGGTACCCGGAGATGTCTCTGGCGCATGCGCAGCGGCTGGCAGCCATTGCCCCCACGGATGGCGCGGGCTACGGCACCGACATGTGGACGCCGGATCTCGGCAACGTGCCGCGGAACACGTGCAACCTCGTCCAGGCCAGCGTGAAGGTCTGGCAGTTCTACGGTACCGCCGATTCCTGGATGGGCACGGCCACGGACTTCGTGGCGAGGTACAACGCGTGCAACCCGCCTCCAGAGCTCACTCCGAAGGTGACGGCCTATCCCGGCGTCGGCCACGGGGCCTGGGGCAGGACCTACGACCCCGGACACACCCACCAGAACCCGAACCTCTACGAGTGGCTCCTGGCCCAGCAGCGCCCGGAGTAGCAGGAGCCCCTGGAGACCGGCCGGCACAGCCATGGCGCTGTCCGGTCTCCAGGTTCCACGTGGGGCGTGCCTGCTCGGCGAAGGGCACAAGCCCTGCCGAGGCGGCTCAGCGAAACAGAGAGATGTGGTCGCGCACCCACTGCTCGAACGATCGCGGCGCGCGGCCGAGCACCCGCTCGACGGCATCACTCCGCATCGCGGCCCTGCCTTCTCGTACGAAGAGGAGCCCCTCTTTCACGGCTGCGGCGTAGGCATCCGGGACTCCCGAGGACCTCATTCGTTCCACCGCGACATCCACCGTCACCTCCTCGAACGAGATGGGGCGCGCCAGAACCTTGCCGAGGACCTCCACCTGCTCGCGGGCACTCAGCGGCTCGGGACCCGTGAGGGTATAGGCCTGGCTGTCGTGATCATGGGAGAGGAGCGAGCGCGCCGCGACGGCAGCCACATCCCGTGGATCGACGAGCGCATGCTTGCCATTCCCCGTCGACAGCTCGATGGCGACACCCGATCGGATGAGCGGTACCCAGCCGAGCGCATTCGATGCGAACGCCGCGGGCCGGAGGAGGGTCCACGCCAGACCGGATTCCTTCACGGCTCGTTCGCCGGGCAGGTGCCAGCCCGTGGTCGTCAGCGGCTCCGCGGCGTCCGCGCCGAACACCGACAGCTTTACGATCTTCCTCACCCGGGCCGCCTTGGCTGCCTTCACCATCGCCACGTCGTGGTCCGAGATGGCCGGGCTGGGCGCAGTGAGCAGGAACAACTCGCTGACGCCGTCCAGCGCGGGGGGCAGCGAGGAGGGCTCAGTGAAGTCGCCGCGCACGATGTCGGCCTCCGGTCCCCACAGCGACTTCGCCTTCTCCGGGTCTCGCGTCATCACCCGCACGTGGGCGCTCTTGGCGCGCAGCTCGGGAATGAGCGCGCGGCCGATGGTGCCCGTGGCACCCGTCACCAGAATCATGTCGTTCTCCTGTTTCGAGCCAATCTAGAGAGGAGCGCTCGTGGCTTCTTGGAGATTCCGGCATGGTGTGCAGCCTCCAAAGTGGGCGCTTATGATGGACGCAATGACCGTGCTCCATGAGCGAGCCCTCACGCCAGCCGCCCCCCTCCAGCCGTGGGTGTCGGAGGTTCGTGTCCTGACCCTGTCGCCCTCACCGGCGCGTGCGATGACTCGCTTGCCGAGTGGGACGTCTTCGCTCGTGCTGTGCACGGCGCACACCGAAGGCCTCGAAGTGGTTGCGACCGGGCCCAACACGCGTGCCTCCTACAAACTGGCCCGAGCCGTTCCCCTCTATGTGCGGTTCGCGTTCCGCCCGGGAGGCGCGCGGGCATTCTTCGGCGTCGCGCTCCACGAACTGGCCGACCGCATCGTCTCCATCAATGACTTGTGGGGGCCTCGTGCCCAGGGGTTGCGAGGCAGGCTGGCGCAAGCGGAGGGCGAAGTGGAGCGGACCATCCGCACCCTCGAAGAAGCCCTTCTCGAGCAGTTCGAGGCCCGGCGCGGCTCGAGCTGGCACAGCGAGCTCGTGCGACGCGCGGCGAGCGCGCTCGAAGCCGGTGATGCCGAACCCGAGCACATTCATTCGCTCGCGCAGCGGCTCGGCGTGAGCGAGCGGCTCCTGCGGCAGGTGTTTCGTGAAGAGGTGGGAATCTCTCCCAAGCGGTACGCCCGCATCGCGCGCATCCGAAGGGTGGTCGCCAGGGCCGGCAGCGCGGGCTGGGCGCAGCTCGCCGTCGAGTCCGGGTTCTACGATCAGGCACACCTGACAGCCGAGTTCCGGGATCTTCTCGGTGTCACGCCGCGATCCTTCCTGGCTGGCGATGTCCCCGTACAGAAGGAATGCTGAGTCCGTGCAAGCTCACGCCTGGTACGAAGATGCGCAACTGCTCCCGACGCTCCCGCTCTACCTGCGCGCATATGGGCGCTACCTGCGGCGGATGCTGGATTCCAAGACGGGCCTGGTCCGAGGCGGCTCCTTCCTGCTGAGGCGGCTCCAGGATCTCATCCGGTGGCGCGGCCTCCCGCGAGAGCAGGCCTTCCAGGTGGACGGGCTCACCGCGCACGTGGATCTGCTCGACAACCGGTGGCTGTGGGTACTCGGGGAGTTGCAGGGCAAGAGCGCCGAGGCCCGGCTCATCGAGCAGACCCTGGGGCCTGGCGGAACCCTGCTCGACATCGGCGCCAACCACGGCAGCTACACGCTCCTGGCGGGCCGGCGCGTGGGTCCCACGGGGCGCGTGGTGGCATTCGAGCCGCAGCCCATCCTCGCGCGCCTGGTGCGCCAGTCCCTCGCGTCCAACGGGATGAAGCACGGGACCGTTCACGAGCTGGCGCTTGGCGAGCAGGCCGGGTCGGCCACCTTCTTCATCCCAGCGACAGGCTCCGGCTCGGGCGGGCTGTATGCGTCCTTTTCCGGGCGAGGCCAGCACGAGCGCCTGGAGGTGCGCGTGGCCCGGCTGGACGAGCTCCTCCCGGAGCCGCTCCCCCGGGAGAACTGCCTGGTGAAGATGGACTGCGAGGGAGGCGAGCTCGGAGCACTGCGAGGAGGCCACCGGACGCTCTCAGCGCTTCCGCCCCTGCTGCTCGAACTGAACGCCGCTGCGGCCAGTGCCGCGGGCTACTCCCTGACCGAGCTCCGTGACGAGCTACAGGCCCTGGGCTATCGCCACTTCTCCGAGCTGTCCGCACCATCGCGGACCGAGCCGCTCGCGACGATGCCGCTCGTTCCGCTCCGCAATGTGATCGTGCGCGGTTGAGGCGCCATCTCCTCAGTCCCGTTGGCGGCGACAATGGGCCGAGCTGGTATGGCCAGCATACCAGTTGGTCCGAACCCGGCCCGGAGGGTCTTCCTAGAAGCGGCGATACAGCGTGAAGTCGCCAGCGCTCGCCACCCGCTTCCACCCGAGCGCTTCAGGTGTGGCTCCGAACCCGAAGATGAACATCGATGGCACATCGCAGAGCCACTGGACGTGCTGGGCCTCCAGGTACGTGGCCATCCGTCCCCGGTGAGCCAGCGCCTGCGCGTTGACCTTCCCATCCAGGTTCACGACAGCCGGCTGGAAGAATCCGAGTGTCCCGGACTGGAACGCGGCGACTCGCTCCCCCTCCGGGACCCACGCACGCACCAGATCGAGCTGGTTGAAGAAGCCCGAGCGGACGATCCGCTCCGGTGCGAACCACATCAGCAGCAACAGCCCCAGGCCGGGCGCGATGAGCAGGAACGGCAGGCCCTTCGCTCCCCACCGGATGCGCTCCCGCAGCACGAGCACGGCTGCCGAGAGCAACAGCGCGCCCGGAATGGACAGGGCAGCGACATAGCGCCGGTAGAAGTGGGCAGCCCAGGAACTGGCGCAGTACCAGACGGCCAGCAACAGCCCGAAGACGAGCAGCAGTTGGATGTACCGCCGGGCCCACCGCGCCGGCTCTCCGTGCGGCAGCCCGCCACGCCAGGCCCTCCCCGCCCCCGACGCCAGCACGAGCACCGCGAGCACCGGCACCACGAGGACAGCGGCCGCCATGGCCCAGCTCGGCGCTCCAAAGGGGTAGATGAACGGCGAGGCGGCCATCGCCACCGCGTGGACCGCCGCCTGCACCCGAGTGGGTTCGAGCGCAAACGCCTGCTGTGCCCTTCCACTCGTGGGGACAAACGAGCCGAAGTAGACGACGTTGTAGAGCCACCACGGCAGCGAGACGAGCGTCGACAGGACGCCCACCGCTCCGCTGGTGAGCACGCGGTTCAGCAGCGAGCCAGCGCCTCGGGCCAGGAGCAGGCTGCCCGCGAGCAGCACCACGAGGATGCCGGTGTCGATGCGCGCGAGCACGAGCAGCCCACACAGCACCCCCAGCGCCAGCGCGGAACGGGGCTGCGCGGGATCCGTCCGCGCGAAGGCGAGGCCCACGGCCAGCAGCAGCAACAGCACCAATCCCGTCTCCAGGCCATTCTGGTGCTGCCAGAAGAGGAACATGCTCCCGGCATAGGTCAGCGCGGCCACCCACTCCGTGGCGCCCTCACGCTCACCGAAAGCCTTCGCCGCGAAGCGCCCGAACAGCAAGGCGGAGCCGGCCTGCACCAGCGCCAGGAACAGGATGATCAGGCGGATGGCCCAGGTGTCATCAGGGGCCACCTTGAAGGCTCCGAAGCACACCCCGAAGAAGAGGGGCTGGAAGCCATTGGTCAGGTGCTCGCCATCCGCGGTGATGCCGTGCCCCGCCACCGCATGGCGAGCAATCTGGAAGTAGTAGTAGGCGTCCTCGACGAGGGGACGGTGGAAGATGCGGTCCCCTCCTCGGGCCGCGAGGCTGGCGAAGAGGAGGGACAGGAGGAGCGCAAGGCGAGCCGTCCGCTGCGCGCCCGGTCGGGTCATCGCTCCATAGTGGAGCATCGGGCGCGAGATGGCCAGCGTTCGACGAACCGCCCGAGAGCGATCACTGAACGAAGTACATCAAAGCTCCGGGCGACAGCCGGTTGGCGGTCGTCCCATCCCCGAACGCCCCCTCACTGTTCTGGCCCCAGGTCCACACGGTGCCATCCCGCTGCAATGCCGCCGAGTGATAGAGCCCCGAGGCGATGGTGGTGATTCCATTGAGACCGGGCACCAGGAGCCGCATCGACTGTTGGGTGGTCGTTCCATCCCCCAGCTGGCCATAATAGTTGTAGCCCCAGGACCATGCGGTGCCGTCGAGCTTCACCGCGAGTGTCGAGGCGTACTTGGCGGAGACCACACTCATCCCGTCGAGATAGTGCACCATCACGGGCGTGGTGCGCTGGGTGGTCGTCTGGTCCCCCAACTGGCCGCTGCTGTTGAGGCCCCAGGCGGAGGCATAGCCGTACTGGCGCAGGGCTACGGAGTGGAAGGTCCCCGCAGAGATGTCGAAGGCATCGGTGAGAGAAGACACCTTCACGGGCGTCGCCCGGTTGGTGGTCGTCCCGTCCCCGAGCTGGCCGAAGGCGTTGTAGCCCCAGGCCCACACCGTCCCATCCGGCTTCAACGCCAGCGAGTGGTAGGCACCCGCGCTCACGGTAATGGCTCCGGTGAGGTTCAACACCTTCACGGGCGTCACCCGGTTGGTGGTCGTCCCATCCCCGAGCTGGCCACTGGAGTTGGAGCCCCAGGCCCACACCGTCCCGTCCGCCTTCAACGCCAGCGACTGGTACCACCCCGCGGCAACGGCGACGACGCCACTGAGACCCGACACCTGCACGGGAGTGCTGCGCAGGTTGGTCGTCCCGTCTCCGAGCTGGCCGTAGGAGTTGGAGCCCCAGGCCCACACCGTCCCGTCCGCCTTCAACGCCAGGATGTGGTAGGCGCCCACGCTGATGTCGGTGACACCTTCGAGGCCCAGCACCGGCCCGGCGGGCACGAGTCGCGCGACAGTCGACCCATCCCCGAGTTCTCCGAGGGAATTGCTGCCCCAGGCATAGACCTGGCCATCCTGCTTCAGCACCACCGTGAATCCCGCCCCCGCGCCCACGGCCTTGAGCGGAGGGAGCACCGGCGTCACGGGCAGATTGCGCTGGGTGACGCTGCCGTCTCCCAGCTGGCCGGAGCCGTTGCTACCCCAGGTGAACACGGTTCCATCCGCCATCCTCGCCACTGCATGGTTGAGCCCCGCATCGAGCCCCATCACATCCATGAGGCCGCTCGCCCGAACGGGAGTGACGCTGCGATCGACCATCCCATTGCCGAGCTGACCATAGGAGTTCTCGCCCCAGCCCCAGACAGTGCCATCCTGCTCGATGACGGCGGAGAAATAGAGGCCAGCGGCCAGGCGGGTGACGCCGCTGAGCCCGCTCACCTCCACTGGGAGCGAGCGATTCGTGGTCGTCCCATCGCCGAGCTGGCCGTTGTAGTTGTTACCCCAGGCAGAGACAGTGCCGTCCTTCTTCAACGCCAGGGTGTGGTAGCTGCCGGCCATCACCGCGGCGGCATTGGACAGGCTGGAGACTCGCACAGGCACGGGCCGGTACGTCGTCGTCCCGTCGCCCAGCTGGCCGTATTCGTTGGAGCCCCAGCCCCACACGGTGTTGTCCTTCTTCCAGGCTACCGTGTGGAACAGGCCTGCGGAGATGGAGCCGATTCCGCTCGAGCTCGCCACCTGCACCGGCGCGTTGCGCTGGGTGATCGTCCCATCGCCGAGCTGGCCATAGGAGTTGTTGCCCCAGGCCCACACGGTGCCGTCCTTCTTCAGCACCACCGTGTGGAAGGAGCCCGCGGACACGGCGACGACATCGCTCAGGCCCGGCACCTTCGCGGGCAGCGCTCGCAGCACGGTCGTCCCATCTCCCAGCTGGCCGTTGCCATTGTTGCCCCAGGTCCACACGGTGCCATCCGCCGCGAGCGCCACCGAGTGGTTGGCTCCCGCGGACACGGCGACGACGTTGCTCAGCCCCTTCACCTGCTGGGGGGTGGCGCGAGAGCCTCGGTGCCCGAGCCCCAACGCCCCATAGGAGTTGTCGCCCCAGGTCCACACGGTGCCGTCGGCCTTCAGCTCCATCGTGTGCTGGTTGCCCGCCGAGACACCGGGGCAGGACTGCAGGACGTTCTGGAACAACGACCGGGAGATGGTGAAGCACGTGGTGCGCTTGCCATTGCTGTCGATCACCATCGGATAGGCCGTCACCTCGACCGCGTGCGCCCCGCAGCTCACTCCGAGCTGGCTGTAGAACCATTCGCCCGAGGTGGTGGGGATCTCATCGGCGGTCGTCAGCGTGCCATCCACCCGGTACTCCACGCGCACCCCGGCGGCCAGACCCGACACCGCATAGGTCCCTGCTCCCGCGAGCTCTCCTTCGTACGAGCTGATTCCCTCCAGCTCCAGCGCGCTCACGTCCAGCCCCGTGCACAGCCCCTGCTGCTGGGTGCCCAGCGGCTCGGCGCCAGGTCCCTGCTCCTGCGTGGGCACCCCACAGGCCAGCCACACCACTCCTCCCAAGACCGCCCACAAGAGCCTGCGCTTCATGTCCTGCCTCATGATCGATTCCTCCGGCTCATGGGCACTCTCGGTCCCCGGCCAGTGCATGTCCGCGCGGGGCCTTTGCATTCGACACGCCACCCGGCCGCTTCCTGTCTTTCGAAGGACTTACGGAGCTCCCCACCCTGTCCCCTGGTAACGCCAGTGTCCACGCGCGGGTTTCCGCCTGATCACTCCCGTTACCCCTCTGGCCCCTGCGTCCGGAAAATCACCCGATAATTCGCCGGGAAGATCGTCGACCCGGGTCGTTGTGAGGACGAGCCCCTCGGAAAGCAGGGGCACATCGCTCTTCCTACCCAGGACCCAGAGGTCTCACCCATGAAGCGCTCTTCCTTCCTGAAAAGCTCCCTCCTGGCCGCGAGCCTGAGCGCGGGCTCATCCTTCGCCACCACGCCCATCGTCGCGGACATCGAACCGACGCTGACCCTCCCCAGGGGCTCCATCCGCGAGATGAGCGGCTGGATCGAGGTGCAGAACCCCAACCGCGTGGAGCTCTGGGCTTCGGCGCGCAGCTTCTCCAGCCCGCTGGGCTACTCCGTCGAGGTCAGCTCCGAGCCGGTGCTCGTGAAGGGTGGGGACCGGGCGCGCATCACCCTGAGGCTGTCCGTCACGGGAGATGGGCTCTACCACGTGGCGATCCCGGTCAACCTGCTGGGCGCGGACGGTTCACTCGTCAGCCGCGTCGAGGGCACGATCGATCTCGAGGTGCGCGACGGCACCTACCTGGTCGACAAGTACGAGAACCTCTTCGTGCGCCCCGTCGACCAGCAGCTCGACGAGGACGACAACGAGGTGTTCGTCTTCCGCGCCGCGCCGCCGCGGACCGACATTCCCCTGAGCCGGGACTACGCGCTCGAGCGCTGGGAGATCGACGATCTCTCGATCATCACCGACGGCGCCGTCTACGAGAGCACGCCGGGCTCCGAGGGAGACGAGGTGCAATCCCCCACCCTGCCCCTGCCTCCGCCCCGCGACTCCACGCTGCCGCGGCACGTGGATCCGGAGGATGTGAAGTACACCCAGAGCGCGGTCGATGAGCGCATCCAGCGGGCCCTCGAGACCGGGGGGAAGGGCGTTCGACAGAACGGCGTGAAGCCCACGGGACTCGTCTCTGGGATGAAGGGCCAGGGCTCGTTCAACTACACGGGCATGGACGGCCTGCTGCACCCGGCCTGGGGCTGGCGCGTCTATGCCTATATCGACCTGGGCTTCATCTCGGTGAGCATCGCCAAGACGAACGTGAAGGCGAACGGCTCCTGGAGCGTGAACCTGCCCGCGCTTCCGAGCGGCTACCCCGTCCACTTCGCCTACGAGCCGCGCAACATCTACTTCACCCTGAAGAACTCGGCGGGGAGCTACTACAGCTTCAGCTCGGGCGCCCAACACTCCACGGCCACCAACAAGACGCTCAACGAGTACACGCAGGCGGCCTACCTGAGCAACAGCGACCTGGTGGGGCTGGGCGAGGTCCACCGCGACGGCATGGAGTTCTGGGAGTCGCTCAAGACGAAGGGCGAGGGCATTGATCCAGTGCCGTCCAAGAGCATCTCCCTGCACTACCCGAACACGACGGAGGACTGCGGCCGGAAGGACGGCAAGCTCTGGAGCTGCGCCAGCACGGACGGCCACATCTGGATCATCCCGGCGCACGCCAGCGGCAACGTGATCAAACACGAGCTCGCGCACCAGTTGCAGTACAAGTTCTGGGACGGCAAGACGCCCGACGACAGCAGCGGGACCCACAAGATCACGGACTGCTACACCACGGGACTGGCGCTGTCCGAGGGCTTCGCCGACTTCATGCTCGTGTGGTCCAACCTTGACCGCACCCAGAACGGAAACACCCCGTGGAACGTCGAGCGTCCCGACCTGGCCGGCGCCTGCACCACGAAGAACCTGAACGAGCTGTGGGTGGCGGGCAACTTCTGGGACTTCTACGACTCGGTGACGGACGGCAAGGACACCATCTACTACGTGCACACCGGCATCGTGCCCAAGATGTACCTGAACAACGGCAAGCACAACTCGATGTCCGAGTACCTCAGCATCTTCAAGTCCAAGGCCAGCTCGAACCACCAGACGATCGTCTCGGACATCTTCACCCAGAACCACCAGTAAGCAGCCCGAGCTTCACCCCACACCCTCGGCGATCCGTCCGCGGACGGTTTGCCGGGGGTGTCGCTTTTTTGCAGGACGCTCCCCCACATCTGCTCCGAGGCCAGGCTGGCCTTCCCAAGCGGGCTGGCCTGAGCGCCCACTCAGCGCATGTTGTTGATGATGGCCATGCTCATCTCATTCAGCTTCTTGAGGATGTTGCTGATGGTGCTGACGGCCTGCTGCTCCTTGTCCAGCCTCAGCTGATTCGTCATCAGATCTCGCTGCTCCGCAGGAACCTGGGCGAGCATTTTCTGCTCATCCGCCGTAAAATTCTTATTGGCCGCAACGGAGTTGAGAAGCGAATCAATGGAACTCATGTGGAGCCTCCTGCCGCGACAAGGTGGAGTCCCTGTCGCAGGGCAAAGAGGTACCTGAGCGATAGGCGAACCTCTGTACCGCTGGGGAGGTACCCTTCCGAGGCATTGGACGTTCACGCCCGAACGGTCGGACCGATGAAACCAGTGGCAGGCTCGGCTCGAACGCCGCATGGTGCGCCCCCATGAACTTCAGGAGGCACTTCATGCGTCTGTTCCCTCTGACTGTCGTCGCCCTGACGATGGCGGCCTGCGCTCGAAACGCCACGCTCCCCGAGCCCTCCGCGGGCCCCCCGGAGACGAGCGCGTCGGTGGAATCACGGAGACCCACGCTCGAGCTCGTCGCCCAGTCACCGAGACAGTGGACGGGGATCACCGTTTCGAAGGAGGGCCGCATCTTCATCAATTTTCCCCGCTGGTCCGAGGACGTGCCCGTCTCGGTGGCGGAGCTGAAAGGCGACACGGTCATTCCCTGGCCGGATGCGGCGTGGAACTCGTGGACTCCGGGCGGGACGGCGGAGAACCGTTTCGTCGCGGTGCAGAGCGTGGTCGTCGATGATCAGGACCGGCTCTGGGTCGTGGACACCGGCAACCCGCAGTTCAAGGGCACAGTCATCCAGCCACGGCTCCAGCAGTTTGATCTCTCAGGACGGCTGGTGCGCACCTACGGTTTCCCGCCCGAGGTCTCCTCCGGGAACAGCTACCTCAATGACGTTCGCATCGACACGGAGGGTGGGGTGGCGTACCTCACCGACTCGCAGGCAGGGGGACTGGTGCTCCTCGACCTGAAGAGCGGGAGCGCACGCAAGGTCCTGAGCCAGCATCCCTCCACCCATGCGGAGGCCAATCAGATGGTCGTGATGGGCCGGTCCTTCCCGCGAGCCGTCCAGAGCGATGGCATCGCGCTGAGCCCGGACCGGAAGACGCTCTATTGGACGGTGCTGACGGGCCACACGCTCTGGCGCATCCCCACCGAGGCCCTGCGAGACGCCCGTCTGGACGACGCCGCGCTGGCTGGCCGCATCGAGCAGGTGGCCACCATCGTGGCGACGGATGGCATCGAGTTCGATCGCCAGGGGCAGCTGTGGCTCGGGGGCCTGGAGGACAGCTCGCTTGCCCGATATGTGCCGGAGGGGAAGTACAAGCAGGTCCTCCAGGACGACCGCCTCCGGTGGCCCGATACCTTCGCGGTGGGGCCGGACGGCAAGGTGTACGTCACCACCTCGCAGATCCACCTGCAGCCCGCGGAGCGCGGGCCCTACGAGATCTACCGCTTCACGCCGTGAGCCTTGTGCACGAACCAACTGGTATGGCGGTCATACCAGCTCGGTTCATTACCGTGGCATCTACGCGGTACGCGGCTTGGCTCTCTCGAGAATGGGGTAGTAACACGCGCGCTTCCACTCGTATCCATCCTCGCCGCAAGCTGGAGGAACATCGACTAGACGACGCCAGCATCCTCCGTTGATCTCGATGTTCCCCACTCTTCGACAAGGAGCGCGCCGCTGCCCTGGAAGCGGATGCTCCGGTAGCTCCGTTGCGATGACCTGGGCCTCCCAACGGATAAGCAGCTCGTCCAATGTCACCCGTGCATTTCCCCACCCCAGGCTCAGTGGCAGCAGCAACGCGGCGGCAACAACAAACCCCTGCGTCTTCATCATTGGCTACCTCAGCGTGGGCGCAGGGCAGTTCGTTCCGCCCTCTTGCACACTACCCAATGCGTCACGCGTTTGAGGCAGGTCCTGCCTGTGCAGGCTCGGGCTCCACCTACACGCATCTGTTTCCCGATCAACAAGCTATAGTCGCTTTTCGCGGATAAACAGGGAAGACTGCGCGACCTGAACTGAATCGCCCGGAGCACTTCCCTGGATGACGCGGACGCGCGACGAGGAAAGGCAGGAGGCCCCAGGAACCCGCTCTCACTCGCCCGGGCCGGAAGAGTTCCCCACGCCTGCCGAACGTCCACCACCGCCAGTTCCGACCCAGCCCACCGTCCCTCTGCGCAGGCCTCCCTCGACCCCGGGGGAGAAAATGGTGCTCCCGGAATGGCAGCCGCCTTCTGGCCGCGAGGTGCCGCCTCCAGGGCGCACCCTGGCTGGGCGCTACACGGTGCTGGAGCCACTCGGCGAAGGCGGCATGAGCGTGGTGCTGGCCGCCTATGACGCGAGGCTGGACAGACGCGTGGCCCTCAAGCTGCTGCGCATGGAGGCGAATCCGGATGATGCAAATCCGGAGCTGCGCCTGGTGCGAGAGGCGCAGGCCATGGCCCGCCTCAACCACCCGCATGTGGTGGCAGTCTACGACTCGGGCCAGTTGGAGGACGGCTCGCTCTTCATCGCCATGGAGTACGTGGAGGGACAGACGCTGCGCCAATGGGGCAAGGAGAAGCCTCGCTCCTGGCGCGAGGTGCTGGAGCTCTTCCAAGCCGCCGGGAGCGGGCTGGCCGCGGCGCACGCTGCCGGCCTCATCCACCGCGACTTCAAGCCGGACAACGTGCTGGTAGGCCGGGACGGGCGCGTGCGGGTGGTGGACTTCGGAGTGGCGAGGCCCGTGTCTCGCCCTGAGACGCCTCCGCTCCCCGTGCCCTCTCCCCTGCCACCCGGCGCATGGGACACCGAGCTCACCCTGCCAGGCTACGTGGTGGGCACTCCCCGCTATCTGGCTCCAGAGCTGTTCACCGGTACCCCCGCGGACACGCGCAGCGATCTGTTCTCCTTCTGTGTCGCGCTCTACGAGGCCCTCTGCGGCCAGCCAGCCTTCTCGGGTCCTCCAGACAGAACACCCGTCACTCCACCACCTGCCCACCTGCCGACCTGGCTGATGAGGTCCGTCCTCCAGGGGTTGTCCATCGATCCCGCGCGGCGACCGGCCTCCATGCCCGTGCTGCTGAAGGCGCTGGCAGATGACCCTGCCCTCCGGCGCAATGCCCGGCTCCGCAGGGCCGCGATGGTGGCCATGGGCACGGCAATGGTGGCACTGGCCACCTGGGGCTGGCTGCGTCAGCAAGGAGAGGCTCCGGACTGTTCTCATATGGAGCGCAGGCTCGAAGGCATCTGGGACACACGTGTCCAGCAACAGGTGCGACAGGCTCTGGAGAGCACCCAACTGCCTTACGCGTCCGCCACCGCCGAGCGCGTGGCCGCAGCGTTGGAGCGCTACGCCCAAAGCTGGACGCGCATGCGAAGCGAGGCGTGCAAGGCAGCGCTCGAACCGACGGAGTTGCCGCGAGGCCTCGCTGTGCTGCAGGAGTACTGCCTGGAGCGCCGGCGCAGTCAGCTTCGCGCGCTCACCGATCTGCTGGGCAGAGGCGCGGATCCGGAGCTGCTGCCTCGCGCGGTGGAGGCGGCCCAGGGGCTGCCGCCGCTGGAGTACTGCACGGATGCCCAATCGCTGACCGCGGCTGTGCCTCCGCCCGAGGAGCCCGGGCTACGAGCCCAGGTCGAAGCGCTCCAGCAAGAGGTGGATCGACTGGAGGCGCTGTACGAGGCGGGCAAGTACTCGGAGGGCATGGCATTCGGCGTTCAACTACTCCCGCGCGTGGCCTCGGTGGCCTTCCCAGCCTTGCGCGCACGGGCGCTGTACCAGTTGGCCCAGAACCTGGAAGGTGCCGGAGAGTTCAAGCAGGCCGAGACCCGCGTGCGCGAGGCCATCCCCCTGGCTGCCGAGGGCCGGGACGATGCACTGCAATCGCGCGCGTGGGGTCTGCTCACGCTGCTGGTAGGCACCCGGCAGGGCCGATACGAGGAGGCGCAGGGCCTGGAACTCATCACAGCAGCAGCCGCAGCGCGCACAGAGGATCCCCTGGCCCGCGCCGAGGCGCTCAATGCCCTCGGAACGCTGATGAATGGCCTTGATCGCTACGACGAGGCTCAGCGCCTCTTCGAGGAAGCGCTGAAGCTCTGGGAACAGGTACGAGGACCGAGGCATCCCTACGTGGCGGGATTCCGCAGCAATCTGGGCGCCGCACTCCTCATGAGGGGTGAGTACGACGCGGCGCGGAAGCACCTCGAGAGTGCGCAGGCACTCTGGGAAGAGGAACTGGGGCCAGGGCATCCCTATCTGATCAACTCACTCGCCAACCTGGGGTTGGTGCACTGGCGGTTGGGGCATCTCCAGGAGGCGCTGACCTATCTGGGACGCACCCGAGCCCTCGTCGAGAAGGTGCTGGGCCCCGAGCACCCCTTCCAAGCCGAGTCCCTCAGCCTGGAGGGCCAGGTGCTGGCGGACCTGGGGCGCTACACGGAGGCGGAGCAACGGCAGCAGCAGGCACTGGCGTTGATGAAGAAGGTTCTCGGACCGGAGCACCCCAGCATCGCCGAGCCCCTGCTCGGTCTTGGCCATCTGAGGCGGCTCCAAGGACAGGCCTCCGAGGCCCTGCCACTGTTGGAGCAGGCACTGAAGGCGGCCCAGGGCTCCACTCAGGCCGAGGTGCAGTTCGAGCTGGCTCAGACACTCTGGAACACACGCGCCGGGCATGCGCGCGCCCGCGAACTGGCTTCACAGGCTCAGGAGTACTGGCAGCGAGTCGGGCATCCCCAGCGGACCGAAGTCGCCCAATGGCTGGCGGCGCACCCCGCGCCTTGAAGCCCTGGAATCCATCACCCGGTGGCAGAGCCAGCCAATCTTTTGGCGGCTCCGGTCAATGAGCGCACTGCCTCGCCCTGGCAGATTGCCGTTCGCCACACGAGGCGCAGCGGAGCCTGCCGCGCAGGCGCCTCCCCCTTCCCGGGACTCGGGCCCCTTTCCCGAGCGCCTCGTGTGCATCCACCGCGGACACCCTCGGGAGACCGGCACCATGCGTCTGAGTACTCACTCGAATTGTAGGGCGAAACCTTTCACCCGTGCGCTCACAAGCCTGAGCCTCCTGCTGGCCACGGCTTGTGGTGGCGAGTTGCCTCCAGAGGACACCGGAGACAGGAGCACGCTCGCCTCGTCCCTGCAGGACAGCTGCTCGCCCGATGTGACGCCTCCCGTGGTGACGTGCCAACCCGAGGAGCCCTACGTCGAGTGCTTCAGCGGTTATCTCTACCCGTCGGGCGACTACTGGGTGAAGGACAACTGTGAAGTCATGCTGACATCCGTGTACCCGGCCTATATCGGCGGACAGGGGACCTACGTGACCACCGTCAGCGCGGTGGACACATCGAGCAACAGCGCTCGGTGCTCGACGAAATGGAAGGTGCTCGACACCCTGCCTCCCACCTTGACCTTGAAGGGCCCGGCGCAAGTGGTCATTCCCTTTCGTTCCGGCCACGTGGAGCAGGGAGCCGACGGTTCGGACCTCTGCGATGGAGGGGATCTGCGCTCCCGCATCCAGAGCACGGGCCGCGTCGACCATGCCCCCGGAATCTCCTCCGTCACCTATAGCCTGGCGGACGGCGCTGGCCACGTCTCCCGAGCCACTCGCCTCATCACCGAACTGCCAGAGGGCTCCTGCTCCGAGCAGCTCACCGCGCCGGTGCTCCTGCTCCAGGGCAACGCCGAGCAGAAGGTAGAGTGCGGCCGCTCGGCCTGGAACGACCCGGGAGCCCTGGCCGCGGACCAGTGTGGCGTGGTGACGGTACACTCGTACAACTCGGGCAAGGATGAGTATGGCCCCGGCCCCAACGGCTTCGTCGAGGGGAGCTACTCCGTGCAGTACCTCGCCTGGAATGGGCAGGGGACGACGAGCGCATTGCGCACGGTCACCGTCGAGGACACCACGCCTCCCCGGCTCGGTCTTTATGGCTTCGCGCATATGACGCACACGTGTGGCAGCGCCTGGGTGGACCCGGGCGCCTACGCCCAGGATCTCTGCTACGGCAACGTCAACTACTCCATCCAGGTGACGGGCTCGGTGAACGGTTGGGTGGAGGGCTCGTACACACTGAGCTACGTGGCGAGGGACCCCGGGGGCCGCCAGTCCAACGTCGCGATCCGCACGGTGGACGTCGTCGACTGCCCCTGGTAGCGCTCAACCCGATCGAGCCACCGCGCTACCGGGGCTTCTTCGAGGTGCCCGGCTTGGCTCGCTCGAGAATGGGGTAGTAACACGCGCGCTTCCACTCGTAGGCATCCTCGCCACAGGGCGGCACGGTGTTGGTCATCAGGTGCCAACACACCCTCCATCGATCTCCAATTGCTCTCGACCTCGGCATGGAGCGCGCCGTTGCCCAGGAAGCGGCTGCTCCGGAAGAGCCGCCGCGATGACCTGGGCCTCCAAGTGGATGGGCAGCTCATCCGATGCCACCCGTGACGTCGTCGTGCTGTCCCCAAGCCCTCGCGTTCCCGCGTCTGGCGCCGCCTCATCCTCCAGTTCAGCCCGCGCCAGCTCGGACCTTCCCTCACGAACCGAGTACCGTTCCCATCCGATGTTCACTGCCAACGCGACCACGACGGCAGCAGCAACCCCCGGCCAGAGGCCCCAGATCCGTTCAAGCGATTTTGCCTGCACCACTGGTGTACTCCGAGCCCCTGAGCACGCTGGCTGACGGCCCATCCTACATCAACAGCCCTGACAGGCTTGTTCCCTGTCAGGGCTGAGAGGCCGAGCGGACCCTCAAGAGGCGTCAGCTCTGCGCCACGATCCAGACTCGTCGGGCCATATTCCTAACGGCCAATGTTGCCATTGCCGTCGCTGCCCCAGCTCCAGAGCGTGCCGTCGTCGAGAATGGCATAGGAGGACGCACTCCCCGCCGCAATGGACGCAACTCCCGTGAGGTAGCTGCCCGGAGTGGTGCTCGCGACCACTTGCACAGGAGAAGCCCGATCGGTGGTCGTGCCGTCTCCCAGCTGTCCGTAGGAATTGGATCCCCAGCTCCAGAGCGTCCCGTCCTGGCCCGCAGCCAGGAAGTGGCCATCCCCCGCGGCGACGGCCTTGACGGTCGGAAGGCCCGTCACCGAGGACAGGGTGCCGCTGAACGTCCCCAGCGACGACACGGTCCCGTCCGTCTTCAAGAAGACGGCGACAAACTGATTGGCGGAGATGGCCTTCACCGACGAGATGCCCGTGAGCTTCGTGGGAACGGTGACCCCTGTGCCACCCAGGCGGCCCCAGTGCCAGACATCGCCCGCGGAATCCAAGGCGAAGGAGCTCTCATCACCCGCGGCGATTGCCGTGATCGTCACGCCCGAAAGCCCCGTCACCTGCACGGGCCAGAGCCGGGACGTGGAGGTTCCGTCGCCCAGCTCGCCCCCGAAGTTGTCTCCCCAGGCCCACAGGGTGCCATCACTCTTCAATGCCACCGTGTGGCCCGTTCCCGCGGCGACAGCCGTCGCGCCACTGAGCGCCACCACCGGAGTCGTGCTGGCACTCGTGGTGCCATTGCCGAGCTGGCCGTAGCTGTTGAGCCCGATGGTGAGGACCTGGCCGGTGCTCGACAGGGCCGCTGCGAAGAACGCCCTCCCTCCTTTGAATTGAGTCACGTTCGAGAAGCCCGACACCACGGTCTGCGGAGTGAGCGGCGAAGCAGGCACGGTCGTCCCCGCCTGGCCAAACGCGTTGAAGCCCCAACCCCAGCGATTGCCGTCGCTGGTCCAGGCGAAGCCATTCCCGTTTCCGGCAGCCACCTTCTCGACCGTCGCACCCGGGGTCAGCCCCGTGAAGCTCACCTGCCCCGGAATGGGGGCCGCGACCCTCTGCTCCACCTGGCCGACTTCCTCCGAGGAAGACTCGGACACCCCTCCGCAACCGATCATGAAGCCAGACGCCATCACAGCGGCCAGGACGCTCCGGGCCGTGGACTTCACGAACGGGCGCGTGATGAGGGACTCCTGGATGTGTGCTCGCTCACCGCTGGCCTGATTGTTCTCCAACATTGTCTCTCTCCCACTGTCACCATGGACTGCTTGGATGTGTCGGGGTGCATGCACCCGATCGTGCAGTGGGGCCCGGTGGCTCCTGGGTCTCAGCCATGGAACTGCCGCCCGCTTGCCTCCACCGCACGCGCCGGCACCCAGAGCACTCGCCGTGCCAGAACTGAGCGTCTGAACTGCCACCAGGCATTCGCTGGGGTGAGCGCCGGAAATCCAGCGCATGCCAGGAAATGTGCAGCAAGGCTGCGTGCGGGAAGGCTTCGTTGCGGATCCAGGCAACAAAAGTTGCGTGGTGCGCCTACGCGTCCGCGTGGTCACACCACGCAAGGGGAGCCGGTGGACCTTCCGGCTCAACCGCTGCGGACTTCAACTCGTGTGAGGAGCCCTTCCCTGGCGGAAGTGTGCCTTCAGCGCACTGAACCCCTGCTGGAAGACACCTTGCCCGACGATGTCGATGAGAGCGCGCTCGCGCTCGGGCGGGCAAAGGAACTCCGCGCTCCACTCGGCGAAGGTGTGGTTCCCATCCGTGACGCGGGTGAGCCTGAGTGTGGCGACGTAGCCGTCCACGCCCAGCGGGGACTCCACGATGGCGTAGGTGCACACGCGGTCGACGTCGGACAAGGCCAGCAGCCGCTCGCGAATCACTCCGCCATCCTTCAGCCGGAAGTTCCGGATACAGCCAACCTGATCACTCGCTTGCTGCTGCTCGATGGAAGACTCGGCAATCGCCGGGTGCCACTTGGGCAGACCATTGAAATCCCGGACATGCTTCCAGACATCCTCCACCGAGGCTTCGATGACACTGCTGGCGTATACCTTGGCCATGCGCACGCTCCGATGAGAGCATTGAAGGGTTCAGGAGATTGTCATGCCCTCGATTCCCGACGTCCAGACATTGATCCAGAAGCTCTCCCTGGTCCGACAGCCGAATGGCCTTACGTTCGCGGAGAGCTACAGGAGTCAGGCCACAGTGGAGGTGCGCGGCGGGCGGGCCATGGCCTCGGCGGTCTACTCACTCTACCGAGCGGGTCAGCCCCCATTCTGGCACCGCCTCGCAAGCGACGAACTCTGGTTCTACCATGGGGGCGATCCCCTCATCGTGAAGTCCGTGAGCCCAGAGGGCGTCTACTCCGAGGTGCGCCTCGGCTTGGATGTCGCCCAAGGCGAAGCACCGCAAGCGTGGGTCCCCGCCCATCACTGGCAGGGGGCCATGAGCATTCCCGGAGCGCCCATGGGATGGACGCTGACGAGCGCTGTCGTGGTGCCGGGATTCAACCCGGCCGACTCGGAGGAACTCGCCGAGAGCGAGCTGTTCGCTCGCTTCCCCGGGATTGCCGATCGCCTGCGCTCGGCTCCGTGAGCCGCGCGAGGACTCGCCACCCAAGTCTATCGAGCGGATGGACTATCCCAGCTCGAAAACCGAGCCGCTGTGAACCCGTTCACAACGTCTTGCGCCCATCCTGATATGAGCAGGGAATGCTGCTGAGAGGAGTTTTCCCGTCATGACCTCCGCCCTTGAACAAGCGCTCCAGGCCCAAGTCGAAGAGCTGAAGCAGGAGATCGCCAGCCTCAAGGAACGTGCTGCCGCCAGCCAGCGGGTGGAGAGCGAGCTGCGCCAGTCCCGGAAGATGCTCCAGCTGATGATGGACAACATCCCGCAGGTGGTCTTCTGGAAGGACCGCCACAGCACCTACGTGGGGTGCAATCAGAACTTCGCGACGATCGCGGGGCTGGAGCGCCCCGAGCAGATCGTCGGCAAGGTGGATCAGGAACTCCCCTGGACGCAGGAAGAGGCGGACTGGTACCGCAAGTGCGACGCCCAGGTCATGGGCGACGACGAGGCATGGCTGCAGATCACCGAGAGCCAGACCACCGCCAATGGAAAGCAGATCTGGATCAACACCAACAAGGTCCCACTCCATGACGAGCATGGCCAGGTCGTCGGCATCCTGGGAACGGCAGAGGACATCACCTCACACGTTCTGCTGCAGAAGGAACTCCGCGAGAAGAACGCAGCCCTCGAGAGCCAGACCGATGCGCTCGCGAAGGTCCAGCGTGAGCTGATGAAGAGCAACGAGGAGCTCGAGGAGCGCGTCCGGGCTCGCACCCAGAAGATCGAGGATCAGAACCAGCAGCTCAGCTCGGCCCTGGCGGAGCTCAGCAACGCCCAGGAACAGCTCATCCACGCGGAGAAGATGGCCTCCCTGGGCATGCTCACCGCGGGAGTCGCGCACGAACTCAAGAACCCCCTCAACTTCGTGCTCAACTTCTCCGAGCTGGCCATCGAGTTCCTCTCCGACCTGGATGAAGCGATGGCCGCCTCGGTGGGCCAGATACCGCCGCCGGTAGGCGAGGTGGTGGGGAGCCTCCGTGAGAACATGGTCCGCATCCGTGAGCATGGGGCGCGCGCCAACGACATCATCCAGACCATGCTGCTCCACTCGCGCAGGGCCCCCGGCGAGCGTCGGCCCACCCCGCTCAATCCCCTGCTAACCGAGTGTGTCCAGTTCGCCTACCAGGGCTTTCGCACCAAGGATCAGGCGTTCAATCTGGCCATCCACACGGACCTGGACCCCGCCGTGGGAGAGGTCAGCCTGGTCAAGCAGAGCATCAGCCGGGCCTACCTCAACATCATCAACAACGCCTGCTACTCCGTGCGCGAGGCCCAGAAGCAGCTCCGGGGCTCACGCCCTCCCGAGCTGTGGATCTCCTCCCGCCTGCGTGGCGATGCCGTGGAGATCCGGGTTCGCGACAATGGACTGGGCATCTCTCCCGAGAAGCTCAAGCGCATCTTCGACCCGTTCTTCACCACCAAGCCCCCAGGAGATGGCATCGGCCTGGGTCTCTCGCTCTGTTACGACATCATCGTCAAGGAGCACGGCGGCTCGATGCAGATGGAGTCCCAGGAGGGAGCGTACGCGGAGATGATCACCACCCTGCCGTGCAAGCCCGTCGAGAAAAGCCCGTGAGCCGGAAGGCGCCCTGCCCCTCAGCGGAAGGCAGGGCGCCATCACCGGAGGCGGCTACACGCGGCGGCGCGGACGCCGCAGCATGCCGAGCGCCAGCAGCAGGGCCACAGCGCTGAACGCCGCGCTCCCCGCTCCCGTCACTCCGCAGCCATCACCCGAATCCGTGCCAGTCTTCGGCCCCGGGCCCGTCACCGGCGCCGTGCCCATGAACACCGCCGTGGTGCGCGCCGGAACCGTGAACGTCCCCGTGCCCGCCGCGAACGAGGCCGTGCGGACCACCGGATCCGTAGATTCCTTGAGCACCGGGTGCAACTCCAGCGTCACATCCTTGAAGGTGCCCGCCACGAAGTGCTGCTCCTCATCCGTCCCGTTGAAGAGCACCACCGCATCCCGGTAGGCGCCCTGGGCGCTGACCCGAGCTCCCTCGATGTGCATCACGATGAGACCGGGGATCTGCTCCTTCCCCGTGTTCAGGAAGTGCACCTTCTCCTGGATCTCCGCCGCCGTCTGCAACCGGAAGAGGCTGGTGCTCTTGCGGATGCGGATCATCTCCTCGAAGTGCTCGAGCGCCCGCTGGATGTGGGCCGGCGTCGGCTTGAGCGCCGCGTCCGCCAGCAGCGGCTTCAGCACGGCCCAGTTGTTCTGGTTGTCCGCCGCCGGAGGCAGCCCCACGCCCCAGTTGTTGCTCTGGTATGTCCAGTCCAACCGGTTGAACCAGTCACCCGAGTTGAAGCTGTTCCGGTCTCCGGACTTGGAGCGCAGCAGCTCGTCGCCCGCGTGGAAGAACGGGATGCCCTGGCCCAGCGCCACCAGGCTCAGCGCCATGTTGTGCATGCGCACCCGCGTGTCCATGTTCGCCGCGCGCGGCGCCTTGACCTGGATGGCGTCGAACAGCGTCTCGTTGTCGTGCGCCGAGACGTACGTGATGACCTCTTGCGGATCCTCGGTATAGCCCGCCGGGTCACTCCCGTACTTCACGTCCGAGCCCTTCACCTCCGTCCCATCCGCACTGGTGAAGGAGTAGTTGCGCAGGTTGCCGGCCAGCCCCACGCGGATCCGGTCCTCGTGCTGCAGCAACAGCGTCCGCTGCTGCTCCGATGTGCCCTGGTTCGTCTCGTTCGGATCGGAGAACAACCCGTTGGAGAAGCCCTGCTCCTGCAAGCCGCTGAACGGGCCGCCGCCGCGCACCGCGTCGCGGAGCCGGTCACTGAAGGTCCCGATGCCCGTGCCTCCCATGTTGAGCTGCGTGGCGTTCACCCCGCGTGCGTTGTTGGCCACCTCGCCGAAGTTCCAGCCCTCGCCGTAGACATAGATGGCCTTCCCATCCACCCCATCCTTCTCCAGCGTGAGCGCGTTCAGCGCCGCGCGCACCTTGAGCATGTTGGCCTTCATGTGGTGGCCCATCAGGTCGAACCGGAAGCCATCCACCTTGTAGGCCTTCGCCCAGGTGACGATCGAGTCCACCATCAGCTTCTCCATCATGGCGTTCTCGGTCGCCGTGTTCTGGCAGCACGTGGAGGTCTCCACGTTCCCGTCGGGGTTGAGCCGGTGGTAGTAGCCCGGAACGATCCGGTCCAGCACCGCCTGCGGATCCTGCCCCGAGGAGTTGGTGTGGTTGTAGACCACGTCCATCACCACGCGCAGGCCACGCTCGTTGATGGCCTGAACCATCTCGCGGAACTCGACGATGCGCGGCGTGCCGTTCGGATCCGTGGCGTAGCTGCCCTCGGGCACGGTGTAGTGGTACGGGTCGTAACCCCAGTTGAAGCCATCCGCATCCTTCACCGCAGCGATCGCCGCCTGCTGCTGATCCGAGTCCGCGGGCAGCGCCGACAGGTCCCCCGTAGGATGCTGCTGAAGGGCGCGGTTCTCCTCGATGGTGGCGATGTCGAACACCGGCAGCAGGTGGACGTGCGTCACGCCCGCCTTGGCCAGCCGCGCGAGGTGCTTCGTGCCGTTGGAGTCCTCCGTGAAGGCCTTGAAGGTGCCTCGCTCGTTCTCGGGGACCGAGGTGTCGCTGATGCTGAAGTCCCGCACGTGCAGCTCGTAGAGGACGATGTCCTCGGGCGCTTGCAGCTTCGGCTTCTCGAGATCACTCCAATCTTCCGGCTGGAGCGCCTCGTCGCTGTTCAGGTCCACGATCTGGCTGCGCTTGCTGTTCGTGGAGAGGCTCACCGAGTACGGATCGGTGACGCGGTTGGTCTTCACCGCCTGCTCCTTGCGCACGTAGACATCCACCTCATAGAGGTAGAACTTGTTCTTCCACGCGGCGGTGCCCTTGGCGGACCACACGCCCTTCTCGCCCAGCTCCATCGCCACGGTCTGGGACGGATCGGCCGCGTTCGCGTCATCGAAGATGAGCAGCGAGACCTTGCGCGCAGTGGGGGCCCAGACTCGAAGCGTGGGCACGCCGTCGGCGAACGTCACGCCCAGCTCTCCCGAATACGTGTAGAGCGCGTCCAGCACGCCCGCCAGCTGCGTGGACGTGGCGTCCAGCACCTTGCCCGCGGAGCTGGTGAGCGACACGGCGATCTGCCCCTGGAGGATCTGCGGCACCTTGCTCAGCTCGGCCTCGGGGATCTTCAGGGCCAGCGCGCTGGCCAGGTAGGGGAAGCGCTGCTTCAGCTCGTTGCTCAGCCCCGCCGGATCCTGCTGGAGCGCGATGGAGGTACCGCCCTGGATGCCCGTGTCGGTGAGCCGCATGGCTCCGTCCGGCTCGTAGTGCAGCCGGAAGGTGGCGTCCGCCGGGATGCTCGCAGCCTGGGGCGCCCAGGCCAGCGTGTCCCGAGCCACCCAATACGCCCTGGCCAGGAGGATGTCCCCCGTGGCCGCGTTCGCTGGCTTGATGGTCATCTTCTTGTTGGTGGAGTTCCAGGAGAACACCACCTCCTCGCCCGCAGTGGACACCGTGAAGGTGATGTTGTTTCCGCCGGGAGCTCCATCCCTGCCGTAGTTCTCGTCCCAGCTCTCGTTGATGGCCACCTTGCCCTCGTAGGCGCCCGGCGGAATCTGCGTGGTCGTGAAGGTGAAGTTGCCGTCACCATCCGGATCCTGGAGCCAGGACTTGAGGCAGTCCGGTTGCCAATCGCCGGGGCAGCCGAGCTCCGACTGGAAGCTGCCGGGAGCCACCGCGATGCGCGCCACGCTGTCGCTGACGTAGTGGCTCGTCGGGTCGTAGTAGAACTTCACCTGCCCCGCCGCGCTCTGGGTCAGCGTGACATCCGCCGCGGGATGCCGCTCCGCACCGTCGACGAGCACATGATAGTGATAGGTGCCCGCCGGCAGGGTGAAGGCCTTCTGCCACACGCCATCGCCCGAATCGACCGTGAGCTGAGTGGCGGTACACGTGGCCTCGTTGTCGCTCGCACAGCCGAGCTCGCTCTGGAGGTCGCCCACGAGCGTCACGCTGGTGGGCTGCGCCATGGCGGCCAGCGGACCGCAGAAGGCCGCCAGCACCGCGCCGAGCGCGAGCGGACGCACCCGTAATGGGAAACGAACTGGAACTCTCAGGACACACCTCCGGGGGTTGAAAGGTCTCTAGCGACAGCGACAGCGGAGGTGACTCGCGACGACATGGCTCGAGGCCGGATCCGACGCGGCATCACCGCCAGCGCACACTAGCAGGGGGAGCAGAGCAGGCGTCCAGGCCTCCCCTCCGCGCGCCCCCTTCTCCTCGAGCAGCCTCGCGCGAAACTCGGAAGACCCGAAACCGTTGTTTGAAAGCGCTCGTATGCTCACCAGATGACAAAGCGGCCCCACCCTCTTTGCTCCGCCCTCCTCCGGTCCGAGCCAGGGTTGCGAGGGCTCGCGTTGCATCGCCACCGTCCCCGTGGATGGGCGGAGCATTCCGCCGAACGGGGGTGAGCAAGCATGAAGCGACTGATCATCGGGATGGCGGCGGCTGGGGCAGCCTGCCTGCTGGGTTGCGCGACAAACACGAGCGTGGCGGGCTACTCGTCGGACGTCGCCTCGCCCACGCGCATCGCCCAGAACCCGGATATCGCCCGCGGAGACAACGGGCCGCTCATCCCCGGCACCGTGGTGGCCGACTACAGGGATACCCTGATCATCAAGGACGATAAGGGGTTCGAGCGCGCCATGCGCGTCGATGAGCAGACGCTCTACCGCAAGGATGGCGACATCATCGCCCGCGAGTACCTGGCTCCGGGAGCCCAGGTGCGCGCCTCATTCGACTACAACGACAAGGAGCGCATCGCTCGCGAGGTCATCATCGAGAACGAGCCGGCCCAGTGTGAACCGAACTCGTGGCCCGAGGAACCCACGCCCTATCGCCGCGACCTGTGAGGTAGGAAGCGCGGGACGCACGAAGGAAGTCCCTCTTCCTGCCACTACGCGCCGCGTCAGACTGCAAGCGCATTCATTCCGCTCAGCTTGTGTCGACGCGGCGCATCATGGCGATCGTGACGGAAACACGACCAGGGAGGTCCTCGCAGCCTGTGAGAATGGCCTGTTCACCTCCAACAGGTTCTGTGAAACAGTCGCGCGCCCATGCAGGCCCCCCAGCCCCGCAAACTGGCGATTGTGCGCGTGCGTCATGCCGCGTGGGCACTGTTGTTCGCCCTTCAGGCCAGTTGTGCACACACGCCTGCCTCCTCGGAGCCCGCACCCGCCCCAGCGAGTCCTCCCGCCGCCTCGGTTCCACCCGCCTCACCGCCTCCTGCCCCCCAGGTAGCGCCTCGGCGCTGGGCCGACGAGCTCCTCTACTTCGTCGTCGTGGATCGCTTCGCGGATGGGGACGCGACGAACAACGCCGCGGTGGATCCCTCCGCCCAGGGCGCCTTCCACGGAGGAGACCTCAAGGGGCTGCGCCAGCAATTGGATGAGCTGAGCTCGCTCGGGGTGACGGCGCTGTGGATCACCCCGGTGGTGAAGAACATCGACAGCTTCGTCACCGGCGCGGGCTTCCCGGATTGGGGCTACCACGGCTACTGGGCAGACGACTTCCACAAGCTGGATCCGCGCTTCGGCTCCGAGGAGGACCTGCGCGCCCTGGTGGACGAGGCCCACCGCCGTGGCATCCGCGTGCTGCTGGACGTGGTCTACAACCACGCGGGCTACAACTCGCACTACCTGACGAACCCGCAGACGAAGGGCTGGCTGCGCTCCGAGGACCGGGGCACCTGCGGCCAGGATGACGTCACGCAGTGCGTCTCCGGCTTGCCGGACTTCAAGACGGAGCAGCCCGAGGTGGCGAAGTACCTGCTGGACGCGCAGCTCGACTGGGCGAAGCGCTCCGGCGTGGACGGCTTCCGGCTGGACACCGTGAAGCACGTGGATCACCCATTCTGGAAGGAACACCGCCGCCGCACCCGCGAGGAGATCGGCAAGGACTTCTTCCTGCTGGGTGAGGTGTGGGGCGGGGATGCCGAGTCGCTCGATCCGTGGTTCTCCGGAGACGAGATGGACGCCGGCTTCGACTTCGGCTTCCAGGGCAGCACGCTGGCCTTCGTGCAGGGCCGTGGCCGCGTCATCGCCTTCGACAAGTACCTGCTGTCTCGCGGCAAGGTGCGCCCGGGCTACCTGCTGGCGCACTTCCTGTCCTCGCATGACGTGCCGGGCGCGCTGCACCAGCTCGAGGGAGACGTGAAGCGCTTCCGCCTGGCGGCGGTGCTCCAGCTCACCACGTCGGGCATCCCCACCCTCTATTACGGCGAGGAAGTGGCCCGCCCCGGCGGAGACTGGCCCGCCAACCGCAGCGACATGCCCTGGGGCTCGCGCAATGTGAAGCCCGGCGCCGGAAAGCCTCGCGACGAGGAGCTGCGCAAGCACTACCAGAAGCTCATCTCCATCCGCCGGGCACACCCGGCGCTCTCCCGCGGCACGCACCAGGGGCTGTCCACCGAGGGGGACTTGTACGTGTTCTTGCGCCATGACACAGAGTCTGGCGACGCGGTGCTGGTGGCCATCAACCGCGGGCAGCAACCCGCGAAGCTGTCTCTTCCGTGGCCCGCTCCCTTCGCGGGAAAGGCGGCGGAGGATCTGTTGAACGGGGGCCGGCTGGAAGGCCCCACCCTGGAGCTCACCGTCGAGCCGCTCGCGGCGCGCATCCTGGGAAGAACGGGCTGAGAAGCCCAAAGAACGACCAACCCCAATCACCCTGTCTGTCGGGGACGAGGGCCGAATGGCCGAAGTAACGTTCAAGGACGTGGCGAAGCGGTACGGCGCGGTCTCGATCATCGAGGGGCTGAACCTCGACATCCGGGATCATGAGTTCCTGGTCCTGGTGGGACCCTCCGGCTGCGGCAAGTCCACCGCGCTCCGGATGATCGCCGGCCTGGAGGAGATCACCGGCGGCACCGTCTCCATCGGCGGCCGCGTGGTGAACGAGCTGCCTCCCAAGGAACGGGACGTGGCCATGGTCTTCCAGAACTACGCGCTCTACCCGCACATGTCGGTGCGGGAGAACCTGGAGTTCGGCCTGAAGATCCGCAAGACGACCAAGCCGGAGATGGACAAGCTGGTGAACGAGGCGGCGGACGTTCTCGGCATCACCCACCTGCTGGACAGAAAGCCCAAGCAGTTGTCCGGCGGTCAGCGCCAGCGCGTGGCCCTGGGACGCGCCATCGTCCGCAAGCCGGCCGTCTTCCTCTTCGACGAGCCGCTCTCCAACCTGGACGCCAAGTTGCGCGTGGCCATGCGCGCCGAGATCAAGAAGCTGCAGCAGCGTCTCCAGGTCACCAGCGTCTACGTCACGCACGATCAGATCGAAGCGATGACGATGGGCCACCGAATTGCGGTGCTCAAGGAGGGCAAGCTGCAGCAACTGGGCACGCCCCTCGAAGTCTACGAGAAGCCCGCCAACATCTTCGTGGCGCAGTTCATCGGCAGCCCGCCCATGAACTTCCTGGAGGCCACGCTGGACGCCAACGGCACCACCCTGGTGGGCCAGGGCTTCACGCTGCCCGTGCCCCAGAGCCTGCGCGCCGCGACTGCGGGCAAGGGCGGCAAGAAGGTGAAGGTGGGCATCCGCCCGGACCACATGGTGCAGCCGGATCAGACCGCGCGCGGCGAGTCCGCGAAGTTGGAGCCCAAGGTGGAGATCGTCGAGCCGCTGGGCAACGAGCTCATCGTCCACTCGCGCCTGGGCGAGTTCGGCCTCGTCTTCCGCATGCCCCCGCAGGCCACCCCTGACACCGGCGCCACCATCCCCGTGCTCGTGGAGCTCGACTCGCTCCACCTCTTCGACGCCGAAACCGAGAAACGCCTCTCCGCCTGATTGCCTGGAGCCTCCCCATGAAGAACCTGCGACTGCTCATCGCGGCCGTGTGCCTGTGTGCCTTCGGCCTGCTGCCCCTGACCGCCTCCGCCGCCGAGACCGAGATCGTCCTCTGGCACTCGTACCGCGCCGAGGAGAAGACCGCGCTCGAGAAGGTGGTGGCCGACTACAACAAGGCCAACGCCGGCAAGGTCAAGGTCACCACGCTGGCCGTCCCCTATGACGCCTTCGCTGACAAGATCACCGCCACCGTGCCGCGCGGCAAGGGGCCGGACCTCTTCATTTTCGCGCAGGACCGGCTCGGCGGCTGGATCGAGGCCGGCAACACCATCGAGCCCATCGACTTCTACCTGGATGACGCCCTCAAGAAGCGCTTCATCCCCTCCACCGTGCAGGCGATGACGTACCGGGGCACCACCTACGGCCTGCCGCTGAACTACAAGAGCATCGCGCTCGTCTACAACAAGAAGCTGGTGCCCACCCCGCCCAAGACTTCGGGCGAGCTGGTCACGGTGGCCAAGAAGCTCACCGACAAGAAGTCCGGGCGCTTCGGGCTGGCGTACTCGTACGCGGACTTCTACTTCCACGCGGCGCTGATGAACGGCTTCGGCGGCGGCGTGTTCGACGCGAAGTTCAACCCCACCCTCAACTCGCCGGAGAACCTGAAGTCCATCGATCAGCTGCTCAAGTGGATCGACAAGGACGGCATCCTCCCGGCCGAGCCCTCCTCCGCGCTCATCACCTCGCTATTCAATGACGGCAAGGCGGGCATCGTGTTCTCTGGCCCGTGGTTCCTGGGCGAGATCGCCAAGGGCATCGACTACGGCATCGCCCCGCTGCCCACGCTGGACGAGGCCGGTGGCAAGCCCATGCGCCCGTGGATGACGGTGGAGGGCATCTACGTGACGGCGCCCTCGAAGAACAAGGAGCTCGCGTTCGACGTGGCGAAGTTCCTCACCACCACGGCCGCCGCCAAGGTGCTGGCGCTCGAGGGCCGCCAGAGCCCCGCCAACTCCGAGGTCTACAACGACGCCGAGGTCTCCAAGGATCCGCAGCTCAAGGCCTTCCGTGAGCAGGTCGAGGTGGCGGTGCCCATGCCCAACGTGCCGGAGATGACCATGGTGTGGTCGCCCGCCACGAGCGCGATGAACGCCATCCTCAAGAAGGCCTCCAAGCCGAAGGAGGCGCTGGACAAGGCGCAGCAGCAGGTGGCCAAGGACGTCGCGGGGCTCCGCAAGAAGTGAGCACGGCTTCTCCCCAGCCCTCGGGCGGCGCTTCCACGAGCGCCGCCTCCGCCGGTCCTGGCACGTCGGCTTCTCCCCTCGCAGCAGGCTCCTCCTTGAATCCTCCTCAGAAGACTCCTCCCAGCCTGCGACGGCCGCGCGTGCTGGTGGGGCTGGCCCTGGCGCTCGGCCTGGGGCTGGCGATCGCCTACGCCCTGCTGATCCGGGCCCGCGAGGACGCCGACAGCGGACGTGAGCAGCGGCAGGATGTCATCTCGCTCAACGCGCTGTCCGAACTCGCCCAGCGCGCGGGCGGCAGTGGTGACGGAGTGCGCGCCGTCGTCGCCGCCGTGAAGGATCAACTCCTCCCTGGCCGTCAGGTGCGCGTCATCGCCTTCTCTGGCATCCAGCTGGAGGCCTCGACGTTCCCGGAGGATCAGGGGGACAAGGCCGCGCCGCGCCGGCTGTCTCGCGACGAGAAGCCCCTCTATGACCGGGGGCAGCGGCTGCGCGCCGCGGTGGAGACCAACCGCGAGGAGGGCAATGCCCGCAAGCCGGAGATCGAGCGGGCGGAGACCCCTCCCGCGACAGCGGATCAGCTCCACGGCGGGCTGCTGTACTCCGCGCCGGTGGAGGTGAACGGCTCGGTCGTGGGCATGGTGGAGCTGGCCACGCCTCCCCAGCAACTGTCGGCTCCGCAGGCGCAGGCGCAAGGAGTGGAACGCCCCGGGCTGGGGCCCGTATTGCTGGCCTTCTTCCTGCCGCTCGTGCTGGTGCTCGGCGCTTCCTTCGCGCCGCTGCGCCGCCAGTGGCAACTGGTGGCCGTGGCGGCGGTGGCCTTCGTCGTCGGCCTGGGCGGCTACGCCTCGTACTCCATGCGCTCGCTGGAGGACGGGGTGCGCGGCTCCCAGGCGAAGGTGGGGGAACACCTGCACGGGGTGGCGGAGAAGGCGCGGACGCTGATCACCGCGCAGAACCTGGCCGCCGAGCCGCAACTCAAGCCGGACACGTGGGACTCGGACTTCTTCCGCCAACCGCTCGGGCTGCTCACCCCCGAGGGCGCGGTGAACGAGGCGGCCGTGACCGTGCGCGCGGACACACTGCAAGCGCAAGCAGCGCGGGCCTTCTACGGCCTGGGAGCGCTGGGACTGGCGCTGCTGCTCTTCATCGGCCTGGGCGGCCTGCACCGCGTGTCCGCCACGGTGGTGGAGCACCGCGAGGCGTACGCGTACATCACCCCGGCCATCGTCGGCATGGTGGTGCTCGTCTTCTTCCCCTTCTTCTACGGCATCACCCTCTCCTTCACGGACGCCAACCTCTACAACACCAACCAGGCCCTCCCGGACATCTGGATCGGCGTTCGCAACTACGTGGAGATCCTCCTCGACTTCGACGTCGTCCACCGGGCCGAGAGCGGCGCGTGGGTCATCAACTACCAGAACTTCTACTGGACGCTCTTCTTTACGGTGGTGTGGACCGTCACCAACGTGATCATCGGCGTGTCCGTGGGCCTGGTGCTGGCGCTCATCCTCAACACGCCCAACCTGGCGATGCGGCCCCTGTACCGGGTGCTCCTCATCCTGCCGTGGGCCATGCCCAACTACATCACCGCGCTCATCTGGAAGGGCATGTTCCACCAGCAGTTCGGCGTGGTGAACCACGTCATCCGCA
Source organism: Hyalangium versicolor (assembly GCF_020103695.1). Lineage (GTDB taxonomy): Bacteria > Myxococcota > Myxococcia > Myxococcales > Myxococcaceae > Hyalangium > Hyalangium versicolor. The sequence continues at coordinate 576,578 of NZ_JAHXBF010000002.1, forward strand.
TGTTCGGCGGACAGGGACTGTCCTGGTTCGAGTCCCCCTTCACCTCGTTCCTCACGGCGCTGGCCACCAACGGCTGGCTCAGCTTCCCCTTCATGATGGTCGTCTCGCTGGGAGCGCTGCAGTCCATCCCCATGGAGCTCTACGAGGCCGCGCGCGTGGATGGGGCCAGCCGCTGGCAGCAGTTCACCGCCATCACCCTGCCCTCGCTCAAGCCCGCGCTGGTGCCCGCCATCATCCTGTCAGTGGTGTGGACCTTCAACATGTTCAACATCATCTTCCTCGTCACGGAAGGTGAGCCGGGCGGCTCCACCGAAATCCTCGTCACCCAGGCGTACAAGTTCGCGTTCCAGAAGTACCGCTACGGCTACGCGGCCGCGTACTCCACCGTCATCTTCGGCATCCTGCTGCTCTACAGCGTGGTGCAGAACCGAGTCTCGCGCGCCACGGAGGCGACCTGATGGCCACGCGCCGCGATGGTTTCCCGCACCTGCCGCTCCACGTGCTGCTGGTGCTCGTCACCCTCTTCACCATCTACCCCGTCCTCTGGGTGGTCACGATCGCCTTCTCCGGAAGGCAGAACCTGGCCATCGCCACGCTGCCGGCGGACCCCACCTGGGTGGACCGGCTGCGCGCCGTCACCCCCTGGCCGGAGACCTGGTCCCTGTCCAACTTCACCTCGGTGATGACGGATCAACCGTTCGCCCGGTGGATGCTCAACAGCACCCTCATCGCCGTGGGCACCACCGTGGTGGGCGTCTTCCTGGCCTGCACCGCTGCATACGCTTTCAGCCGCTTCAAGTTCCCCGGCCAGCGCGCGGGGATGATGGCCTTCCTCGTGTCCCAGATGTTCCCGGGCACGCTGATGCTCATCCCCCTCTTCATCATCCTGGTGCAGTGGCTGGGCCTGGGCAGCTCGCGCCTGGGCCTCATCATCGTCTACGCCACCACCTCCATCCCCTTCAGCGTGTGGATGCTCAAGGGCTACTTCGACACCATCCCGAAGGATCTGGAGGAGGCCGCGCTGATCGAGGGTGCCTCGGTAGGCAAGATTTTCTGGAGCATCATTCTTCCCCTGGCCAAGCCCGCCGTCGCCGTGACAGCGCTGTTTTCTTTCATGACCGCCTGGAATGAATTCATCCTGGCGGCTACCTTCATGGACCAGGAAGTCATGTACACGGCGCCGGTCGGCCTGCGCTTCTTCGTCGGGGGCTTCTCGCAGCAGTGGGGTTACTTCGCTGCTGGCTCCATCATCGTCTCCGTGCCGGTGGTGTTCCTGTTCCTGTTCCTCCAGAAGTACCTCGTCTCCGGCCTCACGGCTGGAAGCGTGAAAGGTTGATGTCGTTTCGCCAAGGAGAGCCGTCATGAAGACCCGCCTCGCAAGCCTCACCCTCGCCGCCTCGCTGCTGAGCCTCCCCGCCCTCGCCGATGGCAAGGTCACCTTCAAGGACCCGACCGGAGATGACAACGGCCCGGGCACGTACAAGTACCCGACCGACGCCGTGTACAAGAAGGGCTCGTTCGACCTGACCGAGTTCACCGCGGATCAGAAGGGCAAGAACATCGACTTCACCGCGACGCTGGCCACCAACCTGGAGGATCCCTGGAACATGAAGAAGGGGTTCTCCACGCAGATGGTGTTCATCTTCATCGACACGGACGGCAAGGAGGGCAGCGGCCACACCGACGCGCCCCCGGGCCTCAACATCCAGTTCGCCCCCGCTTCCGCATGGGAGAAGCTGATCATCCTCTCGCCGCAGGAGCCCGCCCGCGTTCGCAAGGAGATCGAGACCAAGGCCGCCGCCCTCAAGGACGACATCCTCATCCCCGAGCGCACCAAGGGCGCTGGCAAGAAGATCAGCGGCAGCGTGGACGGCTCCAGCCTGAAGGGCGATCCCAGCCAGTGGGGCTTCCAGGTGGTGGTGCAATCCAACGAGGGCTTCCCCTCGGGCAATGACCTGATGACCCGCAAGGTGAACGAGTACGAGGGCCAGCACCGCTTTGGTGGCGGCAACGACGGCGACTGCGATCCTCAGGTGATCGACATCCTGGCCGGCAACGGCAAGGGCGACGCCTCCGAGACGAAGGCCCAGCACGACATGCTGAAGTACGAGTGCGCCGCGGATGGCGCTTCCAAGAGCAAGGCCACGCTGACGATGGTGCACCAGGCCAAGTAATGCCGTAGCAGAGATTCATAAGGACACGGCCGGACCGCCGCGGGGGCAGTCGCTCCGCGGCGCCCGCCGGCCATGTGAGGAGGGGTTCACAACATGTCGAAGAAGTTCCTGACGCGGAGCGCGATCGCGCTTGCCGCGACGGCTACCTTGTTGCCTGTGGCGCCCGCCATCGCCCAGGACGCGCCGAAGCTGCAGATTGGCGGCACCACCTATACGAAGTGGCTCTGGGGCAACCTGCGCGACCAGGGCGCCATGTACAACTTCACCACCGTGCCCGGCGAGGGCTACGGCGACAACGGCCAGGGCACGGAGCTGGAGCTGCTGCTCAACGCCCGGCTCTCCAGCCAGGTCGAGGTGAAGGGCCGCATCCACAGCCGCTTCAGCCAGAACTTCTGGACGAACTTCGGCGGCTTCGGTGGAGACCCGTCCAAGCCCTGCGTCAACGGAGACTGCGGCGAGTTCGATCCGCGCTCCAACCAGTACATCAAGCTGCGCGGCATCGCCGTGGTGCTCACGCCGGGCTACCTCATTGACTCGGCCACCATCGGCGCCAATGACTTCGGCCAGTTCGATCCGTACGTCATCGGCCGCATCCGCTACATCGACCGAGACAACGCCAACGGCATCCTCATCCAGGGCTCGGGCTTCGACCGGCGCATCACCTGGGATGCCACGCGCATCAGCCTGCCCCGGCTGTGGGCCGGCCCGTCCTTCAGCACGGGCCTGTTCCACGCGGCGGACGCGGCGTACGGCTTCCAGACGAAGTGGACGCTGAGCGACGCGCTCGATGTGGGCGGCATCTTCAGCTACGTGAACGACGCCGAGGTGGCCCCCGCGGACGTGGACAACAACCTGGACGACGGGCGAGACCTGGTGCCGCGCTTCCGCAACGGCGTGGGCGGCGTGAAGGCCGGCTTGCGCGTGAGCGACAAGGTGGACATCCGCGGCTCGCTGTACCACTCGTACTCGAACGCGGACCCGGTGCTGACGCCGGCGAACTTCGGGCTCAACGGCTACTCGCCGGTGCTGGCCGGGCGCCACGAGGACAACAGCTTCAAGGTGGACGTGACGCTGACGGATCCGCTGGACATCGGCCTGTCGGTGAACGTGCAGGGCTTCAGCATCGGCTCGGACTACGTGGCCATCATGGCGGCGCGGCGCGAGTCGGACGTGCTGCTCACCGAGGGCCATGACGGCAGCTTCGCCTTCCCGGGCCCCTCCAACGCCTCGTACGGCGTGTTCAGCAACAACGCCACGCGCATTGGCTACGGCGGCTGGACGAGCGAGGCCCAGCAGGTGGCCACCATCAACGTGGACAACGACTTCACGGACTTCGACGAGCCCATGGCGGAGACGGCCATTGGCTGGAAGGGCATCACCGTGAACCCCGTCTACGGCAACGGGAACCTGGACCTTTCGGGTGAGTACTCGTTCATCACCTACAACACGAACTGGCAGGCGTATAACGACCCCGACACCTCGTACACGAAGACGGAGTACCCCACGGCGGAGCTGGACACGGGCGTGGGCCACAACTTCCGCACCGCCTTCCAGCCGTTCCAGGACAAGCAGACGCACATCGCGGTGATCAAGGGCAAGTATGTGCTGGACGTGGCCCGCGGCATCGACGTGTTCGGCAAGGCCAAGTTCATCCGCGAGCAGGACAAGCGCATCAACGACCAGCGCTTCCTGCCGTATCAGCAGGGCGCGTGCGCGGGGAATGGGCAGCCGTGCCAGGACCTCAAGAACGAGTACTCGCCGGGGCTGTCCACGGCGGACACGTTCGGCAACCCGAACGTCATCAGCGTGAACGGGCAGACGGGCTACCAGTGGAAGCCCTTCGACAGCCTGAGCGATGACGACCGGCTGCTGCGCTACTACGCCTTCACGGCGGGCGCGGGCTACCAGGTGTCAGACGACCTGTACGCGTCGCTGAGCTACACCAAGTACCTGGCGAACCTGTTCGACGGCAACACGGCCTTCCAGGCGTACAACCTCCACGAGATGGCCTCGGGCTTCCACAACAAGAACTCGATCCTGCTCAAGGCGAAGTACATCCTGGCGGGCGTGGAGTTCGGCGCGGAGGCGCAGTACGCGTTCGGCACCTTCAAGCCGGACTTCGGCACGGGCTTCGTGCCCACGGTGGCGGACGAGCAGACGGCCAAGGAGCACAACGTGGCGGTGGGCTCGCGCGGCTTCTTCAACCGCTTCAACGGCTGGAACAGCCTGGAGGAGCGCGAGTTCGAGCACTACCGGGCCAAGGTCTTCATGAAGGCCCAGTTCTAGGCAGCCGCTCGCTTCTTGCTTGAGAAGGGCCCGGCACGCGGCGACGCTGCCGGGCCTTTCTTTTGCCTCGAGGAGTCCTCTCCATGCCGTTGCTCCGCCGCTCCACCCTGTTGCTCGCGCTGGGGACCGCCGTGCTGGTCAGCGCGTGTCTCTCGCGGGGCACGCGGGGCGTCTCGTCCCTCTTCACCCTGGCGGACCCGCGCGGAGACGATCATGGCGACGGGGAGCTGCGCTACCCGCTGCGCGAGGACATGGCACCGGGCTCGATGGATCTGCTGCTGCTCGATGCGTACGCGGAGGATGAGGGCACCCGCTTCGAAGCCACCTTCGCCCGCCCCATCGTCAGGCCCCAGGCCGGGCAGACGGTGGACCTCTCCGGTGAGTCGCAGGCGCAGCGGGCGCGGTTCGGCTTCTACACCTTCAACCTGGACCTGTATGTGGACACGGATCGGGTGGAGGGCTCCGGCCGCACGGAGACGATGCCCGGCCGGAACCTGCAGCTGGCGCCCGGGAGTGGCTGGGAGAAGGTGGTCCTGCTCACGCCTCGGCCGTATGAGGCGCGGGACCGGCTGCGGGCGCTGTGGCTGCAGGTCGCTCGCGAGGAGCGGCAGAAGCAGCAGGGCCCGCTGGGAGAAGCGGCGGCGCGCGAGGTGGAGGGGGAAGTGGCGCGCGAGCTGACGGCGCGGGTGTTCTTCCCCACTCGGGTCCGCGTCACGGGAGCCACGGTGGAGTTCTTCGTGCCGAACGACTTCTTCGGGGGCGCGCCCCGGCCGGAGTGGGGCTATGCGCTCGCGGTGACGGGGGCGTCCCTCGAGAACAAGGTGGACATGCCCGCGTTCCTCGGGAAGACGGGGCCGCAGGGGCTGATGGTGCTGCCTATCGGACCGGGAGACTCGAAGGAGCGGTTTGGCGGAGGCAGGCTGGGAGATCCGAACCAGTCTCCCGTGGTGGACCTGATCGTTCCGCCGGGCATCACCCAGGAGCAGGTGCTGGGACCCAATGCGCCGCCCTGGCCCGCGGTGGTTCCAGCAGGCCCTGCGACTCCTGCTGCTCCAGAGTCGGCGCTGGATGGCGGCACTCCTGATGCGGCAGCACCCACGCCTCCCACGGGAGAGTGAACTCCTCGCCTACGGCTTCAGGCGCCAGATGCCCGTGGCTCGCGAGGGCAGGCTCACCTGCCACCCGTTTGCGGTCGACAGCAGCGTTCCGACGTTGCTGTCGGCGTAGAGCACTTCGGGAGTCGTGCCTTCCACGGAAAAGGGACCCGCCGTGAGGTTGTAGTCCGTGAGGTTGTGCACCACGAGCACCCGCTCGTCTCCCAGCGTGCGCACGAACGCCAGCGTCCCTGAGACACCCTGGGTCGAGGTGAAGAGCTTGAGTCCTCCGAGGCTCAGCGCCTCCGAGGCGTGTCGGGCCCGGATCAACGCTCGGTACCGGGAGAGCAGTGAGCTCGAGGCATCCGTCTGCTCGGCCACGTTGTGTCCCAAAGCGTACCCCGGCGCGAAGCCGTACCACGGCGTCCCCGTGGTGAATCCACCTCTCGACGAGTCATCCCACGGCATGGGCGTGCGCTTGGCCTCGTCACCGCTCGCGGTGCCGTTGGCCATGCCCAGCTCCTCGCCGTAATAAAGGAAGGGAGCGCCCGGCAGCGTCAGCAGCAGGGCCGCCGCGTTGGCCAGCTTGCCCGCGTTCCCGCCCAGCTGCGTGGCCACCCGCACCATGTCGTGGTTGGTGAGGAAGGGCGCGTCACTGATGCCCGCGGGGTACGCGGACGCCATCTCCGCCAGCTTCGCGGCGATGGGCACGGCGTTGCCTCCGTTGAGGCCCGCGAGGATCTGCTCCGAGAGCGGGAAGTTGAAGTTCAGCGGCAGCTCGTCCCCGCCTGGCACATTCTGCGTCGAGCCGTAGTAGGCGGAGATGACGGACGTGGTGCTCCAGTCCTCGCCCGCGAGCACCGCGTCCGGCTTCTCCTGCCGCACGTACGCGGAGAACTCCTTCCAGAAGGCGTGCGTCTCCGGGGTATCCGCCTGTCCGCCTCCGGCGCCCGTCTCGATGAGGTAGCGCGCCGCATCCAGCCGGAAACCATCCGCGCCGCGCGAGAGCCAGAGCGAAGCCAGGCGCTTCACCTCGGCACGCACCTCGGCGTTCTGCAGGTTCAGGTCCGGCATCCCGCTCCAGAAGACACCGTAGTAGTACGAGCCGTTGCGCGCGTGCCACGTGGGCTCATTGGAGAACTGGCTCCACGGCTGCTTCCAGCCCGGATCGTTCCCTCTCCACGAGTACCAACCCCGCTTCGCGGAGGTGGGCGAGGAGGCGGACTCCACGAACCACGGATGCTCCACGCTCGAGTGGTTGATGACGAAGTCGAGGATGACGCGCATCCCCCGGCGGTGGGCCTCGGCGCACAACTGCTCGAAGTCCGCCTCGGTGCCGTAGTCCGGCTCGATGCGCTCGTAGTCCACCACGTCATAGCCGTGGTAGCTGGGCGACACGAAGACGGGCATCAGCCACAGCGCGTCCACGCCCAGATCCTGGGTCGTGTTCGGATCCCCATCATTGAGGTAGTCCAGTCGGGAGATGAGGCCCTTCAGGTCCCCCTTCCCGTCTCCATTCGAGTCCTGGAAGCTCCGGACGAAGACCTCGTAGAAGACGGCCTTGCGGTACCACTCGCTGCCCGCCGCCGGAGCGATCTCCTTCGGCGGTGTCGGATTGCCCGGATTGTTCCCCGGAGGCTGCGTGGACGGGCCGCCTCCCGAACCGGAACCACAGGCCCACCCACTCAGGGCCAGCGCCAGCACCGAGCCACGGAGACGCCGGGCGATCCTCACTAGCGACCCACCACCTTCTTCAGGAAGCTCCAGAAGCGGCCCGCGCGATCGCGCAGGTCCGCGCCGCGCCGCTCCTCCGCCGCGCGCGCCGCGTTCTGATCGACCTTGAGCTGCTTGGCCAGCTGATCCGGCGTGTAGCGCGTGGCCAGCGTCGCGTGCACGGACTTGCGCGTCTGGTACTCGCGCGCCTCCACGTGCACCACGCACTCCGCGTCCAGCTTGATGGTCACCGCCACCCGCACCGAGCCCTTCGGCCCCTTCGGCAGGCCCTCGAGCCGCACCGTGCCCAGGTACTCGTTGGCGGAGATGTGGTTGTCCTCACCCTGGAAGATGGAGAGCTCCAGCACCTCCTCGTCGTCCCGGGCCGTGGAGATGGCGAACGAGCGCTGAGCAGGCAGCGGCGTGTTGCGCTCGATGACGCGCTGGAACGCACCGCCCGGCATGGCCAGACCGATGGTCATCGGCAGCACGTCGATGAGCACCACGCTGCTCACCTTCTCCAGCGCCGTCGAGTACAGCGCCGCGCCCAGCGCCACCGCCTCGTCCGCGTTCACGCTGGAGTGCGCCGACTTACCGAACAGCGCCTTGATCTTCTCGCGCACCAGCGGCATGCGCGCCTGGCCGCCCACCAGGATGATGTCGTCGATGTCGCTGGGCTTCAGCCGCGCGTCCAGCAGCACGTCCCGCACCACGTCCAGCGTGCGCGTGACGATGCCCTCGACGATGCGCTCCAGATCGTTGCGCGTCATCGTGAAGCGCAGATCCCTCGGCCGGCCCATCTCGTCCTGGACCAGCATGGGGATGTGGATCTCGTAGTGGTTGCGCTCCGAGAGGGCGATCTTCGCGCGCTCGGCCGCGTCGCTCATGCGAGACAGCGCCACGCCATCGCCCTGGAAGGGGACGTTCTCCAGTTGCTGGAAGCGCTCGAGCAGGAAGTCGACGATGGCGTTGTCGAAGTCGATGCCGCCCATGAACACATCACCACCGGTGGCCAGCACCTCGAAGACGTTCTTCTCGATGCGCAGCACCGTCGCGTCGAAGGTACCGCCGCCCAGGTCGTACACCAGCACGCGCTTGTTCAGCTCGCGGTTGAGGCCATAGGCCAGCGCCGCGGAGGTGGGCTCATTGAGGATGCGCTCCACCTTCAGGCCCGCCAGCGCGCCGGCCTTGCGCACCGCCTCGCGCTGGGGCTCGGAGTAGTACGCGGGCACCGTCACCACCGCGCGCTCCACCTTATGGCCCATGTGCTGCTCGGCCATCTCCTTGCACTCCTTGAGGATGAGGCCCTGCACCTCCTCCAGGGAGAGCACGTGGTCGCCCAGACGCACCGCCGCGCGGCCCATCATGTCGGGGACGATCTCGTAGTGGAAACGCTCGCGCACCTGCTTCACCACGGCGCTCTCGTAGGGGCGGCCCACCAGCCGCTTGGCGCCGTAGATGGTCTGCGTGGGGCGCATGACGAGCTGGCTCTTGGCGCGGTGGCTCACCAACAGCTTGCTCTGCGCGTTGAGCGAGATGACCGAGGGGATGGTGTTGTAGCCCTCCTTCGACCGCAGCACCGAGGGCCGGCCTCCCGTCATGATGGCCACGCACGAGTTGGTGGTCCCCAGATCGATGCCGATGATCGGCCCCGTGCCCGCCACCGGCGTGGGCGGCGGGAGGAACACGGTCGGCGGCATGAGCGCGCTGCGCGGAGGCTCGGGAGGCACGGGCCGGACCGGCGGAGACGGCAGCACCTGAGTGGAATCCGGAGAAGGCTTGGGCTCGGGGGCCCGAGGCGCCTCGGCACGGGCGGCAGGTGGGCTCGCCGGAGCCGCCGGAGCAGGTGGACTCGGGCGTGACACCTGTGGCGCGGGGGGAGCCGCCGCCGGCTGCGCGGGCTTCTTCGGGGCGGGGGGCGCTCGCCGAGGCCCTCGCCGGCTGGGATGCCCCGGCCTGTCCACGTCCAGGTCCTCGCCGTCGCCCAGATCGAGCTCGAACTCCACGCCCTTGCCGGGCTGGAAGACGTCCTCCGTGACATCCGAGGCGGACCGGAGTTTGGGCCCTTGCAACCCGAGGCCCACGTCGAAGTCGAACCCCTGAGGCTGGGCCGCCGGAGGAGGTGGCGGAGCGGAGGGCGCCACCGCGGGAATGGGCGCGGCGACGGGAGGCATCGCGGGAGCAGGAGGCCGGGCCTGAGGCATCTGCGCCGCGGGGGGCGGAGGCGCCGGGGGCGGTGGAGGCCGGGCCTGCGCCACGGGCGCTGGAGGCGGAGGCGGCGGAGGCGCCACGGGGCGAGCAGGAGCCACGGGAGGCGGAGGCGCGAAGGCGGGCACTCCCTGGATGACAGGAGCCGCGTACGCCCCATCGCCCTCCTCCAGAGGCATCCCGACGGCCACGGGTAGATCCCCGCCGAGCGACTCCATCTCGAAGTCGACGTCGGGCATGGGCTCGTCGAGGACTTCGAACTTCACATCGGACCGCCCCGGAGATGGGGTCGGCGATACCGCGATGAGCTCATCGACGTCGATGTCCACGTCGCTGTTCGGAGGCGGCGGAACGGCCAGGGGCGCCTGCTCCTCCTCCACCGTGCCGCCCAGGTCCGCGAGATCCATGAGCGCGCCCAGATCCGCGCTCTCCTCCTCGCGCTCATCGACGAGGATGGGAGCGATGGGCGGCATCTGCGGCGCCTTCGCGCCCGAGCCCTTCCGCGCGGCCGCGGGAGCCATGGGGGCCACGGAGGGGGCAATGGCCGGCAGTCTCGAGGCGGTGATCCTCTTGCCGACCCGGTCCAGCATCCCCTTGGCCAGCATCTCCCGCTCCAGCGCCTCGGCATCCGCGGAGGCAGACGAAGCGGAGGCCGCCGCCTTGTTGAGCTGGAGCATCCGGTCGATGAGAGCCTGGGTGACGGGGTCCAGCTCCTGGAACTGGAGCCCCATGCCCGGTGGGCCCTCGGGATCGTTGACGCCACGCACCCAGCGCACGATGGCCGTGCCGCGCAGCACCCGGACGCCGCCGGCGATCTGCACCTCGAACTTCACGGGCGTGCCCACCGGCTGCGGCGTGCGCGACCGGATGAACATGCCCCCAGGGCTGAGATTGGTGGCGAACTCCTCGGCGAAGCTCCCCACGTCCGAGTGCTTGAGCTTCACCAGAAGTCCGACGGCCTTCCGGTCCGTCGCGCGCCGCCCCTGTTCCATGATCAGAACTGTCGCGGCTCCGGTGCCTCCGGCTCAAGCTCTTAATGACCATCCCGGTTGCCCGGTTGACCCTCGGGCGGGACGTGTAGGCTCATGCCGTACCCAGCGGCCCTACCCGCCCCATGGCATCCTTGACGGATCGCCTTTCTCACGAGGCAGGAGCCCTGGAATGAACGCCGTCTCCCTCATGGCCCCGGCGCCAGTGCGCGCCGGCTGGCTGGTCGATCGCCGGCACGACCTGCTCTCCACGGTGGGAGGGCTGGGCGCGAGCCTCGCGCTGCTGGCTCTGCACGCGGCCGCGGGGGTGAACAGCCTGCTGCTCTGGTGGGTCTGGGTGCTGGCGCTCGACGGGCCCCACATCTTCGCGACGCTTTCAAGGACCTACCTGGACCGTCGGGAGCGCTCGGTGAGGGCGCGGCTGCTGGTGGGGAGCCTGGGTTGGTTCGCCGCCGGGCCGCTGTGCTTCGGCCTGTCCGTGCTGCTGGGCCGCAGGCTGCCGGTGGATCTGTTCTTCACCTTCGCGAACCTCTGGGCCTACTGGCACGTGGTGCGCCAGCACTACGGGGTGATGTCGCTCTACCAGCGCAAGAACGGGGACACGCATCCGGTGGACCGTCGCGTGGACAGCCTCACGCTGTACGTGGGGCTGCTGGCGCCGTTCGTGGCCTTCGCGCTCACGCACCGCGGGGCGAGGCGCATGCTGGGGCTGGGGGCCGAGCCGGGCGCGGAGCAGTTCGTGGCCCAGGCCGCGTGGTTCGTCACGCTGGCCGTGGTGCTGCTCTTCGCCGCGCGGCAGGTGCAGCGGTGGCGCGCGGGCCTGGGGGTGAACACGCCCAAGGTGATGCTGCTGGCGGCGGCGCTGGGGCTGAGCGCGCTGCTCTTCCTGCCCCAGGTGGTGAACCAGGTGGACTTCCTGATGGTCGCCGTGGTGGTGACGGCGTTCCACAACGTCCAGTACCACGGCATCGTCTGGTTCTATCACCGCAACCGCTACCACGGCCCGGGCGTGGACCGCGGCGCGTTCGGGCTCGCGCCGCGGATCAGCCAGCGCTTCATCATCTATGCGGCGTGTGGCATCGCCTTCACCCTCTTCTACCGCGCGCTTGGCTGTGGCTTCGGCGTCCACCCGGGCTGCAGCAGCTTCGACGCGAAGGTGATGCTGGGCCCCAGCCTGTCGCTGAGAGATCTGGTCGCGAGCTTCATCTGGGGCTTCGCGCTCCACCACTACTACCTGGATCAGAAGATCTGGCGCGTGAGCCGGGACAAGGGGCTCAACAAGGACCTGAAGCTCGCGGCCGCGTGAGCGCGCTCGGGCTCAGTGGTCGCCGTATCGCTTCTCGCCGGCCTCGACGCGCAGCTTGAGCCGGTTCTGCGGCGGCGGCAGCGGGCAGGTGGCGAACGAGGTGAAGGCGCAGGGCGGGTTGTAGGCCCGGTTGAAGTCCATCACGACCTTCCCGTCCTTGGGCATGTCCGCGTACAGGAAGCGGCCCGCGCCATACGTCTCGTCGCGATTGGTCAGGTCCCCGAAGATGAAGAAGAGCTGGTTCTCACCAGGCTCCACCACGGGCGCGAGCCGGTGCTCCTGGCCGTTCAAGGTGAAGACGACCGTGCCCGGAGAGACCATCTCCTCCACCTCTCCCAGCACGTTGGGCACCGAGAGCTTGTGCTCGACGGTGGCGGGCTCGAAGCGGCCCTCGACACGCCACGCGGCGCTCGGCGCGTAGGTGGGGATGCCGTGGAACGCCTTGCGCGTCGCCGCCTCCGAGTCCTTCACCCGCACGCCCAGCCGCTCGCCGCGGCGGATGACGAAGAAGCGCAGCGTGCCCAGCGCCAACGTGTCCGGCTTGCCCTCGACGTCGCTGCGCAGCGTGCCTCCGGCGAAGGGCTTCCCATCCAGCGTGGGCGAAACACCGGGCTGCAGGGACAGGCTCACCGTGTTGCCCTTGCGGGTGAAGGTGCCCGCATGGGCCGGCACGGAGGCGGGGAACACCAACGGATTGTCCGAGGCCGAGCCGAAGCGGTTGGCGCCCTCCTCGAGCCAATGCAGCCCCACGAGCGACAGCCACCCATCCTCCGAGGTGAGCCGGGCAACGCGCTCGGCGTGCCACGTACGGGTCTCGGCTTCGATTCCGGAAGGAGCTTTCATGGTCGAGGAAGAGGACGGGGAGGAAGAAGACTTTGTAGGGGGAGCTGCGGGAGGTGCGGCACTCACAGGTGCCGAGAGCCCCAAGGACAGCAGGAACAGGGAACTCCATCTCATGATCTGAACCTCAAACACACACATGACACACAAACTGGTCTGCAACACCTACCATCATTTCTGTTGCAGCACACAAGACCACAATGTACGGCGCAGCGAAAACGCCAGCCTCACGGTATGATTCAAGCATGTATTTTTGATGACTGCCTCTGCGGGTGATCTGGCAGCTCTTGAGGAGACCCTACCGTGTCCTTCGATAACGAGCGGCGCCGGCACCGGCGGTACCCATTGCGACTGGCCATCAAGCTGCACCGGGGCGACGAGGTATTGGACGCCGACATCATCAATGCCTCGGCGAGCGGCTGCCTCCTGCTGTCGGCCACGCCGCTGGAGGCGGGCCAGACGCTGGAGGCCAGCATCCCGGAACTGCTCATCCCTCGCACGCGCCTGCATATCCTGCGCTGCCAGTCGACGCCCTCGGGCTACATGGTGGCGGCGTACTTCGACGCGGCCATGGGCGACGAGGCCGCCATCGCCTGGCTCTCGGATGAGCAGCACCTGGCGAACGGCACCCCGCGCTGGCTGAACTGACACCGCCCCTCTTCCAAGTCCGGTGAGCAGCCCTCTGGGGCGTTGCTCCCGTTGACCAGTCGTGTCCACACGCGACCTGGGTCCAATGAGCGACCCGTCGCCGCATGGACATGCTCAGACTCCGACGCGTCGAACAGCCCCGACGCACGGCCCCGGATTCGATCACGAAAGAACCACCTGGGTAGGCTCCAGTTCAATGAAAGACTCATCCAACGAGAGGTGGGTCATTTCTTCCAGATGGGTCATTTCAACCCCATCTGTTCACCTTCCTCCTCAGTTTGGCTGAAGCTGAAACTGAACGGCTTGCGAAGCGTCCCACTTGCCAAAGAAACTCATAGGGTAGAGATTTTTTTACCCAATCTATTTGACCTGAACAAAAAAAATGCGCTAAAAACACACCCATCGGCATCAATTGGGGGGTCAATCCGACCCCTCTCCCGTCGACAGATTTCGGGGGGTTATCCAAACCGAAGCGGTGCGCCCTGGGAGTGGAGCACTGGGTCAAGGCGCGTCCAGTGAGGAGTAAAGAGATGCAGCGGGTCCTGGAGTATTTGAGGGAGAAGCAGCGGGACTTTGGTGGGTCCCCTTTCGTCCGCTTCCTTCAGGAGACGCGCTTCTCTCCGCAAGATCGGCTGAGCTTCCTGCCCTGCGTTGCGCCCTTCGTGCTGGGTTTCCGGGACCTGGACCGGGCACTCCGGGGGGGCGAGGTGGAACCCCCGGCCGACGGCACCAATCCCCATGAGGGCCCCCACTGGGCGCTGTACGTGCAGGATTTGCAGGTGCTGGGGCTGGGCACCGCAAACGACTTCGCCGGCATGCTGCGGCTGCTGTGGGGAGCGGATGGCAGCCAGACGCGCCGGGCCCTGTACGACTTGATCGACCTGGCGACGGGCGCGAGCCCCGCGAAGAACCAGGTCCTCATGATGGCCCTCGAGGCGATGGGCCGGGTGACGCTGGAGGCGCTGGCTCCCATCGTCCGAGCCTTCGAGGCGCGCAGCCGGAAGAAGCTGGTCAGCATCCCCTTCCTCTCTTCCAAGGTGGAGCAGGGGCTGTGGGCCGAGACCACCGTCGAGCTGGACCTACGGCCCGAGCAGGAGCAGGAGGCCCTGGCGGCGCTCGACGAAGCCTTCCAGTTGCTGGGTGAGCTGAGCGACCTGCTGCTGGCGCACATGCAGCACCAGCTCGAGGTGAAGCGGGCCCGGTTCACCTGGGAGCCCCCCTCGCGCCTGACGTTCCAGGAGTTCGGCACCGCGCGCATCCAGGCGCTGTGCGACGCGATCGGCTACGACGCCGAGAACACCGAGACGGTGAAGCGCTTCTTCACCTTCATGAGCAGCCCCTGGGGTGAGCGCCGCATCGGCACCACCCCACCGTGGAAGTCGGACATCACCGATGACCACACGCCCTTCGAGCTCTCGCTGGCCATCGAGAGCGACCGGCCCGAGGTCCGCTTCCTCATGGAGCCGCAGAACGCCGAGGGCTCCACCACGCTGCGCACCACGTGGGAGGACGGGCTGGCGTTGAACGAGCGGCTCCACCAGGAGTTCGGGGTGCGGCTGGAGCGCTTCGAGCAGGTGAAGGACCTGTTCGAGCCCGTCGATCCCAATGCCCGCTTCGCGCTCTGGCACGCCTTCTTCTTGAAGAGCAATGGCAGGCCGGACGTGAAGATCTACCTGAACCCGGCGGCGCGGGGCCCGCAGCACTCGAAGGCAGTGGTCCGCGAGGCCCTGGAGCGGCTGGGCTTCACGGGGGCCTGGCGCTGCCTGTCGGAGCAGGTGTGCGGCGAGAACGACCGCATCCTCTACTTCTCGCTCGACCTGTCGGCGCACCGGGCGGCGCGAGTGAAGATTTACGTCTCGCACCAGGACACGACGGCGGAGGAGCTCGAGTCCGTCATGGCCCTGTCCAAGGAGTACGTCCCCGGCGAGGCCTGGGTGTTCTGCCAGGCGCTGAAGGGCCCGACGGGGGCCTTCGGGACGGCGCGCACGGCGCTCACGTGCCTGGCGTTCACCTCGGATGAGGATGAGCGGCCCAGCAGCGTGACGCTGCACGTGCCCGTGCGCTGCTTTGCGCGCAGCGACGAAGAGTCCATGGAGCGCATCCGCTTCCTGATGGAGCCCCACAGCCACGCGGTGTTGGGGCGAGCAGTGGCGGCGCTCGCGCACCGGCCGCTGGACGTGGGCACGGGCCTCATCCAGTGGGCCTCCATGCGGCGGCAGGATGGCAAGGTGCGGACCACGTTCTACCTGGCCACCGAGGCCTACGGCGTTCCGGCCCAGCAGACCGTGGCGCCTCAGCCGGCGCTCCGAGTCTCCGCGGAGGAGAACCCGGAAATGCGCCGGCTGAACGCCTGAGCCGAGGCAGCGCCCCGGCTACCCGAGCGGTTCGAACTTCGAGAAGAAGTGCGCCAGCACCGGCGGGGCGTAGGTGCACTTGTAGCCCTTGTTCTTCGGGGCCGCGTTGCGCTTCACCTGTCCCATCACCTTGGCGATGTATTCGAAGTGGCTCTTCGTGTAGACGCGGCGCGGAATGGCGAAGCGGGCGAACTGGAAGACCTTCGTGCCGAGCTCTCCGGTCTTCGCGTCCACGATGTTGAAGTGGAAGGGGAACGCGCCGGCCCGGATGCCGCCCTCCAGGTAGAGGTCGCAGAGCATCGCGATGGTGGGGAACGCGTCGGGAGGGATGTGCCCGTAGAGCGACGCCACGTCGACGAAGACGCCCGAGCCTCCCGCGGGCAGGCTGACCTTGATGCCCTCGTCCTTGAAGAGCTTGGCGAGGAAGGCCACCTGATCCGTCCGGTGCCGCAGGTAGCTCTCGTCGAGCACCTCGCGCAGGCCCACGGCGATGGCCTCCAGGTCGCGCCCCGCGAGGCCACCGTAGGTCGGGAAGCCCTCGAAGAGCGCCAGCCGCTCCTGGCAGCGCCGGGTCAACGCTTCATCCTTGAGCGCGAGGAAGCCACCGATGTTGGTGATGGCGTCCTTCTTCGCGCTCATCCAGCAACCTTCCGCGCCCTCGAACATCTCCTTGACGATGTCGCCGATGGACTTGTCGCTGTAGCCCGGCTCGCGCGTCTTGATGAAGTAGGCGTTCTCCGCGAAGCGGCACGCGTCGAAGTAGACGGGCTTGTTCCACTTCTTCGCCAGCCGCTTCACCTCGCGGATGTTCTCCATCGAGACGGGCGAGGAGTACGCGAAGTTGTTGAGCACGGTGATCAGCACGAAGGGGACGCGCTCGTGGTAGCGCTCGAGTGCGGTCTCCAGCCGGGCCAGATCGAAGTTCCCCTTGAAGGGATGCTCCTTGTCGATGTCCCAGAGCACGTCGCCCACCAGGTCGATGGGCTTGGCGCCCCGGTGCCTCACGTGCTCGCGCGTGGTGTCGAAGTGGGTGTTGCTCAGGACGAGCTCGTCCTGCTTCACCAGCAGACCCATGAGGATGTGCTCGGCCGCGCGCCCCTGGTGCGTCGGCACGACGTACTGGAAGCCCAGCACCTCCTGCACCACCTTCTCGAACTCGAAGAAGCTGCGGGCGCGCATATACGCCTCGTCGCCCTTCATCAGCGCGGCCCATTGGTTGTCACTCATCGCGCCGGTGCCGCTGTCGGTCACCAGATCGATGTAGACATCCTCCGAGTTGATGTAGACGGTGGAATAGAAGGCGTCCTTGAGCACCTTCTCCCGCTCCGCGCGGCTGAGCAGACGGATCTTCTCCACGGCCTTGATGCGATAAGGCTCGGCCAGCGTCTCCAACTCGAACCCGGGATCATCCTTGATCGTGCTCATGCTCTCCTCTGGCCACGAGGCACCTGTCTGGCGCCGGTGACATCTTGCGACGATGCCAAAATTCCCTGCGCCGTCCAATGCAGCCGAGCATGTGAAAGCGCAGCGGCCGCTGGATCAGGATGGGGAGCAAGTGACCCGAGCGCCGCTTGAATTCCTCCAGGACGCATGCTGGAGTGCACGACCTGTAGCAGTCCCGGCTTGAGACATCCCAGGGGGTCCCATCATGGCGAATTACGAAGAGCTCAAGGATATCCAGATCATCGGAGCGTGCGTTCAGTCGATTCTCGACGGTTTCGGGCACTTCACGCTGCTTGCCAGCAAGATCCTCCTGGAGTCCGGCCTTGGGACCGTGGACAAGGAGGGCGTAGGCGTCGCCCAACTGGAACCCAACACGTGGTACCCGCTGGCCAAATTCCTCACGGCGTTCGAACGCGTGGGCGCCGAGTTCGGTGACTACACCCTGCGGCAAGTGGGCATCCAGATTCCAAAGAAGGCCGTCGTGCCGCCGGAGTTCTACAAGGACATCAACACCGCCTTCGTCACGATGGACATGGGCTACCACCTGAACCACGCCAAGGGCGGGGCGCAGATGGGCAACTTCCAGACGATGGAGATGCTGGAGGGCATCGGTCACTTCGCCGCCGAGCAGGTGCCCAACAAGAAGCAGATCATCGTCCGCGTCGACACGCCCTACCCCTGTGCCTTCGACGAGGGCATCACCATTGGTCTGGCGCAGCACATCCTGCCGACGGCGACGCTGGTGCATGACCGCGCCACCTGCCGCAAGCGCGGTGACAAGGGCTGCAACTACATCGTCAGCTGGAAGTAAGGCGCGCCGCGAGGCTCGCGCATCCCCGAGGAGCCTCCATCCGCTACCCAGGAGGACGAGGGCTCCTCCTGGCCCCCGGGTGGAGACATGAGCAACCGCATCAACTTGATGGCTCCCGAGGTTCGAGCCGATCCGTACACCCTCTATGCCGAGCTGCGGAAGCGCGAGCCGGTCTGCCAGGTAGATCCCGGCAACCGGTGGATCGTCACCCGGCATGAGGACGTGATGAAGGTGCTGAAGAATCCTCAGCTCTTCTCCGCCACGGCCATCGGCAAGTCCGTCCAGCCGCCCTGGCTGGGCCGCAACAACCCCTTCGCAGACTCCATGTTCGTCATGGATCCGCCCAACCACGGGCGGCTGCGCACGCTGGTGAGCAAGGCGTTCGGCCCTGGCTCCATCGCCAAGCTGGAGCCGCGCATCCGCGCCCACGCCCAGCGGCTCGCGGCCGAGCTGCCCCTGGGCCAGCCCGTGGACTTCGTCGAGTCCTTCGCCCTGCAACTGCCCGCGGTGGTGCTCGCCGAGCTGATGGGCCTGGACGTGTCGCTGCACTCGCACTTCAAGCGGTGGTCCGATCACATCGTCAGCATGGGCGCCGTCGCGCCGGATGATGTGGCGCTGCAGTCCGAGATGCGCAACACCGTCAACGAGATGGAGCGGTACCTCAAGGAGGTGCTGGAGGACCGCCGTCGCGAGCCGCGCGAGGACCTGGTGAGCGATCTGCTCCGCGCCCGGGTGGACGACGAGGCCCTCACCGAGCGCGAGCTGCTGGGCTTCCTCTACCTGCTGCTCGTGGCCGGGCTGGAGACGACGGTGTACCTGCTGGGGCACTCGGTGCGCCTGCTCATGGAGCGGCCGGATGTGCTGGAGCGCGTGCGCGCGGACTTCTCGCTGCTGCCCCGCTTCGTGGACGAGGTGCTGCGCTACGAGCCGCCCGTGCATGGAGCCCTGCGGGTGACCATGGCCGAGGTGGAGCTGGGTGGCGTCCACCTGCCGCCCGGACAGCTGGTGCTGGCGCTGGTGGGCTCGGCCTGCCGGGATGAGTCCATCTTCCCGGATGCCGGCACGTTCGTGCTGGATCGCCCCGGCCCGCAGAACCTGCCGTTCGGGCACGGCGCCCACTTCTGCCTGGGGCCACACCTGGCCAAGCTTGAGGGGCGCCTGGGGCTGGAGGCGCTACTGAGCCGCTGCAGCCGGCTCTCACCCGGCGAGGCGCCCATCGAGTGGAACGCCTCGCTGATCGTCCGCGGTCCTACCGTGCTGCCGGTGGTGCTCCACCCGGCCGGTTAGGCGGCGACTTTGTACTCGTGAACGAGCGGGTGACGCGGCTCCAGACCGCGCCACTGGCGAAACTCCTCGAGCGCCACGCTCATCGCGCCGCTGGCCACCGCGCGCAGCCACGGGCGGCCCGTCGTCTTCTCGATGAACTGGTGCATCTTGCGCCGGTCCTGCAGGTACGGCGTGAGCAGCGCCGGATCGTTCGCGTTCTCCACGAAGGCGTTGGCCAGCAGCTGCGCGCCGCTGTTGTTGTCGAAGCGCGCGTCGCTGCCGTACTGGGCGAAGAGGAAGTCCTTCGTGGCCGCCGTGGGCGCCTCGAGCAGCATGTTGTTGAACGTGTACGTCATGTGCCCGTGGCGCGCGTAGAACTTCTCGAAGGTGGTCGTCATCCACTCCGCGTCGAAGGCGCGGTCGCCGTGGGCGATGATGCACTCGACGAGGTTGCGCACCATCTTGTTGCCGTTGTTGGCGCCCTGGCCAGCGATGGGATCCAACGCCATGGCCGTGTCACCCACCGGCGTCACCAGCCGGCCCGAGGGCAGACGGCCCACGGGCTTGCGCACCGTCGGCGTCACCCTTCCCACCTGCCAGCCGTGCTTGTCGGAGAGCTCCGCGTCCTTGAGCCACTTGTAGTCCCAGGGGACGAACTCCTTGACGACCTGCTTGGCGACCTCGAGCACCGACTCGCCGTCCTTCAGGCCGCCGAAGCGGTCCATCGGGCCACCCGGGCGGGCCTCGAACACCAGGTTCCAGCTCTGCCCCACATCCTTGTGGAAGTAGGGGATCCAGAAGCCCTCACCCACCGGACCGATGACGTTGTGCTTGATGGGCAGCATGGGGATGCCGTCGAAGCCCATCACCGGGCCCTTCACGCACACCATGGCCAGGTGACGCTGGGGCTTGTCGTAGACGCTGCGAACCGGATCCCGCTCGAAGAGCTGGGTGAGGTCCGACTTGCCCGTCGCCACCACGGTGAGATCATTCTCGGCGGCGATCTGCTCCAGGCGATCCACCGTCACCGACTCGATGACGACGTTGCCACCGCGCTCGGTGAGCTCGTGCATCCACGCGTGGCTCTGCATCCGGAGATCAATGGCGAGGAAGGGGCGGCGCAGACGGCCCGCCAGCGTCAGCATCCGGTTGCCCGGCACCGGGCAGAGCGTCATGTGCGTGCCATCGCCCCAGGGTGCGTCGTTCTCCCAGGACTTCAGCCCCAGCTCGTACTCGAACTGCAGCGAGAGATCGAAGCGGGTGGCGGAGCCGGTGGGCTTGCTCTCGTGCAGCCACTGCTCTGGGGTCCGGTCCGAGTACAGCGTCACCTGATAGCCGGCCTTGAGCAGCGCGTGCGCCGTAAGGAGTCCTGCCTGACCTGATCCGATAATGGCGATACGGCGCATGGTGCCCTCCGAGAAGTCGATGATGTCGAACGGCGTGCGGCTGAACGCGCGGGCCGGCGCGGTGAGGATTGAGCTAGCAATCACCGTGCCCCCCTGCGAGAACGCGCATTGCAGCAGCGCGTCACGCACTGGGAGCCGCCCGGGCGACTCAGCCTCTCACAGCTCGCGAGCCAGCCCACCCCTTTTCTTGCCCTCTTGGAACTCGGAATGAACGCGGAAAAATGGAATTCCAGCCTGAGCGGATATTCCAGGGGCGATGGCAGGCTCGAATGCAGGCGCCCATCCCTCATTGGCCCTCCTTGGAATGCAGGGTCTCAAAAGACACAGGGGGTCTTTTGTGACTCTTTCCCAAGGGGCAGACGGACCCCTGAATATCAGGCCACTATCGCTGGAAGTCTCACAAACGATGGGGTGGGCGTGACCCAGATAGAGTTTCTCTCAGTCTTGAACAGATGGTGCCGATTTGGATCCCGAAAAGGGGGAGCGCCGTTTTCCTCAACAATCTTCGGGATGTACGCTGTTTCGGGTGAAGTGATCCTCGTGCGCGACTCAAGCGCTGAATCTTACTTTGTAGCAAACAGAGTCCCAGGGTAGGTATTACCCCAGGGACTGGAGCGGCGGCTCACCCTCCTGAGGTGAAAGCGCCCCAGGGACTCCCCCATGCATTGGATGGACTCGCTCGCCGCGAGGCTGGTCACTCGTCGGCCTCGCTTCTTTTCGGAAGGGTGGGGTTCACAGGCCCTGCTGGAGCGGCTGTCCGAGGGGCCCCAGGGTTTCGCCCTGCCGGAGCTGCATGAGGTGACGCTGAGCGCCTCCCGGCGGCAGTGGGGGATGCGGGTTCAGGAGGGGCGCTTCGCCAGCCCCGCAGCGGTGGGACCTCTCCCTACGTCCTGTGCCGAGGCTCGCTTCCAGTTGCTGCTTCCTTTGAAGGAGGAGACGGCACTGCCTCCGGTCTGCGTCTTCCTGGCTTCCTCGGGGGACCATGGCTACGGCCAGCGGCGGTTCCTGGCCCGGCGCGTCGTCTCCCAGGGGCTGGGAGCGCTGCTGCTGGAGAATCCCTACTACGGGTCGCGCCGCCCTCCGGAACAGCAGGGCGAGGCGCTGCGCACGGTGGCGGATCTGCTGCTGATGTTCCGGGCCACCGCGGTGGAGGCGGTGGCGCTGATGGGCTGGCTGCTGGCGCGAGGCCATCCCAAGGTGGGCATCGCTGGCTACAGCATGGGAGGCAGCATGGCCGCGTATGCCGCGTGCTTCTTCCCGCTGCCGGCGGCCGTCATCCCCATGGCCGCTGCGCACTCAGCGGCTCCCGTGTTCACGCAGGGGGTGCTGTCCGCCCTTCCCGACTGGGAGACCTTGGGACGAACGTGTGGCGGCGCGGAGGCGGCGCGCCAGCGGCTGGCCGAGCTGCTCGAGCGGCTCTCCATCCCCCAGGTTCCTACGCTCCCGAATCCCCGCCGCGCCATCCTCCTTGCCGCACGTGAGGATGGTTTCGTTCCTTCCGCCTCCACCCTGCGGGTGCTGCAACACTGGCGCGGCGCGGAGCTGCGCTACCTGAGCGGAGGCCATGTCAGCGGACTGCTCACCGGCCGCAACATCATCACCCGCGCAATCCTCGACGCCTTCTCCCGCATCGAGCCGCTGCAGCTCCCCACCGACGGGTGAAGGAGGTGGCGGAAAATCCGTCCAAAATCCTCGGGAACTATTTCCGGCGGGTGCGTCTGGACGGGTGAAGGCCAACGATGGATGGCGATGCTTGACTCAGCGGCAGAGACAGCAAGAGCGTGACGCCCGAACGAGCGCTCCCGTGCAGGCGCGCGGCGACGGGGTACAGCTCCGCCTGGAGCAGCTGCTCCCCACGTATGAACCGGGGCTGCTCGAGGTGGCCCGCAACCTGTGCGGGGACCCGACGGATGCGAGGGATCTCGTCCAGGATACCTTCGAGCGAGCGCTGCGCAGCGCGGAGCTGCCTCCCTCCGAGGAGCGCCTCCGCGCATGGCTGTTCACCATCCTCCGCAACCTCTTCCTTGACCGCTGCCGCCGTCTGAGGGCTCGAGCCGAGCGCGAGGGCCCGCTGGAGCCCGAAGTGGCGGAGTCCTGCCCCGCGCCAGAGCCGGGTCCCGAGCCCGCGTGGGCCACCATCACCTCCGCTCAATTCAGCTCGGCGCTCGGCGGGCTGAAAGAGGACTTCCGTCGCGTTTACGAGATGCACGAGTTGGAGGGCCGCTCCTATGAGGAGATCTCCCGCCAGCTCCAGATTGCCCGCCCCACGGTTGGAACGCGGCTGGTCCGCGCCCGGCAACGCCTGCGGGAGTTGCTCGCCCCATTGATGGGAGGCGAAGCGGAGGTGGCTCGTGACTGAAGCATGCCAGCGGGTCCACGCGCTCGTGGACGGACAGCTCTCGCCCGAGGAGGCCCAGAAGGTTCGGCTCCACCTGGCCACCTGCGCCGCGTGCCAGGAGGAACTGGATCGGCTGCTCCAGCTCAAGGCGCTGGCGCAGGACCACTCCTCGCCCGAGCCCGTGAGTCCTTCGGCCCCCGCGGACAAGCGCTCCCGGGCCTTCCGGCCCCGATGGAACCGGTACGCCCGGAATGGTGGGCTGGCGGTGCTGGCCACGGCGATGGTCTCCGCAGCGCTCCTGCTCGTGCTGCCCCGCCCGGACGGCCCGCGAGCGGAGCTGCTGTGGATGATGGGGGCTCCCACGCGATCGATCGAGCTGCGCTCGAGCTACCCCGGTGCGGACATCTGGCGGCCCTACGAGACGATGCGCTCGGAACACTCGGCCCCCCAGGCTCCGGCTCCGCTCCAGGAGATGGCCAAACTGGAGGAGGCGGGAGACATGCGGGGCATCGCCGCGGTGTACCTCCTGCGCAAGGATGCGGAGTCGGCTGCCGCGTACCTCGCGCGTGCCGGAGACTCTCCGGACGTAGAGACAGACCGGGCCGGGGTGGACCTGCTGCGCGGCGACGTGCCCGAGGCCCTGCGGCGGCTGGACGGAGTGCTGACGAGGACACCTCAGCACGCGCAGGCGATGTGGAACCGAGCGCTGGCGCTGGCACAGCTGGGCCTGGAGCTGGCGGCGGCGGAGCAGTTCGAGGCCGTCGCCGTCCTCAACGAGCCAGGCTGGGCAGACGAGGCCCGGCGCCGTGCGGGGGAGCTGCGAGACCGGAGCAAACGGGAGCGTGAGGGTTGGCAAGGTGCTCTCTCGGCCGGAGCCGCGATGATGGCGCACACCGCCGTGCCCTCCACGGACGAGGTCCAGCGCCATCCCGGCGTGTTCCGGCTCTACCTCTATGACGCGCTCCGCACAGCGCGCACGGTGGAGCAGGTCCGAGCGCTGTTCTCCGTGGCCGAGGCGCTGGATGCACTCGATGGCGGCACGGTGCTGCGGGATGCCGTGCGCCAGACCGAGGCAAGAGACCTGAACCGCCGCGCTCCCCTGGCGGAGAACTACGCGCACCTGGCTCGCCGGGAGCCCGTGCCGGGTGGAGTCCCGGCGTTCCTCGATCGGCTGAGGGCCGCACGAGAGGAGGACCTGCTCCTGGGTGCACTGCTGCATGCCAAGGCGGTGGCCGCCCACCTCGAAGAGTACGAACGCCTGGCAACAACCACGCGCGATCCGTGGTTCCTCCTTCTCTCGGAGCACGAGCACGCCAAGGCCCTGGTGGAACGCGGAGAGCTGCTCCAGGCGGAACAGCGACTGCTCTCCGCGGTAAAACTCTGCGAGAAGAGCCCGGTGGCCTACCGCTGCGCGCAAGTCGAGCGGGAGCTGGCCACGCTGTACCTCCAGCTCCACCGGCCGGCGGAGGCGGCTCAGCATGCCCAGGCCTCCTGGCAGTGGGCCCGCAAGGACAAGGCCTGGTCGCTCGAAATCCAGGCACTGCTCGAGCTGGCACAGAGCTCCCGCTTCCGTCGGCAGCACTCGCTGGCCCATGCATACCTGCAGGAAGTCCTGGCCCGCGAACCCAAGGACTGTGAGCTGCGGAACTTCGTCTTCGCGAACAGCGCCTCGGCGCACCTCAACGCGCTGGAGATCGAGGCAGCACGCCAGGACATGAACACGGCGCTCCAGTGCCCCGGAGCGTTGACCTCCAATGGAGCGCTGGTGCTGGCAGAACTGGCCCGCATGCATCCTGCTCCCCAAGACGCCGAGCGGCTGACGCAGGGCCTGTCAGCGCTTCGCCGTTCCGGACGCATGGAGGCCGGACAGCTCGCACTCCTCACTCACATCGAGGGGCGCTTCCTCATCGAGCAGGACCGTGCCGCGGGAGAGACCCTGCTCCACCGGGCCATCTCGGAGGCCAGGCAGCTCCCTCACTGGAATGTCGCGGCCCGCAAGGCACGAGCCTACAGCTACACCTCTTTGATGCTCGCGGCGGGGAAGGCCCAGGAGTTCGACCGGGCCCTCGAACTCGTCTCCGAAGAGTTCGGTGGTCCCCTGCCGGAGCGCTGCGTCCTGAGCGCCACGGTGGATGACGAACGCACGCTGCTCCTCGCACGCGGGCAGGATGGACAGCTCCGCGGGCACTATGACGCCAGTCGGACCCAACCGTTGGAGAGCGTCGAGGGGCTGATCCCCGAAGAGATGCTCCGTCCCCTGCGGGCCTGTGAGCGCGTGGTGGTGGTGGCTCGGCCACCGCTGCATGGGCGGGCCGGGCTGCTGCCCCCGGAGATCGCCTGGAGCTACTTCCTGCCCCACCCCTCGCCCACGGCACCCACCGCGCTGCCCCCGCGCCGCCTCGTGGTGGCCGACGTGGAACCCCCTCCCGCCTTGTCGCTCGCGCCGCTCGGCGTCTGGGGAGCGCCGCCACCGGGAGGGATCCTCCTCTCCGGCGCCGCGGCGACACCGAGCCACGTCATCGAAGCGATGACTCGTGCGACCGAGGTGGAGATCCACGCGCATGGGCTGATCAACCCGGACGTCTCGGACGCCTCGCTGCTGGTGCTGGCACCAGAGTCAGATGGGCGCTACGCGCTGACCGCGGGCGAAGTCCGAGCCCGGCACCTGGAGGGCGCGCCCCTGGTCATCCTCGCCGCATGCCGCGCGGCGTACACGGGGCCCGCGCCCCACGAGCCCTTCAGCCTGCCGGTGGCCTTCCTGGAAGCCGGAGCCCGCGCGGTGCTGGCAGCCACTGTGGATGTCCCGGACGCGCAGGCCGCGCGCTTCTTCGAGGCCGTGCGCGCCCG
Organism: Hyalangium versicolor; assembly: GCF_020103695.1. Taxonomy (GTDB): domain Bacteria; phylum Myxococcota; class Myxococcia; order Myxococcales; family Myxococcaceae; genus Hyalangium; species Hyalangium versicolor. The sequence goes on from NZ_JAHXBF010000002.1 coordinate 602,301, forward strand.
CATCCAGTCAGGCCAGCCCGTGGCGTTGGCGCTGCGCGATGAGCGTGTGGAGTGGCTGAAGCGCGGCGGCTCCGAGTGGGTGCGCGCCGTGCTGGCCTTCGAATGAGAAGGGGAGATCAACCATGAGAAAGCTGCTGCTGTTCATGAGCCTGGCCATCTGGGGAGCCATTAGCTGTGTCGCCGGACCAGACACCGAGGAATTGGGAACCACGCGCAGCGCGCTGTCCGCGCCGCTCCCTCCAATCCGGGACTACACCCCCACTTCGTCCTTGCCCTTGAGCGGCTACACCCACCTGGTGGTGAGCTATTGCCAGGACAACGGGCGATTCTGGGCGGCGGGCGTGGATGCCTACACCCATACCGTGGTGTTCCTGCTGCGCGGGCTGGACGGAGCGCTCACGCCGCGCTTCCTGGGCGCTGCCTATGGCATCGGTGTGCCTGTCACGGTGTACACCGCCCCCATCATCGTGCTCTCTGAGGAGGAGGCTCCCACCGTGGGCTCCTCCAACACCGATCCCCTGCCCATCACGGGCCGGTACTTTCCCACGTGCAACGGAGATGTGGCGGACCCGCCGCCCGGCGGAGGCGTCCCCCAAGGTGACCAGCAGATCGAGCGGTGGAACACCTTCGGCGATCTCGCGCTCGACACCGCGGAGGGTCTGCACCAGGTGGGCCGCGCGCCTCCGCCTCCCACGCGGCGGTAGCAGACGCCCACGCCTCGCCCCGGAGTCCTCGAGCTCCGGGGCATCGAAGCGCATCCTCCTCCGCGGGCACCCACGAAAAATCCTCGGGAACTCTTCGCGGCAGGTGCGTCTGGACAGGTGAAGGCTCTCGAGAGCCTCGTTCCACCAGACCCCGCCGCGAAGCGGGAGGAGACCCACTTGACCACCAGGAAACCCCACCGGCGCCCCCACAGGGCGCTTCGGACGGGAGGCGTGTTGCTGACGCTCTCGTGCATGCTGGGCATGAGCCACACCGGCCGCGCCGCCACCTCCACACCCACCGCCACCACGCCTGACCCCATCGATACGGACGCCCCACTGCGCCCCAAGCTCACTCCCGCCGAGCGGGACCGGCTTGAGCAGACACTGGAACTCCAGGCCAAGCAGGTGACGGAGGAGCTCAACAGCGGACGTACCCGCCTGGGCCTCGGACCCAATGACGAGCTGAAGCTCACGGAGGCCCAGATCGATCCCTATGGGACAGCCCACTTCCGCTTCCGCCAATACCACCAAGGCCTGCGCGTGATGGGCGTGGGCCTCATCGCCCACCGCGATGCAGCAAGCGCAACGAACACGCCCTACCTCGCGCCAGGCCTCTCGATGGCCACCACCCCCACCGTCCCAGAGGCCCAGGCCCGCACCATCGCCGAGCAGGCCTTCGGGGCTGTCCCGGGCGCGGCGCTCACGACCCAGGTGGAGCTGGCCATCCAGCCCATCGAGGTGCTGCGCTTCGAGCCCGACGCCGCCGGAGGCATCACCAACAGCGATCAGATGTTCCGGGACGTCACCGGGTATCGCCTCGTCTACGTCGCGCAGGTCGCGGTGGAAGCGCCCGACGAGCCGGAGGCTCCGCCAGAGCCCCCTCCCACGGGAGAGATCCCCGCCCCTTCTCCATCGCGCGCCGCCGACACGTACTCCCTGGATGACACGACGCCAGAGGGCGGCAGCAGTGCCGAGTCAGAGAGTCCTGCTCTCGCGCAAGAGCCGCTCCGGGTCATCATCGACGCGACGACGGGCCGCATCCTGGCCCAGCGCAGGGACCAGAGCGGCGCGGGACAACCCGTTACGAGCTTGGGCCACTCGCAGCACCACGGGGATGTCGACCTCAGCACCCGCTACAACACCAGCGCCGTCCGCCACGAGCTGTACGATCCCTATCGAGGAAACAACTCGATCCGGGACCTGAGGAACGGGACCAGCGGCAAGGCAGAGGACTCCTTCCTGTACTGGGGACCGGACAACGAGTGGGGTGATGGCCTCGAGTTCGAGGACGGCACCAGCACCACCAGCGCGCGCGGAGAGACGGCGGCCGTGGATGTGGCCTACGGCGTCGAGCGCTCGTGGGATCTGCTGCGCAATGTGTTCGGCCGCAAGGGCCTGGACGGCAAGAACTCCCCGGTCAACGCCCGGGTCCACTACGGGCACAACTACAGCGATGCCCACTGGAGCAACTACTGGAAGCAACCCTTCTTCGGCGACGGCCTGGACGGCTCCGGTCCCGACGGGAAGAACACCCCGCCCCATACGCAGCTCGACGTCGTGGGACATGAGCTGGGCCATGGCCTGTGGCTATACGAACTGGGCTCGTCGGACGGCTCCATCGCCGGAGGCCTCAACGAAGGCCATGGCGACGTCATGGGCTCGCTGGTCGAGTTCTATACGTATGGCCACCAGGGCCTGGGCTTCCTCATCCCGGACACCCGAGCGAGCTGGAACTGGCGCTCACGCATGGTCGACCCCGAGCACTATCGCGAGAAGAACAGCCAGGGCGAAACCCGGTACGGGATCCGGTACTTCAAATCGACCATCGCCCAGGAACCCGTGCACGTGATTGGCACGCTCTACGGCCACGCCTTCGTCTTCCTGGCACACGGCGCGGTCAGCGATACGGCCTCCACGCTGTACAGCAGCTACCTGCCGAATGGCATGGCGGGCATCAGCGCGGATCGCGCCGGCGAGCTGTGGTTCCTGGCGACCACCGCCTACCTGCCAGAGGATCCGGACTTCACCCAGCTGCGCGCGGCCTACCTGGCGGCCGCGAAGCAGATCTATGGAGAGGGCTCCCGCGTCCACAACGCCGTGAAGGATGCCTTCGGTGCTGTCGGCGTGGGGCAGTTGGCAACCGATATCTCGGCGCCGGAGATCCTCGACGCCCACCTGGAGGCCGTGGACGAGGGCGAGGGCACGGTGTTCGTCGTCTCCTCGGTCTCTGATGACACGGGCGTCATCCGCACGGACTTCAAGATCGGCGCGTTCCAGCAGAGCTCCACCTTCTCTCCGCACGAGGCCTACCTCGACATCAGCACGCTGAGCCTGGGCTCGCGCCCGGTGTCCGTGACCGCGGTGGACCGCAAGCTCAAGACGGCGAACACGTCGCTGCCGCTCATCCTCGTCGGTGCAAACCAGTTGCTGACCAACGGACGGTTCGAGTCCGGCGCCACTGGTTGGACCGCCACCTCCGGCGTCATCGGCAAGCAGGCTGGTAAACGACCGGTGCCCTTCATGGGATCGTGGAACGCGGTCTTCAGCGCCAGTGACAGCCTGACGCAGAGCGTCACCATCCCCGCCGATGCGACGTCCGCACCGCTGAGCTACCGGGTGCGCGTCGAGCCCGATGCGACGGATGCAGGCCTGCTGTCGGTCTCGGTGAAGGATCTGAACACCGGCACGGTCACGAACCTGGCCTCCTATGCGCGGGACGACGTGAAGTACTTCACCGCAGGCCGCCACTACCGGCGCGGACAGTTCAACCTGGCCGCGTTCCGAGGCCACACCGTGCAGTTGCGCTTCGTGTCCAACGCGGCGACGGGCGGCGAGGACTACAGCGTCGACAACGTCAGCCTCACCTACTCCGCGCCGGTCATCGTCAATCCCCCGAGCCTCGTGCTGCACGAGGACGAGCAGACCCTGCGCTTCGAGTTCGAAGGGCTCAGCGGCTATGCACCCGAGCGGATCCATCGCGTCGAGTACGTGGTGGGTGGCGTGGTGAAGGCCGCCAGCCTCAGCGGCCCGGCGTTCACTGCCCTCGCGTCCATCAAGGACTGGCCCACCGGGAACACGTCCGTCGTGGCCCGCGTGTATGACAACGCCGGAACGGTTGTCGGGCAGTCCGCCTCCGTTCCGCTGACGCTGAAGGGCGCGAAGCAGGTGCTGGCCAACGGTGACTTCGAGGCGGGCACCGCGTCCTGGGTGCTCAGCGGCTCCGTCTCCGTGGGGACCGACAGCGAGGGCGTCTCCCGGGCCTTCCTCGGCACGCGCTACGGCCGGCTCGGAGGACAGGGGGTCGTGCACGACAGCTCCCTCAGCCAGATCATCGGCCTGCCGACGGATCTCCTGAGCGCCCGCCTCAGCTACCGGCTCGACATCGACACCACCGAGGACAACTCCGGCGGCACCGACACCCTTCAGATAGAAGTGCAGGTGCTCCCGTCCGGCGCGTGGGAGGTGCTCGAAACCATCCCCGCCAACACGGACATCAGCGGCGGTGAGACCTTCAAGGGCTACCAGCGGCGCACCGTGAACCTGACGGCGTACCAAGGCAAGACGGTGCGGCTGCGCTTCCGGGTCCGGGAGAACGCGGGCCTGGCGACCACCTACCGCATCGACAACGCCAGCGTCACCTACACGACCCTGCTCATCGGCACTTGACGCAGGGCGTCGAGCGTGGCGGCAGCAGAAGGCCGCCGTGCTCCCAAAAGAAAACAGGCCCGGTCTCCCCAAGGGGACCGAGCCTGTTGTGAGGTCTAGACGCGGGAACTAGACCGGACGAACGTTCTGCGCCTGCAGGCCCTTGGGGCCACGGGCGACGTCGAACTCGACCTTCTGACCTTCCTGCAGCGTACGGAAGCCCTGGGTCTGGATCGCAGTGTGGTGGCAGAAGAGGTCCTCACCCCCGCCGTCCTGCATGATGAACCCAAAGCCCTTCGCGTCGTTGAACCACTTCACGGTACCGGTTGCCATTTACTTTCTTCTCTTCTTTCTCGTCCGGCTTCTTGAAATTGCGCCGGATGCCGCACCCGTTGAGCGTGCGGTACCTGCCGTGTGACACGTCTTTCCGAGAATGCCAAGCGCAATAGGGAGAAATGCGCCCCGTAGGACAGGAAGCGAACGCTCTCGCTCCTCCAGTTCGGCCGCCTGCCCGGGTCTCCGGGAGCCGAGGGCTGGGGAACTCGTCCAGGTGCCCTATGAAGATTGCCTCCCGCCTCCTGCTGCCTGCCCTGCTGCTCGGTGCGCCCGTGGTGCTCGCCCAGCAGAACCCGTCCCCTTCCGCTGAGTCACCCTCCGCCGCACCTTCGGTGAAGACGGTCGACGTGAACTTCCGAGGCTCGCTCCGGGACGCGGTCAAGCGCATCGCCGAGGAGGGAGGCCTCAACCTCCTGGCCACCGGAGAGATGGACACCGTGGTGGAGGTGCACCTGAAGGGCATCTCCGCCGAGCAGGCCCTGCGCACCGTGGCTCGCACCTACTCGCTGCGTCTGGACCAGGATGGTTCCATCTTCACGCTCCGGCCCCAGACCGTGGCGGAGCAGGCCGCGAGTGCAGTTCCGTCCATGCCCTCGATGCCGTCCATGCCCTCGATGCCGTCCATGCCCTCGATGCCGTCCATGCCCTCGATGCCGCTGAGTTCGGACGATGACGGGGACGCGAGAGAGATCCAGCACCGGGTCCGCGCGGAGATGCGCAAGACCCACCACCGGAACCGCGAGGATCAGGATGTGGTGGCCCGTGGGCAGTCGCTGGAGGTGCGCGAGGGCGACTCGGTGGACAACGCCGTCGTCTACGGCGGCAACCTCACGGTGAAGGGCCACGTGGAGGAGGATGCGGTCGCCTTCGGCGGAAACCTGGACATCTACGGCACCGTGGAGGGAGACGCGAACGCGTTCGGCGGCAACGTCATCCTGCACGAGGGCGCCTCCGTGGAGGGAGACGTCTCGGCCATCGGTGGCACGGTCATCCGCGAAGAGGGCGCGTCGGTGGAGGGCAGCACCGAGTCCTTCGGCGGTGGGCACATCGGCGCCATGGTGGCCGGCGAGGTCGCGAACAGCCTGAAGCAGGAGTTCCAGAAGCAGGAGCGCGCGGAGGAGCCCATGGTGACGCACGACGCGGGGCACGAGGAGCATGAAGATTCCTCGGTGGGCGGAGGGCTCGTGGGGTTCATCCTCCGGTTCGCCGCGCTGTTCGGCCTGGGCTTCCTCGGGCAGCTCTTCTTCCCGGCCCGCATGAAGGAGCTGTCCACGGAGATCACCCGCCAGCCCGTCAAGAGCGGGCTCACGGGGCTGGTGGGCTTCATCGCGCTGATCCCCATCACCGTGGTGCTGGCCATCACCCTCATCGGCATCCCCGTGGTGGTGGCGCTGTGGCTGGCGGTGCCCATCGTCGCGGCGCTGGGCCTGTCGGTGCTGGCCAGCGAGATTGGCCTGAGGGTGCCAGTGCTGCGCGGACGCAAGACACAGGCGGCGGTGCTGGCGCTGGGTCTGCTCATCCTGCTGGCCGTGGGCTCCATCCCCGCCATCGGCCCGCTGGCCATGACGCTGGCCACGCTGGTCGCCTTCGGCGCGGCCATCCGCACCCGGTTCGGTCACCGCATCCGCGGCATCCCCGAGCCCATCGGGGCCTCTCCCGCGGTCTGAGTCCCTGAAGGCCGAGCGTTGTTCAAGGAACCAGGAGGCGCAGGAAGGCCTCCTGGTTCCAGTCGTGAGTCGTCACGCCGTCACGCTGGTACCCCGTCACCAGCCAGCTGCCTCCCGCTCCCGCGGTCATCGCCGTGCTCGTGAGCGTGCACGCACCGCCTTCGCAGGACTCGGGGTTGAGCACCCGCTCCCCCTGAAGAGTCCCATCCGAAGCAAAGGAAGTGAGCCTGCTTCCGCAGGCCACCATCACCTGGCCCGAGCCTCCCACCGACAGCGAGGGCACGAGCCCCAGGGCATCGCAGCCCGGCCGCCGCAGCCATCCGCTCCCTTGGGCATCCATGGTGAGCAGGAACGGCCCGCCATCCGGCAACGTGGTGCCATCCCAGCTCATCGCGCCCTGGCTCTCACCCGCCGCCGCCACCGAGCCATCCGCCCTCGCGGTGATGTCGGTGACGCGGCCGTCCACGCCGCTCAGCACGTGTCCCCACGCCAGCGTCCCATCCGGCTCGAACGCGATGACGGCGAGGCTCCGCGTGCCCTCCGTCCCGAACCGCTGATCATCCAGCTCCAGCACGCCCTCGATCGTCCCCGTGAGAACCATGCGCCCCTGCGGCGTCAGCGCCACCGCTCGGAACTCGCTGCCCTCCGCAGCGCCATCGAGAGTCCTCGTCCAGCGCACACGGCCGTCCGCCTCGTAGACCGTGAGCAGTGGCACGTGCGCATCCTCCGTCCACTCCTCGCCGGAGACGAGCACCTCGCCTGCAGCCCCCACCGTGAGGCCGTGCACCTTCTGGCCCACGCGCCGCTGCCACTCGGGCTCGCCCGCCGAGGAGAAACGCACCAGGAAGCCGTCCTCCGCGGCTCCCAGGCCCAGATCCACCGGGTACAGGAACGCGTTGCCCATCAGGTACACCGCGCCGTCCCCTGAAGCCCCGACGCGCGGCTCCGAGATCCGAGCTCGTGGGAACTCGCGGGTCCACTCAGGCTCGCCCTCCGCCGTGTACCGCGAGAGCGTCAGCACGCGCTGCTGTCCTTCCACCGGATCGCGATCCTCGTCCTCGCGCAGCGTGGACGCCCACACCCACAACACGTGGCCCGCTCCATCCACCGCCACGTCCCACCCCGTGTCATCCTGCGGCCCGCCCAACTGGTAGGACCAGGGCTCGGGCGCGGGAGGCGTCGTCTGCTCGGGAGGCTGCTCGGGGGGCGTGGGGTCCTCGGGTACCTGCTCGGGAGGAAGGGACTCGGGCGTCTCCGGCTTGGGAGCCGGCACCATGGGTCCTGATGGACCACCTGGCTCCTCGGGGGTGGGCGTGGGTGCCTCACCCCCGCAGGCCGCCGCCCCCAGCACCAGAGTCGCCATCGAGAGCCACGCCGCCCAGCGGCCTCTTCCACCTGTCTCACGCCTCATGCACGCTCCAGCCCCCGTCCCTCCGACCCTCCGCAAGCCACCCTGGAAGATGGGACCCTTGAACGTAAGCAGTCTGTCCCGTGGCACACTCCAGGCTCGGCATGCCCTGCCCCCTCCCCTCGGAGGGTAGACACCCAGGCTCGGAATACCCGGGGCCCCCGCCCGGCTGAACGGTCGGAATACGAGCCTTCCTGGGGGGTTCCCCGTCCACGTCCGCCGTGGACGGAGGCTGCGGAAACCGATGGTTCCCGAGCCCTACCCCGGTTAAGAGAACCGACTTATGGAAAGTGCCGCCCCCACCCCCAACACCGCGCCAGAGTCCCTCCCCACCGAGGACCTGCGCGCCGTCGAGGAGCTCGCCCTGGCCCGGGCGCAGATCGTCGAGCAGATCGAGAAGCGCGTCGTCGGTCAGCGGGACGTCGTCGAGCACCTGCTCATCTCGCTCTTCAGCCGAGGCCACTGTCTCTTCGTGGGCGTGCCCGGTCTGGCCAAGACGCTGCTCATCTCCACGCTGGCGGACGTCCTCAACCTCTCCTTCAACCGCATCCAGTTCACGCCGGACCTGATGCCCTCGGACATCACCGGCACGGACATCCTCGAGGAGGACAAGGCCACCGGGCACCGCGCGTTCCGCTTCGTGCAGGGCCCGCTGTTCGCCAACATCATCCTCGCGGACGAGGTGAACCGCACCCCGCCCAAGACGCAGGCGGCGCTGCTCCAGGCCATGCAGGAGTACCGCATCACCGCGGGCGGCCGTACCTATCCGCTGGACCTGCCCTTCCTGGTGTTCGCCACGCAGAACCCCATCGAGCAGGAGGGTACCTACCCACTGCCCGAGGCCCAGCTGGACCGCTTCATGTTCCTCGTGGACGTGGGCTACCCCACCGCCGAGGAAGAGGTGCAGATCGTCAAGAGCACCACCGGCGGAGCCCAGCCGAAGTTGGAGAAGATCCTCTCGCCCCAGCGCATCCTCGCGCTGCAGGAGCTGGTGCGCCGCGTCCCCGTGCCGGATCATGTCGTTCGCTACGCCGTGGAGCTGGTGCGCCACACGCGTCCCAAGGAGCCGGGTGTGCCCGACTTCGTGGCGAAGAACGTGTCCTGGGGAGCCGGTCCGCGTGCCAGCCAGTACTTGGTGCTCGCGGCCAAGGCCCGCGCCATCCTCTCCGGGCGCTTCGTGGCCACCGTGGAGGATGTGAAGGCGCTGGCTCGCCCCGTGCTGCGCCACCGCGTCCTGCCCAACTTCACCGCCGAGAGCGAAGGCATCACCTCCGTGAAGCTGGTGGATCAGCTCGTCGCCACGGTGAAGGGATAGCCGCCCACGCTCATGGCGCTGCTCGACGCCCAGACGCTGTCCCGCCTGCAAGGAGTGAAGCTGCGCGCCCGCGCGGTCATGGAGGGCGTGCTGTCCGGTCTCCACAAGAGCCCCCACCAGGGCCAGAGCGTGGAGTTCGCCGAACACAAGGAGTACGCGCCCGGCGACGAGCTGCGCCACCTGGACTGGAAGGCCTACGGCAAGTTCGACAAGTACTACATCAAGCGCTTCGAGCATGAGACGAACCTGCGCTCGGTGATGGTGGTGGATGCGTCCGCCTCCATGGGCTACCGCAGCGGGGCGCTCTCCAAGCTCGAGGTGTCCACCATCCTCGCCGGTGCGCTGTGCTACCTGCTGGTGCGCCAGCAGGACGCCGCGGGCCTGGCCGTCATGGCGGGCGATGCCTTCCAGGATGTGCCGCCGCGAGCCTCCGCCGGACACCTCAATGTGCTGCTGGATGCGCTGGAGCACACCCAGCCCCAAGGCTCCACGGATCTGGCCGGCGTGGCGGACCACCTGGCCGAGGTGCTCCCGCGCCGCTCCACCGTGGTCGTCCTCTCGGACCTGCTGGATGATCGCCAGGACGCCCTCAAGCGCATCCTCGCCCTGCGCCAGCGCAAGAACGATGTGGTCCTCTTCCATGTGGTGGATCCCGCGGAGCTGACCTTCCCCTTCGATGATCCGACCCTCTTCCTCGACATGGAGGGGGACGCCCGCATCGAGGTGAACCCGCGCGAGATCAAAGAGAGCTACCTGGAGGAGTTCGGTGCCTTCCTCGCGAGTGTGAAGGCGGCCTGCGCCGAGGCGGACGTGGACTACGAGCTGGTGCGAACCGACGAACGGCTGGATGAGGTGCTGCTGCGCTTCCTGGCACGGCGCGGGAGGCGGCGGTGACGTTCGGCAACCCGTTGATGCTCTGGGGCACGCTTGGGGCGCTCATCCCCCTGCTGGTGCACCTGTTCGACCGGCGGCGGCCTCGGCCCCACCCGTTCCCGCCCATGGCCTTCGTGCTGCGCAGCCAGAAGCGCACGGCCAGCCGGCTCAAGCTCAAGCGGCTGCTGCTGTACGCGCTGCGCACCCTCATCCTCCTGGCCATCCCCATCGCGCTCGCCCGGCCCGAGCTGCGGCAGGACGCGCAGGCCGCCGCGGTGGCCAAGGGTCCGGCGGCCACGGCTGTCGTGTTGGATGCCTCGCTCTCCATGCGGTGGACGGATGGCACCTCGCTCTTCGAGCGCGGACGGGATGAGGCTCGCGACGCGCTCAAGGATTTGCAGGCCGACGAGCCCTCCACCGTGCTGGTGTGCACGGCCACGCCCGCCGCGCCTCCGCCGCTCGGGTTCGATCGCACGCGGCTGCGGGCCATCATCGACGAGGCCCGCCCCACCTATGGCGTCGCGGACCTCTCGCGCTGCATGGACATGGCGGCCCGAGCGCTCGAGGAGAACCCCACCCCGGGCAAGCGGCTGGTGCTCATCTCGGACATGACGGCCGCAGCCTTCCGATTGGAAGCCCCCGCTCCCACTGTGAAGGACCCCACCGGCAAGCTGGTGCGGCCGGAGGTGGTGCTGCGAGACGCGGCTTCGGGCCGTGAGGCGCTACCCAACCACGCGCTGGTGGATCTCAAGGTGGAGCCTGCGCTCCAGGCCGGGCCTCGCGCCTTCCAGTTCACCTTCACGGTGAAGAACTACAACCCCGAGGCGGTGAAGGACCTCGAGGCCGCGGTGCGCGTGGGCGAGTCCACCCTGGCCAAGGGCTTCGTGGACGTGCCCGCCAACGGCACCGCGCAGAAGACGCTCACGGTGCGCTTCCCCCAGGGTGGCACCGTGGAGGGCGCGGTGACGCTCGCGCCAGATGCGCTGCCGGACGACGACGCGCGCCCCTTCGTGCTGCCGGTGCCGCGCGCGCTCAAGGCCCTGCTCGTCAACGGCTCGCCCCATGCCACGCGCTACCGGGACGAGGCCTTCTTCGTCGAAGCCGCCCTGTCCGCCCCTGGCTCGCCCGTGGAGGCCTCCATGCGCGACACGGATGCGGGCCTGCGTGAGGACTTCTCCGCTTATGACCTGGTGCTGCTGCTCAACGTCCCCGCCCCGAGCAAGGAGGACGCGGAGCGGCTGGCCGCCTTCGTCAACGCGGGCGGAGGCCTCTTCGTGAGCATGGGCGACCGGGTGGATCCGATGGCGTACAACAAGGCACTCGGCCCGCTGCTGCCTCGGGCGCTGCGTGACGTACGCACCAGCGTGGAGCGAGAGGACCCCGACGCGGACTCGAAGGCGGCGAAGCTGGCACAGGTGCAGGTGGAGCACCCGCTCTTCTCTCCCTTCACCGGCCGCGCCGAAGAGGGCCTGGTGGGCGCCCGCTTCTACCGGTACATGCTGCTGGAGGCGGACAGCCCCGGCGCCTCCGGAAGCAGCCAGGTGCTGGCCACCTATGAGGATGGCGCACCGGCAGTCGCCGTCGCCCGGCGAGGCAAGGGGCGCGTGGCGCTCTTCACCAGCACCGTGGACCGGGACTGGAGCGACTTCGCCATCCGCACCAGCTTCCTGCCGCTGATGCAGCGCTTCGCCGCGTACCTCACCGGCTCGCTGGAGGAGCGCGAGGAGCAGCGGGTCCGGGTGGGCGAATCCGTGACGCTGCGGCCCGAAGTGGGACAGACCCTCTCTGGGGTGCGCGCTCCGGATGGGACGGAGCTACCGGTGAAGGCGCAGCAGGATGGAACGGTGGTGGTGGGTCCCCTGCTCGAGCCGGGCCTGCATGCCGTGCTGGCCGCTGACGGCAAGCCGCTCCAGGCACTCGACTTCCCGGTGACGCTGGACCCGGCCGAGAGCGATCTCACCCGCCTCCCCTCCGACACGCTCACCGCCTACTTCGGCGAGGAGACAGTGAAGGCCTCCAGCAGCGACGCCGAGCGTCCCAAGGTTCCCTTGTGGACGTGGCTCATCGTCGCCGCGTGCGCCGCCTTCTTCTTCGAAGGCACGCTGCTGCGGAAGTAGGACGCGGACTCGCGGACTCCCAGAAGCCCCGCCCGGCAGACGTTGAGAATCCGTAGCACGGGCAAAATGCCGGTCCTCCAGGGAGAGCCGAGGTGTTATGCCCCCGCGTGGAGTTCCCTCTGGTGCCGACGCGCGAACTTTCAGCTCCAGCTCCCTCGCCGGCGTCCGCGCCCCGGCTCGCGCGTCTCCGCCGCTTCTCTGAATCGCCGCTGGCTCGCTATGGCATGGCCGTCCTGAGCACCCTGGCGGCACTGCTCCTCCAGCAACTCCTCGGCAAGCTCATCCACCCCACACCGTTCATCCTGTTCTTCGGAGCGGTGATGCTGTCCGGCTGGTGGGGAGGCGGTGGCCCGGGGCTGCTCTCCGTCGGACTGTCGCTGCTGGCTGTCGACTACTACTTCCTCCCGCCCTTCCACTCCTTCAAGTTTCAGGAGGACGTCGGAGCCTCGCTGATCCTCTTCGCGGCGATTGCCACCGCCATCACCCGGCTGAACGTGAAGCTGAGGCAAACGAACGCCGAGCGGACCGAGTTGCTGTTGCGCGAGCGCCAGGCCCGGCTCGATGCAGAGGCCGAGCGAGCCCGCCTGAGGGAGCTGTTCATCCATGCGCCCGCCCACGTCGCCCTGTTCCACGGACCGGACCACATCTACACCCTGTCCAACCCCCTGAACGACGAGGCGCTGGGCCACCGGCAGGTGCTGGGCAAGCCGCTGCGCGAGGCCATCCCCGAGGCGGCGGACCAGGGGTTCGTCGCGCTGCTCGATCGCGTCTACGCGACGGGCGAGCCCTTCCACGCCCAGGAGATGCCCGTGAAGATCTCCCTGCAGGACGGGACCGAGCGCGAGTTCTTCATCAGCTTCGTCTACCAGCCCACGCGGAACGCGAGGGGTCAGATCGACGGCGTCGCCACCTTCGGCTTCGACGTCACGGACCTCGTGCGCGCCAGGACCGAGCATCGCCGCGTCGAAGAGGAGCTGCGGCGCGCGGAGGCGAACGCGCGCTTCCTCTCCGAGGCGAGCGCCGTGCTGGCCTCGTCCCTGGACTACGAGTCCACCTTGAGCAACGTGGCGCGGCTCGCCGTGCCCATGCTCGCGGACTGGTGTGTGATCGATCTGGCCCAGCCGGATGGAACCCTGCAGCGAGTGGCCACCGTGTGCGCCTCGCCCGAGGATTCCGAGCGGGCCCTCCAGGTGCAGCAACTGCGGACGACGACCGGCGGGCTCAGCTCCCAGTCCCCGATCCTCCTGGCGTTCCAACAAGGCCACTCGTTCCTCATCCCGATCCTCACTCCCGAGTTCCTCCGGGAGAGCTCGCAGACCGAGGAGTTCGCTCAGGTGCTGGCCAGCGCCCGTCCGCTCTCGTTCATCGCGGCGCCCCTGGTGGTGCGCGGGCGCTCGCTGGGGGTGCTCAGCTTCGTCACCTCCCGCTCTGGCCGGCGCTACACGGAGGTGGAGTTGGAGTTGTTGGAGGAGCTCGCGCGGCGCGCCGCCCTCTCCGTGGAGAACGCGCTCCTGTACCGGAGCGCCCAGGAGGCCATCCGCCTGCGCGACGAGTTCCTCTCCATCGCGAGCCACGAGCTGAAGACGCCCCTCACTCCGCTGAGCCTGAAACTGCAGATGCTCGGCCGAGAGGCCCGGCGGCAGCCCGAGTCTCCCTTCCGCAAGGCCGTGGAGGACTACATCACCGTCGGCTCACGGCAGGTGAAGAAGCTCTCCGAGCTCGTGAGTGATCTGCTGGACGTGGCCCGGATTGCCGGCGGGAGGCTCCGCCTGGAGTTCGAGGAGATGGACCTGGGAGTGCTCACGCGCGAAGTCACGGGACGCCACGAACCCGAGGCGGCCCGGGTTGGCTCGACGCTCGTGCTGGAGGCCCCGGAGTCCGTCCTCGGCACCTGGGACCGGCTCCGCCTGGAGCAGGTCATCACCAACCTCGTGGACAACGCCATCAAGTACGGCGCGGGGAAGCCCATCCGCATCCAGCTCGAAACGGACATGGGCCACTCCATCCTGCGCGTGAAGGATGAGGGCATCGGCATCGCGCCCGAGAACCTCTCCCGCATCTTCGAGCGCTTCGAACGCGCCGTGTCCGAGCGGCACTATGGAGGCCTGGGACTCGGCCTCTACATCACCCGCACCATCGTGGAGGCGATGGGAGGGCGCATCCAGGTCGACAGCACGCCAGGACAGGGGGCCACGTTCACGGTGGTGCTTCCTCGGAAGCCACGCGAGGAGGCGCCCTCGAATCCCTCGGCCTGACGGCGGGACCCTCGCGGCTCAGGACTCCTCGGGGGAGCCACCACTGGAGGCTCCCGCGTTCCGCGACACATAGGTGACCACGGGACCGGCCCCTCGCCTCGGCGAGCCACCCTGGCGCTGCGGGCGGCCTCCATGAGACCCCTGCCCCTCGCTGTTGCGAGGAGCGCCCTCGGAACGTGGGCCTCGGGGTGGGCGGGAGTCGTGCGCACGTGCGGGGCGATCTCCACCTCTCGGCGACTGCCCACCGGCCGCTGACTGGGCGTGGCCCGCCTGCGGAGCGTTTCCACCGTGCCGGGGGTTCCTGCCGTGCGGAGGGCGTCCGCCATGCCGGGGATGGCCCCCGTTCTGCGGAGGCGGCCCGCCCTGCGGAGCATTCGCATCGCGCGGCGCCTGTCCCTCGCGGGCCGGCTGTCCACCTTGCTGGATGGGAGCGCCACTCCGAGGAGGTCCTCCGCGATGGGAACCGTGCCCTCCTCCCGCGTGAGGAGGACGCTTCCCCTGCGGAGGGCCTGATCTGCCGCCTCCACTCGGGCGTCCGGAGTGACCACCGCCGCGAGGTCCACCGCCTGGGCCTCCCCGGTGCGAGCGATCCCCGCCCCGCCCGTTCCGCGCGAGCTGGGCGACCTTGGGCCGCTCGCCTCCGCCCTGGCGCAGCAGCGCGAACTCGTCCTCCACCTCGGGAGCCGCGGCCGCGGGAGCTTCCTGCACCGGAGCGTACTGCCGCTCGCGGGGAGGGGAGGATCGGCCGCCCTCTCCGTGAGACCTGCCTCCGGGACGCCCTCCCGCCCGAGGCCCTCGCGCATCAGGCACGAAGCGGCCGCTGGGCTCGAAGTCCGGCGTCAGCTCGCGGCGCACGTAGGCCTTCCAGATCTCCGCCGCATCGCCCCCGCGCCCCTGGAGGCTGGGGTCATACCCGGCGAAGAACAGGCGCAGATTGTCCAGGTCCCGCCGGAAGAAGAACTCCGCGCGGTTGTTGGCCGCCGCGGCCACCGTCTGCGGGAAGTCGATGATCGTGGGCCCGTTGGCGCCCAGCAGGATGTTGTAGGCGCTCAGGTCTCCGTGGATGAGATCGCAGCAGAGCACCTTCACCGCCTGCTGCCGGAGATCCCGGTAGAGCTCGTTGGCGAGCTCCGGCGTGAGCAGCGCGTCCACCAGGCGCGGCGCGGGCTGGCCCTCGGCGTCCACCACCAGCTCCATCAGGAGCACGCCCTCGTAGAACATCACGGGCGCGGGCACTCGCACCCCCGCGGTGTGCAGCTTGCCGAGCACCTCGGACTCAGCTGTCTTCCACGCCTCTTCCTCGGCCTCCTGGCCGAAGCGGCTGCCCTTCTCCATCGCGCGGCGCGTGCGGCTGTTGCGCACCAGCCGGCCCTCTTTGTAGCCGGCGTTGTTCTTGAAGTTGCGCTGGGTGCGCTCCTTGTAGATCTTCGCCGCCACGTACTGGCCACCATGCGTGACGATGTAGACGTCCGCCTCTTTGCCACTCTTGAGGCGGGCGACAACCTCATCAATCACGCCATCCGCGAGGAGGACTTCGAGCGCTGCGTGCATAGGAACCCGTTGTGTACCACGTGGACCCGGTTCCTGGGGGAGGCTCCCAAGGTTCCATGCTTCCTACCTCCCACGGTGGAAAGGCCGGTCGGCCGGGAGGCAGATCCTCGCCCGCCTTCCAGGAGGGGGCTTCTTCACCCGGGGTCCGGCTTTCGTCGCCCACTGGACAGACAATCCTCTGGACTTCCGGGGATTCCAGAGCTAGATTAGAGGGGTCGGAAAAGGCAGGACTGGTTTCGGTGAGCCCGGTCCCTTCCCAGCGGGAAGCTCTGCTCCGCGCGCTGCGCGAGAACCCACGACACGGCATCCCTGCGCCTTCACGCAGGGCTCTCGGGTGGGTTGTTCATGCAGGTGCCTTGTTCCTCGCCTCAGACGCAGCCCTTCCGAGACACGGCCGGTCCCCTGGACCGCTTCACTTCTCACACCTCTGGAAGGACCCCATGCGACTGAATCACCTGG
The DNA here is from genome assembly GCF_020103695.1 of Hyalangium versicolor. Classification (GTDB taxonomy): domain Bacteria; phylum Myxococcota; class Myxococcia; order Myxococcales; family Myxococcaceae; genus Hyalangium; species Hyalangium versicolor. Next base: position 618,631 of record NZ_JAHXBF010000002.1, read on the forward strand.
ATCTCCTCGTCTCGGACGTGAGCAGCACCCGTGACTTCTTCGAGAAATTCCTCGGCTTCCGCGTCGAAGCCACCAAGGGGAAGGACGCCATGTCCATCCTCCGGGACGAGAGCGGCTTCCTGCTGGTCATCAGCAAGTTCCGCAAGGACAGCCCCACGGACTACCCCCAAGACTTCCACATCGGCTTCCACCTGGAATCGGAGCAGGCCGTGCGTGAGGCCCACGAGCGCTTCACGCAGGGCGGCGTGGAGAGGGTCTCCCCGCTGGCCGACATGCGCGGCGGCTTGAGGTTCTACTGCCACGCGCCGGGGCCGCTGCTCATCGAGATCGCCACGATGGGCGCTGGAAGCTGAACGCTCGCAACGGTTGCCCGGCAAGCACTCGGCCCGGGCAGCCCGCTTCCTTCCTGGGAGGGCCGTGGGGACGCAGGTAAGGTAGGGCCGTGACGAACGCCTCCGCCCTCTACCGCGACTGCGCCCGCCTCTTCATGGTGGGCTTCCCCGGCCCTCGCATCGACTCCGACTTTGCCGCGCTGATGGATGACGGCATCTTCGGCGCCATCCTCTTCAAGAGGAACGTCGGCTCCGCGCAGGAGACCGCAGCCCTGTGCCGGGACATCAAGACGCGCGCGGGCCGGCCCTTCATCCTCTCGGTGGACCAGGAGGGTGGGCGCGTGGCCCGGCTGCGCGGTGCGCCGTTCACCACCCTGCCCTCGATGCGCGAGTTGGGGCAGCGCGGAGATGAGGGCCTCGCCGAGCGCGTCGGGCGGCTTCTCGCGTACGAGCTGCGCGCCGTGGGCTTCGATTGGGACTTCGCGCCCGTGCTCGATGTGGATACCAACCCCGCCAACCCCGTCATCGGCGACCGCAGCTTCGGCCGGGACGCGGAGAGGGTGGCGCGGCTCGGTGCGGCGCTCGGGCGCGGGCTGGAGGCCGAGGGCGTAGCCTCCTGCGGCAAGCACTTCCCCGGCCACGGAGACACCACCACGGACAGCCACCTCACGCTGCCCCGGCTGGCGCATGATTTGGAGCGCCTGCGCCGCGTGGAGCTGGTGCCCTTCCGCGCCTTCGGGAAGGCTGGGCTCGCCTCGCTGATGACGGCGCATGTGCTGTTCGATGCCATCGAGCCCGGCGTGCCCGCCACCATGAGCCACAAGGTGCTCCACGGCCTGCTGCGCCAGGAGCTGGGCTTCGACGGCGTGCTCGTGAGCGATGACCTGGAGATGAAGGCCATCGCCGACCACTACTCGGTGGAGGAGGCCGCGGTGCAGGGCACCTTGGCCGGCGTGGACCTGTTCCTGGTGTGCCACCGCGCGGACGTGCAGCGGCGGGCCATCGAGGCCCTGGTGAAGGCGGTGGAGTCCGGCCGCCTGCCTCGCGAGCGCATCACCGAGGCCCACCGCCGGCTCTCACGGCTCGAGGCCCGGTTCGCCCATCCGCCCGAGGATCGGGTCGCCACGCTGGGCAATGCCGAGCACCTGGCGCTCGCCACCGGGCTGGCCAGCAGCTTCGCCGGCAAGGATCCCACCGAGGTGGTGGCGTAGCGCTGCCAGCGTCACTGTTCCGGGCTGTGCTCGTAACCCGCGGACCCGCTGCCGCCGTACCCCGACAGCGAGGGAGATTCCGGCGCGGGCCGGCCCGTCACATCCAGCATGCGGGACTTGCCGAAGGCACCCGCCTTCTCGGGCGTGCGCGGATCGATGCTCGAGCCGAGGTCGCGGATGGTGCCGTTGTAGCCCCGGTCCGGCGAGTACTGGAACTTGCTGTAGAAGTCCGGAGGTTTGTGGTGCTCCGCGTTCCCCCAGAATCGCTGAGGCGGATCATCCGGCCGCTTCCCTCCGGTCATCGGAAGGTAGCCACACGCCGAGCTCAACAGGGCCACCGCCGCCAGACCTCCGAACACCTTCCACACTCGAAAGCCGCTCTGCCTCATGCCCACTCCCCGAGGGGCACACGAGCCCCTCTCTGCCTCAAGGGATGAGCACCCTTCACCGTCCCCACCACCCACCGAGAGGGGAACGCACCGTGAGTCAGGCTGCTCCCGCAGCGGGCAGGCAGCCTTCAGTGGGGGAGCTCCGGCTTGAGTGGTAGCTCCACCCGGAAGCGGGTCTCCCCCGGCTTCGACACGAGCAGGCGAAGGCGCCCCCCATGCCTGCGCTCGATGATGCGCAGCGCGATGTCCAGTCCCAGCCCCGTGCCCTGCCCCTGAGGCTTGGTGGTGAAGAAGGGCTCCCAGATGCGCGCCTGTACCTCCGGGGGGATGCCAGGGCCATCATCGGAGATCTCCACGTGCACTTCGTCTCCGCGCCGACAGGTGCTCACCTGGAGGGAGCCTCGGTCCTTCATGGAGTCCAGGGCGTTCTCGATGAGGTTGGTCCATACCTGGGTGAGCTCGCCACCGTGGGCCCACAGCTTGGGCAGCGAGGTGTCGTAGTCCCGCGTCACCGTCACGGCGCCGCGCAAGCGGTGGGTGAACATGGCCAGCGTCGCCTCGAGCCCGCTGTGCACATCCACCTCCTGAAGCGCATCCGGATCCATATACGTGTACTGCCGGACGGAGGAGATGAGCGAGGTGATGCGCTCGGTGCTGGCCTCCACGACGTCCGCGAGCTGCGCCAGCGAGAGCGTGTTCTCGAGCCACCCCAGCCCGGCCTGGAGCGCCGGTCCCTCCAGCGTGGCTCCGAGTTCCTCCAGGTGCGGCAGGTCCAAGCCCGAGCTCACGAAGATGGACGCGCGTGAGTAGGCCTGCCGCATGCCGTGATCGCCCAGCCACTCGAGCAGATCGTCCTCCAGGTCGCTCCGGGCCATCGCATCCATGGTCTGGAGAGGCGCCACGCGGACGGCTTGGAGCAACTCCATGAGCGCCTTGCGCTGGGACTCCGTGAGGCGGCGATCCTGGGCAAGCGCGCGTTGTTGGGCGGACAGACACTCTTCCCGGAGCTGCTCGGCCGCCCGACGTGCCGCCGCGGCGGGGTTGTTCAGCTCATGCGCGAGGCTCGCCGCCATGCGCCCCAGCGCGGCCAGCTTCTCCTGCTGACGGATCTGCGCCTCCACGTCCTGGCGCCGCGCCACCAGGGTCTGCAGGACGAACTTCGCCAAGGGCGTGTTGTCGGCCACCATGCGCCTGAGGGTGTCCACCCTGAGCTGTAACACCCGCGCCGTCCCCACCGTGCGAGCGGTGGCAGTGGCGGGTCCTCCTGAGAGGAGGGAGATTTCCCCGACGAACTCTCCGCGCCGGTGGACGGCGAGCAGTTCCTCGTCCTTGTCCGAGCGCCGGAAGAGACGGACCTCGCCCGCGAGCACGACGAAGATGTCGGCATCCTGCTGGCCCTCGGCGAAGAGGATCTCCCCGGGTGGAAGGGCACGGATGCGTCCTTCGCGCTTCACCTCTTCGAGCACTTCGGGCGGAGAGGAGGAGAACAGCGTGGTGTCGATAGAGTCCTGCAGCATGGTCAGCCCCCGGCAAGCAGCTCTCTCACGCGCTGTCGCACTCTCATGGTGGTGACTTCCTGGGATCGTCACAGGGGGGAGCAGGCAGGGAGCCGGGCTCGCGGCGATCCGTTCGCTTCTTCGAGCGGCCGTGCAGACAGGCAGCCACGCGGAGTGTCTCGTGACTAACTCTTGAGATCAGGGTGCACGCAGTGAGAGACCGTGCGCGCCCAGGAGCGATGGCCATGCGCAACATCCCCGAGTGCACCCATCTGGACGCCCTGACGGAAGTGACACCGCGTACGCGGCAAGGCTGCGAGGAGTGCCTGCGCAGTGGAGGGCGCTGGGTCCACCTGCGGATGTGCCTCCTATGTGGCCACGTGGGGTGTTGCGACTCCTCGCCTCAGAGGCACGCGACCGAGCACTTCCAGCAGACTGGACATCCTCTCATGCGCTCCATGGAGCCAGGGGAGGACTGGGGCTGGTGCTACGTGGACCAGGTGGAGTTGGAGGGCTCGGAGCTGCGGTTCTCCTCCGCGCCTGCTCCGGCGCCTGGACTGTGAAGCCGGCGCGCGAACGGCTCAGTGCGCGTCTGGCTCGACGTTCCACAAGCGAACGGTTGTGTCGTAGGAGGCACTCGCAAGCCGGCCTTCGGGCAGCGCCGCCAGGCTGCGAACGAAGCCCTCGTGTTGGTAGGAGGCAGAGCAGGTGAAGTCCGGGAGGCGGGTGATGTGGATGCCGTCGTCCTCGCCTCCGCTGGCCACCCGGCCATCGCGCAGCGGAGTGATGGCGCAGACGGATCCTGTATGCACGCGATGGGTGACCCGAGCGTGGAGGGTGAGCTGGGGCATTGAGGTGAGGAGCCACTCCGTGAGCTCGCCTGTGGCTTGACCGGAGATGAGCGTCTCGGAGGACGCGGCAGTGAGCGCGCGAACCGGCGCACCGACCTGGGTGGGGGCTGCGGCTTCACGGTGACTCGCGGTGTGCCACAAGCGGACGGTTCCGTCCTCGGAGGCGGATGCGAGCAGAGCTGAACCGAGCGGGATGACAGCCCAGACCCAACCGGTGTGCCCATGCAGAGCGCCCTGGGGACCACCTTCGGGAGACCACAAGCGGATGACTCGATCGGCGCCACCACTCGCCATGCCTCCATCGGGGAGCGGCGCAAGGCAAAGGACGGCTCCCTCGTGGCATCCGATGATGCGAGAGCCTCCACCTTCCCAGAGGCGCACCGTGCGATCCCGAGAGGCACTCCACAGTCGGCCCCGAGCATCTTCCGCCAGAGCGACAACGGAAGCCGTGTGGCCCGTGAGCACGGCCACGGACCGCCACGTGCCCCCCGAGCAGCGCCATAACCGGATGGTTCCATCGCGAGAGGCCGTGGCCAGGCTCCCATCGCGGCGGGCCAGCACACTCCAAACATAGCCTTGGTGGCCTGTGAGCACTTTCGCGGAGTCCTCGTGCGCGAGGGTCTCGCGCGCATAGAGGACATCGGTGCGCATGACGTACTTGGTGCCCGAAGAGACGGCTTCTCCGTCGTGCCAGAGTTCGTGGTCGAAGACGATCAGGGTGCCAGCTTCGGGCCTCACCACTCCCAGCAGCTCTGAACCTTCGGAGCGCTCGGCATAGTAACGGGTGGCTCCGCCGGAGAACTCCGAGCGGTCGTTGAGGTAGAGCATGCACGTCAGGTGTGAGCGCACCTCAGGACCGGTCGCATGGGCACCATCACGGTGGATGCAGAAGCGCTGGCCTCCGCGATAGCGGCAGTAGCGGAAGCGCGGATTGAGGCCATGCAGGCGCCAGGCTGCTCCCGAGGAATCCACGATGCGCTCGGGCAGGAACGCACGGATCCGAGCGAAGACAGCTTCGGCCAGAGTCGCGTCATCACGAACCAGCCGATCGTTGTCGCGGTAGGAGGGCGGGTAGTCGCCACCCGTGGCGCGGAAACCCGTGCCTTCCGCTTCCTGGATGATCCGCGCGCACTCCTCTCGGGAGAAGACGCCGCGTAGCAGGAAGCACGGCAGGTCTGTCCGGACGCTTGCTACCTCACGCACCACCGCTGCGGTGTCCGCCAAACTTGGTTGCATGACCAAAATATGACACCGCAGAAGCTCACTCGCAAGCCACACCCCTCCCCACACGCCAGATCACAGCCCAGCGTCCAAGCCATCTCAAACTGTCATGGAGGTGCAGCCCTCTGCTCGACACACAAGCAGAGGTGAATACGAAGGGCTCAGCTCCGCCGGGTCGTGGCCTTCTTCGCGGGGGCCTTCTTCGCCACAGGCTTCTTCTCAGGCGCGCTCTTGGCCGCAGCCTTCTTCGCCGCCACCTTCTTCGCCGGGGCAGGCGCCGCCTCGGACTCGGGGGCCGAGCCGCCCTTCAGCACAGAGAGCACATCCTCCACGTGGCCAGCCACCTTCACCTTGGGCCACACGTGCTTCAACTTCCCCTGCGGATCAATGAGGAACGTGGAACGGATGATGCCCATGTACTTGCGGCCGTAGTTCGACTTCTCGCCCCACGCACCGTACGCCTCCGCCACCTTGTGCTCCGTGTCCGTCAGCAGCGGGAACGGCAGGCTGAACTTCGTGGCGAACTTCTGGTGGCTCTTCGCATCGTCCGGAGACACCCCCAACACCACCGCTCCCGCCTTCTCCAGCGCCGAGTGCTCGTCGCGGAAGTTGCACGCCTCCACCGTACACCCCGGGGTGTCGTCCTTCGGATAGAAGTAGAGGACGACGTTCTTCCCCGCGAACTGCGAGAGCGACACCGTCCGCCCGGAGTGGTCCTGAAGCTGGAAGTCGGGCGCCTGACTGCCTGTTTGAGGGTTGGGCATGCGCCTCTGCTAACTCCAGGACTCCACCCACGCAAGCACTACTTTACAGGTTGCCTCCGCCACTGCCTCCCCAAGCTGCGCCCCTCAGGGCCCCGCGTCGCCCGGGCCGTGCTCATCGCCCCCCTCACCGGCGGGGTGCGACGTCGCCTCCAGACGGACCAGCTTCTCCCGGCAGGCATCGAGCGATTTCCGCACCTGCTCGCGCCGCGCCTCCGTCGCCCGCCCCAGCTCTCTCGCGAGCTTCTCGCACTCGGCGCGCTGAGTCACCACCTCCTCCCGGCCCTCCCCTATCTCCCCCGGGGTCGCCAGCGGCCGGGGCGGCAGAGGGCTGCGCAGTCCCCGGACAGCGGCCAGCCGCCGGTCCGCCTCGGCCCAAGCCTTCGAGTCCCTCGGAATGGCCTCGAAGGCGGCAATCACCTCATCCCAGGCCGGGTCCGTGGGCGGAACCCCCCGCTGGATGAGGTCCGAGTACCGGGCCTCGGCCTTGGCAAGCTGCTCCGGCCCCTTGTCACAGCCCGGAAACACCAGCAACCCCAGCAGGCACCCCAGGGCGGCCCACCGTCGCTGCCAAGAATTGGAAACCATGGTCTCTCCCATGCTGGCCACGCGCACTCCATGCGGCTAGGGTGCATGACCCGTGTCTCCCGTCTTCTTCGCACTCCTCGTCGGTCTCGGCCAGGGCCTGCTCCATGCGGTGGGCCCCGACCACTGTGCCGCCATGGCCACGCTCAACACCCTGGGCGAGGGCCGGCGCCGAGCCGCGTTGCTGACGGCGCTGCGCTTCGCCTGTGGGCATGCCGCCGTGCTGGGAGCGTTTGCCGCGGTCTGCCTGCTGCTCGGCGTGGGCCTGTCCGAGGCCTTCGAGCGCTGGGCTGAAGTCTTTGGTGGAGGCGTGCTCGTGGCGTTGGCCATCACCGCGCTGCTCTTCCCCAACAGCCTGCGCCACGGCCACCCGCACCTGCCGGGCCACACCGAGGATCCCCACTCGCACGCCCACGCCTCGGTGAGCACCGCCGCCGGAGCCCTCATGGCCGTCAGCGGCGTGCGCTCGCTGCTGCTGGCGCTGCCCCCGCTGCTCATGGGCGGCAGCATGAGCCTGGCCGCCTGGAGCTACCTGCCTGGCTTCGCGCTGGGCATCCTCCTGGGCATGGGCGCCGTCGGCCTGCTCTTCGCCGAGGGCATGTCCCGCCTGGGCTCCAGGCTGGCCACGTGGGTGCACCGCGCCGTGGCGCTGTCCTCCGGAGCCCTCGGCGTCTTCTGGATCGGCTCGCGGCTGTAGGGCCAGGCCAGCTTCCCTGGAACGGGGGCAATGCCTACCCTTGAGCGCGGTATGAGTGACACGAATCGAGCCATCATCGAGAGGCTGGAGACGCGTTTCCGGCGAGTGACCGAGCTGCTCTACGACACTCGCGTCCCGGCCCACGTCCTGGATGAGGAGGTGCTCCCCTTCATCGCCGAGGACATCGTCTTCACCGATCCCTGGCAACGAGGCGGGAGCCGCAAGGACTACCGGCTGGGGGTGTTCGGCTTCCACGCCATGTTCGCGTTCGACTTCGACATCACCCAGCTCAACGTCCAGTTGGAGCCGGGCCTGCAGAAGAGCCGCGCCATCGTCGATGGGGTGATGAACCTCAAGCAACTGCGCTGGCTGTACACCTATCCGCTCCGGACGATCCTCGTCTACGACTTCACCCTGGAGAGCCCACCCACTCCGGGCCAGGACATCCGGCCGCTCATCCATGCCCACGAGGAGATGTGGAGCTTCGGAGACATGATCGCGGCCGTGCCGGGCGTGAGCTGGCTCTACAAGCACTTCCGCAAGGGCTTCAGCCAAGGCTTCCTCGCGGCCTCGTCGCTGGCCTGCCGGGTCCGAGGTGTCCCGCTCGGTTCCTGACAGTTCATTGCCCTGGGGGACTACCTGGAAGGTCATCCAGAACGTTCCCAACGTTGTGGGCGATCTGCTAGGGTCCCGCGCCTCTCGAAGGACGGGGGTGCACCATGCCGCTCAAGAAGGGCCGCTTCGTTTGGTACGACCTGATGACGACCGACGCCGCCGCAGCCAAGGCGTTCTACACGGAGATCATCGGGTGGAAGACGCAGAGATGGGAGCAGGCCGGCTATGAGATGTGGGCCGTCGGCGAGCAGACCGTGGGCGGCATGATGGCGCTGCCCGACGAGGCGAAAAAAATGGGCGCTCGCCCGCACTGGCTGGCGTACATCGAGACCGACGACGTCGACGCCACGGTGAAGAAGGCCGAGCAGCTCGGGGGCAAGGTCCACCACCCTCCCACGGACATTCCGACCGTGGGCCGCTTCGCGACCCTCGCGGATCCGCAGGGCGCCTCCTTCGCCGTGTTCAAGCCCACGGAATCGGGACCCGACGCGCCGCAAAAAGCGGGCTTCTTCAGTTGGCACGAGCTCTACACCACCGACTACAAGGCCGCGTGGAAGTTCTACTCGGAGCTCTTTGGCTGGAAGAACACCCGCTCCATGGACATGGGCGAGGACATGGGCGAGTACTGGATGTACGGGCTCGACTCCCAGAACTCGATGGGCGGCATGTCGAACGTCGCCAAGCAGCAGAACACGCCGCCGTACTGGCTGTACTACGTGACCGTCGATGACATCGACGCCACCGTGGCGCGCATCCAGAAGCGCGGCGGGAAGTTGCTGAACGGGCCCATGGAGGTGCCGGGCGGCGACAGGATCGCCCAGTGCATGGATCCGCAGGGCGCCATGTTCGCAGTCCACATGCCGGCCCGGAAGTAGCCACACCGGAGTTGATGCGCCGGTCTCGAGCCCTCATGAGAGCCCAGACCGGCGCCATCCTGTGGAGGCGACAAGTGCTCTGCTACACTGGTCCGCGTCATGCCTCAGGAGACCAGGGATTCGCACCGGCATGACGGCACCGAGGTGCCCCCGCGCGTCGACGTCCTCATCATCACCGCTCTCAAGGTCGAGTACGACGCCGTCCTCGATGTCCACACGGGAGCGTGTTCAGGGGCGTCCTGGAAGCGGGAAACGGGGCCGACCCAATTGGAGGTCGCCTTCTGCGATTTCCAGACAGCCCAGGGTGGGCGTCTGCGCATCGCAGTGACCCAGGCGGCGAATAAGGGCCCTCAAGCAACGGCCATCGCGGCCGGTTCGCTCGTGAGTGCTTATTCTCCCCGGTGCTTGGCCATGTGTGGCGTGTGCGCCGGGTACAAGGGCAAGGTCCAGCTGGGCGATGTGATCGTCGCCGACGTGGTTTGGGACTACGAGTCCGGCAAGCTCGAACAAAAGCGCGCCCCTTCGAAGCGAACGGTCACCCACTTCCGGGGCAGAGGGCTCTCCTACCCCATCCGCCCTCAGTGGAAGCTGCTCGCCGAGCGCTTCAAGCACCCCACGTACAACGTGCACGTGGGGTCTATCGCCACCGGCAACAAGGTGATCCGAGTCCCAAAGGTCTTCGAGCTGCTCTCCGAGAGGCACGATCAACTGCTCGGCCTGGATATGGAAGCCGCTACCATTGGCGAGCTCGTGCACTTCCACCGCATCGAGCACATGCTCGTCATGAAGGGGGTTTCGGACTTCGGCGACCCCGCGAAGAGCAAAGCCTTCCAGCCTGCCGCCGCGCGGGCCGCTGCGGAGTGTCTCCTGGCCTTCTTGCGCGAGCACCTGCCGTCGCGCTCCGAGGTTCCGTCCCAGGAAGCTCCCGATCCCCGTGCACGGGAGGAGGCACTGGCGCAGTACAAGCGGGCTCGCGAAGAGGACCCGAGCATCCGCTGCCTCAACCTGAGAGGCCTGGTGGGCATCGCTCCGGGAGAGCATCAAACGGAGCTCGACCTGCTCGACTTCGCGGTAGCCCCCTCGCTGCACGACGCGAGCGAAGCAGAGGGCAGCCGGGAGGCCCTTCTCCGCCACCAGTTGAGTTCACAGGAGCTCGAACCCGACAGGCGCCGCAAGCTCGAGCGGGAGCTCGACTGGCTCGAGCGTCAGCGGTGGGATCACCACGGAGGACGCAACAACAGACCGATCTCCTTCGCCCGATCGCTCCACGGTTCCCGGCGGTTCGTCATCATCGGGGACCCAGGAGCTGGCAAGAGCGTGCTCACACGCCTGGCGCTGCTGGCGTGTGCCGAGGGGGACGCAGGACATCGGGCCCGTGTGCTGCTGGTGGATGACCGCTATGACCCAAACGAGGGCCAGGCGATCATGTCCCTGCGCGGACTGCTGCCGGTGCGTCTCACGCTCGGCACGATGGGCAGCTCTCTCGCGCAGAAGGAGCGGGCCCTCGAGGAGTGCATCCGACAGGAACTCCTCAAGCAGCATGCTTCCCCGGCGCTCGTCGCCGGTCTCGGCGCGCTGCTCATGAAAGGGCGGATCTTCCTCATCCTGGATGGGCTCGACGAGGTGCCCGACAGACAGCGCGGACGCGTCGTCGACGCGGTGACGGAGCTGGCCAGGGAATACCCGGAGGTGCGCATCCTGGCGACCTCACGCCCCACTGGCTACGCCCCTCGCATTCCAGGCTTGGGCTACACGCGGCTCGCGCCACTGCACGAGCGGCAGCAGCACACCCTCGTGTCGCGCCTGCACCACCTCGTCGAGACGCGCCGCCGAGGGGATGAGCAGGATGTGGAGCGCGCGCGGCGACGTACCTCGGCCTTGCTGCGCGCCATCCAGGAACGAGACGAGTGGCAGGAGGTGACCAGCAATCCGCTCATGCTCACGCTGTGCACACTCACGAGCGCCTATCCAGAGGGGCTCCCGAAACACCGGGTCTTCTTGTACGAGAACTTCATGCGGACGCTCCTCGTGGAGTGGCGCCCAGGTGAGGCCCAGGAGGCGGATGAGCAGCTCCTGAAAGTCTGGACCTCCGTCTCGTCCACGCTCATTCAGCAGGAGCAGCGCGGTGGCGTCATGGAGGGGTATCTGCTGGGCCTGCTCGGGGACGCGCTCGCGGAGGGGAAGCCCGCGACCTCCGTGGAGCCAGAGACCGCGCTCCGCTTCGCGATCGAGAGAGGCCTCGTCACCCGGCAGGAAGAGACGATCTCGTTCTGGCACTCGACCTTCGGCGAGTACCTCGCCGCACGCGCTCTCACGCTCCACTGGCATGGAGCGGCGGAGCGGCTCCTGAGCGCCGAGAAACTGACGACGAAGGTGCTGCAGTTTGCCGCCGCGCGACTCAAATACGTGCTCACCGCTCCCAAGAAGGAGATGGATGCACTCGCTGAGGGATTGCTCGCCCGCGACACGGTAGGAGCAGGCAGGCTGCGCCACCCGGGACTGCGCGCCGTCTCCTCCTGCCTGGCGGATGGTGTCCGCTTCAGCCCCGAGATCGTCCACCGCGTGTGGAACACCTGGGCCGAGCTACTCGAGAGCACCCCGCCCTCTCCGCTCTGGGAGGAGTTCGGCCAGCTGACCCGGCACACCCCGCGGCCGCAGCTCCCGGCATCGCTCGTGGAGCGCCTGGCGCGCGTCGAAGATCAAGGGCTGGAGGTTGTACAGCTCGGGCTGGCCCGCCTCGTGGCTCCGGAAGCCGAGAACGTTCCCCCTGCGGGCAATGCATGTGAGCGTTGGCTGGAGCAATCCCGAAACGAGGAGCTGAAGCTCCATGCCGCCTACGGCCTCGCCGCCGCGGGCCACTGGAACCGGGAGGGCGTCATCGAGACGCTGGGCCGGTTTGCCGCTTCGAAGAAGTTTCCTCACGCCGAGGTGGGCCATCTGGTGCAGCAGGCCCCCGCGCCGGTCCTCGAACAGCTGAGAGAATGCGTGCGCCTGCCGCCTCCCTCGGAGGAAGACTCTCGGGAGCAGGCCCACGTGTGGCACCGGATCGATGAGCAACTGTCCGCAGCCTGTCTGCTCGCGGTGGGAGGCCAGTGGGACGAGGATGTGGCCCGCGTCCTCAAGCGGACGCTGGAAGGCAAGCCGAGCCTACGCCGCGAGGACGAGGCCAAGGCCGTGGTGCGCTCCTGCGCCGACGAGGTTGCTGTCCAGACAGCGCTCCTCGACTGGATCAGCGAGGACTCGACCCTGGGGCGCTTTGCTCGCGAGATCGTCGGTGACGTGGCGGCCCTCTTCAAGGACATGCCCAGGGGCATCCTGGAACGGACCCTTGCCGCCCGGGACAGGCCCCGCGAGGAGTTGGAGTCCCTGCTGGTCTCCATCGCTCAGGAGCGGCCCGCCTTCATCCAGACGCTCCAGCGATGCCTTGCGCCCGGCGAGGGACCGCACCTGGAGCGGGGAATCTGTGCCGGGAGCCTCATGCTCCGGATCGCGCCTCGTGACGCCAGGTTCCATGAGGCGCTTCAACGCGGCATGCGCTCCAAAGAGGAGCTGGCGCGGGCACACTGGGCGCACCTGGCTCTCTACTTCCGTGAGTTGTGCGATACCGCGCTCGCGACCCTCCAGTCCTGCGCGCGCTCTCCCGACCCGGTCGTGCGCATGCGCGTATATGAAGGCGTTGGAGGCTCGCGGGGGCTGCTGTCTCAGGAGCCACTCGACGGGTGGTACGCCTGTGCATCGGATCGCAGCGTGCCGGACGCGGCCCGGTTCGATGCGGTTGAGTTCTTGAGCCGCGCGACGCAAGGCCGGGCGAAGGTGGTGCCCATCCTCCGCGAGCTGCTCGATACAGCGGATCTGGAGGTCCGCCGGAAGACGCTGAGCCAATTGCATGGGCGGAACCAGCTCGATGCCCATGCCGCCGTACTGGCCGCGGAGGACGCGGCACGGTCCGGAGATGAACGGTCCGTGCGGGCACTCGCGACTGCACTCTCCTTCGCACCCGAGGTCATCCCAACATTCCTTCGGGCGCTTCCGCTGGAGCGGCCCTCCCCGCTCTCCAAGGAGGAAGAGCTCCACCTGAAGGTCCTGGAGCGCACCGTTACCAAGGTGGCGGAGAAGGATCCCGCCTGCATGGAGTTCATGCTCGACACCCTGCAACAACCCGGGATGGCCGCTGAGTTCGCCGAGGGCGTGCTGTACTCCATGATGTTCGACGAGAACGTCCCGCTGCAGAGGGCGCTCCAGAAGCGCTTCAAGCGCGCGGCGGAGTACTCCCAACATGGGTTGCGGCGCCTCGTCGCAATGGGACTGGCCCGCTCCCAGACGCGGCCCTTTGCCTTGAAGGCCAGCCGGTCCATCGCTCTCCACGAACTCGACCCGCACGAACTCAGCTGGTTCGCCCTGCGCATCGACTCAGATGTCCCAGAGGTTTCCATCTCCATGTGGCGGGAGACGCTCTCGGGAAAGAACCCCAAACTTCTGCTCCTGGCCGCCGCGAAACTCCTCCTCCTCTGTCCCGAGAAGGCCCACACGTGGATCCAGCCCGCGATCGAGCGGGTGCTCGCTTCTCCGGATCCTTCGGACCGGCTGGACGCGGCACGCCTCTCGCTGGCATGCGGATTTCTCGAGCAAGAGGCTCAGGCAACCCTGCTCGCTTGCCTCGACTCCACCGCTCAGGACTACCAGCGGGAGCACGACACCGCTGCCACCTTGAACGAAGTCTGCCGGTATCCCAGCCGCCACGCCTTCCATTTCCAGGAAGAGCCACCCCTCATGGTGAAGCTGCTCCTCGATTGGAATTGGCTGCGGATTGACTTCATCGCGATGTACGCCGTCTACAACCAGTGGCCGGACCTCGGGCTGGAGCGGTTGGGCGCATGGCTCGAGGGCGAGGATCTGGAGCGGTTCATCTGTGCCGTGAAGTTCCTCTCTACGAGGGACGACTCTCTCGAGGCGGTCCGTGTGGCGCTCGAGCGCCGCCTGGGATCAGCCCCCAGCGATCAGCTCGAGCGGCTCATCGCCCTCGTGGAAGAGCACGGCTTCTTCTCGACGAAGATGGCGGAACAGGTCCTCGCCCGCTACCACTCCGAACTCCCGCCATTCGATCGCATCGAACTGAGTCTCATGTCCTGGCTGAACAGGCGTCCTGAACTCTGGTCACTGATACGAAGACAGGAGCCGGAGCGACGCGCCGCCCTCATGCACCTGCTCGACAGGAATGTGCCCATCACCCGGGATGCCGTTTCGCTCCTGGTCGAGAGAGCTTTCGCTCACCCCGAGCAGTGGCTCTCTCCCGTGGAAGTCTTCAAAGACTGGTTCGATCAGCCTGAGATGGAACTCGGAGAGAAGCAGGAAGAGCCACACGCGGAACTGTCCGAAGAGTTCCGCGGCTGGCTCCGCGAGGCACTCGACGAGCTGCCCCTCCCCCATGGCTTCACGGCCCTCCTTGTCTTCGACAAGCTGGGTTCCGCGGGAGAAGTCTCTCTGGAGCGGCGCATCGAAGTCCTCCGTCACGCGCTGGACATCGACATCGCCTCGCTCGAGAGCGACGACGTGAGCCGCTCGTATCTCCTCCACGAGCGGGCGCGCGTGGGGCTCCGGCTAGTCGAACTGGGGTGCAGGGACGAGCGCATTGGCTCGGTCCTGGAGTCCGCCCTCCGTGAATGCACAGCGCTCTACACGTATCAACGCTACCGGCTCGCGCACGCACTCCTGAAGCTCCGGCAAGTGGACAAGGACCTCCGGGAACTCCTCATCCAAGAAGCGCTCAGCCCCTTCGGCTCGTTGTCCCTCTCCAAAGAGGTTGAGTTCCTCGAGAAACAAGTGGGGCTCTCCCACTCGGAGCTCATCGAGATCCTGATTGCGCGTCTCCAGTCCCACACGATTGGAGAGCCGACGCAAGCGCCATCCCTCTTCGGTGAGCTCGAGCGCCTCGGCTGCGAGCCAGAGCGTCGGGCGTCCCTGCTGCTCGACTTCGTGTCCCGATGTGGCTCGGAACTCCCCGACCACACGTCGCTGGCACTGGCCGACCGCCCCGAACTCTCCGCCTCGAGCGCTGCAAAGTTGATGCTGGGTGCCCTCGTCCCCCGTAGGTACGTCCGCGAGGTGACCCAGCAGTGGCTGAAGCGCTTTGCCCCCGAGAAGGCCAGGCTCAAGGACACGGAACTGTTCCTGCTCCGCGATGGGTCTCATGACCTGTCGCTCCGTCTGAAGCTGCTGGCGCACCTCTCCAAGGTCACCAAGGCCGAATGGCTGGAGCAGCTCCTCGCCGAGTTGGTGGCCACACCCTCGGACACGCTCCTCGCGCTGTATCGCCGAGCCCGAGGAAGCGGGAAGCCCCTCACCGACACGGACTGGGCCGAGCTCACGTCCTGGCTCACCGTCAGGCCCGACGATTCGCACACCACGCGGCTCGGGAAGGAATGGCTGAACCTGGCGCTCTGGCAGAAGGAGGAGCCGTCCACGGTCAGCGCCCTGCTGGAGGGCTGAACGCTCGCGAGCCCCGGCCCTCTACGCGCGCCGGTCCAGGATGCCCAGCGAGATCATCGCCACCAGGAAGCCGTACACCACCTGCTCGGGCCGGTTCGCGTACGCCAGCAGCTCCGCCACCGTCCGGTTGCCGTCGATGCGCGGCAGCAGCTCCGCCTCCCACCGCTCCAGCTCCACCTCGTTGAGGTTGTACGAGGGCGCCACCGCAGGAATCAGCCGATCCTCAGGCCGCAACAGCCGACGCAAACGCTCCGGCTTGTAGAGCTTCTTCACCCCGCGGACGATCAGGTTGGCCGGGTGCAAGTCCAGCTTGATGGACTCGGCCGTGGCCTTCTCCTTGAAGCTCATCACGTACGTGCCGTCTTCCCACGAGAAGAGCGAGTAGATGATGGCCTTCACCTGCTGGCCCACGTAGTACAGCCGCTCGGTGTCCTTGAGCAGCCCGCGCTCCACCAGCACGTCTCCCGTGCGCCGCTGCGTCTGCGTGGCCACCGTCGTCGCGTCCTGCAACTGCTCGGGCCGAATCTTGCCCACCCGCACCAGGAACTGCCCGAACCGGTCCGACAGCAGGTTGGACAGCGCGAACACCGGCGTGCCGTGCTCGAAGTAGACGACTTTCTTCACCTTGCCGCGCTGCACGCCCAGCTCGCCCGTCTCGCGCGAGAGGAAGAACGCCGTAATCAGCGACGGCAGGTTGTCCCGCAGCTCGCCGCGGCGCTGGCCCGGCCCTCCCGAGCCCGCCGGCACCGGATCCGGAGGCCGCCCCGGCTGCGGCGGCCGGACCACCGTCACCGGCCCCTTCTGCATCGGACTGGCCGTCAGGTTGGCGCCGCGGATCTCCGCCGACAGGTTCCCGCCTCCGGTCACCTTGATGCGGCCGGTGAGCTCCATGGCGTCCTGCGGCCCCTCCTCCTCCACATCGATGTCCAGCTCCACCTCGAAGGCGTCCTGGGACTTGGCGGCCGGGGGGGCCTTCTTCTCGGGCGGCACCAACTTGGCCACGGCCTCCAGCAGCTTCTGGGCCTCGAAGGGCTTCTCGAAGTAGCCCGCCGCCGCGTACTTCTGCCGCGCTTCAATGGCGTGCTTCCCACCCTTGAATACACCGGTGATGAAGATGAGCGGGAGCTGGGGCTGCTCCTTCCGGAGCGAGTCGGCCAGGTGGTAGCCCATCATGTCCGGCAGGAGGATGTCGATCACCGCCGCGGCCGGGGGCTGGTTCTTGGCCGTATCGACGGCCTGCCTGCCTCGGCTGGCAGCAGTTACCTCATAGCCGGCATCCTCGAAGAGCTGCGTGAGCAGGGACAGAAGCTCCTGGTTGTCGTCGACGACGAGGATTCGCGGGGCCATCAGGGGGCGTAACCTAGCAAAACCTGGGGTCAGGATCAGGAAACTGTGCTCCCGGAGGGTGCATCCCGAGCGCCGGGCGGATAGGTTCCACCCCCCATGTTGGCTCCGCCCCCCCTCCGTCGCTGCCTGGTCGCCGTGCTGCTCTGCCTGGGGCTGGGAGCACCCGCCCTGGCCTGGGCCCAGGACGGTGGGAGGATGGAGGATGGAGGGGTGTCCTCGGCGCCGGATGCCTCGGCGGGCGAGGGCGGCGCCGATCGCGACAACCCCGAGGGAGAGGATGGGGTGGGCCGGGTGCCCTTGAACTGCCGCAGCAGCAGCGACTGCGCGGCTCGCTTCTCCTGTGACCAGGGCAAGTGCAAGTACACCGGCATCCGCGAGGCGGAGCGGGTGGGCTGCCTGCTGGGCCCCGAGGCCGCGATGGTGCTCACGGGGCTGGGCCTGGTGGCGGTGTGGAGGAGGAGGAGTTAGTGCGACTTGGCTTCAAGGCGGACAACCTGCTGGAGCGCGTGGCGGGCTGGTTCAACCTCGCTCCCATGCCGGTGGTGGAAGTCTTCTTCGGGATGATGAGCTCCCGGACGATGATGGCCGGGGTGAGGTTGGGGGTGTATGCGGCGCTCGCGGAGGGGCCCTCCACGGCGGAGGCCCTGGCCGAGCGCTTGAAGCTCTCGCCCGAGGGCACGCGGGTGCTGCTGGAGGGCCTGGTGTCCTGCGAGGTGGTGAGGCGCAAGCGCGGGCGCTACTGGCTGGAGGAGCGGGCGCGGCGCTGGCTGGATCCGCGCTCGCCGCAGTACATCGGCGGCTTCATCGAGTTCAACTACGCCCAGTGGGAGTGGTGGAGTCAGCTCGAGGAGATGGTGCGCACCGGCAAGTCGGTGGACATCCACGAGTTCGCCGCGGGAGATCCACGCTGGAGGGACTACATCCACGCCATGCACCAGCTGGCGCGGCTGGCGGCGCCGGAGGTGGCCTCGGCCATTTCGCTGCCGCGCGGGGCGAAGCACCTGTTGGACCTGGGCGGGGCGCACGGGTGGTACGCGGCGGAGCTGTGCCAGCGCCACCGGGGGTTGAAGGCGACGGTGCTGGACCTGGAGGGCAGCGTGCGCGTGGGGCGGGAGATCATCGCCTCGGCGGGGCTGTCGCACCTGGTGACGCACCGAGAGGGCAACATCCTCACGGCGGAGCTGGGCGGGCCGTACGACGCGGTGCTGCTGTTCCAAGTGGTGCACCACCTGTCGCCCGCGCAGAACGTGGCGCTGCTGCGCCGGGTGCGCACCGCGCTGGCGCCCAAGGGGACGCTCGCTGTCCTGGAGTACCTGCGCGAGGAGGTGGAGACAGAGCCCAGCGCCTCGGCGCTCATCGGCCTCCATTATTACCTCACCTCGAAGGCGGCGGCGTACACCCCGGCCGAGGTGGAGGGCTTCCTGGACGACGCGGGCTATCGCATCGTCAGCACCCAGCCCATCCGGCGCCTGCCGCTGCAGACACTGATCCTCGCCCAGCCGGAGTGAGGATGTCTGCTCCCCTGGCGGCGGGCCTCGCGCCCCCGTCGAAGGAAAGGTGCGCACGGCCCTCGCTGCGCTAGCCTCTGGCTCCTTCATGGTGTCCTCCGCCTCACCCATTCCGGCCTCGGCCTCGGACGTGCCGCTCGTCGTCGACCTCGACGGGACGCTGGTGCGCACGGACACGCTGCACGAGAGCCTGCTGGTGCTGCTCAAGCGCAACCCGCTGCTGCTGGTGCTGGCGGCGCTGTGGATGCTCAAGGGCAAGGCGGCCTTCAAGGCCGAGGTGGGGCGCCGGGTGAAGCTGGATGCCTCGCGACTGCCGTACAGCGAGCCGCTGCTGACCTATCTCCGCGAGGAGAAGGCGCAAGGCCGGCGGCTGGTGCTGGCCACGGCAGCGGACCAGAGCATCGCCGAGACGGTGGCGGCCCACCTGGGCCTCTTCGATGAGGTGTACGCGAGTGATGGGGTGGTGAACCTCTCGGGCGCGCGCAAGCTGGCGCGGCTGAAGCAGGCGCACGCCGAGTTCGACTACGCGGGGGACGGAGAGGTGGACCTGGCGCTATGGCGCGAGGCCCGCCGCGCGCTGGTGGTGCACGGCTCGCCGGGCCTGGAGCGGAAGGTGCGTGCGCTGGGCCGGGGCGAGGTGCGCGTCTTCGAAGCGCCTCGCACGGGGGTGCGCAAGTGGGTGAAGGCGCTGCGCGTGCATCAGTGGGCCAAGAACATCCTCGTCTTCGTCCCGCCGTTGGCGGCGCATCGAGGGCTGGATTTCAAGTTGCTGGCGCAGGCCGGGCTGGGCTTCGTGGCCTTCAGCCTGTGCGCCTCCAGCGTGTACGTGCTCAACGACCTGTTGGACCTGGACTCGGACCGGCAGCACCCGACGAAGCGCAAGCGCCCGTTCGCCTCGGGAGACCTGCCGGTGAAGATGGGGGCAGTGCTGGCCCCGGTGCTGTTGGTGGCGGGATTCTCCGTGTCGCTGTTGTTGCTGCCGCTGCCCTTCTCCGCGCTGCTGGCCACCTACTACACGGTGACGCTCGCCTACTCGCTCCACCTCAAGCAGGTGATGGTGATGGACGTGCTGGTGCTGGCGGGCCTCTATACGGTGCGCATCTTCGGCGGCTCGCTGGCGACGGGGGTGCCGACCTCGAGCTGGCTGTTCACCTTCTCGATGTTCCTGTTCCTGTCGCTAGCGCTGGTGAAGCGGCTGTCCGAGGTGCGGCGGCTGCGGCTCTCCAGCGAGACCGCGACGCCGGGCCGGGGCTACCTGGCCAGCGACTACGAGCAGTTGGCGAGCCTGGGCGTGGCGGCGGGCTACATCTCCGTGCTGGTGCTGGCGTTCTACATCACCAGCAAGGAGGTGACGGTGCTCTACGGGCACCCCGAGCGGCTGTGGATGCTGTGTCCGGTGATGCTGTACTGGGTGAGCCGGGTGTGGCTGCTGGCCCACCGGGGGCTGGTGAACGAGGATCCGCTGGTCTTTGCGCTCCGGGACAAGGTGAGCTACGGGGTAGGCGTGGTGGCGGCCCTGGTGCTGCTGGCCGCCACATGAGCGGGTCCGTATGACGAGCGAGCATCAGTCCTGGGGACGATTCCCGCGAGCCTCTCGGCAGGCGGTGCACGCCGTCGTCTGGCAGACGGACGCCCTGCCCGCTTCGAGCGGCTCGCTGCTGCCCCATGGCCTGGGGCGGAGCTACGGGGATTCGTGCCTCAACGAGGGCGGCACGCTGCTGACGACGTCCACGCTGGATCGGCTGCTGGGCTTCGACGCGGCCACGGGGGTGGTGCGCTGCGAGGCGGGCGTGAGCCTGGAGACGCTTTTGCGGCTGGGCGTCCCGCGTGGGTGGTTCCTCCCCGTCACGCCGGGCACCAAGTTCGTCACGGTGGGTGGGGCCATCGCCAACGACGTGCATGGGAAGAACCACCACCGGGCCGGCACGTTCGGGCGATACGTGCGGAGGTTCGAGTTGCTGCGCTCGGATGGCAGCCGGCGGGTGTGCTCGCCGGAGGAGAACCGGGACTGGTACGAGGCCACCATTGGAGGGCTGGGGCTCACGGGGCTGATCCTCTGGGCGGAGGTGCAGCTGCGGCCCATCCACAACCCGTTCGTGCTCACGGAGACGGTGCCGCTAGAGAACCTGGACGCGTTCTTCGAGGTGTCTCGCGAGTCCGAGCCGGACTACGAGTTCACCGTGGCGTGGCTGGATGGGCTGGCGCGGGGACGGCGGCTGGGGCGCGGGCTGTACTACCGAGGCAATTTCGCTCCGCCGCAGCTCGAGGGACTGCCGCTGAAGAAGAGCCACCTGAACAGCGCCTCGGGGCTGGCGGTGCCGTTCGATCTGCCGGGCTTCACGCTCAACCGGCTGACGGTGGCGGCGTTCAACTGGCTCTACTACCGGGTGAACCTGCTGAAGCAGGGAGCACGGCTGCAGCACTACGATCCGTTCTTCTACCCGCTGGATGCGGTGCACCAGTGGAACCGCATCTATGGACGGCGTGGGTTCTTCCAGTTCCAGTGCGTGGTGCCGCAGAGCACCGCGCGCGACGCGCTGAGGGAGATCCTGGAGCGCAGCGCCCGCGAGGTGCCGAGCTTCCTGAACGTGCTGAAGACGTTCGGGAGCGTGCCCTCACCGGGGTGGATGTCGTTCCCTCGTCCGGGGGTGACGCTGGCGCTGGACTTCGCGAACCGGGGCGAGCGCACGCTGCGCCTGCTGGCCGAGTTGGACCGCATCACGCGCGAGGCGGGAGGAGCGGTGTACCCGGCGAAGGACGCGCGGATGAGCGCGGAGAGCTTCGCGGCGTACTTCCCGCGGTTGGAGCGCTTCAAGCCCTATGTGGATCCTGCCTTCTCGTCGTCGTTCTGGCGCCGGGTGACGGAGATACCCGCGGTGCGCACCTCGCCTCTTGCCCTGGGAGCGGGAACGGGTGAGGGTGTCGCCGTCCCCGCAGCCGTTCCCCTCTGAACCCGAGCTTCTCTCCTTATATATGAAGAAGGTCCTCGTCCTCGGCGCCACGAGCGCCATTGCCCAGGCCACAATCCGGCTGCTCGCCGCGCGTGGGGCAGCGCTGTACCTGGTAGGCCGCAACGCCGCGAACCTCGATGCGGTGGCGAAGGATGCAGCCACGCGTGGAGCCTCCAAGGTAGAGCAGCAAGCGCTGGATCTGGACGACTTCTCCGCGCACGAAGCGCTGGTGGAGCGCGCGACACAGACCCTCGGAGGGCTGGACGGAGCGTTGATTGCCCATGGCGTACTCGGCGACCAGAAGACGTGTGAGCGCTCCTGGGCGGAGACGGAGAAGGTGCTGCGCACCAACTTCCTGAGCGCGGCCTCGCTGCTGACAGCACTGGCCAACCGGTTCGAGGTGCAGAAGGCAGGCACGCTGGTGGTCATCTCATCGGTGGCGGGAGACCGGGGTCGGCAGAGCAACTACGTGTACGGAGCCTCGAAGGGTGCGCTGACCGTGTTCCTCCAGGGGCTGCGCAACCGGCTGGCTCACTCGGGGGTGGCGGTGGTGACGGTGAAGCCCGGGTTCGTGGACACGCCGATGACGGCCCACGTGCCAAAGAACAAGCTCTTCGCCTCACCCGAGCAAGTGGCCCGCGGCATCCTCCGCGCGGCGGACGGGCGCAAGAACGAGGTCTACGTTCCAGCCAAGTGGGCCCTCATCATGTTCATCATCCGCTCCATCCCCGAGGGCATCTTCAAGAGGCTGAAGCTGTAACGGCCGGAGCGAAGGATGCGAGCCCAGCCCGGTTCGGGCGGAGCCGGGACAAACCTGTCCAACAAGCATACAAGTTGGTCCCAAGCGGGCCGGGAGGGTCTGCTCAGGAAGCAGGTAGCGCCTCAGGGGCTCGCTTGCCAGCGGCCAGTATTGTCTCCAGACTCCTCCTATGGGTTACGGCGCGCGCAAGCTGCAGGGCCCCGCCACTCTGGCCGACCTGGAGGCTCTGCCCGAGACGGTCATGGGAGAGATCATCGAGGGCACGCTCTACACGCATGCCCGTCCGCGTCCTGATCACTCCGACCTGGAAGGAGCGCTGATTGAAGAGCTGAGGGGCCCCTTTCAGCGAGGACGCGGAGGTCCCGGTGGCTGGTGGATCGTGGTGGAACCGGGCATCCAGGTCGCAGGCTCTCCCGAGTTCATTCCCGACCTCGCGGGCTGGCGCCGCGAGCGGGTGGCAGACCTTCCCCAGGACCGGTGGACTGTCGTGCCGGACTGGGCTTGCGAGATCCTGTCGCCCACGACGCGCGCCTACGATCAACGCATCAAGCGGCCCTTCTATGCTCGCATCGGCATCCGCTACCTCTGGTTCATTGATCTGGAGGCGCGGACACTCACCATCAGCGAGCTGAACGAAGGCCGCTGGGTGGAACTCGGAGTGTACGGCGAGGACGATGCCATCCGCGCCGCTCCCCTCGATGCCATCGAGCTGAAACTTGGCGAGCTCTGGCCTCCAACGCGGGCGCCCTGAGAAAACCGCGTCAGCCTTCCTGTTCCGATCGGACGAAGGCCAGGGCGCTGCGGGCCATCTCCACCGCGAGCCCCACCGCGCCCACCTTCTTCGGAGGCCTCAGCTCTCCCGCCAGATAGAGCCGCAGCGCCTCGCTGCGCCGCAGCTTGCCGCTCGAAGTTCGTGGCAGCGTCCCCGGATCCAGCATCCTCACCGTGTGAGGACGCACGCCCGTGTTCGCGACCACCGCCGCGCGCACCCGCTCCTCCACGGTTGCATCCTCCACCACCGGGCCTACTCGCTCCGCGAGGATGAGCAATGCCTCGTCCTCGGTCCCCTCCGGCGTGAAGCCCAGCGCCACTGCACAGCCCACGCGCACACCCTCCACCGCCTGCAGGCACTCTTCAAAGGCCTGCGGCGCATGGTTGGCGCCTCGGATGATGACCAAGTCCTTCGCACGTCCAGTGAGGTACAGCTCTCCTCCCGCGACAAAGCCCAGATCTCCCGTATCCAGCCAGCCCTCCGGGCTCAGTGCTCGGGAGGTGGCCTCGGCGTCGCCGTAGTACCCCACCATCACGGAAGGGCCGCGAGCGAACACGCGTCCCACCCTCCTCTCGGGCAATTCGAGTCCTTGCTCGTCCCGCACCTGCACTTCGACTCCCGCCACCGGCGCCCCCACGGACACCAAGGCCCGTGAGCCCTCCTCTACCCGTCCCTCCTGCGCCAGTACTCCCGCGTCCACCGCCAGCGGGCGCGGCCCCCTTCCCGCCGGAGGGAACGTCACCGCCAGCGATGCCTCGGACAGCCCGTACACTGGGCGCAATGCACTCGAAGAGAAGCCATATCGCTCGAAGCGGTCCACGAATCGGCGCAGCGTCTCCAGCGACACGGGCTCGGCACCGTTGAGCGCGTGCTTCCACCACGAGAGATCCACTCCCTCCAGCTCCGAGTCCTTCACCCGCTTGAGGCACAGGCCATAAGCGAAGTTCGGCGCGGGAGAGATGAAGCCCTTATGCCGGGAGAGCGCCCGCAGCCACAGCGCCGGCCGCGCGAGGAACACCTCCGGAGGAATCAGCACCAGATTGCCCGGGTAGTACAGCGCCGCGAGCAGGCATCCGATGAGCCCCATGTCATGGTACAGCGGCAGCCAGGACACCCCCACTGGCGGAGTCCCCGGAGGCAATGGACTCGCAGCCTCCAACGCGGCCACCTGTGCCATCAACGCCGCGTGGGTGAGCGCCACCGGCTTCGGATCCACCGTCGAGCCCGAGGAGAACTGGATGAGTCCCAGCGCCTCGGGCCGGACGCTCACAGTCAGCGCATCGTCTCCGCGAGACACCTCGTCCACCGTCCGGCAACCCAATCTCGGCCGAGCCGCCTCCACCGCGGCGCCCAGCAACAACTTCACCTTGAGATCCGTGAGCACCACCGCCGCGCCCGTCACCTCCAGCATCCTCGCCGTGGAGCGGTGGTACTCCTCCAGCCGGCCCAGCCGCACCGGCGGATAGAGCGGTACCGGCACCGCGCCTGCCAGCAGCGTCCCGAAGAACGCATCCATGAATCCAAGAGACGTGGGAAGGAGGATGGCCACGCGATCCCCCTCCGCCACACCCAGGCGCTGCAGCCCCGCGGCCGTCTGCCGGGCGCGACGATGGACCTCCGCCCAGCTCACCACCGTCTCGCGCTCGGACGCATCCACGAAGGTGAGCCCCATCTCCGAGCGAGCCGTGGCCGTGAGCATCTCCGTCACGGTGGCGTACCTCACCGGTGGTAGTGCAGGCCCTCGCATCACCGCACCTCCGGAGAAGCCACCACGCGGGTGGAGACCAGCCTCGCCAGATCCGCCACCGTGGCAATGCCCACCGAGTCTTCCTCGGACAGCTTCACCCGGAAGCGGTTCTCCAGCCCCACGGCCAGCACCGTCAGCCCCAGGCTGTCGAGCTGCAGATCCTTCAGCAGATCATGCGTGGGCTCCACGGAGCCCTTCCACTCCAGCTCTTCACCGAGGATGCGGCGGATCTCCGCAACCACCTCGTGTTCCAGCTCAGCCACGGCGCACCCCCAGAAACAATCCTGCTCACCAACGCAGCAATACCAACTCCGCGCAGAAGCCCGGCCCCATCGCCATCATCACGCCCCAATCTCCCGGCCGAGGCTCCTGGGACTCCAGCGTCTCGCCCAGCACGAAGAGCACCGAGGCCGAGGAGAGGTTGCCCACCTCCTTCAGCGACGCCCACGAGCGAGCCAGCGCCTGGCCCGGCAGCTCCAGGCTCTCCTCGAAGGCCTGCAACACCTTGGGGCCGCCGGTATGCGCCACCCAGTGCCGGATGTCCGCGCGCTTCAGCCCATGCTCCCCGAGGAACCCATCCACGTTGGCGCGGACATTGTCGCGCACCAACTGAGGCACCTTGGCGGACAGCACCACCTTGAAGCCCGTGTCCACGACGTCCCAGCCCATGATGCGCTCGGTGTCCGGGTAGAACACGGCCTTCGAGCCCATCAACCGAGGCCCCGGCCCGCTCGCCTCCGCGCCCTGCAGCACCGCGCACGCGGCGCCATCGCCGAACAGGCCCGAGGCGATGATGTTCGGAATGGACAGGTCCTCGCGCTGCAGCGTCAGCGAGCACAGCTCCACGGAGAGCACGAGCGCCGTGTGACGCGGGTACGCCCGCAGATAGTCCACCGCCCGAGCCACACCCGCCGCGCCCGCCACGCACCCCAGACCGAACAGGGGCGTGCGCTTGATGTCCTCGCGGAAACCCAGCCGATTGGCCAGCCGCGCGTCGATGCTCGGCACCGCCAGCCCCGTCACCGTCACGAAGAAGATGTGGTCCACATCCCGCGGGGTGAGCCCTGCCTTCTCGAGCGCTTGACGCACCACCTGCTCGCCAATGTCCACCGCGGAGCGGATCCACGCGTCATTGCGCTGCTGAAAGGAGACGAGCGGGTGGTACGCATCGATGGGCAGCGCCAGGAAGCGGCCCGAGACGTTCACCGCGCGGTGCAGATCCTCCAGCCGCTCCAGGTTGAAGTGCTTCCGGGCCCACAGCTCGCGGAAGGCGCTGATGAGCTGCTCCTGTGTCGCGTAGTGCGGAGGCAGCGCGCGACCCACGGCGCGAAGAAGAGGAGAGGGACCCGAAGTGGATGCGCTGTGCATGAGTCTCCTACGGAAGAGTGCCCCTTAACCAAGGACGGCAATGGAATCGACTGGCGCGACGGGCTTTGGGGTCCCCTGGACGCATGCCGCCACCCTCTGTCCTGAGAATGACATACGAACCTCCGACACCGGACAGCGATCACACGTAGAGTGCCACGTGGACTCGCTCCTCGCTCGTGGGATCGACATGCCTCAGCGCTCCTCACGGCGGATGCTCACCGCGCTGCTGCTGACAGCGTGCGCTTCCGCTCCACTTCAAAACCCGTTGCCGCCGCCGCCACCCCTGCCCGGACCGGTGCTTCCGCACGTCGAGGTCCGCGTGTTCCGCGAGCTTCCCGGCGGCGCAACCGAGCCATGGGGCACTTTGCCCCTCCCGCCTGGCACGGTCTCGTTACCCGAGGGCGCCTGGTTCGTGGAACCCTCCGCGCCCGTCCGGACGGACGAGGAAGCACGAGCCCTCGCGGATCTTCTGCGCACCCAGGGCGTCCACCGGCTCTCGCTTCGCGGCGTGGAACTCCCGGCTCCGAGGCACCTGACCCTCATGGTGGAGAAGACGGGGCTCACCGCGCTGTACCTGTCGGGCACTCCGACGACTGATGCCCACCTGGAGGCACTCTCCTTCCTCCCCGCGCTCGAGATACTGCTCCTCGATGGGACACGCGTGACGGATGCGGGGATGGAGGATGTCGCCCGACTGCTCAGTCTGTCCGTCCTCAACCTGGCAAACACTTCCATCGGCGACGCCGGACTCACGTTGCTCCCAGAATCCGTGACGGTGCTCGTGCTGGCCCGGACGCACGTCACGGAGGCCGGGCTGCCCGTGCTCGAGCGCATGAGCCACCTGCGACAGGTGAACCTGCGTGACACGGCCATCTCCGTCGAGGCTCTGCAGCGCGTGTCACGGCAGAGCCACATCCATTGGCTCTGGGGCGCGCAGTAAGGCTCACTGGAGCCGGCGGCACGCGGAGGTTTTCACCGCGAGGAACACACGAGCACCGCTCGTCACTCCTAGCTCGCGCACTGCTGCATCCGTCACCCTCACCGCGATGGAAGCCCCAGCCACCTCCACGGTGAGGACCCGATCTCCCACGCCAGCCTCCTCCATCCGCCGCACCGCTCCTTCCCACACGTTGCGCGCGGAGATGCCCGTGAGCGGGCCCGTGGACAGAAGGATGTCCTCGGCGAGCACCGCATAGGCGGCACGCGCTCCAGCGGTCAGCTCTGGCCCATCCGGCACCCAAAGCCCGAGCCCATCCGTCACACGCAACCTCAGCCCTCCCTCCGCTGGCCGCTCCAGGGTGCCCTCCAGGATGTTCTCCTCCGCCTCCATCCCCAGCACCCCACGAGTGGCTCCCGCCAGCACCGAGTCCGCGGGCCCGACGGCGCGCACGTGTCCGTGCTCCAGCAACAGGGCCTCCTGCGCCAGCACCCGCGCCTCGCCCAGTTGGTGCGTCACGTAGAGCATCGGCACGCGGGCCTCGTCCCGAATGCGGAGCAGATAGGGCAACACACGCTCCTTGAGCGCCACATCCAGCGCGGCCAGCGGCTCGTCCAACAGCAGCAGCGCCGGATCCGTGGCCACAGCCCTCGCAAGCGCGACGCGCTGCCGCTCACCACCGGAGAGCGTGGCCGGGTAGCGGTGCAGCAACGGCTCCAGCTCGAGCAGGGCCACGGCCTCGTCCACGCGCGAGGGCTGGCCCTTGCGAACACCGAAACGAACGTTCTCCCTCGCCGTGAGGTGCGGGAAGAGCAACGAGTCCTGGGGCACATAGCCCATGCGCCGCGCCTCGGGAGGCACGTCCACCCCCGAGGATGAGTCCAGCAGCACGCGCTCCCTCACCGCCACCCGTCCCCGCGCCCCACGGCGCAGCCCCGCGAGCGACTCCAGCAGGGACGTCTTCCCCGAACCCGAACGGCCCATCACCGCCACCGAGGCCGAGCTGAAGCGCGCCTCCACCTCCAGCGGGAAGCGCGCCAGCGGCAATCTCAAGGAGACTTCGATCATGCGCGCGCTCGAGCCTCGCGGCGTCGGGCCAGCAGCTCCGTGGTGTAGATGCCGGCGAAGGCGATCAACGTGGCGATGCCCGCCAGCCGGAGCGCCTCGGAATCCTGCCCGAGCTGCGTGCGGTGGAAGATGGCCAGCGCCAGGGTCTGGGTCCTTCCGGGGATGTTGCCCGCGATCATCACCGTGGCGCCGAACTCGCCCAGGGCCCGCGAGAAGGCGAGCACGGTCCCCGTGAGCACCCCGCGCCAGGCCAACGGCAGCGTCACCCGGAAGAAGGCCCGGGCGCGAGAATCCCCCAGCGTCCGCGCCACCGCCACCAGCCGCGGATCCACCTCTTCGAAGCCCGAGCGTGCCGAGCGCACCAGCAGCGGGAAGGCCATGACGGCGCTCGCCAGCACCACGGCCTTGGGGGTGAACACCACCTCCACACCGAGCGAATCCAGCGCCTGGCCCACCGGGCTGCCGCGCGCGAGCAACTCCAGCAGCACCAACCCCACCGCCGTGGGCGGCAACACGAGGGGCAGCGAGAGCAGCGTCTCGATCAGGCCCTTGCCCGCTCCCTCCCAACGGGCCAGCCCGTACGCCACGGCCACGCCGAAGGGAAGGATGATGGCCGTGGCCAGCGCGGCCACTCCAAGCGAGAAGGCGACGAGCGGCAACTCGCCCTCGCTCACGGCGTCGGCTTCTGGGGAAGGACGATGAAGCCGTACTTCTCGAAGACGCGCCGAGCCGCCTCACCCTGCAGATACTTCACGAAGGCGAGCCCCGCGGCGGAGGCCTTGCCCTGCGTCAGGGCCGCCGCCGGGTACACGATGCGAGGTCCGTCCGCCTCTGGAATGGTGAGCGCCACACGCACGCGCTTCGACTGTGCCGCATCTGTGGCGTACACCACCCCCGCGTCCACCCGGCCCGTCTCCACCGCGGCGAGCGCCGCGCGCACATCCAGCGCGGGCACCACCCGAGGCTCCACGTCCTTCCAGACGCCCGCCTTCTCCATCCAGGCCTTCGCGTAGAGGCCCGCGGGCACCGCCGCCGGATCCGCGAGCGCCAGCTGCTTCACCTCACGCAGATCCGCCGCGGAACCCACCTTCCGCTTCGAGTCCGTCGGCACCACCACCACCAGCCGGTTGGAGAGCAGATCCACCCGGCTGCCCTCCTGGACGAGCTTCGCCTTCTCCACCTGCTCCAGCTTCGCCGTGTCGGCTGAGAGGAATACGTCCGCGGGAGCACCCGCGATGACCTGCCGCGCCAGATCGCTCGAGGCGCCGAAGGAGAACTCCACTGTCACACCTTTCTCCTTCATGTAGGTACGACCTATCTCCTGAAGCGCATCGGTGGTGCTCGCCGCGGCGAACACCAGGACCTTCTCGGCGGCGAGGGCGGGCAGTGAGACGGTGAGCAGCAGGGCAAGCAGGATGGTTCGCATGGGGAGGTTCCTCTTCTGGAGTAAGGCGCTTCGTCAAGCACTCTGGGGCGACAGGGGAGATTCCATTGACCCGCCTCGGGTCGCTCGGTAAAGAAAATTCCGTGTCGCGGAATATCCCCAAAGAGGAAGATCTCACCAACGATGCGACGCGGCTCCAGCAACTCCTGTATTCGGTAGGGAGGCGCCGCTCGCTCCGTGACCCCATTGCCAGCACCTGTGAGGAGATGCAGTTCACCCCGCCCCAGGTCCACGCGCTGCTGTGGCTGGGGCAGGACGGCATGCTCACCATGGGAGAGTTGGCGCGAAGGCTCGGGGTAACGGAGAAGACGGTGACTGGCGTCGTGGACCGGCTCGAGCGCGAGGACCAGGTCCAGCGCGAGCGCATCACCCTGGACCGCCGCGTCGTGCGCTGTCGCCTGACGGAACAGGGGCAGAAGACCTACCAGAAGCTCGAGCGGTTGATGTTCCAGGCGGTGGTCCACATGCTGGGCATGCTGGACACCACCGACCGCAAGGCGCTCTTCCGCATCCTCGAGAAGCTCATCCGTCGGCTGGAGTCTCCCCCGGGAGAGGCCCTATCGGGCCCACAAGAGAAGTCGGCCTGAGCCCGGACTGGCGCCTGCTCTCACCCCCGCCCTCCTACCGCCGGCCACCTTGCAGCGGGTGGCTCCTGCTTTATCGAAAGGAGGACTGCATCTGTCCGTTGGGGAAGAGACATGAAGGCGCATACGTCCGCAGTGTTAGGAGTCGTACTGGCAGCGGTGCTGGCGCTCGCAGGCTGTGACAGGCCGCCATCCGGCTCGAATCCGGCTGAAGAGCCAGCGGCCCCGGCAACCTCATCTCAGCAGGGAAACCAGACACCCTCGCAGGCCCTGCCTCCCTCTCAGGCCCAGGCACTCGCCTCGCTGGCGCCCTTGGCGGACTCGGTCCGGTCCGCGGTCGTCAACGTGGAGGTCCGCTCCCGAGGTCCCGAGCCTCGGGGAGGCATTCCGGCCCAGGAGGATCCCTTCGGAGGCCTCCTGCCGTTTCCCTTCGGCCCGCCGACTCCGCGAGGCCAGGAGCCACTGCGCCAGGGGCTCGGCTCCGGCTTCATCATCGATTCCTCGGGGGTGGTGCTCACCAACAACCACGTGGTGGAAGGTGCCGTCGGCATCGACGTGAAGCTCCAGGATGGGCGCCAGTTCGAAGCGGAGGTGCTGGGCACGGATCCGCTCACGGACGTGGCCGTGATCAAGCTGCGCGGCAAGGATGTGAAGGACCTGCCGGTGGTGCGGCTGGGAGACTCGGACGCGATGCGCGTGGGGAACTGGGTGCTGGCCATCGGCAACCCGTTCGGGCTGTCCTCCAGCGTCAGCCTGGGCATCCTCTCGGCCAAGGCGCGCGACATCCAGGCCGGCCCGTATGACGACTTCCTGCAGACGGACGCGGCCATCAACCCCGGCAACTCCGGCGGGCCGCTCTTCAACATGCAGGGAGAGGTGATCGGCATCAACACGGCCATCGTGGGAGGAGGCAGCGGCATCGGGTTCGCGGTGCCCAGCAACCTGGTGAAGGCGCTGGTGCCACAGTTGGAGAAGGAGGGCTCCGTCACTCGCGGCTGGCTGGGGTTGGGCGTTCAGGACCTGACGGCCGATCTCGGCGAGGCGCTGAGGCTGCCCATGCACCAAGGAGCCCTTGTGGTGAGCGTCCAGGAGGGCACTCCCTCCGCGGAGGCGGGACTGAAGCCGGATGACGCCATCGTGGCCCTGGATGGGAAGCCCATCACTTCGGGAGGCGCGCTCACACGGACGGTGGCGCTGCTGCCTCCCGGCACGCAGGTGACCCTCACCCTCTACCGCGATGGCCAGCGGCTGGAGAGCAAGGTGAAGCTCGGGACGAGGCCCGACCTGGAGGGGCTCTCCGAGAGGACGAACCGCCACTCCCAGATCGAACCCCACCAGCGGCTGGGGCTGGCCCTCAACGACGTCCCGCCCCAGCTCGAGGCGCGCGGCGCGCCGCAGGGAGCGCTCATCACCCGCGTGGTTCCGGGCTCCGTCGCCGAGCGCGCCGGGCTCGCGGCGGGAATGGTGGTGGTGGAGGCCGGAGGCAAGCCCGTACGGGGGGCTTCGGACCTGGTGCAACTCCTCCGGGATGCTCGCCCTGGGAGCGTGGTGCTCCTGCGCGTTCAGTTCCAGGACATCCGGGCCCTGCGCACGCTCAGGATCCCCGAGTAGTCGGATCCAGCGCCTCGCCCGCTGCGCTCGCCAGGGTTGCGGGCGAACGGGCGAGCAGCACCCGGGGGTGGAGCAGCAGCGCCAGGGATTCGCGCACGGTCCAATAGAAGCGCTCCCAGGCATCGAGGTTGCGGTCGGTGAGGAGCGCGGGACTGGTGGCCACCTCGAAGCCCTGGAGCCGGAAGTACTGTCGCGCGCGCAACAGGTGGTAGGGATCGGACACCACCACCACGCGCCGGGCACCCAGGGAGCGCAGCAGCTCGGCGCTATAGCGGGAGTTCTGTTCGGTGGAGTGGCTCTGCTCCTCCAGGAGGCAGGCCTCGGCCGGCACACCAAGCTGCACCGCCACCGAGCGCATCACCTGGGCTTCGGAGGGAGGGTTGTCGCCGACGCCCCCCGAGAAGACGAGTCGGGGCGCAATGCCACGGCGGTAGAGCTCCGCCGCCTTCTCCACCCGGGCATACAGCGCTCCCGAGGGCACCCCTCCCTTGAGGACACGGGCTCCGAGCACCACCACGGCATCGGCCGGCATGGCCCGCTCGTTCTGCCCGAATCGGTCCACGCGCCACGCCAGCCCGAACACACCGCACGTCAAGACGCCCACCACGGCGACGAAGAGCCGCCGGAGCGTGACGGACCGGATCTTGAGCGCGGAGAGCCCCATTCCCCTCAGGGTAGGTCAACGGCTCGTCAACGGCGAGCCTCCACGCTCGGGCCCGGGAGCCAGCGCACCTGCCCGGGTGTTTCATGGAGATCACGTCACGCCCAGTCGTCAGTTTGACCTCCAGTCATTGAACACCGATGCCGGTCCGTGCTCGCGGGGTGACGAGAGGCAGGCGCGGGGGTACAAGGCTCGGATCAGGAGCTCCAGCGCGCTCCTCTCATCCCAGTGTTGGGTCACTCCCTATGACGACGGTCCTGGACCCCGAGCCGATCTTCCCTCACGAGCTGCGCGATGCCTGGCCCGCGCTGTCTCGGGACGAGCGCGTGGAGAGCTTCAAACTCGTGCCGCACGCCACGGCGGACGACTTCTTCCTCTCGCTCTCGGCACAGGAACAGTCGGAGCTGATCCTCGCCATGGCCCCGGGCGAGCGCCGCACGTGGATGCGGCTGCTGGCTCCGGACGACGGAGTGGACGTCATCCAGGCCTCGCCCCCCGAGGCCCGCGAGTCCCTGCTGTCCGA
This sequence comes from Hyalangium versicolor, assembly GCF_020103695.1. Taxonomy (GTDB): domain Bacteria; phylum Myxococcota; class Myxococcia; order Myxococcales; family Myxococcaceae; genus Hyalangium; species Hyalangium versicolor. The sequence continues at coordinate 651,431 of NZ_JAHXBF010000002.1, forward strand.
GCTGGACGAATCCACGCGGCGCGAGGTGCAGGCCCTGCTGGCCTACGCGGAGGACGACGCGGGCGGGCTGATGAATCCGCGCTTCGCGCGGGTGCGGCCGGAGATGAGCATCGACGAGGCCATCAGCTACCTGCGCAAGCAGACGCGTGAGAAGGTGGAGACGGTCTACTACGCCTATGCCCTGGACTCGCACCAGCACCTGCTGGGAGTGGTCTCGCTGCGCCAGCTCTTCCAGGCATCACCGAGCAAGCGGGTGGACGAGGTGATGCGCCGGGATGTCGTCACCGTGAGCGAGGACACGGACCAGGAGGAGGTGAGCCACATCTTCTCCGAGCAGGGCCTGATGGCCATCCCCGTGGTGGACAGTGAGCGGCGGATGAAGGGCATCGTCACGGTGGATGACATCGTCCAGGTGGTGCAGGACGAGGCCACCGAGGACATCCAGAAGGTGGGCGGTATGGAGGCCCTGGACGCGCCCTACTTCGAGGTGGGCTTCCTGGCCATGCTGCGCAAGCGGGCCGGCTGGCTGATGGTGCTCTTCCTGGGAGAGATGCTCACCGCCACGGCCATGGGCTACTTCGAGCAGGAGATCGCCCGCGCGGTGGTGCTGAGCCTCTTCATCCCGCTCATCATCAGCTCGGGAGGCAACTCGGGCAGCCAGGCCACCACGCTCATCATCCGCTCGCTGGCGCTGAGCGAGGTGCGGCTGAGGGACTGGTGGCGCGTGGCTCGGCGGGAGCTGGCGGCGGGCCTCGCGCTGGGAGCCATCCTCGGCTGCGTGGGCATCGCGCGCATCCTGATCTGGCAGGCCCTCTTCCACAGCTACGGCGAGCACGCCGTGAAGGTGGCGCTGACGGTGGGTGCGTCGCTGGTGGGGGTGGTGATGTTCGGCACGCTGTCCGGCTCCATGCTGCCCTTCGCCCTGCGGCGCGTGGGCTTCGACCCCGCGAGCGCCTCCGCCCCCTTCGTGGCCACGCTCGTGGATGTGTCCGGGCTGGTCATCTACTTCACCGCGGCCAGCATCATTCTGCGGGGAGCGCTGCTCTGAGAGGCTCCTGCGTGTCCTTCAACCGGACGTCCGCGATGACGGGGTAGTGGTCCGAGGCCCCCACGCGCAGCACCGCGCTCCGCACCGGCTCGAAGGAGTCACAGGCCAGCACGTAGTCGATGCGCAGCGCCGGCGAGAACGGGAACGGCAGCGGGTAGGTGCCGTCCGAGCCATGGCCGCTGGCCGCGACGACATCCGTGAGCCCCCTCCGCAACAGGCGCACCGGGCGAGAGTCCGGATCGTCGTTGAAGTCTCCCATGAGGAGCTTGGGCCGTGGGTCTCTGGCCATCATCCCCGCGATGAGCGCGCTCTGGCGCACGCGGACGTCTCCATTGAAGGGCCTGCGGATGAGATGGGTGAGGTAGACGCTGATCTCGCGCCCAGCCACCTGCACCACTGCGTGGACGAGCGTCCGGGGCTCGGCGCCGCGAGGCACCGGCAGCGGGTACTGCGCCAGCGACTCCAGTGGGAAGCGCGAGAGCAGCGCGATGCCGTACGCGCCGCCATAGAGATCCGTGGTGCGGAAGTGCGCGTGGTACGGCAGCCCGGCCTGCTCGGCGAGAACGGCCGTCTGGTCCAGCCCTCCCGCGCGGCGGCTCCCGAGATCCACCTCCTGGAGCGCGACGACGTCGGGCCGAGCGCCGCGGATGACCTCAGCCACCTTGTCCAGGCCGCGAATGCCGGACTCGATGTTGAAGGTCATCACCCGCAGCTCCTCGGGCGAACGGCGCGCGCTCGTCTCCAGCTCCGCCAGGGCGGTGGGGGCGCGAGTGCTGGAAGAAGAAGCACACGCGAGGACGGCGGTCAGCGAGAGGGCGGGTAGCAGGCGGAGGAGATGCATGGCTTGAAGGGCCGGGATGCTAGGCCGAAGCCCCAAGCCCTGTCGTCCCCCCGCCTCGGGCCCGTCCGCACAGCAGGCGGACGGCCCCAGCTACACGTTACGAGTTGCGGCGGCGCATGCGCGCGGCCACGAGGGCCAGCAACGCCACCATGGGCGCGCCACCCGCGGCGGAGCAGCCCCCATCGTCGTCACCCTCGCCACCGCCCGGGTTGTCCGTGCCCGCATCCGGAGTGCCCGCATCCGGAGCGCCCGCGTCCGGGGTCGACGCAGCGGTCACCTGGACATTGAAGGTGGTGGACGCCGAGTTGTCTCCGGTCGAGGCGAAGTTGCCGTTGACCGAGTTGCCGGAGGCGTAGAGCGTCACGGTCTTGCTCGTGGAGGGCGCCACCAGCGAGAAGTCGAAGCGGACCTCGCCGTTGGCAAACGCCTTGGCTGCCGTGTGAGTCAGCTCACCGCTCTCGACCTTGAGATCGGATCCGGCCACGTTGAGCGTTCCTCCGCTGTCACTCACGGCCACGTTCATGCCAGCCTTCACGGCGGGGCCGCCTGTAACGATGAGCGTGTAGTTGCCCGTGCTGCCCGCGGTGAGCGTCGCGGGACCGTTGATCGTCACGGTCGGAACCAGGGTGCTCGCGCCGGTAGCATGGCATGCCTGCACGCAGGTCGAGCCCTGCTTGCCAGAGAAACCGGTCTTGCCCGAGGCGTTGGCGTGAGCCTCGTGAGAAAAGAGTCCTGCCGCCAGGACACCGGCGACAACAAGGGAGAAGCGCTGCGACAGCATTCGACCTCCAGGAGGAAACCGCAGGAAAACCTGCAAACGGGGGAGTTCACTTCTTAACGCAGCGCGCCCACCCAATGCACGATGCCCTTGCTAATGTTTCACCCCTTCTTGTCGGGCGGCCTATTTCCAGAGCCACGCGAACCCGTTGCGGAGCGCCTCCCGCCCGCCGTGCTCGAGCACCTCGCCGTGGCACACCACCACGCGGTCGAAGTCCCACCCGAGCACCGTCTCCACGGATCCGCGCAGCGCCGCGCGATCCTTCACGAGCAACTTGAGCAACACCGTGGGCGCGAGCTTCCCGTACGTGCCGCACAACCGCAGGTACGTGCGCGTGAGCCAAAAGGGAGACTCGCGGATGTGGAAGGCCAGGTCCGTCAGCAGCAGCGTGCGGGTGGGCCGGTGCAGGAAGACGAACTCCTCCACGCGAGGGATTCCCTTCATCCGCTGCTGCGAGAGAACCTCCGCATAGCCCGCCTCCGGCGTGTCGGTCAGCTCCACGTCGATGCGCAGCTCCGGCTGCTTCTGGCGCAGCCCCGCCAGCGCCACCACACGAGCCTCCGGGTATGCCGCCGCCCAGTCCTTCATCGACAGGTGATGCATCAGATTGGGGGCCACCAGGAAGCGCACCGGCCCGAGCGCATCCACCGCCGCGCGCGCCGCCGCGTCCAGCCGCACCGGTGAGTGGATCCACAATCCACCCCCGGGCAGGCGGATCACCGTCATCCGCCCTCCCAGTTCGAGCCCTCCTGTGCGGAACGGCACGTCCAGGACGTGAATCTCTTCCGTCAGCGGGCGCAGCATGAGGCCTCCTCGCAGGGTGTCTCACATGTCATACCTGCGAGAGTGAAGCCTCGCAAAGTTTGCGGAGTGCAAAGTTTGCGAAGCGCACGGCCTTGCGAAACGTGGGCCGAGAGGCTGGATGATCGTGTGCTTCCCAGGGCTTACATGGGGGGCGGAGCAGGGCCGGTCCTTGCAGAAGGCAGAGGTCCTCAGGAGGTCCCCCTTGCCCGCCCGCTCCCGACTCCGCCGAGGCTTCACGCTTCTCGAAGTGATGACCGCCGTGGTCATCCTCATCATCCTGGCCGCCCTCTCCGTGTCCTTCATGGTCTACGGCATGGGCAAGGCCCGAATGAACAACGCCGTGTTCGATGTGACGGCGATGATCAACGGTGCCCAGCTGAGTGCCGTCAGCCGCGGCTCACCGCACTATGTCTTCATCTACCAGACGGGCAACGATCTCCGCATCCAGGTGCTGGATCGCCCGGACTGGCCGTGGCCTGTCGGTTGGGATTGGGCCAACGTGGACCTGAGCAACGGACCCGACGCGGCGCTGGCCTTCACGCGTCAGCTGGAGGACGGCACCGTCCAGAACCTCAACGCCCCCATTCGAGACCAGCTGGTGCTGAGCGCTGGCTCTGGCATGGACGCCGGCGGCCTGGCCTTCCTCGATCTGGACTCCGGCCGCATCAGGAAGCCGCTGCCGGCCCCCTTCAGCGCCATCGCCCTCACCTCCACTGCCACCGCGAACCCCCTGGATAAACCCACGCACGACCTCCTGGCGGGTTGCAACTTCTGCGTCGCGGGCGCGGGTACTCCCTATGGGGTGCTGCGCTTCAACGCGGATGGCACCATGAGGGTGATGACAGGCATTGCCCCCTCCGGCGCCGTCATTGCCTTCGCTCCCAATACCGAGGATGAGACGGGCTTCGCGCCGAAGCTGCTCTCCATTTCCGCACCCGCTGGTGCCACGGTCGTCTTCTAGGAGCCCGCCATGCACCTGTCCTCCTCTCGCCTCTCCCCTCGCGGCACCAGCCTCATCGAAGCCATGGCCGCCCTGGTCGTCTTCTCCGTCGGCATCCTGGGCGTCATGCAGATGAACGTGCTGGCCAGCAGGCAGAACAACCTGGCCCAGACCCAGACCACCGCCACCCGCATCGCCCGCGACGTGGCCGATTCCTTCGAGCGCCTGCCCTTCACGGACCCCGTGTTCACCGTGCGGACGACCATGCAGCAGGACAATCCGAACTTCACCAACATGGACATTGCCGACGGGCTGGTGACCCTCGAAGAGGCCCAGACCATGCCGGGCACGCGTCCCATCCTGGGAGCCTCCGGCGCCATCTTCTCCTACGAGGGCGAGAACAACTTCTACAGGGTGGCCTGGCGCACGCAGGTGTTCCCCAACGCCGTGGCCCCCGAGGAGCTCCGCATCCTTGTCATGGTGCGCTTCCCGACGCCGGGAGGCGGCATGAAGCAGGTGAACACCTGGTCCATCAAGGCCGACCCTCGCATCTTCACGGCCAACTCCAAAACCACCGCGGAGCCCTGATCCCATGCGCAAGCCGATTCACTCTCGCGGATTCACGCTGCTGGAACTGCTGGTGGGCGCCGCCGTGGGCGCGGTGGTGCTGCTGGGCATCAGCCTCACCTTCATCTCCCAGGCGCAGCAGTACCAGGCTCACGCCAGCCGCCGCGGCGTCCAGGCCAATGCGCGCCAGGCCCTGGCCTTCATGGAGAGCACCCTGCGCATGGCAGGCTATGGAGTCGATCCCGACAGGGCCATCATCCCCTATGACTCCTTCAATGCTGGCGCCGATGCACAGGATGAAGGCTACCCGGACGCCTTCGTGGTGCACTGGCGCGATCCGCTCTTCCGGCGCAATGTCACCGCGCTGAACGCCACCACCCTCACCGTGGACTCGCCCCCCACGCCCACGGAGCCGATCCGCAGGGGGCAGATCCTGATGGTCATCTGCTCTCCGGGCTCCGGCGGCAGCGACCAAAGCGTGGAGAGCAACCCCCCGCACGTCTTCGTCACCGTGGGAGCATACGTGGCGAACCCGCAGGTCGACATTCCGTTGGATCCCACCCCTGCGAACGCAGCGCCCAACTCCCCGCTGGGGGCTCCGGGCCGACTCTTTCATGAGCAGACCACTCCCGGCTTCACCCATGCTTGCTTCAACAGCCCAATCCGCCCCCAGGTGGTGCTCATCAACCGCGCGGCCTTCTACGTGGACCTCTTCGACGACGATGGCAACCCCGCCACCCCCGAGCGCACGCCCTACCTGATGATGCACCAGGGACTGGACAACCCCAGCGCCACCAGCGCCCTGGGTGACGGCGTCATCGACCGCAACGACGCGGTCCCCGTGGCCGAGGGCATCGAGCAACTCCAGGTGGCCTACATGCTCGACACCGTCGATACCAACCCTCCGATAATCCTCGGAGTGGACACCCCCATGGGTCCGAACCACTACGGAGAGAACTGGGAGAACATCAAGCCGGGCCCCACCGAGCTCCCTCGGGGCTGGTTCTTCAATGCCGGCTACCCCACCAGGCCCTTCACCGACCAGGACATGCTCACCAAGCGCCAGGATGACCATCCGGCCAACATCCGCCAGGTTCGCATCACGCTGAGCTCGCGCAGCTCCGTGCCGGACCCGCAGATCGTGGGTGACAACCTGATGAAGCGCCGCGATGGCAGCGACTACCCGGACGGAACACCGCTGGCCAATGGTGCCGTGCCCTGGCGCCACTGGGAGAACCTGGAGGTCCCGACTCCGGACTTCACCCCCTCGGGCGGTCATTTCTACCGTGCCATCCTGCGTCAGTCGATTTCCCCCAAGAACCTGCAGATGAGTCGCCAGTTCGCCCCTGTCAATCAGGGTGGAGGCTAACCCCCATGCGTCGTCTCGTTCCCAATCCGCGCGGCATGGCCCTGGTGATGGCCATGATCGTCGTCGTGCTCATCACCCTGTTGGTGGCGGGCGCCATCTCCTTCACGGGTACGGAACTCGCGGCCTCCGAGGTGCAGACCCGCGAGGACGAGATGTCCGCCTGTGTCCAGGCGGCTCGCAACCTCTTCCTGTCCAAGCTGAAGGCCGCCGAGCCGGGTCAGGTGAAGGGCATCCAGTTCGGTCAGGACCTGAGGATCAAGGTCGACCCCAACGAGCCCCCCAAGGGCGGGCTGCTGAAGACAGGGCACATCGGTGCGCCGGCCCAGGTCAGCGCCCAGCTGGCCGCCGCCCTGGACAACAAGATGGCCCGCGCCCAGGACATCGGGATGGTCACCGGGGATCCCAGCGTGCCCGAGTTCTACACCGTCACCGCCGTCTGCCGCGAGGACGCCACGGATCTCACCAGCCCCGAGCGTGAGATCGAATTCATGATCCGAGTCGGCCTCTAGAATCCGAATTCCGAAGGAGAAACCTGATGCACTCCTGGACCCCCCACCTCCGCCGGTTTTGCCTGGGACTGGCCGTCCTGGGCACCGCTGGCGTCGCCTACGCCCAACTGGGCAATTCCACCTCCAACAGCCCTGCGTGCTGCCAGCTCACCACGTCTCTGGTGAACGATGTGATTCGCGGCAAGGACGCCACCGGCGACGAGCGCTTCTTCAGCACCGAGGGCGCCCCGCCCAACATCCACTTCCTGGTGGACGCGTCGGGCTCCATGCGTGAGTTGCCGCAGGTCATCAACAGCGGGCACGTCGAGTTCTTCAACCTCACCACCAATGGCTGCACCAACGTGCGCCTGGATACGTTCGAGGCCAGCCGCGGCTGGGATCCGACCTTCCAGTACCCCGTGCCGGATCCGGGCACCGGGCTGGGCGCGGACCTGGGCTTCCCCAACTTGTTCCAGGACGCCAAGTTCTACGGGTACATGTACTGGAACGACAGCAGTGATCCCACGCCCCAGTGGAACTCGAAGGAAGAGGCCTGCAAGTCACAGGTGCCCAACTGGAACACCAGCCGCACCGCCGACTACAACAAGTGCCTCTCGTGCCTGAGCACCAAGGGCTTCTACAAGCTGCCCGAGGCCACCGCGCGCGACACCGCGCCGCTGACCAACCTGGACTTCATCTTCTGGGGCCGCTTCCTCAACTTCAACCCGCCCAAGTACGTCACCGCCAAGGCGGTGCTCAAGTCCGTCATCAAGGACCTGAAGCGGGTGCGCGCGGGTATCAGCATCTTCGCCCCCAACAGCAACCCCTTCCTCAGCGAGATGCTGCAGCCGCAGAACCCCTCGTGCTCGGAGATCCTCAGCGACGCCAGCGCGTTCGACAACAACCGCGCCAGCTACATCAACTCGGTCAACACCCTGACGTTCTCCACCGGTACGCCGCTGGCCAAGGCGCTGCTCAACACGGGCTACTACTTCACCTCGAGCGACGACATCTACCGGGTCAAGTTCAACTTCGGCACGAACTACAACTACCCGCCGGAGTTCAAGAACACTCTGCTCAACTCGCCGGGCCGCAGCGTGTGCTGGGGCTGCCAGACGTCCTCGGTCATCATCATCACGGACGGTGAGCCCAGCGGCGACAGCATGAGCGCCCAGATGGCTGACAGGCTGCGCACGGTGAATGGCGGCCCTGTGTACTGCCCGGACGCCATGCCGTGCCAGTCGGGCACTGCTCTCTCCACCCGTGACAAGGGCGCCAACGTCACCAACGTCCTGGACGACAACCCCAACTACTACCTCGATGACGTGGCGCAGATGCTCTACAAGAAGGACCTCCAGGAGAACATGCCCGCGCAGGTCAATGACTTCAACACGACCGGCCAGCAGAACATCATCACATATACGGTGGGCTTCGGCATCAACAGCAACCTGCTGAAGAACACCGCCGACGTGGGCGGCGGCCTGTACTACACGGCCGAGGACGCGGCCAGCCTCAAGCAGGCACTGCTGGACATCATCAACAACGTGCAGACGCGCGCCACCTCCTTCTCCAGCGCCGCGGCCACCTCGCTGCAGAGCGGGGACACCAGCACCACCATCATTCCGCGCTTCAAGCCGTCGCGCGCCAAGACGGAGCCCTGGCAGGGCTTCCTCTACCGCTTCAACCTGAGCACCGAGTCGTTGGTCGGCTGTGATCCGGCGCAGCCCACCGCGGGCGGCGACCTCAACCACGACGGCGACTGCGATGACACGGTGCTGCTCGATGCGGCCGATGATCCCGTCGTCGAGAATGACGACGGCGACTACGTGAAGCTGCTCTCGCCCACGCTGCCCGCCCAGCCCTTCTGGGAGGCCGGTAAGGTGCTGAAGCCCTCCGCGGCCAACTCGACGCGTTGGAAGACCCGGCGCATCTACACCATCGTCGACAACGACGCCGACTACAACAACTCGAAGGGCGATGGCCTGATCGACTTCCGCGACACGCCCGTGGAGTTCTCCGAAGCCAATGCGAGCAAGCTGCGTGACTTCCTGGGCATCAGCCAGAACACCGCCGCGTGCGCCGATCTGGCGGTCAAGCTGGGCGTGCCCAGCCTGAGTCCCGACGACTGCGCCAAGCTCGTCATCCGCTGGTACCGCGGCGCCGACGCGCTCAACAACGACCCGGCCCTGCGCGACTACGACAGGCCGTTCTTGCTCGGCGACATCTTCCACTCCTCGCCCATCCAGGTGGAGCCGCCGATTCCGCGCGCCTTCTGCAACTTCTCCAATCAGTGCATCCAGACGCTGTTCTCTGGCGCGACCCTGCTGCAGAACGACTACACGACCCCCGACAACACGGGCGTGAACGCGTATGACAAGTACGTGTACGAGGCGGGCAACCGCGACAAGGTCATCCTGGTGGGCGCCAATGACGGCATGCTGCACGCCTTCCACAACGGCCAGAGCACCGAGGAGTTCGACAAGCTCACCCACGAGCGCAAGTACGACGCGGGTACGGGCCAGGAGCTGTGGGCCTTCATCCCGCCGGACCTGCTGCCCAAGCTGCGCCCCAACATCGGCAGGCACACCTACTTCGTGGACGGCACCGCCATGGTCCGCAACGTGTGGGCGGATGGCCTGGAGGGCCAGGACAAGGATGGCAAGAAGCAGTGGCAGGAGTACCGCACGGTCGCCGTGGTGGGCAGCGGTCGCGGTGGCGTGCACCGCTTCGCGTTGGATTTGACGCGCGTGCTCGGCCGCAACCCGGGAGACACCGCCAGCCTGGCGCCAAGCCAGAAGGGAGACTTCCTCTGGACGTGGCCCCAGCCGTGCGACGCGCTGGCGGTGCAGGTCGGCGAGAGCTTCACCAACTTCGCGCCCCGCCCGCCCCCCATCGGTCCCGTGGCGCTCAGCCCCGGGGCGGATGACAGCCTGCGCTCGCTGTATGGCGAGGGTGCCAGCCCCGCTTCTCCCTACCTGATCAACGGCAAGGCGGCCCGCGAGCGCTATGTCGTGTTCCTCAACGGCGGCTTCGATCAGACGTTGACGCGAGGCCGCGGCATGGCCGTCGTGGACATCCGCACCGGCCACACGCTGTGGAGCTACTTCTACAAGGACGGCAAGGGTCGCTCGGATCACCTGCGCTATCCCATTGCCGCGGGCGTGGTGCCCATGGACGTCGGCCTGGCGGACAACCCGTCGGGTGATGGCGACTTCCTCTGGGATACGGCCCAGGTGGGCGACTACGGCGGCCAGCTGTGGACGGTGCGCTTCTGGGATCCGGGCACGTGGAACTCCAGCACGAAGCAGATGGACAACTGGTTCGCCGCGCGCGCCTTCCGCGTGGCCAACCTGAGCGGCAAGAGCGGTGATGCGGAGGCCATCCGCGCTCCGTTCACCTATATGGCCCTCGTCACCCGGCAGCCGGAGACCGGCTACATCCGCACCTTCATGGGCACCGGCGACAAGGAGACACTGATGGACAAGGGCAGCGTGTGCCGACTGTCCACCCCGGGCTCGTGCGCCGCTCAGGGCTGTGGCGTCAACAACACGCTCACCGTCGAGCGCGGCGGCACCATGTTCTACAAGTCCAGCACCAACTTCCAGAACTACCACCATGTGACGGGAGAATCGACGGAGTACTCGCCGGTCGGCAACGCCTGCGGTGGCGTGCGCGTCACGCTCGCGTGGGACAACACCGCGGCCAACGGGTGCGGTAACGCCAACGACGGTTCCATCCAGTACAAGTGCGATGGCACCTCTACCTCGTGGAACTGCGCTGAGACGAACAACTCCTGGGTGGCACTCAGCTATCCACAGACCACGTCGGCCTATCCGCAGCGCTACTACGGCATCTACACGTATGGCGGCACGGACCCCGCGCGTAAGTTCAACAGTGAGACGGAGGCCGCCAACTACGACAGCCACCTGTACACCGACTCCGACCTGACGAACGTCAGCCAGTTCGACTCCACTGGCAATGTCGTCACCGCCAGCCAGGTGTCGGCCTCGCCCTCGGGCAAGGGGTGGTACATCGAGTACGCCCTGGCCAACGAGCGCACGGGCTCCACGGGCGTGCTGAGCAGCGGCTGCGTGCTGTGGGGCTCATTCGAGCCCAGCGGCGCTTCCGGAGCGGTGTGCGCGACGACGGGCACCAACGCCGCGCGCCTGTATCAGGCCAACTACACCACGGGCATGGCCGACTGCGCCCTGGGCTTCTACAACAAGGGCAACGACCAGTGGGCACGTTACATGACCTCGGAGACCGGAACGCCCCCCAGCGAGCCCATGCTGCAGATCTCCGTCACGGGCGGGCGCGGCGTCATCCAGCAGACTCCTGGCAGCGACCCGAGGAGAACCGAGACCGAAGAGAACCGTGACCTCGGCAAGTCCGTCTACCAGCTCATCCTGGACCGCCGCGGCCACGATTGCCGCCACGGAGGCGTCAATTGCAACTGAGGATGAACTGGAGGGTCGCGGCGCTCGCCGGAGCGCTGCTCTGGGGGGCCTGCTCCAAGAAGGAGGAGGCCCCGGCCCCGGCAGCCCCACCTCAGCCCGCCAAGGCCGAGGCAGCCCCGGAGCCGGCTCCCACGCCGGAGGCCGAGGAGGCCAAACCCGAGGAGGCCCAGGCCGAGGCTCCGGCCGAGGACAACGGTGCTCCTCCGGAGTTCAAGGTCGGCCAGACGCGGGACGAGGTGATGCAGTTGTTCGGCAACTGCGCCGTGCGCCGCATCTTCGTCCCGCCGGCGCCGGGTGCGCTGTACGTGGAGGTCTACCAGGCGAAGGATGAGGAGCGCTGCATCAAGCGCCTGGGCGAGCGTCACTTCACCATCCGAGGTGGCACGCTCTATGAGATCACCCCGGGTCTGGTTCCTCCGGACGCGCCCCGCCACGAGCCGCCCGAAGGCGTCTGAATCACCCGAAGAGGCTCCACGGCCCCTCTCCCCCACCGGGGGAGGGGCCAGGGCCCCGGCACAGCCCCCGCTCCGGACATTCCCGTTGAGCCAAGGCCTCGTGCCCGTTGATTTCCGCAAGTTCCCAGCGTAGGCAACCCTCCTCTTTCATTCCGCACGAGGGTTGCCCACACATGGCCGAGAAGCTCCTGCCCCGCGAGAAGGGCTTTTCCGAGTGGTACGTCGATCTCGTCCTGAAGGCGAAGCTCGCCGACTACTCGGACGTGAAGGGCTGCATGGTCATCCGCCCCAACGGCTATGCGCTGTGGGAGAACATGCAGCGCGTCCTGGACAAGATGTTCAAGGACCTGGGCCACAGGAACGCCTACTTCCCGCTGCTCATCCCCGAGAGCTACCTGAAGAAGGAGGCCGAGCACGTCGAGGGCTTCAACCCCCAGCTCGCCGTGGTGACGCACGCGGGCGGCGCCAAGCTCGAGGAGCCGTTGATCATCCGGCCCACGAGCGAGACGATCATCAACCGCAGCTTCGCCAAGTGGATCCAGAGCTACCGCGACCTGCCCATGCTCATCAACCAGTGGGCGAACGTGATGCGCTGGGAGATGCGCACGCGGCTGTTCCTGCGCACCACTGAGTTCCTCTGGCAGGAGGGCCACACCTGTCACGAGACGGAGGAGGACGCGGAGAAGGAGACGCTGCAGATGCTGGAGGTGTACCGGACGTTCGCCGAGGACTACATGGCGATGCCGGTGCTCAAGGGCCGCAAGAGCGAGACGGAGAAGTTCGCCGGCGCGCTGCGCACCTACTCCATCGAAGCGATGATGCAGGACAAGAAGGCGCTGCAGGCGGGCACCAGCCACAACCTGGGGCAGAACTTCGCCAAGGCCTTCGACACCCAGTTCCAGGGCCGCGACGGCAAGCAGCACCACGTGTGGCAGACGTCCTGGGGTGTATCCACGCGCCTCATCGGCGGCCTCATCATGACGCACTCGGATGACTCGGGGCTGGTGGTGCCGCCGCGGCTGGCGGCCACGCACGTGGTCATCATCCCCATCTTCGGCAAGGCCACCGATGCGGAGAAGACGCAGGTGAAGGAGAAGACGGCCGCGCTGGCGGCGGACCTGCGCAAGGCCGGGCTGGGCGTGGTGGTGGATGACGATGAGTCCAAGGGCCCAGGCTTCAAGTACTTCGAGCACGAGTTGGTGGGCACGTGCCTGCGCGTGGAGCTGGGCCCGAAGGATCTGGCCAAGGACTCGTGCGTGATGGTGCGCCGGGACCTGAAGCAGAAGGAGTTCATCCCGCTGGGCCAGGCCGTGGAGAAGGCGAAGGCCCTGCTGGACGCCATGCAGTCGGACCTCTTCAACAAGGCGAAGAGCTTCCGGGACGCAAACACCTTCGAGGTGAACTCCTACGAGGAGATGCAGAAGCGCGCCGAGGACGGCTTCATGCTGGCGCACTGGTGCGAGAAGCCCTCGTGCGAGGCGAAGGCGAAGAACGACATGGCAGCCACCACGCGGTGCAGGCCGTTCGACCTGAAGCAGGAGCCGGGCAAGTGCGTGGTGTGCGGCGACCCGTCACCCGGCCGCATCGTGTTCTCCAAGGCGTACTGAGGAGGACGGCACCGCCGGGGCTCGTTGGGGCGAGAACGTCGCCACGGGCTCCGGCTTGCCCTGCACCGGCAGCGGTGTGGCCGCGGTGAACTCGAACTCCGCACCACACCGCGCCCGCGTCACCTCCGAGACCAGCATCGGCACTCCTACCTTCTTCGTCAGCCCCTCGATCCGGCTGGCCAGGTTCACCGAGTCCCCTATCACCGTGTACTCGCGGCGCTGCTCGGGACCGATGGTGCCCACCACGACGCGGCCCGTGTGGATGCCGATGCCGATGTTCAGCGGCTCCTCTCCCCTCGCCCGCCGTTCCGCGTTCAGCGCCTCCAGTGCCTCCAGCATCTGCAGCCCGCACTCCACCGCCGCCTGCGGGTGCCCCGCCAGGTCCAGCGGCGCTCCGAAGTACGCCAAAATCCCGTCTCCGATGAACTTGTCCAGCGTGCCCCCGTTGCGGAACACCACCTCCACCATCCGCGCCAGGTACTCGTTGAGCAGCGCCACCACCTGCGGGCTCTCCATCCGGTCCGCCATCGTCGTGAATCCCCGGATGTCCGAGAACAACAGCGTCACCTCGCGATGCTGACCCGTGTCCGCTCCGGGACCCAGCTCCGCGATCCGGCTCGCCACCTGCGGTGAGAAGTAACGACCCAGGCGCTCGCGGCGGGCCTGCTCACGCGTCACGTCCAGTACCAGCCCGAGCATCTGCCGACTCACGAACGTCGCCGCCACCGCCGCCAGCAACAGCACCAACACCAGCGCATACAGATAGAGGTCCCACGGGAGCCCGACCGCCCGGAAGATCAGCTCCTCGCACAGGATGGCGAGCACCGTGGCCGCCGCGACCCCACGCCATGACAGCCCGAGCATCGCCACCGCCACCAGCAACGTGGCGTAGATGCCGATGGGCATCAGCGCCGACGCCAGGGGGTTGTCGGAGCCGGGCGCCGCCAGGACCTGGATGATGCAGATGGCGGGCATGTCGATGCCCACCACCCCGAGCGCGGGCCTCCTCCCCAACGCGGGCGAGCGCCGTGCTCCAAGCCAGAGCACCACCGCCAGCCCCAGGTACATGCCGAGCATCCACCAGGGCGTCCGCCAGTCGAACAACATGGCGAACAACAGCCACGTTCCCGTTCCTCCCACGCGGAAACGGTTGAGCCACTCGCTCACCTGCGCGCGCCGCTCCTCCAACCTCCGTTGGAGGAGCTCGTCGGAACCTGTCTCGGAGGGAACGAGCGCCACGGTGTCTCTCAGGCAAGCCCCGGCGGAGATACGCCGCTCAGCGGGTGCCTCGCTGGGCTTCGGAGCGCTTCGGGGTGAAGGTCGCCACGGGCTCCGGCTTGCCCTGCACCGGCAGTGGCGTGGCCGCGGTGAACTCGAACTCCCCGCCACACCGTGCCCGCGTCACCTCCGAGACCAGCATCGGCACTCCCACCTTCTTCGTCAGCCCTTCGATCCGGCTGGCCAGGTTCACCGAGTCTCCTATCACCGTGTACTCACGGCGCTGGTTCGGTCCCACGTCACCCACCACGACGCGGCCAGTGTGGATGCCGATGCCGATGCTCAGCGGCTCTTCTCCCCTCGCCCGCCGCTCCGCGTTCAGTACCTCCAGTGCCTCCAGCATCTGCAGCCCGCACTCCACCGCCGCCTGCGGGTGCCCCGCCAGGTCCAGCGGCGCTCCGAAGTACGCCAAAATCCCGTCTCCGATGAACTTGTCCAGCGTGCCCCCGTTGCGGAACACCACCTCCACCATCCGCGCCAGGTACTCGTTGAGCAGCGCCACCACCTGTGGGCTCTCCATCCGGTCCGCCATCGTCGTAAACCCTCGGATGTCCGAGAACAACAGCGTCACCTCGCGGTGCTGACCCGTGTCCGCTCCAGGTCCCAACTCCGCGATCCGGCTCGCCACCTGCGGTGAAAAGTAACGACCCAGACGCGCCCTTCGAGCCTGTTCTCGCGTGACGTCTCGCACCAACCCGAGCATCTGCCGACTCACGAACGTGGCAGCCACCGCCGCCATCAGCAGGACCAGCCCCAACGCATGGGGATAGGCGTCGCGTGGGATGTTGGCACGCTCGCAGAGCACCACCTCGCAGATGAGGGCAACCGCGGTGGTCACCGCCACGCCCCTCACCGACAGCCCGAGCATCGCCACCGCCATCAGCAGCGTGACGTAGATGCCAATGGGCATCAGCGCTACCGCCACGGGGTTGATCGTGTACTGCAGCGCCGAGTACTGGATGAAGCAGATGGCGGGCATGTCGATGCCCACCACTCCGAGTGCGGGCCTGCGGCCGAGAGCCGGAATGCGCCGGGACCCCAGCCACATGGCCACCGCCAGGACCAGGTACAGACCCAGCATCCACCGAGGCGTCTGCCAGTCGAACAGCGTGGCACACAGCACCCAGCCCACGGCTCCGCCCACGCGAAAGCGATTGATCCACTCGCTCACCTTCGCGCGCCGATCGTCCAGGTGCTGACGCAGGAGATCGTCGAGACCAGTCTCGGAGGGTGCCTTGAACACGCCAACCGTCAGGCTAGCCCAGGAGCCCCTCCACCGCCAGGAAGGCACCGAACCGCCAGGACCGCCGCGATGGACTATCGTGAGAGCCAGCCATGGCAAGCATCGGTCACGTCGCGGTCGGCATCTCCGTGGGCAGATACGAAGCGGGTCCCGCCTCGAGAGGCCGGTTGGCCCTCAGCATGCTGTTCTTCTCTGTCCTGGCGCTCCTGCCGGATGCGGATGTCATCTCCTTCATGCTCGGCATCCCCTACTCTGCCCCCTGGGGACATCGGGGCGCTTCGCACTCGCTCGTCATCGCGGCGCTGGTGGCGGGGCTATCCATGGCGCTGGCCCCCGTGTTCCGCCTCAAGCCCTGGCGCCTGGGCCTGCTCTCCCTGGTCGCCGTGGGCAGCCATGGCCTGTTGGACTCGCTCACCGATGGTGGGCTCGGTGCGGCGCTCCTGTGGCCCTTCTCCCAGGCCCGCCTCTTCGCGCCGGTGAGGCCTCTGCCCGTGGCCCCCATCGGCACGGGCATGTTCTCGTCTCGAGGGCTGTACGTCGTCGCCGTCGAGCTCCTCGCCTTCCTCCCCTGCTGGGCCTACGCGCTCTGGCCCCGCCGACGCGCCCCTTCGGAGTCCTGAGCCATGCGCCTGTTCACTGCCGTCACCCTCGGAAGTGCCGTGGAGGCCCAGACCGCGGCCGGCATCGAGCGCCTGCGGGCCCTGGCCCCCAAGGCTCGCTGGGTCAAGTCCGAGGGCGTCCACCTCACGCTGGTCTTCCTCGGCGAGGTGGCCGATGCACAACTCCCCGCGATTGGCGACGCGCTGACGCCAGTGGCCCAGCACCACGCGCCCTTCACCCTCTCCATCGAGGGTGGTGGAACCTTCGGCTCACCGCGTCATCCGCACGTGCTGTGGGCGGGCGTCCGCGGGAACACTGGTGCGTTGGAGGCGCTCCAGGCTGAGATGGCGGCCGTGCTGGAGCCGCTGGGCTTCCCTCGCGAGAAGCGCATGTACACCGCGCACCTGACGCTGGCGCGCTCCAAGGAGCAGCGCGGGGACGCGGCCTTCGCCGAGTGCCAGCGCGCGCTCGAAGGTCAGCACTGGGGAGAGGCCCACGTGAAGCACTTCGTCCTCTTCGAGAGCAAGGGAGGGCATTACCTGCCACGGCTGGAGCTACCCCTGGCGGGCGCCCTCTGAGATTCCATCCCGTCCCGAGTCCCGCCTCGCGCGGAAGGAGCTGAGCCCATGACGACGCTCGACAGCCGCCTGGATCCCTTCGTGCAGCGCCACCCGTACCCGCTCGTCTTCATGACGGTGAGTGGCTCGCACATCTACGGCTTCCCCTCACCGGACTCGGACTGGGATTTGAGAGGCGTCCATGTGCTGCCCGCGCGAGAGGTGGTGGGGCTGGACACGGGGCCGGACACGGTGGAGCAGTCCACCCTGCACGAGGGCCTGGAGATGGATCTGGTCACCCATGACGTGACCAAGTTCTTCAACCTGTTGCTGCGGCGCAACGGCTACGTGCTGGAGCAGCTCTACTCACCGCTGGTGCTGCGTACGTCGCCCGAGCACCAGGAGCTGAAGGCGCTGGCCAACGGCTGCATCACCCGCCACCACGCACACCACTACCTGGGCTTCGCGGAGACGCAGTGGCGGCTGTTCGAGAAGGATCGGCCGCGGCGGGTGAAGCCACTGCTCTACGTGTACCGGGTGCTGCTCACGGGCCTGCACCTGATGCGCACGGGGCGCGTGGAGCCGAACCTCCTCATCCTCAACGAGCACCAGCGCCTGCCCTACATCCCTGAGTTGGTGCAGCGAAAGCTGGAGGGCTCGGAGAAGGGCACGCTGAAGGAGACGGACTTCTCCTTCCACGAGCGGGAGTTCCTCCGCCTGCGTGAGGAGTTGGAGCGCGCAAGGGATGTGAGCCTGCTGCCCAACGAGCCGAGCAGCCGGGCCGGGCTGCATGATCTCCTCGTGCGCGTGAGGCTGGCCACGGTCAAGTGAGCCCGGTTCCATTCCCTGCTCGCTCAGCCCGGAACCTCTCCGAGCCATGCCGCTCTTTCACGAGCGGCGCGAGGCCACGACGAAGCGCCGGGTGAAGCGGAAGGGAGTGCCTCGCTCGGATGCGGGGTAGTCAGCGCGCAGCAGGGGCCGGAGCGTGTCCAGGAAGGCCTGGCTCTCCTGGGGGCCGAGCGCCGCGAGCACTGGCCGCAGCGTGGTGCCCAGGAGCCACTGCAGCACGGCATCCTCTCCGGGCAGCACATGGAGGTACGTGGTGTCCCAGGCATCCACCGTGAGTCCCATGCCAGCCAGGCAGGCTTCATAGGAATCGAGCGGATCGGCATGTCCCCGCCTCACGTGAGCGAGGGTCGCCGCGAAGCGTGGGAGCGCGCGAACCTCGTCGATGCGGCGGTGCGAGGGCGCATCGAAGTTGGCCGGCACCTGGAAAGCGAGCACGCCTCCCGGAGCCAGGAGGGACACCAACCGGGACAGGAGTGCGGGGTGCTCCGGTAGCCAGTGGAGCGCCGCATTGGAGACGAGCACGTCCACCGGAGCAGCGGGCGTCCAGAGTGCCAGGTCCGCCAATTCGAAGCGCACCTGTTCCGGAGCCGTGCGGCGGCGGGCCTCGAGCACCATGGCCTCGGAAGAGTCCACGCCGGTGACACGGGCCATGGGCCAACGCTCGGAGAGGACGAGCGTGAGGTCCCCGGTGCCGCAGCCCAGATCGACCACCTGAGCGGGAGCAGCGGCATCCACCCGGGCGAGCAGTTCGAAAAAGGGGCGCTTCCGTTCGTCACGAAAGTGCTCGTACTGCGCGGGGTTCCACATGAGCCCTCCTCTGTGCTGTGGGGGGAGACGGCTCCAGCGGCGCGCCAGAAGCTTCAGCTCACATCATGGCTTGAGCTGGACGACGAAGACGGTGAAGGTGGCCGTGGAGGTGGCGGTCTGCCTGTTGAGATTAACCGTGGAGTTGTCGAACAGGTAGGCCTGGGCACGCACGTCGCTGATGGTATCGGTCTGGACCTTGCCCTCCCCGTGAACCTGGCCCGAAGCCCACTGGCCACCCGCGATCACGAGGGTCCGGCTGGGGTCAACCGATGTCGTAAGGTTGATGGGTGCCGAATTTCCCGTGAGCGGCTGCTTGTACTGTTGAACAACGGTCCCAGAAGGGAACGTCACCACTTCCCAGGAGATCTCATCCACCTTGGAGGCTGAGCAGTTGGCTGAATCGCCCTCACCCCGTGAGAAGCTCACGGTCGTCGTGTTGGTCAGCTCGCCCCGCACGCCTCGATCGCAACTCCGCGTACCCCCGGCACTGAGTCTATACGAGTAGAGGAGGAGCGACCGGCTCAGATCTACTGCGGAAGAGAGAGCAGCAGTGGTCGTGACTGTCCCATTCGACATGGTGGACAACCCACGCTGGACCGCAGCTCCCGCATAGGCGATCGCCTGGAGGTTGTTGGTGTCCGCCGTGCAGTTGCCTGACTTTCGGATCTGCGCCTGGGTCGTCGTCGTCAACTCCGCCAGCCGAGGCGTATCGCTGCTCTGGTCTCCCCCACCCCGCTCGCTGCTGAGCAGCAGGAAGCTCTCAGCCCTCACGACGCTGGACAATGTGACGTTGGTCGTACCACCCGAGCAGGTTTGCGTCACACTGCTCTGCGTCGTCACTCCCGTGGGGAACTCCGCCACACTCCACCGGATGCTCACAGAAATAGTACTTGTTCCGTTCCGCTCGCACAGAACCTGGGCGGAGGTGTCCACACGGCAGCGCACGTTGGCATCTCCACTACCGATAGCCGTCGAGGTGGCCTGGAAGACCAGGAACGCCTTGTTCACATTGGCCAGCGCGGGCGTGATGGGACAAGGGATGCTGTTCGTTCCCCCAGCGATCGTGCAGATCCCCGATCGGACCGTGGGAATGATGTTCTCCGTCTGGGTAGCAGGGGGCGGAAGGGAGGAAGACGCCGTCAGCGTCAGCGGCGCGGTGGCGTTGTCTCCCCCGTGGTAGCCCTTGAAGTAGAAGTCCGCCGAGCTGTCCCCCATCGCGATGGAGACGCTGGTCACGGGGCCCGTGCAGTTGGAGTTCGTGAAGAACTCCGTCTCTGTCGAGCCGCTGAGGTTGACGGTGAGGGCCGTCGTATCCGTCGCCGGATTGCCATACGCATCCCGACGCTCGACCGTCCGCAGCGTACAGGTCCCCGCGAGCAGGCCCGCGGAGGGCGGCGTGCTGGACGAGAACGCCAGGGTGGAGGCACCAGCCGCGATGATGTTGTGGATCTGGGAGCCCTCAATGAACACGCTCGGGCCACCTCCCGCCTTGAGCGTCACGGCCTGGGCCTTCCGCCCCTTGTAGTAGAAGCTCGCTGAGTTCTGCGAGTCCTGGAAGGTGGCCGTCGAGATCTCCAAGGTGCAGCCAGCGTCCGAGTAGAACTTGAAGTTGGGATCCGTGGGGCCTGCGTTGTGGGTGAGATTGACTTCCTTGTTCCCGGACACAGGCACGACGTTGTCATGCGCATCCACGGAGTTGATGGTCACAGCCTGCGAGCAGACGTCCGCCGTGGTCGTATACGGCGAAGTGCTGAACGCCACCTTGCTTGCCGCCAGGGGATTGATGGTGGCGTTCTGCGTGGCCGAACTCAGCCCCTCTGAAGAGGCAGTAACGGAGATCGTCCCCGCTTTCGTCCCCTTGTAGGAGAAACTGACGCTCGTCTGACCCATGCTGATGACGCTCGGCTCCGAGCCCGAACAGTTGGTGTTCGAGTAGAACGTGAACCCAGCCGACGACGAAGCGGTCAACGAGAGCGGAATGTTCTCGACGGCGGGCAGCGCGCTCCCCTGAGAAGACTGCGCCTCCACCGTGACCACGCCAGAGCACTGGTCCGCCTGCAGCGTCGGGGCGCTCGTCGTGAAGGCAAGTACGGTCGGCTTCACCGGATCGATGGTCTCTGTCTGCGTCGCCTCGGCCAGGCTGCCGTCGGACGCGGTAATCGTCACGCTCTCGGCAGCGGAGTCCTTGAAGTAGAAGTTCGCGCTGCTCTGACTGGCCCCCAGCGTGAGCGAGTTCACCGCGGCCCCCGTGCAGGCCGGGTCCAGATAGAAGGTGAGGGTGTTCCCGGTCCGCGTCAGGTTGATCACCCGAGCGCCTGAAACGGGGTTGTTATAGGTGTCCTGCACTTCCAGGGCGGTGGAGGCCGAGCACAGGTCCTTCTGGATCCGCTGCGCTGGCGTCGTGAAGACGATCTTGTTGGCCGTCGCCGGGCTCACCTGCACCGTCACCGTCCCGTCGGTGAACGAACTCTTGCTGGCGGTCACCGCCACAGTCCCTGTCTTCGTCGTGGTCACATAGAACGTTGCGTTGGCCTGGCCCGAGTTGACGGTGACACTGGCCGTCGGGCTGGAGCAGCCTGAACTCGAGTGGAACGTGAAGCCCGTGGCAGGGTTCGCGGTGAGCGCGATGGACTGGTTGCCCGTAACTGTCGATGCGTTTCCAAGGGTGTCCTGCGTCTGCAGATTCACCGTCTTGCACTCTCCGGCATTCATGCTCAGCGGCGACGGAGAGAGCACCAACACCGTCGGCGGGCCTGGATTGAGGGTCTCGTTTTGAGTCTGGGTGAACCCAACACTCGTCGCGGACAGCACCACCGACTGCGCACGAGTCCCCTTGAAGTAGAAGCTCGCATCACTCGAACCCGAGGGAATGTTCACCACGGTCACCGGGGTGCCCGTGCAGTTCGAGCTGGTGAAGAACTGGACCCCGTCGGAGGGAGTCACCGACAGAGCCACAGCCGTGGCTGATCCCACCACGATCGGGTTGTTCGCGACATCTCGCAACTGCACCGTCCTCACCGTGGAGCAATTCCCCGCCTGCACCGGCTGCGCGGGGGTGGTGAACACGAGCGCGGCCGGAGGTCCGGTGTTGATGGTCACATTCAACGTGCCAGCCGTCAGCCCCATAGGCGCAGCCTGGATGATGGAGGCGCCTGCCTGGGTGCCCTGGAAGTAGAAGCTCACCGTGCTGCTGCCCGAGGTGAGGGTGACGCTCGTCGTGGTCGGAGCGCACGTGTTGCTGGTGGAGAAAGTCAGCGGCTTCCCCGTCGCACTCAAGGTGACGGTGAGGTTCGACGTCGCCACCACCGCATTGCCCTGGTTGTCCTGCAAGGTGGCTGTGACGGCCGTCGAGGAGCAGGTCCCGGCAGTCACCGTCGTAGGCCCCGAGAGCGCGATGACAGCAGGAGGTCCCGCCTGGATCGTCTCGGACTGCGAGCTGCCATTAAAGCCTGGCGCCGCCACGGAGACCGACACGCTCCCGGCCTTCTTGCCCCGGAAGTAGAACTCGGCGGTGTGAGAGCCCCCGGCCAGGGAGATGCTCGCCACGGATGCGCCGCTGCAATTCGAGGTTGTGAAGAACTCGAACTCCGCGCTGGGAGCGGCTGACAGCGAGATCAACGTGTTGCTCGTCACAGGCGCAGCATTGCCCTGCGCGTCCTGACTCTGAACCTGCACCTTCTGCGAGCAATCCCCTGCCGTCACCGTCTGCGGTTGGCTCAGGAACACCAGGCGGTTTCCCGGACCCGCAGCGATCTGCACACTCTGGGACGCGGTAGGCAGCCCGCTGAGCGACGCGGAGACCGTCACGCTCCCCACGACCTGCCCCTGGAAGTAGAAGGTCGCGGCGCCCTCCTGAGCGGGGATGGTCGTGCTCACCGCGGGCGCAGTGCACGCCGCATTCGAGTAGAAGCTGATGCCATTGGACGGAGTCGCCGCCAGAGCCACGGGAGTGGCCGTGGTGACTCGCGAGTTGCCGCCCTGATCGTCCTTCAACTGAACCGAGCCGCTCGAGCAAGTACCGGCTGGCACCGGCGTGGTCGGCACGGTCAGCACGAGGTTGGCCGGAGGACGAAAGCAGGCATTGGCGCCGCACGTGGACGCCTCACACCCACGCTTGCCATCGCAGTCGACATCCTCCTGATCCGTGCACTGCTCCTGGGCCCCCGGGTTCACTGATCCACTGGAGTCCTTGCAGTCCGCCCCCCCGTCGTCCGAGCTCACATACTGATCATTGTCGGTATCCCGCCCGGGCCGCAGCGCCAGGGGGCTGGCCTGGACGACGGTGTCCGTCACGAAGGAGGCCGTCACCGTCACGAAGGCCCCATTGGGAGTCTGGGCCGCAGCCCCGTTCGCGCAGTCGCCGTCCTGGTATGGGCGTGCAGCGAGCTCCACTTGCGAGGGCAGAGTGCCCGGGAAGACGGCGATCTTCAGTTCATTCTTGTTCCGAGGCAGCCACCGTGTCTCAAGGGCGACATGGGTCGACGGATCCCGGACCTCGAAGCGCACGCAGGAGGCGTGCACCCCGGGGTCGAGCACCACTGTGGCGCCAATCGCCTCCCCCTCGATCTTGTCACTCTTGCAGGCAGAGAGCGTGACGAGGAGCGCCACGAGGCTGAGCTTCTTCACTTCGGATACCTCGGCTACAGGGTAGAGGCCACATGCTAGCACGCTGGGGCTCCGCCTCATGCCCAGGCTGCCTGCTCCCTCGGAGGTAGAAGCTCAAAACACTCGGGGAGCGCTACGGCGCCAGCTTCCGAACCTGGAAGTCATCGAACCACACCCCGGCAATGGGTGTCTCGAGACCCGCGAGCCCGGGTTGCCGGAGCGCGGAGCTGCTCGAGTCCACCACCGTGAGGCGCACCTGGCCATCCACGGAGGCGGTGAGCTCCACCGGCCCCGAGCCCTTGGCGGACAGCGTCAACGTCATGGGCCCGCGGGCGGACGAAAGGCCATTGCTCGCCTCCCCCAGCACGGTGACCTGGCTACCGACCTCGCGCCGGATCTGAATCCGGCCATTTGACTTGGACACGAGCGTGTAGCGGGCACTGCCCTGGGAGCGAAGGAAGACGCCTGCCTCGGCCTCGGCGAAGTGCTGGAGCCGCACCTCGGCCTGGCAGTCACCGCAGCTCGAGCGCGACGCGAGCGCGAGTTCCTGGGAGTCGCGATCGCTCACCGCGCGCGAGCCATCCGAGTACCAGAGCCCCTCCACCGTCCAGCCGTCTCCCAGGCCGCGCGAGGTGGTGCGGGAGAAGTCATCCGAGAAGATGCTGGCGCCGGGAGGCGGAGAGTCCTCGGGGCCGTCGTCGCCAGAGTCCCCATCGTCCTCGCCGGTGGGCAGCGCCACCCGCGCCAGATTGCCTCGGGAGCTGGCGTCCCGCGCGTCACCGTAGAAGCAGGGGACCTCTGAGGTGCCCGCCGGGAGCACGTCCACGGCGTTGAGGTAGCCCTTGAAGGTCGAGTTCGAGTCCAGCACCACGGGCGCGCTGAAGGTGCCGTTCTTCAACACGCGGGCGCGAAGCTCGTAGCGTTTGTTGGGCTCGCGCATGCGGTTGTAGAAGAGATAGAGCGTGTTGCCGATGCGGGTGGTGGCCGCCTGCATGGCCCAGTCCTTGGTGTCCTCGATCAGCGTGCGAGCTCCGAAGGAACTCCCATCGAAGTGGCGGTAGTAGAGCCGCTCGTACTCGTCCTTGTAGACAAAGTGGATGCCGCCCTGGCCGTCCTCGACGGCGCTGAGCGCGGCGCCGTGGTAGATGCCGTCGGGGAAGGCTTGGCGGACGGAGCCCCAGGTGCCGAGCGGATCGCTGTCCTGGCGGATGCGCATGCGCGCGGGCTCATAGCCATCGTGCATGCCGTAGACGAAGATCAGCTTGTTGCCGATGGCCAGCAGCCGGCCGCCTCCGCGGTGCCGGACGCTGTCGAGGTCTGGCTGGCGCTGGAAGCTGGAGCCTCCGTTCGTGGAGACGGCCACCACCGCAGTGGAGCGCCCGTCCTTCTCGAGCCGGAAGGCCTGGATCCACAGCCGCCCTTGCGAGTCCCTGGCCAGGAGCGCGCGGGAGTAGGCGATGCGATCATCCGTGGCGTCGAAGACGCGGACGGCCGGCTCGGGGCTCCAGGTGTCACTGCTGGACTGGTAGCGCCACCACTGGAACCAGACGTCGTGCTTGTGCGACGGCCCCAGCTCGGAGGACTCGTAGGAGTAGACGAGCGCTACGTCCTTGCCGACGGCAAGCAGCTCTGCCCGGTCGTGGTGGCTGGCATCCGGCTGGATGGGTGCGAGGAAACGGAAGCTGCGCGCGCCATCATCCGAGCGATACAGCGAGAGGCCTCGCCCCTCTGAGCCTGTCTGCTGGAGGGCGAGCAACCAGACAGGTGCCCGGCTCCCTCCCATGCTGATTTGTACGATGTGACGCTGAGCCGGCAGGGTGAGCGCATTGCCACCCCCGACCGGCATCAGCGGAGTCCCGCTCGCGAGCACCGTCGCGAGCAGGGCCGTTGAAGCCCCGATCATCTTCGTCCCCTCCCCCGTCCCAATCCCGAAGGAAACCTAAGTCCGGGGGGCGAGGGAGGAAACCAGGGGTCGACGGCGACAGTGTCCCCCGGGGTGAGTCTGGTGCGGAGGGACCGTCAACAGGTGCACGCTCGCGGAGGCCGGAGCGTGCACCGGAGAGGGACTACTTCGTGCCGGGAGTGGCAGGGGCAGGCGCAGGAGAACCAGCCGGAGCGGGCGCAGGCGAGCCAGCCGGAGCGGGGGTTCCCGCCGGGGCGGCGCCCTTGCGCTCGATACGGGGCGGGGGGTTGATGAGGGTGAGGGAGCGGAGGAACTCGTCCGCGGCGGGAGCGCCGATGCTCGGGTTGTAGAGGGTGAGCAGGGTGTAGGTGCGCGGCCCAACGAGATAGGTACGCGCCTTCACCTCACCGCTATCGGAGGCGATGGTGAACGCCTTGCCGGGGTAGGTGTCGTTGATGGTGATGTTCTCTTCGCTGACGATCTTGCCCTTGAGCTGAGCGGCGATGCCATCACGACCCTCGTTGAGGAAGGCCTCCGGCGCGCGCCCGGCGACGGTCTTGGTGGGGTAGTCAGCGATGCTGAGGGAGTAGATGACGCCCTCGACGTTGCCGTTCCATGCGGCGGTGACGATCTCACCGTTCTTGGAAGCGAGCTTGTTGCGAACCACCGGAGGAGGATTGCCGGGCATCTTGGCGGTGAAACCGTCCTCGGGGCCGCCGAAGGTGTTGAGCTGCGGGAGGGCGGCAGCGGCGGGAGCGGGAGCAGGAGCGGCCTCAGGGGCAGGCTGCTCACCGCCCTGGTGCTCCTCGTTGGGGAGCTCCTCGACGGTGGAAGTGCCGCCGGCCTGGGTGGGCTGGCCCTGCTGGGTGGTGGCGCACGCGGCGCTCAAGGAGAGGATCGAGAACGCGGTGAAAAAACGAGACTTCAGGGACATGTACGCTCCCTCTGAGAAAGAACGGGTGGAACGAGACAGCCGACCCTAGACGAGTCCGCGGCCCCTGACTACCGAGGAATGAAGGCTCCGCTAGTTACTTGTCGCGGAGCCGATCTCGTTGGCCCTACTGGCAGTTGGTAATAGGCGTGGCCGGATTGCCCGTGTTGCGTGCGTCGTGCTGGTACTTGGGCCAGGCGGCCGTGTCACGACTCAGGCCTGGACTGTCCACGATGATGGCGTTCAGCACACCACCAGAAGGCACATAGAGCGTTCCTGAGGGCTTGCCTTGGATCACTGCCCCGGAAGTACTTCTCGCGCAATCCAATCCCACTGAGGCAGTAGCTGGTGCATTCAGTGCCTCCGTCCACTGCTGACTCAGGTCGCCCGTAGACAATGCAGATACAGAGCCCGAAGAGCTCGGCGCTGCATACAACAGCCCATCAGCCCCCAAAGCAGGGGCGTACTTCAACACTCCCACATTGGAAAACATCGAATTACTCGGCATCTGGCTTTGCAAGTCATACTTCTTGAGATTGCCTTGATTACCGCCAGTCTCCTGACCATGGAAGACGAGTATTCCTCCAGGGCCAATGATGGGACTCCACACCCGACCACCACTCGTACTCGGCAATAATGTCACATTCATGCTGCCGGCCATAGGCACAGAGTAGAGTGCTCCTTGGGTAGGGGTAGAACCAACCCCTCCACCTAGGAGATTCCCACCCGCTAGAGCCAACCCCACAATTAGCTGACTGGCCGGTTGAGTCTCCCAATTCAGCGCACTACCACCAAAGCTGTAACTAACGATGGTCGCATCACTCGTCGGGTAGACAAAAGTGCCCCCATCCGCAACCAGCGAACCGTCTTGAGTTGCCTCGGGAATGTTGAAGGTGGCACTGGAAAGAACACACTGAGCTGTTGAACTTGCTCCTTCAGGCCGAACAACCCAGAGCTCTGAATTCTTGCCATTGTTTACAACTGCTGCACCCTGCTCGAATCGGCTTGGTGCAGTTCCAAAAGTCGTGATGGCCATAGCGCTCAGAACCGAGCCAGCGTGTTCACCGGAGCCTGGGCACCTCACCCTCACTCCCCCATCATCGCTGGAGAGCGCGTAGAGCACGCCCTTGCTGTTCGTCGTGTTAGTCGCCACATAGATGGGCTCAACCCCACCGTCCGAAGTTCCAACTGCCAAGCTTCCGACTGCTCCCACCGTCGAAGCCTCCCAAGTCTTCGAGCCCTCCGGACTGAGGGCAATGACCTTGCCATCAGCGCTTCCGATGTAGACGGTCCCTTTCTCTCCAATGGCAGGGCTGGCCTTGATGGCTCCAGTGCTCAAGTTGAAAGCCCACTTCCATCGCGTCACATTGACCTGGGGGGTTGCTGGAGAAGTCGAGCCCACATTGCCGGCAAGATCATTGCCCTGCACTTCCAGCGTCATGGAGCCACGGAACAAATCGAATTTCGGCTCCCACAGGTTCAGTAGGGCCACACCACAGAAGAGAGCAGTGCAATTCGTCGTCGTCGGGGTCACTGCCACGGAAGCGCTGGCGACTCCATCCGTTCCCCGCAGAGCTACCCTCAAAGAGCCGACATCCAAATTGGCTTCATTCGTACGAATCTCGATCGGTATCTGCTGATCTCTTCTCCACAGGTTAGTCAATCCGTTCGGGTTGGGGTCCGCGTAGACTGTGCCCCCATCAAGCACAGGCACATTGGGGGACGGCACAGTCACCGTCAGAGTAGGCGGCACCCTGTCTACACTCACCACGACGGAACTCGACACACCGGCATTAGGTACGGGGTGGGACGCTCGCAACGTGACCTGTGCTTCCACGACCGGTGGCGTCCACACCGCACTATAGGTACCCGCATCGTCGTGACTGAAGTTCGTGAAGTCTCCCCCCGAACCGCCGCCATTCAACTCCGCACGGAAGTCGAGCGCTTCAGGGAAGCGAGTTGTGACCCGGTAGGTCTCGTTGACCTGCAACTGGGCCACGACCTGCACTGCCCCCGCATCGAGCAGCGCATTGGAGCTAGGCGTTTGGATGGCTACGCCGGTAAAGCGGGCCCGGCACCCATTTTTCGTGCAGGCCTCGTACTCCGCACAAGCAGGCATGCACACCCCTGCGTCCAACTCCGGCTCGGTATCCGTCGCGTAGCAGAGCTCCAAAGCTACGTTACAGGTTCCGCCATCGCCGCAGTCCGCGTCCGAGCGGCACTTCCTCCCCTCCGGATCCGTGCACCCAGCCAGCGTCGTGAGCAGCACCCCCGCGCACAGGAGTTTGCGCAACATCAGTTACCTCCCAAACCTTTTGACGGCCTTGTACCGGTGGATAGCATGCCCCCCCTGATCGAGGAAGGTTGCGGTCACACCTTCTGCATGATGTGACATGCTCGATTGGTAGCTGCACGACGCGCCCACTGCCTCTACCCCTGAAGAGGGCTTCCCATGGTGAACAGCCTCTCCCGTTACGGCCTCCTGCTGGCACTCGCCGCAGCCTCCCTGGCCACCTCGGCCCATGCACAGGCCTCGCAACGGGAGCGCACCGCACTCCACCCGTGCGTCATCACCGGCGGCAAGAAGGCCGATGTCTCCGAGTTGGAGGCCATCTGCGCCACTTCTGCCGTCCGCGAGACCATGAACCTCGTACCCTCCAATGAGGTCCGCACCTTCCTCGAGAAGGAGCACGGCTCCTGCGCGAAGGCCAAGAACCGCAACGCGTGTCTCGGACGTCTCGCCGCCGCCACCCAGGCCACCCGAACCCTCTACATCACCGTCAACCCGTTCACGCCCAAGTCCACTCGCATTACTGGCCTTGTCGTGGATGCAACCGGTAAGAAGGTCGAGGAGCGCCCCCTTGAGCTGCCTCGCATCGCCAACCAGCCACCGCGCGATGTGGTCCGGTTCGCCGTCTCGCAGCTCCTCGACCAGATGGAAGTGTCGAAGGCACCCGCGCCCGAGATCCTTCCCATGCCCATGATGCCCGGCAGTCCGGTCGAGCCCGAGACTCCGCCGGTCGTTGCCCAGCCCGCTCCTACCCAGACTTCACCAGCTCCCGCGCCGTCCCCCATCATCATCGTGAAGCATGAGCCTTCTCCCGGGCTGGAGTGGAAGACTCCTGTGGGCATCACCGCGATGGCCGTAGGCGGGGCAGGGCTCATCACCTCGGGCGTTCTCCTCTTCCTCGGCAACTCGGATGCCAAGAAATTCAACGACGCCTATGCTGGCACCACTCTCCCGCCAAGCACCGACCTGGAGGATTTGGTTGACCTCCGCGACAGCGCGAAGTCCAAGCACAAGCTCGCAGCCATCAGCGCAGGTGCCGGGGCGGCAGTAGCCATCACCGGCGCCATCCTCTGGCTGACGGACAGGCCTTCCTCGCCCAAGCAGACCGGCAAGGCCGGCTCTGCCCGCCTCACCGCTGGACCCAGTCAGGTGGGAGTGCTCGTCTTCCTGCCGTGAGCTGAACCCCACTCCGCCCCCGAGCGCATTACCGCGCTCGGGGCGTCCGGGCCTACTCGCCCAGGTACGCCTTGCGCACCTCAGGGCTGTCCAGCAACGCCTTGCCCGGGCCCGCCATCACCACCTCGCCCGTCTCCAGCACGTAGCCATAGTGGGCCATGCTCAGCGCCAAGTGCGCGTTCTGCTCCACCAGCAGGATGCTCATGCCCGTGGTGTTCACCTCTCTCAGCGTCCGGAAGATCGTCTCCGTCACCTGAGGCGCCAGTCCCAGCGAGGGCTCGTCCAGCAGCAGCAACTTGGGCCGGCTCAGCAGCGCCCGCGCAATCGCCAGCATCTGCTGCTCCCCGCCCGACAGCGTCCCCGCCAGTTGCTTCCGCCGCTCCTTCAACACTGGGAACAGCCCGAAGCTCTTCTCCTGGTCCGCCGCGATCCCCGCCGTGTCCCTCCGCAGGTAGGCCCCCAGGTCCAAGTTCTCCTGCACCGTCAGGTTCGGGAAGATCCCTCGCCCCTCCGGCGCATGCGCCATCCCCCGAGACACCAGCAGGTGCGCCTTCACCCCCGTGATGTTCTTCCCCACGAACGTCACGCTCCCGCCGCTCGGCCTCAGCATCCCGCTCACCGCGCGCAGCGTGCTCGTCTTCCCCGCCCCGTTCGCCCCAATCAGCGCCACCACCTCGCCCGCCCCCACCGACAACCCCACGCCCTTCAGCGCCTGAATGGCCCCGTAGTGGACCTTCAGCCCCTCCACCGAGAGCAGCGGCTCACGCGGTTGGCGCGTGCCCAGCATCTTCACTGGCTCGCTCACGCCGCCCCTCCGTGCGTCTCCAGGTAGTTGTCCCCCAGGTACGCCTCGATGACCTTCCGATCCGTACGCACCTGCTCCGGCGCCCCGCGGGCAATCGTCTCCCCGTGATCCAGCACGGTGATCTTCTCGCAGATGCCCATCACCAGCTTCATGTCGTGCTCGATGACCAGGATGCCCAGCGAGAACTCATCCCTCAGCTTCCGGATGAGCACCATCAGGTCCGCCTTCTCCCGCGTGTTCATGCCCGCCGCCGGCTCGTCCAGCAGCAGCACCCGAGGCCGCGTCCCCAACGCCCGCGCAATCTCCAGTCGCCGCTGCTCGCCATAGGGCAGGTTGCGAGCCTCCTCGTTCCGGCGGTGCGACAGCCCCATCACCTCCAACAGGCGCTCGGCCTGCTCGGTGATGCGGCGCTCCTCGGCCAGGAACCCCGGCGTCAGCAGCAGCGACTTCCACCACCCCACCAGAAACAGGCTCCGCCCGTTCGCAATCACCTGCGCCAGCGCCCTCGCGCCCAGCCCTCCACGTCCCCCAGAAGGGACCACATTCCCGGCCACTCCGTGGGCAAACGTGTCAGAGAGCGCCTCGGCCCGGCAGGCCACCTTCACGTTGTCCAGCGCCGTCAGCGCGCGGAAGAGGCGGATGTTCTGGAACGTCCGCGCCAGGCCCTGCTGGTTGATCTGGTGCGGCTTGAGCCCGTTGACCACGTTCCCCGCCACCCGCACCTGGCCGCGCGTGGGCTGGTAGACGCCCGTGAGCACGTTGAACGCCGTCGTCTTCCCCGCTCCGTTGGGCCCGATGAGCCCCTGCAGATCTCCCTTGCGGATGGCGAGGTTGAAGTCCGTCAGCGCCTTGAGGCCTCCGAACTCGATGCTCACCCCCTCCGCCTTGAGCAGAGGAGCGTCCGACAGCTGCTCCGGCGTGAGCTCTGCCGCGGCGCTCATGCCAGCCCCTTTCGCCGCCGGGGAATCCACCGGGGCAGCACTTCCCAGATCTCCTTCGTCCCGAACAGCCCCTCCGGACGCAGCAGCATCAGCACCACCAGCATCAGGCCGTATACCGGCATGCGGATCTGATCCACCTTCTGCGCCAGGCTGCCCTCGGCCCCCAGGGCGTTGAACGTCGAGCGCAGCGCCTCCGGCAGCAGCGTGAGGAACATCGCCGCGATGATGGCGCCCGTCGTCGACCCCAGGCCTCCCATCACCACCATCACCACCACCTCCATCGACTTCACGAAGGTGAACGAGCCCGGGTTGATGATGGGCACGAAGTGGGCGAACAGCCCGCCCGCGATGCCCGCGAAGAAGGACGAGATGACGAAGGCCCGGACCTTGTACCCCGTGGTGTCCACGCCCATGGCCTCGGCGGCCACCTCGTCCTCACGGATGGCCCACAGGCTCCGGCCATGGCTCGAACCCGCCAGGCGCCGCGCCACCAGCACCACCAGGAACACACAGAAGCCGATCATCGGCAGGCCCGCCGTCTGGGGGATGCCCGACAAGCCCAGCGAGCGTCCGAAGGCCTCCGTGTTCTGCACCACCACGCGGATGATCTCTCCGAAGCCCAGCGTCACGATGGCCAGGTAATCCCCGCGCAGCCGCAAGCTGGGCAGGCCCACCGCCAGGCCGCACACCGCCGCGACCACCCCGCCAGCGCCCAGGGCCACGAGCAGGAAGATCTGATCACTCACCACCACCGGCAGGCCCGTGATGGCGATGTCCTTGAGCACCAGCGACAGGAGCCCGGCCACGTAGGCCCCCACCGCCATGAAGCCCGCGTGGCCGATGGAGAACTGCCCCGTCATCCCGTTCACGATGTTGAGGCTCACCGCGAGGACGATGTTCACGCCCATGATGGACAGCAGGTAGGTGGCGAAGGGCGACTCGGACATCACCCAGCCGAACAGCATCACCACCGGCACCGCCACCAGCACCGGCAGCGGGCCTCGGAGCCAGAGGGGAACGCCAGGAACCGGAGTCGGAGGAGCGGAGGATTCCATGCGGCCTATACCTTCTCCGCCGCGACCCGGCCGAAGAGGCCGCCCGGCTTGAAGAGCAGCACGATGATGAGGATGCCGAAGGCCACCGCGTCACGCCACGTGCTCGCCGCGTAGCCCACCACGAACTCCTCCACCAGGCCCAGCATCAGCGCGCCCACCACCGCTCCCGGCACGTGACCGATGCCGCCAATCACCGCCGCCACGAAGGCCTTGAGCCCCACGTACAACCCCATCAGCGGGCTCACCGAGGTGTCCTTGATGGCGTACAGCAACCCCGCTCCCGCTGCCAGCGCGCTGCCAATCATGAACGTCACCGCGATGACCGTGTCCGTGGGGATGCCCATCAGCGCCGCCGTCCGGTGGTCGAACGACACCGCCCGCATCGCCCGCCCGAAGCGCGTCTTGAACACCAGCCACTGCAGCCCCACCATCAGCCCCACCGCGATGAGCAGCGACATCACCTGCCAGTTCCACACCACCACGTCCCGGTCCCCGATGACGAGCCACTCGCTGGGGGTGATGATCTCCGGGAAGGCGCGCGGCGCCGCGCCCGGCAGGAACCCGATGTCCAGCTGGAAGCCGTACGAGAGCGCGAACGAGATGCCGATGGCGGTGATGAGCGACGTCAGCCGCGGCTTCTCGCGCAGCGGCCGGTAGGCGAAGCGCTCGATGAGGAAGCCCAGCAGCGCGCAGCCGCCCATGGCCACCAGGAACACCAACAGCACGCCCAGGAACGTCTTCTGCTCCTGCTTGCCGAGCGTGAAGGCGGTGGCGTAGCCCATGTACACGCCCACCATCATCACGTCGCCGTGGGCGAAGTTGATGAGCTTCAGCACGCCGTACACCATCGTGTAGCCCAGCGCGACGAGCGCGTAGATGGTGCCGGCGGCCAGACCGTTGATCAGGTGCTGGAGGATCTGCAGCATTTAGGGGTTGACCGTGGTGACGTACTCCGTCTTCCCATCCCCCACCTTCAGGACGACGGCGGGCTTCACCGCGTTGCGCTTCTCGTCCAGGGTGACGGTGCCGGCGATGCCCGGGAAGTCCTTCGTCTGGGCGATGGCGTCCCGCAGGGCCTTGCCCGAGGTGTCCGGCGCCTTCTTCAGCGCATCGATGGCCACGTTCGCCGCGTCATAGGCGAGCGCCGCCAGCGCGTCCGGCACCCCGCCGTAAGCGGCCTTGTACTCGCTCACGAACTTCTGGATGCGCGGATCCGGGTTCTCCGGCGAGTAGTGGTTGGAGAAGTAGCTGCCCTGGATGGCCGAGCCACCCAGCTCGAACAGCTTCTCCGAATCCCATCCGTCACCGCCCAGCAGCGGGACCTTGAGACCCAGCTCGCGCGCCTGGCGGGCAATCACGCCCACCTCGCTGTAGTAGCCCGGCACGTAGATGGCGTCCGGCTGCGTCTTCTTGATGGCGGTCAGCTGCGCGCGGTAGTCGGTGTCGCCCTGGCTGTAGCTCTCCGTGCTGGTAATCTTTCCGCCCATCTCGGTGAACTTGCGGGTGAACACGTCCGTGAGCCCGATGGAGTAGGCGCTCTTGTTGTCCTGGAGCACCGCCACCTTGTTGGCCTTCAGGTTCTCGCGGGCGAACTTCGCCATCACGAAGCCCTGGAACGGGTCGATGAAGCAGACGCGGAAGATGTACTCGCCCTTCTCCGTCACCGCCGGGTTGGTCGAGGAGGGGGTGATCATCGGCACCCCGGCCGCCTGGGCCTTCTCCGCCATGGCCAGCGAGTTGGACGAAGCCACGTCCCCGAGGATGAGGACCACGTGGTCCTGGGTGATGAGGCGGGTCACGGCCTGGGCAGCCTCCTCGGGCTTGCCCTGGTCGTCATACACGCGGATCTCCAGCTTCTTGCCCTTCAGCGCGTCGGCGGCATTCGCCTCCTTGACGGCCATGTCGATGCCGTTGCGCGTGGAGACGCCGAAGGTGGCCTGTCCGCCGGTGAGGCTCGTCGCCACGCCCAGGAGGATCGTGTTGGAGTTGGCGGGCGGAGTCGGCACGGGCGTCCCAGGAGCAGGCGTGGGAGTGGCCGGCGCCGTACCTCCCGAGCCTTGAGCGGCCTGCTTGCTGGTGTCCGTTTCGGTAGACGCAGGCTGCGTCTTCTTCTCGCACCCAGCCATCATCATGGCGAGCGCGGTCAGCAGCATCGGGACAAAACGTCGCATGCGGAGCCCTCCGTCAGCGGAAGCCCGGTCTTCTAGGAGAGCCCGCTATGTGGGTCAAGCGCGCAGCCGTAGCGCTCCGCCGCTTTTTGCCGCCGGGCCCGGGCGTACATCAGGAGCCGCTCACGGTGCCACGCCTCGCGCGACTCCTCAGGTAGAGCCGCTTGAAGCCTCCAGGAGCCAGAGCCGCTCCCGTCCGCTGGGGCCTCTCCTTAGCTCGGAGCCCTCGTCCTGGCGAGGCGCTGGCTCCACCGCTCGCAATGTCCGCTCCCCAGGCGCCGGGTCATGTCCGACCGCCTCGGACTCCGGGCTGGCTCGCGGCCGCCGGGCGAGCCTCCCCCCCACCAGCGCCCCGAGCAGGCCGGCAAGCGCACCGACCGCCGCGGGGTTGGTAGGGCTTCCCCGGGCCCAAGCCACTCCGAGCAGCAGGGGCACACCGAGTCCTGTCAGCCCTCCCAGGAGCGCACTCCTCCAGCGGTAGCGAGCGTTCCTCTCCTGACTGCTCCTCATGAAGCTCCCCCTGAGCCGGGTCTGCTTTCGCGCACCCAACATTTGGGCTGGACGCCCGCCGCGGAAAGCCCGGGTCCCCCGGTGCCGCTCCTCACCTCGAGAAGCAGGCAATGGGCCGAGCGCTCCATGCCGGGGAGCAAGGGCACCACCGTGCTACCGAACGACGAATCCGGCAGGGCTGTCGCGGATCCGAAGAGCCCCCAGTTTCGGGGTGAGGCATGCCGGTCAACGGGCGCCGCCGGTTCGGTGCGGGTACACCGGACGGCCGCTCCATTCCTTGGGGGAGAGTCATGTATCAGCGCAGCGACATCAGAGAGGGCATGACGGTTCGAAGCATCGACGGCGAGAATCTGGGTCGAGTCTTCGCCGTGCACGACGGGGAGTTCCTGATCGAGAAGGGCCTCTTCTTCCCGAAGGACTATGTCTGCCGCTATGCGGAGGTCAGCGACATCCGAGACGGCGAGGTCATCCTCCTCCACGGCAAGGAGGGGTTGCATCGCTTCTCGTTCGACGAGGAGCACGGAGTCCTGGCGGGGACGGGGGGCGGAGCCGGAGTAGGCCCGGGTGCGGTAGGCATACCGGCCGAGCGGAGCACGAGCCTGGGCGCCACATCGGGGCTGACGGCGCACGCCTCCGCGGAGGGCGTCGAGCGGCCCCGGGTGGACAGGGATGAGGAGGCCGTGCCCGTCTACAGCGTGGAGGACGCGGTGCGCCGCGAACAGGTGGACCTCCGCAGGGACGAAGACGTGGAGGCCCCGCGCAAGCTGGATCTGACGTCGGACGATCCCAACCTGCGCCGCTCTTGAGCCCCTGGACGCAGCGGCAAGGCCGCGAGGGCTCAGCTCGAAGGCTTCACGGCGGGGCGGACCCGCGTCTTCTCCGCCTTGGACTTCTCGTCCGAGGAGCGATCGAGCCGGTTCAACTCGCGCAGCCGGTCCGGAAAGTGGGCAGCCACCAGCCGCGCCAGCTCCGAGTCCTTCGCCGGAGGCACCACCTCCGCGAGCCGCTCCGACATCTCCTGGGCATTGCGGAAGCGCTCCGTGGGGCTCTTCGCCAGCGCCACGGCCATCACATCCCAGAGCGGCTTGGGGATGCGCTCGGGACGCCGCAACTCCTCGTCGCAGATGGCGTACATGCTGGCCAGCTCATCGCCCTTGTCGAAGGCGCGCTTGCCGGTGATGGCCTCGTAGAGGATGAGGCCCAGGGCGAACAGATCGCTGCGCGCATCGAGCCGCTCGCCCCGCGCCTGCTCGGGAGACATGTAGAGGGGCTTGCCCTTGACGATGCCGGGCAGTGTCACCGTGCGCTGCGCGCGCGCCTTGGCCACGCCAAAGTCCAGCACCTTCACCCGCCCGTCGAAGCCCAGCATGAGGTTGTGCGGGGACATGTCCCGGTGAACCAGGAGGAGCGGCGCCCCGTCCTCTCCCCGGAGCGTGTGCGCCGCGTGCAGCCCGAGCAGCCCCTGCGTCACCACCGCCACCGCCATGGCAGGCGGCAGCGGCGCCTTCATGACCTTCAACAGCCGGTCCAGGTCCACGCCCCGCACCAGCTCCATGGCGATGTAGTAGGCACCCTGGGCCTCGCCGATGTCGAAGACGGTGACGAGGTTGGGGTGGGACAGGCGCAGGCCGATGCGCGCCTCGTCCAGGAACTGCTGCACGATGATGGG
The DNA here is from genome assembly GCF_020103695.1 of Hyalangium versicolor. Lineage (GTDB taxonomy): Bacteria > Myxococcota > Myxococcia > Myxococcales > Myxococcaceae > Hyalangium > Hyalangium versicolor. The sequence goes on from NZ_JAHXBF010000002.1 coordinate 688,172, forward strand.
ATCCGTGGCCAGGTGGGGGAGGATGCGCTTGAGGGCCACCAGCCGGCCCAGGCCCTCGGGCCCTCGGGCACGCGCCACCAGCACCTGCGCCATGCCTCCGGTGCCCAGGGGCGTCACCACCTCGTAGCGGCCGATCCGGCCCCGCATCACCGGGGTCGAATCGTCGTCCACGGCCAGATCATCCAGCCGCTCCAGCGCGCTCCGTCCATCCATGAGCGCCAGGAAGCCCAGCACCGCCGAGTCGAGCTGCTCGCCGATGGCCTCCACGAGCTTCATCACCAGCTTCCCGCCATCCTCGAAGCGCCCCTCCACCGCGAGCCCCAGCGTGCCCAGGTCCAGCTTCCCGAGCGTGAGCCGGGTGCAGAAGAGCATCCGCCCGCCCTCGACCCGGTGGGGACCCGTCCACTTCGCGGCCTCGAAGACATCCACGCCCAGTTCGCCCAGGACCCGCGTCAGCACGGGCCCCTGCGTGCCCTTCAGGGACACGAAGCCCGCCACCGCGTGCACCATCCGCGCGCACTGCGTGAGGAACACGTCCAGCCCGGTGTTGAGATCCAACCCCCGCTCGAAACAGTCCTCGAGGATGTCGTCCGCCATCCGCTGGACGGATGTCAGGCCTCGTAGGAATGCAACCTCGGCCTCGAGAGATGGGAACTCCACGGCACCCATTGAACACCGGGAGCCCCCATCGCGGGAAGCCCCCGCGAGCCTTCAACCCGCGAGAGGAAGCTCCAAGGTGGCCACGGCCCCCTTCCCCGGCCCCTCGCTCTCCAACGTGAGGCGTCCTCCCAGCATCTGTGCCGCCAGCGCGCTCGAGTGCAGTCCGAAGCCGTGCCCGTCCTTACGCGTAGTGAACCCGTGCGAGAACAGTCTCTCCCGCGCCTCCTCGGAGATACCCATCCCGTTGTCCGCCACCTGGAGGCGCACCAGCGCGCCCTCCTCCGCCAACCTCACCCGAAGCTGCCTCTCTTCTTCCGGCTTCGCATCCAGCGCGTGCTTCGCGTTGCTGATCAGGTTGATGAGGATCTGCAGCACCTTGTGCTTGTCCACCTTCAGCCGGCCCACGGGCTCCAGCTCCCTGAGCACCTTCACCCCGTGCCGCTGCAGCGCCGCCATCTGGATCCTCAGCGCATCTTCGACCAGCTGCACCAGGTCGCACTCCTCCGTCATCAGCGAGCTCTTCGCGTACGTCTGCTGCACCTGCACGATGGCTCGGATGTGCTCGATGTGCCTTCCCATCGCGTCCACATCCTCCAACAGCTGCGTCTGCTGACTCATCAGCTCGTCCGCCAGCTTCGACAGGTACTCCGGCAGGTGACCTCCCCTCGCTCCCGGTGCCAGGAAGCTCGACAGCTCCTCACGATGCTCCTGCAGCATGTTCGTCGCCTGCTTCAACTTCCCCACACGGGAGCCGCCCACCGATCGCTGCATCATCTCCAGGCTGATCACCGCGCTGGTCAACACGTTGCCCACGTTGTGCAGCACGTTCGAGGCCACCTCCGCCATCCCCACCATCCGCGCGGTGTCCACCAGCCGCGCCTGCGCCTGCCTCAACTCCCGCGTGCGCTCCTCCACACGCTGCTCCAACTCGTCATTGGCCTGCCTCAGCTCCTGCTTCGCCTTCTGCACATCCTCGTACAATCTCGCGTTCTCTATCGAGATAGCCGCCTGCGAGGCGATGTGCCCCAACAACGCCAGCCTCGCGGGGCTGAACGCGTTGGTCGCAAGGTTGTTCTCCAGGTACAGCGCTCCGGCGAACTGCTCCTGCCTCATCAGCGGCAGGCACAACACCGAGCGCGCCTTGCTGCGTAACAGGTATTCATCGCCCGTGAACGCATGCGGCTTGGACGCATCTCCGATGAGCACGGTCTCCCGAGTCCTCCTCACGTACGACAGGATCGGCCACGGCAGGTCTCGCTGAGTACTCTCACCGGGCGGGACCTCCATGCCGCCGGGCACTGCTCTAGCGGTGGCCGCCACGAACAAGGTATCCCCATTCGGCAGCAGCAGCGCTCCCCGCTGCGCGCCCGCGTTCTCGATGGCCGCTCTCACCAGCGTCGTCACCAACCGCTCCAGGACGATCTCTCCGGAGATGGCCTGCTGCGCCTTCACCACCGTCAGCGCGTCGATCCGCGACGTATCCGTGCTGCTCGTCTGCGTCTCCAACACAGGGGGCGGAGCGGGCGGGAGGTTGGGCCACGCGGTGTCCAGTTGATGCACCTTGGCCAACGCACCCCACTGCAGGTACGCCGCCCGGGCCTCGCGCGCGAAGGCCTGCGCGACGATGGGCGATTGCCTCGAGCGCCAGAAGTTCGCCGCCAGCTCGCTGGCCAAACCCACGTACTGGGTGCTCCCGGTCTCCCTCGCCACCCGGATGGCTTGCTCGTAGGCGCGCGTCGCTTCATCTGTCCGCCCTGCCAGACGCGCCAGCTCTCCCCCCACCATCCGCTCGGCCGAACGGAAGGTCTCGGGAGCGAACTCCGCCCACTCCTCCAACTGCTCGCCGTGGCGGTGGATGTCGCGCAGGAACTGCTCCTTCTGCTCCGGTGAGGACTCCTCGAAGCATGCGGCCAGCGTGAGGGCCCGGTAGAGGTGGTACTCCCTCAACCCCACGGAGGTGTGCATGGCCCAGACGAACTCGTCCACCTTCAGAGCGGCAGCCAGGGCCTCCCGGTAGGCCCCCGCCATGAAGCGCGTCTGGAGCTTGTGGTTCCAGTAGCTTCCCTTCGTGGTGCCCATGCGCGCGGACGTGAGCGTCGCCTCGTACTCCTGCTCATCGAAGCCCTCGGAGTTCAGCGAGCCGAACGCGCTCGATTCTCCTCGCAGGTTCCGGATGAAGGCCTGCGCGACGCGGCACAAATCCATCGAGTCCCGGACTCCCACCTTGCGCGCCAGGTCCATGCGTCCCATGGAATCCGCGAGGATGTCCTCCAGGTTGTGCCCGAGCGCCAACCGGTTCGAGATGATCATGATCCCGAAGTAGGTGGCGAAGTAGAGGTCGCCCGACTGGAGCGCTTGCTGGAAGCCCGAGAGCGCGATCTCGTGCATGGTGGAGATCGGCGCCGTCCAGCAGCTGATTCCCTGCAGGGCCATGATGACCCTGCCCCGGTAGATGGACAGCTCGTAGCGCTCCACGAGAGAGCGCGCGAGCACCACCCAGGCCTGCCCCTCCCGGTATTTCTTGAACAGGGAGGCGCTCAACTCGCCAAACCAGGCGAAGCCCACCACCGACGCGTCCACGAAGCCGTGCTGCAAGGTGAGCGCGACCATGCGGCTCAGGACAATGGTGAGCAACGCGTTGTCGGTGACGTAGGCCTTCGGGAAGAGCACGGCCAGGGCACGCATCCTCTCCTGCATGTCCGGATCGGTCATCCGCGGCAGGTCGGCAAGGCTCGGGATGGGGCGATTGCCCAGGAGTTGCCTCACCTCCTCGTGGGCCTCCGACGCCTGCTCCCACGTCGGACGCGCGGGCAACGGCATGCCCAGCCGATCCAGACACTCCAGCATGGTAGCGGTGGAGGAAGGGATGGCCCCCGCCGACATGAAGCAATCCGCCAGCAGGCAGTAGGCGGCCGTCATGTCCGCATGATTGCGAGACCGGGCGCGGAGGTCCTCCGCCAGCTCGCGCGCCCCCTGGAGATTACCGCTCACGAGCTCGCACTGAGCCCGGCCCATTCGCACCTGGAAGGCCAGCGCGTAGTCCATGACCCACGGCTCTCCCGGAATGAGCGCGAAGGCCTGCGTGAAGTAGGTGTTGGCGGGGCGGAACACCACCGCCGCCTGTGCCTTCATTCCCGCCTCGGCATTCAACCGAGCCAGGCGATGGCGCTCCGAGGACTCCTCGATGAGATCCACTCCCGCGTTGAGCTGGCTCACCACGTCGAAGAGATTCTCGCGCAACTGCTCCGGCGACAGGCTCTCCAGCATCAGCCGGCCAATCCTCAAATGCAGCACCTGGCGCTCATTCTCCGAGATGAGCGCATGTGCTGCCTGCTGGATCCGGTCATGCAGGAAGCAATACTGCTCCGGGCCCGCGCGCATCAGCAGCCCTTCCTGGAGCGCGGGCTCCAGCCCCTGCTCTACCTCTACCGCTTCCCCCTGCGCCGAAAGCGAGCCCAGCATGGGAAGCGCGAAGCTGTTGCCCACGCACGCGGCCAGCCGCAGCAATTGCTGGGTGGGGGCGGGCAGTTGGCGCAACTTGCCCACCATGAAGTCCACCACGTTGTCCGAGTACCCCCGCGTCTTCACCTCCTCGGGACTCCAGCGCCACCCTCCCCCGGGAGTGCGCACCAACAAGCCATCCTGGTTGAGCGTCTCCATGAACTGCAGCAGGAAGAAGGGATTGCCTCCCGTCTTCTCGTGCACCAGTTTCGACAGCGGCATCACCAGCTGCTCTCCGGCCCCCGGCAGCGTGTCCGCCACCAGTTCCTCCACCTGCTCCAGGCTCAGCGGCTCCAATCGGATGTCGGTGATGCGCGCGCCCGCCTTGCGCACCTCCTCCAACACCGACACCAACGGGTGCGACGAGCTCACCTCGTTGTCTCGGTACGCACCGATCCACAGCACCGGCGGCGTCTCTTTCTGGGACAGCAACTGCTCGATGAGCTTCAGGCTGGCCAGGTCCGCCCACTGCAAATCATCCAGGAACACCACCAGTGGGTGCTCGGGGCGCGCGAAGACTCCCAGGAACTGCCGCACCACCTGCCGGAAGCGGAGCTGGGCCTCGGCGACGGTGACCTCCGGCACCGGTGGCTGTGGACCCACCAGCACTTCCAACTGCGGCACCAACTCCACCAGCACCCGCCCGTGCCCCTCCCATGCCTGGTTGATACGGCTGCGCCACTGCCCCAGATCCTCCTCGCTCCCCGCCAGCAACTGCTGCACCAACCCTCGAATGGCTTGCGCCAGGGTGGCGTAGGGCACGTCCCGCTGGAACTGATCGAACTTGCCCGTCAGGAAGAAGCTGCGTCGCTGCACCACCGGCTTGTGCAGCTCGTTCACCACCGATGACTTGCCGATACCCGAGTACCCGCTCACCACGAACAACTCGGGCCGCGCCGTCTCCACCACCCGCTCGAAGCCCTTCAGCAGCGTCGACACCTGCACCTCACGGCCATACAGCCGCTGCGGCAACTGGAACTGATGCGGTGCATCGTGCTCACCCGGAACGAATGCGCTCGACGGGCTCTGCCCCAGCTCTTCCCGGCACCGAAGCAGGTCCGCCTTCAGCCCCTCGGCACTCTGGTAGCGATCCTCGGCCGTCTTCGCCAGCAGCTTCATCACGATGGCCGACAGCGCCACCGGCACCTGCTCGTTCAGCTCGTGTGGCGCACGCGGCGTCTGCGCCATGTGCGCGTGGAACCACTCCAGTGCATCCCTCCCCTGGAATGGCCTCCGGCCCGTCAACAGCTCGTACAGTGTGATGCCCAGCGAATAGAAGTCCGTGCGGTAGTCCACCGCCCGGTTCATCCGCCCCGTCTGCTCCGGAGACATGTACGCCAGCGTCCCCTCGATCAGATGCACGGGGGCCGCCGACAGGTGCTCCACCTTCTGCAGCGTCGCCACTCCGAAGTCGATCAGCCGGGCCTCGCCGCTCGGCTCCAGGATGATGTTCGAGGGCTTGATGTCCCTGTGGATCACATTGCGGTTGTGGATCTCCGCCAACGTACCGGCCAGCGACAGCGCCACGCTCAGGAAGTGCGGGACATCCAGGGGGTGGCCCACCACCTCTGACAACGCCTCGCCCTGCACCCGCTCCAGCAGCAGCACCGGCCGCTCATGGATGCGCTCGCACGCATACGGCCGAGCCACGCCCCGCACGTCCCTCAACCGCTGCAGGATGGTGAACTCCCGCCGGTAGCGCTCGTGCTCGCGAGCCCCGGGGGATGGCGCCATCGGCGTCTTGATGATGACCGGCAGCCCATCGGCCTCCCTCATCGCGTGGAACAGCGCGTTGGAGCCCGTGGCTCGGATCGTCCCCAGTACTCGGTAGCCCGGGATATCCAGCATGAAAAAGGTCCTCGCAGGGTGATTCTCGCACTGGGACGATCGATGCGACCGCCACTCAGTCACACGCGGGAATGATACATCCGAAAGAATACATCCGCGCGGACAACCCATCCCCACCACTGCAACCCGAGAAGCACAAGATCACTTCCGCTCAGGCCCGGGCACCAGCAGATCCGACACGGAGTGACGCACAGGTACGACTAGGAGCATGGAAGTTCCAGGGTGGCCACGGCGCCCTTGCCCGGCCCCTCGCTCTCCAGCATGAGGCGCCCTCCCAGCATCTGCGCCGCCAGCGCGCTCGAGTGCAGTCCGAAGCCGTGCCCGTCCTTACGCGTGGTGAACCCGTGCGAGAACAGTCTCTCCCGCGCCTCCTCGGAGATCCCCATCCCGTTGTCCGCCACCTGGAGGCGCACCAGCGCGCCTTCCGCCATCAGTCTCACCCGGAGCTGCCTCTCTTCTTCCGGCTTCGCATCCAGCGCGTACTTCGCGTTGCTGATCAGGTTGATGAGGATCTGCAGCACCTTGTGCTTGTCCACCTTCAGCCGGCCCACGGGCTCCAGTTCCTTGAGCACCTTCACCCCGTGCCGCTGCAGCGCCGCCATCTGGATTCTCAGCGCATCCTCGACCAGCTGCACCAGGTCGCACTCCTCCGTCATCAGCGAGCTCTTCGCGTACGTCTGCTGCACCTGCACGATGGCTCGGATGTGCTCGACGTGCCTCCCCATCGCGTCCACGTCCTCCAACAACTGCGTCTGCTGACTCATCAGCTCATCCGCCAGCCTCGACAGATACTCCGGCAGGTGCCCTCCCCTTGCTCCCGGTGCCAGGAAGCTCGACAGCTCCTCACGGTGTTCGAACAGCAGGTTCGTCGCCTGCTTCAGCTTCCCCACCCGTGAGCCACCCACCGCCCGCTGCATCATCTCCAGGTTGATCACCGCGCTGGTCAGCACGTTGCCCACGTTGTGCAGCACGTTCGAGGCCACCTCCGCCATTCCCACTTCTCTCGCTGTATCCACCAGCCTCGCCTGTGCCTGCCTCAACTCCCGCGTGCGCTCCTCCACACGCTGCTCCAACTCGTCATTGGCCTGCCTCAGCTCCTGCTTTGCCTTCTGCACATCCTCGTACAATCTCGCGTTCTCTATCGAGATGGCCGCCTGCGAGGCGATGTGACCCAACAGCGCCAGCCGCGCGGGGCTGAACGCGTTGGTCGCAAGGTTGTTCTCCAGGTACAGCACTCCGGTGAACTGCTCCCGCCTCATCAGCGGCAGGCACAGCACCGACCGGGCCTTGCTGCGCGCCAGATACTCATCCCCCGAGAATGGATGCGGCCTCGTGGCATCCCCGATCAGCACGGGCTCCTGGGTCCTCCTCACATAGGACAGGATCGTCCACGGCAGCTCTCGATGAGAGCTCGCATCGGTGGACGGCCCCGCCACGTTGGCTGAAGAAGCGCTGGTGGCGGTAGCCATCACGGACAACGTGTCTCCGCTTGGCAACAGCAGGGCTCCCCGCTGCGCGCCCGCGTTCTCGATGGCTGCTCTCACCAGCGTCGTCACCAACCGCTCCAGGACGATCTCCCCGGAGATGGCTTGCTGCGCCTTCACCACCGTCAGCGCATCGATCCGCGTGGTGTCCGTGCTGCTCGTCTGCGTCTCCAACGCGGGTGACGACGCGGGCCCGAGGTTCGGCCACAAGGAGTCCAGTTGCTGGACCTTCGCCAGCGCACCCCACTGCAGATACGCCGCCCGGGCCTCACGCGCGAAGGTGTGCGCGACGATGGGCGCCTGCCTCGAACGCCAGAAGTTCGCCGCCAGCTCGCTGGCCAATCCCACGTATTGGGGAGCCCCACTCGACCGAGCCACCCGGATGGCCTCCTCGTAGGCGCGCGTGGCCTCATCCCCCCGCCTCTCCAGACGGGCGAGCTCTCCAGACACCACCCGCTCTACCGCGCGGCTGCCCTCAGGGCATTGCTCCGCCCACTCCTCCAATTGCTCGCGATGGCGGTGGATCTCGCGGAGGAGCAGCTCCTTCTGCTCCGGTGAGGACTCCTCGAAACCTACCGCCAGCGTGAGAGCACGGTAGAGGTGGTAATCCCTCACCCCGAGGGTGGTGTGCATGGCCCAGAGGAACTCGCCCACCTTCTCCGCGGCCTCCAACGCCTCCTGGTAGGCACCCGCCACGAAGCGCGCCCGGAGCTTTTGGACCCAGTAGCCCCCTTGCGTGGTGCTCATGCGCGTGGACGTCAGTCTCGCTTCGTATTCCTTCTCGTCGAAGCCGTCGGATGTCAACGTACCGAACGCGCTCGACTCTCCCCTCAATTGCCGGATGAAGGCCTGCGAGAGTCGAAGTCCATCCACAGCGTCCAAGACGCCCACCTTGCGCGCGAAGTCCATGTGCGCGACGGATTCCTGGAGGACGTCCTCCAGGTCGTGCCCCATCGCAATCCGGTTCGACACGAGCGCGCTGGCGAAGTAACTGGCCCAGTAGAATTCACCTGACTGGAGCGAGTGCTGGAAACCCGAGAGGGTGATCTCCTGAACGGTGGAGAGCGGCGCCGTCCAATAGCTGATTCCCTGCAGGGCCAGGACGACACGGCTCCGGTAGGACTCCAGCTTGTAGCGCTCCACGAGAGAGCGCGCGAGCACCACCCAAGCATGGCCCTCCTGGTATTGCTTGAACAAGGCGACCGTCAGCTCGCCGAACCAGGCAAAGCCCACCACCGCATCGTCCACGAAGCCGTGCTGCAAGGTAAGCGCGACCATGCGGCTCAGGACGATGGTGAGCAACGCGTTGTCGGTGACGTAGGCCTTCGGGAAGAGCACGGCCAGCGCGCGCATCCTCACCTGAATCTCGGGGTCGGTCATCCGAGGCATGTCGAGGAGGCTCTCGATGGGGCGCGCTCCCAGCAGCTTCCGCACCTCGTCGTGGGCCTCCGACGCCTGCTCCCACGTCGGGCGCGTGGGCAGCTGCATGCCCAGCGTCTCCACGCACTCCAGCATGGTAGCGGTGGAGGAAGGGATATCCCCCGTCGACATGAAGCAATCCGCCAGCAGGCAGCAGGCGGCCGTCATGTCCGCATGATTGAGAGCCCTGGCGCGGAGTTCCTCCGCCAGCTCGCGCGCTCCTTGGAGATTGCCGCTCACCATCTCGCACTGGGCTCGGCCCATTCGCGCCTGGAAGGCCAGCGCGTAGTCCGTGGCCCACGGCTCTCCCGGAATGAGCGCGAAGGCCTGCGTGAAGTAGGTGTTGGCGGGACGGAGCGCCACCGCCGCCCGAGCTTTCATTCCCGCCTCGGCATTCAACCGAGCCAGGCGATGACGCTCCGAGGGCTCCTCGATGAGATCCACTCCCGCGTTGAACTGGCTCACCACGTCGAAGAGGTTCTCGCGCAGCTGCTCTGGCGACAGGCTCTCCAGCATCAGCCGGCCGATCCTCAAATGCAGCACCTGGCGCTCATTCTCCGAGATGAGCGCATGGGCCGCCTGCTGGATCCGGTCATGCAGGAAGCGATATTGCTCCGGGCCCGCGCGCATCAGCAGCCCTTCCTGGAGCGATGGCTCCAGCCCCTGCTCCACCTCCACGGCCCCCTTCACACCGGCCAGGGTGCCCAACACCGACAGCGGGAAGACATTGCCCACGCACGCGGCCAGCCGCAGCAGTTGCTGGGTGGCGGCAGGCAACTGGCGCAGCTTGCCCACCATGAAATCCACCACGTTGTCCGAGTACCCCCGCGCCTGCACCTCCTCGGGACTCCAGCGCCATCCACCTCCACCACCGGGGGTGCGCACCAGCAGACCGTCCTGGTTGAGCGTCTCCATGAACTGCAGCAGGAAGAAGGGATTGCCTCCTGTCTTCTCGTGCACCAGCTTCGACAGCGGCATCACCAGCTGCTCTCCGGCCCCCGGCAGCGTGTCCGCCACCAGCTCCTCCACCTGCTCCAGGCTCAGCGGCTCCAGTCGGATGTCGGTGATGCGCGCGCCCGCCTTGCGCACCTCCTCCAACACCGACACCAACGGGTGCGACGAGCTCACCTCGTTGTCTCGGTACGCACCGATCCACAGCACCGGCGGCGTCTCTTTCTGGGACAGCAACTGCTCGATGAGCTTCAGGCTGGCCAGGTCCGCCCATTGCAAATCATCCAGGAACACCACCAGCGGGTGCTCGGGGCGCGCGAAGACTCCCAGGAACTGCCGCACCACCCGCCGGAAGCGGTGCTGGGCCTCGGCGACGGAAACCTCCGGCACCGGCGACTGTGGACCCACCAGCACTTCCAACTGCGGCACCAACTCCACCAGCACCTGCCCGTGCCCCTCCCACTCCTGGTTGATACGGCTGCGCCACTGCGTCAGCTCCTCCTCGCTCCCCGCCAGCAACTGCTGCACCAGCCCTCGAATGGCTTGCGCGATGGTGGCGTAGGGCACGTCCCGCTGGAACTGATCGAACTTGCCCGTCAGGAAGAAGCTGCGCCGCTGCACCACCGGCTTGTGCAACTCATTCACCACCGATGACTTGCCGATGCCCGAGTAACCGCTCACCACGAACAACTCGGGCCGCGCCGTCTCCACCACCCGCTCGAAGCCCTTCAGCAGCGAGGAGACCTGCTCCTCACGCCCATACAGCCGCTGCGGCAACTGAAACCGCTGGGCCACATCCTGCTCGCCTGGAACGAATGCGCTCGACGAACTCTGCCCCAGCGCCTCTCGGCACAGCTGCAGGTCCGCCTTCAGCCCTTCGGCGCTCTGGTAGCGATCCTCGGCCGTCTTCGCCAGCAGCTTCATCACGATCGCTGACAGCGCGGCTGGCACCTGTTCGTTCAGCTCGTGTGGCGCACGCGGCGTCTGCGCCATGTGCGCGTGGAACCACTCCAGTGCATCCTTCCCCTGGAATGGCCTCCGGCCCGTCAACAGCTCGTACAATGTGATGCCCAGCGAATAGAAGTCCGTGCGGTAGTCCACCGCCCGGTTCATCCGCCCCGTCTGCTCCGGAGACATGTACGCCAGCGTTCCCTCGATCAGATGCACAGGGGCCGCTGACAGGTGCTCCACCTTCTGGACCGTCGCTACCCCGAAATCGATCAGCCGGGCCTCGCCGCTCGGCTCCAGGATGATGTTCGAGGGCTTGATGTCCTTGTGGATCACATTGCGGTTGTGGATCTCCGCCAACGTGCTGGCCAGCGACAGCGCCACGCTCAAGAAGCGCGGGACATCCAGGGGGCGGCCCACCACCTCTGACAACGCCTCGCCCTGCACCCGCTCCAGCAACAGCACCGGCCTCTCGTGGATGCGCTCGCACGCATACGGCCGAGCTACCCCCTTCACGTCCCTCAGCCGCTGCAGGATGCCGAACTCGCGGAGATACCGCTCGCGCTCACGAGGGCCAGGGGACGGCATCATCGGCGTCTTGATGATGACCGGCAGCCCATCGGCCTCCCTCATCGCGTGGAACAACGCGTTGGAGCCCGTGGCTCGGATCGTCCCCAGTACTCGGTAGCCCGGGATATCCAACATGAATGTGCTCCCAGCGAGCGGTGACCGCAGCCATGGCGATCACTCCCGACCTCGAAATCTCCCTGGAAGGTACCTGCTTACCACCGCACAGTCTCTCGACAGCCCCGCGGTAGGAGGGTGGCCCCTCGGAGTACGTCCGAGGCCACGACCGCGCGACGCGTCAACAGGACGCGCATTCTCGAAGGGCGCACATGTGGGCGGAATGGCCCACGCCTCATCGGACGTGGGCCGGATCCACCGCGGATGGCTCGCTCAGGAGCCGGACTTCGCCTCGCCGGAGTAGATGGCGTCGGCGATGCGGTAGGCGCTGCCCTCCAGGCGCTGGAACGCTTCCTTCAGCGTGGCGGGATCGCCGGAGTTGAGCACTTCCTTGAGCCGATCGAGGTCCGCCTTGATCTCGTCGCGGTCCTTCTCCGAGAGCAGGGTGGCGTACTCCTCGAGGCTCTTCTCCGTGGTGTAGATGAGCCCGTCGGCGTTGTTGCGCAGATCGGCGAGCTCCTTCTTCTTCTTGTCGTCCACGGCATGCGCCTGGGCGTCGGCGATCATCCCCTGGATCTCCGCCTCGGAGAGGCCGGAGTTGCTCACCACGCGCACCTGCTGGACCTTGCCGGTGCCCAGGTCCTTGGCGCTCACGTGGACGATGCCGTTGGCGTCGATGTCGAAGGACACCTCGATCTGCGGCACACCGCGCGGGGCCGGAGGAATGCCCACCAGCTCGAAGCGGGCCAGCGTCTTGTTGTCCGCCGCCATCTCGCGCTCGCCCTGGAGCACGTGCACGCTCACCAGCGGCTGGTTGTCCACCGCGGTGGAGAACACCTGGCTCTTCTTGCAGGGGATCGTCGTGTTCTTGTCGATGATCTTCGTGAAGACGCCGCCCGCCGTCTCCACGCCGAGGCTCAGTGGGGTGACGTCCAGGAGGAGGACGTCCTTCACCTCGCCCTTGAGCACGCCACCCTGGATGGCGGCGCCCACGGCGACCACTTCATCCGGGTTGATGCCCTTGTGAGGCTCCTTGCCGAAGAACTCCTTCACCTTCTGCTGCACGCGCGGCATGCGCGTCATGCCGCCGACGAGCAGCACCTGGTTGATCTGCGGCGCGGTGACGCCCGCGTCCTTGAGGGCGATGCGGCACGGCTCGATGGAGTGATCGATGAGGTCGGCGACCAGCTCCTCGAAGGTGGTGCGCTCCACCGTCTCGGTGAGGTGCTTGGGGCCCGTGGCGTCCGCGGTGATGAACGGAAGGTTGACCTCCGTCTCCGAGGCGCTGGAGAGCTCGTGCTTGGCGCGCTCGGAGGCCTCCTTGAGCCGCTGCAGCGCCATGCGGTCCTTGCGCAAGTCGATGCCGTTGTTCTGCTCGGCGAACTTCTTGGCCAGGAAGTCCACCAGCCGCTGGTCGAAGTCCTCGCCGCCCAGGAACGTATCGCCGTTGGTGCTCTTCACCTCGAACACGCCGGCGTTCAGCTCCAGGATCGAGATATCGAACGTACCGCCGCCCAGGTCGTACACGGCGATGCGCTCGGTCTTGCTGTCCTTGACCTTGTCCAGGCCGTAGGCGAGCGCGGCGGCCGTGGGCTCGTTGATGATGCGCAGGACGTTGAGGCCCGCGATGCGGCCGGCATCCTTGGTGGCCTGACGCTGACCGTCGTTGAAGTAGGCCGGAACGGTGATGACGGCCTCGGTGACAGGCTCACCAAGGTAGTCCTCCGCCGTCTGCTTCATCTTCATCAGCACGATGGCGCTGATCTCCGGCGGGCTGTAGCCCTTGCCGCGGATCTCCACCCAGGCGTCCCCGTTGGGGCTGGTGACCACCTTGAAGGAGCTCACACCGATGGCCTTCTTGGCCTCGGGCGAGTCGAACTTGCGGCCGATGAGGCGCTTGACAGCGTAGACGGTGTTCTCCGGATTGGTGATGGCCTGGCGCTTGGCGATCTGCCCCACCAGCCGCTCACCGGAGTCCGTGAAGCCCACCATGGAGGGCGTGGTCCGGCTGCCCTCGCTGTTCGGAATGACTACCGGCTCGCCGCCTTCCATCACGGCGACGCAGGAGTTCGTCGTTCCCAGGTCGATTCCAATAACCTTGCCCATGGCGTCTTACTGACTCCCCCCAGAGGGTTGCTCGTTCTCAGTGGATACGGCGGGCGAAGTGCCCGCCTCCGGTGCCGTGCCGACACCGGGGGTTTCGGAAGGCTTCGTCTCTGCAGCCGCGGCCACCGGCTCGGGAGCGGGCGCAGGCGGCTCGGGCGGCGGCGACGGGGCGCGGGCGACAGCCACGAGGGCCGGCCGCACCAGGCGTTCGTTGAGGTAGTAGCCGCGCAGGACTTCGAAGGCGACGTTGCCGGGAGCAACCTCGGCGGTCTCCACCTGCTGCATGGCCTCGTGGAGGCGCGGATCAAAGGCCTGACCCTTGGCGCTGAAAGACTTCACGCCGTGGCGCGCCAGCGTGTCCTCGAAAGACTTGCGCGTCATCGCCACGCCCTTGTGGAAGCTGGCGAAGTCGGGAGACTTCGTCGCGGCATCCATGGCGCGGTCCAGGTTGTCCATCACCGGCAGGAGATCCTTGAGCAGCTTCTCGGAGCCGAACTTCTGGACCTCCTCCTTCTCCTTCTGGGCGCGCTTCTTGTAGTTCTCCAGGTCGGCCGCGGCGCGCACGGTGCGCTCGTGGTCGTCCTTGAGGCGCTCCATCAGCTTGCGGCTCTCGCCCTGGCTGAACTCGAGCTGGGCGCGAAGGCTCTCTACTTCCTTGCGTGCCGCCTCGAGCTCGGCGGTCAGCGCGGTAAACTCTTCAGAGGAAGCGGGCTCGGGCTGGGGCTCGGGAGCCACCTCGCCCTCGCTGGCAGTCTCCGCGGAGTCCACCTCGAGCGTCAGGCCCTCTTCGGAATCTGAAGGCGCATTGCGACGCTCGACGCTCTTGAGCGCCGCGTCGATCACTTCCTGCGCGATGTTCGCGCTGAAGTTTCCCTTCTCATTGGTGCCGGCCACGCTCGCACTATGTCACGGGTCCAGAACCGTTCCAACCCCGCGAACTGCCTGGAAGAACCCCGGCCGAGCATCCAACCCATGGGCTGGCATTGAAGATGTGCGGCCGGGGCAGAACGCGGATCAGGCGGAGGGCTTCTTGCGGCCAATCGACTTCGGGGCCTTCTTCGTGGCAGGGGCCTTGGCGCCCGAGGCGGCCTTCTTCGCACCGGCCTTCTTGCCAATCGTCTTGCCTGACTTGCGGGCAGGCTTGGGAGTGGCCGCGGGCTCGGCGGCAGCGGGAGCGGCGGCTGGTTGGGCCTTGGCGGTGTCCTGGGGCTTGGAGCTGTCCAGGGCGGAGCCGACGGCGCCCTCCACCTTGCGCACGGCGGTCTCCAGCTTCTCGGCGGCCTCCTTGGTGATGACAGAGGCCTTGTCGCGCAGATCCTTGAGGGTCTCCTTGACCTTGGCCTGGCGAGCGGGGTCCTTCACTTCATCCAGGAGCCGCTGGGCCTCGACCTTGATCTCCTCGCCCGTGCGCTTGAGCTCCTCGCCGGTGCGCTTGATGAAGTCCATGATCTGCTTTTCCCACTTCTGCTCGGCCATGTCGGGTGCCTCCACTCAGGGGATGCGAAAATCCGGCGCATCTGACTTCACGCCCGGCGCGAGCGCAAAGCTTTCCTGCTGAAGGAGGAACGCAGGAGCGCCGCCGCGATTGCAGCGAGGGTTCTTCACGGCAAGTGCATTTCACGTCCGGGAGCCGGGCGGCTGTAGAGTGTTGTTCATGGTTGGGCCCCTGGAGCCAAGGGCCCTGTTTCCGGAGTGTCTGCCTATGCATTTCGCCCGAGTGGCGAGGGTTCTCGTCGTCCTCACCGTGCTGTGTGCTTGCAGTGGACGAGATGAGCCCGAAGGGCCGCAACTGCCTGACATCGAATTGCCGCCCACGACAGTCGGGCTGGCCTACGAGAAGAGCCTCGCCGCGAGCGGAGGCGTTGCCCCCTTGCGCTACACGATCGGGGCGGTGCCGGATGGATTCTCGTTCTACACGGGCACGGGGCAGCTCAAGGGGCCGGCAAACGCCGAGGGCGAGTTCACGCTCGCCATCAAGGTCACGGATGCCACGGGCCTGACGGACTCGAGGGACTACGCGCTGAAGGTCTACGCGGCTCCCGTGATCGCCCCCTTGGTACTGCTCGAGGCTTCCTCGGGGAAGGCGTACGACTTCACGCTGAGCGCGACGGGCGGCATGCCTCCGCTGCGGTGGTCGCTGGTGAATGGCTCGCTGCCCCCGGGGTTGTCCTTGTCGGAGGAGGGAACGCTCTCGGGAGTTCCCCAAGGCCTGGGAGGCTATCCGGTCACCGTGCGCGTGCAGGACAACAACGGGGCGCTGGCCACGTGGTCGTTCACGGTGAAGGTGGGGAGCAACAACCCGGATGGCGGGACGCCGGATGGCGGCACCGGGGATGCGGGCACGCCGTTCCCACTCGAGGTGGCCAACTGGAACATCGAGTGGTTCGGGAGCACCACCGAGGGGCCTACCAACGATCCACTCCAGCTCACCAACGCGCGCACGGTCATCAGCGACATCAATCCGGACGTCTTGGGAGTGGCGGAGATCGTCGACGTCAACCAGTTCAACAGCCTGAAGACGGGGCTGACAGGCTACGACGGCTTCCTCGCCAATGACTCGAGCGTCACGAACGGCAGCACCTACTACACCATCAACGAGCAGAAGGTGGGCGTGCTCTACAAGTCGAATGTGGTGAGCGTGGTGAACAAGGAGGTGATCCTCGGCTCGAACTCGAGCGACTTCGCGGGCCGTCCTCCGCTACGGGTGGATCTGCGGATCACCCGTTCGGCGAAGAGCGTGGACCTGACGGTCATCGTGCTGCACATGAAGGCTGACACCGCTCGGGCAGACTATGATCAGCGCCAGCGCGCGGGCGTGGCGCTCAAGCAGTACCTGGACACGTACCTGCCCACTTCGCGCGCCATCGTCCTGGGCGACTGGAACGACGACGTGGACGTGTCCATCGCCAAGGACACCACCACCGGCAACTACCTGCCCTCGCCCTACCAGAACTTCCTGGACGCTCCCTCGGAGTACACGTACCTCACCCTGCCGCTCTCGCAGGCCAACATGGGCAGCTCGGTGGGCTTCACCAACGTGATCGATCACCAATTGGTCACCAACGAGCTGGCCGTCAGCTACGTGAGCAACTCCGCCACCGTGGTGCACCCGAACATCGCCAGCTACGGCAGCACGACGTCCGATCACTACCCCATCGTGAGCCAGTTCGACTTCTCGCAGGTGGTGTCGCAGCCGCCCGTGGCGCCTGCGGTGTTCATCAACGAGTTCCTGCCCCAACCCAACAACAACCCCAGCACGGGACAAGTGGACTTCGATCAGATGTTCGTGGAGGTCCTCAACACGACGAACTCGACCGTCAACCTGAGCGGCTGGAAGCTGCACGACGCGGAGTCGTACTCCGGCGCCAAGCCCGCGCGGCATGTCTTCCCCGCGGGGACGACGCTGGCTCCAGGCAAGGTGTACGTCGTCTACTCGGGCGTTTCGGCTGTGCCCACGGGTGGGACCAACGTGGACTACGCCAACGGGGGTGACGGGCTGCGGTTCAACCGCGGCGTCAACGTGGGGAGCACCGGTGACACGGTGTATCTGGTGAAGCCCGACAACACCGTGCAGGACAGCTACCACTACCAGGACACGTACCAGGGCTTCTCATACAACCGCAGCCCGGATGGCTCGAACACGGGCGCATGGGTTCGCCACGACTTGCTGCCCGCGGGGCTCAGTACCTCGCCTGGGAAGCGCGCGGACGGCACGGACTTCTGATGGCCACTCGCACCCTGTATCGCCCGGTGGGCTTGAAGGAGGCGGAGCTGGTGCTCGGCAGCGAGTGCACCGGCTTCCCGCCACGGCTGCCGGATCAGCCCATCTTCTACCCGGTGATGAACGACGAGTATGCGCGGCAGATCGCCCGGGGCTGGAACACGCCGGATCCGGGCTCTGGGTATGCGGGTTTCATCACCGAGTTCGACGTGAGCACGGCGTACCTCGAGGGCTTCGAGGTCCACACCGTGGGCGGTGGCCTGCACAAGGAGCTCTGGGTGCCGGCGGAGCAACTCGCGGAGTTCAACCGCCGCATCTCGGGGCCCATCCGGTTCACGGAGGCTCACTACGGCCCGCGGTATCGCGGTCCCGAGACGACACTCGGGGCTCCCCTGGCCGGGCAACTTCGGACGCTGCGCTCGCTGGAGCCGGGCGCGGTGAAGGAGCACCGGGCGCTGGTGCTCTTCAACTTCGCGTGGTGGTCCCAGACGCCCGCAGATGCGCAGGGGCTCAGCGAGGCGGAGAAGTTCGAAGCGCTGGACTACCTGCGCCGGGCCTGGGTGAAGGCCTTCTCCCGCTGGCCGCTGCCCGTCCCCAGTGAGCCCGCGACCTCCGGGTAGCTGAATAGGATTCGGGGCCCTCCTGCTTCAGGCCGAGGCAGGAGGTGTTCCGGGCGTCGCGGTGCGGGAGACCAGCCGCTCGATGCTGCGATCGTGGGCGCGCGAGAAGAACACCATGGCCAGGGTCGCACCGATGAGACACATGAACATGTCCCACTGCGCGTCCCAGATGTCTCCCTGCGAGCCGAGGAATTTGTCTCCGCCCTCCGGATCCAGGATGAGCGCGGCCCACCACTCGATAAACTCGTAGCAGGCGCTGATGGCCAGGGCCACCGAGCCCGTGAGGAAGTTCAACCAGCCGCCCCGGCGCAGCGGGGTGCGCCGCAGCAGCACCTCGCGAATGATGAAGGCGGGGAAGAACCCCTGCACGAAGTGGCCCAACCGGTCATACGGGTTGCGCGACAGGTGGAAGGTGTCGCGCGCCCAGTTGCCCAGCGGCGTGAGCGCATAGGTGTAATAGGCGCCGTACGTCAGCACCAGCACGTGCAGGAAGACGCAGACGTAGATCCACCGGGACATCGGGAAGCGGCGGAAGACGCCCGCCAGCACCGCGATGCCGATGAGCCCCGGGCCCGTCTCCAGCAGCCAGTTGAGGTAGCCCTCCGGGCTCGTGATCAGGGTGAACAGCAGGATGGGCGCCAGGACCGCCAGGAGCACCAGCGGCAGCCGCGCTTCCTCCTTCGTGCCGCTCAAGGGCGGCAGTGTGGAGCCAGAGGAAGCGGCTGTGGAAACCTCTCGAGAGCCGAGGACGCGCGGATCTGGGGTGGTGGAGGCAGGTGCCATGGGCTTCCACCTTCGCACGGTTCCGCACGCCTGTGGATTCGCCGACCGCTACCCTCGTGCCCTTGGCGCCTGCGCGGACGCTCGCCGCCCCGCGATGGTGAGGGTGCGCGCATGCACCTCCGCGACGATGCTCCGAGCCATCGCGGTGGCTTCGGGGCCGGCCTTCTCCGGCCTCCCCGCATCGAAGGGCGGCGCGGGATCGTACTCCATCGCCAGCTGCGACATCTTCGCGAGGGGCTCGCCTCGGAGCTGCGCGAGCAGCACCAGCCCGAAGTCGATGCCTGCCGTCACACCGCCGCCCGTGAGGCGGTTGCGGTCCACCACCACCCGCTCATCAGACACCTCCACGCCGAGGGCCGCGAGCACTTCATACGAAGACCAATGTGTCGTCGCCCGGTAGCCGTCCAGCAGGCCCGCGATCGCGAGGATGAGCGAGCCCGAGCAGACTGACGTCACGTACTTCGCCCGGCTCCCCCGGTCCGCGAGGAAGCGGAGCGTTTCCGCGTCCTCCATCACCTCGGCCGTGCCGAGCCCTCCTGGAACGAAGAGCACGTCCAGGTCGGCCGGACACGTCTCGAAGGTCGCGGTGGGGACGATGGACACTGCTGAATCGGAGAGAACCGGAGCGAGGGTCTTCGAGACGAGGTGCACCTTCTCAGTCGTGCCCAGGGCGGTCAGCGGCCCGACGAAGTCGAGCAGCGTGACACCGGGGTAGATGAGCATGCCGATCTGCAGAGGGGAAGGAAGGTTCGTCATGAGGTGTCTCCTTGAGAGGCCCTCTGTATGGCAGC
The DNA here is from genome assembly GCF_020103695.1 of Hyalangium versicolor. Classification (GTDB taxonomy): domain Bacteria; phylum Myxococcota; class Myxococcia; order Myxococcales; family Myxococcaceae; genus Hyalangium; species Hyalangium versicolor. The sequence continues at coordinate 707,688 of NZ_JAHXBF010000002.1, forward strand.
CGCCCGCATTCTGGACGAGTGGCCAGAATGACAACCTTCGCTGGATTCTGGCCACGCCCCTGCCGCAGACTCCGGCCATGCACCGCGTGGCAATCGTCGCGACAGATGGCGTGGTACCTCTCGACTTCTCGATCCCCTGCGACGTGTTCCGGCGGGTGCGGCTTCCGGGAGGCAGCCCCGGCTACCAGGTTCGCGTCTGCGGCGTCTCGAAGGAGGTGGACACGGGGCTCTTCCACCTGCGCGTTCAGCACGGGCTCGGAGAGCTCGCGCGGGCGGACACCATCATCATCCCCGGTGTCGAGGACGTGAGCGTCCCCGTGCCCGAGCCCCTGATACGAGCCGTTCGCAAGGCGGCTGCCTCAGGGGCCCGTGTGGCGTCGATCTGCAGCGGAGCGTTCCTGCTCGCCGCGACCGGCCTGCTCGATGGACGCTGCGCGACAACTCACTGGCTCGGCACCTCCGAGCTGGCTCGCCGCTACCCGAAGATCACCGTGAAGCCCGAGGTGCTCTACGTGGACGAGGGACAGGTGCTCACCTCGGCGGGAGCTGCCGCGGGGCTCGATCTGTGCCTGCACCTCGTGCGCCGGGACTACGGCTCGGCGGTCGCTGCCGAAGCGGCCCGTCTCTCCGTGATGCCGCTCGAGCGGGATGGCGGCCAGTCGCAGTTCATCGCGCATGCACCACCCACTCCGGAGGGCGTATCGCTGGAGTCCGTCCTCCACTGGATCGAAGAGAACCTCCACGAGGAACTCACGCTGCATGCCATCGCGCGGCAGGCCGCCATGAGTGTCAGGACGCTCAGCCGCCGCTTCCGGGAGCAGACGGGGACCACGCCGCTCCAGTGGCTGCTGAGGGCCCGCGTGCGCCGAGCCCAGTTCCTCCTCGAGACGACAAACCAGGCGGTGGAGCGCGTCGCATCCGATGTCGGCTTCGGCTCGGCTGCCGCCTTTCGGGAGCAGTTCCGCCGCATCGTGGGCACGAGCCCTCAGTCCTACCGCCGCGCGTTCCTGAGCAGGTCCGCCGCGCACATACCAGCGGAGAGGCAGGGACGCCGGATCACCCTCGCGACAGTGCGGCCATCGCCGCTGCCATCACCTGTTTGACCGGGACCTGCGCTGCCTCGGCCACCCGGCGGCAATCCTCGAACTCCGGGTGCACGTTGAGCACCTCGCCGCCACGCAGGCCGCGCTTCACTCGCACCCGGCCCCAGGGCGTCTCCACCTCCACCCAGTCCCGCTCCAGCGCCTGGCGCTCCACCCGGTGGAAGCGCACCCCGAGCGTGGTGGACTCGCGCAGCACCACCTCCATCACCTCTTCGCGCTTGCCGCCCTCCACCATCACACTGAGCAGATGCCCGGGCCGCCCCTTCTTCATCACCGCGGGCGTCACCCACGCATCCAACGCGCCCACCGCCAGCAACCGCTCCACCAGGTAGCCCAGCAGTTGCGGCGTGCTGTCGTCCAGGTTCGCCTCCAGCACCCAGAGTCCCTGGGCCTGCGCCTCCGCGCGCCCGAGCGATGCGCGCAGCACGTTCGGGCGATCCTTGAAGTCCTTCGTCCCCACGCCGTAGCCCACCCGCTCCACGATGAAGTCCGGCGGATGGCCGATGCGCGTGAGCACCTTCAGGAGCGCCGCGCCCGTGGGCGTCGTCAGCTCCCCGACTCCCTCGAAGCGCACCGGCACGTCCCGGAGCAGCTCCAGCGTCGCCGGCACGGGGATGGGCATGCTCCCGTGCGCCACTCGGATCGTACCGCTGCCCAGCGGCGGCGGCGCCGCGTGTACCTCCGGGTCTCCGAGCAACTCCAGCACCACCGCCGCGCCGCAGATGTCCACGATGGAGTCCACGGCTCCCACTTCGTGGAAGTGGATCTCCTCGATGGACACTCCGTGCACCTTCGCCTCGGCCTCGCCGACGGCGCGGAATACCGCCAGGGCGCGGGCCTTCGCCTTCGCCGAAAGCGTGTCCGCTGCCTCGATGAGCCGCTGGATGTCGGAGTAGGCGCGGTGCGGGTGGGGCTCGCGCTCGTCCAGCAGCACGTCCAGATGCGTGCCGCTGATGGCGTGGCGCACCGCCCGGCTCACCGCCAGCTTCCAGCCGGGCACCTTCAGTCCGCTGAGGGCCTGGGCGATGGCCTCGGGGGATACGCCCAGATCGACTCCGGCCGCGAGGAACATGTCTCCCGCGATGCCGCCCACGGGTTCAAGGTAGAGGATCTTCCGCACGATCCGGTTCTATCCCAGGGCCGGGTGGCTGCAACTCCGCCCTCTGTGGAGGGGGCGGAGAGCATGCACGGACCTCATCGGCGAGCGAAGATGCGCTCAGAGCAGCTCACATTGCGTGCAGGTGCGGGAGATGAGCGACCTCGTCCCGGCGATGTTGCTGGCACAGGCCGCGTAGCCATTCACGTACTGCCCGGGCTTCCGCGACACGGTACACGTGCCGCACGTAGTGGCAACCTCGCTCCAGTAGACCAGCGAGTCCCCGATGACACAGGCGGGAACGGGCTCCAGGTTCTGCTCGACGCTGTCGAGGGTGCCCGTCGCGGGAGTTTCGTCCACGGCTTCAACGCCTCCGCATGCGACGAGCATCAAGGAGAGGCCAACGACACCAGCCAGCATCGACATGGACTTTCGGGACATGGGGGGACCTTTTGGGAATCCTCCTCGGCTGGATGCCAAGAAGGACGGGCAGTCTACCGATTCGGCCTCGGGCTCTCCCGACTCAAAAAGCCACGCTTCATCCTTCAATGACAGCCAGGTGGCCGGATTCCTTCGGCTCCGGGATGTTGCACGGGTGTGGTGGAAAGCTGCGTCCGTGCCGCGTGCTTGGAGGGCTGCTGGCATGGCGTGCTCGGAGGAGCTTCGGATCTCGGCTCGATCCTTGGGAGTCGGGCGTGGCACTCGGATTGCTTTGAGTGAGTGTGCCGCCCGCTATGAGAGCGGGACGCACTCAGCGGAAGACCTCCGCGTGGAGAACCCCGTCATGGTCCGCAATCCGAGCAGCCCCTTGAAAGCGTCGAAGGCCTTCCGCAGCCTGTGCCTCCTCATGGTGGGTGCCACCCTCGCCGTAGGGTGTGGAGGCGTCGAACCCGAGTCCCTGGATGACTCGCAGCCCGTCGACTCCAGCTCGCCCCAGCAGCCGCCCGAGGACGGGAACGTCTCGGCCGAGTCAGCGTGTTGTTACGTGAAGTGCTACGACAACGCCGGCAACATCTGGCGAGGTCCGTTCCGCAGCGTCGTGTACAACAACTGCGCCAACTACGGGGAATACTACTGCCATCAGCACCACTGGAACTACTACGGCGCCAAGTGGGGAAGCTGCTGATCAGGCCTCGTTCGCCTACGGATTCGAGCGCCTCCGCTGCATCCAACTCCAGGCTGACTCCACGATGGCCTCAAGCTTCTGCTGCTGGGGACGCCAGTTCAGTTCGCGCATGATGCGCGCGGAGCTGGCGATGAGCACCGCCGGATCCCCCGGCCGGCGTGCCCCAAGGCGCACGGGAATCTCCCTTCCCGTGACGCGGCGGGCACAGTCGATGACCTGCTTGACGCTGTAGCCCTCTCCTCCACAGCCCAGGTTGTAGATGGAGCTCGGGTGCCCCTTGGCCAACGCGTGCAGCGCGAGCACGTGCGCCTGCGCCAGATCCACGACGTGGACATAGTCGCGCACGCAGGTGCCATCCGGCGTGGGGTAGTCGTCTCCGAAGACGGTGATCTCCGGGCGCTGGCCCGCCGCAGCCTGCAGCACGAGCGGGATGAGGTGCGTCTCGGGATCATGGCGCTCGCCGCTGCGCTCGGTAGCTCCCGCAGCGTTGAAGTAGCGCAGACTCACGAACTTCAGCCCATAGGCGCCCTCGTACCAGCGCAGTGCCCGCTCGAAGGCCAGCTTCGTCTCTCCATACGGGTTCGTGGGCTGGGTCGGATCCGTCTCCTCGATGGGCTGCTTGGCCGGCTCGCCATAGACGGCAGCCGTGGAGGAGAAGACCAGCGAGGACACCCCCGAGCCGCGCATCGCGTCCAGCAGGCTGAGGCCTCCGAGGACGTTGTTTCGGTAATACTTCGCGGGCTCCTTCACCGACTCGCCCACCAGCGAGTCCGCCGCCATGTGCACCACCGCTTCCACACGGTGCTGGGCGAACGTCTCTCGCAACAGCGCGGTGTCGAGCAGATCCCCCTTCACGAAGGCAGCGCCCTCCACCACCGCCTCGCGGTGTCCCTTGTAGAGGCTGTCGTAGACGACGACGTCGTCACCACCCCGCAGCAGCTCCTCCGTCACCACGCTCCCGATATAGCCTGCACCGCCCGTCACCATGACTCGCATCGCAGCTCCCTCCGCAGTGCTCGCATAGTGCCCGACCTCCGCAGCCCTCGGGGAGAATCTCGTCTGCCTGCGGGGAGCGCTCAGTCGTAGAGATCAGAGACTGTGCAGGAGCCCCCTCCGGAGCGAGTCCGAACCAACTTGTCTGCCTGTTGGACAGGTTCGGTTCATCGCCGCCGCCAGCACGGGCACCTCCGATTCCAGAGCCACCTGCCCTGCCTCGCATGGCAGGCGCCAGGAACCTGCCCCTCGCTCCGCCTTCGTGCGAGTATCGAGCCATGGAGACACGCAGCGCACTCGTGGCTGGAGCGAGCGGACTCGTCGGCGGATTTCTTCTCGAGGCGCTGCTGGAGAGCCCTCTGTACCGAGAGGTGTCTTCGCTCGGTCGGCGCGCCCTGCCCCAACAGCACCCGAAGCTCCGTCAGCTCACCGTGGACTTCGCGCGCCTCGACGCCGAGCCACTCCCCGTAGCGGAAGATGCCTTCTGCTGCCTGGGCACCACCATCAAGAAGGCTGGCAGTCAGGAGGCCTTCCGCGCGGTGGACCATGATGCGGTGCTCTCCTTCGCCAGGGCTGCGCGCAAGGCGGGGGCGCGGCGCTTCCTGCTGGTCTCGGCGCTCGGCGCGGACTCGAGTTCGCGCATCTTCTACAACCGTGTGAAGGGAGAGGCGGAGAAGGACCTGGAGACCGTGGGCTTCGAGTCCCTCATCCACCTCCGCCCCTCGCTGCTGCTGGGGGAGCGCACCGAGAGCCGCACCGGTGAACGCGCCGCCATCGTCCTCACCAAGGCGCTCGGGCCGCTGCTCCGCCCCTTCAGCGGGCGTCCCATCGAGGCCCGCACCGTCGCGAGAGCGATGCTGGCCCTGGCGAGGGATGCGTCGTCCGGTGTGCGCGTGGTGCCCTCCGGCGAGTTGCACGGGCTCGGCCAGTAGCGAGCACCTCGAAGCACCCTCAAAAGCAAACGCGCCGACGGGTGGATTCCCGCCGGCGCGTTCGTCTCAGCCGTTCAGATTTGGAGTGAGCAGGCGGAACACACCTCTCCGCCCGCTCGGCCCCGGGACGCCCGCTTCAGGCGCCCGAGGCCTCGCGTCACCCGCTAGGCCGCCGCCTTCTCGCGACGGCGCCCGAGCAGGTACCGGGCCAGGACGAGCAGGCCCAGGTAGATGCCAGCGTCAGTGCCGGAGGTGGCGCCACAACCGCAGCTACCGCTCTGGACAGTGACGATCACAGGAGCGGAGGAGGCCACATTGCCAGCACCGTCGGTGATGAGGGCGGTGATGGTGTGGGCCGTACCCTCCGTGGCGGTGGCGCTGTCCCAGCTACCGGACAGCGTCGCATCCGTGCCGCTGGCGACCACCACCCCATCCACGAGGATGGAGAGCTGAGCCAGCGTGGTGCCCGGAGCCACGGCGCCCGTGACGGTGATGTTGACCTTGCCGGAGACGGTGGTCCCACCGGCCGGATCCGTCACCGACGCCGTCGGCTGGGCGAACGGCGTGACGTTGAGCTGGGCGGTCCCGGTGAGGCTCGCGTTCTCCGAGTCCGTCACGGTGAGCGTGCGCAGGCCCGGAGACTTGAACGTCACCTTGAAGCTCGGGAGCACACCCTCGACGAACTGCGCCGTGCTGGCGAAGGCCGCCGTCGGGTCGGAGCTGGTCACCTTCACCGAGCCGCCGTACTCCGCGGCCGGGTTGCCGTAGGCGTCATAGGCGGAGGCCGAGAGGGAGGCCTCCTGGCCCGCCGTCACGCTGGCCACGACCGACAGCGTGTAGCTGGCCGCCGCACCCGGCTTGACGTTCAACGCCGCGCTCGTTGCGCCGGTGAAGCCCTGGGCGCTGGCCACCAGCGTGTAGCCGTTGCCAGCCTTGCGCAGGGACAGCCCATCGAACTTCGCCACGCCGTCGACCGTCTGGACCGTGGACACGCCCAGCAACTGGGCTGCCGTGGGATTCTCGCCGAGCCCCAGCGTCACGCTGGTAGGAGCATCGGTGAGCAGGTTGTCCAGCTCATCGCGCAGCTCCACCTCGATGGTGGCCAGCGTGCTGCCCGCCGCCACCTGGCTCGGCGTGGTACGGAACACCAGCTTCTGGCTCTTACCCGGGGTGATGTCGAACGCCGTGCTCGTGGCCGACAGCGAGCCCGTGCTCGCCGTCAGCGTGTAGCCCTTGCCGTTGCGGTTGATGGACAGGTCCGAGAAGGTGGCCACGCCGTTGATGGCGTTGGCCGTCTTCGTACCGGAGAGCGTCCCGTTGCGCGGGTTGTTGCCGATGGCCACCGTGACAGCGTCCGTGGCGCTGGTGGCCACGTTGCCGTAGGCATCCTGCAGCGTGACACGGACCGCAGGGGTGATCACCGCGCCCACCGGGGCGGAGCCCGGCTGCACCGTGAACACAGCCGCCGCCGTGGGACCGTGCGCGATGTCGAACGCCGCGCTGGTGGCGCTCAGCGCACCCGCGCTCGCCGTCAGCGTGTAGCCCGTGCCGACCTTGTCCACGGAGAGGCCCGAGAAGCTGGCCACGCCGTTGAGGGTCGTCGCCGTCTTCACGCCGCTCAGCGTCCCGGACGAGGGGTTGGTGCCCAGCACCAGCGTGATGCTCGCACCGGACGTGTTCAACGTGTTGCCCTGGGCATCCTCCAGCGCCACCAGGATGGACGGGGTGATGGCCGCGCCTGCGGTGCTGTTGCTCGGCTGGGTGGCGAACTTCAGCCCCGCCGCCGCACCCGGATCGACGCCGAAGGCCGGCGAAGTCGCGGAGGCAATGCCCGAGGCGCTCGCCTGGATCGTGTAGCCCGTACCGACCTTGTCCACGGAGAGGCCCGTGAAGGTGGCCACGCCGTTGACGGGAGTCGCCACCGTCGTGCCGCTCAGGGTGGCGCCCGAGGCGCTGGTGAACGTCAGCGTCACCGGAGCCGAGGCACTGGTGACCACGTTGCCGCCCGCATCCCGAACCGCAACCTTCACCGTGAAGGGCGAGCCCGAGGCTACGCTGCCCACGGGCGACGCCGTGAAGGCCAACTGCGTCGCGGCGCCCACGGCCACATCGAAGCCCACGCTGGTGTCCGCGTAGAGCCCGCTGCCGCCCACCACCAGGGTGTAGTTGAGGCCCGCCTTGTCCACCGACAGGTCACCGAAGCTCACCGTGCCCCCCGCCGCGTTGACGACGGTGGTGCCGCTCAGCGCGCCGCCGGTGGGGTTGTTCCCCAGCGACACGGAGATGGCGTTGGTCGCCTGCGTCGCCACGTTCCCGAACCGATCATAGAGAGTGGCCTCGATGGACGGAGTGATGGCGGCGGCCGCGACGGTATCGCTCGGCTGCCGGGTGATGCGCACGCGAGACGGAACGGCCGGGGTGATGTCGAACCCGGTGCTCGTCACGGCGGCCAGCGTGTCCGTGAAGGAATCCAGCGTATACGTCCCCGTCTTGTCGAGGCTCAGGTCGCTGAAGGTGGCCACGCCGTTGACGGCCGCGACGGCAGTGGTGCCCCCCATCCGGGTGTCATTCGGGTTGGTGGTCAGGACGACGTAGACGGTCGCGGTGGAGTCCGTGACGTTGTCGAACCGATCCAGGATGGCGACCTTCACCGCCGGGGCCATGGACTCGCCCGCCTGGGTGGTGGACGGCTGGGCCTGGAAGGCCACCTTCGCGGGATCGGCCGAGGTGATGTTGAACGCCACGCTCGTGGCGTCGGTGAGGCCCGTGGAGGAGGCCACCAGCGTGTAGCCCGTACCCACCTTGTCGAGGGACAGGTTGCTGAAGGTGGCCACGCCCGCGACCATCGCCACAGAGGCCGTTCCGGACAGCGTGCTGCTGCCCGGGTTGGTACCCAGCGCGACACTGACGGTGTTGGTCCCCGTCGTCACCGCGTTGCCGAACTGATCCACCAGCCCCACCTTCACGGCCGGAGCGATGGAGGCGCCGGCCTTGGTGGTGATGGGCTGCACGGTGATGACCAGGGCGGTCGCGGCCCCCGCGGTGACAGTGGTGCTACCGGTGGCAGTCAGCGCCGGGTTCGTCGTGTCCGTGGCGGTGAGGGTCTGCGTCCCCAGCTTGCGCAAGGAGACCGAGCCGGTCGCCACGCCCGCCGTGAACGTCACATCCGTGGGCAGCACCGCCTGCGGATCCGAGCTGGTGAAGGCCGCCGTGCCGGCGTAGTCGATCGCCGTCGTGCCCACCGCATCCACCGCGGTGAGGGTGACGGTGGACGACGTGCCAGCCGGGAAGGTGGTCGGAAGCCCCGTCAGCTTGTATGCGACGGCCGGGCCCGGAGGAGGCACCTGCGTGCTGCAGCTACCGAAGGTGTCCGCGGTGATGCGGACATCGTCGACGTAGACGCCCTCGGCGGTGGTCGAGACGTCGCTGTAGAACTTGAAGCCGAACCACACCGTCTGGCCCGCCAGCGCTCCCAGGTTGACGGTGACGGCCTTCAGCGAGCCGTTGGCACCGGCGTTCGTCTTGGTCCAGATGCGAGTGGTCGTACTGGACTTGAGCACGTTGTCGTAGCCGCCAGCGGAGACGTACGGCGCAGTGGTGGTCACCGCATCGCTCACGTTGGTCCACGGGCCCGCCGCGCTGGTGGTGCTGTAGACCAGCCATGCGCCGTCGTATTGATCCTCGGTGGTGTACCAGAGGTTGAACGACATCACCGGGCTGGAGGCGCTCGCCGGGATGGCGAAGCCGTTGATGCCCGTGGTGGAACCATTGCCGCCCAGCGACAGGGTGGCCTGGGTGCTCAGCGGATAGGTGCCGCCGCAGGTGGTGTTGGCCGCACCGAAGCGGTAGGCCTTCGTGGCCGACTGGTAGTGGCAGCCCGTGGTGATGTTGATCGTGCCCGAGGTGCCCGTCTGGGTCGTCGCGATCCAATACGAGGCCGCGTTCGTCGGGCGGTTGTTGTCCAGGTCATCGAAGTAACGAAGGCCCGGGCTCACCGCGCCGGTGGGCGCGGCCGACTTCTGCACGGTGTTCGTCTCTTCGACGGCGGCCGAGCTCGTCTCGGTGGCGCGGACCACGTAGTAGTACGTGGTGCTCTGCGTCAGGTTCAGGTCGTCATTGAACGTGGTGCCGGTGATGCCCGTGGCGATCTTGTTCGCCGCCGACGGCGTGAAGCCCGAAGCCGTGCCGCGGTAGACCGAGTAGCTCAGCGTGCCGCCGCAGATCGGCGTACCCGCGGCCCAGGTCAGCGTGTTGGAGCAAGTGGACGCCATGCCGTTGGCCGCGGAGGTGAGGCCCGCGAAGGTGGGCTTCAGCGTGCACGCGCCGGAGGCGGTGACGGAGACCTCGGTGGACTTGGGGGACTCCGAGCACTGCACCGCGCGGACCACGTAGTAATAGGTGATGCCGCCCGACACGGTGGTGTCCGAGAACGGAGAGGTCGTCGCGCTGCCCACCAGGGTGTACGGGCCGCCCGCGGTGGTGGAACGGTAGACGTTGTACGAGGCAGCGCCGTTCTCGATCCAGCTCACATCCACGCGGTTGGAGCCATTGACCACGGCTGCCACACCGGTGGGCGTCTGGGCCACGGTGTCACAGATGTTGTAGGCCACCAGGGCGAAGTCCTGGTCCAGCGCGGAGGCATTGCCCGGCACGCCGTCCGAGGTGATGTTCGTCGCCGTGACGGTGATGGTGAAGCTGCCCTCCGCGCCCGCGGGCAGGAAGACGCTCTCCACGTTGTTCGCGCTGTCCGCCGTGCCGCCCGTGATGGAGTTGGCGCCGGTGAAGACGTTGCCCTTGTAGGTGTTGGCGCCGAGCGTGACGCTCAGGTCCAGGTTGTTCTTCCACGCGCCGCCGGTGGTGGAGCCCGGCGCGTCCGTCCACGCCAGGGTGACGCGGAAGGGCTTCGTGGAATCCGCCACCACGCCCGTGAAGGTGCGAGTCTGCCCCGTGGCGGTGAAGAGGTTGGCCGAAGTCTGGTCATCCAGCTTGCGCGGGGTGCCATCGAAGGCCCGGCCCAGGTCCATCATTCCCATGCCCTGGTTGTTGGACCAGAGGTTGTCGTTGGCGGCCGTGCCCGTCATGTAGCGGGCGGAGTTCATCAGATACGCCTTGGTCATGGCCGCGCTCGGCGGCGTCATGCCCTGGTTGATGAAGTACTGGCGCACCAGCGCCGTACCGCCAGCCACCGCCGGAGTCGAGTGGCTGGTGCCGGAGGAGGCCGAGTACCATTGCTGGGTGGATGGGAAGAAGTCGCTGCCGGAGCCGCCGCACACGCCCGACGCGTCGAAGCACGAGAGCGCCTTGCCCAGCGGGTTGGCCGGCGGGTTGGCGCGCTGGCTGGCGTCCTGCGCCACGCCACCGGACACGTGCGTGCCGGGAGCCATGATGTCCGGCTTCTTGCGGCCGTCCGAGGACGGGCCACGGCCGGAGAAGCCCACGATGTCGTTGGCGCTGTTGGCCTCCGCATCCGTGGTGCCGCACGCATCCGCACCGCCGAAGGCCTGGACGTTCTCCGCGGCGCCCACGGTGATGACGTTCTTCGCGGTGCCCGGAGGCGCCACGGTGTTGGCCGCGGAGCCGTTGTTGCCCGCGGCGAAGACGATGATCATCTCCTGGTTGCCTGCGACGTTGGGCTCGGCGTGGCCGGCCTGCTGCGCGTCACGCACCAGCGAGTCGTACTGCTGGCAGTCGATGTTGTAGGTGTTGCCGCTGGTGTAGCCCCAGCTGTTGCTGCTGATGCGCATGCCGTCGCGGTACGCGCGAGACTGCAGGTCCTCGTAGACGGGGTCGGTGTAGTCCGGCCCGAAGATGACGGAGCCGCCCAGCTTCACGAAGGGCGCCACGCCCAGGCCATAGGAGTAGCCCGCTGCATCCTGGAACGGAGCCCCCGTCAGGTTGGTGTAGCCGCCGATGATGTGCGCGTTCAGGGTGCCGTGGCCATCGCAGCCCTGGGTCGTGGAGCCGCTGCCCTCGATGCGGTTGTAGACGATGCGGCTGGCGCCGTTGATATTGCCGCCCTCGTAGTAGCCGAAGTGGTTGGGCGTCGTGGTGCCGTTGTCCAGGCCGCTGTCGGACACGTCCACGCCGAACCCGGAGGCGGTGAACTGCGCCTGGGTGAAGCCCTTGGTGGCCAACCACGCCAGGTAGCCCGGCGCCGTGGGGCCGTTCCCCGTCAGCTGACCGGTGAGGATGATGTTCTGCCGCTCGTCGAACTTGCGCGGCTCGGAGCGCGGCTGGATGGAGAGCACGTCCGGACGCGCGGCGATGTCATAGAGATCCTTCGCCGTCAGGTACGCCACCACGTTCACGTAGCCCAGCGACTCGCGGATCGTCCCGGCGCGAGACTGCTTCGCACGGATGAGCTCCAGCGTGGGGCCGTTGGCCTCCTCGTCCTTGATGAGCTGGATGGCGTAGGTCGGCACCTGGCTCGTCTGGATGGACGGATCCAGCTTGTAGTCGTTCAGGTAGTCGCCATTCCACTGGATGGACGGAGTGGCGGTGACATGCCGCTGCAGCTTCGCCAGCGAGGCCGCGTCGCCGTAGACGATGTACGCGTTGTTGGGGATGTAGGTGATCACCTTGACGCCGGTGGCCTCGAGCTCCTTCACCCACGATTCCTGGATGGGACCAGCGAACTGGACGATCTTCAGGCTCTTGCCCGAGGCCGGCAGGTTCAGCCCGCGCAGCGACTGGCCCTGCGAGGACGCGGTGTCGATGACGCCCGCGTTCAACAGGATGTCGTTGAAGTCGTCACGGGCCTCGGCAGCCGCGGGCAGCGCATCCAACGCCGCCTCATCCACCGCCGCGATCTTGAAGGAACCGTAGTCTCCGATGATCTCGAAGCGGGCGCCCTGCGCCTCGAGCTGCTTCTGCTGTTCCGCGCTCAGCTGCACCTTGTGGGTCGCGAGTCCGGCCCGGAAGCCCTCGGGCCGCGGCTGCTGGGGAGACGCCGCGGGCGCGCTGCCCGAACCTTCACAGGCCAGCGTCGCAAGAATCCATACGGCTCCGAGCACTCGCGTGCTCAATCCAAGAACGCCTCGGGGGCGAGGCGGCGAAACGGAGGGTGTCATCTGAGGGTCCCGACAAGCGGAGTGACGTGGCTGGCCGAGACGCGCTCGCTGGGATCGGACTGCTCGAAGCTCGGTAGGTGGGGGCGCGTCTCAGCCAGAGTCACGGAATTAACACATCCAGCCACCAAATTTCAATTTCCCAATAATACTACAGCCCTGCCAAACACACCAAACGGGCTTTTGCCCGCAATGCTTGTCATTCCAAGCACGCGTGGAGAGCCGGTTTCTACCGTTGGCCGCGAGTCCGGGAGATCAGCGTCGCGTAGAAGCCGCCGCCGAAGCCGTTGTCGATGTTGACCACGGCGACGTTGGAGGCGCAGGAGTTCACCATCGCCAGCAGCGCGGAGACGCCCTTGAAGTTGGCGCCGTAGCCCACGGACGTGGGGACCGCCACCACGGGGATGCCCACCAGTCCGCCCAGGGCGCTCGCGAGCGCGCCCTCCATGCCCGCCACCACCACCGCCGCGTGGCACTCCTGGATCTCCTCGCGCCGCCGCAGCAGCCGGTGGATGCCCGCCACGCCCACGTCGTAGACGCGCCGCACCGTGGCGCCCATGGCCTCGGCGGTGATGGCGGCCTCCTCGGCCACGGGGATGTCGCTGGTGCCGGCGGTGACGACGGCCACGCGGCCCGCCTTCCGCTTGCCCTGCTTGAGATGGAAGATGCGCGACACCGCGTGGTACTCGCCCTTGGGGAAGCGGGACAGCAGCGCCTCGGCCTTGTCCGGCTGCAGCCGCGTCACCAACACCGTCTGCTTGCGATCCACCAGCGCGCCGACGATGCCCAGCAGCTGCTCCACCGTCTTCGGTTCGCCGAGCACCACCTCGGGAAAGCCGAACCTCAGCGAGCGGTGCGTATCCAGCGTGGCATAGCCCAGCTCCGCGAACGGGAGATCCTTCAGCCGGTGGACCGCATCGTCCACGGAGACCTTGCCACCCTTCACCTGCTTCAGGAGTTGCGACAGCGCCTTCTCGTCCATGCGCGCCCTCTACCTCAAACCGGGCACACAGAGAACGAGCGGGTGCGGACGGCTACACGCCCAGGCGGTGGAGCAGCGCGTCGGAGCTGTCCCGCTCCAACACCAGCAGCATGCGTCCGGACACCGGCGGAGCGCTGGCCGCCGAGAAGCGCGCCTCCAGCACCACCACCCTGCTGGTCTGCTGGCCCTCGGTGTCGCGCAGCGCGGCGCCCACCACCTCGCGGGCCGAGCCCCCACGCAATTCCGGCACCGTGGGCAGCAGCCTCCAGCGCGTCAGCTTTCCAATGGCGGACAGGCACGCGCTGGCGACGATGTTGGCCGCCTCGGAGATGGCGCTCTCCAGCTCCACCCCGCCCGTGACGTGCCCGAGCAGCACCTTGCCCAGCGCCGCACCGTCCCGGGAGGGCATCACGAAGAGCATCAGCCCTCGCAGCTCGCCGACGATGCCCAGCTTGACGCTGGTGACCACCTCTTCCCCACCGATCTGCTCGGCCGCCTCGGCCGCGGTGGTGACGATGACCTGCGGCACGGAGAGATCCACCCGCTTGCCGCCGACCAGACGCGCCAGCGCGTTGACGGCGTGCCCGCAGCCGATGTTGGCCACCTCTCGCAGCACGTCGAGCTGCGCTTCGCTGGGGACTGGGGCGTTCACGCGGACAGTAACCTCGGCACGTCCAGGATGAAGACCGGGCGGCCACTGCCCAGAATGGTCACCCCAGAAAGGCCCGGTAGCAAGTCCAAGGGCCGAGATAGTGGTTTGAGGACTACTTCTTCCTGCCCCAGCAGGCGATCCACCGCCAAAGCCACCTTCCCGGAATCTCCCTCCATCACCACGAAGGGCCGCACTCCCTGTCTGGATCGCGGCGGCAGGCCCACCAGGACATCCAGATCATGCACCGGCAGCAGCGTATTCCCATGGGGCAGTAGCGCCGTCTCGCGGCTGCGGCTGAGCGTCTCGGCATCGGCTTCCTGAGCGCCCAGCACCTTGGCGATGGGCAGGCCGAACACCTCGTCTCCCACCTCGACCAGCAGCAGGTGCACCACCGCCACCGTGAGCGGCAGCCGCAGTGTGAAGCGGGTGCCCTTGCCCTTCTCGCTGTCGATCTCCAGGGTGCCGCCGACGTTCTCCACCACACGCTTCACGGCGTCCATGCCCACGCCGCGACCGGAGATCTCCGACACATCCTTGGCCGTCGACACACCGGGCAGGCAGGCGAGCATGAAGGCGTCGCGGTCGGACATGCGCGCCGCGGCCTCGGCGGTGATGGCTCCTCGGGCGAGGGCCGCCGCCTTGAGCTTCTCCGCGTTCATTCCCCGGCCGTCGTCCTCGAGCTCAATGACGACGCGGTCCCTGGCGCGGCGCACGGACACCTGGACCTTGCCCTTGGGGCTCTTGCCCGCGACGGCGCGCTCCTCGGGCGACTCCAGGCCGTGGTCGATGCAGTTGCGCAGGATGTGCATCATCGGATCGTTGAGCTCATCCAGGATGGCCCGATCGAGCTCGATCTCCGCGCCGGTGATGACCAGGTCCACCTCGCGCCCGCGCTTGCGAGCAATGTCTCGCGCCGCCCGGGGCAACCGGTCCGTGATCAGCGACAGCGGCGTCATGCGCGCGGACATGACCTTGTCGTGCAGATCCTTCACCAGGGCGTGCAGCCGGTAGACGCCCTCCTCCAGCCCGGGGCGCACGTTCTCCGGCAGCTCCTTGCCCACCTCGCGCAGCCGGGCGGTGGCGAGCATCAGCTCCCCCACCGTGTCCAGGAAGTAGTCCAGCAGCTCCGTGCGCACACGCACCGTGCGCGGAGCGGCCTCACCGGCGACGGCGCGAGAGCCCTCGGGGGGCGGCACCGGCAATGCGATGGGCGGCGGCGTGGTGATGACGGGCTTGATGGAGACGAGCTCCACCTCGGACACGTTCCGCAGCGCGCCCTGAATGCCCTGCTCGCCCGACGAGGTCTCCACCTCGCACTGGATGAGGCCGTCCGGGATGCGGCCGGCCTTCAGGTCCTCCAGCGCCGGGCGCAGCTCGGTGACGGCGCCCAGCCCGGACAGGCGCTTGTGCACCAGGAACGCCCGCACTCCCGGCACCTGGCACGTCGGCACGACACGCACCTTCACGGCCCAGCGCGCCTGGGGGCCCGCCTCCAGCTTGACCTCCTTCGGAGCCGGAGCCGTGCCCGGTGCCGCCGGAGCGGGGGCAGGAGGAGCACCGCTCCCCGGAGGTGCGGGCTCGGCGCGAGGCCCGGGGGGCGCCATTCCAGCAACCGGAGGCGGAGTGCCACCTTCGGGCCGAGGCGCAGGCACGGCGGGCACGGCCACCGGAGCGGGCGTAGTACGCAGAGCCGTGGCCTTCATCACCCGCGTGGGAGCGGGGGCCTGGCCGGTGATGGCGGAAACCCTGGCAGAGAGCTGGGCCAGCAGCGCGGCGGCCTCCTCCGGGGGCTTGTTCTCGGCCACCGTGCGCACCTGGGACAGCAGCGTGTCCGTGGCCGACAGCAGCAGATCCACCACTTCGCGGTTGAGCCGCGTCGCGTCCTGGCGGACGGCATCCACCAGGTCCTCCACGCGGTGGGCGAGCGTGGCAATGGACTCGAAGCCCATGGAGGAGGCCATGCCCTTGACGGAGTGGGCATGGCGGAACATGGAGTCCACGGCGCTGGGGCCGCCCTCCTTCTCGAGCTGGACGAGATCCCTCCCGAGCGCCTCGAGGTGCTCGCTGGCCTCGGTGACGAAGAGCCCGAGGTACCGGGACATGTCCATCGCCATGCCGGACCCCTCCTCCGCAAGCGGGACAGCGCAGCGCGGGGTGTGCGCTAGCTGTCGCCGAGGACTTTCTTCACCACGGCCAGCACGTCCTCGGCGCGGAACGGCTTGACGATGAAGTCCGAGGCACCTGCCTCGATGGCCTCCATCACCAGGCTCTCCTGGCCCAGTGCCGAGCACATGATGACCACCGCGTTGCTGTCGTGCTTGAGGATCTCCCGCGTGGCCTCGATGCCGCTCTTGAAGGGCATGACGATGTCCATCGTCGTGAGGTCCGGCTTGAGCTCCTTGTATTTCTCTACGGCCTCCAGGCCGTTGGCAGCCTCGCCAACCACCTCGAACCCGCCGGACGCGAAGATGTCCTTGATCATGTTGCGCATGAAGATGGCGTCGTCAACGACCAGGACCCGCTTAGCAGCCATGTGAAGCGTCGCCTCCGCGTAAGGCCTCGAGAGGAGCGCGGAGCCTAGCACCCGCGCATTTTGAAGGGCTACTCACTTCTGCGGGGTGAACAGGCCCACCACCGCAGAATCCAATCCTTCGGGATCCAACACCGTCACTCCCAGGCCTTTCAGCCGGGCCACGCCCTTGACCGCCAGTGCGGCCTTCCCCGGCGCCGCAGTGCTCACGCGGTCCAGGGCCTCGATCCCATCCACATCCGTGACCAAGAATCCCAAATCCCTGCGCCCCCGGTCCAGCAAGAGAACGCGAGAACCGGGAGATGGCCCCTCCGGCAGGCCGAGCAGCTGTCGCATCTCCACCACGGTGACGACGCGGCCGCGCAGGTTCATCACCCCGGAGACGGCGGTGGGGGCCCGCGGCACCCAGGTGAAGCGGCCGGGGGGCACCACCACCTCGCGGACCGCCGAGAGGGGCAGCCCGTAGCGCTCCTTCTCCACGCGGAAGATGACGTGCCGCAACAAGGGAACCTCGGAGGGAGTGGCTCACCGGTCGAGCCGGAAGCTGCGGACCACGCTCTGCAGCTCGACGGAGGTGTTGGTCAGCTCATTGGCCAGCGACGTCATGCGTGAGACGGCGCTGGTCTGCTCCTGGATGATCTTCTGGATGGCGTCCGTGGAGGAGGAGTTGTTGCGCGCCACCAGGGAGATCTCCTCGATGGCCTTCACCATCTCCTTGCTGCCCTCGAGCTGCTCGCGGGCGCTCTCGGAGATGAGGTGCACCCGCTCGGCGCTCTTGCGCACGGTGTCGGTGATGGCGCCCATGGAGCGGACGATGTTGGTCAGGTCCTCGCGGCCCTCGGTCAGCTCCTCGATGCCCTCCTTCATGGCGGACACCACGGAGGTGGACTGGCCGGAGATGTCCCGGGCCAGCTTGGAGATCTGCTCGGCGGAGCGGCCGGCGCTCTCGGCCAGCTTGCGCACCTCGTCGGCGACCACCGCGAAGCCGCGGCCGTACTCACCGGCGCGGGCCGCCTCGATGGTGGCGTTGAGGGCCAGGAGGTTCGTCTGCTGCGCCACCTGGGTGATGGCGTCGACGATCTTGGAGATCTCCTGCGTCTTCTCACCGAAGGCGAACACCTGCTGGCTGGCGGCCTCGATGCGGCTGAACACCTTCTTGACCTTGTCGCCGGCCAGGCGCGCGGCCTTGGAGCCATCCTCGGCGGCCTGGGTCGTCTGGAGGGCGGTGCGGGCCGCGTCATCGGCGCTGGTGGCGGTGCGCTGGATGGAGCCGGCCATGGAGGTGATGACGGTGGAGGCCTTGCTCACCAGCATCGTCTGGGCCTCGGCGCCCGCGGCGATCTTCTCCATGGACGAGCCCACCTCCTCGGTGGAGCCGTTCACGTTCTCGGCCGAGCGCTGCACCTCGATGGCCGTGTCCGCCACGCTCTTGGCGGTGTCCTGGATCTTGCCCACCAGCTCGCGCAGGTTCTCCTGCATCTTGTCGATGGCGCTGGTCAGCTCATCGATTTCATCGCGAGGATTGGAGGGGTCTGCCTCCACGGGCTTGGAGAGGTCGCCCTGGGAGATTTCGAAGGCGGAGCGCGACAGCACGCGCACGCGGTTCACGCGTGCCAGCAGCCGAGGCAGGGTGAGCGCGGCAACCACCGTAAGGAAGAAGCCGATGGGCACCTGCCAGCGCAGGCCCAGCTCGAAGCGCTGGAGCACCGCCATGGCGAACACGAGCGCCGCGCCGAGCAGCACGTAGCCAGTGAGGATCTTCCGGTGCAGGGAGACGATCCGCTCGCTCCCGTCGGCCACCTCCACGGAGCGGAGGAGCCGCTGCAGGGGCTCGCGGCGGGGAGAGAGACCTGGAGAGAGTTCGTCGCGTAGAGGGCGGCGCACGGGCGGGGCGATCCAGAAAGACGGCGGGAGCTGGCTACGGGTTTAGCCTTGCCGTCAGACAGGGTCAATCTACCGGCCAGACGTGCGGAAGTGATCGAAGCCTGGAGGAGGAGCGATCAGCCGTCCGGTCGCGTCCTTCAGCACCCGGTGCCGCTCACGGGTCAGTTTTCCAATACAGGTGACGCTCTCCCCTGCTCGAGCGCATGCCCGCTCGAAGGCCAGGGTGCTACCCGAAGGTACAGCGAGCAACAGCTCATAGTCCTCGCCCCCGGCCAGCGCGCCCTCGGCTCCCAGCGCCACACGCACAGCGCGTGACATGGGCAGGTGGGTAAGCTCCACCTCTGCTCCTACACGCGAGGCCTCACACAGGTGGCCGAGGTCCTGGGCGAGCCCATCCGACACATCCATGCCTGCGGAGGCGAAGCGAGAGGCCAGGCGCCCGAGGGCCACCCGAGGCACCGGACGGCGCTGGCGGAGGATAGCGGGCCCTCGGCGCTGGCCGGCCTGGAGTTGGATCAGCCCCAGCCGCGCGTCGCCCAGCGTTCCGGACACATAAAGGAGGTCTCCAGGCCGGCCACCTCCACGGGTCAGGGCCGGCCGTTGGAGTTCCCCGGCGGCGGTGATGGTGATGGACAGCTCGCGCGCGGAGGTGAAGTTGCCGCCCACGAGGGCGATCCGGTGCTCGCGGGCCAGCGCGCTCATGCCGCGAGCCACCCGCAGCAGCTCGCGCTCGGAGAAGTCCTTGGGGAGGGCGAGGGCGCAGAGGAACCAACGCGGCGTGGCGCCCATGGCGGCCAGATCCGACAGGTTCACCGCGAGCGCCTTGTGGCCGATGTCCTCGGGAGAAAAGTGGGCGCGGGTGAAGTGCACATCCTCGACCACCGCGTCCGTGGTGACGCAGAGCGAGCCGCGAGAGGGCGCGAGCACCGCGCAATCGTCTCCCGGGCCCACGGGCACGCGCGCACGGGGGAAGGCCCCCAGGAACTGATCAATGAGGGAGAACTCTCCGCGCACGGTTGGCTCGGGGCTCGGCGCTCAGAAGCGATCCGGCTCGGGCAACGGGGGCACCACGAGCACGGCCTCCCCCGTCTGGGGCGGACGCGCGGGCAGCACCACCGTGAAGATGGAGCCCTCTCCGGGCACGCTCTGCACCGTCACCTTGCCGCCGTGGCCCTCGGTGAAGCGCTTGACGATGGCCAGCCCCAGGCCCACGCCTCCGAACTCGCGGGTAGAGCTGCCATCCACCTGGTAGAAGCTCTGGAAGATGCGCTCGAACTGGTCCTCGCGGATGCCTACGCCGGTGTCCTCGACGGCGATGCGGTAGCCCGTCGCGTCTCCCAGCTCGGGCTGGGGCCCCACCTCGGAGAGGCGAATCCGCACCCCGCCCTGGGAGGTGAACTTCACCGCGTTGGCCAGCAGGTTCACCAGCACCTGCTGCAGACGACCCTTGTCGGCCAGCACGCGAGGCTGCCGGAACTCGGGGAACCGCACATCCAGCGTCAAACCCTTGCGCTTGGCCTGGGGCGTGACGCTGGACACCGCGCCCACCACCACCTCCGCCGCGTCCACGGGCGCGAAGGCCAGCCGCAGCTTGCCCGCCTCCAACTGGCTGATATCCAGGATGGAGGTGATCAGATCCAACAGCGTGCGGCCCATCTCGGTGATGGACTGCACGCATTGGATCTGCTCGGGGTTGAGCGGCCCGGTGAGGCCCTCGGACAGCAGCTCCGAGTAGGCGATGATCGACGCCAGCGGCGTGCGCAGCTCGTGGCTCACCGTGCCCAGGAAACTGGACTGGAGCCGATCCACCTCGCGCAGGCGCTTGTCCAGCGCCGCCATGCGCTCGTCCCGAACCTGGAGTTCCCGGCCGATCTCTCCGGCGGCCTCCTGCTGGATACGGCTGGCCAGCCAGCAGCGGTGCCCGGCCACCATCAGCCCCTCCAACACCCGGGAGAAGAACGCCGCGGCGCGCGCCAGCGGAGACTCCAGGCTGCGCGCCTTCTCCACATCCACCCGATCCCGAGGAAGGGTGGCCAGCTCCGCCTCGACGAGAGGACCGAAGAGCACCCGCCCGAGCTCGGCCCCTTCCCAGCGCACCGGCATGGTGAGGTACTGGGGCCCCTCGGGGCAGGCGAGCACGGCCAGCGTCGCTCCCGCCCCGAGCGACACCCGGGCCGCGCACTGCTCGCCACCCTCGCCCGAGGTGACATGGGCACAGAAGGGGGGCCTGCCACGCCCCTCGAAACCGGAGAGGCGAGCCCCGCGCCCATCCAGCACCTGGGCCCCCACGCCGTGCAGCTCGACGAAGCCTCTCACCACCTCTTCGAAGGAGGCACGGTCCAGGATCTCGGCCAGCGGCGGCTCGCGCAAGAGCAGGGAGTCCGCACGCGGGGTGACGGGCTCGCCCCAGGACGTGTACTGCTGCTCTTCCTTCATGGCGCACCTCCTCCCGAGACACCGGCGTCCTCGTACCGCCCCTGGAGCGTAGTCCCGCCCAGGTCCAAGTGGCGGAAGATCCGACCAAGGAACTCCTCCTCGGTCATGCCAATGTTGCGTGTCAGGTTCGCATCCGCGTCCAGGCGCTGCCAGGCCGCCTGCATCAGCGCATGGAATGTCTCACACACGCCCTCGCCCCGGAGGGCGACCGCACCCACCACGGGCTCCCGGCCCCGGCGGCGCACCAGGTCCAACTCCTCCTCGGTGCGCGTGTCCGGCAGATCCCTCTTGTTGAACTGGATCACCACGGGGATCCGATCCGGATCCAGCCCGTTCTCCCGCATGTCCTCGCGCAGGCTGTGCCAGTAGCGGTTGTTCTCGGGAGTGGCGGTGCGGCGGCTGTCGGCGATGAAGGCCACCGCATCCGCCGAGCGCAGGACGATGCGCCGTGTCGCGACGTGGATCACCTGCCCCGGCACCGTGAGGATCTTCACCTTCACGTTGTACCCCTTCTCCGAGGAGAAGAAGACTGGCAGGACGTCGAAGAAGAGCGTCCGGTCGTCACGGGTCTCCACGGACAGCAGGCGGCCTCTCACCTCGGCACGCGTGCGGGCGTACAGGTGGCGCAGGTTGGTCGTCTTCCCACTGAGGCCGGGGCCGTAGTAGACGATCTTGAGCGTGAGCTCGCGCTGGGCGTGGTTGAGTTGCAAGGGTGGAGGTCGAGCAGGCTGAGAGAAGATCCGTCACGCCTCTCGCCTGAAACGCTCGTTTCTTATAGTGAGGGTGTCACCCAATGAAAAGCCGCCTGGTGGGGTAGCAAGTGGCGGATGGGGCGTGATTGGAATGGGGCGGGCAGGTGAGCAGTTTGCCAGGGTCCGGCACCTCACACAGTTGAGGGGAAATGTGCGCGGGAAACACTGCGTGCATGGCCACCGGTCGAACGGTTAGGATCGCAGCGGACGGAGGAGCAAGGCGATGACGATGAAGCAGGTGGACCCAGGCGCGGAGGTCGGAGCAGTCCCGGTGCTGGATCCGAGCAGCCTGCCCAATGATCTGAACTCGGCGGTGAAGGTGTCCAACCCCACCGACGAGGACATGGGTACGGTAGCGGCCCTGCGCGCCAGCTCCGATCCCTGGAAAGGCCGGGGCGAGACGCAGGAGGAGAGCCTCCAGGCGCTCACCCAGCTTCGGCCCTTCCTGCATGTGGCGAAGCTGCAGAACCAGGTGGTGGGCTACATCACCGTGGAGCGCGACGGCCCGGTCCCGGGCGCCGCGTACATGCGCAACATCGTGGTGAGGCCGGATCTGCGCAAGCGCGGCCTGGGCATGGTGCTGCTCAACCACGCGATCCAGGTGGCGCGAGACATGTACCGCAAGACGATCGCGCTGCGCGTGGACCCGGCCAACGGGCCCGCGGTGAGCTTCTACCGCAAGGCGGGCTTCACCACCGTGGCGACGGTGGTGTCCAAGAAGTCTGGCAAGCTCCGCCTGCTGATGTCCCGCGAGCTGTAATCCGCGTGCGGACGGGAGGGCGCCCCCAGCGTCTCCTCCTGTCTCGCCGCCCGAGGCGGCCCTTCTCGGGGCCGCCAGCGAGTCCCTTCCATGACCACCTCTGCCGAGCACCTGCTGGCCGGCCCCTGGGGCCTGCCCGGGAACCTCGATGCGGAGCTGGCGCGCGCCCTGGAGCAGGAAGACTACGGCACCGCGCTGGCCCTGCTGCGCGATACCCTCCCTCCCGAACCCTCCCCCCGGCTGCTGGTGCTGCTGGCCTTCGTGCGCTTCCAGGATGCGCTCGAGGTGATGGTGACGGAGTTGGTGCCTGCCTGTCAGGAGGCGCTGGCCCTGCTGGAGAGGGCCTCCGAAGCGGGGGTGCCCGTGGAGGCCGTGGCTCCGCTGCGCGAAGAGGTGGAGCGCGTGCTGGCCGAGGAGACGGTGCGCGAGTTGGCCGCCGAGCGCATGACGCCCGAGCGTGCGGAGGGGGCCCCTCTGGAGGAGGTGCTCGAGGCCGCCAGCCGCCTGCGTGCCACGCATCCCGCCCGGGCCGCCGAGCTCTTCCTGCTGGCCGCCCGCCAGGATGATCCCGAGCGTGCTCCCATCCACCGCGCCGATGCGGGCATCGCCCTGCACCAGGCTGGCCGCACCGCCGAGGCCCGTCCGCTGCTCGAGGCGGCGCTTGCGCTCGACTGGCGCACTCCGGCGCTGTGGCAGGACAGCCTGCACGTGGACTGGGCGGGCACGCTCCTGCTGGAGCAGGCCCATGCCGCGCGAGATGCGCAGGCCTTCGACACCTTCTGGGCCCAGGCGCTCGCGCAGGGCCGGCAACTCCACCGCCCCTTCCCCTCGAACTGGCTCAACCAGGAGCGGCTGCTCACGCTGCTGATCGCTCGCGGAGATGGTCCTCGCGCTACCTACGTGGCCACCCGCATCGAGGCCAGCCGCCACTACCTGCCGCGTGCGCTCGCCGCGCAGGTAGCAGAAGCGCGCACCCTCGCCCGCCGCCAGGCAGGTCCTCAAGCGTGAGATGTTTCGCAGGGCTCTGCGATATCCTACGAATTATTCGTTTTTCCTGACCTCCGAGCGGATGCTGATCCCCGTATGAAGCCCATCGCGGAGTTGCTGCGCTACCTCTCGCACCCGGCGATCACCGAGATCGCTCTGACGACGGGGCGCTGCCCGATGATCAAGAGCGTCAACGGCTACGAGCCGGTGGACAGCGCCGTGCTGACGGACGAGGAGCTGAACCGGACGCTGCTGACCATGGTGGGGCCGGCGCGCGCGGCCGCGGTGTCCGAGAAGCCGATGAAGTGGTCGGTGCGCGCCGAGGGCGTGGCCACGCTGGCGGTGGTGGCGGTGCGGCGGGGCGATGGCCTGAGCATGCGCGTGATGCGCACGGGCGATGGCGCTCCGAAGCCCGCGGAGACTCCGGCACCGGCCGAGGCCGCCAGCGAGCCCGTGGAGCAGAGCCCCGCCGAGATTCTCGACGTCTCCGCCCCCGTCAATCCGGACGAGGTGGTTCCGCCGCCCGTTGCGCCGCTGATTCCTCCCGTGCGCCGTCCGTCCGTGACGGGGCTCCGGGTGATCAAGGCGGGCTCGCCTCAGCCTCCGGCGCCGCCCCCGGCCGTGCCCGCGGTGCCGGCTGCACGGCCACCGCAGACACTCGAGCCGCTGGTCTTCACGCCCGCCGGTAGCATCCAGCCGCCGATCGCCGCTTCGCTGATCCCGCCGCCTCCACCGCCGCCCGATCCCCCGGCGCTCGAGGTCACCCCGGCTGTCTTCGGGCCGCCCCTCGGCATCCAGGATCTGGTCCGTCCGGATCCTCCAATCCCCACGCCGCCGCCGGTCAACGAGCAGATCTTCGCGCCGCCGCCGCCGATCGCCTCGGAACTCTTCGCTACTCCGCCGCCGGTCGACGCGCAGATCTTCGCTCCGCCACCGCCGCCACCCGCGATCACGCCTCCCGCCATCCCCAAGGGGCTGGTTCCGCCTCCGCCGCCGATTCCGACTCCGCCCGTCGAGGCCCTCTCCGAGGTCTCCTTCGACGACACGGTGCCCCCTCCCCGCTCGGAGATCTCCTCGATCGACATCACGATCCAGGAGGAAGAGGAGGAAGAGGAGGAAGAGGAGAAACCGAGCCCGGATCACACGCCTCCGGTGGCGTACCGCCCCGCCCTGCCACCCCGCACGCGTCCGGACTTCTGGAGGGATCTGCCCGCGCTGATGGAAGAGGCGCGGCGCGTTGGCGCGAGCGATCTGCACATCGTCTCGGGGCGGCCCGCGATGTTCCGTGTCGCGGGGGAACTGAAACCGGACGGCGAGCCCCTGCCTCCGAAGCGCGTGGAGCAGATGGTGCTGTCCCAGGTGCCGGCCCGGCTGCGTTCGGCGCTGGATCAGGAAGGCAGCTGCGACTTCGCGCTCCAGAGCGAGGCGTACGGGCGCTTCCGCGTCAACGTCTGCCGCCAGCGCACGGGGCTCAAGGCCTCGTTCCGCCTGCTGTCCAAGGACCTGCCCTCGCTGGAGGCACTCGGGCTGCCGCTGGATCTGGCCCTGGCGACGCGCCACTCACACGGGCTGATCTTCATCACGGGCCCGGCTGGCCACGGGAAGTCGAGCACGCTGGCGGCGCTGGTGGACATCCTCAACCGCGAGACGAAGCGTCACATCCTCACGGTGGAGGACCCGGTGGAGCACCTGCACCCACGCAAGCGGGCCCTGATGAGCCAGCGCGAGGTGGGGACGAACACCCGCTCCTATGCGAGCGCCCTCGAGGGTGCACTGCGTGAGGACGCGGACGTCATCGTCGTGGGCGAGCTGCGCGACACGGACACGGTGCGCCTGGCGCTGAACGCGAGCGAGACGGGGTGTCTGGTGCTCGCGACGATGAACACGCCGAACGCGGTGAAGACGCTGGAGCGGCTCATCGCGATGTTCCCAACCGTGGAGCAGACGCGGGTGCGGTTGACGCTGGCCGCGCACCTTCGGCTGATCGTGAGCCAGCGGCTGCTGCCGACGACGAATGGCATGGGGATGGTGGCGGCGACGGAGGTACTGCCGGGCTCGGCGAAGCTGGGCCAGTTGCTGCGAGAGAACGAGCTGCCGCAGCTCCCCGCGCTCCAGCAGCGGGGCCGAGGGCTGGGTGCCATCCGGCTCGACGAGTCCCTAGCGGATCTGGTGCGCTCCGGGAAGACGATGCTGGAGATCGCCAAGGGCCTGGCCGAGAACCCGGAGGGGCTGGAGGCGCTGGTGGACGGAACCGCCCCCGAGTTGCCGCCCGAGCCGGGCTCGAACGGAAGGAAGCGGGGCAACCCGGTCGGCTCGCTGATGGGCCGCAAGAGCGCATGAGGGCCCGACGATGACCGCCACGCGCATCTCCGCACTCTTCGACGCGCTCCTGGCCGAAAAGGGGAGCGACCTGCACCTGAGCATCGGGTACCCGCCGCTGGCTCGGATCCGCGGCAAGCTCACTCCGCTGAGAGAGGGGCCGCTCACCGATGCCGAGGTGGAGGGGATGCTCTTCGAGCTGATCGCGCCCGAGCAGAAGCTGCAGATCACCGAGGAGTTGGACCTGGACTTCTCCTACACCTACGGAGCGAAGGCCCGGTTCCGCGCCAACTACTTCTATAAGGTGACGGGGCTGGCGGCGGTATTCCGAGCCATTCCCAGCAAGGTGCAGTCGCTGGAGGAGCTGAACGCGCCGGAGGTGATGCGGCGGCTGGCCGAGCGACGCCGTGGGCTGGTGCTCGTCACGGGCCCCGCGGGCAGCGGCAAGACAACGACGTTGGCGGCGATGGTCCACCACATCAACCAGACGCGGCCCGTGAACATCCTCACGATCGAGGATCCCGTGGAGTTCGTGCACGAATCGCTGCGGGCCCAGGTGACGCACCGGGAGGTGGGGCCGCACGCGCCCAGCTTCGCGGCGGCCCTGAAGTCGGCGGAGCGTGAGGACGCGAACGTGGTCCTCGTTGGCGAGCTGAGCACTCCCGAGGAGCTGCGGCAGGCCCTGCGGCTGGCGAGCTCTGGCGTGCTGGTGCTGGGTTCTCTCTATGCGCTGGGCGCACAGGCCACCCTCGAGCGCATCCTCCACACGTTTCCGGAACCGGAGCAGGCGGAGATCCGCGAACTTCTGGCGGACAACCTGGCGGGCATCCTCTCGCAGCAACTCCTGCGCTCGATGGACGGCAAGGGGCGCGTGCTGGCGCTGGAGGTGCTCCTCGGTGGGGGAACCGTCGCGGCGCTGATCCGTGAGGATCAGGTGTCCCAGCTCACGAGTCAGCTGGAGGCAGCGGAGGCGCTGGGCATGCAGACGATGGATCAGCACCTGGAGCGGCTGGTGGCGGCAGGTGCCATTACGCCCACGGACGCACTGGAGAAGGCCGTGGATCGCGAGGCGTTTGCCCGGACCCTCCAGCGGCTCAAGCCGGACTTCGAGCTGCCCGAGGACGTCCGCATCTAGCGCCCAGCAAGAGCACGTAGGCCGGGGCGCGCTCAGTTCGAGTCCGCGTGGAACCAGCGCCGGAGGTCGTCGAGACCTTCCACGCGCTGGGCCCGCGGGAGGCTCTCCAGGAAGGCCCGCCCGTAGGGCTTCGTGACGATGCGGCGATCGAGCATCGCCACCGCGCCCCGGTCCTTCTGCGTGCGGATGAGCCGCCCGAAGCCCTGGCGCAGTGCCAGCGTCGCCTGAGGGAGCTGGTACTGCTCGAAGGCCTCCTCGCCGCGCGCTTCGATCTGCTTGATGCGCGCCGCGACCAGCGGATCCCCGGGCGAGGCGAACGGCAGCCGATCGATGATGAGCAGGCTCAGCGCATCGCCGGGCACGTCCACGCCCTCCCAGAAGCTGTGCGCGGCGAAGAGCACGCTGGGCATCTCCCGGAACGCCTCCAGGAGCTGCTGCTTGGGACGCTCACCCTGCTTCAGCACCTGGTAAGGCAGCCGCGACTTCGTCAGCTCGTAGGCCCGCTCCAGGTTGCGCAGGCTGGTGAAGAGCACGAAGGCCCGCCCTCCGGAGACCTCGCACAGTTGGAGGATCTCCTCGGCCACCGCCTCGATGAAGCCGGGTGCCGCAGGATCCGGCAGGTGCGTGGGCAAGTAGAGCGCTGCTTGCTGCGTGAAGTCGAACGGGCTCGGCACGGCGATCGTCCGCACCTCCGCCACCGGGACGCCTTCGTCGTCGTACAGCCCCATGCGCCGCGCGAAAAAGTCGAACCGCCCCTCGGCCGCCAGCGTCGCCGAGGTGAACACCACCGTGTCCACGCCGCCGTAGAGCCGCCCGCGCATCTCCTTGGCTACGTCAATGGGACTGGCGCGCAGGAACACGCCTCGCCCCCGGGACTCCGCCCAGTACACGTGGTCCGTGGAGTCCGCCTTCTCCAAGAAGGTCAGCTCCTCCGCCATCTCCGAGCCCCGGCGTGCCAGGGCCAGCATCTCCGGCTCGCGCTCGCTCGAGGTGAACGAGGACAGTGCCGCCAGCGCCTGGCGCACGAGTTCCAGCGGCCCGGCCAGCGTCGCCATCCGGTCCGGCTTCAGCGGCACACCGCCCTCGGCCCCGGCCAGACCGAGCACTCGCGGCGCCTGGGTGAAGAGCACCTCCGCGTGCGTGCGCACCCGCGCTGACAGGGCTCGCAGCGTGGTGAAGCGCGAGTCCGTCTCCGGCAGCGCCGCCACCGCATCCCGCGCCAGCTCCTCCAGCCGATGGTTGGAGATGCTCGTGCCGAACTGTCCGCTCGCCGCGTCCTCGAGCGCGTGCGCCTCGTCGAAGATGACGGCCTCGTACAGGGGCAGCACGCCTTCGCTGCGCCGGCCCGCGCCCTTGAGCGCCAGATCCGCGAAGAAGAGGTGGTGGTTCACCACCAGCAGGTCGGCAGACTCCGCCTCGCGCCGCATCCGCGTCACAAAGCACTGTTCGTACAGCGGGCACTTCGTGCCCACGCACGTGTCCGCCGTGGCCGACAGCCGGGGCCAGGCGCTGAAGTTCTCTGGAATCTCCAGCTCGGCACGGTCGCCGGTCTCCGTGCGACCCGCCCACGTCTGGATCATGGGCCAGTAGCGCACCTCTTCGCGCGAGCCGAAGGTCGGATCCTTCGTGAAGGCGTTGAAGCGCTGCAGGCACAGGTAGTTGCCGCGCCCCTTGAGATAGGCGGCCTCGAACTCCAGGCCCATCCGGTCCTTCAGCAGCGGCAGGTCCTTGTAGAAGATCTGGTCCTGCAGCGTCTTCGTGGCTGTGGAGACGACCACCCGGCGCCCGGACAGCAGGGCGGGAACCAGGTAGGCGAGCGTCTTGCCCGTGCCCGTGCCGGCTTCGGCCAGCAGATAGCTGCGCTCGGTGAAGGCGCGTTCCACGGAGCGCGCCATCTGGAGCTGCTCCGGGCGGTGCTCGTACGCGGGCAACGCGGATTGGAGCGCACCACCCGGGCCCAGCAGGGTATCGACGTTGAACGAGCGAACGAGCGTAAGGGCCATCGGAGGAGAGCCTCGGTCCAACGAGGCAGTCGGACAAGATAACAGCCAGACGAGCCGGAAAGATCGGTACTTTTGGAGCTCCTTGCTCGGCTGCTCGCGCCGAGGTTCTCCCAAGGGGGAGACTCTGCGCCGAGGTCGGTGTGCAGGCGCCCTGCTCGTGTGGGTACGAACCTCCCTTGCTCAGACCCGAGAACGATTCGGTTGGCGCAAGGCCCTTGCGGGCCTGTAAAAATCGACGCCCGAACGCACCCAGGAGCTCCGGGCAGTCCTTATGCGGCATGGCGTGATCTTCTTGCTGGTGGGGTGGGGCCTTGCAGGCTGCGCCAGCGCCCCCCAGCTCCCCAGAGGCGCCTCCGCTCCTGGCAATGAACAGGACTACGGCTTCAATCAAAACGGATTCGTCTGGGTTCGTGGGCCATGGACCGCCATCCAGCCTTCTCGCGACATGGACGAAGTCATCGACCAGCTTTGTCCCGCAGTCATGGAGCTCCCTCTCGCCACATTCGGGGACTACGGCCGAGAGTACTGTGGGGCCATCTACACCCTCGGAGAAGGGACTTATTACGCCAGCAAGCCCTCACCCCTGCGCAAGAAGGACCGGAAGGAGCCCGCTTCAGACAAGACGTGCATTACCCCCCGGTACGTCATGGATCAACGAGGGCATGCGATCACTCAACTCGATTATCACGGCCACCCTTGGCGGACATCACGCATGTCGGACAAAGACCGGGAAGGGCTCCGTCAAATATGGCCGATCCGCATCCAGTTCGACGGCCGATGCACCATCCAGAAATTCATTCCCAATCCGGGCAGCTCGCGTCCGGGTGAAGTCTA
This sequence comes from Hyalangium versicolor, assembly GCF_020103695.1. GTDB lineage: Bacteria > Myxococcota > Myxococcia > Myxococcales > Myxococcaceae > Hyalangium > Hyalangium versicolor. Next base: position 737,279 of record NZ_JAHXBF010000002.1, read on the forward strand.
CGAACGCCGTGGCAAGACCTGGGTCCTCATTGGCCTCGTCAACCCCGAGGACAAGCTCTCTGGCCATATGACCCCCATCACCGGCCCGTGACGTCACGCAACCCGAGTTGGAGGAACCATGCGTAGCACTCTGCCAATGTTCATAGGGCTCGTCCTCACGGCTTGTACGCACACGAACTCATCCTTATATGTCCCACCCGAGGAGGCGGCGTGGTTCAAGTTCCCGTACGAGCTTCCGGATACCGGAAATCAGACCGTGCCCGGTGCCATGGCCGTCGCGATTCAACTCGCGATGGATGACTTCCTGCCGCGTGACACGAAACCCGAGCGCGACACTTCGCCACAAGACGTCTGCCTTCAGCAGCGTCAATCCTATGACGTGAAGGCCGCACCAGGTTCTGCGGACATCATCTGGGTCGACATCTCGCTGAGCTCCGGCGCATGCACCCGAGGACCAGGCCCGTTGCTCGACATTGGCGCGACATATGCCATCGATAAAGCTCAATGGCGCATCCTGGCCGTGCGCTCACTACAATGAGACGGAGAACGGCGGCCGACATGAGACACCTCGTTCTTAGCCTCCTTTGCGTTGCAGCCTCCGCCTGTACGGCTCCGCGACGGCTCGTCCCCCATGCCTCCCCCGAGGAAGCGGCCCGAGTGGAATTTCCCGCGATGGACATTCCCGAGGAAGGGAGTGTGCGCATCAACGGGAACGCCGCCGCCTCAATCCAACTCGCCATGGAGGATTTTCTCTCCTGGGAAGCAGAGCCTACGCAGTCTCCCATCCAGGTGTCTCCGTGCTTGACCCACCGTGAGTCCTACGATGTGACCACTGCGCCCATCCCCGATGGGGTCATGCTGGTGCGCTTTGACGTGAACACGGGTGTCTGCCAGCCGGACGACCAACTCCTCGACATCATCACATACGCCATCGACATCCGGACGATGCGCATCATCTCGCGCGAGATACGCACACGCCCCAATCCCACCTTCCGCCTTCCAACCCCGGTTCCTTCAACAGCTCCTACTCAACCCCCAAACCCGGAAGCTCCAGCCATAGCACCCGAGGCGCCCCCCTCTCCCACCCAACCAGGTCGCTGACGCATCAGGGGATGGGGCCCACCTGCTCACTCGGCCCGGTGTCGGTGCCGAAGAGGCTCATCGTCCGCGCGTTCACCGGGAAGGTCAGCGTGCGCTTCACCGTGAGCGAGGCCGTGTCGATCTCGCTGACCGTGCTGTCCACGTTGTTCGCCACGAAGAGAGAGCGCCCATCCGGCGAGAGCGCATCCCCGTGGATGCCAGTGCTCAGCCCCACCGGAATGGACTCGCGCTGGACCAGCACGTACGGGCGCGAGACATCCACGACCAGCTCCTTGCGCACGTGCGAGCTGACATCGTCGGTGGCAGCCGAGGGAGTGATGAACAGCGTCTTCCCATCACGGCTGAGCACGAGGTGCGAGCCCTGGGCCCTCGCCTCGTCCGTGCCCTCGAGCTTCGAGTCGCACGCAGGCCCGCTGTAGAACAGCGGCAACTGGCCGACAAGGCTGTCCGCAGCGGCATCCACCAGCGCGAGCTGCCCGATCTGGCAGGAGGCGCCAGCGGGGTTGGAGCTGCCTTCGCGCGGAGTCTCCTGCAGGGAATAGATGAAGCTGCCATCGCGCTGCGCCACGGTGTGGCCTCCTCCCTTGCCGCCCGTGTAGAGCAGATTGAAGGAAGGAGACGGCGCATCCACATTGATCGAGAGGATGACACCAGGCCCCGTGAGGTTGCAGTACGCCCGGCCCGAGAGCTTCGACGTGGCACAGCCATGCGGCAGGACCGGAGTGCTCAGGTCACAGGCAAAGCCCAACTCCCCCGCGGAGAAGGTCCGCACCTTCTGGATGTTCTTCACGTCCGAGTAGTCGAACACGCTCACCACGTCATTGCAGTCGGCGATGTTGCTGATGACGACGCGCTCACGCGTGCTGCTGAAGCTGGCCATGTGGTGACCGACGCCCAGGCGCACCTCGCCCACTCGCTGGAGATACGTGGGGCTGCCTGGCGTGACATCCACGAACAGCGCGGTGGAGGAATCCGCCTTGCCGCCACGTCCATCGTTCAGCGTGAGCCAGTAGCGCTTCCCGTCGCGCGTCGGGCTCACATACGAGTGCGTCGGCCGCTCGCCGCCCATGGACGAGGAAGAAAAGCGGGCACGCTCCTTCAGCGTATGCCCATCCACGGCAAGCACCTCGTCACGGCTGGTGAGGTGGAGCATCACCGTGCCGTCCTCCAGCACCTGGAGATCCGAGGGGCTCGAGACATCCTGCACCACGCCCTCGCGCTGCGTTCCCGTCTCCACGTCGAAAGAGACCAGGGTGCCCTCCGAGGCCACGAAGAAGGTGGGCTTCAGCGACTCGGGTTCGGGGTTCGGATCCGTGTCCGGGCTCGAACCACCCCCACACGCCGCCAACGAGAAGACAGCATCCAACAGCAGCAAGGTTCTCATCCGACGTGACATGGAGGAGAAGCCTACTGCGCGGGCGGGTACTTCTGCAGCTTGCGCTGGAGCGAGCGCCGGTGCAGCCCCAGACGCCGGGCCGCCTCGGAGATGTTGCCACCGCAATCAGCCAGGACCCGCTGGATGTGCTCCCACTCCGCCCGAGCCAGCGAGGGAGCCTGTACGTCCTCGGCCACCTGGGGACTGGGGTCTCCGAGACCCCGCGCCAGCGCCACGAGCAGATCATCCACATCCGCCGGCTTCGGGACGTAGTTGAGCGCCCCCAACCGCACCGCCTCCACCGCCGTGGCGATGCTGCCGTAGCCCGTGAGGACCAGGATGCGCGTCGAGGCATCCATCGCGTGCAGCTCGCGCACCAGCTCCAGCCCGCTGCGCCCCGGCATCCGCAGATCCACCACCGCCAGCTCCGGAGACTCCTGCCGTGCAATCTCCAGCGCCTCATCCACCGAGCCCGCGGTCACCACCTCGTAGCCGCGCTCGCGGAAGGCGCGTGCCAGCCGCTCGCGGAACACCTCATCATCATCCACGAGCAGCAGAAAGGGGGCGTCGGAGGCTCTCGAAGGCAACATGGTGTCTCCGGGCTCACGCACCCGAGGGCTGGACAGTCGCCCCCTCGGCCTCCGAGGACAACGGGGCAAATTGTCGCAGGCGCTCCACCGGCCACGCCATCTCCACGCGCGTGCCCTTCCCCGGCACCGAGCGCAGCTCCAATCTCCCGCCCAGCTGATCCAGCACCGCACGCGCCAGGAAGAGGCCCAGCCCCATGCCCTCGCCCGGAGGCTTGGTGGTGAAGAAGGGCTCACCCGCGCGCGCCAGCACCTCCGCCGGCATGCCCTCGCCCGCGTCCTCCACGGACAGCCGCCAGCCCTGCTCCTCGCGCACGAGCGCCAGCCGCACCTGGCCCCCCGAAGGCGAGGCCTGGAGCGCGTTCTTCACCACTCCTCGGATCGCATGCGTCAGCGCCCGCGCCGGCAGCGTCACCTCTTCCTTCCCCTGCAGCCCGCCCGTCTCCACCTGCACGCGCTCACGGCCTCGCAAACCATCCAGCGCGCTCTCCAGCAAAACCACCGGCGTCACCGCGACAAAGGCCTCACCCCGGCTTGCGCCCGCATCCGCGGCCATCTGGGCGAGGATGTCGTGGCAACGCGCCACCTGCTGGCGGATCAGCTGCGCATCCTCCCGCCCCGCAGGGGACAACTCCGCCCGCCGCTCCAGCTCTCGCGCCACCACGGCGATGGTGGACAAGGGCGTGGACAACTCGTGCGCTGCGCCAGCAGCCAGCGTGGCAAGGGCCGCCAGCTTCTCGTTGCGCGCCGTCACCGCTCGGGCCGCCACCAGCTCCGCCTCGCGCTCAGCCAGAGCCCGAGTCACGCGCTGCACGAAGTAGACGATGAAGCCCGAGGCCACACCGAAGGCCAACCACATGCCCTCCAGGTGCAGCGGCACATCATTGATGTGGTGATGATGAACGCCTCCGGTAGCGCCGCCCGGCACCCACAGGTGCCGGAAGAACAGGGCCCCGAAGCACCCGAGCGCCAGCGTCACCAACGCCCATGTCCACCGCGCGTGCAGCACCACCGCCGCCAACGCGATGTGCACCAGGTACAGCGTGCTGAACGGGTTGAAGGGGCCACCGCTCAGGTCCAACAGCACCGTGAGCACCCCCACGTCCAGCGCCATCACCGCCCACAGCATCCACTCGCGAATCTCGCGAGGCCGCCGGGCCCACAGCCCCAGCGCCACGTTGCTGGCCGCGCCCACGCCCACCGTGGCGAACAGCGGCACCAGCGGCAGCGGCATCCCCACTCCCAGGTCCGCCAGGAGGATCAGCACCACCTGCCCCACCACCGCGCCCCAGCGCAGCTTCAGCAGCCACGAGAGGTTGATGGCGTGCGCGTCCCGCACCTCACGACCCTCCGAAGGACATCCGGAACTGGCGGAAGATGAGGAACCCCATCACCATCAGGACGATCAACAGAATCAGCGCGACCAGCAGCTGCCCCCGGGAAGAGGTGGCCGGCGTCGCGGACTGCCGGAGCGACACAGGCGAGGCCGAGGCCAACCGCACCACCTCATCCCGCCCGCGCTGCGCATAGAGATCCTCCGGCGCCTGCGCCAAGCGGATGCGGTACAGGCGCCCCGCCATGGCCAGCTCGCCGCGCCCCACCGCGAGCGACAGCAGCCGATCGTGCGCGTCGCGATCGTCCCACCGCTCCAGCACGGAGAGCCACGCGGCCCGGAGGGGCTCTGTCACCTGCTGCTCGACCGGATCGAAGTTGGCGTACACCAGGCCGCACGAGGCGCAGGCCGCCGCGTCCTCCCGCCGAGCCGCGATGCACTTGGGACAGAAACCGGCGGGCACCGCGAAGGGATCTCCCGAGCGCGCCAGCTCCGCCGCCTCCCTCACCTGCCCCTCGGAGGGCCGCAGCGCCACCACCTTCAGCGCCGGCGCCGCGGTGGTGCGAGGCGCGGGCACCGGAGGCGAGGCCTGCTCCGCGCTCGTCTGCGCCACGGCCGCCGCCAGCGCCTCCTCGGGCCGGGCGCGGCTCTCCTGGCCGCAGCGCGCGCACGTCATCACCAGCACGCCCAGCTCCACCCGGAACGCCGCCGGGGGCGCGAGCCGCTCGCATGCATCGCAGAGGTACCTCATGAGAGCACCTGACGGAGAGGAACAGGCATGGCACAGCCAATCAACGCCACCAGGCACAGGGCGCAGATCCACTTGCGCCCGCGGCTCAGCGGCACCTCCGGCTCTACCACCTCGGGATGCCCGAAGCCCACCACCTTGCTCGTCACCACCAGCCACACGCCCCACGAGGCCGTGGCGAACAGCGTCAGCATCAACAGCACCAACGCCACGCTCTTGCCCACCCACCGCGCGCGCGGCCCGAACATCGCGAAGGCCAGGTGCCCACCGTCCAGCTGTCCCACCGGCAGCAGGTTCAGCAGCGTGACGAGCAGACCGAACCACCCGGCGATCACCACCGGGTGCACCAGCACGTCCTTGCCCTCGGGCAGAGGCCCCACCGTCAGCCTCGTGAGCCCCTGCATCAGCAGGCTGTCTCCAAAGATGAGCTGCATCTGCCCGGTGAAGCCCTGCTCCGGCGCGGGCGTGGCGTGGGTCAGCTTCGCCATGACCCACGTGAACAACTCGCGCAGCAGCACCCAGAGTGAGTTCTCTCCCGGAAAAGCCGACTGCACCGCCGGTGCGTCCACCACCCGCGAATGGCTCAGCCCCCAGAAGAGGATGGGCAGCGCCACCACCAGCCCCGCCAACGGCCCCGCCGCGCCAATATCCACCAGCGCGTTCCGGTTCGGGATCCGCCCGCGGATCCGGATCACCGCCCCCAGCGTCCCCACTCCCACGTAGGGCAACGGGATGAAGTACGGCAATGTCGTATCCACTCCATGGATGCGCGCGAGCACGTAGTGCCCCATCTCGTGCGAGCCGAGAATGGCCATCAATGTGAGGCTGAAGGCGAGCGACTCCACCCGCAGCTGCTGTAGATCCTCGCTGCCCCCGAAGGACCAGGAGTACGCGCTATAGGTGGTGAGCACCGTCAGCGCGAACAACAGCAGGTGCAACCAGAGCCGCGAAGCGGGACGGGCGGTAACAGTCTCCATGAGGTGCTGTTGATCTGGCTACCAAGGCCCCCCTTCCTTTGCAACGCAAGGACCGGAGCCGGGAAAAGGGGGATTCTGCCCTGAACTGATCTTGACTCTGAGCCTGAACCTGCTACGAACCGCGCGCGCTTGAGGGGCGATGACTCAAGGGGGGGCTCGATTGGTTGATCCCTCTCTCCACTTCCTCACAAGCCAACTCTCTGGGAGGGAAATACAAATGAAGAAGGCCATTCTGTCCGCCGTTGCCGCGATGAGCCTCGTGGCTTGCACCAGCGTCGAGAGCGCCGTCGTTTCTGGCGCCGAGATTTCCGCCAACGGTGGCGAGGCCGTCGCCGTGGTCCAGGCCAACGCCCTGGGCCTGACCGCCATCTTCCACATCGTCGACCTGGTCCAGAGCGACCTCGACACCGTGGTGAACAAGCTCCTGGTTGCCGAGGCCAAGGCCATGGGCGCCTCCAAGGTGGACCTGAAGGGCGCTGGCACCACCCCCCGTCACGGCATCTACGCCCTGTTCGGCGGCATCATCGGCGTGACCAGCTCCTCCGCGTTCGGCGTCGCCGTCAAGTAAGCCCCGCGAAGTTGCTGTCTCTTGGAAGGCCCCCTGGCAACAGCGGGGCCTTCTTTCGTTTCCACCCCTGCTGTCTCCGGCCTCCCCATGCGCGCCTGTGTCCTGTCCCTCGCCCTCCTCACCCTCGTGGGCTGCAGCAAGCAGTCCGAGGAGACCGCGCTGCTGGCCGAGGTGAAGCGGCGCCTGTCCGAGCGCGACGCGCGGCTGACCAGCTACCGGCTCGAGGGCAGCATTCGCGAGGAGGGCTCGGAGCCGGTGGCCATCACCTTCGCCTATCGCGCACCGCAGAAGATGCGCGGCTCGCTGGGCGCTCCCATCTCCCGCACCTTCTCGTGGGACGGCGAGCGCCTCTTCGAGCTCAGCGACACGGAGAAGCGCCTCACCACCTTCCAGAACGAGCTGACGCCGGAGCAGCGCGCGGGCTTCCTCACGGAGACGTTCTCGCCCTTCACCCCCGAAGGCTTCCGTCCCCCCCTGCTGCCGTCGGACCTGCACGTGAAGAAGAGCTCGAACGCGCGCGCCCCCGAGGCCGTGGAGCTCACCGCGAAGGTGAACGAGCCCGGCGCCGGGAGCGTGGAGCTGGCGTACACGCTGCGCTGGCCCTCGCTGGACTTCCTGGGCAAGCAGACGCGCCTGGGGGATGGCACCATCGTCGAGGTTCGCGTCGAGGAGGAGCACTGCGAGAAGGCGATCGAGCTCTGCGTCCCCCAGAAGCTCACGCGCTGGAACAACGGCGCCAGGTTTGGCGAGACGACACTCTCCACCGTGGAGCTCAACCCGACGCTGCCCAATGACACCTTCACCCTCGTGGCTCCCGAGGGTTACACCGTGCAGACGAAGACACTGACGAACGCCGCCGGGAAGTAGCGCTGCGCCTTGCCCCCCGGCCGCACCGTTCCCACCTTCCGGAGCGGAGGTACGGGGAATGGTGCAGAACGTCATCTTCGACGTGGATGGCACGCTGGTCGACTCGGTGGACGAGCATGCCGAGGCCTGGCGCCGAGCCTTCCTGGAGTTCGGCCGGGACGTGCCCTTCGCGCACGTGCGGAGCCAGATTGGAAAGGGCGCTGATCAGCTCATCCCCGTCTTCTTCAATGACGAGGAGCTGGCGCAGTTCGGCAAGGAGCTGGAGGAGTACCGCACCCAGCTCTTCCTCAAGGACTTCCTGCCGAAGATCCGCCCCTTCCCGAAGGTGCGCGAGCTCTTCCAGCGCCTGAAGAAGGAGGGGCGGCACGTGGCCCTGGCCTCCAGCGCCAAGAAGGAGGAGCTCGAGCACTACGTGAAGCTGTGCCGCATCCACGGCCTGTTCGAGGAGGCCACCAGCAAGGACGAGGTGGACAAGAGCAAGCCCCACCCGGACATCTTCGAGGCCGCCCTGAAGCGGCTGGGCAATCCAGACGTGGCCACCACCGTCGTCGTGGGAGACACGCCATATGACGCGCTGGCCGCAGGCAAGCTGAGCATTCCCACGGTGGGCGTGCTGTGTGGAGGCTTCCCGGAGGATGACCTGCGCGCCGCGGGCTGCCGGGTGTTGATGAAGGATCCGGCGGAGCTGCTCGCTCGCTTCGAGGCGTCTCCGCGCAACTGGCCCTGGGGCGAGGCGGGGATGCCCGCGGCGCCCGAGGACGAAGAGTCTCGCTGAAGCATTTCGCAAGGAGGATCCACTGGAAACAGCACTCATCGCGCCGCCGAAGCGCCGCTCCCTCGAGGACGGGCCCGCGGTGCTGGTGGTCAATACGAAGTCCCGCTCGGGCCGGGAGGCCTTCGAGGCGGCCCGGGAGGCGCTCGCCGCGCGCGGCGTTCCGCTGCTGGGCAGCCATGCGCTCTCGAGCCCCGACTGGATGCCCCGGCTGCTGATCGAGGCCGTGGAGCACGGCGTGCGGCGCATCCTCGTGGGCGGAGGAGACGGCACGGTGAGCAACGCCGTGTCCCACCTGCTCGGCCGGGACGTGACGCTGGGCGTGCTGCCCCTGGGGACGGGCAATGACTTCGCACGCTCCCTGGGTATCCCCGCCGACCTGGAGGCCGCCTGTGACGTGATCGCCGAGGGCTTCACGGCGCGGGTGGACGTGGGTCTGGCCAATGGCAGGCCGTTCCTCAACGCGGCGAGCATGGGCCTGGCCACGACCATCGCTCGGCGGCTGACGAAGCGCATCAAGCAGCGCATCGGCAAGCTCGCCTACCCGGTGGCCGCCGTCTCCCATCTCCGGGAGCAGCAGCCCTTCCGCGTGCGGATGAAGGCCGATGATCAGTCGCTCGAGCTGGACGTGCTGCAGCTCGTGGTGGGCAACGGGCGCTACCACGGCGCGGGCAACGTGGTGGCTCCGGAAGCGGCGCTGGATGATCACCGGCTGCACGTCTACACCATCACCGCTCCCTCCTCGGAGTCCGGGAGGGAAGGCACGGGCCTGGGCCAGCTCGAGGATCTCGCGACGCTGGCGCGCGTGGCCATGTCCCTGCGGAGCGGGGAGCACGTGGAGCACCCGGCCGTCACCTACCTGAGGACTTCACGGCTGTACGTGGAGGCCGAGCCGTCCCAGGAGATGAACGCGGACGGGGAGCTCATCGGCCACACCCCGATGCTCTTCGAGGTGGTGCCCTCGGCGCTGCGCGTCTACGCACCCGCGCCGGCCGAGCCCACCAAGCACTGAGCCTACAGCTCCACCTGGGTGCCCAGCTCCACCACGCGGTTGGGCGGGATGCGGAAGTAGGAGGTGGCGCTGCGTGCGTTGCGGCTCATCCATGCGAAGAGCGACTCGCGCCACGCCGCCATCCCCGGCTTCTTGGCGGGGATGAGCGTCTCTCGCCCCAGGAAGAACGAGGTGCTCATCAACTGGAACTGCAGCCCCTCCTCGCGCCCGCGCTTGAGGATGTCCGGGATGCTGGGGTTCTCCATGAAGCCGTAGCGCGCGATCATCCGCACGAACCCCTGTTCCAGATGCTCCACCTCCACGCGCTCCTCGGAGGGCACGTGCGGCACGTCCTCCGCGAGGATCGTCAACAGCACCACCTGCTCGTGCAGCACCTTGTTGTGCTTCAGGTTGTGCAGCAGCGCTGGCGGGGAGCCCTCCGGGTTGCCCGTCATGAACACCGCCGTGCCCGGCACCCGCAGCGGGGCGTGCTCGCCCTTGAAGCCCTCCAGCAGATCCTTCAGATCCATGCTGGCCACGCGCAGCTTGCCGGCCAGGATCTCCCGCCCGCGCTTCCACGTCGTCATCAGCGTGAAGATGAACGCCGCCAGGGACAGGGGAAACCAACCCCCTTCGGTGATCTTCACGACGTTGGCTCCGAAGAAGGCCAGGTCCACCACCAGGAAGAGTCCCGCGATCGGGATGGCCACGGCCCGGCTCACGTTCCAGCGCTCGCGCGCCACGACATAGGTCAGCATCGTGGTGATGCCCATCGTCGCCGTCACCGCGATGCCATAGGCGCCCGCCAGCGCGCTCGAGGAGCGGAAGCCCAACACCATGAGGACGACGCCGACGAGCAGCATCAGGTTGAGGCCGGGCATGTAGATCTGCCCCATCTCCTCGGCGGAGGTGTGCACCACCTCCATGCGCGGGCAGTAGCCCAGCTGCATCGCCTGCCGCGTGAGCGAGAAGGCCCCGGAGATGAGCGCCTGCGAGGCAATCACCGCGGCGCCCGTGGCCAACACCACCAGCGGGTAGAGCGCCCATGAAGGCGCCAGCAGGTAGAAGGGGTTGCGCGCGGCCTCGGGATCCCTCAGCAGCAGCGCCCCCTGCCCAAGGTAGTTGAGCATCAGCGCCGGCAGCACCAGCACGAACCACGCCAGGCGGATGGGCCGGTAGCCGAAGTGCCCCATGTCCGCGTAGAGCGCCTCGCCGCCCGTCACCACCAGGAAGACGGCGCCCAACACCAGGAAGCCGTGGCTGCCATGCTCGAGCAGGAAGCGGACGCCATGCACCGGAGACAGCGCCCATAGCACGGCGGGGTTGACCACCAGCTCCTTCACCCCCAGCCCCGCCAGCACGACGAACCACAGGCACATGAAGGGCCCGAACACGATGCCGATTCCCCCGGTGCCATGCCGCTGCACCAGGAAGAGCGCCAGCAGGATGACCAGGGTGATGGGGACGATATAGGAGTGGAAGACAGGCGTTGCGACGCTCAAACCCTCCACCGCGCCCAGCACCGAGACGGCCGGGGTGATGAGCCCGTCCCCGTACAGCAGCGCCGCGCCGAACAGCCCCAGCATCCACAGCAGCGGTCGGCCCTGGCGAGGCTCCCGGCTGCCCTTGGGCCGCTGCATGACGAGCGCCATGAGCGCGAGGATTCCGCCCTCGCCCCGGTTGTCCGCCCGCATGACGAACAGCAGGTACTTCACCGAGATGATGACGAAGAGCGCCCAGAAGATGAGCGAGAGCACACCCAGCACGTTGTCGTGGGTGGCGGGAATGCCGTGCTCACCGGTGAAGCACTCGCGCAGCGCGTACAGCGGGCTGGTGCCAATGTCCCCGTAGACGATGCCCAACGCCCCCAGCGCCAGGAGCGTGATGCGGCGCGGGCCTTCCGGAGCCACAGTCGGAGAGACGGGGGCTCCATGAGTCACGTTCATGGGGGCCCCGCTTAGGCTGAACCCTGGCCCCGAGCAATGGCGGCGGGGCCAGGTGCTGTTTCAGCTTTCAATCACAACGGAAGTCCTGGCCTTAGGTAGCAGACACTGCGTGGACGTGCGCACCCCTACCGCGCCACTCAGTTCAGCTGCGTGGAGACGATGGGGTCCTGCGCCCCTGTCTTCCAGGGCAGCTCCGGCCACCAGCGCTCGAAGGCAGGTGGGGCGCCCGGCTCGACGCTCTGGCCCGGCCTGGGAGCAATGACCATCTGGCCCGAGCTCCCGGCCGCCGCGATCGCGCGCTCGATGGGCTCGGTCCAGCCATGCATGGCGAGGGCGAACAGCCCCCAGTGAACCGGCAGCAGCACACGTCCCCGGACCCACTGGTGCGCGAGCACCGCCTGCTCGGGGCCAATGTGCCAGTCGGGCCACGTCCGGTGGTACTGCCCTACCTCGATCATCGTCACGTCGAAGGGCCCCAGCCGCTCGCCGATGTCCTTCATCGCCGGCAGCAGTCCCGTGTCGCCCGAGTAGTACGCGCGGTGCCGGGGCCCGAGGACCGCGTAGCCCGCCCACAGCTTCGCGTCCTTGTCGATCACGTTCCGCCCCGATGCATGGCGCGCGGGCGTGCAGACGATCTCGAGCCCACCCACGCGCGTCCGTTCCCACCAGTCGAGCTCCACGATGCGAGCCTCGGGCACTCCCCACGAGGCCAGGTGCGCTCCCACCCCGAGCGGCACAATGAAGGTGGTGTTCCAATCCTTCATCGCCGAGATCGTTCCCTGGTCGAGATGATCATAGTGGTCATGGGAGATGACGACGGCGTCGATGTTGGGAAGCTCCGCGAACGGAACGGGCGGGGAGTACCACCGCCGAGGCCCCACCCAGCTCAGCGGAGAGGCACGCTCGCTCCAGATCGGATCCGTGAGGACGCGATGACCGTCGATCTCCACCAGCACCGAGGAGTGCCCGAACCACGTGACGCGCAGGCCCGTGGTGGGCGGCGTGACGAAGCGCTGGCGATCGCCCGCCACCGCGGGCACCGGTACCCGGGGGCTCACATCGGGGCTGGTCTCCTGAAGGGCCGCCATCGAACCCCAGAGATCGTTCTTGAGCGGCTGCGGGTTCTCGAAGTGGCCATCCTTCCACTGCGGTGAGCGCTCCATCCGCGCGCGTCGCTCTCCCGTGGCCCGGCTCCCCAGCGCCGTCCATGCATCCGCGAGGGTGGCCACCAGGGCGATGGCCAGCAGCGCACCGGTCCACCGCGCCCCACGAGCCACCCCGCTGCGCCATGTCATGCTCTTCACCCGTTCCCCATGGAAGGGGGCCATCCTATACGCGGAAGGCGCGAGCGCAGCTGCTCAGCTCTGCTCCAGCACGCGTGAGAGCACCTGGGCGGTGAAGTTCACCAGGGGGATGACACGCTGGTAGTTCATGCGCGTGGGCCCGATGACGCCCACCGAGCCAAGCACCTGCTCGCGGCTGCCGTACGGGCTGGCGATGACCGTGAGCTCACCAGCGGCGGAGAACTCGCTCTCCGCGCCGATGAAGATCTGCATCTCCCGGGCGCGCTGCACGCGATCGAGCAACTGCAGCAGCTTGTGCTTCTCATCCAGCGTCTTGAAGAGGGCGCGCATGCGCTCCACGTCCGCGAACTCGGGCTGCTCCAGGAAGGAGCCGGTGCCCTCGATGCGCACGCGTCCAGCCTCGGGCGTCTGGAGATCCGTGGCGGCCGCGCCCAGCTTGAGCGCCTTGGCCGTCAGCACGTTGTAGAGCGCCTGCTCCTGATCCATCTCCTGGCGGATGCGCTCGCGGGCCTCCTCCAAGGGCACCTCGCGCAGCAATTCCGAGAGGTAGTTGGACGCCTTGAGCAGCTCGTCCGAGGTGACGGGGAAATCCACGGTGAGGACCTTGTTCTGCACCTGCCCGTTGTTGCCCACGAGCACGGCGAGCACGCGGTCCTCGCGCAGCCGGACGAACTCCACCCGGTAGAACACCGCCGCCTCCGGGCGCGGCGTGATCACCACGCTGGCGTGCCGAGTGAGCGAGTGGAGGATGCGGCTGGCCTCTCCCAGTGTCTCCTCAAGGCTGGTCTCCTGAACGAGCCCGGCGTGGATGAGCTCCCGATCCTTGGGCGCTGGCTCCTTCAAGCGCACCATCGTGTCCACGTAGAAGCGATAGCCCCGATCCGTGGGCACGCGGCCGGCCGAGGTGTGGGGCTTCTCCAGGAAGCCCAGCTCCTCCAGGTCCGCCAGGACGTTGCGGAGGGTGGCCGAGGAGACGTCGAACTCCGCTTTGCGGCTGAGGTGGTGGCTACCTACCGGGCCCCCGGTGGTGATGTACTCCTGCACGACGGCGCGCAGGACTTCCTTCTCTCGCTCACCAAGCTCTTCCGACATCCCAGATCACGCTCCAGACAGCCGGCTGTCCTCTCGGGCAGGACGCACCTCGAGGACACCTCAAAGTCTAAGGAGGTCTCCGGGTCGGTTCAATCCCAGGGCGGCTGGCAGCCTGCCTGCCGCCCGTCAAGCCCCGGCAGCGCCCGGGCCGCCCTTTTTCGCGCTCTGCCCGATTGAAGCCAGGGGGGCAGGTGGCTTGAGATGAAGCCCCATGTACGACGACGCTCTCGAGGTCCGCCACGCCGCTGAGTCCCTGTTGTACCGCTACGCCACGTGCCTGGATGACGGGCCATTGGAGCACTGGCCGCGCTGTTTCACCGACGGAGGGCACTACCGGCTCATCCCTCGGGAGAACCTGGTCCAGAACATCCCCGTGGCGCTGATGCACTGTACCTCCAAGAACCAGTTGGAGGAGTGCGTGAACACCTTGCTGCGCTCCCACGCCACCGTTCCCTACGCCTGCCGCCATCTCTATACCAACGTCCAGGTGGAGGCGCCGCGCGGGGGGCGCACCTCGGTGCGGGCCAACTATGCCGTGTACCACACGGTGGAGGAGGGAGAGGTGGACCTGCTGAGCATGGGGCGCCTGGAGGCTCGGGTGCTGCTGGAGCCCCTGCCTCTGTTCGAGCGCATGGACGTCATCTACGAGATGTGCCGGCTGTCGGGACTGAAGGTGTACCCGCTTTGACGGGGCGGCGAACTGTGCCGGTCGCGGAGGGATTCAACTGCCCTCGGGTCCAGGAGCGCACATCGCCTGGGGGAGTTTGACGGGTTAGAAGTGCGGCGCCTTGTCCTCGACCGCTCCCTCGCTCTCCGCTTCGCTTCACGCTGAGTCCACGCCCGCGGATCCGCAGAAGGGGTTGCTCCTCTTCTGCCTGTTCGCGCTGTACGTCATCTGGGGCTCTACGTACCTGGGGATCCGGTGGACGCTGCAGGGAGGCTTCCCGCCGCTGCTGCTGGGAGGTCTGCGCTTCACGCTGGCGGGGACGCTGCTCTACGCGGTGCTGCGCTGGAGGGGCATGCCTGTTCCCACGTGGCGGCAGTGGCGGGCGGGGGCCTTCACGGGGTTCCTGTTGCTCGCCATTGGCAATGGGTGCGTGGCGTTCGCCCAGCAGTGGGTGCCATCGGGAGTGGCGGCACTGGTGGTGGGCAGCATGCCGCTGTGGGCGGCGCTGTTCGGCGGGTTGTATGACGGGGTGTGGCCAGGCCGGGCCGAGCGCTGGGGCCTGGCGCTGGGCTTCTTTGGCATCGTCCTGCTGAACAAGGGGGGCGAGTTGGGTGAGCACTGGGGCGCGGTGTTGGCGCTGCTGCTGGCGCCGGTGAGCTGGGCGTTTGGCTCCATCTGGGGCAAGCACAGCCCGTCCATGCCGAAGGGGTTGATGGCCACGGCGACGCAGATGCTGTGCGCCGGCGCGATGCTGGTGGCGGCGAGCTTCGCCATCGGGGAGCGCATGCCCGCCGTGCCGGACACCCGGGCGCTGGCGGCGTTCTTCTATTTGGTGGGCTTCGGCTCGCTCATCGCGTTCAGCGCCTATGGCTACCTGCTGCGGCATGCGCGGCCGGCGCTCGCGACCAGCTATGCGTATGTGAACCCGGTGGTGGCGATGCTGCTGGGGATGGGCCTGGGCGGAGAGACGCCGGGCCCGTACGCCTTCGTCGCGATGACGGCCATCCTCGTGGCGGTGATGCTCATCACCCGCAAGGCTCCGGCGCCGACCTCACAGCCCCGCGTGGCGGTGCCCGAGAACTCCGCGAGCCGAGCCGCGTGAGAGGAGTCTGGGGAGCCATATCCTGGAGGAGCCTGCCGGTTCGGTGTCAGTGAAACCAGGTGGCGGGCAGTTCAGGCACTCTCGTCGGCTTGCGATGGTGCTCGTGGTCGTAGAAGCACTCGGGGCCGAGCTGAGCGATGATCTGCCGCTCACGCGCCATGCCTTCAGGTGTTCCCGCCTCGGTCGGTAGTTCGTAGGGCTGGACCAGCGTGATGCCGTCGCTCAGTTCCTGCTTGAACTCACCGGGCAGCGAACGAAGCCGCTCTCCGAAGAATTCGGCGAACAGAGGGCCGTAGAAGTTGCGCCAGAACAGGCCCGTCAACCCCTCACTGTAATCGCGCAGCGTGTAAGTCTCGAGTTGACCAACCCCATCTGGGGCTGGAATGAGACGGCTCGTCTTACTCAGGAGATCATCCTTCACTGCGGTATATGCCAAGGGTGAATTCAAAAAGCGCATGAGCGCGGCCACCTGGCTCATCTGCGCCGCCGCCCCAGCGGGAGTATTCCCCTTACGCGCGGAACTCACCCATATGAGGCTACCCGTGTATGGAGGAACATCAGGCCTGGCCGGATGCAAGAATAAGAGGTCGCTGTCAGTTCGCGCAGCGACGCAAAGGGTGCTTCCTTCCTCGTAGAACGCGACGAGCGACGCATAGTCAATGCACCGTGAGGCAACCTTTCTCTCAAGGAAAGCATCACCATATCTC
>NZ_JAHXBF010000030.1 GCF_020103695.1 Hyalangium versicolor
CACCTGACACAGCAGCAAGCCAGAGAAGGGGCTGGCAGGCTGCCTGTGCCTGCCTTGTACTAGGTTGGCTGCTGGGGAAACACTACAGGTTGAGCCTGCTCACCCAAGGTCAACACCCTCTGAGACTCAAGACAGCCGAGAGGTCCAGGCCCCTGCCATGCATCTGATCTCGCTCCCCTTTCTCTGAGGGAGAGAGCGCCCTGACGGCGCTTTGGCGCACCAGCGCCTCCTGTGGCAGGGAAAGAGGGCGCTCCTTACAGTGCTCGCCGTCGGGCTCGCGGCCAGAGCCTCACGTCAGCCGGACTGGAGGGGCGACGGATTCGTCCGACAGTCGGACGAAAGTAGCCAGCTACGCCGAAATCGTCCGACAGTCGGACGGATTCAATCTGGCGGATTCGTCCGACAGTCGGACGAAAGTGGCTACGCCGAAATCGTCCGACAGTCGGACGGACGTAGTCCTCGCCCCATCGTCCGACGCTCTGAGAAACGTCGTCCGACTGCACAGACCGCCCAGTCGGACGGCCGTCCGACTGCACAGGCCGCTCTGTCGGACGACGAGCGTCTGGCTCATTTCGTCCGACAGTCGGACGGGTGTACCGCGGCCCGTCCGGGTTTTCGATAGATGGGGCCTATCAGCTCCCCAGCCGCGAGATGAGGAGCTTGCGCTGGAGCATCAGCGCCTCGGGCGCCTTGGTGCCGAGCTGCTCGAAGAACACCTCCTGGCTCTTGAGCTCGGCCTTCCACTCGTCCTCCTTGATGGAGGTGGCCTCGGCCATGGTGTCCGGCGAGATGTCCAGGCCCTTGGTGTTGATGTCCCCGTTGCGCGGCACCCAGCCCAGCAGCGTCTCCTGGGTGGGCACGCGGCCCTGGACGCGGTTCACGATCCACTCGAGCACGCGCATGTTGTCGCCGAAGCCCGGCCACACGAACTTGCCGTTCTTGTCCTGCCGGAACCAGTTCACCTGGAAGATCTTCGGCAGGTGCGTGATGGACTTCTGCATGTCCAGCCAGTGCTGGAGGTAGTCCCCCATGTGGTAGCCGCAGAAGGGCAGCATCGCCATCGGGTCGCGGCGCACCACGCCCACCTTGCCGGTGGCCGCCGCCGTCGTCTCGCTGCCCATCGTGGCGCCCAGGAACACGCCGTGCGTCCAGTTGAAGGCCTGGAGCACCAAAGGCACCGTGTTGGAGCGGCGCCCGCCGAAGATGATGGCGCTGATCGGCACGCCCTGCGGATCGTTCGCCTTGGAGCTGATCGCCGGGTTGTTCGTCATCGGCGCCGTGAAACGGCTGTTGGGGTGCGCCGCCTTCTCGCCGTTGCCCGGCTTCCACGGCTTGCCCTGCCAGTCGATGAGCTCGGAGGGCACCTCGCCGTCCTTGCCCTCCCACCACACGTCTCCGTCCGGCGTCAGCCCCACGTTGGTGAACAGGGTGTCCTTGGCGATGGTGGCCATCGCGTTGGGGTTGGTCTTGTTGTTGGTGCCGGGCACCACGCCGAAGTAGCCCGCCTCGGGGTTGATCGCGTACAGCCGCCCGTCCGGACCGGGACGCATCCAGGCGATGTCGTCGCCGACGGTCTCCACCTTCCAGCCCTTGTACTCGCCGGGCGGGATCATCATCGCGAAGTTCGTCTTGCCACAGGCGGACGGGAAGGCCGCGGCCACGTACGTGGTGACGCCCTCGGGGTTGGTGACGCCGAGGATGAGCATGTGCTCGGCCATCCAGCCTTCCTCACGGCCCAGGTAGCTGCCGATGCGCAGCGCCAGGCACTTCTTGCCCAGCAGCACGTTGCCGCCGTAGCCCGAGCCGAAGCTCCAGATGGTGTTGTCGTGCGGGAAGTGGCAGATGTAGCGGCGGTCCGGGTTCACGTCGCCCGTGCTGTGCAGGCCGCGGTTGAAGTCCTCCGACTCGCCCAGCATGTCCAGGGCCGGCTTGCCCATGCGCGTCATGATCCGCATGTTCAGCGCCACGTAGATGCTGTCGGTGAGCTCCACGCCAATCTTCGCGTAGGGGCTGCCCAGCGGGCCCATGACGTAGGGCACCACGTACATCGTGCGGCCCTTCATGCAGCCGTCGAAGAGCTGGCCCAGCTTGGTGTACGCCTCCTCGGGATCCATCCAGTTGTTGGTGGGCCCGGCGTCCGTCTTGTTGGGCGTGCAGATGAAGGTGAGGTGCTCCACGCGCGCCACGTCATTCGGGTTGGAGCGGTGCAGGTAGCACCCAGGTCGCTTCTCCTGGTTGAGGGGAATGAGGATGCCCTCCTTCACCGCCTGCTCCGTCAGGCGCTTCTTCTCCTCCTCGGAGCCATCACACCAGACGATGCGGTCCGGCTGCGTCATCCGCGCGCACCGGTTCACCCACTGCAGCAGGGTCTGATTCTTCGTCGGCGCGTTGCCCACGGACGCCATTTGCGTCGAAGCCATGGAAGTTTCCTCTCGTTGTCTCAAGTGAATTCCCCCCCAATAAGGGTCCGTTGCCGAGTCATCGGACGGCAGCAACGAGGCAAGGGACAAAACTTCAGGGAGCCACCCCCTAAAAGCAACACCCGTCCGGCAGAGAACCTGCCGAGTGAACAGGGCCCTCTAATTTCACTTATCAGCGAGGGCGCTTTCATTAGTTGACGATGCACCGCGTCGAGGGCTCGCCGGGAGACACACCCGAGCCCACGTTGCTGGCGGACCTATGTCTATCGCCATTGTCCTCGGCATCGTCGTCATCGCGTTGGTGCTGTTCTCGCTGGATACGATCCCCATCGAGGTGAGCTCGCTGACCGTGGTGTGTCTTCTGGCCATCACCCGGGTGCTCACGCCGCAGCAGGCCTTCGAGGGGTTCAGCAATGACACCGTCATCTTCATCTTCACCCTGCTGGCGATGACGCAGGGGCTCGCCTCCACGGGCGTGGTGCAGCTGATTGGCCAGCGGCTCGCCTTCTTCGCGCGCTACGGGCACCAGGTGTTCGTGCTGGCGATGATGGGCGCGGTGGCGGCGTTCTCCTCCGTCATCTCCAACACGGTGACGACGGCGGCCTTCCTGCCGGTGGCCATCGGTGCGGCGCACCGCGCCAAGGTGCCCAAGAGCAAGGTGCTGTTGCCCCTGGCGTACGCATCCATGCTGGGCGGCATGGTGTTCCTGTACGGCACCTCCACCAACCTCGTGGCCTCGGCGGCCATGGAGAAGATGGGGATGAAGGGCATCGGCGTGACGGAATTGGCGCCGGTGGGCCTGCCGGTGGTGGTGCTGGGTATGCTGGTGGTGGTGCTGTTGGGTCCACTCCTACTACCCGCAAGGGTAGGTCAGGGCGGGGTGAGCGAGTGGACGCTGCGCGACTACCTCACGGAGGCGGTATTGCCCCCGGGCTCGCAGTACCTGGGCAAGGAGCTGGGGGAGATCACCGAGGGTTTGGGGCTGCGCGTCATTGGCCTCATCCGGGACGGGCAGTCCCTTCCGGCGGTGCCCACGTACCGGCTGGTGGGGGACGAGCGCATCATCATCGAGGGCAAGCGCGAGGACATCCTCCGGGTGAAGGATCTGAAGGGCATCGATCTGCGCCCGGACGTGAAGCTGGGGGACGGAGAGCTGGGCTCGAAGGATGCGCTGTTGGTCGAGGCGAGCGTGCCACCGGGCAGCCCGTTGCTGGGGCGCAGCTTGAAGGAGGTCCTCTTCGGGGAGCGCTACGGATTGGTGGCGCTGGCGCTGCACCGCAAGCCGGCCATCCAGCGACTCACCAAGCTGCAGATGCTGGGGCGCACCTTCGGTGAGCAGTCGCTGTCGGCCATGCCGTTGTCGGTGGGCGATGTGCTGCTGCTGCGTGGGCCGCGGGCGCGCGTGGCCGAGCTGGCGGACGGCGCCACGCTGCTCGTGCTCAGCGATGTGGAGTACCAGCCGCCGAGGTACGGCAAGGCGCTGCTCGCGGTGTGCCTGTTCCTGGGCGCGCTGGCGGCCGGGACGCTCAACGTGATGCCGATGGCGGTGGCGGGGCTGGCGGGGATGCTGGCGATGATCGTCACCGGCTGCGTGGATGCGCGGATCGCCTTCCGGGTGGATTGGCGGGTGGTGCTGCTGATCGGCTCGATGATGGCGCTGGGCGTGGCCATGGAGGTGAGCGGCGCGGGCAAGTTGCTGGGCGACCTGGCGGCGCAGCTGGGGGCCTATGGCGGGCCACGGACGGTGCTGGCGCTGTTGATGGTGCTGACCATCGTGCTGTCGGCACCCATGAGCAACCAGGCGGCGGCGTTGGTGGTGCTGCCGGTGGCCGTGAGCGCGGCGGCGAAGCTGGGCGTGGATGCGCGGCCGTTCGCCATCGGCGTCACGCTGGCGGCGAGCTGCTCGTTCATCACCCCGCTGGAGCCCAGCTGTGTGCTCGTCTACGGCCCGGGGCACTACCGCTTCACCGACTTCTTCCGGCTGGGCACGCCGCTGACGGCGGTGCTGCTGGCCTTCCTGGTGTTCGCGGTGCCGGTGGTATGGCCCTTCCAGATGCAGGGGCGGCAGGCTCCGGGCTCCCGGGCTCCGGTGAGCCTGAATTCGTCGGGCTCAGCGCGCGGCGAGGGCGGGAGCGAGCTGCTCGGGGACCGGTCCGTCCGTCCCCTGGGCGCGGCGGGTTCGCCGGTACGCTCCCGGAGCGATTCCCTCCCAGCGCTTGAAGGCCCGGTTGAATGAGGCCTCGTTCTGATAGCCCACGTGCTCCGCGATCTCGGTCAGTGACAGATCCGTCTCGCGCAGGAACTGGGCAGCCTTCGTCATCCGCCATCGCGCCAGGTACTCCAGCGGTGGCTCCCCGACGAGCGCGCTGAAGCGGGCCGCGAACCCGGACCGTGACAGCGCCACGGATGCCGCGAGGCTCTCCACCGTCCACGGCTCCGCGAGCCGCTCGTGGATGAGCGAGAGCGCCCTGCCAATCGGGGGATCGGCCAGCGCGCGCAAGCCGTGCTCCTGGCAGTCACGCCCCGCGATGTGCGAGCGGAGTGCCTGCACGAGCAGCACCTCCGCGAGTCGGTTCACCACGACCGTGGTTCCCGGCGCGCGAGCGGCGCTCTCCGAGATGAACAACTGCACCGTCGACGCCAACAATGGCGTGGCCGAGGCCTCATCCGCGGCGACGTGGATGACGGGGGGCAGGCTCTCGAAGAGCAGGATGCGGTGGGCGCCACCGAACTGGAAGGCCCCCATGACGAGGGTGGTCCGGGCGCCGTTCCCTCCGAGCCGGACGGGCTCGATGGTGCGGGCTCGCGGACACTTCGTCCCGTGGATGGCGTGGAGCGGACTGTCCTCGGCATCCCTCAGCGCGTGAGCTCCCCCGTGTGGCAGGAGGACGAGGTCGCCCGCGGAGAGGATGACGGGGGCTCCTCCTGGCTTCATCACCAACTGGGCTCCGCCCCGCGCGGCGACGATGACGTGCGCATCACCGCTGTCTGGCAGCTGGAGTCCCCATGGCGCGTTCAGCTCGAAGCGGCCATACATGAGGGTCGCCAGGCGCATCGTGTCCAGCACGTCCCCGAGGACGTCCGTTGCCTGCTCGTCCCCCTGCTTTGGACGGTCGGTCAATTCTTTTGGAGGAATCGCCATGGCACGTCCATATCGTGCCGGACATTTCTTGGCCACTCGCGGTGACGCGGACTGCCTGTCCGCCCAGGAGAAAGCCATGAAAGCATACCCGAGCCTCTTCAAGCCCTTGCGTCTCGGAAGCCTCGAACTGCAGAACCGGATGGTGATGGCGCCCATGACGCGCAGCCGCGCGCTGGAGGGCAATGTCCCCAATCCGCTCGCCGTCACCTATTACGTCCAGCGGGCCTCGGCCGGGCTGCTCATCACCGAGGCAACCCAGGTGAGCTCCCAGGGTGTCGGCTACATCCGCACTCCGGGGATCCACTCGCCCGAGCAGGTCGCCGGTTGGAAGAAGATCGTCGACGCGGTCCACGAGGCGGGTGGGAAGATCTTCGCCCAATTGTGGCACGTGGGGCGCATGTCACATCCCGACTTCCATGATGGTGTGCTGCCCGTGGCTCCTTCGGCGCTCCAGCCGGACGGCGAGGTGTTCACCACGCGCGGGAGGACCCGGCTGGTGACGCCGCGTGCGCTCGAGCTCTACGAGTTGCCGGGCATCGTCGAGCAGTTCCGGCATGGCGCCGCGAGCGCGAAGGCGGCGGGCTTCGATGGCGTCGAACTGCACGGCGCCAACGGCTACCTGCTCGATCAGTTCCTGCGGGACGGCTCCAACCAGCGCACGGACGCGTACGGTGGCAGCATCCAGAACCGCGCGCGCCTGCCGCTCGAGGTGGCCGAGGCGGTCATCCAGGTCTGGGGTGCGGAGCGGGTGGGGTACAGGCTCTCCCCGACCTTCAACATGTACTCGATGTCGGACAGCAACCCGGTCGAGACCTTCTCGTACATCTCGGAGCAGCTCAGCCAGCTCCGGCTGGGCTACCTGCACGTGACGGAGCAGGTGGGCGGTCAGGGGGCGCGCATCACGCCGCTGCTGCGCGAGAAGTTCCGCGGCGCCCTGATCGTGAATGGGGGCTACGGCGCCGAGACGGGCAACGAGGCGATTGCGCGGGGCGAAGCGGATCTCGTGGCGTACGGCGTGCCGTTCCTCGCCAACCCTGATCTGCCCCAGCGGTACCAGAGCGGCAGTCCACTCAACACGGCGGACCGCGCGACCTTCTTCGCGGGAGAAGAGAAGGGGTACATCGACTACCCGGCGCTGCGGTGAGCCCCAGGCCTCGAGCCTGGGCTCTGGGGCTCCCGGCCGCGCCGGACGGGAATCCTAGGGCTGGGCCGACAGGCCACCGATGGTCACGCCATCGACGGCGCTGATGCGGCCGCGCCACAGGACGCCCTCCTGGTTGGAGGGGATGGGCTGCTGGCCCGGGACGTAGAACTTGGCGTCCTTCAGGTGGACGAAGTTCGGATCATACTGAGCGTTCTCGCCCTTGTTGCTGGCCTCGAGCGCCGTCTTGATGGCGTCGCGGAAGCGGTCGGTGATCTTCCCCAGGGCAGGAGCCGGGGCCGGGGCCTTGGCCATCTGCTGCCCGAGCTGGTCGAAGTACCACTGCGCGCTGATGAGCTGTCCGGCGACCAGGATGCCGCCCGTGCTCAGGATGACGTGCACTCCCAGCTGGGAAGCGGGGTACATCTGCTCGAGCATGTTGGAGAGCGTCTGAAGGAACTTGTCCTGGGTGCTGCCGCGCTGCCACGCGCGGTGGAGATCTTCTTCGGTCGGTACGTTGGGGGCCATGGACTCTCTCGCTGAGGGGTGAGTGAGGGCTCGAACGATACCGACGTGCCGTGGGGCACGCTAGAACTCTCCCTGATCAATCAGTGGATCGCCGCGCGCAGGCCGATGGAGGCGATGATCTCCGCCTCGCGAGCCAGCAGCGTCTCCAGCCGGTCCTTCACCGCCGCCTCGTCTCCGCCTGCCGTCACGGCCAGCCGGTAGAACAGGGACTGGTGTCCATCTTCGGACTGAGCCAGTTCGCCGTAGAAGCGGCGCAGGGCCGGATCTTCCAGGCCCTCTGCGAGCAGGGACAGCCGCTCACACGAGCGCGCCTCGATGATGCCGGCCACCAGCAGCCGGTCCACCTTGCGCTCCGCGGAGGGTGTGCGGATGAGCTTCTGCAGCCCCTGGGCGTACGGATCCCCCGAGTCCTTGCCGAGCACCAGTCCGCGCGCGGCCATCAGGTCCAGCACGCGGGCCAGGTGGGCGCTCTCCTCGCGGGCCAGCCGAGCCATCTGCGCCGGCAGGCCGGGGAGATCCGGGTACACCTGCAGCATGGACAGCGCATTGGCCGCTGCCTTCTTCTCGCAGTGCGCATGATCGATGAGCACCTCGTCGAAGCGCTCGAGCGCCAGCGGCAGCCAGCGGGGATCCGTGGCGGAATGAAGGATGACGGGGCCCTCTCCGGAGAGGGGGCGGCGGTTGGGGGTGGGGCGAGACATGACGGCGCGGAGCCTATTCCAGCAGCACGAGCCGCTGCACGCGGCCTGCCAGGAAGCCCACCTTGCGCGCGATGCGGGCCAGGCTCTCGTCCTTCTCATCCACGCGGAGTACCAGCCTCGGCAGCGAGGACAGCAGGTGCCGGCAGATCTGCCCCAGGCACAGCGTGGCGTGGCCCTTCTTGCGCTCCTCGGGCAGGGTGTACAGGCCCTCCAACTCCGCGCCGTGCTGCGAGCGGCTGCCGATGTCCACCTTGAACACCAGCGTCCCGTTCTCCTCCAGCACGTAGGTGCGGCGGCCTCGCACGCGTTGCATGACGCGCGCCTCGTACCCGTCTGGATCCTCCGAGAGCGGATCCCGCTCGAGCCCTTCGCGCACGGCCCCCAGTGCCAGGGTCATGAGCCGAGGCAGATCCTCCTCCTTGGCCAGCCGCAGCGTGGGGTTGGTGAAGGGGCCCAGATCGTCGGCGGACACGGCGAACAGGCGCTGCACCCGGGACAGCCGGGGCTTGGCGTTCTGGCCCAGGAGGCGCACCAGTGCGTCCACGGCGGGCTTCTCGCCCAGCGAGGCCTGGAGCTTGACGGTGCTGCCCAGGGTCTCGGCGATGTCGGTGATGGCGGAGGGATCGTTCGCCGAGGGCACCACCAGGCCTCCGTCACCGCCCACGAAGAGGGCGGCGGTCAGGGTGGCGCCGTCGAAGCGGCCGTGGAAGGCGAAGCGGGCCCGGCCCGCGCGCGGGACGATGCCGAACTCCTCGAAGAGCCCGAGCAGGTAGATGTTGTGCTTCGAGTCCTTCGCCAGGAACGACCGCAGGGCGTCCGTGTGCTGGGGTCCGAGCTGTTCAATCGTGGCGGGCATGCGGGGCGAATCAGGCGTGCCTGAGGAGGTCGAGCATGCAGAGAAGGACGAAGCGCACCTTACGCAAAGGGGGGCTCAACGGCCAGCATCCGAGCCGGGCTCGAAGCGGAAAGGGTAGGTGATGGTGACGCTGCCCCCTTCTCGCGGGGCTGGAAAGCGGACATCCAGCAGGGAATCCAGGAAGCAGGCCAGGGCAAATGGGTCCTGGATGGAGGTGTCCACCACCTCGCCGTCCTTGAAGTGGCCTGTGAGCCCCTGGCCCTCGATGGTGAAGCGCAGGGTCACCGATTGGGGGCCGGAGTAGCGCTCGGCGACGTCCTGGAAGCATTGGCGGATCAACGGCACGACGGTCTGGATGGCTCGGCGCACGTCCTCCTTGTCGACCGTGCCGGTGGAGGCCTCCTGCCGGGGTTCGGCCTCGGGGATGGTGATGGGTGGGGGCGGAGGGGCGCGGGAAGGGAGCGTCGAGCCCTCGCCAAAGGTCCGGGAGGGGGGAACTGGGGGGGGGCGAGGCGCCTGGGTGGGAGGTGTCGCCTGAGGCGAAGGGGACTCAGCGGGCTTCTCCGGGCGTGAGCTCCAGAGCACCCACGCACACAGTGCCAGGAAAGGAACGAGCACCCAGAGGAGGACAGAGCGGCCCGACATGCCATTCACCATGCCCCTGGCGGGTTACCGCCTCGGGAGCGAAACCCGGTATCCTTCGAGTGCGGGACCGAAGCGGGAGGGGAACATGAGCCGATTCACGCGACGCTCCCTGCTGGGGGCCGCGGTGGCTGGGACTGCCGGGACGTTGCTGTCTGGGCAAGGCTCGGTCTCAGAGGGGCTCCTGGGGTCCTCACCGCGCCAGTATGTCGTGAACATCTTCCTCTGGGGTGGGCTCGATGGCGTGCTGACGGTCGATCCCAAGGACGCCACGGCGTCGGGGCATCGCATCCAGCCTGGCTACCGCCCCGACGAGCGCAGGCAGGGCTCGCATCGCCTGTTCGGTCCGCTCATGGGAGCGCTGAGCCGGCACGATGCCGAGCTGTGTCTCGTGCACGGCGTGCGGACCGAAACGCTGGCCCATCCCCTGGGGGAGCGCTTCGTCCGGCGGGGCCGGGTGAAGGCCTCCGCCCGTGCTCCCTGGCTGGGGGAGCTGCTGGGGGCCTCGCTTCCCGGAGATGCGCCCATGGCTCACCTGGCGCTCGGGGCGTCTCCCGAGGACTTTGGATCCGAGGACACGCCTGAGTCCGCCATTGTGTCCACCGAGCTAGCCCAGGTGCTGCTCGATCCGAGAGTGCGCGCGGAGCGGCTCGGGTCCTGGCTCCGATCGCGTCGGCATCTGCAAGACGATGCGCTCGGGCGGCTGGTGTCCACGGCGGAGCACTCGCCGAGGTTCCAGGATCCGGTGCTGGGGCCTCAGCTTCAGCTCGCGCTCCATGCGCTCCAGGGCAACTTTGCCAAGGCTGTCACCGTTTCGACTCCCACGCTGTATCTGGATGCACACCAGGAACACCTGGAGATTCAGCGGCGGCGGCTCGTTCCCGCGCTCGATGACATCGCACGGTTCATGGATGCCCTGAAGTCGGTGCACACCGCGCGGGGCTCGTTGTTCGAGCAGACCACGATGGTCATTGGCAGTGAGTTTGGACGGGCGCCCACGTATGACGGCTCGAGTGGGAAGGATCACTGGCCCGAGAGCAGCTGGGTGCTCGCCGGGAAGGGGATTCGGGGAGGGGCCACCGTGGGAGAGACTGATAGAGAGCTCCGAGGCCTGGCGATCGACTATCGCACGGGCCGTCCGGGAGGGGACCAGCGCCGGCTGGTGCTGATCGATGCGCTCTCGGCGACGCTGCTCCACGTGGCCAACCCGGGCTCCATGAGTCACGGGTTCCGCTCGGAGGACGTCCTCCAGTGTGCCCTAGTCTGACAGCGTGGGACTGGTGGCCGCGTTGCGCCCGGCAATGAAGCCGAACGTGAGCGCCGGCCCGATCGTGCCTCCGGCACCCCAGTAACCCTGGCCCGTGGGAGACGCGATGCAGTTGCCGGCGCCGAACAGCCCGGGGATGGACGTGCCATCGGGGCGGAGCACCCTCGCATCCGTGCCAATGACTGGCCCACCCGATGTGTCCAGCGTCGCGGCGCCGAGGATCGCGCAGTAATACGGCCCGCTCAGTGTCAGCGGGTACATCGTCCGGTTGCCGGTGGTGCTGCGCGACGGCCCCTGCCAGGCCTGCTCCATCGGAGTCTCCCCACGGTGGAAGTCGAGATCCACTCCAGTGGAAGCGAATGTGTTGAATCGCTCGATGGTGGCGCGCAGCGTGGGGACGAAGTCCGGCGACAGGTGCACGAACGGGACGATGGCGCTGCTCAAGAAGCTCGCTCCACGCATGGCGTCCAGGTGCTCGCGGATGCGCTGCGCGAGCTGCTCGAGCGTCCCGGCCTGGAACACGAGCGGAGACGTCTGCCCTGGGAACGGGACGATGCCCCGCCAGGGCCACGGGGTGGGCTCGTTGGCCGTCCATTGGTCCCAGATCATGAACTGCACCAGGTTCGGGAACTCCGTCTGGCGCCAGTCGAAGTGGCTCTGCGTGCGCACGTGGTACGGCGACTTCTCGTTCACCACCCGGCGGCCGTACTTGTTCACCAGGAGAGTGCTGTCCCCATACGGAAAGAACACGTGCGCGTCCGGCCGGACGACGAACCCCTCGTGCGCCGCCGCGTCCTCGAGGGCGGCCTGGTAGTAGAAGCCGTTGGCCAGGTTGCCCAGCTCGGCGCCCACGTGCGCGCCGATGTCCACGAAAGCCCCGTTGCTCGTGGTGACGCTGCAGCTGCCAAAGAGGGGGCCGCGCGAGTAGGATCGCAGCTTGTCCCGATCATGCGCGAAGCCTCCCGTGGCGAAGATCACCCCTCGCTTGCCGCGGATGAACCGCGTGGAGCCGTTGTTCTCCACCTCCACGCCGATCACCTCGCCTCGCCCGTTCCGCACCACATCCGTTACCCGGTGCTTCAGGAGGATGGGCACGCCTCGGTTGCGCAGGTGCGCCAGCAGGCCTTCGGAGAGATAGAGGCCCGGGAACTCGGTGGAGCCCGGGGGGGACTTCGCCGTCAGCACGCGCCCATAGGGCGCATGGTTCTCGGGCAGCTCCGCGAAGTAGTCCGGATCCGTCACCGGATTGGGCGAGTAGCCGTAGTTGGGCAGGATGATGGGATCCAGCGCGCCCAGCTGCCTCAGCCGATCGATCGCGGGCGAAGCATTGTCGTAGAACGCCGCGAGCAGTTCGTACTGGAGCTTGGGGAGCCCGAGCCGGGGCTGAGCCGGGTCATAGAGCATGGGATAGGACAACCGCGCCATCAGCTTGATGGCATCCGCGCGTGGGTCGGTGAAGCCATGCGCGCGCATGAGCGAGTTGTTGGGGATCCAGTAGGCGCCACCAGAGCGGCGTGTGGTGCCTCCCGCCGCGTCCGCTGCCTCGAGCATGACGACCGAGGCCCCTCGGTCCGCCGCAGCCGCCGCGGCCGCGCACGCCGCAGCCCCGGTTCCCACCACAACGACATCCGCCCGATGGTCCCATTGCGGCATGTGCCTGCCCCCTCGCATGCAGGATATGTTGATGCGCAGTGTACATGGCTTCGGGGGGACCGAGCCAACCGGCGGCCGCGCTTCACTTCGCGTCCGCACGTGTTCAAACCGCACGGTGTTACGTCTTCGAGGGGAGCCAGTCAGATGACTCAGGAGGCGATGAAGGATTCAACAGGGGGTGGGGCCGAGACGACCCCTGAGGAACTCATCCAGTTCATCACCCGGCTGGCGACGAACGAGCCCCATATCCGGTGCCGCGTGGGAGAGGGCTCGCTCGGAGGCGTGGCCCAGGCGCTCAATGAGCTGGCGGGTCTGCTCGAGACGCGCCGCCTCTCTTCGGTGGAGAAGTTTGGTATCGAGGCGCTCGTCGAGCAGTCGCAGAACATGATGATGACCGCCGACACCTCCGAGCGCATCCGCTTCATCAACTTCACCACCCCGGGTCTGACGTACGAGCAGGTGATCGGCCGGAGCGTCTACGACTTCATCCTCCCCGCCGACCACGAGCGGTGCCGGGCCATCTACCGCAAGGTGCTCGAGACGGGAGTACCCGACTCGTACGATATCCGTTCCTACACCGACGCCGGGCCTCAGTGGTACGTGGTGCGCGTGGGGCCCATTCGCGACGCGGGCCGCATCGTGGGCTTCACGATGATCACCACCGACGTCACCGGTCTCAAGACGGCCCAGCTCCAGTTGGAGCAGTCCAACCGCGAGCTGCAGCAGTCCAACCGCGAGCTGGAGAGCTTCGCCTCCGTGGCCTCGCATGACCTCCAGGAGCCCCTGCGGAAGATTCAGTCATTCGGCGAGCGGCTGAGGTCCTCGGCCACGGGCGCGCTGAGCCCCGAGGGGCTCGACTACCTGGAGCGCATGCAGAACGCCGCGACGCGCATGCGCAGGCTGATCGACGATCTGCTCGCCTTCGCTCGTGTCACCTCGAAGGCCCAGCCCTTCACCCGGGTGGAGCTGGCCTCCATCACGCGCGAGGTCCTGAGCGATCTCGAGGTGGCCATCGAGCAGTCGAAGGCCGTCGTTACCGTGGGCGAGCTGCCAGCGCTGGAGGCCGATCACACCCAGATGCGGCAGCTCCTGCAGAATCTGCTGAGCAACGCCCTCAAGTTCCGGCGGGAGGGAGAGCCACCGCGCATCTCCATCGAGGCCTCGCTGAACAAGGAGACCGGGCGCTGCTCGCTTCAGGTGCAGGACAACGGGATCGGCTTCGAGGAGAAGCACGCCGACAAGATCTTCAACCTCTTCCACCGGTTGCACGGGCGAGGCAAGTACGAGGGCACGGGGTTGGGGTTGGCCATCTGCCGCAAGATCGTCGAGCGCCACGGTGGCACCATCGTCGCTCGGAGCGCGCCCGGAAACGGCTCGACCTTCACCATCACCCTGCCCCTCGTACACTCGCAGGGGGGGCTTTCCTCCACCCTATGAGCCAGTCGCCCATTCGCGTTCTCCTCATCGAGGATGATGAGGACGATTATGTATTGGTGAGAGAAGCGCTGAACGGCGCTGGCCTCGAGAGGGTGGTGCTCGACTGGTGCGACGAGCCCGAGCGGGCCCTCGAACTCCTGGGCGAAGCGCGCCATGACGTGGCGTTGCTCGACTATCACCTGGGCTCGTGGACAGGGATCCAGCTGCTGCGAGAAGCGAGGAGCCGCGGCTGCCTCGTGCCCGTCATCTTGCTGACGGGTGCCGGCAACAGCGCGATCGATCACGACGCCCAGGAAGCTGGCGCCTCCGACTTCCTGGTGAAGTCACAGCTCTCCGCCGAGCTGCTGGAGCGGGCCATCCGATACACCCTCCAGCACGGGCGCATGATGGAGGCGGTGCGCCGCTCCCAGTCGAGCTTCCGGGAGCTCATCGAGCAGCTCCCGGACGCCATCACCGTGTGGCACCAGAAGACGCTCATCTACGCCAACGCCGCGCTCGTCGCGATGCTGGGCGGCAGCTCCGCGGACGAGTTCACGGGCAGGTCGGGGCTGGAGCTGGAGACCGTCATCCACCCGGAGGACCGGGAGATCCTCCTGCCCGTGATGAAGGAGAGGCTGTCGGGAGCGCGCTCGATGAGGGAGCTGCGCTTCGTGCGCCTCTCCGGTGGGGCCGTGCCCGTGGAGGTCGCCCACTTCCCCGTGACCTTCGACGGCAAGCCCTGCTCGATGTGGATCGCGCGCGACTTGACCGAGCGCCGGCAGATGCATGCCCGGCTCATGCTCTCGGACCGCATGGTCTCCCTGGGGACGCTGGCCGTGGGGATTGGCCACGAGCTCAACAACCCGCTCGCCTATGTGATGGCCAACCTCTCCCATCTGGAGAAGGACCTGCTCCCGGGACTCGGAGTGGACGTGGCTCAGCGGGAGGAGTTGCGCGCGCTGGTCTCCGAGACGCAGCAGGGCGTCCAGCGCATTCACGAGATCACCCAGCAGCTCAAGCTCTTCTCCCAGGTGGAGCGGGAGACGCGCAGCACGCGGGTGGATGTGCACCAGGTGCTCGAGAACTCGGTGCGCCTGGCTTCGAATGAGATTCGTCACCGCGCGCGGCTGGTTCGGGAGTACACGGACCCGCTGGTGGTGGAGGCGCAGGAGGCCCGGCTGGGACAGGTGTTCCTCAACCTGCTCGTCAACGCGGCCCACGCCATCCCCGAGGGAGCCGTGGAACGCCACGAGATCCGCGTCGTCACGCGGCGGAGGGAAGGGCTGGCCATCATTGAAATCCGTGACACGGGCCAGGGCATCCCCCAGGAACTCCACGAGCGCATCTTCGAGCCCTTCCTGTCGCTCCGGCCGGGAGGGACGACGGGGCTGGGCCTCTCCATTTGCCTGGGGATCGTCACGGGGTTCAACGGCCGGATGGAAGTGGAGAGCAAGCTGGGACAGGGGAGCGTCTTCCGCGTCATCCTCCCCGCCGTTGACACCCAGCCCGTCTCCGCGTCGTCTGTCGCGGCTCCTGCTCCGGTGGCCTTGCGCCGGGGCCGTGTCCTGAGCGTGGACGACGAGCCGTTGATCGGTGTGGCCATCGCCCGGGCCCTGAAGCAGGAGCACGACGTCACGGCGCTGACGAGTGGGCGGGAGGCACTGGCGCAGCTCATCCGAGGCGAGCGCTACGATCTCATCCTCTGCGACATCATGATGCCGGAGATGAGCGGCATGGAGCTGTACGAGGAGATCTCCCGCCTGGTACCGGAGCAGGCCGAGCGGATGGTGTTCCTCACGGGAGGCGCCTTCACGCCCATGGCGCGGGCCTTCCTGGGCCGGGTGAAGAACCGCTGCATGGAGAAGCCGTTCGCGCCGAGCGAGCTGCGGAAGCTCGTGAGGAGCTGGATCATCCCGGTGACCGGCGAGACGGCTAGCACCCCATAGAGAGGCAACTCGCGGAGGCGAGCCCTTGCCGGGAGGACTCAGCTCAGTCCGAGCGCGGTGACGAGCGTCTGTTCCTGGGCGATCACGGGGACGCGAGGCAGCGACTCGGAGCGGAAGCGGCGGACCAGCTCCTCGAGCGTGACGGGGCTCCCATCTCCCAGGCCGCTCCACGCCGCGAGCAGGCCGAGGACCCGCTCCGGTGGCAGATCGCGCTCTCTCAGCTCGGCCAGGGCGAACGCTCCCTCGCGCTTGGCGAGCCGTTTGCCGTCCTCTCCCAGCACCAGGGGCACGTGGAAGAACTCGGGCGGGCGCAGCTGGAGCGAGGCGTAGAGCTGGAGCTGGCGCGGCGTGGAGCTGAGCAGGTCGTCTCCGCGCAGCACGTGGGTGATGGCCGTGGCGGCATCGTCCACCACCACCGCGAGTTGGTAGCTGGCCACGCCGTCGTTGCGTCGAACCACGAAGTCTCCCACCACCGTCTCCACGTCCTGGGAGTAGGAGCCTTGCAGCCCGTCCACGAAGTGCACCTCGCCGGGTTGGGCGCGGAAGCGGTATGCGGGGGCGCGCGTGCGGGCACGCTCGGAGATCTCGGACGAGGAGAGCCGGGCGCAGGTGCCCGGGTAGCGGGGCCCCTCATCGCTCAGGCCATGGGGAGCGCTCGCCGCGCGGGCAATCTCCGCCCGGGTGCAGAAGCAGGGATAGACGAGCCCCGCTCGCTCCAATTGGGCTTGGGCCTCCCGGTACAGCTCATCGCGCGCGCTCTGGAAGAGAGGAGTCTCGTCCCAGGTGAGCCCCAGCCACTCCATGTCCCGCATCAGGTCATCGACATACTGGGGGCGGCAGCGCGCACGGTCGAGGTCCTCCACGCGCAGGAGGAACTGGCCTCCCGCGGCGCGGGCCTGGAGCCATCCGAGCAGCGCGCTGCGAGCGTTGCCGAGGTGCATGCGCCCGGTGGGGCTGGGAGCGAAGCGGCCACGAAAGCTCATGGGCGGATCAGGGGCTTCCTGGGAGCGAGGGGGGCTCTGTCTGGCGTAGGGGCCACCACGGGCTTGGGCACGTTCAGGGGCTTGTCCTCCACCGGGTACTTCACCTGGGAGGGACGGGCCGCCGGGCCCGCTCCGGGGGACGGGGTGGCGGGGAGAGTGACGGGATCGCCCGCCTGGGAGCCACGGGCGGCAAGGGTGGAGGCCAGCTCTCGCAGCGGGGGACCGGCGTCGAGGAGATCCGTGTCCAGCGCGATGCGAGGCAGCCGGCGCGGCGCCTTGGCGTCCGGAGCGAGCACGAAGACATCAAGGGCGAGGCCTGTGCTGGTCCGCGATACCGTGCCGAAGACGACGAACTCCGCGCGCAGGGTCTGGCCGGCCGCCTTCGCCGCATCCACCGCTGCCGAATCCAGTCGATTCCCGGCAAGCGCTGCGGCGAGTGTCGCCTCCGAGCCCTCACCTGTAGGTTGCACCTTCACCTCGACCTCCTTGCCACTCACCGTCTCGACGATGCCGCCGACGCTCTCCCCCGAGGGCAGCACCGCGCGCCACAGGTGGCCTCCGGGAGGGACGTCCACCACTCGGACCGGAGTGTTCTCCACGGGTTGTCCCTCGAGAGTCACGGGGACCCCCGGAGGCACGGAGACGAAGCGCACGGTGCCGCGAGGCTGTTCCCGGAGGGCCGTGTGCGTGCGCTCCACCGTGCGCGCGAAGAGGGCGGAAGTGGAAGCCAGTGGGGGGACACGTCCCGGAACGAGCGTCAGGGCAAAAGTGAGAGCGCGCGCGGCTTCCTCATCCCGGCCCTGGGAGTAGCGGATCGCAGCGCGCAGGGAGTAGGCATCCGCCAACTCGTTCCCGTTCGGCAGAGACATCGCCACGGTGGCATAGGCATCGAGCGCCTGCCCGATCGAAGCATCCGCGCCAGCGAAGTCTCGCTTCTGCCGCCGCGCCTCGGCCTCCTTCACCGCGGCGCGAGCCTGGGTGAGCGGATCTGGAGGAGGTTCCGTTGCGGATGGTTCAGCCAGCTCCAGGCCTTCGACGCCTCGCACCTCGGTGGCGAGCCGCTGCGTCACCCGGGGGCCTGCTCGGCCGGGCACATCCCCGGAGATCGCCTGGAAGGGGAGCACGGCCACACGCCGGGGCGCCTGCTGGGCACCGCTGGAGGTGCCCAGGAGCAGGCCGAGGAGGAGCACGGTTCGCATCGGGAAGCTGGAGATGTGAGCCATCGGAATCAAGGGTAGCTCTCGTACCCCGCCGAGGGCTGTCAGTCGAGGGAGAGGCATGGTCGATTTTGCTCGAGCACTGCTGAACGCGCTTCCCTCGGGGGGCGGCTCGGCGAGAATGTTCTCCCCGCTGCGGGCCGTTGCTGCCCGGGATCCTCCATGCGCTTCGTCCATTGCTCTGACGTCCACATCACCGCTGACTATTTCGCGCAGCCCTTCTTCCGGCTCGGCTGGCGTCGCTGGTTGGCCTTCGCGGAGCTGACGGTCGGTGGCCGGGCCCGAGCCTACCGCCGTGCTCCGGAGACGCTCGCCACCATCGCTCGTGAGGCCCGGGAGAAGAACGCTGATCACTTCATCCTCTCGGGAGATCTCACTGCCTACGCTCTGGACAGTGAGTTCGAGGGTGCTCGGGCCGCGCTCGGCGAGCTGGTCGAGGATCGAAGCCGCTGCACCGTCATCCCCGGCAACCACGATGTCTACACGCCGGGCAGCCACCGCAGCAGGCGCTTCGAGCGCTACTTCGGGCACCTGCTGGAGAGCGACCTTCCCGAGCACTGCCGGGAGGACGCCTTTCCCGTCGTCCGGCTGGTGGGCAAGGAGGCTGCCGTCGTAGGCCTCAAGTCCGCCCGGGTTCCTCCCGTCCCGGGGATTGCGCAGGGCTTCATCGGCCCAGCACAGCTCGAGGGGCTCGCGGCCATCGTGAAGGATCCGCGAGTGGCCGGACGGGCCGTGCTAGCGGTGGTTCACCATGCGCCTTTGACGCATCACGGAAAGGCGGACGGGTGGTTCCACGGGCTCAAGGATGCGGAGGCGCTCTGCAGGCTCCTGCCGGGGCCTCGCCACGCCGTGCTGCATGGCCACATCCACCACCGCTACCACCACGTCGCCACTGACGCGCGCCCCCACATCTTCGGAGCGGGCTCCTCCACCCAGGAGGGACGTGAGGGGTACTGGGTCATCGAAGCCTCCGAGGGTCGGATCACCGGCGGTGAGATGCACGTTCCCCACCTCTCGGGGTGACCTGTGACAGCGGGCCCAGAGGGCTGTAGAACCTCAGGCCATGAAAGCGTCGTATGCGCTGCCCGCGGAGCCTTCGCTGGAGGAACTCCGATCGCTTCGTCACCTCCATCGCACGCTGGATGAGCTGCTGGAGGAGAGCCTCAAGGAGCGCGAGAGTCTCCACCAGACGTTCGACCGGTGCCTGCCGCGAATCCTGGAGCTGACCGGCGCGCGTGCCATCGCCGTCACCACGCGCAACGAGGAGCTGGCCGAGCAGACCTGGACCGAGGGCCCCTGGGGAGAGCGCCACTCCAGCATCCTCCTGGAAGAAGCCAACGGCGTGCGGCCTCTGGAGGACGGCACGGTCGTCACCCAGCCGCTGGATGTCGTGGGGACACAGGTGGGCTCCATCGGGTTGTTCTTCGCCGGGGACCACACCGGCGTGAAGGAGTCCGCGCGGATCCTCCGCATCCTGGAGACCGTGGCCGAGCTGCTCGACACCGTGCTGTGCCTGGTCCACACAGCCGCCGAGAAGCAGCAGCTCCTCCTTCAGTGCAACCAGCTCCTGTCCAACCCCGTCTTCGAGGTGGGCATGGATCAGGCCGTGCTCGCGCTGGCCCAGCGGGTGCGGCTGCCGGGCTTCCTGCTCCTGTACCGGGACGCGGTGCGCCCGCAGGTGCTGCACTACCGCACCTGGCGCCACGGTCACCTGGAGTACGAGAGCACCGAGCGGCCTGGTCCGCACCTGGAGCGCCTCATCCAGAAGCACGGACCGGAGTTGCTCAACCGCGTGGATGGCTCGCTGCGTCAGTTGTTCGGTCAGGCGCGCGGCCGCACCTCGGAGGTGGTGCTCATCTCGGGGGCTTCTTCCAGTGAGCACCTGGGGAAGATCGTCCTCTGGAGCGATGAGGGCTTCTCCGCGTACACGATGGAGATCGTCCGGCTGCTGGCCTCGGGCCTGAGCCAGCGGCTGCTGGACTACAACCGCGAGCGCATCCACCTCTCGCAGTTCTTCCGCAGCAGCACCATTGATGAGTTGCTGAGGGATCCGGCCTACGCCAATCACCTCCGGGCGCAGGATCAGGAACTCGGCATCCTCTTCGCGGACATCAACGGCTTCACCCGTATCTGCGAGCAGGGCTTCGACAGCCCCAAGAGCATCGGTCGCTTCGTGGATGAGTGGAGCGCGCACGTCGTGGGTTCCATCTGGGAGTGCGGTGGCGTGTTCGACAAGATGGTGGGCGACTGCGTCATCGGTCTGTTCGGTCCGCCCTTCTTCGAGACCTCGCTCACCCAGCGCGCGGAGGCCGCGCTGC
The DNA here is from genome assembly GCF_020103695.1 of Hyalangium versicolor. Taxonomy (GTDB): domain Bacteria; phylum Myxococcota; class Myxococcia; order Myxococcales; family Myxococcaceae; genus Hyalangium; species Hyalangium versicolor. The sequence continues at coordinate 20,231 of NZ_JAHXBF010000030.1, forward strand.
GCGCCGCGCTGGAGATCCAGCAGTACACCGCCGCGCTGAGCGCTCGGGATGAGGTGATGGAGCTCTGCAAACGAGTGGAGCTGCCCGGGTTGGGCGTGGCCGTCGGCGTGAACCTGGCCCACGCCAACTGTGGACTGTTCGGGCCCAACCGGCAGTACACCGCCTTCTCCACGGGCATGAACCAGACGGCGCGGTTGCAGTCGCTCGGCGGCTTCCGCGAGACGCTCGTGATGGAGAGCGCGCAGCAGGCGCTCAGCCAGTCCCAGGAGCCCTGGGTCCGGGAGCTGAAGTTCGGTCCGCTCGTGGAGACGCCCGTGAAGAACGTGGGCCAGCCGCTGCGCTACTACAAGGTGACGTGAGCCCTCAGGCCTGGAGCCGCGTGCCGGCGTAGCGCCGCACGAAGTGGATCCACCGGCGCTCGTCCACCTCCACCTGCCACTCGGTGTTGGGCGTCAGCGGCATGCGCGTGCGCAGGAACGTCTCCAGATGATCCGCGGCCTTCACCGGCGTGAGCCCGGGCGCGCGGAAGGCCACGCGGAGGAAGACCTCGAGCGTCGAGGACACCTCCACACTGGCGCAGATGCGCAGCGGACCGACGCGCCGTTGGTAGAGCGCGTTTTGAGCGGGGCGCGCGGAGGGATCCTCCGACTGTTGCTCGATGGAGAGCCAGTTGGAGGGCAACAGGATGAAGTCGAGCAGATCCGTGCTCGCTTCCTCCACCGTCGCATGCTCATGGATGGCCAGCTGCATCGCCCCACCTCCGTCGGTGTTGCCACCACGAAGAATGTGCCCACGTGCCGAGTCCATGCAAGAGGCCTCGGTGTTCTTTGCGAGGAGTGTCCACCAGCCACCGCGCATCGCGTGTCGTCGTAGTGGAAACCCGCATCCGTTGACACTGGACGGCGCCCCGCGCGCGAGCAGGCGAAGCGGCTGAGTGGCCGATGCGACCGCTCGCAGGTCCGGCGCGACCGCTCGGGCGGCCTGTTGCTCCGAGCGCTCGGGACTGAGGCATTTCTTCTTCACGAGACGGACGCGGCGCGCGTCCTGTGAAGGAGAAGTCCATGCGGTGGAGCGATTGGCGACGACACTTCGAGATGAACCGGCAGCGTCCTTTGCCCGAGGGACTGGAGCGAGTGGAGGAGGTGCCCGAGGCGTGGCGCTCTGCGTTGTTGGGGTCTCTGGCGACCTTCCAACTGGGTGAGGCGGGCGAGGGACGCATCGCGCATGAGATCGACCGTGCGCAGTTGCCTGGGATCGACGCGGACTACCGCACGGCGTTGAAGCTCTTCGTGGCGGAGGAGGGGCGACATGCACGCATCCTTGGGCTGATGGTGCGAGGCCTGGGTGGGAAGCTGCTGGCGCGCAACTGGACCGAGCGCCTCTTCGTCTTCGGGCGCCGGCTGTTGGGGTTGCGGCTGAAGCTGATGGTGCTGCTGGTGGCGGAGGTGATTGGCGGCGCTTTCTATGGACTGCTGGCCTCTCGGCTGCCGGAGGGCGGGATGCGGCGCGCGCTGGAGCAGATCTGCGAGGACGAGCAGCACCACCTGGATTTCCACGGCGAGTTCTTCGCGCGGCAGGGCTGGGGCGTGCCGATGCGCGCGGTGTGGCAGGCGGTGTGGTGGAGCCTCGCGCTGGCGGCGATGGGCGTGGTGCTGGTGGATCACCGCCGCACGCTGCGGACGATGGGCATTCCCGTCTCGGAGACGGTGCGGGCCTTCGTGGGACTGGTGCGCGAGGCCGCGAGCCACCTGCCCGTGTTTCCCGAGCACGGGGCTCGTGCGGCCCGCGTCAGTCCCGAGGTGAGGGTGAGTGAGCGGTAGGCTCGGCGCTCACCGGGCCAGCTCGCGCACTTCGTCGGGAGTCAGCTTCACGGCGGCGGCGGCGGTGTTCTCCTCCAGGTGCTTGACGGAGGAGGTGCCCGGGATGGGGAGCATCACGGGCGAGCGGTTCAACAGCCACGCCAGCGCGAGCTGTCCCGGAGTGACGTTGTGGCGCTTCGCGGCCTGGGCGAGCGGGCTGTCGCCTCGGGCCAGCTCACTGGCCGCGAGCGGGTACCACGGCAGGAAGCCGAGACCCTCCTTCTCGCACTCCGTGAGCACGGCCTCGCTGTTCCGGTCCGCGAGGTTGTAGCGGTTCTGGACCGAGACGATGGGGACGATCTTCCGCGCCACGCGCAGCTGTTCCACGGAGACGTTGGACAGGCCTACGTGCCGGATCTTCCCCTGCTCGCGCAGCCGAGCGATCGTGCCCACCGAGTCCTCGAAGGGGACCTTCGGGTCCACGGTGTGCAGTTGGTACAGATCGATGCGCTCGACGCGCAGCTTGCGCAGGCTGCCCTCCAGGTCCTTCGTGAGTTGCTCGGGAGAACAGGCGGCGTGCCACCCACTGGGGCCGCTGCGGGTAAGGCCTCCCTTGGTGGCGATGAGGAGCCCTTGGGGGTACGGGTGGAGCGTCTCGCCGATGATGCGCTCGGAGACGTCGGGCCCGTAGGAGGCGGCGGTGTCGATGAGGTTGATGCCCAGTTCGAGGGCTCGGCGGAGCACGCGCTTGCACTCCTCGATGTCCCGGGGCTCTCCCCAGATGCCCTGGCCGGTGATGCGCATGGCTCCGAAGCCCATGCGGTTGACGGTCATGTCACCGAGACGGAACGTGCCGGCGGCAGCGGCGGGGAGCGGGGCAGAGGCGGCCATGGCGGATCTCCAGGGTGGGAGTCGTGCAAGCTAACGAGGCTTCGGATGAAAGAGGTGTTACTTCTCTGAATCTGTTGGTTCCAAGGCAGGATCAGCGGTTGCCAGGAGCCAGTCGAGAGCTTCCCCCATGGGAGATGAGGAGGCGCAGCCGGCTGTTGAGTTCGGCCTTGTGGTCCACCCCATGGATCGCGAGGTCCTTGATGGCTTTCTGGGTGGACGCATCTCTGTCCACCCATGGCTTCTTGCGGCTCAAGGCGGGTTCTCCAAGAGTCCGGCTCGAGTTGCCAGGAGGCTGTTCTCCAGGGTGCCGGGAATCCGGCCAGCACGGTAGTCCACCAGCCATTCCTCGGGAGAGCGCCCGGTCTGCTGTTCGAAGGACTCCCGTTCGTGCTTCGGATCGATCTGCTGGAGCCGGTATGGATCGATCTCGTTCCCCTGAAGCCAACTGGAGAGCCCTGGTACGTCGCTGAGGCTCTGGACTCCTTCTCCGCCGCGGAGCAGGAGGAGGACGACGGGGCTGCGACGGTCGAGCAGGGCGTCTCTGCGGCCATCCAGGGTCAGGAGGGCTTGACGCTCGTCCGGCGGCGCCAGGAAGAGAAATGCGTCAGGTGTCTGGAAGGACGCGGACACGTCCGATGAGCGCTGAACCTTGCTGCCGATGGGGAGCAGGGACTCCATCTCGGAGACGAGTTCCTCCAGCAGGCCCGCATCTTCATACAGGACCGCGATGATGGGATTGCCGCTCCGCAGGGCTCTCCACAGAGTGGCGGATGCATCCCTCATGACGTGAGGGTCCCCGAGTACTGCGGCAGGTTGTTCATACGGACGAGGACCCTTCCTGACTCTTCGTATTCGAGGAGCAGGCCGTGTGTGAGCAGACGGATGCGTCTCTCGAGCGGAATCTCCAGCCCTTCCTCCCCATTCACGCTATCGAGAACGTGCATGTCGCCATCCCTCAGGATGCGAAGAAGGCTCTCTTTCTGGTCGAGGATCGCAGCTTGGAGATCCTCCGCGACGAAGAACTCACGGCCAGCGATGGTGGCGTATCCTCCTGCGCTTCGGAGGAGCTGAAGAAACGTCCTGGGCAATCCGCTGCTCGCGACGGCCGCGAACTCGAGAAGCTGCTCCTGTGATGGCTCCAACGTTTGGAGCCCCATCCGCAGACAGAAGATCTCCTTCAAGAAGGATCGGCCTTTGTCCCAGCCGGTTCCGATCTTTCGGAAGACGGGCACGGGCCGTATGTGGAAGGGCCGTAGCTCTGTGAGGAACTCATAGCCCTCAGGCCCCGTGACGAGCTCCAGCGGGGTCACGATGACGAGTTCCGCTTCTTCCCTGAGAGTCAGCAGGGTTCGAATCGCTTGCCGCGCAACATCTCCCGGGCACTTCTCCAGACCGTCCAGGAGCAGGGCGACGGATTGTTGCGTGCTTGCCCGGCGGATTTCTCTGAGCCAAGAGAGCAGGTCGTTCCGGCTCGGGCGAGCATGCGGGTTGGCCATACTGTCTGGGGGAGTACGGAAGTTGAAGGCACTGCTATTCCAGCCCAAGTGCTGGTTCAAGTGCGTCGCGGATTGAGCGAGCTGGTGACCGATGTGGAGGAACATCGAGCCGTCATCCAACTGGCGCATGTCCATCAGGCGATCAAAAGGGATCAGCGCGGTGAGGAAGTGGCTTGTGAGGGCGCTGGACGCAGCCGCTAGCTCGGTGCTCTTCCCGCTCCCGACCGGGCCTACCACTGCGATGGGACCCATCCGAGCTTTGACCAGGGAGGCCAGCCGGTCGGCGTTGTTGCTCGGACGCTCGACGCGCAAGGCATCTCCCGCCGCAAGTGGGCGGTGGGGCGCGAGACGGTTCCAGTCCAGTGGACTCATGAATTCACCCTAGCCGATCTCCTTCCCTCCTAGAGATCTTTGCCTTGCGCGGCTGCGGGTGGAAATCAGGCCGCGGCGCTCAGCGAGTTGCCGGAAGTGAACGGCGCGGACGCTCCACCGCGGCCTTGAGCTGGCCACAGCCGGCGTCGATGTCGATGCCTCGACGCTGACGCACGGTGCTGGGCAGCCCGTAGGAGGCCAGCACGTCCTGGAATGCGCGCACAGCCGCCGGATCGCTGGGCGTTCCGCCAAAGCCCACCGTGGGGTTGAGCGGGATGACGTTGACGTGGGCGTCCATGCCCTGCAAGAGCTGCCCGAGCGCGTGGGCCTGCTGCGGCGTGTCGTTCTTGCCGGCGATGAGGGTCCACTCGAAGAAGATGCGGCGCTTGCGCTTCTCGCTGTAGTAGCGGCACGCCTCCATCAACTCGTCGAGAAGCCAGCGCTTGCCCACGGGCACCAGCGCGGCGCGCTCCGCATCCGTGGCGCCGTGGAGGCTGACGGCGAGCTGCACCGGACGGTCCTCGTCGGCCAGCCGGCGGATGCCGGGCACCACGCCCACGGTGCTCAGGGTGATGAAGCGCGGGCCGATGGCCAGGCCCAACTGGTCCACGAGGATGTCCACCGCCTCCATCGTGCCGTCGTAGTTGTGGAGGGGTTCGCCCATGCCCATGAGGACGATGTTGCGCAGGGACTCGCCGGACTGGCGCAGGATGCCGGTGACGTGGAGCACCTGGGCGACGATCTCCCCGGGGCTCAGGTGGCGCACGAGCCCCATCTGCCCGGTGGCACAGAAGACGCAGCCCATGGCACAGCCGGCCTGCGTGCTGATGCACACCGTGGCGCGGCCCTTGAAACGCATCAGCACCGTCTCGATGGTCTGCCCGTCGTCCATGCGCAGCAGCAGCTTGTGCGTGTAGCCGTCGCTGCTGAATGTCTCGTGGTGCACGGAAGGGCGGCGCAGGCAGGCGCGCTCACGCAGGAGCTTCACCAGGTCCGGCCGCAGCACTCCGTCCAGCGCGTCGAGAGACTGCACCTGCTGCCGGTAGAGGGCCTCCCAGAGCGCATCCCGATGGAAGGCGCTGAAACCCCAGCCCGCGAGCATCTCGCCAAGGGCGGTGCGTGGCAGGTCGTACAGGTTGAGCAGGGGGGGCGAGGAAGCAGGCTGCATGGCGCTATCGAGCGATAACACACCTGCGCCAGGGAGTCGTCGGGGACGGCTGCCCAGGAAGCGGGCCAGCGGGCGCGGTGCGTCAAGCCAGGTCATTCTAGGGAGCGGCCGAGCAGGCGCGGCCTGAAAGGGGCCGCCTGCCGGGAATGAGAGGCATGCCCAGTCTCCAGGTATGGGTCTGGCGATCGAACGCGAGGAATTCTCTCCCGAGGACTACCGGCGTTTCTCACAGCGTCTCTTGGAGAACGTGGAGGCGCTGCGCGCCCTGCTCCAGCGTCCCGGCTTCGGCCTGGGGCCACGCACGGTGGGCGCCGAGTTGGAGATGTTCCTGGTGGACTCATCGGGGTTCCCGCTGCCGGTGAATCGGCAGGTGCTGGGGCAGACGGTGGATCCGCGGGTGACGCTGGAGATCAACCGCTTCAATCTGGAGACGAACCTGCGCCCCTCTCCGCTGGCCGGGCGGCCCTTCACGGCGCTGCGTGCGGAATTCGAGGACACACTGCGCGAGGTCCGTCGCGCGGCGGCCACGCAGGGAGCGCGGGTGGTGGTGACGGGGATCCTCCCCACGCTTCGCGAGAAGGACCTGGGCAGCAGCGCGCTGACGGGGATGCCTCGCTACCGGGCGCTGTCGGCGGCGATCCGGAGCCGCAGGGATGCCCCCTTCCAGGTGTCCATCTCGGGCGAGGACACGCTGTCACTCACCTGGGATGACGTGACGCTGGAGGGCGCCAACACGTCGCTCCAGTTCCACCTGCGCGTGGATCCGGCGGAGTTCGCGCGGATGTACAACGCGGCGCAGCTCGTGACGGCGCCGGTGCTGGCGGTGTCGACGAACTCGCCGCTCTTTCTCGGGCGCAGACTGTGGGACGAGACGCGGGTGGCGCTCTTCCGGCAGGCCGTGGACGACCGGGGGGACGCTCACGACAACTCCACGAGCCATGCGCGGGTGACGTTCGGTCACGGCTGGGCGCGGGAGGGTGCGCTGGAGCTGTTCTCGGAGGCGGTGGCGCTGCACGCGCCGCTGTTGCCCGTGGTGGGGCCTCAGTCTCCGCTGGAGTGCGTGGCGCGGGGAGAGCTGCCCGGCCTGGACGAGCTGCGGCTTCACCAGAGCACCATCTGGAACTGGAACCGCGCCATCTATGATCCGAAGTGCGGAGGCCACCTGCGCATCGAGTTCCGCGCCCTGCCGGCGGGGCCCTCGGTGGTGGACATGGTGGCCAACGGGGCGTTGCTGCTCGGGCTGACGCTGGGGATGGCGGGGGAGATGCACGCGCTCTTGCCGGCGATGCCGTTCCATTGTGCTCGGGGAAACTTCATCCGGGCCGCGCGGCAGGGAATGGATGCGGAGCTGCTCTGGCCCTCGGACAAGGCGCCTTCCCCTCGGCCCATACCGGTGACGGAGTTGGTGCCGAAGCTCCTGCCCGTCGCGCGGCGTGGCCTGGTGGAGGCGGGGGTGGATGCCTCCGAGGCGGATGAGCTGCTGGGCATCATCGAGGCCCGCGTGGCGGCACGGCGTACAGGGGCCACCTGGCAGCGGCGGACGCTGGCGAAGCTGGAGGAGCAGCTGCCGAAGCCGGATGCGCTGACCGCGCTGCTGGAGCGCTACAGCGAGCATGCGGAGTCCGGCGCGCCCGTACACCAGTGGCCCATGGATTGAGGCCCAGGTCCGCCGGGGGAGGACCCGCGCTCAGCCCTCTTCCTCGGGCCCTCGGCGTAGGCCCAGCATTCGCCGCAGCTCTCGAGCAGACTGGCGGCTGATCTCCACCGAGTGCCCCCGCGTGGTGCGCGCGATGTAGCCCCCCGTCTCCAGCGGCTCCAGCCGCGTCACATGGGCCAGATTCAGCAGCGCGCGACGGTGCACCCGCTGGAAGCCCTCCACCGGCAGCTTGTCGGCCAGCTCGTTCAGCGTGAAGTCCGTGAGGAACTCGCCCTGCGTGGTGAACACCGTGACCAGCTCTCCCTCCAGCGTCGCATGGGAGATGGTCTCCGGATCCACCAGGACGATGCCCTGCCGTGTCGGAATGGGCAGCCGCGTGAGCCCCTTCGTACTCGGAGCCTGTCCCTTTGCCGGCTCCTCCACCTTCGGCCCGAGCCGCGCCCGCGCCCGGTCCAGCGCCTTCTGCAGCCGCGCGGCCTCCACGGGCTTGAGCACATAGTCCACCGCGCCGTGCTCGAAGGCATCCACCGCGTGCTCCGCATGGGCCGTGCACAGGATGACGCGCGGCCCGTCCTCGGGCAGCAGCGCCAGCGCATCCAGTCCGCTCAGCCCTGGCATGTGGATGTCCAGCAGGATGACGTCCAGGCCCCCCGCTCGAGCCGCCGCCAGCACGGCCTCTCCATCCGCCGCCTCGCCGCACACCTCCACGTCCGGAAAAGCGCTCAGCAGGCGCGTCAGGCGCTTGCGAGCGAGCATCTCGTCATCGGCGATGAGGACACGCAGGGACTGGCTCACGTGATGACTCCCAGCAAGGGGCCCGAGCGGGGCAGGGTGACGGTGACGCGGGTACGATCCTCAACGCTCTCCAACGACAACCGGGCTTTCCCACCGTAGGCCAGCGCGAGCCGTCGCTCCACCGTGGGCAGGCCCGTGCTGCCCGGCCGTGGACCCTTGGAAGCTCCCGGGTTTTCCAGGATGAACACCAGCGCATCGTCCCGTGAAGTCAGCTGGAGCGAGATGTGCCCACGGTGCCCCGCCGCCGGCCCATGCTTCACGGCGTTCTCCGCCAGCGGCAGCAGCATGAGCGGCGGTACCGGCACCTCACCCAGTCCCGGAGCCACCTCGAACGAGAGCTGGAACAGGTCGGGATCCCGCAGCAGATGCAGCTCGAACAGCGTGCGCAGCAGCTCCAACTCGCGCTCCAGTGGCCACGTCGCGCTGCGCACCCCCGCCAGCACGATGCGCAGCATGGCCGACAGTCGGAGCACAGCGGCCTCGGCCACGGCACCATCCGTGCGGCACCACTCGGCGATGGCGTTCAACGTGTTGAACAGGAAGTGCGGATCCAAGTGGCTGCGCAGCGCTAGGAGCTGGGCCTGCTCGGCCTCCAGTTGGAGCCGGGCAGCACGAGCGCGCTCCCGAGCCAGCGACTCCTCGAAGCCGATGTCCCGCCCCAATCCCCACCCTCCTACCAGGTACAGGGCGCCGCAGACGGCCAGGTTCACCGGCTGGGTGAGGAAGGTGGGCGCCATGCGCAACATCTTCGGCAACACGTAGCCCGAGGACAGCACCACCCCGGAGCCCACGGCTCCATACAGCAGCAGCCGCACGCCGCCGTGGCTCAGGTCGAGGCCCTCGGGGAAGAGGACGCGGTAGGAGACGGGCGCCACCGCCACGAACACCACGCACAGCAGGATGCCCAGGGGAACGGCCAGCGGATCCCGGCTGAACCGTCCCTGGGCGAACACGAGCGTTCCCGAAATCAACAGCAGCGGTGCCAACCGCTTGGGATTCATCAGCCCCAGCAGGGTGGCGCGGACGATGGAGCCTTCCTGGGACGCGATCATCTCGGCACGAGGTGAGCCGGCAGCGGGCGCGCCCCCCGGCGCTTGCCGACAACGTTGATCCAGGTGGTGCGGAAGAGAATGCGGATGTCCACGGTGGCGCTCCGGGTCCGAGCATACTCGGCATCCAGCTGCGCCGTGAGCGCCGCCCCCCGCGCCTGGCACACCTGCGCCAGTCCGGTGATACCCGGCGGCACATCGAAGCGAGCAGCCAGGGGAGGGTGCGCGGCGATCAGCCGCTCGGCGTCCTCGGGCGTCAGGGGACGGGGACCGACCAGGCTCATGTCTCCGATGAGGACATTGAAGAGCTGCGGCAGCTCATCCAGCCCGTGGTGGCGCAGCAGGTTCCCCAGCCGGGTGGGGCGCCGGGCCCGCATGTCCTCCTCGCACGTCATGGTGCGCAGCTTGAGGATGCGGAACACCCGGCGTCCCTGGCCCAAGCGGGGTTGGGTGAAGAACACGGGGCGGCCATCCACGATGAGCACCACCAGGGCGAGCACTCCCACGGCCAGCCCGAAGAAGGGCACCAGCGGCAGCATCAGGGCGAGATCCAACAGGCGCTTGCTCTTCACGGCGCCACCTCCGCCTCGGTCAGGTCCATGAGGATGGAGCCCACGAGCACCAGTGGGAACAGGAGGACAGCGCACAGAACCAGCAGCGGCATCGAGATCGACGTCATGGCTCACTCCGGGAAGGCTGATGGGAGTGAGGATGATGCCTCCCAGCCCCGACGTGGCCCGGATGACGCCGAACGGTCGCCGGAAGCGGGTGAGCGGTCGGTCCCGACAGGGCTGACCGCTCCGGTTGTCCACGTCAGCCCGCCAGCGTGTCACCCAGCGCGAAGGCATTCCGGATGCAGTCGTTGATGCCCACACCCTTGTATGCATTACCCGTCAGGTGCAGCCCCGGCAGCCGCGCCAGCGCCGCATCGATGGTGGCAATCCGCCCGAGATGCCCCACGTTGTACTGGGGAATGCCTCGCGTCCAACGGAAGACCTCCGTGAAGACAGGAGCCGCCGTGACTCCCGCCAGCTCCTTCAATTCCTCTCGCGCGAGCGTCACCAGCGCCTCCTCGTTCAACGTCACCAGGTCCGGCCGCCGCGCTCCACCTACCATGCAGGTGTAGAGCACGCGCCCGCCCTCGGCGCGGAAGGGGAACACCGTGGAGGCGTGGATGGCGCCCAGCAGCCGCCGCTTTTCCAGGCTCGGCACCAGGAAGCCGAAGCCATCCGGTGGCGGAGTGCTGCCCGCCGCGTAGACCAGGTGCACCACCGCGATGGGTGCGTAGGCAATGCTCTCCACCAGCGCCGAGAGCTTCTCATCCAACGGCCGCAGCAGGCCCGCCGCCACATAGGCCGGAGTCGCCAGCACCACCTGCGAGGCCATCAACTCCGCCTGCCGCCCATGCTCGCGCACCGAGACACGCCAGCCACCGTTGCCAGGCACGAGCCCCTCCACCTTCGCTCCCGTGTGCACCGCCGGCCCCAGCGTGCGAGCAATGCCTTCCACCAACGTCTCCAAGCCTCCCTCGAAGGTGCTCAACGCACCGCGTAACTTCTCCGAGCCTCCCTCCGGCAACGCCTTGCGCTGGGCCTTCTGGGTGCGAATCGCTCCGAGGATGAGGCTGCGGTGCTCTCGCTCCAACTTCGACAGCTGCGGGAACGTGGCGCCCACGCTCAGTGCATCCATGTCTCCCGCGTAGATGCCCGTCTGCACCGCATCCAGCAGCACCGAGGTCGCCACCTTTCCCAGGTGACGCCGCCCGAAGGCGCCCAGCGACTCATCCATCTCCGAGGCCGCCCGGCCCGTGAACAGCTCGCCCATCACGCGCAGGCGCGCGCCCAACGGAAGGATGTCCGACTTCAAGAACGCCGGAGGCGACGCAGGCACCGAGCGCAGCCTCCCACGCGTGTACAGGTAGCGCGCCTTCGCCGCGGGATCCGCCGCGCGGATCAATCCCTCCACGCCCACGCCCGCAGCCAGCTCGCGCGTCGCGGGCTCTTTGTCGAGGAAGCTGTTGGGTCCTGCTTCTGTTACCAACCCATCACGTCTCCGGGTCTGGATGTTCCCACCGAGTCGAGTTTCACCTTCCAGTAAGACCACATCCTTCCCACGGGCCCGCAAACGGTAAGCCAATGCGAGACCGGAAATTCCCCCTCCAATGACAGCGATAAAGCTCATGTTTCCGTTGCTCCTGGATCCGATCTGCCTTTGCTCGTGTAGGTCACTCGGGTCAAGGGTCCCATCGGTTGTGCCTACAGCCAGTGAAGCGTCTTAATACATGTATGCGCTACGCCATCTCAGGGGCCAGCCGCGGGCTTGGCCTCGAATTCGTTCGACAACTCGTTGCTCGTGGCGACACCGTTGAAGCGGGAGCTCGCGTTCCTTCGGAGGCCCGGCAGTTGGCTTCCCTGGCGCGAGACGCCGGTCATCGCCTGCGTATCCATCCACTCGATGTCACGGACGACAACAGCGTGCGAGCCTTCGCCGCCGCGCTGCAGACGTCGCCCGTCGACGTGTTGATCAACAACGCGGGAGTGGGTGGTTCGTGGAACCCGCTCCTCAGCATCGACTGCGCCGACATGGCACGGACGATGGAGGTCAACACCATTGGAGCCATGCGCCTGTCCTCGGCGCTGCTCCCCAACATCCTCAAGGGGAGCACGCGGAAGATCGTCTATCTGACCACGCGCATGTCCTCGATGACGGACAACACGCCGGCCGGCGTCTACGGCTTCGTGGGCGGCGCGTATGCCTACCGGATGTCCAAGGCCGCGCTCAACGCGGGCATGCGGACCATGGCCGTGGACTTCAAGGAACAGGGCCTCATCACCGCCGTCATCAACCCGGGTTGGGTGCAGACGGAGCTCGGCACCAAGAACGCCTTCATGAAGGTGGAGGACTCCGTTCAGGGCATGCTGAGGGTGATCGACGATCTCTCCGCGGCCCGGAGCGGCATCTTCATCGACTACCAGGGCAATGAGGTGCCCTGGTAGGGCGGTGGGCCCGGGGCTCGCGCTCACGGGTAGAGCATCTCGGTGCTCCAGCCGGAGCCGGTGCGCGTGTAGACGAGGCGCTCGTGCAAGCGGTTGGGGCGCGAGTGCCAGAACTCGATGCGATCCGGGATGACCCGGAAGCCCGACCAGTGCGGCGGACGGGGAATGGGCTGGCCCTCGTGCTGGCGGGTGAGCGCGTCCACCCGCTCCTCGAGCACCTGGCGCGAGGGCAGCGGCTGGCTCTGCTGGCTGGCCCAGGCGCCAATCTGACTGCCCCGAGCCCGGCTGTGGAAGTAGCCATCCGCCTCGGCATCCGTGACGCGCTCCACGCGTCCCTCGATGCGGATCTGCCGCTCCAGGGGGGCCCAGTAGAAGACGAGCGCCGCGGCCGGGTGGCCCTGCAGCTCGCGCCCCTTGCGGCTCTCGAAGTTGGTGAAGAAGACGAAGCCGCGGGCATCGAAGTCCTTGAGCAACACCACCCGCGCCGAGGGCCGGCCGTCATCCCCCACCGAGGCGACGATCATCGCGTTCGGGTCCACGGGGATGGCCTTCCGGGCCTGCTCATAGATGGCGGCGAAGCGCTCGATGGGATCCTGGGGCAGTTCCATATCACCCACCCTAACAATCCCACCCGGCCAGGGAAGACCGCACTCGCGCTTCTTCTTAAGGTTGACTCACAGGCTCCACACGGCATGTTTCGGGAATGAGAATCCTTTTCATCGCCTCGGAGGTCGCCCCCTTCTCCAAGACGGGTGGACTCGGGGACGTGGCCGGTGCCCTGCCCGCGGCGCTGGCGGCGCTCGGCCATGACGTGAAGGTGGTCACTCCGCGCTATGCGGAGGTGAAGGATCCTCGGTTGGTACCTACCGGTCACTCCCTGCAGCTGCGCTTCCCCTTCGGAGAGGAGGGTGGCCCCATCCTCTCGGTGCGCATCGCGGAGCGCCTCGAGGTGCTCTTCCTGGAGAACGAGCGGTTCTTCAACCGCACCGGCATCTATGGGGATGCGTTCGGCGAGTTCGGGGACAACCACCGGCGCTTCGCCTATCTGAGCATCGGCGCGCTCCAGGCGGCCCAGCGGCTCCAGTTCATCCCGGACATCGTCCACCTGAACGACTGGCAGACGGGGCTGGCGGGGGTGGCGCTCCAGCGCGGTTTCCAGCACACGCCGCTGTCCAGGGCGCGGTGCGTCATGACCATCCACAACCTGGCGTACCAGGGGCAGTACAGCAAGGACGTGATGGGGGAGCTGGGGCTGCCGTGGGACCTGTTCACCTCCCATGACGGCATCGAGTTCTACGACACGGTGAACTTCCTCAAGGCGGGGCTGGTGTTCTCGGACTCCATCACCACGGTGTCGCCCACCTACGCCAAGGAGATCCAGACGCCGGAGCTGGGCTGCAACCTGGACGGGCTGCTGAAGCGGCAGCAGGGGCGGGTGGTGGGCATCCTCAACGGCATCGACGTGCACGAGTGGGACCCAGCCACGGACGGCCTGCTGCCGGCGCGCTACAGCGTGGGGGACATGGCGGGCAAGGCGGCGTGCAAGCGCGAACTGTTGAAGCGCATGGGGCTGCCGGAGGGGGATGCGCCGGTGCTGGGCATCGTCAGCCGGCTGGCGTGGCAGAAGGGGGTGGACCTGCTGCTGGATGTCCTACCCACGGCGTTGCAGGCGGACCTGCGCTTCGTGGCGGTGGGCAGCGGCGAGGGGCACTACGAGCACGGCCTGAGGGAGCTACAGGCCCGTTTCCCCAAGCAGGTGGGGGTGCAGATTGGCTTCGACCGGGCCCTGTCCCACCTGGTGGAGGCGGGGGCGGATTTCTTCGTGATGCCCAGCCGGTACGAGCCCTGTGGGCTCAACCAGATGTACTCCCTGCGCTATGGGACGGTGCCCATCGTCCGGGCGACGGGGGGGCTGGTGGACACGGTGGAGGGGGGCCTGGACGGCAACGGCATCCTCTTCGAGGCCTTCCACCCCGCGGCCCTGCTGGCGGCCGTCCGCCGGGGGCTGGCGCTGTATGCGGACCCCCAGCGCCTGGAGGCTTTTCGACGCCGGGGGATGGAAAGGGACTTCTCCTGGGCCGTGTCAGCCCGTAGGTATGAGAGTCTCTTCTTCTCCCTGCGTAAGGAATAGTAGGTCGGGGACAGGCGCGGTAGGCTCACGATCGTGGCGGAAGCATTGGAGTTGGGAGGGTACGAAGTCATCGGCCGCCTGGCAGTGGGCGGCATGGCCGAGGTGTACCAGGCCCGTGCCCGCGTGGCGTCGCAGCGCTCTCCGGGCGAGCCCGAGGAGGTGGTGCTCAAGCGGCTCCACCCGTCCTTCCGGGCGGATGCGGCGTACGTGAAGTCCTTCGTGGACGAGGCCAAGCTCACCGTCCGCCTGCGTCACCCGAACATCGTCCGCACGTTCCGCCTCTTCAAGGCGGGGCCGGACTACCTGATGGTGCAGGAGTTGGTGAGCGGGCGGACCCTGGCGTTCATGCAGGGGCTGCTCATGAAGGTGGGCACCTCCATGCCCCCGGAGGCCTCCTGCTACATCGCCTGGTGCGTGCTCAAGGCGCTGGATTACATCCACCGGGCCAAGGTGGGGGAGAACGGGGCCAACATCGTCCACCGGGACGTCAACCCGACCAACATCCTCCTGGGCGTGCAGGGCGATGTGAAGCTCACCGACTTCGGCGTGGCCGAGGTGGAGGGCGTGATGCAGGGCGACTCGGGGGCGCTGCGCGGCACGGTGGCGTACATGAGCCCGGAGCAGGTGCTGGGCCAGTCGGTGGACTCGCGCAGTGACTTGTACGCGGTGGGCGTCATCCTCTGGGAGTTGTTCGCCAACCGGCGGCTGTACGGCACGGAGCAGGGCGGCGAGTCGGAGCTGATGCTCCGGGTGCGGGACGCGAAGGCTCCGCTGCTGTCCTCGCTCAACCTGGGCCTGCCGGACTACGCGGTGCAGGTGGTGCGCAAGGCCCTGTTCGCGGACAGGACGCGGCGGTTCCAGACGGCCGCGGAGTTCATCAAGGCGCTCGAGGTGATGGCCCAGCGTGCAGGCTGGCCTCTCTCGGTGGAGGCGCTGCGGCCGCTGCTGGGCGGGTGATGCGCGCGCTCGGGGTGGTGCTGGGGCTGCTGTTGCTCACCGGGTGCCGCGGGGTGCCCTGGCGGTACGACGCCTATGACGCGGCCGTGCGCGTGGAGGCGCTGGATCTGCGCTTCGCGCCGGATGGCACGGGCCTGTTGGCGCTGAAGCTGGAGGTGCGCAACCCGTCCTCGGATCCGGCGCTGCTCATCGGCGTGGACTTCGACCTGGCGGTGGACGGGCGCCGGCTGGCGGAGGGGCTCCAGCAGGTGGAGGTGCCGGTGGGCGAGGACGGACGGGCGCAGTCGGTGGAGGTGTCCTTCCCGCTCACGGCCCAGGGTGCACCGGGGACGGCGTCCCGTCTCTCCCATCAGGTCCAGCTGATGGGAGGGGGGTTGCTGCGGTACGGCCCGCGGACGGAGCGCCGGGCCGCGTTCCGCGTGGAGCGGGTGATGGAGGTGCCCTGGCTGCCTCCTCCCGAGCCCCTGTTGGAGTGAGGGGCAGGTGGGCTCAGAACTTCGCTGGAGGTGGGGGCTCGGAGCGCCCATCTCCCCCGGAGGCTGGCTCGGAGCGCCCGTCTCCCGTCGCCGGTTCGGCTCGAGCCTCTCCGCGGCCATCCTTGTCCTTGGCGGTCGCCCCCTTGGGCCGGACCACCCGCACCCGATCGATGCGCGCGCCCTCCTTCGCCGCGACGGTGAACTGCAGCCCGCCATAGGTGAAGCGCTCGCCCACGTCCGGCAGGTGGCCCGCCAGCGATGAGAGGAAGCCTCCCAGCGTGTCGAAGTCTCCCTCGGGCAGCTCGAAGCCGAACGTCTGGGTGAACTGCTCCACCTCCAGCGCCGCGTCCACCATGAAGCTGCCGTCGGCCTGCTTCTCCACCAGCTTCTCGTCCACCTCGAACTCGTCGCCGATGTCGCCGACGATCTCCCGGAGGATGTCCTCCAGTGTGACGATGCCCATGAAGCCGCCGTACTCATCCACCACCATCGCCATGTGGATGCGCTTCTTCTGCATGTCTCGCAGCAGGTCGCCAATGGGCTTCATCCACGGCACGAAGTTCGCCGGGCGGATGACATCCTGCAGGACGATCAGCTCCGGATGCTGGAGCAGCGGAATCAAGTCCCGGGCGTGCAGGATGCCCACGATGTGGTCCTCGTCATCCCGGTACACCGGGATGCGCGAGTGGTTCTCCTCCGCCAGCAGCCGCAGCACCTCCATGGGCGGGGTGGAGATCTCCACCGTAATCACTTCGGTGCGAGGCACCATCACATCCCGGCAGCGCTTGTCGGACAGCTCGAAGATGGAGCGGATGAGCTGCGGAGCGCTCTTGTCCACCTCGTTGTTGGCTGCCTGCGCCGCCAGCAGCTTCTCCAACTCGTCCAGGGGCGGGGGCGGGGGCTCGAAGCGCAGCGTGCGGCCGAAGGTGCGCGCCACGAGGTTCAGCATGCCCAGCAGCACCCGCATGGGCGCGTAGAAGAGGAACACCAGCACCGAGACGAGCCAGGACAGGCGCAGCGCCCACCGGTCCGACCCGGCGTTGGCCAGGCCGCGCATCGTCACTTCCATGAGGCTGGCCAGCACGCCCACGAAGAGGGCTCCGGCCGTCACCGTGGCCACCGGCAGCCACGCGTCGTCCCCCAGGCGGTTGAAGTCCAGCATCCGCGGGGGCGCCAGTGCGCCAATGGCCGCCGCCAGGAATCCACAGAGCACACTGCCCAGACGCAGCGCGGTGGCGGTGGCTTCGCGCTCGGTCTTGTGGCGCAGCACGCGCTTGCCGGCGCTGCCGTTCGTCTCCGCCAGCTCCTGGGCACGCAGGTCGGACGTGCCGTAGAGAGCGGACTCGGCGGCGGCGACCAGCGCGCGCAGGAAGCAGAGGGCCAGACAGGCGACCCAGAGGGCCCAGGTAGGCATGGAGCCCCCTTCTTAACCTGTGCTAAGGGGTCATACCACTTCGCCGGAGGCCCGATGTCCGCACCTGTGCCATTCAGGACGGGGCTGGGGGGCATCCTGCTCGCCACCTTCCTGCTGCTACCCCTCCGGGCCCTTGCGTGGCCGGTGGACCTGGTCTTCCCCCTGGAGAGCGGTGCGGACCGCTTCCACAAGCTCACCGCCGTGGAGTGGGTGGACGTGGAGGACCCCTCCGTGGCCTCCGTGGAGCTGCTCTCCGGCAGCAATGAGCTCCTCATCACCGGCAAGCGTCCGGGGCGGACGCTCATGCTCCTCTATGCGGAGGGGAAGATGGGGGTGTGGCGCCTGGTCGTCACCGCGCCCGGGGTCCGGCCCACGCCCGAGGCTGCTCCCGAGTTGCTCGCCGCTGCCCGCAAGGTCTGCCCAGGGCTCCAGGTGAACGAGGGGGCCGAGCGCTCACTCGTCGTCTCCGTGAAGGACTCGGCCTGTCGCAAGGCGCTCCTGGACCTCTTCCGGACGGATGCCTGGCTCGCGCGGGAGCTCGAGGTCACCTTCGAACTCCCCGTGCTCCAGGAGCAGCTCTCGGCGCTCTCTCCGCGCTTGAAGGAGCTGGGGCTGGAGGCTCGCTACAGCGGCGCGGGCATCATCCTTCAGGGAAAGGCCTCGCCCGATGCCCATCGGCGCGCGCTCTGGGAGCTGTTCCGCCAGTCCGTGGGCCGTGTGCCCCTGGAGGACCGCGTGACGATTGATGCCCCCGAGGCCACACCTGACGCGGGCACCGAGCCGGTGGACGCGGGGCTGGTACCGGTCGAGGCCGCGGAGAAGCCGGTGAAGCGCAAACGTGGGGCTCCGGCGAAGTGACGGAGGCTCTCGTTCTGCTCCTGGGAGCACTCCTCCTGGGAGCCATGCTGTCCATCGTCTTCTCGACGCTGCGGACCGGCATCTCCCCCATGCCCACCCTGGGCAAGGTCCGCCGCCAACTGCTGCCCCTGATCGAGTCGGACCTCTCGGGAACGATCCTCGAACTCGGTTGTGGCTGGGGAACGCTGGCCTTCGCCCTGGCGGACCGCTGTCCCCGGGCCCGGGTGGTGGCCTTCGAACTGTCCCCGCTCCCGTTCGCGTTCTGCTGGCTCCGCCAGCGCCTCGCCCCTCGCTCCAACCTCGAGCTCCAGCGCCAGGACTTCTTTCGCGCCTCCTTCTCCGACGCCGCCCTTGTCGTCTGCTACCTCTTCCCGGGAGCCATGACCCGGTTGGCCCCCAAGCTCCTTGCGGAGCTGCCGCCGGGCACGCGAGTCCTCAGCCACACCTTCGCGCTCCGAGGATGGAAGCCCCTGCGCACGCTCATGGTCGATGACCTGTACCGCACTCCCATCTACCTCTACGCCGTGCCCTCGCCGGACGCCTGAGGTCACGGATCGACGCGGAGCACGCCTCCCGCGTCATCCGCGATGAACGCGCGGCCGGAGCCATCGAGCGCCAGCCCCTCGGCCCGGGCACCAGGGACGGTCGCCTCCCGCACCCGCTTCCCCTCTCGGGTCAGCTCGTACACCCGGCCCTCCTCCTTGCCGCTGCCGGACTCGGTGATCAGGAAGTGGCCTGATGCCGTGTCATAGGTGACGTCCGAGGCCTGGTGCTCGACGATGTCCGAGAGATCGATCACCTCCACGGCTCGGGCCTTACCCTCCTTCTCGGTGAGCGGAACGTCCAGCTTCACCAGCCGGGCAGGGTGCTGGTTGATGCAGTAGAACGCCCGCTGCTCGGGCACGTAGCACAGCCCCTCCGTGCTCTTGTTCCCGTGCTTTCCGATCACCCGCTTGCCCTCGAGCTTCGTCTCCACCTCGTACTCGGCCTGGATCTC
Source organism: Hyalangium versicolor (assembly GCF_020103695.1). GTDB lineage: Bacteria > Myxococcota > Myxococcia > Myxococcales > Myxococcaceae > Hyalangium > Hyalangium versicolor. Next base: position 39,287 of record NZ_JAHXBF010000030.1, read on the forward strand.
CAGCGAGTCGGGGTCCAGCGCGTACAGCTTCGGAGACTTCTTCTCCTCGATGACGAAGACGCGGCCGTCGGGCCCCACGGTGACGCCCTCGAAGCCGTGGTCCTTGATGCGGGTTTGGTGCAGCACCTGTCCATCCCGCGTGAGTTCCGCCACGTCCCCATGATCTCCCACGACGAAGAGCGTCCCTCTCGTGGGGTGGAAGACGATGCCGCTGGGCTCCTTCACGGCCTTGGAGTTCGGGGAGAGCACCGCCGTCGCCTTCGCCCCTGGACGGAAGGGAAGGTCCGCCAGCTCCCGTCGGGCCACGAGGGGACGCACCTGCACGGGAGGCGGATTGGCGTCAGAGGGCATGAGGCTCCTGGGAAGAACCGAGGCAGTGTCAAACCCGCTACTGCTTCCGTCAAGGCAACCGGGCACCGGCATGACAGGGGAGTGAACAGGGCGATAGCCTTTCGGGCCATGCTCCCACGCGCGATGCCAGCGGTCCTGGTGGTGCTGCTGCTGGCCCTGCTCGGGCCAGGTGTGGCGCTGGCGTGCAAACCTGTTCCTTCGATTCCCTGGACGAAGCGGACGGAGGATCAACGCGTCGAGCTGAGCATGAAGCGCCTGCAGCCGGAGCTGGGGTCCAGCTCTCCCCTCAGCCTCCAGTATCGAAGGAAGGGCAAGGTCCTCTGGACGACTCCGATCGAAGAGTTCGTCCCCGCCGAGGATGTGCTCCTCACTCGGGATGGATCCGCGGTTCTCGTCATCCGGCGGCGCCTCGCGAAGTTCACCCTCTATGGAGGGACCTTTGGAAACATCTCTGGCTTCTGGTCCTTCGAGAACGTGCTGACTCGCTCCGAGATCCAGCGTCTCCCCAGCCCGTGTCCCACCCGGGAGTGGGTAAGGGATGCGAGGGTGGAGGGCGACACGTTCATCTTCGTGTCCCCCGTGGAGGCTCCCGTCGGCGGAGCCCGCCTTTCCCGGTACGTCACCTTCGAGGTCTCCTTGATGGCGGGCATGCACCGCTACCCCTCGCTCATCCTTCAGACTCCGCCGGAACTCATCCGGATGTACCGCCAGGAGGAGTCCCTGCTCGAGCGCGTGCGCATCGCCGATGAGCTGTGGACGGTGTCTCGAGGCGACCGTTCGAAGATGCCCGCCGATCTGCCTCTCTTCTGGCTGGAGGTCTTGAGGGATCCCAAGACTCCCCGCTCCGTGCTCCCCATCGCCGCGGCGGGCCTGGGCGCGAGTGGCACGGACGCGGAGCTCCGGAGCCTGAGCCAGCTCCCACCGAAAGCTCCGGAACGGGACGCCAGCATCCTCCGGGCGCTCGGGGAGCGGAGGCAGGAGGAAGCGGGCACCTACGCGGTGCGCATCCTCGAGCAACAGCACCCGCTGGAGCATGTCCGTGCCGCCGCGCTCCACCATCTCTTCACGAGGGGTGGGACGGCGGAGCAGCTCGGCCAGATGTTCCTCCAGAAGGACAAGACCCTGCGCGATCGGGACACGGTGCTCCTCCGGGTGGCCGAGCTCGAGGTGCTCCTGGCGTTCTGGCAGGTGCTGCCCTTCTGTACGGACACGAGCGAGTGGGTCCGCGCCGGGGCCGCGCGCAGTCTGGTGTCCATCCTCGAGGACTCACGCAAGGTGGCGGCGCTCCTGCCCGATATGAGCGACGGCGCCGAGTCCAGCCTGAAGACCGGTTGTCCCGAGGCCTTGGTCCTTCTGGGCGCCATCGCCGAGAAGAAGCGGGATGCGCAGCGGGCCTCGCGTCTGTATGGCCTCGGAATCGAGGGGCTGGAAGCGTCACCCTTCGAGCCCCTTCAGGACACCGAGTCGCTGCTGCCCGAGGCCCAGGTCCGGCTCGCCCTCCTGGCGAAGGAGGCTGGCAACTGGGAGGACGTGCGGCGGCTCGGTACCGAGGTGCTCGGCGCCTCCTATAAGAAGGCGCTGATCTGCGCTCCGGATCCTGTTCTGTACAAAACACACCTGGGGCCGGGAGAGTGTGTGAAGCCTCGAACCGCCGAGGCCGTGGCGAGGCAACTCCTGCGCGAGGCGCGATCCCAGGGAGGAAAGGGCCGCAATCGGCCCCAGGCCTCGGAGTGAGCTCGCGTGCGTGAAGGGCGGAGCCGGACGCCCGGCTCAGGTCCACGGGCCGCGGCGGGTGGGCTCCTTCAACGCCTTCACCAGCGCGGTGAGGAAGCGGCGGCGCGGCCAGTGCTCGGCGCCGAAGCGGGCCAGGTGCTCCGTCTCCACCTGGCAATCCACGAAGTGGAAGCCCCACTCCCGGAAGCGCTCCACGGCCGTGGCGAAGGCCACCTTCGAGGCATCCGGCCCATGCGCGAACATGCTCTCGCCGAAGAAGGCCGCTCCCAGCGAGACGCCGTAAAGGCCTCCCTTCAGCCGGTCTCCCTCCCAGGCCTCGATGGAGTGCGCGAAGCCCAGTTGGTGCAGCGTGATGTACGCCTCGCGCATGTCATCGGTGATCCACGTGCCGTTCTGCCCCGGACGCGGCGTCTCCGAGCACGCGGAGATGACGTCCGCGAAGGCCGTGTCCCAGCGCACCTCGTAGACACCGGCCTTCATCGTCTTGCGGAGGCTGCGGCCCACGTGCAGCTTCGCCGGCTCCAGCACGAAGCGCGGATCCGGCGAGTGCCACAGCAGCGGCTGGCCCTCCACGGGCCAGGGGAAGATGCCGCGCGAGTACGCGGACAACAGCCGCTCCGGGCTCAGGTCCCCACCCACTGCCAGCACGCCGCTGCGGTCCGCCTTCTCGGGCGGGGGGAAGAGCTCCGGATCGTCGGGGTCGAGCAGGTAGATGGGCACGGCCGAATGCTACCGGAGCCAGCCGCTACTTGGAGACGTTGAGCCGCACGGTGCCCTCGAGCGAATAGGGCACCTTCAGCAGGGGGCCCGCCAGCTCGCCCTTGAGCGTGTAGGTGAGCACGTTCTTGGCGATGAGCTGCTTCACCTCCGGCCCCCACGTGGCCGGAGACACCGAGGCCTCCAATGGGTACACGCCCGCCGCGGACGCGTCCACGGTGTCCGCCTTGGCCAACTGCCCCGTGCCCAGCGACTTGCCGTTCACCACCAGCTCGTAGTTGAGCTGGTCCACGCGCAGCGGGAAGGGGTTGGGGTTCTTCACGCCCACCCGGAAGGTGAGGTTCACCTCCGTGGCCGAGTAGCGCGCCGCATCCATGCTGTCCATCACCACCTCGGGCAGCCGGGGCACCCGCACCGAGCGCGAGGCGGCGAACGGGAGCGTCTCCACGTTCTGCCCCGAGCGCACCGTCAGGGTGCCTCGCAGCGCCAGCAGCATCGAGCCGCCGCGCTCGCTCAGCGTCTTCAGGTCCTCCGGGCCGCGCACGTAGGGGGCGCGCTCCTCGAAGGAGAAGGAGGTGGGCTGGTTCGCTGCCACCGGGACGTTGAGCGAGGCCGTTCCCGTCTTCACCACCTGCCCGTCGGAGACGAGCTCGTAGTCCGCCTTCTCGATGACGCCGGGCACGGGGCTCTCCACCTGACCGGCGTAGCGGACGGTGGCGTCCGTCAGCGCCTGGTGGGGGACCGTGGTTTCCTGCAGGGTGAGGACGGGAGGGTTGTCCGGTCGGGCCGGCGCCGAGGCGCAGCCGAGCCAGAGGGTGACCAGGAGGGCAGGGACCAGGGACGCAGCGAGGGCGAAGGGCTTCACAGGGAACATTGTGCGGGCCTCCCGGGCTGCTCCCAAGAGGATTTCCGCTAGACTGTCCACCACTCGTGGCCCCACGTCGCCCCAACCTCAACAAGGCACTCCGCGCCCTCATCCGAGACATCGCCGTCCGGATGCCGGAGTTCAGCCACGTGAAGGCCAGCCGCATCCTCGTGGTCGCCGGTGAGGCGCGCCGGGCCTCGCGCGGCACGGTGAAGCCCCTGTGCTTCCGCGGCGGCAAGAGCATGGACCGGACCGGCCGCCGCAAGCCCATCATCCGCATCCGCGGCCGGCGCATGCTGTACTGCATCACCCTGCGCCCGCTCTTCTTCCGCGGCTCCACCGCCCGGGCGCGCATCGAGACCGTCATCCACGAGCTCTTCCACTGCTCGCGCCGCTTCGACGGGACGCTGCACGCCGGACGGCGGCACGACGTGCTGGGCAAGTACTTCTCCCGGCGCCTGCGGCCGCTGGTGCGCCGCTACTTCAAGGAGTGTCCCGCGGAGCTGAAGGCCGCCTTCGCCTACCGCGGCGAGGTGCGGGTGCTGCAGTGGCTGGAGCGCCCAGGCCCTTCCTACGTGCCGGGGCACTCGCGCGTGCGCAAGGTGTACACCGAGGAGCAGCTCTTCTACGGCGTCGCCCGCATGGTAACCCCCAAGCCTCGCGTCACGCGTGAGGCGGGGGCTCGTCCGCCCAAGTTGCACTGACGCTCCTGCCGCCCTCCTTCCCGTACTCTTCTGGGAGAGGGCCGGGTCGCCAGTGACTTCTTCTCAGATCGCGGTATTACGGTGCGGGTGAAGGGTGTGGGCCGGAGCGCCGAGATCATCGATCATCGTGTATTCGCGGCGAGACGTTCGGCATGCTCGGATAGCGGCAGCCGCGGGTCTTCGGGAGACCCGAGGGCAGGAGAATGGTTTGTCATCGCTGAGTCCTCCCATCCGATTCCTGATCTACCCCTCGCTGGGTGAGGTCAAGGAGCACGTCCGGATCGAGTTCTTCGGGAGACTGCTGTCCCAGCGAGCCGGGCGTCCCATCGTGGTGGAGGTGGCGCGCACCTACGAGATGGTGGAGGAGGAGCTCGCCGCGGGCCGCGTGGACATGGCCTGGGCCACCGCCGAGCAGTGCAACGCCTTCGAGTCCCAGGCCCATGCCGTGCTCCGCGCCGTGCGCGCCGGGCGCCTGTACTACCACGCCGCCCTCATTGGCCGGGCGGCTCAGCCCCTCACCCTGGAGACGCTGAAGGGCAAGCGCGCTGCCTGGGTCGCGCCGCTCTCCACCGGAGGCTATCTGCTGGCCCGGCGCTACCTGGAGAACCGAGCCCTGTCGCCCGAGGACGTCTTCGCCGAGCAGCGCTTCGTGGGCAGCTACCGCAACGCCCTGCTCGCCGTGCTCAATGGCGCGGCGGACGTCACCTCGCTGTTCATCACCCATCCGGATGAAGTCACCGTGCGCGCGGCCCTGTCCCAGCGCGTGGGCGCCTCCGAGCACCTGCTGACCCCCTTCGCCTATACCGAGCCCACCCTCTCGGACGGCATCATCCTCACCCGCCGGCTGTCCGAGGCGGATGCCGTCTCCATCATGGCCGCGCTCACCGGGCTCACCCAGGAGGGCATGGGCCTGGAGCCGCTGCTCGGGCTCTTCATGATCGACGGCTTCGCGCTCGCCTCCCAGGGGCAGGGGGCTCCGCCGTTGCGGACCCAGCGCGCGGAGTACCTGGCGGCGGAGCTCGATCACGAGGAGCGCTTCCAGAGCCTGAGCTCCTCCGCGGGCTCGGTCTTCGGCCAGGATCTCCATCGCAAGAAGGGCCGCACGCTGAGTGATGTGCTGCCCGCGGAGGCGGCTGCTCCGCTGGAGGCGCTGGCGCGCGCGGCGCGGCACCATGGGATCGGCGGCCGGGCCGAGTATCGCCTGGAGGTGGACAGGCAGATGCGCCTGTATGCCGCCGAGGCCACGCCCCAGCCTTCGGCCGCGGGCGAGCCTCCCCCCGGCACCGCCCTGCTGGTGCGTGACATCACCGAGCAGAGCGCGCTGGAGACGGAGCTGTACCGGCTGGCCTCCTTCCCGCTGCTCCACCCCGAGCCGATGCTGGAGTTGGGGCAGAACGGCGTGCTGCACTACGCCAACCCGGCCGCGAACAAGGCGTTCCCGGACTTGATGGTGCTCAGCTCGCACCACCCGCTGGTGGTGGCGGCGAAGGCCTGGCTCGAGGCCGGCGCGGCGCGGAATGCGCCTCCGGTGGTGGAGATCGCCCTGCGTCACTGGGAGCTGGTGGTCTTCTCCATGGAGGAGGCCGGCGTCATCCGGGTGTTCGCCAAGGACGTGACGGAGCGCAAGCAGATGGAGGCGCGCCTGTTCCACTCCGATCGCATGGCCGCCCTGGGCACCCTGGCCGGGCGCGTGGGCCATGAGATGAACAATCCCCTGGCCTACCTGATGGCCAACCTCTCCTTCGCGCGTGAGGAGATCCAACGGCTGCGCCAGGCGCTGCGCGCCGATCCACGCGAGGAGACGCTCGATGAGTTCGACGAGGTGCTCGCCGCGCTGGGCGAGTCCTGGGACGGCGCGGACCGGCTGCGGGTGATCATCCAGAGCCTGGACCTGCTGGTGCGCGAATCCCCCGCCAACCGCGCGTGGGTGGACGTGCACCAGGTGCTGGAGGGCAGCCTGAAGCTGGTCAGCAATGACTTGCGCCACCGCGCCCGCCTGGAGAGGGACTTCCAGCCCGTGCCGCTGGTGGAGGCGGACGAGGCGCGGCTGGGGCTGGTGTTCCTCAACGTGCTGCTCAACGCGGTGCAGGCCATGTCCGACCGCGACGCCGCGCGCAACGTACTGCGTGTGAGGACGCGCACCAGCCCGGCCGGCCACATCGTCGTGGAGGTGGAGGACACCGGCGAGGGGATGAAGCCCGAGGTGCTGGCCCGCCTCTTCGAGCCCTTCTTCACCACGCGCCCCAACAGCCTCGGCATGGGGCTGTCCGTGAGCCACGCCATCATCACCAGCCTGGGGGGCACTCTGCAGGCGGAGAGCCAGTTCGGCCTGGGCACTCTCATCACCATCACCCTGCCTCCCGAGTAGCGCCTCGGAGGCAAGGGCGCCGCATCAAGGCAGCTGCGGGTGATCCGGTTTCTTCTCCCAGCTCGCGGGGGGATCGATGCGGGTGATGGGCGGACGCGGGGCGGGGTAGTCCGGCCGCTGGTCGATCCGGGCACGGACCTCCTCGGAGCCGAAGTGGTAGTCAATGCGGCGCGCGGCCTGGGCCCACTCCTTCCGCGTGCGCACGGGCCTCAGGAGCTCCACCACGAAGGGATCCTCGGGCCGCTCGAACACGCGCTCCCACAGCACCTGGGCGGGTTCCTCGAGGAGATTGCCCACGGTGCCCTCGTAGACGGCCATGCCGCGCACGTCTCCATCCGGCTCGATCTGCATCAGGTAGCGGGCGGCTCTGTCCCTGGCGACATCCTCGGGATGCATCTGCAGCCAACGCCCGTCCGTCATCCTCAGCCGCACCGAGGCGGGCAGCAGCGAGCGCAGGTGCTTGAGCGTGTTGGGGCTCGTGAGGTGATGCAGCTGCTCATCCGTCAGCAGCTCGCGGTCCGCGAAGCCCTGCCGGTTGCCCAGCCCCGCGGGGATTGCCGCCCCGAAGAAGACGAACTTCACTTCCGGGAAGCGGGGGACCAGCTCGCGGCAGAACGCCTCGAGCTGCTGGAAGTTGCTCTGCACCACCACGCAGTCGACTCCGAGCATGATGGATCTGCCGGTGCGCTCCCGCTCCTCGCGGGCCGCGTCGTTCAGCAAGGTGAGCGCTCTCATGGCCCGGTCGAAGCTGCCCGGCCGGCCCCGGATGGACTCGTGGATCCGGGCCGTCGCTCCGTCCACGCTGACGTGGATCTGCGCGAAGAGCCGGAGCATCTCCGGGATCATCTCCGGCTCCAGCAGCCAGCCGCTTGTGTAGAGCGCCACCGGGATGCCCGCCGCGTGAAAGCGCTCGGCGACCTGGAAGAGCCCCTTCACGAGCAGCGGCTCGCCCCCACTCAGCTGCACCGAGGGCGGCCGCAGCGAGATGAGCGCATCCGCCACGCGAAGCATGTCCGCCAACCCCAACTGGCGGGACGCTCTCCGCCCTGACTCTGAGTAACAATACGTGCAGCGCAGAGGGCACGCATACGTGACATCCCAGATGACATCAGGGGAGCGAGAGGGCGAGCGCATTTGAAATGCAATGTAAGCGTAATAATTTGACGATACAAATTTTTCGGAGCCGACTAGGAATGTCTGTGTTTGCTGGATGAACCTTATTTGCTGGAGTTGAATGTTTCACAGCTTCAGGTTGCGACGCTCCCGGTTTGGGTAGGTCGAGCAATGTTTGATATAAAAATCCAACATGCCTGGAAACACTGCGTCATCCATTTCGGCTCCTGAGGGCAGAGCACCTGTCCTGCAGCGAGTGCTCATCGTGGATGACGATCCGGCGAGTCGGAACACGGTCGCGGCCCAGTTGGCGCCCGTGGGCTACCGCATCCGGTTTGCTTCCAGTGGGGCGGAGGCCCTGGCCCTGGTGAGCGAGGAGCAGCCCGATCTCGTCCTGCTGGATGTGATGATGCCGGGCATGAATGGGCTGGACGTGTGTCGGCGCCTGCGCGAGCGCCTTCGTGAGGACTACATCCCGATCATCCTGATCACCGCGCTGAGCGGGCGCAGCGACATGATCGAAGGACTGCAGGCGGGCGCCGACGACTTCCTGCGCAAGCCCCTCCATGGCCCCGAGCTGAGGGCCCGTGTTGGCAACCTGCTCCAGGTGCGCGACTACCACCGGTTCGTGGCCGCCGAGCGGGATCAGGCGCTGGCGACGGTCGACTCGCTTCGCCAGCAGGTTCTGCAGGCGGACCGGCTCGCCACGCTGGGCACCTTCGCCGCCGGCGTGAGCCATGAGCTGAACAACATCGCCCAGGTGCTGCGCGCCGCCGTGGAGCCCCCCGAGCCCGGAGAGGAGGGCGAGGGCTCGGTGGAGGAGCCGTCTACTCGGGACGTGCTCACGCATGTGGCCGGCCATATCTCGGAGCTGTCGCGCACCATCCTGCGGATTGCCCGCCCCACGGATGGACACCTGCCGGAGACGGATCTCTGCCGGACGCTGGAGGAGGTGCGCAACATGCTGCGGCTCACCGGGCGGACGCGGCATGCGCGGGTGTCCGTGGTGGTGCCCTCGGAGCCCTGCCTCATCCGCGCCAACCCGGTGCACGCCCAGCAGGTGTTCCTCAACCTGCTCGCCAATGCGGCCGATGCGGTGGCGGACCGGCGCGATCCCGTCATCGAGGCGGGGGTTCGCGTCACCGCGGATGGAGCCATCGAGGCGTGGGTGCAGGACAACGGCCCGGGCATGTCCGAGGAGGTGATGGCTCGCATCTTCGAGCCCTTCTTCACCACCAAGCCGGTGGGAGTCGGGACGGGGCTGGGGTTGCCCGTGGTCCAGCAGATCGTCGAGGGGTGGGGGGGACGCATCCATGCCCAGAGTCAGCTGGGGAGTGGCACCCGCATGGTGGTGGCGATCCCGGCGGGGGGTAAGCCATGAACGCGGTCCAGCCTGTCGCGGCGCGGTTTCCGCTCTGGCTGCTCGCCGACTCGCAGGGGGCCGTCACCTCCTATAGCCCTGGCAGTGAGCGCATCCTCAACACCGAGCCCCAGGGGCGCACGCTGACGGAGCTCTTCAGCGCGGAGGTGGCGCGCCGGCTGCTGTCGGGCTCGGAGGACAGCCTCGAGTGGTGTCGCCCGGCGGACGAGGGGACCGAGTCCTCCGCCTGGCGCCTGGAGCGCCGCCGGCTCGAGGGTGGGGAGCTGCTGGTGCGCGGCGCGTCCAGGGCGCAGCAGGAAGAGGTGCCCAGCGCCTGGGAGCGGCGCATCACCCGCCGGCTGATCCACCCGTACGGGGACGTCATCGAGCAGCAGCGCAGGTTCATGCTCTCCATCTTCGACGCGGACCCCAACCTCATCTTCGTGAAGGATCGGCGCGGCCGCTTCATCTTCGTCAACAAGGCGGTGGGGGAGCTGTTCGGCACGACGCCGGATGAAGTCGTGCTGGCCCGCAACGCCGATGTGCATGACATCCAGGAGGAGCTGAAGGTCTACGACGAGGTGGACCAGCGCGTGCTCAACACCCGCTCGGTGGTGCGCCTGGAGGAGAGCGTCACCCGGCCGGATGGGAAGGTGTTCTGGTGCGACACGCACAAGCGCCCGCTGGATGCACCCAACGGGGAGACCTTCGTGCTGGGCATCTCGGTGGACATCACCGAGCGGCGGCGCGTGGAGGAGCTCCTCCAGGAGACCAACCGGCGGCTGGAGCTGGCGGTGAGCGCGGGCCAGCTCGGCCTGTGGGACTGGGATGTCACCGCGAACTCCGTGTACTTCTCGCCCGGTTGGAAGGCGCACCTGGGCTACGAGGACTCGGAGTTGCCCAACCAATTCGAGACGCTGGTGAGCCGCCTGCACCCCGAGGACAGCGAGCGCGTGCTCGAGGGGATGAACCGGCATGTGAGGGATCCGGCCAGCGGGGATCGCTTCACGCACGAGTTCCGCATGCGCGCGAGGGATGACTCGTGGCGGTGGATCGCCAGCTACGGCGTGGTGGGGCGCGATGCGCGGGGCCAGGGCGTGCGCGTCACCGGCTTCCATGCGGACATCACCGAGCGCAAGGATCGCGAGGCGGCCCAGGAGGTCCTTCGCGAGAACCAGCGCCTGGAGCGGCTGGCCCGGCTGAAGGACGAGTTCCTCGCCAATATGAGCCATGAGCTGCGCACGCCGCTCAACGCGGTGCTGGGCCAGTCGGAGGCGATGGCCGATGGCATCTTCGGCCCCGTCACCGAGGAGCAGCGCGCCGCGCTGAAGACCATCGAGGAGAGCGGGGAGCACCTGCTGTCGCTCATCAATGACGTGCTCGACATCTCGAAGAGCTCCGTGGGGCATCTGGAGGTGGCGCTCGAGGTGGTGACGGTGGACGAGGTGTGCCAGGAGAGCCTGCGCCTGGTGCGCGAGCAGGCTCGGCGCAAGGGCATCACGGTGGCCTACAGCAGCGATGCCGCCGGCACGTGCGTGTGGGCGGACCGCCGGCGGTGGCGCCAGGTGCTGCTCAACCTGCTCAGCAACGCGCAGAAGTTCACGCCGGAGGGCGGGCGCATTGGCCTGGAGGTGACGGCCCGGTCTGGCGGTGAAGTGGCCTTCACCGTCTGGGACACCGGGCCGGGGATCGCCGAGGCGGATCGGCAGCGCATCTTCGAGCCCTTCGTCCAGCTCGACGTGGGGTTGAACCGCCGCCACGAGGGCACGGGACTGGGGCTCGCCCTGGTGCACCGCCTGGTGGAACTGCACCACGGGCGGCTGGAGCTGGAGAGCGAGCTGGGCAAGGGCAGTCGCTTCACCGTGGTGCTGCCCGTGAGGGAGCCGGAGGCTGCCGAGGCCCTTCTGCCCCCGGTGGCCGCGCCCCGAGCTCCGGCTCCGCGGCGGCCGGCGACCAGCCTCGACTGCACGGTGCTCATCGCCGACGACAACGAGGCCAACACCCAGCACCTGGAGGACTACCTCGAGGCCTACGGCTGCCGCGTCGTCATCGCGAGGGACGGCGAGGAGGCCCTGCGCCTCTGCCGGGAGGTCAACCCCACCGTGGTGCTGATGGACATCCAGATGCCGAGGATGAGCGGGCTGGAGGCCATTCAGCGCCTGCGAGCCGAGCCTGCCATCGCCCACCTGCCCGTGGTGGCGCTCACCGCCCTGGCCATGCCCGGGGACCGCGAGCGGTGCCTGTCCGCGGGCGCCAATGACTACCTCAGCAAGCCCGTGCGGCTCGCCGATGTCCTCAGGGTCGTGCAGCAGTGGAGCTCGAACCCGGCGGCTCGTGGGTGAGCCCTGAGGGGCCGCGCGAGCGTCTCGCCGCAGTGCGTAAGCTCTCGCGCCGAGGCCCGCGCGCCTGCCCTTCAGGCCGTGAACCACCCGTTTCAAACGTCACGGGTGGTCCGGGGGAATCCGTCTTGATGCGTCTCATCCTCACCCATCGTGAATAGAAGGTTTCGGGAGCTGTTCTGGATCCGTGGTGCAGGTGGCTTGATCCCCGGAAGTCGTGTTAAAAACATTGTAAAATGCCAGATAAGCCTTCCTCCCCGTCGACGGCAGTGCAGGGGTCCTCGAGCTCACCTCGGCGGTTGCTCATCACCGATGATGACACCGCGAGCCGCAACACGGTTGCGGCGCTGCTATCTCCCACGGGGCACTCCATCCGGTTCGCGGCCAATGGGGAAGAAGCCCTGGCTTCCGTGGAGCGCGAGCCGCCGGATCTGGTGCTGCTGGACGTGATGATGCCGGGCCTGGACGGCTTCGAGGTGTGCCGCCGCCTGCGTTCCCGGCTGGGTGCGGACTACATCCCCATCATCCTCATCACCGCGCTGGACGGGCGCAGCGACATCGTCCGGGGGCTCGAGGCGGGGGCCGACGACTTCCTCCACAAGCCGGTGCACGGCGCGGAGCTGAGGGCGCGCGTCACCAACCTGCTCAAGGTGCGTGACTACCACCAGCTCGTGGCCTCCGAGCGGGACAGGGCGCTGGCCATGGTGGACGAGCTGCGCCAGCAGTTGCTGCGCGCGGACCGGCTGGCCACCCTGGGCACCTTCGCCGCGGGCGTGAGCCACGAGCTGAACAACATCGCCCAGGTGATGCGCGGCGCGCTCGAGGCGCCGGCCACCACCACCGAGGAGATCCTCAACATCCGGGACATCCTCATGCACGTGGGCGGCCACATCACCGAGCTGGCGCGCACCATCCTCAACATCTCCCGTCCCAAGGACAGCGGGGTGCTGGAGCTGGATCTCTGCCGGACGCTGGACGAGGTGCGCAGCATGCTGCGGCTCACCGGGCGCACCCGCCACGCCATCGTGGACCTGGTGATGCCCGAGCAGGCCTGTTTGATCCGCGCCAACAAGGTGCATGCCCAGCAGGTGTTCCTCAACCTGCTGAGCAACGCGGCCGATGCGGTGGCGGACCGGCGTGAGCCTCGCATCGAGATCGGCGTGCGCGCCGCGCCCGAGGGCCGCATCGAGGCGTGGGTGCAGGACAACGGCGCCGGCATGCCCGAGGAGGTGCTCACGCGCATCTTCGAGCCCTTCTTCACCACCAAGCCCACGGGGGCCGGCACGGGGCTGGGCCTGCCCGTCGTGAGGCAGCTCGTCGAGTCCTGGGGCGGCAGCATCCGGGTCCAGAGCCAGCCGGGGAGCGGCACGCGGATGGTGCTGGACATCCCCGCCGCCACGCCCACCGCCGCTGGTTCCGCTACGTAGGTCAGTTCCTCGAGGTTGCTTGCATGCGTCCCTCCGTGCCCTCCGTGGCTGAACATCCCCTCTGGCTGCTCGTGGATGCCGCGGGGGTTGTCCAGGCCTGCTCTCCCGGCAGCGCGCGGCTGCTGGGCAAGAACCCTCGGGGCCACGTGCTGACGGACCTCTTTGGCGAGCCCATGGGCCGCAAGCTGCTCGCCGCCCAGGAGGGCTTCATCGAGTGGGCGTGTCCCGTCTCCTTCGGGGACTCCGAGCCCGGGCCGTGGCGCCTGGAGCGGCACCGGTTCTCGGACGGGGGACTGCTCATCTGTGGTGGGGAGCTGAAGATGTCGGTGGCGGACGTGCCCGCCGCCTGGGAGCGCCGGCTCAGCCGCAAGCACCTCTCGCACCAGGGAGACCTGGCCGAGCAGCAGCGGGCCTTCATGCTGGCCATCTTCGACGCCGATCCCAACCTCATCTTCGTCAAGGATCGCCGGGGCCGCTTCATCTTCGTGAACCAGGCGTGCGCGGATCTGTTCTCCGCGCCGCCGGACGAGGTGGTGCTCAAGCACAACGCGGCGATCCACGCGGATGAGGACGAGCTCGAGATCTTCGACAAGGTCGACCGGGAGGTGCTCGTCACCCAGTCCGAGGTGCGCGTCGAGGAGAGCTTCACCCGCGCGGACGGAGCGGTGGGGTGGTTCGACACGCGCAAGCGGCCGCTGCGCGCCCCGGACGGAGCGGATTTCGTGCTGGGCATCTCGGTGGACATCACCGAGCGCAAGCGCATGGCGGAGCTGCTCCACGAGGCCAACCGGCGCCTGGAGCTGGCGGTGAGCGCGGGCCAGCTCGGCCTGTGGGACTGGGATGTGCAGGCGGGCACCATCTACCTGTCGCCCGTGTGGAAGGCGCAGGTCGGCTACCAGGACTCGGAGCTGGAGAACAGCCTTCAGACGTGGGAGAGCCTCATGCATCCCGAGGATCGCCCGCGCGCCCTCGAGGTCTCCCGGCAGTACGTGAGCGATCCGTCCAACGGCGACCGCTACGTGAACGAGATCCGCATGCGGGCCAAGGATGGCTCGTGGCGGTGGATCGCCAGCTACGGCCTGGTGGGGCGTGACGAGCAGGGCCAGGGCGTGCGCGTCACCGGCTACCACGTGGACATCACCGCCCGGAAGGCGCGCGAGGCGGAGCAGGAGCTGCTGCGCGAGAACCTGCGCCGGACGAACGAGGACCTGCAGCGCCTGGCGCGGATGAAGGACGAGTTCCTCGCCAACATGAGCCACGAGCTGCGCACGCCGCTCAACGCGGTGCTGGGGCAGGCGGAGGCGATGAGCGAGAGCATCTTCGGCCCCGTCACCGAGGAGCAGCGCGTCTCGCTGAAGACCATCGAGGAGAGCGGCCGGCACCTGCTGTCGCTCATCAACGACGTGCTCGACATCACCAAGAGCACGGTGGGGCGCCTGGAGCTGAACCTCGGCGCGGTGCCGGTGGAGGAGGTGTGCCAGGAGAGCCTGCGTCTGGTGCGCGAGCAGGCCCGCCGCAAGGGCATCACCGTCACCTATGCCAGCGATGGCCAGGTGTCGTACGTGTGGGCGGACCGGCGGCGGCTGCGGCAGGTGTTGCTCAACCTGCTGGCCAACGCGCAGAAGTTCACGCCGGATGGCGGGCGCATCGGCCTGGAGGTGACGGCGCGGCCCGGCGGCGAGGTGGCCTTCACCGTTTGGGACACGGGCCCCGGCATCGCCAGGGCGGACTGGCAGCGCATCTTCGAGCCCTTCGTCCAGCTCGATGCGGGTCTGGATCGCCGCCACGAGGGTTCCGGGCTGGGACTGGCCCTGGTGCGCCGCATGGTGGAATTGCACCAGGGACGGGTGGAGTTGCAGAGCGAGGTAGGCAAGGGCAGCCGCTTCACGGTGGTGCTGTCCGTGGAGGAGCCGAGCGTGGCCGAGGCGCCGATCACCTTGCCGACCAGCCGGACTCCAGCTCCCATTCCCTCGGAGGTCAACGCGTGCACGGTGCTGATCGCGGATGACAGCGAGGTGAACACCCGGCACCTCGAGGACTACCTGACGGCCTACGGCTTCCGCATCATCATCGCGCGCAATGGCGAGGAAGCGGTGCGCATGTGCCGTGAGTCGAAGCCTTCGGTGGTGCTGATGGACATCCAGATGCCGCGCCTCAACGGGCTGGATGCCATCCGCCAGCTCCGTTCGGAGTCGGAGACGGCCCATGTGTCCATGGTGGCGCTCACCGCCCTGGCCATGCCTGGGGACCGCGAGCGGTGCCTGGAGGCTGGCGCGGATGCCTATCTCAGCAAGCCGGTGCGGCTCTCGGAGGTGCTGGAGGTGGTGCGGGCGCTCAGCTCGCGCACGGGCGTGAGCGTGGGTCTCTGAGTCAGGAGGATGTGCCCGAGGTCCCCACGGCGGGACGCGGCACGGGAACGGGCCGTTCGCGGCCGCTCTGGTACCTGCGGAAGGCAGCCACGATGGCGATCCATCCGGGGTGGATGGGTGAGGGCTCGACGTAGAGCGCGAGGTTGTGCTGCCCCTGGCGGATGAGCTCCTCGGTGATCGCGGGCAGCTCGCGCCACGGCGCCTGGGGCTTGAGGTGGTGCGCCTGGTGGTAGCCCGCGTTGAAGAAGTAGCGGTTGTAGAAGCGCGAGGTGGACGTCACCGCGAGCGCCGTCCGGTCCGTGGAGTCCGAGCCTGCGTGCGCCGCGAGGTTCAGATAGTGGATGCAGGTCTGGCCCACCAGGAGCATGGCCAGCAGTGACATCCCCAATGACGGTTGCCACGCGAGCAGCGCCAGGAGTGTGCCGTCCACCACCACGAAGTCCAGCAGCAGCTCCAGCTTCTGGCTCCGTGTCTTGCAGGACTTCCACACCAGCCCTACGGCCTCCCAGGGCCAGAACCACGGTGTGAGCGCCCAGCGTAAGCAGTAGTGGAGCGCGCCCTCTCCGGGTCTCGGACGGCCCCAGTCTCCGGGGCCGTCGTTGTACTTGTGATGATTGAAGTGGTGGATGTAGTAGCCGCGATACGCAAAGCCACACGCCAACCCCAGTGTCCGAGACACGAGCCACTTGAGCGCTCGAGGCTTCGCGATGGGCACGTGCATGTGATTGTGCAGCACCGCGTAGTTCCAGAACATCACCGCCCACCCGACAGTCATTGCCGCGGTGCGCCAGGGCAGGGACCAGCGGCTCCAGCAGACCAGCACCGTCGCAAACCAGGCGCCCCAGAGCGCGTGGACCGCGAGGTTCGAGACATCCAGCGCAGGGGCGGTGCGAGAATCGGCCTGGGACATAATTTTCCGATTGCTCCGAGAATTCTGGATCTAGTGTACACGAACCAGCCGCCGACTTCTCGGAAGGATTGGCGAGCGATCGCTTTTCGAGACCCCCTCCCCGCGACCCGACCCCGCGGGTCACGGTGTGTCTCGCTCGCGGAGCATGCAAGCCCTCTGGCGGAGACAAAGCGTGCGCGTTCATGCCGCGATGCGTGAAGGAGGGTAGAACCGGAGCCTCTCTTCGGGAGCTGTGTTGGAACCTGTCGCCCTCACGCTGGTGCTGTTGTCCGCATTCCTGCACGCGTTGTGGAATGCGCTGCTCAAGCGGCAGGAGGATCCCGAGTCCGCCATGGTGAGCGTCGTCTCCGTGGCAGTCGTGTTGGGTGGACTGTGGACGCTGGGGCTCGAGGGTGAAGCCTTTCCCTCTCGGACAGGGTGGCTGTGGGCCCTCACGGCGGGGTTCTTCGAGGGCATCTATCTGTTCTCGCTCGCACGCTCCCTGCGTTACGCGCCTCTGGGACTTGCGTACACGGTGGCGCGAGGGGGAGCGCTGTTGCTGGTGTGGCCCGTGTCTGTTCTGACGTTGGGCGAGGCCGTCACTCCGCTGACAGTGATGGGGGCGGTGGTGTTGGGGGCCGGGTTGGTGGTGACGGGCCTGGTGCGGATCGAAGGCTCGGCGACGCGGGGGATTGGCTGGGCGGCGGTGAGCGCGGTGTGCATCGCCTGCTACCACGTGGCCTACAAGCAGGCGCTGGGCGTGGGCGCGCAGCCGGCTCCGCTCTTCGTTGTCCCCATGATCGTGGCGCTGCCCATCCTGTTGCTCACCCGGGTGCGAGGCGGGGGAGTGGACGCGGTGCTTCGTCCGGTGCGTCAGCGGCCAGTGCTGCTGCTGGCCACTGGAGCGTTCTGCACGCTGTCCTTCGGGATGCTGCTCACGGCGCTGGCACATGCAGGCGCGGGGGCGGTACTGACGTTGCGCAACACGTCCATTGCCTTCGCCCTGGGGCTCGCGGTGCTGCAAGGAGAGCGGCCCGGGCGCAAGCAGATCTCCGGGGCGGTGTTGGTGATTGCCGGCGCCGTGCTGCTGGGCTGGCCGTCCTGACTCATCTCCTTCACAGTCCCTGAAGGAGAATGCTGTACCCGGGAGGCTGGCTGCTGCGTCCTCCACCCGAGTGCGCACAAGCGAGCGCGGAGGGGGGACCCTCCGGGCGCGATTCGAACCACCTGGTATGCCTGTCATACCAGCTCGGTTCATGGTCGCCGCCAGCGGGGTGTCCCTCCGGGCGCGATTCGAGCCGGCTGGTATGCCTGTCATACCAGCTCGGTTCACGGTCGCCGCCCGAGGGGGCCCTTCAGGCGGGCCTCGCCATTCAAGGCATGCGCCGGTCAGGGCGACTACTTGGTCGAGGCCGCTACGCCGCCCAGCCGCTTGAGCGACGCCTTCGCGTCATCGTGATTGGGCTGGAGCTCCACGGCCTTGGCGTACTCGGCCTTCGCCTCGTCGATGCGCTTGGCCGCCTCCAGCAATTGTCCAAGCACGTTGTGCGGCTCAGCGAAGTTCGGATCCACCTGGGCCGATGCCCTCACGGACTGCTCGGCCTCCTTCGTCTTGCCCAGCCGGTACAGCGCCTGCCCCGTGTACAGCAGCGCCAGCGCGTGCCGCGGCTCGATGGCCAGCACGTCTCCTAGCACGCGTACCGCCTTCTCGGCGTCTCCGCCTCGCAGGTAGATCTGCCCCAGCTCCGCGCGCGCATCGAGCTGCGACGGATCCTTCTTCGCCACCTGCTCCAGCAGCGTCAGCGCCTTGTCCGGCCGCTGCAGGCGCGAGTGCATGATGCCCAGCCGAGCCATCGCCCCGGCGTCCATCGACTCGCCTTCCTTGGCTTGGAGCAGCTGCTCCACCTCCGCGTAGCGGCCCATGGACAGGTACAGATCCGCCAGCTTCAGCTTCGCCTCGCGGTTGCCCGGCTCCTCCTTCAGGATGGCCTCGAAGATGGGTTGTGCCTTGGCTCCCACGTGCTTGCGCGCATATGCGTCCGCTAGCGCCAGCCGCGCCTCCGTCGTCGGCGCAAGTGCCACGCCCTCCTCGTACTGGGCAATGGCGCCGTCGAGATCTCCCTTGGCCTTCAGCGCGTCACCGTACGCATCGCGCGCGGCGGCGTCCTTGGGGAAGTCGTCGACCACCTTCTTCAGTGTGGCCACCGCATCGTCCACCTTGCCCAGGGCCAGGTAGGCGCGCGCCAGGCCCTGATAGGCCTCAGTCGTCTTCCGGCCGTCCTCCGCACTGGCCTCGAGGGCCTTCTTGAAGGCCTCCACCGCGCGGTCCTTCTTGCCCTGCTGCAGGTACAGGTGGCCCAGCTGCGTGTACGGACCACTGGAGCGCCGCGGCTCCAATTCCAGCGCCTTCTCGAACGCTTTCGTCGCCAGCACCTGCTGGCCAAGCCAGAAGTACGCCAGGCCCAGGTTGAAGTGCGCCTCGGCGTACTTGGGGTCCGCGGCGATGGCCTTCTTGAAGGCCTCCGTCGCCTTCTGGTGCTGCCCCAGCCCGTCGTACACCACGCCCACGTTGTTGTGCGCCATGGCGTGCTTCGGGTTGAGCTCCAGGGCCTTCTGGTACTCGCCCATCGCGCCGACCAGATCGTTGCCCCGCATGAGCAGCACGCCCATGTTGTAGTGGGCCTCGGCGTCGTTGGGGGCCACCTGGATGGCCTCCTTGAGCGTCTCCTTGGCCTCGCCCATCAGCCCCTTCTCGGCCTGGGCCTTGGCCATGTTCACCCGGGCCACCGTGAGCTTGGCGTCCAGCTTCAGCGCGTCCTCGTAGGCGCTGATGGCGTCGTCCGTGCGGCCGGCGCGCTGGAGCGCCTCGCCCAGGTTGAACTGCAGCTCCGCGTCCTTCGGCGAGAGCTCCACCGCCACCGAGTACTGGCTGATGGCCACGTCGTTCTCGTCCATCACCCGGGCCAGCAGGCCGCGCTCGGAGCGCAGCGTGGACTCCTCCGGGTACATGGCGATGGAGCCGTCCAGCAGGGCTCGTGCCTCCTCGGTGTCTCCGGACAGGCGCAGCGCCCGGGCCAGCGCCACGCGCGCGGCGATGACCTCGGGGGCCTTCTCCAGCAGCTTCTTCAGCGGCGGAGCGGCCTTCTTCGGCTGGCCCTGGTTCAGGAAGGCCACGCCCAGCTTGTACAGGGCGTCCACATCCGGAGGCAGCGCGGCATCGGCTGTCGCGGCGGCGGGTGCCTCCGCGGGCGCGCCAGCAGGAGTGGCCGGCGCCGGAGCTTGCGCCGTGAGGAGCTGGAGGACGAGGACACCGGCTCGAGTCATCACAGGTTCTCCACGTAGGGACTGGTTCTCGCGTCGAATGTCTTCTTGGCCAGCGCCGACTTCTTGCCTTCCCACGCCTCGCGCGCGGCCTTCTCATCAGCGGTGTCCGAGCCGAGATCCGCCCGCTCCTCCTTCACCTCCGCGTCGCACTCGGCGATCTGCGCCTCGAACTCCTTGGGCTCCAGCTCCTCGCTGCCCTCGACTTTGGACTTGCGGGCGGCGGTGACGCGGGCCAGCTCGAAGCGGGCGAAGGCGCAGCGCAGCGCCAGTTGCTCCACGTCGAGCAGGGCCACGTTGAGGTGTTGCCGGGCGCGCAGGTAGTCCACGCGGGCTTCCGCCTCGTCGATGGTGAGCTGGGCCACTTCCTTGGACACGTTGTCCTCAGCGCGATCCAGCTCGTCCTCGGCGGCCTTCGCGCGAGAGCGGGCACGGCGGATGTTGTCGCGGGCGCGGACGATTTCGCTGCCGGCCTGGTCCACCTTGTCGATGGCCAGCGCGAGATCATTCTCCGCCTCGAGCAGCTCGATTCGCGTCTCGTAGGGGAGCTTCTTCACCATCTCGTCCGGCACGCGCATGCCATAGCGCGGGCCACACGCGGCGAGCAGGGGAAGGGAGAGCAGGAGGATGCGCTTCATGGGCATTCTTCGGTCGTCGGAAGGGGATCGGGCTGCGGCTCTGGAACGGTCGCGTTGAAGTGTCCGAAGACGGTGCGACCGGAATAGACGTCGGTGCCGTTGACGAAGGTGACGTGGAAATCGCCCGTCACCTTCGTGCCAGGAGTGAGGGCCTCGAGGGACTTGTCGAGGGTGAGGCCCCCGATGAGGATGCGCGGGAAGTCGCGCTCGGGCTCGTTGAGGACCCTGCGGCGCACCCGGCCGCGTTGCGGCGCGTCCTCGCCCTCGCCCAGCAGCTCGGCGAGGTTGATCTCCACGCTGGGAGCCACCTGGAGCTTTTCCAACTGCGCGCTCACGCTGAGCAGGGTGTTCTCGGAGACGGTGTTCTCGCCGCACTTCTGCGTGGTGACGAAGTTGACGGAGACCTCGCCCGTGGTGGCCGTGGCCTTCGCCAGCTCGTAGTGCAGATCCAGCAGCGGCGAGATGCTGCCCTCCAGGTACGGCCCGTCGCCGCACGCGGTGAGCAGGCCCGCCAGAGCGAGGCCCGGGAGTATGCGTCGGCTCACTTGCACGCCTTCCACCCCGTGTCGACGTCCGGACCCGTCAGCGAGCCCATGTCCTTGAGGACGGACAGCTCGCGCTTGGCGCCCTCGTTGTCGCCGAAGCGGCAGCGCAGGGCGGCCAGGTTGAGGCGGGCCTTGCCATACGTCGGATCCGCCTCGAGCGCCTTGGCATACGCGGCGCGGGCATTCATGGCGTCACCCTGGTTCAGCAGCGCCCAGCCCAGCGCGCTGTGCGCCGAGGCGCGCGTGTCCTGCAACTCCGTCACGCGGCCGAAGGTGAGCTGTGCCAGGCCGAACTGCCGGTTCTCCAGGTAGGCCATGCCCAGCGCCTCGAGCGCCTCGGCGGACAGCGTGGCCTCGGCCTTCTTGCGCACCTCCTCCAGCGAGGCGCTCCGGGTGGGAGCGCCCGGGTTGGGCACCGGGAGCGACGCCGTGTCGCTGCGCGTGCGGCAACCCACCACCGCGGCGCTGAACACGTCGAGCTGCTCGGCGCGAGCCAGACAGGCCTTGAAGGCCTCATCCGCGCGCTGGCGCAGCGGCGCCACCTGCTCCTTCACCGCCTGCTGGAAGGCCTTCACCTCGGCCGCGGAGGCACCCGCCGGAGCCGGCGTCGCATCCACCACGTCCGCCAGGTGCGAGTAGGACATGGCCAGCTTCCACAGCGAGGCCACGGCCCACTCCGGGTAGCCCAGCGAGGCGGCCTGCGTGTAGATGCCCTCCATGCCCTGGAGCGCGGCGACCTTCTCCTCGACCTTGTCGGCCGGCAGGCCCTTGTAGCCGCGGTAGAGGATCTCACCCAGGAACCACAGGCCCTTGGCGGCCTCCTCCGTCTGCCCGTTGGGGCCCTGCACGGCGGTGGTGAGGGTGGTGATGAGCTTGTCGGGCGGG
Organism: Hyalangium versicolor; assembly: GCF_020103695.1. GTDB lineage: Bacteria > Myxococcota > Myxococcia > Myxococcales > Myxococcaceae > Hyalangium > Hyalangium versicolor. The sequence continues at coordinate 60,912 of NZ_JAHXBF010000030.1, forward strand.
TCGTTCGGCGCGGTGGTGGCCTGCACCTCGGCGATGACGGCGGCGGCGCCGGTGCTCGTCTTGTCCAGGGCCAGCGCGCTCTCGGCGGCGCGGCGGGCGGCGGCGTAGTCCTTCTGCTTCAACTGGGCCTCGGCGAGCAGCACGAGCACCTCGCCCTTGCGAGCGCCCGCGCTGGCGGAGGCCGTCTCCAGGCTCTTGGCCGCCTCCTTGTAGTCGCCCATGGCCATGCGCAGCTTGGCGGCGGACAGGAAGCCATCCAGGCCGGCCACGTCTCCGCCGAGCTTCTGGCCCACCTTGTCGAACCACTCGGCCGCCTCGCCGAACGAGCCCGCCTCCGCCGAGTACCGGCCCAGCGTCAGCAGCACGTCCGAGAGGTATTGGCTCTTGGGGTACTCGTTCATCAGCCGGTTGCCGAGGTCTCTCGCGTTGGTCAAATCCCTCTTCTCGCGCGCCGCGGTGAATGCGCCGTACAGGGCCTTCTCGCCGATCTCCGAGTTCTTGTTCTCGTCGGCGACCTTGAGGAGGCCGGTGATGACGTCACCCGTCTCCTCGGCGCTCTTGAGGGCCAGCTCGTCCAGGGCCTCGGCCTTGCTCTGCGCGAGGATCTTCCTCACGTCGTCCTGGAACTTGGCGGGCAGGGCGGTGCCGAGGAACTGCTTGCCGGTAGCCTCCAGGCCCTTGAAGTCGTTGAGCTGCCGCAGGCTGTCCAGCGCGAGGTTGCCGGCGACGCTGGCGTCCTTGTGCTGGGGGTGGGCCAGGGCGAACTTGGTGAAGAGCTCGGCGGCCTTCGGGTAGTCGCCGTCCTCGTAGTAGGCGCGGGCGATGTTGAACGTCACCTCGAGCACGTTGGGGCTCTGTGGGAAGCGGGTGACGTAGTTGGCGCCCAGGACTTTGAGAGCCTGGCGTGCGTCGGCCACCTCGAAGGTGGTGCGCTTGGCCGCCTCCTCCGGCTTCACGGTGGAGAAGTGGCACAGCAGGGCGCCGTACATGGCGGCGTCGATGGCCTTCTCGTCCCGCTGCTTGGCCTTCTCCTCGTAGCGGGCCAGCTCCTCGAACTGGCGCGCGGCCTCGGGGAAGGAGCCCGCCTCGAAGAGCGCGTCCGCGCGGTTCTTCATGATGGGCCGCACGTACTGCTCGGGCCGGAACAGGCTCAGGTACTCGCGGTAGGCCTGCGCCGCCGTGATGTACATGGCCTTGTCGTCCTTCTTCTGGGCGGCCACGTGCAACTGGGTGGAGAGATCTCTCCCCATCTCCTCCAGCTCGGCGAGCTGCTTCTTGCGCTCTCCTCCGTCCAGCTCCGGATCCGTCTTCGTCTGGACGGCGGCGCGGACGAGGAAGCGGATGTCCTGGGGCTCGGGCATCACCTTGCCCTTGGACGCCTTGAGCGCGTCATACAGCTTCTGCCCGCGCTCGAGGTCCAGCTCGGGATCGAACTGGATCTCCATCAGCTTGCGCAGCGCGGGGATGGCCCACTCGTACTGCTGCTTGATGAAGTAGCGGTTGCCCAGCTTGTCCAGCGCCAGGGCGAACGTGGCGCGGCTGTCGCTCAGCTTCTCGAAGTAGTTGAGCGCGCCCTTGGCCGGCTTGGCCTCGGTGTAGCTGTAGACCAGGTCCAGCAGCGCCTCGCGCTTCACGTTGAGCGCCTTCTTCGCGTCCACCCCGGGCAGCGTGTCGCTGGCGGCGGCGGCCTCGAAGAAGACCACGGCCTCGGCGTGCTTGGCCTGGTTCACCCGGATCCAGCCCATCTTGTAGCGGGCCAGGTCGTGCACCGGCGAGGGCGGCTGGGCCAGGATGGCGGTGTAGTGCTTCTCCGCCTCCACCAGGTCCGCCTTGTCGAAGTAGTAGTCGCCGATGATCTGCTCGGACTCCAGGCGCAGCGGGCTGGTGGGGTACTTGCGGATCAAGTCCCCCAGCGTCTTGAGCATCTCGTCGAAGGTGCCCAGCTCGCGCTGCTCGTGCGCCAGGTAGAACGTCACCTTGTCGCCGTCGTGGAAGTCCGGGTACTCGCGCAGCAGGCGCAGGTAGAGCTGGACGGCCTTGTTCTTCATCAGCCGCGTCTCCGGAGAGACGAGCGCGCCCGTGGCTCCCTCGGGCCGCTGCTCGGCCTGCAGGTAGTACACGTAGCGGCTCTTCTCCACGTAGAGCTCGGCCAGCCGGAACTGCAGGTCCGGCAGGTAGGGCGCGTTGCGGCTCTTGGAGATGAGCTTCTCCGTCTCGCCGATGGCGCGGTCCACCTTGAAGATGTCGCGCTTGAGCTTGGTGATGAGCTCGTCGCGCTCCTTCGCCTTGGAGACGATGGGGTTGAGGTTGCGATCCAGGCGCTGGGGCCCGGCGGAGCTCGCGGCCAGCAGGGCCGCGGTGATGATCCCCGTCAACTGCCCGGTCATTGGTTTTCCTCGATGCAACGGCTCTCGATGCGGACCCGGTAGGACTTCAGCTCGTCATTCCAGTACTCGCCGTCGAACCTGAAGGCGACCTGGTGGGGCTGCAGCAGCGCCTCCTCTGGCGGGATGACGACCTTGGAGCCCCTCTTCACGCGCTCGTACAGCTTGAGGCCCACCTCGTACTCCATGAGGCGGACCTGCTCGGCGGCGCGCAGCAATGTATCGGCCTCCTGGCGCACGGCGTCGTTCAGCCGCGACTGGTAGACGCGCTCGGCCTCGCCCAGGGAGAGGGCGTAGAGCTTGGTCAGGTGGGCCTGCAGCCGGTCTCCGAAGCTGCCGGCGTAGCGGCCCAGGCGCTCGGACTCCAGCTCCAGCATCTCCTTGAAGCGCGAGGCCCGCTTGGTGGCGCCATGGGCCTCGGCGGCTCGGCGCAGGCGCAGGTCCTGCGTCAGGTCCTCGCGCTCGGCGATGGCGTCCAGCGAGTCGGCGAACCGGCGCGTCAGCTCCTTGGCGGAGCGCTTGGCCGGAAGGTAGTGGCACAAATCCCGGAAGATGAGGGCGCGCAGCAGGTACTTGTCCGGGAGGAACTCGTCCCGGAAGGAGGGCGCGTCCAGCGTGGTGAGGATGCCCAGGGAAGCGCGCAGCTCGCCCATCTTGTAGCGGGTCCACGCCTCCTCCAGGTAGAGGGTGGCGCGGCCCGGATCCAGCTCGGGCAGCTTCACCAGCGAGTAGGCCTGCAGGGCGCCCTGGAAGTCCTTGCGCTCATAGCGCAGGCGGGCCACCGCGAGCGCCGCCTCGTTGCGCGCCTCGCGGGTGAGCTTCTCGTCCTTGGAGAGTGTGAGGAAGTCGGTGATGAGCTCCTCGGAGGGCTCCTTCACCGTCTTCAGGCGGGTGACGAGCAGGGCGAACTTGGCGCGGCTGGCCTCGGCGCTGCCATCGTCCAGCTTGGCGAAGTGGGTGTTGGCCCAGCGCTCGTTGCCCACGCGCAGGTCCACCAGGCCCTGCTGGTAGTGGGCGTAGGCGCCGGCCTCCTGCTCGAGGAAGCCCAGGTCCAACGCGGCGAACACCTGCTCGTCGATCATCACCTCGTCGTGCGGCTTGTCCGTCAGGTCCTTGAGGGACTCGAGGGCGCGGGGCAGCACGTTGGGGTTGGTGCGCTCACGGGCGATGCGGGCCAGGTACACGGCGCCGGCATGCGTGAGGCCGAGATCGATCAGGCTGCGCGCCAGGAAGTACTGCGCCCAGGCGTAGTTGTCGTCCGTCTTGGGCGCGGCGGACAGCCAGGCGTACAGCGGCCCGGCGGCGGCGCGCGGATTCCCGTTGAAGTAGTCCGAGAGGGCCTCATCGAAGACCTTCGGATCCACCTTCTCCGGAGCCGGGGGAGGGGCCGCCTCTTCGGGCTTCTTCGCGGCGGCCTCGCCCTCGGCGGGCGGGGCCTTGCTGGCATCCCCGGGGGCCGGAGGCGTGCCGGTGTTGGCGGCGGGAGCCGGAGCAGGCGCGGCGGTGCTCGCGGCGGGGGCCGGAGCGGGCGCGGCGGGAGCCGGAGCGCCAGTGCTGGGCGCGGGGGCACGTGCGGGCGTGGGGGGATTGGCGCCAGCCCGGGACGTGACAGGGAGGACGAGGAGCGCGGCGCTCGAGAGCGCGGCGAGCAGTTGGCGGGGCATCATTCCGTGGCGCCGAAGTTGAACGCGGTCGCGAGCTGGACGGTGGGGACGTTGATGATGCGGGAGGGCGCGGCGAACAGGACGTTGTTCGTCACATCCAGCCGGAAGGAGATGTGGTTGCTCTTGAAGACGCGCATGCCCACGCCCACGTTGGCGGCGGGTCGGAAGCCGCCTCCCTCGCGGTTGAGCTTGAAGACGGTGGCGCCGCCCAGCAGGAAGGCCTCGAAGTGCAGCACCTTGCTGTTGAGGATGGAAGTCTTCCCGTAGATGGGGCTCCACACGATGTCCGAGCCCACCATCCACTGCACTTCGTCCTCGTGGGCGCTGCTGGTGGGCGCCACGCCGAAGTCGCGCTCGAGCTGGCGGCGCAGGCTCGTCTCCACGTTGTAGCTGTAGGCGCCTCGGCCCACCTGCCACGCGAAGTTGTCGCTGAAGTGGTACGTGTAGCTGAGCGCGGCGATGTAGCCCTTGTAGAAGGCGTCCGCGGGCAGCGCGCCGATGCCGAGCGTCAGCTCGTGGTTCATCTGGTACAGCCGGTCTTGCACGGCCGAGGTGGTACCAGGATTCTCGAGCACCTCGGCCTGCGCGAGCGCGAGGCCAGGAGCCAGGGAGAGGAGCAGGAGCAGGGCGTATCGCACGATGGGGACTGTCCGGTCGTGAGGACGGCTCGAGGCGGAGGGGATCCGCATCAGTAGCCGACCGAGTTGAAGATGAACGGGTAGCTGATGATGACGACGCCGCCCTTGGGGGCGGGGAAGTTCCATTTCTTCAGGTTGCTGAGGATACAGGCCTCGACGGTGCCGTTGCGCAGGGTGGAGGACTTGGTCTTGGCTGCCACCACGCTCCCGCTGCCGCCGATCGTCCATTCGAGCACCACCTTGCCAGCGAGTCCTGTGTCCTTGAGCAGGGCGCGCTCGTAGCACGCGTAGACTTCCTGGAGGTGGCTATTGATGACCTTGGCCACGGCCTCGCGGTCGATGGTGCCCTGCGTCGTGGCGACGCTGCGCGAGGTGGCGCGCGTCACCGTGCCGCCGACCTGGCCCTTGCCCACGCCGCCTGCACCCAGGGCGCCAATGCCTCCGCCGCCCTTGCCGCGCAGCAGCTCCGCGCCGAGCGTGGCGCCGCCGCCCTTACCACCGCCGCCCAGGCCGAAGGTGCCCAGGCCCGCGTTGGCGATGGGCGCCTTTCCGATGAGGCCGGACAGCTTGTAGTTGGACGTCTTCACGTTCTTGGAGCCGGGGCCACTGCCCAGCTTGTCCACCGCGGCCAGCACGTCATTGGTGGCGGGGCCGGCGGCCGACAGCTTCGCCAGGGCCTTGAGGGCCTTGGACTCGGGCGGAGGAGGGGCGACTTCCTTCTCCTTGGGCGGAGGCGTCTTCTCCACGGGCTTGGGCGTGGGCTTCTCGGCGACCTTCTCCACCTTCTTCTCGGGCTTGGGGGCCTTCTCCTTGATGGCCTCGAGCTTCTTCTTCGCCTCCTCCTTCTTCTTCGGCTCCGGCGCCAGCAGGCGCAGGGCGACGGGCGGGAGGTTCTTCTGCTGGAAGTCCGGGGACTCGGGCATCTGGGGCTTGAGCACCACGAAGGCGCCGAAGGCTCCACCGAAAAGGAAGAGGCAGACCAGCGCCAGCCAGGGCAGGCCCGAGAGCGGGTTGACCCACACCTTGTCCGGCTTGGGCGCGGCGTAGGCCACCAGGGACATATGCCCCTGGCTCACGCGGGCGGCGGTGCCGTCTCGCAGGGTGATGAAGCGGCGGGTGCCGTCCGCCTCGAGCGCGTTGGCCTGGACGGCCTGGTAACGGGCACCCGAGTTGGCCTTCTCCACCGTGGAGCCCGGCGGGACGTAGAGGCGGTAGGCGCCGTTGAGGGACTCGGCGAGCGTGAAGCCCTCCTCGGGCACCGAGAAGCCCCACAGCGGCATGCCGGTCTTCTCATCGGTGGATGCCTTGAAGGGCTCCTTGCCACCGCTGTAGCGGCGCGCGTCGCGGCGGATGCCGCCCCAATAGAGCTCCAGGTAGAGCTGGGCAGCGCCCTTGCCGGGCCCCAGCTTCGGGGCATTCGTGGGGCGAGGCGGATCCGGCACCTCCCCGGCGGCGCTGTGCGCGAGCTGGGGGGCGGGCCGGGCCACGGGGGCCTGGGCCACGCGGGGGGCGGGAGCGGCTCGGGCGGCAGGGGCCTGCGGCTGCTTGGGAAGGTCCAGCTCGAGGGGAGCCTCGTCCTCGGGAGACGGCTCCGGCGTGGGCAGCAGATCGTTGAAGAGATCATCCGCCAGGTGGATGCCGGGGCTGGGCTCCGCCGCGGGGATCACATCCTGGGTGGCGCGGCGGCGGGCGGAGGGCACCGTGTTCGCGGGCACGGGCACGGCCGGTGCGGGCTGCACGGGCACTACCGCGGGCATGGGCGGCTGGGCGTGGGCGACGGCGGGGCCTCCGCGAGAAGCCGCGACAGGCGGGCCACGCTGGGGCACGGGCTGAGCGATGGGGACGACGGCGGCCTGGGGCGCCGGGCCTCGGGGGGCGCTCTGGGGCGCGTACCCGGTGGCGACGGTGGCGATGGGCACTTCACCCGGTGCCGGCTCCTGGACGGCCGGCAGCGACGACAGCGAGGCGCGCGCGGGCATCGTCGCCTGCTGGCCGGGGCGCAGCGGGTGGACGGCGGCCGGCGGATGCTGCGCGATGGGTGCGGACGCGCCGCCGAGCAGGGCGGCCATCTCGGGAGACGGAGGCGGCTTCTCGGCGGGCTTCTGCGAGAGCACGCGCGTCTTCAGGACGAAGGGGCCACACAGCACCTCGTCCACGGAGCGGATCTCGCACGCGGTGACGCGGTGGCCGTTGACGTAGACGCCGCCGTTGGAGCCCGCGTCCTGAATGGCCGAGCGGCCGTTCTGGAAGTACAGCAGCGCGTGGCGTGGATCGATGGAGGGATCATCCAGCCGCAGATCCGAGGACGGATCGGAGCCGACGGCATAGGTGCCGGGGACGAAGACCTCCGTACCGACGAGGAGCCCGTCGCGGAGGATGACGACCTGGAGGACAGAGGGCTGAGCGCTCACGGGGATACTCCCGTTCGAGGGCAGTGGGCGGAGCCCTACTGGTCGTAGACGGTGGAGAGGGTTTCGGAGCGGAAGCTTTCCCGCTCCTTGATCATCGACCGCGTCTTCAGTTCCTTGCGGTCGTAGAGGTAGACAGCGCCGGACTTGTTGGTCTGGCCCTGGATGAGGCGGTCATCGAAGTCGATGCGCGAGGGCCCGCGGCTGGGCGGTGGCGCCGAGGCGGAGGCACCGGACGAGGCCTCGCCTGTGACGGGATCCGCGGGGGCGGGAGCCGGATCCGTCTTGGGCTCGGGTTTGGAGACAGATTTCGATGGCGCAGCTTTCTTGGCTTTGCCCTTCGGCGCGGCACGAGCCGCGCGTCCGCGCTGCGCCCATGCCTCCGAGCCGACGAGAGGGAGAGGCGCGATGCCAAGGAGGCTGGCGACGAGAGAACCAAGGAGGAAGCGTCGCATCGGAGTTCCAGGTTAAGCGATGATTGTACCGCTCTGTCAACGCACGCGCTTCAGAGGTTCCCATGCGAGCGAGCAAGCAGTGTGGGGATCAGTCCACCCCAGTTGGGGGATGTGGACCACACCTGCACTGACCTTTGGAACATGGGGGTATGGGCGTGCTGGAAAGCTAGAGTGCAACTCCTCTTTTGACGGGTAGCAACATCCATGAAACACACCCTCACGGTGGTGGTGGCATTGGCGTTGTGCCTGGGCGTGGTGGCGCTCTTCATCGCGCGTACGCGCTCGCATGAGCCGTCGGTGGCGCCTCCCGAGGCGCCGGTGGGACCTGTCGCGAAGCTGCGGGCGGTGGGACCGAAACTGACGAGCAACCAGACCTCGGAGCCGCTGGCGGTGTACGGCGAGGGGCTCGAGGAGGGGATGCGCCTGGCGCTGGGACCCCCTGTGTCGCGCGAGCTGGCGCTGAAGGTGGTGGATGCGACGCATGCGTACGCGCGGCTGCCGGCGGGCGTGGAGCTCTCTCCGGAGCTTCCGGTCGCGAGCGTGACGGTGCGGCTGGTCGGGGTGGCAGGGAGACCTGTCCCGGAGGGTGAGGCCCGGCTGGACGTGGTGAACGACACGGCGTTCCCGGATCTGTTCGCGCTGGCGCTCTCTCCGGATGGACGGACGGCGTTCATCGCCTCGCCGCCGACGGACACGGTGTTTTCGCTGGAGGTGGAGACGGGACGGGTGACGGCGCTGGCCACGGCGGACGGGCCGAGCGCGATCGCTACATATAAGGACGGGGAGGGCCGGCCGTGGCTCGCGGTGGCTCACCGGTTCAGCGCGGAGCTGCGCCTGTACGCGCTGGACGCTCCTGGGAGTGCGCCTCGGGTGCTGCCGGCGCCCGCTGGAGCCATGGGGTTGGTGGTGGATGCGCGAGGCGAGGTGGCGTTCGTGGCGGAGCAGGTGAGGGACACGGTGCGGGCGCTGTCGCTGGCGGATGGGAAGGAGCGGTGGGTGACGGCGGTGGATCCGAACCCGCGTGCGCTCGCGTCGTGGAAGGGGCTGCTCGCGGTGGGCAGTCTGCAGACGGGCCAGGTGGAGCTGCTGCGCCAGTCGGATGGGGGGCTGGTATCGACACTGGTACCGGGGCCAGGAGTCTCCATCGTGGGAGGCGGGACGGAGCGCTTCTCGAAGCAGGTGATGGGCGGCAAGGCGCCCCGTGCGCTGGTGGGGAGCGAGCGGCTGGGACGCCTCTTCTTCTCCAGCACGGGGCCGAACGTGGGGCCGAACGCCGAGCGCATGGAGGTGAGCGCCAACGGCGGTGTGGGCGTGCTGGATCCGGAGCGAGGCCAGGTGGTGCGCCACCGGGGTTTCGGAGCGGGAGTGACGGAGGGGCTGGTGGTGGATGAGGCGGCGGGGTTGCTCTACGTGGCGGACATCGGGCTGGGCTTGGTGCGGGTGGTGGACGCACGGAAGCTGGTGGAGAGCGATGTGGGGGCGCGCAAGGCGCTGCTCCAGGACCTGCCCATCCCGCTGCCGGAGAAGACGCCGAGGGCGCGTCCGGACGAGGACTATGGCAAGGAGGGGCGGGCTGGGGTGGAGCTGCACTCGGGGCCGCGATCGTTGGCGCTGGCACCGGATGGGCACACCCTGTACGTGCTCAACCGGCACACGGGAACGGTGGCGGTGGTGGACGTGGCGCAAGCGCGGTCGGGCCAGGCGCGGGTGGTGCGCCAGTGGCCGGTGACGGAGATGCGCGCGCAGGCCAAGCGGCGGCTCGGGCAGGTTCTCTACTTCGCGGACATGGGACGCACGGCGATGAGCTGTGATGCGTGCCACCTGGAGGGGCACACGGAAGGCGTCTTCTTCGAGAAGACGAGGCCGATGCGCATCTACCGTTCCACCACGGTGAGAGGGAGCCGGGATACGCCGCCGTACTTCACGCCCGCGAGTACGCACAGCATCGCGGAGACGATCAAGACGGTGGGAGCGCGGAACCGCTACCAGAACCCACCGCTCACGGACACCGAGGTCGAGGTGTTGACGCTCTACTCCTCGCTGGTGCCGACGCTGCCCAACCCTTTCCGAGGCGAGGATGGAGCACCGCCGGAGACGCTCGCGCTGCCGGATGGGCACACGGGGAGGCCGGGGGAGGGCAGGGGGCTCTTCGAGGGCAAGGGAGGGTGCGTGGCCTGCCATCCAGCCCCGCTCTACACGATGGACCAGGATCCACAGACGCGAGGCCAGTACCTGGAGGTGGGCACGCCCATCTCGCTGCCGCTGCGCACGGATCAGCAGGACCGCGTGCCGGGAGCCGCGCCGCCCGCGCTCATCGGAGCCTGGGATGTCTGGCCCATGCTCACGAGCGCGACGGCAGGGTACGAGGTGAAGGAGGATCGGCTGATCGTGGGGACGCGCTTCCCACTGCGCGCGGTGATCGAGAGTGCCGGGCCCCAGCATGGGAACGCCCAGGTCCTCACGCCCCAGGAGAAAGACGACCTGCTCGCCTTCCTACTCACACTGTAGGCAGCGCCCCAGCCGGAGGTGCGCGGCAGAGGGCGTCCTGCCGTAAGTCATGGCCCATCAGCCTGAGGGCGTCTTCGGTGATGCTGGGCGAAGCGCATCCATCAGCAGGCGAGCAGGTATGGAGAGCGCCTGCGGGTCGCGCACGCAGATCAGCAGGTCTCGCTGCGCCCAGGGTTCGTTGAGGGAGAGCCGACGGATGGCCATCGAGCGTTGGCAGCGTCGAGCAGCGGCCTCTGGCATGACGCTGATGCCGACGCCGCGCTCGACCAGGCGGCAGACGGCATCGAAGCTCCTGAGCCGTACACGGTAGTTGAGCCTCCGTCCGAGCCGCGCGGCGTGCCCGGCGAGGTGTTCCTGCAAGGCGCTGCCCTCTCCCAGGCCGATGAAGGGCTCGGCGAGTAGCTCGGCGAAGCCAACCTGGCGCTGGCCGGCCAGCCTGTGTTCGCGCGCTGTCACAGCCACCAGGGTGTCGTGGCGGAAGGGAAAGGTCTGAAGCACTCCGAGATCGACCGTGTTCGCGACGATGCCGAGCTCCGCACGGCCCTCGGCGATCGCCTGGACGATCTCAAAGCTGAGCTTCTCTTCGAGATCGACATCAATGCTGGGATGCGCGGTGAGAAAGGTGCCGAGCACCTCTGGAAGGAACTCGCTGACAGCCGAGGTGTTGGCCAGGAGCCGCACATGGCCCTTGAGCCCGTGCGCATAGTCTCCAAGCTCGGCACGTAGCCGATCGATCTGTTGCAGCACGACGCGCGCGTGATGCGCCAGCGCGCGGCCCGCGGGTGTCTGGTGCACGCCGCGGCGGCCACGCTCCAGGAGTTGCACGCCCAGGGTCTCCTCCATGCCGCGGATGCGTTCGCTGGCCGAGGGAAGCGCAAGGTGCGCGCGCGCCGCGCCACGCGTGATGCTGCCGGTCTCGGTGACGTGGAGGAATAGCGAGAGATCCGTGAGATCGAAGCTCATCCTTCGTACCCGTGGCATGGGGTCAGCCTTCGGACTGCCCGAAGGCTGCCTTCGCGCCTTCCACATTGTCGCTGCGAGAATGTGGGGTCAAGGTCACGGGATGAACCAGGCGGTGTGGCTGCTGGCAGGAGCAGGATTTCTCGCGGGGGCGATGAACGCTGTCGCGGGTGGCGGTTCTTTCGTGACGCTCCCCGCGCTCATCCTCGCCGGACTGCCTTCGGTTGGCGCGAATGCATCCAGCGCCGTCGCGCTCTTTCCCGCGAGTCTCGCCAGCACATGGGCCTATCGCCGGGAGCTGGCCGACACCAGGTTCGTGGCGCTCCAAAGTCTGCTGCCGGTGAGTCTGGTGGGCGGTGCCGTGGGAGCTGCCCTGTTGCTCGCCACGCCGTCGACGCTGTTCGATGCGATCCTTCCCTGGCTGCTGCTCCTGGCGACGCTCTCTTTCGCATTCGGGCAGCAGGCGGGGTTGGCACTGCGCCGCCTCTTCCATATCGGACCGAGGGCACTGCTCCTCGCGCAGTTCCTGCTTGCGGTCTATGGCGGCTACTTCGGTGGGGCGGTCGGCATCATGATGATGGCCACCTGGAGTCTGCTGAGCGCCGTCGATATCAAAGCGATGAATCCGCCCAAGACCCTGCTGGTTGCCGCGACCAATGCGATCGCGGTGCTGTGTTTCATCGCCGCGCGTCAGGTGTGGTGGAAGGAGACGCTCGCCATGCTGATCGCCGCGGCACTGGGAGGGTATGCCGGCGCACACCTTGCTCGGTGGCTCGAGCCACAGTGGCTCCGCCGAGGAGTCATCCTCCTCACCGCGGGGATGACACTGGCCTTCTTTCTCCGGGCACGTTGAACCTGTCTTCGCGTCCCGCATTCGATGTCAGACCCATCTGCTTGGATGGCAGAGGCTTTCGATGAGGAGGGTGGCGGGGATGGAACACAAGGGGCTCGTGGCACGGGTATCGGAGCAGTTGGAGCGGGTGATTGCGCTGGGCCATATGCCCAAGGACACGCTCCCTTCAGAGCGCGTGATGGCCAAACGCTACGGAGTTTCGCGCACCACCATTCGAGGTGCACTCCGGGGGCTTGCTGCCCGAGGACTCATCGTCCAGCACCCTGGGCGCCAGAGTCGCACGGTGGGCCTCGGTGAGGCCCTGTCCCTGGAGAGCCTGAAACTCTTGCTCCCAGAGGGGCGCACGGACCTGGACCGCCGCTATCTGCTCGAGGGCTTCTTCTCTCTAAAACGAGAGGAGACGGTGGAGTTGCTGGCGGCCTGCTGCGAACATGCCAGCCCGCAAGACCTGGAGCTTCTCAAGGATGCCAGCTTTGCGCTCAGAGACGACGCGCGCTGGCAGGAGGAGCCCCGAAGGTGGGCGCAGCGAGAGTTCGAACTGCTGAGGCTGGCGGCCCGAGCCGCAGACCGCCCCGGCCACATGCTGCTCATCGTCACGTTGGAGAAGGCCTTCTGGGGCGTGGCCGAGAGCGTGCTACCCGCCCTGCAAGCGGAGGCTGTCCGTGAATGGGCCATGTTCGTGTTCGACGCGTTGGTCGACCGCGACGCCCAGTTGGTGCGTCGGGAGCTGCCGGCACTGCTGAAGGCGGTGGATGGGCCGCTGCTCGACCACCTGGCTCCTGTTCGCGATGAGGCCCCGGCGCCCGTGCCCGCCGCCGCTCCCGAGGAGGTGCCCCTGTCGGGCGAGACCGCCGCCGACTGGTATGCCTGTCATACCAGTTCGCAAGAGGTGCGGCCGACAGGGATGCTCTCGTCCCAAGAGCAGGCGCCCGATGCGGGTTCCACACCGGGTTCTTGCTTGCCTGTGGGGCCGCAAATGGCAGCCGGGCCGAGTGAACCCCACGCTCGTTCCAGCGAGCCCAGGTGCTCAACCAAATCCAGGGCCCGTTCCGTCAGCAGAGTGTTCTCTGGTCGAGGAGCCATTCCTCCAACGCTGGGGCTCGCTCTGGCAGAGCCCTTCTTTCTGGATGCTCAAGGCTCGTTGGACGCAGGAGATTCAACATCCGACGACATCGTCCAAGGCTCTTCGAGCAGCTCAAACCCGTGTCCTCTCGACGGATCGTCATGAGGGTGGCCATCTCCGCAGGCTCGTCGTTCGTGCCCGGGAGATAGGGACTGGCTCCCATCGGACAAAGTGTCCCAGCTCCCGTGCACCCTTGTGTCATCTCGACGCTCTCGAGCCCACCGGCAGCGCGTCTCCGCTCGGGGCGCTCGTGGCATGCTGATTGCCGCCGCTGGGATGCGAGGAGACACGCTTGGGAATCGAATCCATCATCCGCGTCGCCCGTGAGCAGGGGGCGAGCGACGTCCATCTCGAGGGCGGAATGCCCATGGCACTCCGGGTTCGGGGCGAGTTGCGGCTCGTGGGCGAGCCCGTGCCCGCCTCCTCGCTCACCGCCCTGGCTCGTGAGCTGCTCGGGGACTCTGGCTGGGACGAGTTCCTGGAGCGCTGCTCGCACGATTTCTCCCGCACCGTGGAGGGCCAGCGCTGCCGCATCAACGTGCTGCGCAGCGCGCGAGGCGTGGGTTTCGCCATCCGACTCCTGTCGTCCTCCCAGGCCACGCTGAAGAAGCTGAACCTCCATCCGGATCTGCGCCGCCTCGTCGAGTCCTCCCATGGGCTCATCCTCCTCAGCGGCCCCACTGGCTCCGGTAAGACGTCCACGCTCGCGGCGCTGCTGCAGGAGATCAACCTCAGCGAGGCCCGCCACATCATCACCGTGGAGAGCCCCATCGAGTACTCGCTCGCGCCGCGCAAGTCCTTCATCCGCCAGCGCGAGGTGGGCCGCGACACACCCTCTTTCACCCAGGCACTCCTCGACGCGCTCCGTGAGGACCCGGACGTCCTCATGGTGGGCGAGATGCGAGAGCCGGAGGTGATGCGCCTGACGCTGAGCGCCGCGGAGACGGGGCACCTCGTGCTCGCCACGGTTCACTCCGCCAGCACCACCGAGGCCCTCCAGCGCGTGGTGGCCGCCTTTCCTCCCGAGCAGCAGAACTCCGTCTGCATGCAGCTCGCGGACTGCCTGGTCGGCGTGGTGTGTCAGCGCCTCCGTTTCCGCTCCGAGCTCGGCATCCGCGTGCCCGAGTGCGAGATCCTCACCGGCAGCACTCCGGTGAAGAGCCTCGTCCGCCAGGGACAGTTCTTCAAGCTCCCCTCGGCCATCGAGACCGGTGCCGCTGACGGCTGCTGGACCTTCTCTCGCTACGCCGAGTGGCTGAACCGGAAGACGGATTGGGTCCTTCCCACCGCCGCCGAGGAGGACATCGCCGCACCTCCTCCCGCGCCACCCCCAGAGCTCCAGGGTGCGCGGCCAGCGCGGCCCAGGCCCGTCGAGCGAGCCACTCCCGCTCCCGTTCCCGCTCCCAAGCCCAGGCATGCTCCTCACACCGAGGCCCCTGCCTCGTCCCAGGCGGAGGATGGCGTCTTCGTCATCCAGGAGGAGCAGGATGATCTGGCGGCCATCGTCCAGGAACTCGAGCATGGGCCACCCAAGCGCTCCCGGTGAGCAACTTCCTCACGTTACGGCGCTCTGCTGGTGCGAAGGCCCAGGTGGAAGATTCCTCCCCGGCGAGACCGTGGGGCGGATCCGCCTTCACCTACCCTGGAGAAGCTTGAAACTCTCCCAGTGCCTGCGCTCTACAATGAGCGGTTGATGCGCTCCCTCTTCCGGTTGATCTGGCTCCTCGTTCCCCTCCAGCTTCTCTCGTGCTCCGACGCGGGCCTCTACGCGCTCGATGGCCGAGGCCCCAGTGGAAAGGATCGCGCGGATTACTCGGGCGAGGTCTGCATCCCCCTGGCCGGCGGCGATGCCTTCCCGGTGAAGGTCGTCTTCGCGCTCGCGGGAGGGGAGGGTGTCCCCTCGGAGGTCGTGGGCTACGCCACGGACGCGCTCGGCACGCTCAGCAGCCGCTTCTCCGGCCCCTTCATCACCTTCTCCCTCATTGCCTTCCACACCGTGGCCACCGGCATCCAGGGCAGCTTCGTGGACGCGGCTACCTTCCAGTCCGCCCTGGCCCGATACGCCAGCTACCAGGAGACGGGGCCCATGAGCATCCGCTCCGCGCTCCGGCTCTCCAAGAGCATCCTCGCCGGTGACATGCAGACGTCCTGCCGAGGCGCCGTCGGTCGCACCCGCTACATGGTCGTCCTCGTCATCACCAACGCGGACCTCAGCTGTGCCCGGGACGACATCAACGTGGGCATCGACGCGAACTGCGCCAAGCTCGCCAGCTCCGAGTCGTGCAGCCAGTGCGAGCTGACGGTCGTCACCGGCGAAGTGAAGAACCTCGTCCAGCAGTTCAACGCCGGCGAGGTGGTGGTGCAGCCCGTCTATGTGCGCTCCGTGCCGGATGAGGCCACGCGCAACCATGTGGCCGCCATCGCCAACGCCGGAGGCACCAAGCCCATCGAGACGGACCCCGAGGGCCTGCGCGACGTGCTCGCTAACATCAACTACTCCTCGCTCCAGACGCAGCTCATCCTCAAGCGCTTCGTGGCCTTCAACCGCAACGTCCAGGTGCGCAACGGGGAGATTCTCACCGACAGCGACGGCGACGGCCTGCCCGACAAGGACGAGGAGGGGCTGGGCCTGGATCCCCGCCAGGCGGATACCGACGGCGACGGCCTCATGGATGGCATCGAGCTGCGCATGGGCCTGGATCCGCTCACCGTCAACATCATCAACGGCTGCAACGTCTCGCTGGATGACGATGGAGACCGTCTCAACACCTGCGAGGAGCGCGTGCTCGGCACCAACCCGTGCATGGGAGACACCGACGCGGACGGCCTGCCAGACCTCGTGGAGGCGCTCGGCCACACCAACCCACTCGTCCCCGAGGACCTGCTCGACACCGACCGCGATGGCGTCTCCAACATCGACGAGGCCATCGTCCACTCGGATCCACTCAGCGCCGACATCGCCTTCCAGGCCGAGCGCGGCTACGGCTATTCGCTCGAGCTCACCGAGCCCACTCCGGATGGGCGCGCCTGCTACAAGGTGCGCGCGGAGAACATCACCGTCGTTCCCACCCTGGAGCACCCCCATCCGCTCTTCCCAGGCGTGACGATCCCCGCCGGGCAGAACGACATCTACTTCTACATGCAGGTGGGCCGGGACAATGATCCGCGCGGCGCGGGCGTCGGCTCGCTCTACGTCGATGATCAGCTGCGCTACTCCGAGGACAAGGGAAAGCAGCCCGCGGGCGCCCGCTCTTTGGATCCGAACGCCTTCATCCTCGGAACCTGATCTGTCTGATCCCACCCTCGAGTGAGGGGTAGACTCCACGCTGTCGCTGGGGTCTGCCCCCCACACCCCTCGGCCCCCACGATGAAGCTTCCGTGCAAATCCCTGAATTTCCTGACAGCGACCGTTGCCCGGTGAACGGATCGGCTCTTGCTATGAGGCCTAGCGCGAAAGGAGTTGTCATGACGCGTATCCGCTTTGCCCAAGTTGCGGCCCTCGGGGCTCTCTTCCTTCTCACTGCTGTGCCTGCCCAGGCGCAGACCAACTCAACCGATAACCCGGAGTGCCTCGGCAGCAGCTGCGGCAGACCCAAGGAGGAGGGCGGTGGCTGCGGCTGCGGCTGCGGCTGCTCCGTGTGGGTGGCCTACACCGATGACGGCGTGACGCTGGCCTACACCGATGACGCGGACGGTGACGGCAAGGCGGATGACAAGGACAACTGCCCGTTCGCCTCCAACCGCGACCAGGCGGACACCGACGGCGATGGCGTGGGCGATGTCTGCGACAACTGCTCGGCGCTCTCCAACTTCCAGCAGCGCGACGCGGACGGCGACGGCCAGGGCGATGACTGCGACGGAGACGCGGACAACGACTCCATCCCCAACGCCTCGGACAACTGCGCCCTGGTGCCCAACAAGGACCAGAGCAACGTGGACGGCGACGCCCAGGGTGACGTGTGCGACCTGGACGATGACAACGACGGCGTTCCGGACGGCTCGGACAACTGCCCGCGCATCCCCAACCCGGATCAGGTCATGCCCCAGAATTCCGCGCTGTGCCGCGTGGACAAGGACGGGGACAACGTCGCCGACAGCAGCGACAACTGCCCGGACATCGCCAACCCGGATCAGAAGAACACGGACAACGATCTGCTCGGCGACGTGTGCGACGCGGACATCGACGATGACGGCGTGCTGAACAAGGGCCCGGATGGCCAGCCGCTGGACAACTGCGTGGACAAGGCCAACCGCGACCAGCTGGACGACGACGGTGACGGCGTGGGTGACGCGTGCGACTCCAAGTACTGCGTCGTGGTGAACAAGGAGAACCCGAGCGACTGCCTGGATCCGAAGGGCCCCTTCACCGTGTCCGGTGGTGGCCAGCTGAGCCTGAAGAAGGGCGATCAGGTGCGCCTGCCGCTGTTCGCCAACCGCAACGGCGCGGCCATCGAGTACACCTGGACGGTGAAGGGTCGTCCCTCCGGCTCCAAGGCCGTGGTGGAGAACCCCAAGGGCGCGGTGACCAACAGCCGTCACTGGGAGTACGCCTACGTGGATGGCAACGTGCCGACGTTCACCGCGGACGCGGACGGCGCGTATGATCTCCAGGTCCAGGCGAAGCTGGCCTTCGCGGACCGCGCGTACCCGGAGCAGCGTGAGTCCGTCTCCAGCCTGAAGCTGGCGGTGGGCGACGGCAACGCCAGCAACTGCTCCGCGATGCCGGGCACCGCGGGTGGCGTGGCGCTGGGCGCCGCGCTCCTCAGCATGCTGCTGCGCCGCCGCCGGACGGAGTAGAGTCTCATCTCGTCGATGCGTCACAGGAGGTCCGTTTCCATGCACCCCAACCCTCGGATGCTGATGGCAGCGGGCCTCCTGGCCGCGTCTCTGGCAGCCTGTACCGATACACTGGTGGAACCGCTCGTCCAGGAGCAGAAGCTGCTGGATGATCGGCTCACCTTGAAGGGCCGTGTCTGCACCGCCCCGGCGAACCCCTCGGGCTTCCCGGTGAAGGTGGTGCTCGTCATCGACCAGTCCGGCAGCATGTGCGTGTCGGATCCGCCCGGCTCGCAGGAGGGCACCGGCTTCTGCGAGCAGGTGGCCGTCGTCGTGCCCCCCGGCGTCACCGAGCCGGCGCGCGTGAGAGCGCTGCGCAAGCTGGTGGCGCAGTTCCGCGAGCAGCCCAACGTGCAGATGTCCGTGGTGCCCTTCGAGACCAACGTGAAGAACGTGTGGCCTCCGGCAGCCACCGGCAGCCGCTTCGCCCGGCCTGACACCACGCTGGATACGTACATCGGTGGCCTGCAGGCCCAGTTGGGCAAGGGCACCGACTACCAAGGCGCCATCTCCTACGCCTACAGCCTCATCGCCAGCGACATCACCGCGCTGTCGCAGAGCAACCCCGAGGTGCTTCCGCGCACCCGCTACGTGGTCGTCTTCCTCACGGACGGCACCCCGTACCCGCGCTGCTCGGCCAACGACAACCTCACCGTCTACGCGGACCCGAACAACCCGGACTTGACGTGGTCGGACTCCTCCAGCGCGGTGGAGTTCTGCAACCTGCTGGATCCGGACTCGCCCGACAACATCGAGGGCTTCGAGGTCGGCACGGACCGCAACCAGAACTACCAGCTCTTCAGCTACGTGCGCCGGCTGATGGAGTTGAAGGACCAGTACAACGTGGGCGACATCCGCATGCACACCGTGCTGCTCTTCAACCAGCAGGCGGTGAGGCTGTGCGGCCCCATCTGCCAGGATCTCTACGGCACCTACCCGGGCGTGCCGCCGGGCGAGTACCCGCAGGCGGCCAAGAAGATCGCCTCGTGGCTGCTGCAGCGCTTCGCGGAGATAGGCAACGGCGTGTACCAGGAGTTCAACGACACGGCCGAGATCAACAACATGGGTCTGGGCGCGCTGGACTACTCGTCCTTCGCCTCGCGCAACGTCATCAAGACGCTCATGGTGCAGTCGCTCAGCTCTGTGCCCGGGGTGAATGGCCGTGAGGTGGACTCGGACGGAGACGGGCTGCCGGACACGGTGGACAACACCTTCAAGCTGCAGACCAACTCCTTCATCGAGGACAGCGATGGGGACTGCCTGGACGACGGCTTCGAGGAGCGCCGCAAGGACCAGGGCTTCAAGCCGGCCAATGACAAGGACGCGCGCGGGTGCGACCCGGACTCGCCGCTGTCGAAGGACTGCGTGTGCCGCGACACGGACGGCGATGGCCTGTCCCAGTACGCGGAGAACTACCTGCAGACGCGCGCCGGCATCATCGACAGCGACGGTGACGGCGTACCGGACGCGATGGAGGCCCGCTACGGGCTGGATGCGCGCGAGCCGAACGTGTCGGGCATCGACACGGACGGAGACGGGCTGCCGGATGATCAAGAGCTGCGCGCGGGCAGCGATCCGACACGGCGGGACAAGGACTTCTTCGAGCGCTACGGCTACCAGTACTCGGTGACGGTGGCCGAGAAGCTGGGCAATGGCAGCACCTGCTATGATTTCAGCGTGTCCAACCTGCAGATGGTGACGCCGCCCAACCGTTCGGGCATGCAGCAGGGCTACAACCTCTTCAAGGTGTGGTTCGCCGAGGCCCCCGAGAGCGGCGTGTCCACCGACTACGGCGTGTGGCGCGCGGCCTGCGCGTGGGCGCAGTACGCTCCACCCAGCCTCCGCGTGCCGCTGGGGCCTGACCTGACCCTGGAGAATGGCGACTTCCGCCGGCCTCCGGACCTCAACGAGATGAGTGAGTACATGCAACACTGCGTCGGTGACGCGCCGGGGGCCACGCCGTGAATCGCAAGGCCGGCCTCGCGGCTGCGCTGGTGGTGATGACGGTGGCCATCGTCGCCGCCTGCTCGGATGCGTACCTCTACGACGAGCGGCGGGACGAGCAGGTGCCCGTGGATCGCGCCGTCGCCTTCCAGGGCAGCTTCTGCACGGTGGGCACCAATGAGGTGATCCGCCCCATCAAGATCGTCGTGGCCATGGACGCCAGCCAGTCCATGGTGGTGACGGATCCGGACGGCACCCGGGCCACCGCGCTCATCGAGCTCATCGAGAACCTGCCCACCGACCCCGAGGTCTTCATCGCGGTGGTGCTCTTCGCGGGCAGCACCACGGCGTTCCTCACCAAGGACGCCAACGGGATGGACGGCTTCGCGCAGGTGGCCACGCTCACGGAGGTCCAGAAGCAGACGCTGACGCGCCAGCTCCTCAACTTCCGCAACCCGGACAACTCACCGAACCGCGACTCGACGGACTTCGTCAAGCCGCTGGCGGACATCTACTCGCTCATCAACGGGGACATCGCCAAGAGCCGCGCGGCCCCGGGCGGTGCCGAGGCGGTGGCCCAGGCGCGCTACAACCTCATCTTCCTGTCGGACGGCCACCCCACCAACAACCAGGACGACGAGCTGCTCCAGGGAGACGCGGTGGTGCGCATCCGCCAGCTCAGGGATCTGGTGGAGGACGTGCGCGTCAACACCGTGCACGTCTTCAATCCCGCGCAGCCGGTCAGCTCGGTGTGTGATTTGTCGGGAGATGGTGGCTGCCCGCTGCTCCTCATCAACCAGGACGCGGACCGCCTGGAGAAGATGTCCCAGCTGGGCGGCGGCAACTTCCGGGACTTCCGCAACAACGAGCCCATCAACTTCCTGGACTTCAGCTTCGGCCAGGTGCGCCGGGCCTTCGTCGTCAAGGAGATGATCGCCTCCAACTTCACCGCGCCGCCGGGTAGCCCGGAGGACGCCGCGGACACGGACGGAGACGGGCTCACGGACGCGCAGGAGTTGAGCGGCGTCTACCCCAACATCAATGAGGTGATCCCCACCAACCCCAACATGGTGGACACGGACGGCGACGGCTTCAGCGATGGCGTGGAGGTGCGCTTCAGGACCCAGGGCGTGGACTTCAACCCCATCGGGTATGCGGATCCGGACGGCGGAGGCCTGGATCCAGGCTGCCCTCCGGCGCTGCGCGGCGTGGACAGCGACTGTGACGGGCTGCTGGACTGCGACGAGCAGTTCATCGGCACCAACGCGAACCTCGTGGACAGCGACCGCGACGGCGTGCCGGACGGGGTGGAGTGGCGCGGCGGCACCCAGGGCTCCAGCAACGATCTGGAGCAGGATCCGGACAACGACGGGCTCTCCAGCCGCGCCGAGCTGCGCCTGCACACCAACCCGGTGGACGTGGACATCTCCCACCTGTCCGTGGACGGCTACCGCTACTCCATGGAGGCCATCGGGCCGCCGGACGAGAAGGGCAGCCAGTGCTACGACTTCCGCGTGGACAACGTGCTGCTGGCGCCGTCGATCCTCGAGTACGCCGATGCGGGCGTGGACGGCGGAGTGCCCATGCTGGAGGACGGCGGCCTGCCGGTGACGCGCGGCGCGGGCTACAACGATCTCTGGCTCTCCGTGTCGATGATCCCCGCGGACGATCCCACGGCGCGCACCATCACCCGCTTCTACCGGTACCAGGGGGCGCGCTACCCCATCGGCGGCATCAAGTCGCCGGTGGATGGCCTCATCCGCGTGAACCCGGAAGACTTCCTCACCACGTGCCCAGGCCGACCCGACTTGCTTCAGACACCCTGAGGCCTGCCGGGAATGGAGCACCTCACGGCCCCGGCTTCGTCCGGGGCACACGAGACCCTCACCATGTCCAGACTTCCTCGCCTGCTCCCGCTCGCGTCCCTGCTGCTCCTCGCTGCCTGTTCCGGGGATGGAGGAGACCCTGATCCGGATGCGGGCCAGGAGCTGCCTCCGGACCTGTGCAACAACCGGGACGAGGCGCTCTCTCAACCCGATTGCCAATTGACGCTGGGGCAGGAGGTGCAGCGCTACATCTCCTCCGCGGGCGATCAGGATTGGTACAGCGTGCAGATCCCCGCCACCGCCAACGCGCGCACGCTGCTGCACATCAACGCGGGCTACAAGGCGCAGAGCACGGCGGTGAACCTGTCGGTGAACCTGCTGCGCGCGGATGGCAGCCAGAGCTCGCTGGCGCTCAAGGTGGACAACCACGGTCAGGGCGCGCCCAAGCCGGTGGACATCATCCTGCCCTTCACCGAGCCCAACGCGAAGCTGCTGCTGCTGGTGGAGGACAAGCCCGCCATCGCCAACCGGCCCCAGTTCGATGCGCGCTCGCCGTACTCGCTGACGGTGTCCGTGCAGGACAACCCGGACACCCACGAGCCCAATGACACGCAGGCGCAGGCCACGGCCCTCACGCTCCAGCCGCAGAACGGCGTGGAGGTGGCCACCAGCACCGGCTTCCTGGCCACCACGAATGACGTGGACCGCTTCACCTTCACCGTGCCCTCCGGCAAGGTGGCGTACGTGCGGCTGACCGCGGCGGAGCTGCGGCCGGCTCCCCCCTACCGGCTCGGCTACACGCTGGTACGTCCGGACGGCACGGCGGAGGTGGAGGGGCACGTGAGCAACGCCACCATCGCCACGGACCTGGCCTCGGCGCGCAAGATTCGCAGCGCCGGCACCTGGACGATGGTCATCCAGGCGTACCGGCCCGCGGGAGACAACAACCCCATCGAGGGAGATCTGCGGCAGGAGGCGCAATACACCGTCGAGGTGCGGGTGATGGACGAGGAGGACTCCTACGACAGCAACGGGGACAACGACGCGCTCACCAAGGCGGTGGTGCAGTCGCTCGGCACCGCGCCCCCCAGCTCCGTGTCGTTCTCGGGACGCCTGGGCTACGTGCCGGACTCGGACTGGTACGGGGTGACGGTGCCCGTCAGCACTCAGGGCACGGTGCTGTACTACCGGCTGACGCAGGGCTCGGGAGGGGGCCGCTTCCCTCCGCTGCCCGGCCTGGTGGATCGCGAGGTGCGTGTCTTCACCCAGGTGACGAAGGGCGCGGCGGTGGCCGATCGCCGGCAGAACTGCAAGGCGGACGTGACGGCCTGCCCCAAGGGCTACTCGGAGGTGCCCTCCGCCAAGGGGCTGGTGGAGGCCTACTGCAACAACTCGCAGCCTGAGCCGCTGTGCCTCCAAGCCTCGCGCGAGGAGGCGCCGGAGAACTTCCCCAACCTGCGCAACTTCGAGGGCACCATCCCCGTGCCGGCGCACACGTCCGCGGTGACCTACTACTTCCTCGTCCAGGACGAGAGCACCGACTGGGCGGACGACAGGAACTACTCGCTGCAGGTGTCCTGGCAGGCGGACTCGGACACCGAGTCGAGCGGCCCCGTGCAGCTCGCGGATGACTCCTCGAGCACCACCTTCCCGGCGCCGCCCTCCGGGGCCGTGGTGCTGAGCGGCCAGCTCAACTATGGCTTCGGCCGCCTCCAGGCGGATGACAGGACCAAGGGCCGTGGCGTGCGCGGGCCCACGGACTATGACGCCGTCCCCTCGGACGTGGACAGCGTCACCCTGGAGCTGCCTCCCCCGGGCGCGGAGCCCCTGGACCGCACCTGGGAGCTGCAGTGGACGGTGCAGAACCTGGCGGACGGTGGCCTGCCGCACGGGTTGGCGCTGGATCTCACCTTCTGCGATGGGAGCCGCTCGGATGGTGGCTGCACGCCGGTGAACACGGGCAGCCGCGGCGGGGCGCTGACGCTGGCGTACCGGCCGGACCCGCTGCGGGCCTGGCACTCGCCCAGCGGCGCGCTCACAGGACTGCAGCCGCTCTACTCGAAGCAGGTATCGGGAGGCGCCACCACCTTCACCGTGCTGCCCTACGCCTGCGGCTGTCTGGAGCCACGCTTCATCAAGGGCGGCTCCCTGCGCATGGACGTCAGCGCCGTCGAGCGCGACTCCTATGATCGCGTGAACTACACCGTCCGCAGCGCCCACACGGACTACCCGCAGAGCTACTCGTCGGATGGAGGCACCAAGATGTGCCCCGCGCCGCAGCAGGATGGAGGAGCGCTGCCGGACGGCGGGGCGGGCTGGTCTTCGGGCTGCAGGTTCACCCTTCAGCCGTGA
This sequence comes from Hyalangium versicolor, assembly GCF_020103695.1. Lineage (GTDB taxonomy): Bacteria > Myxococcota > Myxococcia > Myxococcales > Myxococcaceae > Hyalangium > Hyalangium versicolor. The sequence continues at coordinate 84,863 of NZ_JAHXBF010000030.1, forward strand.
GCTGCGAGAGGGCGGGTCGGAAGGAGCCCGCCCTCTCTTCCGGCTGGCGAGGCCTACGGGGGCGGAGGCGTCACGCCCTTGCCGGACAGTTGGACGACCTTCTCGGGCGCGTTCTTGGCGGTGGACTTGATGGTGAACTTGCCGTCATAGGTCTGCACCTTGGTGGGCTTGAACTGGACCTGGATGGAGGCATGCGCGCGGCTCTCGAGCCGCAGCGTCTGGCCTTTGGCGAGCTCGTCGGGCAGCAGGATGGTGAACTCGGCCGGTGCCGCCTTGACGACCTCGGTGATGTCCAGGGGCTCGTCGCCCCGGTTCTCGATGTAGAGGGCGTTGAAGGTGGAGGCCCCCACATAGGTGCCGCTGCCAAACTCCTGGTCGAAGCCCATGGATTCGCGATCCACGAAGAGGAAGGGGCCCTTCTCCAGCTGCACTTCATCACCATCGTCTCCACATCCGGCCATGGCCAGGAGGATGATGGGGAACCACAAGTGACGCAGTCTCATCGTCGTTCTCTCCTCAGGGTGAGGGTTTAGAAGATGGTTGGGTTTGTAACAGTGTTCACGAGAAGCACCCAAGTGATCATGGGAACTGTGCTGGCGCTGGTGCTCGGCGTGGGCTGTGGAGGTGGGCGCGCGGACTTCATCGGCGGACGTGCCAAGGACACGTGCGATGCCGAGTGGCCGGTGTGCAGCCAGGTGGCAGGCTGCATCCTCGGGCAGGAGAGCTACATGGAGGGGCGGCTGCCGGGGAAGGGGCAGTTCATCGTCCAGCTCAAGGAGGCCTCCACGGTGAAGGTGCGCTTCTACCTGGAGGATGTGGTGGCGGCGGGGGAGGAGACGGTGGTGACGTTCCACGAGGAGGGCTGCCGCTCGCGCACCCGAGAGACGGTGTCCGGGCGCGCGGCGCTGGACTCGGCCGAGAAGCTGGGCGAGTTCAACCGCGAGGCGGACCTCACCGGAGTGGGGGACCACCTGGTGGAGTTCGAGTCGGACATGCAGGCGCGCTACGTGTTGAAGGTGGAAGTCGCGTCGCTGCGCAACCGCTGAGCCGCCGGAACGCGGTAGGCTGGAGCCGCTGGCTCCCCCTCTACCCGGGCATCCCCATGGCACAGCAGGATCTCAACAAGTTGCTCAAGGCGCTCGAGGAGCTCAACCGCTCGGCGCAGACGCCGGGCAAGCTCACGCGCCAGCAGGTCGAGGCGGAGGTGCTGCGGTTGACGGCCGCCGTGAAGACGGCGCTCGCGGATCTGGCCAGCCAGCTGCCGCCCGAGGCCGCCGGGGCGTCCGCCGTGCTCGTCGATCTCTTCAAGAACCAGTTGGGGACGCTGCTCGAGAGCTCGGGGCTGATCGTGGACCAGAGCCCGGAGATGAAGAAGCTCGCCGCGGAGCTGGAGATGCTCAAGCGGAGCTTCATCCGCAGCTGAGGGCTTCGCAGGACTCCCAATGCACGACGGCCCACCAACCGGGAGGTTGGCGGGCCGGGTGACAGCGCAGTCGAGTCTGGCTCAGATAGTGGCCGGGGCCTCGGCGCCACCGGTGGTGGCCGCCTCAGGGACCACGCCCGTGTTGCCGTTCTGGCCCTTCTGGCCCTGCAGCGAGGTCAGCAGCTGCTGGAGCTGCTCGACGATCTTCTTGAGGGTGTCCATCAGCTGGGAGATGGGGTCCTTGGACTCCTCGGCACCCTCAGCGCCACCGGCCTGCTGAGCGCCCTCGGCACCCTCGGCGCCCTCGGCACCACCGGCCTGCTGCGCGCCCTCAGCGCCCTCGGCGCCCTCGGCACCACCGGCCTGCTGCGCGCCCTCGGAGCCACCGGCGCCCTCGGCACCACTGGCACCCTCGGAGCCGCCGGTCTGCTTGGCGCCCTCGGCACCACCGGCGCCCTTGGAACCACCGGCCTTCGCGCCCTCGGCGCCGGCCTGGGTCTCGTTCTTCTTGCCGAGCAGTTGCTCGAGCTGCTCCACGAACTTCTTCAGGCCGTCGACGAGCTGCTTGATGGCCTCCTCAGGAGTGGAGGCCTTGGCGTCCTCGGCCTTGCCCGCCTTGTCCGCCCCGTCCGCCTTGCCGCCCTTCTCCGCCTTGCCGCCCTTCTCGGCGCGGTGGCCGCCGTGCTTGCCCTTCACGCCGTCGAAGCCGCTCTCACCGAGGAGCGAGCGAACGATGGGGTTCTGGCTCAGCTCCTTCAGCGCGCCCTGGAGCTCCTTGAGTCCGCCGCCCTGGCCCTGGCTCTGGCCGACCGCGGGGGTCTGGGTGCCCTCGACAGGACGGAAGGAGCCAACCGAGAAACCACCAGAGGACTTGATGCCGTTGACGGACATGGTTTTTCTCCAGGACGAAAAGTTATGGGGTGGTTGAAGGGGGGCAAAGATGCAACCACCGCCCTTGTTCTCGTACAGGGGGGGTAGGTTGGTTGCTTGATGCCTACATTTTCCTTCTTTTTTATGGAAGAGACCGTGATTTCAGGCACTTGGCTCGCGAGAGCTGAGAAAAAAGGGCCCGAAATTCCCGGCAGACGAGGGAAAATCGAGGGAAAATCCCACCCGGTGCGAGGATCAGCGGGCGGTGTAAGGCGAGCGGCTACTTCGAGATCGACTTCGGCGTCGCGTTTCCATCGCTGACAACGAAGACAGGCGTGTAGCAGGTGCCTTCGTGTTCGTAGAAGTCATCGCCACAGGGTGGAAGCTTAGCCACCCTCACCCAGCATCCACCGTTGATCTCCTCCTGGCTCTGTCTGCACGGGGGGAGCTTCTGCCCCTTGTACACCTTGCGAGGCATGTCACGAGCGATCGCCATCGTGCCCGTTAGCTCCACCATGGGTACGGGAGGCACGAGATCGGCATCCGTGGCTGCGCTTTTGGCCACTCCAATTGTGATGGAGCCCTGCTCCGGCTGGCCAATCTCCATCTCCAAATCCGCATCTTCTTCTGGTGCAAGCGCGGGATCAGGTTGCTGACGGTGTGAAGCCACGGCCATGGGGCTTGCCCCCTGGCTCTTTGTCTCGTGGACTCGCTGCGCTACCTGGCTCCCCACGAGCCCGCAGATCGCAGCGGCAAGCGTGACGTCCTTCCAGGACCGGACTGCCGCCCGACGCGCGCGGCTCGCGTGTTGACGGAGGCGACCATGAAGTTGCTGGGCGCGTGTCACCGGTGGAGACACGAGGTGTTCACGCACTTCGGGACGCTCCAGTGCGCGCTGCACCATCTTCGGTATGTTCGCGGCCACTGCGAGCAACTCTTCGTTCAGCCTGGCCTGCGAAACCGAGGGAGGAACCTGGATGGCCACGGCACGGTACGCAGGAGAGCCCGAGGAAGCCCAGGTGACGTTCACCGAGGCACTGGGGAACTGGTTCATGACCTCGAGAGGCGTGGAGGGGCGGATCTGCTGCTCGTCGATGACGGGCCGCGCCACGAGCGCAGGAACCCCCGTGCGGGTGTCGCGTGCGAGATACAGGTCTCCCAACTCGGTCCCTCTCTCGATGCACCTGCCGAGGTGATACGGGCCCACCCGGTTGGTGTGCGAGGCCCGGTTGTCGCGCGGACCTCCCGATTCCCCTCGCTCATCTCCTCGCAGGGGCTGCGATGCATCACGGGCCTGCGTGCTCTCGTTCGTTGGCATGGGACGGTCCTTGCTGGGTTGCTCGAGCGCCACGGCGCAGCTCTGTGACGACGCTACCTCGTGAAGTGGCGCCTCCGGGGATTCAGAACTCTGTAGATGCGCGGAAACCTGTCCCGAGGGGCTCGGCGGAGCCTGCTCGGCACTGGGCTCCCGAGCCCTGGGCTGCGAGTCCCCTCCGGGGGCTTGTTCGTGGGACGCTCGAGCGCCACAAGCAGGGCCCAGGTGCGCGGCGCTCTCCGTGGGCGCATGCCAGGGATGCGGCGTGATGGGCTCATCCGCATCCGGCCCAGCCTCCTTCACCGCTCGTTCCAGCGCTTCGGCCACTTCACCGGGGCGCCCCCGTGCCGAAGCATCATCCGAGAGGAGCTGGCCGATGAACGCCGCAAGCTCCGGGCTCATCTTCACGAGTTCCTCTGGAGGCACCCGCACGGGACATGTGGGCAGCACATCGTCCTCGGCTGCCTCGGGGTCTGTCGCGGGTGGCGGGTAGACGCCTGTCACGAGGTAGTAAGCCGTCACGCCCAGGGCGTACAGGTCGTCGGCCGCAGTCGCCTCGTAGTGTGCTCCACGTTGGCGCCAGTGCTTCGATTGGAAGCGCAGCGCCTGGGGGCTGCGGTAGGGCCTCGTGCCTGGGGGCAACACCGTGTTCGTCACCGGTTTCGCACCTTGAAAGCTCCCGGCCCCGAGGTCGATCAGCGATGCCCCGCCGTCGACCGCGCGCACCAGCACGTTGTCCCCTTTGACGTCGCGGTGCACACCTCCTGCCGCCTCGAGGGCCTCCAACGCTCGGGCAATCTGCGCCAGCAGTCGCATGACCTCGCGCGAGGTGGGCTTGCAGCCGCGGGCCCATTCGTACAGCGGAGTTCCCTCCACCCAATCCATCACGATGTACGGGTAGTTGAGGGTGTCCGTGTGCTTCCACCATCCTCGGTCATGAAGCTTGGGGATGTTCGGGTGGCGCAGGCGTGAGAGGAGCTCCACCTCTCGCGGGTAGCGGGGATCTTCGGGGTAGTTGGCCATCTTCAGGGCGACGATTTCGGACTCGGGGTGTCCGGCGTTCCGAGCGGCGTAGATCGTGCCGTAGGTGCCACGGGCATGCCACCTGAGCACTTTCCACGGTCCTACAAGTGTTCCTGGCGGTAGAGCCGCGAGGTTCTCCCTGGGTTCCAGGTGCTCCATGGCAGTCCTCTTGGTTGGGGAGGAGGTTCGGCTCCCTCGACAGACCCTACCAGAGAAGTCCTGCGCCGGGCATCCGGTCCAGTAGGTTACAGACCGGGTTCCCGCCTGCGGTCATGGAGGAGGAGCCCTGTCGGGCGCGGTCTGCGCCAACTGGTATGCCAGCCATACCATCGCGGTTCTGGTCCGCCGACACCGGGCACCCCTTTCTACCGCTGCTCTCTTGAAGGGCAGGGGCTCCACGAGGAGGGGGGGCAGCATCGTCAGGTTGCCCTCGGGCAGCCCGGGCTGAGGATGGCATCCGACGGCAAGACACTGCTCCTCCTGGGAGGAAGAGGGAGGGCTTGGCTGTGGGGTGTGGAGCGCTGGCAGGTGGTGCGTGAGCTGGCTCCGAGTGACCAGTCTTTCACCTGTGGAGCGCTCTCTCCGGATGGGCGGTGGGCCGTGGCGGGAGTGGGCAGGTGGTACGCGGACGAGATCGTCGCCTTGTACATCTGGGACGCGCGCACAGGAGCCCTCGAGAGGCAAATCACCCTTCAGCTTCCTTGCGTGTGGAGTGTGGCCTTCCACCCGACGTAGCCGCTGCTGGTCGCAGGAGGGCCGCTCTACGAACTCCTCGTGTTGGACACGACCCACTGGCAGCAGGTGCGGCGTCTGGAGTTCCTGGGAACGGAAAGCTTGAGCTTCAGTCCGGACGGTAGGTTGCTGGTGGGGGGCGGCACGGGTTTCTCCGTGGTGGACTTTCACGAGGGTCGGGTTCTCCGTGAGCACACGGACGACAACGACGAACAGTCCAGCCACGCGGTGCTCTCGCCGGATGGGCGGCTGATTGCTGGGGACAAGGGGACGGCACCGTAGGGCTGTGGGGCGTGAGATAAGGCCCACGCTTTCCTATCCGGCACGGTGCCTCAGCGCGGGGGCACGCGCCCGCCAATCTCCGGGAAGCGCTCATAGGCGCGCAAGAGCGCCTCCAGGTGGGAGGGGGTGTCGAGATCGAGCGGCGTCTCCGTGAGCCGAACGACCCACCCACCCGTCGCAGTGCGTCGCGCCCGAGAGAGGATCTCTGCATCGCGAACAGGGTCCGGGAATCCGAGGGTCTGTGCGGTGGCTGCCGACCAATAGTTCAGCCACCCGAGATAATGGGGGATCTCAGGCGAGCGGAGGTGCTTGGGAAGGTTGAGCGCTGGGAGCCCCCGGGGCGGAACATGCGGCTGATCCATCGAGTGGCGAAACTGTTTCGCCACCTCCGGCGCCACTCCGTTCGGCAACACGCGCCCCCAGAACGCGCGTGCGCCTTCCGCCACGCCTTCCAGCATATCCGCCGCCGCCGCGATGCTGGCCGCATCTAGCGGTAGCTCTGCATGGACATCGAGCAACGGCTGGCCGCCCGGCGCTTGGCGCCCAGATGTCCGCAACCCATAAACCGTCACCGGGTAACTCTCGTCGCCGTTGCACAGCAGTGGGAACTCCCCGCGCCCCGCCGCCTCAGCGAGCCACCCATCGCGTTGCGGCAACGCGATGAGCCGCCCCGCCGCTGACAGCTTCCATTCCAAGTGCACACCTGAGAGCGCCTGTTCGATTCCGTGGACGACTGCGAGCGTGCGACCGTCGTCGCTCACAAGCGTAGGCGCGAAGACGATATGGATGAGGGTTCTATGCTGGGTCATCGCTTGCACCCCGTAACGACGATATTGAGGGTGGGCTCCTGTTCGAGCAACGCGTCCATGTGCTCTTGGGTGCTCACCCCAACGACGAATCCATAGCCACATGCCTCCGCGATGTCCCGCTCTTCCTTCAGCAACGGCACCTGCTCCCGGATCGTCATCCGCCGGATGAAGGCATTGTATGTGTCAAATCGATGGGTCTTGATCTCCCACAGCACGCGCACGCCGACTTGCAGCGCATCAAAGCGCACACCGCCCACGCGCACGTCCATTCCGGGATAGCGGTTCGGCGGAAACTTGTCAGCGCACTCGTCATGCGGATCATCCTCGCCAGCGTGAGGCACTGGGATGGGTTCGCACTCGGAACGGCGGTGCTCCGTCGTCACTGGGGCAGGCGGGTCCCTCCTGTTCGCTCTGGGCCTGTCCGGTGTGGGGTTCGCCTCCGGTTCCTGCGAGGCCCGAGGAGCGTCTCCGGCCCAAAGGCCCGGCTCCCGGGTGGGCGGCAACACGCGCTTGTGCGGGCTGCGCGGCAGGGGCTCGGGGTGAACCTGCCCTGGCTGCCCGGAGGTTGGGAGGCCCGTGCCGGGCACGGCGGGTGGGCGCACAGGGGCCCAAGCGTAGGTCTCAGGCGCCTCTTGAGAGGTGGCGCACCCAGCTACGACGACGGCAATAGCAACGGCTTGGCGGAATGCGCTGCAAGTTCGGAAGTTCATTCCACGTCCTTTATCGAAGTGGGGGGTGGTGCGGGTCGAGGCTGGGCCAGATCCCTTCGGGCATCTGCCAGCAATCGCTGAAAGGCCGCGGACTAGCCGCGCCCAGCTTGCGGCGGGCGGATCCCTTGCATCTCCGCCGCGCGTCGCGCGTCGGTGATTCCGTCTAGCAACTGCTCACGGCCACGGCTCGTTGTTGGTATCCGCCGCACTCGGCGCTCTGCGCCGGCCAGGAGCGCGAAAGCATCCCGCGCATGCTCCGGAAACAGGGCGAGAGCCTGGACATAGAGACAAGCAATCAAGACATGGGTGCGGGTGTCCGGGAATCCGAGCCGCTTCATGCGCAGCAAGTGCGGGCCAAAGTCCTTCCAGGGCCGGGCGTCGGCGTAGGCTTCAACCAGTATGTCCTTGGTCGAGAGCCGCTGGATGTGTAGCTGCTCGGCAGGAGTTCGCGCACCCCGTAGGCACTTGCGCTCAAAGTCCTTGTGAGCGCGCGCGACCACATCAAAGGGCGCTTCCGCGTAGTTCAGCAGGAGAACGAGAGCATCCCTTTCCTGCGCGATACCGTCCCACCACGCTTTCCGGGAGCGAGTCACTGCGGGCCACCCGGGCACTGCTGCCCGTCAATGTCGGTGGGCCAGAGGCCCGTCTTCCAGCACTCGTCGTAGCAGGATTGGCAGTGAGTCGCCCCGTAGCGGAAACCGGGTTCATTCCCCGCATCGGTGCAGCGCTCGTAAACTTCTGGCATTGCCGTTTCCTCTCCGCCCGTTGATGCATGAGAGCGCGTATGGCACTGCGGGCGCATGGAGGGGCGTTCTCCGGGCATTGACCTTGGTTGGCGCCGCGCCATCACGGTGTTCTCATGAGGATCAGTGCGCAGGCGCGGGGTTGAGCACGACGCCAAAGGGCACGGTTTCGATGCCCAGGCTGCGGCACTCACCGACACGGGAGCCCTTGAGTTTCTCCTTCAGCATGAGTTCGTAGGTTTCTTTGAAGCGGCTGCATAGCTCCGAGAGCATCGACCCTGGGTGTGCCGTGGACAGCACCTGAAAGGCCGCGCGATTGGCCATATCGGCCGAGGCTTCCCGCGCATCCTCGAGGGACACTTCTCCCTGAATGCTGGTCCTGATCGGCACGCCGACCTCGAACTTGCATACGGTCGTAGCGCCAGAATCCCCTTGGGAGACCTGGGCATGGATGCAGACAGCGCGCCATCCCCCGGGCTCCTCTTGCTTGCGGGGGGGCTTGACTGTTGTCGTGAACCGAAAGTGCTTAGGCGTGATGCGCCCTGTCACGGGGTTGATGGGAGGAGGCCCGTGGCTGCATCCCGCCCAGAGGAGCGCCAGAGTGAGGCCCAGCAGTACCTGTGGGCGAAGCATCGAGCCTCCGGATTTCATGGCAGGTTGAGTAACTGCGAATCGAAGAGGGCAGACAGCAGTGTGGCCTGTGCTCCTTCGGCGTGAGGAACGAAGACGTCAGGGACAACGACGTTGCTCAGACGAAGAGGGAAGGGCCGGTACTCCAGAGTGCGCTCGATGCCCCGAGCCAGTGTCCTGGCGTGGAGTTCCACCTCGGGAGCGGGCGTGAAGGAGATCCGCTGCGAGATGGAACCCGTCTGAGGCTCCACGGTCTCGGTGACGGTGTACGTGACGTAGAGCGGAGCCAGGACGCTCACGGCCGCCACCACGCGAGTGACATGGGGTGTGCCGTTCGGCAGGACGTGCCTTAGGGACTTGGAGCAGCGACGGCAGGCAGCCATGTAGGGCTGGGTGATGTCTCCCACTCCATCGAGCGCAGGGTCCAGTTCCTCGAGCAGCGAGTCCCACTTCGGCCACGCCATGGCGCGCTCCCACGCAGCCATCCAGCGCTGGTGCTCGGGCGTCCTTGCGTAGGGAGGCGCTTCCTGAGTGAACCCGTCAGAGGACTTGAAGGAACCGGTGGGATAGTAATGGCGGACAAGCTGGACGAGCTCTTGTTCACTCAGCTCATTCATGAGGCGCGCGCTCAGCCCTTCTTCAGCTTGCGCACGAGGTTGGATGCCACTCGGAAACTATTCGCGGCGATGGTCAGCGTGGAGGGCACGCTGCCCGCGCTCGGCATGAAGCTGCCGTCCACCACGTAGAGGTTGGGCACCTCGTGCGCACGGCAGTCCTTGTCCAGCACCGAAGTGGCCGGATCGCTCCCGAAACGGCACGTGCCGTGCTGGAGGATCGTCGTCTCGCCGGCGATGCCCACTCGCTGCATCTCATCCGGATCCAGCCGCGCCAGCACCTCTTCGCCGCGCTCCACCAGGAATCGCGTGGCCGCGAAGTCCATGGGATGCCGATCCACCGTGATGGCCGCCACCGGGATGCCGTACTTGTCCTTCACGTTCGGCTCCACCGTCACGTATGTGCCCGGCGTCGCGAGGAACTCGCCGTACACCTCGAACTGCAGGATGCGCGAGTCCCGGTACGCCCGCATCTTGTCCTTCAGCGCCTTGCCGAACACGCCGTCCTTGCCCGAGCCCGCCATCCCCACAGCCGCGAAGATCGGATTCGGGTGCGTCCACATGAAGCCCAGCGTCCCGCCCTTGCGGAAGCCGAAGCGGTCGTCCGGCATCACGTAGAAGTCTTGAAGGCTCCGGTTCACGAACGGAGCCGGCTCCGCCAGCCAGGGCCGCGCCGCCTTCTGCTTCGAGAGCCGGAAGGTGGCTCGTGCCTCGCCGAACGAGCTGAACATGAGGTTCTTCCCCACCAGCCCGCTGCCGTTCGCAAGCCCCTTCGGGAAGCGCGAGGAGGTGGAGTTCAGCAACAGCCGCGCGCTCTCCACCGAGGTGCATGACACGACGATGATCTTCGCCGGCTGCTCCTGCTCCACGCCCTCCGCGTCCAGGTAGATGACGCTCTTGGCCCGCCCCTCCTTGTCCACCTCCACCGAGCGCGCCATGCACTTGGGGCGCAGCTCCACGTTGCCCGTGGCCAGCGCCGCCGGGATGACGTTGGCGTTGGTGCCGCTCTTGGCGCCCATCTCGCAGCCGTAGCTGCCACACAACGCGCAGTACACGCACGCCGAGCGCCCCTTGTACGGCTTGCTGATGATGCCCCGCGCGGTGCTCAGCGAGTGCCACTTCATCTCTCCGCACACCCGATCGATCTCATTCGCAATCGGGTGCACGTCCAGAGGAGGCAGCGGATAGGGACCGCTGCGAGGCTCGGCGAACGGATGGGGCCGCGCCTCACCGGACACGCCCAGCTCCGCCTCGGCCTTGTCATAGAACGGTGCGAACTCCTCATAGGAGATGGGCCAGTCCGCCAGGTTGGCGCCCTTCACGTCTCCCAAGGTGGAGCGCAGCCGGAAGTCCACCGGCTTGAGCCGGTAGAAGTACCCGCTCATGTGCACCGTGCCGCCACCCACGCAGTTGGCCGTCCACGCGGAGTTGGAGCGCTCGTAGCGCGCGGTGGGACCCTTGCGCCACAGGTGTGGCTCCTCCCACGGCAACGGCATGAAGAAGTTGCGGCGGCTGTTGAGGATCTCGTCGTGGACGAAGTCCTTCGGGTGGTAGTGCGCTCCTTTTTCCAGCACCACCACCTTGAAACCCGCACGGCCCAGCTCCAGCGCCATCGGCGCTCCGCCCGCGCCGCTGCCGATGATGCACACATCCACCGGAGCCTTCGTCATCGGTGGTCTCCGCACTCACGCAGGCACTTGGGCCCGTCGTAGCCCTCGGGCGGTGCCATGGCCACCGTGCCCACCGTGTCGAAGCCCACCAGGTGCCAGCCCACCCGACCCTTGTTGCCTCCATAGGACGGATCCCCGAGGAAGCCCTCCAGCGTCAGCACCACCAGCAGCTCGTAGAAGTGCGCCTCGCCCGAGCCCTCTCCGCTGTCCTTGAAGATGGTCAGCAGCTCGTCCTGCTGTTCGGGCGTGGCCTCCGCGAACCCCTTCTTGAACATGCTCCGCGCACGTCGCTCCAGCGCCGCCAGCCCCTGGAGGAAGTCCGTCTTCATCTGCTTCATCTCCGGCGTCTGCAGGATCCGGTCGATGTAGGCCGGCACATTCGCGTCCTTGGCGCCGGGATCCTCATCTCGAGGGACGATGCGCTCACTCGCGGCGGCCATGGTGGAGAATTCCAGTCCGGTGAAGGTGCCATGTGGGGAATCTCCCACCGAGGGCGCCTCCGCCGTCTTCTCTGCCTTGGGAGTCTCCTCCGCGGGGCGCTTGCAGGCCGTGGAGCCGAGCAGCACCACCCCACCGCCGAAGAAGGTCAACCGCTGGATGAAGGATCGCCGGGTGAGCCGCCCGGAGGAACGCTTACGAGCCATAGGGCCCCAGCCTAGAGCGAGCGCCGCTCCTTGCAAAACGGAGTCGATGCCTGCTCGACCGCCCCCACGGCCCGAGGCTGGCATAGGATGGGCGCCTCAGGGCCGAACACCGAAGGAGACGTTATGAGACGCCATGGCCTGGCACTGTGCCTGATGCTCGCCCTTGCAGCTTGCAAGGGAGATGACGGTGGTGACCCGAAACCCGATGGGGGCACCGACATCCCGGATCCGAACGACAATTCCAACTTCACGCGCCTCACGCTCGAGTCCACGCCCAACGACCAGTTGCCGCTGGCGCTCGCCGTGGGGCCCAACGACGTGGTCGGCGTGGCCTACTTCTTCCGCGTCAGCGACAAGAACTACGAGATCCGCTACCTCCAGGTGGTCGACGGCCAGGTTTCTCAGCCCGAGACGGTCGCCACGGTGCAGCTCGTCTACGGGCTGTCGCTCGCGTTCGACTCGGCCGGGAAGCCCGCGGTGGCGTACCTCGGTGGAGACAATGACGACACCGTCTTCTGGCACCAGAGCGACATGGCCGTGTCCTTCCGCTCGGGCGCCAACCAGTGGACGGAGGAGATCGCCGTCAGGAGCAGCAACGAGGCCGTCTCGACCAGTGGGCCGAGCAACCAGGGCTACCTGGTGGGCATCAACCCCGCCATCGTCTTCGATGGCTCGAAGGCCGTGGTGACCTACCGCGACTGCCACAACGGCCAGTTCCCCCAGCAGGACTGGAACGCGAGCGATCTCGAAGTCGCCGAGGGCAACATCGGAAGCTGGACACACCGCGTGCTGGTCGCGGGAGGCGACGACAAGCAGGCCTACGGAGGCCATATCTCCATGGTGGTGGGGGCCGGTGGGCAGCCCGCGCTGGTGCACGATCAGATCTTCAACAGCCCGGACGGCACCGGCTCCAACGTGCTCTTCCAGCGCCGCAAGGCGGACGGCACGTGGACATCCCCTCCGTTCCCGGTGCAGACGGTGCCCAACACGCAGAAGGGCGCATCGCTGGCGTGGGATGCGACGCTGGGCTACGGCATCGCCGTGCTGGATCGCTTGGAAAGCAAGCTCATGTTCATCTCCTGCAAGGGCAACACAGGGACCCAGTGCACCGGGAAGGGGGACTGGACCACGCCGGACCCTGTCTACCAGTCGGGCTCGGGCGGCTGGTACCCGTCGCTGGCCATCGATCCGAAGACGCATGATCCGTCCATCGCCTTCTACATCTGCTCGAACTCGCCGGGCGCCAACGAGAGCAGCTGCCCCGCGAATGATGACGAGCTGCGCGTCACCACCCGCATCGAGGGTAACTGGCGCGAGCAGTTGGTGGACGCCAACGGCGGCGTGTACCCGAAGATGGGGTACCTGTCCTCGAGCCAGCGCGTCATCGCCTACCGTCTGCCCTCCAACGGCGTGCTGATGCTCGCGGTGGAGAAATGAGGCGGGAGGGCCAGATGTTGAGCATGTCGAGCGTGTGGAGGTTCTCCGCGCTGCTGGTGGGGTGGGTGCTGCTGGGGTGCGGCGGCGCCAACTCCCTGTCGGGCAGCGTGGAGGAGCTCTTCTCGTTGGAGGTGTCGCGCGTGGAGGTGCTGCGCAACGCGGAGGCGCTCCAGGTGAGCTACTACCGCAACAACGGCCTCGACGTGGACCTGGTGGCGCGCCTCTCGGTGGCCACCGAGGGCGTCGATCTGAAGCCCGGGGCGAAGGTGAACCTGGGGGGCACCACGCCTTCCGGGGTGGCGCGTGCCACGGTGGTGCACCTGGCGGCCGGCGAGCCCGCCCGCGTCTTCGCTCCCGTGGACAAGGGCGACTTGCAGCTGGACGAGGGCGGCGGTGTCGACCAGCCCACGCGAGGCAACTTCTCGCTCTCCTTCCAGCGGGGCGAGGAATACGGCGCCGGCCGCAGCCTGGAGGGGAAGTTCTCGTCCACCGCGGTGGATGCGGGCTTCGGCCCCGAGCCACTGCCGTAGGCGCACAGAGCTCAGAGCAGGGAGGCGTCACATGGGTGAGCGGCCAAATCTGCTGGATCCCGAGGTGCGGGCCAACCCGTATCCGCTCTACGCGCGGCTGCGGCAGGAAGCCCCCGTGTGCCAGGTGGACCCGCGAGGGATGTGGCTGCTCACCCGTCACGAAGAGGTTACCTTCGCGCTCAAGCACCCCGAGCTCTTCTCATCCTCGGCCCTGTCCCGAGCGCTGGAGGTGGGCTGGCTGGGGCGAGCCCATCCTCTCGCCTCCGGCATGTCCTTCGCGGATCCTCCCCGGCACGGGCGGCTGCGCGGGTTGGTGCAGCAGGCGTTCACCCCGGCGGCGCTGGCGGGGCTGGAGCCCTTTGTCCGCTCGGTGGTGGAGCCGCTGGTGACGAACCTTCTCGAGCGGCGGCAGGTGGACTTCATCCAGGAGTTCTGCATGCCGCTGGCCTCCAGCGTCATCGGCCAGCTGCTGGGGCTGGACACCTTCCTCTTCAAGCGGGTGAAGCGCTGGGCGGAGGTGGTGGCGGCCATGAGCTCCGTGTCGCCGCAGGACACCGCGCGCCAGGAGCAGGTGCGCACCTCCGTGGAGGAGCTGAGGGCCTACCTGGAGGAGGTCATCGACGCCCGGCGCCACCAGCCGCGGGAGGACACGGTGAGCGCGCTGGTCCAGGCGCGGGTGGAGGGCGAGGCGCTCACGCAGGAGGAATTGCTCAGCTTCCTCTTCCTGCTGCTGGTGGCGGGGATGGAGACGACGGTGGTTCTCCTGGGCAGCGCCATGCGGCTGTTGCGCGAGCGCCCCGAGGTGTTCTCCTGGCTGCGGGCCGACACCGGGCGGGTGCCTCGCTTCGTCGAGGAGGTGCTGCGCTACGAGCCTCCGGTGCAGGGGCCGCTGAGGGTGGCGACCCAGGAGGTGGAGCTGGCGGGCGTGCGCATCCCGGCGGGCGCGCTGGTGATGCCCGTGGTGGCCTCGGCGCTGAGGGACGAGCAGCACGTGACGGACGGGGAGCGGTTCGACCCGGAGCGGGACGGATACAGTCTGTTGGCGTTCGGGCACGGCATTCACTTCTGCCTGGGGGCGCCCCTGGCGCGGCTCGAGGCGCGGGTGGCGCTCGAGGTGCTGCTGCCCCAATGTGCAGGGCTCGGCGGAGAGTCGGAGCAGGTGGTTTGGAGCAAGGCACTCGCGATGCGAGGACCCGCGGTGCTGCCCATCGAGCTGTTTCCCGCCAACCAGCCCACGTGAGCCGAGCACCCTTCGGGGGGCCTCTGTGATAGCCGAGGGAGCCTATGAGCTCTCTGCTATTCACCCCGCATGCCCTGCGGGGCGTGACACTGCGCAATCGGATCGTCGTTTCTCCCATGTGTCAGTACTCCAGCGAGGACGGCTTCGCGGGGGACTGGCACTTCGTCCACCTGGGCAGCCGAGCGGTGGGTGGGGCGGGGCTCATCCTCTTCGAGGCCACCGCGGTGGTGCCCGAAGGCCGCATCTCTCCGCAGGATCTGGGCCTGTGGAAGGACGAGCACGTTGCGCCCCTGGCCCGCATCACGCGCTTCATCACGGAGCACGGGGCCGTGCCGGGAATCCAGCTGGCGCATGCCGGGCGCAAGGCCTCGACCGCGCGCCCCTGGGAGGGAGGGCGGGCGATTCCTCCAGGCCAGGTGGGGTGGAAGACCGTGGCCCCGAGCCCCCAGCCGTTCAATCCGGGAGATCCGGAGCCCGAGGCGCTCGATGAGGCCGGTATCGCTCGGGTGGTGAAGGCCTTTGTCGACTCCACGGCTCGCGCGCTGGCGGCGGGGTTCCGGGTGTTGGAGATCCACGCCGCGCACGGCTACCTGCTGCACGAGTTCCTGTCTCCGCTGACGAACCGTCGCAACGATGGGTATGGGGGCTCGTTCGAGGGACGGGTGCGCCTGGTGCGCGAGGTGGTGCGCGCGGTGCGCGGCCGCTGGTCTCAGGAACTGCCTCTCTTCGTGCGCATCTCCGCCACCGACTGGGCCGAGGGCGGCTGGACGCCGGAGGACTCGGTGGCCCTGGCTCGGCTGCTGGTGCAGGACGGCGCGGATGTCATCGATTGCTCCTCGGGCGGCATCGCTCCGGGGATCAAGATCGCCGCGGGCCCGGGCTATCAGACGCCCCTGGCGGAGCGGGTCCGGCGCGAGGCGGGCGTGCCCACGGCGACGGTGGGGTTCATCCGATCCGCCTACCAGGCCGAGCACATCCTGCGGACCGGGCAGGCGGACCTGGTGGTGCTCGCCCGGGAGTTGCTGAGAGATCCGTACTGGCCGCTGCGCGCCGCGCGCAAACTGGGCGTGGATGTGCAGTGGCCCGTCCAGTACCTCCGCGCGAAGGACTGAGCGTCTGGCTCAACCCGTGGTCCACCAGGCTTCGTCACGCTCCGTGTACCAGTGCACGGTGCGTGTGAGCCCTTGTTCGAAGGGACAGTGGCCCTGCCAGCTCAGGTCCCTCGCGGCGGCCGATGCATCGGCCTGACTGTGAGGGATCTCTCCGGCACGTCGTGGCTCGTGCTTCGGGAGGCGATCGCACCGGGTGGCTCGGGCGATGGCCGCGTAGACCTCGCGCACGCTGATCCGTCCGCCCATGGCGATGTTGTAGACATTGCCCGAGCAGGACTCGCTCGCCCCGAGCGCGCGCAGGCTCGCGGTGACGACATTGTCCACGTAGGTGAAGTCTCGTGTCTGCCCGCCATCTCCATAGATGATGGCGTCGCCTCCTCGGAGGCATGCCTCGACGAACCGGGGGATGACCGCCGCGTAGGGCGACTGGGGCCGCTGCCGGGGGCCGAACACGTTGAAGAAGCGCAGCCCGATCGTCTGCAGGCCATAGCTCCGGGTCCAGGCTTGTGCGAGCTGCTCCATGGCGACCTTCGTCGCCGCATAGGGGCTGCATGCCGCGACCGGATGCTCCTCGCGCATGGGGAGCCTCGGGTTGGCTCCGTAGACGGAGCTGCTGCTCGCGTAGATGACGCGGGACACTCCCGCGCCGCGTGCAGCCTCCAGCACGTTGAGCATCCCCACCACGTTGACGTCGATGACCGCCCGAGGCTCGGCCAGTGAGCGCGGGACCGAGTTGCGCGCCGCCAGGTGCACGATCGCATCGGCGTGGCGAGCGGCATGGGCGCACAGCTCGGGAGTCAGCACCGAGCCGATGAGCACTTCCAGCCGGGGTTCACGGGAGGGGAGATTGGCGGTCCGGCCCATCGACAAGTCGTCGAGGACGATCACCGAGTGGCCGTCCCCCAGCAGGGCCTCCACGACATGGGAGCCGATGAATCCCGCGCCGCCTGTCACCCATACGTGCATGTCACAGGACTCCGGGATGGGAAGGCGTGATGAACTCTCGGGGCAGCCGGAAGAGGGGAGCCTCGCGCGTGACGGTTCCTGGGATGCAGGTGAGCGCGCAGGTGGCTCCCGCTGCCTGGACCTGCTGTTCGGTGGCTGAGTCGAAGTCTCCGTCCGGATAGGCAAAGGGTGCTGGGCGCGCGTCGGACAGCCGGGCAATCCAGCTCAGCGAGGCGGAGATCTCGGAGGCGGCTTCCCGTGCTTCCATCTTCGTGAGGTGCCGGTGGCTCGTCCCATGAGCGCCGAGCCGGTGTCCGACCGAAGCCAATGCTCGGAGCTCTGCCTCCGTCGGGTAGAGCGTCCGCACCAGATCCGCGGGAGGCTCTACATCCAGTGCATGGGCCAGCAATCGGAGGAACTCTCTCTGCTCTCCGGGAGGACCGTGGGCAATCCGGCGCTTGAGGTCTCCCGTGATGAGCGCGAGCTTTCCCGCATCGGTCTCGAGCGAACCGTGCGTCAGGGTGCCATCCGAAAGCCGGAGCTCGAAGCGTGGGCGCCTCGCGTGGTCGAGCAGCCAGTAGAACAGGTCGACCGGATGGGGCTGTGCCGCCCGTTCCTGGACGAATGCCGGACACACCAGGAAGGTCGCGAAGACACGCCGGGCCTCGAGCGCTGGCACCACATGGTGGATCCACTCGCAGTAGCCATCGTCGAAGGTCAGCACCTGCCCCGGTGGGGGCGGTGCTCCCTCCATGACGGCCTCGACCACGTCCTCGAGTGAGCGCACCGGCTCGGAGTCCAGGAGCCGCTCGAACTCGGCGGGCGTCAGGGACGTTCCGCGCAGCCGGTAGCACGAGGGCCGGCCAAAGGCCGTGGGCTGGTTGGGGAGCACCCGGTGCAGCATGCACACGCGAGTCACCGGGCAGCCCTCGCCAGGAAGCCTGGGTTCCGGGCGGGAGCCGAGGCGAGGATCACCTCGAGTTGTTCCATGGCCTCCGCAGCGGACGAGGCCCTGGCGATGGGGTGCTCACCTCGGTGATCGAGGAACTGTCCTCCCAGCTGGGTGCTCCAACCACTGCCGACATCGAGCGCCACGACGGGGACCCGGTGCTGCCAGGCGAGGGCGATCTCGGACAGGGTGCCTGCTCCGCCGCCGATCGCGATCAGGGCGTCCGCCATGGCGACGAGTACGACGTTCCGCGCGAAGTTCATCCCCGTGGGCACGACGATGTCCACCCACGGGTTCGCGGCGCTGGCGTCCAACATGGGGAGCACGCCGATGGTGTCTCCATCACCGGCCCGCTTCGAGCTCTTGGCTCCGCGGGCCGCGGCGGCCATGACGCCGTCGAGTCCTCCCGTGACGACGCGGTGACCGTGATCGACGAGCAACTGGCCGACTTCCTCGGCGAGCTTCAGCGTCTGCTCGCTTTCGGATGCACCCCCCACGACAGCGATTTGCCTGCGACGCATCACCTGTGGCTCCGTGGTCGTGAGGCCTCCTCCAGCAGGAGGAGGCTGTAGAGTTTGGAGTGCCGCTCGTGATCGGAGAGATCCACCCGCGCGAGCAGCCTCCCATCCGAGAGATCCAGCAGCAGGAGAGAGGTCTCGGTTCCTTCCGGCTCCCGATCGGCCCAGCGATGGCGAGGCATGCGGCCCCGACGGACCTCCGTCAATCCCACCACCAGCCGCTTCCCATCCGTCCACAGCCCTCGGCACCAGCCCGCGTGGCCTGTGTCGAAGACACTCCGCCGCACCTCGGCCTTGTCTGTGACACGGCCATCGTTCAGGGGGGTCGCGCGAACGAGGCCATCGATGCTCGTGGTCCAGAAGGAACCGGCTGCGATGAAGCCGTCATGGGGATGGCTGCCCTCCAGCCTGAGCAGGGTCTCGAACGTTCGGAGGTCTCGCACCGTGCCGTCGTAGAGGCACGTCACCAGCGTCTGGAGCGGGGTGATGCAGACATGGTCGAGGTGGAGGTGATCCGGTACCTTCAGCCGGGCAAAGGGGCTGTCTCCCCGACGCTGGCCGAGGTCGTGGTAGCCGTCCTCCTCCGGTCCGCTCTGCCAGGGAGTGGGCTCCGCGCCATCCCAACCGGGGGCGAGCACGGCATCCCACTGGGGAGGGTCCTCGCCGTTCATCCGCTGGCGGTTGGCCCAGGCGGGCAGCACGGTCTGCGAACCGATGAAGCGCCCTGTCAGCTCGTGAATGTCCACGGAGCCGAGGCCCGTGTTCGCGATGTACAGGCGGTCCTCCGAGACCGCGACGTGGTGGAGATCATTGAAGCTCGGCTGATGCAGCGCTCCCGTCACCGTGGCGCTGACGGCGTCGATACGGACGATCGCGCAGTGAGCGGCGACGTACACGGTGCCGTCATTCGCCCTGCATCCACCCGCGAACCCCTTGCGTGGCACTCGGAGATGCGCAGGCGGGAACCAACGGATGAAGGGCTCCGCGCGCTCTCGCTCCAGGTCGACGTGCCAGATGACGCCCTCGCCAGAATCGTCGAAGTAACCGCCTGTCACGAGAAAGCTCAGGCCCATGCGGCCCTCCAGGCGGGCAGTGTCTCCGCCACGTGCCGTCCGAAGCGGGAGAGTTGCTCGGGGAGAGCAGGTGCCTCCAATGCGGAGAGGGCACCGACCAGTTCCTCCACCTGTTCCAGCGAGGCAAGGCAGTTTCGCGCGCTCGCAGCGTCCTCCGGCTCGTGCCACCACCAGGCTTCGGGGCGCGACAGCAGGCTCCGTGCCGCCGCCAGTTCGAGGCGCACGCCGCTCTGGCTTCGGGCGAGCAGTCCACGCCGCACGGCGATCTGTTGCTCGGCGTCGAGAGGTTCCAGGGAGCCGCCTCGCTCCAGGAGTCTCGCGAGCACCACTCCTCGCTCCTGTCCTTCCACGAAGCGGCGCAGCGAGGGGAGATCCACCTTGCTCTCCGCGAGAGGCGAACTGCCGTCTCCGGGCTGGCGGCCGTGGAGCAGATCGAGATCTGCCTGAACGAGGTGGAGCAGCGGATCTCGTGCGAAGAGGTGCGCCCAGAGTGTATCGGCGCGACGGGTCATGATGCCGTCCGCTCCGCGCATCACCGGGTAGGGAGCCGCCACGAGTGCATCCAGATCGAGGAACAAGGCATTGCCTCCGCGAGCGCGGCTGGGTGCCAGTGTCTCGAGGGGACGGTAGGTCAGCGGCCGGGTGACTTGATGCCCATGTGGCACCTGCGAGAAGGCCGCGCAGAGGGAGCGGAATGCCTCGCGGCCTTTCCAGGGAACAGGGGAGGGAGGCCACCAGGGGAACACCGCGTGAAGGTGCTCTGCCGAGCCCTGGGCATGGTCGTAGTAGTAGTCCCTCAGCTCTCGCGGAGCTGTGCCTGGGCGCCAGGGCGCGTCAGGAGGGAGTTCCACCATGGCCGAGAGATTTCCGGCCAGATCATGGAGCTGGACCTGGAGGGTGGCATAGCCGGGGATGGGCGGCTCTCCCGTGAAGGTCCCGAGCGCGACGGAGACCTCCGGATGCTCGCTCCAGAGCTGCTCAGCCCTGGCGAAGAGATCTTCTCCGTGCGTCGTCCGCAGTCCCTCGGGCATCTCGCAGAGCCGCTGGAACGTCAGATCGTCGTCCAGCATCCAGATGACGACAGGGGCTCCTCCGTCGCCCGGGTGAGGCAGGTCGAGGCAGCCCGTCCGGAGGTGCTCATGCAGGAGCGCAGTCTGCAGTGTGCGGGACGCCCCGATGGGAACGGGAATCGAGAGCTCAGAGGGGAGCAGGCTCAGGCGTTGGAAGGGGGTGAGGCGATCGAGTGTGTCATGTGAGCTCACTCGAACGGCTCGAATTCCCATCCGCCGTGCCTGCGCGAGGACGGCGTCCAGAGAACTGCCGTCTGGCTGAGGGCCGCTGTTGTCGAGAAGCAGGAGCCCCATCGAGTCGCGCGGGCGAGAGCTTCGTTCAAGCAACGTGTCCAGGGAGTGGAGCAGCGCGCTGGCACTCTCGGCCCGGCCGGTGACTGCCAGGGACAGGAGGAAGCGGAGCCTCTGCTGGAGTGGACGGGCTTCCTGTCGAGCGTTCAGGCCGCCTCTCAGGAGCGCCCCCCTGGCCTTCTCGATCAGGTTCTCGGGCAGCCCGAAGGTGATGCGCAGCAGCTCCGCCATCGGCTGCCAATCCGTCACGGGGCGAGTGCTCGTGAGCCCGCCTCCGAATCGCCGGTACTGACCGTCTTGGAGCACAGCCAGGGCCCATTCTGTCATCCGGACGGCGTGGACCCGAGTCAGCCTCTCGCCGCTTCGGTCAAGCTGCGTGCGGAGGAGGCGCTCGAAGGTGGCGTATGCGCGAGGCGCTGGATCGACGCGGTATACGGTCGCCACGCGTCCTCCAGGGAGTAGGCGGAGCAGCCGGTACCTTTCGGGCTCATCCTGTTCGAAGCGGAAGGATTGCCCCTGATGGGTGAAGGTCAGCGGGCCTCCCTGGAGGGGAAGAGGTTCCAGGAGTGGCAGGCCACTGCCGACGTCCACCAGGAACCGTCCTTCAGGCAACTGGACGATGCCGACGCAATGGTCCCCCGGCTCACCCATGCGGGCTGCGGCGAGCCACGACTCAAAGCCCAGTGCTTGCAGCAGTGACACAAAGGGAGGCGTGAGTTGGAGAGGACCGCCTCCCACGCCTGCGATGTTGCCCTCCACCGAGGCCTCGATAGGCGGGAGTTCGGGAGCGTTCCCTTCGCTGGCCAGGAGCGAGAGGTTGTGGAACGGCAGCGCGCGGAGGTGAGCCCGTTGCAGGCAGGCCAGCCCATTCAGGTCGACGGAGATGGCCGACAGGTGCAGGCGCGCGAGGTATGCATCCACCGTCGCGTTATCGAGCCGGGGCAGGTTCATGTCTGGCCGCGAGCCACCCGATCCACCCAGTGGAACACCACCTGCAACTCCTCGGCATGCAGGGGAAAGGTCCACAGAGGCACGGACTCGTTCGTCCCGTGGATGCGCGAGCGGGAATCATTCACACCCAGCGCGAGGTATCGCGCCCCCACGGGCAGGTTCCTGTTGAAGGGGCATCCGCCGTCGACGGCCGCCTTGTTCAGCCCACGCACCTCCAGCCGGGTTCCCACGCCCCACCGCCCCGCGAGCAGGCGCAGCGCCTGGAGCAGCTCATGCATGGACGCGTCCGGTGGCTTGCTCATGCCGGCCTCTGGCCCGAGGGTGCGCGCGATGAGCCGCAGCGTGCCATCCTCGGCATCGTGGTAGCCGGTCTCCTCCAACCAGAGTTCCGGCTGGAGTCCGGCAAGCCGCTCCCTCAGCACCAGGGACGACGCCACGGAGCCCGTCTCTTCCTCGCCCTGGATGAACCAGGTAAGGGCGGGAGTGCGCTCGAAGGATGCCAGCGCCACGAGGCGCGCGGCCAGAGGGCCCTTGTTGTCACCCACGCCATGCCCGGACCAGCGTCCTTGCTCCTCCGTCAGCACATGCGGCGGACTGGTCCAGCCGAGTTCCCCGTGGCGCAGGAGCGTCACATCGTAGTGGTTGTAGAGCACGACATGTCCCGCCAGTCCTCGCGAGGACCGATGGGCTTCGATGACGGCTGGCGCGTGAGGAAGCGGTTGATGGACCTTGCAGGTAAAGCCAATCGCTTCGAGGCGTTCGCACAGCCATTGGATGCAAGCGGGGTGGGCGGGGCTCCCGGGACTCGTGTCGAAAGCGAGCAGTTCCGCCAGGGTCTCTCGCGTCATCGGCAGGGGCGATGCCGTGTGGCGCGAACGCATGGGCGCTGTCACGAGCGGGTGGTAGCGCTGCGCGAGTGCCCTCTCTCCCGAGTCCATGGCAAGCTTTACCCCCCGGGCAGCCACGTCATGGGCAACCCCCGGTTCTTCCAATCACTATACCGATCATACCACCCACGAGCCTCTTCCATGCTCATGGAGCGGCTGCCCGGAGCATGTCCTTTCGGACGCTGGATGAACTGGCGCTCCCATTGCTCCAATGAAGGGAGCAGGAGGAGCACCTCCTCACCCGTGTGGAGAGGGAACAGATCCTCCTCTCGAAGGATGGCGGAGATGACCAGCAGCGGGGGAAGGTCATCATTGGCTGGGTCCAACTCCACCCGCCGGATGGCGTTCATGAGCAGACTTCGCGCCTGCATCATTCCCTTGCGCTGCCGTGAGGGATCCATCAAGGGCTGGAGCAGGTGCGAGAGTTCCAACACTCGAGGGGGATCGGGCTGCTCCAGCCGTTTCGCCGCCCAGGTGCTCTTGCCCGCGGCAGGGGGGCCGATCAACCAGAGGAGGCGCTTCAAGGGTCCACTCCGAAGAGCTGACGTGCGCGGGTCTTGAAGGCATCCACTCGCGCGGGCCCCATGGCCGTCGCGTGTTTGGCGAGGAAGGCGCGCAGTCCCTCCAGGTTGGTGGGCGAACCGGCCGTGGACAGTCGCAGTCCCGGATGGACGTGGAAGTGCACCCGAGGCTGCACGTTGCGCCCGTACTTCAAGTCCGCGAGGCAGGCCAGCCGGTAGCCGAGATCCATGTCATGGAAGGAGGGCAGTGCCGGATCGAAGCCGCCCACGCGCATGAAAGTGATTCGGGAGATGAACAGGTTGGAGCCGCGGATGCCTGGATTGCGGACCAGGAAGTCCTCGGGCTGAAGGCGCTCGGGTGGGATCTTCTCGGGGATGATCTCCTGCTGGCCTGCGTGCGGACCCTCCTTCACTTTCAGGAAGGCGGTCAGCACCAGCTCCAGGCCGCCCGTGAGCGCCAACTGCTCTGCCTCGGCCAGATAGTCCGGGTGCCACGTGTCATCGTCGTCGAGAAAGGCGAGGTACTGCCCGCGTGCTACGGATGCGCCTCGATTCCGGGCACGCGCGGCACCATGAGGCGCCTCGTTCCGCACCCGGGAGATTCCTTCTCTCAGAGAGAGTTCCAGAGGCTCGTCTCCATCGTCGATGACGAGCACCTCGTCCGGGTGGCGCGTCTGCGCCTCCACGCTGGCCAGAGCTCGCTGAAGCAGCTCCGGGCGGTGTCGCGTCGGGATGACGACCGAGAGCTCCGAGCCCTTCATGCCCGTCGCTCCTTCCTGGAAGGAAGGTCGGCCATCACGCGCCGGATCTCCGCGGCAGCCTCGGCGCCACCGGGCGGACCGAGCAGCTCCAGGAAGGACCGCTGTGCCTCCACGTGCCGCTTCAGCTCCGAGGGCTCACGGCGAAGCTGAGCGATCACCCGTTCACTGACGAGGCTCCTGGCCGAAGGGTCCGCGTCGAAGCGGGAGACGAGTTCCAACACTCGTGCTGTCCCCTCTGACTCGGGGGCCTGCGAGGAGATGGGCACGTCGGGATAGAGCTCCGTGAGGTTCAGGCCTCGCGGCGCCAGGCCATGCTCCTGGTACACCTCCAGTTGGAAGACCTGGGTCAGGTTCTGTGGCGGCAGGAAGCTGGTGGGCACGCCCTGGGAGAAGCCCTCGAAGGGAGCATTCAGGCCCGGAGCCGTGAGGAACTGGCTCGCGCCCGCCAGCAGGTCCAGGTACTGCTCCTGGGGAAAGGTCTCGACGCGGAGCCCTCCCTCCGCCCCGTGCTCGTGGATGCTCGAGACAGCCTGTGCGCCCGCGGCGATGATGACGGCCGCTGGAGCCCAGCCTGCCTTGGGGAGCAGCTCCCGGATCAGCCGGGTCATCGAGGAGGGATAGCAGGTGTTCCTTCCCGGGAGGATGTCGGGAGACTGGGCGCCGCCATAGTTCACCAGGAGCCGAGGGGAGCGCACCGCTCGCTCGCGCAGGGACGGGGGCGCGATGAGGGGCCCCACCACCCGAGGGCGAACCATCTCCGGCTCGTACCTCCTCACGGTCTCGGAGACGCCGGGGAAGTTCTCGATGATGTAGCTCCGCGCATGGCGCATGGCCGGGGTGAGCCGCCGCTTCATCCAGAAGAGGATGTCGATGAAGACCACGGGCAGGCCCAGCTCGAGCGCCAGGGGGATGTTCGTGTTGTTGGAGATGGCGAGGTAGAGGTCGGCGCTCGCCAGCACCGGAGCATGCCGGGCCACCGACTCTGGTGCCTTCACATCACAGGCGAGCACCTGGGAGAAGGTGGCCGGATCGCACTGCTCACGCGTGGGACCCGTGGCCAGGACTGTGAACCTGGCCTCCGGCAGTTCGCGCGCCACGGCCCGCAGCGCCGAGATGGACCCATAGCAGAACGGATTGGGATCGCAGACGATGTGCGGCCGTGCGTCCATCGGCTCGCGGCGGGGCTACTGCTCAGCGGTGCAGACCTGGGCCAGCCCCTGCGAGAGCGGCGAGACCTGGTTGTGGGCGAACTGCGCGAGTCCCTCGGCGCCCTCGCTGAGGAACAGCTGCCGCGCCTGGGCCACCGCCTCGGCCGAGTGCAGGGCCATGGTGTTGCCTGCGGCGTCCGTCACCGCCACCGCGCCGTCCGCCTGCTCGCGCGCCTGGATGAGCATCGCGCCGGCGTCGTCACGCACCGCCATGCCGTCATCGAGCGGCTCGAAGTAGCGCACCACTGGCGGCTTGCCCGCGCGCTCCAGCTCCATCTTCATGACGCCGGACTCGGGGTCGCGCGACAGGCGCAGCGTGTCCTCGGAGTTCAGCCGCACCACGCGCGTGTTGCCGTCCGGCGAATCCGTGCTGGAGACGGGGTTCTGGCCGGTCCAGAACTCGATGCTGTTGATGACGAGCGCGTCCACCAGCGAGCCGATCTCGTACACGGGGACGATGACCAGCACGAGGAACACCAACCACTGGATGAACTTGTTGGGCGAGACGTTCTTGTTGAAGTCCCAGATTGCCCGGGTGAGGGTGAACTTGCCGAAACACCCGGAGGCATGCACCGAGAAAAAGGCCAGGCACAGCACCACCAGCAGACGGGAAGCACGCTTCATATGGGGGATACCCCTCCAAGGGACAGCGGGTCAGTCCCCCTCACTCTGCACCAGCCCGTACTTGTGCAGAAGGGAATACAGGTGCTTGCGGTCCAGCTCGGCCTCGCGCGCGGCGCGCGCAATGTTGCCTTTCGTGCGTCCCAGCAGGCGCGTGAGGTACTCGCGCTCGAAGGCGCGGATGAGCTCGTCCTTGCAGGCCTTGAATGGGCCGGTGAACTCCACCGGCAGCGAGTCTCCCTCGGTGGCGGGGGTCTCGCGGGTGAACTCGCGCAGCAGCCCTTCCCCGGCCAGCTCGGGGATGTCCGCCATGTGCCGGGCGCGCTCCAGGGCGTTGCGCAGTTCGCGCACGTTGCCCGGCCAGGTGTGCCCCAGGAACTGCTCGCGCAGCTTCTCCGGCAGCCGGGTCCAGAGCCCCTCGCCCGCGAAGGCGTCCACCAGCAGGGGGATGTCCTCCTTGCGGTCTCTCAGCGGGGGCAGGCTCACGGTGAAGACGGAGAGGCGGAAGTACAGGTCCTCGCGGAAGCGGCCGGCCTGCGTCTCGGCCCACAGGTCCTTCTTGCTGGCCACGACGATGCGGGCGTCGAAGGACACGGGGCTCGAGGCGCCCAGCCGGCGGAACTCGCGATCCTCGATGGCGCGCAGCAGCTTGGGTTGCAGGTCCAGCGCCAGGTCGTCGATCTCGTCCAGGAAGAGGGTGCCGCCGTGGGCGCGCTCCAGGCAGCCGATGCGCTGGCTCACCGCGCCGGTGAAGGCGCCCTTCTCGTGGCCGAACAGCTCGCTCTCGATGAGGGAGTCCGAGACGGAGGCGCAGTCGAAGACGACGAGGGGGCCCGTGGCCCGGGGAGACAGCTTGTGGATGGCCTTGGCGGCGGCACCCTTGCCCACGCCTGTCTCGCCCACCAGGAGGATGGTGGAGTCCGTGGACGAGATGCGCTGCAGCAGGGCGAAGATCTGCCGCATGGGCACGCTGCGGCCCACGAGGTCTCCCAGGCGGTCCTCGGCGGACGGATCGATCTGGACGGGGGCGACCTGGGGGCTGAAGCGCAGGCGCACATCGCCCACTTCGAGCAGGGCACCGGGACGCAGGTAGGCCTCGCGCACCTGGGCACCGTCGAGGAAGGTGCCGTTGGTGGAGTCGAGATCCTGGACGAGGAACCGGTCTCCCTGGCGGCGGACGACCAGGTGGTTGCGGCTGACGGTGGGGTGGTCGATGACGACGTCGTTCTCGGGGGCCTTGCCGATGCGGAGCACCTCACCGGAGAGCGGGTAGACAGTGCCCGCGCGCTCGGTATCCAGCAGCACGAGGTGGAATTGTTGCGCGGCGAGCCGGTCCGCCTGCGCCCGTGCGCCGACGACGGTGTGCAGAGGAATGGGACCTGGAGGGACGGAAGACATGAACGCTGGGGATTGTAGTGGGCTTTACGACGAGTGGTGACTTCCCGGAAGCTGAGAATGTCCCGGCCCTCTTGACGGAGGGGTCGTCCCCAGGGCAGGCGAGCGGTGTACCCTCCAGGGTTCACCCTCAGGTTGACGTGGTGTGAGGCCGCACGTGGTAGAGGGGGCGCTGTATGCGCTACCTCTGGCTCCTGCCGCTGATCTTCTCCTGCGCCACCGTTTCTACCCCAACGTCCCAGTCTGATGTGGCGTTGCCGCCCCCCACTTCGACCGAGGCCTCTCGTACCTGGAGCCAGGCCCGGGCCGTCGTCATCCGCCATGCGACGGTGATGCCTGCCTCCGGGCCCTCCATCGAGGACGGCGCCGTGGCGTTCGTGGACGGCAAGCTGCTGGCCGTGGGCAAGAACGCTGAGGTCGCGACTCCTCCCGGCGCCGAGGAGATCGACGGCACCGGCCTCTTCGTCACCCCAGGCATCATCGATGCGCACAGCCACCTGGGCGTGTATTCGACCCCGGCCAGCTTCTCCAATGATGATGGCAACGAGTACACCTCGCCCGTGACGGCCGAGGTGGATGCCGAACACGGCTTCTGGCCGCAGGATCCCGGGCTGCGGCGCGCCGCCTCGGGAGGCATCACCTCCCTGCTCGTGCTGCCGGGCAGCTCCAACCTCATCGGCGGCCGGGGCTTCCCGGTGAAGCTGCACTTTGGCCGCACGGCAGTGGAGATGCGCTTCCCGGGCGCCAAGGACGCCCTGAAGATGGCTTGTGGTGAGAACCCTCGCCGCACCTACGGGGTCGAGCGCAAGACCGCCCCCCTCACGCGCATGGGCAACGTGGCAGGCTACCGCCAGGCCTTCGCCCAGGCTCGCGACTACCTCAACAAGCTCGAGGACTGGCAGCGGAAGCACTCCAAGAAGGCGGATGAAGCCGGTCCTCCTCCCGCGCGCGACCTGAAGTTGGAGACGCTCGCGGAGGTGCTGCGCGGCAACATCCTCGTCCAGAACCACTGCTACCGCGCCGACGAGATGGCCGTCATGCTCCAGGTGGCCGAGGAGAACGGCTTCACCGTTCGCGCCTTCCACCACGCTCTCGAGGCCTACAAGCTGAGGGATCTGCTCGCCGAGAAGCACGTCGCCGTGGCCACCTGGGCCGACTGGTGGGGCTTCAAACTCGAAGCGTGGGATGGCATCCCTGAGAATGCCGGTCTCATCTCTCAAGCCGGTGGACGCTCCGTCATCCACTCGGACTCGGCATACGGCATCCAGCGGCTCAACCAGGAGGCCGGCAAGGCGATGTGGCGGGCTCGCGAGTCCGGCATCCCCATCCCCGAAGAGGAGGCCCTGCGCTGGGTGACGGTCAACGCCGCCTGGGTCATGGGCGTGGATGACAAGACGGGCTCGCTCGAGCCGGGGAAGATGGCGGATGTCGTCCTGTGGAAGGGCCACCCTCTCAGCGTCTACGCGCGCGCCTGGCGCGTGTGGGCGGACGGCGTCGTCACCTATGACGCCGCCACCGGCCCCGTGGATGCCAGTGACTTCGAGGTGGGCGAGCGCGCGGCGACCTCGGCACGGCTGGTGGCTCCTCCTGCTGCTGCCCCTTCGCTGCAGGACCTGGGGCTCACCGCGCGGTGCGACGCTCTGAAGGATCGCTCCTGCGCCGAGCTCCTCCCCGTGGGTGCTGAGGCCTGCACGGCCTTCCAGGGCGTGACGGTCTTTACCGGCACTGACTGGATGAAGGACGCCTCGGTCGTCGTCGAGGGCGGCAAGGTGACGCGCGTGCAGTCCGGAGCGCAGGGGGCACTCCCGGCGGGGTGCCGCACGGTGGAGGGCAGGGGGCGGCTGTTGACGCCCGGCTTCATGGAGCCCTTCTCGGGGTTGGGCCTCACGGAGGTGCTGATGGAGGACTCCACCACCGACTACGGACCTCGCGGTGACGCGGACGCCCGGGAGCCCATCCGTGCGGCACAGCGGGCGGTGGATAGCATCAACCCGGCCTCGGTTCTCTACCCGGTGGCGCGCCAGGGAGGAGTCACCGCGTCGGCGGCGGTACCCGCGGGTGGACTCGTATCGGGACAGAGCGCCTGGGTGGCGACGGATGGCACCGTGCGCCGTTCGCTCCTCGCGCTCCACATCAACCTGGGCCTCGCCGGCCGCAACGCGTTGTCCAGCTCTCGCTCCGAGGTGCTCGAGCGGCTCCGCGAGCTGCTCTTCGATGCCCGCGAGTACGGCCGGCGCAAGGCGGACTTCGAGCAGAACCGCATGCGGCCAGTCACCGCCAGCCGGTTGGATCTCGAGTCGCTCCAGGACGTGCTGTCCGGCAAGCTGCCGGTGGTGGTGTACGCGTCCCGAGCCTCGGACATGCTCGCGGCGCTGGCGCTGGCCCGCGAGTACGGGCTCAAGCTCATCATCGCCGGGGGAGACGAGGCCTGGCGCGTGGCACAGGAGCTCGCGGCGGCGAAGGTGCCCGTCATCCTTCAGCCCACGCAGAACCTGCCCAAGGACTTCGACGCCCTGAGCAGCCGGCCGGACTGCGCGGTGCTCCTGCGCGCCGCCGGCGTGCGCGTCCTCTTCTCCACCCTGGGCGAGCCCCACCAGGTGCGCACGCTGCCTCAAGAGGTGGGCAACGCCGTGTCCTGGGGGCTGCCGCACACCGAGGCGCTCCAGGCCATCACCTCGAGCGTCGCCGACACCTTCGGAGTCGAAGGCGGGCGCATCGCCCCGGGTGCCGTGGCGGACCTGGTCCTGTGGAACGGAGATCCGCTGGAGTCCTCCAGCCGCGTCTTGGGGATGTGGCTGGCCGGCAAGCAGGTTCCGCTCGTCAGCCGCCAGCAGGCCCTCTTCGAGAAGTACCGCGTGATTCCCAAGTGACGGCCCTTCGATGGGCCGTTCTGCAGAAAGGCCGAGGCCGCCCTCCCGGAAGGAGAGCGGCCGCGGTGCACGTCAGGCCGTGGGGGACCCTGACGTATCAATCGCCGGTGTAGATGCCGATGGATCCGGCCACCCACCGCTTGTCGCTGCGCTCGTAGCCGAGGAAGCCCACGAGGACGCGGCGCCGGCTGTCACTCTTGTCCACCTGGATGTCGGAGACGCGGCACATCGCCAGGTCGATGCCGAACACCGTCGCGTTGTAGTGAGCCACGGTGTTGCCCTTCACCCGGCTCAGGCCGCCGCCCCAGTTGGCGCCCGCCCAGACGCTGTTGTCGAGCGGATCCACGGCCACTCCCGCCACATACCCCTTGCGGTCCACCAACTCGGTGCTGAGCCGGCGCACCACCGTGCCCTCCGGCGTCAGCTCCGCCAGCCCGCGAGTGAAGCTGCCCACCCAGACGCTGCCGTTGGCCGCCACCGAGATGGACGAGATGTTGTCCGTCGTCCGCTGCTCGGGCCGGGACATGCCCGATTCGCCGACAGCGTCCGGCCAGATGTCGAAGCGGTTCCACGCGTAGCCCTGGTCCTCCGTCATGGACTGCGCGCGCCAGTAGTTGGGGCTGCCGGTGGCCGTCATGTAGCGGAACCGCGTGGAGCGATCCGAGCCGCCGAACCACGCATCCCCGCTCGGGTCCACCGCCACACCGTAGTAGGCGTCCGTGATCAGCGCGCCCTTCACCCGCCACTTGGAAGGCTCGTTCGGGTAGAGCTTCTCGTCCTCGCTCTTGTTCGAGTAGACGTACCCGTTGAACGCCGGGTGGACGTGCTCGATGACGCCCGCGCAGCTCAGCTGCCCGTTGCACGTGGGGTTGCCAGCGAAGTTCGCATCGCCACGAGCGAAGCCGTGGTTGCCGCCGAACCACACGCTCTGCGTCCTCTTGTCATAGGCGATCCGCAGGATGTTGCAGAGCCGCTCGCGGCCCTGAGGCTCGGCCGCGACGACGTGGGGCCCGGAGAAGATGTCGTAGTGCACCACTTGGAGCGAGCCATCCGCCGCCAGCGTCACTTTGTCCGCGTCACCGCTCTTGTAGACGGAGGGATCCGGGTGGCCATCGTCCCAGTTGGCCTCGCACGAACTTGCGTTGGGCAGGCCCTCGTAGCCCACGAAGACGGTGCCCGCGGGGCCTCCGGCCACCGAGATGACCTTGAGGTAGGTCGGGCCTGGAGGCGTGCTGCCATCCGGCATATAGCCGTACGGGCGCAGGCCGTCGGCCAGGGTGAAGCGCTGGAAGCTCGACGCTCCGGGCCGCAGGAGGAACAGACCCTCCTCCCCGCCCGCCACCCAGGTGTTGCCGCCTTCATCCGCGGTCACACCGAACACCTTCTGCGGACCGCCCTCGTTCACCCCGTAGAAAGTCCAGCCATCCGCGGAGGGAGGCGGAACGATGACAGGGGGCGGAGTCCCGGCGTCCGGAGTGCCCGCATCCGGCGGAGTGCCCGCGTCCGGAGTGCCCGCATCCGGCGGAGTGCCCGCGTCCGGAGTGCCTGAATCCGGAGTGCCCGCGTCCGGGATGCCCGAATCCGGGGAAGGCGGATCGATGGGTTTGTCCACGTCCGGATCCGTGGGCGGCTGCACCACCCCCGGATTCTCCGAGCCGTCATTGTCATCCGAACAACCGGTCGCCCAAGCCAGGCTCGCCGCAACGAGCGCGCCGGCCCACCTCCATCCGCCCCTCATATTCCCCTCACCCCATGACGAAGACGGGTATCGGTGACACCCGTTCCACCCTTCTCCCTGGCAAGGCGAGTGCCAGCGCTCCCCCCACCCGGAGAGGGGGTGGGGCGTCGGTTGCTGGACAGGCAGTGGGTAGAAGAATTCCCTGGGTGTGCACCGCCCTGTCCCGGCGAGGCCCCAAACCGTGCTACGCCGGGGAGGATGAGCGGAAACGATGTCCGCGGCCGCACTCCCCTGTCACTGGTGGAGCAGGATCCGGATCTCCTCTTCTATTCGCGTCAAGCCGATGAGCGCGGCGGGCCGGTGCTCGTGCTGGGATCGGCCAACGGGCGTGTGCCCTGGTCCCTGGCGGGGCATGGCGTCTCGGCGGTGGGGGTGGACTCTTCCGAGGTGATGGTCCGCTCCGCCGAGGAGCGCCGTGCCGAGGAGCCGGCCGAGGTCTCCCAGCGGGTTCGCTTCGTTGCCTCGGACGTCCGAGTCCTCCGGCTGACAGAGCGCTTCCCGCTGGTGCTCGCGCCGCAGCACTCCATGGGGATGATGGCGACCCGGGATGACCTGGATGCCTTCCTCGCCACGGTGTGTCATCACCTGGCGCCTGGGGGCACGTTCATCTACGACGTGCTGAACCCGCCTCGCGAGGCCATCATCCGCGATGATGATGATGACGAGCCGCGCGCCCCGCTGGAGCCGCGCCGGCCGCTCTTTGCCTTGCACCTGCGCGAGCGCAAGCCGCCCGGAGGCACAGCGCCCATCCGTCGGCTGAAGCTGCGTCACTTCGCGCCCGAGGAGCTGGAGGAGGCGCTGTCCAGCTGCGGGTTGACGCTGCGCGAGCGCTTCGGGCGCTTCGATGGCAAGCCGTTCGATCTGGGAGACTCGCGGCAGATCGGCATCGCGGGCCTGTGAGGGCCCGGCAGGCCATGAGCCAGCTCAGCGCTCGAACTTGTAGCCCAGGCCCCGGACCGTGAGGAAATGACGGGGATCCTCCGGATCCGGCTCGAATTTGAGCCGCAGTTGGCGCACGAAGTTGTCCACCGTGCGCGCGCTGCCCTCGTAGTCGAAGCCCCAGGCGCCTGACAGCAGCTCCTCGCGGGTGAACGTGCGCCCGGGCTGCGCCAGGAAGTGCGCCAGCAGCTTGAACTCCTGCGCCGTCAGCTCCACCGGCTTGCCAGCCCGCGCCACCGTGCGCGCCGTCAAGTCCACCTCCACGTCCCCGAACGTCACCGGCGGCGTGCCCGTGACCGGGTAGCGTCGGCGCAGCACCGCCTTGATGCGCGCCAGCAGCTCCTGCAGCCCGAACGGCTTCGCCACGTAGTCGTCCGCACCCAGATCCAGGCCGAGGATCTTGTCCCGCTCCATGCCCTTGGCGGACAGCATGACGACGGGGGTGTCCCGGCCCCGGCGGCGCAGCTCCTTGATGAGCTCGTAGCCATTGAGCTCCGGGAGCATGATGTCCAGCACCATGAGATCCGGCGTCTCGTCCAGCGCCTTGGCCAGCCCGGCGCGCCCGTCCTGCGCCTGGAGCACCTCATAGCCCTCGATGCGCAGGTTCATCGACAGCCCCGTGAGGATGGACAGATCGTCCTCCACCACCAGGATGCGTTGCGGCTTGTCGCTCATGCCTTGTCCACCGGTAGTTTGAGGGTGAAGCGGCTGCCCTTGCCCACTTCGCTCTGGACCGTGATGCGGCCCCCATGCGCCTCGATGATGCGCTTGGAGATGGCCAGCCCCAGCCCGCTCCCCTCGGTCTTCCGCGTCAGCAGGTTGTCCACCCGGTAGAAGCGCTCGAAGATGCGCTTGCGCTCCCTCGCCGGGATCCCCACTCCGTTGTCCTCCACCGCCAGGGCCACCCACCTTCCCTCCACCTGCGCGGTGATGGAGATGCGCTTGTCCTGCCCACTGTACTTGTAGGCATTCTGCAGCAGGTTGAGCAGCGCTCCGGCCACCGCGTGCCGATCCACCTGCACCGCGGGCAGGCTCACCGGCACATCCACCTTCAGCTCTACTCCGCCGTCCAACCGCTGCGCTCGAAAGGCCGCGATCGCCTCCTCGACGATCTGCGGCACCTCGAGGCGCTCCACATGGTACTCCTTGCGCCCACTCTCGATGCGCGCCCAGTCCAGCACGCGCTCGATGAGCGTGGACAGCCGCTCCGTCTCCCGCGTGAGCATCTGCAACACCTCCTGCGTCTGAGCGGGATCCTTCAGCCGGCCCAGAGCGAGCGTCTCGATGAACATGCGGATGGAGGTGAGCGGCGTGCGCAGCTCGTGGCTCACCAGCGAGACGAAGTCCGTCTTCAGCCGGGACAGCTTCGCCTCGCGGTAGAGCGCGCGGCCCGTGTACACCACGCCGAAGGTGA
This sequence comes from Hyalangium versicolor, assembly GCF_020103695.1. Taxonomy (GTDB): domain Bacteria; phylum Myxococcota; class Myxococcia; order Myxococcales; family Myxococcaceae; genus Hyalangium; species Hyalangium versicolor. The sequence goes on from NZ_JAHXBF010000030.1 coordinate 118,798, forward strand.
GCGTCAGGTAGAACAGCCCCAGCAGCACTGCGTACACCACCCGGTTGCGCGTGGAGGCGCGCGCCACCGGATCCTCGCCCGTGGACAGCACCACGAGCCGGAAGTCCTGCAGGGGCGGAGCGAGCACGCGCTCGGCCAGCACTGGGGGCCCCAGCGCGTTGGCGCGGGCCTGCACCACCTCCGACACGAGCCGGTTCACCAGGCCCTCACCCGTCTCCCGTGGCACGGGCAGCAGGGTGAAGCGCACGGGCTCCGGCGAGGCGAGGTAGCGGTCCGCCCGGGCCGTGAGCAACGCCTCGACTTCGGAGCGGGCCAGAGCGGTGCCGTGCACCATGTCCCCCGCGCGCTCGGTGGCGATGAGCTCCGGGTGCCCGCCCACCGGGAGCGAGAAGACCGTGTGCTCCGCGGGCAGGTTGCTCAGCTCGGTCAGCACCGAGGTGAGCGCCGCCGTCACCGCCGGGTCCACGCTCTCCACCTTGCCGTTGCTCACTTCAAAGGACACCGAGGAGAGCACCCGGCCCTCGGGCGAGATCAGCTCCCAGGCTCCGTTGCGCTTCACGAACCGCCCCTGCCGCAGCTCGCGAGGCAGCTCCTCCGCCAGCGCCTCTAGCGTCCCGTGCCAGGCCACCTCCAGCCGCTTCTCCACCGCCGCGCGCTCGTTGATGATCGCCACCACCCCGAAGCCCGACAGCCCTGCGGATGGGAGCACCACCAGCACGATGAGCAGCGCGAACGTGCGCCGGAAGTTCATGACGATCGGGGGAGAGGCGCGAGACACCCCTCTCCTTTACTCCTGAACCCTTGGTGTGCGCTCGTGTCGTTTCGCGGATGGAGCCGGCCCGGCTGTCCAGAGGGCCACACGGGATGTAGGGAAACATTCGACTTTCCGTGGCGATCGGTGGCAGCATGGAGCGGTTTGAGGGGGAGGCAGCCGGGCCGGATGCTTCCTTCATTGGTCATGCGTGGCACAGAAGCCAGGACATCCAGGGCCGGGGTGTGACTGGAAGGCCGCGCCGGGGAGGAGACTCCTATGAAGAAGCAGTTTCTTGCCGCTGCGGTGGTGACAGCCCTTGGGCTCACTGCTTGCGAGCAGAAGACGTCCGCTACGTACACCTCTTCCGCAGGCTCGCTGGCGCTCAGTCGCGATGATGCGTTCCTGTATGCGGCGGACGCGGACAACGGCGTCATCTCGGTGGTGGACACCGCGGCGCGTCTCAAGGTGGCGGAGATCAAGGTCGGTGCCGCCCCCGAGCGCCTCGCGGTAGGGCCGGACGACACCGTCTACGTCTCCAACCGTGGCAGCCGCAGCGTGTCGGTGATCCGCCGCGGACAGTGGACGGAGGCGGCCCGCCTGGACGTGGGCGTGGAGCCCATGGGCCTGGGCCTCTCGGCGGATGGCCACACGCTCTACGTGGTGAACACCACCATGCTGGAGACCACCGAGAATGGCTCGCTGGTGGCTTTCGACACCGGGACGCTCCGCAAGCTGTGGGAGCTGCCCGTGGGCGACGAGCCTCGCGGCCTGGCGTTGCTGGAGAACGACAAGGCGCTCATCACCCTGCACCGCAAGGGTGACGTGGTGCAGGTGGACCTGTCCAACCGCGACCGGCCCAAGCTCGTCAAGGCGGGCACGGACGTCTACGACAAGGCCAACGCTTCCAAACTGCGCGAGGACGAGCGGCTCGTCAAGGTCGGAGCCGATGGCTTCTCCATGAACGGCCTGACCTCGTTCCACCCGCGCGGCGCGGAGGACATCGTCGTGACGCCGGATGGCCAGCGCGCCTTCGTCTCGACGCGGTGGGCCCGCGAGTCGGCCATCACTCCGGGGACCAACCCGAACAATCCGAGCCCCACCGAGCCCACGCCGGTTCCGCAGCCTCCGGTGGATCCGGGCACGGGAGGCCTGTATGGCGGCGGTGGCCCTTGCGGCACGGGCGCTATTGCTTCTCCGGGCATCCTCACCCTCGAGGCGGACTCGGACAGCCCGGTGGTGGATGATCTCAACGGTGGGTGCGACACCGGCGGCGATGACAAGGACTACCCGCCGAGCACCATCGTCAGCCCGGATCCCTCGCACCCCATCCAGGGCCCCATCGCCACGGTGGTGGATCCGACGGGGGCGTGGCTCTTCGTGGTGAACCGCGAGACGAACAACGTCGCGGTGATGCCCACCAACCGGCGTTCGGGCGCGGACCTGAGCGTCACCTTCCCGTCCACCTCGGTGCGCCAGTTGGTGCGAGTGGGCGCCGGCCCCAGTGGCATCGCCCTCACGCGCGATGGGAAGAAGGCGTACGTGTACAACTCCTTCGATCACACCCTGACGACGTTGGTGGGGGATGGCTCGGCCAACTCGCTGAACATCCGCGAGGAGGGCCCGCGGCTGAAGCTGGCCGAGGATGTGATGTCTCCGGAGCAGGCGATGGGCCGCAAGCTGTTCTTCTCGGCCATCGACTCGCGGATGACGGCCTCCAACGTGGGCGCCGCCTGCGCCACCTGCCACTACGACGGGCGTGACGACGGCCACACCTGGGGCTTCCCGGATGGCCCGCGCCAGACGCCCACGTTGGCGGGGCGCATGATTACCCAGACGGCTCCGTTCCACTGGAGCGGCGAGTTCTCCACGCTGCGCGACTTCCTGGACGTGACGGTGCGCCAGCGCATGGGGGGGGGCGTGGTGGACGCGCAGATGGCGACCCAGCTGGCCGCCTTCATCGACGTGCTGCCCACGCCGGACAACCCGTACAAGCGCGAGGTGATGACGGACGCGCAGCAGCGCGGCTCGCAGGTGTTCCTCAAGGCTCAGTGCAACGATTGCCACGCGGGCGAGGCGCTCACGAACAACAAGCAGGCCAACGTGGGCACCTTCGTGCTGGACGGCAGCGATCCGGACAACGCCGCTGTGCGCCAGCGGGGCCTGAACACGCCGTCGCTGTTGGGAGTGGCCCGCAGCGCTCCGTACCTGCATGACGGCAGCGCGCAGACGCTGAAGGAGCGCCTGTTGAAGGCGCGCTTCACGGATCAGCACGGCAAGACGTCGCAGCTGACCGACGCGGAGCTGGACGATCTCGTCGAGTTCCTGCGCGTGCTGTAGCTGCTTACTGGCCGGGGAGGGTGCCGCGGGGCATTCTGCGCCCTCCCCACGCGGTGGCACCGGGAGCCCGGTGCGCCGCGCCCGCCAGGAGCGTGTCATGACGTCGAAGCAGGAAGCCCCTCGCAAGTCCGTGCTCTTCCGCGCCGCCGATCACTCGCGAGTGGGGGAGCAGTCCCAGTCCCATCCGCTGAACCCGAACTCGCTGGTGCGAGGCATCTCGCTGAGTGAGCAGGTGGGGCTCCAGCGGCTGGGCTTCCACCTGCTGCGGATTCCTCCCGGCAAGGAGTCCTTCGCCTTCCACTCGCACCACTCGGAGGAGGAGTTCATGTACGTCCTCTCCGGGCGGGGTATCGCCGAGGTGGGGGACGAGAGCCACGAGGTGGGGCCTGGAGACTTCCTGGGCTTCCCCACGCCCTCGTTGGGGCACCACCTGCGCAACCCGTTCCAGGAGGAGTTCGTCTACATCTCCGGCGGTGAGCGCCGCGAGGTGGAGGTCGCGGACTTCCCCCGGCTGGGGAAGCGGCTGGTGCGCTTCGGCATGCAGGCGGCGATCTACGAGTTGGAGGGCGGGCTGAAGCTCAGCGAGGAGTAGGCGTGCCTCAGGGGCTCGGTGGGGCGGGAGGTGTCAGAGGAACTCCCGTGGGCGCCAGGAGGGTGCCCGCGTCCTCGGTGGGAGAGGGCAGGGTGCCCGCGTCCTCGGTGGAGGTGGGCGGTGTGCCGGCATCCGGCGTGCGTGCGGCGGCGAGCGAGGCGGCGGAGACGGCCATGAGGGCCGAGCGCGTCACGTCGACCGCGCGCTCCGGACCATTGCCGAGCCAGGTGACGACGAGGGCGCAAGGCGTGTCATCGTCCCAGGCGACGACCTGGAGCATGCCGGGGACAGGGGTGCGGCGAGCGGCTGCGCGGCCGAGGGCGGGCACTTCGACACCGCCGGCCTTCAGGGTGGGCGCGAGCAACTCACGCACGTCCATGGAGGGGGCTTTGGGGTCGCAGTTGTAGGCCAGGGAGATGGTGGTGCCCGGCTCCGCATCTGAGTGGAAGGTGCACAGCGGGCCGCAGGTGGCGCAGGCTCGGTCTTCCTTCATGGCGAAGCTGGGCAGTGCCAGCTCTCGCACGTCGGGGGGGAACAGGGCGTCGCAGCCTGGGCCCGTGGGGGTGGTTGGGGGCGGGGGGAGACCTGCGTCCGCGGGCGCACTGGGCGCACTCGCCCGGCATGCGCCCAGCGTCAGTGCCAGCACCAGTCCCACGCCCCGTCCGACCCTCATCCCTGCGCGCTCCTCCTTCGGCCACTCTGGCAGGGCGCGGATGGTAGACCGACTGAGGCCCATTGAGGCGATGGCATTGCGCACGGGGTGCTCTCTGGCGGACGTCCTCGGGGGCCGGGCTGGAATCCTATGTTCCCGCTGGAGGCTTGCGTTGGAGCAGGCCGGCGCGGTCGAGCAACTCGCGTACACGCTCGGCCAGTGCGAGGTGCTCGGGGTTGGAGGCGGTGAAGCGCTCGGGAGTGAGGATGACGAGGGTGCCCAGGTCCTCCACGGGCTCGATGCGCACGGGGGCGGGCAGAGGGGGGACCTGGCCTTGGCGGTGCGAGAGGTATGTCACCCAGCCCACCCACACAGCCGGCTTCTTCTGCTCAAGGAGCTGCCGGTGGGTACGGGAGGTGGCCACTCCCCAATCGGGGTCCCAGGCCGTGGCGATGGCTCGCAGCGCTGCGACCTGGAAGGGAGTCGTCAGGACCCGCTCCGACCCAGGGCCCTCATCAGGAGGTTCCAGGACACACCGGTTGTTGATCTGCTCCCAATATCCTCCGCAACCGATGTTCAGCCAGACGTCGTTGCCCCCCTGGCTGCCATTCCACAGCGTGACACTGAACCCCAAGTCTTCCATGGGCTGGCGCCGGTCGTCGCGCATGAGGTTGCGCTGGAGGTACTGCCGGATGCTGGAGAGTTCGAGCTCCAGCGGGCGTTGCAGCGTCAGTTTGAGGGACTTCGCGCCCTTGAACCAGCTGGCGAAGAGTGGATCCACTGGCGCGAGTTCCTGGACCATGGTTGCCAGACGTTGCGCGCACGCTTCCGCGTCCTCCTTCCGCGCGCCCCAATAAGCGCCGATGTAGTACGTCTCGCTCATGGAGCACCTTTATTGCAGCGCGGGCGTGTGGACCACCTCGATCCCTGTGACCTCTGCATTGGCCAGGAGTTCGCGGATGGCATCTGCTGCTTTCTTCTCCGCCACATGCCAGCGGATGGGAATGCCCCTGGCTGCTTTGAGTTGGCGGTTGGCTTGCTCGATGAGTTGCCTGGCTCCCGAAGGCGCGAACCACTTCTTGGGCTTGAGGTTGTCGGCGAACTTGTTGGCGTAGCCTGGGCCCTTGGCTTCGAGGAGAACGTCGTCTTTGAAGCCATCGAGCTTCACTCCGCCGCTCTTCAAGTCCTTGCCGCCGATCCAGTAGGCCTCGCTGGCCGGGTGGCCGCTGATCTGCTCCTGGTAGCGAGCGGCGCGCTTGCTCATGGACTCGCGAGAGGGCCCCCAATCTCCCGGGCCCTGGGGCGCCGATTGTCCCTGGCTCGCCGAGTCGTTGGCGCGCTGGAGGATGATGGCGGCTCCCGGCCCACCGCTTAGAGCCGTCACCACGCGCCCCGCGGGGACAGCCACCCGCTCCACCGTCAACGCGCCATCGGCGGCCAGCGAGAGCGCGGGCACGGAGACGGATTCCAACCCTCGGCCTACCCCGGCCACCGTGCGTGTCGTCCCTCCGGCTGCGCCGAAGGTTGACAGCAGGGTGGTGCTCAGCTTCGCCAGGGATTGGATCTGCTCTCCCCGAGTCATGAATCGGAAGCGCTCGAGGTACTCCGGAGAGCTCTCGATGAGGGCGGCCAGGGCCTTGGGCAGGTGTTTCAGCTCGGCCACGGTGTGGACGGGGCGCGTGACCAGCGCGCCAAGGGCCAGGCCCAGCTCGACGAAGGACTGTTCGGCGCCGTCCAGGGAGCGGCTGATGATATCGGCGTCGTCGTAGACCTCGGCCAGGACGCCGGACCCCTGGTTGTCGCGGAGCTGCTCGTCGACGGCAAAGAAGGCCATGCCGTTGCGGCCCGAGTAGAAGCGCCCCACTTCGAAGGCGTGAGCGCGGAAGGCGCCGTCCTTCCACTGCACGGGTGCGACGCGCTGTTGAGTCTCTCCAGTGAGAGCCCAGGCCAGGTAGCCATCGGGCCTCAATACCGCCAGGCCATGGAAGCGTTGCACGCGCTCGAGGAGAGCTGAGCGGGAGAGCTCCTCGTTACCCTCCATCACCTCCCGCAAGAGGGACGCAGCGACGAGCCGAGGACCAAAGCCCGCCAGGGTGACAGGCGTGTCCAGCAGCCTGTCATACAGGCGCGCCGCGTCCTCGGGAGTGAAGGGAGCCTCGCGCTCGGGCAGGTCCTCGCCGGAGTTGAGCCCAGCGAACAGGAGCACGGCCTCAAAAGGATCCATCTGCTGAAGCCCGCCCAGGACGGAGCGAGCCACCATCGCCGGGGGGCCACCCCTGCCAGCCGCGCCACCCCGAAAAGGCCGTGCGCTGTCCGTGGCGCAACCTCCGAGCACCCCTGCGAGCACCAGGACCATCCAACGCACTGCGGGATGCAGCACCAGGACGTCCAGACAGCTCGCACTCATAAGGCTTCCTCACCATAGGGTGGATTCAGATCGCAGTAACACCAAGCACCGGTGCGGACGCCAAGCCCTCCATGCTCACGGTGGGCTGGAAAGAGGCTTGCGTCGGAGCAGGCCGGCGCGGTCGAGCAACTCGCGTACACGCTCGGCCAGGGCGAGGTGCTCGGGGTTGGAGACGGTGAAGCGCTCGGGAGTGAGGATGACGAGGGTGCCCAGGTCCTCCACGGGTTCGATGCGCACGGGGGCGGGCAGAGGGGGGAGTCGGCCCTGGCGGTGCGAGACATACGTCACCCAACCGACCTGCCAGTCTCGTTTGTCCCCCTTTGGCACCATCACATCCTGGAGGGCATAGGACGTGGACATCGCCCACTCGGGCGCCCACGCGGTGGCGAGCGCCCTCATCGCCGCTACTTGGAAGGGAGTCGTAAGGACCCGCTCTGAACCGGGCCCTTCCTCAGGCGCCCTGAGAACGCACCGGTTGGTTCCCTGTTCCCAATACCCCCCGCACCCAATGCTCAGAAATGCGTCGTTGCCGCCTTGAGCCCCGTTCCACAGGCTGATGCTGAACCCCAGGTCTTCCATGGGCTGGCGCCGGTCGTCGCGCATGAGGTTGCGCTGGAGGTATTGCTGGAGGCTGGGGAGTTCGAGTTCCAGCGGGCGCTGGAGGGACTGCTTGAGCGACTTCGCGCTCTTGAACCAGCTTCCGAAGAGCGGATCCAAAGGAGCAAGGCGGGTCAAGAGGTTCAGGAGGCGCTGGGCACACTCCTGTGCAGATTCCTTGCGGGCGCCCCAATAAGCTCCCGTGTAGCGTGGATCCTCCATGGCCTGCTTCTACAGAAGCGCTGGGGTGTGGACAATCTCGATGCCCTCGACCCCCTCTCCCTTGAGCAGAAGCCGGATGGCATCTGCTGCTTTCTTTTCCGCGACATGCCAGCGGATGGGGACACCCTTGGCCGCTTTGAGTTGGCGGGTGGCTTGCTCGACGAGTTGTTTCGCTCCAGAGGGAGCGAACCATCTCTTGGGGGAGAGGTTGTCGGCGAACTTGTTGGCGTAGCCTGGGCCCTTGGCTTCGAGGAGAACGTCGTCCTTGAAGCCATCGAGCTTCACTCCGCCGCTCTTCAAGTCCTTGCCGCCGACCCAGTAGGCCTCGCTGGCCGGGTGGCCGCTGATCTGCTCCTGGTAGCGAGCGGCGCGCTTGCTCATGGACTCGCGGGAGGGCCCCCACTCCCCTGGGCCTTGGGGTGCCGATTGTCCCTGGCTCGCCGAGTCGTTGGCGCGCTGGAGGATGATGGCGGCTCCCGGTCCACCGCTCAGGGCCGTCACCATGCGCCCCA
>NZ_JAHXBF010000031.1 GCF_020103695.1 Hyalangium versicolor
CAGCCGGATTGCCTCCGCCCTGAACTCGGGCGTGAAGCTCCGTCTCTTCCTTCGTTCCATGGGACACATCCTCTCGTGTTTCGACTCATCAGGGGTGTCCACAAAATCGGGGCAGGCTCAGGTGGCATTGACGAGGAAAGAGAAGCGCTTGCGCTGGAGCACCTGTGCGGCCGCAGCCTCCATGGGCCTCAGCGCGCCGAGCCTCACGGCGGACCAGTCCTCCAACGCCTCCACCAGCCGGGGCATGTCCACCCGACGCTGCAATGCGAGGAACTCCGCGGGAGAGGGGCACTGGAAGAAGGGCGCCAGCAGCTCTTCATCCCACCAGGTGGAGGAGTCCGGCCAGCCTTCCGGTACGGCCAGCCCCCCGCACGAGGGCGGGCCTTGAGAGGGCTCCGCACTGGCCGCCGCGCGCACGGCCATCTCCTCCGGGCTCACCAGGGCCACGTCCGTGCCCACCACGGGACGCCGTCCCATCCACATGCGCCAGCATCACTGGCGGCGAACCTCCCCCGGCCCTGCCCCAGTCCCGCACCGCAGACAGCCCCAGCGTGTAGCGCCCTGGTTCAGATGACGCTCGGGTGACGACATGAGCCAGATCCACCTCGGCCTGCGCTCCCGTGAGGCGAGCGCTCAGCACATCCGAGGCGAACGCCTCCACGTAGAGGGGCCCCAACGTGCCGGTGAGAAAGGCGCCGGCCGGGTGGGAGTCCGGGTCGGCCCAGTTGGAGTAGCGCCGCACCAGATGCCCGGACAGCAGGCTGTAGCCCTCCAGCGCCCCGACCCACAGGGCCACCGGAGACGTGGGGCCACCCAGCTTCAGGGCTCGCACCCACTGTCCCCAATCCGAGAGACTGTCCCAGTCCTCCCGCCGTACCTCCTCCGCCCCTGCCTCGCCGCCCCACAGCCGCAGCCGCACGGGAGTACCCATGTTGAGACCGAACTCCTCGCCTCCGTCCACCACCAGCGTGGGCTCTACCTGCATGAAGCCCTCGGGCCTCCTCCCTCTTGGTAGAAGCACCAGCGTGGCGGCCTCTCCTCGCGTGAGCCAGTGCCACCTCTCGGCCGATGTGGTGGGAACAGTCTCAGCTGCGGGCGCCGCATCCTCCTCTGGGGTCTGCGCCAGCCAGAGCAGCATCATCAGCGAGGGCATCATTGGAGGCTCCTGGAAAGGCAGCCTCCAGACTACCCAGCGCCGCCGACACACCTGCTGCCCTCGACTCTTCGGGGCAAGATCAGATTGTTGTCAATCTGGGGGACACGTCCGACAGGTCCACAAGAAACCGCGGCCCCGCGATCCGCACCTTCCGGAACACGGGGCCGCTGTTCATCCCCCCTCTGCCTCTACGACAGCCTCACCTTCTCCGCCCGCTTCACCCCCACTCCCGCCCCCATCACCGAGTACTGGCTCATCAGCCCTTCAATCAGCTTGTCCACCTGCCCCAACGGGATGGTCCGGATCTCCATCACCGACTCCTCCTTGTGCCGGTTGAGCTGCACCCTCACCGGCGTGCCCTGCGGCAGGTGCCTCATGATGGCCTCCCGGTAGCCGTCCACCAGCGTCCGCTCCTGCTCCGGGTACGGCTTGGACTCAGGCTCCGCCCTCACCAGCTTGAGCGCCTGGCGCAACTCCTCCGTGCTGCAGTCGGCGAACAGCTTGGGCTCCACCTTCCCCTTCTTGTCCGGCACCTGGATGAGCGCAGTTCCCGGCTCCTCGTAGTCCACCTCCAGCTTCGTGGCCTCCTTGTAGCTCAGCAGCAGCCTCAGCCTCGACATCCCGTAGCGCGCTCCCACCTCCTCGCGGAACACCCGCGCCACCGCGCTGTAGTCCAGCAACGACGTGCGAGACACCTCCTTCACGTTGTTGCACAGGTAGTCCAGCGGGCTCTTGTACTCCTTCGAGCCCTCCAGCAGCTTGCTGTCCACCAGGTAGTTGTACAGCAAACCCATCCTCATGTAGTTGCGCGTCTGCCCATTCACCAACTGCAGCATTTCCTCCAACGCCTCCTGCTCCGTCAGCCCCTCGTAGGGGTTGGCGATGTTCGGCTTGTTCGTCACTGGGATGCTCCCGCCCTCGTTGAACCTGCCTCGGCTGCTCAGGCTCGACCGGCTCTCTCTGGGCGCCGCCGGTTGCTCGCCATAAAGCAGATCCGAGGCCAACCTCCGGGCCACGGAAATTCAGCCACTTGCGCGCACGGCACCGTCCACAATGAGAGACTTCAGTCCACGGCGCGAGACGGAGGGGCCGCAAGGGCTCGCCAACGACGCAGGGGCCGACCCCTTACGACAGTCCGAACGTTCGGACCGATGCCGATCCGAACGCGCCCTTTCGACACCCCAAGCATTCGAACAAAGGCTGTCTCCCTCTCGAAGCCCCCTCACCCCGACCACCGGGAGTCTCCTACGGACTCGCCATCCGCACTGAGCAACCGAAGTGGTCGAAAGAAGGCTTCGAAGAACAGTACATCAGCGGAAGCCCCGACGTAGAAACCCGCCGTGACTCACTGATGAGAGCGCTCCAACCCGTGTTTGGCGGAACGCCGCAGCCTGACGAGTTTCCTGTTTACAAGCAGGAGGTGTGGGCTCCGAGGGTAGACGCGCTCATCTCCGCACTGAAGAACTCCATGCCCGGAGAGAATGTGGTGTAGGAGTCGAGCCCTGAGGTGAAGGCCTGCGCCCAGGCAGGAGTCCTGCTCCTTGACACAACCGCTGTAGCCTGAGCTACAGGATTCGCCACGATTCTTGCCACATCCCGAGCGAATGTAACGCTTTCGGGCTGTGACATCGAGCCAGAGTGAATCCCAAGAGTCTCTCGTCAAGTCCGCCAGGCTGCATCGCACCGTCGATGTCCCTCAAGCGGATCGCCTTGAGAACATCCGGCAATTGATTGCCGCCACGAAGGAAGGCATCCAACACCCTGCTGCTCTTCGCGAACTCCTTGGAGTCGACGAGCGCCATTTCGCATACTACCGCAGAGCCGCCACGATTTTGGGATTGCTGGCGGATCGCGACGACGGTCGCCTCGATCTCACCGATAACGGGCGCGCGCTCCTCGGAACAAAAGAGCGCTCCCCAGAAGAACGCCGCCAATTTCAAGCAGCGATCATTTCCGCGCGCGGTCTGAAGCCATTTCAGTCCTTCTTCGAAGGAGAGGAGGTTTCATTCGAGGAGATCTCGTACCGGCTTGCTCAACTCACCGGCCTCTCGAAGACAACCGCCGATCGACGCGCGCAGACGCTCATGCGCTGGCGTGAATATGTACGGGCACCCGAGGCGGCCCTGGCTGGCCCCGAACTTCCCAATCTGACATCGCAGTTGGCATCCCTCATCGCCACGCATAACGCCCTCGCCAAGCAAAGGTATCTCGAATGGCTCTTGAAAATGGAACCGGCCGCATTCGAGAACCTTGTGGGCCAACTCGTTGAAGCCCTCAATCATCGCGAAGTGGAAGTCACCGGACGATCAGGCGACGGAGGAGTGGATGTACGGGCAGTTCGCGTCGATCAATGGGGGCATGCTGCACCGATCGCTGTTCAAGTCAAGCGTTACAGCAAGTCCATCGGGCGTAGAACGGTGGATGAACTGCTCGGAACGATTGTCCGCGAGAGGTTCGTAGCAGGAATTCTCGTGACGACCTCGGATTTCTCAAAGGATGCACAGAAGGCAGCATCACTGGCGCCTCAAATCCAATTGGTCAATGGTGCTCAACTCGTGGATCTGCTCGCCGAGCACGGCGTAGCGATCGCTTACGGCCATTATGGCGAACTGGTCCTGGCCACGAGCGACTGATGTTGAGAGGCCCTGGGTGAACATCTGTGCTGAGACTGCCTCGATTCTGTGGCTCTCTAGCACTGGGACTGCTCCAGTTCCGTGAACACCCTCGATGTGCGCTTCTCACTCGCCTTCGAAGTAATCGGTATCAATCTTCGGAATTCGCAGAGCCTCTGCGGCCACCCCGACACCATGTTCGATCATCAACTCGGCGAGTTGAGCACCGTCGATGAGGACAACGCTCCCTCGCGCCTGTCGCGCGGCCTCGCGAGCAGGGCCCGAGATCGTCCCTGATGTGATTAGCACGCCCTTATCCGCCCCTTGGAGTTGAAGCGCGCCCATGAACGCCTGGATCTGTGGCGCCCCTACCTGTCCCTGCCACTTCTTCGCCTGGACGTAGACCTTCTGGAGCCCGAGCCGGTCGAGCGCAACAATCCCGTCGATTCCGCCGTCGCCAGAACGCCCGGTCCGAACCAGTGCCTTCCGGCTCGTGCCGTACCCGAGCGCATAGAGGACATCGAGCACGAGCGACTCAAACTCCGCAGGGGTTTGCTGAGCGATGTGCTCAAGGAGGTCTCTCGCGACGCTCGCTCGGATCTGGATCAGCGCGTCTTCGATCTGCTCGCGGGGACTCCGGGTTTCCGCCTTCGCCTCGTTGGCGGCCGCCGTCCGAGCCGTGCGCTGCGCTCCATTCGAGCTGGCAAGCGACTGGATGGATACGTCGCGGGACTGGCTTCCGATTCGCTCCACCTCATTCTCCGGAAGTTTCCCTCCATGCGCATCCAGCAACTTTCGCCCAGCGTCGGTGATGAGCCACGAGCCACGAGCGGGCGCGCTCGAGAGTCCTGCTCGCTTCAACGCGTCATGCGCCCAGCCGATGCGGTTTTGGAAGACGGGCTGCATACCACTTGGCAACAACGTGGCCCGATCTGCCTCCGAAAGAGAGAGACGATTCGCCAGTTCCTCGTACACGACCCGCGTACGGACTGGTGCTTGCTGCTCTCCGAAGTACTGGAGGAGTGGCCCGATGAATTGATCGTAGCTGGGAAGTGACATGAGTCGGCATCCTTCGGCTGGCTCTACTTCTGCGGGACAGCTTCCCGCACGAACATCTTCGAGCAGGGTCATGCCAGGTAGCGACGATGTCCGCCCTTGCGCTTGCCGACGCGGAGGGGCTCGCCCCCCATCACTCACCTCGCCTCACTGAGCAGCCCTCGGCGCGCGCCCCAACGGTACATCGACGGCACATCGCCAAGAGCCATCTCCCAGAAACGAAAAAAGCCCCCGAGTCGCTTGGACTCGGAGGCTCTTTCGGAGTGCCCAGGGCGGGATTCGAACCCGCACACCTTTCGGCGCCACCCCCTCAAGATGGTGTGTCTACCAGTTCCACCACCTGGGCAATTTCTACGCGGCCCATGTACCTGAACCGCGTCGGGTCACGCAACGGTTTTCAACCGTCGCGCTCCCCTCTTTCTTCCTACGGCGCAGGAGCCGGCGTCGGTGCCGCAGGCTGCGTCGGTGCCGGAACCGTCCCTGCCGGGTTGGCCGGAGCCGCCTCAGGCGCAGGCACCGGCGTCTCGCGCGGCTGCTCCATGGTCGCCGGAGCACCCGTCCCAGCAGGCGCGGGAGCCTGAGCGCCCGTCGCATCCGTGGCACCCGTCGTCGTCCCCGGAGCGCCCGGCGTCGCAGGAGCCGTAGCCGCCGGCTTCTTGCTCGTCGTCCCCGCCGCCACCGACGTCTTCAATCCCACGAAGGACAGGCCCAGCGAGGTGAGGAAGAACAGCGCCGCGCAGACGCCCGTCACCTTGCTCAGGAAGGTCACCGCTCCACGGCCACCGAACGCGCTCGTAGCCGCGCCACCACCCAGCGCCGCGCCCATGCCCGCGTCCTTACCGGGCTGCAGCAGGATGACGAAGATCATGAACACGCACAGCAGGACGTGCACGATCGTGAAGAAGGTCAGCATGGCTTCTCTTTCAGACGCTCAAAATTGGAAAGGACGCGCACCCTACACAACCGGATACCGGGGTGACAACTTCTTCCAGCCACCCCGGCCCCGTCACACTCAGGCGCCCGCCTTGATGATGGTCGCGAAGTCGCTCGCCTTCAGGCTTGCCCCGCCCACGAGCGCCCCGTCCACGTCCTTCTGCCCCAGCAATTCCGCGGCGTTGTCCGGCTTCACGCTCCCGCCGTACTGGATCCGCACCTGCTCGGCCGTCCCCCCGTCGTACAGCCGGGAGAGCTGCGAGCGGATGGCCGCGTGGACCTCCTGCGCCTGGGCGGTCGTCGCCGTCCGCCCCGTGCCGATCGCCCACACCGGCTCGTAGGCCAGCACGAACTTCGCCACGTCCGCCGCACCAAACCCCGCCAGCCCGCCCTTCACCTGCCGCTCCACCACCTCCAGCGTCCGCCCACCCTCGCGCTCGGCCAGCGTCTCGCCCACGCAGAGGATCGGCACCAGGCCCGCCTTCACCACCGCCTGCGCCCGCTTGTTCACCGTCTCGTCCGTCTCACCGAAGAACTGCCGGCGCTCCGAGTGCCCCAGAATCACGTAGGTGCACCCCAGCTCCTTCAGCATCGACGCGGACACCTCTCCGGTGAACGCACCCGACGCCTCCCAGTGGCAGTTCTGCGCCGCCAGCTTCAGGTTCGAGTCCTCGATGGCCTTCGCCACCGGGTGCAGCGACACGAACGGCGGCGCGATGACGATCTCCACCTTGTCGCGCAGCACCGACACCATGCCCCGAAGCTCTCGCACCAGCGCGAGCGCCTCGGTCACCGTCTTGTTCATCTTCCAATTGCCGGCGATGACTTTCCGGCGAGGCTCCGCGGCCATGCTCCCTCCCTGCTCCACCTACGTGGCTACTTGGTCTCCAGCGCCTTGATGCCCGGCAGCGCGATGCCCTCGAGGAACTCGAGCGACGCGCCACCACCCGTGGACACGTGCGTCATCTTGTCCCCGTACCCCATCTGCTGTACCGCCGCCGCGCTGTCTCCGCCGCCGATCACCGTCACCGCGCCCTTGTTGTTGGCCATCGCCTCGGCCACGACGCGCGTTCCCTCGGCGAACTTGTCCACCTCGAACAGGCCCATGGGCCCGTTCCACACCACCGTCTTCGCGTTGCGGATGTGCTGGGTGAACTGCGCCCGCGACTTCGGGCCAATATCCAGGCCCATCTTGTCCGCGGGGATGTTGCGGTCCGCCGTCTCCTCCTTGCTGCTCTTCTCGGACGGCTCGGTGCCCACCACGTGGTCCACCGGCAGGATGATCTCCGTCTTCAGCCGCTGCGCCGCATCCAGGATCTTCGTGGCCAGCGCCAGCTTGTCCTCTTCCACCCGGCTCTTGCCCACCTCGGCGCCCTGCACCTTCAGGAAGGTGTACGCCATGGCACCGCCAATCAGCAGCGCGTCCACCTTGGGCAGCAGGTTCTCGATCACCTTGATCTTGTCGCTCACCTTCGCGCCGCCCAGGATGGCCACGAAGGGCTTCTCCGGGTTCTTCAGCACGCGGCCCAGGTACTCGATCTCCTTCTTCATCAGGAAGCCGGCCGCCTTCTCCTTCACGAAGGGCACCATGCCGGCCGTGGAGGCGTGGGCGCGGTGCGCCGTGCCGAACGCGTCGTTCACGTACACGTCCGCCAGGGACGCCAGCTCGCGCGCGAACGACTCGTCGTTGGCCTCCTCCTCCTTGTGGAAGCGCAGGTTCTCCAGCACCAACACCTGCCCGTCCTTCAGCTCCTTCACCTGCTTCTTCACAGCGTCGCCCACGCAGTCATCCGCGAGGATGACTTCATGCTTGGGCCCCAGCAGCTCCGCCAGCTTCGAGGCAGCCGGCTCCAGCGAGAACTTCGGCTCGGGCCCCGCCTTGGGGCGCCCGAGGTGGGAGGCGAGAATGACCTTGCCACCCATCTCCAACGCGCGGCGGATGGTGGGCAGCGCCTCTCGGATACGGGTGTCGTCGGTGACGCGCTTGCCCTCGAGCGGGACGTTGAAGTCCACGCGGATGAAGACGCGCTTGCCGGTCAACTGCAGGTCATCGATGTAGCGAATCATGTCTCTCGGTCTCCCTCTCGGTGCGCCCTGTGCCGCGGACTAGAAGCCCTTGGCCGCGAGGAACTTGCTGGTGTCCACCATGCGGTTGGAGAAGCCCCACTCGTTGTCGTACCACGCCATCACCTTCACCAGGTTGTCACCCATGACGAAGGCGTTGGTCGAGTCGAAGATCGCCGAGTGCGGGTTGCCGTTGTAGTCGATCGAAACCGTCAGCTCCTCGCTGTACTGGAGGATGCCCTTGAGCGGACCCTCGGCGTTCTTCTTGAACGCATCCTTGAGCTGCGCCTCGGTGACCGGCTTGCTCGTCGTCACCGTCAGGTCCACCAGGGACACGTTCGGCGTCGGCACGCGGATGGCCAGGCCGTGCATCTTGCCCTTGAGCGCCGGCAGCACCTCGCCGATCGCCTTCGCCGCACCGGTGCTGGTGGGGATCATCGACAGGCCCGCGGCGCGAGCGCGGCGCATGTCCTCGTGCGACAGATCCAGCACGCGCTGGTCGTTGGTGTAGCTGTGGATCGTCGTCATCAGGCCCTTCTCGATGCCGAAGTTGTCCAGCAGCGTCTTGGCCACCGGGGCCAGACAGTTCGTGGTGCACGAGGCGTTGGACAGAATGTGGTGCTTCTTCGGATCGTACTGATCGTGGTTGATGCCGTAGGCGATCGTCAGGTCCGGGCCCTTGGCCGGCGCCGAGACGATGACCTTCTTGGAGCCCGCGGCCAGGTGCTTCTCAGCACCCTCGCGAGCGGTGAAGCGGCCGGTGCACTCCAGGACGATGTCCACGCCCAGCGACTTCCAGGGCAGCGCCGTCGGGTCCTTCTCCGCCGTAACGGTGATGGTGTGGCCGTCCACGACGATGGCCTTCTCCTGCGCCTTCACCTCTCCCGGCCACGTGCGGTGCACCGAGTCGTACTTGAACAGGTGGGCCAGGGCGGTGGGCTTGTCGAGATCGTTGATCGCGACGACCTCGAGGTCCTTCTCCTGGCGAGCCAGGATCGCGCGCAGGACGCAGCGACCGATACGACCAAACCCGTTGATGCCAATCTTCGTGGCCATGTCTGTGTGTCTCCTTGAGATGAAAATCAAAAGTGTGGGCCCTACGCCCACGTGGCGAAAGCGGGCGGCCGACCGTAGGCAGGCCGGGCATCCGAGTCAACGCTTGGAATGCGTTGATTTCCGAGTCTGTCGCCGAAGCTGACGGATAACCAGCAACGCCAGCCAGGGAATGGACGCCCCCACAGAGCCCGCCCCACATCCGCATCCGGTGTCTCCCTCTTCATAGAACTGAGGAAGTTGGGCCACCACATAAGGAGGTACAGGAACCGGTGGCGGAGGAGGATCCGGCGGCCGGGGATCCTTGCCCGTGGCAGCGGCCCATTGGTTGGCAGGGCCCGGCTCGGGCGGCGGAGGTTCGTCTCCAGGCGCCGTGGGCGCCGTGGCGAGCAGGCCCGTGCGCGCCAGGAAGGTTCCGAGCACGTACTCGCGCCGCAGCGGGCTCACGAAGCCTTCCAACGGCACGGTCAGGAAGAGCACCTGTCCCCCAGGAGTCGAGGAAACGCCCGCGGACAGATCCGCTCCGTTGTAACGCAGCACGGAGGTGCTTCCAGAGGGAGAGAGCACGTCGGGAATGCCCACTGCCAGACCTCCTCGCGTGCCGTCGTCGAGCTCGATTCCGGAGGCGGACTCGAGCCACTCGCCCGGCTGTCCCTCCACGAGCAGCGAGGACGAGCCGTTGCCCACAGCCGCACGAAGGATATCGGCGAGGAACGCCTGATCGTCCGCATCCCCCGCAGCGAGCCGAGAGGCCACGTTGCTGCCGGAAAAGAGCAGGTGTCCACCACCCGTGACGAAGGCCCGCAGCGCGTCCTGCTCCGCTCGGATCGGTGCTGCGCCCGCGACTCCGCCGCGACCCGTGAACCAGTCGACGAGTTGGTAGCCCGAGAGGCTCACGAGCCCAGCGGCAAAGGCCTCGTTGGTCGCGCTGTCGAAGGCCACTTCATACCGAGCCACCGCGGCGCCGTGGCGGCGCACCGAGGTGCCATCATTCATCGTCTCCAGCAACACGCGCAGCGGAGAGCCCAGGCTGTAGCGCGAGAGATCCTCGGGCCGGTCCATGGTCGCGTCGAGCCGATCGAACGCGTTGACGATGAGCACCGGCGCCGTGGTGCCCACCCGCGCGCCCACTGTGTCCGATGGGAAGGATTCGCCGCCCGCATTGAGCGCCGCGACCCGGAAGTAGCGCGTGGTGCCCGCCGCCAGGTTCACGGTGAGCGAGGTGTTGGCCGTCTCCGTCCCGTCGTCCCAGGCCAGCCCATCCTCGCTCTGGTAGACGCGGTAGGACGTGGCGGTGTGCCCACCAATATCGTTGGAGTCCGTCTCAGGAGGCGCCCAACGCACCTCCACCCCGCCCGCTACATTGCGCACAGCCACCACGGTGGGAACCTCCGGCGGCAGGTGAACCTCCTTGCCGTCCTTCGTGGCGAAGTACTTGATCAGGCCCTGCAGGATCGCGCGGGCCGCGACCCGCCTGAACTCCGGCTCCTTGAGACGTGCCGCATCCGATGGGTTGTCGTGGTAGGCGATCTCCAGGAGCACAGCGGGCGTCTCTGGATTGTGGGTCGGGTTCAATTCGCCCAGATTCGCGGAGCGCAGCCGCCGCATCGTCCAGTTGGGGTCGAACACGGCCTTGAAGTCATGGTCCAGCTCGGCGCGCAGCGCGGTGGCCAGCACGTCGCTTCCAGGCACTCCCGTGAAGTTGTACGTGCCGTCCACGGGGTTCGGCCCGTAGACATAGGTCTCCGTGCCCACCACGGTCCCCGTGGTCCCCGCGTTCGTATGCCAGGCCACGTATACGGCGTCCTCGCCGCTCTCGTGGTCCCACGTCGCGAAGCGCGAGCGAGAGGTCACGTCATCATTGCGCTCATTGCCCAACCTGTTGGCCCCCGAGGGCGCGAACACAGAAGCCGGCGCCCCGTTGAATTGCAGGTGGTACCGCGCGCACTCCAGGTAGCGTGGCATGCCCAGCGGCGCCAACGTCGCGTCTCCGATGAAACCCGTGCCCCCGCCAATGCGAACCGCATCCAGAGAGATAGTGCCTGCCGCTGAAGAGTCGTTGAGCGCCACCACCGCCCCCTTCTCCGCGTCCTGCCCCGCCTTGAAGTAGAAACGGCCGAGCATGATCCACGTCCCGCCGTGACGGCGCTGGTCGACGCGGAAGTTCGTCTCTCCCCCCGCGTGCTTCACCACGAAGTGCGCGTCCGGCACCCGCGTGGCGTCCGCGGCATGGGAGACATAGACGTAGTAGTTCCCATCCACCGGGATGCGCGGCACCCACGAGGCCGAGGCGGTGGCTGGAACCGAGACGCTTCCAGTGGACTTCATCAGCCGACTGCCGCCCAGGTTGAAGGGCAGCACGTTGTTCGCCATGGGCGAGGAAGGCGGCCCCCAGCCCGGCACCGTGGCCGAGCTGAACAGCTCCACGGGCCCCGTCTCCGAGTAGTTCTCATCCCCGTTGTTGACGATGACCATCCGCCCGTTCAGGTCCGGCTCGCGCACCGGCACCACCCGAGCCCCCGCCCCCATCAACATGGGCAGCAGGTACTGGTCCAGCGTCTCCGCGGAGATCAGATCCTCCACCACGTCGTTCGTGTTGGGGCGCTGCGTCGCCCAGCGCGCCAGATTGGAGTCTCGATAGAAGCCGTGCCCGGGGCTCAGGTACACCGTCTTCCCGGACAGCGCCCCCGTGCGCATCCGCGTCTGCGGCACGCCCGAAGAGGCCGAGCGCACCCCATCCCTCAACTCCTGCCGCACGAGCGGCGGCTCAGAGGCGCTCCACGGTTTCACCTCGGAAGGCCGGGGCTCCGGCAGCGGCACATACACCGCACCGGGGGGCTCCAACCCACAATCCTGCATGGGCTCCGTGGGAGCCTGGGCCCCCGCGAGCGCCGGAAGCAACAGACAGATCCAACCCGAGACAGAGAGAAATCGAAGGCGTTCCATACTGGGGGCGGACCATAGGGCCACGCCTCCCCTCACGCGAGCGCAGCATTCCGCGCCGTGAGTGCTAGCCTGCTCTCCCGACTCCTAATGAACGCCCCTGCCCCACCTTCACCCCCGTTCCCGCCCCGCGGCAGTGCAGGATTCCTCGCCTCGTTCCGCCATGCCTGGGCCGGGCTCATCCACACCGTCATCCATCAGCGCAACATGCGCGTCCACCTCGTCTCCGCGGTGATGGTGGGCCTGGTGGGCAGCGGCATCGAACTGGGCCTCGCCGAGAAGGTGACGCTCATCTTCTGCGTCATGCTCATCTTCTTCGCGGAGATCCTCAACAGCGCGCTCGAGCACCTGGTGGATCTCGCCGTCCAGCAGTTCGACGAGAAGGCCCGGCTCGCCAAGGACGCCGCCGCCGCCGGCGTCATGGTGCTAGCCCTGGGCACGGTCGTCATCTTCGCCGCGCTGCTCGTCACCAACTGGGGCGTCGTCTCCCACAGCGGCCCGCGCATCGCCCGGCAGGTGGAGCTCGGCCTGCCCTTCACCGCCTGCGTCACGCTGCTCGTGCTGCCACGCTCGCGCCCCGCCTGGGTGGACTGGGCCGCCTTCGCCATCGCCGCCGCGCTGCTGGCCCTCATGGCCCTGCGCACCGCCAGCTCCGTCTTCACCGCGCTCACGGCCGGACTGCTCGGCGTGGCCATGTCCGCGGCGCGCACCCGGCGCCTGGAGCAAAGCGGGCAAAAAAAAACCGGCGCCTCGCCGGTTTCCCACCGCGCCTAGAGGGCGTGAGCCCCGGAACCCGTCCGGAGCTCGATCGCCCGCTAGGGGTTGATAGGGGCCATCCTACGCCACTAGACCCGGGGCTGCCAGCCGGAGCCCTGCTCCGTCGTCACCTGGGTGACTTCCGCAGGCTTCTCGCCTTGCTTGAGCTCCTCCGTCACCAGGTCCAGCAGCTCCGTGGCAATGCCAATGATCTGATGCGGCGTGTAACCGCTCGAGCGCAGCTGAGCAAAGAAGGTGCGCGCCAGGATCCGGGGGCCCTTTTGATCGGTGCTCAAGGAATGTCTCCAAAAAGAGGGGGGACTGCTTCGACTTGCGTGCTACAGCTTCAACCCTCATGCCAACGCTTGGCAGCCAGGCGGATTCCTCATGATCTGCGCTGGGTTAAGAGGTATCGAAGGCTCCGCCGCGAACCGAGCGACTGCGAAGCGGGCTTCGCACCTCCGCCCGGAACCCAGGGGATGAGAATCCAGGGTGTATAGCTGGATACACACCCCATCCCTGGGGGGCGCCCCTGTCATTTCAGGGACTTGCATTCCGCCCGGGGACGGGGATACGCGCTCCCGGGCACGAAGACGAGGGATCATGGCGTACCGCGTAAACAACATCGGGCTGTGGCTGGACGAGCCGGAGGAGCTGCTCGGCGAGCGGGCCGCCGAGAAGCTGGGTGTCACCCGGGCGGACCTGGCCTCGGTGCGGGTGGTGCGCTCGGTGCTGGACGCGCGCAAGAAGGGCAGCCCTCGCTACATCTATACGCTCGAGGTGACGCTGGCTCCGGGGCGCAAGCCCGGGAAACTGCCCCCGGATGTGGGCGAGGCGCCTCCCGATCCCGAGCCGCTCCCGCGCGTGAAGGAGCCGGAGCGCTGGCCGCTGATCATCGGCACGGGCCCCGCGGGGCTGTTCTGCGCGCTGGGGCTGCTGGAGCGCGGGGTGCGCAGCATCCTGCTGGAGCGAGGCCGCGAGGTGGTGACGCGCCGCAAGGACGTGGCGAAGCTCATGCGGGACGGTTCGTTGGATCCCGAGAGCAACATGAACTTCGGCGAGGGCGGCGCCGGGGCCTACACGGACGGCAAGCTCTCCACGCGCATCAACCACCCCATGGTGCGCAAGGTCATCGAGACGTTCGCCCAGTACGGAGCGCCGGACCACATCCTCATCGAGGGCAAGCCGCACATCGGCTCGGACCTGCTGCCGGGCGCGGTGGCGCGCATCCGGGACATGCTGATCGCCGGAGGCTGTCAGGTGCTCTTCGAGCACAAGGTGGAGGACCTGCTCTATCGCGACGGCCGGGTGGCGGGCGTGAAGCTGGTGGACGGGCGCACGCTGGAGAGCGATCGGGTGATTCTGGCGCCGGGCAACTCGGCTCGGGAGCTCTACGAGCGCTTCGCCGCCGACGGGCGTGTGAGCATCGAGGCCAAGCCCTTCGCGCTCGGCTTCCGCGCCGAGCACCCGCAGGGGCTCATCAACAGCATCCAGTACGGCAACGCGGCGAAGAACCCGAAGCTGCCCCCGGCGGACTACAAGCTGGCGGAGAACCTCGAGGTGGACGGCGAGGTGCGCGGCATCTACTCGTTCTGCATGTGCCCCGGCGGCATCGTCGTGCCCACGCCCACCGAGGATGGGTTGCAGTGCACCAACGGCATGAGCAACTCGCGCCGCAACGCGAAGTACGCCAACGCGGGCATCGTCGTCACCGTGTCCGTGCAGGACTTCGAGCGCGAGGGCTTCCGGGGCCCGCTGGCCGGCCTGGAGTTCCAGCGCCACTGGGAGAAGAAGGCCTATGAGCTGGGCGGAGGCCGCTTCTTCGCGCCGGCGCAGACCATCCCGGACTACCTGGCCGGACGCGTGAAGAAGGATCCGGGCGGCACCAGCTACCGCCCCGGCATCGTCAACGTGGACCTGAACCGGCTCTTCCCCGAGCGCCTCACCCAGTCCATCAAGCAGGCGCTGCGCGGCTTCGATCGGAAGATGCGCGGCTTCATCAGCGACGAGGGCAAGCTCATCGGCATCGAGAGCAGGACGAGTTCGCCGGTGCGCGTCACCCGCGGCGACGATCTCCAGTCCGTGTCGATGCGCGGACTTTACCCGGCCGGGGAAGGTTGCGGTTATGCGGGAGGTATCGTCTCCTCGGCCATTGATGGGCTGCGCATCGCTGAGCAGATTGCCGTGGAGCTGACCTAGAGAACGGCCGGGGTGCTCGCCCGGCTGCCTGCCGGGAATACCGCCCGGAGAGAAGAGGAGCCATGCGTTACCGCGTACGCACCCCGGACGGAGAACTCGAGTACGAGAGCCTCCTGCACGTGGAGCAGGCCTATGTCGCCGGGCTCGTCGCCCCCGAGGACGAGGTGCTCGAAGAGGGCGGCACCCTGTGGCGCAAGGCCGCCTCCCTCCCCAACCTGGCCCGGGCCAAGAAGCCCGCCAACAAGGCCTTCAATCGCAACCAGACCCTGACCATCCTGGTGGCGGTGGCGCTGGGCATCTGTGCCCTGCTCCTCATGCGCAGAGGCCAGGGCATGCTCGCCTTCCTGGCCTCCCTGGGCGTCGTCTCCCTGCTGTGGCGGGTGACCTTCACCACCTTCAAGAGCAAGCGCCGCTGAGCCTCCTCCCCTGCTCTCCAGCGCGGCGTCCCGGCGCCCGCCGACAGCAACGGCATGGACCACCATGTTCTCCGCAGAACAGGGCCTCGGGGCCCAGGTCCGCAGGCAGCGGAGAGAGGGAGAACACCACGTGCTCAACACGTACCTGTCTCGAGAGGCGGCGCAGAAGCTCCGGCATGGCGCGTTCTGGCTGAGCCGGGAGGACATCCTGTCCATGGACGGCACGCCCGTGGCCGGCCAGCCCGTCCAGCTCCGAGACGAAGACGGACAGGTGCTTGGGTTGGGAGACGTGGACCTCGATGCCTCGTTCCCCGTCCGGCGAATCGGGCTCCCCGAGGAGAGCGTGGAGGGGCTCATCCCCCGCCACATCCGCCATGCCCTCGAGCTCCGCGCACGTCTGGTGGATGATCCGCGCTTCTGTCGACTGGTGAACGATGACGGCGACGGCCTGCCCGGCCTCATCGTCGACCGGTACGACACCCACTTTGTCATCCAGACGCTCACCCGCCCCATGGATGCGCGCATCGAGGAGCTCACCCGCGCCATCGTGGAGGTGGCGGGCGCGGGCTCGGTGCTGCTGCGCAACGATTCGTACCGGCGCAAGGCCCTGGGGCTGGCGCCACAGCGGCCC
Source organism: Hyalangium versicolor (assembly GCF_020103695.1). Taxonomy (GTDB): domain Bacteria; phylum Myxococcota; class Myxococcia; order Myxococcales; family Myxococcaceae; genus Hyalangium; species Hyalangium versicolor. The sequence goes on from NZ_JAHXBF010000031.1 coordinate 15,820, forward strand.
CACGTGCTGTACGGCAACCCGCCCCGCTGGTGCCGCCTGCTGGAGCTGGGGGCCCGCTTCACGGTGGACCTCACCTACGGGCGCAACACGGGCTACCACTACGATCAGCGGGAGCTGCGCCGCTTCCTCGCGCGCCTGTCCCATGAGGCCCGGGTGCTGGATCCGTGCTGCAACGTGGGCGGACTCTTCGTCCACGCGGGCCTGCACAGCGCCCGGCAGATCCTCGCCTTCGACTCGAACGCGGACGCGGCGGACCTGGCGCGCGAGAACGCCGAGGCCAACGGGCTGTATGGCCGGGTGAAGGTGGAGTCCGGCCGAACCCTGGAGGTGCTCGAGGCCGTCACGGACACCTTTGATCTGGTGCTGCTCGACACCCGGGACGCGGACTCCCAGGAGGCCTTCATCGAGTTGGTGAGGCGGGGGCTGCGGCGCACCCGCCACGGGGGCCGGCTGCTGCTCACCGGCTACCATCCCCCCCTGGCCCTGGGCGCCTTCGAGGAGCTGGTGGCCCAGGCCTGCGAGCGCGAGAAGCGGGTGGCCTTCCGGTTGGCCCGGCTCGGCCTGCCCCCGGACCACCCCTCGCCCGTGAACACCCCCAGCGCCGACTACCTCGACGCGGTGGCACTCGAAGTGAACTGAATCCAAACGCGCCCTGGACGGCTTTGGGTGGTAGTGTCGACTCACGATGACGACTGACAACCCGGCTGAGACTCCTGGGCCCGCCACCGAGGGCGGCTCCGTCGAGACAGTGCGCAAGGTCTACGCGAAGGACCTGCGGGAGAAGGACCGCGTCAACACAGTCTTCCGCGTCACGCAGAAGAACAAGGTGACGGCGCGCAGTGGCAAGGTGTTCCTCGCGCTGACGCTCGGGGACAAGAGCGGCGAGGTGGATGCCCGCATCTTCGACAAGGTGGACGAGTTCGAGCCCGGCTTCAATCCGGGCGACTACGTCCTCATCCAGGGCCATGTGATCAACTTCCACGGCAAGACGCAGATCGTCGTGGAGGCGCTGGAGCGTCTGGATCCCGGTCCGCTCGATCCCAAGGAGTTCGAGGTTCCCCCGGCTCCGCCCGCCCCCGCCGAGACGGCTGCCCCCGCGGCCCCAGCGGCCAAGGAGGACAAGGGCCCGGAGAAGCAGGAGAAGGCCCAGGACAAGCCCCAGCAGGGCTCGGAGAAGCGCGAGGAGGGCTCGGAGAAGCGCGAGGAGAAGCGCGCGGGCCGCGACGACGGCGCGGGCCCCCGGGCCGTGGGATTGATTCGCGAGCTCATCACCGAGCGCGTGAGCGATCCGCACGTGAAGCAGTTGCTGGTCGCGTTCCTGGACGATCCACAGATCGCCGCAGGCCTGCCGATCGCTCCCGCGGCCAAGGGCATTCACCACGCCTACCGCGGTGGGCTGGCAGAGCACCTGCTGTCGGTGATGCGGCTGACGCTGCGCGTGGCGGACCACTACCCCATGGCGGACAGGGATCTGCTGCTGGCGGGCGCCCTGCTCCATGACGTGATGAAGGTGGCGGAGATCTCCCCCGAGAAGGGGTTCGAATACACCGACGAGGGCAAGCTGGTCGGCCACCTGGTGATGACGGCGCAGAAGATCCGCGAGAAGACGCTGGCCATCCCCGGCTTCCCTCCGGCGCTCGAGCACCACCTCACCCACCTGGTGCTCGCGCACCACGGGAAGCTCGAGTACGGCTCGCCCAAGCTGCCCATGACGATCGAGGCGTTCATCGTCCACTCGCTGGACACGTTGGATTCGCGGATCGCCTCGTGGCTGGAGGCCATGGCGCGCGACCCCAACGAGCGCTGGACGGAGAACCTCAAGCACTACGAGCGCCAGCTCTGGAAGGGCCCCTCGCCCACCGCGCGAGGCAAGTCCCCGGTGGAGACGCGCCGCAAGTCCCGCGACGAGCGCCGCAAGAAGGAGAAGGGCGGCGGACAGCAGGGCGCCCAGGGCTCACAGCCGGGAGCCGAGGAAGGCACCCCGCCCGCCCCACGCGAGAAGAAGGATCGTCCGCCTCGGGAGGGCCGTCCGCCTCGAGAGGGCCGTCCGCCGCGTGAGGACCGCCCGCCCCGCGAAGACCGTCCGCCCCGCGAAGACCGTCCGCCCCGTGAGGATCGTCCGCCCCGCGAGGAGCGCCCACCCCGCGCGCCGCGCGATCCGAGCAGCCTGCCCCAGGAGCTGACCTTCAAGCCGTTCAGCGCGCTGACGTCGTTGTCTTCGACGTCGAAGCCCGAGGAGTCGGCACCGAAGTCCGACGGCGAAGGCTCCACGGAAGGCTGACATGTCGAAGCGTCGGCTCGGAGAGCGTCTGATCGAGGCCGGCCTCGTGACCGCCGAGGCCGTGGACAAGGCCCTGGATCACCAGAAGATCACCGGCTACAAGCTGGGGGACTGTCTGGTGGAGCTGGGCCTGCTCCAGGAAGCGGCGCTGCTGCGCTTCCTGGCCGCCGAGTTCAACACCCGCTTCGTCTCCGCGGAGAAGCTGGCCAAGGCGAAGCTCCCCACGGACGTGCTGGACAAGCTCCCGGTGCGCATGGCCGAGGCCCAGGTGGTGCTGCCCCTGGCCTACGATCCGGAGCGCAAGCTGCTCTCGATCGTCGCCGCCGAGCCGCAGAACAAGTCGCTGCTGGACGAGATCGCCCTCGTCACCGGCGTGTCGGAGGTCTACGCATACGTGGGCCTGCGGAGCGCCATCGCCGCGGCCATCAAGAAGCACTACTACGGAGACCCCACCGCCTTCGCCACACTGGAGAATGGCGGCCCACAGGTGGTGCGCTCGGACGCGGCGGCCATGGCGAGCGCCTACGACGCCACGGGCAGCGGAGCGCGAGCCGCCCCGCACCTCCAGCTCCGCTTCGAGACGGATGTCAGCGCCCGGGCCCGGTCCGCCGGGACCCAGATGTCGCGCATGTCCACGGGCTTGCGTGAGACGTCCGCATCGCGCTCGGGCGTGTCCGAGGTGGATTTCATCGAGTCGCTGAACATCCTCGTGGGCCTGCTGGAGCAGGAGCGGCCCCACCAGCGAGGGCACTCAGCGCAGTTGGCACGGCAGGCGGCCATCGTGGGCAAGCGCATGGGCATGGCGCCGCGCGAGCTGGCCGCGATGAGCATCGCCGCCCACCTGCATGACCTGGGCAAGTCCGCCGAGCGCCACCACACGCTGGCCAGCAATGCCGTCAACGCCGACTGGAAGACGGAAGCAAAGCGCCTGAGCAAGGCGCCCGTGAAGCTCTTCGAGAGCGTCAAGCTGCCCACCGCCGTGAGCACCATCCTCAACCAGTTGTACGAGGCCTATGACGGCTCGGGGCCACTGGGGACGAAGGGCGAGGACATCTCGCTGGGCGCACGCATCCTCGCCGCGGTGGACAGCTTCCTGGACCTGACGAAGAACCCGGCCAACGCGCACGGCAAGGCGCTCCCCAAGGCACAGGCGCTGGAACACCTGCGCAAGAACGCGGGCGTCCTCTACGATCCGGTGGTGGCGGACATCGTCGGGCAGGTGCAGAGCGGCGAGTTGCTGCGCCACCGCATCGTCCAGGACGGGCGCCAGGTGCTCATCGCCGAGTCGGACGAGGCCATCCGCACGGACATGCTGGAGTCCTCGCTCCGCCAGGGCCTGGTGGTGCACGCGTTCTCCACGCTGGACGGCGCCATGGACGGGCTGGCCCAGCGCGAGTGCGATGTGCTCGTGGTGAGCCTGCGCTTCGGCATCCAGGACGTGACGGCGCTGCTCCAGTACGCGCGAGGCATGCCGGAGTGTGGCGGGCTGCCCATCATCGTGCTCGGAGAGCCGGACAACCCCACGCGGGAGCGGCTGCTGATGGCGGGCGCGACGGCGGTGGTCTCGGCCACGGACACGGACAAGGCGGCCGAGGTGCTCCGGCAGCTCTACGAGGACCGCATCGTCCACAACGGCCCGGCGCGCATGGTGCAGGGCAGCTACGACGAGCTGCCCCAGCTGGAACTGCTCAAGACTCTGGCCACCAAGTCCGGGAGGCTCCACCTGCGCCACCACTCGCTCGAGGGCTATCTGCACCTGGAGCACGGCAAGGTGGTGTTCGCCTCGTATGCCGGCCAGTCGGGTGAAGGCGCCATGCAGGCGCTGCTCAAGCTGAAGCAGGCGGACTTCCAATTCGACCCGGACTCCCTGCTGCTCGACCAGCCGCACCTCGACAAGGATCTGGCGACGGTGACCAAGGAGCTCACGGCTCGCAAGGCCGCGAGCGCCTGAGGTGGCTACGGCACTCGGAGCCCGAACAGGCCCGAGGCCGTCTTCGTGGTGATGGCGGCCAGTTCCTCCAGGGACACGCCCTTCAGCTCCGCCACCTTGCGCGCTGTCTCCACCACGTGCGCGGGCTCGTTCTTGCGCCCCCGGTGTGGCACCGGCGCCAGGAAGGGACTGTCCGTCTCCACCATGAGCCGATCCAGCGGGGTGAAGCGCACCGCGTCCTGGAGCGCCTCCGTCTTCTTGTATGTCACGACTCCGGACAGGGAGATGTGGAACCCCAGATCCAGGTAGCGCCGCGCCGCCGCCGTGTCTCCCGTGAAGCAGTGGATGACGCCTCGGCGGATCCCCTCCTCCCGCAGGATGCCTTCGCAATCCTCGTGGGCATCGCGCACGTGGACCACCAGCGGTTTGTCCAGCTTGCGTGCCAGGGCGCACTGGCGCCGGAACACCTGTGCCTGCACGTCTCGCGGTGATCGATCGTAGTAGTAGTCCAAGCCCGCCTCGCCCACCGCGCGCAGCTCGGGCCGAGCGCAGGTGCGCTCCAGCGTGGCGAAGTCCTCTTCAGTGGCCCTCGCGGCCTCGTGAGGATGGATGCCCATCGTCGGCGACAGGAACTCCGGATGCGCGGCGGCCAGCTCCACCGCATTGCCCCAATCCCCGGGCCCCTGGAACTGCCCCACCACGACGGCATGCACCACCCCAGCCGCGCGGGCGCGGTCCAGGACGGCGATGACCTGCTCGTAGTCCGCGCGCTCCAGGTGACAGTGTGCGTCGATGAGTCTCATGGCTTCTCCTGCAACAGTTCGTCGAGCTCCTCGCGCGCCTCAGGCGAAGTGAAGGTAGAGGCCACCGCTCGCACGCGCGCCTGGCCCTCGGGCAGTCCCAGCCGCCACAGCCCATCCGCCGCGTCCAGCCGGCAGTCCTCCGAGGCGCTCGCGTCCTCCAACAGGGCCACCAACCACGGCAGGGCCTTCGGGTCTCCCAGCCGCCCCAGCCCTCGCGCCGCCGTACCCCGGCACGGATCCTTCGGATCCTGAAGGATGGCGTGCAGCCGCTCCAGTGAGCCCGGGGCCTTCACCTCGCCGCACAGCTCCACCGCGAGCGCCCGATCCGCGCTCCACTTCTTCTGCGTGCGCTTGAGCAAATACTCCGCGCCCTCCGCCTCGCCCAGCTTCGCGAGCACCCCCGCAGCCTGGGTCCGCTCGAAGGCAGGGATCAACCATCGGCTGAAGAGCCGCTTCACGGCCGGCAAAGCGCGCGCGTCCCCCAGCTCCGCCAACGCCCCCAGCGCCCGGAAGCGCAGCACGTCGTTGTCCATCGCCTCCACGAGGATCTCCAACCCCGAGCTGTGCTTCAGCGCCGCCATGCCGCGAGCCGCCTCGAAGCGAATCTCGAAGATGGGATCCTCCAGCATCCGCGCCAGCGCCCCTCGCAGCTCCGGGATCGCCATGTCCGCGATCCGCCCCGTCGCCTCCAGGCGCACTCCGATATCCGCATCGGACAGCCGCGAGGTGAGCATGTCGGTCAGCTCCTCGAGCGACAGCACGAGCGTGGCCAGCCCGATGCCCGAGCGGCGGACCTCGCCCTGCGCATCCGCGAGCAGCCTCGCGAGCACCTCGGAGAACTCCGAGGCCCGCGAGGGATCCTCATCGACGATCTGGACGAGCAACTGCGCGGCCTCGGTGCGGGCCTGTGGACGCTTCTCCCGCTCCAAGGCGAGCAGCGCGCGATCCCGCTCGGCCCGCCAGTCCATGACGCTCACTTCACCGCCGAGCCCGGAGGCACATCCCCCGGATCCAGCAGGGACAACTTCTGATCGGCCGTCTCCGCCGTCAGGAGCATGCCGCGAGACTCGATGCCCTTGAGCTTCCGAGGCTTGAGGTTCGTCACCACCACCACGCGTCGGCCCGTCACCTGCTCCGGCGTGTACGCCAGCGCGATGCCCGACACGATGGTGCGCGGAGCCGCCTCACCCAGGTCCACGGTGAGCTTGAGCAGCTTGTCCGCCCCAGCCACCTTCTCGGCCGCGAGGATCTTCCCGGCCTTGAGGTCCACCTTGGCGAAGTCGTCGTACTCGATCTCCGCCGGAGCCCCACCCACCCCCGCGCCCGGCGAGGCTTGCGTCGCGGGAGCAGCAGCCGGCTTCTTCTCGGCCTTGTCCGCCGCCTTCTTTTCTCCCTTCTTCGGAGCCTCCTTGGCGGGCTCGGGCTCGGCGGACGGAGGAATGAGGGCGTTCACCTTCTCCTCCTCCAGGCGGGGCAGCAGCGGCTCGGGCGTGCCGATGGGGCGGCTGCGATCCAGCAGCGGGTACTTCGCCTTCTCCAGCGCCGCGAACGTGAGCGGAGGAGCATTGAGCTGGTTGAACAGCTTCTCCGTCACCCGAGGCACCACGGGCGTCAGCAGCGCGCCGAGCAGGTAGGCCACGTCCGCCGCATCCGACAGGTCCGCGCGAGCAGCCTCCGGATCCGTCTTCAGCTTCGCCCACGGCGCCTGCGCCTGCAGGAAGCCGTTGGCCGACTGGGCAATCTCGACGATGACCTTGATGGCGTTGCGGAACTCCAGCTTCTCGAAGGACTCGCGCACCTCGGGCACGCGCGCCAGGGCAGCTTCAACAAGCACCTTGCCTGACCCCTCGCGGCCCGGAGCCAGCTTCCGCTCCAGCTGCCCCGAGATCATCGTCAGCCCGCGGTTGGCCAGGTTGCCCACGTTGTTCACCAGCTCGCCGTTCACGCGCAGCCGGAAGTCCTTGAGGTTGAGATCAAAGTCCTCGGGCCCCGGCCCCAGGCACGCCGCGTAGAAGTAGCGCAGGTAGCTCGGGTCCAGGTTGTCCAGGTACGTGCGCACGGGAACCAACGTGCCGCGCCGCTTGGACATCTTCTCCCCGTTCACCGTGAGGTGGCCGTGGACCTTGATCTCGTTGGGCACGTGCAGGCCCGCGACTTCCAGCACCGCGGGCCAGAACAGCGCGTGGAAGTAGACGATGTCCTTGCCGATGAAGTGGAGGATCCGCGCGCCGCTGTCCTTGCTCCAGTAGTCCAGCGCGCTCTTCGCCTTGCCCGTCTCCTTGGCCCACTTCTCCGTGGTCGCCATGTACCCGATGGGCGCGTCCAGCCACACGTAGAAGTACTTGTCCGTCTCGCCCGGAATGGCGAAGCCGAAGTACGGCCCGTCGCGGCTGATGTCCCAGTCCGCCAGCCCCTTCTCGAAGAAGCTCTGCAGCTGCGTGGCGAGGCCCTGGTGCAGGAAGCCCGGCCGCTTGAGCACCTCGCGCAGGAAGCCCTCATGGCGAGACAGCTTGAAGAACAGGTGCGTCGAGTTCTTCCTCACCGGCGGCGTGCCGCACAGCGAGCACTTCGGATCCAACAGGTCCGTGGAGCTGTACGCCTTGCCGCACTTCTCGCACGAATCGCCGTACTGATCCGTCGCCTTGCAGTTGGGGCAGGTGCCCTTGATGAAGCGATCCGGCAGGAAGCGCTTGTCCGTCTCGCAGTACGCCTGCTCGATCTCCCGGCGCTCGATGTCGCCCTTCTCCTTGAGCCGGCCGTAGATGAGCTCCGCGTAGTGGCGATTCTCCGGAGAGTTGGTGGAGTGGAACCAGTCCACGCTCACCCCCAGCTCCTCGAAGTCCTTCTTGTGCAGGTTGTAGATGCCGGCGATGAACTCCTCCGGCTTGACGCCCTGCTTCGCCGCACTCAGCTCGATGGGCGTGCCGTGCGTGTCGTCCGCGCAGAAGTAGACGACGTCCTTGCCGCACGAGCGCAGGAAGCGCACGTAGATGTCCGTCTGGATGTACTCGACGGCGTGGCCGATGTGGATGGGACCGTTCGCGTATGGAAGCGCGCTGGTGACGAGGATCTTCTCCGCCATGGACTCTCCTAGAGGGCGGCGGACTGTAGCCGCTCGAATGCCCGGGGTCATCGATTCCATCAGCCCTTCGATGCACTTCCCTGCGCCGGAGGCAGGGCCGGTGTTATGGACCCGATACGATGTGTACCCTGCTGATCCTCCGCCAGGTCCACCCCGAGTGGCCCCTCATCCTCGCGGCCAACCGGGATGAGCTGTACGAGCGCCCCACCACCGGTCCGGAAGTGCTCCCCGGCACGCCCCGCATCGTCGTCCCCGGGCGGGACGCCGTGCATGGCGGCACGTGGATGGGCGTGACGGACACAGGCCTTTTCGTGGGGCTGACCAATCAGCCCCGCTCGCTCACTCACGGTGTGGCCCCTCGCTCGAGGGGCGAGGTAGTGCTCAGCGCCCTGCGCGCCGGGAGTGTGGACGCCATCGAGCGCTACCTCGACACGCTCGATCCCTCGGCCTTCAGCCCCTTCAACCTGCTCTATGGAGACGCCTCGCGGCTGCGGGTGGCCTATGCCCGCCCCGGCGCCAGCCAGCTGATCCGCGAGGACGTCCCGGAAGGCATCCACGTGCTCCCCAATAACGTGCTGGACGCGCCCTCGCTCCCCAAGGTGCAGCGGGCCCGCATGCTCGCGGCCGAGCACGCCCGGCGCCCCTGGCCCGAGCTTTCCCTGCGACTCCAGGAAGTGCTGGCCGACCACCACCTGCCGGCCCTGGAGCAGCTCCCCGAGCCGCCGCCCGACGCCTCCCTTTCGCCAGAGATGGCCCGGCAGCTCCAGGCCCTCTGCATCCACACCCCGGCCTACGGAACGCGCTCCTCGGCGATTCTGGCCCTCGCCCCGGGCCGTGTGGGCCACTTCCTCGTGTCCCAGGTGCCGCCATGCCAGCACGCGTTTCAGGACCATTGGAGCCTGCTCGCCCCACTGTGAGGGGGCCTGTCCCCCACACCCTGAGGGGTGCTCACTCCCCACCTCTCACTGGGTCGTTGCAGACCTCGACGAATTGTCTGAGAGTGGAACAATCGGTTGATACTGCCCGGAACAATCTCCCCGGGCACCCATGGGTCAGGTAAGACCTATGAGGTCGAGGATGACCCTCACTTTTCACCGGGTTTCCAAGGGAGACGTGGTGGCCTGAGGCTTGCTAGCCACCCGAAGGGTCCTTTCATGGCGAAGATCCTCATCGTCGACGACGAAGTGCAGGTGGCCAGCGCGCTTCGGCGGCTGTTCCGGCGCGAGGGGTTTGCCGTGGAAGTGGCGCTCAACGGCGAGGAGGCGCTGCAGAAGCTCTCCACGTTCGACCCGGACCTGGTCATCTCCGATTTCCGGATGAAGGGGATGAACGGCGCGGAATTGCTGGAGCGGGTGCTGCGCGTGGCTCCGAGGGCCGTGCGGATCCTGCTGTCGGGGCACGCGGACCTGTGGAGCACCTCGCCGTCCTCGTCGGCCCAGGCGGTGTCGCACTTCATCAGCAAGCCGTGGGATGACGATCACCTCGTTTCGCGCGTGCGGAGCCTGCTGGGAGGCCCGCAGGAGCCCTCCCCGTCGAGTCCCTGAGCCGAGCAGGCAGCCAGGGATGCCGCGGACCCGTCCTTTCGGGCATGGGGGGCGCTTTCGAACTCCGCCGCCTACATCAACGGCTAGACTGCGCCGCCCATGAATGAAGCCATCCGCGAGCTGGGGCAGCAGCTCTCCTCCGAGGATCTGTACGAGCGCGAGACGTCCGCGCTGGAGCTGGCTGGGCTCGAGGATCCCCAGGCGGCTCCGTTCCTCGTGCGCGCGCTCGAGGACGCGGAGGCTTCGGTGCGGCGGTGGGGCGCCCACGGGCTGGCGAAGCTGGGCAGCGCGGAGCATGCCTCCGCCCTCCGGAAGGCCCTGGAGAAGGATGAGGACCCGAGGGTGCGCGTCCAAGCCGCGTTCGGGCTGGCGGTGCTGGGAGAGCGCAGTGCGCTGGAGAAGCTGCCGCAGTACCTGAGCGCGGAGCCCCCGGACGCTCGCCGGGACGCGGCCGCGATGCTGGGCTCCCTGCCGGAGAACGTCCCCGTGCGAGCCGTGCTCAAGCCCCTGCTTGGCGCCCGAGACGAGCGAGGCCGGGCCTGGGCCGCGGCGCTGTTGCACTCCCTGGGAGAGCCCGACGTCTTCGCGAAGTGGCACAGCGCCCTGGCCTCCCCCGAGGGCCGCCGCGACGCGATCCTCGCGGTGCCGCTCATGCGGGAGGCGCGTGCAGTCCGCGAACTCCTCCGGTTGCTGGCCGAGCTGCCCCCGGAAGAACTCGAGACCGCCGAGGGCGACGAGCCCACACTGGTGGAGTTGCTCTGCGATGCCCTGCGGCTGTCCGGCTTGGAGCTGCTGCTGGATTCGGACACGGATGATGCCCTCCGGGCGGATCTGCTCGTGCTGATGGGCCGGCATCGGGAGCTCATCCCCGATCTGGCGAGCGATATCGTCGAGGCCTTCACCCAGCGCCCCGCCGACAAGCTGGGCCAGGAGCTGGCGGAGCTCCTCCTGGAGCGGGAGCCCGAGGAGCGCGGGGCCTTCTTCACGAACGTCGCGCCGCTGTTCCCCAAGTCCGCCCTGCCCGCTCTGGCGGAGCTGAAGGGCCCGGAGCGCGAGGCCGTGCTGCGGCACGTCGCGCAGGCAGCCCTGGAGGCACAGGGAGAGAATGCCGCGCTCTCGGCGCTCTGCCAGGAGCTGCGCGCCACTCCCTATGGCCACCACTTCGAGGGGTTGCCCACCAGCCCCACCGCTCGGGCGCAGGAGTTCCCGGAGGATGAGGACGACTGGAGCGGCGAGACCCAGGAGCAGGCCATCCCCGACGAGGAAGAGATCTACGTCGAGGGAGGTACGCTGGAGGAGGACGAGGAGTCCTGGACGGAGCAGGTGGCGCCGGAGGCCGACGCCGTGGCCCAGCGAGCCCTGGTGCTCGGAGGGCTGCTGAGGCGCCTGGCCCTGGAGGAGCGGCTGGCGAAGGGCAAGGATCCCGCCGCGAAGGAGGAGATCCTCCGGCTCCAGAAGTGGATGGACGAGGAGGGCCTCTTCAACACCCTGGGCGTCACGGGCATGGAGCTGCTCGAGGTCGAGCCTGGCATCTGGTCCACGGACGAACGGCAGATGGTGTCCTGGAGCGCCGAGGAGTTGCAGCTACTCCTCTGGGCCTTGAAGCAGGGCAAGCTGACGCCTGCCGAGGCCCGCGCGGAGGCCGCACCGCTGCTGGAGCGCGTGCCGCTGCTGAAGGATCCGCAACCCTTCCTGGAGTCCGCCGAGCGCCGCCCGCTCGAAGAGGTGCAGGCGCAGCGTGACCGCTGGGAGGCGATGCTGGAGTGCGCCCGGCACGAGTCCTTCGCCCGAGGCATCGTGGCCGATCCATCGCTCGCCGAAGAGGATCCGGATCTGGAGACGCTGCTCGAGTCCGCCGAGGAAGTGGGCTTCGATCGCAAGGGCCTCTCCGCGAACCAGTCCAAGGCCCACGTCGCGGCGGAGGGCCTGCGTCACTGGTCCCGGCACCTCGTCAACGAGCTGCAGGAGCAGGGGTTGCTGCCAGGCAAGGCCGGTGAGGGACTCGTCTTCCAGGGCAAGCGCCTGCCGGACCTGGATGAAGCGGCGCTGGACCTGCTGCTCGCGCTGGCCCACGGGCGCTTCCACGCTCTGGAGTGGCTCGTCGCGGGCGGTGAGCCCCTCCCCGAGGGAGAGGAAGAAGAGGCCGGCTGAGGCCGCACCCGCGCCAGGCTCAGGCGGGCCGGGCGCAGAGGGTCCACAACAGGCGCTCGATGACGAGCTTCCCGCTGGCGGAGGACTTCAGCTCCAGGTCCGCTTCCGCGCAGTGCACGAGCGCGCGCAGCAGCTCGCGGCGCTCGTAGCGTGCCGCGGCCTGCATGCTGAGGAAGGCGGCGTAGGGGTGCGGAGCGCGGCCCTTGGACGCCTTGGCCTCCTGCTCGATCTTCGGGAAGACGCGCGCCTTGAAATCATCGAACGAGCGCGGCGGCGAGCCCTTCGCGTACTGGCCCAGCCGCTCGTGGTTCTCCAGGAGCCCACGCACGATGGAGGCCACAGCGCCCAGCAACTGCAGCGCGTGAGTCCCCTGCCCCATCGCGTCCTCGGCGTAGTCCAGCGCGCCCTTCAGATCGCGCTTCTGGAGCGACTCGGAGAGCTCGAAGTACTCCTCCTCGCGCGCGTGGTGCACCAGCAGCGCCACGTCCGAGGCCTCGATGGTGGCGGCGTCCCCGGCGTAGACGGCCAGCTTCTCGAGCTCCGATTGGAGCAGGCGGATGTTGCCGCCCACGCGCTCCTTGAGCTGCTCCAGCGCCCCGCGGCCCAGCTTCTTCTTGAAGGGCGCGAGGAACTCCAGGGCGATCTCCGAGAGATCCAGATCCTTGTGGCGCGCGGCCACCTTGCGCTCGACGACGTGGCCCGAGTCCTTGGCGAACTTGAGCAGCGGGCTCTTGGCATCCACGTCCGTGGCGGCCAGCACCAGCGCGTGGCCCTTGGGCAGCCCCTTCTGGAAGAGATCCAGCAGCGCCGAGGCATCGCCCTCGGGAGCGGTGATGCGCTCGTCGCGGCAGAAGGCGGCGGCCTCCTTGAGGAAGGCGAGGTCCACCTCGGCCAGTTCCACGTCCAGCTCTTCCTTCCACTCCTCCACCGAGGGCGCTCCCGGCGCCGTGGGATCGAGCTGGTCCACGCCCCACCCCGCCCGAGCCGCCAGGGCCAGCAGCCGGCGAGCACCTTCCTTGCGCTTGCCCGCCTTCCACGCCTCGCGAGCCTTGCCCAACGCGTCTCCGCGTCCCTTCTTGGGGGCGAGGAACTCGGGGTCGCGCACCAGCACGACCTTGCGGCCGGGGAAGAGCGGCATGGTGGCCAGCTCCTGCGCCACCTCGCGAGGCGAGGCCGCATCCAGCACCGCGAAGTTGAGCCCCATGGAGGCATCCGGCACGAGCATCTTCACCAGCTCGTCGGCGCCCTTGCGCACGAGGAACTCCTCGCCCCAGAGCAGGTACACCGGAGCGACCTTGCCCGCCTTCACCTCCGCCAGCACGTCGTCCAGCTCCGCGCTCACCGGACCTCCCGCATCAGCAGTTCGATCAGCATCCGCTCCAGTTGGAGACGGGGCGAACCGTTGCGCGCGATGGCTCCCTGCGCGCGTTCGATGAGATGAAGCCGGCGGTGCAGCTCCGACTCGGAGACACGGGCCGCCGTCTCGCGCGCCAGCTCCTTCAGATCCAGGTTCGCCAGGGTGTCGGCTCCGGCCTTCAGGAGCGCCACGTCCCGCGTCCAGAGGGACAGGAGGGCGAGCGCCTGCTCGGCATCCTCCCGGCCGCCTCCGAACTCCTCGGCGAAGCGCATCGCGGGCAGCACGTTGTCGGGCCGGAGTGCCTCGAAGCGGGTGACGATGTCCTTGCGCTGGGCCAGCCCGTCCACATCGAGGCTCAGCGCGCGTCCCAGGCTGCCACCGGCCATCACGGCGGCGAGCGCGGCCGTCTGGGGATCCAGCTTGCGCTCCTGCTGCACGCGCTGGGCGACGAGATCCACCGGCAGCGGGGCGAAGTGCACCTTGCTGCAGCGGCTGCGGATGGTGGGCAGCAGCCTGTCCATGGACGCGGCGATGAGGATGAGCGTGGTATCCGACGGCGGCTCCTCGAGCGTCTTGAGGAAGGCGTTCTGCGCCGCCTCGTTCATCCGGTGCGCGGAGGTGATGAGAGCCACCTTGCGGCGAGACTCCAGGCCATGCAGGGCAATGCGCTCCTGGAGGCCGCGGATCTGTTCCACGCGGATGTCTCGGCTGGGCGTGCCGGTGAAGTCCGAGCGCCCCGCCAGGCCGCGCGACACGCGCTCCTCCTCCGGCATGATCCACGTCACGTCCGGATGGATTCCCTTGGCCACGCGCAGGCAACTGGCGCATTGGCCGCAGCCCACCTCGGGCTGCTCGGGGCAAGTGAGCGCTTGAGCGAGCCCTACCGCGGCGAGCTCCTTGCCCACGCCCTCCGGCCCAGCAAACAAGTAGGCGTGATGCAGCGTGCCACTGCGAAGGGCCGCCTGGAGTGCATCAATCGCGCGTGGCTGTCCGACCACCGAGGCCAGCGTCATGGTGCGTGTATGTCCGGTCACGAGGGAGCCGTCAACCGCCAGCTTGACCCTCATGGATCGGCTCGGTCAGAGTTTCCGTGCCTTGCTTCCTTTCCTTCTGAGCAATGTCTCCCTGGTCGTAGGTGCTGTGCTGGTGATCGTGCTCTTCGGGTTCCGCTCGGCGAGCGGAGACAAGGAGTTCCGGAGAGATCTGCGAGGCGCGTTCCGCTTCCTGATCGCCTTCCTCATCCTGCGCGTGGCGGCGTGGGCGATGCCGGAGGATGCGGCGGGCTCGGTGAAAAAGGCGATGAGCGTCGGGTGGATGCTCACCTTCACGTTCGGCGTCATCCGCGCGTGCGTGGCGCTGGGGCTGAAGGTGGTGCGGCTGCGCTCGGAGGTGCCGACGCCGAAGATCCTCCGGGACGTCATTGGCTTCATCCTGTACGGGCTGGCGGCGCTGCCGATCCTCCAGGCAGAGCTCGACCTGGATCTGCGGGGACTGCTGGCGACGTCGGCGGTGCTGTCGGTGGTGATCGGTCTGGCGCTGCAGGAGACGCTGGGCAATCTGTTCGCGGGCCTGTCGCTGCAGTTGGAGCGGCCCTACCAGGTGGGCGACTTCATCCGCATCGGGGAGTACACGGGGCGGGTGGTGCAGATCGGCTGGAGGGCCACGCGCATCCTCACTTTCCGGAGGGAGAGCATCACGCTGCCGAACAGCAAGGTGGCCAAGGAGATCGTGAAGAACTTCTCCTATGGCTACGAGCCGATCGGCATCGACATCACCATCGGGCTCTCGCTCGAGGCGCCGCCCAATCAAGTGAAGGCTGCGGTGCTGGACGTGATGAAGGAGATCTCCACCATCCTGCCGGAGCCGGCGGCGCAGTGCCGGACGTGGGCGTACGAGGACTCGGCCATCAAGTACCAGATTCGCTACTGGGTGGCGGACTTCTCGCAGGCGGACAGCACGATGGAGGAGCTGTACACGCGGCTCTGGTACCGGCTGAAGCGAGAGAACATCGAGGTGCCGCTCCCGCAGCGCGTGGTGCACCTGCGCAACCAGACGGTGGCGCAGTCCGAGTTCTCCTCGGAGACGGTGATGGAGCTGCTCCGGGCGGTGGACCTGTTCACGCTGCTGCTGCCGGACGAGCTGGATCGGCTGAGGCGGGATCTGGTGGTGCGGCGCTTCGGGAAGAACGAGCGGATCATCGAGGAGGGCGAGGAGGGGCACACCTTCTACCTGGTGGTGTCCGGCGAGGTGTCGGTGCGCACGGGCAAGGGGCAGGAGGTGACGCGGCTGAAGCGGGGCAGCTACTTCGGAGAGATGTCGCTGCTCACGGGTGAGCCCCGAGCGGCCACGGTGGTGGCGCTGCAGGACGCGGTGTTGTTGGAGTTGGACCGGCCTGCGTTCGGGAGGATGTTCGTGACGCATCCGGGGTTGGCGCGGCAGCTCTCGGCGTTGCTGGCACAGCGGCGCACGCAACTGCGCGCGGTGGCCGAGGCCAGTGGTGGCACCGTGGACGCGGCTCCCGAGGCCAACCGCATCCTGGGCCGGCTGAGGCAGATCTTCAGCCTGGGCGCGCACGACTGAAGCGAGACGTCGAAGCGCAGTGCTTCACATGACATTCGAAGCGCTGCCTGCATGCAGGAATGCAAAGGCTGGTGTTCTCGCTCGCCCACGTGCCATCCGAGAATGAGTATTCTCTGCTCTGCAACCCGAGGAGGTTTTCCCGATGCCTTCGCAGAGCAACCAAAAGCAGTCCTGGAGGTGGGCAGGCCTGGCGGTCGTCCTGGCAGGAGGCCTCTGGGCCCTTCCGTGGGCGACTTCAGCGGCCCCGAAGCAGACGCCGCCGACGAGCCAACACATCGTCAGCCACGAGTATGCGCAGGATCTCATTACCCGGTTTCGCGCCAATGCCGCGCCGAAGGCTGCCTACGCCCAGGCCCTGGACCGAAGCGCCTTCGATGCCCTCCTGTCCCAGCCTGGAGCCACTGGCATCCGCATCTATTACGCGAAGGACGCTGATGGCAGGGACACCGTCGTGCTCTATGCCTATAACGAAGAGGGACGAAACCTGACTGACATGCCGGCCAATGGCGCGCGGCCGTGTCCCCCCTATTGCTCTATCTCAGACCGTGACGGGGATGATCTCGGAGCGAACGCAGCAGGCTTCCAGCAGTTCTCCCCCTCCCAATCCCACCTCGTCAGCCGCGAGCATGCTCACGATGCCATTGCCCGGTTTCGTGCGAGCACGCCACCTGGGACCGCCTATGTCCAGAGCATGGATCGCAGTGCCATCGATGCTCTCCTGGCTCAGCCTGGGGCAGCAGGTATCCGCATCTATTACGGCAAGTACGCCGACGGCAGGGACACCGTCGTGCTCTATGCCTACGGCAAGGAAGGAAGGGACCTCACCAATCTGGTGGCGAATCGCACCTTCCCTGGGGCTGGATACTGCCCTTCCCCTTGCGAAGACCAGATTCCCGAGATGCCTTGATGGCCTCAATCAACCTCGGATAGCGAGGCGCCGCCTGAAGCGGCAGTCTCATCGTCGGCGGCGTTGGGCCGAACTGGTATGACAAGCATACCGGTTGGGCCAGACCGTGCCCGGCACGGCTGGCTCCTTTTATTGGCGCAGGAGAAGATCAGGGCGAGTGGGCTCATCGAGCATCCACTGGATTCGATGTCGGCGGTCGGCGCTTCCGAGGCTGGCCAAAGGCTGGCGCGTAGCACTTCTGCTTGAGGAACACGTAGCCGTTCTGCTCGCAGGCTTCGCCATCCTTCCCTGACTGTTCCACCCAGCAGACCCCGTTGATGAGGACCTGCTCACGGCCCGGACAACGGCCTCGCTCATCCGGCCGGGACTGCCCGGGAAACGGATCCGGCGGCGTGTCCCCGACCGCCTCCTCTTCAGAAGGTTCGTGTGCGGACGCCGGTGGAGTCACTGGAGCCGCCTCTGCCAATGCAGTGCCCGCATCCGGCGTCTCCGTGACGGAAGCCACCGGCACCGTACTTCCCCACGGCGCAGGCGACATGCGCAGCGCACGATAGGTCCACACAGCCAGAAACACTCCCGCCAGAGCCAATGCGCTGAAGGAGACCCGCGCCAGGACGCGTCCCCATGACATGGGCCGAGCGGGAACTGGCGGCACGACAGCAGGCTCGTCGACTCCCAGAGGCGCGGCTTCTGCTCTGTGCCGAGTTGGAACAGGCGGCACAACAGCAGGCTCATCGACCGCCACAGGTCCAACTTCTGGCCTCTGGAGGATACGAGGTGGCTCTTCGACGGACCGAGGCGGCTCCATCTCGGAGCCCGCATGCTCCGCCAGCGATTCGAGTTCGGCGGCCAGCTCGCTTGCGGTTCCCCGAGCTTCCGGAGCCAACGAGAGCATCCGGAGGATCAACGCTCCGAGCCGCGGGTCCACACGCGGGTTGAGGACATGCAGAGGCTGCGGATGAGCCTCCTCCATGTACCAGACACCCCGCTCATCCATCTGAGGTTCCGCGACCTGAGGGTACTGCCCCGTCACGAGCCGATAGGCGGTCACTCCCAGCGCATAGATGTCATCCGCAGGCCGAGCCACATAGTGCGCCCCCGGAGAGCGAACGGAGCGAATCAGGAACAGCCCCGCCTCGGGCGATCGGTAGGCTGGAGTCCCTGGTGGTCCGGGCTCCCATGTCAGACGCGCGGCAGCCTGGTAGCTCCCGGCACCGTAGTCCGTGAGGATGGCCCGGCCGTCCGAGCCCCTCACCAACACGTTGTCCCCCTTTACGTCCCGGTGCACTGCGCTCGCCGTGTGTGTGGCCTCGAGCGCACGCATCAGCTGGGCCAGGACGCGGCTCATCTCCTCGGAGGAGGGAGTGTGCTCGCGCGCCCAGTCATATAAAGGAGTGCCCTCCACCCACTCCATCGCCACGAACGGGTGGACCGTCCCTCCCGGGTGCCTCCAGAAGCCCTGGCCGAGCAGTCGCGGCACACTGGGATGCCGGATGAGCGACAGCAGCGCCACCTCTCGCATGAAGCGCGGATCCCAGGGGAACAAGGCCACCTTGATCGCCACCGGGCCCGCCTCCTCCTGCCCCACCCTCACGGCACGGTAGACAACACCGTAGGCGCCATGCCCCCGGCAGCCCTCCACGCGCCAGTCCCCCACCACCGTGCCCGAAGCCAGGCAGAACGGATGCCCCTCGGGTGTTCGCGCTCTCTCCATGAGGTGCCTCGTGAGCTGGAGGGCTCGTGTCCCTCCCTCCTCACAGATCCTACCTCACACGTCGCATGAGGTCAGAAGCAAGGTGTTCCAGCCGGAGGAGCGGAACCGCCCCGGTCCCGCGCGGAGTCCGCATCAGCGGGACCTCCCTGGAACGGGAGCCCCTGTCGGCCCGAGTTGTTCCGAACCTGTCCAACAAGCGGACAGGTTGGCAACGGTCGCGCCCGACAGGGGCACCTCCCTGGATGAAGGTGGAGCTGACACCGAGTTCCGCAGGCAGCTCGGGCCTGGCCGTGTCGCATCGCCCAGGCGGCTCAAACACCGAGCACCTCGGCCGTCACCCGTGGCGAGCCCGTTCCGGCGGCTTCCGCGCGCTTCACCGCCTCCAGCACCTTGCGGTTGAGCGGCGCGTCCCGGCCCAAGGAGCGCGCGAGCTCCACCACGGCACCCTGGAGGTAGTCGATCTCCGTCGGCCGCCGCTTCTCCAGATCCTCCCAGAGCGAGGAGCGCGCCTCCGGGTCGATCTTCACCATCGCTCCCGCCAGCACTCGGAACACCGGATCCGGCAACGACAGGAGGAAGGGAAGCAGCCGCGGCCGGACCTTGCCCACCTTCGCGGGAATGATCCCCGCCGCGGCCAGCACATCCAATGCCTCACGCTGACTCGCGGCCAGCACCCGGCGCCAACGCCGATCCTCCAATTGCTGTCGCAGCGGCAGGCCTGACAAGGCATTGAGCGCATTGTTCAGGTTCATCATCAGCTTGCCCCAGGCCAGCCCTGTCATGTCCGAGTGCTCCTCCACCGCCAGCCCAGGCACCGACAGCAACGCGTGCAACCCCGGCACGCCCGCCTCCACCGTCAGACTCCCATCCGTCCCCCGGTGGAACCGTCCCTCTCCCCGGTGCAACACATTGAAGGGCACCATGCCCGCGACCACCCGCTGCTCCTTCGCCAGAGCACGCAGCCGGTCGGCATTGCCAATCCCATTCTGAAAGCTGACGGCCACCGCCTGAGGCTTCGCATGGCGGGCAAGGAGCTCCCCCATCTCGACCGTGGCGCCACTCTTCACCGTCACCAGGATCCACGCCGCCTCGGCCAGCACCGCGGGATCCTCCGTCACCGACACGTTCGCCGCCTGTACCCGGCGCTCGCCCCCATCGCGATCCGTCAAGGTGAGCCCGTGTGTCTGGAGCTCCGCCACCATTCGTGGCCGAGCGAGGAACCGCACCTCCCGTCCGGCCACCGCCAGCAACCCTCCCACAAAGCAACCGATGCTCCCCGCACCCGCAACAACGACAGGTCCGCTCATCCCTTTCCCCTCCAGGTATCGGCCATGTCACAAACGTGTCACATGTCACAAACGTGTCACGAAACCGCGTAACTCGACACAGTCCGGGAAACAATGTTTATTGCAACGGAAACTTCACATCGAGGTCACAGGTGTCTGCCACCGCTGAATCGCAACCAGGAGCCCTGCTCCTGGGCCGCTACGAGATCGTTTCGGAGCTGGGGCGAGGCGGCATGGCCACTGTGTATCGGGCGCGTGCCGCCGGCCCCATGGGCTTCGAGAAGACGTTGGTGGTGAAGTGCATTCTCCCACATCTGGTGGAGGATCCGCAGTTCATTGAGATGTTCCATTCCGAGGCGAAGCTGGCCGCCCAGCTCACCCACCCGAACATCGTCCAGATCTTCGACTTCGGTGAGGCCGAGGGCACCTACTTCATCGCCATGGAGTACGTCGATGGCCCGAACCTGCGCGCGTTGATGCGCCGGGCCCAGACGCTTGGCAAGGCGCTGCCCCTGCCGCTGTGCGCGAAGATCGTCTCCCAGGCCTGCGAGGGGCTCGCCTTCGCTCATGAGTTCACAGCTCCCGACACGGGAGAGCCGCTGCACCTCATCCACCGCGACGTCAGCCCCGACAACATCCTGCTGGCGCGCAACGGCACGGTGAAGCTGGTGGACTTCGGCATCGTCAAGGCCGCCAACCAGGTGCACCAGACGCGCGTGGGCACGCTCAAGGGCAAGGTGCCCTTCATGGCGCCCGAGCAGCTGCGCAACGAGCCGTTCGATCTGCGCATCGATGTCTATGCGCTGGGCGTGGTGCTGTACGAGCTGGTGACGGGGCGCCGGCCCTACGAGGCTCCGCATGAGGCCGCGCTCATCCATGCCATCCTCAACGAGCCCATCATCCCGGTGGCCTCGCGGCGGCCAGATGTACCCGAGGCCCTGCAGCACATCATCTCGCGGGCCCTGGCCAAGAACCCCGACGAGCGCTACGCGAGCTGCCGGGAGATGCAGTCGGACCTCGACCACTTCCTGCTGAGCCTCGGCCAGCCGGTGGGCTCGTACCAACTCTCGCAGCTCATCTCCCAGCTCGCGGTTCAGTCCATGAATGGCGGCGCATCCCCCGGGACGCCCGTCTCCATGAACCGCTTCCGCACCCCCGGCACCAGTGGCACCGGCACCCGTCCCCGGCTGCCCGGGGCAACTCCTCCTCCACCGCCCACCCCCGATCTGCCCGTCCTGGACATCGAGATGGTGACGGAGGAGTCCAGCGTCGGCAGCCCGCCGCCCCCTCCCAGCCCCCAAGCGCCCGTCGCGAGCCCCGCGCCTCCTGCCGCGTCGCGCCGCTGGCTCTTCCCCGCCGCGGGAGCAGCGCTCGTGCTCGTGGCCGTCGTCATCGTCGTCCTGGGAAGGAGCGGCTCCCAGGAGACCCCGGCGCCTCTCGCTCCAGTCCAGCCGGCGACTCCGCCCGTCGCGGTGGCACCTCCACCCCAGGCTCCCAGCAAACCCGTCGAGGCCGAAGCCGACGAGCCTCCCGAGGAAGCTCCCGCGGAGCCCCCCGCCGGCTCCGTGGCCGAGTCCGCCGCCACCACGGCGAAGGACGCCGCCCCGCCCGCGGCCCCCACGCCTCTGCCCACGCCACCGTCGAAGATCGAGCTGCAGATCGTCGTCTCGCCTCGCAAGGCGCAGGTGACGCTCGACAACAAGCCACTGAACCGCCTGCCCTTCACCGGCCGGTTCCCCCGCGACGGCAAGGTGCACGTGCTGCGCGTCAGCGCGCCCGGCTACACCCCACTGGTCAAGGAGATCCCCTTCGAGAAGGACCTCGCCGTGGATCTCACCCTCCAGAAGAAGGTCCCCGAATCTCGCAAGCCCGCCGCCGCGAAGGCCGCGGCACCTTCCACCGTGGCCTCCGAGCCCGCGCCGAAGCAGGAGGCCGAGGTGGACTTCCCCGAGCTGGCCCCCAAGGCCCCCAAAGGCGCCCGTCCCAAGAAAACCCTGGATGAAGAGAGCCCCTGGGACGACGGAAGCCAGAAGACAGACGCCCCACGCCCATGAGGATCCCCACAATGAAGTTGCTGCCGAGACCGCTCGTGCTCGTGCTGCTCGCGGTGTCGCTGGCCGCAGGCAACGCCAGCGCCGCGGGAAGCAAGGCTCCCACCAAGGCCAACATGGAGGAGGCGCAGAAGCGCTACGAGCGCGGACGCGATCTCTACGAGGAGAGTGACTACCGCGGCGCGCTCGTGGAGTTCCAGCGCGCCTACGAGCTGGCCCCCAGCTTCCGGCTCCTCTACAGCATCGCGCTCGTGCAGTACCAGTTGCAGGACTACGCCAGCTCCATGCGCAGCTACCAGCAGTACCTCCAGGAGGGCGGCAACGACATCCCCGCCCAGCGCCGCGAGGAGGTCCAGCGCGAGCTGAACAAGCTGCGCTCGCGCGTGGCCACGCTGACCATCACCACGGACCGGCCGGGCGCGGAAGTCTCGGTGGATGACGTGGTGGTGGGGACCACTCCGCTGCAGGATCCGGTGATCGTGAGCGCGGGCCGGCGGCGCATCACCGCCACCCTGCCCGGGCAGCCTCCGGTGAGCCGCGCCATCGACGTGGCCGGCACGGACAGCGTGAACGTAGCGCTGGCCTTCGGTGCACCCAAGGAGACTCCGGCGCCCGTGGCCACCGCGCCTCGAGAGCAGGCTCCGGTGGGCGTGACGGAGAAGGCCCAGCCCCGAGGCATTCCCTGGGTAGCGTGGGGCACCACGGGCGCGCTGGCGGTCGCCACCGGCGTCACCGGCGTGATGGCCCTGGGCGCCCAGAGCGACCTGAAGAAGAAGCGCGACACCTTCGGCGTCTCCAAGGAAGAGCTGGCCGACGCCAGCCAGAAGACGAAGCGCTTCGGGCTGATGACGGATGTGCTCGGAGGCGCCACGCTGGTGGCCGCCGGCATCTCCACCTACCTCACCCTGACCCGAAACCCCTCCGAGCCCGCCGAGACCACCTCTCTCCATCTGGGCGTGGGCCCTGGCAGCGTCGGCGTCGCGGGGACCTTCCCATGAGACTCACGACCGCTCCCTCTCGAAAGGGGCTCCGCATGGGGCTCCTGGCGCTGCTGCTGGCTGGCACCGGCTGCTCTCTCTCCCTGGATACCGAGTCCACCCAGTGCGCGACGGATGACGACTGCGTCCGCTTCGGCACCTACCCCGTGTGCCAGGAGGGGGTCTGTGTCCCCTCGGGGCTGGGGCCTCCGGGCTGTTACCGAGGTGAGGCCTCCAGCGAGGACCAATACCTCAACCAGTGCACCGCCTCGCAGTGCATTGCCTTCGACAACTGCGCCCGGCTGGGGCTGTGCAACGGAGAAGCACTGCCCGCCCTGGTGCCGAAGCCGTGAGCCCCCCTCCGGGTGCTTCCCTCTTCCGATCCATGCCTTTGGAGACTTGCAGCATGAGACACTCCCTTCACCGGAGCGGCCTCGCCGCGTCGCTGGCCGTGCTCCTCTCGTCCGCGGCGGCCCTCGCGCAGACCAACACGCCGACCATCTCCTGTCCCCGCACCAACGTCGTCTTCGTGTCGGGCTCCTCGGCCGTCCGCTCGCTGCTCAGCGAGGTGGCGCCGCTGCTCGCCGCGGAGTCCCCGCCCTACTCCATCGTCTACCAGTCCCAGGGCTCCTGTACCGGCGTCAACGCGGTGTTCAGCGCGGATCCGAACGCCCGCCTGATGAAGGACATCCCCGCCAGCGGAGGCAGGGCCGCCAACTACGCCATCCTCCTCGCCTCGGACGGCAGCGCCCAGGAGTGCTCCCTGCCCACGGAGGGTGTCGCCGTCGACGTGGGCGTGTCGGACGTCTACTCATCCACGTGCAGCGCCACGGCTCCCACGGGCGTGACCATTGCCGACTACGAGGGCCCCATCCAGGTGATGACCTTCGTGGTGCCCCAGGCCTCGTCCCAGCGGAGCATCAGCGCGGAGGCGGCGTACATGATCTTCGGCACGGGCGGCAACCAGGGCAAGGCTTCACCGTGGACGAACTCCAGCCTCTACTTCGTGCGCAACTCCAGCTCCGGTACGCAGCAGATGGTCTCGCGCGCCATCGGCGTGCCCGGCGACAAGTGGTGGGGCACCGACCGCGGCAGCGCGGACGGCGTGCGCAAGAACATGAAGCTCATCCTGGACGGGGAGACGGCGGAGAAGGCCATCGGCATCCTCTCCACGGACATCACCGATGAGGAGCGCAGCAACCTGCGCGTGCTGGCCTTCCAGGCCAAGGGGCAGACCTGCGGCTTCCTGCCGGACTCCACGCCCTTCGCCGAGGACAAGCAGAACGTGCGAGACGGGCACTACCCCATCTGGGGACCGGTGCACTTCTTCACCCGGACGGAGAACGGGCTGCCCACGGCCGCGGCCGGCGCGCTGGTGAGCCGCTTCGCCTCGGCCCGGCTCGATGCGGCGCTGCTGCAGGCCATCATCGAGAAGCACCTCGTCCCCAAGTGCGCCATGAAGGTGAAGCGCACCTCGGAGATGGGGCCGCTGAGCGGGTACAAGACGGAGTCCGCATGCGGCTGCTTCTTCGACAAGGTCGCCAACGGGGCCACGTCCTGCAAGACGTGCGGCGGGCCCGGGGACTGCCCGTCCTCCACCCCCGCCTGCAACTACGGCTACTGCGAGGCCATCTGAGGCCTACCGGCCCGTGGCGGCCTTCTTCTCCGGGGCGCGGGGCTCTGGCGCCTTCTTCACTGCGGGCGCCAGCAACTCCACACGGCCCTCGGGATAGAGGGCCGTGAGCCGGTCCCCGCGGATCTCCAGCGCAGCGAGGTGCCGCCCGTAGCCCGTGCTCAGCCCCGTGTCGATGAACAGCGTCCTCCCGCCGAACCGGACGCCGATGCGCCCGTCTCCCGTCGTGGTGTGCCCCATCACCATCCGCTTCGCTCCGAAGCGGCGCAGCACCTCGTCCAGCCCTTCGTTC
The DNA here is from genome assembly GCF_020103695.1 of Hyalangium versicolor. Classification (GTDB taxonomy): domain Bacteria; phylum Myxococcota; class Myxococcia; order Myxococcales; family Myxococcaceae; genus Hyalangium; species Hyalangium versicolor. The sequence goes on from NZ_JAHXBF010000031.1 coordinate 40,408, forward strand.
CACTGGGACTCGGGATCCTTCGCGTAGCCTCGGAACCACAGCGGACCCTGCTGGTCCGTCCCGCCACCCGAAGGATTGCCCGCGAAGAGATCCTGGCGCACCCAACGGTTGAGCTCCGCGAGCGTCTTCGCCGGAACCCCAGGCTGGAGCCCTCCGTGCATGAACAGCGTCCCGTCGATGCGCAGCACCGCGGGCCGGCTCCGCAGCCAGCGGCCATAGCGCCCCTCGGGACCGAAGGCCACCTTGTGCCCCGCGAGCCCTCGCGCCGTCCCCGGAGCGTCCTGTGTCGGGCTCTGATCCGCGTATGAGGCCATCTCCTCGGGGGTGACGTAGCGCAGGTCCCCGAGCATGTTCATCACCTCGTGGTTGCCCAGCAGCACGTGCACCCGGCCTCCCGCTGCGAGCGCCTCACCCTCCAGCCGCCGGAGCAGCTCGTAGCAATCCCTCGTCCGGGGCGCCCGATCCGCGATGTCTCCCGTCTGCACCAGATGCGCCTTGCCGCCGCTCCACCGGCCCTTCTCGTCGATCAGGCCCGCCAGCCGCAGCACCTCCGTCAACGCCTCCACGTCCCCGTGCACATCCCCCACCGCCACCACGCGCGCCACGCCCTCGAAGGTGTCCGGTACGGCGTCCTCCAGGCGCGGAGGAACTTCGGAAGCCGCCGTCCAGAGCAGCGGCGTCAGCAGGATCACCCCGGCGGCGAGCCGGGCAGGGACAGGAGCAGGAGCAGGAGCAGTGCGCATGCCCTCTTCTCTATACCGACTTGAGGAATCCAACACCTCGGCACGCCTGCGTCCGTTGGTTCACTTCTGATCCATTCACGAGCCACCGAATGGAGCCTCATGCCCTGAGGTCTTGTTTCCTGAAGTGATCACTTGCCCCCACCCTCGCCGGAAACACAGAAAACTCTGCAGATGGGGGTTCCAGATGAAGCTCGTGGCGACACTGTCCTTCACATTGCTGGTCGCAGCCCCGCTGGCCTGCGGCCCCGTAGAGTCCGACACCGAGTCCTCCTTCGAGGGAGCCGCTCTCCAGCAGGGAATCGAATCCGACAACGGCTTGATGGCCAATGGCCTGTCCGCCAACGGCCTGTCCGCCAACGGCCTGTCCGCCAACGGCCTGTCCGCCAACGGCCTGTCCGCCAACGGCCTGGCTGCGGCCTCGTTCCGCTCCTGGTTCCAGAAGAACCCCGCCCACAGTGACATGGTGATGCGCTACATCGTCCGCTGCGCCGTGCCCGCCGGCCAGGTTCGCACCTTCACGGATCCCCAGACCCAGATCACCTATCAGTGGCCGGGAGCACTGGGGCTGGCGCCGGGCTGGGCCAGCGGACAACCGGCAGCGCTCGCCGAACAGCAGATCGTGTCCGCCTGCATGGCTGCTCACGTGAACAAGTTCGGCGTGACCGTCAGCATCTCCGTGCTCGGCAAGAACGCTACCGGGCAGATCATCCCCTTCACCCTCGATGAGCTCCAGCAGTACTCCCGCCGCGAGGCCTGCTTCTTCGGCAACCTCTTCAATGGAGAGGGCGTCTTTTTCGGCTCGGACGGCCCTCGGCTGCACGGCAACGAGAGCTCGTCCCGGGCCTGCGAGCTCTCGAGCGACGATCCCAAGAAGACGCAGCTCTGCCCTCCGCTCACGTACGCGGGAAAGTGCGAACAACTCTGCCAGCCCATCGCTCAGGGAGGCTTCTACGTGGCCTGCTCGTGGCGCGGAGTGACCTACAAGCCGCTGACGACCCGGGTCCGCCCCAGCGAGATCTTCAAGTGTGGAGACCACGTCTGCCAGGTGTCCGAACAGTGCGGCTCGGGCACCCCCACCTGCAAGAAGGACTGCGGGTGCTGTGACAGCGAGCGCTGAAAGCCATGGCGTCCGGAATCGTGGGATGCTGCGCCCATGCCTCCCACGGAACGAACGCTCTACCAGTTCCCAGTCTCCCATTACTGCGAGAAGGCCCGCTGGCTGCTCGACGCCAAGGGCCTGCCGTACCAGCTCCAGAACCTCATGCCCGGGCCCCACCGCCGCCTGACCAAGCGCATGGCGCAGGCCAGCGGGAGCGTCCCGGTGCTGGTGGACGGCACCGTGGCGCTGGGCGACTCCACCGAGATCGCCCTCCACCTGGAGCGGACCTATCCCACGCCGCCCCTGCTGCCTCCGCCCGGTCCGGAACGGGATCGCGTCCTCGAGTTGGAGGACTACTTCGACGGAGTGGGCATCCACGTGCGCCGCTGGGCCTATGGGTACATCCTCGACGGAGGGGACGTAGGCCGGTTCTTCTTCGGAGCCTACGCCGCGCCGCAGCGGTGGCTCGGCCGTCTGCTCGCTCCTGTCCTCAAGAGTGTCATCCGGCGCCAATACCGCGTCACCCCCACCAAGGTGGAGGAGTCCCGCGTGAAGGTCCTCGCGGCCATGGATCGCATCGAGAGCGAGACCCAGAAGGATCCCTCGCGCTACCTCGTGGGCTCCTCGCTGACGCTGGCGGACATCACCGCCGCTGCGCTGCTCGGCCCCCTTCTGGCCATCGAGGGCACTCCGTACGCCTTCCGTCCGGAGCTCCCCATGCCCAAGGCCATCGTCCAGATGGCGGAGGAGCTCCGCAAGCGGCCCGCGGGCCAGTGGGCGCTGCGCCGCTATCAGGAGGACCGACACCGGGTCGCCGCGCAGCGTCACGCCGCGTGAACAAAATATTTCTTCATCTCCCCGAAGCATCCGAGACATGGGCAGGCCTCAGGTTGAACCTAGCGCGACCCGGAGTTTCATCTCTCTCCATGCGGGTCCCACCCGGGGCCCATAAAATCCCTTCCAGGGGCTCTCCGGGTCGCGCACCTTCTGCCTCCTCGGAGATACCGTGCAGCCAAAAGGGACTGGAGAGATACCCATGGAGCAGCAAACCCGCCCGGTGACCGAGGAAGGAACCGTCCAGGTCCTCCTCGTGGAAGACGACGAGCGGCTGGCGCGCCTCACCGCTCGCTACCTCCAGGAGCATGGGGTCATCGTCACGATCGCCCGCACCGGCACCGAGGGCCTGACCGAGGCCGCACGTCACGCGTATGACGTCATCCTGCTGGACCTGATGCTCCCGGGACGCGATGGCCTGGAGGTGTGCCGGGAGCTGCGCACGCGCAGCGATGTCCCCATCATCATGGTCACCGCCCGTGGCGAGGAGATCGACCGCGTCCTGGGCCTGGAGACGGGGGCGGACGACTACCTCCCCAAGCCGTACTCCTCTCGCGAGCTGCTCGCGCGCATCCGCGCCCAGGTGCGCCGCGCCCGAGGCCACGCCGGCCCGGCCACCCAGCCCATCCAGGCGGGCCGGCTGCAACTGGATCCCCGCAGCCTCACCGCCACGCTCGACGGGCGCTCCCTGGCGCTCACCTCCTATGAGTTCGCCCTGCTGCGCGTGCTCGCCGAGCGCGCCGGGCGCGTGCTCAGCCGCGAGCAGATCCTCGACCTGGTCAAGGGCAGCGCGGACGAGGTGTTCGACCGCTCCATCGACGTGCACATCTTCCGCATCCGCCAGAAGCTGGAGGAGGATCCGCGCAACCCGAAGCTGCTCAAGACGGTTCGTGGCGCGGGCTACATGCTGACCCGCGGTGAAGAGTCATGAACTGGAGGCGCTTCCGCCTGCCCAGCTCGCTGTTGATGCGAGTGTACCTGGTCGGGATCGCCCAGTTCGTCCTCATCGTCGCGGTGGTGATCGGCACGCGGGATCTCATCGCGGAGCCTCCCCAGATGCGGCGAGGCCCGGATCAATTCTTCGCCTACTTCACCCTGGAGTGGGAGCCGCTCCTGAACCAACCCGAGGCGCTCCAGGCAGCGATGGAGCGCGCCGAGAAGTACATGGGCCAGCAGGTGACGGTCCACGCCATGGATGGACGGGTCCTGGCTTCCAATATCGATCCCCCGATCGACGCTCCGCTCCCAAGCCCCTCTCGGCCCCACGTCCGCACACCGCGCTGGCTCCCGATCCCATCCGATGGAGAGCCCCATCGCAGGGTGGTGATGATCCCGAAAGAGGGGACCCCGGTGGCCTACGCCGTATTCCTCCAGCGCCCTCCACCGGGCCCGCCCACCATCAATTTCGCCGTGCTCATCGGACTGGTGCTCGGCTGCACGGCCGTCACCTCCGTGGCCTTCGCCCGGACGCTGGCCGTGCCCCTTCAGCGCCTGGCCCAGGTGACGCGCTCGTTCGGCCAGGGGATGCTGAATGTCCGCGCGGGCCTCAAGCGGCGTGACGAGCTGGGGCAGGTCGCCGAGGCCTTTGATGAGATGGCCGAGCGCATCACCCACCTGCTCCGCTCGCAGAAGGAGCTGATCGCCAACGTCTCGCACGAGCTGCGCACGCCGCTGGCTCGCATCCGCGTGGCGCTGGATCTGGCCTCCGAGGGAGACGCGGACCTGGCTCGCGAGTCGCTCGCGGACATCACCACCGATCTGTCCGAGCTGGAACAGCTCATCCAGGACGTGCTCACCGCGGCGAAGCTGGATCTCGCGACCGGACAGTCTCCGGGCGCCATGCCACCCATGCGCCGCGAGCACCTGGAGGCCCGGACGCTGCTGGACAAGGCCGCGACGCGCTTCCGCACCACCCGGCCTCGCCATGTCCTGGAGGTGAGCGCTCCGGAGCCGCTGCCCGCGCTGGATGCGGATCCGGTGCTCCTGCGCCGCGCGCTCGACAACCTGCTGGACAATGCGGGCAAGTACTCGGAGCCCGGCACCACCGTCCAGCTCCGCGCGCGTGTGGCCAAGGAAGGGCTCACGATCGAAATAGCCGATCAGGGCATCGGCGTCGACGCGAGCGACATGCCCCACCTCTTCACGCCCTTCTTCCGCAGCGATCGGAGCCGGGCCCGCACCACGGGTGGCGTGGGGCTGGGGCTGGCCCTGGCACGCCGCATCGTCGTCGCGCACGGCGGCACGCTCACGCTGGAGAGCCAGCCGGGTATCGGCACCACGGCCCGCATCATCCTACCTGTCGCCCCGGCGCTCCCTCTCCCGGCGGATGAGCAGGCGGACAGCCCTGCGGCGGGCGCCGGACATCTTTCGTAATCTTGAGGAGATTCACCGAAACGCACGGCGGCCTAGACCTCAAGGCATGAGGTCTGTGACTGAGCTGCAGAGACGAGAAGAGGCGCCCGTAAGTTCCCACCCCCTGCCCACCGAGGCGAAGCGGCCTTGGTATTCGCAGAGGCGATGGGTGGGCTGGCTGGTGGTAGGGCTGGTGGCCGCTGCCGCTGGGATATGGTGGGCCCGCCGCGCTCCCTCCGAGCCCGTGGCGGCCTTCGAGACCACTCCGGTGGAGCGCCGGAACATCGAGTCCCGCGTGACGGCCACCGGCACCCTGTCCGCGCTGGTCACCGTGCAGGTGGGCAGCCAGGTGTCCGGCCGCATCCAGGAGATCACCGTCGACTACAACTCGCCGGTGAAGAAGGGGCAGATCATCGCCCGGATCGATCCCCAGCTCTACCAGGCGGCCGTGGAGCGCTCGCGAGCGAACGTGCTCGTGGCCAAGGCCAACCTGCAAAAGGCGCGCGTGGAGGCGGAGAACGCCCGCCGCAGCGCCGAGCGCTCCAAGACGCTGCGCGACAAGCAGTTCATCTCGCAGGCGGAGCTGGACACCGCCGAGGCCTCCGCGCAGTCCGCGCAGACGCAGGTGGCCTCCGCCGAGGCCTCGCTCGCCCAGGCCCAGGCGTCGCTCAACGAGGCCGACGTCAACCTCAAGTACACCACCATCGTGTCGCCCACGGACGGCATCGTCATCTCGCGCAGCGTGGACGTGGGGCAGACGGTGGCGGCATCGCTCCAGGCGCCCACGCTGTTCACCATCGCCGAGGACCTGCGGAAGATGCAGGTGGACACCAGCGTCGGCGAGGCGGACGTGGGCCGGCTGGAGCCCGGTCAGCACGCCACCTTCACGGTGGATGCCTTCCCCAACGAGCGCTTCGAGGGCGTCATCCGGCAGATCCGCAACGCGGCCCAGACGGTGCAGAACGTCGTCACCTATGACGCCGTGATCGACGTGCAGAACCCGGACCTCAAGCTCAAGCCCGGGATGACGGCCAACGTCACCATCGTCACCGATCAGAAGGCGGATGTGCTCGCCGTGCCCAACGCGGCCCTGCGCTTCCGTCCCGCGTCCGCCATGGCCGCTCCGGCGGGTGGTCCCCAGCAGCCCCAGACAGGGACCGCGGGTGCCTCTGCGGCCGCGGGACGCGCCTCGGATGGGAGCCGGACCCTCTTCGTCCTGCGTGACGGCACCGCCGCTCCGGTCCACGTGAAGACCGGGCTGACGGACGGCTCGGTCACGGAGGTCCGCGAGGGCGAGCTGCGCGAAGGCGATCGCATCATCACCGCGCAGGCCACGGGCGCGCAGGGCTCGCAGGCGCCAGGTGCGGCGCAGAAGCCTGGTGGCGCCACCCCATTCCGTCGCGGTCCGTTCTAGGGCGTGAAGGAGAGAGTCATGGAAGGAATGAGAAAGCCGCCGCTCATCGAGCTGCGCGGAGTGAGCAAGATCTATCGAACGGAGGACGTGGAGGTCGCCGCCCTGCGCCACGTGGACTTCAAGGTGGAGTCCGGGGACTTCGTCTCCATCATGGGCTCCAGCGGTTCGGGCAAGTCCACGCTGATGAACATCCTCGGCTGTCTGGACCGGCCCACCTCGGGCGAGTACCTGCTCCAGGGAATCGACGTCTCGAAGCTGGACCGGAACGAGCTGGCCATCGTGCGCAACCGCACGCTCGGCTTCGTCTTCCAGAGCTTCAACCTGCTGGCGCGTACCTCCGCGCTGGAGAACGTGGAGCTGCCCATGCTCTACGCGGGCATCTCGGGCCGCGAGCGGCACAAGCGAGCCAAGGAGGCACTCGAGCGTGTGGGGCTGGGCGCGCGCCTGGATCACCACCCGCGTCAGCTCTCCGGCGGCCAACAGCAGCGCGTGGCCATCGCCCGGGCGTTGGTGAACCGGCCCTCCGTCATCCTCGCCGACGAGCCCACCGGCAACCTGGACTCGCGCACCAGCATCGAGGTCATGGCCCTGTTCCAGGAGCTGCGCCGCGAAGGCCTCACGATCATGATCGTCACCCACGAGCCGGACGTGGCCAGCTACACCGAGCGCCTCGTGGTGGTGCGGGACGGGCGCATCCGCTCCGACCAGCGCCAGGTGGCCCAGCCCGCGGTGCTCACCGAGCTGGAGGAGGCCTCGCCATGAACATCTTCGAGACCCTGCGTCTGGCCGTGCGCTCCCTGGTGCGCAGCAAGACGCGCTCGGTGCTCACCGCGCTGGGCGTCATCATCGGCGTGGGCGCCGTCATCGCCATGGTGGCCATCGGCGACGGAGCGCGCTCCAACGTCGAGCAGGTGTTCACCTCCATGGGGACGAACCTGCTCATCATCCTGCCGGGCTCCTCCACCTCGGGCGGAGCACGCGGCGGCTTCGGCAGCGCGCCCACCGTCACCTGGGACGACCTGGAGGCCATCCGCACGCAGGTGCCCTCCGTGCGCGCCGCCGCTCCGGAGATGCGCGCGTCCACCACGGTGGTTTCAGAAGATCAGAACTGGACGACGAACGTGGTGGGCACCACGCCGGACTTCTTCGACGTGCGCAACTGGCCCATCGCCTCGGGAGCCCGCTTCACCACCACGGACGCGGAGGTGGGCGCCAAGGTGGCCATCCTCGGCCAGTCGGTGGTGGAGAAGCTCTTCGGCGCGGGCGCCGATCCGGTGGGACAGGTCGTCCGCATCAAGAAGACGCCCTTCACCGTGATTGGCGTGGCCGCGCGCAAGGGCCAGTCCCCCATCGGCCAGGACTACGACGACACCGTCTTCATCCCCTCCAACAGCTTCCGGCGGCAGGTGCAGTCCCAGAGCCTGGGCGCGTTCATCTCCGGCATCATCTATGTGCAGGCCGATCCCTCCACCGGCACCACCAAGGCCCAGGAGGACGTCATCCAGTTGCTGCGCGAGCGGCACCGGCTGGCCGACGGCGCCGCCAACGACTTCGACATCAGAGATCTTTCCGAGCTGGCCGCCGGGCAGCAGCAGAGCACCCAGACGTTGAGCCTGCTGCTGGCCTCCATCGCCGCCGTGTCCCTGGTGGTGGGCGGCATCGGCATCATGAACATCATGCTGGTGAGCGTCACCGAGCGCACCCGGGAGATCGGCGTGCGCGTGGCGGTGGGCGCGCGGCCCCGGGACATCCTCGCGCAGTTCCTCGTCGAGGCGCTCACGCTGTCGATGCTCGGAGGCGCGCTGGGGGCAGCGCTCGGCGTGGGCGTGGCCCGGTTCCTCGCCGCGCAGTTCCAGTGGCCGCTGCTCGTCCGTCCCGATGTCGTCGTGCTGGCGCTCGGCTTCAGCGCCCTGGTGGGCGTGGGCTTCGGGCTCTACCCCGCGCGCAAGGCCAGCCAACTCGATCCCATTGATGCGCTGAGGTACGAATGATGCGCCCGCTCTCCCTGTTCCTGCTCCTCTGCGCGGAAGCCGCTTCCGCCACGCCCGCGGACGCACCGACGGTCGCCCAGGCGACTCCTTCGAGTGTCACTCCGAGTGCCGCCTCGACCGCCGAGCCCACCGCCGCTCCCGCGCAGCCCTCGCGGACGCTCTCCCTGGAAGAGGCGCTCCAGACCGCCACCTCCCACCAGCCGCAGCTCCGACAGGCACAGGCCAACACCCAGGCGGCGGAGGCTCGGGTGGACCAGCGCCGCTCCTCGCTGCTGCCCCAGGTGAACAGCACCCTCACCTACCAGCGCTCCACCTCGGGCACCACCGGCACCTCCACGCCCACGACGGGCATCTCGGTGCGCAACAACGGCTTCACCCTGGGCGCCACCGCGAGCCAGCTCCTCTATGACTTCGGACAGACCACCGGCCGCTGGCGCGCAGCCCAGAGCTCGGCCGAGGCCCAGGCCTCCACCGGCGAGCAGACCCGGCTGGACGTACTGGCCAACGTCCGCACCGCCTACTTCAACGTGCTGGCACAGCAGGCGCTGCTCCAGGTCGCTCGGGAGACGCTGGCCAACGAGGAGTCCCACCTGAACCAGGTCCAGGCCCAGGTGGAGGTGGGCACCCGCCCGGAGATCGATCTGCTCCAGCAGAAGACCTCCCTCTCCAACGCGAGGCTCCAGCTCATCCAGAGCCAGAACGCCTACGCCACCAGCAAGGCCCAGCTCAACCAGGCCATGGGCGTGAAGGGCTCCACGGACTACGCCGTCCAGGACGTCACCGTGGCTCCCGTGGAGGGCGAGGACCAGCCGACCGATGCACTCGTGACGTCCGCGCTCTCCCGCCGTCCGGACCTGGCCGCCAGCGCCTCCGAGCTTCGCGCTCAGCAGCAGCAGCTGTCCGCGACGCGCGGCGGGTACTGGCCCAGCCTCTCGGCCTCCCTCAGCGGCTCGGATGTGGGAGAGGATCCCAGTCAGACGCAGTGGAACCTGACGGGCCAGCTCGCGCTGAGCTGGCCGCTGTTCCAGGGCGGGCTCACCCGCGCGCAGGTCCGCGAGCAGGAGGCCACCCTGAGCAGCCTGCAGGCCCAGCGCGACTCGCTCCAGCAGCAGGCCCGGCTCCAGGTGGAGAGCGCCCAGCTGTCCGTGCGCGCCGCCCGGGAGAGCCTGTCCGCCGCCGAGGACGCCCTGGCCAATGCCCGCGAGCGCCTGCGGCTGGCCGAGGGCCGCTACCAGGCCGGCGTGGGCAACATCATCGAGCTGGGGGACGCGCAGGTGCAGGCCACCAATGCCGCGGCGCAGCGCGTCCAGGCCGTGTACCAGATCGCCACCGCGCGCACCGAGCTGGCCCGAGCCCTCGGCCTCGTGAGCTGACTCCCCACCCGCCCTCCCAGGCCCCAGGCCCCAGGCTCCAGTCCCGCCCCCGCAGGCTCCTGAAAAACGGGGCCTTTCGGGGGCGGTGCGGTGTTTGTTGCCCCTGAGGTGAGGGCGCTGGCTAATGCACAGTGTTAAGGAACATACACTGTGCGCAGTAAAGCCACCTCCTCACGGGCGTGCACTGGCCGCTCTATGCAATTACGGTGAGGAGGAATTTATCCATGAATACCAACTCTTCCGGGATTGCCGAGACTCAGGGCGCGGTGTCGCCTGCGGCCTCCGCGCGCGGCGGCGCCTCGGCATGGCTCCGGCAGGGGCTGGATTTGTTCCTGAGGGAGGACCAGCGCCGGGCTCCCGCGGATGAGCTCAACCGCTACCGCACGGTGGCGTTCGGCGCGCTCTCGCAGTGGGTGATGAGCGTGCTCTTCCTGGGCTCGGTGCTCTCGAGGCCGAACCAGGCCGTCCTCCAAGCCGTCGCCATCGGCTGTGTGGGGGCATATGCGCTCACGCTGGTGCTCCTGCGCAAGGGCTCCTCGCCGCGACCCGCCGGCCTGTTGCTGTGCTCGACCCTGTGCTGGGCCTACATCACCGCAGGCATGCACATGGGCAACCGGATGGCGGCCGCGCATGTGGCCAGCACTCTCATCCCCCTGCTGGCCTTCTTCGTGCTGGGCTCGCGCGGAGGCCTGGCCTTCACCCTGCTCATGGCCCTGTACGCGCTGGTCCTCCAGCCGCTCGCGCTGGTCGGCTTCAACCTGTCCGACCCTGCCTTCGCCAACGGGCTGACGCTCTCCAGCAACCTCTTCGCCGCCCTGTGCATCGTCGGCGTCTGGGGCCTCAACTACCTGTACATCCGGGCACGAGACAACGCCCAGCGGGCCCTGGAGCGCACGTTGAAGGAGCTGCGCGACAACGAGCGCAAGCTGCACAGCCTGGTGGAGAGCACGGATGACATCGTCTGCTCGCTGGACAAGGAGGGGCGCCTGCTCACGAGTAACGCGGCGCATCGTCGCTGGTACTCGCTGATCTTCGGACACGCGGCCCTGCTGGGCGAGCCGCTGGCCCAGACGCGCTTCCAGGAGCGCCACCCGGAGTTCGCCCAGAACTTCGCCCGGGCCCTGAGCGGCGAGCGGGTGCTCAGCGAGTTCATCTACCCGATGGGAGACTCGAGCGCGGCGCTGGAGTTCTCCCTCACCCCCATGCTGGACGAGCAGGGCCAGGCCGCGGGGGTGACGATCTTCGGCCGGGACATGACGGCCCGGCGCCAGGCCGAGGCCCGGCTGGTGGAGCTGCACCGCAGCCTGCTGGAGGCGTCGCGCAAGGCGGGCATGGCGGAGATCGCCACCGGCGTGCTCCACAACGTGGGCAACACCCTCAACAGCGTCAACGTCTCGGCGACCCTGGTGGCCGAGCACCTGCGCGGCTCCCGAGTTCAAGGGCTTGTCCGGGCCACGGAGCTGATACACGAGCACGGCGAGGACCTGGGAACGTTCCTCACGCGTGACGAGAGGGGTCGGCTGCTGCCAGAGTACCTCCTGTCCGTCTCGCGGCAGATCGCGGAGGAACAGGCAACGATGTTGGCGGAGATCCGGTCCCTGACGAAGAACGTGGACCACATCAAGAGCGTGGTGCAGATGCAGCAGGAGCATGCCCGCTTCGGGGGCATGGTGGAGCAGGTCTCCTTGCCCGAGCTCTTGGATGACGCACTGCGTCTTCACTCCACCTCGTTCGAGCAGCTCGGCATCCAGGTTCGCCGGGAGTACGCCACCGTTCCACCGCTGCACGTGGACCGGCACAAGCTGCTGCAGATCCTGGTGAACCTGCTGAGCAACGCGCGGCACTCGCTGTTGGAGAGCCAGCGTGCGAACAAGCAGCTCACCTTGCGCATCAGCGCCCTGCCCCAGGAGCGGCTCCGGCTCGAGGTGTCGGACAACGGCACCGGCATTGCCCCGGAGAACCTGCCGCGCCTCTTCAGCCAGGGCTTTACAACGAAGAAGAGCGGACATGGGTTCGGGCTGCACGCCAGCGCCCTGGCCGCCAGCGAGATGAAGGGCAGCCTTACCTGCACCAGTGCCGGCCTGGGCCATGGTGCCACCTTCATCATCGACCTTCCCCTCAACCCCGAGCAGGCCCGCGGATGATCATGCCCGCCTCTCCCCGTCGCCGCATCCTCATCATCGACGACAACCCCTCCATCCATCAGGACTTCCAGAAGATCCTGGCCACCTCCGAGAGCAGCACCTCGCTGGACGCACTGGAGATGGCCATCTTCGGCTCTCCCCAGGCGCGCGGCGGGGGTGCGTACTCCTTCGAGGTGGACTCCGCCTCGCAAGGTGAGGAGGGCGTCCAGCGCGTGAAGGAGGCCGCCGCCGAGGGCCGCCCCTATGCGCTGGCCTTCGTGGACATCCGCATGCCGCCCGGCATCGACGGGGTGGAGACCACGGCGCTGCTCTGGAAGGCGGACGAGGATCTGCAGGTGGTGCTGTGCTCGGCCTACGCGGACTACTCGTGGGAGGAGGTGGCGCAGCGGCTGGGCATCAACCAGCGGCTGCTGATCCTCCGCAAGCCCTTCGACAACATCGAGGTGCGCCAGATGGCGCACGCGCTGGCGCAGAAGTGGGACTTGTCCCGGCAGAGCCGCCGCCGCCAGGAGGAACTGGCCCAGGCGGTGGCCGAGCGGACCCAGGAGTTGCAGGCCAGCAACGCGCGGCTGCGCCAGGAGATGGATGACCGGGCGCGGCTGGAGGCACAGCTGGCGCAGTCCCAGCGGCTGGAGGCCATGGGCCGACTGGCCTCGGGCATGGCCAACGAGATCAGCAGTCCGCTGGGCTTCGTGAGCACCAACCTGAACCACCTGCGGCTGGCGCTGGAGAAGCGGAACGCGGGGGTGCCCCTGGAGGATCCGGCGGAGCTGCTGGATGCGTGCCGGGATGCGATCCAGGGCACGGATCGGCTCAAGCGGATCGTCCAGGACGTGAAGCTGTTCGCCCGCGTGAGCCCGCAGCCGGGCGTGGCGGTGGACGTGCGCAAGGTGCTGGAGCAGGCGCTCACCCGCATCGAGCTGCCCGCGGGCTCCCGGGTGCAGCGGGTGCTGGAGTTGCAGGAGGTGCCTCCCGTGCTGGCGAGCGACGAGGGGCTGACGCAGGTCTTCCTCAACCTGATCTCCAACGCCATCCAGGCGCTGCCCGCGGACCACCCCGAACCCCGGCTGCGCCTGGGCACGCGGCCGCAAGGGGCCGACGCGGTGGTGGAGATCCAGGACAACGGTGCCGGCATCGAGGCCGAGCACCTGAGCCACATCTTCGAGCCCTTCTACACCACGAAGCCGGGAGGCTCGGGGTTGGGGCTGTCCATCTGCCACGGCATCATCACCGGGTTCGGCGGGGAGATCTCCGTGGAGAGCGCTCCCGGCAAGGGCACCACCTTCCGCATCAAACTGCCGCGGGCCGCCTGAGCGCGGACACTGTCTTCTCCCCGAGGGGCCCCATGCCCGTCCTGACCCAGCTCTTCATCCATCCCATCAAGTCCACGCGGGGGCTGCCGCTGACACAGGCCACGGTGGAGCCGCTGGGGCTCGAGAACGATCGCCGCTGGATGCTGGTCCGCCCCGACGGCTCCTTCATCACCGGACGCGAGTCCCCTGCCCTCGTGCTCGTGAGCGCCATCCCGTCCGAGGGAGGGCTGCGCCTGTCCGCTCCGAATCAGCCCGAGTTGCAGGTGGCCGTGCCGCCCGAGGGGGCTGAGCGCCTGAACGTCAAGATCTGGGGAGATCAGTGCTCGGCGGCTCGCGCGGGCGAGACCGCGGACCGCTGGTTCAGCCAGTACCTGGGCGAGTCGGTCCAGCTCGTGTACCGGGACTCCCGGATGGATCGGCCGGTGGATCCCAAGTACGCCCGGCCCGAGGATCAGGTGGCCTTCCCGGACGCCTTCCCGCTGCTGCTGCTGTCACGGGGCTCGGTGGAGGAACTGAACCGGCGTCTGAACCGGCCCATCACCGTGGAGCACTTCCGGCCCAACCTCGTGGTGGAAGGCTGCGAGCCCTTCGCCGAGGACTCCTGGAAACGCCTGCGCGTGGGCAACGTGGAGCTGGAGGTCGTCAAACCCTGCTCGCGGTGCGTCTTCACCACGGTGGATCCGCTCACGGGCACGAAGGCGAAGGACGGCGAGCCGCTGCGCACGCTGGCCTTCTTCCGCCGCCAGGAGGGCAAGGTGATGTTCGGCCAGAACGTCCTGGTGCGCCGCCCGGGGACGCTCCGGGTGGGAGATCCGATCGAGCTGTTGGGCTGAGCGCCGCCTCACTCGTACCGGAAGCGGTAGACGACCTCGGGGTGGCCTCGGGTGAAGCCCTTGACGACCTCGTGCTGGAGGTTCTTGGCGCCCAGCACCTGGAGCCCTCCGGCGGCGAAGCCCATCACCGACAGCTCGAAGTAGGGATGGGGCCGCGGCACGCCGGTGATGCGCAGCTCCGTGTACTCGGCCTCGGGCCGGACCAGCAGCTCGCCCGCGGTGAAGTAGCCCTTCCAGATGCCGGGGGTGAAGAGGAGGAAGCGCTTCATGTCTCCCAGGCCGAACATCGTCTTGAGCTGGCCGCGGATCAGTGCGTACTCGGCGGACTTCACACCGAACTGCCAGTAGATCTTCGGATCGCTGTTGTAGAAGCGATCCACCAGCGCCTCGTTGAAGCGCAGGAAGGCCTCGACGGGCATGCGCGTGACGGGCATCACGGGCTGCGCGAAGAGCGGCTCACTGACCGCATACTCCGAGAAGAAGGCCTGCCACGCCTCCTCCCCCTGCTCCTGAATCATCATCAACTGCCGCGCCAGGAATGCGACACCTTTGACTTCCATCCAAGGCCTCCGCGAACAGCATCTGATCAGGTTCTACCAGAGATCCGCATCTTCCTCGGTGCGTGCTGGCCTGCGCTAGGCTGGTCCCATGAACCTGCCGCTCCTCATGGGACTGACCGCCATGATCACCACCAGCCCCCCACCGCCCGCGGACTTCAATGCCGAGGCCGCCACGCGCTTCGCGGAGCTGGCCCTCACGTGTGTCCACCAAGAGTACCCGAACAAGATTGCCCACGTGCTGAACGCGGACACGGATGTGCGCCCTCCCCGCGAGCTCACTCCGGCCTTCTACGGCTGCTACGACTGGCACTCGGCCGTGCACGGGCACTGGCTGCTCGCCCGGCTGGCGAGGACCTTCCCAGAGGCGGCCTTCGCGCCGCGGGCCCGAGCGGCGCTGGCCCGGAGCCTGACGCCCGCGAACATTACCGCCGAGGTGGCATACCTGAGCGCACCCGGACGGGTCTCCTTCGAGCGGCCCTATGGGTTGGCCTGGCTGCTCCAGCTCTCGGCCGAGCTGCGCGAGTGGGACGATCCGCAGGCGCGGGAGTGGGCGGCCACGCTGAAGCCATTGGAGCAGGCGGCGGCGCAGCGGATCCGCGAGTGGGTGCCCAAGCTGACGCGTCCCATCCGTGTGGGAGAGCATGATCAAACGGCCTTTGCCTTCGGACTCATCCTTGACTGGGCGCGTCAAGCGAAGGACGGCGCCATGGAGCAGCTGCTCATGGAGCGCGTGGAGACGTTCTACGGGAAGGACCAGCGCGGCCCCCTGGCGTACGAGCCCTCGGGGCACGACTTCCTGTCGCCCTGCATCGCCGAGGCGGACCTGATGAGGCGGGTGCTGCCTCCGGCACGCTTCGCCACGTGGCTGCGCGGCTTCCTGCCGGAGCTGCCATCGAACGGCTCGGCCGCGTGGCTGGAGCCAGCGGTGGTGTCCGACCCGGGGGATCCGAAGCTGGCACACCTGGATGGCCTGAACCTGAGCCGGGCGTGGATGCTGGAGGGGATCGCCTCGGCGCTGCCGACCTCGGACAAGCGGGTGGGCTCGCTGAGGGCGGCGGCGAAGCGGCACCGGGAGGCAGGGCTGCGCTCCGTCACCGGCGCGCACTACGAGGGAGGACACTGGCTGGGCAGCTTCGCGGTGTACCTCGTGACGGGCCGAGGCCTGACGCGTACTCCGTGAGGCCTGGGACCGGTCGGGACCGGCGCTGGCCCGACTGGTAGGGTGGTCGGACCAGTTGCCAGGCATTCGGCCGACGAGGGTGCCGCTCACTTCAGGCGGGCGATCGAGAACCGGGAGAGGTCCCAGGGCACCCGTTGGCCCGTGGCCATCCACGCCGCGATGCGGCCGAGCAACACGGTGAACTTGAACCCGTGCCCGCTCAACCCGCCGATCACGGTGATGCGAGGCTCGCCGGGCAGGTGATCCACCACGAAGTCCTTGTCCGGCGTCATGGTGTAGAGGCAGACCTTCTCGAGGGTGACGCGGGTCGAGAGCCCGGGGAAATGCCTGGCGCTGTAGCTCCGCAGCGGCTCGCGGTCGGATTCGTGGAGTTCGCGGTCCACCCGCTCGGGATCCGTGGGAGAGCCCGTAGCGTGCCACGCCACCTTGACTCCAGGAACCTGGCCATCGTTCGGGAAGCCGTAGAAGTCCGTCGCGAAGTCGATCCACACCGGGAAGCGATCCGCGCTGAACTCCGCGGCCGGGACGTGGGGCTCGAAGTGGCAATAGGTCTGCCGAGTCACCGTGAACGGAAGCGAGACGAAGCGGGCCAGCAGGCGCGCCGTCCACGGGCCCGCGGAGACGACGAGCCGGTCGAACTCGAGAGACTCTCCTCCAGCGAGGGTCAGCGTGATGCCCTGCGAGTTGGGAGCAATGGATTCCACCGGAGTCCTGACGCGCAGCCGGGCACCACGGGCGGTGGCCAGACGGAGGTTGGCCCTCACGCACGCGGAGGCGTGAAGGAAGCCGGCCTCGCGCTCGAAGATAGCCGACTCCCCTGGCAGCAATCGGAACTGAGGAAACCTGCGCTCGCAGGCGGTGGGATCCAGCTCTTCGAACGGGACGCCGTTGTCCTTCAGCGCGCGGCGGATGGCGGCCAGCTCCGGGTGCTCGGCGGGACCGAAGAACAGACCTCCCGCGCGGACGAACAGCGACTCACCGGCCTCGCGCTCCAGCTCGTCCCAGAGCGGATAGGCATGGCCCATGAGGGCCGTGTAGAGACCATCCGTATAGGTCTTCCGGATGATCCGGGACGTGCCGTAGGAGCTGCCGCGATCATGATCGGGCTCGAACTGCTCGAGCACCGTGACGTCATGTCCCTCGCGCGCCAGGAAGCGCGCGGTCGCGCTGCCCACGCCTCCAGCGCCCAGTACCGCGATGCGTGCCATGAACCACCTCCCGGCACCCTTTTACCCGAGGAGCCCCTGCCCTTCCGCTCCTTGCCTGCCTGCTCCTCAACCTGACGAGGCCCGGACTGCTTGGGGACCGGGCATAAAGTGCGAGCCATCACCACCCTCTCAGACGTGACGGGGCGCGCCGGGCTGGCACCCCCTTAACGCGAGAGGAGAAGCGTTCAATGGATGCCATTGCGCTCTTGAAGGCGGATCACAAGACGGTGGAGAGCCTGTTCCGGAGGTTCGAACAGGCGGGCCAGAACGCGAAGAAGCTCAAGCGCAAGCTGGTGGATCAGATGGTGCGTGAGCTGGCTGTCCATGCGGTCATCGAGGAGGAGATCTTCTACCCCACGGTGCGCGCCCAGGTGGAGAAGCTGAACGACGACGTGCTCGAGGCGCTCGAGGAGCACCACGTGGTGAAGTGGCTGCTGACCGAGCTCGAGAACCTGCCACCGGAGGCCGAGCGCTTCGACGCCAAGGTGAAGGTGCTGATCGAGAACGTGCGCACCCACGTGAAGGAGGAGGAGCAGGAGCTCTTCCCGCAGGTGCGCAGGGCCTTCACCCCGAGCGAGCTGAAGGACATGGCCGCGGCACTGACGCTGGCGAAGAAGGCGGCGCCCACGCGGCCGCACCCGCGCGCTCCGGATACACCTCCGGGCAATATCGTGGCGGGAGCCATGTCCTCGGTGCTGGACATGGGCAAGGACGCGGTCGACGCCGCGCGGCGCAAGGTGCAGGAGCTGACCAGCTCGTCCACGAACAAGCGCCGCCGAGGCAAGCGCTCCGGCCAGGGCAGCAAGCGCGGCCTGCGAGCCCAGGTCAAAGGCGCGGCCCAGAATCTGGGAGTCGAGTCCCCCTACCTGATGTGAGGTGAGCAGCGTTTCCGAGCGGGCTGTGAGCGGCTGACTCACTCACAGCTCGCTGGAATTCATCACCGGGTGTCATCTTTCGTCACAAAGAAGCAATGATGACGAAAGAAAGATTTCACAGTATCCCCTACCCGAGAGGCCACACTGAAGAGTGTCTGGAGACGGCGTGTGGGCCGGCCGCCGTCCCGCCTCCATGGGAGGTCTTGTGGAAGCCAAGCTTCAACCTCGTGCCCAGGCGGGTCTGCTGAGAAGTGCGCTGGCGTTGATCGCGCTCGTAGGCTGTAGCGCCTCCCGCGAGGCCGTGCAGCCCACTCCCACGCTGGCGGAGGCGGCTCCAGCGCCCGCCTGTGCGGATGCCTCGAGTTGCCGCAACAGCTTGCGAAAACTGCGCGAGGTTCCTCTCACCTCCCAGTGCGAGCTACAGGAGCGAGCCACGCTCGCGAAGACAGCCTGTGACCTGGGCGTGGCCGAGGGCTGCACCGTGCTCGGACGCATGGCGCTGGCGGGCCTCGGTGGTCAGAACGTTCCCGAGCCCGGCACCGCGCGCTCCCTGTTCCAGCGAGCCTGTGAGCAGGGAGATGGCGAGGGATGCGCTCGGCATGCACTCTCGACGCTGCTGGGCGACGGCATCCTCCAGGATGTAGCCACCGGCCAGGCCGAACTCCAGGAAGCCTGTGACAAACACCCACGGAGCGCGTGTGGAATCGCGGCACTGGGGCTCGCCGAGAATGCCCACCGGAGCGGAAGCGCCCTGGACGGCGAATGGATCGCGCTGTTCGCGCAGCGAGGCTGCGACGCCGGAGATGGCCTTGCCTGCCAGCTCCTGGGCGATGCGTTCCGCGCGGGAACGGGCGTCTCCCAGGACACCGGCAAGGCGTTCGCGCTCTATGCGCGAGCGTGTGAGGCAGGCAATGGCACGGCGTGCGCGAACCAGGGAATGCTCTCGCTCCAATCCAGCGAGGGCGAGACCGGGAAGGCCCCGGGCGCTGATGCCCTCTTCTCCCGAGGATGTGCCCTCGGCTCATCCGAGGCTTGCCGGCTCCTCGTGCTGGAGAATCAGGAAACGCAGGGCGACGTAAAGGATGCGGCCTCACAGGAGGCCCTGTTCCGTCAGGCCTGTGACCGAGGCGCGGCCATGGGATGCCTCGCGCTCTACGACACGATCAAGCGCAGGCAACCCGATCGTGGAGCCTCTCTCGAAATGCCAGGGCTCTTGAAGCGTGCCTGCCGGTTGGGAGAAGCCCGCGCTTGCGAGTTCCTGGAAGAGGTCTCACGCGTCGCCTGGCGGCAATGCGGCGCAGGGGCCGCGCCGGCCTGCGGAGTGATTGGAGCACTCCTGCTCAGTGCCCCCTCCACCGGGAGTGAAGCCTCGGAGGGCCTCCGGATTCTGGAGCACGCCTGCCAGGATGGGGATGCCACGAGTTGCAGGCTGGCACGCGGCGCACCTCGGCCGAACGCCCTGTCGTGCCGTCCGAACTGAACGGCCATTCATGTCCTGACAGGGTATTCCTGGACCCAGCGTCCCCAAGTCCCCATCTTGCTCCAACCCGGACCCGCTCCCACCGAACATGTAGGTGGAAGCGGGTCCATTCTTTGCGGGGCAGGCCACTGCCGTTAGGATCCGCCCCTCAGGCTGGCGCCACCTGCGTGGCGAGGAGGCATTTCCCGTGGACGAGCTTCGAGTTCCCAAACAACGCGTGCTCACCCAGGTCATCCTCCCGGGGGGAGAGGTGCGAGAGGTGGCCGTCTTCCTCACGACGGGGGTGCCCGAGTACAGTCAGGGCGAGCGGCTCTCGGACCTGCTCAACAGTGAGGTGAAGTTCATTCCAGCCCAGGACGCAGCCACCGGGAAGATCACCTTCCTCAACAGCGTCGCCATCGCGGTGGCGAAGGCGGACATCGAGCACGAGTTCCGCGAGGAGGATCGCCTCACCATCCTCACGGAGCACGAGGTCGAGATCCACCTCGTGGATGGCCAGCGGATGCAAGGCCTCATCGTCTATATGCAGCCCGAGAGTCGCACCCGGCTCAACGATTACCTCAACGACTCACCGCCGTTCATCCGCCTCACTCAAGGCAAGCGCGTCGCGCTCGTCAACAAACGCCACATCGCCTACGTGGAACCGCTCTCACGCTGACATCATGGCCAGGATCGACTACATCATCGAAAAGTTGTTGAAGGATTCAGGTCAGGAAATTCTGATGGAAACCGGTGGCGGATTGAACATCCGCACCGCCTCGGGCCTGCTACCGGTCCTGAAGCAGAACCTCACGACGCAACAGATCATCGCCGCGGTCGGCGAGCTGGTACCTTCGGATCAACGCGCCTCCTTCCCAGCTCAGGGAATGACCATCTTTCCGTATTCCTCACCGGCGGGCGCGGTGCAGGTGAAGTTCGAGTTGGAGCAGGGCCGTGCGCGGGTGTCCATGGTGCCGTTCTCGGCATACGCCATGTACGGCAACGTCGAATTCGCGGATGAGAATCCGGCGCCTGCCGCACCTCCAGTGCCTGTGGCGCCCCCAGCGCCTGCCGCGAAAGCCCCGCCGGTCGTGGCGGCTCCGACGCTCGCTCCAGTGGCTCCCGCGGCGGCGCCCCGCCCCGCTTCAAACGGGCGAACGAGCCAACCCGCGGTCGCGGCGGTCCCCGCGCCCGTCGTGGTCCCCGTGGAGGACAAAGCCTCGCAGAGCCCGGACATCGAAATGCCCCGCGATCGTTCGGGCGATCCCGGGATGCTCTCCCTGCTGGAGACGATGCTGGCCCGCCGGGCCTCGGACCTCCACCTGGCCACGGACACGGTGCCGCACTTCCGCATCGACGGCGACATGGTGCCCATGGCGGAGTACGGCCCGATTCCCGCCGCGCGCCTGAAGGAGATGGTCTTCAGCCTGGCGCCGGACAAGAACCAGATCCAGTGGGAGAAGAAGCACGACACGGACTTCGCCTACGAGACGTCGGCGGCGCGCTTCCGCGTCAACGTCTTCGCGGATCGCAAGGGCATTGGCTCGGTGATGCGGCAGATCCCCAACACCATCCGCACCGCGGAGGAGATGGGGTTGAGCAAGCAGATCCTCGATCTGTGCTTCCTCACCAAGGGATTGGTGCTGGTGACAGGCCCGACGGGCTCGGGCAAGTCCACGACGCTGGCGTCGATGGTCGACTACATCAACCGCAATCGCGAGGACCACATCATCACGATCGAGGATCCCATCGAGTTCGTGCACCCGAACAAGCGCTGCCTGGTGAACCAGCGCGAGATTGGCGTGCACACGGACTCCTTCAAGGACGCGCTTCGAGCGGCGCTGCGAGAGGATCCGGACGTGGTGCTGGTGGGCGAGATGCGAGACCTGGAGACGATCGCCATCGCCATCGAGACGGCGGAGACGGGACACCTGGTGTTCGGCACGCTGCACACGAACACGGCGGCCTCGACGGTGGACCGCATCATCGACCAGTTCCCGCCGGACCGGCAGGAGCAGATCCGCATGATGCTCTCTGAGTCCCTCAAGGGGGTCATCTCGCAGACGCTGTGCAAGAAGATTGGCGGCGGACGCGTGGCGGCGCAGGAGGTGCTGTTGTGCACCAGCTCGGTGTCCAACCTCATCCGCGAGGGAAAGACGTTCCAGATTCCCTCGGTGATGCAGACCTCGCGAGGCGCGGGCATGGTGATGCTCAACGAAGCGCTGCTCGAGTTGGCCAAGAAGAAGCTCGTGACGCCGACCGAGGCCTTCACCAAGTCCGTGGCCCGCAGTGAGATGAAGTCCATGCTGGAGCGCGGGGGCTTCAAGCTCGAGCTGCCCGGAGAAGGAGCACCCGCGGCTCCTGCTCCCGCGCAGAAGTGAGGGAAGCGCCTGGAAACCAGGCGCCTCCCCCTTCCGACCTCGTTACGAAGCGTGGGAGGGCTCCCCCTCCCCTGGAGACCAGAGCCTCAGGCTCTCCTGGGCCTGGCGCTCGTAGGCGAACGTCCCCTGTTCGTGCGCGACGGCAATAGCCTGGAGCAGGCATTCCCGTCCCGCTTGCTCCTGACCAAGCGCGCGGAGCGCCATTCCTCGCACCCGATACAGTTCTGGTGCGTAGGAGATTTCTTCCGTCACCTTCAGCACGTTCAACGCCTCGTCCACCACTGCCAGCGCCTCCTGGGGCTGCCCCAGCTTCAGGTAGATCTCCGCCAGCAAGCCCAGGTTGTAGGTCATGCCGGCCATGATGCCCGAGGCTCGCCAGTGGGCGATGGCCTTCTGCATGCCCTCCAGCCCCAGCTGGGGTTGCCCCAGCTCAGACAAGGCCCAACTTCGGACGATCGTCGCCCAGGTTTGCGCGACGCGGAACCCATACTCGCGGCTGACGGCGATGGCCTTGTCAGCCCACTTGAGGGAGCACGAGACATCCCGTCGGAGCTGACACGCCACGGCCAGGTAGCTCAGCACCGTGGCCAGGGTGTGGGTATGACCGATCCGGGTCGCGAGCTCGAGTGCATCCTGCCCATACTGGACGGCCTGCTCCGTCTCACCGAGCGGTGAGAGGATGATGGAGCCATACGCCAACGCCGCCGCCATCGGCTCGACCCAATACCTCACGGCCATGACCCGGCTCTCCTCGATGCTGAACTTCGCGCAGGTCACCGCGCGCCGGGTGCACTCACGAGCCTCTTGCATCCGTCCCCAGGTGCAGAAGTCCATGGCCATCATCTGGTAGCCCAGAACCCGGAGTTCGCGGCTGTGATGGCGCTGGCCCAGCTCCACCAGACGCTCCGCCAGCTCGTGGGCCAGGGAGACCTCCTTGCGAGCGAAGTAGTAGGCAAAAGCGCCCCAGAACGACAACTCCAGCCGAGGCAGTTCCTCGCCCACTTCCTCGAGCAGCTCCCGAGCTCGCGCGTATGTCTGCTCCACCTCGGGTGTGCGGTAGCCCTGCACCTGCACCAGGGGTGTGCCCAGAGAGATCAGGAGCTGAAGCTCCTCGCCCTTGCGCTTGTCCGCATCGGGCATGAGGCGCAGCAACTTCAAGGCATATGTCAGGTGGCTGATGGCCTCCAGGTTGGCCGAACGCCGGCTGGCGCGGATTCCCGCCTGCGTCCAATAGGGAATGGCCAGTGCGAACTCCCCCGCGTCCGTGTGGTGGTGCGCCAGCAACTCCGGCTTCTGCTCCGCCACTTCCGGAAACGCCTCTTTCAGGACCCGTGCGATCTGATGGTGGTAGCGCCGCCGTGTACTGCGCAGGATGGACTGACAAGCCGCATCCTGGATGAGGGCATGCCGGAACTGGTACCCCGGCTCGGAGTTCTCGTCCTGCCGCTGGAGCAAACCCGCGGAGACCAGCTCGTCCAGATCCCGACTCAGGGCGGCCTCGCTGCGTCGCGTGAGCGCCGACAGCAGCGCATGGGTGAACGTGCGCCCCACCACCGCGCAAAGCTGCGCCAGGCCCTTCTGCCGGAAGGGAAGCATGTCCAACCGCGCGAGCAGCAGCTCGTGCAGCGTCGCTGGGATGGAGGCTGGGAGTTCGCCACTGGCCGGCGCCCGCTCCAGTACCATGCGCGTCATCTCCTCCACGAAGAGCGGAACGCCGTCCGTCTTCGCCACGAGCTGCCGCACCGTCTCCTCCGGAAGCGGCCTGTCCCGGGCGGCCTCGTGGACCAGGGCTGCGGTGCGCTCCGCCGAGAGCCGCTCCAGCGTGAGCCGGTGGCTCCAGGGGAAGCGTGGCCAGTCCGGCTCGAACTCTGGGCGAGCACTGAGCACGAAGAGGATCGGGGCCTGCTCGATGCGCTCCTGTGCGTAGGCGAGCAGCTCCAGTGTGGAAGGGTCCGCCCAATGCAGATCCTCCACCGCGACGAGGACGGGAGACCTCCGTGCCGCTTGCAGCAGCAGGGCCGTCAGCGCCTCGAAGAGCAGCGCCTTCTGCCGCTCCGCCAGGACCTGTTCGACGAACGGGTTCTCGGCCACCGGAAGTGAGAGAAACGCCGAGATCATCTGGACATGGTGCGAAGCCAAACCCATCCCGTCCAACCGTGCCGTCAGCTTGCGCAGGCGGTGCTCCGGAGTGGTCGTCTCGATGACTTCCTCGCGGAAGAGATGCTGCAGCAAGTCGATGAGAGGACTCAAAACGCTCGCGTTGGATTGCTTCCAACACTGGCACCGAAGGTGAAGGCTCGCCTTCGGGTCCGCTCGCAGGTGCAGTTCCTGGAGGAGACGGGACTTGCCGATGCCTGCCTCCCCGCTCAGCAGAACGACGCCGCCGTGCCCCTGGCGTGCCCGTTCCCAGAGTTCCAGGAGCCACCGGAACTCGCGCTCCCTCCCCACCAGCCTCAAGAGACCTCGAACGGCAAGCGACCGCTCGAAGCGCAGCACGCTCTTCCTCTCGAGCCCCAGGCGATAGAACTCCACCGTGGAGGAGCCCGCCACCCCCTCGAAGGTGCGGGGAGCGAGACGCTCGGCATCGAAGACTCCTCGGACCAACGCCCAGCTCGAGCCACTGAGGACAACCGTCCCGGGCTGGGCCTGCCTCGCCAGCCAGGCGGCAATCCTCGGTGCCTCTCCCTGGATGCCAAGCCCATTGCCCTGCAATGTCGCAGCGCGCGGGTCCAGGGCCACCATGTCCGTGTGGACGCCGACCTTCACGGCCAGTTCGACCTGAGACAGGTGGGGCACCCGCTGCCGGATGAGCTCCGGGAGGCCCCGGACGAGTTGAAGCGCGGCATGCCCCGCATGCTCCGAGTCCTCCTCTCGAGCCACGGGATACCCGAAGCACCCTTGCACCTCGTCGCCCATCACCAGGGTGATGAAGCCTCCATGCTGCTGGAGGATCTCCGAGCAGGTCCGCTGGAAGACGGCCTCCAGTTCGCTGAAGTCCTCGGCGTCGAGCCTCCGGGCGACAGGGGTCAGCTCCGCCAACCGGCACGAAACCAACGTGACATGCTGGCGCTGGGGCTCGACAGCCCCCACGGCTCTCGTCCGGAACCCGAGGCGCGCCTTGATCTCGCGCAGGTCCTCGAGGAACTCCACCGCGGAAGGGATGCGGCGGGATGGCTCCTTGGCCAGGGCCGAACTCACGAGCCGCTCCACTGCCTCGGGGATCTCCGGGTGGTGCTGGCGCACGGAGGGCGCCGGCTCCGGAGAGATGACACGTTCCTTCAGCGCGTCCAGGGACTCCCCCGAAAAGGGCAGTTCCCCTGTCAACAGCTCGTACATCATCACGCCGAGTTCCCAGAGGTCCGTGCGCTCGTCCTGTCCCTCGCCGCGCCACTGCTCTGGAGCCATGTACTGCGGGGTCCCCTCCTTGGCCGAGTTCGGCACGGGCGGCCTGCTGGGAGCCACCAGGTGCGCCAGGCCGAAGTCCAGCAGCTTCACCGTCCCTTCGCTCGTGATGAAGACGTTACTGGGCTTGAGGTCCCGGTGGATGATGTGCCGCTGGTGCGCGTGAGCGAGCCCCGCTGCCACGCCCTCGATGATCTCCAACGCGCGCCTCAACCCTGGCTTCTCGCGGTGAAGCAATGCCGCCAGCGACTCTCCCTCCAGGTACTCCATGACCAGGAAGGGCATGTGTGCCTGGCCGTCTCCAGCCTGCCACTCCGCGACGTCGAAGATCCGGATGATGTTGTCATCATTGAGCTGGGCCACGGCCCGAGCCTCTTGCCTGAGCTGCGTGACCATCCATCCCGTAGCCGACTCCGAGCGAGGGAGCAGGAACTTGAGCGCCACCACGCGGTCCAGCTCCTCGTCCCGCGCGCGGTACACCAGGCCCATGCCTCCCTTCCCCAGCTCTTTCAGCAGTTCGAACCGGCGGCCGTCCCTGCCGCCCAGCCGATCCCCAGCGATGGGCCTGCGCTCCGACGGTGCCGCTTGCACGAAGTCCCTGAGCCAGGAGTCCCCGAAGTCCGAGTCGCCCAGGAGGGAGCCATTCCCGGGAGGCGGCTTCTGACCGCCACTGGAATCATCACTCATGCCCCCGCCTCCTCGCTCCCCTTGAAGGCTGCCAGAAAAACAGCCGTCAACGAAAACTAGGCTTCACGGGGGTCCTGGGCAACATGCATGGACTCACGAGTCGCCGTCACTGGCAGGCAAGCGGGACAGGACGCGGAGTGCGTTGATGCCAGGGAGGAAGAAGTAGCCCCCTCCCTCGACATGGACGAAGCGAGGCACACCGGTGATTCTCGTCTGGAGTGGACTGGCGGAGGTGGGAATATTCACCGCGTAATCGTCTGCCTTGCTGTCCTTGACGGCCGGGTCATGGTTGTTGCCAGCGATGGCATCCCGGCTGTCATAGAGTCCATGAAACTTCGGTGAGTTTATCCAGGTTTGTTGGATGAATTCGAACTGGCGCCCGATGTTGGCATTGAGAGCCACGAAAAGGAGCCCCTCCTGAGGATCCTTGGCCCCATGGCTGACGGAATCCCGGTACGGCCGGCCCCGGCGGATGATCTGATGACGGTTCACCGACTCCAGAGCAGCCTTTGGGGGCTGGTCAGGTGACAACGAGTCACGGGGATTGCTCCGGCGGATGTGCGCGCTGAAAGGGCAGCGCAACCCTTGCTCATCTCCCGCATAGGAGAAATCGTTGTTGCAGGAGATATCCCTCCCGAGCCGTGGGTCATCTCTGTCAGGACTGAGGGCCAAGGGTGCGCCACTGCGCCAGCGCCCCATGAGCTTCGCCGCCAGATACTCCTTGGGATCGGCATCCTGGGCCTCGGCGCGCAGATGCTGGCAGTTGTCCTCCAGAAACCTCTCGAAGGCACGCACGTCCTGCCGCAACTTCCGGATGACCATGTACGTACCGTTGCGGCCCCACTCCTTCCAAGAGGGATACCTCTCATTGACCCGCAGGGTGTTGTCCGGGTCCATCGCCGTGGGAACCAGTGGCGGGGCGGCCTGCTGGTTGTAGGCATTCGGGTAGCCAAGAATGAACTCCCCCGGCTCGACCTCTGTGACAGTGGTGCGCCCCCTGCCTTCCTTCTGGGATGGGAAACCTTTGGCCACGACCCGCGAGATCCCGTCCATGAACCCAAAGGGCTCTACGAAGAGGGTCTTCTCGCTGTCCTCCTCCGATGACGGGCTCGCCGCCTCCTGGGAGACCGGCCGCAAGGCCGCATCCTGCTTGAAGACCTCGTGAAGCGCGTCGGTGTATTGCTGCCGGTGCTCCTGGAAGAACGCCTCGAGCTCATCGGGTGTTTGAGCGAAGAGGATGAGGGCGACGTGGATGCGCTTCTCCTTCTGAGGGCCGCCAAAACACCATCTCTTCGGCTCGCTCCCGCCCGTATCGCCGAGCTTCTTCGCACGATTCTCCTCGGCCATCCCCTTCACGAACTCCGGGAGGAAGGTGCCCATGAGCCGCTCGCCCTCTTCGCCCTTTTTGAAGAGACCGAATGCGTCCAGCCCGTCCGCAGTGAAGGCGATCTGCAGCACTCGAGCGGGCCTCTCTCTCCGTGGCGCATCGGCTGCATTGGCGACGCTGCCCACGATCGAGGCCAGCCACTCCTTGGCCCGTATGCGAGCAGCGTCCCCCTTTTTCACCTGGAGGAATAGATAACGCGCGCACGGCAAATACCCATACCCGAAGCGCAGCAACCCCTGGATGTCTTCGTATTGCAGTTCTTCCATGATGGATTTCCTCTCATGCCTGGATGAAGGAGGGTCAGAGCATCCGGAGCACATCCCTCTGCACCGGGCATGTCTCGCAAACCTCGAGCTTCGAGCAGAGCTTGATGTCATCGCGGATGTTGCGGACGCTCTTGTCGGCGTGCGCGCTGTACCAGACCAGCGTGGGGACCTGCTTCTCGCGAACCCATTGCTTGAACCCCTGTTCGTCCTTCGCGCCGCCCCAGAAGAACAGCCGAGTCCTCGGGTAGCCTTCCGTGTGTGTCCAGACAGCATTCAACCAGTGGCTGGAGTTCTCGATGAAATCCCCGAGGTAACGCTCCCAGCTCCCGTCATAGTTGCTGAAGAAGAGCAGCTGGCGCGGCTGGCCAGGCTTGTCGAGGATGAGCCAGCGCGCGAAGTGGATCCCCGTGGTGTCCCCGAGTTTGCCCTCATTGACGGCGCACCTGGCCAGGAAGTGCACCACAGCGAGTGTAGACTTGAGCATCACCAACCGGAGGCGCCCTGGCTTGATATCCACGAGATGGGTGAGCGGAGTCTGGGCCGTACTGCGGCTCTCGATTTCGACCAGGGGCCGAATGGCTGGGGGCTTCTCTTCGGCGCGTCGAGCCTTCTCCCTCTTGCGCTGATCCCATTCCTCATACCCGAGGATGGCGGTGAGCATCACTAATCCTGGGAACAAGAGCCGCCTGCCTCGCAGCAAGAGCAAGAGCAGTCCGCATTTGCCCGGGCGCGAGAACAGGGCCCACTCCCCGAGCCTCGCCCTCGCCGTGCGCGGCTGGAGAACAGGGACTGGCCCCTGTCCGAGCGCTTGCCGGACCAGTTGCCGGCCCTGCGGACTCCCAGCCCAGCCGATGAGGTGCGAACGGCCCTGGCCCTGCAAGAATTCGGCGAGCCGTCGGAGCTTCTTTCTCAAGAGGGCATGGCTCTGGATGCGATGGACCGTCCAGCCCGCGTAGGATTGGAAGAAGGCGGCGTGCGGCTTCCTGTGCTCGAGCAGGTATGCCTGGAAGCCTTCCCTGAAGCGGGTGTTGCATTCGACGTGATTGCAGGTCGGCGGCCATTGCCCACAGGGGGTGCCATTACGAGGGATGCCTTTGGGACGAGGCGGTGGCCATTTCTCACAGTGGCTGTAGATCTTTCGGAGAACCTTGTCTCCCATCCGCAAGAGTTCCTTCAGGTACTCTTCCTCCGAGCCATCGTGGTTGGCCTCGAAGGCCAGCAGCCGTTTGGGAGTCTTTTTCCGTTTGGGAGTCTTTTTCGCGTTCCGAGACGGCTCCAGGATGACCCAGCGTAGGAAGTGCGTGGCCTTGGCTCTCGAAAAATCAATGAAGTCTGTGTTCGGAACATCGTTGCCGATGTTTTTCAGCAGTTCATCCAGATCCCCTTCCTTGGATTTAATAGGTACGATGATGCTCAAGGCGTTGCCGCCCAGGGCATGCTCCTCCGCCGCCGCCTGTGAAGGCTGGCTCCCACTTCCCGAGATTCGACTCATGTCCCACCCCTCGGCACGGATCTGTGCGCGAAAGTCATAGGAGATGGAGAGGCGCGGGGAGCTTTGTGATTCTCCCGTTTCCCACGGATCGACGGGCGCACCAGGGCTCGCTCACTCGCCTCTCGCCTGTTGACCATTTGGCCCACATGAGGTGAGGAGGGGGTCATGTCCCCCCTGCTCACCACCTCGCTGCTCGCCCTGCTGTCGGCCGCCCCCGTCCCTCCGGCTGCGGAGGACCCCTTCCTCTGGCTCGAAGAGGTCCAGGGACAGCGTGCCCTCGAGTGGGTCCAACGACAGAACGCTCGGACCCTGGCCGTTCTGGAGAAGGACCCGCGCTTCGAGTCCTTCCACGCCCAGGCGCTCGAACTCCTCACCGCCACCGACCGCATCCCGGAGCCCCACTTCCGCGCGGGAGGCGTGGACAACTTCTGGCAGGACCGCGCCAACCCCCGTGGCCTGTGGCGCCACACCTCGCTCGAGAGCTACCTGAGCCCGAGCCCGGAGTGGCAGACGGTGCTCGACGTCGACGCGCTGGCCAAGGTCGAGAACTCCCACTGGATCTTCAAGGGAGAGCTCTGCCTGCCTCCCGAGGACCGGCTGTGCCTCGTGTCCCTCTCCAACGGAGGCAAGGATGCCACCGAGGTCCGGGAGTTCGACGCCGCCTCGAAGTCCTTCGTGCAGGGGGGCTTCCGGCTCCCCGAGGGCAAGCAGTCCGCCGTGTGGATCGACTCGGACACCCTGCTCGTCGGGCAGGACTGGGGCGGCGGCACCCTCACCGCCTCCGGCTACCCCTACGTGCTCAAGCGCTGGAAGCGGGGCCAGCCGCTCGAGCAGGCGACCGAGGTGTTCCGCGGCCAGGAAACCGATGTGAGGGCAAGCCCCATCGAGCTGCGAGATTCCGAAGGCCAGCTCCGGGCCATGCTCATCAACCGCGTGGTGACGTTCTTCGAGTCCGAGTTCTATTTGCTCACCGACGCGAAACCGCTCCTCCTCCCACTGCCGAAGAAAGCCTCCTTCCAGGCCTTCGTCTCAGGGCAGCTCCTCTTCACCCTCCAGGAGGACTGGGGCCGCTTCAAGCAGGGAGCGTTGCTCTCCTTCCAGCTCACCGAGCTTCAGGCAGACCCCACGAAGGCCCAGCCAGCACTGGTGCTCCAGCCCGGGCCCCGCCAGGCTATCGAGGACGTAGCGGCCACGCGCGGCAAGCTCATCGTCAACATGTATGAGGACGTGAAGGGTGCACTCGACGTGTACACGTGGGCCGCGGGGAGCTGGAACCGCAAGCGCCTCGCCCTGCCGAAGAACGCCTCGATCGGCATCGTCGCCACCTCTCCGGCCCATGAGCAGGTGTTCGTGGAGTCCCAGGGGTTCCTCGATCCGACGAGGCTGTGGCTCGCGGATGTGGCCACTGCCACCGTGAAGGGAGCGAAGGCATTGCCAGCTCGCTTCAAGGCCTCCACCCACAAGGTGGAGCAGTTCTGGGCGAAGTCCAAGGATGGAACGCAGATCCCCTACTTCGTCGTCCAGCCCAAGGCGCTAAAGCTGACGGGAGAGGCTCCGACCATCGTCTATGGCTATGGCGGCTTCCAGGTGGCCAAGCCCCCTGCCTACCTGCCCGAGGTGGGCAAGCTGTGGTTGGAGCGTGGCGGTGTCTACGTCATCGCCAACATCCGCGGAGGCGGCGAGTTCGGGCCCCGGTGGCACCAAGCGGTGCTGCGCGAGAACCGGCAGAAGGCCTTCGATGACTTCACCTCCGTGCTCCAGGATCTCATCCGGCGGAAGATCAGCTCACCGCGCCACATGGGCATCTATGGGCGCTCAAATGGCGGAGTCCTCACCAGCGTGGAGATGACCCAGCACCCCGATCTCTTCAACGCGGTGGTCATCGAGAGCCCGCTCATCGATATGCTGCGCTACCACAAGCTCCCCGCGGGGGCCTCGTGGATCGGCGAGTATGGAGACCCCGAGGTGCCCGAGGATGCCGCGTTCATCGCGAAGTACTCCGCATACCAGAACCTCCAGCCGGGCGTCCGGTACCCCAAGCCATACATCACGACCAACACGATGGACGATCGCGTTCACCCTGGCCATGCGCGGAAGTTCGCGGCGCGGCTTGAGGCCATGGGGCTCCCGTTCCTGTATTACGAAAACACCGACGGCGGTCACAGCAACGACGCCGACCCGACGATGAACGCCCGGCGGTGGGCACTGCACTACGTCTACCTGACCCAGCAGCTCATGGACTGACTATTCAGAATCAACCTTTTCCGTCGTGTTCCAGCTGCGACTTCGCGGCCCTTGAAATCGGATAGAGGGCCCGAAGGCGGACCCTGTAGTGATACACGGCGAGATAGTACTCACCAGCAATGGTGATGAAAACTTGCCGTGGCGGCTCGGCTTGGCTGCTGAGCCATGAGTCTGCTTCCTCACGCGTGTTGAACGTGGAATCAGGGGCAGGGAGCCCATCTTGAATCATCTCTTCGAGATAGTACTCCAGCGTACTGTGACTGGGGATGAGCTTGCGCAAGCCAGTCTCGCGAGAATACATGACACGGCAATACTCATTCCCTACCAACACACAGCCACTGGCAGGCGGCTCGGGCTGCTCCTTCAACCAGGATTCCGCCGCCTCCAGAGTATTGAATGCGGCGATCACGAGCGGAGGAGCATTGGCATCAAGACTCTTTCGGTAGTCCTCAAAGTCGTAAGACTGGCCGCTAGCTGATAGGAATCGGATCGCATCAATCGCAATCAGAAGCTTCTCCTGTTCTTCCTGGGGCGAAGCCTCTTCGCGGAGCCGCCCAAGAAGCCCCTCTACCTCAAGACAAAGCTCGACCATGCTCATGGCGACACCCAAGCGGTGGAAGACTCGACCGTGGTCGCAGACGAGGCCAGGATCACTACTGGCACTAGAACCAAGATCCCGGCGCCCGCCGAAACCACAGCGAAAGCAACACCCGCAATGACAATCACGCTCCCCACCAGAATTGATTTGTGGTTGCGCTTCAACCAGTCCATCGCGCTGTCCAGCGCCGTGAACCTTCACCGGGACTCTCTGCGTAGTGCGTGGTACTACAAGAAACGAGTAGAATGCCAAGGAATACAGCGGAGATCCTTTTCGAAATCGTACTGGTTCTCATTCGTATATCCGCGTGTTTGTCGCACGGCCCTCATTACACACCGCCATCACCAATCATCTGCCCGTAGACGGTGGCGACTGCGGCAATGCCCGACTGAAAAACTGACGCCAGAAGGAGAAGCTTTCTCCGGAAGAGGAGGCATGAAGGTCTCACCAGGAACATACTATTGGATGTTGACGGGCATACTCCGCTTTGGCCTGCGCGAGGATCCCCTCATGGCGCGGCGAGTGCTGCGAGCCGGCCATCCTGCGAGTGGCATCTCAACCGCAGCGAGATCAAACGCCCTTTCGCCCTCGTGTGGTCGGCAACGATGGACGGACCGTTCGGGTAAGCAAGGCCGCATTCAAGCAGTAGCGGGTTGAACTTCTGCACCAACCCATCCTCGATGGATTGCCCCTGGCATGGGGGAAACCCAAGGATCGGCAGCTTGGGGTTTGCCTCAGGCTACAAAACTCTGTCTCCCCTGTACTGTGTCTTGGGTCATCCCGGGACACGCTGCGGCGCGGCATCGGGGGGTTTCTCATTCATAGGAGACAGACGTGAATCGCTTTGGTCCGATGGGCAGGCTCAGCACGCTGATCAGCCTCATGCTCGCAGGCTGTGGAATGAGTCCCGAGGAGACCCTCCTCCCAGGCTCCAGCGAAGCCGCTCCCGCTCTGGAGCAAAGCCGTGCGCCACTCACCGGTGACAACGTGGCTGCCTATGACGCGCATTTCAAGACTCCCGCCTGTCTCTCCACGGGCAAGTCTTGCGACACTGGGACGCTGGTAAATGGCCGAGGCACTCGAGGGCCCGAGTTGAACGCGCCCAACACCCTCTTCTCCTCGTGCGCGGATAGCAACGCAGGCACCTATCACTATGATGAGTCCTTGGATCGGGTGCGTATCTACACCGAGGACGGCAGCGGCTTTGCTCCAGGCAAGACAGTCGTCGTCGAGGCCACCGTCTGGGCCTACTACTACGAGGTAGACACGATCCATATCTTCTACGCCACCGATGCCGAGGCTCCGGTGTGGAAGAAGGTCGGCTCGGTTCTTCCCTCCCAGCCAGGCGCGCAAGTCCACACAAGGACCTTCAAGCTTTCCGCTGGCGCGAACCTGCAGGCCATTCGAGTCGCGATGGAAGCCTACGAATACCAGGACAATCCCTGCTCCCCCACCAGCAGCTACGACGACCGGGATGATCTCGTGTTCCGCATGGGAGACCTGCCACCCCAGGTCACCCTGAACCCGCCTGAGCCTCTGGTCAGCGGCACCGTGACGCTCTCGGCCAACGCGTCCGATGACATCCTGCTCTCCCAGGTCCTCTTCCGCGCCAGCGGCGTCGACCTGGGTGCCGCTCTGGCTCCCCCCTACGAGCTCTTCTGGGACACCACACACTCCCCGGACGGTACCTACTCTCTCACCGCTGTGGCCATCGACCATAAGGGTCAGCAGACGGTGTCCACTCCCTTCTCTGTCATCGTCGACAATAACGCTCCCTCGGTGGCTTTCACCGCTCCTGTCACTGGAACCGTTCTGACAGGAAACGCCACCCTCCAGGCCTCCGCTGAGGATATTGGGGGCGTCGAGCGCGTGGAGTTCTACAGCGACTCCACCTTGCTGGGCAGCGTCGCCCAGCCGCCCTACCAGCTCTCCTGGGACACCACCAGCACCGCCAACGGCTCCTACTCCCTCCAGGCCAGGGCCTACGACAAGCTGGGCCATGTCAGCACTTCGAGCGTGACTGTCACCGTCCAGAATATCGCGTTGCCGACGAGCACCATCACCTCTCCCGCACCGAATGCGGTGCTCAGCGGCACGGCAAACTTCTCGGTCGACGCTCAGGCCTCCCTCGGCGTCGCTCGGGTCACCTTCTATGTCGGCTCGACTTACGTCATCTACGACAACAAGGCCCCCTACAGCATCAACTTCAACACCCTCAACTTCGCCAACGGCGATTACGTGCTCACCGCTCGCGTCATCGACACCGCTGGCAACGTCACCGTCACCGAGGGGGTGCCCGTCCGCATCCAGAACTGACGGCCCCCATGCTCCAAAACATTCCTACGAGGTGAGCACCGACCTGGCATCAGGGGTGTCCACCCAATCGGGGCAGGCGCACCGAGGCCTGGGCCTGCTCCGCCTCGTGCCTCTCCTTGAAGAGGAGCACGAAGCGATCGCTCAGGGTGTGGTCCTGGGTCGTGGCGGCGTGCTCCACCAACAGATCTCGCAACTGCCGCGCCTTCTGTGGCTCCAGCAACAACGCCAGCAGGGAGTACACGCCGTGGAAGCGAGGGTCTCCCACGTGCTGGGTGAGGCGCGAATCCGGAGTCTCCAGCAGCGCCTGGGCGATGAAGAATTCGTGGAACTTGTCGTGCCGGAAGCGCCACTCCCGGTGACCCTCCCCGTCTGGGCTCTGCCACTGCCGCCGCAGCACGATCTTGAACGCCTCCAGTCCCGGCAGCTCACGGCTGAAGGGCTCCTCCGGAATCACCGGAGCGTCCTTCAGCCGCATCTGGTAGGCCGCCTCGGAGAATGGCCCCAGCGGAAACGGAGCCAGGTACTTGCGGCGGTAGTCCTCCGCCATCAGCGCGTATTGCTGTTGGCGCAGGTGGAACAGATCCGGCACGTGCCCCGCGGCCAGCATCTGCGCCACCACCGTGAGATCCAGCGGGTTGGCCAGCACCTCGCGCATTGCCCGGAGCAGTTCTTCCGGCTGCGCGGGAGCCAGCGCCTGGTGCACGAAGTCCTCACAGACCGATTGGTAACTCGGGCCTCGCAGCTTCGCTCCCGGCTCCAGCAGCGGCTCGCGACTGACGAGGAACTCCACCACCTCCGCGTCCGAGAGCGGCTGCAGCACATAGCGGCGCGCCGTCGCGGGCAGCGCCCATTCGATCCGCTGCGTGGCCAGCAGGATGTTGGCGTGGACGTTGCGCTCGGTGAACTGGGAGATCTTCTCCCGGGTGGCGGCCGTCACCTCGTTGAGCCCGTCGATGTAGATGTCGAGCGCACCGCTGTAGATGATGCTGCGCAGGAAGGTGGTGTCCTGGGCCTGCCCCTCCAGCCGAGCCTGGATGGCCTCGAGCACGCCGCCCCGGCAGCGCTCGGCGGGAAGGAACACCGCCAGCCGCTTCGAGCCGCACAGCAGGTACTTGAGGAACATCGACTTCCCCAGCCCTGAGTCGCCCTCCAGGATGATCTGTCCACCCAGCCGGGGAAGCGCGGCGAGCAGCGGCCTGCGCTGTCCGAAAGGATCGCTCACCTCGGAGCGGGGAAAATAGGAGTCAGGGGAGAAACGCTCCAGGTCCGCGTCCGCCAGCAACAGGGGGGCAAAGGGAGCGAGCAGGCGGCGCCGCAGCCACGGCACCCACGTCAGCAACAGGCTGACGTACCCCAGGCCGGCGATCTTCCGCACCCAGGGATTCCAGAAGAACAGCGCCTGCACGCGCGGCGAACGGGGATAGAAGACCAGCAGCAGGAGCCAGAAGCCGGCGTGCGCCACCCACCCCCAGCCCAGGTGCGAGAACACGTCCCGCTGCTGCACCGAGCGGATGACGGCCTCCACGGAGGCTGTCTCCGTCTGCGAGGCGCTCCACTCGCGCAGGTTCTTCTCCTGGAGCCGGAGCAGCCCGAGATCGCCGCGCTTCCACTGGCCCTTTTCCAGGAGCACCACCCGCCCTATCTGGCTCGCCAGTTCGTGCCGGAGTTCTGGGTAGCTCTCGGTCATGGGCCAGAACTCGGCGAAGAGCTTCAATGTCTCCCTGCCCACATCGAGCGGCAGCTCCTGGATGGGTGCCTCGTTCGAGGGCCGCCCCAGCCACCGCAGGAGGCGTTCCACGCGGGCCTCTCCTCCGCCCGCGATATGGGCGCTCACCAGCCAATGGGAGCGGTAGGCCGGACTCGTGGTGGTCTGGGCGATCAGCGGAGCGATGGAGGCCAACTCCAGGGGAGCCATGTTCCCCAGCGCGGTGGCCGCGGCCATGGCCTCCTCTTGCTCACTCCCCAGCAATGAATTCTTGGCTCGCTCCTGCGCATCCACCAGGAGATGGATCAGCAGGGGGACCTGCTCCTTCGCCGCGGGGCCGATGTTCCCGAGCGCTTCGGCGGCCGTCTTCCGGACCTGCATGTCGGAATCTCGCAAGAGCCGCCCCAGGAGCGGTGCCTGCTCCTTCGCGGCCTCTCCCATGCTGCCCAGCACACGGGCCGCGAGCGCCCGGATCTTCGCGTCCGGATCGCTCAGGAGGGCGGCAACGAGGCGTGAGATCTCCCCATGGGCTTGCTGGCCCAACCTCCCTACCGCCGCTTCCGCACTGCCGCGGATCCCCCAGTCCGGGTCCTTCAGGAATCCGACGAGGCGAGGAGCGTAGGTGCTGGCAGGCTCCCCCATATTTCCCAGCGCCCATACCGCCCAGCTCCGAACATTCCTTTCCGGATCCTCCAGAAGCTCGACGAGCAAGGGCAGCTGTGCATTCGCCCCCTCCCCCATGCGGCCCAGTGCCGCCGCTGCCGCCGCACGGACGCCCGGATCGGGATCCTTCAAGGCATCGCCCAGGAGGAGTGCCTGCTCTTTCGCCGCACGCCCCAGGGTCCACAGCACTCCCGCCGCCGCCTTGCGGACCTCCACGTTGGGATCCTTCAAGAGCTTGCCGGCGAGCGGGGCTTGAGCCGCCGATGCCTTCCCCCGCCAGTCCAACCCACCCAGCGCGGCCTGACGGATGCTCGGATCCGGATCCTTCAGGAACCTGTCCAGGAGCGGAGCCGGCCCTTTCATGGCTTGCCCCATGCTCACCAGCGCCGCCACGGCCAGCGTGCGGGTCTTCCCGCCGGGCTGCTCCACGAGTTTGAGCAAGGCGGGAACCTGGGGTTGGGCCGCCTCCCCGATCCCCCCCAACGCCCTGGCCGCCTCCTGACGCACGTTGGAGTCCGGGTCCTTCAGGAGGAGGACAAGCACGGGGGCCTGTTCCCGGGCCGCCGCTCCCATCCCTTCCAACGCCTGGATCGCCGCCAACCGGATCTGGGCATCCGAGTCCCCAAGCAGGCCAGCGAGCATCGGGGCCTGATCCCTGGCCGCCTCCCCAAGACGATTGAGGGCCCGGGCCGCCCAGGGACGGACCTGCTCGTCCGACTTCAGCAAGCCCACAAGGAGCGGGGCTTGCGCTCTGGCCGCCTCTCCCATACTCCCCAGCGCACCGGCGGCTGCAATCCGGACCGTCTTGTCCGAGTCCTTCAAGAGTTCGGCCAGGAGGGATGGGTACCGCTCATCCGCCTTTCCGGCCTCCTGCAGTCCATTGGCGGCAGCGATACGGGCGGCCGGGTCCGGATCTCGCAGCATGGCTTCGAGGCGAGGCCCTCGCCAGAAGGCTCGCAGCCGCGCAAGGGACTGCTCATCGAGTTCCACCCCTGGAGGCAGCTTCAGTTCGAGGAGGAACTGGAACGCCTTCGCCGCGACAGCATTGTTCGGGTCCTCCAACGCCGCGATCGCTCCGTGGACAGTCGTGGGCAGGCGGGAAGGCTCGTCCGCTCGGGCCACCCGGCCCACCCAGCAGAGCGCTAGGAGGACTCCCAGCACCGCATGGAACCAACCCCCGTTGAGCATGGCCCGCTCCTCCCGGTCGCCTCTCCTGGGAACATGGTGCGTCCGGAGAAGGACCATGGGACACACTGGGCCGTCAGTGCTCCTGCCGTGCGTTGCTTCCGCCCCCCTTGCCCTCCAGGAGGATGGTCAGCCCCTCGTTGAACACTGGCTCGGGGATGTCCATTTTCAGGAACGACACACATTCAAAGCGTGCCGGCGTCCTTCGACGACACCGGTTCGCTCGGCAAACCACCACCCGAAATCGAAGAAGGCTCCCGTGTCGCAGTTGCCTGAACGGTGGCGACACACTCGCCATCAAATGAACGCAGCGAGAATTCAGCGATGACGCACTCGGGGCCTGCCCCAGTGAAAGGCTCGCTGAACACTGGAAACCCCACGTTCCTTCCGAACCAGAAGCCACGCGCGAGGATCAGAAGATCCTCTTCGCGAGCGCCTGGCGGAAACGTATCTCCCCTCACGAACGCAACCGGTTGGCCCCCGCTGCACTCGCGGACAGCGTCCAGGTTCACGCCGAGATTGGGGAGAAATCGCCTATCCAACCGGACTTTGTCTGCCAGGGCACCGACCAGAAAGCGCCCTGAAAGGGCCTTCCCGTCGTAATGGATGTCCTGCAGTTCCAGCGTGGCGCGCGGGTCACATCGAGCACCACCCACGCCCGCCTTCCCGGAAGCGGGAGATGGCTCCGACGCTCGGAAGAACGGGAGCCCCGCACAAGCCACCATCACCATGAGAGGCAAGGGAGCGAGTTTGAACCTGTTCATTCTCATGAGATCGAATCCCTTCTCCCGCGGCTCGCTTGCAGTCGGGTATGGACACCTCGGGATCATGCCCAGGGACGTTGCACCCGTCCTTGTGGTCCCAACCACACGAGTGGGCCAATAGCAGCTTCAGGGCCAGCCCGACACTCAG
Source organism: Hyalangium versicolor (assembly GCF_020103695.1). Taxonomy (GTDB): domain Bacteria; phylum Myxococcota; class Myxococcia; order Myxococcales; family Myxococcaceae; genus Hyalangium; species Hyalangium versicolor. The sequence continues at coordinate 79,024 of NZ_JAHXBF010000031.1, forward strand.
CACGCAGAGACGATGCGCCCCTCCGCAGCGCCACTCCCGGGTCCAGCGAGCAGCAGACGCCTTTGGCATGAGACCTGGTTCGTCTCATGGCCTTCCCATCGTGATAGGTCCTATGCTACCCATGGGGTCCTATCTCACCAAAGGTACGCGCATGATCCGCGTCTTCGAGTCGTGTGGCTTCGAGTACATGGTGCTACGACCCATCAAGTATGGCCGTGATGGAGATCCCGTCCTTCTCGCGGCGCGCAAGGAGTATCTCGGGACGGCCACCACGACCGTCGAGCTGAGACCGCTCTTCGCGACTCAGAAAAAGCCCGCCCCGGAAGTGAAAGCCCGGCTTTCGGAGGAGTTGCAGCTCAGCAAGCATCTGCAACACCCCAACATCGGCCAGGTGCTCGGATACGCGATCGATGGGGCGCAGTCCTTCCTCGTTCTGGAGCACGAGCCCGGATGCTCCTTGGAGACGATCCTCGATGCCGCTGCCCTTGTGAAACGCAAGGTGTCCGCCGGTTTCGCTGTCACCGTTGCCATGGCCATCGCCGATGCGCTGGACCATGCCCATCGCTGCGCCGACGAAGAGGGGCGGCCCCTCCATGTCGTTCACCGGGCCGTATCCCCTACGAACATCCAGATCAGCCAACGAGGCCAGGTCAAGCTCGTGAACTTCGGGTCCGCCTACTCCGAATTGATGGGACGCTATCAGACGCCCACCGGCCTGCTCAGGGGGGATGCCGCATACATTGCGCCTGAAGTCCTGCGCGAGTTCCAGACGCCGAGGAAGCGACGCCGTGCCGCTGCAAGGAGTCCACCCGATAGCAGAGCCGACATCTTCTCGCTGGGCCTGGTTCTCCTGGGGGAGCTCACCGGCTGGCATCCTCTCGACCCTCCGGATTCTCTGGAGGATGCGGTTTCGACCTTCGTGCTCCCAGGGACTCGCGTCGAGACTGAACCGATCATCCCCCTTGAGGTTCTGGCACCCCGCCTCGTGAACTTCGGCTCAAAGGACGTAGACCGAGCCACGAAGAGGCTCGCCGTACGGTTGCGTCGGATCATTGCGAAAGCGCTCCAGGTTGATCCGTCGAAGCGGTACCCGAGTGCCCTCGCAATGGCAGACGATCTCCGCGGATACATGCACGACTCCTGGCCCCAGTATCACGAGGGGGAACTGGCGGCGGAGACGGCAGCGCTCATCCGTGCGGCGAGGAAACTCGACGAGCATGTCGCGTACGGAGTGACTGAGCCCGGCATCCTCCCAACTCCCGTGGATGTGCCTGGGAACATCCCATGAGGCGCTTCCAGATGAGGCAGAGATTCGCCAACGAACTGGGCGCAGCCTCACGCGAGGCACGACTCCAGAGGGGCCTCACCCAAGCTGAGGTGGCGGAGCGGATTGGGATCGCGATGGAGGTGTACGGACGAATTGAGCGTGGAGTGCTGCTTCCGAGCCTCCCGACGTTCTTGGGCATGTGCCATGTCCTCGAGGCGGATCCTCGCGTACTCCTCGGATTCATGAGCCCCGGTAGCTCGCCAGGGCCGCAGCAGACGCACGAGGATCCACCTCATGTCCGGCGGCTTACGCGCCTGGCACGTGAGCTCGACGAAGACGAAGTCAACGCCCTCCAAGGAGTCGCCAAGGTCATGCTGGCGGGCCGTAAACGCCCCACGTCATAGAGAACGAGGGCGGGCTTCACCTGGGAGGTGTGTTGCGCCGGCATCTTCGGGGGCACAGGATGCGGTAGGTTGGATGCGTCTCACGCCATCCGGTGAGTCGGGAGGTAGAGTGAACCCATGGATCACCCGTCATTTCGACTCCCCTCCGTAGGGACCATGGTCGGTGACTACCGCATCGATGGGTTGCTCGGAGAGGGCGGGCACGGCCATGTCTACCGCGCCGAGGCGTCCGGACGAGCCTACGCAGTGAAGTTCCTGGACCCGGGACTCGATCGGTTTGGCGCGCGTGAGGTGCAGGTTCTCGTGACGCTCGCGCAGCTTCGGCTCCCAGGCGTGGTGCGCTTCATCGCGTGCGGCAGGTGGCCAGACCGGGAGCGCGGACTCTTCTACGTCGTCATGGAGTACGTGGAGGGGCTGACGCTCTACGACTACGTGATGCTCCACAACCCCTCCGCACGCAAGGTCGGCGAACTGGTGCTCTCCCTCGGGCGCACGCTGATTGCGGTGCAGGAGGCCGGCGTGCTCCACCGGGATCTGAAGCGGGAGAACATCATGGTCCGGCTCCCCAGCGAGGAACCGGTGGTGCTGGACTTCGGACTGGCGGCGATGACAGGGGCGAGGTCGAGCGAGGGGTTCGGACCGATCACCGGCACGCTGGAGTACGTCAGCCCAGAAGCCTGGAAGCATGCCAGGGATGAAGATAAGCGCTACAGGCCCACGGCCAAGGACGAGCAGTGGGCCTTGGGGGTGACGTTCTATTGGATGTTGACGGACCTGCTCCCCTTTGGCCTGCGCGAGGATCCCTTCATGACGCGGCGGGTGCTGCGGGAGGTCCCCAAGATGCCCCACGTGATCAACCCCCGTGTCCCGCCTGAGCTCGGGGCTATCTGCATGCGGCTGCTGGAGAAGAGCCCAGAGAACCGCTATCCGGACCTGCGAGTGATGTGCGGGGAGTTACGCCGAGTGATGGAGGCGTCCGCAGGGGCGGAGAACTGGGAGGTGCTCCTGGGTGACCCCCATGCGCCCGAGTGCCGGACGACCGAGATCGATGCGACGCGGCTCGCTCAGGACGGGATCGAGCTGGTCTTCTCGAAGATCAAGGTCCCCCGGAGAGGGCGAGTCATCAAGCTGCCCGAGTACATGGCGCCAGCGCCGCCCCCCGTGCCTCCACCGGAGCCCCAGCCACTTTCGAGGGCCGAGGACGCGGCACCGGCCCCAGAAGCCGCTGCGGTGGTCGTGGCTGTTCCAGTTCCGGTGCCAGTGGTTCCAGACGGGCCGAATGAATGGAGGCAGAGGGCTCCGACGGCCGGTCAGATGCCCGCACGTCGGGCTGGCTCCTGGGCGATGATGCTGGCGCTGGGGCTCGTCATGGTGCCCCTCCCGGTGGATGGCCCGTCGCACCCCAAGGTGTTGGCCTCCAACCACGCCGGCACGCCGGCACTTGGGCCCAACGGGTTCCAACCCAATGAGGAAGTCGTCCCCTTCGGGGCCTGGCAGGTAGGCACACCCATCCAAAAACTGGAGATTCCGTTGCAACCGCCTGAATCTGACGCCGACGCGATCTCGACCCGCGCGTCCGTCGTTGAGGCGACGCTTCCCAAGGACGAGCCAGACGTGAAGAACGCGCTGAAGAAGGTTAGGAAGTGTGTCGGGGTGTGCTGCATCGCGGGTGCCGCCGGGTGTGTGAGCAACACGACGGTCGTTCGTTCGGAGCCTCCCCCGCCTGAGCCATGCCCCGCCAGGACGATCGAGCAGATGGAAAAGATGGGCATCAGGCCTCGAGCCTATTTCCATACCAAATGGCCCGGATCTGGATGGGAAGCTGGAACGACAGTCACCGTCCGAGAGGGAGCGGTCAAGCTCAAAGGTGACAGAGAAGGTGTCAGTTACCAGTGGGCAGATGGGTTCGAATTCGAGTTTGAAGGCAGGATCTTCCTCGGCTCGGACAGGGTCTACGGCGTTTTTACAAAGGGCACGACGCCTGAAGGCAAGGAATTCCCCGTCTGCGCGGAGCTGGTTACCAACGGCGAACGCGGCCTACCCTGGGAGGCCCGTACTGCGGACGCTGCCGTGATACTCAGCTTTTTCACCATCCGTGCCAACGACTTCTAACTCCGTCTGGAGGCAGCCACGAAGCTTTGAGGCTACTCAATGTCCCTCCTTTCTTCAGCCAGGCTTATTCTCGCTCTTCATGCAAGCCCAGCTCAAGCAGACACGCCGAGCTATGTTGAATGCGAATCAGCTTCATCCAGGATTGACCTTCTGCCCAAGGCAACCGCGGCGCCCCCGAAGGCATGCATCAGTGCAGATATTGCGACGGCCTTCACCTTCAACGCGGATGTGAATCGCGGCTTGGTAGCGATCCAGGGGCGTGAACGGTTCGAAAGCTTCGTGGTTGCGGACCGCATGATTGTTCTCAGGCCCAAGAGTGACCTCACGCCAGGAGAACGGTTTCTGTTATCGGTTCCGTTCCTCGACGGCGCAGCCCCGGGGAGTGCGACATTTCTTCTGATCGCTCACCCGGCTCTGGCAACACGCCAAATCGACGTCTTTCGTCACGCGCGTACAGTGAAGGCATACCAGCAGGAGGTTCAGGAGGTCCGGGCGGAAAACGCACAGCTACGAAACCGTGTTGAGCAACTCGAAAGCCAAGTGCTCACGAGAGGCGGACTGGCTGATCTCCTCGCCAACAACTTCATTGACCCCGAGGGTCTCAAGACAGCACTCCTGAACAATCTGACAGGCATACGCGGTGACGCACTTTATGTCAGGAACTGTCTGAGCCTTTACGCTATTGCTGGTGCTCGAGCGGCGCTTAAACTCACCGTCGCGCAGTCGGGAGCCCAGGAGTGGAGCATCAAGGAAATCTTCCTGGCCGATGAGCACGGTGGCGTGTTCAAACCAATCACCTGGCTTGGGACGGGTCCGATTCCTCCAGGCAATGCCCCCTATCCGGTCATCCTGGAGTGGCAGCTCGACCGCAGCGAGATCAAACGCCCTTTCGCTCTCATCGTGGTCGGCAACGATGGACGGACCGTTCGGGTGAGCAAGGTCCTATTTCCACAGTAGCTGATGGGCCTTCTGTACCACCCCCTCCTCAATGGCTTGTCGCCAGCCTGGGGGAAACCCAAGGATCGCCAGCCTGGGGTTTGCCTCAGGCTACAAAACTCTGCCTCCCTTGTACTGTGTATGGACTCATCCCGGCACGCGCCGCAGCGCGGCATCGGGTGATTTCTCATTCATAGGAGACAGATGTGAATCGCTTCGGTCCGATGGGCAGGCTCAGCACGCTGATCAGCCTCATGCTCGCAGGCTGTGGAATGAGTCCCGAGCAGGCCCTCCCCCAAGACTCCGACGAAGCCTCTCCCGCTCTGGAGCAGAGCCATGCGTCACTCACCGGTGACAACATGGCTGCCTATGACGCGCATTTCAAGGCTCCCGCCTGTCTCTCCACAGGCAAGTCTTGCGACACGGGAACGCTGGTGAATGGCCGAGGCACTCGCGGGCCCGAGACGAACGCGCCCAACACCCTCTTCTCCTCCTGCCCCGACGGCAACTTGGGCACCTATCACTATGACGAGTCATTGGATCGGGTGCGAATCTACACTGAAGACGGGAGCGGCTTCGCTCCTGGCAAGACGGTCGTCGTCGAAGCCACCGTCTGGGCCTACCTCTCGGTAGACATGATCCATATCTTCTACGCCACCGATGCCGAGGCTCCGGTGTGGAACTGGGTCGGCTGGGTTCCTCTCCGCGAGCCGGGCGCGCAAGTCCAAAAGAGGACCTTCACGCTCTCCCCAGGCGCAAACCTGCAAGCCATCCGAGTCACGACGGAACCCTATAACTACGACTACCTGCCCTGCGCCTCCAACAACAGCTACAACGACCGGGATGATCTCGTGTTCCGCGTGGGAGACATGCCGCCCCAGGTCACCCTGAACCCGCCTGAACCGATGCTCAGCGGCACCGTGACTCTCTCGGCCAACGCGTCCGATGACATCCTGCTCTCCCAGGTCTTCTTCCGCTCCAACGGCGTCGACCTGGGTGCCGCTCTGGCTCCCCCCTACCAGCTCTTCTGGGACACCACACACTCCCCGGACGGCACCTACACTCTTACCGCCGTAGCCATTGACCACAAGGGCCAGCAGACGGTGTCCACTCCCTTCCCGGTCATCGTCGACAACACCGCTCCCTCGGTGGCTTTCACCGCGCCCGTCACGGGAGCCGTCCTGGCAGGCAATGCCACCCTCCTGGCCTCCGCTGAGGATATCGGGGGCGTCGAGCGCGTGGAGTTCTACAGCGACTCCACCCTGCTGGGCAGCGTGACCCAGCCGCCCTACCAACTCTCCTGGGACACCTCCACCACGGCCAACGGCTCCTACTCCCTCCAGGCCAAGGCCTACGACAAGCTGGGCCATGCCAGCACTTCGAGCGTGACTGTCACCATCCTGAATATCGCACTGCCGACGAGCACCATCACTTCCCCCGCACCGAATGCAGTGCTCAGTGGCACGGCAAACTTCTCGGTCGATGCTCAGGCCTCGCTCGGCGTTGCTCGGGTCACCTTCTATGTCGGCTCGACTTACGTCATCTACGACAACAAGGCCCCCTACAGCATCAACTTCAACACCCTCAACTTCGCCAACGGCGATTACGTGCTCACCGCTCGCGTCATCGACACCGCTGGCAACGTCACCATTACCAACGGGGTGCCCGTCCGCATCCAGAACTGACGGGCACCCATGCTTCAAACCGTTCCTACGCGGTGAGCGCCGACTCGAGGATGGTCAGCCCCTCGTTGAACACAGGCTCGGGGATGGTGAGCGGGAAGAGGAAGCGGATCACGTTGGCGTAGACTCCGCACGTCAACAGCACCAGCCCCTTCTCCAGCGCCCGAGCCTGCACCTGCCGGGTGAAGTCCGCATCCGGCGTGTGGCCTCCAGGCTGGCAGAACTCCACTGCCAGCATCGCTCCCAGGCCTCGCACCTCCGCCATCCGCGGAACCCGAGCCCGCAGTGCCTCCAGGCGGCCGCGCATCACCTCTCCGAGCTGGTTGGCCTTCCGCACCAACCCCTCCTCCTCAATCACGTCGAGCACCGCATGGGCCGCCGCGATGGCCATGGGGTTGCCCGCGTAGGTGCCTCCGAGCCCTCCTGGCGCCGGCGCGTCCATCACCTCCGCTCGGCCTGTCACCGCTGACAGCGGAAAGCCGCCCGCCAGGGACTTCGCTGTCGTCATCAGATCCGGCACCACGTCGTAATGCTCCATCGCGAACCACTTCCCCGTCCGCGCGAAGCCTGTCTGGATCTCGTCGGCGATCAGCAGAATGCCGTGCTCGTCACACAGCCGCCGTAGCGCCCGCATCAGCTCGGGAGGAGCCACGTAGAAGCCCCCCTCCCCCTGCACCGGCTCGAGGAGGATGGCGGCCACCCGCTTTGGATCGACATCCGCCTTGAAGAGCAGCTCCAGCGCCCGGAGCGAGTCGTCCACGCTCACCCCATGCAGCGCCGACGGGAAGGGCACGTGGTACACCTCGGGCGGGAAGGGCCCGAAGCCCGTCTTGTACGGCACCACCTTTCCCGTGAGCGCCATGCCCATCATCGTCCGCCCGTGAAAGGCGCCGCTGAAGGCGATGAGGCCGCTCCGGCCCGTGGCCACTCGCGCGATCTTCACCGCGTTCTCGATCGCCTCGGCCCCCGTGGAGAAGAACGTCGTCTTCTTTGGGAACGCTCCCGGCGTGAGCTTGTTGAGCCGCTCGGCCAGCGTCACGTAGGCCTCATAGGGCACCACCTGGTAGGCGCTGTGCGTGAAGGCATCCAACTGCGCCTTCACCGCCGCGATCACCTTCGGGTGCCGGTGCCCCGTGTTGAGCACCGCGATGCCTCCCGCGAAGTCGATGTAGCGGCGGCCCTCCACATCCCATAGCTCGCTGTTCTCCGCTCTCGACACGAAGAAAGGTGCCATCACCCCCACTCCGCGGGGGGTCGCGGCCTCTCGGCGACGCTTCAGGCTGGCGTTGTCCGTCATCTCTTGCTCCTTCGCAGGGGCCCAGGCCGGGCTTGATCGCTAGTACCTCACCATCACGTGGCGCACCGCCGTGTAGTCCTCGAGCGCGTACATGGACAGGTCCTTGCCGTAGCCCGAGCGCTTCACACCTCCGTGCGGCATCTCGCTCACCAGCATGAAGTGCGAGTTGATCCATGTGCACCCGTACTGGAGCTCGGCCGCGACCTTCATCGCCTTGCCGATGTCCTTCGTCCACACCGAGCTCGCCAGGCCGTAGTCCGAGTCATTCGCCCACGCGATCGCCAGCTCCGGATCCTCGAAGCGCGTCACCGACACCACAGGACCGAACACCTCGCGCCGGACGATCTCATCGTCCTGCTTCGCACCCGCCACCACCGTGGGCGTGAAGAAGAAGCCCTTGCCGCTCCCCTTCTTGCCACCCGCGGTGATCTCGATGTGCTTCTGTTGCGAAGCCCGCTCGACGAAGCCCGCAACCCGCTGGAGCTGCCTGTCCGAGATGAGCGGCCCCATCTCCACGCCCTCCTCCTGTTGCGTGCCCACCTTGATGGAGGACACCGCGCTGCTCAGGTCCGCCACCAACCGGTCGTACACCTTCGCGCCCGCGTAGATGCGACACGCCGCCGTGCAGTCCTGCCCCGCGTTGTAGAAGCCAAAGGTCCGGATGCCCGCCACCACGCTCTGGAGATCCGCGTCGTCAAAGACAATCACAGGCGCCTTGCCGCCCAACTCCAGGTGCGTCCGCTTCACGGTCTGCGCCGCCGTCTGGAGCACCTTCGAGCCCGTGCCCACATCTCCCGTGAGCGAGATCATCCGAACCTGCGGCTGGCTGATGAGCGGCGCGCCCACCGTCTCGCCCCGGCCCGTGACGATGTTGATGACACCCGCCGGGAAGATACCGGCGATGAGCTCGGCCAGCTTCAGCGTGGTGAGCGGCGTCTGCTCGGAAGGCTTGAGCACCACCGTGTTCCCCGCGGCCACTGCCGGGCCCAGCTTCCACGCCGCCATCATCAGCGGGTAGTTCCACGGCGCGATCGACGCCACGACGCCGAGCGGATCCCGGCGGATCATGCTCGTGTAGCCCGCGGCGTACTCGCCCGTGGCCATCCCCGTCATGCATCGCGCCGCGCCCGCGAAGAAGCGGAACACGTCCGCGATGGCGGGGATCTCATCCGCGAGTGCCAGCGCGTACGGTTTGCCCGTGTTGCGAGACTCCAGCCGGGCCAGTTCCGTGCCCTTGGCCTCGATGGCATCCGCCAGCTTGAGCAGCGCCGTGGCCCGGTCCTTCGGCGGCGTACGAGACCAGCCCGGGAACGCCTTCTCCGCCGCCTTCACCGCCGCCTGGATCTGCGCGGGCGAAGCCTCGGGAACCTTGGCCAGGACTTCGCCGGTGGCCGGATCGAGGACGTCCTCCACCGCGCCCTCGCCTGCCACGAACTGCCCGTCGATGAATTGCTTGCCATCCATGGGGGTCGTCTCCTTGTCCTGTGGAGGGGCCAGGCGGCCACCTCGGTTGCGTCACTTGCTACTGCCGGCCACCTGCTCGGTGCCTCGGGTGAGGCGCCAGGCCAGCAAGAGAGGAATTGCGGTGATGACCATCACCACCAATGCCACCACGTTCGTCACCGGCACGTCTCGCGGGCGCCCGAGCTGGTTCAGCATCCAGATGGGCAGCGTCCGCTCATGGCCCGCCGTGAAGGTCGTCACGATGATTTCATCGAAGCTCAATGCGAAGGCGAGGATGCCCCCCGCCAGCAGCGCCGTGGCCATCTGCGGCAACAGCACGTAGCGGAACGTCTGGAGCCCATCCGCTCCCAGGTCCATGGACGCCTCCACCAGCGAGTACGGCATGCGGCGCAGGCGGGCCACCACGTTGTTGTAGACGACGACCAGGCAGAACGTCCCGTGCCCGGCGGCGATAGTCCAGAAGCTCAGGGGAATATTGGCCAGCTTGAACGCGGACAGCAGCGAGATGCCGGTGATGATGCCCGGCAGCGCGATGGGCAGCGCGAACATCAGCGTCAGCGCTTCACGCCCCAGGAATTGACGCCGTGCGAGCACCAACGCCGCCAGCGTGCCCAGCACCAGCGCCAGCGCCGTGGCCGTCACCGCCACCTTCAGCGACAGGCCGATGGCCTCCAGCACATCCTCGCGCCCAGCCGCCACCTGGAACCAGCGCAGGGTGAAGCCCTTGAGCGGAAAGCTGAACGCGCTCTCCTCGGTGTTGAAGGCGTAGAGGCACACCACCACGATGGGGAAGTGCAGGAACACCAGCCCGCCCCACGCCAGCAGCCTCAGCAACAGGGGCGCGCGCGGCCCACTGGCTGTCGTCGACTCAGAGCGCATCGAAGGCCCCCAGTCTCCGGGAGATGGACAGGTACACGCCGACGATCACGATGGGCACCACCGTGAAGGCCGCTGCCATGGGCAGATTCCCGATGGAGCCCTGCTGCGTGTACACCATCGTCCCGATGAACAAGCCCGGCGGCCCCACCAACTGCGGGATGATGTAGTCGCCCAGCGTGAGCGAGAACGTGAAGATGGAGCCCGCCACCACGCCCGGGAACGACAGCGGGAGGATGACCGTGCGGAACGTCTGCGCCGGCCTCGCGCCCAGATCCGCCGAGGCCTGGATGAGCTGCGGTGGCACCCGCTCGATCGAGGCCTGGATGGGCAGGATCATGAACGGCAGCCACACGTAGGTGAACACCAGGAAGCGGCCCAGGTTCGACGTGGACAGCGAGGTACCTCCCACGTACGGCAGCTCCAGCATCCACTCCAGCGCGCCCGTCAGCCCCAACTTGCCGATCAGCCAGTAGACGATGCCGCCCTTGGTGAGGATCACCGTCCACGCGTACGCCTTGACGATGTAGCTGGCCCACATGGGCAGCATGATGGCGACGTAGAACAAGCCCTTGCGCAGCCCCTCCGTGTAGCGCGCCACGTAATAGGCAATGGGGAACGCCACCACCGCCGAGGCCACCGTCACCGAGGCCGACATCCCCACCGTGCGCAGGACGATGTCCGCGTTGGCATCCTCCAGGAGCGCCTTGTAGTTCGCCCAGGTGAAGTCCCGGGTGACCTCCATGGTGAAGTCATCGAACGTGTAGAAGCTCTGCGCCAGCAGCGCCAGCAGCGAGCCCAGGTACACCACGCCGAACCACAGCAGCGGCGGCGTGAACAGCAGCAACACCCGCAGCGTGCTCCGGCGATAGAGCAGATTGGAGATCGCTCGCCCGACTCCCACGCTCGCGGCCGCCATGCTCACGCCCCCGGCTCCAGTTCGACCATCGCCTGACGCGACCACGCCAGCCGCACTGCCTCGCCGGGCGCGGGCCGTACCACCTCGTCCTCACCATTGGGCAGGCTCACGCTCAGCAGCGGACCGCCGGGCACCTCCACCGCGTAGCGGCTCGTGGCCCCGTGGTACTGCACGTCCACCAGCCGCCCCTCCACGCCCAGGCGCTCGGCCTCCGGGGCACTCGACGCAGCGATGAAGCGGATGTGCTCCGGCCGCACGGAGAACGGGCGTTCCGAGCCGGTGAGCCGTCGCGCCAATTCGCCCTCCACCACGTTCGAGGTGCCCACGAACCGGGCGACGAACACCGTGCGAGGCCGCGTGTACAGCCCCTTCGGCGTGTCCACCTGCTCGATCTTCCCCTGGCTGAAGACGGCCACCCGGTCCGACATGGAGAGCGCCTCTCCCTGATCGTGGGTGACGTAGATGAAGGTGATGCCCAGCCGGCGCTGGAGGGACTTCAGCTCCGTCTGCATCTGCTCGCGAAGCCGCAGATCCAGCGCGCCCAGCGGTTCGTCCAGCAACAGCACCCGAGGCTTGTTGATGATCGCCCGAGCCAGGGCCACGCGCTGGCGCTGGCCTCCGGACAGCTCGCCGGGGCGGCGATGCCCGAAGCCCTTGAGCGCCACCATGTCCAGCGCGGCCTCGGCCTCCTCATGGCGCTTCTTCTTGTCCACCCCCTTCACCATCAGCCCATAGGCCACGTTGTCCCGCACGCTCATGTGCGGGAACAGCGCGTAGTCCTGGAACACGGTGTTCACGTCCCGCTCGTAGGGCGGGACACCCGCGGCCTCCTTGCCATGAAGCAGGAGGCTGCCGGAGGTGGGCTGCTCGAAGCCGGCGATGAGGCGCAGGCACGTCGTCTTGCCCGAGCCCGAAGGGCCCAGCAGCGAGAAGAACTCCCCGTCCTGGATGGACAGGGAGACCTCCGCCACGGCTCGGACGGTGCCGTAGTGCCGGCTGATCTGCTTGAGTTCGACGGCGGTCGTCACGTCGCTCAGCGCCCGCCCATGATGGCGATGTAGTCCTGCGTCCATTTGCTGTAAGGCACGCATGTCCCCTGGCTAGCGCATTTGGCGATCGGCGTCTTCCAGAAGCGGACCTGCTCGAAGCGGTCGAAGCCGTTTGTCTTGCACACGTCGGTTCCCCCCGGGGCCGGAGTCTTACAGGCGTCAGGCACCACGGGGTTGGAGCCAAACCACTCGGCCAGCGCCGACTGGAGATTCTTGTTCAGCGACCACTCGATCCACTTGTACGCGCACACCGGGTTCTGCGCCTCCGTGTGCAGCATCGTGGTGTCCGCCCACCCCGTGGAGCCCTCCGAGGGGATCGTCGAGGCGATGGGCTGCTTCTCGCCCTTCAGCGCGTTCACCTGATAGGGCCAGGCGCTGGACACGGCGATGCCCTCGTTCTTGAAGTCGTTCATCTGCACGGTGACGTCGTGCCAGTAGCGGTGGGTGAGCGGCTTCTGCTGACGCAGCAGCTTGAGCGCCTCCGCGTACTGCTTCTCGTTGAGCTCGTACGGATCCTTGATGCCCAGGTCCGGCTGCTTCTTCATCAGGTAGAGCGCCGCGTCGGCGATGTAGATGGGGCCGTCATAGGCCTGCACGCGGCCCTTGTTGGGCTTGCCATCCGGCAGGTTCTGCGGCTCGAAGACGACGGACCACGAGGTGGGCGGCGTCTTGAAGATGTTGGTGTTGTACATGAGCACGTTGGGGCCCCACTGGTAGGGCACGCCGTAGTGCTTGCCCTCCACGGTGTGCCAGGGCGCGTTCTTCAGGCGATCGTCCACCGTCTTCCACGAGGGGATGAGCTCCAGGTTCAGCTCCTGCACCTTCTTGCCGTACACCAGGCGCAGGCTGGCGTCGCCAGAGGCGGTGACGAGATCGTACCCGCCCTGGTTCATCAGGCTCACCATCTCGTCCGAGGTGGCGGCCGTCTTCACGTTGACCTTGCAGCCGGAGTCCTTCTCGAACTGGGAGACCCAGTCGTACTTCTTGTCCGTCTCGCCGCGCTCGACGTAGCCCGGCCAGGCGATGATGTTGAGCTTGCCCTCGGGCTTGCCGAGCTGCTTGGGAGGGGCGGCCAGGGCATGGCCCGCAGCAGCAATCACCACACCTACGGCCAACGGCTTGAGGTTCCGCATCCGCGTCGCTCCTTGGTTGAAGGCGAGTCCACGCGGGTAGGACGAACCTGGAGCGGGCCGCTCCCCCGTGGAGCCCGGAGCGACTCTAGAGGAAGGGCGCCGCCCGGCTCAACGGAATGCGCGGCGTGGGGGGATTTCCCCTGTCACTCCGCGAAGTGCAGCACAATGGAGTTGCCCACGGCCCAGATGTTCTGGCGTGAACTGGCCGCGATGTCCCGGAGGGCAGTGCCTCCCGAGTAGTAGTGCTCCACCCAACCCGTCGGCGTCGGCCGGCGGATCCTGCCGTCCTGGCTGGCGATGTACGCCGAGGACCGGTCGAGCGCGGACACGGCGTTGAGATCCACCTGCATGGCGGGGTCGGGGCTCAGGAACTTCCAGGCGGTGGCCCCATTCCACCAGACGATGTTCCCCTTCCTCCCTACTGCGACGGCGTGAGTGCTGTCCCAGGCCCAGATGCCATGCAGCCCGTACTTGTTTGCGGCGGGAACGTCATCCATCGCGTGGACAGTCCGCGCGCTCTCGACCAAATCGAAGCTGTCGACCTGAGGGGTGTCGGCCAAGGCCTCCGCCGCGATCAAGAGCGTGGAGGGATTCGCCGTGTGGATGTCCCAGTAGGGCAGAGGCACGGAGCGATAGCTCCTGAAGACCGGCAAGTTGCCGGGTGTCCAGGAGTAGAGAGACCCCTGGCCATTCACGGCATAGACGGTGGTCCCAGTACCGGACTCGATGCCCACGATTCCCCGGAGGGGGCTGCTCGACGGCCCACCCATCGCGCTCCCGGTGTTCGTCGTGGCGCAGTCGGCTGCGTTCGCGGTGTACGTGGCCATGTAGCCTCCGTCTCCCGCCAGGAACACGGCCCCGTCGCTCGGCCGCACCCAGGCGGCGAACCACGTGATGTTGCCGCACTTCTGATGGAACTCCGTGAAGCTCCCTGTCGCGGAATTGGCTCGCCAGGCAAGCGCCCCAGATGCACCCGCAACCCACACGGGCGAGCCTCCCGTCCCCAACGCCACGGTGTACCAGTCCCGGCCGTTTGGCATGGTGACCGCCTTCCAGCCCTTGCCGTTGCAGACAGCCGCCTCGTCCGTCTTCCCGTTGACGCAGTTGTTGTCCCGGTCATCGCAGATCTCCTGCGCGCCTACCTGGGTGAGGGGATCCGTGTCATCACAATCCGTGTTGTTGGTGACCTTGCCGGACGGCACCGTCGGAGGACAGGCGTTCTCCACGGGACTCAGGCTGGTGCCCTGTCCATCCCCGTCGGAATCCACATAGTAGGAGACAGGCTGCGGCGCGTTGCACACGACAGGCTTCTTGGGGTCGGTATCGCAGATGTATGTGCCCGAGCAACCGCTGTTGGTGCAGGCCTGCCCCTTCTGGGTGAAGGTCTCGTCGGCCCCTCCTGCACAGTTCTCGTCCTCGCCGTTGCACAGCTCGGTAGCTCCGGGGTGCACGTCGGCGTTGCCGTCATTGCAGTCGAAGGAGGTGTTCGACACGTACCCCGTGGGCTTGTTGCAGCTCTCCCTCTTGTCCGCCTCCACGCCGTAACCGTCTCCATCCGCGTCCCGGTAGTAGGAAACCGTCGACAGTCCGTCATCGACCTTGTCGTTACAATCGTTGTCCACGTCGTCGCAGGACTCCGTCTTTCCAGGAGCCCGCGAGGCGTTGTGATCATCGCAGTCCCCGGAGAGTGCGACATGGTGGAGAGGAGCCATGCACGCCTTCACCGCCGGCCCAGCCCCCACGCCGTCGTCATCCTCGTCCAGGAAAAAGTCCACCACGGGGTGCCCATCGTCCACGCCGTTGCGGCAGTCGTTGTCGTGGCCGTCGCACTCGTCCGTCGTGAATCCAGGGTTGGAGTTCGCGTCCTGGTCGTCGCAGTCCGTGCCGCCATGCGAGGTCGACACGTAGGTGTCACCGTCCTCGTCCGGAGCGGACAGCAGGAGCGAGACCTCCTCGATTCCAGCCTTCTTCAGGGAGGACTCACGAGTCTCCCGGGCCACCTCGGCCCCATCGCACGTGCGCTCATGCGCGGTGACGGTGATGGCGACCGTGCTCCCCCAGTCCGCGGCTCGGAACACGGCGACGTCGACCTTCGCGGGAGGACTCCGGTCGAGCACCGGGATCTGCTTCGTCTGCGACTTCTCCGGCGCATCCTTGTCGTGCGCTTCCACGACGATGCAGCCCGCCTTGAAGTCGTAGGAGGCCACGACGTGGATGGCGGCCTCATCAGGCCCCACGCTCTTGCAGCCGACAAACCCCAGCACCAGGAAGGAAAGGAAGATGCCTCGCATATGCGCGCGGCAGTCTACCTTCCCTTCAGCCGCTGCGTGAGGAACGGATGCCCCACCCCCCTACCCCTTGGGAGGACTGTCTCCTGCTGGGCGTCGCGCGAACAAGGCTGTGGCCAGCTCGGTCATGACGACCTCGTCCTTCTGGTTGCGGACCTCGAACCGGAACTTGATCGCCCCTCGATCCGGCTTGCTGCGCGAGGGCGTGGTGGAGAGCACCTCGACCCGAACCGTGAGCGAATCCCCGGGCCGGACCGGCAGCAGCCAGCGCAGCTCGTCCAACCCCGGTGAGCCCATGCTGGAGGAGGTCCTCAGCAGCCCCTCCACGAAGAGCCGGTGCGAGATGGAGGCGGTGTGCCAGCCGCTCGCGATGATCCCTCCGAAGATGGAGCGGCGGGCGGCCTCCTCATCGATGTGGAAGGGCTGGGGATCGAACTGCTGGGCGAAGGCGATGATCTCCTCGCCAGGCACCGTGTACGTGCCGGTCTGGATGATCTCGCCCGGTTGGAAGTCGTCGAAGTAGCGCATGCGGCGCGCAGTATGCCCCAAGCCATCGGAAGAAAGTTCGTGCAGGGGATATACCCCTAACGCCGAAGTGGCGTTGGAAGAGAACGATCTGTGGAGGCAGAAACGCGTCGCATCCAGTTGACGCCCCACCAGCGACACGCGCTGCAACGAGCGGCGAAACGTGCTGCTGCCTCCACAGGACGACTGGAGCACCCGCGGCTGCTCGAGCCGCCCAGCAACGTGATCGACCTGTTCCACGCTGACACCGGCATCGAAGGCCTCATCCGCGGGACTGTGTGGGGAGCACTCCAGGTGTTCAGCGAGTTCGCCGATCACCACTGGAGCACCCGCGCCACCAAGGGCAAGAGCGCTGAGTCGGCTAGACTGGAGTCGATTTGGAGGGGCTTGCACGCGAGCATGCATCCGGCCGTGCAACTGAACACCCGGGTAGACAGGAGCTTGTCCCCACGAGCAAGCTTGTCTAAGCTTCGTCAGTGGACGCAACCGAGAGCGGCGACGACGAGGTCCTGACCTTCAAGGCGGCCGCCGAGGTTCTCCGCCGATGAACGCCTACCGGCTGTACCCCCGCCGCCAAGCTGTGGAACTACGGAGGCAGATCCTCTCGGGATCCGAATCAGCGCCATGAAGGCCGACATCCTCAAGCTGCTGCTGCAGTCTCATGCCGAGGGCGACGAGTCGGCGTTCCGCAAGGCGGCACTGCAGCTTGCGGCGGCCGAGAGCAGCGCAGGCCACGTGCGCGTCGCCGAGGAGATCCGGTCAATCATCGCGAAGATGCCGGCGACGAGCATTCGCAAGCAGGGGCCCGTCGTCGACATCGCTACGCCACGAGGCGAACTCGCGGACATGCTCGAGGGTGGTCACCGCGACGAGCGCCTCCGCGACATCGTCTTGCGCCCCGAGTCTCACGAGACGCTCCTGAGGGTGATCTCCGAGAACCGGTCGCGTGCTCGACTTGAGCGGTTCGGGGTTTCGCCGCGCCGGCGCTTGCTCTTCCACGGGCCGCCAGGGTGCGGAAAAACCCTCGCTGCTGCTGTGCTCGCGGGTGAGATGGGGCTTCCGCTGATGACTGTGCGCTTCGACGCGCTCTTCTCGCGATTCCTTGGCGCGACGGCAGTGCAACTCCGAGCGATCTTCTCGGAGATGCCTCGCCGGCCGGGCGTGTACTTGTTCGACGAGTTCGACTCGGTGGCGAAGGCGCGTGGCGACTCGCAGGACGTTGGCGAGATGAACCGTGTCGTCACTGCGTTCCTTCAGCTCGTCGACGCCGACATGAGCGGCAGCATCCTCGTCGCCGCGACGAACCACGTCGAGCTCCTGGACCGCGCCGTGTTCCGGCGCTTCGACGTGATCGTGCCGTTCGACAAACCCTCGCGTGAGCAGATCTCCGACCTGCTGAAGCTCCGGCTCTCGACCCTGGGGCTCAGCGCGGAGGCTGCCGAGCGGCTCGCCGGGAATGCCGAGGGCTGGAGCTTTGCGGACGTGGCTCGCGCTTGTGATGATGCGGTGCGTACGATGGCGCTCGATGATCGCGAAGAGATCTCCGAGCGTGATGTCGTCCTGGCGCTGGAGGAGTTGAAGCGACGCAACGTACCGGTCAGGAGCTGATCAAATGGCCGACAAGCGGCTCCCCCTCCTCCGAGGACGAATCACCTCGGTGGACACCTACGAAGCGCCACAGGGCGGCGGCGGCACGCCGCCCAAGATGCCGTCGCTCAATCCGAAGGCGCACCGAACGGCCCTCCTCCAGCAGCTCGATACCATCACGCAGCAGGTGAAGGCTCGAGCCGAGACTGCGCGTGACGAGTTGGCGAAGCGCGAGATCGTCGCCGTGCGACCTGCCGCCAATGCACAGCTTGCCTCAGACCAGCTCGACGACACCCGTAGTGATGCGCGGCTTGTCGGCGTCATGCCAGAGGGCACTGTGGTTCTTGACGTCGCCAACGCGGACCTTGAGTACCTGCGGAAGAAGCTCGACGCGTTCGCCGACGACGCGAAGGTGGAGACGAAGACCGCAAAGGATGGGACGGTCACGACCCACCGGGACAAGGAGCGAGCGATCGCACCGGTGGGGAGCATTGGCCTCGCGGAACTCGAGGACCTCGGCGGTGCGCAGCTTCGTGCTGATGCGCTACCCGACGATCGCCCGTTCTGGTTCGAGATCGGCTGCCGTGGCGGCTACCGCAACCCCGTCGACGACACGAATGGGAGTCGGGCGCAGATTGCTCGGCAACTCTACCGCCTCGGCGTGAACCAGAAGCTCGACGAGTTCCTCGGCCCCGAGCAAGTCTACTTCTTTGTGCGCGTGACCCGTGCCCAGCTCGATGCGCTTCGTGCCGCGACCGACTGCATCTATGAGGTCGAGCTGGCACCGCAGCCGCTGCGCGATCTCAAGCTGCTCGACGACATGTCGACGAAGGACCTCGCCAAATTTGCACTCGCCCAGCCACACGAAGATGCGCCATCGGTCGTGGTGCTGGACACGGGCATCGCCACCGGGCACCCGCTCCTCAAGCCGGCGATCCTTACCGCGACAACAGCCGGTCCTGAAATCCCGTCGCCTGAGGACACCCACGGCCACGGCACGAAGATGGCGGGCTTGGCTCTGTACCGCGATGTGGGCGCAGTCATCGAGCGAGGAAGCGCCGAGGCACCGCACTGGCTGCAGAGCAGCCGCCTCCTCATCGCGCCGGGCTACGGCACCGCTGCCGATGAGAATTACGAGAAGTGGCCAGTGCTCACAGAGCGCGCTGTTCGCTCCGCAGAAGAGGCCGACGCTCGGGCACGAAACCGCGCTTTCGTGCTCGCGATCACACGGACGATGCAGGATCCACCGCTCGAAGGCCTCGCACCGACGCTTTGGAGTCAGGCGGTTGACCAGCTCTCGTTCCGCGACGGGAACGGGCGGCTGATGATCGTTTCGGCGGGCAACGCGCGCGATAACCAGTGGCTCAAGCTTGCGGAGCTACACCCACAGCTACAGCTCTCGGAGAAGATTCACCAGCCTGCCCAGGCCTCGAATGCGCTCACCGTCGGTGCGTTCACCGCGCGCGTCGAGTTGCCGAACGACAAGGACTACGCCGAGGCCCGTGTTGTTGCGACGAAGCCGGGCGGAATCTCGCCGTACACCAGCACCGGCCTCGTCGGGAACGAGTGGCCCGTCAAGCCCGACGTGGTGCTCGAGGGGGGCAACCTGGCGATCTCCGGCACGCTCACCGACGCGACCGTGCCCACGTTGTCGGCGCTCACGACGAGCCATCGTCACACGCATGGGAACTCGGTGGGGCTGATGTCGATGACCAGCGAGGCCAGCGCGCGCGCTGCGCATCTCGCCGCTCGCATTTGGACGCTCGAGCCGAAGCTTCAGCCCGAGACCGTGCGCGGATTGATCGTCCACTCCGCGAGCTGGTCGAAGGCAATGCTCGAGGACTTTCCCGGCCTGAGCGACCGGCTCCAAGCCTGTGGCTACGGCGTACCAAACGAGCGGCTCGCCTCGGAATGCGCGCAAGGTGTCGCGACGATCATCGTCGAGGACACGATGCCGAACGCGGTCATTGAGGAGGAGCCGAAGAAGACGCCGCCCAAGAAGGCCACGACGAAGGCGACGGAACCGAAGGTTCGCCGCAAGATAAAGCTTTACCGACTTCCGCTGCCTGAGAGGCTACTGACCGACTCCGACCCGGACGTCGAGCTGCGTGTGACTCTCTCGTACTTTGCCGAGCCCAACAAGTTCGGCCGTCGCACGTACCACGGGCTTGATCTGAAGTGGGACATGCAGGGCCCGCAGGAGTCAGACGACGCCTTCCTTCAGCGAATCAACGTGCAGAAGCGCACGCTAGGCGCCGACGGCAAGCGCGTGAAGCCCACGAAGACCAGGTCGTTCGACTGGGACGTCGGCATCCAGACTCGAAGCCGAGGCACTGTCCAGAGCGACCGCTGGCGCGGGAAGATGTCCGAGCTGGTCAACGACAAGCTCATCTCGATCGCCCCGGTACTCGGCTGGTGGGATCAGCGCAAGCCGCTGCGGACGCAGGAAATGAAATTCTCGCTCGTCGTCTCCGTGTTTGGGCCGGGTGTCTACGCAGCCATCAAGCCGCAGGTCGAGGCCGAGGCGGCGATCACTATCGACATGTAAGCGTCCCCCATGCTGTCCGCTGCTCGGCCCGCGCAGCAGCGCGCTCCACCTCTCGGCGGGTCCGCTCGGCAAGGGGGACTGCTCCGCCGACGGCCTCGATTTCAAGCACCCGCGCCTGCAAGTCGGGGGCGAGCAGAAGCGACCGTCCCAGCTCGTGATTTCAATGAAGTTGCTAATAGCCGCCATGGCGCTGGCGGAAGGACTCGGGGCTCATGCCCCACCAGCGCTTGAAGGCGCGATGGAAGACGCTCGGATCGCTGTAGCCCAGCAGGAAGGAGACCTCGGCGATCGACACCCGGCGCTGTAGGAAGTCCGCCGCGCGCTGCCGACGCAATTCCTCGAGGATGCGGGCGTAGCTCTGCCCCTCTGCCGCCAGACGCCGCTGGAGCGTCCGCGCTGGCATGTGCAGCGCTCGGGCCACCGCCGCGAAGGAGCAGTCCCCTCCCGCCAGCGAGCGCTGCAGCCAGGCCTGGACCCGCACCGAGACACCAGGCTCCTCCGGTAGGGTGCTCAAGAGCTTCTGGATCTGGCGCTCGAAGATGGAGTGGACGAGCGCATCCGCGTGAACGAACGGCCGGGCGGCATCCTCCCGGGAGAACTCGATGTCGTTGGCGGGAGCGTTGAAGAGGATCGGGCAGCCGTAGCGCTCCCGGTGCTCTCGTGTGTCCGCGGGCTCGGGGTGGACGAAGCGCACGCACAACGGGGTGATGTCGTGCTCCGTCAGCAGCCGAGCCCCCTGGACGAACTGCGCCATGGCCATCTCCGCCAGGTGGCGGTGCGCCGGCCGCCAGGCTCCCACGGGCGTGAACCGCATCCTCACTCCGCGCGGGGTCTCCTCGTAGCGCAGGCGCTCTCCATCCCCCCAGACGCGCTGGTAGCGCGCGCCTCGCTCCAGGGACTCGGCCAGGTTGGCGCTGGTGGCGATCACCGCCGAGCCCACGTCATCCGGATCCACCACGGGCAGACTGGCCATGTGCAGGCCCAGGTTGTCATCGCCACTGAGCTCGACGGCTCGCTCCAACAGCGCGTCCAGCGTGGCGTAGGGAATGCGGACCTCGGGGTCCTCCAGCTCGGCGCGGGACACGCCAAACTCCCGGCACAGCCGCTCCGAGTCCACCGTGGGCAGGCTCAGTCCATTCAGGGCCTGGAGGGCATGGCGGACCTGCCGGGTAGAGAGCGAGGCGACAGCCGGGGAGGACATGGCCCGCAGGTCTACCGGGTCCCTGGCGCGCACGGCAATCCGTTCTGGCGTCCGGAGTCAGTGCGGAACATCCCCTCTGCGGGCACCTTGAAGCCATGGACACCACCATGACGCAACCCCGAACCCCGTGGCCCCGGCTGCACCTCTTCGAACTGCTCGGCCAGGACTGGTACCCCACGGCCCTGCGCGACCATTCCACGAACTATCTGGCCACCATCAGCCAGCGGATGGGCCTCTTCGACGCGGTGGCTCCCCTGCTCCTGCGAGGCCTGGAGGCAGGGAACACCAACGAAGTGCTCGATCTGGGCTCTGGAGGCGGAGGGCCGCTGCCGCGGCTGAGGGAGCTGCTGGCGCGCAAGCAGGGGCGGCAGGTTCGCCTGGTGCAGAGCGATCTGTTTCCGAACGCTCAGGCCCGCGCTCGCGCTCGCGCCGCCGGAGCGGAGTACCTGGAGCAGCCGGTGGACGCTCTACAAGTGCCCGCCGGGCTGCGCGGCATGAGGACCCTGTTCAATGCTCTTCACGAGTTCCGGCCGGACGCGGCGCGCGCGCTGCTGGCGGATGCCCAGGCGCAAGGCGTACCCATCGGGGTGTTCGAGGTGGTCGAGCGCTCTCCTCGAGGGGTGTTGAGCGCGCTGTTCATCCCGCTGCTCGTGCTGCTCTTCACCCCGCTCATCCGCCCGCTCACACTGCCAAGGCTGCTCCTGACGTATGTCGTGCCGGTGTTCCCGCTAACCATCTTCTGGGATGGGCTCGTCTCCACGCTGCGCGCTCATCGGATCGAGGAGCTGCGCCACATGACACAGTCCCTGGCTCGCGAGGGCTACACCTGGGAGGTCGGCGAAGCGCGCATGCCCGGCAAGCCGCCCGTGACGTACGTCCTGGGCCTGCCCGTCACTGCCGCGTGAGCGCCGTCAGCGCCCGAGCGCCACGGCTCTCACCCACCGTCCCCAGGCCCCCGCGCTGGGAGCCACGCGCACCAGCGCCCAGCGCAGCCTCCGAAGCTGACGGCGATCCCGCGCCTCCCGCTCCAGCGGGTTGAGCAGGGCCATCGCCTCGGCCTGGTGCCGCTCGCCCGCCAGTTGCACCGCCAGATCCAGCTTCACCTCGAACATCGTGGGATCCAGCGCCAGCACGTCCTGCAGCAGGGTGATGGCGCCTCGGCGCTCGTCTTTGCGGCGGAAGTGGAGCCGGCCTCGCAGCAGCGTCTTCAACGCGTCCACGCGGTGCCCCTTCGAGAGGTTCAGCTGCGACAACTGCTGCCACAGCTTCACGTTGTGCGGGAACGTGTCCGCCGCCTGCGCGTACACGGCCAGCGCCTTGTCCGCGAAGCCCTTGTCCAGGTGCCCCTGCGCCGCGGCCTGGAAGCTCTGGAGCGCCGCCTCGGCCTGCTTCGCTCGTGCCAGCAACGGCGCAAGCTTCCCGTGCACGACGGGATCCTTCGGCTCCAGCTCCAGGGCCTTCCGGTACCCCGCGATGGCCTTGTTCAACCGGCCCTTGGAGCGCGCCTGATCGGCTGCTGCGATGATCTCCGAACGCGACTGGGGCGCTTTGCTTCCGAAGAGCATGGCCCGCATCGTACCCCGCCCGTGCCGACGGGGTACGAGTTGCCACGCGGGCGTTATTTTTCAATACGCCCCTGAGCGCTCACCGGGCGCTCACCGGCTGCTCGCGCCGCCCACTCCCACGCCGAGCCCCGATGCAGCGCGGCGTAGATGTCGTCTCGCAGCGTGTTGCACTCCTCGTGCGTGAGCGTGCGTTCCAGCGAGCGCAGCACCACGCGCAGCAGCACGTTCTTCTGCCCAGGGGAAACGCCCATCCTCGCCACGGCCGATGCGGGAAGCGCTCGGTACGGTGTCTCGGAGAGCACCTCCACGCTCTCCACCAATTCCGCCCGATCGCCCAGCGCGGCACGGACCGCGTCGCCCAGTTCCTCGGGCGTGTCGTCCTCTTGCAGCACCAGGGACACGTCCCTGCGCACCGCCGGCATGGACGACACCGGGCGGTATGGCTCCAGGTCGAGCAGCTGCGAGGCGATGCGCGGATCCGCCGAGCGCAGCAACCGGATGTCGTCCACCCCCTTGCGCAACATCAGGATGCGGTCGAGCCCCAGGCCCATGGCCAGCCCCGTGGTGCTCCCCTGCTCCAGGCCGCACTCCACCAGCAGCGCCGGCAGGGCCAGTCCGCACTCGCCGATCTCCACCCACTGCGAGCCCTCGCGGACGTCGATCTGCAGGCCATCCGTCGTGTACGGGTGCCTCGCCGGCTCCACACGCAATTCCCGTCCCGGGAGTACGGCACGGACGACTGTCTCGATCATCTCTTGCAAGTCCGCCACGCCCAGAGGTTCGCCTCGCCGCACGCGCCAGAGATCCATCTGGTGAGGCTCGCCGGTGTGGAGCCGGTCGATGCAGTCGCGCCGATAGACGAGCCCGGGACACGCCAGAAGCACATCCTCAGGTGAGGCTTCGCGTAGCTGGCGCAGCCGGCCCGGGATCATCGCCGAGGTCTGCGTTCGCAGCAGCGCGGTGTCACAGACGTAGCGCGTGTAGCGAGCGTCTCGCGCGGCGCCCTCGGGTGGGTAGTGGAGATGATCGTAGTTGTCGGCGACGGAGACGATGGGACTCTGCCGGTGGACCTGGACTTCGCAGCCCCACGCTCGGCGCAGGGCCTCCAGCGCAGCGTCGATGAGCTGCTGCATCGCGTGGGGGCCAGCGGACGGGTCGGTGAGATCGCGAACGGACAGCGCGCGCCGCACGTCGGCGGCGCTCAGAATGGAGATAGACATGGGAAAACCTCTCGGCTCGGAAGGGAACGGAACGGTCACAGCCTCGAATGCCCCCCCGGCGAGTCCGGGCGAGCATCACGCCGAGGTGGCGATCCGCTACCGAGAGGAGTGCGCGCTACGGCAGCACGGCCTCCCGACACCCGAACGGGGCCGGGGGGCTGCTAAATCGACGAGCACACACCCAATGACGCATACCTGATGTGTAACCGCGTCCCTTGCTCCTGGCAAGAGGCCCCCCTGGAGGACACCCGCATGAGCTCGCTCCACTCCTTCTCCATCCACCGCGTGGCACTGGCCGTCGTCGCGAGCCTGGCGCTGGCGCTGCCCACCCACGCCGAGGCTCCCGCCCCCAAGCCCGCTGCGGGTGACGGCGCCATCCTGCTCACCATCTTCCTGCGCCACGACCAGACCAAGACGCTGGACGAGATCAACGCGCAGCTCGATCGCACCGGCTTCCGGAAGAACTTCCCGCCCGAGGGCGTGGAGGTGGTCTCCTGGTACGTGATGATGGGAATCGGACAGGTCGTCACCCTGCGCGTGCCCCCGGAGAAGCTGCGCACGGTCAACCTCGCCATCGAGAAGGGCGCGTGGGGTGCGTTCCGCACCGAGTTCTACGCCACCTACGACTACCGCCCCGTCTGGGAGGAGCAGCGCAAGGCCCGCTGATCCAAAATTCCGGAAGCCCCGTTTACCTCGTGCCGTATTTCTGGAACAATCCACGGGAGCGGTAAGAAACGTCCCTCCCTCCCGAGAGTTCCATGACGACGACGACCCGTACCTCCGCCGCGGCTCCGCGCACTGCGGCTGCCGCCACCCAGCCCACCGTGACCGCGCCGGCCGCGGGCCTGAAGGAGGGAGACAAGGGTCCCAAGGTCAAGCAGCTCCAAGATGCGCTCGTGAAGCTGAAGTACCTGACGGCGGCTCAGGTGGCCTCGGGGCCCGGCATCTTCGGCAAGCAGACCGAGGCGGCGGTGAAGAAGTTCCAGACGGACCAGAAGCTGCCCACCACTGGCTACTACGGCGAGCAGACGCAGGCGGCACTGAAGAAGGAGCTGGCCAAGACGGGAGGGACGACCCAGACGCCCTCCACGCCGGGCGTCTTCAAGAAGCCGCCGGTCGTCAGCGCGCCCTCGCCCAACTTCGATGATCGCAAGGGGATGGACATCGACACCATCGTCATCCACCACACCGCGTCCAACAACGGCGCGGCGGACCTGGCGCACATGAAGGATCCGAAGGCCGAGGTGTCCGCGCACTACATGGTGGACCGCGATGGGAAGATCTACCAGCTCGTCAATGACACCAAGCGCGCCTGGCACGCCGGCAAGGGCGAGCTGCACGGCGAGCCCACGGACGTGAACGGCCGCTCCATCGGCATCGAGATCGTCAATGACGGCAGCGGCAAGACGGCCTTCACCGAGGCGCAGTACAAGTCGCTGACGCAGCTCGTGGGCTTCCTGAAGCAGGAATACAAGGTCCCCATGGACAACATCGTCGGCCACAAGGACGTGGCCGTGCCCAAGGGCCGCAAGAGCGACCCGGCGGCCAACTTCGACTGGACCCGGCTGCGCAAGGGCATCTCCTGAGCGTGCGGGGAGCCCCTTGACCGTCCTGCGACACGCCTTCGCGCTGTATGCCGTCCGCGAGCTGAGCCGCTTCACCTCGGCCTTCGCTCGCGAGCGGGAGGGTTCTTCCCTGGACGCGGGCCTGCGGAGCATCCGCGAGGCGTGCCTGGCCACCCTCGGCATGGAGTTCGACACGCTCACGCGCTTCGACGCGAAGTCGGTCGTCGGCCTGTTCGCCGCCCCGGAGCAGGCGCGCGTGCTCGCCCGGCTGGTGGATGAACGGGCGAGGCTCATGGTGCAGCACGGCCAGCTCGCCGCGGGACTGGATGACAGCGTCTACGCGGGACAACTCCTGGCCTGTTCGCGCCAGCGCTTCGGCGTACCGCGAGACACCCGGGCCGCCGAGCTCATGCAGCGCGAGGTGGGCGAGCCCTCCGTGCTCGTGTGACCCGCGCCGCCGCTACCAGGCGATCGGCTTGCGATCCTGGAAGAACCCACCCGAGGGGCCATCCGGAGGCAGCATCGCCGCCCAGGCGATGGTGTCGGCACCCGCCTCCACGCTGAGCGGAGCGCTGGGACCGCCCATGCGCGTGCGCACCCAACCCGGACACACAGCGTTCACCAGCAACTGCCGCTCCTTGAACTCCTCCGCCAGCCGCCGCGTCAGCGCGTTGAGCGCCGCCTTCGAGACCCGGTACGCCGAGCGCGGCCAGCCCTTGCGCGCAAACTGCCCGCTGCGCACGTCCTCGATGAACTCTCGCACCAGCGCGGCCAGCGTCTCCTTCGAAGGCGGCGGATCGAACCGGCGGCGGATCTCCGGACACAGCCTCCCCAGCTCGCCCCCATCGCTCGACACCATGACGAGCCGCCCGTGCTTCTCCAGCAAGAGCCCCAGCCGCTCCGCCACGAGCCAGGCCCCGAAGAAGTTCACCACCGTCGTCTGCTCGGCCACGCGCGCGTCGAAGCCATCCATGGTGATGGCGGCGTTGTTCACCAGCGCCGACAGCCGCTGTCCCTGACGCTCCAGCTTCGTGGCCAGCGTGAGGATGCTCTCCTGCGAGGCCACATCCAGCGGCTCGAAGACGACGTCCAGGCTCTCGGTGCGCAGCGTGCGGGCCGCCTGCTCGCCGCCAGCGGTGTCCCTGGCCGTCAGCAGCACCCGCATCCCCGCGCGGGCCAGTTGCCGGCATACCTCGAACCCGATCCCTCGGTTGCCTCCCGTAACAAGGACCGTTCCCTTCGCCTGTGGCATGTGTCTCCTCCCCCAACGGAGCGCTCCTCCTTCTTAGAAGGTCATGAGCTCCGATGCAGGGACATCGCAAACGCCGCTTCTGTTGCGGCGGCCTTAAACAGCAGCGCTCCGCTTTTTACGCCGTGAATAAATTTTGAGGCTCTCACAAGCTTTACTTGTTTTACAGGCCTTACAGGAAGGCCTGTGTGGGCCTCAGCGGCGAGCGGCGATGCGGGCGGCGGTGCGAATGCCTCCGAGCGCGGTGGCGAGGGTGCTCTGCCCCGGGAAGACAGAGTCCCCCACGAGCCAGAGCCCTTCGGCCACCGGCCGTGGGCTCAGCTCTCGGTACTGGTGCAGGCCGGCGCGGCGCGGAACGCCTCCCACCGCTCCTGCGTCGCGCCGGGTGAAGCGCTCGAAGGTCCGAGGCGAGGCCGTCAGCTCGTGGAGCACGTGGGCCTCCCACTCGGGTGCCAGCCGTGCCAGGCCTTCGCGCATCCGGGACTGGATGCCGGCGATGTAGCGGCCCTGGGCCTCGGGGGACTGCTCGGCCATGCGGCGCAGAGGCACATGGGTGGAGAGGGTGAGCGTGCGGTAGCCCGGAGGCGCGCGGCCGGTGTCCGCCTCTCCGCTGATGGAGACGAAGAGGTGATTGCCCTCCACGAGCGGGGCGGATTCGTCCTGGACCAGCTCCAGATGGCAGGCCTTGGCCGGAGCGCCCTCGGGAGCCCGCGCCACGCGGTACAGCATGGCCGCGCCCCACCCCTCCTCCACGCGCCCGGCCAGTTCCACGAGTCGAGGCAGCCGCTCCGGAGGCAGGCCCAGCAGGCGCAGCAGCCCCCGAGGCAGCACGTTGGCGGCCACCTGCCGGGCATGCAGTTCGCCCCGGCGTGTCTCCACCCGCCAGCCGCCGGGCTCGGGGGCCAGGGACTTCACCCGGTTGGCGAGCAGCACCTGACCGCCGCTGCGCTGGATGGCCTCCACGAGCGCCGATGCGAGCCGGCCAATGCCGCCCCGTACATGGCCCGTTCCCCGCCAGTAGTAGTCCATGGCGGCCAGGGCGATGGGAGCCTCGGCCTCGGCGGCGCTGCACTGGACGGTGATCTGGCAGAGCGCGTCCAGGAACGTGCGCAGCGGGGTGAAGCGCAGGAGCCCGAAGTGCTCGAGCACGGCTCCCAGGGGACGGCCCAGCCAGCGCAACAGGGGCACGTACCGGGGCACGCGGGCGGCGTGGCGCAGCAGGGCCCGGACATCCAGCGGAGGCAACAGCGCGGGCTCATCGAAGAGCGCCCAGAGGGCATCGGCCACCTGGCGCTGGAGGGCAAAGAAGTCCCGCAGCCCACCCACGGGAGCATCCGGTAGGAGGAAGAGCTGCTCCAGAAAGCGCTGGCGATCCCGATGGACGCTCAGCTTCAGCGAAGGCGTGCGCAGCTCCACGAGCGGATCGATCCAGTCCACCTCCACGTCGAGCCCATACCGCCGCACCCACTGGCCGAAGAGCTGCTCCTCGGCGAGGCCAGAGAACAAGGTCGCGCCGGACTCGAACGCGTAGCCATCGCGGTGGAATGTGCTGGCACAGCCGCCGGGATAGTTGAGCGCCTCGCACAGGGCAACGCGGGCGCCGCGCTGTGCCAACTCGAGCGCCGTGGCGAGCCCGCCGAAGCCCGCGCCCACCACCACCGCGTCATAAGAGGACTCCGGCATGCCCCCCATGGAGTGCCCACGCTGCTCCGGACGTGCCGCTACGCCTGACGGAGCGTGAGGATCGTCACCTCGGCGGGGATGCCGATCCGGAACGGGAGCCAGTGCCCCGTGCCACCCGAGACATAGAGGTGGCTGTCCTTCTGCTGGTAGCGGCCCAGCATGAATTCGAAGACGAAGCCGAACAGGGGGATGCCCAACAGGGCCACCTGCCCTCCATGCGTGTGGCCCGAGAGCGTGAGGTGCGCACCACTCTCAGCGGCATACGGGAAGAAGGACGGGTGGTGGGACAGGCACAGCACCACCTCGTCGGGAGAGGCCCCCTGGAAGGCCACTTCGGCCGAGCGGCGCATGCGCTGCGCCTTCACGAACGGATTGCGCGTGCCCATCGGGTAGTCGACACCGACGACGCGCAGGCGCTCGCCGCCGTGCTCGATGACGTGCGACTCGTCCACGAGCAGGCGTACGGGAGCCTCCCGCTTCTTGAGGGATTCATAGCCATCGAGGATGGGCTCCAGGCCCCGCCAGTGCTCGTGGTTGCCCAGGATGGCCACCATGCCATGAGGCGCCTTGCACGCCGCGAGCGCCGCCATCGTCTCGTCGAGCTGCTCCAGATCATCGATGAGGTCGCCCGTCATCACCTGCAGGTGCACGCCGGCCTCGTTCATCGCCTCCACGGCCGCCCGGAGATAGGTGGGGCTGATGAAGGGGCCCACGTGGATGTCGGTGATCTGACCGATGCGGAAGCCCTCGAGCGCCGCGGGCAGGTGACGCAGCCGCACCTCCATTTCGCGCACCACGAAGCGAGAGATACCACTCACCACACCCGCGGAGGCCGTTCCCACGGCCACGAGCGGTACCGCGCGCCCCACGTTCACGAGCAGACTCCGCCGCTCCAGGTCCACCACGCCCGGAGTTCCCCCCGAAGTCGAGGCAGCGGCGCGACGGCTCTTCCACCATCGATGGATCGCGAAGGGCGAACCGAACACCACGCTGATCAGCGCCGTGACGATCCACAGCACGGAGAAGATCTTCAGAGGGAGGCCGATGACGGGGATATCGGACCGGAGTCCGAAGCCGAGCGCGACTGGCAGCGCCCACGCCAGGAGCGACAGTGCCACCAGCCCTACGAAGGTCCACCGGCGCCAGCCGCTTGCAATCGCGGGCCACAGCCTTCGGAGGGTGACGTAGGCCAGCAGGTTCAGCAGGAGGACGACGATGAGTCTGCCGATCAGCATGGCGCGCGCTCAGAGAAACTTGGTCATCCGGCCCTGGGCGACCAGGACGCCATCGTTCTCGCGGCGGAGGTCCACCTGGACGAAGGCCAGGGTGCGCCCGGACTTGAGCACGGTGGCCTCGACGATGACGGTCGAGCCGCCGGGGGCCGGCGAGAACCAGGACACATTGAGGTCCGTGGAGACGCCGGGCCGGTAGTCCCGATCCGCGCTCATGATGGCCAGCGTGCCCACCACGTCCACGAGCGTGGCCACGGCGCCACCGTGCAGGGCGCCGCCGATGTTCTGCACCGCCTCTCCCACAGGCAGGCGGACACGCGCCTTTCCGCCCTCTACCTGCAGAACCTCCATGCCGACCAGCGAGCGGTCATAGCCTTTGCTCCCGAACCAGCTCAGCCGTTCCTTCAGCTTGTCATCCATGCGCCCCCACCATAACCGGCCTCAGGACGGGATGCTCTCCCACCTGTCCTCTGCCTGATGAAGGCCGGTTGGATGCACGGCAAGACGTGGCGCGGCCCCCCTGCTCCGGTACAGTGCCTGACAGACTGCTCCAGAGGGAAACGATGCGCTGCTGCCACTACGACCACGTGGGAGAAGGCTGCGACAGTGCGTTCACGGTGGACACCTCGCGGATCACCTTCGGCCGAGGGTGTCTGGCGGAGGTAGGAGACCGGGCCCGGGCTCTGGGAATGAAGCGCGTGGCCCTGTTCTCCGACGAGCGGCTGGCGCGCCTGCCGTACTTCGAGAAGGTGCGCCAGTCCCTGAGCGCGGCGGGGTTGGACGTGGTCGTCTATACGGACGTGCACGTCGAGCCCACGGACCAGTCCTTCCTGGACGCCGCGCGGTTCGCCTCGGAGGCCCGGCCGGACGGCTATGTGTCCCTGGGAGGCGGCTCGGTGATCGACACCTGCAAGGGCGCCAACCTCTACGCCACGTACCCGGCGGACTTCCTGACGTATGTGAATGCTCCGGTGGGCGCGGGGCGCCCGGTGCCTGGACCGCTCAAGCCTCACATCGCCTGCCCCACCACCTCGGGGACAGGGAGCGAAGTCACGGGCATCACCATCTTCGATCTGCTCTCGATCCAGGCGAAGACAGGCATTGCCTCGCTCGCGCTGAGGCCCACCGAGGCGCTCATCGATCCCGACTGCACCGAGAGCCTGCCGAGCGAGGTGGTAGCCGCCAGCGGGTTGGACGTGCTCTCCCACGCGCTGGAGTCCTATACCGCGCGGCCCTACGTGCGCCGCCCTGCCCCGGCCCGGCCGAGCCTGCGCCCCATGAGCCAGGGAGCCAACCCCTGGAGCGATCTCGGCTGCCGTGAAGCGCTGCGCCTGATGGGCGAGTACCTGGTGCGCGGAGTGACGGATGCGCAGGACCACGAGGCGCGCGAGCAACTGATGTGGGCCGCCACGCTGGCGGGCATCGCGTTCGGCAACGCCGGCGTGCACGCGCCCCACGGCATGGCCTACGCAGTGGCCGGGCTGGTGCGGGACTTCCGACCCTCGGGCTACCCTCAACACGAGCCGCTGGTGCCCCACGGAATGGCGGTGATCCTGAACGCTCCGGCGGTGTTCCGTTACACGGCGGAGTCGAGCCCCGATCGCCACCTGGAGGCCGCGGAGTGGCTGGGCGCGGACGTGCGAGGAGCCACCCCGGGCGACGCGGGCGAGGTGCTCGCGGGGAAGCTGATCCACCTCATGCGCGCGGTGAGCATCCCCAACGGGCTGACGGGCGTGGGCTACTCCGAGAGCGATCTGGCTCCCCTGACGGAGGGCGCCTTCCCGCAGCAGCGCTTGCTGCAGAACGCTCCCCGGGAGATGACACGGCCCGTGCTCACGCAACTGTTCCGCCAGGCCCTGAGCTACTGGTAACCCCCGCCGAGGCAACCATGGTGACCGACGCCGAGCCCGCAGATCGCTACCGCTACTTCCTGCCCATCACCACCCGGTGGATGGACAACGATGTCTACGGCCACATCAACAACGTCACCTACTACAGCTACTTCGACACGGTCGCGAACCACTACCTCATCCAGGAGGGAGGCTTGAACATCCACTCCAGCCCCGTCATCGCGCTGGTCGTGGAGTCGCGCTGCTCCTACCGCGTCCCGCTCTCGTACCCGGACCGGCTCCGGGCAGGGCTGCGGGTGAACAAGCTGGGGAACCGCTCGGTGACGTACGGCATCGGCATCTTCAAGGAGGGCGAGAGTCAGAGCTCGGCCCACGGGTATTTCGTGCACGTCTTCGTGGACCGCCAGACACGCAAGGCCGTGTCGATGCCCGAGCGCCTGCGCGCGGCCCTCGAGCGCCTCGTGGTGACTTGAGCGCGAAGTCTTGAAACGCATCAAGGGCTGGAGCATCTCTCCGCCCGTCTACGGAGGAGTCACGACATGGATCTGGGTCTTGAGGGAAAGACGGCATTGGTGACGGGCTCGACGGCGGGTATCGGTCTGTCCGCGGCGATAGGACTGGCGCGCGAGGGAGCACATGTCATCCTGAACGGGCGCCAGGAGCAGCGCATCGAGCGCGCGAAGCAGGAGCTCCTCAAGGCGGTGCCCGGAGCGAAGGTGTCCGGCGTGGCCGCGGACTTCTCGAGCGCCAAGGGAGCCGAGGCGGTCACGAAGGCCTTCCCGGACGTGGATGTGCTGGTGAACAACGTGGGCATCTTCGAGCCCAAGGCGTTCGAGCAGATCCCCGATGAGGACTGGCAGCGCTTCTTCGAGATCAACGTGATGAGCGGGGTGCGGCTGAGCCGCTTCTACTTCCCGAAGATGCGCGCGAAGGGCTGGGGACGCATCATCTTCGTGTCGAGCGAGTCCGCGGTGCAGATCCCCTCGGAGATGATCCACTACGGCATGACGAAGACGGCCCAGGTGTCGATCGCGCGCGGGATCGCGGAGCTGACCACGGGGACCGGGGTGACGGTGAACACGGTGCTGCCGGGTCCGACGTTCTCCGAGGGCGTGGGGCAGTTCGTCTCGGATCTGGCGAAGACGCAGGGCATCGACACGAAGACGGCCGAGCGTGACTTCTTCATCAACGCCCGGCCCACCTCGATCATGAAGCGCTTCGCCTCCACCGAGGAGATCGCGAACCTGATCGTCTACGTGGCCAGCACGAAGTCCTCGGCCACCAACGGCGCGTCCCTGCGCGTGGATGGCGGCGTGGTGCGCGCCATCCTCTGAGTAGCGCGGCTCAGGCGGCGTCTCGGGACTTCCGGAGTAGCCGCTGGATGTACTCCCAGGCGAACGTCACCTCCCGGAGCCGCTGCTCGGCCTGGGAGCGCAGCTCGGTGCCGAGGCGCGCCAGCTTGTCCGGCTGGCACTCCTCGGTCCGGGCCTGATACGCGGCTCGGGCCTGCTCCAGGGTGCCGGGCTGCTCGAAGCCGAGCAGCGTCCAGAACAACTGCGCCTGGGAGAACCGCATGTCCGTGGGCTGCTCCTCCACGACGGGGCGCTCCGTGAGCGGAGACGCCTCGGAGGCAGGCGGAGGAGTCACACGCTGAGGGCGCTCGCCATGCACTCGTGGAGTGGCCGCGCTCACCCCTCCGCTCAAGGACCGGACCATCAAGAGGTATGGACCGACGCGCAACTCGTCATCCGCCGTCATCACCGTGGGCTGGACCACGAGCTCCCCGTTGAGCCAGGTGCCATTGGTCGACCCCTCGTCCAGGACGATGACGCCCCCCTCGATGGCCACCAGCCGACAGTGGATGCCCGACACCGTGTCGTCCTTGAGGACGAGGTGACACTTCTTCGACCGGCCTACGAAGATCTCTCGGCTGGACAAGGTCCCCTTCGTCGGAACCCGGGTCCCACCCAACACCACTGCAATGCTGAACACGTTTGCTCCAGGCTCTCCCGCGTGGGGGCACCAGCGGGATTCTTCCCCCTTCGCCTGCCAAGGCACCGAGCGTGCCAACCTGCCAGGCAGGGGCAAACGTCAATTAATTCAACCTCTTGGGTATTCTCCTTCACTCCTGACGGGCGGCAGCCACGCCAACCTGTCAGAACTGCTATCAGTACTGACAGGCAGCCGATGCCTCTTGGGGCCCCATGACGAGCAGCGATGAGCCGAAGGCAGGGCGGGAGGCCGAAGCGCCCGAGTTGGACGATGAGGCGGTGTCAGGCCCCTCCCTGAGCCGGACGAGCTTCATTCCCCTGCCCCCGTCGATCCAGGACACACCCGCGATCCCGGCGGTGACGAGGCGGGACCGGCTGCGCAGCGTGCCCACCCCTCCCCCGCCCGAGCCGCCACGGCCCTACCCCGAGCCCAAGGCGCTGCGAGTCCAACGCGAGGGCGTGCCGGATCTGATCGTCCCGCTGTATCCGGATCGCTCCTACGTGTTTGGACGGGCACCGGAGTCGACAGTGGTATTCCCTCACGACGCCGTGTCCCGCCAGCATGGACGGCTGTCATTCCGCGAGGACCACCGGTGGGTGTACCGGGATCTGAACTCGCGCAACCACAGCTTCCTGGGCGAGGTGGAGTACCCGTTCCAGGGGGATGAGCGGGAGTACTTCCAGGTGATGAGTGCGTTACAGGACTGGGTCGTGGAGCCGGGCAACGTGATTTTGCTGGGCAACGGGCGGAGCCGCATCACGCTGCTGGCCGAGGTGCCTGACGGGTTGGTGGCGGGGCCGCGGCCTCGGCAACAGGGCTCGGCGGCGGCGATGCAGCTCGAGCGATCGATCAACATCTGCGCCCGGCACCAATTGCCGGTGTTCATCCTGGGCAAGTCGGGGACGGGCAAGACGTTCATCGCCCGGGAGATCCACAGCCGGAGCCGGGCGGACGGGAACTTCGTCATCCTCAACTGTGGTCGGCTGCCGCAGGACCCGAGCATGCTGCACAGCGAGTTGCTGGGGCACGTGAAGGGAGCCTTCACGGGGGCGGCCTTCGCGCGGGTGGGCAAGTTCTACGTGGCCAACGGGGGCACGCTCTTCCTGGACGAGGTGGAGTTCCTTCCGCCGGCGGCGCAGGACTTCCTGGTGGATATTTTGGAGGGCACGGGCAGCCTGGCGCCGCTGGGAGCGGCACCGGACTTGAGAGAGCCTCCGCCGCGCTTCCGGCTGATCTCGGCCTCGAAGACGCCGCTGCAGCAGACGGGGCTGCGGCCGGACCTGGCGCAGCGGCTGGCCACGGGAGACGTGATCGTTCTGCCGACGCTGGAGGAGCGGCGCGAGGACATTCCGAACCTGGTGGAGGACTTCCTGCACCGGTTGAAGACGGAGCAGCAGTACGACGCGGCGTTCACCAGCGACGCGATCGCCTACCTGCAGCAGGTGGACTGGCCGGGGCAGATTCGAGAGCTGGAGACCACGGTGAAGGCGGTGGTGGCGCGCGAGGTGGCCGCGAGCGCCATCGATGGGGTGGGCTCGTTGAGGATGGTGATCAGCGTGGAGGCGGTGAAGGCGTACCTGTCCCAGCGGCAGCTGGGGTTTGGCACGGCGGTCGCGGAGCCTGCGGCCAGTACGCGGGCTTCGAATGTGACGACCTCCATGCCCGTCCCCGCGGGGCTCAAGCGCCCCAGCGCCCTGACGGAGGCGGAACTCCGGGCGGCGTTGGAGAAGCACCAGGGGAACAAGACGCGAGCCGCACAGGAGCTGGGGATCGCGCTCAACACTCTCAAGGACCGGATGAAGAAGCTCGGGATCTCGTGAGGCGCGGCCCGACGGAGCAGGCGGACAGCAACTGGCACTTCGCGCAGTTGTCCGCCACGGGTTTCGCGGGACAGACACCGCTCATGCCGTAGTGGCAGAGCGCGAAGTCGTAGCGCACGGGATCCGCCGCATCCAGGCGCCGCAGCGAGGTGGTCACATCCTCGGCCGTGCGCCAGCTCAAGTCATTGCGCTGAGTCAATCCCAGGTGCTTCGCAATGCGCCCGATGTGCGTGTCCAACGGGATGACCAACGCCGAGGCGGGCACGCGCTTCCAGATGCCGAAGTCCACCGCATCCGGTCCGCGCACCATCCAGCGCAGGTACAGGTTGAGCCGCTTCGCCGCTCCCGGACCCAGCGGTGACGGTAGCAGGTGGTGCAGCCCTCGCTCCTTGCCGAGCACCCGCCGCAGTTCGCCCATCGGCACATCCCGCAGTGCCGCCGTGAAGTCGCTCAGGGCGCCATGCATCGAGCCATGCGCCTCCCAGACGCGAACGAAGAGCGCCTCCAGGCTCCCCTGCTCACGCAGCGCCTTCCCCATGCCCAGCAGCAACACCGCCACGTCCGTGCCGACGTTGAACCGGTACACGAACCCGTGCAGCAGCTCGCGCGCTCCGGGCACGTCCAGTTGCCGCACGAAAGCGGCCGGAGAGGCCCCCATATGCCGCAACAACCCGTCCACCTTGGGCCGGAACAGGTCCGCCCGCCCGTACGCGAGCGCCGCTCCCAGCAATGCACTCACCTCGATATCCCGGGGATCCGAATACCGGTGCGGGAACTCCACGGGATCGAACGCGATGCGCGAGCGCGTGTCCGTTGACGCCAGGAAGGACTCCAGAAGGGGGCGCAGGCGCTCCGCCGCCTTTACCGAAAGCCCTCCGCTCTGTGAACGCCTGCTCACGCTTCCGCCTCCAGACTCGCGCCACCAGCGTGCGCAGGAACATCCGCACGAGTCCACATGCTTCCTCCCGCTCTCACTCCCGTGAATTGTGCCGGACGAGGTCCACTGGGAGTGCAGTATTGCTCCCCTCCAGTTGCCGCTTCAGCAGGTTCTGGGGCTTGGGCTCATGAATCGGGATGAAGAGTTCCAGACTTCGCCGGTACCAGGATTCAGACTCACCGAAGCACCCGACTGGAGACGAACTGCAGAAAGCGCGGGACGTCATACCGCGCCCCAATGTCGTGATGGCTCCCTGCAACTGCTGCGCAACTAGACGCTTGGCATGAGGCAATAGCCGCGCAGGAGAGACTCAAACTTTGAGGGACACCAAGGGTACAAGACGAGGCATCTGGAGTTCTGTTGCTGGGTGCGATGAGGGAGAAAGAAATGATCAAGGTATGTGCGCTTGCGCTTGCAGCGATGCTGACCGGCTGTGCCGCGCCCGCTGCCTCCTGGAAGGGAGAGGTGAAGTGGCCGGAGACCGAGCAAGACGAGCAATCGGTCAAGACCGTCATCCCGCTCACGGAAGCAGGAGCCGCGCTCGCTGCGGCAGCCGCCATCCGCGAGATGGTGAGAACCAATACGGATCCTAGACTCTTCTGGGGATGCTCCAGTCCCGAACAAGGAATGGATGTCGCCGTCTTCACGGGCCCGACGCCGGGCTTGTATTACGTAGTGTTGGACGAGCACTTCAATCGATGCGGCGGCCCGCGCGGGCGGGTACTCGACTGGGACTACGTGTACGCAGTCACCCCCCAAGGTGAGGTAGTGGAGAAGGCCCCACCACCCCGAGCCGAACCGCTTCCGGCCGAGCCCGAGCCCTATCGCTCAAGCGCTCCTTCGCCCGAGCCAGCCCCCTCACCTGCCGTTCCCCAACCGGACACGGGCACCGGTACGCCCGCGTCGGCGCCACCACCGGCCTCTTCTCCTCCGACCGCGCCAGCCCCTACGCCTGCGCCTGTTCCTTCTCCAGCGCCACCGCCACCTCCCCCACCACCCGCTGCGCCGGGGTGAGTGCTTACGCCCACAGTCACTCCAAGAAAACTGGAGTCTGCAAGCCCCCGCTCCGGGAGGAACAGGCTCCCGTGAGAAGAGACTCAACAGAGCGTCAGCCATCGGCATTCGCAGCAGACGGCCTCCGCGCATCTGGCATACATGCCCCCTGCGAGTGGATGCAGAAAGGCCCCGCGTCCCCTCCTTCGGGAACGCGGGGCCCTGACTCACCTCTTCAACACGACGATCAGCTGAGCGTCACCGGCGGCTTCGGCAGCTCGCTGACCGCAGGCAGCTCACCCCCGAGCGCCTCGGCCAACTTGCTCACCTGATCCAAGGGAATCCCCTTGATGTCCAGCACCGCCTTGCCCTTCTGGTTGCGCACCGACACCTTGAGCACCACGCCCGTGCCCCGCGGGAAGCGCTGCGCCACCGCCTCGCTGTACTGCTCGGCCAGCACCAGCGACTCGGACGGCAACGGCTTGGTCGAGGCAGGCTTGCGCTTGCGCTGCAACGCACGCCGCATCTGATCCACGCTGCACGCACCGAACGGCTGCACGCTCACCTGCCCCTTCTCATCCGGCACCTCGATGGGCGTGGGGCCCGGCTCCTCCGCGTTCACCTCCACGTCCGCTGCCTCCTTGTAGCTCAGCAGCAGGTTCAGGCACGTCACGCCGAAGCGCCGAGCCACCGGCTCGCTGAAGGCTCGCGCTACCGTCCCGTACATGCTCAGCGTCGCCTGCGACAAGTCCGCCAGCTTCTTGCTGAAGTACTCCCGCGCGTCCTTGTACCCCGCCTTCTCCGCCATCCGCTTGTCCACGATGTGGTTATAGAGCTGCCCCATGCGGTGGTAGTTGCTGTTGCCCTGCGCCATCAGCTGCAGCAGCTCGCTGCCCAACTGATCCAGCGTGGCATCCTCCGGGATGGTGGAGCTGGCGACCGCGCCCTGCCCAGTGCCGCGAGTGACATCCTTGAACTTCAACAGATTGAACATGGGTGTTTCTCCCCCTGGGAACGCACCATGCGTCCCGGCCGCTTGATGTTGCGGTTGCGCCTCCCCAAAGCACACGGCGCGCCAACCCCTGGCTTCTTGCGGAAACAGGCACTTACGCCAACGGACCTCCGGGGACCGTCCGCGTCCGCGGACGATTCGTCCGCGTTGGGAGACGGTGCCCTTCAAAAGCGGAGAGATTCCGCGTGCTTACGGAGGCGCAGCCCCAAACGCCGCACGCACGTGGTGTGATAAGCCATTGAGTTGTCGAGGGTGCGCCGCCCGCCTCAAGACAACCACCGTCCGCGTTCGCGGACGGTGCTGCCGCTCGCCACTTCTGACGCCGTCAGAAGTTCTCACGCACCGCCTCCGCCCGGATGCCCCACCCCACGCTCCACTTCTGACGCCGTCAGGAGTCGCGCTCACCGCATCTCTCCCGGTGGCCCTGCCCCCCCTGTGCCCACTTCTGACGCCGTCAGAAGTTCTCACGCACCCCATCTCTGGGGAGGGCCCACCCCACGCGCCACTTCTGACGCCGTCAGAAGTTCTCACGCACCCCATCTCTGGGGAGGCCCACCCCACGCGCCACTCCTGACGCCGTCAGAAGTCGCCGATCACCGCATCGCATGGGAGGGGGCCCTGCTGAGGAGGCGTCATGCCGGAGTTGGTGTTCTTTCGCCGGGGGGAGGAAGTGCTTCGCGTCGCGCTCGAGCGACAGCGCCTGGTGCTCGGCCGCGCACAGGACAGTGACATCGTCATCCCGGATCCCCACGTCAGCCGCCA
This sequence comes from Hyalangium versicolor, assembly GCF_020103695.1. Taxonomy (GTDB): domain Bacteria; phylum Myxococcota; class Myxococcia; order Myxococcales; family Myxococcaceae; genus Hyalangium; species Hyalangium versicolor. The sequence goes on from NZ_JAHXBF010000031.1 coordinate 118,192, forward strand.
GCACGTGGCGCTCCTGCTCGACGGCTCCCGCTGCCTGCTGGAGGACCTGTCCGGCCAGGGCACCGTGGTGGCCGGCAAGCCCCTGCGGCGCGGCGAGCTGACCGATGGGGCCGATCTGCAACTGGGCCAGTGGCGCGCACTGTTCCGCGAGCGCAGCCCCACAGGGAACTCGGCGGCCACCCGCCCCGGCCTCCTCACAGAGCTCCACGCTCACGAGTCCACCGAGGACTTGCGGCTCCCTGTCCAGCTGCGCGTGAAGCACGGCTCCACCGAAACCCTCTACATCCCTGGCACTGCCAGCTTCACCGTGGGCAAGGACCCGGGCAATGACCTGGTCCTCCAGGACCGCTTCATCTCCGGCCGGCACCTTCAGGTGACGCGCAGCGAGGCGGGCTTCCACGTGCGGGATTTGAACTCCACCAACGGGACGTTCCTCAACGGAGTGCGCCTGTTCGAGGCCGAGCTCCCGCTGAACACCACAGTGCACGTGGGCGAGACCGAGCTGTTCTTCGAGCCGCTGTCCCAGCGACAACCACAGGCAACCTTCCACGGCATCGTCGGGACGGACCCGGCGGTGCGGCAGTTGGTGGAGCTCATCCAGCGCGTGGCGCCCTCCCCTACCGCCGTGACGGTGCTGGGCGAGTCCGGAACCGGCAAGGAGCTGGTGGCCCGAGCGCTGCATGAGTGCTCGCCCCGAGCGGGGCAGGCCTTCATCCCCGTCAACTGCGCGGCGCTCTCTCCTGCGCTCATGGAGAGCGAGCTGTTCGGCCACGAGAAGGGTTCCTTCACCGGCGCGGACTCCAAGCGCAAGGGTGCCTTCGAGGAGGCCAACGGGGGCACCCTCTTCCTGGACGAGGTGGGCGAGCTGCCGCTGGAGCTGCAGGCCAAGCTGCTGCGTGTGCTGGAGAACGGAGAGGTCAAGCCCGTGGGCTCCATGCGCCGCAGGGGTTGGCTCCGAGGTTCACTCCGGCCGCGCTCGCCAGGCTTCAGCAGCACTCCTGGCCGGGCAACATCCGAGAGTTGCGCAACGTGGTGTGCCGCGCGTTGCTCGTGCGCCAGGGGCCGCAATTGGACGAGAGCGCCATCCTCTTCGAGCAGGAGTTCCACCGCGCCCCTGAGGACACGGGCACCCCGCAGCTCGAGCTCCCCGAGGGCGTCACCCTGGAGCAGATGATGCTGCGAGTGGAGCGACAGCTCATCGAGAACACCTTGCGCCGCTGCCACTTCCACAAGGACCGCGCCGCCAAGGAGCTGGGGCTGGCCCGCTCCTCCCTCTTCAAGCGGCTCAAGCTGTGGGGTCTCAGCGCGGAGGAGGACGGAGCCAACTGAGCACCCACGATGCGCATCTGCTAGGGTGGTAACCCAGGAGATTCTGTTCCCTTGGTCCTACCCATGACGTGGTCTCGCGTTGCACTCGGCTTCCTGGTGGCGAGCACGGCCGCCGCCCAACCCCAGCTCCCCGCCCGGCAACGGCAGGATCGGCGCGCCGTGCTGCCCACCACTCCCGCCGAGCCCGTCCTCGAGGTGTACGTAGCCGCGGGCAACCTCACCACGGTGGCCTTCAACGGCCCCCTGGACCGCGACAGCCTCACCGTGGACCGGACACGCTTCAAGTGGTTGGACGTGGGCGACAACACCCTCGCCCTGGAGCCCATCGTGGATCTGAGCCCCAGCGAGCGGCTCATCCTCCAGGTGGGCTTCAAGGACAAGGCCCTGCCGACCAAGGCTGTCCTCGCGGTGCTCACCAAGATGGATGTCACGGACGGGAAGGTGGAGGTGGATCGGCGGGCCAACACCCCCGAGGCCCTGCTCGCGGCCCTCATGCAGAAGAATGTGGAGTTGGAGGAACTCAAGGCCCGGTGCACGGAGCCAGGGCCTGCCGGCCTCGTCTTCTCTGGGTGGCTCAAAACAGACACGCGGGGGATGAATCTCAAGGTGAGCGCACCCTCCCTGGGCTCCATGGGTCTGGAAGCGATTGATGCCAATGCCTATCAGGGGAACCCCTCGACGCTGGTGGCCATCCAGTTGAAGAACCCACCGGGCCAGAAGCTCTGGGCACCAGGGACCGTGCGACTGACGGGCCTGCCAGGGGCACCGGTAAGGGGCCGCGCAGGAATAAAGTTTCAGTTTGCGGGTGCCCGAGATCGTGCCCATCAATGTAGGCATGGACCTGGAGGAAGTCATCGCGGCGAAGTACCAAGCGCTTGAGAGCGGACTT
>NZ_JAHXBF010000032.1 GCF_020103695.1 Hyalangium versicolor
TGAGTGGCTGCGAGCAGGCGGCTCCGGTGACGCGAGGGGCGATGCCGCCGGGCACCTGGGAGTACCGCAGCCCCGAGGCCTGGCGCTTCATGCGGGAACATGGCTTCAAGCACGGAGCGCGTTACCGGCCCAGGCCAGCGGATGACATGTACGCGGTGGGGGTGGTGCTCTACTGGCTGTTGACGGACGACGTGCCCTTCCCGGTGGAGAATCGTGAGCATGTGGATGGGGTGCTCAACCGAGCGCCGGTGCCGCCGCACGAGCGCAACCCGCGGGTGCCGCGAGAGCTGAGCGAGCTGTGCCTGAAGTTGTTGGCCAAGCAGCCCGAAGCCAGGCCGGACGCGGCGGGGTTGGAGCGGGGAGTGGACGAACTGCTCGCGCGTCAGGGCTTGGAGTGGGAAGAGCCGCTGTGCGAGCCTCACGTCGAGTCTCTCCTCCCCCCAGCGGGAGAGGGGGACGTGGACGAGGAGGAGGAATGGGCCCGGGTGCCTTCCAGGCCCCGGCGAGGCAAGCGCCCGGCTCGTCCGGAGGCGCCAGAGCTGGGCAGCGTGGCCGTGCCGCAGCAACTCCCAGCACCGGACGGTGTTCCCGCCGCTCCCATCGCCGCACCCGTACCGGAGGTAGCCTCCGCTCCGGAGGTGCCCGTGGCCTCCATTCAGCCTCCGGCTCGCTGGGCCTTGCCATGGCGGCATCGTGCGGCGGGAGTGGCGGCAGTGGGCCTGCTCCTGATGCTGGGCGGGCTCGCCGCATGGCTCGATTCACAGAGGCACAGAGCGGCCCTGGAGCCCTCCGCCCAGAGCACCACAGCCGAGGTGTCTGCAACCCCGGAGTTCCAGTTCAGGTTGGGTGGAAGTCTGCCTACCTGGGAGAGCGATGGGAAAGTAGCGCCCCCTCTGAAACCACCGGAAGCTGAGCGCACGGTTCCTCTCGAGACCGAGGGGACTCCCACCGCGCCCGTGGCCGCTGGCGCCACGGCTCAAGAGCCTGAGGCTTCCGTGAAGACTGAGCAGCAGAAGCAACCCAAGCGCCTGGGGGCCGCGAAGAAGGCGGCGGCCCTGCTCATCACCTGCACAGCCCCCGCCTGCACCGGGCCTGGCGCGGAAGTGCGCCCGCCCCCGGTGACGGCCGAGGCGTGCCCGCCGGGCTCGCTCCAAGCCATGGAGCAACTGGGCATCCGCATCGGCAATCGGGCGGATGGCGAGTTCTCCTGGCACAAGGGAGATGTGAAGCCCGTGCCCATCAAGGAAGGGTGGACGACGCTGCGCATGGGCGACGACCTCGGGCAGCTCGAGGTGCCGTACCAGCTCTCGGGGCGGGTCCTTCTCTCGGAGAAGCGGGCGTATGGGCACTGGGTGCAGGCCACCAAGGATGGCAAGACGTATCCGGTCTGCCTGGAGTCGAACCAACCACGGAATGATGAGGGGGAAGTCGAGTCCACCGTCGGCGTGAAAGCGGTGCGCGAGTTCAAGTGAGGCTGTGGGAGCAGGGCGAGCGCAGCGGGACGCTGAGGCGTGGTAGAGGCGACGTGCCAGGACACGTTGCTGCCTGCCACCCTAGGAGGTCACCTCGTCGTGCTCGCCGCTCTGCCGCTGTTGTCCGCCGTGCTCGCCGCCACGCTTGGCGTGGTGGCTCCTCCCAGTCCACCCGACTGTGAGGCCGCGCCCCAGCCCCTGGTGCTCTCCGCGGAGTCGAGCGCACCGCTCGTGCTCTGCGTGAGCCCGGACACTGCCACCACCCTGCTCTTCGATACGTCGTTGGCGCCCGGAGCGGTGGAGGTGCAGGCCTCGGAGCAGGAAGTCCGGCTGGCACAAGGGCCCGGAGTGGTGACACTGGTGCCTTCGGCACGCCTGCTGCCCGGAGAGTGGCGCAAGTTGACGGTGCGCTTCGGGGATGGGGCGGCGCCAGCCCTGGCCACGGTGCTGCTCTATGTGCATCCGGCCCGAGCGACCCGGCAGGTGGAGGTGCAACGCAAGCCGCGCACGGTGGAGTCCTACCAGCGCGAGGTGGCCGAACAAAAGGAGCAGGTGCGGCAGTGCCAGAGGGAGAACGCTCAACTGCGCGCCTCCCAGGGCAAACCCGAGGGGTTGCGGGGGCTGGTGAGCGCGAGGCTCATGGGTGGGGACCTGGGCGGTATCGCCTCCGAAAACCTCTCCCATCCCAAGCCGCGCTATACCAAGCGCAACGGCAACGCGCTGGACGCGAAGCGGGTGTGGAGCTACCGCTCCAGTACGCGGGTTGCGGTGGAATTGAGGTTGCAACTCCTCTCCGGAGAGCAGCTCTGGGTGGCGGAGGGTGCCACGCTGGTGGATGCGCGCGGACGCGAGGTGCCGGTGCTCCCGCTCTGGCAGGCCGCACCTATCGCATTGGGGAAATTCCAGAGCGTGGTGGTGGAAGCCGAGGCCTCCACAGAGGAAGCTCAAGGCAGCTACACCCTCAAGCTCTGGGAGGCGGGTGGCGCGCGCAGTGTCACGGTGGAGGGCATCGTCTTTCCCCCAGCACCGGGTTCAACGGCTCCCTGACTCCGCGCCCCTCTATCGATTCCAGCAGGATCAGTGGGGCACGGGGGCGTCGTCGCGGATCCGCGCGTAGAGCAGGACGTCACCCACTCGGCCGTCCTTGATGACGTAGCGCCGCATCCTTCCCTCGAACGTATAGCCGGCTTTCTCCAGGACTCGGCGGGAAGCGGGGTTCCATTCGAACAGGAAGGCATGGACACGCTCGAGGCCCAGCTCCTCGAAAGCGTAGCGGGTGAGGGCCCCGACAGCCATGGTCGCGAGCCCTCGCCCCCAGTGGCTCGCGCCGAGCCAGTAGCCGATCTCCGCCGTGGTCCGGTGGACGTCTCCGTGCAGCTCCAGCCCGATGCTGCCGACGGCTTCTCCTCCGACGTCGATGGCGAAGATGGTCGGCGGACCGGACATCCCCTCACAGAACCTGATCCAGCCCTCGGCATCGGCGCGTGTGTAGGGATGCGGGAAGCGGTCCCGAAGGTTGAGCCAGATGCGGCGGTCGTTGGCGTGGCGCGCGAGCGCGTCGATGTCGCTCATGGCCCAAGGGCGAAGCGTCAGCAGGGGCAGGCGGATCATCCATCCTCCAGCGGCTAAGTCATCGGGGCTAAGTCTTTTCAGGGGTAGTATCGCCGTAACTGATCGCCAGTGGACTGTCTTACAAGTTCTTGGACATCGTCGCGATCGGTACCTGAGCTTGCGAGGGGACCCGCCGGAAGCGACCGAGCCGAACCTGTCCGACTGTCGGACAGGTTTGTGCCACGCGTCGCCGCCAGGGCCTCAAGTCCGTGGCTTCCCTGCTCAGGATGAGAACCACACCCGGTGTGCCGACAGGCGCTTGCTTGGGCACAGAGCACACCACGTACCCGGGACGGGCCCGCAGTCGCGGAGGCAGCTGCGAAGGGGGCTCGCTCCCGGTACATGGCTGATGTGAAAACAGCTTCGGTCTCACACCGCAGTGCGACCATGAGCCATTGCAGTTGTTGAGCCAGTAGTCACCCTGCCGGGCAGGCCGTAGCCGAGGGCGAATCCGGGAAAGAGAAATGCTCAAGGTGTGTACGCTTTCATTGCTCGCGACGGTACTTGGCGGATGTGCCGCGCTCGCCACTGCGTGGAAGGGAGAAGTCGAGTGGCCAGCCGAGGGCGAGGCACAGCTCGTTGCCCCATCCGTGGAAGCAGGAACCGCGCTCGCTGCGGCGGCCGCCATCCGCGAGATGATAAAACGGAACCCGTATCCGGACCTGTTCGCGGGCTGTTCCAGCCCCGAGCAGGGATTGAATGTCGCTGTTTTCAAGTATCCGAAGACAGGATTGTATTATGTCGTCGTGCATCAACGCTTTGACCGGTGTGGCGGCCCACGTGTGCGTGTGCTGGATGGGTGGTACGCGTACGCGGTGACTCCTCAGGGCGAAGTGGTGGCGGAAGCTCCCTTGATGGCGGGTGAACCACCCTCAGCCTCTACTCCCATGCCCGCTCCAGCGCCCGAGCAGGCTCCGCCGCAGGCCGCGCCGCCTCCAGAAGCGGAAGCCGGTGTGCCCGCGCCGCGTGCCCGACCCAGTCCTTCTCCCGCGCCTCCGCGCGATGTCGCGCCTGCTGCAGCGGACGTCGGCAGGCCCGCACTGGAACCACCCGCCGCCCCTACTACTGCACCAGCGGCCCCTCCGCCTCGTCCAGCGCCCCCTTCTCCTGAAGCGCTACCCGCCACTCCCCAAGAGTGAGTGCTGGGCGGCGCTTGGACGACTGCTCCCCGACTACGAGGCGAGGCAGGAGCAACTACGGCAAGACGACGCACAACTACCGGGACATGAACTCCATCATCCATAGCGATTGCAAGGACGTGGTCATCGTCGTCCCGAAGAATGCCCTCCAGCGCAACTGACCTACGGTGGTCCTCCGCACTCAATCTGGGGACAACGACAGTCCCCAAGGCGCTTGCGCGACTGGCAAGTCGCCTGGGGCGGTTCCCCTGAGGCCGGGAGGCGCGGGGAGCCAGAGAACAATGGGCTATGACACCGTGGCGCTAGGCGGAGGCTGCGGCTCGGCGCGGGGAGCCAGCCTCATGCCGGCCAGGTAGACGCCTCCGGCGATGATGAAGCCCGTGAACCACGCGTAGACGTAGAGCTCGTCGAAGAAGCCGGGCTCGCCGCTGAGCACCTTCACACTCTTGAGGAAGCCCGGGAGGTTGGGCAGCACGCCCAGCATGAGTGCTCCGACGGCGACCCAGTTGGTGCCGGCATAGCGCCCGTTGGGCCGGTAGAGGTCGGCCACATCCAGCTCGCGCCGGCGCAGGAACCAGTAGTCGGCGATCATGATGCCGGCGATGGGGCCAAGCAGCGCCGAGTACCCGACGAGCCAGTTGAAGATGTAGGACTCGGCGCTCGCGAGCAGTTTCCACGGCATCATCATGATGCCGAGCACACCGGTGATGAGGCCGCCGGTCTTGAAGCTGATGTGGCGCGGCGAGAGGTTGGCGAAGTCATTGGCCGGGCTGACCACGTTGGCGGCGATGTTGACGGACACGGTGGCCACGGCCACGCCGAACAGCGAGATGATGGCCACGATGGCCCGGGTGCCCGCCGAGGCGATGAGCGGCGCATCCCGGCCGATGGCGTTCGCCGAGCTGGTGAGCTGCCCGAGCAGGAACATGGGATCCCACAGCTTGCCTACGTCCACGCCGTGGAGGATGGCCTGGGTGGCGCTGGTGATGATGACGCCCATGGCCGAGAACACGATCATGGTCGTGGGCAGGCCCAGGGTCTGGCCGAGCATCTGCTCCTTCTGGCCGCGACCGAAGCGGGTGAAGTCGGGGATGTTGAGCGAGAGCGTGGCCCAGAACCCGATCATGCCGGTCAGCGAGGGGATGAAGACCTTCCAGAACTCGCCCACGGTGGCGAACTTGGAGGGCTGTTCGAGCATGGGGCCCAGGCCACCGGCGGCGTTGACGGCCCAGACGAGCAGCACCGCGGCCATGACGAGGACGAGCGGCGCGGCCCAGTTCTCGAAGACGCGCACGGCGTTCATGCCCCGGTAGATGAGGAAGATGTTGAGGCCCCAGAAGATGAGGAAGGTGATGGCGCTGGGGATGGAGAGGCCGAGGATCGTCGTGCCTTCGGCGATGTGGGCGTAGGCGGGCCAGAGTGCCTCGATCAGCGTCTTGCCCGCTTCGCCGCCGATGAAGGTCTGGATGCCGAACCAGCCACAGGCGACGATCGCGCGCAGCACGGCGGCGATGTTGGCGCCGGTGGTGCCGAAGCTGGCGCGGGCGAAGACGGGGAAGGGGATGCCGTACTTGGTGCCCGGGTGCGCGTTGAGCAGGATGGGCCCGAGGACGATGATGTTGCCCAGACCGATGGTGAGCAGCGCCTGCCACCAGTTCATGCCGACGGCGATGAGACTGCCAGCGAGCATGTAGGTCGGAATGCAGTGCGCCATGGAGATCCAGAGCGCGGCGAAGTTGTACGTAGTCCAGTTGCGCCGAGCCTTGGGAATGGGCGCGAGGTCACCGTTGAAGAGCGGGCTCTGAGCGATGTCTGGCGGGAGCTCGGCGAGCGCTTCCTGAGTCAGGGCTGGGTCGTGCAGGGTGCATCTCCCCGGAAGGGTGTGAAACACAGCATACACGCTCGTATTGAGACACGCTCCTGGGGGGTTAGGAGGCGCGCACGGGAAGTTCTCGGAAGGAGATGTCCTGCTCGTAGCCCAGCGTGCGGACAGCCTGGACGAAACGCTCGGAGGCGATGAGGGTGGTCAGGAAGTCTTCCAGGCGGAAGAGGTCGAGGTTTTGAGGAAGGGTGGAGGCATCCAGGATGAGTTCTGACTCAGCAGGGCGCGTCCATGCGATGCGTTCGCACTTCGGGCAGGGGACGGGACGCTCGGGGGGCAGGCAGTCGGGGTGAACGCGTCCGCGGGGGAGCACTTCCAGCTCGAGCAGTTCGGGAGGGTTCTTCTTGCGGAAGCGCAGTTGGGTGCGGCAGCCCTTGAGGCCTCGGAGCCCCTTCGCTTGGAGGCGCTCCAGAGGCTCGCGCTGCATCAGCAGCGTCCAGGAATGGTGCAGCACCAGGGGACCGAACTCACCCTGGGCTGTGCCATTCATGGGGCCCAACGAAGTTCCCGGCCAGAGATGGACTCCAGGGGGCACCAGCGGGCGCACCTGCTCGCGCAGCCGCTCGAACTCCGAGTAGTCCTCCTGGAATCCCCCATACTTCTTCTGTTCCTGAGGGGGCAGGTGAGACAGGTCGACGGAGGGGTAGGAGCCTCCAGTGGAAGACCAATCGGCGTGGCACACCGGGCAGTGCACACCGGGCAGCGCCCACTTGCTTCCATAACTATGGTGCCCCGAGTAACGCCGGTCTGGGACGTCCTCCACCAGGTAGAACCTCATGGGGTCTTGTATCCCGGAGGCACTGGTTGCGGCAGCCGTTTCCAATAGGGCACTACAGGCCCGAACAGTTCGAACTCGTAGATGAGTTGTCCGGCATACCGGAAGATCTCTTCCTTCGTTGCGTTGGTGTGCCTGGGGATCCACTGCCGCCACGCTGCATTCCACGGCCCTCCTTGGGCACCTCGATGGATGCTCAGGTGCTTCGTCAGCTCCAGCGGGATCGTGTACTCATCGATGTTGATCTTCTTGAGCTCGAACCATGACCTGAACTCCTGTGAGAAGATGTGGTGTTTCTGGTGTGGCTTGTTGCGTTCCTTGGCTGCCTCCTCCAGTTCCTTCAACTGGCTGGGAAGCAAGGGCTTGGGAACCCACGGGATGATGAAGACCGGGCGTGAGTCCCCGGGCAGTTCCTGAGCGCTGCCCCAGTAGCGCTGAGCGCCTGCGCCCACTTCGGCCAGCGGGGTAGCCTGGCCCCATGTGCGCACCACGTGTCCCGTTGCGAGGTGCTGCATGACTTCGCGGCAGGGATACAGCCCGCACTGCTGCCCGCCGCACATCACCAGCAGGCTGCTTTCCTGCTGGCAGGCCTGCTCGAACGAAACAGGCTCTGTCGCCACCTCGCTGCCTGGGCCCTCGCTCTGTGCAGAAGGAACCGTTGCGCATGCTGCCAGCACCGCCGGCAGCAGCAGCCATATCCAACGACCAGGAAATCGGCTCATGCGCGCCCGAGCGTAGCAGTTGATTGATGGGCGCTGCGCCTGGGGATGAGCCGTCGTCCTTGAGAACCCGTCCGAGGCAGCTTTGGCGCCGGGAAGCTGACGAGCAACTGGGACTACGAGGTACGCACGGGAAGTTCTCGGAAGGAGATGTCCTGCTCGTAGCCCAGCGTGCGGACAGCCTGGACGAAACGCTCGGAGGCGATGAGGGTGGTCAGGAAGTCTTCCAGGCGGAAGAGGTCGAGGTTTTGAGGAAGGGTGGAGGCATCCAGGATGAGTTCTGACTCAGCAGGGCGCGTCCATGCGATGCGTTCGCACTTCGGGCAGGGGACGGGACGCTCGGGGGGCAGGCAGTCGGGGTGAACGCGTCCGCGGGGGAGCACTTCCAATTCGAGCAGTTCGGGAGGGTTCTTCTTGCGGAAGCGCAGTTGGGCGCGGCAGCCCTTGAGGCCTCGGAGCCCCTTCGCTTGGAGGCGCTCCAGAGGCTCGCGCTGCATCAGCAGCGTCCAGGAGTGAGCCAGGACCAGCGGGCCGAATGTTCCCCGTGCAGATCCGGTCATGGGACCGAAGCCGGTTCCTGGCCAGAGATGGACTCCAGGGGGAACTAGCGAGCGTACCTGCTCGCGCAATCGCTCGAACTCCGCGTAGTCCTCCTCACACCGAGCTGAATACTTCTCCTGTTCCACGGGCGGCAGGTGGGTCAGATCCACGGAAGGATAGTCATCGCCTGCGATCGACCAGATGGCATGGCACACCGGGCAGCGCACGCCGGGCAGTCCCCATTGGCGCTCATCGGTGTGGTAGGGCGAATCATGAGGGACCGGGACTCGCCCTAGCATGTAGAAACGCATGGCTCCTCAATACCCCGGGGGCGGCGATGGGACCTTCCTCCAATACGGCACTACCGGACCGAACAGTTCGAACTCATAGATAAGCTGTCCCGCGTAGCGGAAGATCTCTTCCTGAGTTGCTCCAGCGTTCTGCTGGATGAAGCTGTCCCATATCGTGTACTTGTCGATGTTGATCATCTTCCTCGCGAACCACGATCTGAACGCCTGAGGGAAGACGTGGTGCTGCTCGTGAGGCCTGTTCCGTTCCTTGGCTGTCTCCTCCAGTTCCTTCAACTGACTGGGAAGCAGGGGCTTGGGAACCCATGGGATGATGAGCACTGGGCGTGAGTCCCAGGGCTGTTCCTGCGCACTGCCCCAGTACCGCTGGGCACTGCCACCGACTCCAGTTAGCGGGGTGGCCGTACCCCACGTGCGCACCATCTGTCCCGCTGCGAGGTGTTGCATGACCTCACGGCAGGGGTACATCCCGCACTGCCGCCCGTCGCACAGAGCGAGCAGGCTGCTCTCTTCCTGGCACGCTTGAGCGAACGAAACAGGCGCTGCCGCCACCTCGCAGCCAGCGCCCTCGCTCTGTTCAGAAGGAACTGCCGCGCATGCTGCCAGCACAGCCAGCAGCAGCAGCCACATCCAGCGACCAGGAAATCGGCTCATGCGCGCCCGAGCGTAGCAGTTGGCTGATAGATGCTGCGCCTGGGGATTGAGAACCCGTTCGAGGAGGCTTTGGATCCGGGACGTTGAAGAGTCGATGATGCTATGAGGCGCGCACGGGCAGTTCTCGGAAGGAGATGTCCTGCTCGTAGCCCAGCGTGCGGACAGCCTGGACGAAGCGCTCGGAGGCGATGAGGGTGGTGAGGAAGTCTTCCAGGCGGAAGAGGTCCAGGTCCTGAGGCAGCGTGGAGGCATCCAGGATGAGCTCTGATTCATCAGGGCGCGTCCAGCCGAGACGCCCGCACTTCGGGCAAGGGGCAGGACGCTCGGGGGGCAGGCAGTCGGGGTGAATGCTGCCGCAGGGGAGCACTTCCAGCTCGAGCAGTTCGGGAGGGTTCTTCTTGCGAAAGCGCAGTTGGGTGCGGCAGCCCTTGAGGCCTCTGAGCCCCTCCGCGTGCAGGCGCTCCAGAGGTTCTCGCTGCATCAGCAGCGTCCAGGGCTGAACGAGGCTGAGGGGGCCGAAGCTTCCCTGGGCTGGGCCGTCCAACGGGCCGAAGCCGGTCCCTGGCCAGAGATGGACTCCTGGAGGTACCAGAGGCCGCACCTGCTCGCGCAACCGCTCGAACTCCGCGTAGTCATTCTCGCACCGTGCCAGGTACTTCTCTTGTTCCTGAGGCGGCAGATGGGACAGATCCACTGAGGGGTACGCGTCCGCGATCGTGGACCAGACGGCATGGCATACCGGGCAGGCAACACCGGGCAGGCCCCACTTGCGATCAGTGGTGTAATAGCCCGAGTACTGCGGATCCGGGACGTCCCCCACCAGGTAGAGCCTCATGGGCTCTTGTATCCCGGAGGCACTGGTTGCGGCAGTCGTTTCCAGTAGGGCGGAACACGCTCACTCCGGTGAATGCTCCGATGCTTCATCAGTTCCAACAGGAGGAAGTCGGCTCATGGGTGCCGGAGCGTAGCACTCCACTCAGGCTGTTTTTCTAGACGAGCGGCAGCTCCAGCGTGGCCGTGGCCCCCTTGCCCGGGCCCTCGCTCTCCAACGAGAGGTTCCCCCCCAGCATCCGCGCCGCCAGCGAACTCGAGTGCAGGCCCAGCCCGTGCCCACCCTCGCGCGTCGTGAAGCCCTGCGAGAAGAGCCGCTCCCGGATCTCCGGCGCGATGCCCATCCCGTTGTCCGCCACGTGGATGCGTGCCACGCCTTCCTGCGCCTCCAGCCGTACGTGCAGGTTGCGCTGGCCCTCCGGCAGGTGCGCCATGGCGTTCTTGGCGTTGCTGATCAGGTTGATGAGGATTTGCAGCACCTTGTGCTTGTCCACCCGGATCCGCGATTCCATCGGGACAATGTTCTGCTCCACGTGGATGCCGTGGCGCTTGAGCGCGGGCATCTGGATGCTCAACGCGTCCTGGACCAACTGCGGAAGCTCGCACTCCTCCGTCACCAGCGTGTTGCGCGCATAGGTCTGCTGGACCTGGACGATGGCCCGGATGTGCTCGATGTGCATCCGCATCGCCTCCAGCCCTTCCCTCAGCGTCGACTGCTCACGGTGCAGCTCGTCCGTCAGCGCCGAGACATAGTCCGGCAGCCGCGCCCCGCGCTTGTCGTGCGTGAAGAAGTGGGCCAGCCCATTCCGGTTCTCCTCCAGCATCGAGGACACCTGCTTCAACCGTCCCAGGCGCGAAGCCTCCACCGCCTGGCTCATGATCTGCACGTTGATCACCGCGCTCGTCAGTACATTGCCCACGTTGTGGAGCACGTTCGTGGCCACCTCGGCCATGCCCGCCGAGCGCGCCGTCTCCATCAACTGCGCCTGCGCTTGCTTGAGCTCTCGCGTGCGCTCCTCCACCCGCTTCTCGAGCTCGTCATTCGCCCGGCGCAGCGCGCCCTCGGTGCGCTGCACGTCCGCATACAGCCGCGCGTTCTCCAGGGAGATGGCGGCCTGCGTGGCCAGGTGCCCGAGCAGCGACAGGCGCGCCGGGGTGAAGGCGTCCGTGGCCAGGCTGTTCTCCAGATAGAGCACTCCGCGGAACTCCTCCTGGCGCAGCAGCGGCAGGCACAGCACGGAGCGGGCTCCTCCGCCACTCAGCCAGTTGTCGGCCGAGAACGGATGGGGAATGGAGGCGTCGTTGATGAGCACGTGCTCGCGCGTGCGCCGGACATAGGTGATGAGTGTCCAGGGCAGGGCGGTCCCGTCCAGGCTCACCGCGGCGCCAGTGGCCGCGGTGTCCGAGATGGCCATCGTCGTGAGCTTCTCGCCGCGCGGTAGCAGCAAGGCGCCCCGCTGCGCCCCCGCATTCTCGATGGCCACCCGCAGCAGCGTGTCCGCCAGCCGCTCCAGGACGATCTCCCCGGAGATGGCCTGCTGCGCCTTCACCACCGTGAGCGCGTCGATCTGCGAGGAGTCCGTGTCCGTGAAGGTCTCTTCAGAAGGCACCGTGGCCGCCAGGTGCGGCCACTGCTCGTCCAGGTGCCTCACCTTCCCGCGAGCGCCCCAGCGCAGCCAGGCCTCCCGGGACTTGCGCGCGTAGGTGTCCGCGACCGTGGGCATCCGCAGCGCGTACCAGAAGCGCGCCGCGAGCTCGGTGGCGAGCGCCACGTGCTGGATGAAGTCGTTCTCCCGGGCGGAGAAGAGCGCTTCCTCGTAGGCCCGGAAGGCGTCGAACTCCTGGCCCGTGACGCGAGACAGCTCCGCGAAGACCAACCGCTCGGGCGCGCGGAACGTCTCCGCGCAGGTGCCCACCCACTCCAGCAGTTGCTGGTGGTGAGCCCGGATGGCCGCGATGGCCGGGCCTCGCTCCTTCTCGGGCAACTCCTCCAGGCTGGCGGCCAGCGTCAGCGCACGGAAGAGGTGGTAGTCCAACAGCTGGATGTGGCCCAGGGAGGACCAGCTCAGCGCTTCGGCCTTCGCCCCGGCCTCGCGCGCCTCCGCGTACGCCCCTTGCAGGTAGCGCGCCTGCATCTTCAGCGTCCAGTACCAGCACTGCATGGTGCTCATGCGCGCCGGGGTCAGCGTGGCCTCGAACTCCTCCTCGGTGAAGTCGTCACCGCTCAGCGAGCCGAAGCCCGGCGCCAGGCCGCGCAGCTGCTGCACGTAGCGCTGGGTGAAGTGGACGATGTCCCTCACGTCCACGAAGTTGGCCTTGCGCGCGAAGTCCAGCCGCGCCACCGACTCCTGGTAGACCTCCTCCAGGTCGTGTCCCAGCGCCAGCCGGTCCGTGACGATGTGGTTGCAGCAGTAGCAGGCAATCTGCAAATCGCTCGCCTGAAGCGCGTGGTGGAAGGCGCGCCGGATGTGCTCCAAGGCCTCGGAGAGGGGCCGGGTGAAGTAGCTGATGACCTCCAGGCTGTAGAACGCCGCGCCTCGCAGTGAGGCCAGCTCCTTGCGCTCCACGAGCGCGCACGCGAGCTGGCCAAAGGCGAGGCCCTCGCGATAGCGCTTGAAGGAGGGCCCCAGCACCTGCCCATACGAGGCATAGCCAGGGATGGAGGCGGCCGTGTTGCCGTGGCGCAGGCTGAGGGACACCAGCCGGCACAGGTGCAGGACGAGCAGGTTGATGTCCGTGATGAATGCTGGCGCGTACAGCGCGGACAGCATGCTCATCACCGCCTCCATGTCCGGATCGCTCATCCACGGCAGCTCCACGAGGCTCTCGATGGAGCGGCCCTCCATGAGCTTCCACACCTCGTCATTGGCGGCCGCCACCTCTTCCCAGGTGGGGTGCTCGGGCATCGGCATGCCCACCAGCGTCAGCCCCTCCAGGAGGCTGGCCAGGGCCGCCGGGATGTCCCCCGCGGCCATATGGAGATCGTTCTTCTTGCGGTAGAGGGCTGCCGTCTCCGCCTTCGTTCGCGCCCGGGGCTGCAGCTCCTCCACCAGCCGGCGCGCCTCCTCGGCATGGCCGCTCATGGCCTCGCACGTGGCCTGATCCAGTCGCAGCCGGAAGGCCAGCTCGTGCGCCGTCTCCCAGGGGTCTCCCGGCAGGAGCTGGAAGGCCGTGGCCAGGTACGAGACCGCGGAGCGGAACGCAGTGGACGCCTGCGCCTTCCACCCCGCCTCCGCGTTCAGCTTCGCGACCCGGAGGCGCTCCTCGGGGTCGGTGATCAGCTCCATGCCAGCGTTGAGCTGGCTCACCACATCGAAGAGGTTCTCCCGCGCCTGCTCCGATGACAGCGTCTGCAGCAGCAAGCGGCCGATCCGCAGGTGGAGCCCCTGGCGCTCCTCCGTGGGGATGAGGGCGTGGGCCGCCTGCTGGATGCGGTCGTGAAGGAAGCGGTACTGCTCCGGACCCGCGCTCGTCACAAGCCCTTCCTGGAGCGCGGCCTCCAGGCCCTGTTCCACCTCGGGAGCATCCAACATGTCGGAGATGACGTGCAGGAGCTGGAGCGGGAACGTGTTCCCCACGCACGCCGCCAGCCGCAGCAGGTGTTGCGTACCCAGCGGGAGCTGGCGCAGCTTGCCCACCATGAAGTCGACGACGTTGTCCGAGTAGTCCTTGGCCCGCACGCCCTCGGCATCCCAGCGCCATGAGCCCTCGGGAGTCCGGGTGAGCAGGCCGTCCTGGTTGAGCCGCTGGAGGAACTGCAGCAGGAAGAAGGGGTTGCCGCCCGTCTTCTCCCGAGCGAGCGCCGCCAGAGGCTCGATGACAGCAGCGGTCGCACCGGGGAGCGTGTCGCTCACGAGCCGTTGCACCTCCTCGGCGCTCAGCGGCTCCAACTGGAGTTCGCTCATCCTCGCGCCGGACTTGCGCAGCTCATCCAGCGTCAGCACCAGCGGGTGCAAGCGGTTCACTTCGTTGTCGCGGTAGGCGCCAATCCACAGCACCGGCGGCGTGTCCGGGTGGGTGAGCAGGTGCTGAAGGAGCTGAAGGCTGGCCAGGTCCGCCCACTGCAAGTCGTCGAGGAACAGCACCAGCGGACGCTCGGGGCTGGCGAACACGCCGAGGAACTTGCGGAAGATCCGGTTGAAGCGGTGCTGCGCCTCGACGGGCGACACCTCCTGCACGCGGGGCTGCTTGCCGGCGACGAGCTCCAGCTGGGGTACCACCTCCACGAGCACCTGGCCCTGCCCCTCCCACGCCTCGAGCAGGTGCTCGCGCCAACGCGCCAGCTCCTCGTCCGTCCCCGACAGCAACTGCTGCGTCAGCTGTCGAATGGCCTGGGACAGCGTGGAATAAGGAATGTCCTGCTGGAACTGATCGAACTTGCCGCTGAGGAAGAAGCCGTGCTGGCGCACCACCGGCTTGTGCAGCTCGTGCACCACCGAGGACTTGCCGCTGCCGGAGTAGCCGCGGACCAGGATGAGCTCCGGCCGGCCTTCGCGGGCCACACGCTCGAAGCCCTGGAGCAGGGCCGCGGCATGCGTGTCGCGCCCATAGAGCCGCTGTGGCAGTTGGAAGCGCGTGGGCACGTCATACAGCCCAGGCAGGAAGTCCTCCTGCACGCCCCGGAGCAGATTCTCCCGGCACCGCACGAGGTCGGCCCTCAACCCCTCGGCGCTCTGGTAGCGCTCCTCGGCCACCTTGGCCAGCAGCTTGAGCACGATGGCTGCCAGCACCGGCGGCAGGTTCGGCACCCGATCCAGGGGTGGAGGAGGCGCCAGCGCCATGTGGGCATGGAACCATTCCAGCGCATCGCGTCCGTGGAAGGGCCGGCTGCCCGTGAACAGCTCATAGAGGGTGACGCCCAGCGAGTACAGGTCCGTGCGGTAGTCCACCGAGCGGTTCATGCGCCCGGTCTGCTCCGGGGACATGTACGCCAGCGTCCCTTCGATGAGCGGCCCATGCAGCGCGTCCACGTGCTCGACGAGCTGGAGGCTGGCACTTCCGAAGTCGATGAGCCGCGGCTCTCCCGTCGGGGTGAGGATGACGTTGGAGGGCTTGACGTCCTTGTGGACGATGCCGCGGCGGTGCAACTCCGCGAGCGTCGATGCCAGGGAGATTCCCAGCTCCACGGCCCGGATGGGCTCGAGCGGCTGGCCGGTAATCTCAGACAGCGGGTTGCCTTCGACTTCCTCCAACAGCAGCACCGGCCGGTCCTGGATCTGCTCGCAGGCATGGACGCGCGTTACTCCGCGTACGTCTCGGAGCCGCTGCAGGATGCCGAACTCGCGGCGGTAGCGCTCGCGCTCGCGCGGTCCCGGGGAGGCGACCATGGGTGTTTTCAGGATGAGCGCCAGGCCGTCGGCATCGCGCACGGCGTGGAACAGCAGGTTCGTCCCCGTGGCCTTGATGGCGCCTCGAAGGGTGTAGCCAGGAATGGTGAGCATGCAGGTGTGGATGGGCCTGGGAGCCGGTGGCGACTCGCCTCGACCGCCATGGTTGGAGCAGCAATGTGACCATGCTGTGAATTACATCCACAAGTGGACAATGCCTGAACACCGCATGAGTCAAGGCAGACTCTGACTCCTTGAATGGGTTTCACTCACCCTGAGAGCGGCTGAGAGGGTTTGGGCTGCTCCGCCGGAGGCTCCTCGGGCGGAGCGAGGTTGGCCAGGGCTGCGGCTGACAGGATGAGTGCTCCACCGGTCAGCACGGACGCCGTCAGCGGCTCATGGAGCAACACCACCCCCAGCACCACCGCGACCAGCGTGTCCAGCATGGCCATGGCTCCCAGCGCTGACAGGGAGATGCGCGGCAGCAGCCAGTACAGCAATTGGTACGTCATCACCGTGCCGCCCAACGCCAGCCACAGCAGGGAGAAGACGGCGCGCGGCGTCCAATGTGCTGGCGCCTGAGCCTCCAGCAGGAGGGAGGCCGCCAGCAGGGGCAGGGCGCCCGTCAGCGTCTGCACGCACACCAGCAGGTGGGGCTGGACATGCCCCATGTGCTTCTTGAGCAGCACGTTGGCCACCGCGCAGAACACCGCGGACAGCAGGATCAACAGGCCGCCCACCATGCCCGGGCCAGAGACCGCCGCGGAGCCGAGCTGCGCGTACTGCAGCGCCACCACCCCGGCCACCCCGAGCGCCGCGGCCAGCAGCTTGCGCGGCGTGAGGAACTGGTCCGGCAGCAGCGCGCGCCCCACCAGCAGCACCCACACCGGGTACGTGGAGAAGATGAGCGCGGACCAGCTCGAAGGGATCCACTGTTGTCCGACGAACATCAGGCCGAAGGGGAGGCTGATCTGAAGCGCCCCCAGGCCGACGAGGCGCGTCAGGGTGCGCGCTCCCAGCGCTCCGCCCTGCGCGTGGGAGAACGGCAGCAGCACCAGCCCCGCCACCAGCATCCGCACTCCCACCAGACGCAGCGGGGGCAGATCCTCCAGCGCCACCTTGGCCACTGCCCACGTGGACCCCCAGGTGATGAAACAAATGCAATACGCAAGGACTACACGGAGCGTGCCTGGTGAGCGAGAAGCCGGGGCGAGAGTCATTTCAGAGAGAAAATCAAAACACGGGTTTATCAGTGTTGCCGGGATGTCGGGCCGCTTCCTGAGGGTGCTGCCGGTAGGGGAGGGGCCCACACTTCGCCCCGAGGGGAATACGACGCAGGAGGTCGGACGTATAGAGCCCTTCCTCGTGCAGCGGGATGTCGTAGCCTTGCGGGTGTCTCACACTCCAGGGGGGAGTTCATGCGAAACACGATGCGATTTGGCAGGGCCGTAATCATTGGTGGCAGCATGGCGGGCCTCTTGGGCGCACGGGTGTTATCGGATTTTTTCGAGGAGGTGATCGTCCTCGAGAGGGATCCGGAAACGGGGGGACCCGAGGCGCGCAAAGGGGTGCCGCAGGGACGCCATGCGCACGGGCTGCTGGATGCGGGGCTCCAGGTGCTCGACACCCTCTTCCCGGGGCTCGTCCGGGAGATGTACGCCGAGGGTGGAGAAAGGATGGACATGGGCCGCGACGCGGCCTGGTACACGTCGGGCTCGTGGAAGCCGCGCTACCACAGCGGCATCGAGCTCATTCTCTGCACGCGCACCTGGCTCGAGTGGAAGGTGCGCGGCCGCGTCTCCGCGCTGCGTCAGGTGAAGCTGCGCTCGGGCTGCTCGGTGGAAGGGCTGCTCCTGGATGAGGCGGGCACCCGCGTCACCGGGGTGAAGGTGCGCTCGGCCGAGGGCGAGGAATTGCTCGCGGCGGACCTCGTGGTGGACGCCGCGGGCCGAGGCTCGCGCGCGGCCAACTGGCTGGAGGCGCTGGGCTACGGCAGGCCCGAGGAGGAGAAGATCGGCCTGCAGCTGGCCTACACCAGCCGGTTCTTCGAGCCTCCCGCCCAGTACCGGGGGGACTGGAAGATGATGGCCGTGTTCCCCCGCGCGCCGGAGGAGCAGCGCGGCGGCTTCATCGCGCGCGTGGAGGGCGGGCGCTGGCTCGTCACGCTCCACGGCTACTTCGGAGACCACCCTCCCACCACGGACGAGGGCTTCCTGGAGTTCGCGCGTCAGCTGCCCAAGCCCGACATCTACGAGGCCATTCGCGAGGCCCGGCCGCTCACCGAGGCCGTGATGCACAAGATTCCCTCGAGCCGGCTGTTGCACTTCGAGCGGATGGAGCGCTTCCCGGAGAGCTTCGTCGTCCTCGGGGACGCGGTGTGCGCCCTCAACCCCGTGTACGGACAGGGGATGACGGTGTGCAGCCTGAGCGCGAAGCTGCTCGGGGACACCGTGGGCCGGCAGGCGGAGGTGTCGCCGGGCTCGCTCAAGGGGCTGGCGCGAGACTTCCAGAACAAGCTGGCGCGGCTGCTGTCCATCCCCTGGCGCATGGGCACCACCATGGACCTGAAGTACCCGCAGGCCGAGGGCCAGCGCTACCCAGGCCTGGGGCTGCTGCACTGGGGCTTCGGGACGCTGATCGACTTCACCTCGGTGAACACGCTGGCGTGCCGGCAG
The DNA here is from genome assembly GCF_020103695.1 of Hyalangium versicolor. Lineage (GTDB taxonomy): Bacteria > Myxococcota > Myxococcia > Myxococcales > Myxococcaceae > Hyalangium > Hyalangium versicolor. Next base: position 17,934 of record NZ_JAHXBF010000032.1, read on the forward strand.
TTCTACGAGGTGATGCACATGCGCCGCGGCATGGAGGCGTTCCTGAGACCGGACCTGCTGGCGGCCTTCGCCGCCTACGGGCTCAAGAGCTTCTTCGTGCCCTTCCCCCAGCGGGCCAACGTGCACACGGCGCCGCGGGCCCCGGCCTGAGCCAGCCACGGGGGTCAGAAGCCGCGCGCGGGCATGGACGGTGAGCGGTGCAGCCAGTTGTCCTCGGGATAGCTGGCCGTGCCGTCGACGAGGTGCACCGAGTACGCGTGGCGGCTCTTCGGGGAGGTGTTGGCTCCGCTCTTGTGGGGCAGCAGCCCATGGAGCACCACCAGCGTGCCCTTCTTCACCTCCAGCGGGACGAAGCCCTTGTCGGGCACCGGCGTGGAGTCCAACACCCGGAAGGCGGTGCCGCCTCCGGGGGCGCGCACGAAGCGCTTCTTCAGGCCCAGCGCGTGGCCGCCGGGCAGTGCCCACAGGCAGCCGTTCTCCAGCGTGGCGTCCTCCAGCGCGAACCAGAAGCCCAGGCACGTGGGTGGGTCCGTGTAGAGGAACGTCGAGTCCTGGTGGCTGTTCACCTCGCCGCCGATGTGCGGCTGCTTGAAGATGTACATGGACTGGAGCAGCAGCGGCTGCTTCACGCCCAGCTCTCGCGCCAGCTCCGCCAGCTCCGGCGCGCGGGAGAACCGGTCGAAGCGTGGCTCCAGGTCATGCAGCGCGTGGCCGATCTTGTTGATCGACAGCGCCTTGTCCTGGCGCAGCGTGCCGTCCGGCTTGAAGGCGCCCTCCTCGAAGAAGAACCGGATCTGATCTCCCGAGGAGAGGAAGTACTCGTCTGAAGTCCGCGTCTGCTCGTGGGTGGTGAAGATGGAGATCTTCTCCGGCTGGAAGCCGGCCACCAGCTCTTCGGCCCGAGCCTTCAGGGCGTCGCACGCCTCCGCCGAAGCGAAGCCCGGCAGCACGAGGTAGCCCTGTCTCTGGAAGTCGTCGGCCCTGCTCATGTTCGCTCCCCTGAGGCGGAGGACCGTACCGCGAACGCACACGAGGGAGAAGCGGCCCAGCGCTCCGGGCGGAGCGAACAGGAGGCAGAGGGCTCAGTTGCAGGAGCCGCAGTCCGCCTGGCAACTGTTGTACTTGTTCGACGTCCCGCAGCTCTCGGTGAGCTGGCAGATGCCGTCGCCACACTCGTAGATGTCCTGGGGGCTGAGCCGGGTGGTGAGCGGCTGGTACGTGACGCCGTTGTAGGTGCACGAGGTGTAGTAGGTGCCCGACGAATCCAGGGTGCAGTAGGTGTCGCAGGTGCCGACCTGCACCAGCGGGCCGCAGTCGGTGCCGCGGGAGGTGCCCAGGCCCCCGAGGGTGCACGCGCGCGTGGAGCTCTGGCTGTCGGTGAGCGCGCCCCCATCGTTGCCCACATAGATGCCCTGGCCCGAGAAGAGGTTGCCGAAGAGGCAGGCCTCCCGGCGCGAGTGGGTGCTCAGCTCCAGCGAGTTATAGGGAATGGTCTTCCCTTCGCCCGTCGCTCCCAGCACGGAGATGGAGATGTGCGCGCCGTACTTGTTGACGTGCGCGGCCAGGCACGCGGAGACGACCTGCTGCTCGGCGACCGTGGCCGGCAGGCCGCTGGCCCAGCCCGGAGCCAGGCCCAGCTCACCGCCCCAGGTGTACGTCTTCCCGGTGTTGGGATCCGTGTACACGAGTGTCTGGCCCTCGGGCGCCGCGCAGAGCACCAGGTAGCGCATCACGGTATCGGTCTGCGCCGTGTTGCCCTGGAACCACGACTGGAAGCTGGTGGAGGACAGGCCGTTGACGGACAGGCCGTTGACGGACAGGCCGTTGACGGACAGGCCGTTGACGGACAGGCCGTTGACGGACAGGCCGTTGTCCGCCTCCACCTCTTGGAGCTGGTTCTCGGGCTCCCAGTTGGAGCCGGGCTCCTCCGCCAGGCCGCAGCCGGTGGCCAGCGACACCACCAGCATCAGCAAGGGGGGAACCACATGCGACTTCAGGGGGGGATGCGACTGCTCGCAGGTTCCGTTCTGGAGGTGGAGTTCCTGGCTGGCCTGTGTCGTCTGCATGTGTCCCTCTCCTGCGCTGGGTGAGTCGAAGTGAGGTGCAGTCGGAAAAGCTCCTGAGTCAGGCAATCGCGGTAATCGCAGCGAAAGCCTATAAATAAGGTAATTACCAAAAACCGAGAAAGCTAGGGGTACATGGGTAATCCGTGAACCAGTTGAAGCTCTGGTGACCCAGCTCTCGGTAAACGGGAGCTCAGAGGGGTCGAACGTTGGATTTCAGGTACACGGAGGGTGTGAGCTGACCCAGTACCAGGACACACGGATCCCACTCTCCCGCCATGTGTTTTCAGTGGTTTGCCGGTTACCTGCCCGAGCCGGAGTTCACGGGCAGGCGCCGCGGTCCAGCAGGCAGTCGTCGTACGGGTTCGAGCTGCCGCGGCTTTCGCCTGGCTGACACTCCTCCTCGTCCCAGGGGTTGGGGAGTGTTGAGCGCACCGCAGGGAAATTGGGGAGTCCCACACACGGTGTGTGGCGGAGTGTGATCACTTTCAACGGTTGATGTGGCAGGGCAGGTGCGCGGGGTGCTCCCAGGCAATACCTCTGTTGCGGCAGGACGAGAGGTGGGGGCGGGCGATGGGTGAGGTGTCTTCATCATCAGAGGAGGGAGTTGTGGACTCGGTGCGCCCCTCGCGCTGCGTCGAGCCTCCGGCCGGGACGGTGGCACTGGTCTTCACGGACGTGCCGAGTGCCTCCCGGCTCTGGGAGCGCTGTGCCGTGGCCATGCGGAAGGCGTTGGAGCTCCAGGAAGAGGTGCTTCGCGGGCTGCTGGAACGGCACGGTGGATATGAGGTGAAGACCCAGGGCGGCTCCTTCATGGTCGCGTTCGCGTCCGCCGGGCGCGCGGTGCGCTGGTGCCTGGAGGCGCAGAAGGCGTTGCTGGAGGCCCCGTGGCCGGAGGAACTGCTCGCGCAGCCCGAGGCGGCGGAGGAATTGGGGCCTCGAGGCCTGCTGCACCGCGGCCTCCGGGTCCGCATGGGCGTGCACGTGGGCGAGCCGGAGCTGCGCGTGGAGGGGCGCGGTGGCCGGGTGGACTATCTGGGCAGCGCGGTGAATACGGCGGCGCGCGTGGTGGCGGCGGGGCATGGCGGCCAGGTGCTGGTGAGCGGTGAGGCCTGGTCGCGGAGCTCCGAGGAGGAGCTGGGCCCGCACGCGGTTCGCCCGCTGGGAGCGTTCCGGCTCCGAGGCCTCGGCAGTCCTGTCTCGCTGGTGGAGGTGCTGCCCACGGCGCTGTCCGAGCGCCGGTTCAGCATGCCGCTGGCGCCTCGCGAGCGGCAGGGCAACGTGCCCGCGGTGCAGTCGGATCTGATCGGCCGGAGCTCCGAGCTGGAGACACTGCGGCGGTGGTTCCGTGAAGGGAGTCGGCTCGTCACCCTGCTGGGTCCGGGAGGCATGGGGAAGACGCGGCTGGCGACCTACCTGGGGGGATTGGAGCAGGAGTCGTGTGCCTGGGAAGGTGGGGTGTGGCTGTGCGAGCTGGAGCAGGTGCGGGACACGGCCGCGCTCTGCCTCGCTGTCACCCAGGCACTGGGCCTCTCTTTGGCACGCGAGGAGGAGGCGGGAGATCGGGTGGAGTCGCTGGGCCTGGCCCTGAATGACTTTGGCGAGGTGCTCATCATCCTCGACAACCTGGAGCAGGCCACCCGCGCTGCAATGGGGGCTCTGGAGCGTTGGCGGGTGCTCGCGCCTCGCGCGCGGTTCCTGGTGACAACGCGGGAGAAGCTGGGGCTGACCGCGGAGCGTGTGATGGATCTCGGGCCGCTGCCGCTGCCAGCGGCGGGGGAGACGCGGCTGGAGGTGATTGCCCGCTCGGAGGCGGTGCGCCTCTTCGTTCAGCGGGCGCGGGAGGTGCGGGGGCACTTCGAGCTGACGGTGGAGGAGGCTCCACACGTGGTGGAGATCGTCCGCCGGCTGGACGGTATTGCCCTGGCCATCGAGCTGGCGGCGGCGCGCACGGGAGTCCTGGGTGTGGGCCAGCTCCGAGAGCGGCTGTCGCGCCGGTTCGAGCTCTTGAGGAGCGGACGGCGGGATGCCTCTGGGCGGCAGGCCACGTTGAGGGGCGCGATCGACTGGTCCTGGAACCTGCTCGATGCGGCCGAGCGGGCCGTGCTGGCTCAGTGCTCGGTGTTCCGCGGGGGCTTCACGCTGGAGGCGGCCGAGGCGGTGCTCGAGTTGCCTCCCGGATCCGCGAGCGTGAGGGAGGTGCTCCAGTCACTGCGAGCCCGTTCGCTCGTGCGAGATCAGGAGGTGGACGGGCCCGGCGGCGAAGGGCGCCTGATGATGTACGAGAGCATTCGCCAGTACGCCGCCGAGCGGCTTCAGGCCCTGGGCGGCGAAGCTGCGCTGGTGGCGAGGCATGCGGAGTGGCACGTCGCGCTCGCGGGACGCCTGCGCGGGCAGGTGCGTGGAGCTGGAGGCGCGGAGGCGCTGCGCCGGCTCGTGCTCGAACAGGAGAATCTGCTGGCCGCCTGTGACGCGGTGGAGGCCGTGCGGGGCGGCCATGAGGCCGCTCAGGCCCGCTTCGCGGAGCAGGAGGAGGAGCCGGAGTCCCTCGCGGATCCCGTCCTGCGAGGACTCGTCATGCGGCTGCGCGCGGCCTCGGGGCAGGAGCCGAAAGCCCGTGGCGCCTTCAGCGCGGAGGCGGCAGGGGAGGTCCTGGAGCCCGACGCACGCCAGGGAACGAGAGCAGCTTCTGGAGGACCTGCTCCATCCGTGTGACGCCCGTGTCGTTGTGCACCTCGAGGGTGAAGCTGACGTCATCGTGGCGATGGGCGCGGTCGAACTCGAGCCCGGGGCGGGGAAGGTCCTCGATGCCCGTGCCCGGCCCGCGCAGCCCGGCGTTCCACTCGCGCACGAGTTGCTCCAGCGAGCAGGCCTGGACGTGGAGCCGGTATGCGAGCCCCGTGGGAACGGAGTATTCCAGCCAGCGTCGGCCCTCCACCTCATAGCCCGCCTTTCGCAGCGCGGTGCGCTGGGCCGCGGTGAGGAAGGTCTCGGGAGCGATGGCTCGCGAGCCCAGGTCCAGCTCCTCGCCCGGAAAGGCGAGCAGGGTCGCGAGGAAGGTCTCTCGCATCTTGGGGTCCGCTGGGCGCGCGCGGAAGGACTCCATCGTGCGCACCAGCTCGGGCAGCCGTCCTTCGAGCGCCTTTTGTCGTGCCGTGAGGACCTGCTGTTGCTCTGGGGTGAGCAGGCCGCGTGTCTCGGCGGCAGCGACCACCTCGTTCACGACCGCCTTCAAGGGGCCCTTCTCGGCCGGATCGAAGGAGACATGGACCAGCGGCGCGGGAGCCTCGGCAGGCGTGCGGCGCACAAGGGTCAGCGCGGGGATGAAGAGCTCGAAGTGGCCCGCGGGGGTGGTCAGCACTTCATGGAGGTCCGCCGCGCGAAGGACGAACTGCCGTTGGCGCTCGGGCTCCATGGGCCAGGCGAGCCACTGTCCGAAGGCTCCCTCCAACCGGCGAGGCAGCTTCTCCTCCATGCGAAGGACCATGGCTCCGTCCGAGGTGCGCTCCTGCTCGCGCAAGGTGATGCAGGCCCCATGTGGGCTGCACACCCCCTTCGGCAGCTCGACTCGCGGCGGAGCGGCCGCGGTCATCAAGGTGAGCCCCAGTCCCAGCGTCCCCAGCCAGCCCGTGGCCATGTCCGGCTCCTCTCAGCGGACCAATCTGGCGAAGTGGTGGGCGACGCGGTGCTGCAGCTCGAGGATCTCCGCCTCGGCGGCCTTCAGCTTGGGGAGCTGGGTCCGCAGCTCCGTCACATCCTTGCCGCGCTGGGTGAGCGCATCGCTGGAGTTGTTGAGCCAGCGCTCCAGGTCCACGGCGGCCAGCTCCATGTGGAACTGGAAGCCGTAGCTCTTGCCGAGCCGGAACGCCTGCTGCGTGTACCGATCGGTGGAGGCCAGCAGCGTGGCTCCCTCCACGGGTTTGAAGGTGTCCTGGTGCCAGTGGGGCATCACCGTCTTGGGGCGCACTCCGGCAATCACCGGATCCTTCTGTCCGTCCTGGGTCCACCGCACGGGGAGGGCTCCGACTTCGAGCCCGTTCTTGCCCAGGAACACCTCCGAGCCGGCGGCGGCCGCCAGCATCTGGGCGCCCAGGCAGATGCCCAGGCAGGGGCGCTCGTTGGCGAGCCGCTCGGAGAGCAGGGCAATCTCCTCGCGCAGGAAGGGGTGCTGATCCGCCTCGTACACGCCCATGTGGCCGCCCATCACCACCACCAGCTCGGCGTCCACGTCCTCGCGGCGCGTCGTCCGGAAGCGCTTCACGAGGGTGAAGCCCGCCTGCTGCAGCACCGGTCCGAGCAGCCCTACGCCTGTATCCTCATCGTGCTCGAAGACCACCGCGCGCATCGTCCGTCACCTCGGGAGTTCGACTGCTCCGGGCAGAAAAGCACGATCGCGATCCCCAACGCACGAGACAAAAGCCCGGCTGCTCAGGAGGCGCGCCACAGCCGCCACAGCAAGCCGAGCCGCGTGGTGTAGCCGACGGTTGCCTGTTCGATGCGGCCTTCGGGAGAGAGGATGAAGGTGGTGGGGTAGCGGTCGACGCGGAGCGAGCGCGGGAGCGCGGACTCTCCGAGCAGCACCGGGTAGTCCGCCTCCTGCTCCTGGACGAAGCGCCGCACGTCGGCCTCGTCCTCGTAGGCCACGGCCACGGTGAGCACATGGGCCCGGTCTCCCACCATGCGCCGCACCGCCGAGAGGTTGGAGGACTCGGCCTTGCACACCCCGCACCAGGGCGCCCAGAAGGCGAGCACCACGGGCTTGCCGCGCAGGTCCGACAGACGGACCTGTTCTCCGGAGAGGGTGCGCAGCTGGAAGTCGGGCGCGAGCGTCCCGTCGCCGGGCAGATTGCGCGTCTGCCAGGCCGTCACCGCGAGGAACAAGAGGGCCGCCACCGCCAGGTCTACGCCCCAGCGGATCCACCACCGCTGGCGGGCCCGATGCCACGCGTCCCTCGCCTTCCCGAGGAGCTCGCGCTGCCCTGCCATCACTCCGCCAGGGCGCTGTCGAGGGCCTTCTTCAGCTCGGCGCTGTCAGGCTCGACGGAGCTGGGGAAGGCGGCCTTCACCTGGCCATCCTTGCCCACCACGTACTTGTGGAAGTTCCACTTGGGCGCGCCGTGCTTGCGCGCGAGGAACTCGTAGACGGGGGACTGGCCGTCACCCTTCGTCTTCACCTTCTCGAACATGGGGAAGGAGACCTTGAAGCGCAGCTCGCAGAACTTCGCGATCTCCTGCGACGAGCCCGGCTCCTGTCCGCCAAAGTCATTGGAGGGGAAGCCCAGCACCACCACGTTCTTGTCCTTGTATGCGCCCCAGAGCTTCTCCAGCCCGGCGTACTGGGGCGTGTAGCCGCACTCGGAGGCGGTATTCACCACCAGGAGCACCTTCCCCTTGTAGTCCGAGAGGTTGGCCGGTTGGCCGTTGAGGCGGTTCGTCTTCAATTCGAAGAAGGACATGACGGGCTCCGCGAGAGCAGCGGTCCCCAGGGTGGCCGCCGCGAGAGTGAACAGCAGGGTGAGTTTTCGCATGTCCCCACAGACGTCCGAGCCGGAAAGGTGTTTCAGCGCGGGCTACAGTGCCGCGATGATGGCGTCGGTGAACTCGCGGGTGCTGGCGGCGCCACCCAGGTCTCCGGTGCGCGCCTTGCCCTCGGTGTAGACCTTCTGGATGGCGTTCTGCATGCGCTTGGACTCGTCGCCCATGCCCAGCCAGTCCAGCATCATCACCGCGGACATCAGCAGCGCCGTGGGGTTGGCGATGCCCTTGCCCGCGATGTCGGGGGCCGTGCCGTGCACCGCCTCGAAGACCGCGGTGCGCTCGCCGATGTTGGCGCCCGGCACCACGCCCAGGCCGCCCACCAGGCCCGCGCACAAGTCACTGACGATGTCGCCGTAGAGGTTCTCCATCACCAGCACGTCGTAGCGCGTCGGATCCTTGACGAGCTGCATGCAGAAGTTGTCGATGATGACCTCCTCGTACTGGATCTCCGGGTACTCGCGACCCACCTTGCGAGTGCAGTCCAGGAAGAGGCCGTCCGACAACTTCATGATGTTGGCCTTGTGGACGGACGTCACCTTCTTGCGGCCGTTCTTCTTGGCGTACTCGAAGGCGAAGCGGGCGATGCGGGTGGAGGCCTTCTCGGTGATGATCTTCAGCGACTCGACGACGCCGGGGACGATGATGTGCTCCAGGCCGGCGTAGAGGCTCTCGGTGTTCTCGCGCACGACGATGAGGTCCACGTTCTCGTAGCGCGTCTTCACGTTGGGCACGCTCTTCACGGGGCGCAGCGAGGAGTACAGATCCAAGCGCTTGCGCAGGCCCACGTTGGCCGACGGCATGCCGCCGCCCACCACGGTGCCGGTAGGGCCCTTGAGCGCCACGCCGCTGCGCAGCACCGCCTCGACCGTCTCGTGCGGGAGGTTGGTGCCGTACTTGGCGATGACTTCCGCTCCAGCGTCCTTGTACTCGAACTCGAGCGGCAGCTTGAGCGCCTCGAGGACCCGGACGGTGGCCGCCATCACCTCGGGGCCGATTCCGTCGCCATTGATGACCGTGACAGTGCGATTCGCCATGGGGCCGGATTCAAGCCACAAAAGACCGGGTCCCGGAAGGAGGAAACGCCTTCCCTCGCGGTGGGACTGATGGGAGCCACAAGGAGCCCTCGTCCCTGGCTGTGGGGAGAGGGTCTTTCGCTACCTGGACGGGGAGGCGGATCCAGGCTCCGCCCTCAGTTCGGCGGGGGCGTGAGCGGAGGCGTCCCGGCAGGCGGGCGAGTGGCCTGCGGGGGGCGGCTGCGGCGAGGCCGGCGCACGGCATAGGGGCGGTAGAACGACTCCAGCAGGGCGGAGCGGCGGGTGCGCCTCCGGGGACGGAGCTCGCCCAGCGGCGCGCGGACGAAGTACGAGGAGACGAACAGGTAGGCAGCCAGCAGGGAGATCATCCCGATGATGCCCATCACGACACCGCCGGACACGGGGCCCACGTGGGCGCGCTCCACGAAGGCGCGGAAGGACGTGGGAGGCACCGGGTGGCTGTACACCTTCACGAACCAGCTCAGCAGCAGGACGATGAGGATGGGGCCATAGGCGCGGTTGAGGCGCGTGGAGATGGCCGAGAACAGCGACAGATGGATCTGTGGGCGGGACATCTCCGCGGCCAGCTCGCGCAGGGCGTCGGGGTCCACCGGCTCGTGGCGGAGGATGGGAGCCCAGTACCCGTCCTCCAGGAGGCGGACGCGCCGGTTCCACAAGTCGTAGTACCGGTAGCGCCGGGCCTCGATGAGCAGGAAGGAGATCACCATCCAGATGCCCACCAGGAACGTCACGTGGGGGCTGGTGGGGCTGGCGAAGCCGAAGGAGATGACGGCGGCCGTGGTGGTCAGCGCCCAGTTGGTGGTGGTGTCCAGGCGCGTGCGCCACTTGTCCGAGCGCCCCAGCTCGCCCCGGTAGAGCTGCGCCATGGCCGAGTCGGAGAGCGTGAGCGTCTCGAGCCCGTTCTTTTCGCGTTCGTTGACTCGCATCCCTGACGCTCAACGTTAAGGGGCACGGTGGGTCCTGCGTAGGGGACGGAGCCCGAGCGGCTCGCCTGCCTGCCTGCACGGGCTGGCCATGGTTGCCTGCCGTGCCCACCTTGCAGCCTTGACGTGAAGCCCAACGAGACCATCGAAGCCCTGGCCACCCTGGTCCATGAGGAGCGCGAGCGGCTGGCGCGCCTGTGGGCCAAGCGCCTCCGGGAAGAACTGTACGAGCTGGATCTGCCTGGCAGGGACTTGCGCGCCCCGCTGCGTCGGATGCTGGACGAGCTGGCTCGCCTGCTCACCGATCGGCCCGACGACGTGCTGAGTCTCTGGCCGGAGGTGGTGCGTCCGCACGGAGCCTTCCGGTACGACCAGCGCTTCGAGCCCGAGGATCTCGTGCGCGAGTTCAAGGCGCTCGAGGAGGTGCTGCTGCGCGTCTACACCCGCCGGCACGGGGGCGAGCTGGAGCCGGAGGTGGCGGAGTTCATCACCGAGCTGGTGGGGGAGGCGAACGCGTCGGCCCAGGCCTCGTATGCGCGCGTGCTGAGGACGGAGGAGGTGCGCTTCCGCGAGGCCGCGGTGATGGAGTCCATCCTGTACCACATGGACGTGGGCATCCTGCTGGCCGAGGAGGATGGGAGCGTCTCGTTCGCCACGCCGCCCGTGAGCCGCCTCATCGGCGTGCCCATGCGCTCGGTGGTGGGGGCCCGGGCGGTGAACTCGCTGGTGCCGGTGCTGGCGCAGGTGAAGGCGCACCACCCTTCGGGCGAGTCGTTCCGTGTGACGGACATGCCCTTCATGCGCGCCATCAAGGAACGCGGGCCGGTGCGCGGGGTGATGATGGTGGTGGAGCGTCCCGGTGGTGGCGAGGCCTGGCTGGAGATGAGCGCCACGCCCATCTGGGAGGAGGGTGGCGAGCTGGCCGGCGTCATCCAGACGCTCACGGATCGGACCGAGGCGGCGACGAAGGCCAAGGAGTTGATGAACGCCCACGATGAGCTGCGCCGGCTGCAGGGGCGGTTGTTGCAGCGCACCCGAGCCCAGGCGCTGGGGCAGTTGGCCAGCGGAGCGGCTCATGCGCTCAACAACTTCCTCAACGTGCTGAGGCTGCGCATCACGCTGCTGCGGCGCGAGTTCAAGCCCGAGCACCTGGACGCTCTGGATCGGACGGTGGGGCAGATCGGCGAGCTGGTGGCCAGGCTGCAGGAGTTCAATGTGCAGCGCACCGAGGAGGTGCTCTCGGACGTGTCGCTGGACAATGCGGTGCGCGAGTCCATGGAGCTGGCGCGCGGCGAGCTGGAGCGGGGTGAGCACCCTGTGACGCTGGAGCTGCACCTGGGAGACCCCGGAGCCATCCGGGCGGATGCGGGGTTCCTGCGCGAGCTGGTCGTGAGCTTGCTGCTGGCGGCTCGGGACCGGATGGAGCAGGGCGGACGGTTGGAGCTGACGACCCAGGCCGATGGGACGGAGCGGCTCGTGCTGCGCATCCAGGATCAGGGCCGGCCGTACACGGTGGAGGAGTTGTCGCGGATGTTCGATCCGCTCAACCGGGAGGCGGGGGCCCCCCAGGCCGCGTTGCAGCTCGCGGTGCTTCGAGCCCAGGTGCAGCGCTGGGGCGGCGAGCTGACGGTGGAGAACGCACAGGGAGGCAAGGGCGGGGTCTTCGTGGTGCGGCTGCCGAGGGCACGCGCGGCCCATGAGGAGGAGGCTCACGCCGAGGCGCAGCTGACGGGCCCGCGCCGCTTCCAGCAGACGCGCCGCGTGCTGGTGGTGGACGATGACATGGACAACGCGCGGATGCTCGCGGAGGTGTTGGGTGACGAGGGGTATGACGTCCAGGTGGCCCAGAGCGCGGAGGTGGCGCTGCAGTTGTGGGAGCGCCGCCGCTATGACGCGGCGCTGCTGGATGCGCTGATGCCGGACATCTCGGGATGGGAGCTGGCTCGCGAGCTGCGCAAGCGCACGCCCGAGGCGCTGTTGGCCATCGTCACCGGTATGGACGTGCGTGGGCAGAACCGCGCCAACCTCGCGCTGGTGGATGCCGTGTTCCGCAAGCCGATCGACGTGGGGGCGCTGGATGATTTCCTCAGCCAGTCGGATACGCACTCGGCTGAGGCGGTGCCTTCGACTCCCCCTGCGGGCCCGGAGGGGGTTGGGCCCGATGGGTTGACCCATTGAGCGGTTCAGGAGATTAGAGTCGTCTCGTGAGCGCCAACCTGGAGAGCCTTCGCCGCAAGGTGGAGGCGGGCGAGGCCCTGAGTGACGCGGAGCTGACGGCCCTGCGCGAGGCCGCATCGGGCAGTGCGGGGCCCACGCTGTGGTTGGCGGTGGCGCATGCGCTCGTCAACGCGGAGGCGGAGCGAGAGGCGCTGCCACTGTTGGAACGGTTGCGACGGGACTTCCCGAAGGACTTGCAGGTCCGGTTGGGGCTGGCGCGAGCCCTGCTTGGGTTGGAGCGGCACGGGGACGCGGAGGAGGTTTTGCGTGAGGCGCTGGTCCTCAACCCGGGAGATCCTGAGGCGGTGAAGGTGCTGGCGGTGCTGGCGCTGCGCCGGGGCGAGAAGGGGCGGGCCGAGCAGTACGTGAAAGATGTGCTGGAGCGGGATCCGTTCGATGCGGAGGCTCGGCTCCTGCGGGAGGAGCTGGAGGCGGTGGAGATGCCCGCGCATGCGCCCGCGGAGGAGCAGGTGCTGCGCCCCGAGTTCAACGCGGCGCTGGCGGCGGCGCTGCGGCGTGCGGGGGTGAAGTTCCGCCTGCAAGGGCGGGACGTGCTGGTGAAGCTGGCCGGGGGCGAGGTGGCCCGGGTGAACGTGGGCTCGCTCTACGGGGCCTACCGAGGCGGGAAGAGCGGGCTGGCGGCGCACGTGGAGAAGCTGGCCGCGGAGCTCGGCGGGATGAGCGCGGGCCTGGGCGACGATGCGGTGGCGCTGGAGCACAAGCTGCGCCCGGTGCTGCGGCCCGTGGGCTTCGAGTCGCAGGCAGTAGGTGCGCTGCATCGCGCGGGCCCCGCGGGGCTCGAGGTGTTCTACGTGCTGGAGGACGCGCAGTACGTGCGCTACCTGCCGGAGTCGGTGCTGGGAGCCAACGGGCTGACTGTGGAGGCGGTGGATGGAGCCGCCTGGCGCAACCTGGAAGCGCAGTCGGCACCGGTGCGGCCGGTGGTGGTGGACCGCGGCGTGGTGCGGCTGGCGGAGACGTTCAGCGGACTCTGGGCGGTGGCGGAGGGAGATGGGCATGACGGAGCCCGGCTGCTCACCGCCGAACAGCGGAAACGCCTGGCCCTCCAGGTGGGAGAGGGGCCGCTGCGGGTGAACCTGGGCTGGCGCGAGTTCGCGCTCGTGTGCCGCGAGTCGGACGCGGCGGAGTGCGAGGCGCTGGCTCGGCTCGGTCATGCCCCGGATGGGATTCCGGGGCTGTTCCGGCTCACCTCTGAAGGACTCTCCCGCCTGTAGCGCGAGGACTACAGGCTCAGCGCGAGCTTGCCGAGCATCGTTCCGGAAGCGACGGTCTGGTGGGCCTCGGCGAGCGAGGCCGGCGTCAGCTTGCCGGCATTCACCGTCAGCGTCGTCTCCAGCACGCCGCTGTCGAACAGCTCCCCGACGCGGTTGAGGATGTCGTGCTGCGACTCGATATCCGGCGTCTGGTACATGGACTTGGAGAACATGAACTCCCACGAGAAGCTCGCCCTCTTCGAGAAGAGCGAGCCCATCGGCAGCGGCTGCGCCGGCTCGACGATAGAGACGATGCGGCCCCGCGGAGCGATGAGGTTGGCCATCGCCTCGAAGTGCATGTCCGTGCCGTTGCAGCAGAAGATGTACTGCACGTTGTCCAAGCCGAGCGCCTTGAGCTGCGCGGGCAGGTTCTCGCGGTGGTTCACCACATGATCCGCGCCCATCTTCTTCACCCACTCGGTCGAGGCGCCGCGTGACGCCGTGCCGATGACCTTCATCTTCGAGTACCGCTTCGCCAGCTGCACGGCGAGCGAGCCCACGCCACCCGCCGCGCCGATGACGAGCAGCGTGCCGCCCTCCTTGACGTCGAGCTGCTCGTACAGGCCCTCCCAGGCGGTAAGCGCCGTGAGCGGAATGGCGGCGGCGTTCAGGTGGTCGAGCGAGCGCGGCTTGCGGCCGACGATCCGCTCATCCACGACGTGGAGCGACGAGTTGGTGCCCTCGCGGGTGATGTCTCCGGCGTAGTAGACCTCGTCCCCGACGCGGAACCGGGTCACCTGCGAGCCCACGGCCTGGACGATTCCCGAGGCATCCCAGCCGAGGATCCGGCCGGGCCGCCGGTCGCGCACCTTCGTATCGACCGGGTTGACGGAGACGGCCTTTACTTCGACCAGCAGGTCCCTCGGCCCCGGGGTGGGGACATCGCGCCGCACGGACTCGAAGCGCTTGGTGTCGGTGGAGCTGACGATGAGGGCCTCCATCGTGGCGAGCTGGGGAGCAGCGGTCGAGGCAGCGGTCCGGGTCTGGGTGTTGAGCATGTGAGGTTCTCCAAGTGGCTCGAAGGCCATCACCTTCGTGAACACCAATCTGCGTCTTTCCTTGCGGATGAAAAAGACCGACCGGGGACGAAGACTCTTGAATAGAATTCACGAATGGTCGAACACCGGGAAGCCGTCGATGGGATGTCCGTCTTGGTGGCCATCGCGCACGCAGGCTCTCTCACGGCGGCAGCGAAGCAGTTGGGGTTGACCTCCTCCGCGGTGAGCAAGCAGGTGACGCGCCTGGAGGCTCGGCTGGGGACCCGGCTGCTGCACCGCACCACTCGCCGCGTGCAGCTCACCGAGGCGGGCGCGCGCTATTGCGAGCGAGCCCGCGTGGCCCTGGAGGTCATCGAGTCCATCGAGCGCGAGTTCGAGGCCCGGGAGGACATGCCTCGCGGCACGCTGCGCATCACCGCACCCACGGTGCTGGGGCAGGTGAGGGTGATGCCTGTCATTCTCACCTTCCAGCGCCGGTTTCCCGAGGTCGCGGTGCATGCCGAGTTCTCGGATCGGCAGGTGGATCTGCTCCAGGAGGGAGTGGACCTCGGGGTCCGCATCACCGCCCAGCCTCCGGCCACCTTCGTGGCGCGGCGGCTCGATGAGGATCGCAGGGTGTTCTGCGCGTCTCCCGAGTATCTGAAACGGCGAGGCCAGCCTCGGCGGCCCACGGAGCTCGCGGACCATGACTGCCTCATCTTCGTCACGGGTCGGCCCGTGGACACGTGGCGGCTCCGAGCCACGCAGGGCGCGTCACATGCCACGCCCGTGCGCATCGCGGGACGAGTGCACCTCAACAACACCCTGGCCTTGCGGCAGGCGGCGCTCGGGGGGCTGGGGATTGCGGACCTTCCGTACTACCTGGTGGAGGAGGACCTGCGGGCCGGGCGGCTGGAGTCCGTGCTCGAACCTTTCGTTCCGGTCGAGCGCCATGTGTACGCCATCTACGCGCCCGCTCCGTATGTGCCGGCCAAGGTTCGGCACTTCGTCCAGGCACTGGAGGAGGCCTTCGGCCGGCGTCGCGCTCCGTGAGCCGCATCTTCACGGAGTCACAGGTTTGTGCGCGGGAGCGCCGTAGTGGCTGACTCGAACAGAAGGTGTGCCCTCGGGAGGGATCGTTACCTCGAACAGGTAGTCGTAGTCCGCGTCGGTCATCTCGGACAGGGGCCGGGGAGCGCCCAGCGCGTCGAACAAGGAGAGCAGTGAGTTGGAGTGCCCCACGATGACGACGGTCTGACCACGGTGCTGCTCACGCAGGCGTTTGGCCAGCGGGGCAGGGTTTTTGGGCTCGTAGACCTGCGGCTTGATCTTCAGGAGTTGGGCCAGAGGCGCGAGGGTGTCGCGGGTGCGGGTCGTGTCGGTGGTGTACAGGGCGGAGATGGGCTGGGTCCGCAGCACGTCGAGCAGGGCTTCGGCTCGCTTCTGGCCCACTGGCGTCAGGGGGGGATCGGCCAGTCCGGGCGTGGGATCCTTTTCGGCATGGCGCACGATGAAGACCGTCGTGGCCGCTGTGGACTTGGGCGGGGCTGAGGGCTTCGCGGCGCAGCCCATGAGCGCCACGAGGAGGAACGCGAGCAGCCGGGTCCAGGCACTGAAGTCGAACATGGTCGCGGAGCATAGGTGAGCCTGCGAGGGCTGCTCGTCATTCATTGAGGGGAACCGTCTCCCGGGTGAGACGGGAGTCGCGCGCGGTGGACGGTGCTGGACGGAGCCCCGCTGTGAAGGATGTGTTGGCCCGCTTTGTGCTCAGGGCTGTGCGCCATGTCTGGTCCGCATGACCTCTTTGTCCGCTTCACCTTCGAGAACCCCGAGCGGGCCGAGGCCGAGCTTCGCGCTGCCTTGCCTCCCAATATCGTCGCCCAGGTGGACTGGTCGAGCCTGCGGAGGGAGTCCGGCTCCGTCATTGATCCGGAACTGCGGGAAACCGAGACCGATCTGCTTTTCTCCGCGCGCCTCGCCGGGGGACAGCCGCTGCTGGTCTACCTGTTGCTGGAGCACCAGTCCTCGGTGGACCGGTGGATGGCTCTGCGGATGCTCCGATACGTGGTGCGCCACTTGGAGAACTGGCGCAAGTCACACCCGGGCAGTGTGCTGCTGCCCGTGGTCATTCCCCTGGTTCTGTACCATGGGCCCGACGGTTCCTGGAGCGCTCCTCGCCGGGTGGAGGAACTCTTCGACGTGCCGGGGGAAGAGTCGCAGCAGGGGCTCTGGAGATCGTTCGCGCCCCATTTTGAGTATCGGGTGGATGACTTGACGGTCGAGCGAGCGGAGGCGCTCATGTCGCGCCCGGGATCTCCGCTAGTCCGGCTTGCGCTCCTGGCGCTGCGTTATGGGCGTTCCAAGGAACTCGCTGAGCAACTGTCGAGCTGGAGAGACCTGTTCATTCAGGTGCGTGTCGCGCGCCAGGGTGTAGAGGAACTGAAAGCCGTTTTCGGCTATCTGTTCCTGGTCGGGCATGAGTCCGCACGGGCAGCCACGGTGGGTATGTTAAAATCGGTCGTAGGTGCTCAGCGGTCGGAGGAAGTCATGGATATTCTTTCGAAGATGGTTGATGCACATCTACGTGAGCAGGGCAGGCTTGAGGGGCGAGAGGAGGGGCGAGCGCTGGGCCGAGCAGAGGTCCAGGCGGAGGGCGTGCTCCGGATTCTCGCGGCGCGGGGCGTGGAGGTCGACGAAGAGTCCCAGCGACGCATCCTCTCCTGTGCGGACCTGGCTACACTCGATCGATGGTTCGACCTGGCCCTGAAGGCCACTCGCCTCTCGGACGTCCTGGACCCCCTGGCTCAGTGAAGGGGACTGGGCGCAGGTTTCTCAGCCCGCGGAGGCCTTCGTCAGCTGGTCCACGAAGCGCACCTCGGTGAAGCCCAGCGACAGGAACAGGCCTCGCAAGGAGCGCTCGGCGGACTGACGCGCACGCTCCTTCAGCCGCGCGTCGTTGCTGGCCTCGCGCTCGAAAGCCATGCGCGCCCGCTCCAGCAACTGCGCGGTCTGCTCGCTGTTCAGGTTGGAGTCGATGATCTCCGTCTCCCCGGGTCGCAGCTCCACCTTCACCTCCACCGGTGGCAGCACCACCTCCACTCGCGACCCTGTCACCCGCAGGGACGAGGTATCGACGCGCTGGAAGTCATAGCCCAGGTGCACGTCGGCGAAGACGATCGCGCGGCCTCGGGGCGTGTGGAGCGAGTACGCAGCCCAGTTGATGACGTCCTTCCACAGCGCATCCGTGGCCGCAGGCTCGGGGCTGAAGGTCACCTTCTTGTACAAAGAGACATCCAGCGTCTCCAGGCGGGTGACTTCGCGCATCTGCAGCACCAGCGCCGGCGGGTCGGGCAACTTCCGCTCCTCCGCGCGCAGGAAGAAGAACGTGCCGAGCGCACCGAGCGCCACGGCACCAATGAAGCCCAGGATGCGCAGGACGTTCCCCATGGCTTCCAGTCTACTCTGGCTGACAGCGCCCCCGCTCTGAGGCACGGTGCGGGGTGAACACATGGAGCTCCAGGACGACGAGATTGCTGCGCTGGGAACGAAGGGCTTCTTCATCCGGGACGCCTTCCTGGGGCCCGAGCGGGCACGCGCCGTCCATGTCGAGGCCCGGCAGCGCGCCGAGGCTGGCAGCCTGAAGCCCGCGGGCATCCGGCGCGGAGCCAACCGCACCGAGGACACCGCCGTCCGCGGCGACTTCATCGATTGGGTGACTCCGGCACCCGGGACGGCCCTGGGCTCACTGTGGGATGCCTTCGTCGAGCTGGGCGACGCACTCTCCGCGAGCGCCTACCTGGGGCTCGGGCGCTTCGATCTCCAGCTCGCCCATTACCCGGGGGGCGGAGCGCGCTACGTGCGCCACCGGGACGCCTTCCCCGGACAGTCCAACCGGCGCGTGACGGCCATCTACTACGCCAACCCAGACTGGCGGCCGGAGCACGGAGGGCAGCTCCGGCTCTTCCTGGACGATGGGACGCTCGAGGTGGCGCCCACGTTGGACCGGGTGGTCATCTTTCTCAGCGAGCGGCTGGAGCACGAGGTCCTCCCGGCGTACGCGCCACGGCTCGCGCTCACGGCCTGGTACTATGGAAGGGACGCGGCTTGACGCTCCCAACGCCCCTCTGGAATGGAGCGGGATTACGATGAGACTCATGGTCGAGCCGTCTCCCACCTTCGAGCGAGGAACCCTCTGGCGCGCCATTGTCGAGCGCACCGCCCATGCTCTTGCCAGTGGCGCACTCGTGCCCATCCGCACGGAAGTGGAGCACGTCGAGCACGAGGGCGTCCCCTTCCTCGTACGAGTCGTCTCCAACCTGGAGCGCAAGGCCAAGGCCGCTCCCCCTCCCGATGGGAAGCCGCCGAAGAATCCCTTCCTCCCTCCTTATGAGGAGGACTTGTTCGTCTCGCTCGTGCAGCCCGCGCACGCGTGCCTGCTCAACAAGTTCAACGTCTTCGACTACCACTTGTTGCTCGTCACCCAGGCCTACGAAGACCAGGACTCCCTGCTCACCCCCGCCGACTTCGACGCCCTGCTCACCTGCATGGCCGAGTTCGATTCGCTCGCCTTCTATAATGGTGGGCGCCTCGCGGGTGCGAGTCAGCCCCACAAACACCTTCAACTCGTCCCCGTCCCGCTGGATCCCGGTGGGCTACGCACCCCGATGGACGAGGCGATCGCCCGAGGCCGGTTGCCCTTCCGGCATGCACTGGGGCCACCCCTGAAGGATCCAGCTCAGGCGCACGCCCTCTATCGAGACCTCCTGCGCCAGGTGGGCTGCGAGGAGCCGGGAACGCCCTACAACCTCCTGGCCACGCGCGAGTGGACCCTCGTGGTGCCGCGCACCCAGGAGACCTTCGAGTCCATCTCGCTCAACTCGCTCGCCTTCGCTGGCTCGTTGCTGGTGAAGAACCGCGAGCAGCTCGAGCGCGTTCGCGCCGTAGGCCCCATGTCACTGCTGCGCGCCGTGACGGGCAGCTCGGGCGCGTAGTTCCGCTCACGTCAGCGGAGGCGCCAGCAGCACCACCGAGTACCCCACCGCCGTCCTGTCCCCGGGGTTCTCGTACGAGTGCTTCTGGTCCCCTCGGAACACGACCACGTCCCCGGTCTGCAGCTCGAAGCGCTCACCGCTGGCCACCAGCACGAGCTGCCCCGCCTCGCACGCGAGGTACTCCCGGGTACCCGCGGTGTGTGGCACGCCCGTGATTCGCACCCGTGGCGGCAACTCCATCCGGTCGAACTCCATCCCTGGCAGCGGATCCGGCAGCAGCTTGCGCAGCATCCCCGCCCCACGCTGGCGCACCGGCAGGCTCTCGCGAGGGTAGTGCCGGGCACTGGCCCGAGGCCGGGCCACCAGCTCCTCCAACGACACCTGGAGCGCACTGGCCACGCGGTGGAGCACCGCCAGCGTCGGGTTGCTCGCCCCGGACTCCAGGTGGGCCCACGTCGCCCGAGGAATCCCCGCCAGCTTCGAGAGCTGGGCCTGGGTCGCTCCCCGAGCCTCTCGCAGCCCCTTGATGTTGCGCGCCAGCCGGCCTGCCAGCTCTTCGTCACCGCTCATGCCACCCACTCTGCCAATGGCCTGACACCCGCGCCAATTCATGAGCCTTCGGCCCGGCCCCCCCGCTGGGAAAGCGGGGGCGGATGGAGCATGCTCCTGGCCAGCGGCGAGAGGCCTCATGGTCAGCAATCTGGTGGCAGGTGTTCTGGGAGCCTGGGTTCTCGGCGGCGCTGCGGCCGAGCCGACCTACAACATCCTGGTGCTGGGCGGCGGCGGCGAGCCCGAGCACAACGAGATCGCCCTGGAGAAGAACGCGCTCTACTTCCAGCGCACGCTGGAGGCGTTCGGCATGGATCCGGCGGCCGCGTCCCTCTACTTCGCCAACGGCAATGACGGGGAGCAGACCGTTCGCTACCTGGATGCGGACAAGCAGGTGCGCTTCAAGGCGCCGGACATCCCTCACCTCAAGGGCCCCTCGACGCGCGCGAGCTTCCAGGAGTGGCTGGGCCGCACGCTCGGGGAGAAGCCCCAGCGGCCCGTGTTCCTCTATTTCACCGGGCACGGCGGCCTGAACTTCGACAACTCGAACAACAACTACCTGATGCTGTGGGACGAGCGCTCCTTGAGCGTGCGCACCCTGGCCCGAGCCCTGGATCGGCTCTCGCCCGATGCGCCCGTGGTGGCGGTGATGTCCCAGTGCTTCGCCGGCTCGTTCGCCAACTTCATCTATCAAGGCGGAGATCCCCAGCAGCCCGTGGCCGCGCAGGCCCGCTGCGGCTTCTTCGCGACGGTGAAGGAGCGCCCCTCCGTGGGCTGTACTCCGGAGGTGGATGAGGCGGACTACCGCGACTACAGCTCCAGCTTCTTCGCCGGTCTGAGCGGACGCAGCCGGGTGGGGCAGCCCGTGCAATCAGCGGACTACGACCATGATGGGCGCGTCAGCTTCGCTGAGGCCCACGCCTTCGCGAAGGTGGATGGGGAGACCACCGACTTTCCCGTATCGACCTCGGAGGTCTGGCTGCAGCGCAAGGCGAGCGAGGAGGACGAGAGCGCGATCTATGACCACCCCATGCTCGAACTGCTGGCCCGCGCGCGACCGGAGCAGCGCTACGTCGTCGAGGCGCTGTCCCATCGGTTGGGGCTCGAATTGAGTCTGTCCCTGCTCCAGAACGAGCACCAGTTGGAGAAGATCGTGAAGACGGACGAGCAGAGGGCGTTCGTCATCCGCCTCTGGATGGAGCTGCTCAACCTCGGCATCGAGACCCGCGTCCGCGGCGAGGGGAAGACCCCCGACCTCCAGGTGCTTAATCGTCTCCTGGCCTGCGAAGGGGGCTCCTGGCACGAGCCGCCGAGAGCTGCCGTGTTCCCACAGGAGGAGGACCACCAGCCGGAACCCACCAGCCTCTGCGTCGCGAGCGAGGAGGAGGGGGGGACCCCACACCGCATCGCCTCGATGGCGCGCCAGAGCGAGACGGATGAGGGCGGGCCGTGGACGCCTCGATTCGAGGAGCTGTTCGACCGCGCGGGAATGAGCCTGAGGGATCGCGCCAACCTGATCTACCTGAAGGACCATGCCTCTCCCCACTCGGAGGAGTACCACCGGGAGATCTTCCAGCGCCTGCGGGCTACCCTGGCTGGCTGTGGCGATGAGGAGACCTGCGAGGCCGTGCTGAGGATGGCACTCCGGCGGATCGGCACCGAGCTCTGCACGCCCGACACACCGTTGAGCAGCCTCGTGACCTGGTAGGCGAAGCTGCCGCGGAGCCACTCCGGGAGCTTCAGGGCTGCGCCGCGCCAGCGACCTCGGCAGTGTCGCGCACCTCGAGTGACAACCGGGCATGCCGCGCCCAGAGCTCCTCCTCGTCCCTGGCCGCATGGCTCCAGCCTCCGGGCCGGTACAGGAGCAGTTTCCCATCACTCGCTGCGTCGATCGCCGCCCGGCTCTCGGCCAGGGCCTCGCGTGAGAGGCCTTGCTTCTCCAGGACCCGGGCAAGGCAGTCATGGGCGAACGGATTGTCCGGCTCGGCGTTCCGCCAGGAGGTGCAGATCCTCTCCGCGGCCACGGCGTCCATGCGCCCGTCGGTACTCCGGCTCGCGGCGAGGCGGCTCCAGATGTCATCCCGCTCGGCGAGCACCTTCCAGGCCCACGGCAGGAGCGTTGGGGACCACTGCCTCCAACCCTCATTGGGAGCCTGTGTCAGCAGGCGGGACAGCGTCCGGCGCGTGAGGAACGCATCTCGATCGATGAGCACCAGGGTGTCGAGCACCTGGGGCACGGTCTTGAAGTCCCGTGCCAGCAGCAGGGCATCCACGGTGACAGCGAGCAGCTCCAGCCCATTGCCTCGGGCGGTCTTCAGCAACTCGAGGATCTGCTCGCGAGCCACCTCCGGAGAGGTTCCAGGCAGCTCCGCCTGGGCTTCCTGCCACGCCAGGAGGGCAAAGGGATTGTCCGGGTGATGTTCGAGCTCTCGCTCGTCGGAGAGCGGGATGTCGCACGCGCCCAACTGGATGAAGGCATTGCGCACGGGCTGTCCCTCCTCGTCGAAGACGGGCAGCGTGTACTCGAGGATCCGCTGGTCCTCGCGAGACAGGACGCGCAGGTGGACGAGCGTCGCATCCGCGGGGAGCTTCAGCTCATAGGAGAGCAGCACGCCTTGCGTCCGCATGGGCGCGACGCCCTGGGTGAAGGAGGAGTCCCCATGCACGTCCCAGGCGATCCGAGCCTCGGCGGGCTCCTGCAGGGAGCGGGGCGAGTAATAGACCTTCACCGTCGAGCCGCGCGTGGGCTGCTCGGGACGGACCAGGAGCGGAGGCTCCCAAAGTGCGCCGATGTCGATGGAGTGGGCGACCACAGGCTTGCCGGGGCGGGTGGCCTCGGGGGGACGCGTCTCCGCATCGAGCACCTCCGTGAGGCGGGGGAACGCATCGATGGCGCCCGACCACCGTTTGAGGATCTTCCCATCACGGCCAATGATGACATGCGTGGGGAAGGCGGAGACGCTGTACTCGTCCGCCAGGTCCTCGGAATCCGGGATGACGGCGTAGCGGAGCGGGTTCTTGCGGAGGTGCTTCTCCAACTCCTCCTTCTCGTCGAGCGCGGGCGCCAGGAACACCACATCCGGGTTCGCCTGATACCGGGCGACGACGCGGTTGAGCGCCGGACGCTCGGCCCGGCACGGCGGGCAGTCCTTGAACCAGAAGTTCAGGACGATGATCTTCCCGGACAGGCCGCCGGACGTGTAGCGGCGGCCCTCCATGTCCGTCACGTCGAACAGGGGGGCGCGCTCCGCGAAGGCCTGAGAGGCCAGGAGAGCGACGAACAGCGCGAGCAGGCGGGCGAGTGGCACGTCAGGGTGGAGCTTAGCAGCCAGAGGGCGCTTCCCAGTCAGGGGGCTGGTTCAAGACGGGAGCCTTGCTCGCCTGCCAGCCCGTCCTCACGCTCATGAAGGAACATTCCGCCAATGCATTGGCACCCACGCCAATGGATCGGCCAGGGGCGTGTACTTCTTGAAGCACAGGAGGAGACACGATGAAGCTCGAAGGCAAGGCAGTGCTGGTCACGGGCGCGAGCCGCGGATTGGGCGAGGCGCTCATGAAGGAGCTGGTGCGCAAGGGCGCTCGGGTGGTGGGCGTCGCGCGCCACGCTCAGGAGATGGAGGCCGTGGCGGCAGCCCTCCGCGCCCAGGGACATGTGGCGCATGCGCTCGCCTATGACGTGGGAGACAAGGAAGCCATCTACCCTCTGGTCGGCGCGGCATCCGCGCTGGTAGGCCCCCTGGATGTGCTTGTGCACAACGCCAGCACGCTGGGGCCCACGCCGCTGCCCCTGCTGCTCGACACCGCGTGCGAGGATCTCTCGAAGGTGCTGGAGGTGAACCTGGTGGGCCCCTTCCGCCTCACCAAGGCCGTGGCCGGAGCCATGGCGATGCGCGGGGGCGGCGTGGTGGTGCACCTCACCTCGGACGCGGCTGTGTCCGCCTATCCCCGCTGGGGCGCCTACAGCGTGTCCAAGGTCGCGCTGGAGCACCTGGGCCGCATTTGGGCCGCGGAGCTGCAGGGCACCGGCGTGCGCTTCTTCAACGTGGACCCTGGTGACATGGACACGCAGATGCACCGCGACGCCATCCCCGAAGCGGACCCCGCTACGCTCCTGCGCCCGGAGCTCGTGGCCACCCGCCTCGCCGCGCTGCTGGAGCGCGCGGAGACAGTGCCCTCGGGCAGCCGCCTGGAGGCCTCGCGATTGGAGGCCGCATGAACGCCGCGCGTTGGCCTCGCGAGCATCCCGAGACGGGGCGGCTCCTGCACATCGCTCCCAGCACGGGCCGCATCTCGGACCGGCGGGTGGAGCACCTCCCCGAGCTGCTGCGCGAGGGGGATCTGCTCGTCGTGAATGACGCGGCCACGCTCCCTGCCTCGCTGCCGGGCCGCACCGAGGAGGGCACTCCCATCGAGTTGAGACTGCTCGCCCGGGAGGAGCAGGGCACCTGGACCGCGGTCCTCTTCGGCGCTGGAGACTGGCGCATGCGCACCGAGGATCGTCCTGCTCCGCCCTCGCTGCTCCCGGGCTCGCGGCTCGTGCTGGGCTCGCTGACGGCGCGAGTGGTGGAGGTGCTGCCCCTCTCCGCGCGTCTGCTCCGCGTGGCCTTCGATGCCGAGGGCGCCGCGCTCTGGACCGGGCTGTACCGCTCCGGCCGTCCCGTCCAGTACTCGTACCTCGCGGGGCCGCTCGCGCTCTGGCACATCCAGACCGCGTACGCGGCACGCCCCTGGGCCGCCGAAGCCCCCTCCGCCGGATTGCCCCTGACATGGAAGGTGCTGCTCGACTTGCGGCGCCGGGGCGTGCGCTTCGCCTCGCTCACCCATGCCGCCGGGTTGTCCTCCACCGGCGACGCCGCGCTGGATGCCGCGCTCCCACGCCCGGAGCGCTTCGACATCCCCGCCTCCACGGTGGAGGCCATCCTCGCCACGCGCGCCGCGGGAGGCCGCATCGTCGCCGTGGGCACCACCGTGGTGCGGGCGCTCGAAGGACGCGCGCTCCAGGCTGGCGGAACTCTCACCCCAGGCGAGGGTGTAACCGAGTTGCTCATGGGACCGGGTTTCGTTCCGCGAGTGGTGGATGGCCTGCTCACCGGCGTTCATGATCCAACCACAAGCCACTACATGCTCCTCCAGGCCTTCGCGCCGCTCCCACTGCTCCGCGAGGCCGTCCAAATGGCGGAAAAACTCGGATACCTCGGCCATGAATTCGGGGATTCCTCGCTCATTCTCTCCCCGTGAACCCGGATTCCACACAGGGAAAACCCATGATTTTGTGTTTGTAACGCCAACCCATTGAAAAGAAAGGAGCATGAGCAGGCAGGCGGCCGAAAGACCGGGTTATTCATGACTGCCGGGCTGTAAAAGTTCAGCGACGCTTGACGGGAATTCCTGTTTCATCCATAAATAGAGGAAATTTCCCGGTTGGCTGGAATCCCATCTTGCCAACTTCCTCAGCCCGGGGTGTCGCATGAACTGCGCAAGTCTGTGGAAATCGTCGCTGCTGGTGGTTGCAATGACCCTGATCGCGTGTGGGCAGGAAAACGCCCCGCCGATCCAGCAGGAGAGCACGGTGGGCTCTCGGCAGGACGCGCTGGCGCAGAACAAGGCCCTCATCCTGGGCCGCACGGTGACGGGCGGTGAGGACAGCGTGGAGGCGGCGGCCGTGCGCGAGTACGGCATGGCGGTGACGGTGGCCACCGACGCGCAGTGGGCGGCGATGACGCCCGCGGACTTCGCCTCCTATCGCGTCATCATCCTGGGCGATGCGTCGTGCGCCAACCTGGATGTGGTGTCGGCCGCGGTCGCCAACCGCCACATCTGGGGCCCGACCATCACCGGCAACATCTTCATCGCGGGCACGGCCCCGGTGGACAACGGCGCGACGGAGGTGACGCAGAAGGCCATCCGGTTCGCCTCCAGCCTGTCGGGCATGACGGGCCTGTATGCCTCGCTGAGCTGCTACTACAAGAACGCCGCGCCGAACACGCACGTGGAGTTGCTGGAGCCGTTCGGCTACTTCGCCGTGCAGAGCGGCGGGTGCCACGACACCGCGCACATCGTCTCGGATGATCCGGCGCTCTCCACCCTCACCGACGCGGCGATGTCCAACTGGCCCTGCTCGGTGGGCACGCAGTTCGACAGCTTCCCGCAGGGGGACTTCGCCCCGTGGTCCATCGCGGCGTACGAGCCGGGCACGAGCCCCTCGTCCCAGAACGTGCAGGAGTTTGGTGACGGCACGATGGGCGCTCCCTACATCCTGGCGCGCGGCACGGTGATGCAGGGTTGCGGCAACTATGACCAGGACATGAACGAGGAGTGTGACTGGGGCAACGAGAGCAACGGCCTGCCGGGCATGCAGTGCTCGTCGACGTGCCGGTTCCACTGGTGCGGTGACGGCGTGGTGGACGCGGACCTGGGCGAGACGTGCGACCAGGGCGCCAACAACGGCTCCGCCCCGGGCGCCTGCCCCAGGTCCTGCCGCGTCCTGCCGCCGCCTCCTCCGTCGCACCGCCCGCCGCTGGCCATCTGCAAGCACATGACGGTGAGCGCGGGCCCGACGTGCGGTGGCGTGAGCGCCTCCATCGACAACGGCTCGAGCGATCCGGATGGGGACATGGTGGGTTGCGTGCAGAGCGTGACGTCCTTTGAGCAGGGCCTCACCACGGTGTCGCTCACGTGCACGGACGCGCAGGGGCTGACGGGTTCCTGCACCGGCTCGGTGCGGGTGGTGGATGACATGGCTCCGAGCATCACCTGCCCGGCGGCGAGCAGCTTCGAGTGCGGCGTCGGCAGCGCGGAGCTGACCCCGGCGCGGGCGGAGGACAACTGCACCACCCCCAAGCTGTCCTACAGCATGGAGAGCGAGGGCTTCTCGGTGGGCAGCGAGCGGCACGTGACGTGGTACGCGCACGACGGTGAGAACTCGGCCTCGTGCACCACCTCCGTGAAGATGGTGGACACGCTGGCTCCGAGCCTCTCGCTCAAGGGCGAGACCAGCCAGCTGCTGGAGTGCGGCGCGAGCGCCTACAGCGAGGCGGGCGCCCTGGCGAGCGACAAGTGCGCGGGGGACCTGACCAGCCGCGTGGCCATCTCCGGCGCGGTGAACGTGGGCGCGGTGGGCCTCTACCCGGTGAGCTACAGCGTGGCGGATGGCGCGGGCAACGTGGCCTCGGCGACTCGTACGGTGCGCGTGGCGGACACCCTGGCTCCGGCCCTGGCGCTCAAGGGCGAGGGCGCGCTGGCGGTGGAGTGCGGTGTGGGCCAGTACACGGAGGCGGGTGCGACGGCCAGCGACGTGTGCGCCGGTGACCTGAGCTCGAGGGTGGCCATCAGCGGCGCGGTGAACGCGGCGGCTCCCGGCGCCTACGCGCTGACCTACAGCGTGGCGGACGGGGCGGGCCACTCGGTCTCGGCCACCCGCACGGTGAGCGTGAATGACACCCTGGCCCCCAGCCTCTCGCTGGTGGGTGAGGCGACGATGAACCTGGAGTGCGGTGTGGGTGGCTTCGCGAACCCCGGCGCCACGGCGAGCGACGCGTGCGCTGGCGACCTGACCAGCGCCATCGCCACCAGCGGCACGGTGAATGCGGCGGCTCGCGGCGCCTACGCGCTGACCTACAGCGTGGCGGACGGGGCGGGCCACTCGGTCTCGGCCACCCGGACGGTGAACGTGAACGACACGAAGGCGCCGACCCTCTCCCTGGTGGGCGCGGCCTCGGTGAAGCTGGAGTGCGGCGTGGACAGCTTCACCAACGCGGGCGCCACGGCGTCGGACCTGTGCGCGGGTGACCTGACCAGCGCCATCGCCACCAGCGGCACGGTGAACACGGCGGCGGTGGGCAGCTACCCGGTGAGCTACAGCGTGGCGGATCCGGCGGGCAACGCGGCTTCGGCCACCCGCACGGTGCAGGTGGCGGACACCAAGGCTCCGAGCATCGCCCTCAACGGTGCCAGCACGGTGGCGGTGGAGTGCGGCGTGGGCCAGTACACGGAGTCGGGCGCCACGGCGGCGGATGCGTGCACGGGCAACCTGAGCTCGAAGGTGGCCATCAGCGGCACGGTGAACGCGGCGGTTCGCGGCTCGTACACGAAGAGCTACAGCGTGACGGACGCCTCGGGCAACACGGCCTCCACGGTGCGCACGGTGAACGTGAACGACACCCTGGCCCCGAGCCTCGCGCTGCTCGGCACGGCGACGATGAAGCTGGAGTGCGGCGTGGACACCTTCGTCAACCCTGGCGCCACGGCGGTGGATGCGTGCGCTGGCACCCTGACGGCGGCCATCGCCACCAGCGGCACGGTGAACACGGCGGCGGTGGGCAGCTACCCCGTCACCTACCGCGTGGCGGACGCGGTGGGCAACGCGGCCACGGCCACCCGCACGGTGCAGGTGGCGGACACCAAGGCCCCGAGCCTCGTCCTCAAGGGCACCACCTCGATGACGCTGGAGTGCGGTGTGGGCACGTACACGGAGTCGGGCGCCACGGCGACCGACGTGTGCACGGGTGACCTGAGCTCCAAGGTGGCCATCAGCGGCACGGTGAACGCGGCGGTTCGCGGCTCGTACACGAAGAGCTACAGCGTGGCGGACGCCTCGGGCAACACGGCCACGGCCACCCGCACGGTGAGCGTCACGGACACCAAGGCGCCGACCCTCTCCCTGGTGGGCGCGGCGACGATGACGGTCAACCGCGGCAGCACCTTCACGGATCCGGGCGCCACGGCGACGGACTCCTGCTCCGGCACGCTGACCAGCGCCATCGTGAAGACGGGCTCCGTGAACACCTCGGTGGTGGGCACCTACACGCTGCGCTACACGGTGGCGGACGGCGCGGGCCTGAGCGCCTCGGTGACGCGCTCGGTGACGGTGCAGGACTCCTGCAACACCGTGGTGACCGTGAAGCCGGTGCAGAAGATCTGGCCGCCGAACCACAACTACCAGTCCTTCACCCTGTCCGACTGCGCGGCGGTGACGACCAACTGCGGCACGGGCGGTGGCTGCCACGGTGACGACGGCGACATCGACGACATGGGCAAGATCCTCTCCATCTACAGCGACGAGGTGGAGGATTCGAACGGCAACGGCGACGGCAACACGGACGACGACATCGTCATCACCGGCCCCAGCAGCTTCAAGCTGCGCGCCGAGCGCGAGGGCAAGGGCAACGGCCGCGTGTACGGCATCCGCTTCAAGGTGATTGACAGCTCCGGCGCCGCCCAGACGGCCACCTGCAAGTTCGCGGTGCCGCACGACCAGGGTGACACCAACGTGGTCGATAACGGCGCGGCGGCGGGCTACACGGTGAACGCCCCGAACTGGTAATCGCTCGATAGATAAAAGTTGCTCGGGCGGGCCCCACCCCCAGCCGCCCGAACAGCATGAGGACCCGGCAATCGCCCAGGATTGCCGGGTCTCTCCATTTCTGGAGCCAGGGGCCTGGAGCCCAGGCTCAGGGGCTCAGGTGAGCATGGGGGGCTCGAGCTCCACCTTGAGCCAGCCCGGCTTGCGCAGGTCGAAGTTGCGGTAGGCGTCGATGGCGCTCGTCATGGACTCCACGCGCGAGAGGATGGCCGTGGGGTCCACCTCGCCGGTGCGCACCAGCTCCAGCAACTTGGGGACGTACTTGCGGTGGTCGCAGTTGCCCATCTTCAGCGTGAGGTTCTTGTTCATCGCCTCGCCGATGGGGAAGGTGCGAGCCGTCTGCGGGTAGACGCCGATGATGGACAGCGTGCCGGCCTTGGCCAGGGACTGCACCGCCCACTGGAGCGCCTGCGATGGCCCGTCTCCAGGCACCCAGTTGTTGCCGTCCGGGTTCGTCTTGGGCGCCACCTCCTTCTGCTCGCGCTTGAACTCGGCGGCCTCCTTCTTGGCCGTCTTCGCCGCGGGCCCGTGGTGCGCGTGCGTGGCGTCCACACCCACCGCGTCGATGGCCCGGTCCACACCGATGCCATTCGTCAGCCGGCGCAGCGTCTCGATGGGATCCTCCTGCTCGAAGTGGATGATCTCGGCGCCCTGGGTCCGAGCCATGTCCAGCCGGTCCTCATGGCAGTCGATGGCGAACACCCGGCCAGCGCCCAGCAGCTTGGCGCTCACGATGGCGAACTGGCCCACCGGGCCCGCGCCGAACACGGCGACGGTGTCCCCGGGTTTGATCTCCGCCAGCTCCGCGCCGAAGTAGCCGGTGGGGAAGATGTCCGAGACCAGGATGGCCTGCTCATCCGTGACACCCTCGGGGACTCGCACCATGCCCACGTGGGCGAACGGCACGCGCACCTTCTCCGCCTGCATGCCATGGAAGGGCCCCGTCAGCTCCGGGCCGCCGAAGAAGGCAGTGCCGGCCGTCGGGCCATTGGGGTTGGCCTCGTTGCACTGAGAGTAGTAACCCGCGCGGCAGTACACGCAGCTGCCGCAGGCGATGGTGGAGCAGATGACGACGCGATCGCCCACGTTGAAGTTGCGGACGTCCTCGCCCAACTCCTCGATGAAGCCCACGCCCTCGTGGCCGAGGATGGTGCCTGGCCTCATTCCCGGCATCGTCCCGCGCACCATGTGCAGGTCCGTGCCACAGATGGCGCTGGCGCTCAGGCGCACGATGGCGTCCGTGGGCTTCTCGATCCTCGGCTCCTCGACGTCCTCGAGCCGGATGTCTCCGATTCCATGGAAAACGACGGCTTTCATCGCGCGCGACTCCTTCCCCCGGGGGGCGCTGTGGTGGTGCGGAACCCACCCGCACGGTGAGTTCACGCGCCTAGCAGCGTGGCCATCCACGAGAGGTGGAGCAAAGCCACCCGCCTCCCTCTCCGGTGGGCGAGGGAGTGGGCGGGCGCTACCGGCTGGTGTGGAAGGAGAGCCGCTTGCCGAAGACGCTCCGGAAGGGCCCCATCTCGCGCTCCACCGTCCACAGCTCCAGGTCCAGTGGGTGCCGGGCCTGCAGGTGTAGCGCCACCCCGTCCCGGCCCTGTGTGGCCTTGAGGGACTTGATGAGCTGCTGGTGGCTGCAGTCCAGCGCATTGGCCACTCGGAGCAGGGTGGCGAGCTTGCGCACCGTGCGTGCCTCGGAAGGGAGCAGGCCCACCATCCCCGAGTGCTTCACGTCCGGAGGGCTGCGACGGTGGTAGCGGGCCACGCGCGCCACCAACTCGCGCTCGCGGTCCGCCAGGCCAGGGAGGTCCGCATGGTGGATGAGGTAGTAGGTGTGCTTGTGGTGGCGCTCGTAGTTCACCGCGGTGCCGATGTCGTGCAGCAGTGACGCCACTTCCAGATAGGGCCGGGTGGACAGGGGCAGGTGGTGCAGCGCCGCGAGCTGATCGAAGAGTTCGAGCGCCAGCCGGGTGACGTGCAGCGAGTGCTTCTCGTCGAAGAAGAAGCGCCGGCCGATGGCGAGCGCCGCGTCCGCCAGGCTGGTGTCCTCGCGAGACTCGTCCTGCCGGTAGAGCAGGTCCACCAGCAGCCCGTCCCGGAGGCCGCGGTTGACGGCGGTGACGGACTCCACGCCCAGGTGCTTCGCCACGCCTTCGAGGATGATGGCACCGGAGACGATGATGTCCGCGCGGCGCGGATCGAAGCGCTTGCGCCGCCGCTCCGGGGGCATGCTCGCCAGGAGCTCCACCGCGTGGGTGAGCTGGCGGACGGAGGCGCTGCCTCCGCTGTCGCCGGAGGCGAAGGACACCACGGTGTTGATGGTGCCCGATGAGCCCAGCGCCGAGCGAGGCATCCGCGAGAGCTTCGCGGGGAGCGTCTTGCGCAGCACCTCGGCCACGAAGCTGCGCATGAGCCGCAATTGCTTGGGCGGCACGGACTTGGAGGCGTTGAACACCTCGGTGAGGCGCACGGCGCCCAGAGCGAGGCTCCACAGGTTGTCGGGCTTCTCGCCCGTGGCGGTGGCCACCTCCGTGGAGCCCCCGCCGATGTCCACCAGCAGCGAGCGGGCTCCGGGCGGCTTGCGGTGCAGCACGCCCAGGCAGATGAGGCGCGCCTCCTCCTTGCCGCTCACCACCTCCAGGTCCAACCCGGCCTCGTCCTGCACGCGGCGGACGATCTCCGCGCTGTTGCGCGCCTCGCGCAGCGCGCTGGT
The DNA here is from genome assembly GCF_020103695.1 of Hyalangium versicolor. Taxonomy (GTDB): domain Bacteria; phylum Myxococcota; class Myxococcia; order Myxococcales; family Myxococcaceae; genus Hyalangium; species Hyalangium versicolor. The sequence continues at coordinate 49,595 of NZ_JAHXBF010000032.1, forward strand.
GGCCACGGCGCGCACACGGGCCTTGTGGCGACGACACAGTGCGGCATAGCGGCGCAGCGTGGAGAGGAGCCGGTCCGCTGTTTCCCGAGGCATGGCACCGGTGGCGAAGACGCCCTCGCCGGGGCGGATGGGGTCCCGCTCCTGGTGAAGGGTTTCGAGTGCTCCGTCGGGGTCCGGCCGGGCGAGTTCCAACCGGACGGCGTTGGTGCCCACATCAATGGCGGCGAGAACGGGCTGGGTCGTCGAAGTGGACATATTCAGGCGCGCCAGGAGTGTAGCGGTTGTGCATTCAACGTAGGTGGTAAGGAATACATGCCGGGGGTCGGTGCACTGTGACATCCCCGTGACGTGACGTGGGGGGTAACGTGCAAGAGTCTCGGACCGTGGATCTCAACGACCCCCAGCTGTTCATCAACCGAGAGTTGTCCTGGATCGCATTCAACTGGCGGGTGCTCGCGGATGTGAAAGAGGCGAGCCTCCCCATCTACGAGCGGCTGAAGTTCTTCGCCATCACGTCCTCGAACCTGGATGAGTTCTTCATGGTTCGCGTGGCGGGCCTGAAGCAGCAGTTGGCCAGCGGCGTGGCGGAGACGGCGGCGGACGGCATGTTGCCAGCCGACCAGCTGGCGGCCATCAGCGAGCGGGTGCACGCGATGGTGGATGAGGTGTACCGGCTCTGGCGCGAGGAGCTGTTGCCGAAGCTGGCCTCGCACGGGGTGGCGGTGCTGACGCGGGACAAGCTGACGGCGGAGCAGAAGGCGGCGGCGAGGGCGTACTTCACCTCGTCCGTGTTCCCGGCGCTCACGCCGCTGGCGGTGGACCCCGGACACCCGTTCCCGCACCTGCGCAACAAGTCGCTCAACGTGGCGGTGCTGCTGCGGCGCGAGGGGCCCAAGCGCAAGCGCAACGTGCGCGAGACGTCCCTGGCGGTGGTGCAGGTGCCCAGCGTGCTGAGCCGCCTGGTGCCGCTGCCTGCTCCCCAGGGGACGACGCTGGCGGTGCTGCCGCTGGAGGAGCTCATCGCGCTGAGCGCTGGCGAGCTGTTCCCAGGCTATGCGGTGGAGCAGACGGCGTCCTTCCGCGTCACGCGCAACTGGGACTTGAACGTGGACGAGGAGGAGAGCGCGGATCTGCTCTCCACCATCCAGGAGGAGCTGCGGCGCAGGGACCGAGGCGCCGCGGTGCGGCTGGAGCTGGACGCGGCGGCCAGCGCGGAGTTGGAGACGGCGCTGACGGCGGCGCTGAAGCTGGGCTCGCCGGACGTCTACCGCCTACAGGGGCCGTTGCAGCCGTCGGATCTGATGATGCTGACGGACCTGGACTCGCGGCCGGAGCTGCGGGTGGAGCCGCTGGTACCGGCGGTGCCTCCGGTGCTGAGAGAAGAAGAGCCGGTGATGAGCGTGATCGCCAAGCGGGACATCCTGCTGCATCACCCCTACGAGTCGTTCGATCCCGTGGTGCGCTTCCTGGAGGAGGCGGCGGAGGATCCGAACGTCCTGGCCATCAAGCAGACGCTGTACCGCACGAGCGGCGACAGTCCCATTGCCCGGGCGCTGACGCGGGCGGTGGAGAACGGCAAGCAGGTGGCGGTGCTGGTGGAGATCAAGGCGCGGCTGGACGAGGCGAACAACATCGCCTGGGCGCGGAGGATGGAGGAGAGCGGGGTGCACGTCGTCTACGGGCTCATCGGCCTGAAGACGCACTGCAAGGTGGCGCTGGTGGTGCGCCGCGAGGGCAACGGCATCCGCCGCTACGTGCACCTGGGGACGGGGAACTACAACCCGACGACGGCGCGGCAGTACACGGACCTGTCGCTGTTCACGGTGCGGCAGGAGCTCGCCGAGGACGTGACGGCGCTCTTCAACATGCTGACGGGCTACTCCACGGCGCCGCAGTGGAAGCGGCTCGCGGTGGCTCCCATGGGGCTGCAGGAGAAGGTGCTGGGGCTGATCCTCCGCGAGACGGAGAAGGCGAAGAAGGGAGACGCGGCTCGCATCGTTGCGAAGATGAACTCGCTGGTGGATCCCAGCGTCATCAAGGCGCTGTACGCGGCGAGCCAGGCGGGGGTGAAGATCGACCTGCTGGTGCGAGGCATCTGCTGCCTGCGGCCGGGAGTGCCTGGGGTGAGCGAGAACATCCGGGTGACGAGCGTGGTGGATCGCTTCCTGGAGCACAGTCGGGTGTTCGCCTTCGGAGAGGGGCCTCAGGCCGAGGTGTGGATGTCGAGCGCGGATTGGATGCCGCGCAACTTCGTGCGCCGCATCGAGACGATGTTCCCGGTGGAGGACCCGGCGCTGCGCCAGCGCTTGCTGGACGAGGTGTTGGGGGTGGCGCTCAAGGACAACGTGAAGGCGCGGCGGCTGCAGCGGGACGGCACCTATGCGCCGGTGGGCCAGGATGGGGCGCCGGTGCGCAGCCAGATGGTGCTGATGGAGCTGGCCCGGCGCGTGGCGGATCCGAAGCCTCTCGAATCGTTGATCCGGCACGTCGCGGCGCCGGAGATCCCGGCCGAGCCGCTGCGCCCACCCACGCCGGCCCAGGTGCCCCAGGCCAGCTAACGGGACCTCTGGGGCATCACCTCCCGGGCCGTGTCCACGAAGGCCCGGAAGGCGGGGGAGACCTGGGTGCGGCTCGGGAAGTAGAGGAAGAACCCAGGCACGGACGCTGCGAAGGGCTCGAGGACCAGGCGCAGGCTGCCACGTTTCAATTGCGGCGCCGCGAGGGGCTCGAAGACGTACGCGAGTCCGAGCCCGGATTCAGCCATGCCGAGGATCGCCCGGTCGTTGTTGCTCGTGAGCGCGCCTCGGGTGGGGATGCGCCAGGTCTTCTTCCCCTGCTCCAGTTCCCACGGGTACAGCGTCCCGGTCGTGGTGGACCGGTAGCAGATGCAGTCATGCGTGAGCAGATCCTTGGGCTTCTTCGGTGTGCCCTTCCGCTCCAGGTAGGAGGGGGCACCGACCACGATGAACCGGAACGCCTCGGTCAGTCGGATGTGCACCATGTCCCGGTCGAGGAACTCCTCCAGGCGGACACCGGCATCGAACCCTTCCGAAACGATGTCGATCAGCCGGTTCTCGACCTGGACCTCCACCTCCACCTCGGGGAAGCGCCTGGCGAAAGCGGGGACCACGGTCGTGACGAGGTACTGGGCGGCGATCTCGGGGACGGTCAGGCGGATCCTTCCCGTGACCTCCCCCTTCCTGGAGGATGTGGCCTTCAGTGCTTCGAGTGCCTGGTTGACGCCGGGTCCTGCCTGTTCGAACAGGCGCCTGCCTGCCTCCGTGAGCGCCACGCTCCGAGTGGTTCGTGAGAGGAGCACCACGCCCAGCCGCTGTTCGAGCTGCCGCACGGACTGGCTGAGGGCCGAGGAAGAGATTCCCAGCTCCTGGGCAGCGGCGGCGAAGCTGCGGCAGCGGGCCACCACGAGGAACAGGTTCAGGGCATTGAGGGGGGTGAAGGCCATTGGGAAGATTTCCTAAACAGCACGTCCAGATTCTATCTGTTTCGCAAGACGCGGGCGGGACGCACACTCCACCCAACCTTTGACAGGAGAAAACGATGCTGAAGACCTCGACCTATGCCGCCCCCGCCGCCGGAAAGCCGCTGGTCCCGTTCACGATCGATCGCCGCGACCCGGGACCGAAGGACGTGCTCTTCGACGTCCTTTACGCCGGCGTTTGCCACTCGGACATCCACCAGGCCCGCGATGAGTGGGGTGGAGCGAGCTTCCCCATGGTGCCGGGGCACGAGATCGTCGGACGGGTGAAGCAGGTGGGCTCGCAGGTGACGAAGTTCAAGGTCGGCGACCTGGCGGCCGTCGGGTGCCTGGTGGACTCGTGCGGGGACTGTGGCACGTGCCGCCAGCACCTGGAGATGTTCTGCGAGAAGGGCGCAGCGTTCACCTACAACAGCACGGAGATGGACCGGAAGACGCCGACCTATGGCGGCTACTCGACCCAGCTCGTGGTGACGGAGCATTTCGCGCTCAAGGTCCCCGAGGGGCTCGATCCGGCCGGTACAGCGCCGCTGCTGTGCGCGGGCATCACCACGTACTCGCCGCTGCGCCAGTACAACTGCAAGAAGGGCGACCGGGTGGGCGTGGTGGGGCTGGGCGGCCTGGGTCACATGGCGGTGAAGTTCGCCGCGGCGATGGGGGCCGAGGTGACGATGCTGAGCACGTCCCCCTCGAAGGAAGCCGATGCGCGCCGCCTGGGAGCGCAGGGCTTCGCGCTCACCAAGGACGACGCGACGTTCCGCAAGCTGGCCAACCGCTTCGATCTGATCATCAACACCATCTCGGCGCAGCACGACTACAACAAGTACCTGGGGATGGTACGTCCGCTGGGGACGATGGTGTTGGTCGGTGCTCCGCCCGAGCCGACGCCGGTGGGGGCGTTCGCGCTCATCAACGGCAACAAGCGCCTGGCGGGCTCGAACATCGGAGGCATCGCCGAGACGCAGGAGATGCTCGACTTCTGCGCGAAGCACAAGATCGTCTCCGACATCGAGATCATCCCCATCCAGAAGATCAACGAGGCCTACGAGCGCATGATGCGCAACGATGTGCGCTACCGCTTCGTGATCGACATCGCGTCGCTCAAGCAGGCGTGAGCGGATGATCAGCCTCGATCGAGCAGCTCCTTGAGCGCCTTGACGCGGCTTCGCCCCACGGGGAGCTGAGACCCATTCTTCAGCTCCACCGCTGTGCGTGAGCCCTCCTGGGACACCAGGCGGACCACATCCTGGAGAGGGATCAGATAGGAGCGGTGGATGCGCACGAAGTCTGTGGGGAGCAGTGCCTCCAGGCGTTCGAGGCTCTTCTCACTCAGCTCGGTGCGCCCATCCCGGAGCACCAGCTCCGCGTAGTCCCCTGCGCCCTGGATATAGGCCACGCTCTCCAGGGGCACTCGGACGATGCCTCCGGGCTTGCGTACGGACAGAATCCGCAAGGGCGCTGCGGCACGGCCCTGCACGCGTGTGAGGGCCTTGGCCAAGCGCTCCCGGGTGTAGGGCTTGGCCACGAAGTCCAGCACTCCGAATTCGAAGGCACGCAGGGCCTGCTCAGCGCTCGCTGACACCACCACGGTGTGGAAGGAGCCTGCCGCTGCTTCCTCCAGCAACCGGAAGCCGTCCTCCCCCGAGAGGTTCAGGTCCAGCAGCACCAGCTCCACGGTGCGCTCGGCCAGGACCTCGCGTGCCTCCGCGAGACTGGCGCGCACGAGAGGCGGCGGCGAGCCCGGGTCCAGCAACTCCTGGCAGAGGCGCTCCAGCCGCCGCGCCGCCACGGGTTCATCCTCTACGATGAGAACCCTCATGCGGGAACCTCCAGCATCGTGGTCCATCCTGCCTCCGTGGGCCCATCCTCCAGGCGCCAGGCTCCAGGGAATGCCTCTTCCAGCCGCGCCTTGAGATAGCGGGTGCCCGTGCCCTCGCCCAGGTCTGGTTTTGCGCCCGAACTCGTCGGCGCCTGGAAGGTATAGCGTCGACGGTCTCCCTCGCGTGCTTCCTGGAGATGAAAGGAGACCGGTGCCGTGTAGCGGTTGTGGCTGAAGGCATTCTCCAACAGGGTGTGGAGCACCGCCGGAGGCACCGCCGCCCCACCGTCGACACCTGAAGCTTCCAGGGTGAAGACGAGGCCATACCGGTAGCCCATGACCTCCAGGTAGGCACGGCACAGCTCCAGCTCCCGAGCCAACGGGATGACTCTCTCTCCGGACACGCTCAGGAGATGCCGGTACACCGCCCCGAGGGACTCGATGAAGCGCACGGCCTGGGCGGGCTCTGTCTCGATCCACTCGCTCAGGGCGCCCAGCGTGTTCATCAGGAAGTGGGGCTGGATGCTGCGCTTGAGCAGCTCCAACTGCAGGCGCTCCGAGGCGAGAGTGGCTGCCTCCAATCGCTGCTGCTGTCGGCGGAGCTGGTAGGCGTGCACGCCCCCCAGGCACAGCAGCAGTCCTCCGAAGGCGAGGAAGAAGCCGCGCTCTGGAAAGTCTGGAGGATTCACGAGGTAGAGCGTCGTCGCGAAGCCCAGACCGCCCAGGGCCGCCCAGGCTCCAGGCTCTCTGCGCCGCCCCGCGCGCAGCACGAGCACGAGGGAGATGCCCAGGGAGAGGCCCAGGCCCAGCACGTTCCTGGCATCGAAGCTGGGGACTGCCGCGATGCCGAGCAGACACAGTGCCAGGAGTCCCCACCAGGGCGCTCGGCGCGGCTCACGGAAGGCTGCGTGCAGGGTGATGGGAAGGAGGATGGCCACCGCGAACGTGGACCCGGACAACAGCCAGAGCCGGACGATGTGCAGGGGATAGGGATAGCTGGCGAGCCCTCGCCACGCCTCGAAGAGCAGTTGCGCCGAGGCGGCCAGGCAGAGCAGCCCCAGCAGCAGGGTGACGCGGCTGCGCCGCTCCAGGAAGTACCGCACCAGGTGGTGCAGCCCCATCAGCACCAATGCCCCCAGCATGCTCAGGGCTGGTACGAGCCAGAGCAGCCGGGCTCGGGCGAGCTGGGAGGCTTCGCCTACCTGGAGGCGGTGGAGCGCGCCGAACGGTTGGAAGCCTCGATGATGTGCCGAGGCTCGGATCACCAGCAGGTGAAACCCGGGGGTGGCTTGCTCGGGTGCGAGCGGGAGCAGGACATCCACATGGCCTGGGAGTTCCTCCTCTGGCGTCCGGCCCACGCGGCCGTTGCGTCCCAGGGGCGTGCCATCCCACCACGCCTCCCACGAGCCCAGCAGGGAGAGGGCCAGGGCAGGTGTGGGAGCCCCTGGCTCTCGAGGCAGGACGGGAACGCGGGTGCGGAGCCAGAACGGCCCGGGGCCCTCGGCCACCCGGTTCCTGGGCACGATGTGCCAGCCATCTCCTCCAGGGGCCAGGGCCTGCTCGGTGGAGAGATCCTCCGCGTGGAGCTCGAGGAAGCCCTCCTCGATGGAGGGGACCGGTGTCTGGGCCGAGAGGAAGACCCCCAGGCACCCGATGAGCATCCAGCGAGGCATGACACCCGCCAGCATACGCAGTCCGGCGATCCCCGCCTCGCATTTGAGCGACGCCAGGAGACGTTGGGCGATCTCGGCCCGCGCGGGGCTCTGGCGGCTCCTAGTTTGGAAGAGCACTCACGGGAGGAGCCTCATGCGAGCCTTGTTGTTCTTCACTCTGATCACGCCCTTGTTCCTGGCGCATGCGTCGGAACTTCAGCTGGAGCCCCACACCTTTCGAGCCAAGGATGGCCGGACCGTGGAGGCCGAGCTGGGCAGCTTCCGAGTCCCCGCGCGGCACGCTCAGCCCGAGGGCCCGTCGTTGACCCTGCGTTTCGTCCGATTCAAGAGCACGAACCCCAAGCCGGGGGCTCCCATCGTGTACCTGGCGGGCGGGCCGGGCGGGTCGGGCATCGAGGCGGCGAAAGGGGTCCGGTATGATCTCTTCCTGGCGCTTCGAGAGGTGGCGGATGTCATCGCCCTGGACCAGCGAGGCACGGGGTTGTCCAACCCCCACTCCAAACTGAGCCACTCCTGGAGCTTGCCGCTGGACCAGCCGGTGGATGAGGCGGTGTTGTCCGCGAAGGTGAAGGAGGCCGTTACCGAGGCTGCCAGGGAATGGGCGGCGGCGGGTGTGGATCTCGGCAGCTACACCACGGTGGAGAGCGCCGAGGATCTCGAGTCCCTCCGCGAGGCGTTGGGGGTGCCTCGGCTGAACCTCTGGGGCATCAGCTATGGGACGCACCTGGGACTGGCGTACCTGAGGCGCCACGCGGACAGGGTGGACCACGCCATCCTGGCGGGAGTGGAAGGACCGGATGACACCTGGAAGCGGCCCGCGCAGGCGGAGGCCTTGCTGGACCGCTGGGATGCGTTGCTTCGCACCCAGGACAAGGCGGGCCCGGGACTGAGGGCTCGGCTGCGGGCCTTGCTGGATGAGCTGGAGCGCCAGCCGCGGAAGGTGGAGTTCACGGATCCCAAGACGGGCGTGAAGCAGACCTGGACCGCAACCCGGTTCGATCTGCAGCGAGCTACGTTCGAGTCCCTGAGAGATCCCGCCATCTTCGAGCGTTTCCTGGGGTTGCTCTCGGCGCTGGAGGCGGGACGCTTCGATGTGATGGCTCCTTACGCGGGACTCCTGAGAGGAGACTCCTTGGAGCCCATGCCGGTGGCCATGGATGCTGCGTCCGGAGTCAGCCCCGCTCGCCGTGCTCGAATTGCGCGTGAGGCGAGCACGGCGCTGCTAGGAGGGGCGGTCAACGCAGGAGTGCCCGAGGCCGCGTGGCTTCCTGGCGTGGTGGACCTGGGGCAGGACTTCCGCGGACCGCTCAAGGCCCAGGCTCCCGTGTTGTTGATCAGCGGAACGTTGGATGGGCGAACGGCACCGGACAACGCGGAGGCGCTGCGACCGGGGATCTCCCGAGCGGTGCACCTGGTCCTGGAGGGTGCAGGCCATGATGGGCTCTTTCAGTCGGACCCGCGGATCCTGGAGCGGATGAAGGCCTTCCTGAGAGGCGAGAAGGTGTCCGATGAGCGCCTCCAGGTGAAGCGATAGCGATTCTGGTAGGGGTGTGGCCGTGTGACGAGGGAGAGCGGGACGGCCGGTGCGGGAGGACCCGTCCGCCGACGGGGGGACCCGCACCGAGACGAGGGGCCCGCGACCTGTGCATCCCGCAGCGTGGGCCCGTGTTCTGTCGTAGTCTGTCGCGAGCACTCGCGATGCGCCCTCTTCATCCGATGAACATGAGCGACCTCAGATCCTCGCCGACGCTGCGTGGTCGGCCTGAGCTTCTGGGGCTTCTGCTCTCCTTGCTGGCGCTGTTGAACTGTGGAGGATGCGAGAAGGCAGGCGGCGAATCGTCATCGGGTGTCACGCCCGTAACTGGCGGCCGTGCTTTGGGTGAGGCACCCAGGCCTGATTCGAACGAGGTCGATCCTCCGGAGATGCGGAGTTGGCCTGAGGTGATCGAGTCTGCCCTTGCAAAGCCAGGGGTTCTCCAGTTCGCTGGCGAGATGGACGTGAAGAACAGCTACGTCTCTGCGGTCATGCTCTCACTCAAGGATCCGAGAGAGCTGCCGGACTGTAGCGGGGTTCTCCTGGGGCCTCGAGTCGTGCTGACGGCGGCAAGTTGTGTCTGCGCGCTCAGGGACGAGGCACCCGGGCATAACCGAGACGAAACGCGGAAGGACGCATCCTCGTGCGCTAAGCATGTCTTCGTGACGTCGGTCCTCTACGGCGAAGTGGGAGACCCCAAGCTCAAGGAACTGACCACGCAGATGCAGTTCCATACGGTTGGCGGATCCGTTAGGCCTCACCCGGAACTGGAACTCTTCCTCGATGGCCGTGGGGGCATCGTGAGGAGACGAGCGGATCTCGCCGTCATCCTTTTGGATGAGCCGATGAAGCAGGGGGAGACGGAGGTCCTTCTTTCGCAAAAGGAGGCCCAGGTCGGAGAGTTTCTGGTGATGGCAGGCTACGGCCACGATCAGGCTGTGGGTGGCTTCTATGGTGCCCGGTACTTCAGGAAGAACCGGATCACAGGTGTTCGGCCTTCTGAAGGAGGTCGGATCCTGTACGAGCAGCAAGGGACCTACGCCTACAACGGGTTTGAGGGTGGACCGTGTTTTCGCGAGGAAGGCGGGCGGTTGGAATTTGTGGGTGTTGCAGAAGCACGCGCGGACCAGGAACTGGCGTGCACGAGCATCCTCGCCTACCGGAATTGGCTCCATGAGGAGCTGAAACGCGTGCCTGACCTGAGGGGAGGGCAACCGTTCAAGCCGTGAGGGGCGCCATGAATGACAATGGGAGACTGGCTTCGACAATCCTCTCCGTCGGGATGTGGTTGGGCTTGATGGCAGCATGCTCTGCACCTGCCGCCATGGGCCCTGAAGAGCAGGGGGCGCTTCCGTCAGGCGCAGAGTTCGGTATCTCAGGCGGGAAGGAAGATCTCGAGAACCGCTATTCAGCGGCGGTCCTGATCAGCAGCGAGCGAGGGTTGTGCAGCGGCGTTCTGCTCACCCCCCGCATGGTGCTGACTGCGGCGCACTGCCTGTGCCTGCCTGCGAGCCCTGAATCCAGGGAGGGTCGTATCGACAGCTCGGATATTGTGCCGTGAACGTCACCGTGGTGACCCACTCCTACGAAGGAGGGAGCTCTCCTGGGGGGATTGTCAGCAACCCCCGTCTCTACCAGGGAGTGGCGTCTCCCCACCCTGGGTTCACAACGAAGGTGCGGAGAGAAGGAGTCGTGTCCTTCGAAGGAGATCTGGCTCTGGTACGTCTGGCGCAACCCGTGAAGGGGGTGAAAATCGACTTCCGGATGCCCAAGACCGAAGTCGCCATCGATGAGTCGCTGGTGATGGTGGGATACGGCAATACCCGGCACGGGAGTGAGAGCAGCGGGCGCCGCCGCTTTGGTCGGAATGTGGTCACGGACATCCAGCTCTCCGCAGGGGGCAACGGTGCATTCGCCTTCCGCTCGGTGGGCGCACACACGCATGAAGGCGACAGCGGGGGACCTTGCTTTCGGGAGGGCCGAGGCGGACGGTGGCTCGTCGGCATCAACATGGGCAACGCGAACGCCGGCACGATCTCCTTGTTCACGAGCACATTCCACTACCGGGCATGGATCGAAGAGCGCATGCGGCAGGCGGATACCGACTGAAGGGGCGGTGCTCTTTCTCCCGGAGGACACTTGGTCCTCAATGACGGGGCAGGCCACTCACGGAGTGCGGACTCCGCGCTTACTACAAGCGCTCGATGTCGATCTCCTTCCGCCAGCCTGTCTCTCGTCCCATGGTGCGGTGGCGTCGTCCGCTCCTCTGGGGGATCGGCGCGCTGCTCGTCCTGGAACTGCTCTACAACCTCGTGCTCGTCACCGGCTTCCTGGCCACGGTGATCAACCACTTCACGAAGGAGCGCCCCCGGGTCGAATGGAGCCGTGCCTGGAGCCTGGTACCCGGGTACGTCCACGTCCGGGACCTCAAGCTGCGCCATGAAGGAGACAATGGAGCCTTCTGGCAGCTCGACATGGGAGAGGTGCGGGTGAACCTCTCCCTCTTCGCCTTGTTGAAGAGGCAGTTGAAGGCCAGCTCCGTGGACGTGCACGGACTGCAGGTCCGTATCCAGCCCGGGAAGCAGGATCCTGGCCAGGAGAAGCCCAAGAGCCCACCTCCCTCCAATCCCTGGCAGGTGCTCCTGCACGGCATCCATGTTCACGAAGTCCGCCAGGTAGACTGGAACCAGTTCCGACTCATCGGAATCACGGAGGCCTCAGGGAGCATGGAGCTGGTGCCTCGGCAGCGCGTATCCATTCGAGATGCACGCGTGCAGTTCGGCACAGGTCAGATCCTCTATGCGGAGGAGACCGTGGCGCAGGTCGAGAAGGGCTCGGGAGAGTTCTCCCTCGAAGCGAAGCGCCAAGAGTCCGAGGGGCTCGATCTCGTCGCCGGCATGACGGATGGTCGGTTCCAGTTCTCCGCATCTCATCCCCCGCTCCACGAGATGCCGCGGCTCATGTCGCGGTTCTCCGGCCTTTCGTTGAAGGGCGGCGCGGGACGGCTCGACATCGATCTCCATGTGAAGGATGGCTGTCTCGCGCCGGGGACACAGATCAAAGGTTCGGGAGCCCCAGTCCAGATGTCCCTGGGACCTCTGCGCTTGAAGGCGCCCTGGAAACTCCACTCGGATGTCTACACGCCGGGAGAAGGCGGTGACCGGCTCGGGATGAAGCTCTCACTGGGGCCTGCGCGGGTGGAGGGAGGAGAGTGGCCCTCGATGGAGACAGCCGAGGTTGCTGTCCTGATGGGCGCGAAGGCTCCGCGTCTGGACCAGTCACCCCAGGACGCCCATCTGGAGATCCACACGGAACAACTCCAGGCCCAATGGGGCGGCGCGACGATGAGCGGGCAGGTGCACGTGGAGGTGGATGCGAAACGGATGGACATCGAGCGGGGCTCGGTGGAACTGCACGGGAGCCGTGTCCGGTTTGAGGATGTCGCTGTGCGGACGGGAGATGACGAGGAGCGTAACTGGGAAGGCCAGCTGACCTTCCCTGAGGCCTCCCTCGATCTATCGCCGTTCTCCGCCAAGGGGCGTTTCTCGGGCAGCTTCTCCAACGCAGTCCCGATCGTGTCCCTGCTCACCTTCAAGGGTGCGCTGCCTGGAGTGCTGGGCCCTCTGCTCAAGGCCAACAATCTGTCCGTGTCCGGAGCGGTGGCGATGGGCGAGGACAGTCTCAAGGCGACGGGGCTACGGGCCAAGGCCGAGGGGCTCGAACTGCGCGGCACGGCGGAGAGTGCCGGTGGGGGAGCGCCCCATGCCGTGATGCTGGTGAAGCTGGGGATCCTCTCCGTGGGGGTGGAGACAGGGCAGGGAGACACCCACGTCCAGATACTCCACCCGTCCAGCTGGTACGCGGAGAAGACCGGAGAGAAGACGGAGTAGTCGCGGGCCCGACAGACTACCGGTAGCGCCGCCGCCCGATGAAGCTCGCGAAGGCTTCGGACAGCCGTGCTCCCGCCAACCCCAGGATGTCCAGCAGCCACGCCTGCAGCCCCGTGCGCTGGCAGTTCTCCAGGGTGATGGGCCTCGCCGCTCTCAGGTGCTTGTCCAGCCACGCCATCGCCTGCGCAGACACCCCGTCGTCCTCCACCTCCACCAGTGTCTCCAGATTCACCAGCGACAGCGGATCCAGGTTGAAGCTCCCCACCAGCAGCCGCTTCCCATCCACCAGCGCCGCCTTCGCATGCAGCGTGGAGGCCGTCCACTCGTGGATCTGCACTCCGCCCCGCAGGAAGTACCGGTACAGACGCATCGTCGCAGCTCGCGCGAAGGGCACGTCGCTTCGCCCCGCCAGCAGCAACTGCACCGACACGCCACGCTTCGCCGCTCGGTTCAGCGCTCGCATGAAGCCCCGATCCGGCATGAAGTACGCGTGCGCCAGAAGCACCTGCGTCTTCGCCCGCGCGATGGCGTCCAGGTACCGCTGCCTCAATCTCCGTCCGCCTCCCATCCCCGACAGCAGCACCTTCACCGGCCCCGCCGCCAGCTCCACCCGCCCGGCCTGCAGCTTCGCTCCCAATTGCCGGCAGATGTCCCCGCGCAACTCCAGCACCAGATCCGCCCAGCCCGGCTCCCCGTCCGTTCCCCGATAGTCGTCTCCGATGTTGATCCCTCCAATGAACGCCACCTGCTCGTCCACCAGCAGGATCTTCCGGTGGTTGCGCCACGCCCTCCCCATGAAGATCGACGTCAGCGGGTTGAAGACCCGCACCTTCGCCCCCGCCGCCCGCAGCGTCCGCTGCAGAGCCCCGCTCTCGCCGATGCTCCCCCAGCCATCGACGATGACCTTCACCTCCACCCCCCGCTGCGCCGCCGCCGTCAACGCCGCCAGGAAGCTCGAGCCCACGCCCTCCCGCTCGAATGTGTACACCTCCAGGTGCACCCGCCGTGTGGCCGACTCGATGGCCGCCAGCATCCGCGGATAGGCCTCGGCGCCACCGTCCAGCAACGTCACCGGCGCGCCCGCCCCTGCCTGTGACGAAGGCGCCTCCAGCACGGCTGTCTGGGAACTCTCGGGTCTCAAGGCTGGTAAACCTGGAACTTTCCTGTGGGGGAGATCCCGAAATTCATGGCCACAGCCTACCCAGACTCGGGCCGGTTTCGCTGGCCTGCATGCCTCTCCAGCAGATGGGCAACCAGCGCTGTCGACGGTCCGGGCACAACTCGCTACCCTGCGCGTCGTGGCCGCTCCTGAAAAAGACAAGTCGGACAAGTCGCCCCTGCGTCACCGCAAGATTGGCGCCTATCGAGTGCTGGGTGAGTTGGGTCGCGGTGGCATGGCCCAGGTGTACAAGGGAATCCACGAGCAGATCCAACGCGAGGTCGCTCTCAAGGAACTGCTCCCCGAGGCGCAGAGGGACAAGGAGTCCATGTCCCGCTTCCATCGCGAAGCGCTCGCCCTGGCCGCCTTCCGCCACCAGAACATCGTCACCCTGTACGATCTGGTCGAGAAGGCCGACAGCCTCTTCATGGTCCTGGAGTACGTGGATGGGCCCACGCTCCATGATCTCATCAAGGACGGGCCGCTGCCTCCGGACGTGGCCGCCGTCATCGGCGCGCGCATCGCCAGCGCTCTGGACCACGCCCACTTCCGCCACATCATCCACCGCGACCTCAAGCCCGGGAACGTGATGCTCACCAAGTCCGGCGAGGTGAAGCTGATGGACTTCGGCATCGCCAAGGACGTGGACCTGGTGGCCCTCACCCAGCAGGGCATGGCGGTGGGCACGCCCGCGTACATGTCTCCGGAGCAGGTGACGGGTGCGCCGCTGGATCCTCGCACGGACATCTTCTCGCTCGGCGTGCTGCTCTACGAGGCGCTCAGTGGGGCCCGGCCCTTCCAGGGTAAGACGGCCGGCGAAGTCTTCGCTCGCATCCGCGACGGCAAGTACACGCCCCTCCACAAGGTGGCGCCTCACGTGCCCGCGCAGTTGGCGAACGTCGTCAAGCAGGCGCTCGAAGTGAAGCCGGAGAAGCGCTTCGCCAACGCGGCAGCCATGCGGCGCGAACTGGACGTGTTCCTCGCCCGCGAGGTGCAGGTGTCCCACCCCGCTCTGCTGGTGACCTTCCTCCGTCAGCGGCAGAAGCTCACCGAGACGGAGGCGCTGGCCCACCTGACGCAGGCGGAGATCGTCTCCATCGAGGCCCATGCCGAGCAGCGCCAGGCCCGAGCGGCCCGCGCGAAGCTCAAGTGGATCGTCGGCGTGGTGCTGCTGAGTCTGGCCACCGGCTCGGGCGTCTACTTCATGCAGGATCGCTGGGTGCCCCTGGTGCAGAAGAAGGAGCCTGCTCCAGCACCCGCGCCCGCTCCTCCGGCCCCCAGCAAGCCTGGCAAGAGGTGAGGGGAGCACGGCCCTCGTGCTGAAGCCCGGCATCTGTCTGGCCCACAAGCCAGTGGGAGACACGAGCTTCTCGCTGGTTCGCGCCGCCATGGAGGAGCTCCAGGCCGCGCGCCCCGGCAAGCGCACTCCCGTGTGCCATGGCGGCACGCTGGACCCATTCGCTGAGGGGCTCCTGCTCCTGCTCGTGGGTCCGGCCACGCGGTTGATGGATCTGATCCACCCCGTCCCCAAGCGCTATGTGGCGCAGGTGAGCTGGGGTGCAGAGACGGACAACGGCGATCTGCTGGGCCGCGTCGTCCACCAGGGAGATGCCTCCCAGCTCACGCCAGCCGCGCTGGATGCGGCGCTCGCGGGCTTCCTCGGCTGGCACGATCAGGTGCCTCCGGCCACCAGCGCGAAGAAGGTGGGCGGAGAGCCTGCGTACCGAAAGGCCCATCGGGGCGAAGAGGTGGTGTTGCCTCCCTCGCGCGTCTACCTCCACGCGGCGCGCTGGCTGGAGCACGAGCTGCCACGCTCAAGTCGCTTGGAGCTCACCTGCCGCGGTGGCTTCTACGTGCGCTCGCTGGCCAGGGATGTCGGGCGGGTGCTCGGCTGTGGGGCACATCTGTCCAAGCTGCACCGCACGGCCATCGGTCCATGGGAGGACCCCGGACCCGGGCAGCGCGTGGAGCTGCACGGACGGCAACTCCTGCCGTGGTGCTCCACCCGCGAGCTCTCGGACGCGGAGGTCGGCGAACTCCGCCGTGAGCGGCCCATCCCTCGCGGGCGGCTCCTCGCTCCCGACTGGCGCCTGTCTCAGGGCTTTCCGGATCCCGAAGCTCCCGTGCGCGGCTTTCACCAGGGCCACCTGGCGATGCTGCTGCGCGAGCGCGACGGACAGCTCGTGGCCGAGTCCGAATTCCGGGATCGGCTCTGACCCTCTTCAGGGAAGTCCGTTGGGCACAAGTCCGGGCCCGCGAAGGAGCCCCTGCCGGGCGAGACCGGAGCCAGGTGGTACGCTGGCCATACCAGTTCGCAACTCGCGCGGCCGACAGGGGGACCCCCGTCTGGAGTGGGGCTTAGCCCTTCTTCTTCTCGTGCGTCACGGTGACGACGGTGCCGATGCCGCCTCGCACGAAGAAGTCTCCCTCGACGATGAGCTTGCGCGGCTGGATGGCCCGGATGATGTCGTCCGCAATGGTGTTGGTCACCTTCTCGTGGAAGGCACCCTCGTTGCGGTACGCCCACATGTAGAGCTTCAGGCTCTTGAGCTCCACGCAGAGCTGGTCCGGCACGTAGCGGATCTTGAAGTGCGCGAAGTCCGGCTGCCCGGTCAGCGGGCAGAGACACGTGAACTCGGGGACGTCGAAGGCAATCTCGTAGTCGCGCTCGGGCGCGGGGTTGGAGAAGGTCTGCAGTTCCTTGGTGGGCTGAGAAGGCATGGCGGCTGTCGTCTAACACACAGAAAGCCCGTTGCATGGGTTCCTTGAAAGACGCCTTCCTGCCTGCCAGCCGTGGGGTGTTGAGCCCTGAAGAGATCAGCCTCGGACAGTGTCTCCCCCCGAACTCCTAGCTGTCCGCTACCCGGGAAAAACCCGGAGGTGGGTTGTCGGTCCGGGCCGAGCACACTTATCTCGGAGGTGGCCCCATGCTTCCTCCTGACTTCGAGAATGTGCTCGCGCACCTACCCCAGGCCACGCTCCGCGTGGGCCCGGACCTCAAGGTTCAGTGGATGGAGGCGGACTTCGCTCGAAAGGTAGGAGTCTCTCCTACGATTGGCCGGGGTCTTCTGGAGTTCTTCGAGTACGGCCGGAGCCGGGATGCGGTGGCGCGGGCCATTCGCGAGGGCCGTGAGCACGAGGGCCATGTCATCACCAGCGCGATGCGTCAGGTGCGCGTCCAGGTGAAGCAGGCGAAGGACGGCGAGCCGGGGGCGTGGCTGTTCTTCGAGCCCTCGGGGCTGGATGAGGAGGGGGCCTTCTCCCAGGTGGTGCAGGAGGTGGCCCGCGCGGTGGGCGAGACGCTGGAGGTGGACAACGTCTGCGCCGCCGCGGTGACGGCCCTGGTGCGCTGTGCCCGGGTGCGTCGCGCGGAGGTATTCCTCTGCGAGGAGGGGGGCCAGGGGGGACTGCGGCGCGCCGCTGTGTCCGACCTGGCTGACTGTGATTCTCCCGAGGATGCGTTCGATCCGTCCGCGGATCCGTTCCTCCAGGCGCTGGGCACCCGCCGGGCGCAGATTGGCATCCAGCGCGGTTACGGGGATGCCATGGGCTCCATCTTCGCCGCCGTGCCGCTGTGCGCGCCGCGGCGCACGGTGGGGCTGCTCCTCCTTTATAAGGAGCAGGGCGCGTCGTTCTCCGTGCGAGAGCTGGACCTGTGGACGGCCGCCGCAGGGCAACTGGCAGTGGCGGTGGAGAACGCCCGGTTGCTGAGGGAGGCGCAGGCGGCGCTGCGAGTGCGCGAGGAGTTCATGTCCATCGCCTCGCACGAGCTGAAGACGCCGCTGACGCCGCTCAAGCTCAGCCTCTATACGATGGAGCGGCGCATCACCACCGGGCAGCCGGTGGAGCTCTCCAGCGTGCTGAAGTCCAAGCGCCAGGTCGATCGGCTGGCCGGGCTGGTGGATGACCTGCTGGATGCCTCGCGGCTGGAGCTGGGCAAGCTGGAGCTGAGCCGGGCGCCGCTGGAAGTCGGGCAGCTCGTGGCGGAGGTGGTGGACCAGTTCCGCCACGCCTTCGACAGGCCCTTCACGGTGGACGTGCCGCGCCAGCGCGTATGGGTTCAAGGAGATCGGGACCGGCTGGAGCAGGTGCTGGTGAACCTGCTGGAGAACGCGCACAAGTACAGCCCCACGGGGGAGCTCATCCTCGTGGAGGTGCAGGAGGTGGATGAGGAGATCCGCATCCACGTGAAGGACAAGGGCATTGGCATCCCCGGTGCGGATCAGGCGCAGGTGTTCCAGCGCTTCTACCGGGCGCGCAACGTGTCCCACCGCAACTTCGGCGGACTGGGGTTGGGGCTCTTCATCAGCCACTCCATCTGCAAGCTGCATGGCGGCAACCTCTCTCTGTCGAGCGCCGAGGGCCAGGGCTCCACCTTCACCGTGACCGTGCCGCGCATGGCTTCGCGTGAGGTGAGGTTGCTGCCGCCGCGCGTGCTGCTGCTGGACGAGGATCGCACCCAGGAGGCCGAGGCCGAGCGCGTGCTGCGCAGTGAGGGCTTCGAGGTGCTCACCGTGCGCAACGGGGACGATGCGCTCCGCAATGCGGCCGCGTTGCCGGTGGACCTCATCCTGCTCTCGGCGAGCGCCTCGCAGCAGGAGGTGGGCATCTTCCTGGAGACGTTCGCCACACTGCCTCGCGCGAGGCCGGTGCCCATCCTGTTGGCGGGGGCCCGGCGGCCGGCGTGGGCGTGGGAAGGCACGGTGCTGTGCTCGCGGCCCTACCGCGCGGACGAGCTGATCGCCCGGGTGCGCAACACGCTGGCGCTGACGCCCGAGCCCGGCTGGCCCGTGGCGGAAGAGGCCAGCGTCCGGATGTGACGGTGCCCCCGAGCGCGGGCGTCCGCCTTCTCAGGGGCGGGGGTGAGCCTCGAAGAAGCTCCACATCTCGCGCGTGGCGTCCAGGTCCATCGTCGTGTAGCCGTATGAGGGCGGGATGAGTCCGCCGGGCCACGTGTGGCCTCCGCCCTGGACGGTGCAGAGCGTGGCGGGGGCGGTGCAGCCGGTATGGGTGACGCAGGTGCTGTCGCCCTTCTGGTACGTCTCCTGGAGCGCACCGGTGCAGCCATTGCGCTCGGCCCACTTCGCCACCGTGGCGGGCGCCGAGGGATAGGGCCGGCCGAAGGGGATGGTGCCTCCGTCATAGGAGATGGTCGGGTCGGCCGTGCCGTGGAAGTGCATCACGGGCACCGGGCGGCTCGGCGAGCACGTGACGACGTTCTCCATGCCGGCCACGGGAGCGATGGCGGCGAAGCGCTCGGCGCGGTCGCAGGCCAGCCGGTAGGTGAAGAAGGCGCCATTGGACATGCCGGTGGCATAGGTGCGCCGGGTGTCCACGCACACGCGCGTGTCGAGGTCCTTGAAGATCGCCTCCACGAAGTCCACGTCGTTCACCCCGTAGATCTGCGCCGGGCCGCAGCACCCTCCCGCGTTCCAGCTCTGCGTGTCCTCGGCGCCCGCGTCCTGCTGGGCCGGCTGGATGTCCGTGTAGCTGAGCCCCTGCGGATAGACGGCGAGGAAGCCCTTCTCGTCGGCCAGCTCGGACATGCGGCTGAGGCCCTCCTGCTCCTGGGCGTTTGAGGCGAAGCCGTGGAAGGCCACCACGATGGGAGTGGGCTTCGTCGCGTCGTAGCCGGTGGGGACGTGGACGTTGTAGCTGCGGGTCCGATTCTCGTGACGGATCGTCCACGTGTAGTTCCCGGGCCCCACGGTGAGGCCGGAGCACGAGGTGCGGTCCACGATGGGCGGATAGATGGGGCCCGGGGCCCCCGCGTCCGGGACGGCGGGAGGCTTGGAGGAGTCGTCACAGCCGGTGGCACCCAGGAGCAGCAGGGTGGCACCGAGACACAGGGAGCGATGAGTCAGAGCCATGGGATGTGGCGCCGATGTGAACAGGAACCGGGGAACTTGTCCTGGGCTGAGGGTTCTTCGGGCGGCCAGATGATGGCGGCTGTACAAAGGAAGAGTCCGGCGCAGGCCGAGAGAAAGGACGAGAGGAGACCGTGGAATACAGATTGCTGGGTGGATCGGGGTTGAAGGTTCCCGTCTTGAGCTTCGGAACGGCGACCTTCGGTGGAGGCACCGAGTTCTTCAAGGCCTGGGGAGCCAGCGACGTGCAGGAGGCCACGCGCCTCGTGGACATCTGCCTCGAGGCCGGCGTCAACCTGTTCGACACCGCCGACGTCTATTCGAGGGGACTCGCCGAGGAGATCCTCGGCAAGGCCATCGCGGGGCGCCGCAACGAGGTGCTCCTGTCGACCAAGGGCACCTTTCGCATGGGACCGGGAGACAACCAGGTCGGCTCCTCGCGCTACCACCTGATCCGGGCCTGCGAGGCGAGCCTGCGCCGGCTGGGGACTGACCACATCGACATCTACCAGCTGCATGGTTTCGACGCGATGACGCCGGTGGAGGAGACGCTGCGCGCCCTGGAGGATCTCGTCCGGAGCGGCAAGGTCCTCTACATCGGCTGCTCGAACTTCTCGGGCTGGCACCTGATGAAGTCCCTGGCCGTGTCGGAGAAGTACGGGCTGCCGCGCTACGTGGCGCACCAGGCCTACTACTCGCTCGTGGGCCGGGAGTACGAGTGGGAGCTGATGCCTCTCGCCATCGATCAGAAGGTGGGCACGTTCGTGTGGAGCCCGCTCGCGGGCGGCCAGCTCTCCGGCAAGGTCCGGCGGGGCCAGCCGCTGCCTCCGGGCACCCGCATCAGCGCCGGCGTGGGCGCCCCGGAGGTGCCCGCGGAGTCCCTCTATACGGTGGTCGATGCGCTTGAGGCGATCGCCCGGGAGACGGGCAAGACCGTGCCCCAGATCGCCCTCAACTGGCTGCTGCAGCGCCCCACCGTCTCGAGCATCATCATTGGTGCGCGCAACGAGGCTCAGCTGCGGCAGAACCTGGAGGCCACCGGCTGGAACCTGACGCCGGAGCAGGTGGCGAAGCTCGATGCGGCGAGCGCTCGCACGCCCGTCTATCCCTACTGGCACCAGCGCAACACCATTCGCGAACGCAACCCACCGCCGACGACTCCGTGAGCGGGAGGGAGCCGCGCACGGTGACGTCACGCTTCCTCGGAGGCGCGGCGTCACCGGGCCGGGTCAGTCACTGGCCTTGCACTGGGCCGCGAGCGCCTCGGCGCGGTCCGGGAAGCGGGAGGCCAGCTCCTTCTTCACCTCGGTGACGGCGGACTCGTTGCCCTGCCGGGCGTGGATCTGGCAGCGGGCCGTGAGGGCCCGCGGGTCGGTGGGCGCGAGCTGGTCCGCCTCGCGGTAGGCACGCTCGGCGCCCGAGGTGTCTCCCTGCCGGAAGAGGATGGCGCCCAGGTAGTAGTGGGCGATGGCCAGCTTGGGCGACTTCTTGAGGGCGCGCTTGAGCAGCGAGGCCGCGTCCTCCACGCGTTCCTGGCGGTAGCGCACGAAGGCCAGCTCCGCGAGCGCATCCGCGTCATTGTGGTCCTTCGTCCACGTGCCCAGCACGTCCGAGGCCTCGTCGAGCTTGCCGCCCTGGGACAGCAGCCGCCCGTAGCGCGGAGCGATCCGCGGATCCTTCGGACGCTTCTCGTAGGCTTTGGAGAGCGCGGCGATGGCACCCGGCACGTCTCCCTGCCGCTCGCGCAGTTCGGCCAGCGCCAGCGAGGAACGCACATCCCCGGGAGCGAGCGCGAGGGCCTCTTCGATGGCGCGCTCGGCACGTTTGCCCATTCGAAGCTCGATGGCCGCGCGGGCTGTCAGCAACTTGCCCTCCACGTCCTTGGGAAAGCGCTGGGTGAAGGCGTCCGCGACATCCATCGCAGCATCCGCCTCGCCCACATCCAGGAGGAGCTCTCCAGCCCGGGCCAACTCCTGCGCCGTGGCCCGCTCGTCCTTCTCGAGCCCCTTGAGCGCGGACTTCCGCTCCTCACCGGTGGTGGAGGCCTCCGCGGTGGCGATGCGCTCGGCGGGCAGGGCCCCGGGACGCAGGACCAGCCATGCCGCGCCTCCACCCACGGCGGCCAGCAGCAGCACGGCGCCCAGCACCAGGGGCCACCGCCGCTTCTTGGGCGGACGGGCCTGTGGTGCGGCGGGCATCGTGGCCGGCTCGGGAGGCAACATCGCGGGGCCGGGTGGCAACGTCTTGGCGGTGGACGAGACCGGTGGCTCCTTCGGGATTGGCGTGGAGCCCTTGATCCTGCCAGCCACCGTGGGGAACGAAGAAGATGACCGGACCGCGTCCTGGATGGGCTGGGGAGCCTGCGATCCGGAGTCCGACGGGTCCGCCGAACGGGCGCGCTGCAGCGCCTGGCGCTTCGGATCCCGGTCCAGCGGGAAGAGCTGCTCGACGTAGGCCGCCACCTGCTCGGGAGTGGCCACCTCTGCCTGCCCGCCCACGCTCTCGATGGCCTCGGTGAAGATCTCGAGCGATTCGAAGCGCGCCTCCGGCTCCCGGTGGAGCGCGGTGAGGCAGATGTGCTCCAGCGCCAAGGGCACGGAGGGATCGAACGTGGTGGGCGGCTTGGGCCGGCCCTCGGCGATGCGGGTGAGCACCTCTTCGGGGTTGAGCCCGGTGAAGGGCCGCCGGCCGCAGAGCTGCTCGTAGAGCATCACCCCAGCGGCGAAGATGTCGGCGCGGTGGTCCACCGTCTTGCCGACGATCATCTCCGGCGACATATAGAAGAACTTGCCCTTGAGCGTGCCGGGCTCGGTGCCCGAGCCGAGCGTCTCCGCCTTGGCGATGCCGAAGTCGATGACCTTGATGGAGCCGTTCACTCCGACGTGGACGTTGTCCGGGGTGAAGTCGCGGTGGACGATGCGCAGCGGCCGGCCGGCCTCGTCCACGGCGCGGTGGGCTGCATCCAGTCCCCGGCACGCATCCACGAGCACGCGCAGGGTGACGCCCAGGGGTACGCGCTGGCCTCGCTCGGCGGCCTCCACCCGCAGCTCCGCGAACGAGCGCCCCTCGAGCAGCTCCATGGCGATGAAGGGCTCGGTGTCCTCGATGCCCAGCTCGAGGATGGTGACGACGTTCGGGTGGTGCACCTGGGCGGTGATGCGCGCCTCGTTGAGGAACATCTGCACGATGCGCCGGTCCGACACGAGGTGGGGCAGCAGCCGCTTCACCGCCACGGCCGGCCCGCGCTGGCCACCCTCCTCGATGCGGCGGCCGAGATACACCTCGGCCATGCCGCCCGTCGCGATGCGCGCGCTCAGGCGGTAGCGACCCAGCCAATAGGGGTTCTGTTCGGGGGGGGCCACGGCGTGCGCAGTCTACGTATCCCGAGGGCCCGCGTCCTGCTTCCCTGCCGCGATTTGGTGCCTGGCTGCTGGCCCAGAGGGCGGGAAGGCAGGAAATTTGCCCCGGGGTCCTTCCCGCCACACGCTACCCGTCCGCGCGGCAACGGAGGTGCAGTGCATGTGTGGTCGGCTGGGTCTGCTCCTGGGAGTCCTCCTCGTCCTGGGAGGGTGCACGACGGTGGATGTGGCTCGGGTGGAGGGGTCTCCTCGCGGGCATGACGTGTTCGTCACCACCGGAGACCTGCCGGGCCCCTACAAGAGCCTGGGCGTGGTACAGGCGACGCGGCGCGGCGTGGTCGTCTTCGGCTTCGCGGATCCTGCCGGCACGGACATCCAGAGCGATCTGGACGAGCAGTTGCTGCCGCAGATCCGCCAGATGGGCGGCGACGGCATCATCAACGCGCACTTCCAGCAGACGCAGTACTCGCTGGCCACGCGCATCCTCTTCTCGATTCTCTTCTTCTTCCCCCTGCCCAGCGAGGCCACCATCACCGGCGAGGTGGTGAAGCTCGAGAACGGTGGCCTGGCTCCAGGTCTGGGCGCGAACCCCGTGGCCCCGGCTCGCTGAACCCCTGTTTCTCGCTTCTGGAGAGTTCCTGGTGAGACTCCTGCCTCTCGCTTCCCTGGTGTTGGCTGCGCTGGCCACGGGCTGTGGTGCCACGGTGCGTGGCGCGCCCCTGTCGGACCGTCCGTCCGAGGATGGCCGCAGCATCTTCCTGACCACGGGCAACGCGCCGCGCCCCTACCGGACGGTGGGCTTTGCCCAGGTGACGGGCTACGGCGTCACCGTCGCGGGCCTGGCGGACGTGGGCGAGGCCGGCCTGAACAGCGCCATCCGAGGGACCATGTCCCAGGTGGCCGCGCGGATGGGCGGAGACGGCGTCATCCACATCGAGTTCCTCGACGAGAACCCCCCCACCGATATCGAGCGCATCTCGGACGCGGTCGAGACTGCGTCCAACATCGCCAACGGCAAGGGCGAGGTGAAGACGCGCAACCGCTCGGTGATCGTCACCGGCGAAGTCATCCAGTTCCTGTCCGCCCCGTGAGGCCCCTTTCGATGCGTCTCCTGCTCGCTGTCTCGCTCGCGGCCCTCACCGGCTGCACCGTCATCAACACCGCCTCCGTGCCCTCGGACCGGAGCGGCCAGGACGTGTTCGTCACCGCCGGTGACATCCCCGAGCCCTACGAGTCTCTGGGTCTGGTGCAGGCCACGCGCTCGGGTGTGCTGCTGTTCGGCTTCGCGGACGTGGTGGGCACGGATCTCGAGGCTGGCTTCCAGGAGGTGCTCATCCCGCAGATCCGCGAGATGGGCGGGGACGGTGCCATCAACGTTCGCTTCCGGCAGACGCAGTACCTGCCGGTGCAGAAGGTGCTGGGGGCCATCTTCTTCTTCGTCCCGCTGCCCAGCAGCGTGACGGTGACGGCCGAGGTGGTGAAACTGCGGCGCGGCAGCGCGGCCCGGCCCGCCGAGACTCCGGCCAAGGCTCCGGTGGCGGTGCGCTGAGAGCACTCACACCTACCCCCGTTTCCCTGTCTGTCCGCGCGACAAGGGGGAGGGGAGTGGTAACGTCCGAAAGAGCCGGGAACCTGGATTGCCAGGGCTCGGGTGAGAGGCTTACTTCTGGCTGCTTCGAGGTGGGAGCGACGTTGGGAACCGTCCTCAAGGGTGGAAATGTCGTCGAGCTGGAGCCCGCCAGTGTCGAGCGGGTGGACCTGCGTATCGAGGACGCGCGCATCGTGGCGCGCGGGCCGGATCTGCAGCCGAAGCCAGACGACGAGGTGGTGGCGCTGTCGGGCAAGCTCGTGTTCCCGGGGCTGGTGAGCGCGCACCACCGGCTGCACATGTCGCTGGGCCGGGGCATGCCCGAGCCGCGGCTGGACGGCTACCAGGATGCGCTGGAGAAGGTGCGCTGGCGGTACGAGGGCGCGCTGGATCTGGACGCGGTGCAGGTAGCGGCCACGGCGGGCGGGCTCGAGGCGCTGCAATGCGGCACCACGACGGTGTTCGACCTGCACTCCTCTCCGAAGGAGATTCTCGGCTCGCTGACGCGGGTGGCGCGCGGGCTCCACGAGGTGGGGGTGCGCGGGGTGCTGTCCTACGCGGTGACGGACCGCGTGGGAGCGGTGGGGCGTGAGGAGGCGCTGGAGGAGACGGTCTCCTTTACGAAGAAGGCGAAGGGGCGTTTCCGCGGGCAGGTCGGGGCTGGCCACAGCTTCACGCTGAGCAACGAGGCGCTGGAAGGGCTGAAGCAGGCGCTGGCCTCCACGAGCACGGGGCTGCACGTGCCGCTGGCGGAGGATCCGCTGGACGAGAAGCTCTCGGTGGAGCGGCACGGGGCCACGCCGGTGGGCCGGTTGATGGAGGCGGGGCTGCTGTCGCCTCAGAGCCTGGTGGCGCATGCGGGCCACCTGGGCTGGGCGGATCTGGCACAGGTGATCAGCACGGGCTCGTGGCTGGTGCACACGCCGCGCTCGAATCAGGGGCTCGAGGTGGGGTACGCGCCGGCGCTGAAGTTCGGCGCGCGGGCCACGCTGGGGGCGGACAGCCTCTCGGCGGATCTATTCGCCGAAGCGCAGGCGGCCTACCTGCGTTCGCGCGAGGCGGGGCAGCCCATTGACGTGCTGCGCTACCTGGCCAACGGACATCGGCTGGTGTCCCAGGCGTTCCAACTGCAGGTGGGGCCGCTGCGAGAGGGCGCGCTGGCGGACCTGCTGATCCTGGACTACCTGCCGGCCACGCCGCTCACGGCGGAGAACCTGGCCTGGCACGTGGTGTTCGGCCTGGGCTCGCGGCACGTGGAGGCGGTGATGGTGGATGGGAGCTGGCGCTTGTGGGCGCGCCGGCCGCTGTCGTTGAACCCGATGGTGGTGGCGGACCAGGCGCGCGAGGCCGCGGCAGCGGTGTGGGCGCGCATGGCGGGCAAGTGACACCTGGGGAGGCGGGGCGCTTGCGTTCCGGAGGAACTGGCCGTTAAGAGCGAGGGCATGCTCCTTCCTCTGCTGGCAACGAGTCTCTTTTTGAGTGTTGTGCCCCAAGTGGGCGACACGGCGCCTGACTTCACGGTGACGGATTCCGATGGCAAGTCGCACACGCTGTCGGAAATGGTGAAGGCGGGCCCGGTCATCGTGGCCTTCTTCCCCAAGGCGTTCACTTCCGGGTGCACGCGTGAGCTGACGGCGTACCGGGATCGGTACGCGGACGTCGAGAAGCTCAGCGGTCAGCTCCTGGCCATCTCGATGGACGACGCGGAGACGTTGAAGAAGTTCAAGGAGTCCCTGAAGGCTCCGTTCGCGTTCGTCCCGGATCCCGAGGGGAAGGTGGTGAAGGCGTACGACGTGAAGGCGCCGGTGCTGTCCCTTTCTCAGCGCTACACCTTCGTCGTGGGGGAGGGGAGGAAGATCCTGAAGGTGGACTCAGGCTCGGACGCCATCAACCCCGAGGGGGCGGTGGCCGCGTGTCCGATGCACAAGCAGGGCGCGAAGCCGGACGCGAAGACTCCGTCGGAGGCAGGGAAGCACTGAGGTGCTCGGTGGCCGGGAGCCTCCGGCCACCTCCTCTCTCCTTGCGTGGAGCCGTTCGGCAGGTTCAGGTTCTCCTGCGAGAGCGGCAGGGCTGCGGGGGATGACTTCGCCGAAGTACAGCGGGTCATCCTGTCGCGTATCCGCCGGAGCGCGGATTTCTACCTGCCTGCCGAGCTGAACCCGCCGCTCTTCCCAGAGGCACCGGACAGTTCCCTGTTGGGCATGGCCTTGTCTGCCTGGGCACGCGTCTGCTCCCGGCTGTTGGTGCTCTTCTTCGACGAGAGCGACTCCTTGCAGGGCCGGAGTCCCTCCGGCCGGGAGATCACGGTTCTGAGGGCGTAGTTCGATTGGGCCCTCAGAAGGGGAGACCGCTGGTCTCTACGGTGAGTTCGCCGCGATTGATGCTGACGATGAGCTTCTGGGTCAGTGCCTGTCGCTGGGAAGGAGTCAGCTCGGGGAAGAGGCTTCGCAGCTCCTCCGCCTGCGTATCCCCCCAGCGTCTCGTGCGCAGGGCCTCATCCAGGAGGCGCTGCCCCTGCTCCAGGGTTGCCAGGGTTTGAGGCAGCACCACTTCCTGGGGCGGCACAGTCTCAGCAGCCTTCTCGGGGGGAGATGGCTCCATCCCGGTGCTGCATTCCTCTCGGAGCGCCTGCCGGATCTCCGTGCGCAGCGCCGAGAGATCCGGAGCGGGCGCACTGACGACACAGCGCGCCTGCCCCTGCGACATGGCCAACCGTGCGGGCAGTGCGTCGATCCGGGCGCTCAACTGCTCCAGCGCCTCCGGTGAAGAAGAGGATCCACCGGCGAGCGGGTTCGCGAACCACGAGGTGCCGTAGCCCAGCACCCACCCGAGCACGAGCACGGGTGGGATCCACACCTTGGAGGAAGCCATGGAGCACACACCCTTAGAGGGTCTTGGTCTCGTACTGCGAGTAGGTACCCACGGTCAGTGCGGTGCAGGTGCCCGCGCCATCCCAGGAGAAGGAGATATACGAGTCCGAGTTGAGTGAGTGCAGCGCCTCGATGAAGGCCGGGTTCCCCGAGGTGCAGGACACGGTGACGTTGCTGGAGTTGCGCGCCGAGCAGGTCATCCACGCGGAGCTGGTTCCCGTACCGGGAGTACCGCCGACGGAGGCCGCGCACCCGAGGAACTGGTAGGTGTCGGTGCTGCTCCGGGCGGTGCCCATGAGTCCCTGGGCGGAGCCGCCGGAACCCGAGAAGACGATCGAGACATTCGTGCGGGACTTGGAACCCGCCCAGGCGGCGGGGCTCACCATCATCATCACGGCCAGTGCTCCACCCAGCGTGTTTCGCGGAAGGCTCTTCATGGTTTTTCCTTGGAGGGGTCATCGTCCAGGATGGACAGAGCTTTGAAGAGCAATGGAGATGCCAGACACGGAGCGCTCGCTGCGCCTGTGCTTCTCGGAAGAACCGTTGCGGACTGCCATGGAAATGGGGAGACACAGCGCTGCAAAATGCAGCGCGCCTCCGCGCCGGACGGACGGGACCGTGACTCTCAGGCGCGCAGGACGGTGATCGGGCGGCCCGAGGGGGCCTGGGCCTGTTCGAAGCGGATCCTCGACTCGGAACGTCGCGCCTGCTGTCGGCGATCGAAGATGACGAGCACTCCCTCACCCAGGCCCAGGCGTTCCAGATAGGCGTCGAGCTGGGTGAGGCCCTTGTTCAGAGGGTCTGCTTCATTGTCCCTCCACACCTTCAACTCCAGGGCATGACGCTGCCAGTGACGCTGGGTACCCTCTGAGTAGGGCCAGCGCACGAGCAGATCGATCCTGCCTCGGCCCACGCCATACTCCCGGTCCACGAAGCCGCCGCCATTGATGACGCGCTGAAGGAAGGCCATGAGCACGAGCTGAGGTGCCGCCTCGTGGTAGGGGACACCCGCTGCCAGCACCTCGCCATGTTCCTGCCAGAAGGCCGCGAACTCCCGCAGCAGCTTCTCGAAGTCCAGGCGGCCATCGGGGAGCACGAAGCTCCTGGGTTCCGCCAGGACCTTGGACTCAGGACCCGATGCCAGTACTCGGGCGATGACCTCGTGGTAGATGGGGTTGGCCACACGCACCGGGTTGTTGGGAGCGCACAGGCCCAGATCCCTCACGTATTGCAGGTCGTCCAGATAGGAGTCGCCCTCGGTGCCCAGTGTGCCGGCGAGCACCGGTTCGAGGATGCTGCGCACCCGCGGCTCATTGAGGCGAGCCACCAGCGAGTCCAGGTGGGTGGCTCGCTCGAGGATGAGCCGCTCCTTGGCCGTCTCTATGTGCTCGACCATGATGGGCTCGCTGGCGGGCACCGCCATCCTCTCGATGATCTCGCGAGCCAGCGCGTTGACCAGCCAGGGTTGCCCCCGGGTCAGTTCGAAGGCACGAGCCAAGGCTTCGGGAGTGAAGACCTGCCCGGTGTCCGCCGTGTGTTGGGCGTACAGTTCCGCCACTTCCTCCCGGGTGAAATCGCCCAGGCGGAGTGACTCCAACTTGATATTGAAGGGGCTGGCCGTGCCCAGCCGATTCGGGTCGCCCCCACTGGCGGCCTTGTAGTCGCGCACGTCGCGCAGGCCACAGAGGGCCACAGACGCCGGGAAGGCAGTAGGACGGTCCGAAAAGCCAGCGCGAAGCTGGCGCAGCACGCTGATGAGGCTCTGGCCGCGCAAGGCGTCGATCTCATCGAAGAAGAGCACCAGCGGCTGGGGGCAGAAGCGCGCCCAAGCAGAGAGGTTCGTCAACAGCAGGCCCTCGTCCCCCTCGAACGTGAACGGTGGCGGGCGCAGTGGAGGTGGAAGTGCCAGCTCGGCACGCCGATACACCTCACGAAGGATGGAACGCTGGGCCGAGCCAAAATCGTCGCCGGAGGCCTCGCCTACTTCGCATGAGAAGTAGAGCGCGGCGTAGCGCCCGGAGGCCGTGAGCCCTTCAGCCAGGGCCCGGATCGCCGTGGTCTTCCCTGTCTGCCGGGGCGCGTGCACGACGAAGTAGCCCATCTGCTCGACGAGCCCAGGGACTTCAGGAAGCCTGCGCTCGGCAGGAATCATGTAGTGCCAGTCCGGGCGGCAAGGACCAGCCGTGTTGAAGCGACGCGGCATCACCGAACCCTGCATCGGCCAGAGCGCCCGCGCAAGGAGCGCATGCCCTGGGCAAGGCGGTGGTTCGGCTCCTGGAGAAGGAGACTCCCACTGGCGCTGGAGAAACGCTCGATATCGAGCGGATGCGCCAGCGCGTGCTCACATTCTGGAGCAGAGGGGTGGGATTCTTCTCCCCGTCAGGGTAGGGGACAGGCCTGGTTCCTCCGGCGCATCCCCCTGTTTCGCGCGCATCTACTTCGTCCATGAGTTCTTCCGAGCCCGAGAACGAACAGGCCCCTCAGTCCGGCCGCGAGTCGGCCGAGAATCGTCTCCAGGAGCGAGGAGCTCTCCTGCGCCTCGCCCAGGAGGCAGGAGGTGTCGGGGTCTTCACCTTGGACATCTCCTCCCAGATGATGACCGTGACCCCCGAGTTCTGCCGGCTGTTCGGCATCGAACTCCAGGAGGTGCTGCAAGTGTCCCAGATCGAGGCGCTCGTCGTGCCCGACGATCGGGACGTCGCCTCGACTCCGGAGTCGCGAGCCCTTGGACGCTCGCGGCTGGTCGTCGAGTACCGCATCCGCAGGCCTGGGACTGGCGAGCTGCGATGGATCTCCCGACGCGCCGAGTTCGTCCGGGATGCTCAGGGCAAGCCCGTGCAGCTCATTGGAGTCGTGCACGACACGACCGAGCGCAGGCTGGCCGAAGATGCCCTGCGCGAGGCCAACGAGCGCATCCAACTCGCCCTGAATGCAGGAGCCGTGGTTGGCACATGGGTGTGGGAGATCCCCAAGGACCGGTTCACTGCCGACGAGCGCTTCGCGAGATCCTTCTCCATTACGTCCCAGGAGGCGGCCCAGGGAGTCCCCCTCAGTCTGGTCATCGGCTCCATCCACCCGGAGGACCGCCCCCGGATCGAAGCGCTGATCGCTCGGATGCTCGCGACCGGTGGCCCCTACCGGGCCGAATACCGCGTCCGGCAGCTCGATGGTGCCTACCGCTGGCTCGAGGCCAACGGCCACTGTGAGCTCTCGGCTGAGGGCAAGCCTCTTCGCTTTCCCGGGGTGCTGCTCGACGTCCACGAGCGGAAGAAGGCGGAGCTGCGTCAGGCCGCGCTTGTCGAGTTGGGTGACCGGCTCAGGGAGTTGGGAAACACCTCCGCCATCGCGGGCGCCGCCATGGAGATCATCGGACGGCTCTTTGGCGTGCTGCGGGCAGGCTATGGCACCGTCGACGCGTCCCAGGAGTACGTGGAGATCGAGCGGGACTGGCGCTCGGGCTCGGACGTCATCGACGTGTCGGGACGGCATCGGTTCGCGGACTACGGCGTCTATCTCGAGAACCTCCGGCGGGGCGAGACGGTCATCACCCGGGACATTGAGAAGGATCCGACGACCGTCATGAAGGCGAGCAATCTCCGGGAGCTCGGCATCCGGAGCATGCTCACCGTGCCGCTGCGCGAGCAGGGACGCTTGGTGGCTGTCCTGTACCTCCATGACAGCGAGGTTCGCGACTGGTCCCACGACGAGATCACCTTCGTTCGCAACGTCGCCGACCGCATCTGGTCGGCGAGCGAGCGCATCAAGGCGGTGGAGGGGCTGCGGCAGGCCAATGCGCAGCTCGCCCAGCGCGTCGAGCAACGCACGCGCGAGCGCGATCGCATCTGGAACTTCTCGCAGGACCTGCTGCTGGTGGCGGACTTCGAGGGCCGGTTCATCAGCGTCAACCCCGCGTGGACCCAGGTGCTGGGTTGGACCGAGGAAGAGCTGGTGGGAAGGACCTCGTCCTGGCTCGAGGAGCCCGAAGGGCACGCGAGGACGCGAGCCGAGGTGGATCGATTGGTTGGAGGCAGCCGGACGTTGCGCTTCGAGAACTCCTTCCGGCACAAGAACGGCTCCTTCCGAGTCCTCTCGTGGACAGCCGTCCCGGCTTCCGAAGAGGGAGTGCTCTACGCCGTCGCGCGGGACATCACCGACCAGCGGCAGACGGAGGAGCAGCTCCGCCAGGCGCAGAAGATGGAGGCCATTGGCCAGCTCACCGGCGGCGTGGCGCACGACTTCAACAACCTGCTCCAGGTCGTCAGCGGCAACCTCCAGCTCCTGCAGCGAGACGTGGCCGGCAACGAGCGCGCCATGCGGCGGGTGCGGACGGCGGCCAGCGCCGTCGACCGAGGAGCCAAGCTCGCTGCCCAGCTGCTCGCGTTCTCTCGCCGCCAGCCCCTCGAGCCCCTTGTCCTCAACCTGGGCCGGCTGGTGCGCGGCATGGACGAGCTGCTGCGCCGCACCCTGGGAGAGGACATCGAGGTGGAGACCGTCTCCTCGGGAGGGCTGTGGAACACTCTCGTCGATCCCAACCAGCTGGAGAACGTCATCCTCAACCTGGCCATCAATGCCCGGGATGCCATGGAGGGCGCCGGCAAGCTGACGATCGAGGTCAGCAATGCCATGCTCGACGACCACTACGCCCAGCTGAACCCGGACGTCGTGCCCGGCCAGTACGTGCTCCTGGCCGTCTCGGACACGGGCAGTGGCATGACGCCAGAAGTGCTCAAGCGCGCCTTCGAGCCATTCTTCACCACCAAGCCCGAGGGCCGAGGTACGGGACTGGGCTTGAGCATGGTCTACGGCTTCGTCCGTCAGAGCGGCGGCCACGTGAAGATCTACAGCGAGCTCGGTCACGGCACGACCATCAAGATCTACATGCCCCGCTCGTTGCAGGCCGAGGTGGAGCCCAACGAGCACCTCACGGGACCCATCGAGGGAGGCGAGGAGACCATCCTGGTGGTGGAGGACGACGCCGAGGTGCGCGCCACGGTGGTGGAGATGCTCGGCGAGCTGGGCTATCGCGTGCTCAAAGCGGTCGATGGCCAGGGCGCCCTGGCGATCATCCAGAGCGGTGTGCCGGTGGACCTGGTGTTCACCGACGTGGTGATGCCCGGTCCCGTGCGCAGCACCGAGCTGGCGCGGCAGGCCAAGGCACTGCTGCCGGATGTCGAGGTGCTCTTCACCTCGGGCTACACCGAGAACGCCATCGTGCACGGAGGGCGGCTCGATCCCGGGGTCCATCTGCTGAGCAAGCCTCATCGCCGGGAGGATCTGGCGCGCAAGGTGCGGCACCTGCTGAACAACCGCGAGCAGCGCCTGGCCACCAGGGAGGCCGCGGCGCGGGCTCGTGCTCAGCCCGATCGGGCGCCAGGGGCGGGCGGGGCGCGAAGGTTGCGCGTGCTGCTGGTGGAGGATGACGAGGAGATCCGAGCGTCAGCCGCCGAGCTGCTGGAGCTCCTCGGGCATGACGTGGTGGAGGTGGGGAGCGCGGAGGCGGCGCAGGGGGCACTGGCGGCTGGCCCGGTCGATGTGCTGTTCACGGACGTCTCGCTGCCGGGCATCTCGGGACTGGAGCTGGCACGAGAGGCGGTGAAGAGCAGGCCGGGCCTGAGGATCATCATCGCCTCGGGCCACGGAGCCGCTGTGACGATGGGAGAGGTGGGGCGGATCGATGGGGCAAGGGTTCTGCCCAAGCCCTATGCGCTGGACCAGCTCCGCAAGGTGCTCGAACAGGTGCTGGACGCGCAGTGAATCCTTGGGTTCTACCCGAGCCTGCCTGCACGTCGCGGCTCACAGCGCCGCGGACTCGGTGAACTCCACGTGAGCACCCGAGGCGCGCGCCCCGAGCGCCTTGCGGAACCACGCGAGCGTCTCCGCGAGCCCCTGCTCCAAGGAGACCCGGGGCTCCCAGTCCAGGAGCATGCGGGCCCGGGTGATATCCGGTGGGCGCTGCTTCGGCTCGTCCTTGGGTAGCGGCTGGAAGAGGATGCGCCCGCCACCACCGGCTGTGGTGCGGACTGCTTCCGCGAACTCGAAAATGGTCAGCTCCCGAGGGTTGCCGATGTTCACCGGCAGGGTGACGTTGGACAGGGCCAGCCGCACCAGCCCGTCGATGAGGTCGCTCACGTAGCAGAACGAGCGCTTCTGCGAGCCATCGCCGAACACGGTGAAGTCCTCGCCCTGCAGCGCCTGGCCCACGAAGACAGGCACCACGCGCTCGTCATCCAGCCGCATTCTCGGCCCATAGGTATTGAAGATGCGAGCCATCCGGGTCCGCACGCCATGGACGCGGTGGTACGCCATGACGAGGGTCTCGCCATAGCGCCTGGCCTCGTCGCACACCGAGCGTGGCCCGATGGGGTTCACGTTGCCCCAGGAGCCCTCCTGCTGTGGGGGCATGAGCGGATCCCCATGGATCTCCGACGTGGAGGCCTGGAGGAACACGGCGCCCTTCTCCCGTGCCAGCCGCAGGCCATTCTCCGTGCCAATCGAGCCCACCCGCAGCGTCTCGATGGGCAATTGAGCGTAGTCGCTGGGAGAGGCCGGCGAGGTCATGTTGAAGACGTAGTGCACCGGGCCTCCGATGCGGATGGGCTCGGTGATGTCGTGCCGCACGGACATGAAGCTCCCGAGCAACGACAGCTCGGCCACGTTGCGGGGAGTCCCCGTGAGGAAGTTGTCCAGGCTGACGACTTCCTCCGCGCCGTCCCGCAACAGCCGCTCGCACAGGTGGGAGCCGAGGAAGCCAGCGCCGCCGAGAACCACGACCCTCTTGCCCTGGAAGTTGCTCATGCACACAACTTCAGGCGTCACCCGCGGAGCGAGAAGCGGCCTGGGACCTCCGTACGAGGCCACTTTCCGTTCGCGGACTGCGGCGAGGCAGCCCTGTCATCCAGTTGTCGGAGACGTGGTTCTTCCGGGCATGTTGGCGCGGGAGCGCCGTGCGGAGAGGACGCCGGTTGAAGACCGGTGTCCCCCGGGGCATTCTCGCGAGCCCTTTGTGTTTGGAGCCCCGCGTGTCGACGCCCCTGATGACCGAAGACGAAGTCGAGAACCTCTCGCAGGCCACCGCCGACGCGCTCGCGAAGGTCGACTACGACATCACCCGCTGGAGGGAAGCGGGGGCCGTCAGCCCGGGAGTGGTGGCCCTGCTCTACGCTTGGTTCTCCAACGAGGTGTACCGCAATGGGGTCTCGGGCTGGGTGAGCAATGGCTACACGAAGCACGGAGAGCACCGGGTGCTCGCGGCGCTCACCCGCATGCACGCCGAGTTGGATCCCGACATGGCGTCGGTGCTGCTGGAGACCTTCCACGCGGTCGAGCGCTGCAACGGAGAGCCCGGTGCCCTCCCGCGTCACCTCGACGCGCTGCTCTGGGAACGCCCGATGAAGCGGGTCCGGTTCGGGCTGTCGGTGGCGGCCCGCTGGGATGCCGAGTCCGATCCGTTCACCCTCACGCCCCAATGGGATCCTCCACGCTCGGTGCTGGCTCCCACGGAAGGCCCGGTGCGCTACCCGAGCGTGGCCGTCGGCCTCACCCCGCGAGGCGAGCAGCTCGACGTGCGGATGGAGGACTTCGACTCCTTCGACTTCCTGAGCGTCATGGGAGTCGTCACGCGCGGGCTATGGCGAGCCGGAGCCTCGGACGAGGAGCTGGCTCGCTTTCTCGATGAGGCCAAGGACGAACGCAA
Source organism: Hyalangium versicolor (assembly GCF_020103695.1). Taxonomy (GTDB): domain Bacteria; phylum Myxococcota; class Myxococcia; order Myxococcales; family Myxococcaceae; genus Hyalangium; species Hyalangium versicolor. The sequence goes on from NZ_JAHXBF010000032.1 coordinate 84,543, forward strand.
GCGCCTGGGCGAGGTCTGCGCACGCTGGATCTCCTTCGACGGGGACGGTGGCGACGCAGCGCGGCTGCAGCGTATCCACGATACGTTGCACCCGCCCGACCCGCTGCTCGCCTGGTTCCCCGAGGTGAAGGAGTGGCACGGCCTCTTCTGCCTGCCCAAGGACTTCGTCGACCGGATCCGGCAGAGAATGAAGGATACGAGCTACGATGAGCTGGAGCAGCCCGCGGCCGGGTTGCTGGATGCGCTCCGGTCCTCGCTCCGCTGGGACCCGGACGCCATCGGTGTACTCCAGGGAGCCAGTCTCTCACCCTCCGATGGCGACGTCTTCGAGATGCTGCTCCAAGCATCTTTGACAGGCCATCGGATGATCATCTTTGGCCTGAGCGACGCCGCGAGGCAGGCGTTCCAGGTTCATGCCTCGCGGTTCCAGCAGGTGGTGTACGTGCCCTCCCTGGCCTGAGCCTCTGGCTCGCAGCCTCGCCGTCACTCGGTGACGGTGAACCGCACAGGGATCGTCTGGGGAACGTAGTTGCGGCCCACCAGCGTGACGGTCGCCTCGTACGTTCCAGGGGGCACCTTGCCCTGGACGATGACGTGGAAGCGGCTGACCGTTCCCGCCTTCACCCAGACGGGGTAGGCCTCGGGGCATGTCGAGAACAGGCACACGATCGCCTCCCCGATGGCGATGAAGGGCGACAGGGGCGCGAGCCCGATGGCCAGGAACGGAGCAATGATCCCGGAGTCTTCCACCGTCGCCCAGAGCTGCCCGAGGTAGGTCGGCGCGTCATCCAGCGCGACACTGACCGCCTCCTTGCCGCTGCCAGTGACCTGGAGCGCGGAGAGCACCGCATCGCCCTTCAGCCCCTTCTCCCGGTACACCACGGGGATCAGCGTGCGCTGACTCTGCTTCACCGTGACGTCCTTCGTATCGAAGGCAAGCTCCAACTCGGGCTGGATGAGCATGCTCTCGTCCTGCATCACCGCCTGCGTGAGCTGGAACGAGCCCTCGCTGTTCGCGCTGCCGGGACGGAGCGTCATCTCGCCCTGGCGGCCCGTGATCATGCTGGGCTGCGCCGAGAGCGCCTGCAGGTCCGTCGAGGTGAAGGCTCCGGTCTGTACTTCCCCGCCGAGCGCGAACGAGGGGCTGTGGACGGTGCTCGACGCCACCTGGATGCGCGAGTCCGAGTCCCAGTACATCTTCGTCGCGGAGGCGAGGGAGACGCTCCCGGTGAGTGGGGTGGAGCCCGTGCTGGTCACGAATACGCCGCGGGTGAAGCCGGTGAGCGTCACGTTGCTGGCATGGATGAGCACGCCATCGGAGTAGGACAGGGAGGCTTGCGCATCGCTCCAGTCCGAGGGGAGCGTGATGGACGGGTCGAGACCGGTCATCCTGTCCTCGGTCGTGAGCTCGACCACGGGAGACGTGCTCCCGCTCGGTGCCTGCGTGCTCGCCTTGGCGGAGGCGACGTCGACGGTTCCCAAGGTGCCGGAGGAGATCTCGATTCGAGCTCCCTCCAGCACGAGGAACCCCACCTCCGTGCCCACCTGGGCATCGGCGAAGTAGATGCAGCGCGGGTTCTTCGGGAGGAGGGGCGCGGGCACCAGCGTGCCCGGAGCGCTCACCTGCGCCTGTCCACCCGTGGCCGTGAGGTAGAGCGACGGGCCGGTGATGCTGACGGAGGTGGTGACACCGGTGGGCTTGTCCCTGACCGCCTGCCTCCAGCGCGACTCGAGCGAGTCGAGGGACTCTCCCTGCCTGCGGCTCTCGTTGTTGTCCTGCGGAGTCTCGGGGGGAGGGGGCGCATCGCCGTCACTGCCTCCTCCGCCACATCCGGCCTGAACAGCCAGGAAGACTGCGGCGAATGCCGCCGACAGGAACTTGCTCGAAAATCGCACGGTACCTCCGAGACGAGGGGGAGTGCTTCCTCGCCTTCTTGTCCGGAGGAGGACCTCGTGGATCTCGGGCGGGCGGTTCCGGGCTCGATGGTGTGCGCAGTGGTGCGTGCCAGTGCCACCTGGGGCCGCGCTGGCGTGCCATTCCTCCTGTAGACGCAGCTTCCGTGCCGTCCTTGAATCGCGGCCATGGTGCGCAAGCTGGGCGAGCAGCTGGTTTCGGATGGGGTCCTGACGCCAGAGCTGCTGGCCCGGGCGCTTGAGCGGCAGAAGGCGACGGGGCAGAAGCTCGGGGAGTGTCTGGTGCGGCTCGGGTTGGATGAGACGCCCGTGCTCCGCGTGCTCGCCCAGGAGTTCAAGACGCGCTTCGTGTCGACGGCGAAGCTGGCGCAGGTCCGGATCGAACCCGAGCTGATCGAGCGGGTGCCCGTGCGGCTCGCGGAGGGTTTCGACTTCGTGCCGCTGCGCGTCGATGAGTCGGGAGTCCTCTACATCGCCATCTCCGAGCCGCAGCGGCAGCGGGCCATCGAGGAGATCTGCCGCACCGTGGGCGTGGAGCGGGTGCTGCCCTTCGTGGCGGTGCGGCGATCGATTCGCGCGGCGATCCGCAAGCACTACTACGCGGATCCCCAGGCCTTCGAGCACATGCCGGACGACGATGCGTGCCCCCACTGTGGCGCGCCGATCCAGGCCGGAGACTTCCAGTGCGATCGTTGCGAGCTGCTCCTCGTTCGCAGCCCGGAGGATTTGCCTCCGCGGGACAACGTCTCCCTGGTGCGATCGCTGTTGTCGATCCCCGATCGCCAGCTGGCGCGTGAGGTGCCCTCGCCTCCACACCACGAGAAGACCCGTGTCGCCTCGTATTCGCTCGATGCGGTGGTTGCCGCGCAGATCCCGACCATCGCCGCGGGCCTGGACATCGCGGAGAAGGCGCTCAATCCGTTCGAGGCCTACATCCTCTCGTTCGTGGATGGGCGGACTTCCCTGGCAGACATCGCTCGTATCACCGCCCTGAGCGAGGTGGAACTGCACGCCATCTTCGAGTCGCTGAGCGAGCGCGGCATCACCCGGGTCACGAGCCCCAAACCCCCTTCCGCCAGGCGCAGCCCGCCCGCTCCGGAGAAGGGCAGTGCTCCTGCTCCGGCGCCCGCACCGGCTCAGGCCAAGAAGGCCGCCCCTGCTCGCGCGCAGGGGCAGCCGCCACCGCCTGCCAAGGAAGAGCGTCAGCCGGCCGCCGAGCCGCGGCCCGCGGACCGGAACGAAGATGTGACGCAAGGTGTGCTCCAGCTCGTCGTGCTGCTGGAGCGGAGCGGCAAGATCGATGAGGCCGTCGAAGTGCTCGATCGAGGCATCTCCCAGCTGCCCAAGCCCGCGCCGCTCTACAACCGGCTCGGGATGATCCTCCTGAACCAGCGGCGGGACTACGCCAAGGCCATGGAGCTCTTCCAGAAGGCGGCGGATCTCGACCCGGACAACACGACCTACATGATGAACCTCTACACCGTGCTCAGCCTCAAGGCCGATGCAACCAACCCCGGGAAGCGGAAAGCAAAGCGGTGAGGCGGACGCCGGGATAATAAGGGCGCCATGCGAACCCTCATCCTGGTTGCCTGTCTCTCCCTGGCTGGATGTGCCCACGCTCCGGCCTCGGATTCCTCCACTGCGGCCCCTGGCCTCTCGGCCGCCGCCGCCCAAGCCATCGTCGATGCTCCCGACCGCACCGAAGCGGACCGGGCCCTTGACGCGGGCCGTCATCCCGCGGCGCTTCTCGAGTTCGTGGGCGCCGGTCCCGGCATGAAGGTGGCCGAGCTGATGGCCGGTGGCGGATACACGACCGAATTGCTGGCCCGCGCCGTGGGGCCCACGGGCACGGTCTACGGTCAGAACCCCAAGCTCGTTCTCGAGAAGTTCGCCGAGAAGCCCTGGAGCGAGCGGCTGGCGCGCCCGGTGAACGCCAAGGTAGTGCGTTCCGATCGCGAGTTCGAGGAGCCGCTGCCGCCCGAGGTGACGGACCTGGACGCGGTGGTGAGCAACATCATCTATCACGACACCGTGTGGCTGAACGCGGACCGCGCGAAGATGAACGCGGCCATCTTCCGGGCGCTCAAGCCGGGTGGCGTGTACGTGGTCATCGACTCCAGCGCGAAGCCCGGCTCGGGCGTGAGCGATGCCCAGACGCTGCACCGCATCGACGAGCAGACCGTCAAGGACGAGGTGCTCGCCGCGGGCTTCCAGCTCGCCGGGCAGAGCGACGTGTGGCGCAATCCGCAGGACACGCGCGACTGGAACTCCAGCCCGATGGCCGCGGGCGAGCGCCGCGGCACCAGCGACCGGTTCGCGCTGAAGTTCGTCAAGCCGCGCTGAGCGGCTGCTCCTACTTCCCGCCCTGCTCCCGGGCCGTCTTCAGGGCTCGGGTCCACCAGACGAGCTGATCGAGGAATCGCTCGGTGTTGGCCTTGAGCGGCGCGTAGGCATCCGGCTTCCCGCTGGTGATGGCGGAGTACACGTCGGTGGGAATGTGAAGGGCGGGGCGGATGGGCGCCATCTCCAGCTCGATGGCGACCAGCCGCAGTTGCTCGATGGCGCGAGCACCGCCGACGCCGCCATAGCCGATGAACCCGACCGGCTTCCGGTTCCACTCCGGGTAGATGTGGTCCAGCGCGTTCTTGAGGACGGCCGAGTACCCGTGGTTGTACTCGGGCGAGACCATGATGTAGCCGTCCGCCTCGGTGATCTTCCTGGCCCACTGGGCGACAACCTCGTTCGGGTACTTGCCCTGCATGCGCGCTGGAGCCATGGACTCGGCGAAGAAGGGCATCGGATAGTCCCGGAGGTCGAGCAGTTCGACGTCGAGTCCCTCGCGCTTGCGGGCCTCCTCGGCGATCCACTGCGCGGGTTTCTCGGCGAAGCGGTTCGGGCGGACGCTGCCGATGATGACCTGGATTTTCATGGGGGGATCCTCGCACAGGACGAGGGCCCTGGTGAGGCCACTGACGACGCGGGTTCAGCTCCTTAGGGACACGAACTCCTCTGCTCGGCGCGTGGTGGTGGCCACGAGGATCTCCTCTCCGACGCGGAAGAAGTCATCCGGGCCCTTCCAGTCATCGCTGAGGACGGGGATGCCACACGCGGCGGCCTCGAAGAGGCGCCCGGAGGGGCAGTAGCCCAGCTCCGCCATGGGGCCTCGCGTCACCTCGGTGGCCTTGGTCGACGAGCGCGGAGATGAGTCCGCGCCAGAGCGTGGCGTGGTCGTTGCCCCAGGAGGAGCTGACCGTGAGCCCGAAGATGACGAACTTCATGCGGCACCCTCCCTCCAGGCCGGGTGGGCGGAACGCAGCCGCTCGTCGAGCAGTGCTCTCACACCAGGAGGCAGGCGCATCTGCCCCAGGCGCGCGTGCTGTTCGGGCCGCAGCCGGGCGAGCGTGGAGGCGACCTTGCGGCGGGTGTGCTCCGGGCTGAAGTAGCGGATGAAGCCGGAGGAGTTGAGCGAGAAGAAGGACAGCGCATCCGCGTCGTTGATCAGCGCCAGTGCGGAGTCCTCGCCTGGGCGCTCGTGACGGGTGATGAGCCAATGCACCCGCTCACAGGTGACGGCGTCCACTTGCAGCTCTTCCAGGAGCGCGCAGGTGAGCTCGGCGCCGAGGGCCGCATGGGCATCCTTGAAGATCTGGGAGTCCTCCGCCTCGTGTTCCACCCGAACCTTGGCCTCGGAGAGCAGGCGCTCCACGTCATGGAAGAGGGCGGCCACCTGCACGGCGAGGTCCGCGTTGGGAGCGAGGCGCAGCACCCATTGCCATGCGTCCAGCGCGTGCTGGTAGTCCGCGCGGACCAGCGGCTTGTTCAGATCGTGCAGGGCGCGGTGCCGCTCGAGGATTCGGTTGAACAGCTCTCCCGAGGAGGCCGCATTGCGCCGGCCGATGAGGCCCTGGTAGCGCGTGAGGATCTCCAGCGCGGCGTGAGCGAGCGGCTCACCGCATGCGCCCACCAGGTGGAGCGCGAGGTTCTCGGCGCTCGCTGCCGAGAAGACACGGTGATCCCAGGAGAAGGGATCGAAGCCGGGCGCCTGCCATTCCTCGACGTCGAGGTAGAGCACCTGAGAGCCCTCGCCTGACGCGAGGGGAAGCACGGCGATGGTGGGGAACTCCGCAGCCAACAGCGTCCAGCCCGCCCCACCGCGCGAGCTGGTATCGATTTCGGACAGCAAGAGCTGTCGCAGCATCCCGCCTCCCCATGAGGCCCATCCAGGGCCGACCATCGCGCATCGTGGTGGCTCCCACCTGAGGCCACTACTGGAGCCCCGGACAGGACGTCCGTGACTCACCTCACAGATGCTGGTTGTTGCGGCGTTATGAAACAGTCGTAGGAGAACGCGACAACAGGCTGTCCATGGGCGAGCGCCATATCCTGGATGAGCCCACCTCCGCGCTCGACGCGGAGTCCGAGGCGCTGGTTCAGGAGGCGCGCAGCCGGCTGATGAAGGGCCGCACCACCTTCGCCATGGCCCACCAGCGCTCCACCGTGGTGGAGGCCGACCACATCCTTGACCTCAAGGGGGGGGCATCAGCGTGGCAGAGGGAGACCACGCATGCCTCATGGCGCTGGCCGGCTGCGATGCCTCGCGGGTGCGAAGGCAGATGAGCGGCCCGTTGTCGGCAGGCTCGCTCATCGCCAAGTCAGCGTCTCGAGAAGTCAAGGGTGCGGCTTGAGCCTCGGACTCCGCGTCACAGGCTCTGGGTCACAGCGCCCCGTCGCGGCTGGCCTGGAGGAGAGCCTGGACCATGCGGCTCATCTTCTCCGCCGAGCTGGCCAGGCTCTCCGCGGCGGAGATATCCGTGGGATCGCTGCTCGCCTCCCGGAGCTGCTGAGCCAGCCCCTCGGCGGAGAACCTGATCACACTCAACGGAAGGTGGAGCTGGGTCGCGATGAACTCCAGCGAGTCATCCCACTCATGCTCATCAGGCAATGAGCGGTCGCCTGCCATCCAGGTCGTCTCCATCGGTCTTCTCCCCCCCAGCCGGGCAGACCCTCGCGGGGCTGACCCTGCATGGATGTGTCGTCGCGAAACACCACGCTGTCGCGAAATGCTGCGAGGCGAGATCATCCACTGGATTCGTCCGGGAGAGACTCACCCCCCGGGGCATGTCATACCCATACCCACGCCAATGGAGCGTGGGCAGGCCCGGCGGGCTGCTCAGGCCGTGCGCTCGGCCATCGGCGCGGGCAGGGAGCGGCTGCTGCGGAGGGGTGGGCGCATGCCGGCGCGGCACGCGAGTACGGCCAGCTCCGTGCGGTTCTCCGCATTGAAGAGCGACAGCAGGGCAGAGACGTGGGCCTTCACGGCCCGCTCGGAGATACCCAGGTTCGCCGCGATCTTCAGGTTGTCCGAGCCGGTGGACAGGAAGCCCAGCACGTCCCGCTGCCGAGGCGTCAGCATGGACCAGAGCTTGCGCTGGTGCTGGGCCTCGGGAGAGAGCTGAATCGGAGCGGATGCCTGCTCGGCCTTCTGCGCCAGGCTCGTCACCGCCTGGAGCACCTGCGCCTGGGTGTTGGGGAGGGTCATGGCGGCCTCGGCGTCCGCGGGGAGCACGCTCGCCTGCAGCGCCGTTCCGATGATGACCACCGTCGTCCCAGGGGCCCGGTGGCGGAACTCCCGCAGCAGCGGGAACGGATCGTCCGCACCGTGATCCATGTCGATGAGCACCAGCTGCGGGGGGCCGCCTGCCAGAGCGCTCAGGAGCTCCGCGGACGAGCGGTACTCAGAGATCCGGTGGATGCCCTGGGATTGGAGGAGCTGGGAGACTCCCTCTCGAAACAGGTTCTGATCAGACAGAATGGCAATGCTTGGTTCACTCACGGTGGGCTTCCTTTCCGCCGTGAGGTTCTGCAAGCCCTGTTCCCATGGGAGCAGACGGGATCCAGTGTGGATGAAGCGCAAGTTCTGCGCGTTGTTCCGGCCCCCCGCAAATCGTGCGCCTGTTTTTGCCTGAAATTCCGTTTCCCAAGCGGTGATCGAGCCTGACGAGCGCGCTGCCACCTGCTCATCCGCCCTGTCAGGTCCCTCCCGTGCTGCCTACCTGACGGGTTCCCAAGCGGGAATCAATGGGACTTCGGTAGGAGGCTTCAGGGGACAAAAAGTCCTTTGGATTTGAGGGTTTGCCTGCTTCCGGGCACTGCCCACGTACCCAGGCGCGAGCGAGGGCTCCGGCACTACCCACCGCATGTATGCCTGCCTAGGTTCGGGCCCGATGCGTGGTTCAGAGGTGTGGGAGGCGACATGAAGAGCGGGCTCATCGTCATTACTGGCGGCGCGGGTTTCATCGGCTCCAACGTGGCCAGCAACTACCTGGCTGAGGGGCGGCGGGTGCTCGTGTTCGACAACCTCAGCCGGCCCGGGGTGGAGAAGAACCTGAGGTGGCTCCAGGAGCGGTACGGCGACAGGCTGCAGGTGGAGCCGGGAGATGTGCGGGACTTCCGGGGAGTGCTGCAGGCGGTCCGTGACGCGGATGAGGTGTTTCACTTCGCCGCGCAGGTGGCCGTCACGACCAGCCTGGACAATCCGCTCCAGGACTTCGAGGTGAACGCGCGCGGCACGCTCAACGTGTTGGAGGCGCTGAGGACCTCGAACCCGGAGGCGTCGCTCGTCTTCACGTCGACGAACAAGGTGTATGGCGGGCTGCGGGGCCAGCGCTTCGTGGCCGAGGGGCGCCGCTATCAACCGTTGGACATGGGCACTCGCGCCGAGGGCATCAGCGAGCAGTGCCCGCTGGACTTCGAGAGCCCCTATGGGTGCTCGAAGGGGACGGCGGACCAGTACGTGCTGGACTACGCGCGCAGCGTCGGGCTGCGGGCCACGGTGTTCCGCATGAGCTGCATCTACGGGCCGCGGCAGTTCGGCACCGAGGATCAGGGTTGGGTGGCGCACTTCCTCATCCAGACGCTGAAGCGCCAGCCCATCACCCTGTACGGAGATGGGATGCAGGTGCGGGACATCCTCTTCGTGGAGGACCTGGTGCGCGCCTTCCGGGCGGCCCAGTCGCGGATGGACAAGGTGTCCGGCCAGGCCTTCAACATCGGCGGTGGGCCTTCGCGCACGGTGAGCCTGCTGGAGCTGCTTGATCTGATCGAGGAGCTCACCGGGCAGCGGCCCGAGGTGTCCTTCGAGCAGTGGCGGACCGGAGACCAGCGCTACTACGTGTCCGATACGCGGAAGTTCCAGGCGGCTACGGGCTGGGCGCCCCGGGTGGGCGTGAACGAGGGTGTGAAGCGGCTCCTGCCGTGGCTCGAGGAGATGCTGGAAGGCCCGGCATCCCGGCACTCCGTCCCCCTGAGAGAGCCTGTTGAGCCCCTTGTTGGATAGCGCCGAGCCGCACCCTCAACCCACGCTGTGAGTCTGCCCATGAGAGTCGTCCTCTTCTGTCATTCCCTGTTGTCCGACTGGAACCACGGCAACGCCCACTTCCTGCGAGGCATCGTCACGGAGCTGTGCGAGCAGGGCCATGACGTCAGCGTCTACGAGCCCCTCGATGCCTGGAGTCTGCAGAACCTCCTGGCCGAGCCTCGGGGGCTGGTGGCGCTGGACGGGGTCCGGTCCGTCTACCCCTGGGTTCGTCCCCACCGGTACACCCTGGACACGCTGAACCTGGAGCGCACCGTCGATGGCGCGGACCTGGTGATCGTCCACGAGTGGAGCACGCCCGAGCTGGTGCGGCGCCTGGGCGAGCTCCGTGCGAAGGGCGGGCGCTTCAGGCTGCTCTTCCACGACACGCACCACCGCAGCGCCACCGCTCCCAAGGCGATGGCCCGGTACGCACTGGAGCACTACGACGGAGTGCTCGCCTTCGGGGAGGTCATCCGCCAGTTCTACGTCGCTCGGGGCTGGGCCCGTAACGCCTGGACCTGGCACGAGGCGGCCGACGTTCGGGTCTTCCGGCCCATGCCCACGATGGAGCAAGAGGAGGATCTCGTCTGGATTGGCAACTGGGGAGACGAGGAGCGCACGGCGGAGCTGCACGAGTTCCTCCTGCGCCCGGTGAAGGCGCTGGGCCTGCGGGCGAAGGTGCACGGCGTGCGCTATCCGGACACGGCGCTCGAGGCGCTGGCACGGGCGGGCATCACCTATGAGGGCTGGCTGCCCAACTACGAGGTGCCCGAGGCCTTCGCTCAGGCGAAGGTGACGGTGCACGTGCCTCGCCGGCCCTATGTCCAGGCGCTGCCGGGGATCCCCACCATCCGCCCCTTCGAGGCGTTGGCCTGCGGCATCCCCCTGGTGAGCGCGCCGTGGTGGGACGCGGAGGGGCTGTTCAAGCCGGGCCGGGACTTCCTGGTCGCTCAAACGGGTGCGGAGATGCAGCGCCTGCTGCGCATGCTGCTCGCGGATGAGGCGATGCGCCGGGAGATAGCCGATCGCGGGCGCCGCACGGTGCTGGCGCGGCACACCTGCGCCCACCGCGTGAGCGAGCTGATGATCATCTGCCGAGAGCTGGGGCTGGACACCCGGGCCACGGCGGCCCTGTCACAGGAGAGGGTCAGCGCCTGATGATGCCGCTGAGCCCTCTCGGCCGGTGGAGGGAGCTCAGCCCACCAGGGTCGTCTCGGTGGGAGCCACCACGGGCTCTCCGCGGGCGTGCAGGCGCGCGTGGTGGGCGTAGAGCAGCCGCCGGATCGCCGCGCGGGTGATGAGTCCGCAGGTGCTGCTGCCGGGGGCCTCCGCCACGGGCAGCGCATCCATGTCCTCGTGGTCCAGCATGTGGAGCGCGTGGGTGAGATCGCTCGTGGGTGAGAGCACGGGCATCTTGCGCGCCAGATCGCTCGCCACCAGCATGTCGTGCAGCGCCTGGTCCTTCCACACCTCGCGCATCTGCTCCACCTGGACGATGCCGTACACCCGCCCCTCCGCGTCCAGCACCGGCAGCGTCCCGCTCTCCGCAGCGAGCAACTGCTCCATCAGCGGCTCCAGGTGCAGGTTCGCCGGCACGGGTGTCGCCTCGATCATCAGCGCGCGCACCTGGGTGCTGGACAGCAGGTCCGCGTCGGTCTGCACCTTGGGTGTCTTGCGCTCGGTGAGGTAGTGGCAGAGCGCCGAGGCGATGCTGCACGTCACCATCAGCGGCAGGATGATGGTGTGGTCCGCGCTCAGCTCGTACACCATCATCATCCCCGTGAGCGGGCCTCGGGTGAGCGCCGCCACCGTGCCGCCCATGCCCACGATGGCGTAGGCGCCGCTCGGCGCCGTGCTCACTGGGAAGAGCATGTGAGCCAGCGTGCCGAACGCTCCTCCGGCCATCATGCCGATCAGCGCCGCCGGGAAGAAGGTGCCGCCCGAGCCCCCGCTGCCAATGGTGATCGCCGTGGCCACCAGCTTCAGGATGCATGCCGTGGCCAGGAATAGCAGGCTCAGCTTCCCCACCGAGGCCATAGGCAGGAAGTCGATGCCCGAGCCCCATACCGCCGGGTTCAGGAAGATGAGCAGGCCCGCGCACAGGCCTCCCAGCGCCGCGCGCATCGGCAGCGGGCGCTCGCCGAGCCACGGTGACAGCCGGCCCTTGCTCCGCCCCGCGAAGAAGTGCTCCACCCCGTGCAGCATCCGCACGAAGGCGAACGCCAGCAGGCCGCACAGCAGCCCCAGCAGCACGTAGAGCAGCACCTCCCAGCCGCTCATGAGCTGGTAGTCGAGCCGCGGAAGGATCGGTTCATGGCCCAGCACGCCCTGGCTCACCAGCGTGCCCGCCACGCTCGCCAGGATGATGGGGGAGAACACGCGCAGTTCGAACTCGCGCAGGATGATCTCCATCGCGAACACCGCGCCCGCGATGGGGGCGTTGAACGACGCGGAGATGCCTGCCCCCGCGCCGCACGCCATCAGGATGGACAGCTCCTTGCGGCTGAAGCCCAGCGTCCGCCCCACCGTGGAGGCGAAGGACGCGCCTCCGTAGACGATGGGGCCCTCGCGGCCCGCCGAGCCTCCACTGCCAATGGTGATGGCCGAGGCGACCAGCTTGAGCAGGCCCCGCTCCGCGGGCAGCTCTTCGCCGCCCCGCTTCACCGCGCGCACCACCTCGGGTACGCCGTGGCCGTGCGTCTCGGGCCGGTTGCGCAGCAGGTGGCCCACCGCGTAGCCACCCAGCGCCGGCGCCAGCAGCATCAGCCACCAGGGCATTGTCTCCAGCGTGCCTGGCAGTCCGCGCGGGTGCTGGAACATCGTGTTGATGGCCGCCAGCGCCACCAGGGGGTAGTAGAGCGACATCGCTCCCAGCACTAGCAGGGCCAGCAGGCGCAGCCGGCGCTTCACCTCGTCTCGGGGGCCTCCGGGCTCGATGATGCGCGAGAGCCCCAGCGTGCCGAACGCCAGCGGCACCGCGATGATGGCGTACTCCACGTGCCAGTTCGCCGACGAGAGTGCCTCCCACAGTGACTTGAGCTGGGCCACGGGGCGCAGTTGATGCGTCAGCTCCGCCATCCCCGCCGTGAGCCCACGCACCAGGTGGATCAAGTTGGAGAAGATGCCTGCCGCCAGCCCGCTGTAGAGCCCCACTACGGCCCCTGCCACGGGCAGTACCGAGGGTCCTGGCAGGCGCAACCGGTTGGAGGCCTGCAGCGTCGCGGAGATGAGCCGACGCGCAGCGGCGCGGAGCGCGGCGCGGGTGGGCAGCGCGATCCGCTTTGACGGAGGGTCGTCACTCATTGGGGCTCCTACTAAACCCCTCTGGCTCGGAGCGTTCAAGGAAGGACTCCGCGCCCGAGCGGTGGGCGTGAGCAGGCAACTCGCCGTGCTAGGAGGGAGCCTCCGGAGCGGCGTACACCAGGACACACGGCGGGTTCCGGCGCCGTGCGTGGAGGCGACTCATGCTGAAGCCAGGAGATGTGGCCCCGGACTTCACGGTCCGTGATCACACCGGCCGGACACACACACTGTCCGAGTACCGAGGGAAGACGGTGGTGCTCTGGTTCTACCCGAAGGCGGACACCCCCGGGTGCACCGCCGAGGGCTGCGGGTTTCGGGACCAGCGCTCGCAGTACCAGCAGAAGAACGCGGAGATCCTCGGCATCAGCTTCGACACGCCCGAGGAGAACAAGGCTTTCGTCGAGAAGTTCGGGTTCAACTTCCCGTTGCTGTGCGACACCTCCCGGCAGGTGGGGCTCGCCTACGGCGCGTGTGATGACCTCCAGGCACCCAATGCTCGCCGGGTGGGCGTCATCATCGCTCCAGACGGGAAGGTGAAGTCGTACTACCCGAAGGTGGACGCGCGAGCGTTTCCCCAGCAGGCCCTCGCGGAGCTCTGAGCCGCTCGCGCTGGAGTGTCAGGGAGAGGCCAGCCCCACCGCCGCCACGCCGCTCACGGGGCCGTTGGGCGCCTGGAGCACGGCCACGGCGCGCAGCTTCTCCCGCTTCCACCCGGCGCCGAGTTTCATCCGCGCCTCCGAGACGAAGCCGCCCTCCTCGGCCTTCGGGGCGGGCAGCGTGGCCAGGGTGCGCACCACCGCCGCGTGCGAGAGCTTCCGGCCCGCGTTCTCTCCGCGCTTCACGTCCGACGAGAGCCCATCCTCCGCCAGCGCCGTCCACAGTTGCAGGCCCTGGGCAGGCGCCGTCTCCGTGCGGACGCGCACCACCACGGTGTCTCCCTCCACGCGCGCGGAGAGCCTCAGCGGCACCTTGGCCCGCTTCGCCGCGACGGCCGCCTGTGCTCGCGCCTCGTCCTCGCCGCCGACGAAGGAGCGTGTGCCGTCCACCACCATCTGCGGCGTGTAGACGCGATTCTCGTCCCCGTCCTGCGCGTAGCGGCGCTGTCGCTCGCCGTACTCGGGCGCGCCGTAGGGATCCTTCCAGCCCAGGTAGTCCCAGTAGTCCACGTGGAAGCCGAGCGCGATCAGCTCCACGCCCTCCACGGGTTGTTTCTCGGCCAGCCTTGCCAGCGCGTGGTCCGCGGACGGGCAGCTCGAGCAGCCCTCGGAGGTGAACAGCTCCACCAGGACGGGCGTGCGCGGCGCGCTGGTGGCGAGCAGCAGGGGCAGGGCGAAGAGGGCGGCATTCATGCCCTCTGATACGCCGCCTCGGGCACTCGGGTTACATGCTCACGGGGCGTGGCTGCGCGTGGGCAGGCGCGAGCGCAGGAACAGCGCCACCCCCGACAGCAGGAGCCAAGGCACCAGGTGGCCGAACATCAGGTGCCCGGTCGTCCCATCCGAGCAGTGCAGGTGCACGACGAAGAGGCTCACGCCGGCCGAGGACAGCCCCGCGGCGATGGCTCGCACCGGTTGGAAGGCGGAGCGGCACAGCAGCACCAGGGCCAGGGCCATCGGCGGAATGGACAGCACCACCTCCGTCTTCACACACCCCATCACCCCCGAGAGGAAGCTGCGAGGCGGCGCGTACCCGGAGCCTCCCAGCACCTGGAGGATGGCCACCGTTGCCGCGCCCATGGCGAGCAGTGCCCAGGGGAACCTGCGGACCTTCGGGGCCAGCGCGATGTACGCGCCCCCGCCCACCAGCGCGAGGGTGAGGAGCGCCAGCCCAGCCACCACGGGCGGCGAGGCGGTATTGGCCACCAGACCCGCGCGCCCCAGGGCGAACAGGCCGCCCACCATCACCACCGCATACGTCACCAGCAGCACCAGCAGCTCGCGCCACCACGGCCGGGCCACGGGCTGGACGGCCAGCTCCTCCAACGTCCGGGTGCGCGCCAGCTCCAGGCCCCGCGTCGACGGGGGCGTGGTCACCGGCGGCAGCGTCTGGAGAGCCCCGAACCCCTCCAGGAAGGCGCGGCAGTCCTCGCACGAGGCCGCATGCGAGGCCAACTCGGGCGGCAGAGGGCCTCCGATGGCGTCCATCACGCGCTCGCACTGGGGCGTCATTCGCTCGCTTCCTCTCTCAACCCGGCCAGCAGCTCGCGCAGCCGCGCATAGCCTCGATGGGCGCGCACCTTCACCGCCGACTCCGTGAGGCCCATGGCCTCGGCAATCTCCGCGAAGCTCATCCCCTCGAAGCGGTGCATGACGATGGGAACACGCTGGCCCTCGGGCAGCATGTCCAGGGCGCGCTGAACGGTCCGCTCCAGCCCCGTGTCACGCGGGCCCGCCGTGTCCGCGGCCACCGTCATGGGCAGCTCTCCCTCCTCGGTGAGCTCCTCGGGGCGTCGGCCGCGGCGCTGGTGGTCCCGGGCGGCATTGGTGGCGATGGCGTACAGCCACGGCTTCACCCGCGCACCCTCCTGGAAGCGCCCGCGCGCTCGCACCACGGACAGGAAGGTGAGCTGCACCAGATCCTCGGCCGCCGAGGTGCTCCCCGTCAGCCGCGTCAGGTAGCCGAGGACCGGGCGCGAGTAGCGCTGGAAGAGCGCATCGAACGCAGCCGCCTCTCCCTGACAGAACCGGGCCATCAACTCCTCGTCGGACTGCCCGGCGCCACTCTGCGCCGAGACCATTCCTGTACGTGGGAGGCCGGATTCGGGTTTCAGGGAGGAGGGTGACACAGACGCATACACTCTACCCTGGGAGCCGAGTCCCAGGGCAGGGAGCTTCTATCAGGCAAGCACGCGGGCGGTGCTACCGGCGCTTGAGCATCGCCTGAGGCGCCGGGGCGGAGGTGGGCAGGTGGTCCGTGGCGGTAGCCAGGGCCTCGCGCACCTTGTCCTCGGCGGCCTTCTTGCGGGCCGCCATCGAGCTCCAGAACGCCGTGGGCGAGTTGAGCTCCGCCTGCTGCTCCGGCGTGTACTTCTTGTAGGCGTACTTCACCGCCTCGGTGGGGGTGCGCAAGTCACTCACGACGCGCAGCCACGAGAGGACCTTCAGCGAGTAGTAGCTGAAGTCGACTTCCCACCAGAACCAGCCCTGGTTGGCGGTGTTCTGGTAGTAGTGGTGGTTGTTGTGCCAGCCCTCGCCCAGGGTGATGAGCGCCAGCAGCCAGTTGTTCTTGCTGGTGTCCGTGGTGCGGTAGCGGCGCCTGCCGAAGATGTGGCTGAGCGAGTTGATGGTGAAGGTGCCGTGCCACAGCAGCGTGGTGCTCACGAAGAAGCCCCAGACGAGCATCGAGAAGCCGCCGATGAAGTAGAGCGCCACGGCCAGGGCGATGCCCGGCACCAGGTGGAAGCGGTTGAGCAGGCGCAGCTCCGGGAATCGCGCGAAGTCCTTGATGGAGTCGTACTTCGTCTCGCCGTACTTGTCGCAGAGGATCCAGCCCATGTGGCTCCACCAGAAGCCCTTCTGCACGGGCGAGTGGATGTCCGCCTCGGTGTCCGACTCGCGGTGGTGGTGGCGGTGGTTGGCGGCCCACCAGAGCACGCCCTTCTGCACGGAGGTGGAGCCCACCAGCGCGAGAATGAACTGGAAGAAGCGGTTCGTCTTGTAGGCGCGGTGGCTGAAGTAGCGGTGGTAGCCCGCGGTGATGCCCCACATCCGCACCACGTACAGGCCCAGGCACACCAGCAGATCCACCGGCTTCGCCCCGACATAGAAGACGAAGAGGCACATCAGGTGGACCCCGAAGAAGGGGATGGACGCCAGCCAGTTGATCTTCTCGTCAGGGGCCAGAGCAGGGTGGGTACGCAAGAGATGCCTCGGCGGAATGCAGACCGAGCGGGAACGTGCTCAGTCTCACCGTGCATCAACACCCCCCTATGTCATGGCACTGTCAGGACGGCGCAGATTGACGCAGCGCCATCAGCCATTCCTCGAAGGCGGGGTGGCCGTGGAGGGGCGCCAGGTCTTCGTCCGAGGCGGCATAGGTTCCATCCCGGAAGCCCAGCTCGGTGGCACGGTGTAGCAGGCGCACTGCGTCAGGGACATTGCGTGCACGCGCGAACGCACAGGCCGCGTCATAGGCGATCTTCGAGCTGGGCACATGCGCCAGCGCTGCTTCCCCCATGGCCGCGGCTTCGGAGTAGGCGCCACGGATGAAGAGCACGCGCTCGGCGCAGGAGAAGGCCATCGCCGGATCCACTCCGGGCAGTCGCAGCGCCTGGGCCTCCTTGCCGGCGCGGATGAGGGAGCCGGCGTACTCGTGCATCACGGTGCGATCGCCGGAGTCGCGCCACGCCATCTCCCATAGGGGCAGGGCACGGGCCTCGTCTCCAACGAGTGAGAAGGCCGCGGCCAATCCATGGGTCTCCACGGGCTGGCCCTGCACCTGGGAGAAGTGATCGAGCGCGGTGCGCCCCTGGCCTTCCTTGATGGCCACCCAGCCCAGCAGGTAGTGGGCGCGGCTGGCCAGGTCCGGGGTCAGCGTGTCGCCGGCCTCGAGCGTGGAGACGGCCAGCCGGCGTGCTTCGTGGAGCTCGTTCTTCGCCAGGGCCTCCTGGGCTTGCTGGAGGTTGTGCACGAGCGGCACCTGCGCTTCGTCCACGGCGGCGGGCTTCTTCAGCACCTGGAAGAGGGTGCCCAGGGTCTGGAGGCCGAACATGGCGAAGATCATCGTCAGGAACGGCATGCCGCGGCTGATGCCCAGGAACACCATGGCGACCGCGGTGAGCAGGGCCAGCACCTGGGCGGCCACGAAGCCTTTGGCCCCGAAGAGCCGCACGGCCAGCGCGCGGGCGATGTGCCCCCCATCCAACGGTGCCACGGGCATCAGGTTGAGCACGGCCCAGACGAGGTTGGCGGCAGCCCCCACGCTGAGCAGGTAGTCGAGCACCGGGTCCTCTCGGCTCACATAGATGCTGCCCGCCAGGCAGGCCAGCCCCAGCACCAGCCCGAAGACGGGGCCCGCCAGGGTCAGCGCCACTTCCTTGTGCCAGGGGATGGGGCCTGGAGCGTTGGGGTGGGTGTGTCCTCCCATCCACGCCAGGGTGATGGTCGGTTGGTAGCCGAACGCGCGGCTGGCCAGGGCATGCCCCAGCTCATGGATGAGCACGGAGACGAAGACGATGAACATCCACGAGAGCACGTGGAACGCCATCGTCCCGGTGATGCCGGGTCGTTCGGGGGGCTGAGAGGTGAGGGCGATCGCCGCCGACACGAGCAGGTGACTGGCCTGGACCTCGACGGGGATGCTCCCGAGTCGAAAGCGGAACATTGGCTACCACCTTAATCGTTGAGGGGGGACTGCGCAGGCTCTTGCTGGGGCACTGCTCTGTGGCAACCAATCCGCTAGGTTCCCGCCACCCATGTTGCAGATCGGTCCTTACACCCTCCCCAACCCCTACATCCTGGCCCCGATGGCCGGGGTGAGCGAGAAGCCTTTCCGTGTCATCGCCTTCCGGATGGGCGCGGCCCTGTGTCCCACCGAGCTGGTGAGCTCCCAGGGATTGATGCGCACCAATCAGCGCACGCTCAAGTACCTGCGCTTCGATCCGGAGGTGGAGCGGCCCTACTCGCTGCAGATCTTCGGGGGAGACCCGGAGGCCATGGCCCGCGCCGCCGTGGTGGGCAAGGAGTACGGGGCCCAGATCATCGACATCAACATGGGCTGTCCGGTGAAGAAGGTGACGAAGAACGGCGCCGGCAGCGGCCTGCTGTGCGATCCGCCCCGGGCCGCGGAGATCGTCCGGCAGATTCGCGCGGCCACGGGGCTGCCCGTCACCTGCAAGATTCGCTCGGGCTGGGATGCCAAGAGCCTCAACTACCTCCGGATGGCCGGAGAGCTGTTCGAGGCGGGCTGTGCGGCGCTCGCCATCCACCCGCGCACCCGCGAGCAGGGCTACTCGGGCAAGGCGGACTGGGGAGTCATCGCCGACCTCAAGCGGCACTTCCCGGACCGGCCCATCATCGGCAACGGGGATGTGAAGACGCCCGAGGACGCGCACCGGATGCTGGAGACCACGGGCTGCGACTTCGTGATGATTGGCCGGGGAGCGCTGGGCAACCCGTGGATCTTCCGCGAACTGGCCGGCGGGGACCCGCCCACGCCCGAGGAGCGCTGTGAGGGGGTGCTGGCGCACTTCCGGGCTCATGTGGAGTTCGTCGGGGATGAGCTCGGAGCCGTCCGCAGCTTCCGCAAGCCCATGGCCTGGTACGCGCACGGGCTGCGAGGCGCGGCCGTCTTCCGGGCCGAGGTCAACGCGCTGGACTCGGCCGAAGCGGTGGAGGAGGCCGCGCGCCGCTTCTTCGCCACCGCTTCGCTGGACCTGACGGGTCCCCAGGAGGAGCAGGACGTGGACTATCGGGCAGCGCTGGGCTGAGGCGCGGGCGTCGCGGGCGGGACGAGCCGTCCTCCCTGGGCCACCGTGCGCAGGTACTCGCAGGCCGGGGTGGCGCGGCGCTCCATCGTCTCGAAGTCCACGTGGTAGAGCCCGAAGCGGGGGCCCCAGCCCTCCAGCCACTCGAAGTTGTCCAGCAGGCTCCAATAGAGGTAGCCGCGGACGTCCACGCCCTCCGCGCGGGCCTTCAGCACCTCCGCCAGGTGCGAGTGGATGTAGTGGGGCCGCCGCTGGCCGTTCCGGTCGTCGATGCCGTTCTCGGTCACCCAGACGGGCAGCCCGTAGCGCTTCACCTCGCGGAGGATCTGCCCGAAGCCCTCGGGGTAGTCCTCCCAGCCGATGTCCGTGAGGCCCCGGCCCACCCGGTCCCGGAACTTGAACTCGATGAAGGGGTGGCGGGGGATGAAGCGCAGGTGCGCGCGGGAGTAGTAGTTGACGCCGATGAACTCGCACGAGCCCTTGGCTTGGGGAATGTCCACATTCGTGGAGGCCAGGCCGGGCATCGTGACGCGCAGCTTCCCGCTGGAGAGCGCCTCATGGAAGGCGTGGTTGTAGGCCTGGGCGCCCAGCCGCACGATGGCCTGGTCCAGCGGGTGCCACCACCGGTCCGGCGCGAAGCAGAGCATGTTCTGCGAGATGCCCAGCTCCACCTTCCCCAGCACCGCCTGCAGCTCCTCGCGAGCGGCCACATGGGCGCGCACCATGTTCTCCATGGCGAGCATCGTCTTGGGACCGTCGCTGATGCCTGGGGGGATGAGCCCCTGGAGGTACCCCCCGAGTAGCACCACCATGGGCTCGTTGAGGGTGATGAGGAGCGCATCCAGCCCCTTCAGCAGGGGTGCGCACACGCGGGCGTAGGCGCGGAAGGCCTCGACGCTGGCCGGGGAGTGCCAGGGCGTCTCGCGGTGGAACCAGGTGGGGTGGGTGAAGTGGTGCAGCGTCACCACGGGCCTCAGGCCCCGGGCCTTCATGCGCAGCAGCCGCTCCCGGTAGGCCTCGAGCGCCGCCCCGTCATACCGGCCGCGCTCCGGCTCGATGCGCGCCCACTCCAGCGAGATGCGGAACGCCGAGGCCCCCGCCTCCAGGGCCAGCCCATAGTCCTCTTCGTAACGGTTCCAGTGGTCCACCGCGCGGCCGCAGCGTGCGTGCGGCTCCTTCAGCTTCCCGGCGCGCTCCCACTCGGCCCAGTCGTTCTCGATGCCTCCCTCCACCTGATAGGCGGAGGTGGCCACTCCAAAGGTGAAGCCCTCGGGAAACGTCGTCTCGTCGGCACTCATGGCGGGCGGCACCCTAGATGTCGGCTCCCACGGGCGGAAGCGCGGCGTGCGCTTCCCACTTCTGAGCGCCAGCGGACACTCGCTCGTGACGCGGCGCCGTTGCTTCCGGAGCCGAATTCTCGGCCTGCGCGCGGATCTCTTCCCGAGCCGATTTACCGGCCTCGCAGAGCGCTCGGCAGGTGGGCGGAGAGCCACGAAGGCGGTCCTTGAATGCGCGGAGGCCGAAAAATCGGCCCTCGCCACGCAGTGCAATACGTCACCATGCGTTGACACACACGACCATCGCCTCTACCATTCACGTCAAGCACTCGATCACGAAAGTGAGAGTGCAGGGCCCCACCCCCAATGGGTGCGGGCAACCAACTCAACGGAGGGATTGCATGGCCGCGAAGAAGAAGACCGCGAAGAAGACGACGAAGAAGGCTGCTGCGCCGAAGAAGAAGACGGCGGCCAAGAAGGGCGGAGCGCGCAAGACCGCGCGCAAGACGTCCTCCCGCAAGAAGGCTGCTGCTGCTCCGGCTCCGACGGCCTGACGCGGTCGACGCGGGCATCAGTAACCTCTGATACCCGTGAACGGCTCGGCGGACTCCGCCGAGCCGTTTTCATTTGCGGGGTTCAGCGGCCGGTTCCGCTCTGGCGGCGGGCACCACGCAGGCCAAGCGCCACGATGAGCAGCAGCACCAGCCCGGCGGGGCCACCGGTCGCACCGCACTGCCAGCCCACGGGCGAGTGCGGACCGTCTTCGTCCCCCGTCGGCGTTCCCCCGTCGGTTCCCGCATCCGTCGTGCCTCCGTCGGCTCCGCCATCGGTTCCGCCATCGGTTCCGCCATCAGGGGTTCCCCCGTCTGGCTGCTGGCCAGGGCAGGGAGTTCCGGGGGGTGGACGCGGGGGAATGGTGGGAGGCCCGCCGTCTGATAGCAGGACGAAGACGCCGTTCGAGGACACGGTGGCGGTCAGCCCATCCGTGTTCTTCGCCTCCACGGTGGCGAAGTACCAGGTGCCGGGCGTGAGGGGAGGAATCTCTCCCTGCGTCGAGGTCAGCGTGATGGACACGTTCCGGCCGACGGAGCGGAAGGGGGCCATGTCCGTGCAGCCCGGTGCGCTGCCCACGCCGAACCGGTACCCGTCGATGCCGCTCTCGTTGTCGACGAAGCTCCAGTTGGCCAGCACGGCCTCGTTGGACTCCTGCTTGTCCGTGTCCCCGGAGATGCCGTCCTTGACGGTGCCGACAGGGGGCGTGAGGTCATGGGCGTCGATGGAGATGACGAACATCTCGTCGCCGAACGAGTAGGTGAGGTCGTCCCCGCTCTGGGAGAGGTTGTCCAGCATCTCCGAGGAGCGCGTCACGCCCCCGATGACCAGCTCATCGTCCGGGCCGGAGGCCAGCGCCCGCACCTCATCCTCCAGGAAACCGCCGACATAGGTGCCCCACTCGGGGAGGAAGGTGCCGGCGTCCGGGGCCATCCGGAGGACGTAACCCTCGGTGCCGCTGATCTCCTTGTCGAACCCGAGCGACACGGGGAGATCCGGCGAGGTGGTCTTCCCGCCCACGAAGAAGGTGTCGAAGTTGCCGGCCGCGAGGGCGAGCCCCTCGTCATCCCCGGAACCCCCCACCACCAGGGAGAGGTTCTTCTGGCCCGTGGTGGGGTCGAAACTGGTCACGAACGCATTGGCATTGGCTGGGACGGGGTTGCCACCATTGGGGAAGTCACCGGAGTGGGTGGTACCCACCACCATGAGGCGGCGGGTGGGCGGCAGCTGCTGGATGACCCGGCCTTCGTCCTGGCCATGCCCGCCGATGAAGGTCCCCCAGAGTGGAGCGGAGAGATCCGGGGCCAGCTTGAGCACGATGGCGTCGCGCCCACCGTCCAGCTCGATGGGGGGCTCCTTGGGGAGGCTCAGGGGGAAGTCCGGCGACTCCGTGTAGCCGGTGACGTACAGGACGGGGGTTGAGGCTGTCGGGTCCTTCGCGATGGAGAAGGCCTCCTCGTTCCCGCTGCCGCTGAGGACCATCGTCTTCTCGAGAGCGCCGGTGACGCTGTCGAGCCGGCTGACGAAGAGGTCCTTCTTGCCCTTGGACACGCCGCCGTCCGAGGCAGGGCCGTTGGGCGAGGTGGTCGAGCCCGCGGCGTACAGCTTGTCGTCTGGTCCGAGGACCAGGGAGTAGATGTCCTCGTCACCGATTCCCCCCACGCGCTGGACCCAGTAGAGCGGGGTGCCCGTCGAGCCCAGTCGGGCAACGAAGCCGTCCGTGGGGCCTTGGAGGATCCCCGTCGAGCTCGGGAGGTCCTGCGAGGCGGTGGTGCCTGCCACGAAGAGATCGTTGTTCTTGCCGACGGCGAGGACTCGGGCGAAGTCGTCCTTGCTGCCGCCGAAGACCGCTGTCCAGCGCATGGATCCGTCGGAGTTGTAGCGGGCGACGACCACATCGGAGAGGGAGCCCGGCTGGTTTACGCCGCCACCCTGGGCGCCGACGGGCCCCCCGTTCTCGTCGCTGCTCGAACCGACGAGGAGGACCTCACCCGAGGGGTCGAGGACGGTAAGCCCCGCGAGCGCGTCATTGCTCTGCTGACCCACGAAGGTGTTCCACCGGATGATGGGATCGACCCAGACCGGAGCCCCGGGCTCCTTCACGTCCACTTCGATGACGTACTCCCAGAGGCCTGGGCTCTTGAGCCGTGC
Source organism: Hyalangium versicolor (assembly GCF_020103695.1). Classification (GTDB taxonomy): domain Bacteria; phylum Myxococcota; class Myxococcia; order Myxococcales; family Myxococcaceae; genus Hyalangium; species Hyalangium versicolor. Next base: position 107,521 of record NZ_JAHXBF010000032.1, read on the forward strand.
CTCGCGGTAGCGGCAGGGCAGATCGAGCGATGTGCCATCCGCGCGCTCCTGTCCGCAGCGCAGCCCGTCCTCGCGCACGATGCCATCCGCCAGCTCCACCTCGAGCGCGCGTCCGCCCTCGGTGATGCGCAGCGCCTGGGCCCTGTGCCACTCGAGCCGCACCTGGCGCAGGTCCGAGCCATGTGCGGCTCGCAGGCTGTAGGCGACTCCGGCCTCCTGGGCCTCGAGCCAGAGGTCCACTCCGGGAGCCACACCCGGGTAGTACAAGGCGCCCCAGGTGGGGAGGTCCGTCTTCCAGGACTCGCGAGGCCCCACGAACCGGTGGACCCGAGCCTGGCGCGGCTGGAGAGGCTGGGGCTCCACGGAGGATGCTCCCGCCAGGCCCCAGCGCAACTCGCGTGCGGGACGGTGGGGAGGCGTCAGCTGCATCGTGACGCCCGAGGAGTGGAAGAGCGTGCGGGCCCGGGGCTGTTGCATGGAGTAGCGCCCCGGTGAGTCCGGCTGGGGGGCGATGAGGGCCACCATGGCTGCGGAGCGCGGCGGCCCGGGCGGAGCGGGAGGAGCCTTGCTCGCCAAGGAATCCGAAGCGGTCAGTGACAAGACAAGACCTGCGGCAAGACCGCCGAGTACACCCAGAGACATGAGACGCCTCCCCCCAGGCTCATCATTTCTCGGAGCCCGGTCCACGGACCTGGGATACCGCGAAGTGCATGGCCTACGCCACCCACACAGGGTGGGGGGGCCTCGGCAGGGGCTTTGTCTCGGACACACGTCGAGACCAGCGAGGAGGTCCCGGGGCAGCCCATGTCGGGCGAGCCAGTGCGCAACTGGTGGGACCAGCATACCAGGTGGCGCAAACCGCGCCCGACAGGGGAACGCTCCTGGGTTGGGAGGTCCTCATTTGAGTTAGCCTGGGTGGACTGAACCCGGGGGTGGCCTTGCGAGAGCTTGTTGCCACCCGAGACGATCGTGTCGAGGAGCGTCGGAATGTCACTTCGTCCCACGGAGCTGGAGCAGGTGGTGGCGGAGGTGGGCTCGCGCCTGGCGGGAGCGGTGGCGCAGAAGGCCTGGTGTCCGCTGCCGAGGCTGGCATATCTGGAGCTGCGAGTGCCTGGGCGCTCCTTTCTCCTGTGCCTGTGCGCGGAGGGGGAGCTGTCCCGCGTCTCGGTGGCCGCCGATCGCTTTCCCACGCCGGGAGAGCCGGCCCCCTTCCAGCGCTGGCTGCGGCAGGAGCTGACGGGCTTCAAGCTGAAGGGAGCCACGTGGCGCGAGGCTGAGCGCGTGGTGGTGTTCGAGTTCCACAAGGAAGAGGAGGGGACGCGGCGTCTGGTGCTGGAGCTGTCCAGTCCGGGAGGGATGGCGCTGTTGAGCGAGAGTGGCCGGGTGCTGATGCTCTCGGGAGAGGGCTTCGCGCAGCGGCGGAGCCTGCATCCGGGGGCGGAGTGGATGCCGCCCGAGCCGCTGACACCCGAGGCGCTGGAGAAGGCCCGGAGCGCGGCCTCCCGTCTGCAACCGGTGGCCGGAGACTTCGCGCCCTACGCCGAGGCCGCCGAGCGGCTGCTGGGAGAGCGAGATCGAAGGAGCCGGGCGGAGTCGATCCGCCGCCGCCTCGTCCAACCGTACCGGGCGCGGCTGAAGCGCTCCGGGCGGACGCTGGAGAAGGTGCGAGCGGAGGCGGCGCGAGGGCCTGATGCGGAGGAGCACCGGCGCGTGGGCGAGCTGCTCACGCAGAACCTCCACCGCGTGCGTCGAGGCGCCACGGAGGTGACGCTCACGGCATATACGGAGACGGGCGTGGAGGAGGTGAAGGTGAAGCTGGACCCGAAGCGGTCGCCGAAGGAGGAGGCGGACTGGCACTTCCACCAGTACAAGCGGCTGCTGCGAGGCGTGGAGTCGGCTCGGCGGCGCGAGGCGGAGCTGGCGCGAGAGGTGGCGCACGCGGAGGCGGCGCTGGTGCAGCTCGAGAAGATGGACGAGGCGGCGTTGCTGTCCCAGGTGGAGGTTCTGCAGGGGCCCGCCTCCGAGGAGGGCCCGCAGGAAGGGCGTCCTTATAAGGAGTACCAGGGCCACGGCGGCCAGCGCATCTGGGTGGGGAGGGGCTCGGAGGACAATGACGCGCTGACCTTCAAGGTGGCAAAGCCGTACCACCTCTGGCTGCACGCGCGAGGGCAGCCAGGCAGCCACGTGGTGGTGCCGCTGGAGAAGGGCATGGAGGTGGCCCAGGAGGTGTTGCTGGATGCCGCGCATCTGGCGCTCCACCACTCGGGGGCGAAGGGCGAGCCGCGGGGCGAGGTGAGCTACGTGCCGGTGAAGTTCGTCCGCAAGCTGAAGGGAGGAGCGCCCGGCCAGGTGCAGTTCAGCCGCGAGAAGACGTTCATGGTGCGCATGGAGCCCGAGCGGCTCGAGCGCCTGCTGAAGACGCGCCACGCGGAGCCATCGCTCGGATGAAGCCTTTCCAGAGCCCTGCCTGCGCGCGCTGCGCGAAGGCCCTGGGAAAGACGTGCTGCGAGCCGTCCCCGCATGAGCACCTGGCCATGGTGACGCGCGCGGATATCGCCCGCATCGTCGCGCACACGGGGCTCCCGGCTCGGCGCTTCACCCAAGAGGAGGGCGTCTCCGAGGCTGGTGCCGCGGACTTCGAGGCCCGCTGGCCGCTCTACCGAGGTTATTTCCGCCGGGGCCCGGTGCGCACCACGCTGCTGGCTCGGGCTGGGGCCTGCGTGTTCCTCGATCGCACGCGTGGCTGCACGCTCCCCATGGACGTTCGTCCGATTGCCTGCCGGCTCTACCCCTTCGACAAGTGGGCGGATGGCAGCTGGAGCCTCACGGTGGGACGCTATGGAGACCTCGCGGTGGCGCGGGCCGAGGGCACCGCATGCTTGGCCGTGGAGGAAGCCGAGTCCATGGAGGACGTACTGGCGGCATTTGGGACCACGCACGAGGCGGTGGAGGCGCTGGGAGCGCAGCTCGCCGAGGAGGCGCGAAGCCATGGTCGCGGTTGACGGTCTGACGGAGTGGAGGCAACCGGGCTTTGGCACTCTTGAGTCCGTGGGGTTGGCGGGTACGATGCTGGGCAACGGATGAACGAGTACCCGCGCCAGATGTCGCTCTTCACGCTGTCCGGTAGCCCCGCGGCCTCGCTGAGGCCCGCACCGCCGCCGGCACAGCCGCAGCCGCCCGTGCGCAACCGGCTGGTCGAGGAGGCCCCGCGCATCGTCAGCGAGCGGGACGAGCTCTTCTCCCGAGCCGAGTCGTTGGCGTGGAGGCTCTCGGCGGATCTGGGCATCCCGGTTCGCCTGGCGGTGACGGACAACCGCTCGACGATGGTGTCCTTCCGGCGCGGTGGCAACGTGCTGCAACTGCGGTTGCACCACATGTTCCTGGACGCACCGGATCCCGTGCTGCGCGCGGTAGCGGACTACGCGGGCCGGGGACACCGGAGCGCCGGAGGCGTGCTGGACGAGTACATCCGGGGCCAGCAGCCGCGCATCCGCCAGTTCCGCCGAGATTCAGATGCGGAGCTCAACCCGGTGGGCCGCTGCTTCGATCTGCAGCTGCTCTTCGAGTCGGTGAACCGCACCTATTTCCAGGACGGCATCCAGGCGCGGATCGGCTGGGGGCGCATGCCGCCTCGGCGTCGTCGCAAGTCCATCCGCCTGGGCGTGTACGATCACCAGACGCGGGAGATCCGCATCCACCCGGCGCTGGACAGGCCGGAGGTGCCGTCCTTCTTCGTGGAGTTCATCGTCTTCCACGAGATGCTGCACCAGCTCTTCCCCAGCACGGGCCGCAGCGGTCGGCGGGTGCACCACCCGCGGGCGTTCCGGGATCGGGAGAAGGCCTACCCGCACTACGCAGCGGCGTTGCGCTGGGAGCGGGAAAATCTCAGCGTGCTCCTCCGGGGTTGAGCCCGTCTCCGCCCGGCCGCTCTTTTACCAATTTACCGAGCGGAGGCCCCTCGTTGCGTGCTTGACCCAGGGCGGTGCACCCCCCATCCTCCCTGCCCCTATGCGACGAGCGAAGATTGTCTGCACCTTGGGGCCCGCGAGCCAGAGTCAGGAGATGTTGGAGGCGCTGCTGGACGCTGGGATGGACGTAGCCCGGTTGAACTTCTCCCACGGCAGCCACGAGCAGCACGCGGAGAACATCGCCAAGCTGCGCGCGGCCTCGCTGAAGGTCCGCAAGGCGGTGGGCATCCTGGGCGACCTGCAGGGCCCGAAGATCCGCACCGGACGCTTCATCACCGGCAGCACGGAGCTGAAGGAAGGGGCCACCTTCTCCATCACCACCGACGAGAGCGTGAAGGGGACCGACGACATCGTCTCCACCACGTACCCCCTCCTGGCGCAGGACGTGAACCCGGGAGATCGCATCCTGCTGGATGACGGCCTGCTGGAGCTCAAGGTCATCGAGACGGACAAGAAGCAGCTGCTGCGCACCCAGGTCATCGTCGGCGGCACGCTGAAGAACAACAAGGGCATCAACCTGCCGGGCGTGGCGGTGCGCGCGGACGCGCTGACGCCGAAGGATCGCGAGGACCTCATCTTCGGCCTCAAGGCGGGCGTGGACTTCATCGCGCTGTCCTTCGTGCGCCAGCCCTCGGACATGGATACGGCACGCCAGGCCATGGCCGAGGTGGGCCGCACGGTGCCCATCATCGCCAAGCTGGAGAAGCCGGAGGCCATCGCCCGGCTGGACGCCATCCTCGACAAGACGGACGGGGTGATGGTGGCGCGCGGTGACCTGGGCGTGGAGATTCCTCCCGAGGAGGTGCCCGCGGTCCAGAAGGACATCGTCCGCCGGGCGAACCTGCGCGGCCTGCCCGTCATCGTCGCCACGCAGATGCTGAACTCGATGATCGAGAACCCGCGCCCCACGCGCGCCGAGGCCAGCGACGTGGCCAACGCGGTGTTCGACGGGGCGGACGCGGTGATGCTCTCGGGCGAGACGGCCAGCGGCAAGTACCCCATCGAGTCCGTGCAGATGATGGAGCGCATCGTCCTGGCGGCCGAGTCCGCGGCGCGGGCGCAGCAGGGCCTGGGGCGGGTTATCGAGGCTCCGCTCGGACTGCCGGCGCATTTCCCGGACGTGATTGCCCGGGTGGCGTGCCAGGCGGCCCAGGCCAGCGGCGCCACGCTCATCGCGGCCTTCACGCTGTCGGGTGTGACGGCGCGGCTGCTGGCGCACTACCGGCCGCCGGTGCCGATTGTCGCCTTCAGCCCGAACCAGGAGGTTCGCCGCCGGCTCGCGCTGCTGTGGGGCGTGGTGCCGCGCGTGCTGGAGCCCATCCAGGACACCGAGGCGATGGTGAAGCGCGTGGAGGAGGAGCTGCTGACGAGGGGCCTGGCGCGGCCGGGCGATCGCATCGTCATCGTCTTCGGAGCGCCGGTGGGGCAGCCGGGCAAGATCAACAGCCTGCGGCTGCACACCATCCAGGGCTGAGCCGGCTCACATGTGAGCTGGTGGGGTGGAGCAGGATCAGGTCCGCGGCGCGAATCAGGCGACGCGGGCCTGCACCAGCCCCGAGCCATCGAGGATGCGGCGGAACTGCACGCCGCTGTGGCCCTGCGCATCCTCGGGGTTGAGCAGCGAGTCGAGCACGTGGCCGACCTCCTCGGCGAAGGTGGCCGCCGCGAGCGACGGGAAGCGCTGCAGCGCACGGTCGAGGAACACGGTGCCGAACTCGGGGTAGTACGCGCCGCGGGCGCCCAGGAGGATCTGCGAGTCCACCCAGCGCACCGGAGGCAGCCAGCTGAAGTCTCCTTGGAGCGCTTGCTGGCGGTACCGCTCGGCCTTCCGGGCGTCATACCCGTCGCCGAAGCTGTCGCGCATCACATCGTGGAACCGCTGTTTGTCGCCCGAGAGCGTGACGAACTGCTGAGTGAACAGCGCGTGGACCATGACCGGTCCATCTTGCCTCGGCACCGCAAACCGATTTGTGGCAGGGCGCCAAAGGCTTGCGGCTGAGCGCCAGTTCTTGCCATGACGCGCAGCGTCTACTTCACCGAGCCCAGGGCCTTGCGAGGAATCTCCGCCTCGATGAAGACGGTGAGCAGCTCGCCGTCGAGCTGGCCGGCCTTGGCCTCCTTGCCCAGGATGTCGAGCGCGAACTGGTGGGGCACGGCCTTCTTGTAGGGCCGGTCCGAGGCGGTGAGCGCGTCGTAGATGTCCGAGATGGCCATCATCTTGGACTGGGTGGGGATGCCCTTGCCGGGGATGGCGCGCGGGTAGCCGGTGCCGTCGAGCTTCTCGTGGTGGGCGTAGGCAATCTCGGGCACGCGGCGCAGGGTGCGCGTCCAGGGGATCTGCGAGAGGAAGCGGTAGGTGTGCTCGACGTGGCTCTCGATCTCCTTGCGCTCCTCGGGAGAGAGCGTGCCGCGGGCGATGGAGAGCGAGCGGATCTCGTTCTCGAGCAGCAGGGGCTTGGCCTGGTCGTGCGCATCGTTGAAGGTGAGCTTGCGCATCTCGTTGAGGCGCTCGAAGCCACCCTGGGCCAGCACGGTGGGGCGGTTGCAGGTGAGGACGAACTCGAACACCTCGTCCAACTGCTTGATCTCGCTCAGGAGCCGCTCATCCTCCTCGGCGTCGATCTCGGCCAGGGCCTTGTCTCCGCGCAGCTTCACGGCGGCGAGCCGGCGGCGGTAGCTCTGCAGCTGCAGATCCTTGCGAGCGATCTGGAAGCGGGCGCGCAGCTGATCCAGCTCATGGGGGTAGAGCTTCTCGGCCTTGACGAGCACCGGCTCGCGCACGCCCACCTTGCCGAAGTCGTGGAGCAGGGAGGCGTAGCGCAGCTCTTGGATCTCCACGGCGGTGAAGCGGGTCCTGGCGTAGGGACCGGTGGCGAGGTGCTCGAGCGCCTGGGCCATCTCCACGGTGAGGTTGGCCACGCGGCCCGAGTGACCGGCGGTGCTCGGGTCTCGCGCTTCGATGGCCACCACGGAGGCGGAGACGAAGCCCTCGAAGAGCTTGTTGATCTCCTTGTGGAGCAGGGCGTTCTCGATGGCGCCGGCGGCCTGGGCGCCCAGGGCGAGCAGCAGCTCCTCGTCCTCTGCGTCGAAGATGCGGCCGCTGCGCTTGTTGAGGGCCTGGATGACGCCTGTCACCTCGCCGTTGGCGTCGCGCATGGGCACGCAGAGGATGGTCTGCGTGTGGTAGCCGCTGGAGATGTCGAAGGAGCGGTTGAAGCGATCATCCGCGTAGGCATCCGGGATGTTGATGGTGGCGCCGGTGGAGGCCACCTGTCCGGCGATGCCGCTGCCCACCGGCAGGCGGATCTCGTTCTTCTGGCCCTGGGCGACCTTGCTCCACAGCTCATTGCGCTCGCGGTCGAGGATGAAGAGCGAGCAGCGATCTGCTTCGACGACCTTGGAGGCCTCGTAGATGATGAGAGGCAGCAGCAGCTCGAGGTCTCGCTCGGCGCTCATCGCCTTGGTCACGTCGAGGATGGACGTGAGCTTCTGCAGACGGCGGGTCAGAGCGGGTTCGTCGGACGTGTAGAGCACCTGGGAGCGACTCCAGAGGTGGTGGGCGGTACCTGGGAAGGCACCCCGTTGTAGCACGACGAGGAAGGGGCCGGCCTGCCTGGCTGCCCCGCTGGTTGGATAGCAGGGGGACTCGCGGGGTGCATGCCAGGAATGCAAGGTACCGTTGGAAACCCGGAGCGGTTATGAAGCGAACCCACCATGACTCGCCGCGTCCTCATCTCTCCGTCGCTCCTGTCCTGTGATTTCAGCCGCCTGGGAGAGGAGGTCCGCGCCGTGGAGGCCGCGGGAGCCGACTGGATTCACGTGGATGTCATGGATGGCCGCTTCGTGCCCAACATCACGATCGGCCCGGTGGTGGTGGAGGCGATCAAGCGGGTGGCGACCCGGCCGCTGGACGTGCACCTGATGATCGTCGAGCCGGAGAAGTACATCGAGGCGTTCGCATCGGCGGGGGCGGACATCCTGACGGTGCACGTGGAGGCGAGTCCGCACCTGCATCGGACGCTGCAGCACATCCGGCACGTGGGGGCGAAGCCCTCGGTGGTGCTGAACCCGTCGACGCCGCTGTCGGCGATCGAGGAGGTGCTGGGGGACGTGGAGATGGTGCTGGTGATGAGCGTGAACCCGGGCTTCGGGGGACAGCGCTTCATCGAGGGCGCGGTGGACAAGGTTCGGCGGCTGAGAGCGATGCTGGACGCGCGCGGGCTGAACGTGGACATCGAGGTGGACGGCGGCATCAACGCCGAGACGTCCAAGCGGGTGGTGGAGGCGGGCGCCAACGTGCTGGTGGCGGGCTCGCACGTGTTCGGCTCGAAGGACTACGCGCAGGCGATCCGCTCGTTGCGCCCGGAATCCCAGCGGGGGTGAGGGCGAGGTGGCTGCTCAGGCCGAGGGAGGCGACGGGGCCTGGGTGCTGGCGGCGACGAGGCGGGCGATGCGTGGCATGAAGGTGACGTTGAAGGGCTTCACCTCGTAGGCATCGGCGCCGAGCTCGAAGCACTGGTGGCGCATGTGCTGGTCCTCGACGGCGCTGAGGATGACGACCTTGCTGTCGCGCGTTTCCGGGTCCTGCTTGAGCTGGGCGAGGAGATCGCGGCCATCGCGGCGCTGATAGATGTCCAGGATGATGACGGCGGGGTGGTGCTTGCGCGCCAGCTCGAGGACGTTGTCAGCGGTGGTGTCGGTGAGGCAGGTGAGCCCTGATCGGCGCCCCTCACGAGCGAGGGCGGACACGAGCAAGGGCTCATCATCGGAGATCAGGACGAGGGGCGTGGTCATGCAGCCCGGAGGCCCAGCAAGGAGCGTTCCTGGGGCCACACTGAGCAACTTCGAAGGGTTGCAAGAGAGGCGACCGGGTGGACGAGGACCCGTGGGGTGACAGGAACCCCAGGCTATCAAGGGGTGAGAAGGGGACGAAAAGGTGATCCTGAGACGTTGACTCAGCCGGGCGGGTCGGGTACATCCGCCGCCGCTTCTGCCGACCCGAGAGTTGTGCACGGCAGGGGGCAGTGGATATCGGGGAGTGGCTCAGCCTGGTAGAGCACTTGGTTCGGGACCAAGGGGTCGCAGGTTCAAATCCTGTCTCCCCGACCATCAAAGCAGTCAGAATCATTCGGTTACGGGCTGGAGGCCTTCTGGGTCTCCAGCCCGTCTCCATTTTGGGCTCCCTGCTTCGTCCCCTTCCAGCATCCGGATGGTCCCCGACTTGGCCGCCGTGCTCAGGACGCATAGGGCGAATGGGAGGGGGGTTGAGGGGGAGGGGTGTCCGATCGTGGCGTGCTCTCCTTCTTCGACTCCTCCACCGTCGCGGCAAATGACGGGCTCGTCTCCTCGGGCTCCGCCTCCTCTTGGGGGAGTGCGCGGGTTCACGGCCGCGAGGCGTTCCGGTTGCTCTGGGCGTTGGCCTCGTTGGATCCGTGGTAGGAGCGAAGCTCGTCGAGCCGAAGCCACCGAGGACCAGACGCCATGTGGGTCGAGCGCCTGCTGATCGAGAACATCCGCAGCTTCGAGGAGGAGGAGATCTCCTTCTTGCGCCACCGCAACGAGCCGTACCGCTGGGTGACGCTCTTGGGGGAGAATGGTGGCGGTAAGAGCACGCTGCTCCAGGCGCTCGCGTTGCTCCTGGCCGGGCCCGAGGGTGCCCAGACGCTGCTGCCCCGTCCCATCGGCTGGGTCCGGGACGAGTCCTACCCTGGTGTTCTCAAGGTCGTTCTCCGTAAGGGCGGCAGGGATCCAGGCAGTCCGCCGAGGAAGAAGTCCTCGGCGTTCGACGTCGGCTTGCTGCTCACTGGCCGCGAGAACCTCCGCATTGGCAAGAGCGTCATTACCGAGCCCACCATCCTGGAGAAGCTCTCACCGTCCCTGAACTGGTTGCGGAAAAATGCCTTCTCCTCCCGAAGCCCTGGCTGGTTCGCCGCCGGGTATGGCCCATTCCGCCGGCTGACGCGCTCCAGCCGACTCGTGGTCCCTGCACTAGAGCCACAGGCCCGCTATACGAACTTCATTACCCAGTTCAACGAGGACGAGCCGCTCTCCACCTTCGAGCGGTGGGTGGTGTACCTCGACTACGTCATCGCGAAGAGCACGCGTGACGCCAGCCGGGCCCGCCAACAGCGGCAGCTCGGCATCGATGCCATCAACCGAATGCTCCCGGAGGGCACGCGCTTCGACAGTGTCTCCAAAGAGGGACGCATCCTCTTCGACGTTCGAGGCCTCAAGGTTCCCACGCTCGCGATGAGCGACGGCTACCGGAGCGTCCTCGCACTCGCGGGAGACCTCGTGTGGCGCCTCATCCAGGCCTTTCCCGAAAGCAAGTCGCCACTCCACGAGGAGGGCGTCGTGCTCATCGACGAACTCGACATCCATCTGCATCCCCGCTGGCAGCGGCACATCGCTGGCTGGCTGCGCCACCAGTTCCCAAACCTCCAGTTCATCGTCGCCACCCACAGCCCCTTCGTCGCCGCAGGCGCCGGGGAGGACGCGCTGACGCTGCGGTTGACGCTGGAGGCGCTTGAGGATGAGGATGCCCTCACTTGGGTCGAACAGGTGGTGACCCCCGCCGCCCTTAGCGTGGACCGCATCCTCGAGAGCGAGGCTTTCGGTCAGCTGTCTCCGTACTCGCCGGAGACCGCTCGACGCATCGAGCGCTACGACACGCTGACTCGAAAGCGCAAGAAGCACAGCCGGGCGGAGGAACGGGAGCTGGACGAGCTGCGCGCGTTCATGCAGAAGGCTCGGCCCCTGGGCGGACCGCCCGAGCCGGGTTCGCTCGAAGCGAAGCTGGACGCATACATCGAGATGACCCTCCAGCGCGAGGGTCGCGGATGATTCGCGTCAACCGGGGCCGGGTTCCACGCGTGATTCCCCGGAACCGGAAACGGTGGCTGGAGGCTCTCGCGCGGGCGACGACACCCGAGGAGCGTGAGCGGGCGCTGAGCCGCTACCGGCACGACGACATCAAGGCCGCGCTCAAGACCGCGTTCCACGGCAAGTGCGCCTACTGCGAGAGCTTCATCCTGCACATCGACTACCCCCACATCGAGCACTTCCGGCCAAAGTCGAAGTACCCAAATAAGGCCTTCGACTGGTCCAACCTCCTGCTCGCCTGTGGCGTGTGCAATGGCAGCGAGCACAAGGGAGATGAGTTCCCTCTCAAGGCCGATAAAGGCCCGCTCGTCAATCCGTGCGCGGAAGAGCCGGCCACCCATCTCTCCTTCGACTTCGACCCCGTGACCAGGCTGGCGTCCGTGACGAAGCCAAGCGCATCGGACAGTTTCTCTTGGGCGTTCTCGCAGGAGGCTGGATCCACGTCTGGACGCCCAAAGACATGGAGGATCCCGCCGGCAACGAGATCTACGATGTGATCGCGCGGCACGGGGCGCCAGTTGTCAGGAAACTGTCAAGGACCGTCAACGACGACCCTAACTTTCGTGGCCTTACAGAACTGCTCGGCAAGCTCATGGAGTAACAAGCCTGCAATTGCAACTCGGTTTCGTTCTGACGGCTCTTCTTGGCCTCGGAAGGTTTCTCGCCTATTGGTAGGGCTATCGGATCCGGACAAGGCCCCCACCCCCAGGGGGACGGGGGGTTGCCTTGCCGCAGGTCCATTTTTCAGGGGCCCGGCCCCTTCATGGATCCCGGTTGTTGGGGGTGGGCTCAAGATTTTTGGGGCCCACCTGGAGGAGTCCATCTCCGGTCCTGGACGACCTACGGCCACTCCCCCCTGATGACCGTACCCTGTGTTCGCTCTCTCGCTCCTCGCGCACGAGGGTGCCACGACCTCCGGGGACTTTTGGCGCTCGGGGATCACCGTGTCCCTTCGGCAAGCGTGCGTGATCTGACCTGGAGAAGGTCCGTACCGTGCCCTGCCCAGTCGAATGGCTGGCGGGAGGATGCATGGGACGGACGATTGAAGGAACGAAGGAGTTGAGA
>NZ_JAHXBF010000033.1 GCF_020103695.1 Hyalangium versicolor
TAAGTCCGCTCTCAAGCGCTTGGTACTTCGCCGCGATGACTTCCTCCAGGTCCATGCCTACATTGATGGGCACGATCTCGGGCACCCGCAAACTGAAACTTTATTCCTGCGCGGCCCCTAACTCCCTCCTGCCGGATCTCTTCAGCCGTCGTGCCTTGGGCTGCGTTCCACATCTCAAGGTCCAGCAGGTAGTCCTGACCCTCTTGGCGAAACTCGATGTCCGCCGTCTTTCCCCCGGTCCCGATGGGGGCCTCGAACGCGAGGATGCTTGCGCCGGTGTGCTGCAATTGGAGGCTCGTCCTGGCATGCGCAACTACCGACCACAGCTTGGGATCATCTCGATCCCACGGGGCCGTCCACAGTGGCTCAAGAACCTGCCGGGATCTAGGCGTGTCCACAAATTGAGCGGCGAAGGTTTCGATGTCCCGGAGTATTTGACTCGCGAACCCCTTCACGCCCGGTAGCGTCCCCTCGAAGCCGATGAGGTACAGAGCCAGCGGCAGGTTGATGTTGTGCCCGAATCGGGCAGTACGTACCTCCTCGAAATCGAGGGCGTGCGCTCTCTCTACTCTCGACCTGCCCGTTCGCGGGTATCCCGGCGGGAGAAGGGCGCGCAGGCGCGGATATCCAGCCAACCCCCGCTCGATCCTCGAGTAGAACTGCTCGTCATCCGGTAATAGCGAACTCATTGCAGGACGACGATAACCTTTCTCGCGCTGTTATCCGGCCATACAAGCGGCGGTCGCGTAGTTCCGGTTCCTTCTATAGGGCCGGGAACCGGGAACCACCGGCCCGTCCATCAGCGCTGCCCCTCGGAGCGGGGCTTCCTGGCGTCGAACTGCGCTCATAGCAGCGGGAGAACAGGGGGCGGCAGCGTGTCAGCGCCGCTCCCGGGCGAGGAAGGCGTCCACGTCCGCAGGCCGGATGCGGATGGCGCTGCTCACCCGCACGTGGGGCAGTTCGCCGCGCTCGCACAACCCGTAGACGGTGGCCGTGGAGACCCCCAGCCGCTCGGCCACCTCACGCACGGTGAGCAGACTCTCGGTACCTCCCGGGAGAGCGCGCAGCCGGGAAGGGGCTGCACCTTGCAGCAAGGATGCAGCAAAAGCCCTGTGATTCCCTGCTACCGGCTGGGACGGCTGGACGGGCCCCGGCCCCAAACCCCCAAGGTTTCCAAGCCTTTGTGAACGGCTGGTAACGGCTGGACGGGGGGACCCTTCGCCTCCGGAGCCAAAGGCCACAGGTTCGAATCCTGTATCGCGCGCTGGTAGAAGGGGCTGGAATCCCTGGGAAAATCTCCCGGTGGTTCCAGCCCCTTCGCTTTTCCTGGACGGGGCTTCTTCGGAGTCTTGCCCGCTTGGGTGGGGTGATTCGCGGGCTTCGGTACCGCGGGAGTTTCTGGACACCGACTGGCGGGATGCCCGCCCGGAGCAGGAGGGCGTCTCCAGTCTGCTACTGTGGCAGCCAACCCAGGAGGTTCGCTCGCCTTGTTCCTACCCAGTCCCGTGCATGCCGTCGCGCTCGCCTCCCTGCTGGGGAGCATTGCCGCAACGGCACAGGCTGCGCCCGCTGGGCGCTCGGGTCCCCGCTCCATCGTTCTCACGGGTAAAGCGGGTGAGTCGCCGCTGATCTATCTGGCGCCTGGCTCCTTCACGTTCATCGTCCTGGATGCGCCGATCGTGCGTGAGTCTGTCCAGGTGGAGGGCCGCGCCCGCTTTGCCAGAGTCGACCCGAGTGATCTGGGCATCACGCTTGTTCTCGCAGCGCCGATCGCGCCGACGGAACGGTTGGCGCTCCGGTTCACCTATCGCGAGGGCTCGCCTGGAAGCGCCGTGTTCCTGCTCACCGGGCAACCGGGAGAGGTGGATGCCGTGGTTAGCGTCAGCCGCCCGCAGCAGACGGTGGCGGCGTGCCAGGTGGAACTGTCCGCCACGATCGAGCGCTGCGAGGCGCAGAGCAAGGAACTGGAGGAGTTGAAAGCGAGGTCCCCAGCGGTGAGCCCGGCAGCAGTGGCGCTCGCGGGGGTCGTGGACTTGCAGGGCATGTGGGCTAGAACCTTCCGGGAAGGGTGCGACCAGGTGGAGGGCGAGTTTCGCGCAGCCCAGTGCAGGGAGCTCGCGGCGTCGACGTGGACGGTGGTTGTCCTCGAAGTGACCAACGATGGGGCGGAGCCGTGGACGCCCGCGTGGGCCGAAGTCATGCCCGCAGCAGGAGGGGAGCCGCGCCGCGCCCGCGCGGTGGTCTCTGGGCAAGCCCCCATCCCCCCAGGCGGTACGGTGAGCGTGGCCGTTGAGGTGGAGATGCCCAAGAGGAATTCGGAAACATGGTTGCAGGCTCTTCACTCGCTGCGGGTCTGCAACGCTGACGGCGGCCGCTGTCTGTCGATTTCCCAAGTGAAACTGTAGCCACAGGCGAGAGGTGCTCGGCATGTTCTGGCGATTGGATCCCAAGAACCTCAAGCCCGGACAGATGGTGGATGGCTGGCGCATCGTCCGGAAGCTTGGCAGCGGCAGCTATGCCGTTGTCTACGAGGTGGAGAAGGACGGGAAGCGCTTCGCGCTCAAGGTGGCTTGTCAGGTGGACAAGCGTGGTGATCCGAAGCAGACGGACGCACGCGCGAGGCGAGAGGTGGTCTGTCTCCAGAAACTCGGCCACCCTCACATCATCCGCATGTGGGCTCACGGCCGTTGTGGGGATCCTCGCTCGGGCTTTCTCTACGTCGTGCTCGATCTCGTGGACGGCTACACGCTGGGGGAGTGGGTGCGGCGGACCTATCCCACCGTGCAAGAAGACGTCGTGGTGTTCCTCAAGCTGTTTGACGCGCTGGATCACATGCACGGACGGGGCGTGTTTCATCGCGACTTGAGCCTGGGAAACATCATGGTCACCAAGGCAGGCGAGCCGGTGATCATCGACTTTGGAGCGGCGGACTACGCGGCAGCCGAAGAATTGACGGATGCACCGTTGCCCCCCGGCACCCCGCGCAATCGCAGTCCGGAGGCGATGCGCTTCTGGCTCGAGAACCTCCACAACCCGGAGGCGCGTTACTCCTTCCAGGCGAGCGATGACATCTTCGCGCTCGGAGCCGACCTCTATGATGTGCTGACAGACCCAACACCGGATCTCAGCAAGAATCGGCCCTCGCTCCAGGGTGCGGTAGCTCCTGCTTCCCCGTTCAAGGCCACCCAGGGGCGAGTGCCGCTGGAGTTGAGCAGCTATGCGATGATGCTGATCCACCCCTCGCTAGACGAGCGGCCCGCGACGGCGAAGGATGCGCGGAGTCCGCTGGAGGATTTCGCGAAGTGCGAGGGCCCAGAGTGGCGCGGCACCCGCCCCCACCCCGTTGCTGCGCAGCTCCCGCCAGAACCCGCCGAGGGGGCGCTCGTGCCAATCGAGGAGGGGCAACCCGGGGGCGTGGAGGTGCCGATCCCCGCCCACCCGTCCGCCGTGCAGGGGGCGAGGGTTGCTGCGCTCAACAGCGTGCGCTTTGAGTGGGGCCGTCCGGCGCTCGTTGGGCTGTTGGCGCTCGTGGTGCTCGGGGCAGCAGTGGCCGCCTCCGTGCTGCACAGGCCAGCACCAGCGGAGCCGCCCCCCGTGACCCGGAGTGGCCCAGGAGAGCAACCTGTACCCGCGCTGGCCGAAAAGCCGACAAGCTGCCCCGCTCAGTTACCCTCTTCTCACCCTACCCAGAAGGAGGCGCGCCCTTCCGTGGAACTGCCCGTGAATTCACCCACCCTCACCAACGGCTTACCCAACCCGCAGAAGGCCAGCCCCCGGCGAGTGCTCTCGAAGGTTCAGCGGTGCGCGCTGCTCGTGTTCACCGTCGCATGGGTTGAAGCAGGCTGCACGGGCGTGCAGACGCGCCCGGATCCGGAGGAGTGCCCCCAGGAAGCCGTGGACGCGATGGAGAAGGAGCTGGGTTGGATAGGCGGTGAGCAGCCCGGGATTATCGTCGACGTGACCAAGCGGAAACCCAAACCCGTGACCAGACAGGACAAGCTGGCGGTATTCAACGACGGTCCCGTGACGGGTGAGCTTGTCGAGGACGAGGGTAACGCACCGAAGGGGACACGACTGGAGGGGCACCTGTGGACGACGGGGGATCGCATCTATGGCCGCTATCGCCGTGCCTTCCTTCCTGGAGGACGCACCGTTCCGATCTGCGTCGAGCTGATCAGCGGCGGCGATCTGGGCTTGGACAAGCAGGAGGGCTCGAAGCCCGGGGCCGCTGTGGGCTCAACGTTGGTGGCCTCGCTTGTGGTGAGGCGGTGGCATTGACCATGCCCAGGGGCCAGATGGGCTTGCTGGGGTTTCCGCTGACGCTGTAGCCCAGTCTCGCCTTGCTCCCAACCCTTGGAGTCGTTCACTCCTCTAGGACGTGCCGGGTAGTGTTTAGCTCCGTGGCGCCCCCTTTGTGCGCTACGAGGAGTCAATCCGCATGGCAACTGCAAGGCAGCCCTGGACCATCCCGGGAGTCATCCTCTTCTCTCAGGGCGAGTTCTCGTATGAGGTCGATCTGTCGCGCGGGCTGATCGAAGACCTGGCGCAGTCGAAGCTGGGGGAGCGGACTCTCCCAGCATGGGAACGCACAGGCACGAAGCGCCTGCGTTCGGTCATCGTCCGCAGCTTGCCCCCTACGTCGTCGCGCGAGCAGGAAGAACTGAGCAGGATGCGCGCGCGGCTCCGCGAGGAGGCGCGCTTGGCCACATACCTGCAACACCCGAGGATCTCCCGCACCCGCGGGCCCTACGAGGTCCAGGGCGTTCTGTATGTCGTGTCAGACAGTGTTGAAGGCACCTCGATCAACACGCTGATCAACTATGCCCACATGCGCAAAGCGCCCTTTTCCCCCGCGTTCTGCATGTACGTGGGCGCCGAGGTTGCCAGCACCCTACATTACGCGCACACCTGCAAGGACGAGAGCGGAGCTCCGCTGGGAATCATCCATCGAGACGTGAACCCCGCTCGCCTCTACATGGGGCCAGAGGGCGAGATCCTCCTGACGGACTTTGCCCGCGCACGTTCCCTGCTCCCGGGCCGAGTGGCAACAACGCTCCCGCGCCCGCAGGGTGATGTGGCCTACTGCTCACCCGAGGCGCTTCTAGGCGAGGAGACGGATCCACGCTCGGATCTGTTCGCGCTCGGGCTGGTGCTGCTGGAACTGGCGACCTTGCGCCACCTCTACAGCACCGGCAAGGCGCGCATGGAAGACTTGGAGGCGGCTCTGACGCCGGAGGTGAAGACGCAGGTTCTTGATGCCACCATCACGGCCATGGAAGCAGACCTTCCGGAACATGCAGAAGACTGCATCCTGCGGGCCGCAACGTTCGATCAGGGGGAGGTGGCGGAGATCACGGAGTCGCTCCCGCTCCCGCTGCGCTCCATTCTTCGCAGGTTGCTCACGCGCAAGCCGGAAGAGCGCTACCCGTCGGCGGCTGTGTTGGAGGCGGACCTGCGGCCGGGCCTCGCCGCGATCGGATCCCCCTATGGAGCCAAGGAGGCTCTCGAGGAGGCCAGTCACTCACGTGACGGGGCCAGCATGAACCGGCGCGAGGTTGGGCCCACAAGCGAGAGCGAGCTACCGCCCGACATGGTGACGACGGACGACCTCATCACCGAACCGAGCGGGGCCACGTAGCCAACCGCCGCGCTTCTTCTCACGCCCTCCGCTGCCCCTGCTTTGGCATAGCGTCGTGTGGACACCCTCCTCCGAGGACACCCTGCAAGATTGCTCCTGCGATGACGCGGCCACGCATGGTCAACTCCTCATTCCTGGTGGGTTCTATCTCATGAAGGCCCCTGGACGGGGCTCTTCGTCCGGCTCCCCAATGTCTTTCATCTTAGCGAAGGGGAGGTGACGCGCGGTAGCCTCCGCAGACGGTGCCGCACCGGGATCGTGCGCGGCCCGAGGGAGAGGAGCCGCGGGTTCTGACAACCAGCAGATGTGCTCCCGTAGTGACGACCTCGTCGATCCCCGCAGAGGAGGCCTCAGCCTGCTCGGGCACCTGCGTCGCGAAGCCCAGCGGCGCCAGCCGCGTACGGAAGGGGGGATGTCCATGGATCTCCATGTAGAGCTTCAGGTCTAGATGGTTGATATGGGAACGCGCGTTTTCGTGGTGGCTCACGAGTCGCGTGGTATAAAGCCGACTCTGTGAAGGAATGACATCACACGAGTCCTGACCAGGGGCAGGTCTGTTTTTGCGTGCCTTCACGAGCAAGTGATGACGCATTCGTACCCAGCCTGGGAGGACACATGCCGAAGATGAAGAATCGCTCTTACCCGATCCTCGTGGCGCTCGCGGGATGTATCGCGGGAGCTTGCGCCCAACCCCAAGATCCGGAGACCGCTCAAGCTCACTCCGCTCTCGTATCTCTCAACCCGCCAAACACGTACGTCCAGTTGTTCAAGTGGCGGTGGAACGATATCGCGTCCGAGTGTACGAAGTTCCTCGGGCCCAATGGCTTCGGGGCCGTGCAGATCTCTCCGCCCCAGGCCCATATCACCACCAACGCGTGGTGGAACATCTACCAGCCCGTCAACTACCGGGGGCTCGTCGGCGACATGGGCAACGCCACCGCGCTGCAGAACATGATCACCACCTGTCACAACGCGGGTGTGCGCATCTACGCGGACGTCGTCTTCAACCAGATGGCAGGCGGTTCCGGCACCGCCACGGATGGCTCCTCCTACAACGGGAACACTCCGCAGTATCCCTACTTCGGAGTGAACGACTTCCACTCCGCATGCAGCATCCAGTCTTCCGATTACAACTCGAACCGGAACAACGTCGTGAACTGCCGGCTGGTCGGCCTGCCGGACGTGGCCACTGACTCCACTTATGCCCGAGGCCAGATTGCCCAGTACCTCACCACGCTCGTCAACATGGGCGTGGATGGCTTCCGCATCGATGCCGCCAAGCACATGTGGCCCGCGGACATCCAGGCCATCCTCGCCCAGGTGCCCAAGACGACGCTGCTCGGTGAGTCCGTGTTCATCACGCAGGAGGTGATCCCCGACGGCACCGCCAACCGCAGTGACTATCTCATCAACGGCACCATCAACGAGTTCCCCTTCACCTATGCCGTCCGTGACACCTTCCGAAACAACAACGGACTGAACATCTCGCAGCTCCCCACGGTGATGGGTACCGGCAATGGCGGTGGCTCCTGGGGGCTCGTGTCGAGCGCCAATGCCACCATCTTCGTCGACAACCACGACACCGAGCGCAACTCCGGCGATTCGCTCAACCTCCAGTCCGACAACAACAAACGGTTCGATCTCGCCAACATCTACATGTTGGCCCAGCCCTACGGCCGTGCGCAGCTCCAGTCTGGCTTCACGTTCTCGCTCAGCAACACGGATCAGAACTCGCCGTCCGCCAGCCCGTATGACGCCAACGGGAACGCCATCATCATGGGCGCCTGGGACTTCGTGCACCGCTGGGGAGACATCTACCCCATGGTCGCCTTCCGCAACGCCACCGCCGGGCAGCCCATGGCGAACATCCAGACCGGCACCGGCAATCAGCTGGCCTTCAGCCGGGGCAACGTGGGCTTTGTCGCCCTCAACAATGACACAGCGAGCTGGACGAAGACCTTCGCCACCGGCCTGCCCGCGGGCACCTACTGCAACATCGTTCACGGCTTGCTCGCCTCGGGAGGCGCCTCCTGCACGAGCGACAGCGTGACCGTCGACAGCAGTGGCAATGCCACCGTGACGATCGGTGGGGTGGGGGGTTCAACCGCCCCCGCAGTGGCCATCTACACCGGCCAGAAGGCGAGCTCGACGCCCACGGTTCCCCCGACTCCGACCGGCGTCACTGCCACCGCGGTCTCGTCCAGCTCCATCTCTGTGTCCTGGGCCGCTTCCTCGGGGGCAACCTCGTACACCGTCTCTCAGTCGACCTCGAGCACGGGAACCTTCACCAACGTTGGGACCAGCTCCACGACGAGCTTCACCCAGACGGGCCTCGCTGCCAGCACCACGTACTACTACAAGGTGACCGCCTCCAACTCCGCAGGGACTTCGGCCAGCTCGGCGGTGGCTTCGGCGACCACCTCGGCGGCGGGCTCGTGCACCTCTGGCTTCTGCCCCACGAAGACTCCCGTGGACTACGACGCGACGCTGCTCGTTCGTGGCCAGAGCGTGGTCATCTATTACAAGGGCACGCTGGCCAACGGATCGGCCGTCAACATCCACTATGGTTTCAACAACTGGGCCACGGGCGTCGCCGACGCGGCGATGACGAAGCGCAGTGATGGCTACTGGCAGTCACCCGCGATTGCCCTCTCCAGCACCACCACCGAGTTCGACTTCGTCTTCAACAATGGCTCGGGCACCTGGGACAACAACAGCGGAAGTGACTGGAAGCTCGCGGTCAGCTCTGGGACGAGCTGCTCCACCGTGTCCGTCACCTTCTCCATTGCCAACGCCAACACGGTCACCGGTCAGAACCTCTATGTCGTCGGAAACCAGGCCGCGCTCGGCAACTGGACTCCGGCTAGCGGGTTCGCGCTCACCATTCAGGGCACGGGAGCCAATGCCACCTGGAGCGGGACCGTCCAGCTGCCTCCGAACACCGCCTTCCAGTACAAGTATGTGAAGTACAACCCGTCCACGGCTCAGGTCGTCTGGGAGAGCAACCAGACCACCACCAGCGGCAACCGCGAGAAGACCACGGCGGCCTGCGGTTCCAGCAGCAGCTTCAGTGACGGCAACTTCAAGCTCTGAGACTCAGGGGCTCCAAGTCCTGTTTCAGGCAGCACGTCTGGAGGAAGTCCTCAGCCGCCCTCCAGGCGTGCCCATCGTTCAGGAGCCCGGGCTCATGGCGCTCTTCAATCCCGCGATGAGCCGCTCCAGCCCGAACACGAAGCGAGCATCGAAGTCCTCGTCGGTGATGTCTTTCAGCGAAGCCATGACGTTCGGGTAGGCGTCCGCTGAAAAAGATGAGAACTCCTTGCGGCGCTCGTGCAGCTTCACGGCCTCGGGGTTCGAGCGCGGATCGAGCGCTTGTTCCTCGATCGTGAAGCCGAGCACGTAGTCGACGATTGAGAAGGAGCCCCACGCGGCAACGCGTGAGGTCGCTCCCACGCCTCGCAGAGCTCCGATCATCGCCTCGCTCACGCGCAGGGTGTTCTCCGTCACCGTGAAGGTTCCCGCGTAGACCCTCGCCCCATCCCGGTGTGAACGGAGCGCCTGTCGCAACTCTCCCGCCACCTGGGCCAGCACCGCATCCCAGCGCGCCCGAGGCTTCAGCCCGCGAGCCACCGGCTCCAGCAGCGCATCGGCCATCCCGTCCAGCAGCGTCTGCTTGTTGGTGAAGTGCCAGTAGAGCGAGGGCGCCTGGATGTTCAGGCGCTGCGCCAGCTTGCGCATCGTCACCCCTTCGAGCCCCTCCTCATCCAACAGCTCCAGCGCTGCCTTCACCACCTGGTCCCTCTGTATCCGCATCGCTGCTCCTGGTTGCGTTGACAGACTAACGCCGTTAGATGGAGACTAACGCTGTTAGATTGGAGGACGGCATGAGGCACGAGGAAGTGGATGTCGCTGTCGTGGGAGGAGGCCCGGTGGGGTGGATGCTGGCCAGCGAGCTGGCACTGGGCGGGGTGAAGGTGAGGGTGCTCGAGCGAAGGACGGAGCGGGTGCGGCAGTCACGCGCCTTGACGCTCCATCCGCGCACCCTGGAGGTGCTGGCGCTGAGAGGGGTGGTGGACCGCTTCCTGGCTCGAGGCCGGCCTCTGCCCGCCGCGCACTACGGCGTGCTGGACACCCGGCTCGACTTCTCCGTGCTCGACACGGCCTTCCCGTTCACCCTGTTCATTCCCCAGGCGGAGACCGAGGCCCTCCTGGAAGAGCGCGCTCGGGAGCTGGGCGTGGACATCCGCCGAGGGCATGTCGTCACCGGTCTCCAGCAGGACTCGGAGAGGGTGGAGCTCGAGGGCACCTGTGACAGCGGCACGTTCCGGGTGAGGGCGCGCTATGTGGTCGGTGCGGATGGGGCTCGCAGTGCGGTTCGCGCGCTCGCCGGTATTCCGTTCCCTGGCACGGACTCCACCATGAGCCTGATGCTGGGAGATGTCGTCCTGGCAGAGCCTCCCTCACAGCCGGCGATCTCGCGCGTGAATCAGGACGGCTGCTTGATGGTTGCGCCGGTAGGAGATGGGCTGCATCACCGCATCGTGGCGGTGGATCCCGAGCGCACCGCCGTGCCTCAGTCCGAGCCTGTCCGCCTGGAAGAGCTGGCCCACGCGGCCCGGAAGGTCATCGGCACGGACTTCGGCATGTGTCGCCCCTTCTGGCTGTCGCGCTTCGGAAACGAGACACGGCAGGCCACCACCTATCGCCAGGGGCGTGTCTTCCTGGCGGGCGATGCGGCCCACATCCACATGCCCGCAGGGGGCCAAGGACTCAACGTCGGCGTGCAGGATGCGATGAATCTGGGCTGGAAGCTGGCTGGTGTCGTGCGCGGCATCGCTCCGGAGTCGCTCCTCGACAGCTATCACCGTGAGCGCCATCCCGTGGGCGCCCGCCTCATCCAGAACACGCTGAGCCAGACGGCGCTGACCTGTGCCTTCAGCCCAGCCGGGCTGGCATTGCGCGAGACCCTGTCATCGCTCCTGCACATCCCCGCCGCGAATCGGGCTCTCGCCGAGCAGATCTCCGCCGTGGATGTGGCCTATCCGGATGCTCCACTCCCCGCGCCCCTCGGTATGGATGCGGCGCCACGTCTCGTGGGGAAGCGCCTGCCCGATCTCGGGCTTCACCTGGACGATGGCTCCCGTCGGCCCCTCTATTCGCTCATGCACGAGGGCCGATGGCTGCTGCTCCAGCGCTCCGCTGCTTCTTCGCGCCCCGCGCTCGAAGGGCCCTGGGCGAAGTGGACGTCCGTGGTCTCCGCCGAGCTTCAGGGTGGCACCGAGGAGCTGCGGCCCTGGTCCTCCATGCTGATCCGCCCGGATGGGCACGTGGGCTACGTCGGGGCTTGAGCCAGGTCACCCCTCGGGAGCGACCGCGGGCTGCTGCGCCGGCAGGACGATTCGCACCGAGCGTACCCGTCGTGGAGTAGCGTCCAACACCTCCAGCACCGTGCCGTCGTCCAGCGTCAGCCGTGTCCCTCGCTGGGGAATCGTGCCCGTCAGCGCGGAGCAGAGGCCTCCCAGCGTGGAGTATCCATGGCCCTCTTCCAGTTCCAGCCCCAGGGTGCGGTTGACCTCTCGGAGGCTCGCCGTGCCCTGCACCACCGCGCTCGTCGGGCTCTCGCGGTGGATGAGCTCCTCGGGAGTCTCCGTCTCGCTCAGGATGTCCCCGACCAGCTCCTCGACGAGATCCTCCATCGTCACCAACCCCATCACGCCCCCACGCTCGTCCACCACGATGGCCAGCTGCATGCGGCGCCGCTGCAGCTCCTTGAGCGCGTCGATGGCTCGCATCGTCTGGAAGACGAAGTAGGGCGGGCGCAGTACGTCCTCCAGGACGATCAGCGTTCCCTCCCAGGCCACGCCCAGCAGATCCTTCGCGATGACGTAGCCCACGATGTTGTCCAGCGACTCCTCGTATACGGGCATCCGGGAGTGGCCCCCCTCCAGCAGGACCTTCCGGATCTCCTCGGCGCTCGCATGCCGGCGCAATGCGACGATCCGATTGCGAGGGATCATCACCGCCGACAGCGTGAGCCCGGTGAGATCGAAGGCTCGCGAGGCGATCTCTCCGGCGCGCGGATCCAGCGTGCCTGCCTTCGACGCCTCCTCCACGAGCTGTTGCAGCTCCTCGGGAGACAGGCGTGCCTCCGTGAAGTTCGTCCGATCTCCAAAGAAGCGCAGGATCAGGTTGGAGCTGGCCGTCAGCAGCCACACCACCGGCCGGACCAGCCAGGAGAGCCCATACAGCGGGCGGCCGATGAGCAGCGCGTACCGCTCCGAGTAGCGCAGGGCGAGCGATTTGGGCACCAGCTCGCCCAGCACCAACGACAGGAAGGAGATGATGCCCACCACCAGGGCGAAGGCCACCTGTTCCGCGATTGCCTCGCCCAGGCCCAGCTGTACCAGCAGTCCCGCCAGCGGGTGGGCGAGAGACGCACCTCCGAAGGCGGCAGCCGTTGAGCTGACGACAGTGATGCCAATCTGCACGGTGGCGAGCAGACGCTCCGGGTTGGCGCGCAGCGCCGCGATCAGCCGGGCCGCTCCGTTGCCTTCCTCCAGAAGCTCGCGCAGGCGCGTTTTGCGCAGCGTCAGCATGGAGAGTTCCGCGCCGGCGAAGACACCGTTCGCCAGCACCAACAGCAGGACGATGATGAGCTCCGATGCGATGACGGCCTCCCTCGAGAGTCCCGGCTGACGGTGGAGCAGCCAGGCGGGCCACCCCCCGTTCTACCCGCTGGGGACTCAGGCCTCCAGGGATTGCAGGAGGAGCGACAGCTGATCCCGGCTGGCGCCCTTGGGAAGGTAGTAATGAGGGCCGGAACGCAGGGCGTTGCCCACGTCCTGAGCCGCCGCGGAGGTGAGGAAGACGATGCGCGGATTCGTGTTGCGCGGCATCCGCTCGACGACTTCCAGGCCGCTCATGCCCGGCATGTTCAAATCGAGGAGCATGATCTTGTACCGCTCACGAGAGAGCGAGTTCAGCGCCTCCTGGCCGTCGGCCGCCTCGATGGCTTCGTAACCCAGATCCTCGAGGCACAGCCTCAAGAACTCTCTCCAGTCCGCGTCGTCGTCGACGACCAGGACCTTGCGTCCATCGTCCGGAATCGGTCGGCTCAAAGATCCTCCCTGACAGGGGGAGAACCACCCGGTGTGACGTCCTCATTCACCGGACCCGATCAGGAACGCTGGCTTGGGGAGCAGGAGAGCGGACGGGCGCTCGATCAGAGCAGCGCCGTGCTCAGCTGATTCGCCAGGTGCTGTAGCGCAGGCAGGAAGTTGTGGCTCGCGGTCTTGGGAGTCGGCACGGACGCGGTTCGCTGCCACACCGGGAGAGCGTGCAGACGGCCCCCCGCGTGCTGGAACACCCGGAACTGGCCCAGCTCGGTCGAGCTGCCCGAGTTGTAGACGCGCAAGGCGCGGTCCCCCGGACCCTTCAGATCGAACTCGCGGGGGATGTGACGGTGCCCGTGAAGGATGAGATCGCAGCGACCGAGGACTCGGGACACCAGCCGGGCGCCCAGGGCCAGCTCCGACGCGTTTGGCCAGCCCAGGCGCGTGGCCAGCCGCTCGGGCAGGCTCTCCTCGGGGAGGGGGAGCACGTGGTGGTGCAGCAGAATCGCCGTCAGGGCTTCTCGCGGTGCCGCCGCGAGGGCTGCATCGACCGTGTCCAGGTCCGCTGCGGAGAGCGCTCCGTGGCTCGCGAAGTAGGAGCGGCGGTTGTGCGGCCCCGTGGAGTCCACGCAGACGAAGTAGAGGCCCTCGCGCTCCACCGTGCACACCTTGCGGCCCTTCATCCACCGCCTCACGACGTCGTCCCCGGGCCGGTCGTGATTGCCCGGGATGAAGGTGAGCCGGTCCGTGTCGAGCAGCGGTGCGAAGATCTCCCGGAACCGGCGGAACTCCGCGCTGGCTCCCTGGTGCGTCAGGTCTCCTGTCACCACCACATGATCCGCGCGCTCGGCGAGCAGGCTCTCCACGAGGGCTCGTGCCGCCGCGTCGCTATGGGGGCTCAGATCCAGGTGGAGATCCGAGAGGTGCGCCAGCTTCCGGAGGGGCATGCTGCATTCATAGGTCCCTCCAGAAACACCGTCAGGGCGCGCAGGTGAAAGCTGCGAGAGCCCTGGGTGACAACGCGGTCAACTCGCGACCAGCTCTTCCCCGGCGCTCGCCTCGCGCGGAGCAAGCACCATCGCCGGCTGCGCCTCCACCGGAGTGAGCCGCGTGCCCGGCAGCACGCGCAGCCGGGTGCCTCGCCAATCCACCGTCCGGCTGAACAGCCCGTTGCACCACGCCACGAAGAGCAGGGCGTCCTTGAGGAGGACCGCGGGGAGGCTGAGCCAGGACACGCGCTCCGGACGCAGCATGCGGAACACCGTCACGTCGATGAGCGCCTTCGCGATCGCCAGGGCCGCCACCGCCGTGAAGGCGGGGACGGTCGGCTCCAGCAGTGCGCCGAGCAGCGCCAGCGGCACGGGGTTGAGCAGCCCCTGCGCCAGGTACGTCGGCGTCCCCACGGAGCTGTGGTGGATGACGCTCCAGCGCAGGTAGCGCTTGAAGAAGGCCCCTACGCACTTCTTCAGGGACACGTTGAACACCGGCGTCTTCGCTACCACCACCCGCTTGCCCAGCTTGCGCGTCACCCACTGTCCGATGACGAAGTCCTCCGCGAGCACGTCCTTCACGGAGAAGAACCCGCCCAGCGACTCCACGTCTTCGCGCCGCAGCGCCATGGACTTGCCCACCACGATGTCCTTGTCCGCCAGCCGCTTGGCCGCGATCACCCCCGCCGCCGCGCTCGAGGCCAGGTGCATGTTGTCCAGCAGCGAGCCCAGCGTCTGCTCTCCAATTCCACCGATCGGGTGCGTCACACAGCCCACCTCCGGATCCTCGAACCCGTCGGCGATCTCATCCAGGTACCCCGGCGCCACGCGCACGTTCGAGTCGCTGATCACCCACAGTTCGTACCGGGCCTCCGAGGCGAGGGTGACGAGCTGGTTCACCTTCGGGTTCAGGCCGGGCTCGCCTTCCTGCAGCACCAGCCGCATGACGTGGGGCCAGCGGGCCACCGCCGCCCGAGCCACCGCGTAGGCTGGGTCCCTCATGTCCTTCACGCCCAGGAGCACCTCGTAGCTCGGGTAGCCGAGTGAGGCGAACTGCGCCAGGTTGGCCTCCAGATCGTCATCCACGCCGCACAGCGGCTTGAGGATGGAGATGCCCGGCCGGGCCGCGGTGCCAGAGTGGGGCAGGGCAGGCTGCCTGCGGTGGCGCAGGACGTGGACAAGCTGCACGGCCAGGGCGACGAGCCCCACGGATGCGGCGGCAAGCAGGGCGAGGGAGGCGACGGGCATTCGCAGTCTCCAGAGCGGCGCGCGGTCATCGCGCGACCTGCCCGAGACGCTAGAAGGGCCCGGAGTCAGCTCCGCGACCGACTCGCGTCGGCCGCGGGAAATGCAAGTGACAGCGGCGTGAAGCGCCGCCCCGGATCCTACTCCTGAGGAATGTTCCGGCTCTGCGGATGCCGGATGTCCTTGCCGCGCACCATGTACACGACCATCTCGGCCACGTTCATCGCGTGGTCACCGATGCGCTCCAGGTGCTTGGCGATGAACATCAGCGCCGTGGCGCGCCGGATGTTCTTCGAGTCCTCCATCATGTAGGCCAGGAGCTCGTTGAAGACCTTCAGGAAGAGGGCATCCAGGAGATCGTCTCCCTTGAGCACCTCCTCGGCCTTCACCACGTCATTGGACACGAAAGCGTCCAGCGCCTTCTTCACCTGCTGCTGGGCCAGCTCCGCCAGCCGCGGCGTGTCCACGTAGGGCGCCAGGGGCGGCACCTGGTTCAGATCGATGGCGCGCTCGGCGATGTTCACCGCCAGGTCTCCGATGCGCTCCAGGTCCGTGACGATCTTCAGCGCCGTGGTGATGAGGCGCAGATCGCTGGCCGCGGGCTGCCGCAGCGCCAGGATGCGCCGGCAGAGGTCATCGATGTCCACCTCGAGCCGGTTCACGTCCTTGTCGGACTTGATGACGTTCTCGGCCAGGGCGGAGTCCCGCTCGGTGAGGGCACGCACGCTGTTGGCGATCAGCGCCTCCACCTTGGCCCCCATGGCCAACAACCGCTCGCGCAAGTCGCGCAGGTCCTGCTCGAAAGCTTTATCGGTATGCGTTGCCGGCATCCGTCCCTCGCTCCTACCCGAACTTCCCGGTGACGTAGTCTTCGGTCCGCTTCTCGCGCGGATTGGTGAAGATCTGCTCCGTCGGCCCGCATTCCACCAACTCGCCCATGTAGAAGAAAGCCGTCCGGTCGCTCACCCGTGCCGCCTGCTGCATGTTGTGGGTGACGATCGCGATTGTATACGTGGCCTTCAGTTCGTGGATGAGCTCTTCGATTTTCGCCGTGGCGATGGGATCCAGGGCGCTCGCGGGCTCGTCCATGAGCAGCACCTCGGGCTCCACCGCCATGGCTCGGGCGATGCAGAGGCGCTGCTGCTGGCCGCCGGACATGCCCAGGGCGCTCTCGTCCAGCCGGTCCTTCACCTCGTCCCAGAGCGCCGCGCCGCGCAGGGACTTCTCCACCCGCGCCGTCAACTGGCCCTTGTCCTTCATTCCCGCCACACGCAGGCCGTAGGCCACGTTCTCGAAGATGGACTTGGGGAAGGGGTTGGACTTCTGGAAGACCATGCCCACGCGGCGGCGCAGGTCCACCACGTCCACGCTGCGCTCGTGGATGCTCGTCCCATCCAGCAGGATGGTGCCGGTGTGGTTGGTACCGGTGATGAGATCGTTCATCCGGTTGAGCGCGCGCAGGAAGGTGGACTTGCCGCACCCGGAGGGGCCGATGAGCGCCGTCACCTGGCGATCGGGAATGGCGAGGCTCACCTTGTTGATGGCCACCTTGTTGCCGTATCGGAGCGTCAGCTCCTTCGACTCCATCTTGATGCGCGGGCTGGGCGGCTGGAAGGTCATGGACAGCGTCTCAGTGGGCGTTTGCGGCGCGCCGGCGCGTACGGGTCCGGATGACGACCGCGACGAGGTTGAGGGCGAAGGTGAGCATCAGCAGCACCAGCACCGTGGCGTACAACAACGGGCGTGTGGCCTCTACATCCGGAGACTGCGTGGCCAGCACGTAGGTGTGGTAGCCCAGGTGCATGAACTGCGAGTTCAGCGAAGAGGGCAGATCCGGCAGGAAGTAGGCGGCGCCCGTGAAGAGGATGGGGGCCACCTCGCCCGCGCCGCGGGAGACGGCCAGCACCGCGCCGGTGAGGATTCCGGGCAGCGCTCCGGGCAGCACCACCCGCACCAGCGTCTGGGACTGGGTGGCGCCCAGGGCGAGGCTCGCGGTGCGGTGATCCAGGGGAACCGCGCGCAGGGCCTCCTCCGTGGCGACGATGACCACCGGCAGCGTGAGCACCGCCAGCGTCAGCGAGGCCCAGAGGATGCCGGGCTGGGCCCAGTGCAGGTCCTCGTAGCCCAGCACGCGGTCCAGGCCGCCGCCGACGAAGTGGATGAAGAAGCCCAGGCCGAAGAGGCCGAAGACGATGGAAGGGACGCCGGCCAGGTTGATGACCGCCAGTCGTACCCAGCGCGCCACGATCGAGTGGGGCGGCGCGTACTCGTGCAGGTAGACGGCCGTGAGCACGCCCACCGGCATCACCGCCAGCGTCATCAGCAGCGTCAGCGCCGCTGTGCCGTAGAGGGCAGGGAAGATGCCGCCACCCATCATGCCGTCGGACGGGGGCTGGGTGAGGAACTGCCAGGTGACGTGGCCCGCGCCTCCGCGGATGACATCCAGGAGGATGATGGCGAGCATCCCCACGATGAGCAGCGCGGAGAAACCCGTCAGCGAGGTGAAGGTCAGGCCCAGGGTCCGGCGCGTGGCGTGCTTCACGAGGCACCTCCCGTGAGCCGCTTGAGGACGCGCTTCGTCCAGCTCGAGGCCACCATGTTGAGGACGAAGGTGAAGACGAACAGCTCCACGCCGATGAAGAAGAGCAGCGAGTAGTGCGGGCTGCCCACGACCACCTCGCCCATCTCGGCCGCGATGGTGGCGGACAGCGAGCGGACCGAGTCTCCCAGGCTGGCGGAGACGATGGCCGCGTTGCCGGAGGCCATTAGGACGATCATCGTCTCGCCGATGGCGCGGCCGAAGCCCAGCACGCACCCGGCGAGGATGCCGGGAGCCGCCGCGGGCAGGACGACCTTCCAGGCGGTCTCCCAGGGCGTGGCGCCCAGCGCGAGCGAGGCCTCGCGGTAGCTGCGGGGGACCGCGGTGAGGGCGTCCTCGGACACGGTGAAGATGACCGGCACGATGGCCAGCGCCAGGCCCAGGCCCGCCACCACCGCGTTGAGCCGGTAGGTGAAGCCGAACGTCTCCTGCAGGAACGTGGCGAGCACCATCAGCGCGAAGAAGCCCAGCACCACCGACGGGATGCCGGCCAGCAGCTCGATGACGGGCTTGAGCAGCTCCCGCAGCCGCCGCGGAGCGAACTCCGCCGCGAACAGCGCGCCGGCCACGCCCACCGGCACCGCCACCACCATGGACACCACCGTCGTCTTCAGCGTGCCGATGAAGAGCGGGATCATGCTCACCTTCGGCACGGAGGACACCGGCTGCCACAGGTAGGCGAGCGGCTTGCCCGGACGCGTGGGCTGGGCCAGGAACATCTTGGCCAGGCTCGCTTCCTCACGCGCCTGAGCATCCAGGAAGAGGGACAGCGCCTCCTTCGCGATGAAGATGATGATCAACACCAGCGCGGCGATCCCGGTGAACGCCATCGCCGTGATGATGCCTGCGATGACCTTCTCCCGGATCTGCCGGCGCCGAGCCGCGGGGGAGATTCTCGGAGCGACCATGGGTTCCGCGAGACTCTGCTGCATGGTGGCCTCTCTATCCATGTTGGTCGCTCCGTGGGCGTGACATTCGTGTGACGGGACTACTTCACAGGGAAGTAGCCAACCTTGTTCACGATCTGCTGTCCCTCGGTGGACAGGGCGAAGTCGATGAAGGACTTGGCCTCACCCGAGGGCTTGCTGCGCAGGTAGAAGTACAGATCGCGCGAGAGCGGGTACTTGCCGCTCTTGATGTTCTCCGCGGTGGGGGCCAGCTCGTCGCTGCCCACCTTGATCTTCAGCTCCTTGACGCCCTTGGCGTAGGCGGCGCCGCCGTAGCCGATGCCGTTCTTCTCCTTGGCCACCGCGTTCACCACGGCGGCGGTGCCCGGCAGCGTCTGCGCGCTGGCGGTGTAATCCTCACCACCGAGCAGGTTGTCCTTCACGAAGGTGTAGGTGCCGGAGGAGTTCTCGCGGGAGTAGACGACGATGGGAGCGTCCGGGCCACCCACTTGCTTCCAGTTGGTGATGTCGCCCAGGTAGATGCCCTTGAGCTGCTCCTGGGTGAGCGAGTTCAGCGGGTTGTTCTCGTGGACATAAAACGTCACGCCGTCCTTGGCCACGGCGATCTCCGTGCCCGTGGTGTTGAAGCGGGTGCGGAGCTTGGCCACCTCGGTGTCCTTCATGGGGCGGCTGGCCATGCAGATGTCGGTGGTGCCGTTGATGAGCGCGGAGATGCCCGTGCCCGAGCCGCCACCGGTCACCTGCAGCTTCGAGTCGGGGTTCTTCTTCATGAACTCCTCGGCCCAGCGCTGGACCAGGATGACCATGGTGTCCGAGCCCTTGACGGTGACGGTGCCCGCCTGGGCCACCACGGGCAGCGTCAGCAGGAAGACGGCGAGGAACGATGCGAGGAACTTCTTCATGATGGGTGACTCCCTTGGAAACAGCGTGGCCTAGAAGCGGGCCTGGAACTGCAAGGTGAACAGGTTGTCCTTCGGGTCCTCGACCGAGCCGCTGTCGGCGGTGGCAGTCGAGAGCAACTCGTAGGTGGCGGAGACCTTCAGGTTCTCGCCGAAGTAGTGGATGGCCGTCGCGCCCAGCGTGCCCACGGCGTTGTTGGAGCCAAGCTTGCCGTCGGCCTCGACCGCCTTGCGGCCGTTCTCGAAGTCGAAGTGGTCGTAGCGGACCGCCAACGCGTCCGACAGGCCGATGTTCTGCACCACCATCGCCCACCAGCCGCCCGCAGGCGTGCCGTAGATCTCGTTGCCGCTGCGCTGGTACGACTTGCCGGCGATGTACTCGGCCTTGATGGCGGTGCCACCGAGCGGGATCAGGTCCAGGTAGACCTGCGCGTCCGCGCCGATGCGGTTGCGAGCATAGGCCGTGCGGAACGCGTCCGGGGTGCTGCCGGTGCGCTTGCCGAGCGTCAGGCCCCTCCAGCCGGACACGCCGCCGGAGAGCCATCCCAGGTCGAAGCCCGCGCGGCCGACGACGTCCTTCTCCTTGTCGTTGTCCGTGCCGATGAAGTTGGTGTTCTGGATGCCGTTGCCGTTGAAGATACCGACGTTGAGGCGGAACACGCCCCAGCGGCCGTTGAACTTCGCGCCCACGTCTCGCTCGCCCGGGAGGAAGGAGCGCACCACGAGGGAGCGCTCGGGGAACTCGCGCTCGCTGGAGGACTGCGGAGCCTCGTAGCCGAAGGGCCACTTCGTCTGGCCCACGGTGAGCGACAGGCGCTGCTTGGTGCCCGGGATGAAGAGCGTGGCCTCGACGTCCTTCAGCGAAACGCTCGAGGTGGTCGCGTCGATCTGGAACATGTACTGGGCGACATCGCCCGTGTACGTGGCCTTGAGGCGGCTGCGGCGGATGTAGAAGCGGTTGAAGCCACCCGCGCCGGAGTCATCCAGAGACTGCTGGGCCCCGAAGCGGGCCTGGACGTAACCCGAGAACTGGAGCTTCTTGAGCGCGGACAGGTCGGTCTTCGTCTCGATGTTCTGCTCTTCGATCGCCGCCACCTTGCCCTCGGTCGTGGTCAGCCGATCGTCCACGGACGGAGCCGCGGGCGTCTCGGTGGGCTGCGCCGCGGAGGACTCGGCGGACTGCGCGGGCGCGCTCTCGGCCGGAGGCGTCGCGCCGGCGGCGGGCGTCTCCGCGGTCTGGGCCAGGGCGGCGCTCGTGGTCAGGGTCAGCAGTGCGGCAAGGAGATTCTTGGTCACGTTGAAAGACTCCAGTGGGTGAAGACGCGCGCCATGTACGGGACGTCTGTGGCTCTTTCGCGGCTCCACCGTGACAAGTGGGCAACGGGCTCAGGCGGCGTTCGGATCGACGATGCGGTAGCCCACGCCGCGCACCGTCTCGAGGCAGGCGCGCGCGGGGCCGAGCTTGTCGCGCAGGCGCATCACGTGCGTGTCGATGGTGCGCGTCTCGAGCGAGCTGGAGAGGCCCCAGACTTCTTCCAGGAGCTGGTCTCGCGTCTGCACGCGACCCACGCGGCTCATCATGTACTCGA
Source organism: Hyalangium versicolor (assembly GCF_020103695.1). Taxonomy (GTDB): domain Bacteria; phylum Myxococcota; class Myxococcia; order Myxococcales; family Myxococcaceae; genus Hyalangium; species Hyalangium versicolor. Next base: position 20,980 of record NZ_JAHXBF010000033.1, read on the forward strand.
GGAGGCGGAACTCCAGCGCGGTCAGCGCCACCTCTTTGTCCTCCACGTAGAAGCGGTGGGCGCCCACGTCGAGCTTGAGGGGGCCCAGGATGAGCGCCGCCGAGTCCTCCTTGGGTGGGCCGCTGCGGCGCAGGATGGCCTTGAGGCGCAGCACCAGCTCGCGGACGCTGAAGGGCTTGGTGACGTAGTCGTCCGCGCCCACCTCGAAGCCGCGCACGCGGTCGGCTTCCTCGCCCTTGGCGGTGAGCATGACGATGAGGATGTCCCGAGTGAGCGAGCCCGCGCGCAGCTGCCGGCATACCTCCGTGCCGGGCATGTCCGGCAGCATCAGATCGAGCAACACCAGATCCGGCCGTTGCTCTCGCGCCGCGTTGAGGGCCGCCTCGCCCGTGGCTGCTACCCGGGTGGAGAAGCCGGCCGACTTGAGGTTGAAGTCGATGAGCTCCGCGAGGTCGCGCTCGTCATCGACGATGAGGACGTGTGACATGGCGGCGCAATCTGTCCTCTGTCGTTTGCGTTGGCGTGACGCGGGGGAAACAAGTGCGTGACGATGCGCGCCCTTGGATTCCGCGGAGTTGCGTGCGCGTGTTGCACGCCTGTGACACGCGGGCTCAGGCGTGCTGCGAATCCGGGCGGAGAACGGATCGGCCCGGAGCCGCAATCCACGCGAAGGTGAAGCGCTTGCCGGAGGGCATCAGCGCCAGCACCGTGCCCTTGCGCATCTTGTCCGGCAGCTCTTCGCCGAGCGCCAGCTTGCCGGCGCGCGCCAGTCCCGGGTTGTGGCCCACCAGGATCCAGCCTGGCCCCACCTCCGAGGCCAGCTCCACGATGCGCTTGTGCGCGTGGGAGCGCGGCATCAGCGCGGAGTGCACCTCCACCTGGGCGAGCCCGAAGGCCTCGGCGAGGATCTCCGCCGTCTGGACGGCGCGCACGAGCGGGCTGGAGAGAATGCCCGTCATGGGAGTGAGGCGCGCGAGCTTGCGCGCGTGCTGGCGGAAGGCGGCGCGTCCCTCGGGGGTGAGCGCTCGGGCCTTGTCGCCGAGCGGGTGATCTTCCTCGGCCACCGCGTGGCGGACGAGCATCAACGGAAGGGCATGAACGGACATGGGGGCGCGTCCGTAACCCTCCGCCGCGCGTGGAGGCAAGCCACCCTTGTGTGTCAGCCGTCCAGATCGTTCACGGCATCCAATTGCGCTGCCAGTGCGGGCTCGGCCGCGATCGCCGTGGCCTGGGCGTGACCGAGGTCCGTGGGATCCACGGCCTCCTGCCTCAGCGCGGCGGCCTCGGCCTCGTCGCGAGGAACGGGGGGCTCCTCCGCCACGGCGGGCTCGACGGGCGCGGCGCGGGGCGGCGCTCCCGGAGGCGGACGCAGCACGGGCCCCGGAGGCGGCAGGCCCGAGTGCCGGCGCGCGGCCTCCAGCAGTGCGTGGTGGTGGCGGTAGCGCGCTTCCACAAGCTTGTGGATGAGGATGGGGCCGCCGGGCACCTTGCGAGCGGTGAGCGCCTGGGTGGCCTTGCGTACCGGGTAGCGCACGCGGCGGATCTGCACGCGCCAGCCCTTGGGCGTGTACGTGAAGATGCCGTAGGCCGGGCGCAGATCTCCATCCCGAGGAATGCCCGCGCTGGCCACGTCCGCGATGATCATCCGCCCCACGCGGCGCCGGTAGGGGAAGTGCAGGTGGCCGAAGGCACAGGCCGCCGCGTCCAGGTGCATGAAGAACTTGCGGACGGACAGCTCGTCCAGCGTCGGGTCCAGCGACTCCTCGAGGTTCTTCGGGTTCGCGTGGCAGACGAAGAGGTCCTGCCCCTTGCGCGGCGTGTAGCGGATGGAGAAGGGCATGGAGCCCAGCATCTTCAGGTGGTTCTCACCCAGCTGGTCCCGCGTCCAGCGCAGCAGCTCCGTCTTCCAGTGGTCCCGCTCGCGGTAGGCGCCGCCCAGGTAGTTGCCCGCGAGGTAACAGTCCGTGTTGCCCATCAGCAGCGCATCACAGCGGTCGGCCAACAGCTCCACCGTCTCGCGCGGGTGGGCACCGCGCAGCGCCAGGTCCCCGGCGGCCACGATGTAGTCGGGCGCCATCCGGTCGATGTCCTCGAGGACCGCCTCGCAGGCTGGGAGATTGCCGTGAATGTCCGCGAGGATCGCGACCCGCATCGTGCGCGTATCCTACCCGGATGCGGCCTCAGGGGCAGCCACGGGAAGAAAAATGACGAAGACACTGCCTACATTGGGCTGGCTCTCCACCTTCACCTCTCCGTCCATGGCTCCCACCAGGTGCTTCACGATGGACAGGCCCAGGCCGGTGCCGCCCATGTCCCGGCTGCGACCTTTGTCCACCCGGTAGAATCGCTCGAAGATACGGGAGAGGTGCTTGGGCTCGATGCCCACTCCGGTGTCCTTGACGCGGACCACGCAGCGCCCGTCCTCCAATGTGCCGAAGAGGTTCACCCGGCCGCCCGCCGGGGTGTACTTCACCGCGTTATCGAGCAGGTTGAGGAGCACCTGCTCGACGGCTCGCTCGTCTCCGAGCGCAGCCAGCTCCGGGGGCACCTGGAGCTCCAGGTGGATGTCCTTGCCCGCGGCCTTGGGCTTGACGGTCTCCGCCGCTCGCGAGGCCGCCACCGCCAGGGGCACGGGGGCGATCTTCAGCTTCAGCTCGCGGGACTCCAGGCGGGATAGCTCCAGCAGATCCTCCACGAGCTCCGAGAGCCGCTCGGACTGGCGGTGGATGATCTCCACCATCTTGGGAGCCATCTCCTGATCCTTCAGGGCGCCGCTCTGGAGCGTCTCGGCATAGCCGCGGATGGCAGTGATGGGGGTGCGCAGCTCGTGGGAGACGTTGGCCACGAAGTCCTTGCGGACCTTCTCCAGGCGCCGCAGCTCCGTCACGTCGTGGAACACGGCGGCGCTGCCGGGCAGATCCTTGCCCAGGGGCGTCACGCGGATGGCCAGGGTGCGGGGGAAGAGCCCCTCCAGCGTGAGCTCCAGGCGGGAAGAGGCCCCGTCGCGGCAGGCGCGCATCACTGCGTCGTTGAGCTCCTCGTTGCGGATGAGGGCCAGGGGACGTTGGCCGATGATGCCCGTGCTGCCCGGTTGGAGCATCTCCCTCAGGGCGTCGTTGTGGCGCACGACGGTGCCGGCGGCGTCGGTGATCCAGATGCCCTCGATCATGCCGTCCAGCACGGCGGTGAGGGTGCGCGCCTCCTGGGTGAGCTGGGAGTTCTGAGCGGTGAGCCGGGCGTGCAGCGAGTCGATGGCGCCCTCGAGGTTCGCCACCTCGTCCAGGGTGTCGTCCTCGGGAGCGGAGGGCAGGGGAGCCGTGCCCTCGGCGCGGACCCGCGTCTTGCGCGCGAGCAGCTGGAGCTGCCGCTCGAAGCTGTCCCGGCTGGCGACGATGACGGTGACGAAGCCCGCGAAGGTGACGAGCGCGGCGGCGATGGCGCTGCCCGGCGTGTCCAGGGCCACCAGCACCACCAGGACCACCATCGCGGACAGCAGGAGCGGGATGATGAGGTTGCGCATGGGCAGACTGGAGCAGGCTCAGGGAGGGTTGAGCTTGTAGCCGACGCCGCGAATGGTCTCGATGATGTCGCCCGCGGGCCCCAGCTTCTCGCGCAGGCGCTTGATGTGCGTGTCCACCGTGCGGGTGTGGATCTCCGCCTGGATGCCCCAGACGTCCGAGAGCAGGACTTCGCGTGTCTGTACCCGGCCGCCGCGCTCCAGGAGCGTGCGCAGCAGCCGGAACTCGAGGGCGGTGAGGATGACCTCCTCGCCCTTCACGCGGACCTGGTGGCGCGAGGTGTCGAGCTGGATCTCGCCCGCGGTGAGCAGCGGGGCCGGGGCTTCTTCCGCATCCGAGCGGCGCAGCACCGCCTTGACTCGAAGCATCAGCTCTCGGACGGAGAAGGGCTTCACCACATAGTCATCCGCTCCGGCCTCGAGGCCCTGGATGCGGTCGGCCTCCTGGCCCTTGGCGCTGACGATGACCACGGGGACCTTGCGCAGCTCCGAGTCGCTCTTGAGCATCCGGAGCACCTCGCTGCCGGCCACATCCGGGAGCATCAGGTCCAGCAGCACCAGGTCCGGTGTCCGCGCGCGGGCCTTGGCGAGGCCTCCCGCGCCGGTGTTCGCCGACTCAGCCTCGAACCCTCCGGCACGCAGGTTGTATTCGATGAGTCCCGCGAGGTCCTGTTCGTCCTCGATGATCAGGATGCGCGCCATGGCCTTCTCCGCCTTCGATGAGATGAAGCCGCGTCACGGCCCCGTCGCGGCGCAGCAGTAGCAGATCCGATTGTGACAGCGAGGTGAAACGATGCGTGGGGGGCTCGGCCGCCTCGCTGCAAGCCCGGGAACCGGGCCAGCACGGGGTCAGAAGGTGGGGTCGCAGTCCACGGTGGTGAGCGTCATGGGCGCGGCGAGCACCTTGTCGTTCAGGCCCGCGTTGACCTCAGGGAGGTAGTTGCAGGAGCTGCCCAGGAAGCGGGCCGGGGTTTCCTTGGAGAGCGCCTCGATGATGAGCGCGTAGTCGCGGCCCACCGGGGCCTCGAAGCTGACGTCCTGCGTGGTGCCGGAGGTGCCGCTCAGGTTCGCCTGGAAGAGCAGTGCACGCTTCTCTCCGCCCTTGGTTCCTTTGAGCATCAGCGGTTCGTCCTGCTTCACCTGCTGCTTCAGGCAGGTCTTCTGCAGCTCTGTGCAGTCGCGCTGCCTTCCGTTGGGGAGCACCACGACCTGGAAGGAGCCCAGCTGATCGGCGACAGCCTTGTCCACGAGGAGGTCCAGCCCGAACGAACCCGAATCGGAGGAGGACGGGTCACCGCACCCGACGGTGAGGGTGAGGGCCAGAGAGACCAGGGCGAACGGGCGGAGGCTCATGGATTGACGCGGATGGTGACGGGAACCTGGCCGCGGTTCTCGGAGGTGGCGATGGCGACACCCGCGGCGGTGCCTCCGATGACGACGGCGCCCACGCCCACCCAGAGCCATGGACTCTTGTACCAGGGGCGCCCAGCACTGGCGGACGCGGGCTGTCCCGCGGACTGCTGCGGCACCACCTGGAAGATGAGGGGATGGAAGGAGTCTCCCCGGCCCGCCAGCCGGCGCTGGGCCGCGTCCGCCACCTCGAAGTAGTACTCCACCTCATAGGGCGTGGCCTCGGAGGGGAGCTCGTAGGCGGGGAGGGTGGTCTGGTACTGATCCTTGCTGCCTCGCACGCGGGAGAAATCCACGGAGCTGTAGGCCTCGTCTCCGGCGCGGCGGAAGAAGAGCTTCGCCTTGGCGCCCAGAGCCATGTCCTCGATGCGCGCGTCCACCAGCACCGGCTCGCCGCCCGTGGGGTCCGGGATGGGGTCCACCTGCAGCGTCACCGGCCGGACGCGCCGGCTCTTGATGTCCTCCTTGATGCGCGCGTACAGCTGCCGCAGCTTCGGAGGTGCGTTGCGCGGAAGCTCGAAGTCCGGCCGGGCCTGGAGCAGCCGCTCGTAGGCCTCTCGGGCTCGGGCCTCGTCCCCCAGGTACAGCGACGCCAGACCGAGCAGGCGGTAGAGCTCCACCAACTGGTCATCCGTGACGTCCGGCGCATCCAGCCCCGCCTGGAGTGTCTTCACCGCCTCCTCGAAGTCCCCCTGCTCGATCTGCTCCTGAGCGCGGACGATCTCCTTGTTGGTGGGACCCAGTTGGAAGAGCGGAGGCTCAGGGAAGAGGGGATGTGCGAACGACAGGGCAGGGCTCAGGAGCCCTCCTACCAGGATGCTGACCAGGCACAGCCACCGACCTTGCATTACCCGGACCGTACCAGAGCGTTATTGGATGGATCCACGGTAGGAGTTCGCCCGGCAGGTGACAGCCAGGTGAATTCCGTGGGGGTTGCGTGAACAACGGCGCGTTGACTTTTGGGGAGCCCCCCTCTATGTTGCGCGCCCTTTTTGCCTGGAAGCCTTGTAGATGGTCGTAAAGATTGAACAAATTCAAGAGACGGGGCTCAAGCTCGACGAGCCCATCGGTCTCGAACTACTCCAAGAGGTGCTGGGAGGGGCCGGCCGTGACACCGGCTTCCGGGCAACCCGGCCCTCGACGCTCCACGCTTCCCTTCGCAAGGTGAGCGGCGGGGTGCTGGTGCAGGGCAACTTCACCGCCCACGTGGCGGCCCCGTGCAAGCGGTGCCTGGTGGACGTGACGTTGGACCTGCCCGTGTCCTTCACCCTCAACCTCGTGCCCGAGTCGCTCGTTCGGGGCGATGACCTGGGGGACAAGGACGAGAAGGACGATCGGGAGCAGGGGGAGACGGCCGGGTCCTTCGAACTGGAGGACGCGGACGAAGAAGTCTTCGATGGGAAGACGATCGATCTGGATCCGATCGTACGTGAGCAGGTATTGCTCGCCCTCCCAATGAACGCGGTCTGTCGTGAGGACTGCAAAGGGCTCTGCGCGCAGTGCGGCCAGAACCTCAACGAGAAGCAGTGTGGTTGCGAGCAGAAGGTCATCGACCCTCGGCTCGCGCCGCTGGCGAACATCAAGCTGAACTAGAGGTGAGTCGTGGGAGTTCCCAAGAAGCGGACTTCGAAGATGCGCCGGGATCGCCGTCGCGCGGCCAACAACAACCTGCGCGCGGCTGTGCAGGTCATCAAGTGCCCCAAGTGCAAGGAGCCGGTGCTTCCGCACCGTGCCTGTGCCGCTTGCGGCACCTATGGTGGTCGTGAAGTCATCGCCACCGAATAGCTGAGGCGTCGGCTGCAGCTCGTCCTCGCGGAGATGGGTGGCGGTAACGCCCCTGTCGCTCCGGTCGGGATAGGTGCGTCGTGCGTGTGCGCTCTCCCGGAGCACCTTGAGGTGCTCACGGGGAGCGTTCGCGTGCGCGCGCTCTTCGGGCATGTCGCCGTCCCAGGTCTGGCAGTCAGGGTTTTCCCCTCTTTGGACGCGCCTCGGGTTCGTCCAGGATGGAGAAGCGTCTGTCTGGCGGTGGCTGCGACCTGGTTCTCGCGGCCATCGATGTTGACGCGATGCATTGCCTAGTCGGAACCTGGCCGCTTGCCCGCCAGAGAGGAAAAAGGGCGACAGGCGAAGCTTTTTCCGATTAGAGAGCCCGCCCGTAGCGTTGTGTTCCGACGACACTCCGGGAGTACCACGTGCCCCTCGCGCAGATCATCGGAACGGGTTCCTACGCGCCCGCCCAAGTCATCACCAATCAGGACCTCGAAAAGATCGTCGATACCTCGGACAAGTGGATCACCGAGCGGACCGGCATCAGGGAGCGCCGCAAGGCTGCTCCCGGCGAGGCGACGAGCGACATGGCGGTCGCCGCGGCCCGTCAGGCGCTCGAGATGTCGGGCACCCGCCCCGAGGATCTCGATCTGATCGTCGTGGGCACCATCACGCCGGACATGCCCATGCCCTCCTGCGCCGTCTTCGTGCAGGCCAAGCTGGGCGCGACGAAGGCCTTCGCCTTCGACGTGGCCGCCGCTTGCGCGGGCTCGGTCTACGCCATCTCGGTGGCGGACCAGTTCATGCGCACGGGGCAGGCGAAGCGGGCGCTCGTCATCGGAGCGGACGTGTTCACCAGCGTGCTCAACTGGTCGGACCGCAACACCTGCGTCCTCTTCGGAGACGGGGCGGGCGCCATGGTGCTCGCTCCGGCCGAGGAGGAGGGGCGGGGCATCCTCTCCACGCGGCTGCGGTCGGACGGCACGCTCGCGGACATCCTCACCATCCCCGCGGGGGGTTCCAAGGAGCCGCTGAACCCGGACAACATCCGCGAGCAGCGCCACAAGGTGGCGATGAACGGGCGTGAGGTCTTCAAGACCGCGGTGCGCGAGCTCACCGGCATCACCCAGGAGGCGCTCAAGGCCCACGGGCTCACGCCCGACCAGGTGGACCACGTCATCGCCCACCAGGCCAACATGCGCATCCTCGAGGCGGTGATGCAGCGCGTCGAGATCCCGATCGAGAAGTGCTGGATCAACCTCGACAAATACGGCAACACGTCGGCCGCCTCGGTGCCCATGGCGCTGGACGAGGCCAACCGGATGGGCCGCCTCAAGCGCGGGGACCTCATCGCCATCATGGCCGTTGGCTCTGGAATGGCGTGGGGCAGCGCGGTGGTGCGGTGGTAGCCGAGGGGCAGTCAGGGAGGGAGTGAGTACACAATGTCGAAGATTGCTTTCGTCTTCCCCGGGCAGGGCAGCCAGAAGGTTGGCATGGGGAAGGACCTGTTCGAGAAGTTCCCCGAGGCCCGTGCCGTCTTCGAGGCGGTGGATGATGCGCTCGGAGAGAAGCTGTCCACCCTCTGCTTCGAGGGGCCCGAGGACTCGCTCAAGCTCACCGCCAACACGCAGCCAGCCATCCTCACGGTGTCCCTGGCCGTGCACGCCATCGTCTCCAAGCGGGTTCCGGAGGCGGCGTTCGTCGCCGGGCACTCGCTGGGGGAGTACTCGGCGCTGGTGGCCGCGGGCGCTCTGACGCTGCAGGATGCGGCCCGGGCGGTGCGCTCGCGCGGCACCTTCATGCAGGAGGCCGTGCCCGCGGGCGTGGGAGCCATGGCCGCCGTGCTGGGGCTGGAGCCCGACAAGGTGAAGGCCGCCTGTGACGCGGCGGCTCAGGGCGAGGTGCTGGCGCCCGCCAACTACAACTCTCCCGAGCAGACGGTCATCGCGGGGCACGCCTCCGCGGTGGCTCGCGCCGAGGCGAAGCTCAAGGAGGCGGGCGCCAAGCGCGTCATGCCCCTTCCGGTGTCCGCGCCCTTCCACTGCGCGCTGATGGATCCGGTGAAGGCCCGGCTGGCCGAGGTGCTCGGCAAGGTGAAGGTGTCCGCGCCCCGCATCCCGGTGGTCACCAACGTGGAGGCGAAGCCCAACGCGGACGTCTCGCGCGTGGTGCCGCTGCTGCTGGAGCAGGTGAGCTCCCCGGTGCGCTGGATCGAGTGCATGGAGGCCCTCAAGGCCGAGGGTGTCACGCGCATCATCGAGCTGGGGCCGGGCAAGGTGCTGGTCGGGCTCGTCAAGCGCATCAGCAAGGACATCGAGACGTTCAACGTGGAGGACTCCGCGAGCCTCGACAAGACGCTTGCGGCTCTGGGGACAGCATGAGCGGCTTCAAGGACAAGGTGGTGCTGGTGACGGGCGGCTCGCGCGGCATCGGCCGGGCGTGCGCGGTGGCCTTCGCCAAAGCGGGTGCGGCCACGGTGGTCATCAACTACGCCGGCAACGAGGCTGCCGCCCAGGAGACGGTCAAGCTCGTGCAGGAAGCCGGCGCCAAGGCCGAGGCGATGAAGTTCGACGTGTCGGACACCGCCGCGTGCTCCTCCGCCGTGGAGAGCATCATCAAGGCACATGGCCGGCTGGACGTGCTCGTCAACAATGCTGGCGTGGCGGTGGACGCCCTGGTCATGCGCGTGAAGGACGAGGACTGGGACAAGCAGCTGGACATCAACTTGAAGGGCGCCTTCGCGCTCATCCGCGCCGCCAGCCGCCCGATGATGAAGCAGCGGGGTGGGGCCATCATCAACCTCACCTCCATCGTCGGCGAGACGGGCAACGGGGGCCAGGCGGCCTACTCCGCTTCCAAGGCGGGCCTCATTGGCTTGACCAAGGCCGTGGCCAAGGAGCTGGCCAGCCGCAACATTCGTGTCAACGCCGTGTCCCCGGGTTTCATCAGCACGGACATGACGAACGTTCTCAACGACGAGCTGCGTAAAAAGCTGGTCGACAGTGTTCCGCTGGCCCGGCTGGGCGCCCCAGAAGAAGTCGCCCAAGCCGTGCTTTTCCTGGCCAGCGATGCGGCCGCCTACATCACCGGAGAAGTTCTGAAGGTGAATGGCGGCATGTACATGTAGCCCAAGGTTGGATTGCTGGCGGGCGTGGGATATACCGCGCCCGCCTTTGACTGGGCCCGGGGAGTACGGCGGGCCCCCACATGGTTCCTGGAGGGTTCACTATCTATGTCGACAACCATCGAAAACAAGGTCAAGTCCATCATCGCCGACCAGCTCGGGGTGGGTGAGGACGAGATCAAGCCCGAGTCCTCCTTCATCGAGGACCTTGGCGCCGACAGCCTCGACATCGTGGAGCTCGTGATGGCGATGGAGGAGGAGTTCGAGGTCGAGATCCCCGACGAAGAGGCGGAGAACATCAAGACCGTCGGCGACGCCATCAACTACATCAACAGCCACAAGAAGTAGGTCAGCAGGCGCGGCCGGGCTGGAGGGACGCTGGCCGCCCAGCGTTCCCGCGGCCGCGCACCGTCGTCGCCGCGCACCCTGTTGGAGAGGATCGTGTCAAACCGTCGAGTCGTCATCACAGGTACCGGGTTGATCACGGCACTGGGTACCGGCACCGAGAAGAACTGGCAGGCGATGCTCGCCGGCAAGTCTGGGATCAACACCATCACGCGCTTCGAGCTGGGTAAGCTCGACACGCGGGTGGCGGGCGAGGTGAAGGACTTCCAGTCCGAGGAGTTCATCGACAAGCGCGAAGCGCGCCGGATGGACCTGTTCTCCCAGTACGCCGTGGCCGCCGCCGAGATGGCCATGCGCGAGAGCGGCCTGCCCATCGGCACGGACAAGCCGAACGGCTACCTGCAGGAGCGCGTGGGCGTCATCGTCGGCTCCGGCATCGGGGGCATCGCCTCGCTCGAGGAGCAGCACAAGAAGGGCCTCGAGAAGGGGTTTGACCGCCTGTCTCCCTTCTTCATCATCCAGATGATCATCAACATGGCGCCCGGTCTGATCTCCATCCGCTATGGAGCCAAGGGCCCCAACTGGTCCCCGGTGTCCGCGTGCGCCACCAGCGCCCACGCCATCGGCGAGGCCTGGAAGTCCATCCGCCTGGGTGAGACGGACGCCGTGATCGCCGGAGGCGCCGAGGCCGCCGTCACCCCGCTGGGCATGGGTGGCTTCTCGGTGATGAAGGCGCTGTCCACCCGGAACGATCCCACCGCGAGCCGTCCCTTCGACAAGGATCGCGATGGCTTCGTGATGGGCGAGGGCGCTGGCATCATCATCCTCGAGGAGATGGAGCACGCGAAGAAGCGCGGCGCCAACATCCTGGCGGAGCTGGTGGGCTACGCGGCCAACTCGGACGCCAACCATGTCACCGCGCCAGCCCCCGAGGGTGAGGGCGCGGCCCGCTGCATGCGCCTGGCCCTGGCCTCCGCGCAGATGAACCCGGACGAGGTGGGCTACATCAACGCTCACGGCACCTCCACCCCGTACAACGACTCCAACGAGACGAAGGCCATCAAGACCGTCTTCGGCGATCACGCTCGGAAGGTGGCGGTGTCCTCCACCAAGTCGATGACCGGGCACATGCTCGGCGCGGCCGGAGGCGCCGAGGCCGTGGTGAGCGTGCTGTCGCTGCTGCGCGGCGTGCTGCCGCCGACGATCAACTACACGACGCCCGATCCCGAGTGCGATCTGGACTACGTGCCGAACCAGCCTCGCGAAGTTCGGATCGATGCGGCGATGAGCAACTCGTTCGGCTTCGGTGGCACCAACGCCGTGCTGCTGTTCCGCCGCTTCAAGTAGAGCGGCTCTGCCGCAGGAGGCTCGCGTGAAGATCATCCTTGCGTCCGACCACGCGGGCCTCGAGCTGCGCCAGGCCCTCAGGGCCGTGCTCCAGGAGAAGAGCCTCGCGTACGACGACGTGGGCCCCACCTCTCCCGAGTCCGTGGACTACCCGGACTTCGCGAAGAAGGTGGCCCGTGCCGTCGCCGCTGGCGAGTACACCTTCGGAGTATTGGTGTGCGGCACGGGCATCGGCATGAGCATCGCGGCCAACAAGTACCGGGGCATCCGCGCCGCGCTCTGCGGCACCGAGTTCGAGGCGCGCATGGCCCGCGAGCACAACGACGCCAACATCCTGTGCCTGGGGCAGCGGGTGATCGGCGCCGGGGTGGCCAAGGGCATTCTGGAGACCTTTCTCACCACCGCGTTCGCGGGCGGCAAGCACGCGAAGCGCGTCCAGCTGATCGCAGAGGCCGAATCAGAGCGTTGATGCGCTGGACGGTCGTACGGCTTTCCTGCCTCGTATCCCTTCGGAGGGAACCATGGAGAACATCCGCACGCTCGCAGAGGTCGATCCCGAGATCGCCCAGGTCATCCGTCACGAGACGGAGCGACAGGAAGAAGGCCTCGAGCTGATCGCCTCGGAGAACTTTGTCAGCCCGGCGGTGATGACGGCCATGGGCTCGGTGCTGACGAACAAGTATGCCGAGGGCTACCCCGGCAAGCGCTACTACGGTGGCTGCGAAGTGGTCGACGTCGCCGAGACGCTCGCCATCAACCGCGTGAAAGAGCTGTTCGGCGCCGATGCCGCCAACGTCCAGGCTCACTCGGGTAGCCAGGCCAACATGGCCGCCTACATGGCGCTGATGAAGCCCGGTGACACCATGCTGTCGCTGGACCTGAACTCGGGCGGCCACCTCACCCACGGCGCGACCTTCAACTTCTCCGGCAAGCTCTACAAGGTCGTCCACTACGGCCTGTCCCGCGACACGGAGACCATCGACTTCGCGCAGGTGTCCTCGCTCGCCAAGGAGCACAAGCCCAAGGTCATCGTCGTGGGCGCCAGCGCCTACCCGCGGACCATCGACTTCGCGAAGTTCCGCGAGATCGCCGACAGCGTGGGCGCGGCGATGATGGTGGACATGGCGCACATCGCCGGCCTCGTCGCCGCCGGAGTGCACCCGTCGCCGGTGCCGCTGGCCGAGTTCGTCACCTCGACCACGCACAAGACGCTTCGTGGCCCTCGCGGTGGTCTGGTGCTGTGCAAGGAGCCGTTCGCCAAGGCCCTCAACAGCCAGATCTTCCCCGGCATCCAGGGTGGGCCGCTGATGCACGTCATCGCCGCCAAGGCCGTGGCCTTCAAGGAGGCGCTTACCCCCGAGTTCAAGGCCTACCAGAAGCAGATCGTCGCCAACGCCAAGGCGCTGGCCGAGGCGCTCCAGAAGGCGGGCCTGCGCCTGTGCTCGGGCGGCACGGACAACCACCTCATGCTGGTGGACCTACGCCCCAAGAAGATCAACGGCAAGGCCGCCGAGGACGTGCTTGGCAAGGCCGGCATCACCGTGAACAAGAACATGATCCCGTTCGATCCGGAGAAGCCGACCACCACCTCGGGTGTTCGGGTGGGCACTCCGGCCCTCACCACGCGCGGCATGAAGGAGGCGGAGATGGCCGTCGTCGGCCAACTCATCGGCGAGGCGCTGGATCACGCCTCGGACGAGGCCCAGCTGTCCCGCATCCGTGGCAAGGTGAAGGAGTTCACGAAGTCCTTTCCCCTCTACGCCTCTCGCCTGAAGTAGGTCACCCCCGTTCCCGATGCGCTGCCCCTTCTGCCAGGACGCCGAGAACAAGGTCATCGACTCGCGTGAGTCGCATGAGGGCTCGGTCATCCGCCGGCGCCGTGAGTGTCTTCAGTGCAAGCGCCGCTTCACCACGTACGAGCGGGTGGAGGAGCTCTACCCGCTCATCGTGAAGAAGGACGGCCGCCGCGAGGCCTTCGATCGGGACAAGATCGTCAGCGGCCTGCAGAAGGCCTGCGAGAAGCGGCCCGTGTCCGCGGACCAGATCGAGCAGACGGTGGGGGACATCGAGCGCCTGCTCCAGGGCATGGGCGAGAAGGAAGTCCCCTCCAGCGTCATCGGCGAAGAGGTGATGAAGCATCTGCGGGCGCTCGATGAGGTGGCCTACGTGCGCTTCGCCTCCGTGTACCGGAGCTTCCGCGACATCGCCGAGTTCATGAACGAGCTGCAGGAGCTCGCCGATCAGTCGAAGGAGGGCCGTCCCAAGCCTCTGCCGGGCAAGGGTGGCCAGCCGTCATGAGGCTGTTGACGCGGGCGCGGTTGAAGGCGAGCAGGGCCCCACGAGCCAAACGAGCTGCTGACTTCGACCGGGCCGTCGCCGAGTTCTTCATGCGCATTGCCCTCGAGGAGGCCGCCAAGGGCCTGGGCCGCACAAGCCCGAACCCAGCGGTGGGCGCGGTGCTCGTGAAGGGCGGGCGGATCATTGCTCGGGGCTTCACCCAGCCCGCGGGTCAGGCTCACGCAGAGGTCATGGCGCTGGCGGCCGCTGGGACTCGGGCGCGCGGCGCGGACCTCTACACCACGCTCGAGCCGTGCAATCACTACGGGCGCACCCCTCCGTGCACCCTGGCCATCCTCGAGGCCGGGGTACGCCGCGTCATCAGCGCCGTGGGCGATCCGAACCCGCAGGTGAACGGCAAGGGCATCGCCCGGATGCGGCGGGCCGGCGTCGAGGTGCTCACCGGCGTCCTCGAGGAAGAAGCGGCGACGCTCAATCGGGCCTTCTTCAAGGTCATCCGCACGGGCATGCCCTACGTCACGCTCAAGGCGGCGGTGACGCTGGACGGCAAGCTCGCCACGGCCAACGGGGACTCGCGCTGGGTGACGGGAGAGCCGGCTCGCGCCTGGGTCCATCAACTGCGCAACCGGGTGGATGTCATCCTCGTGGGTGCCAACACCGTGCGTCGGGACGACCCGAAGCTCACCACGCGCCTCCCCGGCGGCAAGGGCCGCGACCCGATGCGGGTGGTGGTGGACTCGCACCTGAGCCTGAAGCCCTCGGCCACCGTCTTCACCCAGCGCTCCTCGGCGAAGACGGTGCTGGCCACGGTGGAGGATCCCACGGGCCGCAGGGCGCGCCGCTTCACCGAGCAGGGCGTCGAGGTGTGGCAGGTGCGCGAGAAGCGCGGCCGCGTGGACCTGAAGGCCCTGATGGCCCGCCTCTCCCTCGGCGGCTTCAACCACGTGCTCGTGGAGGGCGGGGCGGAGATCTACGGCTCCTTCCTTCGCGAGCGGCTCGCCGACGAGCTGGCCCTGTTCCTGGCTCCCAAGCTCATTGGCAGCCAGGGGCTCTCCTGGTCGGGTGATCTCGGGGTGAAGATGATGTCCGCGGCCCTCTCTCTGAAGAACGTCACCTACGAGCAGCTAGGAGATGATCTTCTCCTCCAGGCACGGCTCTGAAGAGTTCGTTATAAGCTCCGCCGATGTTCACCGGTCTCGTTCAAGATGTAGGTGTGGTCGAGCGGGTCGTCCCGGGTGGGATGACGGACCTGTGGATCCGCACCGTGCTCGGGGCAGGCAGCTTCGCTCTCGGTGAGTCCATCTCCGTGGACGGCGCCTGCCTCACAGTGGTGGAGCGGGGTGGGGACACCTTCAAGGTCCAGGCGGCTCCGGAGACGCTGCGCCGCACGACGATGGGCGAGCTGCGCCCCGGTTCCAAGGTGAACCTGGAGCGGGCGCTGGCGCTGGGAGATCGGCTGGGCGGGCACCTCGTCGCCGGCCACGTGGATGCGGTGAGCGAGGTGCTGGAGACGCGGCCCGAGGGCGGCTCGTGGGTGATGGCGTTCCGCCTGCCCACGGACCTGGCGCCCTACTTCATCGAGAAGGGCTCGGTGGCGGTGGATGGCATCAGCCTCACCGTCAACGCGGTGCTCCCGGACCGGTTCACCGTGCAACTCATTCCGGAGACACAAGCTCGCACCACCCTGCAGGGCAAGGGGGTGGGCTCGCGGGTGAACCTGGAAGCCGACATGATCGGCAAGTATGTGGTGCGGCTGGTCTCGCTGCGCCAGGGCCCGAGTGCCGGGCTGACCGAGGACGTGCTGAAGGCGGCCGGCTTCGGGACGAAAGGGTAGAGGAGCGAAGTCATGGCGCGCAGCACGAAGGGCACGAACGTCATCGAGTTGGTCGAGCGGGCGCTGGCGGAGATCCGCAAGGGCCGCATGGTCATCCTCACCGATGACGAGGATCGCGAGAACGAGGGCGACCTCGTCATGGCCGCCGAGAAGGTCACTCCCGAGGCCATCAACTTCATGGCCACCCACGGGCGAGGCCTCATCTGCCTGGCGCTCACCGAGGACCGCATCCGCCGGCTGAACCTGCCCCTCATGGTGCAGGACAACACCTCGCCCTTCCAGACGGCCTTCACCGTCTCCATCGAGGCGGCGCGCGGCGTCACCACCGGCATCTCCGCCGCGGACCGGGCCCGCACCGTCCTGGCGGCGGTGGCTCCCAACGCGAAGCCGGGCGACCTGGTGCGCCCCGGCCACATCTTCCCCCTCCGCGCCCGTGAGGGCGGCGTGCTGGTTCGCACCGGTCAGACCGAGGGCAGCGTGGATCTGGCGCGCATGGCCGGGCTGTCTCCGTCCGGCGTCATCTGCGAGATCATGAAGCCCGACGGCACCATGGCCCGCAGGCCGGACCTGGTGAAGTTCGCTCGCAAGCACAAGCTGGTGCTGCTGTCCGTGGCGGACATCATCCGCTACCGGCTGGAGCGCGAGCGCCTGGTCAAGCGCATCACCACCGCCACCGTCGAGCGCCGGGGCGCGGGCTCGTTCCAGGCCTACACCTATGGCAGTGACGTGGACTCCGCAGTCCACGTGGCCCTGGTGAAGGGCGATATCCGCGGCAAGGAACCCGTGCTCACCCGAGTCCACCGCGCCTGTCTCATGGGCGATATGTTGGGCAGCAGCCAGTGTGCCTGTGGCAGCCAGCTCGAGCAGGCCTTCCAACAGATTCAGGCCGCCGGGCGGGGGGTCATCATCTACCTCCAGAAGGACGTCCCGGCGCAGGCCCGGCTCCAGTGCACCCACGTCTCCAATGAGGAGCATGTCCAGGGCAAGCCGGACCAGACGCGCCTGCGCGAGTTCGGCGTGGGAGCGCAGATCCTCAAGGACCTGGGGCTGACCCGGCTGCGTCTGCTCACCAACAACCCCAAGAAGATCGTGGGTCTGGAGAGCTACTCGCTGGAGGTGGTGGAGCAGATCCCCCTCTCCCGCGAGGAGGCCCCCCAGCGGATGGCGGCACGCACTCCCCGTCGTCGGCGTGACAAGTCGTGAAGACGCGGGCCGTGCCGCTGGTGTAGGAAGGTTCCATGCCTCGCTACATCGAAGGTGACTTTCTGCCCCCCAAGGGCCGCTTCGCCATCTGCGTTGCCCGCTTCAACGCGTTCATCACCGAGGAGCTCGTCAAGGGCGCGGTGGATTCGCTCGTGCGCCACGGCGTCGCGGATGGGGACATCGACGTCTACCGCTGCCCCGGCACCTATGAGCTGCCCGGGCTGACGCGCCGTGTTGTGGACACGCAGAACTACGCAGGCGTCATCACCCTGGGCGCCGTCATCCGCGGCGGCACGCCCCACTTCGACTATGTGGCCGGCGAGTGCTCCAAGGGCATCGGCTCGGTGGCCTTCAGCGCGGCGGCGCTGGCCCGGCCCGTGTCCGTCACCTTCGGCGTGCTCACGTGTGACACCGTGGAGCAGGCCATCGATCGGGCCGGGGTGAAGGCCGGCAACAAGGGCTCCGATGCGGCCATGGCCTGTCTGGAGATGGTCAACCTCTACGCGAAGATGACGGAAGGAAAGAGGGGGTAGCTCATGGGGGCGCGCAGAACCGGGCGCGAGCGCGCATTGCAGGCGCTCTACCAACTGGAGATGGCCGAGGGCACATCGTCCTCCGAGGCGCTCGCGTCCGCGTGGGCCGCCTCCGCCGAGGAGGGCAAGCCGGACCCTGATGCCGTCAAGTTCGCCCAGGAACTCGTGGACGGCGTCCGGACGAACCAGGCCGAGATCGATCAGCTCATCGAGAAGCACAGCCACAACTGGCGGCTGGATCGCATGTCCCGCATCGATCGCAACGTGCTGCGCCTGGGCGTCTTCGAGCTCAAGTACCGCCCGGACATCCCCAAGAAGGTCTCCATCAACGAGGCCGTGGAACTGGGCAAGAACTTCGGCACCGAGGAGTCCAGCGCCTTCGTCAACGGCCTGCTCGACCGCGTCGCGGTCGCCCTGGGTAAGCCGTGAGCGTGACGACCTATGAAGTAGGCCTCGACGGCCTGGATGCCCTCACCGGGGTGGACGCCCTCTGCCTCTTCGTGGCCGAAGATGACCGGCCCCTGCCCGGTACCGCCGGGTATGTGGACTGGCGGCTGTGCGGGGCCCTGTCTCGCGTGCTCAAGCAGGGGTTCTTCACCGGGGTGAAGAGCGACTGGCTCCTGCTGCCCTCGGACGGGCGCCTCCCCGTCCCGCGCATCTTCGCCGTGGGGCTGGGGGCTCGGAAGAACCTGGATGCGGGCGCCCTGGGCGCCGCCCTGGCCAACGCCGCCCAGGTGCTGGAGAAGGCCAAGGTCGAGTCCGTCGCCCTGGAACTCCCCGGGAACGGCAAGGTGGACGAGGCCGCCCAGTCCCAGGCCCTCCAGCAGCACTTCCTGCCGGGCTTCAAGGGGAAGCGCGTCACCATCCTGGCCGACAAGGGGCTGGCGAAGCTCCTCCCAGTGCGCAAATCCTGACGTCCGGTAGGCCGAGGACTCTCCCACCCGTCGGGCTTCTGATAACCTTCCCGGGCCCATGGGTTTCAAGGTCCTGATCGTGGAGGATTCCAAGGCGTCGGGCGCGTTCATCGCCGCGGCGGTGGAGTCCGTCCCGGGCGTCGAGGCCATCAACGCTCAAGGCGGTTTCGACGCGCTCAAGCTGCTGCCGCGTCACCGCTTCGATCTCATCATCACCGACATCAACATGCCCGACATCAACGGGCTGGAGCTGATCAACTTCGTCAAGAAGAACCCCAACTACCGCGAGACGCCCCTCTTCATCATCACTACCGAGGGGCGTGACCAGGACAGGCAGCGGGGCATGGCGCTCGGGGCCGCGGAGTACCTGGTCAAGCCCATCCAGACGCAGAGCCTCACCACGCTCCTGCGCAAGTACCTGAAGCTGGCTTGAGCCGGAGAGCACTGCCGACGTGAACCCCGGAGGCAAAGCCCTGTCGGAGTTCGTCGCCGAGGCGACGGAGATCCTCGACACCCTGAACAAGGACCTGCTCACGCTCGACGAGCGCCGGGGGCAGGAAGTCGATCCCGATCTCATCAACGGCATCTTCCGCGCCGCCCACTCGCTCAAGGGGCTGTCGGGGCTGTTCGGCCAGGACCGCATCGCCCGGCTGGCGCATGGCATGGAGGACCTGCTGGATCGGCTGCGGCTGGGCAAGCTGGTGCTCGACGACACCGTGCTGGATGGACTGGTCGAGTCCCTCGATGTCCTGCAGGCGCTGCTCGTGGATGCCTCGCGCGGGGAGGCCTCCTCCGCGCAGTCCGCTCGGGTGGAGGGGCTCATCGAGCGCTTCATCCACCTGGGCGAGCCCTCGGCTCCGGGCGAGGAGGATCCGCTCGACCGGTTGGAGCTGGAGGCCCAGGTCCGCGCCGTCTTCACCGAGTACGAGGAGCACCGGCTCCGCGAGAACGTCCGCAAGGGCGTGGCGCTGTGGCGCGTGCGCGCCGACTTCGATCTGTCCGACTTCGACAAGGGGCTCGCCGAGCTCAACTCCCGGCTCAAGCCCATCGGCGAGATCATCAGCACGCTGCCCTCGGCGCAGCCCAGCAGCGCCAGCGGCATCGCGTTCGATCTCATCTTCGGCGCGAAGGTGCCGGGCTCGGAGCTCACCACGGCCCTCGAGGGAACTCCCGCGCAGCTCTCGCCGCTCCCGGTTCGCCCTCCGGCCCGGGGGAAGATGGCTCCTGCTCCGCTCGCACGGCCTGCCGCGCCTCCCCCTGCACCGCCTCCGCCTGCGCCACCGCCTGCCGAGCCTCCTCTGGCGGCCGCTTCCGTGCCTGCCACTCCCGAGCCGCGTCCTTCCACTTCGAAGCGCTCCGCCTCGAAGAAGGGCAAGGCGTCCCGGTCGGCTTCTTCGGGGGCAGGGGAGGTGTCCGTCATCATCGAGACGCCTCCACCCATCCCGCGAGCCCAGGCGGTGTCCGAGGCAGCGCCCGAGCCACCTGCCGCCGAGACGGGCTCCAAGGGGCCTCGGGTGGACTTCGACACCTCGCTGCGCTCGCTGACGCAGACGGTGCGCGTGGACATCCGCAGGCTGGACGGGCTGATGAACACGGTGGGCGAGCTGCTGCTCATCAAGGCCAACCTCCAGCGGATGACGGATGCTGCCCGGCAGGAGGGCACGCTGGTCATCTCCAAGGCCTGGGTGGCGGAGCTGTCGCGCGAGACTCGGCAACTGGAGCGCAAGCTGGACGCGCTCCAGAACGGGCTGCTCGAGGCGCGCATGGTCCCCGTGGGCCAGGTCTTCGACAAGCTGGCGCGGCTGATTCGCCGCATCGCCCGCGAGGCCGGCAAGGAGATCGACTTCATCAGCACCGGCGGCGAGGTGGAGCTGGACAAGCTCATCGTCGAGGAGCTGAGCGACCCGTTGATGCACATCATCCGCAACGCCCTCGATCACGGCGTGGAGGCCCCCGAGGCCCGGGTGGCGGTGGGCAAGTCTCGAAGGGCCACCGTGTCCCTGCGCGCCGAGCAGAAGGGCAACCACGTCGTCATCGAGGTGAGCGACGACGGGGCGGGCATCGACGAGCACCGCGTCCGCGAAGTCGCCGTGCAGAAGGGCCTCATCACCGAGTCCCAGGCCGGGGAGATGAGCCGCCGCGAGCTGCTCAACCTCATCTTCCTGCCGGGCTTCTCCACCGCCCGGAACGTCTCCGAGCTGTCAGGCCGGGGCGTGGGGCTGGACGTGGTGAAGAACAACATCAGCAACCTGTCCGGCCTCATCGACGTGTGGAGCGAGCGCGGGCGGGGCACTGCCTTCCAGCTCACACTCCCGCTGACGCTGGCCATCATCCGGGCGCTGGTGGTGGGAGTGAGCGGGCGGACGTATGCGGTCCCCCTCAACAGTGTGCTGGAGATCCTCTCCGTCCAGCCCAAGGACATCCGCACCGTGGAGCGGCGCGAGGTGCTGGACCTGCGCGGGCAGACGTTGCCCTTCACCCGGCTTGCCCGGCTGTTCGGCTTGCCCGAGCGCAACACCGGCCGCCACTTCGTCGTCGTGGTGGGCCTGGCCCAGGAGCGCATGGGCATCGCCGTGGACGAACTCTTCGGCCAGCAGGACATCGTCACCAAGCCCCTGGGAGGGCGGCTCCAGTCGGTCCGGGGCATCTCCGGGGCCACGGACCTGGGAAACCGGAGGACCGTGTTGGTTCTGGATGTCGCGGAATTGCTCGAAGAAGGTATCGGTCCCGAGCGTCGCTGGGCATGACGACAGGGGGGGCCGGGCTGCTAAACTCGGGGAGCCTTGTCCCGCTTCTCCGAACTGCTCGACGACTTCTTCTACCGGCCAGACGAGGACGTCGGGGGCCTCCTGGACTTCGCCGCGGGCAGCGACGAGATGTTGTCGCCGACGCCCGAGGAGACCCCCGAGGAGTACCTGGCCTTCGTCCTGGAGGGCGAGTGGTACGCCGTTCCCATCCGCTCCGTCCGGGAGATCGGCCGCGTGCCGCCCCTGACCGAGATTCCTCGCGCGGAGGCCAACCTGCTGGGCGTGATGAACCTGCGTGGGGATGTCATCCCCGTGTATGACCTCAAGATGCGGCTGCGGTTGACCGACTCGCCCGCGCAGGTGGCCGGCCCGGATGCTCCGCCGCCTCCTCGCCTGGCGCGCATCCTCGTGGCGCATACAGAGGAGGGGCCGGCGGGCGTGTGGGTGGATGCGGTGAAGGACGTGGTGCGTCTCAAGCCCTCCATGCTCGAGTCCGCACCGCCGGGGCTCGGCGGCGAGCGAGACTGCGTGGTGGGCATCGGCCGGCGCAACTCGCAGCTCTACATTCTTCTCGATCTCCAGCAGGCGCTCGCATGAGAGAGCCCTCGCCCCTGCTGCCGCGCCGACCTCGCGTCGAGGAGTCGGCGCCCAAGGATCCCATCGTTCAGCTGTGCTGTTTCACCGTGGGCAAGGAGGAGTACGTCGTCGACATCATGCGAGTAGAGGAGATCCTGCCTCCCCAGCGCGTCATCCCCGTGCCGCGCGCGCCCTCCTTCGTGGAGGGCATGCTGCACCTGCGAGGGGCCTTGCTGCCCGTGGTGGACCTGCGCCAGCGGTTGATGACCACGGAGGCCCCGCCGTCTCCGAAGACGCGGTTGCTGGTGTGCCTGCTGGGCCGCCGGAGGTTGGCGCTGCGCGTGGACCGCGTCACCGAGGTGATGCGCGTGCGCCGCAGTGATCTCAAGCCCGCGCCCGCGCTGCTGTCCCCTGGCCGCACGCCCTTCGTCGTGGGGGTGTGCGGCACGATGGAGCGCCCGCGCCTGATGCTGGACCTCAAGGCACTGCTGCGCGCGGAAGTGGAGCGCGAGGCGAAGCGGACGGGAGGGGCAGCGTGACTCAGCCCTCCGCTCCCCATGAGGAGGAGCGCTACCAGGCCATCCTGGCGCTGGAGCCGTCGGCCCCGGGGACGCTCGATGCGCTCATCGTCGGGCTCCACGACGAGAGCTGGCGCGTGCGCCGCGCCGCGATCGAGAACCTGCGCCGTCTGCCGACCCTGAGCGAGGTGGCTCATCGGCTCGTCTCCGTGTTGGGCGAGCGTGGCGAGACCGGCGCTCGCAATGCCGCGGCCGAGGCGCTGGTGGGGCTCGGGGATGTCTCCGTGGGCCCGCTCATCAAGCTGCTGCGCCACTCGGATCCGGATCAGCGGAAGTTCGCCGCGGACATCCTCGGGCAGCTCGGTCGGCGCAGCGCCGAGGGAGCACTCATCGATGCGCTGATGGACGTAGACCTCAACGTTCGCGTCTCCACGGTGGAGGCGCTGGCGCACGTGGGCTCTGACACGGCGGCCCGGGCCCTGGAGTCCCTGCTGAAGGAGGACGAGTCCTTTCTTCGGCTGGCCGTGCTCGAGACGCTCGCGCAGCTCCAGTGGCCGCCTCCACTTCCGGTGGTGGTGCCGCTGCTGGCAGATCCGACCCTGCGCCGCAGCGCCTACCGGGTGATGGGGCTCATTCCCCAACTGGCCGCTACGGAGCTCATCAGCCGCGGGCTCGGCTCGGAGGTACGGTCCATTCGCGAGGCCGCGCTCGGGGCGCTCGGGACCCAGGCCAGCGTGGCGGATGGGATGCTGCGCTCGGAGATCGATTCCCAGGCCCGTGCCGCGCTCAAGCGCGTGCCGGATGCCGTGGCGTTCGTGGCCCAGGCCTTCGAGGCTGATGACATGCCCGTGCGCGCCGGGGCGCTGGTGGCCGCCGGGGCGCTGCGGGAGCCCTCGCTCGCCATCGCGGTGGCGGAGGCGGCTCGGGAGGACCGGCTGTTGCGCGAGGTCATCCGCACGCTGTCCCGGTTGGGCTCCGAGGCGGGGCGGGAGCTGCTCGGGCGCATGGCGGAGCTGTCTCTGCCGGCCCGTGCCGCCGCGGCCCAGGCCATGCTGGAGATGGTGGATCCGTCCTATGTGCCCGCCTTGAGCGCCCTGCTCGAGTGGGCCGAGGACGATCTGCGCGCCGTGGCCGTGAAGGCGCTGGGGCGCACGCAGTCTCCGGACGCGGTGGCTCCGTTGGTGGCGATGCTCGAGGAGCCCTCCGTGGCGGGGGCGGCGGTGCGGGCGCTCGGGGTGCTTTCCGGAGGCTGCCGCGAAGCCGTGCTCAAGGCGCTGGAGGAGGTGGTGGAGCGCCATCCCTCTCCGGCCGCGGTGGCGGCGTTCGCGCACGCGGGAGGCACGGCCGCGCTGCCCACGTTCCGGAAGCTGGCGCGCGCCGCGGATCCATTCCTGCGCGCGGCGGCGCTGGATGCCGCGATGGATGTGGATCCCGCGGTGGGGTTGGAGCTGGCGCGCGGAGCGCTGGCCGATGAGGCCGCTCCGGTACGCGCGGCGGGCGCACGGGCGATCGGCCGGGTGGGAGATGCGTCGGCGGGCGCGTTGCTGAAGCGAGCGCTCCAGGACGAGGACATCGCCGTGCAGCTCGCGGCGGTGGATGCGCTGGGCGAGTGTGGCGCGGCGGATCGGGCGCCGGACCTCGAGACGTTGGTGAGCCATCCGGACGGTGCGCTGGCGGGCCGGGCTGTGCGAGCCCTGGCGCGGTTGGGTACGCTCCGTCCCCAGGTGCTCCAGGAGGCCTCGCGCCACGCGGACGCGGAAGTCGTGAAGGCCGCGCTCCAGGCCGGAGCGGTATCGTCCGAGGGCGTGGCGCTGGCGGTGGAGCTGCTGCGCCACCCGGGTTGGGATGTGCGCGCCACGGCGGCGCGCGTATTGGGAGATTCAGGAGGGCGGGAGAGCCTGGAGGCGGTGAGAGCCGCGCTCGGGGTCGAACAGGATGCACTCGCTCGGCGGGCGCTCTCGGATGCAGTCGAGCGCCTCTCGAGGCGTTGAGGGATGTGGGGGGAGCTCAGGTGGCACCACGCTTCGAAGACGAGGGCCGGCCGGAGATGAGCGCGGAGGAGTTCCGGCTCCTGCGCGATCATGTCTACTCCCATTGCGGGATCCTCGTGCGCGAGGACATGAAGTTCGTCATGGAGCGGCGGCTGTGGCCTCGGCTGGATGCGCTGGGGCTGCGAGACTTCGGTGGCTACTACCGCTTCCTTCGCTACGACTCGCAGCGCCGCGCGGAGCTGGAGGCCGCCGTCGAGGCGCTCACCACGCACGAGACGTACTTCTTCCGCGAGCCGAGTCAGCTCAAGGCCTTCACCGACGAGGTCCTCCCCGCGCTTCAGCAGCGCAACGCTCCGGGCCGGAGGCTGCGGATCTGGTCCGCGGGGTGCTCCACGGGAGAAGAGGCGTACACCATCGCGATGCTCCTGCATCAGAGCCGCCGCTTCGAGAACTGGGACGTGGAGGTCTACGGCACGGACATCTCCCGCCGGGTGCTCGTCACGGCGCGGCGGGCGGAGTACGGCCCCTCGGCCCTCCGGGCGACTCCGCCGGAGAATGTGTCTCGCTTCTTCGTTCCGATTGGGAACAACAAGGTCCGGGTGAAGGACGAGGTCCGTGCCTGGGTGTCCTTCGGGCAGCTCAACCTGCTGGACACGGAGGCGTGCCAGCTCGTATCGCAGATGGACGCCATCTTCTGCCGCAACGTGATGATCTACTTCGACCTTCCCGCGCGCCGGCGGGTGCTGCAGACCTTCCACGAGCGGCTCGTGCCCGGCGGCTACCTGATGCTGGGGCACTCGGAGAACCTGCTCAACCTGGGCGCGGACTTCGAGCTGGTGCACCTGCGCGGCGATCTGGCGTACCGCAAGCCCGAATCCCAACCGAGGGGGCTGCGATGACCGCTCGGCCTCCCACCACCGTGCTCGTCATCGATGACTCGGCGCACAACCGCCGGACGCTCAAGCACCTGCTGGAGTCCGAGCCGGATGTGCAGGTGCTGGACTGGGCCGCCGACGGCGAGGAGGGACTGCGCAAGGTGGTGGATCTGCGCCCGGATGTGGTGACGGTGGACCTGGAGATGCCCCGCATGGGCGGGTACACCTTCCTGCGGCTGCTGCGGAGCGCGGCGCCCACGCCGGCCATCGTCATCTCCAGCCACTCGCACACGGCGGACGTCTTCAAGGCGCTGGAGCTGGGCGCGTTCGACTTCATCGCCCGGCCGGCGAAGACCACTCCGGCGGCGCTCGAGAGCCTGCGCGTGGAATTGTTGGAGAAGGTGCGCGCGGCGCGGCTCGTGCGCAGGGGAGGGGCACGGCGAGGACCCGCCGCCCCGCGAGCGACTCCCGAGTGGGAGCCCCAGGAGGAGATCCCCTTCATCATCGCGGTGGCCGCCTCCACGGGTGGGCCGCCAGCGGTGCAACGGCTGCTGGAGGCCCTGGCCGCCGAGCCCACACCGTGCGTGCTCGTCTGCCAGCACATGCCCTCGCAGTTCACCCGAGCCTTCGCGGAGCGGCTGGATCGCATCGGGCCCTTCCATGTGTCCGAGGCGAAGGAGGGCGACCGGCTCGCCGCGGGCCACGTCTACATCGCGCCCGGCGGACGCCACATGCAGCTCATCGAGCGAGACGGGCGGCTGGTGCTGAGGACGCCCGAGACGACGTCGAAGGACCGGTACGTGCCCTCGGCGGATCAGCTCTTCGAGAGCGTGGCGAAGACGCTGAAGGACAAGGCCCTGGCGGTGGTGCTCACGGGCATGGGCTCGGACGGAGCGGCCGGGGCGCGCGTGGTGCACGAGGCGGGTGGGGAGATCTGGGCCGAGTCCGAGGAGACCGCCGTCGTCTTCGGCATGCCGCAGGAGGCGATTTCTACCGGGGTGGTGAAGAGGGTGTTGCCGCTGGGAGAGATTGGCCCGGCGCTGGTGGCCCTGGCGCGGCGCCGCCGGTGACGGTGGGAAAGGGAAGGTTTTTTGGAAGGGGATGCTATCTTCCCGCCCATGACGCAGATCCGGGCGCTGGTGGTGGACGACTCCCAGGCCATGCGACGCAGCATCATGTACGCACTGCAGCGGCTCGGAGGAGTCGTCTGCGTGGAGGCCGGAGATGGGGCCGATGGCCTCAAGAAGTTCACCCAGGGGCAGTTCGACCTGGTGCTCACCGACATCAACATGCCGCTGATGGATGGCCTCAAGCTCATCAGCCACATCCGGCAGGCGCCGGAGCACCGCGACATCCCCATCGTGGTCATCACCACCGAGGGGGCGGCGGCGGATCGCGATCGCGCCATGGCGCTCGGGGCGAGCGCGTACCTCGTCAAGCCCGTGCAGGCCAAGGTGGTGCTCGAGACGGTGAAGGGGCTGCTCAACCTGCACTGATCCGGAGCCTGGGTGTCCTCATCCGACGTGACATTTGACGGGGGCTCGGGCCTGCCTCCGGCGCCCGCTGCGCCCGTGCTGGCGGCGGTGGGGCTGGAGAAGGCCTATGGCTCGCTGAAGGCCGTGCAGGGGCTCACCTTCAAGGTGTCGCCCGGCGAGGTGTTGGGGCTGGTGGGGCCCAACGGCGCGGGGAAGACGTCCACGCTGCGCTGCCTCGCGGGGATCCTGCCTGTGACGTCCGGGCGGGTGCTCGTGGCGGGGTATGACATGGCGGAGGAGCCGGTGCCGGCCAAGCAGGCGCTGGCGTTCCTGCCGGACGAGCCGCGGCTCTTCGAGTACCTCACCGTCTGGGAGCACCTGAACTTCGTCGCCCGTCTCTATGGAGTGGAGGGTTGGGAGGAGAAGGGGCGCGCGCTGCTCGCCGAGATGGAATTGGTGGGCAAGGAGAAGGCGCTGCCGGGAGAGCTGTCGCGGGGCATGAAGCAGAAGCTGTCCATCGCGTGCGGCTTCCTGCACGACCCGAAGCTCATCCTGCTGGACGAGCCTCTCACGGGGTTGGATCCCATCGGCATCCGGAGGATGAAGGCGTCGCTGAAGCGGCGGGCGGAGCAGGGGGCGGCGCTGGTGCTCTCGTCGCACCTGCTGCCGCTGGTGGAGGAGCTGTGCCACCGCATCCTCGTCATCGCCGGAGGGCGCGCGGTGGCGCTGGGGACGCTGGAGGAGATCCGCTCGCGGATGAAGGGGATGGATGCGGAGAACGCCTCTCTGGAGGAGCTCTTCGTGCGCATCACCAGCGCGGGGGGAGGGGAGCGGTCGGAGCCTCCCGGGACATGAGCTTCCCGAGCGCGGTGTCGTTCCTGTGGTGGGCTTCGCTGCGCAACCGCGTGCGCAAGCAGTTGGAGCGCTTGCGTCAGCCCAAGTACCTGGCGGGCTTGGTGGTGGGTGGGGCCTATCTGTACGCGGTGGTCCTGCGGCGGCTGAGCTTCCAGCGCTCGTCCGAGGATCTCCCGGCGGGGGCTCGGGTGCTGATCGAGCTGGGGCTGGCCGGCATGCTGCTGATGTCGCTGGCCTCGGCGTGGGCGCTGGGACAGGACAGGCCGGCGCTCACGTTCACGGAGACGGAGGTTCAGCAGCTCTTCTCCGCGCCCGTCAGCCGGCGCTCGCTGCTGAACTACAAGCTGGCGCGAGGGCTCTTCGGGGCGGCGATGTCCGCCTTGTTCAGCGCCGTCTTCGTGTTCCGGACGATCAGCCCGAATCCGGTGCTGTTCTTCCTGGGCGCGACGGTGGTGTTCGGCACGGTGAACCTGCACTTCATCGCGGCCTCGTTCGTGCGCACGCGGCTGGTGCGGCTGGGGTGGCTGGGGACGGTGCTGCGGTGGGCGGTGCTCCTGGGGGTGGTGGCGGCGTTCGGCGTGGCGGTCTACTCGGCGTTCCAGGCGCATCCCTTCCCGGGTGGAGAGGTGGGTCGGCGCGGCGTGGAGCAGTGGATCGGTGAGCTGTTGGAGCGGCCCGAGCTGAGCGTGGCGCTGTGGCCCGCGCGAGCGCTGGTGGCGCTGCCGATGGCGGATGGAATGGGGGCCTTCCTCCGGGCCCTGCCGCTCGCGCTGGGGATGTTGGCGCTCCACTACCTCTGGGTCTCGGTGCTGGTGGTTCCCTTCGAGGAGGTGGTCGTCGCCCGGGCAGAGACGCTGGCCCGGCAGCGCGGGCAGCGCCTGGCGCGGGTGGGGCACATCGTGATGCGCAAGCCCTTCTTCCGCCTCGCCTCACAGGGGCGGCCGGAGGTGGCGCTGCTGTGGAAGAACCTCGTCGCGGCGCGGAGGATGGGGGGCACGGAATTGGTGTTCGCGATGGCCCTGCTCGGGCTGGCCTTCCCCGTGGGGACGGCCATGTTCGCGCCCGAGTCTCTCGCCATGTCGCGTCAGGTGATGGCGATCGTCTACGCGTCGTTCGCGGGGATGCTCACGGTGTTCGGGCCGGTGTCACTGCGCTCGGATTTGCGCATGGACCTGCCCAAGTTGGACATGCTGCGAGCCATGCCGTTGACGGGGCGGCAGGTGGTGATGGCCGAGGTGTTCGCTCCCGGGTTGCTTCTGGTGGTCATCCAGGTGGGGCTGCTCGTGCTGGCCATGGGGATGGCAGTAGGCGCACCCGGGTCGCTGGGAGCCGAGTTCTGGGTGGCCTGCGGGCTGGGCCTCATTCCGCTGCTGCCCGCACTGGGGCTCGGAGGCCTCTTCGTCCAGAACGCTGCGGTGGTGCTCTTTCCGGCGTGGCTGCCCGCGGACGGGGAGCGGGCACGAGGCATCGAGGCCCTGGGGCAGCGGCTGCTGACGCTGGCCGGAGCGCTGGTCGTGGTGATCGGAGGGTTGATTCCCGCGGGGATCGTCGCCGCACTGGTGGGCTTCACCCTGTACGGACTGATCGACGTGTGGGCCATCCCGATCGCCGGGCTCACGGCCGCGGCGGGCGTGGCCATCGAGGTGGCGCTGGGGATGATGGCCCTGGGCAGCGCCTTTGATCGCATGGACGTATCGAGCGAGGGGCCAGGGGCTCCGTAGCCTGGGCCCGCATGCACGGTGGGGTTGACACGGGGCCTTCGTGCGTTGATATTCAACCTAAAGGTTGAATGATGCCTACCCCGACAACAGAGGTCCAGCTCGATCACACCCTGGCGGCGCTGGCGGACCCCACGAGGCGCGCCATCCTGCAGCGGCTTGCCCGAGGAGAGGCCCGGGTGACGGAGCTCGCCGAGCCGTTCGCGATCTCCCTCAACGCGGTCTCGAAGCACATCCGCATGCTCGAACGGGCGCGACTCGTGCGCCGTCGCAAGGCGGGCCGTGAGCACTTCCTGTCGTTCAACCCCGAGCCGCTCGATCGGGCTGCCGCCTGGATCGAGGAGCAGCGTGCCTTCTGGAATCAGCAGTTGGATGCCCTCGACTCGCTGCTGCGGGAAGAGGACCGGGAAGCCTCCAAGAACCCCACGAAGAAAGGACGATCATCATGAGCTCAGGACAGTCCGTCACCCTCCGAGTCACCCGCCGTTTCGAGGCCTCCGCCGAGCGTGTGTTCGACGCATGGCTCGATCCCAAGAGGGCGGGCAAGTGGCTGTTCGCCACGCCCACGGGGCAGATGGTGCGTGTAGAGATCGATGCGCGCGTGGGAGGTTCCTTCTGCATCGTGGACCGGCGAGACGGCCAGGACATCGAGCACGTCGGGAAGTACCTGGAGATCGATCGGCCCCGCCGCCTTGTCTTCACCTTCGGTGTGCCGAAGTTCTCGGCCGACTCCACTCGAGTCAGCATCGACATCGTGTCGAAGGGGGCGGGCTGTGAACTCACCCTGACTCACGAGGGCGTGCTCCCCGACTACGCGAGCCGCACCGAGGAGGGCTGGGGCAAGATCCTCGACAAGCTCACCGAGGTGAACTTCCGCCCGGAAGCGGCCGCCGCCTTGTGAGCGGGCCGGTCCTCTGGGGCTCCCTGTCGGGCGAGCTGATTCCAAACCTGTCCGACAAGCATACAGGTTGGCGGCGGTCTCGCCCGACAGGCTGCGGCGCAGGTCAGCGACACCAGCGGCGCAGCAGTTCGAGGAGCTGGTCGGTGTCCGCGGGCTTGGGCAGGTAGTCGCTGGCGCCGGCCGCGAGGCACTTGTCGCGGTCTTCCGGCAGCGCCTGGGCGGTGAGGGCGATGATGGGCAGGGTGGCGAAGCGCGGATCCTGGCGGATGGCGCGCATGGCCGCGTACCCATCCATCTCAGGCATCACCATGTCCATGATGACGGCGTCCACCCTGTGATGGTTGAGGAGGGCCTCCAGGCCCACCTTGCCATTCTCCGCATACAGCGCGCGCAGTCCTCGAGCCTCCAGGGCACTGGTGAGCGCGAAGGCGTTGCGGATGTCGTCATCCACGATGAGCACCTGTAGCCCGGCGAGGCTCCGGCTCGGATCGGGCGAGGGCTTCGAGGGAGGCGGGAGTGACGGCAGGTCCACGACGGGCCGGGCTTCGCCAGCCGGAGTGCTGTCTTCCGTGTGGAGGTAGCGCTCGGGCAGGTACAGGGTGAAGGTGCTGCCCTGACCCGGCTGGCTGTCCACATGAAGCTCGCCGCACAGCAGGCGCGTCATCGCGAGGCTGATGGAGAGTCCCAGCCCCGTGCCGCCGTACTCGCGGCTGGTGGTGCTGTCCGCCTGCTGGAAGGCCTCGAAGATGAGCTTCTGCTTGTCCGGCGGAATGCCGATGCCGCTGTCTTTCACGCTGAAAGCCATGACGCGCTCGGAGCGGTTGAGCACCTCGCTGTCGAAGCGTTTGTGCTGGCCCTCCACCGGAGTGATGCGCAGCTCCACCCGGCCGCTGCCGGTGAACTTGAAGGCGTTGGAGAGCAGGTTCTTGAGCACCTGCTGGAGCCGCTGCGGATCCGTGTGGATGCTGGCGGGAAGCCCCGCGTCCAGGCTCACCGAGAAGCCCAGGCCCTTCTGCTCGGCCACGGGCGCGAAGCTGCGCTCGACGAAGGCCTTCACGTCCGCGAGCGGCACGTCGTCGGGCGCGATCCGCATCTTGCCGGCCTCCACCTTGGACAGGTCGAGGATCTCGTTGACGAGGTTGAGCAGATCCGTGCCCGAGGTGTGGATGGTCTTCGCGTACTCCACCTCGCGAGGGCCGAGGCGGTGCTCCTTGTTCTCCGAGAGCACCTTGGCGAGGATCAACAGGCTGTTGAGCGGCGTGCGCAGCTCGTGGCTCATGTTGGCGAGGAACTCGCTCTTGTGCCGGGATGCCAGCGCCAACTGCTCGGTGGCATTCACATTGGCGGAGAGCTCCTTCCAGATGCCCGACATTCCGTGGGGCTCCGCCACGCTGCCCAGCATTCCCTCTGTCCCCACCTCCCGGGAGACGCGGTTCACCTCCTCGCCGAACTCGGAGAGACGGTCCACCATCGTGTTGATGATCGTCTTCAGCACGAGCGACTCGCCACGGACATCCAGGGCGAGCTTGTGGCCGACCTCTCCGTGGGCCACGGCGGTGGCCACCCGGGTCATGTCGCGCACGTACGTGGTGAGGCTGTCGGCCAGGAGGTTCACGCTGTCGGTGAGCGTCTTCCAGACGCCGGAGGCGCTCGGAAGGTGGATCTGCCCCCCCAGCCGTCCTTCCGTGCCCACCTCGTGCGCCACGCGCATCACCTCCGCGGCGACCGTGGCCTGGATCGTGACGCCCGCATTGAAGGCCTGCGCGAGCTGATCCAGGAGCGGATGGGTGCCCTGCACGGGGAGGCGGTGGGTGAGGTCGCCCCGGTTGGCGGCCTCCATGGCGGCGAGCAGTGCGCGCAGTTGCGCCTCCTGGCTCGGGGGCGGCGACGGCTCGTTCATCGTTGGATCCACGCCGGGAGTGTGGCGCAGGTGTCCGCTCCAGACGAGCCGGCCCGGGTCTTCCGGGCAGGCACTGCGTCGGGTGGTGGACGGTCGCTACACGCGGTGGAGAGATGCCCACCGCGTGCACGCTTCCGGCTTCAGGGAGCCGGGCTCGGCTCTTCCTGGGCGGGCTGCTCCTCGGAGGTCTGGGCGGCCGCTGCTGGCTTCTCAGCCGGGGCGGTGCGCTTGGCGCTCTGGGCGGCCTGCCGTGCCTGCTCTCGAGCCCGCTGGGCGACCTTCGGGTTGGGCGCGAGGATCATGAACATCAGGCGCCCTTCCATGCGGGGAGGCTGCTCCACGACCGCCACATCCTTCAGGTCCTTCGCCACGTCATCCAGGATGGCGGTGCCCTGCTCCCGGTGGGTGATCTCGCGGCCTCGGAACTGGATGACGACCTTCGCCTTGTCCCCGTCCTCGATGAACCGCCGCATGTTGCGGACCTTGAACTCGTAGTCGTGCTCGTCCGTCTTCGGGCGGAGCTTCACTTCCTTCAAGTGGACAGTGAGCTGCGCACGGCGCGACTCGGCGGCCTTCTTCTTCTCTTCGTACTTGAACTTGCCGTAGTCCATGATCTTGCAGACCGGTGGACTGGCCATGGGACTGATCTCGACCAGATCGAGCCCCTCGGAACGGGCCCGCTCCAGCGCCGCCTCGAGGGGCATGACGCCAAGCTGCCCGCCATCAGGCCCCACGACCCGGACTTCCCGAGCGCGGATTCGGCGGTTGGTTCTCTGGTCGCGGCTGGTGCCGCGGCTGCTTCTCTGTTCGCGAATGATGTGACACTCCTTGGCAATGGGTTCTTCAGACCTGTCCTCTCGAAGATGGGACAGATCACGTCGGGACGACAGGGTTTCGGATGCGAATGGGGCGCCTCCCGTCGCGGGAGCACGTCCAGGTGCAAGCTCGCCTGGCCGGAGGGGGAGCTCGCTCTACGCTCTCCCTGAGCTCAGCTGGGAGGGAGTAGGATAGCACCTGGCTCGCGTCCCTGCCGTGGCGTCTGGCGCCTCCTGGAACGATTTACTCGCACTCGCAGTGCGATGAAAGCTGTAACCGAACGTTCAGAAAGGAGCCGGGCAGCTGAGTTCAAGGCGTTCGCCCGTTCGGGGGTGGGTGAACGTCATGGATTCGACATGCAGCATCAGGCGCGTGTCTCCGCGGCCGTACAGCGCGTCGCCAACAATCGGAGCGCCGAGGCCGAGCGGGTGCGAGGCGTGCACGCGGAGCTGGTGCGTCCGATCTGTGCGGGGAATGAGGGACACCTGCGTCCGGGTGTCGGTCCGTTGCCTCACGCGCCACTCCGTGACGGCGCGCTTGCCGTGGAGCGGGTCGACGATGTGGCGGGGACGGTCATCGGGATTGGCTCGAAGGGGCAGTTCGATGCTTCCGTGGTCGCCAGCGATGCGGCCCTCGAGCCAGGCGACATGGCGCCGGTCGGCCTCGCTCCGCGCGAACTGTCTGTGGAGCTCCGCGTGGAGCTCCGGGTTCCTGGCCACGAGCACGATCCCGGAGAGCTCGGCATCGAGGGGATACAGGACGAGCAGGTCCGCCGAACCTGGGAAGCGTTGCTGGAGGCGCACCAGCACTGAGTCGCGCAGCGGAGAGTGACGGCCGGGGACGGAGGGCAGGCCGCACGGCTTGTCCACGGCGAGCAGCCATGGATCCTCATAGAGGATCCGCAGTTCATCCTCCGCTCTCGAAGTCACCTTGGAGTCCGGCGCCGGATCGACGGACAGCCCTTCGAGCATGTACGGCAGGACTCCGCCACACTTGCTGCGGCAGGCCGGGTAGAACTCGCCCGCGTGTCGATCCCCCGTGAGGGGAGGCGCCCCCCACCAGAACTCGGCGAGCGCGAGCGGTTTGAGACGGTGGCGGTAGGCCTGGGCCAGGAGCTTCGGCGCGGCGCAGTCGCCCGCGCCACCTGGGGGAGGCTCGGGAGCGAACAGGGAGCCCACGGTCCGCTCTTCGCCGCGCGCGTTCGGGATCACATAGGAGTGAGCGATCTGCTGCCAGAGCTGCCTCGAATAATCGGCGCGCAGTCGTTCGAGCTCGGCGCGGCGCGTGTCGAGTGCTCGGAGCGCTGATTCAAGGGACTCGCGTTCCTGTTGGTGGGCCTGTTCCAGCCGCTTGCGCTCGAGATTCTCGGCGCGGCTCTCATGAGCCAGCACCTGAAGCGCTGCGCTCCGCTCGTCATCGCCAACATCCCTGTCCGCCAGCCCCTGGCGCGAGGCATGCCGGAGGCGGCGGTGCTCGTCATGTTGCGTGCGCAGTGCCGCGGTGGCGGCGGCATGACGTGCCGTCAGCTCGGCGAGGCGTGCCCGCAGTGCGGCGACCTCGGGACCCTCGCGCAGCTCGGTATGGCGGGCATCGAGCGCATCCAGCTCCGCCTCTCCAGCGGGCCAGAACGCGGCACGCGCAACTGGATCGAAGAGCGGGGGCGCGAATCCATCGACGTGCCACTGTTCGCCGAGCATGCCCGAGAACCCGCGCAGGTAGCCGACATGGCCATCCGGAGCGGCGACGACCAGCACCCCGAACATCTTCCCTCGGCCCGGTTTGTTCAGAGCGCCGAGATCGATGCCGCCTGCCAGCGCACCCTGGCGCAGGCTCCGCTGCAGCTCCTCCGCCGCACGGTGGGCCAGCGGGTGCGGAGGCCCCTCCGCGAACGGACTGGCGAGCCGTACCGGGAGCTCGGAAGGGGCTGGCTGAGGATCGAAGTACGTCACGACATCTTGCACAGGCGCACCACCGTACCCCAAAAGCGAAGGCCCCCGCCCGACCTGAGAGGAGCTCAGGCAGGGCGAGGGCCGTCAGGAGACTGCGCTCGCGAGGGCGGAGGAGGGGGCTCGTGGAGGAGCCCCCTCCGTCACCGTCACGGGCAGATGGTGCGGTCGTTCAGCGGGTTGATGTGGCCCTCTGCGTTGCCCGTCAGCGACTTCGCGTAGATGCCGCCATCCCAGCTGCCGTTGTTGACCGTCATGTGGGCGTAGGGCGCCAGCACCGTGCCCCAGAAGCCGTACCCGGAGGCGTTGATCGAGGTCGCATCCACGAAGTTGTAGAGGATGTTGTGCTGATCGACGCCACTGAACGAGTGGCCGAAGCCCTGGAGCGTGGCCGCCGACCCGCGGATGTTGACCACCACGAAGGAGCCCGACGGCGCCTCGATGGAGAGCAGCACCGCGCCGGTGAAGGCACTGGCGTTCACATCGAACACGTTCACGTTGCTGTTCGTACCCTTCAGCATCACGCCACCCCAGCTCTCGCGAGTCGTGGTGCCGTTGGCCGGCAGGGCGCCCAGGCGAGCGGACACGCTGCGCAGCTCAGCGAAGCGGGCCGCGAAGTCGATCGGCGTGCCCTGCGCGGGCAAGGTGCCCCGCGGGAACGTCACGCTCGCGTTGGCGCTGAAGCTGCCGCCGTAGAAGGCATCGCCCCAGACAGCGCCGCGGTTCAGGGTCATGTTGCCACCCGCCACGAGGGTGTTCGCGGTGTCGTTGGCCGACAGCCCGGAGCCCACCGCGAAGTCCGTCATGGTGATGTTGCCGCCCGCCGCCACCTTGCCGACCACGTCGTGACCGTCGTTGTAGTCACCCTCGAGGAAGAGGTTGTAGTCGTTCAGGTGCACCTCGATGCAGCTGTTGGAGCAGGGGCCGACCACCGTGAGCAGGCGCGTCGCCGTGGTGGTGTTGCCCGCGTCGTCCGTCACGCTGTAGTTGATGGTGTACTGGCCAGCGCGCGTCGGGTCCAGGTTGCTGGAGCGGGTGATGCGCGACGTGAGGTTGCCAGCGCAGGAGTCAGAGGCCGTGGCGCCCGGATCCACGTAGGGGCCCGCGTTGCACTGGATGGTGGACGCGCCCTCGAGGAGCTGGAGCTGCGGGGCCAGGGTGTCACGCACCTTCACGGAGCGGCTGGTCGAGGCGGTGAGGCCCACGCCATCCGCCACCGAGTAGCCCAGCGTGTAGTTGCCCAGGACCGCGGTGTTCACGGAGCCCGTCTTGACGATGGCGGAGCTCAGGTCGCCAGAGCACACGTCCGAGGCGGTGGCGCCCGGATCCTCGTAGGTGGAGCCGCACTCGAGCGTCTGCGTGGCGGCGCCGTTCAGCGAGATCGAGGGGGCCAGGGTGTCGATGACGGACACAGCGCGGGCCGAGGCGGCCGTCGCCGTGTTGCCAGCGGCGTCAGACGCCGAGTAGCCGAGGGTGTAGGAGCCCACGGCGTGGGTGTTGACGGAGCCGTTGGTGACGACGGGCAGGTTGCCCGAGCACACGTCCGTGGCGGTGGCGCCCGGATCCACATAGGGCGAGCCGCACTGGACCTGCTGGTTGGCCGCACCGAGCACCGTGATGGACGGCGCCAGCGTGTCGCTCACGTTCACGACGCGGGACACGGAGGGCGCGCTCTGGCCCGCCGGATCCGTCACGTTGTAGACGAGCGTGTAGGCACCCGTCGCGGAGCTGTTCACGCTGCCGGACCGGGTGATGCGGCTGGTCATGTCACCGAAGCACGCGTCGTTGGCCACGGCGCCCGGGTCGGTGTACGGCGAGCCGCACTCGAGCGACTGGATGGCCGGGCCGTTGAGGGCCAGGACGGGCGGAGCGTTGTCGTTCACGGACACCGTGCGGGTGACCGGCGAGGTGACGGTGTTACCCGACGGGTCCGTGGCCGTATAGGTGTAGATGATCTGGCCAGGCTGGCTCGGGTTGCCCGACTGCGTGGAGGTGACCGGCAGGGCCCCGGCGCACGCGTCGTTCGCCGTGGCGCCCGGATCCACGTAGCTGCCGCCGCACTCGTACGTCACATTGAGCGGACCGTTGACGGTGATGACCGGAGCCAGCGTGTCGGTCACCGCCACCGTGCGGCCGGCCGAGACGTTGTGGCCGGCGCCGTCGTTCGCGCTGTAGGTGAGCGCGTAGCTGGCCGGCACGTGGGTGTTCACCGCGCCCGTCACCGTCACCGGCAGAGCCCCGGCGCACGCGTCGGTCGCCGTGGCGCCCTGGTCGTTGTACTCCGCACCGCACTCCAGCGACTGGGTGGCCGCGCCGTTGAGCGTCAGCGTCGGCGCCAGCGTGTCGTTCACGGACACCGTGCGGGTGGCCGAGGCGCTGTGGCCGGCCCCGTCATTCGCGCTGTACGAGATGGCGTAGTTGCCCGGCGAGTGGCTGTTCACCGAGCCGCTCACCGTCACCGGCACAACCCCGGCGCACGCGTCGTTCGCCGTGGCGCCCTGCTCGTTGTACTCCGCGCCGCACTCCAGCGACTGGGCGGCCGGGCCGTTGAGCGTCAGCGCAGGCCCCAGCGTGTCGCGCACCGTCACCGTCCGGCTGGCCGAGACGGAGTGCTCGGAGCCGTCGGTCGCGCTGTAGGAGAGCGCGTAGCTGCCCGGGACCTTGGGGTTCACCGCGCCGTACACCGACACCGGCAGCGTGCCAGTGCACTGGTCGTTGGCCGAGGCGCCCGGATCCGTGAAGGACGAGCCGCACTCCAGCGCCAGGTTGGCCGAGCCGTTGAGCGTCAGCGTCGGCGGCAGCGTGTCGCTCACCGTCACCGTGCGCTTCGAGGTCGAGGTGGACTTGTTGCCCGACGCATCCGTCGCGCTGTACGTCACGTTGTAGGTGCCAGGGGCGCTCGCGTTGACGGCGCCGTTGGCCGTCACCGGCACCGCGCCGGTGCACGCGTCAGAGGCCGAGGCGCCCGGGTCCGTGTACGTGCCGCCGCACTCCACCGACTGGGTCAGCGGGCCCGTGACGGTGATGGCGGGGCCCTGCGTGTCGCTCACCGTGACGGTGCGGGACACAGGGGCCGCGGCGTTGTTCTTCGGATCCTTCACGTTGTAGGTGAGGGTCTGCGCGCCCAGCTGCTTGTTGTTCACCGTGCCCGTCTTGACGATGGAGCTGGTCAGGTTGCCGTAGCACAGGTCGCTGGCGGTGGCGCCCGGATCGGTGAAGGCGGAGGCGCACTCCAGCGCGATGTTGGCCGCGCCGAGGAGCGTCAGCGTCGGCGCCTTCGTGTCGGCCACCGTCACCGAGCGCGCGGACGAAGTACCCAGGTTGCCGGACGGGTCCGTCGCCTTGTAGGTGATGGAGTAGCTGCCCGGCACCGTGATGTTGAGGTTGCTGTTGAGGATCGACGTTGCCAGGGAGCCGGCGCACGTGTCAGAGGCGCTGGCGCCCGGATCCTCGAAGCCGCTGCCGCACTCCAACGTCAGGCTCGTCGGGAGGTTCAGGGTGACGGTGGGCTTCGTCCTGTCGCGCACGAAGAGGGTGCGGGTGACCTCGGCGCCGGGCCGGTTGCCCGAGTCCTTCACGTTGTAGCGGAGCACGTAGTCACCCACCGCGTTCGTGTTCACGCTGCCCGTCTTGACGATGCGGGCCGTCGCGTCGCCCTCGCACTGGTCGTTGGCCGTCGCGCCCGGGTCCGTATAGGCCGTGGCGCACTCCAGCGTCGTGTCCGTGCCGATGCGCGTGATGACGGGGCCCAGCGTGTCGGCCACGCTGACCGTGCGGAAGATGTTCTCGGAGACGTTGCCGGACAGGTCCGTGGCGACGTAGCTCACCGAGTAGAAGCCGATCGTCCCCACGCTCACCGTGCCCGTCCGCGTGATGCGGCTCTGAGCCAGCTGGCCGTCGCACTGGTCGTTGGCCGTGGCGCCCGGATCGGCATACGTGCCGTTCTTGGTGCACTCCACCGACTGGAACGAGTCGCCGTTGAGGGAGATCGTCGGGGGCAAGGCGTCCTTGACGGTCACCACGCCCGTGCACGAGGCGCTGTTGCCCGCGCGGTCCGTGCAGGTCAGCGTCGCCGTCGTGTTGCCCTTGCCGAACGGGCCGGCCGGGCTCTGCGTGCAGCCCACCAGGTCCTCGTCCGGATCATAGGAGCCATTGTCGATGCTCGCGGTGGCGCCGCAGGTGTTGCTGGCCATCACCGTCACGTCCTTGCACAGCGCCTTCGGCGGGGTGCCAGCCAGCAGGGGCCGGGGAATCTTGCAGGACGCGGAGCACGCGCCCATGGCGCCCGAGGAATCACCGGTCCGGCCATTGGCCTCGCCCTGATCGCACTCCTCGCCGAACGCCGCGTCCACCACGCCGTCGCCGCACCAGTTGTTCTTGCAGGACCAGGAGCACGTCTCCGAGGCCTTCTGGCCGGACATGGCGGGCTGGCCGTTGAGGCCATCACCCAGGTCGCACTCCTCGCCGACGGCCTTCTCGGAGGTGCCGCAGCCGGCACCCAGCGTCATGGCGCCGCGCACCAGGATGTAGGGCGCGCCGGTGATCGGCGTCCCACGGCCCGGATCAGCGGCGTAGTCCGTGTAGACGCGCTGAGCGGGCACGGTCCCGTTGGACTTCGAGGCGATGCCCGCGTACGAGAACGAGCGCTCCGGGTAGCTCGTGAACACGGAGCGAGCCGCGCAGCCGCCCACGCCCGGGAGCATCCCGTCCCAGAGGTCGCGGGAGATGAGGTCGTTGTACATCGGGAACATGTGCGCGGAGTCCGCGCAGCCGCCGGGAACGCCCTGGACCTTGAAGGTGCCGAACGGCTCGAGCAGCGTCACCGCCGTGTCGGCCGGCGCGTTCATATAGGCGCAGCCCAGCGCGATGTACATGCCGGTGCGCTTCTGCACCGAGTTGAGCACGTAGTGGATGGAGTTCTGGATCAACGGCTCGATGCCGTTGGCGGAAGGATCCGTGCCGAGGATGGCCACATCTCCGTCGACGACGGGGCCCCAGTTGCGGCGGTTGTCGATGGCGGCCTGGAAGGCCTCGGTGCCGGCCTGACAAGCCGAATCACCGATGATCAGCGCGCGATAGGTCATGAACTGCTGGACCGTCAGCGCCTTCCACTGCTCGGGGGTGACGATGTCGATCTGCGCATTGGGCGCGTACGTCAGCACGGCCCGCACTTCGGGGCTCTCCATGGCCCCGCTCACGCTGGTCCCCAGGACCAGCACCTTGTTGGCGGCGTTGAGCTCCTGGTGCGTTGTGCTTGTCGCCAACGCAGACGGCTCATTGGACACTGCTTCGGGCTGCTCACTGCATGCACTGGTTGCCAGTGCAGCGGCCAATATGGCCGCACTCCCCACGGTTCTCATCATCTGGCATCCCCCAGGATGAATGGACGACAGCAGCTTCATCTCGGCCCCTTGCGCTGGATTGCCCGGCCGACCACCAGTCGGGGCTCCAGTTTCAGCGAGAGTTCCCGAAAATCATTACTGTCCTGTTGAAAAGTTGCAAGAGGGTTTTAATTGTCTTTCGGTTTTTTGCGATCTTGGGGGATCAAGTCTTTTTTTGCGTTCCCCAGAGGACAAAAAACCGGTGGGTTTTTGTCTGGTTTGGTGTGTGTGTATGCCAAAAAGAAAGAGGAGGGAGCGCATGCGCCCCCTCCTCAATCACTCATCAAACGCTTGCTTTGGGCAGACGGAGCGGCGTTACGGGCAGACGGAGCGGTCGTTGAGCGGGAAGTAGTGGCCTTCCGCCGTGCCGTTCAGCGAGATGGCGTAGAGGCCGCCGTCCCAGTTGCCGTTGTTGAAGGTCATCCGCGCCCAGGGCGCCAGCAGCGTGCCGCGGAAGCCGAAGCTGGTGGCGTTGATCGTCGTGGTGTCCACGAAGTTGTAGAGGATGTTCTTCGCGTCCACGCCGCTGAGCGAGTAGCCGAAGTTCTGGAAGGTGGCCGAGGCGCCGCGGATGTTGATGAGCACCATGGAGCCGCTGGGCACGGTGATGGAGAACAGCGCGGCCCCGCTGAAGGCGCTGGCGGGCACGTTGAACACGTTCAGGTTGGCGTTGGTGCCGCTCAGCATGATGCCGCCCCAGGACTCACGCTTATAGGTGCCGTTGGCGGTCTGGCTGGCCAGCTGCGAGGACAGGCTGCGCAGCTCGGCGAACTTCGCGTTGAAGTCGATCGGCGTGCCCTTGGCCACGGCGCCGCGGCGGTAGGTGACGCCCTGGTTGGCGCTGTAGGTGCCGCCGTAGAAGGCGTTGCCGTAGACGCTGCCGTTGCCGAGGGTGAGGTTCTTGCCGGCCACCAGCACGTTGGAGATGTCGCTGGCGGGCAGGCTCTCGCCGACGGAGAAGTTCTGCATGTTGATGTTGCCGCCGGCGGCCACCTTGCCCTGCACGTCCGGGCCGTAGTTGTAGTCCTCGAGGAGGAAGAGGTTGTAGCCGCCCAGCTGCACGTCGATGCAGGAGGTGCAGGGGCCGGCGACGGTGAGCGCGCGGGCCGCGGTGGTGGTGTTGCCCGCGTTGTCCTTCACGCTGTAGGTGACCGTGTACTGGCCGGCGCGCGTCGGGTCCAGGTTGCTGGTGGTGGTGATGCGCGAGGTGATGTTGCCCGCGCAGACGTCGGAGGCCGTGGCGCCCGGATCCACATAGGCAGCGCCGTTGCACTGGACGGTGGAGGCGCCGGGGGTGACCTGGAGCTGCGGAGCCAGGGTGTCACGCACCGTGACGGAGCGGCTGGCCGAGGCGGTGTTGCCGGAGGCATCAGCCACCGAGTAGCCCAGCGTGTAGCTGCCGAGAGTGGCGGCGTTGACGGAGCCCGTCTTGACGATGGCGGCGGTCAGGTTGCCCGCGCACACGTCCGAGGCGGTGGCGCCCGGATCCTCGTAGCTGTAGGAGGCGCTGCACTCGACGGTCTGCGTGGCGGAGCCGAGCAGGGAGATGGAGGGGGCCAGCGTGTCGATGACGGACACGGAGCGGGCGGTGGCCGCGGTCGCCGAGTTGCCGGAGGGATCGGCCACCGCGTAGCCCAGGGTGTAGGAACCCACGGCGCCGGTGTTGACGGAGCCGGTGCGGACGATGGAGCCGGAGATGTCACCGGCGCACACGTCGGAGGCGGAGGCGCCCGGATCCACATAGGCAGATCCGCACTGGACCTGCTGGCTGAGCGCGCCGAGCAGCGTGAGGGACGGCGCCAGGGTGTCGGACACCACCACCGTGCGGTCCTTCGCGTCGGAGTGGCCGCGCCCATCGCTCACGCTGTAGTGGAGCGTCTGCGTGCCCAGCGCCTTGTTGTTCACCGCGCCGCTCTTCTGGATGGAGCTGGTGAGGTTGCCGGCGCACTGGTCGGAAGCGGAGGCGCCCGGGTCGGCGTAGGCCGCGCCGCACTCGAGGCCCTGGACGGCCGGGCCGTTGAGCGT
This sequence comes from Hyalangium versicolor, assembly GCF_020103695.1. Lineage (GTDB taxonomy): Bacteria > Myxococcota > Myxococcia > Myxococcales > Myxococcaceae > Hyalangium > Hyalangium versicolor. The sequence continues at coordinate 62,996 of NZ_JAHXBF010000033.1, forward strand.
CAGCGTCGGAGCCAGCGTGTCGCTCACCGTCACCGTGCGGCTGCTGGCGGAGGTGCCTGTGTTGCCGGACGCGTCCGTGGCGCTGTAGGCGATGGTGTAGCTGCCCGGCACGCTCGGGTTGGCCGAGCTGGTGGCCACAGCGGCCAGGGCTCCGGCGCACGCGTCACTCGCCGTGGCGCCCGGATCCGTATAGGTGCCACCGCATTCCACCGCCTGGCTCAGCGCGCCGTTCAGGGTCACGACGGGAGCCAGCGTGTCCTTCACCGAGACGACGCGGCTGGCCTCCACGGCGGCGTGGTGGGCGGGATCCTGCACGTTGTAGCGCAGCGTGTAGAGGCCGGGCGTCTTCGCATCCACGGAGCCGGACTTCTCGATGGCGCTGCTCAGGTCACCGGCGCAGCGGTCGCTGGCCGTGGCGCCCGGATCCTCGTAGTTGTAGGAGGAGCTGCACTCCAGCCCCACGTTGGCCAGGCCGTTGAGGGTGATGGACGGGGCCAGCGTGTCGGACACGGAGAGGGTGCGCGTCACCGGCTCGGACTTGTTGCCGGAGGCGTCCGTCGCGACGTAGCTGATCGCGTAGGTGCCCGGCACTTCCAGGTCCACCGAGCCGCTCCGCGCGATGCTGCTCTGCGGCAGCGCACCGCCGCACACGTCGGAGGCGGAGGCGCCCGGATCCTCGTAGGAGCCGCCCCGGGTGCACTCCAGCGCCTCGTTCGCAGAGCCGGTGATCGCCACGGCCGGGGGCGTGTGGTCGACCACGGTCACCACGCCGGTGCACGAGGCGGAGAGGCCCGCCTGGTCCGCGCAGGTCAGCGTGACAGTGGTGCTGCCGAGATCGAACGGGCCGGCCTTGTCCTGCGTGCAGCCCACCAGGTCGTTGTCCGGATCATAGGAGCCGTTATCGATGTGGGCCGCGCCACCGCAGATGGCCTCGGCGACAACCGTCATGTCCCGGCAGACCGCGAACGGCGGCCGGTTGGAGGGAGGATTGGGAGGCCTGGCGAACTTGCAGAAGGCGGTGCAGCTGCCCATGGTGCCGGTGGCGTCCGTGGCGCGGCCGTTCTGCTGGCCGTCGTCGCACTCCTCGCCGAAATCCGAGTCCACCACGCCGTCGCCGCACCAGTTGCTCTTGCAGGACCAGGAGCACGTGTCCGAGGCCTTCTGGCCGGCCAGGGCGGGCTGGCCGTTGAGGCCGTCACCCAGGTCGCACTCCTCGCCCACCATGGTCTCGGCGATGCCGCAGCCAGCGCCCAGCGTCATGGCGCCGCGCACCAGGATGTAGGGCGCGCCGGTGAACGGCGTCTCGTTGCCCGGATCGTAGGTGAAGTCCACGTACGTCTGCTGGCCGGGCAGGTGCGCGCCGATGGAGGCCGTCGCCACCGCCGCATAGGAGAAGCTGCGGTTCGGATAGGAGGTGAAGACAGAGCGGGCCGCGCAGCCGCCCGCGCCCGAGAGCAGACCGTCCCAGAGGTCGCGCGACATGAAGTCGTTGTACATCTCGAACATGTGACCGGAGTCCGCGCAGCCGGGCACGCCCTGGATCTTGAAGGCGCCGAACGGCTCGAGCAGCGCCACCGAGGTGTCGGCCGGGGCATCCTGATAGGCGCAGCCCAGGGCGATGTACATGCCGGTGCGCTTCTGCTCCGAGTTGAGCACGTAGTGGATGGCGTTCTCGACCAGCTGGTCGGTGCCGTTGGCGGACGGGTCGGTGGCGAGGATGGCCACGTCTCCGTCGACGATGGCGCCCCAGCTCTTGCGGGTATCGATGGCGGCCTGGAAGGCCTCGGTGCCGCTCTGACAGGCCGCGTCACCGATGATCAGCGCGCGATAGAGCATGAAGTCCTGCGCCGTCATCGCTGCCCACTGCGCGGGCGTCACCACGTCGATCTGCGCGGTGGACGCGTAGGTGGCCACCGCCTGAGCCTCGCGGCTGTTGAGGCCTCCATTCACGCTGCTGCCCAGGATGAGCACCTTGTTCGTGCTTCGGATCTCCTGCTGGCTCGTGCCCGTGCTGGACGGAGCCTCGGCCTGGGGCGCACCGGCCCCTCCGCTGCAGGCGATGACCACCAGCGCGGCGAGCAGCATCCAGGCTCGTCCAACGGCTCGGAGTGTCAGTTGGGAACCCACAAGGTGACGAAACAGGGGCAGACTCATCAGGGGCACCTCTTCGCTGGGTTTACGCGGTGTTTCCTGAGATTTAAGAAAACTGTCCGCGCGGGGATTTCTTGGAAATCATCGGGTTTTCCCTGGAAAATTGCAAGCACGACTGAAAAGTTCCATGCGGATGGACGAAAATGGGTGCGTAGAGGTGTGCCACTGTCCTCCCTTGACAAGGGAAAACCAGGATGCGCGAACCTCGGTCGCTTGTTGCTTAGGGAGCGCCCCTCCCATAAGAGGCGCACCGAATATGGCGATGAACGAGCGTTACGAGCCGCAGACGATTGAAGGCAAGTGGCAGACGCGCTGGGAGCAGGAGGGCGTGTTCCGCGCCGGCACCCGGCCGGGAGCCCCCGAGAAATACATCCTCGAGATGCTGCCGTACCCCAGCGGGAAGATGCACATGGGGCACGTGCGCAACTACCTCATCGGAGATGTCTACGCGCGCTACTTCAAGATGCGCGGCTACGACGTGCTCCACCCCATGGGCTGGGATGCGTTCGGCCTGCCGGCGGAGAACGCGGCCATCAAGGATGGCGTGCACCCTGCGGTGCGCACGCAGGAGAACATCGACTCGTTCAAGGCGGAGATCCGCTCGCTCGGCTACAGCTACGACTGGACGCGCGAGGTCAACACCAGCCAGCCCGAGTACTACCGCTGGAACCAGTGGTTCTTCATCCAGATGCTGGAGCGGGGGCTGGTCTATCGCCGTTTCAGCAAGGTGAACTGGTGTACCGGCTGTCTGACGGTGATCGCCAACGAGCAGGTGAAGGAAGGCACGTGCGAGCGTTGCGACTCGCCGGTGGTGGACAAGGAGATGCCCGAGTGGGCGTTCCGCATCACGAAGTACTCGCAGGCGCTGCTGGACGGGCTGGACGAGTTGAAGGAGTGGCCCGAGCGCATCACCAGCATGCAGCGCAACTGGATCGGCCGTTCCGAGGGCGCGGAGGCCGACTTCGGGGTGAAGGGCAGTGACGAGAAGATCCGCGTCTTCACCACGCGCATCGACACCATCTACGGCTGCACGTACGTGGTGCTGGCGCCGGACCACAAGCTGGTGGCGAAGGTGACGACGCCGGAGCGCCGCGCCGAGGTGGAAGCCTTCGTCGCGAAGATGGCGGCGATCAGCAAGACGGACCGCACGGCCGAGGGTGCCACGAAGGAAGGCGTCTTCACGGGTGCGCATGCGATCAACCCGTTCACCGGCCAGCCGGTGCCCATCTGGATCGCCAACTTCGTGCTGTCCGACTACGGCACGGGCGCGGTGATGAGCGTGCCGGCGCACGACGCGCGCGACTTCGAGTTCGCTCGCAAGTACAGCCTGCCCATCCAGGTCGTCATCCAGCCGGCCACGGGGGACAAGCTGCCCTCGGGCGACCAGTTGGAGGCCGCGTACACCGAGTACGGCGTGCTGGCGGACTCGGGTGAGTACAGCGGACTGAAGTCCGAGGATGCGCGCCGCAAGATGGCCGCGAAGCTGGAGTCCGAGGGCCGCGGCAAGGCCACGGTGACGTATCGCCAGAAGGACTGGGGCTTCAGCCGCCAGCGCTACTGGGGCACGCCCATCCCGATCGTCTACTGCGAGAAGTGTGATCCGGAGCGCAAGGGCATCCCCGTGCCGCTGGATCAGTTGCCGGTGCGCCTGCCGGAGATCGACACCCAGGCGGTGCTGACGGGCAAGGGCGAGCCGCCGCTGGCCAAGGTGGCCACGTGGGTGAACACCACGTGCCCCAAGTGCGGTGGTCCCGCGCGCCGCGAGGCGGAGACGATGGATACGTTCGTCGACTCCTGCTGGTACTTCGCGCGCTACCTGTCGCCGAAGTACGACGCCGCGCCGTTCGATCCGAAGGAGGCGAAGCGCTGGCTGCCGGTGGACGTGTACGTGGGCGGTCCCGAGCACGCCGTGATGCACCTGCTGTACTTCCGTTTCTGGACCCGCATCATGAAGGAGCTGGGGCTGTCTCCGGTGGACGAGCCCGTCACGCGCCTGGTCACCCAGGGCATCGTGAACGGTCCGGACGGGCGGAAGATGTCCAAGCGCTGGGGCAATGTGGTGCAGCCGGCCTCCATCGTGAAGAAGTACGGCGCGGACACGGCGCGCACCTACGTGCTGTTCGCGGGCCCGCCCGAGCGTGACTTCGACTGGTCCGACGCCCAGGTGGAGGGTGCCTACCGCTTCCTGAAGCGCGTGTGGGCGCTGGCGGTCATGCACGAGGGCGTCGCGGGAGCCACGCACTCGGGTCCCTTCGAGGGCAAGGCGCTGGAGATCCGCCGCGCCGCGCACAAGTGCCTGAAGCGGGTAGGGGAGGCCATCGATCGCTTGTCCTTCAACACCGCCATCGCGGGCGTGATGGAGTACGTCAACACGCTCTACGCGGTGGGCACGGCCGAGACGCCCGCGGAGAAGGCCGCCATGGCCGAGGCCCTGCACCTGCTGGCCATCGTGCTCACGCCGTTCGCTCCGCACATCGCCGACGAGCTGGCCGAGGCGTTCGGGGAGAAGACGCTCACGGTGAACCAGGCGTGGCCGGCCTTCGATCCGGCGCTGGTGGTGGATGAGGAGATCCCCTACGCAGTGCAGGTCAACGGTAAGCTGCGCGCCGAGATCAAGGTGCCCGCGGATGCGGCCGAGGCGGACGTGCGTGCCGCCGCCGAGGCGGATGAGCGCGTGAAGGCAGCCATGGCCGGGAAGACGGTCCGCAAGTTCGTCTTCGTCCCGAAGCGCCTCGTGAACTTCGTCGTCGGCTGAGCGGAGGCCCGGGTGCCGACCGAAGTCCTCGTCATGTGTACGAGGTGCGGGCGGCCGCAGCCGGCCCGCCCCGGCAACTGCATGGCGTGCGGCGAGGCACTGCCGGACGCTCCCTTGCCGGGGGGCACGGAGGCTCCGTTCCTCCAGCTCGAGGGCACCTGGGGGCGCTCTGTCATCGGCGTGGACCGGAAGCTGAAGTATCTCCTGGGCCCCTCGGCGACTCCCTTCGTCGTCGAGCTCTCCAACGTCCGGAGCGCGGCGCTCGTTCGCTCCTCGCCCTGGTGGGTCCTGGGGCTCGTGCTGGGGGCGATCGTCCTCGGATTCGTCGTCCCGTCGCTCCGGTGGATGGCGGGAACGCTCGCGGTGCTTGGGGTGCTCGCGGTGGGGCTGCTGCAGCGATACTCCCTCCGGCTGCTCATGATCGATGGCCGCAAGCTCCGGTGGGTGCTGGGCTGGAGCTGGCTTGGCTCCCAGCGGCTCGGCACGGTGGAGCATGCCTGGTCCTCGGGAGCTCAGGCATTGGCCTCGCGCGGAGTGAGCGTCACTGACGGCTCGGGCGACGCCTCGGGCTCCTCGGGAAGCGGTGCTTGACCCGGGAGCGGCCCCCGATACTGTGGGCGCCATGGCTCGGCTCTGTGCGGTGGTGGCGGCGGTGCTGGTGGCGGGAGTGGGGTGCGGCTACCGCTTCGTGGCTCGGGATGGAACGCTGCCCGAGGGCGTACGCGCCGTGTGCGCCCCCGTCTTCGTCAACGAGACGGCCGAGCCCGGCCTGGAGACCCTCTTCACCCAGGCCATGCGCGAGCAGTTGACCCGCATGGGGACGCTGGGAGACGGCGCGGCGTGCGATGCGCGCCTCGAGGGCACCATCACCAACGTGAACAGCCAGCCCACCATCGTCACCGAGCCCATCACCGACGAGAACGGGCAGGTGGTCGTCGGGCCGCAGCTCGCCAGCTACCGCGCCTTCGCGGAGGCGCGCCTGCGGCTGCTGAAGGACGAACGAGTCCTCGCGGAGACGAGCATCTCCGGAACGGAGGACTACCTGCCGGGCAGCGGTGATGTCCTGGAGGCGGAGGCCAATCGTCGTGCCGCGCTCCAACGTCTCTCGGAGACGCTGATGCGCGAGGGCTACGAGCGACTGGCCCGCAACTGGTGAAGCGCCGCGAGGGCGCTCCCTTCCGGAGGACTACTTCGCGGCCGTGGCGGCCTTGGCGGCCTTGGTGAGGCGGGCGATGCGGCGCGCGGCGTTGCGCTTGTGGATCACGCCCTTGGAGGCGGCCTTGGAGAGCGAGCGGACGGCGTCCTTGAGGGCGTCCCCGGTCTTGGCCGCGTCCTTGGTGGAAATCGCCTCGCGAGCCTTCTTCAGCGAGTTCTTCACCGTGGTGCGGACGTTGGTGTTGCGCGCGCGGCGCTTCTGGGCCTGACGGTTACGCTTCTCTGCGGACTTGGTGTTCGCCAAGGTAATCTCCAGCTGACGGCTGTGGAAAAAGAGGGGCCGTACCTACAGCGACCTCTCCCGAGCGTCAAGGCGCTCGTGTTACGCGGTGTATTCCCAGAGCAGTCCGGACGGATCCCGGAAGCGGATCTGGTGGGGCTCGGCCCCCTGTACGGACCCGGGGTGGGAGCTGTCCAACGCCGCCCGGAGCCGCTCTACCGCTCGGGAGGACGGAGCGCCCAGCGAGAGCGCTACGCCCGAGGCTCCAGAGGAGACCCCAGCAGTGAACACCAGGCGAAGGGCTCCATCTCCATAGGAGGCCTCGTCGGGGGCTCCCCGCTCCGCCTGCCAGCCGATCAGCGGGGCCACGCTGTTCCAGAACGCCCTCTGGGCCGGGAGCTCCGCCACCGTGAAGCGCAGGGAGGTGAGGGGAGCCCGAGGCAGCGAGGCAGGAGGGGGCAGGGCCTTCTCCGCTGCCTTGGCTGCCTGCCAGTGTCGCTCCATGTGATCCAATGTAGCCTCACCGAGCGCAACGCCCTCGGTCTTGAGGGCGGCTTCGATGTGCTGGAATCGGGTGGTGAAGCGGCGGATGGCCATGCGCAGGGCGTCCTCGGGAGGGCTGCGCAGGAAGCGGCCGAGGTTGGCCAGGGAGAAGAGGACGTCCCCGAACTCATGCTCGATGGCGTCCCGGTCCTTGGATGCGATGGCCTCATCCAGCTCTCCGAGCTCCTCATAGAGCTTGGCGCGCACGCCGGCCACGTCGGGCCAATCGAAGCCAATGCGGCTGGCCTTCTCGGTGAGGCGCTCGGCGCGGAGCAGGGCGGGGGCGGCGGTGGGCACTCCATCGAGCACCGAGCCCTCGCGGCCCGTCTTGCGCTTCTTCTCCTCGGCCTTGAGCTTGGCCCAGTTGAAGAGGACCTCCTCGGAGTCCTTCACCTGCCGCTCGCCGAAGACGTGAGGGTGACGGCTGGTGATCTTGTCGCTGATGGCGCGGCACACATCGGCCATCGTGAACTCGCCCTTCTCGGCCGCCAGCTGGGCATGGAAGACAATCTGGAAGAGCAGATCCCCCAATTCCTCGCACAGCGAGCGCCAGGAGCCGCCGTAGGCCACGCGATCCATCTCATCAAGGACCTCGAAGGTCTCCTCGACGAGGTAGGGGCGCAGCGAGCGCAAGTCCTGCTCCCGGTCCCAGGGGCAGCCATTCTCGGCGCGCAAGCGCTCCATGATCCCGACCAGCCGTTCCAGCTCCGCCCCGGTTGCGCTCATGTGTGACCAACCTCCAAATCGTCGGGTCTCTGCCGCAAAGGCCCGTCAGGGTGATCCCCGGAAATGGCCGCCTACCCTGTAAGCCAGGGGGCGGAAGGGGGGTGATTGCTTTCACCGAGAGGGTCCCTCGCCTATCATCGAAGGTCCGGATGCCTCACTCCTTTTGTTCGCGATTGCTCCCGGTGATCTTCTGCCTCGCGCTCTTGCCGGCGATGAAGGCGAGCGCGCAGATTGATGCGCCCACTCCTTTGCAGGAGGTCGACCCTGATACCGAGCCGTCTGACGACTCGGGAAACGACGACTCGGTCTACGAGGACGACGAGCCGGGGCCGAAGCGTGGGCAGAAGGGCAAGAAGGGCAAGAAGGCTCGGGACGAGGAGGCGTACCCCGAGGAGGAGGGACCGGCGACGCCGGCGGGGAAGAACCCACCGCCCACGACGCCTACTCCGCCTCCGGGGACGCCCGCGACTCCGCCGGCCGGGACGCCCGCAGCCCCGGGGACGCCTGGCACGGCGGCTCCGACCGCGACGCCCGCTGCCCAGACTGCGCCGAAGCCTGATGCCTCCGCGCACCGGCCTCCACCTCCGCTGCTGGCGCCTCGCGTCTCGGATGCGGATCTGCTCGCCGTATGGGAGCGCTGGACGGAGGCACGGAAGAAGGGAGACACGGAGGCGGCGGCGCAGGCGCGCAAGGATCTGCTGAAGCTGCGCGATGAGATCTCCGCGACGGATTTCGATGCCTTCAGTGTGAGCTTGCTGCGCGAGTCCCGGGCGAAGCTCGAGAAGAAGGACCCGGCGGGTGCGGTGCAGTTGGCCGAGTCCGCGGTGGCGCTTGCCCCGAACCTGCCGTATGCGCGCTTTGCGCTCGCGGATGCCTATGCACGCAAGGATTTGGGCTCCGTGGGCAAGTACGCGGGGGAGCTCAAGGCAGGAATTGGAGCGCTGGTGGACGATCCGCGCTTCTGGCGTCCGACGCTTGGAAACCTTGCCGCGATGGGATTGCTGGCGCTGCTGGCCACGGCGGTGGCGGTGGTGGGCGTGCTGTTCGGCCGGCGGCTGCGCTACATCCTGCATGACTTCCACCATGTCTTCCCGCGAGGAATGGGCCGCTGGCAGTCCATCGCGGTGGCCGCGGCCATCCTGTTGATGCCCATCCTGCTGCGGCTGGGCGTGGTGCCGGTGCTGCTCGTCATGTTTGGCGCGATGGCGCTCTACCTTTCGATGACGGAGCGGATCGTGGGCGCGGTGCTGCTGGCGTTGGCGGGGCTGATCCCGTTGGCCGCCGGGCAGATCGCCGAGGCCACGGTCTTCGCTGGGACGGTTGCCGAGGATGTGTATGTCCTCGAGCGCGGCGGCTTCTCCGGAGATGAGGCCGCGGCCGAGGTGCTCGCGCGTCAGGCGGCGAAGGAGGCCACGTTCGCGGAGCTGTTCGCCCTGGGGCGCTACCAGGCCCGCCGGGGCCAGTTGGAGGACGCCGCCACCACCTTCAAGGCCGCCTCGGCGTTGAAGCAGCGCAACGCGCTCCTGCTCACCAACTACGGCAACGTGCTGCTGGCTTCGGGGGACAGCGAGGCGGCCACGCGGCTCTACCAGGAGGCGCAGCAGGCGGATGGTTCGCTCGCGGCGGCGCCCTACAACCTGGCCCAGGTCTACCGCCGCCAGGCCAAGGCGATGGACGACGCCCAGGTGGGAGCCCAGCTGCAGCGTGCCAGCGAGGTGATGAACGTCGCTCAGCGGTTGGACTCGAGCCTCGTGGGGCGGGATGTGCCGCCGGATGATCGGCTCCTGGTGAACCTGCTGCTGTTGTCGCCGGAGCTGCCCTGGTCCGAGATCGTGGCCCTGGCCGATGGCAAGACCGCGGGCATGCGCGTGGAGAATCAGGTCGACCGCGTTCTGATGGGGACTACGGGCATGGCGGCGCGGATCTACCCTGCGGCGCTCGCGCTGCTCTTCTTCATCCTGGGCTACGGCCGGGATCAGGTCCGCGCCTCGAAGTCCTGCGACAAGTGCGGCCGCCCGGTGTGCCGACGGTGCGATCCGGATCTGGGCATGGGCGCCTTCATGTGCAGCCAGTGCACCAACGTGTTTGCCCGCAAGGGCGTGGTGCCCGAGCCCCTGCGTGCGCGCAAGCAGGCGGAGGTTCAGCGTCACCAGACGTGGATGGGACGGCTGGCACTGGCGCTCGGGGCGGTGGTGTCCGGCTCGGGCCATACCTTCTCGGGTCTGCCCATCCGCGGCGCCATCTACACCTTCCTCTTCCTCCTGGCCCTGACCGCCATCTTCTTGAGAGATGGTGTGTTCCGGGCTCCCTACGGCGAGGTTCCCGCGTACCTCAAGCTGGTCCCGGTCGCCCTGCTGATTCTCCCCCTCTATCTCTTGTCGCTGCGCGGCCTGCGCAAGCGTCAGGCGGAGTAGGCCCGAAGACCATGGCTCTCCAGGGAACTCTCAAGGACTTCGGCATCGCCGACATCCTCCAACTCATCGGCCAGCAGCAGAAGACGGGGCAGTTGTGCCTCGCCAACAAGGAACAGGAGGTCAACGTCTTCTTCCGGGACGGCAACATCGCCCGCGTGGAGAGCGTCACCCGCAAGAAGAAGGACCTCATCGGCAACATGCTGGTGCGCGCCGAGATCATCACCGAGGGCCAGCTCCTGGAGGCCTTGGAGACGCAGCGCCGCACCCTCAAGCGGCTGGGAGACGTGCTCGTCTCCACGGGCGCCATCACCGCCGACCGCTTCAAGAAGATGATGCAGCTGCAGGCCACGGAGACCATCTACCGGCTCTTCAGCTGGGACGCGGGCACCTACGAGTTCAAGGCCGAGCCCGTCGAGTCCGACACCGAGGCCATCACTCCACTGCGCGCCGAGTCCGTGCTGATGGAAGGCTTCCGGATGGTCGACGAGTGGCCGGTGATCCGGAAGAAGATCAACCGGCTCGAGATGACCTTCGAGCAGCTCAAGCCGCTGCCTCCGCCCGTCAACAAGGAGGAGGACCTCGACGCCGCCTTCGATGACGCCTTCGCCGAGAAGAAGAAGGACGAGAACAAGGGTGAGTTCAAGTCCGTGGGCGACTCGGAGCGCATCGTCTACGAGAAGATCGGCCCCGGTCGGGATGTGCGCAAGCTCATCGATGTCTCGTGTCTGGGCGAGTTCGAGACCTGCAAGGCGCTGCTCAACCTCATCAACCTGGAGTACATCCGCCCCACGCTGGTGAACGGCAAGGCGCCGTCCTCCGACCACGACGGCATCCTCCAGAAGGTGGGGCGGAGCCTCGGGGCGCTGGGAGCCAGCATGGCCGCCCTGGCCGCCATCGTCTTCCTGGTGGCCCAGTTCTCCGGGAAGCTCTCGCTGGCCAGCTCGCCTGCCTCCATGTTCTCCGACCCCGCGACCCAGCGCTTCATCTCCCGGACGCAGGTCAAGCGGATTGAGGCCGCCCTGCGCGTCTTCGAACTGGAGAAGGGAGATGTTCCCGAGAAGTTGGATGCGCTGGTGGACGCCGGCCTGTTAAAGCCAGAAGAGCTGCGCTACCCGTGGCGGGAGCAGTACTATTACAGGCGCATGGCTGCCCGAGAGTTCGTCCTGCTGCCGCCCTTGCAGTAGCCAGCGACGCCTGGTTCCCTTTCCCGGTCAGGGAGTCGACGTTACGTTCAGTCCGGGAAGGTTGAATGGAGGAACGGACCTCATTGCGAAATCCTGCCTCGTTGGAAGCTCCTGCAGTCCGCCCCACCTCTGCCAAGGTCGACGTCCAGGACAATGAGACCGCCTTGGCCCTGTGCGGTAACCAGAACGAGAACCTGAAGCTCATCGAGCGGCGACTGGGTGTGCGTGTGGGACAACGCGGCACCGAGTTGCTCCTCTCCGGTCCCGCGGACGCTGTGGCCTTCGCGGTCCGCCTGGTCGAGAACCTCGAGGAGATCATCCGGGCCGGACGCACCGTGTACCGGGAGGACGTGGAGCAGGCCATCAAGGTCCTCGGCCGCGGTGGCGCTGAGTCTCTGGGTGAACTGGGCCCCGTACTCAAGAGCTCGGGGAACCGGCAGATCGCTCCCAAGAGCCTCGCCCAGAAGCGCTACGTCGAGGCCATCCGCGCGAACGACATCGTCTTCGGCATCGGCCCGGCCGGTACGGGAAAGACGTATCTGGCCATGGCCATGGCGGTGGCCTTCCTGCAGGAGCGAAAGGTCAAACGCATCATCCTGGCGCGGCCCGCGGTGGAGGCGGGTGAGAAGCTCGGCTTCCTGCCCGGAGATCTGGCGGAGAAGGTGAACCCGTACCTCCGGCCGCTCTATGACGCGCTGCATGACATGATGGCGGGTGAGCGCGCCGCTCAATTGGTGGAGCAGGGCGTCATCGAAGTGGCTCCGCTGGCCTTCATGCGCGGCCGGACGCTCAACGACGCGTTCGTCATCCTCGACGAGGCGCAGAACACCACCGTCGAGCAGATGAAGATGTTCCTCACGCGCCTGGGCTACAACAGCAAGGCGGTGGTGACGGGAGACGTGACGCAGGTGGACCTGCCCATCGGGAAGATGTCCGGCCTGAACCACGCTCGGAGCATCCTCAAGAACATTGACGGCATCGTCTTCTCCGAGTTCACGGAGGTGGATGTGGTACGCCACCCCCTGGTCCAGGAGGTCATCCGGGCATACGACCGGTTCGAGGCGGCCAAGGAGCAGGCGGCCAAGGAACAGGAAGCCCGCGAGGCCCAGGACCCAGCGGAGCCGGAGACGCCGGAAGTCGAGGAGCCCATCGCTACGTGATTTCGCGGGCTTGCAAGCCTGGACAGCTTCCAGGAGGGCGACCAGGGGCGTGTACGTGCCCGGCGTCCTTGCTGTGGCGGTCCAGGGTTGCATAGGGTCGGGGGTCCCATGGCTGAACCGGAACCCTCTTCCTCCAAGCCGAGCCCCCTGGACGCGATCACTCGCCGTCTGGGGCTGGGCGACAAGGCGTGGGGCCGCCGCCTGACGCTCCTCGTACTGCTGCTGGCTGTGTCGGTAGCCGCCGGGTTCGTCATCTCCCCCGGGCTCTACAGCCAGCAGATTCCGGCCCTCACCGAGGAGCATCTCGGCAAGCCCTTCCGGGCCAACTCGCCCGCGGGCTTCAAGGCGGCCCGGGACTACGAGATCGTCTACAAAGCGATGACGGAGCAGCGGCGCCAGGAGGCCCGCAGCGCCGTTCGCCCCGTCTATGACTTGAACCCGGATGTCGTGGATCAGATCCGCGGCGCGGTGAAGGACGCCTTCGCCGAGATGCGCGGGCAGTTGGCGGAGAAGGCCGTTGCGGAAGGAGTGGCGGGTGGGGAAGGGGAGGGAGAGGTACGCAAGGACGGCGAGGGGCGTAAGGCGGTCGAGGGGCGCAAGGCGAAGAAGCCGGTGCCCCCGCCGACGCCGGAGGAGTTGGAGCGCCAGCGCAAGGAGCACGAGGCGCTGCAGGGAGACTTCCAGGAAGAGTTGTTCGGTCAGCGAGACAGGGCCTTGGAGGCGGAGGACTTCCAGGCGCTGCTGGCCAATGGGTTCTCGGAGGAGGCCGAGGCGGCCACGCTGGTTCTCTTGGAGCGGGCCTACGGCTCGGAGCGAGGGCCGCTGTACATCGCCGGCTCGCGTGAGGAGCTGACGCGAGAGGGGCCCCAGGGAATCACCGTCCGGGATGTGCGCCACAGCGGGGAGCAGACGCTGCCGGGCAACGCGCCCAACGTCATGGACACGCGCGAGGCCTTCGCGGAGATGGACCGCTTCGCCTCGGTGCCGGGCAACCTGCTGCCGGACGCGCCGGGTGTGCAGCGCCGGGCGGTGCTGCGGCTGGCCAAGCGGATGGTTCGTCCGGACCTGACGATCAACATCGCGGAGACGAACCTACGGCGGGTGAAGGCCGGGGATGCCGTGAAGGACGCCGTGATTGCCCTGAAGAAGGGGCAGCGCGTCATCGGCGACGGCGAGCTGGTGAACGAGACGCACCTGGTCATCCTCCAGGGGATGCGGGCGCAGACGGACCGGTTGGATCTGATCCAGTTGCAGGTGGGCGGCACGGGGCTGGTGGGGCTGCTGGTGGCGGCATCGTTCGCCTTCTGCCGCACGGCGTTCCGGCGGTTCCGGCCCACGCGCAAGGACGGGGTGCTGCTGGGGCTGCTGCTGGTGTTCCTGTTGGGGCTGTTGCAGTTGTGGGTGTCGATCGCGGACGCGGTGCAGGACCGGTACACGGCGCTGCCCATCGAGGCGCTGTACTACGCCTTCCCGATGGCGGCGGGCGCGATGCTGGTGCGCTTCATCCTCTCGGAGGAGCTGGCGCTGTTCTTCGCCGTAGTGCTCGCGAGCCTGGCGGGGGTGATGCTGGGCAACTCGCTGTCGTTCGGCATCTACGCGCTGGTGGGCTCGCTGGTGGCGGCCGACCGCATCACCCGGGCGCGGGATCGCGTGGGCATCTTCAAGGCGGGCCTCATCACGGGCGCGGTGAGCCTGGTGGCCGTGCTGTGCCTCTTCCTGGTGGAGGGCAAGGGGCTCACGGGGGACACGGTGCTCACGGCGGTGTTTGCCTGCGTGGGCACGGCGGTGGCGGTGCCGGTGATGGTGATGGCGCTCACGCCGCTCATCGAGGCCCTGTTCGGCTACGCCTCGGACATCAAGCTGCTGGAGCTGGCCAACCTCAACCACCCGGCGCTCAAGGAGCTGATCGTCCAGGCGCCGGGCACCTACCACCATTCGATCATCATCGGGACGCTGGTGGAGAACGCGGCGGAGGCCATCGGTGCCAACCCGCTGCTGGCGCGCTCGTGCGCGTACTACCACGACATCGGCAAGGGCCGGAATCCGCTCTACTTCGGTGAGAACCAGAAGGGCGAGAACCGGCACGACGCGCTGGCTCCGGCCATGAGCGCGGTCATCATCAAGCGCCACGTGACGGAGGGGCTGGAGATGGCCCGGCAGTACCGCCTGCCCAAGCTGGTGGCGGACGCCATTCCCCAGCACCACGGCACGCGAGCGGTGGGGTACTTCTACCACAAGGCCCTCAAGGAGCAGGAGGGCAAGGAGAACCCCCAGCCCATCGACGAGAGCATCTACCGCTACCCCGGCCCCAAGCCCCAGTTCCGCGAGGCGGCGCTGGTGATGATCGCCGACGCGGTGGAGGCCTCCACGCGCGCCATGCCCGAGCCCACCAAGCCGAAGCTCCAGGCGCAGGTGCAGAAGATGATCAACATCATCTTCTCCGAGGGGCAGTTGGACGAGTGCGACCTGACGTTGAAGGACCTGAACCTGATCGCCGGCTCGTTCCTGCATACGCTGGAGGGCATCTACCACGCGCGTCCGGAGTACCCGGCCGGTGCGGTGGGAGGCGGTTCGAAGGGGACTCCGCTGGTGGTGGCGTCCCCGCCCAAGCAGGACGGCAAGGCCAAGACGGCCTGAGCCGCTCGCCGGAGGAGTCCCAGAGTGAGATTGCGCAAGGGGAAGCTGATCCCCCGAGAGGATGGCAAGCGCATCGAGGAGTTCATTGGAGCGGCCAGCACGGGGAGCGGCTCGGTGTCCGTGGCGCGGATGCTGGCGCCGCCCGGCTGGTCCGAGCCCGCGCAGAAGCCCGAGTTCGACGAGGCGGTGCTGGTCCTGCGTGGTGAACTGACGCTGGTCATCGACGGCAAGCGCGAGCGCATCGGTCCGGGCGAGGTGGGGTGGGTGACCAAGGGCCGGCGCGTCACGTACCGCAACGACGGGCAGGGGGCATGTGACTACTGGTCCATCTGCGCGCCGGCGTTCCGGCCGGAGCTGGCCCATGTGGAGGCTCCCGAGAAGGAGGCTCCTGCGGCCAATGAGGTCACCGTGCAGGTGGCGCATGCCCAGGGCGAGGCGTTTGCCCGGCCGCTCGCGTCACTGGGGCGCACATACCTGGAGCGGTTGGAACTGCATGGGTGCGAGCTGTCCCTCTCGCTGGTGGGGGACCGGGCCATCCGCCGGCTCAACCGGACGTGGCGCAAGAAGGACAAGGCCACGGACGTGCTGAGCTTCCCGGCGGGAGACCTGCCGCGCGGCACGCCGGGGCCGAGGCAGCTCGGGGACGTGGTCATCTCGCTGGATACGGCGAAGCGGCAGGCCAAGGAGTACGGCCGGACGCTGGAGGCCGAGATGTCCCGCTACCTGGCGCACGGCATCCTCCACTTGTTGGGGCATGACCACGAGAAGCCCTCGGAGGCCCGGAAGATGGCTGCCTTGGAGGAGAAGCTGCTCGGGGAGGGCGGGATGGTGGCGGACGCGGTGCGGGCGGGGCGTGCTCGGCGGCTTGTCTGACACTCGGCCGAAGCTCTTCGTTGTGTCGCGCGGTGTGCGTGATAGGTAGTCGGGCTTCTAGCGTGTTGGACGGAACATGCCCCGCTCTGCGCCATTGATTGCCTGCCTGCTCGGCCTGCTGCTCGTTGCGGCTCCAGCCCTTGCGGCCTCTCCGCCTCCCTGGGGGACCGGGGAGAGCCATGGCGAGGATCTGGTGATCTCCCTGGTGACGTTCAGCCCGGGTGATGACGTGGCCTCGTGGTGGGGGCACGGCTCGCTCGTGGTGGAGGATCGCCGGCTGGGCTCCGCGCGCCTCTACAACTACGGGATGTTCTCCTTCGACTCGACGATGCTCGGACGCTACGCGATGGGGCGGCTCGAGTTCTGGGTGGCCGAGGCGAGCCCCACGCGGACCTACCGCTTCTACGAGTCGCAGGACCGCGATGTGCGCATCCAGGAGCTGAACCTCACGCCGGAGCAGCGCGTGGAGATCGGCCGCCTGCTGGCGACCAACGTCCTGCCGGAGAACCGGGACTATCTCTACCACCACTACAACGACAACTGCGTCACCCGGCTCCGGGACATGATCGACCGGGCGCTGGGAGGGCAGCTCAAGCAGGCCGACACCGCTCCCGCGCGCATGACGCTGCGCGAGCACACGCGGCGGTATACGGCCGTGAGCCCGCCGATGAGCGTGCTGCTCGACTTCCTGATGAACGACGAGATCGACCAGCCCATCACCCGCTGGCAGGAAGCCTTCCTCCCGGATGAGCTGGAGCGTCAGGTGGCGGCGCTGCAGGTGAAGCAGCCGGACGGGCAGATGGCGCCGCTCGTCGCGAAGCAGGTGAACTTCTTCAAGTCGTCGGACCGGAAGCCGGTTCCCGAGGAGCCGCCGAGCTACGGGCCGTGGATGCTCCTGATGGGGCTGGCGGTGGGTGGCAGCGCGGTGGTGCTTGCGCACTGGGGGCGGCGCGGAGGTCGGCTGCCTCGGGTGCTGCTGGGCCTGGAGCACGTGGTGCTGGGACTCGTGCTGGGGCTTCCGGGCACGGCGCTCTTCATCATGTGGCAGTTCACGGACCACACGGTGACGTACCGCAACGAGAACCTGTTCCTGGCCAACCCGCTGACGTTGCTGGCGCTGCCGCTGGGCTTCGGGCTGATGTTCGGCTCGGTGCGGGCGCGCAGGTGGCTGCGCGAGCTGTGGCGGTACCTGGCGGCCCTGGCCGTGCTGGGGCTGGCGCTGAAGGTGCTCCCGAAGTTCGATCAGGACAACTGGCGGCTCATCGCGCTCATCCTGCCGATCCTGCTGGGCTTCTCGGGCGCGTTCGAGCTGGAGAAGTTGCTGGCGCTGGTTGCGTCCGGCAAGGGCGATTCGCAGCGTCAGCCCGTTCCCTCTACCCCCAAGACTCCCTAACGCGCGCACCGCGCGCCAACGAGGACCGAGACATGGCGAACGATACGATGGAGAAGATTGGTGGACTTCGCGAGCGCCTGCTGGCGCTCCGGGGGCATCTTTGACCTCGACCGCAAGAGGTCTCGCATTGCGCTGATCGAGCGTGATTCCACGCAGCCCAACTTCTGGGACGACAACACCAAGGCGCAGGCGCTGCTGAAGGAGAAGTCCACGCTCGAGGCGAGTGTGGGCGCCTTCGACAAGACGCTCCGAGGCCTGGACGACGCCCAGACGCTGCTGGAGCTGGCCAAGGAGATGAACGACGAGGCCAGCGCCCAGGAGGCGGAGGGCTCGCTGCCCTCGCTGGAGGCGGAGGTCGCGAAGCTGGAGCTGGCTCGGATGCTCTCGGGCGAGTTCGACCACAACCACTGCTTCATGGACATCAACGCGGGGGCGGGCGGCACGGACAGCATGGACTGGGCCGCGATGCTGATGCGCATGTACACGCGCTTCTGCGAGCAGCGTGGCTGGGAAGTGGAAGTCACCGACATGGTCGCGGGCGAGGAGGCGGGCTTCAAGAACGTCTCGCTGCACATCAGGGGCGAGAACGCCTACGGCTATATGAAGGCCGAGGTGGGTGTGCACCGGCTGGTGCGCATCAGCCCGTTCGACGCGAACGCGCGGAGGCAGACGGCGTTTGCCTCGGTGGATGTGCACCCGGAGGTGGATGACTCGATCAAGATCGACATCCCCGAGAAGGACTACGAGCTGAAGTTCATCCGCGGTGGTGGCGCGGGTGGCCAGAAGGTGAACAAGACGTCGTCCACGGCGCAGTTGCGCCACCTGCCCACGGGCATCCTGATCACCTGCCAGACGGAGCGCTCTCAGTCGGCCAACAAGGACATGGCGTTCAAGATCCTTCGCGGGCGCCTGTACGAGTTGGAGCTCAAGAAGCGCGAGGCCGAGCGGGACGCGGCGGAGGCGCAGAAGAAGGACATCTCCTTCGGCTCGCAGATCCGCAGCTACGTGCTGGCGCCGTACCGCATGGTGAAGGACCTGCGCACGGGCGTGGAGACGGGCAACGTGGACGCGGTGCTGGACGGGTCGCTGGACGACTTCATCACCGCGCAGTTGCTGGGGGTGAAGAACCCCAACCGCAACGCCTCCGTGGACTGAATTTAGTTTAGGATGCCCCTCAGCTCTTTAGGGGAGGGGCATGCTCAAGAGGTTGTGCTGGACTGGATTTCTGTGGCTGCTGGGCGGGCTGCTGGGATGCGCGACGCCCAACCCGAACGTGCGAGTGCGCCGGTTGCCGGAAGGACAGCTCGAGGTGGATGGGCCGCTGGCGGGGCCGTTCGAGACGCTGGGGCAACTGGCTGCTGAGGCGTGTGAACTCATGATGAATCAGCCCGGTGCTTCCAATCGTGCTTACGGATTTGAGTACTGCGCGCTCCACTACTACTCAGTTTCGGGGGGAGGATACTTCCTCAGCTACCTCTCCAACATCGGAGGGGACAAAGCAGGTGGTACGAAATACTGCGAGATGCCCCGAGCGCTGAGGGACCCGATGCACGGAGATGCGGTGCTGCTCGGCGGTGACCATACGCATCCATATCCTCAAGGGTTCTCGAAGAGAGATACAAGTAGCAAGGCGCACTGGAATCCCGTGAGGTTCGTTGATCCGGTAACTCACCAGCTCAGGGAACGCCAGCTCATGGTGTTCTTTCGCGACAGAAGGGGCACGTGCAAAGCCTATAACTATAACAACGCAACGCGGGTTGTTACAGCGTTGCGAGACGGCCAGTGGGTATCCATTGGACAGGCGGACGATGACGGAGATATCAAGCTGTTCGAAGGGATGGAATGGCTTGAGTGAGGCCCTCGGGCGGACCGAAAATGGTTCAAGCGAGCAACAGAAAATGAAGAGACACTATCTCCTTCTGTTTTTCTGCTCTGCGGTGCTACCCGGATGCTCGTACTTTGGCTATTACAAGTATGAGAAGGCGCTGAGAGCCCCTGCTGGGGCGAGCGAGAAGATACAATTCCCTCATTCATACGAGGACGGCATCCATACAGATGGCCGTATGTCACGGGCGCTCGCAGTAGCGATGAGTGATTTTCTGCCGCCTGGAACGACACGAAGCGGGGACAATCAGCGTGTCGCCTGGTGCCTGTCTCGGTGGGACACTTACGACATCTTCATGCAGCGTGTTAGCGATGATCTGTTCTTCATCAACTTCTCCCCCATCCTCTCCCGGTGTGGTCTCGATGACTCCCTTATCCCGGACGCTGGAACGGAGTATGCGGTTGATGGGCAGGGCCGCATCATTGATGTCCACTGATACTCGCGGCTGCTGCGCCATGGTGGCTTGTCGAGGCATAGCACGCTTGAGCGCCGTAAGGACCGAGCGCTGAAGTGAAAGCTTCAGTCTCGCTGTGGGTAGCACAGCGAGCGTTGGTCATCTGGCTGGAAGACGCATAGCTCGCTGGGGTCACAACTGTCCGCCTTGTCGGCGTCACAGAGTCGCCGACAGCTACTTGCGAAGCAGATGGAGCCCTCCGCACACGAGGGATGGGCTTCATCGCATGGCTGGACGCACTCCATCGCGATCCGTTCCTCTCCAGGCGCATAGGAGAACGTGCACTCCTGCCCGGATGGGCATGGAGACTGCTGGCAGTTTGCTTCCTTTACGTTCATGCATGCCGAGATGCGCTCTCGGAAGTGAACGCACTGTTTCTCAGGTGGGCAATCTCCCGGCGTACAGGAGGGGAGGCACGACGGACCATTGAGGCCCTCCGCACAGAAGGAGCCGTGGGGGCAACTTTGAGGATCGTCGAGTCGGCAGGGCCGTCCGCACCATCCGGTGCAGATGAGGCCGCGTTGACAGGCGTCTTCCTTTTATGGGCAGCCCGCCGCCCTGCCTATACACTACCTCTGTACCCGAGCAGGGAACCTGTCAGGTAGGCAGGATTTGCAGGCTGGGGCCCGGCCCCGCACCACCGGCTTGCCCTCATGCAGCGAGCGCGGCGCCGTGGAACACCTGCACCACCAGCGGCACAGGCTGGGGCGAGGGCAGCGCGTAACCCGACAGCGCCGAGGCGCTCCTGTGGGCCACCTGACGCACGGGGCCCTGTGCCACCCGCCCCCTCATGCTCTGCCACAGCCGCCCCTCCACGACCGCTTGGCACCAGTGCTTGAGCGTCCGCCACCGGCCGCTGGAGCTTGCTCCCACCACCTGCCAGGGGCTCACTCGCTGGCGCGTCTGCCACGGCGACAGTAGCAACAGCCCGAACAGCGCCAGGGCCAGCGCGATCACCGATGCCGAGTACAACCTCTTGTGCAGCACCCCCGCTGGCACCACCGTCACCACCGCCTCGCACCGGATGCATCGCTAGCGCCTGACTCGAAGCAGGTGCACCTGGGGGGCGGCTCCCACACTCAACGGCCCCCATACCTGGCGCTCCCGAGTGCCGTGCCCTTGCAGCACCACCCGCCCTCCTATTGGGCAACTGGCCGCGCCGCAGCATGGGCAGTGCTTGGGGCGCACCTGCTCCACGCTCGGTGGCTTCTCAGCCCGGAGCTTGACGTCGATGGCGCTTCGGACGATTCCTTGGCTGCTCCGCTCTTTCACTCTCGATTCCTGCGGAGCCCCGCTCTGGAGCGTGCTGCATTCACGCTCCAGAGCACTTTCTCCGCTGGGTGTGGCGGTGGGCGCCCAGCGCCCCGTGCTCCGGCCCCTGCCTACCTCAACCAGCGCGCACGGCCAGGATCCGGCTCGCTGCAGGGATGCAACTCATCTGCAAGAACGCTACCCGGCAAACAGCCGGATCCTTTGACGGCCCGGATCCCCCAACCATTGTGCTCGGTAACACCAGAGGAGGATCGCAGTCTGCTCGCTTCCGACACGAGCGCTCAAAGGTCGGCAATTTTCGCTTCTCGTCCTTCGTGAGGATCGGGCTGACGGGTCTGCCGTTGACGGTGGAGACGGCTGCCGGTGGGTCAACGATCGCACTTCGGAGGAGGATGAGTGGAAGTGGCAGCAGGAGACCTGCGGCGATGGGGAGAAGCCTTCGCCAGCTCAGCCGCATGTCCACCGGCACTTCTGAGGGTCCGGGTCCTTGAGAGGGCAGACCCACTTTGCGGTCTTTCCGTTCGGACACGGCTCTTCAGGCATGTTCTCCCGGGTGTCCCTGGCGACGGCCCGATCAATGTTGCCGCCCTTGCCCACTCCTCCCGACAGCCTGCCTGAAGGAGCAGCACCCCCAGCAACATCGCCTTGCGCCAACTCATGAAGGACTCTTCTTGTCGGCTCCTGACCGGGCGATGCTACCACCGGGACGTTCACTGCCCGGCATGTGGGTCCGCAGCAGGATGAGGCGCTTGGGAACCTGCCGGCCGCCTCGTTGTCCATGGGGGCAAAGGGCGGCCGGAGCCGATGTAGTAGGCTCGGAGGGGTGCCCGGGGTGACTGGTTACGGAGGCCACAGGTGCCTTCGAGCGAAATGCTCGACATCGGACAGGAGGCATCGGTGAGCGCCGGGGCTCCAGAAGGGCCGAGCGAGCGCGTCCTCCTGTCGCGGCTGCGCCGGGGCGACCCCGAGGCCTTCGAGCAACTCGTTCGCGAGCACCAGGACCGCGTCTTCGACTTCTGCGTCCGCATGGTGGGCGACCGTGAGGAAGCGCACGATCTCGTCCAGGAGATCTTCGTCAGCGTCCACCAGAACCTCGGCAGGTTCCGCGAGGACTCGAAGCTTTCCACCTGGATCTTCCGCATCAGCAAGAACCAGTGCATCAACCGCCTCAAGTACCTGAAGCGCCGAGGCCGGGGCCGCTCGGATGAGTACGAGGAGGTGGGAGAAGATGCGCTCTCGGGGGCACTGGGAGCCCCACCCACTCCGGATGTGGCGCTGGAGTCGGCACGGGAGCGGGCGAGGGTGCAGTGGGCGATCTCCCAACTCGAACCGGACGCGCGGATGCTGGTGGCGCTGCGAGACATCGAGGGGCTCAGCTATGAGGAGATCATCGAAATCACGGAGTTACCGGAGGGGACGGTGAAGAGCCGGCTCCACCGGGCGCGGGAGAAGCTGGCGGATCTGTTGGGACGGCTTGAGGAATGAGTGGGATTCAGCGGAGACTGACGACGTGGAACCGCAACTGAACCACCGGGAAGCGAGGGCCCTCTTCTTCGCGCTCGCGGACGAGGAACTGCCAGAGCCGCAGGCGAAGGCGGTCCGCACGCATCTGGACGGCTGCGACGAGTGCCGGGCCGGGTGGGATCGCTACGCGAAGACGGTGCAGCGGGTGCGCAAGGTGGAGCGCGAGACGGCTCCCCCGATGATGGCCTCGCTGGTGATGAACCGGGTGAAGCGGGAGCGGCGGTTCGGCCTGCGCAAGCTGCACCTGGCCCACGTGTACCACCGCTTCCCTGTGGAAATACTCATCCCGTTGCTGCTGGCAGCGGCGGTGGCCGCCTTCCTGGTGATGTCCGCGTCGTAGGAGCGCCCCGAGCCCGAAACCCTCCTTCCCGGGTAGGTCGGGCAACCTCCGACGACACCCTCAGGACACGAGCGCACAGGATGCGTTGCGTCTCGGGGTGGGCTTGGCTACGGTGCCGCGCCCTTGGAAGGGCGCGTCATGGCTGAGACCGAAAACAAGACCGATAAGGTGGCTGAGGCGGACCTCGGGTCCAAAGAGCAGGAGATCTACCAGCAGCGCCTGGACAAGGCGGGCAAGTGGCGCGAGGCGGGCTTCAACCCGTACGGCAACGGCTACCGCCCCGAGCACCTGGCTGCGGAGATCCACGCGAAGCACAGCTCGCAGTCCGCGGAGGACCTCGAGAAGGGGCCGCCCACCACGTACACCGTGGCTGGCCGCATCATCTCCCGCAGCGGCTTTGGCAAGGCCGCCTTCATCAAGCTCCGCGACCGTTCCGGAGAGATCCAGATTCACCTCAAGAAGGACGCGCTCGGAGACGCCTACGAGGCCTTCAAGCTCTGCGACCTGGGTGACTTCCTGGGCGTCACCGGCACCGTCTTCCGTACCAAGACGAACGAGCTGACGCTCGCCGCGACGAAGTTCACCCCGCTCACCAAGTCCCTGCGCCCCATGCCCGAGAAGTGGCACGGCCTGCAGGACGTGGAGATCCGCTACCGCCAGCGCTACCTGGACCTGATCTCCAACCCCGAGGTGAAGCAGACCTTCCTCAAGCGCAACAAGCTGGTGCGCTTCATCCGCGAGTTCCTCGACACCCGTGACTTCATCGAGGTGGAGACCCCGATGATGCACCCGCTCGTCTCGGGTGCGGCGGCGCGGCCCTTCACCACGCACCACAACGCGCTCGATATCGATCTGTACATGCGGATCGCTCCGGAGCTGTACCTCAAGCGCCTGGTGGTGGGCGGCCTCGATCGCGTCTACGAGATCAACCGCAACTTCCGCAACGAGGGCATCAGCACCCGGCACAACCCCGAGTTCACGATGCTCGAGTTCTATCAGGCGTACTCCACGTACGAGGACCTGATGGACCTCACCGAGCAGATGCTCTCCGAGGCGGCCCAGGCGGTCACCGGCAGCACGAAGGTCTCCTATCAGGGGCACACGCTGGATTTCGGCAAGGGCTGGAAGCGCATTCCCATGGCCGAGGCCATCCGCGAGGCCGTGGGCAGTGGGCTCTCCGACAAGGACATGGTCGACCCGGACCGGCTGCGCCAGGAACTGCTCAAGACGACCCACGGCGAGGCCGAGCGCCGCGCCGTCGAGACCATGAACCATGGGGAGCTGGTGGGCGCCCTCTTCGAGCACCACGTGGAGGGCAAGATCATCCACCCCACGTTCATCACCCAGTATCCCACCTCCGTGAGCCCGCTGGCTCGGCGCAACGACCAGAACCCGGAAATCACGGATCGGTTCGAGTTGTTCGTCGCCGGCCGCGAGATCGCCAACGCCTTCTCCGAGCTGAACGATCCGTTGGACCAGAAGGGCCGGTTCCTGGGCCAGCTCGAGGCGAAGCAGCGCGGCCAGCAGGAGACGATGGACTACGACGAGGACTACATCCGCGCCCTCGAGCAGGGCATGCCGCCCACGGCCGGTGAGGGCATCGGGATTGATCGGGTCGCGATGTTGTTCACGGATGCGCCATCGATCCGTGACGTCATCCTCTTCCCGCTTCTGAAGCCGCTCTCCAAGTAGCCAAGGGTCCTCGTGCAAAGCGCCGAACGGCAGACCGTCTATCGCTGGGGTTTCGTGTGGAGCGGCGCGCTCGTCGCCGCGGTGGGCTTCGTGCTGCTCGGGATAGCCATCTCCCGCTCCGGCGCGTGGGCCGAGGTGGCCAGCTCGCTGGGGCTCTCGGTGATGGGGTGGGGCAGCCTGCTGCAGACCCTCAACGCGCTGACGCTCCTGCCAGCCCAGCTTGGGTTGAAGGATCCACTGCCCATCAGTGGCACGCAGTACCTGGTGGCCGGTGTCCTCGCGTGGTTGGCGGGGTGGGGGCTCCTGGCGGCGGGCATTCAGCGCGCGCCGGCCCCTGCCGAAGGCCCGAGCCCCGCGGCGGGAGCGACGCTGTATCCTCGGCTCGCGGGCTACCGGGACTTCTACTGGAGCACGCTGGGCGCCTACGGCGGCGGTGTCCTGCTGGCCGAACTGGTCCTCATCCTGTTGCAGACGGCGCTCTCCAGTGGCGTGACGGAGGGCGGTGAGTCCGGCTCGGGCTTCCAACTGGCGCCTCCGTGGGCCTTCGCTGTCGCGCTCATCGTGGCCTGCGGCGTGGCCTTCGTGTCGGGAGCCATCGGCGCGGCGCGGGCCCGGCGGCTGTCCATGCCCGAGGCCACCATTGGCGTCTTCTACCTGGGCCTGCCCATCCCCATCGTCCTCACGCTGATGGAGCGGGTGGGCTCGCTCCAACTCGCGCTGGGCCACCGGCTGCGCGAGGTGACGTATGTGGCGGGCCTTCTCGGCCGGCCCGAGCTGGCGTACTGGCTGGTGTTCGGACTGCTGGTGCTGATGCTGGTGCTGGGCATCAACTCGGGCTTCATCGCCGCGGGCAGTGGCCGGCTGGATCTGCGCTCGGGTTTCGAGCTCTTCGTCGCGCGCCGCCACGTGGCGGTGTTCCGCCCGTCGCTGCTGCTGGGGACGATGGCGGTGCTGCTGCTGGGCATCGTTCCTCCGCTCATCATCTACGGCATCATCCGAGCCGTGGAGGCGGCGGTGGAGCGCACCCGCATCCGCGAACTGGGGCTGGCCGATCCGCTCGCGGCGGCCCAGGCGCTCAACAAGCTCAAGCTGCGCCAGCAGTCGCCCACCATGATGATGACGGCGCTCTCCGTGGGCGGCGTCGGCGTGGGCGTGATGGCGCTCATCGTCGTGCTGTCGGTGATGAGCGGCTTCGAGATCGATCTGCAGCAGAAGATCCTGGGCACCTACGCGCACGCGGTGGTGAGCAAGTACGCGGGAGACCTCCCCGAGTACCCGAAGCTCATGGAGCAGATCACCAAGGTCCGCGGCGTCATCGGCCAGTCCCCGTTCATTGTGAACCAGGTGATGATTGCCTCCGAGGGCAACGTGGACGGCGTGGTCATCAAGGGCATCGACCCGAAGACGGTGGGCGAGGTGACGGAGCTGCCCTCGTACATGCTGCCGGGCGGCTCGCTGGACTACCTGACGAAGCCGGAGCTCATCCTGCCCAAGCGTGCGCCGGGCGGACCGGGCTCGCCCATGCTGGATGACAAGCCCGCGGGCGGGGCGACTCCGCCGGCCCCGAAGGATGGGGCCGAGGAGGAGGAAGAGATCGATCCCATCATCGGCAAGCCCTCGAAGCCGGCCCAGGAGCAGGTGCTGCCCGGCATCATCCTCGGGCGGGAGCTGGCTGCTTCGCTGCGGGTGGTGGTGGGTGACCGGTTGAATGTCGTTTCCCCGCTGGGGACCGAGCTGGGCCCGACCGGGCCTCTCCCGAAGAACCGCGCATTCCGGGTGGCGGGCGTCTTCTACTCGGGCATGTACGAGTACGACTCCAAGTTCGTCTACATCTCGCTCCAGGAGGCCGAGCAGTTCTTCAATGTGAAGGGCGCCACCGGAATCGAGCTGAAGGTGGCGGACATCGACGACGCGCGGCGCATCGCCGCCGACGTGGTGCGCAAGCTGGGCGGCTACCCGTACCGGGCTCGCGACTGGAGCGAGATGAACAAGAACCTCTTCTCCGCGCTCCGGCTGGAGAAGCTGGTGATGGGCATCATCCTCTCCATCATCATCGTCGTGGCCGCGGGCCTCATTGTCGCCACGGTCATCATGCTGGTGCTGGAGAAGCGCAAGGAGATCTCCGTCCTCAAGGCGCTGGGCGTCTCGGACGCGGGCATCGTGAAGATCTTCCTCGCGGAGGGCCTGCAGATCGGCGTGGCCGGTGGTCTGCTGGGCCTGCTGTCCGGCCTGGCCTGGTGCCTCTTCATCGAGAAGGTCGGCATCAAGCTGGACCCGGAGGTCTATTACATCCCCGCGCTCCCGGTGAAGATCGAGCCCGTACAGACGATCCTCTCCGTGGTCATCGCGGTCCTCG
Organism: Hyalangium versicolor; assembly: GCF_020103695.1. Lineage (GTDB taxonomy): Bacteria > Myxococcota > Myxococcia > Myxococcales > Myxococcaceae > Hyalangium > Hyalangium versicolor. The sequence goes on from NZ_JAHXBF010000033.1 coordinate 89,790, forward strand.
TCACCTACCTGGCATCCATCTATCCGGCGCTCAAGGCCAGCAGCGTGGAGCCGGTCGAAGGCCTCAAGGCGGAGTAGGCGATGGCATTCCTCTCCATCCGCAACGTCTTCAAGAGTTACTTCCTGCACGGCAAGCGCATCGACGTGCTGCGCGGCGTCTCGCTCGACATCGAGCGCGGCGAGCTGGTGAGCCTCGTCGGGCCCTCCGGCGCGGGCAAGAGCACCTTCCTCCACGTCATCGGCACGCTGGACGCGCCCGCCGCCGGCGAGGTGCTGTGCGATGGGCGCTCCGTCTTCTCCATGAACGATGCGGAGATCGCCGAGTTCCGCAACCGCACCATCGGCTTCGTCTTCCAGAGCCACTACCTGCTGCCCGAGTTCACCGCGCTGGAGAACGTGGCCATGCCGGCGCTCGTCCAGCGGGCGGATCGGACGAAGACCTACGCCAAGGCCCGCGAGCTGCTGGAGCGGGTGGGGCTGGGCGCCCGGGTGGACCACAAGCCCGGCGAACTGTCCGGTGGCGAGGCCCAGCGCGTGGCCCTGGCGCGCGCCCTGGTCCTCGAGCCCGCCATCCTGCTGGCCGACGAGCCAACCGGAAACCTGGACCCGGCCACGGGCGAGGGCATCCACCAACTCCTCCGGGACGTGAATCGGGACCTGGGCATCACCTCCGTGGTGGTGACCCACAACGAGACGCTCGCCCGCTCCATGCCGCGCCGCCTACGCCTTGCAGGCGGGCAGGTAACGGATGCTTGAGACATTACATCCCGCGCTTTTGGATTGAGGGACGCCGAACCTATCCCGTAGATTGCCCCGCCCTTTACAGGCCGACTCTCCCTTGAGGTCTCCCGTTCTGTCTCGCAAGACACTCCTGCCGCTGATGGCGCTGATGTTGTGGGCGCTCGTTCCGTGCCGTGCTCTGGCGCAGGCACAGACGGGTACGCCCGCCACGCCTCCTGCGGCACAGCCGCCTGCCCCCGCCACGCCCCCCGCGGATGCCCCGGTGGAGGAGCTGCCCGCGGCCGGGGAGCAGGGTGATCGCGTCCTCGATGTCCGCATCGAAGGCAACCGCCGCGTCGAGTCCGAGGCCATCCGCCGCGCCCTGATTACGAAGCAGGGCTCTACCTTCGATCCCACGCGCTCGGCCGAAGACCTGCGGGCCATCTGGGGGCTGGGGTACTTCACGGATGTTCAGCTGCTGGTGCAGCAGATGCCCAGGGGCATCGCCTACGTCGTCCGCGTGCAGGAGCGGCCCTCGGTGCGCGCGGTGCGGCTGCAGGGCAACGACGAGCTGAGCAACGACGACCTCAAGGAGCAGATCGACGTCAAGGCCGCCACCATCCTGGACATGGAGGCCGTGCGCTCCACGGTGAAGAAGATCCAGGAGAAGTACGTGGAGAAGGGCTACTTCCTGGCCGAGGTCTCCTACAAGCTCGATCCCGTCGACAACGGCGCCAACGTGGACGTGGTGTTCGTCATCAACGAGCACGCCAAGGTGATGGTGAAGGAGATCACCTTCGTCGGGGCGCAGCAGGTGAAGGTGGACGAGCTCAAGGGCGTGATGGTCACCAAGGAGGGCGGTTATTTCTCCTTCCTCACGGGCGAGGGCACCTACCGCGAGGAGGCCTTCCAGCGCGACCTCGCCGTGCTGCAGGCGACCTATTACGACCACGGCTTCATCAACGTCCGCATCGACAAGCCCTCCATCGCCCTGTCGGCGGACAAGCGCTACATCTACATCACCCTCAAGGTGACCGAGGGCGAGCCGTACGACATCGGCAAGATCGACTTCGGTGGTGATCTCATCGTCCCCAAGGAGAAGCTGGCGACGAAGATGACCACGGCGTCTCGCGAGCGCTTCAACCGCTCCAAGCTCTCGCAGGACATCCTGGCGCTGACGGACGTCTACTACGACGAGGGTTACGCCTACGCGAACATCAACCCCGTCACGTCGGTGAACGCGGACGAGAAGACGGTGGACCTGACCTTCGACATCCAGAAGGGTCCTCAGGTCACCATCGAGCGCATCGAGATCATCGGCAACAGCAAGACGCGGGACCGGGTCATCCGCCGCGAGATGCGCGTCTACGAGGGAGAGCTCTACAACGGCACGGGCGTGCGCCGCAGCAAGGAGCGCGTCACCGCGCTGGGCTACTTCGAGACGGTGGACATCACCCAGAAGCCCGGCAGCGCGGATGACCGGATCGTCCTCCAGGTGGAGGTGAAGGAGAAGGCGACCGGTACCTTCCAGGTGGGCCTGGGCTTCTCCAACGTGGAGAACTTCATCTTCACGGCGCAGGTGTCCCAGAACAACTTCCTGGGGTGGGGCCAGAGCGTGTCGGCCTCGGCGCAGATCTCCGGGTTGAAGTCCCTGGTCCAGCTCTCGTTTTACGATCCGTACTTCCTGGACACCCAGTACCTGCTGTCGGCGGACTTCTACCGGGTGGACGCGGACTATGACGGCTTCATCCGCCGCTCCACGGGCGGCAGCGTCTCGCTGGGCTACCAGTTCGTCGACGACGTGCTGGGCACCGTGGGCTATACGCGCGAGTACGTGAACGTGGAGGCGGGCACCTCGCTGGGCGCGGTGCTGCTGGCCAACCAGTTCCTCAGCGGCGTCACCAGCGCCGCGCGTCTGTCCCTGTCCTTCGATCGCCGCGACAACCGCCTGTTCCCCTCGCGCGGCTTCATCCACTACGGCTCGGTGGAGTTCGCCCCTGGCCTGCTGGGCGGCACCTTCCTCTTCACCCGCTACACGGCCTACTCGCGCCTCTACTTCCCCATGCCGCTGGGCATGGTCTTCAAGACGAACGCCACCATCGGCTACATCCAGCAGCTCGAGGCCGACAAGCCGCTGCCCATCTCCGAGCTCTACTACCTGGGCGGCATCAACACCGTGCGCGGCTACTTCCTGCGCAGCATCAGCCCCACGCTCACGGTGCCGCGCTCGGACAACCCGGACGCCACCGTCACCGAGTTCCGCACGGGTGGCAACAAGCAGCTCATCCTCAACCTGGAGCTCGAGTTCCCCGTCTTCGAGAAGGCCGGCATCCGCGGGGTGCTCTTCTATGACGCGGGCAACGCCTACGCCGCCAACGAGCGCCTCTTCCAGGATCGGCAGGACAAGGTGCCGCTCGGTCTCTTCCACTCCGTGGGGTTCGGGTTCCGCTGGTTCTCTCCCGTGGGCCCCCTGCGCTTCGAGTGGGGCTTCCCCCTGAGCAAGCGTCCGGAAGACGAGCCCTACCAGTTCGAGTTCACCATCGGCAACTTCTTCTGATTTCTGATAAGGCGTCCTCCCCGGTGCTCCGGGCGCCCCCTACCCAGGGGGGTGTTGAAGAACCGCCAAGGGCGGACGTCGGAGCCAGTAACACCCCCTTAGGAGCCGTTGACATGTCGCTTCGAAGCACCCTGGCGGCCGTGGCCGCCGCCCTGACGCTTGCCCTCCCGCTCGCTGCCTCCGCGCAGAACATGAAGCTGGGTTACGTGGACTACCAGCGCGTCCTCCTGGACGTCGAGGACGGCAAGGCCGCCAAGGCCCGCCTCCAGAAGTGGCTCGACGATCGCCAGAAGGAGATCGACAAAGAGCAGGAGGGGCTCCGCAAGGAGAAGGAGCTTCTCGACAAGCAGGCCAGCGCGATGAGCGAGGACACGCGCATGCAGAAGGCCTCGGAGCTCCAGAAGAAGGTCATCGACCTGACCCAGAAGTGGGACCGGTACCGCGCCGAGGCCGCCAACCGCGAGCGCCAGGAGATGGAGCCCATCATCGGCAAGATCGACCAGGTCATCGAGTCGATCGCCAAGCGTGACGGCTTCACCTTCGTCTTCGAGAAGCGCGACTCGGGTCTCGTCTACGCGCAGACGCAGTACGATCTCACCAACGAAGTGATGCGCAGCTACAACGCGCTGCCGAAGTCCTCCGCCCCGGCGCAGAAAGACGCTCCGGTGGCGAAGGACGCCCCGAAGAAGTAAGGGGCCCGGATCTCCGTGAATCGCACGTCCACGCCGCGCCGGCTCGGAGAGCTCGCCACCCATGTTGGGGGCGAGCTGCTTGGGGATGCCGGCCTGCTCATCCAGGGTCTCAACGGGCTCGCCGAGGCGGGGCCTGGGGACGTGTCCTTCTACGGCAATACGAAGTACCGCCGGGACTATGAGGCGACGCGAGCCTCCGCCGTGCTGGTGGGCTCGGACGCGCCGCCCCGACAAGGGCTGGCGCTCATCCGGGTGCCCAATCCGCACCTGGCCTTCGCCCGGCTGCTCACGCTCTTTCATGCTCCATCCCGGCCCGCCGTGGGGGTGAGCTCCCAGGCGCACGTGCACCCCGAGGCGCGCGTGCATCCGGAGGCCACGGTGATGGCGGGTGCCACGGTGGAGCAGGGCGCCAGCGTGGGGGCCCGCTCGGTGCTCTACCCGGGGGCCTACGTGGGCCCCGAGGCGAGCATCGGCGAGAATTGCCTCCTGTACCCCAACGTCACCGTGCGCGAGCGCTGCCAGGTGGGCTCGCGCGTCATCCTCCACGCTTCGTGCGTGGTGGGCGCGGACGGCTTCGGCTTCGCCTTCGACGCCGAGGCCGACAATGGGCCTCAGCACTACAAGATCCCCCAGACGGGCATTGTCCGCATCGAGGATGATGTCGAGGTGGGGGCCTGCACCTGCATCGATCGCGCGACGCTGGGCGAGACGATCATCGGGCGCGGGACGAAGATCGACAACCTGGTGCAGATCGCGCACAACGTGAAGGTGGGCCCGCTGTCGCTGATTTGCGCGCAGGCGGGCGTGTCCGGCTCGGCGGAGCTGGGCACCGGCGTGGTATTGGCAGGGCAAGTGGGAGTGGTGGGCCACATCCGGGTGGGGGATCTCGCGAAGGTGGGAGCCCAGTCCGGTGTGGCGCATGACGTGGAGGACGGGCAGATCGTCTCTGGCAGTCCGGCGATACCTCACCGCGAGTGGCTGAAGGCCTCGGCGGCGGCGAGCCAGCTGGGAGATCTGCTCAAGGAAGTCAGGGCCCTGCGTCGCAGGGTGGAGAGCCTCGAGAAGGAGAAGGGCAAGTGATGGACATTGGAGAGATCCAGCGGCTGCTGCCCCACCGCTACCCGTTCCTGTTGGTGGACAGGGTGGTGGAGATCGTCCCAGGACAGAAGCTGACGGCGTACAAGAACGTCACCATCAACGAGCCCTTCTTCAACGGCCACTTCCCAGGGCACCCGGTGATGCCGGGAGTGCTCATCCTGGAGGCGCTGGCGCAGGCCTCGGCCATTCTCGCCTACAAGAGCGAGAACATGGACCCGGAGAGCAAGGTCACCTACCTGATGGGGGTGGACAACGCGAAGTTCCGCAAGCCCGTGCTCCCCGGGGATCGGCTACAGCTGGGCATTGAAGTGATCCGCCACAAGGGCGTGATCTGGAAGACGAAGGGCACGGCCACGGTCGACGGAGTGAAGGTGGCCGAGGGCGAGTTCCTGGCCACGGTGGTGGACAAGAACGCTCAATCCGCCGAGGAGCCGGCGCCCTGAGCGGGCGGGATGGAAGGAGAGAAGTCATGGCGCAGGTTCACCCTACGGCGGTGGTCCACCCGGACGCGCAGCTCCACGAGACGGTGGAGATCGGACCGTTCACTGTCATCGGGCCGAAGGTGCGGATTGGAGCTGGCACGCGCGTAGGTCCCCACTCCGTTATCGAGGGGCGTACGACGCTGGGCGAGCGCAACCGCGTGTTCCAGTTTGCCTCGCTCGGAGCGGCGCCGCAGGACCTCAAGTATGCGGGCGAGGACACGGAGCTGGTCATCGGCGACGAGAACCAGATCCGCGAGTTCACCACGCTGCACATCGGTACGGCGGGAGGCGGCGGCGTCACGCGCATTGGCAACCGCAACCTCTTCATGGCCAACAGCCACGTGGCCCATGACTGCGTGGTGGGCAATGGCTGCATCCTGGTCAACAGCGCCGGCCTGGGCGGACACGTGCTCGTGGAGGATCACGTCATCATCTCGGCGCTGTCGGCCGTCCACCAGTTCACGCGCATCGGCAAGCACGCCTTCGTGGCGGGCGGGGCCATGGTGGTGATGGATGTGCCTCCGTACTGCATGGCCCAGGGAGACCGGGCGGAGCTGATGGGGCTGAACATCGTCGGCCTGGAGCGCCATGGCTTCACCGAGGCGCAGATCGGCCGCATCAAAGAGGCGTACAAGATCCTCTTCCGCTCCAAGCTGCAGATGGCGGAGGCGGTGGCGCGGCTGAAGGCGGAGTTCGCCGGCCAGCCGGAGATCGACCACTTCCTCGAGTTCATCAACCAGAGCAAGCGCGGCCTGACACGCTAGGCTGACGCTGTGGAGCGGATAGGCCTCATCGCGGGCAACGGTCAGTTGCCCTTCCTCTTTGCCCGCGAGGCGCGCGCCCGCGGGCTGGAGGTCATCGCGGTGGCGCACCGTGGAGAGACGGATCCGGCGCTGGAGGCGGAGGTCACGGCCTTCACGTGGGTGCGGCTCGGGCAGGTGGATCGCATCGTCCGCGCCTTCCAGAAGGCCGGCGTGGCCCGCGCGGCGATGGCGGGTGGTATCGGCCGGGTGAAGGCGTTGACGGAGGCCCGGCCGGATCTGGGCGCAGTGAAGATCATCTCCCGGCTGCGCAGCTTTCGGGACGACACGCTGCTGCGAGCCATCGCGGACTACTTCGAGGCCCACGGCGTGACGATTGTCGCGCCCACGGACTACCTGTCCCAGGTGCTCTGCCCGGTGGGGCTGCTGGCAGGGCCCGCGTTGCACCCTGCGCAGGAGAAGGATGTGGCGTTGGGGGTGGAGGTGGCGGGGCTGCTCGGGAAGGCGGATGTGGGGCAGACAGTCGTGGTCCGCAACGGACACGTGTTGGCGCTGGAGGCCGTGGAAGGCACCGACGAGACCATCCGCCGGGGTGGCAAGTTGGGCGGCAAGGGCGCGGTCGTGGTGAAGCGCTGCAAGCCCGGGCAGGACCTGCGTTTCGATCTGCCCGCGGCGGGGCCTCGCACGCTGGAGGTCATGCGCGAGGTGGGGGCGAAGGTGCTGGCCCTGGAGGCCGGCCGCACGGTGCTGCTGGACGCACCCCACCTCTTCAAGGCCGCCGAGTCCGAGGGCATCACCCTCGTGGGCGTCTCCTGAGCCTCGGGTAGGAGCAGGGGAGCAGGCAGCACCCTCCTGGAAAAGAGTGGCGGGAGTGAAGGTGTGGACTGCCCACCATTTCCCGTACCTCGGGCGCCCCATTCCCTGAATTCGCGTGACGGCCTACCGTCGCACCTCCAAGGAATATCCACGAGCGGGGGGGCTGTTGCCCCTCGCCCGGCACGTCCGAGGTCGACGAACCCATGACTGCTCGCCTCCTCCTGCCCTGCCTCCTCCTCGCCTCCCTGCCTGCTCTGGCGGGGGATGCCATCCAGGTCTCCGCCGAGAACCGGGTGGCGCTGGGCAAAGGGACTCCGTCTCTGCAGATCCAGATCCTGGAACCCATCACCGGCTACGAGGTGAAGCTGAAGCGCTCCGATGGGCAGACGTTCGAATTCAAGGGGAACGGGCCGCCGGGGACCACGCGCACCCTGCCGCTGGAGCAGCCCGAGGGCCGCTTCCACTATGACGGGGAGCTGACGATCCGCTTCAAGGGCAAGGGCGTGGAGCCGGGGACGATGCCGCTGTCCTTCGACACCGAGCTGCTGGGGCCGCTGAAGCTGAAGGTGACGAAGGAGGACCTGGACCTGGAGGCGCGCACGCTGCGCTTCACGCTGTCCCGGCCTGCGGGGCACGCCAAGGTGACGGTGCTGATGGACACCGGGCGGTATGCCCTCAACGGGGACGTGAAGTTCCAGGGCGAGCCCGCGGGCACTCCGGTGCAGATCACCTGGGACAAGCTGGACGGCAAGGTGATGCAGATCTCCGTCCAGGCCTTCGACACCTCGGAGTTCTACACGAGCGTGGACCTGTTCCCGTGGCGGCTGGACATCCCCCATGAGGAGGTGAATTTCCCCTCGGGCAGCGCGGACATCCCCCAGGCGGAGCAGGCCAAGCTGGACAAGAGCCTCAAGCAACTGGAGGCCGCCATCACGCGCTACGAGCGGGTCACCGCGCTGCGCCTGTACATCCTGGGCCACACGGACACGGTGGGAGGCACGGACACCAACCGGGAGCTGTCGCTTCAGCGGGCCCGCAGCATCGCCACCTACTTCCGCAAGCACGGCGCGCGGCTGCCCATCTTCTTCGAGGGTTTCGGAGAGCAGGCGCCCCACGTGGTGACGCCGGACGAGACCGCCGAGCCCGGGAACCGCCGCGCCGAGTACATCATCTCGGTGGACGATCCGGTGCTGACCAACGCCCCCTTCGCCCCGCAGTGGAGAAAGCTGTGATGCCCTCCTGGAGGAACAGACGGATGAACCGCCTTGCTCTCACCACCACGCTCGGCCTCGCGATCGTGGGGTGTGCTCACACGGCTCCCACGGCCCAGGTCCAGGAGCTCCCGCAGGAGGATGCCAAGTGCGCGCTGGTCCGCACGCTGCTGAGCGAGCCGGGGCCCTCCCAGCACATCGCCGAGCTGATCTCCGAGGGGCGGGAACAGCCCGTCTCCGTGGCCGTCTTCGTGCGCAGGCCCGAGGAGGGGATGCTCGAGCGCTTCTTCGTGGGGGACTCTCCGGACTGTGGCGGTGACGAGTTCCACGTGGTGCGGCAACTCCAGCGGCAGGGGCTGGTGCTCTACCTGCAGGAGACTCCGGACGGGTACGCGTACGACGCGCGGCGCGCGGGGCCGGAGGAGCTGTCGATGAATGGCACTCCCCAGGGAGTGATCCGGCGCAAGGCCGAGGGCGGCTGGGCGGCTGTGAGCGACTGAGTGCTCAGTCTCGTCGGAGCATCATCACGTAGGGCGGTGCCTCCTGGACCGCCTGGAAGTGCTCGCGCAGATACTGATCGAGATAGTGCGAGCCCTGCTTGGCTGAGTCGTTGGGCTCCACGGAGCGTTTCGTGAGCGCGGAGAGGATGGCCACGCGAGTGCCCGAGGCCTCGATCTCCTCGGCCATGCGCTGCTGGACATCGAGCCGGTTGACGATGTTCGGGTCGAACTGCATGTAGCGCGTGGCACCCACCCGATCGGCGAAGAAGTACAGGTCCACTTCGTTGACCAGGACGTAGCTGTGGTCCTGCAGGCCGATGTAGATGGGATCCTTCGGAGAGTGGGTGTGCTTCTGGATGAACTCGAGCACCGCCTGGCGGCTGCTGGCGGCGGAGATTTCGCGACCGTTGGCGCGCTCGAAGCCGGGGAGCGCGGGCGGCAGCGGATAGGCGGGAGCCAGCAGCAGTCCGCGGACGGGGAACAGGAGCGCGCCGAAGAGGCACAGCGCCAGGGGCCATCTCCACACGGTGGTATCGCTCAGCCGCTCCACCCAGAGACCGAAGACGGCCATGGCGGGAGCGATGGTGCATATCGCGTGGAAGAGGTCCGTGCGCCCGAGCATCTGCGGCATCACCGCGAGCGAGAAGGCCAGGAGGAGCGCTGAGCCGAACCGGCCCCGGGCTCCGGTGCGGCCGGGCCTCCATACCGCCAGCGCAACCAGCAGGGGCGCGATGGCGATGCTCCCCACGGCACTCTCGAAGGGCAGATGAAGCACGAGCGGTAGAGGGAAGGGCATGCCGCGCCCCTCGGCCAGGGGCAGGAGGGGAGGCATGGGCAGATCGCGTGCGGGCAGGACGTATCGGGCCTGGTCGAAGACGAGGTCCTCCAGGACCAGCCGGGGATCCACGAGCGCAAACAGCGTCCCCCAGAAGGGAATGACGGTCAGCGCCACCCCAGCAGCGAGCCACGGCAGCCAGGCCCACGCGGAGCGCACTTCGGGGCGCCAGGCCCGCTGCTTCAGCGCCACGAGCAGGGCTCCTGCCGCCAGGGCCATCACGAGCATCCCGAACAGGTCGTGACGCATCCAGCTCACGGCCCCCAGCACCACACCTGCCAGCACGTACGCGCTTCGTCCGCCCTGCTCCTGGGCTCGCATGATGAGGACGAGCGCCAGGAAGACGCCTTGGACCGCGAGGATGTAGGCGTAGGCATCGTCCCGGTACGCCGCCAGCCAGAGCGTGACCAATCCGGCCGTCAGGGATGAGAAGGGCTTCCCCACCACCTGTCCGCCGAACCGGCCGGCCCAGAGTCCAGCGGCCGCGCGCGCCACCACTCCGACCCATCGCTCGACGAGAACGGACGAGCCAAAGAGCTTGAACATCCCAGCGAGCAGCAGGAACACGCCGGGCGGGTAGTTGGAGTAGAAATCGCGATAGGGAAGCTTGCCGGCCAGCAGGAGCTGGGCATCGGTGAGCAGGATCCCCTCGTCATAGAAGCCCACGGGAAGATCCATCTTCCGCCAGAGCGCTCGCAGCGCGGCGAGCCACACCACCCACCCCGCCGCATCGAACAGGAGGCGCAGAAGCCGTGCCCGCCTCGTGCTCTCCAGTGAAGCGGAGGGCGCGGAGCCTTCGATCGTGGAAGGCGGAGGAGGGGAGAGGCTCATGGATCCCGGACCCGAGAAGCGGGGCTGCGATGGCGTCGTACCTTTTCGTACCACCAGTCTGGCGAGGAGTGCCTCGATTTTGTCGAGCAGCGGGCCTGAGGCGGCTCAGAGCCCCAGCAGATCCTTGGCGCCGTCGGCCATGAACTGCACGGCGATGGCGGCGAGGATGAGCCCCATCACGCGCTCGAGGATGGCGACGCCGGACTGCCGGAGCACGCGCTGCACCAGGTGGGAGGCGCGCAGGATGAAGTAGGCGGCCACGAACGTGAGCACGATGGCGGCGAGCACCGGCACGGCCATCAGCAGCGTCTCCCCCTTGGCCATGAGCACCATGGCGCTGGCGATGGCGCCGGGGCCGGCGAGCAGAGGCATGGCCAGCGGCACGAGCGCCACGTCCTCCTTGGCCACGCCCTCCTGCTCCTCGGTGGGGCTGGTGCGCGTCTCCGTTGGTCGTGCGCGGAGCATGTCCAGCGAGGTGATGAGCAGCAGGATTCCCCCGGCCACGCGGAACGCGCCCAGCGAGACACCGAACACCTGGAAGATGAGCCCGCCGAAGATGGCGAAGAAGAGCAGCAGGCCGCTGGCCACGATGCAGGCCCTCAGCGCCGTGCGGCGCATCTTCTCCGCGGAGTCCCCCGCCGTGATGGCGAGGAAGATGGGCACCACTCCCACGGGATCCACCACGAAGAAGACGGCGGACAGAGAGACGAGGAAGTGGGTCAGGTAAGGCCCCATCCGCGTCACACCGTCAGGCGGAGCTTCCAGACCATGGTGAGCGCCTCGAGGAAGATCTTCCGGCTCATCTTCGACTGGCCCACGCGGCGGTCCTCGAAGACGATGGGGACCTCTCGCACGGTGAAGCCCTTCTTGAGCGTGCGGTAGGTGAGTTCGATCTGGAACGAGTAGCCGGTGCTCTGCACCTGATCGAGCCCGATGCCCTCCAGCACGCGGCGGTGGAAGCACTTGAAGCCGCCCGTCAGGTCATGGATGCCCACGCCCAGGATGGTGCGCGCGTAGAGCGAGCCGCCCTTGCTGATGATCTGCCGCCCGACACCCCAGTTCACCGTGCCGCCGCCGGTGACGTAGCGCGAGCCCAGCACCAGGTCCGCGCCGGCCTCGGCTGCGTCCAGCAGGCTCGGCAGGTAGCGCGGATCGTGGCTGAAGTCCGCGTCCATCTCGATGATGTACGTGTAGCCCTCGGCGAGCGCCCAGCGGAAGGCGGCCAGGTACGCACGCCCCAGGCCTTCCTTCTTCTCGCGGTGCAGCACGCGGATGCGCGGCTCCTTGGCCGCGAGCGTGTCGGCGATCTTCCCGGTTCCATCCGGCGAGTTGTCATCCACGACGAGGATGTCCACGCGAGGCTCGGCCGCGAGCACCGCCCGGGTGATGGGTTCCAGGTTGTCCGCTTCGTTGTACGTGGGGATACAGACCAGCGCGCGATTCATGGCGCGGCGGGACATAGCAGAGCCAGGGCCATGTCACTTCAAACTTTGGAGGCCAGGGGCGGCAGCAACTCCAGCACGGCCTCCGCGGCCCGCTCGGCGGCGCCGGGACCTCCCAGCCGGCCGCGCACCTCTTCCAGCCCTCGGAGCATCTCCTCACGGGGTGGGCCTGGATCCCACACGCGGCGGACCTCCGAGGCGATGCGCTCGGGCGTCATCTCTCCCTGGAGGAGCTCCGGCACGAGCCGTCGGCCCGCGAGCAGGTTCACCAGCGCCACGTGGGCGACCTTCAGCATGAGCCGGCCCACGAGGTAGGTGATGAGCGAGACGCGATAGACGACCACGAGCGGGCGCTGCATGAGCCCCGCCTCGAGCACCGCCGTCCCGGAGGCGACGATGGCCGCATCGCTGGCGCCCACCACCTCGGGAGCGCGGCCGTCCACGAGCCGGGGAGACAGGCCGCTGCCCTCGAAGCGGGACACCACCTCCTCGCGCGGAATGGTGGGCGCCACGGGGACGACGATCTGCAGGCCGGGACGTTCGGCGGCGAGCTGCTTGGCGGCACTTACCATGGTGGGCAGCAAGCGGCGGATCTCGCTCATCCGGCTACCCGGTAGCAGGGCGAGCGTGGGGGCGTCGGCGGACAGCCCGAGCCGCTCTCGGAACGTCGCGGCGCTGGCGGGGGCGGGGACCTGTTCGACGACAGGGCTGCCCACATAGCGGGCGTCCACACCGGAGTCCCGGTAGAAGGGCTCCTCGAAGGGGAGGATGCAGAGCATCCGGTCCACGAGCTGGCGGATGACCTTCACCCGGCCCCGGCGCCAGGCCCAGATCATCGGCGAGACGTAATAGGCCACGGGGATGCCCAGTGCCTTGAGCTTTCGGGCCAGCCGGAGATTGAAGTCGGGGATGTCCACGAGGATGGCGCAGGCGGGGCGGCGCTCGGCGGCGGCGGCGGCAATGCCTCGGAGGACCTGGAGGATGCGGGGAATCTTGGGGACCACCTCGGTGATGCCCATGACGGACACCTCGTGGGCTCCATAGAGGAGCTCCACGCCCCGGGCGGCCAGTTTTGCCCCTCCCATGCCAAAGAATCGGAGGTCGGGGCGGCGAGCCTGGAGGGCGGCGACGAGCTCGGAGGCGTGTGCGTCGCCGGAGGCCTCACCGGTGACGACGAGGATCTGCGGGGGGGAGTTCATCGGGGGCGCGCATCGTAACTGAAGGCGGGCGAGCAAATGTGTAGACTCCGGCCTGCCCTTGAAGACGCTCCTGCTGGCCGAGAGCCATCCTCCTACGCTCGAGCACCTGACCGCGCTGCTCTCACAGGCGGGCTACGCCGTGAGTGCGGTGGCGGACGCCGTGTCGGCCATCGAGCATTTCGTGGCAGGCAACCCGGATGTGGTGGTGCTGGGGGTGGACCTTCCACGGTTGGAAGGGGTGCATGTGGGGCAGCTCATTCGCAACCACACCCAGGGTGGGCGGGTTCCCATCGTGGCCATCGACAAGGGGCACCTGGGCAAGGCGAAGGGCGTGGCGGCGGTGCTGGGGCTGAAGGTGAACGCCTACGTCCAGGACCCGCTCAAGCCGGGTGAGCTGGCGGAGAAGATCAACGAGCTGGTCCGAGCGGCGGAGACGGTGGCGCCTACGCGAGGTATCCAGGCGATGCTCGCGCGCTCGGCGGTGACGACAGGGGAGCTCAAGGGCTATCCGCTGCCGGAGCTGGTGCATCTCATCTACCGGCACCGGCGGGACGGGGTGTTGGTGGTGGCGTACCGGGATCTGACCCGTCGGGTGTTCTTCTCCAGGGGCGGAGCGGTGAGCTACGACTCCTCGGCGCGGCCCGACGCGCTGCCCGCGTTCCTGCAGGATCGGGGCGTGGTGACGGAGGCCCAGGCGGAGATCGTGGTGCAGGCGTTGGGCTCGGGGCTGCGGATTGGCGCGGCGCTGGCGGATGCGGGGGTGGAGGCGGCGGGCGAGGATCTGCTGGAGCTGCTGCGCGACTACACGCGGGATCGGCTGGCGCAGGTGGTGGGGATGCGGGAGGGGCGGTTCGCGTTCTACTCGGGAGACGAGTTCCAGCGAGAGGTGGCCACGGTGGAGATCCCCGCCCTGGCGCCGGTGCTGCACGGGGCGCGGAGGACCATGCCGTTGAAGGTGTTGGCGGGGCCGCTGCGCAGGTACCTGGGAGAGTTCCCGGTGCGCTCTTCGGAGTTCGCCAAGGATCTGCAGGCGCTGGGGCTGGATACGGAAGATCTGAAGATCGCCATGCAGATCAACGGCCGGTTGCTGCTGAGGGACCTGCTGGCGCACGGCCGAGGCGATCTGCGGCGGGGGTACTCGCTGCTGTGGTTCCTCCGGCTGACGGGGGCGGTGACGTTCTCACCGACGCCGGTGGCCACGGAGGGGGCGGCGCTCGCGGCGGTGCCGGAGGTGATCGCTCCGCGCAAGCGCAAGTCGATGCCGGCGGAGCTGGCGGAGCCGCTGCGCGAGGGCGCGGTGAAGATCATCACCAGCAGCTACTTCCACAGCCTGGGGTTGGATATCGCGGCGGACATGGAGGCGGTGGAGCGCGCCTACCACGAGACGGCGATGAAGTTTCACCCGGATAACTACGCCGAGTACGACCTGTCGGACCTGAAGGATCTGTTGGACTCGGTGCAGGAGAAGCTGTCGGCGGCGTACCGGGTGCTCTCGGCGGAGGACAAGCGGAAGGCCTACCTGCAGTACCTGCTGTCGAAGCTGGAGGTGGGTGGCCGGGTCAATGCGATCAACGTGGAGGCGGAGGTGCTCATCCGCCGCGGGGAGTCGTACCTGCGGAAGAAGGACTACCGGATGGCGCTCCAGCTCTTCGAGGAGGCGGTGGCGCTCAACTCGCGCGAGCCGGAGTTCTACTCGTATCTGGCCTGGGCCACGTACCACGCGGCGCTGGGGCCGCTGAAGGATCGGGCGAAGGAGGCGCAGAAAGTGGTCAAGCGGGCGCTCTCGCTGAACCCGTACCTGGAGCGGGCGCAGATCATCTCGGCCATCATCGACAATGACGTGGCGGATGCGACCTCGGCGCGCAAGAAGCTGCTGAAGGTGCTGGAGAACAACCCGAACTCCAAGCTTGCGAAGGCGGCGCTGCGCAAGGTGGGCCGCTGATGAGCGTGTCGGCGGTGCTGCTCCGCCTGCTGCGTTACGGCCGGCCTCACGTGAGCGTGCTCGTGGCGGCGTTCGCGTGCATGTCGGTGTTGGGGCTGGGGACGGGCGCATATGCGTACCTGATGGGACCGGCGCTGCGGTTCCTGCTTTCGGGAGGCTCGGAGGGCTTTGGCGGAGCGGTCTCCGTGCCCTGGCTGTCGCACTTGCCGCGCGAGGCGGCGCTGTGGGGCTTCCCGCTGGTGGTGGTGCTCGTCGGGGCGGTGAAGGGCGTGGGGTACCTGGGGCAGTTCTACTTCATGGGGCTGTTCGCGCAGCGGGTGGTGAAGGATCTGCGGCGCGAACTGTTCCTGCGGCTCACGGCGCTGTCGCCCTCGCAGCTCTCGAAGGAGCGGGTGGGGGATCTGCTCAGCCGGTTCTCCACGGACATGACGGCGGTGGAGTGGGCGGCGATGTACACGGTGGGCTCGTACCTCCGGGACTCGCTCCAGGTGTTGGTGCTGGGGGGCGTGGCGCTGTCGATGAGCCCGCTGTTTGGTGGGGTGATGCTCCTGGTCATTCCGCTGGCGGCGCTTCCGGCCTCTCGGCTCACGCGCAAGGCGCTGCGAAGGACGCGGGAGGGACAGGCCCAGTTGGGGCAGCTGGCGGGGCAACTTCACGAGGGGCTGGGCGGCCTGCGGACCATCCAGGCCTTCAACGGGCAGGCGGCGGAGTTGGCGCGGTTCGCGGCTCACACGAAGGCCCACGAGAAGGCGGTGGTCAGCGCGGCGTGGGCGAGAGGAGCTGTGCCCGGGATGATGGAGGTGCTCGCGGCGGCGGCGCTCGCGGGGACCCTGGCGTACGCAGCTGCCATGCAGGCGATGGAGCCGGCGGCGCTGCTCTCGCTGGTGACGGCGGTGATCCTCGTCTATCAGCCCGTGAAGGATCTGGGGCGCGTCACGCAGTTCGCGATGCAGGCGGGCATCTCGGGCGAGCGGATCTTCGCGCTGCTGGATCTACGGCACCCGGTGGAGGATCCGCCCGGAGTCACCCCCGCGCCGTTGCTTCGGCAGGGCATCCAGATGAAGGAGGTGCGGTTCTCCTATGGAGAGCGCCGGGCGTTGGAGGGACTGACGTTGGACCTGCCAGTGGGCAAGGTGACGGCGCTGGTGGGGCCGAGTGGCGGCGGCAAGAGCACGGTGACGTCCCTGCTGCTGCGCTTCGAGAAGCCCCAGGCGGGACAACTGCTGCTGGATGGAGTGGACGCGGACCGTTACCAGGCCGCGAGCGTCCGGGCGCAGTTCGCGCTGGTGACGCAGGAGCCGCTGCTCTTCTCGGGCAGCGTGCTGGACAACCTGCGTTTTGGCCGGCCAGAGGCGACGCTCGAGGAGGTGGAGGCGGCGGCGAAGGTGGCCAACGCGGATGGGTTCATTCGGAACCTGCCCCAGGGGTATGAGACGCGCATCGGGGAGCGAGGCGTCACGCTGAGCGGAGGACAGCGCCAGCGGCTGTGCATCGCGAGGGCTGTGCTCTCGCGCGCGCCGGTGCTGGTGTTGGATGAGGCCACGAGCAGCCTCGATCCGGAGAGCGAGCGCGAGGTGCAGGCCGCGCTGGCTGCGGTGTTGCCGGGGCGTACGGCGCTGGTCATCGCGCATCGGCTCACCACGGTGACGGGAGCGGACGTCATCCATGTGATGGAGGCGGGACGCATCGTGGAGAGCGGCTCCCATGCGGAGCTGCTGCAGGCAGGAGGCCGCTATGCGGCGCTGTGGAACCTGCAGACCTCGGGGGCCGAGCGAGGAGCGGCATGAAGCCGGCAGTGGCAGTGGGCAAGGGGCTTCGGGCGCTCGTGGGGCTCATGTTGTTGCTCTTGGGGTTCGCGGGCTTCTTCACCTGTGCGGCCGCGACAGTGGACTACCCGGTGGTGCCGGCGCAGGCCGGGGTGCAGGAGTGGCCGCGTGGCGCCTTCCACGTGCACACGACGCGCTCGGATGGGCATGGGACGGTGGAGGAGGTCGCGGCGGCGGCGCGAGCGGCAGGGCTCCAGTTCGTGGTGCTCACGGACCACAACGACTTTGCCCCGCGTGAGCCGGCCTTCATCAACGGAGTGCTGATGGTGCCAGCGGTGGAGATCTCCACGCCATCGGGGCACTTGGTGGCGTTCGGCATGCAGACTCCGCTGGACGGCGCGCGTGCGAGGCAGGAGGGCGTGAGAGCGGTGGAGGCGGCGGGCGGTGTGAGCGTGTTGGCGCACCCGGTCCAGAAGAAGAATCCGTGGAAGGATCCGGAGGGTGCCCGCCAGGCCCGGGGGTTCGAGTTGTACTCGGCGGACTCGCTCTTCCGAGAAGCGCTGCGCAGCCCGTTCTCGCGGTTGATACCGGCGGCGGGGGCGTATTTCAGCAATCCGTTGCACGGGGTGATGCTGCTGGTGACGCCGCAGCCTGCGAGCGAAGAGCGGCTGCTGGAGCTCACCCGGGAGCGGCCTCGGCTGGCGCTGTGCTCGCATGACGCGCATGGATGGCCGCGCTACGAGGATGTCTTCCGCTCGCTGGCCATGTACCTCCCGCCGGCTGCGCTTCCCGAGCCGCTCTCGACGGATCCCCGAGCCGCGGAGGCGCAGGTATTTCGAGCGCTGGCGAGCGGTCAGGCCCTCTGTGCCTTCCGCGCGCTGGGAGAGCCCACGGGATTCGCGCTCGAAGGACCGCTTACGGAGAAGCGCGAGGCCCGGGTTGGGGATGTCCTGACAGTCCGTCTGCCCCCACATCCCGAGGGGGCCGTCCGAGTGGAAGTCTGGGGAGCGGGTCGGCTCCGGCCGGACGGGGATTCGGTCGATCTGACGGAGGAGGGGGCGGTGCAGATCGAGGTGTGGGTGCAGGCCCCAGGGAGGCTGTTCGGCTCGGAGTGGAGGCCTTGGATCGTCCCGAGTCCGGTACGTGTGGTGCCGCGAGGCTCTGGCATCTGATAGAGGACGCGGCGCGCCCATGCGCCTCCTGTACAT
Source organism: Hyalangium versicolor (assembly GCF_020103695.1). Taxonomy (GTDB): domain Bacteria; phylum Myxococcota; class Myxococcia; order Myxococcales; family Myxococcaceae; genus Hyalangium; species Hyalangium versicolor. The sequence goes on from NZ_JAHXBF010000033.1 coordinate 107,849, forward strand.
CCTCGCCAGCTACGTGCTGTTCACGGTCCTGTTCCCGGTGCTCTCGGTGTACCGGAAGACGCGCCATGGGCTGAAGCAGCGCCTGGGCTTCTACGCTCCGGGGACGTTGCCGACGGGCTCGGGACCGCTGCTCTGGCTGCACGGGGCGAGCGCGGGAGATCTGCTGGCGCTCTCGCCCATGTTCGGCCCGCTGCGAGAGCGCTTCCCGGGCTGCCGGATCCTGCTCTCGACGACGACGAACACGGGCTATTTGATGGCGCGGGATCGGCTGGCGAAGCAGATCGACGGAGTGGTGTACGCACCGTACGATCTCTGGGGAGCCACGCGCCGGGCGGTGCGAGCCATCCGTCCGGACCTGTTGGTGCTGGAGTACACGGAGATCTGGCCGAACCTGATCCGGGCGGCGAAGCGGAACGGAGCCCGGGTGGTGCTGACCAACGGGCGGTTCTCGCCGAAGAACGAGGGACGGTACCGGCTGTTCTTCTCGCTGATAGGCAACCCGCTGCGAGACCTGGACCTGTTCCTGATGCGCCTGGACGAAGAGGCCGAGCGGGCGCGAGGCCTGGGAGCGCCAGCGGAGCGGGTCTGGGTGACGGGCAACACGAAGTTCGACGCGCTCGCGGTGCCGCCAGCGAAGGAGGACGAGGCGCTGCGGCGGGCGTTGGGGCTGGTGGAGGGCGCGCGGGTGCTGATGGCGGGCAGCACGCACGAAGGAGAGGAGGAGCACCTGCTGGGGGTGTACCGGAGGCTGTTGCCGGCATATCCGGATCTGCGATTGGTGATCGTGCCGAGGTACATCGATCGAGCGGGGCGCATCTCAGCGCTGGCGAGGGAGGCGGGGCTGACGGTGGGGTTGCGCTCGCAGGAGAACCGGGAGGGCGGGCAGGTGGTGGTGCTGGACACGATCGGCGAGCTGTCGCGGGCGTACCGATTGGCGACGCTGGTCTTCGTGGGAGGGTCCTTCACGAAGCGAGGAGGACAGAACATCCTGGAGCCAGCGGGGCAGGGGAAGCCGGTGCTCTTCGGGCCACACATGGACAACTTCCGGGACAGCGTGCAGGTGCTGGAGGGCCGGGGAGGCATCCAGGTGAAGAATGCGGAGGAACTCTACGAGAGGGTCTCGGAGCTCCTCGCCCATCCGGAGCGGATGCATGCGTTGGGAGAGCAGGCACGCGGAGTGGTGGGTAAGATCTCGGGAGCGAGTCGTCGCAACGCGGAGCACATGGCGAAACTCTTCGAGAATCCGGCCGAGGCTTCTGGGAAAGGGCCAGGGTGAGGGCTCCATGTCCCTGGTGATCCACCCTCACTTCCATCGGAGGTACACGGGGGTCTCTCGCCATGTGGAGAACGTGGTGCCGGAGTTGGCACGGGAGCTGGAGACGCGAATCATCGGCTCACACCTCGGCTCTTCGATGCCACGAATTCGCTGGGGGGAACTACTGGGCCGGATTCGTCGCGAGCCCGTGGTCTGGCATGCGCACCGGAACAACGAGTTGCTGGTGGGAGTGCTGCTGAGGTTGTTGGGGCGGCAGGTGAAGCTGGTCTTCACCCGGCACACAGCGAGGGCACCCACCGCATACACGCGTTGGTTGGCAAGGAGCGCGGATGCCCTGGTGGCGCTCACGAACGAGGTTGCGGAGGCGATGGCGATGCCCTCGACGATCGTCGGTCATGGCGTCGATCTGGGACGGTTCCAGCCGCCAGTGGACCGCGACGAGGCATGGCGGAAGCTGGGGTTTGGTGGGCGCTACGGGGTAGGGGTGGTGGGGCGGATCCGGAAGGAAAAGGGGCAGGGGGACTTCATCGAGGCCATCCGGCCGCTGCTGCCGGTGTATCCGGAGTGGAGGGCCGTTCTTGTCGGCTTGGCCAAAGGGCCGGACAAGCAGTGGGTAGACTCTCTCAGCGATGGGCTCGGTGAGCGCCTGGTGCTCGCGGGAGAGCAGTCGGTGATCCAGCCCTGGTATCAGGGGTTCACCCTCCTGGTGCACCCTTCGTATGTGGAGGGGTATTCGCTGGTGCACGTGGAGGCGATGGCCTCCGGATGCTGCGTGGTCGCGAGCCGGCTGAAGTACCTGGACACGCTGATCGAGCACGGCCGGACGGGCTTCTTCTTCGAGCCAGGAGACGTGAAGGGGCTGCGAGAGTTGCTCGACATGCTGATGCGAGAGCCGGAGCGGGCTCGCGAGGTAGGACGCAACGCGGCCGAGCATGCGCGAACCCGGTGCGGCATCGAGCACGAGGCGCACGCGCTTCGAGACCTCTACCTCTCGCTGCTCCGAGAGAGCGGCTCGGGCTCAGGCCAGCATCGGTTGGCGGAGGGCTCCACGGCAGGAGAGCATCGATGAAGATCCTGCACCTGCTGGCGAGTCCGTTCTGGAGCGGGCCTGCGGAGAACGTGGCGTTGCTGGCACTGGCGCAGCGGCAGGCAGGGCACGAGGTAGCGGTCGCGGTGGACCGGCGGCGCAGGAAGGTCGCTGCGGAGGAGCCTGCGGTGCCGAGATTCGAGGCGCTCGGTCTGCTGGACGCGGGAGGGCTGGAGCTGTCGGTGAAGTCGCTCCCGTGGGCAGTGCTGCAGGACATGCGCCTGTTGCGAAGGAGAAGCGTCGACGTGGTGCATGCGCACTTCACCCACGATCACCTCATCGCGCGCTGGGCGAGGCCACGGGAAGCAGTGCTGATCCGCTCGGTTCATGCTCCACGTTCGCTCAGATCATCGCTCCCGAGAGCCGATGCGTACACGGTGCCCGCGGCGACGGACGTGTCTCGGCTCGAGGGGCGGAGGGTGCAGGTGCTGCCCCCGCTCGTGGATTCTCGGTTCCGGCCTGCGGAGGACCGGGAAGCGCTCCGAGCGAAGCTGGGCCTGACGGGCGCTCCGGTGATCGGGATGGTGTCGACCTTCCAGGCGTCGAGGAGACACGCGCTGGGAGTTACGGCTTTCGCAGAACTCCGGCGCACGCGGCCGGAGGCACGGTTGGTGCTGGTAGGTGACGGAGCATTGCTGGAGCAGGTCCGGCAGCAGGTGCACGAGCACCGCCTCGAGGAATGGGTCACCTTCGCGGGATATCAGCAAGGAGACGCATTCGTGAGGTGGCTCCAGGCGCTCGACGAGGTGTGGATTCTGGGGTTGGGGAACGACTGGAGCGGGAGAGCGGCGGCGCAGGCTCGGGCGTGCGGAGTCCGGGTCGTGGCCGTGGAGGAGGGCGCCTTGCCCTCTCTATCGGACGTGAGAGTCGAACAGCCTTCGCCCGAGGCGGTGGTGGCCGCCTCGTTGTCACAAGGACGTGCCCGAGTGGAGCACCCCTCGAATCAGCGTATTGCCGAGGACGTGTTGGCGCTCTACGAGCAGGCGCGGAGCGCCAGGTGAACTCCGAACTGGCTCGAGAGGAGCCGCGAGAAGCGCCCACGGCAGTGGAGCGGCTCTTCTATCCATCCGAGCCCGAGTCCTGGGATCGGCGCATGCTGTTGGCCCCGGTAACGGCGTTGTCCTGGGGTTACGGGCTGGGGGTCCGGCTGCGAGGTGCGCTCTACGACGCGCGGGTTCTGAGCGGGGAGCGAGTCGAAGGGCTCCGAGTCATCTCCGTGGGAAACCTGAACGTAGGAGGCACGGGAAAGACACCAGCGGTGCTGCACCTTGCGGGGATGTTGATTCGCGAGGGGCGCAAGGTGGGAATCCTGACGCGAGGCTACGGGCGTCGGTCGAAGGAGCCTCTCATCTTCACGGGAGCGGCCCCGCTGCCACCGGTAGAGGAAGCAGGAGACGAACCGCTTCTGTTGGCGCGCCGGTGTCCGGAGGCCCGAGTGCTGGTGGGAGCGGATCGACGAGCGCTAGCGCGTCGAGCTCGGGATGAGCTCGGCCTCGAAGTGGTGCTCCTGGACGATGGTTTCCAGCACCGGCGCCTGGCACGGGACGAAGATCTGGTGGTGGTGGACGAAGCAGCAGGCTTCGGAAACGGCAGGATGCTGCCAAGGGGCCCGCTGCGAGAGCCGCTCGCTGCATTGCACAGGGCCACACTCTTCTGGGTCCGGACTGCGACATCCGCCGTATCACCACTGACTCCACTGCCGGGCCCACAGGTCCGGACACGCTACGTGCCTACGGCCTGGGTGGATCCCACCGGAGCGCAGCACCCACCGGAGGCCTTGTCGGAAGTCTCCGTGGTGGCGTTGGCGGGGCTAGCCCGTCCGGGGAACTTCCTGCGCACGTTGCGGCAGCTCGGAGTGCGCATCCTGGATGCAGCCCTTTTCCCGGATCACCATCGCTTCACAGCCAGCGAGCTCCGAGAGGTCGAGGCGCGGGCAGTAAGGCTGGGAGCGAGGGTGGTGACGACCGAGAAGGACGCAGTGCGCCTGCCACGGGAGTTCGAGGCTTGGACGGTTCGGTTGGGCGTGGAAGTACTCGAAGGCGAGGAACTGCTGCGCAAGGCGCTGGGGCTCACCTGAGCGAGGAACGTTCCCAGCTGACTTGAGAGGTGCGAGAGGCTGTGGGACAAAGCGCCGCCATGGCCGCAGCCTCGACCGCCCGTGCGTCCCGCGCACTGCTCCAGCTTCCACAGACCTTCGCGCGCAGGAGGGTTCTGCTGGTCGGGGATCTCGTCGCCGACCGTTACATTTATGGTCAGACGGATCGGGTGAGCCGCGAGGCACCGGTGCTCATCGTTCGGTACGAATCCTCCGAGGTGAAGCTGGGAGGGGGAGCGAACGTGGCGGCGAACATCCGGGCTCTCTCGGGGCAGGTGACAGCGGTCGGAGTCCTGGGCGCGGACGAGTCGGGTCGAGAACTCCGTCAGTTGTTCGAAACGACCGGTATCCGCCTCAGCGCTGCTTCCGCGAAGGGGCTCGAGACAGAGACCAAGACGCGCATCCTGGCGGGAGGGATCAATACGACCCGCCAGCAGATGCTGCGAGTGGATCGAGGCCAGCGGGGGCCTCTTCCTCCCAGGGTGCGGCGGACACTCGCCCGGCTCGTGGAGGAGGCTGCGAGAGAGGTGGACGCGGTCGTGGTCTCCGACTACGGCGCGGGAGTGGTGGGGGACGAAGTGCGCGAGGTGCTGCGTAAGCTGGCGGGAGACGGGCTCCCGGTCTGCGTGGACAGTCGCTATTCGCTGGCGTCGTTCACGGGCGTCACGGTGTGCAAGCCCAACGAGCCAGAGCTGGAGGTCCTCTCGGGACGTCCTGTGCGCAACGAGGCGGAGCTGAGGGAGGCGGGGCACGAGACGGTGAAGCGGCTCGGGTGCAAGGCGCTGCTGGTGACGCGGGGTCGGCACGGAATGATGCTCTTCGATGCGAAGGGTGGGGTGGATATCATCCCGGTGCACGGTGCGAAGGAGGCGGTGGACGTGACGGGAGCGGGGGACACGGTGATCGCGTCCTTCTCGCTGGCGCTGGCGGCGGGAGCAACGTTCGGAGAGGCCGCGAGGCTGGCGAACGTAGCGGGCGCGCTGGTGGTGCAGAAGCAGGGCACGGCGACGGTGTCGAGGGACGAGCTGCTCGACGAGCTGAGGAGCGCGCGATGAGCACGCTGAACAAGATTCGGACGCTGGCCCAGGTGGTGGAGGAGCGGGAGCGGTGGCGTGCGGAGGGACGCACGGTGGCGCTGGCCAACGGCATCTTCGATCTGCTGCACGTAGGGCACGTGCGGTATCTGCAGGGGGCGAAGGAACTGGCGGACGTGCTGGTGGTGGCAGTGAACTCGGATGCTTCGACACGGGCATACAAGGGGCCTGGGCGGCCGTACATTCCGGAATCCGAGCGGTCGGAACTGGTCGCAGCGCTCGCGTGCACGGATCGAGTGGTTCTCTTCGATGAGCCGAACGTGAGGAGCCTCATCCGGGTGCTGAAGCCGGACGTGCATGTGAAGGGCACGGACTACACACCGGACACCATCCCGGAAGCAGACGAGGTACGAGCTTACGGTGGGCGCACTGCGGTCGCTGGAGATCCCAAGAACCACAGCACCACCGAGATTGCCCAGCGCACGGGACGTGAGGGCGGGAAAGGCTAGAGCGCCCGTGGCCCTGAGCGAGGAGCTGAAGGCGGTGCTGGCGTGCCCGGTCTGCAAGGGGCTGCTGGAGTTTCACGAGCCCCGAGGCGAGATCTGGTGTCTCCGGTGTCGGCTCACTTGGCCCATCCAGGACGGAGTCCCGGATCTGGTTCCAGGGAGCTCACGTCCGTTGCGGCAATGAGGGGGGCTCGGTGAGTCGGGTAGCGAAGTCACGGACCACCTCGGAGACGCGCTCCTCCAGGCCTGAGCCCGCATCGACCAGGGGAGTGAGATCCACCATTTGGTGCGGCGGGTAGGGGTGGCCCCATCGCTCCATGTCGATGCGGAGGAAGAGGCCCAGGGTTGGAGCGCCCACGGCGACGGACAGGTGCATCGGGCCCGTGTTGTTGGTCACAGTGAGCCGAGCGGCGCGCATGAGCGCCGCAAGCTCATCCAGGTTGGTGGGAGGCGCCATGCGAGCACCCGGAGCGCCTTGTAGGACGGTCTGGGCAAGAGCTTCTTCTCCCGGCCCCCAGGTGACGATGGGCACACGCCCGACGGCGAGCAGGGCCCGCGCAGCGGCAGCAAAGGCCTCAGGAGGGATGCGGCGCTCTCCCAGACGCCCCCCAGGGTTGATGACGGCACAGGACTCGCGGGTCTCCCGCAGCAGATATTCGCGGAAGCTGTCACTGATGTTCGGTTCGCGGAATGAGAGGGTCTCGATGATGCCGCCCCGCGTCAGGGGCGAGAGCAGATGGGCGCGCTGGGATGCTTCTCGGCGGGTATCGGGACGAGCAGGGACCGAGAGGGAGTGGAGGAGAGAGACGGGCCACACCCGTGGGCCGATGACCACGGCCTTTGGCCCGACGAGCCGGGAGATCAGGGCTGAGGTGACGGAGGGCGCGTTCCAGTTGGCGCAGTCCACCACGGTGTCGTAGCGCTCGCGACGCAGGGCGCGGATGCCTGGGGCGAGGGGCCCGAGCCACAGCCGTCGGCGATCGAAGGCAATAACGCTGTCGGCATCCGGATGTCCCGAGAGCGCGCGAGCCACCTTGGCATGTACGAGCACATGCACCTGGGGGGTGGGGTTCGGCAGAGCCTTCAATGTGCTGAGGAGGGGGGTGGTCAGGAGCGCCTCGCCCACCCGGTTGTCCGGCCGGACGAGAAGGATCTTCTTGGGAGCAGGCAGGACGGCGCCAGCGGGACGCTTGCGACCGGGCCGCCAGAGGAGGAGGGAGGCTACGAGTGCCAGCAGGAGCTTGGCCCACAACTCGAGCCGCTTGTACCAGGGCATGGGGCGGCGGACCTTACCAGAGCGGAAGCGAGCAGGCGGCTTGACCTGATGACGAAAAGCCCCTACCACGCTTGCAATGCTCAAGAGCATGACGGGATTTGGTGCCGGACGCGCGCGGGTCGGAGACGAGGAGTTCTCCGTCGAGCTGCGCTCGCTCAACCACAAGTTCTGCGAGGTGAAGGCGCGACTTCCCAGGGAGCTGTCCACGCAGGAGCCGGTGCTGTCGAAGCTGGTGAAGGATCGGCTGGCCCGGGGCTCGGTGGAGCTGTTCGTGAAGCGGCAGACGGCGACGGCGTCGGGCACGGTACCCATGGTGGACGTGGGCCTGGCTCGCGAGTACGCGCGAGCCTTCAGGGAGCTAGCGGAGGCGCTCAGCCTGCCCGCCGAGATCACCTGGGCGCAGGTGGCCACTCAGCCGGGCGTGGTGAAGCTCGAGGAAAAGGGGGTCGATCTGGAGTCGGCGACCCAGGCCGTCCACACGGCGTTGGAGCAGGCCCTGACCGCCCTGGAGCAGATGCGCCAGACGGAGGGTGAGGCCATCTACGCGGACCTGGACGCTCGCCTGAAGCTCATCGAGGGATGGAGCCGGGAGGTGGCGGCGCTCGCGCCGAAGGCGGTGGAGGAGTACCGGCATCGCCTCTCGGAGCGTGTGGCGGAGCTCGCGCGAGGCGTCGCGGTAGAGCCGCAGCGGCTGGCGCAGGAGGTGGCCATGTTCGCGGAGCGGACGGACATCGCTGAAGAGGTGACGCGGCTGGCGAGCCACCTCGAGCAGTTCCGAGCCCTCATGGCGAGCAGCGAGCCTGCTGGCCGCCGAATGGATTTTCTCGTCCAGGAGATGCACCGCGAGGTGAACACGACCGGCTCCAAGAGCCAGCACGCGGAGATCTCCGCGCGCGTGGTCTCGATGAAGGCCGAGGTCGAGCGCATCCGCGAACAGGTGCAGAACGTCGAATGACCGAGCCAACCACTCTCCATCCAGGTCTGCTGCTCGTCCTCTCCGCGCCATCGGGAGCGGGGAAGACGACGTTGGCCCATCGGCTGCTCAAGGAGCAGTCAGGCACGATCTTCTCGGTGAGCTTCACGACGCGCCGGCCGAGAGGGAAAGAGCAGGACGGGATCGATTACCACTTCGTGGACGTGGCCACGTTCCAGCAGAAGATCGAGCGCGGCGAGTTCGTCGAGTGGGCCGAGGTGCACGGCCACTTCTACGGGAGCCCTCAATCAGTAGTGGAGGAGGCCCGGGCCCGCCGAGGCATCGCGGTCTTCGACATCGACGTCCAGGGCGGGCAGGCGATCAAGCGCAAGCACCCCGATGCGGTCCTGGTGTTCGTGCTCCCTCCTTCCATGGAGGAGTTGGAGCGGCGGTTGCGCGACCGGAAGACGGACTCGGACGAGACCATCCGGCGTCGCATGCTGGCCGCTCGCTCGGAGATCGAGCGAGGGATCGCGTCGTACGACTACATCGTGGTGAACGACGACTTCGAGCGAGCGTTCCAGGAGCTGCGCTCGGTGGTGGTCGCGGAGCGTTGCCGCCGCGGGAGGGTGGACCTCTCCATGATGAAGCTCGAGAAGCTCCCGGGCTGATCGTTGGCGCTGAAAGAAGTGGTTCGGGAAATAGGCACCTTGTGTGCCGGGGTTTCCCTACACACCAGGGAGCTGCAGCACGAGGCACCTGGGGGCTTGTCCAACTAGGTACTTGCGTTGATCGGGCACTTGGTGGATAAGCCGGTCACTTCGCAGGTTTGAGCGGCTCCGCCGATCACACCTCGAAGCGGGACCCCAAGTTCGGGGGCGGGAATCAGGCGGGCGTTGCGGTGGACGGTGGGCGATTCTGCTTCGTTGGAAGCAGGGCCAGTGTCGAATCCTGAGCGGTGAAATGAAGCCGCGAAACAGGGTGTTGACACAGAACGCGGAGCTGAAGTAAAAGCCGCGCCCCCTCGACAGGAACAGCGAAGCGAACGCAGCGCTGATCCGGAAGAAGTCGAGGCCTCAACACAGTTGAATAAGTCAGCCGAAACCGGTTGACAGGGCGGGCGGAAACGAAGTAGAAGCCGCGCCCCTCCTCAAGAAGCAGAAAGGACTCACTGGAGTCCGGAGCTGCGGAAGAGGACGAAGCCGAAAGGGCGAAGTTG
>NZ_JAHXBF010000034.1 GCF_020103695.1 Hyalangium versicolor
GAACGACGCCTGGCCAGAGACTACGAGCGAAAAGAGGAGTCGTCCGAAGCCTTCGTCTACCTGGGGATGATCCGACTGATGCTGGGCCGCCTTGCCTGAATGCCTTGCCTCAACACCCTCTCAACACCACGCGGCCTGGGGTGGCCCTCGCGCCGGGGCCAAGCTCGCCCATGTTGTGGACAAGCCTAGGCGCTCCAGAATCGTCCGCCCTGAGCCCAGCAGCCCTCCTCCATCCGTCGGATCTCTAGCCTTGAGGTTGTGGCTCCCGTCGAGCAACCTCGGGATAGAATCGCTTCACTGCCATGCCTCTTCTCCTGCTTCTCCTCCTCGTTGCTGGGTGCGCTGCACCAGGGCGTGAGTTGCACCGAGGCTCGGCTGTGACGCCCCCGCCTCCTCCCGTCCGCCCAGGTCACGGTGCTCCCATGGTGGGGCAGCCTGGCCAGGAGGCACAGGAGTACCCGCGCAGCCCCCATCACCGAATCCTTCCTCCTACGCGGGAGCCGGGCCTCTGGGCGGGGGATGCCCCGCAGGCGAGCCGCTTGGGGCCTCTGGGCGAGCCGGAGCCCGAGAGGCCAGCCCCGCAGCGAGAGGCACTCAGGGCTGCGGACTCAGCGGCGCGCCATAACGCCGACGCCGACGAGGAATCCACTGGAGTGGAAAGTGCGGCGGAAGCCTCGGGCGAGCCCCCCCACTGTAATGGACAGAACCACCACGTCATCTCCCGGCCCATCGCCAAGGCGCTCGAGGAACATAGGACTCTGCGTGGGATGTATGCACCACGAGATAAGCGCTTCGTCGCCAAGGCGAAGGACGAGGAATCACACTGCGGTTACCAAGACTGGCACCGAAAAGTGGATGCGGAGGTCATCCAATGGCTCAGGGATAATGACAAGGCGACGCCAGCGCAGTTCATGCAAAAGCTGCGCGAGATCTACAGCCGCAAGGAGATGCTCAAGAGGTTTCCGAATGGCTTCTGATCGGGTGCCTTCCTCCCGGTTCTTCGTGCTCGAAGACGGCATGTTCGGGCCCTATGACACCAAGTTCAGCAAGATCGAACCCATCAACCGCGGCGATCCTCCTCAGTGCCCGCAGTGTGGCGAGCCCATGGGGATGCTGACATGGCTGCCTCCCTATCGTGTTGAGCTGGAGTTATATGGCCAGGGGTTCGGCGACTTCGTGGAGGGACCTGGTTATGACGTGCTCATCTCGCAGCGCGTCGCCGAGGCATATCGGGCGGAAGGGCTGACCGGACTGCTCGGCTTCAACCAAGCTGAGGTGGTGCGTATGCGAAGGAAACGCAAGGGGCCTGCGCCCGGTGCCGCCCCTTCCTACTTCGCTGTCACCGCTTGCTTCGGCCGGGGAGCCGTAGATGAGGCTCGGAGTCGTATCCGCCGTTCAGAGCCCGTGACATGTCCTGAGTGCCGCTCTGGCGGGGTGGACTCTGTGCACGGCTTCGCCCTGGAGCCGAGCACCTGGCAGGGCGAGGACGTGTTCCGCCCTCGTGGTAAGCGGGGCAGCATCGTCGTCTCCGAACGCTTCGCTGAGTTCGTCAAGCGGCACGGCTTCACGAACATGAAGCTGACTCCCACCGAGGAGTACGTGTGGGATCCTGGCGGGAAGGGCCCGCCGACAGATTCGCACGAGGCACCCACTTGAGCGTCATGAGTGCGGGCACTCATCGCATCCCTAGGATCGCCCTCCCCCCTTTAGTGGAGACACGCCCTGGGGCAGGCTGCACTGCACGTCCAAAACTTCTTCGTCATCACTTTCACCTGCGGCACTGTCGGAGGGAACGCTCGTGGGCCGCCGCTCGGATGGGCGCGCGATGCTGATCGATTTCGGCACGGGGCTGTACCCGGAGGCCGTGCTCGCGAGCCTCGGAGACATCTTCGCCACACTGTAGTCCCCTTGGCGCATCTCAAGCTGCAGCGCTACCTGACGGGCGCGGGGCCTGACCGTTCGGCCCCGGATTGCGCCCGGTCATTTTTCGAAAGGGACCGCTGGACCGGCACCGCCCCACGCGGTCCACTGAACCGGCTCTCATCGGGGCATGCCTCATGCTTCGACAAGACTCACAGGTCCGGTCTTCTTGATACGTCTCTCGTGGGGAGTCTTGTTCGCGCCGGTGCTGGGCGCGCTGAGCATCGCCGTCATCCTCCTGTTGTGGGTGCCCAGCGTGGCGCTGGCGGCGCTCTGCCTGTCGCTGGCTCCGGTGCGGCTCGCCCGAGGTGTCCGGTGGATGGCCCTCGCGGTGGGGGGGCTGGGGCTCTCGGCCGGCGCGCCACTCGCAGCCTGGGAGATTCAACACCGCCTGGATGTCATGGCCGGGAGCCTGGCCTCGAACGGTTGGAGGCTCCCCCTCCCCGAGCGCGTGCAGGTGGCCACGCTGAACCTGGCGATGGGCCTGGGAGGCTACGCTGCCGGCTACCCCGAGATCGCGAGCGAGACCCTGTGGATGTTCGTGCCCGGGTCCCCCGTGCGCGAGTGGCGGAGTGACTTTGCCATGGAGTCTCTGCTCGTCCGTCAGAAGGTCAGGGAACTGCTGGAGGAGGCCCGGCGCCGGGGCTCGACGGGAGCGCCGGTGAAGCTGCGGAGGAGAAGCGTGCAGTGGACGAAGCGGGACCTGGGGCGCGACTCGCTGCGGGTCGCGCTGGCGCTGAACAGTCCGCTGTATCTCGAGGCGGTGGCATATCCCCAGGGCAAGGGGTGGCGGCTGGAAATCCGGGGGAGGGCGGCCGCCCGCTATCCCTCGCGTAGCCGCACCCAGCTGGGCCAGTTGTTCGGCCAGCCGCTCGTCATCGAGGAGGGACTGTTCGCCGCGCTCCAGGACGCGGGATGGCTCCACCCCTACGAAGCGGTGTGGTCATGGACCGTGGAGGATGGAGACACGTCACCAAAGGCACAACGAGAAAAGGAGCGGCTTGCGGAGCTCCATCGTTGGATCAGGAATCCAGCGTCACATCTCAGCGAGGTCGGTGGTGGCTGCGTTGCCTGGCTGGATACCAATGCATGCAACTACACTTTCAAAACGAACTCGCCGCTTCAACTTCGCAGCAGGAAGCTCAAACGGCGCTCTTGCAGCGGTATCGACGAGCTTCGAGGAGCCGCTGAGCACCTCGGCATGGACAAGGCGGTCTCGGAGCGACTGAACGACTTCGAGTGCTTCCTCGAGGGGAACCTCTCGCTGGGTGGCTATTCGCTGCTGGTCCTGCACGACACACGAACGAACGAGTACGGTATCCAAGAAGTGAGCGACTGAGGCAGAGAGTAGGCCGATCGGCACGCATCAGTTCCAGCCCTCCCATGGGGTGCGCGGAAGGGGACGCCCATGCCACCCGCGCCGACCCCGTGAAGCGGGGAGACGTCATGGTGTGGGGGCCGAACGCCGGCGTCTACGACGGCTCGACCGGCAAGGCGGACGGCGCCGGGCATGTCGCCGTCGTCGAGAGCGTCACGCCGCACCCCGCCGACGCACAGAATCCGTACGGCTCGGTCACCGTCCGCGTCTCGGAGCGCAACTGGGACAGGCAGGATGGGCAGGTGGGCGGGGTCCCCTACCGCGACATCGATCTGCCACTGGACGCCCAGGGCAAGGTGGTGATGCCTCCGGGGGTGGGCTTCGTCCCGCTGGCGCCGAGCACGGCGCCGGCCGTGAACACGCCCGCCCCGAGCACGGGCCCGCAGAACCCAGCACTGGGGCCCAACCCGACGCACGCGAACGACCCAAGCTTCCAGATGAACAACACGGCTGCGCATGATCCGCACCGGAGCTACTCGGACCCGAGCGGCACGAACTCGCTCAACAACTACACGCAGTGCGTGGGTTACATCCACGACATGCCGCAGTTCGGACCGCTCATCGAGTCGCTGGCGGCGCAGCAGACGGACAACCACTACCTCTCGGCCTCGGAGATTCCGGGCAACAGCCGGGTGCCGACGGAGGGCTCGCTGATGATCTGGCAGCCTGGCCCCGCTGACGCCACGCTGGGCGGCAAGGTCGGCAGGGATGGGCACGTGGCCTACGTCGAGGACGTGCAGCGCAACTACGATCCTCCGGGCGATCCGACGGGCAAGGTGGTCTCCTACACCCTCACCATCAGCGAGGCGAACGCGAGCGGCAGCGGGAATGACGATCGCTCGCTGAGGACGTTCACGATCGCCGCGGACGCGAACGGGCAGCCGGTGTTGCCCGACAGCGTGTCGGTGTACGACCCGAATTTGGGGCGCAGCAACAGCCCGAGCCCCGCGACGGGCGTCGCCACCCCGAGCCAGGGGAGCGAGATTGCGCACGGCTCGAGCTACACGGTGGCGTCAGGAGACACGCTGACCTCCATCGCCAGCCGCGCCCATGTGACGGTGGACCAAATCCTCGCGGCCAACCCGAGCATCACGAACCCAGACATGCTCTCGCTAGGGCAGCGCATCTCCATCCCATAGCGCAGGGGGCGGGGGCGCGCCCCTGCTGCTCGCGCCCCCGCTTCAGCTCTCGACGCGGTCCCTCGCTCAGGGCGTCAGAACCTGGCAGAACTGGAACTCACGCAGCCGGGCCACGTGGGACTCGCCGTTGCCGGACAGGTGCGTGGCGTAGATAGCGCCCTGGAGGCTCGCGTTGTTGAAGCTCACGGTCGTGTTCGGCGCCAGGATCGTTCCCTGCACCTGGATGCCGTGGATGTCGAGCGTCCCCAACGAGGGGAAGTTGTAGAGCACGCTCGTCGGATCCAGGCCGCTCAGGTTGATGCCCCCGCCAGCCAGCGTCAGGCTCGCCGCCGCGCTGAAGTTCACCACCGCCACCGCGCCCTGCGGGACGCTGATGGACCGGTACACCGCGTTGCCAAACGCGGCCGGATCCACGGTGAAGACGTTCAGCCGCGGATCCGTGCCCTCCAGGAAGACGCCGCCCCAAGGCTCGAGCCGCGTCGTGCCATTGGCGCTCAGCCTGCTCAGTTGCTGGGACAGATTGCTGACGCCGTAGTAGCGGTTCTCGACGTTCGGCTGGCCGTGCACCAGGGCGCCGCCGTTGTAGAACGTCGTGGTCGTGTTCGCCGTCGTGCTGGTCCCGTAGTAGGCGTTGCCGTACACCGCGCCGCTCTGGATGTTCAGCGTCGTGGAGGCCCACAGCGCGTCCGCGATCGTGTCAGCAGGCAGTTCCGAGCCGACGCTGAAGTCGCTCAGGGCGATGTTCGCCGCCTTCACGTTGCCCCCGATGAAGTGACCGCCGCTGTAGTTCCCCCTCAGGAAGAGGGTGGCGTCGCGCAGCAGCGCCGGCATGCAGTACGCGCCCGGCGGCGTCACCGTGAGCGTGTGGGGCTGCTCGATGTTCCCGAAGTAGTCCTCCGCGGAGTACGTGATAGTCGACGTCTCCGGCACCGAGAAGAAGAGCTGGACCCAGTTCGAGCCCGAGGTGGCAATTTCGCCCGCCGGGCCGCTGATCTTGTAGTTCACCTTCCTCACGCCCGAGCAGGAGTCCTCACCGTGAATCCAGACCTCGACCCCTCCGTTCGCGACCTTCTCGAACGACACCCGGGAGAGGGGAGGCGTCTGATCATTGATGCATGCGAGCTGGCTCCGCGTCTCCGAGTTCTCGGGCGCGGCCGGAGGCTCTCGCGTCTCCGAGACCGTCAACTCCTGCGCTCCGCATGCGGACGCGGTGACAGCGAACAGCAACCACCAGCTTCCGGCTTGTCTCTTCATGGCAGCTCCCGACTGGCTCGCCCGCCTCGATGGCGATCACAAATCAGAACAAAGAAGGTTCGAGGCGGGCCAAAGGCTAACCAGTGAGGCTGACTTGGGGCCATGAATAAAGCGTAACTGAACTGTCCCAGCGCCGGGACACCCTGCTTTCGCTTCATGCGAAAACATGAATTGCGCGTAGGGGATTGACGCCTCCTCATCGCCTGTCTTGAAGAGCCCTCAGCGAAAACAGTATTGGGGATGTGGAAATCCCATGGCTGGCCGCGAGCCCTCCTCCAGGCGAGGCACGCCTTCCGCGCCCACTCCTCCGGCTGTCTTCAAACCTCTCCATTCGAGCCGGGATGGATGCGTTTTCGCTCCATGGGTTCAGGAGTCGCATCATGCAAAGCAGACCTCTGGGGTGGATTCGCACTCTATTGGGAGTCTGGATGGGACTCGGGCTGGCCGTGGGCTGTCGCCAGCCTTCGGGTGCGCCACGGGAGCAGGCGTCTCGCACCTCTTCTCTCGGGAGCGTACAAGGGCCCGCCCGCATCGCGGCGGGGTACGCGCATTCCCTGGCGGCGCGTCCAGACGGCACCGTGTGGGCCGCGGGCTACAACAACGCCGGCCAGTTGGGAGATGGCTCCTGGGACAACCGCACCGTGCCCGTGCAAGTGCAAGGATTGAGCGAAGCGGTGACCATGGCCGCGGGACACCTGCACTCGCTGGTCCGGTACTCGGATGACACCGTGTGGGCCTGGGGCACCAACGCCACCGGCCAGCTGGGCGATGGCTCCACGAGCAGCCACGCCGTGCCCGCGCAGGTGCCGGCGCTGCTCGGGGGCGGGGCTCTGGAGACGTATGACCAGCACGCGCTGGCGGTGAGCTCCGACGGCACGCTGTGGACCTGGGGCTCCAACTCGCAGGGCCAGCTCGGCAACGGTGGCCCCACCCTCTACACGACCACGCCCGTTCTCTCCTGGCTGTATTGAAGCTGGGAATGAACTCAGGCCTCGCGTCCTTGCCAATTCGAGGTGTTACCTCGCACACGAGCAGTAGTCAGGGTGGTCGTTCAGCCATTGCCCCTGCGGTGACTTGGGCTGGGGCAGGCTCAGAAGATCCTCAGGCTGTACCCAGGCGCGCCCGGGCTGTACACGTTTGCGGCCCATGCGGGCTTGTTTTCAATGCGCACGAAGAAGGCGGACTGGGCCGGAGCGTTGTAGGTAATCTTGGAGCCCAGGCAGTTCATGTCGTAAGGCCAATCAAAGACGCACTTGTTATCCTGCGTCGCCAGGAGGGCACCCACCCCTCCGGTACTGGCGTTGTAGGCATAGAGTTTCATGACCGTGTCCGCTGCCTGGATGTTGTAGGTCTCGAACGTCACCAGCTTGGCGGAGGCGACGTAGACGAGCACCCAGTCCACGTCAGTCGCCTCGTGGAAGGTGTGGCCTGTCTGCGGTGTCCCCAGATAGCCCTCGGCAGTCTGCGCGGTGTCGTCGCTCTCGTACGCATCTGGCAGTGGCTTGGCGCAGTAGTCGGAATAGGTGCCCCCGGGGTCTTTGCAAGAGCCCCCCGAGCAGGAGCAGCCCGAGCGACAGTCCGCGCCGGTCGTGCACGCGCGCTGGGGGGGGGCGCTGCACAGCTCGGGCTCGCCGCCCTGACACACGTTGCCGAGGCAGGTGCAATTCGCGTACACGTTGCAGTCCAGGTCAGTCCTGCAGGACCTGACGAGCGCCTGTTGAGCCTCGCCAACCTGCTCGAGGCCCTGCTGGCCTGCTTCCTCGAGGTTGGGGTCTTGGATGCCTCCGCAGCCCAAGGCTGGGAGGGTGAGCAACACAGGAACGATCCACGAATACCTGACCATAAGTTGTCTCCTGAGAGGACACGCGCGAAATGCGCAAGGAAAGGAGGACCGTCGCGCGCCAGCTATGCAGCGCGCTTCCTCTTTTTGCTCGGTCGTCTCCGCGCAAGCGGCCAGGAATCGCCCCCTTGCGGGGGGCGCACGTCCCTGTCGGGCCAGAGGGAAGGTGGTATCGTCCCATCCCCCTCTGTTCCTTCACCCACACGCCTCCACTGGGCGCTCAGGGACGCATGGCCAACAATGCTTCCGAAGCACAGGAGCACCCGCAGTGCAGTGCCCCACACCGGCCGAGCACCCTCAGCGCCGCGCAACACCCGCCCCTCGAGCCCCCGCGATAGGGGGAGCAGCCCCAGCAGGCCCGGCAGGAACCCAACCCCTTCATGCTCCGGATGAGGCAGGCGATGCCAGGGAGGAGGCCATCCGCCACCAAGCGGAGCGCCTGGCCTCGGAGAAAGACGCAAGCCCCCCCGCCGGAGGAGGTGAACCTGCTCCGGCCCGAGGACTTCACGCCGACCCGGACGGCATGGTGTACGTGATGTTGTCGGCACCACCTGGGCAGCGAACCAGATGCAGCGCGGCTTGCGGATGGACACCAGCGGCCATGCGTCGCTCCTCACCTTTGCCCGACCAGGCCACAGAGGGACCGAGCGATGCCTCTGGAGACAGGGGGCTTCCACACGCAATGGCCGCGAAGAGAGATATAGAGGGGGGCCCCCACCGTCTCCCCCCCTCTCCACAGGGCATGCCATGGACGGGCCGTCTCCGACCCCACCCCACGACGCATTGCAGCGAATGACTCATCTCCGAGCTCAGGAAGTGCGGAGGCGCGCAGTTCTCGCCGGCCTGCTCGTCCTGTCAGCAATGCTCGCGGGCTGTAGCTCCGCTCATGCAGGGGAGGCCCAGGCTGAACTGCCTCGCTGCGAGCGGATGCAGGATGTCCAACGGCTCTCGGGTCGCCGGGTACGGGTGGTGGGGACCTACCATCAGGTCGACATGCGCATGAAGCCGAAGCCCCCTGCGCAGTACAGGGGCCATGCCGCGGTGAGGCTCGGCGACGGGACGGACATCCTGCTCGAGCCTGGCTGGTCCAAGGCCGCCATCCGCAGCCAAGCGGAGCGCGAGCGCCATGATGGCAAGCACGTGGAAATCATCGGCGTCCTCCACGAACAGTCACCCGCGCCCCCAGAGCCTGCGGCCTACGTCGTGGGCCCGGCACTGAGCCCTGTCGAGTCCATCCAACTGGCCCCATAGCGAAGGGGATGATTTTCGACTTCGCGCCCTCGCAGGCACGTGCGAGAAGCCGCCATGGCCTACAACTGGAAGCGTCTCGAGAAGCTCAACGGCGGTAAGCCCATCCTCTATATGGAACCACGGCTCGACACGAAGGACGAGGTCTGGTTCCACGCAGCCGGCAACGAGCTGCGCGTGTGGAGCGACGGTGTCCTCCATCAGCCCCCCGCGAAGGCGGCGAAGCTCACCGCACCGGTCAGCTCCCGCTTCACGCTCTACAAGGTCCTCGAGCAGCTCTTTGTCGATGTGGAAGTGCGCGGAGACCAGGCGCTCCTGCGCCGGGGAGTGCTGAACGGCGCCGACATCGTGACGCCCGTCGCGCCCCCGGAAGTCGAGTCGATCCTGGCGCGCTACCGATCGCTCGGCTTCCGTGACGGAACTCCGTGGAACGCGACGAAGACGCGCGTCACGGTGCGTGAGTATCGCAAGGCCAAGACCACCCAGTGGACGGTGCGCGTCGACGGCAACACCGTCGTCGAGAACTCGCGCAAGGAGACGCCCGCCCCCAGCCGCGAGGCCGCCATCGCGCTCGCGGAGAAGCGCATCCTCGCGAAGGAGAAGGCTGGCTTCGAGCCGGTGCTCGTCGAGCTCGAGACCGCCCATCACCCCAACCCGGAACCGAAGGCTCCGAAAGGTGCTCCCAAGAAGCCAGCGATTCCGAAGAAGGCCGCCATCCCCAAGCCGACGAACGCCTACGAGGCCGTCGACGCGGCCGTGGCGATCCTGAAGGATCTCCACACGCGCCTCCCGAAGGCGCACTTCGTCGCCGAGTGCCTCGACCTGAAGACGGAACGCGCGCGCATCGGAGCCGTCGAGGACGATGACGATGACACCTTCTTCATCGACCAGCACGAGCAGCGCATCGGGCGCTGGAAGAGGGCGAAGCCTGGCGCTCCGAAGAAGAAAGAGTCGAGCTGGGCATACTTCGGGCGCGTGTACGGCTCCATCACATGGATCCTCTCCGGCCAGGCCGATGATGGACTCTCCATGTTCTACTGCGGCAACGTGACCGGGGGTGGCTGGAGCTGCCTGGAGATCGACGAGTCGGGCACCTACGAGATGAGCGATCTCGTGGAGGCGACGGGCAACGAGGAGCTCGAGAACCTCTTTGTGTTCCATGGTGGGTGGCACACCGGCCTCTCGTTCGCGTTCGACTGGCGCGAGAGCTCCCCGAGCGGCGAGTTCGCCATCATTCCCTTCGACGAGAGCATCCAGGAGATGCCCAAGCCCACGAAGCGCGAGCGCATCGAGCCGTTCGGACAGTGGCTCTACAAGCGCGTCACCTCGCTTGCGCGGATCGCCGAGCGGAACCTGCGCGAGCTGAACTGACGTCCCGGCGCGGCTCAGCAGTACCGGGGATGGAGCGCCAGTCGGCAATGTCCGCCGGGACCGGCAAGGTTTGCCAGCCACGGTTGCCTGAATCGAGCTGAGAGAGGGCCCCAGAGCCCCTCTCTTCGAGGAGGCACCACGGCTGCGAGGCATGGCACGACTGATGCTCCAGGCATCGGTCCATGCCTAGAACGCACCGCATCCTCCTCACATCCCTGACCCTGCTGCTGCTGGGATTGGTCGCAGGCGCAGTGGTCCTGCAACCCGAGGCACTCCCCGCCCCCGAGGCGCCCCAGGCCGTGGCGAGCATGAAGCCCAGGCTCTCCAAGCCTTCCGAACCGGCCCCCACGGCTCCAATCTCTCCCTCACGAAGTTCCACGGAGGGCCGCCGGGCCTGGGTGCCCGGCATGAAGTACCGCTACACGCTGTCCTCCACCCAGGAAGTCTCCTTTGCTCCCACCCAGCCGGGTGCCGAGACACCACCCGGGATGCGCTTCAGCCTCCGAGGCGAATGGAGCGTGGGCGTCGTCTCCGTGGAAGGAGATCAGATCCACGTTCTCGTCCAACTGGTCCCCTCCCTCGCCGAGGTGAACGTGGGAGGCGAGACCCGCCTCGCACCCGAGGTGCAGCGCAGCTTCGAGGCAGGCCTGGCCCAGCCCTTCTTCGCCACGCTGGATCGCTCCGGTGCCGTGCAGCTTGTCCACTTCGAGCCTGGCGCGGACATCCTCGTCCAGAACCTGCTGCGCGCCACCCTCGCCACCACGCAACACGTGGTGCCCACTTCCCCGCAGGCAACCTGGGTGACCCAGGAGCTGGACACCACCGGGCGCTACTCCGCCCGCTATACCCGCCAGAGCGCCTCGCGCTTCGAGAAGTCCAAGCTGGCCTACTCGCACCTGGTCACCCCTGACGGTCTGCAGCCTCTCCAGGACGGTCCTCGCGTGAGCATCAGCGCCCTCACCTCCTTCGAGCTGGGCGAGGATCTCTGGGTCCGCTCCCTCCAGGGCCGCGAGCACCTGGAGGTGGACTCCGGCTCCTCCCTCGTCAATGCCGCCCATTCCCTCCAGGTGGAGCTCCTCCTGGTGGAGCGCGCCCGGGACAATTCCCTGCTCGGCGCCTTCGACGCGCACCGGCACCAGCTCGTCACCCTGCCCGTGGCCAGCTACCTGGGCCAGGAGCAGGACCCCAAGGCGGCCCTGCGCCAGACGCTCGCCGGGAAGACCTTCGACACGCTGGTGAAGGATCTGCGCTCCCTGCCCTCGAACGAAGAGCAGAGCCAGAGCGCACGCTCCCAGGCCCTGCAGCAGCTCCGTGCGCTGTTCCTCCTCGAGCCCGGGCAGGCCCTGCTCGCGCACGCCGCCCTCCGCGAAGGCATGGATCCGCTGGCCGCCAGCCCCCTCATCGGCGCGCTCTCCTCCGCCAGCACCCCGGAGTGCATCCAGGCCCTCTCCGACATCGTCGCGGATGGCGCACTCCCCTCCCCCATGCGCGTGGATGCCACCGCCTCCCTGGGCCTGGCCTCGGCCCCCACCGAGGAGGGTGTGACCGCACTGCGCAAGCTGTCACACGGCGCCGACGCGGAGCTGGCCAGCACCGCCACGCTCGGCATGGGCAGTGCCGCCCTCATGATGGACAGCAGCAACAAGCACGACGCCGACGCACTCGTGCACGAGCTGTCCAGCGCCTACCTCTCCGCGAGCAACCCCGATCAGCAGGCCCTGCTGCTGCGCGCCCTGGGCAACACGCGCAGCCCCAGCGCGCTGCCCACCCTCGAGTCCGCCCTGTCCTCCAAGTTCCCCGGGGTGCGCTCCGCCGCCGTCGAGGCCCTGCGCAACATGCCCGCGCCCAGCGCGGATCGGCTGCTGGCGTCCGTGCTCCTCCGGGATCCCATCGAGGAGGTGCGGCAGACCGCCGTCTTCGCCACCAGCTTCCGCCCCATCGCGCCGCTGTTGCCGGTGCTCTCCCAGGTCCTGCGGCTGGACAGCTCGGACCTCGTCCGCCGGGAGATCATCACCCTCGCGGGAGATCAGTTCCGCGCCGTCCCCGAGGCGCGCGCCCTCCTCGAGTGGAGCAGCCAGAACGAGCCCAACCCCGGCCTGCGCCGCACCGCCCTCACGCTCCTCACCTCGCGGACGCCCTGAGCCGCATCCGTCCCCTCTTCCCCACCCGAGCACCGCATCCCCCGCGGGTGGGCCAGTCCCCGTGTGTCTCGTCCCCTGTCGTTTCCCCTCGCAGTCACCCCAGTCAACCCAACCCACAGAGAGTCAATCCATGTCCCGTATGTTCCCCCGCACGTTGAGCGCCGTCCTGGCGTTCGTGATCCCCACCCTCGCCGGAGCCCAGGCCAGCGAGCCTGAGTACACCGATCCGGAGGTGTACCAGGTCGAGGCCAAGTACCCCGTGGTCTCCTATCCCTCGGGCTACGTGCTCAACGACAACTACCCTTGGGAGGCAACGAGCGTCGCCTTTGATCCTCGCCACGAGTACACCGCCGAGGAGCAGCGGGCGGTGCTCGAGGAGGAGCTGCGGCTCTCTGGGGGAAGGCTCACCACGGATGCCACCGGGGCCCCGGTGATCGAGATCATCCAACCCGAGATCCCGGAGGCCTCCCAGGACACCGCTCCGGCGGCCGAGGAAATCTACGAGGAGAATGGACAGGTCCCTCCGCCCCAGCTCCAGCAGGGCAAGTCCATCAGCCCCACGCTGACCCCGGCGACGATGAGCCGCCGCTACTATTACTCCAAGGGCTTCGGCAACAACCTCTTCGGCTCGCGCTACTCCACGGACACCTTCGTGAAGGCCACCGAGGCCACGTCCACCGCGGCCAAGAAGCTGAGTGCCTACGTCGAAAGCAAGGTGAGCGGCATCGTCTTCAAGAAGACCAAGGATCTGATGCGCGCCCGCATGGATGTGGCAGGGCAGCAGGGCGGCACCAATGGCGGCACGGCGAATCTGTACGCCCTGGGCCAGCTCGTCCACAGCTCGAACCTCGCGGGCACCTTCAGCCTGGCGCCCGTCCACATCACCCGCGACTACGGCGTGTTCTCGAAGTGGTTCATGGTGGGGCCCATCCCGGTGAAGCTGAAGATCTCACTGGGCGGCGGTGTGAAGCTGAGCCTGAGCGGGAAGATCAGCCCCACGGAGGCCCGGCTGAACGCGACGCCGGGGGCCTATGCCACTGCGTCGACCTCGGCGGGCGTGGACCTCATCATCGTTGCCGCCGGTGTCACCGGCAGCCTGACCCTCATCAACGTGGGCATCCCCTCCATCGCCCAGCTCGTCTGGCCGGACTGCAGCGGGTTGACCTGGAAGCTGGCGGCCTCCGTGAGCCTGAACACGCTGTCGGGCACCATCAAGCTCTTCGCCAGGCTGGGGTTCAAATTCTTTGGCAAGACCTGGTACCTGACGATCGCCAACTGGCCGGGCATCACCTATACCATCACGCTCTTCAGCAAGACCGGCTCGGCCGCGATGGGGATCTGCCCGGGGTTCGCGCCAGACGCTCCGGACGCGCCCTCGTCGCTGATGAGCATGGCCGCGGCGCAGTAGTCCGAGGAGGGACACTCGCGCTGCCCACCTCCGGCAGCGCGTTGCCCCGCCTCACCGGGCGTGACATCGTGGGCCCTGCTCACGATGTCCTCCGCCCCGCCTCCCAGCATCCGTGCAACGAGGCCTCTGGCCACCGGTCCTTCCCCTCTGGAAGGCGAGCGCGCATACCTGCTCGTCCTCGAGGGAGAGTCCTCGTTCCGCTTCCCCCTGCCTTCCTCCGGCATGGTGCTCCTGGGCCGGGACGCCGAAGCCGACCTGAGCCTGCGGGATGACAGCGTCTCCCGCCGTCACGCGCGGCTGCTCCTCAAGGACGGTGAGGTTCGCATCACCGACCTGGACAGCCAGAACGGCACCCTCGTCAACGGCCGCCGCATCGAGGGAACCCACCCCCTGGTCTCTGGGGATGTCGTGACGCTGGGCGCCGTGGCCGCCGTGCTCCGCGCAGGCACCCGCCCCGTCTCTCCCCACCGCACCCTGGCGCCGGAGGTGCTGCTGGAGCGCCTGCGCGAGGAGGTGGAGCGCTCGCTGCGCTACAGCCGGCCGCTCGCGGTGCTCACCTTGGTACTGCCTGAGTCCGGCGCCCACCGCGAGGCCGTGGAGAAGGCTTGCGCCACCGAGTTCGGTGCCGCCGAGGCCGCCGGCTGGCTGGACGATGCGCACCTGCTGGTGCTCCTCCCCGAGGTGTCTGGCGAGCCCGGCGAGGAGAATCTCGGTGAGCAGGTGGGAGCGCTCGCCATGGCCTGCCCTGGAGCCCGGCTGGGCTACGCCGTGTGCCCGAGCGATGGTTGCGACGCGGAGACGCTCGTGGCCGCGGCCCGCGCTGCCGCCGAGGGTGCCTCCCCTGGGTTGCTGCGCGCCGCCGCCGACAGTGCCTCCCGCCTGACGCTCGCCGAGCGCGTCATCCTCGTGGCGGATCCGGCCATGGTGCAACTCTACGCCCTCATCCGCCGGCTGGCCGCCAGTGAGCTGCCCGTCCTCGTCCATGGCGAGACGGGTGTCGGCAAGGAAAACGCCGCCTTCGCCGTGCACCACTGGTCGCGCCGCTCGCAGGGGCCCTTCATCACGCTCAACTGCGCCGCCATTCCCGAGGGCCTCGTCGAGAGCGAGCTGTTCGGCCATGAGAAGGGCTCCTTCACCGGGGCCGCCACCGCCAAAACGGGCATCCTGGAGAGCGCCCACGGCGGCACTGTCTTCCTCGACGAGGTGGGCGAGCTGCCCCTGCCCATCCAGGCCAAGCTGCTGCGCGTCCTCGAAACCAAGCGCATCACCCGCGTGGGCGAGGTGCGCGAGCGCTCCATCGACATCCGCATCGTCGCCGCCACCCACCGCGATCTCGAGGCCGATTCCCAGGCGGGCCGCTTCCGGCAGGATCTCTACTTTCGTCTCGGCGCCGCCACCGTGCTGCTGCCGCCCCTGCGCGAGCGGCCCCGGGAGATCTCCCTGCTGGCGCGCGCCTTCCTCGCCCAGGCCTGCCAGACGCTCGGCCGGCGCGAGATGGTGCTCGCCTCCGACACGCTCCGCGTGCTGTCCCGCTATCGCTGGCCGGGCAACGTGCGCGAGCTGCGCAACCTCATGGACTACGCCGCGGCCGCCGTGGCCGGGGATGTCGTCGAACCGCACCACCTGCCCGCCCGTGTCACCGGTGCCGCCAGCGCCGAGCCCGAGGCCGCTCGCACCGACGCTGCCCCTGGGGCTCCAGCCGCTGGCGGTGTGACACCTCCTGCTCCGGGCTCGCCCCGCAAGCCGCTCTCCGTGGAGATCCGCGAGTTGGAGCGCCGGCGCATGGAGGAAGCGCTTCAGGAGGCCGACGGTGTGCAGGCCCGTGCCGCGGCGCTCATTGGCATGCCCATTCGCACGTTCAGCTTCAAGATGAAGCAGCTCGGGCTCTCGGCGAAGGGGGCGCAGCGGGGAACGTCGGGCTCATGAGTGGACCCGGAGGGGCTCCGCCACGTGAGTTCGAAGAGTACCGGCTGATCCAGCCGCTCGGTCACGGCACCATGGGTCAGGTGTACCTGGCTCATGACACGCTGCTGGACCGGCTGGTCGCGGTGAAGTTCGTCGCGGGCTCCGGGGAGGCTCCGCTGGACGAGGCCATGCGGGCGCGCTTCTTCCAGGAAGCCCGCGCCATCGCCCGGCTTCAGCACCCCAATGTGGTGGCCATCCACCGCGTGGGAGAAGTGCGCCGCCAGCCCTATCTCGTCTCCGAGTTCATCCGGGGTTCGTCGCTGGCCGAGCTGGCATGCCCCCTCGAGGGCCAGCGGGTGCTCCACATCGGCATCGGGCTGGCACGGGGGCTGGCGGCCGCCCACCGCTGCGGTGTCCTTCACCGGGACATCAAGCCGGCCAATGCCGTGCTCTCCGAGGAGGGCGAGGTGAAGCTGCTCGACTTTGGTCTCGCGGAGTTGCTGGAGCGCGGCGCTCCCGAGAGCCTGGCCTCCCGGCCTGGACTGGCCGCTGCTTCGCGGGCCTCCGTGTCACCGGCTCGGGAAACTCAGCCTGTCTCCACCGCGCGGGAGACGAGGCCGGTTGCCGCTTCGCCTGGGGAGACGCGTCAGACGCGCCCGCTGTCGAGGCCTCACCCTGGAGCGCACGAAGAGGCACCGGCGCGGCACACGCCGCTCGAGGACGCTGGCGCGGCGGGCACTCCGCTCTACCTCGCTCCAGAGCTGTGGCGCGGAGAGCCCGCGAGCCGCGCCAGCGACATCTACGCGCTCGGGGTGCTCCTCTACGAGCTGGCCTCGGGCCAGGCGCCCTACGGAGACGTCCCCTTCGAGCAGCTCGCCCGAGCCGTGCAGGAGCAACGCCCCCGCCCTCTGGGCGAACTCGCCCGGAACCTGCCCCCCGGCCTCACCTCCGTCGTGGACCGCTGTCTCTGTGAGGAGCCCGCCCAGAGGTTTCAGTCCGGCGATGAGCTGCGCGAGGCATTGGAGGCACTCGCCGCGCCTACGCGCGCTGGAGCGCTGCCCTCTGGCAATCCCTACCGGGGGCTGCGCGCTTTCGACGCTGGCCACCGCCGCGTCTTCTTTGGCCGCGAGGCCGAGCTGCGCGAGTTGCTCGACCGGCTCCGAGCCGATCCCTTCGTCCTTGTTGCGGGAGACTCGGGCGTGGGCAAGTCCTCGCTGTGCCGCGCCGCCGTGCTCCCCGCCATGGCCGAGTCCGGGCTCGACGCGGGCGAGGCCCCGTGGAAGGTGGCCACCCTCACACCGGGCCCGCGCCCGCTGGAGGCGCTCGCCGAGGCGCTCGCTCCCGTGCTGGGCTCGCCCGCCGAGACCCTGCTGGAGCTGGCCCGCCCCGGCGCGGAGTCCGGAGCCCTCGCGCGCCTGCTGCGCCAACGCTCCGCCGAGGCTCCCCGTGTCCTGCTCTTCGTGGACCAGTTGGAGGAACTCGTCACCTTCTCCCCTCCCTCAGAGGCGGCCCGGCTCGCGGAGGAGCTGGCCTTCATCGTCCGCCGGGCTCCGCGCGCTCGCGTGCTGGCCACCGCACGCAGTGACTGCCTCACGCGCCTCATGGCGCTGCCCGGACTGGGCGATGAGCTGCCACGCGCCCTGCACCTGCTGCGCGCCCTCTCCACCCGGGGGCTGCGCGAGGCCATCGTCGCTCCTGCCCAGGCGCTGGGGGTGCACTTCGAATCCGAGGCCATGGTGGACACGCTGGTGGCTGCCGCCGCGCGGGCGGACGGCGGGCTGCCGCTGCTCCAGTTCACCCTGGCCGAGCTGTGGGACGCGCGTGACCGGGAGCGCCACCTCATCCCCTCCGCCTCGCTGGAGGCCATGGGAGGGCTGGCCGGGGCGCTGGCCCGGCACGCCGACGCGGTGGTAGCCCGGCTGCGGCCGGAGCAGCGACCCCGGGCCCGAGAGCTGCTCTTGAAGCTCGTCACTCCCGAAGGCACCCGTGCACGGCGCACCGAATCCGAGCTGCTCGCCGGCCGGGAGGACACCGCGGGGCGCATGGTGCTGGAGGGACTGGTTCACGGGCGCCTGCTGTTGGCCGGAGAGACGGAGCATGGCGAGGGCAGCTACGAGCTGGCCCACGAGAGCCTCCTCACGGGCTGGGACACGCTGCGCGGCTGGCTGGGGCACGGCGAGCAGCGCCGCGCGGCCACCCACCGGCTGGAGCGGGATGCCGCCGAGTGGGAGCGGTTGGGACGCCCCGCGGAATTGCTCTACCGCGACAAGCGGCTGGCCGAACTCTCGGCAGTGGGCGCGGAGCCACCGGGGCCCCGCGAGGCTGAGTTCCTGGCCCGCTCCAGGCGAGCGGCGCGAGGGCGGCGGTTGCGGCGCTGGGCGCTGGTGGTGGCGGTACCCGTGGGAGTGCTGGCCGGCGTGGGCGGGGTGCGGCTCCAGGCCCGGGCACGGCTCGAATCCATGATCTCCGAGCGGCTCGCGGACGTGCGCGCGCAATGGAATGAGGCGCGGCGGCACTCGGAGGAAGCGGGGCGGCTGCGAGAGCAATCCTTCCACCACTTCGACACACCGGGCCGAAGCGAGGACGCCGAGGCCACGTGGGTGCGTGCCCAGGAGGAGAGCCGGGCGGCCGACTCTGGGTACTCACGGGCCACCAGCGCGCTGGAAGCGGTGTGGGGCGTGGAGCCAGGCCATGAAGAGGTGCGGACCCTGCTGGCGGACCTGCTCGCGGAGCGCGTCGCCGTGGCCGAGCGGGAGTTCCGCCGGGAGCAGCGCGAGGATCTGGTGGCGCGCCTGGCGGCCCATGACGCCTCGGGTGAGCGGCGGCGAAAGCTGGAGGCTCTCGCCCAGGTGTCGGTGGCGTCCCAGCCGCCGGGAGCGCGGGTGCTGCGGTGGATTCCAGGAGAGGCCCAGGCACAGCGGGAGCTCGGCAGGGCCCCGCTGAGCAAGCTGGAGTTGCCCCCCGGCTCGCACCTGCTGCAAGTGGAAGCCCCCGGCCGGGCTCCCGTCCGAGTGTCCCTGTTGCTGCGTCCGGGGGAGCCGCGAGCGCTGTCACTGGAGCTGCCCCGCCTCGAGGCGGTGCCCGAAGGCTTCATCTACATCCCACCGGGCCGCTTCCTCCAGGGCAGCGCGGACGAGGGGCTGCGGCGCACCTTCTTCAACACGGTGCCGCTGCACGAGGTGGAGACGAGCGGCTTCCTCATCTCCCGCCACGAGGTGACGTTCGCGGACTGGATGGCGTACCTCACCGCGCTGCCCCCGGCCGAGCGGGCCCGCCGCCTGCCGGGCACGCGCGGGGAGCGCAGCGGCGTGCTGCTGGAGCAGCTCGAGGGCCGCTGGCGCCTCACGTTGCGGCCCACCGCTGTCACCTACTCAGCCTGGGAGGGCGAGCCGATCCGTTACGGGCGGCGCGATCGCCGGGCGGTGCAGGATTGGCGCCGCTTCCCGGTGTCCGCCATCTCCTTCGAGGACGCCCGAGCCTATGCGGCCTGGCTGGACACCACGGGGCGTGTCCCTGGCGCGCGGCTGTGCACGGACGCGGAGTGGGAGCGCGCGGCCCGCGGGGCGGATGGGCGGCTCTTCCCCTCGGGGGACAGGCTGGAGCCGGACGACGCCAACATCGACGTGACGTACGGCAGGCAGCCGCTCGGTTTCGGTCCGGACGAGGTGGGCAGCCACCCGGGCTCACGCAGCCCGTTCGGCGTGGACGACATGGCTGGCAATGTGTGGGAGTGGACGCGCTCGGATGAGGCCCTGGAGCAGCCTGTCATCCGGGGTGGCAGTTGGTTCCAGCTCGAGCTCGGCAGCCAGAGCGCCAACCGCGAGCCGATGGAGCCCACCCAGCGAGATCCGCTCATCGGCCTGCGCCTGTGCGCCACCCTCCCGGGCGCGACGGACGGCAAAGCTCGCTGACCCGGCAGGAACTGCTGGCAAGGTTTGCCGGGTGGATTTCCCAGCAAGCCGGGTGGAGCTTGAAAATCCCTTATTTGCGGCGGACAGAGCGAACCCGGAGGATGGCACGAGGGCTGCTACGGGGGTGGGCATGAAAGGGAATCCCGCCATGACGCTTCAACGCCTGCTCCTCAGCTCATTGTGTGTCTGTGTCCTGGCCGCCTGTGGCGGCACGGAAGCCCTTGGAGAAGAAGAGGGCCTCGTCCTGCGTACCTCCGAGGCCGCCGAGGAGGGCGATCCGGGGTGGCCCATGCAGGGCACTCAACTTCATGGCTCGAACCTGACGAGCGCGTCCTTCACCGGGGCCATGCTCAACGGGGTCGCCATCCAGAACCTGCACCTGGAGCAGGGCGAACTCGTCGGCTCGGTTCCCCTCACGATCAGCCGCACCACCCCGAGCATGCAAGCGTGCACGTCAAGCACGACGGGGATCGCGCGCTCGTGCGGGTTCACCTCCATGGGCGTGGGGACGTGCACGCCGGGCACCAGCGTGACGTTGGGGGGCGGTGCTTGTGGCTTGGGCGCGTGCACGGGTGACACGGCGGTGCGCGTCTGCGAGGGAACCCTGCCTTGCGAACACTCCAGCACCACGCGACTCGTCTCCGGCAATGACGCCTGTGGCAGCTTCTGCTCGAGCGTCCAGTTCACCTGCCCCGTCAGCGGCATCTACAACGTGCTCGCGGGTCCCTACGTGTCGAGCGGGAGCTGGAGCGTGAAGCTGGTGCCCGACAGCGGCAAGTTCCCCGGCTCGAGGGAGGTGCGCGGCACGGAGCTGCGGAGCGCCACCCTCTCGGTGGTGATGGGAGGCGTGAGCACGGTGGTCCTCATCGACGACGTGATCAACGCCTCGCAGTTGCATGGCCCGTTCGGAGAGCTCTGGGACGCCACGGGCGAGACCTTCCTCTACCACCTGGTGAGGCCACTCACGAGCGGCTCGGTGGAGGTGTGCGCTTCCCACGAGAGCAACCCCAACTGGCAGTGGGCTGTCCCGATGAGCGGCGTCTTCGATGCCAGCAACGGGGTGCGCCACGAGGAGGCGGGCCGCTTCACCTTCGGCTGTGACTCGGCCGTCATCGCCAAGTGCTACCGCTGGGGGTACAAATCCTGGCGGGAGAAGCAGGGTGAGAATGAACCGGACATGGGGCAGCTCCATGCGGCATGCACGCGCATGGCTCGGGCGGACTACTGCGGCAACGGCGAGTCCTTCACCCTGGACGGCACGCCCATCCACCCGTGGGACACGCTGCCCACGGCCATCCGCCAGCACGGGCCAGACACGCCCAAGGCGTTCTTCGAGGCGGGCTGGCAGGACTTCGGAGCGGTCTGCCTGAGCAAGACTCGCTGGGAGCAGCTCAAGCCGCTGCCGGCGGAGTGTCCCCTGGTGGCTCCCGGCTGGATCGTGCCTGGCGCCCCGGGGGTGCAGTGCCCACCGGGCCAGCGGTGGGACGACACGTTGAACAAGCCGTGCGCGACGGTGTGCAACTCCGCCGAGGAGGCGCAGGCGTACAGCCCAAGCATCCGCCTCTTCAACGAGTCCCACTACAACAGCGGGCCTTGAGGCCGTGAGCCCCGGGTGTCCATCCGGGGACGCGCGCCCCTGTCATGCC
Source organism: Hyalangium versicolor (assembly GCF_020103695.1). Classification (GTDB taxonomy): domain Bacteria; phylum Myxococcota; class Myxococcia; order Myxococcales; family Myxococcaceae; genus Hyalangium; species Hyalangium versicolor. The sequence goes on from NZ_JAHXBF010000034.1 coordinate 21,162, forward strand.
GGAGGGAAGGTGGCATCGTTCCATCCCCCTCTGTGCCTTCACCCACAGTCCATTCGCTACTAGGGTGGTCAACCCACTGCCTACGGCCCTGACGAGGTAGGGACCCATCAAGCGTCGGTGAGCCCCTTTGGCCTCTATGACATGGCTGGCAACGCCTACGAGCCGACCCAGCCCGCACTGCCAGAAGACGGTGTCGTCGTCCTCCGAGGAGGTGGTTGGTACTACAGCCTGGCCAACGCGCTCATCGCCAGTCGCCAGGAAGTGACATCCAAGAATCGTGATGTCACCATGGGTCTACGCGTGTGCGCTTCGTTTCCTCTCCCGTGAATTCCGCAGTGAATTCCCTGCCCTGAGAGACCTCGCTAGCACCAAACTCGCGAGCACTCCGACCATCAGGAGATCGCTGGCCGCAGTCCCCTGAGTACACCCGCAGGAGGAGTCGGGTTCCCTGGGAGGATTCACTCCTCCGTCCATTCCCGGCATCTCACTGCCTCCATCCTGCAAGGTGCCCCCATCCGGAGTGCCGCTTCCACCATCACTGGCCCCTCCATCCGCAGCCCCCGGCAGCACGGTGAGGGTGAAACCCTGAAGCGAGTCCGTGCTCACCGCGTTCGAGGCCCTCAGTGAGATCTCGTACTGGCCAGGCGTGACGGGAGTCCAGCTCACCACTCCCGTATCAGCATTGACCGTCATTCCCTCCGGCCCGTCCTCCAGGGCATAGCTGGCCACGGGCAGCGCCTGGGTGTCCGCGTCATAGCGGTAGGGTACCCCGGCGACAGCCCTCATCTCCGGCAGAGAGGTGAACACAGGCGCCATGGGGTCATTATCCTCCACGGAGGCCGTGATCGAGGCCGCACGCACGCCCGCGCCGAAGAGTTGCACCCGTGCCTGGTCGTCCCAGGTGTCCTGATCCTCCCCTGCGTAGAGGACGAGGGGCCTCGGCGTAGCGAAGTCGGCCGGGGTGAACTTGAGCACTGCGCCCTGGAAAATCTCCACCCCCTTGCCCTCGGCCACCGCCACCTGGACGACCACCTCGGCTGGAGGTGGACGGTCCAGGGACACCTCGAGGTTGATCTTCTGACTCTCCTGGAGACTCAGCACTGTGTTCGACACCACGAGCCCCGGCAGATCGTCATCGCTGACCTGGATGTCCATCTCCTGCGGTTCCAGGCCAACGCCGCCCACGGAGAAGAACAGGCTGTCATGGAGCGAGTCCTCATCCTGCCCCGCCTCGAGAATCACGGTCTGAGGCGTGGCGTAGTTGTCCGGGGTGAACATCACCTCGTCTCCCTCGAGTACGGAGAGCTCCGTATCCGGGGTGTCGTAGAGCGCGATGAAGAGCGAGATGGGAGCCAGCGGAGCTTCCTCCAGCCGGACGGTGAAGGAGGTGGTTCTCCCCTCCTCCACCTGCAGGTGCGTGCGCGACGCCAGGAGACGGATCTTCCGGCCCGTGTAGGTCGCCCGGTAGATGCGCCCGGTATAGAAGTCCGCATAATAGAGCGCCCCATCCGGACCGACCGTCACGTCCACGACTCCCCCCAGTCCGCGGGACCAGGGTTCCACCCGAGTCACCGAGCCATCCGCTCCCGTCGATGCATGGATGAGCAGCCCCGAGTTGAAATCTCCGAAGAAGTAGTCCCCCTGGTACTCCGGTGGAAAGGAGGACCCCTCGTAGAAGGCGCCCCCCGTGACGGAGCCTCCCAGAAACTGGGGAGCGAATGAGCCATGGTTGCTCCGGAGATCCGGGCCGGGCTGGACGACCGTGAAGGACTCGGGAGTGGGAACCGAAGCGACATGGAAGTCACCGTGGAACGACACGTCCCCCACGGACGAGATGTGCAGTGCCTCGCCCGGCCTGAAGAAGTGGGGAGACGGGAAGGTGAAGGTCGCGACACCATTCCGACGCTCGACTTCCACGGTGCTCGAGAACTCGCCGAGCTCGATCCAGTTCGTCTTGTACTGGATGACAGGTGCCAGGAAGCCCGCGGGCTGGTTCCCCTCGTAGGTGGCCCAGCCAGCATGGTCCCCCCGCCCCACGGAGAAGATCTGCTCGTAGCTGTTGCCAGCGACGTCGACCCAGAGCCGTCCCGTGGCGGGCTGAAAGGTGAGACCAAAGGGATTCCGGAAGCCGCGGGCCCAGATGTAGTCGTTGTTGGGGCCCGGCCCGTCGAAGAAGGGGTTGTCCTCGGGGGCCGTGCCATCCGTGCGGGTCCGGCCGATCTTCGAGGCGAGAGATGCCAGATCGTCACCGATGCCCTCGTGGATCCCCTCGTCGCCCACGCCGAAATAGAGCATCCCATCAGGCCCGAAGGCCATGCCTCCACCGTTGTGGTTGACCCCGCGCGTGGGCAAACCCGCGAGGATCACCGTCTTGTCGGTGCCCACCCCATCGACATCCGTGTAGCGGAGGATCTGCTGCTCGTCTTGGGAGATGGTGGCGAATACATAGACATAATGGTTGGTGGCAAAGGCCGGATCGAATGCGAAGCCCACCAACCCGGACTCGACACTGGTCTCCAGCGGACTCACCGTCGCCCAGGGTATGGGCAACACGACGCCATCCTTCACGACACGGATCTCGCCCGCCTTGCGAACCACGAAGAGCCGGTTCGAGCCATCCGGAGCCCAGGCCATGGCGCTGAGTTCCGTCAGGCCCTCGTCGACAAAGACCTGCTCGGTGAAGCCGCGGTCGAGCATGTCCGCCCAAGTGGGCAGAGGAACAAGGGCCAGGATCCCCAGAATCAAGAAGTGCAAGCGCATGGAGGGCAGCAAGGATGCTCAGCCCTCATCAATCCCGTCCAGCAAAGGATCGAGCGCCCGTGCCCGACTCCTCCATCACCTCCTGGCACATGGAGTTTCGTCCTCTTCAAAGATGGTAGGTTCATCTCCACCTTGACGGTCTATAGCTGTCCCTCCTGCAGGATCATCCTCACCTTTCAGCCCGGCAGGAGCATGCCGGACCTCTCTGTGGGGGATTGGTACGGGTGTGCAGGGTGTGGCCGCAACGTCTGTCCTGACTGTGCACGTACTGCAGGGCGACGGTGCCATGAATGCGGTGGCACCCTTGAACACAACCGCTTCTTCCCTCATGTCCTCCGCGCGCGGGAAGATTGGCGCTCGCTCATCTTCGAAGGGGAAGACTCTGGGCCTGCAGTGCTCTCGGCGGAACTCATCGCCTCCGTCACTGAGGCCTCTCTGCCCGAGATTGAGCGCGCTCTGTCCGACGCGCACCGGGCGGTCTTCGTTCGCGAAGTGCTCGGCTTCGAGGTGAGTCGGCGGCTCGGGGAGCTTGACTACGTGGTCTCACTGGGCGACCCCAGAGAGAGCCGTCTGCCGCCAGAGTGGAAGCGGAGCCTCCAGCTCGTCGCGAATCACTACCTGTCCCGGGCAGAGCCTCACGTGAGCCAGGAGCTCGAACTGGCTGAGGTGCTGCGAGGCTGGCGGCACTTCCAGCCAGCGGCCCACCTGCTTGTGGAACCGCTCCGTGCAGCGATTCACGCGCAGACCGAGCTGGTGCGCCAGGAACTCCTCCAGTCCCTCTCGTCACAGCGTCACGTCCCGTGGACATGGCTCTGGGGGGAGGTCCGGCCCCTGTTTCGCTCTGGCAGGCGCGAAGATGGGAGCTTTGGACTCGCCATCCTTCGAGCCGCCACGGGCGGTATCGAACGTCTTCGAGGCCGTGCCGGCGCGCAGGTGATGGAGAGCGTCTTGCGGACGCTGGCACACGCCTCGGAGGAGCAACTGGACGCAGTGGGGATAGCTGCTGGGCAAGTGGCCACTGGGCACAGCCAGGATCTCCTCGCGCTGCTGGCAGGGCCTCTCGGGCTGGTCCCTGAAATCCTCCCACTCTTGTTCGAGCAGCAGAAGCACCGCCATCACCGTGAGGGCGCCCTGGGCTTCCTCGGTGAGCTGGGAGAGGCAGCCTCCGATGCAGCACCTCGATTGCTCGAGATGCTCACGGTTCCAGAGGCGGGCGATCGCAAGCGCCTCTTCCGCATCCTGGGTCAGGTGGGAGCCTCAGTTCCCCAAGTCCTTGCCTTTCTGCAGGAACGCCTTGCCGCAGGGGACTTCACGGAGAGACAGGCTGCACTTGCCACACTGCTGATGCTTCACCGAGCGGAGCGAATCGCCTGGAGCGAGACGCTGGCCCAGCAAGGGCTCACCGTGGTTCGCGATGCCCTGGACCGGAACCAGCACACGTGGCTGATCACCACACTGGAAGGCGTGCCGGTGGATTGGCGGCGCCGCATCCTGCCTGGGCTCGAGGAACTGGAGAGCGTCTTCCTGGCGCGCTTCGTGGAGCAAAGTGGAGCCCTCTCGACGCTGGGCGCCCTTCCTCCAGAACCTCTTGGCCGCCTGCTGCGTGAGGCCCCTCGCTTGCGTGCCAGATTTCTGGACCATGCTCGGACTCATCCGAATGATCCGACGACCGATGCGTTCCTTGAAGCGGTGGGACCGGAGACGCCCGAGGTGCTCCTGCTTGTCCAGCACCGCCTTCACGAGCGCGACGGGCATCCCTGGAATCGCCAGAGGGCTGTCCACCTCCTCGGCCGTCTTGTTGGCGAGCACAGCTCTCCGGCAGAGCCCCTGCTCCTCAGCCTCTTCCTGGATGAGCGAGAGGACACATCGACTCGAGTAGCAGCGGCGCAGGGCCTGGTCCCTGCCATCGGGCGCCTCCAGGAACGCGCCCCGATGGTGGAGTCCGCCCTCAGGGATGAGTCAGCGCTCATCCGGGGATGGGCCTATCTGCTGCTGGGAGAGAATCGCGAGAAGCATGCGCCTGGACTCGCGCGCGACCCGAGTCCTGCTGTGCGGCAACTGGTAGCGGATCTTCATCCACTACTCCCATTCCTCCCGCCGCTCTGACTCGACGTTCCGCCACCAGGATGGCATCCCCCCTTGCGTTTCACCTGGCGCGTCTCCATCTGGACTCCCGGTCTTGGTTGTCGACTGGATGGGAGTGGGGACATGGCGGCAGGTAGAGGACGGTGGTTCATTCAGAGGGCACTGCTCATCAGCTGGCTCGGAGCGGGTTGTGGAATCCCTGCTCCCGAGAGCGGCGAGACCGGAGGCTCGAGCGCGTTGCTCAGGCACGCCGATGCAAGGCCTCTGCCTACGACTGACACCTCCGACTGCGGCGAGCTCCCGCCTGTCTTGCCAGAGGCCCCCTCGGAATACGGGTCGACGCAGAAATACGGCTCGAAGTACTTGAATTGCGGCCCGTCAACCTCGGACGGTGCGGGCACCGTCGTCATCTCCACAATCCACTACTCCTATTACATGTGGGAATTCGACGGCTTTGACTCGGGGGGAAACCACTCGAGCACGGGCTTCTATACGGACACCTTCGAACCGTATGGCCAGGCCGGCGGCTTTCTGAGTTTCAGCCTGAACAACCAATACCATCTGTCATACCTGGACAGCCGGACCTGGCAATTCACCCATTACCCCCCCGAGCCGCATGACCCTGTGAAAGTGACAGCAGACCCCAGAGGGGGACTGCGCGCCCTCTTCACGGATGGGATGCTCAAGGCCTACGGCCCGACGGGTGAGACGCTTTGGAGCATCTCCCCGAACTTGAGTGGGCCTGTGCAGGCCATGGGAGTGGACGCCCAGGGCCATACCCTGCTGGTGACCCACGGCCCCTCTGACGAGAATGGCGACGGGACGGAGTGGGTGCAGGCCCTCTGGGTGGACGCCGCAGGCCAGCCTGGCACTCCTTTTCTCGCACAAGTCCAGGCACCCGTGTACGCCTATGAACTCGTTCCGCAGGCGGGGCAGGGGTTGTTCCTGGGCATCAAGAACGGCGCCACGAAGACGTGGACGGCCTTCGCGCCCCTGGAGACCCATTCCAGCCCCGCCCCCGCCTGGCTTTCTGGCGATGCGGAGCGACCGCTGATCCGGCTTCCCGGCGGCAAGGGCTATCTCCGGTGGGGGACTCCTATCGCCTGCCAGCACGAGGCGGAGATCCTCTCGGCCTCGGGCACCTCCTGCGGCAAGACGCGCTTCCCGGCCCCGCCTCCCCACAACTCTTGGCAGAGCACGTGTGGTTCCATGAGCGTGGGCCCCGACGGAACCATCGTTGAGACGTTGCCCAGGGATTACTATGTCGCGGATCCTGAAGACTCGAGCTCCGTCTACTATTTCTGCCCGGTCCGGTGGTGGCCGGCCTTGTTCAAGCCCTTGGCGCCCCCTCCTTCAAGCGCTCCACCCGCATGCGAGACGGCAGGCGGTGAGCGTTCCGCCTGCCGCTAATCGCCGGGCAGCAGCGCCATCCCGAAGAACCAGCAGTGCTCGGACCGCTGCGGGGAACGCTGATGCAGCCGCACTTCCCGCAACGGCTGCGCCCCGGCAGCCAGGTGAATCACCCAGAGGCTGGGCAATTCCTCGTGCCGCACCTCGGCCCCAGGGGCCTCTATCTCAATGCCCGTGGCCGGCGTGCCGGTGCTCACCAGGAGCAGGCCCCGTTCCACGGGTTGCTCGAAGTGCACGGTGAGCGAGGCCCCGGGCTCGCAAGGCACAAAGGGCCGCGCGGATTCGAGCCGGATGGGCAGGGCCTGCTCCCGCAGGCTCTCGTAGCGCGCAATGTGGAAGGGCGGATACACCGCCCAGCCGGGCTCGACGAGCCGGAAGGGCACACCCGAGTGCAGCAGCCACGGATTGGGCCGCTCGGCGGTACCACCCCGGGTCCCCTCGGCGAAGATGGCCAGCACCTCCCGAGCCTCCCGGACCTTGGGCCTCCAGAAAGGGGTTCGCTGGTAGTCGCCATCGAACGTGAGGGCCCACAACCGGTGCTCAGGGTCCAGCGCCGCCACCTGGTAGACATCCCAGTAGGAGCCGATCAGCACCGTGCCGCCCGTGCGGGCCACGAGCGCATCCGCCGCCACCTGGGCTCGTTCCAGGGCCGGGGCGTGGATGCGGGGAACCAAGGCCAGGTGCCCCCACGCCACGAGAACCCCGGAGGCCACGGCCCCCAGGAGCTTCAGCCGAGGGCGCAGGGCAGGCACCAGCCCCAGCAGGAAGAAGGCCCCTGAGGCCGCGGCCAGCACGCCCAGCGCCATGGTAGGCATGAGGTAGCGGATGGAATAGCCGTTGAAGCGCACGTGGCGCACGAGCACGGTGATGCACGCGTTGCCGAGCGCAGCCCCGAAGAAGGCCGCCGTGAGGGCCGCCAGCCCCGCCAGCTCCGCCCGGGCCGCCAGCGTGCGGCGCACCAGGTGCCACAGCAAGAAGCTCACGGACACGAGCCCCACGGCCATGCCGAAGAGGACAACGGGGGCGAGCGGTTCCGCTGAGAACGAGTCCCACACCCCACGCATGTTCGCCAGCAGGTAGCCCGTGTCCACGCCCACGCTCGTCCGGTAGGCGGAACCAAACTCCTGCTTGGAGAAGCGGTGGAAGAGGTGGCGCATCCAGGCCTCGAAGCCCATTCCCGCGCCCGCCGGAACCACGGCCACCAGCCAGCGCCAACGCGCGGCCCCCGGGGGACTCAGCGCCGCAACGAGGCAGCCCTGCACCAGGAAACCCACGAACAGCAGCGGCCCCGAGGTGGGCGACGTCCAGCACGCCATCGACGCGAAGACGAGGGCCGCGCCTCCCCAGCCCCACACGGCCCGGCGCATGTCCGGAGCGGCGAGCGCTTCGATGAGCCGCGTCTGGGCCCACCACGCCAGGAACAGGGCCGTGAGCTGCCAGCCGAAGGGCTGGCTGAGCGCGAACAGCTGCACCTCGAACAGGGGCGAGACCAGGATGAGCGCCGCGTAGCTGGCCGACAGCACCCACCCCACCTGCCGGTGCAACCTCGGCAGCACCAGGCAGGCGACACAGGCCCAGAGGGCCTGCCAGACGAACATCCGGTACGGCGTCCAATCGAAGCCGGTCAGCGCCCGCAAGCCCTGCGCGAGCAGCCAGGGCCACGCCCCGATGCGATCCTGCCCGTAATAGTAGAGGCGGTAGGCATCGAAGACCGGATCATTGGACTGGAGCACCGTGATGGAGGCATCCGAGTTCCAGCCCGTCACCACATCGCTGCCAGGATCGAAGTGGGTGAAGACACGCGCCAGGAGGCCCACCCACAAGAGCCCCACGAGCACGCCCCACCCCAGCCTCTTGTAGGTCTCGGACATCCTCACAAGCGCGCGTCTACCATGAATCCGGCAGCCGGACAGGTTCCGATGACAGTGCTGGCGCTGGCCAGCCGGATGGCACCACCTGGGCCTGGGGCTCCAATCAGAACGCCGCGCAGCTCAGAAGTCTTCGCTGAGCAGGGCTTGCCCCCATTGTCCCACAGCTGTCTCGTGGTCGGGTTCAGTCGAGTTGCCGAAGACCACAGCGGTGAGATCCGAGGCTGGGCAGTGAGCCGCGAACGAGACGTATCCGGTGAAGGTGCCTTGATGTCCGGAACAGCCTCCCATGCTCATGATGCCCAGCCCGTAGCCATCCGGCCCGGGCGGCAGATAGAGCGCGCGGAACGCAGCCATGTCGACACCGGGGAGCGGGTGCTCCTCACCGACGAGCGCGCGGAAGAAGGTCCCCATCTCTTCCACCCGGCTCACGACACCGCCATTGGCGAACCCATAGCCTTGATCCACCGCGAACCAGTCCTCGAACGTCTCCCCCAGAGGCGAGGCGTCGCGATAGCCGTGCGAGAGCCGGTTCACGTCCAGGCTGTCCTTCTTCTCGATATAGGTGTCCACCAGCCCGAGCGGCTCGTAGAACCGCGCCCGCAGTTCCTGGGAGTAGTCGTGGCCGAGGAGGCGGCTCAGGATGCGCGCGGTCAGCACATAGCCCGTGTTCGAGTACGCGGCCGAGGTCCCCGGTTCGAAGTCCGCGGGCTGGCCGTACACGAGGGCGAGCGCGTCGTCCTCGGAGACAGGGAGCCCGCGGTGGTAGTGGTCCAGGAAGAACCTCACCCAGGGTTCCGCGAAATAATCGGGCACTCCGCTGGTGTGCGTGAGCAACTGCCTCACGGTGATGCGGTCCGCGTATTGGATCTTCCCTTGCGTCTCCGGCAGGTAGTCCGCGAGCGCGTGGTGTCCATCGGTGTTGTCCAGGTCGACCTTGCCCTCCAGCGCGAGCACGGTGGCAAGCGCCCCCACGTAGCTCTTGGCGACGCTCCCCGTCCGGATCAGCGTGTCAGGACGCAGCGGCACGCCCGCGCCCTTGTCCGCCAGGCCCTGAGACTTGGAGAACGCGAGCCGAGGGCTCCTCCAATACACGGTGACACCGGGGATGCCGGTTTGCTGGAGCTGGGACAGCTGCTGCTCCAATGCGAAGCATCGGGCCACTTCCTCGTCCCCTCCTTGGGTGAGCTGGTAGGCCTCGAATGTGAATCCGTTCGAGCCCTGGTACCGCTTGTGGGCCTCGAGCCGGTGCTGGCGCTGGAGCTGCTGCAGGTCCGCGCAGCCGTTGATCTCCGGGTCCTTCGGCTCTGAGTCGTCCTTGCAGGCAGAGAGCCCGCTCGCGAAGACCAGCCAGCCCGCCAGCGACAAATGCATCCATCGGCTCCTCATGTGTGTCTCTCCTGTGAATGGGTACGAGCCAATGTGCCGGGAGCCTCGGGCGGCTGCGCCCCGCCTCACGAGAAAGGACTCGAATTCCAAGCACTTGCCGGTGCGACCTTCCAAGGCAGGACACGTGGAAGCGACAGGAGGGCCGTGCTATCCGCGCGCCATGGAGCTGAAGAGCTTCTTCGATGTTGTCTACATTGTGTGCGCGGCCCAGGGGCTCTTCGTCGTCGGGTTGTTGTGGACCCGGCCGCAGCACGCGCAGGCAAACCGCTTCCTGGCCATCGCCGTGCTGCTCATCTCCCTGTCCTGCGGGTACATGCTGTACCTGCGTTCAGGAGCCTTCTGGCGAGCGCCGGGTTGGCTGGGCGCCATCGACACGGTGCCAGCACTCTACGGTCCGCTGTTCTTTCTCTACACGCGGGCGCTCACGGGCGAGCGCATCCCGGGCCGGAGGGCTTGGCCGCACTTCGTGCCCTTCGCGGCCTACACGCTGTACGACGTTCCCCGGTTCCTGCTGAGCGGCGAGGAAAAGCTGGCCCTGCTGCGGCAGGAGTTCGGAGGACAGCTCCGGTGGGACCAGTGGGCGTGGCAATGGGGAGTCGAGCTGCAGGGGCTCGCCTACCTGATCCTCTGCCTGGCCGTGCTGCGCCGGTTCCGGAGCCGGATCCGTGGGGAGTACTCGAGTCTCGAGCGCATCAACCTGCGCTGGCTCCAGCTCCTGCTGGTCTCGCTCGTGGTGCTGTGGCTGGGCTCGATCGCGGGACGGCTCAGCCCGGTGCCGGTGCTCCGGTTCGTTCACACCGGGCTGACGGTGATCATCTTCGCCATCGCGTATCTGAATGTGGCGCAGCCCGAACTCTTCACGGAGCCTGTGCCCGTGGCCCAGGCTGTTGCCGTCGCCCCTTCATCGGGCGCGAAGTACCAGAAGACGCGGCTCAAGGAAGAGCAAGCCGCGGAGATTGAAGCGCGGATCCGGGAGCTGTTCGAGCGGGAGAAGCCCTACCTCACCGCCGACTTCCAACTGGCGAGGCTGGCGGGGCTTCTCGAGGTTCCGCCGCACCACGTATCCCAGGTGCTCAATGAGCGCTTCCAGAAGACCTTCTATGATCTGGTGAACTCGTCGCGGGTGGAGGAGCTCAAGCGACGGTTGCTTGAGCCCGGGCTCTCCGCGGACAAGATCCTGGCGCTGGGCTTCGACTGTGGCTTCAGCTCCAAGTCCGCGCTGAACTCCAACTTCAAGAAGTTCACGGGAATGTCCCCCACGGAGTTCCGCGAGCAGCACCTCCAGAAGGTGGGGTGAGGCCAGGACTCAGGAGACCTGGGGCTGGGGCCAGGCCACCTGCACCCGTGACACCTGCCAGGTGATGGTGCCGTTGCTGGCGTTGTCGTTGTTGTACCCGTTGTTGTAGTTCTTGTACCAGTCCTGCTGCTGCGCCGTGGAGCTCACATCGAAGGTGGGGGAGACGTTCTCGTTGGCGCTCACCGTGATGGTTTGGAAGTAGTTCATGGTGTAGCTCGACGTCACAGGCGGATCATTGTCCTCGGGCGTGGAGAGGCTGTAGGTGCCGGTGACGTTCTGACTGTTGGGCACCTCGCCCCAGCTGCTCACCTGCATGGGCACCGGTGAGTAGCCGGCCGGCGCTCCACCCGGGCTGACCTTGGAGTTCATCTGGGCGTTGCACAGGACGAAAATCGAGCTGGAGCTGCTCCCCTTGTAGGTCAGCGGGAAGCTCAGCGAGTTCGAGAAGGTCTGCGCGTCATCCTTGTAGTCCCCGGTGACCATCAGGTGGGAATTGAGGCTGATGGTGCCACCGCTCGGACTGACTCCCACGGTGTACTGCAGCATCGTGATCTTCGAGGAGTCATCGTTCTTGTGGACCGTGGTGTTGCTGGAGCCATTCAACTTCCAGGGAGAGCTCCACAGGAGGTTCGCCACGATCGCGCTCATGTCCGTGGTGTAGCCGTACACCACGGTGTTGTCGCTGGCTGTCGACACGGGGCTCAGCGAAGTCTTGTCGTAGTACTGGGGCACCACCCGCGAGAACGGAGCGCTGGAGGAGACCGCCTTGCCCACGGCCGGAGTGGGAGTGCTCCAGGCGTAGTTGGCGATGAGGATGTTGCTGTCCTTGATGTCGCGCAGCTGGGTGACATCTCCGTTGACCGAGTCGATCACCTTGTACCACTGCGTGTCGTAGCCGTACTCCAGGGTGAAGAGCGTGCCGCTGCTCGAGGGCCAGGAAGAGCCTGGAGAGAGCGAGGGCGCCGCGCTGCCCACCTGCGAGGGCCGCAGATACGAGGTGAGCAGGATGCCCGGATTGGCCGCATCCTCGGAGCCGCGGTTGATGAGCCAGCAGGCCAGGTTGGCGCGACCGAGGATGAAGTCCACGTCCTCCTGGCTGGCGAAGGGCAGGAAGTCCGTCTTGGACGCGTTCGGCACCATGTACTGCGAGAGGATCAGCCGGTGCACGCTCTGCAGGAACATCTGGCTGACCGCCGCCAGGTTCGGCCCGGCGAACTTGCTCATGTAGTTGTTGCCGATGTTCTGGGCGGCGGCCTCGTTCTCCGAGAGGGTATTGCCCTCCACCCACCCCTGCTGAATCTTGATGGCCACCATCAGGCTGTGGCCCAGGAAAAGGTAGTGGATGTACTGCAGGAAGCTCTGCTCCAACCAGAGATAGGAATCCCTCAGCTTCGCGCCCTGCTGCATCTGGAGGATGAGGGTCGTGGTCCAGGTGTCGATCAGCCCTGGCGAGGACGCCCCCATGGGCAGCATGCTGTTGGTGATCAGGTTCAACTGCGTCTGGATGTCATTGACCTGCAAGGCCTGTGTGATGAAGTCGTCGGTGCTGCCATCCGGAGTGGAGCCGTTGGTGATCGTGTTGGCCACCAGGGACGCCAGGCTCTGCCAGGCGGATTCGATCTCGGAGACGGCCTGGAGGACGTTGGCGGTGGCGATGGCTGCGAGCGTCTTCTCGAAGTCCGTGGACATCGTCGCGTTGAGGTTGGCCAGTGAGGTCTCGATCTGCTGAAGGCTGTCGTTGATGTCCGTGATCTCGGAGTTGATCTCCTGGAGCTGCTCGATCATCTGGTTCTTCTGATCGACTCGGCCTGGCTTGCCCACCTCGAGGCCGAAGACGGAATCGAGCGTCCAGGCCAGGGCGTAGGTGACAGAGCCAGCGACCACGCCCGTCACGCCTGCCTTGATGCCCCCGCTGACGAGAGACTTCCACTCGAAATCAGATAGAAAACCCATGAGGTGCGCCCTCCGAAGTTGAAGTTGTTGGGGTTCGCGCCGTGAGCGCGGACTCGCGGCTCCGGTCTGCAACACGAGGGCCACGCTCCGGGGACTGCACTTCCCGAGCGCTCAGGCCTGGGAAGCCCGCGTTCCGAGACCGGGGGCGGGCGTTTCCACGCGTGGAAGTCCGACGTTCCACGCGTGGACGGCGTCACGCAGAGCGTTGGCCTCTGTTCCTGGGAGATCGCCTCCAGTCAAGGCAGACGGTAGGCTTCGAACCCACAAGACAGGACCCTCACGATGGCTCAGCACCCCACGCATGCCTCGGAGTTCGAGCCCGCGCTTCGCCGCGCATGGGAGACGGGGCGGCGCCGGTGGCCCCAGATCGACCTCCCCGCAGACACCTTCATCCCCCACCTGCTCCGGCTGTTGCCCGAGGATTCCGATACGGGCTCACTCGAGCCGCAGCTCCAGCCGCTGGACCTGGAAGGCCTTTATCTGGCGTGTGCCTGCGTGAACGCAGTCCCAGGCGCCCTCGATGCGCTGGAGCGGAACTACCTGGCGAAGCTCCCGGGGTTGCTGGGCTACCTCAAGCTGCCAGCCCCGGCCCTCGATGACCTCTGCCAGAAGGTCCGCTCCCATCTCCTGATTCCCACGCCCGACGGTGGATTGCGGCTCGCCAGGTACTCGGGCCGTGGGGCGCTGCTGATCTGGATGCGCGTCGTCGCCGTGCGCCTGGCCCTCAGTCAGGGCGTCACGACCCGAGAAACTTCGGATGAGGGGGCCCTTGCGGCGCTCGAGGCCATGCCGGCCTCGGAGACGGACACGGAGCTCGAGCTCATCAAGCGCCGCTACCGCCATGAATTTCGCCAGGCGGTGCGGGAGGCCTTTGCCGCGCTGTCGAGCGAGCAGCGATACCTGCTCCGGCTGCATTTCATCGATCGGCTGCCGACGACCCGGATGGGGGCGCTGTTCGACAAGGATCAGTCGACCATCTCCCGGTGGCTCAAGGAGGCCCGAGAGCAGGTGTACGAGGAGACGAAGCGCCACCTCCAGGAGCGCCTCCGCCTCTCGTCCCAGGAGTTCGACAGTCTCATGGATGTAATCAAGAGCCGGTTCGAGGTGAGCATGAGCCAGCTCCTGAAGGAGGACGAGAAGGAGGAGAGGCGCTGAGCAGCCCTACAGCTCGAGCAGCTCCGCGCTGGTCAGGGGGCTGCTGCTCGTATGACCTCCCGCCACCAACACCTGACCCGAGGGCAGCAGACAAGCGGTGTGGTGGGAACGAGCCGCACCCAGGGGAACGAAGGGCGACCAGATCTGGGACACCGGGTCATACACCTCCGTGGTCGCGAGGGAGATGGCGCTCATTCCCCCCACCACCAACACCTTTCCCGAAGGCAGCAGCGTCGCGGTGTGATGAGCACGGGCGGCGGCTAGGGAGCCCACCTGCGACCAGCGGCCAGAGGTGGAATCGTAGAGCGCCACCTCGGCGGTGTCTCCCCCCGCCACCAGGACGTGTCCCGAGGGGAGCAGCGTGGCCGTATGGTAGGCACGGCCCGTCGCGGACGGAGCGCCCGCCGGCGCCCAGGAGTCCATCACCGGGTCATAGAGCTCCGCGTCAGCCAGCTCACCCCGGGGGCCGTAGCCGCCCACAATCAGCACCTTACCCGAAGGCAGCAGGGTCGCCGTGTGCCCGTAGCGCCCCGTTGCCATGGAGCCCGTGCGGGTCCACTTCTCCGGAGTGGCGCCGTCATACAGCTCCGCGCTGGCCAGCGCGCCACCGACTCCGAATCCGCCTGCAATGAGCACCTTGCCCGAGGGCAACACCGTCGCGGTGTGCGCGGTGCGGAGCTCGGCCATGTTGCCCGCTGGAGACCAGGCTGAAGCGCTGGGGGCCGCCGGTTCGTACAGCTCCGCGCTTCGGAGCGTGCCGTCGGCGACGTTGTACCCACCGGCCACCAGCACCTGGCCCGAGGGCAGCACGCTGGCCGTGTGTCCCCTGCGAACCTGATGCATGTCGCCCTTGGAAGACCAGGTATGGGTCGCCGGATCGTACTCCTCGACGCTGGCGGGCCCATCCGCGGCATAGCGGCCGGTGACCAGCACCTTGCCCGAGGGCAGCACGCTGGCCACGTGGTCATGCCGGGCCATCACCATGTCTCCCGTGGAGACCCACCGAGGACAGGCCCCGGAGATCGTGAAGACCGTCGAGGTGGAGAGGCCCGAGGAATCCCGAATCGAGACCTGGAGGGTATGCGTGGCGAGGCCCGTTCCACAGCCGGGAGCCGTCCAGCGGATCTCGCTCGCCGTGGCGGTGTTGCTCGGGGCGCTGAAGGAACCGGCCTGGCTCTTCCAGGAGAATTCGAGGATGCCCTCGCGCGGCGGACGGGCGCTCACTCGGAGGGTGACCGTTCCGCCTTCCGGTGTCGCGGAGGCGGACTGCCAGGCCTCCAGGATCTCCGGCGGAGTGCTGGGCACGATGTCCACATCCTGCGACTCGGGAAGTTCGCCATCCTCGGACGAAGGAGGAGGCTCCTCTGCCGAAGGGAGCTGCGCGGATGGAATCTCTGCTTCCGGCGAGGAGGGGGACGGTTCCTGGGGAGCAAGACCGCAGCCCCCCATCCATCCAACGATCACCGCCGCGAGTAGCAAAGGCTGTGCCCACACACCGATGTATTTCATGGCCCCTCCAGGGATGACGTTTCACTGGGGGGACGGGGGGGTGCGGTCGAGCTATGCAGAGATTCTTTTCAGTGCCCCTCAGGGAGCTGTTGGCGCCTGGAGGGCCGGGGCCAGCCCCTGAAGGGGTTCATCCCGACCCAGGGCGATGAATGCTGCCCAGAAGTGGGGATGAGGCCGCTTGCGGCGCAGCTCCTTCATGGCCTCACGGAGGGCGCTCGTACGACCGAGGCCCGCCACCATGTGGCGGTAGTAGCCCTCCATGAGCTCCTGCGTCGCCTCGTCGTTGACCTTCCACAGGCTGGTGACGAGGGTTTCCGTCCCAGCGACAACCAGGGCACGACGAAGGCCATAGACCCCCTGGCCCGGCTTGACGTTGCCACGGCCGGTGTCACAGGCAGAGAGCACCACCAACTGGGTGCCCCAGAGGTCCAAGCCCGCCAACTCGAGCGCTGTGACGAGGGAGTCCTCGCGGCGCTGCGGGCCCGGCCCGGTCGCCGTGGCGTGAGCCCCCGCGAGCACCAGGCCGGAGCGAAGCAACGGGTCAGGGGGGAGCTGAAGGGGACTGCTTTCAGCAAGACCTCCCGGTTGGACCACCGCGCGTGTGGCAGCAGGGGCGGCAGCATCCTCGAGGAAGAAGCCGTGCGTGGCGATGTGGAGGATGCCTGGAGTGGCGAGTTTCATGAGCGCCTCCTTGCTGGCAGCGCTGCCGAGCAGGAGCCGCGCCTGCGGCAGCAGACGACGGATGGACTCGGCTTCCTTCCGAGTGCCGGGCAGTGGCGGAACAGGCCGGTCCGCGAAGTCCGCGCGCAACGTGGAGAAGAAACGCTCGAGCGAGGCGGAGCGCCTCGTTGAGGCGGGTGTGCTCTGCGAGATCGGCAGAGGTGCGGCAGCGAGTGAGCCGAAATCCGGATCCGCCAGGACGATCACGGAATGGGAGGGATCGAGGTTCTCGGAGCGAGGCAGAAGCTCCTTGCCAGAAGTGAGATAGGTGATGTTCCAAGCATCCACGAGGAAGCTACGACCATCGTGGAGTGCAGCGAAGGGAACGAGCGAGAGCTGCCCGTCGGGAGAGAGGAAGAGACGCTGCACCTTGCCGAGCCTCGGTACCAGAGGCTGGAAGGCGAGTGCATGGAGTGCCTGGGCCTCAGGCAGGTAGGAAAAGGAATTGCTCGCGAGCGTGTCACGCAGCCTCAGGGCGGCGGCGTCAATGCGTGCGGCTGGGCCGAGATCCAGAGCCTGGGTGCGTCCATCGGAGAACAGCAGGAGCGCCAGGTAGCGCGGCTGGCTCGGAGCTGCGGCGCCAGGGTTGGGGACGAGAGGGGGAGCTCTGTAGGAGACAAACTCAACGAGAGCGCCGTCCTTGGGAAGGGTGGAGGCAACCCGGTCCATGACTTCAGAGGGAGGGGGGAGCGCACGAAGCGCACGCAGGGGAGCCGAGCGCCTGGCAAGCTCCGCTTCGAGGGCGTCACCCTGGTCTGCCAGCTCTTGAAGGCGCTGCTGGTAGGCGTCGGCGGAGAGCTTGCCGGGCCCCGCCAGGGACAGGTTGGAGAACAGGGTGCGCAGGGCGCGCAGGCGCTCGAAGGTGGCCCGCTCCTCCTGTCCCAGTCCGCGATAGACGATGCGCGACGTGTTAGCGATCTCTTCGACGGAGCGGCCCTTGCGCAGGAGCGCGGCCGTGAGCGCGAGGTGGCGAACCTGTGCATTCTCGGGATGTGAGCGAGCGAGTTCGTAGAGGCGTTCCTCGCCCATGCGCAGCAGGTACAGTGCATTGGCCAGCCGAGCCTCCGAGAAGCCGTAGACCTCCTTGCGCAGATGCTGCTCGGAGATGGCGAAGGCCCGCTCGAAGAGCGGCATTGCATCGCCGAGGCGCTGCTGAGCAAGGCGTAGCCGGGCAAGCCCCTCGAGCGAGATGGCGACGTCGGGATGGTCCTTGCCGAGAGTCGCCTCCCGAAGGGTGATCGCACGCTCATACAAGGGCTCGGCGCGCGCGGAGTTCCCTTGGGCCTGGTAGAGCTCAGCAAGGGTGTTGAGAGAGCTGGCGACGTCGGGATGTTGCTCGCCCAGGGCTGCCTTCCGAATGGCGAGCGCGCGCTCATAGAGGGGCTCGGCACGCGCGTAATCTCCCTGGGTCTTGTAGAGACTGGCGAGGTTGGCGAGGCCCCGAGCCACGTCAGGATGTTGCGGGCCGAGGGTGGCTTCCAGAATGCCGATGGCGCGCTCATAGAGAGGCCTGGCGCGCGTGAAATCCCCCTGGGACTGGTAGAGCCTGGCGAGGTTGTTGAGCGAGTGCGCAACCATGGGATGTTTCTCACCAAGGGCTGCTTGCCGGATGGTGAGCGCGCGCTCGTAGAGGGGCTCGGCGCGCGCAGGGTCTCCTTGGTCCTGGTAGAGACTGGCCATGTTGTTGAGCAAGGAGGCAACGTTGGGATGTTGCTTGCCGAGCGCTGCTTCAGAGATGGCGAGTGCGCGCGCAAACAGGGGTTCAGCGCGCGCGTAGTCCGCCTGGAGCTTGTAGATAGACGCCAGATTGTTGAGAGGGACGGCAAGCCTGGGATGATCCTCGCCAAGAGTTGCTTGATAGATGGCGAGCGCGCGCTCATACAGAGCCTCGGCGCGCGCGTAGTTCCCCTGGTCATCGTAGAGGCGGGCCAGGTTGTTGAGTGATTGAGCGACATCGGGATGTCGCGGACCGAGGGTCACTTCACGAATGGCGAGCGCGCGCTGATACAGAGGCTCGGCGCGCGCGTAGTTCCCTTGGCTCTTGTAGAGCATCCCCAGGTTGTTGAGCGAGAGGGCGACGCGGGGATGCTGTGGACCGAGAGTCGCTTCCTCCATGGCGAGCGCTCGCTTGTAGAGGGGCTCGGCGCGCACGAAGTCCCCCTGCTCATCGTGGAGCACGGCGAGGTTGCCGAGCGATTCAGCAACGAGGGAATGTTGTGGGCCGAAGGTGGCTTCCCGAATCGCGAGCGCGCGCTCATGCAGTTGCTCGGCGCGAGCGTAGTCCCCTTGGACTTCGTGGAGAACGCCGAGACCATTGAGCGTCTGAGCGACATCGGGATGCTGCGGGCCGAGGGTCACTTCACGAATGGCGAGCGCACGTTCATACAGAGACTCGGCTCGCGCGTGTTGCCCCTGGTCTTCGTACAGAGCGGCCAGATTGTGGAGCGATTGAGCGACGTCGGGATGTTGCTTGCCGTGGGCTGCTTCCAGAATGGCGAGCGCACGCTGAAGGAGGGATTCCGCTCGGACGTAATCCGCCTCCAGGCGATGGAGGTCACCGAGCAGATTGAGACAATGGCCCACCGACGGATGTGTGCCGCCAAGCGCGGCTTCTCGCAGCTCCAGCGCGTGCTCGACGAGCGGTATCGCCTCTGAGTACTTCCCCGTCTCCCCGAGCCTCTGTCCCTCGTCAAAGGCCTTCTGCGCCTCGATGAGCCGTGCGTCCGGTGGTGCTGGCTCCACCGTCGCACATGCGGCACAGCACACCATGATGAGCGCTACCGTCGGGACCGCTCGCTGCATGCAACCCCCAGAGGGACAAGCCTCCCAGCCAGTCTAGCGGCCGTACGAGTGGTTTCGCAGCAGCGCCCCTTCCGTGGGGGCACCCTTGCGACGCACGGAGCAGCGGTCGCCCTCCCCAAGGTCGGTCTTCACGGCCTCGAAGCGCTCGGGGCACTGGCTCAGGATCATCTCCACGGCCTGACCGTCACGTGCTCGAGAAAGACACCGCGCTCCCTCGGGGCCCCATGCCGCTTCGAAGGAGGCCTGCTTCGGATCCCAGCTCTTCGACGGCTCCGTCGTGCGAGCGAGCACTCCCAGGCCATCGTAGACGTCGATGGGGCTGTTCTCGCGAGTGTGGGTGTGCCCATCGCCGCAGTAGTCGGCGCGAACCATGCGCGTGCACGCCTGGTGCAGCTCCTCCAGGGAGCGCCCGTCCTTCTTCGCCCAGGGCTTGTAGCCCCAGGTAATGCACTTGGCGATGGCACCGTTCTCACACGCGAAGGTGAACCTGTCCGCCACCGTGAGGTGCGCGCCCTTCCCATCCCAGACGCCCCGCACTGCCAGCGCCCGCGGTGCTGGCACCTCGGTGGTGGCGAGGCATGGGTTCGCCCATGACTCGGCCTGCGCGTTCCAGATCTCGATGCGGTACCACTCCATCGCCGGATCCTGGGCCGCTGGCTCGGCGCCGCACAGGGCGACCTCCACCGGCTGGCCGTCGCTCGCCGCACCCTGGAGCACGGCACCCACGAGTTCCTTGGACGCACGCTTCGGCACCTCCAGGTGCCCGTCCTGAAGGCGCAGGCCCTTGATCGTCGTGGCGCCAAGCTTCGCGGAGGCGAGGTCGACCGAGGCCAGCTGGGTGCTGGTTTCATCCGTGGCCACCTTGCGCGCGTTGCCCCACAGCAACGTGCCGTTGGGCCACACGCTGCGGTCGGGGGTCTGGCCCTGGCAGGGCTGGGGCCGGGAGCGGGCCTGCGGCTTCGGAGGTTGGGGCGCGTCGGCGTATGCGGACGTGCCACCCGCGAGGCAGGCGAGGACCAGGATGTGTTGTTTCATGGAGTGCCTCCAGAGGGCTTCTGCGGAAGAGGAAGAGAGGCGCACAAGCGGACGCCAACGCGAGCGTCGCGGAACGTAGACTGGAAGGCCTGGCGGTTGGCGACCAGCGTGCCGACGCTCCCGTAGTACCAGGCGCCCCCTCGCAGGACGACGTCGCCGATGTCCGGCACCGCAGGCTCGGTGAGCTCGAAGACGTTCCCCGCCATGTCGAGCAGTCCGAAGGGACTCGCGGAGGCCGGATGCGCACCGACCATGTCTGGCCCCCGATTGTCGGGCTCGGGGCCGTAGGTCAGATCGATGTTGGCATCGTCCTTCTCGAGCTGGTTTCCGTGAGGGTACCTGCGATCGTCGGCGCCCCGCGCGGCACGCGTCCACTCGTGCTCTCGGCAGAGGCGCGCCCCAGGCAGGCGCCCGGAGCGGTCGAGCCACTCGAAGTAGCCCTTGAGGTCCTCGGCGGAGACCCCTGCCAGCGGAAAGCGGAGCCAGTCTTGATCGCTGCGATGGCTCCGGCCGGGATAGTGCACGGGTCTACCGGCAGGTGCCGTGAGGACCTTCCCACTCTTCTCCAACCGGAGGGAGAAGCTCCAGAGCCCGTCAGGCTCTTTCCAGAGCCGGAGTGCACTGCCGACAGTGCCAGGCAGTGTCGCGAGGATCTGCCGTTGAGGCGACTGCTCCGGCAGCGTGTCGAGGTACTCCACCCAGTCTCCCAGGGTCACCTCGCTCTGCCCGATGAGATAGCCTTCCTGGAGACATTGCGTGTGCAGCGGCGCGCTGAGGAGGAACTCCCGCAGCTCTTCCGGATCCGCGCTGCCAGCGAGGAAACACCCAGGCGGAACGTAGACATAGCCCTCGGGCACCTGCCGGGCGGCCGGAAGTGCCAGGCGGATCCGCTCGTGCTGACCTCGCTCGAGCAAGAGGGGCAGATCGACCGGGGCCTGGCCCTCTTTCGTGAAGTGGAGGAGGTAGGAACCGGCGGGGAGGGCCACTCGGGCGAAAGGGTTCGTCACCCGCACACCAGGGTCGGGCATCGGTTTGGGCCGCCGTACCCCCTTGTCATCCTCCTCGTAGCGAACGAGGCCCACCCGGGCTCCCGGCGGATCCGTGACGAGTTCGAGCTCAGCCGGTATGTCGAGTCGGCCCTGCCACTCCGTGTCCCGAAGCGTCAGCCGCTCGAAGCGCTGG
The DNA here is from genome assembly GCF_020103695.1 of Hyalangium versicolor. Lineage (GTDB taxonomy): Bacteria > Myxococcota > Myxococcia > Myxococcales > Myxococcaceae > Hyalangium > Hyalangium versicolor. The sequence goes on from NZ_JAHXBF010000034.1 coordinate 42,327, forward strand.
ATGAGCCGAGTGCGCTCGGCGGTCCGATGGAACTGCTCGGCGAGCCGGATGCGCTCATAGATGAGCTCGATAAGGAGCCGACGCACCTCGGCGTGCTCATGGATGCGCTCGAGCGCGTCATCGAGGGCGCCTTCACCTCTGGCGTAGTGGGCATCGGCCTGTGCCAGCTCGTTGAGTGCCTGGTCCCAGGTCGCCTCGGCACGGGCCCAGAGTTCCCCGGGTGTCAGACTCTTGTCGGAGCGGGGGACTTCCTGGCCGTTGAAGAGTGCCAGCGCCTTCTCGCGGCTGGCACTCGCGTTCCGGCTCAGCGCGCGCCCCTGGTCGAACGCGATCCGAGCCTCGCTCAGTTGGGTTTCGACGAAGCGCTTCGTCTTCCAGGACTCCCACAAGCGCAGAGCGCCGTAGGTGCTCCCTACCGCGAGCACCAGGAGGAGTGCGGCGAGCCCACGACGCAGGCTCTGGCGGCGCACGCTCCGCTGGGAGGCCTCCAGGAAGGCCTGCTCGCGCGTCCCCAGGGAGGCCTTATCGAGAGCACGGGCCTCGTCGAGCTGGCGCCCTCGCCAGAGCAGCTCCTCGGCGTGCCCCAGTCGCGCCCACTCAGAGCCTGACGCTTCGATCCGCTGCCGGAGCGCGCGCTGTCCCGCATCCTCGTCCAGCCATTGACGCAGGGTGCTCCAGCTCGTGATGAGCGCCTCGTGGGCGATCTCGTAGCTCGTCCGGCTGCCCAAGGTCCGCGAGTGCAGGAGCCGGCCCTCGACGAGCGCCCGCAAAGCAGCGCGGGCCTGCTCCGAGCCCGTGAGCAGTTCTTCCTCGCTCCGCTGGATGCGGGTGCCCTCCGCGGTGATGAGGCGACCGAGCAGAGCGCGTGCGGCGTGCTGCGCGGACGGCTCCAGTCGCGAGAGCACCCCGTCCGCGTGTCGAGAGAGCGCGCCGGCGACTCCGCCCATGGCCTCGAGCGCCGCCCGGGTGATGCAGCCCCTGGCAGGATCGCGGCGCTCCCACAGCTCGGCCAGGGCGAACTGGAGCAGCGGCAGGCTGCCTGCGCCGCTGGCCATGGCCTCCACGAGCGTCTGGAGGAGCCCCTCGGACTCGAAGACCACGCCTCGGCTGCGTGCGGGACCGACGATGGCCTCGCGCACACCCTCGGGGGAAAGGGGCCGGAGCAGGTAGAGCGCCCGCTCGACCGGGTCTCCCAGGCCCGCCAGCGCACCGACGCGCGTGAGGAAATCGCCGCGCACCGCGAGGAGCACGCGCACGCCCTCCGCAGGGAGGGCCAGCTCTCCGAGGAGGGTGGCGAAGCGCGCGGCCTGGGCTGGCTCGCTGAGGGTAACGAGCTCTTCGAGCTGATCGACGAAGAGGACAAGGCCGCGTCCCCCCTGGTAGACGGCCCGCAGCGTCGGCCCCAGCCATTGCGGTGTCCCGGCAAGCCGGTCCCCGAGTTCGGCCTCGCTCTGGCCGAGGACCGGCGCGAGCGCCGCGGCCAGTGCCGCGAGCGGACGGCGGCCGGGCTCCAGCGTGAGGGTGGAGAAGTCGCGGTATCCATCGAGCGCGCCCTGGGCGATGCGGGGCAGGAGGCCGGCGCGGCACAGCGAGGACTTGCCCACGCCCGAGTCGCCAGCCACGAGGACCAGGGGCTGGCGGCGCAGCCGCTCGATCACGGCGCGGATGTCCGAGTCACGTCCGAAGAAGAGAGCGCGGTGCTCGGCCTCGAAGGGCGCCAGGCCCCGGTAGGGGTTTCCTTCGGGGAGCACCTCCGGCTCGTGGAGTGGCTCGATCCGCTCGAGCTCGGTACGGAGTGTCTCGGCCGAGGCAAAGCGCTCATCGGGCTCGACGCGAAGGCACCGCTCGATGAGCGAGGCGAAGTCGGGGTCGATGCCAGGCACGCGCTCGGTGAGCGGAGGGCTGTGAGCGAGCTCCGAGCCCTCCGCGAGTCCGGACGGGAGCGGCTCGCCCTCCACCGGGGGCTGATCGGGGCGAGGCCGCGGCGGCAGCATGCCGGTGCACAACTCGTACAGGATCAGCCCGAGCGCGTAGAGGTCGCTTCGCGGGGTAGCCGAGATTCCGCGAAAGAGCTCGGGGGCCATGTAGCGCGGCGTGCCCGCGGCGGTGCGCACGTTCCGCGGGTCCGCGTTCGTGCTCGCATCGAGGAGCTCGGCCAGCCCGAAGTCGAGCAGTTTCACCTCTCCCGCAGCGGTGAGAAGGACGTTGTCGGGCTTGAGGTCCCGGTGAAGCACGCCCTCGCGGTGGGCCGCCGCGAGCCCTCGAGCCAGGCCAATGCCGAGGCCCAGCGCACGTCGCCAAGGGACGGGCAGGGCCAGCTCCGCCAGGCTGTGCCCGACAAGGTACTCGGAGACGATGTAAGGCAGGCCGCCGACCTCGCCGATGCGGAACACGGTGACGACATTGGGGTGCTGCAGGCGCGCGATCGCGCGTGCCTCGGTCTGTAAGCGCTCGCGATCCCGCGTATGGGGTTGATGCGTGGCGATGAACTTCACCGCCACATGGCGATCGAGGGAGCGGTCGTGCGCCAGGTAGACGACGCCCATGGCGCCGCGGCCCAGCGGACGTACCAGACGAAACTCATCGAACTCCTCGGGAGGCCTCCAACCCGCGGAAGGGGGCTCGGGGGGACTGGCGGAGTGAGCCTCCTGGCTCAGCTCTCCGGCAACGACGGTGACGAGGAACTCATGGCAGTTGGGGCACTCAGCGGCATGGCGATGCGCCCGGGCGCGCTCCTCGGGCTCCAGCTGACCCTCGATCAGCCTGGCGAGTAGCTCATCCGACAGGCAGTGCGATTCATCCGGCGCGGCGCTACTCGGCATGAGTGCTACAGTGCAGCACCACGCGACAACCCCATGCAAGGGGTTGCAAGGCCCCCCCACCCGGACAGGTCCTCCCCACCCTTGTGTGGCCCGACACTTCGCCCGGCGGCGGGTTCGGCGCTAGGCTGGGGGGCCATGAGATTGGTCTTACTGGTGTCGATGGCCCTGGTGCTCGCGTCTCCCGCGGCGTGGGCCCAGAAGGGCTCGAAGAACCCCGCCGCCCTCGTGAAGGAAGGGGAGCGGCTGTACGGTGCCGGCAAGTATCGCGAGGCCGCCGAGGTGCTGAAGAAGGCCCAGGAGGCCCAGCCCAACCCCAAGCTCATCTACAACATCGCCCGCGCCTACGAGCGCGCGGGAGACCTGCGCGAGGCGCTCAGCTACTATCAACAGTACGTGGGGCTCAAGACCGAGGAGGCGGATCCCCAGCTCCTCAAGAAGTCCGCGATCGCCAGCGATCAGATCCGCGTGCTCCTCGAGAAGGAGGAGAAGACCGCCGCCGCCGCCGAGGCCGAGCGCAAGCGCCTGCAGGATGAGGCTGAGGCGGCCCGGAAGAAGGCAGAGGAGGAGCAGGCCACCGCCCGGCGCGCCGAGGAGGCCGTCCGGCAGCAGCAGGCCGCCGAGCAGGAGCGAGCCATGGTCTCCTACAAGCGCTCGCGGCTGGTCGCCTTCGGCCTGGGAGGCCTGTCCGCCGCCAGCGTGGGCGCGGGCATCTTCTTCGGCCTCCAGGCGCGGGACGCGCGCAAGACGTTCGACAAGGCCACCAACGTGGAGAGCAAGCAGACCGCGGCGGATGACACGCGCAGCAAGGCGCTGCTGGCGGACATCGGCTTCGGCGTGGGCATTGCCGCCGCCATTGGCGCCTTCGTCGTCTATCCCAAGGAAGGCCCTCCGGCGGAGGGCGAGGTGCGGATGACGCTCGCGCCGCGTGGCGCCGGGGCCGGTGTGGAGGTGAGCTTCTGATGCGTGCGTTCGGGATCCTGACCCTGTCCACGGCCCTGCTCGCGGGCTGCAGCTTCACCACCGCAGGCGGCCTGTCCGAGTGTGACACCAGCGCCGACTGCGGTGAAAACCAGGTCTGCACGCAGAACTTCTGCGTGGCGCTGCCGGCCGGCTGTGGAACGCACTATGGCGACCCGGCCGCGGACGCGGTGCAGATTGGCGCGGCGCTGCCCTTGAGCCTCTCGGCCACCAACCCCGACCTGGGCAAGGACGAGTCCGAGGTTCAGGGGCTCAACGCCATCCTGCTGGCGCTGGAAGAGATCAACCAGCGCGGCGCGGCCGGCAAGAAGATCTCCCTGAACTTCTGCGACACCGCCTTCGATGCCAACCGCACGGCGGTGCAGACGCAGTGGCTGGTGAGCGAGAAGAAGATCGTCGCGCTGCTGACGGCCGGCAGCACCCAGACGCTGGCGGCGGCGGACGTGACGCTGAAGAACAACGTGCTGACGATGAGCTCCAGCGCCACCTCGCCCGAGCTGGCCGCCGTGGCCGACAAGAATGGCGGCAGCGTGGGCCTGCTGTGGCGCACGGCGCCCTCGGACGTCATCCAGGGCAAGGTCATCTCCAACCTGCTCGTCAATGATGCCCGCTTCGACAGCGCGGCGAAGATCGGCCTGCTCTACCTGGACGATCCCTACGGCCAGGGCCTCTTCAACGTCATCACCGAGCAGCTGCGCACCACCTCGAAGATCGTCAAGTCCGTGCCCTACAAGCGCAAGGACGAGCCCTCCATCACCCAGGGCGTGACGCAGCTGGACGCGTTCGATCCGGACCTGACGGTGGTGGTGGGCTTCGAGGATGACGCGTCGCTCATCGTCAAGCGCGGGAGCAACACGACCAACCTCAAGCTCGGCTCGGGACACAAGTGGTTCTTCACGGACAGCGTCAAGGATGTGGCGCTGCTGGATGACGCGGCAGTGCGCACCCAGGTGCAGAACGCCTATGGCACCGCGCCAGCGACGAACGGAGGCCAGGCCTTCGCCTCCTTCCAGTCCCGCTTCGAGTCCACGTACAGCGGCACGGATCCGTCCAACTTCTCGTTCACCTCGCACGCCTATGACTCGATGTACCTGTTCGGGCTGGCGGTGGCCTACAGCCAGGGCACCTCGGGCTCGGTGACGGGCCCGAAAATGGCGGAGGGGCTCACCAAGATGTCGAGCGGCACTCTGTACCAGCTCACCTCCTCCAACTTCACCGAGGCCGCCACGGCGCTGGCCAACAACCAGAGCATCAACGTGGAGGGAGCCAGCGGCAGCCTCCAGTTCGATGAGGCGGGCGAGGCCCCCTCCCCCACCGAGCTGTGGCAGGTGTCCGGCAGCACCTTCGTGCACGTGGAGAACATCCCCGCTCCGTAGAGGAGACGTCCGCTCAGCGCGCGAGCTCGCGGACGAGCGGGCCCAGCGCGGCCTCGAACACGTCCGCGGGTGGCAGCAGCGACAGCACGAGGAACGCTCCGCCCGCGAAGTCGTAGAAGTAGCCGGGCTGCACCGCCACGCCCGCGTCGAGGAGCGCCAGACACGTGGCCTCCTCGCCGGGTTCCCGAGGGATGCGCAGCACCGCGCTCCACCCGCCGTGCGCGGGCACCACGTCCCAGGTGGCTCCCGAGGGCCGCGCGGCCACCAGCCGGCGTCGGTTGTCCCTCACCCGCTCCAGGAGCGCGGCCTGGAAGCGAGGCGCGTGCGCCAGGAGCGCTGGCAGGGCCTGCTGCACCGGCGTGCCCACCGAGAGGAAGGTGTCCGCCACCCACTCCAGCCTCGCCAGGGCTTCGTCCCTCGCCACCGAGGGACCATTCACGTGCGTCCAGCCGAGCTTCAGGCCAGGCAGGCCCGCCACCTTGGAGAGCCCGGAGAGGGAGAAGGTGAGCATCGGCAACGAACGCCCCGCCACCCTGGCCACGCGATCCGGCTCCGTGTCCCAGGCAAAGTCGGAGAACACCTCATCCGAGATCAGCGCCAACCCCGAGTCCACGCACAGCTTCGCCAACGCGGCCAGTTCGCCCTCGTGGAGGTAATGGCCCGTGGGGTTGCCCGGGTTGACGACGAGCACCGCGCGACTACACGCGTCACGCGCCGCCGCCACTTCTTCCACGTCCAGGCCGAAGCCGTGCGCGCGTGGCAGGCGGTAGGGACGAACCTCCACGTTCTCCAGGCGCGTGAGGTACTCGAAGAGCGGATAGCTGGGTGCCGGGACGAGCACGTTGTCTCCCGGCTCGCACAGCAACTTGAAGAGCCACCCGTACGCCTCGCTGGTGCTCGCGGACAGGATCAGGTGCTCGGGCGAGACGGCCGCGCCGCGAGATGCGAGATGCCGCGCCACGGCCTCGCGCGCGGAGAGCAGCCCCAGGGGCTCGGGCGCGTAGGTGAAGGCCGTGGGTGTGGCCAGCAGGCTTGGATCAGGCTGGGGCAGCCCCACGCGCGTGGGATTGGACTCGGTGAGGTCCGCCAGGGGCTCGCCTCGAGCCTTTCGCTCGGCCAGGGACTGCGCCAGGCGGTTCCATGTCCGTGGGAAGTCGGTGCGCGCGGAGAAGCCGCTCACAGGCCTGTCTGCAGCATCGCACTGGCGACGCGGCGGATCAGCTCGCGGCGAATCTCCGCGCGGCAATGCTCCACCGCCTGCTCCGGAGGCCGCTGCGCGCCCTTGCGTGAGCGCATCGCCGTCCGCATGACGAGTTCGACCTTCGCGGGCTCGAGCTGGAAGAGCCGGTGCCCTTCCTTCTTGAGGAAGTAGGTGATCCCGCGCGTGTCGAGGAGCTTCTGCAGGTAGCGCCTAGCGTCAGCCAGGAGCGTGAGGTCGATGATGTCCGCCATTCGCGATCGGGGTTCTCGCGCAGATCAAAAGACGCGTCCATTTCACGGCCGCGACACACGAAAACTTGCGCGACCTGTAGCAGTCCGAACGCGGCGGAGGCCGATTTATCGGCCTCGGGCGCGATGTGGGAGAAGTGGACGCAGCGCCGCGCGGAATGCGGCGTGGCGGCGGCGATCATCCCGCAGGAAAGGAACTGGACCGAGCACTCGAAGTCCATGTCGCTCTTCCAGCAGCAGCCGGTTGTCGCGCTCCGAAGGGTCTCGCGTGGGTGTGCTCCGGCTCAGCAGCACGGCCCGCACAGACAGCCCGCGATCCGTCAGGGCCTTGAGCGACAGAGCTGTATGATTGAGCGTGCCCAACCCCGCCCGCGCCACCAACAGCACGGGCAGTTGGAGCGCGCCGATCAGGTCGATGATGTCGCGCCGGGAGTCCAGCGGGACGAAGAGGCCACCCGCGCCCTCCACCACCACGGGGCCATGGCGCAGCCGCTCCCAGGCAGCGAGCGTGGTGTTCCAGTCAGGCTCGCGGCCAAGCCTGCGCGCTGCCACTCCGGGAGCCAGCGGCGCACGAAAGCGGTGCGGGCAGAGGGCGTCCACGGACAGCTCGCTCCGGGCCGCCGCGCGCATGGCGAGCGTGTCCGCGGGAGCCGCCAGGGGTTTGCATCCGCTCTCGTAGGGCTTGAAGCCCTGGGGCCGCAGCCCGGCATCCACGAGCAGGGACAGCAGAGCGCACGAGGCCTGCGTCTTGCCCACGCCGGTGTCCGTGCCCGTGACGAAGATCTGGAACGGTGCGGCTCCGCTCTGGGTGAACGGGTCCTCCGGGATCGGCTCTGGGGTTCTATCCGCCACGATGCACTCCGAGCTGGCGCAGCACTTCCAGTGCGAGATCGATGTGACCTTCGGTGTGAGCCGCCGAGAGACAAAAGCGCAGGCGGCTGGTGCCCTCGGGGACGGTGGGCGGGCGAATGGCCTTCACCAACAACCCTCGCTCCCGGCAGCGGCGCGCGGCGGCCATGGCCTCGTCCGCCTCACCCAGGATGACCGGGAAGATGGCGCAGCGAGGCTCGGCAGGGACTCCCAGGGCGCGCAGGCCGTTGGAGAAGCGGCGGATGTTGCGCCACAGCTTCTCCCGCAGCGGGACATCTGTTTCCACCACGTCCACGGCGGCCTCGGCGGCTGCACACAGGGCCGCGGGCAGTGAGGTCGAGAAGACGAAAGGCCGCGCCCGATTGAGGAGCAGCTCGGCCAGGGCGCTCGAGGTGGCGACGTAGCCGCCCAGGCACCCGAGCGCCTTGCTCAGCGTGCCCACGCGCAGGTCCACCTCCGCCTCCACGCCCAGTTCCTCGCACAACCCGGCCCCGCGCGCCCCGAGCACGCCGGTGGCATGGGCCTCGTCCACCATCAGCGCGGCGCCGTGCTCACGACACACGGTGAGGATCTCCCGCAGCGGGGCAAGGTCTCCATCCATGGAGAACACCGTGTCCGTCACCACCAGCTTGCGGCGAGCCGGCGTCTCCGCCAGAACTCGCGCGAGCGCCTCGACATCCGCATGCGGATAGATGACCACGCGTGCCCGAGACAGCCGGCACCCGTCCACGAGCGAGGCATGGTTCAGCGCATCGGAGAACACCGCATCGCCAGAGCCCACGAGTGCCGGGATGATGCCGGTGTTGGCGGCGAAGCCCGTGTTGAACAGGAGGACGGCCTCGGAGCGCTCGAAGGCAGCGAGCCGGGCCTCCAACTGGTGGTGCAGCGGGGTATCACCGACCACGATGCGGCTGGCCCCCGTGCCCACGCCGTGGCGCTCCAGCGCGGTCATGGCCGCGGCGCGCAGCGTGGTCGAGGACGCCAACCCCAGATAGTCGTTGGACGAGAAGTTGATGAACGTCTCGCCGCCCACGCGCACCACGGCGCCCGGCCCGGGCTCCAGCGGCTCCATGAAGCGGCGCAGTCCTCGCGCGGCCAGGGACTCCAGGTCCTCCCGGGCCCACGCGGTGGCGATCCCCTCGGCTTCCTGGCCCATACGCCTAACGCGACACGTCCGGCTCGAGCGGCTTGATGCCGGCCTTCTCGAGCAGCGCCATGTCCTGGGTGTACTCGGGATTGCCGGTGGTCAGCAGCTTCTCGCCGAAGAAGAGCGAGTTGGCGCCCGCGAGCATGCACAGCAGCTGCGCCTCCTCGTTCATCTGCTTGCGGCCGGCGGACAGGCGCACCATGGACAGCGGCATGAGCAGGCGCGCGGTGGCAATGGTGCGCACCATCTCCACCGTCTCCACGCGCTTCTCGTTCGCCAGCGGCGTGCCCTCCACCGCCACGAGCGCGTTGATGGGGACGGATTCGGGGTGCACCTCCTGGTTCGCCAGCGTCAGCAGCAGCTTGCAGCGATCCTCCACGGACTCGCCCAGGCCGATGATGCCGCCCGAGCACACGGAGATGCCCGCCTTGCGCACGCGATCCAGCGTGTTCAGCCGGTCCTCATAGGTGCGCGTGGAGATGATGTCGCCGTAGTGCTCGGCGGAGGTGTCCAGGTTGTGGTTGTAGGCGGACAGGCCGGCCTCGCGCAGGCGCTTCGCCTGGCTCTCGGTGAGCATGCCCAACGTGGCGCACGCCTCCATGCCCAACCTGCGCACGCCCTTCACCATCTCCAGGACGCTGTCGAACTGGGGACCGTCCTTCACCTCGCGCCAGGCCGCGCCCATGCAGAAGCGGGTGGCTCCGGCGGCGCGCGCGTTGGACGCGGCCTCGAGCACCTCCTGCACCGCCATCAACTTCTCGGCCTTGACGCCCGTCTTGTAGCGCGCCGCCTGCGGGCAGTACGAGCAGTCCTCGGGGCAGCCGCCCGTCTTGATGGACAGCAGCGAGCACAGCTGCACCTTGTTGTCCTGGAACACCTCGCGGTGCACCGTCTGCGCCTTGTGGATCAGCTCCAGCAGCGGCAGCTCGTACAGCGCGCGCACTTCCGGCAGCGTCCAGTCATGGCGGACGGTGACTCCCGGGGGCGGCGCGGCGAAGTGGGCGTGGCCGTGAAAGGACTCGGCGTCGGACATGGGCTCCTCGGTGGGAAGAGCTGCGCAAACTGCGCGGACGCCCGAGGGTTGTCAACGCTCCGGCGCCGACAGGTTGACGAGTTCTCCAGCCGCTGGTGGGATACTCGCACACCCCGGAGCCAGGCCTTGCGTGGCAGCAGGGGTGGATTCCGTCAATGATGGAGAGCCATGAATTTCCACTGGGACGATCCTGCCCAGCTCGAGGCCGAGCTCACCGCACTGCCCCCGCTCGACAACGCCGCGGTCGAGGCGACTGATGACGACTTCGTGGTGGATGCCGTCCGACCTGGGGCTCCGCTGGTCATCAGCTTCTCCTACGTCGTGTGGAACCAGCATCCACCTCTGTACTTCTTCGGGCGCAGCAAGAAGCTGGAGCAGCTCACGGGCCAGCCGCTGAACCGCATCCTGCTGCGCGACAAGACGTTCCACTGGTTCATGCACGGGATTCCCGGGCTGGGGACGGACGTCGATCAGGTCGTGGCGCGGCTGAAGCAGCTCATCGCGGCCATCCGCCCCAGCCAGGTGTGGTGCATCGGCGATTCCATGGGAGGCCATGCCGCGGTGCTGTTCGGCATGCTGCTGCGTGCGGACCGCATCGTCAGCATCGGGCCTCTGTCCCACTTCGATCCGGACCTGGCGCGGCGCTACAACGACAAGCGCTTCCTGTGGGCGATGGATGCCGTGGCCGCCGCGCCACCGGGCAACCGCTATCTCGACCTGCCGAGGATCGCTCGCGAGGTCGACTTCCAGGGCCGGCTCGATCTGATCATCGGCAGCAGCGCGGGCGAGAATGCTCCCGACGCGGTGAACATCGACGTCATGCATGCCCACCGCTTCGGCAACCTGCCGAAGCTCCGGATCCACTGCATCCCCGAAGCGCACCATGACGACGCGGCCCTGAACCTTTCCCGGAGCGGCAGGCTCGACGGCATCCTGCTGGAGTGCCTCTTCGACCAGCCGCCCCGCGAAGGAGCCCCGCCTCGGTTCGAGTGCTACATGCCGCGCGCCGGAGAGCCGGTCCAGGAGCGCCCAGCGGGGCGTGGCACCTTCAATGAAGAGCTGGCCACCATGCTGCGCGTCCTGCCCGGGTTCGATGAGAAGGCGAACAACGTGGCGGACCTCGAGGCAGCGGGGCAGGTGCTCCTGCTCAACAAGGCGACGCCGAATGCACCGCTGCTCCTCTCGTTCGGAGATGCCGCCCCCGAGCAGCCGGTGGGCTTCGACTTCTTCGCCATCAGCCAGAGGCTGAAGGCAAAACTCGGGCGCCCGCTCAACCGCATCCTGCTGCGAGATCCCCAGCGCCAGTGGTGGATGCGAGGCGCTCCGGGACTGGGCGCAGACGCTCTCGCTGTCGCGAAAGCCCTCGGTCACCTCATCGCGGCCATCCAGCCCGAGCGGATCGTCTGCCTGGGCAACGGCGTGGGAGGCTACGCGGCGCTCATGTTCGCGATGCTCCTGCGCGCCGAGCACGCCGTCGCAATCAACCCGCTATCACTGCTCGATGAGCGCTTCGCGCGGCTGTGCCACGACTCGCGCCACCTTCCCATGTTGGCGGCGCTCGACAGCGAGCCCCCCACGACCGGCCCGAGAGACCTGTTGCGACTGGCGGCGGAGACCCGGCATGCAGGCAAGCTGGACATCCTCTTCAGCACCGTGCCGGATGCCCAGAGCTGGCATGCGGGCAGCCACAGCGCCGTGCACGCGGAGCGCCTGGGCCTGTTGCCGAACTGCCGGCTGCATGCGTTCCCGGACTACGCCGAGGGCGAGCTGCTGCCCAAGATCGATCACCGGAAGATGCTCGTATCCTTCCTCCACCGGGTCGCGTTTTCCGATGGTCCGGCCTGACGCTAGACTCTCGCACGACCGCTGGATGTGCCCTTCCCGAAGAGAGGAGTTGTCGTGACCGCGCTGATCACCGTGTCCCCCGAGGAGTTCTCGCAGGGCGCCTTCACCCCCGAGTCGCTGAACCAGGCGCTCGCTCTCTACAACGCGTCGGGCTACCTAGCGATCGACAACGCCTTGGATGTGGACTTCATCCGCCAGCTCCGGGAGTCCTACCAGGCGGCCTACGGCCACCTGACCGAGGAGGAGATCGAGAAGACGAACCTGAATGTGGGCGATCACCGCTTCATGATCTCGCCGGCGATCAAGCCGCCCTTCTTCGACCCTCGCCTGTACGCCAACGCGTTCGTGATGCCCCTGCTGGAGAAGCTCCTGGAGCCGGGTTTCCTGATCAACAGCCTGACGTGCGTGACGTCCTACCCGGGTGCCAAGGAGCAGCACCTGCATGCGGACCATCCCCCGCTCTTTCCCCAGAAGACCCTGGGGGCCAGCCTCGATCCCTACGCCATTACCGTGGCGATCCCGCTGCTCGATCTGGACGAGAAGACCGGGACGACGGCCATGCTGCCCGGGACGCACGCGCACGTCGCGCTGGCCGACATCAAGCATGACCGGGCCCGCCACGAGCTGCCCTACGGGCGCATGGGCAGCTGCTACTTCATGGACTACCGGCTGTGGCACTACGGCACCGCGAACGTCTCCGAGCACCCGCGGCCCATCGTCTACATCGTCTACAGCCGCTCCTGGTTCGTCGATGCGACCAACTTCGCCAAGCAGCCCCCGGTGAAGATCCACCCGTCCGAAATGGTGCGGATCCCTCCGCAGCACTTCGGCCTGTTCAAGCGCGTGCTGCAGAACACCTCCAACACCATGGCGCTGGCTTCCTGAGCCGAGCCCGCCGCTCACAGGGGCTCGAGGGCCTGGCGGATGTGCCCGAGAACCCGCTTGATCTTGGGGATCTCGGCCAGGGCCTCGGGCACGCTGACGCGGACCGAGCGCTCGCGGCCCACCACCTCGGGCAGTACGGGCACCAGCAGATCCTCGGGAATATTGGGATCGGGCAGCTCGACGCTGGGCACCAACCCCACCCCCAACCCCGCGATGCAGCACGAGCGAATCAAGTGGATGTCGGCCGTGATGAGCGCCGGCTCGACCGTGAACGTGGCCCCTCGGAGCGTGGGCCAGATGCGGGCATCCTCTCCCGGCGACTCCCAGGCGAACAGCTCGTGGCCCTGCAACTCGTCCAGCGAGCGGGGGGTTCCTCTCCGCTCCAGATACTCCTTGCTGGCCAGCAGGCCCTCTCGCACCCGCATCACTACATGTGAGAGCCACGGCCCCCGGGGAGTGTCCTCTCCGAAGTGGACCGCCATGTCCACGTCATCCAGCGGTCCACCGAGCGGGTCCGCACTGAAGCGGGCGTGGACGCTCAACTGCGGATAGTGGGTCCTCAGCAGCCCGAAGAGCGGAGTGAGCAGGTGCGGCGGCAAGCCCACCGGCATCACCACCCGGAGCATGCCCGAGGGCTCATGGCCCACCTCGCGGATGGAAGCCAGCAGCGCGCTCGTCTCCTGCATCATGATGCGGCCGCGCTGGGCGAGCACCTCGCCAGCCTCGGTCAGGAGGATGCCCTGCCGCGTGCTCTTGAGCAGGGGCACACCGGCTCGAGCCTCGAGCGCCTCCACGCGGCGCCTCAAGGTCGTGCGCGATACCCCCAGAGACTCCGCGGCGGCCAGGAAGGAGCCGGTCTCCACGACGTCGAGAAAGGCGCGCAACTCTTCCAGATCCATGCTCGTGCCTCCGGTGCACAGCCATCGGACACCGAATGGCCATCTTTGGCCATCTCCCCCGCATGGGAGGGGCTACGAGTGGGAGCGTTCCCAACCCCGTGGAGTGCTCCATGCGCATGCCAGCAGCCCTCACCTTCGTCCTCGCTCTGTCCTCGCTGCCTGCCCACGCCAAGGACCCGGCCCTCGGCGCGACGACCTTCACGGTCTACGAGGCCTACATGAGTCCCTCCCAGCAGCCGGGCGAGGAGACGGAAGTCCCCAAGCTGCTGGAGAAGAGCCTGGGGTCCACGGCGCCCTCGACCCTGCGCGAGAACCGGAAGTCCCGAGGGTGGGGGCAACTCCGGTTCGCCAAGGACCTGAGCAAGGCCTACGTGGACGTCGAGATCCAGGGGGTGAACGCCGAGGACATCATCATGTTCCACATCCACTGCGGCCCGCCGGGAGTCCTGGGCCCCATCATCGTGGACTTCGGCGAGAGCGAGAGCCCCTCGAAGAAGCTCGCCAACGGCAAGATGTCCCTGGAGATCACCAACAAGAACATCGTCTTCATCAAGGACATGAAGGGGCTGAAGCCCATGCTGCCGGAGAGCTGCCCCGCGGAGCTGGGCTTCCCGACCCAGTCGAAGACGATCGCCAGCCTCGAGTATCTGGCGAGGAAGGGCGTGCTGTATTTCAACCTCCACACCAAGGCGCACACTTACTACGGGGAGATGCGCGGGCAGATCTACCCCGCCCAGGAGTAGCGGTGGACGGCGGGCTCACCGCCGGGCCGAGGCCGAGGAGACAGCCCTGAGGCGCCCCGCGCTGGCCTGGGCCGGCTCGGGGCGGAGATAGTTGAGGGCCAGCTCGCTCAGCTCGTCCGCGAAGGCCTCGCTGTTCAGGTACTCGGGCCTGTCGGTGACGGCAGCGTGGGTGAGCGCCTCCACGGCATGGACGAGCACGAAGACGGCCATGTCCAGGTTGCTCGGGCGGATTTCCCGGGCCCGGGGCTCGAGGAAGGCGCGGAGCAGCCGGAAGAGCCGTTGGGTGTACGGATCCACCTGCGAGTGCTGCCGCAGGCGGGGGAGCTGCTCGACGAGCATCCGGTGGAGCTGGGGATTCTCCGCCTTGGTGGCCAGCACGTGCCGCACGAGCGCCTTGATGACGACGGGGAGAGGCTCCTCGGCCAGCCTCACCAGCTCCGCCTCCACCCCCGCGACGCCCTGGGCGTGGTAGCGCTCCAGCACCGCGAGCACGAGCCCCTCCTTGGAGGGGTAGTACTGGTACAGCGAGCCAATGCTCACCCCGGCCTCCTGGGCGATGCGATTGGTGCTGGCGGCCTCATAACCGTCCTTGATGAGAACGCGAGCAGTGGCCGTCAGGATGACGTCACAGGTGGCCTGCGCGCGAGACTGGCGAGGCTTTCTCCGAGGGAGAACGCGAGGGCTGCGCGTCATGGAGGGCTCCTGGCGAAATGTGAGCGGAAGGCGAGTTGAGAACGTGAGCGAGTGCTCACATTCTGTAGCACATGACTGACCCCACTGCGAACCGTCCCCAGTTGCTCTCCCCCTCCGGTCCCTTCCCCTACCGCGGCCACCGGGCACTCATCACGGGTGCCTCGGGCGGCATCGGTGAGGCCTTTGCCCGCACGCTCGCGTCGCGCGGGATGAACCTCGTGCTCGTGGCGCGCTCGGAGGCCCGGCTGCGCACCCTCGCCACGGAGCTCAGCAAGGCCCACGGCATCCAGGCCGAGGTGCTCGCCGCGGACCTGAGCCGCGAGGGTTCGCCCCGCGAGCTCCACGCGCGCTGCGAGGAGCGGGGGCTGAGCGTGGACCTGCTCATCAACAACGCGGGCTTCGGCGGCCTGGGAGCCGTCGAAGGGCTGTCCTTCCAGAGCCAGCACGAGCAGGTGATGCTCAATGTCACCGCAGTGATGGATCTCTGCCGGCTCTTCCTGCCCGCGATGATCGAGCGGGGGTTGGGCGGCATCCTCAACGTGAGCTCCATCGCGGGGTACCAGCCGGTGCCGTACATGGCCGTGTACGGAGCGACCAAGGCGTTCGTCCTCTCCTTCACGGAAGCGCTGTGGGCGGAGAACCGCGATCGCGGAGTGCGCGCGGTCGCGCTGTGCCCGGGGCCGGTGGAGACGGGGTTCTTCGACGTGGTGGGTACGCGGGAGGCGGCCGTGGGAACGATGGTCACTCCCGAGAGCGTGGTGCTCGCGGGGCTGCGCGCGCTCGACCGAGGCAATCCCTCCGTCATTCCCGGCTGGCGCAACTTCATCCAATCCCACCTGCCCCGCTTCGCCCCGCGAGCCTTCACGGCGCGGATGAGCGCGCAGGTGATGAAGCCCCGCAGCCTGGCAGCGGCGGCTACCAGCGCCAAGGCGCCCTCGCTTCCCTCCGGCTCCTCCAGCACCAGCCGCTAAAGCCCCAGAGGACGCAGTGCCCCCCGGGCGAGCCTCGTACCAGCTGGTCCACTTGTCATACCAGTTGGCTCCAGGTTCCGCCGACAGGGGGGCCCCGTCCCAGGCGCCTTCGGTGTGGCGCGCTCCCGCCTGACAGCCCGCAACGCTTCCCACGCCCGAGAGCCCGCTTGGGGTATCTTGGCGGCGTTCCTTGGAGGACTCCGTGCGGCTGCTCATCCAGCATCGCAACACGTATCGCTACCCGAAGCCCGCTGCACTCGGCCCCCACCTCATCCGACTCCGCCCCGCGGTCCACGCGCGCGCCGCCATCGAGACCTACGGCCTCACGGTGGAGCCCTCCACGTGTCAGGTGCGCTGGCAGCAGGACCCGTACGGCAACCGGGTGGCCCGCGTCACCTTCCCCCAGGGAATCCGCGTCCCGGAGTTCCAGGTCACGGTGCAACTGGCCGTCGACATCCGGCCCATCAACCCGTTCGACTTCTTCGTCGACAACCGCTGCGAGACGGTGCCGTTCACCTACCCCCAGGAGCTGCAGCAGGAGCTCAAGCCCTTCCTCGAGGTGAACACCCCCGAGCTCCAGGGCGGCGAGCGGCTCGAGGCCTTCCTCCAGGAGCTGCCTCGCTCCGGGCCCACCGTCCCCCTCATCATCGAGATCAACGAGCGGGTGAACCGCCACATCCGCTACGTCATCCGCGAGGAGACCGGCATCTACACTCCCGAGGAGACGCTCGCCGCCGGCAGGGGAAGCTGCCGGGACTCGGCGGTGCTGCTCATCGCCGCGCTGCGCTCGCGCGGGCTTGCGGCCCGCTTCGTCAGTGGCTACCTGGTCCAGCTCACCGACGAGGGAATGATCCCCAACGCCCCGCGCGGCGTCGGCCGTGACGTGGTGGACCTGCACGCCTGGGCCGAGGTGTACCTGCCCGGAGCCGGATGGATTGGCCTCGACGCCACCAGCGGCCTGCTCACGGGCGAGGGACACATTCCCCTCGCCGCGACGGCGGCCCCGGCGCTGGCGGCCCCCATCGAGGGAACTAGCGACACCGCCGCGGCCGAGGTGCAGTTCTCCATGACGGTGGGCCGGCTCGGTCACGAGCCCCGCCCCACGGCTCCCTACACCGAGGAGGTGTGGGAGGCCCTGCGTGCGGGTGGAGACCGCGCGGACGCGCTCCTGCTCGAGCGCGGCGTGAAGCTCACCATCGGCGGCGAGCCGACCTTCAACTCGCGCGAGCACCCGGAGCTGCCGGAGTGGAACGGCGAGGCACTGGGCGAGACCAAGTGGAAGCTGGGAGTGAAGCTCGCCGAGGAGCTCAAGCGGAGGCTCTCGCCTGGAGCCGCCCTGCTGCTGCGCCCGGGTAAGCACTACCCCGGCGAGAGCCTGCCCCGTTGGGCGCTCGACATCTGCGGCCGACGAGACCGGGTGCCCCTCTGGACGGGCGAGGCCGTGGCCACCGGAGACAACGCCGGGGTCGCACAGGCGCGCGAGGTGGTCCGAGAGATCGCCTCACGTCTGGGCCTGGGCGATCAGGTGCTCGCCGCGTACGAGGATCCGTGGCGCTTCCTCCAGGACGAGGCGAACCTGCCGGTGGACATCGATCCGCTCACCGCCGACCTCTCGGACTCCGAGGAGCGTCGTCGCCTGGCCCGGGTGCTCGGCAGCGGGCTTGGCAAGGAGGTGGGCTTCGTGCTGCCCCTGGCGCGGCAGCCGGACGGGCGCTGGGTGAGCGAGCACTGGCAGTTCCGCAGGCGCCACCTGTTCCTGCTCCCCGGAGACAGCCCCGTCGGCCTGCGGCTGCCGCTGCGCTCGCTGTCGGCCGGAGACCCGCTCTCCGAGCCCTGGGAGGAGCCGTACGAGCCCATCGATCCCCGCCGTGCGCCCTCCGAGGAGGAGGCGGAGCAGCGGAAGCTCGTCGCCGCGGAGCGCGCCAGCCGTCCGGCAAGGGTCCGGACCGCGCTGTGCGTGGAGGCGCGCGGAGGAACGGTGCACGTGTTCCTGCCGCCGTTCGCCCGGGCCGAGGACTTCATCGAGCTCATCACGCTCATCGACGGGGCCCGCCAGCGCACGGGCATCGCCATCCAGTTGGAAGGCTACCCGCCGCCCTCCTCGCCGCTCCTGTATCGCTTCGCGGTGACGCCGGACCCCGGCGTACTCGAGGTCAACCTCCCACCCGTGTCCAACAGCCGCGAGTACACGGAGCTGGTGGAACAGGTGTTCGATGCGGCGCTCCACGCGGAGCTCCACAGCGAGCGATACCTGCTCGACGGGCGCATGGCCGGCAGCGGCGGAGGCAATCACATCACCGTCGGCGGCTCCACGCCCCTGACCAGCCCCCTGCTGACACGGCCGGAGCTGCTGGCTTCGCTCATCACCTTCACCCAGCACCACCCGTCGCTGTCCTACCTGTTCACCGGCCTGTTTGTCGGCCCGACGTCGCAGGCTCCCCGCGTGGACGAGGCCCGGCACGACTCGCTCTACGAGTTGGAGATCGCCCTGGCCAAGGCGTTCAACGCGGGAGACGCCCCGCCGCCGTGGCTCGTGGACCAGCTCTTCCGCCACCTGCTCGTGGACGTGGCCGGCAACACCCACCGG
Organism: Hyalangium versicolor; assembly: GCF_020103695.1. GTDB lineage: Bacteria > Myxococcota > Myxococcia > Myxococcales > Myxococcaceae > Hyalangium > Hyalangium versicolor. Next base: position 60,625 of record NZ_JAHXBF010000034.1, read on the forward strand.
GCCGAACTCTGCCTGGACAAGCTGTTCGATCCGCAGACGTCCACCGGCCGGCAGGGCCTGGTGGAGCTGCGTGCCTATGAGATGCCGCCGCACGCGCGCATGGTGACGGCGCAGGCCATCCTGGTGCGCTCGCTCTTCGCCGCCTTCGCCCAGAAGCCCTACCAGGGGAAGCTGGCGCGCTTCGGCCCGTCGCTCCACGACAAGTACCTGCTGCCCTACTACCTGGGACGCGATCTGGAGGACGTGCTCGGCCACCTCGCGTCACAGGGCATCTCCCTGCCGCTGGAGGGGTACACGCCCTTCCTGGAGCTGCGCTGCCCGCTCGCGGGCCGGGCCCAGATGGGCGACGTCGTCATCGAGGTGCGCAACGCCCTCGAGCCCTGGCACGTGCTCGGCGAGGAGCTGACCGCGGGCGGCACCTCGCGCTACGTGGACTCGTCCATGGAGCGCATCGAGGTGCGCGTCTCCGGCCTCGTCCCCGAGCGCCACCTGCTGCTCGTCAACGGCCACGCTCTGCCGCTCACGCCCACCGCGAAGGCCAACGAGTGGGTGGCCGGCGTGCGGTTCCGCGCCTGGGCCCCGCCGCACAGCCTGCACGCGCACCTGGGCATCCACCACCCCATCCGGCTCGACCTGCTCGACACCTGGGGGCAGCGCTCGGTGGGCGCTTGCGCCTACCACGTCTGGCATCCAGAGGGCCGGGCCTTCTCCTCCCCGCCCCTCACCCGCTTCGAGGCCTCGGCCCGCCGCGCGCAGCGCTTCACCTCCGCGGCACCGCTCTCGTGGCCGGTGAAGGCCCAGCCGGCCCCGGTCAGCGGCGAGGCCCCGGTCACCCTCGACCTGCGCCGCCTCCCCATCGACCACCCTGTCCCCGTCCCCACCAAGGAAGAGGAGGCACAGGAGCAGGGCTGAGTGGTGCCCATCCGAGGCGTCTGGCGGTGACTGTCCCGTACCCGACGCACTCCCCCGGCGAAGTCCTCGCTGGGGGGAACCCTTCTTGCACATGGGCGGCGCGATTACGATTTTCCGAGCGCCGCGCCTGGTGCGCACACCTTAGAGAAGTCATCGGATGCCGAACGTCCTTGCCATGAGTTTCGAGGGGGAGCTTGCCCCCTCGTTCGACCTGCGTTGTCTCAGTCCTGATCGAAAGCCCCCGGACGGGTGGGGTATCGGCTACTACCCGGGAGGCGATCCCGCCGCGGAGGTGCTCAAGGAAGCCGCGCCGCCGCCGGGCTCCATCCGCAGCGAGCTGGTGAAGGCCTGGGAGCACCTGGCCTCCTCCGTGTTCCTGGTGCACATCCGCACGGCAACGTGGGGACAGATCTCCGCCGCCAACACCCAGCCCTTCCGCCGCTCGTGGGGCGGACGCGACTGGCTCATGGCGCACTCGGGCAGCCTGTCCCACCGCATCGAGCCCACCGGCCCGCAGCGCTTCGAGCCCATCGGCTCCACGGACACCGAGCTCATCTTCTGCCAGCTCATGTCGATGATCTCCGACAACGGGTGGCGCACCCTTGGAGACATCGACCCGGAGCGGCTGCGCGCCTTCTTCGCCTCCGTCAACGCGCACGGCTCGGTCACCACCGTCCTCACGGACGGCAAGGACCTGTGCGTCTACGCGGACCGGGACCCGGCGCACCCGCTCTACGTCTGGACGCTGCAGCCGCCCCACGACAGCCTCGTCTTCGGTGACAACGACGTGCTCGTCGACCTCACCAAGCGCGGCATCAAGAGCCGCAAGGGCGTCATCATCTGCTCCAACCCGCTGGAGCCCGTGGGCAACGCCAAGATGGACTGGAAGCAACTCACCCCGGGGACCCTGCTGCGCATCCGCCAGGGCGCGGTCGTCGCCGAGGCCACGCTGCCGCCTCCACAGGTACAGGTGGCGCTGCAGGTGCAGACCCAGCAGCAGATCCCGGACACCCAGCTCGCGGCTCCGGCGCCGGCTCCCGCCGCGCCGCCACCGGTGGTAGAAGCGCCGGTGATTCAGCAACCGTTCATCGCCCGGGTGCAGGACCTGAGGCTGCCCAGGAAGGCCGAGGTGCAACGTTTCTCCGTGGTCCACCGCACGGTGTACCGCTACCAGAACCCCATCGAGCGCAGCACCCACGTGCTGCGGCTGCGGCCCATCCATGACGAGCTGCAGGCGGTGATTGGCCACCAGTTGCACGTGTCCGTGGACGGGCAGCGCCGAGAGTACGAGGACGTGTTCGGCAACCGCGCCACGCGGGTGCACATCGAGACGCCCTACACGGAACTCGCCATCGAGGCGCGCTCGACGGTGGAGCTCTACGACACGGATCCGCTCCAGTTCCGGGCGCCTCGGGCGCGCAGCTCCATCCCGCTGGTGTGGATGCCCTGGCAGCGGCAGGTGCTGCAGCCGTACCTGCTACCGCAGGAGCTGCCAGAGACCGAGCTGATGGAGCTCACCGAGTACGCGATGAGCTTCGTGGAGCGCAACGACTACGACTTGCTCGACACGCTGCTGGACATCAACTCGACCATCTTCCGCGAGTACACGTACCAGCAGGGCTCGACGACGGTGCACACGACGCCCTTCAACGTGTACTCGAACCGGCGCGGCGTCTGCCAGGACTTCACCAACCTGTTCATCTGCATGGCGCGGCTGCTGGGCGTGCCGGCGCGCTACACGTGCGGCTACATCTACTGTGGTCCGCAGAACCCGAACCAGCGTCAGGCCGAGGCGTCCCACGCCTGGCTCCAGCTATACCTGCCCGAGGTGGGTTGGCGTGGCTTCGACCCGACCAACGGCATCCTCTCGCAGACGAGCCACGTGCGAGTCGCCGTGGGGCGCAACTACGGGGATGCCACGCCCACCTCGGGCACCATCTTCGTGGGCGGCGGGCCCGAGACGCTCGAGGTGGACGTGAGGATGGACCGCATCGCCTGACCGCCCTGCGGTCAGGGCCGCGTGCCTACTGCGAGCACGAGAAGACGGAGACACCGCCCGAGCCATCGCCAATGAGCCCGAAGGACGGGTCGGAGGAGCCTCCGCTCGAGAAGTACCCGGGAAGATGGCTCAGGTTGCAGTCCAGCACTTGGAAGCCATTCTCCACGTAGAACTTGCTGCCGTCCGGGCAGGTGATCTGCAGGGACTGCCCCTTGAACTCCTCGGAGAACGTGCCGCTGGGCGTCGTGAGCTTGAAGCCCAGGTCGGTCTCCTTGTAGGCAACACACTGGCTCGCACCCGACGAGAGCGAGAAATCCCACAGATAGTCTTCAGAAGAGGATTGGGGGAGCGGCGTGTTGAAGACGACGGTGTGCCCCGAGCCATAGGTGCATTTGTCGCCAGCAGCCGTCAGGGTTCCCTGGTCCGACTCCGCCGGGACGCAGGCGGCTACGACCGTCAGCGCCCGCTTGTAGCAGTTGTCGGCCTCAAACCAGCTACAGTCGATCTTCGTCCCCTGAAGACCGTTCGGATTTTCTTCCTCATCATCCCCGCCGCATGCCGCGGTGAACCCCAGCACTGCCACTGCCGTCAAGATGCGCCAGCTCGTCATCCATGCCCCCAGTTTGTTGGAATGAAGCGGCGCCATCCTAGGCATGGCCTCCCGTGTGCTCGCTACCCTCTCACGTTTCCATGGCTCCCACTTCTTCCAGGATCAAAGCGTTCGACTGGCTCCGAGGCCTGGCCGTTCTCTTCATGATCGAAACCCATGCGTTGGTGCTGCTGCGCCCGGAGCTTCGGACCTCCGAGGAGGGGCGCCAGCTCAACTGGATCAACGGGCTGGTCGCACCATCCTTCATCTTCGCCGCGGGCTTCAGTCTGGCGCTCGTGCAGGTGCGAGGGGCCCAGGGGCCGCGCTGGCCGAGGGTGCGCCGGAGCCTGCGCCGGATTGGCGAGGTGCTGGGCGTGGGCATCCTCGTCAACGCCATCTGGTTTCCATGGACGCGCCAGCCCGAGTGGCTGCTGCGGCTGGACATCCTGCCGTGCATTGGCGTGTCGCTCCTGCTCGCGCTGCCCCTGCTCGCCGGGCTCGCGCGCCGGCCGGTTCTCCTCTCGGTGTGCGCTCTGGCCATCGCGCTCGGGCTGTTCCTGGTCAGTCCCTACGGAGAACTCGTCACGGGCCCCTGGGCGGACGCGGTCAACCGCAAGGGGCCGCACCAGGCGGTGTTCCCGCTGCTGCCGTGGACCGGCTACGTGTTCCTGGGCGCCGCCGTGGGGGCGCTGGCCGTGGGAGGGAGCGTCCGGCGCCTCCAGTGGTTCCTGGTTGTCACCGCAAGCATCGGAGTCGTATTCGCCCGCCTCGGGCCCTTCTTCACGTCCGTCTACCCGCCTCACATGTTCCATGCCACGAGCCCTGGCAACCACGGCCAGCGCTTCTCCATCGTGTCGCTGGCGCTCATCGTGCTGCTGTTCCTCGAGTCCTGGATGCCGGAGCGTTGGAAGCAGGGACTCGGAGTGCGTTTCATCGAGACGCTGGGGATGAGTTCGCTCGCGGGCTACTTCTTCCACGAGATGCTCCTCTACTACCAGGTCGGCGGCATCTCCTTCGCAGGGCTCGCGAAGGACAAGCTGGGGTGGGGCCTCTACCTCGTGAGCTGGATGGGACTGGTCCTGGTCACCACCCTGCTCCTGAAGGGCGTGGAGTGGGTGTACCCCCGCTACGAGGCCCTGCTGCGCAGACTGGGCCCGGCGGAGAAGCCCTGAGCCTTGACTTCAAGTTCACTTGAACTCGTAGGTTGAGCGCATTCGCACGTGCCCCTTCAGGGGCAGGGAGAAGTCACATGAGTGCCACTCACCACGAGCCCGCCAGCACGCGCTCGAAGCGCAGCCCGATTCTGGTCACTGGCGCGACGGGCAAGGTCGGCCGACACGTCATCTCCGAGTTGCTACGCATGGGCATCGCGGTCCGCGCGTTGACCCGCAATCCCGGTGCCGCGAACCTCCCGGAGGGGGTCGAACTCGTTCGCGGGGACCTGTCCGATCCGGCGACCTTCGAGGCATCCCTCCAGGGCGTCGAGCGCGTGTTCCTGCTCTGGCCACTGCTCACGGCGGAGGCAGCGCCCGGGGTAGTCGGTGCCCTGGCGAAACATGCACGCCGCATCGTCTACCTGTCCTCCTTCGGAGTGCGAGACGAGCTGGAGGTTCAGGCCGATCCAATCACATCGTTCCACGCGGCCATCGAGCGGCAGATTGAACGCTCGGGGCTGGAGTGGACTTTTCTCCGGCCCGGTGGATTCGCCTCCAACACCCTGTGGTGGGCGCCCCAGATCCGCGCCGAGGGTGTCGTGCGCTGGCCGTTCGCGGCAGCGGCCAGGTCACTCATTCACGAGAGGGACATCGCCGCGGTGGCAGTCCGCGCGCTCACGAGCGACGGACATCAGGGGGCGAAGTACGTACTCACCGGTCCCCAGGCGGTGACCCAGGCCGAGCAGGTGCGGCTCATCGGAGAGGCGATCGGGCGTCCCGCGCGCTTCGAGGAGATCCCGCCGGAGATCATGCGACAGCAGTTGGTCGCCTTCATGCCGCCGTCCGTGGTGGATGGAATCCTCGACTACCATGCCCGATGCGTGAAGGAGCCGGAGCAGGTCTCCCGCACAGTCGAAGAAGTCACGGGAGCGCCCGCCCACACGTTCGGCGAATGGGCCATCGACCACGCCGCCGACTTCCGTTGAGCCGTCCAGGGCTCAGGCGATCGCCAGGGCCGGAGTCTTCTCCGGCACCCGTGCCGTCACCCGCGCCTTCATCACCAGATAGATGTAGACGCAGTCGACCAGCCAGATGGAGAGGCACAGGAAGGTGAGGAAGTGCAGCCCACCGAGCCACGGCTGGCTCATGCCAATCACGTAGTGGCACTCGATGGAGGTGCCCAACGTGCCCAGCATCTTGCACCACGCCGCGGGCACCGAGAGCCCTGCCCCGCCCTGGTGCCGGCGCGAGAAGTAGAAGAAGACGAACGTCACGCTCATGACGAGGTTGATCATGAACGCGCCCACCAGTCCCAGCAGATCGTAGTACTGGACATAGAAGGCGTAGAGGCCAATGCCCGAGAGCACCGTCGTGACGCCGATGATGGCGTAGAAGTGGTCGCGGACCTCGGGAATCGTCTGCCACTGCCGCCCATGGCGCAGCAATTGGTAGACGATGATGAGGTCCACGAAGAACCACACCCGATCGAAGAAGTGCCAGAGCGGCACGGGATTGGGGAGGACCCACGAGGCCAGGAACTCCCAGGACAGGTTCATGCAGATGGCCACCAGGGGAAGGCCGTAGGACTTGTCCCTGGCGCACTGCCAGATGATGAAGACGTAGGCGGCGACCCAGAAGACGCAGCCCAATTCCCCGACAACGTTGAACCAGGCGAAGGGATCGAACGCCGTGGGGTCGACGTGCCCGATGGAGAAGGTCGGAGTCATGGTTCAGGCCACCTGCATGTGGACGCCTGACGAGGCGGTAGGAGGGTTCATGCGTGAAGCGAAGCGAGCAGCGGGTTCGAGAGCCCAGCGCTCCCACAGGTGCTTCGGGATGGAGAAGGACGTGCGCTGTCCCCGGCTCTCCAACAGCAACATGCCCTCGACCAGGTTCTTGCTGAGGAAGCGCAGCAGCCGGGCCGCGATGACGCTGGTGTCCCCCACCCGGTCCACCCACCCAGCGATGTGCTTCAGCGTGTGGGGGATGAGGAAGGTCCAGTCTGGCCGAGGCACCTTCAGCATGTCCGCGACGTTGAGCCCCTGCCACTGATCCTGATCCAGGAAGAAGTGGATCATGCTCTCGGGCAAACCATCGAGGAGTCCAGGCATGAGCTGCCTCAGGCCCTCGACGAGGGAAGCCGTCATGCTCACGCCTTCGGGCGAGGCGGCGATCTGCCTCTGGCGGATGAGGAAGGTGAGCTGCCGGGCCTCGTCCATGCTCGTCGGCACCAGCTTCGGGTCCACGCCGAGCACGCGTCCCACCGCCGCCCACGCGTAGAGCCAGGACTCCTGCTGCTCGGGGGTGAGGTGGATGTGAAGCATCTTCAGCCCTTCGAGCACCACGAAGGAGAACGTCATCAGCGTGCCAGCGAGATCCTCCTGGTTGACGGGCTCGCCCAGTTCTTGTGCATCCCACGGGTTCCGGGTGTCGTGGCGGATCATGTAGCGGACGGCTGAGTGCATCAGCCGCACCTTCTGGACGGTGCGCACACCCCGGCCATCAGGCTCCAGGCCGCCCTCGGTCATCACATCCAACACCATCTGCGCCGTCTCGAAGATGCGGCGCACCGGATGTTTGTGCAGGTAGCCGGTGCGGTAGAGCACCTGCACGCCCTTGCGAGCCGCGTAGGACGCTGGCAGCGAGTAGAAGCCGAGGACCAGCATCACCTCGGGGCCGAACCGCTCGAAGATCTCCTGCCCCTGGCGAAGCTTCTCGCGATCCAGCCTCGGCACCTCCGCCTGCGTCCGGGCGAGGTACTCCTGAACGTAGGGCGGCAACCTGCTGGAGGGCAGGTCATCGTTCTCGACCAGGGTCCGCATCAGGCGGTTGACGCCGTCCACCTGGCCCTCGGTGAACAGCCGTTCGATCACGGGATCAGCGAGCGGATCCATCTTCCACCGCATCTCGTCCATGAAGGCATGGGTCCAGCGTCTCGGCTGCATTCGCGCGACAGGGTTCTGCATGAGCGTTCTCGATGGTGCAGGGAGCGGCCCGCCATTCATGAACGGGCCTGCCCTCCCTTCAGCACCGGCCGTGCCAGCAGCGCGCCCTCGCCCAACAGCGGAGTGAGCACTCTGACCGGGGCAGACACCGCCGTAACGTGGTGGAAAGACTCAGCCCATCACGAGCCGCGGATGGCGCATCGGGCCTCCCCGCCACAACCGGCGTGTCCTCGGCACGCTGCCGCGTGGGCACGACACGCGAGCCTCCCCACGCCGTGCCTTCTCTGGAAGTTCTCAGCCGCGAAGGAACTGTGGAGGACTGTCCACACCACCTGGAGTGCCCTGCCGTCTGAGGCCACTGTTCACTCCGCTGCAAGGCATTGAGATCAGGAGATCCCTGATTTGGTCCGGGTCTTGCCTGGGTGATTTGCACCCCAACCTCCTCATCCCAGAGGAAGCCCCCTTGAGATCACCTCTACGCACACTCGGATTCACCTGCTTGATCGCGGCGGCGTTCCCACTGGGAGGCTGCTTCGGACAGGCCGATCTGGACGTGAACGGAGGAGCGCCACAGAGGCCCTCCCAGGAGGAGCCTGGGGGCCCATCCGCGGCCTCCTGCCCTGCCACGGCCGTGCAGCCGGGCCCCTCGCCGCTGCGCCGCCTCAACCGCTTCGAGTACGACAACACGGTGAGGGATCTGCTCACCACCTCGCTGCGCCCCGCGCAGGGTTTTGCGCCCGAGGAGGAGGCGCTGGGCTTCAAGAACAACGCGTATGCGCTCAACGTCACCCTGCTGCACGTGGAGCAGTGGATGACGGCCGCCGAATCCCTGGCGGCGGCCGCGGATCTCTCGAAGCTCGTGCCGTGCCAGCCCACCGCCGGGGCGGAGACGGCCTGTGCCACCCAGTTCATCGAGCGCTTCGGCAAGCGGGCCTGGCGCCGTCCGCTGGAGGCCGAGGAGGTCGCCCGCCTGGGTTCCGTGTTCCGCAGTGGGCTGACCCGGAAGGACTTCGCCACCGGCATCCGGATGGTGATCGAGTCGCTCTTGCAGTCGCCCTTCTTCCTCTACCGCGTGGAGTCCGGCACACCGAGCGCCCAGGGCGGCCCCCTCGCGGTGAGCGCCTATGAGATGGCATCCCGGCTCTCGTACTTCCTGTGGGGCACGATGCCGGACGAGACGCTGTTCCAGGCAGCCGATGCGGGCAAGCTCGGGACGCGCGAGGAGGTGGAGGCGCAGGCGCGGCGGATGCTGACCGATCCCAAGGCCCACCGCATGGTGGCCGAGTTCCACAAGCAGTGGCTGATGCTGGACAGCCTCGACCGGGTGACGAAGGACGCCACGCTCTACCCGGGCTTCGAGACGCTGAAGGAGGCGATGAAGACGGAGACGGAGACGTTCCTGGACTACGTCTTCTTCGAGGGCAATGCCTCGCAATTGTTCGACGCGCCCTACACCTTCGTGAACAAGCCGCTGGCGGACTTCTACGGCATCACCGGCCCCACGGGGACGGCCTTCGAGAAGGTGACGGTCAACCCCGCGCAGCGGGCGGGCTTCCTGACGCAGGCCACCTTCCTGGCGAGCCATGCCAAGCCGAACCAGAGCTCGCCCATCCACCGTGGCGTCTTCGTGCGCAAGCAGATCCTCTGCCAGCAACTGCCCACGCCGCCGGACAACGTGGGCGCGCCGCCGGATCCCTCGCCGGACTCCACCACGCGCCAGCGCTTCGCCGAGCACACGAAGAACCCGGCGTGCTCGGGCTGCCACTCGCTCATCGATCCGATCGGGTTCACCTTCGAGAACTATGACGGGGTGGGCGGCTACCGGACGCAGGAGGGCGCGCTGCCGGTGGATGCCAGCGGAGGCGTCTCCCAGGCGGAGGACGCGAATGGGAGCTTCGTGGGCGCGGTGGAGATGTCCCGCCGGTTCGCCCAGAGCCAGTACGTGAAGGACTGCATCGCCACGCAGTGGTTCCGCTTCGCCAACGGCCGGGCCGAGGTGGAAGCGGAGAAGTGCGAGCTGCAGGAGCTCCAGCGCCAGTTCGCCGCCAGTGGCTACAACTTCCGGGAGCTGCTGGTGCAGCTCGCCCTGTCCGACGCCTTCCGTTACCGCCAGCCGGCTCTCGCCGCTCAGTGAGGACTGCCATGATCCGCCGACCTTTGAGCCGTCGTACCCTGCTGCGGGGCCTGGCAGGAGTGGGCATCGCGCTCCCGTTCCTGGAGGCGATGGAGGCCCGCGCCGCCACCACGCCCGCCGCGCCCAAGCGCTTCGTGTTCGTCTTCAGCGCGAACGGCACGATTCCCCCCACCTGGACGCCCAGCGGTACGGAGACGTCGTTCACGCTGGGCCGCATCCTGGCGCCGTTGAACGACTACAAGTCGAAGCTGCTCATCCTCGACAACCTGAACATGGAGTCGGCCGGCCACGGCCCGGGCGATGCCCACCAGAAGGGCATGGGCCAGCTGCTCACGGGTACGGAACTCCAGACCGGCGACATGTTCCCGGGAGGTGACTCGGGCTCGGCGGGCTGGGGAGGCGGCATCTCCGTGGATCAGGAGATCGCCCGGAACGTGGGGCAGAACGACCGCTTCCCGTCCCTGCTGTTCGGAGTGCAGACGGGAGGCGCCAGCATCTGGTCGCGCATGTCCTACTCGGAACCGGGGACGCCGCTGCCTCCCGAGGACAACCCGCGCGGCATGTTCGACCGCATCTTCGCCAGCTTCAACACGGACGCGCAGCAGCTGGCCGAGCTGCGCGTGCGCCGCCAGTCGGTGTTGGACAGCACGAAGGATGACTTCCTGCGGCTGAAGGCGAGGCTGGGGGGCACGGATCTCCAGAAGGTGGATGCGCACCTGGAGGCCATCCGGGACATCGAGCGGCGGTTGGATCTGGAAGCGACGGCCCCGGGTGCGCTCTGCGCGAAGCCGCCGCAGCCCGCGTCGATGGACTACATGAAGAACGAGAACTATCCCGCCGTGGGCAAGCTGCAGATGGACCTGCTGGCCATGGCGCTCACGTGCAACCTGACGAAGGTGGCCACGCTGCAGTGGAGCACGAGCGTGAGCCAGGTCGCGCACCCGTGGGCGGGCGTCACCGATCGGCACCACGATCTGTCGCACTTCGGCGACAGCGAGACGGCCGTCCAGGAGAAGCTGACGCTGATCAACACCTGGTACGCGCAGCAGTTCGCCTACCTGCTGTCGAAGCTGAACGGCATCGCCGAGGGTGACAAGACTCTGCTGGACAACACGGCGGTGCTGTGGGGCAACGAGCTGGGTATTGGCAACAGCCACACCCGGGATGACATCCCCTTCGTGCTCGCGGGGAGCTGCGGCGGTTACTTCCGGACCGGCCGGTACCTCAAATACGCGAATGCCTGGCACAACGATCTGCTCGTCTCGATGCTCAACGCCATGGGCGTACCAGCGGCGAAGTTCGGCAACCCGGCCTACTGCAAGGGCCCGCTGCCGAACCTCACCTGACAGGAGCGGCTCAGGGCTGCCACGAGACGTTGAGGTTGGTGAAGTACAGAGTGTAGTCCGAGTTCGCGATCGTCGCGGGCACGATGAAGTAGCCCGTCTTGTTTGATGGGAACGGGTAGTTCGGATCCGAGAACAAGCCCGCGGCGTTGAGGCTGTCGCTGATGAGGGGCACGGTGCGGCCCTTCGGGGTGACCGTGTAGCTGATGTCCCCGGCATCCGACACGGTGATGCGGAAGGAGTACGTGACGTTGTTCTGCAGGGCGTTGGGCACGCACCGGCCGACCACGGTGCTGCCCGTGGGCCAGAAGGCCTCGATTCGGACCGAGGTCGCTCCCAGGCCGCAATCGGACTCTCCGATGATGATGCCGAGAGCGTGGTGGGCCGTGCTGCCAGTGATGTTCGAGAAGTCGAGCGCCCACTGTCCGTGGATCCCGATGGCGATGTGCTCGTGCTGGGTCGACTTGAAGTAGTCCGGTGACCACAGATCGAAGCTCAGCGTCTGGCGGCTCGTGCCGACGGGCTTGGAGCTGCTGAGCACGCTGCGATAGCCGACGTAGTAGTTCCGGAAGCCGGGCTCCCCCTGGCACCCGAGGTTGGTGCCGCAGCGCCGCGCCATGTAGTGGCCCCCCGAAATGACGGGGAACCCATCCGGCCCGTTGCCGGGAATGCCCGAGAACGTCGAGGTGCGCTGGACGTAGCCGGCGATGTGATCATACGTCCAGCCCTGCGCCATCAGGTTCTGGGCATCCTGCGCCGAGTTCACATAGATGTGGACGAGATCTCCCGTGTTGGCGTTGAACTTCGCCAGCCGGTAGAGAGCGATGGATCCAGGCACCTGCTGGGTGTGGAGGTAGCCTTCGATCCCCTCGGCGACATAGCCGTTGCTGAGCACGTAGGACTGCTCGTCGGGATAGTTATCCGTCAGGTAGACATGCTCCACCTGCGGAGCTCCCTTCCAGTAGCGCCGGAAGGGAGAAGCCGTCGGTTGTGCCGTGCGCTCGACATAGGCGGCGATGCCCTGCGAGGTGTAGCCAATCTGGGTCGAGTAGTACGACTCCGCGTAGTTGACGGTGTAGAAGTGGTCGGTCCCGCTCGCGCTGTAGGTGTGGTGCAGCGGGATGAGCGGCGGAATCGGCTGGTAGGGGATCGCCGTGGACACCTGTGGGAGCGCCATGGCGGCGAGCACGAGGCTCGTGACCAGAGACGCGTTGCGACGGGGGTAGGACATGCGCGAGGACCCTTTCTGGTCGTGAGAGTCCAGCGCCTTGCGATGTGAGTGAAGCCGTCTACAGGGTTGCTTGCCTGTCTGGAGTGAGACCCATGCCCACGGCGAATCGGCCGGGAGCCGTCTCGTGAGCCAGCAGATGTTTCATATGTCACATAACGTCAGGGCATACGCGTAGTGTCTCATGGAGCGCGTCGCGCAGAGGGCTGCGCGGCGACTCATCGCAGGAGCAGAATGCTCCTGACTCTCCTGTGCATGAGGGGGGAGAAGGTCGCTACCGCCTGGAGACACTTTATGGATTCCTTGAGCGTCGCATATCGCTGGTTCAGCATGAGAACGCTCCTGGCCACGGTCCTGCTCGCGTTGGGGTGGGTGGGAACCGAGGCCTCCGCGCAGCCCTACACGCTCTTCGAGAGTGGTCAGGTTCGACCCCTCGCGCTCTCGCCGAATGGGAGTCTCCTCTTCGCCGTCAACACGCCGGACAACGCGATCGAGATCTTCCAGGTCAAGTCGACGGGACTCGAGCACGTCGCCTCCGTGCCTGTCGGGCTCGAGCCGGTGGCACTCGCGGCTCGAAGCAATGACGAGGTCTGGGTCGTCAACCACCTGTCCGACAGCGTGAGCGTCGTGCAGATCTTCCCTGGAGGTTACGGAGGCCTCGTCGTGCGCACGCTGCTCGTCGGAGACGAGCCCCGTGACATCGTCTTCGCGGGCTCGGGGAAGACGCGCGCATTCATCACCACCGCCCATCGAGGGCAGAACGCGCCCTTCGATCCCCAGCTGACCACGCCGGGCGTAGGACGCGCCGACGTCTGGGTCTTCGATGCTACGGCGCTGGGCACCTCGCTCGGCGGGACTCCGCTGACCATCCTCACCCTGTTCAGCGATACGCCGCGGGCGCTCGCGGTGACGCCGGATGGTTCGCGTGTCTATGCGGCTGCGTTCCACTCGGGCAACCGCACCACGGTGATCCACGATCTGCTGGTACCGGACGGAGGGCAGTTGGCCGGTGGAGTACCTGGACCGAATACCAACACCCAGGGGGTGGCGGCACCCGAAGTGGGAGTGATCGTCAAGTACAACGGCACGCACTGGGTGGACGTGCTCAACCGCACCTGGGACAGCTCGCTGCGGTTCTCCCTACCGGACAAGGACGTGTTCGTCATCGATGCCACGGCCACCCTACCGGCCCAGCTCTCGGGCTCGGCGGGCTTCTACTCGGGCGTGGGGACCATCCTGTTCAACATGGCGGTGAATCCGGTGAACGGGAAGGTGTACGTGAGCAACACCGAAGCGCGGAACGATCTGCGCTTCGAGGGCCCCGGCACCTTCGCGGGCAGCAGCCTCCGGGGGCACCTGCACGAGAGCCGGATCACGGTGCTGAGTTCCACGGGAGTCGCCCCGCGGCACCTCAACAAGCACATCAACTACGGGACCTGCTGCACGGCCATCCCCAACACGGAGAACGAGAAGAGCCTCGCGCAGCCGCTCGGGATGGCGGTGAGTTCCAACGGTGCCACGCTGTACGTGGCGGCCTTCGGTTCCTCGAAGCTGGGGGTGTACTCCACGGCGGCGCTGGAGGCCGACACCTTCGTGCCGAGCACGGCGAACCAGATCGCGCTGACGGGCGGCGGGCCGACGGGAATGGTGCTGGACGAGGCGCGCGGCCGTATCTACGTGCTGACGCGCTTCGATAACGGGATCTCCACCGTCAACACACTCACGAACCTGGAGACCGCGCACCTGACGATGTACAGCCCCGAGCCGACGAGCGTGGTGCAGGGACGCCGGTTCCTCTACGACGCGCGAAACAGCTCGAGCCATGGGGACTCGTCCTGCGCGAGCTGCCATATCTTCGGCGACTTCGACAGCCTGGCCTGGGACCTGGGCAATCCGGACGGCACGGTGGGGACCAACCCGGGCCCCTACGCTCCGCCGATCGTGGCCGGGTTCGGCACGGACCCCACCTTCGGCCAGAACACCAGCTTCCACCCACTGAAGGGCCCTTTGACGACGCAGAGCCTGCGCGGGATGGCAAACCAGGGCCCCATGCACTGGCGCGGCGACCGCACTGCGGGCAATGACGAGCCCAGCGCGCAGCCGGACGACGGTTCATTCGACGAGAATGCCGCCTTCAAGAAGTTCAACCCGGCATTCATGGATCTGCTCGGGCGGAGCGCGCAGCTGACGGCCACGGAGATGCAGCAGTTCACGGACTTCGTCCTTCAGATCGCCTATCCGCCCAACCCCATCCGGAACCTCGACAACTCGCTCACGGCCGATCAGCAGGCGGGACGCGACACCTACTTCGCGACGACCGTCGCTCCGCAGGGCACGTGCGAGACGTGCCACCGGCTGGATCCCACCGCCAATCCGAGCGCGGGGCCCATCATGGCGGGCTTCTTCGGAACGGACGGCCGCTCGTCGTTTGATCCGGTGCCCCAGTTCTTCAAGATCCCGCACCTGCGCAACATGTACCAGAAGGTGGGCATGTTCGGAGCCGGGTACACGTTCGGGGTGGTTCCCGCGGATCCGTTCCTGGGTGATCAGGTCCGCGGCTTCGGCTTCGGTCATGACGGCGCCATCCCGGACCTGTTCCGCTTCAACGCCAGCTTCGATGTGAGCGCTGCCAACCCCGTGGGCTTTCCGGCCACCGCCGCGAGCGCAACGGCCAAGCGGAACCTGGAGGCGTTCATGCTGGCCTTCGACAGCAACCTGGCACCGATTGTGGGCCAGCAGGTGACGCTCACGGCCACCAACTCGAGTGTCGTGAATGCCCGCCTCAACCTCCTGATCGCGCGCGCGGACGCAAGAGAGTGCGATCTGATCGTCGAGGGCCGGATCAGCTCCGTGGAAGTGGGCTTCCTGTACATGGGCTCCGGGCAGTTCAAGAAGGACCGGGCCGCGCTGCCCTATGTCTCCGACGCGAGTCTTCGTGCGTCGGTCTCGGGAAGCAACGCGCTGACCTATACCTGCGTTCCGCCGGGCTCCGGGTGGCGCTGTGGTCTGGATCGGGACTACGACGGGTACCTCGATGGAGATGAACGGGTTGCGGGAAGCGACCCGGCGAATCCCTCCAGCCATCCGTAGAGTCCCGCGAAGGAGTGCGTCTGCACGAGGCTTGAGCCAGGACGCTGAGTTCCTGGCCGAGCTTCGTTAAGGTCGTCCCCCATGATTCTCTGGAACGATTCGAAGCAAGCCTCCCGCCACGTTCTTGCCATCGCAGTCCTGTTGGGCGCAGGGGCCGCGCGCGCCCAGG
The DNA here is from genome assembly GCF_020103695.1 of Hyalangium versicolor. Taxonomy (GTDB): domain Bacteria; phylum Myxococcota; class Myxococcia; order Myxococcales; family Myxococcaceae; genus Hyalangium; species Hyalangium versicolor. Next base: position 76,188 of record NZ_JAHXBF010000034.1, read on the forward strand.
ACACGGGCCCCATCGATCCGGCGCGACTGTCACAGATCGTCAAGGTGCTCGCCTCGGATGAGTTCATGGGCCGGGCACCGGGCGGGCCGGGTGAGCCCAAGACGCTGGAGTACCTCATCCAGCAGTTCAAGGAAGTGGGGCTGGAACCCGGCGGCGAGAACGGCGGCTGGACGCAGAAGGTCCCGCTGCTCCGCTTCCAGGTGGGAGACAACGTCAGCCTGAAGCTGACGAGTGGGGGCAAGACGGTCTCACTGCGGCAGGGCCAGGAGGTGATGATCAACACGCAGCGTCCCGTGAAGCGGGTGAAGTTCGACAAGGTCCCTCTGGTGTTCGTCGGCTACGGAGTCTCGGCGACTGAGCGGGGATGGGATGACTTCAAGGGAGCCGACCTGCGCGGCAAAATTGCCGTCTTCCTGATCAATGATCCCGACTTCGAGGCCCAGGAGGGCGAAGCCGTCCGAGGGAAGTTCGGGGGCCAGGCGGCCACCTACTACGCCCGATGGACGTACAAGTTCGAGGAAGCGGCCCGGCGTGGAGCGCTCGGGGCGTTGATCGTCCATGAGACACCGGGCGCGGGTTACGGCTGGTCCACGGTGACGGCAGGCAACGGCCAGAGCTTCGACATCGTCCGAGCCCAACCCGAGAAGGAGAAGGTCCTGATGCAGGGCTGGATCCACCGCGACGCCGCGGTTGCGTTGTTCACCCGCTTGGGAATGGACTTCGAGAAGCTGAAGCTCGAGGCGCGCAAGGCCAGCTTCGAGCCCGTGGTCCTGAAAGGCGCAAGCCTCTCGGCGGACTACAGCCTGAGCCATACGCGAGCCGACAGCCACAACGTGATCGGCCGCTTGCCAGGAGCACAGCGTCCTCAGGAATCGATCATGTACGGCGCCCACTGGGATGCCTACGGGCTCGGGCCAGCCGATGCCTCCGGCAGCAAGGTCCGCCACGGGGCGGTAGATGATGCCATCGGAGTGGCAGGCATGATCGAGATCGCGCGTGCGTTTCAACAGGGACCTCGACCCGCGCGTTCAATCGCGTTCGCCGCCTGGACCGCGGAGGAACCGGGCTTGCTCGGCTCGGAGTACTACGGCAGCCATCCGCTGCAACCGCTCGAGACGATGGTGGCGAACCTGACCATGGATGTCCTCCAGACGGCGGGGCCATCCCGGGATGTGGTGCTGGTAGGCCATGGACAGAACGAGTTGGAAGACGCGCTTGCCAAGGCCGCCGCCAGGCAGGGGCGCACCGTCACACCCGATGCGAAGCCTGAGAGAGGCCTGTTCTATCGCGCCGACCACTTCTCTCTGGCCCGGCGCGGCGTGCCGGTGCTGCTGATGATGGGGCTGGGCGGCGGTCATGACCTGGTGAAAGGAGGTCGGGAGGCGGGTGATCACTGGGTGGCCGATTACACTGCTCGCTGCTACCACCAGCCCTGCGACGCCTGGAGCGCCGACTGGGATCTACGAGGCGCCGCCCAGGATGTACAACTGCTCTACGAACTGGGCCGCGACCTGGCCTCATCGAACCGCTGGCCGGCGTGGAAACAGAGCTCGGAGTTCAAGCAACTGCGTGACCGGTCCGCGAGCGCACGTCAGTGACACTCTGCACAAGCTGCGCCAGAAGGGCATCCGTATCTAACGAAGGCGGCGGTGGACCGGAGCAGTACCTCTGGGAGCCCTGTGAAGAAGGCTACCTGCCCCTGCTCGGAGGCGGGTAGCCTTCCCCCCACGGCGGAGCTGTTCCCGCCGACAGGGGCGACACCATGCAGAGAGCCATCTATACGCGCGCCGCGCAGAAGATTGCCGCGATCGAAGCCGAGATGAAGGCCATTGGAGTCTGGAGCGCGGAGCCACTGCCCGAATCCGCCTACCGGTTCCAACGAGCCTTCGCCGCCGACACGATGTCCTTCACCCAATGGCTGCAGTTCATCCTGATTCCCCGCGTGCGCACCATCATCGAGCAGGGTGAAGACTTCCCCCAGGGCAGCAACATAGGGGCCCAGGCCACGCGAGAGTTCGCGGGCTACGACAGGGCCGCCCGGCTCACCACGCTGGTGAGCGAGTTCGACGCCCTGTTCGCCTCGAAGTAGCCCTATTGGCTCTGGTGCATGCGCCACCCCTTGGGGTGACGCAGGGTGTACTCGAACGTCGCCACCGTCCGGCCCGAGGCAGGCACGGTGAGCTCCCACTCCAGCGTTCCGTTCACCTTGTCCTGCCGGGCATAGGGCTCGGTGCGCGTGAGCTTGATTTCGACGTGCTCGTCCTGAGTGAGCGGCCACTGGTCGTGGATGCGCACCGGCAGCGGGACGGCATAGGGGTTGGCCACTTCGATGGTGACGCGGTAGGCGGTCTCCTCGGCCTTGCTGAGGAAACCCTTCTCGGACTGGACGAGCGTCACGTTGCGGACCGGCCGCACTGCCCGATCCACCCCCAGCGGCAGGGTGAACCGCTCACCGGGCGACACGAGCCCCAGAGACGCCGAGCCGGCGGGATCGGCTCCGACGAAGAGGCTCGCTTCCCCCCCTGGGAGAACCTGCTTTGACGGGCTCTGGAGCTCGGCGACGACGAAGGCCGCGCGCGTGAGTGCGGGGAACAGCTTGCGCTCCACCTTGACGGGCCAGGTCTCGGTGAAGAGCGGCACCTGCCGCCCACTCGTACCGCTCTGGACTGTCTCCGCACGAGACGCCGCGAAGGCCAGGTCATATCCCCCCGCGAGGGAAGCCGGCAGGCGCGGATCCACGATGGGCCGCTGGTACGCCCCAGGGGGAACCAATCCAACGCCGACCGTGACGGTCGAAAGGTCCTCGCCGGAGGAGAAACGAGGCGATCCCGCGCTGACATCAGGGGGGCCACCCCCCACGCGGCGAATGAACTTCTGATCCATGTTCAGCCCGGTGGTCGTGGAGCCCACGTCAATAGCGGGGGGAGCGGCTGCGATCTCGATCATTTCCGTGAACGCCTCTGGCAAGAGTTCCACGGCCACGCGGAGCGAGTGCCCGGAACGCAAGGTCACGTCTGCTCGAACAAAAGGCTTGAAGCCCTCCCTGTCGAACCGGATGGAGTAGACACCTGGGGGCATCTGCTTGGGAAACTGGTACTGCCCCTGGGAGTCGGTCACCACGACGAACTCCTCCGGAGTGCTGGGCGACGTCGCGGTGACCACCACGTCAGCGATGCGCCCTCGCCCGTCGGTACTCGTCACCACTCCAGAGATGGCCCCGAGCGCCTCCGGAGCTGGCGCTCGCTGGGGCTGAGCAGGTGCGGAGGTAGAGACCGGAAGCGAGGCAGTAGCAGGAGGAGTCCCAATGCGCGCGTAGAGACGCTCCCGAAGCCGATCTATGTCACTCGACGCCTCCCGAGGCACGGGCGGCACGGGCGGCGGAGGGCGAACGGGCAAGGTGAGCGGCTCGGGAGTGGGGATGAAGCGCTCGCGCTGACCGATCTTCCAGGTAGCGATCCTGGGCAGCGTGGTGACGGTAGCGGGGATGGCGGTGCTGAGCGTCATCTCCGTGTCCTTCCAATCCTCGCCCGTCTCCTGGCTCACGAGGCCGAAAAAGGACACCTTCACCTGGTTGGATGCGGGGAGCAGCTGCAGCTCGTAGTACGGATACCAGCGCGCGTTCGCGGTGAGGTACGCGAGCGTGAGCTTCACGGGTCCGTTGCCAGAGAGCGTGGGGGCCACTTCCAGCCCGGGACCTCGCGGTGTGGCGCCCAGCTCCCTGGCTGCCTGGAGCCGCAGCTCTCGCTCCCGGCTGAGCTCCTCCGACCGGAGGTTCAGCGCGCGCAGGCGCTCCTGGAGCTTGCTGGTGCTCTCCAGTACGAAGGTGGTGGCGGCACCCCAGCCAGAGGGATCGAGTCGGGGCGGTGGCGCACCGCCCTCCTGGCTCTCAGAAGGCACACCGGGCTGCAGTCCTCCCAACGCTGCGATCTGGGCACTGCACACCTCGCGCTCGGCCCGGTTGCGTTCGAGCTGAGCGTCAAGCGTGTCCAGCGCATCGAGCTCCTTCCGGGCCTCAGCCGGGACAAAGGCATCCTCGCTCACGGATCGCAGGTCCACGCGTGTCACCTCGGCTCCCTGGGCCTCGACACGAATCGAAGCAGGGTCCACTCCTCCACGCAGCAGCGGGAGCGCCACACGCTGCGTTCCAGAGAGAGTCAGGTGCGCGGTGCGCTCCACACGAACCCGGTCGCTGTAGACAGTCACGGAAGTGATGGGCGCATCCACCGCGCCGGTGACGAGCATCCCAATGCCAAGGAGTCCAAGCAGCATCATGCGACGATGCTGGCAGCTCCGCCGGGCGTGTCACATAACACTTGCGGAATGCAATCACTGCTCTCGGGCAAGCGACTGGCCGGAGCGCAAGCCTCGAAGCGCTCCGGCCGTCCCACTCACGAGCCGAGCCATTGGAGTTGCGCGTGGCGCGTACCGCGAAGTGGCTGTTGTTGATGATGACAAAGTCCCCCGCGTCGTTCCCCGGATCATTGGGGAACCATCGGCAGGGCTCAGCGAGATGGCCAGATTCTGCGTCACAATGGAAGCCAGCGTGTCCTGCACATAGACGGTGTGCTCCCCCACTCCTCCCGCAGCCAGGGAGCGGAGCCCACGCTTACCCTTCCGAGGCGTGGGTTCCACTCGGTGTGCACCACCCTACTTTCCCTCTGAGAGGCTCGGTTTGACGGAGCGCGTCTCAGACAGGGAGAGCACCATGCACAGGAAGCAAGGGTTTACTCCATATAGGGCGAGCAGGCGGTGGAGCTGCCTGACTGCCCTCCTGGCGGGACTGGCATTGGGTCTGGGGGCATGTGCCTCGGGACCGGCCGTGCGCACGGATTACGAGGCCACTGCCGACTTCTCTTCTTTCCACACTTTCACGATCCGCCCCGGCCGGCTCGTCAGCGAGGCATCCGTGTCGGACCCTGCCGCTCAGTCCACGGCGCGGCAACGCATCGAAGATGCGATCCGCCACGAGCTGACGGCCAAGGGCCTCACCGAAGTCGAGGACTCTCCGGATCTCTACGTCACTTATGTGGCCGGAGCCCGCACGCGGCAGGAGTGGGAGAACCTGGGGCCCTCGATGTACTCGGATTATGGCTTCCTCTGGGGCCCCTCCATGTGGGCGCCGGGCTATGACGACTGGTGGATCGAGCGCGATGTCACCCAAGGCTCTCTGGTGATCGATCTCATCGATGCGAAGACCCGCAAGGCCGTCTGGCGCACCTTCGCCGAGGAGGACATCCAGCGGCCCGTGTCCGAGAAGACGGTCCAGACCGCCGTGGGGAAGGCGTTGGAAGACTACCCGCCCAAGGCGCGGCAGTAGCCAGACTCTCCTCGACCAGGAGCTGTGCTCGACGCCTCCGGGCGTCCCTCGAGTGCTCACAAAACCAGAAAAAGCTTCGAATCAGAATAAATTTGACTAAATAGAAAGGAGGCCGTTGAACAAGGGAGCAAGACCGTGGGCAATCTTCGACGCTGTGAATCGCGCTGGCTCGTACACCGGCAGCTGACCCTCGCGGGGATGGCTGTCGCGCTCGTCGCATGCGGAGTGGACACGAAGGAAGCGGAGGAACGCTTCGGTGCGGCGCGGCAGGCCCTCGTGACGTTGAGCGCGTCTGATGACTCCTATGCCCACGAGAGCAATCCCTCCTCCAATTACGGAGCGGCCACTTCGCTGTATCTCAAGACCGACGCGGGCGCGGCCCGGTACGCCTACTTGAAGTTCAACTTGAGCGGGGTCTCCGGCGTGACCAGCGCCAGGCTGAAGGTCTACGGCAGCGCGTCGTCCACCACGACGCTGTCCGCCTACCAGACCACGGATTCCTGGACGGAGCTGGCACTGAACTGGACGAACAAGCCTGCGGTGGGAGGCGTGGTGGGAAGCGTGCCGATCGGCACGACCGCGAAGTACAACGAGATCGACGTAACGTCCTACGTGAGCACCGAGGCGAGCGGTGACGGCACGGTCTCGTTCGTGCTGCAGGAGAGCGTCGGGAAATACACCACGTTGAACAGCAGCGAGAATGCTTCGAACCCTCCTCAGTTGGAGATCACGGCCAGCGGAACAGGAGGAGGAGACACCCAGGCCCCCACAGCGCCCGCGAACGTCACGGCCAGCGCGGCATCCAGCAGCCAGATCAACCTGAGTTGGAGTGCGGCGACCGACAACGTCGGTGTGACGGGCTATGACCTCTACCGGGACGGCACCTTCCTGAAGAGCGTCAGCGGCACCTCCACGAGCGATTCAGGCCTGGCTGCTGCGACGACCTACAGCTATTCCGTGAGAGCCAGGGACGCGGCGGGCAATGTCTCTAGCCCCAGCAACACAGTCAGCGCCACCACCTCGAGCGGAGGCACGGCCTCCTGCTCGAACGCCCTGAGCACGACGGCGGCCATCCAGAGCGCCATGCAGAACGCCGCTCCGGGAGCGACCCTCCTCATCGCGCCGGGCACATATACCGGCAGCAAGTCCACCGGCGGAGATCCCGGAGGGCAGGGCCTGTTCTACTCCGGCAAGAGCGGCACGGCCTCCAGCCCCATCGTCCTGAAGAGCTGCGACCCGAGCAATCCGGCCACCCTGCGCGGGAGCGCGGTCAATGACGGCTCCTACGGCATTCACCTTACCGGGGACTACTGGCAGATCCGGGACCTGATCATCACCCAGGCGCAGAAAGGGATCATGATCGACAATGGCAACCACAACGTGCTGAGCAACCTCGAGGTTCACCTCATCGGCGATGAGGGCGTCCACTTCCGTGACGGCAGCTCCTACAACACGCTGGAACATTCTCGGATCTACGACACGGGCAACTATCAGGCGGCCTACGGTGAAGGAGCCTACGTCGGCTCGGATGCCAGCGCTTCCTACGAGCATGTCGTCATCGGCAATGTCATCCGATACACGAACTTCGACGGCGACATCACGGCGGAGCATATCGATATCAAAGAGGGCGCCGACGGAACGCTGGTGGAGTACTGCACCTTCAACGGCACGGGCATCTCTGGAGAGAACAGCGCCGACAGCTTCGTGGACGTCAAGGGCGTCAACACCGTCATCCGGTACAACGAGGGCTACCGGAACGGCAACGCCCTCGTGCTGGACGCCTTCCAGGTCCGCACGCATGGCAGCGGTTATGCGACCGGCGTCAACAACAGCTTCTCGCACAACACCGTGAATCTGGATGGCTCAGCGGGATACGTGGTGTACGCGACGAGCGCTGCGCAAGGGACGACGGCGAGCGACGACGTCCGGATCGGCGGCGGGAACCTCTACAACAGCAACGTCAATAAGTAAGATCCGCTGGAGAGCATGGCCTCATGCCCACCGAGACCGCAGGCACGTCCCATCGCCTGCGGTGCGGGGCCCCACCGCTTCTGGTAGAATCCGGATTCCTCAATGCATGAGGGGTCTCGATGGTCACGCTCGCCCGCAAGCCGCGTCTCCCCTCCGCGCAGGTGGCTGCCCCGAAATCCTCGCCGCCGCAGCCTGCCAACGAGCATCGTGTCGGTACGTCGTGGGGCCCAGGCGTCGAGCGCCCTGCCGCTCTCGACTCCCATTTCGACTTTACTCGGTTACCGGTCCTCCCCCAGCTCCTCCAACGCAAGGAACTCCAGCACGCATCGGGGGATCTGCTCGAGCGCGAAGCAGACGAAGTCTCAGACAAGGTGATGCGCATGGCCGAACCTGGGCCCATCGGCTCGGCCAACACCCACGCAGCACTGGATACGAAGGCTGCCGTGCATGTTGCCGAGCGCGGCGGAGAGCCGCTCCCCGAGGCGGTGCGCGCATATTTCGAGCCGCGCTTCGGACGAGACTTCAGCCAGGTCCGAGTGCATTCCGATAGTGAGGCAGCGGTCGCAGCGAGCACCGTGCAGGCACGCGCGTATACCCTCGGGAACACCATCGTCTTTGGCAGAGGCCAATACGCGCCCAACACGACAGCAGGGAAGCGGCTCCTTTCGCACGAACTCACGCACGTCGTGCAACAATCGCCCTCGGCGGCACGCTCCGGGCTGACGCCAGTCCCCTCTCAGCTCGTGCAACGAGACGTTGACCCCACGGCCAAGGCCCATTACCCGACCGTGGAGGAACGCACCGGCATCCTGGACAAGCTCAATCCCGTGCAGTCGTCAGTGCCGCCAGGAAAACAGCCTCCCGCTGTCGACGATCCTGACGGCTTCGTTCAAGAGATGGCGGCCGCGTTGGATCCGTATATCGCTCAAGCCGCTTCAACAGCCCGCTCTCGGGAGAACTCGGGGATTGTCCAGAGCAAGAGCGATGTCCAGAGCGTGGCCGATATCGCCGAGCGGGAGGTTGGAAAGGATTATAGCCGCTATATGTCTCGCAACCCGCAGAAGGGGCCGACTGCCCGCCTGCGGGACAACCTCCACATCATCCCCACCACGGACTCGCCTGAAACCTTGGTCGCGGCTCGCGATTGGGTCGAGTCGCGTATGCAGATCAGGGGCGCGAGCATCATGGCCAATCACCATGTCATCTCGGGAACGCGCGCCGATTGCTCGGCTCCGGGAGAGAGCTCCGCGTGCAGGGATCGGGCGCTGTTCGAGCGAGCGCGCGAGCAGATCGTGTCGAAGCGCGAGCAGGATCTGCGCACCATCATCCTGAACTTTCCAGCGTACGAACATGACGGCACTGCATTCATCCAGCTGCGTGTCATGCCTCCTCGCAAGGGAGATACCCGGGAAGACGCGCTCGCCGCGGCCCGATGGGATGTGCTGAAATCGACGATCCACGAGATGCTGCACACCGTGACGCACCCTGATTTCCGCAAGGCTGCGGGGCTCGTGGAGCAGACGCGCATTCCCATCGAAGGGTTCACTGCTTACTTCACGCGTCAGACCTACGAGAGGATCGCCAAGCAGGCGGCGGAGGACGACACGCTGCGCGAGTCCGTCCAGGGCCGGCCCGGCTGGTACCCCATCAAGGAATATGAGGACAAGACGTACGCATCGCTCGTCACGAGCGTTGAAGAGATCCGCGACAAGTCCAATGAGGAGAGTCTGCGTGTCGCGTATTTCATGGGGCGAACGGAATATCTCGGGCTCGGGAGCTGGAATGAGCAGGAGGCGAAGCGCCGCGAGACCGCACGGTACCCTGCGAACCAGCTCGGCCTTGGGTTGTTCGTCACCCACAAGGGCCAGGGCTACTTCTCGCTTCGTTATGGCCGCATCCTGGCGGGGCGGGGCGGTGCCCACCAGTTCGAGCTGGGGACCGAACTGGGCATCACGACGCCCAAGGAGATCGAGGGCCGCGAGGTCGAAACACGGCTTGGGTTCACCACGACAGGGGGCTATCAATTCCAGACGCCGAGTTTCTACGTTCAACCCAGCTTGGGGCTCGGTGTCAGCGGTGCGCTCGGCAATTCGTTCGGGGACTCGTTCCGTCTCGATGCCGTGCCCGGCTTTGCGCTGGGCGGGAGAATCCGCATCTTCCGGATCGGCGCGGATGCCCGGCTGCTCGTTCCGTTGGCCGCAGGCTCAGAGGCTCAGAAGAACGTCAGTCTCCTGGCTGGCCTTCGGCTCTCCGCGGAGTGGTAGGAACGAATGCCTGACCCGCAACCTCAGGGCCCGTAGGTGAACAGGGTGGTTGAGCGGATCCGCTTCTTGACGAAGAGCACGCCCCCCTCGCCGGAGATGACCATGCGTGACAGGTCCCTTCCATCCGAGGCCGGTGCGTCGAACTCGAAGAGGAAGTCCGCCCGGTCCGCGGAGCGCGGGCAGCTTCAGTACGCATGGAGCCAAAGATAGCACGCCACACTGGGAGTGAAGTCCGCCAGCTTACCATCGAGACAAGGGGCAGCCTGCCGCATGCTCGCGGCAGGCCACCGTCTGCTAGGGACTACGGCGAGCACTTCACCCGGCCGCTGGAACTCTTGAAGAAGTACGCGTAGAGATCCGGCGAGAGCGTGAAGTTGCATGAGTTCACGGCATCCGGATCCAGATTGGGGTGAGCCTGGATGTAGCGCGCGATGTAGTCGCGCACGCCGTCGGCCGAGGTCCATAGCACCTTGCCCTCCTTGAACATGGAGTAGCCGCCACCGCCGCTGGCCCGGTAGTTGTTGATGGCGATGTGGAACACCTGGCTGTCGGTGACATCAACCCCCTTGAACCTCAGGTGTGTCAGCCGCGAGCCCGCCGGCTTCGTGACATCGAACCCGTACTCGATTTGCGAGTAGAGGTCCCAGTTGTAGTTCTGCGCGTTGGACTGCTTCGCCGTCTCCGGCTTGGAGGCATCCGGAGGAGCGGCGGGGTTCCACTGCACGAAGTACTGGGCGTTGAGTTCCAGCGCGCGGCGCAAGATGGAGCCGTTGATCTCCATTACGTACAGCGTGTTGTCGTAGACGTAGATGCTGTAGGCCTCGCGCAGGGAGATGTCCCCCGCGGGCAGTTGGCCCTCATCCGTGAACAGGGCAGCGAGCGAGAAATCCACCGGGTGGCCACTCTGCTCGGCGGCCACCTCCTGGACGGTGTTGATCAGATCGGCCAGGGCGCTGTCCACGTAGCGGGCGGCGTAGCCTCCAGGGAAGGCGGCGCTGGTCCTCCCCAGCTTCGCGCTCACATAGTTCAGCGTCGTGTCATGGTAGCTCTGGGTGAGCTGGGTCACCTGGGGATCCTCGGTGACGGTGGCGTCCACCGCGAGCAGCTTGGAGTCCTTGGCCGATACGCTCCAGTGGCCTTCCTCTTCGTCGTAGACGAGCGAGAGATCCACCTGGCCCAGGTGGCTGCCCCACCGGTTGGGCTGGATGAGCAGCACGTCCTGGCCCTGGGTGTTCTTCAGCAGCATCTTGGGGATGGGCTGGTGGGTGTGGCCCGTGAGCAGCACGTCGATGCCCTCCACCTGCTGGGCGATCTGCACCGCCTCGTTCTCCCCAGGCAGGTTGCCGCGATCGGCCCACTTGGTGTCATCGGCGTAGTCCACCAGCCACGAGGCCGGATCCGTCGCCCTGCCCGTGGGCTGCTTGTCCGGGCCGCTGTGGATGGCCACCACCACGATGTCGGCGCCCGCCGCGCGGATCTTCGGCACGTAGGTACGAGCCGTCTCCAGCGGATCAGCGAAGCTCAGGTCGGGGATGTTCTCCTTGCGCTCCCACGTCGACACCCCGGGCGTCACCAGGCCGAGGATGCCCACCTTCACGCCGCACACGCTCTTGATGACGTAGGGAGTGAAGGCCTCTTCCTTGGCAGCGCCCTTGCGCACGTTGGCGCCGAGGATGGGAAACTGCACCTCGTCCCTGAACTTGCTGAGGACACCGAGCCCGTAGTTGAACTCGTGGTTGCCCAGCGCCATGGCGTCATAGCCCAGCGAATTCATGGCCACGGCCATGGGGTGCCTGGGCGTGTTGTCCACCTGGGCGTAGTAGGTGCCCAGCGGCGTGCCCTGGATGGTGTCCCCGGTGTCGATGAGCAGGTTGCAGTCCGGGTTCTCCGCCCGCGCCTTCTGGATGAGGGTGGCTACCTTGGCCAGACCACGCGAGGCATCCGCTGTGCCGGTGAAGTAGTCCCACGGGAAGATGTTGGTGTGCAGATCGCTGGTCTGCAGCAGCCGCACCGTGCGCGGTGAGGTGTGCACCATCACTGGGAGCCGCTCGTCGTAGCAGCCAGCCAAGGAGAGGAGTGCGCAGCCCCCCAGGAGGGAGAGCAGGGCTGCGCTGCGAGAACGCGGAAGCATGAAGACCTCGGGAGTTGAAGATGCCCCGGAGACCGATTTCCGGGACCCCTCCCCTACTACCAAGTTTGCGACCCGCTCTGTGCCAATTGAGCGGCGCTTCACGCTGCGTGCGAAGCCTGAACGCTACGGCGTCGTGCTGCGCTGCTGGGCAACCAGCCAGCTCCAGAAATCATAGTTGTCATAAATCTGGGTCCAGCAGTCATGCGCGGTCCCCGGGATCACAGTGAGCCGCGCGATGGAATCCCCCGTCGCCACCACGCCCGCCTGCGAGGTCCACGCCTTGGCGGGGGCGCTGAACAGGTACGTCAGCGTCGCGGACGGAGTCGGCACGCTCACCGGCTGGGTCACCCCATAGTTCTTCGTCAGGCCCGTCATCCACGACGTCTCCGCCGAGAACGAGCTGCCATCATTGTACGAGTGCACGGCCCAGACCGGCACGTTCCGCAACTGCGTGATGGTGGGCCCAGGCGCGCCGATGTTGGTAGCCATGGGCGCCAGTGCCGCCAACCGGCTCCCGTACGCGTAGGCGTAGGTCCAGCTGCCATAGCCCCCGTAGCTCAGGCCCGTCAGATAGATGCGCGACGTGTCCACGCGGTAGTTGGCGATGATGAAGTCGAGGAACGTATTCAGCTCGGCCGGCACCCAGTTCGTGGGAGCCTGCGGCGTGAAGACCATCACCTGATGCTGACCGAACCAGGTCTTCCCCGCGCTCGTGTTGTAGATCTTCTTCATCGCTCCGTGGCGCGTCACGACGCCCAGCAGGGCCGCCTCGGTGGTGGACGTACCGAACTCGCTCATTCCGTTCAGGTGGATGATCACCGGATAGTTCGTGGTCGACGTCAGGTAGCCCGGCGGCAGGTACTCGCCATAGCTGTATTGCGCTCCGGTGCTGCTCTTCAGTCGCGCCACCACCTGATCCTCGACAGTGATGGAGAGGCGTGACTCCTGGGTGCGGAGCTCCGATGACTCCAGCACCTCCTCGCCAGCACCGCACGCCGCGGCCAGCAGAGAGAGGGACACCGCAAACACTCGCATGCTCGGACTCATGTACGACCTCCTGGACGAAGGGAAAGAGCAGCTCGAAACCAGTCTCACAGCCGCACTTACTGTTAGTGATTACAGGCCATGAAATCAAGCAATCAAAGCAAAACCGTCCAGGCGGTACTTATCCGCAACTTCAGAAATAACACAAAATTTCAAATGGCCCATGAATACAAAAAGATGAGCTCAGGGGTTCCCCCAAGTTGATGCAACCGGAGGCTCCCCCAACGGATGCAACCGAGGGTTACCCCCAGGTGCGGCGCTTCGAGAAATACTCCGCGGCGGCGGCGATGATCCCATCCCGGAGGCGGCCGAAGCTCGCCAGGTGGTGCACCGTCTTGCGCGTGAGCAGGGACACCCGCCGCCGGACCCCGGGAAGTTCGCGGTAGGAACTCCGGGGAAGGCGCATCTCCAGGGCCAGTCCGAGCGGTGCCAACCCATCTCCGAATCCAGCCTTCACCATCTGGAGCGCGGCGCTGAAGGACTCCACGGGAACGAGCGCCCGCCTGAGCAGCTCCGGCTGGTGCTGGCGCAGCTGCGCCTCGATGGCTCGCCAGGTCGCGGACCCGGGCTCGATGGTGATGAGGGGCGCCGCCTTGCCGGGCTTCGCGCCGAGGCTGGAGTAGATGTGGACCATCGGCTCCTCCGTCACGGGATAGTGCAGCACGTCGGGGGGGGTTGGTGCCTCAGTGCTCAGCCCGACCTGATACCGGCCGAGCCGCACGCTCTCCATCAGCAGGACGCTCCGGTGGGCGTGCAGCGAGACCTGTACGTCGCTCAGCTCGCTCAGCGCCTTCGCCACCACCGCCGGGCCCCAGGACGCGGCGATCGAGTCCGCGAGCGCCAGGGAAAAGCTAGAGCCCATCTCGGCCTTGCTCGGAGATGCCAGCGCGCGCAGCTCGGCCAGCAGGGGCCGGGCGCGTTCGAGGAGTTCGAGGGCCTCCGCCGTGAGCCGCAGCCGGCGGCCCTCGGGTTCGACGACCCGGAACCCGACGCTTCGCTGAAGCGCCTGGAGCCGCTTGCTCACCGCGGACTGGGTCAGCCGCAATCGGGTCGCCGCCTCGCTGACGGTCCCGAACCGCTCGAGCGTCGCCAGCGCTTCGATCCCATCCAATATATTCCTGAGCATACTTGATTGTATGCCATCCATTCATCCCATTCCACGGTTACGGTCTTCCCATCTCATTGAGGAGGAAGCCCATGACCGCTGTCGAAGCGACCCACCGAATGGCCCAGGAGCTCTACGCGAAGATGGAGGCGAACCTCGCTGTAGTGCGTGGTCGGCTTGGCCGGCCGCTCACGCTGGCCGACAAGATCTTGCTCGGCCACCTGGAGGACCCGGCGCACGCATCGCTGGAACCAGGACGCAGCAATCTCTCCCTGCGCCCGGACCGCGTGGTCCTCCAGGACGTACTGGGGCAGACGGCCTTCCTCCAACTGGCGCAGACTCGCCGGGGACGGGTGGCGGTGCCCACCAGCGTGCACTGCGACCACCTGATCCAGGCACGCGTCGCGGCGGCGCGAGACCTCCAGGAGTCCTTGAATGAGAACGAGGAGATCTACGCCTTCCTGCGCTCGGCGGCCGCACGCCACGGCGCGGACTTCTGGGCTCCAGGCGCGGGCATCATCCACCAGGTGGTGCTCGAGAGCTATGCGTTCCCCGGCCAGCTCATCCTGGGGACCGACTCGCATACCCCCAACGCGGGCGGCCTGGGAGCCTGCGCGGTCGGAGTCGGCGGCGCGGATGCGGTGGAGGTGATGGCCGGGCTCCCGTGGGAGCTGCGCTACCCGAAGCGCATCGCCGTCTACCTCACGGGCCAGCTGAACGGCTGGACGGCGCCCAAGGATGTCATCCTCCACGTCGCTGGAAAGCTCACGGTCTCGGGAGCCACCCACAGCATCATCGAGTACATCGGACCGGGCGCACGGACGCTCAGCGCCACCGGGAAGGCCTCCATCACCAACATGGGCGCGGAGCTCGGCGCCACCACCTCCGTGTTCCCCGCCGACGAGGCGATGGCGCGCTACCTGGCCGCCACCGGCCGCTCCGAGCTGGTGCCCTGGATCGAACGCTACAGCGGATTGCTCGCCCCGGATCCCGAGGTCGAAGCGGAACCTGCTCGCTTCTACGATCGGGTCCTGGAGGTCGACCTCTCGAGCCTCGAGCCGCATGTCGTGGGCCCGCACTCTCCTGACCGTGCCAGGCCCATCTCCCAGCTTGCCAAGGAGGTGGCCGAGTCATCCGGAGCCATCTGTGACGCGCTCGCCGCGGCGCTCATTGGCAGCTGCACGAACTCCTCCTATCAGGACATGAGCCGGGCAGCGGCGGTGGCGGAGCAGGCCCTCTCCCATGGCCTGAGGACGAGCGTGCCCTTCTTCGTCACACCGGGCTCGGAGCGGGTCCGAGCGACGCTGGCGCGAGACGGACAACTGGCGAAGCTGGAGGCGCTCGGTGGCCGAGTGCTGGCCAACGCCTGCGGGCCCTGCATCGGGCAGTGGCGGCGGGATGTCGCCCCAGCGCAGGGCGCCAACACCATCGTCACGTCGTACAACCGCAACTTCGCGGGCCGCAACGACGGGCGCCCCGAGACGATGAACTTCATCGCCAGCCCCGAGATCATCACCGCGATGGCGTTGGCGGGCAGGCTCTCCTTCAATCCGCTCACCGACTTCCTGAAGGCAGCGGATGGCACGCCCTTCCGGCTCAGTCCTCCTGGCAATGCACCCGAAGTCCCAGCCCATCCCTTCGAGCGCGCAGGCGCATTCCTGGTGTCTCCGCCCGAGGATGGCAGCCAGATCCGGATCGAGATTGCTTCGAGCAGCGAGCGCCTGCAGGCGCTCCAGCCCTGGCCCGCGTGGGACGGCCAGGACTTCCAGGGGATGCCGGTGCTGATCAAGACGCAAGGCAAGACCACCACCGATCAGATCTCCCCCGCGGGGGCATGGCTCAAGTACCGCGGGCACCTGGATCGCTTCAGCGACAACCTGCTGTCAGGGGCCCGGAACGCCTTCTCGGGCGAACGGGGCACCACTCGGAACGCCCTCACGGGACAATCGCAGCCTGTGGCCCAAGCCGCCCGGCACTACCGGGCCGAAGGCATGAAATGGATCGTCATCGGAGACGCGAACTACGGTGAAGGCAGCAGCCGGGAGCACGCCGCGCTCTCCGTCCGTCTCCTCGGAGGCGTGGCGATCATCGCCCGCAGCTTCGCGCGCATCCATGAATCCAACCTGAAGAAACAAGGAGTGCTCGCCCTGACCTTCGCGGACCCGAACGACTACGAGCGCATCTCGGAGGGCGACCGCATCAGCCTGCTCGACCTCTCCCACCTCGCAGCCGGCAAGCCCGTCGAGTGCAGGGTGGTGCACGGTGACGGCAGAGTGGAGACGCTCCTGCTCGAGCACAGCTACAGCAATTCCCAGCTGCACTGGTTCCGAGCAGGCTCCGCGCTCAACCTGGTCTCCGCGGCTTGAGCGCACGCACCGCGCTATCCCGCGGTGAGGGCCTGGAGACTGTCGACTGCGGGGAGCCGCACTGTGAAGCGCGTGTATTGGCCCCACTCGCTCTCCACCATGAGGCTCCCTCCATGGAGCTTGACGATGTCGTAGCTCAGCGACAGGCCCAGGCCGGTATTACCGCCGCCTGGTGGCTTCGTGGTGAAGAAGGGCTCGAAGATGCGGCCCTGGATGTCCTTCGGGATGCCAGGCCCGTTGTCGTCTACCTGGAGGAGAACATGGGCGCTCTCACGGCAGGTGCGCAGGGTGATGGTGGGGACATAGCCTTGGGAGCCTTCGCTCTGCTTCATCGACACCGCATCGATGGCGTTGTGGATGAGGTTCTGGAGCACGCGGCCCAGCTCCTGAGGCATCGCCAATACCATCCCCACCCCCGCATCGAACTCCTGCACGAACGTCACTTCCAGCTCCGGATTGCGGGCCTGCTCCCCGTAGTAGGTCAGCTTCAGGTAATGCTCCATGAGCGGGTTGACGTCCGTGGGCTCGAGCGCCCCGGAGCGGCGCCGGGTGTGCTCCATCATGCTCCGGATGATGTGGTCCGCCCGCACACCGTGCTGGTAGACGGTGGCCGCGTTCTGCTTGAAGTCCGCGATGATGTCCTGGACCTCGCACAGGAGCGTCTGGGGTTGTTCCTTCAGGGTCCGCTCCAGTTCCTGCGACAGCTCGATGCTGGCCTCGGACAGGTTGTTGATGAAATTGAGCGGGTTCTTGAGCTCGTGCGCAATGCCTGAGGTGAGCTGGGCCAGGGACGCCAGCTTCTCTGACTGGACGAGCTGATTCTGCGTGCGCTGCAGTTCCTGGATGAGGGACTGATTGACCGTGTTCTCCTGGTGGAGCGCAGCGTTGGCCAACTCCAGCTCGCGGGTGCGGTGCTGGATGCGGTCCTCCAGCTTCAGGTTGAGCTGCTCCAGGTCCTCGCGGGCCTGCTGCAGAGAGGTGTTGCTCTGCCCCAGGGACTGTCCCATCTGGACCAGCCCCTCACCGGTACGCTGCAGTTCGATGATGGGATAGGCCGGCCGAGGCTGCGCGTACTCACCCTGGCCAATCCGCTGCATCATCGCGCCCAGATCCAGCAGAGGCTCGGCCAGCAGGCTGCTCATCCGGCGCACCTTCCGGTAGAGCCACGAGAAGAACAGGGCATAGAAGAGGATCAGCCCGGCGACCAGCCCCAGGCCCACGTGGAGGACGCGCCTGTTGAGCGCATAAGCCTCCGCGAGGATGTCCGCCTCGTCCACGACGACCAGCAATCTCCAGCCCGTGCCCTTCACGGTGGCCCAGGCCACTTGCTTGCTGCGCCCTGCCAAGGTGACAGGCTCGACCCCGTGCTGCACGGACGCCATCTTCTCGCCGAGGGCACGACTGTCCTCGCGCTTGAGCAGATTGAACGTGTCGGGCTTGAAGATGTCCTGCTCGATGGGCTTCTGGTAGGCGTAGTCGGTGAGCTCCTTCAGCCCCCAGTCCGGCTCTGCCTGTCCGGGCAGTGCGATGATAGTGCCGCCCTGCCCTATCAGCATCCCGTAGCCATTCCATGGCAACTGGAGGTGGAGCACCTGCTCTCTGAAGCGTTTGATGGGGACATCCAGGCCCACCACCCCTTCCATGCGATCGCCGCCCCTGGGGTAGACCGGAGCTGTGGCCGTCACCAACCACCCCTTGCCCGAAGTGTCGACGTGCACGTCCGTCCAGACGACCTTGCCGTCCGGATTGTGCTTCGCGTCTGCCTGGTAATAGTAGGCGAACACGGAGAAGTCGTAGCCCGGGCCTGACGCCGCGATGACCTCCTGGTATTCCCGATACGGATAGAGCCGCGTCATGTGATCCGCGGTGTCGAGATAGGCTTGGGAGATCAGCGGATGCGTCTCCACCATGCTCTCGAGCAAGGGATCCAACTGTGCCAGTTGCAGTGCGCGAGCCTGCTCGGACTCGGTGATTCGGCCAGGCCGGGTGTAGATGAGCGCGGCCCGGCCGGGGAGCGCACGATTCGTGTAGAACGCACCGCCCTCCTCGGAGAGGAGATAGCGCGAGCGCTCCTCGGCATCCGGGACGAACGGCGTCACGAAGGCCCGCTCGGCATGGCGGCGCAACAGGTCCACGTTATAGGTCACCGACGCGAGCTGTGAGCCAATGTGCTCGGCATGCTGCTGGGCAATGTCCTGGAGCTGCTCGGTGGCCAGCCGTTGCAGGGTGGTGATGTTCTGCTCGCGGATGACGCTGTTGGTGATGAAGTAGGCGGCAATGAGTGCCAGCTCGATGAAGAAGACCGGGGCGAGCGCGCTCGTGAGATAGGAGCGCCAGATGAGCCGCAGCAATGACACAGGCTCGGCGGCGCTTCTGTCCGGCGGCACGCTCATGTGTCCTCCCTTGGCGGGTGGCGAGCTGGCGAAGAGCCTCGGCAAGTTCCCTACTGAGCAACCAGCAGCCGGAAGGGGTGGCTCATGTGCGTGGGAGCGTCTGACTCCCGGGCCTCGAACTGCCAGGTCTTCACGGCCTGGAGGAGGCAGTCGGCCAGTTCCTTGTCGCCTGTCGTGTTGCTCGTGACCCGCGCCTTGTCGACGCCGCCCCAAGTCGTGATGTCCCACTCCACGATCACTTCGCCCTGGGTCCTGGAGGACTTGGCGCGCGCTCTCTCGTAGCAACCCTGGACCTGGGATGTGTTCTGCCGGATCACCTTGAGATCCGCTGCCTCATGAGAGGGAGGCTCGGGTGGGGTGCTGTTCAAGGACAGGGCCAGGAGCGCCATCGCCACGGGGTGTGCCATGCCTGCGGATCTAGCACACGCCCCGTCAGATCCAGGTGCTGCGGCTGCCCTGCTGAGCTCAGCGCGGGGGCACGCCCTCCCTGACGACGCGGAACTCGAGGACGTGGGTGTGGTTGAAGAGCGCGAAGTCCACCTCGCGCTGGTAGGTCACCTGGATGCGCACGTCATCGTAGACGCGGCTGCGCTCGATATCGATCTGATCGTCCGTCAGCCCCAGACCTGGAACGACGTGGTCGACCCCCCAACTGTCCGTCTCCACATGGGTGCCCATCCGGGTGGTGCGTGAGCGGATCTCCGCACGCAGCGCGCCGTCGTTCTGCGTCTGGCCGGCGAGGGTGAAGCTGGCGCTCACCGCCTCCTCCACATCCATGTTGTCCACGTAGAAGGGCACCACCTTCGCCGCGATGTAGATGACGAGGGCGACGAGGACGAGCACGAGAAGGGTTACAAGGTTCTTGGCTGCTTTCTGCACGGTCCCCCGCCTCGCTAGAACCGCGGCGAGTCTGCAGAAGACCCGCCGCAGACCTTCGCGAGATTCTACACCCCAGAAAAACACAAAGGGGACGCCCTCCCTCGGGAGGACGCCCCCATGTCACTCCCAGAGGGAGCGCGGGAACTACTTGGTCTCGGCCGCGGCCTTCGGGGCCTCGTCCTTCTTCTCGGTCTTCGCCTCGGTCTTGGCCTCCTTCTTCTCCTCGGCCTTGGCCTCGGGCTTGGCCTCGGCCGCAGGCTTCTTGGCCTCGGCGGGCTTGGTGGCAAACGCAGGAGCGGACATCAGAAGGGCGGCGACGATGAGCTTCTTCATGACGGGAATCTCCACGGGGGCAAACACGGCGCGAGATGCGGCCGCGTCGTGGAGGAAGAGAGCATCCGCCGTGCCACGGGGAACCCATTGAATTCATGACTATCGGCTTCTTCCGGTGTGGAGTTTTTCCTCAACTCTCTCTGCCCGCCTGATGAAACGCTCCCCAGGCCGAGGGAACCCTACCTTTCGTCACCCCATCACGGAGTACGGCGATGTTCTGCGCGACTGTGGGCACTGCCTCACCCGCGCCAGCCCTCGCCGCACACTCCTGTCAGCGCCGGGAGTGCTGGCGAAGGGCCTTCTCCAGCACCTCGGGCTTGAGCAGGTGCTCGAAGCCGGCATTGTGGATGCGCACGATCAGCTCAGGCTTCGTGGTCTTCAGGTTGCGCGCCGCATCGTCGAGGTTCCACCCCGCCGCAGCCAGCTGCTTGAGCAGATAGGCCCGCCGCGTCTGTGCCGCCGACAAACGGTACGTCTTGAGGTACTCGATCGTGCCGTCCTCCTCCCGGAGGATCATCTCGCCGATGTGATTCTCCGCCGACGGCTCCAGGCTGGTGACGAAGCGCTCCAGGGTGAACGGCCCCGCCTCATACACAGGCGTGGCGGAGACGTGCGTCCGCAGCAAGCCCCCTCCCATCACCTCCTGGAGGAAGTCCGCCCAGTCCTGGCGCAGGCGCTCCACCTCGGCCCGCAGGTCCTTCAGCGAGGACACCCGCCGCGCATCCATGGAGCCTCCCAACGGCTCGACCTTCTCCAGGAAGCCATACTGCAGCAGCAGCTCGCCGTAGAAGTCCTCCAGCAGGGTCCGGTGCAGCACGCGGTAATCCTCGGGGTGCGACAGGATGAAGGCCGACAGCAGCACATCCGCCCGGTAGATGAGCACGCCCACCTGTTGCTCATGGATCTCGAACATCCGCAGCGCCTGCGCGAACGCCGCGTTGGCCCAGCCCGGCACCGACTGCTCGATGCGCGGACTCAGCCCGGTGGACAGCGACTCCCGCGAGTACTCATGCCATGCAATCTCCGGCCCCGCGAAGTGCAGGGCCAGGAAGCCCTCCATCGCCAGGTGCATCGGCAACAGGCGCAATTGCTGCCGGTCCTCGCGGCGCACCATCCGGTGCAGCACCCGCACCGAGAAGGGCCCCACCTTCAACTGCTTGCCGTCAGGCTTGCTCAATTGCGTCTCGACCGACGCCTCCACCTGCTGCTTGTCCCAGGACATCACCAGTCCGTGCGGGATGTACGCGGCGTACTTGAGCCCAGGTGCCATCGGCTCGCCGCCCAGCGACACGACAGCCAGGTCATCGCCGTACTTGCGTGCGCTCAGGCGCA
The DNA here is from genome assembly GCF_020103695.1 of Hyalangium versicolor. Classification (GTDB taxonomy): domain Bacteria; phylum Myxococcota; class Myxococcia; order Myxococcales; family Myxococcaceae; genus Hyalangium; species Hyalangium versicolor. The sequence continues at coordinate 97,323 of NZ_JAHXBF010000034.1, forward strand.
GGTCTCCCCGCACCGTGTCCCTCAGGACGGGCACCAGCCGGAAGTTGCCGAACACCTGGGACGGCGCCACCCGCAGGCCCTGGAGGCCGATCTGCTTTGTCACCACGCTGCGGCGTCCCATCTCACACCTCCTCTTCCGGCTCGGCGGGCTCTTCTTCCTCGGGGAGGGCTTGCGGCGAAACCTCGGAGGCCAACGGCGAGGGCACTCCCCGCTTGCGCGCATCGCGTTCGAGCAGGCCACGCACGCGTGCAGCCAGGTAATGCTCCAGCTCGGACAGCGGGGCCGCGCCTTCGGCGAACCGCGCGAAGCCGAGCACCGTCGGCAGATCCTCCGCGTCCCGCACTCCCACCGTGGGCACGCTGGCCCCGAGCCCTCGGGGAGCGAACAGCTCCGAGTCGAACACGGGGTTGGCGTGAATGAGGGACGTGCGGCGCTTGGGATCCAGCTTCGTGCGGAAGATTCGGGTGAGATCCGCCACCGCGTTGGGAGGCCCGTTGTCGTAGCCGTCGGAGACGACGACCACCAGCTCTGCCCCCCACTCCAGTGCGTCGAGCAGCGGCGTGGCCAGATCCGTCTGCCCGCGCGGCCTGTCCAGGAGTGGATCCGCGACAGGCGTCGTCCAGAAGGCGCGGTACTCCCGAGCGGCAGCGCCCAGCAGGTAGTGCGCGGCCAGCGCCACTCCGTACGGGCGGCGGCGCTTCTCGCGGGAGCCCGAGCTGGAGTAGCTGTTGTCCAGCACCGCGGCAACCCGGCCCAGGGCGATCGGAGCCCTCCCCAACGTCCGCGCCGCGGCCTGCCCGAGCGCGGCGTGCAACTCCTCCCGCCGCTCCTGCCGTGCCTGCGGTGAGAGCGACAGCGCGTACAACGCCAGCCGGGTGAGCGGCACCCGCGACAGCTCCACGGAGAGCTCCACACCATCCGCGCGCGCGGCAGCCCCCTGCAAGCGGAGCCGCTCGGCCTGGGTGAGGCGCGGGTCGATGCGCTCGAGGAACACCGCCCGGGGGATGCCGTGCTTGTAGGCCAACCCCTCGGCGATGGTGAAAGGCAGCTCGAAGAGCGCCTCCTGGGTGTAGTGGGCCTGACGGAACTTCTCCAGCAGCGGGCGGGTGTACACGCGCTTGCGCCAGCCGTGGAACAGGAATGGGCCTCGCTCGCCGTCGAGCTTCAGGTGCGAGTGCACCACCGCCGAGCGCAGCTTGGAGCGATACTTCACCGCGTCGAAGTCCAGGTCCGGCCGCCCCGCGAGGTACTCGCGGACGATCGCGCGCGAACGGCGGTTGTTGATGCGCCGCGAGCGCAGCAGCTCCAGCACTCGGTAGGCCCGCGGAGGCGGCAGCGCGCGGAGCGTGGCCGCGATCAGCGCCCCCTCCTCGCGCCGGTCCGCTGGCGGCGTGTCACGGCCGGTCGCCAGCAGGTTGAGGACGATCTGCGCCCGGTTGAAGTGGTTGATGCCCGCCGCCAGCGTGCGGGTGTAGAGCCGGCGGTAGTTGCCCAGGATGTACTCGTGCAGGAACTCGATGGAGACAGCCTGACCGTGCGCGTCATTGTAGAACTCGTGCTGCCCCGTGCAGGAGAAGCACGCGTTGACGAACATCACCAGATCCTCGCGTGCGACCTGTTCGGCCCGCAGCGCGCCTGCCAGCTCCTTCAAGACGACCTCCCAGAGCCCAAGGGATTCAGGTGGGCACGAGCGCCGCTCGGGGAGTGAGGACACGACCAGCTAGTCAAGCTACAAAGGCTCGGTTCGGAAGTCGCATCGCAGTCCCGCGAGCGGCGCTCTCAGATTACCACGGGCCGAGTTGGATGAGCTGACAGGCCCGCCAGGCAGCCCAGGGTTATCGGCCTGTTCCCTGAACCGCTCGTGTCTGAGTAGGGTTCTGGCTCGTCCCCTCACCGCTGTTCCTGGGAGCCCCATGTCCGAGCACAAGCCCTCCCTGAAGCGCTCCCTGGAGAACGTACGCGCCGAGCTCCTTGCGGATCCCGACACCCAGCGCATCGCCCAATCGCTGGACATGAGGTTGGAAGACTATGTGGAGCTGGTGCTCGACTATGCCCGCAACCCGGACAAGGAGCCCCAGCTTCTGGTGGCCTCGGACGAGGAGCTGCGCGAGGCCGGTTACAACCCTCCCAGCGCCGAGAAGGTCGCCGGCTTCTTCCTCGCCGGTGTCCGAGGAGAGCTAGGCCTGGGCGAGCCCTCCTCCTACAAGACCGGGTATGAGCCCGCGCAGGAGGCTACCGGCAAGCCCTCGCTTCGAGGCGACGAGAACCAGAAGCCCGTGGCTGCGCAGGATGAGAAGAGCCAGGCCCTGCTCAAGCACATCCCCAAGGGAGGACCTGATCGCGTGTAGTTCCGACGCAACTGCTGCGCACATGGGCTGATAATCCCTCTGTATTCCCCACCTTCCGGTGCCATTCCAAAAATCCTCCGGAGCGCACCGGGACAGCCCAGAGGTCAGCCCATGTCGGTCGGCGGAGCAAGCGGGTCCAATGGAAGCAGCAGGGGTTCGAGCGGTGCGAGCAGGGGTTCAAGCGGTACCGGCGCAAGCAAGGGTACCAGCGCGAGCAAGGGCACCAGCACGGCCGGCAAGGCTGCGAACGGGATCAGCGGCGCTCTGGGCGGAATCGGCAAGGCCATTGGCAATGCGATGAGCGGGATTGGCAAGGCCGTGGGCAGCGTCGCGCGCGGAGTGAGCGCGGCGGCAGGCCAGATCTCGAGCGCTCTGGGCAAGGTCTCCGGCTTCGTCGAGAAGGGGCTCAGCGCGCTGACGTCGCCCATCAAGGACCTGGTGGGCAAGGCGCTCTCTCGGATGCCCTTCGGCATCGGCCAGCTGGCCAAGCCGTTCGCTGACAAGTTCCTCAATCATGCACTGTCCATGGTGGCCGGCGGGCCGCTGGGCGGTGTGGCCTCGATGTTCGGGGCGGCGCCCAGCGTGAGCAAGCTCGCGGACATGGTCGACACCGTGCGCAAGAGCGCTGATGTCGTGGGGGATGTGGCGGAGGGCCGGTTCAATGCCCAGCAGATGGCTGCCTTCGCCCAGTCCAAGATGCTGCGCGGGATGTTCTAAACACCGGGAATGGGTGGAAGGTTCCCCTCACTCCGTGTAATACGTCGCGATCGAACGTCCATTGATGGCGTGTACATCAATGTCGAGCTCATACACCTCGCGGAGCACCTCGGGCCGGATGATCTGCGAGGGGCTCCCCTGGAACGCGACCTTGCCGTTCCGCATCGCGATGATGTGATCCGAGTAACAGGACGCAAAGTTGATGTCATGAAGGACAGCCACCACGCTCTTGCCCAATGCGTCCGCCGCGCGCCGGAGCAGTTTCATCATCGAGACGGCGTGCCGCAGGTCCAGGCTGTTGAGGGGCTCGTCGAGGAGCACGTAGTGGGTGTCCTGGCACAAGACCATCGCGACGAATGCCCGTTGCCGCTGGCCCCCGGAGAGTTCATCGAGGTAGCGCTCCGCCAGGGCGCCCAGATCCAGGTGCGTGATGGCACGTTCGACATGCTCACGGTCCGATTCGAGCGTCCTCCCTCGAGTATGGGGATAGCGTCCGAAGGTCACGAGTTCGCGCACCGTCAGCCGTGCCGAGACATGGTTGTCTTGCCGGAGGATGGCCAACCGCCGGGCCAGCTCCTCGCTCGGAGTGGAAACCACATCCATTCCATCGACATGCACCGCGCCGGCCGACATGGGGAGGAGCCTGCTGACCATCGACAGGAACGTCGACTTCCCGGCGCCGTTGGGGCCGATGATCGACGTGACCCCTTTCTCGGGCAGCGTGATGCTCACGTCGTCGACGACGATGGACTCGCCGTAGCGCTTCGTGACCCGGCTCGCCTCGATCATGTCTTGGCTCCTTTCAACATCAGCACGATGAAGGCCACGCCTCCGAAGAACTCAATGACCACGCGCAGGCTCGCGTCGAACCCGAGGACCCGCTCCAGGATGACCTGCCCGATCAGGAGCAGGCTCACGGCGAGCAGTGCCACTCCTGGCAGGAGCAGCGCATGACGGTAGGTGCGCAGCATCACGTAGGCGAGGTTGGCCACCAGCAGCCCAAAGAAGGTCACCGGGCCCACCAGCGCCGTCGAAATCGAGACCAGGAGCGTCACCAGCATCAGGACGCGCGCCACGACACGATCGTGGCTGACGCCCACGCTGATCGCAGCCTCGCGTCCCAGGACCAGGGCGTCGCAGGCAGGCAGCAGGCGCACCCCGTAGAGGGACACCCCGAGCGTCACCACGCCAGAGACGAGGAGCAGGCCCTGATCTGGATTGTTGAAGGTGGCGAAGAAACGATCCTGGAGGAAGACGAACTCGTTGGGATCGATGAGCCGCTGGAGAAAGGCCGAGGCGTTGCGGAACAGGATGCCCACGACGATGCCCGCGAGGCCCAGCAGTTCCAGGTGGTGGCGCGTGCCGGAGAAGAACCAGCGCCTGAGCACCGCCGTGAAGGCCAGCATCAACCCCACGTGGAGCACGAACAGGAGGCGGGGATCGACCTTGGCGAGGGTGCTCGAGCCCAGCATGAACAGCAGCACGGTATGCAGCAGCACGTAGAACGAGTCGAAGCCCATGATCGCTGGCGTCAAGATGCGATTCTGGGTGATGGTCTGGAAGAGCACCGTCGACACAGCCACCGCGAAACCCACGAGCGCCATCGTGGCCGCCTTGCGGGCCCGGAAAGGGAGCACGAAGTCCCACTGGCCATTCGCGCCAACAGTCATGAAGACAGCGAGGCAGCAAACCGCCACCACGGCCAGGAGCAGCACGGTCGCGCGCGTACCCGCGAGGCGCTCCTCAGGAAGCACGAGCCGCTCGCTTCCGCAGAAGGACGAGGAAGAGCGCACTGCCCAGCACTCCGGCGATCATCCCCACCGGAATCTCATAGGGAGCACGAACGACCCGGCCAACGATGTCGCAGGCCAGGACGAAGATGGCTCCGAGCAGCGCAACCCAGGGCAGCGAGCGGCGCGCATTGTCGCCGAAGGCCATGCTGACGATGTTGGGGACCACCATTCCCAGGAAGGGGATCATCCCCACCGTCACCACCACGGCCGCGGTCACCATCGACACGATGACCAAGCCCAACATGACCACCTTGCGATAATCGAGGCCAAGGTTCGTCGCGAAGGCTTCGCCCATCCCCGCGAGGGTGAAGCGATCTGCGGCAAGGTACGCCAGCGCGGTGAGCGCGAAAGCCCCCCAGAGGAGCTCATAACGGCCCCTCAGCACGCTGGAGAAGTCTCCCACGGTCCACGCGGAGAGCGACTGCAGGAGGTCGAAGCGGTAGGCGAAGAAGGTGGTGACGGAGTCGATCACGCTGCCCAGGATCAATCCGAGCAGGGGAACCACCAGCGCCGAGCGCAGGGGGATCCTCCGCAGGATCAGCAGGAATACCGTGGTGCCGGCCAGCGCGAAGCTCGCCGCACACACCATCTTCGAGAAGAGCGACGCGTCCGGGGCCACGAGGGTGATCGCCAGAACGCCGAGGCTCGCCGACTCCGAGGTCCCGGCGGTGGAGGGCTCCACGAAGCGGTTGCGGGCGATCATCTGCATGATCAAGCCGGCCATGCCCAAGGCGGCGCCCGAAAGGACGATCGCGAAAGTGCGAGGGAGCCTGCTGACGAGCAGCAACTGCATGGATTGCCCGCCCGGCTCTGCTGACAGGAGCGTCCCCCACGAGATGTCGCTGACGCCGATGGCTGTGCTGCTGAGCCCGAGCACGCACAGCACCACGAGCCCCGCAAAGAAGGCGAGCCTCACACGAGCGTGCCGCGCTGGGGCGCCGGTCGCGGGCACTGGTCGCTGGTCCTCACCCGACACGAGTTCAGCGTGCTTTGCTGTAGGCATCGTCCAGCTGCTCGATGAGCCGCGTGAGCGCTTGGATGCCTCCGCCAGCCAGGTAGATGTTTCTTGGATCGAGGTAGACCACCTGGCCCTTCGACCAGGCAGTGGTCTGCTTCACGAGCTCATTCTCCAGGATGGCGCGGGCGCCCCCTTGCTCCCCGATGGCCGCATCGCGGTCGACGACGAAGAGCCAGTCCGGGTTCGCCTTCAAGATGAACTCGGCGTTGATGGACTCGCCGTGGTTGGACGGTGTCAGGCTCTCGACCGAGGCAGGGACTCCCAGGTCGTCGTGGATGACGCCCAGGCGCGAGCCCGGCCCGTAGGCGCTCATCTTGCCGCCTGTCGTCATGACGATGAGACCCTTGCCCTTTCCAGCGGCGACGGCCTTCAAGGCCTGCGCGCGCTTGCGCACATCGTCGCCCAACGCCTGTGCCTCCGCCTCCTTACCAAAGAGGCCCGCCAGCAGGGTGGTGTTCTCGAGCACGGACTCCAGATAGTGGCCAGGGTCGACGTTCAGATCGACGGTGGGCGCGATCTTCGAGAGGCTCGCGTACTTCGCGCTGGAGCGGCCTCCAATCAGGATCAGATCGGGGCGGGCCGCGTTCACCGCTTCGTAGTCGGGCTCGAACAAGGTGCCGACCTGCAGGTAGCGAGGGTCTCCATAGCCCGTGAGGTGCTCCGGGCGCACCGTGTTGGCCACGCCGAGAACGGGGACCTTGAGCGCATCAAGGATGTCGAGAACGGCCAGATCGAAGACCAGCACGCGAGACGGCCGCATGGCGACGAGCGTCTCGCCCTGTGAGTGCCGCACAGCCTTGCGCTCGGACGGAGGCGCCTTCTCCACCGGCGACGTCTCGGGCGGCGATGGCTTCAGGACGGCGAACGCCACGAAGAGCGCAGTCACGCCCAGGAGCAATGCCACCGAGAGGATCATCTTCTGGGAACGACCAAGTGCCACGTTCTCGCCTCATGGATAGGGAGCGCTCACGGAAACAACGCGGCGTACCATAGATGCCGTTGATTCTCATTGTCAACGTCATTATTGAAGGCAGAAGATGGGATGCGCCGGCTGACTTGCGCCCACCTCAGACGAAGTTCGTCACCTCGTAGGAGGCCTGCTGCAGACGCGCCGCGTCCTTTCCAGGAGGAGCACCGAACAGCTTCCGGTACTCGCGGCTGAACTGCGACGGGCTTTCATAGCCGACGGCATAGCCCACCGACGCGACATCCCCCGCCTCGGCGATGAGGCGTGCTCGCGCCTCCCTCAGCCGAATCTGCTTCTGGTACTGCAGCGGGCTCATCGAGGTGATGGCGCGAAAGTGCCGGTGAAAGGACGTGACGCTCATGCCGGCGAGCCGCGCCAGCTCGGAGATGCGAAGGTTCTCCGCGTAGCCCGTGCGGATCCGCCGGATCGCGCGCCCGATCTGCGACAGCCGACTGTCCGCCAGACCGATCTGCCGCACCATCGCACCCTGCCTGCTGGAGAGGAGCCGCCAGAGAATCTCCCGTTCGATCATCGGCCCCAGCACTGGCATGTCCATGGGTCGATCGAGCAACCGCAGCAGGCGCACGAACGCATCGAGCAACTCCGCGGATGCGTCACTCACGCCAATGGCCGACGCCTGGCCAGCCCCGCGCTCCATGGGGAGCGCTTCGAGCAAGAGCTCGGCAATTACGGATGGGTTCAACGCCAGGCTCAGTCCGAGGAACGGCACTTCACGGCTGGCACGCACGATGTACCCGGTCACCGGAAGCTCGAGCGACGCCACGAGATACTGACCCGGGCCATACGTGAACACGGAGTCATTCAGCACCGTACGCTTGTACCCTTGAGCGACCATCCCGAGCACAGGGCTCGTCACGCCGCTCATGGGCAGCGTGGGCCTGTCCGACGAAATCACCTTCAAACCTTCGAGTGAGGTCTGCCGGTATTGCCCACCCGCGTAGAGGGCGATGAGTGCGCGCAAGTCATCGAGTGCGTCCATCCGATGAATGAAACACCGCGGATGCCGCAGCGCAACCCGCCTCTGTCCGATACGCCCAGGCCTGGCAGGATCGTGCAAGAGTCCGGCAGTATCGCTCTACCGATGCTCATCCATGGAGTGCTCTTGTGAGGGCTGGCGATGAACGCCACATGCATGGAGGAGCAGACACCGTGTCACTTGATTCCTACGTCACCCTGGGCCGTTCGGGCTTGCGCGTCAGCCCGTTGTGCCTGGGTGCGATGACTTTTGGCGAAGACAACGGCTGGGGCACCAGCATCTCGGAGTCCGAGGCAATGCTCGCCGAGTACCTCGACCGCGGCGGCAACTTCATCGACACCGCCAACATCTACACCAACGGCCACTCCGAGAAGATCATCGGAGACTTCTTCGCACGGCAACCCGCCCGCCGCGACCGCGTGGTCATCGGCACCAAGTTCTTCTGCAACCTCCACATCGGCGACCCCAATGGAGGCGGTGCCGGACGCAAGGGCATCGTCCACCAGTGCGAGGCATCGCTGCGCCGGTTGCAGACGGACTACATCGACCTGTACTGGCTCCACAATTGGGACCGCACGGCTCCCGTCGAGGAGACGCTGCGTGCGATGGATGACCTCGTGACCGCGGGCAAGGTTCGCTACCTGGGCTTCTCCGACATGCCCGCCTGGAAGGTCGCCGAGGCGCAGACCCTCGCCCACTTCCGCGGCTGGTCCCCCTTGATCGCGTTGCAGATCGAGTACTCGCTCCTCGAGCGTACCGTGGAGGGCGAGTTCATCCCGATGGCCCAGGAGTACGGCCTTGGCGTGACGCCTTGGAGCCCGCTCAGGAGCGGGTTCCTCTCGGGCAAATACTCGCGTGCGAACACGGGCCCCGTCGACACCAAGCGCGACATGGTGGTCGGCAGCCCCTCCGAGAAGGACTACCGGGTCATCGACGTGCTGCACGCTGTCGCCACGGAAGCCAATGCCCACCCCGCCGCCGTCGCGCTGGCCTGGGTTCAAGGCCGCCCGGGAGTAACGTCGACGATCATCGGTGCGCGGCGCCTGGAGCAGCTCCGCGCCAATCTCGCCGCATTCGACGTGAAGTTGACGAGCGATCAACTCGCGAAGCTCGACGAGGTCTCGAAGCCAACGCACAGCTTCCCGGCAGAGTACAATCGGCGCCTCGCACCGATGCTGGGCTTCGCGGGTGCCACCGTCGACGGCCAGCGAACGGAAGTCTATCGGGCGTTGCGCGAGAGTCCGGTCCGCTACTGATCCAGCGCGTCTGCCCGAGCTGCTTCCTCGGCACAGGCTCACCTCTTTGACGCACAAAGCAAGGTTTCCATTTTTATCTAGTGGAGTGTCCACGAATTCTTTGGACATAGTCGGGCGAAGTGCCCTTCCACCTGCTTGGTGACTATGTCCACGTACTTCGTGGAGTTGCCAGCCCTCCCTGAAAAGCAGAGGCCGCAAGAAGTTGCCAGACGGAAGGGTCTGGCAACCCTCCCTGGCAATAACTTGCCGCCGCGCAGGGTGCTCTCCCCTCTATGAATGGGTTTGTAGCCTTGTGGCCACCGATGGCGCGCCACCTGCAATGCCTCCCATCGCTGGCTCACCTCGCCAGCGCACCGGCAACGGTGCCTTCGCTGTCAGATGGGAGAGAACACCATGAAGTCGATTCACCGAAGCATTGGCCTGCTCACCGCCTCCTTCCTCGTGGGAGGACTCGTCGGCTGTGGCCCCGAACTGTCCGAGTCCTCCGGCAATCCCGAACCCTCGCGCGTGGAGACTCGAGCCGCGCCGCTCACCGTGGATCCCGAGATCCACACCACGCTCTCCCCCACGGGAGGTAGCGGAGGGAACGAGTTTTCGGACTCGTGCCCGGTTGGCTACGTGGGTACGGGCTTGAGCATCCGCAGCGGCGATTGGCTGGATCAAGTCCAGCTCATCTGCCGCAAGCTGAACCTCGATGGAACCCTGGGCGACACCGCCTATACGCCCGAGCGAGGTGGCTGGGGCGGATGGCCTTCGTCTGGGAGCTGCCCCGACGATCAGATCATGACGGAGGAGCTGCTTGGCGGTGATCCGTGGGCACGCCAGGTGGGCGCCCAGTGCTCGACCGCCACGCGCCTGAAGGACGCCACGGGCGGCTTCGACAGCACGCTCAGCCCGCTGGGACGTGAAGGCGACCTCTGGACCGAGGCCTGCCCGGCAGGCAGTGCCATCACCGGCATCTACGGCCATGCGGGGAACTGGGTGGACCAGGTCGGCTTCCTGTGCAGCAAGATCGACAACGTGCCGAGCCCGGCCTCCATCGACATGGGTTTCCACTTCACGCTCAGCAACGTGAGCATCAACGGCTCCATCATCCCGAGTGCCACCGTGCCCGCGGGCCAGAACTTCCTGCTCGACCTGGATTACTCCGTCCAGGACACGAACTGCCCGGGATGCTACGACCAGATCATCGTCGGCCTGGTGTCCTCGGATCCGGCGGTGCCGCAACAGCCCCTGGCGTGTGTGTACGATGGGATGCCCATGTCGGGTGACTCAGGGCACAGCCAGCTCTCGTTGCCGGCTCCCACCCAGCCGGGCACCTACACTCTCCGCGTCCACTACGGCCAGGACATCTCCTGCAACACGGCCTGGTGGACGGTGAACGGCACGCCGGGGCCCGAGACCATCATCGGTGAGATCGAGGTCCAGTAGCCTGTTGTGACAGGGGAACGGCTGAAAAGAGAAAGCCCCGAAGCGCCTGATAGCGCTCCGGGGCCTTGCTTCATCCCTTGCGGCCGATCGCTACCGCTCGCCCGTCCAGCTGTTCCCGCCACCGTCCTTGAACGAGAACGTGCCGGTGGAAACATCATCCTTCGAGATCAGGCTTCCGGAGTTTGCCCGGGAGCCGGTGATGCTCGAGTTCTTCACGGTGATCGAACCGGTGGTGGCGATCTTTCCACTCAGCGGGCTGGGCGGTGCCTTGTGCGAGTCATTGGCCGTCATGCCGACCTCGCCTGACTTCTCCATGACGATACGGATGCCGTCGAACTCGGTGTTCTCGATCCGCTGCCCCTGCGTGGTCTGAACCAGGATCCCGGAATAGACAGGGTCGATGATATCGATGTCTTTCATCCGGATGCCCTGGAAACGGATGAATGAATACGGCGCCGCCGGAGAATACGGGTTGGCTGCAAACAACCACACCGCGCCATACTTCCGCCGCGCGGCCTCATCTCCCTGCACTCCGTCATCGTCCCACCACATGCGGCCTCCGCAGCGCTCGACCGTCATGTTCTGGATGGTGGTGATCCCGGAGAACTCGTGCTGCGGCGCGAACTCGTTGTCCACGGTGATGCCCGGGTAGCGCAGGGTGTCGTAGACCACCGAGTCCTTGATCACGTTGTCGTGGCCGCCGTACACCGCGAAACCAGCGGCCCGCCAGATCAGACCCGCCGTGCAGCGCTCGATGACGTTGCCCTGGTCGGGGCCCTCGGGCTGGTGAACCCAGGGCGTCTCAGGAATGGGCGCCTTGTCCCAGGTGATGGCGGACCACATGGCGAAGGCATCGTCGCCGTTGTTTCGCGCCGTGCAGTTCACGATCCGCGAGTTGGTGGTGCCATTGCAGAGGTTGATGCCGTCCGCGATGGTGTTGCGGAACCGGCAGTCCTCCCACAGGAGGTTGTTGCCGCCCTCGACCCAGCCACCCACGATCATCCGCTCGATCCAGAGCCGCTTGAAGACCGCGTTGTTGTGCATGTAGCGGTCGAATGCGCGACCGATGCCGTCATAGCTGTCCCACGGCCAGTTGCCGATATCCGCCGCAGCCTTGTTGTAGCGCACCGTCCGGTTGCGCCAGGTTCCGAAGATGGCGAAGTCCTGGAAGGTGATGTTGTCGCCACTCAGACGGAAACCGAACTCGTAGTTGTAGCCCACCTCCTGCGTGGGCGGGGGCACGATGCGCGTGTACCACATGCCGGCGCCCTGCACGGTCAGGCCGGCGGGGACGTAGACCTTGGGCTTCGCCGGATCCACGTGCGACATCACGTAGTCGCCCGGCGGGAGGAAGATGCCAGGCTTTCCGCCCGCCACGGCGTCCTGGAGGGCCTGCACCACCGCTGCTTCGGTGAATTGGCTCACGACGACATAGCCCGCCGGGGCGGAGAGGGGCGCCGGCACGAGTTCGAGGTCCATGAAGTCGATGGTGACGGGGAGCGCCGCGGAGGCATCTGGCGAGACGAGCTTCACGACATCGCCCACCTTGATGGTCTCCTTGCCGTCGGTCGCCAACAGCACGTGCGCCTCATCGTAGATGTGGTGCGCGGAGTTCCAAGGCAGCTTCAGCCCAAAGCCCTCGTCGCTGGCGCTCGGGTTCTGGGGGAGTTCATCCACTTGTTGGCGCGGCAAGGCGTTGTGTGTCTCGGTGTTGTTCGGGCCGGTGTAGAGCCAGGCGAAATCCGAGTTCACGGTGAGCGTGCCGACCTTCGCACCATTCACGTAGACATCCAGATGGGCCTCTTTCTCGTCCGGCACGCTGTAACGCACCACGACAGCGTTTGCCTTCACGCGGCTCGTCCACTCGACGGCGTCGGTGGGACCATGCAGTGTCACCGCCTTGCGGCCCGAGGCCTCGCCGGAGAGCGTGCCCTCCAGCCACGGGCCACTGGTGGTCTGTTCGAGCGTGGCGCCACCCGAGGAAGTGCCCGACTCGGCCTCGTACTCATCCCAGGGTACGGTAGCGCCGCGGGGGACGGGGTTGTCGTCAGGATCTTCGACAGGGGGGGGCTTGGGCTCGTCGTCGTCGTTGCAAGCAGCGAGCAGAAGGCACGCGCAGATCGATACGAGGATCGGACGAATCATCGTTTGCTGGCTCCTCTTCGAGACGTGAGGCTTCACGCGCCCGGGTCACTCCGGAGGTGACAACCTCACCGGTGAGAGACAGCCTGACCATGAAATATTTCGAGGGGAATCGATAGGAATTTCTGCTCAAATGCTGTCGTGCGTCATGGACGCCGTCGCTCACGGAGCTTCGGGCCGCGACCGATGAAACTCCGTCGCGGCGCGCACGAAAGCGCGGATCAGCGGATGAATGACACCGGAGAAGGCGGAGAGCTCCGGCTGGAACAGGGTGCCCACGAAGAAGCGGTGATCCGCCAGCTCCACGGCCCGGACCGCGCCCTCTTCATCCACACCGGAGACGCTCAACGCCGAGCCTTGCAGCCGCGAGAGGTAGGTCGCGTTGAAGCCGTAGTTGCAGTGGTAGCTCTCCCGGGCTCGGGACCCTCCAAAGGACTCCGCGACGCGAGAGCCCGGTGACAGGAGGATGTCTCCCGTCACCCCTACGAGAGAGCACGACAGGGGCGCAATGACCGGCATGACCGCCTGGGGATTCGACTCGGCGTGATCAGCGCCGGTCAGGCCCAGGACGTTCCGGAAGTACTCGATGAGCGCGTGCTGGAAGCCGCCGCACGTCCCCAGAAAGGGGATGCCCTCCTCGCGGGCGAAGCGAATGGCCCGAAGCGCCCCCTCCATGCTCGCGTAGGGGCTGCCTGGAACGCACCACAGCCCGTCCATGGAGGACAGTCCCCCTTCCGCTCGCAGCGAGTCCGTGAGGAACCACCGCACGCTGATGATGCGCCCCAGCTCACTCGAGACCAGCTGGAGCGCCAACGGAATGGCGGCATGGGCCCGGACTTCCGGACTGCAGTCCCCGATGAGGCCGATTTGCGTCACATCGTCCATATCCATGTGCCTCCCTCTCTACCGAAAGCATGGCATGGGGCCTGGCCGGAGACCTACTCCTGCGAAGAGCCCCGAGTCCCGCAGCGAGGAGAGACACTCTTGCCGCGCTCGCGCTCTCTGGTCACACTGGGGTGAAGCCGCCGCGGGAGGCGCGGCAAGGGATGGCCATGATGTCCTATCGCTCCATCGTGCTCATGCTGTGCGCTCTGACGGCTGGGCAGAAGAACGCGGGTGACGAGCGCCCTGCTTGCGGACCCGTGAGGCTCGTCAAGGACATCTCGCCTGGCGCAACCTCTCCTCCCGGCGAGCTGGTTGCCGTGGGACAACAGCTCTTCTTCGTGGCGAACGATGGCAGCTCTGGCTCGGAGCCATGGCGAAGCGACGGCACGGCCGCCGGCACCCTGCGCCTCGCGGACATCTTCCCCCATCCGGACGGGCCGGCGCCCCTGGAGTTCACGCCCCTGGGGGAAACGCTCTTCTTCACGGCCTTCATCGATGGGCGTGGGTACACGCTGTGGAAGAGCGATGGAACGCCCTCGGGCACGACCCTCGTCGAGAGCGCCGACCCGACTCACCCCATCATCAAGGCAGATCTCCTCACTCCGGTTCCGGCCGCGGGGCTGCTCTTCTTCCGTGCCGGGGGACCGCGCTCCAGCGCCGTGCTCTGGAGGACGGATGGCACCCCGGCGGGCACCTTCTCCCTCGACGAGACAGACTTCGAAGGCCTTCCCCCCCCGCCGTCCCGCATGCTCGCCGTGGGCAACACCCTCTTCTTCATCGGCGGCTTTCAATCCACGTTGTGGAGGAGCGACGGAACACCCGCCGGCACCTTCCGGCTGAGCGAGGAGGATTCTGTCAGGAAGGTGTCCTCGGTCGTCGCTGTGAACGAAACCGTCTTCTTCGCGCGGTGGAACCAGCTCTGGAAGAGCGACGGGACGCCGCAGGGAACCGTCCTCGTCAAGGAGATCCTCGACACTCCCGAGGGTCAGTACATCGAAGAGCTGACCGCGGGCGATGGACAGGTCTTCTTCACCATCGAAGACAGACAGACGGGACGCGAACTCTGGCACAGCGACGGCACCGCTGCCGGCACCTCGCTCGTCGCGGATCTCCAGCCAGGCCCCGCTGGCTCTGTTCCCCTGCACCTTACGGCCATGGGGTCCACGCTCTTCTTCAGCGCCGAGGCCTCTGGCCTGGGCCGCGAGCCGTGGAGGAGCAACGGCACCCTGGAGGGGACCACCCTGGTCGCGGATCTCCTCCCCGGGCCCGCAAGCTCGGCTCCCATCGAGTTCACCGAGGTGGAGGGGAGGCTCTTCTTCAACGCCGATGATGCCAGCGGCGGTCGCGAGCTGTGGTTCACCGATGGCACGGCTCAGGAGCCGCGACGTGCGGGAGATCTGTTCCCGGGCCTGACAGGCTCGTTCCCGGCGGGGATGACGCGGCTGAGAGATGAACTCTTCTTCATCGCCTCGGACGGAACCACCGGACGTGAACTCCGCGCACTCTCCCTGGCGAGCTGCATCTCCAGGAGCACCCCATGATGGCCCGAAGCTCCGTGTGGCTCGTCCTGCTCTGCCTGGCGGCAGGGTGCAAGAAGGACCCCGTCCCCGAGCCCGTACCGCCCACTCGAGTCCGGCCCTGTGGCCCCCCTCAGCTCGTGAAGGCCCTTCCCATTGCCCCCGACGATGCCCCCCGTCAGGTCGCCGACCTGAAGGGTGCGTTCCTCTTCGCCGCCGCGGCTCCGAACACTGTGGGCAAGCTGTGGCGGAGCGACGGGACAGAGCAAGGCACAACGCTCGTGAAGTCGATCTTCGCGAACGACTCCTACTCCTGCCAGCCTCCCAAGCCGAGCTGGCCCTGTGCGCCGAGGCCGACGCTGGGCTACATGACCGTGATGGACGGGACCCTCTTCTTCCTGGCCGTCAACGCCCAGGGCGAAGGGAGCGAACTCTGGAGAAGTGATGGGACGCCCGAGGGAACGGTGGCCGTGAAGGACGTCGTCCCTCCCGCTAGCGGCTCGCGTGTGCTGAACCTGATCCAAGCGGGCAAGACACTCTTCTTCGTCTCGGAGCAGGCCAACCAGGCCCCACGGCTGTGGAGGAGTGATGGCACGCCGGACGGCACGTGGCCCCTGGACGCCGTGTCTCCGTCTCGCGAGACTTCCAGCTCGCAACATCCGTTGGCCGTGATTGGAGAGACGCTCTTCTTCGCCGCGGATGGTGGCAGCGGCTACGAGCTCTGGAAGAGCGATGGGACCGTCGAGGGGACGGTGCTCGTGAAGGATCTCGCCCCGGGCATCGCCAGCTCGTCTCCAGGCGAACTCACCGACGTGAACGGCGTGCTCTTCTTCGTCGCACAGAGCGGAACCCTTGGCCCTGAGCTGTGGCGAAGCGATGGAACTTCCGAAGGAACGGTGCTCGTGAGGGGTGGCATTCCGGATACCAACCGCTTCCTGCCGCCCGTCCACCTCACCTCCATGGGAGGCAAGCTCTTCTTCTCCGCTCACGAGGAGAGTGCCGGCAGCGAGTTGTGGAGGAGCAACGGGACTCCCGAAGGGACGTCCTTGCTCAAGGACATCTTCCCCGGCCCCACGGGTTCCGGCCCGGTCCCGGCCGGCCCCTTGAACAGCGGTCCCTACAACCTGACGGCCTCGGAGGATCGGCTCTTCTTCAGTGCCAGGGACGAGGGGAGTGGATTGGAGCTGTGGAGGAGCGACGGCACCCCCGAGGGGACATTCCGGCTCACGGATGTGCAACCCGCACAGCGCGACTCCTTCATCTACCAGCTTACCCTCGTGGGCCAGTCCGCCTTCTTCTCCGCAGCGAAACCCAACAAGAGCATCACCCCGTGGATGAGCGACGGCACGCCCGAGGGGACTGTCTCCTACGACGAACTCACCAATCCCTCTCACACGGGGACTGCGGGAACACGTTTCTACTTCGCCGCCAGCCAGGAGGGTGTGGGTGAGGGGTTGTGGAGCATCCCCCTCTGCGCCGAATGAAAGACGCCCGACGTGAACACACCCCGCCCAGGGTGCCCCTGGCGGCGGGTTGTTCAGCGAAAGAGATCCCGCCCTTCCGAGGGCAGAGAGAGCCTCAGGATTCCAGCGAGCGTCGGCGCGATGTCGCGCATGTCGATCTTCCCCAGGTCCCGAGCAGCCGCGATCCCTGGGCCCACGATGAAGAACGCGGCCTCCATGTCACGCGGGCCAGGCAGGTACCCATGCGTACCTCCTGCGTTTCCCATCCGCATCGTCTCCCCATTCAGACCGCTGCCAGCCTTGAAGCCCGGCTTGAGCGCGACGACGAACGCTGCTCCCGGAAAGCCGCCTAGCACGCTCACCGATTCACCTTCGAGCACGCGCTCGATGCCGCTGCTCGAACTGGCGGCCAGGCTTCTCAGCATCTCGCGAACACGGCCACGCGCATCCTCGTCACCCGCGTCTCGGAGCATGACCCTGGCCGAGCCACCCGAGGCCCACGCAAAGGCGCGCCACGACTTCACCTTCTGCTGCGTATCCAGTTCGATCAAACCCGCTGCACGCAGCGCGGCGTTCAGATGAAGCTCGTTGGCGGCAAGGGTATGGCCGTGGTCCGAGACCACGGCGAGCACGAACCTGCCCTGGTAGGCGCGCTCAGCGGCGGCGCGGACTTCTCCGATAAGCGTGTCCAAGCCCTCCAGCGTGTCGAATGTCACCTGACTGTAAGGCGCGGTGAGGTGCTGCTCCTCGTCGAGCGAGGAGAAATAGCCGGTCAGCAGGTGCGGTCGTTTCTTCTCGATCATCCACGAGATGAACTTCGCGCGGCGCGCATCGTCTGGGAGGAGGTAGGCATAGCCTGTCGGATAAGGACCGCAGTCCTTCTCAGCCTCGTCCAGCAGCCCGCTGGTCGAGAGTGCCCGCGCCAGCTTGTGATCATCCTGCGTCGAGGCGCGCCAGTACTGGACGATGTTGTAGCGGACGTTGGCTCCCACGCTGACAGGCCAGTCGATGCTGGCCGTCACCAGCCCCGCCTTGCCCGCTACATCCCAGAGCGTCGGGGCCTGGATGTCTTCGCTGTACCAGAACCACCCTCCCTGATTCTTGCCGAAAGGATCAAAGGGGGAGTTCATGAAGATCCCGTGCCGAGCCGGCGAGACGCCGGTGATGAGTGTCGTGTGGCTCGGGTAGGTGAGCGTCGGCGCGACACCGGTGACGCCTGAAGCGAAGGTGCCTTCCCTCACGAGGCGCCGCAGGTTCGGTACCTTCAGGTGGTGACGGTCCGCCTCCAGCACATAATCCGGCTTCAGGCCATCGATCGAGAGAAGGATGACCGGGAGCACGGAATCATCTGGCCGCGCCGGGCGTTGCGCCGACCGGGCACATCCAGCCAGGGCGAGAGAAACGCACAGTGAGATCAGCGCAGGAAGGCTTCGACGTATCCACATTCTCACAGCCTACACCCGCGCAGTCCTCGAAGTTCCTGCTGAAGAGACATCGCCGGGTAGCGAATGCACTGGCGTCGGCCGCCGAGCCTGACCTCCGGCAGCCCCACTGCGAGACGGACATAGAGGAGGGCAAAAGGGGGGTGCTAACATCCCACCCCATGCTCAGACTCCTGCAATGGCGGCGATGCCTCCTCGGCCCGGCAGTTTGTGCCGTTCTGGGGTGCTCCTCCAGAGCCCTCGCTCCCGCCCCAGAGGAGATTGATGCCGACATCGCGCGTCCTCCGCCTGGAGGGCCTCGCCTTGAGAGTATTCCAGGGCCCATGCTCGGGTCATACGACTCCTACTCGGAGGCACTGTTCGCGGCCTGCAGGAAGATTTTCACGAAGCCGCGTGCAAGCGCTGGCCGAAGGCCCCCTAAAACTGCTCTGCTCGAGGAGCAAGAGGCGTTCCATTTGCGCTGGCGCGCCGCAACGGAATATTGCGCCTGGATGTATTACACGCCAGATAATAAATACGAAATCAGCCTCCTGACTGATCAAGCAACCCCTGAGCCCACTGGAAAGGCCAAGCACTGTATTCTTCCTTCCTTCGTGGAGGATCGTCGTTACCCACCGGAGAGCATCCAATACATCGTCGTTCTTCACAATCACACCTTCGATAACCGGATCTCCGAAGATGACGTTCTCTACCTTGTGGGCCAAGGGAATCAACATGGCTTCGAACCCAAGACGAAAGATCCCGAGCGGCGTCTTGCCCTTGTCGCGTTCTTCTCGAACGGGCACGAAAATCCGACATGCGACGGTTTCTATGCATACACGCCCTATACCGGCAGGTTCTTGAAGTGGACCCGAAATGGCAAACAATGGAGTTGCACACAGACCCACGTCGTCAAGTGGTTGTCCAGTGACTCATTGAGTGCTCCCACCATCAAGGAAGAGAAGGCCCGCTGCCCTACGGTGGGTGCTCTATGAGAAGTCTGCCACTCCTCGCCGTTCTTGCTCTCGTCACTTGCGCGCGGAGTCCAGCACTCCACCCAGCGCCGCAGTATGATGAATCCATCCAATTCCCGAAAGTTTTTGAGTCTGGAGGGATGCGGCTCGGCCGGTCCGACGAGAAGCTTCTCATCGATGGCCCGATAGTCCAAGCCATGATGATTGCAGCCCGGGACTTCATCCCTTCATATGATGGCCACAATCCCTGCTGGAGCAGACCCAGGGATTTCCTCTACGAGGTCATCCGCCAGGAAAATATCATTTTTGTTCAAATTTCCCCGGACTACGCCTCCGAGGAGTGCGCGCTCAAGGCCGCTCCCTTGGACTGGAGTGCCAAATACGCCATCAGCATCGATGGTCGCATCCTCAGGCGGGTAGACAGCGATGAACCCGAGGAGCTTCCCTCCCCCTCGATCCCCGATGCAGGCGAGAACGAAGATGCAGGCAGCGGGCAACTCTATGAGCTCAGTGATCTCGATCGCATGGACATGGCGCCCGCCGAAGACCCGCCCTTCTTCACGCGTCCAGAGTGGCAAGCCCAGCACCCCTGGCCTCCGTCTCGTAAGCCTCGCCCCCCCTCGTTGCCTGATGGAGGAGTTCCCGATGGAGGCGTCCATTCGGATGGCGGCTCTCCAGCAACTCCCCCCGGATAACAGGGCAGGTGCTGTCGAACCCAGGATTGGAGCCATTCTCGCTTAGAGCGCCTAACAAAAGTCAGGATTGAAGGCGACGGAAGAGCATCAGGCAGCAGCCCAGGACGAGGAGGCCGAAGTGGACATCGTCCCGTCGTTCGTCGCGTACGCGCAGGCGGCGCTGCT
>NZ_JAHXBF010000035.1 GCF_020103695.1 Hyalangium versicolor
GGCTCATCGGGCCGAACGTCTCGTTGAGCTTCTTGTCAGCCCCCGCGGAGTCCGCGGTGGCGTACCGCGTCTCGACGCCCACGCCCGCCGGGATGGTCAGCGACGGCTGCTTGATGACCTTTGCCCCCGAGGGGAGCTGGATCGTCAGGATGCTGTGCTCCGCGAGGATCGCCTTGATGGGCAGCACTCCCGGGAAGCGCTCGCCCACGTAAAGGCCGATGGCCTTCGGGTAGACGTCGGCCACGGGCTTGGCGCCGGAGGCGAGCCAGTTGTTGTACGCATTCTCCGCGATGCGGACCGGGAAGTCCGACGCCTCCTTGAAAATGTCGACCTGCCCGTTGTTGAACTTGCCGAACGCCGTGTTGCTGTTCACGTTGCCCGTCATCCGGAACGCAGCGTGCAGCCGCGCCGGCGCGACGTTGCGCAGCTTCTCGATCTGCTTCTGCGCGTTGCTGATTCGCTGCTTCCCCTGCCCCTGCCCCTTCGCCTGCTGTGCCATGGTTCAACCCTCGAGTAGCTGCTGTGCTGCGGTGGAAGTGAAGGAGTCCTGAGGAGGCGGGAGACCGAAGCTCCGGCCTCCCCAGGCGTCCTGGAATGCGGTGGCTGTCTCCCCGTCAGGCGCTCCAGCCGTTCTCGGACTCCCCGGAGAGGCCCTCGTCGGCCTCGATGTCGCCCAGGTCGTCCGCCACCTCGAAGGAGCCGCCGCTCAGGTCGGCCTGCTCGATGCCCTCGACGCCGGAGCTGTCACCCTTGGGCAGGGCCAGAAGGTTGCCTCGCTGGTCCATCACGAGGACCTCACTCTCCCCGAGGTCACCCAGCAGCGTCGCGCTCTCGGTGCCACCGTTGTCCAGGTTGAGCTCGATGGCCTCCCCGGCCAGCGCGTACATCGGCTGAGAGGTGCCGTCAGGCAGCATCCGGTAGACCTGGCCGCCGGAGATGTAGACATCATCCGGCGCTCCGAGCTGCGCGTAGCCCACCTTCTGGAGGGCACCGACGGGCTGCCCGGCGCCGTTGGCGAGCTCGCTCAGCCCGTGGAGGACGGCGAGGGCGGCGCCAGCGCTGGCAACCGCCTTACCCGCACTTGGGTTCAGCCGGTTGAGGAACAGGCCCAAGCCCATCGTCGCGCCGGCCGGGAGGATAGTGCGCAGCCCGGCCCGCACCATCCGATTCGACACGCGCGTGGTGACCTGGTGCAGCAGCGGCTGCAGGGCGACGACCGTCGCCATGCCGACGCCTGCGGCCACCAGGGTGCCTCCCACGTCCACGCCGGGGTTGCGTCGACGCGCCCGGGCCCGGCGGGGGGCAGGCGGCGGCGCAGCCTGTCGGCTCCGGCGCTTCCTCTTCGGGGTGGCCGAGGTGCGCGACTTGGCCGTCGCCGCCCTCTTCTTGTTCTTCTTCTTGGTGCCGTTCACGATCATCAGCTCCTTCTGTCTCTCCAGGTTCATGGGCTCCCTTTCACCCTCGGATCCCGGAGGGGGTGACAGAGAAGCCCCCACCGGAGATGACGTAGACGGAGCCCACGCAGCACAGCCGCGGGCGTCCCTTGAAGTCGTGCTCGTAGTCCTCCGCGCGCCCGCTCCACTTGTCCGAGCGGTAGGCGATGGAGGCGACGCATCCACGGTCCTCAGTGGCGCCGAGCTCCACGGTCGCTGGGGTGACGTTGGCCGCCTCGAACTCCGACCAGCGTTTGTACGCTCGGGCGACACCCTTCAGAGCCCGCTTTGCGGGGCCCGCGAGAGGCCCCGGGGCAGCCTTCGGAGCTGGCACGAGGTACAGACGCTTCTGCGTCGAGTCCGTGCAGAGCCAGAGGCCCTTCTTGGGCCACGAGAGGGTGGACCTCTTGCCGTCCTTCTCGACGCGAAGCTCGAGGACGGTGCCGAGCTGCGCGAGCGCGTGAGGAATCCTCATGGCCGGGGAACCTCGGCGTCCTTGTCCTTCACCACCCGGGCCACCTCGCGGGCGCCCCAGGCGAGGCCTGCAGCCATGAGCCCGAGGCCAACCCACTTGGCGGACGTCGCGAGGGCGCTGAAGGGGGATTCGTTGGACTCGGCGCGGACTTTGTCCGCCTCATTCCGCAGCGTGCGGAGCTCTTTCACCTCCGCGCCCTTGCCCTGCTGGACCAGCGTGAGCTCCTGCTTGGCCACCTCCGCGCGCGCCACCTCGGTGGCATTCTGGTAGTAGGCAAAGAGGCTCGCGGCCAGCGAGGTTGCGACGGCCACGGTTGCCACTGCCGCCCCGGCGCCGACCACGAGGGGGCTTCCCAGTGTGGACTGCCCAGTGACGAGGCTCGCTCCCTTCTCGAGTGCGGACATGACAGTCCCCAACTGCTTCCACGTTTCCTCGGCGCGCGACGCCGGGGCCCCAAAGAGGGTGTCCGAAGCCTGCGTCGAGAGCTTCTTGCCCTTGAGCCCCGCGCGCAGCTTGTCGAGCTCCGCCCGCATGCCGGTGAGCTGGGCCACCTTCGCCTTGAGCTCCTTCAGCTTGTCGGTGGCGGCGGTGACGCCTTGCTCCACCTTGCCCGCCACGGCGTGGGAGACGCGGTACCAGAGCGAGCTCCGCTCCTCTGCGTCCTTCAGTTGGGACTGGCCCTGCTTCAGCCAGAGCTGGAGGTTCTCCCGCCACTTCGCCACGGGCAGGCGGCCCGCCACCACCTCGTCGATCTGCTTGGTGGCGAAGTCCTGCACCGTCTTCGAGTAGGTGGCCGCGGCACCAATGCCCGCCTTCTTCACGGAGTCCTCTCCCCCTGCCTCGTTGGCGGCTTTCGCCACCTTCTGGGCAAGCTCGAGCAGGGGCTTCACCTCAGCCTTCAGCGTGGCGGCCGGGACGGGAGGCGCCACCTTTGCGACGACGCGGGCGGCCATCACTCCTCCTCCGCCGCCGAGCCGTCGTCGAAAGGGCCCGCATCAAGGCTCTCCTCACCCTGGGGCTCGACCGCGTCCTCGGAGGCCTCCTCGTAGGAGGCGCCGTCATCCTCCGGCGCGGCCGGCTCGAACGTCTCCGCGTCCTCCGGAGGGCTGACGAACGTCGGCGGCTCCTCCTGCATGGAGGAGGGGGGGGGCGCAACGGAGACAGGTGTCGGCTGCGCCGCAGACGCAGAGGAAGCAGCAGCGGCAGCAGCGGCGCGCGCGATCAGCGTCTTCGGCTTGACGCCAACAGCCTTGGGGGCGGCGGGCTTCGAGACCGTGCGAGCCGTCGAGGCCTTCAGTGCCTTGGGGGCGGAGGGCTTGGGGCTCGCAGCCTTCGCGACCGTCGACACCGCCCGAGCGATGGGGTTGGACTTCACCGCGGCCGAGAGGCCTGGGGCGACCTTGTCCAGGAGCATGGGGGCCGCAACCTTGGCCAGGCCAGCGACGCCGCCCTTCTTCACCGCGTTGATGACCTTCACGCCCTTGGAGGCCACGTCGATGGCGGTGAGGGCGGCCGACCCACCGGGAACGAAGCTGATGGCCTTCTTCAGGATCGCGCCGCCAACCTTGCTGGTGGCCACCTTCGCAACTCCCTTCGCGAGCTTCTTGAGCGAGAAGCCGTCGAGGCCGGAGAGGCCCGGGGGAGGGCGAGCGCCAACACGTCGACGGGCGCGCCGGGGGGCTCCTTCGGTGTAACCGAGAGTGGAGAGGGACACAGGGAATCTCCTCGTGACTGCGTGGGGGAGGACGTCGCCCAGCTGTGCCCGCTCGGCAGGGCGGAGCAGATCCAGGACTGGGTCAAAGGAGTGCACTTGACGGCAGGACCGGCACCACACCTCGAGCCAAGTGTGGTTGTAGCGAACCGGCTCGCCTGGGCGAGGGGCGCGCCGCGCGCCGATGATCACGAACACAGGGTGCCCGATGGCCTCGAAGAGGCTTCCCGCCTTGATGACAGCGCAGTCGCAGTCCCGCCCCCTCGACGGGACAGCCGCACCCTGCAGAAGCTCGGCGTCGACCGGGTCCAGGCGGTACGGTGCCGCCTCCAGCCCAGTCATGTAGTCCCACACAGCTTGGATTTCGCCGTGGTAGTCGTGGGGGCGGGCGAGGAATGCGGCGCGTCTGGCCTCGTCCTGGACCTCCGGGTCCTTGCTCCCCTCGCGGATGAGCTCGAGCATCCGCGCACGCGTCCTGTCGATGCCCTCGGTGCCCGGCAGCAGAGGCTCCCGGCGCACCCGGTGGCCTGCGCGCGAGATGGTGTCAGCTCTCGGTGCCATGGGTGCCGCCGCCCTCTGTCCCGCCCGCACCCACCGTCGCCTTCCTCCGGAACCCCACAACCTTCCCGCGAGTGCCCTCCTCGGCAGGCTCCTGCCGAGGGGCGGCACCAGCTCGAGCCGCCCGCGCTTCGTAGAGCCGCGCCTTGGCGTCCGAGGTGCGCGCGCGCACCTTGAGCACGTCCGCGACGCTCTCCACGAGCTCGGCCACGGCTGGGGCCAGCACCGGGGACTGGATGGCCCTCTCCAGGAGACCGAGAAGCCCGGTCGCGAGCGGTGAGGCTCCTTCCCCGTCCCCCTCCTCCTCGGGGTCCTCCTCGTACTCCTCGCGAGGAGGGTTGAGCTTGCTCTCCACGGCCTCGCGGATCAGCCGCTCCGTCACCTCTCGGAAGAGGTCTGTCGGCGGCGCGACTGCTGGGGCGACCGGCGGTGTGACGGAGGGTGTGACGGCTGGCGTGACGGCGGTCGTGACTGCGGCATTGGCGTCGCGCACCCGCAGGGAGACCGTGGCCTGGCTGACGTGACGGCCCTTCTCGCGGATCCGGAGGGAGTAGTCCCCAGTGGGCAGGTTCAGTGCCGCCAGGTGGTCGAGGACCTGGAGCTCGAGGGGCACGTCGCGACGCAGCAGTCGGATAGGCTCAACAGCTTGTCGAGCTCCGGCAGGGTCAAACCGGATCTCCAACGTGCACCGCGCATCCTCACCCAACTCGTCCAGAGCTGCCTGGAGTGCATCAAGCCCGTCCGCCACGCCCGTCACCTCCGCCCGGGCACTGAACCCGGGGGCGAGCGCGTTAATCCCAGACACGTTATGCTGGAGCTCTCTCGTTGTATGGGTGAGGTGGGCGATGGCTGGTGGGAGAGTGAATAAGCAGTCGGGCAGTGGTGCGTCTTCGGTGGTGTCCGCGGAGAAGAAGGAGCAGCCCCAGGAGGGTGCGAGCTCCGCAATGATGGACCCGAAGGACGCCAAGGTTCTCCAGGCGGAGTGGGAGAAACGGCCGACGGTGAGCGCACGCGCCCTCGTCGACAGCTGGAAGATGGTGAGCACACGGCTGGTCTCCGCAGTGGTGGCGGCGATCCCGTCAGCCGAGCCGCTGGCGTTCCTCTGCGCGTCCCTCTGGTCGCCGGAGAAGGTCGAGGAGAAGGTGGCGGTCCTCGAGAAGGTGCCGGAGTCGGTCCGCTACATCATCTACAGCACGCTCACCGCCATGCTCATGGAGACCAAGCACCTGGTGGCGGACCTCTGCAGCGTCCCGGAGGCGCAGCGAGACGCCTTCCTCATGCAGTTGGCCGAGTTCATCCAGGACCGGGAGTTGTATGGCCTGGCGTCGCCGCCCATCATGATGCAGGGGGGGCACGCTCCGCAGGCAGGCTCCCGTATGATTCATGCTGGGGTGTATTTGGGCCTGGCCGAGTACGTCATCAGCAAGGGCCCCTCGGCGGGTATGCGCCGCCCGGCCGTGGTGGTGGAGCTCCACGAGGACAACAGTGCGACGCTCGCCGTGCACTTCGCCATGGTGGACGTGCCGCACGAGTCCAGCGTGGAGCTCCAGCGCGTGCCCTTCAGCGCCGAGGTGAAGCCCGGCACGTGGTTCCACGAAGGGGTTGGCGCCCCGATGGTGAAGATGGAAGAGCCGTTCCAGGCTGCGGCGGCCGCGGTGACGAAGACTCCGAGCGCGTAATCCCACGCGCTCGGTGATGGAGGCGGTACCGATGGCGGAGCGTGGCGGGGTACGGGAGAAGGTGCTGCGTGTGGTGATTGTGGGAGGCACCATGCTCGGAGCGCTCGGAGGGGGCGCTACCGGCATGGTGGCTCTCAACCACGGTGAGGAGCAGCGTGCTGTGCAGACGGCTCACACCGAGCTGATGCAGAAGCTCGAGCGGGCAGCCGAGCGTGACCGTGACAACGCGGAGCGCCTGGCCCGCATCGAGTCGGATGTCTCATGGTTGGTGCGCATGGTTGGTGCGCCAAACACAGATCAAAGTGGCACCCCCTCCCGGGTGGGGAAGCGGTAACGCCTGAGAGGGTGGCAGGCCTGTAGCAGTCAGCAAGGACTCACTGGCCTGCCACCCTACCCTTGAGACCATTCCGAAATAAAACACCTCGGGATAAGTTTGCCTTGTGGTGGGCGGCGGGTTGGTGGGTGGGGGCCTGGTGGCAGTGGTTGCCATGCAGGCTCCAGTTTTCTCGGTGCCGCTCCGTTCTCTTGGAGGCGTTGAGCGTATGGGCACCCAAGGCAGTCCGCGCAGTGGCAAGAAGATGGCTCGAGTCAACGTGCCTGTCCTGCGTGAGGTGTTGCAGCGGCTGGGCTCCGAGAAGGGAATCGCCCTCGTGGGCGAGTGCTACGACTTGGTGAGCAGCGCGGCGTTGGATGCTTTCGACCAGCTCGAGGTGAGCCCCTTCATCAAGTCAGCCGCGCGCGGTCCCATCGAGATGGTGGTGGCTGGCGGCCGCGGCATCGTCATCGACTGGGCCCACAAGCAGCTGCCCAACTCGCCTGTGCCGCCTCAGGCGTGACGGGCCGGGCCCGGCCGAGCGCGAGGGACTATGCCACTCGAAGTGCACTTCGCTGTGGATGGTGGCGCTCCGCTGTGGACGCGCCCCTATAGCCGGGAGCCCCTGCCTGATGCCGGGGCTGTCGTGCAGGTGGTCGGCGCAAAGTCCTACGTGGTGCTCGGGCAGGAGTGGCTCTATGCGAGCACCGGGCACCTCGCCGTCGTCGTGGTGTGGCTGAGGGAGAGCCCTGCGGACGTTCGCGGGTGAGGAGCGCGGCCTCCTACCTGAAAGGTTGAGTGCCGCTGGGGCTCGCCTACGTACGGCTGTCGCATGGACAGCCTTGATCCTCACCTCGTCGCGTTCCGCCAGCACCTCACCAGCGTCCGGCAGTTCTCTCCACACACCATCAGGAACTATCTGGCGGACGTCGGCAGGTTCCACGACCACCTGGTCGCGCGCCGCCTCGAGCTCGTCTCGGTGACGCCGGCGCAGGTGGTCGACTACTTCAACCTGCTGAAGACGGAGCTGGCGTCCACGAGCAGGGCGCGTCACGTCTCGAGCCTGAAGTGCTTCTACCGCTACCTCGTGAGACAGCGGACCATCCGCTCGAGCCCGCTGAAGCTGGTGCGGGTCATCTCTCCGCAGTCGAAAGCTCGCACTGTTCCGCGGGTGGACGAAGTGGCTCGTATCCTCGAGCAGCCTCCGGAGGGGAGCGCGCTTGGCTGGAGGGACCGAGCGGTCCTCGAGCTGCTCTACAGCGGAGGACTGCGCGTCTCAGAGGTCGCCGCGCTCGACATCGATGACGTGGACCTGCGGGAGAGGATGGTTCGAGTCACAGGGAAGGGGAGCAAAGAGAGGCTCTGCCCCATCAACCCAATGGCCGCGCAGGTCATTGGCGTGTACCTGCAGCGGCGCGGAGAGCTCCGCTCAAGGAAAGGGGCGCACCCGACTGCGCTCATCGTCGGCAGGTGGGGGCGCCGACTCACGCCAGGCCAGATCCGGGAGAGGGTGGCCATGCACTCGAGCCAGGCTGGCACTCAGGTCTCCCCGCACACGCTGCGGCACGCGTACGCGACCCATCTTCTCCACAACGGAGCTCACATCGAGAGCATCCAGGAGTTGATGGGACACGAGTCCTTGACGACGACGCAGATCTACGCCCACGTCACTCTGGAGTACCTTCAGCAGGTGCATGCTGAGGCTCATCCTCGGGCGGCTCCTTCTCAGTCGGAACTGCAGCCGGAGGCCCCTGCGGAGCAGGCGGTGGAGCGCACTCGTAGCAGAGAGCTCCGATGCGATGGGCAGTGCACACCCAGCGCTCACACTCCCGGCAGCGGCGACGGGTGGAGCATCCACACGGAGGGTCCAACTGGCACTTCTTCGCCTGTAGCCGCCTTCGGGGAAAGGGGCTCACTGGACACCACTGCGGATCTTTCTGGTTGATGCGGGAATGCGCCTGGATCTAGCGTCTGCGACTACCGACCTGTAAAAAGGTCGGGTAACCCGGGGAGTGCAGAGACACTCCGCCGGGGCCCTAGGCACGTCAGGAGCTGGAAACTCCTGCGGCTTTCTGATGGGTCCTCGCGCTGGAAACGCGGGCTGCTCATCGGGTGACGGCGCCCGGACCCGGAAGATTTGCAGGCTGCCCTTCTCGAGGACAGCACGGTAACGCCGCGTCCTGACGGGACGACGGCGTGGTGGTGCGTGCCGTGGCGTCAGGCGAGCTGCTTCCAGCAGAAGTACCCCCGCGCGCTCGGCAGAGCCAACGAAGATTTCTTACGTCGACTGGAGTCGACATAACGAGTCATTATCGCGGGTTGTGGCCAGAAGGCGCTTGGACCCCCTCAACTCCAGTAAATCCAAGGGGTTGGAACGTGAATCTCTGGAGAAGCAACTTTTCCCGGAGGGCGCGTGAAAACCAGGTAACGGTGTACCTATCTAGAAAGCCCGAGGCTTCCTCCATGCGCAGCCCGAAAGCCGATGCCCCCAAGGTCTCCCTGCCCTCCCGCGGCTCCGAGAAGGCCGAGACGAAGGCTCCCTCCCGTTCGGGGGGGATCGTTCCTCCGTCGACGCGGCCTGCCACTGCCGCGGATGGCTTCGAGAAGCCGGGCAAGAGCGGGCCTTCGCGTGGGAAGGGCCACTCCGGGTTCGAGCCGAAGCGTCCGCAGCGGCCCGAGGTGCACCGGCCACCCGTGAGCCACGGGCCTTACGTGGGCGCCAAGACCCACCTGTCCGACGACGTCATCGCCAGCCTCAAGACGGCCGGTGAGGATCTCGCGGTGAAGCTGGGACCCGACGCGGATGAGAAGACTGTCAAGGACGCTGCCTGGAACTTCGTCAAGAGCCTGAGCCTGGCCAACTTCCATCTGGAGAAGGAGGCCCTCGACCTGGTGGTCAACTCCTACCGGCTCTGCGCCTCGGGCAGCGGCAGCTCCAAGCCGCGCCCCTTCGGAACCGAGTAGTTCTTGAAGGATCCTTGCCCGCCCCCTTTCTGGCCGGGCGGGCGAGGGCATAGGATGCGCCCCTCCGATGCGGCGCGCCACCCTCACCAACGACTTCTCCTGGTCCAAGAGTCGCCACGAGAAGTTCTCCGAATGCCTTCGGGCCTACTACCTCTACTACTACGGCTCGTGGGGCGGGTGGGAGGCAGGGGCCTCGAAGGACGTGCGCGAGCTGTACGTCCTCAAGAAGCTGAGCAACCGCTACAGCTGGGCGGGCAGCGTGGTGCACGACTGCGTGAAGGACGTGCTGCTGGACTGGCAGGCGGGGCGGCAGGTGGATCCGGCCGATGTGGAGGCCCGGGCCCGCAAGCTGATGCAGGACGACTTCCGGCACTCGGCGAAGAAGTCGTACTGGACGCAGAAGTACCGGAAGACGTTCACCGGGCTGGTGGAGCACGAGTACGCCGAGCCGGTGCCCGACGAGGCGTGGAAGCAGAACTGGGAGACGGTGCGCCAGGCGCTGGGGTGGTTCTTCTCCTCGCGGTGGCCGGCGCTGGCCCGCTCGCTCAAGCGGGAGCAGTGGCTGGAGGTGGATGCGGGCTTCGACTTCTCCAGCTTCACCCTGGATGGGGTGAAGGTGTTCGCCATCCCGGACTTCGCCTACCTGGATGAGGCGGGCATGCCCGTGGTGGTGGACTGGAAGACGGGCAAGGCGCGAGACGGGTATGACGAGCAGGTGCTGGGCTACGCGCTCTACGTGTCCCAGCGCTACAAGTTCCCCGTGGAGAAGGTGCGCACCTCGCTGGTGTACCTGAACGAGGGACTGGAGCAGAACGTCCACGTGGACCTGGCGGCCATGGAGGCCTTCAAGGCGCGCTTCACCCAGAGCGTGGCGAACATGCGCGGCATGCTCACGGATGCGGCCACCAACACGCCGAAGGAGTCCGCCGCGTTTCCGATGACGGAGGACGTGTCCATGTGCGTGCGCTGTGCCTTCCGCAGGCCCTGCGGGCGCCTGGAGGCGGCGGCGCAGGTATACGCGCAGCAGCAGGCGCAGAAGGCGGCGGAGCCGAAGGTCGCCTGAGCCCGTGCCTCAGGGGCGCGGGTGGGCTGCCAGCCATCGGGTGCTGCGCGCCACCCGCTCGGCATGGCCAATGCGCTGCCAGTCCTCCCGGGCCTGGGTGGCCAGCTCCACGGCGCGAGCGCGCTCGGCGCTCCGGGCCTCCCAGAGTGCCTGCGCCAGCGAGAAGCCCACCTCGGCGCGGATGGCTCCCTTGGGGGCGAGCTTCTGGGCCCGCTCGAGGGGCGGCAGGGCCTCGGCGGCTCTTCCCTCCGCGAGGAACAGC
Source organism: Hyalangium versicolor (assembly GCF_020103695.1). Classification (GTDB taxonomy): domain Bacteria; phylum Myxococcota; class Myxococcia; order Myxococcales; family Myxococcaceae; genus Hyalangium; species Hyalangium versicolor. The sequence goes on from NZ_JAHXBF010000035.1 coordinate 10,459, forward strand.
TCCCCCTGGATCTGAAGCGGGTAGGAGAGGTCCGGATGCTCCTTGCCGAGCGCCTTCTCGGCGATGGCCAGCGCGCGATCGATGCGCTCATGGGCCTCGCGGAAGCGCTTCAAGTGCGTCAGCACGAGGGCCTGTTGGCGGAGCGACTCGGAGACGAGATCGTGATCCGGGCCCAGCGTCTTCTCGCGCAGCTGCGTGGCGCGCGTGTGGGCCTGGAGCGCCTCCTCGTGGCGCCCGAGCTCCTCGAGCGCTCCACCGAGGCTGGTGAGCGGGCCCGCGAGCTCCTGAGCGTCGGGGCCCGAGAGCTTCTCCCTGAAGGCGACGGCGCGCTCGGCCATCCGCCGTGCCTCCTCGGGGCGCCCGAGGGTCAGCAGCACGATGCCCAGGTTGGTGAGGGTGGAGGCGATGTGCGGATAGTCGGGCCCCAGCACCTTCTGTTCGAGCTCCAGGGCCCGCTCGAAGCGCTGGAGCGCCTCCTCGTAGCGGCCCACCTCGTAGAGCATGGCGCCCATGTTGGTGAGCATCTGGATGGCTTCGGGGTGCTCGGGACCGAGCGCGTTTTCCTTGAGGGCCGCGGCGCGCTGGGTGCGCTCGAGCGACTCGTCATAGCGGCCCATCCACCAGGCGACGGTGGCGAGGTTGGAGAGGGTGGAGGCCGAGTCGGGGTGCTCGGGGCCCAGGGCCTTCTCCCGGAGGACCAGGGCTTGCGAGAGGCTCTCCCAGGCCTCCGGGTACTTGCCCTGTTCGGTGAACATGCGGCCCAGGACGGAGTACGCGGTGGCCTGCGTCAGCTCATTCCCGGTGCTGTCGGCCATCGCTCGAACCGCTGGGGCCAGGGGCGCCGCCTCGGCGAACCTGCGCTGCCGGTCCAGCTCCCTGACCAGGAGGCTCATGGCCCGGGACATCTGCAGCGAGTCCCTGCCCCGCGCGGCTTCGGAGAGGGCCTGGCGCGCCAGGGCCTCGGAGCCCTTGTAGTCGCCGGAGCCGTCCTTCAACTGGGCCATGAGGAGCAGGAGCTGGGCGTGGAGGGGCGGGTGGCCCGCGGCCTCCACCTGGGGCAGCAGCTTCTCCGCGGTGGCGAGGCCCTCCTTGTACTGGCCGGCGGTGTAGAGGGCCTCGATGATATCCACGGTGCCGAGCAGCTTCTCCACCTGAGCCCGGACCGCGGGATCCTCGGGAGGGGGGACCGCGGCGGTGAGGGCCTCGTCGTCCGCGCAGTCCTCGAGGGGCGGGAGCGAGCGGGCGGACTGGGTGGCCTTCTCCAGCAGCGCGGGCTCGGAGCCGTGAGAGAGCAGCTCGGTGAGGGCGTGCAGGCGGCTGCGCCTCCGCTCCAGGCAGGATTCGCGCAGCGCCGCGAGCCGGGGGAGCTGAGTGGCCTGCTCGGCTTCACAGAGCGCGGTGCTCTGTTTGATCCACTGGCTGGCGTAGCTGTCCAGGGCCGTGGAGACGCGCTCGGCGGTGGCGTCCGCGTACGGGAGGCCGGTGCCGTGCAGCGAGTCGAGCACCTTCTGTTTCACCGAGGCGTCCCAGACGCCATCGAGCCTTCGGGCCACCTGGCTGCACGTGGGAGCCTGGGCGTGCTGTCGAGCCCAGCCCCAGAGGGCGAGCGCCGCCAGCACTCCGGCGACCGAGGCCATGGCGAGGACTCGGCGGCGGGCCTGGCGTTTGATGGCGGGATCATCCAGCAGCAGGGCCAGCAGGGCCTCCATGGAGGCGGGGCGCTGCTGGGGATCGGCCTGGAGCCCCTGGAGCACGGTGCGAGTCACCCAGGCGGGCACATCCGAAGAGGCGGGAGGCGGGGTGACGAGGCCCTCGCGGCGGGCGCGGGAGTACTCGGCCATGCTGCGGTCGGGGAAGGGGAGCTGGCCGTAGAGGGCCTCGTAGAGCGCCACGCAGAAGGCGTAGAGATCGCTGCGGACGCCGGCGGGCTTGCCCCGGAGGAGCTCGGGGGCCATGTACTTCGGCGTGCCCATGAGGGTTCCGGGGATGGTGAGCGCGCTGCTCAGCGTGTCCGCGGACAGGGAGGCCGGGAACTGCTCGGAGGGGATGAGATCCAGCGCGGATCGAGCCAGGCCGAAGTCCATGACACGGATGCGGCCGTCCTTGCCGATGAGGACGTTGTCGGGCTTGAAGTCGCGGTGGATGAGCCCGGCGGCATGGGCGGCGACGAGCCCCTTGCCCGCGGAGAGGTAGGTATCGAGCACCTCGCGCCAGGAGCGGGGCTGCTGGTCGCACCACTGGCGGAGGGTCTGTCCCTCCACATATTCCATGGCGATGAAGAGGGAGCCGGCCTCGAGGGGCCCCGCGTCGTAGACGGCGACGACGTGGGGGTGGTTGAGGCGCGCCATGGCCTGGGCCTCGCGCACGAGGCGGGCCTCCCCATCGGTGGCGGTAGCGTCCGAGGCGTCGATGGGGTGCAGGAGCTTGAGGGCGACGCGCCGGTCCAGGCGCGTGTCATAGGCCGCGAGCACGACGCCCATGCCGCCCTGGCCGAGGGTGTCGAAGACCATGTAGCGGCCGGCGAGCATCTGGCCTGGGGCGGGGACGGCGAAAGTGGTGGGTGGGCGCGCGGAGCTGGAGAGCCAGGTGACCTCATCGTGCGGAGACGGGGAGGAGCGGATGACGGTGGGGGCGTCATCCACGGAGACGGAGGCCGGGGCCGTCTTCGGTTCCTTCTCGGGGTCACTCATTGGCGGGGCGAGTATTCCAGAGGCACGGCCCCCAGGTACACCGCCGTCCCATCCTTGGTTTGGGTGGTGACACCGGAGGCTCGTGCTGGTTACTGCGAGCGTAGGGCCGCGAGCGTTCGAGCGAGCCGCTCCACCTCCGCGGGCTCCAGTGCGCTGGCGCCGAGCCAGTCTCGCGCCAGCTCTCGTACCTCGGCTTCGTCCAGGTGGGCAGGCAGACGCGCCACGAGCGTCGCCATCCTCTCGGTGATGCGAGCTATCGCCGGACGCAGGTCCATCTCCAGGGAGTAGGTGGGAGCACCGGCCTCGACAGGCGTGCGCTGCTGCACGAGCTTGGCGGCGTCGATCTGCGCCTGGAAGAACGTGTCGAGGGCGGCATCGGACGGGGGCTCTTGTCCCGGCGGCACCGCCTTGCGGACCTCGGCTCGGAAGGCCGCGAGCACCCGAGCCTCCTGCGAGGTGTCCTCCACCGCCTTGCCGGTGCGCTGCTTGGCTGCGGCAACCCAGGGCATGAGCGCCAGGCGCTCGGCGGTGGCTGCCAGGAGTGCCTGGACAGGCAGTGCCGTGGGGCCTCCTGCGCCCGGTCCCAGGTAGCGAGCGCGCAGCTCGCGGAGCCGGCCGCTCTCCTCCTGCGCCATCAGCCACGTGTCGAGCCGGGCTTCCAACTCGAGCTGGTCGGCGCGGACGTAGACCGCCACCACGTCTCGGGTGAGCGGGCCCAGCAGCTCGATGCCCAAGAGGCCCTCGGCCCAGCGCGGCGCCTCGAGGTTGTTGCTCAGCGCCGCATCCACCTGGCCCGAGGCCAGTGCCTCCCGCACACCCGCGTTGTCGGGGATGGCCTGGACCTGGGCCTGATGGAAGAGCGCCCGAGCCACTCGCTCCAGGTGACCGCCCCGGTTCACGGCCACGCGCAGCCCGGGCTGGTCGAGCGCCCGAAGCCGTGCCAGCGCCGTGCCCATGTCCTGCGGAGAGGCCACCGCCGGAGGCGGAGCCTGGCTCGGGTACCGGAGCAGCAGCACGGCGCCATTGCGCAGCACCGGGACGGTGAATCGGCCCGCCACGGAGCGCTCTGGCCGCACGGTGATGCCGCTGTCGGCCAGGTCGAACTTCCCGGCTTCCAGGTCTCCTACCAGCTCCGCCCAGCGGAAGCGCACCCACGAGGGCTCGAGCCCCTGGTCAGCGGCGAAGGCCTCCATCAGCGCCACGGAGAAGCCGCTGGGATGCTCCTGCTTCCAGTCACTGAAGGGCGGGTAGTCACCGCTGGTGCCAACGCGAAGCACCGGGCGTACGGGCGCGGGAGCGGGGGCCGAAGCGCACGCGGCCACCGCGCCGAGCAGCCAGGCCAGCGCCAGCCCATGGAGTATCCGCTGCCGGGAACGTTCAGGGGTCATGGAGTCCTCGGAATCCCGGGGCGGCAAGAGGTGGGCCCTGGGGGCTCTCCAGGTTGGCTCGGGGGCGTGCCGTCCGCAACGCCTGTTGTGGAGCGAGGAGAGTCCCTGGGTAGGATGGGGGGCAGCAATGGCTCCTCAACCTGGAAAGCGGTTTGGCCGCTATGAGCTGATGTCCCGGCTCGGCTATGGCGGCATGGCGGAGACCTGGCTGGCCCGGTTGCTGGGCGAGGCGGGTTTCTCCAAGGCCGCGGTCATCAAGAAGGTCCTGCCCGAGTACTCGGACGACTACGTCTTCACCAGCATGTTGATCAGCGAGGCGCGCATCTCCGCCACGCTGACCCACGACAACATCGCGCAGGTGTTCGACTTCGGCCGGGTGGACAACGAGTACTTCCTGGCCATGGAGTACGTGGACGGGCCGCCGCTGCACGATCTCATCCACCGGACGCTGCAGGCGGGATGGCCCTCGCTGCCGTTGCCGCCGGCCGTCTTCATCGGCGTCGCGATCTGCCGGGGGCTGCACTACGCCCATACCCGGAAGGATGAGACTGGCAAGCCGCTGGGGATCGTCCACCGGGACATCTCTCCGGAGAACGTGCTCATCAGCTACGAGGGGCAGGTGAAGATCATCGACCTCGGGCTGGCGAAGGCTCGGCAGTTGAGCGAGCTGGCCACGGAGCCTGGGGTGGTGAAGGGCAAGTACCTGTTCTTCTCTCCGGAGCAGGCGCGCGGCGAGGAGGTGGATTCGCGCACGGACGTGTGGGCCACGGGCATCACGCTGTACGAGTTGGTGTGCGGGAAGCTCCCCGCCGAGGGCCCGGAGTTCGTCGTGCTGCCGAAGATGGGCAAGGGCGAGTTCCCGCGTCCGCGCGAGCTCAACCCGAAGGTGCCGCGGAGGCTGGAGGACATCCTCATGGCGGCGCTCGCGGTGCGAAAGGAGGACCGCTACGCGTCGGCTCAGGAGTTCGGGGATGCGCTGGCGGGCTTCCTGCTGTCGTTCGCGCCCCAGTTCACCTCGATGACGCTCTCGCACTACGTCCAGCACCTGTGCCGGGACACGCTGACCCGCCAGGGGCGGGAGGTGCACGTCCCTCGCTCCTTCCAGGACGTGCTCGCATCCTGGCGCGAGGCGCTGAAGGTGGTTCCTGTCGACGAGAACGCTGCTCCTGTCGACGAGGAGGAAGAGGAGCCTCTCAAGAAGGCGAAAAGCGCTCCTGTTGAAGAGGAGGAAGCCCCGGTCGAGGAGGAGGAGGCTCCTGCCGAGGAGGAGACTTCTGCCGAGGAGGAGGAGGCTCCTGCCGAGGAGGAGGACTCTCCTCTCGACGACCCGACGATGCCGGTGGCGAGGAGGGTGCGGCCGAGTCCTCACGCGACGAGTACTCTGCCGCCGACGCTTCCCCCCGCAAGCCCTTCATCCGCGAGTGCTTCGGCCACGTTCGCTCGAGAGAGGTACCGGTCGCAGGAGCCTCAGGTGGCTCCCGCGCCTTCTCCATCCCCCTGGGCGGTGTGGAATTGGAGCATCGCGGGAGGTACGGCGGTGGGATGGGTGGCCATCGGCCTGCTCGTGCTTCTCCTGAAGAAGCCGGAGCCGGAGCCTGTGGTTGTCCAGGCTCCGCCGAAGGAGGAGGCGCCCGTGAAGGCGTCCGCGGGGACGGGCCTGCGGGGGACGAAGCCCTCGGGCTCGTCGGAGGAGTACGATCGCTTCATCCAGCAGGCGAAGACGGCGACTGGGAGCAGGCGCTACCAGGCGGCGCAGGACTACTATCGTGCGGCGCTGAAGATCCGTCCGGACTCGGTCGAGGCGAAGGAGGGGTTGGGCTTCTCGCTGGTGTTGGGAAACACCGGGAAGGAGAGCAACGAGCAGGCGGCGAAGCTGCTGCAAGAGGTGGTGACGGAGGACATCCTGAATGCCCGGGCGTGGTTCTCCCTGGGGATGGCACTCCAGGGGCTCCAGCGAGAGGACGAGGCGGTGGAGGCGTACAAGAAGTACCTGCTGCTGGAGCCCTCGGGGAGGTTCGCCTCCGACGCCCGCATCGCGCTCAAGCAACTGGACGCAGACTGAAGTGCTGCTGGAGGGCTACACCTCTTCAAACGATGTCCCGGTCGCGCCCATGCTCTCGAGTGCCTCCTTGATCTCCTGGGAGACGACGAGCACCACGGGCCATCCCCATGGGCGAAACACCTGGGTCTCGCCGACTTTCGAAGGGTCGATCTTCATTCCCACCACATTCCGGTACTCACCCACGAGTTCCGGCTGTCCGTCTTCTGGCGTGTAGCGCTGCACTTCCTCGCTTGCTGTGTCGTCGATGCACTTCACGACGCGGAGCGCGTTGAGGATGAAGAACCTGGTGGTCTGTGATTCGACCTGCACGGGAATGAGCTGGACGTCGCTGGAGGCCAGGCTCGTGAAAACCTTCGCCACCCTCTCGTGAAGGATCGGGACGGCGGCTCCTGCAAGAGAGAAGTCCAGTGGCTCCCCAGGGCGGAACAGGGGGATTCGGATAGGCTCGGCGACGGAAGCAGGCGCTCCTTGCCGGAAGAGCCAGGTCCAGAGTTCCTGCCCCTGCGCGTCGACGGGCGTGTCCAGGTGCCAGCGGGCCGGTACGTGGACATTCTCGAACAGATCGAAGTACCGCTTCGACATGATGGATCTCTCTCTGACCGTCAACTCCGGGTGACCAGCTTGTTCAGCCGAGTTCCTGGCGTGGAGATCTCCTCAGCCAGTGACCTGAGTTCCTTGATGAGTGCAGTTCGACACTGCTCCAGGGGACGGCAAGTGGCGGTTGCCCGGTCCAGTCTTCGGAAGACTTCGCGATGGTACTCTTCGGGATGAGGGCCCTGGTGTCCCTGGACGCGCACCTTGTTGGCTGGATCCTCCAGCGACATACCGGCGCGTTTGAAGATCCTCTCGAAGACGGGAATCCATGGGCCTCCGCCATGGGTGGCATCAGGCCACTTGTTCGTGGCGATGTGGTGCTCGGGAGGCAACGCCAGAGTTGTCTTGGGGGCCGGTTCGTGTGGCTCGCGGGCGGCCATCGCAACTGCTGTCGGGGCCAGTGTGAGGGTGATGGTGCCATCGACGGAGACGGCCACCGCGCTCACCTGGCCCACCCCTGCGAGCCTCAATCCCACGCGGGAAGCCCCTGTGGCAGCCGCCTCCGATGAGGCAGGCAGCATCGTGAGACGTGAGGCCAGCCACGAGGAGCCTCCGCTCATGCCGTAGCTTACCGCCACCGTCACTGCGAGGACGAAGACTCGGGCTGCTTCGGGCCCCACGCGCTTCGCGAAGCGCTGACTGGCTTGCTCCAATTCCTCGGGAGTGGTGGCTGGGTCGGTGGCTCGCTTCAACTCCCTGCTGGCATCCACCAGTTCCAGGAAGGTTTCCACCCCCAGGTAGAGGAGCATGAGGGCGGAGACAATGGCTGCGGCCTTGGTGAAGACGGGCTCGGGATTGGCCGCCAGCGCGGCCCAGGTGATGAGTTCCGTCGCAATCACGGTGTAGAAAAGCTGGGGGGCCAGGGTGTCCTCCACCGCATGGGAGATGCTTTCTCGAAGGGGCTGGAGTGACAGGCCCAGGGCCACCCCCAGCTTGTCCCACGGGCTCAGGCCCATCACGTCGTCGAGCAGTGAGAGGCAGTCTGCCCTACGCTGGCTCGGCGCGCAGAGGCCGCCGAAGCTCTTGCTCATGAGGCGCTGCCAGTGCGCTTCCGCATCCTTGTCGGGGTAGGAGATGCGGACCGGCTTCCCTGAAGAGGGGGCGCGGAGTGGCAGGGGCATTTCCAGCACCCACCGCGTCAGTCCTTCTTCGAAATCATCAGAGCCCACATGGATGGAGCTGTTGGAAGTGACAGGCCGGTACTCCCGTGGCGCACCCTGACCGATCAGGCGAAGGGGCATCTCATTACCGTGCGGTGGCTGGATTCAGTGTGCGGTGCGCGCGACCCGGAACTGTTTGTCGAGACCATGCTCTCAGCGTCCCCGGGAACAGCGTGCGTGAGTATAGCGGAGGTCGAGTTTCCCTTCGTTCTGAGCGGACACCTGGGCTCACGCAGGCTAGGGTGGGCGCCATGAGTCTTCCCATGCGCGTGAAGATGGCGCCCGGTGGCCCCGAGGTATCCCGGCTGGCCTATGGCGTCTGGCGGCTGTTCAACGATGGCCAGCAGGCCGATGTCCAACGCGTGCTGGCGCAGATCCAGACCTGTCTGGACTGTGGCATCACCACGTTCGACCACGCCGACATCTACGGCGGGTACCGCTGCGAAGAGGCCTTTGGTGCCGCGTTGCGCGCCAACCCCAGCCTTCGTCAGCGGATGGAGCTGGTCACCAAGTGCGGAATCATGCTGGTGGACCCCGCCCGGCCCCAGAATCGCATCAAGCACTACGATTACTCGCGCCAGCACATCGTCGCCTCCGTGGAACGGTCACTGCGCAACCTGGCTACGGATTACATCGATGTGCTGCTCCTCCACCGGCCCAGTCCTCTGCTGGACCCCGATGAGGTGGCCGAGGCCATCCGCCAGCTCATCGCTCAGGGCAAGGTGCGCTACCTGGGCGTCTCCAACTTCACTCCCTCGCAGTTCGATGCCCTCTCCAGCCGGCTCGATCAGCCTCTGGTGACGAACCAGGTGGAACTCCATCCGCTCCGCCTGGAGCCCTTCCTGGATGGGACGCTCGATCAGTGTCTGCAGCGGCGGATTCTCCCCATGGCCTGGTCCCCCCTGGCAGGCGGCCGGTTGTTGAAGGGCGAGGGTGGGGCAGAGGGCCGGGTGCGCGCCGTGCTGTCCGAACTAGGCCGCCAGCATGGAGTGGACCTCGATCAGGTCATCTATGCGTGGCTGCTGCGGCACCCGTCGACCATCATCCCTGTGTTGGGCACCCAGCGGCTGGAGCGCATCACCTCCGCCGCGAAGGCCCTCTCACTGAAGCTGGACACACAGGAGTGGTTCGCGGTGTGGAGCGCTTCCTCTGGGCGCGAAGTGCCCTGAGCCGTGGGAGGCGCCATGCCGCGCCATACCCCAGGCTCCCGTCCGGCGCGGTTCTGGCGAACCTGTATGCTTGGTGGACAGGTTTCGCCAGCTCGCCGCCGACAGGGCGCCTGCCCCGGTTCACAGAGCACAGAAGGGTTGAACTGCGTCCCGGGGACTCCCGGTCCGCGCGGCATCACACGTTGGCGAGGAGTCGGGCCGTGGTCTCCCGGATGGCGCGCCGTGTGGCCTCGTCCTCTGCGACGGCCGGCCACGGTTGCTCGGTCTCCTCGATCAGCCAGCGGGCCTCCCCCGAGGGAGACCAGCGCTCACGGGCGAGGATCCTCGCGAGCCGGGACGCGCACACCTCGGGCGCCTCCCAGCCGCGCTTCACCAACGACAAGAGCCACCCAAGTGGACCCGTCCGCGCTCCCAGGTCCGTGCGCACCACGCCCGGGTGGAGGACCACCACGTCGAGAGCTGGCCAGGCCGCGGCGATGTCTCGCATGGCCACGGCGAAGCAGAGCTTCGTGGTGCAGTAGGTCCGGATCCCCGAGAAGTCCTCACCGGTCGGAGTACGCACCGCGTCGAACCGCCCCTTGATGATCAGCCCGGCATTCACCGCCATGATGCGGCGCAGGCGCTGGGCCTCGAGCAACGGCCGCTGCATCACGAGCGGCGCCAGGTGGTTGATGACGAAGGCCGCCTCGAACCCCTCCGCGGTGAGCACTCGCTTCGCTGGCCACAATCCCGCGTTGTGAACGAGCGTCGAACCCGGAGAGACCACCTCGGCCAGCCGCTGTCCAAGGGCTCGTGCCTCTGACAGCGAGGACAGATCCCCGGGAACCGCGATGGCACGGCCGCCCTTCTGCTCGACAGCGGTGACCAGAGCCTCGAGGCGCGCTTGGTCCCGGGCCACGAGGACGAGCCGATCGCCCCGCTGCTCGGCGAGAGCCAGCGCCAGCGCGTGGCCGATACCGCGCGAGGCACCCGTGAGGATCAAATCAGCCATCCCCCGAGCCTGACAGCCCGGCCTCGGAATTGGAAGTTTATTCCAATTCGACCCCAGAACCGTGCCGCACTAGGGTACGCCGAGGATGGAGCCCGCCCGACGTGACGGCCTGAAGCGCCGCGACGCACTCCTGGACGCCGCGCTGAAGTGCTTCGTACGCAGAGGCGTGCTCGGCACCGGCATCGAGGAGATCCGGCGCGAAGCGGGAGCGAGCCCTTCCAGCGTCTACCACCTGTTCGATGGGCTCCCTGGCCTCATCCTCGCGCTGCTGACGCGGACCTTCGAGCGTCTCTTCGCGCACCTGGCTGAGAGGGTGACCGCCACGGCCACGGCGGAAGAAGCCGTGGAGGCGCTCGTCGATGGCCATCTCGAATGGATCCTCGGCCATCCGGACGAGGGGCGCTTCATGTACCAGGCCACGGCGATCGAGTTCGGCGCGGACGCGAAGGCCATCCACGCCCTGCAGGCCAGGAAGGCCGAGCTGCTCACGCCCGTCGTCCTCCACCTGAGCCGCTTCATCTCCGAGGGGAAGCTGCCCCCCTGGTCTCCGCTGGTGTTCGACGTGGTGCTGCTCGGCCCCAGCCACGAGGCGTGCCGCCGTTTCCTCGCGGGGGCCGAGCTCGATCCGAAGTGGATGCGCGCCACGCTGCCGCAGCTGGCCTGGCAGAGCGTCAAGCCGCGGCGGCAGCGTCACAACCCGTAACGCGGGGATGTCCCCGCGTGCCGGTTCTACTCCTCGACCTCCCTGTCCTCGCTGCTCTGTCCCTTGCCCTTGCCCTTGCCCTTGTCCTCAGCGCCCTTGCCCTTGCCCTTGTCCTCGGCGCTCTTGCCCTCTGGCGGGTTCTTCGCCTCGCCAGCGGACTTCGCCTTGGACTGCTGAGCCGCCGGGTCCTTGGCCTTGGGAGGCTGGGAAGCGAAGGCGGTACCGGCGACGACTGCGAACAGGAACACGAGCTTCTTCATGAGGACCTCTCCGGGTGAGGGCTAGCGCCCGAGCTCGACGTTCTCGAGCACACCGAGAGCATCGGGGATCAGGATGGCCGCGGAGAAGTAGGTGCTAACCAGGTAGGAGGTAATCGCCTTGTCGCTGATGTCCATGCGCCGCGCGGACAGCCCGGGCTCGATCTCATCCGCAAGGCCGGTTTGACGCAGGCCGACGACACCCTGATCGTCCTCTCCCGTCCTCAGGACGATGATGGAACTCGTGCGCGACTCGGTGATGGGGATCTTGTCGCAGGGCAGGATCGGCACGCCGCGCCAGCCCATGAACTTCTTCCCCTCCACCTCGACCACCGTCGGGTAGATGCCCCGGCGGGTGCACTCCTGTCCGAACGCCGCGATGGTACGCGGGTGCGCCAGCAGGTACCGGGACTTCCTGCGCCGGCTGATCAGCTCGTCCAGATCGTCCGGAGTGGGCGGCCCGCTGCGAGCGTGGATGCGCTGCTTGAGGTCCGCGTTGTGCAGCAACCCGAAGTCCCGGTTGTTGACCAGCTCGTACTCCTGCCGCTCGCGCAGCGCCTCGACGGTCAGCCGCAACTGCTGCTCGGTCTGGTTCATCGGGTCGCTGAACACATCCGCCACGCGGGTGTGAACGTTGAGCACGGTCTGGGCCACGCTCAGCTCGTACTCACGAGGCGTCAGCTCGTAGTCGACGAACGTCCCCTGCAGGGACGGCTCTCCCGAGTGGCCGGCCGCCAACTGGATGGCCGCCTGCCCCATCTTGTCCTGCGGCTTCTTCAGCCGCTCCTTGAACTTCTCCACGTGGGCGCGCAGCGCGGGGGACTGCTGGATCTGCCCCTCGAACACCTGCTGCGGCAGGGCCATCACCGTGCACGGAGTGATGGCCTTCACCGTGAACGCCCAGCGATCGTTCGACTCGACCACCGCCTGGTCCCCAAAGTGATCGCCATCGGCGAGCACATCGAGGATGACCGGATCGCCGTACTTGCCCGCGCCCAGCTTGTTGGCCTTGCCGTGAGCAATCAGGAAGATGTGCTCAGCGGACTGTCCGGCCTCGACGATGGACTCGCCCGCCTTGAACTCCCTCTGGACGAAGCGGCCGGCCAGCGGAGCGAGCACCGAGCCGTCGTCCTCGAAGCCGCGCAGCAGCGGCAGCTTCGAGAGTTCCTGGGGAACCACCTGCACCTTCGCCCCAATGTTGCTGAAGTTGAGGCGGTCGTCCTCCGCGGTATAGGTGAGGCGGCGGTTGACGCGGTACACGCCACCCTTCACCTCGACCCAGGGCAGGATGTGCAGCAGCCACCGGGGGGTGATTCCCTGCATCTGCGGGACGGTCTTGGTCGTCGTCGCCAGCTTGCGAGCCGCGGCCGTAGCCAGGCTCGAATGCTGACTCTCGAGATCTCCACCACCGCCTGTTGTCACGATGTTCGCCATGTGCTGAGCCTTTGTGCGGGTCCGGTCCGCGGGCGGACCGTCCGTGCCTAGTAGCGGCCGATCTCCACGCTCTCGAGCACGCCGAGCGCGTCAGGGATGAGCACCGCCGCGGAGAAGTACGTGGTGACCAGGTAGTTGATGATCGCCTTCTCGTTGATGCCCATGAAACGCACGGACAGGCTGGGCTCGATCTCGTCCGGGATGCCGGCGTGGTGCAGGCCGACGACGCCCTGGTTCTTCTCGCCCGCGCGCATCAGCAGGATGGAGCTCGTCCGGGTGTCGCTGATGGGGATCTTGTTGCACGGGAAGATGGGGATGCCGCGCCACGCGGGCACCATGTTGCCGCCCACGTCCACGCTGGTGGGGTAGATGCCGCGGCGGCTGCACTCCTGCCCGAACGCCGCGATGGTGCGCGGGTGCGCCAGGAAGAACGTCGGATCCTTCCACACCGTCGCCAGCAGCTCGTCCATGTCATCCGGCGTCGGCGGACCGCTCCGGGTGTGGATGCGCTGCTTGAGGTCCGCGTTGTGCAGCAGGCCGAAGTCGCGGTTGTTGATGAGCTCGTGCTCCTTGCGCTCCTTCAACGCCTCGACGGTCAGACGCAACTGCTGCTCGGTCTGGTTCATCGGCTCGTTGAACAGGTCCGCCACGCGCGAGTGGATCTGCAGCACTGTCTGCGCCACGCTCAGCTCGTACTCGCGCGGAGACGTCTCGTAGTCCACGTAGGTGCCCGGCAGCACCGGCTCGCCCGAATGGCCCGCGGCCAGCTCGATGGCCGCCTGGCCCGTGCTGTCCTGCTTCTTCTTCGACAGGGCCCGGAAGTTCGCCAGGTGCTTCTGGAGCGAGGGGGACTGGGCCACCACCGCCTCGAACGCGTCCTGCTTCAGGATCAACACCGTGGCGGGCGTGACGGTCTTCACCGTGAACTGCCAGTAGTCCTGCGACTCCAGCAGCGCCTCGTAGCTGTAGTGGTCGCCGTCCGCGAGCACCTCGAGCACCGTCTGATCGCCGTACTTGCCCGCGCCGATCTTGTTCACCTTGCCGTGGGCGATCAGGCAGATCGAGTCCGCCTCCTTGCCCTTCTCGGTGATGATCTCGCCCGCCTTGAGCTCCTTCTGCTCGAAGCGGTTGGCCAGGGCGGTGAGCACCTCCACATCGTCATAGCCGCGCAGCAGCGGCAGCTCGCAGAGCTCCTGGGGAATGACCTGCACCTTCGCACCGGTGTTGGTGAAGGTGACGCGGCCGTCGCCCACGGAGTAGGTCAGCCGGCGGTTGACGCGATAGATGCCGCCGGACACCTGCACCCACGGCAGTAGCTTCAGCAGCCACCGCGAGGAGATTCCCTGCATCTGCGGAACGGTCTTGGTCGTCGTCGCCAGCTGGCGCGCCGCCGCCGTCCCAAGGCTCATCTGCTGCTTCTCTGCATCACCGCTCGGATTCACTGGATTTGCCACGACTCACCGTTTCCCTTCAGGAAGAAGACAGGAAGAAAGAACACGACACTTTTCACGGACATCTCACCCAGGCCTGTGGGCCCCGAACAGCGCCGCGATGCGCGCCGCCGAGGTGCCCCGCCCCGTGGGTTTGCCAATCAGCCGCTCGGGCTTCCGAGAGTTGAGCAGCTCGAATTCCTTGTAGCGATCCACCGCCTGGTGCCACCGGAGCACGCCCGCCATCCACTGCTGCAGCTTCTCGACGTACTTGTTCAGCTTCTCTCGCGCCTGCGAGTCCAGCTTGTAGTCCTCGACGAGGACGGGCAGCTCCTTGGCGACGATGTGCTCGAACTGCTGCATGCGCGCGGCCATCAAGTTGTTGACGACCTCGACGGCCCCCTGCTTGTCCAGGTCCAGGAAGCGCTGGACGACGAGCACTCCATTGTTCAGCTCACCCTCGAACTCGATCTCCTTCTGGTAGGAGAAGATGTCGTTGGTCAGGCACGCGTAATCGGCGGCCGAGTTCTCCAGCCCGCGCACCGGCCGGGTGTGGAAGATCTCGGCGGGAATGGCGTCGCCGTGGGCCAGGCGGGACAGGCTCATGGTGAGATCCGAGCCGAACGTCTTCCGGCGCATCTCCACGTAGTCGACCGGATCCGGGATGCGGTTCTGCATCAGGTTGGCCAGCTCCCAGAGCCAGCTCTCCGTCATGTCCTGGATGGCCTTGCGGAACAGGTTCCGCGCGTTCGTGGACAAGCCGCCCGCCGTGCGCGCCCAGAGATCCGCCAGTCCGCGCTCCACCGGGTTGGTGGGGACCTCGGAGAGCGTGGAGGGATCGTCCGGCATGAAGGCCGACAGCCGGGCGTTGAACAGCTTCGCGCCCGCCATGTTGCGCGAGTTCCCGTAGAGCATCGGGAAGTAGTCGTCGGCGTACGTTCCCCAGACGAGCCAGGACGCCGTCAGGTCGAGCTCGGGGCCTGTGGCCCCCGGGTTGATGAGCGCGCCGCAGAGCGCCACGTCCGCCACGTCGAACCGGTGGTCGTCCCAGATGTAGCCGCCGGGAACGCCCGGCAGCACATCCAGCATCCCCATCTGGCGGGCCCACGCCTTGGAGTTCTTCCGCGCGGAATCCAGGTGGGGACTCTGCGTCGTGGTGTACGGCATGTAGAACTTGGGCTGCTTCACCGGGCCCACGTGCAGGAAGGGCACGTGCGTGAAGCTCTTGAACCGCTTCAGCCCCAGTGCGTCGGGGGACAGGTGCAGCCGCGCCGACGAGGCGCCCAGGCCCGTGGGGCCCAGCGGGAGCGTCCACCCACCCCCGGAGCCTCCCGCGTCGCGGTTCATGTAGCGGCTCGACCGCATGTGCCACTCATGGCCGCCGGACTGCCAGTCCTGGAGCCCTCGGATATAGGTGAGGACGCTCGCCCGCTCGACCGGATCGAGCGCGAACTCCTCGAAGAGGGGAGGCAGCTCCGCCAGCGCGGTGTTCTCGAACTGGTGGAGTCGCGACGTCAGGATGTCATTGGTGAGATTGGCCGCGCGCTGCGTGTCGACGTCCAGGAACTTCTCGATCACCAGGACGCAGTTGGAGAGCTCTCCCTCGTGCAGGATCTCCCGCTCGTAGGAGAACAAATCGTTGCGCAGGTGCACCGCGTCCGAGAACGTGTCCTTGAGGACCAGCATGGGCCTGGAGGCGGCGATCCGGTCCGGCACCTCGACGAAGACGGCGTGCTCCACCAGGTCCGCCGACCAGGGCGCGCCACCCACCTTGCGGCGCATCTCGATGTACTCGATGGGGTTCGAGACGCGGCTCTCGGTGATGTTCGAGAGCTCCCATGTCGACTCCTCGAGCAGGGCCTTGGTGCTCTGGAAGAACCGGCGCCGCCACTCGATGGACTTGCTGGGCACCGTGCGGTTCCACAGATCGATCAGGCCTCGCTCCACCGGATTGGTGGGCTCGGGCGTGGGGGAGAGATCGACCGGCATGAACAGCGGCAGCCGGTCCAGATACTTCTTCGCGCCCACCTGATCCTTCGTGACCTTGTAGAGATCCAGGAAGTGATCGTCGAAGTAGAAGACCCAGACGTACCAGTCGGTGATCAGGTCCAGCTCTGGGCCCGGCGCCTCGGGGTGCGTGTACGAGCAGAGCAGCGCGTAGTCCATCGCGTCGAACTTCTTCTCGGTCCAGATCTCCGGCGTCCCGTCCTTCGAGTCCAGGATCCCCATCTCCCGAGCCCACGCCTTGGAGTGCGTCCGAGCCCCTTCCAGGTTGGCGTTCAGCCGTGCAGGCCAGGGGATATAGAAGTCGGGGAGTTGAAACGGTTGCTTCGCTTGGGCCGCAGCCATCGGGGGTTGCCTCGTCGGATAATCGACACTCTTCTTGAGGGTGGAGGGGTGCGCTGGATCGCGGCGCGTGCGCTCGCGGTGCGCCCAGGGGCATGGGGTGGCAGGTCTCAGGTGAGAGCGCTCGTGGGGGGAGCACCCGTCTTGTGCGGACCCGATTTGCAGGGGGTGTGCCAGGGCAGGGGAAGGCTCTGTCTCCGGGTTTCCCTCTGAGCCCGTGGAGGCGCCCGAGGCGGATGGCTGTGTCAGCGCGGGATGTGACACGTCAGGGTCTGCCAGTGACGTGTCAGCACGGTCGGGTGACCCAAACACCGGGCCCCGAGTGGAATTTTCACGGAGATTTCTTGTCCCCAGCGCCCGCCTGTGCCCTCGCCTCTACGCGGAACGCACTGCGAGTGCGTGTCGGGATGGGTCATCCTTGTCATGAGGATTCATGGAGACGAGGTAACGAAGAGCGGAGCCGCGCATGAAAACGGTCCAGGGAAAGGTCGCAGCGGTCACGGGAGCCGCCTCGGGTATCGGTCGAGCGATGGCGGTGCTGCTCGCTCGGCGCGGGTGCCATGTGGCCCTCTCCGATGTGAACGAGAAGGGGCTCGCGGAGACGGCGGAGGCGTGCCGGGCCCATGGCGTCCAGGTGCGCGCGACTCGGGTGGATGTGGCGCAGCGGGCCGCGGTGCACACCTGGGCTGACGAGGTGGCGCGGGAATTGGGCGCCGTCCACATCATCATCAACAACGCGGGCGTCGCCCTGGGCGCCACCATCGAAGACACCCGGTACGAGGACTTCGAGTGGCTCATGAACATCAACTTCTGGGGCGTGGTGCACGGCACCAAGGCCTTCCTCCCGCACATCCAGGCGGCGGGGGAGGGCCACATCGTCAACGTCTCCAGCGTGTTCGGGCTCATCAGCGTGCCCACGCAGGGGGCCTACAACGCCGCGAAGTTCGCGGTGAAGGGCTTCACCGATGCGCTGCGCCAGGAGATGGAGGTCGAGAACAACGCGATCGGCGTCACGTGTGTCTTCCCGGGCGGCATCAAGACCAACATCGCTCGCAGTTCCCGCACCCGCATCCGGCCTGGCTGGGTGGATGAGCAGTCCGCCGCGAACGTCGAGAAGCTCTTCTCCACCCCGCCCGAGGACGCGGCCGAGGACATTCTCGCGGCCATCCTCAAGAACCGCAGGCGCCAGCTCATCGGCATCGACGCGGTCTTCATCGATCTCATGCAGCGGGTGCTGCCCGTCTTCTACCAGCGGTTCCTTATCGCGGGGGCCCGGAGGCGGCGCTCCCAGATGTTTGGGGGCCGCGCCATGAAGCGCTGAGGAAGGAGGGAGGGAGGGCCGCATCCGCCCCTCTGGCCGGGGACCCAGCCATGCCGTACTCTCGCGACATGAGTGGTGGTGGCGAGCGGCGCCGGAAACGGGGCGTTGAGCAGCGAGGCAAGGTGGCGGTGGATCGCTCCGCCTTCCCCTATCGGATGAAGGATCTGTGCGAGCGCGCGGGCCTGTCGCGGCAAGTCGTGCACTTCTACATCCAGCAGGGCCTGCTGCCGGAGGGACAGAAGACGGGCCGCAACATGGCCTTCTACAGCGAGCAGCACCTGAAGCGGTTGAGCCTCATCCGCCAGCTCCAGGAGGAGCGCTTCCTGCCGCTGCGCGCCATCCGCGCCATGCTGGGCGAGAGCGAGGAGCGCTTCACCCCCAAGCAGCGTGAGCTCATCACCGAGATCCGCCAGCGCCTGGGGCCCACGCTCGGCACCGAGCGCCTGCCCGACACCGTGGGCGCGGACGAGCTGCTCGAGGAGACGGGCGTTCGCGGCTCGGACCTGGAGCGCATGGTCGAACTGGGCATCCTGGCCACGAGCAAGCAGGGCGGGCGCACGGTGCTGGCGCGCGATGACACGTTCATCGTGGAGCTGTGGAGCCAACTGAAGGAGGCCGGCTTCACCGAGGAGCTTGGCTTCCAGGTGGATGATCTGCTGCTCTACTCCAAGGCCATGTCGAAGCTCTTCGTGGGCGAGGCTCAGCTCCTGAGCGATCGACTCACCGGCCGGCTCCCTCCCAAGGAGGCGGCGGCGATGGTGGAGCGCGTCCTGCCCATCATCAACACCTTCCTCGTCCACTACCACACCGCCCAGGTCCGGAACTTCCTCGCCATGCACCGGTGAGGAATCCTTGGGTGGACCCGGGCAGAGGCTGGAGGCTGCCTTACCGGCGCGGTGAGATCTTCACGTTGCCGAAGACTCCTCCGCGCAGCGTCGGCAGTTGGAGGAAGTCGTGCGGGAAGCCCAGCTCGATCGCGCTGGCCTCCTGGAGCTTCGCGAGCGCGTCGGCGGGGAACTCGACTTCGAGCGCCTTCAGGTTGTCCTCGAGCTGCTCGAATGTCCGCGCGCCGATGATGGGCGCCACGACGGTGGGGTTCTGCAGCGTCCAGGCGATGGCCACCTGCGCGGGCGTGCGCTCGATCCGGGCCGCGACTTCCTTCACGGCCTCGGCGATGGCCAGCCCGCGCTCGGACAGTGAGCCCTTGGCCAGGGTGATCGTCTTCCGCGAGCCCGTGACGCTGGCTCCGTTGGTGGGCCCGCCGAGATCCGTCTTCGAGTACTTGCCCGTCAGCACTCCGCCCGCCAGCGGTGACCAGGGCAGGACTCCCAGGCCCAATTCCTTGGCCATGGGGATCAGTTCTCGCTCCACCGTGCGCTCCAGGAGGCTGTATTCGATCTGCAGCGCGACCAATGGCGCCCAGCCGCGCAGGTCCGCGATCGTCTGCATGCGGGAGATCTGCCAGGCCGGCGTGTCCGAGATTCCCAGGTAGAGCACCTTGCCGGAGCGGACCAGATCGTCCATCGCCCGGAGCACCTCCTCCACCGGGGTCAGCTCGTCCCAGACGTGGAGGTAGAGCAGGTCGATGTAGTCTGTCTTCAGCCGCACCAGGCTCTGCTCCACCGAGCGGACCATGCTCTTGCGGTGGTTGCCGCCCGCGTTCGGATCATCCGGACGCCGGGACATCGTGTACTTGGTGGCCAGCACCAGCCGCTCGCGCTTCTCGGCCGAGAATTTCCCGACGAGTTGCTCCGAGGTGCCGTTGGTGTAGTTGCTGGCCGTGTCGATGAAGTTGCCGCCACGGTCCACGTAGGCATCGAACTGGCGGCGCGAGTCCGCTTCGTTCGCGCCCCAGCCCCAGTCGGAGCCGAAGGTCATCGTCCCGAGCGACAGGGGCGACACGCGCAGGCCCGAGCGGCCCAGCAGGCGGTAGGTATCCAGGGAAAGCTTCGCACTCATGACGTCCTCCCGAAGGCAGCCACGCCAGGTGGCCGCTCGACGGGGGGAAGAATGGGAGGCACGGCTTTTTAGATCATGAGGCATAATCTGAATGGGCTTTGAAGCAGGAGGTACAGAATGCGAGGGAGCGAGTTCGCCGAGCTCACCGCCTTTGCGGCCGTCGCCGAGCACAAGAGCTTCTCCCGAGCCGCGGCCCATCTGCGTGTCTCACCGTCGGCGCTCAGCCAGACGATCCGCCAGCTCGAGGAGCGGCTTGGGGCTCGCCTGCTGAACCGGACGACTCGCAGCGTGGCGCTCAGCAAGGCCGGGGAGCGGTTGCTGGCGCGGATCGTCCCGGCGATCTCGGATCTCGATGGAGCCGTCGCCGAGGTCCTGGAGATGCGAGACACGCCCTCCGGGAGCCTGCGCATCAACGCTCCCCGGCTCGCCGCCGTGCAGTTCCTGGGGCCCCTGCTCAGCTCCTTCCACGCCGCCTATCCGGACATCATCGTGGAGGTGCAGGTGGAGGACGCGATGGCGGACATCGTCGCCGGAGGCTTCGACGCGGGCGTCCGGCTGGGCGAGAGCCTGGCGAAGGACATGGTGGCGGTGAGGCTCGGCAGAGACCAGGAGATGGCGGCGGTCGGCTCGCCCGAATACTTCGCTCGATATGGAGTGCCCAGGACGCCGAAGGAACTGCACGCGCACCAGTGCCTCAACTGGCGTTGGACCGCGGAAGGGAGCCTCTATCGCTGGGAGTTCGTGAAGAGAGGCAAGGAGTTCGAGGTGGCCGTCGAGGGGCCGCTGATCGTCAACGACTCAGAGCTCCTCATGCGAGCGGCGCTCGATGGGATGGGGATCGCCTATGTGTTCGAGGAGCACGCGCGGCCCTGGCTCGAGGCAGGCCAGCTTCAGCGCGTGCTGGCTGAGTGGGCTCCGAAGTTTCCGGGCTACTACCTGTATTACCCGAGCCGCCGTCAGGTGCCGGCGCCGCTGCGTGCCTTCATCGAATTCATCCGGGGCCAGCAACCCTGAAGCCCTGTCAACCAGGTCAAGAGAGTGCTGCGGTGACCCCATGGAGAAGAGTATCCTGGTTCCAAATGGTCCGTGTCCCAGAGGGAGATTGAGGTGCGCTGTACGCTGGCGCCCATCGGAGTAAGCCTTGTGTGCGCACTGGGAGTGTCCTTGGCAGGGGCATGCAAGCAGAGCAGCTCGGATGCTCCAGCAGCTCATGTTCCGGCCCCAAGCTCTTCGCACGAGGCGGATTCAACCGACAGGAGTAGACCGTCGGGGGGCAGGGTGCTCGCCATTGCCGGCAGATTCAGTGGCGGGTCGTCGGCAGGGACGATGGACATCAGCAACCGGTACGCATCCACCGTCATGCTCACGGCAGATGCTGATCGGGTTCATGCAAGTTGCAGCGGCATTCTCCTGAGCCAACGGGTGGCGCTGACAGCAGCCAGCTGTTTGTGCCCGCCGCGGCAGTCCGCGGCGCATGGAGTTCCTGACAAGGGCCCCGTGGGCCCTTCGGCCTGTGCTGAGCGTGCGTTCCTTCGCACGGTTCGCTATGGCAAGGTGAAGTACGCTGAACTCGAGGAGGAATCGTCTGAGAAGATCTTCCGAGGGTTCACGGGTGAGGTTCGAGTCCACCCTGAGTTCAAGCTTGAACGCGATGGTCAAGGCGCCGTGCTGACCACCCATGCTGATCTCGCCATCATCATCCTGGATTCGCCTGTGAAGGATGAACTGCCGCAGGTTTCATTCTCTGAGACCGAGGTTCAGGATAACGAAGCCCTCGTCATGGTGGGCTATGGAGACGATCCGCGGTTTCTTGGCGTCCCCGGGGTTCGTTACTTCAGGCACAACAAAGTTACCCAGCCTCATGGAACCGCAGACGGAAGGCTCCTTTATGAGCAGCAAGGTGCCTTCGTTTTCAATGGGTATACAGGCGGCCCATGCTTTCGGGAAGACACGAACCATCGGTGGTTGGTTGGAATCGCGAGCGTTGGCTCTGATAAGGAACTCGCCTTCACAAGTACGTACTTCTTCAGGGATTGGCTACACGCCGAGCTCCAACGCGCGGCAAGCTTGGGCTCCAGCACGGCGCCTGCATCAAAGCACCCCAGGTGAAGGTTTATGCTCGCTCATCGGAACCACTCTTGGAAGGCACTCTTGCTCGCCCTCGTAGTCTTCGAGGGCGCATGTGCCACAACTCCTGATACTCACTTCTCCGTGGCGAAAGGCATGAATGATTATGCCAACCGCTATCGGTCAACTGTCTTCGTATCGACGCCCGCAGGCAATTGCAGTGGTGTTCTCATTGCTCCGCGCCTTGTGCTCTCCTCGGCGCATTGTTTCTGTCTGCCAATGGATTTCGAGAGCCGAGCCGGAGTCAATGTCTATACGAACGCGAAGTGCGAGAAGAAGGCACTTGTCTGGGCTTATCGCTATCAGCAAGAGAATGGGGTGTGGGTGGACGTGCCGGGCTTCTCCAGGGGCACTGTCATAGCGCACGAGAGCTTCAGGTCCGAGATCCAGGATGGGAAGGTCAAGAGCCACTTCGCGGACCTCGCCGTCATTCGGCTGGAGTCGGCGATGGAGGGTGTCAATCCCGATGGGAACATGCCTGAGGTAGAGGTGAAGCCCAATGAGCAGTTGGTTTTGGTGGGGTATGGGCCGAGTGTGCAAGACGGCGCCGATCCTGGAGTGCGGCGCTTCGGCAGAAATCTGGTGACGGAAGTCATCACGACGCGCGAGACCAAGGAGTTCCGGTTCAGTATGGGCGGAGTTCACGTCGTAGCGGGCGACAGCGGCGGCCCCTGCTTTCGCGAGACTGCAGAGGGGCGCTGGCTCGTCGGAATCAGTGGGGGGTGGACCAAGGCCAAGGGAAGCCACGAGTCTTGGTTCACAAGCATCTTCTATTTCCGAGACTGGATTGAACGCCAGAAGCGGGACCCGAGCGTCAACTGAGAAGCACCTTCTTTGGGCGAGAGGCGGGAGATGTTGCCGCGCCTCTCTGCTCTGTCCCAGCTAGCGCACCTGCCGTGACAGCTCGTCGATGCGGCGCAGCTCGTCCTGTGTGAGGGCGAAGCCCATGGCGCCGACGTTCTCCTCGGCGTGATGCCTCTTGCTCGCGCCGGGGATGGCCACCACCGTGTCCCCGTGGAAGTGGAGCAGCCAGTTGAGCGCCACCTGTGAAGCAGTCACGCCGTACGCCGTGGCGATCTTCCGCAGCTCGTCCACCAGCGGGCGGGTGCGCGCCAGCCCCGCAGGACGGAAGGCCGGCAGGAACTTGCGAGGACCCGGGCTCTTGCGGATGAGCTTCGGGTCATCGTGGAACTTGCCCGAGAGCACACCCTGCGCCAGCGGTGAGTACGCGATGATCGTGATGCCCAGCTCCTTGGCAGCCGCGAGCACTCCGTTGGACTCGATCCTCCGGTCCAGCAGGTTGTAGGGCATCTGGTTCGACACGAGCGGAATGCCCCGCTTCGCCAACGCCGCGTGGAACGCACGCATCCGCTTCGCGGAGAAGTTGCTCACACCCACCGTGCGGATCTTCTTCGCCTCGACCAGATCCGCCATCGCGTGGGCCTGCGCCTCCACCGTCGCCAGCGCGTACGGCTGATGGATCTGGTGCAGGTCGATGCCGTAGGGACTCAGGCACTCGAGGCGCTCGCGGATCGTCTCGGTGATGCTCAACGAGCCACGCATCAGTGGCAGCCACTTCGTGGCGACGATGACCTCTCCCGGCTTCTTGCCCAACTGCTGCAGCGCCGCCGCCAGCGCCTTCTCCGAGCGGCCATGCCCGTAGGCCTCGGCCGTGTCGAACCAGTTGATACCGCCGCGCAGCGACGCGTCGACGATCTCCCGGACCGTCTCGGGGGGCAGCGCCTTCCAGAACCCCCCCACCAGTCCGAAGCCCTCGGAGAACTGCCAGCACCCCAGGCCAATCGCGGAGATCTGGATGTCCGACCGCCCGAGCCTTCGAAGTTCCACGGTGTACCCCTCCTGCGCCCAGCATGCTCCCAGCCCTCGGACGCTTCCAGGATCTTCGTCGCACAACGAGGTTGAAGGACTGCGATCCTGTTGTGCCATTCCGGCCATAGGACGCACTCCGGGCCGTTTTCGCGCACATGGAGTCTCTGCCAAGAGTCGGCACCCTTGGGAGGAACACATGAAGCGATTGTTCGTGTCGTTGGTGACGGTGGGGCTTTTCGCGGGGTGTGGCGTGCCGAAGTCGCAGCTCGATGCCAAGGCCGTCGAGGCGGAGAACTACCGTCGGCAGTACGGAGACGAGTCGGAGAAGGCCAAGTCGCTCGAGGCGAAGGTGGCGCAGCTCTCGGCGGACCTGGAGACCGCGCAGAAGGAGCGCACCAAGTCGGATGAGGCCGCCGCCGCCAGCGAGGCCCGCGCCCAGGAGCTCAAGAAGAAGGTGACGGAGCTCTCCGCGCTCAACGAGTCGCTCGCCCAGAGC
Source organism: Hyalangium versicolor (assembly GCF_020103695.1). Taxonomy (GTDB): domain Bacteria; phylum Myxococcota; class Myxococcia; order Myxococcales; family Myxococcaceae; genus Hyalangium; species Hyalangium versicolor. Next base: position 34,416 of record NZ_JAHXBF010000035.1, read on the forward strand.
AAGGACAAGCTGGAGAAGGCTCGCGCGGAGCTGGAGAAGAAGTCTGAGGAGTACGAGTCCCTCGCGAAGAGCCTCAAGGACGAGATCAAGTCCGGCAAGATCGAGCTGTCCGAGCTCAAGGGCCGGATGGTGGTGCAGATGAAGGACAAGATCCTGTTCTCCTCCGGCAGCGTGAAGATCAACCCGGAGGGGCAGGCGGCGCTGGCGAAGGTGGCCGATGCGCTCAAGGGCACCTCCAGCAAGCTCATCCGCGTGGAGGGCCACACGGACGACGTGCCGACGGATCCCAAGGGCTCATTCCCCAGCAACTGGGAGCTGTCCACCACGCGCGCCATCGAGGTGGTGAAGCTGCTCCAGGACAAGGGCGTGCCGGGCGAGCGGCTCTCCGCCGTGGGCTATGGCGAGCACCACCCCATCGCCTCCAACCGGACCGCGCAGGGCAAGAGCCTGAACCGCCGCATCGAGATCGTCCTCGCGCCCGAGGAGCAGGCGCCGGGCGGCAAGTCGGGTTCAGCGAGCCGGTAGGCCCAGGATTCGAGAGGAGGAACACCGAATGAACGTTCGACTTGCCTGGAGTGCCGCGGTCGCGGCGGTGTGTCTGTCGGGCTGTGCCGCTCGGACCCTGCCGACCGTGGAGCTGCGCTTCTACGAGACTCCCGCCGAGAGCAAGCCCAAGGAGCGGATCCGCGAGGACGTCATCATGAACGCGACGCTGATCGGGGATGCCGGCCTTCGCTACATGAAGCCCACCGAGCTGTTGAAGGCGGCGGAGACGGGCTCCAACCGCGGCGATCCGCAGAAGCTGATGCGGGCCGCACGCAGCCTGGTGCCCGGGAATGGCGTGGTGCTGCTCGGTACGGTGCGCAGCGCCTCGTCGGGTGGCGGCAACGCAAACCTGGCCATTTACTCGCTGGCGTTGGCCTGCGAGCGCACGGACCTGGACCAGTCGGGAGATCTGCGCGGCTGCAAGGGCTACGTGCTGCGGGCGACGCGCACGTGGCCGGCCGAGGTGTATGCGCTGCAGGAGGCCACCGTGTCCCTCATCTCCGAGGGTGGCACGGCGCACGGCCGGCTCCGCGCCAAGAGCGAGCCGGGCGCCTTCAAGGCCGAGGTGGAGGGGGAGTTCGCCGCGAGCATCGTCGAGCTGGGCTCGGGCGGCGTGGCCTCGGACTCGGGGAAGTGAGCGGGTGCCCAGGCGTGGGGCTCGTGGGTGAGCCTCACGCCGGGTGGCCGGCCCGAGCGGCGGCTCAGTTAAGCCAGCTCAACTGCAGCAGGTTGTTGGTGGTGCCGATGCCGCCGCAGTAGCCACTGGCCGTCAGGTTGACGGATTGAGGGCCCGTGAAAGTGGCCGAGCCCGCTGGCGGATACCCCGCCCCGTCGCAGTCTCCCGCGCCTCCCAATTAGAGGGAGTTGACGTAGAGGCTTCCGAAGGTCACCCAACCGTCCCTGCCGGCCAGCCCAGAGTTGCCGTCAGGCTAGAAAGTTGCACCCTCTTCCCCAACATCAACATGGACTGCACGCTTCGAGCACTGTCGGGGAGTGCTTGTCTTGTTGCTCGTGGTTACCTGGAGGGAACTGTTGGAGCGCCGCCATCCGGAATACCTCCATCCGGAATACCTCCATCGAGGGTGCGAAACTTGTTCCGCAACAAGCGCCGGGGGTTGTTTTCGCTGTCCAACCACTCTGGCCGCGTAAAGAAGGGTGGGTCGTCCACGGGTTCTGTGTTCATGCGATCAAGATCGCTGAGTTCGTATTTACGGCTATAGCCACCGTCGTCGTTCTCGCCGGCATCCGGGAGCGAGGGAGAGGAAGCCCAATCGAGTTCCTCGGGGTCTGCACGCCTGAGGATGTGGCCATCGGTGCTGATGGCGTATACGGCGGCCCAGTCCAATGGCCCGGTTCCGCTCTCGCAAGTGACGTAATCCGGGGAGATTTGAACAAAGATGATATTGTCTTGGCGAATCCCCTCGTAGAGAAAATCTCCTGGCTTGGAAAAACAGCGAGAGGTGCCAGAATTTGGGGGAATGAAATCCTGGGCGGCAATCATCATGGCTTGGATCATCGCGCCATCGACGATTAGCTTCTCATTGGACCGGCCAAGCCGCACTCCGCCAGAAAAAACGAGCGCCTTGGGGAAGCGGATGGATTCATCATATTCTTGCCTCGGCGGGGGAGAGACTGGGCTCCGGGCACAAGTAACAAGCAGAAGAGCGGTCAGGAGTGGCAGATTTCTCATAGAGCTCCCCCCATGGTGGGGCAAGGAGCCGTTTCTTCCTTGATCGTGGGCGCATCTAGCGACTCACGGGTGAGCCACTTGACGACGTGAGTCTGCATACAGGTCCATTGCCTGCCATCTCGGGTCCACTTCAATATCTTGCCGGTGTACGGTGTGTATGTATAGAAGCCGTCACATGTGGGATTTTCGTGCTCATTCGAGAAAAACGCGACAACGGAGAGCCGTCGATCGCGATCTTTCGTCTTGGGTTCAAAGCCATGTAAATTCCCTTGGTCTACAATGAAGCGGACATCCTTCGTAGAGATTGCGGTGTCGAACGTGTGATTGTGGAGGACGACAATGTATTGGATGCTCTCCGATGGGTAACGACGATCCTCTACGAAGGGGGGAGGAATACAGCGCTTGGTTGTTCCCGTGGGATCGGGATCTGCTTGATCAGTCAGGAGACTGATCGCGTATTGATTGTCTGGCGTGTAGTACATCCAGGCGCAATATTCAGTTGCGACTCGCCTGCGCAGACGGAACGCCTCCTGCTCCTCGCGGAGAGCGGTTTCGGGGGGTTTTCGCCCGGCGCTCGAACGGGGTTTCGTGAAGATCTTCCTGCAAGCCGAGAACAGCGCTTGCGAATAGGTGTCGAAGGGCCCGAGCATGGGCCCCGGAATGCTCCCCAGGAGTGGCCCTCCAGGCTCAGGGCGCGCGATATCGGCATCGATCTCCTCCGGGTCAGGAGCGAGAGTCTTCGATGGCGAGCACCCGAGAACCGCAGAGGCGGTCAGGACACAAAGGCGGCGCCTCCAGTTCACGCGTTTGAGCATGGGCGAGAATGGTGGCATACCCCCTTGCTAAGCAGCAATTCGAGGTACCCAATGCTCGAAGGTCGGAAACCATCAAGCCGCCAGCGGATTCCGGCCGGACCCCCATCCAAGGAGAGTGGCTACTCCCAACTGGTTGGGAGTGGCTGTCGGAGAGTGCTCGCCTCTTCGCGCGGGGCTGACGGCACGAACGCACGGATCTCCGAGATCAACTGACCTGCGGTGTCCTCGAAGAAGAAGTGGCTCGCATGGGGCAGCTCGACCGTCTTGTGGTTCGGAAACGTCTGTTCCCACCGCGTCAGGTCGCCCCGGGAAACACCAGGGTCCCCGAGTGCCCAGAAGATGAGCGCCTCCTTGTCCTTGAGCGCGGGAAGGCCCGCTTCGAGCTCCGAGAAGTAGTCACTCGCGGCGGTGATCTGGCCCGGGTAGAAGGCGGCGATGCCGCGACGGTCGAGCGGACGGAACGGGTGCAGGTAGACCTCCGCCACGTCGGGGGGTAGCTCGCGGACGATGCTGTCCTTCAACGCGAACGAGGCAATCCCGTTGAAGTTGACCTGCACGAACTCACCGATGGGGCCTCCGGCGATGACCGACCACTTGCCGCGCGGTTCGCTGGTGCTCGTTCTCCAGGCCCAGGTGCTTCCCAGGATGACCCGCCGGATGAGCTCCGGACGGCGTTGCGCGAGCCCCATCCCGATGGGCCCACCCCAGTCCTGCATGACCAGCGTCACATCCCGAAGCCCGAGGCGATCGACGAGCTCCTCGAGGACGAGGCTCTCCTCGCGAGGGGTGAAGCCGAAGCCGGCGGGCGCCTGTGACAGGCCGAAGCCGGGATAGTCGAGCGCCACGCAGCGGTACGAATCGCGGAGCCCATGAATGAGGTCGCGCCACTGAAACGACCAGGAGGGATTTCCGTGCAGGAAGAGCAGCGTCTCTCCCTGGCCCTCATCCACGTAGTGGACGCGTGCCCCGCTGGGGAGATCGACGAACCGGTGGTCCGCGTCGAACATCGTGCGCGGAATCTCGAAAGCGAGACCCGAGGGGCCAGGATGCGCGACGCGTTCGCTCGCGAGTGCCGCCACGACACCCGCGGCTTCGAGCACGCCAAAGAGCACAAACGCGGCCATGCCCACGCGCGAACGGTGCGGCCGCTCGACGCAGCGCGGGACGATCCAGGCCACGGCAGCAGCCACGGCGATGGCGGCCGGGAACCCCGCTGCGGCGAGGCCAGGAGGGCCCATGAAGAGCATTCCCAGCAACATCACCAGGGCGAGCCCGAAGATGCCCGCCCCCAGGAACAGGCGTGGCCGACCCGAGCGTCCGGCGAGTGCGCGGTAGGCGAACGCCGCGACCACTGCGACGAGCACGCACACGGGCGTCACGACCGCGAACCGCAGCCCGGGGAAGAAGGAGATGCCTCGAGCGTGAGGCACGGCTGCAACGGCGATCGTCGCGACCCACACGACAAGCACGGAGGCCATCCACCCTGACCCGAGCGTACGCACCCCCTGGCTCCCAACAGTCCTCTTCGCTCCACTGACGAGACTCATGGTGTGATCTCCCTTTCAAGAGGTACCCTACGTCTGCCTGGGAGGACCGTCAGTGCCTGAAACCCCTGAAGAACGATCCGAGCGTCCGGACTCAAGCGCCTTGGCGGGAGTGGACCCGTTCAGCGACGTATTCACGGAGATGCGCGTCCGGAACGCGCTGTATTGCCGGATGGAAGCGACCGCTCCGTGGGGCGTCAAGTTTGCTGGCTCTCCGCACGCGAAGTTCGGACTGGTGACGCGCGGGAGTTGCTGGCTCGAGGTCGCGGGCGAGCCGAACCCCATCCCCCTGCGCGGCGGTGACTGCTACGTCGTCGCCGCCAACATCGGCATTGCGGTGCGGGACTCACTTCGCACCCGCGCCGTGGACGGCGAAGAGCTCATCCAGACAAAGGTCGGCAATCTGCTCCGTTGCGGAGGAGGCGGTGCGCCCACCACCGTGGTCACCGGCCTGTTCGAGTTCGACGAGTGGAGCAGCAAGCCCGTCTTCGAGATGCTCCCTCGCGTCCTGTTCGTCCGGGGAGACGAGGCCCAGGCCAGCGCGCTGGGCGCGACGCTCAACCTCCTGGCCATCGAGACGGCGACATCCACGCTCGGCTCGCCCATCGTGATCAGCCGCCTGGCCGAGATCCTCTTCGTGCAGACGATTCGCACGCACTACGCCTCTGGCAGGGCAGGGGAGCAGGGGTGGCTGGCGGCGCTGGGCAACTCACCGCTGGGAACTGCGCTGCGTGCGATGCACCACGCGCCCGCGCATCCCTGGTCGGTCGAGGAGCTCGCCCGGGTCGCGGGCATGTCGCGCTCCGTGTTCGCGCTGCGCTTCAAGGAGCAGATCGGAGAGGCGCCGCTCGAATACCTGACGCGCTGGAGGATGTACAAAGCGGGCTGCCTCTTGCGCGAGGGAGAGCACGGCATCGCGGAGATCGCCAGCGCCGTCGGGTACGAGTCGTCCGGAGCATTCAACCGGGCCTTCCACCGCATCTACTCGCAGACGCCGGGCGAGTTCCGGCGGCTCCTCCGCAAGTAGGGGCGCGGGTTGCCGATGGAACCCCTGGAAATTTGGGGGCCCGTGCGTAGAAAGTGCTTGTTGTGCAAGCGCGGAGGGCCTTAGAGCGCAAGGAGCACATGTCCCTGATCGTCGTCCTGCTCGCCGCGGGATTCTTCACCCTCCTGTTCTCGCAGTTCGGCCACCGCCTCCCAGCGCGCAACTCGCTGATCTGGTGGCTGGTGGCGCTGTTCCTGCTCACCGCGGCCATCAGCCCCAACCTGTTCCGGCCGCTGATCCGCGTGCTGGGCATCGAGCTCGTCAGCAACTTCGTGCTCGGCGGGATGATGATGTTCCTGTTCTTCCAGATGGTGGAGCAGCAGGCCGAGAACCAGCGCTTCTCCCGGCAGATCGCCGAGCTCACCACGAGCTTCGCGGCTCGGACGTTCCCGGAGCAGGGCGCACGGAGCCTCGAAGGGGGCAGCTGCAAGATCCTGGTCATCCTGCCTTGCTACAACGAGGCCGGTTCGCTGCCGCAGGTCCTCTCCCGGCTCAAGGCGCTCGAGGCGAAGGTGGACGGGCCGGAGCGCTTCACCTTCTGCGTGATGGACGACGGCTCGACGGACGAGACGCCCCACCTGCTGAAGACGCTCGCGCCGCACAACCATGTCACCCACAGCGCGAACGTGGGCGTCGCCGGGGCGCTGCTGACGGGGTTCAAGATCTCCCGCAGCGTGGGCGCGGACTACGTCGTCCAGTGCGACTCCGATGGCCAGCATCCAATCGAAGAGATTCCCCGGCTGGCCGCCGTCGCGGCGCGCAAGGGAGCGGATCTGCTCATCGGCTCGCGCTTCGCGGCGCCCGAGCCCACGGCGGATGCGGTCTCGAATCCGCTGCGGAGCACCACGCGGCTGCGGCGCGCGGGTGGCGTGGTGGTCACCTTCGTCCTGGGACTCTTCGGCAGGTCCGCGCGGGTGAGTGATCCGACGTCGGGCTTCCGGGTGTACTCACGGCGGGCCGTGCAGGCGCTGCTGCGCTCCATGCCGGACGAGTACCCCGAGCCCGAGTCGATCGCGTTGCTCGCGCTCCGGGGGCTGCGGATCGACGAGCACCTGGTGGAGATGAGCCCGCGCACGCAGGGCGTCTCGAGCCTGAGCGGGCTGAAGAGCATTCGCTTCATGGTCAAGGTGACCACCGCGCTGCTGGGGCTTCGGGTGAGATCCCTGGTCGGGGGCTGAGCGCATGGCAATCACCGTGCACGCACTGCGCGATCGGCTGAGCCGGGCCCTGGGTTTCCTGGATGCCCCGGCCGAGCTTCAGGAGGGCGAGAGCGGGGCAGGGGCAGGAGTGCTGTTGCTGTTGCCGCTGCTGCTCGTGTTCCCACTGTTGCTGTCCGGGCTCTTTCGGGCTGCGCTCGGCGTCGGCATCTCCACGGGCCTGGGCCTGGGAGTCATCGTCGCGGGAGCTGTCCTGGCCCTGGTCTTCCTGAGCGGAAGGCCGAAGGTGGAGGATCGGTTCCTGCTCGTGCAGTCGGTGTTGGTACTCGCCGCGGCCATGGTCATCGTCGTCTGGGCGCTGTACACGCCCGCCTTCGAGGGCATGGTGTCCGTGGGAGGCGGCGACGCGGGCAACCACGTCTCCCTCAAGCGTCATTTCATCGAGACCGAGCCGGACACCTACCAGAAGTTCGTCACCTTCTATGCGCTCACGCACTGGCTGGAGGTGTTCTTCGGCCTGGATGCCTTCGAGTCATTCCGCGCCGGCTTCTACGCGATTCCCCTGCTGGTGACGCTCTGCCTGCTGGCGGCGCTCGCGGCCGTGTCTCGCGCGGGGGCTGACAGAGGCAAGGCGCCCGCGAGGCTGGCCCAGTGGCTCTTTCTGGCCGGCTTCGGAGTGCTGGGGACCAACATCCTCTTCCGGGTGCTGCACTACCATCAGGCCGACGGGTTCTATGTCCACCTGTTCGGGCTGGTTCCCACCGTCCTCTGTTGGGTGCTCTTCGGGCTGAGCCGCACGCGTGCGCTGCGCGTGGCGATGCTCCTGTTCGCCATCGTCCTCCACCGGTTCACCTATGGGCTCAACCTGGGAGACGTGGCCGCCGTCAGCGCCGTGCTCACGGCCGTCGAGGCGGGCGGGGTGTCGCACTCCAAGCGCCTGCGCTGGGGGCTGATCGCGCTGGCTGTCGGGCTCGGTGGGGCCGCGGCCTTTGCCTACCGGACCCTCTGGCAGCTGCACCCGGTCTGGGGCGCCATCATCGCGCCTGAGATCCACGCGATGATCCGGGGCGAGGCCTTTCTGACGGTGCTGCTGCTGATCCTCCCGTTCGCCGCGCGCCGGATGGGACTGCCACTCGGTGCCGAGGGGGCCCGGCTCGCCCGGTATGCGGGAGTCTTCGGAGCCATCAACACCTTCATCCAGTTCCTCTATCTGCGGATGGGGTTCAAGCCGGAGTATTACCTCTTCAAGTACCACCTGCACGGCATGGTCCTGGTCTTCGGCGCGGCGCTGGTCCTGATCTCCGCGCTCGCAGCTCAGGCCCTCGTGCAGTGGGGGCAGCGGAAGCCTCGGGCGAGCCACGCAGTCCTCGTGCCCCTCGTCGCGCTCTGGGGCATCGCCCTGTTCAACCTCTACGCCGCCTGCAGGCCCTACCGCGACAGCTTCCACGAGCGGAGGTTCGGCACCCCTCCCTGGCGCTGGCTCCAACCCCTCGTGGACAGGGAGGGCCAGCGGCGCATCGAGGCCACGCTCGCTCGCGAGGGTGCTGCGTTCGGCGGGCTGCTGGCTCCCTCGTGGCCGCTGATGAACTTCATGAACGCCAGCCTGCGCCGCACCGTCGACGCGGACCCGCTGCTCTTCGGGTGGCTCCAGTACACCCACGGTCGGGTGCGGCAGGAGCCTGGCTTCTGCGTGTTCTGGTACGCCACGGACGCGGACTTCGCCGGGTACGCTGCGGATCAGGCAGAGCAGGGCGGAGAGCTGGCTGATGTCACCCAGGCGCTCCACAACCTGACTGGGCGGCGCTGCGAAGACTACCGGGCGGGTTGGGATGAACAGCTCGCGCTCCGACTCTGCTACCTCTGCGAGCCAGCACGCCCCGTCAACGGAAGCGAGACGCCGCGTCCTTAGTTGGGCAGGTGGGCGTTTCCCCTCCGTTGATCGAGTCCAACGGTCATGGGGTATGCTTTCAACAGCCACAGTGCGATCTGAACCGGGGGGCGGATTTGGATCCACTGTCATGACGAGTCTGCCGCTGTCTCCGCGCCCGCCTGGATGATGAGCAGCCCAGGTTGATCCCCGCGGCTCGGCCCGACTTCGAGAGCACATCCATCATGTTGAACATTCCTGGTTACACGCTGCGAGGCTCGATCAAGGCCACCAGTAACAGCCTGCTCTTCCGGGTGGTTCGAGACACTGATGGCCTGTCTCTCATCCTCAAGACGCCCGTGGCCTCCTCCCTCGGGCCGCGCGAGACCGAGCGCTATCGCCGGGAGTTCGGCATCCTCCAGCGCCTGCACGACGTGCATGGCATCACCCGGGTCCACGCCTGTGAGCGCGTCCACGATCGGCCCGTGCTCCTCATGGAGTCGGTGGAGGGCGTGCCGCTGTCCGAGTTGACCGGCAAGCCCTTCGAGCTGGGGCGCGCGCTGGAGCTGGGCATCGCCCTGGCCGGCACCCTGGCCGAGCTGCACCGCCGCGGCGTCATCCACAAGGACATCAAGCCCTCCAACATCATCATCACCCCCAGCGGAGGGGCGTGCCTGATCGACTTCGGCATCGCCACCTTCCAGCTCGTCGAGCACGTGGATGCCGCCCCGGCCTCGTTGGTGGAGGGAACGCTGGCCTACATGTCTCCCGAGCAGACCGGGCGCATGAATCGCTCGGTGGACTACCGGACCGACCTGTACTCGCTGGGCGTGACGCTCTACGAGGTGCTGACGGGCACCCGTCCCTTCCACGGCCGCGATGCGCTCGAGTGGTTCCATGCCCACATGGCCATCTCCCCCTTGCCGCCGATCGAGCGAATCCCGGGCCTGCCGCTGGTGGTGTCCGAGATTGTCATGAAGCTGCTGGCCAAGGTGGCCGAGGAGCGCTACCAGAGCGCCGACGGGCTCAAGGCGGACCTCGAGCGGTGCCTGAATGCGCTGCGCCGGGGCGTGAGCGAGGACTTCCCGCTGGGGAGGAATGATCACCCCACGCACTTCCAGCTCCCGCAGCGCCTGTATGGGCGTGATGCCCAGGCGGCGGTCCTGCTCCAGGGATTCGAGCGCGTGGCGCGTGGCGGGCGGCCGGAGCTCATCCTCGTGCGCGGCTACTCGGGCATTGGCAAGTCCGCCGTGGTGAATGAGCTGCACAAGCCCGTGGTGCGCCAGCGTGGCTTCTTCCTCAGCGGCAAGTTCGATCAGTTCCAGCAGGCCATCCCCTACGCCACCCTGTCCCAGGCCATTCGAGGGCTGACGCAGCAGCTGCTGGCGGGGACCGATGAGGAGCTGGCTCGCTGGCGCGAACACCTGCTGAAGGCGTGGGAGGGGCTGGGGCAGCTCCTCGTGGATGCGGTGCCACAGCTCGAGCTCGTCGTGGGCAAGCAGCCTCCCGTCCCGGAGCTGCCTCCGGCCGAGGCGGTCCACCGCTTCAACCGGGTGTTCCGCCAGTTCCTCGGCGTCTTCGCCACCGAGGAGCACCCCCTCGTCGTCTTCCTGGATGATCTCCAGTGGGCGGACCTGGCCAGCCTCCGGCTCCTTCAGCACCTGCTCACTCACCTCGAGACGCCGCCGCTGCTGTTGATTGGCGCCTACCGCGACAACGAGGTGGGGCCGGCGCATCGGTTGACCCAGGTGCTGGGAGAGCTGCGCGGGGCCGGCGCGCGGATGACGGACATCCAGTTGGAGCCGCTGAGCCTCTCGGAGGTGGAGCAGTTCGTCGCCGACACGCTGCCTCAGGCCGGGGTGGACATCGTCCATCCGCTCTCGGTGCTGGCGCGGGAGAAGACGGGGGGCAATCCCTTCTTCCTGTTGCAGTTCCTGCTGACGCTCAACCAGGACGGGCTGCTGGTGCGCACTCCCCAGGGCGCCTGGCGGTGGGATGCCGAGGCCGTCCGGGCCAAGGGCTACTCGGACAATGTCGTCGACTTCATGGCGAGCAAGCTGCGCCAGTTCCCCTCGGTGACACAGCACCTGCTGCGGCTGGCCGCGTGCGTGGGCAACACCTTCTCGCTCTCGATGCTGCGCATCATCTCCAACATCCTCGACCCGGCCGAGGTGGAGCAGGGCCTGGAGCCCGCGTTCCTGGAGGGCATGCTGGTGCGCGCGGGCCCGGATCAGTACCGCTTCCTGCACGATCGCATCCAGCAGGCCGCCTACGCCCTCATCCCCGAGGAGGAGCGCAAGGCCGTGCACCTGCGCATCGGCCGGCTGTTGCTGTCCAGCCTCTCGCCCGAGGAGGTGCGCGAGAAGCTCTTCGATGTCGTGAGTCAGTTCAATGCCGGAGTCGTGCTGCTCGACAGCGACGAGGAGCGCCACCGCGTGGCACGCCTGAACGCGGAGGCCGGGCAGAAGGCCAAGGACTCGACGGCGCTCAGCTCGGCCATCGACTACTACACCACGGCCTTCCAGCTCCTCCCGGGAGACCCCTGGCAGAAGGATCCGGAGCTGGCCTTCAAGCTGCAACTCGATAAGGCGGGCTGCGAGTTCATGCTCGGCAACACCGTCGAGGCGCGGCGCCTGGTGGACGACTTGCGGCCCCGGGCGCGCACCCCCACGCAGTTGTCCACCGTCTACAAGCTGAAGAGTGACATCCACGTCGCCCGCGGGGAGATCCAGGAGTCCTGTGACTGCCTGCTGGAGGGCCTGAAGCTGTTGGGCACGCCGCTGCCGGCGCACCCCACCTGGGAGGAGGTGGAGAAGTCCAACGAGGAGGTGAAGGCCCTGCTGGGCAACCGCTCCATCGAGAGCCTCGTGGAGCTGCCCCTCGTGAAGGATCCGGAGCTGGAAGCGGTGATGACGGTGCTGGGCGCCATGCTCACCTCCACGTTCTACACGAACCCCCACCTGCTCATCCTCCACCTGAGCCGGATGGTTGCCCTCAGCCTCGCGCGCGGCAACGTGAACGCCTCCATCGACGGGTACGCCGGGTACGGGCTGGTGCTGGGGCCCTACTTCAAGCGGTATGCGGAGGGCTATGCCTTCGGCAAGCTCGCGTGCGATCTCGTCGAGCGCCACCAGCTGGGTGCCTTCCGCGGCAAGGCGCTCATCTGCCTGGAGACGATCAGCTACTTCACCCACCCGCTCACCGAGGCGCAGGCGCTCATCAGCAAGGCCTTCCAGTTCGGCATCCAGACGAGTGACTTCCAGGTTGCGGGCTATTGCTGCAACCACATCGTCACGAACCGCCTCCACATGGGGCATGCGCTGGACGAAGTCTGGCAGGAGTCCGTCGCGCGGCTGGCCTTTGTGCGCAAGGCGGGCTTCGTGGACATGCAGGACACCATCCACTTCACCCAGCGCTATGTGCAGCAGCTCCGAGGGCTCTCGGACTCGTTCAGCACCCTGAATGGCGAGGGCTTCGACGAGGCCGCCTTCGAGGCCACGCTGACTCCCGAGCGGATGAGCGCCACGCGCTGCTGCTACTGGCTCACGAAGATCCAGTCCCGCTTCATGTGTGGCGCGTACGACGAAGCCCTCGCGCTGGCTCCCAAGGCCACGGAGCTGGCCTGGTCCATGCTCAGCCACATCCAGCTGCTGGATCTGCACCTCTTCCACGCCCTCTCGCTGACGGCGGTCTTCAAGAACCTGCCAACGGAGGAGCGGCCCGCGGCGCTCAAGACGCTGCGGCGGCACCAGCAGCAACTCGCGGAGTGGGCCGCCAACTGTCCATCCACGTTCCTGGCGCCGGAGCGGATGGTCTCCGCGGAGCTGGCCCGCATCACGGGCCAGACGGTGGAGGCCCTGCATGCCTACGAGGCGGCGTACCAGTCGGCGCGCGAGCACGGCTTCATCCAGAACGTGGCCCTCGCGTGCGAGCTCGCGGCCCGCTTCTGGTTCGAGCAGCGGGTGCCCACCCTCGCGGAGCCCTACGCGCAGAAGGCCCGCGAGGCCTACGTGAGCTGGGGTGCGCGCGGGAAGGTCCGGCAGCTGGATGCCCAGTGGCCCCACCTCCGCCCGGCTTCCTCCCGCGAGTCGACCGTCGCCGATACGGACTCCACGCAGATCGACGCGCTCACCGTGGTGAAGGCCCAGCAGGCCATCTCCGGCGAGATGGTCCTCGGGCGGCTGGGAGCCACGCTGCTGCGCGTGGCCATCGAGAATGCGGGGGCCCAGCGCGGGGCCCTGCTGCTGCCGGGCAGCGACAAGCTCGAGGTGGCGGCCATCTTCGGCACCTCGGGGAAGGACTCCACCGCGGCTTCGGGCGAGCACTCCCTTCCGTGGACGCTGATCTCCTACGTCAAGCGCTCACGCGAGCACGTGCTCATCGGCGACGCCTCCCAGCCTCACGCCTTCTCGGCGGACCCTTGGTTCGAGCAGAGTCACGCCCGCTCCGTGCTCTGTCTGCCCCTGCTGCGGCGAGACGAGTTCCGCGGTGTGCTCTTCCTGGAGAACAACCTCGCCACCAACGCCTTCACGCCGTCGCGCATCTCCCTGCTCGGGCATCTGGCCTCTCAGGCTGCCATCTCCATCGAGAATGCCCGCCTCTACGGGGAGATCCAGCGCACCGAGGCCGCCCTTCGCCGCGCCAATGACGAGCTGGAGAAGCGGGTGGAAGAGCGCACGCGCGAGCTCAAGCAGGCGCAGGCCCAGGTGGTGGAGACGGCCCGTGCGGCCGGCATGGCGGAGGTGGCCGTCAACGTGCTCCACAACGTGGGCAACGTCCTCACCAGCGCCGTCATCAACCTGGAGGTGATGGAGGCGACGGCGGGCAGCATCCACATGGAGCGGTTGAAGCAGGCCATGGCCCTGCTCGAGGAGCGCCGCGGCGACCTGGCTACGTTCCTCACCCAGGAGCCCAAGGGCATCCAGCTCGCGGACTATCTCTTCGCGCTCACGGATCAGCTGCTCCTCGAGCGGAACTCGCTCCGCGAGAGCATGAAGGAGATGGGCAAGCACATCGAGCACATCCGGGCCATCGTGCAGGTCCAGCAGACCTACGCTCGCAGCACGATCATCACCGAGGAGTGTGAGCTCTCCAACCTCGTCGGGGATGCGCTGAGCATCCAGATGCCGGCCCTCCGGCGCCACGGCGTCGACGTCACCCAGGAGCTGGTGACCCTGCCCACGGTGCTCCTGGACAAGCACAAGGTGCTGCAGATCCTCGTCAACCTCATCAGCAACGCGAAGAACGCGATGGGGGCCCTGCCCGAGGGGGAGCGGCACATGCACGTGCGGCTCACGGCGGAGGGGGACTTCGCGCGGATCCAGATCTCGGACACCGGGATGGGGATCGCGCCGGAGAGCCGCGATCGGCTCTTCTCCCAGGGCTACACGACGCGAGAGGGCGGGCACGGCCTGGGCCTGCACTCCAGCGCGCTCGCGGCGACGCTCCTGGGCGGCCGCCTCATGTTGGAGAGCGATGGGGTGGGGAAGGGGGCCACGGCCACGTTGGAGCTCCCCCTGAAGGGCCCCCGGCGCCAGCGGGCTTTATAAGAGACAGGGGGAACCAGGCTGCCGCCCCTGACCCCTGGCGGGCACGAGCCATTTGGGTCATTTTTGAGGGGTATGAAGCCCGGCCCCTCTCGCCTCAGGCTTGCCCCTGCACTCCTGGCCTCGGTGCTCCTGCACCTGGCCATCGCGCTATGGTTGTGGCTCTCCGAGCCCCGAGCCTCCGAGAGGCCGAGCCCCGTGGCCGAGCGTGCGCAGCCGAACCTCGTGGAGCTGGACTTCACGGACGTACCGCTCGCCTCACCGCCTCCCCCGCAGGCTCCCGCGACCCATGCGCCGAGCCCTCCCCGCTCTGTCATCCGGCCCGCGCGCAGGCAGAAGCCCGCCGAGCCTGTCGCTGAGCGTCCCAGCACTGCCGAGCCCACCCCGCCTCAGCCGCCTCGGGAGGAGCGTCCCGCAGCGGGGGCAGGGGAGGGGGATGCTCCGCGCAAGCTGGTACTCGTCCCTTCGTGGCCCGCGGGCGTTCCCGGCGCGGGTTCTCCCGCGGAGCCAGAGTCCCGAGGGCGGACCTTGCACCCGGGGGATCCGTCCCTGGAGCCCGAGTCCATTGCCGAGACGGGGGAGCGGCTCACCGCGCGCGTCCAGGACTGGGCGGACGACGGAGCCGCCTCGGCCCGCGCGGGGGGGATCGGCCAGCACCCCTACTTCGATGCGGTCCGCGGCTCCATGGAAGGTGCGCTGGGAAAGACCGAGGGGGGTGATGCTCGGGACCTGGGGATCCGCAACCCCATGGCGGGCATCGTGAAGAGCTACACGCAGGCCGCCGAGCAGTACGCCAAGACGGGGAACCCAGGAGGAACACCCCCTCCGGTTCCCCAGCAGAGTGAAAAGCTCGCGCAGCTGTTCGGGAACGAGCCCGCGGCGAACCGGCTGCGCATCATGGCGCAGGCGCGCGAGACGCTCGACGCGCTGAACAACCGAAGCGCCCTCCTCACCGTCACCCTCGAGGTGCGCCAGGCCCGGAACGGCGAGCTGCTGGATGCGAAGCTCACCGAGCTCTCCGGCAATGATCGCTTCGATGCCTTCGTGCTGCGCGTCGTCCCGGGCGCGCTCGGAGGGATGACGCCTCCTCCCGAGATGGCGCTCCGGGGACGCGACTTCCTGCGGACCCAGTGGCAGGTGGAGGGCTGGCTCTACACGCCCCCAGAGATGATGAAGGCCGTCTCCTCCCTGGCCGCGGGGCAGCTCTCGCTCCCGTTGGATCTGATCTTCCAGCCCGAGAAGGTGATGGAGCGCTCGCGCTTCGAATACCGGGCGCGGCTGCTCAAGGTCTACTGACGCGGGAAATCCGCTGGGTTCGTAACGTTACAAAATTCATTGCCATGTGAACGTTCACAGCCTAATATTCCAACTAACTGGCTCTGTCGGAAAAGTCCGCAAACCCAGGGCCGGAGTTGTCCTTACATCCGCATACCCCCTCTCCCGAGTTCAAGGACGCCATGGCCATTCGCACGACCTCTCGCCCACCTCCGCCGCCTCCCCCGCCGCCGAAGAAGGAGGTCAAGCAGGAGCCGAAGAAGGAGGTCAAGCAGGCCACCAGCGGGCTGAAGACGGCCGAGGACACGAAGAAGCCAGCGGACACAGCGAAGACGGCGACCGCCACGCTCACCGAGGGCGTGCAGAAGGCCACCGAGACGGCCAAGACCGAGACGGCCACGGCCACGGCGACGCTGCCCAGCGGGACCACGGCGGCCACGCCCGCGCAGCCGACCCAGACCCAGCTCGAGCAGCAGAAGGACGCCTTCACGGTGGAAGGCACCGCGAAGCGCAGCGCGGTGAGCCTGTTGGCGAAGCCCGAGGGCACCTCCTCGGTGGACGTGCTCCCCGAGGCTGAGCTCCCCAAGGAGATCGGCACGCCCACGGGGACTCCCCAGGTCAAGGCCGCGGTGACCACTCCTGAGGTGACCACCACGCAAAGCGCCGCCGTCACCACGCCGAACACCCAGTCGGCGGTGACCGGTGAGGAGCGGGCCGCGCAGGATGTGAACGTTCAGACCGTGGCGGATGATCGCGCCCAGATCACCGAGACGCAGACGGCGGTGAAGAACGAGACCACCCAGCAGGCCAACGACATCATCGGCGGCACGGGGCAGTTACCCGAAGGTGCCTCGGTCACCAAGCTCAATGACAACGAAGCGGAGCTGATCCGCAAGGACGCGCAGGGCAACATCGTCGAGCGCACGCGGGCCACGCGCGGGACGGATGGCTCGGTGAGCCTGGAGTCCCAGGGCTTCAAGGATGGAGTGAACACGCGCACGCGCACGGAGGTGACGGCGGATGGCGGCACGCGAGTGCGCAACGCGCAGTGGGAGAGCCAGGCGAGCGAGATGAACACCCAGCCGTCGCTGGATGACATCGAGCAGTCGCGCGACGGGAAGTTCACCTACAGCGACAACCGGGTGGGCGAGAAGGACGCGACCGGCAACTGGGTGGCTGCGGGTCAGGGCCAGCTCACAGTGGAGGAGTACGCGCAGAGCAAGGGCGCGGTGAAGGGCAGCGAGACGACCTACACCTCGCAGAACAACAAGGACTACATCGACGGCTACCTCCAGGGCGCCTTCAAGGATGGCCAGATCGACCGCGCCACCACGAAGACCTACTCCATCGAGGCGCCCAAGGAGGACGGCACGCAGCCGACTCCGCAGTACCAGAAGATCGAGCGCTTCTCCCAGGGCGACCTCCAGGCCACGTCCATCGTCGACAAGGAGATGAAGAACGAGAACAGCACCGACACCCCGCTCTACGTAGAGCCGGGCTTCCCGGTGGAGGGGCACTACGCCGAGTACGACAAGGCGATCGGCAACCAGTCGCACAACCGCGCGGACCTGGCGAACCTGCGCCAGGAGCACAAGGACAGCGGCTGGGAGGCGCAGTTCGACGCCAACAACGACGTCGGTGAGAACAAGCAGCCGCCGAAGCGCTGGCTGGTGGAGATGCAGAAGGATCCGAACACCTACGCCTCGCAGACCTTCGTGGAGGGAGCGCCCAACGCCTCCATCAGCACCCTGCGCCAGCGCGACGGCAACACGGTGAAGGAGACGTACGGCGGCAAGACGTTCTCGCCGGACGGCAAGGACCTGGTGGACGTGAACGGCAGCTCCACCAGCAAGTACGGCGCGGACGGCAAGCTGGACCAGCTGGACGTCACCCGTGTGGACCGGGACGGCTCGAGCCAGGAGAGCCACTACACCCGGACCGCGGAGCAGACGGCGGAGGGCACCAGGTACACGGAGAAGACGGACAGCAAGTACCTGGACAAGGACAACAAGCAGACCACCACCAAGCTGGACCACGTCTCGCTGCAGACCGCTGATGGCTTGAAGGACATCAGCATCCACAGCGAGGCGACCAACGCGGATGGCACCGCCATCCACGACGTGGACGCGAACGGCGACCACCTCAAGGTCCAGGCCCAGGGAGACTCCGAGCCGCGGGACATCACCAACCCGAATGAGTTCCGCAGCGAGCAGGAGTCCACGTTGGCGGCCACGGCCGCGGCCGGCTCGAAGGCCCTCGCCGAGAGCGGCGTGGTTGTCTCGGGGTTGACGGAGAAGTACCTCACCGCGCAGGCCGCGCTCGGCAACAAGCTGGGCGACACCCTGAATGCCGCCAAGGGAGCCACCAAGGTGTTCGAGGGGCTCGTGGGCGCCACGGGCATCGTGGCTGCGGGCATCTCCATGGGCCAGGCCGTCAAGGACAAGGACAAGGCCGCCATCGGTCTGGCGTCCACCCAGATGGCGGGCGCGACCATGGAGCTGACCTCCGCGGCGAGCGCGGCCGTCAAGCCACTGAGCGGGTTGAAGGCGTTCGAGCAGCTCGGAGCCGCGGGCGCCGTGGTGGGCGGGGCCGCCGGAATCTGGGAGGGCGCCACCAACGTCGACAAGGGGCTCGAGACGGGCCTCACGGGCCAGATCGCCAAGGGCGGCGTGGACATCGTCGCGGGCGCCGGAGCCATCGGCGCGGCGCTGCTGGGGGCGCCGGTGCTCGGCGCGGCCATCGGCGTCGGAGGCTTCGCCATCAAGAGCATCATCGACATGGTCGCCGACGATCAGCACCAGATCGGCGAGCTGCGGATCGATGACGAGGGCTTCACGCCTCCGCAGCCCCAGACGCCCGAGCAGGTCGCCGAGCAGCGGCATCAGGAGGAGCTGGATCGGCAGCAGGCGGAGGAAGAGGCGTGGCTCAACGCCTTCGCCAACACGAACAACTGAGGCTCTGACGAAGAGCAGAGGGGCGCCCCACGAGGACGGGTGGGGCGCCTGGTCACAGAGGTTTCCGAGCCGCGGTGTCGGCTCGGATCGTAACGTTACGAAAATCCCCTTCTTGGAGTGCAAAGACGACCATGGCCATTCGCACGACTTCTCGCCCACCTCCGCCGCCGCCCCCGCCGCCGAAGAAGGAGGTCAAGCCGGCCACCAGCGGGCCCCAGCAGTCGCAGGGCGCTCAGAAGCCCGCGAATGCGGTGCAGACGGCGGCCGGCACGCTCACTGGGGCAGTGCGGAAGGACTCCTTTGAGTTGGAAGGCACACCCAAGCGCGGTGCGGTGAACCTCCTGGCGAAGCCCTCGGCTGGCCCCGAGGTGGAAGGGATCCCTGAGATCGGCGCGCCCCAGGAGATCGGCGCGCCCGAGGAGATCGCCAACAAGGAGGTGCTCACCGTCAACGCCGCGGCCAACACGTCGAACTCCCAGACGCTGACCGGTGAGCAGCGCGCGGAGGCGGACGTGAACGTCCAGACGGTGGCGGAGGATCGCACCAAGGTCTCGGAGATGCAGAACGCGCTGAAGAACGAGACCTCCCAGCAGACCAACGATCTGATCAACGGCACGGGGCAGCTGCCAGAGGGGGCCTCGGTCACCAAGATCAACGACAACGAAGCGGAGATGGTGCGCAAGGACGCGCAGGGCAACATCGTGGAGCGCACGCGGGCCACGCGCGGAGCGGACGGCTCGGTGAGCCTGGAGTCCCAGGGCTTCAAGGACGGAGTGAACACCCGCACCCGCACGGAGGTGACGGCGGATGGCGGCACGCGAGTGCGCAACGCGCAGTGGCAGAGCCAGGCAAGCGAGATGGACACCCAGCCATCGCTGGATGACATCGAACAGTCCCGCGATGGGAAGTTCACCTATACCGACAACCGGGTGGGCGAGAAGGACGGCAACGGCAACTGGGTGGCCGCCGGCCAGGGCCAGCTCACGGTGGAGGAGTACGCGCAGAGCCAGGGCACGGTGAAGGGCAGCGAGACGACCTACTCCCAGCAGCAGGACAAGTCCTATATCGATGGCTACCTCAAGGGGGCCTTCCAGGACGGCCAGCCCATCGACCGCGCCACGACGAAGTCCTACTCCATCGCGGCGCCCCAGGACGGCCAGCAGGCGCTGCCCGCGTACCAGAAGATCGAGCGCTTCTCCCAGGGGGAGACCCAGGCCACCTCCATCGTGGATAAGGAGATGAAGGACGAGTACACCACGGACTCGGACCTCATCTTCGGCAACGGCAAGCTGGAGACCGCCGAGTACGCCAAGGCCGCGGGCGGCAACCAGCCCCACAACCGCGCGGACCTGACGAACCTGCGCCAGGCGCACAAGGACAGCGGCTGGGAGCAGAAGTTCGACGCCAACAACGACGCCTACGAGCCGGAGCAGGCTCCGAAGCGTTGGCTGGTGGAGATGAAGAAGGATCCGAACACCTACGCCTCGCAGACCTTCGTGGAGGGAGCGCCCAACGCCTCCATCAGCACGATTCGCCACCGCGAGGGCAACACGGTGACGGAGAACTACGGCGGCAAGACGTTCTCACCGGACGGCAAGGACCTGGTGGACGTGAGCGGCCAGTCCACGAGCAAGTACGGCGCGGATGGCAAGCTGGACCAACTGGACGTCATCCGTCAGGACCGGGACGGCTCGAGTCAGGAGCACCACTACACCCGGACCGCGGAGCAGACGGCGGAGGGCACGAAGTACACGGAGAAGACGGACAGCAAGTTCCAGGACAAGGACCTCAAGCAGACCTCCTCCAAGCAGGAGCACGTCTCGCTGCAGACCGCTGACGGCTTGAAGGACCTCAGCATCCGGAGTGAGGCGAGCGGTCCGGCGGGCACCGCCGTGCATGAGGTGAACGAGAACGGCGATCGGCTCACGTTCCAGAACGCCCAGGGCGAGGTGCGTGACATCACCGCGGCCGGGCAGTTCCAGAGCGAGGACGAGGAGAACCTGGCGGTGACGGCCGCGGCCACCTCGAAGGCCATGGCCGAGGGCTCGGTGGTCGGCTCGGGCCTGCGTGAGAAGTACCTGAACTCCCAGGCCGCGCTCGGGAGCAAGGTCGACGACGCCCTCCGGGGCGCCAAGAACGCCACCAAGACGTTCGAGGGGCTCGTCGGCGTCACGGGCATGGTGGGCGCGGGCATCTCGTTGGCCGACGCCATCAAGGAGAAGGACGCGCCCGCTGCGGCCCTGGCGGGCTTCCAGCTCGGAGGCTCGGCACTGGAGACGACCGCGGCGGCGAGCGCGGCCATCAAGCCCTGGGCCGGGTTGTCGGTGTTCGAGCGCATGGGCACGGCGGGAGCCGTGGTGGGCGGCGTCGCCGGCATCTGGGAGGGCGCGATGAACGTCAAGGAGGGGCTCGAGACGGGCCTCACGGGCCAGCTCGCCAAGGGCGGCGTGGACATCATCGCGGGCGCCGGAGCCATCGGTGCGGCCCTCATGGGCGCACCGGTCCTCGGCGCGGCCATCGGCTTCGGCGGCTTCGTCATCAAGAGCATCATCGACGTCGCCACGGATGATCAGCACCAGATCGGCGAGCTGAAGATTGACGACGAGGGCTTCACTCCTCCGCAGGCGCTCACACCCGAGCAGGTCGCCGCGCAGAAGCAGGAGGAGGAGGCGCGGAGGCAGGAGGAGGAGGAGTACTGGCTCAACCCCTTCGTCAACCCCGTGGGCTGAGGCTCAAACGGCGAGGTGGTGGGTGACCTGGAGGCGCAGGAGCTGTTTGGCCAGCTCCTGCACATCCTTCGTGTCGGGATCCGCCAGCCGCTTGCGGCCGCCGGTCCTCTTGTCCGCGGTGGCCAGGTAGAGCAACTGGCGCACGTGCTTGTTGGTGAGCCGGGGGTTGAGGCGGCGCATGTGGGCGATGAGCGCGCCGAGCTCCGCCACCGTCAACCCGGCCACCATGACGAAGTCGGCCGAGCCCTCGTCGGGCTCGAGCGCCACGCCTATCAGCAGCGGGTGCAGCAGGAGTGAGCGGGTGAAGTCCAGGTTATAGGGAATCTTCAGCCGCTGGAGATCGGCCAGCATGGGGCCGGTGTCATGGCCCGGTACCACGGGCTGCACCCCCATGGCCTCGTAGCGCTGGAGCACTTCGTCGTAGCGCTGCCAGGCCTCGATGCCCTGGGGGCTGGCCTGGAACTCCTCGAAGCCCAGGTGAACCTCCGCCATGAGCTCGCGGATGATGGCCGCATCGCCCGTGGAGGGGGGCATGCCCAGGATGTTGAGCAGGGTCGCCTTGCGCGCGGGAATGGTGCTCGGTTCCTTCCAGAGCAGGTGGGTGAACGCGCTCTCCGAGAGAGTCAGGCTCAGGTTGACGACTCCGAGCCGGCCCGGATTCTTGGCGAAGTTGGTCAGCCGCTCGTGCGCGTCCTTCATGCCGTTGAGCAGCCGCTCGATGACGACGCTGCGCAGCTTCGCGCGGCCACCCAGTGCAGGACGCTCGCCGGTGGTGCTCTCGCGCTCCGTCACCTTGCGCTGCTGCTGGGGGACCTCCGGCGCTACAGGAGCTGGCGCCTGTTGGGCCGTCCGCTCTTGACCGTAGGGCGGGGCCTGCGTGCCCTGTCCCTGGAGGCGCTCGAGTGCGGCGCGGCCGGAGGGATCATTTCTCTCCTGCAGGCCGTCGAAGCCGCCACTGGCCGTGCCCAGCGAGCCGCCGGCCAGGCCCTCCTGGCCTTGCGCGCCCCCTGCGGCAGGGCCGCCCTTGCCCTTGGCTCCGCCCTTGGCTGCTGCACCTCCCGCCTGGGGAGAGCCCTTTCCGGAATCCGCCTTGGCAGGTTCCTTCTGGGGGGCTTGCTGCTGGAGGGGGCGAACCGTGGGGCCCTGCGAGGTACCTGGCCGGGGAAATGCCGCGGGAGGGGGTTGCGGCTTGGTGGACCGGACACTCATGACGGAGGGTTCCTCTACACGGCGAAACCCTGGAAGGGGGCTTCCAGGGTTCGAGTGCAGCTATCCCATCACGTCAGGCGTCGCTTGGGAATGTCTGGAGGAGTCGCAGGCGTGCCCCGCCGGTGGAGCGGTGGGGCACGCCTGTCTCATGCATCGGAGTGGGAACTCAGATGCGGATGGTGATGGTGATGGTGGAGCCGTTCGGGCAGCGGATCTTGATGGTGATGGTGAGGTAGGGGCGCAGCAGGGTCTGGCCCTCGGAGGCGATCTGCGCATCCATCAGCGTGCGCTCGAAGGGGAGCGGCTTGGGCACCGAGACGGAGAAGGTGTCGATGGTGGCCGGCACCACGGTGACGACCTTGCCCTCGAGGTTGACGAGGCTGACGATGCCCGGGTAGCTGCCCACGCGGATGTCGCGATCGCTGGCGGTGGTGCGCAGCCGGTAGTAGCCGGCGGGGATGCCGCTCTCGGGGGAGCTCAGGTAGATGAAGCCGGCGTCCACGCCCTTGGGGAACTGGGTGGCGGGGATCTGCTCGAAGCCCGCGATGCTGGTGCCCGCGAAGGCGACACCGTTGGAGGTGGTGGTGACGGTCTGCTCGCGGTTGATCGGGATACCGGCGGACTCGGCGGCCTTGGCCAACTGGTCCCCGAGATCCGTGCAGGTCGCGGCTTGGGAGGGCTCGGAGGCCACTGCGGCGCCGGAGACCACGAACAGGGTCATGACGAAGGCAAACATCTTCAACAGTTGGTGTCTCATGGGTAGGGAAGTCCTGGCGAGGAAGGTCCCGCGGCGCCGAGTCCGTCTGGCTTGCGGTTGAGCCTGGACAATGCAGCGGCGGTGCCAGCCTGCTGACGCGTGTCACTTCAAGGAGTTGGCGGAGCCAGGGGACTCTGAACGCGGAAATCTGTAGCTCCCCGTGTTACGGGGATCGCGAGGCTGTAGCGTTTCATGTCACACGGCCGCGAACGGGCGGTGTCGCTCAGTCGAAGAGCAGGACGGACTCGAGCCACTGCTGGCCCTGGCCCTGCGCGAGCCACTTCCGCCTTTCGTCCCGCAGCGCGGTGGCGGGTGGGTGGCCCTGGCGGATGCGCTCTCGGACGGCGTTGAAGAACCCGGCGGCTTCCAGGTCCGGGATCTCCACCGTGGCGGCGATGATGGCCCGCGCTCCCGCCTGGATGAAGGCGGCGGGCAGACCGGACGGCTCGTGAAGGATGTAGGGGCCCTGAGCGGCGCGGCACGCGGCCAGCACCACCAGGGGCGCTCCCTCCAGGTGCTGCGCCTGGATGTGGGTGGCGCTCAGCTCGTCACTCGTGCCCTCAGGTGCCAGCACGAGGTAGGAGAAGCGAGTGGAGGGGACGACGCCGTGGGCCACGAGATCGATATCCGTGGCGTCGCGCATGGCGGCGAGGACTCGGGAAGGAGTCGCCTCCGGGCCGGTGAGCAGCCGTTGCTCCTCTGTGGGGCCGAAGTCGGCCTTCCAAGTGTTGAGTCGCCCCAGGGACTGGGTGCGCTCGGGGGAGAGAGCCACATCCTTCACCACCAGGTGGATGGCACGTGTTGCCTGGGGCTGCGGAGTGGGCCCCGAGCGCAGCTTGTAGCTCCACGCGAACTCCGGCGGCAGCAGGCCGGGTCGATCCTGCAACGGAGGACGCGCATGGGCTTGCACCGTCTCGCAGCCCTGGAGCGCGGTCAGTGCTTCGCTGGGGACGAGACCGGTGAGGTTGTCGGCCAGGCGTGTCCGGCGCGCTCCGTCGTAGGCGCCCAGGGGCTTGCCGTCGGCGCCTCGGACGAGGACGAGGCTTCGTTCACTGTCCACGGTCGCGGCGACGACACAGCGCTCAGGGAGGGGACTGCCCTGCTCGCGGCCGAAGAGCTCCAGCGCGGCGGTGGTGTCTCCGGTCTTGCCCGCATCGAGGATGAGCGAGGTGAAGCTGTAGGCCCGGGCCTTCTGCGCATCTTCATCCCGTGCGAGGAGCTCTCCAGACTCCGTCTCTCGGAGGATCTCCTCCATACGGGAGCGGCCCTCCGTCCGGTCACGCTCGATGAGGAAGCGGGCGAGGGCATGCCGGGCGAGCAGCTTCTGGCCGGCGGTGGCGGTAGGGGGAGGTTCCGCGAGCGCCCGTCGCAGCGCCGCCTCATCCCCTGAGGAAGGCCGCTGCCGCGAGAGGTCCGCCAGCGCCATGGCACCCACGTGGGACAGGGGCAGCCCGGTGGCGCGGGCCTGATCGATCTCCGCGCGGGCCTGATCGAAGCGCAACTCGTTGAGCGCCACGTGCGCCAGGTTCTGGTGGGCGAACAGGGAGAACTGCGCGTTCCCGCGATTGCGCTCGAGCATCTCCGAGAAGTAGGCGCGAGCGAGGGGGAAGTCGTTCCGGACGCGCGCGAGTTGCGCGAGGTGTCCCAGGGCGACGAGCTCCTTGTCCCGGTCGTTGGCCGCGCGGGCCTGCCGCCGCGCCAGGGTCGCCTGCTCCCAGGCTTCGCCCAGCCGCATCTCGTTGCTCAGGAGCAGGGTGTACTCCAGGCGGAGGGCTCCACAGCGGTAATCGATGGGAGTGGAGGCGCAGAGCGAGAGTGCGCTCACGAGCGTCTGGCGTGCCTCGGACAGTTGCCCTCGTGCGATCTGGACCTTGGCCTTCTCATGGGCGGCAAGGAGGCGGAACCAGGGATCCTGACTGGACTCGGCGCGGGCCTCGAAGACATCGAGGTGGTCACCGACGGCCTTGGCGTAGATGAGCACTCCCATGAGGAGATCCTCCTCGGGGGAGCGCAGCAACTGCGAGATGAGGGTCTGGACCTGCTCCGGGGGCAGGGTCCCCTGGCGGAGCTGGGCGTAGGCCTGGGCGAGGGGTGCCCGCTGCGTGAAGTCGTGCGAGGCGATGCGCTCGGCATACCGGGCCAGGACTTCACCTCCCACCTGCTGGTCGAGTTCGCGAGCCAGAGGCAGGAGCGCCCGGACCTGCTCGGCGGAGGAGCGGGTGCGCACCGCATCGTAGAAGTACATGCGCAGGGCGGACGAGCGCTCGGCGAGGATCGCGGGAGAGGGCAGGGTGCCGTGGGTGGCGAGCTCGCGGCCCGCGCGCAGGACGGACTCCCACCGCTGGGCGCGTGCCTGCTCCTCGGCCGAGAGCGCCTTGGCGCGTTGGCGGGCCTCCTCCGCCCAGCCGGGCTCTCCTTGTTGCGCGAGCTCACGGAATCCAGCCGCCGAGGCCTGAGGCAGATCGAGATCTCTCAGCGCGAGGGCCCTGTTCCACAGCGCCTGAGGGAGCGTGGGGGCCTGGTCGAGCGCGAGCTGCAGATGCCGGAGCGCTTCTTCCGGAGCACCTTTCACCAGGAGCGCGACGCCCCGCAGGGTCTCGTTCTCCGGGGTGCCGGAAAGGGGCGCGAGGTAGGCCTGGGCTTGATCCACCAGGCTCTTGTCATTGCGAGCGAGGAGAGCCGCGGCGAGGCCGGCTGAATCTCCGTCACGTTCGAGCTGGGCGAGCGCTTCGAGCGGGAGCTTCGGAACTCGCGAGGAGTCTTGCCCCATGGCCCGGGCCGCCAGGGAACGGTGCCGGTCCGCCTCCGCGAGCGATAGCCGCATCTCGAGCCGCCGTTCGGGTTCGCTCATCAGCCAGGGATCGGTCCGGGAGGTGCCTCCCATCTTGATGCGCACGCCGAGGGCAATCAGGGCGGCGAGGGCAGCCCCCGCGGCCGCCAGGGTCCAGCGGGGGAACACCCGGCGGACAGGGGCCGGGCGGGCGGAGGCGGGCTGCCGTTCCACATGGCGCGTGGCCATCATCTTGAGTTGCAGGAGGTTGCCCAGCTCGGCCTGGCACCGGGGGCAATCCAGCAGGTGCTGACGGAAGCCCTCTGCCTCCTCGGGAGCCAGCTCGCCATCCGCGAAGCGCTCGATTCGTTCACAGTGCGCGGACATCAGTGGTCTCCCAGGCGGATGAGGGGTTCGAGCATCTTGCGGAGCTTCGAGCGCGCATCGTGGAGGCGCTTGGCGACGGTGCCCTCGCGAATGCCGAGTTCCTCGGCGATCTCCTTGTACTTCCGGCCGCTGGCGTGCAGCTCGAAGGTGGCGCGCGCCACCGGGCTCAAGGCCTGCACGGCCGAGCTGAACTGCTCATCGGAGATGCGGTCGAAGATGGGCCGTGGGGGCGGCTCGGGCTCGACGGTGGGGTCCTGTCGGTTCAGCTCTTCGGCACCTCGCTCACGGGTCCGCTGTTTGCGCAGCTGATCATAGAAGCAATGGGTGAGGGTGGTGACCAGCCAGTTGGCGCAGACGCCCTCATCCGGAGGTGGATCCGCATGGCCGAAGGCCGCGAGGAAGCGGACGATCGTCTCCTGGACGAGATCGTCGGCATCCGAGGGGTTGCGGCACAGGTGCCGGGCCTGGGCGAGCAGCCATTGCCGCCGCCGGGCGAGCAACTGTTCCAGCCATGGGGCGACGGCCTCATGGGCATTGGGCGAAACGGGCATCGGGCTCCCAGGGGGGACGCGGACCGGCGTGCCTCTTACCCCTGGTGAGCCAGCCTCTTCAAATGCCCTGGAGGACGCTCGCAAGCTCCACGGCCTTGTGACTCTGCGACATTGTCGACCCTCCTCTTCAGTGCGGAGCGAGCCATTCGCTCCGCCATGATGGGGAGACGGGGACCTCGAAAATCCTTACCTGGATTTAAAGGGGGCCATCCGTGCCGGGATCTCCGGGGGGATTGGGAGGAGGGTCGATGGGCTGGGACTCCTCGGGATCCTGATCGTTACCGCCTCCGGTGCCACCCCCTTCCCTCGGGGCATCACACTGGGAGATGTCGGGGAAACGGTAGTCAATGAAGACGTTGCTGGAGAACGTCCGGTTGGGGAGGTTCTCCATGAGACAGGGGGACTGGGTGTTCCCCACCATCCTCATGTGGATGTAGGGGCCGGCGAAGATGCGGACGGAGTACTCCCCTGCGGAGTTCGCCGTGACGTGGAATTCGCCAGTGGCGTTGACGCCCACGAGTTGTGCGGCGGAGCAGGGGCGCTTGTTGTTCTCGAGGAGGTGGCCCTCGAGCATGACATCCTGGGTCGTCAGGTTGAGCAAGCTGTCGACGCCGAAATTCCCGGAGGTGATCAGGATCTGGGAACCCGAGAAGCTGGGAGTGAGGAGCTGGACGCCCACATGATAGGTGCCGCGGGGCACCTCCAGAGCGTACAGGCCGGAGCCATCCGTGGTGGTGGTGTACGAGGTACCACTCGACGAATCCTGGAGGAAGACGGTCACTCCCGCGGCAGAGGTGCCATCGGAGAAGCGGACGCGTCCGCTCACGTCGACATAAACCGAGATGGCGCCGGGCAGGAAAACCAGGGAAACGAGCAACAATGTTGCACGATAAATGAATACACGTAGTGGCATGGATCTCGACTCCTCAAGAAATGGGAGCGGGCTGATCACTGCACTCCGGTTCCTGCTCTGGATCCGGAGTGCCCTCCCTACGCATGAGCAGCGCCCCCCATTTCCAAGAACGTCTGGGGCGGGCGGCCATACCGCGAGCCTGCGACGGCGGTCCACCGCGCGGCGGGTCGACAATGGCACCTCAGTGTTGAGATGGTTGGCGTTGGAATGGGTCTATCCTCGGGGGCCACGTCATGAAGACATCCTTGCGCAGGTGCGGATTGTTGCTGTTCCTCACACCCTTCCTGGCAGGAGGGGACTGCGGCGGAGTGCCCGATCCACCCGATGTCACCGATCCGGACGTCATTGATCCGGTGGGCAACGTCGAGTGTTCGAACTACCAGCCGAGCAGCTATTCGAAGGCCTCGGGGCGCTTCGCGGCGAGGGTGGATGACCGCTCCCCGGGGACGTTCCGGCTCGCCGTCTCGGTGGTGCCTCACCCAGGAGACGTCTATGACATCTGGTTCTCCGGATGCGTGCTGGCGGGAGGAGGCGTGGAGACCTGGCGCTACTCCTCGATCGCCTTCCTCCCGGGCCCGGTGAAGGGCACATCCGTCCAGCTCCCGGCGCCCGCGAGCCGTGCCCCCGGCTTCGCGGGCGGCCTGCTCGACATCCTGGGCAACCGCGAGCACCACTTCTACGTCTCAGGCGGGGGCGTGCTCGAGGTGACGGAGTTCGATCCCGTGGCCCGCCACTTCGTGGCTCGGGGCGAGATGTACCCGGAGCAGGGCGGCACCGTGACGCTCGCGTGGGACGTGACCTGGTGACGGTGCTGCACTCCGATGCGTCAGGGCGAGTATTTCCAGCCGCTCATCATGGAGCCACCAGGGTACGCGAGAGCTCAGCGCTTCGGACGGCGGTCCCAGTCGATGCCGAGCTCCAGCAGGGCCTGCGCGAAACGGTCCTGCCAACGTACTCCGTGGGTGAGCCGCCGAGTTGTGAACTTCCCGTACAGCCCATCGCTGAGGTCGTTGGAACTCTCGACTGGCTCGCCCCGCAGCTTCTTCTCAAGGTCCTGATGTCGATAGACGAAGGCCGCGTTGCCGGTGTCGGAAAATTCGACTACCACGTAGCGCTCGAACGAGAGAATGAATGCGCTCACCCGCCCCTTCGAGAGCTTCCTGGCTCTCCTGAATGCGGCATGCTGCTCGGGTGGAAGTGTCGCGGCCGTGCGGCTCAATTCGCCGTACGTCGCTGGGTCGAGCCAGCACGTCGTCGATCGAATAGAACCAAGGTAGCGAAGCCAGAATCGGCGCCGGTCCTCCTCTCTCATCGCACGCTCGAAGAAGAATTCGAGATCCTGCTGGATGAGCGCGGACAGGAAGTCATCGAAAGCTCTTGGCGATCGCTGCCTGACCTGAGTCCAGGCTTCGGTCAAGGTCTTGATCCGGGGATCGCCAAAGACACTGTCCTTGGAGACGAGGCTCTCCTCGAGACGGCTACGAACACCCTCGCTGAGCAGCCTGCTCGCCCGACACTCCAGCGCAGCCGCCACCACGGCCACTCGCGCTTCCAACGGAATGGCGGATGCGGCTCCTGCAGCCAGTTGGGGCAGCCAAGCCTGATTGTGTGAACCGCTCAGGACGAACGTCAGGCTCTCGGAGACATCCCGGCCCGCCTGAAGTCTTCGGCGGAGGTACTCCGCCACGACGTGGCCGGCAAAGGCGGTGTTCGGCTTCACTCCGGCAGCCCGAAGTGCCTCGATGGCTTCCAGAAGAGATCGCTCCTTCCAGTGCGTCGCGAAGAGCCCAGGCCCTTGCGGTCCGAGTATCTCGTCGATGGGGAGGGGCAATTTCCATCGCAAAGAGCGCGAGTCCTGTGGACACCTTCCCGCCAGCTTCGCCCATGCTGTCTGCAGCGGACCTTCCTCGGACACACTCCAGTCGCGCAGACGTTGCCTCACCAGCCGCGGCCAGCTCTCGGGACTCCGCGCAAGGAACCATTCCATGCGCTCCAGCCCCACCTCGCGCCACAGTCCCGGCATCGCGCGCTGCTCCCGGCGGGACAGGCTGGTGAAATCGCGCGCATCCAACTTGCCGAGGAGGACTGGCACATCGAGTGCTTGGCGAGCACGAAGAATGCGCTCCGGCTCCTTGCTGTCTACCCGCTGATGAGCGGCCTCCACACGCGTGGAGAGCTGCCTCAGCCCGTTCATCACTTGCGCATGGAGCGTGTCGAGCCCCGCTACAAGGGAGCGCTCTCGTTCGGAAACCTCCGTGAGCCACGAATCCAGGCCCATCGCGCCTCCTACAATCGCAGGTCGCCGCGAACCCGGATGACGAGTCTGCGGTTGGATGGGTCACTGCCCGTGGTTCCGGGACGCGGTGCCGTCTGCCCTCGTCCAGAAACGACGAAGTTTGCATCCAGACAGTCCAGTTCGTAGCCCGCGTCCCACAACTGGCTGCGTATCGTGAAGAAGACCTCTTGAGCGCGGGCGGCACTGGCTCGAACATTGTTCTCGAAGCTGACCTGGGCAGAGCCATTGCGGACACCGCACTCTCCACTTGTTCCGAGAAATGGGCGGTCGTCCGTATGCCCCTCGAGAATGATGCTGGGCTCCGCGCCAGCATCCCTCATGGAGTCGATGGCTTGGCAGACGCGGTGGATGAGCGGAATGGCACCTCGCTCGAACTGCTCCTCATAGGCAGTAGGGGTGTGGCACTGCCCCAGCCCGAACTGCAGGTTCTTGAACTCAATCTCCAACGCATTCACTCCGCCGTCCAACCCACTGAGCGCGATGAATCCTCCATCCAGCGTGGCATCCAGCACGATCAGGTCTTCTCGGAGTGCGAGGAGCGACGACTGAACCCCTTCCTTCTGGGAATCCACTACCCCAATGGCTGCTTCTTTCTCTTGGATGGCGGCTTCTCGTTGCTGCCGCGCCTCCAGGATGAAGATGACCGCCAGCAGAAGGAACACCACCGCGACGCCGGCCATGAGATCCGCGAGGGATCGGTCGCTCCCGTCTCCAGACGAACTCACGTCCGCCTCGCCTGTGGCTGTAGAGTCTTCTTGAGGTCTTCCACGACCTCCGTGAGATCTTCCACGCCCTGCAGGAGTTCGCCCGAAGTCCGCCCCACCACGGCACTGAGTTGCTCAGTGACTGTCGTCCAATGTCCGCTCAGCGTTTGAGCCTGCCGACTCACTGACTCCTCGTAGGTACGCGTCAGCCCCTTGAGGACTGGGTCAACGCGGTCGAGCGCCTGGCGCTGTACGCTCAACAGGCTCTCCTCTCGTTCGATGACCTTCTTACGCTCCTCCGAGAGCTGGTTGAACGAACTGGCAGCTGAGATCAGCCGATTTGCGACCTCATCCATCCGGACTGAGAGCTTCTCCGAGTTACCTTGGTTCCTTTCGACCTCGCGGGTCGCGGAGACGAGCTGGGATGCGGCGACACTCAGCTGCTCAGTGAGTTTACGCAGCCCCTCCTGAGTCGTCCCCATGGTTGCCGCGAACTCCTTGGATTTTGCTTGAACGCTGCTCATATCCATGGCAGCGGCAGCGCGCAGCGCCTCGACCTGATGATTCAAAGTCCCTGCTTGCCGCTCGGTGTGCATCTGGAGTTCCTGGGCCGACCGAGACGCCGCGTTCATCAGTTGCCGGGAGCTTTCCTTCATCTCTGAGAGCACCTCCTGGACGGTACCCTGCAACTGGCCAAGCACCTGCTGGTTCTCCAGACCGAGCCGATGGGACGACTCGGTTGATGCCTTGAGCACGCGCGCCACTGCGGTCTCCAATCCATCGCGGACCTTGTCGAAGCTCCCCACGAGCGCGGAGACCTTTTCGCCCAGCGCGTCAATCGTTCGTTGGTTCTCGCTTCCCCACTGACGCGCATTGCTACCCATCATCTGTGACATGGTCTCGAACTGATGCTCGAGCCTCGGGAGCACGTTCACGAGCTCCTCCATCTGGCGCGCCATATCCCGCGACTGCGATTGAAATCCTCCGGATACCGTATCCCGGAGCTGCTCGATGATGCGACCCAGGTCGTGCTCCTGCCGCTCGGAGAGCACCTTGTTCATTGCTTCTAGATGTGCGCGAACCGTGGACATTTCCTTCTGCAGCGTCGCGGCGAAACCAGAGGCGATGGAGCGCTGTAGTTCTGCGGCAATCTCCCGCACAGCTCTCTCGACTGAGGTGAGCTGCCGGGTGATGACGTCGCCGACATGCTCCTTCATCATCGTCCCGAAGTGAGCCTGGACCTGGGTGCCGATGTCTTGGATGCAGACGTTCACGCTCTCGAGCTGCTCAAGCCGTTCGGACAATTCCCGGCGGGTCTGTGAGAGCTCGCCCTTCAGCTCTCCCAGAGCGTCCTTACGAGCGGACGCCAAAGCAATCTCGTGCGCCTCGAGCGTCTGGGTGTTGCGCTCGAACCCTGTGCGCATCGCATCCAGCCGGGCGAGCAGCCTTCCTTCGAGTGCTGAAGCGACCCATTGAAAGAGAAATGAGAGTACGAGCCCCGCGGCGGACACGAAGAACTTGGCGCCCATCTGGCCAATAGCTTGTGAGAGCAGGCTCGACTGGGAGTCTGTTCTCGTTCCGTTACTGGCCAGTGCCTCCTGCACAGGCCCGACGAGCACGACTCCGAGGAGACTGAACGTGAGGACCAGCGCGATTCCAGTCAGGTTCTTGCCAAAGCCATGGCCTGCGGAGTGGCGGAAGAGGGAACGACAGCTCTCGCGCAGCGCTTGTGAGGGGGAGGACCGCATGAGAACGGGCCCTGGGAGTTGCTGGCGTCCGGGAGGGAAGACGAGCTGCTCTCGGACGGCACGCCACAACGACCGTCCCAGTTCGCTCGAGTCAGGTTCCTCACGCTGACCGGAGAGCAAGTCCGTCAGGTTCGTATCCAGCGCACGAATGGCTCGCGACAGCCTGAGCCACCGCCACCACACAAGGCCCATTGCGAGGAGCGCAAGCGCCACGATGACGCCGATAGCCTGGATAAGGGTGATGCTTCGCAACAGTGATACAAATGGCATGGCCCTGCCTTGTTCAAATGGACCTAGGAGTGGAAGACGCTCGTGTACTGCTTCGAGTCCTCGTACTCGGGTGACAAGAAGTCGCGCGCCATGGCGCGCTTGCGCTCCACTAGACTGTTCAGCTGTACATCGAACCCCGCGTCTTTACGCCCCTGGCGGTGGAGCAACGGATAATAGACGTGGACCGGGCGCACTTGGCCGATGCGATAAGCGCGGTCCGTGGCTTGATCCTCCTTGGCGGGGTTCCACCAGCGTCCGTAGTGGATGACATGGTTCGCGGCCACGATGTTGAGCCCAGCTCCCGCGGCCAGCGGACTCAGGATGAGTACCTGGAACCCCTGAGCGCGTGTGAAGTCGTCGATGAACTTCAGGGCCAGCCTCCTGTTTTCGGGCTCCCCGTTGAGAATGGGCACGCTCTTGAGCCGAAACCTCTCTTGGATGAGTTGCGCGAGGAGGTCCTGCATGGCTCGCGAGAGGACGAACACCAGGGCCTTTTCTGCAGGAGCTCCTCCTCCCTGGTTCGCAATGCGCTCCAGCAACTCCAGGCACAAGCGTGTCTTCGGGCTTTCGTGAAGCGCCGTAGTGGTCGCCATTCCTCGAGCCTCAGAGAGAAGGGCCGGATGCTGGTAGAGTTTCTGTAGCGCCGCGAGGGCCCAGAGCACGCCGCGCTTCCGCGCCTGTTGTGCGATGAGGCGCTCCTGCTCTTCCTGGACCGCGGTCATCTCGACAGTGAGGCTCTTTGGAAGCTTCGGAGGAAGATCCTTGAGGGCATCCGCCTTCTCACGCCTCAGGAGAGTGCAATGGGGGGAAGGATAGCCAAGCCGTTTTCGCAGGGCCGCCACAGCGCGGTCGCCCTGATATTCCTCGCGAAAGGAGGCGCGTGTACCGAAGACGCGCGGTTCCCGGCTCTGGATGGCATCGTAGATGGCCCAGACATCGAGCAATTCATTCTCGACCGGCGTTCCTGTCAGCGCGACCGCGAAGGAGCGCTTGAGGGCGCGTGCGGCGCGCGAGCGCAACGTGTCCGGATTCTTGAGGTTGTGCGCCTCGTCGAAGACGACGACATCGAAGTCCATTTTCAGGAGCGAGCGTTGATGCGCTCCAAGCGTCTCATAGTTCGTCAGGATCATGTCCTGACGCTCAAGGAAGGCGGTGTTGAGCTCGCCTGCGCGCGATACCGCCTGGAGGCCAGGGCCATGCAGGATGAATGGTTCCGGCCAGACTCGTGCCTCGAAGAAACGAGAGAGTTCCTGGCGCCAGTTATCGAGTAGGATGGTGGGACAGACGACGAGCTGTGGACGAGCCTGCTCACGCTGCATCAGGCGCCTGAGAGTGAGGAAGCAGGCGACCTGCAACGTCTTGCCAAGCCCCATGTCGTCAGCGAGCAGGACGCCGGGGTCCTGGGACATGGCGCGATGCCACAGCCACGTGATCCCATGGTGTTGGTGGGGCTTGAGCTGCACTCCCGGTAACAGTGCGGTTCGCAGGAGATCCCAAGGAACGGAATCCTCAGCCAAATCGGTTACGCCAGGGCGAGCAGGCGTGGCCTCCAACTCGCGTACGATGGCTGCTTCACGTGTCCGACCTCCCTGGGCCTTCTTCAAGCCTGCTCCAGACGATCCCTCCTCCGAGGGCTGCTCCGACAGATGAAGCGCGGTGCGGAGTTGGCGCCCCAGGACCTCACTCGGACGTAATCGGTGGTCCCCTACCACCAGTGGAGCACTGTCCCCCTTCGCTAACGCGCTGTCGTTCTGATCCAGGAGCCGCAGAGCCTCTTCCCGGGAACGCAGTGGGAGCGACAGAGGAGCACGTCCCTCACCCTGCTCAATCTGAAGCGTGAACGAAAACACTCCAGTGTCATCGGATGGATCGAACCATTCGAGTCCGGAACCCTCAGCTCTCTCGGGAGGTTGTCGGCCACGAAGGACTTCGAACCCCATGACTCTCTGAGAGTACTGAGACAGGTCCAGGATGGGGTCTGCGTCCAGTCCTTCGGGGACGACGACGGATGGGTCAGCGAGTTCCCGTTGTACGTCTCCTATCAGGCGCCGCTGCAGGGGACGCAGGTTCTCCAGGACTTGAGCCGCCCCTTGGGGTAGGACCAGCGGTCGGCGGTTGTCGGTCCCGGCAATCCCTCCAGGTCTCACGGTGCCCAGTGGCAGCGGGGCATGAGTGCCATTGGGGAGAACGGCGTAGGGTTGCAGAGAGACGACGTCTGTCGCGTCCGGCTCCGATTCCCAGCGCAGCCCCACTTTCGCCACTTGCTGAGGTTCGAACTTTGCGAGATAGCCTGCGGGGGTGAACTGAACGCGTCCTGAGAGCATCCTGGAGGCATCGTCCAGAGCGGCTCGGATTCGAGCGAGGCGCGCAAGTTGTTCGTGCACGGACGCGTGGCTCGCGAGCCGGGCTTCGGTGCAGGCCCAGGCGGCAGTAGGCATCAGGGGGCGAGGCGCGCTTCCATCTGGAGCCACGAACCACGGGAAGACAGTGGACGTGTCTGAAATCTGCTCCCCGTCGACTCGAACTTTGTACTTCGCCCCCACGCTGCCCGGTACACCCACCACCTCACAGCGGATGGATTGCTGTTCGAGCGCCAGCAGATCCATGAGCAGGTGCTGGAGTTCAACCCACTCCTCCTGGAGGCACGCGCGCTCTTCCTCGTCCCCGCCGTACTCGACAGGGCGTCCAAGTGCGACCCATTGGTCTACGGAGAAATGCAAGTAGTGGGCGTCCCGCCAGCCTTTCGCCCGCCATTCGTCTTCACGCAGCGCTACACGGGAGGCAATCTCCGGGGGGAGATGGCTCAAAGAAATGCACAGACGGTCTGATTCGATGAACCAGGAGGAGGACTGAGCGTGTGAGTTCGGCATTACGGCTTGGAAGTTCTCTGGGTGGGGCACGCAAGCATCTCAGATTGCTTGCGTGCTTGGAAATCCGGACAGGAAGCCTTGAATGCCTGGGGAACTACCGCCGCCTGGCTTCAAACCCTTCGTTCTCCTGGACGCTCCCCCTCCTTGAGTCAGCTCTGACTCGGGGACAATGCTCGTGTCGGGCACCTGGAACCGACCGGTATGACAACCGTACCAACTTGGGCAGAGCGCGCCGCGCGGGCTTGCGTCCTCATTCCGGTCTAGTCTTTCCAGGCACTTGCGCGGCCGGACAAGCCGAAGACCTGCAGTGGGCCAGTGCTCAGGAGCTTGGTGCTCGAGGTGTTCGAGTGCCGGCTGTGTGGAGGCAACTACCCAGTAGGGCAGTGGGGTGAGCGCACCGACGTCCCTACTGGGTCCTCCCACACTTGTCGTGAACCGTGCTCTGTCTCTCTGCTCCCGCCCCTCCCTTCACTCTTCCCCCAACTCGGGTCCAGGACCCACTCCCGCCGCAGCAGCTTGACCTTCGTGCGATGCCGTGTCGTCGATTCCACTCGGGGAGGAGTGCGCGGACATGGCTCTGCGGAAGAATCTTGCACCTCGAACCTCTCCGCGTGGTCCGCAGCTCCGTCAGGGGCCCTCGGTTCATGGGCACGCTTGCTCGATCAGGGGGCGGCGGCGCCTCATGAGTAGCCATCGCGCGAGTACTGTCACGCTGTTGCTTTGGAGGATGCCATGACCCAGAACTACTCCGTTGGCCGTGGAGGGGCACGTGCTCCCACGGTGACTCAGCCCGCTTCGCCCGCCGAGATGCCGGTCAGGCCTGTTCCGGCCGAGCCCCCCTCTGTCGTTCCAGGAAGGACCGACAGCTTCGATAGGGCTCCGCGTCGCGCTGCGGTCCTCTCGGGCGGGAGTCCCACTCCGGTGGGAAGCAATGATTTGCAACCCGTGGCACCTTCTCTCACGGGCCCTGCGGTCCACGTCGAAGTGCCCTATTACAGCCAGTTCAAACCAGGGAATGGTTTCACCCCAGGCAGAACCGCCTGTTTGAAAGCGGCCTCTGCCATGGTTTCTGCTGCGGGCGCCTCGATGCTGCCGGGGGCCAACAATCGCATCCAGACCCGTCGGTTCGACGAGCAAGGGAACATCGTCCCGGACTCGACGGGCGCGGAGCGAGGCCGTCAATACATCGATCAGCAGCTTGCCTTGAACAGGCCTGTCGTGGTGGGCGTCAACCACAAGCCTGGTTCGCTCAATGCAGACAACATCACCGACCACTTCGTCGTGGTGACCGGGCGTGGTGTCGACGCTCAGGGCCGGACGTACTACTCGTTTCACGATCCAGGCACAGAGAACACCAGCCGGGGTAGCGACACCAACCCAAACAACCGGTTGTATCTCGACCTTGCGACCCAAAGCTTGTCCAGGCCCGGCAACCTGGCTGTGGGTGCCGTCACCGATCGGACGTACGACATGTCGATGGTTCGCCTCAACGCTCCATAGAGCTACGCTGCGGGAGTCCGCATTCCCCGTCGTCTGGGCCACTCCTCAAGTGCGGCGGGAGAGGGTCCTCCGCAGGGCCGGCCATGCAATCAGCGCCAGGGCCCCCCAGAGTGCCGCCTGGGAGTTGCTCGTGGTGCCGCAGCCGCAGCCGGCTTCCCCCTCCACGGACTGAGGGGGAGGCCGCGTGTCCAGAGGCTTCACGCTCACGCGGAAGGAGCATGAGCTCGTCAGACCTGCTGCGTCCGTAGCGGTGGCCGTCACCGTTGTCGTGCCCACGGGGAAGACACTGCCCGAGGTCTGGCTGTAGGCCACCGAGGGATTGGCCGTCACGGTGTCATTCACCGTGGAGGCCGGATACTCCACCGGGCTTCCTGAGGCGTCTCGTGCCTCCACCTCGATGTCGGCCGGGCAGGCGATGGCCGGGGGCAGGGTGTCCCGGACGGTGACAGAGAAGCTGCACGTAGCGATGTTGTCCGCCGCATCCTTCGCGGTGACGGTGACGACGCTCTCCCCCAGCGCGAAGGTGTCGCCCGAGTTCGGGCGGTAGGTCACCTGGGGGCTGGTCGTCACGGAGTCCTTCACGGTGGCGGAGGCAAGCGTCACCTGGGCCCCCTCGGGCCCGGTGGCCTCGACGGTCATGGGGCTTGGGCAGGCAAGCTCGGGGGCTTGGCTGTCCTTCACGGTGATGCGGAAGGAGCAGGAACTGGTGTTGTCCGCCTCATCCCTGGCCACCACGAGCACCTGCGTCTCGCCGAGGGCGAAGGTGATGCCGGAAGCATGGCTGTACGTCACTTCGGTGCTGCTGGTGACGGCATCGCTCACCGAGGGCGGCGGGAAGGAGACCGTTGCCCCGATGCTGTCTTGCGCCTCGGCGGTGATGTCGGCAGGGCACGTCAGTGAAGGGGGCGCTGTGTCCCGGACGGTGACGGCGAAGGAGCACGTGGCGGAGTTGTTCGCCTCATCCTGGGTGGTGACCGTCACGGTGGTGGTGCCTAGCGGGAACATCGAACCCGAAGCGTGGCTGTAGGTCAGCGTCGCGGCAGACACACTATCCGAGGAAGCCGCAGCCCCATACGTCGCGGGTGCACCCGCGGAACCCGTGGCCTCGGCAATGACGTCCGCCGGGCATGTCAGGAAGGGAGCGGTGGTATCCCGGATGGTGACGGTGAAGGAGCACGTGGCGGAGTTGTTTGCTGCATCTGTGGCGGTGGCCGTCACCGTCGTTGTTCCCAGAGGAAACATCGAGCCCGAGGCATGGCTGTAGATCAGCGTCGTGGAGGACACGCTGTCCGAGGAAGCCGCAGCCCCATACGTCACGGACGCACCTGCGGAACCTGTGGCCTCGGCAATGACGGCCGCCGGGCATGTCAGGGAAGGAGCGGTGGTGTCCCGGACGCTGACAGTGAAGGAGCACGTGGCGGTGTTATTGGCCTCATCCGTGGCAGTGGCTGTCACCGTCGTCGTTCCCAGAGGAAACAACGAGCCCGAAGCATGGCTGTAGGTCAGCGTTGTTGAGGACACGCTGTCGGAAGAAGCCGCAGCCCCATACGTCACGGGTGCACCTGCGGAACCCGTAGCCTCGGCAATGACAGCCGCCGGGCACGTCAGCGAGGGGGCGGTGGTGTCCTGGATGGTGACAGTGAACGAGCACGTGGCGGTGTTGTTCGTAGCATCCGTAGCGGTGGCCGTCACCGTCGTCGTCCCTAGAGGGAACACCGAGCTCGAGGCATGGCTGTACGTCACGCCAGGGCTGGTCGTCACGCTATCGCTGACCGTGGCCGAGAAGCTGGCCGTAGCACCTTGAGCTCCACTGGCCTCCACCTGCAGGTTCGCTGGGCACGTCAGCGAAGGGGCGGTGGTGTCTCGGACGGTGACGGTAAAGGAGCACGTAGCGGAGTTGTTGGCCTCATCCGTGGCAGTGGCTGTCACGGTGGTCGTCCCCAGAGGGAACACCGAGCCCGAGGCATGGCTATACATCACCGTGGGTGATGCAGTGACGTCATCCGAGGTCGTGGCCGGTGGCCAGGAGACGGGAGCGCCAGCGCTGGACTGTGCTTCGCTCGTCACCGCTGTGGGGCACACCACGGTAGGCGGAGTGGTATCCGCGGCTCCCAGGGAGAAGCGCCACAGCTCCACGCCGTGCGTCCCATCATCCGCACTGAAGAACACGCTGTTGCCGCTGAGCGTGAAGTCCGTGGGGTTGCTGGTTGCAGGTCCTGGAGCGAGATCTCCCTCCATCCACGTTCCCGCCTCGGTGCCATCCGACACCCACGGCTCCACGCCGTGCACGCCGTCGGTAGCGCGGAAGACGACCACCCCCTGAGAGGGGACAGCGAGGAGGCTGCCTCCCACGGCTCCGCTCAGGTGGCCCGGGTACACGTCCCTGGCGATGCGAGTCCCAGCAGCCGTGCCATCAGAGAACCACAGCTCGGTGCCGTGCTGCTGCTCCCCGGCGATGAAGTAGAGCCCGTTGCCTCCGGACACCAGACTGGTGGGATTGACGAACCGGTTCAGCACCACCGCGGTCGCGCTGAGCGTCGTGCCATCGTACTTCCACAGCTTGTCGTTCCTGCTCGAGGTGAAGAAGTAGAGAGCTCCATTGTAGAGGGTCAGCCCCGTTGGGCCCGTCGAGATGACCCCGGACGACGAGATCGTCACCTGCTGCACGTTGCCAGACGGATTCATCCTCCACAGAAGGGATTGGGAGGCGCTGTTGTACGCAGCGAAGACAACCGAGCCGTTCAAGCCCCTCAGCTCGCTGGGATAGGAGCTTCCCGTGCCCACGACCAGATCCTTGACCAACACTGTGCCGGCCGCGGTTCCATCCGTCCTCCACAGCTCATAGCCATGGGCCCCATCGTCCGCGGACAGGTAGGCCACACCGTCCACCACCCCCAGGACGCGGCCCGAGGAGGAGGCCGTGCCGGGATTGATGTCTTTCAGCAGCATCGTCCCCGCATCGGTTCCATCACTCACCCACAGCTCGCTGCCGTTGGCCGGCGTGGTGGCGAAGAAGAGCAGCTTGCCGTTGAGGAGCACGAAGCTCCAGGGGGAGCTGTTGGCCGTGCCGGGGTTGATGTCCTTGATGAGCCGGGTGCCTGCCTCCGTCCCATCGCTCAGCCACGGCTCATTGCCTGCCGTGCTGGTGTGCCCGCTGAAGTACACCGTGCCGCCTTGGGGTGACAGATAGAAGATGCCCCCGAACCCCTGCTTCACCACCGTCGTACCGGGCTCTGTCCCAGTGCTCGACCACAGATCACGTCCGGTGCCCGTGAAGACCGTGAAGAAGAGCTTGTTTTCCAGGCTCACCAACCCTGCGGGCCTGCTGCCATGGGTGGGGATAGAGATGTTCGCCAGGGGCACTGTGCCCTCCGGGGTTCCGTCTGTCTTCCACGACTCGAGGCCCACCCCGGTATCATTCGCCGCGAAGATGAGCGTGTTGTCCCACAGTCCAAACGCCGTGGGAGAGGAGAAGCCGTTCCAACTCGTCGGCGTGAAGGTGTGCAGCACCGTCTTGGTGCCCGACACCGTGTCGTACCGTGACAGCGCGTACTTATCCGAGGTGCTTCCGCGCTCGAAGAAGTACACACCCGTGCCGGCGCGTGTGATGTTGCGCTCCCAGTAGATGTAGCGGGAGGTGGCGACCCACTGGGTGCCCGCGTCCGTTCCATCGCTCTTGTACAAGTCTCCAGCCGCGTTGATGCCGGAGAAGAAATAGAGCCAACCGCCCGCTTCGATCAGGCTCATCGGGTAGCTCGAGCCGGAGCCCGCCTGCATGTCCTTCACGACGACGGTGCTCGCCGCCGTCCCGCTGCTCTTCCACAGCTCGACACCCGAGACGCCGTCATTGGCGGAGAAGAAGACCGTGTTCCCCACCTGCGTCATCTCCTGAGGGTGGCCGGAGGCGGCAAAGCTCTTCATGAGGACGGTGCCCGCGGTCGTGCCGTCGGTCTTCCAGAGCGCGGGGGAGTTCTGCACTGAGAGGTAGAGCGTGTTGTTCACCACCCGCATCGCGCGCGAGGCGTCGAAGGTGGTACCCGTGGAGCCCGGAGTGATGTCCTTGACCAACTGGGTGCCCTCACTCGTGCCATCGCTCTTCCACAGCTCCTGTCCCGTGTAGCCGTCGTTGGCCAGGAAGAAGAGCGTCCCTCCCATGTCCGTCATCCAGCTGATATCGGCCGAGATCCCGAAGCCCGCGCGGATCTCCTTTACCTGCACGGTGTTCTGGGGCGTGCCGTCGGTCTTGTACAACTCCCGTTCGTTGTACAAACCCGCGGACATGTACATCGTCTCACCGATGACCTTCAGCTCGCTGACCCCGAGCGCGGTGGACGTCTCCGGGTAGAAGGGCTGGGTCCCCTCGGGCGTTCCGTCGCTTCGCCACAGCTCGGAGGAGATGGTGAAGTAGAGCAACCCTTTGAACGCCGTCAGCATGCTGGGGTAGCTGCTCGTATCCCCCGGCGCGAAGTCCCGGACGAGCCGGG
Organism: Hyalangium versicolor; assembly: GCF_020103695.1. Lineage (GTDB taxonomy): Bacteria > Myxococcota > Myxococcia > Myxococcales > Myxococcaceae > Hyalangium > Hyalangium versicolor. Next base: position 76,043 of record NZ_JAHXBF010000035.1, read on the forward strand.
CGGCCGCCGTGCCATCGATGACCCACAGCTCATAGCCATGGGCGGAGTCCTGCGCGACGAAGAAGAGCTTGTTGCCCACCTGCACGAACTTCGATGGATCACTTCCCCAGGAATCCACGACAGGGGAGGGCGATGGCGTGATGTCGCGCACCAGCACGGGGGCCATGGTGGCGAGCGCGCTGCGGCGCTGGACGGGTTTCCCAGCCGGGTCGTCCAGGGTCTCCTGGCTGGGGTCGTTGCATCCACCTGCGGCGGCGAACGCCACCAGCAGCCATCCCACGGCACCCGCAATGCTTCTCATCGGTCGCTTCGTCCCACCCCGCCGCTGGCCCCCCCTGTGGAAGCGCGCCTCGACGGGTTCTTCGTCGCGAACCGTGCGTGACTGGGTTCAGCTTGTCAACGCGCTGACAGTACGTGTCCCGGGTTCGGGGGTATGCTCGGCACGTCCATGAGCCACACGCCGAAGAAGCCCAAGCCGCCGCCGTTCGATCCCGAGCTCTCCGCCATCCTCCCGAAGTTCGCCGCGTTCGCCCCCGTCAACATGACCGCGGATCAGATCGAGAAGTATCGCGCAATGCCCGCGCCTTCGATCGCCGAACAGATTGGCGACAGACCGGTCCAGTGCGTCGATTTCACCGTCCCCGGCTATCAGGGGGTGGACATGGTCGTCTCGGTGATCTCCCGGAAGGATCATTCCAGGCAGGGACCGGGCATCTACCACATTCACGGTGGCGGGATGGTCATGGCCGACCGGTTCGCGGGTGCCTCCGACCTCGTGGCGTGGGCGATGAAGTTCGACGTGGTGTGCGTCACGGTGGAATACCGGCGGGCTCCCGAGAACCCGGATCCGATTCCGGTCGAGGACTGCTACGCGGGGCTCGAGTGGATGGCTGCGCATGCGGAGGAGCTGCGGATCAATCCGGAGCGGCTCATCATCTTCGGCGGAAGCGGAGGGGGAGGCCTGTCGGCGGGTACCACCCTGTTGGCGCGCGATCGCCAGGGGCCGAAGCTGTTCGCCCAACTGCTCCAATGCCCGATGATTGATGACCGGAACGAAACCGTCTCCTCGTACCAGATGCAGGGGATCGGCATCTGGGATCGCATCAGCAACCTGACCGGCTGGACGGCGCTGCTCGGTGAGCGGCGCGGAACGGACAACGTGTCGATCTACGCGGCCCCCGCTCGTGCGAGGGACCTGAGCGGCCTGCCACCCACGTTCATCGACGTGGGGGCGGCGGAGCTCTTCCGCGACGAGGCCGTGGCCTACGCGAACGCGATCTGGGCTGCGGGTGGAGACGCGGAGCTCCATGTCTGGGGCGGCGCGTTCCACGGCTTCAGCCAGATGGCTCCAGAGGCTGCCGTCTCCCGAGCTGCGAACGCGGCCCGCGAGGCATGGCTCGAACGGCTGCTGTCCCGGTAGATATCGCTTACGTCCCTCTTCATGACGATGACTCCCTCCCTGGAGATTGCTCCCGGTCACCGCGTGAGGTGGGGGGAGGGCCGCATCCTCGTCGAGGCCGATGACGACCGCAGCCGCCTGCGTGCGGCGCTGGCGCACCACCTTCAAGTGGGGGAGGGGGGAGACGCGCTCATTTTTGGTGGCCAGGTTCGTGGTCGCTTCAGCGCTCCCTCGACCGTGGATGCGCTCACAGCCTTCGAGGCGCGCTTCCTGGCCGATAACCATGTGCCGCTGACGCTCCCCACTGGCGCTTCATCGTTCTCGCCGCGCACGGATCTGCACACCCACTTCGCCGCCGCTCTCCCCGGACGAGCCCTGGTCGAGCTCGCTGCTGTGGAGGAGGGCGTCATCGTTCCCCGCGCACTGCTCGCGGAGGTGGGCATGGATGCCCGCCAGGATGTCCCTGTCGCGTTGCTCGATGGGCCGGCGAGGGTGCGGCTCGCACGGAGCCTCGACGTTCCGCTCGATCGGCAGATCACGTTCCAGGACATGGAGCGCCTCTATGCGCGCCGAGGTCCGCTCACCAAGCACCCTCGGCTCTTCGTCCCGCAGCTGCGAGCCATCTCCCAGCGGTTTGCCGCCGCCGGTGTGTCCTACGCCGAGCTGTCGCTCTTCACGGTGGTGGAGCCCGACGCACTTGCCGCGCTCCATGCCTCGCTCGACGAGCTGGAAGCGGCGAGCGGCGTGCGCCTCCGTTTCCTCGTGGCCCTGTCTCGCCATGACGATCTCGAGTGGGACCTCGACGTGCTGGATCGCGTCGAGCAGTGCCTGCCCAGCCGGGCCATCGCGGGCGTCGACATCATGGGCCACGAGACCTGCTCCACGCGGGCCTTCGTCCCCGTGCTCGAACGTGCCGCGGCACTCGGGAAGGCCCGCCCCGGCTTCGTAGTCCGCGTGCATGCGGGCGAGAACCCCGCCTACCCGGAGAACGTTCGTGAGGCGGTGCGTGCCTTGCTTCCCTTCCCAGGCATCGAGATCCGCATCGGCCACGGCCTCTACGGCGTGGATGACGACACCCTGGCCGACATGGCCCGCAACGCGGACCGGGTGGTGGTGGAGTTCAACCTCACCTCCAACCTCGCGCTGAACAACATCCAGACCACGCTGCAGGTGCCCTTGCGCCAGTACGTGGATGCGGGGGTGTCGGTCGTCCTCGGTAGCGACGGGGCTGGCCTCTATGGCACCTCCGCTCCCGACGAAGTGCGAGTCGCGCTCGCATGCGGTCTCGATGAGGCTCGGCTCGACCGGCTCCGCCAGACGGAAGAGGCGCTGCTGGCGCGGCGCAAGGAATGGGAACGCGAGACGCCCCCGCTGCGCGACTGGATGCCCCCTCCACCCCTGCCGCGGAGACACTTCACGCCCGCCCGCGCCGCCGAACTCGCGGTGCTCCGAGGCGTGGTGCGATCGGCCCAGGAGCAACGCCTGCGAGAGCTGGGAGCCACTGTCTCCGACGAGACGCCTTCCCTGGCTGGGCGGCCATTGTTGTGGCTTGCGGGGGCATGGCGTCACGCGTTCGCCGCATGGTCACCCGAAGAAATCCGGTATGCCACCACCGTTCTCGATGAAGTCCTTCGTGGCCTCGCGGCGAGGGGAGGTGTGCTGCTGACAGGTGGGACACGGCATGGGATGGAAGGCCTGAGCCACGGTCTCGCGGAGCAGGCGGGAGTCGAAGTCCTCGGCGCCATCGTGGAGCAGACGCTCGCGGAGGATCTCGATGAGCGCGTCCGGAGGTTCTGGCGCTGCGCGCGTTCCTTGTACGAGAAGGCCGCGCCGGTGGTGCGCCTGGTGCGTGACACCCAGGGAATGGGGCTCTTTCTCGGCGGCGGCCTCATCGTCGCGGACGAGCAGCAGGCCGCCTACAACCTTCGAGCTCGGCACGTGTTGTTGTCAGGGCTGCGGGGGGCCGCCGTGGACGCTGCGCGCGCCAGCCAGCATGCCCGCTTCGTCGACGACGCCACGGGAGTGCTGGCCGCGCTCGATGACAGACGTCCCCGGGGTCGGCTCCGCTACCCCGGACCGAATGACGCCGCGGATGTTGTCGTCATCCGGCGCGGTGCCCTGGGCGAGGACGAACTGCTCCTGATTCGCCGCCACGACGACAGCGATGCCGCCGCTGGGCGGATGTCCCTGCCCGGAGGTTTCGTTCGACCCGGAGAGTCGCCGCGCGACGCCGCCGTCCGCGAACTCCTCGAGGAGACGGGCATGCGAGTGCCGGCGAAAGCGCTGGTGCCTGTCACCATCGTGTCAGGCGGTAGCCGTGATCCCCGCGACACGGACGAGCGTTGGGTACGCAGCCATGTCTTCGCCGTCCGCGTCGATGGGGCTTCGCCGCACGACAACGCGGGGAGTCTCGTCCTTGGGGGCTCTGACGCCGCGGCGGCGCTCTTCGTCTCCTTCGAGCGCCGTCCCCGCCTGGCCTTCGATCACGATCAGCTCGTCACCCAGGCCCTCGCGGCGCTCTCTGAGAAGAACCTCGGGCCATGACATGCGCCGGTTTTCGAGCATCATCCCTGGGCTGATGGGCCTCTCCGCATACAGATACGGCGTCCCTCGGGCGGCGTGGAAATGCGGAATGGGTGTTGACGCGCGGCGTCACTTCCGGTCAAACCGTGCCTTCCGCTCATGCCCAAACCTTCGAAGGCCGAGTTTGACGTCATTGTCTGGGGCGCTACCGGGTTTACCGGTCGCCTCGTTGCCGAGTACCTCGCTCGGACCCAGGGCGCCCATGGTGCGCGCTGGGCGCTGGCGGGGCGAGACCGCGCGAAGCTAGAGCAGGTGCGCGGCTCGCTGGTGGGGCTCAACCCCGCTTGCGCCGAGCTGCCCGTGCTGTTGGCGGACGCGAAGGACACGGCTTCGCTGGACGCACTGGTATCCCGCACGCACGTCATCCTGACCACCGTGGGGCCCTATGCGCGCCATGGCAGCGAGCTGGTGGCCGCCTGCGCCCGCAATGGCACCGACTACTGCGACCTGACCGGTGAGGTGCAGTGGATGCGCAAGATGATCGACGCGCACCATGCCCGGGCCCGAGAGAGCGGAGCGCGCATCGTGCACACCTGCGGCTTCGACTCCATCCCCTCGGACCTGGGCGTGCTCATGCTCCAGGACTTCATGCGCGAGCACCACGCGAGCCACTGCGATCGCATCCGCATGTTCGTGACGAAGATGCGCGGAGGGATCAGTGGAGGCACTGCCGCCAGCGCGCTGCAGACGATGGATGACGTGAAGGCGGACCCCTCGCTGCGCCGCGTGCTGGGCAATCCGCACGGGCTGGACCCGGAGCCGCGGCGTGGCCGGCCCGAGGAGCGGGATCAACTGGGCGTGCGCTACAACGAGGAACTGGGCCGGTGGACGGGCCCCTTCTTCATGGCCCCCGTTAACACGCGAGTGGTGCGGCGCTCCAATGCGCTGCTCGGCTACCCATGGGGCCAGGACTTCCTCTACTCCGAGGCCGCGAGCTTCGCGCGAGGCCCCAAGGGCCTGCTCACCGCGGCGGCCATGGCGGGGGGCCTGGGTGGCTTCTTCCTGGCTGCGAGCGTGCCCGCGGTGCGGCGCCAACTCGAGAAGCATGTGCTGCCCGCCCCTGGTACGGGCCCCTCGGCCGAGAAGCGTGAGCAGGGCTGCTTCGCCGTTCTCCTGCTCGGCGAGGGCAAGGCGAAAGAGGGTGGCACCGTGAAGCTGGAGGGCAGGGTGGCGTCCCAGGGGGACCCGGGCTACGCGGCGACGGCGCGCATGCTCTCCGAGTCGGCGCTCTGTCTGGCCTTCGACTCGATTGCCTCGGAGGGCGGAGTGCTCACTCCCGCCTCCAGCATGGGGATGAAGCTCGTGGAGCGGTTGCGCCGAGCGGGAATGACTTTCGAGGTGAAGCCCTCGCGTGCCTGAAAGCACCTCGGTGACTGGATAGGGCGGGGTTGCCTAGCGCAATGCCTGATTCGCGCGGATCTTCGCAGCCACCTCCGCCATGTACTGCTGCGCCTGTGCACGCGTCTGGATCGTCTTGACGCGCGCAAGAATCGCTGGCTTCGCCTCGGGCGGCGACAGTTCCAGGTCGTGCTTGGCGGCGACATGGAGGAACCCAGCGAGATTGCCTTCGTTCACCGATTGCTCTCCAAGTGCCGCCCCGCGCTGCGCATTGACGGCCAACCGCTCTGCGCTCGCGGTGTCCGCAGCCACCGGATTCGGCAACGTCACCGGCGTGTCGGAGCGTGGTGCTGGAAGCGAGAGGAGCGGCGTCACATCGTTCGCATTGGCGTCGCGCTTCGTCAAGGGCGAGAGCCCAAAGAGCCTCTCGAGCGTCGCCGGCACCGATGCATGGTCATAGAGGCGGTGGTCGATGGTGCTCTTGGCGATCAGCGGAGAGACCACCACCGCCGGAACTCGGACGCCGTACTGCTCGAATGTGAAGCCGTATTGATTGTATTTGGAACTGGCGCCATCCCCCGGCGCGATGGCGCTCGGCGGAGCCACATGGTCGTAGAAGCCTCCGTGCTCATCCCAGGTAATGATCAGCAGACTTGTCTCCCAATGAGGCGAGCTGCGGATGGCCTCATACGTCTCCTTGATCAGGCGCTCGCCGCCAGTGATGTCATCGAGCGGATGCTGTGACGTGCCGCCGACGTATGTGTTGTTCAAGATGTCGCCGTAGTTCGGCTCGATGAAGGTGAACGCCCAAGGATAGTCCTGGGACGCAACGTCCTTTGCGAAATGAGAGAGCGCATGGACGTCGAAGACGGAGATTCCATGCAAGGCCCCGACGATGGAGAAATCCCCACCGGCGTAGATCCTGTACCCAGAACCTGATGGGAGCTTTTTCAACGCATCGAAGATCGAACCGTTCGGGAACTTGAAGCCTGAGACGGTCTCCCATTCGATCATCTCCTCGGTGGTGGGGCTGTGGTCGAGCCCACCGGAGGATGCTGCGTAAAGGAAGAACCGATTCGGCCACGTAGGCCCGGGGAGAGACGAGTACCAATTGTCACAGACGGCGAACTCCGTCGCGAGCGCGTTCAGCACAGGCAACTGGCTGGCGCTGTAGCACTTCATGATCTCGCCAAAGTTCCCGGGCGCGTTCCCTTCTCCCTTCGACGGTGAACAGGCGTAATCGGCGACGAAGCCGCTGTTGCTGATCGGCGGATAGGCTCCTCCCCGCGAGTAGCTGATTCCAGGGCCCGCCAGTTGCCTGAGGGTGTCGAGAAACTCATGTCCAGGACCGGTAGGCATCACCTTGTCGGCATCCGGCATTACCGGATAGGTGACACCGTTGTAGGTGTTGGACTCCTTTCCTGTGAGGCCGTTGAGCTGGGTCTGCTGCCCGTTCACGGGATTGGTGCCTTTCAGCCCCGAGAAACCGAGCATGTGATCGAACGCGCGGTTCTCGAGCATCAGCACGAAGACATTCGTAACCTTGGAAGCCATTCGTCCTCCCCACTCGATGCTGCGGAGTTCTTGATACGCTATCACCCGCAGTGACCGGCGAACGCCTTGATCTTCCCTGGAGCACTCTTCCGCTGGCTTGTTTCCAAGGACTCCCAGATATGTCATCTCTTGCGCACTTCGTTCCCAATTGGACGTCCTTCTGGCGGATGGGGATGGTCGCCCTCCCGCTGCTGCAGCCTGGCAACGGCCTTCCGGCCGAGAATTGCGCCGAGGTTCGTGCGAAGGACCCCACGGCTCGGGATGGTACCTACACCCTCACGCTCGGCAGGCAGGAGGTGTCGATGTACTGCCATGACATGGAGGGTAGGCCCCTTGAGTACCTCACGCTGCCAAAAACGGGGAGCACCACCAACTACTCCCACTTTGGCCAGGGGCAGCACGCCTCATTCACCGGGCTGACGACATGGTTCACCAAGGTGCGCCTCGACCTTGCGACGCTCACGCTCGTGCTCGACGACACCACCTTCTCCACGAGCGATGGCTGGGCCATGTTGAACGGGGAGTTCGTCTCCTCCCTGCCTCTGGCGAACGCGAGCGACTGTGTGGCTGCCTATTCCCAGGGTGGCAAGAGCAACATCGACCTGACAGGTACTCCCTTCGACATCGTGCCTGATCAGTTCCAGGTCAGCGGGAACAAGCCAAGGGGCTCGACCCTCCTCAACGGCAGCCAGATCGTCGACCTCGCGGGCGGTGGCGGCTGTGGCGGCATCAGTGCCGTCAGCAACCGCCTGCGGCTCGACTTGCAGTCCCCTCCGGATCCCTTACCGGAGTTGGTTCACAGCTACAGTTTCACCGCCAGCGCTGCTGATTCGGTCAGCGGCGCGAATGGCAGCCTCGAAGGGGGCGCCACGATTGCCGATGGCGAAGCGTTCCTGAACGGACGGGGCTCTTACGTGAGCCTGCCCATTGGCGGGACCATCGCTCAGCTCCAGGATGCGACCTTCGAAGCGTGGGTGGAATGGGGCATGAGCCCGGACAGGATAGAGCGCATCTTCGACTTCAACGACAACGCGCAGTCCTCCATGTATCTCGAGGTGGACCGTATCTTCCCGCCTGTCTTCGTTATCACCACCCCCCAAATGGGCAGGGTGGTGGTTCGCCCGACCTACCGAGTGTTCCCGATAGGAGAGTTCACCCATGTGGCGGTGAGCATCGATCACACAGCGGGGCTCATCCGCTTGTACATGAATGGCCTGGAGGTGGCGAGAGAGGCCACGAGGGTCACCCCAGCTGATCTGGGTGTCACCTCGAACAACTGGTTGGGTCGCATGCTGGAGGCGAGGACTCCCTTCCTCACGGGCTCCATCTCGGAGTTCCGCGTCTACCGGAAGGCCTTGTCACCGAGCCTCATTGCCCTCCACTTCAACATGAAGGACACCCATCGGAATCTGGAGACGGGCTTCGACTCCCGGCCAACGGATCCCACCAACCAGGACATCGCCTCTTTCAGCTTCCGCGCCTCTGGGCAGGACACCTATTACCTGTGCAGTTTGGATGAGGCTCCCTTCCAGCTGTGCACGTCACCGTTCACGCTCCCGTCCCTCGCCGAGGGCTCACATACCTTTCGCGTTCAGGCTCGGGATACGGTGGGCAATGTGGAGGCCTCTCCCAGCGTGTACTCCTGGATCGTGGACAAGACGCCTCCCGACACGAGCATCGTCTCGACTCCTGATCCAGCGACTCGTCAGCGAACGCCTTCCTTTTCGTTCGCGTCCAACGATCCAGGAGCCAGCTTCGAGTGCAGCATCGACCAGGCGCCCTACACCCCGTGCCCGAGCGAGTTCCCTTCACTGACAGACGGTGAACACCATCTCAGTGTCCGAGCTCGCGATGCCGCCAACAATGTGGACCCCGACGCCGCCCGCTATTCATGGACAGTGGATAACGAGGCGCCCCAAGAGCCCTCTCTGCAGGAGCCTGCTCCCAGTCAGGTGCTCTTCACGGAGACGCCTCGCTTCTGGGGGACGGCAGAGCCTGGCAGCATCGTCACCCTCCTTGTCGACGGCGTGGAAGTCGGCTCGGTGAAAGCCGATGCCCTGGGAGCCTGGGACTACCCGTTCAGCTCGCCGCTCACCTGGGGAGTGCACCGCGCCTCGGCCATCGCCACCGATAAGGCTGGCAACATCAGCCCGCTTCTCCCCGAGGTGCTCTTCTCCACGTCGCAGCGGAGCGTCTACGGCCTGGGCTGCTCTGCCCAGCCCTCCTCCTGGCAGGGCTCCTGGCTGTGGGCCCTGCTGGTGCTCGGACTCCTGCGCCCGCGCTCGCGTCCGTCCCGGCGAGCTCTTGGCTCGAGTCCTACAGGGCCGCGGACTGACTGAAGTCCAAGTTCCGGCTGCCCGTCCTCCCCTGCGCTCCTCGACGTGCCCCCATCAATTGATGCGGCGCTCTCGTCCCTCCCAGTAGGGCCGCCGCAGCTCATTCTTCAGGAGTTTGCCGCTCGCGTTCCTCGGCAGCCGATCCACGAAGTCCACCGACTTGGGGACCTTGAACTCCGCCAGATGCTTCCTGGCGTGCCGCATGACATCTGCCGCGCGAAGCGTGATGCCGGGCTTCGGAATGACGATCGCCTTCACCGCCTCACCCCACAGCTCGTCGGGAACGCCGATGACCGCGACGTCCGCCACGCCATCTTGGGTTCGGAGCACATTCTCGATCTCCGCCGGGTAGATGTTCTCCCCAGCGCAGATGATCATGTCCTTGATCCGATCACAGACGTAGATGAAACCCTCCTCATCCCGGTATCCCGCGTCTCCGGTCAGTACCCAGCCCTCGACCATTGTCCGCGAGCTCGCTTCTGGCTGCTGCCAGTAGCCCACCATCCGGGCTGGCGACTTCAACGCGATCTCCCCCACCGCGCCCACGCCCAGCTCGTTCCGGTGTTCGTCCTGGATGCGGACCTCCACTCCGGGCAACGGCCTTCCCGCGGCGCGCAACCTCTGGGACGGGGCACTTCGGTGATCCGCGGGCCGCATGCAGACGGCCACGTTCCCGGTCTCCGTCATCCCATAGAGCTGACAGAAGCCGCAGCCGAACACCTCCATGGCTCGTTCCAGCAGGGAAGGAGAGATGGGTGAGCCTCCATACAGAACGGTCTCCAGGGAGGAGAGGTTCGTGCTCGGCAGGCCCGGCTCCATCAGGAGCACCTGGATCATCGCTGGGACCGCGCCCAGCTTCGTGACCTGGTAGCGGGAGATGGCCTGGAGGATGGCCGGAGGGTCGAAGGTCCGCAGCACGACGTTCGTGCCCCCGAGCGACAGTCCCCGTACCAGGGCCCAGAGCCCTCCGATGTGAAAGGTGGGAATGAACGAGAGATACACGGTGCGCTCAGTCCAATCCAGCCATTGCTCACCCCTCGCGTCCATCTCCCGCGCGAGGGCGAAGAAGCTCCTGTTGGCCAACTGGACTCCCTTGGGATGGCCGGTGGTCCCGCTGGTGTAGAGCTGCACCACCACCTCTTCCGGGTCATACGCGAGCCTGGGAGCGGAGTCGGACGCTCCCTCACTCCACTGGCTCGCGGACGGCCATCGCGAGTCGGCAGCGGAGAGGGTGAGGACCTTCGGTTGGAACGTCAGCCGCTCGAGGAGTCGCGACACTTGGGGAAGCAACTCCCCATCCACGAAGAGCAGCCGGGGTCGTGCATCGTCAAGGATGTAGGCGATCTCCTCGGAGGACAGCCGCCAGTTGATGTTGACGAAGACCGCTTTCGCCTTGGCCGTCCCGAACAGCAATGCCAGCGAGTCCAGCGACTCCTTCCCCAGCACGGCGACCCGTTCTCCCGGGCGAAGGCCCTCTTGGAGGAGGGCTCGGGCCAGCTTGTTGGCCCTGCGCTCGAGTCCCTCATAGTTCAGCACCTCCCCCTGGAGGATCAGCGCCGTGTTCTGGCCATGCCGCTGGCTGACGCGGGTGGGCAGTTCCGCGAGCGTCGTGACCTCACGAAGCAAGCTCATCGCCGTCCTCCTCCGCGGGCAGTTCCACTGCCTCCAACAGGAAGCCCACCAGCGATTCGAGGTCGGGATGGTCAAACAGGAGGGTGCTGCTCAACCGCAGTCCCAGCTCCGACTCGAAGGTGCTCTTGAACTCGATCGCCTTGAGCGAGTCCATTCCCAGCTCCATCAGGTTGTCCCGGCTCCCGAGCTGGGAAGGCTCGATCCCCAGCCGTTCTCCGAGATCCTCCCGGAGACGTGCCCCGAGGAGCTCTTCGCGACGCCGGGAGGGAGCTTCCCGGAGCGCATCGAGGAGGTGCTGGGCTGCAGGCTGTTCCGCCATTTCGCGCGACATGGGCTCTCCTATGGACAGACAGTCAATGCGGCGCGGCTTTCGAGGCATGGAGGAGTGCCAGCAACGCCGTTCCTTCGGACCGCCCCTCCTGTCCATCCTTGAAGCCGCAGCTCGTCTGGATGAAGGTGGCCTTGCTCTTGACCTTCACGCTGTCGAACGAGACCCTTCCCTCGAAGTCGAGCGAGTCGATGGGCTTGCGGAAGGCGCTGGAGAACTCGACGATCAGACAGTCCGGAAGCTGCTTGTGCAGATACTCCGAATACGTCCAGTCGACTGCGGGCGCCAGCAGCCGGTGCTGGACGCACTCCGCCAAGAGGTAGTAGCTGAGCTGGTTGTAGCAGATGTTGTACTCAACGGCGTTGAAGTGCCCCGTCGATGCGATGTAACAGGACTCCGGGATGGAAAACCGGCCTCGTGCCGTGAGTATGCCTCGGGGAGGGTTGTCGCTCATCAAATGCGGGAGCGCGTCCTCGGTGTACTCCAAGAAGGCACTCTTCAGGTAGCGGCACTCGGGCTTGTAGGGTTTGAGCACCTCGTCCAGCAACCCTTGGGCACCCTCGATCCGTCTCGGCTGACTCGCTTCATCAAGCATGTACATCGTGTTGGTCCTCGTCAGTTCGCGCCAACGTAGAAGGGCAGATCGTCGTAGACACCGATCCGGTAGCTCATGTTGCGCTCACCCTTCGGGGTGGCGCCCGCCTTGTGCAGCAGCGTCCGGTTCTCCCAGAGCAGGATGTCGCCCATGCGATAGGTATGGGTATGGATGTGTTCTTCGCGCTCGATGAAGGCGAAGAGCCGCCGCAGCACGGCCGCATTCTCCTCGTAGGACAGGCCCTCGAGTCCCGTGGTGAAGCCACTGCTCATGTAGAGGCTCTTCCTGCCCGTCAGCGGATGCTGGATGACCGCCGGGTGCATGACGGGAGGGACGAGCTTGCTCGCCTCGTCGAGGATGTCGATGAGGGCCCGGTCGATGTCCTGGGGCGTGATCTTGTAGCGCCACTTCCCGTCGTGGATGGCCCGGGTGTTCTCGACGTACGCCCGGAGTTCGTCGGGCAGGTCCTCGTACACCCGCTGCATGTCGATGAAATAGGTCTCCCGCCGGGACTCCGGCAGGATCTGCGGGTAGACCATGACGAACGGGAGGGGCTCCTGGAAGAACTGGTAGTCCGTGTGCCAGTACTTGCCCGTCCCCGCGACGCCGACCTTCTGGCCATTCTCGGGGACGTTGGACGAGACGAAGATCTCTGGATGTTCCGGGTGGTGGTAGTTCTTCTGGAAGTAGATCTGCGGCCGGCCGATTTTCTTTGCGAAGTCGATGTACTCCTGCTTCGAAAGCTTCTGGTCCCGGAAGATGAGGAGCCGTTGCTCATAGAGTTGGTGTTTGAGCTGACCTGCCATTTCCGGCGACAAGTCTCTGACATCCAGATCAGTGATTTCCGCGCCGAGTCGTCTGGCGGGAGGAAGGGTTATCTTCATGTGAATCTCCAGATGGGGGGTCGAGGGTGGAAATGACCTTCTAAGCGTCGAGTCTCAGACGCTTCGCCAGATCACTCACGTACTGGTACATGTAGATGCCCGCGTGGGTGTGTGTGACCACCCGGGCGTAGTCTTCGAGCCGTCCATAGGGACGGAAGCCGAGCAGCCGCCAGAGGCGCTCCGAGCTCGTCCCCTCCTGCACGTCGATCATCAGGAGTTCGGCCTCCAGGGCCCGACACCGGCCCACGAGCTCCGAGAACATGGCCTCGAGGAGCCCACCTCCCCTCATGCGGGGGTGGATGAAGCCGATCTGGAGCTCGGCGAGGTGTCGGCAGTGGGGCAGCTTGCTCTGTCGCATGAGCCCCATGCCGACGAAGCTCCCATCCCGGGAGGAGGCGAGCAGGAGGTGGGAGTTGCCTCGGGCGATGTCGTGATCGACGTCCGCCATCAGCTCCAGGCCACTCTCGCGCTCGATGGGAGAGGAAAAGCCGATAATGGGGTCGCGCTCGATGACAGCGTTCATCAACCCGATGAGTCGCAGCGCGTCATCCGTGTCGAGCCGCTCGGCCCAACGCAGGGAGATGCCCTGGCGCGACATCTGGGGTGCGATGGCCGCGGGGGTGTTCTCTTGTCCCGACGGGGTGGACGTTCCCATGCTCTCCTCCGGCAACGAAAGCTTTTCCTGGGGGGAGCCGACCCGGGGGAGATGTGATGGGAGAGCCTGAGCCACTGCGCACAGCCAGGCTACTCACCATCCAGGGGAGAGGCAGAAAAGCCGAAGGGCCTGGAGTCTTCGAGGTTTCCCTCTCGATTCCAGGCCCTTCTTTTTGGCGAGGAGTACGGGACGTGAGCGCGTGGCCGAGGCAGATGCTGCTACGGCTTTACTTCCTGGCTACTCGCAGATCTCGCGCTCGCTCAGCGGGTTGATGTGGCCTTCGGCGTTGCCCGTCAGCGACAGAGCATAGATGCCTCCGTCCCAGCTTCCATCGCTGAAGTCGATGCGCGCGGCGGGAGCCAGCACCGTGCCCTGGAAGCCGAAGCCACGGGCATGGATGCTCGTTGCGTCCACGAAGTTGTAGAGCACGCCGCGCGGGCCGATGCCGCCGCTGAAGGAGGTGCCGAAGCCCGTGAAGGTGGCCGAAGCGCCCCGGATGTTGAGCACCGCCAGAGAGCCCGCCGGTGCGTCAATGGACAGCAACGCGGCGCCCGTGAAGGCATTGGCGTTCACGTCGAAGAAGTTCATGTCCGGAGACGCGCCGCGCAACATGATACCGCCCCAGTTCTCACGGGTCGTGGTGCCATTGGCCTGCCGGCTGGCCAGCTGGGAGGACAGGTGGTGCAACTCGGCGAAGCGGGCCGCGAAGTCGATCGGCGCGCCCTGTGCTGCGGTGCCGCGAGGGAAGACCACGGAGGGACTCGGGGTATAGCTGCCCCCGTACCAGGCATCGCCCCAGACGCCGCCACGCGAGAGGTTCAGGCTGCCGCCCGCCACGAGCGTGTTCGCGGTGTCGTTCGCCGCCAGCCCCGAGCCCACCGCAAAGTCGGTCAGGGTGATGTTGCCACCGGCTGCCACCTTGCCCTGCACGTCATGGCCCTGGCTGTAGTCCTCGCGCAGGAACAGGTTGTAGTCGCTCAGGTGGATCTTCAGGCCGCCCGCCACGGTGACGTTGAAGCTGCAGCCCGCGGGGATGCCCGAACTGTCCGTCGCGAAGCAGGTGACGGAGGTGGTGCCACTCGGGAACGAGCTACCGGACGAGGGCGTGCAGGTGAGGGTGCTGGGGCCGCCGCAGTTATCGCTGAAGGTAGGCGCGAAGGAGACCGTGCTGCTCTGCGTGCACGCGAGCTGGAGATCGGCCGGGCACTGGAGAGTGGGTGGGGTGTCATCCATCACGGTGACGGTGCCCGTGCACTGCGAGGAGTACCGGCCGTCACTGACGGTGAGGGTGACGGGGGTGGTGCCCAGGGGATAGGGGCCCGCCGGAGACTGCGTCAGCTGGAGCGTGGAGCCGCTGGAGTCCGAATCATGGCTGCCACTGTTGATGGAGGCGGACGCGGTGCAGGTCGGGCCAGCGCTCACGGTGACATTCGTGCACAGGGCCGTGGGCGGCAGGTTGGCGAAGCAGTGGGTGTGGCCGTTGCTCGGGCAGCCATCGTAGACGGCCAACAGCCCCTGGCCCGAGACGCTCTGGACGATGGACGTGTAGGGACTCGCGGGGCCCACGAGCGAGACCGAATTGCCATTACATGAATAGAGCGAGGGTACTCCCGAGACGATGGGGTGCGCGGACATGCCACTGGCGTTGGAGCACACCCCGTTGTAGGCGGGGGCGAAGCTCAGGCCGAAGCTATTGAGGAATGGATTCCAGAGGGCGGCCTCTGCGGCTGCGCCAAGGCCCGTGCCCGCCGCGATGTAGACGCCGCCGCCTTGCCGCACGTACTGGGTGAGGACGTTGGTATCGACCGCATCGCCTGCGATGAAGACAGCGTCGTACTGGAGCAGGGTGCTCAGGGTGAAGGGCACGCTGGTGGTGGCCGTCCAGGTGTAGCCCGCCCCGGTCATCACCGCCGCGAGGGTACTCTCGCGAAGCCCGAAGTTGTTGGAGTAGACGAGGAAGCGGCCAGTCCCTGCGGTTCCGAGCCAGCTCGCCACGTTCCGGGCGAATGCCGCGGTGTTCGGGTTCTGATTGAACCCCGTGTTCGAGAGGGTCCACTCGTCATGACTGACGACGATCCGTCCCACGCTGGCCCCGGACAGGGAGTCCTCGCGCTGGCGCTGGAGGGAACCGTGGGTTGCTTCCTCCTGGGCCGGACCGCATGCCCAGACGAGCGTACTCAGGCACAGCGCGACCAGTTGCGTACAAACCGCTCTCCAACTCCGCGTCATGATGATGTCTCCTCCACAGGTGGCGGCGGAGACCGTTAGCAAGCCTCGCGCCACCCGGGCCGAGTCCGCTTCTCTCTTGGGGTCCCGTGGCCCGCCGTTCCTGTTTGCGTGGGGAGGGGAATCTATCGACGTGTCGCCGACGTGTCTCGACGTGTCGGCAGGGGCGGCTGGGAGATCGTGCTGACGCTGTGCGTCGAACTCGCCGGGGCGGTTGCTCTGGCTCCTCCCGCGCGGGTGATTCCGTTCCAGCAGTGCATCCCACAAGGAATGCCAGCATCCAGGATGGTGATAACAGTTGTCACCACCTGGTGAATGTTGTCTCCATCTCATGATATGTGAGATAAATATCTGCATATCGAGTCAAAGCAGGATTTCCTGTTCAAACACAGAATGACCTGATAATTCATATGCGAGCTCTGGCTGTGCTCGGAGTCCGTCATGGATGTCTCTCTCAGCTCCCGAGGAAAACAAATGAAGCCATCGTTGCTTGCCGCTCGGTTCATGGGCGCGCTCGTCGGCCTGTTTCTGTGGGCCATGATCCCCGCCGCCTCTGCGGCACCTCTGTCCCTTCGTCCCCGCCTTGCCCTTGACAAGCGCGCCCAGCGGGAGCTACCCGCTGGGACGCCCGTGGAACGCGTGATCGTAAAATTCCAGGAGGGTAGTCGCGTACGCCTGCGCGACAATGCTTTGGTATCCCTGGCAGGCGAGCGCTCAGAGGATGTGAAGTCCGTCCAATCCCTGCTGGAGCGCGCGCCCCGGCTGGGCTCCCTGCGCCGTCTCTTCGCCGAGGAAGAGTCCGCGCTGGAGGCTCGCAAGAACACGGGTGAGGCCCTGAGCGGCCAACAACTGGCGGATCTCAACCTCTATTACGAGATGCCCCTGCTGCCACGCACCCGAGCCGAGGATGTGGCGAAGCTGGTCGAGTCCCTCAATGCGCTGGACACTGTAGAGGTGGCCTATGCTCAGCCGCCCGCGGAGCCGGCCATGGTGAACTTTGGCATGGACGCGGCCCTGCGGAGCCTGCTGGCTGCCGCGGACATCTCTCCTGCCACGCCGCTGTATGAAAGCAACCAGGGTTACCTCGATGCGGCCCCTACCGGTGTGGATGCTCGCTTCGCATGGACGGTGGCCGGAGGTAACGGCGCCGGTGTGCGCTTCGTGGATATCGAAGGCGGCTGGCGCACCACCCACGAGGACATGCCTGGCCTGTTCACCCAGCTCGGCTCGCAATACAACGATTTGGGCTGGCGCAACCACGGCACCGCGGTGCTGGGCGTGGCCATCGGCGCGGCCAACGGCTATGGCGTGACGGGCATCGCGAACGGAGCTTCGGTGGGCGTGTCTGGTATTGGCTCGCAATCCAGCGCCAGCGCCATCTCCAGCGCGGCTTCAGCGGTGGGCCGGGGCGGCGTCATCCTCGTCGAGCTGCACGCGCAGGGGCCTGCGGACAGCACGCCCTGCACCTGCAACCAGGGGCAGTGCAACTACATCGCCATGGAGTACTGGCAGGACAACTTCGATGCCATCGCCACGGCGACGGCCAACGGTGTGACGGTCGTGGAAGCTGCCGGCAATGGCAGTGCCAACCTGGATGAGGGCGCGTATGGCAATGCCTTCAACCGGAACGCACGTGATTCGGGCGCCATCCTGGTGGGCGCCAGCGGGGCCTCCACGCGCGCCCCCACGTGCTGGACGAACTTCGGCTCCCGGGTGGATGTGCACGGCTGGGGAGAGAGCGTCGTGACCATGGGCTATGGCGATCGTTTCGGCTCCGCGTACGGAGAGGACCAGTACTACACCTCGACCTTCAGCGGCACTTCCAGCGCCTCGCCTGTCGTCACCGGCTCGGCCATCAGCCTCCAGGGCGCGGCGCGCGCTCGCGGCCAGGGAGCGCTGGATCCCCGTTATGTGCGCTTCCTGCTGGCCAGCACCGGCACGGCGCAGGTCGCGGACTCCCGCCACATCGGGCCCCTTCCGAACCTGCGTCAGGCCTTCCAGTATCAGGGGGCGCTGCCTGTCAACCGGTACCGCTCGTTCCAGGTCGCGACGCCAGGCTACACCAACCGCTACCTGCGCCAGTCGGGCGGTCTGGGCTATACCGAGGTGGTGGACGCATCGAGCAGCGGCGCGCTCAAGCAGGACGTGAGCTTCAAGATCGTCGCCGGCTTGGCTGATCCGAGCTGCTACTCCTTCGAGGCTCGCAATATCCCTGGCTCCTTCCTGCGCCACCAGAACAGCCGAATCCGTTTGGATGCGCGCAATGGCACGGCGCTCTTCGATCAGGACGCCACCTTCTGTGCGCGCGCGGCCCTGGACGGCAGCCAGAACGTGTCGCTCGAGTCCAAGAACATGTCCGGTTCCTACCTGCGCCACCGCAACGCCGAGCTGTGGGTGGATGCCTTCTCGGACACCCAGGGCTATCGACAGGACGCGACGTGGCGGGTGGTGTCTCCCTGGTGGAGGAGCGGCGCGGATCTGCCGTTGAACGCCTACCGCTCGCTCCAGGTGGTGACGCCGGGCTACACCAACCGCTTCCTGCGCCACTCGAGTGGCCTGGGCTCCACAGAGGTTGTGACCAGCGCCAGCAACGCCACGCTCAAGCAGGACGCGACCTTCAAGATTGTCGCCGGCCTGGCCGATGTGAGCTGCTACTCCCTCGAGTCTCGCAACTTCCCTGGCCAATACCTGCGGCACGCGTCCAGCCGCTTGAGGAGGGACGCGCGCGACGGCTCGGCGCTCTTCGATCAGGACGCCACCTTCTGCGCTCAGCCGGGCCTGTTCGGCACGGGCATCGCCTTGGAGGCCTACAACTTCCCAGGGAGCTACCTGCGCCACTATGACAGCGAGGTGTGGCTCGCGAGCGGCTCGGGGAGCACCTGGGATCAGCCCTCCTCCTTCAGCGCGGACGCGAGCTGGAGCGTGGCCTCCGCCTGGGCCCCCTGAGCTGAGCTTCAGTCTCGCGAGAGGGGGCAGGCCTCTGCCTGTTTCCCTCTCTCTATCGGAGAGCAGGGAGTGCTCTCAGTGGATCTCGGCGAGGATCATCAGGGCGAGGACCCAATCGAGGCCCACCTCCACCGATACGTACGTGGAGCCCACGCTTGAGGTCCCTACGCCGAGGCCCAGGTGCGCGAGCGATCCCGAGAAGAACTTCATCCCTGCCTCCGCGCCGACGTTGGGGCGCGCGGTTCTGGAGGACAGTTGGCTGCCCACGAGCAGCCTCGCGTAGGGCGCAGCCCAGTCGGATAGGAAGTGCTGGTAGCCGACGTATCCGTTCAGCTCCACTCGCGACGAGTACCGGGTGGACACCGTCACGTTCGCTCCTACGTTGAGGCGCCGCGCGAGCATCGCCATCGGCTGGACGTTCAAGTCCACCGTCAGACCACCGCCACCCGTCATCCCGAAGCGGTATCCCATGACGAGCTCCACCACGGACTTGTCGATGGAGAGAGCCTCGTAGCGCAGGCGTGCTGCGCCCGCCTCGTCTCCTCGTGCCGCGGAGAGGTCCGCCAGGATCTGCGTGCCCTCCACATTGTTGGCCTCGTAGGACTTGCGCAGCGGCGGCTCGGCTCTGTCCAGATCGCCGTGCTCCATGCGCAGACGGCCCTCGGTCAGGCAGGCCGTCGTGTCGTTCCATTGGCAGGCCCGGCCGTACGCCGCCGCCGCTTCCTCCCAGCGGCCCTCGCCCAGGAGCTGGTCGCCCCACGCCGTGCAAGCGCTCAGCTCATGGGCTTCGCAACGTGACGCGAGATCGGGGGGCGTCTCCACGCCCGAGGAGGAGAGCGTGGCACATGCCGGCAACACGCAAGGCAGCAGCACCACCCACCAGCGTACAGCAGCATGGAGCAGGCCCTGCTGGGCCACGGAAGTGTCCATGGGGAGGATTCAATCACAAGGCTGGCGTGGCCTGCGCCGGTGGATTGCGCTGCGGTGCGGCAGCGCCGGAATATGCGCCGTGGTTCAGTGTGGCGAACCGCTGCCGGGCTGGTCGCTGCAGGAGCGCATGGCCTACTACCACGTGCCGGGCGTGGCCATTGCCGTGCTGAAGGACGGCAAGGTCGTGCAGGCCGCCGGTTTCGGTGTGCGCGAAGCGGGCACCCAGGAGGCGGTGAACGCGGACACCTTGTTCTCCGTCGGCTCGGTCAGCAAGGTTGTGACTGCTGCCACGACGCTGCGCAGGGTGGCGGCGGGCAAGCTCGATCTGGATCGCGACATCAACACCTACTTGACCACGTGGAAGATTCCGAAAGCGCCGGCCTTCGCTGACAACAAAGTCACCCTGCGGATGCTGATGTCGCATACCTCGGGCCTGACGGTGTGGGGCTTCGAGGACTACCTGCCGGGTGAGAAGCTGCCGACGATCGTGCAGACCCTCGACGGTGTGGCCCCGGCCAAGAATGAGCCTGTCCGCATCGATTTCGAGCCGGGCACGCGCATGCGCTATTCCGGTGGTGGCATCACCGTCGAGCAACTGGTGCTGCAGGACACCACGGGCAAGCCGTTCGAGACCATCGTTCGCAGCGAGCTCTTCCAACCTGTCGGCATGCGCCGCAGCACCTTCGTCAATCCGCTGCCGGCCGGGGTGGGCAACATCGCCAAGGCCCACGACAAGAACGGCCAGCGCGCTGCACTGCCTCGCGGATGGGAGAGCTTCCCGGAGCAGGCGGCGTCGGGCCTGTGGACCAGCGCCAACGAGCTGGGCGCCTTCGTCGGCGCATTGATCGACAGCTACCGGGGCAAGGGTGACTTCCTACCGCGAACGATCGCCCTGCAGATGATGACAGAGGTCTCTCCGAGCGTTCACGGCCTGGGGCCGCGTCTGGAAGGGGATGGCGAGGCCCGCATCTTCCATCACGGGGGCTCTAACGACAGCTACAAGGCCTGGATCGAGGGCTACCTGGAGACTGGCGACGGCATGGTCATCCTCACCAACGGTACCGAGGGCAACAAGCTGAACGTGGAGATCCGCAACGCGCTGTCGGATGCCCTGGGCCGTGGCATCAACCCATTGGTGCGCACGGTGGAACTGGCCCCGGCCGTGCTGGCCGACTACACCGGCACCTACCGCCTCGATGCACGCGTGCCGAACGATCTGACTGGCAACCTGGCTGGCCACTTCGAGGCCGGCACGCTCAAGGTAGGCCTCTCCGATGGTGTCATGACGATGACCCGGAACAAGCAACAGCCGGTGCAACTGCTGCCGGTGTCCCCGACGCGCT
Source organism: Hyalangium versicolor (assembly GCF_020103695.1). Lineage (GTDB taxonomy): Bacteria > Myxococcota > Myxococcia > Myxococcales > Myxococcaceae > Hyalangium > Hyalangium versicolor. Next base: position 96,792 of record NZ_JAHXBF010000035.1, read on the forward strand.
TCATCGGCCCGGTCGAGATTCTCCCGCTCCGGTTCGAGTTCCTGCGCAACGCCAGGGGCGCGGTCTACGCCCTGGTTGTGGAACGCGGAAACGCAAGGGTCTACTTCCGCCGTGACACGGGGCCGGGGGGCGCGAAGTAAATTGCGGGGGCTACTCCTCCAGGCTGCGGGTCGAGAAGACGTCGTCGGGGATGGCCTCGTTCACCTTCCAGCTCTTGCGGACAAGCCGGGTCGAGTGGCCCTGGGGGTTGTTGACCATCTTGACCTCGGTCGGGCTGCAGACGTTCCCCTCGCAGGTGTAATTGGAGCGGCTCTCCGTCTTGATGTTCGTGCCCGCAGCATCGAAGTACTGGATCTCGGTCGGCAATGCCTTGTCCTTGGGCACCGTGAACGTGATCTTCGAGTACGTCGTGGTCTGGCCGGCCTTCGGCGTGGCGGTGAGCTTCCACTGTGTCGGCGTTTGTGAAGCAATCTGCCCGGTGTAGTTGCCGCTGTACGACGCCGTGGCCAGGTCGTCCTGGCTGAACGCGAGGCCGAGGAAGCTCTGCTCGCCGGAGTGGCTGGCGATGCGCCGAACCTTCCCAAAGGAAGGCAGGAATACGTACATCTGCGTCGGAGACATGATCAGGACCTTGGTCCCCTTCATGTCCGCGGGAGCCAGGAACTCGCCGAGTCTTTTGTCCCCCTTGAACTTGAGCGTCATCTCCAGCTTCCGCTCCGCCTTGCCGGGCTCCTGGTTGAAGACCTCGTACGTGAAGGTCAGGGTCTTGGCGCGATTCAGGGCCGCATCCATGGTGGCGAGCACCTTGTCACCCGCCGCGTCAGCGCGGGCCGTGCCGCTCGCGGTGAGGATCGTCACCACCAGAACTCCGAAAGAGGCAGCCATCCATTTCTGTGTCATTGATATCTCGCTTGTTGACGTATCACGCATCTACGTGTCGGCAATGCAGAGGAGATGCCAGCCCCACCTGCCGAGGAGTTGCCCTCCTCGGTTCTGGTCAGAAAGCACGCTTCACCTGGAAATTGACGTGCCAGTTCTCGCTCCGACATGTCAGCTCCCGTGTCTGACGCATTGAGCTGGGTTCCGGCAGTCCGACGAGCGAAGCGCTATGGGGGGCAGTCGACGACTTGCACGGTGCGAGTCACGGGCGTGGCGGTGTTGCCGCCCGCATCCGCCGCGAAGTACGTCACGGTGTAGGTGCCCTCGGCCCAGCCGTTCACCTCTCCCGTGTGCCAGCCCCAGGTCGAGATGTCGCCGTAGCACGCATCCAGTGTCTGCACCCCCGGATCGATCCACTGGCTGCCGCACGTGTGCGTCATGAATGCCGGTCCCTGGAGCGCCAGCGTCGGCGCCGTCCGGTCATCCACGTTCACCGTGCGCGACGCGTTCACTGTCCGGCCTTGAGAGTCCCACGCTGCATACCAGACCGTGTAGCTGCCCTCATATCCCAGGAGCGGTCCGGGCCCGGAGGTGTCCGTCCCTGTGTTGTAGGCATGCACCGAGATGGGGTTGCCGCAGCCATCGAAGGCCTGCGCTCCCGGGTCGAGGTAGGTGCCGGGTCCGCACTCGAGAGTGCTCTCCGCCCGGCCTTTGAGTACGAGGAGCGGCTCGAGTGAGTCACACGGCACGGGCTCTGGCTGCTCTGTCACCAGCTTCATGCGGGGGCGCTGCAGCGCCCCGGACGGTTGGTACTGCGCATAGGTCACAACGAAGCGGCCCACGCTCGAAGCGGCGATGCCTTCGCGCCAGGGCGAGGCGGCGGACGGCAGCTCCCCGAGGACGAGCTCTGCCTGGGGAGCCACTTCGCCAAGGGCGGAGACTCGCGTGGTGAGCACCTTGCGCACCCCGTCCCGTGTTCCTTGCCACGCTACCCGGTAGTCCTGGCCATCGAAGGTCACGGAGGCGGGAACAACGGCTGCTGCCCCCACGAGGAACTCCGTGGCGTCGAGTGGGGCGCCATCCAAGGCCCGCAGCCGCCGGCCCCACAGACTGTTGTTCGCTCCCGTCCAGACCACCAGGAACTCTTCGTCGCCCGCGAGCGCACCTTCACGGGAGGCGACCGCGGGGCTGTTCTCGTTGGCGACTGTCGCTGCGATCGAGAGGGGCATCGCATCCAGCACGCTCCCCGAGGCGCCTGAGACGCGCGCAGCCTCCACGTCGTTTCCCTGTGCGCCCGAGTTCCGTGTCCAGGCCACCAGGAAGGTGCCGCCCGCGGCGGCAAGGCGGGCGTCTGAGCCGTTGTGCGAGATCGCGAAGCTGTTCGCCTCGATGCGTTCTCCGCTCGAGGCCCGGATGCGGATGCCCTGGATGCCCTTGTAGACGGTGCCGTTCTCGTAGAAGAAGCTGTCCCAGGTCACCAAGTAGTTTCCGCTCGCCGCATCGAAGGCGACGGAGGGTGTGCTCTGGGGCAGCTTGAAGGGGCCCTGGAACGTCTGGCTGACGAGGAAGGGGGTGTCCAGCACGGCTCCATCCGAGGCCCGCACGCGGGCGCCCCAGACGCTCGGAGGGCTCTGGAGATCTTCCCACACCACCAGGAAGTTGGTGCCATCGAATGCCACCGCGGGGTGATCCTGGGTGCCCGGCGCCGCGCTGATCACGATGGGCTGGGTATCCAGCAAGGCTCCGTCCGACGCTTTCACGCGCGCTGCCAGGATGTCCGGAGGGCTCGTGGAGGCGCTCGCCCAGACGGCGAGATACAGGCCATGTCCCGCCGCGACCGCGGATGCATCCACCACCTGCGCATTGGGCGGCTCCGCGGGGCGGATGGGGAGTTCGGGAGAGATGGAGGGCCGGGCGATGGGAAGGGCCAGGATCGCCTTGCGCAGGTTCGGCAGGGGGCCGATGTGGCGCGGGTCCGAGGCCTGCGGTGTGCCCGTGGAAGAGAGCAGGGCGATCACCTCGCCGGGGCTGAGCGCGCCGCGCCCCGAGGCGATGGCGGCGCCCTGAAGGCTGGCCACCGTGCCGCCGATGACGGCCGTCGCGCTCGAGGTGCCCGCGAAGGTCGCGGTGTACCACCGGTGGAGTCCCTCGCTGCTGTAGAGGCTGCCATAGCCCGTGGACGTCACCCGGTCGCCCCAGCCTTGCAGGTCCACCGTGGAGCCATAGGTGGAGAAGCTCTCGGGGGCACGTGCCCCGGAGCCATAGATGGGCGACTGGCCGGCACCCACCAGGATGGCCCCCGAGTCGTTCTCCGGCCGGAACGGATAATGGCCGCCGTTGCCCGTGGAGTAGAGGGATGAATCCAGATCCTGCGTGCCGTTGCCTGCCGCCGCGACGACGACCTTGTTGGCTGCCACCGCCGCCTTGATGGCGTCGTACCAGGGCTTGTACCACTCGGAGGGGATGTAGTTCGTGCCGCCCGCGGGCCCGACCAACTGCTGCTCGATGACGATGACATCTCCGTCTCCGAGGTTGGCCGCGCAGTTTGTCACGGCCGCGCCCACGTTGTAGCCGGCCGACGTGTTGGCGTAGGCGAACAGCTTTTGCGCGCCATAGGCGATGCCGAGCGTACCTTCACCGTTGGGCAGGCTGCCGAGCACCCCCAATGCAGCGGTGCCGTGGTTGGTGTCGTTGAACGGATCGATTCCCGCTGGGCCTATGATTGTCACCGGCCCCAGGTCCACGTGCCCGGAGTTGAAGCTGTACTCCACGTCGCAGATTCTCACGGAGGCGCCGTTCCCGCCCTGAACGCCGTGGGCAAAGCGCCCATCGATGCCCGCGGGCGCCTCGTCCTGGTACTGCTGATAGGAGCCGGTGCTGATCGCGTAGTAGTCCGGCGCCACCGGTGACTCGACCGGGCGGGGGACGCGGTAGACGGCCTCCACCTCCGAGAGCTGGCGGAATGCTGCCGCGATGCGTTGTGCGTCCAGGACTGGGGGAAGCCGCACGCGGAAGTACAGGTTGAGATCCGGCTGCGGCTCGGTGGTTCGTCGCTGGCCCTCGGCCTGGAGCTTCTCCAGCGCCTCTTCAGATACGTCGTGGGAGCGAGTCCACCGGCCGCGCTCCAGCGCCTTCATCAGGACCGTGGCCGCCGGTGCGCGTAGCCCGCGCCCTGCAAGATCCGCGGGCACGCCATTTCGCAACCGGATGAGCTGGTGGTCACGGAACTTGATCTCCAGCAGATCCGCCTCGACCTGTTCCTCACCTCCCAGCGCCTGGATTTGAGCCTCACCGACCGCCAGTGCCGCCTGCTCCGAGTCCGCCGCCAGCGCTCCCGTGCTTGTTGTCAGCCCGAGCGCGACGAGCCATGAGACCCTCGTCTTGAGATGCATGGTTGCTCCTATGGAACGCCCGTCCCCGGAAGGGGGCGGGTAGGGGGACGACCGCGAGGGGGCTCGCTCAGGAGGGTGAACGCCCGTCGCGGAAGATCTTCCCGACAGCTTTCTGTGGTTCCATGGCGTGCCCTCGTCGTCCTTTCATGAGAGGAGCAGAGGTTTCATGCGCTTCCTTGCGTTCCAGCGGAGGTTCCTGGCTGTCGGTCTGCTTCCGCTGGCAGCCATTCTCCTAGGCGGTTGGGTGGCGCACTCTCAGGGCCTCCCTGCGAAGGTCTTTGGCGTCAACGTGGTGGCCATGGGGTTTGGGCTCGCGCTCCTTGCGGGACTTCTCCGGCTCTCCTGGGAGGGAGTGGTTCGTCAGGCGCCAAGAATTGCTGCGGCAATGGGAGCGTTGCTGGCCACGACTCTGATGTTTCCTGGGCTCGAAGGAGTGCACCGCTGGATCACCTTGGGACCTGTGCGTCTGAATGTCTCGGCGGTGCTCATGCCGTGGCTCCTGGCGGCGGTGTGGGCACTCTTGCGAGGAGAACGCCCAATCCTTGCCTGTGGATGGGTTGCGGCGATCCAAGCACTCCACGTGCTTCAACCCGACGCGGGGCAGGGGACGGCATGGGGCGTCAGTGCCGTGCTTCTATTTTGGACTGCGCCGTCTACGGAGATCCGCTGGCGCGTCGTTGGGAGCACCGCGGCCCTGCTGGGCGCTGCGGCGGCTTGGGGACGAGCCGATCCCTTGAATGCGGTTCCCCACGTGGAGCGGATTCTTCACCTGGCGGCCGACGCCGGAGCGCTCTGGCTCGTGGCCACGTTGCTGGCCGCAGCGGCCCTCCTGGTTCCTGCGGTTCACCACGCGGTGCAGTTGTTCTCCCGGAAGAGCGAGGCGGCGCCGCTGGTTGCTACCCTGGCCGTCTACTTCGGGCTGACCTTCGTCGTCACGGAGTTGGGCGCCTTTCCGGTCCCTGTGCTGGGCGCTGGCGCGGGTCCCGTGCTGGGCTGGTACTCGCTGCTCGGGTTGAGCCTGCTCTGCTCTCGAGAGCCGGTTCCATCGGGTGGACGGTCCGAGATGGCCCAGGTTCAGTGAAGCGGCCGGACGCGCTCCGCCAGGCGCCCGGTGGAGAGCAACTCCCAGAACTCGTCTCCCATCCGCCGGCTCTCGGACAGGACCTGCCGCCAGGCCCGTATCCGCTCCTCATCCGAGAACCGGACGAAGTCATCCCGGTCCGGGATGCGCCCTGAAGGCAGGCGCGCGACGAGCTCGGGAGAGGGAGCGATGATCAACGCTCGGCGGAAGTTGCGCGGCCGTGCCCACCGCCAGCGCAGTGACTTGTCGAACCATCCGGGCACTACATACGGATAGAAGTGTGGGTAGAGCACGAGTCCCTCGCCCGGACCGAAGTCCAGGTCGAGGTGGTAGTCGATGATGCCTCCGTCCCGATAGACACCGGGACGGGTCCCCGGGATGCGGACCCCGCTGAGCACCAGGGGGATGGAGCCCGAGGCCAGCAACGCCGGCCGCAGGTTCTCGCGCGTCAAGGGCAGGTGGGCCGAGGGCAGATCCTTCAGGCCAGCGAACGGACTGGTGTCTCCCGCCGCGTGGAAGATGACCCGCTGCATGTGGAGCCCCAGCGTGCGGCGGCTCACCAGGTTCGTCATCGCTGCCAGCGCGAGTCCCATCATCTGCACACGCGGGTGCTCGAATGCCGACAGCCCCCGGCACAGCGCGGTAACGATGTGCAGCCGTGCCCACGGGTGGCCGAGGATCTGCTCCACGCCGTCCCTACCCAGGACCGTGTCCAGGATGCGGTCGCTGGTGGCGCTCACCAGCGAGGGAGGCGGCTTGGGCGGGTAGCGCTGAAGGACGTAGGCCTCCTCCATCCGCTCCAGCGCGGCCACCGGTTCCTTCTGCGCCAGGCAGGACAACCGCCAGCTCCCGATGGAGCTGCCGATCAGGTGGAGCGGACGCGTGCGGCCCCGGAAGAATCCGCCGAACAGCACCCGGTCCAGTCCGGCCAGCACCAGCCACTTCGGTCCACCGGAGGCTCCGGGCAGGACGTCCACGTCATCCGCGCGCAGCCCTCGCTCGCGGATCCACCGCAACGCATCCGGTCCCGCCAGCAGGGTGAGGCTCGTACTCATGGGAAGACCTACCGCGTGCAGCGCAGGGCCATCGCATGAGGGTTGTCGAGGTAGTCCTGCCAGAACGCCTGGCCGTACTTCGCGAGGCCCGTCGGGGAGCACTCGGGGCGCGTCCAGGTGATGGATTGGAAGCCCGCATCGCGAAGCACCTGCTCGTGCGTGGCTCGGCTCCACAAGAAGAATTGGATGGTCAAGGGGACCTCCGTGTGCAGCACCGCGGAGATCTCATGACCATCCCGAGGAGACTCTGGGAAGTCCACCATCGTTATCCCATAGCGGGTGCTGTTGGGGCCCTTTGCGCTGAAGTCGGGGTTGAACGCGTAGGTGACGAAGCTCCCCCCTGGCTTCAGGTGGGCATGAATGTTCCGACACATGCGGAGCATGTGCTCAGGAGAGTGCGCGTAGGGCAGCAGGTAGATGGCCGTGACGACGTCGAAGGAGCCCAACAGCGGCATGTCGGCCACGTCTGACACGTGGTACTCGATGCCCAGGGGTTGGTCCGCTTCCTGCTGGCGTGCGTTGCGAATCATTTCCTCCGAGATGTCCACACCCGTCACGCTTGTGGCTCCGCGCGCCTTGAGTTGCCGCGTGTACAGCCCGTCACCGCAGGCCACGTCGAGGACGTTCTTTTCGTTTACGGAGCCCAGCGCGTTGAAGAAGGTGTAGCCCTCGATGTACTTCGAGCGCACTGGCAACACGTCCCAGTCCGCGACCTTGGCTCCAATCTGGTCATGCTGTGCCGACATATCCTGTTGCCTCTCCACGCTGTGCCGGAGCCAGGGTGACTTCCCGTGGCTTCTCAGGGGCCCACTATGCCAGTTCCCTTCCCCACGAGAGGGAAACTCAAGCGATGAGGCGCACGCCGCGCAGTGAGTAGCGTTCACCTGATCGGTGCCTGCGCGTTACGACCGCGAGACACACAGCCTCTACGGTGCCGCCGCTGCAGCGAACCATGAGGTGCTGTGAATGACGGCCAGACAGGTAGAGGCTCGGCCCGAGGGAGCCAGCGGACGCCAGCTCCTGGTGTATGGCCTGGGCCTCGTGGCCGCGGGGCTGTGCCTGGTGTGGAGCTTTCAGGATGTGGATTTCGCCCAGGTCTGGAGGGTGGTGGAGCGGCTGGGGCCGATGGTGGCTTGGGGGCTCGTCCCCTACGGGCTCTCGGTGCTCTTCGATGGGCTGGGGTTGCGCAGCCTGCTGGCGGCGCTGGGGCGTGGCGCCGGGGCCTTGCGCCTTGCGGGCATTCGGCTCTCGGCCGAGGCCCTCACTCTCAGCCTTCCCGCGGGACCCGTGCTCGCGGAGGGCGTGAGGCTCATGCTTCTTCAAACCCGTTGCCAGGTGGATGTTCCCCAGGGTGTTGGCGCCCTCGGTGCACGCAAGTGCCTCATCCTCCGCGGTCATGGCCTGTTCCTTCTGCTCGCCACGCTGGTGGGCTGGGGTTTTCTCCACCAGCGCTCGGCGGCCCTGCTCGGGCTGCCCGGCTTGCCTCTGCTCCTGGGTGGGGTGGGAGTGTCGCTGCTGCTGGTGTCCGCGGGAATGGGACGGGCCTTGAGTGGTGGCAGCACCGTGACCCGGCTGAGCCTGCTGCTGGAGCGGCTGCCCTTCCGTGCGGTGCGCGCATGGCTCGAGCGCCGACGTACGGCCATCGCCCGAACGGACTCACACCTGGGACAGGCGCTGGAGGGCCGAGGCTCGCGCCACGCCACGCTCTTCTACTTGCTCATCTGGCTGGCGGAGTCCTTCGAAGGCTATCTGCTGTTGCGCCTGCTCGGAGTAGAGATGAGTCTCGGTCAGGCGTTGGCCATGGAGGCCATTGTCTCCGTGGCGCGCTCGCTCGCCTTCGTCGTGCCTGCGGGGCTGGGCATCCAGGACGCCAGCTATGTGGCGCTGCTGCATACCGGAGGTGGGAGTGCCTCGCTGGAACTGGCGGCCACCTTCGCGCTGCTCAAGCGCATGAGGGAACTGGCCTGGGCAGGCGTGGGTCTGGCGCTGCTGCTCCACGGCCGAGCACGGCGTGGGCGCATGAGCGCTTGAGGTGCTTCACCACCGCTGGTGCAGGCTGTACTGCCCGCGCTGGGTATCCAGGGCCAGGAAGGAGAAGTTCCCCTCCGAGCAGGTGCCGCTGTTGAGGAAGAGCCGGTCCCCGTGCTCGGCGCGCGTGCCCAGGTGCGTGTGACCGGTGACGACCACGTCCGCCTGGTGCTCGTGAGCGCGCGACAGCGCCCACCGCTGGAAGGTGCAGCGCGTGGGATCTTCCTCCGCGCCCCGGAGCGCCGCGTCCCACTGATCAAAGGCGCGAAACACGCAGTGCATGCCTCCCCGGCGCAGCCAGGCTCCCAGCCACACCCCCCACTCCGAAATGAAGCGTGCCCTGCGGATGATCCAGTCATGCGCGTGGCCGTGGGTGAAGAGCAGGCGCACGCCATCGGCCTCCAGCACCCACTGCTCGGGAGCCGCCTCGGTGCGCGCGGTGATGAGATCGTGGTTGCCGTGGATGTACTGGTACTTCGGGGAGCTGAAGCGCCGGACGATCTCCGGGTGCGCGGCGCGGGCGGCGGCCAGCTCGGCCACCTGCTGATAGGGGGCCCGCGAGGTGAGCGTCTCGTAGATGTCTCCCAGGAGGACGATGCGCTCGAACTCGCTCTCCAGGAAGCACAGGAAGCGCAGGAAGCTCGAGTCCTCGTGCCCGAAGTGATCGACGGTGTCGCGCCGGCCCAGGTGTAAGTCCGAAATGACGGCAATGCGCAAGGAGTCCTCCTCGGAGGGAACGACGCGCAAGGTAGGCTCCAGGGAGTGGCGGCGCGATGATCGACGGGAGACACCCGTGACACACATGGGTATCGAACATGTGCCGAGAGCAGGAGGTGACGTCTCCTGTTCGGGGATGAGCGGGCACTGCCTCGCGCTTGATCAGCCTGACCGTCACCCCGCAGCCCGAGCTCCTTTTCTACTGAGGTGTGATGGCGCGTGTCAGGTCGTGGGGATGGGAGCGTCCGGCGCCAGCAAGGGGGCGCTTCGGACGCTGGCTCCAAGTAGCGGAAGATCCTCCGGCGGGCATCCATGAGATATGGCCGCCGGTTCTCTCGAACCGTCCTGCGCATCGGGCAACCATCGCGTCCCGCCCCCGATTTTTCCTCAGCAAGGACACGTATCCCCATGGATGTGACCATCAAGGAAGGGACGCTCGGGCTGCTCTATGAGAACGGAGTGCTGGTCCGGACGCTGAACCCCGGACGCCACCGCTTCTTCACGGGCTTCTGGCTGCCCCGGCGCGAGGTGGTGCGGGTGGATCTGCGCGAGCGCTCGCTCACCATCAAGAACCAGGAGATCCTCACCTCGGACAAGGTCGCTGTCCGGCTGTCGCTGCTCCTGTACTTCAAGGTCGTGGATCCCCGCGCGGCGCTGCTCAACGTGGAGCATTACGAGGAGCGCATCTACGAGGACGTGCAACTGGCGGCCCGGCGTTTCCTCACCAGCCGCACGCTGGACCAGATCCTCCGCGACCGCAGCGAGCTGTCGGACGCCATCCGGGAGGACGTGCGCGCCTCGGCGCAATCCTACGGGGTAGAGGTGCGCCGGGCGGACGTGAAGGACCTGGTCTTCCCGGGCAACCTCCGGGAGATCATGAACCGAGTCATCGAGACCGAGCGCGAGTCGGAGGCGAAGCTCATCGAGGCGCGCAAGCTCGCCGAGGTGTCGCGGCTGGAGGCCGAGGCGCACGCGGTCGCGGTGGAGCGGCGCATGACCGCGGACGAGAAGGCGGCCCAGTTGCTCGCGGCCAATCCGCTCCTGGTGCGCATCAAGGAGCTGGAGGTGCTGCGTGAGATCGGCCTGCGCGGCGGCAACCACTTTCACATCGGCATGGACCCACTGGGCCGCCGCAAGGAGCCGGGCTAAGAGACTCCCGTGGCTACGCGAAGGCGCGGATGGCCTTCACCAGCGCGGCCACGGATGCGTCTCGCACGATGAGCGGTGGCATGAGGCGGAGCACCTCCGCGTCGTGCGAGCCGCCCACCAGGATGCCCGATGCGAGCAGGTGCTGGCGCAGGGCGCCAGCCCGAGGCCCCACACGCAGTCCAAGCAGCAGCCCCGCGCCGTGAATCTGCCGCACCACGGTGCCCTCCAACTCGCGGCGCAGTTGGGCCTCCACGTGGATCGCGCGCTCCATGAGCCGCTCCTCGCGGAGGATGTCCAGGGTGACGCTCAGTGCGGCGCACGCCAGCGGTCCTCCTCCGAAGGTGGAGCCCAGGTCGCCCGACTTGAGGCTCCGCGCCACGCGCTCCTTCATCAGCACAGCGCCCATGGGGACGCCGGACGCCATGGCCTTGGCACAGGTGATGAGGTCCGGCGTCACGCCGAAGCGCTGTGCGGCGAACGGCGCGCCCGTCCTCCCGATGCCCGTCTGGATTTCGTCGAAGATGAGCAGCGTCCCGCTCGCGTCACACGCGCGGCGCAATGCCTGGAGCCACTCCACCGTCGCGGTGCGCACGCCTGCGATGGACTGGATGGGCTCAACGATGACCGCCGCCACGCCAGACAGGTCCGCCGATGACAGCGCGGCCACATCGTTGAAGGGCAGCACCGTCGTCGGCACGAGGAAGTCCGCCAGGGGCTGCGTCAGCTTCGGGTCGTCCGTGACGGAGAGCGCCAGCAGCGTGCGCCCGTGCCACCCACCCTCGCAGGCGGCCAACCGTTTCCGTCCTGTCAGGAGGAGCGCAATCTTCAGTGCGTTCTCGTTGGCCTCCGCGCCCGAGTTGCAGAAGAAGACGGACGCCATCGCTTCGGGAGCGAAGGCCACGAGCTTCTCTGCTGCCGCGTCGCGCACCGGCAGCGATGCCGCCGTCGAGTAGAAGAGCAGCGCACGGGCCTGAGCCGCCACCGCCTCGGCTACGCGCGGATGAGAGTGGCCGGTGGCGCAGACGCAGTGCCCTCCGTACCAATCCAGGTATGCACGTCCCTGGTCGTCATAGATGCGGTCCTCCTCGCCCCGGTGGATGGGAAAGGGGTACGGCGCATACGTCGGAAGCAGGGCAGGAAGGCCGGGGTTGGGGGACATGGGGGAACGCGCACTCCTAGCAGTCATGGGAAGGGGCGCGCATATTATGCAGCGACATCCTCTGAGCAAGCGTTGATTCAGAGGAGAGGCGGAAAACTCCTTCGTGCATATGCGGGTCGTTATGCGAATGGCGAAGATACCGGTGGCTCTCATCCCTTTCCGGGAAGCGCCACTCACGGTTCAGTAGAACGCGCAGGAGGCGAGCCGGAACTGGGCCTGGACCACGGTCGGTTCTCCCTCGGGCTCGCTGAAGAGCAGGGCTTCCACCGTGTATTCGCCCGGCGGTAACGGCTTGCCCTCCCGACCTTTGAGCTCGAGCCGGGATCGCAGGGTCTGTCCCCGTGAGACCTGCTCCTGCTCGAACGACTGCCGGCTCACCACCCACCCCTCACGATCCCGGATCATGAGCCCAGCTGCGCGCACTCCCCCCTGAGCCTCCTGCCCGGGCGGGAACTCCAACTCCAGTGAAACCTCGATGACAGACACGCTCCCATCGGCGGCGCGCGTCCCCTTATCCTCGGCGGGAGGAAAGGCAATCTGTGTTCGATCCAGGCGGAGGACGGCAAGGATGCGATTGGCCACTCGCGCCTTCGCGAAGGCATGAAGGCTCGAACTGTAGTCCCGCGGACCCGGGCAGCAGCCCGACGCGCCCACCACCACCTGGATGAGCACGGCAATCGTGGCAATACCAACGGGAATACACCTGCGTTTCATGGCTGGGTCCCGTCGCGAGAGGGGAGGCACTGTGGCGCGAGAGCGTGTGGAGTCTACTCCGCATTGACTCGGCGCCTCGGAGAATAGATCTCGGTGGATCCTCGTCCGTTCATCACGCCGGAGATGTTCCTGCGTGCTCGGAGGACGATGCCGTACAGTCCATGCGCGCCGATCGTCGAGAGGATTTTCATGCAGAGAGCATGCGTGAGCTGGTTGCTGGGGGCCTTGATCATGCTGGTCGCCAGCCCTGCGGCGGCGGATGACGTGGCGTGGGGGAAGCCGGTGAAGGGAGTGCAGCTCGGCCTGGCCATCGTCCCGAATAGTGGGCCGCTGCCCACCGAACTGGAACTCGAAGCTGTCGCGCGCAACGTGACCTCCGAACCCCAACAGATCCCCGTCCAGGTTTGCAGCACCGTGCATTGGACGGCTTTCACCCAGCTTCATGTGCGCACCGCCAGCGGGCGTGTTTTCAGCTACCCCATCGACGAGCTGGGCGATGTTGCGGATCTTCACCCCCACGGGCCGGTGAACCTTGCGCCCGGTGAGATGCTCCGCGAGCGTTTCTCCCTGAAGCGAGTCGTCGGGCGGCCGACGGAGAATCCCAAGGACGCGGAGCTGTGGAACCTCCTGGAGACACCGCAGCAGGTGGAGCTGTGGATGGAACTCGTGGGCGGCGCCGGTGTTCCTCGGAGGCTCAGTGGCCACCTGAAGCACCGCCTGGGGCTGCCCCCCACGAAAGCGCCTGTGCAGGCTGGGCGCTGCGTATCCCAGATCGCCGCTGGAGGCAGTTCTGCCTGCGCGCTCCTTCGCGACGGCACGCCCTGGTGCTGGGGCTCCCACCCACCTGGAGCTCGCGGTACCGAAGGAGACACCCAGGACAAGCGAGAGCTTTCGCCGCAGCCGCTGCGCCTGCTGGCTGGCAACGCCGTCGAGCTGAGCGTGGCGCTCGACATCGCGTGCGTGAGGACTTTCACGGGCGCGGGGTACTGTGCGGGGGGCAACCTTGATTTCTCCGAAGCGGCCTACGGAGAGCCAGGTGGCCATCCCGTACGCATCCAGCGCCTGGAGGGAGCTGCGGAGCTGTATGGCGCACAGTGCGCTCGGGTGACGGATGGCTCTCTGGCGTGCTGGAGCCTGCTCGGGCCTCTCACCTCCAGCACTGATGGGCTCTTTGCTACCCGTTGGGAGGAGTCCACTCCAGGGGTAGCGCAGGTGGCCACGGGCGGTGGTTTCACCTGTGCGCTTCGGCGGGATGGAACGTTGTGGTGCTGGGGAGCCAACGAGAGCGGTCAGCTCGGCGCCGGAGACGTCACCCCACACCCGGGGCCGACCCGGGTCTCCAAGCTCCCCCTGGAGGTGGTCTCCGTCGCTGCGGGGACGAGCCACGCATGTGCAGCCCTGCGCGACGGCTCCCTATGGTGTTGGGGGCGCAGCGAATACGGCGCCTTGGGCCAGGGAGATGTCCGCTCCAGTTCCGTGCCTATTCCCATCTCCGGAATGAGCGAGGTGGTGCGTGTGGCGGCGGGCGTCGACAAGACCTGCGCTTGGAAGAAGGATGGCTCGCTCTGGTGCTTCGGAGAGCTGCTGGAGGAAGAGCCTTTCCCAGCGCTCGCCAGGGTGCCGGTGGAGATGAAGGAGCTGGGCCACCATGTCGAGGAGGTGGTGTTTGGCTTCCGCCACACCTGCGCGCGCATCTCAGGTGAAGGAGGAGAGGGGAATGTCCTCTGCTGGGGAGAGAACACGGAGGGCCAGAGCGGGAGCGCCAAGCCCAGTGCGCTCTCGTCTCCTCTGCGTGTGTCGGGGCTGAAGGGCCAGGCCGTCGCACTGGCCGCCGGAGACCGATTCACCTGCGCCATCACCACCGACGGCTCTGCCTGGTGCTGGGGCATCGGCACTGAGGGACAGCTCGGCACGGGGCGCAAGGATTCCAGCGCTCGTCCCATGCGTGTCCGGCTGCCCTGCTCAGGCTGACAGCGGCTTGGAGGAAGGCTTCCTCAATCTCCGCCGGAGTTCAGCGGAGTGCGGCCGAGACGAGTGCTTTGGCGTGAAGGTCCGTTGTGTCGTAGACGGGCAGGGAACTGGTTTCCGCGGTGATGAGCATTCCGATCTCAGTGCAGCCGAGGATCACCGCTTGAGCGCCACGGGCGGCGAGCTGGGCAATGGCCTCCTGATAGATCCGGCGCGAGGGCTCGGTGACGATGCCCTGGCACAGCTCTTCATAGATGATGGTGTTGAGCTGGATGCGCTCGGCCTCGGGCAGCAGCACCTCCAGCCCCGCTGCCTCCAGCCGCTCGCGGTAGAAGGGCTTCTCCAGCGTGAAGCGCGTGCCCAGCAGACCCACGCGGCGGAAGCCGTCACCTAGGAGCGCCTGCGCGGTCGGATCCGCGATGTGGATGAAGGGGATATCGATCACCGCCTGGATGGCTGGAGCGACGAGGTGCATGGTGTTGGTGGCAAGCCCCAGCACTCCCGCGCCAGCCCGTACCAGGTTGGCGGCCTTCGCGGCCAGGATGTGCCCAGCTTGCTCCCAGTCTCCGCTGCGCTGCAGCACCTCGATGGGCGCGAAGTCCACCGAGTCCATCAGCAGCGGCACCGAGTGCAGCCCTCCCAGCCGCCGAGCCGTCTCCTCGTTGAGGATGCGGTAGTAGTGCGCACTCGATTGCCAGCTCATTCCGCCAATGAGGCCAATGGTCTTCATCTTCACCCCAGCTTCGTGTTCCCTTGGTGTCCTGACGCCGTCTCGTTGACGGGCTGTCCCCGCACTCACGCCTTGTTTCCTCCAATCCCGTTCCAGAGGAGATCGATGAAGCGCTCGATGTAGCGCTCGCCGGCAGAGGGGGCCGTCGATTCGCCGCAGACTCGCGCGGTGAACGCCCAGCCATGCAGCGCGCCCAAGAGTGTCGCGGCCAGGGTGTCGACGTCGCACCTGGCCAGGCGTCCCTGGCTCTGAGCGCGCTTCAGCCACTCAACGAGCGCGCGGAGCGCCTGGGCCGGTGCCGACTCGCCCCTGCGCCCGCGGTAGGCCTTCCCGGGCTCGATGCCAGCGGCCTGCAACACACCCAGCCCTGCGTGCAGGTCCTGAAAGTAGGTGGAGATCAACTTCGCGTGCTCCACGAGCTGCTCGCGGATCGGGCGGTCGTCGGGCCCAGCGTCGAGCGCAGCCACCCAGGGAACCTCTTCGGGCGGCCCGAGGGCAGCGATCATCAGCGCCTCCTTCGAGCCGAACCGGTTGAACAGTGTCGTGTGGCTCACTCCGAGCTCACGCCCGATGTCGGCAGCTGACACGCCCGCGCCGCGCTTGAGGAAACAGCGCCGTGCGGTGACGACGATCTGCTCGTCCGTGATTTCCTTCGGTCTTCCCATGGCAATGCTCGCGGGCTTGACAGCCCACAGATCGGAGTTTATTTCTTTCCGGAAAGAAACAAAGGGCCGGCACCCGGCACAGCCTACTTCACGAACGCGTCGTTTCGTACGGGCCCTTCTTCATGAAGAGCGAGGAACAGCTCGCTCCAGCGATCGAGGGGATGATGACCAGGCAGACAATCGCGTTGGTGGGTGGTACGGGCCACCTGGGAACACTGATCGGCAATGCGCTGCTCGACAAGCAGGACGTGAGACTCCGGGTTCTCGTCCGCCCGGGAAGCCGTGAGAAGGTCGCGGGCCTCGAGAAGCGAGAGGCACAGGTGGTCGAGGGCGCGTTGGGGCCAGAATCCCGCGCCGCGCTGGACTTGCTCTGCCAGGGCGCATCAACCGTCATCTCCGCGGTCCAGGGTGGCCCCGAGGTCATCATCGACGGCCAGACGCACCTCTTGCGCGCGGCGCGGGACGCTGGAGTCAACAGGTTCATTCCCTCCGATTACTCTCTCGATCTCTTCAAGGTGAAGCCGGGCCACATCCCCACCTCCGAGATGCGGCGCCAGTTCGCGTTGGTCGCGGATGCCGAGCGCGGCAAGGTCGAGGTCGTCCACGTGCTGAACGGCGGATTCCTCGATCGAGGTGTGCTGTTCGGCTTCATTCGCGTCATCGACGTCGAGAAGCAAACGGCCTACGTCTGGGGCGACGGCAAACAGCCGATGGACTGGACCACCTACTTGGACACGGCGCGCTACACCGTGGAGGCCGCCGTCGACGAACGCCCCGTTCCGCGCATCTTCTCCGTCGCGGGAGACGTTCTCGACTTCGAAGGCCTCGTCCGCGCCTACGAGTCGGGATCGGGGAAGAAGCTGCGTGTCGAGCGGCTGGGTTCGCTCGAAGACCTGGATGCACGCATCGAGCAACTGAAGCAGGCGGGCCCCGCTCAATTCCTCTCCTACCTGCCACTCATGTACTACCGGTCCGTTCTCAAC
The DNA here is from genome assembly GCF_020103695.1 of Hyalangium versicolor. Lineage (GTDB taxonomy): Bacteria > Myxococcota > Myxococcia > Myxococcales > Myxococcaceae > Hyalangium > Hyalangium versicolor. The sequence goes on from NZ_JAHXBF010000035.1 coordinate 113,312, forward strand.
GGCGAAGGCAAACTCGCCCCGCTCATGAACGACCGGTACCCGGCGATCCGGCCGACCACGGTGCGCGAATACGTCGTAGCAGAGGGGCTCTGACCGCCATGAAATACAACAAGAACCTCTCATGGCGCCGGGTCGACTCCGCGAGCCTCGACCTCAAGGGAACGAAAGTAGCCGTCGTTGGCGGAACTGGTGGGCTCGGGCGTGCCATCAGTCGCCTCCTGGCCTCGCGCGGCGCGAGCGTGACAGTCGTCGGCCAGACCTTCCGCGATTCCGGTGTCCCGGGCATCGAGTTCCTCCAGGCAGACCTCAGCCTGATGAGCGAAGCGCAGCGTGTCGCCGCGGCGTTGCCTGCGGAGACACTGGACCTTGTCGTCCTCACCACCGGTATCTTCGCCGCGCCCACGCGCCAGGAGACCGCCGAGGGCATCGAGCGTGACATGGCGGTCAGCTACCTGAGCAGGTTGGTGCTGGTGCGAGGCATCGCTCCGCGTCTCGGGAGGCAACGGCCGACGGCTCGGACGAAGCCGCGGGTGTTCATCATGGGCTATCCGGGGATCGGCCAGACCGGCACGCTCGACGACCTCAACGCCGAGAAGTCCTACAGGGCCATGCCGGTGCACATGAACACCGTCGCAGGGAACGAGATGCTCGTCATCGACTCGGCGAAGCGCTACGAGAACGCGAACTTCTTCGGACTCAATCCCGGTGTCATCAAGACCAACATCCGCAGCAACTTCCTCGGCGAGGGCACGCTTCGTTTTCGTTTCACCGAGTGGATGATCGGGCTCCTGGCACCGAGTGCCGAGGCCTACGCGGAGACCGTGACCCCGCTGCTCGTGACGCCGGACCTCGAAGGACACAGCGGCGCCATGTTCGACAAGAAAGGTCTGGCGATCCTGCCTTCGGCTGGGCTCAGGGATGACCACGTCAGGGCATTCCTGGCGGACTCGGAGGCCTTGGTGGCGCGGGCGAACGTTCGCGTTTCCTGAGATGGATCGCCAAGGGGCGGGGTGGTCGTCGCGCGTGTCACGGGGCCGTCTCGCCCACCGTGAAGTCGAGCACCCGCTCCCAGAGGGCATGGAAGTGTGACTCCTGGAAGCTCGATCCAGACTTGAGCCAGCTGATGTACTGCTCGGGCTGATCGAAGTGGCCCATGACGTCCAGGTGGTCGGCTGGCACGGCGTGGATGAGCTGCCCCCAGACTTGCGAGCGGCTCGGGACGATGCCATCGCTCCAGGCTTCGAATGTCTTGCCGAGCACCTCTTGGAGCAACTGGTTCTGTTCCTCCGTGCGCTCGGGAATCTCCAACGTTGTGGAGAGGGGCGCGCTCAGCACATACAGGGACGAGAAGATGCCGTAGAGGAACGAGTCCGGTGACAGCAGCAGGCGCAATGACATCCGGCGGAGCAGGGTCGGAGGTGGTGCTCCCGTGACGATCGAGGCGTAGCGCACGCCTTCCTGGTCCGGAGTGTCCCGGTTGAAGGCTTCCACCCCGGCTGGGGTGAGGTCCTGGATGAGCTCCTGATGCTCCCCAATCTTGCCGAAATACTGATTGAGCGCCGCGCGCTCGTCCTCGGAGAGCACCGCCAGCAGCCGGGTGATCTCCGTGAAGAGGTTGGGCGGCACTCCCATGGAGGAGCCGAGGCGGGTGAGCCGGTACAGCGCCTGGAGCACGGCGGTCCTTAGAGCGCCTAACAAAAGTCAGGATTGAAGGCGACGGAAGAGCATCAGGCAGCAGCCCAGGACGAGGAGGCCGAAGTGGACATCGTCCCGTCGTTCGTCGCGTACGCGCAGGCGGCGCT
>NZ_JAHXBF010000036.1 GCF_020103695.1 Hyalangium versicolor
CTCTGGCTCGGCCTGCTCGCTATCGCTTTCTTCTAGCGGTTCCAACCCCACGCGCCCCAGCGCCGGGGATTCGCGTGCCACCGTCTCTTCCTGGCCCCCACTCACTATCTCGACAGGCTCATCTTCAGACCGGCCCGCTCCAGCAAGAGGGCGGCGAGCTGCTGCAGGGCCTTCTGGCTCACATTCAGCACGCGTCCACCCACTCCAGGAGTGTTGGTCCGATCCGATCCAGGGCCAGGATCTCCTCTGCCGCGCCCATCTGTACGGCCTCGCGCGGCATCCCGTAGACGACACACGTCTCCGCGTTCTGCGCGATGGTCCGTCCACCGCGCTCGCGGATCTCCTTCAGCCCACGCGCCCCATCACGCCCCATCCCGGTGAGGATCACTCCGATGCACCGCCGCCCGAACGCCTCCGCCGCGGAGGATAGCAGCAGATCGCACGAGGGCCGGAACCCCCGCACCGGAGGCCTGTTGTCCAGCACCAGCTTCCCTTCCGGACGCACCAGCATGTGCGCCCCCGAAGGAGCGATGTAGACCGAGCCCGGTTCCATCGTCAGATCATGCGTGGCCTCCTGCACTCGCAGCGCGGTCTCCGTGGACAGCCAGTGCGCCAGCCCTTCGGTGAAGCCATCGCTGATGTGCTGGCAGATGGCCACGGGCGCCGGGAACTTCCGGGGGATGACGCGCAGCACCTGGGAGATGGCCTTGGGGCCTCCCAGCGACGCGGCGATGGCCACCAGGGGAAAGGGTGCTTCCGGACCCTCCTGGGCGGCCAGCCGCTTGAGCTTGCCCTGGACATGGCGCACCACCCTCACCTGCGCCAGCATCGTCAGCCGGCGCGCGGTGGCCTGCCAGAACTCCGGTGCAGGCGCGGGTGAACGCTCCACCACGTCCAGCGCCCCCAGCGCCAGGGCCCGGAAGGCCTCATGGCGGGAGAGCACCCCCGGATCCAGCGCGAGGATGGGCGTGGGGCGCTCGGCCATGACGCGCTCGATGGCGTCGAGCGCATCCGCCGAGGACAGATCGATGAGCATCACATCGGGGCTCTGCGAGCGGACCACCTCCAGGGCATCGATGAAGCTGCAGTCGCCCGCATTCGTCAGCGCATCGCTGTCGAACAGGGTGCGAGCCAGGAGCCGCAGCCCACCGCCCACGAGCAGCACCCGATATGACAGCCCTGAAGCGATACGCACGCGGTCCTCTTCAACTCCACTTCACGTCAGGTCAGCCGCTCGATGGTCTGCGCGAGGCTCTCCACGCCCAGCTCGCCCTTGACGAGATAGCCGTCCGCGCCCGCCTCCAGGCCTCGGCGCTTGTCCTCGGGGGAGGCCAGCGAGGACAGGATGATGACGGGGATGCGCGCCACCGCAGGGGTCGTCTTGAGCCTTCGCGTGAGGGAGAACCCATCCATCTTTGGCATCTGCACATCGGTGAGGATCAGATCATACGCGTTGACCTGGACCTTGGCGTAGGCCTCCTCACCGTCCTGGGCTTCTTCCACCGAGTGGCCGAGCGCCTTGACAAGCGCGCCTTCGGTGGCCCGGGCGATGGGCGAGTCATCCACGAGCAGCACCCGCAGCCGTTTGGAGGACTGCTGCTGGGTGACGGGCCGGGCCATGCGGCGCACCTCGGCCATGATGTCCGGCACGTGGCAGAGCACGGCGATGCGCCCATCTTCCAGGGCCGCGGTGCCCGCGATGAAGGGGGCTCCCTTGAGGAAGTCCCCGCCGCACGGCTTGACCGCGACTTCGCGCTCGTCCACGAAGCCGTCCACCACGAGGGCCGCGTTGTCCTCGCCATGACGGACCACGACGGCGGGCGGCTTGTCCATGCGGTTGCCGCCGTTGACGCCCAGCAGCGGGCCCATGGCCACCAGCGCGATGGGCTTGCCGCGGTGCTTCACCGCGAGGGTGCCGAAGACCTCCATGCGGTCCTCGGGCTTCACGCGGGTGACAGCGACCACGTCCGCCGCGGGGACGCCGTACACATCGTCCCCCAGGCGAACCAGGAGGACCTTCATCAACGCCAGCGACTGGGGCAGGCGCAGTGAGATGGTGGTGCCTCGGCCCAGGCGGCTGACGACGCCCACCGAACCGCCCAGCGTCTCCACCTTCCGCTTCACCACGTCCATGCCCACGCCGCGGCCGGAGATCTCGCTGACCTGGTCACGGGTGGAGAAGCCGGGGCGGAAGATGAGATCGATGGCCTCGCGCTCGGACAGCGCGGCGGCCTGGACCTGGGTGATGAGGTGCCGGTTGACGGCCACAGCCTTCAGCCGCTCGGGATCGATGCCGCGGCCATCATCCTCCACCTCGATGTGGAGCATGTCGCCATCGGCGCGCACCCGGATGCGGACGCGGCCCGCGGCAGGCTTGCCGAGCTGCTGGCGGGCCTCCGGCGACTCCAGGCCGTGGTCCACCGCGTTGCGCAGCAGGTGCACCAGCGCGTCGCGCACGTCCACGAGCATGGAGCGATCCACGCCGATGTCCGCGTTCTCGACGACGAGATCCACCTCCTTGCCCTGGTTGCGCGCCAGATCGCGCACCGCGCGGGGGAAGGCGTCGAAGACGGTGGACAGCGGCACCAGCCGGGCCTCGGCCACCGTGTCGGCCAGCTTGGCCAGGTTGCCGTGCAGCGTGTTGATGCCGTCGTCGTTGCGCCGCACGAAGCGGAACGCATCGTCCCGCAGCATGTGCAGATCGCTCTCGATGCCCTCCAGCGCCGTGCGCAGTTCGGTCGAGAGCGGGAACTCCTCACCCAACCGCAGGAAGCGATCGCTGAGGCGGGAGAAGCGCTCGAACAGGTGCGCGGTCTCCATGCCTCGGAGCCTTCCGCGCGCGCTCTCCACGAGCAGATCGCCCGCGAGCACGCCGAGCGAGTCGAGGACCTCGACGTTCACCCGGATGCTGCGATCGGCGATGGCCGTCTTGGCCGTGGCCGTGGCGACAGGTGTGTCCTCCGATTCGGCCTTGGCGGGCGCGGAGGTCTGCGCGGGCGCAGCGGCTTGAGCCGGAGCCGCCGGGCGCGGAGCTGGAACCGCGGGTGTGGCAGCGGGCGCGGCGGGAGCAGCGGCCTGCGCGGGCGGAGGCGTGGGAGCGGGCTTCGCGGGCGCGGCCTTCCCACTGAGAGTCGGCGCGGGGTGTCCAGAAGCCGCCGCGAGTGCCTGGACCATCTCCTCGCTGATGGGCGTGCCGGTGTGCGCGGCGGGCAGATCCTCGATCAGATCCGAGAGGACGTCACAGGCCCGCAGGAGCAGGTCCGTGGCCACCTCGGTGGCCGTCTTGCCTTCGCGCTCTGCGCGCAGCACGTCCTCGGCGGCGTGCGCCAGCTGTCCGATGGCGGCGAGCCCCAGCATGCGGGCCTCGCCCTTCATCGTGTGCAGCTCGCGCGCGACGTCCTCCGCGGCCTGCTCTGCCGTCTCCTTCTCGAGGTCCAGGACCCCGAGCTGGATCTTCTGCAGTCGGTCGGCGGTGACCTCCTGGAACTTCTTCAGGAGGGATTTCTTGAGGGCCTCGGTATCCATGGCCGGAAGTGATCCGGGGGGCACGGACTGGCGGGGGAGCCAGCCCTACCCTCCGGTCTGGGCTAGTCGGCCTTGAAGCGCTTGATGAGCTCGGCGAGACGGCCGGCGAGCTGCGACAGTTCGGCCGAAGCGCCCGTGGCCTGCTTGGACGCCTGCGTCGTCTGCCGGGTCACGTCCTCGATCTCCGCCATGGACGCCACGACCTGCTCGGTGGCGGTGCGCTGCTGCTGCGTGGCGAGGTTGATGACGCGCGCCGCATCACTGGTCTCCTGGACGCCCGCGAGGATGCCCTCGACGGCCTGCGCGGCCACGGCGCCCAGCTTCTCGCCGGACTCGGTGGCCACCTTGGAGGCGTCCGCCGCGCTGCCAGCGTTGGCGGTGGCCTCGCGGATCTCGGTGATGAGGCTCTTGATCTCCTTGGTGGAGTCCAGGACGTTCTCGGCCAGGCGCCGCATCTCCGCCGCGACGATGGAGAAGCCCTTGCCGGCCTCACCGGCGCGGCTGCCCTCGAGCGCCGCGTTGAGGGCCAGCAGGTCCGACCGGTCGGCGATCTCGTCGATCACCTCCACCACGGTGCCGATGCGCTCCACGCGCTTGGACAGCTTGGCGATGGAGTCCGCCACGGCGATCCCATCACTGCGGATCTGCTGCATGGCCTGGATGAACTCGGCGATGGCGCCACGGCCCGCGCGCGCCGCGCCCAGCGTCTCCTCGGCCACGCGAGCCACAGCGCCTGCGTTCTCGGCGATCTGCGCCGAGGCATGCTTGAGCTCCTCCATGGTGGCCGTCGTCTCGTGGATGGCGGCGGCCTGTTCAGTGGAGGACGTCTCATGCTGGGTGGAGGCCGCCAGCACCTGGTTGGCGGACGAGGATAGGCGCAGGGCCGCCTCGTTGATCTCGCGCACGAAGGTGCGCAGCGTCTCGATCACCTTGCCGAAGCCCTCGAGCAGCGGGGCCAGTTGGGCATCCTCGGTGGTGGTGTTCCACCGGGACAGGTCTCCCTCGCGAACCAGGGCGATGAGGGCATCCAGGGCCTGATCGATCTCCTGGGCCGACACCTGCTTGCGGTGCTCGGACTCGGAGAAACGGTCGAGGACCTGGTTGAAGAGGGCGGCGACCTCAGCCATCTCGCCGGTGACGATCTCCGAGGCCACGCGGGCCTGGAGGTTGCCGGCCAGCACCGACTTGAGGGTGTCGGAGAGGGGCTTGAGGGACGGAGCGGCACCGTTGCCGTTGCCGTTGCTCTTGGCCGCGGTCTTGGCCGCCGCGGGCTTCTTGGCTCCGCGGGCCTTGGTCGGCTTGTCGTTGGTGGTGTCCAGAGCCATTGCTGTCAGTGCCTTCCTTGAGTCTTAGCGGTTTCGACCAGATCGATGAGCAACACGAGGCGGGCCTGATCCAGGCACGCGCCGATGGTAAAGCGAGAAGCGTTCACGGCCGGGGGCAGCCGCCGCAGATCGCGAACAGAGATGGGGCGTACGCCCTGCACCACATCCACCTTGAGGTGGGCCTCACCCTCCTCGGTGGCGAAGACGAGCGCCCGTCTGCCACGGTGGAGCTGTCCCAACTCCGGCCGGGCGATGTCCTCTGGCAGCGCGCGCTCGATGCGCAGCACCTGCGAGGCGTCGGTGCCATAGAGGTGCGGGCCGACCTCGAAGAAGAGGATGTCCACCTCCTCCTCGAGTACATGCTGTTCCTCCATCATCGCGCCACCGCCCGCTGCCGCGCCGTCTGGAGCAGCTTGGAGAAGTTGAGCAGATTGATGGTCTCCTCGGCGGTGGGCCCGGCGACGACTCCGAGCATGTGCTCGGTGGCGGCGTCCGCGCCCACGGGCGGAGGGAGGATGTCCGAAACGAGGATCCGCCGGAGCCCGAGGACGGTGTCGGCCACCACACCTGCCACGTAGCTGCCGCTGACGCCCACGAAGATTCGGGTGCGGGGCATGATGCGCGCCTCGCCCTTGGCCAGGAAGCGCAGCAGATCCATGACGGGGAGCACCTCGCCGCGGTGTCCAGTAACGCCCAGAAGGAACGAGGGGGCTCGAGGCAGCGGCGTGAGCAGGCCGGCGCGGAGCACCTCGAGGACGTTCTCGCTGGGCACACCGAGGCGCAAGTCTCCTACACGAAAGCAGAAGAACTCTTGCTCAGGCCGGGCCTGTGCGGCGATGGCACGATCCGGCGCGATCCGGAGCGCGCGTTGGAGGGGAGTCGAAGTCAAGGCGCCAAAGTATCCGGAGGCGATCAAAACGGGTCAAGGGGACTTGCTCGGTCGCCTGCCTGGATGCCGTTTCGATGGTCCCCCAAGCCTCAACAGTGTAGGGTTGTTTCAGGATTCTTGAGGAGGCAGATGTCCCGAGTATTGGTCATCGACGACAGCCCGATGCTGGTGGAGCTCACCGTGCGGGCGCTCACCGCGGCAGGCTATCAGGCAAGCGGCGCGATGGATCTGGCGAGCCTCGAACAGAAGCTCGGCGAGGGGCCGATCGCGTTGATCCTGATGGACGTCAACATGCCGGAGATGTTCGGTGACGACGTCGTCGAGTACCTGCGGACGCAGAAGAAGGTGACCTCGAAGCTGGTGCTCTACTCGGACATCTCCGAGGAGGAGCTGGCCACCAAGGCACGCGTCTCGGGGGCGGACGGCTACATCCTGAAGGGCGGAGGCCTGGAGGCGGTGCTGGACGGGGTGATCAAGCTGATTGGCCCGCCGGCGGTGACGGCGACGCCGCCCGTCTCCTCTCCCCCACCCGGTTCGACACCTCCGGCGTCCTCCGCGCCGCCCACATCCAGTGGGTCGGGTGGCCCGCCCCCTCCGCTGACCGGCAGCCTGGCTGCGGCCAAGACGGGTGGGCGCAAGCCGCGCATCCTCATTGTGGACGACAGTGAGATGACGGCGCAGATCATCGCTGCGGATCTGCTGACCAAAGGGTTCGAGGTCCACGTCGCGGACACGGCGGACAAGGCGACGAAGATCATCCTGAAGAAGCAGACGCGGCCGGATCTGGTGCTGCTGGACGTGCGGATGCCGAACGTGAACGGCGAGCAGTTCTGCCGGTTCATCAAGAGCAACAGCCTGTTCCGGGGCATCAAGGTCCTGCTCTGTTCAGGAGAGAACGTCGAGGAGTTGCAGCGCATCTGCCGCGAGGCTGGAGCGGACGGCTACGTCCCCAAGGACGCGGTGATGAGCAGCCTGGTGGCCAAGGAGCTTGGCCCGGCGCCCGCCAGCACTGAGTAACGCGCTCTTCGAGTGCGAACACCCACACTCGGGGTCCTACTTCACTGGCTCTCGGTGGAGCTGTCGTCCCCCCGGCCCTCGCCCGTTATCATCCTGGATTCCTCGGCGTAGCCACAGGAGCCCTGCTTGGTGAGCTTCGGCTTGCCCTGCACAAGCTCGATGTGGTCCTTCCGGATCGACACCACCACGCGAGCCTCCCAGGCCTCGAAGGCGTCACCGCTCGGAGAACACGGCGGATCTGCGTAATCCAGTTCGGTGACGAGCCGCTCCTTCTCCGAGGTGAAGGATGTGAGCGTCGTGGCGTCGCTCGGGCCGTCGTACACCTTGGACTCCACCAACTGCCGTGTCTTGGAGTCGATGAGCAGGTAGACCCCCTTCACGGTGAAGTAGGAGCGCGCGAAGTCTCCTGCCTGGTCCCATTCGTAGGTGAAGGCCAGCCCCGCGAGCGCCTTTCCCTTCTGGGTGACGCGCTGCGCTCCCTTCAGCCTCCAGAGCACGGGCCTGCCCGAATCGTCCTCGGTGACCTCTTCTGCCTGCGGACACTCCAGGACCGGCAGGTCCTCGCCGGGCTGGTACTTCACGGTCCGGGTGTAAACGTCCGGGTAGATCGCCTGGAAGAGGCTCAGGGGCTCCTTCACCTTGTCCTTCGAGCAGAGCCCCAGGGTAACGATGAAGAACCCTGGCTTCAGCCCCTCCACCTTGGAGCTCTCCAGTACGGCGGGCTTCGCCTGTAAGACGGGCGAGAGTGCACTCAAGTAGTCCTTGAGTCCCTCCTGCTGACGCTCGGCTTCCTCGCGCGTCTTGCCACCGGACCAGACGATCAGCTCGGCTTCATTCTGCGCCGATGCCGACTCAGGGGGTGCGGCCTCCACGGGAACTCCCACGAGGCCCAAGCCCACTCCCACCAGGACTCCCACAACGCGTGCGACGCTCGGCATGAAGCACCTCTCGCGGCGACGATATACGACCGCCCTCGGCACACAGCTTCACGGGAAGCGATTGTTGGCCCGGACGTATTCCTCGATGGTCGGTGGATACTCGTCCCAGAAGCGCAACGAACCCCAACTGGCGAGGAGAGTCTCCTGGCGTCCCTTCTCGTCCGCATCTGAAGCGACTGGGGTGAAGCCGAAGGGAAGCTGGGAGTCCATCTCCTTTCGGAGTGACTCCAAGGGCAGAACCACGTCCACGACGTAGCCTCCTTCTGCCTGGGACCACGTCCCACTCGCGGAAAACTCCTGGAGGCCCTGCACGCGCTTGGCGTCTCCGAGTCTCTCCCACAGTTGCACCCGCACCTTTCCCTCACCGGCCAGCAGCACGCCCAGCTTGAACGACAGGCCCTTCGTCTCACGGATGGGATGTTCAGGGCCCGAGAAGGAGAGTTCCAGGTGGTCGGTGTGCAGAGCGGCCTCAGGGTTCTTCTCCAGTGGCACGACCTTGTCGTCGGTCACCTCGACGTGTAGGTGAAGGGTGTCGGCGATGCGCAGCGCCTGCCACTTCATGGACAGATCCTTCTCGTCCTTCCACGCCCCCTGCCCCCAGGGAACCTGAGCCAACGTGACGGCGTGCACCGTGGGGGCCAGAGCGCGTCCCGCCGCGACCGAGTCGGCCTTGCGCACCGGGTACAGCCATCCATGCTCCAACTGCAATCCGGCGGTCTCGACGAAGGCCATACGGCCGGGCCGTTCACGTGAGATGCACTGCTCGTCACCCTGCGAGCCATAGCGACCGCCGTAGGTCAACAGAAAGCAGTAGCGGTTGCCTTGCAGCGAGAAGACATCCGCACCGTCCACGAGACTCTCGGTGGGTAGGCGACGTGCCTCTTGTCCCTTCAATTCCACGAAGCACAGCGGCGGCCGCTGTGAGTCCTGGCTGTCGGACTTCCCGCCCAGCACGAACACACAACTCTCCTTGCGGCACTCCTGGTGCAGGACCTCCAGCGCCGCTGAAGCATCACAGGCCGCACGAGCCTTGGCGACCATGGCCTCGGTGATGGGCTGGGCCTTCTTCAGATGAGGTTCCGGAGCATTCAGCAACTGCTGGAGCTTCTGGTAGCGCTCAGGAGAAACCGGCCCCTTCTTGTCGGAGACGAACTGGGTACCATCCGACGAGAGCTTCAGCACACGCCTGGAAGAGAGCACGGGGCTCACACCGGCGGACCACGGATCATCGCCTCCAATCAAGTTGCTCGAGGTGATGATCTCGATCTCTCGATCACCGAGGAACCGGGCGATGGGACCGCGAAAAGTCTCCGTGGCGGCGAGCCTCCGGTTCTTGCGATCGCTGATCACGAGTTCGTGCGAGGTGCAATCACCTCCAGCACATGCGCCCATGGAGGTGGCGACGTACCACACGCAGAACCGGCTGCCGCAGGCGAGGCGGCGCGTATTGCTGAGCGAGGTGCTCCCCTCGACAAGCTTGTCGCTGTCCTCCCCCGGAGGATCCGCGACCGCGCTACCCGGTCCACAGAGAACAGCCACCACCGCCAGACAGCCGAAGAGGGTCCTTCGCGTGTCACTTCTCACAGAGCCCTCGATAGGACTGTCGTTCCACTGACCGCGCGGTGCGCCACATTGCTCCCCCTCACGTCATCCGGACAGCCGCAACGGACCGACTTCTATACAGAGCCCGCCGCGTTCTCCCGCTCGTCCAGCCCGCGCGCGAAGTTGCCGATGATCAATCCGGGCCGGGCCGCCTTCAGGCGCTTGAGCAGCGTGCGGATGCCCACCGGCTCTCCGCCCGCGCCCTTCTCACGCGCCACATCCAGGTACTGGAGTGGATCGATGCACAGCGAACGCGTCTGCACCTGATCTACCTGGTACTTGCTCACCAACCGCTCCAGCGCCTCCACCTCACCCTCGCGATCCGTGACACCCGGGAACAACAGCAGGTTCAGCGCCAAGTACGCGCCTCGATCCCGAGCCAGCGAGATCGATGCCTCTACGTCCTCCCACGTGTACTTCACCGGCTTGTAGTAGGCCTCGTAGAGATCCTTCACCGCTGAGTTCAAGGACACCCGGATCGCATCCAGCCCCGCGTCGAACAGCGCCACCAGGCCGTGCGTCAGGCTCCCGTTGGTGTTGATGTTGATCGAGCCCTTGTCCGTCCGCTCCCGCATGTAGCGGATCGCCTCCGCGATCGCCTTGTAGCGCGTGAGCGGCTCGCCCTCGCACCCCTGCCCGAAGCTCACCATCGTCCTGCCCGGCGCGCGCTCCAGGTGGTACAGCCCGATCACCCCCATCTCCTCGCCCGAAGGCCCGTCATCCATCCGCTCGTGAGATGCCGGCGGCCCATCCTCCGGCTGATCCGAGATGCACCCCACGCACCGCGCGTTGCACATCACCGACGCCGGGATCGCCGCCTCGTCCCGCACGTAGAACGTGTTCTGCGACGTGAAGCACCGGTACAGCAGCGCGCACGTCTTCAACTGCTTCAGCACCCGGTTCCCCGGGAAGCGCGCCATGTGACTGTCCACCAGCGAACGCATCTCCGGCGTCGAGTACTTCTCCGGATCCCAGTGGCTCCGCGTGTCCGTGTGGATCGCCCACGCCACCGGCCCCTCCTTCCCCCACGCCGCCGCCGTGTACGCCCACTGCGGCAGGATCGGCCCATCCCCCTTCACCTCGCCCGGCAGGAAGGTGCGCGTGTAGCCCGGAGGCAGCAGCGCCCCCACCGCATTCGGCACGAAGGTCTTCCCTCCCACCTTCATCTCCCGCACCAGCTCCAACTCCCCCGTCTCCGGGTGCAGCCCCACCGGCAGCCGGCCCGGCAGGTGCACGAGCCGCCCCGCGGAGGGCAACGGAATGGGTCGGTCCTGCGGGGGGACGAGCTCCTCCCCACTGCGCAGGGTGGCAATCAGGTACGGGTGCTCCATCACCCGTCCCTTCGGATCGGCAAACAGCAGCTTGGGGCCGGACGTCATGCTTCCTTAACTACCATCGCCGCCCCTTCCCTTCGATGGTTGCATGTCCAATTGCGTCACCCCCCTGGCCACCGTGCGTCACGGAACGCCGCGGCGCGGCACGCTCCCTCGCTTCCTGGAGCCATGAGTCCTGCTCGGGGGGGTGCCTTGATTCCCGAGGATCCGCTGGTATGGTCCGCCCGCTTTTTTTGCCCTGGAGGCACCTCGTGATCGTCGGAGTTCCCAAGGAGATCAAAACCCGTGAGTACCGCGTCGGCATGGTGCCCGCGGGCGTGCGCGCGCTGACCAGCGCCGGCCACACGGTCCTCGTCGAGACCAATGCTGGAGTCGGCTCCGGCATCCCGGACTCCGAGTACGTGCGCGTGGGCGCGCAGATCGTCAAGAGCGCGGATGAGGTCTGGTCCCGCGCGGAGATGATCGTCAAGGTCAAGGAGCCCATCGCGCCCGAGTACGAGCGCATGCAGAACGGCCAGATCATCTACACGTACTTCCACCTGGCCGGCGTGGACCCCGAGCTCACCAAGACGCTGGTGAAGAAGAAGGCCACCGCGGTCGCCTACGAGACGCTGCAGCTCGATGACGGCAGCCTCCCCCTGCTCAAGCCCATGAGCGAGGTGGCCGGCAAGATGGCCATCCAGGTCGGCGCCACCTGCCTCGAGAAGGCGCACGGCGGCAAGGGCATCCTCCTGGGCGGCGTGCCCGGCGTGCGTCGCGGCCGCGTGGCCGTGATCGGCGGTGGCGTGGTGGGCCTGTGCGCCGCCAAGGTCGCCGTGGGCATGGGCGCCGAAGTGACGATCCTCGACGTCAACCTCGAGCGCCTCACCTACCTGGATGACGTGTTCCTCGGCCGCGTGGCCACCCTGGCCTCGGACACCGAGTCCATCGCCCGCACCGTGCGCGAGTCCGATCTCGTCATCGGCGGCGTGCTCATCCCCGGCGGCAAGGCCCCCAAGCTCGTCTCCGAGGCCCTCATCAAGGAGATGGAGCCCGGTTCCGTCGTTGTGGACGTCGCCGTGGATCAGGGCGGCTGCATCGAGACGTGCAAGCCCACCACCCACGACAACCCCACCTACCTGGTGCACGACGTGGTCCACTACTGCGTGGCCAACATGCCCGGCGCGGTGCCCCAGACTTCCACCTTCGCCCTCACCAACACCACCCGGCCCTACGCCAAGAAGATCGCCGACCTGGGCCTGGTCGAGGCCGTGAAGTCCGACAAGGCCCTGGCCCGCGCCATCAACACCTACGACGGCAAGATCACCTACGAGGCCGTCGCCAAGGACATGGGCTACGACTACGTGGCCCTCCAGGACGCCCTCGGCTCCAAGGGTCGGTAAGCCAAGCCCGTACCTTGGTCCACCAAGGGAGGTAGGGTCGTCTGGTCTCCTACCTCCCCAGGGAAACTGTCCGGAATAAACGTTGCTGCCAGGTGTATCCGGCTCTTAGGAGCAGCCGTGCGAACGGCAAGGGAGGCGGAAAGCGTTGTTGACCACTCTGTTCCCGTGCATACATTGATGGGCAGACAACGACGCATTCGCCTGTAATTTCGGGCCCTTGGAAGGCGGGACATGTTGGACTTCAGGCAACCAAACCGGACGAAGCAGGAATTCGAGGAGCTGGCCCTGGCCCACCTGGACCCGCTCTATTCGGCTGCGCTGCGCCTGACGAAGAACGAGCGCGACGCCGAGGATCTCGTGCAGGACACCTGCATGCGGGCCTACCGCTTTTTCGACAAGTTCGAACGCGGAACCAATATCAAGGCCTGGCTGTTCAAGATCCTCACCAACACCTTCATCAACCGCTATCGGCGCAAGGTGAAGGAGCGCACGGTCGTCGAAGGCGTGGAGCGCGAGGCCGTTCACGAGCGGTTCGTCAGCCGGGACGCGACGGACTTCGCGGCCAACCCCGAGCAGTACTTCTTCGACAGGCTCCTGTCGGATGACGTGCTCCGGGCGATTGACTCGCTGCCCATCGACTTCCGGCTGGTGGTGATCCTCGCGGATCTGCAGGAGTTCTCCTACAAGGAGATCGCCGAGATCCTCGAGTGCCCGGTGGGCACGGTGATGAGCCGCCTCTTCCGCGGACGCAAGCTCTTGCAGAAGACGCTGCGCGAGTACGCCGAGGGCCAGGGAGTATTCCGTCACGACGGAGAGCCCGTGGTGGCCCCCGCGAATCTGGAAGAGTACCGGCAAAGGAAGAAGACAGGGTAGAACGAGGTTGACGGGCCCGAGGGTATTTTCCCGAGGGCCCGTCGCATTTGACTGCCCCCTCTTTCGAGCGCTCATGACCTGCCAGGAACTCGATCGCCTGCTCTACCCCTACCTCGACGGCGAGTTTCAGCCCGAGGAACGGATGGACGTGGAGACCCACCTCGAGACGTGCGCGGACTGCACGCACCGGGTGGAGAGTGAGAGGGAGATGCGACAAGCGCTGCGGCGCGCGGCCCGTCACTCCATCCAGTCCAGCCGAGCCCCCCAGTCCCTGCGGATGGGCATCCAGGTGGGGCTTCGCCGTGAGCAGCGCCGGGCCTCGCAGGTGCAGTGGCTGCGCCTGAGCGCCGCCGCGATGGTGGTGGTGGCCGTGGGAGGCGGTTGGATCGCCCTGCGCCCCGAGGAGCGCCAGCGCTTCGTGGAGGATGCAGCCAAGCGTCACGCCAAGCGGCTGCCCGTCGAGATCGCCAACGTGGGGCCCGAGCACGTGGAGCAGTGGTTCCACGGCAAGCTGGATCACCAGGTGTCGATCCCTCGGCTGCCCAACGCTCAGCTGGCCGGCGCGCGCATCTCCAACGTCAAGGATCGCCCCGCCGCCTACATCAGCTATGAGACGCGCCCCGAGCAGGAGGGCCAGCAGGCCCGCCGCATCGGCGTCTTCGTCTTCGACGACGCGGCGCGGGATCTGGACGCCCAGGCGCTGCCCGCCGTGCAGGTGGACTCGAGCCAGGGCTACAACGTGGCTGTCTGGCGCGACGGTGAGGTCGTCTACGAGCTCGTGACGGATCTGTCCGAGTCGGACATCCGGAAGATGTTGCTGGAGAAGGAGCGCTCGCGCGTCGTCAATGCGCCCCAGCCCGTTCTCCCCATCTCCAAAGCGTCCCACGTTCCCTGATCAGGCCTCGAAGCGTTCCACGTTCCCTGATCAAGTCTCCGCATCCTGCCCGGCGGTCCGAGGGTGGTTTTCACCCCTGATCGCTCGGTTGCCCGACGGGAGGACGCCTGCGGACATTGGCTGGCCCGAACATTGACCGTCCCCCCCATGGCCGATAGCCTCTTGGGGACAGTCGTTTTCGCATGCTGCCGCTCGCGCGTGGCCCCAGGCCAGCGCGCTCCCCAGGTCGGGCCGCCCGTTCATGTCCAAGAAAATCCTCATCGTCGAAAGTGACACCGCCCTCTCCTCCACCCTGCGCGAGGCGCTCGAGGCCAAGGGCTTCATCGTGGACGAGACCACCGACGGCAAGGGGAGCGTGGATCAGATCCGCCGGGATCGGCCGGACCTCGTGGTGCTCGCGGTGGATCTGTCCGGCGGACAGAACGGCTACCTCATCTGCGGCAAGCTGAAGAAGGACGACGATCTCAAGAACGTCCCCATCGTCATCATCGGCAACCCGGACGGCTTCGCGGCGCACCGCAAGCTCAAGGCCCACGCGGACGAGTACGTGGCCAAGCCGGTGGACTCGGATCAGCTGGTGGACCGCGTGGGTGCGCTCATCGGCTTCCCCGAGGTCGTCGTCGGTGAAGTCGTCGAGGACGAGGGCCTCACGCTGGACGGATTGACGGATGAGCCGCTCGACCAGGACGAGCCGCTCGCTGGCGGAGCCGAGGAGATCGCCGTCAGTGATGAGCCCGCCGCGGGCGAAGACCTGGACATGCTCGACGAGGCCTTCAACGACATGTCCGACGCGGGAGCCTCCGCGGATGAGGAGCCCGTGGTGGCTCCGCCGGAGTCCTCCGGAGGCGAAGAGGAGTTCGACGCGCTCGACAACCTGGGCCGGGACGCCGAGGACGCGCTGGACTCGCTGGGAGACGATGAGAAGACCCAGATCGGCTTCATGGCGCCCACGCCGCCGGCCCCCGTCCCCGAGCCCGTGAAGCCCGCCCCGGCACCCTCGCGTCCGGCGATGACGCTGCCCGCGGTGCCCTCGACGGGCTCCACTTCAGGTTCCCGGCCCGCGATCGGATCCGCGGCGGCCGCGGTGACGTCCGCGGCGGATGCAGCCGAGTTGCGCAGCCTGCGCGCCAAGGTGGCGGAGCTGCAGAGCGCCCTGTCGGATGCACAGGCCCAGACTTCCACGGCGGAGAGCCGCGTCCAGGAGCTGGAGTCCCAGCTCGAGACCCAGAGCACGGAGCTGGAGACGGCGCGCGCCGCCGCCGGCAAGAACGACAAGGACTCCTTCGCGCTCAAGGACGCGGTCAACAAGAAGGACAAGGAGCTCCTCCGCCTCAAGAGCGAGCTGAACCTCAAGGAGCAGGAGAAGGACAAGGAGATCGGCCGGCTCAAGGGCGAGCTCACCCAGAAGGAGCACGACTTCGTCGAGCTGCAGGACAAGCAGCTGGAGCTGGAGCGGCAGAACACCGAGTCCGCCGCGGAGATGGCTCGCCGGGATGCGCAGATCAAGACGCTCACCGGCAAGGTGGACACGCTCACCTCGGACAAGAGGAAGGTGGAGCAGCAGCTCACGGCCGCCAAGGAAGAGGCGCGCGCGGCCTCCTCGAAGCTCACCACGCTGCAGGCCGAGGTGGATTCGCACAACGAGCAGCAGGCCGCCACGCAGACGGAGCTGGAGGATCTGCGCGGGCGGGTGAGCCAGCTCGAATCGGACGTCGAGTCGGCGCGCGGCGAGGCAGACCAGCTCCGTGGACAGGTGGACACCGCCCAGTCGGAGACCAGCGAGGCGCGGGGTCAGCTCGAGGCAGTCCAGTCCGAGCTGGATACGGCGCGCAGCGAGCTGGATACGGCTCGCAGCGAGTTGGATACGGCTCGCAGCGAGTTGGATACGGCTCGCAGCGAGTTGGAGACAGTCCGCAGCGAGCTGGATACGGCCCGTGCCGAGTTGGAAAGCCAGGCCGCCACCGCCTCCGAGGAGGCCGAGGGCCTGCGCAAGCGCATCACCGAGCTCGAGGAGACGGCGGTGCGCAACGAGGAGCGCGTCACCAAGCTCTACACGCGCATCAAGAACGACGAGAAGCTCCGCGAGCGCGCGAAGAAGGCGCTCGGCATCGCCCAGCAGTTGCTGGAAGAGGCTCCCTCCGCCACGGAAGAGGCGGACGAAGCCGCTGCCTGAGGAGGGGGCACGGCGCCCGGGCTACTTCTCCTCCTTCGGCGCCGACTTCTTGTCCACCAGCTTCTTGGCGAACGCGGCCACGCCCGAGGGCACGTTGCGATCGCGGGCCAGATCCTTCAGCTCGTTGTCTCGCAGCGTGTTGAGGAACTTCATCACCACCGTGAGCGGCACCTTCGGGTTCTTCACCAGGGCCAGCTTGATCTTCATGTTCTTCGTCCACTCACGGTTGTTGTAGACGATGCGCAGCACCTCTTCGTTGGCCGCGCGGTTGGTGGCCGTCGCCAGCACCTCGCCATCCGTGATGCGCGGACTGCGGATCACCGCCGTGCACACCAGCTTGTTCGAGTCGCGGATCAGCAGCGTGCGCGCCTCCTTGTTACCCAGCGTCGCCAGCTTGATCTTCTCGGCGATGCTCATCTTCATGATGCGCTGGGTGAGGTTGAGGCGCTTGCCCTCCTCCATGGGCTCCGCGCTCTCCTCCTGCACCTCCTGGAAGTCCTGCAGCACCTCCTCGGCGGTGGGGCCCTGCTCCGGCGGCGCCTGCACCGCCTGAGGCCCGAACAGACGCACCCGCGCCGCCTGCATCTGCGGAACATCCGCCAGCGTCAGCCCGCTGCGCACCGCGAAGTCGCACACCGAGTCCACCAGCGCCTGGCTGGCGTTCGGGTTGGTGCACAGCTTGCGGACGATGTCCTCGTGCCGCAGCAGGCGCAGCTGGTTCTGGCCGATGATCTCCGCCAGCTTCGCGCTGCACGTCGCGGCCACGTCCGCCACCGCCTCGTCCGGCGTGGTGGCGTTGAGCACCAGGATCTCGGAGTAGGTGTCATTGGCCTTCAGCAGCCCCAGGAACCAGCCGAGCACCGGCGCCTGGACGCCCTCGTCCCGCAGCGCCGAGCCGAGGATCTTGTCCGGCAGCCCTGAGGCCGTCTTGGCCGCCGTGTCGCGCACGTTCTGCTCCGCGTCGAACGTGAGCATGAAGAGCGCGCCCAGCATGTCCGAGGGGCCCAGCGGCACCAGGCCCTTGGCCGCCATCATCCGCAGCGGCGGCGGCGCGGCCGGGTCCACATGCTTGCGCATGTTGGGCGGCAGGAACTCCGAGTTGAACGGACAGCCCGCCGGAGCGGGAGGCACGGGAGCGGCGGTCGTCATGTGGCGTGATTCCTTCCGTAGATGATGCGCAGGCCCTCGAGCGTGAGGAACTCGTCCACTTCGTGAATGGCCTTGGACTCGCTGGCCACCAGCGGCGCCAGGCCTCCCGTGGCGACAACCCGGACTGCGAAGCCCAGCTCCGCCTGCATCCGCTCGCAGATGCCGTCCACCAGGCCCACGTAGCCGTAGACGAAGCCAGACTGCATGGAGTGCACCGTGTTGCGGCCCACCACGTGCGGCGGCCGGGCGAACTCCACCCGCGGCAGCTTCGAGGCGTTCTGGAACAGCGCCTCCATCGCGATGTTGATGCCGGGGCAGATGGCTCCGCCCAGGTACTCGCCCTTGGGCGACACCGCGTCGAACGTCGTCGCCGTGCCGAAGTCCACGACGATGAGGCCCGAGTGGTGCTTCTCGAAGGCGGCCACCGAGTTGACGATGCGATCGGCGCCCACCTCCTTCGGGTTGTCGTAGAGGATGGGCATGCCCGTCTTCACCCCCGGGCCGACGAACATGGGGCGCGTCTTGAAGTAGCGCTCGCTCATCTTCTCCAGGTTGAACTGGAGCGGCGGCACCACGCTGGACACCGCCACCGCGGCCACCTTGTCCGGGTCGATGCCGCTGTACTGGCAGCACTGGCGCACGAAGATGCCGTACTCGTCATAGGTGCGGCGGGCGTTGGTCTCCATGCGCCAGTGCGCCAGGAGCTTCTTCCCGTCGTACACCCCAAACACGGTGTTGGTATTACCGACGTCGATCGCGAGGAGCATCACACGCGCACTCTACCGCGAAGGCACTCCCTGCTGACCAGTTCAGGGACTGGCCACCACGCGGGGCCGCAGCCGCTCCACGTCTCCGGCCAGCACCCGCTCGACCGACCCATCCTCCGTCCGCACGAGGAGTGCACCCGAGGCGTCGATGTCCTCGGCCAGTCCCCGGAATTCCCGGCGATCGGTGCGGACCAACACATCCTGGCCCAGCGTGGAGGACAGCTCCTTCCAGCGCTCGCGGACGGCGTCGAAGCCCATCTCCGAGTGCAGATCCAACCACTCCTCCAGCCGGTTCCACAGGTTCGCGGCGAAGAGGGCCCGCGGCACGCGCTGCCCGCGCGCCTGGGCCAGCGAGGTGGCCGTGTCCCGCAGCTCCTCGGGGAAGTGCTCCGGCTGGGAGTTGAGGTTCACTCCCACGCCCAGCACCACGAAGTGCACGCGCTCGGGCTCCGCGGACAGCTCCGTGAGGATGCCCGCCACCTTGCGCCCGTCGATCTGCACGTCATTGGGCCACTTGATGAAGGCCTCGACGCCGGACTCGCGCAGCACCTCGGTGAGCGCCACCGCGGCCACCAGCGTCAGCTCTGGAGCCCGTTGGGGCGGCAGCTCCGGGCGGAGGATGGCCGAGAAGTAAAGGTTCAGCCCCGGCGGAGACACCCACGTGCGCCCCCGGCGGCCCTTGCCCGCCGTCTGCTGCTCCGTCACCACCACCTCGCCGTGCTCGGCGCCATCGTGCGCCAGCCGGAAGGCCCGCTCGTTGGTGGAGCCCAGCGTCTCGTGGAAGTGGATGGTGTGACCGAGATCGTGCGTGGAGAGCAGCGGCGAAATTTCGAGCGTCGTCAGGTGATCCGGCACCTCGACCAGCCGGTAGCCCCGGGCGGGCACCGCCTCGATGCGGTAGCCCTTGCTGCGCAGCGCTTCCACGTGCTTCCACACGGCCGTGCGAGACAAGCCCAGCTTGCTGGAGAGGGCCTCGCCTGACGTGAAGTCCTCACCGCTCTCGGCGAGGAACCCCAGGATGAGTTCCTCCTGCGTCTGCTCAGTCGTTTCTAGAGCCATGGCGGCCTCTCGGATGAGAGGCACAGGGTATGGAAGGCCCCCCTCGCACGCAACGGGAGTGGCCTCCCGGGAAGAGCGCCACCTGGCTGGTTGCTCAGCCGCCGGCCCTCAGCACACCAGGGCCTTCCTCGATGCGGATGACCTGGGTGGGAGCGCGTGTGCTACGCAGCGCGTCAATCCACTGGATGGCGGCCTGGACGTCCCGCTCCCGCGCGCCGTGGGTGAACACGACGATGGTGGCGTGGGGGTCCTCGGGCCGGGACGGACGCTGGAGCACGGAAGCCAGGCTCACGCCCTTCTCGCCCAGCACCGTGGCGATGCGTCCGAGCACGCCCGGCTCATCGCTCACGGAGAAGCGCAGGTAGAAGGGCCCACGGCGATCATCCGAGGGGATGCGGGGCTGCTCTTGCACGTACGGTGAGCACAGCATGGGCAGCCGACCGGAGACGCCCGCCAGCAGGTTGCGGCAGATGTCGATGATGTCCGACACCACGGCGCTACCGGTGGGCAACGAGCCCGCGCCCAGGCCCGAGAACAGCGACGCACCGAGCGCCGCGGACTGGAGCAGCACGGCGTTGAAGGCGCCGCGCACATCCGCCAGCGGGCTGGCCTCGGGAATGAAGGCCGGGTGCACGCGAATGTCCAGGCCCTCGGGCTGGCGCCGGGCGATGGCGAGCAGCTTGAGGACGTAGCCCGCCTCGCGGCCCAGGATGATGTCCACCGGACGCAGCGAGGTGATGCCCTCCACGTGCACATCCTGCGGAGACACCTTGGCGGCGAACGCCAGCGACGCCAGAAGGCACAGCTTCTGCGCCGCATCCATGCCGTTCACGTCCAGCGTGGGATCCGCCTCGGCGTAGCCGAGCTTCTGGGCCTCGGCCAGCGCGGCCTCGTACGTGGAACCGCCGTCCGCCATCGCCGAGAGGATGAAGTTCGTCGTCCCGTTGACGATGCCGTGGATGGAGGCCACCCGGTCCGAGGCGAGCGCCTCGCGCAGGGTGCGGATGATGGGAATGCCGCCGCAGACGGCACCCTCGAAGTGCAGGTCCACGCCGCGCGAGAGCGCCTGCGAGAAGAGCGCCTCACCGTGGGTGGTGAGCAGCGCCTTGTTGGCGGTGACGACGCTGCGCCCGGAGGCGATGGCGCGCTCCAGGTACTCCTTGGAGGGATTCAGGCCCCCCATCAACTCCACCACCACCGAGACCTCGGGGTCCGAGAGGATGGCGTTGATGTCCCGGGTGATGATCGAAGCGGGCACGTCCTCGGGGCGCGACCGGCCCGTGTCCCTCACGAGGATGTGACGCACCCGCACCCGAGCGCCCAGGCGCCGTTCGATGTCGCGGGCGTGATCCGCCAGGATCCGATAGGTGCCGAGTCCTACGTTGCCCAGCCCCAGCAGCGCGATGCCAATCTCTTTCATGCTCTCCTCTTAGCTCTGCCCCGGCTTCACCTGGTACGACGTCAGCTCCAGCCACGTCTGGCGGATGCGCCGGCCGTCCCGCTCGGCCTCCAGCTGGATGCTCACGATGCCCACTCCGGGCGCAAAGGTCAGCGTGTTGATGAGCGTGGTATCCGCATCCACGCGGTTACGCGCCTCGACGAGCACGCAGTTCTCGAAGCTTCCCGCAGGCGCCTGACACGGAATGCCCGCCTGGACGATCTGGTAGCGCTCCGTGGACGAGACGGACACCACGTTGGACCACGTGCGCCCCTGCTCCACCGGGCCGCGCAGCAGATAGCGCTTCTGATCGCGGATGCCGAACGTGTCCACCATGAGCTGGCCGCCCTGATTGTCGTGGTAGAAGCCGTCCTCTTCCTTGAGGATCTTCACCTCCACGGGCCTGTCGTTCCGGCCGTTCACCTTGTACGTCCAGCGGTTGCCCACCGCGAGCGGATAGTACTCGGTGAGCTTCGCCGTCTCGGGCGGCTTGTCCTCCGCCTCGACGTGCTTCGCGCAGCCACCCCATCCCAGGGCCAGCGCCCCGAGCACCAACCCGCCAACGACAGAAGAGAACTTCATATCTCAATGATCCGCGGGGTCGGTCCCACGCGCCTCCGGTGAGCTGTGCTTGCGTGACGCATAGAGCGTGTCCAGCGCCTGTTGCGCCGCGGCCTGGATGGCCGGCTGATCGTGCCCCTGCGCGACCGTATAGAGGTAGGCCTCCGCCTCGCTGCCGCCGATCTCCCCGAGCGCGAAGACGATCTCCTGCAGAAAGCCCACCTCTTTACCTCGCGCCAGATCGATGAGCGCGGGCACCGCACTGGCCGCCCGCATCTCCACCAGCGCCCCAATGGCCCGCCGCACCGTGTCCGCGTCGGTCGACTTGAGCTGCTCGATGAGCAGCGGCGCGGCGGCCGGGTGACGGCGCTCAGCCAGGGTGCGCAGGGCGAACTCGCGAATCCGCGGATCCGACGACTGGAGATCCAGCACCAGCGCGGTGTTGTCCCGCTCCAGCGCCGTCAATTGGAGCACCGCGGACTCTGCCACCTGCCGCAGCGCCGCCTCGAGCGCCGAGCGCAGCGCCTGGCGCCGGGCCTCGGGCTTCTCCGACTCCATGCGGATCTCTCCCAGGCCCACCACCTCGTAGCGCTCGGGCACATCGCCGCCGAAGCGCTCCAGCACCAGGGTGGCGCCCACCTCTGCGTAAGTGTGCTGGCCGTCGTCCTTCAGCACCTCGCGCGTGAAGGGCAGCTCCAGCGTCATCCGCCACGGGCGCTTCTGGCCCAGCGACTTGCCTGCCGTGGGCTCGAAGCGCTTCGTGTCCTCCAAGGATTGGGCGAGCAGCGTCCGGACCTGATCAGGCCCCAGCGCGAGGAGGGAGTTGTCCGTGAGGGTCTCCCCCGACAGCCGCACTTCCTCCACCGGGTAGCGAGACCCTGGGTTGCGGCAGGCGCCGAGCAGAAGCACGCAGGCGGTGAGGAGCAGGGCCGGCTTCATGGCCCCCTTAACGTAACGCACTCTCCCCGCCCGCGTCCCACAATGCGTCAGGAGGCACTTCCCTCGGTCGAGTCACTGCTCGGGGGGCTCGGTGGAGGTGGGGGCGGCTCCGACGCCCGGGGGGGCTCGCCACCCGAGGAAGGTGCACTCTCACCACCCGAAGGTGCCGCCACGGCAGGCGCCGCGCCCTCGGAGGGGGCTCCGCCCACAGCCGGGGTTCCACCCGCGGGAGTCGTGCCAGGCGCGCCAGCCTCGGCGCCACGGTTGCCACGGCCGCGACGGCCCCGGCGGCGACGGCGGCGGCGCTTGCGCTCACCCGGGGTCCCACCCTCGGCGGTTCCTTCCGGACGACCAGCCCCAGCCACGAAGGCGCTGGCGGCCTCGAGATCCTCATCATCGCCCTCGTCATCCCCCTCCTCGTCGTCCTCCTCGGAAGCGGACGGGGCCTCGGCGGACTCGGGAGCCGCGGTGACGACGCTGAGTTCCTCCTCCGGCTCCTCGGGCTTGGACTCTTCGGACGGGGACTCCTCACGCACGGGAGCAGGCTTCGCCTTGAGCTTGGCCTTGGCCTTGGGAGCTGGTGCCTCCTCGCCCTCGTCGCGAGCCTGCTGCTTCTCGCGCTGACGCTCCTCGCGGCGCTTCTGGGCCTCCTCGGCATCGAGCCGGGCCGCCTCGAAGAAGCGCTCGTCCAGATCGTACAGCTCCACCGTGGTGACGGTGACGGCCGTCTTCGCCTCGAGGAACTTCTCCCCCAGCGCGTCGCCACACCACAGCATCACCAGGGCGCCGCTGGCCTGGGCCTCTGCGCGCGCATCGCCGCGCACGTCGCCCGCGCTCACCAGCAGGCCCACCTGCGCCGAGTAGTGGCCGAGATCCCGCCGCAGTTCCTGCACCGTCTTGCGATCGATGGAAGGCGAGCCCTTGAGCATCCGCACCGCGTAGCGCAGCTCCACGCTGCCCTCGCGCTTGCGGGCGGTGAGCAGCGGTCCTTCCTTGGAGCGCTTGGCCACCTTCAGCTCGCGGAAGTGCAGCGCGTGCATCATCTTCACGACGGACTTCTCGAAGGTGCCCACGTCCGCGTCGCCCAGGCGCTTGCGCAGCCCACGAGCCACCGCGCGCCGCGCGTCCTTGAGGGACGTCTTGAGCGTGGTGAGCAGCGCCGGATCCACCAGCGCCTCGCCCGCGACGGCGGGCTTGCCCAGCACCGGACGCCCATCCTCCAACGGGATGCCCAGCGCGGCGGCGAAGGCGGCCTGGAGATCCAGCGGGGGCGGCTCGCTCGGAGAGCCCGCGCGCTCCAGCGTCACCACCTCGCTCGTCTGCTTGTTGAAGGCGAACTGCGGGCGGCGGCCGGCATCGATGCGACGCTGGTTGTCCTCCAACAGCGCGGTGAGCACGGCCTCCACGGTGATGTCCTCGGCGCACAGCTCGCGCGTGCGGGCGCGCTCGATGAGATGCTCGGCGCGCAGGCCGCTCTCGGCCTCGCTGAGGATCTCGAACACCACCTCTGGGAGCGGCGGGAAGCGGCGCTTGCGGCCCTTCTGATCCTCCTCCTCCTCGCGGCGGCGCTGCTTGCGCTCACTGCCCCGGCCCGAGACACGCACACTGTCGTTGCGCGGCTCCGGGTGGCGCTCCACAGGACGCAGCGGAGGCAGATCCTCCTCCGGATGGGGCTCCACCACCCCCGTCTGCGCCAATGCCTCCAAATCCTCCGGTACCGACCAGTCCACCAGAGCGAACGTGTCCTTCGCGGTGACGATCACCTTGCGATCGCGCGTCCTTCGTGCCATCGCGGCCAGCCGCGACAGCATCGTCATCTCAGGTGTCTTCCCGATGTGGGACAGCAGGTTCTGGGCGATAGACTTCTCGGTGATTTCCAGGAAGTGGAGGGGACGACCTTCGCTCTCCAGGATACGGAGCGCGGCCTCGTAAAATGTCATCGAGTATTCCCCAAGAATTTCGAACGGTTACAAAAATGTAGGTCCGTATGGGCGGCGGATGGTAGCCACCGGTATTCTGGCTTGTCAACGAATGGAGAACGAAGGCAAAGGATGACCCGGTTCCGACTCGGACAGCGCTGGAAGCGCGAACCCACGGCCGAGCCGTCGGATTCCATCGCCCTGGAGCTGGATGGCGTGAATCTGCTCGCGGGAGCGGTGGAAGAGCCGCTGGCAGAGGTGGTCCCCCGCCTGGTGGGGGTGGCGGCAACCCTGCGTGCGGGGCGCCAGAAGCTGGCCCAGGTGTCGCTGCCCGAGGCCAGCCTGGAGCTGGTGGTGCGGCGGGCCGGGCTGGACGTGGAGCTGAGCGTGGCGAGCCTGGGGCGGCCGGCGCGGATGCTGCGGCCTCCCGTGCGGGTGGAGTTGGAGGAATTCGCCGAGGCGGCGCGGGAGTGCGGCGAGAGTTTCCTGAAGGACATTTCGCAGGCGGCCCCGGAGGCACTGCCCGCGGACGTGGCGAAGGAGCTGGACGAGGCGCTGCGCGTGCTCCATGGCGCGGTGAGTACGCCTCGGGAGGCCCTGCCGGAGTCCTTCACCCGCCGGGTGGAGCCCTCCGAGGAGCCGGGCTTCGGCTTCGAGCTGAGGGATCCGTCGGATTTGCTGCGCGCCTACGAGAAGGGGCAAGGAGCGGCGTTGGGCTCGTTGCTGTGCTCGGGAGAAGTGTGGCTGTCACTGCCCGGCCGGGAGCAGGCCTGGCGAGCGGCGGGCCCGCCGTTCCTCACGGCACTGGAGCTGTCCCGACAGGCCGGGGAGCTGGCGCGAGCTGTGGAGCTGGGCGAGCCGCGGTTCTCCTTCGAGCCCGGAGGCGTGCGGCCAGGGCTGGCGCTGGAGCTGACCACGGGCAAGGGCCGGCTGGGCACGAGTGGCCCCCTGGCAGTGGATGGCACGGCACTGGCGGCGGCGATGTTCCACCTGGGGCAGTCGCTCGCGGTCGCCATCTCCGAGCGGGAGCGGAGCCAGACGAGCAACCCGTACCTGGTGGAGCTGACCGAGCGGTGCCGAGAGGGTCTGTCCCACCTGCGCGGCGCGGTCCAGCCGCCCGAGGGCGAGGGAGAGGCTCGGGGCAAGTCACGCGGCTCGCGCCGGACTGGGAGTCCCCTGCCCGTACCAGGGCGCCTGCGCCGGCTGCGCTTCGACAAACGGTGGGAGCTGAAGGGGCTGGCCGGGGCCGAGTTCGGGACCCTGCTGCTGGGGCGCCAGGGGCCAGTGTTCTGCTCACGCGAGCAGGCCAGCGCCTTCGCGCGCAAGAATGGCCAGGAGCTGTGGCGGCGAGAGGCCAGCCAGGGCGTGGCGGCCTCGGCGGACGGGTTCGTGGTGGCGGCGGATCCGGACCGCATCTACTGCTTCATTGGCGCGGGGACGAGCGCGCGCTGGCTGCACGATCATGACGGGCTGCCATTGGGCCCGCAGTTGCTGCGCCACGAGGGGCTGCTGCTGACGCTGTCGGATGACCGCACGGTCCTCGCCTTCGCCGAGGTGGGTGGCCGCGAGGTGTGGCGCCTGGCGCCCGCGAGAACGCAGCGGAGCTGGCTGGCGACCCAGGGCCATCGGGCGCTGGTGGCCACGGACTCGGGGTACCTGTACGGGCTGGATCTCACGGATGGACAGGTACGCTTCCGGATGCGCGCTCCCCTGCCCTTCCACGGGACGCCGGTGCCATGGGGCAAGCGCTTCGTGACGGTGCTGGGCCGAGGGACCCAGCACGCACTGCTGCTCGCGGACGCGCACAGCGGGGACGTGACGTGGACGCGCGAGTTCAACCTCTCGCTGCCCTCGGCTCCGTTGCCTGCGAGAACTCGCGTCTACCTCGCGGGAGAGCGAGATCGCGAGGGCATCCTCACGTGCCTGGACGCTCGCGGGAAGGAGCTCTGGGAGCGTTCGCTGCACCTGGGAGCGGGCCCCTTCGCGCTCACCGAGCTGCCGCGTGGGGTGCTCGTCACCTCCGCCAGTGGCGCGGCCGCGCGAGTGGATTCGGGCGGAGCGCTGCAGTGGCGGGTGGGCGCGGTGGGCGATCCACTCGCCAAGGCCCTGCCGGCCCGGGTGTCGCGCGGGGTGGTGCTCATCCCGGGCGAGCGTGTCCGTGCGGTGGAGCCTCGAGGGGGCCAGGTACTGGCGGAGGTCCGTGCGGGCGCCGGGCTCACGGCGCTCCAGACGGACTCCCGGCTCGGGCTCTACTTCCTGGACGAGGCCGGCACGCTGTCCGCGTACCAGCTCATGTCCCACTTCGCCGTGGTCGAGGAGTGACCCCCCTGCGGCGAGCAGCAGCGCAAGGGCCGGATGACCAAGGCTGGCAACGCCTGGGACTCAGGCGCCCTCGAACCCGCCCGACTCGAGGGCCTGTCAGGGGCAGTTGTGCCAGACGAAGGTGGTCATCGGGGCCGTGTCGCCGGCGCGGTTCACCACGGAGTCTCCGGTGTTGATGTTGAGCGCGGAGGTGGCGTGGCTGCCGCAGTTGAAGCTCGCGGAGCCGGGGGCGGGGTTGCTCACGGAGTTGCCATAGAGGACCAAGGGGGCGCTCGCGGTGCCCGCACCGTCCACGTTGATGCCCTGACGCGCGGAGATGACAGTGTTTCCGTGCACGTCGCCTCCCAGGATGTTGCCGGGAGGCAGGTACCAGGGGTGTGGCCCCAGGTTGATGCCGAAGTGGCAGTTGCGAGCCGCTGAGCAGTCGATGGTGTTGCCGGTAACGACCGCACCGGTGAAATCGCCCAAGGCACTGCTGTTGAAGTTGTCGAGCATCAGGCCCGCGAAGGTGACCTGGCCTGGCTGGCTGATGGCGTTGTTGGTGACGACGGCCTGGCGGCCTCCGCCGAGGATGAGCGCCACGTCGCTGTTGTCGATGAAAGCGTTGTTGTTCACCAGCACCCGATCCGAGATGTGGATGGTCAGCCCGTCGGACCACATGCCGGGCTGGGAGTTCTGTCCATTCGAGCGGAAGACATTGTTGGTAAGAGTGCCGTCGTGGCCCCGGAACTCCAGCGCCGTGCCGCAGAGTGTGTTCTTGCTCACGTTGTAGGTGAAGCGGCAGGAGGCGCAGTCACTCATCCGGGCGTTGAAGCCCCAGAAGTTGGCGCCGGCCGCGCACTGAGATGCCGCGGTCGTTCCCAACCGGGCCGCCCGGTTTCCGTCGAGGACGAGGTGGTCGAACGTCACGTTGCTGGTGGCCACGGCGGCAACGAAACCGCCGACGTTGGCACTGAACGACGGCAACGCCTTGAGCACGGCGCAGGCGTTGCCCAGGGCCTCACAGTTGGCGGAGGAGCTTGCGAGCCCCTGAGTACGCAGGGTGAACGGCTTGTTGATCACCACCTGGGTGGCGATGCCATAGGTGCCAGCGGGAAGCTCGAGCGTGCCGCCAGAGGGCGTGGCGTTGACGCAGCTCTGGATGGCGGGCCCCAGGTCGGTGACGCCGTCAGGGACGACCGCAACGCCCGAACAGAGGGTGACGGGCGGCTGGGAGACGGTGATGGCGACGTTGGGAGACAGCGCGCCAAACCAGACGTTGCCCTCCTGGAGCATCTTCCATTGGAAGTTGTAGACGCCAGCGGTCGAGGGGGCAGTGATGGCAAAGGTGAAGGTCTTCTGTCCGTTCAGACCGACGGACTCGCTCGACGCGAGGTCCACCCGGCCCACACCCCAGGTGAGGTTGTCCTGCGGCCCCTGGGAGCCGAGTTTGTACTGGCCCGCGGCGGTCCAGACGTTGGCGCCGGTATTCCGCATCGTGACGGAGACCGACGCCGTCTGACCTACAGTGAGCGTCGTCGGTACGGACTGCGACACGAACTGCGAGTCCAAGGGCAGCGGCGCCTGAACGGTGATGACGACGTTGGTGGAGCGGGCGCCGAACCAGGCGACGCCGTCCTGCACCATGCGCCACTGGAAGTTGTAGCTGCCGGCGGAAAGGGGCGCGGTGATGTTGAAGGTGAAGGTCCGTGAGGCGCCAGGCGCCACCACCTCACCAGGATTCATGTAGACCCGGGTGCCCCCTATCCAGAGGGTGTTGTCCATGGGGTTGTCAGTGCCGAGTTTGTAGGTCGCGGCAGTCCAAGACGTGGTCCCGGTGTTCTGCATCGTCACGGAGACGGTACGGACCTCGCCGGTGGTGAGCACCGTCGGAACACTTTGCGAGAGAAACGCGGCGTTGTCCGCCGCGCTCGCGGTCAGGCTGACGAACAGGGTGCTGGTCAAGATGATGAGTCTTTGGAACATGGAAGCCTTTCAACAGTCATATGCTCGCGAACGAGCATGGAGTGAGAGGCTTTAGCACCTCATCAAAGGCAAAACGAGCGTGACGTTCCGCCTCGGGCGCGCCCAGGGGCCTCTCGCCTCAGAACTTGAACTCGGTCTGCAGCTTGACGCGCTTCTCGGCGGGCTTGCCCGCGTCGACGCCGCCGAAGTCCGCGCCGTAGGTCACCGTCTCATAGTCGACGAGGCTCTTGATGTTCTTGTTCCACCGATAGCCCGCGCCAGCAATGAGCAGGTCCACGTTGGTGTGATCCATCTCCCTGTCGGGATCGAGGTGATCGTACCGCGCGAAGAGATCCACCCCGTCCACCGCGTGCGCCAGCGCGCCCACGTTGAGCACTCCGAAGGCATAGAGGCCGTGGCCCGTGACGATGTCCTCCGGGCCCACCGAGAAGCGACCCTTCACCTTGGCGTTGGAGTCCCGGGCGGACATGTACGCGACCGCCAGCGTCAGCGGCGTGCTCTGGAGCCCCGCCTCACCGATGACGCGGGACTTCACCCGCGACGCCAGCCCGGCATCGTCATACTCGCCAAAGGAGCCGTAGCCCGTGACGAACAGGCCCGCGGCCGGCCCACCCATGGACGCGAGCGGGTTGAGCGAGAGCCGGGCCTGCACCTCCTTGCGCTTGTTGACCTCTATCGCCTTGTAGCCCTCGCCGTTGTTCACGTTCACCTGGAAGCTGCCGTACTTCGAGGGCAGCGCCCCGCCCACGGACAGGCCCAGGTCCGCCGAAGTGATGTAGCCCCAGCGATCCACCGGCAGCGCGCCCTGCACGCGATAACCCCAGAGGTCCTCCTCATAGGGGATCCACGCCAGCGGGATGACGCCCGCGCGCAGGTACAGGCCCGGGCCCAGCACATCCTTCACCTCGATGTAGGCGTTCTTGGTCTCGGCGAAGAAGACCTGGTTGCCCGTGCCGTTGCGCGTGTCGCCCGCATCGAACGTGATCTGGAAACGGACCTTGTCGGTGGCGAAGAACTCCGCCTGCAGGTAGAGCCGATCGATGTTGAACTGGTCGCTGTTCTTCGCCTCCTCGCCGAGCTCGTACGAGTAGCGCAGGTAGGCCTTGGCCCCGAACTTCACCCGGTCCGTCCAGCTGGAGGCCGCTTCCTTCTTGGGGGCCTCGGCGGGCTGGGTGGTCGGGGTGACCTTCCCGGACTCGGTGGGGGGCGTCTCCGCGACCGGAGCGGCCGGGGTTGGAGCCGGGGCGTCGGCCGGAGCCGGCGGCGTGGAGGAGGTATCAGGGGTCTGCGCCAGCGCCGGAGCCGACGCAAGCGCCAGGAAAGTCGCAATCAGGTGTCGCTTCACGGGGGATGCTCCCAGGAGAGGTTCAAGGCGAGTGACGAATCCGCCACTCGCACCGCCCTCTCAGCACGCCCCGGGGCCGACCCAAGTGACAACGGCGTTAATTCTTGGCCGCTGCCTTCGACGGATCGATCTCTTCCTCGGAACGCTCCTCCTCGGTGGCACCCTCCCACTTCTCGCCGGCGCCGAGCTTCCACTCCGAGGGCACGTCCAGCTTCCACAGGTACGTGGCCGCCGCGGTGCCTCCGGAAGCAGAGCGTGAGGACACCTTGAAGGTGATCTCCATCTTCGTCACCTCGCTGGGCACCAGATCCATGTCGTAGTGCCCCAGCACCATCTGCGGCGGGAACTCGGCGATGTAGCGCTCCGGGAAGTCGATCTTGCTGGCCGGGTCCGCGCCGCGCATCTCGCCCAGCAGCTTGCCCTTGGCGTCCGTGAGCTTCCACGCCGTCTCGAAGGTGGCGCTGGTGACCATCTTCTTCACCTTGCCGTCCTCCTTCAGCTCGCGCTGGGCGCCCCACAGCGCCAGTTGGAGGCGCACCTGCGGGGTGCCCTTCACCATCACCACGTCCGAGGAGACCACGTCCAGGCGCATGCCCTTGTCCGTGGAGGTCCACACCGGCTCGTAGCGGCCCTTGCGGAACGCATCGAACACCTTGCGCGTGTACTCGTAGGTGGCCTTGCGCTCGGCGAGCTTGTCGTCCTTGCCGCTCTCCGCCTTGTGCTCCACCTCTTGGATGTAGCTGTCGAAGTCCTTGTTGCCCTTGAACTTGTCCAGGTGGGCGTCCACCTGCTCGAAGTACGCCTTGAAGAAGGGGCCCACCTCTTCCTTGTAGGAGGCCTCGTCCGGGTTGGTGCGCAACCACCCTACCCGTTCCAGGTAATCCTTCTGGATGCGAGCCATGTCCGCCTCGGCCTGCGCCTCCTGGGTCTGGGCACTCAGCCGCCGGTAGAACAGGATCGAGGCAATAAAAACACCGGCGACAACGACGAGGACACCGAAGTAACGCATCAAGCGGAGACTCTCCTTAGGCGTTCGGGCGCACAGTGATAGAAGAATTCCCCTGAGTGATCCAGGCCACGGGAACCCACCTGTTGACAGTACCGCTCCCTCTCGAGGAAGGGGGGCTGCTAGACGGCACCCAGGTCGCTTACGAGGCCTATGGGGAACCGTCCGGCGAGAACTCGGTGGTGTTGCTGCACGACGTGGCGGCCTCCCACCGAGCGATGGGACCGCCGGAGACGTCCGCATACCAGCCGTCCGGGTGGGGCCGGGAGCTAATCGGTGAGAAGCGCCCGCTCGATCCGTCCAGCCTCCACGTTCTCTCCGTGAACCTGCTCGGCAGCCCGTTCGGGACGACGTCGCCCATCACCGAGGACCCCTTCACGGGGCAGACGCTGGGCCCGGCCCTGCCCCTGCTGACGACGCTGGACATGGCGCGCTCGGTGTCCGCGCTGATGCGGAGCATGGGGTTGAGGCGGGTGAGAGCGATGGTGGGAGTAGGCCTGGGGGGCCTGGTGGCCCTGCGGCTGGCCGCCCTCTTCCCCGAGATGACGGCCGGAGTGGTGGCCATCGGCGCGGCGCGGGCACTTCCGGAGCCGCTCCGGGAGCGCATCGGCATGTTCCACCAGATGCTCTGGATGGACCCCGAGTACAAGGAAGGCTTCTACCGGCTGGGCGGCGGGCCGCACCGGACGATGCGCAAGACGCGGCTGGAGTACCTGAAGCTGATCTACGGCCGCGAGTACCTGACGGCGCGCTACCGGGACATCGACGCCGCCGAGAAGGCCCTGGAGGCGGACGCCGACGACTTCGCGAAGACGTTCGATCCGAACGCGTGGATCCTGATGTGCACGGCGTACGCGGGGTGCGATCTGACGGAGGTGCTGCCCAAGGTGCAGGCAAAGGTGCTGCTGATCGCGGGCGCATCGGACGTGCTCGCGCCTCCGGCGAGGGTGCGCGAGACGTACCACCTGCTGACGGCCTCCGGAGTGCACGCGCGCTATCACGAGTTGCAGGGCGCGGGCGACCACGGGGCGCTGCTCACCGAGACGCGCCGCATGCACGGCCCGGTGAAAGATTTCCTGCGCCGGCTGCGCTGACTACTTCGCGGCGAGGGGCGCGCCCATCAAGGCAAGCTTGGCGCGAAGGGCTCCCACGAGCATGCTGATGGCGATGTCGTTGTTGCCACCGTGAGGGACGATGATGTCCGCGTGGTGCTTGGAGGGCTCGACGAAGCCCATGTGCATGGGGCGCACGTGCCGCAGGTACTGGGTGACGACGGAGTCGAAGTTGAAGCCGCGATCCTTGATGTCGCGGGTGAGCCGCCGGAGGATGCGCAGGTCGTCATCCGCGTCGACGTAGATCTTCACATCCAGTTCCTCGCGGACCTCCTTCATGTGGAGCACGAGGATGCCCTCGATGAGGATGATGTCCCCGGGGTCCACTCGGACGACTTCGGGGTGACGGGTGCAGGTGCGGAAGTCGTAGACGGGCTTGTCGATGGCCCGGCCGGCCTTGAGCTCCTGCAGGTGGCGGACGAGCAGGTCCGTCTCGAAGGCGTCCGGGTGATCGAAGTTGACCTGCCGCCGCTCCTCGAGCGGCATGTCCTGCAGATCCCGGTAGTAGGAGTCCTGATCAATGAAGGCGACCCGGCAGTCGGCGAGAGCCTCGCGGACCTTCCGAGCCACCGTGGTCTTGCCCGAGGCGGTGCCGCCCGCGATACCAACGACAAGGGGTGACGACATGGCCGGGCCACCTACCGCAGCGGGCTGGCCGGCGCAAGGCTCCGTCGGCCAGGGAACAACTGCCTGGCACCCCAGCCCCGGAATAATCCGAACAGTCGGACGGGGCGTACGGATCAGCGCTCGCCCCCCGGCTGGCCGGCTCGGTCATTGCGGTGGATGACCCCCTCCTTCATCACGAAGAAGACCTGCTCGGTGCGGCGGATGTCCTGGAGCGGGTCGCCCGGTACGGCGACGACATCGGCCAGTTTGCCGGGCTCCAGGGTGCCCAGCCGGTCCGCCACGCCGAGCAGCTCCGCGTCGATGAAGGTGGCGGCACGCAGCGCGTCCACGGGGGAGAGCCCTCCGGCCACGAGCAGGGCGAACTCCCCGGCGTTCCGTCCGTGGGCGTAGACACCGGCGTCCGTGCCGAAGGCGATACGCACGCCTCGCGAGATGGCCTTGCGCAGGACCTGACGGGCGCTGGCCTCGGCGGCAATGAACTTGGGGACCATCTCCTGGGGGAGTTGGCCCTTCTCGTAGCGCTCGCGCACGCCGCGCAGGGCCATGGCGGTGGGAACGAAGAAGGTGCCCTTGCGCTTCATGAGCTCGATGGCCTCGTCATCCAGGAACGAGCCGTGCTCGATGGAGTCCACACCCGCGCGAATGGCCCGTCGCGCGCCCTCCGCGCCATGGGCGTGCGCGGCCACCTTGCGCTTGCGAGAGTGGGCCTCGTCCACGAGGGCGTCCATCTCGGCCTGGGTGAGCTGCGCCGAGTCCACCTCGTCACTGAAGCTGAGCACGCCGCCGGTGGCGCATACCTTGATGACATCCGCGCCGTACTTGATGGTCTCGCGCACCTTGAGGCGCAGGGCCTCGGGGCCGTCCGCGACTCCGGCGGAAGCAGGATCGGCGAGCAGTCCCTTGCGAAACGAGTTGCCGTTGTCGCAGTGCCCCCCCGTGGTGCCCAGCGCCGCGGTGGCGGCGATGATCCGCGGCCCCACCGCATCGCCTCTCTGGATGCCGTTGCGCAGACCGAGATCGATGAAGTCATCCGCCCCCAGGTTGCGGACGGTGGTGAAGCCCGCCATCAGCGTGGCGCGCGCATAGGGGAGTGCCTTGAGAGTGCGATCGGCGACGGTCTGCTGCATGTCGTCGATGAGATCCTGACGCCAGTCCTCACCGGGCTGACCGGTGATGTGCGTGTGTGCATCCATGAAGCCAGGCAGCAGTGTGGCATCGCCGAGATCGATGACCTCTGCTCCAGCGGGCACGGCGGCGCCCGAGCCCACGGCGGAGATCTTCCCCGCCGTCACCACCACCAAGCCTGGCGTCACGAGCTTGCCGGCCTTCGCATCAAAGAGGCGCGCGGCCTTGAGGACGAGGACCTTGGAAGGTTCCGCCGCGGAGGCTGGCAGCACCCAGAGCAGGACGAGCAAGAGCGGGATTCGCATGGGCACATTCCGAGCGCCCCACGCTGCCGAGTCAAGCTCCCGCGTCACCTGCTGGCGCCGAAGCGCAACGCGTCCATGCCGACACGCGCAATGGCCGCGTCTCCCTCGCTGCGTCCATAGATCAGCAGCGCCACGCCATAGTGGAACGCTCGGAAGCGTGCGCGATCCCACGTGGCGTCATCAATGGGTCCGTAGGCCGCGCGAAAAGCATCGCGGGCCTCTGGGGGAAGGAAGGAGAAGGCGATCACCAGATCGATGGCTGGATCTCCCAGGTGAACGTCTCCCCAGTCGAGCACGCCGGTCACAGTGTGGTGATCATCCACGAGGAGGTGCCTGGCGTACAGATCGCCGTGTACCCAGCAGGGCCGCTGGTTCCACGGAGGAGTGTCCAGCAACTGCGCCACCCAGGATCGCACTGCCGCGCCATTCACCTCTGGAACCTCCGCCTCCAGACGTTCGAGCCGTTCCAGGATCATCGGTGCGCGTTTGTGCAGATCCGCACGGGCGAACTCGTCTCTCGGCCCTCGAGCCAGCGCGTCATCGTCGATCGGAACGCCGTGCAGCGCCGCGAGGAATCTGCCGAGCGGTGCTGCGTTCCTCAGGCGCTCCTCAGGCGTCCAATCGACTGCGCAAGCAGTGATTCCTGGCAGGAGGGCGTAGCCAGCAAACGGGTATGGGAAGGCTTCTTCGGGCTGGCCGATCCAGACAGGTTCAGGGATGCGCAGCGGCAGGTAAGGCGCCAACCGGGGAAGGAGGCGGGACTCGTTCTCCAGCAGGCTGACAACCACGCGACGGCGCGGGAAGCGGAACACCCAGCGTCCATTCACCACATACGCGGAATTGTCCCAGCCAGCCCCGAGAGGTTCGAGCTTCGCCGGAGCGATCTGCGGGAACTGGCGCTCGACCAACTGGGCGGCACCCTCCTGCGTCAATGAGATGTCCGCTTCCCAGACTGGCGACATGGGTATTGGGTACCTGGTGAATCGTCAGCGCTGACCATCGTAGCGTTTCAACAGAATGTGCCCATCTGCACTGATGACGTAACGCACGCCTCCATCCATGTAGACCCCAGTGGGATCACACCTCTCAGGTATCGTCACAATGCTGACAAAGTAGAGATTGCCTCGCTTCTGAACCTGGAAGTCGTAAGCAGACTCATCGTCAAGACAGGCTTCTATCTTGTCTGCTGGGGGAGTGCGATTTCGTGGCTTCAAGTCTTCCATGGCCACGCGAATCGCCTTGAAGGCCGATCCGTCGATGCTGACATCTCCTTTCAACATCTCGGTCGGATCTGGAAAGGCGACGGATGTACCGGCATCTCCAAGAGACGAATCTCCTGGCGAGCCTGAGTTTGGGAGCGAAGGGGAAGAACTGCCCGCATCGCTAGAAGAAGAGGTATCCGGACTGGAACCTTGGGGTGTAATACGCGTGGAGTGATCGCTCCCAGCACACAGGATGCTCGCTGAGAGCAATGGGATCCAGATGATTTCGGTCTTCATTTTTGTAATCTCAGAGGAGAACTCCCTACCATCCTCATCACCAGTTCTTTCCAGGTAGCAGCCTGGCCGTACCGCGAATGATTTCGCCCGTCTGACTGTCCACGGTCAGTTCGACATTGGCGATCTTGTCCCATTTGCTGGTCGAGTGTTCATGTTTGAGGATCTCCTGGGAATAGGGAAAGTATCGATAGTGGTCACACCTGGTCGAGAAAAGGACCCTTCGATACTGATAGATCTCTCCATCAATAGAGAGCCGAGTCGGATGCCCGGGCGTTGGCATGAGATCCCCTCGTAAGCGCCCTTGCACCCAGCGCGCTTCCGAGAATTCCGTATTCGGCCAGGGATGGCTATGGAAGTCAGCGACGGTGACGATGAGCGCCGTCGGATCCTGTGCGTTGCCGATGTTATCTGGCAACCGGCATCTGCGAACATCACCCGGTCTTTGGTGCGGCAGATATGTCAGCTTCGTCGAATACCAGCCCTGTGGCGCGTGATAAATGAATCCACAGTATTCGATTCCTGCCGGGCCACTCTGCGCGCCAGGCATCTCCATGATGATCGGGCAGAGCGCCTCCTCAACATCATCAACGGAGCGAAATGGCCCCAATTCTTGCTGTGAGCGCAGATCTCGAGCGTCGTCAGCAGGGACTGGCTGTGTGGCGCAAGCGATCATGAGCGCCACCAATATTGTTCCGAAGATACGCATTTCGCTTCACCCTCTGCGCACCAACCCCCGCCCCATGGCCTCCGTGAGCAGCGGCGGGGCCACGTCCTTCTCCAGCACAGGCCCGTTCGTCAGCATGCGCAGCACCTCGGAGAGCAGCGGCGGCGCCGTGTACACCTCCATGCCCCCTCCCCGCTTGCGGCGCACGGCGAAACGCCACGGCCGGGACACCGTCCGCCGCGCCACCTGCGTCAAAGTCTCCAGCGCGCTCAACTCCACCATCCCATTCGCCCACGCCCGCCCCGTCAGGTGTCGGCGCACCGCTCGCGCCGAGTACACCAGCTCGGACAGATCCGCCGGGAACGTGCCCACCCTCACCTCCTCCGCCAGCCCCACTTCCCCCGCCTTCGGCGGAACCACCGTGCGCTGCATCAACGTGGGCAGGAACGTCTCGAATGACAGCGCGGCTGCCGCCGCCGCTCCCACCTCCGGCTGCTCTCGCAATCGCCTCCGCGCGTAGTCCAGGAACGCGTGGCCGAACGAACGCCCAGAGCCCTCGAACAGCTCCCGGAACTCGGTGGACATGGTGAACTCCAGCAACCCCTCGCGCGTGCCCGCAAGGATCAGCCGCGAGATCGGAAAGTCCTTGTCGAGTTGCTCCGCCACCACTGCCAAACGGAAGTCCGTCTCCGCGATGCTGCCCTCCACGTCATCCGCCACCACGGCTCGCCGTGCCCCGTAGCCCAGATCGAACAGCTCCCACGGCCGGCTCATGTTGCCCAGCGGCGGCGGCACCGCCTGCACGGGCGTCAACCGCAGCGGCTCCCGATTCCCTCGCGGCACCAGACTCCGCAGCCGATGCAGCGCGAGCCGCGCCACCTCTGGCGGATGCCCATCTCCCTCGAACGTCAGCGCTCGCAACGAGGTGCAGCGCGGTAGCACGTACTCCAGTATCTGGAACAGCTCCTCGCGCACGGGCTGGGTGTGATCATCCACATAGAAGCGCCGATTCCACCGGCGCGTCACCACGCCCCCAGCAATGTGGATCTCGATGACCCGCTCGAAAGGGAAATGATCGAACCCCGCATCCAGCGGCAGCTCCGAGGCGAGCTGGTAGCTGAACAGATGCCCCAGATCGAGCAGCAGCGGCAACCCGGTGCGCGCCTGCAACCGGCCCATGAACTCCAGCACGTGCATGTCCCCGCGCCGGGCGAAGACCGCCGGGTTCTCCAACGCCAGAGGCATGCTCAGCATCGCCTGGACGTGGAGCGCATGCGACGCGCAGTCCTGCAGTCCCTCGTTGGTGAGCTGCGGCGACACATAGAGGTAGCCCGGAAACGGCTGTCCTCCCGAGTGCCACCACCCCACGTCATTGCCCACCCACGCACTGCCCACCGTGCGCGCATGCGCATCCAGATCCGACAGATCCTGCTCGGGTTCCAGCACCGGCCCGTAGAGGTTGAGGTGCACCGGGTGGAAGAGCACCGGCACCTCCTTCAACCGCCGGAACATCTCCGGGAACAGCGAGGCGTGCTTCTTCGTCTCCGCGATAGACAGTGGAGCGCTGTACTCGACGAAGTCGAAGAGCTCGGGTTCCTCGTCGAGCATCCGGTACGGGTGGGGTTGGTCCGCGGCGCTGAGATTGCTGCTCAGGCCGAGCCCTCGCCAGGGCAGCGTCCAAGATTCGGGGGATGGAGCCATGCCCCTACCCTACCCGAGCCCCTCGCCGTGCTCACCCGTCTCTGTTAGACGGATGTTCATGTTCCATCGTCAGGGCCCCACCTTGTTCGAACTGGCACGGCAGGCGCTGAGCTCGGTGGAGCACGGCTACGATCTGCTCGCCCCCAAGTTCGAGTACACGCCCTTCCGCACGCCGGATCCGGTGCTCCGGACGTCCATGGAGCAGGTGGGGCCACCGGGCTCCATCGATCGAGCGCTCGATCTGTGCTGTGGCACCGGAGCGGCCATGCGCTTCCTGCGCCCCCTGTGCCGCCAGGAAGTGGTGGGCGTGGATCTGAGCCGCGGCATGCTGGATGAGGCCCAGCAGCGGCTCGCGGACGCTCCGGGTGAGGCCCGGATCACCCTGGTCCAGGGCAACGCCCTGGAGCTGTCCTACGCGTCGGAGTTCGACGTCGTCACCAGCTTCGGAGCCTTCGGCCACATCCTCGAGCAGGATGAGCCCCGGCTGGTCGAAGTCATCTCCCGCGCCCTGCGTCCCGGAGGCCGCTTCGTCTTCGTCACCGCGCACCCACCCTCTGCGCTCAATCCCGGCTACTGGCTGGCCAAGGGCTTCAACGCGGCGATGCGCGTGCGCAACGCGCTGTGGAACCCCCCGTTCGTCATGTACTACCTGACGTTCCTGGTGCCACGGGCTTGCGAGCTGCTCGAGGCCCAGGGCTTCGAGGTGGAGGTGCGGGACGGGCTCATGCCGCCTCCGTTCACCCCCTTCAGCATCGTCATCGCGACGAAGAAGGCATCCGGCGCTCGCGCCCCCCCCTGAGCCGCACCGGACTCACGCCGCGACAGCCGTCTGCAGCTGTGTGCCGGCCGGCAACGTGATGCACAGCCGCGCGCCGCCCTCAGCGCGATTCATCGCCGTCAGCGTCCCACCGAACTGCTCCACATACTCGCGCGACAGCACCAACCCCAGGCCTGTCCCCCGCTCCGGCCCCTTCGTCGTGAAGAAGGGCTCGAACAGCCGTGAGAGAACTTCCTTCGGGAACCCCGGCCCGTTGTCATCGATCACCAACTGGACAGTGCTCCCCTCCAACCGGGCGTGCACCCGGACCTCCCCCTCCGCGCCTCGCACGGACTCCAGCGCATCTCCCGCGTTCACCAGCAGGTTGAGGAGCACCTGCGCCAACCGCCGGCGCACCACGAAGACCTCGGGCAATTCCGGCGGCATCTCCACCTCCAACCGGGCCACGCTCTTCAGCCGCACCGAGGCCAACCGCGCCGCGTCCTTCACCACATCCGGGAGCGTGCACCGCATCGGTTCTTCCGTCGCGTCCATGCGAGAGAAGCTCTGCAGATCCGACACGATCTGGCGCACCCGCTCCACTCCGGTACTCACATCCTGGAACGCCTCGCGCAGCTCCGGCATGGACTCCAGGGGCAGGCGCTGCACCTCCCTCTCGATGAAGCCCAGGTTCGAGCGGACATAGGCGATGGGGTTGTTCAGCTCGTGCGCCACGCTCGCCGCGAGCCGGCCGATCGTCGCCAGCTTCTCGGACTGGGCTCGGCGGTGCTCACTCACCGCCAGCTTCTCGAGCGCCTCGCGTCGCGTGCGCTCCACCAGCATCGCCTCTTCCGCACGGCGGGCCTTGCGGAACTGTGCACCGCCATAGGTCCCAAAGAACATCATGGTGAGCATCACCACAGCCCAGATGCAGCTTTGGCTCAGCGGCTCCCCGGCCTGGTGCAGCAACCATCCACCCCCCAATGCGCTCACGAGTCCGCACGTGACGGCCGCTGCCAGCGTCTCCATGGATGCCAGCGCGATGATGAGCGGCAACATCGGGAAGAATGCGAAGTAGGGGCTGCGTGAGCCCCCCGTGAAGACAAGAAGCCCGAGATAGCAGAGCGCGGCCACCACTCCGTAGCTGCCACTCACCCACCGCACCTGCTCTGGGCTCAAGCTCCGGATCAACTGCCCCGTCAGGATCATCGCCAGCGCCCAGAACAGCCGCACCGACAACAGTTCCCAACTGGCGTACCCCACGATCAGAAGATCCACCCCATACAGCGCGACCACGAGCACCGCGAACTGATACATCGTCCGTTGCCGCAACCCGCCGCCCTCGCTCGCTCCAGCTGCCCGGCTCATGGTGCCTCCTGCACTACAAAAGCCTGGAATGATTCTTCACAGAGCGCAACCGGACCGGATTTCTGCGTCCTCGATGCGACATCCACCCCGCACCGACAAGGAGGGAACTTCCCTGCCGGCCGGACCTGGAACGAACTGGTATGCCGGGCATACCAGTTGGCAGCTCAATGAAAGGGCTCGGCGGACTGCCCATCCTCCTCGATGAGGCCCTGCTCGATGGCCATCTGCCGCAAGTGGGTCTTGATGCGCTGGAACTGTTGGCGGAGTGCGGTGGCCCTGCGCGTGACGGCGGCCTGGGTCATCTCCTCATCCGAGTCCCACATGACACGGGCCACCTCGGTCCACGCCAGCCGCTGATCCACGCGCAGCAGCAGGAGCATCCGCTCATCGGGCTCGAGGCTCTCGCGCAGCGCACGGAAGCGCTCCTTCACGGAGGTCCGCTGCCAGGGCCGGGTGTCGGAGCGGTGACGCAGCGGGGCCTCGGGAATGGCCGAGGCACTGACGGGGGTCTCCCGCGCCGAGGGCGCGTGCACCAGTTGGTAGCAGGCGTTGCGCGCCAGGCGATAGGCCCACGTCCGGAAGGAGCTCTCCCAGCGAAATGTCGGCAGGCCCTTGAGGAGACTCTCGCAGAAGACGCTGAAGGCATCCTTGGCCAGCTCTGGGTTGTGGAGCACCGAGGCCATCAACCGCATGATCTCCATGCCGTAGCCCTGCAGCGCGCGCTCCACCGCCCCCGCCGTGTCCCCGCGCTCGCAGAGCTCGCGGATCTCCTGCTCCAACTTCTCGCGATCGTTCGCCATCATCGTCCCCTGTCTGTCCATGGCTCGTCTCCCGCTGGCTGAGTTGCGAGCCCTCCCCTGTGACATCCAGCGTTCCCTCCCCCTAGTGAGGCCGGAACAGCGGCCGGTCGCCCTGCAAGCCTCGCAGCTGGCGCTCGAGCCTCGCCTCCACCCTCCTGCCAAAACCGTGAGAGCCCTGCGCCTCGGCCACGTCGAGCGCGTGCATGAAGGACACCGTTGCCGCCGCCTCATGCCCCAGCGCCTGGAGCAGCTCTCCCTCGATGCGGTGCAGCTCCACCTCGTAGGAGTGCTCGCCCAGCGTGTCCGCCCACGCCAGGCCATGGGTCACCGCCGTGAGCCCTTGCGAGTAGTGCCCCAGCTTCAGGTGGTACTCCGCGAGCATGCCCAGGAACAGTGGCATCCCGGCACGGATCCCCGCATTGCGCCACCGGGCCAGGTTGGCGCGCAGCATCGCCAGCGCCTCGCGAGGAGAGCCCTGCTCGGACACCACCCAGCTCTTGATGAAGACGGACCAGGCCAGCCACAGGCGGAAGCGGTGCTCGGTGGAGATCGCCAGACACCGACTGGCCCGCTCCTGGGCGCACTCGAGCTCTCCGCGGAGCTGACAGGCCAGGGCCGTGTAGTTGAGCGCGAACGCCAGCGTGTGGTGGTGGCCGATCCGCTCGGCCAGCTCCACCGCCTCGTAGCCATGGGCACGGGCCCGCGACTCGTTGCCGACGACCGAGTGGACGAGGGAGCTGTAGGCGAGCACCGCCACGCGAGGATTGACCCACTGGCCCACCGCGAGCTCGCGGTGCTTCTCGAGCTCGAACTCCGAGTACTCCAGCGCCCGCTCCAGGTGCACCAGGGCGGTGGGCATCTGCCCCCACGTGAAGAAGTTGGTGGCCATCATCCGGTGGCCCAACGAGAGCAGCTCCGCGCTCTGCCTGCGCTCGCCCACGTCCACGAGCAGCTCAGCCAGTTCCTGGGCCACGTGAAACCGGGCCCGCATGAAGTAGTAGGCGAACGAGCCCCAGGTGGAGACACGCATCTCCGGCAACTGATCGCCCACTTGATGGAACAACTCCAGGGCACGGGCGTAGGTCTGCTCCACCTCGCAGGCACGGACACTGCGCGTCTGCATCAGCGGTAGTCCCAGCCCCACCAGCAACCGCAGCTCCTGCTCGGGGCTCCGAGCGGCCTCTGGCAGGCGGCGCAGCAGCCGCAGTGCCTGGTTCAGGTGGCTGATGGCCTCCATGTTCGCCGAGCGCCGGCTGGCGCGCTCTCCCGCCTTGGCCCAGTAGCGAATCGCGGGCTCCAGCTCCCCCGCCTCGGTGTAGTGATGGGCGAGCATCTCCGGTTGGGCCTCCGCCAGCTCGGGGAACTGGGAGGCCAGCACCTGGGCGATGCGCCGGTGGTACTCGCGCCGCGTGCGCCGCAGCAGGGACTGGTACGCCGCATCCTGGATCAGCGCGTGGCGGAACTGGTACCGGGGTTCGCCCGTATCGTCCACGGACTGGAGCAGCCCGGCATGCAGCAGCCCGGAGAGATCCTGCGAGAGCGCCATCTCGTTCCGGCCCGAGAGCGTGACGAGCAGGCCGTGGCTGAAGCCGCGGCCTACCACGGCGCAGAGCTGGGCCAGCGCCTTCTGCCGGCGTGGGAGCATGTCCAACCGGGTCAGCAGCAGTCCGCTCAGCGTGAGGGGGATGGAGGGCTGCTCCGCGGTGGACGCCTCCGTGGAGCCCCGTTCCACCACCATGCGCGTCATCTCCTCGACGAAGAGCGGCACGCCATCCGTCTTCGCCACGAGCTGCTCCACGGTGTCCTCCGACAGCTCCCGCCCGGTGGAGGACTGACGGACAAGCTCCGCGGTGAGCC
This sequence comes from Hyalangium versicolor, assembly GCF_020103695.1. Classification (GTDB taxonomy): domain Bacteria; phylum Myxococcota; class Myxococcia; order Myxococcales; family Myxococcaceae; genus Hyalangium; species Hyalangium versicolor. Next base: position 42,239 of record NZ_JAHXBF010000036.1, read on the forward strand.
GCGGCGCCAGCCGCTCGATCGCGAGCACGTGGAACTGCTCCGTCTCCGGCCACGAGGGTTGGAAGGCCGGACGCGCGGTGAGGAAGACACAGAGCCGCGCCTTCTCGAGGCGGGTCCGCAACTGACCGAGCAGCTCCAGGGTCGAGGGATCGGCCCAATGCAGATCCTCCACCACGGCGAAGACGGGGCGCTCCTCGACCATCCGCAGCAGCAGCGTGGTGAGAGTCTCGAGCGTCTTCTCCTTCAGGCGCTCGGGAGTGAATCGAAGGTGCGGGGGCACCTCGGTCACGGGCAGCGAGAGAAGGCTGGCGATCAGATACACCTGCTCCGCGGGCACGCCCGCCGCCCGCATGCGCCCCTCCATCTTGCGGAGGTTCACCTGGGGGCTGCCCTCGGAATCGAGCCGCAGCAGGTGCTGGAGCAGCTCGATGACGGGGGCGAAGGCGCTGGTGCTGAACTGAACCCAGCACTGACACCGCAGCCGGATCGCGCTATCGGAGGGAATGCGCTGCCGCAGTTCCTGGATCAGCCGCGACTTGCCGATGCCCGCTTCCCCGCGGAGGAGCACGAACGCACCTTGCCCTGCTCGTGCGTGCTCCCAATGCTCCAGCAATTGCCGCATCTCGGGCTCACGGCCCACCAGCGGAGTGAGGGAACCCTGCGCGTGGGTGCCCTCGAAGCGGCTCGCGGCCCGCTTCTCCCGGACCAGGCGGTGCAGCTCCAACTTCGTCACGCCCGACACGCCCTGAAAGGAATGCGAGCCCAGCGGCTCGGTCCGGAAGACACCGCGTACGAGCAGCCAGGTCGTGTCACTGAGGCACACCATGTCGGGCGGAGCCTGGCGTGCCAGCCATTGCGCGATCTTCGGGGCCTCGCCCTGCAACGCGGAGGCGCGGCCGCTCAGCTCCACGGGGAGGTTGTCCAGGACGACGGTGCCTGTATGCAACCCCACCTTCACCGAGAGCTTGCGGCGCGGCAGGTACGGCAGCTTCTGCTGGATCGCCGTGCTCAGGTGCGCGGACAGCGAGAGCCCCGTCCGGGCCGCCTTCTCCGCGTCCTCCTCGGTGGCCTGGGGATAGCCAAAGCAGGCGAGCACCTCGTCCCCCACGCAGGTGGCGATGAACCCTCCGTGTTGCTGGATGATCTCGGAGCAGCACTGGTGGAAGGCGCCCTCCAGCTCACTGAAGTCCTCCGCATCCAGGTGCTCGGCGAGATCCGTCAGGTCGGCCAACCAGCACGCCACCAACGTCACCTGCCGGCGCTGGGGGGCCAGGCTCCGAGGCTCGTCCCTCCAGGGCGTGAGCCGCTCCTCGATGCGGCGCAGGCGCTCCCTGAGCTCCGCGGCGCTGGCGAGTCGCTTCTCGGGCTCCTTGAGCAGCATGGACGCCACCAGCGTCTCCAGCTCCTCGGGCACTCCCGGGCGCCGCTCGCGCACGCGAGGCATGAGAGCATCGGACTGCATCCGATCACGCAGCTCCGCCAGGCTCGTCACCATGTACGGCGGCTCACCCGTGAGCAGCTCGAAGAGCAGGACGCCTGCCGCCCAGATATCCGTGCGCTCGTCCTGTGCCTCGCCCTTCCACTGCTCCGGAGCCATGTAGGCCGGAGTCCCAGCCACTGGCAGGTTCGACACGGACGGGAAGATGGCGGCGGTCAGCCACGCCAGCCCGAAGTCGAGGATCTTCACCTGCCCCTTCTGGGTGAGGAAGACATTGCCGGGCTTGAGATCGCGGTGGATGACATGGTGCTCGTGGGCGTGCGCCAGCCCCGAGGCCACACCGATCATGATCTCCAGGGCCCGCTGGAGCGTGGGCTGCTCCCGCTTCATGAGCGCGGAGAGACTCTCTCCCTCCAGACACTCCATGATCAGGAAAGGAACCCGAGGTTCCCACGGCGAGCCACCCCACTCGGCCACGTCGAAGATGCGGATGATGTTGTCGTGATCCAGTTGCGCGATGGCCCTGGCCTCCTGCCGCAACAGAGCGCTCATCGGCAGTTCGACGAGCCCCTCGCGAGGCAAGAAGAACTTGAGGGCCACCTCGCGCTGCAACTCCTTGTCCCGGGCCCGGAACACCTGGCCCATGGCGCCACCGCCGAGCTGCTCCAGGATCTCGAAGCGCTGCCCATCCGCGCCTCCCAGGAGCTCGCCTCGCGCTGGCACACGCAGCGGCACGGATACCTGGGCCACGTGATGCAGGAGTGAGTCGTCGAGGTCCGCATCATCGGCCTCGTCCCACGGATCCTCGGACCCGGGCGCCTGCTCGTCTGGATGCTCCTCGCCTCGACGCATCTCCCCGCCCTCTGGTCCTTCCCTTGACCCTCGGCGCAGCGCCTCGACACAGGGTAAGAACCGCGCTGGGGCGGAGCAACGCACCTGATCCGCAGGACGATATGCCCGCTTGGAGGCGCGAGCAGGCGACGGCCTGCTCCCCCCTGCGCCGCCCGCCAGGACAGCCAGGCCTCCCCTCAGAGGCCTCCCCATCCTGAGACTCGATGCCTCCGCACCTCATCACACAAGCGGAAGACGAACTCGATCCAAACAGAAAGGCCGTGAAGTTCAGCAGGTAACCCCATGAGCACGATCCTCCTCGTAGATGATGAACAGGAAATGCTCGACCTCTTCACCGAGGTGCTCGAGCTGATGGACCACCGCGTCCTCAATGCCCGGGATGGGCGCGAGGCACTCTCCATCGCCCGGGAGACTTCACCGGATCTGGTGGTCACGGACTGGAACATGCCGCGCATGACGGGACTCGAGCTGTGCCACGCCCTGCACGAGGACGAGCAGTTGCGAGACATTCCCATCATCCTGCACAGCTCCGCGGGCAACCCGCATGCTCCGGGCGTCCAGTTCGTCCCCAAGAGCTGCGCGCTGGATGAGTTCGAGAGGCTGGTGAGCCGGTTGCTCTCCAGCACTCACACCCACCGGCAGGTGGCATCTCACGAGCTCGAGGGATCGCGCGCGCCTCCCCTCCCCCACCCGCCCGTGCACACAACGAACCGGGCGCGCAGGTTCGATCGGGAAGGTGAGGCTTCATGCTGCACGGCACACTGACGGTCGTGACAAGGATCCGGCCCTCGAAGGTGGAGGCGCTCGAGTCGCTCCTGAAGGAGGTCGACCAGCGCATCCGCCAGGGGCAGCCGCATCCCTTCGAGCAGGTGGACGGGCTCTACTTCGGGCGCTGGGGAATTCTCTCTCCGGGCCCGGATGGAGAGCGGCTCCTGGCGCTGGGAATGGACTTCAGCACGGAGGATGGGCGCTACCGGAAGCGGCTGAACGAGTTCCTCACGCGCTTCGTGGATGCGTTGGCCGAGCACCGGCGCGAGCCCGGCGCCCAGGCCTTCGATGCGATCTACCGGACCTGCGTGGGCTACCCCGCCAAGGGGCTGCGCAAGCCAACGCGGGTGCGCGAGTTCCTCCAGGCCCACTCCGTCCACTTCACGGCGCGGCACGTCGACTTCGCCTACCGGGTGGAGACGGCAACGGGAATGCGCCGGCTGCTGGCCCTGAGCGAGGCGGTCGAGCACCACCTGAACACCTCCAGCAACCAACTGGAGGAGCTGGTCCGGGATGGCCCCGACGGGCTCGAGCGCGTGCAGCACGAGCTCCACGAGCGGATCCAGGAGGACCGATCCGTGCAACCGGATCCGGAGTGGCATCAGCGCTGGGATCACGCGCGGCGCAGCGCCGCACGAGCGACCCTCCTCTATCCCGCCCTCCGCTACCTTGTGGCCGTCCCCACGGTGGGCCTCTTCATGGGAATCGGCTGGCTGGAGAAGAAGGTGCGCGGCGCGCTGAGACGCCGAGCCTCCACGGCGGAGGGCCCCGCGGCTCGACGGGCCGCGGCCATGCCCCGGTACGTGCGAGAGCCCCAGGGGCAGGTGCAGAACCCGATGATCCACGTGGCCATGCTGGAGCCCGGCGTGGGCAACCGGATCGCGCTGTGGATGACGCTGCGGAGCGTGAACCTGCGGCTGCGGCGCTACGTGGCCGGCCTGAGCCACATCCGTGTCATCCACTGCGCGCGATGGGTGATCCTGAAGACGAAGCGCCGAGGCAAGGGCGCCCTCTTCCGGCCCAGGACGCGCCGGCTGTTGTTCTTCACCAATTACGACGGGAGCTGGGAGTCGTACATCGACTCGTTCATCGACGACGCGGAGGTGAGGAGCTTCCTGGTGAGCATCTGGAAGGACACGGAGGACTTTCCCGCTCGCGCGAAGGGCCGGCCCTTCCTCGAGCCCTTCAAGGCCTGGATCCACCAGAAGCAGGTGCCGACCCGCGTCTGGTACAGCGCCCACTTCCACAGGCCCGAGGGACGCGTGGAGCCCGCGATCAACGATCTCCACCACGTGCTCCAGCTGAGAGGACTGCTCGCACGCGACAGCCTCTCCGCACCCGAGCCCGAGGAGACACTGCGCTCCTTCCTGTCCCGAGGCGTCTTCTCGCCCGGGCCCGAGCTGATGAGGGCTCGGGAATGGCTGAGCTACATCCTGACGCGACGCGCCCCGCGAGAGCCGGGCCGCCGCCTGACACAGTGGAGGGACCATGTTGCGAAACGAGCCATCACGAGACTCCGTACGCCAACGCGCCCAGCGGCTGCTGCCGCCCTTCCTCCGGCGACGCCCGCGTCCCGAGCCGCGGCGGCCCCAGGAAGACATCCAGGGGCTCGTGCTTCATGGCTACAAGGCCATGGACGCCGCCTGCTTCCTGCTGCTGAAGATCGAGGACCCCAGCCGAGCCCGGACGTGGCTGCGGGAGACACTCCCTGAAGTGACGACGGCGGCGGACAAGTCCTCCGAGCAGCTCTCTCGGTGGAAGACGAGCCTGAACCTCGCGCTGACCTCCGAGGGCCTGAAGGCGTTGGGGCTCCCCGCGGAGGCCCTGGAGACCTTCCCCACGGAGTTCCGCGAGGGCATGTCCTCACGCGCGGACATCCTGGGCGATTCGGACGAGAACGCTCCTGAGCGGTGGGAGTTCGGAGGCACCTCGGGCCCTGCCTCCCAGGACGAGATTCATCTGCTGCTGATGCTGTACGGGACCACGGAGGCGGAGGTGTCCTCGTTGGCCGACGCGCAGCGCTCCCGGCTCGCGGAGGGCGGCCTGCGCGAGCTGGCCTTCCAGCGAACCGCTCGCATCCGGGATGACAAAGGCGGCGTCGTGGAGCACTTCGGCTTCCGCGACGGGATCTCCCAGCCGCGGATCGAGGGCTTCCGGGAGGCGAAGCACGAAGCTCCGGACGGGGTCGGTGCCATCAAGATGGGAGAGTTCCTGCTGGGCTACGAGAACGAGTACGCGGAGGTCCCAGATCCCCCTGTCGCGCCCGCGGCCCTGGACGTAGAGGGAGTGCTCGCGGCCCAGGAGCACCGGCCTGACTGGAAGGAGTTGGGGCGCAACGGGAGCTACCTGGTCGTTCGCAAGCTCCAGCAGGACGTGGACGGGTTTCATCACTTCCTCGAGGCGCACAAGAGCCTGGCGGTCGGCGAGACCGACGAGCACAAGAAGCAGTGGCTGGCGGCGAAGCTCATGGGGCGATGGCCGAACGGCGCCCCCCTCCGCCCGGGAGAGGATGTGCCACCCCATCGCTCCTCCGGCCGAGGGAATGGGCACGACAACAACTTCGGCTTCAACGAGAAGGATCAGGACGGCTACGGCTGCCCGGTGGCCTCCCATGTCCGGCGTGCCAACCCTCGGGATGCCCTGCCCCCCAACGCGCAGATGTCACTGCAGGCGACACGCCGGCACCGCATCCTGCGCCGGGGCATCACCTACTCGGACGAAAGCGGTAAGGGGATGTTCTTCATCGCCGTCAACGCGAACATTGCCCGGCAGTTCGAGTTCCTCCAGCAGACCTGGCTGAACAACGGCAAGTTCGGCGGCCGGTATGACGAGCGGGATCCGCTGATGACGCACGGTGCGGGCCGGCTGACCCTGCCACGGCAGCCGCTCCGCCGGTGCGTCGAGGGGATCGAGCGCTTCGTCACGATGAAGGGAGGCGGCTACTTCTTCCTCCCGAGCATCCGCGCCCTGGACTTCCTGGCACGCCTCCCCTACTGACAGGAGCTCGTCTCCAGCTTCACCCGCACCGTCTCCGGCCACGGTGCGGCGAACAGGTTCGGCCTGCAGCTCCAATACGAGTCATTCGGCACGCACGACAGCGCGCACGGCCCCACCGGCATGAGCCCGCACAGTGGCAGGTCGTCACAGATGCGCTTCTCGAAGAGCAGGGGCAGTCCGAGCAGGCCACACGACTGAGGCAGCAATCCCTCCCAGCAGACGAACAGGTTGAACGCAGGCAGGATCCCCAGCAACGGGGTAGTCGACGAGAACAGATCGCCAAAGACGGTCGACTCGGTGATGGGGTACTGCGGGCCAAAGGTCTGGTTCCTCGCAATGGCGGGATGGCTGCCTTCCAGGAGGATGGGGACGGACGCCCCGTAATAGTTCAGCCGCTGAACCATGCACCCGGTGACGAACCGCCGCCCTGGCACATCCAGGGTGTTCCCGCGCCACGAGGGAGCGAGTCCCCACCAGCCTGTGTAGACCTCTCCCGTCACGGGATCCGTCACGGATTGCTCTCGGGTCAGGGCGCACTCGATGGCGGAGCGAAGAACCTCTCGGCAATTGCTGGACACCTGATCGAGGGGAATGTTCGGCAAGAACCCTCCGCCGTGATCGAGAGCGCTACTCCCCAGCGACCTCAGGGCCTGCTGGGTGCCTGGCGCCCAGAAACAAGAGGGACGGGTTCCGTTCGCCCCATTGGGAGGTGGGCGACCGCCAGCGAGCGTCTGGTCGTGTGTCTCCAGGGGAGTGGAAGGATCGACGTCTCCCTCCTCCACTCCGCAACCCGCGAGGGTAACCCCGAGCGAAGCAACCAACACAAAACGCACGTAAAAGATCAACACAAGCACCCCCGACTCCGTCAGGCACGAAGATCATGCCTTTCCAGACATCGCCGACATGTTGAAGCTTCGCGCGTGTTTTGGCTTCGCCTCGAAGTCGATGAGGAGTGGGGATTAGCGAACAAGGTCCCGAGCCTCTCCCAGCAATGCCAGAGCCTCTGGTGCCAGGAAGAGGTTTTCTCGAAGTGCCGCCTCGAAGGCTTTCTGGGCGAGTTGTCCATCCTCGATGCGCATTGGCTGCGTGTGAGCCGCGTGCGCCTGCTCCAGCAGGAGGCGCCCCCTGGCGATCAAGGCCCTGGCGTTGCGAGGGTTCTTCGAGAGTGCCTCGTCGACCCGGACGAGCCCCTTGCGAATGTCTTCCTCTGGACTGCGACCCTGCTGCCTCAGCCATGCGGCGCGCGCGGCGTGGAGCTCGGCGGCGATCTGATAGGGCACGGAGTCGCTCATCGATTGCGCGAGCACAACCCGCAGGTCACCGAAGGCGGCCTGGAAGGATTCTTCGCGAGCGTCCGCGCTCCGCTTCGCCACGCGAATGTCCGTGAGTTCAACACTCGCGGCGAGCAGTGCCAGAGATGAACTCATCGACGCTCCCTGCCCCACAGCTTGCTTCACGGCAGTTCGGGCCCTCTGCAGAGCCGGAACTGGATCCAATCCCTGACGCCCCGCGTACTCGGCCGCGAACAGATGGCTCAGGACCAGTTCCCTGAGGAGCCACGAATCCTTTGGAGCCTCTCCCGCGACGGCATGGATCGTGGCAACCGCCTGCTGGAGCGCGTCCCGTGGATCGTGGCCGAGAAGGAACTCCCGCTGGCCCTGGAGCCGCAGCGAGCGCGCCTTCCAGAAGGCGACGATCCAGGCGCTGGAGTTCGTCCGCTCGAACAGGGCCACGGCGGCAGCCAGCGCCTGGACGACCGCGTGCGCATCCCGCCCCCGAGCCAGCTCCGACTCCGCCTGCACCGTCAGCGCCTCCAGCCTGCCGCCCGCGGGCAGCACGAACCCGGAGTCCAATTCCATGGCTCGATCGTACTGATGGATCGCGCTCTCCAGCAGCGGCCCTGCTTCTCCTCCCCGTATCAGCCGCTCCTTGGCCTCCTGGAGGTAGACGTCCCCCAGTTCGTTCACTGCCCAGGTGAAATCGGGATCCATCGCGAGGACTCGCTGATATCCCTCAATGGAGGGCTGCATGGACGCATCCCTGCCAAGATCGTAGAGAGTCCGCGCGCGAAGATAGAGGGCCAGGGCCACCGCGTAGTGCGCCATCACATCCTGGGGGCGCGCCCGCGCGCTGGTCTCCGCCGCCGCGAGCGCCTCGTCCACGGCCGGGATCGCCTCCTCCGAGGGATCCTCCTGCACGACATGGATCCGCGCCAGGAGCACGAGCGCGCGCTGCACCAGGGCCCTGCCATCCTTCGAGCTCGAGTGCACCGCACGATCACACGCGGCCCTGGCCACCTCGAACGGAGGGCCAGGAGGAAGACCCTGCGAGGCGGCGGCCCATCCCATCTTCTCCCAGAGCTCGCACTCGGCCCGATGCACGTCCGGATCGCTCCTGCCGATCTCCGCGGCGACCCGGTACGCCTCCGCCGCCCGATCGAAGTAGCCCTTCATCTTCTCGTAGTCGAACGCCGCGTCATGCCGGTACTTGCTGCCTTCCGCGTACAGCGCATCCGCTTCGAGCTTCTTGGTCTCATACATCCACGGCGCCTTGTCGAACGCCGCCCTCGCACGGGCGACCGCCTCCGCGTTCTTTCCCTCGTACAGCGCGATCAAGCCCTGCGCGTACTCCGGCACCTCGATCCGCGCCCCCATGGCGGCTCGCAGATGAGCGAGCGCTGGCTCACGAATCTCCCGGTCCAGCCGAGCCATCCGCCGCTGGCGCTCCTCCAGGTTGGAGATACGGCGGGCATCCTCCAGCGCGCGCCGCAGGAGTTCACCCAACGCCCGGCCCAGCGCGTACTCGAGATCCGCCGAGGAGTACCCCGCCGCCAACGCCTGCTCCAACTGCTCCCGGGCCCGCTCGGGATTGCCGAGAGCGAGCTGCCCCAGTCCCAGCGCGTAGTGCCCTGGCCCCTGCCCGGCCCAGCCCGCCACGTCCATCCGCTGAGCGATCTCTCCGAGCCGGGTGCGCACCACGTCCCGCTCCCGCTCCACGTCATGCAGGGGGAGCCCGTACGCCGCGCGCAGGAACAGCTCCATCTCCTTCACGCTCTCGCCCAATTCCCGCGCCAGCCGGGCCTGCTCCGCCGCGTGCCGCTGCGCTCCAATCCACACGCTCCCCAGCCCAAGCGCGCCCAACACCACCGCCCCCACAAGCCCCGTGAGCAGCTTGTTCTTGCGCGCCTTCTTCCAGAGGACCTGGTGCCACGAGGCACGCTGGGCCTGGATCAGCTCTCCATCCAGCACGCGCCGCAGATCGTCCGCGAGCGCCCACGCCGAGTCGTAGCGGCGCGCAGGCTCGTGCTCCAGGCACTTCATCGCGATCGTCTCGATGTCCTTGGGAATCCCCGGCTTCACCTGACCGAGCGGTGGAGCCTCCTCGAGCGTCACCATCGCGAGCAGCTTCCACGGATGATCCGAGACGAAGGGAGGCCGCCCGGCGATCACGTCGTAGAGCGTGGCTCCCAGCGAATAGATGTCCGTGCGGCGATCCAGTCCCCGGACCTCCCCCAGGGCCTGCTCGGGAGACATATACGCGGGTGTCCCGACGACTTCTCCCGTCTGCGTCTGGCCATGGTCCTCGACCTGGCGCACCAGACCGAAGTCCATGACATAGGGCTTCCAACCTCCGTCCTCGCGCTGCTCGACCAGGATGTTCCCGGGCTTGATGTCCCGATGGATCATCCCCAGCCGGTGCGCCTCGTGCACCGCGGCGGAGACCTCCATGAGCAGCTTCACCTGCTGCTCGAGCGTCATCTCGCCCCGGAGCCGTGACAGCGGCCTGCCCTCGATGAACTGCATGACGATGTACGGCTCGCCGTCGGCCTGGCCGGCCTCGTACACGCGGCACACGTGCTCGTGTTGGACGCTGGCCTGGGCGCGAGCCTCGGTGATGAACCGCCGCCCGAGCGCCGGATTGTCTCCCTTCAAGAGCTTCAGCGCGACGGTGCGGCCCAGCCGCGGATCCACCGCGCGGAACACGACTCCCACGGCACCTTCACCGACGAGTTGGATGTCCTCGTACCGCTCGGCCAATGAGGCGGGGACCTTCCTGCGCGGAGGAGGTGTCGAATCGCTGCCCCTGCCCAGGAGTGTCTCGACGAGCGTAGAACTGCCCTGGCCATCGTCCTGGGACATGAGGCTCCCCCCGGAACCACCGGGTGCGACCAGCACCGCACCCGTGAGGAGAAAGTTACACCGAGACGCCGTGTTCCTGCTGCAGCCCCAGACCCGGGCGAATTCCTGGCGACCACCCGACCTCCCCAGGCAGAATCCACTGCATGACAGCCGTGGGAACCCTTCTTCTCATCCTCCTGATCGGCGTGAGGATCGCGGCGCTCTTCACGAACAAGTACAAGCTCGAGGAATCCGCCACGGCCTGGGCCGATTTTGCCCATCGTCACAATCTGAACGCTCAAGGACACTTCATCCAGGGCACCTACAGTGGCTACTCGCTGGCGGTGGACCTCCATGGGCGCAGGGTGGGAAAGAGCGTCGTCCCCACAGCCGCTCTGCACATGCTGCTCCCCGCCATTCCCCCAGCGGTCAAGTTGAAGCGCGGTGGGTTCCTGGACGGCTCCGTGCGGCAGCAGAGCACCACTCCCAAGATGGAGGCACTGCTGAAACAACCTCGAGTCCAGCAGTGCTTCGAGCGGGTGTCGAACGCCTACAGGGACTTCTACATCGAGGACAGCTTCATCCATGCCGAGCAGTTCGGCTCACTCCACACTACGGAGGAGATGGAGGCGTTCATCGCCCCCGCCCTGGAACTGGCCCGCGCGCTGGACGAGGCCGCGCGGAGCATGTGGAGCTGAACGCCTCGCGCGTCACGAGCCGCGGGGTACAGGGAAGCCGCGCTTGCGCATCAACGCGCCGATGCCTGCGTCCCGACCTCGGAAGGCGCGATAGGCCTCGGCGGAGTCGATCGTATCCAGATGCCGTAGATCGTCTTCACGTCCTCCAGGGTCCGGCCCATGTCCTCGAACGCGGCGAGGGTGTTCTCGCCGGAGGCGCGATGTCACTCATGGTGAGACTGCCTTCCTGGGAGATGAATGGAGCTGAATGCGCAGCACTGAAACTGCTCCGCGCGAACAATGGCGCCTGGCCCGCCAACCGCCTGCCCGCCAGGCTCCCCACTCGAACGAGGCAGGACGCACGTCCGTCACAACCCACTTGAGCGCGCTCCTTCCCCTTGAACTTTCCAGGGGAGAGCGCCGGATGGAGCGATGGGGATGGAGACGGTGGCTGGCGCTGATGGTCTTCTGCGTGAGCGGGCTCGCTGTGTCGGCGCCCGCTGCTTCCGCAGGGGCCCGGAGCGAGGAGACTCCATCGCCCGTCCCGGCGTCGGACGGTGGAGCTCCTCGCACGGGTTCTCCCGCTCCGTTCCTGGGCGTCGTCATTCCCCATGATTCGGTCGACCTGAGCTCGAAGTTCGAAGGCCGCATGGAGCAGGTGCTCGTCGACGTCGGCGATCGCGTCCGCAAGGGAGAAGTCCTGGCGAGGCTCGACGTGCGTCCACTGGAGCAGGATCTGGCGGTCGCGAAAGCCACGCTGCAGGCCTCGCGGGCCGAGGAGCAGGCCGCAGGGCTTGCGCTCGCCGAGGCTCGGGAGAAGAAGGGCCGCTACTTCACCCCGCGCTCACTGGAGCTGGGCGTCTATTCGCAGGAAGAGCTGGCCACCATTCGCTACCAGGAGAGCACGGCCCTCGCGCGGCTGGAGGCGGCACGGGCTCGGAGCCAGGAGCAGCAGGCCCACGTCGTGGAGCTGGAGCAGAACGTGGGCGAGGCGGAACTCCTAGCGCCCTTTGATGGCGTCGTGGCCACGCGGCCGGTGAGTCCGGGGACTCGTGTCTCCGCGGGCCAGCCCATCCTCCGGGTTTTGAGCACGGGAGGCCGGAAGGTCCGCTTCGCCGTCCCCGAGGATCAGGCCCGCCAGTTGGAGCCCGGCTCACCGTTGAGGCTGTTCATCGATCAGCCCGCGCAGACGCTCGCGGGGCACGTGGAGAGCATTGCTCCCGAGGTGGACGCGGCGGCCCGCCTGGTGTTCGCCGTCGCCACCTTCGACTCGCCGCCACCGGACACGGTGGCCACCGGCATGGTGGCGCACGTCCGGCCGGGCCCGGCGCAAGGGAGCGTCGTGCAGCTCGAGTCCAGCGGCCCCACCCCGACGCGGAGCGGGCCGTAGGTCCTCATGCCAGCCGGAGCCCGTGCCTCGGCACGTCCCCGGCCAGGAGCACCCGACATGGAAGCCGTTCGCTCGAAGATCTTCCGAGAGGAAGCCCTGCGCCACCACGAGGGAGCGCAGCAGGAAGGAGATGTCCTCCGCATCTCGCCCTCGTGGACCCGGTGGACGTACTGGACGCTGCTGGGGCTGCTGCTGTCGGCGTTGGTGTACTCGCTGCTCGGCACGCTGCCCGAGTATGCGACGGGCCCTGCCATCGTGAAGGTGGAGGGCCAGAGCCACCTGACGGTGGATCAGCCAGGCGTCGTGTCATCCGTGGAGGTCCGCCCCGGGCAGCGCGTGGAGCAGGGCCAGGCGCTGGTCACCTTCCGCTCCCAGGAGGAGACCGCCTCGCTGGAGCGCACCCAGCACGAGTTCGATCTCCAGCTCATCCGCGTCCTGAGGGATCCCTCGGATGAGAGCGCCCGGCAGACGCTGACCTCACTGCGCGCCGAGCGCGAGCTGGCCGCTTCCCGGCAGCAGGCTCGAACGCTGAGAGCCCCTCAATCGGGAGTGATCAGCGATCTGCGCATCCGCCCAGGCCAGTACGTAACCCCGGGCGAGAGCGTCGTCTCCGTGATGGGAGACAACGTCACGGTGTCGATGGTGGCGCTGCTGCCGGGTGGCTACCGGCCGACGCTGGCGCCCGGACGCCCGCTGCGCGTGGAGCTGAACGGCTTCCCGCACGAGTACCACGCCTTCACGATCGAGTCGGTGGGAGACCAGATCGTCGGACCGGGAGAGGTCCGCCGCTTCCTGGGGCCGGAGATCGCGGACGCGCTGGAGCTCAACGGACCGATGGTGCTCGTGAGGGCGCGGCTCCCCTCCTCCACCTTCAAGAGCAAGGGCCGGACCTTCAACTACTTCGACGGGATGCTGGCGCGAGCGGATGCGCGGGTGCGCGAGGAGCGCATCCTCGTGGCCCTGGTGCCAGGCCTGAAGGGAGCCATGGGACATGAGGACCGCTGAAGAGAAAGGACAGGGGTTGGTGGAGCGCTTCCCAGCCCTGCGTAACCTCCATGCCAGAGCGCGAGGCAGGATTCCGCTCGTCCGCCAGTTGTCGGAGACGGAGTGTGGCGCGGCATGCATCGCCATGGTCCTGGGCTTCCACGGCCGGCCCGTGCGGCTCGAGGAGGTGCGGCAGGCGATGGGTGTGGCGCGAGACGGCGTGTCGGCGCTGGACATCCTGCGCACGGCGCGCACCTTCGGGCTGCGGGGGCGAGGCGTGTCGATCGACGAGGACGCGCTGCAGTACCTCGCGCCAGGAACGATCCTGCACTGGCAGTTCTCGCACTTCGTGGTCTTCGAACGGCTGGGGCGGGATTGCGTCTACCTGGTGGATCCGGGCCAGGGCCGACGGCGCATCCCCATGGAGCGCTTCCGCCAGTCGTTCACGGGCGTGGCCCTGCTGTTGGAGCCAGGAGAGCACTTCGAGACGGGCAAGGCGCGCCCGAGGAACGCCTCGCGCTACGCGCTCCAGGTACTGCGCGAGTCCCACACCCTGACGCGGGTGCTGGTGATCTCGCTGGTGCTCCAGCTCTTCGCGTTGGCCATCCCCATCCTCACGGGGTTGATCGTGGATCGTGTCGTCCCAAGAGGAGATGTGCACCTGCTGAGCGTGGTGGCCGCGGGGCTGATTGCGCTGACAGGCTTCCAGCTGCTGTCGACGCTCATCCGAGGCCACCTGCTGCTGGAATTGCGCACGAAGCTGGACTCGAACATGACGCTGAGCTTCGTGGAGCACCTGGTGGGGCTAGCATGGTCCTTCTTCCAGGTGCGTGCGGCGGGCGATCTGCTGGCGCGCATGAGCAGCAATGCGACGGTGCGGGAGATCCTCTCCTCCAGCGCGCTCTCGGGCCTGCTGGATGGTGCGCTCGTGGTGCTCTACCTGGTGCTGATGTTCGCGGTGAGCCCGCTGCTCGCGCTGATCGTCCTGGGACTGGGGCTGCTGCAGGTGCTGATCCTGGTGCTCTCCACGAAGCGCCAGCGCTCCCTGCTCTCGGAGAGCCTCGAAGTCGAAGCCAAGAGCCAGAGCTACCAGGTGGAGATGCTCACCGGCATCCAGACGCTCAAGGCGTTCGGCGTGGAGCACCAGGCGGTGCAGCGGTTCTCGGAACTGTTCGTGAACGTGCTCAACGTGTCGCTGCGGCGGGGCCGGCTGTCCGCCTGGGTGGAGGCACTCAATGGGAGCCTGCGCGTGGCGGCGCCGCTGGTGTTGCTGAGCTTCGGGGCGCTGCAGGTGCTGAGCGGGCAGATGACGCTGGGAACCATGATGGGGCTGAATGCCCTGGCGGGCGCGCTGCTGGTGCCGCTGTCCAACCTGGTGAGCACGGGCAGCCAGCTCCAACTGCTGGGCAGCTACATCGAGCGCATCGACGACGTGTTCGACACGCCGCCCGAGCGAGACCCCGCAAAACCCGGCCAGCAGGCCCGGCTCCAGGGCGGCATCGAGCTGGAGCGGGTCTCGTTCCGCTACGCACCCACCTCCCCGTTGGTGGTGAAGGAAGTGTCGGTGCAGATCCAACCGGGCCAGTTCGTGGCGATCGTGGGCCGCTCGGGTGCGGGGAAGACCACGCTGGCCAACCTGCTGCTGGGCCTGTACCTGCCCACCTCGGGCCGGGTCCTCTACGACGGCTCGGATCTGGGAGATCTGGATCTGCAATCGGTCCGCGGGCAGATGGGCGTCGTCCCCCAGGAGCCAGCCTTCTTCAGCACCACGATCCGCGCGAACATCGCGCTGAGGGATCCCTCCCTCCCCATGGAGCCCGTCATCGAGGCGTCCCGGCTGGCGCGGCTCCACGAGGACGTGACGACCATGCCCATGGGCTACGACACGCCGCTGGTGGATCGCGGCGCCTCGCTCTCCGGAGGGCAGCGGCAGCGGCTGGCCCTCGCCCGAGCGCTCGTGCACAGCCCGGCCGTGCTGCTGCTCGACGAGGCCACCAGCGCGCTCGACGCGATCACCGAGAGCCGGGTCCAGGAGGCGCTGGCCTCCCTGCGCTGCACGCGCATCGTCATCGCCCACCGGTTGAGCACCGTGGTGGATGCGGACCTCATCCTCGTGATGGACGGAGGCCAACTCGTGGAGGCGGGGCGCCACGAGGAATTGCTCCTGCGTCGCGGTGTCTACGCCGACCTCGTTCGAGCGCAGATCGACAAGACGGGGCGCCTGGAGTGAAGTGGGCGGAAATTTCTCTGTCGCCCGGAATCATGGACCTCCACCCTAAGAAGGGTGCGCGGTTCACTCCGGATTCCCACATTTTCACGACTATTCGATATGTGGCATTTATTGCCTACATCGCAGGGCATTTCACCTTGGCCATTGGGGAGCCAGATGAGCCGTGCTCGAGTGTCGTCAAGTATCGTCCTGCTATTTGTCGCAGCATTCTTGATACAGTGCGCTGAAGATGAAGAACCGGGAGAGAATCTCCCCTCCATCTCGATCAACCCTCGTGCCGTCAACCTGGGTTTCGGGCAGCAGCAGCGCTTCACAGCCACCGTCACAGGCCTCGAGAACACCGCGGTGACCTGGTCGCTCCACGAGGGCCCCAGCGCCGGGACGCTCGACCCGGACGGCCTCTACACCGCCCCCTCCGTCGAGGGGACGTATCACGTCGTGGCCGTCAGCCAGGCGGATTCCAAGCGCAGCAGCTCTGCGACGGTCAACGTGCACGCCCTGGAGCTCCCGGTCGCGGTGAGCCTGTCGCCTGTGTCGGCGCGGCTGACCGTCGGCACCACGCAGCAGTTCACCTCGACGGTGACGGGCAATGCGAACACCGCGGTGAGCTGGAGTGTGACGGAGGCGGACGGCGGCACTGTCTCCAGCTCGGGTCTGTATACAGCCCCCGACGCACCGGGCACCTACCACGTAGTCGCCACCAGCGTGGCCGACGCCACCAAGAGCGCCACCGCCACCGTGACGGTGGATCCGCTGCAGACCATCATCTCCGTGAGTGTGGAGCCGACCACCGCCACCCTCCTCACGGGCGAGACCAAGGCCTTCACCGCGACGGTGACGGGCACGACGAACACGGAGGTGACCTGGAGCGTGACGGAGACGGGCGGCGGCACCGTCGACACCTCGGGCCTCTACACGGCTCCTGGCGCCGCGGGCACCTACCACGTGGTCGCCACCAGCGTGGCGGATCCCTCGAAGAAAGCCACCTCGACCGTCTCGGTCACCGCGCGTCCGGTCGTGGGTGTCTCACTCAACCCGACAGACGCCATGCTCCGCACGAACGGCACCCAGCAATTCACCGCGACGGTGACGGGCACGACGAACACCGAGGTGACCTGGAGCGTGACGGAGACAGGCGGCGGCACCGTCGACGCCTCGGGCCTCTACACGGCTCCTGACACTGCGGGCACCTATCACGTGGTCGCCACCAGCGTGGCTGACTCCACCAAGAGCGCCACCGCCACGGTGACCGTCACGGACTCCATCATGGTGAGCGTGAGCCCTGCGACCGCGGCGCTCATCGTCGGCCAGACCCAGCAGTTCGTGGCCACCGTCAGCAACACCAGCAACAACGCGGTGACCTGGACGATCCAGGAGGGCACCGCGGGTGGCACCATCGACACCGCCGGCCTCTACACCGCGCCCTCCACGCCGGGCACCTATCACGTCGTGGCCACCAGCGAGGCGGATCCGACGAAGAGCGCCACGGCCACCATCACGGTGACGACGCCCTTCCCGACGGACGGCCTGGCCCTGCACCTGTCGGCGGATCAGCTGCTCGGCCCCTCGGGTACCCTGCCCGCGGATGGAGCCACCGTGAGCAGTTGGGTGGACCTCTCGGGGAATGGGCGGGACCTGAGCCAGACCGAGGCCGTCCGGCAGCCCCTCTTCAAGCTCAATGGCCTCAACGGGCGCCCGACGGTCGTGTTCGATGGCTCGGCGACCGCGGGCCAGGGAGACTACCTGCGCTCGGATGCCTTCCCGTCCGCGCTCGCCCAGCCCATCACGCTCTTCTTCGTGTACAGGTCCCCCAACGTGGGTACCACCAACAGGACCCTGATCGACGCACCGCCCAGCACGGGTACCAACCGGATCCGGGTGCAGGCCACCACCGTGCCCGTAGGTGCGCTGCAGCTCTACTCGAGTACGTTCACCAGCCCTGGCACCGCCAAGACGGCAGGGAACTTCTTCTACGTCACCGCCGTGTACAACGGCGCCAACACGCGCCTGCGCGCCAACGGAGCCAATGAGACCCTCAACAACCATGATCCCGGCTCCCTGGGCATGGCCGGTCTCATGCTGGGTGGGCGGCAGGATCTGCTGGCCAACGCCTTCGCTCAGACCGAGTTCGCGGAGCTGCTCGTCTACACCCGCGACCTCAGTGACCCGGAGTTGACTCAGATCGAAGGGTATCTCAAGAACCGCTACTTCCCTTGATCCAGGGCCTGCATGGCCCTCGTCGAAGCCGGTCGCTCTCCCCTCCATGAACAGACTCCTGATCTTCTGCGTTGGCTGCATCCTGCTTGCCGGATGCTCGGTGAACTTCACCGAGCCCCCCGGGCGCCGGTGCGATGACACGCACGCCTGTCCTCCCGAGCAGGTCTGCATCGAGCTGCGCTGCCAGTCCGTGGAGGAGCCGCTGCCCGATGGAGGCCCGAACACGGACGGGGGGACGGATGGCGGCACCGATGGTGGCACCGATGGCGGCACGGACGGAGGGCCCCACACCGTCACGATCAGCGTGAACCCCTCCTCGGTGAGCGTCGCCCCCTCCAAGAGCTATACGTTCACGGCCACCGTGACCAACGCGAGCGACACCTCCGTGACCTGGAGCGTCAGCGAGGGCGCCGCCGGTGGGACCATCGATGCAGCCGGCCTCTACACGGCTCCGGCCCAGAACGGCACCTACCACGTGGTCGCCACCAGCGTGGAGGACACCACCCAGTCCTCCACCGCCACGGTGTACGTGGCCCTGCTGCCACCGGGCCTGGCGCTGCACCTCTCCGCGGACAGCCTGCTCGGCCGCGACGTGCCGCTCCCGGCGGATGGCGCTCCGGTCTCGTCCTGGTCGGATCTGTCGGGCAACGCGCACGACGTGAGCCAGCCCGACGCTTCCCGTCAGCCCCTCTTCAAGCTCACCGGAGTCAATGGCCGGCCCACCGTCGCGTTCGATGGCAATACGACGGGCACCGGAGACTACCTGCGCTCGCCCGCCTTCACCGGGCCGCTGCCCCAGCCGCTCTTCGTCTTCCTCGTGTACAAGGCCCCGCCCGCCGACGTGAACAAGACGCTGTACGACGCGCCCACGGCGGCAGGTGGCAACCGGATCCGGCTGCAGGCCACCAACATCCCCCTGGGAGGGCTCCAGCTCTTCGCGGGCAAGTTCGCCAGCCCGGGCGCCCAGAAGACGACCGACAGCTTCTACCAGGTCACCGCCGTGTACGACGGCGCCAATTCGCGCCTGCGCGCCAACCGGATCGACGAGTTCATCAACAACCATGATCCGGGCTCCGCCGGCATGGGTGGCCTGATGCTCGGTGGCCGCCAGGATCTCCTCGACAGCGCTTTCGCGCAGACCGAGCTCGCTGAGGTGCTCGTCTTCGCTCGCTTGCTGAGCCAGTCCGAAGTGGATCTGGTCGAGGCCTACCTGCAGGACCGCTACTTCCCGTAAGATCGGCCGGACTCCATGGCTCCCGCTCAGATCCTCGCCTTCCCCATGTCCGAGAACCGCCTGGGCAAGTACAGGCTCATCAAGCTGCTGGCCACGGGCGGGATGGGGGAGGTCTTCCTGGCGCGCCAGGAGGGACCCGCTGGCTTCTCGAAGACGGTGGTGGTCAAGCGCATGCTGACGCATCTGGGGAGGGAGCCGAAATTCGTCGAGATGTTCCTCAACGAGGCGCGGCTCGCTGCGCAGCTCTCGCACCCCAACTGCGTCCAGATCTTCGAGCTGGGAGAGCACCACGGCACCTACTTCATCGCGATGGAGTTCATCCACGGGATGAACCTGCGCGCCATCAAGCGCCGCATGGACGAGCGCCAGATGGATGGGCCCGTGGGCTTCGCCGCATGGATCTGCGCGCAGGCGCTCAAGGGGCTGCACTACGCGCACACGCTCACGGACGAGACCGGACGCTTGCTGAAGCTCGTCCACCGCGACGTGAGCCCGGACAACGTGCTGGTGGGCTTCAACGGGAGCGTCAAGGTGGTGGACTTCGGCATCGCCAAGGCCTCCACGTCCATCTCCACCACGGGCGCCGGGACGGTGAAGGGCAAGTACGCCTATATGGCCCCCGAGCAGCTGAGCGGCCACCCGGCGGATGCGCGCACGGACGTGTACGCCATGGGAGTGGTCCTCTATGAGCTGCTCTCGGGAGAGCGTCCCTTCCAGGGCACCTCGGAGGCCGCGCTCGTCAAGGCCATCATCCAGGACTCGTCCAAGCCGCTGAGAGAGCTGCGGCCGAACATCCCCGCGGAGCTGGAGGAGATCTGCCGCCGCGCCCTCGAGAAGAACCCCCAGGAGCGCTTCCCGACGGCGGAGAGCATGTCGACGGCACTCGAGATCTTCGTGCTCGGCATGGGCGGCGTGGCACAGGAAGAGGTGAAGACGCTGCTGCAGGGCCTGTTCACCGAAGAGGCGGACATGGCCACGGTGATCAGCCCTCGCCATCGGGACGGCGCGCCCTTCGGGCTGCCCACGCCCGAGTCCTTCTCGGGCGTGACACCTTCTTCCGTACAGGTTCCCCCGAAACCGGTACAGCCGCAGGAAGCAGCGACGTCGCAGTGGGTCAACGTGGATATCTCCACCGACTTCGCGGCCTCCGCGGCCGCGGCTCCTGCCCCGGCGGCCTCGCCTTCACCGCCCGCCGAGCCGTCTCCCAACAAGCCCTCGAACAAGCGCTGGCTCTGGCCTGGCGTCAGCGCGCTCATGCTCGTGGTGGCCGTTGGCGCGGCGATGCTCACGCGCCGCGAGGAGCGCGTATCCGAGCCAGCCCCGGCTCCCGCGGCAGTGCCTCCCACCGCGGTGCCAGCCGCGCAACTCCCGCCACCGCAGACCCCGGAACCTCAGGCGCCGGCGGCCCCCACTTCCCCGCCCTCGGCAACGCCTCCTGCCATCGCGGCAGCACAGCCCGCCGTCCCCAGCCCTGAGGCGAAGGAGCCACGCCGCGAGGATGCCGCCGCACCCGCGGCCCACCCCGCACAGCGCACACCGGCTAAACCCTCTACGGGAACCGTGACGCTGCGGGTGAATCCCTGGGCCGAGGTCTTCTACGCGGGCAAGTCGATGGGGGTGACGCCCATGGGGGCCATCGAACTCCCGAGCGGAACGCAGACGCTCACGCTGGTGAACAAGGACCTTGAGGTCGAGAAGAAGGTCAAGGTCGTCGTCCAGCCGCACCGGGGCGTGGTGCTGCGCATCAACCTGCTCGATGGGATGTGAGCGGACAGCTCACTGCAGCACGTAGGCGAGTACGGCTCCCACCGCCGCGGCGGTAGCCACTCCGATGGCCGCGTTGGCCAGGCGCGCATCTCGCCGGGCCTTGTCCTGGCTGGCCAGCGCATCTTCATAGAAGGTGTCCCGATCATTCGCCTGCTTCTCGTGTGAGCGCGCCTGCGAGTCGAAGTAGATCGCTCCGCCCGCGGCCGCCACGCTCGTGCCCGACAGCAACAGGGGGAGCAACACCTTCTTGGGCTCCGGGGCCGGCGCCGTCTGGGTGAGTACCGGTGTCGGACCCGGAGCCGGCGGCTGCAGTTCCACCTTGCGAGGCGCCTCCTGCACCGGAGGAGGCGCCACCGGAGCTGGCGTGGGCTCGGGCTGCGCGGGCGGAGTTTCCGCCACGGGAGCGGCCCGGCCTGGCACGCCTTGCGCGAGCGCATCGAAGAAGGTGATCAACCGGGGGCTCGAGTACGCAGGCAGCTCCACCTTTGGATCGAGTTCGAGCGCCAGGGAGAACGCCTTGCGCGCATCCGTCTCGTTGCCCAGGCTGAACGAGCAGAGCCCCGAGTAGAGCTCGATATCCACCTGCTCGGCGCGGGTGTTGTCCTTCCACCGGCCCGCTTGTTCGAGCCGCTTCAGGCACTTCTCGAACTCGAGGCCCTGGTAGTGAACCTTCGCCTGGGCGAGGAAGGGGTTGGGCTTGGGTGCGGCGAACGCGGGTACCGCGAGGAAGAGGACGAGCAACAGGCCCTGCCAGCTCAGACGCATACCCGCTCCGGATCCGATGAAAACCGGAAGCAATCTACCGCAGCCCTCGCAAGGGCCACAACGCGACATCCTCGGGAAAAAGGAGAACTCAGCGCCCGAGGATGCTCCGGACCACGCCCAGCGCGGGCTTGGGCTGATACTGGATATCAAAGAGGAGTGGCGCGCTCTGGCTCCCCATCGAGTTGTATTTATCGGTGAGCCCCCAGGTCGTCACGCGCGTGCACGCGCGGTGGGCCTGACAGGCGGCCACCATGCCCTGGTAGATCTTCGCTTGCAGTGCCAACCGCTCGGACTCGGGCATGTCGGAGACCTTGGAGAGGTTGACGGTGACCTCGGTCAACTCGGCCTCCAGCCCCGCGCTCTCGAGCCGGGCGATCACCGTCTCGAGCTCTTGCTGGGTCGGGTAGTAATTCGGCGAGACGTGCGCCTGCATCCCGATGCCGTCGATGGGGATTCCCTGCGCCTTGAGCGCGACGGCCATGTCGTAGATCGCGGCGGCCTTGGCGTTGGGCTTCTCTGCGGAGAAGTCGTTGTAGAAGAGCCTGGCGGCGGGATCGGCCTGGTGCGCCGCCTTGAAGGCCAGGGCGATGTACTCAGGGCCGATGGTGTCCATCCAGAGGTTGCTGCGCATCGCCCCATTGTCGTCGATGGCTTCGTTCACGACGTCCCACTCGGGGATGCGGCCGCGGTAGTGCCCCACCACGGTCGTCACATACGTCTCGAGCACCTGGATGAGCTCCTCGCGCGTCCAGGTCTTCGAGGTGAGCCATGAGGGCAGCGAGTTGCCCCAGATGAGGGTATGGCCGCGAACCGTCTTGCCGTTCTGCTCCGCGAAGGCCACCAACCGGTCCG
The DNA here is from genome assembly GCF_020103695.1 of Hyalangium versicolor. Classification (GTDB taxonomy): domain Bacteria; phylum Myxococcota; class Myxococcia; order Myxococcales; family Myxococcaceae; genus Hyalangium; species Hyalangium versicolor. The sequence goes on from NZ_JAHXBF010000036.1 coordinate 64,528, forward strand.
CGTTGGCGAACTCGAACTGGCCTTCCTTGGGCTGAAGCTGGGCGATCTTCATCTCATACTCGGGGGTCAACGAGTCGAACCAGGCCAGGAAGGTCTGCTGATAGAGGGGCTCGTTCGGATTGAAGAGAGGCCCCTGGTTGGTAGCGGCGCCCAGGCGCACCTGCCGCCGCATCGGAATGGCCTGCACGGGGCCGAAGTGCGCGGTGTGAGTGTCATCCTCGTAGCTCGGGAGGACCTGCCAGATGCCGACGGGATCGAGCATCCGCGTCCGAGCGAAAGCCTCGAGTTGCACCGTCTCGCCCGGACCGAGCGTCTGCGGACCGAGCACGGGCTCGAAGTCCACCACGGGTCCTTCGGAGAGGGTGGATCCCGGAGGCCGTGCCGTGAGGAGCAGCCGAGGCAGTGTCACGGCTTGGGTGCTGGTGTTGGTGAAGGAGGCCGAGGCGCGGAGGGTGTCTCCGACCACGCCGCCGCTCAGGGGAAAGGCGAGCGACATGCCGATGGGGAGTTCCGGACGGGGCTGGCTCACGTTCACCAGCACCGCGGTGAGTGCGAGGTTGCCCCCACTGTCCGTGACGCGCACCGTCAACGTGTGGAAGCCCTCCGAGACGGAGGAGGTGTCCCAGAGGTAGCTCCACTCCGTCGTTCCGGAGGCCGGCTCGAAGGAGCCCTTGTCCACCTGGACCTCGACCGCACTGACCTCCTGGTCGTCCGAGGCCTCGCCGCGCACCTCCACCGAGCCACTCACGACGGCCGCAGACGAAGGCCACGTGAGGGAGAGCTGAGGTGCAGTGCGATCCACAGGCTCGTCGGGAGAAGGCTTCCCCCCGCACGCCACCCCCAGAACGACAACCAGACACCCGAGAGCCCATCTGCACTGCATGCCGTTGCACCTTCAGCCCCGGAGCGGGGCGCGCTGGAGAGCGTTCGACCGCCTGCTTCCCTTCTGCGAGCAGGAAACCGCGGTGTGCGGTGCGTAAAACATGCCAGGAGGGCGTTCCCGAGCGGGGCGGGTGTCCGAAGGGACAGCGACCGTGCCGCGTCCGCATGGTGGCATGCAGCTTTGGCGTGCCGCTCTGGCATGGCCCGAGGGGGTGCCGGCTCACGTTGGTGGACGTTGTGCGTGCACAGCCCCTATGGAAGGCTTCTGGCGACACATGAGCAAGGCCAGCGAGGTCGGCGTTTCGACCGCCGTCAACGAGGGGGGACCCAGCACCCGCCGGGAACATCCGCCGGTGCTCGAGAGCGCTTATCTGCTTGTGTTCGAGAGCGACTCGTCACGGATCGTGCATCTTCCCTCTTCGGGCGAGGTGCTGATCGGCCGAGCGGAGAATGCCCAGGTGAGGCTGCAAGACACGGCCATCTCCCGCTCGCACGCCCGGCTCCTGGTAAGCGGAGACGAGGCCTATGTCGCCGATCTGGGGAGCCAGAACGGCACGCTGGTGAATGGAGAGCGCATCCACGCTCCGCGGCTGTTGATCTCGGGAGACGTGATCAGCCTGTGCGGGGTGACGCTGATCTTCCACGGGCGTACGGGTCCGCGGACGCGGCGGCCCCCACTGGAACTGGGGCGTTTCCGCCAGCGCGTGGAGGAAGAGTTGGAGCGCGCTGTCCGATATGGGCGGCCCGTCACCCTGGTGACGCTGCTGTGCCAGGAGGGGCTGGACGACGCGGCCGCGACGGCCATCGCGGGGCAGTTGCGCTTCATCGACGTGCTCGGGCGAGCCGGCAACGGGCAATTGCTCATCCTTTTGCCCGAGGTGGGCGGAGAAGCGGCGGGAACGGTCGTGGCCCGGCTGGTGGGGGCGCGTGGGGGTGGCGAGTGGAGGGCGGGCTTCGCTTGCTACCCGTCGGATGGCTGTGACGTGGACACGCTGCTGTCGGGAGCGCGCTCGGCGGCCTCGGCGGCGACGACGGGCCAGGTGGGGGCTGCGGCACAGACCTTCAAGGTCCTGAAGGTGGGAAACGCCTCGGTGGCGGTGGCGGACCCGGCGATGCTGCGGCTCTACGCGCTGGTGGGGAGGCTCGCGAAGGCCGAGCTGCCCGTGCTCGTGCTGGGAGAGACGGGGACGGGCAAGGAGTTGGCAGCCTCGGCGCTCCACCACTGGTCCAGCCGTGCGGGAGGGCCGCTCGTGGCGATGAACTGCGCCGCGCTCCCGGAGGCACTGGTAGAGAGTGAGCTCTTCGGGCACGAGAAGGGAGCCTTCTCCGGCGCGGTGAGCACCAAGGAAGGCCTGCTGGCCACAGCGGACGGAGGGACGCTTTTCCTCGACGAGGTGGGAGAGCTGTCCTTGAGCGTCCAGGCCAAGTTGCTGCGCGTGCTGGACACGCAGCGCTTCACGAGGGTGGGCGGCACGGTGGAGCACACCCTCAACCTGCGCCTCGTCAGCGCCACGAATCGCGATCTCGAGCAGGACGTGAAGGCGGGCCGCTTCCGGCAGGATCTCTACTTCCGGCTGGGCGCGGCCAGGCTGTGGCTGCCGCCGCTGCGGGATCGCAAGCTGGAGGTGCCCATCCTGAGCCAGAAGTTCCTCGAGGAGGCCTGCCAGAAGGTGGGCCGCCCGAGGATGACCATCACAGCGGGTGCGATCGAAGTGCTCTCAGCGCATTCCTGGCCGGGCAACGTCCGCGAACTCAAGAACCTGATGGACTTCATCGCGGCGAGCGTCTCCGAGGACGTGCTGACTCCGGAGCCGCTATGGGAGGCCATCGGGCGCCCGGTCACCTCCAGCTCCTCGCTGGAGACTCCGGAGCCGCGACAGCCAGCCGCCCGATCGCACCCCGAATTCCGGCCCATCGACGAGGAGATCCGGGATCTGGAACGGAGCCGAATCCAGGCGGCACTGACGGCCGCCGGGGGCAACAAGACGCGAGCGGCGGAACTGATCCACATGCCGCTGCGCACCTTCCTCACCAAACTCAAGCGGTATGCAGCAATGGACCCTCAATTCCTATCGGGTATGCCATCGCGCAAGGATTGACGAAGCCAAACTCTGCCCTGGCTCTGCTTGGTGTTTAAGGAAGCTCTTCCACCATCAGCAGACTCTGGCCACGATTCCACCCAAAGTAGTTGGAACCACAAGTCGTGCCGTCGGAGTGCTTCGTCGACGACCAGATAGAAAACGTGTGCGGTCCCGGCGCCAAGTTCTTCACTAAGCACAACTGATTGACGGAATGATGATGATTCTGAGCCGCCGCAGCATTCCCGTTGTATGCATATTGACCATTCGTGCAGTAAGTGGGTAGGCCATCAACATAGAGTTGATAGTATCCCCATCGCCCATTGCAATTCAAAGTTGCTCTAAATGTGTCCGAATATGTGACGAGCAGCGTCTTCCCTGCCGCACCTACCGTGTGTTGTATCTGGCGAGCACCGACCCCTGCCCAATCACCGCTAATCTCACCACTGGCAGTGCCCGCATTGACATATGTGAGATTCTGGCCCGAAATCTCCTCGACCAGCAGCAAGGAGTAGGGGCGTTCCCAACCTATATACGCCTCACTGCCATTAACCGAGCGGAACCATGTTGTAAATGTATGATCACCCGCAGCAACATTCGAGAGCACACAGGTCATGACAAACGGGTGATGGAAATCACCGCCAGTCCCTTGTGCGTCATACTGGATCGTGGAGCAAGTCGTATCCTGACCATCCATCCTGATCAGGATGTAGCCCGATCCCCCATTGGAGTTGTAGCCCGCACGAAATGTGTCAGCCAACGTCACCTTGAGCAAGGTGTTCGCGGTCTGTTTGGTGTAGACGGCGGTTCGTCCAGGCGCGCGCTGGAAGGTCGTGCTCGTTGTCGTCGCAAGACCACCCGCCATGCTGAAACCATATGTGGACGCCGAGTTCAGTTCTTCCACCAGCATCACGGGTTGCGACATGGGGCCGCCAACGAACTCAGTGCCAGCTACAGCATAACCCCAGGTCTCGAACTCGTAGAGCCCCGCCGGGAGGGGGTCTGTGAGACATACTGTCGCGAATGGGAAGTAATATAAACTCGCCCAACCACTCACATTCCAGGTGAGTTGCCGCTGAATACAATCAGCATTCAACACGTAACCGCCATTCATCCTCACTTGATAGTAGCCAGAGCCTCCATTGACGCCATTCCCTACGGCCAGGTTGTCGGAGATGGAGATCTTGAGCCTGGATGAACTGGTCGTCTTGAAAATGCTTGCCTTGCGCCCAGAGGGAAACCAGAAGCCGGCAGGCAACTCGCCCGTGGACGAGACTGCTGGCGACGTGGCCCAGCGCGTCGCATAGAGCGAAATGCCCGAGCAGACATATTGGGTCTGCTTCACCTCGCTCGCATCCAGCGTCCCATTGCCATTGGAGTCCAACCCGCTGCGCACCGCAGTTCCACCCTGCGCGCAATTCGCACCGGCGGGTTCGGGGTCCAGACTCACCAGCGCTAGCGTTCCAGTCGAATTGCCCGGCGCTCCATTGCAGGTATAAGCCGAGGTCGTCACCTCCGAGAGCTCGAGCGTACCGTTGCCGTCGACATCCTGTCCGACGCCAACTCGATTGCCCCCTTGAGCGCAGTTGACGCCCGCCGGCTCGGGATCCACTCGCACCAGCATGCGAGAGCCGTCTCCACCAGAAGCCCCATTGCAGGTGTACGAACTCTGAGTCACCTCGTTGGCGTCCAGATTCTCGTTGCCATTCGTATCGAGCCCGGACTTCACCCATGTGCCGCCGTACTGACAGTGCGTTCCCGGTGGCTCGGGCACGACCTGGACCAACGAAGTCCTCCCATCCTCTCCATCGGTGCCATTCCTCCCAGCCGAGCCGCACGCGACGAGCAGCACTCCCAGAATGCCGCCACCGAGCAGCCTTCCCATTGTCATGTCCAAAGCCCTCTCTGAAAGCTCGCGCATGCCTGTGCCGTCCAGGGCTACCTGAAAGGCAGAGCAGGAGATGCAGCGTCAGTACCCACTCAAGGTATGCGGAGAGAGAGAGGGGTTCTGTACCGCCACGAAAGTACGAACGGAAGATCCGACAGCCATACCCGTGAGTCTGGAGCGCCTCCGGTTGGCGGCTGGAGCCAACTGGTCCTACAACCGTACCAGTGCGCCGAGACCGCGCCGCAGGGAGGTACCCCTCGAAGAGAATGGCAGGGGTCAGCAGAGACGCGTACGGCCATGGATCGTGCGCGAGTTCTCCCAGGTCCCGCGGCTTCAGAATGCCCATTCGGCAGGCGGCCCCTCATGAAGTGCTCGTCCTGCGGCCGGCAGTTTCCGAATGGCATGGTGTTCTGTCCATGGGACGGGCATTCACTCGCTCCCGCTCCCGTCTCGGATCGACGGGGTGATCCCCTGGTAGACCTCCAGGTCAGCGAATACGTCATCCAAGAGCGTATCGGCGCGGGAGGGATGGGAATCGTCTATCGCGCGGTTCAGCCGCTGATCGGCAAGCAGGTGGCAATCAAGGTGCTGAAGGCCGAGTTCGCTGAAGCTGGCGATCTGGTCAAGCGGCTGTTGGTGGAAGCGCAAGTCGTCAACGCCATCCGACACCGCGGCGTCATCGACATCTTCGGCTTCGGACAGCTCCCAGACGGCCGGCCTTATGTAGTGATGGAGCTCCTCCAGGGAGTATCTCTGGACGTCTTCATCCGACAGCGTGGAAGGGTCAAAGCGAATGAGGCTGCGAGAATCCTCGACGAGATGCTGGCCGCGTTGGGGGCAGCCCATCGAGGAGGAGTCATCCACCGCGATCTGAAGCCCGGTAATGTATTTCTCGAGGAGTCCGGTGGCTCCCACTCTGTCAAGCTGCTCGACTTTGGAATCGCCAAGGTGGCGTCGCAGAGCCTGGGCTCACTGACCATGTCAGGTCATGTCCTGGGAACACCGGAGTACATGGCTCCAGAGCAGATCCGAGGGGAACGGGTAGAGCCCACCGCGGATCTCTACGCCGTCGGAGTCATCGCCTTCCAATTGCTCACGGGGAGACGTCCCTTCATTGGAGAGCAGATGCAGGTCATCTTCGCGCAGGTTGAAGAGGAGCCACCAAGGCCTTCGAGCCTCGTGCCTGACCTGCCCGTGGAACTCGAAAGGATCGTGCTGAAGTTGCTCGCCAAGCGACCGTCCCAGCGCTTCCAGTCCACGGAGGCTGTGCGCCAGGAACTCGAAGCATTCCTCCCCCGGCATGGCGGAGATTTGCAGAGGAGCACACGGGCTACCGAAGAGCTCGAATCGTCGCCAACCATCGTCCTTCCAACCCCCCCGTCCATCGTTGGCGTGCTCGCACCCAAGCAGAAGCCATCCGCGCGCTCGACGATATCCAGCCAGTTCGGACACTCGTGGCGGCTGGGAGCAGGAGCCCTCGTCCTAGCTCTCACAACGGGAGGAGTATTGGTGAAGGTGTTCTCTCAAGAGCCACCCTCTTCAGTGCAGGCACCAAAGCCCAAACCTGCACCTGCGGCAGAAACTGCCCACATTGCACCGAGTCCGCCCCCATCAACGCCCGAGCCTGTCGCCCCTATACGGAACGGCGCGGCAGAAGCCGTTGTAGGGACATCCAGAGCTTCTGAGCCTGCTACCGAGGCGAAGGTCAAAACCGAGCCCTCCACGCCGCCTCGGCGTCCAGCCAGGGCTCCCCGGATGCCAGATCCAACTCCCCTTCCGATCGAGAAGGAGCCCCCTGCCACCTCCGGCAAGCACGTTCCTTCACAAGGTCCACGGATGCCGACGCCAACTGGCTTGGCGCCCAATGCGAACCAGCCCACCATGCTCAGCAAGGCTCCTGATCACGAAGCCCTCCAGCAAAGGTTGGCTGATGCAGCGGTGCGGTTGCGCAGAATGGACGAGCGGGCAGTGTCCTCCCCGGCCATGGCTCGGTTGATGGAGATCCAGGGGATGGCCGACCTCGCCACGACCGAAGAGCAACGCACGAAGGCGGCGGCGATGCTGGATGCCTGGGAGCGCAAGTTCCTCCTGCCCCATTGAGGCGCACGTCAGACGGCGGAGATCCTCCCGTCCCCTGCCCCGCTTTGCGCCCCTCTGCAATCCCCAGGAGAATCGTGTCATGGAGAGAAAGTTGGTGTCGATCCGCACCGTCGAGAGCATCACGCCCATCGCCGGTGCTGATCAGATCGTCGCGGCCCGGGTCATGGGCTGGAACGTCGTCGTCAAGAAGGGGGAGTTCCGTCCCGGCGATCCCTGCGTGTTCTTCGAGATCGACAGCCTCCTGCCCCAGGGCGCACCCTGGGCCGAGTTCCTCCGCCCACACGGCTTCCGCGTGAAGACCCTCAAGCTCCGAGGCGTGCTCTCCCAGGGGCTGGCGCTGCCGGTCAACATCCTCTCCGGCGAGGTGCCTCCCGAGGGCACCGACGTCCGCGATCGCCTCGGCGTCACCAAGTTCGAGCCTGCCCTGCCCGACACCCGAGAGGTCGCCGGCCCCTTCCCCGCTGAGATTCCCAAGACGGATGAGATCCGCCTCCAGTCCGCGCTCGGGGTGCTCGACGAGCTGCGAGGCCGGGACTTCTACGTGTCCACCAAGTGCGATGGCACCTCGGCCACCTTCTTCCGGCCGCTCGAGGGTCCGCTCGTCGTCTGCTCGCGCAACTGGGCGCTTCGCCCCAGCTCCAACCCGGTGTGGAGGACCGTCGAGGCACTCCGCCTCGCCGAGGTGCTGCCCCCGGGGCGCGCCATCCAGGGCGAGCTGTGCGGGCCGGGCATCCAGAAGAACCGCCTGGGGCTGGCTTCGGTCGAGCTGCGCGTGTTCAGCGTCTACGACGCACGCCCAGGGGCCGGCTGGTTCCTGCCGTTCCGCGACTTCGTGGCCTTCTGCGCCGAGCACGGTCTCACCTCCGTGCCCATCGAGCAGGTCGTCGAGGGCGAGGCGGCGGCCCGCTTCGAGCACACTCTCGAGCACTGGCTCGAGCGCGCCCGCGGCCTCTACGCCGGCACGAAGAACCGCAAGGAGGGCATCGTGATCCGCCCCCTCGTGGAGACTCCTTCGACCACGCTGAGAGGCCGCCTCTCGTTCAAGGTCATCAACAATGACTACTTGCTGAAGGATGAGGACTGAACGGCCCAGGCAGCGTTGACACTTGGGGTTTTCCTGGTATTCCATCCTACCATGCGAAACCACATTTTCACGATTTGCAGCGTTGCCCTGATCTCCTCCGCCTGCGGTGGCGAGCCTGTCCTGGAAGGCTCGGCCGCAGGCGAGGAGCTGTCGAGCCAGAAGCAGGCCGCCTACGCGGGAGTGAACGGCGACTACTGCCTGGAGAGCCCGTACAACTGCAAGCTCCAGGTTTCGGGCGGCAACCGCGTCCCCACGAACGATCCCGCTGATGACAACTGGGGCCTGGTGTCCGGTGTGCCCATCCGGGATGGCAACGGCACGATCGTGGGCACCAATACCCGGACGAGCTCCGCCTTCAACTACGGCCAGACGCGCACCTTCGCCGGTGAGCTCCATGCCTTCGCGGTGTCGACCTCCAACTCGAGCGCGGGCTGGCTGCCCATCTCCGCCATCCTGGGGCGCACGTCCTTCGAGCAGAAGGTCGGCCACGTCTCCGCGCTGGGCTCGGGGCTGGCCAAGATGGGCTGCTACGAAGTTCGCAACTCGCATGACACCACCCTCGAGATGAAGAAGGTGGTCTACGACAGCACGGCAACCCACGAGCGCGCGGGCGACTATCTGCCGCTGGTCCGAGCCAACGGCCAACGCTCGGTGAACCTCATCTTCAACGTACCGGGCATGGCTCTGGGCGGCCCGGCAGTGGATCACTTCCCCGCAGGCACGAAGTTCCAGCGCCTCGATGTGCCCACCGACTCCGGCGCTCCGTCCATCGACATCCCGCTCTGGGTCGAGGACAGCGCGGGCCGCTACCGCGTGCAGTCGGGGACGATGAAGTTCATCTATGGCTACGTCATCGCGGCCACCACCACCAAGCGCAATGGATGGATGGCATATGACACGCTCCAGGTGAGCTCCGGCTGTCCCTGAGTGTTGGGAGCCGTGCGCGAAGAATTCACGCGCATGAGTAGTGACTTGGGAGCAGTGAGAAATACCACTTAGGTGGTAACGCCCGGAGAGCACACTGTCTTTAAAGTGGTGACCGTTACTGCCATGCAGCAAAGAAGTCCCTGCAGGACCGCAGTGACTTTCACCCATCCCGCGACGCACTCCTATGTCCTCTGCTCAGCAATCCCAGACAGATCCCGGCGATGGCTCAACGCCGTCAGGCACGTTCTTCGTGGGCTTGGGCATGCCCTCGATCATCCGAATCCCGGTTCCTGGAACAAACGGGCTCTTCATCGAGTTCTCGCCTCGCGGCTATGTACCTAAAACAGGCTCGACCAGCACCGTGTTCATTCAGGACGTGGCAGGCAAGCGCCATCTGCGACTCGACTACGGGTACAACAAAACCACGAATTCCTTCAACTACCATTGGAATCAACAGGGCACCGCGCAGGTGTTCGGCATCACGAACCATTCGCCTGCCGGTAACATGGGCAAGGCTCTCTATAACGCCGCCAAGGTTTTCAAATACGCCGGACGCACCTTGGTTATCGTCGGCGCGGTGACGGATGTGTACTCGATTGTCGTCGCCAAGAAGCGACTTCGGCAGGTCATCAAGGTCGCCTCTGGATGGGCTGGCGCGGCGTTGGGCACGGAGGTTGGCGGCGAGTTCGGTGCGGGAGTCGGAACGGTGATCGAGCCCGGTGGAGGCACCGTGGTAGGTGGGGTTGTGGGCGGAGTAATTGGTGGGATCGGAGGATATTTCGGAGCCTCGTGGGCGGCGGGCCAAGGGTACGATTACATTGAAGAGACGTATTTCGAGAAGGTGCCGGAGGGCGGATGACAGGTGGCCACGAGGCCAGCACGGGACATCAGGCGCCGCAGGTCGTGGCGTTGATCCTGACGCATGCCCCGCCACCTCCCCTGGCCGGTCCCCCTGTCGGCTCACGCCTGCCTCTCGATGAAGCGATGGTGGGCTGGGTCATGAGCCGCGACAGCGTCGACGCGGCCGTGCCCGAGGACGTTCAGCGAATCCTCGCCGCCACCTTGTGCCACACGGGCTTGGTCACGTTCCTGGACTCCACTGTCGATCTGGCTCCGGGCGCTCCATGGAGGACCGTGACTGGCGGCTCTGCACGACTGATTGCACCGACTCGACTCCAGGCGCTTCTACGACGCCCCGCATTTCCACTTCGCTGCACCCGCGATCCCGAGCTGGTGCGGAAGCTCTTCCGTGATCCAACGTTCTCCTGGCTCCAGGGAGGACAATTCGCGCTGGTCTCCCATCTCGAAGAAGCACCACTCGAGCTGGATTACCCGCTCGTCGACGCGGCTTTCAACTCAAACCGGGTGGAGGAAATCTTCGGCGCTATAAAAGACCCACTCCTAGTGTGGATGCGTCCTGGCCCTGATGGCGATTTCGCGCACTTCGTCGTTCGGCGCGAGGCAGCTCCACGAGTGTGGGAGCGACTAACAAAGTCGTGCGCGGAAATGTCGATCCCCCTGAAGATCCTGGACGGGCCAGCGTTCGGCCAAGTTCGCTGGATTACTCAAGAGGACTGAGGATGAGGATTCGCGAAGGTCCTCTCGCCATACGCCCCGCCGCGCTTCACGGGTGTGCGGTCAGACGCATTGCCGTGCATGAGTGCCTGCGCCCAGCCGACTGTCAACTCAGCGGGAAGCCCTGAAGGGAAGTGTGTTCTCTGGAACTCGCGGATGGACCTTCTCATGACAGGAGGACTCTCCGCGTGGCTGCGTGGATGCATCATAAGTTCACGTCTTCCCCCAGAAGGGGGCTACCGTGAGCCGGGAGCCAGGGAAGCGCCTGCTCTCCTTGCAGGATGAGCTTCGCTCCGCCCTCCGCCCCATGTTCGAGCGTGGCTCCGCAAGCAGCCGGGCCCAGCTCGAGGCCGTCCTCCTCGCCATGGCCGATGGCGTCGTCGTCTTCGACATGGCGGGCAATATCGTCCTCCTCAACGACGCGGAGGCCCACATCCACGGCTTCATGAGCGCCACGGAGATGCAGCGCGATCTCGCCTTCTTCGCGGAACACTATGAGCTCTCTTCCGATGACCAGCAGCCTCTCCCTATAGAGGAGTGGCCGGTCTCCCGGGCCCTGCGAGGACAGACCTTCACCCACTGGAAGCTCCGCGCCCGGCAGCGCGACACCGGACGGCAGTGGCACCTCCTCTTCAGCGGAGTTCCCGTCCGGGATGAGTCGGGAAAGCAGGTGCTCGCGGTCGTCATCACCCGTGACATCACCGCCCATGTGAACACCCCTGAGCGCCAGCGGACCGAGCAGGCTCTGCGCGCCATTGAGGCCCGAGCGCACCAGGCGGCAGCCAAGGCCGAAGCCGAGAGCCGGCTCCTCGACGCCGTACTCGAAGCCGCCCCCGCCGGCATCGTCGTGGCGGATGCCAGCGGCAGGCTCGTCCGGATGAACCCTGCCAATGAACGCTTGTGGGGACCTGCTCCCTTTTCTTCCAGCGTGGATGAATACCTGGAGTGGAAGGGCTGGTGGGCGGATGGCTCGGAGCGGCACGGGCGCCGCCTGGGTGCTCAGGATTGGGCCATGGCCCGCGCCCTGCGCGGAGAGATCGTTCCCAGCGACATCGTCGAGATCGAGCCGTTCGACGCGCCCGGCACTCGCCGCACCATGCTCAACTCCGCGGCGCCCGTACGAGATGCCACGGGACAGATCCTCGGCGCCGTGGCGGCGCAGATGGACATCACCGCCCGCCTCGAAGCCGAGGCCGCTGTCCGCAGGAGCGAGGAGCGGCACCGGCTCGTCAGCCGCGCCACCAACGATGTGATCTGGGACTGGGATCTCCAGACGGGCCAGCTCGAGTGGAATGAAGCGGTGCTCACCCACTTCGGGTGCACGCCCGAGGAGCTCGGCCCCTCCATCGAAGGCTGGTCCGACCGCATCCACTCGGAAGACCGCAAACGGGTACTCACCAGCATCCACGCGGCCATTGATGGCCATCAGGAGAGCTGGACCGACGAGTATCGCTTCCGCAGGAGCGACGGTTCCTACGCCACGTTTCTCGATCGCGGGTACATCGGCCGGGATGCCTCCGGCAAGGCGGTCCGCATGATCGGCTCCATGCTCGATCTCACCGAGCGCCACCAGACCGAGGCCGCCCTGCTCGAGAGCAAGGAGCGCTTCGAGGCGTTGGCTGACAACATCTCGCAGCTCGCCTGGATGGCGGACGAGACCGGGTGCATCTTCTGGTACAACCAGCGCTGGTTCGACTTCACGGGCACCACACTCGAGGAAATGCAGGACTGGGGCTGGGTGAAGGTCCACCACCCGGATCATGTGCGGCGCGTCGTCGAGAGCTTCAGGCAGCACATCTCCACGGGTGACGTCTGGGAGGACACCTTCCCCCTGCGCAACAAGTCGGGCGAGTACCGATGGTTTCTCACCCGCGCCCGGCCCATTCGCGATGCCTCGGGCCACGTGCGCCGCTGGTTCGGCACCAACACGGACATCACCGCGCAGCTCGAGGCCGAGACGCGGCTGAAAGAGGCCCTGCGCATGCGCGACGAGTTCCTCTCCATCGCCAGCCATGAGTTGAAGACACCGCTCACCTCGCTGAAGCTGCAACTGCACCTGATGCAGCGAGGCCTCGAGCGGGGCGACCCGAGCGCCTCCGCGCCCGAGCGCGTATACAAGCTCGTGGAGCAGTCGAACCGGCAGATCGCTCGACTGGGGCGGCTGATCGACGACATGCTCGACATCGCCCGAATCCAGACGGGCCGCCTCATCATCGAGCCCGCTCGCATGGACGCCGTCGAGCTCGTCCGGGATGTGCTGACACGCCTGGGGCCGCACCTCGCCGAGGCAGGCACTCCCGCCACCATGAACGCGCCCGAGCGGCTCGAGGCGCGCTGGGATCCCTTCCGCATCGAGCAGGTCTTGACGAACCTGCTCACGAATGCCATGCGCTACGGAGACCACAAGCCCATCACCGTGACGCTGCGCTCACGCGAGGGGCGCATCCTGCTCAGCGTCCAAGATCAGGGCCTGGGCATCTCGAAGGAGAGCCAGGAGCGCATCTTCAATCGCTTCGAGCGGGCCATCTCCGCCAGCGACGTATCAGGCCTGGGCCTGGGGCTCTTCATCAGCCGGCAGATCGTGGAAGCGCACGGTGGCTCCATCTGGGTCGAGAGCGAGGGCCCAGGCCGAGGCGCGACGTTCCTCGTCGACCTGCCAGCGGTTCTGCCGGGAGCGGGTTAAGGCGGACACGGGCGCATCTCGAGCTGCCACTCGCCCTGGACGCAGACTCCGCCCAGGCCGCAGCAGGCCGCGCCACAGGACACGCCATCCGGCTCGCACGGGCCTCCTTGCTTGAAGCCTCCCAGCACACAGGCCGCGGGACCTGGCGCCTCGCAGCGGTACGAGGGAGCGGATGGGAGTGGCAGCGCACGCGCCACGCCACTGCACTCGGGCTGGCCGCGCTCGACGCGATAGCTGCAGGCGACTCCCTCCGGATAGATGCAGACGATCCCGGACCTGGGAGAGACGTCCGCTGGCACCTCCCCCGCCTTCGCCGGACAGACTCCCTCGAACTGCGGCGAGCAGCTGCCTCGAGCCCGCGCGTACCACTGCCCCAGGTAGCACTCCGAGATAGTGCCGCACTCCGGCCGCTCGACGTACGTGCAGCGGAGTCCATGCTGCGTACAGGAACTCAGCTCGATCGGAGGCTCGGAGGGACACACCGCGGACTGCGAGGTGCCCCCATCCTCCGTCCCGGCGTCCACCGGTCCTGTTCCCGCATCCGCCGGAGCAGGCTGCTGCACAGGAGGAGCCGGGGACTCCACGGGAGGGGCCGGCCGGGGCGACGCGCACCCCAGGAACAGCAGCACCCCCACGGCAGCCCACCTCCCGGTGCTCATTCCGAGCGCATCGCCTCCACGGGATCCAACCGAGCCGCGCGGTACGCGGGGTAGATGCCGAAGATGAGCCCCACGCCGGAGCTCATGCCCAACGACAGCGCCACCGCCCACGGCGGCACCACCGTGGGGAAGCCCAGCATCCACCTTCCCAGGAACGCCAGCCCGAAGCCCACCGCCACGCCGATGACTCCGCCCACCAGCGCCAGGATCACCGCCTCCGTGGCGAACTGTCCCAGGATGCGCCGCCTGCGCGCCCCCAGCGCCTTGCGGATGCCGATCTCCTTCGTCCGCTCCGTCACCGACACCAGCATGATGTTCAGGATGCCGATGCCGCCCACCACCAGCGACAGCAGGCACACGCCGAAGCCCGCGATGGTGATCACCTGGGAGAGCTGATTGAAGGACTCCGTCATCGACTCGTTGGTGACAACCTCGAAGTTGGCTTCCTCCGTGGGCCCCACATCGCGCCGACGCCGCAGCAGGTTGGTCACCTCGTCCTGCGCCTTCGTCACCAGCGTGGGATCGCGCGCCTGGATGTTCAGATCCAGCGAGCGGTTCTTCCCGTAGAGCGGCTGGAACGTGCGCAGCGGCATGATGACCATGTTGTCCATGCTCATCATCCCCAGGAAGCTGCCTCGCCGCTGCAACACCCCGATGACGGTGAAGGGCCGGCCCTTGATGCGGATCTCGTGGTTGAGCGGATCCGCCCCAGGGAACAGCGCATCGGCCACGTCCACCCCCACCACCGCCACGCTCCGTCCGTCCACCGCCTCCGTGTCCGTGAAGAAGCGCCCGGAGCCGATGGTGATGCCGCTCGTCTCCGGATACTCGGGCGTGGCGCCGTAGACGCGCACCGAGGGCCGCGTCTCCGCGCTGGCGGTGGCCACCTTCTGCCCACCCTCGTCATCCGCGGGCCCCACCGCCCCCACCGAGGGGCACGACTCCACGATGGCGCGCGCGTCGTCCACCGTCAGGTTCGGCCGCTTGGCGTACTTCGCCCAGTTGAAGCGCCCGAACCCCGAGGGCCACTTCGTCGTCTGGAAGGTGTTGGCGCCCAATTGGGACAGATCGCGGTTCACCTTGATGCGCAGGCCCTCGATGAGGGCCATCATCGTGATGACCGTGGTGACGCCGATGACGATGCCCAGCAGCGTCAGCAGCGAGCGCAGCGGGTTGCCCAGGAACGTCCCGAAGGCCAGCCGGAGATTGTCTAAGAAGGCTCGCATGGGTCCGCCCGCTCACTCGTAGCGGAGCGCCTCCACGGGATCGAGGTTCGCCGCGCGCGCCGCCGGCCAGATGCCGAACAGCAACCCCACCAGGGCCGCGAAGCCCACGCCAGCGGCGATGGTGACCACCTGCACATCCGCCGCGAGCGGAGTGATCAGCGACACCACCTTCGCCAGGCCCAGGCCCACCACGGTGCCCAACGTGCCGCCCACCGCCGACACGGCCGAGGCCTCCATGAGGAACTGGATCACGATGGTCTGCTTGCGCGCTCCCAGCGCCCGGCGGATGCCGATCTCCCGCGTCCGCTCGCGCACGGACACGAGCATGATGTTCATGATGCCGATGCCGCCCACCAACAGCGTGATGAGACCCACCCCCACCGCCACGCCGTAGAGCGCGCCCGTGAGCTGCTGGTAGGTGTTGGCCAGCATCTCCGGCCGGTTGATGGAGAAGTCGTCCGGCGCTCCAGCTGGCGTGCCTCGCAGGCGCCGCATGATGCCCACGAGCTGATCCTCCGCCTTCTTCACGTCCTCCGCGCTCGTCACCGCCATGGAGATACTGAACGGGCGCTGCTTGCCGAACGCCGCGTAGAACGTCTTGAAGGGGACGAGCACCACGAGATCCTGGTTGTTGTCCAGGAGCTTCCCCTTGCGAGACAGCGTGCCCACCACCTGGAAGGGCCGGTTCTCGATGCGGATGGTCTGCCCGATGGGGCTGATGTTCGGGAAGAGCCCCGAGGCCACGTCCGCGCCGAGCACCGCCACGGGCCGGTTCGTCTCGTCGTCCGCGTCGGTGATGAAGCGGCCCTGCGTCACCTCGTAGCCGGAGATGGTCAGGTACTCGCCCGTCACGCCGTTGACGCCCACCGTGGACAGCTGCTCCGCGCCATGGGACACGTCCGCCCCGCGCCCGACGAGGGGAGAGATGGCGGTGACGTAGGTGGACTGCGCGCGGATCTGCTCCACCTGCTGCAGGGTGAAGTTCTTGCGATTGCGGTAGATCCACCAGTCGCCGCTGATCACCCAGGGGAACTTGGACACATAGAGCGTGTTCGCGCCGATGGTGGCCAGCTGCTTGTCAAAGGACGCGTTGAGCCCCTGGATGATGCCGACGATGGCCAGCAGCGTGGCCACGCCGATGCCGATACCCACCGTGGTGAGCACTGTGCGCATCCGATTGGCCTTCAGCGAGAAGAGCGCGATGCGCCCTCCCTCCAGCACGTCGATGCGAAAGGTGCTCATGCGCCACCCGCAGCCTGGGCCAGGGGCAGCTCGCGATCCGCGAGCGCCACCTCACGGCCAGGCCCATCCGCCACCACCTCTCCGTCGCTCAGGCGCACCGCTCGCGGGCAACGCGCCGCCAGCTTGGGCTCGTGCGTCACCAGCACCAGCGTGTGCCCCGCACGGTGAAGCTCCTCGAAGAGCCGGACGATCTCCTCGCCCGTGGCCGAGTCCAGGTTGCCCGTGGGCTCGTCCGCCAGGAGCATGGAGGGCTCGGCCACCAGCGCCCGCGCAATGGCCACGCGCTGACGCTGACCGCCGGACAGCTCATTGGGCCGGTGGTGCATGCGGTGGCCCAGGCCAACCTTCTCCAGCGCCGCCCTCGCCTTCTCGCGCCGCTCGCGCGCTGGCATCCCGCGGTAGACCAGTGGCAGCTCCACGTTGGACTGCGCCGTCTCCTTCGGCAGCAGCTGGAAGGTCTGGAAGATGAAACCGATTTCCTTATTGCGGATGATCGCCAGCTCGTCATCGCTCATGCGCGAGACGTCCTTCCCGTTGAGGAAGTAGTGGCCGCTGCTGGGCGTGTCCAGGCAGCCCAGGAGGTTCATCAGCGTCGTCTTCCCCGAGCCGGACTGGCCGATGATGGCCACCCACTCGCCTCGGGCGATGCCGAACGAAACCCCTCGCAGCGCCCGCACCTCTTCACCGCCCACGGAGAAGACGCGGGTGATGTTCTGAAGCTGGATGAGCCGGCCGTCGCTGATGCCACTCTCTACCGTCACGACTTCCCCCCACCCTTCATCCCCCCAGGACCGCCCGCCTTCGGCTCGCTGACGGCGGCGCCATGGGTCAGCTCCTTGGAGAGCGTGCGGTAGGGACCCTCGACGATCTTGTCCCCCTCCTGCAGTCCCTCGAGGATCTCCAGCTCTGTGTCCGAGGCGATGCCCGTGCGCACGCGGCGCACCTGCGCCTTGTTGTCCGAGTCCACCACGAAGACGACCTTGGCCAGCGACTCCGTCTTGCGCTTGGCGGTGAGCCCGCCCTCCACCGGCGGCTTGTAGTCCGGCAGCGTCTTCTCCGAGCGCACCGTCACCGCCTGGATGGGCACCAGCACCGCGTCGTTGTGCGTCTCGGAGGAGATGCGCACCTCCGCGCTCATGCCCGGCAGCACGCCCGGCGGCCGCGAGTCCAGCGCCACGGTGACGGGGAACGTCGTCACCTCCGCCTCCGTACCCGGGTTCTTGATGAGCGCCTTCTGGGCGATCTCCACCACCGAGCCCGGGAACGTCTCGCCCTCGAGCGCGTCCACCGCCACCTCTGCGGGCTGGCCGGGCTTGAGGTGCACCACCTCGTGCTCGCCCACCTCGATCTTCACCTCCATGGCGCTCAGCGCGGCGATCGTCATCACCACGTCCTCGGAGAAGTCCGAACCGCGCACGCGCTCGCCAACCTCACGGGACATCTCGATGACGTTGCCTTCGATGGGCGAGGTGAGCGTCGTCTTCGACAGATCCGTGGACGCCTCGTCATACACGGCGGAGGCCTGCTCGTAGCGCTGGCGCGCCGCCGCGACGCGTGCATCCGCGGTGTCCTTGGCCGCCTTGGCCTGCTCCAGCTCCGCGCCGGACGCCAGCCCCTTGCCCACCAGCCCTTCCACGCGCCCGTACTCGGCGGCGCTGCGCTGGGCTTCCACCTCGGCCACCTGCACATCCGCCTTGGCCGCGTTCTGCGAGGCGCGTGCCTGGTTCACCGAGGCCTCGAAGCGCCGGCGATCGATCTTCCCCAGCACCTGCCCCTTCGTCACCCGGTCCCCCTCCTTCACCGACAGCTCGATCAGATCGCCGGAGAGGTTGGAGGAGATCTTCACCGTGGTGGCCGCCTGCACCTTGCCCGCGCCGGTGATGGTGCGGGTGATGGTGCCCTTGCGAGCCTTGGACATCTGCACCTCGACCGTCGGAGGAGGCCTGTCCTTGAGCCCTCCCGCGGTGATGGCCGCAGCACCCAGGAACAGCACACCAGCGATGACCGCCTTCCACCACTTCATTTCGACTCTCCCGGGCTCAGGGTGCCCATGGCCCGCATCAGCGCGAAGCGAGCAATCTCCACATCCACTCGGTTGCCGAGCAACGTCAACTCCGCCTGGGTGAGCTTGAGCTGCGCGTCGCGCACCTCCAGCGTCGAGCCCGCTCCTGCCTTGAAGCGCTCCTCGGCGAGCGCCAGGCTCTGGGCCGCGGCCTCCCGGTTGTCCGCCGACAACCGCGCCGCCTCGATGCGCGTGACCAGCGCCTCGAGGGCGGAGCGCACCGTGGCGTCCAGCTCCCGCTCGGCCTGCGCCAGGTTCAGCTCGGCCGTCCGCACCGTGGCCTCCGCCCGGGCCACCTGGGCCTTCGTGGCGAAGCCGTTGAAGAGATCCCACTGCAGCACCACCGCACCCGACAGCGTGTCCTGGAGCCGCGGCGCGGTGAGGGGGGTCCCCTCGATCACCTGGCGGGTAGAAGAACCCTGGCGGGAATAGGAGCCCTGGGCCAACAGCCGCGGGATGTAGTCCGCGAAGGCGACGTCCCGGCCCAGCTGCGCGGCACGCACCTGCTCCTGAAGCGCGCGAACCAGGGGACGGCTCTGGCGGGCCTGCGCGACGGAGGTGTCCAGGGCGGGAGCCGGCTCGGGCGCCACTGTGAGAATCCCAGGGTCCTTGGCCAGCAACGGCGTGGTGCCAGGCCGGGCCAGCCACACCGCGAGCTGCGTCTGGTCCTGCACCAGCTGCGCGCGGCGCTGTACCAGGTTGATGCGATCGTTGCCCAGGTTCACCAGCGCGGACAGCTCCTCGCCCCGGCCCACGCGGCCTGCCTGAAAGAGCGCTCGAGCGCGTTCGAGCTGCTCCTGGCTGCGCTGCACGGTGGCCTCCAGCACCTGGATGGTAGCCTGGGAGCGATAGAGGTTGTAGAAGCGGTTGATGGCCTCGAGTTCGGAGGCGTCCGCCTGTTCCGCGGACTGGCCGCGCGTGGCCGCCGCCGTCGCGCCGCTCTGCTCGAGCTGCTTCCAGCGCGCCCGATCATAGATGACCTGGTTCAAGGTCGCCGAGAGATCGTAGCTGCGGCTCGTCGATGAGGGCACCTCTCCAGGCACCTGCACCCACTGTCCCGTGGTCTCGTCCCTCACGGGGGTCAGGATGCGTGAGCGGCCGCTATAGGCACCACCCCCGCTGAGGCTGAAGCTCACCTGCGGCAGCAAGGACGAACGCGCGACGCGGACGTCCTGCTCCGAGCGCTCCACATCCAACAGAGCGAGCAAGGCCTGGGTGTTCTTCCGGCCCTCGGCGCGGACCTCGTCGAGGGTGACGGGGACCACCGCCTCGGCCGGTGCCGCCTGAGAGGTTGGCGCCGCCTGAGTGGCCGAAGCGGGAGCAGCACCCGAAGCAGCCGGGGCATCCTGCGGAGCCTGAGGAGCAGCGGCGAGCACCGCCGCGATCATGAGCGACTTCATCGCCCACCTCCGCCCGGACCACCCTTGCCAGGGGGACCCCCATCGCCCATGGCCGGCAGGCCAATGACGAAGACCCCCACGAACATGGCGTAGAGCACCACGGCCAGCAGCAGCGCCCGGCTCTTGCGCATCCCCGTGGCCGAAGAGAAGCCCAGCCCGAGCAGCCCCACGCTCCAGAGGTTGAAGAAGTCCACCGCGCCCAGCAGCTTCTGGGCCTTGGGAGACAGCCCACCGAGCGCCGCCAGGCTGGAGGGAACCAACGTGGCCACCCGCGCCTCGGTCATCGTGTGCTGGGCCGCGGCGCAGCCAGCGAAGATGAGGTGGTACAGGGCGATGGGAAGCAGGGCGATGGCCGCCACCGTCATCAGCCTCCCGAACGCCGTGGGCGTGCCGAACAGCCACGCGGCGAACCACAGCACCGCCGCCAGCACCAGCACCTGCAGCGGCATGAGGAACACGCCCTTGGCGATGCCCCCCACCAGCGCCTTGCGCGAGGCCGTCTGGATCTCGTCGGCGATCTCGCTCTCGGAGTACCGGCTGATTTCGCCGCTCGTCTCCAATCGTTGGAGGGTGGCCGGCGCCGCATCCCAGCGCATGGCAAAGGCCGTGCCGGACAGCGCCACGGAGAAGCACAAGAAGAGCAGCGGCCACACCCAGCGGCGGGCCTCGATAGCAGCCCCCATCCCGTCGAATGGATCGACGAGGACGCGGGCGGGTTGAGCAAGAGAGGTCATATGGTGAGGGTCAGAAAGATACGCCCCGTTCTTAAACGGACGATAAACCCCGACGCGCCGGTGAGAGGGGCACCCACTCTACGTCGGTTGCTGCCTGCTGATTGCGTGGTCCACGACAGTCGGGCCGCCGAACAGGCGAGCAACCTGCCACATTCCACGGATTTAGCGGGGTTACCCCTACCTTGTAGCGGGCTGTAGCAGAAATTTTGCGACCGGGATCGGGAGGGTGTATTTGCTCGAATGCCCGCTTGCCGGAGCGCCAATGGTTGATAGCACGGATCTCGCGCAGGTACTCCTCGAGGCAAAGGACATTGCCCAGAGCGTCTCCCAGAAACTCAGCTCCGCCCACGTGTTGTTGGCGCTCTTCACGGTGGACAATCCCGCCCAGGTGCTCCTCAAGGAAAAGGGCATCGACGAGGATCTGCTGCTGGAGCGCATGACGGAGGCTCCCGCCGAGGAGGAGCCCCTGGTGCGCGAGCTGTGCCAGCGCGCCCGCGTCATCGCCCAGCAGTGCGACTCGCGCGAGGCGGACTGCCTGCACCTGCTCATCGCCTTCGCGCGGGTACGCTGCTCGGCCAACGAGCTGCTGACCCAAGCCGGGGTGGACCTCATTGGTCTGAGGACCACCGCGCTCTCGTACTTCACGAGCGGCCGGATGCCTCGCAAGCTCCAGGCGGGACGGACCCAGCAGGCGCCCCATGCGATTGGGACGCGCTACCCGATGGGCCGCCCCCTGGGTGCTCCGCCGACGCCCCTGCCCCAGTCCGCCGTGGCGCTGAGCCTGCCCCGGCCGGCCACCCCGAGCCGCCCTTCCCTGCCCGCGATCTCTCCGCGGGATCTAATCGATGAGGATGAGGGCCAGAACGAGGCGCCCGAGGTGGCCGAGCCGCTGCCTCCTGCTCCCGTGGCCCGTGCCATTCCCGTGCCGCCCCCGGCTCCTGTTCCGGTAGCTCCGGCAGCGGCTCCGGCTCCGGCGGCCCGGCCGACTCCCACTCCCGTGCCCTTCCCGCAGCAGGCCAAGGCGGGCGAGTCCCTGGTGCTGGAGGCGAAGAACTACCCGCTCCTCACCTCCCTGGGCCGCAACCTGAGCCTGCTGGCGCAACAGGGGAAGCTGGATCCCGTGGTGGGACGGGCCAAGGAGATCGAGGAGGTCATCGACATCCTCGGCAAGCGCCGCACCAACAACCCGTGCCTGCTGGGCGAGGCCGGCGTCGGCAAGACGGCCGTGGTGGAGGGCGTGGCGCAGCAGCTCGTCACGCTGCGCGGCACGCTGGCCACGAAGATCCTCATCGAGCTGGACATGGCGTCCCTGGTGGCGGGCACGCAGCTGCGCGGCTCGTTCTCGGAGAAGCTGAACGCTCTCAAGGATGAAGTGCGCAAGGCGGACGGCCGGGTGGTGGTCTTCATCGACGAGATCCACACCCTGGTGGGCGCGGGCTCCACGGGCGACGGGCCTCAGGACGCGGCCAACGAGCTGAAGACGGCCATGGCGCGCGGCGAGTTCCCCTGCATCGGCGCCACCACGCATGACGAGTTCCGGAAGTTCATCACCCAGGATCCGGCGCTGGAGCGGCGCTTCACTCCAGTGGTGGTGAACGAGCCCTCGGTGCCCGAGACGGTGGAGATCCTCCGGGGCGTGATTGGCCGCTACGAGGAGCACCACGGGCTGAAGTACGCGTCCGAGGCCCTGGAGGCGGCGGCGTCCCTGGCCTCCCGCTACGTGACGGACCGGTTCATGCCGGACAAGGCCATCTCCGTGGCGGACCTGGCGGGCTCGCGCTGCCGCCGCGAGGGCAAGACGTCCGTGGAGCCGGCGGATGTGGCTCGGGTGGTGGCGAAGCTGGCCGGAGTGCCCGAGGAGCGGCTGCTGCTGAATGACTCGGCGCGGCTGCTGAGCCTGGAGACGGACCTGTCGCAGCGGGTCATCGGGCACGAGGACGCCATCGGCAAGATTGCCCGGGTCATCCGGCGCAACTACGCGGGGTTCGCCTCGCGGCGTCCCATGGGCTCGTTCATGTTCCTGGGGCCCACGGGCGTGGGCAAGACGGAGATGGCCCGGGCGCTGGCGGAGGTGCTCTTCGGGAACAAGGACGCGCTGGTGCGCCTGGACATGAGCGAGATGTCCGAGCAGCACGGCGTGTCGCGGCTCATCGGCTCTCCGGCAGGCTACGTGGGCTTTGGCGAGGGAGGCCAGCTCACCGAGCCGGTGCGGCGGCGCCCCTCATCCGTGGTGGTGCTGGACGAGATCGAGAAGGCGCATCGTGAGGTCCAGATGCTGCTGCTCCAGGTGCTCGAGGAGGGCCGGCTGACGGATGGCAAGGGCCGGCACATCGACTTCTCGAACACGGTGATCGTCCTGACGACGAACCTGGGCGCGGAGGCGTTCTCTCGCACGGGCCGCGCGCTGGGGTTTGGCGCGGACGCGGGCGCGGGCGGCCAGAGCGACATGGACCAGGCCAGCGCGGCGGCGCGCAAGGCCCTGCCTCCGGAGCTGTGGAACCGCATCGACGAGCGGCTGCCGTTCCGCCCGCTGCGCGAGGTGGAGGTGGCGCGGATCGCCACGCTGCTGCTGGCCGAGAGCAGCAAGCGGCTCGCGACGGAGCGGGGCATCGAGTACGTGGCCGGCGAGGATGTGGTGGGCCTCCTGCTGAAGTCCGGCGGGTTCGATCCGCAGCTCGGAGCGAGGCCCATGCGCCAAGTGGTGCAGCGGCTGGTGGAGGCTCCGCTGGCCGAGCGCATCCTGTCCGGCGAGTTCGTGGCGGGAGACCGGGTGCAGGTGGCGGTGCGGGACAGCCAGCTCGCGTTCCAGCTCGTGGCGGCCTGAGCGGCAGGTTCGGTGCCCCACCCCTTCGGCACCGAGCCGCTGCGAACTTGGAACCCGGTTGGAGCAGAGCCGTGACATGCGCACGCTAGCTTTCCGTGCGTGAACGCGACGCCTCCGGGAACAGACACTCAGGGACGCGTAGCCGCCTCGCTGGTCGGGTCCTCTTACGGACTCGTGGATGTCTTGCGCGCGGGGCTCCGGCTCATGGCTTTCTTCTTGCTCGTGCTTGCCTCATCGATCGCGACGAGGCTGACGTTGCTCGTCGCCTCTCCGTGGGGCCCCCAGCGACGCATCCGCCTCGGCCAGGCGATCCTGCACCGCTTCGCCCAGATCGGTGCCTGGATCTTCGGCATCAAGCTCCTCGTCAGGGGCCAGCTCCCGGCGCCCGGCTGCCTGATCGTCGCCAACCACCACTCCTACCTCGACATCGCCGCGCTCGGCGCGGCCACCCCCTGCCTCTTCCTCGCGAAGGCCGAGGTGAAACGGTGGCCGCTCATCGGTCCCGGAGCCGCGGCAGCCGGCATCGCCTTCGTGAAGAGGGATTCGGCCCGAAGCCGCAAGGCCGCCACGGAGGCCATCCTCGAGCGGCTCGACCTGGGCTTCTCCGTCGTGAACTTCCCGACGGGGACGACCTGCCGCAGCGACGAAACCTTGAACTTCCGTCCCGGCCTCTTCCAGTCCGTCGCGGGGACGCCGATCCAGATCGTGCCGGCCTCGCTCCGCTATGAGGACGAGCACTCGGACTGGGTAGGAGACGCCACCTTCGTGGGCCACCTGCTCCAGCTCGCGGCCCGTCCTCGCATCCGCATCCATCTGACCTTCAGTCGCCCGGTGAAGGCCGCAGAGCATGATGGCGCACATCTGCGCCAACTGTGCGAACAGCTCGTTCACGCTCCCGAGCCTGCTGAAGAATCGCCGCAAGGAGGCGCCCCCGCGTCCAACTCCCATCAATAGCGCATCGCATCAAGACTGACCGGTGCACTTGCCTCTGGGCAAGGCGGCTGGACATGTGCACCGTCAGGGTCCGCTGCTTCGATATGCTCTTCACGCTATCGAAGGACGGACGAGGTGCGCTCATTGCTTCGCGGGAGCCGGGCTGCCTGGGGCAGGCTGATACTGGTCGCAGTCGTGGTCTCGGCGCTCTCCAGCCGCCGCGGTGAGGCACAGTCCTGTCCCGGCCCGGTGTGGCGCGGTGAACCCGACAGCGCGGTGGAACAAGTCTCGGCGGCCATGCTCGCCCGCCTCCGGCACGCGGATGAAGCACTGGGCCTCGAACTCGAGGGAGACTCGGTGGAGAGCCTCTTCCGGCGCGCCATCCTCGACAATCCCCGCGTGACGAACGAACAGCTCCTGGCCATCTCCCGGGTGACGCTGGAGCAGCTCGCCACGCGTCCCGAAGACCGGGCCCAGGTGCTGAAGAAGTTCCCCAACGCCCGGCAACTGCCCGTGCACCGGTTCGCCGTGGCCCTGATGGCGGGGGCCACGGGCGTGGATCCCCAAGCGCTCTCCGAGACCACGCCGGATCTCGGCCTCGCGGGCTCGGCACAGATGCCCCTGCTGCTGTGGGCGCCCCGGGACGAGCGAGAGCAGCGCTTCACGGCGCTCCACGACTTCACCGACTATCTGCGGGGCGCGGGAGTCCAGGGGCTCAACGAGGCGGTCTGGGGCGTCGAGAGCCGCGAGTTCTCGGCCATCATCGGCTGGCTTGAGTTCGGCTCTCGCGGGAGCAGCTGGCCGCACTGCATTGCATGCGAGTCACCTGCCGCCATCGAGTTGTCAAAAAATGTGAGCCGATAGTTGCTTGGGTGAACGGCGGCCTACCCATACGGTCACCGCCGCATGAGCGCCCCCTCCTCTGCCTCTCACCGTCTGGCCTTGGCCTGCGCTGAACTCCTGGTTCGCAGACCCGGCCGGGTCCTCCTCGTCCTCCTCGTGCTGCTGGGTGTCTCCGCCTGGGGCACATCGAAGCTGACCATCAACTCCAATCAGCTCGATCTCATCTCGCAGGAACTCCCCGAGGTGAAGGAAGTCAAACGCGTCATCGACATGGTCGGTGGCAGCGGCTACCTCATGCTCGCGCTGCGCTCCTCGGACGAGGCCACCCTCAAGCGCGTCTCGGATGATCTCGCGGAGCGGCTCCAGGCGGACGCGGAGCACGTCCGCTTCATCACCTACAAGATCCCCGTCGAGTTCATCCAGGACAACATGGTCCTCTTCCTCGAGACGGAGGATCTGGCCGAGGGAAAGCGGCGCATCAGCGCCTATTTGAAGGACCAGCTGCGCCGCAACAACCCCTTCTTCATCGAGCTGAAGAAGACCGAGCCCGTGAAGCTCGACCTGCAGGACCTCATCCAGAAGTACTCCAGCGTCGGCAAGAAGAGCATCGCCGACGACTACTACATCTCCCCCGACCGGAAGATGCTCCTGCTGCTCATCAAGCCGTTGTGGGACATGAACCAGCTCGGCAAGACGAAGGAGTATGTCGAGCACCTTCGCGGCATGCTGGCGGAGTACTCCCAGGCGAATGCCGGCGGCGTGAAGCTGGTCGAGGACTATGAGCGGATGGGCGACGCGAAGACGGTCGCCTATGGCTTCACCGGTTCCTATCAAACGGTGGTGGATGACTCGTACGCCATCGAGGAGTCGCTCAAGCCGGTGGCGTTCATCGCCTTCCTGGCCATCCTCGGCATCACCATCGCCTTCTTCCGCAAGTGGGCCCCCACCGTCATCGTCGTGAGCGGCATGGTGATCGGCACCATCATCACCATGGGCTTCACCTACGCCACCGTGGGTGAGCTCAACATGATCACCAGCATCCTCGGCGGAATCCTGATGGGGTTCGGCATCGACTTCGGCATCCACTTCGTCTTCCGCACGAGGCTGGAGCTGGGCTCCGGCAAGCCGTACGACATCGCCATCCGGGATGCCATCATCAACGCGGGCCGGCCCGCCATGGTGTCCGCGGTGGTGACGAGCGGCTCGTTCTTCGTGCTCATGGTCAGCGAGTTCCGCGGCTTCAGCCAGTTCGGCTTCCTGGCGGGCTGCGGCACACTCATCCTAGGCCTCACCCTGTTCTCGTGGAGCCCCGCGCTGCTGGCGCTCATCGGGCGCGCCAGTCCCGCGCTGCCCCAGAAACTCATCGGCATGATGAAGCCGCCCGCCACGCACAACGCCTCGGGCCAGGAGATCCGATTCCAGCGTCCCGGCCTGCTGCTGGGCGTGAGCACCACCCTCATCGTCATCGTCTGCGCGTGCGCCATCCCCTGGAACAACGCCCAGCCTCCACAAGGCCGGGAGCTCGGCTTCTTCGAGCGCCTCCAGTACGGCGTCCGCTTCAACTACAACACCCGCGCGCTCATCCCCGACGGCCAGCCCTCCGTCCGGCTCCAGGAGGAGATCAGCCGACGCTTCCAGATGTCCAGCGACCCCATCGCCGTCTACACGAAGACGCTCGAGGAGGCGAAGGAGGTCTACGACGAGCTCACCCGGCACAAGGAGAAGTACCCCACCATCGAGCAGGTGGTGAGCCTCTACTCCTTCGTGCCGCCTCCAGAGCGAGCCCAGGCCAACGCGAAGATCCTCGCGGAGTGGCAGGAGGAGCTGAAGGAGTTGAACGTCTCCGCCC
Organism: Hyalangium versicolor; assembly: GCF_020103695.1. Taxonomy (GTDB): domain Bacteria; phylum Myxococcota; class Myxococcia; order Myxococcales; family Myxococcaceae; genus Hyalangium; species Hyalangium versicolor. The sequence goes on from NZ_JAHXBF010000036.1 coordinate 91,517, forward strand.
TCCCCCCCGAAGTGCAGGACAAGGCCGCCACCTTCCAACGGATGCTGTCGGCGCGGCCCTTTGGTGTGAACGAAGTGCCGGAGATCTACGCCAAGCAGTTCCGCCACCTGCCCACCACGAAGCCGGAGAACCACGGCTTCCTCACCTTCATCTACCCGAGCATCGATCTGATGAACGGCAAGCTGATGATCCAGTTCGCCGACGAGACGCGGCTCATCAAGACGGCCTCCGGCAAGGAGTTCCGGGCCGCCGGGCCCTCTCAGCTGTATGCCCGGCTGGCTCGGATCGTCCTCTCGGATGGCCGGCTCACGGTGGTGCTCGTCTCGCTGTGGATCCTCCTGATGCACTTCGCGGACTTCCGCAGCGTGCCACTGGCGCTCGCCTCCGTGATTCCGCTCACCGTGGGCCTGGCGATGATGCTGGGGTTCATGGCGCTCTTCGATCTGCGCCTGAACTTCATGAACATCATCATCCTGCCCATCCTCCTGGGCTTCGGCGTGAGCCACGGCCTCTACCTGCTCCACCGATTCCTGGAAGGCACCTCGCCCGCGGTGGCGCTGCGCAGCGTGGGCGCCGCCGTGGCCTCCTCCACGCTCACGGCCGTGTCGGGCTTCGCCTCACTGCTGGCCGCCAGCCACAACGGCCTCAAGTCCATGGGCATGGTGGCGTGCATCGGCCTCATCACCACGCTCGGGGTGTCCTTCACCGTGCTCGCCGCGGTGATGCAGCTCATGCATGACCGCCGGCAGCGCCAGCATGGACAGCAGCCCCCCTCGGAGGCTCCCCCCTCCCCGGCCGCCCAGCCCGAGAGCCGGGCAGCCTGAACCTCCGAGGGGAAGCAGACCTACGAGGCGGAGGAGAACCGCAGGTAGCCCTCCTCGCCCATGAAGCGCTTGAGAATCTTCGGGTCCGTCGTGCGCAGATCGACCACGACGAGCCCGTCGATGCAGTCTCCGAACTCCGGATCCACGCTGAAGCTGAGCAGCCGCGCGTTGAGGCGCAGGTAGTGGCGCAGCAGCACCGGCATGTCCTTGTTGTCCTCTTCGATCTCCGTCACGAGCGCCGAGACATCCTCCACGCCCTTCACCAGGCGATCGAGCACGGCCCGCTCCTCGCGCGCGAAGCGCTCCTTGAGCGGGTTGCGGGCCTTCACCAGCGCCCCGAGCCGCTCGTCCCCGCGCTCCTGCGCCAGGAACTCGACCATGATCCGGCGCGAGAGGCTCTGGTAGTCCCGGCTGATGCTCACCGGCCCGAAGAGGATCTTGTAGCGCGGATTGCGCACCAGGAACTCGCCAATGCCGCGCCAGATGAGAGCCAGCGAGGTGGGCTTGCGCTGATACTCGGAGCGGATGAAGGAGCGCCCGAGCTCCAACGCCGGGCCCAACCTGTGGAGGAAGCCCTCCTCGTACTTGAACAGGCTGCTCGTGTAGAGGTCCGACGCCCCGCCTCGCGCGAGCGCCTCGTCCACCTGGCCGATGCGGTAGCTGCCCACCAGCTCGTTGCTCGCGTGGTTCCACATGAAGAGGTGTAGGTAGCTCTCGTCGTAGCCGTCCAGATCCAGCGCGCGGCCGGTGCCCTCGGAGACCTCTCGGAAGGTCTTCTCCCTCAACCGGCCGATCTCCCTCAGCACCTGGGGGATCTGCGGCGCACGGGCAATGAACACCTGGAAGTCCGAGTGCTCCGCCAGGAGCGCCTCGGCCGGGAGCTTCGCCACCTCGGCGGCGAGCGTCTCCGGCGGAACGGCCTCACCCAGCGGCTCCATCTTCGCGGGAGCGATGGCCTTGCGCAGCCCCGGCAGGAACCGCGGCCGGATGGGGCTCTCGCGGCGCCCGAGCAGGTACGTCTTGAAGCGCAGGTAGCTGATCAGCGTCTCATCGTCCTCGTAGCGCGCCAGCTTCTCCGGGCGGATGGGCTTGCCCACGCGCACGCCGATCGTGGAGTGGCTGCGCTTGAGGCACTCGGAAGGCAGGAGCGCCGCGCGCAGGCGCGGGTGGATGAGGCTGGCCAACTGGAAGAGCATGCTGTTGCGCCCCTCGAAGAAGACGGGCAGCACGGTGGCGCCCGTGCGACGGACGAGCGCCGCGATGCGCGGGTGCCACGGCGGATCCGAGATGTGCCCTTCGCGCAGATCCAGGTGCGACATCGTCCCGGAGGGGAAGGCCACCAGCACGCCCCCGGCCTCCAGCCAGCGCATGCTGGCCCGAAGGGGCGCCACGTTGGCGCGGAGGGTCTCCGGCTCGCGGCCAGACTTCACCGGGAAGCTCCACGGCTGCCCCTCGGGCACCTTCCAGAAATCGTGGTTCCCGAGCAGCCGCACGTCGGAGCGGACTCGCGTGAGGAGGTCTCCCAGGATCATGCCTTCGATCGAGCCGAAGGGTTGGTTGGCAACCACGACGACGGGACCCGAGGCGGGGATGCGGGCGCGATCCTCCTCGGTGAAGCTGTAGTCCACATCGAGCACCTGCAAGACGGTGTGGAAGTACGTGTCGGGCTCGTAGAGCGAGAGGAAGCGGGAGTAGAGCCGGTTCAGCGTCGAGAGCGAGAGAGCCTGTTCGACGGGTTGCTCGACCAGGGAGTACAGGGTTCGCATCATGGGGTGCTCGATCGAACTCTTCAGGTCGATGAGCTGCGGAGCAGAGTCGGGCTTCAGCATGGCATCACCTCGGCGAAGGTCCTCCGCACCCTGCCGCGAAGCCGCCACGACACCGCGACTGCTCCGTGCCAAGACCACGACAACGCCGTATCCGATCTGCCTCACCCTCCTTTCTTCCAGGCGCCTGTCACCGGCTGGTAACGTCACGGCTTCGTGGCTCTCCGCGGAGAGAGCCGGTCGAGGGTGCATGGCCGCGAGACGTCCGAGAATCGTCGTGGTGGGAGGAGGCCGCCTGGGAGGAGCCCTGGCGCTGTCCCTCTCCGCGCAGCGCTGGCCCGTGAGCGTCCTCAGCCGGACCCAAGAAGGACGCGGCCGTGTGCAGGCACTGGGGCTGAAGCCGGCCACTCCCAGGGAACTGGAGCAGGCGCGAGTGGCCCTGCTCTGCGTGCCCGAGAAGGCCGTGCCCGAGGTGGCTCGGGAGATGGCTCGCACACTGGGCCGGGGCGCGGCGCTGGTGCACTGCGCGGGGGCACTGTCGCTCCAGGCGCTGGGGACTCCCCGAGGACGGCCCCTGGGCTCCTTCCATCCACTCTGCGCCGTCTCGGATCCAAGGGACTCGCTCGCGGGACATGCGGTGGCCATCAGCACCCGCTCACGAACCTTGAAGGCCGTGCTGCGGCAGATGGCAAAGGGGCTGGAACTCCAGGTGCTGGAGGTCTCGGAGCGCCACCGCGCCGCCTACCACGCGGGGGCTGTGCTGAGCGCGGGAGGCGCCGTGGCGCTCATGTCCGCGGCGGTGGAGGCGCTGGGCCAGGCTGGTATCCCTGGGGACGCGGCGCTCGCGGCGCTGTTGCCTCTGATGAAATCGTCGGTGCGAGGCATGGAAGCTCGCGGACTGGCTCGGGGACTCACCGGCCCCGTCGTCCGAGGGGATGCGGGCGTGGTGGGAGCCCATCTGGCGGCACTGTCTCCCGAGGTGGCGGAGGTGTACCGGCTCCTCTCTCAGCGAGCGCTCCGGCTGATCGGCTCCCGGCTCCCACCTGAAGCACTCGACGATCTGACAAAGCTCCTGTTTGAGCGGTGAAGCGCGCGGTCATCGCGGCTAGGGTCCCGGTTCAGCCCGTATGAAGCTCACGAAGCTCAAGATCGACAAGTATCGGGGCGTTGCCCCCGGCACCGAGCTCACGTTCGGTCCAGCTCGCACCCTGGTGCTGGGACGCAACGGTACCGGCAGGACGACGCTGCTGGAGTTGATCTCAATCATCCTCTGTTCGGACTTCTCGGGGCTGGTCGAGGAGGAGTTCTCCCTGGAGTACGAACTCGCCTTTCCGGGAATGGAGATCCACGTCCGCGCCCAGAACCAGCGGAACTCCGTCACGCCGAAGCCCGAAGTTCCTGTTGCCGCGGCGCTGATACCTCTGCGGACTCCGGGGGCGATGACGAGCCTCGAGCCGCTCATCGAGGCAACCTTGAGACTCGGCGCGCCCGAGGCCCGGATCGTGGTGCGGGGAGACTCAACGGGGCTGTATTGCGAGGTGGATGGGCAATCCGCCTACGCACGGTCCATGCACTGGTCGGTGTTGGATCGCTCGGTGTGGACGCTGATCTTCATGGTGGCGCAGTACATCGATCCCGCGATGAAGGAGCGGCTCAAGGAGCTCCTTCACCGCACGTTCTTGCTGGCGCCCTCGCGGTTCGACGAGACGCTCGGGATGTTCGAGCACATTGGCACCATCAAGTACGCCATGGAGATGCAGGGGGACGAAGTGTTCCCCCTGGGGTTGATGGCGCTGCCCACGTGGATGCCGGCCTGGCTTCGCGCGCAGGTGGAGCGCCAGCCCCCCAAGAGTACGCTCGAAGTGACCCATGACGCGATCGCCCAGAGCTTCCTGGCCCGGTTCACCTCGCTGGCCGGGTTTGCATCGGGCCGGTTCCGGGTGGAGGTGCTGGAGAAGCGGACATACGAGAACGGCGGGCGGCTGGGATTTGGCCAATTCAGTTTCCGCTTCACCCGGCCGGATGGCACGGAGTTGACGCAGGCGCAGTTGGGATACGGTCAGAAGCGGCTGCTCTCGTTCCTGTACTACCTGGACGTGAACGAGGACTTCGCCATCGCCGACGAGTTGGCGAACGGTCTGCATCCTCGCTGGGTGGAGGCCTGCATCCGGGAGCTCGGAGCGAGGCAGGCCTTCCTCACGAGCCAGAACCCTCTCCTGTTCGAGCACATCGCGTTCGGCTCCGCGGAAGCGCTGCGTGCCTCGCTCATCCTCTGCGGAACCGAACTCCGAGACGGGCGCGAGCGCCTCATCTGGTCCAAGCCCACGAGCGAGGCCGCCGCGAAGCTCTTCGAAGCGCACCGGACACAGACGAAACCGCTCGGAGAGCTGCTGCAAGCCCACGGAATGTGGTGAGACCGCCGCAGAGGGAGATCCCTGCTACCGAAGCTGAGGGCCTCTTCCTCGCACAGAACTCCAGAGCGACAGGATGATGACCACCCTCCCCCGCTCATCATGGACGTAGTAGAGGTGATAACGGATGCGCGGCATGAGCAGCCGACGGACTCCCGAAATTCTCGGGTGCGTGTACCGACGGCCGATGTCCGGCAAGGCGCCCAGCAACTGCAGCGCCATGGCAAGCTCTTCCTCGAAGAGAGAAGGTGCGGCGAGCCGGTTCGCTCTCCACCACAGGGCGGCTTCGCTCACCTGCGCTTCGGCCCGAGGGGTGAACTGAACCTGGGTCGTCATTTCCTCGCGCGAAGCTTTGCCAGCACGTCCTGAGCGGAAATCAGCTTGCCGGACTGAGCCTCCTCCCATGACTGGGAGAGGGACTCATGTAACGCCAGCCGCTCCTCCTCGGACAGCTCGTCCCCCCCATCGGCGGCGACCAGTTCGAGCGTCGTCCCTTCCGGGAGCTCGGTCGGCACGTCGAGGACCAGGCGACCGTTGCGGACTTCAGCCTTGAGGGTGTCCATGCCTGAAATTGTAGGCCCCGCCTTCTCGAGCCGCAAAGCAGCCCGAAGAGCACGATGTCAGCTTGCCGTCGGCTTCGGCCGGGCCACGTACAGGCAGCACACGCCGAAAGTCAGCGGCTGCACCTGCAGCACCTCCAGGCCCGACTCGCGCATGATGTCCGCGAAAACCTCCGGCCGCGGAAACGCCGCGATGGACTGCTGCAGGTAGCGGTACTCCTTGGCCCCCGACAGCACACTGCCCACCCAGGGCACCACCGTGCGGATCTGGAACCGCGCCAGCGGACCGAGAATGCCTCCCTTCGGCTCGGACAACTCCAGGATGGCGATCCGGCCGTCCGGCCGAACCACTCGCGCCATCTCCCGCAGGGCGCGCGCCCGGTCCGGCACGTTGCGGATACCGAACGCCATGCACAACCCATCGAAGCTGCGCTCGGGGAACGGAAGCTCCTGAGCATCCCCGACCTGGAGCTCACACTGTCCCGTCAAGCCCAGCTCCGCTACCTTCCGCCGGCCGATCTCCAGCATCCCTACCGAGGGATCCAGTCCCACCACCGTCGTCTTCGGATGGCGCTTGATCACCTTGAGGGCCAGGTCCGCCGTCCCAGTGGCCAGATCCAGCACCCGCGCTCCCGGCTTCAGCTCGAGCGCGTCCACCGTCTTGTTGCGCCAGCGCTGGTCCACACCGAACGACATCAGCCGGTTCAACAGATCGTAACGCCGCGCGATCTTGTCGAACATGGCTCCCGAGCCCGCCTGGACGACGGCGGCTCCCGGCTGCGGCGAGACTGCGGACGACTGAGACTCCGTGCTCATGGCTTCCTTCCGGCTCAACGGCTGCCCCCCTCTATAGCACCTTCGGGGCGCGAAGACCGCGCCGAGGATGCCCTCACTTCGAGGGGGTGGCGGCCCCAGCCCCCGTGAACTCGGGAAGCAGGTACTCGTCCACCGACGGAGCCTTGTCCAGCAGCCCCAGGTCCACCAACTGCTTGCCCAGCGTCTCCCAGCGTTCGCGGCTCAGGACGCCCAGCCCCTTGGCCCGAGTCTCCTCCGTCTCGATGAGCGGCTTCTGCACCTCGGCCACCGCGGCGAACGTCTCCGCGTCCATGGTGGCGTTCAGCTTCGCCATGATGTCGTTGGCCGGCTTGGGGTTTTCGAGGTAGGCCTTCCAGCCCTCGCGCACGGCCTCGACAAAGGCACGCACGTGCTCGGGCGACTTCTGCACGAGCTCCCGCCTCGTGAACACCACGGTGGCGTACGGGTTGAAGCCCTCATCGGCCACCTTGAAGACGACCGGATCCGAGCCCTGCTTCTTCGCCGCGAGCGGCTCGGAGGTGAGGAAGCACTGCTGGGCAAAGTCCTTGTCCGCCACGAAGCGCGCCACGCCGCCGTCGTAGGGAACGATCTTCACCTTGTCGAAGCCGAACTTCTTCTTCAGGAAGGCCCCGAACGGAGCACCAGGCTCGATGGCCAGCGTGCCCCCGGTGAACACCTGCTCCATCGAGGTGATCCCCCGCGAGGCGTGCACCATGATGGCGCGCGGAGAGACCTGGTACACGGCGAACAGCGGCACCAGATCCACCCCTCGGGCGCGAGACACCAGCAGTTGGTCCGCGCTGGTGGTGGCGAACTCCACCTGGCCCGCCCCTACCATCTGCGTCACAGGGGCCCCGGCGCCACCGCCTAGCACCTCCACTTCCAGGCCATGACGGGTGAAGGCGCCGCTCTCGCGCGCGGCGTAGAAGCCTCCGAACTCAGGCTCAGGAACCCAGTCCAGCGCCAACTTCACCCGAGTGGGCGCAGGCTTCGGAGCCACCGTCTTGCTGGCCGCCGGTTCCGTTCCCGTGGGAGGAGCCTTGTCCTTGTCCTTGCTGCAGCCCGCGGAGAGTGCCGCCAGGCAAGACAGCACCGCCATCCAAGAGAGCTTCTTCATGAATGCTTCCTCCCAGGTTGAAACCTCATGAGGCCGAGGGATGCCAATGCCGCAACAGGCGAGTCCCCGCCAGGCTCACCGTCCCGAACAGGACGATACCCAGCCCCGCGGCGCACAGCACCGCCGCAAACATGAGATCCGTGCGCAGCTGCCGGTAGGCCGCGAGCACCAGGATTCCCAGGCCCGCCGTCCCCTCCGAAAAGCCCGCGACGAACTCGCCGACGATGGCCCCGATGACGGCCAGGCCCGAGGCAATGCGCAGCCCTGTGAAGATGTGAGGAAGGGCCGCGGGCAGCTCCAGCTTGAGCAGCGTGGCGATCCGCCGCGCGCCATAGAGCCGGAACATGTCGCGCAGCGCGGGCTCCACCGAGCGCAGTCCGCTGAGCGTGTTCGCGATGACCGGGAACACCGAGACGATGAAAGCCGAAGCGGCGACGGCTCGCTGCCCAGGGCCAAACCACAGGACGAGCAGCGGCGCCACGGCGACGATGGGGACCGTCTGGAGGAAGAGCGTGTACGGGTACAGCGCGCGTTCGAGCAGCCGTGAAGACGCGAGCACCACCGCGACGAGCACGCCGGCCAGAGCGCTCAAGCCGAAGCCCAGAAGCGCGGCCTCGGCAGTGACCCAGGCGCTGGCAGCGAGCTCCCGAGCATCATGAGCCGCGGTGGCGAGCACCGCGGAAGGAGGAGGCAGGAGGAAGGCCTGGATGCCGAGGATGCGCACCAACCCTTCCCACAGGGCCAGCAGCACCAGGAGGGCCACGAGCGGAGGAACCACGGAGCGAAGGAAGGTGCCGCGCATCAGGCGCCTCCTCGAACCATGGCATCGGAGAGGACCTGGACCTCACGGGCAAAAGCCGGCTCCAGGCGCAGGGAGGCAGATCGCTCGCGAGGCAGGTCCAACACTCGGTCCAGGACGATGCGCCCGGGACGTGGGGAGAACACCACCACGCGCTCGGCAAGCCAGGCGGCCTCGGAGAGCGAGTGGGTAACGAAGAGCACGGTCATCCCGAGTTCGTGCCACAGCCCACGGAGTTGTTCATCCAACCGTCCCCGGGTGAGTTCGTCCAAGGCACCAAATGGCTCGTCCATGAGCAACAGCCGAGGCCGGGTCACCAGCGCCCGGGCAAGCGACACCCGCATGCGCATGCCGCCAGAGAGCTGGCCCGGATGACGGGCAGTGAACTCGCCCAACCCCACCTGAGCGAGGACCTCGCGGGCGGCGGCATGGCGTTCGGGCTTGCTGACTCCAGAGAGCTCCAGGGGGAGCGCGGCATTGTCGAGCACGGTGCGCCAAGGCAGCAGGTGGGCGTCCTGGAAGACGTAGGCGATGGGAGCCCGAGAGGCGAGCACCTGACCCGAGGAGGGCTCCAGCTCCACGCGGCCGCTGCTGGCGGTATCCAGGCCGGCGATGATGCGCAGGAGGGTGGACTTGCCGCAGCCCGAGGGCCCCACGAGCGCGACGAAGGAGCCCGGGACAATGTCGAGATCGATGCCCTCCAGAGCATGAACACCACCGGGGAAGGTCCTGTGGACCTGGAGCGCCCGTACGCCGATGCCACTGCCTGACTGGGGGATGGCATTCACGGGCGAGCTCAGCTCGGAGGCAAGGGGAGCCATCGCGGACAGCATGTATCCTCGCGAGGGATGAATGGCCACGGAACCCGCACCGTGTGCCCTGGGAGAGTGGGACGGCCGGTGCGGGAGGACCCGTCCGCCGACGGGGGGACCCGCACCGAGCCGAGGGGCCCGCGACCTCGAGCACCCCGGCCGTGGACCCCACGGTGTTCCCGTGACCCGGGTCCGCGGCTAGGTCGTGAGGATGATGCGACCGCCCTGCATGGCACGGCGAACCAGGGCCAGGGCCTGCTCGGAGGCAGCCTCGGCCTCGGTGAGCCGGCGCAGGCACAGTGGCCCCTGCGTGCCCGTCACCGCGCGCTTCAGATCCGTCAGCAGCATCAGGGCGGCCTGGAGCATCTCCTTGCTCTGCGGAGACTCCGCCGCCGGCTTGCCGGACTTCTCGGCCACATACTGCGTGAAGCGCTTCACCACGTCCGCGGTCTTGTCCGGATCGAACTGCTCAATCAGGCCCTTGATGCGAGCCGGGTTGAGCTGGATCAACCGGAGCGCGCCCACCTTCTGGAACGAGGGATGCGGCAGACCGATCTCCGTCATCTCGAACGCACCCAGCAGCCCCTCCTCGGGGGCCTTATGGGCGTGCGGCACCACATCCACGAAGAGCGCCAGCGGCTCGGCGCCCTGGGTGTAGGCCTCCACCTCGTCCTCGTCGAGCGGCGGGAACTGCTGCGGCACGCCGATGAAGAGCAGCGGCAGGACGATCTCGGCCCAGAACTCCTCGGGAGCGCAGCCCGTGCCGCCCACCGTGGCCACCATGTGCGCCATCAACTCCACCAACCGGGGCGCGCGCTCCACCTGGTCCGCCAGGGACTTGCTCGCATCCAGCCGCTGCAGCGACTGAACAATCTGCCCCTCGAACTGGTCCCGCGCCTCCTTGGGCAGCGGCGGCTGCGTGCGGCCGAGCGCGTCCTTCACGTCACGCGCCAGCGAGTCCGGCTTCGAATCGAACGTCGTCTTCGCCTTGGCCGGATCCAGCACCACGAACTGCAGGAAGCCCGGATCGAACAGCCGCTGGTAGTCCACCGGCCCCAGCTTGGGCTGCCCACTCAACGACGCCGCCGGGTTCGCCCCGAAGCGCACCTGCCCCAGCGAGCGGCGGATGTCCGAGGCCAGATCCTCCAGCTTCGCCAGCTTGCCCTGGCTCAGCGAGTCCATCACCGCGCCAAACGGCGACAGCATGATGATGGCCTCGGGGAACCCCAGCGTGGCCCCCTCCGGCGAGTCCCGGTTCGGGAACCAGAAGGCCCGGTGCTCGGCCATCATCCGCCCCGCGAAGGCCCCCGCCAGCCCCAGCGCCAACGCCTGGTGCTGCGGCTGGTTCGGCTGGAACGGTCCACCAATCAACTTGCTGATGCCCTTCTCCACGTCCGCCCAGGGGGCCGTCAGCAGATCGACGGGCTTGCCCTCGACCTTCTCGAGCGCGGCGGCGAGCTGCGCCTGCGCCTGGTGAACGTGCTGCGGAACGGGGTGATCCTGAGGGACAGGTTGGGCCATGTCACATCCTGGAGAGTGTGTAGAGCGTGGGGGGCCCCTTATCGTGAAAAACGTGGCCTTGGCTACGACTTGTGCCCCTAGGATGGTGACATGCTCACGCTCCGTCGCTGGCCCCGGGGCTCCCCCCTCCTCGCCTGCCTGCTCCTGCTATCGTCGGGGTGCGCTTTCGTCTCACCCCGGTTTTCCCAGGAAGTACAGGCGTCCTTCGCCCGGGACGAGATGCGGAAGCTGACCACCCGCTCCATGGAGCTGTACTACCCGGAGCAGCTCAAGCCCGCCGCCTTGCGAGTCGCCGCCCGCGTCGAGGCCTGTGTGGACCGCCTGAGAGGGCTCGCGTGGAGCAAACAGCCCAGGGATCGGCTGCTCATCTATATGACGAGCGCGGGCTTCAACAACGCGTACGTCCAGCCGGATCTGGTGAGCACCCCCCAACAGATGGTGCTGCCATCGCACATGAGCATGGAGCTGTTCCATTTCATGGACCTGGGCGAAACGGAGTTGGGCGACGTGGGCTGCCACGAGGCCGTCCACTACGTGCAGATGCAGCAGGAGGAGGGCATCTGGCGGGGCCTCAACGTGCTCACCGGCGGCCTGCTCCAGCCCAACATCTTCACCGAGTCCTGGTTCCTGGAGGGGCTGGCCACCTATTACGAGGGGCAGTTCGACAAGGACACCGGGCGCCCCCACAGCCCCATCTGGCGCGGCTGGTTCGAGTCCCTGGTGCAGGAGCGTGGAGGGGACCTGAACCCCGGCCACATGTCTCCCGAGCACCGGCAGGCGGACCCGTTCGGCGGCAACTACCTCACGGGCAGCCACTTCATCGCATGGCTGGCGCACACCTACGGCGAGAAGAAGCTCTGGCAGCTGATCAACGAGCAGGGCGGTGCCTGGGCCCCGCCCCTCGGCGTCACGCTGCGATTCCGAGGCGTGTATGGGAAGACGATCGGCGGGCTCTTCGACGAGTACACCGAAGCCTTGAAGAAGGAGCTCGTCCGGAGGGAGCGCCCGGCCACCCAGACGGTGATGACGCCGGAGGTGGGGTACTTCGCGCGAATGGCGGCCTCGCCGAAGGACGGGGCGATCGCGCTCATCCACGTGGGGCGCGAGGAGACCTCCCACCTCACCGTGCGCGAGCGGGATGGCTCCGTGCGCTTCTCCCGAAGCCTCACCCTGCTGCTGCCGGGGCGCACGTGGATCGTGAGCAGCCCCACGGCGATGAGCGGCCTGTCCTTCACGCGCGATGGCGCCCTGCTCTACCTGGTGGGCGCCGACGTGAACAGCCAGGGTGCCTTCATCTCCCGGCTGTGGCGGGTGGACGCGCGCACCGGCGACGTCCTGCGCACCTGGGACATCCAAGACGGGATTGGCGGCAGCGTCACGCCGGACGGCACGGGCTACGTCTTCGTGGACGTCCGAGGCGGAGACACCGCGAACCTCTACCGCCTGAACCTGGAGACGGGCCAGCAGGAGCCGCTCACCCAGTTCGAGGGCCACATCTCGCTCGGGGCCCTTGCGGTGTCTCCGGACGGGCAGCGCGTGGTGTTCGCGATGCGCGGGCCCGATGGCTGGGATCTAGCGCTGCGCGAGCAGGACGGAAGCGTACGCTGGCTCACCCGGGACGGGCGCTTCAACTACTCGCCCACCTGGGTGGATGACGACCAGATCCTCTTCCTGCGCGAGCATGACCAGCGGTTGCAGGCGCACCTGCTGCGGCTCTCCACGGGAGAGCTCCACCGCATCACCGACGCACCGCACCTGGTGATGGATGCACAGCCCACGGGCGACGGGCAGGTGGTGTTCCTCAACCGCGATGGCGTGGACTTCTCGCTCGATCGGGCACCGCTCGTGGCGATTGCGGAGCCCCCGCCCCAGACAGCAGTGGCCGCATCGCCTGCGCCCGGGACTGCCGAGACCGTTCCTCCTCCCCCATCCGCCTCCGCTCCCGAGACGCCGGCGGCGCATCCACCCGAGGTGGCTCCAGGCTCTCCCCCCTCACCCGAGTCCTTCGCCGAGTTCCCCGGAGCCCCGCCCGCAGCCTCGGACGCTCCCGCCTCGAATGCTCCCGCCTCGGACGCCCCCACCGCAGCAGCCACCGAGGCTGTGCCTCCCGCGCCTTCTGCGCCCCTCACCCTGGCCACCGTTCCGCTGGCGGACGCCCCGCTGGCCGTGGTGCCCCCAGCGCCCGAAGTGGAAGTGCAGTCCGATGTGCCCTACTCACGGCTGGAGCGGCTCTTCTACCCGGAGTTGCGCGTCCCGTTCGTGTACGCCTTCAAGAACGAAGACACCGAGAAGCTCCAGGTGGTGGGCCTGATCTCGCTCGCGGGGCAGGATCGGCTCGGCTTCCACGCGTGGGCCATCAACGCCCTCTATGACTCGGGCGTGGAGAGGCCGATGCCGAGCGTCTCGGTGAGCTACGGCAACGCGGTGCTGGCTCCCTGGTACCTCCAGACCGATGCCGCCTACGCCCGGGACGAGGATCAAGAGGACATCCAGGCCTCGCTGACCGGCTCGCGCACCTTCTGGACCACGCCGGTCGCGTTCGGACTCCTCGGCCTGAGGCGGCAGTTCCTCGATCCGGCCGACGGCACCCGCGAGAACGTCACCTCCCTCTTCGGTCCGCAGATCGCCACGGCCTATTTCGCCGGAGAGGGCACTTCCTACGGAGGCACGCAGCGAGGGCTCGGGCTCTCCCTGTCCGCGGGAGCCTTCCCCAAGGCCTTCGGCACCGACTCCGCGATGGGAGACGTGCGCGCCGAGGCGGAGACCTACCTGGGCGGACTGCCGGGGCTCAAGAGGGACAACCTGTACCTCTCGGTGGCGGGCCGCTTCCTGCCGGGCGCACCCAACGGACTGCTCGAGGTGGGCGGAATCGCAGCGGGCGCCCCCTTCTTCCAGTCCGAGGACAACCGCGATCGGGGGCTCTCACGGCAGTACCAGCCCGGCCTGGCCTTCTCCGAATACCTGCGAGGCTACGAGGACATCACCTTCCGGGCCCGTCACGCCGTCATCGGCAACGCGCTCTACCGCTACCGCTTCATCGTCGACTACGGCTGGGCCTCCACGCTGTACCTGTTGCCCTCGCTCTTCGTGAACCAGCTCGAGGTGGAGGGCTTCGGCTCCTGGGCTCGCACGGACTTCAAGGACAACCACCGGGCCGCGGGCGGAGCGGTCCGGCTCCAGCTCACCCTCGGGCAGTTGATCCCTCTGGGCCTCTTCTACCAGGTGGCCTACCGCTTCGACTCGTGCGTGGAAGAAAGCAGCGCGAATCAGTGCTCCAAGCCGCTGCACCTGGTGGGCCTGGCCTTCTGACGAAGCTCACAGCCCGTAGAGGTTCGACTGGTGCGCGTAGTCGAGCACCTGGCGAGGCACCAGCTCCGAGGGCCGCTGGCCGCGAGCCAGCATCTCGCGAATCTGCGTGGAGGACACTTCAGCCAGCGGTGGCCCCAGCGTGCCCGGCGCTGGGTAACCGGCGCGATAGAGCACCAGCACCCTCACCATCTGCTCGATGCGATCGAAGCTCTTCCACTTCGGCACATCCTTCAGGATGTCCGAGCCGATGATCAGCGAGAAGCTCCGCTCCGGGTAACGCTCCTTCAAATAGGCGAGCGTCTCCACCGTGTACCCTGCGCCTCCGCTCTGGGCGACCGCCTCCTCCACCCGGCTCGTCTTCAACCAGCCGGAAGTGTCCAGACAGAGCAGGTCGCACATCTTCACGCGGTGCTCGAAGGGAGCCAGCGCCTTGCCAAAGGGGTGGTGGTAGGCGGGCATGAGCCATACCTCGTCCACCTCCTGCGTGGCGTGCACGTACTGGGCGGCCAGCAGGTGGCCCACATGAGGCGGATTGAACGAACCTCCCAGCAGCGCGACCCGCAAGGCCACCTCACTTCACCTGCAGCTTCGTCCCACGCCCAAGCTGGAGCTCCCGAGGCTCCAGCACCACGGATCCGTCCAGCCGGAAGGCGGTGTACTTCAGGTTGCGGTCCACCTTCTCCAGCAGGCCACACGTCTGCTCGGCCGCCCCGGCCAGCCGCCCCGGAGTGATGAAGAAGCGAGGGCCGATCTGCACCACGTTCGGCTCGGACTCCTTGCCGTGGATGAAGACCGAGGCGTTGAGCAGATCGTCCCGCGTCAGATCGTTCTTGTCGTAGACGAGGCAGCACAGCGCATCGCCCACCATGTCCAGCATCTTCCGCGGGATGTTCGGATCCATGTACTGGAGGCTGTCGCGCTCGGGCACGCGAGAGAACCTCTCCAGCACCAGGCGGCGATCCTCCTCGGCGGAGACGTCCGCGGGAACCTCGCCGAAGGCGGGAGGCCGGGGCAAGGCGTCCTTGGAGGACAGCCACTGCGTGACATCTGCCAGGAAGTCCATGTCCGAGTACTCGCGGCCTCCGCGAGACTTCTCCCGGCGCTCCAGGATCCATGAATCCAGATCCGTGTAGCGCCCCCCGGCGAAGAGGAAGCGGCGGGCACCCTTCTCCCGCAGCAACTCGTACGCCGCGTTGAAGGCGGCGAGATCACCATGGCTGTCGGAGAGAATGCCGATCACGGGGGGACCCTGTTCTCAAGAGTACAGCAGGTAGGGCCTCCTTTGCTGCTCGAAGGTGTCCGACTGTGCGGAGAACCCCTCCACGAGCCGGTCCAGGGGCCAACCCTCCTCGATTCCCCGGCGGACCTGATCCGTGCCACACAGGAGATCAAAGGCCGGCACGTCATCCACGAACTCGTAGGCATCCGCGCGCCAGGCGAACTTGCCGCCCCCCACGTCGCGCACGGCCTGGAAGATGGCGATGCCCGTGCGCAGCGACTGGAAGGCCTGCCGATCCGTGACGTGGATGAAGGCGCCGGTGCAGGACTCGCCCCGGAACTTGTCGAAGGTGGGCGTGAAGCCTACGGGGCGGAAGGTGACGCCCGGCAGGCGCTCCCTCTCGAGCCGAGCCACCAGCGCATCCGCGTCCAACCAGGGGGCGCCGAACTGCTCGAAGGGGCGGCAGGTGCCACGGCCCTCGGACACGTTGGTCCCCTCTCCCAGGCACATGCCCGTGTACACCAACGCGGTGTCCGGCGTGGGCATGTTGGGCGAGGGCGAAATGAAGGGCAGCCCCGTATCGGACCAGAACATCTCCCGGCGCCAGCCCTCGCACGGCACCACCGTCAGCTCGCAGCCCATCTTGAACTCGGCGTTGAAGAAGCGGGCCAGCTCGCCGGCCGTCATGCCGTGGCGGTTGGGCAGCGGGTACAGCCCCACGAAGGAACGGTAGCGCTCGCCCACCAGGTTCCCCTCGAGCGCGGTGCCGCCCAGCGGGTTGGGCCGATCCAGCACGAAGAAGGGCACCTTGGCCTGGGCTGCCACCTTCATGGAGAGCGCCATGGTGTAGACGTAGGTGTAGTAGCGGCTGCCCACGTCCTGGATGTCGAACACGAGCGCGTCCAGCCCGGAGAGCCACTCCACCTTGGGAGACAGCGACTCGAAGGTGGAGCCGTACAGGCTGTGCACGGGCACGCCGGTGCGCCTGTCTCTCGCCTCGCCCACAGCCACCATGTACTGGGCCTCGCCGCGAATGCCGTGCTCTGGACCGAAGAGCGCGGCCAGGGTGACTCCTGGTGTCTGCGCCAGCAAATCCGCCAGGTGGCGGAAGCGCGAGTCCACGCTCGTGGGATTGACAATGGCCCCCACGCGCCGGCCCTTCAGCGCCGAGAAGCCCTGCTCCACCCATACGTCCAGTCCCGTCTTCACCTTCATCCCGACAGCCCTCCGCGCCTTGGGGAATTCCCCAGCGCTTCAGTCATCACCCAGACGCTTGAGCGCCTCCTGCGCCGCGCGTCGCGAGTTACAGCCGCCCAGCCCCGTCCCGAGGAAGCCGCTCGAGGCCCCCTCCTCCGGCCCGTCCTGCTCGGCCAGATCCTCCAACTCCCCACGGGCTTCCTTGAGCTTCAGCACCGCCACGGCCAGAACCGCGGCCTGACGCACACCGCATTCCTTGTGCTCCAGCAGCTCGATGATCCGATCCTTGGCCTGCGAGCTACCGGCCTTCACGGCGGACACGTAGTGCTCCACCGAGCCGCGCATGTCCCCTCGGGCCTCGCTGAGCTGCGCGTACAGATACTCCGCACGCTCGGGGTTCTTGGCCTCCTCGCGGATGAGCTTCCGAGCCGCATCCGTGAGCGAGTCCCGCTTGGAAGGAGGCGCCTCCCGAACGGCGTCGATGGCCCGCTCCGCCGGACTGGAGCCGAACGCCACCACTGCCACACCCAGCACCAATGCCAGTCCACCCAGGCCCAGGGCCAGGCGGCGCCCCGTCACTCCGGGAGGCACTCGCGAGCGCCACTGCGCGGGAAGGCGCTCCGGGAGCCCCTGGAGGAATCGCGAGGCAGCGGCCAGCCACCGGCTCGCGAGCCCCCGGGCCTGAACCCCCACCACGGCCGCACGCTGGCCCACCGCGGAGAGCGCGGCCCCGGCCGAGCCCGGCTGCTCACTGACGCGAGACAGGGCCATGTTCGCGAACGGCGGCCCCTCCTGCGGAACCCCGGCCGCAGCAGGTACCGGCGTTACGGGAGCCTCCATGCGGTAGGGCCCCTTGGGGACGCGGAAGACACGGATCTTCCCGGGAATGCCCTTCAGCTCGAAGGCGCCCACCTCCTGCGAGGGCACCTCCGCCTTGTTCATGGAGAGGTAGACGGCCTCGGTGAAGAAGACCTCACCCGCATCGGTGATGCCCTCCACACGGGCGGCGATGTTCACGGGCTCGCCGAAGACGTCCTGGGACTCGACGCGCACCTCGCCCACGTTGATGGCCACGCGCACGTGGAGCTGCTCGTTCTCGGAGACGGTACGGTTGTAGTGCCAGAGGCGATCCTGGATGGCCACGCCGCTGAGCACGGCCTGGGTGGGCGACTCGAACGTCACGAGGAACGCGTCGCCAATGGACTTGAGGATCTTCCCACCGAAGGCGGTGAACAGCGGCGCCAACAGATCATGGTGAACCCGGAGGAGACGCTGGTTCTCCTCATGGGTCTGCCGACTGGTGCGCTCGGTGAACCCTTGAATGTCGGTGAAGACGATGGCGAGGTTGGCGGTCTTCAAGGCGCGCGCAGTCTATGCGTCGGCGCTCGCAGCGCAATCGGCCAGGGCCCTCACCGTCCGCTCGGCTACCGACGGGACGGCTGGAGCGTCCGCAGGCGACGCTTGGGCGCGGGCTCCTCGGTGGCCTTGCGCAGCTTCTGGGCGAGCTTCTCCCGGCCCGTGCGCTCGTACAGCTCGACGAGCCGCCGGACCACCAGCACGTTGTCCGGTTGGAACTGGCGCGCGGCCAGCAACTCCCGCTCTGCATCCCCCACCCGCCCTTGCTGCTCCAGCACTTGGGCCAGCAACAGACGCACCTGCACCCACTCGGGCCGGGCCTTGGTGAGGAAGCGGTAGTGGTACTCGGCCTTGAGCCAGTCGCCCTGGGCCATCCAGAGGCCCGCGGCCCGGAAGCGGGCCTCCTCATAAGAGGGGCGATAGAGGAGCGCTGTCTCGTAGGCCTGGGCAGCAAGCAGGGGTTGTCCCCTCTCCTCGCACAGCAACCCACGTAGGTAATAAGCGCGAGGATTCTCTGGAGCGAGCGCGGAGGCGACATCCAGGTGGGCCTCGATGCGGTCCAGCTCTCCTCCCAGCTTGAGCATCAGCCGGGCAGCCTCGATTCGAGGCAGCTCCCAGGCTGGCCAGCTATGAATGACGGCCTCCATTTCCGAGAGGGCGCCAGCGGAGTCTCCGGCCTCTTCGCGAGCCAGAGCCTGCGTCAGGGCATTGTTCGCGGGGGCGTCCAGAGCGCCCGCCAAAGCGCCCACAAGCATGAGCCACACCATGGGCGGCTGATAACAGAGGCAGCAGGCCCCCTCAATGTTCCCTTGACGGCCCCCAGGGCCAGGCATGAAACCATGTCCGTGCAGATAGCCCAACGAACCCTCGAGGATCTCGGCTTCGCGGAGGTGCTCCGCGCTCTGGCCCAACGGTGTCGGACCGCCCCTGGCAAGGAGCGCGCCCAGGCCCGCCCCTTCCTGGACACCGAGGATCAAGTCACGGACGCGCTGTCCCTCGTCGGCGAGGCGCGCTCGCTGTCCCAGGAGCAGTTCTCCCTCCCCCTCGGAGGGGTGAGTGACTTGAGGGACTCGGTGAACCGGGCCTCCAAGGGAGGCCTGCTGGAACCCAGAGAACTCATCGCCTCCGCGCAGTTGCTCTATGCGTTCGCCCGCACCCGCGAGGCGCTGGAGGAGCGCGAGGAGACAGTCCCCATGCTGGCGACCCTGGGCCGCCGGCTCCCGATGCTGGAGGCGCTCGCGTCTCGCATCGATCGCAGCTTCGAGCCCGACGGCACCATCTCGGACCGGGCCAGTCCGGACCTGAAGGAAGCGAGGGACCGGGCGAACGGGCTGCACCGCCGCATCAAGACGCGGCTGGACGAGCTGCTGCACGACGAGGGCTTCCTGCCGAAGCTGCGAGAGAACTACTACACGCTGCGAAACGGGCGGTACGTGGTGCCGGTGATCTCGAACTTCCGGGGCGAGGTGCCAGGCATCGTCCACAACGCGAGCCAGACGGGTCAGACGCTCTTCATCGAGCCGCAGGCGATGGTGAGCATGGGCAACGATCTGGCGATCGCGCAGTCGGTGGTGGCCGAGGAGGAGCGGCGGATCCTGCAGGAGCTGTCGAACCAGCTTGGCAAGGAGGCGGATCGGGTCCTGGAGGGGCTGGCGGCGGTGGCTGAGCTGGACGAGGCGGAGGCGGCGGCGATGCTGGCGGCGGACCTGGACGCGCACGCGCCGACGTTCGCCGGCGTGGATGAGCTGACGCTGTACCAGCTGCGTCACCCGCTGCTGGTGCTGAAGGGCACGCAGGTGGTGTCCAACGACGTGCTGCTGTCGGGCGAGGCGCGGGCGCTGGTGGTGTCCGGTCCGAACGCGGGCGGCAAGACGGTGACGCTGACGGCGGTGGGGCTGTGCTCGCTGATGCTGCGCTGCGGCCTGCCGGTTCCGGTGGAGAACGGCTCGCGGATGCCGCTGTACCGCTCGGTGAACTCGACGGTGGGCGATGCGCAGGATTTGTCGCAGGGCCTGTCGACGTTCAGCGCGCACGTGGTGAGCCTGCGAGACATCGCGGCGCAGGTGAGCAAGGGCTCGCTGGTGCTGATCGACGAGATCGCGGCGGACACGGATCCGCGCGAGGGAGCGGCGATCGCGATCGCGGTGCTGGAGGAGCTGCTGGAGAGGGGCGCGGTGGTGCTCGTCACCACGCACCTGGAGGAGCTCAAGGCGCTGGCGCACATGGACAAGCGCTTCCTGAACGCGCGAGTGGGCTTCGATGCAAAGAAGATGGCGCCCACGTACCGGCTGCAACTGGGAGCGGCGGGAGCGTCTTCGGCGATCGAGGTGGCGGCGAGGATGGGGTTGCCGGAGCGCATCTGCCAGCGCGCGAGAGACCTGTCGATGAACGCGGGCGGTCCGCTGGCGAAGGCGCTGGCGGCGGCCGAGGACGAGCGGCGGCGGCTGACGGAGGAGTTGGAGAAAGCAAAGGCGGCGGCGGAGGCTGCGGAGAAGCTGCGCAAGGATCTGGAGGCGCAGAAGCAGGCGTTCGAGAAGGAGCGCAAGGAGAAGATGATGCGCTTCAACGAGGACGTGGCGGCGGCGAGCGAGCACGCGGCGGCGGAGGTGAAGGAGCTGCTCCAGGCGTTGCGCTCGCAAAGCAACGAGAAAGCGGCGGCGGAGGCGCGAGCGGCGCTGCAGCAGCGGGCTGAGGAGGCAGCGAAGCGGGCCAAGGAGGCGCGAGCGGAGCTCTACCAGGTGCAAGCGCCACAGCCGCCAACGCTGAAGGTGGGAGCGTGGGTGCGGCACTCGGGATTCGACAAGGACGTGGAGATCCTGGAGTTGCACGACGGCGAGGCGCTGGTGGCGGCGGGGCTGCTGAAGATGCGAGTGCCGGTATCGGAGCTCTCGGGCTCACGGACGGCGAAGCCGCAACAGAAGTTCCCGGAGCGCAACAAGCAGGAAGTGGCGCTGAAGAAGGCCTCGGCGGCGGCGCCCGCGGAGGTGAAGGCAACGAACTTCCGCTGCGACGTGCGAGGCATGCGAGCGGACGAGGCGCTGACGGAGGTAGAGCAGTTCCTCGACCAGGGCATGCGCAGTGGCGAGGAAGCAGCGCTGATCATCCACGGTCACGGCACGGGGGCGCTCAAGCAAGCTATCCGCGACTATCTGTCCAACTCGCCCTACATCCGCATGTTCCGTCCGGGCGAGAGCCACGAGGGCGGAGACGGCGTCACGGTGGTGGCACTGCGAGCGTAACTTCGAGCCACTGGTTCAAGTCCCGTACTCCTCGCCAATAGAGGGACCTGGAATCGAGAGGGACACTTCAACGATTCCAGACCCTTCGTCTTTTCAGCCCCCTGGGTTTCTCCTGCGGCACGCTCCCCGTCTCCAGGATGTCTCCAGAAATCTGGGGTTGCGTCGTTCAGCAGCCTGATCGCCGCAACCCTGGCCGCCGGAGATATGTGCATGCATCATTGGGTGGTGGTGAGCTTCGCGTAGCCGTGGGGCAGGCCAGTCTAATACTTGTAGACCAAGATATAATTCGCTCTACCCGAGTACCAAATTCCATTGGCAGGGCTGGTGTTCCACCACTTGAACTTGAACCTTGCCACTACCCGCCAAGTGTACTGATTGATTGGGGTAACGTAGGCTTCAACCCTCAGAAGAGAGTTATCTCCTTCCGAGTTGTACTCCTCAATCCCCATCAGCGCTGGCGAAACCAATATTGCCCAGTCATTGACTGTCCCGTATGGGACAGTGATGTATTCACCGTCATTCACCATGCCGGATTCGGCTCCAGCTGCCAAAGCGGCCCCCGCCGAAAGAACGAGAGCAAGCGCTGCAATATTCGAGAGATTGCGATAGGCTTTCATAAGAAGAACAGCTCCGGGCATATTTTGTTTAGGGCAACAACCCACACCACCAGTACGGAGTGTTCAGGTTTCGAAGACTAATCCTAGTGGGCGGCGGCTAGGATCTGGGGAGACCCTACAGCAGGTGCAAGCACCCCCAACGAATGGGGAGACAGCTTGAAATCAGACAGTCTTTAGCGCGGAAAAGATTCCTCTCGGTGGGCTCTCACCGAATTTCCTGGAGCATGGTGCCCCCCTGACCTCGTCTCCAATATGTCTCCAAGACGCAAGGAGGCGGCAGGGGACACGGGAGATGGACGAGGATTAGCCCGTGGACTCAGAGTCCCCATATCTACTCGCGATT
Source organism: Hyalangium versicolor (assembly GCF_020103695.1). Classification (GTDB taxonomy): domain Bacteria; phylum Myxococcota; class Myxococcia; order Myxococcales; family Myxococcaceae; genus Hyalangium; species Hyalangium versicolor. Next base: position 113,423 of record NZ_JAHXBF010000036.1, read on the forward strand.
CCTCGAAAGGCGTGTGCCGTCGCGGGTTTAGGAGCCGCGCAGAAATAAAGTTTCAGTTTGGCCGGAGGGTGTAATTCCACTCACCATGGAAGTTGGAGCGCTCAAGGTGAAGGGCGGCCATCTGCTCGCGGCTGACGTCGACGCCTA
>NZ_JAHXBF010000037.1 GCF_020103695.1 Hyalangium versicolor
TCTCCAAGTACGCTGCTTCTTCGGGGACCAGATGGATCAGGTGCGGCGGTCGTCTCCTCATCCACCAGAGCTATTCATTCCCCACGACTATGTCGAATGACTTGTCGGACACTCCACTAGCCCCCGCAAAGAAGCACGCTCCTCGGTGGTGAGGGCGCGCTCGCCTTCCAGCTCCAGCTTGGCCCAGAGCCACTCGAACTCCCGCTTCTTGTCTCCAGGTAGCCGTGCGAGCGCAGTCCGCAACCACCCGGCCGCTGCCTGGCCGCCGTGGCCCAGGGCCCGGCGCATGATGGAGCCGGACCAGCGCGCCAGGTAACTGCCGCCCTTGAGCAGGACACCCCCTGCGTACCAGAAGGCCAGCTCCTCGACACCGCGCTGAGCCAGCCAACGGGCGCCCTCTTCCACCTCTCGTCCCCAGCGCCAGAGGATGAGCTCGTGCATCGCCCGGTACTCGGCCACGAAGGCCGCGTTGGCCTCGGGAGGAGGTGGCTGGTGCATCACCTCGGCGGACTCCACCCAGCCCTGTGCTTGGTGTTCCTGGGGAGCGTGGAGCAACTTCAGGCGCAGGCGGACGGTGCGAGGGCCGAGTCCAAGGGTGAAAGGCAGCAGTACCTGCACTGCCTGCTGCGAGACCTGGGGAGAGAGTGCTCGAGGGGGTCCACCTCCTCGTGTGATTTGGAACAGGCGTAGACGCCATCCCTCCACCCGGCCATCGTCCAGGTTCGCCTCAAGCTCCACCCGAGCCTCGCCGCCCGAGGGCACCTGGAGAGCCGCGAGCAAGGGGCGGAGACCATCGGTGGTTGCGTGCACCGTATCCGCTGGAATCTCTCGCAGGAGCAGTGGCAGTGAGCGAGCCTCTGGGGGCCGCAAGGCGGCTGCTGTGACGTAGTCCACCGTCCAGCGCCCTGGATCACGCTGCAGTGTGAGGGTGGACGCTCCCGTCTGGCGAGGGGCATAGCGGGAGAGGACGGTGGCAACCGCGAACCGGGTCTCCTCGTCGTCCCCTGAAGTTGTGGCAGGAGCGGCGAGCCCCTCTGCCGAGAAGCCTGTGAGGGTGAGGGCGCCGCGCTGGTTCCAGAAGATGAAGGAGAGGCGAGTTCCCGGTACTCGAAGAGCCCCGGCCACGGACGCTACCTGAGCCGCCAGCAGGGAGGACTCTGCCTTGGTGGCCTCTTCCAGCTCCTGCTCGCTCAAGGCGGGTGTCAGCCCGGTGCCGGAGGAGCCACTTCCCCCCATCCCCGATTGCCCCGTTGCGCACCCCAAGCCGTTCAGGCTCAGCCACAGGCACAGCACGGTCTGGACGAACCACCCCACGTGAGAGGTCGAGTAGAGCAAGGCACGTGGAAAGAGCGAGGGGCGTCGAAGGCTCATGAAGAGGCCAGAGAAGGGCTTGCTGCTACATGTCTGAGGTGGCTGAGGCGGGGCCTACGTGCCGTAAGTCCCAGGGAAAGGTGAGGGCTGGGAAGAAGCCTCCATTGGACGCGATGGAGAGTAGCAGGGATACGCCGGACGGGCGGCTTGCGCGGGCCCAATCCGAGCACTGCCCCTCCGGGTCTAGACCTCCTCGAACCTTGTGCCTTTGGCTCCCATGTCCGCCAAGGCGTCCTTGATCTCCCCTGAGACGATCAGCGGGCCGGTCCATCCCTCGCACCGGAACACCTGTGCGCTTCCCACCTTGGTCTTGTCGATGCGCATGTCCCGCACGGAGGCATACTGACCGACCTTGTGAGGCACTCCGTCCTCGTGCGTCCAGAGTTCGATCCGGGACGCTTGCTCGTCGATACAGCGGATCAGGTGTGTGGCCACCAGGATGAGGTACTGATCCGGTTGGCCCTCCACGTCCACGGGGATCAGTTGCACCTCGTCCGGAGTCAACTCCGCGAACATGGACGCGACCCGTATATGGACCACCGGGATCATGATGCCCGCTTCTGTGAAGTCCAGCGGCTTGCCCGCAGCTTCGACGGGAATTCTCAAGCGGTCCGCGATGTGGATGGGCGTTCCGAGCCTGAACTGCCCGTCATCCACCTTTCGGCCCTGACTGTCCGTCGGCGTGTCGAGGTCCCAGCGGTGCGGGACTTTCAGATCGTCGGCCAGTCTGAAGAACCGCTTGGTCATGGGCTCCGTTTATCGCGGCTTGGGTTGGGTGACGGGTTGCTTGAATTCTGTTTCCGGCGTGGCGATCTGCCTGGCCAGTTTCCGGAGTCGGGCCTGCGCGCGGTGGACTTCTCGTTGCGGATGGTGGCGATGTGGTGCGTCTCGATCTCGTTACCCGGCGGTAGTCGCGCTAAGTGAAGTTCATGGCTCAGCGTTACTTCAAGCTGGCTGACGACGTGACGTTCCCGAACCGCTGGCACCTGGCGATGCCCCGAAACACTCAGGGCATCAAAGTGGACGACTATGAGTTCTGGAGGGGAATGCCCGTCCACATCATGGGGCGTTTGAGAATCCCCATCGAGATCGCGGGTACGCCGCTGGACTACACGGAAGCAGGCCTCAACATCCCGGTCGTCCATGTCCGGATCGCATCCATGTTCGCGGAACTCGCCCCTGATGATTTGCAACTGATCCCTGTAGACGTCGAGGGCCAGCCGGACCAGTACCTCATCCTTGTGGCGACACGCCTGAGCTGTTGTATCGACGAGCAGGCGTCCCGCATCGAACTGTGGACGCATGAGGACGGAGTGCCTCACAAGGTCGGCCAGTATGCCTCCGTGCGGGACATGCGGATCGACAAGTCCAAGGTGAGCAAAGCCCAGGTGTTTCGCTGCGAGGGGTGGGAAGGCCCACTGATCGTCTCCGAGAAGATCAAGGAAGCGCTGACGGCCATGGGTGCCACAGGCCCGCGATTCGAGGAAGTCTAACGCTATGGGAACTTCAACCCGGGCACGGTGATGGTTCGTGCCTTGCCCTCGTCCCACAACTCGAGGGTATAGCTCCCATGAACCCTGCGGTTGGAGATCTCCACCCAGACCGAGCCCGAGTCGCCCGCCAACAGCGGAGCGGGTTGGAAGATCCATGGCTGCAGCGCCGGGCCTGAAGGCTGCTGCAATGAGGCCCCCTGCGTCCGCCAGGCCTTCCCCCCCTCACGCATCGCCATCTCCACCTCCACCACGATTCGCGTCTTGGCGCGGTACACCGTGACTCGAATCAACTGGGGCATGTCCTCATTCGAGGAAAGCTGCTTGCGAAACGTGAGTTGCTGGACCGTGAGTCCATTGTCATCGATGGCGCCCTGCGCGAGCAGTTGCGCGAGAAGGGCGCTCTCTTCCAGCCCCGCAGGGGGCGCAGCCCGCTCCGCCAGGCAACGTTGCAACTCCGCCTCCTTGCGTTGCAACTCCGCCTCCTGACGCTGAACCTCGCCCTGACAGGCGTCCGCCGGGCGCGCCGGACGGGAGACTTCCACCTGGCGCTCGGCTTGGTCCCGATAAACGACGAGCACGAAGCTCACGCTCTCGGGGGCCTCCGCGTCCGCGAAGCGCACCTTCAGCGAGAGCCGCTCTCCCGGCTGGAGCTTCTCCGAGGGTACCAGCACCAGCAGGCTTCCCAGGGCTTCCACTCTCCGGAAGCGCTCGCGCCCCTCCAGTAGCACCGCATCCCGGACCAGGGCCCGGTCGAACAGCACCGTGGTGGACAGGCCCGGGCTGATGCAGAGCTCCGGGGGAACCGCGCCACCACCCGTCGGCAGCTCGATGCGGCGCACCGCCGTCTGACAGGGAGGAGGCTGCGCCCCCGCGACGGAGGCTGTCACGAGCAGCACGAGCGCCAGGAGGACTTCACGAGGGGAAGGGCGCATGCGACGGAATCTCCGGATCGGCGGGGGATGCGGACGTTCCGCCTCTACCACGCCTTCCAGGATACAGAGCGGGAGGAGCCCGCTACACCCCCCAGTCGACTCAGTGGTCCTCGAACGTGGCGCGGACCCGCTGGCCGGCCCCCACCATCATGGCACCCGGCTTCGAGCCCGGAAGGAAGGGGACGCCCCAAGAGCCGCGCTCCGTATCCAACTCGGCACAGAACGGGATGCGCTCTCCATTGGGCAGCCGAGCCTCGACGAATCGCGCGTAGAGCTTGTCCGCGATGATGAAGTCGCCCACGAGCACGAGCCCCGGGGGCACCTTGGGGGCCGCGCTTCTCCTATAGGCAACCACCTCATGCCGCCCCTCTGTGACGATGACGGGCTCTTCATCCGTCATGCCCTTCTTCCATCCCGGCATGCGCACCCGCTCGTACCAACCCAGCGCATCTCCCAGGCCGAAGCGCTCCTTCATCGCCTCTTCGGCTCCGGGAGGACACAGTTGGCGGGGCGGAGGCCCAAGCCGCACGGCCGCATCGGATGAGGCACAACCCCCCACCAGGGCGCAAGCGGCCACGACTCCCGCGAGCGGGCTGACGGTGCCGGAGCCCGGGCTCCGCGGCTTCTCTGGCTCTGGCGGGGCAGAGGGGTTCTTCGCGGGAGGTTTCGTCCTCATGGATGGACCTTTCAGGTGTGGGGAAGAGGGGTGCGCTTCGGCGAGCGCCGACAGGCCCGCGTCAGCAGAGAGGCTCGCGACGCCAGAATCCGGGCCCGCATCGCCGCGGAAGTCCGCCGCCGTGAGCCCCGAGCCCGCGTCCCGTACTGCCTCGGAGGGAACTGGCTCGGTGGGGAGCAGCAGGGGTTCGGACGAGATGACGGGGGGCTCCCAGGCGGGAGCGTCCGGACTCGAAGGCTCCACAGGCCGGTTACCCCACAGCGCCACGCCCAGCACGGCGAGCAACACGAGGCCCGAGGCTCCCAGCAGCACCCACCGGCGGCGTTCCGGCTTCGAAGGACCCGGAGAGGCCCGCTCCTCGAGCACCGTAGGGGCACGGTCCTCGCTCGGAGAGGTGGTCCCAGGCAAGGCCCGTGGCCCCCCCCAATCCGTCGGGCCCGAGAGGGGCCCCTCCGGGTCTTCGGCGCTGGACATGACGGCCGGGCCCCCCATGCCCTCTGTCGTCGCGGCATTCGCGCCGGGCGAGAGCGACACGTCCAAGTTGGGGGCTTCGTCACGCAGCCACGGCTCGAACAGCTCGTGCAGCGCCCGTCCGCTCGCAGGGCGATCCTCGGGACGCTTGGCCAACAGCCGTAGTACCAGTTCCCCCAGCGGCTCGGGCACCTGCGCGTTGAGCGCGGCCGGTGAGGCGGGCATCTCCTTCTCAATCAGCGAGGTGAGCACCTCTCGAGGCAGCGTGGGCGGGAAGGGCGGAGCGCCGGTGAGCACCTCGTAGAGCGTGCAGCCCAGCGCGTACAAGTCATCCGAGGGCTGGAAGCGGTAGCGCGCCTCGGGGTCGGCGTACTGCTCGCGGTGGAAGCGCACGGCCTCGGGGGTGCGCAGGTGCGGGGTGCCCGGAGGCAGGGGGCCCTCGGTGAGCGGCTCGTGCATCAAGGGGTGCTCGGCCGCGCCGAAGTCCACCAGCATGGGCTCGCTGTCCCGCGCGCGCACCAGGATGTTGGAGCCCTTCAAGTCCCGGTGGTGGATGCCCTCGGCGTGCAGCGCGTCCAGCGTGAGGGCCAACGTGTCGAAGAGGCGGAGCACCTGGCGCAGCGGGGGGCGCGTCTTCTTCACCCACTCGAGCAGGGTCGTGCCCTCCACATAGTCCATGACGAAGTAGAGGTGGCCGGTGAGCGGGTGGGGCCAGCGGCCGTGCGCCCAGACGCGGACGACGTTGGGGTGGCGGATGAGCAGCAGGCAGGCCAGCTCGCGCCGGGTTCGCGCATCCGTGAGGTTGAGATCCTCGCTGCCTGGGGGGTGCGCGGCGAACTTGATGGCATACAGCTCGCCGTTGCACTCCGCGCGGAACACCGCGCCGAAGCCCCCAGCTCCCAGCCGAGCCTGGATGCGAAAGGGGCCCACCATCATGTCCGGCATCAGGTGGAAGGGGTGCTGCATCGTGCTTGCTCTGGCGCGGGGAGCCGATCCGTCACGTCTCCACCGACTCGCGCCTGGGTGCGGGCCATGTGACCCATGAGGAGGGGTTGGAACAGTATGACCTACAGAGCAGGTTGGTTCAAGAGAGAAGGACCTGATGGGTTGAGCCCTGGCCGCGCGGGTGGCGAAAGGGCCCTGCGCAGGGGCGTGGGCCGGGCTAGGGTGCGCGGCATGGTCGACGAGCTGGTGAGAGCGTTGGGGCTCCAGCCCCATCCCGAGGGCGGCTTCTACAAGGAGACGTACCGCGCCTCGGTGCGGGTGGAGACGCCTCGAGGTTCACGCTCGGCGGGCACGGCCATCTACTACCTGCTGCCGCGCGGAGAGTTCGCGGCCTGGCACCAGGTGGCCTCGGACGAGGTGTGGCACTTCTACGATGGCGCGCCCCTGACGTTGTACCTGCTGAGGGATGCGGGGCTGGAGGAGGTGACGCTCGGCCGGGACGTGGCGCGCGGGGAGCAGCCCCAGGTCGTCATCCCGGCGGGAGTGCTCCAGGCGGGGGTGCCTCGAGGGGACTACACGCTGGTGGGCTGCACCGTGGCGCCCGGCTTCGACTTCGCGGACTGGGAGATGCCCACGCGCGACGCCCTGCTGGCGCGCTACCCGGAGCACGCGGAGCTGTTCCGCCAGTTCACCCGCCCCGGCTGAGCCGTGGGTGTGCGCACCCACAGGGGAGGGAGTCACCGGCTGGCGGGTTGCTCGGCGCTACAGCGTTCACGGGTACTGGAAAATTGAAAATATGGGAGGATGGGGGTGGGTGGTGCGCCAGGGCATATGATCCAGTCGGTCCGCTTCGAAAACTTCCGGAGTTTGAAGGACGTGGAGGTGTCGCTGGAGCCGTTGACGGTCCTGGTGGGGCCGCCGGCTTCGGGGAAGACGACGTTGCTCGACGGGTTCGATTTGCTGCTGGGCTGCGACGCGACGGACTTCTGGCGGCAGGATGAGGCGCATCCGGCGGTGGTCGAGTGGCGGTACGACACCGGCACGAAGACGCGGGTGGAGTACCCGGTGGGGAGGTTGGATTCGACGCCGATGCTGACCCACACGGTCCAGGCGCTGGCGTTGGACCTGGTGGCGCTGCGGGAGGAGAGCACAACGGGGCGCTCGCCGGCGCTGAACCGGACGGGAGACAATCTGGCGGGGGTGTTCGCTTCGCTGCAGACGGGGCAACGGCAGCGGGTCATCCAGGAGCTGTGCCGGCTGGTGCCTTCGTTGGGGGATGTGGCGCTCCACCAGACGGGGACGCGGACTCAGCGGCTGAAGTTCCGGGACTGGTGGAAGACGGACCTCTGGTTCACACCGGATCGGGTATCGGACACGGTGTTGCTGCTGCTGGCCTACCTGGTGCTGCCGTACCAGGTGCCACCTCCGGACCTCATTACCCTGGACATGCCCGAGCGAGGGTTGCCGCCTCAGCTCATGAGCGACCTGATGAAGCTGCTGCGGAGCATGAGCACGGGCAGCCTGGGGAGCGCGCCGATCCAGGTGGTGGTGGCCACATCCTCGTCCGGGCTGCTCAAGCATGTGGACTCGAAGGAGATCCGCGTGTTCTCACGCTCCACGGATGATGGCGCGGTGACGGTCAGCTCGGCTCTGGAAGTCGTGGCCGACTGGCGGCAGCGGCTCGAGATGGCGTGAGTGGATCCACGGTAGGCACGGTAGGACGCGCAGGTCGCGGGCCCCTCGTCTCGGCGCGGGTCCCCCCGTCGGCGGACGGGTCCTCCCGCGCCGGCCGTCCCGCTCTTCCTCGTCACACAGCTCCTTTACGAACCTACGTGCCCCCAAGTCGTTGAGCGTGGGTGTACACGTTGAAGCGTCCGTCTCGGACGAACGTGGCCAGTGTCACTCCCGAACGATGGGCCAGATCGATCGCGAGCGAACTGGCCGCGGACACACTGGCCACCACGGGAATCCGCGCCACGGCGGCCTTCTGGACGATCTCGAAGCTCGCTCGCCCACTGACCACGAGCAGCGCGGGAGGCAGCTCGGAACGCGGGACCGAGGAACTCGTCGAGGCCCGTGAGGAGCGCACCCTCCCACTGAGCACCAGCGCCCCCACCACCTTGTCCACCGCGTTGTGCCGACCTATGTCCTCGGCGGCCGCGAGGAGCTCTCCCCGCGAGTCCAGCACCGCTGCCGCGTGCACTCCGCCCGTCCTCGCGAAGTTGAGCTGCACCTCGCGCAGCCGCTCCGTGGCGCGAGCCACCACCTCGGGCCCAAGCGCCAGTCCCGCAGGAATCGGTGAACACACGGCCATCAGGTCATCCACGCTCCGCCGCCCGCAGACGCCGCACGCTGCCGTCGTCAACGTGCCGCGCCTCGCCGCGCTGACCCGCTCCACCTCCAGCACCAACCCGGCAGCGGGAGTCACCTCGATGACGTTGCCCCAGCCCTCCTCTCCCGGCCGGCCACAGTAGGCGACACCTCCCAGGTCATCCACGGAGCGGAGGATTCCCTCGGAGAACAGGAACCCCACCGTGAGCTCCCGGTCCTGACCCGGGGTACGCATGGTGATGGCCACCGTGTCGCCGCTCACGCGGATCTCCAGCGGCTCCTCCACAGCCACCGAGTCCTCCTCGGAAGCCAGGCCCCCCGCATCGGAGAACCGCACCATCGGGCGTTGGGTGATGCCCTTCTCTTCACGACTCATGCGTCTGCCCTCGCGCAAGGCGCGTGATGAACTCCGCGAGCCCTGGAAGTTCCGTCGTCCCGAACCGCAATAGTCCCGTGGGTGCACCCTCGGGGAGCCGAGGCTCATCCGTCACCACCGCGAGCACGTCCGAGCGCGTCGAAGCCAGCAGTGGCCCATGGTCCTCGCGCCAGACCTCCAGCTTGGGCAGAGGCCCGTCCTTCCAGCCCTCGACGAGCACCACATCCACCCTGTCCCGGAAACGCTCGAGCAGCGGCAGCAACGCCTGCTCCGGTGCATCACTCACCGAGAGCTGTACGCCAGCCGGTGTGGCGAAGGCGACCAGCGCCGCACCTCCCTGCTCGAAGCGAGCCGTGTCACTGCCGGCACGGTGCAGCGGGTGCGCATCCGAAGAGTGTTTCACCACGCCCACGCGCAAGCCTCGGGAGCGCAGCTCGGGTACGAGCCGCTCCACGAGCGTCGTCTTCCCTGCTCCGGACCAACCGATGATGCTCACCGCGGGCAGGGTCTTCACTCCTCCACCGCCACGTACCGGGGCCGGTCAAATAGCTCCAGGTCCACCTCATCGCCCTCGGCGAAGTCGGCCCGGCCAGGAGCCAGGATGGCGAACCCCTCGGCGCCCACGTTTTGGAAGATCTGCCCCGCTCCCTGGGGCCTCAGCCGGGCCCATGGAAGGCCACCGCCCTCGCGGGACTCCACAGTAGCGGTGATGAGGTAGGTGAGACCCGCCTGCTTGTGCCGGCCCTCGGAGAGCCTTACGCGCAGACGGCGGCGCTCCTCGTGCACGCCCTGGAGCCTGAGCAGCAGCGGCCGCCCAAGCTGATCAAACGCCACGGTGGCTGCACCGGGATTGCCGGGGAGCACCACCACGGCCAGGTCTCCCAGCCGCGCCACCGCCACGGGCTTGCCGGGCTTGAGGGCCACGCCGTCCACGAAGAATCGGGCTCCCAGCTCCGCGAGCACTCGCTTGACGCGATCCTTGTCGCCCACGGAAGCACCACCCGTGGTGACGAGCACGTCCACCTTCGTGGCCAGCGCCGTGATGGCGGCACGCAACTCCGCGTCGTCGTCTCGGGCCCGCTCGGTGGCAACCACCTGTGCACCGGCCTCCTGAGCCAGCGCAGCCATGAGGATGAGGTTGCTCTCGTACACCTGGTAGGGCAGGGCGGGTGTCCCAGGAGAAATCAGCTCATCACCCGTGGCGAGCACGGCCACGCGAGGCGCGGGGCGCACGAGCGCGGTGGCAGCGCCCATGGAGGCCAGCACCCCCAGCACATGGGAGTCCACACATTGGCCGGCAGGGAAGAGCGCAGTCCCCGCAACGACTTCCTCTCCCGCACGGCGGATGTCGTGGCCGGGAGGAACGGTGATGAAGATGGAGACATGGCCATCCTCCTCGGCGCGCGCGGCCTCCTGACGGACCACGGCATCGGCGCCTGGAGGAATGGGGGCACCGGTGAAGACACGCGCGGCCTCGCCGGGCTGGAGGGTGCGCAAGGCCGGAGCCCCGGCATACACAGTGTCGACGATGCGCAGGCGCGCGGGCCGATCCCGGTTCACCCCCCGAGTTTCCTCGGCCCGCAGGGCCCACCCGTCCATGGCGGAGTTGTCACAGCCGGGCAGCGATCGCGCCGCACTCACGGCCGAGGCCAGGAAGCGGCCATGGGCGAGCAGCAGGGGCACGGACTCCGGAGCCGCCGGGGTGACGGCCTCGAGTGCGGCTTGACGCGCGGGGATGAGGGGAGTGAGCGACATGAACTCTCGCTGAGTCTCCAAGACTCCAACAAAACCGTCGGGGGAGGAACTCCCGCGAGCATGAGAGGCGCCTGCTGGACAGAAAACGCTCTCAACCCTCCACGGCGGGTGCGGGGGTGCGATGCTGGGCGGGTGGGCTCCGGAGGTGGATTCATGGACTTCTTTCCCGATGTCACACTGGCAGTAGTGGCTGGAGGCCAGGGCCGGCGGCTGTCCGGAGTACCCAAGGGGCTCCTGAAGCTGGGCGACCGCACAGTGCTGGAGCGGCTGCTCGAACTGTCGCCGCTGTTCGCGGAGGTGCTGCTCGTCGCGAACACACCCGAACCCTATGCCCGCTTCGGCCTGCGCACGGTAGCGGACGTGGTGGAGGGCAAGGGCGCCCCGGGAGGTGTGCACGCGGCGATGGCGGGAGCGAAAACGGCGTGGGTGCTGGCGGTGGCGTGCGACATGCCCTTCGTGATGCCCGAGGTCGTGCGCGTCCTGCTGGAGGCCCGGAGCCCCGAGGTGGACGCGGTGTGCTTCACCGTCGAGGGGCGTGTCGAGCCGCTGCTCGCCGTCTACCGCTCCACCCTCGCGGGCCCATGGGGCGGGGCCTTACAGCAGGGAGACCCCTCCCTGCGCGAACTCCTCTCGCAGTGCAGGCCCCAGCTCCTGCCAGAGGAAGCGCTTCGAGCCGTGGACCCGGAAATGAACTCCCGGGTGAACGTGAACACGCCCGAGGACCTGCTCCGTTATGGGCTCTCGTTGCCCTGAGGCGAGCGCGGCAGGCGCACGGTGAAGGTGGTGCCCTCCTCTCGAGTGGAGCGGGCCTCGAGCGTCCCGCCATGCGCCCGCGTGATCTGGTACGCGATGAAGAGCCCCAGCCCCAACCCGGCGCTCTGCCCGTTCTCCTCCTTGCGCATGCCCCGGCGGAACGGCTCGAAGAGCCGAGGGAGCAACTGAGGCTCGATGGGCTCGCCCAGGTTGTGCACCTCGAGCCGCACCCATGCCTCCTCACCTCTCACGGTCACCGTCACCGGCTGATCCGGAGGGCTGTAGTCCAGGGCGTTCTTCACCAGGTTGCCCACCAATTGCGCCAGCCGATCTCCATCCCACTCGCCCTGGAGATCTCCCTCCACGTGCACCCGCAGCTCTCGCTCCGGCCACGCCACCCGCAGCTCCTCCAGCACCGGGCGGCAGGTGACGCGCAGGTCCACCTGCTGGCGGATGATGGGAATGCCTCCGCCCAGCCGCCCGCGCGTGAAGTCCAGCAGGTCGCTGATCATCCGCGCCATCCGCTCGGCGCTCTGGGAGATGCGCCCGGCCGGCTTGCGCAGGCGCGTCGGCATCTCGTCGTCGCGCAGCAACACGCTGGCCGACAGCGCGATGGCATTGAGCGGGTTGCGCAGATCATGACTGACGATGCCCAGGAAGCGCTCGCGGAACTCCGCCGTCCGCCGCAGCTCCTCCTCCCGCCGCTGGTGGTCCGTCAGGTCGGTGCTGATCACCACCGCGCCCACGATGCGCTCTCCCATGCGCACCGGTGCCGCCGCGCAGCGGGCCACCAGGGTCCGGCCCGTGCTCGCGTGGCGCAGCACCACGTCGCGTGTCACCGCCTCGCCCCTCAGGGCGCGCGCGAAGGGCTCCTCCTCGGCGGGGAGACGCTGGCGCGTCACCGAATCCAGGCTCTGGAGCCGCTCCCCAAGCTCCAGTGGGGAGGTGTTCTTGAGGTTGCCTCCCAGCAGCGCCCGGGCCGGAGCGTTGGCGTGCGTGATGGACTCGGAGTCTCCCACGTACACGGCGTCCGGGATGCTCTCGAGGATGGCCTCCAGCTGCGCCGCGTGGTGAGCCACGGTGTCCTGCTCCTCTGGGCTCTTCGCGGCGGCCGCCTCCTGGACCTGATCGAGGAAGCGGTGGAGCACCCGCAGCTCCGAAAATTGGAGCACTCCCCCGGTCTCCTCCAACAACCCGAGCAGTCCATCGCGCAACAGTCCACACGCCCGAGCCACCACCGCGGCACCTGGCGACATCGAAGGCAGCACTCCGTCCAGCGGCTTCCCTTCGAGCCGGGCCTGGAGCCCGTCCAACATCCGGGGCAGCAGCTCGAGGAGCCGCTTGCGCATCGACTCCGCGTTCGGGAGCCCTTCGGATACATTTCGCCCGAGCCGGGAGAGGAGTTCCTCGCGCCGGGTCGCGAGCACCTCTCGCAGGCCGTTCATTGCTTCATCCACAGTGCATGGAGACAGTAGCGAACAGCTCGCTGATCTCGAACGGCTTTTTGAGGATGCCCTGGGTTCCCGGAAGGACCGTGCGGCCACTGGCGGTGACGATGATGATGGGCACCGGGCTCATGGCCGGGTTGTCCCGGATGTGCCGGAGGAACTCCTCGCCACTCATCACCGGCATCATCAAATCCAACAGCACGAGGCAGGGGGGGCCGATCTGATCGAGCACCTCCAGCCCCTCCTGGCCATTCGAGGCCACGGCCACCTCGAAGCCTTCGGTCTCGAGGAGCTCAGCCATGGCCGCACGGATGTCCTCATCGTCCTCGACGATCAGGATGTTGCCTCGTTCGCCGATCGTGCTCACACCTGGATTGTAGGCAGCCTTACGGTGATGGGGAGTGCGTGCCCGAGAACTCTGTCGGATTCCAACGAGCGCACGGCCTCGGAGTGCGAGTGGGGGGTGATCCGGACTCCTTCGCGCCACCGTCCAACGTTCGATACAGTGCCACGCCGGGACGGTGGTCAGCCGGAGCGGATTTCTACCATGCGCGAGGGAAGATTTGCCGACGAGTCGACGATCGGCTTCAAGAAGCGGAACCACAGCGAGCCCGTGGCCCGCCTCGTCCCCGCGTTGACCATCGTCTCGCACCCCATGTCGCATCGCGTGGGCGAACGCCTGCTCCTGGACGGAGTCATGGCGGGCCGCGAGGAGGGCGTCTCCCGCAACGCCCCGGACTTCATGCGCCCGGATGCCGCGCTGGGCTCTCCCCTGGCCGATCCCTTCCTGAGCCGCAAGCCCGTCGTCTTCGCGTCGGGCTCGACAGGGGGCGTGCGGTTGACCCCCGGCGATGGCATCAAGGTCACCCTGGCGGGCGAAGTGCTCAAGAGCCCCTGGGAGTTCTCTCCCGAGGAGCTCTCGGTGGGCGTGGCGCTGGAGCTGGCCGAGCGCGTGGTGGTGCTGCTGCACTGGGCCGATCCTTCGGCGAACTCCCCCGTGGATGCGCTGGGCATGGTGGGCACCAGTGTGGGCATCCAGAACGTGCGTCACCACATCGAGCAGGTGGCGGACTTGCGGGTGCCGGTGCTCGTGCGCGGAGAGACGGGCTCGGGCAAGGAGCTCATCGCCCAGGCCATCCACCGGCAGAGCGCGCGCCGCGAGAAGGTTTTCATCAGCGTGAACCTGGGCGCCATCCCCAAGGAGCTGGCGGCCTCGGAGCTGTTCGGCGCCACGCGCGGCGCCTTCACGGGCGCAGTGAGGGACCGCGAGGGCTTCTTCCGCGCCGCCCACGAGGGCACGCTCTTCCTGGACGAGGTGGGCGAGGCGCCCCCCGAGGTGCAGGTGATGCTGCTGCGCGTGCTGGAGACGGGGGAAATCTATCCCGTGGGCGAGCGCACTCCGGTGAAGGTGGATGTCCGGCTCATCGCCGCGACGGATGCGCATCTGGAGCAGCAGATCCAGGAAGGGCGCTTCAAGGCGCCGCTGCTGCACCGGCTGGCGGGCTATGAGATTCGCGTGCCTCCGCTGCGGGAGCGGCGGGAGGACATCGGGCTCTTGTTCCACCACTTCGCGCGCGAGGAGCTGGAGTCCATCGGCGAGGCGTGGCGGCTGAAGCCGGAGGACTCGTCCACCGAGCCGTGGCTGCCGGCACCGTTGGCCTCGCGGCTGGTGCGCTACGGGTGGCCGGGCAACATCCGGCAGCTGCGCAACCTCACGCGCCAGCTCATCATCGGCAGCCGGGGGCACTCGCGGCTGCGGCTGGATCCGCGCTTGGAGAAGGAGCTGGAGCAGTCCCTGCTGCCACGGCCCGGCCGTCCCATCTCCGGGACCGGGCAGGCCGTGGGGGCCGAGCCGAAGCCTCCCGAGCAGAAGGGCTCCTCCCGCCGCAGGGCCTCGGAGGTCTCCGAGCCGGAGCTGCTCGCGGCCCTGCGCGAGAGCGCGTGGGACCTGAAGGCCGCCGCGGACCGGCTGGGCATCCCCCGCTCCTCCATCTACGACTTGATCGACAAGAGCCCCAACATTCGCACCGCGGGGGACCTCACCGTGGAGGAGATCACCCGCTGCTTCCAGGAGTGCTCCGGAGACCTGGATGCCATGGCGCAGCGCCTGGAGGTCTCCAAGCGGGCCCTGGGCCGCCGCATCAAGGAGTTGGGTCTGGAGGACCGGAGGACCTGATCCTCTGAGCAGGTTTCCGTGTCAACGGCCGGTCCGACGTGTCGGGTCTCCCTGTCCGACGTGTCGGAACCCGGCCTGACACATCTGTTGGCCAGCCGATAGAAATGACAGACCCGAAAGAGCAGCCGATTTTCCGGCTCTTGGGCGTGGCATCGCGATTGCTCAAGCGTTCCCTCGGTAGGGAGGAGCGCAGGGGGTTGGGTAGGGCAGTGGCGGGTTCTCACGGGGGGTGAGAGCCTCCTCCACCTTCCAAATCAGTTCAGGACACAGGGGGTAGCACCATGGCGACCGAGAGCGACAAGAAGACGACCCAGACGAGCGGTTCAGGCAAGTCGACGAACAGCGGTAACACCGGGTCGACCTCGAGCGCCGGTGGTGGCGGCGGCGGCGGGACCGGGGACGTGATCATCGTCTCGGGTTAGTCCCCAGGTGGGGGTTCTTTAGCAGTGCTCGGGAGAAGTCCTCCTGAGCCCGAGCCCGCAGGGTCAGCTGCTCATCAGGGCGGTTCTCCAAGGACGCCCGCAGCAACGACAACTGAGCACGCACAAGCAGCGCCTGCGGCCACTCGGGACATGTTGACAGGGCTTCTTCCACCAAGGCGAGGCCGCGCTCTAGCTGGGGGGCTGGGGCGCGGCCCGCATCCTTTTCGAACATCGCCCAGGAGTGCTGCAGCGAACCGAAGGCCAGTCGAGCCTCGGCCGCATCCGGCAGCAGCGCGAGTGAGCGCTCGAAGTGGCGTTCCGCCTCCTGGAATTCCTGCAGGCTTCCCTGTCCGCGCTGTGCGTGCCAGCGGGCCATGAACCCCTGGAGCTCCGCCAGCTCGAGCCACGCCCGGCCATGTTGAGGGTTGATGGCCAGGGCCTCGCGCAGGGCCTTCTCCGAGTGCTGGAGCTGAGGGCGCGGATCCTTTCCCTGCCGCAGGTCCACCTCGGCCAGCAGGAGGAAGCCGCTGCCCACGCTGATCTGCGGCTCGGTGCCATTCTTTCCCAGTCGGATGGCCTGCTCGAGCGACGCGAGCGCGGAGCGCATGCTCGCGGTGGGGTTCTGGGACTGGCGCCAGAGGTACGTGGCGCGCCACAGGTGGGCCTCGCCCAGGTTGGTGTGACCGAACACTTGTTGCGGCGCCAGGTGGATGGCCTGCTCGAAGGCGGCCTGGGCCTTGTCGAGGAGGGGGAAGGGATCGCCTCCGTGCTCCCACGTCTGCTGCGCCTGGTGGAGCAGCGCGATGCCCAGTCCATTGTGGAGCTGTGGGTTCTGATTGATGGCCAGCCCCTGGCTGTACAGCTCGAGGGCCGTGCTCAGGTGGCGCGAGGCCTCCGGGCCGCACGGGTGCAATTCGGCCCACTGTGCCTGGATGAGGCCGCCATAGAGGTAGGGCACCCAGTTGCGGGGGTTGAGCTCCATGGCCCGTTGGAGCGCGGTCCACGCCTGCCTCAGGTCCTCCTCCTGCTGCTCGCTCACCGGGCCCTTCTCGTTGGGCGCGGGGTGCTCGGCCCGGCGGTAGAAGGCCATGCCGAGGTTGCTCCACGCGTCCGGGATGCGCGGGCTCAGGCGGGTGGCCTCCTGGAAGGACTCGATGGCCTGGCGACGATGGTCCGCGGAGCTGGCGCCGGTGTCGTCCTCGTAGCCGGCCCACATGAAGAAGAGCCCGCCCAGCGTGTTGTGGAAGTCATAGTCCCGATCCTTGGGAGCGATCTGCTGGAGGGCCTGCACCGACTGGCGCAGTTGCTCGCGCGGATCCTGGCCCCGGCTCACGCGGAAGTTCGCGGACTGGAAGAGGATGCGCCCCAGCTCCAGGTGCGTCTGCGGACCGGTGAGCCCCTGTTCGAGCGCCTTTCGCGCGGCGGCGAGCGCCGCATCGAGCGCGGCCTGCGGATCCTCTCCGTGGGTGGTGCGGTACTCGGCGAGCCGGCGGTGGAAGCGGGCCTCGAGCAGCAGCGAGGTGGGATCCTCGGGCAGGGCCTCGAGGGCGTGCACCACGGCTTGCCTGCCTCGGGTGAGGGGAGGCAGCACGTCACCGTGCCCGTACATCTCCATGAGCGCGGCGGTGTATTCGAGCTTGGCCAGGGCCTGGTGCACGGCGGGCACGCTCTCGCCAATGGCGGCAGCGGCGGCGTAGGCGTTGCGGCCGGCCTCGAAGTCGGCGAGCGCGCCCTCACGGTCTCCCTGGTTCCAGCGCCGGGCGGCGCGAGCCTGGAGGATGTCTCCGTGCAGCAGGGGCACCTCGTAGAGCCAGGGCAGGCGATTGCCCATGGCATCCACTCGCGCGAGGGCCTCGTCCAGCCGGTCCTCATAGAAAGAGAGCAGGGCCGAGACGTAGTCAGCGGAGGGCACGTCGGCGCCCTGGCTCAGGCGCAGGTAGACGAGGGCCGGATCGCGGAAGTCGCGTTGGAGCTCCTGCTTGCGGACCTCGCGCAGTTCGGGGTTGCGGGTGCGCTCCACCTCCAGGAGCTGATCCTGGTACAGGTGGCCCAGCACGAGGGCCAACGCATAGGCGACGCGGGGTTCGTGGAAGCCGCTGTTCCATGCGAGCTCCAGGTGCTTGCGCGCCAGCGCATCATCCCCGAGCGCCAGGTAGCCGCGGGCCAGGGCGTAATTGCCGGGGCCCACGGCGGCGTCTCCGGCTTGGCGGATCTGCGTGCCCAGCTCCTCCATGTGCTGGCGGATCTCCTTGCGGTCCTCGCGCGTGTCGTGGAGCGGCGAGAGGCCCGAGTAGCGCGCCAGGGCTTCGATGTGCTCGACCTTCTCGGTGAAGCGGCGGGCGAGCTCCTCGCGGTGGGTGGCCTGGGAGTGGGTGTAGATGGCCGAGCCCAGCGCGAGGGCGACGGCGAGCAGGGCCGCGGAGGCCACGCTGACGATGAGCCGGTGCTTGCGAGCCTTCTTGCGCAGCCAGTACCAGAAGCCGGTGGGGCGGGCCTGGATGGGCTCGCCGGCCAGGAAGCGATCGAGATCCTCGATGAGGGAGCGCGCCGAGTCGTAGCGGACGGAGCGGTCCTTCTCGAGACACTTGAGGACGATGGCCTCGAGGTCCGCGGGGATGTTCGGGTTGAGCTTGCGGGGCGGGGTGGGCTCGACGGTGGCGATGTTGTTGAGAACCTCCAACCCGTTGGCGCCGGGGATGGGAGGCTCGCCGGTGAGGAGGAAGTAGAGCGTGGCGCCGAGGCTGTAGACGTCGGCGCGCCGATCCAGGCTCTGCACCTCGCCCCGGGCCTGCTCGGGAGACATATAATGTGGCGTGCCGAGCACCGAGCCGGTGGAGGTGGCGCCGCCCTTCTCACTCCAATCATGGGCCAGGCCGAAGTCCATGACGAAGGGCTTGAGGCGGCCGTCTTCGGAGCGCTCCACGAGGATGTTGGAGGGCTTGAGGTCTCGGTGGATCAGCCCGGCGCGGTGGGCGGCGTGAACGCCCTCGGCGGCATCCCGGAGCGCGAGCACCTTCTGTTCCACGGTGAGCTCGTCCGACAGTTGCCCCAGGGGCAGGCCATCGACGAACTGCATGGCGATGTAGGGCTTGCCCTGAACTTCGCCGACTTCGTGGACCTTGCAGACGCGCTCGTGCTCGACGCGGGCCTGGGAGCGAGCCTCGGACAGCAGGCGGCGGACGAGTTCCGCGTCATCGCCCTTGACGAACTTGAGGGCGACGTTGCGGCGCAGGCGCAAGTCGTAGGCGAGGAAGACCTGGCCCATGCCGCCCTGGCCGAGGAAGCGGACCCCCGAGTAGCGATCCCAACCGGGGATGGGGAAGGCGGGGTCTACCTTGTCGCGATCGTTGAGCGTGAGGGCGGGGCCGAGCGTCTCGCCATTGTCCGTCCGCGAGCGCGGCACGAGGGTGGGGTCGACATCGGCCTTGCGGATTTCGGCGAGGGACTCCTCGGAGATGAGGCCCCGCTCCTTGAGGAGGGACATGGGGCTGCGGCCCAGGCGGCGGGCCTCTTCGCCCAGCGAGGTGGCCTCCTCGCGCGAGATGAGGCCCTCGGCCACGGCCATGCGCAGCTCTGCCTCGGTATCGACGCGCATCAGGGAAGAAGGGGGCCCACGGGTGGCGGGCCCCAGTCATACCCGATGCAGGGCTGTCTGCGTAGGGGACGAGCGGCGGACGGTGGCCGTACCCTTGGTACGCGGGTGAACGGGCGGCGGGGCGTGCTTCAGTGCGAGTGAACGCGAGCCAGGCGCTGAGCGGTGCGGAAGAGCTGAGAGCAGGAGTAGTCCAGAGGCGCCTCCTGGTTCTGGAGGGCATGGCGGGCCCGGAGGAAGGGCAGCCAGGCCCTGTCACCGATGATGACCGCGGCCTCTTCCAACTTCTTGCGCGGCAGCCAGCGGCCGCCGAGCACATCCACCAGATAACGGCCGAGGAAGGCCCCCAGGGCGGGTACGAGGGTTTCTCGCTGCTCGTGGGACAGGCGCCTGCCCCAGTTCGCGTGCCACAAGTGCCAGTCGAGGTGAGGCAGGGCCTCCAGGGTACCCTTCATGACCTGGGGCACTTTCTTATGGAACAGGGCGACGAGCTGCTCGGAATAGAGGCCCTCGTAGGTGTCGATGGCGGCCTTGATGTTGTCCACATCCGACTCGGGAGCCTGGGAGGCGGGCAACCACTCGGAGACGGCGGGAGGGCGGTAGCGGTTGAAGCGCTCGACGAGGGCGCGCTTGCCGCCGAGCACGCCTTGGAAGTCCGCCTCCATGCGCAGGATGTCGGCGACGTCAGGGTCGAACTCCATGGGGACGGGAACGAACTCGAGCGAGCGCTGACGCAGGGTGGCCAGAGTGGAGTCCAGGGAGAGCTCGGGGCGCAGGTGGACGAGGGCACGGGCCTGGGCGAGGCGGGCCTCTTCGGAACTGAAGTCCGCGGGAGTGGGGCGTGTGAGCCAGAGGACGGCGCCGTGGGGTAGTTCCTCCATGAGGGCGGAGGGGGTGGCCAGCAGGCGCTCGCGGCCGATGGCCTGCACCGTGGCCGGGCCGTACACGTTGAGCCAGAACGTCTCGTAGATGGGCCGGGGCGTGCTCAGGTCATTCACGGTGGGATCGGTGCTCAGACCGAGATCGGCGGAGTTGTGCCCTACGCCGAAGGTGAGCGGGAGGCAGGAGGCCATGGCTCGCACGAAGGAGACGAGGTACGCGGCGCGCCTGTCGGCTTGACCCGGCTCACGCAGGAACGAGAAGGGCTGCAGGTATATGGAAAGAGAGCAATAGACTCCCTCCTCCTTAGTCGTCCTGCTCGCGAACGAGACAATGACCTCTGGCGGCTGGGAGCGCACCAGCATGAGCGTGAAGGTCTCTCCAATGTAGGACTCAGGGAGCCGCTTCCGCAGAGCCTGGCGCGAGTAATTCAGCCAACGACGACGACCGACGTGCGACATCTTGTTTGGGCGTACCTCGGGGTCCAGTGACTCGATGGTCTCCAAGACTTTCTCCAGTTCCTCGAAGCCCCTCTCCATGGGGTTCTGGGAGAAGAAGAGATCAAGCCGCAAACTGGCGTCATGGTTCCATTCGTCAGGGGACATAGAAGTGAAGTTGGACCCCAAATCGAGGTGCTGCTTTCAAGAGGGCATCCTTGAATTCGAAAGAAAGCTCTGCCCCGTCATAGACGACGTGCACTTGTGAGACCCGCACTTTCTGGCCGAAGAGCGGGTGGCTGCGTCGACGCACCTCGACCCCTCCCCCGTACTTGGTTGTGGCCTCCCGGCTGTCGATCTCGAGCTGTTTGAGCACCTCGTTAGGGTTCTTCCCAGAGAAGTCGTGCTGCTTGTTGCTGAAGGAGTGGATGGAAGGTTGACGGCCTGGGCCGAGCGTCGCCTGGTCGACGGCGAGCTGATCGACATACACGGGGGTGGCACGGCCCTCGAGCTGGAGCCCCGTGTTGTCGGTGACCAGGGGTTGCTTCATCCCCGGGAGGCACTGCCGCGAGCCCTCTGCCTGCTGGAGCCAGCGTGTGACGGCGCGCTGGAACTCCAGGGAGCGCTGGAACGTGTTGAGAAGTCCCGAGTAGCTGTTCCAGATGAGAGGCGGCTTGACTTGCACCCCGGGGGACACGGGGCGTGTACCGGCCAGCTCCTCGTAGCGGCGATGCCAGTAGGCCACGTAACTGGTCCAGCGAGGATGATCGGCCTCGATGCCTGCGGGAGGCTGCGAGGAAGCAGGGCGGTGGCGGGCGAGCTCATTCAGGCTCCGAGGGTGGCGCGCGCCCGTCTCCAGGGCCTCGGCTTCGGCGAGGCGAGCCTCCAACGCCGGCAGTTCCTCCGCGGCGATACGAGCCTCCAAGCCTGCCAACGCCAGCCTTCCAGCCTCTACCGGAGCAGCGGCTTCCGCTGCTGTGGTCCTGGCATCGGCCGTTGCTGCTTCCACTTCCGTGGCACCGGCGGCACCTTGCTTGAGGACGGTGCCCACCAGGAGCACGTCGAGCACGGCGGCGATGGTGGTGTTCCTCACATGCTGGAGCTTGGCCTCTTGGGAGAAGCTGGCAGCCATGACCTGGCGCAGGTGCATGCCCCCTTCGCCGCGTGAGGGCATGAACTCGTCCAGCTTGTGCCACTGCACCACGCAGGCGGGCAGCGAGCCGCAGACAATGCCCAGGGATTGTCGGGCCAACTCCTGGCCAGTGGCGCGGAGGGAGGTCTCCAACTGTCCGAAGAGTGCCCGGGCACGCAAGTTGCCGGTCTGGGAGTCGGCGTAGACGCGCTCGAGGTGCTCCGCACGGTAGACGAGGAGCACCGCGGAGCGCTTACCCACCAGGGTGCCGCGCTCGTCGCAGTAAAGCGCGTAGTCGAAGGAAGGAGCGATGTCCTTCTGCAACTCCTCGAGAGGAACGGCGTCGGGTTCGGAGCACGAGCCGCCCAGTTGCGTGGAGGCCAGCAGGACCAGGAGCACCCAACAGCACAGGCGTGGCATGGGCGCAAAGCCTGTCATCGCCCCCGAGTCGGCAGAAGGACCTCACAGGCAGGGACCCGGGACGGACGAAAGCCGTACCCCTCAAGGCCCTCTTGTTGGCGCTGCTCGACGAGCTATGCGCCGGTGGCCTGGATGCGCACGGGAATGCGCCGCCGCCCGAACTTCCCCGGCGCAGCATCGAAGCGGCCCGGCACTGCGGCTCCACAATCCGGGCAGTGGCCCTCCGGCGTCACCCGGTACTCCAACAACTGGTACCAGTCCCGCACGATGAGCGATGCCCCACACCCTCCACAGAGCGTGGTGTCCCCTTCCACGTCATGCACGTTGCCCGTGTACACGTGGCGCAGGCCCACCTGCCGGGCAATCCGCCGCGCCCGCCTCAACGTCTCGGGAGGCGTGGGCGGCACGTCCATCATCTTGAAGTCCGGATGGAAGCCCGAGAAGTGCACCGGCACGTCCGGTCCCAGCTTCTCGTGCACCCACTCGGAGAGCTGCGTCAGCTCCGCCTCCGAATCATTGTGCCCGGGGATGAGCAGCGTGGTGATCTCGAACCACACGCGCGTCTCGTGCTTCAGGTACTCCAACGTCTCCAGCACCGACTGGAGCTTCGAGAACGTGATGCGGTGGTAGAAGTCCTCGGTGAACGCCTTCAGGTCCACGTTCGCCGCGTCCATCTTCGCGTAGAAGTCGCGCCGCGGCTCGGCGTGCATGTAGCCCGCGGTCACCGCCACCGTCTGGATGCCTCGCGCATGGCACGCGTCCGCCACGTCCATCGCGTACTCGGCGAAGATGACCGGATCATTGTATGTGAACGCCACGCTCTTGCAGCCCAGCTCCTGCGCGCGTTTCGCGATGGCCTCGGGCGAGGCCTGATCCATCAGCCGATCCTGCTCGCGAGACTTGGAGATGTCCCAGTTCTGGCAGAAGCGGCACCCCAGGTTGCACCCCGCCGTGCCAAACGACAGCACGCTGCTGCCCGGATAGAAGTGGTTCAACGGCTTCTTCTCGATGGGGTCCACGCAGAACCCAGACGAGCGGCCATACGTGGTGAGGACCATCCGGTCCCCCGCTCGCTGCCGCACGAAGCAGAAGCCCCGCTGGCCCTCGTTCAGCTTGCAGTCGCGCGGACACAGGTCGCACTGGATGCGCCCGTCCTCGAGCACGTGCCACCACCGCCCTGGATATTCGAGGCTCACGCCAGTCCTCCTCCCGTCCTTCGATGATTATCAGCCACGAGCGGGATCCGCCTCGTGCTCGGCCGGTGCGCGGCCGGGTCTCCAGGCCCCTGGCGCACAGGGCATATGATGCGTCCCATGGCCAAGACTCCCCCGCACCCTCCTGGCGCCTCCGAGGGCCGCAAGCCCCTCTCCGCCGACCAGTGCCCGCATCTGGGCCGCGAGTACAACCACTTCGCCGGCCCGCACCTCGAGAATCCCTATCCGTTCTTCGAGCAGCTGCGGAAGGAGGCGCCCGTCACCTTCAATCCCATGCTGGGCATGTGGCTGATCAGCCGCTACGACGACGTCATCTCGGTGCTGAACAACCCCACGGCCTACTCCTCGGCGGGCGTCGCTACCACCTCGGTGGACAGGCTGACGCCCGAGGCCCAGGCCATCCTCGGGCCCGGACCCATCATCCATGACAGCCCGCTCAACATGGATCCGCCGGTCCACACCCGCATGAAGCGCCTGCTCCAGCGCGGGTTCACGCTCGCCAAGGTCTCGCGCCAGGAGGAGCGCGTCCGGCAGCTCACCAACGCCCTCATCGATGGCTTCATCCACGAGGGCCGGGTGGATCTCGTCCAGCGGTTCACCCATCCGCTGCCCGCACAGGTCATCCTCAACATGGTGGGCGTGCCGCAGGAGGATGTGGAGAAGGTGCGGCGCTGGTCCGGTTCCCTGTTCGGGCTCATCTTCGCGGACATTCCCCCTACGGTGCAGCCCGCCATGGCGCGCGACGTGGTGGAGTACCGCAACTACTGCACGCAGCTCATCGAGCAGCGCCGGCGCCAACCGCAGGAGGACCTCACGAGCGATCTCGTGCAGGCCGAACCCGATGGCGAGGCACTGACGATGCCAGAGCTCATCTCGCTGATCGGCGGCTCCCTGCTGGCCGCAGGCCATGAGACGACGAGCGCGCAGCTCTCCATCGCCGTGAAGAACCTGCTGGAGCATCCAGAGCGCTGGCAGCAGCTGCGCGAGGACCGGACGCTCATCCCCAAGGCCCTGGAGGAGTGCATGCGGTTGGAGGGCGTCGCGCCCGGCATGGTCCGCACCGCCATCCAGGACGTGGAGGTGGGAGGCGTGCTGCTGCCAAAGGGCTCGCGCCTGTTCCTGGTCTACGGATCCGCCAACCGCGACGAGGCGCACTTCAAGGACCCGGAGCACTTCGATCCGCACCGCGAAAACATGCAGCACCTCAACTTCAGCCGGGGCATCCACTTCTGTCTGGGCGCTCCCCTGGCCCGGCTGGAGCTGCGCGTGGCGCTCGAGCAGCTCATCGAGCGCATTCCCGGCATGCGCCTGGTGCCCGGCCAGGACTACGGCTACCACCAGGAGATGCTGATCCTTCGCGCCATCCGCCAGCTCCAGGTGGAGTGGACCGTTTCCTGAGCCGAGCGGAGGCCCCTCGCACAGCTGGGGGCCTCACCTGCTCATCGCTGGCGAGTGGCTGAGCACATCGCGCCGCCACTCGCCGAGCCGGTCGAATTCATCCTCCGGCCACGTGCCCAGGTGCACCATGACGATGCCTCCATCCGAGGTCATCAGGCTCGCGTCCACGTGGACGCTCGGCTCCACCACGGCATTCGGAGGATCCACGTAGCCTTCCTGGTGCTCCAACTCGAGCGATGCCAGGCGCGCCCCGGGAAACTCCGCGAGACAGAGCGTGAGGAACTCGTGCGGCGGCCGGTACGGCGGAGGCGAGCCGATGTGCATGCCCCACGGATCCATGCGCCGCTGGAGCGTGGTGGTCCGCACCCAGGCGAGCACGGCCCGCTCGTACAGGGCTCCCACGTGGTCCACCGCCTGCGGGTGCCGCATGCCGTCCTGCCCTCGCAGGTGCAGCGTGTAGTGCGGCCGCTCGCCCGGCCACCACCAGCTCAGCTCGAAGCGATCTCCCGGGCCGGACTCGTTGGAGGGGAAGAGCGCCTCCAGGTGCCGGAGGTATTGCTCCTGGCTCAGGCTCAGCCGGTGCGCGCGCAGGGCATGCCAGTCCGTGCGGGAGAAATGCAGGACTCTCGCGCGGTATGCGCGCGGATCCGTGTTCAGCAATTCTACCCAGTCGTCGCTCATGCGGACGGTACCAGCCTACTCCTTCACGGCCGCGCGTGCCGGAAGTTCCCCGTGGAAGGGGCTTGCCCCTCCGTCGCGGTCTTGCGTTCAGTGGTAGGCACCGCGGGTGCAAAGGGTGGTCCGCCCTACAAGCGGACAGCCGAGCCATCCTCCCGCAACCCCTGTTTCCTCCCTTCTCCCCTGCCCATCCTGGGGGACGGACGAGCGGATCGAGGACGGGAATGGCTCGAGAGAATCTTCAGGGCAAGGTGGCGCTGGTCACGGGGGCTTCGAGCGGAGTGGGCTGGCAGTCCGCGGTACGCCTGGCGGAGCAGGGCGTGCGGCTGTGCGTCACCGCGCGGCGTGTCGAGGCACTCGAGAAGCTCCAGCGCGAGGTGCTGCGGCGGGGCGGCGAGTGTCTCGTGGCGCCAGGGGATGTCACCGTCCAGGAGGATGTGGAGCGCGTGGTCCACGCCTGCCTGGAATACTACGGACAGTTGGATCTCCTGGTGAACGTGGCGGGCGTCCAGTCCTACGGGTATTTCGACCAGCTGCCGTGGGAGCACGTCATCCGCACCTTCGATGTGAACTGCTTCGGGTACATGCGCTTTGTGCGCGCGGTGCTGCCGCACTTCCGGGCTCGGGGCCGGGGCCACATCCTCAATGTCCAGTCCATGCTCTCCGTGGGCGCGGCGCCGCTGCTGGGTGCGTACACGTCCTCGAAGCACGCGGCGCTCGGATTTGCCCAGTGTCTGGAGTTGGAATTGCGCGGCACGGGCATCCGCGTGTCCAACGTGCTGGTGCCCTCGGTGGCCACGCCGATGTTCGACCACGCGCCCACGCAGTTCCACCTGGCACCGGTGCCGGTGCCGCCCACGTACGAGCCGGATGTGGCGGCGCGCGCCGTGGTGAGGTGCGCGCGGCGGCCGGGGCGGACCTCGGTACCGGTGTTCCTCCAGGGGCGGCTCATCCTCTGGATGGATCAGTTCCTGCCGCAGGTGGGCAAGTGGCTGCTGGGGAAGTTCGGCGCGCGGATGCAGATGCGCGAGAAGCCGGTGGAGCGCTCCGAGGGCAACCTCTTCGTCCCGGTGGCACAGGGCGTGGGGCCTCGGGGGAGCGTGCCGCCCACGCCGCGCTGGAAGCGCTTCTCCGCGACGGCGGCCCTGGTGGCGCTGGCGGGCGGGGCGCTCGGGGGAGTGGCGCTCGGGGCGCACGAGGTGGCTCGGGCCGTGAGGTGAGCGGAGGACGGTCGTCCTCGAGAGGTCATGTCTGGGTCGGGCGCTGCAGGCTGCGAGCGGGGGCCTGCCCGGACAGGACGGACATACAGATGACGAGCACGCCGACGATGATGTCGTGCGCCGTGGGCAGGGTGCTGTCGCCGTAGCCGAGCAGGAGCGGGGCGAGCAGGAGCCAACCTCCGAGCGCCACATTGACGAAGCGCAGCGCGGGGCGGGAGGCGGCGCAGAGGGCCACGATGGCGACGGCCAGCCCCACGATGAGCTCATTGAAGCGCGCGGCGCGCTCGGGATAGGCGAAGACGAGGGGGGCGATGAAGAGCCAGACACCCAGGACAAAACTCAGCCAGCGAGCCCACATGATGCAGCCCTCCCGTGCACTGTCCAACACAAGGTGGGGAGCGCCGGGGGGAACCCGCAAGCAGAGGAGGAGGCGGGCGAGCGTGCGTCACGCGGGCCCCTGGCACAGCGGAGACAGTCATCCGCCGGAGTGAGTCACAACACGCGGGCGGCGCGGGCCTCCTCCAGGGTGTACTCTCGCCCGGCGGTGGTGAAGGGGCCCGTCTTCTGGAGGAGCCACGCGCGGGCGCCCGGAGGCATGTAGAAGTCCTCCTCGAAGGGCGAGAGCCCCAGGTGGCGCAGGTAGTCCTTGAGCATCTCAAAGGTGAACCGGTCCCTCACCCGGCGCGCCTGGTACTGCTCCACCTGCTCGAAGGGGAAGGGCTCGCCCGACTGGTCGAAGACCCAGCGGCCCCCATCATTGGAAGCGGCCAGGGCGCGCACATAGTTGTTGAGTTTCCCCGGCTGTTTCGGGCCGTACACCTCCAGCATGACGGCACCGTAGCGGCCTCGGTCTCCGCGCAGTGTGTGGGGCACGGCGACCACCCGCAGGCACCGGATGCTCAGCTTCCGGGCCATGACGCTCATGGCGCTGGCGGCATCCGTCCCAGTCCACCCGCTCTCGACGTAGGCTGTCCAGGTGCTGCGCGTCGGGATGAAGAGGTACCGTCGCTGCCCTTCCCCACTGGTCAAGGGCAGCAGGCTAGAGAGGACTTGCTCCAGAGTGCCCGTAACGGGGAGCACCTCCACGGTGAGGCCACGAGAGATCTCCAGCCCTTTGTGCCAGTTGGCGAAGGCTTGCGCTGCCTGCTCCGCACCTGACTCCAGAAAGCCCATCGTCGAGGTGACAGGCGCCCAGCGGTCCTCCAGCAGGAGTCCCTTCATCTCTTGCGTCATTCAGGCCCGCCTCATTCCTCAGGGATGATGATCAGGATGACCTCGCCTTCCGGGTCGTTGGCGGTGAGGCGCGACTGGTGGCCAGGGCCATGGCCCGAAGCGTACTCCACGGAATAGCGACGGCCCTTGATGTGAGCCGCATCGGTCACTCCTTAACGCATGCACGCACCGCTCGTTGAACGCGCGCCATGCGGCCGATGATGGTTGTCCCTGTCCCACTGCGGCGGGATTCGAGTGGCAGAGGCCTTCACGGGTTGGAAGCTTGGAGACCCATCTGGTAGGTTTGCCGCACTATGCGGAACTTGTTCTTCTCTGGCGCGGTCCTGCTTGTTGCGCTCGTGTCATCCGTCACGCTGGCCCGAGAGCGTGACCCGGTCGCCGTTCGGACACTCCTGCTCTCGGAGCACCCGCACGATGCCACCCATCGCATCTACGTGGCGGGGCAGGTGGTGACAGTGCTGCGGTTCGAGCAGGCGTGCGACCCCGCCAGGACGAAGCTGCTGGGCTGGGAGGGCCGGTTCGAGCCGCTGGCCTGCGTGGGGAAGCACGTGGTGCTTGAGCCGCTGCGGGATCTCGACGAGGACGAAGGTGTCCCGCTGCTCGTGACGCTCGCTGACGAGACGGAAGTGCCGTTCCTGTTGAGGCCGCCCAAGCGCGACGAGTGGGCATGGACGGACCAGCAGGTGAACGTGTTCAAGGACCGCGAGAGCTACGCGTCCATCGTCTCGGCTTTGGGTGACGCGCGCCGCAAGAACGCGGAGCTGCGAGAGGAGGTCGAGCGCCTCCGACAAGAGAAGACCTCGAAGGACAGTGCCCTTGCCGCGGTTCTGGCTTCGGGTGCCATTGATCAGACGCAGTTCAAGCCGGCGGATTGGGTCTCCGGCAAGGACACTGATGCCGAGTTCCACGTCACTTTGTTCCGGGGAAAAGGTAAAGCGGGGGCGGTGTTCAAGATCAAGAACCTCGACGCGCGGCAGTCTTGGGCTTTGAAGACGGCGCGCCTTGTGACTCTGGCTGGCGGTCAGGAGCGGGTGGTCGCTGTGAGCGCGACCAGCACATCGATCTCTCCAGGCGGGTCCGGCGTTGTTGCCTTCGTCGTGGACAAGAGCGCGTTCATGGAGGAGGGGGCTCTGACGAACTTGTTGCTGGAAATCTACCGGCACGATGGGCTTCGGCAGGGGTTCGTCCAACTGGATCATTCACTGGTCGAGAAGTAAAAGCGGCGAGCATGAGTTCCAACAAGATCGCCCTCTTGAGCTGCGCCGTCCTGTTGGCGACCTCCTCCTGCAGTACGGCGATGGGGGATGTGTACCTCCGCCCGGACGGCACCCCGGGGCCGGAGGAGTGCCCAGCGGAGGCACGCAAGATGATGGACGTTCTCCAGATGTTCGTGGGGAAAGCCGCTTTCGCTCAGCTCGATGCGAACCAGTCTCGTGTATGGCCCATCACTCTGTACGAAGGGCCCATCGAGAGCGTTCTCGAAGATGATATCGGCCTGCTGGCGGCGCCGGCACGACTCTATGGACGGGTCTGGACCGGAGGCCCGCAGGCAGTCATCCGGTACTACGAGGCTCACCCGTTGACAGGGGGCAGCAAGATACCCATCTGCGCGGTTGCACGGCTGGGGCTGGGCCAACTCAGGAAGCGGCCCGACTCCAAGCCCGGGACCGCCGTCCTCGACTCCTCGGCAGCAGGGGTTGTCATCGTGGACGCGTTCCGGTGAGCCCTCCCGCTTAGAAGAGCAGCTCCACCAGCCAGGGAGCCCGGTGCTCGAAGCGCCCATGGGGCGGACGGAGATCCGGTACGGGAGTGAAAAGCACTTCATTGGGCAGGCGGGCGAAACCGAACGTCGCCTCAACCATGGCAGCGAGCTTCTCCTCGTGGGTCTGGAACTCGAGAGGCAGCGGTGGGTAGCGCGTCCAGGATTCCCGCTCGGTCCTGTCATTCTTCCAGTGGTGCGCACAGAGGGCGTACACGGGAGCCAGCACGCTGAGCCTGCAGATGACGGAGTCCTCACGTGTCCGGTCGAGATACGGCTCCTGGCCCGGCAAGTCGACCTGACATTGGTAGGACGGGCCGTACGGAAGGCGCGTTCGTTCGAAGACCTTGCAGCCTGGGAATGATTCCTTCACCCGCTGGAAGAAGTCACTCCAGGCGCGAGTGTCCTTGGCGGCGGAGTGGAGCCTTTGGTTCAGGTGCTGAATCTCAGGGGAACTCTCGTAGCGGGGATCCTCTTCGGAGAGACCCACAGGGTAGTAACGGTGAACGCACTCGAGGAGCGCGGGGACGGAAATCTCCGGGAGCATCGCGGTCACCACCGATCAGGAGTGAAGAGCAAGTCGATGAGTCGTGCCTTCCCCAGCGCAAGGTTCCCGCCTGGAGTCGTCAGGTCGGGCAGAGGTGTGAAGAGCACTTCATTGGGCAAGCGGGTGGACCGGAAGGTGGACTCGATGAGCAACGCGAGTCTGGCCTCGTAGGGTTGGAACTCGGAGGGCAAGGGTGGATAGCGGGTCCATGACTCCGCGAACGGTCCTGTGTCCAGGGAGTGTGAAGCATAGATGACGTATGCTGGAGCGAGCAGGCTCAGCAGGCATACGACTGCGTCGTGCCGCTCTCCTTGGATCACCGGCATCGGCAAGGAAACGCGAAGGCGGTAGCATGGGTCGTGGAACAGCAAGGTCGTGTCCCAAAAGCCGCAGTTCGGGAACGCTTCTCGCGCACTCCGGATGAAGGACTTCCAGGCTTCAGTGTCTTGCTGTGCGACGGCCTTCAACAGTGCAAGCCGCTGAGCTTCCTCGGAAGCGTCATAGGCGGGGTCGTCAGGCCAGAGCCCCGAGGGGTAGAACTGGTGAACGAGTTGGCCGAAAGCATCGGCGGATGGAGTTGGCGCCATGAGGCAGTCACTACCGAGAAAGTGATGGAGGTGGTGGCCGTAGCGAGCGGACTGACTTGTTCATGGGAATGTTCTCCGGGGGACACCCACCTCCTTGAAGCGGCTGACGCGAGTACCCGGAACGTTGCCGAACCCGGGATTGCTCATGAAGGCCTGCATCCTCGTTCGGAACTCGTCACAGGCAACGGCCGTGGGAAGTCGCTCCTTCAGAACGTATCGGGCCGCTTCGTCAGCTGCATTGGCAGCAGCGCGTTGCGCCTTGGTGGCCGTAATCTTCCCTGCCTCCTCAGTGACTTCCGGTACACCTACTTCAATGTCGCAGAGTGCTGTTTCTGGATACGCGGGCGAGAGCCTGCCCAGCAGGATGACGACCTGCGCGACCTTCCATCCCCCCGGATCCTGCCCTCGACGGGCGACGACATTGGTGAACGGGATGGCATGAAGCCCTGACCTCTTCGCATGGTGATGCGATGCTACTCAGCGAGCAGTGAGTGCTCGCCACCAAACAATGCCCCCTCTCCCTGAAGGCTCCCATCGGAGCTACCGATTCCGGTCAGGTGCTCGGGTGGGCGGGGCGCCTGTTGCTCGCGCTTTGCGTGCTGGGCGGTGCTCTTGTCCTGGCGGCGCTCCTGTCGCCTCGAATCTGGTTACCAGAACCCGTGGAGCCCTCGCCTCCCACCCCTCGGCCCGTGCTGCTCACCGAAAGCGCCGGGCAGGCCGTGATCGTAGGTGACGTGGCGTTGGCCCGAAAGCAGATCGATGAAGCTGTGGCGGAAGATCCGCACCATGCCCCCGCGCTGCTGCTCCAGGCGTGCATGGCCTTGGAGTCGGGAGACTTCTCGGCGGCCCGAGTTGCTCTGACACGGCTCAAGTCCGAGGTTCCCGAGCGTCGGGGAGCGGAGTTGTTGGAGCGGTTGCTGGTGTACCGCACACGCGCCCCCGAGATGGGCTGGAGGCAGGCGTTCCTGAAGGCGTGGACAGAACTGGGTCGCCCCGGCTTCCTGGACAGCCCGCTGTTGCTCCCACGGGTGGAACTCCCAGCGGTCCAGGACTTCATGCCCGCGCACGTGGAGGAGCACGCCACGTCCGCTGCGGGTCGGTTGGCCCTGGTCCTCGCCAGACCCCGGATTCCCCAGGAGAACGCGCGCTGGCTCGTGGAACAACTCCCCACGCTGGAGGAGCCGGGATGGGTGTTGGCTACCTCCGTGGCCCTGCTGCCAGCGAATGTCCCGCCAGCACTCCATGAGAAGGCCCGTGCTGTGATCCGAAGGCGATTGAGCCGGCTCGTGGAGGCCTCTCCACGAGTGATGCAGCCACGCCTGTTGCTGCTCTGGGCTGAAGCTCCCGAGTGGGCGGCCTTCAGCGAGCAGGAGTTCACGGTGCTGGAGGCCATCGCCGCGCTGCCTGTTTTGAGCGACACCTCTCCCTTCCAGATCTTCCTGGAGGCGCGAGCACGCCTGAAGGAGGCGGGGATTCCCCACCCCGGTATCGGTGCCTTCGAAGCCGCACTCTGGTCCAACACCAATTGGTCCGCGTACCTGCTCCTGGATAGGGCGGAGAGCACCCGCAGTCTGCTCCTGCCCGGGGCGCGGCACAGGCTTGGCCGTATTCTCTGGAAGATTGGATCGCGGGTGAGCCAGCAGTCCACTCATCTGGAGCGCATGATGGGCCTCCAACTCATGGAGGATGGTGCCATGGACATGGAGGATGAAGCGGAACGTGAGCGCGTGGAGCACGCCAGGAAGGAGGCCATCGCGCTTTTTCACTCTGCGGATCAGGCCGACCTCGAGCGGTGGCCCCTTCCCTCCCTTTGGGAGGAGGTGGCGGAGGCCCGCGCCCGTGACGAGTGGGGCCACATCCGCGAGTTCGCCGGCACTCCCTGACGGCTACCCCTTCACCAGGTTCTTCAGCACGAACCACAGGTTGGCGGGGCGCTCGGCCAGACGGCGCATGAAGTAGGGATACCAGTAGCGCCCATACGGCACGTAGATGCGCACCGGAAACCCTGCCTGTGCCAACCGCACCTGCAAGTCTCTCCGGATGCCATACAGCATCTGGAACTCGAACGCGTTCTTCGGCAGCCGCTGCTTCGCCGAGTAATCCAGCGTGGCGTCGATCATCCGCTCATCGTGCGTGGCGATGCCATGGTACACGCCGCTGTCCAGCAGGATGCGCATCACCTTCAAGAAGTTCGCATCCACGTCTCGCTTTTCCTGGAACGCCACCTCCGGGCCCTCCAGGTAGGCTCCCTTGCACAGTCGGATGCGCACCCGCTCCGCACACAGCGCCCGCGCGTCCTTCTCCGTGCGCCGCAGGTAGCTCTGCAACACCGCGCCCACGTGCGCCTCGCCAAACTCCGCGTGCAGCGCGCGCACCGTGTCCAATGTGGCCTGTGTCACCGCGCTCTCTTCCATGTCCACCCGCACGAACGAGCCGCGTGCCTTCGCCTCGCTCACCACCCCCCGCGCGTTCTCCAGCGCCAGCTTCGGATTGAACAGCAGGCCGCACTGCGTCAACTTCAAGGACACATTGGCTCGCGCGCCCTCCGAGTCGATGCGCGCCAGCAACCTCCGGTACTCACGCACCTCGTCTCGCGTCTCGGCCGGTTTGGACACCGCCTCGTTGAGGTGGTCGAAGCTGGCCATCAACCCCTGTGCGTTGAGCCCCTTCACCGCCTCTACCGCCTCCTCCAATGTCTCCCCGGCGATGAAACGCCCGGCCAGCTCGCGCAGCGGACCCACGCGCGTGGCGACATCTTTCAATCCCTCACGGCGTGAGAGGAACAGCAGGGCGGAACGGGACAGGTGTGTGGTCGCGGTCATGGCACTCGCAATTACATGTGTCAGGTGGTTCCGGAGAGGTATTGCAGAAGGAAGTCACCCACGAAGGCGTTGAAGGCTTGTGGATGGCTCATGTACGGCAGGTGGCTGGCCTCGCGGAGCACCTCCAACCGCGCGCCAGGGATTCTCCGCGCCACGTCTCGCGCGTACCCCAGCGGCACCAGCGTGTCTCGCGCCCCGTGGATGATCAGCGTGGGCACGCGCAGCTGCTCCAATACACCCAGGTAGTTCGCATCCAGCACGTCCCGCAGCCGGCGCAGCAGCTCCAGCGGGGACAGCCTCCGCGCCTCGCGGACGATCTCCGCCCGTCCCTCGGGAGGAAGGTGCCGCCCGCCCAGCACGCGCGCCACCGTGGGCGCGAAGACATAGGCGAACGGCTTGGGCATGCGCACCAGCGTGGACAGGCTCAACGCCCATCGCCGCACCCGCTGCACGCTGGCCACCGGAGACACCAGCACCAGCGCTCGCACGCGCTCCGGGTGCTCCAGCGCGAAGGCCAGCGACACGAGGCTGCCAAATGAAGAGCCCAACAACGCGAAGCGCTCCGGCAACCGCGCCTCCGGATGCTCCAGCGACGCCACGTTCCACTGCAGCGGCGTGTGCGTCATCGGCGTGCGCAGCGTCGGCGTCCACAGCAACATCCTCAAGTGCGGAGCCAGCGGCGCCATGGGCGCGAAGGAGCGTCCCGAAGCCCCCAATCCTGGCAGGCACACCACCGTGCGCGACGCGTCCGCGTTGCCCCCGGGAAAGGTGAAGAGCCGCACCGGCACGCCTCGCACCCGGCGCTCCTCGAGCGACAGCTCATAACCAGGCTGGATCTCCTCCGGCTCGGGGACAAAGGGCGGTCGAGGCGTCGCCATCGTCTCAAGCATGGCATGCTCGCAGCAGGAGCCGCCGCACGCTGGCGGCCACCCTGTCCCGGAAGGCACTCAGGCGCGACTCAGGCGCATCCGCCGGGGGCGGCTCGTGCGGCTCTCCCACGGCGAAGGTGATTCGCACCGGCAAGGGCAGCGGCCCCAGCCCCACCACCAGCGGCATGCGGTATTTCTCCTCCGAGGACAGTCGCAAGCACAGCCGCTCCTCGCCCGGCGGATAGACGAACGTGTCATCCACCCCGAAGCCCGCGAAGGGGACAATGGGCACACCCGTCCGCGCCGCCAGCCGCACGAAGCCCAGCGCCCGCTCCCAGCGCAGCGTGTAGCGCCCCTGCGGACGCTTGAACGTCTCCCACGCCCCGCCCGGGTAGCACACCACGAGGTTGCCCTCGCCCAGCGCCGCCAGCGCATTGTCTCGCGTGCCCTCCACCCCACCCAGCCACGGCAGCACCGTGCGGATCAACGGAATGCGGAAGAAGCCTCGCTCGGCCAGCCCCAGCGGATAGCGCCCGGTGGCCTGGTGCACCAGATGGAAGAAGACCGGCGTCTCGTAGCCCCACACCCCGTGGTTGCCCACCAGCAACACCGGGCCCTTCGTGGGCAGGTGCTCGGCGTCCAGCAGCCGGGCGCGGTGGTACAGCGCCGACAGCGCGGCCCCCACTTCGGCCAGACGGAACACGGCGCGGCGCGTGGTGCGGAACAAGGTCTCCACGAGAGACCAAGATGGGGACGCGCCTGTTTTCTGGCAGCCTGCTCCCCTCGCCAGACCAGCCAGCCAGCCGAGCCCTCCATCTCCAGCCCGAGTCAGGGAAAGCGCCCGCTCCTCCCGAGAAGGTGCTTCGCCTTGTCATCCCCGGGGCGGCAATGCACTCGGGCCATTGTCCCCAGGGCCCATCGTGCCGATGGTTGTGAGGCCATGGGACCCTTCGACATCCTCACGGAGCAGCACCGGGAGCTGGAAGATCAGCTCGAGGCATTCGAGTCCGATGAGGGCCCACGCGAAGCCCAGACGCAGCGGGAGCGGTTCGAGGCGCTCGCCGAGCTGCTCCGGCTCCATACCTGGCTCGAGGAGCGTTACCTCTCCCCGCTGCTCACTCGCGTGGAGGGGCGGGGGCGCGCCTGCCAGGAACGGGAAGAACACCTCACCATGAGCGAGCTCATGGAAGAGCTCGAGGAGTTCGAGCCCGAGGCCGATGAGTGGTGGGCTCGCCTCACGGCCCTGGAGGATCTCATCGTCGCCCATGCACGCCAGGAGGAGCTGGAGACCTTCCCCCGGCTCGACGCCACGCTCGAGCCCGAGGAGCAGGATTCCCTGCGCCGAGCACTCCTCGGGCTGCGGGAGCAACTGCTCTCGCGGCCGTCATCCCTGTCGGGTAACGGGCCTTCATTCGAAGAAAACTCAGGGAATGCGTGACTCGCGACACAACTCTTTGTAAAGAGATTCGACAATCTCTCTCTTGAGAGCTATTGAGCGTTTCGAGCGTTCTCACGCTTGATTCACCAAGTCTCACCCACACATTCACATACCCAGTAAGGAGTTCCCCCCAACATGTCTGTCGACAAAGCGTTTCGGGAGATGATTCGCAACGAGATCGAGGTCCAACTCAAGCCCCTGCGCGCGGTGATTTCGCGGCTGGAGGCCGGCACGTCGGACCTGGACGCGTTGCGGGATGTAGCAGAGCGTCTGGCCCCCGTGGCCCAGGCGATGGCGCCGCTGTTTGGCGCTCCGGCGGCGAAGCCCATCAAGCGGGGCCCCGGCCGGCCGGCGAAGGCGGCCGCGCAGCCTGTCAGCACGGGCGGCAAGCGCCGTGGCCGCAAGCCGGCGTCGGATGGTTCGCGTGAATGCGCAATCATCGGCTGCGGCTCGCCGAGCCGCACCAAGGGCTACTGCGCCGCGCACTACCAGAAGCTTCGCATGCTGACGAAGACGAACCGTCGGCCCTCCGCGTGGGTGGACTACGCGCCGCCCAACAGCGTGGAGGACATCCGTCTTCCCCGTGGCCGCGCCGCCGCCAAGGCGCTGGCCCAGGCGGCTCAGGGCGGCAGCTCAACCTGATACGTCTGTCGCGATTTACGAAACGTTGAGACAGTTCCCCGCCGGACAACGGCCCTTGTCCACCCCACCGGGGGGGTGAGGTACGGCGGACTGTCTCAACCACACGAGGCCAGGGTCGCCACGGTTTCACGCCGGGCACCCTGGCCTCTGTCTTTTCGCCCCACGCCCATTGCGCCGGGAGGGCTCCTGGGGGCATGAATGCTCCCCTCATGAACAAGCGCGAAATGGAGCCCGGCATCCTCACGGAGCTCGCCGGCCATACCACTTACGGAGAATATCTGCAGTTGGATCGCCTGCTGGCCACGCAGGTGCCGCGCTCCCAGCCGCCCCACCATGACGAGATGCTGTTCATCATCCAGCATCAGACGAGCGAGCTGTGGATGAAGCTGCTCATCCACGAGCTGACGGCGTGCATCCGCTATGTGCAGTCCGACAAGCTGGAGCCCTCCTTCAAGAGCTTCTCCCGGGTGGGCCACATCCAGCGCATGCTCTTCGAGCAATGGAGCGTGCTGGAAACGCTGACACCCAACGAGTACCTGGAATTCCGCGCTGCCCTGGGACACGCCTCGGGCTTCCAGAGCTTCCAGTACCACGCCGTGGAGATGCTGCTGGGCATGAAGGAGCCCAAGGTGCTGGGGCCCTTCAAGCACGTGCCCGCCCAGTATGCGGAGCTGGAGCGGATGCTCGAGTCTCCCAGCCTCTATGATGAGTTCCTCCGGCACCTGGCCCGCGTGGGCCACCCCGTCCCCGCCGACCGCGTGCAACGCGACTGGCGCCTGCCCTATGAGCGCAGCGAGCAGGTGATGGAGGTGTTCCGTCGCATCTACGAGAACACCGAGAAGCACTGGGATGCCTATGAGATGTGCGAGAAGCTGGTGGACACCGAGGAGCGCTTTCAGCTCTGGCGCTACCGCCACATGATGACGGTGATGCGCATCATTGGTTTCAAGCAGGGCACCGGGGGCTCCTCGGGTGTCACGTTCCTGCGCCGGGCGCTGGATACTCGTTTCTTCCCGGAATTGTGGGATGTGCGTACGGAGCTGTCGCCGCCCCAGACCCGGCGGACCCCGTAGCATTTTTCATCCATGCATTAGAAAGACGCACTCCGGAAGGCGGGAGGGGTGCCATGCATTCAGGCCGATAGGCGAGA
Organism: Hyalangium versicolor; assembly: GCF_020103695.1. Classification (GTDB taxonomy): domain Bacteria; phylum Myxococcota; class Myxococcia; order Myxococcales; family Myxococcaceae; genus Hyalangium; species Hyalangium versicolor. Next base: position 37,167 of record NZ_JAHXBF010000037.1, read on the forward strand.
CGGGCCCTAGTTTGAGAGGTTGAAAACCCTTTCATCGAAAGGAGCCCATCATGGCCGAGCATGAGAACCCTCGTCCGGAGCCGCGGTTGCCGGAGGATGAGGAGCGCATCAAACGTCAGGCGGGAGAGAGGCCCGTCCCCACGCCGGGGCACATCGGCAACCTGCCGGATGATGCGCCGGGGCCTGGCAAGCCTGTCGTCTTCCCGCCACGTGAGCCGGAGTGAACACGCGCCGTGTGACTGGAGATCCACATTCCGTGGGGGGAGTGGGAGTAGACTCCTCGGCCCTTATGTCCGCAGAGCCCCTCATCCTCGAGAAGGCCCACGCTCTCTGCTACCGCATCTATGACGTCGCGGACGAGATCGACCTGGAGAAGGCACGCCGGGTGCTCGCCCAGGACGCGCGCCGCCTGAAGCTCTCGCGCGAGAACAGCCAGTACATCCAACTGCCCAACCCGCCCGTGGCCTACGAGCTGGGCCGCCGGGTGCTCGCGCTGCGCGCAGGGCCCGTCACCGTGGACGCCACCGCGCGCCTGTTCGACCATGGCGCCGTCTCCATCATCCTCGCCGTCCCCATCCCCGAGGGCACCACCTTCGAGCAGCTCGCGGGGGTGGCCGACGAGCTCTATGACAGCCAGGCCCTGGAGGCGCTCACCGCCGAGCTGTTGGAGGGCGTGCGCAAGACGATCTCTCCCGCCGCCCAGGAGCGGCGCACCTGGGAGCAGAACGAGAGCTATACCGTCCTCTTCGTCGAGCGCATCCGTGGCAATCCCCCCGCGGAGGACATCCTCGCCCGGGGAGACCTGGCCCGGCTGCTGCTGGGCGAGGTGGACTCGCGGCCCCTGTCCCGCGGCGAGAGCGAGGCCGTCACCCAGAACCGCTTCAGCTACTCGGTGGAGGACCTGGTCGTCGTCGATTGGAACAGCGCCTTCGTCTACGAGCCCTCCGGTTCGCGCGACATCCCGGATCTTCTGGAGATCGCCAACGCCCAGCTCCTGGAGTTCCGCTTCTATGACGAGGTGCTGGATGGGCACATCGCCCGCATCCATGATCAGGTGCAGGCGCGGCGGCAGGGAATGGAGGCCCTGTTCCGCAGCCCGTACCGCGACCTGGTGCGCGAGACGCTGTCCACCCTGGTGGATCTCAATGAGTTCATCGAGCGGGTGGAGAACAGCCTGAAGATCATCGGCGATTTCTATCTGGCCAAGGTCTACGAGGCGGCGGTGAGAAGGCTGCGCATCCCCGCGTGGCAGGGCTCCGTCACCCGCAAGCACCAGTTGCTGGAGCAGACGTATGGACTGCTCAAGGGCGAGGTGGACACGGCGCGCTCGCTCACGCTCGAGGCCACCATCGTCGCCCTCATCATCCTGGAGATCGTCCTGGCGTTCCTGCGCGTCTTCGACCACTGAGGTCACGAAGACCCCCCTCTTAGGGACAATGCCCCCGGGGGAATCCGCCGGAGGGATTCGGCAACGGGGGGGCACTCGTGGGAGACTCTCCTCGTTCGGGTCCTTCGGGAGCCGAATGGGGGGAATGACATGTCCGTGCCCGAGAGCAGTCTCGTGGCCGCCGTAGAGCGAATGGCCCGCGCTCTAGAACAGCTCGCTACAGCGCCCTCCGTGCGGGCGGTGCTCGACGAGGTGATGCGGTCAGCTCGGGCCACCCTGTTGGCGGATCACGGCTCGGTGAGCTGGGTAGAAGAGGACGGCTCCCTGCGCACTGTCGTCACCCCCGGGCTTTCCGAGGATGTGGCCACCTCCGTGGCGGTGCTGCTGCTGCGCCAGACGCTGGGGACGGCGGAGGCACCCCAGCCGTATGAGCTGGGGGAGCTGCACTCCAGCGCGCTCCTCGCGCCCGAGCCCGCGCTGCGCGAGCGGTTGGATTCGAGGGCGTTGCTGGCCTACCCCGTGTTCCTTGCCGATGGCACCCGGGTGGGGGTGTTGATGGGCTGGTTTCGTCAGCCCCATGCGCGGGTGCGGGAGGATGAGGTGCAGCGTTTTGCGCTGTACGCGCGGCTGACCGGCATCGCGCTGGCGAAGGACCGGATGATGGAGGAGGTGCGTGGCGCGGTGGTTCGGGCCCGCGCCGAGGCGGAGCAGGCCGAGGTGCTGCGGCTCAGCCGCTTCCAGGCGGTGACGGAGGCCTTTGGCCGGGCCCTCACGCGGACCCAGGTGGCTCGCGCGGTGCTGGATCAGGGGCTGCCCGCGGTGGGCGCGGCGGCGGGCTCCGTGCACATGGTGGCTCCAGACGGCCGGGACGTGGAGCTCGTGGCCTCCGTGGGGCTGGCGCCGGAGGTGGAAGCGGGGATCCGGCACCTGCCTCGGGAGGGAAGGATGGCCGGGCACGACGTGGCGCGCACCGCGGCGCCGGTGTGGCTGGAGTCTCCCGAGGAGCTGCACGCCCGCTACCCGGAGTTCGCCTCGCGTCCGGGCATGGACGTCCATCAGTCCTTCGCCTTCCTCCCTTTGCAGGCCGAGGGCAGGGTGATGGGGGTGATCGGTTTCGGTTTCGCCGAGCCGAAGCGCTTCACCGTCCCCGAGCAGGCCTCCATTCTCGGGCTGGCGCGCCAGTGTGGGCTGGCGCTGGAGCGCGCCCTGCTCTACGAGCGCGAGCACGCGGCACGGCTCCAGGCCGAGGCCGCCGGGCTGCGCCTGCGGCTGCTCGCGGATGCCAGCATCCTGCTGTCCCGCCCGCTGGACTGGGAGCAGACGGTGGAGGGCGTGGCCCGGTTGGCCGTGGGCCCCTTCGCTGACCTCTGCATCGTGGACGCGCTCGAGGACGGAGTGGTGCGCCGGCTGGCGGTGCTGCACGTGGATCCGGCTCGCGCGGATCTCGCCCACCAGTTGAAGAGCTCCCCTCCCGATCCGGAGCGCTCCATCATCTCGGAGGTGCTGCGGACGGCGGACTCCCATTTCACGCCCCGGGTGACTCCGGACATGGTGAGCCAGCGGATCGCCGACCCGCGCGTCCGGAAGGTGGTGCGCGAGCTGGGCATCCACTCCTTCATCGCCACTCCGCTCATCACGCGGGAGCGGACGCTGGGGGTGCTCACCTTCGTCCGGGGGCAGGAGAACGCGCCCTATACCCTGGAGGATGTGTCGCTGGCCGAGGAGCTGGCCCGGCGCGCGGCCCTCGCCATGGACAACGCGCGGCTGTTCCGCGCCATGCGCGCCGCCGAGGAGGAGAGCCGCCAGAGCGCCACGCGGCTGCACCTGCTGGTGCGCGTCAGCCAGCTCGTCGCCGAGGCGGGGCTGAACCTGGGCCAGGTGCTGGAGGTGCTCGTCCGCGAGGTGGCCGAGGCCATCGGGGATGGGTGCATCCTCCAGCTCGTCTCCGAGGACGGGCATTGGCTGGAACCCGCCGCCGTGCACCACCCGCAGCCCGAGGGCCGCAAGCTGCTGGAGCAGGCCGTCGTCGCCCGGCGCATGCGCGTGGGCGAGGGGCTCCAGGGGGCCGCCACCTCCACGGGGCAGACGATCATCTTGAGCACCCTGCAGGCGCAGACGCTGGATGACAGCGGGCCGGAGGCGGCGCTGCGAGCCTACCTCCAGAGCTACGGGCCGCAGTGCGCCATGGTCGTGGCGCTGGTGGCGCATGGGCACGCGTGCGGCAGCCTCCTGGTGCTGCGCGCGGCCCGGGGGCGGCCCTACGGGCGGGATGATCAGATGTTGCTGGAGAGCATCGCCAACCGGGCGGCGCTCGCCATCGAGGACGCGCGGCTGTATGGCGCGGCGCTCCAGGCCTTGCGGCAGCGGGACGACTTCCTCTCCGTGGCCGGCCACGAGCTGAAGAATCCGCTCAACGCGCTGCAGCTCCAACTGCGCGTGCTGGCGCGCAAGGTGCGCGAGGACAAGCTCTCCGAGAGCATGGTCGAGCGCACGGACCGGGTGGCCCGCACCGGCGAGCGGCTGGGGCTGCTCATCGAGGATCTGCTGGACATGTCACGCATCAGCGCGGGGCAGCTGCGGCTGCAGCGCTCCGAGGTGGATCTCTCCGCGCTGGCTCGGGACGGCATCAACCGCATGGCCGAGGAGCTGGCCCGGGTCGGCTGCGAGGTGCGGGTGGAGGCCGAGCAGCCCGTGATGGGCTCCTGGGACAAGCTCCGGCTGGAGCAGGTGGTGATGAACCTGCTGTCCAACGCGGCCAAGTATGGCCATGGCCGCCCGGTGCGGGTGCGCGTGGAGGCTGCTCCGGCGGGCCTGGCGCGGCTGTCCGTCCGAGACTGCGGCTATGGCATTGCCCCCGAGGACCACGAGCGCATCTTCCAGCGCTTTCAGCGCGCCGACGCCACGCGCCACATCCAGGGCCTGGGCCTGGGGCTGTGGATCTGCCGGCAGATCGCCGAGTCCCATGGGGGCACACTGCGCGTGGAGAGCGTGCTGGGCGAGGGGTCCACCTTCTTCCTGGAGTTGCCGCGCACGGTGCCCGAGGCCCCAGCCGTTCCTTGAGGCCCGCCTCTGTTCGGAAGATGACGCGCAGCGGCGCTGACTCAACCCGTTGGGGCGGGGGGAGACAAAGAACCCCGGCGCGTAACAAACGAGGTTTTTCTCTGGACGTTTGACGAATCCTCGACTTGTGTGCGCGCCCTGGTATGGACCGGGAGCAGCCCCCAGTCCGTAGAGCACCCCAACGCCATCGATGCTGCCCAGATGGATGATCGCATGAACCGACCCACCACTTCCTCGACGCGCACGGGCACACCTGCCCGCCTGAGTCTTCTCGCCGCGCTGGTGCTGAGCACCGGCGCCCTGGCCCAGCCCGCGGGGCTGCCCGAGTTCGAAGTCGAGCGCCTGGAGTTCAACCCCAGCGGCGCTGGCTCGCTGCTCATCAACTCCGGCCAGATTCTGCCGGGGGGCTCCTACCGCCTGGCGCTGATCGGCCACTACGAGAACAAGCCCCTGACGCCGGAGCTGATCGACGCGACGCAGGAGAGCGGCTTCCGGGAAGTGAACCTGGTGGCGCACCGCACCACCGCTCACCTGGTGGGCGCCTACGGCCTGGGTGACAAGCTGGAGGTGGGCCTGCAGGTTCCCCTCATCATCAGCCAGGAGCAGGGCCGGGTGACGGACACGCCCTTTGGCGCTCCCGAGGGCGGCTTCAAGCTGGGCACGCCGATCGCCAACCTGAACATGAGCCTGTTCAACCAGTCCGAGAGCATCCCGGTGGACGTGGGCGTGGGCGTGAGCGTGGGCTTCCCCCTGGGCAGCCCGGACTCGCTGGCGCGCGAGAACTCGCTGCGCGCCATCCCGCGCCTCACGGTGGGCCGTGAGACGGACGGCCTGCGCGCCGGCTTCGAGCTGGGTGCGGATCTGCGCCCCCGCGTGTCCATTGGCGAGGGCGACAACGCCGAGGCCTACAACCGGGTGCGCCTGGGCGCCTCCGTGTCCTCCGTGGGCGAGGGCGTGCGCTACGAGGCGGACATCCTCCTGTGGATCCCCACGGGCCACGAGTTCCTCACCGCCGAGACGCTGGTGGGCGTGCGCAGCCCGCTCTCCAATGACGTCGAGGTGTTCGCCCTGGGCGGCGCCGGCTTCGGCGACACGCTGGGCAACCCGAACTTCCGCTTCATCCTCGGCGCGGCCTACGGCGGCATGCCGCCGCGCTGCGTGGCCGGTGGCAAGCACACCCCGCAGCAGTGCCCGGACCTGGATGACGACAACGACAACGTGAAGAACAAGGACGACGCCTGCCCCACCGACGGCGGCAAGGTGGACGTCAAGGGCTGCCCCATCAAGGATCAGGACAAGGACGGCGTCGAGGACAGCGCCGACAAGTGCCCCACCACCGCGGGCGCGGAGTCCGCTCAGGGCTGCCCGGATCAGGACGGCGACGGCGTGCAGGACTCGTCCGACAAGTGCCCGACGCTCAAGGGCCCGGCCGACCGCAACGGCTGCCCGGACACGGATGGCGATGGCCTGGATGACTCGGCCGACAAGTGCCCGAGCGAGGCCGGCCCGGTGGACCGCCAGGGCTGCCCGGCGAAGGACTCGGACAAGGACGGCATCCTGGATGAGCAGGACAGCTGCCCGACCGAGGCCGGTATCCCCGAGCTGAAGGGCTGCCCGGCGAAGGACTCGGACAACGACACGGTGGCCGACCACCTGGACAACTGCCCCACCGAGGCCGGTCCCGCCGACAACCAGGGCTGCCCCGCCAAGCAGAAGCAGCTCATCGTCATCAAGCAGGACCGCATCGACATCAAGGACAAGGTGTACTTCGACTCCGGCAAGGCCACCATCCAGGCGCGCTCCAACGCCCTGCTGGACCAGATGGCCAAGGTGCTCGTCGCGCACCCGGAGATCCAGAAGATCACCATCGAGGGCCACACGGACAACAGCGGCCCGGCGGACCTCAACCGCACCCTGTCGCAGCAGCGCGCGGAGGCGGTGCGTGACTACCTGACCAAGAAGGGCGTGCCCGCCGAGCGTCTGGATGCCAAGGGCTTCGGTCCGGACCGCCCGGTGCAGCCGAACACCACCGCCGAGGGCCGCACGGCCAACCGCCGCGTCGAGTTCATCACCCGCTACGCGGATGATGGCCAGACGCAGCCGGCGCCCCAGCAGTAGCCATCCTTAGAGAAAAGTAGAAGTGCAGAAGGGCCGAGGCACCGTGCCACTCCGTGGCGGGACCTCGGCCCTTTCGTTTTCTCGAAGGGATGTGGCGCTGCGCGTGCTCGCTGGCCTGCTGCTTCAGGATGCGAGCAAGGGAATGGCGCCCGGCCTCACCTTGTGGCGAAACGCAGCAGGCTCTTGAATGCGCCGCCCAAGTGACCGCTTCGACTGATCATTCCCGGGGACGCGCAGTTGTTGCGGAACGCCACGGCGCGGAGCGCTACCACGCAATTCGCCACGCCTCGCGGAGGCCTGAGTGCAGACATCTCGTGGACTTACGGGCACGCGAGAGCGTGGCACTCGCGTTGCTACATCGGACTTTGGGGAAGCACACTCCCTGTAGCAGCTTCGTGAATCTCCGAGTGTCAATCCCTCTCGCGGCTTGGGCGGGGGGGGATCCACGAAGGCCGAGAAATGGAAAGTAGCTTCCGGACCATTAACACTGCCCCGCAGGTATCCCTCTACCCCGGGCACTCGCTCGCGGATCAGCGTCGGTTGGCGCTGGTTTCGTGCGAGCGGTGCCCTCCTCTCGTTCAATCCCGGTCTCTCGCAGGAAAGACGACGACATGACTGAAGCTCCATCGCCCGCCGGAACCCAGGCTCGAGCCTCCCGACGCGCGGGCCCCAAGTCCTCCCTTCTTCCGCTGACACGTCAGCTGACGTGTCCGCTGACACTCGCCGTACTTCTGACAGGGGCCTCCGCGTTCGCGCAGCCCCAGGGGCTCCCGGAGGTGGAGCTGGAGCGCCTGGTGCTCAACCCGAGCGGTCAGGGTTCGCTGTTGCTGGGCACCGGCGAGCTGCTGCCCGAGGGCAGCTACCGCTTGTCCCTGCTGGGGCACTACGAGAATGATCCCCTCGTCCTCTATCGAGGCGAGGACGACAAGCTGGGCTCGGTGGTGAAGCACCGCGTGACGGGGCACCTGGCGGTGGCCTACGGCCTGTCGGAGCGGGTGGAGGTGGCCTTGCAGGTGCCGGTGGTGCTCCTGCAGAAGGGCGATGACCTCACGGCGCTGGGTGTGGGCAAGCCTCGCGAGGGGGTGTCGCTGGGCACGCCGTACCTCACGCTGCGCTTCGGCCTGCTGTCCGAGCGCAATGACAACCCGGTGGACCTGGCGGTGGGCGTGCACGCGGGCCTGCCGCTGGGCAGCGCCGAGGCGCTGTCCCGGGAGAACTCGATTCGCGCGGTGCCCAGCGTGATGGTGGGCAAGCGGTTCGGGTTCCTCCGCGCCGCGTTGGACGCGGGCGTGTCGCTGCGCCCGAGCGCCACCTTCAGCGGGAACACGGATGTGGATGATGAGCTGGGCAACGAGCTGAACCTGGGCGGCGTGCTGGCCACCACGGGTGAGGGCCTGCGCGGCGAGTTGAACGTCGTCGGCCGGATCCCCTTCAAGGATGGCCTCGCCACCGTCGAGGCGCTGGCGGGTGCGCGGCTGCCTCTGACCGAGACCCTGGAGGGCTTCGCGATGGTGGGTGTGGGCTTCCAGCGGTCTCCCGGAACGCCGTTGTTCCGCGGGTTGCTCGGCGTGGCCTACGGCAGCGTGCCGCCCAAGTGCGTGGCGGGTGGCAAGCACAAGCCCGAGCAGTGCCCGGATCTGGATGATGACAGTGACGGGGTGGTGAATCGCGCGGACTCGTGCCCGCTGCAGGGCGGGCGGGTGGATGCGCAGGGCTGCCCGCTGAAGGACTCGGACAAGGACGGCGTGCTGGATGCGGACGACCGGTGCCCGACGGTGCCTGGTGAGGCCGCGCTCCAGGGCTGCCCGGACTCGGACAAGGACGGCATCGAGGATGCGGCGGACAAGTGCCCGCAGGCGGCCGGCGTGGCGCAGTTCCAGGGCTGCCCGGATGTGGACAAGGACGGCATCGAGGACTCGGTGGACAAGTGCCCGGCCGAGGCGGGCCCGAAGGATCGTCAGGGCTGCCCGGTGAAGGATGCGGACAAGGACGGCATCCTGGATGAGCAGGACAAGTGCCCGACCGAGGCCGGTATCCCCGAGCTGAAGGGCTGCCCGGCGAAGGACTCGGACAACGACACGGTGGCCGACCACCTGGACAACTGCCCCACCGAGGCGGGCCCCGCCGACAACCAGGGCTGCCCCGCCAAGAACAAGCAGGTCGTGTCCATCGGTCAGACCGGTATCAACATCAAGGACACGGTCTATTTCGACACTGGCAAGGCGACCATCCAGAAGCGCAGCTTCCCGCTGCTGGATCAGGTGGCGAACCTCCTCAAGTCGCACCCGGAGATCGAGAAGCTCCGCATCGAGGGCCACACGGACAACGCGGGCAAGCCGGCCGCGAACCTCACGCTGTCACAGCGGCGCGCCGAGGCCGTGCGTGACTACCTGATCAAGAAGGGCGTGGCGTCGCAGCGGCTCGATGCCAAGGGCTTCGGGCAGGAGCGGCCCATCGCCGATAACAAGACAGCCAAGGGCCGGGCGACGAACCGCCGGGTCGACTTCGTCAACGCTACCAATGAGGGCACCCAGCAGTAACGGGGGACCAGACACATGAACGGACTCAAAAAGACTCTCCTTCAAACCGCGTTGCTTGCGGTCACCGTTTGTGCCCTGCCAGCGCTGGCAGGCCCAGACACCTACGGGTTGGGCACAGGCAAGGACGGCGCGCTCACGGTCGCCGCAACGGGCCTTCAGGTGAACGCCTATGCGCAGGTGACGGCGGCCGCCTCTCCGGGAAACACCAGCATCACGGTGGGGACCACCACGGGCTTCGCCAACGGCGATCTGGTGCTCATCCTCCAGATGACGGGCATCACGCCCGAGCCGCCGTCGGGTGGCTCCTCGCCGGTGGACGTGACGAATGATGCCGTGGGCCGCTGGGAGCTGGCGCGGCTGACAGGCATCACCGCCTCGACCATGACCCTGGACGTACCGCTCGTGTACTCGTACGCAGCCACCGTCTCCCAGGTCATCCGGGTGCCCGAGTACACCACGGTGACCATCAACGCGACGCGCAACATCACCGCGCCGGCATGGAATGGCATGGTGGGCGGCGTCGTGGCGTTCCTGGCCAATGGCACGGTGACGAACAACTCTTCGCCGGGCTTCCTCGCCACTGGCAGGGGCTTTCGCGGTGGCACCTATGTGGATGACGTCAGCGGGGCCATCGGATGCACGGGCTTGGATGAGCCGTCCGCCACGGGAGCGGCCAAGGGCGAGGGCATCGCGTTCACGCGGTATGGCCCCACGCAGACGGGGCGCGGCCGGGTGGCCAACGGAGGCGGTGGCGGCGTGTGCTTGAACTCGGGCGGCGGCGGCGGCGGCAATGGCGGCTCTGGCGGCCAGGGCGGCAACAGCGATCTGGGCACGGACGGCAATCGCGCGGTGGGCGGCCAGGGCGGCGCGGCGCTGACGTTCGCGAGCCTGGATCACCTGCTGATGGGCGGTGGCGGTGGCGCGGGTCACGGTGACGGCGCGTCGCCGTCGGCGGGCGGTGCGGGTGGTGGCATCATCTGGTTCCGGGCCAATGCACTGGCCGGGCCTGGGAGCCTGGCGGCCAACGGCGCCACGGGCGGCAGCACGTCGGCCCAGGATGGAGCCTCGGGCGGCGGTGGTGGCGGCACCATCTATATGCGTTTCGCCACCTCGGCGGCCTGCGGACTGATCCAGGCCATTGGCGGCACCGGCGGCAGCGCGAACGGTGGCGTCCAGGTGGGCCCGGGCGGTGGTGGTGGTGGTGGCCGCATCCTGTACCAGCGGGCCACTGGTACGTGCACTCCGACGGCAGCCTCCATCATTGGCGCGAGCGCGGGTGTGCAGCAGGACTCTTCCGCTCCGGGCGGATCGCCGTACGGGGCCGGTGCAGGCGTCAACGGTAGCTCCACCACGCTGACAACCGGCTTCCCGGCCACGATGCCCGCTCCGACGGTGACGACGCCGGCCAACGGTTCGCGGACCAACAACACCAAGCCCCCCTACAACGGCACGCTGGCCACGACCGCTCCCACGGGCACCCAGGTCGCCATCTATGTGGACGGGGTCTTCGTGACGAATGTCACGCCCGATGCCTCCGGCAACTGGACGTTCACGCCCACTGCGGCGCTGGCCGAGGGCAGCCACACCATCTACGCAGTGGCCGTCAACACGGCTCAGGCCGTGCAGAGCTTGAAGAGCAACACCAACACCTTCACGGTGGACACCACGCCGCCCGCGGCGCCCGTGGTGAGCACGCCGGCCAACAACTCGGCGATCAGCGACAACCGGCCGACCTACGTGGGCACGGCGGAGGCCAACAGCACCGTCACCGTGTACGTGGACGGCGTGCTGCTTGGCACTACCACGGCCAATGCCTCGGGAGTCTGGAGCTTCGTGCAGACCGCGGCGCTGCTGGAAGGCTCGCACACGGTGAGGGCGACAGCCACGGACGTGGCGGGCAACGTCAGCCCCAGCTCCAACACCAACACCTTCACGTTGGACTACACGCCGCCCGCGGCCCCGGTGGTCAACACGCCCCCGGATGGGGCTCGGACGAACAACCCCCTGCCGCTCTACACGGGCACGGCCGAGGCCAACAGCACCGTGAGGGTGTTCGTGGATGGCGTGTCGATTGGCACCACCACGGCGACCGCCACGGGCACCTGGAGCCTCGTGCAGCCCACGACGCTCGCGGACGGCACGCACACGGTGTACGCCACGGCCACGGATGCGGCGGCCAACGTCAGCCCCAACTCCAACACCAACACGTTCCTCATCGACACCGTGCCGCCGCCCGCGCCGGTGGTGATCAACCCGCCCAATGGCTCGGTCACCAACGACAACACGCCGACCTATAGCGGCAATGCGACCGGCGCCGTCAGCGTCACCATCTACGTGGATGGCACCATCGTCGGCACTGCCTCGGTGATTGGAGGTTCCTGGACCTACACGCAGATCACCCCGCTGCCGGACGGCGTCCACACGGTGTACGTGACCTCCGTGGATGCGGCAGGCAACGTCAGTGTCCAGTCCAACACCAACACGTTCACGGTGGACACCGCGCCGCCCCCGGCGCCTGTGGTCGTCACTCCGGCCAACGGCTCGACGACCAATGACAACACGCCGACCTACAGCGGTACGGCGGAGGCCAACAGCACTGTCACCGTCATCGTGGATGGCACGGCGGTAGGCACCACTATCGCTACCGCGACTGGTTCCTGGTCGTTCACGCCGACCACGCCGATCGCGGATGGCTCGCACACGGTGAAGGCTACGGCCACGGACACCGTGGGCAACACCGGCCCCGACTCGAACACCAACACGTTCACGGTGGACACCACGCCTCCGGGAGCACCGGTGGTGGTGACTCCGGCCAACGGCTCGCGGACCAATGACAACACGCCGACCTACAGCGGCACGGCGGAGGCCAACAGCACCGTCACCGTGTACGTGGATGGCACGGCGGTGGGCACCACCACCGCCAACGCGAGCGGCAACTGGACTTTCACGCCGACCACGCCGATCGCGGACGGTTCGCACACGGTGGCCGCTCGGGCCACGGATGCTGCGGGCAACGTCAGCGTCAACTCGAACACCAACACGTTCACGGTGGACACCACGCCGCCTGCTGCGCCTGTGGTGGTGACTCCGGCCAACGGCTCTCGGACCAACGACAACACGCCGACCTACAGCGGCACGGCGGAGGCCAACAGCACCGTCACCGTCATCGTGGATGGCACGGCGGTGGGCACCGCCACCACGAACGCGAGTGGTGCCTGGTCGTTCACGCCGACCACGCCGATCGCGGATGGCTCGCACACGGTGAAGGCCACGGCCACGGACGTCGCGGGCAACACCAGCCCCGAGTCCAACACCAACACGTTCACGGTGGACACCACGCCTCCGGGAGCACCGGTGGTGGTGACTCCGGCCAACGGCTCGCGGACCAATGACAACACGCCGACCTACAGCGGTACGGCGGAGGCCAACAGCACCGTCACCGTCATCGTCGATGGCACGGCGGTGGGCACCACCACTGCGGACGCGAGCGGCAACTGGTCGTTCACGCCGACCACGCCGCTGGCGGATGGCTCGCACACGGTGGCCGCCAGGGCCACGGATGCCGCGGGCAACACGAGCGTCAACTCCAACACCAACACGTTCACGGTGGACACCACGCCTCCGGGAGCACCGGTGGTGGTGACTCCGGCCAACGGCTCGCGGACCAATGACAACACGCCGACCTACAGCGGCACGGCGGAGGCCAACAGCACCGTCACCGTGTACGTGGATGGCACGGCGGTGGGCACCACCACCGCGGACGCGAGTGGCAACTGGTCGTTCACGCCGACCACGCCGCTGGCGGATGGCTCGCACACGGTGGTTGCCAGGGCCACGGATGCCGCGGGCAACACGAGCGTCAACTCCAACACCAACACGTTCACGGTGGACACCGCGGCGCCCTCGGCCCCGGTCGTGACGACACCGGCCAACGGCTCGCGGACCAACGACACCACGCCGACCTATAGCGGCACGGCAGAGGCCAACAGCACTGTCACCGTGTACGTGGATGGCGTGTCCGTTGGCACCGCCACCACGAACGCGAGCGGCAACTGGACCTTCACGCCGACCACGCCGCTGGCGGATGGCTCGCACTCCGTCTACGCCACGGCCACGGATGCGGCGGGCAACATCAGCCCCAACTCCAACACCAACACGTTCACGGTGGACAGCACGCCGCCCTCGGCCCCTGTCGTGAATGCTCCGGCCAACGGCTCGATCACCGGCGACACCACGCCGACCTACAGCGGCACGGCCGAGCCTGGTAGCACCGTCACCATCATCGTGGATGGCAACCCCGTGGGCACCGCCACCGCGGATGGCTCGGGCATCTGGACGTTCACGCCGACCACGCCGCTGGCGGACGGTTCGCACATGGTGCGCGCCACGGCCACGGATGCGGCGGGCAACACCAGCCCCAGCTCCAACACCAACACCTTCACCGTGGACACCACGCTGCCCGCGGCTCCGGTGGTCGTCACTCCGGCCAACGGTTCGAGCACGACCGACACCACGCCGACCTACAGCGGCACGGCTGCTGCCGGCACCGCCACCGTCACGGTGTACGTGGATGGCACCTCGGTGGGCACCGCCACCGTGGATGCGAGCGGCAACTGGACGCTCACGCCGACCACTCCGCTGGCCGAGGGCAACCACAGCGTCTACGCCACGGGCACCAACGCCGCGGGCAACACCAGCGGCAACTCCAACACCAACACGTTCAGCGTGGACCTGACCGCTCCGGCGGCTCCGGTGGTGACGACGCCGGCCAACGGCTCGAGCACCAGCGACACCACGCCGACCTACAGCGGCACGGCCGAGGTGGACAGCACCGTCACCATCATCGTCGACGGCACCGTGGTGGGCACCACCACCGCGGACAGCAGCGGCAACTGGACGTTCACGCCGACCACGCCGCTGGCCGACGGGCAGCACACGGTGACGGCCACGGCCACGGATGAGGCGGGCAACGTCAGCGGCAACGCCAGCACCAACACGTTCACGGTGGATACGGGCGCTCCGGCGGCTCCGGTGGTCACCGCTCCGGCGAATGGCTCGAGCACCAACGACACCACGCCGGCCTACACCGGCACGGCGGAGCCTGGCAGCACGGTCACCATCATCGTGGACGGCAACCCCGTGGGCACCACCACGGCGGACGCCAGCGGCAACTGGAGCTTCACGCCCACCACGCCGCTGACCGAGGGTGACCACACGGTGACGGCCACGGCCACGGATGCCTCGGGCAACACCGGCCCCGCGTCCAGCGGCAACACCTTCACGGTGGACCTCACCGCTCCGGCGGCTCCCGTCGTCACCACGCCGGCCAATGGCGATGTGATTGCGGACAACACGCCGACCTACAGCGGTACGGCGGAGCCTGGCAGCACCGTCACGGTCATCGTGGACGGCAGCACGGCGGGCACCACCACCGCGGATGCCAGCGGCAACTGGACGTTCACGCCCACCACGGGCCTGGGCAACGGCGAGCACACGGTGACGGCTACGGCCACGGACGAGGCGGGCAACACCAGCGGCAACGCCAATACCAACACCTTCACGGTGGACGCCTCGGTGCCCAACGCGCCGGTGGTGACGGGCCCCGCCGATGGCACGGTGACCAACGACACCACGCCCACCATCTCGGGCACGGCCGATCCGGGCAGCACCGTGACGGTCCTCATCGATGGCACGGCCGTGGGCACCGTCACGGCGGACGCGAACGGTAACTGGACGTTCACGCCCACCACGCCGCTGGCCGATGGCCCGTACACGGTGACGGCCATCACGACCAACGCGGCGGGCAATGCCAGCCCCGCGTCCAATGAGGTCCACATCGTGGTCGACACGGCGGTGCCCGATACGTCCATCGTCTCGGGTCCCTCGGGCGACACAGACACCACGAGCGCCACGTTCGACTTCGGCTCGACCGAGGAGGGTGTGACGTATGAGTGCAGCCTCGATGGTGGCGAGTTCAAGCCGTGCTCGGATCCCACCACGTTCGAGGACCTTGCCGAGGGCGGACACACCCTCAGCGTTCGTGCCAAGGACAGCGCTGGCAACGTGGATCCGACGCCTGCGACCGCGACGTGGACTGTCGTGAAGGCCAGCCCGGAGGACATCAACTTCCGTGGCGGCGGCGTGGGTTGCGCCTCGACGGGTGGAGATCGCTCGGCGCTGGCGATGATGGGCCTGGCGGTGCTCTCGGTGCTGCTGACCCGGAAGCGTCGCGCGTAGCACCTCGTGGCCTGCCCGCTCCTAGAGAGCGGGCGGGCCCTGCGGCCCGGAGTGCCCTACTCCGGGCCGTGCGAAGTTCGAAGGGGCTTCACGCGGTTCGGCGTGCCCTCCGCCTGGCGTCCCTGGCTGCTGGGGCAGTGCTTTGAGTTCGTGGAGCTTGTCGCGAGCAACCTCATGCTGAGCATCCTTCACGAGGATGCGTTGGTAGAGCCCGATCTTCTTTGCCGGGCCGCGCGCGAGGGCTGCTTCGAGAGTGAGAACTTGCCGCTCAGCGGCCTCCTTCACCCCGGAGTGACGCGCCCGCCGATCTCCGGGAAGCGCTCGTAGGTCCGCAAGAGCGCTTCTAGATGGGCGGGGTTGTCAAGATTGAGCGGTGCATTCGTGAGCTGCACCACCCACCCGCCCGACGCCGTGCGCCGCGCTCGCGTGAGCAACTCGGCGTCGCGGGCCGGGTCCGGGAACCCGATCGCTTGCGCGGCAGCGGCGGACCAGAAGTTCAGCCACCCAAGGGAATAGGGAATCTCTGGCGAGCGGATGTGGTCGAAGAGCTTCAGGGCGGGCAACCCCCGGCGTGGGGACGGCGGTCCTTCCAGCGTGGGTGCTGTCTGATACGCGATGTCCAGCGCAGCGGCATCCGGCGTCGCATGCCCCCAGAACGCGCGTGCGCCCTCCGCTACGCCCTCCAGCATCTGCGCCGCTGCCGCGATAACGGCCTCGTCTAGCGGCAACTTCGCATGAACGTGGAGTTGCGGCTGGCCGCCCGGGCTGAGGATTGCTGGGCTCTGTCTCCCCGCAACCGTCACAGGGTAGCTCTCGTCGCCATTGCACAGGAGCGGGAGCTTTCCGCGTCTTGTCGCCTCAACGAGCCAAGCGTCGCGTTGCGGTAACTCGATGGGGCGCCCTCCTTCGCCCACTTCCCACTTCAGGAGCAAGCCGGGCAGCGCCCGTTCCATACCACTGACGACAGCGAGTGTGCGGCCGTCATTGGCCACGAGCGCTGGCGCGTAGACGGCCAGAACGAGGCGATCTCGAGTGGTCATCGTTTGCATCCCGTGACGACGATCTTGAGAGAGGGAAGGACCTTGAGCAGCGCGTCTTTGTGCGCTTGGGTGCTCACCCCAACAACGAAGTCGTATCCACAGGCCCGCGCAGCGGCAAGTTCCATGGTTAGTTGCTCCACCTCCTTCTCAATCTCCCGCTCCTGGATGAAGTCAGGGTAGGTGTCAAATAGGTGGGTCTTGATCTCCCACAGCACACGCACGCCGACTTGCAGCGCATCGAAGCGCTCACCGCCCACGAGTACGTCCATGCCGGGATAGCGGTTGGGCGGAAACTTATCGGCGCACTCGTTATGCGGGACATCCCCGCCCGCGTGCGGCACCAGGATGGGCTGGCACCCCGGGCGGCGCTCCAGTGTCACTGGGGGAGGCGGGGCGCTCCTGTTCACTCTGGGCTCCTCCGGTGCGGGGTTTGCCTCCGGCTGCTGCGCGTCCCGCGGAGCGTCTCCGGCCCAAAGGCCCGGCTCCCGGGTGGGCGGCAACACGCGCTTGTGTGGGCTCCGAGGCAGGGACTGGGGGTGAACCTGCCCTGGCTGCCCATGGGCGGGGAGGCCCGTGCCGGGTACAGCGGGTGGGCGCACAGGCGCCCAAGCGTAGGTCTCAGGCGCTTCTTGAGTCTTGGCCGCCTCTTGAGGAGTGGCGCACCCAGTTACGACAACGGCAACGGCAACGGCTTGGCGGAGTGCGCTGCAAGTTCGGAAGTTCATTTCGCGTCCTTTCAGCGAAGAGGGGGCGGTGCGGGTCAAAGCTGGGCCAGTTCCCCTCGGGAGTTGGCCAGCAAGCTCTGACAGCTTGAGCCAGGGGCGCGCGCGTCCGACAGCACCAACTCGGCCCGGGGCACGCGCCAGGACGGCAGCCCTCGTCGCAACCGCTGTGGCCGGCAGGGAGATGACGACGGTGCTTCCTACGACGGCGACTGCGCTTACCTCTCCCACGCTCGAGACGATGGCTGCCGCCTTGGTGAATACAGGTTCGGGGGACGAGGAGAGCTCGAGCCTGATGTCCCAGCTCCTCTTCGCCGTGGACCCGGGTCGGCTCATGTGGGATAGCCCCTACTCACTGGGGCTCATCCCTCGGGAGGGCGGCGGCAGCCGGATCGGCGCCTGCGTGCCAGAGGGCTCGGGCGTGGAGAAGCGACCCCTGGAGTCAGCACGCTCCCCCCGTTCGCGGGGGCCTGACTGGCGGCTGGAGCCTTGAGTGAGGGTCCGAAATGACTGCGAGCTTGTTTCTTGCGCTCCCTGTGTGGGACCCGGTGGGGTAGTCTCGAAGCGTCAGAAAGGAAAAGCCCTGCGGCCAGCCTTCGGGTGGCCGAGACCCTGCCTCGGATGAGTGCCTCCAGTCCCCTCTTCGGCGACCTCCTGCTCAAGCTCGGCATCGTCACGCCCGGCCAGGTCCAGGAAGCCCTCGCGCTCCAAGCCCTCACTGGCCAGCGTGTGGGCGAGGCCCTCATCTCCCTGGGCTACGTCACCCGCGAACAGATTCAAGACGCGCTCGGCGAGGCGCTCGGCATCAACAGCGACCGCACCGCCTCGCACCCGCCCCTGGGCGAGCTGCTCGTGGGCATGAAGTACGTCTCCCTCGGCCAGCTCGAAGAGGCGCTCGCCTTCCAACGCAAGGACGGGCGCAAGCTCGGCGAAATCCTCGTCGAGATGGGCTACTGCACCTACAAGCAAATCTACGAGGCGCTCAGCCTCCAGGGCCGCATCTCCGGCCGCCAGGAGCCCCCGCGCCCCGCCACCGAGGGCAAGCACCGCGTCATGGTGGTGGATGACAGCCCGCTGGCGTGCGCCTTCGTGCAGGAGGGCCTCGAGTCGCTGGGCTACGAGGTGCTCTGCTTCGATGATCCGTACAAGGCGCTCGAGCAGGTGAACAAGCTACAGCCGGCCATTGTCCTCAGCGACTTGGACATGCCAGGCCTGGACGGAGTGGAGTTGTGCCGGCGGCTGAAGGACGGCCCGGCGCGGCAGGTGCCCGTCATCATCCTCACCGCCAACGACAGCGAGACGGAGAAGGTGAAGGGGTTGCGCGCCGGTGCGGACGACTACGTCAACAAGTCCGCCTCCATGGACGAGCTGTCCGCGCGCATCGAGAGCGTGATGCGCCGCACCGGCGAGACGGAGCGCATGCGCCGGTTGTTCGAGCGCTACACGTCCCCCCAGGTGGTGGATGAGATTCTCAAGAGCCCGGACACCGTGGTGCTCACCGGTGAGAAGCGCGAGGTGACGGTGCTCTTCGCGGACATCCGCAACTTCACCGGGCTGGCCGAGAGCCTCGCGCCTGAAAAAGTCGTCCATGTCCTCAATGAGGTGCTCGGGCGGCTGTCGGACGCGGTGCTCACCGCGGGCGGTACGTTGGACAAGTTCCTGGGCGACGGGCTCATGGCCGTGTGGGGCGCGCCGGTGCACCGCACGGATGACGCGCTGCGGGCGCTCCAGGCGGCGAAGATGATGATGGCCGCCATGGAGGAACTGCGCACGCAGGCCCATGTGGAGTGGATGGCCAACCGGGGTGGCGACCGGCCGCTCGTGCTGGAGCTGGGCATCGGCATCAACTCGGGCGTGGTGGTGGCTGGCAACATCGGCGGCGCCATGCGGACCGAGTACACGTGCATCGGAGACGCGGTGAACGTGGCCGCACGTTTGTGTGCCCTCGCGGGCCCGGGAGAGATATTGGTGGGAGAACGCACGCGCGAGCTCGTCCAGGGCCGCGAGATGGCGTTCGAGGAGTTGCCGCCGGTCCGGCTCAAGGGCAAGCAACAGCCCGTGCCGCTCTTCCGCGCGCTGTGAAGTCATGAGCGAACAATCGAATCCCCCGCGCCCCGCTCCCACCAAGCTCTTCCTGGGAATCGCGGTGGCGGTGGCTCTCGCGGTGACGATGGTGACGGCCGCCTTCCGGCTGCACCGCCAGGATCCGTCCTGGGCGCGCATCCACGATGACCTCATCCTGCTGAACTCCGCGCTCGAGAAGTACCACGCCGATCACGGCGTCTATCCCGACGAGGGCAGTATGTGGGAGGTGCTCGTGCCCAAGTACGTGCCCTCGGTGCCGGTGGATCCGTGGGGCCGCGAGTACATCTACGAGAACAATGGCAACAAGCCGCTGCTGCTCACCTTCGGGCAGGACGGCGAGCGCGGTGGCACCGGCGCCGAGCAGGATCACCACCAGTTCGACGGCCACGTGCGCTGAGCAGCCGAGGGGGCCAGGGCTCCCCGCGCCGTTCCCGTGTCGGCCATGCGCGACCTGAGGACAGGCTTGCCATCGCTTGTCCGTGCTCGGGATGAGCACCCTGAAGCTGTCGTAGGAGGTTGCCATGTCCGTCATCTGCGTCACGAACCTGACCCCGCACTCCGTGAGAGCAGGCACCGCCGCGGCGGCGGTCGCGGCCCGGCTCGGAGAGCCCCTGGCGCTGCACGGCGTGGTCGAGCATGAAGGCTCAGGTGCTGGCGGCTTGCAGGCCGAGGCTCCTCTGAGCGAGCGACTGGAGGCGGAGGCCGAGCGCCTTCGGGGCCTGGGTGCGGAGGTGCGCACGGTGCTCCACTCGCGGCTCGACGAGGTGATCAGCGACGCGGAGTGCCGCCAGGCCCGGTGGCTGGTGGTGGCCTCGGAGGGGTGGGGGGCGTCTGCCTGGCGCCGGGGGCCGCTGCCCGAGCGGATCGTGCGCCGCGCCTGCGCTCCGGTGCTGGTGGTGCGCAACGATGGGGCACTGGTGGAATGGGCTCGGGGAAGGCGGCGGCTGACGGTGATGGTGGGGGTGGACACCTCGGAGGGGGGAGGCGGGCCCAGCGCCTTCCTGCGCTCGCTGCGCGAGGTGGGGCCGTGCGACATCATCGCCGCGTATGTCTGTTCGCCGCCGGAGGAGCGCGAGCGGCTGGGCATCCACACTCCGGTGCGCGTGGAGTTGTTGGATCCGGTGGTGCGCGGCATCCAGGCGTTGGATCCGCAGGTGGAGCATGTGCTGCTGCGCGAGGTGCGCGAGCGCGTGGGCGAGTTGCCGGGGGAGGGGCAGGTGGAGATCCACCTGGAGCCCGGCTACGGGAGACGCGCGGACCATCTGCTGCACGTGGCGCGTGAGCGGAGCGTGGATCTGCTGGTGGTGGGCACGCACCAGCGGGCGGGCCTGCAGCGGTGGTGGCACGGCTCGGTGTCCGAGGGGGTGCTGCGCCAGGCCGAGCAGTCCGTGGTGTGCGTGCCGCCTCAGCCGGTGCGGGCCCGTCCGGCCTTGCCGCCGCGCACGGTGGTGGTGCCGGTGGACTTCAGCGAGGGGAGTCTTCGAGCCATTGCCCAGGCGCGCTCACTGGTGGCCGAGGGCGGGCGCATCCACCTGCTGCACGTGCACGAGCGGCGGTTGGGGGATCCGGACTGGACGGACCACTACGGCGTGCTGCCCGAGCCGCCCGGTGAGCACCAGGAGGTGCTGCGCCGGTTGGAGGCGCTGGTACCCGAAGGGGAACTGGCGGTGCGCTGGAGCGTGGAGGGGGTGAGCGCTTCAGACATGGCGCTCGCGGTGTGCCAGGCGGCCGAGCGAGAGGGGGCCGACATGGTGTGCGTGGCTGCCTCGGAGAGCCGGCTGGGCCATGTGGGCGGGGTGGCGCGAGAGTTGATGGCGCGGTGTCACCGCCCGGTGATGGTGGTGCCGTCGGCCGCGCCGAGCAGAGAACCCCGGGGGTGGGCCCCCGAGCCCATCCACCCAGGGTGAAAATCCGTCCAGCCTGGATTCTAGAGGCCGGGAAATCGGCCTGATAGAAGTGTGAGGCATTCGACGGCCAACCCGCTGGGGCGTTAGACTGGACCCGACCTCTTTTTCCGGGAAGGAAGGTCTGACGTGCTGATACCGCGCGGCTATCGCGAAGAGGAGCTCGTCTCCAACCGCGCTTCGTTGTTGCTCTATGGGGGGACGGAGGAGGAGCGGCGTGCATGGGCGCAGGAGGCGGCGCACCATTTCGAGCACGAGGGAGCGCTCATCGAAGTTCGTCAGGCAGCGGAGTTATCCGAGGCGCTCAAGCGTCCCAAGGGCGTAGTGCTCGTCTGGGACGTGTCGAAGCTGGGGCTGGAGGCACAGGGGAACATCCTGCGGTGCCTGCAGATGCAGGAGGAGCGGCCGAAGCTGGTGTTGGGGATGACGGGTTCGGCGGACTCGGCGCTGGAGCGCGGGGCACTGCGAGAGGATCTGCACTACCGGTTGCACCAGGCGCAGGTGGATCTGACGGTGCCGGGGTTGCGAGAGGCGCTGAAGAAGCGCTGGGCGGTGCTGGCGGAGCAACGCGCGGTGAAGGAAGCGGCCGAGCGCGAGGCAGCCGAGAGTGAGCGTCAGGCGGCCCTGGTGCGCAAGCCGGGCACGGTGACGCGGTTGGCTCCGCAGCAGCGCAAGGTGCAGTCCTCGAAGGCAGCTCCGCGCAAGGCCAGCCGCAGGTAGCGAGCCGGAGAGGCACGGTGTCCGGCGAGTCTGGCCCAACTGGTACTACAGGCATACCAGTTGGCTGGTACTCGCCGGGACACGGGCAGGAGCCCGGTGACGCAGGCATGGACGCGGACCCACGGTCCATGGCGCACAGGTCGCGGGCCCCTCGTCTCGGTGCGGGTCCCCCCGTCGGCTGACGGGTCCTCCCGCACCGGCCGTCCCGCTCTTCCAGGGGACACGGCTCAACTGCCCGGAGTGGATTCGTGAATGCCACTCCCGAGATGGCGCGGATCAGCGGCCGGTATGGCGGTGCTTCTGTCCGCGCTTCACCTTGAACCCAGGAGCCTGCGCCGCTGCCTTGGAGCGCTTGGGGGCAGCTCCCGGCATCGTCTTGCGGCCCGCCTCCCGGAGTGCCACGGGCTGGGTCTCGGTGTTCACGCGGCGGCTCTTGGTGGAAGCACCCACGGCGCTCCTCGTCGCCGGAGCCTTCTTCATCACCACGTCCTTGAGGGACTGCTCCCGGATGACATCCTGCTTGGGTGCACGCGCCGTGGTGCGCGAGACCTTCGCCGGAGCCTTCGGCGCGGCAGCCTGGATGGGCTCGCTGGCCGGAGCGGCCTTCTGGCCCATCATGGACTCCTCCGTGGTGCGGACCTTGGGAGCGCGACGGCCCAGCTTCTCCTGGAGCTTGTCCACCGTCTTCACCGCGGCCACCGTCGTCTCCACCAGCGCGCGCGCCCCGCGAGTGCCGGCCTTCGCCGCTACCTCCACGCCCCGCGTGCTCACCTTCGCCGCCGCCTTCTTCACCTTGTCCACCAGTCCACGCCTGAGTGTCGCCATGTCATCCTCGGGATTTGGGAAGCCATTTCGCTTCGGCGAAAGGTAGTCACGCGCCGACCCGCGTGAAGCCGGGGGACAGCCTGCCCGCCTGCTGTCACACTCCAGGGAAGCACACTGTCCGCTACGCACCTTTCGAGAGAGGTGAATGACATGAGCGACTCGCGGCTCGAACTCATCCAGGGCGACATCACGAAGATCTCCTCGGATGCCATCGTCAACGCCGCCAACACCTCCCTCCTCGGCGGCGGAGGCGTGGACGGCGCCATCCACCGAGCCGCGGGCCCCGAACTGGTGATGGAGTGCCGCATGCTCAACGGCTGCCCCACCGGCGAGGCGCGCATCACCCGGGGTTACAAGCTTCCCGCACGCCACGTCATCCACACCGTCGGCCCGCGCTGGCAGGGCGGAGGACGAAGCGAGGCAGGCTATCTCGCCCGCTGCTACCAGAGCGTCTTCGCGCTCGTGGAGAAACACGGGCTGCGCTCGGTGGTCTTTCCCTCCATCTCCACGGGCATCTTTGGCTATCCCATCGAGAAGGCCTCGCGAATCGCCCTGCGGGAGATCCACGCCGCGCTCCAGCGGCTGCCCCAGTTGGAGAAGGTGACGGTGGTCCTCTTCACCCCGTGGGACCTGGAGGTGTACCAGCGAGCCCTGGCCGGCGAGCCCGAGCCGGCAGGGGAACTCGGACGATGACGTCTCCGGAGCGCCGTACGCGGGGACGGACCGCACGCTCCCGGCTCCGGGCGCTCGATGCCTATCTGTGCCGGTGCGAGCGCCCACTGCTGGAACGCCAGGACGGATCCTGGCGCGAAGCCGCCTTTCTCGACGTCGGCTTCGGCGAGCACCCGTGGACCACGCTGGAGAGCGCCGAGGCCTTCCGGGAGCTGAACCCCTCGCTGCCCGTCATCGGAGTGGAAGCCGATGAAGGCCGAGCCGCCGTCGCAGTGCGCCACGAGGACTCACTCACGCGGTTCCGTCACGGAGGCTTCGATTGGGCCTCCACGGCGAGTCAGCCCACGAGGCTGGTACGCGCGATGAACATCCTGCGCCAGTACCGCCCCGAGGACGTGGAGACGGCCCACGCGGAATTGGGCTGGGCGCTGCTGCCGGGAGGCCTGGTGGTGGAGGGCAGCACGGACACCCAGGGAGGTATCACCGTGGCCTACCTGCTGCGGCGCACTCCCGAGGGCCTCACCCGCGAGGCCCTGCTCTTTCACACGGACTTCCACCACGGCTTCGCCCCACTGCTCTTCCGGGACTGGCTCCCCAGGGACTTGCGTCGCCGGGTGCAGCCCGAGGAGCCCATCCACGTCTTCTTCACCGCCTGGACGCAGGCCTGGACCGAGGCTCGGGAGCACGGCGCCTGGGAGCCGAAGAGTGCCTTCCGGGAAGGTGCCCTCCGTCTCGCCGCCTCCACGGGAGCCGTGGCCACCGAGCCCTGGCTGCTGGAGAACGGTTACCTGCGGTGGCAGCCCCCCAGCGGCGTGCCCCGCCCCAACCCCGAGTCACCCCCTATATAAGGAGGCGCGAGCCTCCCTCGAGGCCCACAGCTCGGGCGGGGTCACCGGCTCCGGCTCCGGCTCCGGCTCCGCGGCGCCAATCCGCACCCGGCGCACCAGCGAGCCCATCGGCTCATAGAGCCAACCGCACAGCCACCAGAACGGCGCGTAGTCCAGGCGGATCAGCCCGTTCACGTTCCACGGAGACGCTGAGTAGTCCCACGGGCAGCGTCCAATGGCCGCCACCAGCACCGCCCCCGCCACGTACTCCACCGCGAAGCACACCGCCATGCCCACCAGCGCCCGCGTCGCACGGCTCAGTCCGACGCGCTGCAGCATCCCCGTGAGCCGCTCGCCCAACAGCAGCCCCGCGCCCCAGATGGGGTGCATCCACAGGTACGAGTACCCCATCAACCTCAGGTCCCCCACCCCCGTGGCCAGGTCCAACACCGAGGTGAAGAGGCACTCGATGCACCACCCCAGCAGCCCGTAGACGATGAACCGCCCGAGCCACCCCAAGCGCTGATCGCCGGGTCCGATCTGACAGGTTGTGTCCCCCCCACCCCTCATCCGCGCCTCCCACGCCTCTCGTGGCGTGAGAGAACATGGGTTTCACCCCCTACCCACCGCAAGACGTCCCATGGACAGTGTCTTGCGCAAGGTCGGAATTCCCGGGCAGACTGTTAACCCCCAGTCGCTCTCTCCAACACAATCCCCCGGAGTTCGAACATGTCCCAGGACACCGCCCCCCGCCCCAAGCGTGGTCTCAAGCGTCCCGTCGAAGTCGTCCGCGCCGAGCTGCTCAAGGATGCGGACACCAAGCGCATCGCCAAGGCGGTGGGCATGGAGCTCGAGGCCTATGTGGAGCTGGTACTCCAGTACGCCCAGGACAAGGACAAGGAGCCCGTGCTCGACGTGGCCACGGACGAGGACCTGCAGGCCAACGGCTTCAGCACCCCGTCCGCCGAGGACGTCGCCAACTTCCTCATCAAGGGCGCCAAGGGTGAACTGGGCGTCAACCAGGAGTTCGAGAAGTCCGGCTTCGAGAACTCCAAGGGCCCCAAGGGGCCGTCCCTGGCGGGCTCCCCGACTGGGGAAGTCCCCAAGGGCGACCCGTCCCTGATGGACCAGGTGAAGAAGGGACGTAACTAGTCGGCTCGCTCGCAGTGAAAAAAATGATCGGGAAATAGGCGGGTAGGAAACCTTTTCACGCCCCCCCCGATAACCTCTTTGTACCTTCACTCTCTCCAAAAAATTCGAAAGCGAGCCAAGTCATGGGCCTCTTTTCCTCCATCAAGAATGCGTTCAAGGCTGTCGGCGACATCGCGGGCAAGGTTGGCGGCATCGCCAGCAAGGTTGCCAACATCGGCAGCAAGGTGCTCGGCGTCATCAGCAAGCCCCTGTCCGAGCTCACCAAGCCCATCAAGGACCTGGTCGGCAAGTTCGCTGACAAGCTCCCCTTCGGTCTGAACAAGATCGTCAAGCCCTTCGCTGACAAGTTCATCGACGGCGCCGCCAGCTTCCTGAACAAGAACGTGCTGGGCGGCATCGGCGGCCTGGCGGGCGCGGCCAAGACGGTGGGCGACATCACCAACATCGCCGAGACGGTCGGCGGCGTGGCCAACAAGGTCGGCGCGTTCTCCAACGACATCGCCACCGGCAACTGGCAGCAGCTGATCGCCCACGCGCAGGGCGCCCTGGTGGAGTGAGACTCCCCCGCCTGAACAAGGCGCGTTGAACACTCTGGGCCGGTCCCCGATGAGGGGGCTGGCCCTTTGTTATTTCCAGGGGTTATGCGCCCCCGGCCACCGTCTCGCGGGCCAGCCGGTCCGCGTCGCGCAGCAGCTTCTCGAAGGCCGCGTCGTCCGCGCTCTCGTAGTAGCCGCGAATCTCTCCGGTGCCGTCCACGAGCACGAAGTGGTTGCCGTGGAAGATGCCCATCACGTCCGCCTCGTCCAGGTTCTCGCGGCCCATGGAGATCTTGAAGCTGTTGACCACCGTGTCCTTGAGGCGGGCGTAGTCGCCGGTGAGGAAGCTCCAGCGGGCGGCGTTGGCGCCGTGCTTGTGGGCGTACTCGGCCAGGCGCTCGGGGGTGTCGTAGGTGGGGTCCACCGAGAAGGAGACCAGCTGCAGCTGGGGCCCGAAGGCGTCCGTCTCCTTCTGCACCCGGGCCATCTTCCGGGTGAAGGCGGGGCAGACGGTGGGGCAGCGGGTGAAGATGAAGTTGGCCACGTAGGGGTGGCCGCGCAGCTGCGCCGAGCCGAACGCCGAGCCGTCCTGACGGGTGAAGGCGAAGTCCGGCAGGGTGCCGAGCCGAGGCAGCGACTCGGACGGGGCCTGGGAGCGCAGGAAGCCGAGGGTGAGCGCCGCGAGGCCGAAGGCGAAGACGGCGACTCCCAGCCAGAGGGCCGGGTGGCGCAGCAGGGAAGGCTGTGCCGGGGTGGCGGGGGTGGCAGCGGTGTCAGCGGACATAGGCGTGCACGGGACTAACGGATGTGGCTCGGGAGCACAAGCGACGGGTTGACGCAGCGCGGCGGCAGGAGGGCCAGCGAGCGCTACCGAGGAGCCGGTGGAGTGCGGGCGGCCGTGCGGGTGAGGGAGGCGGAGGGAGCCGGCGACGCTTGAGAGGAGGGAGGGGGCATGGTAGCCGGTGAAGCTTGCCGATGCCCCGTGTCCGTCCCGTCCTCGGTGTCCCTGTGGCGCTCTCCCGGCGGGAGAGGGCTGGAGCGCCGGTGCCCTGCGTCTCGAGCGGCCCGCGCTGGGCTCGGGAGCGGTGGGTGGCGAGGCTCGGGACGCTGGTGGCCGTGGGGCTGTGCCTGCTCCCGGCCTGGGTGCTGGCATGTCCCACCTGCGTGGCGCGTCCGCCGGAGTCCATGGTGCGCTCGGCGCTGCTGGTGGGGGGCATGCTGCTGTTGCCGTTCCTGCTGGTGGCGCTCGGAGTGTGGGCGGCCGTGCGGACGGCGCGAGGTGATGCGAAGAGGAGCGATTGATGGATGCCGTGCCCGAGCCTCCTGGAGCTACCTCGCGCCACAGCGCGTTGGCTGTGGCGCTGCCCGAGGATGCGAGCACCCATGGGCACCGGATCGACTCGCTGCTGGAGCTGAGCCACCACTTCGACTTCGTCCTGGCGGTGGTGATGGTGGGGTGGCTGGCGTGGATGCTGGTGCGCTTCCGAGGCGCTCGGCAGGTGCCCGCGGACGGTGGCACGCGTCGCAGCCGCACGCTGGTGATGGTGGCGGCGCTGACGGTGTTCGGCGTGGTGGATGGCTCTCTGTTCGCGCGATCGCTGGGCTACCAGGATGACGTGCTGTGGAACTTCGACGTGCCGGCCGGCAACCCGGACACGGTGCGCCTGGAACTGAACGCGCGGCAGTGGGCGTGGGAGGTGCGGTACGCGGGAGAGGACGGGCGCTTCAACACGGCGGATGACGTGGTGACGTGGAGCGACCTGCGGGTGCCGGTGGGCGTGCCGGTGTGGGTGCAGCTGGCGTCCACGGATGTGGTGCATGGGTTCTCGCTGCCGAACTTCCGGGTGAAGCTGGACGCGATTCCGGGGCGGGTGAACCAGACGTGGTTTCAGGCGGCGAAGCCGGGCGTGTGGGAGGTGGCCTGCTACCAGCACTGCGGTACGAGCCACTACAAGATGCGAGGCACGCTGACGGTGATGGCGCCGGAGGAGTACGCGGCGTGGCTGCGCGAGGCGAGCCGGCAGGCCAAGCGGGCCTATGACGATTCGGACAAGGCGGCGCACTGGGGCTGGGAGTGGAGGCCCAAGCCATGAGGCTCTTCTCCACGGATCATAAGGTGGTGGCGCGGCAGTTCCTGTGGGCGGGGCTGGGCTTCCTGGCGGTGGGCGGGTTGCTGGCGCTGCTCATCCGCTGGCAGTGGGCGTACCCGGGCAAGGCGGTGCCGGGGCTTGGGTGGGCGCTGCCCAGCTCGGGCGGAGCGCTGACGCCTCCGGCGTACACGGGCGTGTTCACCATGCACGGACTGGTGATGGTGTTCTTCGCCATCACCCCGCTGCTGATTGGAGCGCTGGGCAACTTCGTGGTGCCGTTGGCGGTGGGTGCGCGAGGCATGGCGTTCCCCCGGCTGTCGGCGCTGAGCTTCTGGACGTTCGCCACGGGTGGGGCGCTGGTGCTGGCCTCGTTCTTCGTGAGGCTGGGGACGGCGAGCGCGGCGTGGACGAGCTACCCGCCGCTGTCCACGCACGTGTTCACGCCCGGGGTGGGGCAGACGCTGGTGATGGTGGGCGTGGTGTGCGCGGCGCTCTCGTCGTTCCTGAGCGCGGTAAACTACGTGGTGACGGTGGTGCGAGCCCGCGCGCCGGGGATGACGTGGGGCCGGTTGCCGCTGACGGTGTGGGGGCTGTTCCTCACGTCGGTGCTGAACCTGTTGTTCATCCCGGTGGTGGCGGCGGCCACGGGGATGGTGTTGCTGGATCGGCTGGCGGGCACGCACTTCTTCCTGGAGGGCGCGGCGGTGCAGGCGGGCGGAGACCCGATGCTGTACCAGCACCTGTTCTGGATGTTCGGGCATCCGGAGGTCTACATCCTCATCCTGCCGGGCTGGGGGATGATCGGGGACATGGTGGCCTTCTTCAGCCGGCGGCCGGCGCACGGGTACCGAGGCACGGTGCTGGCGATGAGCGCGGTGTCCTCGCTGTCCGGGCTGGTGTACGCGCACCACCTGTTCACGAGTGGCCTGTCGCCGATGCTGGGGCGGGCGTTCAGCACGCTGACGCTGATCATCTCGTTGCCGTCGACGGTGATGTTCCTCAACTGGATGGTGACGATGTGGCGCGGGAGCGTGCGGCTCACGGCGCCACTGCTGGCGGCGGTAGGGGCGATGGTGGTGTTCGGGCTGGGAGGGATTACGGGCCTGGCGCTGGGCGCGGTGGCCACGGACATTCCGCTGCACGGGACGATGTGGGTGGTGGGTCACTTCCACCTGACGATGGGCGCGGCGAGCTTCCTGGCGGTGTTCGCGGGGATCTACTTCTGGTTCCCGAAGATGTTCGGGCGGACGATGCACGCGGGGATGGCGAAGACGCACGTGGTGCTGACGGCGCTGCTCTTCCTGGCGGTGTTCGGCGGGCAGCTGCTCACGGGATACGCGGGGCAATTGCGGCGGTTGTATGACCCGTACCAGTACCAGTACCTGCAGCACCTGCTGACGCTGAACAAGGCGACGAGCCACTCGGCGTTCACGCTGGGGCTGGTGCAGCTGCTGTTCGTGGTGAACCTGGTGTGGTCGCTGCGCAGGGGACCGGCGGCGGATGCGAACCCGTGGCAGGTGGGGACGCTCGAGTGGACGTGCGCGCCGAGCCCGCCGCCCGTGGACAACTACCCGCAGGTGCCGGTGGTGGTGCGAGGGCCGCATGCGCTCTCGCAGCCGGAGGCGCATGAGCTGCTAGGGCGTGACTGGATCGGCCAGGCGGAGGCGTTGCCGGGTGAGGCTCCCCAGGCCGAGGCGAGTGCGCCGGAGCTGGCTCCGCCGATGCCGAGCGCGGGAGGTGTGGGATGACGCCCGGACAGGCACCTGTTCCCGCCACGCGAGCGGATGAGGTGACGGCGTGGTTCGGCGTGGTGGTGGGGCTGGGCGCGTGGGCGATGTTCTTCGCGGCGCTGGCGTTCTCGGTGGGCTACCTGCGGATGCGCGAGCCCTGGCCTCTGCTGGGGATGCCTGCGTTGCCGACGCTCCTCCCGTTGGTGGCGGTGCTGTTGCTGGGAGCGGCGGGAGTGCTGCTGCACCTGAGCGGGCGGGCGGCGAGGGTGACGCTGTTCGCGGCGGGAGCGCTGGGCGCGTGGGTGGCCTCGCTTGCGGTGCAGGGCTTTGTGTTGAGCACGCTGTGGAGCGCGGGACTGCAGCTGCCCCAGGGAGGAGCGCAGGCCTCGATGGTGTACGGGCTGGGCGCGGTGCACGGCGCGCACGTGGTTGTGGGATTGCTGGGAGTGGTGCGCGAGCTGGTGCGAGGAGCGCGAGGCACGGATGTGCACGCAGCGGTGCGGCTCTGGGGCATCTACGGAGCGTTCCTGGCGGTGACGGGGCTGATCCTCTTCGGAGCGGTGTACCTGCCATGAACGCGAGACGCGCGGTGCTCACAGTGCTGTCGGTGCTCACAGTGGCCGGGCTGGGATGCAGCTCGCAGGCGCCGAAGCTCGAGCCGCTGAAGCTGGGAGACGGGCGCGCGGTCGCGGCGGAGACGCTGGAGCGCGGGCGGGACGTGTACGTGTACTACTGCGTGTCCTGCCACGGGGAGAAAGGGGACGGGCAGGGGCCGTCCGCGGTGGGGATGCGTCCACCGCCGCGGAGCTTCCGGCAGGGGCTGTTCAAGTTCGGCGGAGTGTCCGCGGGCGAGCTGCCCACGGACGAGGCGCTGAAGCGCACGGTGCGGCGAGGGCTGCACGGCACCTCGATGCAGGGCTGGGGCGTGCCGGAGGCGGACGTGGAGGCGGTGGTGCAATACCTGAAGACGTTCAGCCCGCGCTGGCAGCAGGAGGCGCCGGGCAACCCGCTGGAGCTGTCAGCGGATCCGTGGAAGGGCCGCGAGGCGGAGGCGGTGGAGCGGGGCAAGGAGGTCTACCACGTGGCGGGCAAGGGGCACGCGGGGTGCTCGGGTTGCCACATCTCGTATCTGTCTCGGCCGGAGCTGGAGGCGCTCACGGAGAAGGTGACGGGGCGCAAGGTGGATTTGAGCAAGGCCGATCCGTACACGCAGATGGCGAGGGACTCGGACTACGCGGTGGCGGTGGATGAGAAGGGAGAGGTGGCGCAGACAGCGAAGGTGCTACCCCCGGACTTCCTGATGCAGCGGCTGCGCACGGTGTGGCCGACGGGCACGAAGGTGGAGGGTGCCGATTACACGCAGGAGCGGCAGCGGGAGGACCTGTACCGGGTCATCTCGGCGGGCGTGGGAGGCGCGGCGATGCCGACGTGGAAGGGCGCCATCCCCGAGGAGAACCTGTGGGCGCTCGCGTACTACGTGCAGACGCTCGTCACTCAGCGGGACACGCCCGAGGGCCGCGCGCTCAAGGAGCAACTGCTCCACCCCGCGAAGTGACACGGCCGGAGCCCGTCACGACGAAGCACGGCGACCGCTTCGAGATTTCCCGTAACGCGCTGGCGTCGTCCCGACGAGCCGCCTGAAATGGTGCGTCAGCTGTGCTTGATCGTAGAAGCCAGCTTGAGGCGCCACGTCGGACGCCCGCACGCCGCGATGGAGCAGCTCCTTCGCGCGCGCGACACGCAGATGCGTCATATAGGTATGCGGCGGCATTCCAATCTGCGCGCGAAACGCGCGGCACAGGTGGAACTTGTCGAGGTCCGCGTAGTCCGCGAGGTCATCGAGCGTGATCGAGTCGCAGAGTCGCTCGCGGATGTATTCCATCGCGCGTCGGACGGGACGTGAATAGTCAGGAAGCGCGGTGCGGATGACCACCAGCGCGCTGACAGCTTCCGCGACGGCGACCTCGAGTGAGAGGCGGTCAACCCCTGCGCACGCGGCATCGATGAGGCGGTGGAACGGCGCGGCGCGTGGGTCGTTGGCGTCGAGCTGCGGGATCGCCACCGCCCTGCCTTCGCCCTGGACCTGAGCGACTTCGTGCGCTGGCAGCGTGACGACGGTGAACGTCGTCGGTCCACGGTGGGCGAGGTGGCGAACCACATCGCCAGGCTGTTTGACCAGGATGGATCCGGGCACGGAGCGCCAGACCCTGCCGCTGCCCCACCACTCGGTGTCGCCGTGCTCGATGCGCCCGACGCCATAGCGGTCCTTCACCCCAGTATGCAGCGAGGTGGTCGTCCCGCGCCCCGCGTGGAGACCCGGCAGCGAGACGGGAAGCTCGGTGAAGCGGTCCATCCTCTCAGGATAGTCCCGCGAGCGTGTTGGCGCTTGTCGATTCTTGGCGGAAGTATTGCGCCAAGGATCGACAAGTGCATGCGGTCGCCCATCCGTAGAACGGGTCCATGCACGATCAACAAACCGACTCCCACTCGACGTCAGCAACTGTGGCTGGGGCCACGCCCAGGAGAATCGCACTCGGCTGCATGGGGCTGTCCGGCGCCTACGGCAAGACGGACGATGCGCAGAGCATCGCTCTCATCCATGCCGCAATCGAACGCGGCGTGACATTCCTCGATACCGCCGACTTCTACGGTTCGGGTCATAACGAGCTCCTCATCGGCAAGGCCATCGCCGGCCGCCGCGATCAGGTCCAGCTCTCGGTCAAGTTCGGCGCACTGCGCGGCGCCGACAAAAGCTTCGGTGGTATGGACGGGCGACCCGCGGCGGTGAAGGCCTTCCTTGCGTACTCGTTGGTTCGGCTCGGCACGGAATACGTCGACGTGTATCGTCCAGCGCGCTTGGACCCGGCGGTGCCCATCGAGGACACGATCGGCGCGATTACCGATCTGGTGAAGGCCGGCTACGTGCGATCGATCGGGCTGTCCGAGGTCGGCCCCGAGACCATCCGGCGCGCGGCGAAGGTCCACCCGATCGCCGACCTCCAGATCGAGTATTCGATTGCGAGTCGTGATCCGGAGGACGCGATCTTTCCGGTGCTCACGGAGCTCGGCATCGGCGCGACGTTGTACGGAGTGTTGTCGCGCGGGCTGCTCTCGGCCAGCCCGATCAACGCCGACGACGCGCGCGCCCACATGCCGCGGTTCACCGGGGAGAATCGCGAAGCGAATGCCAAGGTTGTCGCCGGTCTTCAGGGACTGGCGAAGCGTTGGGGTATCACGCCGAGCCAGCTCGCGATCGGCTGGGTGCTCGGCAAGCAGCAGCCGCGGTTCAGGCCGACGCTCGGCATGCGCACGCTCCAGCAACTGGACGAAGCGCTCACTGCGAAGCCGTTGACCGCGGAGCAGCTCGCCGAGGTCGAGGCGATCGCGCCGCGAGGTGCGATTGCGGGCACCCGCTACGCAGCCGCGCAAATGGCCATGCTCGATAGCGAGAAGCGCTGACACTCTTCAAAGTGACACACATGGGCTGGGCTGCTGTAGGGTGAGCGCATGCTGCGCTCGATCGACCTGACCAACTTCAAGAGCTTCGAAGCCTTTGTGCGAGTTGAATTCTCGCCATTGACGGTGCTCGTGGGAGCGAATGCATCGGGTAAGAGCAACCTGCTCGATGCCATCCGGCTGGTGCAGGGGTTGGGGCTGGGCTTTTCGCTGACGGATACACTCCAAGGCCGCGTCGAGGCGGGACGAGAGATCTGGCCGGGAATCCGCGGCGGAATTTCTGAGGTCATTCGTCGAGGTCAGGAAAGAGCCGAGATCGACACGGACTGGGATCTTCAAGGGCAACGGGTGAGTCACTCTCTGGGATTCACGGTGAAGCCCGAGCCTCGGATAGACGGAGAGGGTTTCGCCCATCTCACGGGTATGACGGATTCCGGGCAATGGACGCAGGCACGAACCTTCGGGTTCGACGAAACGGAGGATGCGTGGCTCGGGAGCAGCCAGAGCCTCTTCTCCGAGCTGGAGCATCTCCTCAAGCAACGGCCTGAGTTCGAAGCAGCACGGCTGGCGCTCGCACTGCGGCAAGTGCTCCAGCGGCTGGTCGTGCTCGATCTGAAGCCTGAGCGCATGCGGGGCTATTCGCCCCAACATGCTCGGGAGATGGGCGCGGAGGGTGAACACCTCTCTTCCGCGATCTGGGTGCGCAGCCGGACCGAGGACGCGCGGCTGGAGTGGGTGGACTGGCTCTCCGAGCTGTGTGCTCCAGAGATCACCGAGATCGACTTCATCGAGACCGAGCTCGGGGATGTGATGCTCGTGTTGGTGGAGAAGGACGGCACTCGTACCTCCACGCGCGCGCTGTCGGACGGCACCCTGCGCTTTCTCGGAACACTGACCGCGCTGAAGACGGCGCCACCTGGGAGCATCTTCCTCATCGAAGAGCTCGAGCAAGGATTGCACCCCCAGCGCATCCACCTGCTCGTCGAGTTCCTGGAGATGGTGACGAAGGAGCGCGGCATCCAGGTCATCGCCACCACCCATTCACCTCAAGTCCTCCAGTCGCTCTCCTCCGAGGGGCTGAACAACGCCGTGCTCTGTGCCCGCGCCCAGGATGGTTCTGGCACCCTCCTGCGCCGCTTCGAGGACATCCCTCACTTCAAGGAGGTCCTCGCGAAGTCCGGCATCGACCACCTCTTCACCACCGGCTGGCTGGAGCGCGCGTTGTGAAGGTGCTCATCATCCCCGAGGATCCCACCCTCGACGCGCACATCCTCCAGCCCATCGTGGAGAAGCTCTTCGAGGAACTCGGACGCAAGGCCCGGATCGAAGTCCTCCAGGATCCCCACCTCAAAGGCATCGACGAGGCGCTCAACAAGGACATGGTGGCGCGCATCGTCGAGGAGAACCCGATGGTAGATCTCTTCCTCCTGGTCGTCGACCGCGACTGCAACCGCTTCGAGAACGAAGCACGCGCAGCCTCCCGAGAGCAGGAGCACCCGGGGAAGCTCCTGTCCTGCGTGGCCATCGAGGAAGTCGAGGTCTGGATGCTCGCGCTCCATCGCGAAGCGCTGGGCGAGCGCTGGGGGGCCATCCGCTCCGACTGCGACCCCAAGGAGCGCTACGCGGAGCCTTTCCTGCGTGAGCAGGGCTGGTTGTCGCAGGTGGGCAAGGGCCGCAAGCGCGCCATGCGGGGACTCTCGGCGCAGTGGAAATCGCTGCTCTCGTTGTGCCCGGAACTCTCGGCCCTTCACGAGCGCCTCCGGGTCGGATTCACGCACGCGTCCTGAACATCGACCGTGCGGTTGAACTCCGGCCCTTCTCCCACTCCTCGGGTTCTCCCCATGGGTGCGCCTGCTCGGCAGAATGCACTCCGTGCAGGCAGCCGAGCCCCGATACCAAGCGTGGATTGCATGTCCACCGTCGACAGTTCGCACGCCGCGACCGCGAAGCCATCTTGCGGACTCTGCTAAGCCTGGACTGTCGCCATGAGGAATCCGAGCCAGCACCCAGCACCGCAGCAGGACGGCGTCGGGTCACCGGCTGAGGGTGACTCGAAGTTCGAGCCATTGCTCGACAGCATCCCCGATGGGCTCGTCTCGGTGGACCGCGACTGGCGCATCACCTACCTCAACGCCGTCACCGAGCGCATGGCCGGCCGCTCGCGCGCGGAGCTGCTGGGCAAGGAGCTCTGGGCCGAAATCCCCGCGCTCGACAGCACCCCCTTCGCCCCCGTCGTCCGCCAGGCCATGACGTCCGGCGAGCGCACCACGCTCACGGACTACTTCTCGCCCACGGATGCCTGGCTCGAGGTCCGCATCTTCCCCTCGACCACCGGGCTCGTCCTGGTCATCCGCGACATCACCGACATGCGTCAGGCCGAGGTGGAGCGCCTGCGCCTGCTCGCCGCCGAGCGCTCCGCCCGCGAGGCCGCCGAGCACGCCGCGAACCGGCTCGCGCGCCTTCAGGAGCTCACCGCACAGCTGTCCTCGGCCCGTTCTCCCGAGGAAGTCATGTCCGTGGCCGTGGAGCACATCATGGCCGCCGTGGGCGCCAACATGGCCACCGTGGGGCTGCCCGTCGAAGGGCAGAACATGCTGCGCACGGTGGCGTACAACGGCTGGTCCCGCCAGCTCTACCGCGACTTCCAGTTCATGCCGCTGGATGCGCAGCTGCCCCTGCCCCACACCTTCAACACCGGCGAGCCCGTGTGGCTCGAGTCTCCCGAGGCCCTCGCCGCGCGCTACCCGAACCTGCTCCAGGTCATGCTGGAGCAGACGCCCGCGCGCTCGGTGGCGAGCATGCCCATGGTGGTGGAGGGGCGGATCATCGGCGTGCTCGCGCTGTGCTTCCCCGAACCGCGCGCCTTCTCCGGCAAGGATCGCGAGTTCCTCCTGGCCCTGGCCCGGCACTGCGCGCTGGCCATGGAGCGCTCGCGGCTGATGGACGAAGTGGAGGCTCAGCGTTCGCGGCTGGAGGAGCTGGTGATGCGCGCCCCGGCGATGATGTTCGTCACCCGCGGCCGTGAGCACCACTTCGTCCTGTGCAACCCGCGCCAGCGCCAGTTGCACGGTGGCAGGGACCTCACCGGCCTCACCGTGCGCCAGGCCATGCCGGAGCTGGAGGGGCAGGGGCTCTTCGAAGTGATGGATCGGGTGTACGCCACCGGCGAGGCCTTCGTCGGCAAGGAGTACCCGGTACGCACGGGCCGGCACGGCTCGGATGTGCTCGTGGCGGAGACGTACTTCGACTTCGTCTACCAGCCGCTGCGCAACGCCGACGGCCAGGTGGAGGGCATCGCCTCGTTCGCCTTCGATGTAACGGATCAGGTACTGGCGCGGCGCACGGTAGAGGAACTGCTGCGAGACATGGCGCGCAGCGAGGAGCGCTTCCGTGCCTTCCTCACCTCCACCTCGGAGATCATCTGGGACATGCCGCCCACGGGCGAGTTCGACTCGGATCAGCCGGGGTGGAGGGCCTTCACCGGGCAGGCTCGCGAGCAGTTGCTGGGCTGGGGCTGGCTGGACGCTGTGCACCCGGAGGATCGCGAGGAGATGGAGCACTCGTGGCGCCAGGCGGTGGTGGCGTTGGAGCCCTATCAGGGCGAGGTGCGGCTGCGGCGGCATGACGGGGTGTACCGTCACATGCAGGTGCGCGCGGTGCCGGTGCTGGAGCCGGATGGCTCAGTGCGCGAGTGGGTGGGCAACCACCGAGACATTACCCGCCAGCGTGAGGACGAAGTGGAGCGAGCGCGGCTGCTCCAGCGCGAGCAGCACCACCGCGCCCAGTTGCAGGGGCTGGCCGAGGCCTCGCTGGCCATCGGTCAGGCGGCCTCGCTGGACGGGGTGCTCCAGATGATCACCGAGCAGGCACGGGAGCTCATCGGCGCGCACCAGGCCGTCACCAGCCTGTCCACGGGCGAGGACTGGGCGCAGGCCATCCACACCATCTCGTTGTCGGACAAGTACGCGGCATGGCGCGGGTTCTCCGCGCCTTCGGATGGCACGGGCATCTACGCGGAGGTGTGCCGGACCAATCGCTCCATGCGGCTGACGCAGGCGGAGCTGGAGGCGCACCCGCTGTGGCGAGGCTTCGGCGCGCACACACAGGGGCATCCGCCCATGCGGGGCTGGCTGGCGGTGCCGCTGGTGGGCCGCAACGGTCGCAACCTGGGGCTCATCCAGCTGTCGGACCGGAACGAGGGAGACTTCACCTCGGAGGACGAGGCCATCCTGTTGCAGTTGGCGCGGCTGGCGGCGGTGGCCATCGAGAACGCGCGGCTCATCGCCGAGTCCCAGGCGGCCAACCGAGCCAAGGACGAGTTCCTCGCGGTGATGAGCCACGAGCTGCGCACGCCGCTCACGGCGGTGCTGGGCTGGACGCAGATGCTGCGCAACCGCAAGGACGACGCGGCGGTGCGGGAGAAGGGCCTGGAGGTCATCGAGCGCAACGCGCGCTCGCTGGCGCAGCTCATCGAGGACGTGCTGGACGTGTCTCGCATCCTCACCGGGAAGCTGACGCTGCACCGCAAGGCGGTGGACCTGATGAGCGTGGTGCAGGCGGCGGTGGAGGTGGTGCGGCCGCGCGCGGAGCAGAAGGGCGTGTCGCTGTCGGTGGAGGATGCGCCGGGCGAGGGGCATGTGACGGGAGACCCCGGGCGGTTGCAGCAGGTGTTCTGGAACCTGCTGGTGAACGCGGTGAAGTTCACACCGGCCGGGGGGCATGTGGAGGTGCGGGTGGAGCGCGCGGAGACGGCGTGGCGCGTGCGGGTGAAGGACACGGGGCAGGGCATTCGCGCCGAGGCGCTGCCGCACCTCTTCGAGCGCTTCTGGCAGGCGGACGGCAGCAGCACGCGCGAGCACGGCGGGCTGGGGTTGGGGCTGGCCATCGTCCGGCACCTGGCGGAGCTGCACGGGGGCGAGGTGGAGGCGGAGAGCGCGGGGTTGGGGCACGGGGCCACCTTCACGGTGGTGCTACCGGTGCCGGCGCTGCTGCCCGAGCCGGAGCGCCCGGTGGGCTCAGGGGAGGGAGCCGCATCGGTGGCCCGGCTGGATGGGGTGCGCGTGCTCCTGGTGGAGGATGCGCCGGACGCGCGCGAGCTGATCACCCTGCTGCTGCGCGAGCGCGGGGCCGAGGTGAGCGTGGCGAGCAATGGTCACGAAACCATGGAGCGCCTCGCCGCCCAGCTACCGGACGTGCTCGTGTCGGACATCGGCCTACCGGGAGAGGACGGGCACGCGCTGCTCAAGCGGGTGCGAGCGTGGGCGGAGGCGCAGGATCAATGGATTCCAGCCATTGCGCTCACGGCGTACGCGGGGGCGGAGGATGCGCGCCGGGCCTACCGAGCGGGCTTCCAGGTGCACATGGCCAAGCCGCTGGAGGCCGAGGAGCTGGTACGGGCCGTGTCGCGGCTCGTGGCGCGGGGGGAGGACAAGACGCCTTCACTCTCAGTCATGCCGATCCCGCCTGGGCGTGCATGAAACGGGCCTGTGCGAGCGCATACCACCCGGAGGGCTGATCGCGATTCGCAACTCTGCCTCCCTGCGGTCGACAATAAGGGAAAGCTCGAAGTCCCTAAGGGAGCATTTCCCTGTGACCGTGAAGACCTATTCCGTTCGTAGTGGCGACACCCTGAGCGCCCTGGCCAAGAAGTTCGGCACCACCGTTTCGGCTCTGGCCAAGAGCAACAACATCTCCAACCCGAGCAAGATCGCCGTCGGCCAGAAGCTGACGATCCCCGACACCTTCGACTCCAAGCCGACGACGTCCTCCGGCAACACGACCGGCTCCACCTCCACCCCGACGACCGGTGCGGCTGCGACGGATAGCGCGGGCCGTACGTACCCCACCTCGCAGGATGGGACGCCGCTGTTCCGCCAGGGTGATGCAGCCTGGGGTGGCCGCATCATGGGCGATGACTCGACCATCTCCGCGGCCGGCTGCGCCATGACGTCCACCGCGATGGCCATCAGCAAGATCTCCGGCAAGCCCATCAACCCCGGGCAGCTGGATCAGTACCTGGACAAGAACGGCGGCTACTCGGGCGACGGGCTGAACTGGGGCGTGGCGGCCAAGGCCGCGGGCCTGAGCGCCGCCAAGGCCGGGTGGAACCTCGACACCATCAACAAGCAGGTGGACGCGGGCCGTCCCGTGGTCGTGGGCGTGGACTACAAGGCCGGCAGCAACGGCGGCGCCAACGGCACCGACCACTGGATCGCCATCACCGGCCGGGGCACCGAGAACGGCAAGCCCGTCTACTACGCCAATGATCCGGCCACCGGTGGCCAGATCACCCTGCGCCAGGACGGCGACCGGCTGGTGGGCGGCCCGAAGAGCTACAAGACGACGGGCCAGCTGGTGACGTTCTCCGGCGGCAACCCGAAGCCGGGCAACACGGGTGTCACGCCGCCGACCACGAGCGGCACGCCGACCACCCCGAGCACTCCGTCCACGGCCAGCAGCGAGCTCAAGGGCATGTCGCTGCCCTCGGGAGACCTGGAGAAGGGCGCGCGTGGGCCCGAGGTGGAGCAGCTCCAGAAGGCGCTGGTGAAGCTGGGCCACATGACGCAGAAGGAGATGAACACGGGCCCGGGCGTCTTCGGCCCGAAGACGCAGGCGGCGCTCAAGGAGTTCCAGGCGGCGCACGGCGTGGACGCGATTGGCCGCTACGGCCCGAAGACGCGCGCGGCCTTCGAGCAGCTCGGCGCCAAGGTGGGCGGCGGCACCGAGAGCCCCTCCACCCCGAGCACCTCGGGTCCGGGCACCTCGGCGCCGGTGGGCGATCTGCCGAAGACGGGCAACGCGTTCCTCGACAAGGTGGCGGCGGACGCCATCCGCAGCCAGCGGGCGACGGGCGTGCCGGCCTCGGTGACGCTGGCGCAGGCGATGCTGGAGAGCGGCTCGGGCAAGTCGGGCCTGGCCACCAAGGGCAACAACTTCTTCGGCATCAAGGGTGAGGGCCCCGCGGGCCACGTCACCATGCCGACGAAGGAGTTCCTGAACGGCAAGTGGGTGACGGTGGACGCGAACTTCCGCAAGTACAACACGCCGGCCGAGTCCTTCACCGACCACGGCAAGTTCCTGCGGGACAACAAGCGCTACGCCAACGCGTTCAAGTACACGAACAACGCGGAGCAGTTCGCCAAGGAGATCCACAAGGCCGGGTACGCCACGGATCCCGAGTACTCGAACAAGCTGATCTCCATCATCAGCAAGTACGGCCTGGAGCGCTTCGACAAGATCGGCGCCGGCAACTGAGAGGCATCGGTAGAACGGGGGGGCTCGCGCGAAGGACTGGCGCGGGCCCCTCGCCGTTGCGGGGTCCTGGGTGCTGAAGCTCAGCGCAGGTTGGGGGGCAGCAGGCGCTCCTGGGTGTCCTTGCTCAGCTGTGCGCTGGGCCATAGCAGGATGCAGCCGAGCAGAAAGCCCAGCGTCGCCACGAGCGCGACATAAGGCTCCCAGTGGGAGAACGCAGAGGGCCTGTTGAAGAGACTCGCGGTGAAGATGAGGAACCAGAGCACTCCCATGAGGCCCAGTGTGACGAGGCCCGTCTTCAACAGGCCGCGCAGCCGCAGCAGTGCGCCCCCGAGTGTCGTGGCGGTGGGGCCCAGCAGTGCGGCGAGGATGAGCCAGTCCGCCGTGTTGCTCCGCTGACTGAGGCTCTCGACCATTTCAGGCAGGGCCAGCACGGACTGGGCGATGAAGCCCGTGAGCAGGGCGACGAGACCGGGGGCTGGCAGAGAGGACAGGGACAGCGACTCGCGAGGAGGCTGAACCCGGGTGAGCGCCTCGGGAGGGATCTCGAGCGCATACGGGTAGCCCAGAGCGAGCAGGGCCTGCACGGCCGCGGCGTGCACGGTGAGCCCTCCTTCTTCACTGCCCTGGAGTTCGCCCACGTAGGGAGCGTCGAGGAGGGACAGCAGCAGGTCGGCGCGGGCCCGTGGGGACTCGTCATCGGCCAGTGGGCGAGCGAGCCCCTGGAGGAGGGCGTCCACATCGCCTCTTGTCGCCCCGGGCGAGCGCACTGTGCTGACCAGCACAGGCAGCGAGGCCGTGCCCGGTAGAGGCCCGATCGTCTCGGGGACGGCCTCATCGGCGGAGTGGAGTGGGCGGACACGTTCCATCACGGCCTCATTCTACCTGCCGCGGAGGCCTTCTGCTTCAGAGGGCTCGTGGGGTGGGGGGCGGTTCCTCTGCCTGGGCCGGTGCGTCCTTGTCGAGCCACGCGCTGGGGCGCAACAAGATGCTGCTGAGCAGGAATCCCAGCCCCGCCACCCACAGGATATGGGGATGGGGATAGTCGAGCATGAAGGGTTTGCGGATCAGCTCATCGGTGCAGACGTAGAGCCAGAAACCTCCGACGAGGCCCATGCTGACGAGGCCGGACATCAGCAGTCCGCGCAGCCGCGACAGGCCGCCCGCCAGCGTCATGGCGGTGGGGCCCAGGAACATCGCGAGGAAGAACCAGTCCATCAGACTGCCCCGCGTGTCGACGGCCTGGAACACCCAGGGAAGAAGCTCCACGGCTTGGGCGGTGAAGCCCGCGAGCATGGCGATGGTGCCGGGGATGGGGAGCTTGAGCCCCTGTAGCGCTCCATGGAAGCCCAGGGGCCCGGTGAGCGCTTCGGGAGGGATTTCGAGCGCATACGGATAGCCCAGTTCGAGCAGGGCCTGCACGGCGGCGGCATGCACGGTGAGCCCCTTTTCACTGCCCTGCAACTCGCCCACGTCGGAGGACTCGAGGAGGGACAGGAGCACGTCGGCACGGGCACGCGGGGACTCGCCATCGGCCAGCGGACGGGCGAGCCTTTGGAGGAGCGCGTCCACATCATTCCTCGTCACCCCGGGCGAGCGCACCGTGCTCACCAGCACGGACAGAGAGGACGTGCCCGGCAGAGGCTCGAGCGTCTCGAGGAAGGCCTCATCGGCGGAGTGGGGCGAGCGGACGCGTTCCATCGCGCCCTCAGTCTACCTGCCGCTCAGGCCCGTGAGAGCGCGCCCGGCGAGGAATGTTGGCTGGAGCCGCTCTGCCCAGCGAGGGAGCGGGCAATGATGGGAGCAGGGAGTGGGCCGCGTGAACACCCTTCGAACGATACGCCTTTGACGGGCCGAGCGAGGAGCGCATGGCGATGGAGCGAGCGCAGCGGTTCATGGATGCACTGGGGAGGCTCGAGGAGCGCGGGGACGTGGAGACCCTCGTGTCTCTCTTCGGCGAGAACGCGCAGGTGAGCAACGCCGCCTCGCAGCGCGTGTTCTCGGGGAAGGACGGGGCGCGCCACTTCTGGACGGAGTACAAGGGCATGCTGGACCGGGTGCGGTCTTCCTTCCGCAATGCCATCGAGGCGGGGGACAAGGTGGCCCTGGAGTGGGAGACGCAGGGCACCGCCCACAACGGCGCCGCGGTGAGCTACGAGGGTGTCTCCATCATCGAGTGGGATGGCGATCAGATCCGGCGCTTCTACGCGTACTTTGATCCGGGGCTGCTCGGGCGGGAGGTTTCACACGGGATGGCGCAGCGCTCGGAGGTTCCGGCGACCACGCCGGCGTGAGCCGCGTCAGGCGGCTCGGACGGCCTCGAGCGTGCGGCACAGCTCGTCGATGGTGTCGGTGAGCTCGCGGGCGCGGCCAGCGGCGTGGGCGGTGGCACCTTCGTAGCGCAGGAGCGTGAGGCGGGTGGCCAGCTCACCTGCGCGGGCCAGGGCGCGTTCGAGGTCTCCCCGGGCCTGGGTGCGCAGGGCCTCCAGGCGGGAGAGGTGGGCCAGGCGTTCGCGGAGGATGTCGGCCACGGGCTTGGAGTCCTGGCGCTCATCCATCGCGGCCAGCTCGCGGGCGAGCTTCTCCACGTCATGATCCGGAGTGGACAGCACGGCATCGAGTTCGGTGAGCCGGCGCGATGCCGCGCGCAAGGCCGTGCCGAGCGAGCGCACCCGAGCGGTCTCCAGAGCTAGCGGATCCCCCAGCTCGCGGCCAAGCCGCTGGAGCGCATCGTGGAGCGTGGCCTCGGCGGCCTCGATGCGGGAGTTCTCGGAGCTCACGGGAGCGGAGGTGCCGGGCATCAAGACAGGGAGGAAGAGGGGCCAGAGACAGGCGTGGAGGCTGGCGCGGGCAATGCCCATGGCGCCTCGGGGCTCGCTGCGTCCGAGCACCATGGCCACCGTGACGCCGGTGAGGCAGTAGGCCACGACGGTGACGAGGGCGATCATCGCCAGTTCTCCTCGGAGCTGTCGAAGGAGCTCCCGGAGGAGCGGGGCTGCCAGTCACCCTGGAGGGAGTCGACATTGGAGCGCCAGAGGGTGGAGGCGGCATCGAAGGCGCTGCTCTCGAGGGGGCGGAGGACGACGGTGGGGCTGCCGGGGTTGCCGACGAAGGGGCGGACGACCCAGGCCATCTGCACGCCGACCATGCCGTAGAGGGCGGTCCATGCGAGCAGGTGGAGCACGGTGCGGCCCTGGACGCGCAGCGCCTTCACGAGCACCCAGACACCGCGCAGGGCAGCGAGGCCGAGGAAGGCAAGGCTGCCGAGCATGACGTGGAAGTAGCCGGTGGGCGGGTGGTTGACGGCGTTGGCGAAGGCGAGCCAGACGGGAGCCAGGCCGAGCAGGGTGAGGCCAGTGGTGGCGAGAGCGACGAGGGCCTCGCACACGGCCTGGAGGGGGGAGATGCGAGCGCCCAGCAGTCGGCCATAGGCGTGGAGCGCGGGCAGACACACGCCGAGGCTGCCGAGGCCGACGAGCATGAGCTTGGGAGCGGCGACGACTCCGGCGAGAGGCGAGCGGGTGAAGCCGAGGAGGAAGCCGAAGACGCCGAAGCCCGCGAGAGCGCAGACAGTGAGGCGCAGGGGCAGCTCACGAAGCTCGGGGCCTCCGGCCTGGACCTGGGCGAGCACGGCGGAAGGGTTGCGCAGGAGGAGTTCGGCGGTGCGCAGGATGCTGGTGGGCGAAGGAGGAACCACGGCAGCGGCTGCGGGAGCCACAGCGGGCGCGGAAGAAACGAGGGCCGCCGGAGCAGAGGCAGACACGGAGAGCGGCACGGAAGGCTGGGTGATGGACGCGGACATGGGAGCCTCGGGAGTGCGGATCAGCGCCAGTAGAGCCCAGCGCCATGAGCGCACTGGGCGAAGGTGATGGCGTGGAGGACGAGGAAGGCGACGCGGGTGGAGCTGGTGAAGGAGACCCCGTGGCGTTCGAGCGACTGGGAGAAGACGTGGCCGCTGCCGAGGAGCGCGAGGACGGTGAAGAGGAACGCCAGGGGCGAGACGATGGAGGACTCGGGAGCGGTGGCGGCGAAGAACCAGAGCAGAGGCGTGGTGGAGACGAGGCACACGCCCAGCGTGTGGATCGCGTCGAGCGCGGCCTGGACGCAGTGAGCGGCGCCGAGCCCGGGTTGGCGGGTGACCCAGAGGATGTAGAGCGCGGGCAGACAGAGTGCCCAGGCGAGCAGGTTCACCGCGGGGAGGGCGAAGGCCCAACCCAGA
The DNA here is from genome assembly GCF_020103695.1 of Hyalangium versicolor. Lineage (GTDB taxonomy): Bacteria > Myxococcota > Myxococcia > Myxococcales > Myxococcaceae > Hyalangium > Hyalangium versicolor. Next base: position 81,738 of record NZ_JAHXBF010000037.1, read on the forward strand.
TGGGTGACGCTGAGTGCCTCATGGGTGACAGCGGTGCGAAGGGCGAAGCCGAAGAGAGCGGTGCCGCCCAGGCCGATCGCGAGCGGACGAATGGAAGGCAAGGCGAGGGCGTGCGTGCCGCCAGGCGCGGCAATCGAGGAAGGCTGCATGCGGGCTCCGGTACGAGAGAGGACAAGCGCCGCTGTGCATCTTCGGGGCCAGCTTGCCTGTCAGAGGAGCACGCGCCCACGCCGTGGCCCGACAGCCATACCCCCGAGTCTCATCGCCCGCACCGGGCCTCACCTCATGAGTCGGAGTCGAGATCCGCGGAAGAGACGTGTGGCACGAGGAGGAGTTTCCCATCTGAGGCTCGCCAGACCTCGTACGTCCTCTCCCCGACCTTCACGTACACCCCCGGAGCGGGCGCTGACTCCTTCAGCCACTCAACGGCGTGAGGCATGTCATCGAATACGTGCTCGACATGAGCCTCGCGAGTGGCGGGCTCCTTTATGTCTCGGAGGTACTCGCGGAAGGACGGAAGTTGGTCGGTCACGTAAAGAAACTGGAGCGCGTAGGCCGCAAGCTCCACGGCCTCTCGCGACTCCGCAGGGGAGCTTTCAGAGACACTGCCCAGCGCACGGCATGCCGCCTCGAAATCGAACTCCTCCAGGCGCTTCGTCACGGCATCTCTCCTCAAAGGGCGGCGAGAGGAAGCAGTACCAACACTCCCGTTCCCGCGGTGGTGACCACGAAGGCTGCGCCAGCGACCATGACGATGCTTCCTACCAGGACCTCCGTTCGAGGGCGGCTGAGCCAGCCCTTGGCTGCTTCCATATCCGGGAACGCGAGCGGATGCGCTTCGGTCTCCTTGAGGCACTCCATGTACTCCTCGCGGCACTTCTTCGTGCAGTACTTGTCGTGCCCTTTGTCGCCACGCTTGAGGGGGTAGGGAGGCTGCGTGTTCCAGCATCGCCGGAAGCATTCGATGTGCTCCTGGTCGCAGTTTCGCGTTCCTCCAGAGGTGTAGACGAGTTCGAAGGTTCGGGAGGTGGACGAATGCCTTGGCGAGTCGCTCTCAGGCGAGCTTCGGAGCGACTGCTGGGAGCCACCGCAAGCCACCAGAAGTGAGCAGGTAGCCAACAAGGTCCAGGAGAGTCGGGAGTTCATCGGTGGAGTCAGCATATGCTCCCGCACCCCAGGAGGCTCCCCAGACAATGGAATCCCCCAGGCATGTGGCGACGGCGCTCACCATCGCTGGCTCGGACAGCGGTGGCGGCGCCGGCATCCAGGCCGATCTGCGCACCTTCGCGTTCCACCGCGTCCACGGCACCAGCGCCCTCACCGCCATCACCGCCCAGAACACCCTCGGCGTCACCCGCGTCGATGTGCTCCCCGCCGGCGCCGTCACCGCGCAGATCCAGGCCGTGGCCTCGGACATCGGCGTCAACGCCACGAAGATCGGCATGCTCTCCAACCGGGAGATCATCATGGCCGTCGCCGAGCAGGTCCGGCTCCTCAAGCTCAACCCGCTCGTGGTGGATCCCGTCATGGTCTCCCGCGCGGGCTCGCGCCTCATCGATGACAAGGCCGTCGGCGCCCTGCGCGAGCTGCTCATCCCACTGGCCACCCTCGTTACGCCCAACCGCCACGAGGCCCAGCTCCTCGCGGGCCTCGAAGTCCACACGCTCGAGGACATGCACGAGGCCGCCCGCCGCATCCACCGGCTCGGGCCCAAGGCCGTGCTCGTCAAGGGAGGCGCCATGCCCGGCGCCCTGCGAGGCACGGATGTCTGGTTCGATGGCCAGCGCCTCGAGACGCTCCGCGTGGAGACCGTCGACACGCCCAACACCCATGGCACCGGCTGCACGCTGTCCGCCGCCGTCGCCGCGCACCTGGCGCTCGGCCGAGAGCTCTTCGATGCCACCCGGCGCGCCAAGGACTACATCACCACGGCGCTCCATCACCCGCTGGCGCTCGGCCGGGGCAACGGGCCCTTCAGCCACTTCTCCGTCCTGGGTGATTCGTAATCACCGCTGACCGCGCTGGGGCCGAAGCTGTGCGCTCACGGGAGGCTCGGGGAGGCGCGTGTCACGTGCGCCTCCCCAGCCGCCACTTCTCCCCTACCTCGAGCGCATCAGGTCAGCCGGCTCCAGAACGAGCGCTTCGAGGAGATGCGATCCAATGCCTCTTGCAGCTCCTCGTCGAAGTCCGCGCGGTTGGCGATGTCGCCCATCGAGATGATGCCGATGACGCGGTCATCCTTCTCGACCACGGGGATGCGGCGGATCTGCTTCTTGCCCATCAGCTCGATGATGCTGTGGATGTCCTCGTCCGGGTGGACGCACTCCACGTCATCCGTCATCACGTCCTGGGCGCGGAGCTGATCCGGCGTCTTGCCACCGGTGAAGGCGCGGATGACCAGGTCGCGGTCGGTGATGATGCCCACCAGGCAGCCCCGGTCGTCCACGATGGGGACCACGCCGCAGTCCTCGTCCTTCATCAACTGGGCCACATCGCGCAGCAAGCTGTCGCGGCGCAGCGTCTTCACGCCCCGGGTCATGATCTCCCGCGCGGTGAGCGGTTCACGCTGCCAGCGGCGGAATAGACCTCCCAGGCCGGTGCCACCCTGGCGGCGGTGCTCGGTCTCCGAGCCCCGAGCCGTATACGTCTCGCTCCGGCCGATGTTCACCCCCGTGCCGGGCTGGCCCGGGCTGGCCTGCCCCAGGCCCAGCACCGAGTCATACCGGCCCTGGCCCGAGGATTGGCCCGGGTGTCCGTATTGTCCGTACTGTCCCTGTCCGTACAGGCCGCTGGGGCTCTGCCCGATGCCCGAGTACTGCCCCTGTCCGTACAGGCCTTGCCCGTACTGTCCCTGGACGCCGTACTGTCCCTGGACCCCGGTCTGTCCCTGGCCGGCATACTGGCCCACGCCGTACTGTCCCTGGGTGCCATATGGGCCCTGCGCGTACTGTCCCGGGTGTCCATACTGGCCGCCGGAGTACTGGCCGCGGTCCTCACGTAGCTGGCGCTCGTCCGCGCCGTAGCCGGTGCGGTCCCACTGCCGGTAGTTCTCGCCGCCCACGTCGCGGCGCGTCTCCAGCGAGTGACGGAGGTCCTGATCACCCATGCGCTGCTGGGCGCCTCCAATGCCCGTGGCATAGCGCTCATCCCGATCGTCCCGCCCGTACGGGCCCTGGGAGTAGCCACCCTGGCTGCGGCTGCCCCAGTCCGAAGGACGGAGATCGTGGTCGCTCGAGCCCATCGTGCCGCGCGTGCTCATCCCTGCGCCGGAACCCATGCCGCTCATGCCCTGGCCGGTGCCGGTGCCCAGGCCCGTGGCCACGTCCGAGCTGGTGCGCGGCTGCGCCAGCCGCATCGACGCGGCGCGGTGGAAGCGGCCCTGACGCAGGGAGGGATCCTCATCGCGCTCGGGGCTGTAGCCGCTGATATCGGACTCGGCACGCTCGCGAGAGCCGGGAGGCGACACATCCGCGCCACGCTTCGACATATCGATGCCGCGCGCCGACACATCCGTGCTGCCCAGCGAGACGCCTGTCCCATTCTCGGGGACGCCCGGGCGCTGAGAAGTACGACCGTCGTCCCTGCCGTTGTCCATTCGTCTGTCGGCCATCTGGAAGAACCTCCACTGCGGAGTGAATGTCCCGCGCTCGCCATGGGGAGCGCGGGCGGCGAAGACTGGGGATGGCGCCCTCGGGCTCCAAGGGGACGCCACCGCCCGCCAGGCCGTCTGTCCGCGGCAGGTCAGGTTCTCAAGGCCGGACGCTCGGAGTCGGACACCCCGGCCGCCCGCTGGTGAACGGAGCGGATCCAATGTGCCAACGCGAGCACCGCGAACCTCAGTGCACGCTCCAGAGCGCGCCGATCTCCTCGCAGGCCAGCTCCACGTCGTGCAGCCGGCGCGAGTTCGCCTTGGGGGCCTCGAAGAGGGTGCCAGCGAACACATCCACCACGTGGACCAGGCGATGGTCCGCGGGACCCAGATGCCTCAGATGCTGCTCGGCGAAGCTCTGCAGCAGCGTGGCGATGTATTGCCCGGAGCGCTCGTCCAGCGGGTGCCACTTGGCGAAGTAGAGTTTGAGCAGCCCGACTTTGTTCTCCCCGCGCCGATCCAACATCTGCAGCACCACTTCGGGGCGCACGCTGATGGTGACGCCGGCCACCTCGAGCACCGGGGGCTCCTGTCCCACCGCGCTGATGATGGTGTTGTCCAGCTCCAGCTTCGGCACCATCGAGGCGAACCGGTCCAGCGCCTCGATGCACAGTTGCAAGCGCTGGGCCTCGAACTCCGTCTGCGGCACTGTGTTGAAGAAGCGTTCCTGGTGGTCTCGGAGGATGCGAGCGTTCAGGTGGCCACAGAGGAACTCGGTGATGGCGAGCGAGGCTTCCGGGTAACGCAGGTACTGCGGATCACACGGGTGCTTCTGGTCGTGGATGATGCGTTTGCGACGAGCCGGTGAAGCGGTCAGGTACTCCCCCAGCTTGTTCACCGAGACGCGTGGCGACTCACGGGTTTCCGCCATGGGTACAGCCCCTTCGTGTGTCGTTGATGCAGCGACACTACAGAAGGGGTCTGACAACTCAGTCGCTGTAGGAAAACGCGCCTAACGCGCCGCGACGCGAGCCACCAGCGGTCGGGCCTTCTCCAAAAGCTGGAGGAACTCCTCGCGCTCGGCATTGCCTGCGGGAGTGGCCTCGCGAGCGATCTTCTGTACCTGCTCGAAACTCCAGCGCTGGGCGTGGGGGCTGCGGCGCAGCAACTCGGCGGCGCCCATGACGGCGGTGGCGAAGCGCAGATCCGGGCTGGCCGAGGCGAAGCTGGAGGCCAGGTACCTGCTGGAGAAGTGGAACTCGCGCTCGGAGGCCTTCTCGCCGCGAGGCTTCTTGGCGCGCACGCGCACGATGGCCAGGTTGTCGCCCGTGCCGCCCCCCTTGAGCTCCAGCTCGTAGAGCGCGGTGACGGTGTGGCCGGCGCCCAGCTCGCCCGCGTCCACCTTGTCATCCCGGAACTGGATGTCTGCGATGGCGCGGTTCTCGTAGCCCACCAGCCGGTAGCGAGCCACCTGGGCGGGATCGAACTCCACCTGCAGCTTCACGTCCTGGGCGATGACTTCGAGCGTGCCGCCGAGCTGCTCCTGGAAGATGCGGCGCGCGGCCATGAGCGAGTCCACGTAGTAGTGGTTGCCATTGCCCTTGTTGGCGAACTGCTCCATGAGCTCGTCCTTGTAGTTGCCCATGCCGAAGCCCACGGTGGTGACGGTGACGCCCTCCTTCACGTAGCCGCGGATCATCTTCAGGATGTCCTCGTGGCTGGTGGCGCCCACGTTGGCGTCTCCGTCCGAGAGGATGAGCACGCGCGAGACGGACTGCTCATCCACCGTCTTCATGGCCTGCTGGTAGGCCAGCTCGATGCCGGAGGCCATGGCGGTGGAGCCACCTGCCTCGAGCTCCTCGATGGCCTGGTGGATGACGGCCTTGTGCTCCAGGCCGGTGGGAGGCAGGGCCACCTTCACGCTGCCGGCATAGGTGACGAGCGCCACGGTGTCCCCATCCCGCAGGTTGTCCACGAGCATGCGCAGGGCGCGCTTGGCCAGGGGCAGCTTGTCCGGGGACTGCATGGAGCCGGAGACGTCTACCAGGAAGGTGAGGTGCGCGGGCTTGCGCTCGGAGACGCTGAGCTGCTTGCCCTGCACGCCCACGCGCAGCAGGTGGCGGCCGGGCGTATACGGCGAGGGCGCCGCGTCCATCTGCACGGCGAACGGCGAGTCGTCCGTGGGGGCTGCATAGGAGTAGCGGAAATAGTTGAGGAACTCCTCCACGCGCACGCCTTCTTGAGACGGCAGCGAGCCCTCGAGGATCTTCCTGCGCGCCAGCGTGTACGAGCCCGTGTCCACGTCGATGGCGAAGGTGGAGAGCCGATCCTCGCTCGCGGTGACGAAGGGGTTCACGCCCCAATCGTGGTACTGCTCGGAGTTGCTGGACGGATCCGCCGGGGGCGCTTCGTTGTACTTGGCACCCGCCGCGTACTTCCTGGGTGCCGCCATGCCCTTGCCACCGAGCATGGCGCTCCCCTGTCCATAGGCCACGGCGCCGCCGCCATAGCCACTGCCTTTGCCTTTCCCCGCCAGGCCCAGGCCTCCGCCACCCGAGCCCAGGCCTCCAATCCCAAGGCCTCCGAAGTTTCCCGACTTGGCCGCCAGGCCTGAGGGGGCTGGCGTCAATGTCTTGTTCATGTTCTCCACCGCTCCGTTGTCCAGGACGGTGGGGGGACGGTTCGAGGCGGGCGCGGCCGCGAGCCTGGCATCCTCTGCCTTCTTCCCTTCCATCTTCACCTTGGCGCGCTCCGCGAGCGGCTGCGGCTGTTCCTCTCGCGAGCGGCACCCCACGGACAACGTGCTTCCAGCAAACAGCGCGCAGACGATCCCACTGACGGCCACACGGCTCCGCCTCATGAACCCCTCCCTCGTGCTTTCGGGCTTTCGGGAAAGTTGGACAACGGTGCGCGCGGCAGGTTCCCGCGAACCTTTTGCGGAGTGCAAAGTTTGCGAGGCGGAGCCCCGGGTCGGGACAGGTGAGCCGGGAGCGGAAAGGCCCGTCGTTTCGATGGCTTGAGCGGAGCTTGGGCGAGGGACGGAGTTTGCAGAAGCCCGGCTCGCCGCGCGGGGCCCTCGGGGCTCGCGCGGCTTCGCAGGGAGAAACCACCATGCAGCACTCTGGGATTTCCGTCCTCCGCCAGCTCTGCTTCGGCCTCGTGGTGTTGGGCCTCGCGGGCGGCGCTCATGCCGAACTCGGCAACCCCTCCACCAACACCGCCGCCTGCTGCCAGCTCACCACGTCGCTCGTGAACGACGTGCTGCGCGGCAAGGATGTCTCTGGCGATGAGCGCTTCTTCAGCACCGACGGCGCTTCGCCCAACATCCACTTCCTGGTGGATGCCTCCAGCTCCATGCGCGAGCTGCCTCAGGTCGTCAACAGCAACCACGAGGCCTTCTTCAAGGACACGATCAACGGCTGCGAGAACCCGAGCCTGGATGCGTACTCGGCCAGCCGCGGCTGGGATCCGAGCTTCAAGTACCCGGTGCCGGATCCGGGCACGGGCTTCGCCGCGGATCCGGGCTACCCCAACCTGTTCCAGGATGAGAAGTTCTACGCGTACCTGTACTGGACCGACAGCACCAACCCGCCTCCCCAGTGGAACTCGGCGGCGGAGGTCTGCCAGGCGCGCGTGGTGAATTGGAACACAACGGGCGCGGCCGACTACAACCGCTGCCTGGAGTGCCTGAGCACCAAGGGCTATTGGAAGGAGAAGGACGCCGAGGGCCGCAACAGCGGCAACCAGACGAGCCTGGACTTCGTGTTCTGGGGCCGCTTCCTGAACTTCAACCCGCCCAAGTACGTCGCCGCGAAGGCGGTGCTCAAGTCCATCCTCAAGGACGTGAAGCGGGTGCGCGTGGGCCTGAGCAACTTCGCGCTCAACAGCAACCCCGCGCTGACCATCCCGCTGCGGCCGCAGGGGCCTTCGTGCTCGGCCATCGTCAGTGACTCGACCGCGTTCAACGGCCTGCGCGAGGACTACATCGACGCGATCAACCACCTGTCCTTCAACACGGGCACGCCGCTGGGGCGCTCGCTGCTCAACGTGGGCTATTACTTCACCTCGGACAAGAGCGTGTACGAGACCGACTTCGGCTTTGGCTCGGCCTACAACTACCCGTCGGAGTTCGCCAACGCGGCGCTCATCTCGCCTGACCGCAGCGTGTGCTGGGGCTGCCAGAGCACGTCCGTCATCATCATCACGGATGGCGAGCCGAGCGGAGACTCCGTGTCCCTGGCGATGGCGGCCAAGCTGCGCGCGCTCAACGGTGGCCCCGTGTACTGCCCGGCGAGCCAGCCGTGCGCCTCGGGCCCCTTGCCCTCCAACCGGGACATGGGCCCCAGCGACACCGTGCTCACCGATGACAACCAGAACTACTACCTGGATGACGTGGCGAAGTTCCTCTACGAGAAGGACCTTCAGCACCACGTGCCCGATCAGGTGGGCGATCTCAACACGGAGAAGCAGCAGCGGATCGTCACCTATACGGTGGGCTTCGGCGTGAAGAGCAACCTGCTCAAGCACACCGCTGAGGTGGGCGGCGGCCTGTATTACACGACCCAGGACGCCAACAGCCTCAAGCAGGCGCTGCTGGACATCATCAACACCGTGCAGACGCGCGCCACCTCGTTCTCGAGCCCCGCGGCCAGTGCGCTCCAGGTGGGCGGCGCCAGCGGCACGGTGGTGCCTCGCTTCGAGCCGGCGCGCTCGAAGACGGAGCCGTGGAAGGGTTCCCTCTACCGCTTCAAGGAGAGCCCCGAGCGCCTGCTGGGCTGCGATCCGATGAACCCTGCCGCGGGCGGGGACCTCAACCAGGATGGAGATTGCGATGACACGCTGATGATCGACAAGGCGGGGGACGCCGTCACCGAGGACGAGGAGGGCCACTTCGTGAAGCTGCTCTCGCCGCTCGTGCCGGCCCAGCCCATCTGGGAGGCCGGTGAGAAGCTGCACGCCGAGGGCCCCACCCGGTGGAAGACCCGCCGCATCTACACCCTCATCGACAACAACGTTCCCGGCGGGGACGGCAAGCTGGACTCGCGGGACACGCCTGTGGAGTTCACCGAGGCCAACGCGGCGCTGCTGCGCGAGTACCTGGGCATCAGCGACAACCCGGCCGCGTGCCAGGACCTTGCCGACCGGCTGGGGCTCCCGAGTCTGTCCGCCATGGACTGCGCGAAGCTCGTGATCCGCTGGTACCGCGGCGCGGACGCGCTCAACCCCGACCCGCTCCTGCAGGGACAGGATCGGCCCTTCCTGCTCGGCGACATCTTCCACTCGTCGCCGGCCGCCGTGGATCCACCCATGCCCAAGAGCTTCTGCTCCTTCTCCACGCAGTGCCTGTCGGCGCTCTTCTCCGGCTCCACGCCGCAGCAGAACGGCTACACGACGCCGGGCCGCACGGACGTGCTCGCCTACGACAAGTACGAGTACGAGGCGGGCAAGCGCGACAAGGTGCTCCTGGTGGGCGCCAACGACGGCATGCTGCACTCCTTCCTCAACGGCACCAAGGTGAGCAGCTCGGATGACGTGGATCCGTTCACCGGCCAGCGGAAGTACGACGACGGCACGGGCGAGGAGCTGTGGGCCTTCATCCCTCCGGACCTGCTGCCCAAGCTGCGTCCCAACATCGGCAAGCACGCCTACTTCGTGGACGGCACGGCCATGGTGCGAGACGTGTGGATCGACGGGGTGGGCGGGGCTAAGGACAACAAGAAGCAGTGGGAGGAGTACCGCACGGTCGCCGTGGTGGGCACCGGCCGGGGCGGTGTGCACCGCTTCGCGCTGGACCTGACGCGCGTGCTCGGCCACAACCCGGGAGACACCGCCAACCTGGCGCCGAGCCAGCAGGGAGACTTCCTGTGGATGTGGCCGCAGCCGTGCGATGCGCTCGCTCTGCAGGTGGGCGAGAGCTTCACCAGCTTCGCGCCGCGCCCGCCGCCCATCGGCCCGGTGGCGCTCACCGATGATGCGGATCAGGCCCTGCGCGCCTTCTCGGGCGACAGCGACAACCCCGGCACGGGGCCGTGGCTGATCGACAACACGCCCGCTCGCGAGCGGTGGGTGGTGGCGCTCAACGGAGGCTTCGACGAGCACATGCTTCGTGGCCGGGGCATGGCCCTCGTGGATCTCCAGAGCGGCCACACCGTGTGGAGCTTCTTCCATGGAGACGGCCAGAGCCGCTCGGAGCACCTGCGTTACCCGATCGGCGCGGGCCTCTCGATGATGGACATCGGCAAGGCGGACAGTCCGCTCGTGGATGCGGACACGCTGTGGGACTCGGCCACCGTGGGTGACTATGGCGGGCAGCTGTGGATGGTGCGCCTGTGGAAGCCGGGCGTGTGGAACGCGGGCAAGGGCCAGGTGGACAACTGGTTCGCGGCGCGCGCCTTCCGCGTGGCCAACCTGGCCGGGAAGACGGGCGATGCGGAGGCCCTGCGCGCTCCGTTCAGCTTCATGACCGTGAACACCCTGCAGCCCGATACCGGCTTCCTGCGCACCTTCGTGGGCACTGGCGACCGGGAGAACCTGCTGGAGAAGGGCACTGCCTGCCGCCTGTCCAACCCGCGCGCCTGCGCGGTGCAGGGCTGCGCCGTCAACAACACGCTCACCGTCCAGCGCGGAGGCTCCACGCTCTACACCACGAGCGCGGCGTACAGTGGCTACCACTACACCTCGGGCACCGAGTCCGTGGGTTCGCAGGGCAACTCGTGCGCGGGCGCGGAGGTGACGCTCACCTGGAACAACGATGCGGCCAACGGCTGCCTCAACACCAACGACGGCTCCATCCACTACACATGCGATGGAGACACCTCCTCGTGGAGCTGCCGCGACGAGACCAACACCTGGGCGCAGCTCAACCTCGTCCAGGACACGCAGCCGTACCCGCAGCGCTACTACGGCGTGTGGACGTACGGCGGCACGGCGCCCACGCGCCGCTTCGACACCGATGCCGAGGCCTCCGCGTATGACGACAGCCTGCTCACGGACAGCGACTTGCTGGACGTCGGCCAGTTCGACAACTCGGGCCAGGTCACCAGCAGCCCCCAGGCGGCGGTGCCCACGGGCAAGGGTTGGTACATCCAGTACGCGCTGGACAACGAGCGCACCGGCACCAGCGGCACGCTGCAGGCCGGCTGCGTGCTGTGGAGCTCCTTCGAGCCCAGCGGCGCCACGGCGGCGGTGTGCTCGACGACGGGCACCAACGTGGCGCGGCTGTACCAGGCCAACTTCGCCACGGGCCTGGCCAACTGCGCGGTGGGCTTCTACGACAAGGGCCAGGACCAGTGGGCGCGCTACACCGAGAGCACCACCGTGGCGGCTCCCGCCGAGCCGGCGATGCAGGTCTCCATCGGCGGCGGCGAGGTGGTGCTCGGCATCAGCCAGCAGGGGCCCGGCCAGTCCACGCGCGCGCAGATCCAGCGCAGCGACGAGGGCGTGAAGTCGCTCTACCAGTTGGAGCTCGACCCTCGCGGCCACGGCTGCCGCCACGAGGGCGTGGCCACGCTCTGCGACTGAGAGAGGCGGGCTGAAAGCACGAAGGGCTCGGAACCCACTCGAGGCTCCGAGCCCTTCTCATGTGCGGGCCTGAATGTCCGGGCCCGTGGGGCCTACTTGTTGGGAGCCGGCGTCGGAGCCGGAGGCTGCGCGGCTTCCTTGGCCGCCTTCTCCGCGGCCTGCTTGGCCTTGAACTTCTCCTGCTTCTCCTTGAAGACGTTCGTGAGGTCCTCGTACTGCTTCTGATACTCCTGGGCCTTCTTCAGGTGCTCGGCGGCCTGGGCCATCGCCTCGGCGGACTTGGCCTTGTTCTTGTTGGTGCGCGCCTCGGCCTCCAGCGTCGTCTGCTGCTGTTGCTCGTACTGGATGTACTTCGCCATCACGATGCGCTTGTTGATGTACGTGAAGGGATAGTCCGGGTTGAGCGCGACGACCTGATCCAGGTACGCGATGGCCTTGTCCAGGTGCTCGGGCACCGCGGTGGCCTGCGCGTTCTCCGTGCCGCCGCGCTTGGAGTAGATGGCCGCCAGCCAGCCCAGGCTCGCCTCGTCCTTCGGGTTGAGCTTGAGGGCCTCGTTGAACTTGGCCTCGGCCTGATCCAGGTTGCCGGCCTGGCGGTACTGGTCGGCGATCACCCGGTACAGCTCCGACTTCTCCTCGTTGGTGCCCTTGGTCGCGAGCACCTGGAGCAGCGCCTTCTCGGCGTCCTCGACCTTGCCGGCCTGGCGGAACTCGTCCGCGGCCACGCGGTACAGGTCCGTCTTCTCCGTGGGGTTCTTCACGAACTCCACGTACTTCAGCAGGGCCTCGCCGGCCTTCTCGTGCTCGCCGACTTGCTGGTGGGCGAAGGCCTTCTCCTTCCAGGACTTCTCCTGGTTGGGGTCCGCCTGGAGCGACAGCTCATACTCGGCGGCGGCCTGCTTGAACTCCTTCTTGTTGAAGTGGTTGGTGGCCTTGATGCGGTGCTCCTTGGCGGGATCGGGCGCACCCTCGCAGCCCAGCGTCCCCGTCAGGGTGAGCACTCCCAGCACCAGCCCCACTCTTCCCAGTTTCTTCATGCACATGCCTTTCGAGCGGTGCCGGGGATCAGCGATCTCGGCACGGTTTGAAAATGGATTGGCTCCGAGCACGCGGCGCGCGGCCCCGTGAGGCGCGGCAGCATACCCGAAGTCCATTGGTGTGCCCCCCTCCCTGGTGGGCTCCTCTGGCCTCTACCCGAGAGAGGGGGCAAAAGGAACGCCACTCTTCCACCCTGGAGAGCAGGCGGCCCGGAGTGGGCTCCGGAGGGGGGTGAGCGGGGTGGACGCCAAGGATGGAGAGAGTTCTGCCCTCTGTCCTGGCTCAGGTTCGACCGACCGACCGGTAGTCGCCTGCCTCGCCAAGGGTGACCCGGCAAGGCAAGGTGGTCGTCACCCAACCACCGGCGGGATAGCGCCCGAGTGCTGCGTTGATGCCTTCGCCGTATCCGGCTCGGCCCAGTGGTGCATACGAGGTGGGCGCGCGGCGAGCGACCAGGCAGGATCATCGCCGCGGCGCAGCGCTACGTAGGGAGGGAGCAGGGACGCAGCGGGCATGCAGGCGTCAGCGTCGGGAGGAAGGCTATCCCCGTAGGACGTCCGGAGGTGAAGCACGAGCGCCACCCAGCGGTTCCTCCTCTTCTCCGTGGCGCCCCTTTACCCTGCTCACCTGCTCGCACGAAGGGGTGATGCATGCTGCCGTGGCGGACTCTCTGGAAAGCCGAAGCGCTGTTGATGGTGTTCGTCCTTGGGTGTGCTGGCACCTCTCGGGTTCCCCTCGTGGAGTACACCGGCCAAGGTAAAGCCGTCGTCCACGTACCCCGCACGGCAGACCTGCCCCCGGTGGTGCTAGAGGAAGGGGAGTCCCAGCAGGCTGTCAGGCACCTTGCGAGCGAGGTGCGGTTGAGAGGCACGCCGCGCCAGACGGTGGAGACGGCGTTTCAGATGGATCCGCAGAGCGGCAATTACCTCTACCTCCAGCGGGAGAAGAAGCTGGTGCCAGCAGGGCCCGGCGAGTCCTGGGACGGTACGTTGACGAAAGAGGAGCTTGCGCTGGCGGAACGCTATCGACTCTGGTGCCGGAGCGCCTACCACTTCTATGGAGACTGTCTCGGGGGCGCGCTGGTGGCAGGGCGCTACCTGGACATGCAAGGCCGTTACGTCTGGGCGCTGGCCATGAGCAAGAGCCCCGTCCTGGACGAGATGAAAAAGGCGCTCGGAGGGATGGTGGAATTCCGCGCGCTCCTCAGCGCGGCCCTGTGGACGTTGGGTTCCATGCTGCTGATCCTGCTGCTCAACCCCGTGGCACCGGGGTTGGTGGCGGTGTTGGGCGTCGGGATTCTCCTGTATGTGGGCTATGACACGCTCCGCAACCTGGTGACGGGCTGGGCGGAGTTGACGGAGGCGGCGAAGGTCGCAACCACCTTCGAGCAGCTCCGCGACGCGGGCGAGCGCTTCGGCAGGATTCTCGGGAGCGAGTCCGCGCGTGCGTTGGTCATGCTGTTGGTTGCGGCCATTGGCGCGACGGCGCAGCAGTTTGCGGCGAAGGTGCCGACGCTGCCCGGCTCGGCGCAGGTGGCCATGCAGGCCGAGGGGCAGGCAGGATTCTCTCTTTCCGCCCTGGGGGCGGTGGAGGAGATCGCGGTCAGTGCCGAGGGTGTCAGCATCACGCTGCCCGCGAACGCGGTGGCCATGGGGGCGAGTGGCAGTAGCAGCACGGGCCCCTGCATCGAGACGCACCACATCGCTACCATCTGCAACGAGAAGTCCACCGCGCGTGGGGGCCAGTGGACGCCGCGCTTCCGGGAGATCTTCGCCAGGGCCGGGATGACGCTGGATGACCCGGCGAACAAGATGCCTCTGCCTGGGCATTACGGACCCCACCCCGAGCGTTATCACCAGATCGTCTACGACGTGCTGGAAGATGCAACGGTTGCCTGTCGCAGCGCCGTGGTGTGCCGTGAGAGGCTGACGAGGGCCCTCAAGCGACTGGCGGATCAGATTGCTACGCCGGGGACAGAATTGAACCAACTCGTCACCCGGCGGTAGTCACGCTAAGTGGAGCCCATGTCCAAGCGTTTCTTCAGACTCTCCGATGATGTGAATGTCCCGCATCGCTGGCACCTGAACATGCCGACGGACCGTCAGGGCCGAAAGGTGGACGACGCGCAGTTTCGTATCGGGGCACCTGTCCACATCCAGGAACGCTTGAGGATCCCCGTCGAGATTGCGGGCAAGCCGTTGGACTACACGGAGGCAGGCATCCGCATCCCGGTGATCCATGTCCGGGTTGCGTCCATGTTCGCGGAGCTGGCCCCGGATGATGTCCAACTGCTCCCCGTGGATGTGGAGGACCAACCGGATCAGTACCTCATCCTCGTTGCCACACGTCTCATCCGCTGCATCGACGAACAGGCGTCCCGGATCGAACTCTGGACACACGAGGACGGAGTGCCCGACAAGATCGGTCATTATTTCTCCGTGCGGGATCTACGCATCGACAAGTCCAAAGTGGGAAACACCAAGGTCTTCCGTCTCGAGGGGTGGACGGGCCCGCTCATCGTCTCCGAGGAGCTCCACGACGCCTTGGCGCGAATGGGCGCGATAGGCGCGAGGTTTGAGGAGGTCTAATAACCTCGGGTGGCTGAGCTATTGGTCTGCTGCTGCCGCGAAAGCCATCGGGTTCCCAGACCCGGCTCGCGACGCCGAGTTGCTCAAGCGGGCGCGTCGCACGCCGTCGGGCGGATGGGTCGTGCAACTCACCGATGCACCGCTCGACCTCGACAACCCCGCCCACCTGGACGCGCTCAAACGCGCCTACGAGCGCTTCCCGCAGATCGGCGGGCGCGACTCTCCGTGACCGCTCAGCGCATGATCAGTGACTTTTCGTCCAGGAGTGAGATTCACCGGACCCCGTTGCAAGCGGGGCGTCCACGGACCACCACTGTTGGTGGGCTCGGTCCGCCACAGCGGCCCCCAGCTTCCCAGGGGCGCGTATGCCTGGCTGCGGGTGTGCCAGCAGGCTCGCGAAGAAAGTAGGCTTGCCGTACCACCTTGCTGGGCTCCGTCCTCCCTTCGCGAGAAGGCGTTCATGAAATCCCTGCTCCCGCTTCTCCTTCTCGGAGCATCATGCGCTACTCAGCCCCCGGTCAACATGACGGCGCAAGATGCGCCCGTCCCTCGCGGACCGTGGTCGGAAGTGCCCGCCGTCGAGATGCCCACGGGGGACACCTCCATCCCCATCTCCTTGCTTCGAGATGTCGCGGACGCGTTGCTCAAGCTCCCGGGTGCCAATGTGTGTGACTGGGCAACGCAGCGGCCCATCGTGGGCATGTGAAATGTAGGCCGTTCTTCGTGGTGAAGGATCACGACTATCCACCCGCTCAGGTGTGGATAGTGGGGTACGTCCACAACCATCTCTGCGCTGCGCCTCCTTCCTCGCGTGATCTCAGCGCATGGCCGACGGATGCGTTCGACCCGTTTGTGGCCATGGCGGAAGTCCGCTTGTGGCCGGGCAACCCGGCTCCGGCTCGCCACAAGACCACGCCCATTGAGATGGCCTCGGCACTCGTGGCGGAGCGCCAGAACGGCACGCGCATATTCCTCCGTTACTTTCCTACAGGCGAGATTCAACAGTGGAGTGGGGCCCAGGCCCGCTGGGTGACTCTCGGTCACTGCGCCCCACGCGCATCTACCCCCTATTCCGAGACCCTGCCCCAATGTCGTGATGGCTCTCTACAACTGTTGCATGAGTAGACGCATGGCCTGTGGCGACGGCTGGGCAGAAGAGAATCAAGCCTTGAGGAGCATCGGGGCTATGAAACGCAGCGGCCAGCGCTCTGGTGCCGGGTGCGATGGAGGAAAGAAATGATCAAGATGTGTGCACTGGCTGCACTCGCAGCGACGCTTCCCGGTTGTGTCAGGCCCGCTTCCTCCTGGAAGGGAGAGGTGGTGTGGCCCGAGACCGGGCGAGACGAGCAATCGGTCAAGACCGTCGTCCCTCTCACGGAGGCGGGGGCCGCGCTCGCTGCGGCGGCCGCCATCCGCGAGATGGTGCGAACCAATACAGATCCTGGACTCTTCTGGGGATGCTCCAGTCCCGAGCAGGGATTGGATGTCGCCGTCTTCACGGGCCCAACGCCGGGCCTCTATTACGTGGTGGTGGACGAGCACTTCAATCGCTGCGGCGGCCCACGCGGGCGCGTGCTCGACTGGCACTATGTCTACGCAGTCACTCCCCAAGGCGAGGTGGTAGCCGAGGCCCCAGTCCCGTCAGCAGGGCCACCTTCAGCCCCCTCCCCGAGCCCTCCTTCGCCCGAGCCAACGCCCCCACCTGCCGTTCCCCCACCGGACACGGGCACCGGTACGCCCGCGTCGTCGCCACCACCGGCCTCTTCTCCTCCACCCGCGCCTGCTCCTCCGCCTGCGGCTGTTCCTTCTCCAGCGTCACCGCCACCTGCCCCACCGCCACCCGCTACGCCAGGGTGAGTGCCCACGCCCATAGCTGCGTCGCTACACCGAGGCCCTCCTTCCGGATGGACGCCGGGTTCCCGTCTGCTTCGTCCTGGGAGACCACACCGCGGGCGAGTGGGGGACCGTGCTAGCTCTTACCGCCGGGATGGTTGGCCCAGTAGGTGTCCGGGAGCGGGTTGTTGCCCCGGTCGCTGCGCGGGCCGTCCCCATCGGGCAATTCGTCGATGCCCTCGCGGCGGGGCTCGTCGTCCTCCTCCCCCGTGCTCTTGCGGGTGTCCGAGTGCTCCTCCCCCGTGCTCTTGCGGGTGTCCGAGTGCTCCTCGCCGGGCGCCTGCTGTCCGGGCGCGTCCTTGACGGGGCGGGTGGCGGGCTCGTCATGCCGCGGGGCCGTGGGGCGCCCGAACATGTCCTCGGCTGGCTGGGTTCCTGGCTTCTGGGTGTCGTGCGTCGCCATGATGGAAGTCCTCCCGACAGCAACGGTCATGGCGAGGCGCCCGGGCGGCAATCTGTCAGCAATGCAGGGCCCCGGGGCAGGCGGGCAGGCGTAGGACGGAGGGGCAGATCTTCCCACGGTCTTCCCTGGGGGACGCACCCGGAGTCCATATCTCGGAAGCCCGGAGTGCACGTGCCGTGACACGCAAGGCATGACACCGGGGTACGCTAGCTTCCGGCCAGCCGAGGTGAGACGTCGGAGCAGCCAGCCGCCGTGTCACGTCCCCCCATGACCGAGGATCGACATGCCGATTCGCAAGGTGCTGCTCGTGGATGATGAGGAGGACATCCGCACGGTGGGTCGGCTGAGCCTGAGTCGCGTGGGCGGGTGGGAGACGGTGCTCGCAGCCTCGGGAGCCGAGGCGGTGACGCAGGCCGTCAACGAGCGGCCGGACCTCATCCTCCTGGACGTGATGATGCCGGGCATGGATGGGCCGAGCACCTTCGCCCGGCTGCGTGCCCAGGAAGTCCTCGCGCAGACGCCCATCATCTTCATGACGGCGAAGATCCAGAAGCAGGAGGTGGCGCGCTACATGGAGCTGGGCGCCGCCGGAGTCATCCGCAAGCCGTTCGATCCCATGTTGCTGCCGGCCGAGATCAAACGGCTGCTGCCGTCCTCCTGAGGCCCCATCCCCATCATGATGACGCCGATGGTGAAGCCCCAGCTCGGGGAGCCTGTATGAGCGGTGGGACCGTCCTCTTCCTCGAGAAGGAGCGGGAGCTGCAGGCGGTGATGCCCGTGTACCTGCGCGAGCGGGGCTACCGGGTGGAGACCGGGCGCAGCGTGGCGGAGGCCCAGGCGGTGCTGGCGCGCATGCCGGTGAGCGTGGTGGTGGTGGACAGCCAGCTGCCGGGCATGGTGGACCTGGACTTCCTACGCGAGCTGCGCCGGGGAGGGCCCTCGACGCCCATCCTCCTGTCCTCGCGCTTCTGGAAGGACGTGAAGGGGCGCGAGTCGCTCCTCAAGGAGCTGGGGATCGCGCGCATCCTCCAGAAGCCGTACACGCCCGAGGAGCTCTTCATCTGGGTGGAGCAGGCGCTGGCGGCGCGGCCGCGCGCATTCGTTCCCCCGCCGAAGCCCGTGATTCCCCCCGAGCTGGCGGCCGAGCTGGCGGCGGCCACCGCGGACTATGCCCGGCACATGAAGCGCCGGTTGGCCTCGCTGACGGAGTCAGTGGCCAAGGCGCGGGCCGGCTCCGCCGAGGCGGTGGAGGCCGTGTACTACGACTCGCACAAGATGCATGGCTCGGCGGGCTCGTTCGGCTTCCTCGCGGTGGGCGAGGCGGCGGGGCGGCTGGAGGCGAAGGTGAGGCCGGCGCGCGAGGGCGTACCGGTGGACTGGGAGTCCATCGAGGCGGCGCTGGGCGAGCTGGCCGAGTGCATCGCCGAGGCCATCGCGCCTCCGGGCAGCACGGAGGGCGCGGGCGCGCAGAGGGGGAACTCCCCGGTGGCGCCCATGCCCGCGAGCGCGGAGGGCGTGGTGTTGGTGGTGGACGACGATCCGGTGTGGCTGAACGAAGTGGCGAAGATGGCCGAGGACCAGGAAGTGGAAGTGGTCCTGGCCCACGGGTTGGAAGAGGCGCTGGAGCGGGTGCGCGAGCAGTGGCTGGATGGGGCATTGCTGCACGTGCACCTGGGGGGGCCGCAGGGAGGCTTCGAGGCGGCGGCTCGGCTGCGGAGCGAGGGCAGCTCGCAGGGGTTGCCGCTGGCCTTCTTCGGCCACGAGGGAGACTTCGCGCACCGGGTGGCGGCGGCGCACGCGGGCGGCTCGCTGTACCTGCCCAAGCCCTTCACGGCGGCGGACCTGACGGGAGCGGTGGAGCGGCTGGTGACGGCCCGGCGTCCGGAGCGTGCGCGGGTGCTGGTGTTGGTGGATGACGAGGCCACGTGGCGCGCGCTGAGGCAGGCGGTGGTGGGGCTCCACGTGGAGCTGGTGTGGATGGAGGATCCCTTCCGGCTGTTGGATGCGCTGGCCGAGCACCGGCCGGACCTGCTGCTGCTGGACGTGGACGTGCCGGGCCCCAGCGGCTTCGACTTGTGTCGGCTTGTGCGCTCCACGCCCGCGTGGCAGCAACTGCCGGTGCTGCTGCTGACGGCGCAGCTGGGACAGGAGTTCCGGGCGACGGCCTTCGAGTCGGGCGCGGACGACTACGTGACGAAGCCGGTGCTGCGCGAGGAGCTGATCGCGCGCGTGCTCTCGCGGCTGGAGCGGGCTCGGCTGGCGCGCGAGCGCTCCGAGCGGGATGCGCTCACGGGCTTGTTGCTGCGCCGGCCGCTGCTGGAGGCCCTGCGTGCGCGGCTGGCCGAGAGCCAGCGTCAGCAGCGTCCGCTGGCGGTGTGCTTCCTGGACGTGGATCACTTCAAGCGGGTGAACGACACGCACGGCCACCTCGCGGGGGACCAGGTGCTGTCACGGCTGGGGCGGCTGCTGGCCACGCGCTTCCGCCGGGAGGATCTGCGCGGCCGGTGGGGCGGCGAGGAGTTCCTGGTGGTGCTGACGGGAGAGACGGCCGCCAGCGCGCGGGAGATCCTCTCGCGCACGGCGGCGGAGCTGGCGCAGATTCCCTTCGAGAGCGAGCGCGGAGAGCCCTTCCACGTCACCTTCAGCGCCGGCATCGCCGAGGCCCCCAAGGACGGCGGGGACGCGGAGACGCTGCTGCGCGTGGTGGATGCGCGGCTCTACCGGGCCAAGGACAACGGCCGCAACCGCATCGAGATCGAAGGTGGCTGAAGCCCCCATCAGACGTATTTCTTACAAATGGGGGGCTGAAGATCATTCAGTACGAGCACCAACGAACTGATCCAACCCCGGGATTTTTCGAAGGGCGTGCCCGGCGTACGACTTGCAGTGAGCATGGGAGTGTTTCGGGAACCCTCTATGCCTCGCACACCCACTGCGCTCCCACCGTACTACCGCGTCGACCTCTCCCCCGAAGCCTGGAAGGAGGTGGGCTGCGTGCCGGCGGACGACTTCCAGGTGCTGCAGGGGGTGATGGATCTGCTGGCCGTGGAGGGCACGCCGTACGAGTCGGACGAGGGTCCGCACATGCTCACGGTGGCGGGCTTCGAGATGCAGTACACGCGGGATGACGTGGCGCGCATCCTCACGCTGCACCGCGTGGCGCGAGCCCTGAACAAGGCGGGTGAGGCCGCGTAGCGTTCATGGCTCGCGGAAGATGAGCAGGCCGCGCGAGGTATCCACCGTGTACACGTACCCGTCCCCGGGCACGCGCATGCCGATGGCTCCCTCGTAGAAGCTGTAGCCGCGCTGGAAGTCCGTCTCGCGGAAGGTGTTGTACCAGGCGATCTGCTTGGGCTCGGAGGGGTTGGACACGTCCAGCACGCGCACGCCCTCCTGGTAGTGGGCGATGTAGAGCCGCGTGCCCACCAGCACCATGTTGTGGATGGAGAACTGGGGCCGCAGCCGCCACTCGGCCAGCTTCACCCCATGCGCCGGATCCGTCACGTCCAGCACGCGCAGGTGCGCGTCGTAGCCCTCGCCGCCCTCGAAGGCGATGGTGCGCCCGTTGAAGGTGCCCACCGCGTTGGCGTGGCTGGACTGGTTCGCGTACACGTACCGGCCCGCCACCTCGACCTGGGACGGATTGCTCACGTCGGTGACGATGTAGCCCAGGTTCCAGTGGTTGATGTACAGCCGCCCCTGGTAGGCGAACGCATCGTGCGGATAGCCCGTGCTCTGCCCGCCCGGCACGCTGAAGCGCGTGAGCAGCACCGGGGACAGCGGCTGGGAGATGTCGAAGATCAGCGTCTCGACGTGGGGATCCGGTGACATGGCGTACAGCCGGTCTCCCTCCACGAAGACGGTGTGCACGTCGATGGCATCCTGCGGCAGGTTGCGCACGAACACCGGCTCGGCGGGTTTCGAGATGTCGAAGACGAGCACGCCGTGGTTGGCGCTGGCCACGTAGAGCGCGTCCCCCTTGGACCACACGCCGTTCCAGTAGCTGTCCCCGGGCATCGTCACCGTGCGCTGGAAGACGGGGTGGGCCTTGTCGGCCACGTCGAAAACGGTGAGGCCGCCGGTGCGCCCGTTCGCGTTGAGCGACACCACGTAGGCGTAGCCCTTGGCCACGTAGATGTCCGCGGGCAGGCCCAGGGACACGAAGGACTCGGAGACGAGCTCGAGCCCTCCGGACTCCGATTCGCCCTCGGGCCACGCGGCGCGCAGGGCCTCGAAGGTGCCGTAGGAGCGCACGCGCCCGTTGCGGCAGTTGACGTAGCACCCGGTGAGGTGCTGGGAGCTGGAGACCTGGCAGCCCGCGTACGCGGTCCGGCTGAGATCCCCGTTCGACAGCGTGGCCTCCCGGGTCATGTAGAAGGAGGAACCCTGCCGGGCCTCCGTGGTGGCCGGGCCGCCCAGGAGGATGCTGGGGTTTCCGTCATCCACCAGGTGCATGGCGTTGGCGAACAGGATGCCGCCCGTGGGCGAGGCACTCGTCTCCACGCGGCTCTTCAGGATGAACACGCCCGAGGTGGGGGCTCGCTCCAGGGAGCCACGGTCGCACGACTCCAGGTTGAAGGCCGCCAGGTCTCCGCATGCCGCCGAGCTGCCTGTGGAGTAGCTGCACGGCGCCAGGGACCCGGTGTCCACCGCATCGCCGGGGTCCGACGGATCCGTGGGAGGCGTCTCGGGGACCTCGGGCTTCGAGGAGCAGCCGGCGAGGAGGAGGGCACAGCAGGTGACCAGGCACGCACCGGCCCGGCGCGGATGGAGGCTCATGGGGTCCGCGGTGGCAGCAGCCGGGTGACGCGCGCCAGCAGCGTGTGGATGGAGAAGGGCTTGGCCACGAAGTCCACCGCGCCCTCGCTGTACAGCTTCATCACGTCCTCATCGCGGATGCGCGCCGAGAGCACCAGCGAGCGCACGGGCGAGGAGGCCTCGCGCAGGGCGCGCAGCACCTCGATGCCGGAGCGCCGGGGCATGTGCACGTCCAGCAGCAGCAGGTCCACGGGCGTGAGGTTGGGGTTGAGCAGGCGGGCCAGGGCCTCCTCGCCATCCTCGACGGTCTCCACCACATAGCCTTCTTGCTCGAGAAGGCGTTGGAGCACGCGGCGCAGGGCGGGCTCGTCATCCGCCACGAGGATGCGGTGGGAGCGAGACTGCGAGCCATCTCCGGCGCGGGAGGACGAGCCGGGACGGGGAGGCGCGGAGCCGCCGTCGCTGGGAGTGTGCGGGGCGGCGCGGACGGGAGGCTGGGTGGGGGTGCTCACGGGAGGAAGGGACGGACGGGAGGTGGGGAGGGCAGCGCCCTCCTTGTCCGGGCGAGGGGGGCTGGCAGGCCGGGTCAGTGGCGGTGGCAGCGGAGTGGTGGCGGGGACGTGGGGGCGGGAGGCGGCGCTCGAGGAGGGCGTGGGAGTCCGGTGGCTGGGCGAGGGCGTCTGTTCCATCCGCGAGGGGCTGAAGGGGCGCTCCGGGCTGGAGCCATGGGAGGCCGTGGAGCCGGTGTGGCCATCCTTCTCGGCCGAGGCGCGCAGCAGGGTGCGGCGCTGCAGGTGGGCCATGAGCCGCAGCCGCAATTCGGCGGGCTCCACGGGCTTGATGAGGTAGTCGTCCACACCGAGCTGGAAGGCGCGCACGCGGTCCGCCGGAGCGTCGCGGGAGGTGTGGAAGATGACGGTGAGCGAGCGCCAGGCCGGATCGCCGCGCACCTGGGTCAGCAGCTCGTAGCCGTCCACCGAGGGCAGGCCGATGTCCAGCAAGAGCAGGTCCGGGTGGTGGCGCTGGAGGCTGGAGAAGAGGTTGCGCCCATCATTGAGCGTCACCACCTCCATGCCGGCGGCCTCCAGCACGGCGCGGGCGGTGGCGAGCACCGCCGAGTCATCATCCACCGCGAGCACGCGGAAGCGCGCGGGGCTGGAGCGCTGGATGGAGACGATCTCCTTGGCGAGCACCTGGGGCGGCGTGCCGAGCGAGAGCACCGCATCGGCGCCCTCGCGGGGCAGGCTGCGGGCTTCCGCGGTGGGTACGAGCAGGACGACGGGGGGCGGGGCGTTCAGCGAGCGCAGGGCGCCGCGCAGCGAGGTGGGCAGGGTGGGGCCCACCACGACGCGCTCCACGGGGCGCTCGGAGGTGATGAGCCGCACGGCCTCTTCCTCGGAGGAGGCGGCGATGGCGTCCAGGCCGAGGGCCTCGAGGTGGCGGGTGAGGTCCGAGGCCAGAGCGGTGTCCGTCAGGCGGACGAGCACGCGGGGCTTGTGGGGCACGAGCGGCAGGGTGCTGGGCGGGTGGGCGAAGGCCTCGGAGAGGGCTTGGATCAGCGCGGTGACGCGCGGGGTGAAGGGAGGGGACTCGCCCTCGGCGAGCTTTTCGAGTTCGCTGGCAATCCGAGCGACTTCGGTGAATCCGAGCGTGCTGGCGGTGCCGCGCAGGGTGTGGACGGTCTGTTGGAGCAGCGCGGCGGAGCCCACCGTGCCGGCCTTCCAGGCCTCTGCGTGGCGGCGAATCTGGCTCAACCGTTCGGACGCACTGGAGCGGAAGCCTTCGCGGACGGTGGCGAGGGCTTGAGCCATCTCTTCTGCGACACCACGCTCGGCCATGAGGGTCGTCGGGCTCGTGAGGCGAGGATGCGGGTGCGGGGAGCACCCGTGCCCACAGGTTTAGCACGAGGACTGACGTGCTGTCCGCGCCTGGAGGGTGGAAATGCCTGCTAGCTTGCTATCACTCGGGAAGACGGGCACTCCAGGCTCCCACAGTTGGAAGATCCGAGAACGCTGTTTGCCCGGAGAATGGCTGGATCCCCCATGAAATTCCGGGTGGAGCAGAGCTGCGCGCTCGTTCGGGGAGCGCGCGAGGCTCGCGGTGAAGGGTGCAGTGCTGCCGGTGATTGGAACCGCGGCGGTGGTTGAGCGCTGTCCCTCTTCATGCGGCTGGAGATCGAACTCACTTCTCGAACCTGCCGGGCTTCCTGAGGGCACTGGCCGTGCAACTACACGTCCCCACACCCCAGGAGTCGGTCCCGCATATAAAGGAGAGGAGTGGGTTGCAGCGCCACCTGGAGCAGTCGTGAGAGAACGTCTTTGGACCTGATTGGGCTCAGACGGCAATGACAGTGACGCGGCTGGAGATAGCGGGCTACCGCTCGGTGAAGGCGCTGGAGTTGCCGGTGCATCCGGTGACGGTGGTGGTGGGGCCGAACGGGAGCGGGAAGACGAACCTGTACCGGGCGCTGTACCTGTTGCAGGCGGCGGCGGAGGGGCGGCTGGCGAGGACGTTGGCGGAGGAGGGCGGTACGCCGAGCGTGGTGTGGGCGGGTCCGCGCGAGAAGAAGAAGCCGGTGCGGATGACCATCGGGGTGACGCTGGATGACGAGCTGGCGTACGAGCTGAGCTGCGGCATCGTTCCGGCGGATCCCTCGGAGCCTGGGACGCTGTTCGTGTTGGATCCGGAGGTGAAGGAGGAATACCTGTGGGCGCTGGTGGGGGGGCGGCGCGCGGTGTTGATGGAGCGCAAGGACCGGACGGCGTTCTTGAGGGATGCGGAGGGGAAGCGGGTGACGTTCCCCACGCAGCTGTGGAGCGCGGAGTCGGTGTTGGATCAGCTGGCCGAGCCGCAGCGGTTCCCGAGGTTGTCGGAGGTGCAGCGGACGCTGAGGGCGTGGCGCTTCTACCACCAGTTCCGGACAGACCTGGAGGCGCCGGCGAGGCAGCCGCAGATTGGAGTGAGGACGACGGCGCTGACGCATGATGGGAGGGACCTGGCGGCGGCGTTGGGGACGATCCGGGAGATAGGGGACAAGCGAGGGCTGGCGAAGGCGATCGACGACGCATTCCCGGGGGCGGAATTGTTGGTGGAGGCGCCGCAAGGGCGCTTCAGCCTGTCGATGCGGATGCCGGGGCTGTTGCGGCCGATGGCGGCGAGCGAGCTATCGGACGGTACCTTGAGATACCTGTGCCTGTTGGCGGCCTTGATGAGTCCGCGTCCGCCACCATTCATCGCGTTGAACGAGCCGGAGACGAGCCTGCACCCGGACCTGCTGGCACCGTTGTCGAGGCTCATCGTGGAGGCGGCGAAGCACAGCCAGATCTGGGTGGCGACGCACGCGGAGCCATTGGCGGAGGCCATCACGCGGCGCATGGGCTACGAGGCGGTGCGGTTGGTGAAGCACGGGGGGGCCACGGAGGTGGAGGGCACGGAGCGCCGCGAGGAGGAATGAGCCACGTGCAGGGTAGTCCTCCCAACGGAGGACCCATGAGGTAGAGTGCCGGGAGGTTGTCCTGGCCCAAGAGGAACCTCATGCCCAGCCGTCCTTCCGTCGAAGTGCCCGTGTCGATTCCGCCATTGGGGATGGGGGTGGTAGGAGGCTGGAGACTGCTCAAGTCGCGGAGCTGGGGCGCCTACGGGACGGTGTTCCGGGCCGAGCGGCTCGACAGGCCGGGTGAGGGCACCTTCGCGCTGAAGCTTGCGCACCACCCGAGGGATCCGAGGTTCGTGCGAGAGGCGGAGTTGCTGCGTCGGGTCCGCCACCCACACGTGCCGTGCCTGCATGACGCCGGCCAGTGGGAGCATCCCTCCGGTCCCTTTCCCTACCTGGTCATGGATTGGGTCGAGGGCGAGCCCCTGTATGCTTGGGCCCGAGGGCGGCAGCTTAGTTCGCGGCAGGTGATGGGAGTGCTTGCGGGTGTGGCCAAGGCGTTGGCGGCCACGCACGCGGCGGAGGCTGTCCACCGAGACGTAAAAGGAGACAACATCTTGGTGCGGCCAGAAGACATGCATCCCACGTTGCTGGACTTCGGCGCCGGAGACTTTCGAGGCGCTCCGATCATCACGAGCGAGGTGCTTCCGCCCGGGACGCCGGGCTATCGAAGTCCGGAGGCGCTGAGCTACCAGGAGCGCTACTGGAGGACGCAGGGGGCGCACTACAAGCCAGGGCCGGCCGATGACCTCTACGCCTTGGGTGTCACGGCCTATCGCCTCGTGACGGGTTTCTACCCACCGCCCTGGGTGCCTGCGGAGGTCCGAGAGCGCGATCCGTCGTTTCCGACGGTGGACTCCGAGCCGCCCGAGAAGTGGGTCACCGTGAGCCCGGAGCTGGCGGGGATCATCCGGCAGTTGCTCGCGGAAGAACCCACGGCTCGAGGGAGCGCGGCCCAGGTGGCCGAGGCCCTGGAGGAGGCTGTGCGGTCTGCCGGGGCAGAGGCCGATGAGCCCATCCTCCAGCGAGCCTCGATGCCCCCAGCCTCGCGAAGGAGCCAGTCGGGGCCGTCACGGCCTGTTGGAGCGAGATGGCCCTGGGCCAGCGCGGCGGGGCTGATGTCAGCGGTGGGGTTGGCGTCGGCCGTGTTGATCACGCAAGTCGACCAGGAAATACCCCTACCACCGCAATCACTCGAAGAGCTGCCTCCCCCAGTGCGAGATGAGGGCCGCGAGGATGCAGGCACCTCACTGGCGACGGAGGCCCTCATGGCAAGCACGCAGGAGGAGCAGCCGCCTGATCTCACGTGGGATGGGCTGGAGGGAGAGATGCCGGACAAGCCACTTCCGGGACAGGCGAAGCCCCCGTGCAAGCAAAGGAGTGCGGTGGTGATCAACGGGGGTTGCTGGGTGCGTCCGGAGGTCTCGACGCCACCCTGCAAAGAAGGAGAGTACGAATGGGAACGACTCTGCTACCTACCGATTCTCAGTGTGACTCGTCGTCCCTCGACCTCCGAGCCGCGATAGAGGGAATGACTCAAGAAGAGGTCTGACCTATCCGTTCGAGAATGGACCGGATCTGTTCTGCCTCAGGGATGCGGAGTTCCTCGGCCTTCGTGAGGGCCAGATGGAGCAGGTCGACAGCCCGCTCGTGATCACCCGCATGATTGCGTGCGAGATGCAGCATGGCCAAGTTGGCACGCCTGATAAGCAATGAGCGAATGTCGCCGAGCTTCTCGAAGGTGGGAAGCACCTCTTCGTGGCGAATGCGCAGGGCCTCGTCGGGCTGTCCTCGATTCTGGAGGATGTCGGCGATCTTTTCGAGAGTAGCGGCCCGCTCGCGGATGATCCCCAGCTTTTCAAAGACGGGAAGCACTTCCTCGCGGCGGATGTGTAGGGCCTCGTCGAGCTGTCCGTGGTCCTGGAGGATGTCGGCGATCTTACTGAGGGCAACGGCCCGTTCGCGGACGTCGCCCAGCTTCTCGAAGACGGGAAGCACTTCCTCGCGGCGGATGCGGAGGGCCTCGTCGAGCTGTCCGTGGGCCCGGAGTATGTCGGCGATCTTACTGAGGGCAACGGCCCGTTCGCGGATGTCGCCCAGCTTCTCGTAGACAGGAAGCTCCACTTCGCGGCGGATGCGGAGGGCTTCGTCGAGCTGTCCGCGGGCCTGGAGGATGTCAGCGACCTGTCCGAGGGTACCGGCTTGCGAGCGGATGTCGCCCAGCTTCTCGAAGACGGGAAGCACCTCCTCGCGGCGGATGCGGAGGGCTTCGTCGAGCTGTCCGCGGTCCTGGAGACTGTCGGCAACCTTGCTGAGGGCAACGGCCCGGGAGCGGATATCGCCCAGCTTCTCGAAGACGGGAAGCACTTCCTCGCGGCGAATGCGGAGGGCCTCGTCGAGCTGTCCGCGGACCCGGAGGACGTCGGCGATCTTACCGAGGGTAACGGCTCGGGAGCGGATGTCACCTAACTTCTCGAAGACGGGAAGCGCGTCCTCGCGGTGGATGCGCAGGGCCTCGTCGAGCTGTCCACGGTCCTGGAGGATGTCGGCGATCTGTCCAAGGGTAACGGCTTGTGAGCGGATGTCGCCCAGCTTTTCGAGGACGGGGAGCACTTCTTCACGGCGGATGCGGAGGGCTTCGTTGAGCTGTCTGCGGTCCTGGAGGATGTCGGCGACCTTACCCAGGGCAACGGTCCGGGAGCGGATGTCGCCCAGCTTCTCGAAGACGGGAAGCACGTCCTCGCGGCGGATACGCAGGGCCTCGTCGAGCTGTCCGCGGTCCTGGAGGATGTCGGCGATCTGTCCAAGGGTAACGGCTTGTGAGCGGATGTCGCCCAGCTTCTCGAAGACGGGAAGCACGTCCTCACGGCGGATGCGCAGGGCCTCGTCGAGTTGTCCGCGAGCCCGAAGGATGTCAGCGACTTTTCCAAGGGTAGCGGCCCGCTCGCGGATGTCGCCTAACTTCTCGAAGACGGGAAGCACATCCTCGCGACGGATGCGCAGGGCCTCATCGAGCTGTCCGCGGGCCTGGAGGATGTCGGCACGCATCCCGGAGGCGAGCGCGACTCCGCGTTCATCCCTTCGTGCATGATCGATTCGGAACTTTTCCTCAGCTGCGATCATTGCACGGTCGAGGGCACCGCCTCTGTATGACACCTCGCCGAATGTCCACAGCAGATGAGACCTAGTGGAGTGTCCGACAAGTTTTTCAACATAGTCAGGACCGGTGTCGGTCCATCCATGCGTGCATCTTGGAGCGAGTCCAGGACCAAGTGAACGGGTGGGCGAAGAGGCGGTTGTACTCG
>NZ_JAHXBF010000038.1 GCF_020103695.1 Hyalangium versicolor
AAACTGCGCCTCCCCTGGCTGGACGATCGTCTCGTCCTCTACTCCCTCGAAGTTCCGCCCTCCCAGAGCGGGGAACCATCATCCGATCCCTCGGGGAGCACGGAGCGCGTTTGGTGCTAGTACCACAGCAGCACTTCGGCTTTCTCCCTCGTCTCTTACTCCATGCCTGCCCAAGCCGCTGTGGCTCCTTGCCCAGCGGACAGCCCGATGCCACTGGGTGTGCCCGACCGCCTCGCTCTTTTACGCGAAGCAGCGGCTCCTCTTCGCCAGCTTCGCCGACTACGGCGAAGCCACCACCGAGTGGCTCGCCATGCTTCAGGTCCGTGGGCAGGAACTGCACCTGGTGCGCGTGGGACTGAAGGCGCAGGCCGTCCCCGGACTCCTGTTCCGGGTCGGAAGCCGATGGCGGCTGTTACTCCGCCCCGCGGATTACTCGCTCCTCTGCTGAGCAGCTCCCACGACCCACAGGATTCAGGGCGTGTACAACTCCGCATCCGCGAGCTCGTAATTGCCATCGACGAGATATCCCCCCGCGGCGAGGACCTTGCCGTTGAGCAGCAGCGTCGCCGTGTGGCGTTGGTGAGATGAGGCCATGGAGCCGGTCGGGCTCCAGGTGCCCGTGGCAGGGTCGTACAGCTCCGCGCTCCCCTCAGGGTCCCCGAAGTCGGCGAACTTTCCCGCGACGAGGACCTTGCCGTTGGGCAGCAGCGTCGCCGTGTGGTCCGCGCGATTCGAGGCCATGGAGCCGGTAGGGCTCCAGGTGCCTGTGGTCGGATCATACAGCTCCGCGGTCAGGGAGGAGCCAATGCCCCCCGCGACGAGGACCTTGCCGTTGGGTAACAGCGTCGCCGTGTGGGAGGTGCGCCCTTGCGCCGTGGAGCCGGTAGGGCTCCAGGTGCCTGTGGCCGGGTCATACAGCTCCGCTGCCAAGGGGGAGCTACTGCCGCCCCCCACGACGAGGACTTTGCCGTTGGGCAGCAGCGTCGCCGTGTGACGGGAGTGCGCTGAGGCCATGGAAGAGGTAGGGCTCCAGGTGCCCGTGGCCGGGTCATACAGCTCCGCGGTCAGGGAGGAACTGCTGCCCCCCGCGACGAGGACCTTGCCGTTGGGCAACAGCGTCGCCGTGTGGGAGGTGCGCCTTTGCGCCGTGGAGCCGGTAGGGCTCCAGGTGTCTGTGGCCGGGTCATACAGCTCTGCTGCCAAGGAGGAGCTACTGTTGCCCCCTACGACGAGGACCTTGCCGTCGGGCAGCAGCGTTGCCGTGTGACCGGCGCGCTCCTCAGCCATGGAAGCGGTGAGGCTCCATGTGCCCGTGGCGGGGTCGTACACCTCCGCCGTCCTGTATGCGTATTCCCACGGCCACCGTTCATCTGGCACCAGCCCCCCACTGACGAGGACCCTGCCGTCGGGCAGCAGCGTCGCCGTATGCCGGTAGCGAGTGGTGCTCAGGGAGCCCGTTGGGCTCCAACTGCCCGAGGATGGGGGACAGGTCGGCAGCCCTGTCACTGCAAAGCTCTGGCTCGCCGTGAGGTGGAAGGCGTTCATCACGGTGACAGTGATGGAGGGGGGATCGCCGGCACTGACACAGGAGGGAGCTGTCCAGGTGACGCGGCTGTGGAATTCGTCCTGGCTCACGCTGCCCGGCGAGCCTGTATTGGCCCCCCAGGAGAAGGAGAGGGCAGAACCCTCTGGATCGCTGGCAACCACTTCGTAGGTGATCTCCTGGCCCGGGGTGGCCGTGTCCGAGGAGCGGTAGGTGCGGATGATGACGGGAGGGAGGTGGTTGGGAGGAGGCGTGTTGCTGATGCACAGGGCGACGGTGCCAGTGTTCAGCCCGCCGTGTCCGTCCGAGATCGAGACCTTCAGGCGGCAGTTGTTGCAGGAGCCCGCGGGCAGAAGGGAGGGGGTGAACTGAGCAGCGCTGGAGGAGGCGTTGCTCCAAGAGCCCGCGCAGGAGGCGCTCCAGAAATAGGAGAGGCTGTCGCCATCCGGGTCTGAAGCCGCGACGGAGACAGAGGTCGTCTGCCCGACGGCCAACTGCGTGGGAGCCGCCTTGAGAGAGGCCACTTGAGGTGAGCGATTGAAGGAGATGGACAGCTCCGCCTCTCCATCGCCGCCGCTGTGGGTGACGTTGACGGCCAGGGTCATGCTGGAGGACAGGCCCCGTGAGTCCGTCACGACGAGGGTGAGGGAGTGAATGCCGGTGGAAGCCGGCGCTGTCCACGAAGTGAAGTCTTCCGAGGGCGATGAGAAGGATCCCGCGGTGGCGCTCCACGCATAGGAGAGGGTATCGCCTGGGTTGGGATCATGGGCTGATGCCCACAGGGAGATGGAGCCGCCAGCGGGCACGGAGGTGGAGGAGGCCACCAGGGAGTCAATGAGAGGGGCCTCATTTTCGAAGGGAGGAGGAGGGGTGACTTGCTGAAGGGTGATGGCGACGAGGGTCGTCTGGTTTTCAGAGATGGTGACGCCGGATGCGGAGCCCTCGAACAGCAGAGTGCCCGAAGCGTCGAAGGCCTGAGCCAGGAAGGTGCGGTTGGAGCCCGCGGGGATGTTGCCGATGATTCCGCCCCAGAAGCCCTGGGTCGGTGCCAGGTCCACGGTCACGGAGGGAATATCCGCAGCGCTGGAGGTGACGGAGACGCGGGAGATCTCGGAGGAGAGGGCCTGGGGCACGGAGACGGCGAACCGAGCCGAGCCGGTGTCCGTGGAAGAGTCCGAGCAGCCCGCCAGCAGCGCCACGGTGAGCGCCAAGATGAACTGAGTGAATGCCTTTTTCACTGTCCCCCCTGCGTGAACTGAATGCGCGGCAGTGGAGCAGGAGGGAGGTTGTTCTGACCATGCCCCCGAAGGGCCTGCGTGCAGTCTCTTCCTGGGCGCTCTTTCGCACCGAAGGGCTTCTGCGCTGGAGCGATCAGCGCCGGGGCTGACGCGACGCGGAGCCGGCGAGCTGGATCCGGCACTCCTGCGCCCGGGCCTCTACCAGGTCGATGAACGCCCGGACCCTGGCCGTGCGTCTCAAGTCCCGGTGAGCCACGATCCACAGCTCGCGGTTCAACTCCGGCAATGGAGCCGGTCTGGCGCGAACCAGCGTCGGCTCCGCATCCCCGAAGTAGCAGGGCAGCAGGACCACGCCGATGCCCTCTCGCGCCGCGGCCATCTGGCTGAGCAGACTGTTGGACCTGAAGACCACGGCCTTTTCTGGCACATGGCGCTGCAGCCAGTCGGCTGTGTTGATGCCCGTGACGCTCTCCTCCCAGGCAATGAAGGGATGCCGTTCGTAATCGCCAGCGGCAAGAGGCCCGTGCCGCTTCAACAGGTCGGGGCGCGCGTAGAGCGCAGTCCCGATCTCGGCCAGCTTGCGGCCATAGAGATCCCCCTCACGAGGGCGCGAGACGCGAAGCGCCACGTCGGCCTCCCGGCGGGAAAGGTTCAGCACCCGGTGGTCGGCGACCATCTCGAGGGTGATACCCGGGTGCTCGCGGCGGAACTCGGCCACCCATTGCGTCAGAAGGCCATAGGCGAGGCTCTCGGGGCACGTCACCCGCAGCCGGCCGCTCAGGCGGAGATCCGCGCCCAGCAACTCGCGGCCCAATGAGGCGGTCTCGGTCTCCACCCGCTCGGCGGCCGCAGCGATCCGCTCGCCCGCGTCCGTGGGCATATAGGCTCCGCCAGGCAGTCGCTCGAAGAGACGGACGCCCAGCTTCTGCTCCAGGGCGCCAAGCCTGCGAAAGGCCGTCGAGTGCGCCACGCCCAGGGCACGCGCCGCCGCCGTCAGCGAACCCGCTCGGGAGATGGCCAGTGCCAGCTTGAGGTCATTCCAGTCTTCCATGAGCTTGCGCAGGTGCAAACGCAGCTTGCGACTTTACGCATCGCCTTGCGTTGTTGCCAGGCCTACCTTGCATCCCGTCGGGCCCCGCGGAGCGGCGCCGCCCTGAGCCCGACGGGGAGCGTGAGCCATGAACAACATTGAACTGCGGGTCGTGCGCGCCTTCACGGCCGGGGGGCAGGGCGGCAATCCTGCTGGCCTGGTGCTCGACGCCGACCATCTGTCCTCGCCGCAGAAGCAGGCGATCGCGACGGCAGCGGGCCTTTCGGAGACAGCCTTCGTCTCCGCCTCCGGCGTGGCCAGCCTCAAACTGGAGTTCTTCACGCCTCGCCGGCAGATCGCCCATTGCGGACACGCGACCATCGCCACTTTCGGCTACCTGAGCGCAACGGGGAGACTGGCCGATGGCATGCACTCGAAGGAGACCATCGATGGCGTTCGCCACGTGCGAGTCGCGGGGGGCCGGGCAGCCATGCAGCAGCGCTCGCCTCGCTACTCGGAGGTGGATGCGGCCGCCGTTCTGGACGCCCTGAGACTCGCCCCCACCGAGGTCCTCGGGGCTTTCGCGCCCACTCGCGTCGATACGGGCAACGGCTTCGTTCTGGTCGGGGTGCGCAGCTCCACGGTTCTCGCCGCGCTCGTTCCAGACCTCCAGCGCATCGAGGCGCTCAGCGAGGCCTACGCGCTCGTGGGGTTCTATGTGTTCTCCCTTGCGCCGGGTGACGGACTGGACGCCACCGCGCGGATGTTCGCTCCGCGCTTCGGTATCGATGAGGAGGCGGCCACCGGAATGGCGGCGGGTCCACTGGCCTGTCTGCTGTACGCGCGCGGTGGGCCTTCTTCCGTCCGCATCGAGCAGGGACGCCACATGCCACAGCCCTCGCCGAGCCTCCTCGAAGCCGAGCTGTGCCTGGCGCCTGGAGGCCTGGTCACGGACCTCTGGGTCGCCGGAGAGGCGAGGCTGGAGGCCACCCGCCGCATTCACCTGGGAGACCCACAATGAAGACGCTCGATGCTGAACAGCCCAGGGATGCCGTGGACCTATGGCACAACGGATGACTGATCGCGTTGGTGGCGAGGGGGCGCGGACAGGGAGCGACGGGAACGGCGCCGAGCTGCCCTCCTGCCTCACATTCTCTCCGGGTGGACCCTGATCCCTCGGAGAGGAGTGCCGAGTGTCCGCGAGAGGCTGGCTGGAGATTGCCGTAGAACGTGATGGAGAGGAGGTCCGCGCCAGGGCCACGGGCAGCCGGGGCGAGCACAGCGCTCCACACTCGCTGGGCCCGGAGCTCACCGCCCAGAAGCTCAACCTCTTCACCGAGCAGGTGCGCAAGGCCGCGGCTCGCCAGCTGCCGCTGGAGGACACCCTGCACCAGGCCCAGGTGCTCTACCGGGCGCTCTTCCGGGAGGACATTCGGGACCTCCTGGTGCGGCTGGGGGAAGCAGAGAAAGGCGGGCCGCTCCTCCTGCGGATGATGCTCGCTCGCGACAGCCTGCTCCAGGCCTTCCCCTGGGAGGCGCTCTGCGTGCCCGAGACGACCGTGGGCTTCCTGGGCAACTCGGCGGACCTCTTCCTGGCCAGGGGCGTCCCCTCCAGGGATCCCGTCCAGCCTCGCGAGGTCAGGGGCGCCGTCCGGGTGCTGGTCATCGCTCCCTCCGAGGACAGCAACCTCACGGGGCTGCGCTCCGCGCTCGAGGAGCGCATCCTCGCCGGAGAGATTGAATGGCTCGATCCCCTCGTGGGTCCCCGCGCCCGCTTCTCGCAGATCTCCGATCGGCTGAGGCGAGGGCCCATCCCCCACATCATCCACTTCATTGGTCACGGCAACGTGGATCCGAACGGGGTCCCCCTGCTTCGGATGGCGGACGAGGACGGAGAGGAGAAATGGATCGAGGTGGAGCTGCTGGCTCAGCAGCTCAAGGAGGGGTTTCGCAAGTGCCTGCGCCTGCTCGTGCTCGACGCGTGCGAGGGGGCCAGACCTGGGGCCCTGGCCAGCGCGGCGGAGTGGCTCGTGCGCAACGGGGCCGATGCCGTCGTCGCCCACCTGTGGCCCGTCAAGACCGACATCACCCAGGTCTGCTCGCGGGCGTTCTACGAGACCCTCACCCGCGCGGCCTCGCAGCTCGGCGATGTGGGCTTCAGCCTCAATGAGGCGAGGCGGAAGGTGCTCGACAGCTTCCACAAGAGCGCCGAAGCCTTCTCGCCGGTGCTGTACCTGCGCGGCAGCGACTCCGTCCTGTTCGACTTCAGGTTCCAGCGGCTCACCCCGCCGCTCCCCAGCGGCTCCATTCCGCGGGCCGACACGCCAGCCCCTGCCCTGCACAAGCTCTTGCGCCAGCCCTTCACTCTGGTCCTGGGAGACAGTTGGAAGGACGAGCGCAACGTGCTGGACGGGTTTCGCGAGCGGCTGCGCCAGGCCCTCATCCAGCAGGTGGGCTCCGTTCCCTCCGGACTCTCCCTGAGCACCCTGGCCCAACGCTATGCGTTGCACTTCGAGGAGCAGAACCTGGACATCGAGTTCCAGCAGGTATTCGGGCACGCCTCCGTACCGCCGCTGATGGGCGTGTTGGCACGGAAGCTCGAGCCAGGCGTCCACGTCACGCTCATGCGGCTGCCCGTGCTGGAGCTGGCCCTCGCCGAGCAGCGGCCGGAGCTCACGCTCCATGTCATCCAACCGCCCGGGCCCGGCGGCAGCCAGGTCACGGTGCTGCGGCGCGAGGGAGGAGGCACCCAATGGGACAGAGTCTTTCAGCTCCCGGAGGTGCTCGATCCCCAGCGGGACGTCGTCGTGCTTCGGCTCTACTGCGGCTACCTGCCACCGAACCTGTTCATGCGGCCCCTGCTCACGGAGGACGACTACCTGTTGGGCGTCAACGGGCTGAACTCCCTCCTCAAGCCTGATCTCGCGGCCTCGCTGATGGGGGTGCTGAACATGCGCCCCGCCCTCATCCTGGGCATGTCGATGCTGACGTGGCACCACCGGATGCTGCTCTACCGGCTGTACGGCGCGCGCCCCCTTCCGAACGGAAGCCTGGTGGTCCTGGAGCCCGGTGAGGAAGAGCGGGCGCTGTGGGAGCGGGGGCGGATCCCCTCCGCGCGGGCGGGCGTGCAGGTCCTGGAGCTGAGCGCCGCGGACCTGATAGCGCCCTTCAGCACGGCAGCGCAGGAGGAGACACGGCCATGATCGCTGATGCGGGCTCCAACCCGTTTCCGGGCCCCCAGCCCTACCGTGCCGCGGACCGCGACCGCTTCTTCGGCCGCGAGCACCTCTCTCGGAAGCTGATGAACCGGATCCTCGCCGATCCTTGCGTCACGCTCTTCGGCCCCTCGGGCTCGGGCAAGTCCTCGCTGATGCAGGCCTCGGTCATTCCCCTGCTGATGGAGCGGCACGGCTTCCGCGCCGTCCGGGTGGATGGCTGGCTCGCCGGCGAAGCTCCCCTCGAGCGGCTGGTTCGGGCCATGTTCGTACAGCTCGAGCTGGGTCCGCCCCCCGAGGAGCTGAACCCGCGCGAGCTGCTCGAGGAGGCGCTCCGTCTGGCGGAGCGGCGCTCCGAGCGGCCTCTGTTGATCTACCTGGATCAGCTCGAACAGCCGCTCCTGCCAGGCCGCCCTTCGGAGCAGCTGCTCGAGCTGCTCGATGCACTGGAGGTGCTCGCGCTCGCGCCCGTGCGGGGGCTGCAACTGGTCCTGGCCTTGCGTGAGGACTATCTGGGGCGCTTCCGGGACCAGGCGCGCGGCAACCGGGCGCTGCTGGATCCGGGGTTCCGGCTGGGGCCTCTCACGGTGAAGGAGATGGCCGAGGCGGCGTGCAGGACGGCGGTCACGGGAGTGCCTGTCCGGACGTGGCGCTTCGAGGAGCTCCGGGCGCTGATGCTCCAGGTGCGGACGGCCGGGCAGTCCGCCACGGACGAGGCCACGGTGCAGGCGGCCTTCGCGCAGATCGTCTGCCGCGCCCTCTGGGAGGAACAGAAGGCCGAGGAGCGCCTGAGCGGGCCGGTGGAGGCGGAGCCCATCCTGCACCGGTACCTGGACGCGACGTTGGAGTCGCTGGGGCCCCTGCGGGCGGCCGGGCTGATGCTGCTGGAGGAGCATCTGGTCGCCAGGGATGGGAGCCGGACGTTGCTCACGCAGCGGCAGGCGGAGGACGTGCTCCCCACGGGAGCCTCGGACGCGGTGCTGGATCGCCTGGAAAGAGCGGCGGTGCTGCACGCGGAGGAGCACCAGGGAGGCCGCTACTTCGAGCTGGGGCATGACTGGCTGGCGAAGAAGGTGATCGAGCTCAAGCGCGAGCGGCACGAGGAGGAGGAGCGGGCTCGCAAGCACGCGGAAGAGGCCGTGAGGCATCTGCGGGAGGCGGCAGCCCGGCGCAAGCTGGCCATCTTCGCGGTGGCGGCGGGCTCCGCGGCCCTGCTGTTGTTGGGCCTGTTCCTCTGGGCGCAGGCGAAGGAGGAGATGGCCTTCAACCTGTCCCTCATGGCGGGGGCCCGGGAGCAGATGCAGCGGGGACAGCCCGCCGTGGCGGCGAAGCTGCTCGCCGAAGTCAAACACCCGCGGCAGGTGGGGCAATGGGAGGCGCTCGCCCTGGAGTCCCTGGATTCGAACTTCCTGGAGGCGACGCTCCAGAGCCTCACCGGCGAGGCGTTCAACGCGGCGTCCTTCAGTCCGGACGGCCAGCGCATCGTCACGGCCTCGGATGATGGAACCGCCCGGCTGTGGTGGACGGACAACCGAAGCGAGCCCACGGTGCTGAAAGGGCACAACGGCCCCGTCCAGTCCGCCGCTTTCAGCCCGGATGGCCAGCTCGTCGTCACGGCCTCCCAGGACGGAACCGCGCGCGTGTGGAGCATCGACGGCGGAGCGCCGCTGCGTATCATCCGGCACATGGGCCCCGTTCGCTCCGCCGGGTTCAGCCCGGATGGCCAGCGCATCGTCACGGTGGCTCGGGACGGCATCGCGCGGGTGTGGCAGTGGCGGACCGGTGACGCCAGCAAACCGCTGAAGGAGCTGAGCCGAAAGGACGGCAAGCCCATCAACTTCGCCGCGTTCAGTCCGGACACGCACGTCCAGCGCATCGTCACGACCTCCTGGGACAGGATCGCGCAGGTGTGGCAGGCCGATGGCTCGGAGCCCTTCTCCGTGCGGCAGACGCTCGAGGGGCACCAGGGCTCCATCCAGTCCGCTGCCTTCAGCCCGGATGGCCAGCTCATCGTCACGGCCTCCCAGGACGGAACCGCTCGCGTGTGGCGGGCAAAGGGGGCGGAGCCGGACTTCACGTTGGACAAGGCACTGGTGGGACACTCGGGGCCTGTCCAGTCCGCCGCCTTCAGCCCGGATGGCCAGCTCATCGTCACGGCCTCCCAGGACGGAACCGCTCGCGTGTGGCGGATCCGAGGCTCGGGCCCCGCCGTCATGCTCAAGGTGCTCAAGGGGCACATGGGTCCGGTCACCGCCGCGGCCTTCGACAGGGCCCCGGACCGATCCACCGGCTCCACCCTGGAGGCTCCGCGCGTCGTCACGGCCTCGCAAGACGGGACCGCGCGGGTGTGGCACGCCGACCTCTCGAGTCAGCCGGTCGTCTCCATGGTCATGGACCACAAGGAGTCGGTGACAGACGCTGACTCCAGCCCGGACGGCCGGCTCATCGTCACCGCCTCTCAGGATGGCATGGCGCGGGTATGGCCGGCCGATGGCTCGCAGCCGCCCATCCCGCTGAGGGGGCACACGGCTTCCCTCTCCTCCGTGGCGTTCAGTCCGAACCCGACCGCCCCGCGCATCGTCACGACATCCTGGGACAAGACCGCGCGAGTGTGGGAGCTGGGGTCCAACGGCTGGGAGGCCCTCGCTCCCCTCAAGCACCCGGTCTCGGTCCAGTCCGCCGCCTTCAGCCCGGATGGCGAGCGCGTCGTCACGGCCGCTCAGGACGGCACGGCGCGGGTATGGGAGGTCGGTGGCTCGATGCCGCTCTTCGAGTTGAAGGGGCACACGGCTTCCCTGACCTTCGTGGCGTTCAGCCCGGATGGCCGGTTCATCGTCACGGCCTCTCGAGACAGGACCGCGCGGGTGTGGAACGCGGATGGCTCGGGGTTGGTGCGCACGTTGGGAGAACACATGGGCCCCGTCACCTCCGCCGCCTTCAGCCCGGATGGCCAGCTCATCGTCACGGCGTCGCAGGACGGGAACGCGCGGGTGTGGAAGGTGGAGGGCTCCGGCACGCCGAGGGACACGCCGCTCCATGTCCTCCGCCACGACGGTCCCGTCCAGTCCGCCACGTTCAGCCCGGATGGGCAGCTCATCGTCACGGCGTCCTGGGATGGGACCGCGCGGGTGTGGCGGGCGGATGGCTCAGGACTCCCTCGCGTGCTGAAGGGGCATGAGGGCCCGGTTCGCTCCGCCACGTTCAGCGGGGACACCCAGCACATCGTCACGGCGTCCTGGGACCGGACCGCGAAGATCTGGCTCCTGCCGAAGCTGGCGACCCCCACCCCCGAGAAGCTCCTTCAGCAGCTCCGGGATCGGAACACCGACTGCCTCTCCGCCTCCCTGCGACAGACCTACCTCAAGGAGGACAAGAACGAGGCGCGCAGAGGCTATGAGCAGTGCGAGCGCGGCCACCACCGCGTTCCGTCTCAAGCCGTGGCACTCCGGAGCGAGAGCCTCGCCGCGGGATCTCCCAGCAGGATGTAGCCGCGGAGATCATTGCGGAGCATCCAGCGGTAGCCGTGGCGCTCTGGATCGACCGGGTCCGGCCGCCCCTCGGTGAGCGCATCCTGCCGGAGCTGGTAGTCGGCCATCAGGCCGTCGTTCACGTCCCGGTAGAAGCGCATCAGCGCATCGAGCGCCACGCCCGCGCGGCTCCCGTTCACCAGCACCTCCAGCGCCGACACGATCCGCGAGGCGCGGCTCGAGGCGCCGCTGGTGATGTCAGCGAAGCCGAAGATCCAGGCCAGATCGCTGTGGCCGATCACCGCCAACGGTCCCTGAGGGTTGGCCAACGCGGCCTGGGGGAGCGCGGACAGGAAGGGCTTCTCGCCGGGCCTGGGCAGACTCCGCAGCACGTCATCGAGCAGCGTGTCATGGCCCGGCTGCTGGCCGAGCGCCGCCAGCCAGGGATGGAACAGGCTCCTGGGAGGAGTGGCCGCGCCGAAGCACGCCAGGCAGAACCACATGCCTCCTGGGAGGAACGGCGTGCCGCGGAGCAGGTTGGCGGAGAGAACCTGTCCCGCCCCGAGGTGGAGCGCGCCCTGGAGCGCTCGCTGCGCCTCGACCGAAGCCCACCCCTGGGTTGGCTGCCCGAGGCCATGGCTCACCGAGAGCATCACGCCCGAATGGGCTTCGCCCGCGGCGCGCAGGAGCGCCTCCAGCCCCGCCTTCTCCTGCGAGAGGACGTGGAGGCCCATGCCCGGCAGTCTCGGTCGCCACCGCGACTCCGCCACCTTCTGGCAGGGCTCCACCAGCAGTGCCTGGCCGGCAGCCGTCTCGGCCGAGCCATCGGGCGCGGTATAGAGCAGGACGTCGGGCGCTTCCTTGACTGCAGCCCCCGTCTCGAAGGCCACCACCTTCTCCGCATAGGTGCCATGGCCCCCGAACTCCGGCACGCCCGAGGGCTGTGCGAAGTGGAGCCGCCCGACGAAGGCGCTCTGGGCCAGCACGTGCTGGAGCTCGATGGAGACCTGGTGCAGATCGCCCAGGAGCAAGAGGTACCTCGGCCGCTCCTCCGCGGGGACCTCCTCGGCGCGGTAGACGCCATCCCTCCAGCGCACGGCCGCCGTCACATCCATGTCCGCGGGGACGCGGTAGCGGGAGGCGGGCGCTCCCTGCTCCTTCTCCCGGTATTCAATCAGAGGGGCCAGGGCCCGGAGCAGGGCATCGCCCTCGGGCCCCTCGGGAGCAACCACCCCCCACCGCTGCGCCGGCAGGTCATTCGGGTTGGCATCTGGCCTTTCGAGCGACGGCACCTCGGCCCGCCGGGGGAGGCGCTCGGGCCTCGGTGCGCCCCAAGCTGCTTCCGGCGCGAGCCCTCGGCCCAGGAGCGGTTGAAGCGTGTCGGCTCCCACCAGGAGGAGGCGGAGCGAGGCTCCATGGCAGGCCCCTGACTGCTTCTCCAACGTGTGCTCGCTACCCATGGGATGGTTCCCCTGGAGGAAACCCCCGGGCCTGAGCCCTTCTTCGGAGTGTCACATCTGGTCGCCCAGGCGCTCCATCTCTCCAGGGGAGGAAGGCATGGGCGAAGCAGCGAAAGCAGCGCAGCGCTCTCAGCGACGGCCGCTCAGGTTGGCCATGGTGTGCCCTGCGTGCCACAAGACGCACTCCGTGGGGCTGCTCATGACCGTCGAGCCGCAGCCCCTGTTCTTTGGAGGGAGTTCGGGCCGGACAGGTGAAGCGCTCCGGACCCTGAGCGTTGCATGTCCCCTCTCTGGCGAGCGCGCCGAGGTGACGTTTCAGCTCCCTGTGTCCAACGGAGAGCGGCTCCTGGAAGTCCAGGTGGAGAGCATCTCAGCGGAACCGGGGCCGGGGCAGGACGAGGCTCGGCCAGCCCCCACCCCTGGTAGCCTCGCGGCAGAGACCTCTCCCCCGGCGGAGGACTGGATGCGTGACGCGCTCCTGGAGGCGCGCAAGGGCTCGGCGGCGCGGCTGAGGACGTTCGCGACGACGATGCTCTCGACGAGCACGGGCGCCGTCGCTGTCCACTTCACGGTGCTCAGATATCTCGGGCTGGAGCACATCGGGGAAAGCTGGCGGGTCCTCACGCTGCTCCCAGCCATGGCGTTCCTGCTCGCGGCGTTCTTGTTCGTCCTGACGCTCCGGCCCGTGCTCGCCTGGGTAGGGACGGACGCGCAGTTCTCCGAGCTGTACAGGACCCGTCTGCTGGCGATCGGACGCATCGCCACCGCGGGCGTCCTCCTGTTCCTGGGAGGAATCGCGACGGCCATTGCCGCGTACGCCGCACTGCTGTGGTGACCCACGCATCGGGATCACTGGAAGTGATGGTTCACCGTCACTCAGGAGCACGAGGGGGCCAACTGAACCACCGGGCTCGAGTCACCTCGAGCCCGGCAGCCTCACTTCAACACTTCGCTTCAGCGCACGTCGGGCTTGTTCGGGTCCGTCTCGGCTCCATCGACC
The DNA here is from genome assembly GCF_020103695.1 of Hyalangium versicolor. GTDB lineage: Bacteria > Myxococcota > Myxococcia > Myxococcales > Myxococcaceae > Hyalangium > Hyalangium versicolor. The sequence continues at coordinate 12,954 of NZ_JAHXBF010000038.1, forward strand.
CGGCCATTGTGGTTGGCATCCTCTTCACCGTCCGGGATCCCGTCGTCGTCGGTGTCCGCCGTGAGGGGATCCGTGCTGCTCTTCGGATCGGCGTCGGGGACGAACCGCCCGTGAGACTTGCTGCTCGCCTCGAGAGCCGAGGAAGCCGCCATCTCGATTCCGTCGGAGAGACCATCATTGTCGCTGTCCGGATCCAGGCAGTTCGGCAGGTTGTCGCCATCCGCGTCCTCGGTGGGCCGCGGCTCGCTGCCATCGGTCACGCCGTCTCCGTCCGTGTCGGCGTCACGAGGATCGGTCCCCATCTCGAACTCATCGACATTGAGGAGCTTGTCGCCATCCGCGTCGAGCATGGCATCGCCCGGCTTGTTCGGATCGAACCCGTGCTCGAGCTCCCACTCGTCGGACATCCCATCACCGTCCGAGTCGGTGGCGATCGCCACGGAAGCGCGGGCGCTCTTGCCTCCCAGGGTGACCTGGATGGTGTCGGCGAACTTCCCGCTCCTCTTGCCCGCGGTGAACACGCCCGCGCTGTCGATGGTGCCGCCGCCGTTCACGACCTCCCACGTGGGCTTGCGCCCGGTGAGCTCCCTGCCGGACGGGCCGAACGCCTTCGCGCTGAAGGCGACCATCCCGCCTGGGACGAGGGTCGGGTCCTTCCGAGAGATCACCACGCGCAGGAGTTCGACGGAGACCAGCTCGACCGAAGCCGACCCGAAGATGTCGCCGCTGGTGGCGAGGATGGTGCTGGCGTAGGTGCCGGGCGTCGGCCCCGCGGTGAACATCCCATCGGAGGTGATGGTGCCGCCCCCATTGACGACGCTCCAGGTGACGGAGACAGGCACGGTGTTGCCCGCCACATCTCTCCCCGTGGCGAAGAACGGCTGCATGCTGTTGACGCCCAGGGTCGCCGTGGAGGGAGACACCTGGATGCTCGCCAGTGCTCCCGGCTGCACCGTCACCGAGCCGAAGCCGGAGATGCCATTGCTGGTGGCCGTGGCACGGATTGTGTTGGCGTAGGTGCCGGGCGTCGTTCCCGCGGTGAACAGACCGCTGGAGCTGATGCTGCCGCCGCCATTGATCACGCTCCAGGTGACAGTGACGGGCACGGTGTTGCCAGAGACATCCTTGCCCGTGGCGGTGAATTGCTGGGTGCCATTGATGATCAGATTGGGGACGCTTGGCGTCACGACGATGCTGGCCAGGGTGGCCCCGGTCACGGTGACGCTGGCGGAGCCGTACACCGTGCCGCTCGTGGCTCGGACTGTATTGGTATAGGTGCCCAGAGTGGAGCCTGCCGTGAACAAGCCGCTGGTGCTGATGGTGCCGCCGCCCGCGGTGACAGCCCAGGAGATCGGCGCCGAGGACAAGGCGTTTCCACAGGCGTCCCGAGCGGTGGCCGTGAACTGCTGCGTGCGATTGATGGGCACATTGATGCTCGCCGGTGACACGGAGACGGTCGTGAGCGAGCCAGGGTTGATCGTCACTTGAGCAGAGGCGGACTTGCCCGCGGCCGTCGCCGTCACCGCGCCCGAGTACGTGCCAGGAGTGCAGCCGGCCGTGAACAGGCCATTGGAGTTGATCGAGCCGGCCGCGCTGCTGGCGGACCAGGTGAAGACGATGCCCGAGAGCGGGTTGTTGTTGGCGTCAAGCGCCGTGGCGGTGAACTGCTGGGTGCCCTGAGCCACCAGGGTGGGGATCGAGGGAGTCAAGATGATGCTCGCAACCGGCACCACGGCGTAGGAGAACGCCCCGATGTCCCTCCCGTCGGATGCGGCGTTCCGGCACGGCGAGGTCTCCTGGAGCGTGAAGGTGCTCGGGCCGACAAACAGGGGGTTGGCGGAGATGCTACCAGTGCCCGGTGAGACGTTGGAGTGGTTGCCGCTGGAGTTCCCCCAGACATTGTTGTGGTGGATAGAGCGAGAGGGGTAGGAGCTGGAGGAGAAGGTGAGGCCCCAACCGGAGTTGGAGGAGATGATGTTGTCGTAGATGCTGACCTGGCCGGTGGAGAAGTAGGAGACGGCGATGGCGGAGTATTTGTTGGCGGTGATGGTGTTGTGGATGAGGTTGGCTGCGGCGTCCAGTTGGATGGCGTAGTAGCCGGAGGAGCTGCCACTGTTTTTCACCAGGCTGTAGTTGAGGTTGGAAGTACCGCCCGAGCTGTAGAGGGCCTGATTGCTGTCCTGAAGGGTGCCGTTGGTGAACGAAGTGGTGCCCCCGGTGACGTTGAGGGCTGTGGTGAGTGCGCCCTTGATGGTGGTGTTGTTGAGGGTGGAAGAGCCAGCGCTGACCACGCCATACAAGCCCGCGTTGAGGGTGGTGTAGTCCACGATGGCGGTGCCCGAGGCGAGCACGCGCACGCCGTAGGCCCCAGTGGCTGTGAGGGTGACGGGAGCGCTGCTTGAGCCCTGCACCGCCAGGGTGCCCGAGACGATGAGCTCCGTCTTGCTCGTGTCAGCCCCCGAGCCGGCACCGTCCGAGGTGGCGAATGTGAGGGAGGCACCGGGTGCCAAAGTGAGGGTGACGCCCGGAGCAACGGTCAGGTCACCGGAGAGGGTATTGGCTCCCGTGAGGGTCTTGTCGGCCAGGAGCACGCCCTGCAGCACGGAGGAAGGAGTGCCTGTATAGGCGAAGGCGCCCATGTCCGAGCCATCTGAGGCGGCCTGACGCGCGGGAGAGTATTCAGTGAGGCGGTAGTTGGAAGTGCTGACGAACAGAGGGTTGGCGGAGATGCTGCCAGTGCCTGGGGAGACGTTGGAGTGGTTGCCGCTGGAGTTCCCCCAGACATTGTTGTGGTGGATGGAGCGAGAGGGGTAGGAGCTGGAGGAGAAGGTGAGGCCCCAACCGGAGTTGGAGGAGATGATGTTGTCGTAGATGCTGACCTGGCCGGTGGAGAAGTAGGAGACGGCGATGGCGGAGTATTTGTTGGCGGTGATGGTGTTGTGGATGAGGTTGGCTGCGGCGTCCAGTTGGATGGCGTAGTAGCCGGAGGAGCTGCCGCTGTTTTTCACCAGGCTGTAGCTGAGGTTGGAAGTACCGCCCGAGCTGAAGAGAGCCTGATTGCTGTCCTGAAGGGTGCCGTTGGTGAACGAAGTGGTGCCGCCGGTGACGTTGAGGGCAGTGGTGAGTGCACCCTTGATGGTGGTGTTGTTGAGGGTGGAGGAGCCAGCGCTGACCAGGCCATACAAGCCTGCGTTGAGGGTGGTGTAGTCCACGATGGCCGTACCCGAGCTGAGTACGCGCACGCCGTAGGCCCCGGTGGCGGTGAGGGTGACGGGAGCGCTGCTTGAGCCCTGCACCGCCAGGGTGCCCGAGACGATGAGCTCCGTCTTGCTCGTGTCAGCCCCCGAGCCGGCACCGTCCGAGGTGGCGAAGGTGAGGGAGGCACCGGGTGCCAGAGTGAGGGTGACGCCCGGAGCAACGGTCAGGTCACCGGAGAGGGTATTGGCTCCCGTGAGAGTCTTGTCGGCCAGGAGCAGGCCCTGCAGAACCGAGGAAGAGTTACCCGTATAGGCGAAGGCGCCCATGTCCGAGCCATCCGAGGCGGCCTGACGCGCGGGAGAGTATTCGGTGATGCGGAAGTTGGAAGTGCTGACGAACAGAGGGTTGGCGGAGATGCTGCCAGTGCCTGGGGAGACGTTGGAGTGGTTGCCGCTGGAGTTCCCCCAGACATTGTTGTGGTGGATGGAACGAGAGGGGTAGGAGCTGGAGGAGAAGGTGAGGCCCCAACCGGAGTTGGAGGAGATGATGTTGTCGTAGATGCTGACCTGGCCGGTGGAGAAGTAGGAGACGGCGATGGCGGAGTATTTGTTGGCGGTGATGGTGTTGTGGATGAGGTTGGCTGCGGCGTCCAGTTGGATGGCGTAGTAGCCGGAGGAGCTGCCACTGTTTTTCACCAGGCTGTAGTTGAGGTTGGAAGTACCGCCCGAGCTGAAGAGAGCCTGATTGCTGTCCTGAAGGGTGCCGTTGGTGAACGAAGTGGTGCCCCCGGTGACGTTGAGGGCAGTGGTGAGAGCGCCCTTGATGGTGGTGTTGTTGAGGGTGGAAGAGCCAGCGCTGACCACGCCATACAAGCCCGCGTTGAGGGTGGTGTAGTCCACGATGGCCGTGCCTGAGCTGAGCACGCGCACGCCGTAGGCCCCGGTGGCTGTGAGGGTGACGGGAGCGCTGCTCGAGCCTTGCACCGCCAGGGTGCCCGAGACGATGAGCTCGGTCCGGCTCGTGTCAGCCCCCGAGCCCATTCCATCTGTCTTTGCGAAGGTGATTTCGACGCCTGGCTCGATCGTCAAGCTGACGCCTTGAGGGACTGTCACGTCCCCCGTGAGCACCCACGGGTTGCCCGCTGGCGTCCAGGTGCTGTTGCTGGGAAGGGTACCCATTACATTGGTTGCCATGGCGGCTGCTGGCATGAGCAGTGCCGCAACAATGGCTAGGATTCTTGAGTTCAACACACTCTCTCCTTGATCACAGGTGTCACCGAGCGATCGGTGAAAGGCAGGACTAACGAGACTGCCCTGCCTTCCTGTGACTCTAGGTGAGGGGGGTGACAAACCCGGGGTGAAGCGCTTCCCCGGCCAGTTCCAGTGGGTATCGTGCGGGGCCCATGTACCCGACACGCCGTCTTCTGGCCCGTGGACCCTGGTTGTTCGATCTCAGGCCCCAGCGGCTCATCGTCTTCCACGGAGCCGGGGGCGTGCGCCGGGAGGGACGAGGAGACGCGCCGAACTACCCGTCGGCGCCCGTGGTGCTCGCCGCGCTCGACGAGGCAAAGGACGTCTGGGTGGGAGGCGGGGATCGGCGTGTCTTCTCCGTGGGGGCCGGCGCGAGCGCTCCCGTCCAGGCCTTTCCGAGGGAGTGCTTCGATCTCACCACCGACGGGGACAGGCTCATCGGGGCGGGGGTGGACGACGCCCTCAAGCTGACCACCCTCTTCGCGACCGATGCGTCCGGGCAGCGGTGGGAGCCCATGACCTTGCCCAAACCCGTGCGCGCCACGCACGGGTACGGGTATAGCGAGGGGCGCCCCCTCCCTCAGTCCCCCGATGGAGCGTTCCTCGACACGAGCCCCTTTGGCATCACCGTCCTGGAGAAGGGCCGGGGCCGCGTCTACGTGCTCCGCCCGGGGGCGGCTCAGCCGGAGGGAGCGCTCCAGGTGGAGCCGGGCCATGAGCAGGACACCTGGCGGGCCCAGGCCACTCCCCACGGCGTGCTCCTCCTGCTCGTCTCCAACCACCGGGAGACGATGCTCGCCCACTTCTCACTCGACGGCACCTTGCTCGGCGCCATTGATGGGAGCCAAGAGGATGAGGATGAACCGCTCTGGGGCGGCACCGGGGTGTGCGTCCTCGACGCGGCCCGGGCGCTCCTCTTCTTGCAGGACAAGACCCTCCTGGTGTCCCTGCCCGGGCTCCAGGTGCTCGAGACGCTCGTAGGGGATTGGAGCTCCTACGTGTCCGTGACGCCCGCGGGGACTGACCGGTGGTGGGTGGGCGCCGAGGACAGTGACGCGCTCTTCCTGCTCACCGCCAGGCCCGGACACCCCTTGCGCCTCTACGCCGAGAAGCGTCCGGTGAGCCCGGGCGCGCCACTCATGCACATGGGCTACAAGACGCCCGCAATCCACTGGACCGAGCACACCTTGGCGCCGCTGACCGTGTCCGCGCCCGTGGCCGAGACGTGGCGGGCGGTGGTGCGCAATGAGGGGACGGCGTGTGATGCCGTGCGGGTGCGGGTGTCCGGGCCGCTCGTTGGCGCTCGCGTGGTGGACGTGAGCGTGCGGTATCGCGGCCAGCCGCTCCCGATGGTGAGTGAAAACCGCGTGAACGTCGTGGGGGATACCGCCGGACTGGAGGGAGGGGCCACCGCGGAGCTGGAGGTCACCTTCAAGCCTCGGAGCGAGGGCTCGGGACCGCTGAACATCACCGTCGAGCCGCGCTCCTGGCGGTACCTGGGCGATGGGGAGCCCCGCTTCCTCGCGGTGGAGGGCCATCCGGCATCCGCCCAGTTCCTGCTCACGGTGGATTAGCGCGAGTCGGGTCATCGCTCGCGATGACTTCCACTGAGAGGATGAACGCCTCCAGGTCGGCCTGGAACGCGTGGCAGTCCGGGTAGCGCTAGTCCCGATCCTTGGCGAGCGCCCGGACGAGGATGCCGCGCTCGCGCATGAGTGCCTCGCTGGTGGCGTCCCGACCGCGGAACGCGCGGTAGCCCTCGAACGGGTCCACCGTGTTGCCCACCGAGAACACGTGCTGCCGCAGTCGCGCTGCCAGCTTGGGATCGTTCAGCCGCTGGGCCTGCCTGAAGACCTCGAACGCGTCGGCGGCCAGTATGTCCGCCCAGAGGTACGTGTAGTAGCCGGCGGCGTACGCCTCGCTCGTGAAGACATGGCCGAAGTGCGGCATCCGAAACCGCATGCCGACCTCCGCCGGGGCCCCGAGCTGCTGGAGCGTGTCGCGCTCGAACGCGTCCGGGTCCACGGGCTGTTCCTTCGTGAGGTGCAGCTTCATCTCCACCAGCGCGGAGGTGAGGAAGTCCACCAGGTAGAAGCCCTGGTTGAACGTCGCGGCCTTCTGGATCTTCGCCAGCAGGGCCGGCGGCATCGGCCTGCCCGTCTTGTGGTGCACCGCGAAGCGCCCCAGCACCTCGGGCGTCGTCACCCAGCGCTCCAACAGTTTGCCTGAAAACTCCCCGTAGTCGCGCACCACGCGGCCGCCACTCAGAGAGGGATAGGACACCTGGGAGTTCAGGATGTGCAACGCGTGGCCGAACTCGTGGAAGAGCGTCTGCGCGTCGCGCCAGCCGATCAGGGCGACCTCGCCGGGCCCGGGCTTCACGAAGGGCAGGCTGTTCGACACGATGGCCGTCACCTCTCCTCGGAACCGCTCCTGGACGCGGTACGGGTCCGTCTGGCCTCCGTTGTACTTGCCCTGCCGCGCATAAGGGTCGAAGTACAGCAGCCCCACGTGACGCCCGCTCGCACGCTCCTTCACCTCGAAGACTCTCACGTCCGGGTGGTAGACCGGAACTCCGGCCGCGGGGGCGAACGTGTAGCCGAACAGCTCGCCCGCCACCCAGAACATGCCCTCTCTCAGCTTCTCCAGCTGCAGGTACGGCTTCACCTCCGTGTCGTCGAAGTCGTACTTCGCCTTGCGTACCTTCTCCGCCAGGTAGCGGTAGTCCCACGGGGCGATCTCCCCCGTCACTCCAGAGCGCTGCGCCAGCTCCTTCATCGCGGCGATGTCCGCGCGCACTTGGGCCACGGAGGGGGCCCATGTGTCCATCAGCAGCTTCAGGGCACGCTCGGGCGTGCCTACCATCGTCGCCTCGAGCTGCCGGTGCGCGTACGTGGGGTAGCCCTGCAGCCGTGCCTGCTCCGCTCGCAGGGCGAGGATCTCACTGACAATGGCGTTGTTGTCGTGCGCGTCCCCGTGGTCGCCCCGGCTGTCGTAGTTGCGCCACACCTTCTCCCGCAGCGCCCGGTTGTCCAGGTACGTCAGGAAGTCCGCCACCGCTGAGCGCGTATTGGACACCACCCACTTGCCCTTCAGCCCGCGTGCCTCGGCTTCCGTCGCCCCGGCCTTGCGCAGCGCCTCCGGCAGTCCCGCCAGGTCTGCCTCGTTGTCGATGATCACCGCGCTCGCCTCGTCGGCGAGCACATTCTGCCGGAACGATGTGTACAGAGCGGCCAGTCGCTGGTTGAGCTCGGCGACGCGCTTGCGCCCCGCGGCATCGAGCTTCGCGCCGGAGCGGGCGAAGTCCCGGTAGTAGTACTGGACGAGGCGGCGCTGCTCGGGCGTGAGCCGCGCCATCTCCGGAGAGTCATGAACGGCCTGGACGCGCTGGAAGAGGGCCAGATCCTGTGACTGCTCGTCCCAGAAAGCTGAGAGCCGGGGCTCCATGGTGCGCTGGACCTGCTGGAAGTCGGGCGTGTTCATCACGTTGGACCAGGCGTTGTAGACCTCGTAGACGCGGTTGAACGTCCGGCCTGCGTCCTCCAGCGCGGCGATGGTGTTCTCGAAGGTGGGGGCCCCCTTCGTGCGGACGATGGCGGCGATCTCGCGCCGGCTCTCCTCCATCGCGACCGCGAACGCCGGCTCGAACTGCTCCACCTTCACCCGGTCGAAGGGTGGCGCGCCGCCATGGGGACCCGTCCAAGGTTCCAGCAGCGGGTTGGCAGGGGTGGGCTGGGCAGCGGACGCCAGGCCCGCCACGAAGAAGATGCACACTGCGATTCTGTTCCCAATCATGGAAACAGAATATGAGTTCGGGTTGTCGCTCCTCCATCGAAGAGAATTCGCCCCGGAGACCTCGATGCCACAGCTCGACCGAATCGATCGCGCGATTCTGAGTGCCCTTCAGAACAATGCTCGGCTGTCCAACAAGGAATTGGCCGCGCAGGTGGGGCTTGCCCCCTCGTCGTGCCTCATGCGGGTACGGAAGCTGGAGTCGGACGGCGTCATCAAGGCGTATCAGGCGGACCTCGACTCCGACGCGCTGGGGCTCGGGCTGCAAGCGCTCATCGCCGTCCAGCTCCGCCTCCACGTGGGTGAGGCCTTCGGCAACATCGGAGAGCACCTGCGCTCTCTGCCGGAGACGCGGGCCGTCTACTGCCTCGGCGGCACTACGGACTTCCTCGTCCACGTGGTCTGCCGGGATACCGATCACCTGCGGCGTCTGACCATCCTATCCTTCACCAGCCGGCCGGAGGTGAGCCGCATCGAGACGTCACTGGTGTTCTCATACACGCGCCTGGGGCTGCCAGTGGACCACGCGCACGGCGTTGGCATTCCGCCCAAGGGAGGATTCATCGGCGACTTGCCCCACGAAGCCCCCCTGGCTCCTGAGTCTCCCCGGAAGCGCGACAGGCGAACTCGGCCGGCTTCCCGGCGCCCGACCTCCCGGTGAGCAGCAGCTTCGCCCTTCGTCGAGCATCGCGAAGGCCCTCCTCGGTCAGCCCGCAGCGGGCTCGCGCAAGCGAGGCTCGGGTGCCCACTGGTGGGCAGTGGAGCAGTGGCAAACGGGCTCGGGTGCCCACTGGTGGGCAGTGGGGCAGTGGCAAACGAGCGTAGGTGTTTTCTGACCCGTCCAGAGTATGGACTGTCCAGTCCGAGTTCTCGGACGGTGCCCCCTCCCGCCGCAGCCTGTTGCGGGGGGCGCCACGCATGTAAGGGGTTGATTTCCCGAGGAGCCAGCCGTTGGCGCGCCGCGTGCTTTGTCGGGTTCCGGCCAGTCGGTTCCACCGCTGGCTCAGGCCGTATTCCTGCGGCCTGCAAGGGGGAAAGACCTCAGATGTTCAGCTTGAAGAAGTTCAGAGATGTCAATGTGAAGACCACCCTCACGGAGGAGCTGACGCTCGAGCAGTTCCACTCCGAGTTGGTGCGGTTGATGAGGGAGGAGAACGCCAACCACTACGGCATGGGGCAGCTCTACAACCGCGCGGTCGAGAAGAAGCTGGCGGAGGCAGCGGGCTACAAGAACGTCCTGGACTACTTGAGCAAGAAGCTGCCGGACCTGTCGAACACGTCACTGCGTCGGTACGCGGCGGTGGCGGCGAGCTTCGACGAGAAGACGGCGGTGCGCTTCGGGGTCACCTGCCTGGAGTTGTTGCTGACGTACAAGGAGGTGGCGGACCTGAAGATCGACCATGCGGAGCCGGGTGGCACCGTCATCGAGGTGCCGGGGGAGAACGGGGCGGTGACGCCCAAGGCCTTCTCGGCGTGCAGCGTGGATGAGATGCGCAGGGCCATCCAGCGCAAGCGCAAGCCGGCCTCGAGCAAGCCGCTGCCGGAGGAGGATCTGGCGCTGGCCAACCAGTACCAGGAGGCGCTGAGTGGCCAGTTCCCGAAGGGAGTGGTGGTCAAGACGCTGGTGCGCAATGAGAAGGGCTCGGCGGTGCTTGACATCACGAGCATCCCGGTGCGCCAGGTGCCCACGCTGCTCAATGCACTGGCGGCGGTGGTTCCTCCCGAGGGCGAGGCGAAGTAGGTGGAGCCTGCGCAGCTCCACGGCATGAGGAGTGACGCAGTCCTGGCACCGCGCTCCTGAGAGAAGGGGCGCGGTGCCGCGGTTTCAGGCAGGGTCCTGTGCCTTCACAGGTTGCCAGGTGGAGGCGGAGGGAATCGAACCCGCGCCGCCGCGCCGGGTGGTGCGAAACCTCTAGCAGAATCGCGCCCTTACGTCGCAACCGCCCGGAATGCTTGGGAGTCGTTGTCCCGCCGCGTCCAGTGTCGTCCCGTCCTGTCCCATCTCGTTCCGCAGGTTCCTGCGACATATATATGTGCAACATGCATGACGGACGTGGTGAGCGCTGGGGCTTCGCGATGATCGACCAAGCTGGACACGCCGACGCTCCGCTCGTGGTGAGCATCCAGGTAGGCAAGAGAGCCACGCCTGTGGGGCCACGCTGCGCAAGCGCAGTCCCACAGCACTGACGAGGGCCTTAAAGGCGCTGGGGGCGCCCTTGTGGCTTCGGCTCTGCCCGAGCTTGGGGAGCCTCACTGTCGTCGAAAGTTTTAGAGCGCCTAACAAAAGTAAGAGATGGGACGGTCCGCCCGAGAGGGCCCGAGGGGGCCAAGGGGTGAATCCCCCTCAAACCTTACTTTTGTTAGGCGCTCTTAGTAGTATCGCTGATCAAGGGGTAGCTACCAGAAACATAGAGGGCGACATGAACAGGGTTAGCGAAACGCTTGGGGACGCACTTACAGCGATCATCGAGGAGGGGTTGACGAAGGAGACCTCACCAGAGTTTATGAGGCGACCTGGCTTCCAAATGCACGCTCGTCGCATCGATCCATCGGCAATCGCGGATGAACTGGTCCGTGAGGCGGTCGCATTGGGTTTTCCGCTCAACAAGCCAGGGATAGACAGACTCGCATTGAGCGGCGGCAACACTGCAGAGGTCGTAGCTCTGCTCACGCTCCACGCTCCATTTGTTTTTAAGCTCGATCAGCAGAATGCGAAACTCGCAGCTGAAGGAGAGATGATGCGCAAAATCCGGAACGGCTCTCTCCCAGAGCGCTTCAGGAATGCGTGGCCAGTCGTTTATGCTGTTCGAAACAGGCCACCCTATGCCTATCTGATGGAGTACTTTCCGAGCGCGGACGGTTGGCAGTCGCTCGAGGATCGGTTCTATCCGAAGCCTGGCGCGCTCCCGATCCCCGATGCGCAGGCGGTCCGTCTGGTCAATACGGTCCTGGACATTTTGTTTATGGGCTATGACGCCAGCTGGGACGAGCGAACGTTGCCAAGCCTCAATGCAGACTATGTGAGTCGGATTCAGACCAGGCTCGTCGCGGCGGCGAACCTTGATCCGCGCTTCCGCTCGCAACCACTGTCGATCAACGGAACGCCATTCGAACCGTGGAAGGCATATCTCGATCTGCTAACTGAGAGCGCCTCATTCCTTGGTACGATCACTCCTCCATTCAGCACAGTCGTGCATGGTGATCCCAATCCCGGAAATCTCTTGCTGCGCACTGATTCATCGACGGTCGAGGTGAAGCTGATCGACCCCAAGGAATGGCAGACCGGCGATTACCTCTTCGATATCGCGAAGCTCACGCATTTCGTGGAGGCGACGGGGCCGATTGAAAAGCCCCACCCGGATATGCCCCTGTCGGTCTCTTATACTGACAACGATGGGTCAGCCGAACTAGCTTTCCGCTTCGGCTTGCCCACCTGGACAAGGCCGGTGGTCGACGCCTGCCTCAGTCGAGCGGAAATCTTTGCCGCGAAGCGAGGCGACAAGCACTGGGCTGCTCGATATGAGCTGGGAATGGCAGCCAATCTCCTTGGCCTTCCTGAAGGACGGTTGAAGAAGGGGCGACCCGAAGCCGCGCTCGCGCTCTATGGCGAAGGCATACACTGGCTTGCAAAGTTCTGCGCCCGCTTGCGCGGCAGCTTGTCTGTCGCCAAGCACAGAGCACCAATTGCCCCTCGCTCGGAACTTGAACCGGAGCCGCTCGCTCATGCCCGCGTGTTGGTCCGAGCGCATGCACCGCAGGTGCGCGCAGGCGAAGATCGGCGCGGTTTCCAGACGCTGCACTGGGAGCCAACGCGGTCGAACCGCGAGGGCAAGCCAGCGGAACTGTCCCTGGAGCACGAAGCACGCCTCATGCCTACCTCAAGCGACGGGCTCGCTGCTCTCCACCGACGTCTTTCCAACAGTGAGGGAAAGCCACTGGGCGCGTTGATCGTCAAGCGCTATGCCCGCAGCACCGGCTTCCAAAGTATCGACCGCTATTGGGATCTTAAGGATGCACACTCGAAGAAGCGGCTGATCCCGCGGATGCTCTCATTGCGTGAGCGCGTCAAGACGAGCGAGTTCATGACTTGGACTACTTCGGATGAGGTCTGCGCGCTCAATCTCGAGCTTCCGCTAGTCGCGCTGGAGAAGACGGGTGTCATCGTCCGGCTGGAGTTCAACTGGATCGATAAACTGGCGCTGACCCTCGACGAATTCCGTGCATCAAGCTCAGAGGGACCTACCGCCAATCCGATTGGCCTCGCGGCGAGAATCGTTCCAATCGGGAAGAGCGCATTTGAGCCCGTTATCGAGCACACGACCTTCCGCGAGAAATATGGTCTGCATGTCACTGGTAAAGCTGGCGAAATCGGGCCAGAACTGTTCCAGCTGAATATCGATCATGTAGTCGCTCAGTCGCTCAGAAACCATAGGATCGCGAGCTATACTGACATTGACATCGCTCCCAGTAGGGCTGTCGACGCCGAGCTGCTCGAGTCGCTCATCGAATTCAGTCAGACACTCGCCAGTAGCTTCGAACTGGTACCGATCGGCGCAACGAAGGTGTGGCGCGATGCATTAGTGACAGGCGAACTCGATTCGTAAAGGAGCTTTTGGTGTCCACACCCTTGCCCCAACTCGGTCGATGCTCGCTTCTCCTTGCCAGTGTGTTTCGCAAGGAAGGCGATGGCCCTGTGCCTCAAGGACTATACGACCCAACCAAGAACGAGCGACTGGTTTCGCTTGGCGACGATCGAGCTTCCGATGTAGCGCGGATGGTGTCGTGGCATGAGAGTGCCCACGCGTTTCTTAATGCGAGTACGTGTCACGGTAATGCAATGATCTTCGCTGGTGCACTCGCAGATGCTGGACAGGCAGGGTTCCAGGAATTGGTCAATCGGATGCTTGACGTCTCCCGCACGACGCACGAGACGTATGCCACGATTGCCTCCGTATCCAATGCGAGCCGCGGCACCCTCAAGGCGAATCTGCTGGACTCGTACCCTGACTACCAGCCGTTGCTTGCATCTTTCGATGAGTCGTTTCCGAGCAGTGCCAGCCGACCGATCTTCTGTACCATTGCGTTGACCTCGTGCGCGCGAGCGGCTATGCAGACCCCGATCTATGAGACCCTGCGGGCTCTTCCATGCGCTGAGTGGCCAGATATTGATCTGGGCATAATCGGGTTGCCAGATCAGCGCTTCGCCGTTCTGATGACCCCCTCAGTTATAAGCAGAGCCATTGCGGTCATGGACGCGATGCTCCTCGACGCTGGTGGCAGATTGGCTCAGATCGCTTCACCTCGGATAGATGCCGCCAGTGAGCGGCAGATCTGGCGTGGCACCGAGACGACTATGATGGACGCAGTCAGCAAGGCCGCATTTGACATCTTCGCCGAGGTGCTCGGCGCACAGGGGTGCGCGCCTTGCTTCTTCGATAGTCAGAAGGATGGGGCTGTTGAGCTTGTTGCGAAGATTGAGGCATGGTCTGGAGACAGCCTCAAGACTCGCTTCTCCATGCCAGCGTCTCGCCAAGATGACGAAGAAGTCATCTTCGTCGACTTTCGCCGCGAGCAGCTTGTTGTCCACGATAGACCGTTGCCAGCGACATTCATTAGCCTCGCAACACATCGTCCATCCGTTGCCGAGTTCTTCGTGCTTGAGGCGGGTGAGCACCGTTGGGTGCAACTTATCGTCATGCCTTTGGCCAAGGCCCGCTTCCTCTATGCGCCACTCAAAGGAAAGGAACTTCTTGACACTGCGGCGGATGGAGTGATCGTCGCCTTGCGCCGCCGCTGGGTACCGGAGGGCCAGGAACCGCAGGTGGAGTTGCTGCTCCTGACTCCTCAAGACGCGCCATCCGTTCTGAAGAGTTTCCGTCACATCAACGTCCAGGCCGTATGTGCGCTTAGCGTGTTGCTTGGGACCAACTGGGTACGCACCTGGCTCTTGTCTGCGGAAGTGCCAGTTCAGCGCATGGCGGTCCTCATTGATGCTGATCCTTTCGCCCTGATCGCACATCACGGCGCCCGCGGAGCAGAACTGCATCTCACCTATCTGAAGGCCCGGCTCGATTCATCGAAAGACGCGTATACGGAGATCCTTTGCTTCGCCGCTCGAGACGAACCGGACGTGCTATATTTTACTCCTTGCAGCACACCGTTCCGACAGGCCGTCATTGAATATACGCAGAAGCGTTTTTCGAATACACACTTCGACAGCAACTTCCTCTCTCCCTGGCTCACCGCACTGCAGCGCATCATTGGTCATACATTGCGCGAAGAAGGTCGCTTCGGGAATGGCTTCTGGCTTGATAAGACCGACGAGTCCTCCGCGTAGTGGGGAGCCATTTGCCGATAGTGGCTCAGCAGTAGAGCACGCGCAGAAAAAGGACAGAGGCTTTGGGCCTGCTCTTCGAACTCGAGAACTACTTCCGGAGAAAACTTGACATATGGTCTTATAGAAGCCCCCTCCCTTGACGTGCTATGGGAGCTTTGCTTTGGCGACGAGTCTTTTGTCGGCGTCATCAGCAATCTGCCGGGCATCGGCCTTCTGTCCGATGAACTCTACTTCCAGACAATTGATTACCCAGAACTCAACGCGGGCGCTTACACAATTCCCGATCAACCCGAGGAGATTGAGGTCGAGATCTTTACTGGTGCCTGGACAGTTACTGCAAACACTCTCTCCCAGTGCATTGAAGTCTTTCATGCTAGAAACCCCAAGCCCTGGGTTCTCCTGGGTTGGAAGAAAGATGCGTTCAGCACCTCAACCGATTTTGTTGAGTATCTGACCATGCTTGCGATGGATTTTCTTGCGCTCCATGAGTTGGCCCATGTTGCAAAGGGCCATGTTTCATACTATCGGCTTGAGTTCGGTGCGCGCCTGTGGGAAACGCGAGCCTCAGTCGAGGCAGCGGAAGAACGACGGCTGAACTCCATTCCTGCCATCCAACGGCAGGCGCTGGAACTCGATGCCGATGACACCGCTCTCTACATCCTGTCCACTCTAATGCTCCCTGTGAGAGAGAAGCTGCCGCGCTACCAGCGCGGGTCGGAGTTTGCCATCCTGACAAGTTTTACTTTCGTTGCCCGGTTGCTTTTCGCCTTGTTCGCTGAGATGGATGCCGTTCCGCCCTCGGAAGATTCTGCAGGCCACAACCTTCTAATTTATCATGAGAAGGCAACGCATCCTCACCCAAGTATTCGGTACCTGTTTTTGGAGCACCGTCTCATTGATCTAGCGAATTCCCAACGCGAACGCCGCATTTCCAAGGAAGCAGTAAAGAAATCCGAAGGTGCCTTCCTCCTTGCTCTTTTGGAGAGGGCTCTTCCGCCCCACGTCATAGTTCCTATCGCTTTCAATTCGGGAGCGGTTCCTGCCAACATCATCAATAGCATGCTTGACGAGAAGTCGCGATTGTCGAACGTGATAAGTAAGAGCTTACGCACCAGGATGGCTGCATCCATGGAGGAGATCCGCAAGCTCCAAAGAGAGACCTAGGCTGGCTCTTCAGTGGATTAAGGGCTGACGGAGTTACAGCAGGCGCACACCCTCTGCACGGCCACGGATCGCAGGCTAGGGGGCAAGTCCTGGAGATCCTCACGATCAGACTCGAACTTCATATCCAAGCTGGCGTTTCAGGCTCGGATTGAGGAGCGACGCAAGCATCCGGAGCACTTGACGGAAAGCATCTCCGTGACCGGTCCGGTTCGCCAGCGCATTGAATCGGTCAAGGGGCTTGGGGTGAGTCGGCGACTCTTTCCCCCGAATATCGATATCAAGCACCAGAAAGATGATTGCTATCGCGAACCAAGTCTCCTGATACAGGTTTCTGAACCGGGCAGTTGAGAGGACAGCCGAAGCAAAGAGGTCGGCCTCGTATTCGGCGCGGTGACAGAGGCCGATTCGAACGTGCCCGAGTAACATATGTGCATATTCGTGCGATAGAATGAAAATATTCATCAGGCTCAGGATAACCTGCAACATATGACGGCCCTCTGGCGATCGAGAGATCGCTGACTGAAGAGTCCGCGCCTCGATGAATCCTCCATTGAGTACGCGAATGAGTTCGCTGACGTCTTCATCAATATTCTCTCCCCCAGCGAGCGCCGCCAAAGCCTCACCTGACAACATGTCGATTCCGTGCTCTGTTTGTGTCAGTGCGCGGCCTAGTACGGCGTGCACACAAACAGACAACACTGAATCCGCCTCATGGTGATACTGGACAACCGGGATCTCATCGAATTCAAAACGCGGCGTGAAAAACGCACTGAAGCCGCTGTTGAACAACCACATGACGGGAACGTGCTCGATCAGCGCCAGAATAAGCTTGGGGATCGGGTAGTCTGGGGGGTAACCAAGTTCTAGACGCTGTGCAATGGAGCGTAGGTAGTCCGAGTCCACCGCGATTCCAAAATTCTGGACTGCATCAATGATGTCATGGGCGAAAAAGCGCTGAAGGTCGGTCTCTGTAAATGCAAGCGCCTCCTCCAGATTTTGGCATGCGAGGATGCGTTCGATGAATTCTCGATCGGCCAGTAAAGGATGCTCGGACAATTCCCTTCGCCTGTCTTCCTTGATTTTCCCCAGGATGCGACGCTCCAATGCGTCGGCGGACATGCCTTGATGGAGTGCCGCCGCATGCAAAGAAGCAACTGACTGCCGCCGGATCTCCCTGAGCCGCGCGTGAAGTTTGTCGTTCATGATCTCTCCACACTGTCGTAGATAGTCGCGATGAGCGCATGGGTGCCTCGATCTTCCACAAGATCAACAGGGGGACGCACTTCATCGAAAAAGGGGCCCATGCTCTCTTCCTCGGCCTATTCCCGGCTGGCCTCGATGCTGAGGATGTGCTGGCCTGCGATGGGATCGCGCAGCCCTCATGCGAGGCGTGCCCAGCAAGAGTAGAGCCCATTCGTGAGCTGATCTTGAACTCCACCCCTGGTCGTGGAGCCCAAGAAGGATCGCTAACTTGCACTAGCACGGGCTCTTATTCCCCCCAAAGGTGGGAGGACAGCCGGAAATCTTCCATCGGCTTCTGGGTGCTCCTCATGAAGTCTATCCGGCTGCGCAAGTATGGATCGAGTTTGGATCGATTGGACATGAGCTCTCTTCCAGAAAGAGTGGTCGCGGCAAGCCAACGGACAAAGCCTCGGCCTCCAGGATAGCTGCAGAGGGAGCGAACAGGTAGCTAGGTCTCCACGGCCGCAGGTAGACTGCCCCGCTTGGAACGCCTCAGTTCTCTCCACGTCCCTTTCGCACAATCCTCCGCACAAGGGATGATCTGGAGGCTGTGCGCGGCCACCATTTACATGTTGCTCCAGGTGCGGCAGTACCCACCCGGAGCCCGCGCCGGACGGGTTGCAGAGGGACACGGACGAGCGCTCACGCCTGCCGCCGGTGCGCAATCCCTCTGACCTGCGGAGGCGACGGGAATCGACCCCGCCGCTCGGAGCATCTGGCGAGAGCGATCCAACCCAGTCGAGCGCCGTTTCCGTAAGACTGCCCAGCACGGCACTCCCAGAGTGGGCTTGGCGGAGTTCGAAGCGGGCGCATGTGACGGCAGTGCATCGGGTGGCAAGCTTCGCCGTTCCGGCACGCGTTTTCGCCGAGACCACGCCAGGGGAGCGCGCTAAGAGCCGGAGCATGCACGAGAAGACCTCGCGAGAGGAGCGCGTCCCGGTACTCATCGTCGGCGGCGGCTTGGTCGGGCTGTCGACGGCGCTCTTCCTGGCGCACCACGGCGTGAAGGCCCTCGTCCTGGAGAAGCACGAGGGCACCTCCATCCACCCCCGAGCCCGCGGCTTCCACGTGCGCACCATCGAGCTGTTCCGCTCGACGTGCGCGCGAGAGGAGATCGAGCGGGTGGGGGGCGTGCCTTCCAGATTCGAGGGTGGTGGCCAGCTGGTGGCGCTCACCCTGGCGGGGCCCGTGTACTCGTGGATGCCCGCGGCGCCGGCAGCGCAGAGCTCGACGCTCAGTCCGTGTCCGCACGTCTACCTGGGACAGGACCGGCTCGAGCCCATCCTGCTGCGGGCCGCGCGCGAGCAGCAGGCCGAGGTGCGGTTCAGCCACGAGCTGAAGGAGTTCACCCAGGACGCGGAGGGCGTGAGCGCCCGGGTGCTCGACCGGGCGACGGGTGAGGCGTACACGGTCCGAGCCGACTACCTGGTGGCGGCGGATGGCGTGCGCAGCTTCGTTCGCGAGGCGCTCGGCATCCGGCAGCAGGGCCGGGGCTCGCTGGGGCACAACGTGTCCACGCTCTTCCACGCGGATCTGTCCCCCGTGCGCAAGGAGCACCCGTTCGTATTCGCGCTGCTGAAGCACCCGGAGGCGGGCGGCGTTCTCGTGCCCACGGACGTGAAGGACCGGTGGAGCTACACCACGAAGCTCGATGCGCCGCGCGAGACGCCCGCCGACTTCACCGAGGAGCGCTGGACGCGCCTCATCCGCCTCGCCACGGGGCTGCCGGAGCTGGTTCCCACGCTCCTGGGCACATTCCCATGGGAGGCAGCGGAGCGGGTGGCGGAGCGCTTCTCCTCGGGGCGCGTGTTCCTCGCCGGGGATGCGGCGCACCAGATGCCTCCCACGGGAGGACACGGCGCCAACACCGGCATCCAGGATGCGGGCAACCTGGCCTGGAAGCTCGCGGCGGTGTTGAAGGGGCATGCCGGGCCGTCGCTGCTGGAGACCTATGACTCCGAGCGCCGCCCGGTCGCCGCCGCGACCGCGAACCAGGCCACCCTCCTCTCGCTGCGTCTCATGAAGCGAGACGCGCCGCCAGAGGACGATGGAGCGGTCAGCGCCCAGGTGATCATCTTCGGCTACGGCTATGGCTCCGACGAGCCGCTGCCGAAGAAGCTGTCCCTGAGCGGCGAGCCCGGCACGCGCGCGCCACACGTGTGGCTTGCGTCCGGGGAATCCCCGCTGTCGACGATCGATCTGTTCGGCGCGAGCTTCGTCCTGCTGGCGGGGGAGCGGAGCTGGCTCGAGGCGAGCCGGGCTCTCTCGGAGCGCACGGGCGTCCCGCTCCACGCCCACCTCGTCGACGGGTGGCAGGGCGCCTATGGCGTCGGATCCTCGGGCGCCTCGTTGATCCGCCCCGATGGTATGGTGGCGGCGCGGTGGGGCGAGGCCTCGGGCGACGCGGAGCGACTGCTCTCCGAGGCGCTCGCGGCGGCTACCCGGAGAGGTTGAACGTACAGGATGCCGCGCCGTGGTGTCCGCGAGCCCCGTGATTGACGGACCCGTCACAGCCCCCTTGTAATCTCGGGTGGCACTCCCGGAGCGCGGGGGCCATGGCCAGGAGGCCTACATGCGGCGCTGGGCGCTTGTACTGCTGTTCGCGTTCCTCTCAGGGTGCAGCGCTTCAACAAGGGGCGTCGTCCGCCTGGACACCGGCCAGGGCGAACCCAGCGTCCATACTCCACGCCGCGGCGTGGAGCCGGTGGCGGTGAGCGAGAAGGAGTTCAAGAAGGCCATCACGCAACATGCTCCCTCCCTCGTTGATGGCAACTGCGGCCATTCCTCCCTTCACCTTCCGTCCACCTGCGTGCTCAGGCCTTACGATGAGGGGCCGATCAGCGAGCGGGTGCTGACCGCTTCCGTGATGGCGGCGGTGCTGCGCGCCATGGTCTTGGCGTGGGAGCCGGAGTGGGGAGTGGTCTCCTCTCACCAATATGATGACCTCATTTCAGAGCAGGTCATGCCCGCAGGCACCTCGGTGGGCTGGGTCATGTACTTCTCTCGCCTGCGCGGCACAGTGCCCCCACTGCCTGCCCCCGTGCGCATCGAACCGGTGGAAGACAAGGGCACCCTCGTCATCCTCACCCCCGAGCGCTTCACCGCTTCCAACCCAGAGCACGTGACGCTGGCCGCTCGCGTCCACGATTTGCTGGACCGGGCCGGGCTGCTGCAGCCGTTGCAGCCCTGGCCGGCAGGGTAACCCGGCGCACCGTCGAGCGGCACGGGTGCGCCGCAGGAGTCTGGGCGCTACTCTCGCCGCCGCTCCACGCGCCGCTTGATGCGGCTGTAACCGCCCAGGCTGGGGTTCATGACGAAGTGCCACAGCGTCGCCGTCCACGATTTGTGCGACATGAGACCGTCGTAGAATTCCGGCGCCGTCGCTCGGAGCTTCGGCAGGCGCGAGCCAGGAACGTAGGGGAAGTCGTGGTGCTCGTTGTGGTAGCCGACATTGAACGCGAGCACGTTGAGCGGCCCGTAGTACGAGTAGGTCTCCTGTCCCTCGCGGAAGACGTAGTGCTCCGAGATGTAGTGTCCGGCAATCGGATGGAGCCCCATGACGATCAGTGAGCTGATCGGCAGATAGGCAAGCGCTTTGCCGCCCCAAAAATAGAAGATGGCCACGTTGAACGCGACCTGCACGAGGAAGTTCGCGATCTCGGAAGCCGCCGGCTTCTTGGGATCCACGAACATCGGGCGGAGCGCGTAGGCAAAGCCTTGGCACGAGAGCCAGATCAGTTTGGTGATGCGATGGCGCAGCAAGCGCCCCTCGAACTCCGTCGGGAGATCCGTGTCGAGCCGCTCGTCACCCTGATGGGTGTGATGGCGCAGGTGGTAGTAGCGAAACGTTTCCGCGACCGGCACACCCACGGGCAGATTGATGAAGACGCCGAACACGCGATTGTGCCAGGGCTTGCGAAACGCGAGATTGTGAGAGATCTCGTGAATGGCCAGGAGGAGCGCCTGGTTGATCACTCCGCCCACAAAGTAGGCGACCAGGACAATCAGCCACCAGGGCGCGTCACGCAGCAGGAAGGCGAGCGAGAGCTGCAGCCCGACGAGCAGCGTGCAGACGTACTTCGTGCGCGAGCACGGGCCGTAGAGTTCCTTGATCTCGGGGTGCGCGCGAAGCATCTCGCGCCGCCGCGTGGCGTGCGGTTCGTCCGCGCTGGACCAGATGAAGCCATTGGACATGGCGCCCACCGTACCTCAGCTCCCCATCGGAGGGAACGAGGTGTTGGGACGCAAGGGGCTCGTTTCAGGGGCAGGCGCCGCAGTCCGCCGCGCAGCTGTCACGCGTCGTCCCAGTGCCGCAATGCTCGGTCGCCTGGCACACCCCGTCCCCGCACTGGTACACCTCCTCGGGCAGCAGCCTCGTGGTGATGGGCAGGTACGCGTCTCCGTTCAGCGTGCAGCTTGCGTAGTACGGCTCGGTGCCCTCTCGCGTGCACAGGCTCGCGCACGTTCCGACGTACTTCACCGGCGCGCACGCGGATTCGGTGGCGCTGGACATCAGGGCGCAGGCTCGCAGCGAGCTCTCCGTGGCACCCAGGCTACTGCTGTCCCTCCCCACGAAGAGGCCCTCGCCCGTGAAGAGATTGCCGAAGAAGCACCCCTCGGGCAGTGAGTACGTCGCCAGCTCATCCTGGCTGTACGGGATCTCCTCCCGCTCCGAGTTCCGCCCCAACACGGACAGAGGAACGCTCATTCCGTACTTGTTCACGTGCGCCACCAGGCACGCCGTCATCACCTGCTGCTCCGCCTCCGTCACCGGCGCGCCCCCCGCCCACCCCGGCGTGAGGCCCAGCAGCCCCTTCCAGGTGTAGCTGATCGCCGTGACCGGGTCCGTGTAGGAGAGGCTCTGGCCATCTTCCAAGCCACAGCGCACCACGTACTTCATCAGAGAGTCCTTCTGCTGCGGATCGCTCTGGAACCACGTCGCGAAATCGGCCGTGTTCACTCCGTTGGTGGACAGCCCGTTGGTGGACAGCCCGTTGGTGGACAGCCCGTTGGTGGACAGCCCGTTGGTGGACAGCCCGTTGGCAATCCGGATGTCATGGGTCGGGCTGGCGAGCGCAGGCGGCGCGTGGAACTGCACCGCCAGCACCTGCGCCGCCAGCAGCAACTTCAGGGTTCCCGTCCATTGAATCCTCTTCATGATGTTGTCGCCCCTTGTCTTCGTGAATACGCGTTGTCGTGGCTCCACCGGCCTGAGCGTGCGCGTTCTGCCACAAGGGGCGTGATGGCGGCGTGACGGGAATGGCGACGGAGGCGCGCGTCAGTTCTGGATGGTGACCGTGACGCCCTCGGTCACGGTCATGTTGCCGTCGGTGTCGAAGATGCGCGCGGTGAGCACGTGTTCGCCGTTGGCATGGTTGAGCGTGTTGAGATTGATGGTGTAAGGGGCCGTGCCATCCCAGGTGACGTACTTGCTGCCCACGTAGAAGGTGACCCGATCCACTCCCTGCAGGGCCTGGGCATTGACGGAGAAGGTGGCCGTGC
This sequence comes from Hyalangium versicolor, assembly GCF_020103695.1. Lineage (GTDB taxonomy): Bacteria > Myxococcota > Myxococcia > Myxococcales > Myxococcaceae > Hyalangium > Hyalangium versicolor. Next base: position 35,439 of record NZ_JAHXBF010000038.1, read on the forward strand.
CACTGAGCACCGCCTGGGGAGCGGGGGAGGTGATGCTGCCCGTCGGCAGGGGGGTGTTCGCGACCGTGACGCTCACTCGGGAGGAGTAGCCTGGATTGCCCGCCGTATCCCGGGTCCAGGCGTCGAGGTTGTAGCTGCCATTGGCGACGTCCGCCGTGTTCCAGGTGAGCTGGTAGGGCGGCTGGGTGGCGGTGCCCAGCAGGGTCCCGGCGAGGTAGAAGTCCACGGCTCGAATGCCATTGGCGTCCTGGGCTGTCGCCTGGAGGTTCACGCTGCCGGACACCACGGCTCCCTCCGACGGCGCGGTCAGCGCCACCGTCGGCCGGGTGTTGTCCACCAGGACGGTCACCGCACTGGAGATCGTCTGCTGGCCGTTCATGTCAAAGGCCTTGGCGGTGACGGTGTAGAAGCCATCGCTGTGGTTCTGCGTGTTCCAGGAGATCGCGTAGGGCGCTGTCTGGTCGGAGCCCACGAAGACGGGGTTGGAGGAGGCGGCGGCGACATAGAGGGAGACCCCGTTCATCTGGAAGTCATCCGTGGCCGTGGGCCTGATCCAATTCGTGCCGTACATCGCCGCGGGCAGCGTGGGCAACGTCACCTGAGGAGGCGCGTCCACCGCCCGGAACACGAGGTCATCCCAGTCCGCGGAGCTGTCGAGGCCGCAGCCGAACGTTCCCGAGGTGTTGCGCAAGGCGGCGCGGAGGGCCCGTAGCTCCGTGCCCTCGGGCAGCAGGAAGCGCCTCGAGAGGACCTGGGCGCCGGCCTGGGTGGGCCGCAACGTGACGATGTGCGTCCACTGCGGAGCGTTGGCGTCCGGGGCGAGGTAGATGCCGAGCCACTCGTTGGCGAAGTCGGCGGAGGCCCAGATGGTGGCCTCGACGATGACATACTTGAAGGTCATGAAGCCGGCACCGTTCTCGGTGTAGATGCGCACCCGGTCCACGGACCTGTCCTGGTGATAGAGGCCCGCGCTGCCGTCCGCGCACACGGAGAAGAGGGTGTTGGGCGCGTTCGCCTCGGGGCCCAGAGGGCCTCGGCCATTCACCAGCGTTCCCGTATCGCAGGAGCTGCTCGGCGTCAGACAGGCTGGGACCTGGAAGGACGGGTCATGGATGGCCGTGGCGGGGCCGTAGAGTGCCGCGTGGGCCTCCGCCAGCATGGGGGCGGCCTCGTCATTCATTCCACAGCCTGCGAGCACCAGGCAGGCCAGTGCACCGAGCCTGCACAGAGGACCAAAGCGAGTCATGTCTGTCTCCTGGAAGAGGAAGGAAAACCCGCGCCGCGCTCGCGGCTTGTTCCGGGCTGACCTTCTTCCAAAGTACAGGGCAGACAGAGTTTTCTACGATTGTGGCAAACCCTCGATTGGGTTTTCCCCACCTCAGCTCCTCAAGCCCAGGGGATCCCGATCTCGAGCGATTCCGCTCGTGCCAGCATGCGCTTCGCCAGCGCCGCGGAGCCCAGCTTCGTATCGATCTTCAGCACGCGCTGGCCCTCGTGCTTCCAGATCGGGTCCTTCACGGCGAGATGGAGCGTGCCAGCGTGTTGATGAATGGCGACCTTCGTTGGCTGGCCAGAGAAGAGGACCATCTTGATGGAGGGAGAGAAATCCATGCTGTGATGGAACGCGCCTCCGGTCGCCTCGACCTCCAGCCCGGGCCAACCGGACACCACCGCCGAGCGCAAGAGGAAGCCGGTGATCAGGTGAAGGGTGGAAAAGAGATCACGCTGACGCCTGGTCAGACCTTCTATGAAGGTCCGAGCGATATTCATGTCGTTGGCCGGAACGCAAGCAAGACTAAGTCAGCGAAATTTATCGTGTTCTTGGTTAAGGACAAAGGAGCTCCGGTCTTGGTGCCGGTGGAGTGATAACCGAGTAGCTGCTGATTAGTGAGCGCTACCCAAGAATCCGCAACTCGAATGATGAGTGCTTCCTTTTGAGATGCAGCGCCTCGGGTCAAGCACTGCGCGTCTCCACTCGTCCTGCGTTGTGGGGCTGCTGCACTACCACACGGGCAGTGCTCCGCCGCTTCATCGATGCGGCGGTACAGGTGGAGCCTCGAGAGCTGGAAGGAGGAGGGTGGGTTCATCCTCGGTCATTGGATCATGCCGGTCGGTACGACATCGCCACATCGCATCGCGCGTAGCGTGCTCCGAACAGCCGCATGATCTCGGCGTCATGCACGAAGCCCAGCTTCTCGTAGAGATGGATGGCCGCCGCGCACTTCTTGTTGGTCAGCAGATAGACCTTGCCGAAGCCCAGGCTGGATGCCCGCTCCAGGGTCTTGGCGAGCAGGAACTCGCCGACCTTCAGGCCCCGGGCGCTCTTCAGGACGCCCATCTTGGTCAGCTCGACCCAGCCGTCCTTGGACACCATCAGGGCGCAGGTCCCGACCACGCCCAACTGCGGCGTCTCGGCGAACAGCACCACCCCGCCCTTGTCGAGGATGAGTTCGCGCGGCTTCGACAGGAGGGCGATGTCGTTCTCCTCGAGGGCGAACATGTCCCCGATCCATTCTGCGTTGATCCGATAGAAGGCGCCGGCCAGGTCGTCGGAGAAGTTGCGCACCCACATCGCGGGCGGACCGGCGGCCTCGATCCGGCTCATCAGCGAGGCCTCGGCCAGCCGCGCTTCCACCTTGGCCAGGCCCTGCATGAAGTCGCCCGACAGCCCCTCGACAAGCGAGGCGGCGGCACGCTCGATGCGCGGCAACAGGTGTGTCTGGATGCGGACCATCAGGGCCTCGCCCTTCTCCGTCAGAGCCAGGCTCTTCGAGCGCTGGTCGTCTGGCGAGCGCCGCATTTCGACGAAGTCTTCCAGCGTCCCGAGGGCGCGAGTCACCGTGGGTTGGGCCAGCTGCAAGCGCTCGGCCAGTTCGCCCACCGCCATCGGGCCATGCAGGCGGATCGTCATCAGCAACGAGATCTGGGCCGGCTGGACCGGCACGTCCAGCGATCGGGCCACTTCGGCGGCGTCGGCCTGCATCCGCTCGGCCAGGCGCTTGAGACGGCTGCCCAAAAAGCCCACGCCAAGCTCCGCCAGAAAATCGACTCCCATGTCGGTCCTCCGTTTCATAGCAGGCTATATATCTAGCTATGAATCAGTTGGAGCGCAAGTCAGCCTCAAGCAGCAGGGGCTCCCAGGCCCAGCCCTCGTGTCATCGCTACGCGTTGTGCAATCGCGCGAGAACTCTTGCCCCCTCGCGCGTATCGGCAACGAAGGGCACCGTCAACCGGCCGAGCTCTCGCGCATCACGAGCAAGGTCGAGGAGCTCGTCGTCGGTCTTGCCATGGAGCCACCAGACCGATGAATCGTCGTCCTCGACGACCCAAATCCAGCCATCGTCCGATGAGCTGAAGTGATGAAGCGTGGCTCCCGTCGCGTAGGGGCGCGAGGTGCAGGAGAATCGCGTCCATCACCCGCTCCCGCGACTGCTGGCGGCCGGACTCGTCGTGACGCTGGCGAGCGATGATCCCCCCTTGTTCTCCACCACCCTGACGCGCAGCCGGAGGAGCCGGTTGGCGCGGCTCTCCACCACGAGCACATCTCCCTCGGGAGTGAGCGTCATCCACCGCGGTTGCCGCAGGCCCTTGGCGTAGACGGTGACCGTGAAGCCCTCGGGCACGCGCAGCGTGGCGTCCGTGGGCACGGGCATCACGTTCGGGCTCTTGCTGGCAGTCCAGGTTATTGCCGTTCATCTTGTAGTTGAGCATTCCCTGCTTCTGGGAATCGATTTGCAGATTACCGCTGGCGATGGCGGCATTGACTTTCGTATTGCCCGACCCACCCGCGTCCTATTCGTCCTATGCGCGGTGCGGGTGTCATCCAAATGTGACATACGCGCCGACGCCGCCAATGACTGCAATATTCGCATACTGCGAGAATGGTTGCGTGTTGAATCGCACTGATGGTAAAAGCCGCTTGGACAGGAAGACGCTGGAAAACCGCAAAGACCGCCTCTCCAGGTGCATTCTCAGTCATCCGCAACGTTTCAGCGAAACAGCCTCCCCGCTGCAGGGAAGAGCCCTGCTCTCCGGTTCGCGGTGGGGGTTGCCATATCCATCTATGACAAAACAGACAAGCAGCAGCGTTGACGTGGCCCACCTTCCAGCCGAAGGCAACCCGGACGAGCAGCCTTCCGGCATGGCGCGCCGCCAGTTTCTTGGCGGAGCGGCACGTCTGGCCGCGGCGGGTGCCGTTGCCGGCTGGGTTCCGGTCTTCCGGGCAACCCCTGCCAGCGCCCAGACCACCTGCGCAACACCTCCCAATTTTCCCGCGGGCATTGCGTTGTTTCAGCAAGCCTTTGAGAACTGGTCTGGCGAAGTCGCGGTGGACCAGGTGTGGACCTGCACTCCGGCAACACCCGCTGATGTGGTCGCCGTCGTCAACTGGGCGAATGCCAATGGCTACAGAGCCCGTCCCCGCGGCATGATGCACAACTGGTCGCCGCTGACCCTGGCGCCGGGCGCGGCCTGCCCGCCCAAGATCATCCTGATCGACACGACCGAACATCTCACCGCGGTGTCGATCAACACCACCTCGACGCCGAAGCGGGTGACCGCGCAGACCGGCGTTACCATGGATGCGTTGCTCACGGCACTCGAGGGAAGTGGGCTCGGCTTTACGGCCACGCCGGCCCCGGGAGATCTAACGCTCGGTGGCGCGCTTGCGATTGACGGTCACGGCACGGCGATTCCGGCCACGGGCGAGACACCGGTACCCGGAACTACCTATGGCTCGCTCAGCAACCAGATCCTGTCGCTGACCGCGGTGGTGTGGGATTCCGCGGCCAATCAGTATGTGTTGCGCACCTTCCAGCGCACCGATCCCGGCTGTGCGGCGCTCCTCACCCATCTGGGGCGCGCCTTCATCACCGAAGTCACTTTGCAGGTCGGCACCAATCAGCGCCTGCGCTGCCAGAGCTGGTTCGACATCCCGGCCACGGAGATGTTCGCGCCCCAGGGTTCGTCGGGACGCACCTTCGCCAGTTATGTGGAGAGCGCCGGTCGCGTGGAGGCGATCTGGTTCCCCTTCACCCCCAACCCCTGGTTGAAGGTCTGGAGCGTCAAGCCGAGCAAGCCTCTGTTTTCGCGGACGGTTACCAGCCCCTACAACTACCCGTTCTCGGACAACCTTTCTCCGGAACTCTCCGATCTGATGTCGCAGATTATCGGGGGCAATGTCGGGCTGACGCCCTCCTTCGGGCAATTGCAGTACAACATTGTCGCGGCAGGGCTGGTGCTGACCCTCTCCTACGATTTGTGGGGCTGGTCGAAGAATCTGCTGTTGTACGTCAAGCCCACCACCCTGCGGGTGACCGCGAACGGCTATGCGGTGCTGACCAACCGGGCCAACATCCAGCGCGCCATCAGTGAGTTCACGAACTACTACCAGGCGCGTGTCGCGGCCTATCAGGCCCAGGGCCAGTACCCGATGAACGGCCCGGTGGAGCTTCGCGTGACCGGGCTCGACCAGACGGCGGACGTTGGCGTCAGCGGCGCGCAGTCACCCCAGCTGTCGGCGGTGCGGCCGCGGCCGGACCACCCGGAATGGGACGTCGCGATCTGGTTCGACATCCTCACCATTCCGGGAACACCGTATGCGGAGCAGTTCTACCGGGAGATCGAGCAGTGGATGTTCTCGAATTATTCCGGTTCCTACGCCACGATTCGACCGGAGTGGTCCAAGGGCTGGGGCTACACGAACACGGCCACCTGGGCGGATGGCACGATCCTGGGGACCACCATTCCCAACGCCTACCGCGCCGGTCAGCCGGTGGGCAACAACTGGGATACCGCGCGCGCAACGCTGAACCAGTACGATCCCCATCGCGTGTTCTCCTCGCCGCTGCTCGACGCGCTTCTGCCGTGAGCCGGTAGGACCCCGCGGGGGATGGACGCAGGACATGCCGAAGCAACCTCTCCCCGGGCAGCGGCGCCCGCCCTGCTTACGGGGAGAGAAGGTCTTCCAGGGGGGCAAGCGGAACGAGCCCGCCTCGCTGGTGAAGCGCGCCGAGCGGGTGCTGCACCAGCCCACCGACTCCCGGCCCCGCGACGACCACTTCCACGTCCGCATCCGCTGCGCCGAGGAGCGCGCCGCCGGCTGCGCGGGCTGACCCCAGGTGGAATACACTCGGACGCCATGTCCAATCGAGCCTGGGTCTTGATAATGCTGCTGGGCCTCTCGGCCTCCGCTGGGCCGAAGGAGAAGCCGCCGCCGCCACCGCCGCCACCTCCAGCCAGCGAGCCCCCCGAACGGCTCGGGCCGAATGACATCATGCATGTGATCCTCGAGCACAAGCCGGCCATCGACGAGTGCGTCCAGTCCCAGAAGGCTCGGGATCCGAACGCGAGCGGCAGGGTCGTCATGAAATGGATCATCCGCACGGACGGGGAGACGCAGGACGTGGAGTGCGTGTCCAAGGAGTCCTGCAAGACCGTGATGGCTCACTGCCTCACCGGGATCATCAAGTCCTGGCGCTTCCCACGCGCGAAGAAGCAGGGAGACCCCATCGAATTTCCATTCAAGTTCTAGCCACGCGCCAGCGCGCGCCTCACTGCGCGGAGCGGGTGTCGGCGGTGGGCGCGGCAGGGAGCTCGCCCGGCTTCGCGTGCTCCACCAGCACCTAGAGCGACTCCGTGCCCTGGACCACGCTGTACGAGTGCCAGCCCGAGGGCAGCGCTGGCGGCGCCCAGGCGAAGAGCCAGCGCGCGTCGGACAGCAAGAGGTTGACGCACCCGTGCGTCACCGCCACGCCGAAGCTCGAGTGCCAGAAGGCTCCGTGAAGCGCCTCGCCCGCGTAGAAGTACTGGGGGTAGGGCACCTCTTCCACGAAGTACTCGTTCTCGTCGGCCATCTTGGTCCCGAAGAACCGGATTGGTTCCCGAAAATGTAGGCGCAACCCTCGTTCTCAGAGGGTTGCGCCGTGAACGCGGCGGGTTGCTCTGCGTGGAAGCGGCGGGAATCGAACCCGCATCAAGGCGGAGGCAAAACCCCAAGCAGGTCGCGCTGTTACCGGCTAACGCCTTGATCTCACACCGGATCGTTCCCCCGCTCCGTCCCGTCTCGTCCCGTCTCGTCCCGCTCAATTCCCCGCTGGAGGGGCACACTGGGGGCACACGGACCAGTTCGGAGCAGCAACTCGTAGCCGCAAGCGGCCAGCATTCACTCAGCATCTCGGGGCTGATGAGAAATCCGTAGCGGGCTGGCGGCTGTTCACCTGCACGGGTAGCAGGCGCACGGGCGGCATTGCCATTGCGTTCTGCTGGCACCTGCAACGGTAGACCTACGGTTGCAAGGTGCTCAGGCGTACCCCCCGGCACTCAACGCACTCACGCTGTATCAGTTCGCTTGCTTCGAACCATACATGCTTATGACACGCGCAGTAATGGGAAGTATCACTTGCCTTCGCCCAATTCGTCATCCAAGTCATCAATAAGATCCTGACGGCCAATGCCCCGCCAAGCATGACGTGCAGCAGCCAAATGCTGTCGCCGCACCTCAACATCGCGAGACGATTGCGCAAGTCTTTTATGCATTTCCCCAACCCAATATGGACTGGGCATGCCCTGATAAAGTGACAATGCGTCTTCATACTTGACGAAAGCGGCTTCATGTGCGGAAGCCGCAAGCTCAATGTCGCCAAACCCTCGAAGACAATGGGCCTTCACCAGCGTCAAGTCGAGACTGGCAGATTGATTGAATGCGTCTTCAAAAAGACCCCGAGCATTCTCGGGCCTTGAGCACCTGAGTTCAATCTCACCCATGAGAACAACACAGAGGGCGCGACCAAAGGAGCCGCCGATTTGTTCGTATATCTGCTTGGCTTCTTCGATTGTCTTACCCGCATCTTCAAACTTCCTTGAATCCATGGAGCCAACTGAACTCTCGAAATCAATTTGACCCAAAAGCCTGTAGCAATTGGCCTCCCCTCGACGATTGCCTGTTTCAACGTAAAGCTCTAAGGCTCGCTGTATCATATTGCGTGCCTCGTCATATTCACGGCACTCGATAGCAATCATCCCGGCACCAAGAAAGCAGTGTGCTTTTCCTCGCAGATGCTTGGCGCCATCATAAAGAGACAAAGCCTCCTTGAACTTATTCCGAGCCTCATCATACGCGGAGCAGCGGAAATTAATCTCTGCAAGGCCGCCGATGCAGTTGGCCTGATCGACGGCAGTGCCAACTTTTATGTAAATTGAATATGCATCGCCAAACCTTCTGCTTGCATCTGTGTATTCTGCACGCTCCAGGGAGATATCCCCTAGCCGTTGAATGCAGCGGGCCTCGCCTTTAACATCTTCAAGTTGTCTGTATAGAGCCAAAGCTTGTTCGAAGCTCTCACGTGCTTTCAGATGATCTGGCCGAGCCAGTGCCAACACTCCTAGTTTATGAAGGCACTCCGCTTGACGCCTGAGATCACCGAACCGACCTGCTGCGTTCTTGGCAACTATCAGCAATTCAGGCTTCACGTGACCCGCATAGCGCATGAAGTCGCTCAATGCAATTGACTCATCGACCGCTGCGCAGACGTCATCAGCATTATCGCCGCTCAAGCCGTTGTTGACAAACCTCTCGACACTAATCATCTCCTCCATGAGATGGGCGAGAGCTTGTTTGCCGCCGCTGTCTCTTCCAACGTTAGGCCCAACATTGCGTGCGAGTGAACGAAAATAATGACTGGCCTGCGCCATGCTCTCTCTGCTGGGGCTCATCTTCTTTCGTTCAACATGATCACGGACAAGATCATGTATTTGCAACCGCTTGTTGGCATCATAGAAGGCCAACCCTGTGTTTAGGAGTACCTGAGCGGCGTCAGTTCCACTTCCAGGCAGGAGATTGTTCAAGGTCTCGTGCTTTATTCCTGCACCTTGTGGCAACCAAGCCAACAATGCAAGCAACTGTCGTGCAGCATCGGTCATGACTGGAGAGTGAATAGACAGTTCGAGCGAGATCATAAGACTCGACTCCTTATCCAGTTGCGATTCTTCCAGTCCGGGTTTCTGCAAGAGAGCTGTACGCATCTTCTGCCATTCGTCCCAGATAACCTCTAAGCTGGCTCCATGGGACGATGCGCGAAGGGCCAACAGTCTTATAGCTAATGCCCATCCCCCTAGCGCGACGAGTAAGTCGTGCAGCATCTTGGATTTGCGGTCGACCCTTGTGGCGTATGAGCAGAACAGTTCGCGTGCAGCATCAATGTCGAGAAAACGCAGGTGAATTGGTTCGGGTCGTCCGAAATCTGGAACGACCTCCAGCCGCATAGAACACACAAGAACTACTGTCGACAGACTCTGCAATTCTGAAAATACTCGCTGTGTTGCGTTCTTGTGGGGCGGATACCAGGGGGTTTCAGCGTTGTCGAGGATTAAGAGAGCAGGAGCACGCCCCAAATGCTCTTTTACAGCTTTCCATCGCCAGTGTTCGTCCAGCACCGAGCCATCTACAGTCTCTAAAGGAATGCCAAGCTTGTTTGCAATCTCGCTTTTAAGCAACTCGGACGAGTTCGCGGTCGCCAGTTCGACAAAATACCGGCGAGCGCCAAAAACACTGTCAATTTTTTTATCATGCAATACCGCTTTGGTAAGATTAGTCTTGCCAATGCCAGGTGGCCCTAGCACAACCACGAAACGTGAGGGTTGTGCGCAAATGGCGTCGCGTAGTTGGAGTTGCTCTCCATCGCGTCCAAAGCAGTCAACACGCTCTGGTAATTCCAGTTCTTGTTTTGGGTTTATGGCAGCTTCCGGTCTATGCTTTACAAGGGCACTCTTGATCAGCGCGAGCGTGAATGCGGCCGCAGAATGGCACGCATACTCCGTCCAGTCCGGATGACGCTTGAAGCCCACGATGTCACTGAGGCCCCGGATAGATAGGAAGGGATACTCCCGCGCTCCACTCCGCACCGCCCGGTAGACGCCGCCTGCCTCCATCTCCACCGCGAGCGCGTTGCGCGTCAGGGAGAGCCACTGCTGGAGGGTCTTCGTGTCCTTGATGAGCGCGTCGCTGGAGTTAATGGGGCCAGCGCGCACCACAGGATCGCGGGGAGTTGCCGAGGGGGCGAAGTGATGCATCAGGCTGTCTTTCACCCGCTCCTGCCATCTCTCGTCGCCATAGAAGGACTCCGCCCTGCTCCACTCCACGGGGGGCCGAACTCTCCCAATCGAGTCCCTCGTGTTCCATCCCTGGAGCCTAGACTCGAGCATGGGAAGGGCCGTGACGAGCTTGGTGACCTCGTAGTGGCTCGGGCCACCGGAGATGGCGAACTGATCAGGTGCGGTCTCATGGAGGGCGTGAACCGTCAGGTCATTGACCCGTGTCGAGAGCACCACGTCTCCCAACGTGTACTCGAAGTCCGGTATGCCACCGGCAATCCCCACCACCAGAATCCAGTGCGGCGCTAGGTCATCGATGATGTGCCGAGCGACGGTCTGCGCCTCTCCCGTTCCCTGCTCAAAGGCACGAGCAATGGCCACCAAGGCCGTCGTTCCATCATCCACGGACACTCGGCTGAGCCGGTAGAACCGGTTCTGGCTCTCCCCAGTCTCGCCGGGGAAGCGTTCCAAGACGGCTCGGAGTTCGTCTTCCCGCAGGGTGATGATGGCAAAATCAATCTTCCCCTTTACCGATTGAAGGTCCATCGGGCTCTTCTCCCTTTGTTGCTCGTGGTGACATTTCTTATACTACTTCGGTCATTGGTCCAGCCGCTTGGATTTCGCCTACGCGCAGTCGGCCCGTCTCCGCCAGGATCCGGCGCGCGGGGGAGGGGCCGTCGAGCAACCGATGGCCCGATTTCCGCGCTCCACGATAACCTCCAACACCCCTGAATCCCTCTCGTGTCGGGCAGCTGACGCTGGGCCCGTTGGAACTCGCGCGCGCGTCCAGGTTTGCCTGCTGGCCCCGTGGAGCCCCCGCGCGCTCCAGACAGTGAAGCCGGGCCCGGTGGAGCCCGCGCGCAGCCATGCTCGCCTGCGGGCCCGGGAGAAGCCCGCGAGGATGGCGATCCCGCAACCCTTGCCGATCAGCGCCTCGGCAGAAGCAAGGCGAGCAAGCGAGACAGTGCCTTGATCCTCGGACTGTCCAGGCGAGCGAGGCGATGCAATAGGCGCCGCTTCTCGGGCGTGTCACTCAGGCCAAGCGGCACACTGTTCGCCCTGGGGACGCTCTGCCCCGGGTCCACCTCGGCAAATCCCATGAGTTCATCGGGCCCGCTTCCGAGAATCAGGCACAGGCGCAACAGCGTTGGAACGCTCGGCAACACTCCCCCCCGTTCCATGCGCCCGTACACCTCGGGAGCGATGCCGATGCCCTCGGCTGCTTCTGCCTGAGTCATGCCTGCTCGCTTGCGTGCCTGTTTCAGCGCCACGCTTAGGATGGCGGGTAATCGGCGCTGCCGGATCTCGATGTGTCGCGGCAGAGGGAAGGGCTTGCGATTTCGCTCCGTGGGGCGCCGGGAGCGTGCAGCGGCAGGAGGTTTCGCGGGGGCTCTTGGCATATGGAACCTGCGGGCGTTGTCATGTCGGACGGGTGAAGGCCACAAGGGGCCAGGGGCGGACGGCTACGGTCAGCGGGGCGGACGCACACAGGGCGCTTGTCTCCCGTCCACCTCGAAGACAAGTCGCTCCCCTCCTCGGAATGGCGCCGAGTCAGAGTCTGCGGGAGCGTGAGAACTCGCGGCGGGGGCTAGGTGGTTCCGCCCCGCTCGGTGATGATGTCTTCTTCCGCCACCATGTTGGGCGGTAGCTGGCTCTCGCTCGTGGGCCCGAGAACGCCCCGGCTCATGCTGGCCCCCGTCAGCGAGAGCAGCACCTCGTCTAGCGCCTCCTTGGGCCCGTAGGGGGCTCCCAGCGCAGCAAGGCCCACCCGCAGATCGGCCTCCACTTCAGCCGCCGACTGATAGCGATCTTCCGGGTCCTGCTGGATCAACCTGCGGACGATGGCGCGCAGCGGATGAGCTAGTGGACTGTCCGCGAAGTAATTCGACATAGTCAGGAGCGATGCCGATCCACCCACCGATGCATCTTGGCCCGCGTCCAGGACCAAGTGAACGGGTGGGCGTAGAGGCGGTTGTACTCGGGCCAGCTGGCGGCGAGGTGAGCGCTGAGCTCGGCACGACTCTTCCAGCTTCCTCTCAGAAGGTAGCGCGCCTCGAAAGCGCGCAGCAGCAGCTCTGCCTGATCAAGCCAGGAGGCATGTGCTGGGGTGAAGATGACGCGGACATGAGGGTAGTGGTGGCGCAGGAAGTCCCCCGTCTCCTGAGCGATGTGGCTGGAGCCGTTGTCCCAGATGAGATGGATGCGACGAGCATCTCGATGTTCTCCCAGCAGCTGAGGCAACACGGCCCGCAGGGTGGCGGAGTCGTTGTGCTCCAGACACCAGCCCCGCATCAGCCCGGTGTGCACCACCAGCTTGACCAGCAAGTTCACCGTGCCGTGCCGCACGTACTCGAACTCCTGCCGCTCGATGAGGCCCGGCTGCATCGGGCGCGTGAGGCGGCGACGCTCCAGGGCCTGGATGTTGGGCTTCTCGTCCACGCACAGGACGACCTCTCCTTGTTCCGCCAGAGCGGAAACGTGCTCGTAGCACCAGAGGACCTTTGCTGCCTGAGCGCGGAAGGTCTCATCGGGAACCGGCGTCTTCCAGTAGCGGGAGCGGTGCGGTTGCAGTTCGGCATCCCGGAGGATGAGGGCCACGGTGGAGTGAGAGAGAGTTGACGCGATGCCTTGCCGTCGCGCTGCCAACGCCAGGCTGCGGGTGGACCAGTGGGTCATATGCAGGCCAATGCCTGCTGGCTCACAGCACGCCAGCCGCTCCACCTCGACCCGTTGGAGGGGGGGAAAGCCGCCTGGGGCGGCCCGGTCGAGGCGCATCATCCACAGCGGCTACTCCCCATCGCTCGAAGCGGCGGCACAGCGCCCAGATGGTTGTCCGATCTAATTCGAACCGCTCAGCCAGCTCCGAGACGATGGTGTCCGGCTCGCTCATCGCCAGCAGGATGCGTGCCCGACGGGCAATGCGCTGCTCAATACGTCCGTCTCGTACCAAAGCCCGAAGGTGGGTCACCTCTTCTGGCGACAGATGCACAAGTCGTGGAGGGCGTCTCCTCATCCACTAGAGCTAGGCATTGCCCTCGACTATGTCGAATTACTTCGCGGACAGTCCACTAGGGACCCCATTCCTCTGATGCTTCGAAGGATGAAATCGACGAGTCCTTCCCCAGGATTACGGCCGGTAGGTCCGCTCGGCATGCGCCAGCAGCTCCGTCGGGTCGAACCACACCGGCTTGAACTTGTGCTCCACGAAGAGCTGCATCTGATCGGTGTAGTGCGGTGAATCCGGCCGCGTGCTGGCCGACCCGAACGGCTGGATCGACTCCGAGCGCACCCTGCCTATCTTGTCCCACGTCACGAACATGATGAAGGAGTCGCCGTGGCGGATCGACAGGCGGCCGTCGGGCGCTTCGTCGTAGTTGGTCGCGGCACGGAGCGTATCCGGCGCCCCATCCAATGGGAGGTCGACCCTGCCCTGGCGCAGGCGGATCAGCTCGCCCAGCGGCAAGTCGAGCTTGCCGAAGTGCTTCTGCAGGTAGCCCGCCGCCTCGGCCATCACCGAGCGCGGATCGGGCTTGGGCTTCCGCTCATAATGGAAGCGGTTGGGCACACGCAGGATCGAATAGGCGAGCGCGTCGGCGGGGCCCTTGCCGTCCCAGTTCCAGTCCCAGTGGGACAGCAGTTCGCGCGCGTCCGCGACCCGCTTGTCGCCCTGCGGATCCACCGCCATCAGCTCCTTGAACCACGCCTCCAGGTAGCCGCCCTTGGCGACGCCGGTATCGAACTTGATCCGCTTCAAGTCCTCCTCGGAGATCGAAGGCAGGGCGCTCATCAACTCGAGCGCGCGGTCACCGCGATTGGTGGTGTCCGTCTCGACGCCGAGCAAGGGCGGTTGGAGCGGGATCTCCGACCCCTGTCCCGCCGCCTGATACGGGGAGTTGTTGCCGTTGATCAGGAAGCCCGAGGCCGGATTCACGTTGCGAGGGACCATGCTCCACGGGACGGTGCCCGGTGCATACGCGCGCGAGGTGTCGCCCGGCAGCACCTTCGAATAGTCGAAGCCCGGATTCCGGTTGGGGAAGCTGGCGTTGTAGAAGAAGGCGATGTTGCCGGCGGCGTCGCCATAGAGGAAGTTGGTGCCGGGGACGCCCTGTATCGCCAGCGCCGCCTGCCACTGGATGAAATCGGTGGCTCGGTTGAGCCGGTAGTACTCCTCGACCATCTTGAGCTGGTCGCCGCCGCCATAGCGGATCGCATAGCTGCCGTCCTTGTTGACGAACACCGGCCCCTGCACCGCGCGGTACACCGTCTTGGGCACCGGCAGCACGAAGGGTCCCCAGAGCTTCACCGGCAGCCAGACGCGCTGCCTCTCCAACTCCCGCCACTCGTCGTCGTAGCGATAGCGGTCGCCGTCGGTGACGAGCTTGTAGACGTCGATCATGTCGGGGCGGTTGACGGTGTTGGTCCAGCCGAGCGTCTTGTTGTGCCCCAGCAGCGGATAGGGCGCGCCGGGGAAGGTTGCGCCAGCGAAGTCCCAGCCAGTCTCTGAGTGGACGACGAGCTCGTACCACGCCGCTCCGCCGCGCAAGGGCTGGTGCGAATTGGAGACCAGGCGGGTGAAGCCGTCCGCCGAGCGACCCGGCGCGACGACGAAGGCGTTGGAGCCGCCCTGGTTCGATTCGGGCCCGAGCGGCGTGACGGAAGGAGCTCCGGGCAGCGGGCCGGCGCTCTCGACAGGCAGCGGCCTGGCGCTGCCGAGTGCACCGAGAACGCCCTCGAGCCCGAAGAAGAAGGGCGAGCGGGTGACGAAGCCGGTCGCGATATCCTCGCCACTGACCGGGAACAGCCTCGACAGCCGCACTTCGTCCGGATGCTTCTCGGCATAGCGATTGAGGCCCGAGGCGTAGCCATCGAGCAACGCGCGAACGTCGTCGGGCTGCTTCATGTAATCGCGCGCGACCGTGGCGCGGCTGCCAAGGAGGTGGACGACGAAATCGGTCTTGGCGCCGTCCTGCCCCGTGATCGCGCCGAGCCGGGCACGGGTCATCGCCAGTACCTCCTGTAGCGTCGAGAAATCATCCTCGGCATGGGCGTAGGCAATGCCGTAGGCGACGTCGGGATCGGTCTTGCCAAAGATGTGGGGCACGCCGAAGGTGTCGCGGGTGATCGTCACGTCGTAAGCGTGCGCGGGCGGAGGAGTGGGGCGGAAAGCGAACAACGGCTCCCAGGTGGCGAGCCCGATCACGGCGGCCACGAGCAGCACACCCAACCCCATCAGGGTTCTGCGAACGATACGCATTCCAGCCTCTGAGTTGGGGGACACACGGGCATGGCTCAGAACGGCGTCGTGGGCACTGTGTAGCCCGCATTCGCCAGCAGCGCGGCGTAGTTCGTGGCGACGTGCTGGGCGAGGACCTCGTCGGCCCAGGCGAGGATGCCACTCTCTTGCACGAAGGAGCCCGTGAGCGGGGTGAGGTTCTGCGACTGCTGCACGTAGGTCACGCCGTTGTCCGTCATCCACTTCTGGATCTGGCTCAGGTACCCGGTGACGAGCGAAGGAGTCGAGAGGCCATAGGCGGTGTAGAGGCCAGGGATGGCGGAGGGCGAGGCCCAGATCAGAGGCACGATGTCGAGCGAGTTGGCGAAGGCGACGTTGCCACTGAAGGTCGATTGATAAAGATCGATGAACGCCTGGTTGCCAATGCCCGGCGCCGCGAACGTGACGGGCTGGAGCACGGTGCTCCCGAGAACGCTCGCGAAGGTAGACTGGCCCCACAAGGAGACCAGGGTCGTCATCGCGCCTCCGAGGCTGTGCCCCGTTACGACGATCTGCGGCACCTTGCCGGCAACGGTGGTGAGGTAATCCGACAGGTTCTTTCCCACCATGGCGCCCTTGGACGTCATGGTGGTGATGTCACCGAAAGCCTTGATGCTGCCGGTCGAGACCGCGGCGCTGCTGTCCGAAGACCAGGGGATCGTGACTTGCTCGAGAGAGCGCAGATCCTCGGCGGCCTGGGCCAGGAGTCCCAGGGGATCGACCTTCGCGTCGGTGCCGCGGATGACGACGGCGGCGATCGTCGGAGCGGTCGCCCCCGTCGGCGTGAACTCGGCCGCATAGGCGAGGTTCGAGTCGGTAAGCGTCCACGCCGGGCCCCAGGTCACTGCCCAGGAGCCGCCTGAGACAGCGAGATTCTTCACGTTGTCGGCGATGCCATCGTGCTCCGCGAGGATGGCAAAATCGATGTAGACGCCGATGCCGCCGCCCGCCGGAGTGGTTGTGTTCGCCATCCGGCAATGAGAGTGGATGGGGGAAAGGCCGTCAAGCGCCTTCAAGAAAGCGCGCCCCCGGTGCTTCGTTTCCACGCGTGGAAGACCGCCACGCCACGCGTGGAACTCTCACCTGACGCCTCTTGAGGACGTACCGCTCCCTCGGACGACACCCCGGCATGTGGACTGCACTAGCGGCCGGCGGCTGTCACCCTCTCACCCAGGAGCACCCTCATGAAAGCCCAACACTTCCTCATCGCCGCCATTCTCGTGGTGGCCACGGGCGGCACCGCCCACGCCAATCGCAAGATCGACGCGTTCACCGATCCCGTCCCCCCCCAGACGCTCCCCGGTACCTCCATCACGTCCGAGCTGTTGTGGGTGGGGACATTGAGCGGAGTCTCGAAAACCGAAGACAAGGTGTCCCAGTCCGGTCTGTCGGGTGTCATGGGGGAGAAGCGCACCGCCGCCTTGATCGCCACCACCCCGTCCAACCTAGTGACCACGAGTATTTTCGACGGCAGCCTCTCCTACGCCGCGGGGACCGGAAAGTCGGGGAGGCTCGTGCTCGAGTACGGCGGGACCACTCAACTCAACAAGAACCTCTCCTCGGAGCTGGCGTTCGAACTGGAGATCAACGGCGACATGGACGACAGTGCCTCGCCTCGCCCGGTCCTGCTCACCGTGCGCGTGGGGAGTAATGGCCTGACGCGCTATGGCACGGCGCAGGTTTCCCTCGCCAGGGATGGCGTGTATCAGATTCCCTTCTCGCGGTTCAGCGGCGTCGACTTCACCGACGTGGATTACATCTCCTTCGACTTCGACGCCTCCGCGGTGAGTTCCATCGACTATACGCTCATCGGTGGGCTGCGCACGGCCGACTGCCTGCAGACAGGTACCGTGGTCGCGGACATCGTTGTCGATGATTTCATCGCGAAGCTGCCGCAGAGCTATCTGCCCGGCAATGGCATGGCCGACCTCATGTGGGCCGGCACGTTCAACAATACCCAGAAGGCCAGCGCTCAGGAGACTCAGACCAACCTTCTGGGAACGCTGGGCGGGCAGCGCAAGACGCTCATGGCGGCGTCGGACGTGACCAACTTCCTCACCACCAGCATCGCGAATCACGAGCTCTCATACGCTACCGGATCTGCGACTTCGGGCCGGCTCACCCTGCAATACGGGGCGACGGGGGACCTGAACGCGAACCTGAGCCGGGCTCGCGCGTTCGAACTGGAGATCAATGGAGACCTGGACGACAGCAGCCCGATTCGCCCCGTGCTCCTGACCACCACCGTGAGGAGCAATTCCGTGATCGCCTCCTACACCACGACCCTGCTCCAGGACGGCAGGTACTACGTCGAGTTCTCCCGCTTTCCTGGGGTGAACTTCGCGGATGTGGATTTCGTCGAGTTCTACTTCAATGCCAGCCAGGTGCAGGCCATCGACTTCCGCTTGCAGGGAGGGCTGCGCGCCTCCGCCTGCATCCGGTGAGCGAGGGGGCGCTTTCCTGCCAGCACCGCCCCGCCCCGTGCTCGACATCGAGGCCGACGCCGCGGGAGAGGCTACAGCCTCTCCCGCTTCGAGAGCTGGCGACGCTCACCAGGGATACGGACGGAGACGCAGCTCGCGGGTCCCCGAGTACCCGTAATCATGGTCGAGGACGAAGTAGTACGTGTGCCCCTCGACGGCGTCGAAGACGGGGCTCGCCGAGCAGGCGACAGGGTCGCACGACTCGCCCAGGAACCTCATCGCGTTCGAGTCGGTGTAGTACTTCCCACTGGCGGGCGCCGTGAAGGAGTACACGGAGTCCACGGTGGACTCGCTCGAGCTGCCGCACGTGCCGCCATAGGGGTTCGCGCTCCCGGGGCCGTAGTCGTTCGTCATCCCCACGTTCGAGGTGGCCACCGCGGGCATGGCCTCGGACGCCAGGGTGAGGGGACGCGCGGTCGCGCAGGTGTCGTTGGGAGCGCCCATGTGCCCATACAGGTTGAAGGCTCCATCCCGGTCGTTGCTGTCGACCCAGAGGTAGTACGTCCCCGGATCCAGCCGGGCGGCCGCGATCCCCACGTTGTGACGGGCCTCATTCGGGGCGAGCTGAACGCAGACGAGCTCATCCGCCCGGGTGTTGAGCGCGCAGGCTCTGCGCAGAGACACGACGGGGAGCATGTCACTGTCAACGGTCGGCTCCACCACGAACGACACCTGCTGCGGAGGGCCGGACGGAACCGTGAAGCTGTAGACGATGTCCCCACCATAGTCGACGTAGTTTCCGCACGTCGGCCTTCCCACGCTCGAGGTGCTGTCGCCGGCATACGAGTTGTCTCCTCGCAAGAACACGTCCCCCGCGGCATTGAACGTCAGCGGCTCGGCCCTGTTGCAAGAGGTGTTGCGCGAAGGCTTGCTGAGGGTGACCTTCAGCTCGTAGGGGCCGGCGTCCTTGGCCGTCAAGCCATCGACCCAGATGACATAGGTCCCTGGTTCCTGCCGGGTGAAGCGCCTCAAGATCTTCCCGCCCGCGTAGGTCGCGAGGGTGCACCTGTCCTCCACCTCATACGCGGAGCAGTCTCGCTCACGCAGGGAGAAGACCGGCTTCCAGAGCGGAGCGGGCTCGGAGGGCGTCAGCTCGATGAGGACATCCTGCTCCTCCTCGATCGTATAGGCATAGGCCACGTCACCAGCGCCCAGCGGGGTGGAGTCGCCGCACCCTCGCGGGTTGTCATTCAACGCGGTGCGCGTGTCGCCCACGGCCCGGGCGACGCCGTAGCTGAAGACGAGCGGCTGCGCCGTCTGGCACGACTCGTTCACCGGCGGCAGCACGGGCGGGTTCTGCTGGACCTCGAGCAGGAAGCGCCCGAAGGACGTAGGCCCGCTCCAGTTCTTGTAGACGCCTCCATCCACCCAGAGCGAGTACTCGCCCGCCGGCAGGTTCGGCACGAAGAGGCTCACGGGCCCCGAGCCATCGGCGTCGGTGGTGTTGCAGGCCAGCTCGGTCGCGGCCACCGGGCTCGCACAGTCCCCGGCCTTTCGCAGGTAGACGACCGGCGCCAGCCGGGCATCCGTCGGCGTGACGAACACCTCGAGGCTCCGAGGCTCCGTCAAAGTCAGGTGATAGACCACGTCGTTACCGGAGGCCTTGGCGGAGGGCGAGCAGGTGGGGGACGCATCCCCCGCGGCGTTGCTGTTTCCTCCCAGTGTGGTGTCTCCCCAGGTGTGGGCCACGCCCGCGCTGTCGAAGACGAGC
Organism: Hyalangium versicolor; assembly: GCF_020103695.1. GTDB lineage: Bacteria > Myxococcota > Myxococcia > Myxococcales > Myxococcaceae > Hyalangium > Hyalangium versicolor. The sequence continues at coordinate 54,994 of NZ_JAHXBF010000038.1, forward strand.
GTCTGCGCCGTGGCGCACGTGTCGTTGGCGGGGGGCACAGGGCTCGTGGTGTTGTAGGAGCCCGTCAGGGTGACGCCCGAGTAGGAGCCCGTCCCATCGAGCTGCACGAAGTAGGTGCCTGCCTCGGGCAGCGCGATGTTGCAGGTCTCGCTGTGGGTGCTGCCCTTGGACTCGCAGACGGTCGCGCTGGAGGTGGAGCCGAACCTCACGTACAGATCGCTGTTCCCCGTACTCCCCGTCTCCGCGCTCGTGACGAACCGGAGGTTGGTGGCACCCGCGGGCACCTGCAGGGTGTAGGCCACCGAGTCGCCCAGCCCGTTGATGTGGGTCATCGGGATGCCATTGGAGAGCGGGATGGAGGGGATGTACGTGCCCGTGAGGCTGACGCCCGAGAACCCCGTGGTCGTCTGCAGGCGCACGTACCAGATCCCTGCCTGCGCCGGAGGGGTGCAGTAGGAAGTGGACTTGCAGTCATAGGTGGTGCCATCCGGTGCGGAGCCATGCCTCACGTACAGGGAGGAGCTCCCCGAGACACCGGAGGTGCTGAACGTGAGCGAGGTGGCATCCGCGGGCACCTCCAAGGTGTAGAGGCAGGACCACGTGTCGGCGCTCCCGGAGAGGCCGCGCACCGGCACGTTGTTCGACAGCTCCTGGGTGCAGTTGCTGGAGCTGTACGAGCCCGTCAGGCTGACGCCCGAGAAGGCGCTGGCGCCATACAGCCGCACGTACCAGGTGCCCGCCCGTGCCACGGGGACGGTGCAGGCCTCGCTTGTGGTGGCCCCCGAGGACTTGCAGTCGAACGCGTTGCCGTCCGGTGCGGAGCCGTACCGCACGTACATCGAGGCATTGCCCACGCCGCCGGTCGTGGTGAACTTGAGGTTGCTGGCCCCTGCGGGCACGTCCAGGGCGTAGGTGCAGGACCAGGAGTCAGCCCCCGCGAAGAGCTGGCTCACCGGCGAGCCGTTGGGCAGGGCCACGTTGCAGTCCATGGCAGTGTACGCACCGGTCAGGTTGACCCCCGAGAAGGCGCTCGTGCCATACACCCGCACGTACCAGGTGCCGCCTTGCGCCGCCGGGATGCTGCACGTCTCGCTCGTGGTGGTGCCCGAGGACTTGCAGTCATAGGTGGTGCTGTCTGGCGCGGAGCCACGCCGCACGTACAGGTCGCCGTTGCCCGAGCCGCCGCTCGTGAAGAACCGCAGGTTGCCCGCGCCCTCCGGCACCTCCAGGGCGTAGGTGCAGGACCAGCCCGCCGTCGACGCGCCGAGGGGGCCCGCCGCTGTGCCGCTGGAGAGCGGGAGGACTCCGGTGCAGGTCGGGGGGCTGCCCGCCGTGTACGAGCCCTTCAGGCTGACGCCCGTGTACGGGGTGGGCCCATACACCCGCGCGTACCAGGTGCCCGCCCGCGCCACGGGGAGGGTGCAGGTCTCGCTGGTGGAGGTGCCCGTCGACTTGCAGTCATACGAGGTGTCCGTCGGCGCGGAGCCGAACTTCACGTACAGGTTCGCGTCCCCCGAGCCCCCGCTCGTCACGAACTGGAGGTTGCTGGCGCCGGGCGGCACCTCCAGCGTGTAGAGGGGAGACCAGGAGCCCGCCCACGTCGTGGCCAGCCCCGTCACGGCCGTGCCATTGGGGAGGACCGTGGAGGTGTACGAGCCCGTCAGGCTGACGCCCGAGAACGAGGTGTAGCCCAGCATTCGCACGTGGTAGGTGCCTGGCTGCGCGACGTTGATGGTGCATGTCTCGGCGGAGCTGGTCGTCGAGGCCTTGCAGTCATACGAGGCATCCGTCGGCGCGGAGCCGAACTTCACATACAGGTCGCCGTCCCCCGAGCCGCCGCTCGTGACGAACTTGAGGTTCGTGGCCCCCGCGGGCACGTCCAGGGTGTAGAGGCAGGACCAGGTCGATGCGGACGCGCTCACGCTGCTCGCCACGGTGTTGTTGGACAGAGGCAGCACGCTGCTGCAGGGCAACGGGCCGACGGCGCTGTACGAGCCCGTCAGGCTGACGCCCGAGAAGGCCGCGGGGCCATAGACCCGCGCGTACCAGGTGCCCGTCTGGGCGGTCGTCGGGGCGCAGGTCTCGCTGGTGGTGTCGCCAGCGGACTTGCAGTCATAGGAGGTGTCGGTCGGGACCAGGCCCCGCTTGACGTACAGGTCGCCGTTCCCCACGCCGCCGCTCGTGACGAACCGGAGGTTGCTGGCGCCCGGCGGCACCTCCAGGGCGTAGACGCAGGACCAATCATTGGCCTGCGCGCTGACGTTACCCTCGGCCGTGCCGTTGGCGAGCGCGTTGGTGCCAGTGCAGCCCATGGGCTTGCCGAGCCCGTACGAACTGGTCAGGCTCACGCCCGAGTAGGCGGCGGGGCCCATGAGCCGCACGTAGTACGTGCCGCCCTGCGCCAACGGGATGGTGCAGGTCTCGGCGCTGGTGGTGCCCGAGGACTTGCAGTCATATGTGTCCTGGGTCGGCGCCTCGCCGAACCTCACGTAGAGGTCCGCATTCCCCGTGCCCCCGCTCGTGATGAACTGGAGGTTCGTCGCTCTCGCCGGCACCTGCAGGGCATAGGTGCAGGACCAGCGGTTGGCCGGCGCGTTGAGGTTGCCCACGGCGGTGCCTGGAGTCAGCGAGCTGACGGTGGTGCACTCTTCGAAGTACGAGCCCGTCAGGCTGACGCCCGAGGCGCTGTTCGTCCCGTATGTCCGCACATAGTATGTGCCCGCCTGCGGCGTCGGGATGACACAGCTGTCGGCGTTGCTCAGGCTCGCCGACCTGCAGCTATAGGAACTGAGGGTGGGCTCGGAGCCATACTTCACGTACAGGTCGCCGTTTCCCGATCCCCCGCTCGTGGTGAACTTGATGTCGGTGGCGCCCGCCGGCACCTCCAGCGCGTAGATGCAGCCCCAGGCCCCGGACGCCACGCTGGGGTAGCTCACGGGCGTCCCTTGGGTCAGAGCGGTGACGTAGTCGCAGTTGCTGGGTTTCTGGTACGAGCCCGTCAGGGTGACCCCCGAGAACTGGGTTCTTCCCTGCAGCCGCACGTACCAGGTGCCTGACACGGGGCTCGGAAGGGTACAGCTCTCGTTGCTGTTGCCCCCGGTCTGGCCGCGACAGTCATAGGTGGTGCTCGTCGGCTCGGCATTGAACTTCACGTACAGGTCCGCGTCCCCCGTACCCCCGCTCGTGATGAATTTGAGGTTGACGGCTCCAATGGGCACCTGCAGCGCGTAGAGGCAGGACCAGCCCTGCGTCGCCGCACCGAGCCCCGTCACGGGCGTGCTGGCGCTGAGCGGGACGGTGTCGGTGCAGTCCCCGGCGAGCGCTTGAATGAGGTGTTGAGGCGCCTCTGCTGATGGCACCTCTGGCCGGGGCTCGGCCTGGGCCTGCGTGCCGCTGGGGGGCTCACTTCCACATGCGACCAGGGCACAGAGCAACGACACTGCTTGGAAAAAAGTCTTTGCAATCGGTTTCAACGATGTTCTCCCTCATGGTGAGATTGCAGTTGCTCCAGGCATCACATCGCGCCCACCCACAGCTCGGGCAACCCTGTGAGGGCATCGCGAACGTCGATACGCAAATGTGTATTTAGCCGTGAGGCCTGACATCAAGGCTCCGCCCGCTCGCGAAGTCACGAGATAGGGGAAATCCCCAAGGTCAACCCTCGAGGCTCTCGTCACCGCTGCACGTGGAGCTCGCGAGCGTCAGCGCGGCGCTGTGCTCCGGGTCCGGTGAGGCCTGCCAATGGCTTCATGATGCTCTTGGCAAGGGAAGCATTGTTGGTGGACGTCCGGCGCCGCGCCGCCTCTGATGCCAGCCTGCGGCTACGGTGAGTTCTCGTCGCTTCAGATGTCCACGAACGTTTGACCGATGCCGTCTACGACTCGGTCCCGCCAGCCCCCGGTCCCACAAGCGGAAGCGTGACCTTGAAAGTGGAGCCTTGTCCCGGCTTTGACTTCACCTCCACCCCAATCCACCGCACCAGGCGCAGTCCCTACTACCGAAATGGCCCCTGCCAGAGCAGGGCTCGCAGTCTCTGGCGCCGTCGGGCCTCCGGGGAAGCATCTCCGCCAGCTCGGGATACTTCTTGCTCCCGACCCGGAGGGCCTGGGCCCGCCAGGCATTGGCGTCCAGGGGTTCCACCTCTTCAGGTGGGTTCCAGCGCTGGTTGCTGTGAAAGAAGAGCCACTCACCCGTGGGCTTGAGCGCGATGCACCCACCGATGTCCGCATAGAGCGGTAGCGCCCCATAGTGGATGGCGATGCTCCGGTAGTCTTCCCCGAGTGGGCCTGTGTCCGTGGAATCCCGAAGTTCGGACACTCTCTGCTCGATGAGCGGTGCCAGACGGGAGGGAAGGGTAATCATCATCGGATACCTCCATCCTACCAGGCGCGGGCTTGTCGTTCGACTTGGACGTGTTGGCCTGCGAGCGGTGCGGAGGCAGGCTTAAGGGTGTTGGCGTACGTAAAGTAGGCGGGAGGGGAGAGCGCGATTCGAGCACGATGATCTACGGCTTGAGCCTGCTCAGCGGTCGGGCGAGCCCGCGAAGAAGGGCTGAGCGTCCCCCAAGCTTGGGCATCGAAGCCGATGGAGGTGAGGGAGGACGCGTGAGCCGTCATGGTAGGCTCGCTTTGTTATCGGAGGCCGCGCCAGCGGCGGGGTTTCAGTCTCGGCAAGGTGTGGATCATGGCTGCTCGAGTGGTGCTCATCGGCAAGGACAGCGACCGCCTCTTCGCGCTGGGCCGGGCGTTCACGGAGCTGGGGGCCGGCAAGGTGAGCTACGTGGAGTCGCCGCTCCACGCCACCTCGCAGCTGACTGCTGACGAGGATCCGATCGCCTTCCTCTTGATGCCAGGCACGCGCCAGCTGGTCCTCCAACGGTTGCTGCTGGAGCACCAGCGCCAGTCCTCCAGGGCGCGTTTGTTCATGCTCGTCTCCGGCACGCCCGACGTTCCCTCGGGAGTCACTCCGATCGAGGACGTGCCCGAGGTCCAGAGCATCGCCGAGCGGCTCTGGCGAGAGCTGCGGCTGGCCCTCCCTCGCTTCGATCAGGGCACGCTGGTGTCCTCGTTCTGGAGATGTACGGTCTCTCGGGCCTGGGACCGGCAGCGCGCGCGGACTGTACTGCTCGCTCGCCTGCCCATGCTCGAGGGAGGCCAGGACGGGGAACTGGTAGCCGACTGGCTGGAGGAGGTACGGCGGGCCCAGGCCGTCCAGCACCGCAACCTGCCCCCACTGCTCGAGGCGGGCCACCTGGAGGATGAATGCTTCCAGCTCTGGGAGGACCTGACAGGCGTGCCGCTCAAGGATCGCATCTACCCCAGGTTCATGAAGGGCCTGCGGCCCCTGAGCGTCGAGTCCTGCATCTGGGTGGCCACACAGGTGACGGAAGCGCTGGCGGAGATCCACCGAGCGGGCCTGCGCCACTACCTGCTCGATCCGGCCACGGTCTGGGTGCTGCCAGACGGAGGCGTGCGGCTGATGTACCTGGGCTTCGGCCGCGAGGCCATTCAGACACGGCGGTCGATCGGCGGCTACGTCAGCTCCGTCGTCCCATCCATGGCGGACATGGCGCCCGAAGAACTGGACCCCTCCCACCCGCGCAGCGATGCGCGCACGGACGTGTACCGGCTCGGGTTGCTGCTCTACGAGATGCTCTTCAAGCACCACCCCTTCTATCAACGGAACGATCCCCTGGCCGAGATGAAGGCCATCCGCGAGAAGGTCCTCGAGCCGCCGATGGAGAGCCGGCCGGAGATGCCAGCGGGCCTGGTGTCGCTCATGCTGCGGATGCTGGAGAAGAATCCGGACCGGCGCCCGGCGAACGCCGCGGAAGCACTGGAGGCCCTCAAACCCTTGCGCGCTCGCAGCGCCCTCTTCCGCGCGCCTGAGGAGCTGGGCCAGTGGAGCCAGGAGTTCCTGCGCACACGAGGCGGCGAGGACTCAGCAGGAGGAGGCGGCAGCGGAGAGAGTGGCGCCTGAGGCAGCGGCGAGGCAGCAACTGAAGAAGGGTTGTCGCGCTGAGGTGACCGCATCAACCGCTGCGCATCCGGGGCACGGGCCTGCGCTACCAGGTGACCGGCAGCTCGTGCGCGCCGAGCAGGTTCTCGTCCTTCTTGAAGGGGATCTGTTCCAGGGGCACGGCCAGCCGCAGCGTGGGGATGCGCCGGAACAGCGTTTGGAACACCACCTCGAGTTCGATGAGCGCGAGCATGCGTCCGGTGCACAGGTGGATGCCGTGACCGAACGCGAGGTTGCGGTGCGGCTCGCGGCGCAGGTCCAGCTTGTCCGGATTCGTGAAGACCGCTGCGTCCCGGTTCGCCGAGTCCGCCTGGGCGAGGACGCCTTCACCGGCGCGGATGAGCTGCCCCCCGATGGTGACGTCCTCCGTGGCGGCGCGCTGCCGGCCGATGTGTGAGACGGTGACGTAGCGCAACAACTCCTGCACAGCCGCGGCCACCTCCTCGGGGTCTTCCATCGCGCGGAACACGCCGAGCTGCTCCGGGTCGAGCAGCAGGGCCAGCGCTCCCATGCCCATCATGTACGCGGACGGCCCGTGCCCCGCGTAGAACAGCGCATGGAACAGGGCGACAGCGTCCCGCTCGCTCAATCGTCCCGGCAACACCTGCTCGGCCACGATGCGTCCGGCGAGCGTGTCGCCAGGCTGGGCCTTGTTCGCGTCCAGCAGCTTCTGGAAGTAGCCATCCAGCGCGTCCAGCGCTCCTTCCGCCACCTCCCGTGACGAGGAGCGGGAGCCAATCGTCCTGCTGAGCACGTGCAGGTGTTCCGCATCCGCTCGGGGCACGCCGAGCAGATCACAGATGACTCGCATGGCCACCGGAAGCGCGAAGCCCGAAATCAGATCGGCGGGACGTGGCCCGGCCAGCATCGCGTCGAGCACCTCGTCGACCGTGGCCTGGATTTGTGTCCGCAGGGGCTCCATCCGCCGGGGCGCGAACTCCGGCATCACCATCGCTCGCTGCGCCCGGTACTCCGCGTCGGGAAGGAACGGGAACGGCAAGGGCCGCCCCTGGCGCGCCGCCGACGAGGGCGACGTGTGCGGAAACCCTGGCAGCGACGAGTCCAGGCTCAGGCGCGGATCCCCCAGGGCCGCGAGGACGTCCTCGTAACGGGTGATCAACCAAGGCGTGTTGCCGTCCCACGTCCGAACGGGGCACACCGGGGCTTCCTGGCGGAGCCGCTTGTAGCCAGGCGGAGGATCCAACGGGTACTGCCAGTCTTTCGGCAAGGGATAGGAATCGCTCATCGGGATGCTCCTGTCTGTTCAAGACGCGCGGCGGCACCCGCCGGGGTGGGATGTTGATACAACTCACGCAATCCGAGGTCCCGGCCCAGTTCGGTCCGGATTCGGGCCGCGACCTCGACAAGTTGCAGGGAATGGCCGCCGAGCCGGAAGAAGTCGTCGTAGGGGTCGATCGAGTCGACGCCCAGCACGTCGGCGAAGATGCGGGTGAGGCGTTGTTCGGTCCCGCTCCGGGCGGAGAGCAGGCCCGTCACCCGAGTACCGGGAGCCGCCGCGCGGAGGACTTCCTCGTAGGCCGCCAGCAGCGCGACGACGAATCCCGCGTCGAACAGGCTCTCGTCGAACTCGGCCCATACGCGGGTCGGGCCGTCGGCGTGGTCCTCGACGCGCAAGGTGAGTTCGAACTTCGCGGTAGGGAGATCCAACAGAGGCTCCGTCACCGTGCAGCCATGCAGGGCCAGTGCGCCCGCGGTGCCCACCGGGTGGTAGGCGAAGTTCACCTGGACGACCGGAGACCGGGTGGGATCTCGCGGGGGCGCGAGGTCGGCGACGAGCTGTTCGAAGGGCAGGTCCTTGTGCGCGTACGCGGACGTCGTGGTCTCGGACACGCGGCGGAGCAGCTCGCGGAAGTCGGGGTCGCCGCGCAGGTCCACCTGGAGCACGACGGTGTTGACGAAGAAGCCGAGCACGCGCTCGACCTCCGGCAGGTCACGGTTGGCCACGGCCAGCCCCAACAGCACCTGCTGTCGGCCCGCTCTGTGCCCGAGGATGACTCCGCACGCGGCGGCCAGCACCGTGAAGACGGTCTGGCGTTCGGCGCTCGCGAAGGTGCGCACCGCCTGGGTGACGTCGGCGGGAAGAACGCGGTGCACGCGACGGCCCTGCCCCAGCGCGGGACGGGGCGGGACAAGGTCCAACACCAGGGGAATCCCTGACAGCTGCTCCCGCCACCAGCGCGACAACTCCTCTCGCCGGGACGGGGTGAGCTGCTCCCGCTGCCACGCGGCCCAGTCCGCATACTGCACGGGCAGCTCGGGCAAGCCAGTGGACTCCCCGAGGAGGGCCGCGCGATAGGCGATGGCCAGCTCCTCGGAGAAGATCTGCAGAGACCAGCCATCCGCCACCAGCAGGTGCGACGCGAAGACGAGGAAGTGCGTCTCCGGATCCAGCCGCGCCACGGTGAGCCGCAGCAGCGGGCCGTGTTCGACATCGAAGGGCCGAGCCACCTCCGCCTCCGCGTGGCGCAACGCTTCCGCTTCGTCCGCCACGTCCACGATGTGCAGGCGTCCGCGGCCGTCGGGTGAGACGTGCTGGTGCGCTCCCAGCGGGAAGACCGTGCGCAGGGGTTCGTGCCGGGCCACCAGCACGTCCAGGGCCTCACGCAGGGCGCGCAGGTCCAACGGGCCCGTCACCCGGTAGCAGCGGACCGCACTGTGGGCGGCCCCCGTGGGGTCCACCCAGTGCAGGAAGCACAGCCGCTGTTGTGCGAAGGACATGGGGAACGCGGTCGTCATGCGCGAGGCAGTCTCCTGATGGTGGCCGGTGCGGCCGGCAGCACCGTCAGCACTTCCGCCAGCTGCGCGATGGTCGGGCCCGCGAGGAGGGTGGCGAGTCCGACTTCTCGGCCCACCATCCGGCTCAACCGCGAGGCGAGCCGCATGGCCTGCAACGAATGCATGCCGAGCGCGAACAAGCTCTCGTGGACGCCGACCTGCGGCTGGTCCAGCAGTTCGGCTACCACCGAGGCGATGCGGACCTCGAGCTCGGTCCTCGGGGCCGTGAGGGCCTCCGTGCGCCTTCCAGAGGTGGGCAGGCGGGCCCGATCGATCTTCCCGTGGGGGTTCAACGGCCACGCGTCGAGCACCACGACCTCCGAGGGCACCAGGTGCGCGGGCAGCCTGCGCAACAGGTCCTCGCGCACGGCGGGACCCGACAGCTCGGCGCCCGGCTCGGCGATGACATACCCCACGACCCGCGGTTCGCCGCCGGTCCGGTCGATGACCGCGAGGGTATCGGTCACTCCAGGGTGGGAGGACAGGCCCGCGCGCACCTCGGCCAGCTCCACCAGGAAGCCTCGGACCTTCGCCTGCTCATCGCGGCGGCCCAGGAATTCGAGCACGCCTCCAGGACGCCAGCGGCCCATGTCTCCACTGCGATACATCCGCGCGCCGGGAAGCGATGAGAACGGATCCTCTACGAACCGCTCGGCAGTGAGTTCCGGCATGCCCACGTATCCCCGCGCGATACCGGGACCGCCGATACAGAGTTCCCCGATCGCACCCGGGGGCACCGGCTGCGAGAACGCATCCAGCACGGCGAGGTGGACGTTGGCCAGCGCTCGGCCGATGGGCACGCTGGCGGCTCCGGCGTCGTCCCAGTCCGCCAGCCGTTGGCCGCTGGCCATGATGGTCGTCTCGGTGAGCCCGTAGACGTTCACCGCCTTCGTGAAGCCGCGGCGCCGCAGCGCGCGGAATGCCTCCGGTGGGAAGACGTCTCCTCCGATGATCGCCCGCTCCAGGGCATCGAACGCCTCTGGGTACTCGGCCACCAGCGGAGCCAGGACCGCGGGCGGAATCACCACGTGGGTGATGCGATGGTCGATGAGGCACCGCGCGAGCCCGCGCACATCCCAGCCAGGAGGCAGGAAGTGGATCGCGGCGCCGTTCACCAGCGCGCCCCAGACCTCGAGCACCGAAGGATCGAAGGAGGCCGGCATCAACGCCAGCATCGTCTGGCCCGGCCCCAGGTCGAGTGTCTCCGTGCCGTGCAGGAGGGCCACCGCCGAACGGTGCTCGACCTGCACCGCCTTGGGCCGGCCCGTGGAACCGGACGTGGAGATGACGTACGCAAGGTCGGAGGGGCTGCCTTGGGGCAGCGTGACGCCGGGAGCGTCGGGCACGTCATCGAGCACGACGAGCGGGAAGCCCGGGACTCTTCCGGCCAGCGCCGCGGTCGTGACCACCGTGCGGGCGCCCGCGTCCTGGACCACCCGCCTCAAGTGGGACGGAGGATGGCTGGGATCCAATGGAAGGAAGGCCGCGCCCGTCAGCAGCACTCCGAGCTGGGCCACGACGAGCTCCGCCGTGTGCGGAGCACACACCGCCACCACGTCCTCACGGCCGAGCGCCATCCCCCGCAGGTGCCGCGCCAACCGCTCGGCCTGCTGGGTGAGCACGCGATAGGACATGGGCACGGGGCCCGATGCCACGGCGATCGCATCCGGCGTGCGTTCCGCCCACTCCAGGACGAAGTCGGTCAGGCGCCTGGCCGGGGAGTCCCGCCGGGGGCCTGCGACGACGAGCGCCCGCCGGTCCACGTCGTTCATCAACGCGAGCCTGGACACCCGCGTGTCCGGGGCGGCGGTGATGGAGCGCAGCAGCTCCTGATAGGCGGACAGCATGCCCGTGATGAAGAAGTCCTCGAAGAGGTCCGAGTCGAACTCCCACGCGAGCAAGATGCCGCTCAGCGACGCGCGAGGACTGGAGCGCACGGTGGCTTCGGAGCGGGGGATGCTCACCACGTCCCCGGCCAGCCGGCTGGTGTACCCCGGCTCCGCGTAGAGGGGCACCGCGACGACGGACAGCTCGAACTTGGCGGAGCCGTTGCTCAAGCCCTCCACGATGGTGACATCGAGCGGCGACGCATCGAGCGTGCCCACCGGCGTGTCGTGGAAGTTGAACATCGCCTGGATCAACGGGTTGAGCCCACCCTGATGCCGCGCGGGCGACTCCGCGAAGATCAGCTCGTACGGCAGCTCCTGGTGGTCAAAGACCGCCAGGGCGTTCTGCCGCACGCGCGCCAGGAACTCCGTGAAGGAGGGATCTCCGTTCAGCCGGCCGCGCAGCACCACCGTGTTGACGAACATGCCCAGCAGGCCCTCGGTCTGCTGCCAGCGCCGGTTGGCGACCGCGGAGCCCACGAGCAGGTCCTGGGAGCCGGTGTAGCGGTGGAGGAGCACGAAGAACGCCGTGAGGAGCGTGGTGAAGAGCGACGTGTTGTTCCGGTCCGCCAGGTCCTGCAGGCGGCGCGCGAGTTCCCCGTCCAGCTCCATCCGGGGCGCCACGCCACGGAACCGGCGGGTGCCAGGCGCCGCTCGGCGCGGGAGCTGGAGCTGGGTCTCCGCCCCTTCCAGGGCCTCACGCCAGAAGCGGCGCTGCGCCTTCGCGGCCTCGGTGTTCACCCACTCCCGCTGCCAACGCGCGTAGTCGTAATACTGCACAGCGAGCGCCGGGCGCCGTACCCGGCCGTGGCGCACGTGCTCGGCGTAGCCGTTGATCAGCTCTCGGACAAAGACGTTGAAGGACCAGCCGTCGTGCACGACGTGATGCTCGACGTGCACGAAGACGTGCTCCTCCGCGCCCAGCCGGAGCAGCCGCCAGCGGAACGGCCTGCCCTCCGCCAGAGAGAAGGGGGCCTGGACCACGTCGCGAACCGCCTCGCCGACCCGTGTCGCCAGCTGGTGTTCGCCCACGCCGCTGAAGTCCTGGAGCGGAACCTCCACCTCCCAGGGTGGCTCCAGCTCGCACCGCAGCTCCCCATCCACTTCCGGGAAGCGGGTGCGCATCACGTCGTGACGCCGGACGATGTCGGTGAGGCTCGCATGCAGCGCCGTGAGGTCCAGGGCGCCCGCCAGCCGGAACACCGCTTGCGTGTGGTAGGCCCGCGCGTCCGGGTTGAGCTTGTGCATCAGCCACACCCGCTCCTGACCATACGAAGGTGCGATCGCGGCCTGTGTCGTGCTTCCCCTCGGGCCCAGGTCCACACCGCTCGGCCCTTCCTTCAGCCCGGCCGCGAGCTGGGCGACCGTGGGGGCCTGGAGCACCGCGCTCAGCTCCAACTGCGCTCCCATCACCCGACGCACCCGGGCCACGAGCTGGGTGGCGAACAGCGAATGCCCTCCCAGTTCGAACAGGTTGTCATGTCGCCCCACCTGCTCCATCCCCAGCAGCTCCGCCGCGATGGCCGCCAGGGCCTCCTCTCCGGGCGACTCCGGCCGCTGGTAGCCGATGCGCTCTGTCCTCTGTGGCCGAGGCAGCCGAGCCCGGTCCACCTTCCCGCTCGTGTTCAGCGGCCAGGCCTCCACGACCACCACCACATCTGGCACCAGGTAGCCGGGCAGCCGGCGGCGCAACTCCTCGCGCACCGCTTCGCCCGACAGCACCGCTCCGGGGTTCGGCATCACGTAGCCCAGCAGGCGTTCCCCCGTGCCATCCATGAGCGCGACCGAATCCCGCACCCCTGGTAACGCGGCCAGCGCCGCTTCCACCTGGCCCAGCTCGATTCGCGCGCCGCGAATCTTCACCTGGTCGTCGCGCCGGCCGAGGAACTCCAGCGTTCCGTCCGGCAGCCTCCGGCCCACGTCTCCGCTGCGGTACAGGCGCCCTCCGGGTACCGGGCCGAAGGCATCTGGAATGAACCGCTCGGCGGTGAGGATGGGCCGTCCCAGGTATCCGCGCCCGACTCCTTCTCCGCCGATGCACAACTCGCCCGGAGTTCCGTCGGGAACCGCGCGCAGGTGCTCGTCGAGGATGACCACGTGGTAGTTGGAGATGGGACGCCCGATGGGCACGCGCTCCCCGTCCACGGCACCCACTGCCTGGAGCGTGCTGGCCACCGTCACCTCCGTCGGACCGTAGCCGTTGATGAAGCGGTGGTGCGCACCCCACTGCCGGGCTGTCTCCGGCAGGCACACGTCTCCCGTGCTCATCAGCATCTGGAGATCTGAGAAGCGGCCCGGTTGCAGCGTGCGGAGGACTGTCGCGGGCAACACCGCGTGGGTGATTCGCCGCGACACCAGCACGTGGGCCAGCGGCTCCCCGGAGATTGACGACGCATCAAGGGTCTCCAGCCGACCGCCATTGGGCAGCGCCATGAGGAGGTCGAACAGGGAGGCGTCAAAGGAAGGGTGGAAGAACTGAAGCACCCGCGTGTTCGGCCCCAGCTCGCCCAGGAAGTCCCGCTGGGCATGGAGAAGGTTGGCGACCCCGCGATGCTCGGTCATGACCAGCTTGGGCTCGCCCGTCGAGCCGGACGTACAGATGATGTACGCCAGGTCCTCCGGGGCGAGCGCCACGTCCTCGTTCACGGACATGCCGTCGCTGAGCGCTCCGCCGAGTTCAAGGTGGGGAACACCCGGCACCGCGCTGTCTGCTGACCCACCGACCACCAGCACCGCACCCACCCTGCGGATGATGTCCTCCCGCCACGCCGCGGGATGCGACGGCGCCAGCGGGAGATAGGCCGCTCCGACCCGCCAGACGGCGAGCGCGAGCTCCACGAAGGCGGGGCCCCGGTCCAGCACGAGTGTGACGACGTCACCGCGTCCGACACCCCGGGCCCGCAGAGTCGCGGCCAGGGTGCGGGTGCGCTCCCGCAGCCGCGCATAGGTCGTCTCCGAAGTCGCGTCCGAGAGCGCGATGCGGTCCGCATGCAGCTGGCACTGCTCATCGATGACGTCCACCACCGAGCGCCATGCTCCGTGGTCGACCCGGCTCTCCCGCACGTTTGCGGCCGCGCGCGCACCGTCCAGGGCCTCCAGCGGTGCGGACGGGGTGCGGCCATCGAGCGCCCAGGGGCTCTTCAGCCGGAGGCTGGACAGCAGGCGTTCGTATTCCGTTCCTGTCACCAGGGGGGAGGGAGGGGTGGGGGGCACGGCGGATCTCCTGTGAAGCGATGGCTATCAACTCCGCCCCTGGGAGCAGTCATCACCCAGGAGCGCGGAGCGCCATAGCACGCAGGAAATGGATCGGCCCTCGATTCTGATGGGGGGCCAGGTGTGCCTCCGCGGTGGACGCTGCGTGGACCGAACGGGCGGCATGGGAAGCGCCCGGAACGCGCTGCTGCGGAGCCGCGAGGACTTCGGCGAGCGACTTGTTCATCCCCGGGCCCTACGCGGCGGGCCCGACGAGCGTGAACGGATCGGGGACGACGACGCGGATCGCCGCGCCGAGCTTGGGCTCGAGCCGCGACCGCTCGGAGTCCTCGATCACCTGCAAGTCGCGTTGCAGCAGATGATAGAGCCGAATGAAGCGGAACGGAGTCGTACCATTGAAATTCATGCCACTGCGGCGGCGGCTCATCGAGTCTGCTTCGAGCCACATGGGACGGAAGAACGACATCTCGGTCACCAGCTCGACGCACTTCTCCTCTTCGCGTCGGGGGTACAGCGCGGCGAGCAGGAGCAGCATCGCCAGTGGATCGTCGCTCGCCAGCCAGGCGGCCGTGACCGTCGCGCGATCGAAGCCGAGATCCTGCGGCGATCCCCAGCCGGGGATGCGGCGGCCGGACACCTCAGCCATCAGGTCGGTGAGCGTGCGTTGTGTCGTCACGCGACGATGATACAGCACGGCCGGGCACGGCTTCTCCACCGGAACGAAAGTGTCCGGCATTGCCTCCTCGAGGTGGGTCAGGCGCTCGTCCGAGCTCGACAGCCCAGGGCGATCTGCATTGCTTGCGCCTGATCCAAAAGCTGTCGCGGTATGAACGCTCAGGTGTCACCACTCATGGCTGTGGCTGCACGAAGTTCATCAACGTCAACGGCGTCAGCCGATTGGTGGTCGTCCCATCCCCGAGCTGGCCAGCAAGGTTGTAACCCCAGATCCACAGGGTGCCGTCCCGCTTCACCGCGGCTGTGTGGTAGAAGCCCGAGGCCACGGCGGTGATGGGGGCGATTCCGGGCACCTGCACCGGCACCAGCCGGCTGGTGGTCGTCCCATCCCCGAGCTGGCCCGCAAAGTTGTGCCCCCAGGTCCAAACAGTGCCGTCCAGCTTCACCGCGACGGTGGAGGCACCCCTGGAGGCGATGCCGCTGACACCGTTGAGCGCGTTGACTGCCCCTGGCGTGGAGCGGACGCTGGTGGTCCCAACTCCCAGTTGGCCTTCGCCGTTATAGCCCCAGCTCCAGACATCGCCCCCCTGGCGCAGGGCCACGGTGTGGTAGCCGCCCGCGGCAATGTCGACGACATCCGAGAGGGGAGACACCTGCACGGGGCTCAGCCGCTGGACGGTCGTCCCATCCCCCATCTGGTTGTTCGTGTTATCGCCCCACGCCCACACGGTGCCGTTCGCCTTCAACGCCACGGAGTGCCGGACACCCGCGCTCACGGCGATGACGCTGTCCAGCTCCGCCACCTGGACGGGAGTGAGCTTGCTGGTTTTGGTCCCATCCCCGAGCTGGCCATAGCCGTTGGAGCCCCACACCCACACGGTACCGTCCGCCTTCAACGCCAGCACGTGGGAGCTGCTGGTGCTCAGGGCGATGACGTCACTGAGGCCCAACACCTGCACGGGCCTCGTCCGCTGAAGGGTGGTCCCATCTCCGAGCTGGCCATAGAAGTTGTCGCCCCATCCCCACACGGTGCCGTCCGCCTTCAACACCAGGGTATGGTAGGTGCCCGTGCTGATGTCGGTGACGCCGTCGATGTTCGACACCGGTGCACCGGGCACGAGGCGACGCACGGTTGACCCGTCGCCGAGCTCGCCATGGGCGTTGGCTCCCCATGCGTAGACCTTGCCATCCTGGGTCAGGACCACCGTGTGCTCCATGCCGGCGCTCACCCGCTTGATGGGGGAGGGCACGACTGGGACGGGCGCCATGCGCACGGTGGCGGTGCTGTCACCGAGCTGGCCGGAGGAGTTGGCTCCCCAGGCATACACGGTGCCATTCGTCTTCATCGCCACCGTGTAGTCGCTCCCCGCGTCGAGTCCCAGGACGTCCGTGAGGCCACTCACCTGTACGGGTGTGAGACTTCTGGCGGTCGTCCCGTTGCCAAGTTGACCGAGGGCGTTGTCGCCCCAGCTCCAGACGGTGCCGTCCTGCTTCAGCGCCGCGGAGTGCATGTATCCCGCGGCGAGGCGGGTGACGCCGCTGAGCCCCAATATCTGCACAGGGTACGCGCGAAGTGTCGTCGTCCCATCGCCGAGCTGGCCATTGGCGTTGTAGCCCCACGCCCACACGGTGCCGCTCTTCTCCAGCGCCAGCGTGTGGTACAGGCCCGCCGTCACGGAGGCGGCGTTGAACAGGCCCGTCACCCTCATGGGTGTCGGCTGAGGGTTGGTCGTCCCATCTCCCAGTTGGCTGAAGCCGTTGTAGCCCCAGACATACACGGTATTGTCCTTCCTCCAGGCCACCGAGTGGAATGCTCCCACTGAGATGGAGCCCATGCCACTCAGGCTCGAAGCCTGCACTGGCGCATTGCGCTGGGTTGTCGTCCCATCGCCGAGCTGGCCATAGAAGTTGTATCCCCACGCCCACACGGTGCCGTCCGCCTTGAGCGCCAGCGTGTGGTAGGCGCCCGCGGACACGGCGACGACGTCGCTGAGGCCCTCGACCTGGACGGGCAGGACCCGCATGGCGGTCGTCCCATCTCCCAGCTCACCGTAGCTGTTATAGCCCCACGTCCACACGGTGCCGTCATCCTTCAGCGCCACCGAGTGGTAGAAGCCCGCGGACACGGCAATGACGTTGCTCAGTCCTCTCACCACCTGGGGGGTGTTGCGAGGGGCTCGATTTCCACTCCCCAACTGACCGTAGCTGTTGGAACCCCACGTCAGCACGGTGCCGTCTGCCTTCACCTCCACCGTGTGATTGCTGCCCGCCGACACCCCGGGGCAGGGTTGCGGGACGTTCTGGAACAACACCTTGGAGACGGTGAAGCACGTGGTGCGGTTGCCATTGCTGTCAACCACCATGGGGTAGGCAATCACTTCCACGGAGTGCACGCCACAGCTCACGTCCAACTGGCTGTAGGACCACTCACCCTGGACCCCCAGGCGCTCATCCGCCGTGGCGAGGGTTCCATCCACCCGGTACTCCAGCCGAACCCCGGCTGCGAGGCCATTCACCTCGTAAGTGCCGCCGCCCGCAAGCTCTCCTTCGAACGAACTGATCCCGTCCAGCGTCAGCGCGCTCACGCCCAGCCCCGAGCACAGCGCTTGCTCCTGGGTGTTCAGGGCTGGCTCGGCACCTGGTCCTTTCTCCTCGGTGGGCGCCCCACAGGCCATCCAGATTACCCCGCCCAACAAGGCCCACAGGTGCATGCCCCTTACGTCCTGCTTCATGATCGATTCCTCCGGCGCATGGGCTCTCCACCCGGCCAGCGCTTGCGTGCGTGGTGGGGCCCTGCATGCGACAAGCCAGCGGGACGTGGACTGCTCGGCTTTCCAATGAGTTCAACGATTCATGGGGTTTGGGAATGAGCTTGGGGCGCGAGGGGCCGCCTACCCGCCGTGACCCTGGTAACGCGTGTGTCCAGGCATGGGCGCCCCCTGAACACTGCTGTTGCCAGCAACAGGTCTGCCACTCCGGGCCCGCCGCATAGGGCCCGGGATCACGGCCCAGGCACGAAGCCGAGCAGCGTCTTCGGGAACTTGTCGGTCACCATCAGGAAGCCCCGGTCATCCAGCCGCACCAGCCCCTCCCAGTTCCGGCCTGTTCCCTCGATGAGCTGAAGCTGCAGGGGAGGGCGACCGGTGAGCACGATGCCGTCCGCCTTCACCTGCAGCTCGATGAGGCGCTCCACCTCGGGTTTCCGGGCATGGGTCGGTCCGGTGCCGTACCGGGCCATGAAGGGATCCGGCGCCGGCTTGAAGTGCTTCTGGGAGCCGGGGTAGTTGTAGTTGATCACCCAGAACCGGCCCTCCTCATCCATCGACGTCGCGTCGGTGATGCGGTATTCGATCGGTGGGAGCGGCAGCTTTCGGGAGGGCGTCAACGCGCGATCGAAGCTCTCGGCGGCCGCTCCCGGATTCACGAGGGCTCCGTTGGCCTCGTACAAGGCCAGCACTCGATCCTCTCCGACCACCAGCGTCTCGAAGCCCGCGTTCGACACATCGACCGGGAGGGGGATCGACGCCATCGGCGAGGCCTCGAGCTTCAGCCCGCTCAGATCCGGCGCGATACGGCCGGTGACGATGATGCCCGTCCCCGTGCTCCCCGAAACAGTCTCCACCGTCAGGTACGCCTGGTCCCCGGCAAACTCGATGGCCTCGTACCCTTCGAAGCCCTGGATGCGCTTCTCATGGCCGGCGCCATCGAACGGGATGCAGCGGGGCTCGAGCGCCCCTGACGCTGTGTGGTCGAGCCGCGCCAGGATGTCAGCCTTCGAGACGGTGTAGAGGCAGGAGACACCGCCACCCTGCCAGTCGGGATACTGCGGCAGCATGATGAGGTGATCTCCGTACCACGCGAGGCCGGAGAGCTCGGCGGCATCACTTTGGAGCGGGCCGCCCAGTGGCAGGAGCGTGACCGCCGTCTCCGGCGCTGTCCCCTGCAGCTCTCGAGGCACCTCGGCCAGCGCAACCGGCCGGGAACAGCTCGAGGTACACCCGGCCAGCCCCAGCACCACCAGCAGGGCCCCCTCCATCCACCGCACCGCGCTTCTCTCTCTCCTATCGCTCACTGTTCCTCCCCGGCGCCGAACAGCAACTCGAGAGCCCTGAGGTAGGCGAGATAGGCGGGAGCGAGCGAGGACACGTCGATGGCCTCATCCGGCGCGTGGATGTTCCGGTAGCGCACCCCGAAGCCACACGTGGCGGGGATGCCGTGCGTGGCGAGCAGGTTGCCCGTGTTCGACGGACCCGCGACCTCACACGGGAGCGATGAGCCTCGGATCTCCTGGGCGGCCTGCTGGAGGGCTCGGGCGAGTGGGGACTGCGCGGGCAGGACGTACGCGGGCCAGCTCGGGAGCACCTCGAACTCCGTGGGTCGCGACGCGGGTCGTGCCTCCTCCACCTTTCGCACCGCCTCGCGCACGAGCGCTTCGGCGGCGGAGGCATCGAAGAGGGGCGTCAGCCGCACGTCTACCTCCACCGTGGCGCTGTCCGGCACGAGCGCGAAGTCTCCGCCACCCCTCACTCCAGTCACCGTGAGCTTGGGCGGCAGCGGGAAGTCTTCTCGCATCCGCTGCGGGAGGGGCGCCTCCTCCAACTCACGCACCAGCAGGGCGGCCTTGCCCAGCGCGTTGACCGCCTTGCGGCGCCCGGCACCGGAGTGCCCTCCCTCTCCATGGACGCGCAGGCGGACGCGCCAGAAGCCTCGGCTGCCGATCATGATGCGCTCATCTCCCGGGTAGCCGATGAAGACGCCAGCCACTGCCTCTGGCTTGCGCGCCAACCACGCCTGCATGCCTCCGAGGCGTCCTGTGTGCTCATCCGCGTCGAAGAGCAGTTCCACGGAGCCCCGGTCGCCCAGCCTCCGGCGATGGAGCGTCGCGGCGATGTGGCAGAAGAGGGCGACAGCGCTCTTGCTGTCCGCGCTCCCCCGTCCGTGCAGCCACCCGTCCTCGAGCAGCCCCGAGGTGGGCGGGTGGGTCCAGCGGGTCTCGTCTCCATAGGACGCCGTGTCCAGCGTCGCGTTGAGCACGAAGCAGGGGCTGCCGTGCCCCACGCGCGCGTGCAGGGCGACGGGCTGTCCGCGCTCGTCGGTCAGCACCTCGCTGGAGAGGCCCTGCCCGTCGAGCCAGGCCCGGACCAAGGTGATGACGGGACCGTAGGAATCGAGCCCCCCGCGGCTGGGGGTGCGCACCAACTCCTGGAGCAGTCGGAGGATCGACTCGACCGGAGCTGTGCTCTGGGCGTCCAGGACCTGCGGGCCGGTCCCCGGGTGGAGCCGGTAGCTTCGGGCGATGGCTCGGTTGCGCTCCACCTCGTCGACGGACATGTCCTGCCTCAGACCGGACAACGGGATGTCCAGGTTCTGCAAGGCGATCAGCGCCTGGTAGAGGAGGTTGGGATCACGCTCCAGGTGGTGCTCGAGCACCTCGTCGAAGAGCGGCTTGAACTCAGGAGCCCTGAGCTTTCCCAGCGCCCACACCGCCAGCCCCGCGGACGGATGCTCGATCCATCGACGGACGAAGCGCGTCAGCGCGTCGCGCAGCTTCCGGTCTCCTTCCTTGGAGGTCTCCTGGGCGATGACCTCGGGAGGCCACCCCATCGAGCGCGCGAACTCCTCTGGATCCTGCGTGGACGACAGGACCGCCTTCTCGAAGAGGAACGCCGCGTTGAGGATCCCCTCCTGCGCGCTCTCGGGGGGATCGTTCTCCAGCGCTTCCGATAGCTGGTCGTAGAGGCTCATCCCGCTCATCCTCCCATACCCAGCCTCCCCGCGGGCCGGGTCTTCATGAAGTCAGTTCGAGGTGGTGCCTCGCCAGTGGGGCGACGGTGAATGCCGCATGACGGATCGCGCCGCGCGGCGCTATACCGTGCCGTGTCCAGCTTCCTCGCCCGGTGCTTCCGCCATGCTCCCTCTCTTCGCACTGCTCGTCCTGAGCGCCGCGCCCGCCAGCTCCCGGGAGCCCGTGTCCGTGAGCTTCAAGAAGACGAAGGACTTCCTGGACTGGAGGGCAGGGCGCTTCCTCTTCGAGGAGCGCTGGGTGTCACTGCCTGAGGCGGGGCTTCAGGTCGGCTACTTCCTCGTGCCCAGTGCCGTCAGCTTCGAGTACGCCAACCTCTCCCAGTACGGAAGGCCCTCGTTCGAGGATGCCTTCTTCGCGGTGGACTCGCGCACGGGCAGGCCTGTTTCTCAGGTCGTGCAGCGAGGGCCCTTCACTGTCTGTCCGGCGCCGGGACACGTCAGGGAGTTGAGGGCGGACTTCGCCAGCACCGAGCAGGCCGGAGTCCAGTTCGGCAACTACGGGCAGCCCTGTGGGCTGCGGTTCCGTCGCACGAAGGATGCGTGGACGGCCTCTCTCTTTCCGGACGAGATGCGCTCTCCCGAGGAGAACTTTCCGGAGGCGGCCCGTGCCATGGCAAAGGTGTCCCGCACGCGGGATGGAGGTGTCGGCACGCTCCGGTGGTCCTATCTTCCCGACTCGATCTGGCTTTTGGCGGCGTCCCAGGAACGCTGCGCCCTGTGGGCCTTCGACAGCATCAACAACAAGGTGGACGCGACGGCCAGCGAGGCGATGACGCGGAAGATCTGTACCTGTCTCCGGGAGGCCGGCCGCGACGAGACGGGAGGCCTTGAGCTCGACCGGGTGGCGCGTGGCCTGGAGTGGACGGAGCTGGGGACCGGGCAGCGCAGCTGTGCATGTCTGTTCTCGGAGACAGGCGAGGCGGACGTCGAGTGCGGCTCTCCCGCGGGCCGGTACTACTCCCCGGCCACCCTCGCGAAGATGGAGGCGGACGACCCGGGTCTGCTGGAGGCGCGAAGGGATGCCGAGAAGATGAGGAGGATGCGGGAGGGGCTCGAGTCCTTCCAGGAACTGGTCACCACGAACCGGAAGGCGCTCGAGGCGTGGAAGGCTGGGAACCAGGAGGCGGCGGTCGACTCATGGGTCTACCTGTACCGAAAGTGGATCGCCCTCGGTCGGCCCCAGCAGGAGGACGCGTTCGGAGAGATGACGGAGGAGGTCGTCTCCCTGCTCGGACAGAGCCTGGACGTGAGGCATGCGTCCATCGATCAGTGGGTGGAGATCCTCAACAACCTGGGCTTCGCCATGTGGTCCCGCAAGGAGTGGGTGCAGGCCGAGGCGGCCTACAATGAGTGCATGATCCTGCTGCGGCGTTCGGGTCGCACGCACAACGTGCTGGACCTGAACCGCGGGGACCTTTACCGGGACATGGGCAAGATCCCCTCGGCGAAGGAGGCCTATGAGCGCTTCCTGAAAGGCACTGTCACCGCGTCCCAGCGGCAGTACGTGGAGCAGGAGCTGAAGAAGCTCGAGAAGCGCTCGGGCCCGTAGAGGGCTACAGCGGGATCGTTCCCCTTAAAACTCCAGGAGCCCGCCTTGCCCTCAGCAGGCAGTGGGCAGGGCGGGCGTGTACCCCACGCCGACTGCACGTCATCTCACCCCGTTGCGCTCACGGCCCTGGGGGTCCCGTCAGCCAACCACCCCTGCCGCCCCATGCCCCTGCCTCGCACTCAACAGTACCCCTGGCCCTTCTATGCGTCGCTCGCGAGGATCGAGGCCAAGAACCGCAGCGTCGCCGAGGAGATCGCCACGTGGCACGAGGAGCTGGCGTACACCATCTGACACCCGCACTTCGAGTCAGGCTGTCGGCCGAGCTCGTCCGGGGGAGGGAAGGAGTAGTCAGAGGCTCAGAAGAGTTGTTATGGCTTGGGATCCCCGCGGTGATGAGCGCCGCCCCGCGAGCACCCGGAGGCATCATGAACTCGCCCCTTGTCCTTGCCGCGGTAGCTGTCCTGTTCGCCCAGGGGGCGTAGGCCCCTTAAGGCGGTCCCGAAGGTCCGTCTCAGCGCGGTGCTGGCCCTTGCTGGGTGCCCTGAAGAACAGGTGTGCAGCAGGCACCGTCCCTTGCTGCGCAAGCTTGAGTGGAGGCGGCGGGAGTCGAACCCGCTGTCGGAGTGGTTGCTGAACCGGTGCGGTGGAGGCTCGCGCGCGCCGACGACTGCTGGACTCCTGGTTGTTGAATAGCTCTGCGGGGACGCTGTTCGCCTCGATCAAGGCCTGTGTTTTCAGTGGCTTGCAACTTCCGACGGCTGTGGAGGGAACAATCCTCGCGTATGGCGTCTTGGGGGGAGACGTGATGCGCGCTGCCCTCTTCACCCTCAGCTCTCATGCACCCATCTTCTGCACGCAGGCCTCCTGCCAGAAATCTCCCCATCCACTTGGAGCGCTTGTGGCAGAAAGAGCACCAGGAGCCGGGGAGTGGGCTTCGTGTGGAGCCGCAAGGGGCCATGCGCCAGGAGCAGCGACAGCAAGCAGGGGCATTCGCCATGGCTCGACGGGATCGCCTCCTGGGCCAGGCGAAGAAGCTGTGCGCCAACCCCACGGATGCCGAGGATCTCGTGCAGGAGGTCATCGTGCGGTTCATCGAGGAGTTCGGTGACAAGCCCCACCTTCCTGCCGAGGCCAGCTGCGAGGCCTGGCTGGTCAAGACCCTCACTCACCAGTTCTACACTCAGTGCCGTAGACAGCGGACCCGACAGAACCGAGCCTTGGATCCGGCTCTGAGTGAGCACGCACGGGAGGCCACTCCCATCCCTGCGTATGATGCCATCACCTCCGAGCAGTTCTCTGAAGCACGTGACACCCTGAGTCCGAAGCTACACGAGACCTATGAGCTGCATGCAGCCGGCATAAAGTATGAGGAGATTGCCCGACGACTCGAAGTCCCGGTAGGCACCGTCAAGAAGCGGTTGCACGATGCACGCTCAAGGCTGCGCAAGTATCTCCAAAACTTCCTCAAGCCTGGTCCTCCCTGATGGCTTCCTCCTGCGATAACGTCGAGGCATTCGTGGACGGGGAGCTTTCGCCCTCGGAGGCGGCGTCATTTCGTCTCCATCTGCCGACCTGCGAGCACTGCCAGCAAGAAGTGGAGGTCCTTCTCCAACTCGAGTTCCTGGAGCAACGCCATACCGCGCGCCAAGGTGGGCGTAGTGTCTCTCTGATTCCTCGTGCCACGGCCTCTCGGGTCTGGTGGCGCCCCTCCCTCCTGGCGGCAGCCTCCATGGCCGCTCTGGTGCTAGGTCTGGTGGCGCTTCGTCTCTACTCCTCGACAGGACGCTACACCGTGGAGGCCGAAGTTTCATACCGGGTGCTGGAGGCGCGCCTGAGCTCTCCAGGCGAAGGGAGCTACAAGCCCCTCGCCTCTGGGAGGTTGGGCCTTTTCGGGCCCGGTCAGAATCCTCCTCAAGTGAGGGGGACTTCACCCAAACTCAATGATGGGGAGGACCCAGTTGATGCCTATCTGAAGCAGGGCGACGGCTATAGCGCCAAAAAGGCCGTGGAACTCCTCCAGCAGCAGCCAAGCACTCCAGATTCAGAGAGCCAGTGGGCCGTCGCATCGCTGCTCTTGGCCCAGCCAGCGGAAGCGCTTCAACACGCTGATTTGGCACTCTCCATGGCTCCAGGGCACGCTCCCGCCATGTGGAACCGCGCGTTGGCATTGCGTGATCTCCACCTTCCTTTTGCCTCGGCCAAGGCCTTCACCCAGGTAGCGTCCTTGAGGGAGACAGGCTGGGCCGAGGAGGCCGCTCGGAAAGCTGCGGAGCTTCACCAGAGCGCCGTCTCTCGCCGTAGCCGGTGGAAGGCGGTGTTCCAGGCGGGTGCTTCATTGGTCGACAACCCAGCCGCCCAACTTCCCGAGGACTTCAGCGTGACGCCCATCGCGCGCCTCTTCTTCTATGACGCGGTAAGGGCCGCCTCTACATCTGAGGCCGTGCAAGCCTTGCTCCCGCTGGCCCGGAAGCTGGATGATCGTGCTGGGGGAAACGTGCTCGAAACCTACGTTCAGCGTGTCGCCGCCAGGGATTTCGAGCTGCGTGGCCCACTCGCGCGGGGCTACACTGCCCTGGTGCAAGGTCATCTCGCTGATCCTAAGCCTGATCCTAAAGAGGACCGCTTATTGGAGCAGATCCTTGCTTCCCGCGAGGATGACCTCATCGTCGGCGCGCTCGTACAGACGGCCACTGTCGCTCGCCACCTTGAACTCTTCTCATTGAAGGCTGCCTCCCTGAATGATCCGTGGTTCCAGCTCACTGTGGCGCAGGAGCGCGCGGCCATGGACAGTCAGGCTGGGATGCTGGTGCGCGCGACGCGGACGTTGCGCGACGCGCTCCCCTTCTGCGAAGGCATGGGGTTGGAGTATCGCTGCCTCTCCGTCAAGATCGAGCTGTCCAACCTCCTCATCAAGCTCCACGAGTTCAAAGACGCGCGGCACTACGCGGAGGAGGCGTGGCAGGAGGCACGAGCAAGCAATGAGTGGTCGTTGGAGCAGAGCGCGCTATGGAACCTCGGGCGGATCGCCCGGCTCGTGAACGATACCGCTCTCTCGCTGGCCTACTTCGATGAGTACCTGGAGCAGTTCGAGGGCAAAGCGGACGCCAAGAGGCGCATCCACGAGAACCTCGCCTCCGTCGCGTTCCAGAATCTCCGTGTGGATGAGGCGCGGCGGGAGATTGATGCGGCGCTTGCTGCGGGAAATCCGCTCTCCCCCAGCGGTGCCTTTACGCTCGCGGAGATCGCGCGACTGAAGAGGGACCCTGGAGATGAGGCTCACCTGAAGAGAGCTCTGGAGAGGAACTCCGCTAAGCGGAGCCCTGGCGAACGCGCGGTGGACACCCATGTACTCGGGCGGTTCTTCATCGAGCAGGATCTGGTTCAAGGGCGCGAACTGCTCTGGCGAGCCATCGAGCAAGCCTCCGCCCCCGGGCTGGAAGAGGATCTCGCTGCACTCCGGGCGCGGGCCTATAGCTTCACCTCCCTCATTCTGGATGCGGGTCGGCGAGGCGCATTCAGTGAGGCGCTGGAGCTTTTCTCCCAGGAGCGTGGTCAGCAACTGCCAGGCCGGTGCCTGCTGGCCGCGACCGCGGACTCAGAGAGGACGCTGTTCATCGTCCGCGGTGCGGACGGAAAGCAGCTGGGCTGGCAGGATGAGGCGCGGCGCGAACTTCTCCACGAGCGACTCGATGGCCTCGTCCGGGAGGATCTCCTGGCAGCCTTGGAGCCTTGTGAGAGTGTGGAGGTTCTCGCGCGGCCTCCACTCCATGGAAGACCAGGCCTGCTACCACCAAGCATTGCCTGGAGCTACCTGACGCGGATCTCCTCTCCACAGGCTCCGCGGACAGGTCCCGCGATTCGCTTGGTCGTCTCGGGAGTGGAGATCCCCAAGGACTTGGATGTGAAGCAACTGCCTCCCTGGGTTCCCCCACTAGGGCCGGGTGAGCGACTCGTTCCGCGTCTGGGCGCAGAGGCAACGCCATCCCGCGTACGCGCCGCGATGCAGGACGCGACAGAGATTGATTTGATTACTCACGGCTTCGTCCACGAACGATCTGATGAGTCCTATCTCCTTCTGGCGCCGGAGCGGGGAGAGCGGGAGCTGACGGTGCCGCAGGTGAGGAAGATGCAACTCCGAGGGGCTCCATTCGTGGTGCTGGTGGCCTGCCATGGTGGCCACACGTCCTATGCGCTCCACGAGCCCTGGAGTCTGCCTGCTGCCTTCATCCAGGCGGGTGCGCGCGGTGTATTGGCCGCCACCGCGTCGATCCCCGACGTAGAGGGGTACACCTTCTTCATCCAGGTGCGCGAGCGCATACGTGAGGGGGTTCCGCCCGCCATCGCCCTGCGCGACGTGCGTGCGCAGTGGCTGAAAAGAGATCCAAAGCAGGAGTGGCTCACCAGCGTGCTCCTCTTCGAATGAGCCGTTGGCGGCTGGCGGCAAGGGAACAATAAAACCCGATCGCGTTCTTGATGGCGAGTGCACGCAGCGCCCAACCCGCCTGTCAGGAGCCACCGTGAGCAAGCCGCAGCCTCCATTCCACGATCTTGAGTTCGCTAATGCCGTCGACTTCTGGGCGGGAACCCCTTCCGCTCCTCGAAGCGCTTTCCTGATGCCCGTCAAGGCTTCCACCGAGTTTCTGGCCTTCGGGGAGCTCCAGCATTCGAGACAGGTACATTTCGTGGCGCGGGGCAGGCTGAAGGACCACCTGCCGGCTTTCATTACCCGCATGGCCCAGAGCGGAGCGCAGGTCGGGCTCTATATTCAGGCACCGGTGCCGGCAAGCCTCCTCAAGCGCTATGCCTCCGGTCCTCCCATCGAAGGCCAGGAGTCAGAGGATCCCCCCGAACAGCCTGTGCGCGGATTTGCTCCTGCAGGGACGACGCCCTACACAGAGTCGCGCACGGGGACTCTCTGGCCCCAGGGCGACGCTTCCTCGCGGCGCGTCCTGCTGACGCCCACACATGAGCCCGCAGCGTTCTTCGCCCTCGGGCTGCTGACGTCCTCGGGCAATGTACTCTTCAGGCTGAAGGGCTCAGTGCAGGAGCACCTCAGCGAGTTCGTCACCCGCATGGTGAGGGACGGGGCACGCGTGGAACTCTACGCCCAACCTCCAGAGCTCTAGCAACTCGCACGCTCACCTGAACATGCAAGGAGGGCCTTATGACTCTTGATCTGCTCCTCGCTCGCGCGGATGACTACCAGCCCCTGTTGCCTCAAGGGCTCTCTCTGGACTCGCTTCGGACTCTCCCTCTGCCCAGCCCCCGTGCTCCCTCGGAGAGGCTTTGGGATCCGAGTGGAGATCCGGAGAGCCTGTCGACACAGCGCTGGGGAGTTGTCACTCCCGAGGGGCCTGAGGGAGACAGACTCTTGGAACGCATGGCCCCCCTGATCCGGTGGCGCGAGGAGATTCAGGGAGCTCCGGTCATCCCGTACCGCACGCGGACGAGCATGGACGAAGCGACAGCCGCTCGTTGGAAGAGGCGTGAGTTTCGGAATGAGTCTGTGGCCGAGTCGGAACGTCCCCGATACTTGTTGCTGCTCGGCGACATGGACACGCTCTCACTCGAGCTGCAGCAGGTGCTCGCCACGGATGCCTACGTGGGACGGCTCGCCTTTCCAAAGGAGGAGGACTACGAGGCTTACGCCCACAAGGTGCTGAGGTGGGAGAAGGTCGCGCCCCAGTCTCACGCGCGGCGTCGCGTCCTCTTCTACACGGTGCGAGATCGGACCCGAGCCACGGACATCGCCCGCGAAGTCCTTGTGGAGCCATGTCTCGAATCCCTCGGAGCGAAGCGGCGAAAGGGGCTCCCCGATATGGAACTCCACGACTTCGTCGATGAAGGAGGCGCCGCCACTGAGCAGTGGATGCGATGTGTGGCGCAGCCTGAGCCGAGCGTGTTGTTCACGCTGAGCCATGGGCTGGGCGCTGCCTGGGAGTGCCCTGAGCAACGGAGGCAGTTCCAGGGAGCACTCGTACTTCCTGGCCGATGCCTGACGGGAAAAGACCTTGCATCTGGCTCTTTCCTCCCGGGAGGCGCCTGGTTTTGTCTCGCCTGTCATGGGGCAGGGACTCCGGAGAAGAGCAGCTATGAACCCTGGCTCCAGCAGCTCCGGCATGTAGACCCTGACGCAGCGCGCGCCCTTGAGAAGGGAATGCCACCGGAGGGCAATCCGCCCTTCACCTCAGCGCTCCCGCAGGCCGCCCTGGCCAACCCAGATGGCCCGCTGGCCTTCATCGGGCACGTGGATCTCGCGTGGACCTCCACACTGAGTGACGAAGGCAATCTCGCACACTCACGCTTTCTGGGAGTGCTCCAGGCGCTGGCGGCGGGACGGCGCGCTGGAAATGCCCTGCACACCTTGCTGAGGTTTTTTGGCGAGGCACTCAATGAGCTGACGCTGTTCTACAAGCAGGAGGAGCTGGCGCTCGCAGCAGGTCGAAAGCCTTCCGCCGATCCAGCCCGCGCCGCTCAATGGATGCTATGCCAGGATCTCGCGAACTACGTGCTGCTGGGAGACCCAGCCGTCCGACTGCCTGGGTTCGCGGCGCAAAAATGAAGGCTGCGAGGGAACCATTTCCGCGCATCGCGTCTTTCCTGTGAGAGCCAGCGTCCCCGCTGCCTCATAGGCCCATGCCCCAAGACAAGAGCCCCCTCTACATCTGCTTCGAATTCTCGCGCAAGAACAAGAGGTTCTCGCCAGAGAGGCAGGAGTACATCGTCCGTGACAAGCGTGTTCGCTACGACTCGGCCTGGTTCCCCTGGGACGATCCGGGCATTCGTCAGACGCTGGATGAGTTGAGGTCAGAACGCGCCTCGTCCACGGCGCTGGAAGTGCTCGGCCAACACCTGACCGATTTCTTGGAGCAGGCGAAGTGGTCGCGGTACGAGGATGCTATCGAGAGGGCAGTGCAGGAAGGTCGCCCCGTCGATCTCACGATTCGTACGGATGCTCCTGAACTCCATGCTCTGCCTTGGGACTTGATAAAGCTTGGCTCCCTTGACAGGCAACTGGCCGAGATTCCCGACTGCCTGGTCCGTTGCGAATGGCTTCAGAAGCCCCCATCCGGAGTGGTTCCTCCCACGGGGAGGATTCTGCTCGCCTGCTCCGCAGCAGGGAGAGACGTCCCATTCTCCAAGCATCTCGATACGATCCAGGAAGTCTGCCAGAATGCAGGTCTCGACTTTCGCCTAGATCAAGACGTGCTCACGGGCTTGAGCCGCGAGAAACTGGCACAAGCACTAGAGGATACCGAGCGTCCTGTTACCGTTCTACACCTGCTCTGTCATGGCGGGATGGCTGGCGAGGATGCGCATGGGCTCGTGCTCAACCCGAAGGATGCTCTTGATGACCCGGATCAGCTTGACCCATTGGAACTGCGCAGGCTCGTTCCTGGAGGGGTAACCTCACTTAGACTCGTGACCCTCTGTGCCTGCATGAGTGGTGACGCGAGTATCTCTGCCAACGTCCTGGGCAGTATCGGCCGCATCTTCCACCGCGTGGGAGTACCTGCCGTCATCGCCTCTCGGTTCGCGTTCTCCTGCGACGGCTCTGTCACGCTGACAAAAGAGCTCTACACCAAGCTGCTCTTGGACAAAGTCAGCCTGCGGAAGGCCATCTCCTCCGCTCGAATCCAGATGCTACGCGATCCAGGAGCCAGGGACTGGGTGGCGCTTCAGTTCTACGGCGGCGAGGAGGATGAGGCGGCGCTCCGGCCCTTCGATCTGCCAGTGCCCGCCAGCGCCAACGTAAACCGTCCGGAGTTGCTCCTCGTCTGCCACGAAGCATTCTCCTCAGTGCAGAAGGCTCCGGGGCATATCCACGCGAGGAGACTCCTCGAGAACCGCTCCTTGCAAACGGTTGTTATTGATCAGACAAAAGCACTTGGGAAGAACCGGCGCTCCAACCTAGCCACCCAGGTGAGGCGGCTGGTCAAGCCCAATGGCGAACTCCAGACCGCATTCTCGAAACCAGATGTGGAGCTACTCTACTACGGCTTTCCTCTAGTCCCTTTCGCGATCCTCGCTGGTTACCTCGCCAAGGCGACCAAGCACGTGCACGTCATCGAATACGATCGTGACTGTGACGGAGGCAAGGGATGCTTCACGTGGGACGAGTCGGGCAATAGCTCCTATCCATTGTTGGAGATGGCAAAGCCTGTTCTCGGAGAGGGGAAGGCCGTCCGGCTCCGCATCTCTATTTCCTCTGTTGTCAAGCCAGCAGACTGCGACGAGGTATTCCCGGCGAGTGAGTTGGGTGCGGATCTCCACTTCAAAGTCGAGAAGCCTGACTTCGGGATCGTACGGCGCGAAGAGCAGGCACAGGCATACAAGCAGGTACTCCGGAAGCAGCTCAATCACTGCATGAACGAGTTCGATGACATTGAGAGCTTCCATGTCTTTGCCGCCGTCCCCGTCAGCATCGCATTCCTCTTGGGGCAGGTGCTCTCTGCGACAGCCTTCCCACGCTGCTACGTCTACAACTTCAACAGACACGCCGAGCCAAAGCCCGGCTACGAGTGGCGACTCAGTCTGGATGACGCCCTCCATAACAAGAAGCCGTTCGTTCACATCTTCAATCGCGTCCGTACCCCTGGAGAAACATCATGACTCAGCTGAGCACCCGGAGCGTGCTTCACCGCCGCATGAGCGCATTCGTTGACTGGATCCGCACAGATGAAGCCAAGGTGGAGACCATCCGCAAGCAATCAGCGGAGATCCGCTCGCGCATTCGTGGGCAGGCCGATAAGGAGGGCTTGACGGTCCGCTCGACGCCGAACTCTGGCTCCTTCGAGAAGAAGACAGGCCTGCGCCGTCACCTGCAGGGTGAATCAGAGGTTGAAGGACAGGACATCGATCTGCCCTTCGTCATCTCTCCGCATGACGAAGACGGCAAGAAGATAGATGAGCTGCTCAACCGGTTCGCGCGCTACGCCGCGATCAGCTACCCAGAGACCAGTCGAACTGAGACGCGGAGTTCCATCCAGCTCGACTTCGTGGGGACGAAGCTTCGTTATGATCTCGTTCCCATGCTCGCTGTCCCAGGGGATAACGAGTCGCAGATCCTCCTGCGAAAGAACGGGGAGGAGCGAAGAACCTCTGTCCAGAAGCACATTGACTTCGTCACCCGGCGCACCGGAGAGAGCAATAATCTCCCAGGGCGCGTCAAGTTCAACGAGTGCGTACGGCTCGTCAAATGGTGGAGAGAATTTCGCCAAGTGAATGCACGAGTCCTGAAGGATGTCCCCTCCATCGTGCTCGATCTCATGTGCGCTCACGCCTATGACCATCTCCGAGTCCGAGAAACCTATGCGGAGACGCTAGCGCAATGGTTCAGCTACCTCGCCGCCGCTGTGCAGAAACGCCAGCGGGTCGCCTTCAATGACTTCGGCCCATTCCCGGCCGTGAATAGCGCGGCTGTGTGGGAGGTTCTCGATCCCGTCAATCCCAATAACAACATCGTCTCCCCATGGAACAACTTCCAAGTCGAGGAGTTTGGGGAATGGCTTGAGGAGAGCTGCGACATCCTCCACCGCGCCATTGCCGCCGACCTTCGCGGAGATGATGTGGCGAGCATGGTGTCGCTGGTCGAGCTTTTCGGCAACCCGTTCAAGCATCATTGCGAGGCAGCGAAATGACAGAGTCTCGCACGGGCACCACTACCTTCACTGAGGCTCGAGTCCGAGAAGTCATGAAGCCGGTCATGGATGACCTTGTCGCATGTGTCATGAATGGGTTTATTTCAATAGAAAGGGCTCAGAAGTGGTGCAATGATCTGACCTATCTACTGACCCAACAGGCTATCTCCATTTTCGAGCTTCAGCTTACCCAGCCTGACGGGAGCGAAGTGGGCTTCGAGTACAGGGTGAGTGACGACGGTTCACTGTTTGAGTCATCGCCTTCGGGGGGGCAGCGGCTCCACCTGCTTCCCCAGGGCACTAAAGCCAACCTCTGGGTACGCTACCGCGACAACGTCGAACCCCATGTGCACGAGGAGATGCGCAGGAGGAACTGGGGAGCGGGGGGGGGCAGCCTTGGCGGAACTGCTGTCCGTGAGCGCGCGTACTCTAATGAAAGCTACGGGCTGATTCGCGGCAGGTTAGGAGACTGGTGATGGCTGAGTTGCACCTCGTAGAGACTGTTCATCCGCAGGATGCGGTGCGGGATCGCTTCGATGCCTTGGTGGGGCTCGACGCCCACAAGCAACGCCTGATTGAAGGGCTGCTCCTGTGGATGGACCAGAAGGGGCTGGAGACTTGGCTCCGGAGCCATCATCGCCATGGCTTGCCTCTCGTAGACACCATTCGAGGGGCCGCGCCGCTCGTGTTGCTCTCTGGGGAAGTGGGCTGTGGAAAAACAGCCCTGGCGACAACGGTGGCGACCCCACTGGCGGATGAACTCGAAGAGAAGGTTCGGATGCTGGAGAGCCCTTCTGATATCCGGGGCACGGGGCTGGTGGGGGAACTCTCGGCAAGAGTCGCGGCGACTTTTACCCAAGCTCGAGCAAAGGTCGGGAAGGGGGCGGGGTTGCTCATCATCGACGAGGCGGATGATCTCGGCCTGAGCCGCTCCGAGCGGCAGGCCCATCACGAGGACAGGGCAGGCCTCAATGTGTTGATCAAGCAGATTGATCTTCTTGCACGAGAGAAGACCCGCTTGGCGGTGCTGATGATCACCAACCGTGCGCGCGCGATGGATCCAGCACTTCTACGGCGTGCGACGCTCACACTGGAGTTCACTCGTCCCGGCCCTGCCGAGCGCCAGCTCCTATTCAACCGTTTGCTTGAGGGGAGCCGCCATTCTCCTAAGGACGTGGAACTGCTCGTGCAACAGAGCGAGCAGGCCGTTCCCTTTTCGTACTCCGACCTGACTCTGCGGGTTGCTCGTGCCGCACTCCTCGAGTCCGTACGGCAGGACGAGCCGTTTGGTCCCACCAGCCTCATGGCGGCTTTGAAGCGCGTAGAACCGTCGCCGTTGATGGAGGAATAGCTGAATGCCCAGTACTCGCTCCTCTGACGACCCGGGCAGGTCTAAGAAGGCCTCGTCGGCAGTCGTTACCCGGAAGGTGCCACCGGATACCAAGCTACGCCTGGCCGTTGCCGCGGGCGGGCGATGCGAATTCCGCGGCTGCAACCTCTTCTTGTATGAGCACCACGTCACTGGCACTGACGGAAACTTCGCGGAGGCCGCGCACATCGTGGGCTTCCGCGAGGGCGGACCCCGCGGAGAGGATCCTGAACGTCCCGAGGAAATTCACGCACTCAAGAATCTTCTGCTCCTCTGTCCGAGCTGCCACAAGCTCATCGACGATCGACCGGAGGAGTTCTCACGGTTGGTGCTAGACGCCCATAAGCGCGAGCACGAGGAGCGTATCCACCACCTCACCGGCCTGGGTCCACATCTTCAGACAGTCGTGGTGCAGCTCAAGTCGAGCATCCACGGCCAACCGGTGGAAATCCCACTTGTGGACGTCAGGAAGGCCGTGGCACCGAGATACCCGGCCGGTCGCAAGCCCCATCTCATCGACCTCACTGTTCTATCGGACGACGGTGACGCCTTCTACGCGGCCGCTCAGGAAGTGATCCGTCGTGAAGTCCGGATGTTGTATGCCAAAGGGACGGACGTGGATGCGGTCAGGCACATCTCGCTCTTTGCCCTCGCACCGATTCCGCTTCTTGTCGCGCTGGGCGCGCAGCTGAGCAGCAAGATCCCCGTCGAACTCTTCCAGCGGCACAGGGATACCCAGGACTGGGGGTGGAAGACTGAAGGCTCGCCCGCTCAGTTTAGCATTCGCACGTTGCGGAGCGGCGCCGACCTGACGAAGGTGGCGGTCGTCTTGCCCCTGAGCGGTCCCATCGCTGCCGAGCGACTCCCCGCCGCCATTGACAGCCAGTTCACTGTTTACGAGATTGCCCTTGAAGGGCAACCACCTGGTACGGACTTCCTGCGCACTCGTAACGACCTGATTCGGTTCGAAG
The DNA here is from genome assembly GCF_020103695.1 of Hyalangium versicolor. Classification (GTDB taxonomy): domain Bacteria; phylum Myxococcota; class Myxococcia; order Myxococcales; family Myxococcaceae; genus Hyalangium; species Hyalangium versicolor. The sequence continues at coordinate 88,917 of NZ_JAHXBF010000038.1, forward strand.
CTACGTACCGTCAACTCCTCTCGATGATTGTCGGGGCGCACCCAAGCGCGCGCGACGTTCATCTTTTCTCTGCAGTGCCAGCACCCATCGCCATCGCTTGTGGGCACCAAGTCTTGCCTAAAGCTCAGCCCGCTCTCATCGTCTACGACTATGTTGCCGTGAAGGGCTGCTTCATCTTCTGCCTAAGGATCGATCAGGGCCATGCGTGAACATCTCGCAGCAATCCTGACATCGCCGCCAGCCCGGCCCTGCTTGGGGCGAGACGCGATGGCTGGAGACGATGCGCGAGAAGCGCAGGATTTCGATCGCGGCGAGCGAGATCGCCCGGGCCCCCGCGATGTCTCAAGGCCTTGTCAGTTCGAGGCGTTGCCTCGCTAGGCGAGCTGCAGTCACGCGGATCGTTGGCCCGCGTTTCCGGGAGATCGTCTCCCCCTGCGCCTCGAGCCGGGGAACATGAGGATTGTGGATGCGCGCCAGGAGCGAGGCCTCTCGCGCCCCAGGCGCCTCGGCCCCTCCCACCGAAGCCTGGCGGAGCGAAAGACCACCGGGCGTGGACGCGAAAGAGGCCGCCAATTCTTCCTATGCGTCTGTGGAGCGGCTCCAACAAGGACGGTGTACCGCGCCCAACCTCGCGCGGAAGGGACAACGTGGGTGCGGCGGGCCGGGACGCACCCGCGTTGTCAGTAGAATGGCCCCTCGTCGGCGCCGAGCTGTCGTGCCGCCTTCTCCCAGGAGGCCCCCCGCTCGTCGTCCGGCCAGTGGGTGACGATGCTGCCCCCGCGGCTCACCTCGCTCACGGCGCTCATCGCCGCCAGGTGGGCGTCCCCCGTGACGAACTCGTACATGGCTGCTTCATCCTTCCAGACGGTGAACGTGCGCGCTGTCTTGCAGCGCTCGGAGGAGGCGAACGCGACGGCCATCAGCCCTGGCTGGCGGCTCAGCGCCTCGTTGATGGGGCCGATGAGCTCCTGGAAGCGGGCCTGGGCCTGCGCGTCCGTCTTCATCTTCAGGTACGTGCTGCTCAGGATGTACTGGCCGGGCGCCAGGGTTCCGTCCTCGCGGACCGCCGGCCCGGACAGCGGAAGATCGCGGGTGAGATCCTCCTCCAACCGTTCGCGGGTGCAGCCAGCCAGCTCCTCCACGGCAGGAGGCGGATCGATCTGCTTCGTCGAGTCACAGGCCAGCAGGCTGAGTGTTGCGAGGCAGGAGGTGAGGATGCGCTTCATGGGTGCAGCTCCTTTCAGAGGGACGACTCAGGACGACAAGAGGACGGCTCGGAGACGGCGCCAAAGAGCAGCGGGGTAAAGGAACGCCCGAGCCTGGCCGAGGTGAAACTCTCCGCACGTGCCAGCACCCGCACCGAGACCTCCGGCGTCCCAACGGCCGAGGAGCGCAGCGTGGCCACCCAGTGGAGGACTCCCGCCGCGTCCCGCACCCGCAGGTAGAGGTAGCTGCCAGCCGGCAGGCGCTCCTCCACGTGGCCACACACCGTGTAGCGGGCGGCGGCGGCGAGCGAGTAGCGAACGAGCGGGTTGCTCCCTGTCGAGGAGCGAGACGCGACGGCGGTCAGCACCACCAGTCCGCCCAGGGCCATCATCCACGGCAGCGTGCGTTTCATGCCCCCAAGGTAGAGAGCAGCACCTGCCCACCGAGCGACGCCCGACCAGCGGCCCACCGGCGGGGATGAACGGCGGCTGCTGGACGACGAGCGGCGGCTCCGCTCACCCCGGAGCTCCGTTCAGCCCGAGTCCCTCCTTCACCGCCGCCAGCAGACGGCGGCTTACCCGGGCAACCTGGCCGTCCCGCATCTCCACCGCGAACGAGCCCTCCAGGGTGCGCAGTGCCTTGATGCTGCCCACGTGCACCAGCTCCCCCCGGTGCACCCGCAGGAAGCCCCGCCCGCGCAGGCGCTCCTCCAGGGAGCTCAGTGACTCCTCTGTCACCTGCTCCGCGCCGTCCGCGTGGAAGAGCGTGTACTTGTCCGCAGCCCAGAAGCGGGTGATGTCTCGCGCGTCGAAGAAGCGGATCGCCCCGGGCGTGCTGGTGACGACGCGCGTCGAGGCCCCCGCCGGCCACACCGTCTCCAGCGCCCGGGAGACCGACTCCCGAGTGGCCAGTTGGCGCAGTCGCGCGCGCTCCATCGCCGCAGCCAGCCGCTCCGGGCGTACCGGCTTGAGCAGGTAGTCCACGGCGTTCACCTCGAACGCCTGCACCGCGTGCTCGTCATACGCGGTGACGAAGATCAGCGGTGGTAGATCCGTGTAGCGCTGCGCGAGGGTCAACCCGTCCAGCCCCGGCATGCGGATGTCCAGCAGCAGCAACTCGGGCTGGAGCACCTCCACCTGGCGCAGGGCCTCATGGCCGTCCCCGGCTTCGCCCACCACCTCCACACCGGCCACCGCCTCGAGCAGGCGGCGCAGGCGGCTGCGCGCCGGCTCCTCGTCATCCACGATGAGGACCCTCATGTCATGCCTCCCAAAGGCAGTGCGAGGAGCGCCCTGCACCCGCCCGTGGATGCCGGCTCCAGCTTGAAGGCTCCCCGCTCGCCGTAAACCAGCAGCACCCGCTCGCGGAGATCCCTCACGCTCGTCTGGGTCCCTCGGTGCTCCGAGGCGCCTGGCCCCGGACCGTCGTCCTCCACGGCCAGGGTGACGCGGTTCTCCTCGCGCCGGATGCGGATGCTCACGTGGAGCTGCTGCCGGTTGGCCAGTCCGTGGAGGATGGCGTTCTCCACCAGCGGTTGGAGCAGCAGCGGCGGCACATGAAAGCCGGCGGAGCCCTCATCGAACTCGAGCTCCACCTTCAGCCGCGAGCCATAGCGCGCCTGCTGGATGGCGACGTAGTCGCGCACCATGTCCACCTCGCGTCGCAGCGGCACCATGCGTGTCTTCGAGCTCTCCAGGGCATAGCGGAACAGATCCGCCAGTCGCTCGAGTGTGCGCTCCGCGAGTTCGGGATCCCGGGGGATGAAGCTGGCCACCGCGTTGAGGGTGTTGAAGAAGAAGTGGGGCTGGATGCGCGCATGCAGCGCCTCGATCTGGGCCTGCAGCGCCGCCTGACGCTCGGCCTGGGCCATGCGCTCGCTGAGGAGTGCCCGGTTGCGCAGCCGCTGGACGATGAGCGCTGGGAAGAGAACGGCCCCGGAGATGATGACGCACGTCACGTAGAAATGGAGCGGGCCGTTCGGACTGCCGCCATACCGGCCCATCCACGGCCTCATGAGCCAGGCCATCCCGATGGCCACGGCGAAGGTGACGACCAGGTGCAGGGCGCCCCTTGCCGCCGGGCTCCGGAGCCGCCGGAGCAGCCCTGGCATCACCCAGCGGTAGAGGAGGTGGAAGGTGGGCGACAGCACGACCCAGGGCATGAAGGCGGTCACCAACATCCCGAGCGCGACGTCCAGGGGCACGGAGAAGAGGTCGTGCTTGAGCAGCGGCGCGGCGGCGAGCGCGCTGAGGGGGTAGAGCCACACCATCTCCCGGGGCAACAGCTCGGCCTCGTCTGGACTGTGGACCTTGGGGGGGCGGTTGTCCGCACTCGGGGCGTCAGGATCTCCCATGGGGCCACGGTAGCTCCGGGCCCATGGTCGGAAAATGCCTCCGACGAACGGTCACTCCCTTCCGACGAGCGGCTGCCGGGGGATGCAGACCCGCCGCCAGCATGGAAGCAACTGCTAGCGTGGCAGCAGGCGTTTGCCGGTCTTCGCATCCCAGACAGCCAGCGTGCGCTTGTCGACGACACCGAACACGCGCAATGCCTTCGGCGAACCATAAAAGATCGACTCCGACACATGGCCATCTGCCGCGAGCGTGCGCAGCTTCTTGTGCGTCTTCGCGTCGTGGACCGTGTTGCCGAAGACCTCCTGCTTGCGGTCCGGTGACAGGTAATCCGGTGCGAGCTTGATGGCGGCGTCGGTCTTCTTCGCACGCTTCTCGGCGGCGATGAAGTCATCGAGGTGGGTTTGCACCTCGGTCGTGTCGAGCTTCTTCTTCTTCAGCGCCGCGAGCGTGTAGCGAAGCGCCTTCTCGTTGCCGATGGCTTTGTCGAGACCACGGGTGTCCGCATTCGCTTCGTCGAGGATCTGGCGCAATCGCCACGGGCCGTGCCACGCGTAGAGCTCGCGACCGAGCTTCTTCAGCGACGGCACGGCCAGTTCGATCTGATCGGTCCCGAGCTGATCTTCACGCTCGACGAGCACGAAGACCCGCTTCTCGTCGGTGGTGAAGTGCACCTCGGCACCCGTGGGAGAGCCGTGCGCGAACAGCCCGAGCCGCTTGCCGCTCTTCGCGTCCCATAGCGCGACCGTATTGTCACCCCCCTTGACGACGCTCGCGCTCGCCGATGCGAGGTACTTCCCGGATGGGGCGAACGTCACAGCCACGACTTCGCCCTTGGGATGCCCGGCGTACTCGGCGAGTACCTTGCCCGTCGCGAGATCGAAACGTTTCAGTCCCCGCGCTCCTCCGACGACGCTCTTCGAGTCGGGACTCATCGCGATTGCATTGAGGAACTGCATCCCGCGTCCGCCGGCTGAGGTGATGCGATGACGTCGCTCGCCCGTGGTGGCGTCCCAGATGCAAATCGCACCGTCATGGCCCGTCGAGACGAGCGTGGTGGCATCGGGCGATGCTGCGAGCGCGATGATGTCGCCCTCGTGGCTCATGGGTGCGGGTTTTGCCGTCGGCTTTGTCGTGCGGATGAGCTGTTTCTTCAGCTGCGCATCGATTGGCGTGAAGCCGCGCTGAGTGGCGGTCGGCGAGTGATAGCCCGCCTTCGCCGCGGCCTCGTCGGGATACAGCACGTACTGCTCCGGCGACATCTTCCGCAGTGTCCCGGGGACGATGTCAACGCTCCACGCGACCGCGTCACCATCGGCATCGAACGCGGCGAACGACATGAGCATCGCGCCCCGCTTCGTGCCGACAATGCTGACGCCCACGCGCTCAGCCTTCGCGACGTCGCCGAACATACCCGGACCATGATAGGGCACGACGAACCCGTGGACCTCGCGCGCAGCGACAAGCGCGCGCACCGCGGTGGTGACCCATCCCGTGAGGCCGTCACCCGCGACGTAATCCACGACGAACTGAAAGTCCTCGGCGCGAATCGTCATCAGATGCAGTTTTTCGCGAGCGAACGTTCGCGTCAACGACGCGCGAGGCCCGGCGCTCCCGTGCATGGAAAGAGTGACTGGCACTGCTAACACCTCCCGGGCTAGTCTGGGAAAAGCTGATTTCCAGGAGGACACATGACAAGCAAGATGGCAGCGCTGATGGCGGCGGTGGCACTCGTAGGATGCGGAGGCAGTGAGGGGCCGGTGGATGCGCAGACGGAAGGCGCGGCTCTGTCCGTGACGGCGAGCCTGAGCTCCCTGTCCGCCTCGTCCAGCGTTTCGTCCTGGTACATGGTCTGGCGGTGGCCGGCGGGCCCGCAGCAAGATCCGCCCGTGGTGATCTACGCGACGGGCGGCGTTCCCCCGTACTCCTACTCCTGGCAACGCCTGTCAGGAGACCCGAGCAGCTACGCGGTGAACCCAAACAGCGCCTCTACGGACTTCAACAACTACATCCCCGTGGGCGACCAGAATGCCTACACCTCCATCTGGCGCGGCGTGGTCACCGACAGCACTGGGGCCACGGCGAGCACCTCCAATATCTTCGTGTCTCTGCAGGTGACGGGCTACCACCCGGGCGGCGGCGGGGAGCCGTAGGCGGCGTTCCCCCGCGCAGCCCGCCTCAGAGCAGGCTGCGCGCCCTGATGTCGAGGTAGCGGTTGACGGCGGCGAGGCTCAAGCCGCCCCAGGGCAGTCTGCATGGCTTGAGGTTTATCCAGAAGCTGGAGTAATGCACTGACATGGAATTCGTCCGCTGGACCGCGCTCGCACTTTTGGTTTTGTTTTCTGGCTACACCGTTTACGCCAGTCGCACCGAAAACTTCTGGCGCTCTTTGCGGACCGTGATGGCCCTGAAATGGGGCCGACAAGTCACCGCTGATTTGTACTTAGGACTTCTGCTTTTTAATTTCTTTATTTATCTGAACGAAGCTTCGATTTTGATCACGATCGCGTGGCTGATCCCAACGCTGATCCTGGGCAATATCGTGCCGCTGGTCTACTTTGTTCTGCATTTTGAATCGCTGGTCGGTCGATTTCTGTGAGCGCTCATCCTCCCGGAGCCTAACAGCAACTCGAGAGCCCTGAGGTAGGCGAGATAGGCGGGGCGGGTGGCTCCCCTGCAAGGTGTGGCAGGGGAGGAGCGGGTGGAGGAGCGCGGGTGGGCGGCGGAACTCCCGGTCCTCCACCTCGGACCCCGGCAAGCTCAATTACAAACAGGAGAGATAATTCTCGGTCGAATAGCCCGTGACCTTGCAGGCTCGGACGACATCGCCGCAGCACCCACTCCAAGCCTGGGTACCGGACTGAACGTCGATCCGTGGCATCGTGCCGCCCTGACAGTTTTGGTACGGGCCCCCGGGGAGCGCTGCGAGTTGTGGAGACACCCCGCCCTGGGTGCAGGTCCCATTATAGGTGTAGCAGGTGACTGTATTCTGGGTCGAATAGCCCGTAACCCTGCAGGTTCGGAGGAGATCACCGCAGCACCCACTCCAAGGCTGGGTGCCGGACTGAAGCTCGCTTCGTGGAATATCGCCACCCTGGCAGTTCTGGTACGGGCCCCCGGGGAGCGCTGCGAGCTGTGGCGAGACCCCGCTCTGGGTGCAGGTCAGCCCATCCTCCCGGGTTGCGATATTGGACTCCTCATTCTCGGAGACGTCACTCCTTCCGCACCCAGCCGCCAGCATTGCCATCGCCAGTAACGCGGGAATTCCTGTCTTGATTCGCATAGGTAGTTCCTTTCCCATCTGAAAATAGAGGAGCCAATGAGGTACTTCTCTGAGTAGGCCTCCTCCTAGCCAACTCAGGTTTAATCGGAATGGCCAGGTTATTCCCTATTTGGGAGCAAGCTCAAAGGAAAATGAGGCGGGGAATCCACGAGCTTCCGTAAACCTCTGGATGGATAAGGACCAAAGACAAAGGACAGGCATCGCCCCCATACCTGTCACAGTGCGGGTGAGGCGTAATCAGGGGGGCGGGAAGGGGTGACGGGGATTCCTGCTTGACAAAACCATCTATCTCCACAGCCGAGGAGGTGGCCCGCCTTCTCGGGTGCAGCCCCAAGGGCGTGTACGCGAGGGTGTCGCGTGGCCAGTCTCCAGGCGCGTTCCGCGTGGGCCGCCCGCTGCGGTTCCGGGGGAGCGAGCTTCTGCCATTCATTGCTCCCCAGTGTCTCCACCCCCGAGCCCGCGGCTTCCACGCGCGCACCATCGAGCTGTTCCGCTCGGCTTGAAGGAGTTCCTTCTGGAAGCAGGGCGTAGGTGGGTTTCGGCGGTTCTTCACCCGAGCCACCAGACGCCATTCCGTCATCTGAACACGGCCAAGCCCACACCCGCCCGATGGTTGCGCGATCGTCGTACGCGGAGCGTGTTAGCCAGTATCACATCCCGTACCTCCGTTGCCGTCAGATCGGGGGCACGGCAACGATAGAGGGTGGCAATGCCGGCTACGTAGGCCGCTGCCATAGAAGTGCCACTCATTCGCTCATAGAGCGCTCTGCTGTCACTCCGCCGCATGGTGGAGGAGTATACATTGACCCCATAACCCATCACGTCGGGCACCACCCGCTTGTTGATGACAGCACTGGCCGAGTAAGAAGCCACCCGACGGTCATTGTCAACGGCTCCGACAGTCAGGCATTCCGGAAACGCTGCTGGATAACTGACTGTGTTGGGCCCACCGTTTCCTGCTGCGACGACAGGCAGGATATTACTATCCAGGAGTCGTCTCGTCAGCGTTTGGAGGGACCTCAATATGTTTCTGTATTCTGTTGCCGACATTCCTTGCGGAGCTTCAAGTGGGAACCCTAGAGGCATCAAGACGACAGCAGGGCGCGTGGCGTTCTCAGGGCGAGAAAAACAATGCAACATCCACTCAATGCCAGCGGCTACTCGGCCTAAGCTGATACGGATGGTCTCTGACTCAATGACCGACGCGACGAAGAGGTCTGCCTCTGGCGCCACCCCGTGGAACTTGCCAGCGGCGATGCCGCACACGTGCGTGCCAAAGCCGTCCGGATCAAATCCGCGCATGTCCTGCGCCGGACTATGCGGCGAATTCGGGAAGAGCGAGACATAGCGAAAGTCGATGTGCCTGCCAACGTGCTCGGGGTGGTCTGCGTCCACACCAGTGGCGAGTACTCCCAGCATGACACCGCCGCCGCGGATACCCTGGGCATGGGCAAGTCGTACGCCAGATTCTTCCGGCCAGTTGGTTTCAATCCCTTCGGGCCGATCGCTTGGAGCGACCAGAGACACTCCACTGCCGTGCAAATCCGCCTTCTTGGCACTGGCTTTGGAAGTACTGCGCTTCTGAGCGGAAGCCTCCTGCTTCTCTGACTCCGGGTTTGCTGGAGCGGCTCCCATCAACCGTTCAGCCAATCTCTTGTAGTCCCCTCCTAGCTGAGTGAGCAGGCCCGCAGCGACCTGGGCGAAGGGCCAATGGGCTTTGCCCACCAGCTCAGAATCACCGCTGGTGGGGTCCATGAGCATCGCCGAGAAATCGAGCGTCCTGCCGAGCTTCCGCTCGATCATCTCCGAGACACAGCGCAGTACCTGGAACGAGTCTGGGAATGGCGAACTCTGTTGCAAGAGAGTTCGCACGCCTGGCGCGAAATCGTACTGCACTTCGTTCTCTGCGGATGCCTCGGAGCGAACCTCCACCAACAACCCACTCAGGAAGATCTCCGCGAGGTGGATATGCTCAGCCTCCGGCAGCAGCGTCTGCCGGACCAGGTGCATCACATCCAACGTCAGCGGCGCAGCGGCCAGCAGGCGTGCGAGCCTTCGGGCCTGGGGTGATGCGGTTGCATCAAAGTGTCTGAGCAACACATGCGCATCTGGAGGCCCTTGTCGTGAGACAGACCTCCGGTCGGGTGCAGGCTGTCGCAGCAGGATCCCCGGGCTCCACCCACCCGGAGCGCCAGCGATGACCTCCGCCCAGGCCGCGAGCGAGTTCTTCTCCAGTTCCACGACGGGAACCGGCAGCACCTTGTGCAGGGCAGGCTGTGCTCCACCTTGAAAGCCTGCGCCATGGACACCGACAGAGGGCCCATAGACGAGCCGCGTATTGGGCACTCCAGGCCCCGGCCCATGTACCCACAGCGCGGGGTAGCGTCTCAGAGCCGTTCGGAGCCAGACCCGCTGCGGGAGCAACTGGAGGATGCTCACCGGGAGGTGCCGTCCCCAGTCATGAAAGACCTTGAAGAGCTGGCCCTCCGCCCCGGTGTGCCATGCGGGCGCGACACAGTCGGTCACCACGAGCACCAACTGCCGCCCAGAAGCATCCAGCAACTCGTGGGGGTGGCGCCTGGGAGCATTCTTCTCGGCACCCTTCATTCCACGGTACAGCCACACCGCGTTGCCCTCGGTGCTGAGCGACCACACCCGAACATCGCGGAAAGCCCCGTGGTGACGGAGGAACGCGCGGAACTCAGAGATCGTCCGCCGCCAGATCGTCATGGAGCGACTGGCATCCACGACCAACGCGACCTTGAGCCAACGCGTGCGGCTCGCCCGGAGAACGGGCTCCCAGAGGCCCGTCTGGGCGATCCGCTCAACGGTGGCCTCCTCATCCAGTTCCCACCGGTGCGGCGAATCCACACGCCTGTTGAGCGGTCGCAGCGCGCGCCCCATAGGTAATGTGTGCGGGAGTGCTGGCGCGGTCGGACTCCGGAAAGGCACCATGCGTCCGCTCTTCACCGGGGCGCCGCCCACTTGGGAGATACCGGCTTCCACGCGCGATTCCTGAAGCTCCTCCCTCTTCTCGGACGAGGCCGGCTTCCTCGCAGGCCCTTCTTCCGCTGTCTTGGCCTGGATGTCCGCTTGGACCTGAATGGCGGCCGCAGAATCCGGCGCAGCCCCGAGAAAAGGCGCGAGCCATAGAGCCTCGGCGATCTCGCGTGCATCCAGGTCCAGGCCCGCCGCCCGGAAAGTCTGAACCAGCTCGTCGATCATACGTCGCCTGCGGAGAGGCTCTGGAAGATGGCATCTACCAGGGCGGGCAGATCCTTCTCGATGCCAGTCCGGCGAGTCGCGAGGTAGACGGCATTCAGGAGCTGGTCTGTGGCAAGCTGCTGGCTGTTGCCACGCCTCTTCAGGAACTCTTCGATCAGCGGCCTGGCTTTGGGGACAGCGCTCTTGCCGAGGTGGGCTTGGATGATGGCGGACAGCTCCTTGTCTCCGGGCTCCTTCATCTCCAGCCGCAGGCAGCGGCGCAGGAAAGCAGGGGGAAACTCCCGCTCACCGTTGCTGGTGAGGAAGATCAACGGGAACTCGTGGAAGCCGACCCGGCCCCCCACCACGGGTAGCCGTTGATGGCCATTCCAGGACCGAACGAGCATCGTCTCATCTGGCTGGGTGCTCCGCGCCAGCTCGGGGATCTCGAACGCTCCCTGCTCGAAGACGTGCAGCAGATCGTTGGGCAGGTCCACGTCGCTCTTGTCGATCTCATCGATGAGCAGCACCCTGGGAACGCGCCATGGCGCCAGGGCTGTACCCAGCGGCCCAAGCTGGAGGAAATCCGCGACGGACGAGTCGTCCCCTTCTCCATCACGCTCCTGCTTGCGTGCGGCTTCTCGGAGCCGGCCCACCGCGTCGTACCTGTACAGCCCATCCATCAGCGTCGAGCGAGTACTGATGGGCCATACGAGTACCTCCCCCAGGCCTAGCTCGTGCGCGACCGCGTGGGCCAGGGAAGACTTGCCCGTGCCAGGCTTGCCTGTCACCAGCAAGGGACGCCGCAGATAGAGCGCGGTATTGACGAGCTCGATCTGTTCCGCGCTGGCTTGGAAGGGGTGTGAAGCTGTACCGAGCGCGAGGGGGCGATCGATCAGCGGCCCTACCGCGCGGGGAGCGCGCCAGGGCGGAGGCTTGGGAAGACCCTTGATGCCATCGTGGGGAGTGTGAGTGCCGCGGTAGATCCACCAGTCCTTGAAAGCAGTGGTCATGGCTGGGTCTCCAACACGCCTGGCGCATGGTAGTCCCACCCGGGAACAGCATCCGGTGGCACGCGGTCAGGGGAATCAAAGAGCAGGGTCAGGGATTGGCCTGCGTGATGCGGGTTGTTGCTCTCGAAGGCACTCAGCCGCTCATCGAGGACGCGACTCGGCAGTTCGAGCACCTCCGTGAGCAGACGCTCGAAGGTAGCGCCAAGCTGTGTGGGAGCGGCCTTCTCCCCCCGCGTCCAGAGCGCAATCGGGATGCCCTTGCCGATGACCGTCTTCAGGACGTCCCGGCGCGTCTGCACTGGGCAGTTGCTGGGAGAGAGTTCCAGCGCCACACAGGCAATCTCCTTCTTCAGCAGCATGGACAGCAGCCGTGTCCGTTCGAGGTCCGTCAGGGAAGCAATCCTGAAGACAGGCAAGGCGCCTTCGGCAAGCGCCTGCATGGCCTGCCACTTCTGACGCCAGTCCGTCGCCGCATCGAGGAACTCTTCATCGAGATCTGAGCGGACTTCAGCATAGATGCGCTCCAGTGAGCGGACGACAACAGGGTGCCGAATACCAATCGGAACAGGGTCGCTCCCCTTCTCGATGACCCAGTGCTCCACCTCCTCGAGAAGAAGTTCCCGAGGAAGAATGAACTCGAACATCAAGTTCTGCCGTCCAATCTGGTGGAGACGACTCTGGATGGCGGTGTGTTTTCGGAGCTCCCAAAGGACGCCTGGCAGCGCCTTCTTGGTGCAGCGTGTCTCTGCCTGAAGAGTCTGGATCTCTCCGCCGTCATCGAGCCAGGCCTGGACACTGAATCGCGCACGGGGCAAGGGCTCGATCTTCACCAGCAGGTGGAGCTTGTCAGGCAACTGTGCCACCGGAAGCGTCACGGACTCGGGGGCCACACCCATCGTCTTGGCCGCGCGCTTGAACCATGTCCTCACCTCCGCGCGAACTGGCAGTTCTTCCGGGTGCTTGCTCACACGCAGTGCGAACTCGAGGAGTGGGAAGGTGCGCCGCTCGTATGGCCGCGACGGCATCTCAGAGAGGATGTCGACAAGCTCCTCGAGCATGTCCGGGCCGGGGCGCAACTGGTCGAAGTCGCCACGGCAGGCCTCGGACAGACTCATCCGGCAGAGTTCGGAGAGCTTCTCCCAGGAGAGGCCAGAGCGCCTGAGCAGTGTCGCGAGCTGCGCCAGCTCTGCGGTGTCAGCATAGGGGCGCGGCAGGTAGAGATCGGCGTACTCACGGAGACGTGGGTCCATTCCCGGAGCCCGACGGGCCCTCCGGAGCAGGAACCGGAGGTTCGAGTCGAGCACCCCATTTGCTGCCTGGAGTGTCTGGACGAGCCCACCACCTGGGGAAGAGCCACCGCCGCCCCCCCCTGGTGAGTGGCCTTGCGCGAGTCGGCGCAGGAATGGAGCGAGATCGCTGTGCTTCGCGCCATAGCCGACGACCCGCAGCTTGCCCGTGGGCGGGTACTTCTTCTCCGCCTCGGCGGACTCGTTGTCACGCAGGAGGAGATAGTGGGTGTAACGAGACCGGCTGAAGAGGGGGAGCAACCATTCGAATAGCGCCCCTACATTGGGATCCCCCATCCCATCGAGACCGCTCCCCACGAAGACGAGCGTCCCCAGCGCTCCAATGGCTGCTTGGAGCTGCTGGAACGCCTTGTCGTTCAGGACGCGCTCGTAGTCCCGAATGCCCAGGATGACGGACTCAGGATCCTTCCAGTGGCCATGGAGGTGAAGAATCGCGGGTGGCTCGGAGCGCAGAGCGCGCTCCACCTCCCGGGCGTTACGCCATGTCACGGGCGGAAGCCCCGTGGCCTCCTCAAGCAAGCCATCGTAGTTGGTGGTCGCCAGTCGCGTACCGAAGGCATGCAGCGCATCCACCACGTCCCGCTGCTTGAGCCGCAGGGCTCCGACGGACTCCTCTAGCCAGTCGGCATAACGGGAGCCCTGTGGACCTCCCATCTTGCGTTGAAGCTGTTCGGCCGCGCTGATGCGCTCATCCGTGCCAGGTTGCGCCAGTTGTAGTCGCCGAAAGTCCGCCCACGCCTTGTCGGCCAACTTCTGCTTGAGGCAGAAGTCGATTCCATCCTCGATCAAGCCTGTCCAGGAGGCACAGGAACTCCCTGGGGACGCCCCCATCGAGACACCCGAACCAACGACGATGAGCGTGTGCTGGGTATCCTTGAGTGCTTCCGCCAACGCGTCTTCTAGGCTGCGGCCCAAGCCTCCTCCCTTGTTGAAGGCACGCACATGACAGCACAACCTATATCCCGCAGGGAAAGTGGAAGTGGGCAAGTGCGGCTGCGAGCAGGCTCGGTGAAGATTCTGCCGGCCAGGAACATCGTGCGCTGAGCCAGCCGGGTTGCCCAGGTTGAGGGAGACGGCACGTGAACGATGGGAGAAATGGAGGCCCATGGGCGGGGTGCGGCCCAGGGCCCTGCGGGGAAGGAGTGCTGCTGCTGGGTGCCGCTCGAGCCGTTGGCCGGGCCCGTGTCCCGGTCCTTTAGCCGCAGGGGATCCACGAGAACCCGGCAGGCCACGCCGGCCCGGGCCCGCTGAGTGAGGATGGAGAGTATCCGCTCGGAGGCGCGTCCCGGACGCCAGATGAACAGGACGATGTTGATGGAGGAGCGTGCGCGGGACAGTTCCTCCGCCATGACGTCGAAGACAGCGCCGTTGTTGGCCCAGCGCAGGTGATTGCCCGGAACCATGCGCGTGTTCACGCCTGGTAGAGCGCCGTGGCGAACTCCGGGCCCCGTGAGGCCATCTCCGAGTGCAGAAAGAAGGGCTGCGACTGCTCCTTGTTACGGCTACACGAGACGCATCCCACCCACACGATGGCTGGCGTCAACATCACCGCCCACCTTCGCCCTCGTCCCATTCTCTCCCAGCTCCCCCTGGGAAAGAGATGGGCACGGGACATCCGCCCGTCACCCTCCGGGCCCCTGGAGGGGCTCGCTTCCTGAAAAGTGTGAGCAGGCTTCCTACAGCTGGCCTCTGAGCGACCCGCGCTGAACTGCTCGGGGAGTTCCCCCCGCAGGCTCATGCGTCCTCGGAGCCGAGGCCCCACAGCTTGAGCCGCTTGAAGAGGGAGGAGCGAGCCAGCCCCAGCTCCTTGGCGGCGAGGTCCCTGCGGTAGTGGCAGCGGCGCAAGGTGCTCTCGATGAGCTGGCGCTCCAGCCGCTGAATCATCTCGTCCAGGGAGACGCCCTCGGGCAGCTCGAGCGGCGGAGGCCCTGCGTCCTCGGGAGCGCGGTGGAGCTCCTGCTCGAAGGTGATGTCGTAGGAGTCCAAGTGTGGCCCCTGGCGCACGAGCAGCGCGCGGCAGACCACGTTGCGCAGCTCGCGGATGTTGCCCGGCCAGGAGTGCTGCTGGAGCCGGGCCAGCGCGGCGGCGGTGAACCTGGGCGCGTGCCCCTGCGGTGCGTAGGTGCGGACGAAGTGCTCGGCCAGCGCGGGGATGTCCCGGCGCCGGCTGCGCAGCGGCGGCAGCACCAGCGGCATGAGGCTCAGCCGGTAGAACAGGTCCTCGCGGAACCGGCCGTTGCGAGCCCAGAGCAGCAGGTCCCGGTTGGTGGCTGCCACCACGCGCACGTCCACGTGGAAGGGGCGATTGGAGCCCACGGGCTTGACCTCTCCGTTCTCCAGCACGCGCAGCAGCTTGGCCTGCAGCTCCAGCGGCAGCTCGCCCACCTCGTCCAGGAAGAGGGTGCCGCCGTGGGCCTCCTCGAAGGCGCCCTTGCGCTTGGAGTCCGCGCCGGTGAAGGCGCCCTTCTCGTGGCCGAACAGCTCGCTCTCCATGAGGGAGGGCGAGAGCGCCGCGCAGTTGATGGGGATGAAGGGCTGCTGGGCGCGCGGCGAGCAGGCGTGCAGCGCCCGCGCCACCAGCTCCTTGCCGGTGCCGGACTCGCCCAGCACCGTCACCAGGGTAGGGGAGGGCGCCAGGCGCTGGATAAGCTCCACCATGTGCCGCACCGAAGGCTCCGCGCCGACGATGCCGTGGAAGGAGTCCTGCGGCTGTCGCGGCGAGCGCGGCTCGAAGCGCAGCTCCGTCTCGCCCAGGCGCAGCACGGAGTACAGGGGAAGCTCCGCCTCGAACAGGCGTACTGTGTCCACGAACGTGCCGTTGGTGGAGTTCAAGTCCCGCACGTGGAAGCCCGCCTCGCAGGGAGTCACCTGGAGGTGCTGGCCGGAGATGAAGCGGTCCTGGAGGACCAGGTCATTGTCCGGGTCCTTGCCGACGGTGAAGCTGCCGGGTCCGGGCACGTAGAGCCGCTCGGTGGTGCCGTGCTTCACGCGCAGCTGGACAGGGCGATGCGCGTCCTCGAGGGACTGGCGAGCCAGGATGCCGGTGCGGTGGCCCGTCCGGGTGGGCCCTGCGGCGCCCGTGGTGCCGCGCTCGCGGAACACCGCGCTCCACTGGCCCAGGCGCAAGTCAGCGCCATCGGGCAGCTCGCCCCGGTGCAGGGGCTGACCGGCCACCAGGGTGCCATGGCCAGACAGGTCCTCCAGCAGGCAGCGCGAGCCGTCGAGCAGGAGCGCCACGTGCTGGCGGCTGACGTGGGGATCCGGGATGACGATGTCATTGTCCTCGGCGCGGCCGAGCACCAGGCGCTGGCGCTCCAGCGCCACGCGCAGCACCTCCTCGCCTCGACGAAAGAACACCAGCTCCGACATGGACGGCTCCTCGGGAACATCTCGCTCGAATCGGATGGGGGGGGCGCGGCCACTTCGGACTGAGTCCGAAGTAGCGCGTGGGGGGCCTCCGGGCAGAAGGCGACCCGTGGCCACTGCGGACTGAGTGCGAAGTAGCGCGTGTGAAAATCCTCCGGCCAGAAGGCGGCAGGTGGCCACTCCTGACTGAGTCCGAAGCAGCGCGCGGGTGCAGAGTCCGCGCGCGCGGACTCGCCCTGGCATGTGAGAGGAGCACCCATCCCTGTGTCTTCAACCGTTTGGCGAGCCACCCCCCGCACGCCATTGCTGGCAGTGCCCCCGTAACTTGCTGAAACACCGATTGTTTTTCTCGCCGAGTCTCCCGATGCGGACGAATCGTCCGCGCTGTCGCCACCGAGGTCGGGGTGAACCAGTTCCACCGAGATCACCGAGGACCAGTGAACCACCCGGCGATTTCAGAGCAGTTCTCCGCCCAAGCCGACAGCGCCAAGAGTGCGCAGGGCCG
>NZ_JAHXBF010000039.1 GCF_020103695.1 Hyalangium versicolor
TGTAAGTCCGCTCTCAAGCGCTTGGTACTTCGCCGCGATGACTTCCTCCAGGTCCATGCCTACATTGATGGGCACGATCTCGGGCACCCGCAAACTGAAACTTTATTCCTGCGCGGCTCCTTACCGTCGAAGGACACCACCCCCAGCGGCAGCATGGGCTCATACGCGCCCCGCTCCAGCAGCGCCAGCACCCACCCGCGTAGCGTCTCCCGCAGCCCGGCCACGCTCTGCCTCTGCAACAACCGCCACAGTGTGCTGTCGGACACGGCTCGGGGAAGCTTCAGCTTGCGTCGGGTGCGCACCCCCAGGTCCTGCGACAACTCCTCTATCTGGTTCAGTCCCGCCCTGCCGCATGCAAAGCCCACCACCAGCAGCGCCAGCAAGCCCTGGTGGGCATGTCGCCTCCCGCGCTCATCCCGCGGATCCTCCACCTGCTCGCTCCATGACACCTGCGCGTGGCGCAGGGCCAATCTCTGTTGCTTGGTGACTTGTCTCATGCATCACTGCTCCCGGCTTCCGCCTTTGCTCCAGTGGTTGCGGTGGCCATAGGGGGATGGGGCTCGCCGGCTCCTCCCCCGCCTTTGCCTTCGCACCGGGCTTTGCTCACCCACCTCCTAGCAGCCAACCCCACAGGTAGTCTCTTGTTCACCATACCCCATACGACACCCCTTCGGCAGCAAGCGGTCGGTACTGCCTTCGGATCAGGATTGGTGCCTCAAGCAGGCCCCTGCGTTCGATTGGAATCCGCCTTCACGCAAGTGCCCAGCCCCACTCAGCTTCTGGGCTCTACGACCCCAGACAACGAATCGGGCCTGGCAACCAGTGGCGCGACTGCACAACTCCCTAGATCGTCGTGATCGTGTCGGGGGGCCGTGCACGCGGGTGTGGCAAGTCCAGGTCGGCCATGCGCGCGCCTGCCTCATCCGCTATGGCCTTCAACTCGGTGCTCGTCTCCTTCGCGCCGAACGTGCCCCCAAGCCATCGGTGCAAGTCCGCTTCCAACTCCCCCGCGGTCTGGTAGCGGGCTCGCACTCCATGACGAGCGCGAGAACATCATTCAGCGAAATGCCGGACGGGTGATCGGTGATGACGTACCAGGCCCCCTCCGCCTTGTGCAGCCCGTGGGCGCGGAGAATCCCCGGATGTTGGAGGTACTCGGCCAAGCGCACCTGTTCCTCCAACTTCCCTCGTGCCTTGGAGACCCGTCCACCTCGCGCTCCCCGTTTGGGGGCGGTGTGCTCGGCGCTCTGTCCAGCTCGGTGATCGACATGGCTCAGAACGGGTGAGCGCCATGGTTCGGAGCATGCAGTGACAGCCCCCGGGTCCTGGCAATGAACCGCACTGGTATGACAAGCATACCAGGTGGCTCAGCCTCTGCCCGGAGGGGGCCCTTCCTTCACGCGCTCAGGAGCGGAGCGCTCCGCGGACACCGAGCCACGCTCAGTTGCAGCTCATGTAGTAGCCCGCGCTGTTCAAGGTGAGCCGGTAACCGGCTCCGCACGTCAGGTACGTCCCAGTCCCCGTCTGGATGCTGTGCGAACTCGCGAGGACGCAGGTGTAGAGATAGCCAGACGCCGCATAGAGGCTGGTCGATTGGCCACTCACGCACGTGACATAGATGCCGCGTCCGGTCCGGATGCTCGAGTTGCTGGAGAGGGTGCCCGTGTCGAAGTAGCCCGAAGTGTCCAGGCTCACCTGGGTCCCTGCCTGCGCGGTCAGATACACGCCGCTGCCCGTCCGGATGGACGAGTTGGAGGTGAGTGTCCCCTGCTGCCAGTAGCCCGAATCATATAAGGAGAGGACGGTCCCCGCCTGTGCGGTGTGATACACGCCGTTGCCCGTCCGGATGGACGAGTTGGAAGCGAGCGTCCCCTGCTGCCAGTAGCCCGTTGCGTACAGGGTGACGGCGGTCCCCGCCTGCGCGGTGTGATACACGCCGTTGCCCGTCCGGATGGACGAGTTGGAGGTGAGCGTCCCCTGTTGCCAGTAGCCTGTGGTGTAGAGCGAGATGAAGGTCCCCGCCTGCGCGGTGTGATACACGCCGTTGCCCGTCCGGATGGACGAGTTGCTTGCCAGGATGCATGACTGAAGGTTGCCGTTGGCATCCAGCGAGACGTTGCTCTGGCAGGACACATAGACCCCGCTCCCCGTCCGGACGCTGGTGGCAGTCTGCACCGGCACGAGCTCGCTTTCGGCTTGCGCGCTGGCGGTGGGGCCTGGCCCCGTCTCGTTCAACGAATCACCAGGGGTCTCCACCCCGCATGCGGAAACTCCCAGGACTGACATCAGCACAAGCCACGTTTTCTTCACAAAGGCCTCCCCATCGCAGTCTCTTCGCCTCTACTCCTCATAGGGAGGCAGGGTACTGACGGGCTATGCAGGGAATTTTGGGGGAGCGGATTCCTCCCAGCATCACATCGGAGCGTCGCCCACTCCTTCGTGTAGACAGGACCGGTGCCCATGGCGCTACCGGTCCCACCAGGAGCGGGTCCATGACCGAAGGGGAGACCGAAATGGCGACCGTCGACTTCCGTGAGCTCGACCTCTCTGAACTGCAAGGGGTCAGAGGAGGGTTGAACCCTCAACCGCTGCCGCCGGGAGCGGCGCTCTATCGCTCGGTGCTCTCCTGGGTGGCACTGAATCCGCAGCCTGAGCCGCCGGGCATTCAGTTTGCACGGCAGAGGTATTTCTAGATCGCGCCTGGGAGTGAGAACTTCTGACGGCGTCAGAAGTGGCGAGCGGCAGCACCGTCCGCTCCATTCCCTGGACAGCAGCGAGTGCGCAACCACCATTTCCCACGAGCGCAGGCCCATAAGTGATGAGAATGAGGCGCTTTCGCGCGTTCATCGTGGGTACCCCGTGACGACGATCCTGAATTCGGGATCCCTATCGAGCAGTGTTTGCTTGTGCGCTTTGGTGCTCACCATCTCCGCGCTCCCAGGGTGGGGGACCCTCATCCGCTCACTGCGGTGACGGTCACTTGGACCGTGCTGGTGGAGGCTCCCGGCGGCGTTCCGTGCGGGCTCGAGAACCTCATGAAGGTTAAGCAGCGGGAAGGGAGCATCGGAACCGGGTGCCACGGTCCGTTCGAGGCTCCGCCTGCAACCGGCCCTGGTGCACTTCGAGGATGGAGCGGCTGATGGATAGCCCCATCCCCAGTCCTGTGGCCTTGGTGGTGAAGAACGGCTCGAAGAGGCGCTTCTGCGCCTCGGGGCTCAAGCCCACGCCCGTATCCTCCACGGCCAACTCCACGCGCCCGTCCGTCCGCTGCGTGCGCACCCAGACCTGCCGCTCTCCGGGCGGACACGGACTCACAGCATCCAGCGCGTTCATGATCAGGTTGAGCACCACCTGCTGTAACTGAACCCCATCCCCGTTCACAGGCAGCGGCGTGTCCGCGAGCTGCAGCGTGAGGGTGGCGCCCCGGAGCTGCGCATCATTGCCGACCAACTGGGCGACCTGGCGCACCAGCTCATTGAAATCATGAGAGGTGAAAGGCCCCTGGTCCTTCTTCAGCAGCGCTCGCGTGCGGCGGATGATCTCTCCGGCGCGCTGGTCGTCGGCGACGATGTCCTCGAGCACCTCTCGCAGCAGCGTGAGGTCGGCCGGCGTGCGCTGGAGCAGCCGCAGCGCCGTCTCGGCATTGGTGCGAATGGCCGAGAGGGGCTGGTTCAGCTCATGGGCGATGGAGGCCCCCAACTCGCCCACTGCGGCCACTCGCTCCATGTGGGCCCGCTCGTCCCGGGCCCGGCGTGCCTCCAACTCGGCACGCCTGCGCGGAGTCGCATCCACCACCGTGACCACGGCGCCGCCACCCGGCAACTCCAGCCTTCGGGCTCGCAGCTCGAACCACGTGTCTGCCCGGGGGCCCCGAAACTCCACCATGCCTTCCTCCACCCGGCCCGAGAGCACCTGGTCCAGCAGCGTGGCCACCCCCGTTGACTCGAGTTCCCCTGAGAGCGCCAGCTTCTGGAGTGCCTGCAGGTAGGCGCGGCCGGGGACCACGAGCCTCTGGGTGGACAGCGCACCCAATCCCTCGCGCTGGGCCGAGGGGGCGCTGGCCCGAAGCACCGCACCGTCCCTGTCCAGGATGGCCACCGCGCCTGGGAGTGAATCCAGCACGGAGAGGTTCAGCCGCTGGGCTCCCAGGCGCCGCCGCCGCTCCAGCAACAGCGCGACGATGAGCGCCGCCTGGAGCAGGCCTGCTACCACCACGGCGAGCACCACCCAGCTGTAGCGTTCCCAGAGTTCGGGAGCTCCCGGCGCGGCGGTCGCGAACGGAGTGGTGGCCATCAGCCACGGCAGCAGAACGCTCACGACGCGCATCCCCATTCTCGTAGCCTCCACTCTAGTGAGCCCTGGGTTGAATTGACAGGGATGCAGAGTCGAGGATCGGGCTATACCCTTTCGCGGATCACCCGGAGAGCTGCGCGGATGAGTGAGCCCAAGCAGGACGTGGACCCGGAGACCCTCGGGGAAGCCAGCACGCTCATCAGCCCGCGGCCGAGCCCCGTCTCCGCCGAGGGCGGCCCCCCCGACTGGTCCACTCCTCCCGCCGCTGGGGCGGGTGGCGTCCACGTGGCTCCCGGGCAGGCCCTGGCGGGCCGCTACACCGTGTTGGACTCCTTGGGCCAGGGTGGCATGGGCGTGGTGTGGGCCGCCTATGACGCGCGGCTGGATCGGCGTGTGGCCCTCAAGCGGGTGCACTCGCGCGAGGCTTCCGACGGTGGCGATGGGCTGGCCCAGGTCCGCATGGTGCGAGAGGCGCAGAGCATGGCCCGCCTCAATCATCCCCACGTGGTGGCTGTCTATGATGCGGGGACGCTCGAGGACGGCTCCGTCTTCATCGCCATGGAGTACGTCCAGGGCCAGACGCTGCGAAGCTGGTGCCAGCACACCCCGCCTCGGTCCTGGCGTGAGATCGTCAAAGCCTATCTGGACGCCGGGCGCGGGCTGGCGGCCGCGCACGCCGCGGGCCTCGTCCACCGCGACTTCAAACCCGACAATGTCCTCGTCGGTGAAGACGGCCGGGTGCGAGTCACGGACTTCGGCCTGGCTCGGTCCGGGTCCATGCCAGGCGCCGCCTCGCAGCCTGCCGCTGCGCTTCCTGCCTCGGCGCTGGAGGCGCCGCTCACCCTGCCGGGCGCTGTCATGGGAACGCCCGCGTACATGGCTCCGGAGCTGCTCCAGGGCCAGCCCGCGAACGTGCGCAGTGACGTGTATGCCTTCTGTGCCTCGCTCTACGAGGCGCTCTATGGGCGAGTCCCCTTTCCCATGGACTCGATGGCCTCGATCCTCCGCCTGTTGAAGGAGGGCCTGCCGCCGGTTCCCCCCTCGGACTCGCCGGTGCCCGCCTGGGTCTCCCGCGCGGTGTTGCAGGGCCTGCACCCCGATCCGTTGCGGCGGCCCGACTCTCTGGAGCGGGTGTTGCGGCAGTTGGAGGACGATCCCGAGGTGCGGCACCGCACCTGGTTGCGGATGGGAGGATTGGCGGCGGTAGTGGCGCTGCTCGTGGGGGGGATGTTCTGGGTCTGGGGGCGGCAGGGCTCCAACTGCGAGAGTCTGGAGCGCCGCCTGGACGGCGTATGGGACGCGACGGTGAAGGCCCGCGTCACCCAGGCGCTGGAGGCCACGGGGCTTCCGTATGCGAAGGACACGGCGCAACGCGTGGAGCGGCTGCTGGATGGATACGCGCAAGCGTGGGTGAAGCAGAGAGTCGAGGTGTGCCAGGGGGAGGGCGCGCATTCGGTGGCGGGGCTGCCGTCGCAGAGCCTGGGGCTGCTGCGGGAGGCCTGCCTGGAGCGGCGGCGCAGCCAGCTCCAGGCCTTCACCGAACTGTTGGGTCGTGGGCCGGATCCAGAGCTGGTGGACAAGGCCGTGCCGGTGGCGCAGGCGCTGCCGCCGCTGGATTACTGCGCGGATGCCCAGGCGCTCACGGCGGCGGTTCCGCCTCCCGAGGATCCCCAGGCGCGCGCACGGGTGGAAGCGCTGCAGGCCCAGGTGGAACCCCTGGCGGTGCTGCTCGCGGCCGGCAAGTACAAGGAGGGGCTGGCGCTGAGCGAGCAACTGCTGCCCCAGGTGGAGCCGCTGGGCTACGCGCCCCTGCATGCGCGGACGCTGCTGCTCAAGGCCCAGTTGCAGGAGGGCGCCGCGGACTACAAGGCCAGCGAGGCCACGGCCCAGCGGGCCATCGCCGAAGCGTCCCGGGGCAGGGATGCGGTGCTGGCGGCGCAGGCCTGGAACCTTCGGCTGCTGCTGGTGGGGGTGCGCCAGGCACGTCCCCAGGAGGCCGAGGTGTTGGAGCCCATGGTGGAGACGGTGGTGGAGCTGGCCAACGACGAGGGCACCCGTGCCGACTCGTTGCGGGCGAGGGGCCGGCTGCTCGAGAGCGTGGGCCGGTATGCGGAGGCGAAGGAGCGCTACGAGCGCGCCCTGGCGCTTCGGGAGAAGCGCTTTGGAGCCAACCACCTCCAGGTAGCGCTGGCGCTCACGGACCTGGGCACCGTGCTCCGGCGCCAGGGCCAGTACGCGGAGGCGAAGCAGCAGCTCGAGCGCGCCCTGGCCATTCAGCAGGACACGGTGGGGCCCACGCACGTGACGGTGGCCTCCACGCTCACCTCCCTGGGGGTGGTGTTCAAGGAGCTGGGCCTGCCTGAGGAGGCCAAGGCCCGGTACACGCGGGCCCTGAGCATCCTGGAGGGCGCTCTGGGCCCCGAGCACCTCCAGACGGTGACCGTGCTTCAGCACTTGGGGAACGTGCTCCTGGACCAGGGGCGGTACGAGGAGGCTCGGGCCCTGCATGAGCGCGGCGTGGCCAGCCTGGAGAAGGTGCTGGGCCCCGAGCACCCGGATGTCTCCAAGGTGCTCGCCAGCCTGGGCATTGCGTTGGCGGGGCTGGGCCGGTACGACGAAGCGCGGTCGCGCTTCGAGCGCGCGCTGGCCATCCAAGAGAAGACCTTTGGGCCCGAGCACCCGGATGTGGCGGGCATGCTCATCAACCTGGGCGGAGTGTTCGGGGACCTGGGCCGGTATGAGGAAGCCAGGGCCCGGCAGGAGCACGCGCTGGCCATCCTGGAAAAGGCGCTGGGGCCTCAGCATCCGGTGCTCTCCATCCCGCTCACGCTGCTGGGCCGGGCCCTCACGGGGCTGCGGAGGTATGACGAGGCGCAGCGCCAGCTGGATCGCGCGCTGGCCCTGCAACAGCAGCCTCAGGATCACGCCGGGCTGGCGGAGCCGCTCACCGGGCTGGGATTGCTCCAGTTGGCGAGAGGCAAACCCGCGGCGGCCGTGCCGTTGCTCGAGCGGGCCTTGCGGGTCGCACCGGAGGAAGCGGCCACGGAGACGCGGTTCGTGCTGGCCCAGGCCCTCTGGGAGTCGAAGCAGGATCGCCCTCGCGCCCTGGAGCTGGCCACCCGCGCACGCGAGGAATGGCGCCGCCGCGGTCACGCCCTCCGGCTGGCGGAGGTGTCCCAGTGGTTGGCGTCCCGAGGCTGAGTTGGGAGGCCAGGCCCCTGGTGAGCGAGGCGGCGCTCACGCGTCGGATCGTGGAAGCCGGAACGCGGCGAACAGCGCGTCGGTCGCGAGCGGCGCCGTGGTGCGGCCGGCGACCACGTCCGCCTCGAGCTGTGGCAGCAGCCTGGAGACCTCGGGGTGCGCCCGGAACGTCCGCTCGAAGCGCTCACTGATGAGCGCCCACAGCCACGCTCGCTGTTGCCCGGCGCGGTGCGCGGCGAACTGGCCCGTGTCTTCCAGCATCGCGCGGTGCTCCTCGACCAGCTTCCACAGCTCGTCCAGTCCCTCGCCCGTGAGCCCTGACACGGCGACAGCGCGAGTGGCCCACGTCAGCCTGCGCCGCGGCAGGTAGTGCAGCGCGGCCTTGAGATCCGACAGCGAAGTGCGCGCGCGGCGGGCACCGTCTCCGTCGGACTTGTTCACCGCGATGCCGTCGGCCAGCTCGAGAATGCCCTTCTTGATGCCCTGCAGCTCATCCCCCGCGCCGGGAAGCATGAGCACCAGGAAGAAGTCGACCATCTCGCTCACAGTGGTCTCGCCCTGGCCGACGCCGACGGTCTCCACCATCACTACGTCGAACCCGGCGGCCTCGCACAACAGCATCGTCTCACGCGTGCGCCGCGCGATGCCGCCGGGGGACATGCCGCTCGGCGAAGGCCGGATGAACGCCCTGGGCTCGACCGAGAGCCGGGCCATGCGCGTCTTGTCTCCCAGGATCGAGCCGCCCGACACGCTGCTCGAAGGGTCGATGGCGAGCACCGCCACCGTCTTGCCCCGCCCGAGGAGCTGCATGCCCAGCGTGTCGATGAGCGTGCTCTTGCCCACGCCGGGAACTCCGGTGATGCCGACGCGCAGGGCCTTGCCGGTGGCGGGCATCAGGCGGGTCAGCAGCGCCTGTGCGAGCTGCCCATCGGCCTCGTCGCGGCTCTCGACGAGCGTGATGGCCTGCGCGAGCACGGTCCGGTTCGCCGCGCGGACTCCTTGCTCGTACTCCTCGAGGCTCAACCGTGGACGGCGGGGGCTCATGCGCCGCCTTCCAGCCGGTCGAGCAGGGACTCCGCCGCCTCGGCGATCACGGTGCCAGGACCGAAGATCTCGGACGCCCCCGCGGCCCGCAGCGCGGGGTAGTCATCGGGGGGGATGACTCCGCCCACCACCACCAGGATGTCCGGCCGCCCGAGTTCCGCCAGCGCCTTGCGCAGCGCGGGAACCAGGGTGAGGTGGCCTGCCGCCAGGGAGCTCGCGCCGATGACGTGGACGTCGTTCTCGATGGCCGCGCGCGCCGTCTCTTCGGGCGTCTGGAAGAGCGGGCCGATGTCGACGTCGAAGCCGAGGTCGGCGAACGCGGTGGCGATCACCTTCTGGCCGCGGTCGTGGCCATCTTGTCCCATCTTCGCGACGAGGATGCGCGGTCGCCGGCCCTCGCGCTCGGAGAACGTCTTCGTTCGCGTGCGCACCGACTCGACGGCCTGGGAGGTCTCACCCACCTCGCGAGCATACACTCCAGAGATGGCGCGAATCTCCGCCTGATGGCGTCCCCACACCTTCTCGAGCGCGTACGAGATCTCTCCCACCGATGCCCGCGCGCGCGCCGCGGCGATGGCGAGCTCGAGCAGGTTGCCTCCGCGCCCTTCGGCGCACGCGGTGAGCGCGTCGAGCTTCGCGTACACCTGTGCGTCGTCGCGCTCGCGGCGCAGCTTCTCGAGCCGCTCCACCTGGGTCTTCCGCACCCGCTCGTTGTCGACCTTCAGCACAGGCACGGTCTCGTCGGATGTCGGCTTGTAGCGGTTCACGCCGATGATGGTCTGTCGCCCCGAATCGATGCGCGCTTGCGTGCGCGCGGCGGCCTCCTCGATGCGCAGCTTGGGCACGCCGGCCTCGATGGCCTTTACCATCCCTCCCAGGCTCTCGACCTCTGCGAGGTGCGCCCGCGCACGGGCCGCGAGCTCGTGCGTGAGCCTCTCGACGTAGTAGCTACCGCCCCAGGGATCGACCGGCCGGGTCGTGCCCGACTCGAGCTGCAGCTGGAGCTGGGTGTTGCGGGCGATGCGGGCCGAGAAGTCCGTGGGCAGCGCCAGCGCTTCGTCGAGCGAGTTCGTGTGCAGGCTCTGGGTGTGGCCCTGGGTCGCCGCCATGGCCTCGACGCAGGTTCGAATGACGTTGTTGTAGACATCCTGCGCGGTCAGCGACCAGCCCGACGTCTGACAGTGGGTGCGCAGCGCGAGGCTCTTGGAGCTCTTCGGATTGAAGCGCGCCATCAGCTCGGCCCAGAGCAGCCGGGCGGCGCGCAGCTTGGCCACCTCCATGAAGAAGCCCATGCCGATGGCGAAGAAGAACGAGAGTCGAGGCGCGAACGTGTCGACGGGCATCCCCGCCGCGATGCCGGTGCGCACGTACTCGAGGCCGTCGGCTAGTGTGTAGCCGAGTTCCAGGTCGGCCGTCGCTCCGGCCTCCTGCATGTGGTAGCCGGAGATCGAGATGGAGTTGAACTTCGGCATCTTCGCTGAGGTGAACGCGAAGATGTCGGCGATGATCTTCATCGAGGGCGCGGGCGGGTAGATGTACGTGTTCCGCACCATGAACTCTTTGAGGATGTCGTTCTGGATGGTGCCCTGGAGCTGCTCGGGCTTGACCCCTTGCTCCTCGGCGGCGACCACGTAGAGCGCGAGCACGGGCAGCACCGCGCCGTTCATCGTCATCGACACGCTCATCTTGTCGAGCGGGATGCCGTCGAACAGCAGCCGCATGTCGAGGATCGAGTCGATGGCGACGCCGGCCATCCCGACATCTCCCGCCACGCGCGGATGGTCGCTGTCATAGCCACGGTGGGTGGCCAGATCGAAGGCGATGGACAGCCCCATCTGACCCGCGGCGAGGTTCTTCCGGTAGAAGGCGTTGGAGGCTTCAGCCGTCGAGAAGCCGGCGTATTGGCGCACCGTCCAGGGCTTCTGCACGTACATCGTGGGGTAGGGCCCCCGCACGAAGGGTGGCAGGCCAGGCAGCGTGTCGAGGTGGCCGGTGCCGTCGAGCGCCTCGGGTCCATAGATCCGCCGCAGGGGGATCTTCTCAGGAGTGTCCCAACTCCCCTCGAGCGACGAGTCCGGTGCGCGCGGCCGCGGAGTCACTGCATCGAAATCGAGCGCGCCAAAGTCTGGCAGCTTCATGCCATCACCTCGAGCAGCGGAGCCAGCGTCGCCACGACATCGGCGCCGAGGAAGATGAAGCCATCGACGCCTGCCTCGCGCAATGACGCCTCGAGCGCTCCGGGGCGGCCCGCGAGCAGCACGCGCTTGCAGCCGAGAGCCTTCAGCGCGCGGGCCCGGGCTGGCGCTTCGGCGGCGTAGCGCTCGTCGGTGCCGCACAGGCAGACGACGGCGGCGCGCTCGTCCCCGGTGGTCTCGCGCGTCTTCAGCCCGCCAGCAGCGAAGAAGCCCGCCGCGAAGCCAGTCCGTGGACGTGACTCGGCGAACGAGCCCAGCGTGACGAGCAGCACGTCAGGGAGACTCAGCGCTTCGGCCTTTGCGCGCAGCGCCTCGAGCGGCCACGCGTCGCGGCGCAATGGAAAGCGCTGCGCGGCGGGGTCGCCTTGGGTCGGCGCCGGCCTCGGCAGCACCTCGTCGAGGTTGGCGAAATCACCCACCCCCAGCACCGGTAGCTTGCGCTTGGAGACCTGCTCGGCCCGGGTCTGCGCAGCCGCCGCGAGCCGCGCGGCCAGCGTGCCGCTTGCGAGGGCGGCGGCGAGGCCTCCCTCCCGCTCCAGGGCTTGGAAGCGTCTCCATGCCTCGCGCGCCAGGGCGTCGGTGAGGGTCTCAAAGGCATACGCGCCGCCAGCGGGATCAGCGACATGCCCCAGCGCGCTCTCCTCACGCAAGACGAGCCCCGTGTTGCGGGCCACGCGGTGCCCGAGGGCCGAGGCAGGCCCGAGCGCTTCGTCGAAGGCGAGCGGGGTGACGAGATCGGCTCCGCCGAGCACCGCGGCGAAGGTCTGCGTGGTGACGCGTAGCATGTTCACCCACGGATCCCTCGCGGTCATCGTGCGGGAGGAGCACACCGCATGCACCAGCGCACGCGGAGCGTCCTCGGCCCCTGCCGCGGCCAGCAGCTTCGCCCAGCACGTGCGCAGAGCGCGCAGCTTGCACAGCTCGAGGAACGTGTCGCGGCCCACGGCCACGCGCAGGGAGAGCGCCGCAGCCGCCTGCCCAGGGGTGAGCTCCTCGAGCGCTCGCAGGTAGCATGCGCCGGCCGACAACGCGCAGGCGATCTCGTCCGCGGGGTCCGCCCCAGCGTTGTGATACGGCAGCGTCGAGACCACCAGCGGGGTCCCCCGGGTGCCCACAGCTCGCACCACCGAGGTGAGCGTGGCGAGTTCGTCCTTCAATGCCGAGACCGGAGCGAGCTCGAGCGCGCACGTGGCGAGAGGGTCGATCCCGAGGATGAAGCCATCCTGTGAGGGCGCCCGGCTCGCCACCGTGGAAGCTGGCAGCGCGCCTGGGTCGAGCACGTAGAACGTCCGCAGGTCCGCCGGCACCTCGCCAAGAGGCACCCACAGCGCGTCGGCGCCCGACGCGACATCCTCCCTCAAGGCCGCTTCGTCCGCCCGCTCGCCATGCCGCATGCAGATACGGAACGGCCGAGCGGATGGCTCGCGCCACAGGGGCGTGGCGGGCCTGTCTGTATACAGCGGAGCCACTCTCACGCCCTCGAGCGCCTGGTACACCAGCGCCTTCTCGAAGGGCACACCGGCCAGCTCTTTGTCGACCAGCGCGCGCCAGTCTCCAAGCGTGGTGGGCGGAAAACCTGAAGGGGCAGTGCTCATCTCATTCGACCCCGAGCGCCGTGCGCGTCATCGTTACATGTTCCGGCGGTACTGCCCCCCCACGCGATACATCGCGCGCGAGAGCTGTCCGAGCGTACAGACCTTACATGCCTCTATCAGGGCGCTGAACACGTTCTGTCCGTCGAGCGCGGCGCGCTGCACCTGCTCGAGCGCCTTGGGAGCTGCCTCCTCGTTGCGCTTCCAGAACGCATTGCGAGCGTCGATGGCATAGTCCTTCTCCTCCTTCGTCGCGCGAATGACCTCGGGGGGAGTGAGGGTCGGTGACCCTTTTTGATCGAGGAAGGTGTTCACCCCGATGAGGGGGAGCGCGCCGTTGTGCTTCAGCGTCTCGTAGTACAGCGACTCTTCCTGGATCTTCGACCGCTGGTACATGCGCTCCATCGCGCCGAGCACGCCGCCGCGCTCGGACAGGGCCCGGAACTCGGCCAGCACCGCGTTCTCGACGAGATCGGTCAGCTCTTCGACGACGAAGGATCCCTGTGTGGGATTCTCGTTCTTGGCGAGGCCGAACTCCTTGTTGATGACCAGCTGAATCGCCAGCGCGCGCCGCACGCTCTCTTCGGTCGGCGTGGTGATGGCCTCGTCGTAGGCGTTGGTGTGCAGGGAGTTGCAGTTGTCTTGAAGGGCGAGCAGCGCCTGCAGCGTGGTGCGGATGTCGTTGAAGGCGATCTCCTGCGCGTGCAGTGACCGGCCCGATGTCTGGATGTGATACTTCAACTTCTGCGAGCGCTCATTGCCTCCGTACTTGTCGCGGATCGTGCGCGACCAGATGCGGCGGGCGACCCGCCCGATGACCGTGTACTCAGGGTCCATGCCGTTCGAGAAGAAGAACGACAGGTTCGGCGCGAAGTCGTCGATGTGCATCCCGCGTGACAGGTAGTACTCGACGAAGGTGAAACCATTGGAGAGCGTGAAGGCGAGCTGCGAGATGGGGTTCGCCCCGGCCTCGGCGATGTGGTACCCGGAGATCGATACCGAGTAGAAGTTCCGGACCTTGCTGTCGATGAAGTACTGCTGGATGTCGCCCATCATTCGCAGGGCGAACTCGGTGGAGAAGATGCAGGTGTTCTGCGCCTGGTCCTCTTTCAGGATGTCGGCCTGCACCGTGCCTCGTACCTGGGACAGCGTCGCCGCGCGGATCTTCTCGTAGACGTCGTGCGGCAGCACCTCATCGCCAGACACCCCCAGCAGCATCAGGCCCAGTCCGTCGTTGCCGTCGGGCAGCGCCCCCTGGTAGCGCGGGCGCTCGACTCCGCGCTGTGCGTACAGCGCCGCGATCTTCTCTTCGACCTCCTGCGTCTTGCCCTGGGCGCGGATCCACTTCTCGCAGCCTTGATCGATGGCCGCGTTCAAGAAGAAGCCCAACAGCATCGGCGCGGGGCCGTTGATGGTCATCGAGACCGACGTCGCCGGGTCGGCCAGGTCGAACCCGGAGTAGAGCTTCTTCGCATCATCGACGCTGGCGATGCTGACGCCCGAGTTGCCCACCTTGCCGTAGATATCGGGTCTCGAGTCGGGGTCCTCGCCGTACAGCGTCACCGAGTCGAACGCCGTCGACAGCCGCTTGGCGGGCAGCCCGCGCGACACATAGTGGAAGCGGCGGTTGGTGCGCTCAGGCCCTCCTTCACCCGCGAACATGCGGGCTGGGTCTTCGTTGTCCCGCTTCAGCGGGAACACGCCCGCGGTGAAGGGGAACTGGCCGGGAGGCGCTTCACGCAGCAGCCACGTGAGCACGTCGCCCCAGTCCTCGTACTTCGGCAGGGACACCTTGGGGATCCGCAGGTGGGAGAGCGACTCAGAGAAGAGGTCGAGTTCGATGACCTTGTCACGCACCTGGAATTGATACTTCGCCGCCGCATACCTGCGCCGGGTCGCAGGCCACTCGTCGAGCAGCCGCTTGCACTCGGGGTGCAGGCGGGACTCGAGGTCCCGGTAGAGCTCGTCGAGCTCGCGCACATACGAGGGCTCTCCCTCGATGCGCTGGGTCACCTGCACCACGTCGTCCTTGCCCGAGGGCTCGATGATCTCGAGCCGCTTCTTGCCGACGTTCGCGCGCAGCGTCTCGATGGTGCCGCGCAGCTGGTACATGCGCCGCGCGATGATCGCCTGCTCGCGCACGAAGGCGTCATAGGCCTCGCAGGTCTCGGAGATCTCGGCGAGGTAGCGCGTCCGCTCGGGGGGGATGATCCACCGCTTCTCGCTCATGCCGGGAGTCAGCTCCTTGCGCGTCGCGAGCGGCGCGCTGGTCTTCTTCGCCAGGGTGTCGATGATCGCGCGGTACAGCCGGTTCATGCCCGGGTCGTTGAACTGGGAGGCGATGGTGCCGTGCACCGGCACGTCGTCGTCGGCGATGTCGAAGGTGTTGTGGTTGCGCCTCCACTGCTTGCGCACGTCGCGCAGGGCGTCGAGCGAACCGCGCTTGTCGAACTTGTTGATGGCGATGATGTCGGCGAAGTCGAGCATGTCGATCTTCTCGAGCTGGGTCGCCGCGCCGTACTCAGCTGTCATGATGTACAGCGAGACGTCGGCGTGCTCGGTGATCTCGGTGTCCGACTGGCCGATGCCCGAGGTCTCGACGATGATCAGGTCGAAGCCCGCGGCGCGGCAGATGTCGATCGATTCGCCCACGTGCTTGGAGAGCGCGAGGTTCGACTGCCGCGTCGCGAGCGAGCGCATGTACACGCGCGGGTCATCGATCGCGTTCATGCGAATGCGATCTCCCAGGAGCGCGCCGCCCGTCTTTCGCTTGGACGGGTCCACCGACAACACCGCGATGGTCTGCTTCGGATCGTCGTCGAGGAAGCGCCGCACCAGCTCGTCGATGAGGCTCGATTTGCCGGAGCCTCCGGTGCCGGTGATGCCGAGCACGGGAGGGCGCGGGGTGGACACGGGGCGCGCCGCCAGCGCCGCGCGCAGCTGATCTCCGGCCTCGGGGAAGTTCTCGGCGATCGTGATGAGGCCGGCGATGGTGCTCGGTTCGCGCCCGGGCAGCGCGTCGAGCAGCGGCTGGAACGCGGGCGCGCGCTTCTCGAAGTCGCTGCGCTGGAGCAGGTCGTTGATCATGCCCTGCAGGCCCATGGCGCGGCCGTCATCGGGCGAGTAGAGGCGCGAGACTCCGTAGGCGTGCAACTCTTCGATCTCCGTCGGCAGGATGGTGCCGCCCCCACCGCCGAAGACGAGCGTCCGCGCGTTCGCCCGCTTCAGCAGATCGATCATGTACTTGAAGAACTCGACATGGCCGCCCTGGTACGACGTGATGGCGATGCCCTGGACATCCTCCTGGATCGCGCAGTTCACGATCTCCGCGACCGAGCGGTTGTGCCCCAGGTGGATGACCTCGGCGCCTGACGCCTGCATCAGGCGCCGCATCACGTTGATCGCGGCGTCGTGGCCGTCGAACAGGGAGGCTGCGCTCACCAGCCGGATGTGGTGGGTGGGCTTGTAGGGCCCAACCACTGGGCGCGAGACGAGACGGGACATGGTGTCAGTTGCCTTTCTGGCGCAGCATGGCCGCCGAGCGGCGCTGCAACTCTTCGGGCGAGACCTCTTCGATGACGGTGTGGAGCGTCCACCGATTGCCGACGGGGTCGACGATACCTGCGGTGCGGTGCCCGTAGATCTGATCCACGGGAGCGTGGAGCGAGCGGGCGCCGGACTCCAACGCGCGGCGGTAGGTCTCGTCAACGTCGTCGCAGTACAGGCCCAACGCGCAAGGCATCGGCGAAGCCCCCATCCGCGGCGCGCTGATCATCACCAGCGAGTCCTTGATCAACACCTCCGCGTGCAGCACGTTGCCGTCGGGCAGTGCCACGCGCTTGAGCAGCACGGCACCGAACACGTCGCAGAGAAAGTCGAGCAGCGTGGGGATGTGGTTCACGATCAGCGCCGGGTTGACCGCGTGGTGCCCCCAAGGTCTTGGCGTCGTGCCCATCGTCTTCGCCATATACACACGGCGCTTCCACCCGGCAAAGCATGAAGGTGCCTATAAATTCGCGGCTCTAACGCACGACTTGCGAAGTTTGCGAATGAGCTGAGGCCCCGAAACGCACCTGGGCTGCCGGCTCACGCCACGGAGTAGGGCTCGAGGCGCCTCTCGTTCTCGTCCACGACGACCTTGCCGCCGAGGGGCGGGAACGCGCGCTGTGGGCAGGCCGTGCGCTCGCACACCTTACACCCCGCGCCGATGGGCGTAGGGGCGCTGGGATCTTCCAGGTCGAGACCCTTCGAGTACACGAGCCGACCTGCATGGCGCACGTCGCACCCGAGGGCGATCGCGAAGGTCTTGCTCGGCGCGGCGTAACCGCCGTGCTCCCGTGACACCGTCCGCGCGATCCACAGATATGTCCGGCCGTCAGGCATCTGGGCGAGCTGCCTCAGGATGCGACCCGGTTGCGCGAAGGCCTCATAGACATTCCACAGCGGGCACGTTCCACCGACGCGCGAGAAGTGAAAGTCGGTGGCCGATTGGCGCTTCGAGATGTTGCCGGCGCGATCGACGCGAATGAAGAAGAAGGGGACCCCGCGCGCGTCGGCGCGCTGCAGCGTGCTGAGGCGGTGGCAGGTGACCTCGAACCCGACCCCGAAGCGCTGCCGGAGCCGATCGATGTCGTAGCGCAACTCCTCC
Organism: Hyalangium versicolor; assembly: GCF_020103695.1. Lineage (GTDB taxonomy): Bacteria > Myxococcota > Myxococcia > Myxococcales > Myxococcaceae > Hyalangium > Hyalangium versicolor. The sequence continues at coordinate 16,974 of NZ_JAHXBF010000039.1, forward strand.
GCTGCCTCGAGGAAGAGGCGGTAGGGCATGATGAGCGCGCCCGCGAAGTAGTTGGCAAGCCCGATGCGCGCCAGCGAGCGGGCCTCGTCGCTCGAGAAGCGGGTCTCGTCGACCAGGCGTTGGATGAGCTCCCCAAACTCCAGGAAGGCGAGCTGCGTGGCCATCTGAAACGCCCGCTGGCCGGCCGACAGATGGCTGGCGAGCACCAGTCGCCGTTCGCGCGGCTCGTACTTGCGCTGAGACGAAGGCGCGGCGGGCTCGTCTCCACTGACGATGAGCTTCACGCCGTGCCGCTGTGTGAGCCGCTCGGAGAGACCACTGGTCACCTCGCCGATGCGCAGCTTCGCTTCCGCGAAGAGCCGCTCCGCCACCGTCTCGAGTTCGTCCACATGGTTGTTCCGCGCGTAGAAGAAGTCTCGAACCTCCTCGAAGGGCATCAGCGGAAGCGAGGAAGCGACGTGGCGTGCTCCGCCCCCGAGCCGATCCGCCATCGCGTCCGCCCGGTCGACCGCCTCGCGGAGTCGGCGGTGCATCGTGACCAGCGCACGGCCGATGGTGGGCATGCGGCTCGCGAACTCGCGCAACTCCGCGGCAGCAATGGGCTCCTCGAGGGCCGCGGCGGAGAGGGCGTCCCGGATGTCTGAGATCAGGCGCGCTTCCGCTTCCTCCGAGAAGACCTGCACGTCGACGCCGAAGGTGGCGCTCACCTTGACCAGCACAGGGACGGTGAGGGGCCGCTCGTCGTTCTCGAGCTGGTTGTAGTAGCTCGGCGAGAGCCCGAGCGCTCGCGCGGCGGCGATCTGGCTCATCTGGCGCTGCTCTCTCAAGCGCCGGAGGCGGACACCCATGAAGCTCTTGGTCATGCGCGAACCTTGTCGCAAGATTCGCAGTTTCGCAATCCAAGCCCGCAATAATACGCCATTTCACGCATTGCTGACGAACCACCATCTGCGTACTTTGCGAACCCTTCTTCGAGAAGGGAAGCCACGCATGACTGTGATTGCAGCGAGCCTGGGCCATCCGCGAATGGGAAGCACGCGGGAGCTCAAGAAAGCCCTGGAGTCCTACTGGGGTGGGAAGAGCACCTCCAGCGAGTTGCTGGCCACGGCCTCCAGCCTGCGTCGCCAGCACTGGACGACGATGAAGGACAAGGGCCTCGAGCACATCCCGTGTAACGACTTCTCGCTCTATGACCACGTGCTCGACATGGCTGTGTGCCTGGGCGTGATCCCCGAGCGCTATCAGTCACTGCGAGATCCCTTGGAGCGCTACTTCGCCATGGCGCGCGGACGTCAGGACCGACAGCAGGGCCTGGACCTCGCCGCGCTTGAGATGACGAAGTGGTTCGATACCAACTACCACTACATCGTTCCGGAGCTCGAGGTGGGCCAGCGCTTCCATCTGGATGCCTCGAAGCTGCTGGCGGAGCTCGAGGAGGCGCGCGCCCTCCGGGTCGATCCCCGTCCCGTGCTGCTCGGGCCTGTCTCCTTCCTGCTGCTCTCGAAGCACGCACCCCACGCGCCGCAGGGCGCTTCGACCCTGGCGCTGCTCGACGCGGTACTGCCCGTGTATGAGCAACTATTGGCGGTGCTTGCAGAGCGTGGGGTTGCCTGGGTCCAGCTCGACGAGCCCTGCCTCACGCTGGACCTCACGCCTGCAGCGCGCTCGGCCTACCAGCAAGGGCTCCAGCGGCTGAGCCAACTGCGCAACAGGCCCCGTCTGCTACTCGCCACCTACTTTGGCGAACTCGGAGCGAACCTGTCGCTCGCCACCGGCTCGGGCTGCGACGCGCTCCATGTGGACCTGGTTCGCGCTCCTTCTCAGCTTGACGACACGCTGAAGGCCCTTCCGACCTCCATGCGCCTCTCGGTCGGGCTCGTGGATGGAAGAAACGTCTGGAGGACAGACCTCGACGCCGCCCATCAACAGGTTCGCCGCGCGGTGCGGGAGCTGGGATCGGACCGCGTCTTCATCGCCCCGTCCTGCTCCCTGCTCCACGTCCCCGAGGACCTGGACAGCGAGAGCAAGCTCGAGCCGGAGCTCAAGAGCTGGCTGGCCTTCGCGAGCCAGAAGCTGGATGAGGTCCGGGCCCTGGCGAGCGCTGCCGAGCAAGACTCGCCCACGGCGGCGGCCTTCACGAGTGCGCGAGCGGCCATCGCCAGCCGGCGCGCATCACCGCGCACCCGGAACCCCGCTGTCCGGGCCCGGATGCTCACCGTCGACGAGTCCATGTCGCGCCGAGGAGCCCCATTCCAGGAGCGAGCCCGCAGGCACCAGGAGCGATTGCGGCTTCCCGTGCTGCCCACCACGACCATTGGCTCGTTTCCCCAGACGGGCGACGTGCGTGGCGCGCGTGCGGCCTGGCGTGCGGGGCGCCTGAGCTCCGCGGAGTATGACGCCTTCCTGAAGGAAGAGACGCGACGGTGCATCGAGAAGCAGGAGGCCATGGGCCTGGATGTGCTCGTCCACGGTGAGTTCGAGCGGAATGACATGGTGGAGTACTTCGGCGAGCAGCTCGATGGGTTCGTCTTCACCGAGAACGGCTGGGTGCAGAGCTATGGCTCGCGCTGCGTGAAGCCGCCCCTGCTCTATGGAGATGTCGCCCGGCCGCGCCCGATGACTGTCGGCTGGGCCACCTATGCGCAATCTCTTACGTCCCGGCCCATGAAGGGGATGCTGACGGGTCCCGTCACCATCCTCCAGTGGTCCTTCGTGCGCGACGACCAGCCCCGGGGTGAGACGTGTCGGCAGATTGCCCTGGCACTGCGTGACGAGGTCCAGGATCTCGAGGCTGCGGGCATCTCCATCATCCAGGTCGACGAGCCCGCTATCCGCGAGGGGCTCCCGCTGCGACGCCAGGACTGGAAGGACTACCTGCGGTGGGCGGTCGACGCCTTCAAGCTGGCCACGAGTGGGGTCCAGGACGAGACACAGATCCACACCCATATGTGTTACTCGGAGTTCGGCGACATCCTGGAGGACATCGCGCGCATGGACGCGGACGTGCTGTCCATCGAGACCTCGCGCTCCAAGCTGGAGTTGCTGGTCGACTTCGCGCGCTTCCAGTACCCCAACGAGATCGGCCCCGGGGTCTACGACATTCATTCTCCCCGCGTGCCCTCGCAGGAGGAGATGGTGGGCCTGCTCGAAAGGGCTCGCTCCGTCCTGCCGGCAAGCCAACTCTGGGTGAACCCGGATTGCGGCCTGAAGACGCGTGGCTGGCCCGAGGTGGAGGCCGCGCTCACTCACATGGTGGAGGCCGCGAGAGTGATGCGGGAGCGGCTGGCCGGCCTCCCTCGTCTAGCGTCGCCAGGCAGCCCGTCGTAGGGTGGATGCGATGAGCGACGACGGGATGGATTGGCACGAGCTTCCAGGGATGGATCGTCGGACCGCGCTCTGCATGCTGCTTCGAGGCACCTGCGCCCTTGCGGTGGCCTGCGCTGGCTGCGGCGGGGGGAGCGATCCTCCAGCCGAGCCCTCCGAGCCTGGACCCGAGGAGCCTCCTCAAGGAGATTCCTGCGGCGGTTCCCCCGGGCGCCCCGAGGAGGGCTGGGTGGAGGTGAAGCTCTCCGACTACCCGGTCCTGCGCGAGCCGGGGGGCTCCGCCGCGGTGCGCATCCCCGAGGTGTTGCTGGACGTCGTCGTCGTGCATACGCAGGACGGCTGCTACACGGCCATCTGGAGCATCTGCACGCACGGCGCCTGTACCGTGGCGTACGTGCCCCAGGAGCGCCTCATGGAGTGTCCCTGCCACGGCTCGCGCTTTGGCGAGGACGGGCAGGTGTTGCGTGGCCCCGCCGCCCGTCCACTCTCCGTGTTCCGCACCATTCGAGAGGGAGAATCCGTGTGGATCTTCCGGCCGAGGTGAGAGGACCCACTGCCAGCGCTGGGTTCGAGTTTTTTCTGACTCCGCGTCGTCCCTGCTCAATTGGCCATCGTCTCATCCCAGTAAATGGGCTGGCACGAGTAGGGCCTGTCCTTCCCACGGCGGCTACAGTGATAGCCTTCTCCGCATACATCTGGGGCATGAGGATCACAGGCGAGCAGGCAGTGCCAACCGTCGCAGACCTTGCCAGCGCCACAGGGCGGCAGGCCGTCGCCACACTCCTCGACACACTCCATCCACACCATGCCGGGATGCGGTGAGTCGTAGCGTGCGTCGCATTGGCGGCCATCAGGGCAGGGGGTCTGCTGGCACTGGGGACCATAGACCTTCGCGCATACGGAAGCGCCTTCACTGAAGGCGATGCACTGCTGACCCGAGAGACACCCGCGCATCTTGCACGTGGGCAGGCAAGCGGGTTGGGGGACCGTGTCCGCGCAGAAGAAGCCCTCGGGACACCCCTGGCTGTCGTCCAGGCGGCAGGGCCGGGCACACCACTTCTCCTCACGGCCACTGCACAGCCACTGAGCAGCGCAGGTTTCTTGTTTCACATCTGGAAGGTTGACGCAGGTCTCCCCTTCATTGCGGAATCCCACAGGGACACAGCGGCGGACCTGGGGCTCGTCTCCCCAGGTAGCAAGACGTCGGCAGACCTCGTCTTCCAGGCACTGCGCGTCCGTCAGACACTCGCTGTCGACGCAGGTCGCCCGTACGCGGCGGCCGTCGAACAAGCAACCTAGCGGCGACTCACACTTTTCCTTGCCCGGCCCGCAGAGCTTCCCGTACGTCGTCAACCGCATGTGTTGGTCATGGGTGAGCATGGGACTGACGCGCACCCCCGGTAGCCCGTCCGCTGGCACCGCTGGCGTGAGCAGTCTCCACAACAGCCCCAGCAGAGGCAGTGACAGGAGCACGCCCGCGAAGAAAGCCCCGAGTTTGTGCCAGTTTCCCCTCCGCACCTACGGAGGTCCTCCACACTCAAGACACGCGAGCGAGTTCTCCTTGCCAGGCGCGCAGGCCCGATCGAGTTCATCGCGCGTACAGCGCTTGATGATGATGATCTGTTCCCGCGAATCCTTGTGGACAGTCTTGGAAATGCGGCCGTCCTTGCCGAATTCCGAGGGGCAGCCGGTCGTTGTCATGCCTGAAAGTACGAGCACTCCCAGCCAGAGCCAACGCATCAGTCCCTCCCGCGAAGGACCATCGATGCTACCAGCGCGGCTTGCCCATCGTCCACGCTGCAGCAGGCAGGAAGCTTCCGACGCGCGGGCTTGATACGGGAGGGCATGGTTTTCCCCAAGATCAACTAGCGTGTCTGAAGGGTTTACAGCCTCACTCGGGTGAAGCTCTGCCATTTCGGCCGCCCACGGAGTGCCGGGGGAGCCGCACCATGAACGTGGTCCCTTCCTCCGCGTTCGAGCGCACCTCGATGGTGCCGCCATGGGCCTGAACAATCTGATGGACGATGTAGAGCCCCAGTCGCAGTCCGGAGGGGGAGCGGCGCTCCTCCTCGGCGCCCCGTCGGAACGGCTCGAACAGGTGAGGGATGCTGTCCGCCGGGATGGGCGCTCCTTCGTTGTGGACCTCGATGCACAAGGTGTCGCCCTCGTCTCGCAATGTGAACTCCACGGGAGTCCCCTCGGAGCTGTAGTCGAGCGCGTTCTTGCCGAGATTGCCCGCGAGCTGGGCGAGCCGGTCCGGATCCCACTCGCCCTGGAAATCGCCCTCGGCCTCGAGCCGTAGCTGGCGCTCGGGGTGGCTCGACTCCAACTCGTCCAGACAATGCCGGCAGATGTCGCGCAGGTTGGCCGGCCGGGACGTGATGGGAATGCCGCCTCCCAGTCGCCCGCGTGTGAAGTCCAGCAGGTCCGCGATCATCCGCACCATGCGCTCGGCGCTCCTGACGATGCGCTGGGTGGCGCGCAGCGGTCGCGCGCCCAGGCTCTCGTCATCGCGAAGGACGGTGGCCGAGGTGAGGATGGCGCTCAGCGGGTTGCGCAGGTCATGGCTGACGATGCCAAGGAAGCGCTCACGGAACTCCGCCGCCCGGCGCACGTCCTCTTCGGCCTTCTTGCGATCGGTGATGTCCAGGATCGTCACCACCGCGGCTTGGATGGTCCCATCGGGGGCATGCACCGGAGCCGCTTTCTGGAGCGTGAACCGAAAGGTGCCGTCGCTGCGCTGGATGAGGATCTCCTCGCCAGCCACCTTCTCCCCCTTCACCAGGGCCCGCGCGATGGGCCATTCCTCGGGAGCGTACGGGCGCCCATCGAGGTGAAAGCCCTGATAGTGCTGGTACTCGGAGATGGTGGCGGAGGCAAAGAACGGTCGCCCCCAGATGCGCTCGAACTCCGTGTTGCCCATGACCAGTCTGCCGGAGGGAGCCTCCGCGATGGCGACCCCGACGGGGAGCTGCTGGACCATGGCTTCGAGGTGCGAGCGTGCCTCCTGGGCTTCTCCCCGTGCCGCGCGCTCACGGGCGACCAACTGGGCGTGCGAGATGAGCACCGCGGCGCGATGGACCATGGTCCGGATGACGAGCTTGTCGGAGGAGGAGAACTCGAACGCCGTGCGGGAGCCCACCTGCGCCACTCCGATGAGTGTTTCTCCCTCCATGAGGGGGACTCCATAGAGGGCTCGCGTCCCATTCCTGCGGAGCGCCGCGCTCATGACGACCGGGTCGTGTGCCGCGTCGTGAAGCTCCAGGGGCCTCTGCTCCACCGCGACCCTTCCCGCAAAACCTTCCCCAAACCTCAAGCAGAACCCCGAGGACACATCCTCCTCGGTCCCTACGCTGGCTTTCAGCCGGAAGAGTTCTCCCTCGCGCAGAAAGATGGCCGCGCTGTCTATCGAGGCGGTGGTCTCCAGCAAGACACGCAGCATCTTGGACAGGAGCACGTCCACGTCCGAGGACACCAGGCCCTCCTCCGCGATGCGATCCAGCGCCACGAGCGTCCGCTCGCGGGCCTTTGTGTAGCGGGAGACAGAAAGGCGGATGGCCTCATCGATGGCACGGTTGAAGCGCTCCGCTTCCTCCAGAGGCATCTCCGCGGCGTTCTGCTCACGGTAGAGCCGCAGCACACAGGCGCGAAGCAGGATGTATTCCGTCGTCACGTCCCCCAGCTCAAAGCCCTCGTCCAGCCGGTCGAGCGCATGGAGCTCGGGCGTTGCGTTCATGCTTACCCGCTCGCCCGTGTGAGCCGTCTCGGTCACGGCTGCGACGCACTCGAGCACCTGCGGCATGTGGTCGATGAGCCGGGGCTTGGAGAGGGGACTTGCCGCGGGCAGGGTGCGGACCAGGTGTTCCCATCGAGCCAGAATGTCCGGGAGGCGTTGACGGATGAAGTCGGACAGTCGGAGGCGTATGGGCTCGCCAGCTTGGGTGTCCTCGGGCATCACCGATAATGTGTGGATGCTCCTTGGAGCCGGCGAGGCACGGCGCCTGTACGACCGCTCGGCTCCACGTGTGCTCCAGCGCCAGGCCGCGCACGCTTGCCCGCTGCCGCAGCCCGTGCCTGCTCCATGCCACCACGCCGGTGGCCTGGGAACTGATTAGAGCTTGCTCCAGCAGACGCTGTACGCGCTCCGGCCGCAATGACTGTCGGCGTACGCACGGCAGTCGCCGTAGGGCACGTCGCCGTAGCCGGCGAAGTAGTGCGTGGTCTGCGACGAGGTGCACCGGTAGGTACAATAACGGGCACCCGAGTCCCAGCCTTCACAGAGGGCTTGGTTCGTCGTGCCAATCTCTTGCTCGGAGGTCTCGCTCTCCTCGGAGATGGGGCCGCCGCAGGCGGAGAGGAGGGCACCGAACGCCAGGCTCATCATCAGGGTTTTCAGCTTCAAGGGAATGCCTTTCTAAAGGGAGGTGAGCTTCAAAGGGGGAGGGTGGCGCCTTACAGCCTGGGCCGCCGGAGGGTGCTACTTGCTCCAGCAGACGGAGACCGCGTTGCCCTTGCAGAAGTCGTTCGCGTACGCCGTGCACCCGCCATAGGTCACGGTGCCGGTGGCGTAGATCCACATGCCATTGGAACTGCACTTCCAGGTACAACGGCGCCCGCCAGCTTCCCAACCCTCACAGACGCCCTGCTCGGTGGCACCGATCTCATCCGCCGAGTTGTCCAGGTTCTCCTCGGAGATGGGGCCGCCGCAGGCGGCAAGGAGAGCACCGAACGCCAGGCTCATCATCACGGTCTTTAGCTTCAAGGCGAGAGACTCCAGGGTAAGTGCCGGCGACGCGCCGACATCGAGCTGTTGTCTCTTTGCAGTTTTTCTGGATCTTTGTCGATTGGCGGTTTGGTCTTTTTTTGATGCTTAGGCGGCTATTTCCTGGATGCGCCGCGTCGAACGGCGGATTGCCAGCACCGCCGGTATGGACTGCGTCCACTGCCGGTAGACGGCATGCCGTGCCATGGGGGTGGTGCTCTCAGGCGGCTCGTCCACGCCTTCGCGTCAACCGGTCCAGCTCCAGGTAGACGACGGGGGTGGTGAACAGCGTGAGGAGCTGGGACAGGAGCAGCCCGCCCACGATGGCGATGCCGAGCGGCCGCCGGAGCTCCGAGCCGGTGCCCTGGCCCAGCACGAGCGGGAGTCCTCCGAGGATGGCCGCCATCGTGGTCATGAGGATGGGCCGGAACCGCACCAGGCAGGCCCCATGGATGGCCTCGCGAGCCGAGAGCCCCTGGCTGCGCTCGGCCTCCAGTGCGAAGTCCACCATCAGGATGCCGTTCTTCTTCACGATGCCGATCAGCAGGATGATGCCGATGAGCGCGATGATGCTCAGCTCCATCTGGAAGAGCCGCAGCGCGAGCAGCGCTCCCACCCCCGCCGAGGGCAGGGTGGAGAGGATCGTCAGCGGGTGCACGTAGCTCTCATAGAGGATTCCGAGCACCACGTAGACGGCGAGCAGCGCGGCGAGGATCAGCAGGGGCTCGCTGGCGAGCGATTCCTGGAAGGCCTGAGCGGTGCCCTGGAAGCTGGCGCTCACGCTCGCCGGGAGGCCGATCTCCAGCTGGGCCCGCCGGATGGCCGCCACCGCCTCCCCAAGCGCCACGTCCGGGGCGAGATTGAACGAGAGCGTCACTGCGGGGAACTGGCCCTGGTGATTCACCGAGAGCAGTGTCTGCTCGGGCCGGAAGCGCACGACCGAGGTGAGCGGCACGGGAGCGCCTGTCGGCGGCCGTACATAGAGCCGGTCGAGCGTGTCGGGATGGGCGCCGACCCGGGGGTCGAGCTCCAGCACCACGCGGTAGAGGTTGGTGGGGGTGAAGAGCGTGGAGACCTGACGCTGACCGAACGCGTCGTAGAGCGTCTGGTCGATGAGCGCGGGGGTGATGCCGAGCCGGGCCGCCGTGTCGCGATCGATCGTCCCCGAGAGCCTCAGCCCTTGTGTCTGCTGGTCGCTCGCGAGGTCTCTCAGCTGCGGCAGGGTCCGGAGCTTCTCGAGCATGCGAGGCGCCCAGTCCTGCAGCTCCTGGAGGTTCTCGTCCTGGAGTGCGTACTGGTACTGCGTCCGGGATTGGCGGCCGCCCATGCGCACGTCCTGGACTGACTGGAGGAAGACCTGGATGCCCGGGATGCGCGAGAGCTGGCCGCGAAGCTCGCCAATCACCTGGTCCGCGCTCTGGTGGCGCTGGTTGCGTGGCTTCAGCTCGATGAAGGCGTTGCCTGTGTTCAGGGTGCCCCCGCCGATGAAGGAGGTGGAGTGGCTCACGGCTGGGTGGCGGTGGATGATCTCGTTGGCCGCCTGCTGGCGCTCCAGCATCGCCGGGAAGGAGATGTCCTGGGGGCCGTCCGAGATGCTGGTGAGGAAGCCCGTGTCCTGCTGCGGAAAGAGCCCCTTGGGCACCGCCACATAGAGGTAGAGGTTGAAGGCAATCGTCGCTCCCAGCACCAGCAGGGTCGCCTTGGGGTGGCGGAGCACGGCCCCCAGCGCCCGGTCGTAGGCGTGCAGCAGGCGTTGGAAGAGGCCCCCGGAGCGATCCTTCTCCGCCGCCCTGGGCCGGCGCAGCATCCGCGAGGCCAGCATGGGCGTGAGTGTGAGCGACACCAGCGCGGAGACGATGATGGCCACGCTCAGGGTTACCGCGAACTCCCGGAAGAGGCGCCCGACGATGCCGCCCATGAGCAGCAGGGGAATGAAGACGGCGAGCAGCGACACGGTGATGGAGATGATGGTGAAGCCGATCTGCCTCGTCCCCCGAAGCGCGGCTTCGATGGGAGGGACGCCCTCCTCGACGGAGCGGGCGATGTTCTCGGTGACGACGATGGCGTCGTCGATCACGAAGCCCGTGGAGATGGTGAGCGCCATCAGCGACAAGTTGTCGATGCTGTAGCCGCACAGGAACATCACCCCGAAGGTCCCGATCAGCGACAGAGGTACGGAGACGCTGGGGATGGCCGTGGCCCGCCCGCTGCGCAGGAAGGCGAACACCACCAGGACCACCAACACCACGCTGAGCACCAGCGAGCGCTTCACGTCGGCGACCGAAGCTCGGATGGTGGCGCTGCGGTCCAGCGCCACGTGCACGTCGATGGCCGGAGAGATGGAGCCCGACAGCGAGGGTAGCAGTGCCTTCACGCGCTCGATCACGTCGATGATGTTGGCGCCGGGCTGGCGACGGATGATGACCGAGATGGAGCGCTGGCCGTCCGTCCACGCCGCCACACGCTCGTTCTCCACGCTCTGGAAGGCTCGTCCCACGTCGCGCAGGCGCACCGGCGCGCCGCCGTGCCAGGCGAGGATGATGTCCTCGTAGCTCGAGGCGTCCAGGAGTTGGTCGTTCGCCGCGAGCACCATCGCCTGCTGGGGACCGTTGATCACCCCCTTGGGCCGATCGACGCTCGCCTGCGCCAGCGCGGTGCGCACGTCCTCGAGGCCGAGTCCCACGCCCGCGAGCGCGCTGGGATCGACCTGGACACGCACCGCCGGCTGCTGTCCGCCACCGACGAAGACCTGCCCCACTCCCGGCACCTGGGCGATCTTGTGCGCGAGGATGTTGTTGGCCGCGTCGTACACCTCGCCCAGCGGCAGCGTGGGCGAGTTCATCGAGAGGATGAGAATGGGAGCGTCGGCCGGATTCACCTTGCGGTAGGTGGGGCGGCTCGGCAGGTTGGTGGGGAGATCTCCGCCGGCCGCGTTGATGGCCGCCTGGACGTCGCGCCCCGCGGCGTCCACGTCCCGGTCCAAGCCGAACTGCAAGGTGATGGAGGTGCTGCCCAGGGTGCTGGTCGAGGTGAGCTCGTTGAGGCCGGCGATGCGCCCGAAGCGCCTCTCCAGCGGCGTGGCGACGGCCGCTGCCATGGTCTCCGGACTGGCTCCCGGGAGTGAGGCACTCACGTTGATGGTAGGAAAGTCGACGCGAGGCAGCGGCGCCACCGGGAGCTGAGTGTAGGCCGCGCTACCGGCCAGCAGGATCGCCGCGGCCAGCAGCGAGGTGGCGATCGGCCGCCGGATGAAGGGCTCCGAGATGTTCACGAGGCGCTCCGGGCCTGCTCCGGCTCTCGGCGCCACGGCGCGAGGCGCGCGAGCCGCTCCATGTAGAGGTAGATGACGGGTGTGGTGAAGAGCGTCAGGACCTGCGAGACCAGCAGGCCGCCCACGATGCTGACGCCCAGGGGCTGCCGCAGCTCCGAGCCCGTGCCCTGCCCCAGCGCGAGCGGAATGCCGCCGAGCAGCGCGGCCATCGTCGTCATCATGATGGGCCGGAAGCGCAGCAGCGCCGCCTGGCGGATGGACTCTCGCGGCGAGAGCCCCTGCTCACGCTCGGCCTCGAGGGCGAAGTCGATCATCATGATGGCGTTCTTCTTCACGATGCCGATCAGCAGGATGATCCCGATGAGCGCGATGATGCTGAACTCGATCCGGCAGAGCATCAGCGCGAGCAGCGCTCCCACGCCCGCGGACGGGAGCGTGGAGAGGATCGTGATGGGGTGGATGTAGCTCTCGTAGAGCACGCCCAGGACGATGTAGACGGTGAGCAGCGCGGCGAGGATGAGCACGGGCTCGCTGGCGAGCGACTCCTGGAAGGATTGAGCGGTGCCCTGGAACTCGGCGCGGATCCCCGGCGGCAGGTTCACTTCGGCCTCGGCCTGGCGGATGGCCTTGACTGCCTGCCCCAGCGCCACACCAGACGCGGTATCGAAGGAAAGCGTCACCGACGGGAACTGATCCTGGTGGTTGATGGTGAGCGCGGCGGGCACGATGCTGGAGTGGGCGATGGCCGAGAGCGGTACCGCGTCTCCGGCCTGGGTTCGCACGTACAGTTGCTCCAGGGTGCCGGGGTGCTGCTGGAGCTCGGGTTTCACCTCGAGGATGACCCGGTACTGGTTGAGCTGCGTGAAGATGGTGGAGACCTGCCGCTGGCCGAACGCGTCGTAGAGAGCGTCGTCCACCTGCTGCGGCAGCACGCCCAGGCGCGCCGCCGTGTCACGATCGATGGTGAGCGCGAGTTTCAGTCCTCCGGACTGCTGATCGCTCGCCACGTCCACGAGCTCGGGGAGCGAGCGGAGCTTCTCGACCATGCGTGGAGCCCACTCAGCGAGCTCCACCGGGTCGGCGTCCTCCAGCGTGTACTGGAACTGAGTCTGGCTCGTGCGGCTGGTGACCTGCAGATCCTGCAAGGGCTGGAGGAAGGCCTGGATGCCGCTGACCTGCGCGAGCTTCGGCTTGAGCCGGGTGATGATCTCGGAGGCGCTGGCCGATCGCTGCGCGTGAGGTTTGAGGGCGATCTGGAGCCGGCCGCTGTTGATGGTGGGGTTGGTGCCGTCCGGGCCGATGAAGGAGGCCACCGTCGCCACGTCGGGATCCTGGAGGACCACCTGGGTGAGCTGCTGTTGCAGGCTCATCATGCGCGTGAAGGAGACGTCGGCCGGGCCCGTGGTGATCCCCTGGATCATCCCGGTGTCCTGCAAGGGGAAGAAGCCCTTGGGGATGAGGCTCGTCAGGAGCACCGTGAGCGCCAGCGTTCCCACGGTCACCGTGAGCGTCAGCAGTTGATGGGCGAGCACCCAGTCGAGCCCCTTGCGATAGACCGCGATCATCCCCTCGAAGAAGCGCTCCGAGGCGCGATGGAAGCGGGAGCGCGGGTTCGTGCCCTGGCGCTTGAGCAGGTGCGCGCACATCATCGCGGTGAGGGTGAGCGAGAGCAGCGCCGAGACCGTGATGGCGATGGCTAGCGTGACGGCGAACTCGCGGAACAGGCGCCCGATGAGCCCGCCCATGAAGAGGAGGGGAATGAGCACCGCGATGAGGGACACCGTCAGCGAGACGATGGTGAAGCCGATCTGCCTGGAGCCCTTGAGCGCGGCGGCGAAGGGCGTCTCTCCCTCTTCAATGAAGCGGGAGATGTTCTCGATCATGACGATGGCGTCATCGACCACGAAGCCCGTGGCGATCGTCAGCGCCATGAGCGAGAGGTTGTTCAGGCTGTAACCCGCCAGGTACATCACCCCGAACGTGCCCACCAGGGAGAGGGGCACGGCGATGCCCGGGATGAGGGTGGCGCGCACCGAGCGCAGGAAGACGAAGTTCACCGCCACCACGAGCAGGACGGTGAGCGCCAGCGTGAACTGCACGTCCTTCACCGAGGCGCGCACCGTCTCCGTGCGGTCGTTGAGGATGGAGACGTTCAAGCCCTGTGACAGCGTGGGAGCGAGCTGCGGGAGCAGCGCCTTGACCCGATCGGCGACCTGGATGACGTTGGCGCCCGGCTGGCGCAGCACATTGAGGATGATGGCCCGCTGCTCACCCGCCCAGCCGGCGAGCTGGTCGTTCTCCACGCCGTCGATGGCGTCTCCCACGTCGCGCAGCCGGATCGGAGCACCGTTTCGAAAGGCGAGCACCAGTGGCCGGAAGGCCTCGGCGCCATGGAGCTGGTCATCGGTCGCCAGGGCATAGTCGAGCCGCGGGCCGTCGAGATTGCCTTTCGGCTGATTGACGTTGGCCGCTACCAGCGCGGTCCGCACATCGTCGATCGTCAGCCCCGCGCCCGCGAGCGAGGAGGGATCCACCTGGACCCGGACCGCCGGCTTCTGCGCGCCGCTGATCGCGACGAGCCCCACGCCGGTCACCTGCGAGATCTTCTGCGCGAGGATCGAATCGGCCTGATCGTTCACCTGGTCGAGCGGCAGCGAGTCCGAGGAGACCGCCAGCGTGAGCACCGGTGTGTCGGCCGGGTTGCTCTTGCTGTAGGTCGGCGGGGCCGGCAGGGTGGCGGGCAGCAGGTTCGAGGTGGCGTTGATGGCCGCCTGCACGTCCTGTTCGGCGGCGTCGATGCCGCGCTCCAGGGTGAACTGGAGCGTGATCTGCGAGCTGCTGAAGCTCGACACCGAGGTCATCTGCGCGAGAGAGGGGATTTGCCCGAACTGGCGCTCGAGCGGCGTGGTCACGGCCGAGGCCATCGTCTCCGCGCTCGCGCCAGGCAGCAGGGTGGAGACCACGATGGTGGGGTAGTCCACCTGGGGGAGCGCCGACACCGGGAGCTGCTCGTAGCCCGCGACGCCCGCGAGCATCAGCCCCACCGTCAGCAGCGTGGTGGCGACGGGGCGCCGGATGAAGGGCTCGGAGATGCTCATGGAGTCGGAGTCCTCGGGCTGCCGCCGACGCCGGGACCGGTGCCCTCCGGGACGCCGCCATCAGGCGTGCCTGCCGAGGGCCTCGCCGCGACCTTGCTGCCTGGGCGCAGCTGGCCCTGTCCCTCCGTGACGACCCCCTCGCCCGGCTGGAGGCCCTTCGAGATGAGCACCAGGTCTCCCTGCTGCCTCTCCACCGTGACGGGGCGTGGCTGCACGGTCTTGTCCGAGCCCACGACGTAGACGAAGGTGCCATTCGGGCCGCGCTGCAGCGCATGCGCCGGTACCACCAGGGCCCCGACCCGCGTCGTGAGCAGGAGCCGCGCCTTGACGAAGGCGTTGGGCCACAGCGCGCTCTCTGGGTTGGGTACCACCGCCTTGAGACGCAAGGTGGAGGTGGTGGTGTTGATGGCGTTGTCGATCACCTCGAGCCGCCCGCGTCCCAACTCGGCGGAGCCGTCGCGGCTGAAGACCTGGATCTCGAGCGGGCCTCGGCGCTGCTGCTCGACCACCTGTGTGAGCACGTCCTGCGGCAGGGAGATCAGGACAGCCGCCGGGTCGAGCTGGGTCACCACCACGATGCCCGTTGTGTCGGTGGCACGGACGAGGTTGCCTGGATCGACGTTGCGGATGCCCGTGATGCCGTCCAGGGGCGAGACGATGCGCGCGTATACGAGGCTGAGTTTCGCCGTCTCGATCTGAGCCTGATCGGCGCGCACCACTCCCTCTCCTTGAGCGACCAGCCCGCGCTGGTCGTCCGCTTGCTGCTGGGGAATCAGCTTGCGCTGGGCGAGGAGTTCGTAGCGCTCCAGGTTCCGCTTGTTGGTGGCGAGCTGGGCTTGATCACGGGCCAGGGCCGCTTCGGCCTGGTGGAGCTGGGCGAGGAAGGGGCGCGGGTCGATCTGAGCCAGCGGCTCGCCTCGGCGCACGGCCTGGCCCTCACGAAAGAAGACGCGCTCGATGATCCCATCGACCTGGGGGCGCACCGTGACGGTCTGGAACGCGGACACGGTGCCGAGTCCTTCGAGGAAGATCGGCACGTCGCGCCGCTGCGCGTTCGCCACTGTCACGGGCACGACGCGCTCGCCTGGAGGAGGTCCTCCCGCGGGCCGGGAGCAGGCCCCGAGCACCAGGGTGAGCAGCAAGGGAGCAATGCTCGTGGAGGTACGCATGCGTCGGGTTCACCATCGCCCGAGGGCGTGCAGGAGTTGGGAGCGAGCCGTCGCCAGCTGGCCATCGGCCTGGACCAGTTGAGCCTCGGCGGTGGAGAGGGCGACCTGCGCATCCGAGAGTTCGATGCCACTGCCGACGCCGGACCCATAGCGGCCCTCGGCCAGGCGCAGCCGCTCCCGGGCGTTGAGCACCGCGTCCCGCTGCGCGACGAGGGAAGCCTTGGCGGCGCGAACCGCGAGGCGGGCCTGTTCGAGATCCAGGCGCACCTGCAGGCGCTCGATGTCGAGCTGGGCGGAGAGCTGGTCCGCCACGGCTTCGGCCGCGCGCACCTGTGCCCGCGTCAGCCCACCCTCGAAGATGGGCCAGCTCAGCGTGAGCCCCGCCGCCGCGTTCCAGGACAGGGCGTCGAGCCGGCTCCCGCCGGGGGAGAAGCTCAGGCTCCCCGCGAGGGTGGGGCCATAGGCGCCCTCGAGCGCGCGGACGGTGAGACGCCGCGCCTCCACCTGCCGCTGCAGTGAGGCCAGCTCCGGCCGGGCCTCGAGCGCCACTTTTTCCAGCGCTTCGAGGGGAGCGTCCTCGCCCTCCACGGGCTCCAGCCCCAGATCCGCCACGTCGTAGTCGAGGCCGAGATCCCATCCCACCGCCTGGTTGAGCTGCGCCTTGGCGTTGAGATAGGCATTCTCGGCGCCAATGAGCTGTGAGCGGCCGGTGGCGAGGTTGGAGCGGGCCAGGGCGAGATCAATCTCGGGCGCCATGCCCGCGGTGACAAAGCCCTCGGTCTGCGCGAGGTGCTTCTCGAGGTTGCGCACCGTCTCGCGAGCCACCCCGACCAGTGCCTTGTTCGCGCGCGCGGTGAAGTAGACGCTGCGGACGAGGAGGGTGACCTGGAGCATCACGGCTCGCTCGCTCTCGCGCTGTGCCTCGGCCTGGGACTGCGCCGCGTGGAGGCGGCCCGTGGTCTGGTTGAAGTCCCAGAGGAGCTGGTTCACCCCGGCATTGCCGCTGAAGAACCCGAAGGTCTTCCAACTCGTGGGTTCCGACGCCGAGCCGCCTCCCGCGCTCTGAGGAAGCGCGCCGGGTCGCGAGATGAAGTTGGCGGTCGCGCGCTGGTAGCCGAAGCTCAGGAGCGCCTGGGGAAAGAGGGGAGCGCGGGCTTCGGCGACCATGGCGCGCGCTTCTTCGGTGGTGGCCCTCGCCTGCCGCAGCTGGGGCTGGAGCTTCTGCGCGGCGCCGAGCGCCTCCTCCAGCGTGACGACTCGCGGTGGCTGCTGGGCCGCCGCGGCGCCTCCCGTAAGGAGGACGAGGAGCACTCCCGTCGCACGGACCCCTGCCCTCCGGCTCTTTCCGATGTCGATCGGCATGGCGTCCCTTCACCTGGGGCGCTCGTAGTAGGAACCGGCTTCGAGACGGACAAGTGCCTGCGGCCAAGAGACACCGGAGCCCGGTGGGTGCAGGACGGCTCCCTCCGACTTCAGGGAGGGGAGGAGGCTCTGCCCGAACACTTGAAAGACCGTGGCGACCTTTTCGGTTGATTCATTCGCCACGCGAGAGAGAACCCTGCCCCATGAGCCGTGGCCCGGATCAGAAAGCGAAGCCTCCGCCCATCTATCCCTGGGGGAGAGCGACGGCCTTCCTGCAGCGCCGGGAGCACAGCCGATGGGTGGATGTGGCCCTCCTCCTTTCGCTGGGGGGACTGATCTTCGGCATGGTCCGTCTGGCCCGGGAGTGGACAGGCACGCTCCGTCCCACGGTCGAGATCGATCTGTCTCCGTGGGCGCTCCCCCAGTACACGCTGCTCTCGCTCTCCCGGGGGCTCGCGGCGTACGTGCTCTCGTTCGCCTTCACCCTCGTCTACGGGTACTGGGCAGCCAAGGACAAGGTCGCGGGCCGCATCCTCATTCCGCTCCTCGATGTGCTCCAGAGCATCCCCGTCCTCGGGTTCATGCCAGGCCTCGTGCTCGCGCTCGTGGCGGCGTTTCCGCACAGCAACGTCGGGCTCGAACTCGCCGCGGTGCTCATGATCTTCACGGGGCAGGCCTGGAACATGACCTTCAGCTTCTACCACTCGCTCAGGTCCGTCCCCGCGGACCTCGGCGAAGCGGCCACGATGTACGGATTCGACTGGAAGGCCCGGCTTCGCAAGCTCGAGCTGCCCTTCGCCGCGATCGGCCTGGTCTGGAACAGCATGATGAGCATGGCCGGCGGCTGGTTCTTCCTCATGATCAACGAGTCCTTCATCCTCGGAGACAAGGACTTCCGGCTTCCTGGCCTGGGCTCGTACATGAGCGTCGCGGTGGCCAAGGGCAACACGGCCGCCATGGTCCGCGCCATCCTCGCGATGACCGCGATGATTGTCGCGCTCGACCAGCTGCTCTGGAGACCCATCGTGGTGTGGGCTCAGAAGTTCCGGGTCGAGGAGGGCGGCCAGACCGAGGCGATGCGCTCGTGGTTCCTCGATCTCCTCCGGCGCTCCGAGCTCCTCGCCTGGGTTCGGGCGCACCTGCGACCCACCAAGCGGACGCATCATCGCGCCGGTCACCCGCTGGCGGGGCCGGCACGCGCTCGCCGCTCGAAGCGGGCTGCCCTCATCTCTCTTGGGTGCTTTCTGGCGTTGCTCGCCCTGATGACGCTCGGCGCGTGGAAGCTCATCGGGTTCCTCTCTCCCGTGACCTCGCGCGAGTGGTTCATGACGGTGACCTCGGGCTTCGTCACGCTGGGCCGGGTCCTGATCGCGGTCTCGCTGGGGACGCTCTGGACGCTGCCTGCCGGTCTGGCCATTGGGCTCAGTCCCAGGCTGTCACGTCTCCTCCAGCCGGCCGTCCAGGTGGTGGCCTCCTTCCCCGCACCCATGCTCTTCCCCGCGGTCATCACCGTGATGCGGGGGGTCGGGATCTCGCTCGGCTGGGGGAGCGTGGTGCTCATGCTGCTGGGCACTCAATGGTACGTGCTCTTCAACGTGGTGGCGGGCGCCACGGCCATCCCCGCTGACCTGCGCGAGGCCGCACATGCCTTCCGAATGGGGCGCCTCCAGCGGTTCACCTCGCTGTACCTCCCGGCTGTCTTCCCTTACCTCGTCACGGGCTGGGTGACGGCCGCGGGGGGCGCGTGGAACGCGAGCATCGTCGCCGAGTACGTCACCTTCCGAGGGGAGACGATCAGCACCCTGGGGCTCGGTGCGCGCGTGAGCGCCGCCGCATCCGGCGGTCATTTCCCATCGCTCGCCGCGAGCATCCTGGTGATGTCATTGATGGTCGTCGCCTTCAATCGCCTGGTCTGGCGGCGGATGAACGCACTGGCCGAACGCCGGTTCTCTCTGACGAGGTGAGGAGGTTCGCGTGGAGACCCTCGACAAACCACCGCTTTGCGAGGTGCGAAACGTCTCACAGGAGTTTCCGCAGCCGAGGGGAACGCCTCTGCGCGTGCTCGGGGACGTGACGCTGGCCGTCAAGCCGGACGAGGTGATCGCGCTGCTGGGGCCGTCTGGCTGTGGGAAGTCGACGCTGCTGCGCATCCTGGCCGGGCTGACGCAGCCCACGCGCGGCGCCATTCTCTACCATGGGCAGCCCTTGCGTGGCCTCAATCCGGGCGTGGGGTTCGTCTTCCAGAGCTTCGCGCTCTTCCCGTGGATGACCGTGGCCGAGAATGTCGAGTCCGCGTTGCGGCCCACGGGGCTTGCTCGAGAGGAGATTCGCGCCCGCACCCAGAAGGTCATCACGCTCGTCGGTCTCTCCGGGGCGGAGGAGGCCTACCCGCGCGAGCTCTCGGGAGGGATGAAACAACGTGTCGGCATGGCAAGAGCCCTCTCGCTCAACCCCGAGATGCTCTTCATGGACGAGCCCTTCAGCCAGGTCGATGCCCTGACGGCCGAGAGCCTCCGGGCGGAGGTGCTCGATATCTGGGCGGCCAAGGACAGGAACCCGAGCTCCATCGTCATGGTCAGCCACGACATCAAGGAAGTAGCCGCGATGGCGGACCGCATCGTCGTCCTCGGCACCCGGCCCGGGCGGATTCGGACCATCGTGGAGAACACGCTCCCGCGCCCGAGGAACTACCGCGCCCCCGCCTTCCTGCAGCTCGTGGATCGATTGCACGACATCATCACGGGCAGCGAGATGCCGGATGCCCCCGCGCCAGCCCCGGGCGCCGGGGCCCTCATCGAGCCGCTGCCTGCCGCTCGCGCGAGTGAGATCGTCGGCCTGCTCGAGTACCTGGACTCTCACGGTGGACGCGAGGAGGTCTTCCGGATCGTCAGCGACACCCACCGCGAGTTCGGTGTGGTCATCGCCGTCGTGAACGCGGCCGAGCTGCTGAACTTCGTCGACACGCCCCGCCGCACCGTGGTGCTGTTGCCTCTGGGCGAGCGCTTCATTCGCGCCAGCCCCACCGAGCAGAAGGCCCTCTGGCGCGAGCAACTCTTGCGGCTCGCGCTCTTCAAGCAAGTCGCGGAGGCGCTGAGCCGGAACGAAGACCACCGCCTGGATGCCGACTTCATCCTCGAAACGATCGCGATGCGGATGCCCTATGAGAACTACGAAGGGGTCTTCGAGACCTTCGTGAGCTGGGCCCGGTACGGAGATCTCTTCACATACGATGAGGACACGAAAACGCTCGCGCTGAAGTAGCGGGCCCCTCGCACAGGAGCCGGGCGATGGCCGCGTCAATGGCGTCGCCCGTGTCCTCCTGGAACCAGGTGAACCCCGGGGAGGGATTGACCTCGAAGCAGTACCACTGGCCCTCGGGGGTGCGGCGCAGGTCGATGCCGGCCACGGGCAGGTCCAGCGCCTGCGCCAGATGGACGCACCGCTCGGCGATGTCCTGCGGCAGCTCGCCGCGCTCGAGGTACGTGCGGCCGTCTTGCCGGGTGGCATAGCGGTAGTCGTCCGCGGTGGAGCGGATGCGGGCGGTGAACACGGTGTCCCCCACGACGTGCACGCGGTGGTCGGTTCCCGGAACGTGTTGCTGGAACTGGGTGGGGCACCACCTCACGTGTTCCAGCCGTGCGTCATGCTCTGGCCCCAGGCGCGAGACGATGCTGCGCACCCCGCTGATGGACTTGTAGATGACCGCCCCATGCTGGGCCTTGAAGGCTCGCACTTCCTCTGGGTCGGTGGTGATGAGCGTGGCGGGCGTGCGGAAGCCATGCGCGCGGATCTGCAGGGCCTGGAACGGCTTGGAGCCGTTGGGCGCCATGGCTGATGGGCGGTTGATGACCCGCGCCTCCGTCAGCTCGGACCATGTGAACAGGAGGTCCTCGAGTCCGGTGGCGTGTTCCCAGGCTGCGCTTCCCGGGCCTGCTCGCCGCACCTCGGGCAACCGGCGCGAATCATGAGGCCTCAGATAGGCCGCCGTGACGTCGGCCAGCTCCAGCGTCTGGCCCTCCATGCTCACATGGCCCTCGGCCTGGCGGCCCATGCGGAGCTCGGCGTGAGTCTCGAGCGCCCGGCGCTGATCGAGGAAGAACACGGGGGCGCCCAGCGCCTCGAGCGCCGAACGCACCGCCGCCAGCGGCCCGTCTCCGGGAGGCCCCCACAGGAGAATCATGGCTTCGACTCCTTTCGTTCGCCTTCCAGGAGCAGGGTGAGCAGGGCATCGGCTACGGGTGGATCGCACGGGTCGGGGAACACGTGCGCTCCAGCAACGGCCGGTGCATGCCAGGGCCCCGTGAGCTGCACGGCCAGCACCTCCACCTCCGCGGCCCGCGCGAGCCTGAGTGCGGACTCCCTACCCTCGGGAGATGCCTCACCGAGGCAGGTTTGGCCCACCACGGTCACCTGCATGCCGGGCTGTGTCGGCTCCTCGCCCGGGGCGTAGGTGCCGGGCACGGAGGTGGAGCGTCTCAGGGGGACCACGGGTAGCCCTTCGCGATTCGCGGCATGGAGCCACTGCTCGGGTCGCCACGCGGGTCCCGCCAGGCTGTTGGCCCTGGGGCGGTTGATCACGGAACACGGCAGGCGGGTCAGCCACGCGAGCAGGAACGCTGTCAGCTCCGCGGCCACGTACGCGCGCTCCTCGCCGCGGATGAGAGCGAGCTCGCCCTCCGTCACGGCGGGAAGGCGGACGTAGACGCCGCGCAGATCCGCCGCGCGTAGGGGCACGCCTCCTATGAGTGCGCGCAGCTCCTCCGCGGGGCCATCGTCGTAACGCCAGCCGGGCGCGCATAGATCATCCGGTGTCACCAACGCGGCTCCGTGCTCCGTCCAGCGCTGGACGAGCTTCCGGGCGGGCAGATCGTACCGGCTTGCGAGTACGAGCAGCATGGAGTCGCGCCTACTTGCCCTTGTCGCCGGGCGGCTCACCCTCGGAGGCGCTGAGTGCGCGCTCGCCCACGGCGGGGCGCTCGTCCTTCGAGATGAAGGGCCCACCGACACCGAGGTGCTTCTCCAGTCGCTCGACGCGCCGGAGCAGATCGGTCGGGTCGACACGGCTTGCTGCGCTCGCGGTGGCGTTGGGGTCGTCACCCGTTCCTGGGCCGGGGATCTCGAGTTCCTTGATCTCCTTCTCCTTGAACTCCTTGTGTTCCTTCTCCTTGAACTCCTTGTGCTCCTTGTCCTTGAACTCCTTGAGCTCCTTGTCTTTGTCTTTGACGTCTTTGAGCTCCTTGTCCTTCTCCTTGTCCTTCTCTTTGTCTTTTTCTTTCTCCTTATCCTTGTCCTTGTCTTTTTCTTTCTCCTTGTCCTTGTCCTTTTCTTTCTCCTTGTCCTTCAGGTCCTTGTCCTTGAAGTCCTTCAGGTCCTTGTCTTTGTCCTTCAGGTCCTTGTCCTTCTCCTTGAACTCTTTGAATTCCTTCTCCTTGAGGTCCTTGATGTGAATGGTTCCCATGGGCGTTCTCCTCTGAGTAGAGCGAGTCGCGCTATGGGGCCTGTGACGGTGACGCAAGCGGTACCGGCCGCTCGCAGGCAGGGCTCAGCCGCACCGGATGGGCTGCTCAGGAGTGATGCTCATGCGGATGATCGGGCTCGTGGTGCTTGGGTGGGTGCTCGGAAGCACGAGGCGCGGGTGGGTGCTCCTCTCCGGCGTGTCTCTCGGGCTCCGCGCGAGGCGGGAGGGCCGCGGGTGGCGGCCGTGCGGGAGGAGGCGTCCTCGCGGCTTCCCGTTGAGGAGGCCTCGGAGCCGGGTGGCCCGGCGGTGGGGGTTGCAACGTCGTCCGTGGCAGCGGTTGCCCCGTGTCGCGCTCCACCATGCGTTGCTCGGGGCCTCGGTTCCAATGCTGCTGGCCGCGCGTGACCTGGTCTCGGATCTCCGCCGTCCGACGAAGCAGCAGATTCGCGCGCTCGGGAGGCAGCCGGTAGCGCGCCACGTCTGGTGCGAGGAAGCGCCTTCCCTCGACAAACGTCCAGTAGGGCCGCACCCGGAGCCCTGGGGGAGGGAGCGGTGCCCAGCCCGCATAGC
This sequence comes from Hyalangium versicolor, assembly GCF_020103695.1. Lineage (GTDB taxonomy): Bacteria > Myxococcota > Myxococcia > Myxococcales > Myxococcaceae > Hyalangium > Hyalangium versicolor. The sequence continues at coordinate 39,988 of NZ_JAHXBF010000039.1, forward strand.
CATCTCCCCACCTCCACTGCACCCAGGCGGGCGCCCACTCCGTGCCTGGGAGCCAGCACCAGCCGAAGGAGGGCTCGAAGAACCAGCGGCCATAGTGGAAGGGTGCCCAGCCCCAGTTCCAGGCGGAGACGAACGTCCATCCCCAGTCGCTGTACTGCCAGCTGCCGCCGGTGGCGTAGGGCACGAAGTCGGCTCCCACCACCCAGGGATACGGGCGCCAGACGGGCCCCACCCCCCCCGGTACAGTCACCCACTCTCCGTAGGGGGAGAGCACGTTGTAGAACTCAGCCTCCGCGCCCGCGGGGGCGACAGCCTCCGCGCTCACGCCCACCTCTTCTTCGCCCACCGCCACGCACCCGTGGAAGGCGAGCAGACAGAGTGAGCAACCAAAGGCCAGGCTGCACAGCTTCAAGAAACGCCAGGGCCGGGCTCTCATGGATCACACCTCGCTTCGAAGTCTTCCGTGCAAGGTATGCACGCAAGCCAGGGCGAGCGTGGAGCATGCCCGGCGCCTGACGCGAGCAGCGTGAGCACGCCTTACTTCCCGCAGGGCTTGCGCCTCGGCCCAGCCGGGTCGGACTCTCGAGACCCGGTCGGCCAGTTCCAGCCCGCGATTCAATACCAGACGGAGATTCGTTCCCGGGTGCTTCGGGCTGGTATTACGGACAGGGCCCGCAGTCCGCCAGGCAACTGATCGCGCTCTTGCCCGTGCCGCACGACTCCGAGATCTGGCAGATGCCATCGCCGCATTTGTAGATGTCTTGGGGCCGGATGCGCGTCGACAATGCAGGGTAGGTCTTCTTGTTGTAGGTGCACGAGGCGTAGAAGCCCTTGGTGCTGTCTGGGATACAGCCCGTGCCTCCGCCACAGGTGCCTGTGATGGTGATGGGCGAGCAGCTCGAGTTCGGACTCTCAAGCGAGCAGGCCCGCAGGGTGCTCTGCGCAGACGAGAGCTTCAGGTGCGGATCCTTGCAGACGAAGATGCCCTCGTTGCGGAACAGGTTGCCGTAGAACGTGGCCTCCTGCTGGCTGTAGGTCGTGGCTTCCCCCGTGTCCATGTGCAGCACATTGCTTGGCGCATCCCGCCCGACGACCGAGATCTGCATGCTGACGCCAAACTTGTTCACATGGGCCGCGAGACACGCCGTGATGAGCTGTTCCTCCCTCTCGGAGGCGACCTGGCCACTGGCCCAGTTCGGCGTGAGGCCCAGCTCGCCCGTCCACGTGTAATGCACGCCAGTGGAAGGATGGGTCCAGGTGCGGCTCTCACTCGCGGGCACGGCGCAGCGGACCAGGTACCGCATCACCATGTCCGACAGGGCAGCCGGGTTCGAGTCGAACCAGGAAGCGAAGGAAGCCGTCGACAGTCCGTTGGTCCCCAGTCCGTTGGTCCCCAGTCCGTTGGTCCCCAGTCCGTTGGTCCCCAGTCCGTTGGGCGTCAGGCTATTGTTGGTGACCAGCGCGGAGTCCGAGCTGCTCATCCACGCCTCCTCGAAGGGAGACGCGGGCTCCGGAGCGCATCCCGCAACGAGGCAAAGGTTTGCCAGCATCCCGAGAAGATGGAGACATCCAGACTCGATTCGACCTTCTTGCTTGAACACATTCATATACTCCCCCCGTCACGCATACGTTACGGAAGGTTGAGGAGTTTCATACCCATGGAAAATCCTCAGGGACGCAGCAGCGTCCGGTTCTCGTAACAACTCCTCCCGCTCCTTGCGCGAGACTGTTATCCACCTACCGTCGTCGCCTTCATTCGCTCGTGGAGCCCGAGGTCACGGTGGAGTCACTGGTGGTGGTGGCCGGAGGGGGCTCTCCAAGGATGAGCATGAAGCAGCGCGCCAGCTCGTCGCGGGAGAGGACGCTCTCCACGGCCAGGACGTGGATGGAGCTGGGCGCCTGCGAAACCAGGAAGGCTCTGCCCTGGGGCAGACGCACCTCCTCGCCCTCGGTCTCGGGGGTGAGATCGCTCACCTGAGCCATCAGCAAGACCCGGACGGTCCTCGTTGCATCGTCTCGACTCACTACATAGACGATGGGCATGGCGGTGGTGAGGGGCCCTCGCACCGCGAAGCAGGCTTGATCACTCACCCTCGCCAGCGGGATGAGCGGCAAGGTGTTGACCTCGGTTCCGGTGAGGACCTCCAGGGTCCACTTCAGCTTCTCGTGCTTCGGTTTGATCATGACGCTCCTCGTCTTTCCTGGGGATGCTGGATCTTCCCGCGGCCCCCTGGCAAGGAGCTGCGGGGTCTCCTCGCCTGCATCGCGGTCCGAGCGCGGGTAGGGGCGAAGGAGCATGGGCACGACCTTGTTGCACGGGCCGGGCCGCAGCGGGCGCAGTGCGCACCGTGACGCAGAGCGCGCGGCACGCGGGCGCGCACGCGTGCCGTCCCACCCCGCGCGCGCGGAAACGCCCATGCCAGCGGCCCTTTGCCCGAGCGAGCCCCTCTGAGCGGCTCGGTTCGAGAGGGTTGGTACGACGGTTGCTCTAGCCCTTCCTCGTCCCGGGCCTGGTTCTCGGGGCGCCCCATCCCGGGGCGCATTCATGGCGAGCGACTCGCGCCATTGCGCGCGAGCGACGCCTCCTGACAGGGGAGTCTCCATATGAAGCAGTTCTTGAAGCAGCTCCGTTCTCTCTGTGGTGCCTTGGTGTCCGGAGCGACGCTCCTGGTTGCGGGGCAGTCCCAGGCGGCGTTGCTGATCAACGTCGACACCGCGGGCTGCAACACCAACGTGGCCATCAACAACGCCATCGCCCAGAGCTTCCGCGTGGACGCGCAGACCCAGCTCGACAAGATCGAGATGTGGATCAAGCCCGAGCTCTACTACACGACTTCATACGCGATGGAGCTGTACTCCGGCGATGGGACGGGCGGGACGAAGATCTCCACCTCGCCGACGACGCTGAGCCTGGGCTCGCAGACGGGCGGCACGGCCTCGGGCTTCTATGCCTTCGCGTTCCCGAACGTCACGCTGCAAGCCAACCAGGCCTATACCTTCCGGCTGGTGAGGCTCTCCACGTACTCCGGCGCCTTCTCCGAGTGCGGCAACGTCTACCCCAACGGCAACCAGTACTGGCTGGGGTCCTCCGCGGACCCGTACTATGATGTGTCCTTCAAGCTGTACAGCGCGTCGCCGAGCGTGTCGCCGCTGGTCTACGGGCAGACGTACAGCATCCAGAACAGCTACCAGAACTGGCAGGGAGGCTACCTCGATACCCGCGCCGCCGGCTGCGAGGGCAACTTCCTCTGCGTGTCGACGGCCACTGTCCCCAACCGCGACAACGGCTCTGGCACGTGGAAGATCCTGTCCGCCAGTGGGAAGGCGGCGGGGACGCCCGTGTCCGCCGGCGACGACGTGTACCTGCTCAACATGCACCAGGGTAACGGCGGGTATCTCGACACCGCCTATCCCGGCTGCGAGGGCAACTTCTTCTGCGTGTCCACGGCGTACAGCAGCAGCCGGGATGGGGGCTCCGGTACCTGGAAGGTCCTGCCGAACGGGTCGACGAACGGTCCGATCATGGAGGGCCAGCCCCTCCACCTGCTCAATGGCTACGCCAGCTACAATGTAGGCTTCCTGGACATCATGGGCACCGGCTGCGAGGGCAACTGGTACTGCGCGTCCACCAGCCTGCGCTGGGACCGCGACGGTGTCGGCACGGCGACCTGGCGGTTCTTCGCCCAGTAGGCACGTCGTTGCCGCCGCCGAAGGCGCGGCCCTCCACCGCTGCCCCGCTATACTGCTCGCCTCCTCATGGAGAAGGTTCTCGAGAGACAGGAAGGCGGCAGGGTGGAGGGTCCGACGGATCCCCTCCTGGGGACGCTCGTCGGGCAGTACCGGATCACCCGAGAGATTGCTCGGGGTGGCATGGGGGTGGTCTACGAGGCCATCCACGATGCCATCGGGCAACGCGCCGCGGTGAAGGTCCTCCAGGACACGGGAGGGAGGGCCTCGGCGCTCCCGAGGTTCCTCAACGAGGCACGGGCTGTCAGCCGGGTGCAGCACCCAGGCATGGTTCGCATCTTCGACTTCGGCCAGTTGGCCTCGGCGGTGCCCTACATCCTCATGGAGTTCATCGAGGGTGAGCTGCTCCGGGTCCGCCTCTCGAGGCCCGAAGGCCGACTGGCGCCCGAGAGCGCCCTGCGCATTGCCCGGCAGATCGCCGCTGCCCTCGCCGCGGCACATGCGTGTGGCATCGTGCACCGTGACCTCAAGCCCGAGAACGTGATGCTCGTCCGGGATGAAGAGGCAGCGGGGGGCGAGCGGGTGAAGTTGCTCGACTTCGGCATCGCCAAACTCGTGGGAGACGAGCACTTCCGGACCACGGAGGGGACCGTGCTGGGCACGGCGCTCTACATGTCTCCCGAGCAGTCCGCGGGGAGCGAGGACATCGACGACCGCGCCGACGTCTATGCGCTCGGCGTCCTGCTCTACGAGATGTTCGCGGGCGCGCCGCCCTTCTCCGGCGGGTCCACGGCCGTCATGCGGCAGCACCTCTTCCAGGAGCCGCCTCCACTCCCCGAGGAGAGCGCTCTCTCGGGAGCGGGGCGCGAGCTCCTGCGCCGGATGCTGGCGAAGGAGCCCTCCCGGAGGCCGCGCATGGAGGAGGTGGCGGAGCTGCTCCAGCGCCTGGAGCGCGGCTCCTCCCTCGAGGGGGAACTCCCTGTCTCGCTGGTGCCCTCGAAGAGCACCAGCAGGCCCCACGAGAGACAGGGCGTCCCGACCGTCGCGGAACGACGAAAGGTCACGGACACGCTTCGACCTCCGATGCGCCGCCGGTGGCCGCTCGTGGCGGGCGGGGTAGCGGTGACGATGGTCACGGCGGTCTGGCTCGGCGCCCGGGCCTTGGAGCGGCCTCGAGCGGTGGTCCCGACGCTGGAGGGCATGGTGCGGCTGCCAGGAGGCTCATTCCGCATGGGCAGCACGCCCGAGGAGATCGGGACCGAGTGCGCGCGCCTGCCCGGAGGCTGCACGGCCGACGCACGCAGGCGCCTGGAGCGCGAGCTGCCGGCGCGGGAGGTCACCGTCTCGTCGTTCCAGCTCGACGCCTACGAGGTCACCCACGCCCAGTTTGCCGCGTTCCTCAGTCGCGTCTCGCCCTCGCTCGACGTGCGGGAGGACCGCGACGACCACCGCCCGCGCTTCGTGTACGACCGTGCCTCCGGGCTGCTGCTCGTGGATCTCTACCCGAGGGCCAGTGGCCTCGAGCGGACGACGGAGGGCCTCTTCTCCGTGCGCCCCGGGATGGAGAACAAGCCCGTGGTCCAGGTGACGTGGGATGGGGCCTCGCGGTACTGCCAGTTCCTCGGCAAGCGCCTGCCCACGGAGGCCGAGTGGGAGTTCGCCGCGCGCGGGGTGCAGCGCCGGACGTACCCCTGGGGAGAGGACGCTCCTCGGTGCGAGGGCGTCGTCTTCGGGCGCGAGGCGGGGGCCGGCTGCGAGCAGCTGAAGGGGCGCCGGGAGGACGTGGGCGCGGGCGCGCGGGATGTGACGAGCGAGGGCATCCACGATCTCGGCGGGAGCGTGGGCGAGTGGGTCCAGGACGCGTTCACGCTGCCCTACTACGGCGCCTGTGGCGACTGCGTGAACCCGCGGGCCGCGGAGCCCCACGTCCCTGTCGCCGAGGATCTGCGCCTGTTTCGCGGTGGGGCCTCCACGACGAACGCGCTGCTGTCCCGCGGGGCCACGCGCAGCCGCTGGAAGCGAGGGGATGTCCAGGAGGGGATCGGTGTGCGCTGCGCATCCGAGTGAGGGTGAAATGAAGACGACCGAGAAGAAGCCCCCCATCCGGGTCGCCCGCTCCTCCGTTGAGGCCTGCCTGGTGCTGGTCTTCTCGGCGGGAGAGATCCTGCTGCCGCCGCGGCGCTACACCCCGGGCCGTGAGGCGCTGGTGATTGGCCGTGAGGCGGAGAAGGGCATCTCCCTGCCGGGGGACCCGCGGGCGTCACGCAAGCACGCCAGCGTCCACAAGAGCCCGGCGGGCGGGCTGCGCATCGTCGACGAGGGCAGCAGCAACGGCACCTCCGTCAACGGGCAACGGACCACCGAGTCCACGCTCGTGGATGGCGATGTGATCATGATCGGGGACTCGCTGATGGTGGTGAGCGTCGAGCCGCGGGAGATGGGAGACGCCCCTGTCCCCGAGCTGCTCGGCGTCTCCGCGTCCGCGCGCCGCCTGAGAGCCCTGCTGGCCCAGGTGGCGCCGAGCGACGCGACCGTGTTGTTGCTCGGTGAGAGTGGCAGCGGCAAGGAGGTGGCCGCGCGCGCCGTGCATGCGCTGTCCGGGCGCAAGGGGCCCTTCGTGCCCGTCAACTGCAGCGCCATCCCGGAGAGTCTGGCGGAGAGCCAGCTCTTCGGGCACGTGGCGGGAGCCTTTACTGGAGCGGTGGCCCGTCAGGGGCTCTTCCGTGCCGCGGACGGAGGAACCCTCTTCCTGGACGAAGCGGGCGAGATGCCCGCGTCCCTGCAGCCCAAGCTCCTGCGGGCGCTCCAGGATCGCGCGGTGCTGCCGGTGGGCGCCACCACGCCGCAGCCGTGCGATGTCCGCATCGTCGCCGCCACCAATCGGGAGCTGCGCGCCGCGGTGGAGAAGCAGTCGTTTCGCGGGGATCTCTACGCGCGTCTGGCCGAGTTTCCCATCCACCTGCCGCCCTTGAAGGAGCGTCGCGACGACGTGCTGATGCTGTTCGCCCACGCCCTCGGCTCGCCGCTGCCCCGGCTCGAGGTGGAGCTCGCGGAGCGGCTGCTGCGGTACTCCTGGCCCTACAACGTCCGCGAGCTGCTCGCGCTGGCCAAGCAGCTCCGCATCCGGGGCGGGGCAGGGCCTTACGCCCTGGAGCTGGCAGAGTCCCAGCTTGGCCACGAGTCCGCCCTCCCGAGCCCGCCGGCCGCGCCAGTCTCCGCCGCGCCTGCTGTCTCTCGTGAGGCCGCAGGCGACGAGGAGCGCGAGCCTCCTCCGGATCGGGCCCGGCTGGAAGAGTTGCTGAGGCGCCATCGCGGAGTGCTGGCCGATGTCGCCCGCGAGATGTCGCGCTCACGCAAGCAGATCTACCGCTGGATTCAGCACCACGGTCTCGATGTGGAGGCTTTCCGTCGTTGAGTTCCCCAGGCTCGGGATCGGCTCTCGGCGCTGTTTACGGGAACGTTGCCTCGGCGGTGATCCAACGGACCGGACGCCCTTCTATCGATGTGGGTGGATAATAGTCTCGCGTGAGGAGCGGGGGCAGTTGTTACGAGAACCAGACACTGCTGCCTTCGTGAGAGTTTTCCGTGGGTATGAAACTCCTCAATCTGTCGTAAAGTATGCGTGAGGGGGGAGTGTATGAGTATGTTCAAGCAAGAAGGTCGAATCGAATCTGGATGTCTTCATCTTCTCGGGATGCTGGCAAACCTTTGCCTCGTTGCGGGATGCGCTCCGGAGCCCGCGTCTCCCTTCGAGGAGGCGTGGGTGAGCAGCTCGGACTCCGCGCTGGTCGCCAGCAATAGCCTGACGCCCAACGGGCTGGGGACCAACGGACTGGGAACCAACGGGCTGGGAACCAACGGGCTGGGAACCAACGGGCTGTCGACGGCCTCCTTCGCTTCCTGGTTCAACTCGAACCCGGCTGCCGTGTCGGACATGGTGATGCGGTACCTGGTCCGCTGCGCTGTGCCTGCGGGTCAGAGCCGCACCTGGACCCATCCTTCCACTGGCGTGCGGTACACGTGGACGGGCGAACTGGGCCTCACGCCGAACTGGGCCAGTGGCCAGGTTGCCACCGAGAGGGAGGAACAGCTCATCACGGCGTGTCTCGCGGCCCATGTGAACAAGTTTGGCGTCAGCATGCAGATCTCGGTGGTCGGGCGGGATGCGTTGAACAACCTGGTGCCCATGGCTCCAGGGGAAGCCACGACCTACAGCCAGAGAGAGGCCACGTTCTACGGCAACCTGTTCCGCAACGAGGGCATCTTCGTCTGCAAGGATCCGCTCCTGAGGATCAACTCGTCGAAGAGCACCCTGCGGGCCTGCTCGATTGAGAGTCTGAGCTCGAGCTGCTCTCCCATGGCCATTACGGGCACCTGTGGTGGAGGCACGGGCTGCACCCCGGACAGCAGCAAGGAATTCGACGGCTCGTGCAAGTACAACGGGAAGGCTTACGCTGCGTTGTCGACGCGCATCCGGCCCGAGGACATCTACACGTGTGGCGACGGCATCTGCCAGATCTCGGAGTCGTGCGGCACGGGCTCGAGCGCAAGCAGTTGCCTGGCGGACTGCGGGCCCTGTCCGTAATCTCAGCGCGGTTTGGAGAAGAAGAACGCTGGGCTATGTATGATGGAAGGGTGCGCAGCCTCGCCTTCCTCTTCGTCCTCGCTTGCTCCTCCGACCGGCCGGCGCCCCTCCAAGAGGCGGCGCCAGCCTCGCTTCCTGCACCTGCACCCATCATCGCACCTGCCCCGGCGCGATACCCCGAAGCCGCGATCGAAGAGGCACAGCGGAGTAACCGCAACGCGTGCCTTCGGCTCGTGTACAAGCGCGGTTGCTCGGAGCTGCGGACCGGCACGATTACGGCGCACGTCACGCTCGATCCGGCCGGGAAGCCCGCGCGCGTCGAAATCACTGGCAATACAGTGAAGCGTGATCCGAAGCTCGTCGCCGACTGCGTCGAGAAGGACCTCGCCACGTGGACGTTTGCGCCGCCGGGTGAAGCGCCGCCGGGATTCGACATGACGCTGATCTTTTCCGACATGTGCTAACGCGAACGAGCTCGTCTTACGCGCCACGGTGCGTCGAAAAGGCGCGCGTTCACGAAGTCGTCGGGATCAACACCCGTCTCAGCGCAGTGCTTGGCCGCACGGTCGAGAAAGCCTGCGACGGCCCTCACGGTCTGCAGGAAGGTGGGCACGCTTAAGCCTGCCTCCACACCTCTCCCCTGCCACCCGCTTCCTCGTCCACGCACTCAGAGACCAGGATCGCGGACTGGGTGGGAGTGCGCTCGCCGCTCATCGTCCATGGTGAGGGTCCCAGCGGCTATGCGCCCGAGGTGGCCGCTCTCATGGATCTGCTTCGAATCGAGCGCGAACCCCCGCCTGGGTGATAGGCGACCCAGCCTGCCTCTCCTTCATGCACGTGAGGGTGTCTGGTTTCAGGCCTACCGTACCGCTACAGTTTTACCGCCGGCCCTCCAGGAGGATCGATGAACCCCCATCCTGAACAGCACTCGTCTGCAGAGGATGGACCACGCGGTGAGCTGGACGGGTTCTCGGCGCTGGAAGTGGTGGAGGCCCTCGAGGATGCCTTCCTCGCCGTGGATGTGGACCTGAAGATCCGGGCCGTGAACGCCGCGGCCGAGCGGCTCCTGGGGCTGTCTCGCTCGGAGCTGCTGGGAGTGGCGCTGGAGGAGATCCTGAACGGCAAGGAGTTCTCGCCGGCGCTCATCGACGGCTGCCTGCGCGCATTCACCGATCAGAAGCCCCTGCGCCTCATCGGGCACCGCGCCTCGGTGGATCAATGGCTGGAGATCCGACTGCGTCCCCAGCGCAAGCAGGTGTGGCTCTTCCTGCGCGACGTCACCCAGGAGCACAAGACCGAGGAGCGCCTGCGCGAGTTCGAGCACCAGCAGGCCGTGCTCCGCTACGTCATCGCCAACGTGCCCCACGCCATCTTCTGGAAGGACCGCCAGGGCCACTTTCTCGGCGCCAACCAGAACTTCCTCAATGACTGCGGCGTGGGCACGCTGGACAACCTGCTCGGCAAGACGGACTACGACATCTGGAGCAAGCGCGAGGAGGCGGACTCCTTCGTCCAGGTCGATCGCCGGGTGATGGACAGCGGCACGTCCATGCTCGATGTCGAGGAGCCCGTGCTGCGCGCGGATGGCTCGCAGCGCACGCTGCTCACCAGCAAGGTTCCCCTCCGAGACGAGCGAGGCACCGTCATCGGCCTGCTGGGCATCTACGCGGACATCACCGAGCGCAAGCGCATCGAGGTGGAGCTGCACAAGGCCAAGGAGTCCGCCGAGGCCGCCGTCCGCGCCAAGAGCGAGTTCCTCACCGTCATGAGCCACGAGCTGCGCACCCCGCTGACCTTGATCCTGGGTCCGCTGGGCGTGCTGCTCTCCTCGAGCTCCGGAGATCTCTCCGACCGCATGCGGGTGGACCTCGAGCGCATCCACCGCAACGCCGAGCGGCTCTTCCGGCTCGTGGATGACATCCTGGACCACCAGAAGGTGGAGGCCGGCCGCATGACGGTCGACTGGGAGCCCACCGAAGTCATCGCCCTCACCTCCCACATCGTGGAGGACGCGCGCTCGGCGGGAGCTACCCGAGGCATCGAGGTGCGCTTCGAGGCCGACCCGAGCGTCGGCTCGGTGCCGCTGGACCGGCGCAAGTTCGAGAAGATCGTCCTCAACCTCCTCGGCAACGCGCTCAAGTTCACTCCCGAGGGAGGCTCCATCACCGTGGCCTTGCACGCCGGGGACTCGGGGCTCGAGCTCTCGGTGAAGGACACCGGGCCCGGCATTCCCAAGGCCCGACAGGGGCAGCTGTTCCAGCGCTTCCAGCAGCTCGACGGCTCGACCACACGCAAGCACGAGGGCACCGGCATGGGGCTGGCCATCGTGAAGGAGTTCACCGAGCTGATGGGCGGCCAGGTCGCCGTGGAGAGCGAGCTTGGTCAGGGCTCGCGCTTCATCGTCCGCCTGCCGGGGACCGCCGAGCAGCTCACGTCACCGAGGCCCGCGACCCCAGCCCCGATGCGGTCGAGCCCCGGCTACCGCGCGCACCTGATGCCTGCCCCCATTCCCATCCACATGATGCCTCGGGAGCGGACGGGCTCGGCGCCGCGGTTGCTCATCGCCGAGGACAACGCCGACATGCGGGGCTACCTGGCCGATCTGCTGTCGGCGGAGTACGACATCGAGCTGGCGGAGACCGGCAGGCAAGCATGGGAAGCCGTGCAGCAGCGGCGACCCCACGTCATTGTTTCGGATGTGATGATGCCGGAGATGGATGGCACGGAGCTGGTGGCGCGCCTCAAGGCGAGCGCTCGGTACCGGGACATCCCCGTCCTGCTGCTGACCGCGAAGTCCAGCCGCGAAGAGGCCATCGACGGCCTGGAGGCTGGAGCGGACGACTACCTGGGCAAGCCGTTCGGCCCCGACGAGCTCAAGGCCCGCGTGCGTGCCGCCGTGAGGCTGCATGACGTCTACCTGCAGCTGGAGAACCGCACCAGCGAGCTGGAGACCGCGCTGCGACAGCTGCGAGAGGCGCAGGAGCAGCTCGTGCAGAGCGCGAAGATGGCCGCCATGGGCACGCTGGTGGGTGGGCTCTGCCACGAGCTCAACAACCCGATGGCCGCCATCCGCATGAGCATCGAGATGCTGTCGCGCTATCCGCTCGGCTCGGAGGCCCGGCGGTCGGCATTCGAGGTCATCGATCGCCAGTCGAGGCGCTGCGCGGGCCTGCTGAAGGTGCTGCTCGAGTTCTCGGGCCGTCCGACGACCGTCCCCGTGCCGTGCGAGGTCCGGACGGTGGTGGGACGGGTCGCCGAGCTGGCTCGCTCCGAGGTGTCCCAGCGCGGGCTGCACCTGGAGCAGCGGCTCTCTGGCGTCGAGCCTCCATGGCTTCACGTGCACGCGGAGGAGATGGAGACGGCTCTGCTCTGCGTGGTGAAGAACGCCCTGGAGGCCAGTCCGCCGGACGCCACCATCGTCATCGAGTCCCAGGCCCTGGCGCGAAACGGGGCACAGGGCGTGGAGTTGACCGTGCGTGACACCGGCTCCGGCATCCCCGAGGAGATGGTGTCCCGGGTCGTCGAGCCGTTCTTCACCACGAAGCCACCGGGAGAGGGCATCGGTCTGGGCCTCTCGTTGGCCCACCGCTTCATCGAAGCCCATGGGGGGACCTTGAATATCGAAAGCCAGATCGGAAAAGGGACAACGGTGCGCATGTGGCTGCCTGCTGCAGCCGTCCGCCAGCCGTCCGCCTCACGCGTCACGGAGGTTCGCGCGCGATGAACGTCCTGGATTTCTGGGAGGATGAGGCTCCGCTCGCACTGGAGCTCCCTCGCTCCTGAGCCGCGCCGCGCCGCGATTCAATGAGAGATTCGCCGATGACCCTCCCGGGTCATGCATGACCACGTGAGCTCCTCCCTGCTCAGGAGCCGTCCGAGCCCTGTCATTCGTTCGCCAGCTATCATGGCTCGCATGTTTCAGGGTGCGGTGGTCTTGACCGCACCCGCGCGCGTATTCGTCCGTGGGGAGAGGCGCACTCATGTTGGACATCCCAGGCTACAAGGTTCTTGGGACGATCAGAGCCACCGGCTCCAATGTGCTGTTTCATGCGGTGCGCGAGGCGGATGGGCTGCCCGTCATCATCAAGACGCCGATGATGTCCTCGCCAGGGCCGCGCGAGCGAGAGAGGTACCGGCGGGAGTTCAGCATCCTCCAGCGGCTCAGAGACGTGCGCGGCGTGGCCCGGCCGTTTGCTTGCGAGCGCATCCACGAGCGCCCCGTGTTGTTGCTGGAGCGGGTGCAGGGTGAGGCCCTGTCCGAGTCCGTGCGCCAGCCGATGGAGGCGACGCGATTCCTGACGCTCGCCGTCTCGCTGGCCTCCACGCTGACCGAGGTGCACAGCCGCAACGTGATCCACAAGGACATCAAGCCGTCGAACATCATCCTGGAGCCGGGCGGAGAGGGGAGGTTGATCGACTTCGGAGTGGCGACGCTGCAGAAGGTGGAGCACCTGGACGCGGCTTCCGGGCACATGGTCGAGGGGACGCTGGCGTACATGTCGCCGGAGCAGACAGGGCGGATGAACCGCGCGGTGGACTACCGCACGGACTTCTACTCGCTAGGCGTCACCTTCTACGAGCTGCTCACGGGCCAGCGTCCGTTCCATGGGAAGGACGCGCTGGAGTGGTTCCACGCGCACATGGCGCAGAGCGCGAAGCCTCCGCACGAGGTGAACGCGGAGGTGCCCGCGGCGCTGTCCGCCATCGTGATGAAGCTGCTGGCGAAGGTCGCCGAGGAGCGCTACCAGAGCGCCGAGGGGCTGAAGGCGGACCTGGAGCGGTGCCGTGCGGGAGCCGTGCGCAGCGCTCCGGGCGAGTTCACGCCCGGCGAGCAGGATGTGCCCCACCAGTTCCAGCTGCCCCAGCGGCTCTACGGGCGCGACGCGCAGGTCTCGTCCCTGCTCCAGGGCTTCGAGCGCGTGGTGGCGAGCGGGAAGCCGGAGCTGTTCCTGGTGAGCGGGTACTCGGGCATTGGCAAGTCGTCGGTGGTGAACGAGCTGCACAAGCCGGTGGTGCAGCGGCGGGGCTTCTTCCTGACGGGGAAGTTCGACCAGTTCCAGCGGGATATTCCCTACGCCACCCTGTCGCAGGCCATCCGCCGGCTGGTGCAGCAGCTGCTGGTGGGCACGGATGCGGAGCTGGAGAAGTGGCGCGAGCGGTTGAACCAGGCCTGGGAGGGGCAGGGCCAAGCGCTGGTGGACCTGGTGCCTCAGCTGGAACTGCTCGTCGGCAAGCAGCCGCCGCTGCCAGAGGTGTCGCCCGGCGAGGTCCACCTCCGCTTCCAGCGAGTGCTTCGCCAGTTCCTGGGAGTCTTCGCCATCACCGAGCACCCACTGGTGGTGTTCCTGGATGATCTGCAGTGGGCGGATTTGGCCAGCCTGCGGCTCATCGAGCAGATGCTGCTGCAGTCCGAGAGCCTGCCCGTGCTGTGGATCGGCGCGTTCCGGGACAACGAGGTGAGCTCGGCGCACCCCCTGGTGCCGTTGCTGGAGGAGGTGCGCAAGGCCGGGGCTCCCATCTCCGACCTGCGGCTGGAGCCTCTGAGCCTGAAGCAGGTCGAGGCACTGGTGGCCGACACGCTGCCGGGCGCGACGGAAGAGCTCGTCGCTCCCCTCTCGGAGCTGGTGCACGAGAAGACAGGCGGCAATCCCTTCTTCCTGATCCAGTTCCTGGTGACGCTGAGCCAGGACGGGCTGCTGACGCGCGCGCCCGGCGGAGGCTGGCGGTGGGATCGGGAAGCGGTGAGGGCTCGGAGCTACTCGGACAACGTGGTGGACTTCATGGTGGGCAAGCTGCGCCAGCTGCCCTCCGGGACGCAGCGCCTGCTGAGGCTGGCGGCGTGCGTGGGCAACGTCTTCTCACTCCAGATGCTGGGCACCGTCGGTGGCACGGACGAGGTGGGGGAGGTGGAGCAGGGGCTCGAGCCCGCGCTCCAAGAAGGCCTGCTGGCGCGCGTGGGCCCGGAGCAGTACCGCTTCTTCCATGACCGGATCCACCAGGCGGCCCACACCCTCAGCTCCGAGAAGGAGCGCCAGGCCACCCACCTGCGCATCGGCCGGCAGCTGCTGCGGAGCCTGTCCCCCGAGCAGCTGCGCCAGAACCTCTTCGACGTGGTCAGCCAGCTCGGTGCGGGCGTGGACTTGATCGAGGACCCGGCGGAGCGCCATCAGGTGGCGCGGTTGAACGCCGAGGCCGGTGCGAAGGCCGAGGCCGCGGTCGCGGCGGGTCCCGGCGTTGCCTACTTCAGCGCGGCCTTCGCGCTCATTCCTGGAGACCCCTGGGAGACGGACTACGAGCTGACCTTCCGCGTGCGGCTCGCCCGGGCTCGGTGCGAAGCCATGTGCGGCAATCTCGGCACGGCGCGCCAGCTGGCGGAGGAAGCTTGCGCTCGGGCACGCACTCGCGCGGACTTCAAGACTGCCTCCTGCTTGAAGAGCGACGTCTGCCTCGGGATGGGAGATATCACCGAGTCCATCCGCTGCATCCTGGACACCCTGGCGATGCTGGGGATTCCCATGCCATCGCACCCCAGCTGGGAGGAGGCGAGAGCGGCTCATGACGAGGTGTGGCGGGAGCTGGGAGAGCGCTCCATCGAGAGCCTCATCGACCTGCCGCCCATGGCCGATCCGGACATGAAGCTGTTGATGGGAGCGCTCGGCACGCTCTTCGCCAAGGCCTATGTCACCGACCTCCCCCTGCTCATCATCACCGTGAGCCGGATGGTTTCGCTCACCCTGCGCCACGGCCTCGCACCCGCGTCGGTGATCGGCCTGGGATGGTTCGGGCTGGTGACGGGCAGGGTGTCCAAGCGGTACCGGGAAGGCCATGCCTGGAACATGCTCGCTCGCGCGCTCGTCGAGCGGCACAACATCTCGATCCATCGATCGAGCGTGCTCCTCAGCACCCAGTGCGTGACGCTCTGGACCCGTCCTCCCTCCGAGGTGCAGGAGGCCACCCTCAGCGGGTTCCACCATGGGCTCCAGTCGGGCGACTTCTATATGGCCGCCTTCTGCAGCGCCATCTACGTCGGGAACTGCTTGTTCATGGGGCGCAACCTGGAGGACGTCCTGCAGGAGACGGTGACGCGCGGCGAGTTCATCCGCAAGACCGCGATCCGGGATGCGAACGAGATGCTCCTCGGTTTCCAGCGCGCCATCCGGCAGCTTCGCGGGGACACGCACTCATTCGGCACGCTGAGCGGGGACGGTTTCGACGAGCAGGCTTTCGAGGGCGGGTTGACGTCCGCCCGCATGAGCACCATTCGCGGTTGGTACTGGGGCCTCAAGCTCCAGGGGCGCTTCCTGTGTGGTGCCTGGAAGGAAGCCCTCGAAGCGGCGGAGAAGGTCTCCGAGCTCCTCTGGTCCTTGCTGGGCAGCTTCGTGAGGAGGGAGTTCCACCTCTACCGCGCGCTGTCGCTGGCCGCGTACTTCGAGGAGGCCACACCCGAGCAGCAGCGTTCCTCTCTCGAGCTCCTGCGCGGCGATCACCAGCAGCTGGCGGAATGGGCGGAGAACTGCCCCGAGACGTTCCGCGCGCCCGAGCGGATGGTGGCCGCGGAGTGGGCTCGACTCGAGGGGCGACCGGATGAGGCGACGCGCGCCTACGAGGAGGCCATCCGGGTGGCTCGGGAGAGCGGTGCCACCCAGTTCGTGGCCTTGGCCAGCGAGCTGGCGGCGAACTTCTGGCGCACGCGCCAGGCGCCCATCGTCGCGCACACCTTCGCGAGGGAGGCGCGGGCGGCGTATCTGCAGTGGGGAGCGTTGGGCAAGGTGCAGCAGCTGGACGGCCTGTGGCCGAACCTCGCGGTTGCGCAGGACGTCGTGGATGCGGAGACCAGCAGCAGCACGAACTCGACACAGATCGACGCGCTGACGGTGGTGAAGGCGCAGCAGGCGATCTCCGGCGAGATCGTGCTGGAGCGGCTGGTGACGACGCTGCTGCAGGCTGCGATCGAGAACGCCGGTGCGCAGAGAGGAGCGCTGGTGCTGCCGAGCGGGGACACGCTGTCGGTGGTGGCCAGCAGTGAGGTGTCGCGGGGGAACCTGGGCGTGGAGGTGGGCAGAGGCGCCTCCCAGGAGCTGCCGTGGACGGTGCTGTCGTACGTGAAGCGCTCCCGAGAGCCAGTGCTGATTGGAGATACGTCGCGGCCGCACACGTTCGCCGGAGACGAGTACCTGTCGCGGGGCAAGGCGCGGTCGGTGCTGTGCCTGCCGCTGATGAGGCAGGAGCAGTTCAGCGGAGCACTGTACCTGGAGAACGACCTGGCCACCGATGCCTTCAGCCCGACCCGGCTGGCGCTGCTGGGGCACCTCGCGTCGCAGGCGGCCATCTCGATCGAGAACGCGAGGCTGTACGCGGACGTGCAGCGGGCGCGGCAGGAGCTGAGGAAGGCCAACGACGAGCTGGAGCAGCGGGTGGAGGAGCGGACGCGGGAGTTGAGGCAGGCGCAAGCGCGGCTGGTGGACACGGCGCGAGCGGTGGGAATGGCGGAGGTGGCCTCGAACGTGCTGCACAACGTGGGCAACGTGCTGACCAGCGCGGTCATCAATCTGGAGATGATGCAGCGGGCGGTGGGAGGCTCGAGGGTGGGCAAGCTGAAGCAGGCGACGAACCTGCTGCTGGAGCACCGCGCCGAGTTGACGAGCTTCCTGGCACAAGGGGCGAGAGGAGGGAACCTGCCGGAGTATCTCTCGGCCATCGCGGACGAGCTGGCGAGCGAGCAGATGAAGCTCGTGGAAGACATGGACGCGATGGGGCGGCACATCGAGCACATCCGAGCCATCGTGCAGGTGCAGCAGACGTACGCGAAGAGCTCGCTGATGACGGAGGAGTGCGACCTGGCGCAGTTGATCGAGGACGGGCTGAGGATCCAGATGCCCGCCTTGCAGCGCCACGGCGTGTCGGTGGTGCGCCAGCTGTCACCGGTGCCCAAGGTGAAGGTGGACAAGCACAAGGTGCTGCAGATCCTCATCAACCTGATCAGCAACGCGAAGTACGCGCTGGACGCGATGACCGAGGAGCAGCGTCACCTGACGGTGAGGCTCATGGTGGAGGATGGGCTGGTGCGCATCCAGGTGATGGATGCGGGGATGGGAATTCCCGCCGAGGTCCGGGGCAAGCTGTTCGCGCACGGCTTCACCACGCGCAAGGACGGGCACGGCTTCGGGCTGCACTCGAGCGCGCTGGCGGCGCAGATGCTGGGAGGCCGCCTCACGCTGGAGAGCGAGGGGCCTGGCAAGGGCGCCGTGGCCACCCTGGAGCTTCCGGTCTCGTAGCCATGGGACGCACGGGGGCCTTCCCGCGATGGGGGGGGAACGCGCGCGGCCATGACGCGGAATTCATCCTGGGAAATGCGACTAGAAAATGGAGCCCCTGTCGTCAGTGAGGAAGTCAGGGCCTGGAGCGAAGAGCCCTGGCTTCCTCATCCAGGCACTCACAGGAGCATCCTGCACATGTTCGAACATCTGATCCGTCGTGTCCTTCCGCGGCCCTCCTCCTCAGCCCCGAGATCGAGCCGGGTGGAATTCCCCACCCAGACTCTGGGAGGCCATGGCATGAAGTTCCTGATGGGGGTAGGCCTTGTCGCGACCCTCGCCGTGGGATGTGGAGGCTCGGAGCTGGAGACCGAGGAGCCGTCCGCGCAGCAGAGTGAGCAGGTGCCCGGGGATACTCGGGAGAGCCTGGCGAACTCCTGCACGTACAAGGGCATGACCCCTCTCGCCTACGGCTGCCGCCCCGCCAGCCCCTCATGCCCCAGCGGCTGGTCCTATTATACGTACAGCAAGGTCTACAGGTGCTGCGAGGCCGGCATCTGCTACGACGAGTACGACAACCACCTGGTGGAGCTGTACACCTGCTGCTGACCCCGGCTCTCCCATGGGCGTCCCGTCGCCCGACACCCAGGCAACTCAGCGTGCCAGCTGCTGCAGAACGTAGTCGTAGAAACCGCTGATGTTGGTGAACGAGCCCACGACGTCGATGGCCCGGCCGCTCTCGCTGGGCACGAGGGCGCCCAACATGCCGGTGTCCTCCGTCACCACGGCCAACTGGAGCGTCTGGGGCGCTGCGTAGAGATCCGGCCGGGCGAGCCAGACGGCTGCCGTGACGTCCCACATGTCATAGAAACTCTCGGCCGCGACGAACTCGTAGCTCTGGTACGCGAGGTTGGAGGTCGGGTACCGCTTCGCGTTCTCGAGGAGCCGGCTCATGAAGGAGGCCGTGATCGCAGCGCTGTTGGTGATGTCGAGCGGGAACAACGTGATCGGGAACGTCGTGTTGCGGAAGACCCGGTCGGCCGCGAACGGATCCCAGAACACGTTCCACTCGGCATAGGGGTTGGCGACGCCGGGCGGCAGCGTCTGGGGATCGAGGTTGCCACCCACGTTGATGGCCCCGCCCATCCAGACGACGCGGCCGATCTTCGCGATCAGCGCCGCGCCATCCGCGCGATCGAGGAGCATGGCCAGCGGGGTAAATGGTCCCGTACAGAGCACGGTCACGGGCTCGGTGGCGCTCTGCAGAACCTCTCGCAGCAGGGCATCGCCGTCGCGATAGGGCGTCGCGAGGGGCTGCAGCGCTTGCAGCATGGCGAGGCTATCCTGCTTGATGCAGTCGCCGCGGTACTCCCAGGGAAAGGGGTTGTAGCCGCGGGCCGCCGAGAGCCCGAGAGGGATGTTGGTGCGGCCGATGAACTGCTGGATGCGCCAGGCGGCATTCATGGCGGGGGTCGTGATGCAGTCCCCGTTGACCACGACGATGGCACGCAGGTCAATGCCAGACATCGTGGTGAGCAGGATGGTCGCCATGTACTCGTCGATGGCGGCGTCGTGCAGGAGGACCACAGGGGTGGAGAGATTCGAAGTGCTCATGGAGTTCCTCGGGAGAAAGGGTGATTCGTGGAGTACGTGTTCGTGCTCAGAGTTGGAGCGTGTCGTCGGTGATGCCGATGGCGGCCTGCACCCGTCCCACCGTCGCGGGAGCCGTGATCTCCGGCCACCCCGTGTCCCCGCGATCGCGCCGCGCCGCCACGACGGCGTGCTTGACCGCGAAGAACACCGTGGCGGCAAGGACCAGCGGAGGCTCGCCAATGCCTTTCGACCCGTTCACCGAGGCATAGTCGAGCGGCAGCCCGGTCACCGGGTGATACCGTTGCATCTGGTGCAGACGTACGTTGAACACCAGCGGCACGGACTTGGTACCGGGCGGCTTGTAGTCCCAGGTGCCATCGGAATACAGCGCACCGTCGGGGGTGTACATCATCTGCTCCGTCAGCATCAGCCCCGCGCCTTGCAAGAACCCACCCTCGATCTGGCCGATGTCGAGGCACGGGTTGAGGCTCTGGCCGTTGTCGAACAGGATGTCGGTGCGCAGCAGCGTTGTCTCGCCCGTGAGCACGTCGATCTCCACCTCGGAGCAGGCCGCCGAATAGGTGAAGTACAGGAAGACTCGGCCATAGGGCTGGTCGCCCCCGATGTTCCCGACGTACGGGGCCTTGTAGGTGGCCTCCGCCTGCAGATCCACCCGCGCCCCGAAGGCGTTGGCCACCACCTTCCTCCACTGCGAGGGGTTCTCAGCCGTCCAGGCGGGCGTGTTCGAATACTCGCAGTACTGCAACAACCGCGCGCGAAGGGTCTGACACGCGAGCTTCACCGCGCTCCCGAACAGATCGGAGCCTGACGATGCAGCGGTGGGCTCCGAATTGGGAGCAGCTCCCGTCCAGGTGTCCCCGATGCGGATCAGGCTCATGGGGATCCCGAGTTCCTGGGCCGCGATCTGCGTCATCTTCGTGTTGATCCCTTGCCCCAGCTCGATGCCCCCGTGCTGCACCAGCACCGTGCCGTCGGCCGCATAGATAGACACATAGGCCGAGCCTTGCTCCAGCGTGCGGGGCTGGTATCCCACGCCGTACTTGAAGGGCATCAGGCAGATGCCACGCTTCTTCCAACGGTTCTTCTCGTTGAATGCGGTGATCTCCGCCTGCCGGCGATCAAACTCGCAATGGGTGCGCAGGTGGTCGTAGAGCGCGATGGCGTTGCAATACTTCAGATCCTGCGCGAAGTGCGTCTGTTGCCAGGAGTTTAACGTTGCGTTCTGGTACATGTTGCGTCGCCGCACATCCTCGGGCAGCAAGCCCGTGGAATGGGCCACCCGCTCGATGGCCTCCTCCACGGCCAGGATGGCCTGGAGCGTGCCAAAGCCTCGCATCGCGGTGTTGCTCGCGAGGTTGGTGCGCGCAACGGTGCCCGTCGTCCGGTAGGTGGGCACGAAGTAGCAGCCGTCTCCATTCTGCTGTGACAGGTCCATCACCGGAAAGCTGGCGTCGTACGTGCAACCGCCGTTGCTGACCATGTCCAGTCGCATGCCCTGGAGCTGGCCTTCGGGGGTGTAGCTGACGGCGAACGCACTCCGGTACGGGTGCCGCTTGCCGATCGTGGCCATGTCCTGGTTGCGTGTCAGCACCAACTTGACCGGACGCCGCGCCTTGCGTGCGGCCACCGCGGTTGCCGTCGAGAGCATGTACGGGCGGAACTGCTTGCCGCCAAAGCCACCGCCCAGCCGTCGCACGTACACCTGGATGTTGGCGGCGGGCACGCCGAGGATGCTCGCCGCGTATTGCTGGATACTCGCGGGTTGCTGCGTGGAGCTGTAGATCTCCATGTCGTCGCCCTCGCCGGGCACCACCATGCAGTTCTGCACCTCGAGGTAGAACTGCGCCTGCGCTTCGGTGCGCTGCATTCCTTGCAGCAGGGCCCCGCCCGGAAGCGGCTTGTCGGGACGGTCGAGCCATGCGACATCGCTGCCAGACCGCGTGATGCTCGGAATGTGATCGAGGGTCGGAAGGTCCTGGAACACCCCGGCCTGGTGGGGTTCGGCCAGCGCCTGCTCGATCTCGAGGATCGGCGTCTCCGCCTCGTAGGACAGGTATTCCTCTTCGAGGATCCGCGCGGCCGTCTGCGCCGCCCAGGAATCCTTCGCGAGCACGAGCGCGATGGGCTGCCCCCAGGAGAGGATCTTCCCGTCCTGCGCGAAGACCGGATCGTCCCCGCCCATTCCGATGAGGTTGTTGGGCCGCTGGAGCGGGTCCGTGCCCGCTGGAAGCTGCTCGGCTCTCAAGATGGGGACGTCGTCAATGGTCACGAGATCCACGACGCCCGAGACGCGAGCTGCGACGGCTGCGAGGGCGGCGGAGCTCCCTCCCCGCCACTGAAAACGGCCGCGAGCAATGCCAGACAGAACGTACGCGGCGACGAGCCCGTGCGGGGGAAGGGGAAGATCCGCGGTGTAGATCGCCTCGCCCGTGGTCTGCAGGAACGCCGTGTCCTTGAGGATCGGCATGCCCACCGGGCTCTCCTGTGGGTACACGTCCGTGATCTCGGTCCCGCGTGTGAGCGGACGCTCCTCGAGCCGGCCCGCGGAGGCGACGGCCGGCGATACCGGCACGCCCCTCTCTTCAGCCACGTAGACGTAGAACTTGTAGAACAGCGTTCGGCAGAGCGAGGCCCGGTACCCACGCGGCAGGAACTCCGTGCCGTCGTAATCGACGATGTGCGCGGCGACCTCGCGTTCGAGCACGGGGAGTACCGCGGCAAGGGTCCTCTCATCCCAGCGCTGGCCCTTCAGCGCGGCCTCGGTCGCCGAAGCGCGGAGCGGGAGTCCTGCCAGCCCGCCGAAGTACAGCCATGCGTCTTCCACGATGGGTGTGCCAGGGGTGAGCTGAACGCGGAAGGCGGTGTTGACGATGGGGTGGCTGTCCTCGTTGCGCATCCGCACCTTGTAGGAGCGGACGAGCTGGTTCGGGCCGGTCCAGGGCAGGTGGAAGTCCACCAGCACCGCGTCGTCCGGGAGTGCGCTGGGAGCAGGGAGCTCACTCACGGCAAAGCTGCTCCACCCGCCCGGATAAGTGGCCGAGGCCACGACACACACTCCGTTCAGCGCGGAGAACGTGAGGAGAAGGTCGGACGGGAAGGGGGCGGGTGTGTCCGCGCGGAGGCGGGCCATCATGATGTTGCCGCCGATGGTCCCCGCGCTGCGCACCTGGAGATTGGCGACGATGTCGAGGTGCCGGCGCAGATCGGACAGGCCTCGATAGCGGTCGACGGCTGTTGAGCCCGTGGTGCTTGCCGGGTTCGTCGTGTTGGCGTCGATCCACTCCAGCAGCTCCTGGAGCGTGGTGGCGGCGCCGACGTGCACGCCATTGGCATCGGCGGAGATGCCCCGGAGCCCGCGCACCGCGCTGATGTCGACGAGCACGTGAGGATCATTGACGTCGACCTTGTAGATGCCGACGTCGGTGTTCCCGCCGACCAGCTTGACCTGGGCGCGATCACCGCCATGTTCGCGCAGGATGGCCTGCACCCCCGAGATGTCCGTCGGACGGTGCCACTGGTACCCCCGGCCCTCGAAACGCAGGTCGAGCTGCGCGCGCACACGGGCCTTGAGCTCCTCCGGGAAGACGACGACGGCAGGCGTCTTCGCCACCTTCGGAGCCTGCCCGGCGGCGGGCTGGCAGGGATGGTTGGATCGGAAATCTTCGTGCTTCGCGGCGTCCACCGCGAACGTGCGCATGGCCTGGAGAATCGGGCGGAAGCCGGTGCACCGGCAGATGTGGCCGTCGAAGCGGTCCTCGATCTCCCGGGCGGTGAGCTTCTGGTCCTTCTGGAGCCCCGCGAACATGTTCATCACGAAGCCGGGCGTGCAGAATCCACATTGGGAGGCATTGCACGCACCGACCTCGTACTGCACCGGGTGGAGGCCGTCACGCACGTTGCCGATGCCTTCGACCGTCGTGACAGCTTGCCCGTCGAGCAGACAGACCGGGCGTAGACAGCTGTTGATCGGCCGGCTCGTCAGCGAGTCGGTGCCCGGGTCCCAGGTCGTGAGCGTGACGGTGCAGGCGCCACATCCGCCCTCCCCACACACCAGCTTGGTGCCGGTGAGCGCTGTTTCACGGCTCCGCAGGTAGTCCACGAGCAGGAGGGTGGGGTCCGGGTTGTCAATGACATGCAGCTTCCCGTTCACAGCAAACATGAGACGCCGCGAAGGGCGGGTGTCGGTCGTTTCCACGGCTTATCGGCCCTCGTCAGGGAGGTTGATGATGTCGAGGAAGCTTCGGTAGAAGGCGTCGGCGTTGGCCCACATCGCGACATCGATGGGAGGGCCGTCGGTGACCTGGACCAGCTGGCCCGAGGTGTCCTGCTCCTCGTCGAGTGTCTGCGCCACGTTGAGGTTCATCACCTGCGGGGAGACCGTAGGACTCGTGGAGCTCGCAAGACTGGGATCAACGAGGATCGCGGCTGCCAGCGGATCCCAGAAGAAGAAGTTGCCGCTCATGACGAAGCTGATATCGGCGGTGAGCGCGTCATGAATGAAGTTGGCGGCGCGCGACGTGTGGCGCTGGGCAAACCGATTGTAGAACGCCTTGTCGAGGGGGACGTTCTGGCTGGCGTCGAGGGGCACCAGCGTGATGGGCACTCCTGACCTGAAGACGATCTGCGCGCCCAACACGTCGAGGAAGATGTTCCACTCGGCGACTTTGTTGAGGTAGTTGGAATCGACGTCGTAGACATTGCCTGGGACGGAGATCGCTCCGCCCATCACGACGATGCGGTCGATCTTGGGCTTCACCTCGGGGTGGTCGCGCAGGAGCTTGCCGAGGTTGGTCATCCCACCGATCGCCAGCACCGTGACGGGAGTGGTGGCTGCCAGCAGCGTCTCCCGCAGGAATTGCACGGCTGGCCGGGGGTCGATGGGATGGGGGTTGGGGGGCAGGGAGAGCCCGAACAGTGTGTCGATCCCGTCACGGATCGAGTTGGGGAATTGGTTGGAGTAGATGAGCGGCGCGCTGGTTCCGCCTGCCACCGGCGTCTCCGGGCGCGAGGTGAGCATGAGCAGGTTCTTGGCGTTCACCTTCCCGGGGGTCAGGTGCGCGGCACCGCAACCGGTCGTCGTGATGCCGACCACGTCCACGTCCGGGTGCTTCATCAAGTAGAGGATGGCCATCCAATCGTCGATGTCGACGTCCGTATCGATGAGGACCTGTTTTCTGTTGTTCATGGAGGGCTCTGTGAGTGCTTGCGTGGCGACCGGGGTGGAGGGGAGGCGTCCGACAGAGGTGCTGGCCGTGATGCTGTGCACGTGGAATGCCCAAGGCGCTGGCAGCAACCTCGCTGGGAAAGAGGCGAGGCAGTCCGTCATCCGGGCCCGGCTCCTGTGTCATTTGACATGTCAGCTGCCGCCTTGACATGTCAGCGAGGGCTGAGCGGCTCCCGGCCCGTGCCAAGGCGTGCGCGAGTGCCTGGCTGCCCGCCGTCCCCGCCCGCACGCCTCCGCTGCCTCCCGCGAACGCAATGGGTACCCTTCATGGCAGCCGCACGGTGAGCGGAGGTCGCGGGCTCGATGGATGTCGCCGTGTCACAGGAGCAGCTCACGGCACCGGTGGTGCTGAGCGCTCGAGCCCTGGCCAAGGTCTACCGGATGGGCGAGGTTGACGTCCACGCGCTGCGCGGCGTGGACTTCGTGCTGAGGAAGGGGGAGCTCGTCGTCCTGCTCGGCGCCTCTGGGAGCGGCAAGTCCACGCTGCTCAACATCATCGGCGGGCTGGATGTGCCGACGAGCGGGCAGGTGAACTACCTGGATCATGACCTGACACACGCTACCGAGCGGGAGCTCACCCGCTACCGGCGTGAGCACGTGGGCTTCGTCTTCCAATTCTACAACCTCATTCCCAGCCTCACCGCGCGCGAGAACGTGGCGCTGGTGACGGACATCGCCCAGGACCCGATGCGATCGGAGGAGGCGCTGGAGTTGGTGGGGCTCGGAGGCCGGTTGGATCACTTCCCGGCACAGCTCTCGGGGGGCGAGCAGCAGCGGGTGGCGCTCGCGCGAGCCATCGCCAAGCGACCAGCGCTGCTGCTGTGCGACGAGCCCACGGGCGCCCTGGACGCGAAGACGGGCCGCGTGGTGCTGGAAGTCATTGCCCGCATCAACCGGGAGCTCGGAACCACTACGGTGGTCATCACCCACAACGCCCCCATCGCGCAGATGGCCGATCGCGTCGTCACGTTGATGGATGGGCAGGTGGCCAGCTCGCGCCAGAACACCGTCAAGCGGTCACCGAGTGAGCTGGAATGGTGAGATCGATCGACAGGAAGCTGCTGCGGGATCTGAGCCAGCTCAAGGGGCAGGTGGCGACGATCGCGCTCGTGGTGGCGGCGGGGATCACGGCCTACGTGTCCACCTTCAGTGTCTACCGCTCGCTCTCGGACTCGGCGCAGGCGTATTACGAGCGGGAGCGGTTCGCGGACGTGTTCGCCCAGCTGGAGCGCGCCCCCGACGCGTTGCTCGAGCGGCTGAACCTGCTGCCCGGGGTGGCGCAGGT
This sequence comes from Hyalangium versicolor, assembly GCF_020103695.1. GTDB lineage: Bacteria > Myxococcota > Myxococcia > Myxococcales > Myxococcaceae > Hyalangium > Hyalangium versicolor. The sequence goes on from NZ_JAHXBF010000039.1 coordinate 65,637, forward strand.
GGAGGGGCGGGTGGTGAAGAACGTGCTGCTGGACATGCCCGATCTGCCCGAGCCGGTGACGGGGCAGCTTGTCTCCATCCCGAGCCGCGGTCCGCCCCTGCTCAACCAGCTCTACCTGCGCGAGGGGAGGATGGTGGAGCCCGGGCGGACCGACGAGGTGATCGTCAACGAGGCCTTCGCCACCGCGCATCACCTGGAGCCGGGTGATCGCATCGTGGCGGTGGTGAACGGCCGGCGCGTGGCACTGCGCATGGTGGGCGTGGCGCTGTCTCCCGAGTACGTCTACGCCGTGCCGCCCGGAGGCATCTGGGGCGACGACCTGCGCTTCGGCATCTTGTGGATGGACCGGGACGCGCTGGCGGCCGCGTTCCACATGGAGGGGGCCTTCAACGACGCACTCGTCCGGCTGAGCCCCGGCGCCAGCCCGGAGGGTGTGGTGGACGCGCTGGATCGGCAGCTGAAGCCCTATGGGGGGCTGGGGGCCTTACCGAGGAAGAAGCAGATCTCGTCCCGGTACGTCGCCTCGGAGATCCAGCAACTCTACGCGCAGGCCACCATCGTGCCGCTCATCTTCCTGGGCGTGGCGGCCTTCCTCGTCAATGTGGTGCTCTCCCGGCTGATTGGCACCCAGCGCGAGCAGATCGCCGCGCTGAAGGCGCTCGGCTACTCGGATCTGACGGTTGGACTCCACTACTTGAAGCTGGTGGCGGTGGTGGTGACGATTGGGGCGGTGCTGGGCACGGGAGTGGGGATGCTGGCGGGGCATGGGCTGCTGAACCTGTACCGGGAGAGCTTCCGCTTCCCCGTGCTGACGTTCGAGCTGGACCTGGGCATGCTGGTGGGCTCCATCCTCATCAGCTTCGCCTCGGCGGTGGTGGGGGCGCTCGCCGCCGTGCGCCAGGTGGCACGGCTGCCTCCCGCGGAGGCCATGCTCCCCGCGGCGCCTCCCACCTACCGGCTCACGCTCCTGGAGCGCAGCGGCTTCCATCGGCTGTTCACCCAGGCCGGCCGCATGGTGCTGAGGGATCTCGAGCGGCGCCCGTGGCGGCTGCTGCTCTCGTCGATGGGCATCGGGCTGGCGGTGGCTATCCTCATCGTCGGCAGCTTCTCCATCGACTCGGTTCGCTATCTGATGGGGGTGCAGTACGGGCTGATCCAGCGCGAGGCACTCTCGGTGTCCTTCTCCAAGAGCGTGCCGGACCGGGCCCGGCGCGAGCTGGAGCAGATCCCCGGAGTGCTGCATGCCGAGCCCCTGCGCATGGTGCCCGTGCGGCTGGTGGCGGGACCTCGGAGCTACGAGACGGTCATCCAGGGCATCCCCTCCGACGGAGAGCACCGGCAGGTGCTGGACGCGAAGCGGAGGCCTGTACCGCTGGAGGCCGGAGGGCTGATGCTCGGGCGCGAGCTGGCGCGGCGGCTGGGCGTCGGCCTGGGGGATCGCGTCCGCATCGAGGTCCAGGATGGGAGCCGCCCCATCCGCGAGGCCCGGGTGGCCTTCCTCGTGGACGACTTGATCGGCATCTCCGCGTACATGGAGATCAAGTCGCTGGATCGGCTGATCGGGGATGATCCCTCCATCACGGGCGCCACGCTCGCCGTGGACCCGGCGCGGATGGACGACATCTACGCTCGCATCAAGAAGCTGCCCCTGGTGGTGGGAGTCGGCCGCACGGAGCTCGTCAAGCGGCTGTTCGAGCAACAGGTCGCGAACGTGATGGTCGTGTTCACCGTGATGCTCGCGGGCTTCGCGGCGGCCATCGCGGTGGGCATCGTCTACAACAACGCCCGGGTCGCGCTGTCCGTGCGCGCTCGGGATCTCGCCAGCCTGCGGGTGCTCGGGTTCACCCGTCGGGAGATCTCCGTCATCCTTCTGAGCGAGATCGTCACGAGCCTGCTGCTCGCGCTGCCCTTGGGGCTGGTGCTCGGCCGAGGGCTCACCCTGGTGGTGGCGGGGACCGCCGTGGACACCGAGCTCTTCCGCCTGCCCGCCATCATCGATCCACGCACCTATGCCTTCGCAGTGCTCGTGGTGCTGGTGGCCGGCGTGGTGAGCGCGCTGCTCGTCCGTCGGCGGCTGGATCACCTGGATCTCATCGGCGTGCTCAAGACACGGGAATAGGGACCATGAAGAAGTGGCTCAAAAGAGCACTGCTCGCCCTGGGAGCCCTCGCGGTGGTGGCGGCCATCGCCTCGGCGTACCGGCCCCGACCCGTGCCGGTGGATCTGGCGGAGGTGACACGGGGCCTCTTCGAGGTGACGGTGACCGAGCCCGGCAAGACGCGGGTGAAGGATCGCTACACCATCTCCGCCCCAGTAGGCGGGCACTTGGAGCGCATCTCGTTGAAGCCGGGGGACGAGGTGCAGGAGGGCCAGGTGATCGCCCAGCTCGACTCGCTGACTCCGCCGCTGCTGGATGCGCGCTCGCGGGCCGAGGCGGATGCGCAGGTGCGCGCCGCGCAGGCGGCCCGGGAGCAAGCGGAGGCGGTGATGAAACGCGCGCAGACGGCGCTGGAGTACGCCCGCTCCGAGGTAGCGCGACACGAGCAGTTGGCGGCGAGCGGCAGCATCACCCGGCAGAGCCTGGAAGCGGCCCGTTTCGAGGAGCGCGGCCGCGCGCAGGAGCTGACCTCGGCGCAGTACGCCGTGCGCATCGCCGAGCAGCAGCTCAAGCTGGCGCGGGCGGCCCGAGGCCGGATGGAGCAGCGGCCCACCGCGTCCGAGCAGCTGGACCTCCACGCTCCGGTGCGAGGCTGGGTGCTGCGGGTGATGCAGGAGAGCGAGGGAGCTGTGACTCCGGGAACGGCGCTGATGGAGATCGGCGATCCGGAGGTTCTGGAGGTGGTGGTGGACGTGCTGTCGCAGGACGCAGTGCGCATCCATCCCGGAGCTCGCGCGCGGATCGAGAACTGGGGCGGGGACTATTCGTTGGAGGGGAGGGTGCGCAGGGTGGAGCCCTCGGCCTTCACGCGCGTATCCGCACTGGGCGTGGAGGAACAGCGGGTGAACGTGCTCATCACCCTCGAGGAGTCCGTGGAGCGGCGCAAGGTGCTGGGCGATGGCTACCGGGTGGAGGCGCGAATCACGCTCTGGGCCGACGATGACGTGGTGCAAGTGCCCGAGAGCGCCCTGTTACGCCAGGGCGAAGGGTGGGCGGTGTTCCTCGCGGAGAACAAGCGCGTGCGGCTGCGCGAGGTGAAGCCAGGCCAGCGCAACGGGCTCCAGGCGCAGGTGCTGGAGGGACTCAACCCGGGAGATCGGGTCATCGTCCACCCGGGTGACGACGTGAAGGACGGCGTGGCCTTCGTCGAGCGTTCCAAGCGCTGAGACGCGAGTGCTTGGGCTATCTGTCCCGAGTCGGAGCGCTTTCGCCAGAAACTCCCAGCGGCGGGTTCGATTGCCGCCGCCTCCATCCCGAGAAGCCCAGCATTCATAAGGTTTTGGAGATGGCGGGAAGGTCGCTCCAGGAAGCGTCATCGGTCCTGCTTCACTCTGGGTGCGTGCTATAGGCTGCCGGCCTCTTCAGGGATGCTCCCTCTTCACCCAGGATCTCCATGACGTCGTCCGCTTCACCTGCCCAGGGGCCGTTCGCCGCCGCACTTCGCCTGCTGTTGCTGGGCGAGCTCCTCGTCCTCACCTTGCAGATTCTCTTCGACCCGCTCGAAGCCCTCTATGTGAGGTTCCTGCTGTCGCCCGGGCAGAGCAACCGTGGGTTCTATACCGCGTACTCGGTCGTGTCCCTGCTGCCCAAGGGTCTCCTCGGGCTCGGCTTCCTGCGCCTGGCGTCTGCCCTGGAGAATCAGAAGGTGCGCCGCTGGGCCTGGATCGCGATCCTCCTCCTCGTGGTACAGGTGGTCGACACGCTCCGCTACATGGTCTTCCCCGTGAGGCTGAGTCTGGGGGTGCCGGCCCTGGCTGACACCACGAAGCGCGTGGGGCAGGGGCTGCTCCTTTCGAGCGGAGTGACGCTCGTGCTGAGCTTCTTCGAGATGCCGCGCGGCGGGCCCCTGAGCATCCTCGCCTTCGTGGCGTCGCTGGCCGGCCTCGTCTACGGGGTGCGCTTCCTCGTCCTGGTGAGCAGGCTGCGGCGCGAGATGGGCCCCCAGAGCGCCGCTCCCGCGGGCCCCTTGTTCGCCAATGCCTGAGCGGCTCTCAACTCCGGCTTGGCGCCCCCTCATGATGGGGGCCAGAAGATGGGGGGGTCACTTCAGGGCGTTGTGGAACCCAGGCTCGCAGCGAGATGATCGACAAAACTACGCAGCTTCAGCGACACATGTCGATGGGTTGGATAGATAGCATGGATCGCGAGATCCGATGTCCGGTGATCCGGCAGCAGAGCGACCAGATCACCGGACGCGATATGCGCGTCGAATACGAAGCTGGGCCCGTAGGCGATGCCGCTTCCGCGCAGGACGGCGGCAAGCAGCAACTGCATGTTGTTGGCCGTCATGCGAACCGGTCCATCGATGACGGTTGAGTTCCCCTTGGAATCGATGAGCGTCCAGTCGCCTGTCGAGATCGCGCCGCTGAATATCAGCCGTGGCAGTTGGCGAAGTTTCGCCACGGTCTGCAGCGGGCCGATTTGCGCGAGGAACTCTCGCGACGCGCACAACACCATGCGGCACGGCGCAAGCCGCCGAGCGACAAGATCGGTGTCGCGCAGCGCGCCGATCCGTATCGCCACATCGAAGCCCTCGGCCACGAGATCGACGTAGTGGTCGCTCAGGAGCACGTCGAGCGTGACACGGGGATGCCGCTCCAGAAAGGCGGCCATGACGCCGCTCAAGTGCATGGTTCCATACGTGACGGGCGCCGTGACGCGGAGCACGCCTCGAACAGTTCCTTGCGTGTCAGCCGCCTCGCGTCTGGCTTCTTCATACTCCTCCAGGATCCGCTTGCTGCGCGCATAGTAGGCACGCCCGGCTTCGGTGAGGACAAGGCTACGGGTGCTCCGCTGCATGAGCCGGACGTTCATTTCTGACTCGATCGCGGCAACGTGTTTGCCAGCCATCGACGCAGAGAGGCCATGACGTCGCGCGGCGGCGATCAGGCTCCCTTCCTCTACCGCCGCGACGAAGACGGACATGCTGGTCAGTCGATCCATGAAAGTCCATTCGATACCAGTGTTACCAGCTGGTGATAATCGAGAGCATATTATCGACCAGAAATAACGAACGTACGTTGCGCGCGCTGAGTCACGAGCTGCCCAGATCGAAAACCCATGACATCAAGGAGCGATCCATGCAGTACCCCGACACGCAAGTGTGCATTGCCGCAATGGAGTTGGCGCGCGACCACTCCCCGCAGTTCCTCTTCAACCATGTGATGCGCACCTTCGCCTTCGGGCGAGCCGCCGGAGCGCTGCAGGGCGCGCGGTATGATGAGGAGATGCTCTTCCTCGGCTCGGTGCTGCACGACCTCGGCCTGGTGGAGAAGTTCATCGGCGAGGATCGCTTTGAGGTCGACGGTGCGGACGCCGCTGCCGAGTTCCTGTCGAAGCAGGGCTACTCCGACCGGAAGATCGCCATTATCTGGGACGCGATCGCCCTGCACACCACGCCCGGCGTGCCGCAACGCAAGCAGCCCGAGATCGCCCTGCTCCAGCTCGGCGCGGGCATCGACATTGGAGCCATCCCGCGCTCGCTCGTAACGCCCAATAGCGTGGAGATCATCCTCTCCGAGTATCCGCGGCTCGGCTTCAAGAAGGCCATGCTGGAGGCCATGGGCACGGTCGTCCGGCGCAAGCCGATGACCGGCGCGATCAACCTCATGGGAGAGATCGGCCGAGTGCAGGAGCACCTGCCGATCCCCGGCTTCTGCGACATCGTCATGCACGCAGAGTTCGAAGATTAGGCCCGCGTCACCTTGATCGCCATACCGCGGCTAGCGCGCGCTGCCCGCCGGTGCCCCGAGGCGCTGCTCATAGGCTTCTAGCGTCCGCCGCCAGGCGGGCCGTGCCTCACAGCGCTCGCGGTAGGCGGAGACCTGGGGAAAGTCGTCGAGCACGCCCGCGTTGCGCACCTCGCGCAGCACCGTGGTCATCAGGATGTCGGCCACGGTGAAGGCCTCGCCGGTGAGATACGGACGCTCCCGAAGCCAGTCCTCGAGCGCTGTCAGATGGAGCCTGGCCCAATCCACCAGTGAGGGACGCCGCTGCGCGCCGGTGGGATCGGCGGCGCCGAGAAGCTCGATCATCGCGATCTGGAACAGTGGGGGCTCCAGGGTGTTGAGCGCGGCGAAACACCAGCGCGTCACCTGGGCGCGGCCCTGGAGATCCGCAGGCATCAATCTGCCCGTCTTCTCCGCCAGGTACAGCAGGATCGCGCCCGTCTCGGTGAGCACGAAGCCGTCGTCGTCGAGCACCGGCACCTGAGTGAAGGGGTTGAGGCGCCGGTAGCCCTCACTTTTGGTTTCCCCCGCGGGATGATCCAGGCCGTGCACGCGGTAGGGCACGCCGAGCTCCTCGAGCGTCCACAGGACACGCAAATCACGGGTGAGACCCACTACCTTCGAGTTGACGCGGCCGAAGCCGTAGAGCGTGAGCATTCCGGCATTGTTGGTGCCGTGTCCGCCCGCTGTCGAGGAGTTTGGCCATGCCCCTCAACCTTCCAGGGGCAGCTCCACCATGAACGTGGCCCCTCCGCCCGGCGTCTCCGCCATGGTGATGGAGCCCCCGTGCGCCTCCACCACCTGCCGGGTGAGCCAGAGGCCCACGCCCAATCCCCCATAGTTGTGGACGGACACTCCTCGCTCGAATCGCTGCCAGAGGCGCTCTCGGTCCTCGGGCGGAATTCCCATGCCGTGGTCCCTCACCCTCAAGAGCGCGCGTCCGTCCTGCCGCTGGATGCGCACCTCCACGGCTCTCCCCGGACCGAACTTCGCCGCATTGGACAACAGGTTCTGCACCACCTGCTCCAGGCGCACCCGGTCGAAGTGGCCCCGCACCGAGGGGGCGGCCTCGAGCATCACCGGACACTGCGCTCGCGCCAGCTCTTCGCGCATCCGCGCAACAACCTCGGTGACCAGCGCGGAGAGGTCCAACTCCTCGCGCCTCAACCGCAAGCTCCCGACGGCCAACTGAGATACATCCAGCAGCGTGTCCATCAGGGACGCCAGGCGTTGCACCTGCCGGCGGGTGATGAACAGGCGATCGCCCAACTGCGCCCGCGACTCGGCGCTCAGACCCCGCTCGATGAGCTCGAGTTGCAGCCCGAAGGCCGCCAGAGGCGTCTTCAGCTCGTGGCTCACCACCGACAGGAAATCATCCCGGGCCTTCACCGCCTCCTCGAGGCTCGCCTCTCGTGCCTGGTGAAACCCCATCTCCCTGCGGACCCGCGCCATCTCCAATTGCGTGCCGATGCGCGCCACCAGTTCGCGCGCCGAGAAGGGCTTGGTGAGGTAGTCATCCGCGCCAGCCTCCAACCCCTCCACGTTGGCTTCCTCGCCGGCCCGAGCCGAGAGCAGGATGACAGGGATGGCCCGCAGCCGGGGATCCGCCCGGAGGTGCTTCAACAGGCCAAACCCCCCCAGGCGGGGCATCATCACATCACTCAGGATGAGCTCGGGCGGACGCTGCTGGATGGCCTTGAGCGCCTCCAGCCCATCCTCCGCGGTCTCGACTACGAAGGACGACTGGAGCAGTCCCGAGATGTACATGCGCAGGTCCGCGTTGTCGTCCACCACCAGGATGCGTGTGGGGGAGGGAGTCACGGCGGGGACTCCCCGTGCGGAGCCTTTCTCCTCGGATCTTGGCAGCCAGCCCTCGATTTCCTGCAGGAAGGGGGAGGCGCGCCCGGCGCCCGAAGTGTCGGGCTTCCCGGGGAAGAGTTGCTCGCGGGGCAGGTGGGCACTCCCCCGCGGCACCTTGACGGTGAAGGCCGTCCCCTCGCCCAGGACGCTCGTCACGCCCACGCTGCCCCCATGCAGCTTCACCAGTTCCTGCACCAGACTCAAACCAATGCCGCTGCCCTCATGGCTGCGGGCCCATGCGCCCTCGACCCGATGGAAGCGCTCGAAGATGCGCGGCAGCTCGGCGCTGGGGATGCCAATCCCGGTGTCCCGCACCTCCAGACACACCTGTTCCTGCTCCGCGTGGAGGCTGACGCGAATGCTGCCCGCGGACGTGTACTTCATCGCGTTGGACAAGAGGTTGAAGACAATCGTCTCCCACATCTCGTGATCGATCCACACGGACTCGGGCAGGGGAGGAGCGTCAACGATGAGGTTGAGCTGGGCCCGCTTCGCGGTGGACTCGAACTGGCTCACCCGCCTGGCGGTGAAGGCAGACAGGTCCGTGGGCCGGAAGAGCCCCTGAATCCGGCCCGCTCCGATCCGGGTGAAGTCGAGCACGGTGTTGACGAGCTTGAGCAACCGGGTAGCGCTGCGTTGGATCAGCGACAGGCGCTCTCGCTGCTGTGGCCCCAACGGCTCGCTCGCATCCGCCAGGGCGTCCTCGACGGGGCCGAGCATCAGGGTCAGGGGCGTGCGGAACTCGTGGCTCACGTTGCTGAAGAAGGCGGTCTTCGCCCGGTCGAGCGCGGCCAGCTTCTCCGCGCGCTCACGCACCTCCTGCTGCGCACGGGCGCTCGAGGCGGCCGTGGTCACCGCTCCTGCCGCCAGCTCGAGGAAGCTGCGGTACTCCCCGGCCAGGGTGAGGAGGGGGCTCAGACCGACCACCAGGAAGCCGAGGGGGCGGTCACCCTGCGCGTACGACAGGGGCAACACCAGGGCCGAGCGGGGAGTCCCCATCCCCGTAGGGGCGGGCAGCGCCTCGAACCATTCGCCTACGTCGTCCACCACGGTGACCTGGTGGGAGCTGGCCGCCGACCCCAGGAGCCACGCGGCCCTGTTCGCGGAGGACTCCGCGCGCAGGTCCACCTGTTCGGGCACACCCGAGTGCTGGGGCTCCAGACCACAAGCGCCCAGGAGCGAGGCCCGCGTGCCCCCGGCATCCGTGAGGTAGAGCAGGGCGAAGGGGAGGTCCGCGGGGTTCTCCGCCAGCGCGGCGAGCGCGGCCCGGCATGCCTCCTCGGAGGATGCTGCTCCGGCCGACCGGTTCGAGATGGACTGAAGGGTGCGCAGGCGCCGCTGTCCGAGCACCTGCCCCGTGGTCTCCATTGCGGGCGTGTAGATCCCCACGATGGCGCCCGAGTCATCGCGCACCGGAGAGTAGGACCAGGTGAAATAGGCCTCCTCGACGAAGCCATTGCGCGCGATGGGCAAGGGCTGGTTCTCAGATCGGGTCGCCAGCCCCGTGCGCTCGATGCCATCGAACATGGGCGCGAGGAAGGGCCACAGCTCTGGAAACACCTCCGCCACCGGACCCAGGGCTCCATGCGGGTGCTTGGCGCCCATGATGGGGATGCCCGCATCGTTGTAGAGCTGGACGCGCTGGGGGCCCCAATAGATGAACATGGGGAAGCGCGTCGCCAGGCACATGCCCACCGCCGTGCGCAGCGTCTGCGGCCAGGACTCGATGGGGCCGAGCGGTGTCCGGGACCAGTCCTTCTCCAGGATGAGCCGTCCCATCTCGCTGCCGTCGTTCAGCGAGGCGGGCCAGGCTCCGACGGGCTGTGCACGCAGTGTCCCGCTCGCTTCATCCGACTTCGGTGTCTCGCTCATGGTGTCTTGGGCGTCGGGGTTGCCGTCGCCCCCACCTTATGCGCAAGACGTCCTGCCGGAAGGGCGGACTTCCTCGGCCTGTGGTGTGCAGGACGCTGCCACGAACTCAGACGGCGCTTCCTCTCTGTCCGTTGCTCAGAGTTGAGGGGGCTGGGAGGCAGGTAAGGATTCGGCCGCTGCTTGGGACGCATGGCTCCACAGCGCTCGTATTCGCCTGGGTGCTTCTTGAGGCAGCATGACACGGTGCTGTCTGTCTGGTTGCCCTCTCCAGGGCACAGTCTCAGGCCAATGTCAATTCAACAAAGATCTCAATGGTGCAATGTTGAGAGGCGGGCCTATGAACTGCCCCTCGGAAAGGCAGACTCCAAAAAAGAGCCAGCGCACGATCCATCCCTTCACCCTGGGCGCAAACCTGACGCACGTAGAGGCCATGGGCCCGAGGGACTCGGAATGATGGGGGTAATCAGAACATGACAAGCACCAATGGTTTTCTACGCGTTCCCCTGCGGCTTCAGGCCCTGTGCCTGGGCGCGAAGCAGAACGTGGTTCGCGCCATGGCGGATTACCGCCTGCTCCCCGCCGAGACGAGCGGCAAGCGTCAGCTCCGCTCGCCCAACCTCAGCGACCGCATCCTCACCCCTCCCTTCACCCAGGACCAGGAATTGCCCCCCGGCATCCACCTGCACTGGCTGATGCCAGACGCCCTCACCCAGGGAGAGCAGGACGGGGACTTCACTCGCTTTCCTTACGTCCCCAATCGCTGGCTCATCCTGCGCAGCGGCGGCGGTCAGCCCGAGAAACAGTGGGTGGTGGAGAGTGATTACCTGTACCCGGCAGGGGATGGCGACTTTGGCAGCGAGGCGGAGGCCCCCGTCAACGTCCAGGTGCTGCCCGATCCCGCCCCGGCCTCCGGCTACCGCTACCGCTTCCTCGGCCGCGCGCTCTCGCTCGAGGACTGGCGCAAGGCCCAGTCAGACTCCGGCCGCGAGTACCTGCCCGCGCTCACCTGCGTGGGCCAGGAGACCGCCGTGCGCGTGCTCGATCCGGTGCGCGCCTCCTTCGCCTCCTTCTACCCCAACTGCCGCACCGTCTTCGGTCTGCATGACGGCGACTCGGCGCTGCACACGGGCACCCCTCCCGCCGGGCTGCGCTACGACGTGCTCGGCTGGTACTCCGACGTCCAGCGCGACTGTCTGACGGCCCTGCTCACCGAGGCCACCACGCCCGAGGCGCTCCAGGCCCTCCTCGAGGAGCGCTTCGAGTGGGGCTGGACGGCCAGCTCCCTGCCCCGCGCCACGCTCTTCCATGCGCGGCTGTCCTTTGGTGCCGGCTCGCGCTCCCTCCGCACGCTGTCCAAGCCCCTGCTCGCCGTGGGCACCACCGAGACAGAGGCCCTGGCCGCGCACCTGGCTCACACCCACTCGCCCCAGTCCCCAGAGTCGCGGCGCACCATCGAGGAGCAGCTCGAGACGCTCCAGCTCGCCGATCGGCTCGAGGGCCACACGCTGGACATCGATGACCGCCTCCAAGAGGCGCGGCACGAGCGCGGCTTCGCCTCGGTCCAGGGCGGTCTGCGCTGGGCCATCCAGCCCCAGAGCGACACCACCACGGACGTCTTCGCCCAGTTCCGCCGCTCCAAGCCCCGCGCCCGGCGCACGCCTCCGCCCGCCTGGACGACGCTGCTCGACGCCCTCAACTCCCTCCAGGAGGAGTACCAGCGCGCCACCGACACGCTCGAGGATCTGCGCCAGCGCCTGTACTTCCGCTGGTGGGAGCTGCTGCCCTCCAAGGGCGCCAACACCAACTTCTACAAGAGCTACGTGGTGCCCGTGCGCCACCAGCTCACCTCCATGGGGCAACTCAGCCTGGAGCAGGACTCCCAGACGGGCGAGTGGCGCATCCTCCCCCAGCCCTCGCGCTTCGAGGTCGTCTCCCGTCAGCACACCTGGCTCAGCGACTATCTGCGCATCATCAACACCCCGGGCGTCTCGCTCACCTCGAAGACCGGCAGGCCCACCCCCTACGAGACCTGGGGCATCGAGTTCGAGAACTGCTGCGGGTTCGTGCTCCAGTCCAATCACACCGTCACCATCAAGCAGCAGGACCAGTCCTGGGAGATCAAGTACCAGGACGTCACGTACCCGGTGCGAGCAGAGGACTCGGGGCTCTTCCTGGAGATCCCCCCCGCAGCCACCTCCCTCGCCGTGCGACTCGCCGCGGCGCTCGACGCCGCGCAGTCCGCCGTGCGCGCCTACAACGCCACCGAGGAGGGCGCCGTTGCCCCCTACGTCCTGCGCCCCGAGCCCGAGGCCCCCTACTTCACGCCCGCAGAGCCGGTGGTGCTGCTCACCGGCGAGGCCGCCGCCGCGGACCTCTGGCGCGAGGAGACGGAGGACCTGCTGCCCTGCGAGCAGGCCGCCCTCACGCTGGACCTGGGGACGCTGCCCGCGGCCACGCTCACCGCGCTGACGGGCTACCTGAACGGACTGGGGCCCGAGGCGGGGCGGACGTGGACCCAGCCCCCCTGGAACCCCTTCCTGATGCACTGGAACGCGCACGTCGCCCCGTGCGGCCGCGCCGACAACGGAGACTTCAACTCCGAGCTGCTGCTCAAGCACTACCAGCTCGACCTCAAGGCGGTGGACCAGAGGCTCAAGCCCGGTGAGGAGTCCGCGATCTCCGACACGGACGACACGTACCAGGGCATCAGCCTGCTGTCGCCCTCCGCGGGCCCCCAGGTCGGTCAGCGAATCCTCCGCTGGCTGGAGAGCTCCCTGCTGCCCGACTACTACGAGGCGAAGAAGATCCCCGAGGAGCAGCAGGTGGAGGGCTACCTCGAGGCCCACTTCGACGAGGTCCACGCGTGGTTCAGCGAGAAGAACCCCAACGCAGACGTCAAGGATCCCATCTTCACCTCGCTGTGGTCCTACGCGAAGCTCCAGCAGACGCCCTGCCTCGCCCAGTCGCTGGGCAACCTCAACGAGGCCCTGCTGTTGCGCGAGTCCACGCTCCAGCTCAAGGTCAGCGATCCCACGGCCCTGGCCAACAGCGTCCACTACTACATCACCGAGACGGTGCGTGACGCCCTAGGCGACAGCATGCAGCGCCGGCCGCTCTTCCTGGACCGCTTCAACCCCCTGCGCGCCGGGGCCCTGACGCTCAATGGCCTGTGGCTGGTGGACACCTTTGGCCAGGCCCAAGAGGTCATCCCCCTGGACAAGCCTGACTCCGTTGCTGTTGTCACCACCACGGACCAGACGCCTCCCAGCGCGCTGCACCACGTGCTGCTGCCGCCCCGGCTCGTCCAGCCCGCGCGCCTGCGCTTCGAGTGGCTCCCCGCCACGGAGGGCAACGGCCAGCGCTCCAACGAGCAGCCCGGCACCAACCCCATCTGCGGCTTCGTGCTGGTGAACAACCTGGAGGGCTCGCTCGAGGTGTACGACGCGCAGGGCAAGGCGCTGGGCGAGGTGGACCGGGGCAAGATCTGGCGCACCGCCCCCGAGACGGGCACCGCCGTGAGGATGGACGCGCGCAGCCGGCCCCAGCTCTCCAATCCCCACCTGCAGCGCGTGGTGGACCACGTGCTGGACCAGGACGCGGACTTCCTGGAGCGCTTCCTCTCCACGCAGCGCACGGCGCTGGAGACAATTGATCCGGAGGCCTTCGCGGAGAACCCCAGCCGGGCGCTGCTCGTCTCCCGCCCCATGGCGGTGGTGCGCGCCTCCATGCGGTTGGAGCTCCAGGGCCCCGCCGCCTTCGATCCTACCGCGATGCAAGAGGGTGGGGGAGTGACCGACCGGGGCCTGAGCCAGCTTCAGATCCCCGTGCGCCTGGGCGAGTACCAGCAGCTGGATGATGGGCTGGTGGGCTTCTGGCTCGAGACGGACGAGGGCGCCTACGCCGACGACGGCATCTTCTACTCACCGCAGCTCAAAGGCCGCGAACACCCGCGTCTGCGCACCTACAAGGATGGAGAGACCGCCCTGCGCTTCACCGAGAAGCCCCTGGGGCCGGAGCGGCGGATGACGATGCTGCTGGATCCTCGGGGGCAGGTGCACGCGACGACGGGCGTGTTGCCCAGCCCTCAGCTCCGGCTGCATCCGGAGCACTACAGCCGGGCGCTGGGGGAGATGGAGGTGAACTTTCTCACCGCGCCCTTCCTGTCGGACCAGGGAGCGCTGCGGCTGCCCGTCCCCGAGGAGCCGGGCTACCTCTGGTCCTGGGTGGCGCAGGACGATCAGGGCCAGTGGTCGCAGACCACCAAGCTGTCGCCCCCCAATCCCCGCGCCTCCTTCTCCGCTCCCCAGGAACTGCGCGAGGGCTGGCTCATCCTGCGCAAGGACAAGAGCTCGGACACCTGAGGAGACACCACCATGGCCGAAGAAACCCAGAAGAAGCCCTTTGCCTTCGAGCTGGTCTACGAGATTCCTGGGGAGGAGACGCTGCGCAACGTCCTGCTCACCGAGGACCGGCTGCTGGAGCTGCGCGCCACCAACATCCTCATCCGAGATGATGAGGCCATCATCCTCAACCCGGTGACGAGCGTCGCTCCGGACAAGTTCCACTTCCTGCTCCAGCTCAGGACGGGCCTGCTCGCCCCGGGCACCATCACCTCTCCCGGCTCGGACTGGAAGGTGCTGCGCCAGGAGAACGCGGAGCTGAGGACTACGGACATCTATCTGGGTTGGAGCGGCGCGGCCAGGCGTCTGGAAGCGGGAGAGACGCTGCCCATCCCCCTCAAGGGCCTCTTCTCGGCCTCCGAGGCCCGCCCCAGCCTGCCCATGCTCCTGTCCTGGCCCGAGCCCGAGACGGAGGTGAGCACCACCGCTCTTCTGGGGATCGAGCCGCGCTTCCCAGGCCAGCCGGGAGAGTACGAGACCGAGGCCTACCTCATCCTCCGGAAGGTGCTGTGGGGCGGCAGGACACGCGTTCCCCTGCGGCTGGACGCGGTGGGCCCCTACCAGGTGCTCAACGTGGACAACCAGCCCAGCACGCTGGTGCTGCGCCTGGGCCACAGTGCTCCTCCGGGCAGCCAGGAGGAGGACGTGGTGTTCAACTACTCCTCCAGCCAGCCCACCCAGTCCTCCTCTCTCCAACTCGAAGTCCCCGTGGGCTCCGTCGCCAACAGCCCCCTGGCGCTGGCCACCGCGGACCAGGCCAACGGCATCAACCTCGCCATGACGGGCTTCACCGCGGCCAGGGGCGTTGCCAGCCCCGATGGCACCCGCGTCACCTTCAAGCTCACCCCCACTGCCACGAAGACGCTCAAGCCCGGCGAGTTCCTGGACCTGACCCTCACCAACGTGGTGACCGGACACCCCAGCGGCAGGGTGGAGGTGGACCTGACCTGGGCACAGGTACAAGGCTTCCGCGATGGCAAGCTCTCCTACCTGCTGGAGAAGGCTCCGCTCATCTTCGGGCGCGAGCACCCCGAGAGCATTGGCATCGGAGGGGGAACGAAGGCTGACGCTCGCGTAACCCTCAAGACCGATTCCAGTGATTACAGTGGTTATGGGCTCCAACACACGAACGGCACGGCGACCCTTGGCACCAAGGTCTCCACCCACTCTCTCTACCCGAACAAGAGTGGCGGCTGGATGGGAACCGCCACCAATCACTCCCTGCATTTCTTCACCAACAACGGCGATCCCCAGGTCACGCTCGACACCGATGGCCATTTCGGTATCGGAACCCTCACCCCCGCAGCTCCTCTGGATGTGAAGGGCAATGCCTACATCCACGATGGCAGTCTGGGTATTGGAACAACGAGCCCCGCAGCTCCGCTGGATGTGAGAGGCAATGCCGCCATCCAGAACGGCAGGCTGGGTGTAGGGACCTCGAGCCCAGCCGCTCCGCTGGATGTGAGAGGCAATGCCATCATCCAGAATGGCAAGCTGGGCATTGGAACCACGGACCCTAAAGCTCCGCTGGATGTGCATGGCAGCATCTTCATCAATGGGGTCAAGCCCTTTGATATCAAGAAGTTCAGCGCCAGTGGTCCCTCTGTTGCTACGAATTACAGTTCAGACATCTGGGTTCCGTGGGTTATGAGTCTCCAAACAAATAGTAACCCAAGTAATTCTTCCTCGAACGAACTGGTGTGGTCGTTCACCAAGACCAACAACCACTGGGTCCTAACCTGTCTCGTTGATGGCGTAGGAGCCAAATCTATCTCTGTCACCATTCTGTTCATGCGGCGTGAACTGGTCAACGACTTGACTTGATCGTCGCCCAGCTCTTCCATCTCTTCTCACGCTCCCTTGCGGTGAACCATGGCTGAAACCCGCGCTGGCATTGAAATCGATCCCAACACGCTCACGAGCATCCGTGCCCTCATCGCGGCCCTGGAGCAGCAGCTCGAGGTGGACTTCGTCCCGGGCTTCCTACGGACGCTCGACGAGACGCTTCCCCTCACCAGCGCCACCTTCAAGTTCGACTCCTCCAAGCAGAGGTATGAGCTTGGCATCGGGTTCGGAGTGAAGATCGGCGAGGACAGCGACGGTGAGGCCAAACACCTGGAGATCAGCATCAACATCGCGGTCAAGCCAGACAAGGTGACGGGCAACAAGCGGCCCGCGGAGTACGGAGGCAGCCTCAAGATCCCCATCGCGGAGAGTGGCCTGACCCACCTCCAGTTCGACGGTCAGTTCACCTCCAAGGCCGGAGACATGTGGGTCCTCCAGTGCAGCTTCATCGAGGAGCAGTCCCTGCCGCTGGGCGCCCTCTTCGGCGCCACCGCGCCCGCACTGGCCGCCCTCATCCCCCAGGAGCTGACCATCCCCCTCCAGCAGAGCCTCACCCTGGTCGTCGCCGGGCGCGTGGGCGCGTCGGGCGGCCGCGTCCGGCTGATCCTGGGCCTCGGTTTCCACACGAACGTCGACCTCGGGCAGTTCCCGCTGGTGGGCGTGCAGTTCAGCTCCGAGCAGACGCGGGCCTTCGTCACGCTGGAGCTGCTGGTGGCGACCCATGCGTTCACCCACAAGGAGCTCAAGGCCCTCAATGGGGTGCTGATGGAGCTGGGCTCGCCCCTGCGCATCCAACCGCCCAGCTCCACCCAGCAGGAGCTCACCTACGGCGTCTACGCGGGGCTGACGGCCGTCTTCGGGGCGCTGAAGTATGCGTGGTACACGCAGCTCAAGAAGCCGCGCAGAGGCTCCCGCTCCCTCTCCCGGAGCTTGCGCCGCCAGGTGCCGCGCAGCACCTCGGAGGACTTCCCCGTCACTCTGGGAGACAACGCCGCGTGGCTCGCCGTGGAGCGCTCCGTGGGCCCCATTCACCTGGCCAAGCTCGGCCTCGAGTACAGGGACGGCGCCATCTCCTTCACCCCGGAGATGATCGTCTCGGTGGGTGACTTGAAGCTGCTGCTCGAGGGCATCTCCGTGAGCCTGCCCCTGAGCTCCTCCGGCAAGCCCGCGTTCCAGGTGAACGGCTTCGGGCTGGAGTACGCGAATGACACCCTCAAGGTGGCGGGAGCGTTCCTGCGCTCGCCCAAGCAGGGCTATGACGAGTACGCGGGCATGGCCTCGCTCCAGCTCAAGCTCAAGGGCAGCGGCGTGGGGCTGGCGGCCATTGGCGCCTACGCGGATCACCCCGACACCGGCACGTCGCTCTTTCTCTACGCTTCGCTGAACGCTCCGCTGGGCGGCCCCCCGTTCTTCTTCGTCACGGGGCTGTCCGGAGGCTTTGGCTACAACCGGGATCTGCACGTGCCGCCCCTGGAGCGGGTGAAGGAGTTCCCGCTCGTCTCCCAGGCGCTGGACGGCACCGGCGGGTGGAACTCGGAGAACGCCAGCGAGACCGTCGCGGGCCAGCTCCGCAAGCTCTCCCAGTACATCCCCCTTCAGCCGGACACCGGCTTCCTGGCGCTGGGCGTCAAGTTCACCTCGTTCAAGATGCTGGACGGCTTCGCGCTGCTGACGGTGGTGCTGGGCAAGCGCTTCGAGCTGGGGATGCTGGGCCTGGCGCGGCTCCAGGTGCCCTTCTCCGGCTCCAAGGCGCTGGCGGTGGTGGAGCTGGCGCTCCAGGCGCGCTTCTCTCCGTCCGAGGGCGTGGCCATGGTGCGCGGGGAGCTCACGCCCTCTTCGTACATCCTGAACCCCAGTTGCCGGCTCACGGGCGGGTTCGCCTTCGCCACCTGGTTCGCGGGCCAGCACGCGGGGGACTTCGTGCTCACCATGGGGGGCTACCACCCGAGATTCAAGGTGCCCGCGCACTACCCCATCGTGCCGCGCGTGGGCTTCGAGTGGCGCCTGGGGAGCACCCTGAGCCTCCGGGGAGAGTCCTACTTCGCCCTGTGCGCGCACGCGGTGATGGCGGGCGGCTCGCTGGCGGCGGAGTTCAGGAGCGGCTCCGCGTGGGCCTCGTTCCGCATGGGCGCGGACTTCCTCATCTCCTGGAAGCCCTACGCCTACGACATCAGCCTCAGCCTGCACTTCAAGTTCGGCCTGGGGTGCCTCAAGGCGAGCCTGGGCGCGGACCTGCGCATCTGGGGGCCGGACTTCGGAGGGTACGCCAAGCTCAAGGTCTTCCTCTTCTCCGTCAAGGTGAAGTTCGGCAACCAGGGCTCGCCCGCGCCCAAGCCCATTGGCTGGGGCGATTTCCAGAGCTCCTTCCTGCCGGCGAGCAACGAGGTGTGCAACATCGCCGTGGCGGACGGGCTGACGCGGCAGGTGCAGCCCACCTCGGGCGAGGCGCTGTGGATCGTCAACCCCAAGGAGTTCGCGCTGACGACGGACACGCTGGTGCCCCTGAGCGCGGCCCACCACCCGGAGTCCAGCACGCCCGTGAGCGGCAAGGCGCTGGGCGTGGTCCCCATGGGGGTGAAGGCGGGCACGCTGGAGAGCACCCTGCGCGTCACCCTCACGCGAGACGGGGGGGACGTGGAGAAGGGCAAGTTCAAGTACACCGTCATCCAGCGCCAGATGCCCGCGGGGATGTGGGGAGACCCCAAGGTCCGCGGCTCCGGAAGCGATGAGCGGCTGAGCTTCCCCGGCGTCAACGACACGTCCTTCGTGAGCGACGCCCTGGTGGGCCTGCGCATCGAGCCGGGCGAGCCTCCCAAGGCTGGAGACACGGACGACCTGCCCGTGGCCGCCCTGCGCTTCGATCCGAAGATCTACTCGAATGCCTACGCCTTCGAGCCGCTGTCGGAGTTCCGCGCCATGCCGGGAGATGACGGGACGCTGCGCGCGGAGATCCGGAAGACGATTGCCACCCACGCCGCGAGGAACACGCTGCTGGAGGCCCTGGGCTTCAATCCCGCCGAGGACGTGGCGCTGAGCGCTGACGTGGTGGAGACGTTCGTCTTCGCCCCCCAGGTCAAGGCCGCTTGAGGAACTCCCACCCTTTCTGAATCTGTCGAGGAAGACACCATGCGTCTGCGAAGAACTCCGAGTCCGGATGCGAAGATTGAGTTCCTGGAGTTCCATCAGCCCAAGCTGGAGGCGGGCAAGTACGAGGTTTTTGTCGAGCAGAAGGTGAAGCACGCGAAGATCCCGGAGACCACCTATACGAAGAAGCTGAGCTTCGTGGTGCAGGCGGAGCGCTTCGGCCCCTTGCCTCCCAAGGACCTGCTGGCCGTGGCTCCTCCTCGGGACAGCGTGGGAGACCACTCCAACGCGCTGCCGCACGTCACCCTGCGGCGCAGCACCCTGCCCTGGGAGCGTTTCCCGGGACAGGGGGACGAGAACCGCTCGTGGCTGGCGCTGGTGCTGCTGCGGGACTCGGACTTCGAGACGGAGGCGGATCAGCCTCGGCTCCAGAGCATCAAGCTGAGCGAGCTGATCGCCACGTCCGAGAGCGTGCACTATCCCAAGCCCACCCTGGAGGAGGGCCAGCAGCCCACGGACGAGGTGACAGTCCTGGACGTGAAGTGGAAGGTGCTGAAGGACATCCTGCCCAAGGCCGAGGAGCTGGCGCTGCTGGCGCACGTGCACCAGAGCAAGTCCGCCAGCGGAGCGCTGGAGGGCGAGCCCGAGGCTACCGTCTTCTGCAACCGCCTGCCCATGGTGGACGGCAAGAGCACGGTCCACCTCGTGTCCCTGGAGAAGCGCTACAACACGAGCGGGCAGTTCGACTCCAAGGGGGCGGGCGACAACGACTGGGTCCGCCTGGTGAGCCTGGCCCACTGGTCCTTCTTCAGCGTGGATCCCGAGAAGGGCTTCAGCGGGCTGCTGCGCAACCTGGACCGCCAGCCGAGCACGCTGCAGCTCCCGGTGAACCTGCCCGCGGGCAGCCCGGCCGCGCCCTACGTGGAGCAGGGCTATGTCCCCGTGACGCACAAGATGCGCCGGGGGAGCAAGAGCGTGTCCTTCTACCGAGGGCCGCTGGTGCCGGGCGCGAACCCGGACAGCGTGTCACTGCCGGTGCGGTGCGCGGACGAGCTGGTGCGCTACGATCCGGCCACGGGGCTCTTCGACGTGTCCTACGCCGCCGCGTGGGAGCTGGGGCGACTGTTGACGCTGTCCAACACGCGCATCGCGCTCGAGCTCTACAACTGGAAGCGCCATGCCGCGCAGCAGCAGCGCGCGCAGCGTCAGCGGGCCGGGGCCGGGCGGCGGCTCCCGCTGCTGAGCATGCGCCCCGAGGAGCCGGGGATGCCCGAGGCGGTGTCCCAGTGGCTGGGGGATCTGGCCACGCTCAAGGGCCTGCCCTTCAGCTACCTCATCCCCGACGAGCGGGTGCTGCCCGCCGAGGGGCTGCGCCTGGTCCGGGTGGATCCGGTGTGGGTCGACTGCCTGCTGGACGGGGCGTACAGCATTGGCCGGGTGACGGAGGCGGACTGGGAGGAGGACCGTGCGTCGCGGTCTCGGCGCGGCCTGGGGGAGGTGCCTCGGGAGCTCAGCGGCTTCGTGATGCGCTCCGCGGTGGTGGCTGGCTATCCCAACCTGCTGGTGGAGGCGTACGCGCAGCGCGAGGAGGACGTGGGCTCCATTCCGGCCGAGGGGATGAACGCCGTGCGCGTGGACTCCCTGGCGGACGACGTGCTGATCGGGCTCTTCGAGGGCGAGCTGAAGACGGTGGACTTCTTCCAGGCTCCGGAGGGGCTGAGCTTCGGCCTGGACGTGCGGGAGGACACCTCTTCTGCCTTCACCAAGAACCTGAGGGATCGCTCCGGCTCGGGAACGGAGCTGATCATCAACCCGGTTCCCTTCCGCAACGCCGACAAGGGCATGGTCGACATGAAGGGGGTCGCGGATCTGATGAAGACCATGACGCATGCCACCGTGTTCACGGCCGCGCAGTTCGCGCTGCAGATGATTGAAGGCGGACCGAGAATTCGGTTCGTCGCCTCGGAGTGAGGCAGACTGAGCCAGGGACGCTCAAACCCCGCAGGACCCGCAAGGAGCCAGGACATGGCCGATGTACCGAAGGAGCTGAAGTACACCCGGGAGCACGAGTGGGTGCGCCAGGTAGAGGGGGGGCGCATCGTGGTGGGCATCACCGACCACGCGCAGCGGCAATTGGGAGATGTCGTGTATGTGGAGCTGCCCAAGGTGGGCGAGACCATCGAAGCCGAGAGTCCTCTGGGTTCCATCGAATCCGTCAAGGCCGTGTCCGAGTTCTTCGCTCCTGTCGGTGGAAAGGTGCTCAAGGTCAACGCGGAGGTCGTGGATGATCCCGAGCTCATCAATACCGAGCCTTACGGAGACGGGTGGCTCATTGAGCTCCAGCCCTCGGACGCCAAGCAGCTGAACGGGCTCATGGATGCGCAGGCCTACCTCAAGTACATCGAAGAGGAGGCGAACGGGTAGCGGGCGGCCGGCCCTCACCGTCAACAGCCTGCTTCGTTGCACACGACGCGCATCCCCTCTGCTCTCTCCCCTACCTGAACGGTTGTGGTAGCGTGAGCCTCCCTTGCAGGGAGGCCCGCCATGAGTGAACCCGCCATCAGGCCCGCTGTGGCCCAGGAGCGCAGGAGGCGGCGCCACAGCTCGGTGTCGCAGATAGGGCCGGGCACGGAGGTGGGCCCCTACGTGGTGGAGCGGCGGCTGGGAGCGGGTGGCTTTGGCACCGTGTTCCTGGCGCGGCGGGGTGAGCAACTGCACGCGCTGAAGTTCCTGTCGTTGAAGGACCACTCGGGCTGGGCTGAGCGCGAGGTGGTGGTGCTCAGTCGGGTTCGCCACGGCAACGTGGCCCGGCTGAGCGGCTTCTGGCAGTGGCCGGAGGCACAGCCTCGCTATCTGGTGGTGGTGATGGAGTACGTGGCGGGGAGGCGGCTGGACGAGTGGGTGGGCGAGGAGAACCCCACGGCGCGCCAGGTGCTGCACCTGCTGAGGGACATGAGCCAGGGGTTGGGAGCAGTTCACGCGGCCGGCGTGGTGCACCGGGATGTGAAGGAGGCCAACCTGCTGGTGAGGGCGGAGGACGGTGCGGCGGTGTTGGTGGATTTCGGCGTGAGCGGCTGCGAGCAGGCGGCCCCGGTGACGCGCGGGCCGATGCCGCCGGGAACCTGGGAGTACCGCAGCCCCGAGGCCTGGCGCTTCATGGAGGACCATGGCTTCCAGCACGGAGCGCGGTACCGGCCCAGGCCCGCGGATGACGTGTATGCGGTGGGGGTGGTGCTCTACTGGATGTTGACGGACGATGTGCCCTTCCCAGTGGAGAACCGTGGGGATGTGGAGGGGGTGCTCAGCCGGGCGCCGGTGCCGCCACACGAGCGCAACCCAAGGGTGCCGCGAGAGTTGAGCGAGCTATGCCTGAAGTTGTTGGTGAAGCAGCCTGAAGCCAGGCCGGACGTGGCGGGGTTGGGGCGAGGAGTGGACGAGTTGCTCGCGCGGCAGGGGCCGGAGTGGGAAGCGCCGCTGTGCGAGCCCGATGTGGAGCCACTTCTTCCCCCGGCGAGAGCAGAGGACGTGGACGAGGAGGAGAAATGGGCTCGGGTGCCTTCCAGGCCTCGGAGAGGCAAGCGGCCAGCCCTCCCGGTGGCGCCAGCTCCGGGCCGTGTGGCCGTGCCGCAGCAGCGGCCCGCACCGGACGGTGTTCCCGCTGCTCCCGTTGCCGCACCCATGCCGGAGGTCGCCTCCGCTGCTCCTGTCGTTGTACCCGTGCCGGAGGTCGCCTCCGCTGCTCCTGTCGTTGCACCCATGCCGGAGGCCGTCTCCGCTCCGGAGCTGCCAGTGGCCTTCGTCCAGTCTCCGGCTCGCCGGGCCTCGCCGTGGCGACGTCGTGCAACAGGGGCGGCAGGGGTGGGCCTTCTCCTCACGCTGGGAGGGCTCGCCGCGAGGTTTGTTTCACAGGGGCACAGGGTGAACCCGGAGCCCTCCGCCCAGAGCACCGCAGCCGAGGCGCCCGCAGCCTCGGACCTTCAGTTCGGGTTGGATGGAATCCTGCCTACGTGGGAGAGCGGTTGGAAAGTAGCGCCCCCTCTGAAACCACCCGAAGCTGAGCACGCAGCTCCTCTCGAAAGCGAGGAGGCTCCCACCGCGTCCGTGGCCGCTGGCGACACGGCGCAACAGCGTGAGGCTTCCGTGAAGACTGAGCAGCAGAAGCAACCCAAGCGCCTGGGGGCCGCGAAGAAGGCAGCGGCCCTGCTCATTACCTGCACCGCCCCCGCCTGCACCGGGCCTGGCGCGGAAGTACGTCCACCCCCGGTGACAGCCGAGCCGTGCCCGCCGGGCTCGCTCCAAGCCATGGAGCAGCTGGGCATCCGCATCGGCAAGCGAGCGGATGGGGAGTTCTCCTGGCACAAGGGAAGCGTGAAGCCCGTGCCCATCAAGGAGGGGTGGACGACACTGCGCATGCTCGAGGACTTCGGGCAGCTCGAGCCGCCGAATTTCCTGCTCTCGGGGCGAATCATCCTCTCGGAGAAGTGGGCGTACGGGCATTGGGTGCAGGCCACCAAGGATGGCAAGACGTACCCGGTCTGCCTGGAGTCGAACCAACCACGGAACGATGCGGGGGAAGTCGAGTCCACCGTGGGCGTTGAAGCGGTGCGCGAGTTCAAGTGAGGCTGCTCGAGCAGTGCCAGAGCGGCGGGGCGCTGAGGCGTGGTAGAGGCGACGTGTCAGGACACGTTGCCGCCTGCCATCCTAGGAGGTCACCTCGCCGTGCTCGCCGCCCTGCCGCTGTTGTCCGCCGTGCTCGCCGCCACGCCCGGGGTGGAGGCTGCTCCCAGTCCACCGGACTGTGAGGCCGCGCCCCAGCCTCTGGTGCTCTCCGCTGAGCTGAGCGCACCGCCTGTGTTGTGCCTCAGCCCGGAGGTGGCCACCAACCTGCTCTTCGACACGCCGCTGGCGCCTGGGGCGGTGGAGGTGCAGGCCACCGAGCAGGAGCTTCGGCTGGCACAAGGGCCTGGAGTGGTGGCACTGGTGCCCTCGGTACGCCTGCTGCCCGGCGAGTGGCGCAAGCTGACGGTGCGCTTCGGGGACGGGGCGGCGCCAGCCGTGGCCACGGTGCTGCTCTACGTGCACCCGGCCCGAGCGGCGCGGCAGGTGGAGGTGCAACGCAAGCCGCGCACAGTGGAGTCCTACCAGCGCGAGGTGGCCGAGCAAGAGGAGCAGGTGCGCCAGTGCCAGGAGGAGAATGCCCAACTGCGCGCCTCCCAGGGCAAGCCCGAGGGACTGCGGGGCTTGGTGAGCGTGGGGCTCATGGGTGGGGACTTGGGAGGCATTGCCTCCGAAAACCTCTCCTATCCCTCGCAGCGCTATACCGTGCGCAAGGGCAGTGCGTTGGATGCGAAGCGGGTGTGGAGCTACCGCTCCAGGATCCGGGTCGCGGTGGAGTTGAAGCTGCAACTCCTCTCCGGAGTGCAGCCCTGGGTGGCCGAGGGCGCCACTCTGGTGGATGCGCACGGGCGGGAGGTGCCGGTGCTCCCGCTCTGGCAGGCCGCACCGATTGCACTGGGATGGTCACAGAGCGTGGTGGTGGAAGCCGAGGCCTCCCCAAAGGACGCTCAAGGCACCTACACCCTCAAGCTCTGGGAGGCGGGTGGCGCGCGCAGCGTCACGGTGGAGGGCGTGGTGTTCCCTCCAGCACCGGGTTCAACCGCTCACTGACTCTGCTACCAATCCGGACGACATCCCAAAAGTGAGTCTGGCTCCTCCTGCCGGCACAGAAACCCCTCGGCGCAGACGGCAGGGCCTCGAGGGTCGCAAGCAGGGATGCACTTCCAGCCGTCACACACCTTCTCAGTGGAACAAGGAGGGTAATCCTTACCGCACAATTCGACGCACCAGAGCCACGCCTTGCCGGGCTGAGGCGGATCCGGAAGCATGTGGCAATTCTGGCCCTCGGGACAGGGCGTCTGCTGGCAGTTGGAGCCATACGCTTGCATGCACTGGGAAGAGCCCTCGCTGAAATGCAGGCACTGTTGGCCTTCGGGGCATCCTCGCTGCTCGCAGGTGGGCAGACACGCGGGCTCGGGCGTCGTGTCCACGCAGAAGAAGCCCTCAGGACACTCCTCTGGAGAGCCTGGGTGACAGGGGCGGGCCTGGGCACTGCGCATCGTTGGTGCACTGGCTATCCGTGCACACGCTGCGCCCGTACCGGTACGCATAGAGGCAGCCCAACGGTGGCTCGCACTCAGCGCTCGATTGGCAACCGCGCCCATACGTCATCAACCTCATCCTCCATACCTTTTCTCAGGTGAAGACCCCCCAACGCTACCAGTGCGGATCGCGCTGTGTCCACGTCACCGCACGTAGGTGCTGTTGTCCGCCGAGAAGGAGCGGTACCCCAAGGCGGGTGTGGTTCGCATCCTGAGCCAGGAATCCACGGACTTGAGGCCCTGGCGGCGACGCGTGGCACAAACCTGTTGGACAGTTGGACAGGTTCGGCTCGGTCGCTTCCGGCAGGTCCCCTCGCAAGCTCAGGTACCGATCGCGACCATGTCCAAGAACTCGTAAGACAGTCCAGTAGTCGCTGGGCCAAAGTTGCGCGTGCTATCTCCAGGGGAGGCAGTTTTTGAGCTCGTGAAAGCACTGGACCCAATAGTCAGTGCTGGCATAAAGCAGGCTTCGCCTGGAGACCGACATGTCAACCCTCCGCGCTGACATGTCAGCCGCGGGACTTGACATGTCAGCGTGGCCCCCATTTGGGCCCATTCCATAGCAGCTGAGCCTCGCGCCGAGAGGTTTGGCTTGGCCTCAAGGTTGCATTCGACGGCAATGAGGCACAGCCCTCGAAAGGTGAACGAATGGCTATCGACCCGGAAACGAACTCCAGTGCGCGCGCGATCAAATTCCAGACGGTTCAAGTTCCCACTGGGAAACCTCCGTCCGAGAAGGCGGTGCAGACAAAAGCAGTCGAGAGAGATGCTCAAGCAGCTGGCATTTACAACGACCTTTCCTCTCCGGTTGCCATTTTGAGAACGTACCCGAACGGAAATTGGATAGATGTGTTTTGTCTCCTGCCCTCCCAGGGGGTGGCCTATCCTTCTGACGAAACCGTGTATCTGTACGTGATCCAGGACACGTTCTCGTTCCTGAGTTTTTATGACAACAAGGGGTTTTACTACAATTGGCAGGGGCGTTTTCCCCCCGGTGTCAACACAAACCTTAGTACTGTCCTCTGACCCTCCTTTGGCCCGTGTCAGGAGTCACAACACGTGGGCCGCGCGAGCCTGCTCCAGCGTGTACTCCCGACCGACGGTGGTGGAGGGGCCCGTCTTCTGGATGAGCCACGCGCAGGAGCCCGGAGGCAGGTAGAAGTCCTCCCCGAAAGGAGCCAGCCCCAGGTGGAGCAGGTAGTCCTTGAGCATCTCAAAGGTGAAGCGGTCCCTCACCCGGCGCGCCTGGTACTGCTCCACCTGCTCGAAGGGGAAGGGCTCACCCGACTGCTCGAAGACCCAGTGGCCCCCGTCATTGGCAACCTCCAGGGCTCGCACATAGTTGTTGATCTTCCCCGGCTGCGCCGGGCCGAACAGATCCAGCATCACCGCGCCATAGCGGCCTTGATTCCCGCGCAGCGTGTGGGGCACGGCGACCACCCGCAGGCACTGGATGCTCAGCCACCGGGCCATGACGCTCATGGGGCTGGCGGCATCCGTCCCGGTCCACTGGTTGGTGACGTAGGCGGTCCAGGCGCTGCGCGTTGGGATGAACAGGCGCCGCTGTGTCTCCCCACCACTCAGGGGCAGCAGGCGGGAGAGGACTTGCTCCAGGGTGCCCGTGACGGGGAGCACCTCCACGGTGAAGCCATGGGACGTTGGCAGTCCTCTCTGCCACGTGGCGAAGGCTTGCGCCGCCTGCTCCGCACCGAGTTCCAGGAAGCCCATCTCCGACGTGACAGGCGCCCAGCAGTCGTCCAGCAGCAGTCCCTTCATCTCATGTGTCATTCAAGCACGCCTCATTCCTCAGGGGATGATCTGGATGACCTCGCCTTCCGGGTCGATGGCGGTGAGGCGCGACTGGTGGCCAGGGCCACGGCCCGAGTCGGTGAGTCGTACTCCACAGAGTAGCTCCTTGCCGGTTCCGGACTCGCCCAGCACTGTGACCGGGAAAGGGGAGGGCGCCACCCGCTAGAGGAACTCCACCAACTGCCGCACCGCCGGGTTCGTCCCACGATGCCGTGGAAGGCCGCCAGTGGCTGTCGCTGAGACAGCGGCTCGAAGAGCAGCTCGATCTCGCCCACGCGCAGGGCGGTGGTCAGCGGGAGCTCGGCCTCGAACAGGCGCACCCGTTGAGGAACGTCCCGTTGGTGGAGTTCAAATCCCGCACCCTCTCCGCGGCGGAAGAACACCAACTCCGGCATGAGACCTCCTCAGCAGGGCGACCCTCCCATGCGATGCGGTGAGCGGCGACTGCTGACGGCGTCAGAAGTGGCGATCGGGGTAGGGGCCCTCCAGAGAGATGCGGTGAGCGGCGACTGCTGACGGCGTCTGAAGTGGCGATCGGGGTGGGGCCTCGTGGAGAGTTGCGGCGCGTGAGAACTTCTGACGGCGTCAGAAGTGGCGATGGGCAGCACCGTCCGCGAACGCGGACGGTCGTAGTCATGAGCGGGGCGACTCACCCTCGACAATTCAACGGTTTATCAGGGCACGTCCGCGCGGCGTTTGGAGCTGTACCTCCGTAAGCGCTCGGAATCTCGCCTCTTTTTTTCGCACCGTCTCCCAACGCGGACGAAGCGTCCGCGGACGCGGACGGTCCCCGGCAGCCTGTTTTCGTAAGCGGCTGTTTTCACAAGCAGCCAGGGGTTGGCGCGCCATGTGCTTTGGGGCTGCTCAACCGCAACATCAAGCGGCCGGGACGCATGGTGCGTTCCCAGGGGGAGAAACACCCATGTTCAATCTGTTGAAGTTCAAGGATGTCACTCGCGCTGCTGCACAGGGCGTGGTCGCCAGCTCCGCCATCCCGGAGGACGCGACGCTGGAGCAGTTGGGCAGCGAGCTGCTGCAGCTGATGGCGCAGGGCAACAGCAACTACCACCGCATGGGGCAGCTCTACAACCACATCGTGGAGAAGCGGATGGCGGAGAAGGCGGGGTACAAGGACGCGCGGGAGTACTTCAGCAAGAAGCTGGCGGACTTGTCGCAGGCGACGCTGAGCATGTACGGGACGGTGGCGCGAGTCTTCAGTGAGCCCGTGGCGCGCCGCTTCGGCGTGACGTGCCTGAACCTGCTGCTGAGCTACAAGGAGGCAGCGGACGTGGAGGTGAACGCGGAGGAGCCGGGCCCCACGCCCATCGAGGTGCCGGATGAGAAGGGGCAGGTGAGCGTGCAGCCGTTCGGTGCGTGCAGCGTGGATCAGATGCGCATGGCGTTGCAGCGCAAGCGCAAGCCTGCGTCCACCAAGCCGTTGCCGTCCGAGTCGCTGGTGCTGGCCGAGCAGTACAGTGAGGCGGTGGCGCAGCGCTTCCCCAAGGGCACGGGCACGCTGGTCAAGGTGACGGTGCGCAACCAGAAGGGCAAGGCGGTGCTGGACATCAAGGGGATTCCCTTGGAGCAGGTGAGCAAGTTGGCCGAGGCGCTCGGGGGTGAGCTGCCTGCGGTCAGCGAGCTGCCGAAGCCGCTGTTGACGATCAGCTGATGGTCGTCTCGAAGGGGTGAGTCAGGGCCCCGCGTTCCCGAAGGAGGGGACGCGGGGCCTTTCTGCATTCACCTGAGGGGGAACCTGTATGCCCATTGTTGCGATTGCCACGCTGCGGCTCGGTTACGCCCGGTGCGTGAGCTGTTTCCCCATCTTCCTCGAGAGCATGCTGCGGCGGGAGCACAGCCAGCTGTGGTGTCCGTGGTGCCTGGAGCCGAGGCTTGGCACGCCGCACGGCACGGCGGACGCCGCCTCCTGCGAGTGCCGGTGGCTGACGCAGTGAATCGTCAAGGGCAATCCCGCTTCGCGTGCTTGGAGTGCCAAGCCCACCCAAGGATCGTTGCTCTTCCAAGAGTCTAAGTGATCCCCCGGAAGCGCGGGCCAGCGAAGACTGTCATCCGCCTGGGGTGCGTCACAACACGCGGGCGGCGCGGACTTCTTCCAGCGTGTACTCCCGCCCGACGGTGTCGAAGGGGCCCGTCTTCTGGATGAGCCACGCGCAGGAGCCCGGAGGCAGGTAGAAGTCCTCCTCGAAGGGAGCCAGCCCCAGGTGTCGTAGGTAGTCCTTGAGCATCTCAAAGGTGAAGCGGTCCCTGACCCGGCGCGCCTGGTACTGTTCTACCTGCTCGAAGGGGAAGGGCTCACCCGACTGCTCGAAGACCCAGTGGCCCCCGTCATTGGCAACCTCCAGGGCTCGCACATAGTTGTTGATCTTCCCCGGCTGCTCCGGGCCGAACAGATCCAGCATCACCGCACCATAGCGGCCTCGGTCCCCGCTTAGCGTGTGGGGCACGGCGACCACCCGCAGGCACTGGATGCTCAGCCACCGGGCCATGTAGCGCATGGGGCTGGCGGCATCCGTTCCCGTCCACACGCTGTTGACGTAGGCGGTCCAAGCGCTGCGCGTCGGGATGAACAGGTACCGCCGCTGCCTCTCCCCACTGGTCAGGGGCAGCAGGCTGGAGAGGGCTTGCTCCAGGGTGCCCGTGACGGGAAGTACCTCCACGGTGAAGCCATGGGACGTCGGCAGTCCTCTCTGCCACGTGGCGAAGGCTTGCGCCGCCTGCTCCGCACCGAGTTCCAGGAAGCCCATCTCCGACGTGACAGGCGCCCAGCAGTCGTCCAGCAGCAGTCCCTTCATCTCATGTGTCATTCAAGCACGCCTCATTCCTCAGGGGATGATGATCAGGATGACCTCGCCTTCCGGGTCGTTGGCGGTGAGGCGCGACTGGTGGCCAGGGCCACGGCCCGAAGTCGGTGAGTCGTACTCCACAGAGTAGCGACGGCCCTTGTAGTCGAATTGTAGATCCGGCCGATTGATTCCCACGCGTTCCTTGTTCTCCAGGTTGAGCTGCTGCTGGTTCACTCGGATGTTCTCGGCACCTAGCTTATCCAGGTACTCGATGTCTCTCTGGAGTTGCGCGTTCTGGCTGGGGCTGGGGCTGATGGGGCGGTCCGTCTTGAGCGGCCTTGGCACCGTCGGCTTGACGGTGGTGTCCTGGAGCAGGCGTGGGCCGACAGGTACCGGCGGTGTTGGGTTCTTGCCCGTGAGCGCTTGGACCAGTTCTGGAGAGGGCGCGAGGGTGCCCGGCGCCGGAGGGGGCGGTGCTGGCGCCGGAGCGGGTTCCGGAGCCGGTGCCACGGCTCTCGGCGGAGCGGGCGGAGCCTCCACCCTGCCAGGGCCTACCGGCTCCACCGGTTCCGGGACACCCCACCCGGGCACGGGCCGCGTGGCGGTGAGCAACTTGCCACTGGCCACTCCCACCGCCAGCGCCGTGAAGAACTCCTGGGCCGCGCCGAGCCTGGACATCTCCTGCTCGGTGAACATCTCCTGGCCGCTGCCCATCTGCCACCCACGCTCCAGCGCGAAGTGCAGTGGGTTGGAATCCCTGGCCAACCCATAGAGCCCCAGCGAGAGCTGAAGGGTGGCTGGGTGCGTCCACACGTAGTGTTTGACGATGCGCCGCCGGTTCTCCCAGTGGGCATACCCCTCGGCGGAGGCCGCTCCTGTGCCCAGCCGTCGTTCCATGTCCTCGGTCTGCTCAGGGGTGAGGCGCTCCGGCGTCACCAGTGGCCACATGCGGAGGGGCTCGGGCACTGTCTCCTCGCTCAGGGCCTCGGCGTATTGGCGCTCCCACCGGGACAGCGGGTGGGTCCAGTGCTGAATGTCCTCCCCAGGGCCCGAGGTCCACCAGAGCGCGACGTCCCTGGGTTTTCGCAGGAGCAGAATCTGCTGAATGACATCCCGCTCGCCGGAGGGGATGTGCGCCACCTCCGAAGGAGCGGGCGAGTACTCAGTCGTCCTCACCTCTGCCACAGACGTGGGGCTTGGGCCCTGTTGCTGGAAGGCACCGCCTGGACTCTGGGCGGACTGCTGGGCCCAGGGGCGCTGAGGCTGGGCGAGGACTGGCGCACGTGACGGTGCGCCGAAGCCGAAGAGGATGCCCACCCCGAGCGAGACGACTCCTTCCCCGTGCGCGAGTTGGGAGGGCGAGAACGCGTACACGCCAGCAAGGCCCACCTCCAGGCCAATGCTCCCCCGGATGGCGTGCACCCCGACTTCGCCCCCGGCGCGCAGCCGTGGAGACGACAAGGGGCGAGGGGTGATGGCTCCTCCACCGAGGGCCTTGAAGTACACGGGCCCCTCGCCCGTGAAGCGCGCCACCGCGTCCGTGGACAGCTCCCACGCTCCTGCGGAGGTGGGCTTGGGCAGCAACGTCAAGCGTGCCCCAATCCCCTGGCCTGCGTCCCATAGGCCCCACAGGCTCACGCTGTACGAGGTGCGCGGCGCCCAGGGGCTGCCCAGCGCGGTGCCCTGCGAGACTCCCGCCCCCACAACGGCCCGCATCTTGTTCGTCTCGTCAGAGGCGTGTGCCCCGGGCGCGACGAAGACAGCCAGTAGCCAGAGGGTGACAGCCGCACGGAACCGCGAGGTCTGACTCGCCAGCAGCATGTGTCACCCCTTCTTGCGAGGAGGTGATCAGGGTAGAGGGCTGCCACGGGGAAGAGGAGGAGCCGCCGGGTGGCGCCGTCCTTCGCCCCTCTCCACGTAGAGACGCGCCGCTGCGTCTGCCCTATCTGCTGGGTCGCTCGCCACGCGCCCAAGTCGTTGCGCTGCAGCACGTGGCGCCAGACTCTGCGTGACGACGATCTCCAAGGTCAGAGCCCCATCCCACGGAGCGGCCTTGTCCTCAGTGGGCTCCGTCTTCCTCCAAGCTAAGCCCTCACAGCTTGAGGCGCTTGAAGAGGGAGGAGCGAGCCAGCCCCAGCGGCGAAAGAACACCAACTCCGGCATGAGACCTCCTCGGCAGGGCGACCCTCCCATGCGATGCGGTGAGAGGCTACTGCTGACGGCGTCAGAAGTGGCGATCGGGCGGGGCCCTCCGGAGAGATGCGGTGAGTGGCTACTTCTGACGGCGTCAGAAGTGGCGATCGGGGTGGGGCCTCGTGGAGAGCCGCGGTGCGTGAGAACTTCTGACGGCGTCAGAAGTGGCGATCGGCAGCACCGTCCGCGAACGTGGACGGTCGTAGTCATGAGCTGGGTAGCTCACCCTCGACAATTCAACGGCTTATCAGGGCACGTCCGCGCGGCGTTTGGAGCTGTACCTTCGTAAGCTCTCGGGATCTCGCCTCTTTTTTTCGCACCGTCTCCCAACGCGGACGAATCGTCCGCGGACGCGGACGGTCCCCGGCAGTCTGTTTTTGTAAGCCGCTGTTTTCACAAGAACCCAGGGTGTGGCGCGCCATGTGCTTTGGGGCTGCTCAACCGCAACATCAAGCGGCCGGGACGCATGGTGCGTTCCCAGGGGGAGAAACACCCATGTTCAATCTGTTGAAGTTCAAGGATGTCACTCGCGGCACTGGGCAGGGCGTGGTCGCCAGCTCCGCCATCCCGGAGGACGCGACGCTGGAGCAGTTGGGCAGCGAGCTGCTGCAGCTGATGGCGCAGGGCAACAGCAACTACCACCGCATGGGGCAGCTCTATAACCACATCGTGGACAAGCGGATGGCGGAGAAGGCGGGGTACAAGGACGCGCGGGAGTACTTCAGCCAGAAGCTGGCGGATTTGTCGCAGGCGACGCTGAGCATGTACGGGACGGTGGCGCGAGCCTTCAGCGAGCCCGTGGCGCGCCGCTTCGGCGTGACGTGCCTGAATCTGCTGCTGAGCTACAAGGAGGCAGCGGACGTGGAGGTGAACGCGGAGGAGCCGGGCCCCACGCCCATCGAGGTGCCGGATGAGAAGGGGCAGGTGAGCGTGCAGCCGTTCGGTGCGTGCAGCGTGGATCAGATGCGCATGGCGTTGCAGCGCAAGCGCAAGCCTGCGTCCACCAAGCCGTTGCCGTCCGAGTCGCTGGTGCTGGCCGAGCAGTACAGTGAGGCGGTGGCGCTGCGCTTCCCGCGGGGCACGGGCACGCTGGTCAAGGTGACGGTGCGCAACCAGAAGGGTAAGGCGGTGCTGGACTTCAAGGGGATTCCCGTGGAGCAGGTGAGCCGGCTGGTCGAGGCACTCAATGGTGAGCTGCCTGCGGTCAGCGAGCTGCCGAAGCCGCTGTTGACGATCAGCTGATCGTCGTCTCGAAGGGGTGAGACAGGGCCCCGCGTTCCCGAAGGAGGGGACGCGGGGCCTTTCTGCATCCACCTGCAGGGGGACTCGTATGCAAGCTGCTGTGATTGCCACGCTCCACTTGGAGTGGAACCGAACGGCTGTCTAGCGGCTCATGGCCGGAGACTGTCTCCACCTCCGTCCCCCAGCCACACTCTTCGTTCCCTGTCAATTCAACAAAGATCTCAATGGTGAGCCGCCGGTAGGCAGGCCTATGAAGTGCCTCGCAGCTACCAGGAAGGGCAAACACTAGAGCGGGCGATCCAGCCCTGCGCCTTGGGCGCAAATGAGAACGAGTCGCAGATGATGCTTGGGGGTTTGCTTCCGCCAGTCGTCGCCCAGATTCAGGCGATGCCGTTTACCATCTCTCACAACCCGTAGCGGCTCTTCCCCGAGCACTTCCGGGGCCATGTCTGTGAATCAGTCAAAATCAGGACTGGAGTGCACTCCCTGGGGCAATACCCCTCGGAAGGGACGTTTGTTAGGCACTCTGAAAGCTACCTACCGCAAGGAATCAAACGAATGACTATCAAAACCACTCCGTCTGTCGAGACCGTCGAGGGCCCGGTTCAAGGCGCCCTCATCGAGCCAGGCGTCGTTGCTTACATGGGTATCCCCTACGCTGCGCCACCCACGGGGCAAGAGGGGCGCTGGCGGGCGCCGCGACCCGTCCAGCACTGGACCGAGCCGCGCCCCTCCGACGTTGAGGAGCCCAGAAGAACCGCGTCTTGCCTCCAGAATCAGCAGAATTGCATCCTGGTCGGCGGCGGCGATCCGGGCACCATGGATGAGGATTGCCTCTATCTCAACGTCTGGACGCCCGAGCGTGCGGCAGGCGCCTCGAAGCTCCCGGTCATGGTGTGGATCCACGGCGGCGCCTACATCATTGGCGCAGGCAGGCTGCCTGTCTATCACGGGGCGCCCCTGGTGAAGCGGGGAGTGATCCTGGTCACCCTCAACTACCGAATGGGCGCCCTCGGCTTCTTCGCGCACGAGGCGCTCGAGAAGGAGCGCCTCGAGAAAAATGAGCCTCGCGTGAACAACTTCGGGCTGCTCGATCAGATCGCGGCGCTCGAGTGGGTGCAGCGGAACATCGCGGCGTTCGGGGGCGATCCGGACAAGGTGACCATCTTCGGTCAATCCGCCGGCGCCAGGAGCGTGCTCGCGCTGTTCGCCTCACCGCTCGTCCGCGAAGGACGCGACAAACCCCTGTTCCACCAGGGGATCGCCCAGAGCGTGTACAGGTTCCCCGAGGCCAGCCAGACGCAGGCGCTCAATCGCGGCAAGAAGCTCATGGGCCTGCTCAAGGTGAGCGGGACGGACGTGACCGCCGAGCAGCTCCGCGGGCTGTCGGCGCGCGACATCATGAACATGGACGGCAAGCTCACCCCGCAGCAGCTCCAGGGGACGTCGAACTCTCCGGTCGCGATCAGCGGAGACTCCGTGCTGCCCAACGCGGCCGGGGTCATCGATAGCTTCCTGAAGGGCGAGGTGGCGGCATTGCCGCTCATCATCGGCAACACCAGCGATGATGGCAGCGTGGTGCTCGATGTCCCCGGGATAGACACGGGCTCCGTCCTCCTCCTGGCGGCGACTGGCCTGCCTGCGCCCATCCCGAATCCCGATGTCCCGAGGAACTACTACCCGGATCTCGCGTCGGAGGCAGGGGACGTCCGAAGCAAGGTCGGTCGCCGCCTGACGCGCGACGCGGTCTTCACCGTGACGACGTACAACATCGCAAAGGCGCATAGCAAGATCGCGCCCACCTGGCGCTACTACTTCGACTACACGGCGGAGAACCACCGCGCCACGGTCCCGGATGGGACACGTCACGGTGACGACGTCGCCTTCACCATGGACACGCTCGCCTACGCCCCACCCTTTCCGCCGGGCAAACCCAAGGAGCCGGTCGAGGTCACGGAGAAGGACCGAAGGGTGGCGGCCCTCGCCAATGAATACGTCGTCACGTTCGCCATAAGCGGCACGCCTTCAGCCGTCACGGGGCCCGAGTGGCCCCAGGACAAGGCAGGGCAGGACAGGACGCTCGTGCTGGGCGAGTCTACCCAGGTGAAGTCGGACTTCATGCAGCAGCACGTCGAGGCCGCGACCATGGAGAACATGGTCGCGTTCGACAAGGTCGGAAAGAAGATGGACAACATCATGGGCTGAAGTCTTTCCGTTCAAGATTGCCGGGCCTCTGGACCGCCTTCTTGGCCAGGGCCGCTGCCAGGTCCTTGGGCGTGTAGGGCTTCAGCAGCACCACGGCGTCCGCCAGGCCCGATTCCGCTGATGCCGCGTCGTCGCCGCTGGCGAAGATCACCCTCAAGTGCGGCCAGCGGGCGACCGCCTCACGCGCCAGCTCCGTGCCCGAGCGCCCCGGCAGCCCCACGTCGGTCAGGAGCACATCCGCCTGGCAGGTGGAGAGCGCGGAGAGCGCGCTCTCCGCGTCCTGGGCCTCCATCACCTGGTGACCCTGGTCCCTGAGGTACTCGGCGGTGCTTGAACGAATGAGCTCGTCATCCTCGACCAGCATGATCGTGAGGCGGCGTGGCATGTCCTCCGCCGCCGGGGGTGGGGCGGACGCCTCGGTCCGCTGCTGCTTGACCAGCCGATGCTGCGCCTCGTTGCCCAGCACGTGCCGCACCTTCCGGGCCAGGGCTTCGCGCGTGTAGGGCTTGGAGAGCAACTCCACGCCCGCGTCCAGCCGCCCATGGTGGACGATGGCGTTCTCGGTGTAGCCCGAGGTGAACAGCACCCCGATGTGCGGGAGACGCTCCCTGGCCTTGCGGGCGAGTTCCGGGCTCCGCAGCGGGCCGGGCATCACCACGTCCGTGAACAGGAGATCAATCGGGATTCCGCTCTCGATGACGTTCAGGGCGCTGGCCGCATCGCGGGCCTTGAGCACCCGGTAGCCGAGCTCCGAGAGGAGACTGACCGCGGTCTCCCGCACATCTTCGTCGTCCTCGACCACCAGGAGGGTCTCGGTTCCGCCGCGCACCGGCGTCTTGCTGATGTCGGTGAGAACGTCCTCGCTCTGGGCGGCGCGCGGCAGGTACAGCTTGAGGGTCGTGCCCTCGCCGACCTCGCTGTAGATCTTGATGTGGCCACCGGACTGCTTGACCAGTCCGTGCACCATCGAGAGCCCCAGACCGGTCCCCTTTCCCTCCGGTTTGGTGCTGAAGAAGGGCTCGAACACGCGCTCCAGGATGTCCGGAGGGATCCCGGTGCCGGTGTCGGTGACGGCGATCATCACGTATTGACCGGGCTTCACCTCCTCGTGCTGGCGCGCGTACGCGTCGTCCAGCAGGGAGTTACCCGCTTCGATTGTCAGCCGCCCGCCGCCCGGCATGGCGTCCCGGGCGTTGATCGCCAGGTTGAGGATGGCGTTCTCGATCTGATTCGGGTCGACCAGGGTGTTCCACAGCCCGCCCGAGACCACGGTCTCGATCTCGATGTTCTCGCCCAGCGCCCGCCGCAGCAGATCGTCCATGTTCTTCAGCAGGCGGCCCAGGTTCACCACCTTGGGCGCCAGCGGCTGACGACGGCCGAAGGCCAGGAGCTGCGAGGCCAGCTTCGAGCCTCGCGCCACCCCGGCCAGGGCGTTTTGCACGCGGGTCTCGGCCCGGGCGTTGCCGGCGATGTCCCTCGCCAGCAGTTGCAGGTTTCCGCTGATCACCTGCAGGAGGTTGTTGAAGTCGTGGGCGACGCCCCCCGTGAGCTTGCCGAGCGCCTCGATCTTCTGGGCCTGACGGAGAGCCGCCTCCATCTGCTGCCGTTCAGCTGTCTCCCGCCGCAGGCGCTCGAGCGCTTCCGCCAACTCGTCCGTGCGCGCCGCGACCCGCTGCTCGAGCGTCTCGTTCAGGCGCTGCAGTTGCTCTTCGGCGCGCTTCTGGTGTGTGACGTCGTAGCCGTCGACGAAGATGCCGGACACTTTGCCGTCCGGCGCCATGATCGGTTGATAGACGAGGTGGACGAAGCGCTCCTCCAGTGCGCCGCCGCGCGTGCGCTGGATCATCACCGGCATGTTGCGGCCCACGAAGGGCTTGCCCTTGGCATGGACCCCGTCCAGCAGCTCGAAGAAGCCCTGGCCCTCGATCTCCGGTAGGGCCTTGCGCACCGGGAGGCCAATCAGGTCGCGGTGGCCGACCAGCTGCAGGTAGGCGTCATTGACCAGTTCGAACACGTGGTCCGGGCCGGACAGGGTACACATGAAGCTGGGAGCCTGCTGGAACAGCGTGCGGAAGCGGTCGCGCTCCCGGGTGCGCAGTTCGACCTCGGAGGTCAGCTGCTCATTGGCCTGGCGCAGGAGCTCAGCCGCCTTCTGGCGCATCTCCACGGCCTCGGCCAGCGCCGCGGCCCGCTGGCGCGCGGCTTCGTGCGCCTCGGCGCTCGCCAGGCTGGACGCCACCTGTCCCACCAGGAGCTTCAGGAACGGCACATAGCTCTCATCCACCGGGCGGTAGGGGTTCAGCCCGACGATCATCGCTCCTCGCGGGCGCTCGCCCCCCTGGCCGACTAGCGGAACCACCGCGGTGGTGGTTGGCGGCTTGTCCCAGGCACCCGTCGGCAGGGCCTCGCGGTTGCAGAGGTCCACCGTCACGTTCGCCTCGCCGGCCCAGACGGAGCCCAGGTCCCAGATGTCGCCGCTGGGGGCCAGGGTCGCAGGCGCGCAGCCGTGGCCGGGCTCGATCCCGGTCGCGCAGGCCAGATGTCCCCGGCCCTCCTCGTCGAACAGATAGGTCAGGCTGAAGGGGAGATCGTGCAGATTGCCGCCGAGCCCCTCCCGGACGGCGTCGATCACCTCGGTTCGGCTCGAGGCCGGAGCGAGCCGCGAGGCCAGCTCGCGGAGCGACGCCAGGCGGCGCTCGCTGATCACCCGGTCCGTCTCTTCCGAGACGGCGCAGAACACCCCTTCCACCTTGCCGCTGTCGCCGATCAGCGGGCTATAGGAGAAGGTGTGGTAGGTCTCCTCGGGATAGCCGTTGCGGTGCAGGACCAGCAGCAGGGCCCGGTCCCAGGTCGACTCTCCCCGCTCGTAGACGGTCTGCAGGCGGTCCTTGATGTCGTCCCAGATCTCGGCCCACAGGAGCCGGGTGGGCATCCCGAGCGACTTCGGGTGCTTGGCTCCCAGTGTTGGCCGGTAGGGAGCCGCGCAGGAATAAAGTTTCAGTTTGCGGGTGCCCGAGATCGTGCCCATCAATGTAGGCATGGACCTGGAGGAAGTCATCGCGGCGAAGTACCAAGCGCTTGAGAGCGGACTTACAG
>NZ_JAHXBF010000003.1 GCF_020103695.1 Hyalangium versicolor
TGTCCCGAAAGGGCAACTGCTGGGACAACGCCGTGGTGGAGAGCTTCTTCAGCAGCCTGAAGATGGAACTGGTCTACCTCACCAACTTCCCCACCCGGCACCACGCTCGCTCGGAGCTCTTCGAGTACATCGAGGTCTTCTACAACCGCAAGCGCCGACACTCGAGCCTCGGCTACCTGAGCCCGAGGGACTATGAACGGGCCGCACTACCTGATAGGTTGGCAGCATAACTCCCGTGTCCACTAAACCGGGGCAAGCCCACCCCCTACTTCGGCCGCGATGTGGAGATCTCACGGAGAGACGGCTTCGATAAGATCTACGAGGTGTATTGGCTCAACGTCTTCGGCCCGAAGCTGGTGGAGACCGTGGGCCGTGAGCGCATGCTGTCCACGCCGGCCCACCTGGTGGACGAGTTGCCCAACGGCTCCATCCTGCTGGTGACGTGTCCCACCGCAGCTGACTTCGCCAGTGAGGAGGCACGCCTGGCCCAGGCCCGCGCTCACGTCCACCTCCGGCCAGAGCTCGACTTCGAGACCGTCCTGCGCACCCTGCGGGAGCGCAGTGCCACGCTCGCACCCGTGGAGCCCCGCTTCCATCCAGACATCGCTCCTCTCCTGGCCCGTGTGGTGGCGGCTGTCGCCATCAGCGAGCGTCAGCGCAAGGTGGCCGAGTTCAATCGCTACGAGCCACCCGATCCGGAGGAGTGGTTGCCCGCAGTCGCCGCGCTGCCCTCGGACGTGGCGGACCCCAAGGCCGCCAGTGAACACTACTCGCTGCTCGCGGAGCACCTCGTGGCGCTGCTGCACACAAAGGTGCCCTCGGTCTTCAAGGAAACCCCCGAGTCGCTCACGGACGTGGACTACCAGTTCTGGCATGAGGAGTTCCCGAGAGTCTTCGAGCGCCGCGACATCGATGAGCATGCCGTGCCAGCGGTGGGCGCGTACCTGGGGCAGGTGCTGGTGCGCAACCTGGGCGGGCAGTGGATCCCGCGCAAGAAGCTCGAGGAGGCGCAGGTGCGCGTGGGCAACCGGGTGTGGCTTCCGTTCCTTCGGGCGCACCGGTACATGCGCTCGTGCCAGTCGCTGCTGGACTACTCCCTCACCCAGCTCTTCCGCGTCGCCGTGCATCACCGCACCTGATGGTGGAGGAGGCTGTGGTCCCAGGGGCGTTCGCCTCCTTCGGCCCCGGGAGGTGTCGGCAAAAAATGAGCGCCGCGGGCGCCGGTTGAACCTCAAGCCCCGCGAGTCGCCACGGCGCGAACGTTGACGCCGTAGCGGTCTCTTTCTCAGTGGATGGTGGGTTCCTGTGAGCTGTTCGGGTTCTTCTGCATCAACTCGAAGCTCGCATCCAGGCAGCCGATGAGAATGAGGGACTCCACGAAGACAGGGCCCCCAGGTTGCTCTGGGAGCCCTTTTCCTGAACCGTGCCGAATTCACTGTGGATCAATGCGGAGGAATGAGCTCCGTGATCTCGACCACGTTGGAGGTGGCCTGGATGTTGGTGGGCAGCAGCGTGCTGTTGTTGGAGGAGATGAAGGCGACCAGCTCCTCGGTTCCGTTGGGCTGGAACTGGACGCTGCAGGAGGTTCCCGTGCCGCAGGTCTTTAGCCACGTCCCGTTCATGTTGAAGAGGGTGATGTAATAAGCCGTAGGGCCCACGTTGATGTTCGTCGTGGCGGTCACCGTGACGAAGCAGTTCTCGCAAGAGGTCTCCGGCGCGCTGAGGCTGATGGTATAGCCAGTGCCCGTCCAGGTCACGTAGCGGACAGCGGTCTCTCCGAAGTTGTTGGCCGGCGGGTAGACGCTGCCATCGTTGGACGAGGTGAGGAAGGCTTTGTACGTGTGCGTTCCCGCC
Organism: Hyalangium versicolor; assembly: GCF_020103695.1. Classification (GTDB taxonomy): domain Bacteria; phylum Myxococcota; class Myxococcia; order Myxococcales; family Myxococcaceae; genus Hyalangium; species Hyalangium versicolor. The sequence goes on from NZ_JAHXBF010000003.1 coordinate 1,855, forward strand.
GCAGCCTGGCTGACTGTGGCCGTGCACGTATAACCCGTGCCGCAGCTCTTGATGCGGGTGCCCGCCGTGACGTCGTAGATGTCGAGGTAGAGTGGCCCCGTTGCCAGATCCCGGGTGACGCTCGCGCTCACGGTGGTGCTGGCTCCGAGCCCCACGGTGCTCGAGGCGACCGACAGATCCGTGAACACGTAGTCCCAGTCCACGTAATACACCGCCGTGGCCATGATCGTGTTACCCGAGTAGTCCTCGATGGACGCCTGGTACTGGTGGACGTGATACCAGGTGGAGACCACGTTGGCGGAGCACGTCGTGCCAGTGCCGCAGTTGGCGATGATGGGACCGCCCCAGGCATCACGGATGCGGATGTAGTAGGGCGTGGAGGAGACATCCTGGTTGGCGGTGGCGGTCAGCGTGACGTTCTGGGTCAGCCAGGGAACGCCGGCAGGGGAGGTCTTGTTCAGGCCGACACTCCAAGCGGCGGCCGCGTTCACTGTTCCCAGCGCGCGCTTCTCTGGCAACTCCGCGCCGAGCCCCTCCAGAGGGGGGGAAGCCACTCCAGGGAGCGGCTTGCTGGCCTCTGCACCGGGCTCGGTCTCCGGGAGTCCCGAGGACACACCCTGGTCGGCGGGCCCACAGGCGACAACCCACACACAGACAGCGGACAAGAGGACGTTTTTCACAGGAATCTCCAGAGCGAATGGAAGCGAAGGGTTGCACGACCTTGAGCGAGTTCGTCGCGCTCACCCCCGTGAACGGCCGCCCTGGAAGATCTTCCCGCGCCCATTTTCGGCGCATTATTCGGGCCCGGGGCGTCTCCATCCACCTGGCTGCACCCAGGAGTTCCCCCAGGAAGCAGGTCCTCATGAACGAGCGCGTCGCCCCATCGCAGCAGGCACTCTCTGAAGTTCTCGCTTCGACCACCTGGGTCTGCATTGCCAGGATCATGCGAGAGAAGGCTCCGGAAGTGCCCATCGAGGTACGGGCTCCGGAGAAGCTCGTCGAGTTGGGGCGCAGTCTGGAGCTCGTCGAGGAGGATCCGCAGGTCGTGTGCATGTGCTCCGGGGATGTCGCGCTCGAGCTCCATGACGGCGCGAAGCTCCTGGCCGTTCTCACAGTGCACCATGGTACGTCCATCAGCTGGGATCGCTGGAAGAGCCATGGCGTCCTGCGCGAGCCGCGCCCCATCCTCGACTGGCTGGCCTCGCTCGGGGTCTCGTGGCTCCTGGAGGAGCACCTGGAGGCCCAGCAGCGCAGCGTCGAGGACTCGAAAGCGGAGGCGCGTTGGATCCAGGCCATGCCTCCCTGTCTCGCTCCCTTCTGGGATCCTGCCTACGACGGCAGAGGGATGGATTGGGATTCACTCCAGGAGGCACTGGTCGCGGCCTACCCTGATCCCGAGGCCCGCGTGCGCGCGCTGCTGAGCTGGTTCGGTCAGGGGGAGGGCCCGTGGTCGGGCTTCCCCGTGTACGAGGAGATTCCCGAGGTCCTTCTGCTCGATCACTCCACGGAGGTCATTGTGTCCGCGCTCTTGCGAGATGATCTCTCACCGGCGGAGTGGGAGGGCGCTGCCAGGTACCTGTCTGGCTGGGAGTTCTCGAAGAAGAAGCCTCAGGATCGGCTTTTCCTTCCGGAGAGCCTGCGCACGCGATTGCGTCAGCACGGCATGGCTTCCTCACATAAGGGCAATCGAATGCGAGCGATGCATGCCTTTGCGGAGGACGTCAGTTCTTGCTGAAGTTGTGCTTGAGGATGAAGAACTCGCCTGGCTTGACATTGATGTCGCGCGTCTCTGTTCCGCCGAACTCACGGTTGAGGAGACGGACGATGTGGCGCCCAGACGAGATCTCGATCGCCGCGAAGGGCGTCGTCCCGATCTCTTTCCCATCCAGGAAGACGGTCGCGTAGGGCAGGACTCGAAAATCGATGCGAGCCTTGCCGGGAACGGCATGGGTCGGACGCGGGGGACGAGGAGCCGGGGCCTTGGCACGGACGGTAGCTGGCCTCGGAGTCGGCGGAGGGACGGGCGTGTTATCGGGTACGGGTAACGGAGCAGGTTCTGGGAGTCCCGCGTCAGCAGCAAAGGCCAGTGGTGCCGGGGCTTGTTGCGATATCGGAGTATGCTCCTGGTCACGATGTTCGGGTGGCGGCTCGATGGGGGCTACTTCAAGCACGGGGGTGGAGGTGGAGAACTGAGTGGGGGATGCCGTGTCGCCGCCCCACAGCAGATATCCGCCGCCACTGACTGTGAGGAGCGCGGCAATCGTGGAGAGTGCTACGTGGGCTCTCCTTCGTGGTCGCATCGTCGCTGCGGACGTGTTCGTTGCGGAGGGCTCGGCGGAGGAACCCGGGTGGTCTGTGGAGACACGCAACTGGGGGCTGGCAGGGACTGCTCGTTGCGGGTGCTGGAAGGGCAGGGGCGTTGCGGGGAGTGTCGGGCTCTCGGGTGTCGTTTCTGCTTCCTCTTGCGACGGGAGGACTGACGGAGGCTGCTTCTGAGGCACGGGAGCCTGCAGCGCTACGGCGGTGGAAGGCACCGGCGTTGTCGTCTTCGCCGCATCGGCCTCCATCTGGCCAAGGAGTCGAGCGATGTGAAGAGCGCCCAGGGGCTCGCCCCTCGATAGTACGAACTGCTCGAGATCCGCCTGAAGGGCGAGGCAGTCTGGATAACGCTCATCGCGATTCTTGGAGAGCGCGCGATCCAGAATCTGCTGGATGACCTCGGGGAGCCCGGGACGCCTCTTCTGCGCGGGGATGAAGGGTTCGAAGAGGATGGCATTCAACATTCCCTCTTCTGCCGTGACGGCGAAGGGCTTCTGCGCGGTCAGCAACTCATAGAAGACGAGCCCGAGAGCATAGACATCGGCTCTGCGATCGAGCGGCTGGCCCCGGAGTTGTTCGGGGGGCATGTACGGGAGCTTGCCCTTGAGGATCCCAGCCTGGGTTTGAGGCCCATGACCCGTGACCTTGGCGATGCCGAAGTCCGCTACTTTCACTGCGCCCTGACGTGACAGGAGGATGTTGTCCGGGCTGATGTCGCGGTGGATGAGTCCCAGGGGTTGTTGCGTCACCGGGTCGCGGAAGTCGTGGGCATAAGCCAGTCCCTCGGCGGCGGCGGCAATCATCTTCGCGCAGAGGGTGGACGGCAGGAACGTGTCGAGTTCTCTGGCACGTCTTACGAGTGTGCGCAGATTGGGGCCGTCGATGTACTCCATGGCGACGAAGTAGGAGCCGTCGGCTTCGCCAAAATCGAAGATCTGGACGATGTGCGGGTGATTGAGCTGGGCGACGAGCCTGGCCTCGGCGAGGAACATCTCCACAAAGGCGGGTTCATCCAGCAGGTGGGGGAGGATTCGCTTGAGGACGAGGGTCTTCTCGAATCCGAAGGGGCCAGCCACCTTGGCGAGCAACACTTCGGCCATGCCACCGGCGGCGAGCTTCCGAATAACCTCGTAGCGCCCAATCTTCATTACTGGAAGGACAGTCGAGCGCCCAGGGAAGCACCCTGATGACTGAGCGAGAGGGCAGGTTGGAGGCTGCTCTGAGGAGATGGCTGGACTTGTTCTTGATGGAAAGCTTGGAGCCCCAGGCCTATGCTAATCAGAGCAAGGCCGCTGAGGCCAACCGCTGCTGCCACCGGGCGAAGCGCAGGATCTCGGGTGGTGCGGACTCTTCCTGTGGATGCGGATCCGTAGACGATGAGCCCTGCCACCGCCAGGTTTGCACCAATTGCTATGGCTACCTGATAGCCAGTGGCTCGTGGGGAGGGTTCAGGTGAAGGAGACGGGGCGGGTACCCAGGGAGCAGCGGAAGAAGGGGCAAAGGGAGTCGTGGGTGATGAAGCATCCTTCGTGGGAGCACGAGATTCGGTAAGGGCTTCTGAGGAGTTTGCTGCCTGTTTGTCCTGGACCGATGAGGCAGAGACTGCCTCACGGTCAAGCTGAGGACGTGTAGGAGGTGATTTCTCGCCAGCGAGTGAGTGCGTCGCTTCTCCTGGCGTTTGTACAGAAGGCGGCTCAGAAGTAGTGCTCGGCGTGGCAGAGGCAGAGACTCCCGGTTCCTTCGACGGTGGGACTGGGGTGGAACGAACTGCGAGTTGCTGGTGGATGTCATCGATGGCCGCTCGGAAGACCTGCTCCACCTTGGGTGAGACAGCGACCGGCAGGGTCGCGGAGGGTTGGAGGCGGAGCGCCTCACGAAAAGTATCGCTCGAACGCTGCACATCGCTGAGATTGGCCAGAATGATCCCCTCGTAAAGGAGCGCGAGGACCCGCTCGTCGGCACTCAAACCTGCGGACTTCGCGACTCCGAGCTGTTCGAGCGCTGCCTCGAAATCGAGCCGCTCGTAGAGATGGATCGCCGCAGCCAGTTCGGCTGGACCTTCCGCCTTGCGCTCCGACGAGCGGTTCGTGGATGTAGGGTTCGAGCGCCGTTTCGCAGAAGGGTCGGGCTCGGCAGCAGGCGCCTGGCTCCATCCCAAGCACAGAGAGAGCAGCGCGACAGCGGGGCCATACCGCCTCAATGGGAGCATGCCCGGACGGTACAGAGCAGCTTGTAACAGCGGCCATACGCCCTCAGGAGACTTGCTCCATGGCTGAATCGTAGCCTGGAGGACGAATGCCGGTGGGAAGGTGCCCGAAGCAAAGATCGGAAGCGACGGTCCCTCTCCAGCGTGGTACCCACGGGCTCCTCGAGCGGACCATGGCTGATTCCACGACACATTCCTCTGCGCGGGCCTCGGGAACCTGGGTGTTGATTGCTGTCGGTGTGGGCACCTTCATGTCCGCGCTGGATGGAAGCGTCGTGAACGCCATCCTCCCGGTGATGCGTGAGGCCCTGCACACGGACGTCGCTACCATCGAGTGGGTGGTGACCGTGTACCTGCTCTCCGTCAGCGGGCTGCTGCTGGGCTTTGGCCGCCTGGGAGACGTGCGCGGCCACAAGGGCGTGTACGTGCTCGGGTTTGGCGGCTTCGTGATCAGCTCCGCGCTGTGTGGCATGGCGCCAGGAGTCCACGCGCTCATTGCCTTTCGCGCCCTGCAGGCAGTGGGCGCCGCGATGCTCTTCGCCAACTCGCCGGCCATTCTCACCAAGAGCTTCCCTGCCGAGAAGCGCGGCCGGGTGCTCGGGCTCCAGGCGATGATGACGTACCTGGGCCTCACCGTGGGGCCCTCGCTCGGTGGCTGGCTCACGCAGACCTTCGGGTGGCGCTCCATCTTCTACATCAACGTTCCCGTGGGAATCGTCGCGGTGGCGTTGAGTCTCCGTTTCGTGCCGCGTGACGTTCCCGCCGAAGCAGGGGAGTCCTTCGACTGGACCGGCGCCGTGCTCTTCCTGGCGGGACTCGTCGCCCTGCTGCTCGGGCTCAACCAGGGGCACGCCTGGGGTTGGGGCTCGCCCGCCATCGTGGCGCTGCTCGCCGGGGCTGCGGTGCTGCTCGCGATCTTCGTTGCCGTGGAACGGCGGGTCCGGGCCCCGATGCTCGATCTGAGCCTCTTCCGCCACGCCACCTTCTCCGCCGCCACCGCGAGCGCGCTGCTCAACTACATCTGCATCTACAGCCTCGTCTTCCTGCTCCCGTTCTACCTGCTGCAGGCGCGGAGCATGAACCCAGCCCAGGCCGGGTTGCTCCTGACTGCTCAGCCGCTCGTGATGATGGTGGCCGCTCCCCTGAGCGGAGCGCTGTCCGATCGCATCGGCTCCCGGTGGCCCGCGATCGTGGGCATGACCGTGCTCTCGGCGGGGCTCCTGCTCGAGTCGTTTCTCAGCCCGCAGACGTCGCTGACACACATAGCCCTGGGGCTCGCGGTGTGTGGACTGGGCACGGGCGTCTTCATCGCGCCCAACAACAGCGCGCTCATGGGTGCGGCACCACGCCACCGGCAGGGTATTGCCTCGGGAGTACTTGCGACCGCTCGCAACGTCGGAATGGTGCTGGGCGTGGGACTCGCGGGCGCCATCCTGACGACGATGCTCACCGGCCATTCCGAGCCTGACTCCGCAGAAGCTCTCAGCCTCGCGGTCAGCCGGGGCCTCCAGGTGGCCGCGGGAGTGGCGGCGGTGGGCGTGCTCTTCGCCGCAATTCGTGGGCGGAATGCGGCGGGGAACAGTCCTGCCGCAGCGCCACCCCACGCATCGTCCACTTCGCACGGGTGATTCGACACGGGCGAAGGGGGCGCCCACCCGCGCGGGCCCCGGGACACGGTTGGTTCCCGGGGCCCTGACTTCCTTCCTACTGCTGCGCCGCCACCACCACTGACTCCTGCATCGCGTCAGGCACCGGCTCGTAGGTGGCCAGCCGCAGAGTGGCCATGGCGCGGCCCTGCGTGCGGCCTCGCAGGCTCGTCACGTAGCCGAAGAGGCTGGCCATGGGCACCTGCGCGGACACGTTCCGCACCGCCCCATGGCCCTCCATCCCCCGCACACGCCCCCGCCGAGAGGACAGATCCCCGAGAACGTCCCCGAGGAACTCCTCCGGTGTGGTGACCTCCACGTCCATCACCGGCTCCAGCAACCGCACGCCCGCCTGGCGAGCCGCCTCCTGGAAGGCCAGCGAGCCCGCCACGGTGAACGCCTGGGGAGTGGAGTCCCGCACGTGCGTGCTCCCATCCACCAGCTTCACCTCCACGTCCACCACCGGGTAGCCCGCCAGCACGCCCCGCTGCATCGCGCCCGCCACGCCCTTCTCGATGGCGGGGACGAACTCCTTCGGGATGACGCCGTTGCGCGTGTCATCCACGAAGACAAGCCCCGAGCCCCTCGGCCCAGGCCCCACCTCGAGCACCACATGGGCGTACTGTCCCGGCCCGCCCGTCTGTCGCACGTGGCGGTAGTCCTGGCGGACCTTCTGGCGCAGCGTCTCGCGGTAGGCCACCTTGGGCTGGCCCACCCGCGCCTCCACGCCGTACTCGGTCCTCAGGCGATCCACCACGATCTCCAGGTGCAGCTCTCCCATTCCGGATAGCAACTGCTGCCCGCTCTCCGCGTCCACCTCCACGTGCAGCGAGGGATCCTCCGCCGCCAACCTCGCCAGTCCCTCCTCCATCTTCTGCTGGTCCCCCCGAGTGCGCGCCTCCACCGCGAGCTGGATGACCGGCTCGGGGAAGTGCACGGACTCCAGCACCACCGGAGCCTCCAGCGAGCTCAGCGTGTCGCCGGTGCGCACCCCGCGCAGGTTCAGCGCCGCGCAGATGTCGCCGGCATGCACCTCGTCCACCTCCTCGCGCTTGTTGGCATGCATGAACATGAGCCTTCCCACGCGCTCGCGGCGCTGCTGACGGGTGTTGAGCACGGCCATGCCTGTGCGCAGCGTTCCCGAGTAGACGCGCAGGAAGGCAATGCTCCCCACCGCCTTGTCGTGCATGAGCTTGAAGACGAGCGCGCTCACGGGTTCCTCATCCCTCGCCGGACGGGTGACCTTTACCTGGGTATCCGGCGTCACGCCCTCGACCGCCGGAAGATCCGACGGAGCGGGCAGGTAGTTGACCACTGCATCCAACAGCATCTGCACACCCTTCTTCTTGAAGGCCGCCCCCACGAGCACCGGCACCAACTGCCGCTGCACGGTGCCCGTGCGGAGCGCACGCTCCAACTCCTCCTCCGTGATCTCCGCCACCCGTCCCTCCACGTACTTGCCCATCACCGTGCCATCCACGTCCGCACACGCCTCGATGAGCCGCAGGCGCAGGGCCTCCGCCTCGGCGCGCAGCGGCTCGGGGATCTCCCTCGCCTCGGAGGGCTCTCCCGACGCCTCGTCGAAGAAGAAGGCCTTCATGCGCACCACGTCCACGAGCCCGCGGAACTCCGTTCCCGCTCCGATGGGCAACTGCACCGGCACGGGGTTGGTGCCCAGCCGCTGGCGGATGGACTGCACGCTCATGGCGAAATCCGCGCCCACCTTGTCCATCTTGTTCAGGAAGGCGATGCGGGGCACACCGTGCCGGTTGGCCTGGTGCCACACCGTCTCCGACTGGGGCTCCACGCCCTGGCTGGCGTCGAACACCGCCACCGCGCCGTCCAGGACGCGCAGCGAGCGCTCCACCTCGATGGTGAAGTCCACGTGCCCGGGCGTGTCCAGGATGTTGATGCGGTGAGCGGTGCCCGCGAAGGGCCCGCGCATCGGCTTCCAGAGGGCGGTGGTGGCCGCCGAGGTGATGGTGATGCCGCGCTGCTTCTCCTGCACCATCCAGTCCATCTCGGTGGAGCCCGTGTGCACCTCGCCCATGGCGTGAATGCGCCCGGTGAAGAAGAGGATCCGCTCGGTGAGCGTCGTCTTGCCCGCGTCGATGTGGGCCATGATGCCGATGTTGCGGTAGCGCTCGATACGTGTCGTGCGAGACATAAAAACATCCCATTCCCGCCGGGTGAAACCACCCGCGGGTCGAAAGACAGACACTGGTTGAAGAGGAATTGGCCCGCGGCCCGTCGAGCGGACACACGCATGCCCGGGAGCAGCCCTCAGAGGGCGCTCAGGTCAGCGTGAGGACACACGAAGGCCGAGGTTGATCCGAGGCGGAACCGAGTCCTCTCGGCACACGGGAACCAGTACACCCGCGAGCCAGGGGACCTCGGTCCGCCTGATCAAATGTCGAGCAGCACCTTGTTGCGGGAAGCCAGATGCACGTCCGCCATCGGCGCGAGTACGCGCACGAACGGCACACCCAGAATGGTGGAGACGGGCCTCATGACGGGCCCATATTTAAGGCAGAGGCGCCCGTTGTCAACCGGTGTCTGTCTTTACCCGTTGCCTCAGGGCGAGCAGGCGCAGTCCCCGGAGCGCTCCCCTGCACGGACGGATCGACACCCAGGGCCACCTGAACGGCGCGTAGAAGGGAAGCTGCTACTCGTGGGGCTTGCGTTGGAAGGGGGCCGTGCCGGGAAGGTCACGGTGCCTCCGAGCGGGGGGACACCCAGGCTCCCTCCCGGCTGGCCAGGGACATGGGGTGAACCCAGGTAGAAGGTGCAGAACCTTCTGGAATCGGGCCCCAGGGTGCTAGGGTCCTGGACTCTCGCGAGGTCAGAGTCCTGGACAAGGCTACACTCGACAAGCTTCTCACGGTGGGCGTGCAGAACGGCGCCTCGGATATCCACTTTCGCCCCGGTGATCCGCCGATCTACCGCGTCAACGGTGTGCTGCGTCCGCTTCGCATGGACAAGTTGGCGCCCGAGCACACGCGGGAGGTGGCCCTCCACCTCATTCACGAGCCGAACGTGAAGAATCAGATCGACAGCCTTCAAGAGCATGACGGCTCGTACGGCCTGGTCGGCGTGGCGCGCTTCCGCGTCAACATCTACCGGCAGCGAGGCACGCTCGCGGTCATCCTCCGCATCATCCCGGCGAATGTGCCCACCATGGAGGGGCTCGGGCTGCCGGAGGTCCTCAAGACGATTGCCAGCCAGGACCGCGGTCTGGTGCTCGTGACGGGGGCCACGGGCTCGGGCAAGAGCTCCACGTTGGCGGCGATGATCAACCACATCAACCACAACGAGAGCCTGCACATCCTCACCATCGAGGATCCCATCGAGTTCATCTACAAGAACGTCAAGTCCTCCATCTCCCAGCGAGAGATCGGCCCGGACACCAGCAGCTTCGCCATGGCGCTGCGCGCGGCACTCCGGCAGGACCCGGACGTCATCCTCGTGGGCGAGATGCGCGACACGGAGACGATCGACATCGCCCTCAAGGCCTCCGAGACGGGCCACCTGGTGCTCTCCACGGTGCACACGACGGACGCCTCGCGCACCATCAACCGTCTGGTCTCCGTGTTCAACGCGGAGGAGCAGACGATGGTGCGCATGCGTCTGGCCGACAGCCTCAAGGCCACCGTCTCCCAGCGCCTGCTGCCTCGCGGGGACAACAAGGGCCGCGCGGTGGCGCTGGAGATCATGGTCCAGACGAAGACCGTCCAGGAGTACATCCGCGAGGACCGCGCCAACGAGCTCAAGGACGTCATCGAGAAGGGCCGCGACACCTACGGCATGCAGTCCTTCGATCAGCACCTGAGCCAGCTGTACCGCGGCGGCATCATCACCCTGGAGACGGCGCAGGGCGCGGCCACCAACCCCGCCGACTTCGCGCGCGCTCTCGAGTTCGAGTGAGCGGCTCGGACGCAGTGGTCATGTGAAGTCCGGCGGAAGTGGTCATTTCGGATGGCCACTCCGGCGGGGGACAGTGCGTGGTGCCAGCGCGTTGCTGGCACACAGCCCCCCGCGGAGAACCCAGAGATGGCCACGGCGCCAGGTGGACCGGACTGCACCCTCGTTGAGCTTCGGCAGTACACGCTGCATCCAAGACAGCGGGACACGCTCATCGAGCTGTTCGATCGCGAGTTCGTCGAGAGCCAGGAGGCCTTGGGGATGCGGATCCTGGGGCAGTTCCGGGATCTCGACAGGCCGGATCGCTTCGTCTGGCTGAGAGGCTTCCCCCAGAGGGCGGAGCGGGCTCGCGCGCTCGCGGCCTTCTACGGCGGTCCCGTCTGGAAAAGGCATCGCGAGGCCGCCAACGCCACCATGGTGGACTCGACGAACGTCCTGCAGCTCGCGCCCACCCGGCTCGGCTCTGGCTTCGAGCGGCACCTGGTTGCGCGGCCCCCCGTGGGCGCCACTGAGATTTCTCAGGGGGAGATCGTCGCCACGGTGTACTCGCTCGAGTCGGCTGTGGACGATGGGGTGCTCCGCTTCTTCGAGCAGGAGCTGAAGCCCGCAGTGGAGGCGGCGGGCATCCCTGTCATGGCTCACTTCAAGACGGAGGCGAGCGCCAACGACTTTCCAGCCCTGCCAGTGAGGGAAGGGGAGAACGTTCTGGTCTGGTTCTCGGCGTTGCTCCCGCTTGGTGCCTATCGTGAGCGTCTGGCTCGCTTGAAGGACTCTCGGGCCTGGAGTGAGCAGATCGAGCCGGCATTGAAGCGCTGGCTGAAGTCCTCGCCTGAGATCCTGAGACTCTCGCCCACGGCTCGATCAAGCCTGCGGGCCTGAGTTCGCTTCCAGGCCTACGCTGGGAGCGCCTTTGCCTGCTCCCGCACCTCCGCCGCGAACAGCTCCGCTGCGGGCGGGCGGGGGGCTCCCTTGCGCCAGAGCAGTGCAGCGAGCTCCGAGCGCGGAGTGGGGGAGAGCCGCTTCACCACCAACTTTTCGGCCTCGGAGAGGCGCGGCTCGGGGAGCACGGTGACGGCGAGGCCCGCTCGCACGATGGCCAGCACGGTGGCCACCGCGTTCGATTCGAGCGCAACGGGGGGCGCGATCCGCGTCGCGGCGAACCATGCATCGATTCGCGTGCGCACGCGCAGACCTGGGGAGAGCAGCGCGAAGGGCTCGTTCGCCAGCTGCTTTGCTCCCACGGACTCCATGCTCGCCAGCGCATGCCCCCGCGCGACCACGAGCCCCAGCTTGCTGTCGAAGACAGGCTCCGCGTCGAGGTCCGGAAGGCGGGCGGGCGCGTAGGCCAGCCCCACATCCAGCTTGCCGTCCGCCAGCCGCCGCTCCACCCGGCGCACGAGTGCCTCCTCAGCGCTCAGCTCCAGCCCCGGGTGCCTGCGCAGCACGGCCGCGAGCGCGGGCACCACGACGCCTCGCATGCTCGGGGGGTAGCCCACTCGCAGCGTTCCCGTGGTCAGCCCCCGCAGCGCTCCCACCGCCACCTTCCCGGCATCCACGTCCTCCAGCGCGCGTGAGGCGTAGGTGCGGAACAGCTCTCCCGCCTGGGTCAGCCGCACGCCGCTCCGCGCACGCTCGAAGAGCGGCGTCCCCAGTTCCTCTTCGAGCTGGCGGATCTGCTGCGACAACGTGGGTTGGGAGACGTGGACGCGTCGGGCCGCGCGGCCGAAGTGCAGCACCTCGGCGACGGCGGAGAAGTAGCGCAGGTGGCGGAGCTCCATTCCCCCATCATAGATGGTGCCTATCGACCCCATGGAAACAAACGATTAGACGAATCGAGCCCGGCGCGTAGATTTCCCCTCGTCCACGAGGAGAGACACCCCATGAAAGCATCGGATCTGTTCGTCAAAGCGCTTGAAGCAGAAGGCGTGCGCTACGTCTTCGGGCTTCCCGGCGAGGAGAACCTGGATCTCCTCGAGTCCATGCGCGCCGCGGGCATGCGCCTGGTCGTCACCCGCCACGAGCAGGCCGCGGGCTTCATGGCTGCCACGTGGGGCAGGCTCACCGGACGCGCCGGCGTATGCCTGTCGACGCTGGGGCCAGGCGCCACCAACCTCGTCACTGCCGCGGCGTACGCGCAGCTCGGTGGCATGCCCATGGTCATGCTCACCGGTCAGAAGCCCATCAAGGTCAGCAAGCAGGGCCACTTCCAGATCGTCGATGTCGTCGGGATGATGCGGCCGCTCACCAAGTCCACCCGCACGCTCGTCTCCGCGGAGCACGTCCCATCGGCGGTGCGCGAGGCACTCCGTCGCGCGGAGGAAGAGCGCCCCGGTGCCACGCACATCGAATTGCCCGAGGACGTGGCTCGTGAGTTCACCGAAGCCGCACCGCTCGCGCCCATCGTCTCCCGCCGTCCCGTGGCCGATGAGGGCTCCATCGCGCAGGCGGTCGAGGCCATCGCGTCCGCCCGCCGTCCGCTGCTCATGATCGGCGCGGGCGCCAACCGCAAGCTCACCTCGGAGATGCTTCGCGTCTTCGTGGACCGTGTGGGGATGCCCTTCTTCAGCACCCAGATGGGCAAGGGCGTTGTGGACGAGACGCACCCGCTCTGGATGGGCACGGCTGCTCTCTCGGATGGGGACTTCGTCCACCGCGCCATCGAGGCCTCGGACTGCATCGTCAATGTGGGCCATGACGTCATTGAGAAGCCTCCCTTCGTCATGCGTGACGCCCGCCGCACCGTGGTCCACTTGAACTTCTCTTCCGCCGAGGTGGACCCCGTGTACTTCCCGCAGGTGCAGGTGACGGGCGACATCGCCAACGCCGTGTGGCGCATCGCGGAGGGGGTAGGCCCTCGTGCCCACTGGGACTTCGCGCCCTTCGAGCGGGCTCGCGCGGGGCTCGATGCGCAGCTCGCGCGGGGCACGGATGACAACCGGTTCCCCATCTACCCCGCACGGCTCGTCGCCGAGGTGCGGCGCGTCATGCCGGATGACGGGATCGTGTGCCTCGACAACGGCATGTACAAGCTCTGGTTCGCTCGCTACTACCGCTGCCGGCGGCCCAACACGTTGCTGCTCGACAACGCGCTCGCGACAATGGGGGCCGGGCTCCCCTCCGCCATCGCGGCCAAGATGGTCTACCCTCGCCGCAAGGTGCTTGCGGTCTGTGGCGACGGTGGATTCATGATGAACTCGCAGGAACTCGAGACGGCGGTTCGCCTGAAGCTGGACCTGACGGTGGTCGTGGTGCGCGATGATGGGTACGGGATGATTCGCTGGAAACAGGGGGAGATGGGACTCCCGGACTTCGGCATGGAGTTGGGCAACCCGGACTTCGTTCGCTATGCGGAGGCCTATGGCGCACGCGGGCACCGCCCCACGAGCGCCACGGAGTTCGGCGCCACGCTCACGCGCTGCCTGGAGTCCGGTGGAGTGCACGTCATCGACCTGCCCATCGACTATTCGGACAACACGCGCGCGCTCGGAGCGGGGCCCGAGGAAGGCGCCGCTCGTTGAGGCATGACACTCTGATTGGAAGCGAGGAACACCATGCTGGCTGAACGCTATCCGTACTACCTGGCCAACCGTCCGCGGCAGCCCAACGCGGAGCTGGCCGTGACCGACAAATACTCCGGAGAGATCGTCACGCGCGTGGCGCTCGCGGACGCAGCCGCTGTGCAGGAGGCCATCGCTGCCGCGGTGCGCGCGACAGAGCCGATGCGGAAGCTGGCGCCCTATGTCCGGCAGGAGGTGCTGGAGCACTGCGTCCGCCGCTTCCGGGAGCGGGCCGAGGAATTGGCGCTCGTGCTTTGCAGCGAGGCCGGCAAGCCCATCCGGGATGCGCGCGGCGAAGTCACCCGTCTGATCGAGACGTTCAAGGCGGCAGCCGAGGAGGCCGTGCGCGGTGGGGGCGAGGTGCTGAACCTGGAGGTGTCGAAGCGGACGGCCGGTTACCGGGGCTTCACCCAGCGCGTGCCCGTGGGCCCCTGCTCGTTCATCACGCCCTTCAACTTCCCGCTCAACCTGGTGGCGCACAAGGTGGCGCCCGCTATCGCCGCGGGCTGCCCGTTCGTGCTCAAGCCGTCGGATCGCACCCCCGTGAGCGCCATGATCATGGCCGAGGTGCTCGCCGAGACGGCCTTGCCCGAAGGCGCCTTCTCGGTCATTCCGACGCGCCTCGAGGACGTGGGCCCCTTCATCGAGGATGATCGGCTGAAGCTGCTCTCGTTCACCGGCTCGGAGAAGGTGGGGTGGGATCTCAAGGCCCGAGCGGGCCGCAAGAAGGTGGTTCTGGAACTGGGCGGCAACGCGGCCTGCGTGGTGGACCAGAACCCGGGGCAGTCCCTGGACTTCGTCGCGGACCGCATCGCCCTCGGCGCCTTCTTCCAGTCCGGTCAGAGCTGCATCTCCGTCCAGCGCGTGCTCGTGCACGAGTCGGTATACGAAGGATTGCGAGAGCGCCTGGTGGCACGGGCCAAGGCCCTGCGTGCGGGGAATCCCCGGGACGAGGCCACCACGCTCGGGCCCATGATCGACGAGCCCGCCGCGAAGAGACTCGAGGGCTGGATCCAGAGTGCCGTGAAGCGCGGGGCGCGCGTACTGACGGGAGGAGGGCGGCGTGGAGCGCTGCTCGAGGCCACAGTGCTGGAGGGCGTGCCCGCGGACGAGCCGCTGAGCGCGGAGGAGGCGTTCGGGCCGGTCGTGCTGCTGCAGCCTTTCCGCTCGTTCGACGAGGCGCTCCGGGCCGTGAATGACGGGCGCTACGGACTGCAGGCGGGAATCTTCACGCAGGATCTGTCCCGGGCGATGCAGGCGTGGGACGAACTGGAAGTGGGAGGCGTCGTCGTCGGCGACGTGCCGAGCTTCCGCGTCGACACGATGCCCTATGGTGGAGTGAAGAACTCGGGCCTGGGACGCGAAGGCGTGAAGTACGCCATCGAGGACATGACCGAGCTCCGGCTGCTCGTGCTGCGCCAGACTTCTGGGTGAGTGTCCTCCGGCACGGCTTGGGGGGTGTACAGGTACCCGGGGAGTAAGTTTCTTTCCTGGGTGTAGACTTTATCAATGGCGAATATTCCGGGCTTCACGCTCCTGGGTGCCGTCAGGCCAACGGGCTCGAATATCCTGTTTCACGCGGTACGGAATGTCGACAGCCTCAAAGGCATCATCAAGACGCCGATGGCGGTGTCTCCCTCTCCCCGAGAGCGTGAGCGCTACCGCCGCGAGTTCGGGATCCTGCAGCGGCTCCGGGATGTGAGCGGCGTACCCAAGGCTCACTCCTGTGAGCTCGTCTTCGAGCGCCCGGTGCTGCTCCTGGAGGAGGTGGAGGGCACGCCGCTGTCCGAGTTCATCGGTCAGCCGTTCGAAGTGGCTCGATTCCTCGATGTGGCGATCTCCCTGGCCTCCACCCTGGCGGAGATCCACCGCCACAATGTCATCCACAAGGACATCAAGCCCTCCAACATCATCCTGCTGCCCTCGGGAGAGGCACGCGTCATCGACTTCGGCACCGCCACGCTCCAGCAGATCGAACACGTCGAGGCGGCTCCCACGAACCTGATCGAGGGGACGCTCGCGTACATGTCGCCGGAGCAGACCGGCCGCATGAACCGCACGGTGGACTATCGGACCGATCTCTACTCGCTGGGCGTCACCTTCTACGAGCTGCTGACGGGAACCTTGCCCTTTCGCGGGCGCGATGCGCTCGAGTGGTTCCACGCCCATATGGCGCAGCTGCCCAAGCCTCCGAACAAGCTCATTCCGAGCATTCCGGCCGTGGTGTCTTCCCTCGTCATGCGGCTGTTGGCCAAGGTCGCCGAGGAGCGCTACCAGAGCGCCGAGGGGTTGAAGGCCGATCTCGAGCGGTGCCGCGAGGGGCTGCGCCGGGGCGCGCTCGAGGAATTCCCTCTGGGCACGGAGGATGTTCCTCTCCGCTTCCAACTGCCGCAGCGGCTGTATGGACGGGACGCGCAGGTCACTGCCCTGCTCGAGGGCTTCGAGCGGGTGGTCCAGGATGGCCGGCCCGAGCTCATCCTGGTCAGTGGCTACTCCGGACTGGGCAAGTCCTCGGTGGTGCACGAACTGCACAAACCGGTGGTGCGCCAGCGCGGCTTCTTCCTCACCGGCAAGTTCGATCAGTTCCAACGGGACATCCCCTACGCGACCCTGGCGCAAGCCATCCATGGGCTGGTGGAGCAATTGCTGGCAGGCAGTGACGAGTCGCTCGCCCGCTGGCGCGAGCGCCTGCTCCAGGCCTGGGAGGGACATGGGCAGCTCCTCTTGGACATGGTTCCTCCACTGGAGTTCATCGCGGGCCCCCAGCCGCCGGTCCCCGAGCTGCCTCCCGCCGAGGCGCAGAACCGCTTCATCCGCACCTTCCAGCGCTTCCTCGCTGTCTTCGCCACCGCCGAGCACCCGCTCGCCGTGTTCCTGGATGATCTTCAGTGGGCGGATCTGGCCAGCCTTCGGCTCATCCAGCACCTGCTCACCCAGGAGGGCATGCCTCCGGTGCTGTGGCTCGGCGCCTACCGCGACAACGAACTCAGTCCCTCGCACTCCCTCGTTCTGGCGCTGCAAGAGATCCGCAAGGCGGGCGCGCGGGTGGCGGATCTTCGGCTCGAGCCCTTGAGTCTCGAGCAGGTCCAGCAACTCGTGGCCGACTCGCTCCCAGGTGCGGACAGGGAAGTGGTGGAGCCCCTCTCGGCGCGAGTCCACGAGAAGACCGCGGGCAATCCCTTCTTCCTCGTTCAGTTGCTGAGCACGCTGCATCAGGACGGCCTGCTCGTGCGCACGCAGGAGCGGGGATGGCGGTGGGACGCGGAGGGAGTGAAGGCCCGCGGCTACTCCGACAACGTCGTGGACTTCATGGTGGGCCGGTTGCGTCAGCTCTCCTTTGGAACGCAGCACCTGCTGCGGCTGGCGGCCTGCGTGGGGCATGCGTTCTCGCTCCCGATGCTGGCCACCCTCTCGGGTAGCCTGGAGCCGGAGCAGGTGGAGCAGGAATTGGAGCCCGTGCTCCAGGAGGGCTTCCTGGCACGCAGCGGACCGGAGCAGTACCGCTTCCTCCACGATCGCATCCAGCAGGCGGCTCATGCCCTCATCCCCGAGCAGGATCGCAAGGCCGTGCACCTGCGCATCGGACGACTGTTGCTGGCCAGCCTCTCTCCCGATGAGGTGCACGAGAAGCTCTTCGATGTGGTGAGCCAGCTCAACGCGGGGGCTGAGCTCATCCAGGAGCCCGAAGAGCGTCTGCGCGTCGCGCGTTTGAACGCGGAGGCGGGGTTGAAGGCCAAGGCCTCCATGGCGCACCAGTCGGCCGTCGTCTACTTCAAGAAGGCGCTCGAGTTCTTCCCGGAGGATCCCTGGCAGACGGACTACGAGCTGACCTTCAAGATCGAGATGTCCCAGGCGACGTGCGAGTTCATGAGCGGCAACCTCGCGGAGGTGCGCCACCTGGTCGAGGAGCTGCAACGCCGGGCGCGCACGCGCACGGACATGGCGGCCGCGGCCTGCCTGAGGAGTGAGCTGCACCTCGTCGTTGGAGAGATCCCCCAGGCCGTGGATTGTCTGCTGGAGTTCCTGGGCTCGGTGGGCATGCCCATGTCAGCTCATCCCGCATGGGAGGAGGTGGTGGCGGCCCACGATGAGGTGTGGAACCTCATGGGAGAGCGGTCCGTCGAGAGCCTCGTGGACCTTCCGCTGATGACCGACCCCGACATGCAGGCGGCCATCCACGTCCTCAGCGCGCTGTTCGCCCCTTCGTACTTCACGGACAACAACCTGCTCGCGCTCCAACTGTGCCGGGTGGTCTCCCTGTCGCTTCGGTACGGCAACACCGAGGGGGGCACGCACGGCTATGGCTGGTTCGGCGTGGTGACCGGGTCCTTCTTCAAGCGGTACCAGGAAGGCCATGCCTTCGGCCTGCTCGCGCGGGAACTCGTCGAGCGCCACCGCTTCTTCGCCTTCCGCGGCAAGGTGCTCTTCGCCCAGGAGACGCTCAACCCCTGGACGCAGCCCATGAACTCGTCACTGGAGCTGGCTCGCACTGGCTTCCAGTACTCGCTCCAGGCAGGAGACTTTCCGATTGCCTGCTTCTGCTGCTCGCACATCGTCACGGATCGGCTCAGCCTCGGGCACCGCCTGGAGGACGTCTACCAGGAGGCCGTCTCGCGCCGCGACTTCGCTCGCAAGGTAGGCTACGCCGACATCGATGATGTCATCCGCCTCGCCCAGCAGTACTCGCAGCAGATGCGTGGATTGACGTCGTCATTCAACAGGCTGGATGACGATGGCTTCGACGAGCAGGGCTTCGAAGCTCGATTGACGCCGAACCGCCTGACCACGCTGCATTGCTGGTACTGGCTCACCAAGATGCAGTCGCGCTTCATGTGCGGCGAATTCGAGCAGGCGCGAGAGGCGGGGGAGAAGGTCGCGCCGTTCCTCTGGTCCTCGTTCGGACTGATCCAGCTTCTGGACTACCACCTCTACCGTGCGCTGACGCTGGCCGCTTGCTTCGACGGCGTGACGCCCGACCAGCAGCGCGAGTTCTTGGACGACATGAGGCGGCACCACCACCAGCTCGCGGAGTGGGCCAGGGAGTGCCCCCAGAATTTCCTCGGGCCCGAGCGGATGGTGTTCGCGGAGATCTCCCGTGTCACCGGGCAGCGGGATGAGGCAACCACCGCGTACGAGGAGGCGATCCACTCGGCCCAGGAGAACGGCTTCATCCAGAACGTGGGCCTGGCGAACGAGCTCGCGGCGCGCTTCTGGAACACGCGTCGGGCGCCGAGCATCTTCCGGGCCTTCGCACACGCGGCCCACACGGCCTATGGGCAGTGGGGTGCCCTGGGCAAGGTCCAGCACCTGGAGGCCCAGTGGCCGGAGCTGGTGTCCCCGTCGAGTCGCACGGGGCATCTCACCACCACCACCACGACCACCAGCACGGACTCGATGCAGATCGACGCGCTCACGGTGGTGAAGGCCCAACTCGCCATCTCCAGTGAGATCGTGCTGGAGCGGCTCGTGGCCATGCTGATGCAGGTGGCCCTCGAGAATGCGGGGGCCCAGCGTGGCGCCCTGTTGCTGGCGCGGGGCGACACGCTCGTAGTGGTGGCCACCTCGGGTGCTTCCCAGGGCTGGTTCTCGGCTTCTTCCGAGGAGGAATCCTCCCGCAGGCTGCCGTGGTCGCTCATCGCCTACGTCAAGCGCACGCGTGAGCACGTGCTCGTCGGAGACGCCTCGAAGCCCCACTCCTTCTCGTCCGATGCGTACCTGGAGGGCGGCGGGGTTCGTTCCCTGCTGTGCCTGCCGCTTCTGCGCCAGGAGTCGTTCGACGGAGTGCTGTACCTGGAGAACAACCTCGCCACGAACGCTTTCACCCCGGGACGGCTCTCACTGCTCAAGCACCTGGCGTCCCAGGCCGCCATCTCCATCGAGAACGCCCGGCTGTATGGAGATATCCAGCGGGCTGAAGCGGCGCTGCGCCGGGCCAATGACGATTTGGAGCGGCGGGTGGAGGAGCGCACGCGTGAGCTCCGGGAACTCCAGGAGCGGCTGGTGGACACGGCTCGCGAGGTGGGCATGACGGAGGTGGCCTCCAACGTGCTCCACAGCGTGGGCAATGTGCTCACCAGCACTGTCATCAACTTCGAGGAGATGCTCGGGACACTGAATGGCTCGCGTATCGACCGGGTGAAGAAGGCCTCCTCCATGTTGAAGCAGAGCCCCGAGGAACTGGTGCACTTCCTCACGAGGGATCCTCGCGGCACTCGGTTGGCCTCCTATCTGGAAGAGCTGGGAGACGAGCTGCTCCGCGAGCATGAGCGCCTGCGCGAGGGCTTGTGGACGATGGGCCAGCACATCGAGCACATCCGGGTCATCGTCCAGGTGCAGCAGAACTACGCCAGGACCACGCTGCTGGTGGAGGAGTGCGATCTGTCACAGCTCATCGAGGATGCGCTGCGCATCCAGATGGCGGCGCTCCAGCGCCATGGCGTCTCCGCCATGCGAGAGCTCTCACCGGTGCCTCGCATCCGCGCCGATAAGCACAAGGTGCTGCAGATCCTCATCAACCTGATCAGCAACGCCAAGGACGCGCTGGATTCGTCTCCCGCTGGACAGAGGAGCTTGCTCGTTCGGCTCGAACGTCTGGAGAACCGGGTGCGTGTCCAGGTGGTGGACAACGGCGCGGGGATTGCCCCCGAGATCCGGGAGCACCTCTTCTCCCACGGGTTCACCACGCGGAAGGAGGGGCACGGCTTTGGCCTCCATACGAGCGCCCTGGCGGCACAGATGATGGGAGGGCGCCTCACGCTGGAGAGCGAGGGGCCGGGCAAGGGGGCCACGGCCACCTTGGAGATCCCGCTCGGAGATACCTGACAGAAGGGTGTCACAGCCGGGCTCCAAGGTGCAGGGTGTCCTACAGTCACCCGACGGAGAGGGAGATGGGCTTGCCCAGGCGAAAGACACCCCACACGGCATCCGTGGACCCCGGCAGCGAGTCGGGCCGGGTGCTCAGCCCGCGAGCACTCAACCGGGCCCTGCTCGAGCGGCAGATGCTGCTGCGCCGGTGGAAGCTGTCCGCGGCCGAGGCCATCGAGCGGCTGGTCGGCATGCAATCCCAGGTGCCAGCGTCGCCCTATGTGGGGCTGTGGTCGCGGCTGGAGGGGTTTCTCCCCGAGGAACTGAGCCGGATGATCCAGGACCGGGAGGCGGTGCGCACGGTGTTGATGCGCTCGACGGTGCACCTGGTGACGGCTCGGGACTGCCTGTCCTTGCGCCCGGTGCTGCAGTCCGCGCTGGAGCGATCCTTATATAGTGCCAGTCCGTTTGGCCGACTCCTCGCCGGAATGGACATTCCGGCGCTCCTGGAGGCGGGCAGGGCGCTCGCGGAGGAAAAGCCGCGCACCAAGGCGGAGCTGGGCTTGTTGCTGCGGAAGCGGTGGCCCCGGCGCGATGCCGAATCCCTGGGCAACGCCATCCGCACTTTGGTGCCGTTGGTTCAGGTGCCTCCTCGCGGTCTCTGGGGGGCCAGCGGACAGGCCTTGTGCACCACGGCGGAGGCCTGGCTCGGTCGTCCGATCGAGCAGGACTCTGCTCCGGACTCGCTGGTGTTGCGCTATCTGGCCGCGTTCGGTCCGGCCAGTGTTCGGGATGTGCAAGCCTGGTCGGGATTGACCGGACTGGGCGAGGTGATCGAGCGGCTGCGGCCTCGCCTGCGCTCCTTCGTCAACGAGCAGGGCACCGAGCTGCTCGATCTCCCCGATGCTCCGCTGCCGGATCCCGACACGGTGGCTCCACCGCGATTCCTGCCGGAGTACGACAACGTGCTCGTCGCCTACGTCGATCGGGCGCGCATCATCCCAGAGGAGCACCGCAAGTGGGTGGTGAGCCACCTCGGGCATCAGATGGTGCTCGTGGACGGCTTCGTTCGCGGCACCTGGAAGATCACCCGGCAGCGAGGGGCTATCACCCTGCGCATCCAGCCTTTCGAACGGCTCTCCAGCAAGGACTCGGCTGCGTTGACGCGGGAGGGCGCGGGGTTGCTCGACTTTGTTGCGCCCGAGGTCAGCAAGAGGGACATCCAGCTCACTTCACCGAAGTGAGTCAGTCGAGCAGGTGCGGGTTGCGCACGATGAGCAGCCCGGCCTGGACGGTGCTCACGTAGTCGTTGATGTGGCCGGCGCGGGCGAGCTGGCTCGCGTCGCGGATGCCCGTCTCGCTGATGACCTGGTCCACCTTCTCCTCGCCCTGGTTGTAGCCCGCGAGCGCCAGGCGCCAGTCCCCGTAACGGCCGTACAGGTCGGAGAAGAGGGCCGCCGCGGCCTGTGTTTCCCGCGCGACGTCGAGCCGCTCGTCACGCTGGGCATCCACCGTCAGCCCGTACTTGCGCGCCGTCGAGGGGATGAACATCCACACGCCCGCGCCGCGCATTCCCGGAGCCAGCGACGTCTCTTTCGAGATCTCCGGCAGGTTGCTCACCGCGGACTCGATGACGGCCACCGCCAGGAGCCCCTCGGGCAGATCCTTCGCTCGCAGGGAACTCAAGAGGGCCTCTCGGTGGGTGGTCAGGTTCGTCAGCGCCTTCTGCATGAAGGCTCGGCCCTTGGGCGTGGAGATGAGCTTGTTGAGCTTCTCCACCACCATCTCGTCCACGATGACGGGGAGATCGCCTTGCTTCTGGCTGGCCTGAGCGAGTGCCTTCGCCTCGGCGAGCGTGACGGCTCGGCCCTGGGCGGCGCTCTGGGCCCAGAGCGCCAGCGGGGTGAGCGCCAGGGCCACGGCGACGACGAGCCCAGCGGCGTGGTGCGGACGGCTGGTACGGGACTGGAAGAGCATTTCGATTCTCCGCTGCGTGGGGTGAGCCATTCCGGTGACGCCCAGGGGCAGGGACCGGGAAGGGATGGCGCGCTGTGCCGCCTCGAAGAGGCACCGCGCGTAGTCATGGGGACGCGCCTTGCCTCCGGATACGAGCGCCTCATCGCAGGCGAACTCCTGGCAGGTGGCGAGCCACCGGCCGAAGGCCCGCACGGCGGGGTTCCAGAAGAAGAGGCCGCTCAGGATCAGTCGCAGGTAGGCGAGCACCGTGTCTCGCTGGCGGTGGTGCTGGAGCTCGTGCAGCACCGTCAGCCGCAGGGCCTGGTCATCCTCCAGAAGGGCAGGAGGCACGGCGACCCATGCGCGAGGCCCGGGGCCCAGGCGCGGGAACCAGGCTGAGAACGCGGTGGAGTCCGATTCGCAGAGAACCACGGCCACGCGACCCACCTCGCGCAGGCGAGGCATCGCTTCGAGCCTTCGCAGCAGGCGCAGGTGCTGGTGGAGCTGCCGAGCACAGAGTGCCACCGAGATCGATCCGATGATGAGGACCACGGCCATCCCAACTGGAAGGGGCACAGGAGGCTCGGCAGGGCGGGGCGACGTTGCACGAGGCGTCGAGACCCACGCCAGCTCCGGCAGGCGCGCGGTGTGGCGCACCACGGAGCGATCAAACGTGAAGAGCGGCCCGGTGGGCATGAGCCCTCGCACCGACAGACAGGCCACGGGCAGGAGGATGGCCACAGTGAGCACGGCCCGTCCGGCCCACAGCGTCTGCCGCGCTGGGATGGGCCAGCCCAGACGCCCGAGGGCCGCGAGCGGGACCCGCAGGAGCACGAAGCCCACCGTCAGCAGTGCCGCGACGCTCAGATAGAGCGCGGTCCCATCGCGCCAGAGTGCACTCATGGCTTGGACCTCTTCGAGTCGAGGAGCTTGCGGATCTGAGCAGCTTCCTCGGGAGAGAGAGGGACGGCCTCGACCAGTCGCTCCACCAGGGCGGAAGGGGTTCCTTCGAATACCGTCTCCACGAGGTGCCGGACGCTTTGGACTTCATAGGCCTCGCGTGGCAGCAGCGCTGAGTACAGGTGCCCGCGCCCCACCTTCCGGCTTTGCAGCACCCCCTTCTGTTCGAGGATGCGCAGCACCGTGGAGACCGAGGTGTAGGCCAGCTTGCGCTCGGGCGGCAGGGCCTCGAGCACGTCCGCCACGCTCACCTCGCCCTGCTTCCAGACGATGTGCATGAGCTCCAACTCCACGGGCGTGAGCGGCCGGGCGGCGTCTTCGAGCGGTGACTTGGGCACAGGTCCAACCTCCGGAGGGGCAAACTACTAAGACCTTAGTTGGAATGCAACTAAGGCATTAGTTGATGAGTTTGAGCCTGATGTGTGCGGGAGTGCTTTCATCTGGGCCCGTCCTGGGGCGTGATGGCCGGGCGTGCGTACTCCGACCGATCGTTTCCTGCCTCCCGACCACGAAGCCTTCGTCTCCGCCGAACCGAAGACGGGTCGTGTCATCGTCATCGCCCCCACTCGCGCCGCGTGCGAGACAATCGAGCTGGCCATCGGGCTCCGGCTGGAGACCTATCTGGAGAAGCACCACGGGGCGCGGGTGCGCGAGCTGGCGCGAGCCGGGAAGGGCTTTGGGATCGTTGCGGGAACCGGCACGGGAAAGACGCTCGCCATTCGGCTCATGGCGGAGGAGATCGTCGGCGCGGAGGATGGAGCACCGCTCCGGGTCGGCGTGGTGAATCGAGAGCGCGAGGCGACTCCCGAGATGCCCACCTGGAACGTCATCATCGTGACGACGGGCATCGCTCGGCGTTGGTTCCAGAACGGCGACATCCTGCCGCACGACACGCTCATCATCGATGAGATCCACCAGACATCCGCGGAGCTGGAGTTGTGCCTCGCCCTGGGCAAGCGCGTGGGCTGCCGCTTCATCTGGCTCTCGGCGACGGTGGATCCGTCGTTCTATGCGCGATACCTGAACAGCGCCGACGTACTCGAGGTCCAGGCGTTCGATCCGAAGAAGGTGGCGCGGGTGGTGGTGGATTCCCGGCCGCCGCTCGCGTTCCTCGACGAGAAATTCCTCTGCGCGGTGGAGGACGAGGAGCGTGGAGTGGGCATCTTCCTGCCCACTCGGGCCGCGGTGGAGCAGGTGGCCTCGCACGTCCGCACTCGGTGGCCCGGCATCCACGCGTCGCACTACCACGGCGGAGAGCCCATCCGCGCCATCCGTCCGTTCCTCGAAGGAACCGAGCCCAAGCCTTACCTGCTGGCCATGACGGCCGCGGGGCAGAGCGCGCTCAACGTGCAGGGGCTCGACACGGTCGTCATCGACGACACGCGGTTTGCCAACCTCGTCGAGCGCGGACGCAACGTGCTCACGCGGGTGCACCTCGGGAACAACGAGCTGCTCCAGATGGCCGGGCGCGTGCACGGGCGCGTAGAGGGCGGGCGCGTCTTCATCCTGAGTGATCGGTACATCGACTTCGCCAGGCTGCGCCCCACGGAGCCCGAGTTCCAGCTCGCGGGGGACTCGGAGCGCGTGGCGCTCACGGCGGCGGCGCTCGGCGTTCGCGCGGATGCGCTGGATCTGCCCGTGCCGCTCGATCGCACCGCCTATCGTCGCGTGTTCCAGCGGCTGCAGGATCGCAACATCATCGATGATCAGGGGAAGCTCTCGCAGTACGGGCGCGCGGTGGAGGCGCTGCCAGTGGAGCGAACCTGGGCGGAGCTGATCGTCAACGCGGAAGACGCGCTGCTCCCGTTTCTCGCCGTGTGCAGCGCCATCGAGTCGCTCCACCGCATGACCCGCGAGGAGCGCAACCTGGATGGGGTGCTGGTTCCCGGGAGCGACCATCTCACCTGCTACAACCTCTATGCGGATGCGTACCGGCATGCGGGCTATGTCGGCGAGGTGTACGGGCTGCCGCGGCACCTGTTCGAGCCGGAGAAGATGGCGCAGTGGGCCGAGCGGCGTGGCGTGCTGGTGAAGGCCATCGAGGACGCGGCCCTGGCGATGGCCAGCATCTATCGCAGCGTGGGCGTCGACCTCCCCTCACTCATGCCCTTCGCGGGGGAGCGCGTGCTTCGCCGCCTGGCCGATCTGCTCGCGCGCTTCATGCCGTTTGATCTCGTCATCGATGAGCGCACGGCGTGGGGGCAGGAGGCTCGTGTCTCGAAGACGAGCGTCTGCGGGAGCTTCGGCGCGATAGCCGGGATGCTCCGCTACTTCGCCGACCGCCACGGTTCCACGCAGGCCGCGATCGAGGGAACGCAGGTCCCGCTCGATCTGTTGAGAAGGTACGCGCGCCGCAGCGAGTCGGAGCTGGCCTATGACTCCCAGCGCCGGTCGCTGGTGCTCGAGTGGAGCCTGGAGCACTCGGGATTCGAGCTGGAGCATGAAGTCGAGGTGTTCCGCGCATGGGGGCCGGAGCTGGCCGAGCGCGCGGTGCATGTGCTCGCCCAGGCGATGGCGAGTGGTGAGGCGCGGCACGAGGCGGTGCACCTCAACCTGCCGGCCATCGAGGAGGTGCGAGAGCTGTGGCGGCGCTCGGGTGGACGCACGGCGAAGCTCGGCGAGTTCGAGCTGACGGCCCTCTACGAGGCACAGCTCCAGGGCGTCACCACGATGGACGAGTTCCTTGAGCGCCGGCTGCGTCTCGATCTGGGCTCGTTGGTGTCGCCCGGGGTCCGGGAAGAACTCCTGAGGTTGCCGGGCGCGGTCCTCATCCGTGATCGCGAGGTGGAGCTGGGCTACGAGGTGGAGCAGGCCGCGGACGGCAAGCTGCACGGCGTGGTGCGGCTCCACCTGCCGGAGAAGATGGCGCGCACGCTCGTGCAGGAAGAGATTCTGGTGCTCGATCGCCCCTTGCGTTTCGGGGTGCATCGCGGCCGTCGCGGCGCCATTCGGGCCGACACGTTGCTCGAACTGCAGGAGTTGCTGGACATGCCGTGGAGCCCGGACGAGCTCGAAGCGGAGCGCGACCCTCGACACCGGAGCGGCAGTGGCCGTCCGGTTGTGCACCCAGCACGGGATACACGCGAGGACGGAGGAGGGACTCGTCAGTTCGGGCGCTACGGAGCCGGGCGCTCAGGGGGCGGAGGAGAGCGGCGAGGCGGGGGCCGCGGTGGTGGAGGAGGGCGCAGTGGGGGAGGGCGCAGTGGGGGAGGGCGCAGTGGAGGAGGGGGACGGGGGCATGGAGGGAAGTCGGGACACGGTGGCGGAGCGGGGCGAGGAAAGGGAAACCGGCGCCCGAAGCGTTGAGTGCGCTTGGGTTTGACTGCGCTCGGAGGGGAGCCCCGCGCACGGCCCATGACCGCCAGCGCGATCGCTGACGGGGAAGTCCGGGCGGAGCGGCGCGAGCCTCGCTATATGAGTCCGCCATGAAAGCCATTCGCTATCACCAGACGGGGGGGCCCGAGGTGTTGCGCCTCGAGGAGGTGCCAGAGCCTCAGCCAGGCTCGGGTGAGGTCCAGCTCAGCGTCCACGCGGCGGGAGTGAACTTCGCGGACACGGAGCGGCGACGCGGGCTCTATGACGCGAAGGTGCCGCTGCCCCGGATCCTCGGCTCAGAGGCCGCGGGAATCGTCGCCGACGTAGGCCCCGGTGTGGACAAGGCCCTCGTGGGGAAGCGGGTCGTCGCATGGACGGTGGCCAGCTACGCCGAGCGGGCGATTGCTCCGGTGAGCAGCCTCGTGGCCTTGCCCGACACGGTGCCCTTCGATGTCGCGGCTGCGGTGCCGGTGCAGGGACTGACGGCGTACCACCTGCTCCGCACGGTGGGACAGGTCCAGGAAGGGCAGTCAGTGCTCATCCACGCGGCAGCGGGCGGCGTGGGGGGACTGGCGGTGCAATTGGCCAAGGCGGCGGGGATGCGCGTCTTCGGCACGGTATCCAGTGAGGCGAAGGCGCGGCTCGTCCGGGAACTGGGCGCGGACGAGGTCATCCGCTACGACCATGAGGACGTGGTGGCGGAGGTCCATCAGCGCACGGGAGGCAGGGGCGTGGACCTCGTGCTGGACGCGGTGGGTGCGAGCACGTGGGCCGCGAGCCTTGCGGCGTTGGCCCCCTTCGGGCACCTGGTGAGCTATGGCTCCGCGAGTGGGCCGCCGCCGCCCGTCGATGTGGATTCTCTGTTCGCGAAGTCCGTGAAGGTGAGCGCGTACTGGTTGCACACGCCCCATCCACCCGGAACCCACGTGAGGGCCTTGGAGTCGCTGATCCGCCACGTCGCGGAAGGGAAGCTCCGGATCCTCATCGGCTTGAAGCTCCCGCTGGCCGAAGCCGCCGAGGCACACCGGCGATTGGAGGGCAGGGAGACGGTGGGCAAGGTGGTGCTGACTGTCAGATGAGGAGTGGGCGCCAGCCCTTGGTGCGAAACGCTTGGGATGAGAGCTCCCTGTCGGTCGCGTTGATTCCGAACCTGTCCGACAAGCATACAAGTTGGCCGCGGTCGCGCCCGACAGGGGCACCTCCCCGAGGTTCAGGAGGTGCGGCGCTTGATGAAAGCGCATGCTGTTGCGTGCACGTCTTTCGAATCAGCGAGTGTCCGCCAGCCGTCCGCTTTGAGAAGCACGGGTCTTCCTTCCCGGCACCGAGACCTTCTCTCCTCCCGAAGGCAACCCCGGGTAGCGGGTGATCGTGCCCTCGCGCGGCCCGGGGATTGGATCGCCCACGCCCGTCTCCAGGGCGGGATCTCCCGAGGGAACCTCGCGATGGACCTGGGCAGCGGGCTCGAGGATGGCGTCGCGCCCACGCGTGAAGCTCTGCTCACGAACGATCAGCCGGTACGCCTTGTCCAATTGGAGGGCGCGTTTGGGGCTCGGTAGGAGCAGGGTCGAGATATCAGCACGCAGGGCGTCGGCAGCTTCAGGGCGAAGGGCGCCCTCAGGAGTGAAGAAGCGCGAGATCACCTCGGTGTTCGCGCGGAGTTCATCTCCGGCGCCGTTGTGCTCCAGGTAGTAAGCGTATTCGCCGCGGCCGTCCGCGCGCACGGGCTCGCGTACTCCTTCGAGGCCGCGTTGCGAGGCATGGAACCACCCGGCCTGGAAGGCGGAGTCCGGCAGCTTGCGGCCGAAGGAGAAGACACTGTCATCCGTAGCGCCGATGCCGGAGTGGCAGCCGAGGCAGAACGCGTGCTCCTCCCGGCTCTGCGGACGGAGCTGGCCTCTGGCGTCCTCGATGAAGCCCTGGAGCCTCCATCCCGCTCCATTGCCGAGCCCCTGCTCGGAGGGGACTCCCACACTGCGAGTCTTGTCCGGCGTCTGCTGGGCTTCGAAGGCCTCTCGGTTCGCGGCCTGCATGTGAGCGCCGTAGGTGAGCCAGCCCTTCTTGACCATGTAGCGCAGCTCCTTCAGCCGAGCCGCCATGCGGGGCTTGCCGTCCACCACATCCAGGTACCGCACAGTGTGCGCGAACTCGGTCCCCTCTGGGAACAGCCCGGCCGCCAGGTGGAGTTCGCCCTGCTGCTGGAGCACCCGCGCGCGTCCCACCCAACTCATGGTGTGCTGGGGGGGATCCCACGTGAACTTGACCTGCCTCGCAGTCCCCAGGCGGCCATCTCCATCGAGATCGACCCCGAGCCGTCCCTCCGCCGTGGGAGGAATGGAGACATCCCTGCGAGCCACCAGCGCCTCGAGGATGGCGAGGTTCACGGCGTACACCTCGAGGTCCGCCTTGCCGTTCTCGTCCTGTTGGAGCGCCTCGGGGAGACGGATCAGTGCGTCGCCGAACGAGCCATTGGTAGGCCAGAAGGTGCCAGGGAAGGGGTAGTACGCGAACGTGCGCCACCCGGTGAGACTGCCATCCGGCCGGTGATCGAAGCCGAGCGCGTCGAAGGAGAAGGCGATGTCCGGGATCCACCCGTCCCAGCGGCCGTTGTGATCGAGATCCCAGTCCGCCGGAACCTGCTGCAGCGTTCGTGCGAGCAGGGGCGTTCCATCCGGTGCCAGGTAGTTGCTCTGGCGAACCCAGGCGAGGATCTCCTCATCCGAGGTGGCCGCGATGGCCGCCCGGCGATCCACGAAGAGGTTGGTCCACGGGTTGCGCCGAGCCGTCGAAGGGAAGGAGAAGTCGAGCTGAAGGGCAGCGTCGTCGACGTAGTTGGGAATCAGGGAGCCCTGGTGGCACACGAAGCACGGGTTGTGCGTGCGCCCCAGCGAGTCCTTCGTCTTCGTGTAGCACTGCGGAGGAATGTAGGGCGTGCGGTGCGAGAGCACGTCGTCTCGCATGTCCCGTGGTGCGCTCCCGGTGTTCTGGGGCGTGGCTCCCGGAGCCCCCGCGTCCGAGGACTTGGAGTCCGAGCCGCGGCACGCGCAAGAGATCAGCAGGAGCAACAACAGTGGCAGGGCAGGGCGCGACGGCATCGGTGGGAAGGGCTCCAGAAAGGAGCCGCGGAGGAATGCCTCCGCGGCAGTGGACTCTCTGCATGCACCAGCGCCCGGGCCGGAGCGTGACCAGCCCGGGCACCAGCGACTACTTCAGCGGAGGGAACGGTCCGAAGACGCCCACCCAGCTGTCACGGCCGGTCGCCTCTGAGTCGGTGATGTGCGTGGTGTCGCTCTCGCCGTACGGGTGCTGGACGACGCTCAGCAGGTAGCCGTGGCCGCCGAGTTCCGGGTACCAGAACGGCGAGGTGGTCTCGGAGCCATAGGGCGTGGTGAGGATGCGCGTGAGCTTCTTCGTCACGGTGTTGAAGGCCCAGATGGCGTCGTTCTGGTGGCCGCTGGTGTCCTCGCCGATGATCAGCGTGTTGTACCCAGGCAGGTACGTCACGTTGTCCGGGCTGGAGATGCCGTTGACGCTGCACGTGTTGCCCACGTAGGGGCTGCCCGCCGCGTAGGTGGTCGGCTGGCCGACGACGACGGGATACCAGTTGAGGGGTGCGTACTGGGTCACTACCTTGGCGTCCCCATCCGTCCAGGGGCCGACGTTCAGCGCGAAGACCCCGCCGCACAGGTTGGTCGCCACGCTGATGTGATCAGGTCCACCGCCCGCCTGGGTCGTCATGCCCTTGGAGATCTCCGTCAGGGCGATGTAGACCGTGTGCGAGTCGGGATCGTAGGTGAGGCCCTCCTCCTTGTTCAGTTCGGCGGTGGCGCCCAGCAGGGCCGCGTAGCGCCGCGTCTCGAACCGCGAGGCGGGCAACTCCATCCCAGGCTTGAGCTTGAGGCACTCGAGCGTCTCCGAGTTCGCCGCGCGCACCGACTTGAAGCCGGCGGTCGGGCAGCTGCCGTCGGCGTTGGGCGTCTCCGCTTCGAACATGTCCACGAAGGTGATGCGCGGGGTGTTGTCCGTGGGATGGAGGTAGGCGCGAATCTGGTCGCTGGTGGCGTGGCCCAGGTTGATCCACTCGATGTCCGCGGTGAAGTTCGCCGAGCCCACGGGGCTCGTCTGGTAGGCGCGCATGGCGTACAGCGTGCCGGCGCTCAGGTCCTTGGCCGTGTCGGCGATGAACATGTAGAGGCTCACGTTCGCGCCGTCATCGGTGAGCAGGACGGTCTTGTTGTCCGGCATGACGTAGGGCACTTCGAGCGAGCCGCGCCCCACCGCGTAGTGCTTCTTCAGCGTGGCATTCCCATTGGCATCCAGGGTGATCTCCACCGGGTAGCCCGCGAAGTACGGCGAGTACTTCGCCAGGAAGCTGGCGTAGTCCCCATCGGGGATGCCGTCCGTGTTGGCATCGGTGAGGTCCACGGCGAAGTACTGGGCGGCGAGCTTGAACTCGGCGAACGTGGGCGAGGTGGCCGTGGCCTTGAGGTGCGCCCAGTCCGTGCGGCTCTGCACGAAGCGGGCATCCGGCGGGAACTCCTCGGAGGCCAGGTGCGTGCCCCACGGGCTCTTCGTGCCGGCGCACGAGTACCAGAAGCCATCCAGGGACGATGTATCCAGGGCCCGCGTGGACGTGGCCGAGAGGTGGCCGGCCGCATCCTGGATGATGCTCGTCACGAACATGCCCGCCGGGTTGGACTCGGTCGAGTTGTACATGAAGATCTTGCCACCCGCCTCGATGAAGGACGTGTTGTCCTGGGTGTTGGTGACGACGACCTCTCCGGCGTCATCGCGCAGAGGCTTGCCGGCGGCGGACAGCAGCACGCCCAGGCACGTGTTCGGGCTGTTGACGAGATCGCACTTGCGCTCGGGGCGGGCCGGATCCTGATTGCCGCGCAGGATCGTGTTGAAGCTGATGGGGATCTCGGTGCCGTTGACGTTGGCGGAGCTCGACGCCCGTACCGTGTTCTTCTCCGCGTTGGTGCGGGGGAAACCCACGTCCGCGAAGGACAGCCACTTCGTTGCACCGGCGGGGCCTGGGGGGCCCTCGGGGCCTTGAGGCCCTTCGTTCCCGGTGGCACCGGTTGGGCCCGTGGTGCCCTTGTCGCCAGTACAGGAGGTGAGCGCGAGCGCACTCGCCAACAGGACGGCTCCGGCGGAGCGGCCCGTTCGAATCTTCGTCATGGGGTATGTCCTCTTCCAGGGAGGGAGGCGGAGGATAGCCGGGAGCTCCGACTTTCTGGATCCACCCTCAGGGCGGGTTCGGGAGGCTCATGGTTCCAGACGCGGTGAGTCAGGCCTCAGTGCTCGGCCTTCGACATGGAGCGTCAGATGGCTTCCATTCGCCCGGAGTGCTGGTACAACGGGCCCGCTATGGGACGCATCTTCGAGACACGTAAGGCGACGATGTTCGCCCGCTGGAACAAAATGGCGAAGGTGTTCACGCGCATCAGCAAGGACATTGCGATCGCGGTGAAGGCGGGGGGACCCAACCCCGACTCGAACGCCGCCCTGCGCCGCGCCATGCAGAACGCGCGCGCGGCCAACATGCCCAAGGACAAGGTCGAGGGTGCCATCAAGCGCGCCAGCGGCCACGAGGCCGAGAGCTACGATGTGGTCCTCTACGAGGGCTACGGTCCGCACGGCATCGCCGTCCTGGTGGAGACCGCGACGAACAACGTGGTTCGCACCGTGGCGAATGTGCGCATGCACTTCAACAAGCACGGCGGCAGCTTGGGGACCACGGGCAGCGTGGCCTTCCAGTTCAAGCGCATGGGCGTCTTCCGGCTGAACCCGGAGGGCGTGGACCAGGAGGCGCTGGAGCTGGATCTCATCGACCACGGGCTCGAGGAGATGGGCGAGAGCACGGGCGAGAAGGGCGAGAAGCAGCTCGTCATCCGCTGCGCCTTCAACGACTTCGGGCATCTCCAGGCGGCCATCGAAGCCCGAGGCCTCACGGTCCTGTCCGCGGACTCGGAGTACGTGGCGCAGAATCACCTCGAGCTGCCGGAGGAGCAGGCGAACGAGGTGCTCAAGCTTGTCGACTCGCTGGAGCAGGACGAAGACGTCCAGCGAGTCTTCTACAACCTGGGCTGAGACGGCGACTAGGAAGGGTTCGAACTCCTGGGAGGATGAGTCCTCTCACAGCAGATCGAAGCCTACGCCCGCGGAGCTGGTCAGGACGAAGGAACGGTACTCCGTGGTGTCCTTCACCGAGAGGTACTCGGCGCCGACATCCACCAGGAGGATGAGCCGGTTGGCGGGAGCCAGGCGCAGGCCCGCCACCGCGCCGCCACCATAGGCCTTCGAGCCGGGAACGGCCGTGCCTCGCAATGCCAGACGTGGCTGCACCGAGCCGCTGCCGAGCAGCAGTCCCACCTCGGCGCCGAAGCCCGGGTTCTCGCCCAGCAGCACGCGAGCGTTCACGTCCACAGAGCCGAGTCCGAGCGTCACATCCCCTCCCAGGCCCCAGCCCTTGCCCAGGGGATCGACGAAGCCGAAGACCTCCGGACGCAACTGCACCTGCTTGGACTCCGCGCTCACGGAGGGCACGTCCTCGGGCGGCGGCTTGGAGGAGTTCTCGGCCTGCTCGCGAGCCAGGCGCTCGGCTTCCAGGCGTTGGCGTTCGGCCTCCAGGCGCTGGCGTTCTTCATCCTGGCGCTTGCGCTCGGTCTCCTGGCGTTGGGCATCCACGCTCTTGCGGGCCTTGTCGGCCAGGGCCACGAAGTCAGGAGGGAAGAGGATGGGGTCTACCTGGAGCGCGGGTGCCGTCAACGCCAGCTCCTCGAGTTGGATGCGGGCGGCTTCCTCCGCGCCCGAGGCATGCAGCGCCGCGGCGAGGTACAGGCGCGCCTTGACGCGGTCCTCCTTGGAGAGCTTGGAGGAGCGCAGGTCCTCCTCGAGCGTTTTGCGCGCGCGCGCATAGTCGCCTCGCTCGTACAACAAGACACCGCGCAGCTCCGCATGAGCGGGAAGCGCGGCGAGCAGCACCCATCCCGTGAACAGCAATACGGCCGATCTCATGGCTCCTCGGCGGAATCCGAGCGGACCGCTGGCTGGAACTTCACGGTCTGCTCCAGCGTCTCGCCCGGTTTGATCTCCACGGTGGTCCGATAGGGGCGCAGCGAAGGGCTGGAGATGAGCTCCAACTTGTGTCGGCCCGCGGGCAGCTCCAGGTCATTGAGCGGCGGGACGACGCCCATCGGCTTCTCATCGATGAAGATGTTGGCCCAGCCTCGGATGTTGAGGTGGAGCGTTCCCGTCTTCCCAGCCTTGGCGGTGGGACGGGCGTTGGGTGATCGGCCTGGCTGGGCCATGCCCATGCGCTCCGCGGGCTTCTTCGGCTGAGCCGTGGGCGTGGCATCGGTCTGTTGAGCCACCTGGGTTGCGGAGGTGGCCTCGGGAGGCGGCTTGGGCGCCTCTACCGTGGGCGGGATCACCGGCCCCGGAGTCGAGGGGGGGACAGGTTTCACCTCCACGGCAGGAGGCGTCACGGGGGCGGGCTGGATTGCCTCGGGAGTCCGCTCGGCGACGGGAGTCCCTGCCGGGGGGACGGCGTTCTCGCGGTTGAGGGCCCAGACCCCCATTCCAGCGAGTGCCAGCAGCGCAACGGCCCCCATTGCGATCCGCGGCACGCGGCTGGAGCGAATGGATGGGACGCGCTCGGTACTCGGGGGAGAGAGGGTCGTCGGACGAGAGGACACGTCCTCATCGCTGTCGAATGCCACGGCCTCCGCTCTGCCGGAACTGCCGGCGGGAGAGGTGCGCGTCTCGGGCGCGGGCCGCGAGTGCCTCGGCACAGGCGGAGCGGCATGTGCCGCCACGGCCGCACGCTCACCAGTCCGCACGCGAGGCATCGGGTCCGTGGGCTTCTCGCCCTTCGGAGCCGGCTCGAGGCGTGTCGCCCCATCGGACAGCTGCTTGCTGAGGGTCTTCAGCTCACGGCGAACCGCATCCGCCGAGGCAGGCCGCTCCGCGACGGTCTTCGCCAGCAGCCGCAGCACGAGCTTGTCCAGTGCTGGATGGATGTCCACATAGGTGGAGGGGGCGGGTGGCTTGGACTGCACGTGCTGGATGGCGATCGCCATGCCCGACGGGCCCTCGAAGGGCAGCCGTCGCGTGAGCATCTCGAAGGCGATCACTCCCACCGCGTACAGATCCGTGTGCGGCCCCACCGCCTGGCCCGTGGCCTGCTCCGGAGCCATGTACTCGGGCGTGCCGACGATCATGCTGGCGCGCGTCTGCGGCGTGGTGCCATGGGGCACGTCGCTGCGCTTGGCCAGGCCGAAGTCGAGCACCTTCACGGACTCACCGCCGCCGGAGTCGCGCACCACGAAGATGTTGCCCGGTTTGAGATCGCGGTGGATGACTCCGGTGGCATGAGCAGCCGCGAGCGCCCCAAGCAGCTCGTCCAGCAGCGCGATGACCTCGAGCTCCAACATGGGCGCGCGCTGAGCGATGATCTCGTCGAGCGGCGAGCCCTCCAGGTACTCCATCACCAGGTACTGGCCGACGTGAGGGATGGTGCCGAAGCCGAACACGTCGATGATGCCGCGGTGGCGGATGGCGCTGGCGGCCCGGGCCTCGGCGATGAGATCGCGCGCCCCGCCACCCTCGGAGAACTCCGGCCGCAGGATCTTGATGGCCACCTTGCGGCCGATGATGGGGTGCTCGCCCTCGTAGACGATGCCCATGCCGCCGGCACCGATGCGGCGTTTGACGACGAAATCTCCCAGCTGCTTGCCCACCAGAACGTCGCGCGACACCGTGGCTTCCCAGGTTCCTTCGTCTCGGGGCTCTTCCTCTTCGAAGGCCTCCTCGAGGCGAGGGGATTTCGAGTCTCGGCGAACGGTGGCCTCGTCCCCGAAGGGGTTCTCCGCTACGGCGCGCGCACCATCTCGGGGGCAGACGGAGGCACCGGGCGGCAGCATGGCTCCGCACTGCGAGCACTTCAGCATGCTGCGCGTCGACTGGTTCATAGGTTCCGGCACCCGGACGGACATGAAAACCTCGGGCCGCTTGGTCTCAGGTTCCGCTGGAATCCGATCCCCCCCAGCGGAGCAAAATCTTCCGACCAATATCTCACAGTGAGTTCGAGACGAACAGCAGGCTGGCGGGAACTTTCCACTGAGCGAAGTCTCTGCTGCACGCGTGAGAAAACGCTCTCATGGATGGGCGGCATTTTTACGAAGAGTCTCTGTTCTCAGTGATGCAGCGTGAAGCTTCAGCAGCGGCACGAGGCACGAGACACATCCGCAGCTTCTCGGTGCTGTGGAAGAAGGGGTGATCAGACATCCGGTTCACCCCGGGCCGGTCTCTCAGGCTTGCAGCCCCAGGGAGAGGGACTGTCCTGCTTCGAACTGGGGCGCCTGGCGCAGCTGCTCCAGCACCTGCTCGTGGCAGCGCAGCGTGACCATGGGGAGCGAACCCGGCTCGCTCACCCACTTGACGGCGCTCATCAGCTCGTGCGTGTGCAGATAGTTCAACACCCGCTGACGGAACTGCAGGCTCTCGTTGCGGGCAGCCTCGTAGAGCGCTCGACGGTTGCGCTGGGGCGAAGGACGGTACGAACTCTCCTCTTCCCGCGGCATGACGATCGCTTCAATCCACATTCCGAGCACCCTCCGGTTTGCGCATCCGAAGGTAGCAAGGGTGGTGATGGATGCATCCGCCTCGCGTTGCATTCAGCCGCCGAATGGTTGCGTGCGAACGCCAACCGGGCCAAAGTCAAGAGGGGAAGGGACTTCAGGAAAAACCAGCAAACATCAGGACCGGGCGCGTAAGCTCTTGTCTTGACTGGGTTTTTCGCAGGTAGACCGAAAACAGGGATTCGGCCGTTCAACAGGGGCGAGCAGGTCCCGAGGACGCCACCCCGGGCTGCTCAGGACTGCAACTCGAGGGAGAGGGACTGACCCGCCTCGAACTCAGGAGCCTTGCGCAGGCGATCCAGCACTCGCTCCTGGCAGCGCAACATCACCATGGGAAGCGATCCCGGCTCGCTCACCCACTTGACGGCGCCCATGAGCTGATTGGCCTGCAGGAAGTTGAGCACCGTGGCTCGGAACTCCAGGCTCTCGTGCTGGCCGGCGGAGTAGACCGCGCGGCGATCGCGCGGCGGCGACGGGCGGTAGGGCCTGGAGTCCTCACGGGGCATGACGATCGCCTCGATCCACATGTTCGGCCCTCCGCGTGTGCGGGAAGAAACGCGCTACAGGGATCATCGTGAGCCCTGTCCGGTTGTTGCGTCCAGATGCAAAACGACATGGAGCGAAGAATCCTGAAAGTTTTGCGTAGTGGCACCTAAAGTCGCGCCAGATCAGGAGAATTTCCTCGGATCAGCCCGATCTGGCAGCCCGCGTCGAGGCCTCGTCCACGCGGGGTTGTCGCGACTCGAAGGGTTTCCATTCCTTCGTTGGCGGAATTTCCAAACGGGTGGACCTGGAGTGGCGTGCGAGCCAGTGACGACCTGTCACGTCTGACAATCGGCGGTGCCGCGCGCGCCTGGAGCGCGTCACTCGTCGGCTGCGGGCAGGCGGTTGACCTTGATGAAGCTGGGGTTCGTCGGCGAGCGGTACACGCGGTGCGTGGCCTTCACGAAGTCGCTCTCCTTGGCCTCGAAGATGTTGGGCACGAAGGTCTGCGGGTTCCGGTCGATGAAGGGGAACCACGAGGACTGGACCTGGATCATCACCCGATGGCCTTGCTGGAAGGTGTGGAACACGTCGTTGATGACGAAGTGCACGTGGGTGGGCTCGCCGGGCTTGAAGGGCTTGGGCTCGGAGTAGCTGTCCCGGAAGCGGCCGCGAAACGGCTCGCCGCGCACGAGGGTCTGCTGGCTGCCGCGGTTCTGCTTGCCGGCCTCGTCATCGGCTCGGTTCCAGCCCGGCATCTTTCCCGGGTTCACGTCGATGAGCTTGACCACCCAGTCGGCGTCGGTGCCCGTGGTGGACACCCAGAGGTCGGCCTCGAGCGGCCCGGCGAAGGTCACGTCCTTCTCGAGCGGCTCGGTCTGGTAGACGAGGACGTCGGGTCTGCGTGAGGCGAAGCGCTGGTCCTCGGCCATGTACTTCTTGCTCCAGCCCGCGGTGATCTCCGCCGTGTACGGCACGGGCTTCGCCGGATCGCTGATGTACTCGTCGAAGAGCGAGGTGCCCGAACCCGCGGGCGGAGTGAAGGCCAGGCCCTGCCCGGGCTGGAAGTAGAGGCGTGCCTCGCGCACGTTCTTGGGAGGCCAGGAGTCGAAGCGGCGCCAGCGGTTGACGCCTCCCTCGAAGACCATGGCCTCGGGCAGATCCGGCTTCTCGCCGCCCTTGAGGTGGTGCTTGAAGAAGGCGAGCGAGAGTTCCAGGTACGTGTTGCTGGTGGCGAAGCCGAAGTCCGCGTCTCCCAGGGATGTCCCATCCGTGCGCTGCCAGCCCCCGTGCGGCCAGGGGCCCATCATCAGCATGTTGGTGGTGCCCGGGTTCAGCTTCTCGATGGCGCTGTACGTGTGGAGCGGGCCGTAGAGATCCTCGGTGTCATACCAGCCGCCCACGGTGAGCACCGCGGCCTTGATGTTGCGCAGGTGGGGCAGGAGGCTTCGTGACTTCCAGAAGTCGTCGTAGTTGGGGTGGGAGATGATGTCCTTCCAGAACGCGATGCCGTTCTTGAAGTAGCGCCCGTCCGCGTTGCTCAGGGGCCCCAGATCCAGGAAGAACTGGTAGCTGTCCGGAGTGCCGTGCTCGAAGCGCTCCCACTCCTCGCTGGAGGTGGGCTGGGGGCGGGCCTTTCCGAAGGACGCGAAGAAGTTGAAGGCCAGCGCCAGGTTGAAGGCGCCATGGCGGTGCATGTCATCCCAGAACCAGTCCGCGATGGGCGCCTGCGGAGACACGGCCTTGAGCGCCGGGTGCGAGTCGATGGCTCCCGCCGAGGTGTAGTAGCCCGGGTACGAGATGCCATAGATGCCCACGCGCCCGTTGTTGCCGGGCACGTTCTTCACGAGCCAGTCGATGGTGTCGTAGGTGTCGGTGCTCTCGTCGACGTCCTTGGCTCCGCGCTTCGGCGGCAGGGGTGGGCGCACGTTCACGAACTCGCCCTCGGACATGTGCTGGCCGCGCACGTCCTGGAAGCCGAAGATGAAGCCCTCCTTCTCGTAGGCGATATCCGGTCCGAGCGCCTTCTTGTACCGGTCCTGGCCATAGGGCGAGACCGAGTAGGGCGTGCGCGAGAGCAGGATGGGGTAGCGCTTGTTCGCCGTGGCGTCGTTGGGGACGTAGAGCGTGGTGAACAGGTGCACGCCATCCCTCATGGGGATGCGGTACTCGAACTTGCTGTAGTGCGAGCGGATGTAATCGGCGCGCTCGGCCGCTGGATCCGATGCGGGCTTGGGGGGTGGGGCGGGAGGCTGTGCGCCCGCCGAGCCAGTGAGGGTGAGCAGCGTGAGCACTGCGAGACAGCGGGACGTGTGACGCATGCACTCTCCATGAGAGAGGGGAAGGGGAGGGGAGGGCTGCTACCAGGCGATGCCGTAGTCATCGCCGTGATGGCTGGAGCCGCCCCAGAGCGTGTGGTGCTGCTGATCGACATAGATGGCGTTGATCGGGCCCGAGGTGCGGGATTCGAAGGTCAGCTCGTAGCCCATGCGCTTCAGCTCGGAGCGCACCCACGGCGGCACCTGATCCTGCAACAGGAGTCTGCCCGGCTTCGAAGTGTGATCCGTGAACGAGTTGCGCAGCTGGAAGCTGTTGATGTTCGCGGCTTCCGTGGCCTCCTGCACGTTCATCCCGAACTCCACCACGTTCAGGAAGAACTGCAGCAGGTTCTGGTCCTGGCTGTCTCCGCCCTGCACCGCGAAGGAGAGGAACGGCTTGCCGTTCTTCAGGGCCAGGCTCGGTGTCAGCGTGGCCCGCGGCCTCTTGCCCGGCTCCAGCACGTTGAACGGATTCTCCGCCGGGTCCATCACGAAGCTCTGCATGCGCTGGCTGAGTCCTACTCCCGTGCGCCCTGCGATGACCGCTGGCAGCCAGCCGCCGCTCGGAGTCACCGATACCACCCAGCCCTGTTCATCCGCCGCCTCGATGGATGTCGTCCCCGCGTAGAAGGCCCGATCGAAGTCCTCGATGCTCGTCTGCTGCGAGCCTTGTGCGTCCTTGTCCGCCGACGGCTTGGGCGGCCACTGCTCCAAGAGCTTCGTATAGGGGTTGGTCTCGCCCTGGAAGGGGTAGGGGTCTCCTGGCTTCACGTTCGGATCGTTCTTCTCCCAGTTGATGAGCTTCGCCCGCGACTTCGCGTACTCCTTGGACAGCAGGCCTCGCACGGGCTCTGCGGGCGGGAAGTACGGATCTCCGTAGTAGAAGTCGCGATCCGCGAAGGCCAGGTTCATCGCCTGGTAGAGCGCGTGGATGTACCGGGCGCTGTTGTAGCCCATCGACTTGAGATCCTGCGTCTCCAGGATGTTGAGCGCCTGGAGCAGCACCGGCCCCTGCACCCACGTCGTGAGTTTGTAGACCTCGATGCCCTTGTAGTCCGTCTTCACGGGCTCCTCGATCTGCACCTTCCACCGTGCCAGATCCTCCAGCGTGATGAGCCCTCCCTCCTCCTGGGTGCCGCGCACCAGCTCGCGCGCGATGTCGCCTCGATAGAAGCGCTCGTAGGCCGCCATGATGGCCTGCTTGCGGTTCTTGCCCGCCTTCAGTGCCTGCTGTTCCGCCTCGACCAGCTTCTTCAGCGTGGCCGCCAGATCCTTCTGTTGGAACACCTCGCCCGGCTGAGGTCCTTCGTGCTCCTCGCCCTTATGCGGGAACAGCACCTCGCGCGAGTAACGCCACTGCTTCAGCTTGTCCTTGTTGCGCTCGAGGCTCTTGGCCACCTGCGCCTCGACAGGGTAGCCCTCGTCGGCCATCTGGATCGCGGGTCCAAGCACCTCTCGCAGCGAGAGCGTCCCGTACTCCGCGAGCATCACCATCAGCCCTCCCGGCGTCCCTGGGGTGACGGCCGCCAGGGGACCGAACTCGGGCGGGTAATTCATGCCTTTCTGCCGGAAGAACTCCACCGTCGCACCGGTGGGGGCCACACCGAGCGCATTGATGCCCACCACCTTGCGCGTGCGCGGATCGTAGATGAGCGCTTGGGTCTCGCCTCCCCAGCCCAGTGTGTCCCACATGGTGCAGGTCGCGGCGAGCATCGCGCAGGTGGCGTCCACCGCGTTGCCGCCCTTTTGGAACATCATCGCCCCCGCCGTGGCAGCGAGCGGCTTGCCGGTGATCGCCACCCAGTGCTTGCCGTGAAGGACGGGCTTCGCTGTCTGCTGCGCATGGCCCTGTGGCGCCGCGATCGCCACCATCAAGAGCAGACCGGATACGGCTCGTCGGAGCATCCCTGCTGCGTTCATGGTTCTTCCCAGGGGAGAAGGAGGGGCCGGGAGCCTAACGCCCTGGAATCACTCGGGGG
Organism: Hyalangium versicolor; assembly: GCF_020103695.1. GTDB lineage: Bacteria > Myxococcota > Myxococcia > Myxococcales > Myxococcaceae > Hyalangium > Hyalangium versicolor. The sequence continues at coordinate 42,963 of NZ_JAHXBF010000003.1, forward strand.
ACACTTCTGTGTCACTCGCTCGACCTCACGTGTGGGACAGTTCCGGGAGGCAGCACCGGGCCCGGGGGTGAATAGAACAGGCAGGCAGGCGTCTGATTCCCTGCTGCACCGGTTTATTCCTCCATATCCGGAGTGCCGCCGTGGCTTCCTTCCGAGCAATGCTCTCGTCGGGGCTCGTCCTTGCCCTCGTGCTGACCACCTTCCCGGCCGAGGCTCGCTTCGGGAAGAGTTCCTCCTCGAGCAATTCCCAGCAGGGAGAGAGCAAGGTCCACGATGCCACCGCCGTGGGCGAGGACTCGGATGACGATGGCTCGGATGACTCGTCGTCCTCCAGCGGTGGTTCCGATCAGGTCAGCTCCGACGTGACGGTCTCGGATGTGTCGGCGATGGTGGACCTGTTCTCCTTCATTTTCACTGTCGGCAACCACCGCACTCCGCTGGCCACTGAGTTCGCCTCGGATGGGCAGGTGCACGGGCAGCGCCACGCGGCATCGATGTCCTTCCGAACGGGCATCCAGGGCGGACCGATGAACGATGACAGTGGCAGCAATGTGGATTTCTTCCTCGGCCTGGAGGGCTACCGCTTCGGTGTGGACGGGATGCTGACGGGGCTGGCGCTGGACGCGGACGACGGGTCCTCCGGGACGGACTCCATCTCCCTGCTGGAGGCCCACCTCACCTGGGCGCTCGTCGTGCAGCCTCGGGCGCGGCTTCGCATCGAGGCGGGTTTGAGCAGCGCCAGCGCGCCGGAGGCCTCCTGGGTGGGCTTCAGCATGGCCGCATCCGGTGAGGCGTGCCTGCTGGGGCCGCTGGATTTCGAGGCGCGAATGCAGATCACCCCCTTCCCCTATCGCCAGTTCGATGCGAGCGCCGCCCTGGCGCTGCACCTGGGAGGACTGGTGCTGCGTGGTGGCTATCGCGGGTTGGTGCTGGACGACGCAGGCCTCCTGGATGGCGTTGCCCACCGTGATGTGCTCGGCGGGCCCTTTGCCGGGTTGGGCCTCACCTTCTGAGGCCCGGACTCCGGGTAGGACTCCTTCGCTGGGCCCCCCTGCACAGCCGGTCCCGAATTCCGGTAAAGGATGGGGGCGGGTGCCTGCCTCCTTCGGGAGGGCTCGTTGCAGGCACCTTGCGCAAGAGGGGATCCTCGTGTCGTCTGCGTCCGGCTTCAACCCGTTCCTCTCCCGGTGGTGGCTCCTCGCCGCGCTGGCGTTGTTCCTGGCATGTGAGCGCAGCCAGCCTCCTGCGCCGCCGCCTCCTGCCCCTGTGGCCGCGCCGGTGACTCCTCCGGCCCCCGAGCCGGAGGATCCAATCTTCCCCGAGACGCCGCCGCCGCCGCCCGCGCAGCCTGCTCTCGAACCCGAGCCGCCGAAGTCCACGGGCGATCTGGCGGCCATCCGCGCCAGTGGCGCGCTCCGGGTTCTGGTGGAGGGCACCGACGAGGACTTCCTGCCCCGCCAGGGCATGCCCAAGGCGCAGGATCGATTGCTCCTGGAGCGCTTCGCCGAGAAGCAGGGGCTCACCGTGGAGTTCATCCAGGCTCCTGCCTTCGACCAGCTCATCCCCATGCTGCGCGAGGGCCGGGGAGACGTCATCGCCGCGGATCTGACGGTGACATCCGCCCGTGCAAAGGAGATCGCCTTCACCCGACCTCTCCGAGTGGTGAGCGAGTTCGTCGTCGGAAAGCGCGGTGCGGCGGATCTGCCCCGGAAGCCGGAGCAGCTCGCGGGCCGCACCGTCCACGTGCGCGAGAGCAATTCCTTCGTCGACTCGCTCAAGGAACTGGCGCAGAGCAAGGCCCCCGGTCTCGTCATCGCGCCGGTGCCCGAGTCCACCGAGACCGAGGAGATCGTCTATCAGGTGTCTCGTGGCGAGCTTCCGCTCACCGTGGCGGACAGCCACCTGCTGGCGGCGATCGAGACCTACAACCCGGACGTGGAGCGGCTCTTTCCCATCGCCGAGGGTCGGCAGATCGCCTGGGCCGTGCGGCAGGAGAACCCCGAGCTGCGCCTCGCCCTGGACTCCTTCATCACCGAGCACGTCCTCACCGAGTACGCCGCCGAGCGCTTCACGGGCGATCTGCCGGCCATTCGCAAGCGCGGGGTGCTGCGGGTTCTCACCCGGAACAACCCCGTCACCTACTTCCTGCACCGTGGCGAGCAGCATGGCTTCGACTTCGAACTGGCCAAGACCGCCGCGGAGCAGATGGGCGTACGGCTGGAGATCGTGGTGCCTCCCTCCCGCGATCTGCTCATTCCCTGGCTCAACGAGGGCAGGGGAGACGTCATCGCCGCTTCGCTCACCGTCACGCCCGAGCGCTCGGCGGAGGTGGCCTTCTCCCGCCCGTATCTCTTCGTGGACGAAGTCCTCGTGCAGCGTGCCGAGGGGCCGAAGCTGGCCTCGCTCGCGGAGTTGAAGGGGCAGAAGATCCACGTCCGCGCCTCCTCCAGCTATCACTCCACGCTGCTCGCGCTGCAGAAGGCCCACGGTCCCTTCGAGATCGTCCAGGAGCCCGAGGAGGTGGAGACGGAGGCGCTGCTCGACCGGACCGCCGAGGGCGAGATCCCCTTTACCGTGGCCGACAGTCACCTGTTCGCGGCCGAGCAGGCCTACCGGGATGGGCTCGAGGTAGCCTTCCCGCTCCCGGTGGAGGGCACTCCCGCGAGCAAGGAGGGCTCTCGCGCCATCGCCTTCGCCGTGCGCAAGGACGCCACGAAGCTGCGCGGCTTCTTCGATGGCTTCGTCAAGAAGATGTACCGCGGCACCCTCTACAACATGTGGCGCAAGCGCTACTTCGAGAACTCCCGCCGCGTCTTCGAGGCGAAGGTGGAGCGCGTAGAGGTCTCCGGCACGCTGTCGCCGTATGACTTGATCTTCCAGTCGTACTCGTCTCGCTACGGCATGGATTGGCGCTTGATGGCGGCGCAGGCCTACCAGGAGAGCCGCTTCAACCCCAAGCTCAAGAGCTGGGTGGGTGCCATCGGGCTCTTCCAAGTCATGCCCGCCACAGGCCGCTCGCTCGGGTTCCGCAAGCTGGAGGACCCGGACCAGGGCACTCACGCGGGCGTCATGTACATGCAACAGCTCGTGAACCGCTTCGAGCCCGAGATCCCCTTCAAGCACCGGCTGCGCTTCGCACTGGCCTCCTACAACGCCGGGATGGGCCACGTTCAGGACGCGCGGCGCATCGCAAAGGAGAAGGGCTGGAACCCGAACAAGTGGTTCGGCAACGTCGAGAAGGCCATGCTCCTGCTCGAGCGCCCCGAGTACTACCGCCGCGCGCGCTATGGGTACTGCCGGGGCTCCGAGCCGGTGAAGTACGTCTCGGAGATCCAGAACCGCTACACCAGCTACGTGGAGCTGATTCCTCACTGATGAGCGATCCCCTCCAACAGAAAGGGCCCACCGCCCAGGACCAGGAGCGCCACGCTGCGGAAGCTCCTCCGCCTCAGAGGACGCTGCTCCAGCCAGGAGCGGAAGTGCTCACCATGCTGGTGCGCCGGGGCTTCCAGCCCACCCTGGCCACGCTGGATCTCCCGTTCCCGCCCGATGTGGACGAAGTCCTGGCCGAGCGTCTCGCCGAACGCCTCAGCCACTATGCCTTCCGCCTCTTCCTCCGGGGCGCGATCCTCCGGCGCGGGAGCTTCCTGCCCGAGGAGGCCTCGAAGTACGTCGAGGCCGCTCGGGCCACCGAGATGTCGGAAGAACTCGTGACTCTGGGGCTCGCCGCGCGGGAGGACGGTGGGCGCTACCGGCTGCTGTACCCGGTCCGCAACTTCGGCGGCACGCTGGAGTGGTACGTGGCTCGTGAGCTGCGGGGCCGCCTGGGCTTCGACGTAGCCGTGGGCGTGAAGTTCCACGCGCCCGAGGTGGGTGGCGACCTCGACGTGGTGGCCGCCGCGGAGGGCCGACTCCTCTATCTGGAGATGAAGTCCTCGCCTCCCAAGCACCTGGCTCCCGATGAGGTGGCCGCGTTCTTCCGCCGTGTGAGGGCACTGCGCCCCCACCTGGCCATCTTCGTCATGGACACGGCCCTGCGTCTCTCCGACAAGGTCCTGCCCCTGCTCCAGGCCGAGCTGAGCGCTCCCGTCCAGGAGCCTCGCCGCATCCTCCGTGAGGTCTGGGCGCTGACTCCCTACCTCTATGTGGTGAACGCGAAGCAGGATCTGATGGCCAACGTGGGCATCGCCATCGCTGAAGGATGGAGAGCACTTTCGCCGCCGCCGCCGTGAGACGACTTCCCGGGATCAGGCGCGCGGCCCGGCCGTCGCCGGCGCCTGGGCCACCAGCGTGCGGATGTGCTCCGGATCGAAGGGCTTGTCGATGCGCGGGAAGGGCATCGTCTGAAGGAAGGTGCGCGCGCGCTCGGTGAAGCTGCCCCCCGTCATGAAGACGAACCGGTCCAGGCAGTTCTGCCGCCGGGATGACAGCGCCTCGTACACATCCATCCCCGTCAGGTCCGCCATCATCAGATCGCAGAAGATGCGATCGAACTTGTCGTCCCTCTCCAGGAGGGCGAGCGCCTCGCGGCCACTCTGCACCACCACCACCTCGTGCGAGCGGCCGATGATGCGCTTGAACACCGCCGCGATGCCCGGCTCGTCGTCGATGACCAGCACCCGCTTGGGCCGGGAGGCTCGCGCCGCCGACATGGGCGTCAACATCGGAGCGGGCTGAGTGCTCGTCGGCAGCACCACCCGGAACGTGCTCCCGATTCCCAGTCGGCTGGTGGCGCTCATCTCTCCCTTCATGCTTTGCACCAACCCCAGGCAGATGGACAGCCCCAGTCCCATCCCATCGCCCACGTTTCGCGTCGTGAAGAACGGCTGGAAGGCGCGCTCCAACACCTCGGGCGTCATCCCCCGGCCCGTGTCGCTCACCTCCACCACCACCCGCGCATTCTCCATCCGCGTGGTCAGCGTGATCCGGTGGCGGGCCACGTCCCCCTCGGGGATGGCCTGCGCGGCGTTCATCAACAGGTTGAGGAACACCTGTCCCAGCTTGGCCTCGTTGCCCAGCACCGTCGGCACCGGGCTGTAACGCCGCTCCACCTGTGCCCGGTGGCGGATATGCGGCATCGCCATGGAGATGCTGAACTCCAGCGCCTCGCGCACGTCCACTGGCCCCAGCAGGGACTCGTCCGCCCGCGCAAAGCGCTTCAGGTCCGTGAGGATGGCGCGGATGCGCTCGGCCCCCGCTCGCGCGTCCTTCAGCGCCTCGATGGGCTCCTGCAGCACCTCCGCGTCCGGCAGCGGCTCTCCCAGCCCCTCCAGGAACTCCATCGCGAAGTGCAGGTTGCCGATCACGAACGACAGCGGGTTGTTGATCTCGTGCCCCACGCCCGCCGCGAACTGTCCGGCCACCGCCAGCTTCTCCGACTGCACCAGCTTCTCCTGCGCCGCGAACAGCTCCTTCGCGCGGTGCTGCGCGAGCGCCTCCGCTTCCAGCCGCAGCGAGTACTCCCGTGCCAGCAGTGCGTCGCGCTCCGCCTCCAGCCGCTTCTGCTCGCGGATCTCCCGGAAGAAGGCCGACAGGCCCTGCCCCGAGGGGTACGCATGCACGTCGTACCAGTGGTCCGGCGGGAGCTTCAGCTCGAAGTGGTTCGGAGCCCGCTCGGCCATGATGCGCCGGAGCACTTGCTCGTGGGGCGCCTCCGCGAGCTTTGGCAGCATCTCCCACAGGCTGTGGCCCAGCATCTGTTCGCGCGATGAGCCCGAGATCCCCTCGGTGCGCTCGTTCACGTAGGTGAAGTTCCAGTTCGCATCCACCGAAAAGAAGGCCCCGGGATTGCCCTCCAGGATCTCCACCATCCGGTCGCGCGTCCGCTGCAGCGCCTCGTCGGTGCGCCGCGAGGCGCTGACGTCCCGGAACCGCGCGACGAGGAAGCCCCGAAGCTTCATCGCCGTGCAGTGGAGCCACCCCTCGCCCCGGTTGTCCGGGCGCGCCGCCGACAACTCCGCCGACACGGACTGGCCCGAGGTCTCCGCCGCGCAAAGCACCGCGACCCAGCCCACCGCATCGCGCTCCGGCAGCAGCTTGCGCAGGGGCTGTCCGCTCAGCCCTCCCTCGATGGGGCCCAGGATGGACTCGGCTGACAGGTTGGCATCGAGGCACTCGAAGTCGGTGATCGTTCCCGCGGGATCGCGCAGGGGCGCGAGGAACAGGCAGCCCTCCGGCGAGAGGCGCTCCAGTTCCATGAGCGCCCGCAGCAGCGTGGTGTCCGGGATGGGGGCCGACTCCTGTTGTCGTTCGGTCGAGGCGGACATCACGGCTCTCCAGCCGAGAGGATAAGCGCACCTGCCAGCTGGGTGGACCCCTTCACCTGAATTCCGCTCCCCATGCTGCAAGCCTACTCCACCCGAGGCCCGGGGGGAGGCTCGAAACCCAGACATCCCTCGGGCCGAATGAGGCCATGCTGGGCCCGAGGCCTGAGTGCCTTGACACCTCGTAAGGTGGGGGCTGGCCCCTATGTGTGCCAAGAAAGAGCGAGGGCCCCCAGGTTGCCCTGGGAGCCCTCTCATACGCCTGCAATCTTCCACCCTCCCATGCGGGCCGCAGCGGCCATCACAGAGGGTGGAGAGGGTTTAGCGCTCGGTGCGACGGCCCTGCGTCAGCGCCTTGACAGGCGTGGCCTTCCCGGACGACCTCCTCGCGAGCGGCGAGGAGACGGTGAAGACCAGGTCATCCCGGTCGTCGTAGCCGCCCGTGGTGCAGCTGCCAGCCGAAGTGCTGAACCGGAAGTTGCCGCGGATGGCCTGCTGGCCGGTGGTCGTGCCGCTCAGCGTGAACGTCTGGGTGAAGGTGTAGAAGCCGCGCGTGGACGGGCAGGACAGCCCCGTGGCCAGCGCGGTCCACGTCGGCGTGGCCGCCGTGGGGTTCGTCGCGTAGTACAGATCCAGCTTGTCCGTGGAGCTGTAGCACCACACCTTTACGTCCACCTTCACCTGCTTGCCCGGCGCGAGGATGCCCTCGTCCGTGCTCTTGATCGTGATCTGCTCCAGGCTCTCGTCCGTCTGGTAGGTGCCGGAGTTGCCGTCGGCGCAGGCCGCGCCCAGGGTGTTGGGCCGGTTGGTCTCGTTGCCGCCGCTCAGCGTTCCACGGCCCTTGATGGCGGTGGCGCCGGTGTCACAGCCGCACGCGGCGGTGCAGGCCGGGACCTTGAGGGTGGAGTGGAAGGCGGCCAACTGCGGCGTGCAGATGTTCGCCGTGGTGAAGCTGAAGGTGGCGCTGGAGCCGCCCGCGCCGCACGTGTCCTTGCCCAGCGCACGCCAGTAGTAGGTGGTGTTGGGGTTCAGGGCCGGAGACACCGTCCAGGCGCTGGTCGCCAGCGTCGAGGCCGAGGCCACCACGTTGGTGAAGGCCGAGTCCGTGGCCACCTGCACCTCATAGGCGGAGGCGCCCGTCACATCGCTCCAGTCCAGGGCCGCCGAGGCAGACACGCCAGTGGCGCCATTGATCGGGCTGGCCAGGATGGGCGAGCCCAGAGCGATGCAGCCGCGCGTGGCGAAGGTGCTGCTCGAGGACCAGGCGCTGGTGCCGCCACAGGTGTTGGCCGAGCGCACCCGCCAGTAGTACGTGGAGGTGGGGTTGAGCGTCGGAGTCACCGTCCAGGTGCTCGCCGTCAGCCCCGAGGCCGAGGCCACCACGTTGGTGAAGGCCGAGTCCGTGGCCACCTGCACGTCATAGAGGGCGCCCGTCACGTCGTTCCAAGCCAGCACCGCGGCGAAGTCCACGCCCGTGGCCCCGCTGGCCGGGCTGGAGAGCGACGGCGTGGTGGGCGCGGCACAGGTCGGCGTCGCGCACACGCAGCTGCTGGCATTGCTGTAGCAGGCGGCGTTCGAGCCAGCCGCGACGATCGAGTAGCAGTACTGCCGGCCGTTGGCGACCTCGCCATCCGTGTAGCTGGTGCCCGTCACGGTGGCCACCTTCGCCTTGCCGAAGTTGCAGCCGGCGAAGCCCTCGGTCTTCATCACCCAGTACTGGGTGGCGTTGCTCGAGGTCGTCCAGTTCAGGGACACCTGGCCATCGCCCGCGGTGGCCGTGGCGGCGGGGGCCTCGGCGGGCGCGCTCGCGCAGCCGCTGTTCACGGGCGCCGGGGTGCTGCAGGCGATGTTGTGGCGGTTGAAGGCCGCGTAGATGGCCGTCATGTGCGGCGTGCCGTCGTTCAGGTTGCCGTTGTCGTCATCCGCCGCCAGCCAGGACATGTACCCGTTGGTGGCGCCGCAGCCGTTCGAGGTGCCCGCGGTGCAGTCGCACGAGTGCCACGCGCCGATGTTGCCGCTGCCCTGGTAGAAGACCTTGTTGGCGACGATGAAGGCGGTGTTCGAGTCATAGTTGAACGGCGCCGCGCGCAGATCCCTCGCGACGAAGTCCCAGGCGGCCTGGCGCGCGGGAGCGGCGGCGCAGTGCACCTGGCGGCTGCAGGGGCCCGTGCCGGAGCTGCACCGCGGGCACACGTGGTTCTGCGGCGTGTCCGGCGTGTGGTCCGCGTGCTGATCCCAGTCGGCGTCACGGACGCCGGAGCACTTCAGATCGCAGTGGGCCGCGCCCGTCTGCGCCTCGTTCGAGTTGTAGCCCGTGCCGTCCGGCGTCTGGCCGCAGCCGGGGTTGGACGTCTGGAAGAAGCCGTAGCCCACGCACGAAGTCTGCAGGCGGTAGATGGCCGCGATGTCCGCGTAGCCCTCGCTGGAGTTGCTCAGCGTGCCGTTGGAATCGAAGTTGTCCATGCCGTGGCCCCACTCGTGGTCGAACACCGCGCCGATCTCGCCCGTGTTCCGGCAGCCACCGCCGCTCTTGTAGAAGTTGACGGTGGAGCCGTTCCAGAAGGCGTTGCAGGTGCTGTTGATGTTCACGTTGGAGGTGAGCTGCCCCTGGAGCCACGTGTTGTTGGGCAGCCAGCCGCGGGCCTGCTCCTTCAGCTTGTTGAGCTCGTAGAAGGACGAGCGCGCCGCGGAGGTGTTGCCCGCGCCGCCGCCCGCCGTGACGCAGTCGTGGTTGCCGTTCACGCCGCCCAGGTCCATGCTGCCCGTGGCGGAGCTGAAGCTGACCGCGCCGCACGAGTCGGCGATCTTCACGTACTTGCCGGCCAGCGTCGTGGTGGCCGTGCCGGAGGTGTAGCTGTAGATGCCCGCGCCATCCGTGAAGTTGTTGGGCGCGGCGAAGCCCGTGTTCGCCCACGGCATGGGCGTGTTCGGCTGCAGGGTGCCGCACGTCTCGTTGGACGCGCACACCTCGACGTTGGTGGACGGGTACACGCCGCCGGTGACGGTGGCGTCTAGGTAGTGGTTGTCGTCCTCGATGGCGAGCACCTCGTTGGTCTCGGCATCCACCGTCACCTTCCAGCGCTCATTCTCGCCGGGGCGCTGGAAGCCGTAGGTCCACACCAGGGCGTGGGTGTAGCCCTGGCCGAAGGTGCCGATGAACGTCTGGCCCTGCTGCACGTCCGCGCGGGCCATCGGCGCGATCTCCAGCGTGGGCTCCTTCCACAGTTCGCCCGGCGTCTCGAGCAGCCCCAGGTAGTCTCCGGCGGAGGCCATGGCCTGCTGCGCCGTCATCGCCGGCTTGGTGGCGACCTTCGGCTGGGCCCACGCCTCGGTGCCCAGGAGGATGAGGTTTCCGTGGCTGATCACGGCGGCCACTCGCGCATCTCGCACGGGCACGCCATTGAGCTGCTGCGGAATGTGGACCTGCCACAGCGTCTCCGTCACCTGCGTCACGCGCGGCTCGCCCAGCTGCAGCGGATCCACGCCGATGGCCGCCGCGTTCTCCGCGATGAACTTGACGATCAGGTCGCCCACTACCGCCTCGTTCACCTGGCTCACCGCGCGCCCGAGCTGCTGGCGCATGCTGTTGAGCGTCACGGTGTTGCCCACGCCGTCGCCCGGGATGAGCGGAATCACGCCCTGGATGGCGGTGGCCGTGCCCGTACGCGGATCCACGTAGACATGGAAGTCCTTGCCGTTGCGCTTGAAGAAGTCATTCCACGCGCTGGTGCCCAGCGTGGACAGCTGCGGCTGTACCTCCTCCAGCGGCGTGTTGGTGATGGGGAGAGAGAGCTCCGGCTTGAAGAAGGCCTTGCTCGACAAGGGGCTCGGAGTGGGGCGGGGGGGGACGATCGCGTGGCTCGCCGCGGAACACAACAACGCGAGACAGCCGATCAACTTCGCGACATGGCGCATACGGTACGGTTCTCCTGATGAGGGAACGCGGGACTGCATGGGGGTGTGGATTTCCCCTAGTCCTGGCAGCGCGGAGTTGGCGACTGAAGGGAGAACTGCCGCCAGAACCTGATTCGGGGGCAGTCTCTCTAAACCAGAAACATTAGTCAGACAAGGACTACGCGTACGAGCTGCAATTGCTTGAAGTCATGCTCAAGTTTTCGGCCAGATCTGTACCCAATCGTCTTGGATGAGTTTGCCGCCCGTCCTGTCCGTAGTGCCGCTGGCGGAGAAGGCGCGGGGCTCGCGCATGGCGAGCGCTCCGGCCTCGAGCCAGAACAGGAGCAGGGCCACCGTGGCGAGCGCGGGGAGCCTGCCGGTGAGGGAGGGGCGGCGGGAGGCGAGCGCCTTCGCGGGCAGGAGCAGCAGTGGGAGCAGGGCCGGGAAGATGGCCAGCAGTCCGCGCGCATAGCCGAAGAAGGCGAGGGTGATGAGCAGGCGGTGCAGCACCACGAGCGTGAGCAGGCTGAAGGCTCGGTAGGGCTTGCGCAGGGAGAGCGCGGCTCCGGCCAGGAGCAACAGGGTGAGAGGCCATGAGAGCCAGGAGCTCTCGGGCACGAAGACATCCACGGGAGGCCGGGCCCCGCGCAGCCCCGAGGGGAAGTCCGAGGCTCCGAGCCCCAGGCTCAGCCCATCCAGCCATCGCCTCAGCTTGGAGAGCAGCAGGTTCACCGCGTCGCCGGGGTGTTCGCTCATCCATCCCAGGCCTTCGGCATAGCCATGGATGAGCAGATGCCGCTGGGCCGGGTTGGCCACGTCGAGGTTGCCATTGGCCCCGAGCTGGGTGACGGCATCCGGCGTGAAGCCTCCCGTCGCCCGGGCGTTGTTGGCCATGGCGAAGTTGATGGGCCCGTAGACGGTGACCAGGGTCAGCTCGGGGAGCGGCTCGAGGTCCGGGTTGCGAGCGTTGATCTCCTGGAGCACGCGCGCGTTGCGCAGGCTCCACGGCACGAGCACTGCCAGGCATATCGCTACTGCCAGGGCCCAGCGGACGAGCTGGGGCTTCCAGGGCACCTGGGGATCCCTGTCGAAGGCGATGTACGCGAGGAGGAAGGGCCAGAGATAGAGGTGCTCGGCCCTCGTCAGTGAGCCCAGTCCCATGATGATGCCCAGCAGCACCGCGGCCCACCATGCAAGGCCTCGGGTGGATTGGAGCACCAGCCAGCACGTGGCCGAGAGGAAGAGGGCGTAGAGCACCTCATTGCTATACGTGGTGGAGAGCAGCAGCCAGCCGAAGCTGGCCGAGAAGAGCCCCGCGGCGAGGAGGCTCCAGCCTGTTCCGAGCACCCGTCTCCACCACACCCATGTCAATGCCACTGTGGCCGAGTTCAACACGGCCAGGCTCAGCTTGTAGGGGAACGCGCTGCCCTGAGGCTCTCCCAGCACCTGGTACAGCAGCCCGAGGAACCAGGGGAACAGGGGAGGGTGGTACGGGAGCGTGGCCTGCGCCGGCCTGTCCCTCACCCAGTCCAGGGCGTAGGTGTGGAAGAAGCGGGTGTCTCCATAGAAGAAGATGGAGAAGGGCCAATCCCGGTCCGGCGAGCCCAGCAGGTACAGCAGCCGGAGCAGGAAGCTGAGCAGGAACGTCACGGAGACGCCCAGCGCCACGGGGTGCCGCGTGCAGAACTGTCTTGTGTTGAGGAGGAGCCGACGCATGGGAGGCCTCCGCACCTTATATGCAAGTGTCCTGGAGGGATCTCCCATCCGAATCTCTCGGGGGATCAGGATGGGCTCTACCATGCCCAACCCCTCCGAGCCCTTCTTCTCCGCTGTCCGTGCACGCCTCGGTCCCGACGCCGTGGACACGGCTCCCGAGACCCTGGCGCGCTATGGAGCGAACATGTTGCCCTGCGGCGCCCTGCCTCCGGCCGGCGTCGTGTTTCCGGGCTCGACCGAGGACGTGCAAGCCATTGTCCGCATGGCCAACGAGCATGGTGTGCCTCTCTGGCCGACCAGCACCGGTGAGAACCGCGGGCTCGGCCTCAAGTCTCCGGTGCAGCCGGGACAGGTGGTGGTGGATCTGGGGCGGCGCATGAACCGCATCGTCGAGATCGACGAGACGCTCGCCTATGCCGTGGTGGAGCCTGGTGTCACCTATGCGCAGCTCCATGAGGAACTGGGCCGCCGCGGCCACAAGCTGATGTTGGATACCACCTCCGGTCCTCCGGACGGAGGCATTCTCGGCAACACGCTCGACAAGGGCGCCGGGTACACGCCGTACTTCGATCACTTCGGCATGAGCTGTGGCTTCGAGGTCGTCCTTCCTACCGGTGAAGTCTTGCGCACCTCCGATGGCGCTCTGCCAGGGTCGAAGACGCAATATCTCTCCAAGTATGGCTATGGCCCGTTCCTCGATGGGCTCTTCATCCAGTCGAACCTGGGCATCGTCACGCGGCTGGGCGTGTGGCTGATGCCTCGGCCGCCCGTGAGCCGCGCCTTCTTCTTCACCTTCCCGGAGGATGAGGATCTCGCCGAGATTGTCGAGCTGGTCCGCCCCCTCAAGCTCAACAACCTGGTGCCCACCCTCATCAAGGTCACTTCGGACGTCTATGCGTTCGGAACCGAGGAGGCCTATCCCTTCGAGCGGACCGGCGGCCGGACTCCGCTGCCCCTCGAACTGCGCAAGGAGCTGCGGGAGAAGCACGGATTGGGGGCGTGGCTCGTCTCCGGAGCCTTCTATGGACCTTCGGAGGAGGCCGTGCAGCCGCTCATCGAGCGGGTGAAGGCGCACTTCCTCCGCTCGGGCAAGGCCCGGTACATCTCCCACGCCGAGGGCGAGCAGAGCCGGGTGTTGAAGATCCACCTCGACACGTTCAGTGGCCAGCCCACTCGGGACGAATTGGGGCTGCTCCAGTGGAGGCCTGGGAGCGGCGCCACCTGGTTCCTACCGGCCTCGCCGATGGTGGGGCGCATCGCCAACGAGCAGCAGGCCCTGTCCCGGCGCATCCTCGCCGAGCATGGCTTCGAGTTCGTGATCGAGTACGTGTGCGGCCCGCGCATGGCCCGAGCGCTGCACATCCTCCTCTATAACCGCCAGGACTCCGAGGAGCGCGAGCGCGCCGGGCGCTGCTTCCGAGCCCTGCTGCAGGCCTACGCCGAGGCCGGCTTCATGGTGGCTCGGGCGCCGCTCGACATGCAGCAGGAGGCCATGGCGAAACTCCAAGGCGTCCCCGAGGTGCTCTCGCGCATCAAGCACGCCCTGGACCCGGAGCACATCCTGGCTCCGGGCAAGTACGGCGTCTCCTGACGGGCAGAGCCCTTCTCGGTGGAGTGTCTACCCGCTCACCTACCGGGCAGGTAGCCAGGAGCTGTGACCTACGGCCAGCGGCAAGGGCCGGAGTCTGGATAGTACACAACCCATTCAGTAGTGTGGTATCTGCACGACCTGTTACCACCCATCCGGAGGAGGACTCCTCCGTATCGACAGGAGCTGTCATGCCCCCCACTGACGAGCGGGACTACTTCGAGCGCATCTACAAGGTCGTGAACCACATCCCCCGAGGCAAGGTGGCCACCTACGGAGACGTCGCCGCCATCGTGGGCGATGGCTGTGACGGGCGCATCGTCGGCCATGCGTTGGGCGCTCTGGGCCCGCGCTCGGTGCAAGTGGCCTGGCAGCGCGTCATCGGCCGCAACGGGAAGATCACCACCTCCGGTCTGCACCAACCCGACAAGCTGGCTGCGGAGAGCGTCGAGTTCGATGAGCGCGGCTATGTGGTCATGAGCCGGTGCCACTGGGAGGGTCCCAGCGAGGAGTGGGTCCTGGCCAACGGCTTCCAGATGCTCCCCAAGGGCGGGGCCACCGAAGACGTCCCCGACAACCAGCTCCGCTTGTTCTGAGGCGGAAAGCCGAGAGGCCTCGAGGCGACTCGTGGGATTCTCGGTGCATGACCGAGATTGAAACCCTCGAGGCCTTCGAGCGGCATCTGCGCAGCGGAGCCTCCCTGCGCGGCGTGGTCCTCCAAGGTCTCGATCTGCGTGGCTTCTCCCGGGAGCTCGCCTCTGTCGTGTTGGCGGGCTCCGTCTTCCTGGGGTGCCAGCTCGAACAGGAGTCCTTGCAGGCCGCGCTCTCGCAGGGCGCCATGGTCTTCCCGCCCTTCCTGGGGCTGCCCTATCTGCCGTACCGGAGCAGCCTCTACACTCCCGAAGAGCTCTACGCCGAGTTCGATCCGGCCAGACCCGAGAGCTACGCCCTGACGCTGGATGCGCGCATCTATGCGCACTGGAATGCCCAGGGGCGCGCTCACCCCCCCGCGATCCTGGAGGCGCTGGCACAGCGGCTCCACGATCACGCCATCACCGATGCGATGGAGGAGCTCCTGGCGGGGCAGGGTAAGCCGCGCAAGGTGGTGGCCATCATGGGCGGGCACTCCCTGCTCCGAGGGCAGCCGGCCTATCGAGACGTGGCCCTGCTCGCGCGGGAGCTGACCCGGCGTGGGTTCTTCATGGTGAGCGGTGGTGGACCTGGGGCCATGGAGGCCACCCACCTGGGCGCGTGGTTCGCTCGTCGCAGCGAGGCGGAGCTGGACGCGGCGCTGGCCGTTCTCGCCAAGGCCCCGAGCTACAAGGATCGCGAGTGGCTCTCGCGCGCCTTCGAGGTGCGGGCCGCGTTTCCGCTGAGCGCGGAGGAACGCACGGCCTGTGACAGCCTGGGCATCCCCACCTTCCACTATGGCCACGAGCCGCCCAACGCCTTCTCCCTCCACGTCGCCAAGTACTTCGCCAACAGCGTCCGGGAGGAGGGCCTGCTCACGATTGCCACGGGTGGCATCGTCTACTCGCCCGGGAGCGCGGGTACCATCCAGGAGATCTTCCAGGACGCCTGCCAGAACCACTACAACACCGTGGGCGTGGTCAGCCCGATGATCTTCCTGGGGCGGGAGTTCTGGACGCGCACCCGCCCCATCTATCCCCTGCTGGAGCAGCTCGCTCAGGGGCAGGAGTATGCTCGCTATCTGAGGATCACCGACTCGCTGGAGGAGATCGTCCAGGCCCTGGAGGAGTACGGCCGGGCCGTAGGCGCCAGCCATCTCCCTCGCCCGGTGTTGTAGCTCGCAGCCTGTCACCAGCGGGGGAGTCCGAGTCCGGACTGTGACCCTGAGCGGAGCTGCCGTGGCTTCAAGTGCGTGCCCATCGGGTACCAGTGAGAGGTATGGTCCGCCGCCATGCCAACTCCTCACATCTCGGCCGCGCCGGGAGACTTCGCTGATGTGGTGCTGATGCCCGGCGATCCGCTCCGGGCCCGCTACATCGCCGAGCGCTTCTTGCAGGACGCCCGTCAGGTCACCGCGGTGCGCAACATGTACGGCTACACGGGCACCGTCCAGGGCAAGCGGATCTCGGTGATGGGTCATGGGATGGGCATTCCGTCTCTGTCCATCTACGCCACCGAGCTGATCAAGGACTACGGCGCGAAGGTGCTCATTCGCGTCGGGAGCTGTGGGGCCATCCGGAAGGATGTGGCCATGCGCAGCGTGATCGTCGCGACCGGAGCGGGTACGGACTCGAAGGTCAACCGCATGAGGCTGCTGGACCACGACTTCGCGGCCGTGGCGGACTTCACCCTGGCCCGTCGAGCCGTCGAGTCAGCCGAGCGGCGTGGCAAGGCGGTGCGCGTGGGCTCCGTCTTCTCCACGGATTTCTTCTACCACCCGCAGCTGCAGCTCTGGGATGTGGTCGAGCGCATGGGCATGCTGGCCGTGGAGATGGAGGTCGCGGGCCTCTATGGCGTGGCCGCCGAGTTCGGGGCTCGCGCGCTGAGCTTGCTCACCGTGTCGGATCACATCCGGCTGGGGCTGAGCCTGTCTCCCGAGGAGCGCCAACTGACGTTCGACGAGATGATCGAGATCGCGATGGATGTTGCCGTCGCCGAGGCTGGCTCCAGCGCCTGAGCGATCACTCGGGTTCTTGAGCAGCCGTGTCGCTCGTGGAGTACTCGGGAGCGGTGGGGGCCTCGCGTCCCCACGGGCCCGGCTCCTGGCGCACCCAGCGCCGGGCGAGTTCTTCTCCCGCGCGGCGCAGCAGCCGGTCGGCCCGGGCATAGTCTGGGTGCTCCGGCAGGGGGCTCTTGTCTCGGGCTGACTCGAGTTCGGGAGCCAAGGCCTCCGCGTCCCGGAGCACCTCTTCCAGGGCGACACGGCCGTGCTTGATGTCGAGCAGCCGATCGCGCAGGGCTCCCGTGGCCTCGAAGACCGGGGCGCCATCGCGAAGCCAGCCCGTGGCCAGGGCGATGAGCCGGAGCAGGTTGTAGGCGTTCTTGGGACGCAACTCGCGGGCGTCGGGGGGCCTTCTGCCTCCACTGCGCGCGTAGCGGGTGAGCGCCGCGAAGTCGTTGGCCTCGATGAGCCCCTGGTCCGATAGCGAGCGATAGAGCTGTTTGATGTACGTCTTGGCCGCGAGGATGCCGTCTTCCACCGTGGGGGCCTGGCGCGGCGAGTGCTTCGCCAGCCTGCGGGCCACCTCGTCCAGGTCCGGCGCGGGCTCCTCGCAGAGCCAGTCGAGGACGAGGTCACGGTGTTCGGCCAGGCGCTGTGAGCTGGACAGCTTGTGGAGCTGGCTCAGGGCGTAGCGGCCGAAGCTGCCGAAGATGTTGCGGGACACGAAGGCTTCGCGCTCGGCCAGCAGCCACTCGCCCAGGACGTCCTTGGAACGGACGGAGGGGACGAAGAGCAGCTCCAGGGTGTTGGGATCCGCGCGGAGTGCCTGGTCGATGGCCTTGCGGTACTCTCAGTAGGTGCTGCTGCCATCGGCGCTGACGAGATCCCTCGGAATCTCGCCCAGTCCCCAGGTCCAGGGGAGCGGCAGGGCGAAGACACCCCGCAGGTCCGTATCCGAGCCCTCGTGGGCGAGCCCCCAGGCCCGTGAACCCACGGTGGCTTCGATCACCGCGCACTGGTGGAGTGCATCCCAGGCGGCGGCACGGCGCAGGGCGAACTGCACCTGGCCGGGCTTGCGAGGCACGAGCTCTTCGCGCGCATACCAGAGTTCGCCCACGCCAGGGATCTGCACGTCCAGGCCGCCGTCTCGGGCGCGAACGACGCGGCCCACCATGCCCTGGGGGACGCGGCGCTCTCCGGAGACGCGCGCGACACGGGTGATGATCTCCGTCCCATGGGGTAGGGGGACGGAGAGGGGATCGACGCTCTCGAGGCCCTTGATGCGGTGCTGGCTCATGAGCGTGCCGCCTGGCGTGACAGGAGCCCGAGCAACCCGAGGAGCATCAGAGCGAACGGGGCGCCGCTCGTGGTGCCACAGTCACACCCGCCCGAGTCCTCCGGGTCCTCGGGTGAATTGACTCCACCATCCGGGTTCTCGGTGCCTCCATCGGAGTCGATCGGGCCTGTTCCCGAGTCCGGTGGGTCCACTCCGCCATCCGGCGAGCCCGTGCCTCCATCCGGTCGACCGCTGCTGGTGCCAAAGCCGAGCGCGCCGATGTCCTGAGTGCTGCCTGTGGGACGAGGTTCGCTCGACTGGTGCTTCACGTACTCACGGGACAGCGGGTGGGTGCTCGTCTCGGCTGGCGGCGCGACGGCCTTGCCACGAAGCGGCGATGAGGCGAGGAGATGGAAGTCCTGGCCCGCGAGGCTCACGAAGCCCGGGTCGGTTCCCGTCACTGTGCCTCCCGTGTCCACAACTTCGCCGGTGACGGTGGCGAAGGCGTTCACATAGCCCGGCTTGAACCAGTTGCCACCATGGCGCAGGGTGCCCGAGCCCGCCGAGATCTCCAGGCTGTTGCCGCTTGCGGTGAGGAACACCACGTTGCCGGTGACATAGGCCGACTGGGCATCGCTGGACAGGCGCACCAGGGTGGTGCGGTCGGTGCGTGTGGAGACGACGGTGTTGTTCCAGAAGTAGAGCGTGCCGCGATAGGTGGGCTCATCACCGTTGTCGCCGCCGAAGTGGACGATCTGCCGGTTGTCGGTACCGGCAGGCTCGATGAGCACGTTGCCGTAGACGAAGGTGCGCAGGTACGAGGGATCCGCGCGGAACGTGACGCTGTCCGACTCCACGAGATCGAGCTGCCGGTTGCCGCCTTCGATCCAGTTGTACCGGACCACAGTGCCCGCCGAGCGGTCCTTGAGGTTGTTGCCCTGGCAGTCGGTGCACAGCGGTCCGAAGTGGTTGTACTGGTACACGATGCCGAGGGCCTCGGTGTACGCGTTGTGCTCGAGGAATCGTCCCGGGTTGCCGTTGCCGTAGATGGAGTTGCCCTCGACGAGTACGTCCGATGTGCCGTTCGCGATGAACAGGCCGTTGCCGTTGTCCTCAAGGACGCAATTGCGGATGACGATGTGCGCGCCCTTCTCGATGAAGATGCCCGCGGCGTTGAGCTCGTAGGTGGAGGCGCCGTTGCGGCCGGTGAAGGAGCCTCGGGCCCGGCGCAGGTGGAGACCCTCGATGACGATGTATGAGGGCGTGGTGTCCGTCGGCGAGTTGGCGCCGCCGATCTTGATGATGCCGCGCTCCTCGTTCCAGTAGTTGAGCTGGGTGCGGGTGGTGGCGCCCTCGCCGTGGATGATGGGCAGGTTACCCTGGGCATCCGGAACGCCGCGCACGGTGATGGGTGCGGCCTGGGTGCCGTTCCGGCCGATCACCCACTTCTCGGTGTACGGCGTGGAGCGCGCGTAGATGAGGACGGTGTCCCCCGGAGCGAGCGTCTCCCAGGGGACAGCGCCGATGCTGGCATAGGTCTGATTGGGGCCAACCCGGAACTCCGTCGCGGATGCGGTCAGTGGCAGGGCGAGCAGGGTGAGGACAGCGGCGAGAGCACGCATGGGTGGGTCTCCTGATCGTGAGGTTAGGCGCTGGTGGCTTCCGCAGGGAACCCCGATTGCACGGGAGCAAATTCATGAGCGCCCAGGAGGCTGGCCGGTTCCTGGACGCATTGAGTGCGTGGGGCGCGGAGAGGTAAGAGGGGCGTATCATGTCCTCATTCAGGGCTCTCGTGGGTCTCCTGCTGCTCCTTGTCACGGGCTGTATCTCGCTTCCGGGCGTAGAACCGGGAACTCCGCCCACGATCATCGAGAGCGCACAGTCCGCGACCACCGCGATGGCCACTGCCTCCGTTATCTTTCAGGTGAAGGCGGAGGACGCCACGTCAAGCGGGCTGCGATTCTCCTGGACCGCCAGCACAGGAACTCTCGGGACTCCAACGAACGCGGATGTCACGAGCGAGGTGACATGGACAGCGCCACTATGTGTGCCGGTTGGGACGATGGCCACTATCACCGTGAGTGTCACGAATGGCGTGGGGCTTTCTGTTTCCAAGACCTTCGATGTTTCCGGAAACCCTTGCCCAACTCCTACTGTGTCTGCAGGAGGTGTTCACTCGCTGGCATTGCGCGCTGATGGCACTGTCTGGACCTGGGGCAGTGATGGGACTGGTATGTCCCACCTTGAGCCAGTGCAGGTGGCGGAGTTGAACAGCGTCGTCGCTGTCGCGGCAGGACCAAACTACTCGTTGGCTTTACGCAGTGATGGCATCCTCTGGGCCTGGGGACTCAACAGGTATGGGCAACTCGGGGATGGGACGACGACCAGCCGTGTTACCCCCGTACGAGTCTCTGGGCTGACAGGCATCGTTGCCATGTCCGCAGGTACGAATCATGCCCTGGCCCTCCGAGGCGATGGCTCCGTCTGGGCATGGGGGAGTAACTCCTTCGGCCAGCTAGGGGATGGGACGACGGTAGACCTCTCCACTCCCGTGCAGGTATCGGGGTTGAGCAATGTCATCGTTGTCGCTGCGGCGGGTACTCACTCGCTGGCACTTGGGCGTGATGGCTCAGTGTGGGCATGGGGCGACAACAGTAGTGGCCAACTCGGGGATGGGACGACGGCTCAGCGCCCCACTGCCATACAGGTATCGGGACTCAGTAGCATTGTCGGCATTGATGGTGGCGGCAACTACTCGGTGGCTCTGCGGAGTGACGGCACGGTTTGGACCTGGGGCGTCAATGATTTCGGTCAACTTGGCGATGGGACCACAACCAATCGCCTAACTCCTGCGCAGCTATCGGGGCTGAGCAGCATCACCGCAGTGTCAGCAGGCGAAAATCATTGTCTGGCTCTGCGCAGCGACGGTTCGGTCTGGGCATGGGGGGCCAATTACTTTGGCGAGACCGGAACAGTGGTACCTGCTGAGCCTCTGACCCCTGGTCAGGTCGCTGGGCTCGACAACATCACCGCTATTGATGCGGGTCTCGCCCACTCTTTGGCCTTTCGAAGTGATGGAGCGGTTCTGGCTTGGGGGGCGAACACTTCAGGCCAGCTGGGCGACGGCCTACCTTCATTGCGCTCTATTCCATCACAGGTAGCTGGAGTAACGACGGCGCTTTCGATAGGCGCCGGTGGTGAGCACTCCATGGCTATCCTGGCCGGTCAGACGCTCTGGGGCTGGGGAGCCAATGGCAAGGGGCAGCTCGGTAACGGAATGAATCTTGAAAGCCCGACTCCCATTCGGGTGCCTGATCTCTTCAATGTCGTGGCTGTTGCATTGGGCAGAGAGTACTCACTGGCCTTGCTGAGCAGTGGCACCCTTTGGGGCTGGGGCGCGAACAGCGCTGGGCAGTTGGGCGATGGGACGACAACCGACGGGTTGACTCTGCATCAGGTGACGCAGGTTGACAGTGTCATTGGAATCGCTGCGAGTGGGGAACAATCACTCGCTTTGCGGAGTGATGGCACGGTTTGGTCGTGGGGGCGCATCTATCTCAGCAGTGGGGCTAGCGGAAATCTCACGCCGGCACAGGTTGCTGGGTTGAGTGGAATCACGGCGATTAGCGCTGGCGCGCATCACTCATTGGCTTTGAAGAACGACGGCACTGTGTGGGCGTGGGGATTCAACTTCTCAGGGAGGCTTGGCGATGGGACGACGACGGACAGCCTCGCTCCTGTGAAGGTATCCGGATTGACCAACGTGACGTCTATCGCTGCAGGAGGGGGCCATTCTTTGGCTTTGAAGAGCGATGGCACTGTGTGGGCTTGGGGGGATAACGGAAGCGGCCAATTGGGCAACGGGACACTTGTCAGTCGCCCTGTTCCTGTCCATATCGTCGGGTTGAGCAGCATTACAGCCATCGCCGCAGGAGAGGGCCACTCGTTGGCTCTTCAGAGCGACGGCACTGTGTGGGCCTGGGGAAGCAATTTTGCTAGCCAGGTCGGTGATGGGACAACGATCGACCGTATCGTTCCTGTGAAGGTTTCTGGTTTGGATGGAGTCATCTCGATTGCAGCCGGTGGGATGCACTCCATGGCCATTCGCAGCGACGGCACCGCTTGGGCCTGGGGTTCAAGCTCCTATGGGCAACTCGGTGATGGCACGACGTCGCGGCGCCTTTTGCCAGTGCGTTCTCGGTTGCCTTGAAGGGGCTTGGAGTACTGGTTTGACGGAGGCGGAAGAACCCAGACTACGTGCCGTGGAAGCCGCGCACTCCCAAGGAGGGGGGCGTTGGTACCTTGTCTGCGGATGGACCGGCTTCGGAATGTCGTCGGCAGTTGCTGCTCCCGGGTTCCTCACTGATGTTGGCCAGCGCTGCGCAAGCGGGCTTCTATGTCAGTCGTTGGCAGCGCCCGCGAGGATCCACGAGCGCACTCGGATCCGCAGTCCCGGATTCTTGTCAAAGTAATCCGTAGCGCCCGGCGGCATCCGCCCACCACAGTTCGTACCTTCCATCTTCAGGATGAGCACGGAGTTATCTGGGCTGCCAGGGGTGACGCGGTTGAGCGAGGAGCATGCGCTGTTGATCGCTTTGACGTTGATCAAACTGCCATAGCTGGTAGCTGCGGAGAGGTTGAGGCTTCCGCTGGAGCCATGGCAGCCTGTGCAAGGCACCGTGTTCCATATGTTCTGGACGTCGGTGTAGTGGGGCACCGTGACGGGAATTGCGATGGAGCGGACCACGGGCGTGCTTTGGCCATCGGTGACACTCACAGAGAGCGTGAAGGACGTCTGTGTGCTCAACGCGGGCGAGTACCACTGGGCGCTCGCGGTGTTGACGGCACCCACGAAGTTGCCCATCGAGGCCGGAGCTGTCTGGCTCCACGCGTAGGTGATCGTGTCGCCGTCCGGATCGCTCGCCGTGATGGAGAACGCTCCCGTGTTACCCGCCAGCAGGGTGCTCGGTCCACTGATGGTGGCACTCACGGTGGGCGGCCGGTTCACCTTGCGGACAGTGATGTCCACGGTGCCCGACACGCTGCCGCCCTGTCCGTCGGACACGGTGACGCGCAGCCTGTAGACACCGTTGGCGTTCACATCCGGGGCCGTCCAACTGGGAGTGGCGGACGAGGTGCTGCTGAAGGTGCCCGTGGGGGATGCGGGAGACACCTGGGTCCACGCATACGTGAGCGGGTCTCCATCCACGTCGCTCGCACTCACCGAGAGGTTGGTGGACGTCTGCTCATCAATGGTGGTGGAGGAGGCTGAAGGGCCTGCCGTCAGGGTGGGGTTGGAGTTGACGAAGGCGTGCACCAGCACAGGGACCGACTTGTTGGTGGTGCCTCCCTTGCCGTCAGACACGGTGACACGCAGCTGGAAGTTCGTGTCGGACGCCGTTTTGGGAGCAGTCCAGCTTGGGGTGGCCGAGGTGGTGCTGTTGAAGGTGCCGGCGGGTGTGGTGGGCTCCTGCGCCCAGAGATAGGTGAGCGGGTCGCTGTCCGGATCGGATGCGGTGACCGAGAGGGCCGTGGTCTGCAGGGCGTTCAGGGTCGCGGGAGTCGCCGTGGGGTCCGTCACCGTCGGTGGGTTGTTTTGGGCAACGGGCTCCTTCACTTCCACGGCCACTGAGCCTTGCGCGGAGCCGCCCTTTCCATCCGAGACGGTCACCTGCAGCGTGAAGTTCTGGGTGCCCGTCACCACCGGGGCGGTCCAGATGGGGTTGGAGAGGGTGGCGTTGTTGAATGTGCCCGCCGGGGTGGCCGGTGTCTGCGTCCAGGAGTAGGTGAGCGTGTCGCCGTCCGCGTCCGTCGCCGAGACGGAGAGCTGTACCGGTGCCGCTCCGACCACGTTCGAGACAGAAGCGGTAGGCGTCCCGCTGGCGATCACGGGAACCTGATTCGGGGGCGGAGGCGGGCGGACTCGCACCGTCACGGAGCGCTGGACGGAGCCATCCTTCCCATCCGAGACGGTGACACCGAGTTGGAAGCTGGTCTCCGCGCTCACCTCTGGAGCTGTCCACGTTGGCGTGGCGCTGGAGGCATCACTGAATGAGCCCGCAGGAGTGGCGGGCGTCTGGGCCCAGGAATAGGTGAGCGAGTCTCCATCCGGGTCCTCGGCTTTCGCGGTCAGCGCCACCGACGCGCCAGAGTTCACCTCCGAGGCCTGGGCTGTCGGGCCCGTGAGGGAGGGAGGCTTGTTGGCGGGTGGGGCGGGCTCGTCGTCACCGCAAGCGGACCACAACGCGACGCACAGCAAGGAGAGGAGAATGCGCGCCAATCGACTGTACATGGGGCCTCCAGGCAACGAATGGAGGGCACCGTAACCCAGGTGCCCTCGTTTCGAGGAGTCGTCACCACCCTCGAACGACGAGGCTCCGCATGACATGGCGGCCCCGCGGGCGGCGGGCAAGGACCGAACTGGTATGACAGCCGTACCAGGCGGCTCGGACCGCGCCCGGACCGGCCCCTTTGTGCCATCGCGCTGGAGTCCGTCGGCTGCCGCTTGTCGGGAGGGGCTACTCGCCGGTCGCCAGGGGGAGATCCGGTTGCATCCGGAGGACGGTCTCGTACTCGCGGGAGCGCCCCTGCCCATCGAGGGTGACCTCTGCCACGACAATGGAGTCCCGCAGCACTTTCTTCACCACGCCGCCGTTGCGGCCCACCTTGCTGCCTCGCGAGATGGGGAAGGCCATGCCCCTGGGGTTCTCGATGACGGCCACCGGGTTCGCCATGCCCGAGATGACTCCCGTCAGCTTGAGTTCGTCGAGGCTATAGATGCAGAGCGGTCCCTGGCAGTCGATGAGCGGCCTCGCGCAGCAGGGCGAATCCAGCGGGTATCGGAACGGATCACGCTTGCCCACGGGGTTGTACGAGTAGGAGACCCCCGGGACGGAATCCTCGGCGGCAGGGGCCGGCATCGCGGCGGAAGCCTGAGCCACGGGAGCAGGGGAGGAGGCGGTTGGGGCCAATGGCTCGGGGGCCCGAGTCGAACAGCCAGACAGCAGCACTCCCAGCAAGAGCACGGCGGGCGAGAGCTTCTTCATGGAGCACCTCCAGCACGGGACGCAGGTCGCAGCCTGGACCAGGAGGACTCCCACCAGCAATGTGCGTCCGTTCCGCCTGCTCTGGACTCACCCGTGTGGATGCAACATTGGCGTGAGGCTGTCCTCTCTCCGCGCTTGCTTCGCCCCCCTGGGCTTCGCACAAGCTCCCTCCTGAAAGAGAGGAGAAGTCGTGACGAAGTTCCAAGGGATCCCCCGGCTCTTGCTGTGTGCCTCGCTCGTCGTGCTGGTGATGTTCGCCACGGCACAGGCCGGCGGGCGTCAGGCCTCACAGAAGGGCGTGCTCCTCGAGCAGCTCGCCTGGCCCCAGGCCGAGAAGGTCCTCACTCCCGACACGGTCGTCGTCATCCCGCTGGGCGCGCAGTCCAAGGAGCACGGTCCACACCTGCCGCTCGCCAACGACTGGAACATCGCCGAGTACCTCAAGCAGCGCGTGCTCCAGAGCGCGGACGTGGTGATCGCCCCCACCGTCAACTACTCGTACTACCCCGCGTTCGTGGAGTATCCAGGTTCAACTTCGCTGCGGCTGGAGACGGCTCGTGACCTGATCGTCGACATCTGCCGGGGGCTGGCGCACTTCGGCCCTCACCGCTTCTATGTGCTGAACACCGGCATCTCCACGGTGAGGGCGCTGCGCCCCGCTGCGGAGATCCTGGCGCAGGACGGCATCCTCCTTCACTACACCGATCTGATGGTCGCCACCGGCGAAGTCGAGAAGCAGGTGTCGCAGCAGGAAGGCGGCACGCACGCCGACGAGATCGAGACCTCCATGATGCTCTACATCGCCCCGAAGACGGTGGACATGTCCAAGGCCGTGAAGGACTACCACCCGGGCAGGAGCCCCTTCAGCCGGACTCCCACGGATGGAGGCGTCATCTACTCGGCGAGCGGCGTCTACGGAGACGCGACGCTGGCCACCCGGGCCAAGGGCCAGCGCGTGGTCGAGGCCATGGTGACCGCGGTCCTCTCGGACATCGAGGCGCTGCGCAAGGCCCCCGTTGGAGCTGCTGGCGCCACGGACGGGGGAGTACCGAAGGGCTCTCCTTAGAAGAGCGGCAGGGAAGGGGAGCGGCCGAGAAGGTGATCGGACCGCGCCGGGGCGGCACAATCCGCGCTGACCGTCCTGTACCGGGAGCCCTCCATGCGCGTTGTCCTGATGACCGGCTCGTCCCACCCCGCCCTGGCCAACGCCGTCGCCAAGGTGCTCAGCCTGGAACTGGGGCGCTGTGCCGTCGATCGCTTCCCGGACGGCGAGCACCACGTCGAGGTCGCGGAGGAGTTGCGAGGCTGTGACGTCTACCTGTTCCAGCCGCTGGGGCCGCCCGTGGACTCGCACCTGATGGAGCTGCTCTTGATGGTGGATGCGTGCCGGCGCCGGGGAGCCGGGCGGGTGACGGCCGTGGTGCCCTATCTCGCCTATGCCCGGCACGATCGCCGGGAGACCGGGCGCGAGCCGCTGGGCGCGCGTCTGGTGGCCGACATCATCCGAGCCGCAGGGGTGGATCGGCTCGTCGCGGTGGACCTGCACAGCCCCGCTGTCGAAGGTTGCTTCAACATCCCCGTGGAGCACCTGAGCGCCATGCCGCTGCTGGCGGACCACTTGAGCCGCACCGCCGTCCCCGGCTCGGTGGTCGTCTCTCCAGACCTGGGCGCGGTGAAGCGCGCCGAGCGGTACGCGGCGGAGCTCCAACTCCCGGTGGCGGTGGTCCACAAGCGCCGCACGAGCGGCTCCCAGGTCCAGGCCCGCAGCATCACCGGCGACGTGAAGGGCTGCACTCCCATCCTCGTGGACGACATGATCTCCACCGCCGGCACCATCGAGGCGGCGGTGAACGTCCTGCTCGAGGCCGGCTGTAAACCCGAGGTGACGGTGGTGGCCACCCACTCCCTGCTGGTGGGTCCCGCCATCGATCGGCTCGGGCGGCTCCCGCTGCGCCGGCTGATCACCACGGACAGCGTCCCCATGATTGGGCGGCTCCCCTTCCAGGTGGAGGTGGTGTCGCTGGCCCCACTGCTGGGCCGCACCATCGAACTGCTCCGCCTGGGCGCCCAGGGCTAGGGACAGCCCGCCATTCCTCGCGTAGAGCGCGTTCCCCGAGATCCGGGCGCTACCTGCCCGTGAGGGGCGGAGAGCGCTCGCTCGCACAGAGACTCACTCACAGCGCGCGGGCGCTGCCCCCGTGGCCGCGTCCATTCCCGACAGAAACCCGATGCAGCGCCAGCACCGTTTTGCATTTCCGCGCCATCCGGATTCGAGACAGGCGTGTCTGGTTTCAATATTGAAACTCTTGCCTTTCATCCTTGAAAAACCAGACACAGCACAAACCGGTTTTTCAACAACGAAATGGTCATCAGGGAACCCTGCCCTTCCGGGAATTGAACCTGCACCAGAGAGGGTGTAACCCGTTGACGCGACAGGGGTCCAAGATGTTTGATCTTCGACCAGCCGTCCTGCCAGAGCACATGAAGCTGGGCAGACCTGTTGGGTCTGCTACGAAACACGCAATATCGATGACCTGGAGTCTTCGAACATGGACATGGCGCAGCAATCGAACCGTCCAGAAATGTTGATTCCAGGAACGTGCGTGGAGCACTGGCGGGTGCTCGAGTGTTTGAGCCAGCACGCGGATGGCGCGCTCTACCGCGTTGAGGACACGCGGCGCTCGGGTGAGCCGCTGGTGATGAGGCTCTCGTCTCGCCGCAGCGATGGTCAGTGCGGAGACCGCAACGCGCGGCTGCAGGCGGCGCACCCCAACATCGCGCGGCTCCATGGCTACGGTCGTTGGCCCGCTCGCGCGGACGGCTTCTTCTACTGTATCCGCGAGGACGTGCGCGGCCAGACCCTGGCTCGCTGGGTGGAGACGCACAACCCCACGTTCCTGCAGATCGCCGCGCTCCTGAACCGGGTGGCCACCGCGCTCGATGAGCTGCACGTGCGCGACACCTGGCACCGCGAGGTCCACCCGGACAATCTGCTCGTTCGCGACGAGGACGCGGAGCCGGTGCTGTTGGACCTGAGGGCCGGTGGCAACGAGTGTCTGGGCACGCTGCTGCACATGCCGCTGCCGCAGGACATGCAGGTGTTCCGCAGCCCCGAGGCCCTGCGCTTCCTGCGGACGAACCTGGGGCGCGACCACGCCCGCTACCACTTCCGGCCCACCGACGATCTGTACTCGTTGGGAGCCCTCGCCTACTGGTTGGTGACGGGACACCCTCCGTTCTCCCCGAGCCTGCCGACGGACCAGCTCCACGCCGAGATCGAGCTCCGCGCGCCGCTGCCTCCCTGGGAGGTGAACGAGCGCGTTCCCAAGCCCCTGGGCGCCATCATCCTGCGGCTCATGAGCAAGCTGCCCGAGGCCCGCCCGCACAGTGGCGAGTCGCTGTGCGCGGAGCTGATGGTGGCCGTGTCCGCGGGCGCTCGCTCCATGTGGGCCCGGCGCGTGTTCGACTGGGCGCCGGACGAGTTGGGGGCGGAAATGGGGGCTCAGCGGATCCGGCGTCCTGCGGCTCCTCCGGTCAGCCCGCTGCCGGGGCCGAGGCTGCCTCGGGTGGTGCACTTCACCTCGCCCTTCGAGCGGCGGGGCCCGCCCCTCCGGTCCGCTCCCAAGGGCGACCGGTCCGAGCCCCTGAGCCCCTGGGCTCGGATGATGTAATTCGTGAATTTCTAGACTAATCCGTGCTTCGTCGGTTGCTCCAGGGCCTGCCGGGCTTGGCGCTGGGGCGCTCCTCTCATTAACCTGCTGGGGTCCAGCGGTTGGGATGGGGTGCAAATGAGCCAGCTGCAGCCTGTGACGCCCGAGCCGTCGTCTCCCTCTCCTCGTGCTTCGAACGAGGCCACCGTCCCCTCCGAGCTCCTTTCGAGTGCGCCGGAGCCGGGCGTCTCCATTCCGGAGATCCAAGCGACCGAGGACGTGTTCGCCTACGTCCAGCGCATGCGCGGTGCCTTTGATTTGAGGCTGTACCAGCAGGTGCTGGGCGCGGCGAACGACTTCAAGGAAGGGGATGCGGCCATCGGGGTGGCTGCGGCGGACGCGGTGTCTCGGGCGAATGCCCGGACACTGCTGGAGCGCACCCGCCTGGGCGAGCTCCACGCGCACCCGCCGCTGGAGGATCGGCTCTTCGTGTTCATGCTCGAGGCCATCGACGCGGAGGTTCGCGCGGCCACGGCGGACTGGACGGTGGGCCGGCTGAAGGACTTCCTGCTCTCGGCGGGTGAGGACGAGATCAAGCGCGTCTGTCGGGGCCTGAGCAGCGACGTGATTGCCTGTGCCGTGAAGCTGATGAGCGACGCGGAGCTCACCACGGTGGGCAGCAGGATCTTCCATCCGTTGCCGGGCAGCCAACTGGGAGCGCGGGGCTACCTGGGCGCGCGCATCCAGCCCAACTCGCCCACCGATCACCCGGAGGACATCTGCTGGCAGGTGTTCAACGGTTGGTCCTTCGCGGTGGGGGACGTGGTGCTGGGCACCAACCCGGTGTCCTCGGTGCCCGAGTCCGTCGCGGCGGTAGAGGCGGCGCTCCACGACATCCTGGTCACCTTCGGGCTGCAGGACGTGATGCCGAACTGCGTGCTGGCGCACATCGACATCCAGGCCCGGGTGGAGGAGTTCCAGCCGGGTACCACGGGCATCTGGTTCCAGAGCATCGCGGGCACCGAGTCGGCCAACCGCACCTTTGACGTCACCCTGGAGAAGATGGTGGAGCACGCGGCCCGGCGCACGGGCCGGTTCGGGCTCTACTTCGAGACGGGGCAGGGCGCGGACGCGACGAACGGGCAGCACGCCGGCTGCGACATGGTGCTGCTGGAGTCTCGCAAGTACGGCTTCGCCCGCGCGCTGAAGCGGCGCGTGGGGCTGGCTCAGGTGGGCGCGGGGCGCGAGGCGGCGCCGTGGGTCCACGTCAACGATGTGGCGGGCTTCATCGGCCCGGAGGTGTTCCGCTCGCGGGAGCAGCTGGTGCGCTGCTGCCTCGAGGACATCGTCATGGGCAAGCTGCACGGGCTGATGATCGGCCTGGACATCTGCTCCACGCTCCACATGGACGTGACGCTGGATGACCTGGGCTGGTGCCAGGACAAGATCGCGCCCGCGTGTCCCGGCTACCTGATGGCGCTGCCGACGCGCAACGATCCGATGCTCAGCTACCTGACCACGTCGTTCCAGGATCACGTGCGGCTGCGCGAGAAGTTCGGCTACCGGGTGGATGACCGGATGTGGGCCTTCTTCCAGCGGCTCGGGGTGATCGACGCGCAGGGGCGGCCCACGGAGCGCTTCGGCGATCCGCGGTGGGTGTACGCGGAGTACCGCAAGCGCAGGGGAGATACGCGTCCGGACGCGCAGCTACTGGCGGAGGCCGAGAAGAAGATGGAGGAGGTCCACGCTCGCGGTGTTGCGCTCGCGGTGGGCCGTGGCGAGCACGTCTGGGACGTGGAGCCGGGCTTGGATCGGCAGGTGCGGGCCCACTACGAGGACGCCAAGCTGGGCATCTGGACGGAGCTGTCGCACGCCTTCATCAAGACCGTTCCCGACGCGGTGGTGCTGAGGACCCAGTCGCTGGATCGGCGCGACTACATCCTGCATCCGCCCTCGGGCGAGAAGCTGGATGCGGACTCGGTGCGGGTGGTGGAGGCGCTGAGACAGCGCCGGGAGTCTCGGTGGGACGTGCAGATCGTGCTCTCGGACGGGCTGGATCCGCGCTCCCTCATGGATGAGGGACACCTGGCACCCTTCCTGGAGACGCTGCGCCGCGAACTGGTGGCCGCCAACTACCGCGTGGCACCCGAGCACCTGGTGATCAAGGGTGGCCGCGTGCGGGCTGGCTATCAGGTGGGAGAGCTGTTGTTCGGAGACAAGGCGGACGGGCTGCCTCGGGCTCTGCTGCACGTGGTGGGCGAGCGGCCCGGTTCCGGCCACCACGCCTTCTCCGTGTACATGACGGCTCCAGCGGGCCGGGTCTGGGCGGGCCAGGAGCGCCCGGTGGACCACGACATTACGCGCGTCATCGCGGGCATCTCGGATACCAGCGTGCGGCCCGAGGAGGCGGCGCGCGAGGCGGTGCGCATCCTCGGGGGGTTGAGCCGGGGCTGAGGCTCCTGCCTGGGCCTATTTCGCCAGCGGCTTGGTGTTCGTGATGCTGATGCCGCCCTCGGTGGCGGTGGCGAACACCTCGCTGGCGGCGGGGATGTTGAGCTTGGTGCGCACCATCTTGGTTCCGAGGACGAACTTCACCTCGATGTCGTGCTCGCCCGGAGGCAGATCCCTCACGGCCACGACCTGCGAGTTGGCGGCGCCCTTGCGGAGCCCGTCAATGGAGACGCTGCACTGCTTGGGGCAGCGCACGGTCAGCATGGAGGGCTCACCGGTGGCCGGCTTGACCTCCTTCTCCTGGCCGAGCGGGGTGCGCTCGGTGATTGTCAGGCGCTTGCTGCCGTCGATCTGCACCTGCACCTTCATGCCGGCGGGGATGTCCGCGAAGCCGCCGTAGAGGGAGCGGTTGAGGAAGCCGCCCGTGGCATCCACGCGCCGCTGCCCGGGCTGCACGTCCTTGAACTCCCAGTTGTTCGCGGCCTGTCGCACGCCGCTCTTGCCATCGATCTTCACGGTGCAGTCATCCGTGCAGCGGACGATGACGGTGGAGGGAGTTCCCGCAGCGCCCTCGGCGGGCTTGGCCGCGGCGGGTTTGCTCGCTGGTGGCTTTGCCTGCGCGGCGGGAGTTCCCTGGGCGAGGGCGGAGCTGGTGACGAGGACGGCGACAACGGCGGCGAGGCGCATGGCGGCAGAGGCCTTTCGAGAGACGGTGAAACGTCCCTGGCCTACCGTCACGCCCTGTTCCCCGTCAACCCGACGAGAGAGCGGGGCCATGCGTCTGTCTGCGAGTGCCGTGCGCTCAGGCTCCCTCGAATTCGATCTTCGCCTTCTTCATGACGTGGTCCACGGCCAGGAGGTGCCAGGCCACCTGCTCGATACGAGACTGGAGCTCGGGCTCGGCCTTCAGCGCGGCGGCCACCTCGGCGGGCGTGAGGCCCTGGGACGCGGTCTCGTCGAGCAGCACCTTCTCCACGAACGCGGGAGTGAGCGTCAAGCCATCGCGCTTGACGATGGCACCCAGCGCCAGGCCGATGCGCAGGCGCATCTCCACCTCATCGCGCAGGGACTCGTCCTGGAGCCAGCTGTTGAGCGCCTCCTCCTGCTCCTCGTCGGAGAAGTTCAGCTCGGACACCGAGACGCCCTCGGTGGCACCCCAGCGGCGACGGATCTCTTCGTCCACCAGCTCGCGGGGAATCTCCACTGCGGCGCGCTTGGCCACCTCGACGAGCACCTGCTGACGCGCCTGGAGCAGCAGCAGCTGGGTATGCTCCTCCTTCATCTGCTCGACGATGCTCTCGGTGGTCTCCTCGATCGTCTTGCCGCGGCCGAACTGCTGGAGGAACTCGGGGCTCTCCAGATCCGGGTACGTCACCTCGCGCGCCGCCTGGATATGGACCAGGAAGCGCGCGGAAGTACCCCGCAGAGCCTCCACCGGGTATTCCGGCGGCAGGGTGATGTCCACCACGAGGCCCTCGGTGGGCACCTGGCCCACCATGGCCTCGTAGAGCCCGGGCAGAAGGGGCTCGGGCTCCACGGGCAGCCACACATCCGTCTTCACGCTGAACGGAATGAGCTTCCCTTGGGAGTAGCCCGCGAGGTTGAGCAGCACCTCGTCGCCCCAGGCGATCTGCTCCGTGGGCGAGCGAGCGCGTTCGGTGGCGTAGGGGCGGGCCAGCTCCAGGAAGCGCTCGTGCACGTCCTCCACGGTGAAGGCTTCCGGGGCGGGGACCGTGACAGCCAGTCCCTCCAAGGAAGGGGCTTGCACCTGCGGCAGTGACACCTCCTTCCCCTGAGCCGCCTGCTTGGCGGGGGACACATACAGGGGGATGTCGAGGGGCTTCCTACCGGAGGGGGTGGTGGGCGGGCTCTTCTTGGAATCCATTCCGTGCGCTCCCTGGCGCCGAGATTACCAGCCGCTGAAGATCTTCTTCGCGCCGTCGGCGATGGCCGATCCTACCTTCTTCGCGCCGTCGGCGATGGCAGAACCCACCTTCTTCGCCGTGTCCTTGATGGCGCCGAAGTTCTCGATGGCGGCGCCCACCGCCGTGGAGGCGATGGAGACGGCCGCGCCCACCTGCGACACGATCGGGATGTTGGTGGCAGCGGCCACCGAGCCCAGAGCGGTGATGCCGGACGTCACCTTGGAGGCGATGCTGGCCTTCGGGTCGGTGATCGTCTTGATGGCGATGCCCACGTCCAGCGCGGCGATGCCCACGTTGAGGCCGGGGGCGAAGCGGCCCGCCAGCTTGGCGGCGGTGCCCGTGGCCTTGGCGGCGGCGCCAGCGGCCTTGGTGGCGGACTCGGCCGCGTGGAGCGCCGTGGCCACGCCCTTGGCGTTGCCGCCCAGCGCCAGCGCGCCGGTCTTGATGATGTTGGACTCGAGCTTGCCGGCCAGCTTCGCCGCGGCGCCGCCGGGGATCTTGCCCAGCAGGCCCGCCGCGCCCGACTTGAGCGTGGTGCCGATCTTGCCCAGGAAGCCCGAGGACTTCGCGGCCTGGCCCAGCACGTCCAGCTTGGTCAGGTCCTTGCCCAGGTGCACGGCCTCGGCGGCGGACTTGGCGATGGCCTTGGTCAGCTTGGTGCCGTCACCGATGGCCGCGGTAGCCGCCTTCTCCAGGCCCTTGAGGGCCAGCTTGGACTCGATGGCGGCGGCGGTGGACAGGCCTCCCTTGACGGTGCCGAGCACGCCCTTGGCGGCGCCCAGCGCTCCGCCGGCGATCTGGTGGCCATCGCCGTTCTTGATGCCCTGGGCGATGTTCTTCACGCCGGTGAAGATGCCGAAGGCGCCGCCCACCAGGCCGCCCGCGCTCTTGAGAATGCCGAGCTTGCCCACGCCGGAGGCCACCGCGTCCTTGGTCGCGTTGGCCACGGCGCCCGCGTGCCAGCTCTTCGCCGCGTTCTTCAGGTTGCTGAAGAAGCTGCCCGCGCTGGATCCGGTGGAGGTCCGAGCGGCGGCCGCCCGGGTGTCCATGCCGTCCTGGACCTGCTGGGGCCGGACCTGGTTGACCGGGGCGGAGTTGGTGCGCTGCAGCTCGGGCCGGGGCTGGGTGTTCTGCACCGGAGCGGAGTTGGCACGGGTGAGGCGGGAGCGGTTGTCGATAGGCGAGGTCATGGGTGCATCCTGGGGGCGGCCAGAATCAAGGCTCGCAGAGTGGGTGGGATTCTATGGGATGGTCGGTCCGGCAATACAGCCTTGCCGGAATAGGTGAGGGCTGATGGAGTTATCGCGCCCACACAATAGAAGTTGCGTGGCGGGGCCTCGATGGGAGGAGCCATGGAGCGGCTGGAAGAGGCACTGAAGGCATGGCGCGAGGTGCTCGGGAGCGAACAGGTCCTCGTGGACGCTGGGACGCTGGAGGCCGTGCAGACGGCGACCTTCGCCACGGCCCAGCGGGTGCCGGCGGTGCTGCGCCCGGGCAGCCGTGAGGAGGTACAGGCGTGCCTGCGCATCGCCCACGAGCTGCGCGTCCCGGTCTTCCCGGTGAGCGCGGGACGTAACTACGGGTATGGCTCGCGTGTGCCAGCACGCACGGGGAGTGTGGTGCTGGACCTGGGGCGGATGAACCGGGTGCTCGATTGGGACGAGGATCTGGCCTACCTCACGGTGGAGCCGGGGGTGACCTTCGCCCAGGCGCACGCCTTCCTGGAGGAGCACGGCTCACATTTGCAACTGGCCACCATTGGTGGACCGCCGCAGGCGAGCCTCGTGGGCAACGCGCTGGAGCGGGGAGACGGTGGCGGTCCTCACGGGGACATCTTCCAGCACGTGTGTGATCTCGAGGTGGTGCTGCCCACGGGCGAGTTGCTGCGCACGGGGTTGGGGCGCTACCCGGGAGCCCGCTCGGGGGTGGTGCTGCGCTGGGGGCCGGGCCCGGGACTGGATGGGCTCTTCAGCCAGTCCAACCTGGGCGTGGTGACGCGGATGACGTTCTGGTTGGCGCCCCGTGCGGCGGCGGTGCGCATCATCTCGGCACCGCTCGAGAGCGCCGCCCAGTTGCCGGCGGTGGTGGACGGGCTGCGTGTGCTGCGAGTGGAGGGCACGCTGCGCGAGGCCTACTCGCTGTGGAACGACTACAAGATGCTGTCGGTGCTCGGGCAGTACCCGTGGGAGCAGGCCGGAGGGCGGACGCCGTTGCCGGAGTCTCTGCGCAAGAGCCTGCTCGAGGAACAGGGATTGGGGCCGTGGCATCTGAGCTTCCTGCTCCAGGCCCCGAGCGAGGAGCAGGCACAGGCGGCGTGGCACCGGGCGGAGGCGGTGCTCAGGGGCGCTGCGCCTTCGCTCGCGTGCTACCGCGAGGAAGAGGTGGAGCCGGAGGCGCTGCGCCGGGTGCCTTCGGCGCGCAACCTGCGGATGATGTACTGGCGCCAGCGCTCACCGATGCCCGCCCAGCCGGATCCGGATCGGGATGGATGCGGCTTCGTCTGGTTGTCCTGCGCGGTACCGATGAAGGGGGCGCACGTGGAGCGGGCCCTGGCCATCGCCGAGCCGCTGCCGCTCCAGTTCGGTTTCGAGCCCAACCTGTGCTTGCTAGGGGTGGGCACCCGGTGTGCCTACCTGGTGGTGGCGCTCGTCTACGATCGGAGGGTGGAGGGCGAGGACGCGCGCGCCCTGGACTGCTACCAGGCGCTCCAGGAGGCGATGAACGGAGCGGGCTACTACCCGGCGCGATTGGGCATCCAGGCTCCGGTGCTCGGGGCCACGGCCGAGGACGACTCCGCGCGGGTGCTCGGAGCGCTCAAGGCGGCGCTGGATCCGCACGGCATCCTCGCGCCGGGGCGCTACCTGCCGTCTCCCTGATCGTGCTCGGGCTCAGTTGTTGGGCGCGCCCGCGAGGATCCACGAGCGGATCATGATGAGCTCGCCCGTGTTGGTGTCGAAGTACTCGGGGTCGTTCTGCGGCATCCGGCCTCCGCAGGCGGTGCCGCTGATCTTCTGCACCAGCAGGGATTCCTCGGGCTGGCCCGGGAGCACGCGCTTGAGTGAGTTGCACTCACCGATGCCGTTCTTGTTGACGAGTGAGGCGTAAGAGCTGCCCGCCTGCAGGTTCAGGGAGCCCGAGGACGTGTTGTCCGAGTGGCACGTCGTGCAGGTGGGGCTCCAGATCGGCTCGACGTTCTGGGCATACGAGGGGACACGGACATCCATCGGCAGCGTGCGGGTGACGGAGTCGGTGCCATCGGACACGGTCACCTGCAGGGTGAAGCTCTTGGTTGCGGCGATCTCGGGAGAGTGCCAGCGGGCCACCGACTCGTTTGGAGTGGTGAAGGTTCCCTGGCCGGCGGGAGTCGTCGTCCAGGTGTACGTGAGCGGATCCCCATCCAGATCGTTGGCGGGGACGAAGAGGGTGAGGGTTTGCCCGGCCACGACGGAGGTGGCGGGATCCGGAGTGATGTCGCCAACGTTGGGAGCGCGGTTGAGGGCAGCCACATTCGTCACTGCGATCGCCACGGTGGACTCGGCCGTGCCTCCCCGGCCATCCGAGACGGTGACCTTCAAGGTGAAGGTCGTGTTGCGCGATACGATGGGCGCCGTCCACGTCCGGGAGGCCCCGCTCTCGGAGCCGAACGCGCCGGCCGGGACGACGGGCAGTTGCGTCCAGGAGTAGGTGAGCGCGTCCCCATCCGGGTCGTTGGCGCTCACGGACAGCGTGGTGTTCGAGCCCTCGTTGACGCCGGCCGGCGAGGCGGTCACCTGGGTGATGGAGGGCTCTCGGTTGGGCGGAGGGATGGTGATCGCGATCGGCGCGGAGGAGGCGGAGTTGCCTGCGGCATCCGAGGCCTTCGCGGTGATCTCCTGGGCCCCCTGGGCCGCGTTGGAGGAATCCCACTCGCACGAGAACGTCTCGCCGGAGTTCTTCTCCACCCCATCCGTGCAGATGCGCGTGGTGGAGAGGTAGAACTCCACCTTGGCCACCTTGCCGGAGTCGTCCTCCGCGGTGGCCGTCAGGGTCCTCCGGCCCGTGACGGTTTCCCCCGCGCTCACTCCTCCCGTGAGCTGGACGCGGGTGGGCGCCGAGGTGTCCTTGTCATCGCCACAGCCCACGCCAGGCAGGCTGAGGAGGACCAGCAGCGGAATCCAGGTTCCTGAGGCGCTTCGAGCCGAGGCCGATGCATTCGTGTCGTTCATCGGCGCGCATGCTAGGGCCGTTGGGACAGAAAGAAAAAAGGGTGCACGCCGAAAAGCGTGCACCCCTTGAAAAACTGGGAGAAGGCGAACGGATCAGTTGCCGGTGAGGAGGCTGGCGACCTTGGACGCGGCGAACTGGGTGAGGTTGTACTTGTCGCCCTGAGCCGCGGCCGAGTCATCGCCCTTGCGCGAGCCCATGAAGCCCTTGACCAGGTCGAGCACGCCACCGGAGCTGTTGAGCTGCGAGCCCAGGCCGAGAGCGGAGCCGAGGCCCGTCTTGCTCAGGAGCGTACCGGCCTTGCCCAGCAGGCCACCACCGAGGTTGCCGACGAGGCCGCTGACGATGCCCTTGAGGCCACCGCCGTTGAGGACGCTGTTGGCCACACCGACGACCTTGGCGGCGCCGGCGATGAAGGGGCCCACGCCCGGAATGAACGA
Source organism: Hyalangium versicolor (assembly GCF_020103695.1). GTDB lineage: Bacteria > Myxococcota > Myxococcia > Myxococcales > Myxococcaceae > Hyalangium > Hyalangium versicolor. The sequence continues at coordinate 80,047 of NZ_JAHXBF010000003.1, forward strand.
GGCGATCTGCCCCAGAGGCCCGTTGAGGATCTTGCTCGCGAAGCCGACCGCCTTCTTGGCGATGTCACCGATCTTCTTGAACGCCTTGCCGATGCTCTTGATGAATCCCATGGCAAACTCTCTTATGTCGAAAGGAAAAGTACAGCGTTGAAGGGATTATCCGGGGGAGCGCCGAGGAGTTGTGTGGCGACTTCACTTTTTTGTGAGCCCCGTCGGATCAAGGCTTTAGCGGGTTGCGCCCCTTCTTGATCGCGTCGTCGAGGTTGGGATCATTCTTGGGCTTTACGTCCTCGGCGCTCTGGCCGGAGAGATCGACGGCCTTCTTGCGGGTGTCCTCGAAGCCGCTGGGGTTCTGGCCGGCCTTGAAGGCCTCGACGCTGGCGCGGACGTTGGCCTCGATGGCCTCGTAGGTGGGGGGCTCGACCCCCATCTTGCGGAGGTTCTCGTCACTGACGACGAGGAAGGCGGGCTCCACGCCGGGGTTGTTCATGTAGTACCCGACGGTGTTGACGAACTCGTCGAGGTCCATCTCGAGTTCCGCGGCGATCTTCGCGACGTTCGGATCCGCGAGGATCTTCTTGCGTAGCTCGGCGGAGATTGGCGGGGGGGCGTCGAGTTGCTCGATGTCGGCTCCATTGCTCATTTGGACCTCGGGGTAACGTTGAGGCCGGAGAGTATGGAGGTGTCCTCCCGCTGTTGTCGATGGGCTACTCCCGGTCCGTTGCCGTGGGCCTGGCCACGATCCGGCGGATCTCCGCGATGAGCCAATCGCATTGTGGCTGCGATTTGAGTCCGGACCTTGGGGGTTGAGAAAAGTGAGTGGCGTGTTGCTTGATGGTCTGCCCTGCCAGAAAAGCGTGGTGCCGATAGCCGATCCCGGGGATGGTTCGGCAGTAGCGCTGTCGCCCTCCAGGACCGCCAGGAGAGTCCGAATGACGACGACGACCGATCCACGAGAGAAACCGCCCCGCCGTCACTTTTCGATGATCCGGACCTTTGTGCTCGCGGACTTCGTCACGCTGGGCAATGGGTTCTCGGGGGCAGGGGCGATCCTGTCGGCCATGCAGTACCTGGCGACGGGGGAGCTGCGGTGGTTGTGGGTGGCTTTCGGGTTGATGCCGTTGGCGCTGGTGCTGGACTTCGCGGATGGGCGGATTGCCCGTTGGCGCTTCAAGTCTTCGCCGCTGGGGGCGGACCTGGACTCACTGGCGGACGTCATCTCGTTCGGCATGGCGCCGGCGGCGCTGGCGTTCGCGGTGGGGATGCGGGGGGCGCTGGATGTGGGGGTGCTCCTCTATTTCGTGGCCTGTGGGATCAGCCGCCTGGCGCGCTTCAACGTCACGGCGGCCGAGCTCAGCGATGGGACGGGCAAGGTGAAGTACTTCGAGGGCACGCCCATCCCCACGAGCCTGGCGCTGGTGGCGGTGTTGGCGGTGGCCACGTGGCAGGGGCGGATTGGCATCGGGGAGCAGCTCCTGGGAGGCGTGTGGCACTTGGGCCCTTTTGAACTGCACCCCCTGGTGCTGCTGTACCTGCTGAGCGGCAGCGCGATGATCAGCAAGACCCTGCGGATTCCGAAGTTCTGAGGGATGTTTCTCAGCGAACGTCCGCTTCGGGAAACGTGCAGTCCCCTGCGTGTCCGCGCCGTTCCCCATGAGTTCCCCGACTGTGTGGTTGCTCGCCCATGGGTGGGTGCCTAGTTTCGCCACGTGATCCTCAGCAACTCCCAGGGTGGCCGTGGGAGTACCTGAGGTGGGTGGGGTGACGGTGTGGGGGTAGGGACCATGAGTGGGCGCTGGGGCCTGTGGGCCCTCGTGATGGGGCTGCTTGCGGGGTGTGCGGATCGGGAGCGTTCGTCCATGGCGGATGGCCGGCTCACCGCCACGCCCGCAGGCATCGATTTTCAACGTGTGGCGGTGTTCGACGGCCGCGAAGCAGCGGTGACGCTGCGCAACGTGGGCCGTTCGCGCATCGAGGTCGACGACATCTGGGTGGAAGGGCCGGACGGGCAGTACCTGGCCAGCTTCACCCATGAGGGACCTCACAGCCTGTTGCCGGGCAGCGAGTGTGGTCTCAAGGTGCGCTTCGCGCCGCTGGAGCCGGGCGAGCTGCCCGCCACGCTCGTCATCCGTTCCGATGCGAAGCGCGAGCCCATCCTCCGCATTCCGCTGAAGGGTGCGGGCGTGGATGCCTGGGCGCGCGTGTCGCCGCACAAGCTGGACTTTGGCCGCATCGAGGCCGAGTCCTCGAAGACGCTGTCCGTCACCGTCGAGAACCCCACGGACCTGCCCGTGGAGGTGACCACCCGTCTGGTGGGTGCGGACAAGGACGAGTTCTCCATCTCCCCGGTGATGCTGGGAGCAGGGGAGAAGCGCGAGCTGCCGCTGACGTTCAACCCGGTGGCTGTAGGGCGTAAGAGCGTGGCGCTCGCGGTGACGCCGTGCCGGGGTTGCGCGGACGTGCCGGTGATGGTGTCCGCCGAGTCCCTGGACCGCGCCGTGGTGGCCGAGCCGGCCGAGCTGGATTTCGGCGGGGTGCCCATCGACAAGGACAAGCGGCTGATGGCGCGCATCCACAACATCAGCACCGAGCCGATGTCGGTGACCCAGCTCGATCTCGGGGGAAAGGATGCCTCTTTCAGCCTCGGCGCCACGGGCTTTCCGCTGGTGCTCCAGCCGGACGAGGTGCGCGAGTGGGAGGTGCGCTACAGCCCCGGCCACATGGGCTTCGCGGATGACACCGCCAGCTTCCACGTGGTCAGCAAGCGCAACCCCATCACTCCGGTGGCCCTTCGAGGACATGGCGGTGCGGCGGAGCTGTGCGTCTCTCCGGTGGCTTATGACTTCGGGTCGCAGCCGATCGGCGCCAAGACGTCGGTCGTCGTCAATATCAAGAACTGCGGCTCGGAGAACGGCGGGCCGCTGAAGCTCACTGGCCTGGACTTCCAGCCCGACCCGTCGGGCCCGGTACAGTTCAGCACTTCGCCGATGCTGCTCCCGTACACGCTGAATCCCGGGCAGGAGGTGAACCTCAAGGTCTTCTACGAGCCCTCCCGCGAGGGCGATACCACTGGCGGGCTCGTGTTGAGCACGAACGCGTTCAACGCCGCGTCGGTGCTGCTGAACTTCCACGGTGTGTCCCGGCCCCATGCGCCCTGCCAGCTCGCTGTCACTCCGATGGCGGTGAACTTCGGCACGGTGCCACCCCGGCGCGGCGCCGTGCTGGGTGTGAAGCTGGAGAACCGTGGCGATGATGTGTGCCCCGTGAAGAACATCCGCCTGCGCGACGACGGTGGCGGCGTGTTCCGGATGCCGGGCGGCGAGCTGGACGGTCTCATCATCTACCCGGGCAACTGGTTCAGCTTCCAGGTGGCGTTCGATTCGCCGGCCTCCGGTGGAACATTCCTGGGCACGGTGCAGGTCGAACAGTCCGATCCGGTCAACCCGCTGCTCCTCGTGCCGCTGCAGGCCAACTCGCAGAGCGCCTGCCTGGTGCCCACTCCGCGCTTCGTGGACTTCGGTGTCGGCCGCAAGGACTGCCCGCCGACGCCTCGCCAGGTGAACTACCTGAACGCATGCCCGGGCCCGATCACCGTCTCTGGCGTACGCCTGGGGCCGGGCACCACGGACTCGGAGTTCTTCTTGAAGGATGCGCCCAACCCGCTGCCCATCACGCTGCAGCCAGGTGACGCCTTCTCCGCAGAGGTCGAGTACTACGCCCAGGTCACGGGCATGAACCTGTCTCCTCTCTACGTGGACTCGAGCGACCTGCCCGAGCCGCTGCTCGTCCCGCTGCTCGGCGAGTCCTCCAAGAAGGTGGACAAGAAGGACACCTTCATCCAGCAGGACGGCACGAAGGTGGACGTCCTCTTCGTGGTGGACAACACCGCCTCCATGGTCGAGGAGCAGCCGCGCTTCATCAACGCGCTGCCGGCCTTCGTGGGCACCGCGCTGGACAAGAAGGTGGATCTGCACGTGGCGGTGACCACCACCGGCATCACCCCGGAGTCCAACGCTTGCCCGGGCGGAGCGATGGGCGGCGAGGCCGGGCGCATCTTCCCGGTGGACGGCAGCCGTCAGCGCATCCTCACGAACCAGACGCAGGACCTGACCACGAAGCTCCAGGGCAACGCCCAGGTGGGCCAGTGCGCCTCCGTGGAGCAGGGCTTCGAGGCCGTGCGCCGCGCGCTCTCGGATCCGCTCGTGGCCAACGCGGATGATCCGCGCACCCCGCAGCCCAACGACGGCAACGCGGGCTTCCTCCGGGACGAGGCCGCACTCGTGGTCGTCTTCGTGGGCGATGAGGATGATCACTCGCCGGACAGCGTGGAGACCTACGTTCGCTTCTTCCAGGGCAAGAAGGGCGAGTTCCAGCCGCAGCGCATGACGATCTACGCCATCGCGCCCACCGACTCGACCTGCGCCACGGCGGGCGGCTATGGCACCCGGTATGCCGAAGCCACCAGCCGGACGGGCGGCGAGGTGCTCTCGGTGTGCGCCTCGGACTACGCGCCACTCCTGCGCAACGTGGCCAACAAGGCGTTCTCGCCTCAGGACCGCTTCCCGCTGAGCGAGCTGCCAGACCCGGGCTCGGTGACTGTGACGATCAACGGCGCGCCCGTGACTTCGGGCTGGAGCTACGACGCCAGCTCCAACAGCGTCGTGTTCGCTCCCAGCCCGGCGCCCGGCGCCAAGGTGGAGATCGGCTACCGCCGCGCCTGCCAGTAAACGCCTCGGACGGGCTCTCGCGGGCCCGATTTTCGGGCTCCAAACAGGGGATGTCGGCCCCAGGTGCTACAGGGCTGGTTCAACCTGTGCGGATGACCAGAAAATTGGAGGACCCCGCGTGCTGAGTACCCTGAGCCCGTCGCAGCCGCAGCCGAGGAGGCGCCTGGTGAGCACCCGTCAGCACATGCAGCCGTTGTCCGCCGCGCCCCAGAACTCGCGCGCCGCGGGTCCCGGTTTGCGCGTCATTCGCGGGGAAGGCCAGCGCCGTCCCGATGAGCCGCTCACCTCCCGGGATGCCGTGGCCCGCGTGCTCATGGAGGCCGGTGCGGACCTGTTGCTGCGCCGCATTTCCCCCGCACGCGCCGAGGAGATCGAGCGCCAGGTCGACCGCGCCCTCGAGCTCTTCGACCGGGTGGAGGCCAACCCCCTGGTCCTTCCCGTGCTCCGCCGTCACCTGGATGCCCTGGATGCGCTCATGCGCGAGACTCGCGAGCGCCGCCCGTCCCGCCGGGGCGGTTGAGCCCTCGTTCACCTGCCTGCCCGGGCCCGACCCAATTCCTGAATCTGAACCAGGGGTTTGACCCCCCCGCCGGTGCCGCTTACGCTCGGGTTCTTTGTAAACCCGGGCCCTCCCAGCGGGCGGGTCAGATTCGTGTCGCTCGAGAACTACGGCAAGTACCAACTCCTGAAACGGCTCGCGATGGGCGGGATGGCCCAGCTCTACCTTGCGCGCCGCAAGGGTCCGGATGCCTCGGACGAGCTGGTGGTCGTCAAGCGCATCCTTCCGCACCTGGCTGAGAACGTGGAGTTCATCCGGATGTTCCTGGATGAGGCCAAGATCGCCGCGCGGCTGGCCCATCCGAACATCGTCGCGATCCACGATCTGGGCGCCCAGGACGACAGCTTCTTCCTGGCCATGGAGTACATCCACGGCGAGGACGTGCGGCGCATGTGGAAGCGCGCGGCGGGCATGGGGCTCGAGGTGCCGGTGCCGCTGGCGGTCCGCATCATCATCGAAGCGTGCGCGGGTCTGGACTACGCCCACAAGAAGACGGACCCCTCGGGCAAGCCGCTGGGCATCGTCCACCGGGACGTGTCTCCGCAGAACATCCTGGTGTCCTTCGACGGCGTCGTGAAGGTGGTGGACTTCGGTATCGCCAAGGCGGCGGACCAGGCCACCGTGACGCGCTCGGGGGTGCTCAAGGGCAAGTACTCGTACATGTCTCCGGAGCAGGCCGCCGGCAAGCGGGTGGATTGCCGCAGTGACGTGTTCGCGCTCGGCGTGGTGCTGTACGAGCTGATCACCAACACGCGCCTGTTCAAGCGCTCCAGCGACATGCAGACGCTGTCGGCGGTGTCCGAGTGCCAGGTGACGCCGCCTTCGCAGGCGAACTCGCGTGTCCCGGCGGACCTGGACTCCATCGTCATGAAGGCGCTCGCCAAGGATCCGGACGTCCGGTACTCCGAGGCGCTGCAGCTCCAGGTCGCGCTGGAGCAGTGGCTGATCGCCCATCAGTTCTCGGCCAACCCGAAGGAGCTGTCGGCCTTCCTGCACAAGGTGTACGCGGACCGGCTCGCCAGCGAGGCGCGTGCGGGCGGCATCGTGGTGGAGGAGGATCCGCCCCTCACGGGGCAGCGCACGGCGGTGGAGGGACATCGCCGCTCGGGGGGGAACCACCCCAGCGTCGCGCCGAGGAAGGAGTCCAAGGACGTCACCCGCGCGGACCGGGGAGAGCTGATCTCTGCCGCAGCCGCGGAGATCGAATTGACGGATCCCTCGCCCTCGGGGCCCCTGCGGACCTCCCGGAGCGGCGGTGATTCGCGCCGAGAGGTGGAGTCCGAGCGGAACCGGGTGGAGCGCCGTCCCGCGCCGTCCCGGCCGCCAGTTCCCTCCGAGACGCTTCGCCAGGGCTTCGCCGAGCTGCCCACCGAGGCGCTGAATGGGGCGCTGCTGGATCGAAAGCTGATGCCGGATGGCGGGTCGCTGGTCACGGGGACCACGCAGGCCCCGCGCCGGGTACGCGCCCAGCGGCGGCTGATCGCGATCGCCTCCGCGGTGGGGGCGGCGTTGCTGGTCGGCCTGATGCTGTGGTTCCTCCTGCAGCCCTCGGTGCCGCCGCCTCCGGCCACTGTCCGGCTGGAGACGGTGCCACCCGGAGCCAAGATTCTCTTCGAGGGCAAGCCGCTGCCGGGCGTCACTCCGCTGACGCTGCCCACCATGGTCGCAGGCACCTATCAGGTGGTTGCCACCCGAGACGGCTATCAGGAGTTGCATGCCACGGTAGCCATTCCGGTCACGGGCTCGGTGAAGCTGGAGGCACTGAACCTCATCCCGATGCCTGCCAGGAATCCGTCTCCGCCGGTGGCAAAGCCGCAGCCGGTGACGCCACAGCCGAAGCCACCCCCTCCGGTTCCACCTGCCGCCCCCGCGCTGGTGAAGCTCACCGTGGAGACGGAGCCGGCGCAGGCCACGATCTTCGTGAATGGCCAGGAGCGGGGTGTGGCTCCGCAGGTGGTGGAGGCGAAGGCCGAGGAGGAGGTGGAGGTGAAGGCGAGCGCACCGCAGTACAGGGCCGTCTCGAAGAAGGTGAAGCTCGGGACGGGACCCTCTCAGCTGGAGCGGCTGGTGCTCGAGCCGTTGCCGAAGACGGCGCCCACTCCGCCTATCAAGCAGACGCGGGTGGTGGAGCCGCCCAAGCCCGCGCCCGAGGCGCCCAAGGCGCTGGTGCGCTTCGCGGTGACGCCGTGGGCGGAAGTGACTTGCAACGGGCGAAGCCTGGGCACCACGCCGTTCGAGGCCGTGTCCCTGCCCACGGGCGTGTACCAGTGCAAGTTCTACAACCCGGATCTGGGACGGACCCTCTCGCAGAAGATCGAAGTGAAGGCCTCCGTCGTGAACAAAGTCGTGGTGAAGTTCTAGCCATGCCCTGGATGCTCCTGTGACGCTCCCTGCTGGCACCCAGATCGGCAAGTACATCGTCCAGAAGAAGCTCGCCGAAGGCGGAATGGCGGAGATCTACCTCGCCACCTCCCAGGGCGTGGAGGGCTTCGAGAAGGAAGTGGTCCTCAAGCGGGTCGCTGCGGTCCTCGCGGGCGATCCCGGCTTCGTGGACATGTTCATCGCCGAGGCGCGGCTCGTCTCTCGGCTCAACCACGGCAATGTGGTGCAGGTCTTCGACTTCGAGAAGCACGAGGACGTGTACTACATGGCGATGGAGTACGTGCGCGGCTGCTCGCTCGCGGACCTTCGCAAGAAGTGCAAGGACCTGATGGAGCCCATGCCACCGGTGCTGGTGGCGCACATTGGCGCGGAGGTGGCGCGCGGCCTTCACTATGCGCACCGCCTCAAGGTCAATGGTGAGCCGCTCTTCCTCGTCCACCGCGACGTCACCCCGCACAACGTCCTCATCTCGCTCGACGGGGCGGTGAAGCTCACCGACTTCGGGATCGCCAAGAAGGGCGCCGCGCTCACCTCGCCGGGCATGCTCAAGGGCAAGTTCGCGTACATGTCGCCCGAGCAGTCGCGCGGCGAGGCCGTGGATGCGCGCACGGACGTCTTCGCGCTCGGCATCGTGCTCTGGGAGATGCTCACCGGGGGCCGCCTGTTCGATGGGGACTCGGAGCTGGCCGTGCTGCGCTCGGTGCAGCAGACCGCGGTCGCACACCCGTCTCGTCTCAACCCGAACGTCCCCGAGGATCTGGGCGACGTGGTGATGAAGGCGCTCCAGCGGAATCCCGACGCGCGCTACCAGACGGCGAGCGAGTTCGAGCGAGCGCTCGTCCAGTGCGTGCTGAACCACGCCCAGTCCCCGGATGACACGGACGTGTCCGCCTTCGTGCGGCGGATCTATGTTGGCATCGTGCCCTCGGCCGTGGCGCTGCCTGCGCTGCCCGATCACACCCAGTCAGGGGCAGGGCAGCAGGCGGCGGAGCCCGCGCCTCGCGAGCCCACGGCCGTGTTGCCCAACCCGCCGGGGCGGAAGAACTCGAAGCCGTCCCTGCCTGCGGTCTCGCCCGATGAGGACGTCCACGCGTCCACGTCTCTGTTGCCTGGAAGAGGGGAGTCTGTGGCGGCGAGATCGTCCTCGGCTCAGGTGACGACGCCCGGCCGGGCGGTTCCTGCTGTCCCTGCCGAGTTCCAGGACTCGCCCGTGTATCCGGCGACGGTGTCGCTGCCCGTTCCTTCTGCACAGGCTCCTGCGACTCCCGCTCCAGACTCCGGGGCCAAGGCCCGGCGTATGGGGCTGTGGATGGGGGCTGTGGGAGTGGTCCTGCTCATTGTGTTGGGAGTAGGGGCCTGGCTCCGTTCGCAGGCTCAGGGACAGGGCCCCACCACCGACGCCTCGCAGGGGCAGGCTGTCGTTGGAGCGGGCAATGCAGGCACTCCTCCCAAGGTGATCTCCCCTCCACCTGCGACTGCGCAGGGCACCCCAAATGCCGGAGTGGGGAACGGCGTCGCTGTGGCCCCTGCAGGGGCGACGGACGCAGGCAGCGCAAAGAAGGACGAGGCGCACGCTGTTGCTCCGGCCCCCGCGAAAGGCACGCTCACCCTCCGCGCGGTGCCCTATGCCGTCGTTCTGTTGGACGGGAAGGTGCTCGACAAAGAACTTCAGGGGCAGAAGTCCTTCCCCCTGGAGCCGGGCAACTATCAGCTCGTCTTCCAGCACCCCCGCGATACCAAGATGTTCCTGATCACCATCGAGTCCAACGCCACGGTGAGGCGCGAGTTTCGCGTCCGCTGAGCGCGCGCTCCTGAGCTGCCCCCCAGTCGATCGCTGAGCCCCCGCCGGCCCGGGTCCGCCCCGAGCCCCGGCGCCTGCGGATCTGTTCGTTGCTGAACATTCCGTTCGTACGCTTTTCCGGCTTGACACGTGCTGCCGGATTCTGGCACTCAATATAGTCTCTTCAGTACAATCCATTGAATGGAAGCGATGGCACTGCTGGGGCCCGAGGAGATCGAACGGATCGAACGCGACTACGCGGGCGGATTACCGGCGCGGGCCATCCTGGACATCTTCAGGCCTCGGGGCGTGCAGCTCTCGGAGGCCACGTTTCGCAAGTACGTCCAGGCAGGCTTGCTGCCGCGCAGCCGCCGTGTGGGCCGCAAGGGCAAGCACCAGGGGAGCCTCGGCCTCTATCCGGTGGAGTCGGTCCGGCGCATCAACGCCATCAAGAAGATGATGGCGGAGGGACACACGCTCGAGGACATCAAGCGCACGTTCCTCTTCCACCGTAACCACATCGATCAGCTGGAGCGGGATCTGGCGTCGGTGTTGGACGGGTTCCAGAACGAGCTGGGGGAGCGAGCGTTTGGTGGTGAGCACCGCCGGACGCTCGAGGAGCAGCTGGCCACCCTGAGGCGCCGAGCCCAGGATCTGGTCCGAGACGTGGCACGTCTGGGCAGCGCCGTCACCGCGCGCGCAGACGAAACGCCTGATTCGCAATAGGATGCTACAGGCCTGGGCAACCTGCTAGATTCGGAAACATCCGGAGGGGACATGTCGGAAGTGAAGCAGCTCGAGGGCGAGGAGGAGGGCGGAGGGGAGGAAGGGCAGCCGGCGGAGCGGCGCCGCTCCAAGACGATGTCTCGCAAGGAGATGGCGCGCGATTTGCGGCGCCGCCGCCTGGCGGGGCAGGTCGATCCCGAGGAGGGTGAACTCCTCAAGACGATCGATTCGCAGCGCCCCCGCACCCGGGCGGACTGCGTGAACGGGCCGCGGCCGTGCCTGTTCGTGTCGTGCAAGCACAACCTCTATCTGGATGTGAACCCCGAGACGGGCTCCATCAAGCTCAACTTCCCGGACAAGGAAATCTGGGAGCTGGAGCACACCTGCGCCCTGGATGTGGCCGAGAAGGGCGGCATCACGCTCGAGGAGGTGGGGGAGATCATGAACCTCACCCGCGAGCGCATCCGCCAGGTGGAGACGCGCGGGCTGATGAAGCTGCGCGAGGCCACCGAGGCCGAGCCGCCCGCCTCCGCGCGCAAGCCCTGAGGGCTGTAGGGGCATCGGGTGGGATGCGCCGGCCCGCACGGCGCGTTGACACCCCGGGGGGCGGTTGCTAACACCGCGCCTCCCTCTCACCCGAGGCGCACTTCTTGCTGGCTCTCCTCAGCGTTTCCGACAAACGCGGGCTGGTGCCCTTCGCGCAGGGGCTCGTGCAGCGCGGCTTCCGGATCCTCTCCACCGGAGGCACGCTGTCGGCGCTCCAGAGCGCGGGCGTCCCCGCCACCAAGGTCTCCGAGCACACCCAGAGCCCCGAGATTCTGGGCGGCCGGGTGAAGACGCTCCACCCCCGCATCCATGGGGGATTGCTTGGCCGGCTGGAGCTCGAGGGTGACCGGGCTGAGATGGCCGCCCACGGCATCGAGCCCATCTCCCTGGTGGCCGTGAACCTGTACCCCTTCCGGCAGACGGTCGCCTCCGGCGCCAGCGAGGCCGAGGTCATCGAGCAGATTGATATCGGCGGGCCGGCCATGGTGCGCGCGGCGGCGAAGAACTCGCGCCACGTCACCGTGGTGGTGGACCCCGATGACTACGAGGCCATCCTGGCGGAGCTGGCCAAGGGCGGCGGGGTGGGGGACGAGACGCGGCGCCGGCTGATGCGCAAGGCGTTCGCTCATACCGCGGCGTATGACGCGGCCATCGCCGGGTGGCTGGCGGGGCAGGCCCAGGAGCCCTTTCCGGAAGAGCTCTCCCTGCCGTTCCGCAAGGCGCAGGGGCTGCGATACGGCGAGAACCCCCACCAGCGTGGCGCCTTCTACCGGGAGCACTCCGCTCCCGCCGAGCCCACCGTGGCTTTCTCCAAGGTTCTTCAGGGCAAGGAGCTGTCCTACAACAACATCCTGGACCTGGATGCGGCGCTCGGAGTCGTCCTCGAGTTCCCCGAGCAGCCCTGCGCCGTCATCATCAAGCACAACACCCCGTGCGGCGTGGCGGTGGACCCCTCGCTTGTGAAGGCCTATCGCGCTGCGCGTGCGGCCGATGAGGTGTCCGCCTTCGGTGGCATTGTCGCCTTCAACCGCGAGGTGGATGAGGCCTGCGCCCAAGCCCTGGCGGAGACGTTCCTGGAGGCGGTCATCGCCCCCTCCTACTCGGGCGCCGCGCTGCAGGTGCTCGGGGCGAAGAAGAACCTGCGGCTGCTGGAGGCCGGGGCCGCGCTGGCCTCGCCCCAGGTCCGGCCTCGGGTGCAGCTGGATGCTCGGAGCGTGTCCGGCGGCCTGCTCCTCATGGACCGGGACGCCGTCGAACCCCCCCTCGAGTGGAAGATTGTGACAAAACGCCACCCCACGGCCGAGGAGGAGAAGGCCCTCCGCTTTGCCTGGAAGGTGTGCAAGCATGTGAAGAGCAATGCCATCGTGTTTGCCGGGCCAGACCGGCTGCTCGCCGCAGGGGGCGGGCAGACGAGCCGCGTGGATTCCGTGAAGATCGCGGCCGCGCGGGGTGGGGCGGCCCTCCAGGGCAGCGCGGTGGCCTCGGATGCCTTTTTTCCCTTCCGTGACGGTCTCGATGAGGCCGCCAGGGCAGGGGCTACCTGCGTCATCCAGCCTGGTGGCTCGGTGCGCGACGCGGAGGTCATCGCCGCCGCAGATGAACATGGACTGGCGATGGTACAGACCGGAGTGCGACACTTCCGACACTGAGCCATGCGGATCGTCTGCCAGAAATGTGCGGCTGCCTATGCGATTGATGATCGGCTGATCTCGCCGAAGGGGGTTCGTGCGCAATGCCCCCGATGCCGGCACCTCCAGCTCGTCAAACGCGACAGCGCCTCCGCGCCTGAAGCCGCCGCGTCTGCCCCCCAGGCAGCGCAGCCCGCTCCCACGCCTCGTCCCGCTCCGTCCGCCAGTCCCGCGGCCGGTGGTAACTCCGCGGTGGCGATGGATGTCCTCAACGAGTTCAGCGCCCCGCCGGGCTCCGAGGAGCCCGCGCCGGATCCATTGTTCGATGGGCTCGTGCCGCCTCCTGCCGGACGGCCGGCGGCGCCTGCTCCCTCGCGTCCTGCCCCGCAGGCTCCGGGAGGCAAGAGCGCGGATCCGCTGCTTGAGTTTCTCGGACCGCCTCCGGAGGCACCGCCTCCTCCCGTGGCGCCGTCTCCACGCCGGTCCGCCGGGCAGGCAGGGGCCGCGCCTCAGAACGCTCCCGCCCCGGGCACTGTCGGGTGCCGCGAGTGCGGCAAGCCCCTCGCGGATCCTTTCGATCAGGCGATCGGCACGTGCGAGGAGTGCAGGCAGAAGGGGGATCGCGCGGCGTCGGCGGCCACGGCCGTCACGAGCAGCGTTCCGGCCCCTGACTCCTCCATCGATCTGCCTCCGCTCGAGTCCATCGATGTCTCGGGTGTGTCCTCTCAGGCTCCGGCGCTGGCGCTCGAGCCGCGCAGCGGGGTCCGCTCCTCTCCGCCGAGGCCGTATGTGCCTCAGCCCATGCAGCCCATGCAGATGCGCACCTCGGGAGGCTCGGGGGGCGTGGTCAAGGTGCTGCTGGTGCTGCTGCTGGTGGTCGGCGCGGGAGGCGGTGCCGGGTACTACTTCATGGTGATGAAGCCCAAGGTGGCTGGGCCCGTGCAGCCCGTGAAGCCGCCCGAGCCGCCGCCCATCCCCGAGGCCATCCGGGCCGTGCTCCCTCGCTGGGAGCTGCGCTACATGGATCTCAGCGGCAGCAGCATCGAGCGGCTCGAGGAGGGCACCAAGCTGCTCGCCAAGGATCAGCGCTCGGCCTACGCGGAGGCCGAGGAGTTCTTCCAGCAGGCGCTGCTGCTCGATCAGCGCAGCGACGCGGCCATCGCGGGCTACGTGCAGGCGGTGGCGCTCGGGCGTGGCACCAGCATCGACAAGGCCACCTTCGATGAGGCGCTCTCGCTCATCGAGGCCTCCGAGGAGCGCGCGGGCCGCACGGCACAGTTGCTCCTGGCCCACGCCAACCTTCTGCTGTGCCATCCGGGTCAGCAACCGGCGGTGGAGCAGGCCAAGCAGCTCGCCGAAGAGGCACTGGGCAAGGGTACGGATCTTCAGAAGGCCGAGGCGCACCTGGTGCTTGGCCGGGCCTACCTGCAGACGTCCATGGGGCTGGCCAACCAGCACTTCAGCGACGCACTCGTGCTGTCTCCCAACCTCCAGCGCGTGGAGTACCACCGCGCGCTCGCCAATGAGGCGGCGGGCTCGTACGCGCTCGCGCTCGAGGCGCTCCGCAAGCGTCTGGAGAAGGACCCGGAGCACTGGGACAGCCTGGCGACCATGGCGCGCATCTACCTGGAAGTCGGCGAGGTGGATGAGGCGCGCAAGCTCTACGAGGCACGTGCCAAGGCCACTCCGAATGACTCTCGGTTGCTGATGGCCCTGGCCGTGCTGCGCTACCAGGTGGAAGGGAACGCCGCGGCTGCGGCCAGGGATCTGCGTGCGCTGCTCAAGAACCGGCAGCGGTACCCGGAGCGCGAGGTTGCCGATGTGCTCGTCCACCTCGCGGCCGCCGAGCGGCTGGCAGGAAACGTGGACGCGGGCGTGAAGGCCGCCGAGGAGTCCGTGGGGCTGGTGAAGGATCTGCCTGCCGCGCACCTGCAGTTGTTCCTCGCGGCGCTCGGACGGGGGGATGCGGCGAAGGCGGCTGCGCACCTGCCCGGCATCCACGGGAAGATCGAGGACACGGCGCTCGAGAAGGTGCTCGAGGGTCGCTTGCGGCTGGCCGAGAAGAAGCCCGCGGTGGCGCTGGAACTCTTCCAGGATGCCTTCAAGCTGGACTCTCGCCGGGAGGATGCGCTCCTGCTGGCGGGCATTGCGGCCGCGCAGGCGGGCCGCCGGGATGATGCATTCCGGCTGTTCTTCCAGGCGCTGCAGTCGGATCCGCTGCGACTGGCGCCTCGGCCTGTGACGACGGAGTTCTTCCTGCGACCGGGCGAGACGCTGGCGGGGCTGGAGGGCTCCATCCTGGGGTTGGCGAGCGGCAAGGATGACGTGGCGGCCTCGCTGTACGAGGGGCTCCTGCTCTTCCACCTCGGAGATCGCGCGGGGGCGGAGCGGCTCTTCAAGGAAGTGGTCGAGCTGGATCCCAACAACTCGAGCGGCGCGGCCTACCTGGCCTTGCTGTCGCTGCAGAAGGGGGATGGGAGCAAGGCGCGCAGCTTCGCCGCGCGGGCCGTGGCGACGGGACGGCAGAATCCCATCGCGCATATGGCCAATGGGTTCGCGCTCGCGGAGGGCAAGCAGGTGGAGCCCGCCAAGCGCTCGCTGCGCGATGCTCTGGCGCAGGCTCCTGGGCTGCTTTCCGCGGAAGTGAAGCTGGCGGAGCTGGAGCTGGCCTCGAACCGCGAGGCGGCGCGTGAGCGGCTGGTGAAGGCAGCGGGGCGTGATCCCAGCTACCTGCCGGCCAAGAGATTGCTCTTCACGACGGATCAGCGGGGGTGATGTGCGGGTTCTTCTCCTGGGCTCCGGGGGCCGCGAGCACGCGCTCGCATGGAAGCTGGCGCAGAGCCCGAAGTTGTCGGCGCTGCTGTGTGGCCCCGGCAACCCCGGCACGGTGAGGCTGGGGCGCAACGTTCCGCTGAAGGCCGACGCTCCTGACGCGGTGGCGCAGCTCGCGCGCCAGGAGAAGGTGGATCTGGTGGTGGTGGGGCCCGAGGCGCCGCTGGTGGCGGGCGTGGCGGATGCGCTCGCGGCGGCCGGGATCCCCTGCTTCGGTCCGGTGGCCGCGGCCGCGCGGCTGGAGGGCTCCAAGGCGTTCGCCAAGGAGATCATGGCCGAGGCGGGTGTGCCCACTGCGGACTTCCAGGTCTTCACGGACGTGGGGGCGGCGGAGGCCTACGCCGTGGCCAAGGGAAAGATCGTCGTCAAGGCGGACGGTCTGGCGGCGGGCAAGGGCGTCATCGTCGCGCCGGATGCCGAGGCGGCCCGGGCGGCGGTTCGCACCGTGGGCGCCATGGGCGCGGCGGGCCAGCAGATGGTGCTGGAGGAGCTGCTGGAAGGGGAGGAGGTCTCCGTCATCGCGCTGTGCGACGGCGAGCGGTACGCACTGCTGTCTCCCGCGCAGGATCACAAGCGGGTGGGCGAGGGTGACACAGGGCCCAACACTGGTGGCATGGGTGCGTACTGCCCGGCGCCGTTCCTTTCGGGCGAGGCGTTGGAGCAGGTGGGCGAGCGTGTCATCGCTCCGGTGCTGGCGGTGATGCGGCGGCGGGGGACTCCCTTCAAGGGGGCGCTCTACGCGGGACTGATGCTGACCCGGAGCGGACCCAAGGTGCTCGAGTTCAACGCACGGTTGGGGGATCCCGAGACGCAGGTGCTGATGCTTCAGCTCGGAGAGGATCTGCTGCCGTTGCTGGAGGACTGCGCGCACGGGCGGCTGCGACAGCGCGCGCTGGTGCAGGCTCCGGGAGCATCCGTGGGCGTGGTGCTGGCAGCGGAGGGCTATCCGGACACGCCGCGGCGAGGCCAGCGGATCGACGGCGTGGACAGCGTGCCCGCGGGTGTCACGGTCTTCATGGCCGGAGTGGAATCGAAGGACGGGGCGCTCGTCACGGCGGGAGGCCGTGTGCTGACGGTGTGCGCGCGCGGAGAGGACCTGGCTCGGGCGCGTGAGCAGGCCTATGCCGCCATCTCGGGTATCCGCTTCGAGGGCATGCACTTCCGCCGGGACATCGGCGCGCGAGGGCTGCGCGCTTCGCCGTGAAGCTGCTCGCGCGCTACCTGCTGAAGGAGCTGATCGTTCCCCTGGTGGTATGGGTGGCGTTTCTGTTCCTGCTGCTCTTCGTGATGCAGTTCCTGCGTGGCACCGAGGTGCTGCTGGGCTCGGCGGTGACGCTCGGGGATGTCGGGCGGCTCATCCTTTATCTGGCGCCGCACTTCCTGGTGATGGCGTTGCCCATCGCGTTCCTGCTGGCCATCCTGCTCGGGCTCGGGCGGCTGAACGAGGATCGGGAGATCACCGCGCTCCAGGCGCTGGGGGTCAGTCCCACGCAGTTGCTCGCGGGCCCGCTCGTCATCGGCGCGGCGTTGGGTGGGCTCATGCTCCTGCTGTCCTTCACGGGCGAGCCGTGGGGACTCTCCGCGGTGCGGGATCTGGTCAACGAGGTCATCAAGAAGAACGTCGCCGGCGACGTGAAGTCCGGCGTCTTCTACGAGGACCTGAGCGATCTGACGCTCTATGCGGAGCGCGTGTCCCGCGAGGGAGAGCAGTGGACCCATGTGTTGCTGCATGACGATCGCGAGCCCTCCTCGCCGCTGCTGGTGCTGGCCCAGACGGGGCGGATGAGCACCAGCGGCAACGAGGATGCGCTGCGGCTGGTGCTGCGCGATGGCGAGGTGCATCGTGCCAACCGCACGACCACGGATTACAGCTTGCTGCGCTTCGAGCAGGGAGAGATCTCCGTGGGGCTGGGCGGGTCGATCAACCGCAAGAACCGGTTCCGTTCTCCCAAGGAGGAGATGACGCCCGGCGAGCTGCTTCAGGTGGCGGAGGAGGCCGAGAAGAGCGGAGGAGATCCGCGCCCGTTCCTCATGTCGCTGCACAGCCGGCTGGGCAACGCGGTGGCACCGCTGTCCTTCGCTCTGCTGGGTACGCCCCTGGCGCTCGGGAGGCGGCAATCGGGGAGGGCGTGGGGCTACCTGCTGACGTTGGGCGGCTATGTGCTCTTCTATCTGCTGAGCCGTGGGTTCGAGACCCTGGGCAACCAGGGAAAGATGCCTGTGCTGCTGGCTGGCCAGCTGGCCAACGTCATCTTCATCGCGCTGGGCGTGTTCGCGATGTGGCGAGTGAGCCGCTCGGGGACGGCGCGGTGACGAAGACGCTCTTCTTCTACGTGGTGCGCAGCTACCTGCGCTCCGTGGTGGGGATCCTCGCCGCCGTGCTGACGGTCTTCCTCGTGGTGGACTTCGTGGACAGGTCTCGGGCCTACACGGGCGAGGGATGGGTCTGGGACGTGATGCGCCTGTACGCCAACAAGGCGCTCGTGGCGACGCAGCAACTGGGCCCGGCGGCGCTGCTGCTGGCCGCGGGCGCCACGGTCTCCACGTTCCGCAAGCGGGGCGAGGTGACGGCGCTGCGTGCGCTGACCTTCGGGCCTGCGTCCCTCTATGTGCCCATTGGATTGTGCGCGCTGTCCCTGTGTCTGGGGCTCATCGCCTTCGATGAGACGGTGGTGGTGAAGGCCGGCCGGCGGGTGGACGAGATCACCACCCAGCGCTTCAACCGGTGGGGCGACTGGCGCCTCTATTACACCCCCAAGCAGTGGTTCCGGCGCGGCGAGCACGTCTTCTTCCTTCGGGCTGGCAGTGCGGAGGAGGGCTTCCGGGACGTGGCCATCCTGACGCTCACGCCTGATTTCAAGCTCTCGCGCCGGGTGGATGCCGAGGCCATGTATCCGCTGGAGGGGACCCGGTGGAAGCTCACCGGCGTGGTGGAGCGCTCGTTCTCTCCGGATGGTCGCACGCAGGTTCGCTCGTTGGCGGAGACCGAGTACGATCTGGGAGTGCCCTCGCACTCGTTCCGAATTCGCCCAGGGCGGCCCGAGCAGATGCGCTCGGATGAGCTGCGGGAACAGATCGTTGCGCGCGCGGAGGTGGGGCTGGCCTCTCGTCAGTATGAGCTGGCGCTGCACAACCGCTTCGCCTACCCCGTGGCGGGCTTCCCCGCGGCGCTATTGGCGGTGGGGCTGGCGCTGCGGCCGAATCGCCGGGGCCACCTGACGGCGGCCATCGTGGAAGGGTTGCTCATCACCGTGGCGATGTGGGGCCTGATGGTGGTGTGCCGCACGTTGGTGATGACGGAGCGGTTGGCGCCCTCCATAGCAGCCTGGCTGCCGACGATCGTGTTGAGCCTGGCGGCGGGGTTTCTCTGGCTGCGGCGCGAGGGGTTGTTGTACCTGCCTCGGCGACGGGAGTTGGCGAGCCCGGCTCGATAGTCGGTTGACTTCTGCGAGGCAGGGTCACGTTGGCGCACACCTCGAGCAAGGTGGTGTCGGCTGGACAGAAGGCCCTCGCTCTGGAAGAGGGAGGCCGTGCGTCGCGCCGTCACCATCGTCCTGGCTGTGTGGGCTGTCGGGCTCGTCCTGGCGGAGGGGCTGCAGCAACTCTGCGCGGGAGTGGCCGTGCTGTTGGCGCTCGTCCTGGCCGGACGCAGGGAATTGCGCCTGGAGCCGGATGTGCGGGCCTACGTGCGAGCCACCCTGGCGCTGGCGCTGTGGCAGCTCGTCTCCCCGGCCGTGGCCCTTGTGACGGGAGCGGCGGAGCGGTGGCCACGGGGGGCTCGCTATGGGCAGGTGCTCGACACGGTGGCGGCGGCGGCCGTGGCGACGATCGGAACGGTCGGAGTGCCGTGGCTGCTGATCGGAGGCCTGGTAGCGGGGGGCTGGCTGGTTGCCTCGGCGCTGGGGTTGTTCCAGCACTTCGTCCTCTGGAATTGGGAACCTCCGGCCTTCCTCAAACTGAACCTGTCTCGGCTGCAGGAGAACTTCGGCACGGAGCAGGAGCCCCGCTACGCTGCGGGAGGCTTCCTCTTCCACCGGCTGCGCTTCTCTCATGGTGCGATCGCGATCCTTGGACCGGCGCTGGCCGTGCTGGCGCGGGGCAGGGTGGCGTGGCGTCGGGGGCTGGCCGGGGTGGTGGTGTGCGCGCTGTTGCTCGCGCCCTACGCGGCCTTTGCTCGAGCCGCGCTGCTGGCCGGGTTCGCCGTGTGTGTGCTGGCGCTGTTGCTGTTGAGTCGAGGCACGGCTCGGAAGGCGGGGCTGGTGGTCGCGGCGGCCCTGGCGGTGATGGTGGCGGTGACGCCCGCATGGCGCGAGCGCATGGGCAAGGCGGCGGAGAACCTCTTTGGAGGAGAGCGGACCCTCGCCATGTCCGTGGGCTGGCGGCTCGTGAAGGCGCACCCGCTGGTGGGGGTGGGCTTCGGCAACCACAAGCCTGCCGCGCTGGCGACGCAGTCCGAGACGGGCATCACGGATCTGCTCGCCACGGATGCGCACAACCTGTGGCTCACGACCTGGGCCGAGACGGGCCTCATCGGCCTGGTGTTGCTGGCCGCCGTCCACGTGCTACTCGCCCGAGCGTTGATCCGCAGGCACCGCGCGGGCTCCCTCGCGGCCACGGGCGCGCTGCTCTCCTTCTGCGGGTTCCACATCCTCTCGTTGGTGCACTACCTGCCGTTCCATCCCAGCGTGCATCTGTCCTTCGCCTTCGTCTGGGGGCTGGGCCTGTGCCAGGGCAGCGAGGTCCTCGGTCTCCCTCGCGGTGAGGAACGCAGCACTCCCGGCGGACCGTGACAGTGTTTCACCTGGAAGCTGCGGATTTCTCCAGCACCCGCCGGTAGACGGCGAGCGTGCGCGTGGCACAGGCATCCCACGTGTATCGCGAAGCCCGCTCGCGGCCGTTCTCCACCAGACCCTTGCGCAGCCGGTCATCCCTCAAGAGACGCTGCACAGCATCGGTCCATGCTTGCGGATCATCCGGCGGCAGCAGGATGGCCGACTCGCCGGTGACCTCCGGTAGCGCTGACACGTTCGAAGCGAGCACCGGGCACCCCGCCGCCATCGCCTCGAGCGCGGGAAGCCCGAAGCCCTCATAGCGCGAGGGCAACAGCAGTGCCTGCGCCGCGCCATAGAAGCGGGGCATCTCCTCCTCCGGCAGTTCTGACAGCTCCACCGTGGAATCGGGGAACCCGAGTTCCTTGGCCGCTCCCTTGCCCGCCAGCAGGACGATGGGGACCGAGAGCTTCGGTGCGACCTTCGCCAGCAGCCCCAGGTTCTTGTGCGCCTTGGTGTTGCCGACCGCCGCGAGATAGCGCTCCGGGAGGCCACGTCGTTGGCGGAAGTCCTGCGCCTCGGAGGGAGTCGAAGGCTGGTAGCGCTCGTCCACGCCGGGAGCGATGACCTGGATCCGGTACGGCGTCAGGCCCAGATGCGTGGCCAGCTCGTCGCGAGAGAACTCCGACACGGTCAGCAGCGCCGAGGCTCGCTTGGCTCGCGGACCGACGATGAGCCGGTAGTAGAGCGTGTGGACCGGGCTGTAGTTCTCCGGCAGCGCCAGGTGGTTGGCATCGTGGAGCGTGGCCACCAGCCGCCCGCCCCACAGCCCCGGCAACGAGAACGAGGTGGCGTGGAAGAGATCCGGGGAGATCTCCAGCAGATCCGCCAGCAGCGTGGGCTGTTCCAGCACAGGGGACAGGAAGCCCGCGCGGGCCCGTCTCAACGGAATGGAAGGCGTGAGCGCGCCCAGATCCGAGGGCAGCCCTTCGGGAGCCGTGAGGCCCAGGAAGCTCAGGTCTGGCGCGAGCGCTGGCAGCCGCCGCGCCAGCTCCAGGGCGTAGCGCGCGATGCCGTGCATTCGGCCTCGGACCATGCGCAGGTCGATGAGGATGCTTGCCACGGTTCACGGCGTAGCACACGCAGCGCCAGGGCGGGGAAGGGCTCGCAAAAACCCTCGGAAATACACGTTCGGGAAGATCGGCGGCGGCCCTCGTTCAAGGAGCAACACCGGGATTTTCCCTGGGAGGGCGATTCGCCCTCGCACGAAGGGAGACCCCGGTTGCAGTCGGTGGCGAGGCTGGCCGCCTGAGGAACAGCGTCAGGGCAGGGCGCTCAGGGGATGCGCTTGAGGGTGAAGCGGGAGTTCACCTTCGTGCCGCCCGCGCCCCCGCTCATGCCGCCCATTGCCATCTCGGAGGCCAGGGTGCCGCTGAGGTTCAGCAGCTTGCCCGCGGCCACGTCGAACCCTGCAGTGACGTCCAGGTCCGTCTTCACCCCGCCCATCGGCGCGTCGCCCGCGGCCATCGCATCCTGGGTCGGCGAGCTGCTGCCCATGTTCATGCCGCCCATGTTCATGCCACCCATGTTCATGCCGCCCATGTTCATGCCGCCCATCTGGGGGTTCTCGCCTTCGACGTCCGCGCCGCCGAGTGCCTCATCCTCGGAGGGAGACGGAGCCGCGGCGGCCTTCTTGCCCGGCTTGCGAGCGGCTCCGGTCTGCTCGGCAGGGGCGGAGGCCTCCACCTTGCTCCCATCCATCCAGGTCCGGAACTTCGCGACTTTACCCTCGAGCGCGGCCAGCTCCACGTGGATGGTGCCCATCGGCATGGTCACGTCCACGCGCTTGCCAGGATCCATATTGCCATCGGGGAGCACCATCATCTCGAAGATCTGCTTGGGGAGGACATCGACGCCCGGGTCCTCCTCTTTGATGGTCACCTTCTTGAGCGCGGGGGGGCGCTCGGTCGTCTTCATGGAGGCGGTGACCTTGCCCGTCTTCGGATCGACGGAGGCGACCAGATCGACCTGCTGATTCCCCAGGGTTGTGGAGGAAGAGACGCCGTTCGGTCCCACCTGCGTCTTGTGGACGCCGACGAACATCTGATCATCCCGCTGGTACACGGTGACCATCTGGAAGAACTTCGCGCGGCCCTTGCGATCGACCTCGGCCTTCACCACGCGCGCGGCCGGAGGGATCTGGCTGATGCTCGCGACCTTGTTTCCGCCCTGGAAGAAGTCCAGCTTCTCCACGGTGAGTTCGACGTCGGCCGTGCCGTCCTTCCGGACCGCGAGCACCTTCTCGGTGAAGGTCGTCTGGAGCTTCATCTGCATGCCGGCCGCGCCCATGGCTCCCATGCCTGGCATGCCAGGCATCCCCGGCATTCCGCCACCCATCGCCATGGTGAAGGTGGTGTCGTCCTCGTAGCTGAAGTGGTGCTTGTCGCCCTTCTTCCACTGGTAGTTGAGCTCCACCGCGAAGGCAGAGGTCGATACGAAGGATGCGAGACACGCGGCGAGGACACGAGACTTTCGAAACATCGAGGAGAACTCCGAGCGAGAGGTGAAGCGGTGTGGGGTGTGGTGGAGAGCGGCGTGAGGCGCAACGGCACGCTGCCCGCGCCACGCTAGCTCCATACGGCACGATCAGGTGTGTATTCATGTGCACTCGCCGTGAGGCAGTGGCGTGCCCGCTCCTGAGTGCTAGAAGGACCCCCGTGAAGGTCGCCCTCGTCCATGACTGGCTCGTCACCCTGCGCGGCGGAGAGCGCGTCCTCGAAGCCCTCTGCGAGCTGTTCCCCGACGCCGACGTCTACACCCTTATCCATCAGCCCGGGACGATGCCGCCCACCATCGAAAACCGGCGCATCTACACCTCGTTCCTCCAGCGGATCCCCGGCATCCACACTCGCTACCGGCACTTCCTCCCGCTCTTCCCTCGCGCCATCGAGTCCTTCCACCTCGAGGGCTATGATCTCGTGCTCTCCTCCAGCCACTGCGTGGCCAAGGGGATCCGCAAGCCTCCCGGTGCGAAGCACCTCGGGTACATCCACGCGCCCATGCGCTACATGTGGGATCTCTTCGATGACTACTTCGGGCCGGGACGCGCCTCGAGGCCCGTGCGCGCGGCCGCGCTCGCCGTGAGGCCGTGGCTCCAGCACTGGGATCGGAAGAGCTCCGCGGGCGTGGATCGCTTCCTCGCCAACAGCCGCAACATCGCCGCGAAGATCCATCGCTTCTGGGATCGTGACGCGGGTGTCGTCCACCCTCCCGTGGATCTCGAGCGCTTCTGCGCCGCCTCCCTCAATGGCACTGGCCGAGGCGGGTACTTCCTCTGGCTCGGAGCGTTCGCGCCATACAAGCGGCTCGACATCGCCCTGGAGGCCTTCCGCACCCTCGACAGGCCGCTGTGGGTCGTCGGCTCGGGGCAGGAGGCCTCGAAGCTCACCTCCGGCCCGCTCCCTCCGCACATCCGCTTCCTGGGCAATGTGCCGGACTCGGAAGTCCCCGCCCTCTACCGCGATGCCCGAGCGCTTCTCTTCACCGGCGAGGAGGACTTCGGCCTCACCCCCTTGGAAGCCCAGGCGACCGGCCGCCCCGTCATCGCCTACGCCAAGGGCGGAGTGCTGGAGACCGTCACCCCTCGCACCGGGCTCTTCTTCTCGGAGCAGACTCCCGCCGCACTCACTGCCGCGGTGCGCCAGTTCGATGCCTGGGAAGCCGACTTCCGCCCCGAGGAGGCTCGCGCCCAGGCCCGTCGCTTCTCCAAGGCCGCCTTCCAGCGCGGGATCATGGCCGAGGTGGAGGCGCTGCTCGGCTCGCCTGCTTCCTCACACGCCAGCCAGCTCTGACAGCCGTGCCAGGGGGCTCTCCGTTTTCCACTTGGGAAACGCAGCCTCCACATCGGGTGCCCTCCAGGGCAGGGGGGCAACCCGTTGGTTTCACGGGCCTTTCCGTGCTAGGAGGCCCCCGCGCTCCAGCTGTCTCGCAGAGGACACCTCCGCGAGAAAAGGTGCGAGAATTGCAACGGCGGAGCCGTTCGTCCGGCAGGCCACAGGAGTTCCGGCGTGTTCAGTCGTCTCCAGCGCTTCTACACGTCCATCAAGGTCGCCACCGACATCTTCATGCTCTCGGTGGCCTTCTTCCTCGCGTACGCCACGCGCTTCATCGGCCTCATCCCTGTCACCGATGGCATCCCTCCGCTGGATGAGACGCTGGCCTCCCTGGGGATGGCGCTCGTCATCTTCCCGCTGACCTTCCACCAGTCGAATCTCTACACCACCAACCGTTCGCGCACCCACATCGGCGAGCTGTTCGCCGTCTTCAAGGCCTCCATCACCGCCACGTTGATCCTCGTGGCGCTCACGTACTTCACCCGCGAGCGCTACTCGCGTCTCACGCTGGCGCTCTTCCTGGGCTATGCGCTGGTGCTCGTGTCGGTGACGCGGTTGGTGCTCCGGCTGGCGATGGCCGAGGTCCGCCGCCGAGGCTTCAACCTGAAGACCATCCTCGTCATCGGCGAGGGCGATCTCGGCCGGCGCGTCATCGAGACGGTGCGAGACCACCGCGAGCTGGGCTTCCGCGTGGTGGGCGTGCTGGCGCTGGATCTGGAGAACGCTCGCCGCAAGGTGCGCGGCGCTCCGGTGATCGGCCGGGTGGAGGACGTGGACCGTGTGTTGGACGAGCAGCCGGTGGATCAGGTCATCATCGCGCTGCCGCTCGAGCAGCAGGTCGTCGTCAAGCAGCTCATGGAGCAGCTGGCGCTGCGCACCGTGGACGTGAAGGTCGTCCCGGATCTCTACCAATACATCACCCTCTACGGCGGTCTGGAGGAGTTCGGCGGCCTGCCCATCATCAGCCTCCAGGGCGACCCCATGGATGGCTGGAGCCGCGTGGGCAAGCGCGTCTTCGACGTGCTCTTCTCGCTGGTGGCCATCGCGCTGACGGCGCCCATCATGCTGGTGACGGCGCTGATGGTGAAGCTCACCAGCAAGGGCCCCATCCTCTACGCGCAGGAGCGCATGGGGATGGACGGACGCACCTTCCACATCCTCAAGTTCCGCACCATGCGCATCGACGCGGAAGTGGCCGGCGCGAAGATGGCCAGCGCGGATGATCCGCGGCGCACGCCCATCGGCACCTTCCTGCGCAAGTACTCCATCGACGAGCTGCCCCAGTTCTTCAACGTGCTCGTGGGGGACATGAGCCTCGTGGGCCCGCGCCCCGAGCGCCCCGTCTTCATCGAGGAGTTCAAGCGGCAGATCCCGCGCTACCACCTGCGTCACAAGGTGAAGGCCGGCATCACCGGCTGGGCCCAGATCAACGGCCTGCGCGGACAGACGTCCATCCAGAAGCGCATCGAGTACGATCTCTACTACATCGAGAACTGGTCGCTCTTGATGGACCTGAAGATCCTGGTGCGCACCGCGCTCGGCGGCTTCCTCTCGAAGAACGCCTACTGAGCCGGAGTTCTGGATTTCCCCAGACACGGGCGCTTGCCTGCGTAGACAGGCCGTGAAGTCCAGCCCCTCTGGATGTTTCAGTCGCAGCTGAAGACATTCGCGCGCGAAGGAGGGCCGCTCATCGTCATGGAAGCCGTCTAGAATCGGCCTCCTCATGGCGGAAAAGCTCGGTGCTCTCCTGGTCCGCAAGGGCCTCATCAACGCCGCTCAGCTCGAAGACGCCCTCAAGGCCCAGATGATCTATGGCGGCCGGCTGGGGACGAACCTCGTCGAGCTGGATTACCTGGACCTCGAGACGCTGGGGGTCGTGCTCTCCGAGCAGACGCGCTACCCGCAGGCGACGATCGCCGAGTTCGAGGCCGTCACCGTGGCCACGCTCAGCATGATCCCCGCGGCCGTGGCTGAGAAGCACTATGTGTTCCCGCTCGCGCAGGATGGGCGCCGGCTGAAGGTGGCGATGGCCAGCCCCTCGGACATGGCGGCCGTGGATGAGCTGTCGTTCACCACGGGGCTGCGCATCGTCCCGTGTGTCGTGCCGGAGCTGCGGCTCTACCTGTACCTGGAGAAGCGCTACGGCATCGTCCGGCCGGAGCGCTACATCAAGCTGGATGGCGATGCCAAGCCTGGTGGCGGTGTAAGGCTCCCGGGAGGGACTGTCGTGGCTCAGGCGGCCGGGGCGCCGGCTCCACCTCCTGCGGCGCCTCCTCCCCAGAAGGCGGGCATGTTCGGGCTCTCTCCCGGTCAGTTCCTGAGTGACGATTCGCAGGCCAACCCGGACGACAACTCCCTGCCGATGCCTTCGCTGGACGACATGGTCGTCCCCTCCACACCGGCGGAAGAGGAGTCGCGCGATTCCATAGGCGGGCTCGAGCCGGGCCAGTACCTGAGCATGGATGATGACTCGCTGTCCGATCCGGGCTTCATGCCTTCGATGGGATATGGGGCTCCGAAGGCGGCGGCTCCTCCGGTGGCGGCTCCTCAACCCGCGGCTCCTCCGCCAGCGGCGATGCAGGGAAGGCCAGCGGGGGCACCCCAAGCGCCCCAAGGCACGGCGGCTCCGGCCGCGGCGGGTCGGCCTGCGGGCTCCACGTTGCCTCCTGCGGCCTGGGCGGCTGCGGCGAACACGAGCGCATCTCCGGCTGCGGTAGGGACTGCTCCTCCGCTGGAAGTGCCTGATTCGCTCATGCTGGATCTTCCGGGGATGGGGGGGGAACCCCAGGCGCCGTCGCCTCAGGGGCCTGCGACCCGACCGGGGATCCCGCAGCCTCAGGGCACTCCCATCGGTACGCCTGTCATCCCGGCTGCTCAGGCGGCGCCACGTCCTGCCTCGGGGACGCTTCCCGGGGTGGCGATGCAGCCCCCTCCAGGAACTCATCCTGCGGCTGCCGCGCATCCCCAGACCGGGGCGCATCCTGCTGCCGCAGCTGCGGCGCGTCCCGCGCATCCTCAGACCGGAGCGCATCCCGTTGGTGCGATGCATCCCCCTACCGGGGCGCACCCCGCGGCAGGCGCGCAGGTCGGTGCTGGAGTTCAGCCCGCAGCGCCTCCGCAATTGAGCGCCATGCCTGCCGCGAGTGCTCCCCATCCGGGGCAGATGCAGCGCCCCGGGCCCGCGACCCTGACGGGAGTGAACCCGGGAGGTCCTCCCGTGGTGCATGCTGCGCCTCAGTCGGCTCCGCCTCAGCGGCCTCCCACAGCGCCCATGCTGCAGCAGCCCCCTGCGGCAGCCATTCCTCAACAGCCTGTCGGTGCCGGTGGGCCCCAGCAGCTTCCAGCAGCGGCTCCGAGGCCGCCGACGCTGGCTCCTGCGCCAGGGCAACCCGTGCCAGGTGCCCTGCCGCCCGTGGCGCGTCCGCCAACGCAGGTTCCGGTTGCTCAGGCTCCGATTGCTCAAGCTCCGGTTGCTCAGGCGCCACAGCCTGCACGGCAGACCCTGGCAGGAGTGCCGCCAGGTCCGCCCCCGCATCCAGGAACCCCACACGCGCAAGGGG
Organism: Hyalangium versicolor; assembly: GCF_020103695.1. Lineage (GTDB taxonomy): Bacteria > Myxococcota > Myxococcia > Myxococcales > Myxococcaceae > Hyalangium > Hyalangium versicolor. The sequence continues at coordinate 107,449 of NZ_JAHXBF010000003.1, forward strand.
CGCCGCAGCAGGGACCGCCGGTGGTCCACCCCGCGCAGGCGCAGCATGGCGGGCAGCAACAGCCCACGAACCCGCTGGCCCCAATGGGGGCTCCTCCCAGACCCGCGGGCGCTCATCCGGGGACCCTGGCTCCGATGGGGGCTCCTCCGGCGCAAGCGGGCGCTCACCCTGCGCAGGCGCACCCTGCCGCGCAGCACGCTCCCGGCATGACGCATGCCCCAGTGCCGGCGGGCGCGCAGCAGATGCCACCGGCGGGTGGACAGCTCCAGCAGGCCCAGCAGGGGGCTCTTCGTCCGCAGATGCCTGGGGCTGCTCCTGCGCCTCAGCCTCCTGTCCCGGCAGCGGCTCCGGCGGCTGTTCCGGGGAGCCTGCCTCGGGCGCCGCAGGTTGCCGCGCAGCCGAGCCCGGGAGCGCCACCGAGGCCCCCGACGCTGCCTGCAATCCCGCCCCAGCCTGGGGCTGTGCCGCTTCCTCCTCCGCGTCAGACCTCTGCTGGGATACCGGTCATGCCGGTTCCTCCGGCCGCCCCAGCCAACCCAGCCGTGCAGGCCCCCGTGAGTCCGTCGGGTGCTCCCTCCGCGCAGGTTCCTTCCGGAGCCACTCGGCCGCCCATTCCTTTGCCAGCCCCGGGAGTCGCCGCACCCGCGCCGACCCAGGGTGTCGCGGCACCTGCCCTGGCTCCTGTCGCCCTGCCGTCACCCTTCGCACCTCAGCCGGGACCTCCGGCGCGTCCGGTGACCCAGAGCAGTGCCGGATTGCCTGTCGTGGGCGCTCCGCCGGCCGTGGCTCCCGCGCTGGGGCCTTCCGCGCCGTCCGTGCCGCTTCCTTCCGTGCCTCCTGTGCCGCTTCCCTCGGCACCGCCCGTGCTCGCTCAGGCGGCTCCTCCCTCGATGGCGACGCGCCCCCCGGTTGCCGCGCCTGGAGCAGCGGCCGCAGGGCAGCGGATGACGATCGCTCCCGTGCCGCAGGCGCCCGGGCAACCTCCGCCGTCGATTCCTCCGACCATCGCGCCCGCGGGAGTGCCGGTGCCGCGTGCGGGATCACTGACGCCCGCCGCGATGCCCGTTGTTCCAAGCGTTTCGCCTCCACCAGGCGCGTCGGTTCCGCACGCAGGCCCGGGGGCTGCACCCGCAGGGCAGCGGGCCATGCCTCCCGCTCCTCCTGTGCTCGGGGCCGTTGCCCCAGTCGCGGCGCCGCCCGTTCCTGTGGCGAAGCCTCCGCCCATGGAGGCCACGGCTGCTGAGCTGGCAGCCCGAGCAAGAGCTCGGGATAGCCAGGGGCTCTCGGCTCCGCTCGTGGTTCCCGTCGGGAGCACCCCGAGTCCCATCCCCATGGATCTCTCCCTGGAGGAGCCCAGCTCGCTGGACGTGCTGACTCCCGGCAAGGGGAAGGGGCTCGCTGTCGACGACATGTTCGGGCCCGCGACGGACTTCTCCGAGATCGAGGAGACAGGGGCCTCGGCCTCCGAGGTTCCGGTGCCTTGGGACATGCCGTCGTCGGCGGAGGAGTCCAAGCCGTCGCTCCGGTCCGCGAAAGCCCCGGTTCAGGAAGCAGAAGAGCTGGCAGGGGAGGAACTCGCAATCGAGCCGGCCGAAGAGGCCGTCGAGGAGCTGACGGAAGAGTCCACTGAAGCCTCCATGGAGATCCCGGAGCTGTCTGTGGAGGAAGTCTCTGCGGACGCTCCCGAGCTGTCTGTGGAGGAAGTCTCTGCGGACGCTCCGGAACTGTCGATTGCCGATGTGTCGGCAGATGCTCCCGAACTGTCCGTAGCGGACGTGTCGGCGGATGCTCCCGAGCTGTCTGTGGAGGAAGTCTCTGCGGACGCTCCGGAACTGTCTGTGGCGGAAGTCTCCGCGGATGCTCCCGAGCTGTCGATCGCAGAGGTCTCTGCGGACGCTCCGGAACTGTCTGTGGAGGAAGTTTCTGCGGATGCTCCGGAACTGTCTGTGGAGGAAGTCTCTGCGGATGCTCCGGAACTGTCTGTGGAGGAAGTCTCTGCGGACGCTCCGGAACTGTCGGTCGCAGAGGTATCTGCGGACGCCCCCGAGCTGTCGCTCGAGGACGTGTCCGCGGAAGCCTCGGAGCCGTCGGCCGAGGAGATTTCCGAGGAGGCGCTGCCCGGGCCCGCAGAGGAGATCTCCGCGGACGCGCCGCAGCTGGACGCCGAGGAGGTGGCGGAAGCCGCATTGCCCGGTCCCGCCCTGGCGGCGACTGCGGAAGCGCCGAGCCTTCCGAAGAAGCAGGCGGTGGCGGAGGACCAGGCTGGCGAGGTGGGCGAAGCCGTCACGGAAGCTCCGAAGCCTCCGGTGGACCTGGGCGAACTGCCTCCCGCACCCGAGGAGCCGATGCAGTTGGCGGCGACCTGGGAGTTCATGGGGATGGCCGAGTCGCAGGCGAGCGCTCCCGCGCTTCCGAGCGAGGAGCGAGCGCTGGAGCTGGACACCTCGGTTCCGCCGATGCCCGATTACACGGGCAGCCCGCACGACGAAGTGGCGCTGGCGCCGACGTGGGACTTCGTGCCGAAGTGGCAGCCGCAGGAGGATCCTCCGAAGGCCGAGGCAGGCGAATCCGCCCCACCGCTCACGGCCCATGCGCCCGCTCCCGCCGAGTCCTCCGCCGCGAGTGAGGACGTCACGGCCACGGGCAAGTTCGCCATCCCCAGCGCGCAGCCCGCGAAGACCGGCCAGTACGGAACGGTCAGCGCGGCGCCCAAGCCACCCGAGGATCACGGTCTCGAGAGCACGCCTGGCGCGAGGGCCAGTCTCTTCGGCGCCCTGAATGAGGAGCCACCCGCCCCCGCTGCGCAGGAGAGCACCAGCGCGGCGGTGACGACGACCCACAAGTACGGAATTGGCACGGGCGAGCCCGCGAGGACGGGGAAGTACGGGACAGTGAGCTCGGAGGTGACGTCGACCGGCAAGTACGGGATCGGACCGCCGGGGCCATCGAGCACAGGGACTGCGAAGACAGCGGCTCCCACGGTTCCGGCTGTAGCGCAGCAAGGGGAACTCGGAGAGGCAAGCTGGGATCAGCTGCTCTCCGCTGCCGAGCCGGAGCTGCCGGGGGCCGAGTCTGACGCCGCACTGCCGGAGTCCGATCCCTTCACGGAGTTCGCGGCCGAGGCCGCCCGGACCAAGGCAGCGCCAGTCCCCGCACCGGCGAGCCCAACAGGGACCCGGCCGCCGCGTCCGACGGGCCCACAGGGTTCGGGTTCACAGGACTGATCCACCACCCAGTCCGTGCACCGGGCTGTGAAAACGAGAAGGGCCCCGGAGTCTGGCTCCGGAGCCCTCGAGTCACGCGCTCACAGTCGGTTCAGCTGCAGCCACTGGTGGCGCCGCAGTTGGAGCACTTGTAGCAGGCGCCGCTGCGCACCATGATCGCGCCGCAGGTGTGGCAGGGCGGGGCGTCCGCCTGGTTGAGCCAGGTGCTCTTCGGCGCCGTCACCACCGGGAGCTGCGCGACGGCCGGGTCCACCTTCGCCGTGCTGGGCTTCGACTCGATGGCCACCTCGGCCTCGTCCACGAGCTGCTTCGGCAGGAACTTCAGCTCCAGCCACCGGAAGATGTAGTCGGTGATCGACTTGGCGATCGGGATGGCCGGGTTGCCCGTGAAGCCGCTCGGCTCGAAGCGGGTGTGGCAGAACTTGTCCGTCAACACCTGCAGCGGCACGCCGTACTGGAGCGCCAGCGACACGGAGGTGGCGAAGCTGTCCATCAACCCGCTCACCACCGAGCCTTCCTTCGCCATGACGATGAAGAGTTCGCCCGGAGTGCCATCCTCGTACATGCCCACCGTCAGGTAGCCCTCGTGCCCGCCGATGGAGAACTTGTGCGTGATGGACTGCCGCTCGTCCGGCAGGCGCCGCCGCACCGCCTTCGGTTCAGGCTTCACCGCGGGAGCGATCTCCACCGCCACGGGGGCCGCCACCTTCGTGTCCTTCACCTGTTCCTTCGAGGTGTTCAGCGGCTGCGTCCGCTTGCACCCGTCGCGGTACACGGCGATGGCCTTCAGCCCGCGCTTCCACGCTTCCATGTACGCCTTCTCGATGTCCTCCACCGTGGCGTTGGAAGGCATGTTCACCGTCTTCGAGATCGCCCCCGAGAGGAACGGCTGGCACGCCTCCATCATCTGGATGTGGCCCATCCAGCAGATGCTCCGCTGTCCCTTGGCGGGCTTGAAGGCACAGTCGAACACGGGCAGGTGCTCGGACTTGAGGTGCGGAGCGCCTTCAATGGTCTCCTGCTTGTCCAGATACCCGATGATGTCCTGCGCCTGCGTCTGCGGATAACCCAGCTTCTCCAGTGCGAGCGGCACCGTCTGGTTGACGATCTTCAGCATGCCGCCGCCCACCAGCTTCTTGTACTTGATGAGCGCGATGTCCGGCTCGATGCCCGTGGTGTCGCAGTCCATCATGAAGCCGATGGTCCCCGTGGGCGCCAGCACCGTCACCTGGCTGTTGCGGAAGCCATGCTCGGCGCCCAACGCGAGCGCATCGTCCCACGCCGCCTTCTGTGCCGCATACAGCTCCGTGCTCACGCCCTGGGAGGCCAGTTGGTAGGCCGCCTTGCGGTGCTTGCGGATGACGCCCAGCATGGGCTCGGCGTTCTTCGCGTAGCCGGAGAAGGTGCCCTGACGTTCGGCGATGCGCGCGCTCGCCGCATACGCCTGCCCGCACATCAGCGAGGTGATCGCGCCCGCGTAGTTGCGGCCCTCGGAAGAGTCATACGGCAGGCCCGTGGCCATCAGCAGCGCACCCAGGTTGGCGAAGCCCAGTCCCAGAGGGCGGTACTCGTGGCTGTTCTTGGTGATCTTCTCCGTGGGGTACTTGGAGAAGCCGACGATGATCTCCATCGCCAGCAGCATCACGTCCACCGCGTGCTTGAAGGCGGAGACGTCGAACTCGCCATCGATGGTGCGGAAGTGCATCAGGTTCAGCGAGCCCAGATTGCACGCCGAGTCATCCAGGAACATGTACTCGGAGCAGGGGTTGGACGCATTGATGCGCGCGGTGGCCGAGCACGTGTGCCAGGCGTTCACCGTGGAGTCGAACTGCATGCCCGGGTCGCCGCACAGGTGCGCGGCCTCGGCGATCTCGCGGAACAGCTCGCGCGCCCGGAAGGTGTCCATGGGCCGGCCATCGCGCACCGCGCGCGTCGTCCACGCCCCGTCGCTCTCCACCGCCTTCATGAACTCGTCCGTCACTCGCACCGAGTTGTTCGAGTTCTGGAAGAACACGGAGGTGTACGCCTCGCCGTTGAAGGACGGATCGTACCCGGCCTCGATGAGCGCCCAGGCCTTCTTCTCCTCCAGCGACTTGCAGCGGATGAAGTCCAGTACGTCCGGGTGCTCGGCGTTGAGGATGACCATCTTCGCCGCGCGCCGCGTCTTGCCGCCGCTCTTGATGACGCCGGCGAACGCGTCGAAGCCCTTCATGAAGGACACCGGGCCGGACGCGGTGCCACCACCGGCCAGCAATTCCCGGCTGGCACGCAGGGAGGACAGGTTGGTGCCCGTGCCCGAGCCGTACTTGAAGAGCATGCCCTCCGTCTTGGCCAGCGTGAGGATGGACTCCATGTGGTCTTCCACGGAGTTGATGAAGCACGCCGAGCACTGCGGGTGCGGTTCGACGCCCACGTTGAACCAGACGGGCGAGTTGAACGACGCCTTCTGCCGCAGCAGCAGGTGGGTGAGTTCCGCGTGGAAGGCGTCGCGGTCCGCCTCCGCCGCGAAGTAGCTGCCCTCCACGCCCCAGGAGGTGATCGTGTCCACCACGCGCGCCACCAGCTTGCGCACGCTGGTCTCCCGCTCGGGAGTGCCGGGCGCGCCCCGGAAGTACTTCGAGGCCACGACCACGGTGGCCAGCATGGACCAGGACTTGGGGACCTCGATCTGCTTCTGCTCGAAGACGATCCGCCCGTCCTCACCGGTGATTCCCGCGGAGCGGTACTCCCAGGCCAGCTCGTCCGCCGGATCCACGCCCGGCGTCGTGAAGACGCGCTTCACCGTCAGCCCGGTGGTGCCCTTCGCTTTCTTCGCCGCCTTCTTCCCATTCACCGCCGGCTTCGAAACGACCAGATCCTTCTCCATGGACCGACCTCCGGTACTGCGCGCGATTTCACTGAAAGTGTGGATGCAAAACTTTGCAGAATCCTCAACCCCGCGAGATCTCTGAGGAACCTACCGGTCGGCGAGGAAGGGCGCCGACTCAGCGGGGAGGGGATTGCTCGGACAGCAGCGCAACACCCAGGCGGCGGGAGGAGTGCCTTCGAGGGCAACCCCTCCGGTCCAGAACACGAACTCCATATCCTGTGTCCCTCGCTGTACTACCCACAATATGTGGTGGGTTCGCCTGTGTTGCTACCACTCCCTGCTCGCCGGAACTGCAGCCGGACGTGGCCGGCAGGGCGCGCGGTTCTAGAGCCGGTGAGCGCCCGAAATCAAGATGCGTCGCGTGGAAGGTATTGAGATGGCGAGTCATGTATGGTCACAGTGGGAGCTGAGTCTGATCACAAGCAGATATTTGCTGTGAGTCTGCGCATGGATCCGACCGCTGGCTAGTGGCCCGACAGGCAGCAGGGAGGGGGAGGGCGCAGGCGGTGGTCGCTTTCGGACAGGGTGTGCGTTAGGAGGAGAACGTCATGGCTCCTCCATTCCAGCGCCACATCTTTGTGTGCACGAACCGCCGTCCCGACGGCCACCCCAAGGGCTGCTGTGCCTCCAAGGGCAGCGAGGAACTGAGGGCTGCCTTCAAGACGGAGCTGGAGAAGCGCGGCATCAAGGGCCAGATGCGCGCGAACGCCGCGGGCTGTCTGGACACCTGCGCCTTCGGGCCCTCGGTCGTCGTCTATCCGGAAGGAGTCTGGTACGGCGGCGTGAAGCTGGAGGATGTGCCCACCATCGTCGAGGAGCACCTCATCGGTGGGCGTCCGGTGGAGCGGCTGCTGATGTTCAAGAAGAAGGAGCCGCAGGCCCAGGCGGCGGTGAAGCCCGTATCGGAATGATGGGCGGAGTCCCCGGGGATGGAAGCCAGAACGATCGTCCTGATCAAAGCAGTCACCGGCGGCTCCAAGACGGACGAGTACACGGAAGACTTCGATGCGTACTCGGAAGACTTCGATGAGGTGAAGCTCGGCGAGTCCCTGGCGCTGGGCTACCTCAAGGCGTTCCTGGAGTCACAGGGCAGACCGTGGAAGGTCGTCGTCATCAACCCGCTGATCGGCACGCTCTCCGCGGAGGCCGTGGCGGCGCTGACCGACGAGCACCAGCCCTTCCTGGTTGGCATCTCGCTCGTCTACCAGTGGCACCGGAACTTCGCCTTCAAGCTCGCCAGGCTGATCAAGGAGAGGCTGCCGCGGACGCACATCGTGCTCGGTGGCCTCTACACCTCGTCGGACTGGAAGGGGCTGCTGGAGCGCGGGGCCGGTCGCTTCGACAGCATCTGCCGAGGAGAGGGTGAGCAGACCTTCCTCGAACTGGCGGATGTGTTGGCTGCGGGAAGGGAGTGGCGCGGGCTCCACGGGCTGGCGTACCTGGATCAGGGCACCCCGGTCTTTCATCGGCGGCGGCGGCGCATCGAGGAGCTGGAGCGGCTGCCTTTTCCGGATCGCGATCAGCTGCCGGGCATCCTCGGAAAGGGAGGAGTGATCCAGCTCGAGGCGAGCCGGGGCTGCAACGCCGGGTGCACGTTCTGCGACGTTCGTCACACGGGATGGATCGGTCGTCCGCCGAACCATCTGGTGGATGAGCTGGAGCAGCTGGCGGCGCGCCATCCGGATCACGAGGTGTGGTTCATCGACAACATCTTCATCGGGTTCCGAGCGGACCGCTTCGAGCGAGCCGAGAAGATCGCCGACGAGATCATCCGCCGAGGGATCCGGGTGCGGTTCTCCCTGCAGGATCGCGCCGACAACGTCGAGCGGGGCGTGTTCCTCAAGCTGAAGGCCGCGGGGCTGAACCGGGTCTATATCGGCATCGAGTCGTTCTCCGAGTCCGCGCTGCGCCGATGGCAGAAGGGCACCTCGGCCGTCACCAACAAGAAGGCGCTGCACACGCTCAAGGAGCTGGGGATCCTCACCCAGTTCGGGTTCCTGGTGTTCGATGGGGGAACGACGCTGCAGGAGGTCCGGGAGAACATCGAGGGGTTGCGCGAGGTGGCGGCGGACAACGCCTACCTCCACATGCACAACTTCAACGAGCTGATCCCCTATGCGGGGACGCAGTTGGAGCAGGAGTACATCCAGGAATACGGGCACGCGCCGGACAAGAACAGCCGGACGCCGTGGCGCTTTCCGGATGCGCGGGTCCGCGTCTTCCGGGACTGGGCGTGGAAGTACCTGTTCCACCTGTGGCCGGTCAGCGAGTTCGTGTTCCACAACTTCGACGACCAGCTTTTGCAGCCGGACTTCCCGGCGATCCTGCCGGCGAAGAACCGCTGTTTCGTCGAGTACCTGGAGTCCCTCTACGAGCGTGTCTCGGAGGAGCGCCCGGAGCAGGAGCTGTGGGAGCTGTGCCGGTCGGCGGTCGTGGCCACGAAGGAGGCGCTGGGAAGCAGCCTGCGACAATGGGCCAACTCGGAGACCCGGGCGAGAGCAGCCGAGGCGATCGGCTCCATCTCGGAGAAAGTCACCCTGCCGGATTGAGCATGGACCGGCGGGAGCGGGCCACCCAAGAAACTGTGTGAGTGGCCCGCGAGACTGCGCCTGTTAGCGGCGGCGGCCGAGCAGCCGGATCAGGGCGATGAACAGGTTGATGAAGTCCAGGTACAGCATGAGCGCGCCCACGATGCTCACTGTGGCGGCGGAGCTGTAGCCGTGATTGGCGTGTACCTCGCGCAGCTTCTGCGTGTCGTAGGCAGTCAGCCCCGAGAAGATGACGACGCAGGCGCAGGAGGTGACGAAGGCCATCATGTCGTTCTGCAGGAAGATGTTGATCACGCCCGCGACGATGACGCCGATGAGGCCCATGAAGAGGAAGGCGGACCAGCCGCTCAGGTCCTTCTTGGTGAACGTGCCGTAGAGGCTCATCGCGCCGAAGATGCCGCCCGTCAGGAGGAAGGCCTGGCCGACGGATCCCTCGGTGTACGCGAGCAAGTAGACGGACATCGTCACGCCCGTGAGCGCCGCGTAGGCGACGAACATCACTCCGGCCACCGGGCCCGACAGCCTGGGCGCCGCGAACGAGAGCGCGAACACCAGGCCCAACTCCGCTAGCAGCAGCGGAATGCTCCACGAGAGGGCCAGCTCCCACCTTGCCCGGCTGCTGGCGGTGTACACTGCCATTGCGCCGGTGATGAACAGGCCGGCGAACATCCAGCCGTAGACGCGCGACATGAACGCACGCCGAGACTCCTGAATCTGGGCGGCGTTGAGCTCCTCTGGGGAGGTCGTCTGCCAGCCGTTGGTTTCCCAGGCCATGGTGAGCTTCTTCCTTTCGAGCGCCGGGAAGACCCCGGCGATGCCCTTCCTTTATAGCGTGAAGAGAGAGTTGACGCGCCATCCGCTGTCGAGCGAGCGCCATCCCTGTCTGTCCTGCTGCGCGTGGAATTCGTGGCTCAGATGGCCTTCCAAGCCATCAGCAGCTTGTGGGCGACTTCGGAGGTGATGAGGGGCAGCACGCCGCCGCCACCCATGATGTTGACGATCTCGCCCATGGAGCCACGGCACACGCCGCCCCAAGCGGGCTGCTTCGACAGCCCCACCGAGGCGTAGGCGGAGTAATCCACGAAGAACGACGAGGGCAGTACGCCGGTCTCGGTGCAGACGAGGTGGTCCTCGGGAGTGGTATCGACAACCTCCTGCACCACGTAGCCACCGCCGGTGGTGTCCGTGATGGCGCGCTCGCACAGCTCCGCCCACGTGAGCGGGCCGCCGTAGAGCGCCTGGGCGCGCTCGTTGTAGGGGACGCTGCCCACGGAGCGGCCGAGGAACACGGCCTTGCCACCGTAGTCCCAGGCGCGCTTGATGACGAAGCGGTGGGGCTCGGCGACGACGGCAGCCACCAGATCCTCCAGCTTCTCGCCACCGGGCCCCACGCCGGGCCCGCGTCGGAAGCGCCGCGTCCAGGGTACGCAGGCGCGGATGGCCTCCAACTCGTCGGGGCTCAGTCCTGCTCCGTCGGCGAGATCGGGATCGGCCACGGCCTGGGAGAGCAGGGCGAACGTGGTCTTCACCTCCATCTGCGAGGTGGGCGGATTGAGGAAGACGGCCTTCTTGCCCGGCACCGTCCCCAGGAAGTCCTCCATCCAAGGCGACGGAGTCTCCTCCAGCCGCCGCACGAAGAGGTGGCGGTAGACCAGGTCGTACTTCTTGCCGTTCACGATGAAGGCGTCATCGCCAGACACCTCGTCCGGGTGGACGACGTCCGCATCCGCGCCGTACTCCCGGAAGCGCTCGGCCAGGTAGCGCAGCTCGGTGATCTGTGAATCGTTGCGGCGGCAGAGCAGGGCGATGGTGTCCGGCATCTTCCCGCCGCGCTCGGCCGCATACCCGTCCAGCAGGGCGCGGTAGAGCGCCAGGGCGTTGCTCCCATTGAGCGTGAGCAGCGCGTGGATGGCCTTCTCGGGGTAGCCGAAGTGGCGCGCCACCACCTCGATGAAGGTGCGCGCCGCGATGTCCGAATACCCCTGCATCGCGGGGATGGTGGTGTTGATCTCCAGGGCCCGCGGCTGGCCCGCGGTGTTCACGAAGAGATCCACCCGGGTGGTAGCCAGCCGGGAGACCTGTTTCCAGGTGCGCTCGCAGATGGCGCGCTCGAGGGGAGAAAGCGCCCCGAGCAGCACTTCGCTGGAGCCGCCGTTGAGCACCGCGTCGGACATCTTCAGCGTGGCCGAGCCCAACCGTGCGGCCAATTCGCCGCGGCGGCGGATCTCGGCGGCGTCGAGGATGACGGGGGTGGCGGTGACGGGGATGGGGCGCGTGGTGCCATCCTTCTGGGTGACTGCCAGGCCTCGCTGGTAGGCCGTCCGGGCCAGCTCGGCGCCAAACTTGGGCGCCTGGAACCGCAGCACTTCTAAAAGTTCATTCACAGGGATAGATCCTCATTCCCATGGCCAAGACACTCGAATTCTTCTTCGACTACGCCAGCGTCTACTCCTACCTCGCTTCCACCCAGGTGGAAGAAGTGGCAAAGCGTACTGGAGCAGAGCTTCGGTGGCGTGTGTTTCTCTTGGGCGCTGTTTTCAAGGCTGCGGGGAACGTGTCACCCGTCACCGTTGCGAGCAAGGCGACTTATCTGGTCAAGGATCTCCAGGACTGGACGAGCTACCTGGGCCTGCCGCCGTTCCAGATGCCGTCCAACTTTCCCTTCAACTCGTTGAAGGTCAACAGGCTTGGATTGGTGGCGGCGGAGGAGGGGAAGATCGCCGCGTTTTCACACGCCGTGTACCGCGCGGCCTTCGCCGACGGTCGGGATCTCAACGATCCGGCGGTGATCGCGGAGGTCCTGCACTCGGTGGGGCTGGATGCGGAGAAAGCCCAGGCTCGCGCCGAGACCCAGGACATCAAGGATGCCCTGCGCCGCAACACCGAGGAGGCTATTGCGCGCGGCGCCTTCGGTGCCCCGTTGTTCTTCGTGGGGGAGGAGATGTTCTTCGGGAACGACCGGCTGATGTTCGTGGAGCGCGCACTGCGCGCGGGGTGAGGCCCGAGCCGGACGCACCGCGAGCGCGAGTGCGATGGAGTGCGCCGGGTGGAAAGATCCACCTCCGGTCTTGCACCGCCCCTGGACCTGGCTTACAAACGCAACTGCTGTTCATTTAGGAATTCGTGGACGTGAGCTTCCCTGCCCATCCCCCGCTGCGGAGTGCCGCTCGGACGCGCCTGTTGGCGCTGCCGTTCGTGGCACTGTGTGCGGTGGTGTACCTGGGCAGCGCGGTGCACTTCGCCCTCGTCCAGCACTCCACGTGCCTGGAGCATGGTGAGGTCATCCACGTCGATGAGCTCCGGGCCATCGCGCAGCCCGCGGAGGTGGAGGTCGCCTTCACCGACGAGCGCGTTGCCCGGTCGAGCCAGGGCGTCACGCTCTCCCACGGCGCCGAGGCTCACTGCACGCACGCCTTCCTGCGCCGGGAAGGGCTGGCTCCCTCGGCCAGCATCCTGCTCGCGCCAGAGAAGGTGGCCGAGGTTCGGACGACTCCCTCGCTGGAGCAGCTCGTCCCAGAGCCCGTAGCCCGGCTCCGGCTCGCACCCAAGTCTTCTCCGCCACTCGTCTGAGCCACTCGGAGCACGTCCGCCGTGCGGCACCTGTGCGCCGTGCGGGAGGGATCCGGCTGCCGCCGTCGCACGCTCGTGGCGCTCCCTGCACGTGAGCCACGCCGCGTGTGTCACCCTCGGCTGACGTGAGCTTCCGGCGCGCGTGGGCTTCCGCCTCGCGTGAGCGCTCCCGCCATTCCTCTCCCTTTGTCGCTTGTCGCGAGTCGTGTGCCAACGCTCCTGCCTCAGGAGCGCGGTGCTCCCTTGCGCGCTGATGCCGTACCGCAGTCCTACCCGTGGAGTCACACATCATGAAGATGAAGCTGTTGTCCGCTGTCCTGCTGTTCGCGTCGCTGTCCGTGGGTTGTGGAGAAGAAGAGGAGAGCATCGACTCGGAGGGGTGCGAGCACCTGCAGAAGGGCCCCTCGACTCCGGTCACCGCGACGGCCTCCGCTACGGGCGCGCCCGCGGTGAGCAACGATCACCGCCGCTACGACATCTCGCTGATTGATGTCACGGGCGGGAAGGGCGGGTCCGTGTCCTTCGCCGTGTCGGAGGCCATCGACTACATCCTCTTCACCAACGCGGATGTTCCGGTGACCGTCAAGGACGCCAACGGCCAGACGATCGCGTTCGAGGAGAGCGCCAAGAGCTCCACCGAGTGCTCCGACATCAAGGGCCGGTTCACGGTGCCGCTGGCCGTGGGCACGCAGACCTTCACCTTCGGGCCCACCACCGCGACCTCCGTCTCGCTCGTCATCGAGGAGGCGGGCGGGCACGACCACGAAGACTGAGTTCGTGAGCGAAGCACGGCTGTAACCGAGGTGGGGGGCATCCGGCTTCCCTCTCGCAACCGAGGGGTGGGCCCGGGCCTGCCTCTCCTTGCAGTTCTCCTGGAGATGAAGATGGGCAGCTTCCAACAGTTCCTGAATGACAAGCAGATCGACACGAAGGCCCTCACACGCCTGTCGGCGCAACTCGAGGCTCACTCGGAGGAGGATGCCGGGCTGGTCCACAAGCGCTGGGCGAAGCGGCACGACAAGGATACGCAGGCCAAGTCCTATGCGGAGCTCGGCATCGCCAAGCCTCGGAGTGGGCGGGGCGTGAGCGCGCAGCAGCTTCGAGCGGCGCTCGCCGATCAGCCGCTGCCTCCCCGCGTGCGAGGGAAGATCGTGCGCGCGGTGAATGCCGTGCTCGCGAAGGAGGGCGGGAAGCCCGTCACGCACGCCACCCTCTTCGGGGATGTCCGGCACCGCCAGGGCGTCAAGCCCAAGGCGAGCTGAGGGCCCGGCCATGAGCACGCCCCTGCCACCCATGCTTTCCTTGGAGCTCCGCCGCGACGCGGAGCGCCTGTTCGAGACGACGATGTGGTGCCTCGGGAGGGATGTGAACCACCCGGAGGGCAATCTCCTGCTGCGGCGGGGGTTGACCCGCGAGCGCCCACCCGAGGGTCAGCGCGGGAGCAGCGTGTACAGCGCCTCTTTCTCGGGAGGCGGGGGCGTCGAGCTCTGGGCCTTTGGAGTGCTGTGCCACGACGGCGGCGAGGCCACCTTCATTCGCCGGGAGGGCTTCACCCCCCTTCTGGTGGACGTGTCCCGAGTGGCTTGGCCCGTCTTCGAAGCGGAGGCCCTGGGGGGCGCCCAGCCTCCCAGCACGGATGGCCAGCAGCGGCGTTGCCGGGCCGCCGTGGTGACGCTGGCGGAGTGGCTCGCCCGATATGAGGAGTGGGTGGTGAAAGAGGTAGGCCTCTCGTGGCGCCGCGAGTGTCTCGCGCAGCGCCGCAAGGCGCCTCCTGTGGCCGCCGAGGAGCTGGCCGCTGCGTGGTGGCGGCTCTCCTCGCGCACCCGCCTCCTCGAACTCGCTTTGAACGACTTCATCGCCCCTGCCGTTGGGGCTTGAGAGGACCGCATGTTGGCTCGATTGCTGCGAATCGATGGCTCCCCGCTCTTTTCCCGGAGTGCGTGGGAGGATGTCCCGGACTCCGAGCTCCCCACGCCGCCGCTGCGCGAAGGTCTGGGGCAGGCCCACCTGCCGGTGTCCACGCGAGTTCCGCTCGCGCAGGCGTACTTCGATCAAGGTCTGCGTTTGCTGCACATGGGGTGGGGAGCCGAGGCACGGCGGGCCTTCGCGGAAGCGTCTCGGCAGGATCCGAGCCTCGCGATGGCGTGGTGGGGACTGGCCCTTGCTCGTGGTGCGGGAGGCCGGTTCGCCGCGGACCGCTCCGAGGCTGTTCGCAAGGCGCTCGCGCTCTGCGAGGGGGCGACGGATCTGGAGCAGCGCTACATCGTCGCGGCGAGCCTGCTGGCCGACAAGGGGCCCGCCAATGGGCGCCTCGCCTTCGTGCGGGAGATGGAGTGTCTCATCGACTGCCATCCCGACGACGCGGAGGCGCGGTTGCTGCTCGCGGGCTTCCTGCTGGAGGGGTACGAGGCCGATGGGCGGCCTGCCGCGGGTCAGCCGTATGCGCAGACGCTCCTGAGAGATCTGCTGCGCACGCACCCGCTCCATGAGGGCGTCCACCTCGCCTGGGTGTCCGCCATGATGGGAAGCCGCCGGCCTGAAGCCGCGAAGGAGAGCGCGCTGTGGCTGCTGGAGCTCTCCGAGAAGGTCAGCCCGTACCTGCTGGGGGCGGGGCGGCTGCTGCAGCGGATCGGGCTCACGCAGCAGGCGCGTGAGGCACTCCAACTCGCGGTGGAGACGGATGATGCCTGGCTCGCTCAGGAGTCGCTGCCGGTGAGCGCGGCGCCGTTCGCTGCCGAGGCGATGCGGTTCCTGGTGTCCGCCTGCGCCGAGGCGGGGCAGTACAAGGAGGGTCAGGCCTGGGCACGCCGCTTCCGAGGCCGTGTGGAGGCGACCGGGGACGGGCAGGCGGCGCTGCTGGCGGCGAGCACTCTCTCGAGCCTGCACCTGCGCTTTGGCTTCTGCCGAGCGGCGGCGGAGGTGCACGGAGAGGCTGCGGCGGAGGCTCCTGTCGCCGAGCGAGGTCTGCTCGAGGGCTGCCGCTTCTACACCCGAGGGCTGAGTGCCTTGGAGGCCGGGCGGCTCGTGGAGACGGAGCGGGCATGCGATGCGCTCGATGCGCTGCAGCGGTCGCTGGTCGACGCGCGCCGGGTCGAAGGGGCTCGCCTGTGTCCTCGCGACGTGGCGCGAGTGGTGGAGGTGGCTGCGGACGAACTGCGCGGCGCACTGGATGCCCGTCGAGGTGACCCTGCCCGGGCGGAGGCGACCCTCATCCGGGCCATTCGCCTGGAGCGACGCCTGCGCACGGCGGGGCCCACGCCATTCTCCCGGTCCGCGAGGGAGACGCTGGCCCGTGTGCGCATGCGCTTCGGGCGGGAGGCGAAGGCGCTGGAGTTGGCACGTGAGCTGGTGTCGGAGCGGCCCGCGAGCGGCCATGCGCGTCTGCTGGTGGCGGAGGCCCAGGTGGCGCTGGGCCGCTACTCCGAGGCCCTGTCGGACTTCACGGCCTTCCTCGAGTGCTGGCGCCAGGCGGACTCTCACCTGCCTGAGCTACAGCGGGCGCGGGTGTTCATGGCCGGGCGTGGACGCCACCTGAGCGTGGTCGGCGCAGGGCCGAGCACGGAGGAGGAGGAGCCCCGGACCCTCCGGGCTCGAAGGAGGGTCTCGGGGTGAGCCCCGGGATTGTTCCCAGCGAGAAACCGGTCCCGTCCTTTCAGCGGGTGGGATCGAGCAGCCTGCGCAGCTCGTGGATGAGCATGGCCAGCAGCACCAGGAGGCTGGAGAGCACCGTCTGCGAGCCGCCAACGGGGTAGTCATAGAAGAAGGCGAACAGATAGCCGCCCACCCCGGAGATGCACCCGGCCAACGTGGCGATCAGGAACGTCCACCCCAGCCTCAGATCCAGGATCAGCGCGGCGATGGCCGACAGGGTGGAGAAGGCGAACACAGGGAGTGAACCCAGCGCTCGGGCCGACACGCCCACCATGACGCCGATGGACACCATCACCACCGCGTCCAGCAGCCGCACGGGAAGCCCCTGCACGCCCGCGCCAATCCGGTCGAAGCTGGCGAAGGTGAGGCCTCGGTACCACCACAGGTGCACGATCATGACGAGCCCACCGACGATGGCCACGTGGGCGAGCTGCTCGGGCGTCACCAGCACCGCGGTGCCGAAGAGGATGCCTTGGATGTCATGGGCCTCTTGCGCGATGCGGTCTCCTACCAGCACGGCCGCGCCACCGGCGAATGCGAAGGCCAGACCCAGCAGGCTCTCGCGAGTGAGCTTGAGGCGGGAGGGGTCCGTCATCAGCAGCATCGTGGCCGCCAGGGATAGGGTGGTGGCGCCCAGCGTCGGGTCCACCTGGAAGCCCAGGTGGATCTCCGCGAAGAACGCGAGCGCCACGCCCAGGCCGGCCGCGTGGGTGGTGGCGGCGCTGACGAACACCATGCGCCGCAGCACCACGTAGACGCTCAGGAAGCCGAGCACGCCCCCGGCGATGAGGGCGCACAGGATGGGATCTCGGAAGAGATCGAAGCTGGCCTGGAACTGCTCCCACTTCGAGGGGTCAACCGTGGACGTGTCCAAGGTGGGTTCCTGTTTGTGCGCGAGCGCAGTACTCGTCTCCGTACTGGTGGCGGAAGGAGGGGTGGCAAAAGACGGTCTTCGAGTCGCCAACGATGACGGACGGTGTCTCCCGGTCGAGGAAGACCATGGTGTCGGCGTGCTCAGCGGCCAGCGTCAGGTCGTGGCTCACCACCACCACGGCCATGTTCCGCTCGCGCGCCAGGCGGACCAGGCGCTTCATGGTCTCCTTCTCGGCCACGGCATCCATGGCGGCGGTGGGCTCGTCGAGCAGAACGAGGTCCGCTTCGCTGGCGATCACCCGGGCCAGCAACGAGCGTTGCTTCTGTCCCTCGGACAGCTCGCGGTAGGGACGATTGGCGAACTCACGTGCGCCCGCGGTGTCGAGCGCCGCATCCGCGATCTTCCGGTCCTGGCGTGAGGCGAAGGGGTTGAGGAAGTTCCACCCCACGAGCCGTCCCCAGAGGACCATCTCCTTGGGGCGCATGGGCAGCACGGAGTCGATGCCCACCGTCTGCGGGACGTAGGAGCACCGCAGATCGGGCTTGTTCTTCACGACGCGGCCGGACACCGGGGGCTGCATGCCCAGCAGCGTCTTGAACCAGGTGCTCTTGCCCGAGCCGTTGCGACCCACCACGGACACGAAGCTGCCGCGGTGGATCTGGAGGTTGAAGGCCGGCAGCAAGGGCGTCTCGCCAAAGCCGACGGCCAGTTCCTCGCAGCTCAGGAGCAGCTCGGTGGTCCGAGCTGGAACAGGGGCTTCAGGAGGCGAGACGGATTCATCGGGCTTCACGCTGGACCTCCGTCTGGGGGGACTGCTCGGAGAGGCTCTCGAGGAGCTCGGCTCGCACGGCGTCGTTGGCAGGGGAGCTCAGGTCTACGGTGCCATTCGGATCGGGCGTCGCCGCTGCCCAGTCCAGGGGATCGAAGACCGCGGGTGTCAGCTGGAGCCCCAGCGCGAGCAGCACGCGCGGATCATGTTCCCGGTCCGAGGGGACATCGAGCGCTCCGGTGAGCACCGCGACGGGATCGGCATGGGGGCCGGAGGTCGTCAGCTCAAGACGGAAGGGGCGCTCGCCGCTGAAGCGGGGAGTGGCTCGTCCATCTCGCACGGTGCCTTCGAGGCGCAGGGATGTCACCGTCCATTTGGCGCGGGAGAGGTTGGTGCGAGGCAGCTCGCAGTCCGGCTCGCACGCGGGTGTGCGGGTCTCCGGGGCCAGCAGATCCACGTCACCCACAGGCAGGCTGGCGACGGTGGAGGCCGTGGCGCCTCCGCCGGAAAGCTCGGCCTCGACCTCGTCATAGGGGACGAGCGCGCCGTCTTCCCGATCGCAGTGCCCGTTGTGGCAGATGGTGTAGCCCGGAGGTGGGTTGGCCGGATCGAAGGTGCTGGGGCCACTGGCGCTCGCGCTGCCGAGCAGCTCGATGCGCTCCAGCCGAGCCTGCGCGGTCGTCAAGCGCACCTGGTAATCGGAGCTGAGGCGCTGGTAACCGTTGCCGGCGTCGCGAGAGGAGATCGGCGTGTACTCGGCGCGGACGGAAGGCTCGAGCACGGCGAAGCCCTCGCCGGCCTCCCATGCGCAGCCTGTGGAGAGCAACAGGGGAAGGAGGAGATGGACGCGCATGATCAGCCCCCCTTGCTGGCCGCGAGGCCCTGCTCGATTGCCTTCACGAGCCGCTCCATGCGCTGGACGTACGTCTCTCCGTCGCGGAAGTTCGCGCCGCTGGGGAGGATGACGAGGCCCGCGGGGATCTTCGAGGCCACGAGCTTGGAGGTGGAGTCCGGGTAGTACTCCTCCTGGACGACGAGGCGCGCCTTGCGCTGCCGGCCCTGGGCGAGCACCTGGGCCACGTGCGAGGGCGTGGGCGGGATGCCCGGCTTGGGCTCGAGGTACGCGATGGTCTCGAAGCCCAGCCAGTCCCCGAGGTAGGCCGTCGTCTTGTGGTACGAGATGACGGGCACGCCGCGCAGCGCGGCCAGGCGCTTCTCCCAGTCGGCCTGAGCGGCCTCCACGCTCTTGGTGAACTGCGCCAGGTTGGCCTGATAGGTGGCGGCGTTCTTCGGATCGAGCTGTGCCAGGCGCTCCTGGATGCCGCGGGCCACGGCTACGGCTGCCCGGGGATCATGGAGGTAGTGCGGATTGCCACCGGGGTGCACGTCACCCTGGCTGCGGTCGACCTTGACGGTGGGGGCTTCGAGCACCTTCACGAACTGGGAAGCGTCGAGGTAGCCGGGGTTGCCGGACTGGATCTTCGCGTTGCGTGCGCCGAGCTGCAGCGTGGGCAACCAGCCGATCTCCAGATCCAGGCCCACGACGACGAGGAGATCCGCCTTGTTGAGCGCGAGGGCGAGGTTGGGCTTGGCATCGACGAAGTGGGGATCCTGCGTGGGCAGGGACAGCGTCGTCACCGTGGCCTTGTCGCCGCCGACGGCCTTGGTCAGCGCGGCGAGGTCCGGCACGGTGGTGACGACGTTGAGGTCCGCGCGAGCGGGGAGGGCGAAGAGGCAGCAGAGGGCGGCACTCAGTGCCGCGAAACGGAAGGAATTCATCGGAAGGTCTCCAATGGAAAGGGATCAGAAGGCGTGGGCGCCATGCGCGCCCACCACGGCTTCGAGGGTGAGGAAGACGGAATAGTCGGGCTCGTCGCGCCAGCCGGCGCGGTCGGTAGCGGCCTGCAGGCGCAGCCGGGAGAACTCGGTGGGCCAGAAGGTGACGTTGGCGGAGATGCGCTGGCGGGTGTCGGTCCACTCGGGATCGAGCGGATCGGCGGCGACATGGCCGTCCTGGTCATGCGCGGGCGTGCCGAACTCGTAGCGCGCGGCCGTGGCCCACCGCTTGGCGAAGCGCCAGAGGACCTGGGCGTAGCCGTTGTAGTCGGTGAGCACGTCGTTGGGGACCTGGCGGCGGCGGTAGAGCAGCTCCGCCTGCAGGGCGACGATGGTGTCGCTGGCCACGGTGGTGGGGCGGTACTTGAGATAGATGTCGGTGCCGAAGACGTTGGTGTAGTTCCGGTAGCCCGTGGAGTTGGGCCCGGTGGCCGAGGACAGGCCCCACATCAGCGACAGATCGTCCGAGATCGGGAAGAACTGTTTCACTGCGCCGGTGAACTGGAAGTCGAGCGGCGACACGACGCGATCGCCGCCGCCGCCCAGGAAGCTGCGCGCGGTGCCCTCGCCGGTGGCGTCGGTGGCGGAGCCCACCAGCTCCACGTACCAGGGCAGCGGGGTGAGCCAGGATGCCTCGAGCCCCAGGCCCCGGTTGCCCTCGCCGCCGAAGACGCGGCCGATGGCGAAGGGCTGGTCGGCGAAGTCCCACGCGTGCGGGTGCGTGGAGTTGAGGCGGCCGAAGCGGGTGAGGAACTGGCCGGCGCGGACCTGCAGGTTGGCGGGCAGATCCAGCGTGGTGACGTACACCTCTTCGATCTCCACACCCGCGGGGGCGAAGACGATGTTGCTGTCGAAGCGGAGGTACGGATCCACCACGCTGCGGACGCTCAGCTCGAGTTGCTGGAAATTGAACCCGTTGGTGTTCGGGTCATGCCCGCCCTGCTGCAGGGGCTCGTCGGAGGTGAAGGCCGCGAGCGCCATGTCGAGGACGAAGCTCAGATCGAGCCACTGGTTGTTGGCCCCCACGCGGACGGAACTGGTGGAGACTTCCACACCGGAGCTGGCGGGAGCGGGGGCTGGGTTGGTCTCTGTCCCCGCCGCGGCCTTGTCCTTACCGAGAGCAGCCTCGATATCGGCCATATCATCCGCGCTGGGTTGCACTTCGGAGGAACCCGTGGCGGGCGGAGGACCCGCGTCGGACGGTGGCGGGCCGGCGTCGGGAGTGGATTCCTGAGCGGCGGCAGGGATTGCGTACAACCAGAAGAGGCAGGGAACGACAGTGAAGATGCCGGCAGGCCGGCGTGAAGGGGAAGGCACGGAATGACTCCTCGGAACCGGACGCCCGACAGACGGGCGTCGACTCACAGCAATCGCTTCGGGACGCTAGGAGCGCGCCGGGGGCGACAGCTTGGGAGCGGTGGCGAGGATGGGAACCGAGGTGATGGAGCGAGGCGGCGCTGTGGCGAGCACGCTCGTGCCGAGGCACGCCGAGATCGCCACCCACGCTTCCGAGGACTGGGCATCTCCCCGCGTGTCGGCCGTCTGAAGAGGACAGGCCTCGTGCGTGGGGCGTACCGAGTCCACCCCCGTCTCCCTGCGAAGGGCGGAGAGCAGGGGCGTACTGCTGGAGCTACGGGACTGCCACTGCCCTGATCCGCGCGCCGTCTCCTCGAAGGTCTGGTGCTCCGGGCAGAAGCGGTGCGCATGCTCCCGGGAGTGAACGACGGCGACCACGGGCTGCACGGCCCACAGCGCGACGAGCAGCGTCGCGATGAAGCTCCGGAGGGTGGCGATGCGGTCGATCATCGGGGGATAGGTTAACTTGAATGCTCTACTGACGGACTCCGGAGGTGTCAAGGCAAGCCGACGGGCTGGTGACACCTCCATGGATGGGAATTCCTATCGATTTTTCGATGGGATGACTCAAAGACCTCGGCTGTTGGAGCGCATCGCGTGGAGAGACAACCTGCCGGGGAATACATTCCGGTTGCTCACCTGTCGGACCTTGATGCGAGAGGCCGGACGGTGGTGCAGGTGGAAGGGGACCGGGTGGCCATCGTCCGGATCGAGGGCGAGTTGTTCGCCTTCCAAGACCGCTGTCCTCACAGGGAGGGCTCGCTCTCCGAGGGGGATCTGGAGGGGTACGTGATGCATTGTCCCCTGCATGCCTGGCCTTTCGATGTGCGGACGGGCCTCTGCCCTGTGATTCGAGGTGCTCGGATTCGCACCTATGCCCTGCGCGTGGTGGGAGAGGAGATTCAGGTGGCTCCTTTCTCGGGTAGGGTGTCGCCCCCCTGACGTCTTCAGCCAATGAAGGAGCACCTTCCGTGGGAAACCCCCGAGCCTCCCGCCGCGCTTCTCGAGGCGCCTCTGCTGTTGTTCCGGATGTGGCCGCCATGGCCTCCGCGGTCCGGGACTTCTTGCGCGCCGCCGGTTTGCCGCTCACGGATGCGAACCTCGTTGGAACTCCCGAGCGCGTGACGGAAGCCTGGGTGAGCGAGTTCCTCGATGGCTACGGCTGCACCCCCGAGGAGGCTCTCGGGGAGACATTCCCGGCACCCGCGGACTCATCGGGCGAACTGGTGGTGGTGACGGATCTGCGGTTCCACTCCATGTGTCCGCACCACCTGCTGCCTTTTGAGGGCCGAGCGCACGTAGCCTACGTGCCCGGTAAGCAGGTGGTGGGTTTCGGGAGGCTCTCGGCGCTGGTGGACTGCTTCGCCCATCGGCTCATCCTCCAGGAAGATCTCGCCCGGGAGGTGGCCCGCTCGCTCGCGCGGGTGCTGGGCAGCCCCGCGACCGCGTGCATCATCGAGGCGAAGCAGGCGTGCTTGCGCCTGCGTGGGGACAAACAACGTGACGCCGTCACGCATGCGGAGGCCTACGAGGGCCGCCTGCGGAAGGACGGAGCCTTGCGCCGCGAGCTGTGGACGCGGCTGGGGATGCCGAGATGAGCATGCCCTCGGAGAAGAAGTTCCCGCACGTGGAGCCCGAGCGGCTTGAGCGGGCGTGGATGGCGTTGCTCGAGGTGCTGTCTCCCGGGCAGGTGCGGCGCGACGAGGACACCCGCGCCCAGTACTCCCGTGACGAGTCCGACAGCGGCGTCTATCCGCCGGACATCATTGTCTTCCCCGAGAGTACAGCGCAGGTGTCGGCGGTCTTCAAGACATGCCAGTCCCTGGGCGTGCCCTTCACGCCATGCGGGGCGCGCAGCGGCAAGAGCGGAGGCTCACTGCCCCTGCGCGGCGGCGTGTCCGTGAGCCTGGAGCGCATGAACCGCATCCGCTCCATCTCCGTGGAGGATCTCACCGCCGTGGTGGAGCCGGGCGTCATCACCGGCGACCTCATGAAGGCAGTGGAGGAGGTGGGGCTCTTCTATCCACCCGATCCCAACTCATGGCAGTTCTGCACGATGGGTGGAAACATCGCGGAGAACGCGGGAGGCCCTCGTGCACTCAAGTACGGAGTCACGCGTGACTATGTGATCGGTCTGGAGTGGGTGCTTCCCAGCGGAGAGATCCTCCATGTGGGCCGGCGCACCATCAAAGGAGTGGCCGGGTACGATCTCGTGGGACTCTTCGTGGGCTCCGAGGGCACGCTCGGCGTGGCCACGGAGATCACCCTCCAGCTCATCCCCAAGCCCCGGCATGTGATGACGGCGCTGGTCATCTTCGACTCCGTGCTCACCGCGGCGCGTGCCGTCACAGCGGTGCTCGCGGCGGGCATCCTGCCGCGCACCTTGGAGCTCATCGACGACGTGGCGCTGAAAGCCGTGGATGGCCGAGGCTTCCACTTCCCTCCGGGCGCTGGCTCCGCGGTCATCCTCGAGGTGGATGGCAACGTGGAGGACGGTCTGTTGGCGGAGCTGGCTCAGGCCGGAGAGATCTGCGAGCGCCTGGGTGCCACGCAGACGCTCGTCGCCCAGAGCGAGGATCAGCGCGAGAAGCTCTGGGCCGCCCGGCGTGTCGTCTCCACGGCCCTGCGCGCGCTCAAGCCTCACAAGATCTCCGAGGACATTGCGGTTCCTCGCTCACGCATCCCGGAAATCATCGAGAAACTCAAAGCAATGGGCGCGGAACTCGGGCTCATGGTGGCCACGTATGGCCATGCGGGCGACGGGAACCTCCACGCCAACATCCTCTACGAGGGACCCCACCAGCGCCCACTCGTAGAGACGGCTATCCGACGCATGCTCGAAATGACGGTGCAGATGGGCGGCACGATCACCGGCGAGCATGGAGTGGGACACGCCAAGCGCGACTACTTGGCCCTCGAACAGAGCCCCGCCGTGCTCGACTTCCAGCGCCGACTCAAGGCCTTCTTCGACCCATCAGGCCTTCTCAATCCTGAGAAAATGTTTCCCGATCCCGAGCGTTTCTAAAGACACGGTAGCAATGGAACGCGCGGCGAGGCGTGCGGTGAAAAGACACGCTCTAACGAGAGAAAAAATTCCCGCACTGGAATGAGAAACCCTTTTGCTCGTTGCGCGTCTTAGAAGCATGCGGCGCGGGCGGGAGTGACCACAGCGCGTCGGAGCATCTCGGAACGGAGGTCGGGAATCATGGCCAATACGACGAAGTATGCGGCGGAGGGCCTGTCGCACTACCTGCGTCACCTGGGCGGGCACCAGCAGCTGACGCGGGAGCAGGAGTACGATCTGGCGAGACGCGCTCGCAAGGGCGAGGAGGCCGCTCGGCAGACCCTGGCAACTTCCAACCTGGCGTTCGTCGTAGCGGTCGCCAAGAAGTTCGCCAACCGCGGAGCCCGGCTGGATGACCTCATCCAGGAGGGCAATGTCGGTCTGATGAAGGCGATCGAGCACTTCGATCCCAAGAAGAACGTGCGCTTCGCCACCTATGCCGTGTGGTGGATTCGCGCGTACATCACCCGCTATCTGAAGGACAACCGCAGCCAGGTGCGCGGAGGTGAGTCCGAGCGGGGCAGCATGGTGGACTTCTCCCTGGATGCCTCGATTGATGAGGAGGGGGAGACGACGTTCCTGGATCGGCTGGAGGACGCCGGTCCGACTCCGCAGGACTCCTTCCTGTTCCACGAGCAGAACGTCGAGGTGCAGGAGGCGCTCGCCAAGGTTCGCAAGCGCATTGGGGACCTGGGGTGGGACATCCTTCAGGAGCGGCTCACCCAGGACAAGCCGCTGACCCTGGAAGAGCTGGGCCAGCGGTGGGGCGTGTCGCGTGAGCGCGTGCGCCAGGTGGAGCTGAAGACCAAGAGCTTCCTCGAGCGCTACCTCTCCGCGTTCAACCAGGACGAGGAGAACGAGGACGCCGAGAACATGGCTGCTGACGCGGCCTGAGCGACGGCAACTCCCAACTCCTTCCGCGAGCAGGGCGGTACCCCGGGTGCAGTGACCGGGGGCCGCCCTTCTCGTTTTTTCGAACCTGCCTGCTCGCTTTTGACGCAGCCCGCCATGGCAGGTCGGGTTGCTGGGGGACAAGAGCGCATGTTAACACCGCCGCCCATTCGCTTGATTTTGCTCGCCCTTTGACTGCTGGTGGCAGTTAGGACCCATGCAAGCGAAGATCGCCAAGGAGCTGGAATGAGAGCGGAGATTCAGATGCAGGCGCCCGTCCCTTCCACTGGGACCGCGACGAAGAACCTGGTCGAACTGGTGATCGAACGAGCCAAGGATTCTTCGAAGGTTGCTGTCACCTACAAGAAGGATGGCAAGTGGCAGGAGAGCCACTGGCCCGAGGTGCTCCAGCAGGTGAAGACGCTGTCCGCGGCGCTGGTGGCGCAGGGCGTGAAGCCCGGTGATCGCGTCGCCATCTTTGCCGGCACCTCGCTGCAGTGGCTGGTCTGCGATCTGGCCATCTCGGCCGCGCACGCCGTCACGGTGCCCATCTATTCGTCCAACACCCCGGACGAGTGCCGCTACATCCTCAACCACTCGGAGACGTCGCTCGTCTTCGTGGACAGTGATGAGAAGGATGCCAAGCAGGTGGGGCGGCTGTCTCGCATCCGTCAGCGGATCGGCGAGTGTCCCTCCGTCCAGAAGATCGTCGTCTTCGAGGGCGATGCCTCCGGCGATCGGGAGATGAAGCTGTCGGACCTGTTGGCCAAGGGCGTGGCGGCGGAGAAGGAGCAGCCCGGGGCCTTCGAGGAGCGGGCTCGCGCGGTGAAGCAGGATGACGTCTGGGGCTTCGTCTACACCTCGGGCACCACGGGCGATCCCAAGGGCGTGATCCTCACGCACGGCAACTGGGCCTACCACGCCGAGGCGACGCAGAAGATCGGCCTGATGGAGCCGAACGACTCGGTCATGCTGTTCCTGCCGCTGGCGCACGTGTTCGCGCAGGTGGTGAAGGCGGCCTGGCTGGGAATGGGCTACCGCCTGGTCATCGCCGAGTCGGTGGACAAGCTGCTGCCCAACCTCATCGAGACGAAGCCCTCCGTGCTGCCGGCGGTGCCGCGCGTCTTCGAGAAGGTCTACAACAACGTGGTGGCCAACGGCTCGTCGGCGCCGGGCATGAAGGGCAAGCTGTTCCGCTGGGCCTTCAAGCTGTTTGACGAGTACACCGAGGCGCGCATGCAGGGCCGCGAGTACAGCTCGCTGGGCTTCTCGCTGGCCAAGGCGCTGGTGTTCAGCAAGGTGCGCGCCACGCTGGACGAGAAGCTCGGTGGCAACATGCGCCTGTTCGTCTCGGGCGGCGCGCCCCTGTCCCGGAAGATCGCCTACTTCTTCGATCTGCTCGGCTTCAAGGTGCTGGAGGGCTACGGCCTCACGGAGACGTCCGCGCCCTGCAGCGCCAACCGGCCGGAGAAGATCAAGATCGGCACCGTGGGCCCCGCGCACCCGGGCACCGAGATCAAGATCGCCTCGGATGGCGAGATCCTCGTGCGCGGCCCGTGCGTGATGAAGGGCTACTACAAGAACCCCACCGCCACCGCCGAGGTCATCGAGCCGGATGGTTGGTTCCACACGGGAGACATCGGCGAGTTGGACGCGGATGGCTACCTGCGCATCACCGACCGCAAGAAGGACATCATCGTCACCGCGGGCGGCAAGAACGTGGCGCCGCAGAACCTCGAGAACACGCTCAAGACGTTCCCGCTCGTCAGCCAGGCCATGGTCTACGGCGACCAGCGGCCCTTCCTGGTGGTGCTCATCACCGTGGCGGAGGACGTCGCGCGCAAGCTGCTCAAGGACAAGGGCGTGGAAGGTGGCACCTACGCGGACCTGGGCAAGCGTCCCGAGATCCGCACCGCCGTCCAGGAGATCATCTCCAAGGTCAACGAGGAGCAGCCGCCCTACAGCACCCTCAAGAAGTTCGAGATCATGGAGCACGACTTCACCCAGGAGAGCGGTGAGCTCACGCCGACGCTCAAGGTGAAGCGCAAGTTCTGCAGCCAGAAGTACGCGGCGCTCCTCGCCAAGCTGTACGAGGGCGGCAAGAGCTCCGACTGAGCCGGCCGTGCTTCCGGGCCCTCACCCTGGCCTCTCCATCATGAGGGGGGCAGGGTGGGGGACAGAGCCACTCCACAAACGGCGACGCCCGGCCTCACCTCGGAGCACGAGGCGGGTCGGGCGTTCAAGCCTGTTCAAGGCTCCGATAAGGAGCTGTATCAGCCCTGGTGGCTGGCCGACTTGGCCGAGGAGTTCTGGTCCACCGTGGTGGCGCTGGCCAGCGTCCCGTTCTGGGGCTTCTTCTCCTCGGGGGCCTGCTCGCCCTCGCCGCTGAAGCCGCGCTTGAAGTTCTTGATCGCGCTGCCCAGCGAAGCGCCCAGCTGTGGCAGCTTCGAGCCGCCGAAGAACAGCAGCAGCACCGCGAAGATCAGCAACAGCTCCGGCATCCTTAGACCGCCCATTGACCGCTCCTGGAAGTAACCGGAGCCAGCATACCGGCCGGAGCGGCGGCTCGCCAGTGACTCTGCACGGCCTTTCAGGGCTGGGCGGCTGCTGGAGGAGCAAGTTCCTGCATGGAGCCTCCCGGCACGGTGAGATAGAGGGTGCTTCCCTCCGCATCCGTCTCCACGCCGACACTTCCTCCGTGCACCTCCACCTCCTGCCTCGCCAGGTGCATGCGCAGCGGATCCTCCAGCTTCTTCTCCCGGAAGGCCCGCTCCTGGTGCCGGAAGATCAGGCGGATGTCCTCCTCGGACAGCGGCAGGCCCTCGCGCCGCACCTCGATGCGCACCCCCGAGGCTTCGGGAATGGCGCGCACGTGGATGTACTCACCCGGCTGGGCGCGGCTCAGTTGGTGCTGCACGAACGCCTCCACCGCGTGCTGGATCCGGCCGCCGTCGATCTCCACCAGCGGTAGGGGCGCCTGTCCATCCAGCACCACCGTCACTCCTGCCGTCTTCGCTGCCGACTGCTGGTGCTCGACAGCTGAGGCGAGCAAGGGCTCGAGCGGCTGCCGTTCCCGCTCGAAGGACAGCGAGCCCAGCTCCGCACGGCTGGCATCAAAGAAGTCCTGCGAGAAGGACAGCGCCCGGTCGGCGTTACGCAGGATGGTCTCCAGGCCGCGATGGGCCTTGGGCTCCAGGGGGATCCGGCCGCTCAAGAGCATGGCTGCATAGGAGCGGATGTTGGCCAGCGCGCCCCGCAGATCATGCGAGGCCAGCCCCAGGTAGCGCACCCGGCGGCCGGTGGCCTCCTCGGTCTGTGTACTCACCGGCCAGGTCCACACCAGCCGCGCCCCATCTTCCAGCGGGACTTCTCCTGCCCGCACGGCCACGCCATCTCGCTCCCAGGTGTCGTCCGCGTCGGCCCGAGCGTGGAAGCCGGCCTGCTCCAGCAGATCTCCCCCGGACTCGAGGACAGGGGGGAGTGTTTCGAGACCCAGATGTTCGAGCAACCGTGGGCCAAGCAGCCGAGGGGCCCCCTGTCGCGGCAGGAGGACGAGCCCGGGAGCCTCCACCCCACCGTCTGCTCCTCGCGCCCTCTGGCCCATCAGTCCTCCCTCCTATCGTACGGATCACGGGAAAGGGTGGGGAGCGACTGTCGGTTTTGCAACGGGCACCTGTTCGCAGGGGGACGTCACCCGCTTTTTCTTGCGCCCCAGGTGGCTGAATTTGATGGAGAATCCCCTGCTGCCTATTCGGGAGAAGACTCTCTGGCTCCACCCAACACACAGCACAGTGGTTCGACCGTGATTCTCGTCGTGGACGACGACCCGGACATCCTGGAGGCCCTCTCGGAGATCCTCGAGGCCGAGGGTTTCGAGATCCGCCGCGCCCGGAATGGCAAGGAGGCGTTGGAGCGGCTCGAGCCTGATCCCCCGCAGCTCATCCTGCTGGACCTGATGATGCCGGTGATGGACGGCTGGGAGTTTGCCCAGCGCATGCGCCAGAAGCCGGCGGCCATCTCCAGCATCCCGCTCATCGTCCTGAGCGCGGACCGCAATGTGGGCAGCAAGGCACTGGACATCGGCGCCGTGGGTCACCTGGCCAAGCCGTTCGAGCTCAATGATCTGCTCGAGATGGTCCGTCGCGCGCTCAAGGGGCCACCCCAGGTGCCACAACCCACCAAGGAGCCTCCTCGGGCTTGACCTCCCTCGGTGCGGACACTACGGTCCGACCGTCGTTGATTCGTCAATCGAAAACCAGGAGCGACCATGACGGCGAAGGACATCCTCGAGACAGAAATCCCTGGCGTGCTCAAGCAGAAGCCGGAGTTGGCCAAGGACATCAACTCGGTCATCCACTTCGACATTACCGGTGACAACGGTGGCAAGTGGACGTTGGACCTCACCAAGTCCGCGGATTGGGTCTCCACCGGAGCTACCGGTACTCCGAAGATGACCATCACCTGCACCAACGACGACTTCGTGAAGATCCGTCAGAAGCAGCTCAACCCCCAGATGGCGGCCATGCAGGGCAAGCTCAAGTTCAAGCCCATGGACATGGGCCTGGCGATGAAGCTGGCCAAGCTGCTCGCGTAACCGAAGCTCCTGTTCGAGGCGCCCACGATGGCGCCCTCCACCGCGGCGCGACTCCCACTGGGGGCCGCGCCGCTGTCGTCTGGACTGCCCGCTCCCATGAACACGCTCCCCCTTGCCGGACTGAAGGTGCTGGATCTCTCCCGCCTGCTGCCGGGGCCGTATGCCACGCTCGTCCTCGCGGACCTGGGCGCCAGCGTGGACAAGCTGGAGGAGCCCGAGGGCGGGGACTACATCCGCCAGATGCCGCCCCTGCGCGACGGCGAGAGCGCGCTCTTCTACGGGCTCAATCGCAACAAGCGCTCGATCACGCTCAACCTCAAGTCCCCCGAGGGCCGTGACGCGCTCAAGCGCTTGGTGCGGGGCTACGACGTGCTGGTGGAGAGCTTCCGGCCCGGTGTCATGGACAAGCTCGGGGTGGGCGAGGCCGTGCTGCGTGCCGAGAACCCGCGCCTCATCTACTGCGCCATCTCCGGGTACGGGCAGACGGGGCCGGATCGGCTCAAGGCCGGACATGACATCAACTACATCGCCCGAGCCGGAGCGCTGGGCTACGGCGGCGTGGCGGGAGGAACTCCGGCCTTCCCCGGCGTGCAGATCGGCGACATCGGCGGCGGCAGCCTCTTCGCCCTGGTGGGCATCCTCGCGGCGCTGCACGAGCGCGAGCGCACCGGAAAGGGCCGCTTCGTGGATGTGTCCATGACGGAGGGCTCCATGGCCTTCCTGCACATGCACCTGGCCGCGCGGTTGGCCATGGGCGATCAGGGACAGCCGCTTCAACGCGGGCGCGAGGCGCTCAACGGAGGCTATGCCTGCTACGGGCTCTACCGCACCCAGGACGATCGGTGGCTGGCCGTGGGCTCGCTGGAGCCCAAGTTCTTCGCCGGCCTGTGCGAGCGGCTCGGGCGAATGGATCTGCTCGAGGCGGGATACGATCTGGGCGCGGGCGCCGAGCGCGCGAAGGCGGAGCTGGCGCGCATCTTCGCCGAGCAGCCGCTGTCACACTGGCAGCAACTGCTGGAGGGCTCGGACCTGTGCATCGAGCCCGTGCTGGAGGGAGACGAGGTGCTCGCCGATCCGCAGCACCGCGCCCGAGGCCTCTTCGTCGAGGTGGAGGATGCTCAGCGCGGCCGCAAGGTGACACACCTGCTCACCCCGCTGCGCATGGGCGACAACCCGCTGCGGCCTCCCCCGGACCTGGGACAGCACTCGCGGGAGATCCTCACCGAGGCGGGCTTCTCGCCCGAGCAGATCCAGGCTCTGGGTCACAAGTGACTCGGGTGGGGTCATTTTCTTCATGACTCTTTGGGGCGGATATCCTCCTGTGAACCCATGAGGTGGGCAGAATCTTGGCATTCCTCCGTAATTGGCGGAAGCTACAGGGTTGTAGCTGCTGCTTCCGAGAGGAACCCCCCCCATGGTCGAGCTCGAGGATCTGAAAGACTTCATCTGTCGGAAGTTCTCCGAAAATGTAGGACTGCAGCCGGAGGAACTCTTTGGGCAAGACCTCTCGCTGGCTGAAGTGATCACCCGCTCGGCGCGCCTGAAGAACAGCGTGGATCTCATGGAGGCGTTCGCGAAGTCCTCGAACGCGCTTCGCAAGCAGTACGGCCTCCGGGTCCGGCTGCCGGCGCTCTCGCTGGAGACGCGCATCTCCCAAGTGGTCGAGCTGTTCGCGCAGGAGTGTCGGCAGGGGAGGGCCGCCTGATGGGAGCTGCCTTCTTCCAGGAGGTGTCGACCGCGGGCGAGTCTCGCCTCTTCGAGCTGAGCGGGCTCTCCGAGTCAGGGCCGGGCCTCTCCGAGCGCCGTCGGCCTACGGTGATTCCCGAGCTCTACCGGGCCTTCCGCGAGGAGCGCCGCACGCTGGTGGACATCCTCTGGGAGCAGCACCGCTTCCACGAGTCCCGGCGCTGGAACGCCGTCGAGCTGGTGGAGTCCGTCCGCCCGGAGAACCTCACGGATCTGGATCGCTTCGTCGTCTGGAGCGCCGGCCGCGCGGAGATGACCGCCAAGCCCAGCGCCGATCGCATGGCCCGCCTGGCGGACGTCGAGTGCCGCCGGTGGCAGGGCAAGGACGACGCCCTGGCCTCCGTCATCCAGGCGCTCGGCTCGTGGAGCCGCTACTGGAACGAGGAGGAGTCCCATCACGAGATGGGCTTCTCCCAACTGGCCCTTCAGCTGGGCTTCGAGCCGCTCAGCGACGCCTCGGTCATCGACTACCGCAAGGTCTTCCCGGATGACGACCTGCTGAGGACGCTGACGATGCTCTCGTTCTCGGAGGGCATCGCCGCGGTCAACTACGGCCAGTACGCGCGCCACGTCCGCGATCCCAGCCTGAGGATGCTGATCAAGCAGGTGGGTGCGGACGAAGTGCAGCACATGCAGTACTTCATCTCCTTCGCCAAGGCGCTGGCCGACAGCGGGGCCTATGCCCCCAAGGAGTCCTTCGCCGTGGCCCACCTCTTCCTTCGCGAGGGAGGAGAGCTCTACGGCAGCTCGCGAGCGCACGTCGAATACAGGGGTACCCACACCAATTGGTGGGATCACCTGGAGGACGGTGCCGGTAAGGCCGCGGCGGCTCCCGAGGCCCTCGAACGCAAGCGCACCCTCATCCTGCATGCCCTCAAACGGATTACCGGTATCTCCTGCTCCTCGCCCCAGGAGGTTGAGGATGTCTGGATGGACCTCGTGGGTGACTAACGACCTCACAGGTTCTCTCAATTTCCATGAAGTGCTGTATTGAAATGTCGCGTCATTCAGCGTTAGCTGCCAGGCAGTCAGGGGGAAGGGTTGGGTTCACGCTGGCCGGCCATGCATACGTATGGTCCGGACAGTCAGCCATTCCTCGGATCACATGAGGTGGCTCCCTTCTCCGTGGTGGATGAGAGCCCACATCGGCGGAGAGAACCCGACTTCGCCGCTGCGGGCTCGAAGAACGCGAGGAGCCGATGACCGACACCGGTGAGTTGGGAGCGTACATCCAGAAGAAGTTCTGCGAGAACGTAGGCCTGTCCGTCGAGGAGGTCTTCGGGCCCGATCTGACGTTGGCGGCGATCATCTCCCGCTCCGAGCGGATGACCAACAGTGTGGACCTGATGGAGTCCTTTGCACGGACCGCCAATGCCCTGCGCAAGGAGCACGGCATCCGGATCCGCCTGCCCGCGCTCGCGCTGGATACGCCGATCTCCAAGGTCCTCGAGGTGTTCCTCCAGGAAGTGGAGCGCCAGCAGGGGAGGGCTGCATGAAGACGGTGAACCCGCTCATCGAGGCGGGGGCTTCCCAGCAGCCCCCGGTGGCCCGGCAGCAACTGGAGACGTCGGGGCTGGCGGACGAGGGCGCGCGCGATTCGGGCAAGCCCTTCATCGTCGCGGACCTCTACAAGGCCTTCACGCAGGAGGGCCGCACCCTGGTGGACATCACCTGGGAGCAGCAGCGCCTGCACGAGTCGCGGCGCTGGAGCGTGATGGAGATGCTGGCGGCCATCGACGTGGAAGGCGTGACGCAGTCGGACCGGCTGCTGGTGTGGAACGCGGGCCGCGCCGAGCTCACCACCAAGCCGGGCGCGGACCGGCTGACGCGGCAGGCGGACGCCGAGTGCCGCCGGTGGCAGGGCAAGAACGACGTGCTCTCCGCCATCATGCAGGCGTGCGGCACGTGGAGCCGCTACTGGAACGAGGAGGAAGCTCATCATGAGACGAGCTTCAACCGGCTGGCCAACCTGTTCGGGCTGGAGCGCGTCTCGGATGACACGTTCATCGAGTTCCGGAAGATCTTCCCGGATGACGACATGCTCCGCACGCTGACGCTGCTGTCGATCTCGGAGATCGTCGCCGCGGTGAACTACGGCAACTGCGCGCGAGTCATCCAGGAGCCCGGCCTCAAGGCCCTGTTCAAGCAGGTGGCCGCGGACGAGATCCAGCACATGAACTACTTCGTCGCGTTCGCCAAGGCCCTGGTGGACAGCGGAGAGTACGCCGCCAAGGAGGCATTCGCGGTGGCCCACTTCTTCCTGCGTGACGGCGGCGAGGTGCACGGCAGCAAGCGCCAGCGCGTGGAGCAGCGGGACACGCACGTCAACTGGTGGGATCACCTCGAGTACCGCGAGGGCATGTACTCGCCGGACGCGATCGACAAGAAGGAGACGCTGATCTTCAACGCGCTCAAGCGCATCACCGGCATCACCGTCTCCTCGGCCGAAGAGGTCGAGGACAAGTGGATGGAGCTGGTGGGGTGCTGATCGGGCTCGGCCACGATCTGCAGGCCCTCCACGAGCTGAATGGCCGGGAGGGCCTGTGGGAGCCCGGCGTCTTCTTCACCGAGGCGGAGACGGAGCGTTTCCGCACGAGCCCCTCTCCAGTGGAGAGCCTGGCGGCGGGCTTCTCCGTCAAGGAAGCGCTCTTCAAGGCGTTGCCCCCCATCGGGGGCTGGTTCTGGACGGATGCCGAGTTGCACCACGACGCGCGGCACGCTCCGCGCTTCCGCTTCCATGGCGCCCTGCGCGAGCACATGGAGCGTCACGGTTGGGAGACGCTGCTCTCCATCTCCCACAGTGGCGGTTTCGTCTCCACGGTGGTCATCGTCGCGGCCACCGCGCGCTCTTGAACCTTCCTCGCCGGAGTCTCCTGCTTTGCGACTCGAAGAATCGTTCCTCACGCTGAGGGTGCGGCCCAACGATCTGGACAGCCTCGGCCACGTGAACAACGCCACCGCCCTGGAGTACCTGGAAGCCGGACGCTGGGCGTGGATGGAACAGCACGCGCTGCGGCGCGGCGGAAACGTCATCGCCGTCACCATGCGCATCGAGATCGACTACCGCCGGGAGATCGCCCCGCAGGAGGTGGTGGTCCGCACGGTCCTGCAGGAGCCGACCGCGGAGGAACTCGAGGATGGGGACGCGGTCCACTACCGGGCGCGGTTCCACCAACAGATCCTCGTGGACTCCGGTCGGCAGGTGGCGGTGGATGCGCAGGTTCAAGCGGCATTCGTCAGCGCGGCCGATCGGTCGCTATGCTCGGTCCAGGACTTCCTCGCCACCGCTCGCAAACCCGCTTCCTGAGCAGAGGTCTCGACATGACGACTCAGTCCCTCTCTGAGAGTTCCACTCCCTCCACGCCTGCGTCCTCGTCCCTGGTCCGGGACGAGTGGTGGGTTCCCACCAGCGGAGGTCACCAACTTCACGTGGTACAGGTGAGCACCGGCGCCGCGGGCGCGGGAGCCCCGGGGATCCTGTGCCTGCATGGGGTGTTCTCCGACGGGCGCTTCTTCCTGGGCTCGAGCGGCGACGGGCCGGCGCGCTACTTCATCGATCAAGGCTGCACCGTGTACATCGCGGAGCTGCGAGGCCATGGAGGCAGCAAGTGGCCCGAGAAGCGGGCGTGGGACTGGAGCTTCGACGCCTACGCCCAGAATGACATCCCGGATCTGGTGCGCGCCGTGCGGGCGCGGCACACCGGGCCGCTCTTCCTGCTGGCGCACAGCATGGCCGGATACGCGGCGTTCGCCGGGTTGGGGCTCCACTCGGATGCCCAGAGCATGCTGAGTGGAGTGTGCACGCTGTCTGCCGCCGTGAATGACTACAGCGATGGCGGGTTGAAGAAGGCGGTGATGCTGCGCTTCTCCAGCGTGGTGGCTGGGCTGTTCGGCCGTTTCCCGGCCAAGGCGCTCAAGCAGGGCCCGTCGGACGAGCCCGCCGCGCTCATGAAGCAGTTCGCCGAGTGGGCCTCCACGGGGGCGTTCCGCAGCATGGATGGGAGCACGGACTACTGGCAGGCCTTGGGGAAGGTGACGATCCCGGTGTTCGCGGGGGTGGGGGAGGCGGATGTCTTCCATGCCTCTCCGCGCCGGGCCGAGAAACTCGTGGGGAAGCTGGGCAGCACGGACAAGACATTCGTCATCTGCGGTCGCTCGCACGGTTTCGGGAGCGACTTCGGCCACTTCGACATCATTCGCGGCAGACGGGCGCTGGCGGAGGTCCTCCCGCGGGTTCACGAGTGGATGCGTGCCCATTCGGGCACGGCCTGACGGAGCGGGGGGGACGATGCTCGGTGTCATTCAGCGGTTGGGAGAGATGGACGGCCAGCGCGGCGTGCATCTGGTCGAGGACTTCTTCAGTCCTCCTGCGCTGCTGCCCTACGCCGAATTTCCGGCGCGGGTGGCGGCATACGCGGAGCACTTCCGGGCGCAGGGCATCCAGCGTGGTGAGCATGTCATCCTGCCCTTCGAGACCGGAGAGGGCGCGTTCTTCTCCCTGTTCGGGCTGATGGAGGTGGGGGCGATCCCGCTGTCGGTGAAGCCCTACATCTTCAGTACGCCCCGGCAGAGCTACCGCGAGTTCCTGGGGCGGATCTCCGAGCGCTATCGAGCCCAGCGGGTGGTGGATGTGCCGAGCATGGGCAGCGTGGAGCTGTCCCTGCACCGGGTGCCGCTGCCTCCCGCGGGGGCGAAGATCGCGGGCGCGCACCTGCGCGAGGTGGACCCGGACGAGCTGGCCTTCGTGCAGTTCTCATCCGGTTCGACGTCGTTCCCCAAGGGGGTGCCGATCACCCAGCGCAACCTGCTGGCCAACCTGCGGATGATCACCCAGCACGACGGGCGGACCGCGGAGGATCGCGGGGTCATATGGCTGCCGCTGTACCACGACATGGGACTGATCGGCCTGTTGACGTGCGTGTCCATGGGCAACGACGTCTATGTGACGCAGCCATCCACCTTCCTCATGGATCCGCTGGGCTTCCTGGAGTTCATGTCCGAGCGCCGGGCCACGCTCTCCGTCATCCCGAATTTCGCCATCGACTATGCATTGAAGACGATGCGCGAGCTGGATGCAGAGGATCTCGAGCGGTTGGATCTGTCGGCTTTGCGGACGATCTATCTGGGCAGCGAGCCCATCAACATCCCCAACCTGGAGCGCTTCACCGAGCTGCTGCAGCCTCGCGGGCTGAAACCGACGGTGATCAAGCCCTGCTACGGCATGGCCGAGGCGGTGTTGATGGTGTCCTGCGTGGCCTGTGACGAGGCCTGGCGGGTGGTCACCGCGCCCAATGGACAGCCTGCGATCTCGGTCGGGCGGTTGCTGCAGGAATTCGAACTCCGGTTGCGCACCGAGGATGGGCGGCCCTGCCGAGACGGGGAGCTGGGTGAGATCGAACTGAGGGGTGGCAGCCTCGCGGCCACGTACTACCAGGACGAGCGGCCGCTGCGGAACGCGGACGGCTATTACCCCACGGGGGATCTGGGGTTCCTGCACGATGGCGAGCTGTTCATCACGGGCCGCGTCAACGATCGGATCAAGATCAACGGGCAGAGCTACTTCTCCAGCGACTTCGAGCAGGCCGTCGAGCGGCTGCCGTTCATTCGTCCCGGGAGGTCCGTGATCATCCAGGCGCAGGGGCGGGTGGTGGTGCTGGCCGAGGTCAGCCATCCAGGAGTGCTGGAGCGGCGGGCCGAGAATCAGCGGAAGGTGGCCGAGAAGATCCTGGAGGCGGTGGGCGTGACGGTGGCGCAGGAGGATGTGCTGTTCATCCGCTACGGGCAGATCCTGAAGACGAGCAGCGGCAAGCTCCAGCGCCGGGCCATGACGGAGGCGTACCAGCAGGGACGGATCCGCGTCGCCACTCCGATGGAACTGCGTGCGGACCTGTTGCGGATGCGCGCCCAGCGGCTCTTCTATGGCTCGCTGCTCGAGGCACGGAAGCGCGGCAGCCGGTGGCTCCAGTCCGGGCGCGCGGCGCTCGAGTCGGTGGTCCGCGGAGCGAAGCGGGGCTGAGCCTGGTAGCGCTCCAGGCTCTCTTCCATCCATGGATGTGTGATAGCTGCGGGCTCGCAAACGATGTCTGTGAGCCCAGAGGGGGGATACAACATGAAGTCTTGGAAGATCGTGTGGCTGCTGGCCGTGACGGGTCTGGTGATGGCAGGGTGCGGCAAGACTGACGAGGACGACTCCTGCACAAAGGATGCGGACTGCGCGGCGGGGCAGGAGTGCAATACAGAGACGGGGCAGTGCGTGACCGAGGCAGCACCGATCCTGACCTGTGCCACCGATCGTGACTGCGTCCTCTCGGAGATTTGCCATCCCACCGCGAAGGTCTGCGTACAGACATGCGTGGGAAGCGCGGACTGTCCGAGCAGCGCGAAGACGTGCACGGCGCTCAGCACCACGGACACCCGGAAGGTGTGTCAGTGCGCCACGGATGCGCTGTGCAACGCAGAGGGAGGCACTACCCAGCTCGTGTGCTCCAACCTGGACGATGTGTGCACGCCGAAGTGTACCAAGGATGCGGACTGTAGCTTGGGACGTACGTGCGACACGGCGACAGGACAATGCGAAGAGAAGGCGGGGAGCTTGACCTGTACACTCGATGCGGACTGTATCGAGGGGGAGATTTGCCATCCCACGGCGAAGGTCTGCGTGCACACGTGCACGGGTAGTGTGGACTGTCCGGTCACTGCGAAGACGTGTGTGGTGATCAGCACGTCCGACTCCCGCAAGGTGTGTCAGTGCTCCACGAATGCGCTGTGCAATGTAGAGGGAGGTCCTACTGAGCTGGTGTGCTCCGATCTGGACAAGGTGTGCACGCCGAAGTGTGCCGGGGCCGCGCAGTGTAGTCCGGGACGTACATGCGACACGGTGACGGGGCAGTGCAGGAAGTGAGACTGCTCCGGTGCGCTTCGCACGGGTGAGAGCCCGTCGCAGCGCAACCCATGCACCTCCTTATTTCCACTCCGCGAGCCCATGCGCCGCGTGGCACGCGTCGCCAACAAGGTCCAGGTAGAGCTGGGGCTGCTGCTTCGCGATCGTCTCCAGGTCGCGAAAGGCTCCAGCCTCTCCGAGCCTGCGGACCGTGGCTTCGAGGAGTTGGTGTGCTCGCGTCACGGCTTGCTGCTGCCGGGGCGTGGGGCTCCAGCCGTTCTCTCGCCGGTACCTGCCGAGCGTCTCCAGGAAGTGGCCGTAGAACTTGAGGGACTGGGAGAGCAGGGGGAGCCGGTACTGGGGCGCCTCCGCCAGGGCCGCCTCGTACTGCCGGGCCTCGGAGCCCAGCCGGTAGATGAGGACGTCCACCTGTGTGTCCAGGCGCTCGCCCCAGGCCTTGCGAACCGAGGGGTGACGCGCCCAGCTCGCCACGGCCTGGAAGAAGTGGAGCCCCCCGCAGGGGTGCATATAGATGCCCTGCTTCTGCTTGGGCACCTGGGGGAGTCCGGCCTTCATGCCTGCTGCCAGCTCCGCGTGAGCGCGCTCCAGGGTTGCGAGTGCCTCGTCCATTACCGCATCGAAGCGCACGGTCTCTCCCGCGGTGTTGCGGAAGGACGCTCCCGGTGCGAGCACGTGGCCCAGTGCATCCAGCGCCCAGGCCCCCTCCGGCGAGCTTGCCAACTCCGGGCGGAAGTCTCGCTCGAGGTCCTCCACGAGCGCGCCCAGTGTCACCGGACCCCAGGAAGCCTGGAACTTCCGGCTCATGGGAATGCCCGCTAGCACCAGCGTCTTCACCTGGAGGGCCGGATGCGGTTCCACGGGCGTGCCCTCCGAGGTGAAGGGCTCGAAGTACAGCCCTCGGCCCGTCGAGCCCTCCTCCCTCCGCAGGAAGTCCGCGACGATCACCTCCGCGGCGAGCCGCCTATCACTTGCCCGGAAGCCTCGGCCTTCGAGGGTGATTCCATGCGCCAGGGCCCAGGGGTTTTCAGGGCGGGCACCTTCGGTGCGGCACACCGCGCGGAGCTGCTCGGCGGTGGAGGAAGGAGCCGCAGGAGCGGCGGCAACGAGGCCGAGGAGCAGGAGCGAGCCAGGGAGGAGCATGGGCCGGGGATGGGCGCTTGTTCACCTACGATGCGCCTGATATTGACTGAAGAATCAATCTTCAAGAGGAGCGACCATGGTCAACCCCTTCACCGCAGAGCATGAGGCTTTCCGCAAGACGGTGCGAGCCTGGGTCGAGAAGGAGCTCACGCCTTACGCCCTGGAGTGGGACCGGGCGGGCATCTTCCCTCGGGAGATCTTCAAGAAGGCGGGGGAGCTGGGCTTCCTGGGCATCAACCACGATCCGAAGTACGGCGGCAGCGGCCTGGACTACTGGTTCGTCACCGCGTTCTGCGAGGAGCTGACGTACAGCCGGAACGCGGGCGTGAACATGGCGCTCATGGTGCAGAGCCAGATGGCCACGCCCATCATCAACGAGATCGGCACGGACGAGCAGAAGCGCGAGTTCCTCGAGCCGGCGCTCAAGGGCGAGAAGATCGCCGCGCTGGGAGTGAGCGAGCCGGGCGTGGGCTCGGACGTGGCGAACATGAAGACGACGGCGCGCATCGACGGCGACGACTACGTCATCAACGGCTCGAAGATGTGGATCACCAACGGCACGCGGGCGGACTTCATCACGCTGGGCGTGCGCACGGGCGAGGCCGGGTACGGTGGCATCTCGCTGGTGACGTTCCCGACGGACGTGAAGGGCTTCTCGGTGTCGAAGAAGCTCGACAAGGTGGGCAACCTGTCCTCGGACACGGCGATCCTGTACTTCGAGGACTGCCGGATCCCTCGGCGCTACGTGCTGGGCGAGGAGAACGAGGGCTTCTACAGCATCATGACGAACTTCCAGGGCGAGCGCCTGGTGGGAGCCATCTCGACGGTGGGAGGGATGGAGCGGATGGTGGAGGACTCGCTGCGCTACGGCAACGAGCGCGAGGCGTTCGGGCGGCCGCTGATCAAGTTCCAGGTGTGGCGGCACAAGTTCGTGGAGCACCTGACGGCGATCGAGGCGGCCAAGCGGCTGACGTACCACGCGGTGGCGCTGTTCGAGCAGAAGGAGAACCCGGTGAAGGAGATCTCCATGGCGAAGCTGTTCGCCGGGGATCTGGCGCAGAAGGTGGCCTACGACTGCCAGCAGTTCTTCGGAGGCATGGGCTACATCGAGGAGACGCACATCGCGCGGGCGTGGCGCGACGTGCGGCTCATCACCATCGGTGGCGGTACCTCGGAGATCATGAAGGAGATCATCTCCAAGCTGTACGGCTTCTGACGTGTAGGGCGGTTCTGTCCAATCGCGGAAGTTCCGGCTCCCGAGGAGACGGTGGGTTGTCCCGGCGACGTGCGTGTCGCCCTGGAGGGCAGCCCACTTCCGCCGGGAGATCCCGTTATTAACTACAAGTCCTGCCTGTCTCCGGCCGTGGTCGGAGACGATGGTGGATGGTGATCTGGAGAGCGGTGGGCTCGGAGACACTCGGGGGGGGAACCGAGCGCTCTTGATGCGATCGCCACGGAGCCCGGCTCGTAGCCGCAGCCGGTTGGACAAGACCAGAACATGAACCAGAGCGAAGCAGGGGCCGGCCTGCGGCCTCTTACCGTCAGCAAGGCGGAGGGCGGAGCCTTGGCCATTCCAGAGGGCCCAGGTCCCGCCACCATCGGAGCGTCGTCAGCCTTCACTCCCAGCACCAGCGTCCCACCGCCGCTGTCACGCTCCAGCGCGCCGAGAGACACAGGCGCGTCCCTGTCGGGATCCAAGAGCCCGGCACCCTCCGCGCAGGGGGCAGTGCCCGCGCCCGGCACGCGCATCCACCAGTATGAGCTGATCCGCAAGCTGGGCAGCGGCGGGATGGGCACCGTCTTCCTCGCGCGCGATCTGCGGCTGGGCCGGCGCGTGGCCATCAAGTTCCTGCACTCGACGGCGCAGGAGATCACCCGGCGTTTCATTCTGGAGGCCCGGGCTACCGCGCGGTGCAGCCACGAGAACATCGTCGTCATCCACGAAGTGGGCGAGTTCCAGGGCAGCCCCTTCATGGTGCTCGAGTTCCTGCAGGGCCAGTCGCTGCACAAGCTCGTCGGTGGACAGCGCCTGCCGCCCGCGCGGGCCGTGGAGCTGATGGTGCCCGTGGTTCGAGCGCTCGCGTGCGCTCATGCGGAGGGCATCGTCCACCGCGATCTCAAGCCCGACAACATCCTCGTGACG
This sequence comes from Hyalangium versicolor, assembly GCF_020103695.1. Classification (GTDB taxonomy): domain Bacteria; phylum Myxococcota; class Myxococcia; order Myxococcales; family Myxococcaceae; genus Hyalangium; species Hyalangium versicolor. The sequence goes on from NZ_JAHXBF010000003.1 coordinate 148,626, forward strand.
GAGTCCGGCACGCTCAAGGTGTTGGACTTCGGCATCGCCAAGGTGCTCCAGGATCCCTCGCCTGTACCCGAGAGCCCGCCGGGGATGAAGTCTCGTGCGGCTCAGGTGGTGGGAGGCGCCCCGGTGGTGGAGCCGGGGATGGAACTCACGAGCCTGACTCATGACGGCGCCCTCATGGGCACGCTGTCATATATGTCCCCAGAGCAGTGGGGGAACGGTGTCCCGGTCGATCACCGGACCGACATCTGGGCCGTGGGCATCATCCTGTTCCGGATGCTCGCGGGCAGGCACCCGCTGGAGCCACTTCGCGGGCCGCAGCTCGCCATCACGGCGTTCCTCGACGAGACGATGCCGCGCTTGCGCGACGTGGCTCCGGAGGTTCCGGCGGAGGTGGCGGACGTAGTCGATCGCTGCCTGCTCAAACGCAAGGAGGAACGCTTCCCGGATGCACCCGCGCTGCTGCGGGCCCTGGAGCCCTTCCTGCCGGGCCGTTACACCCGCGAGCTGCGCGTGGACGAGAGCCCCTACGCCGGGCTCAGCTCCTTTCAGGAAGCGGACGCGGATCGTTTCTTCGGGCGCTCACGGGAGATCGCCGCGCTGGTGAGCCGGCTGAGAGATCGTCCCCTGATGGCCGTGGTGGGCCCGTCGGGCGCGGGGAAGTCCTCCTTCGTGCGCGCGGGGCTGGTGCCGGTGCTCAAGCGCTCCGGCGAGGCGTGGGAGACACATGTCGTCCGCCCAGGGCGCGATCCGCTGGGCGCCTTGGTCCATCTCCTCGCTCCGCTGGTGACGTCCTCCTCGTCGCTGAACGACGAACTCCGGGAGCACCACAAGCTGGCCGAGCGCCTGCGACAGGAGCCCGGCATTGTGGGTTCGGTGCTGCGAGGCCGTGCTCGCCGCCAGCGCCAGCGCGTCCTCTTGTTCGTCGATCAGTTCGAGGAGCTCTACACGCTCGTTCCGGATGCCCAGGAGCGCCGGGCCTTCACCGCCTGCCTGACAGGCCTCGCGGATGACGCCACCTCGCCGATTCGCGTCGTGCTCTCGCTCCGCTCCGACTTCCTGGACCGGGTGCCTGAGGACGAGCGCTTCATGACCGAGCTCAACCAGGGCCTGTTCTTCCTCGCCATGCCGCAGCGAGAGGGGCTCCAGGACGCGCTGGTGCAACCGGCGGAGATGGCCGGCTACCGCTTCGAGACGCCGGACATGGTGGAGAGCATGCTCCAGCACCTGGAGTCCACCCAGGGCGCGTTGCCGTTGCTCCAGTTCGCGGCCACCCAGCTCTGGGACCGGAGGGAGCAGGCGAGGAAGCTGTTCACCGAGCAGAGCTACCGCGCCATGGGCGGCATTGCTGGCGCGCTGGCCAGCCACGCCGACAGCGTTCTGCACGGCCTCTCTCCTCAGGGGCATGCCCTGGCGCGGGCGATCTTCCTGCGCCTGGTGACGCCCGAGCGCACCCGTGCCCTGGTGACCCTGGAGGAGCTGCACGGGCTCTCGCAGGACACCCACGAGCTCCAGCGAGTGACAGACCAGCTCGTCCAGGCGCGCCTGCTGGTGGTGCAGACAGGAGGCGGCGCGACGGGAGCGACGGTGGAGCTGGTCCACGAGTCGCTCATCCAGGGCTGGCCCACGCTCAAGCACTGGCTGGACGAGAGCCAGGAGGACTCGGCCTTCCTGGAGCAGCTGCGCAACGCGGCTCGGCAGTGGCAGGCCAAGCGCCGGGATGGCGGTCTGCTGTGGCGCGGCGAGATGGTGGAGGAGGCTCGCCGGTTCCAGCGCCGTTACCGAGGCGAGCTCCCCAAGCTGCAGCAGGACTTCCTCAAGGCCGTGTTCGCTCAGGCCGAGAGGGCCGCGCACCGGAGGCGGTCGCTGGCCGTGGGCGCCATCGTGTTCCTGAGCCTCTTGGTGGCCGCCTCGGCGGTGGCGGTGGCGGTGATCCGCAAGGAGCAGCGAACCTCCGAGGAGAACGCGCGCCGGGCGCAAGCCTCCGCGGAGGTGGCGGTTCTAGCGGAGGGACAGGCTCGGCAGAGTCTCACCGAGCTTCGGGCCAAGGAGGAGGAGCGCCAGAAGGCCTTGCAGGAAGCGAAGAAGGCCGGAGAGGAACTGGCCCAGGCCTATGCCCGGCTTCAGCGCACGAATGGGGAGCTGTCCGAGGCACTGGAGAAGGCCCGGTCAGCGGAGGAACGAGCCCAGCTCGCTAGGAAGAGAGCGGATCGCCACGCATGGAAGGAGCGTCTGTCCGCGGAGGAGGCCCGCCGGCTCGCGGCTGAGCTCGAGAAGAAGCGGCAGGAAGATCAGGAACGCATCAACGAGCTCTACAGGCAGCTCGGTGAGCTCGTGCCCGAATTGGAATGAGAGGCATCCCCGATGACCATGAACAGGTTTGTACAGGCCCTCATGATCCTGTTGGCCTTATGGGCGACCCCCGGGCTCGCGCAGTCCTCCGAACTCGTGGTGGAGGACTTGCGCCTCTGGGCTCGGAATGTCTCGCCCGAGGAGCAGCAGGCTGCCATCAAGCTCTTTCATGAGGGCAACACACTTTCGAGGAACGGCCTCTTCTCCAAGGCAGTGGAGAACTACCAGCAGGCGCTCCGGCACTGGGATCACCCCGCCGTCCACTACAACCTGGCCGTGACCCTGCAGAGCCTCGATCGGCCGCTGGAGTTGCATGAGCATCTGACGGCGGCGCTGCGTTACGAGGGCATGCCTCTCGATGAGGGGAAGCGCACCCGAGCCCGTCAGCTCAAGCAGCTCGTCGAGCAGCAGCTCGCGCGGTTGGAGATCCGCTGTGATGTGCCTGGTGCCACGGTGACGATGGGGACAGAGACGGTATGCAACGGATCTGCTCATTTCACTCGCTGGGTTCTTCCCGGGGAATACACCTTTACTCCTGTCAAGGACGGCTACTCCACGGAGTGGAACACCCGGAGACGCTCTCTGCGTCGGGGAGAAAGTGTCTCCGTCAATCTTCATCTGTACACCGACGACGAGCTGAAGATGAGCGATCGCTGGCTACCCAGGTGGGTCCCCTGGGCTGTGCTGGGAGGAAGCGCCGCCATCGCCGCGAGCGGTGGCTGGCTCTACACCCAAGCTCATGATCGCCACCGGCGGTTCGATAGGGCCATTCGGGAGTGCGGCGGTTGTGTACCCGCTTCCGAGACCACGTCCCTTCGCGTCCGCGGAGACCAAATGCAGCGAGGCGCGACAGGGGCCTATATCGCAAGCGGTGCAGCGGTCATCACTGGATTGGTCCTCCTGTATGCCAATCAGGAGCAGACTCGTTACGTCACTGCTGACGTGCACGAGCGGCAACTGAACATCGCGCCCCTGCTCGGTGAGCAGAAGGGCGCGGTCATGACCCTTCACTACTGAGGTATCCCCATGAACCGAATGCCTGCCTTGACGCGGGATGCCACAACTGCGCTCTCGTTGTTACTCCTGTCTCTGGTGTTTCCGGCCTGCTCTGCTACCGAGACAGAGATCTGTTCGTCCGGGATGGTCTGTCCCGCCGGTTGGTCATGCACCGCTGATGGAGAGGCTTGTATTGAAGGCCAATGTGGAGACGGTATCCCGCAGGAGGCAGAGGCTTGCGACGATGGCAACACCCGGGACGGTGACGGGTGCAACGCGACGTGCACCTCCAATGAGAAATGTGGCAACGGCGTGCCGGACCCCGACGAGGCTTGCGATGATGGCAATACAGAGAACGGAGACACTTGCAGCGCTGACTGCAAACAGTCAGCGGAATGTGGCAATCGGAACCTGGATGTGAATGAAGAGTGCGATCCTCCTGGGGATCGCAACGGATATCTCTGTACCAAGGACTGTAAGATTTCTTTCTGTGGCAACGGGCGGACCGAGGGAGATGAGGAGTGCGATGATGGCAATCGCAACGATAATGATTCCTGTCTCAATACCTGTAAGAAGAATACCTGCGGAGATGGTTACCTGAATCCAGACGAGGAGGCGTGCGACGATGGTCCTGCCACTGGCACCCGCACGTGTCCCTATGGCATAAGAGAGTGCGAGGTATGCAACGCTCAGTGCACAGCGAAAGAGCCAGGCACAGGGCCTTACTGTGGAGACGGCGTACAGAACTCCTCTCTCGAAGAATGTGACTTCGGTCAGGCCTGTGGCACGTGCAGCGCTCAGTGCACGCGTGTCAAGGAGCGGCCTGCCACCGGTAAGATCACCGTCGTGGGCAACAATGCTTCAGGGAACAATCTCTCTGAGGGGCACATTTTTGTCATTAGCGACGGCTTCCACCTTCCGGTCATCTTCGAGTTTCTCCACTCTGATGAGGGATATTGCGACGGGGATCAACGTGAGTTCCGCCATTGCTATATCAATTTCAAGGGGAAAGACGATGCATCAACAGTTGCAGGGAACATAGCAAGAATCATCAAGCAGGCGAATGATAGTAACTGGGTTGATGTAAGTGCATCTGTCGTTGGAGGGCTAGATACTGTGCTGCTCCTCAATGATTCGGAGGAGTATAAGGGAACGACAGGAAATCAGCCCTTGCTGACGACTATCCCGGACGGAGCTCTCAGGCGGGAAGGAATGTCCGGTGGAGTTGGGTATGACTGCCCGGAGGGCTCGCCGTGTTTGAATAATGACGATTGCGCGCCCTCTCTCAAGTGTAATTCCAGAAAACGCTGCGTGAGCAAGTGACTCACCAGGAACGGCCACCCAGGAGCGCCCAGCGAAGGAACTCTTCGCGGCAAGTGTGGTTCATTACACCGGCAGATGCCTGGTCTAAAAAGCCGTGATGCCAGGAACCTGGGCGGGGATGGGGTGTGGGGCGCTGGCGCTTTCACCCAATTGGCCCGAATCGTTGTTGCCCCAAGCCCAGAGGGACCCATCGTTCCGCATAGCCAGGGACTGAACGTTGCCCGCCGCCAGGCTGATGAAGTCACTTGAGGTTGAAACCTGGACAGGGGTCGGGCGGCGGGCGGTGGTGCCATCGCCGAGCTGGCCCGAGAGATTGTCTCCCCATGCCCAGAGTTCGCTGTCGTTGCGCATGGCCAAGGCATGAGAAGCGCCTGAGGCCAGGGTGGTGATACGAGACGGGACCAGCGCTTGGACAGGGGTCAGGCGATGAGTGGTCGTCCCATCGCCGAGCTGGCCCCAACTGTTGTTGCCCCACGCCCAGACCGTGCCATCGACGCGTAGCGCCAGGGAGTGTGAATGGCCCGCAGCCAGCAGCTTGATGTTGGCGAGGCCTGAAACCTGGACAGGAGTGAGGTGCGGGGTGGTGCTGCCATCACCGAGTTCGCCGGAGGCGTTGAGCCCCCAGGCCCAGACGGTGCCATCCCTGCGTAAGGCCAGGGAGTGGTAGGTGCCAGCGGCCAGTGCAGTCATGTCAGAGAGGCCAGAGACCTGAATGGGTATGAGGTACCGTGTCTCGGGTCCAGCGCCAAGCTGGCCAGCACTATTGCTTCCCCAGCCCCAAACCGTTCCGTCACTGCGCACGGCCAATGAGTGCTCGGTTCCAGCAGCCAATGAGGTGATGCCCGAGAGCGCTGGAACCTGTACAGGGGCATGGCGATCAAGGGTCGTTCCATCGCCGAGCTGGCCCGAGGTGTTGGCGCCCCAAGCCCAAACAGTGCCATCGCTTCGCAAGGCAAGAGTGTGGGAGTGGCCTGCGGCTATGGCGATGATGCCAGAGAGGCCAGGGACCTGGATGGGTTTGTGGCGGCTGGCGGAGGTGCCATCACCAAGCTGGCCGAAGCCGTTATACCCCCAGCTCCAAACGGTTCCGTCCGCACGCACCACAAAAGAGTCCTGGAATCCACTGGAAAGGGGAGGGCGAACGCAGGGCCTTGTCGAGACAGTGAAGGATCTGCTCGCGGAGAGGTCCTGATCATCCGTGGCTGTGACGGTGACCGTCACCGTACCGTGCGGTGCGCAGTTGCTGCTGAACCATGTTGCGGTGCTGGTGGTTTTGGTGCTCTGAGGGTTTTCAAGAGAGCCTGTGCTTGCAACCCAGGAGAACTGGAGCGAACTGCTCTGGTCATCTTGCGCTGTGACCTGGAACGTGACGGGACTCTCCGTCTCCACGTACAGGGTGGACTGCGAGGACTCAATGATGATGGGAGCGGTGTTGCCAATCACAGCACACCGAGAAGGATATTGTTGGCAGAGTTTCTTGCCTTCCTGCTCGAAGTCAACACAACCGACCATTGCAATCAGCAGCGTCGTGAGGGCAGCAGAAGAGACTCTTCTCCACATGACTTTCGGGCTCATGGCCACGTCCCGTAGACGAAAGCCGATTGACCATTCGTTCCTACTCCCAGCGCTACAGGCTTGGAGGGGGCACTGAACACATACATTCCTGCAGCCGTGAGCAGGCCCGCGGTGCCCGCTCCCATGAGGCTGAGTCCCAGGGTTTGCCAGGTTTGCCCTCGAGAGACACTGCGCTGCACAGCTTCCCTGCTCGCGAGGCCGGGCGAAGCTGTGCGCAAGCGATGGAGCTCGATTCGTGAGAGCGCCCAGGAGATGCCCCCTGTGACCACGAGGCCCCCACCCGCGCCCGCTACGATCGGTGCGTATCTCCTCGGACTTTGAGGAGCAGTCTTTCCCTCCGCAGAGGGAGGCTCCGGTGTCAGAGCCTCAGCCGCAGTTGTTCCCTTGACCTGAGCGCGTACAGACTCGAAATGAGCCTCCACCTTGGGCGAGACCCGAACCGGCAGTGTTGCATCGACGTTCAACGTGAGAGCAGCCCTGAAGGAGGTCGTGCTCTCTGGCCACCGGTTCAACGCTGCCAGGATGATCCCTTCGTAGAGCAGCAGGGTAAGTTCCTGCTCCTGGCTTCGAGTCTCCTCTCGGCCGAGACGGATCTGGTTGAGTGCCCCCTCGTAGTCCAACTCCTTGTAGAGGCGCGCAGCGGAGAGGACGTAGACCTCGGCTGTAGCGGATGGGGCAGCGCGAGCGCTCGAAGTCAGCAGCAAGCAGAGCGCAAGGCTGAGGATGAGTCCGTGGGACGCATCCACGTGACAACGCGGTCGATGCGCAGACGGCCAGAGTGAGCTTGGCATGGAGCCCAGCCACGGTAGGTCGGGCTTCTCATCGGGTCTCTGCCACTGCAGGCGTACTACAGTGCAGGCTCTTACTCGGAGGCGTTCGAGGGCTCTACGGCATGGGGATGGGAGTCGGAGTGAGGTACTGCTGCTGCGCCCCATCGCCCAGTTGGCCGCTCGAGCCCAGGCCCCAGCCCCAGACGGTGCCGTCCTGTTTCAGCGCCAGGGAATATTTGCCCCCCGCGGCGATGGCCGTGACGCCGGTCAGTTCGGAGATTTGAACGGGGACGGGAACGCTTGTCGTCGTCCCGGTGCCGAGCTGGCCGCTATCGTTGAGGCCACAGCTCCAGACCGTGCCGTCCTGACGCCGGGCCAGGGAGTGATAGTCTCCCGCAGCCACATCGGTAACGCTGTCGAGTCCGGCGATGGCCCAAGGTGTGACCCGGTAGGAGCCTAACGTCGCCGTATCTCCGAGCTGGCCATTCCCGTTGAGACCCCAGCTATAGACAGTGCCTTTATCGACGGCCCAGACATGGGCGTAGCCTGCAGCAACGGCCGTAGCGACGACTGAGGCATAGATGAGAGCGGGAGTAGCGCGGTTGGTGGTGCCCTGGGCGTCTCCGAGCTGCCCGTAAATGTTGGAGCCCCAGGTGTAGACAGCGCCGGCAGAGTTGATTGCGACACTGTGCATGGCCATTGGGCCCGACATGAGCGTGCTGACCCCGGAGAGCGTTCCAATAAGGGTAGGGGTAGCGCTCGAGCCGGACGAGCCCGTTCCGAGTTCGCCGGCGGAGTTGTCACCCCAGGCATATGCAGAGCCGCCGACGCGAGCCATTGAGTGGTAGGCTGCGGCTGTGATGCCATTAACGTTGTTCAGCCCGGCGATCACCGTGGGAGTGGGAACGGAAGGACCCGTGCTATTGCCCAGCTGACTGTAGCGATTGGAACCCCAAGATTTGACGGTCTTGTCATTGAGCAGCGCCAGGGAGTGAGTGCCGCCGGCGGAAATCGCGGTGACGTCGGACAGTGCTGGGACTTGAGTGGGAATGGGATGGGAGGCATATGTCCCGTCGCCCAACTGGCCGCTCGTGCCCGTTCCCCAGGCCCAGACCGTGCCGTCGGTGCGCAGGGCCAACGCGTGGCTGCCCCCTGCGGAGATGGCTTTGACTTCGGTCAGGCCCTGGATGCGTGTCGGCTTGAGGCGCTGGAGCGGGTAGCCGAGCTGGCCATTGAGATTGTTTCCCCAGCCCAGGAAGGAGCCGTCGGTCCGCACGGCCAGAGAGTGAGAGGCGCCAGAGGCAAGGGCGATGACGCTTTCCAGTCCAGGGACCGCCGTAGGAGACAGACGCGTGAGCGTGGAACCCTCCCCCAGCTGGCCGTTCGTGTTGGTGCCCCAGGCCACGATTGTCCCGTTGCTCCTCAGGGCCAGCGAGTGGATGGAGCCTGCGGCAAGGGCGATGGCGTCAGTCAGGCCCGTGACCGGCACGGGAGTGGATTGGATGGTAGGGGTGGCCCCATTACCAAGCTGACCGTTGGATCCAGGGCCCCACGCACGGACTTGGCCGTTGGCGAGCAGCGCGAGGGAGTGGTAGTCCCCTGCGGAAATCGAGGTGATGTTGTTCAAGCCCGAGACAGTGGTGGGTTCCATGTGCTGCGTGGTCGTGCCATCACCGAGCTGGCCATACGTGTTGTCACCCCACGCCTGGACGGTACCAGCCGGGGTCAGGGCAAGTGAGTGACGGCGACCTGCCGAGATGGCCTTGATCCCAGGCAGGTTCAACTGATGCGGAGAGGTCCGGTTCGTTGTCGTCCCGTCGCCGAGCTGCCCATAGCTGTTGTCTCCCCAGGCCCAGATCTTCTCGGTGGCGTCCAGCGCCAGGGAGTGGGTGGCACCGGCCGCGAGGGCTTTGATGCCGGAGAGATCGAGCACCTTGGGCGTGGTGCTGTTTCCAGGTGGGGTAACGCCAAGCTGCCCCTGTGCATCGCTGCCCCAGGTCCACACCGTTCCATTCGCCCGCAGGGCCATCGAGTGCGCGGTACCGGCGGCAATGGCGATGATGCTGTCCAGCCCTTGCACCTGCATGGGAGTCGCACGGTCGGTCGTGGTCCCATCGCCGAGCTGCCCCTGGCCGTTCTTCCCCCAACTCCACACGGTACCGTCCGCGCGCAAGGCCAGTGAGTGGTCAGCACTGGAGGCCACGGTGGGGCTCGGGCAGGGGTTGGCCGTGAGCGTGAACGTCTTCGAGTCGGTGTCCCCGCGCTCGTCAGTGACGGTGACGGTGACGGTGACGGTGCCGCCGACGCCACAGGGGGGCGCCTTCCAGGTCAGCTCGCTGTGCGTGGCGGAGTTCGTCGGGCTCCCGAACTCTCCAGCGCCCGTCCAGGAGAAGCTCAGCGTGGGGCTCTCGGCGTCCTGTGCCTCCACGGAGAAGGTCACCGCGTCGTGCGCCATCACGCTGTCTGCTGACTGGTTGGAGCCGATGATGGTGGGCCGGGTATTGGGCGGCAGGCCCGCGTCTGGCTCGCCGCCAGCGTCGCTCCCACAGCGAGCGGGATTGCGCTGACAGAAGGCTTCTCCCTCGTGATTGAAGTCAGCGCAGCCCGTGACGACGGTGAGCACCATCGTCACGAGAACTCCCGCAAAGGCTCGAGTGGGTCGTGGCATCGAGCCCGTCAACTTACCAACACGTGTCGTGAGGACAATTTCGCTTTTCGTGAAGGCTGGGCCTACTTCTTACGGAACAGCGCCTCCGCCGCCGAGACCATCGCGTCCTTGCTCTCCTTGGCGTGCAGGCCGCCCTCGCCGATCTGGAACAGCTCGCAGAAGTTCGCCGAGTCCTTGTCTCCCGGCACGTCCGCGAAGGGCTCCTTGCACTCCTTGGCCACGCCCGGATCGAAGTGCCGGCAGTTGCGACACGAGTGCAGCTCCTCGCCGCAGTGCGGACACGTGTCGCGCCGCCCCACCTGGTTCCCGATGATCTCCAGCCGCTTCCCGCAGTGCGCGCAGCCCGTCATGGCACCTCCCGCGAGGCGCCATCTTGCCAGTGCCGCGCAACCCGCGGCGAGCGCTCAGCGGTTCGGAGTCGCCACCAGCCCAGGCGCGCTCTTCGGGGAAGCGGGCACCGGAGCCGTGGCCAGATCGTGCGGCTCCTCGGCGACCGCGTCATCCAACTGCGAGTTCAGCCGCCGCAGCAGGTAGAGCATGTACGCCACCAACCCGGCGATCGCTCCACCCATCAGCCCCAGCATCTGCCCGCGCTGCCACACGTGCGCGCGCTCCATCACCGCGCGCCGCGCCGCGAACGTCTTCAGCTGCGCGTCCGCCACCGTGTTGTCCAGCTTCTCGGCGTACTCGATGGCCTGCGCGTTGCCGCGCTCCATCAGCCAGCGCGCCTCCGAGTCCAGGTTCGCCTTGCGCGAGTAGCAGAACCCGGCACTTCCCACGCACACGAGGGAGACGCAGACGGCTGCCACTACGCTACGGGAACCCATGGACCCTCCGATGCGCCCAAAAGCGCGGGATATCCTACACCCGCTTCCGCCCAACACTTCCCCGAGGACAGTCCGGAATGCTAGGGACGCCCTCCGTTATGGGCAAGCCCTACCGTCCGAAAGACCACTATTTCCAGAAAGCCAAGCAAGAGGGGCTGAGGGCTCGCTCCGCTTTCAAGGTGGACGAGATCCTCAAGCGCTTCCCGGTTGTGAGGAAAGGTGGGGCCATCCTCGACCTCGGTGCGGCTCCGGGGGGCTTCCTGCAGATCCTCGCGGACGCGGTGGGCCCGTCCGGGCGGGTGGTGGGCGTGGACATTGTCGCCATCCGGCCCTTCAGCCAGAAGCACGTGACGACGGCCGTGCTGGACGTGCTCGCCGACGACTTCGACGCGAAGCTGCTGGCGCTCTACGAGGGCCCGTATGATGCGGTGATCTCGGACATGGCGCCGAAGACGAGCGGCATCAAAGCCACGGATGAGGCGCGCAGCCTGCGGCTGGCGGGCAAGGCGCTGGAGGTGGCGGTGGCGCGCGGGCGGCCGGGCTCGCACTTCGTGGCCAAGCTGTTCATGGGCGGCGACTTCGAGGAGTTTCGCGCCCAGGTCCGCTCGCACTACGAGGACGTGAAGGTGGTGCGCCCCGAGGCCACCCGGGGCGCGAGCATGGAGGTGTACCTGGTGGGGCTGCGCTTGAAGGCCGCTGCGCCCTGAGCGTCAACCCTTCTGCTGCGTGGGGGGCTCGGGCGCCGGGCCGGCCCCCAGCCACTGCGGGTTCTGGACGGTGCCGTCGAACTGGTGGCTCGTCTTGTACTTCTCGAACTTGCCTTCCTTGGCCGCCTTTTCCGTCTTGGCCAGCAGCCCGGACACATCCTTCTCGGACAGCGGCTTGAACTCGCGCGCGGCCTTGAGCGCCTGGTCGAGCCGGTCCATCGAATCCATGCCGGTGATGACCACGCTGACCGGGAGCGACAGGCTGTAGCGCAGGCACTCGGGCGCGGACACGGTCTTGCTCTCGAGGATGAGCTTGGAGCCCATGGGCTTCATGCCCAGCACGCCGATCTCCTCGCGGACGAGCTCGGGCAGCACGCGCTTCTCGAAGCTGTCGAAGTGCGCGTCCATCACATTGAGCGGCATCTGCACCGTGTCGAAGCGGAACCCGTGCTTCTTCGCCGCCTCGAGCATCTTCAGGTGGATGGCGGGAGACTTGTGGCCGGTGAAGCCCAGGAAGCGCGCCTTGCCTGCCTTGCGCGCCTCGACCATCGCCTCGATCGCTCCGCCCCGAGCGAAGGCGCGGTCCGGATCATTGTCGCGAATCACCTCGTGCAATTGCAGCAGGTCGAGGTGGTCCGTCTGGAGACGCTTGAGGGATTCGTTGATCTGGGCCTCGGCCGTCTTCTTGTCCCGGCCGTCGATCTTCGTCATCAGGAAGGCCTTGGCGCGGTAGCCGTCCTGGAGGGCCTTGCCCATCCGGATCTCGCTCTGCCCGTCGTTGTAGTCCCAGCAGTTGTCCAGGAAGTTGATCCCGTTGTCGAGCGCCTTGCGGATGATCTGGATGCTCTCGTTCTCGTCCCTCTGGATGCCGATGTGGAAGCCGCCAACGCCGATGCAGGAGATCTGCTCTCCGGTGCGCCCCAGCTTCCGGCGAGGGAAGGCCGCTGCCTGCGATGGTGGGGTGGCGGCGGCGAAGGCGCTGGGGGCGACCAGGAGCGCGAGGGTGGCGTCGAGAAATTCTCTGCGGTTCATGCGGTGTCCTCCGGCTGCGCGAGGAGGCTGCTCGCGGAGGGAGAGGAGCCGCAACCCGTCTTTCGTTGAGCGGGCGACGGGGCTGAGGAGAGCGTCGGGCGCTGCACGCGTTCGCCCACACAACTGTCTCGTGAGTCACACCCGCGCATGCGTAGAGTAGCGGCATGGCAACGCTCCATCGGCAACAGGTGCTCCTCTCATTCCTCCTCTTCTTCCTCGTCGCCGCTCCGGACACGGCGCTCGCGCAGGCCAAGGCGCCTCCTTCGTGGGAGCAGATCGAACAGCTCGCCAACGATCAGCAGTTGGCGGCTGCTCTCGAGGGCGTCGAGGCCCGGCTGGCGCAGGCTCGGGAGAAGGCAGACGAGAACGAGTGGGCCAGGGCGCTCGTCCGCACGGTGCAGTTGCGCACGGGGCTCCATGGCTACGACACGGCGGTACGCTTCCTGCGCGATCAGCCCTGGCCGAAGGGACTGCTGCCTCGTACGGCGGTGCAGCTCTACTATGCCCAGACGCTCGTCAGCTACACCGAGGCCTACGGCTGGGAGATACGCCAGCGCGAGCGCGTCGTCTCCTCCGGGCCGGTGGATCTCAAGAGCTGGAGTTTCGATCAGATCATTGGAGAGGCCAACCGCACCTACGCCGAGGTGTGGAAGGCTCGCGATCAGCTGGGTGCCACTCAGGTCCAGTCCTTCTCCACGTTCCTTCTGCCGAATACCTATCCCGCGGGCATCCGGAGCACGCTGCGGGATGCGGTCACGTACCTGTGGGCGGCGATCCTCGCGGACAGCTCGGTCTGGAGCCCCGAGCAGTCGCAGGGGCTGTATCAGCTCGATCTCCGCGTGCTGCTCGAGGGAACGCCTCGCGTCGATCTAGGGGATCCGGCTGTCCACCCCCTGATGAAGATCGCCACCATTCTCGGAGACCTGGAGGCCTGGCACCGCGGGGCGGCTCGGCGCGAGGCGGAGTTGGAGGCGCGGCTCACGCGTGTTTCATACCTCCACGGGGCCTTCTCGCAGGCCGATGATCGCACGCGCATCCGCCAGCACCTGGCGGCCTTTCTGGAGGGCTTCCGGAAAGTGCCCTGGTGGGCGATGGGACAGGGCCTGCTGGCGGAGCTCGAGCGCCAGGTGGACCATCGGGTGCGAGCGCATCGGCTGGCGGAGGCAGGGGCCTCGGCCTATCCGCAGACCCTGGGAGGCCAACGCTGCGCCTCGATCTTGAGCGAGCTGGACTCGGCGGACTTCTCCCTCACGGGGATGACCTCGGATGGCCCGCAGCGCCGCTCGATCGAGTTGACGCACCGCAATCTGCCCATCCTGTACTTCCGCGCGTACCCCTACGATCTCGAGAAGCTGGTGACGCAGGGGACCGGTATGGACTTGATGCCCGACAGCAAGTTGCTGCTCGAGGCGATCCAGAAGCAGAAGCCCGCGGCCTCGTGGAGCGTGGCGCTGCCCGCGACGACGGACTTCCGGGACCACCGCACCTTCATCACTCCCCCCCTCCTGCAGCGGGGGACCTATTTCATCGCCGCCTCCGTGCGAGAGGACTTCAGCTCGAAGGACAATGACGTGCGTGGGGTGCTGATGACAGTGACTCCCTACACCCTCACCACCAGCGAGCAGGGGCGCCGCGTGGAGGTCCGGGTGGTGCAGGGCGAGACGGGCCTGCCTGTTGGCGGTGTAGAGGTGCGCCTCTTCCTTCAGAACTATGAGGGGCGCCGCCGCCGGGAGGTGCAGCGCGTCCAGACCAATGCCCAGGGCGAGGCGGTGTTCACCCAAACGATGGGAGAGCAATACGAGACCTTCCTCGTCATGGCGGGCCGGGGGCGGGATGCCCTGGTGCAGTTCGATCACGTGGTCTTCTACGAGCGCGATGATGAGCCGCCCAACACGCAAGTCCTCATCTTCACCGACCGGAGCGTCTACCGGCCGCTCCAGAAGTTGTTGTGGAAGGTGGTGGCCTACCAGGGAAACTCCGAGCAGACGCGCTTCAAGGTCCAGCCGAACGCCTCGGTGACGGTGTCTCTGCGCGATCCCAACGGAGAGGCCGTCGAGCAGCGCGTGGTGCGTACCAACAGCTTCGGCTCCGCGTCGGGCGAGTTCACCATCCCCGCGGGCCGGGTGCTCGGGGCGTGGAGTGTCTCCACGGAGCCTTGGAGCAACGCGCAGGTTCGGGTGGAGGAGTACAAGCGGCCGACGTTCGAGGTGACGCTGAAGGATGCGGACTCGGCGGTGAGGCTCAACCGGCCCGCCACCTTCCGTGGCGAGGCGCGGTACTACTTCGGGCTGCCGGTGGTAAACGGCTCGGTGCGCTGGCGCGCGTACCGCGAGCCCATCATCCCCTACTACTTGTGGGGCGGCGGTTCTTACCGGGGGAGGATCTCCATGGTCGGCAGTCAGATCGTGGCCTCCGGTACCTCCGCGCTGAAGGAGGATGGTTCCTTCCAGATCACCTTCACGCCCGAGGCGGATGAGCGGGAGGCGAAGTCCCTGCCGATCACCTGGCGCTATCGTGTCGAAGCCGATGCCACGGATGAGGGCGGAGAGACGCGCTCGGCGAGCCGTTCCTTCCGGCTGGGCTTCGTCTCGGTGGAGGCCCAGATCGAGGCCGACGTGAACTTCTTCGTCGAGGGCGAGCCCGCGGAGGTACGGGTGACACGCTCCAACCTGGATGGCGTGCCGCAGCCGGGCAAGGGGAGCTGGCAGATCGTGGCCCTTCAGCAGCCCGCGCAGCCGCTGCTCCCCGCGGAGGAGCCTGTCGACCCCTCACTCGAACCGCAACCAGAGGGAGCGGAGGAGCGCATCACCACGCCGGGAGATCTGCTCCGGCGCCGCTGGGAGTGGAACTTCGCTCCCGCGAGCACGCTGCACCGATGGGCGGCGGGAGCCGAGCAGGCGAAGGGCTCGGCGGAGCATGACGCGCAGGGGTTGGCGCGGTTGAAGCTGCCGAACCTGCAGGCAGGGGCCTATCGGCTCCAGTACGAGACGGTGGATGCCTTCGGACAGAAGTTCACCACCTCGCAGGACTTCGTCGTCGCGGGCACGAACGCCCCCGTCGCATTGCCCGCGATGTTGCAGCTCGAGCGGGGCACCGTGAGGGTGGGGGAGAAGGCGCGGGTACTCGCGTTCTCCGGCTTCCAGGGACAGCCGCTGCTCCTGGACGTGTATCAGGGCGACAAGCGGATCCAGCGGCGCCAGCTCACGGGGATGAAGGCTCCCGCGGTCATCGAGATTCCCGTGACGGAAGCGCTGCGCGGGGGCTTCTCCGTGTCGCTGGTGGGCGTGAGGGACTACCAGCTGATGCATTTTGCGGAATCCGTGATCGTCCCGTTCGATGACAAGGAGCTGACCCTCGAGTTCAGCACCTTCCGGGATCTGTTGCGGCCAGGAGCCAAGGAGACGTGGCGTGTGACGGTGCGAGGGCCCAAGGGGGCCAAGGTCGAAGCCGGAACCGCTGAGCTGCTCGCGTACATGTACGACCAGTCATTGGATCTCTTCGCGCCTCACCGGCCGCCCTCGGTGAGCGATCTCTATCGCCAGCGAGATTCGGGTGTGGGGATGAACTCCTCTCTAAGCGCCGCCGATGCCCACTGGATCACGGTCAGCGGGAACCTGGGGCGGGGGAAGGGGTGGAGCCGGCCCGATGAGGATCGCCTCATCTCCGTCGATAACTACGGGGTGGGTGGACCCGGAAGCCGGCGGGGGCTCGAGATGAAGCGACGGGAGATCATCCAGATCATCAAGGGGAGCCCGTCCGCCAGCCGTGATTCGACGGTCACCGCGTCTCCTGCGCCGCCTCCGCCTCCGCCGGCTCCCATGAGCGCCGAAAAGAGCAACGATGCCCGGACGCAGGCGGGCATCCTGGCCTCCGTGTCAGGGGGAGGTGCGCCCAATGCGCCTCAGGAGCCGCTGCGCTCGAACTTCGCGGAGACGGCCTTCTGGATTCCCCAACTGCTGACGGGGCCGGACGGCTCGGCGACGCTGGAGTTCACCGTGCCGGACTCGGTGACGGCCTGGAGCGCCTGGGTGCATGCGATCACGCGGGATTTCAAGGGGGGCTCCGTCCAGCGCACGACGCGCAGTGTGAAGGAGCTGATGGTGCGCCCCTATGTCCCGCGCTTCCTGCGGGAGGGGGACAAGGCCGTGCTGGAGGTGGTGATCAACAACGCCAGCCAGCAGAAGCAGCAGGGCACTCTCACGCTCGATATCGTGGATCCCGAGACGGAGAAGAGCGTGCTCTCCCGCTTCGGCGTCACCAGCGCCAACCAGCCGTTCACGGTGGAGCCAGGGAAGGGGACCTCGCTGCGCTTCACGCTGGCGGCTCCCGCGCAGGTGGGGACGGTGGCCTTCAAGGTCTCCGCGCGTGCCGGCAACCTGGGGGATGGAGAGCAGCGCCCGTTGCCCGTGCTGCCTGGGCGCATGCACCTGTCCCAGTCGCGCTTCGTCACGCTGCACGACAAGGATCGCAAGGAGCTGACGTTCGAGGATCTGCGGCGCAATGACGATCCGAGCCGCATCAACGAGCAGCTCGTCGTCACCGTGGATGCCCAGCTCTTCTACTCGGTGCTCCAGGCGCTGCCGTACCTGGTGGAGTACCCCTACGAGTGCACGGAGCAGACGCTCAATCGCTTCGTCTCCTCGGGCATCGTCTCGAGCCTCTACGGGCAGTACCCGGCGGTGGCGAAGATGGCGAAGCAGATGAGCGAGCGCCCCACGCGCTTCGAGACATGGGACGCGGTGGACGCGAACCGGAAGATGACGTTGGAGGAGACGCCCTGGCTGCAGGAGGCGAGGGGTGGGCCGGAGACAGACCTCCGGATGTTGAAGGTGCTGGATCCCGCGGTGGCGAGCGCCGAGCGTGCGTCCGCGCTGGCGAAGCTGCAGAAAGCGCAGACAGCGAGCGGCGGTTTCCCCTGGTGGCCGGGAGGCCCGCCGTCTCCCTACATGACGCTCTATATCGTCCACGGGTTGGCACGGGCCTCGGAGTACAAGGTGGGCTTCTCTCCGGACATGACCCAGCGGGCCTGGGGCTACTTGACCCAGGTCTTCCGCGATGAGTACGCGACCAAGCTGATGAAGGAGGAGCTGGGTTGGGAGTTCCTCACCTTCCTCAACTACGTGGCCTCCAGCTACCCGGACCCGACCTATACGGGCAATGCGCTCACGCCAGACGAGCGCAAGCGCATCCTCGACTTCAGCTTCAAGCACTGGAAGGACCACTCGCCGTACTTGAAGGGTTATCTGGCGCTGACGCTCAAGCGGGCCGGGCGAGAGAAGGATGCGGACCTGGTGTGGGCGAGCGTGATGGACTCGGCGAAGACGAGCCCGGAGCTGGGCACGTACTGGGCGCCCGAGGATCGGAGCTGGCTCTGGTACAACGACACCACCGAGACGCATGCCTTCGCGCTGCGCACGCTCACGGAGCTGAAGCCGAAGGACTCGCGGCGGGACGGGCTGGTGCAGTGGCTGCTGCTGGACAAGAAGCTCAACCACTGGAAGTCCACGCGGGCCACGGCCGAGGCGCTCTACGCGCTGGTGAAGTACCTGGAGCAAGAGGGCGCGCTCGGGATCCGCGAGGACGCGAAGGTGACGGTGGGAGACAAGACGGTGGAGTTCGCCTTCGAGCCGGACAAGTACACGGGGAAGAAGAACCAGGTGGTCATCCCCGGGCCCGAGGTGGATCCCGTGAAGAGCAGCAAGGTGGTGGTGGAGAAGACGGCGAAGGGGTTCGCGTTCGCCTCGGCCACCTGGCAGTTCTCCACGGAGAAGCTGCCCACGGAGGATCGAGGGGACTTCTTCCAGGTGTCTCGCCGCTACTTCGTGCGCGTGAGCGAGGGCCGGGAGTCCACGCTGCGGCCGCTGGCCGAGGGCGCGAAGCTGGCGCCGGGGGATGAGGTGGAGGTGCAGATCTCGCTGCGCTCGAAGCACGAGGCCGAGTACGTGCACCTGAGGGATCCGCGCGCGGCGGGACTCGAGCCGGAGAACGCGGTGTCCCGCCACAAGTGGGATCTGGGCATCGTCTGGTACGAGGAGACGCGGGACTCGGGGACGAACTTCTTCTTCGAGCGGCTGCCAGCGGGCGAGTACACGTTCAAGTACCGGCTGCGGGCGAACATGGCGGGCACGTTCCGCGTGGGGCCGGCCACGGTGCAGTCCATGTACGCTCCCGAGTTCACGGCCTACTCCACGGGTGCGATGCTCACCGTGGGCAGCGCCCGGCCGTGATGGGGAACAGAGAGGGGAGGCTGTCCTCGCGTGGCTCCCTGCTGCCGAGCCGCTCGCGCTGAGCCCTGGCTGCCTCCCCTCGGTGGTTCCTCCCTTGTTTCGAGGTCCCTCTCACCCAAGGTTTGGGTGGAAGTGGATCAACCAGGGAGGTTCGGCCATGTTCAAGCGATGGATGGTGTTGGGCGCGGTCGCTTCCGCGCTGGTGCTCGCGGGCTGTCGGGATCAGAACCGGGAAGCGGGTCGCCGTTATGGCGCTCAGCCGAGTCAGACGCAGGGCACGGGCGGAGCGGGCCAGAGCACGGGTGAGACCGGCGCGAGCGGCAACGTCGGAAGCAACTCGCAGACCGGAGCGACACAAGGCAGCGGTGGAGACACGGGCTCGTCTGGCACCCAGGACACAGGCAACAAGTAGCCCTGCGAACGGGCGCTCCTGACGTTCCCCGCGGAGCCCGAAGCGAGCAATGGCCTCGGGCTCCGGCAGCTCACTCAGATCTCGTAGGCCTGCTCCTCGAAGACGATGACCTTGTGGGACTCTGGGAAGAGGATGATGAAGAGGTTGTCCCAGTGGTCCCCATTCGGGCCCGTCTGGTAGGTGCGATAGTAGCGCCGCACCTGCACGTTCTCGGTGCCGTTGCCGTACGTCGACAGCAGGGTGGCCGGCAGCGGCTGATAGAAGGAGTACACGGCCGAGGTGAACTGCGCGTACGTGAAGACCTCCGTCGTGCCGTAGTACTCGTAGCGCCACCACTCACCGACCATGTCCAGCGCCTCCGCGGTGGCCTGCGCGAGCGAAGCCTCGCCCGCGTACGGCCAGCCAAAGTCGTACCGGTGCAGGTTGGCGAAGGCGCCGTCACGCGTGTTGCCCGAGTCCACCAGGGCCTGGAGCTGCGCGGTGACGGGCTCCTCGACCAGCACGAGGTGGTAGTCCGCCGGTGCGGCGGGCGGCGGCTGCGGCACGCACGCGAAGCCCATGCAGTCCACCTGGAGCCGGAACTGCTTGCCCGTGCCATTGGGCGAGCTCACCACCGCCAGGTACTCGCCGCCCTGCGCCAGCGTCACCAGGGTGATGCGGCTCAGCGTGCCGTAGCCCGCGTCGTCATCCACGGCCAGCGGGGTGGTGCCATAGCTGCCGTTGGCGTCCTTGGGGCCGTAGAGGAACAGGCCGGTGTCCAGGGACATGGAGCTGCCCAGGTGGGTGACCTCCAGCTTGAGCTGGGAGTTCGCCGGGACCTGGACCTTGAAGGAGAAGTACTGCGGATCCGCGGTGAAGGCCGCCTGCGCCGAGCCTCCCACCGCCACCGGGCCCACATACGTGGTGCTGTCGTAGATGTTGCCGCTGGCCGGCGCCGGCGGCGGAGCCAGCACGGCCTGCCTGCGCTCACCCAGCGCTGTTCGAGGCTCCGTCTCGGGAGTTCCTCCACAGGCGCTCACCAGGCCCACCGACAGCATCCACAGCAACGCGTTCTTCCACGATTGGCGCATCGTCTCGTCCTCAGATCAGAGAACGGAGCCGAGGCCCCGACGCCTCGTCCTCCGTTCAGAAGGGGGACGACCCTGTAGCGCCGTGACACCTGTCATTCAAGTGAGGGAAAGCCCTGCCAGTGAAGGTGGGCCGGGGAACTACTCCGCGCAGGTCGGGCTCTCGTTCGAGGGATACAACGTGGCGATGCCGTAGGTGCCGTTGCGCGTGCCGCAGTAGATCTGCCACGAGCTGCCACCCAGCTCCGGCGACGAGTAGATGCCACCCTCCTTTTTGGCTCCGTCGCGCGCGCAGCAGCGAACGAACGCCCGGGTCCCCAGCGCCGCGATGCTCACCGCATCCTGCGTGCGCGAGAACCCGCCGATCTCCTTCTCACCGCAAGACCACGGGGCCACTCCGTGGAAGGAGATCAAGTACTGGTCCCCGATCACCGCGCTCTTGCCGCGAGCCGGGCCGTCGTAGCAGAGCTTCCCTTCGGCCTCGAGCTGCGCGTACCGCGCCTGGTAGTGCAGTCCACCGATGGGGCCGCGCAGCCAGTCATCTCCGCAGAACACGTGGGTGAAGGCGTTGCGCGGGCCCGTGCTCACCCAGAGGCTCGTGAGCCACTCGATGTTGGCCTGCTTCGCGCTCGAGCCCGTCCGCGAGCGCCCGGCAGCCGCCAGCGCCTTCTGGATGCGCTCGTCGTCATAGTGGTTGGAGAAGAAGCGCTGCACATCCCCGGCGCTCACGGACACGTCGGGCCGCGCGGGGCAGAGCGCGAGGATCTCGCGATCCACGGCGGACAGGGCAGGGGGCTTGGAGAACAGGGGAGGGTTGCTGCACGTCGTCGCGCATCCCGAGGCCTGCTTTGCCACCGCGGGCACCGCCGCGAGCTGCTGCGGCTTGTCTGCTTTCACGAGCTCGGTGGCGCTCGGGGCCTTCTGGACCGCGGTCTCCTCGGCGCCGTCGCAGAGCACCCAACCTTCCGCGGAGGAGCCTTGCAGCTTGCACCACTTCCGCCCAGGGCCGCCCTTCTTGAGGAGCGGGTAGGACGTGTCCGGCTCGACGGTGAAGACGACCTTCTTGGACTCGGGCTGGTCCACCGCCTCCACGCGTGTATCGGAGACGAAGGCTCCAGAGCCCGCCAGGGCGGTCAGGGGAAGGAGCAGGGTCAACAGGAGGGGAGTCAGACGCGACATGGCGCTCGGAGCATACCGTGAGAGGTCTGAAGCCCCCACGCTAGCGAGGGCTCGCAGGCTTGGACTCCGGCCGGGCGCGCTTATTCACCCTGCTACGACAGCTTCACCTTCGCCGCCTTCAGCTTGCCCACCTGCACCAGGTACTCGCCGGCTTCGAGCTCGTGCTTGGGATCGGAGACCTTCTCCCCGTTCACGCGCACGCCGCCCTGCGCCATCAGCTTGCGCGCCTCGGTGGAGGAGGTCACCAGCTTCGTTTCGGGCAGCACCTTCGTCAGCAGCAGCTTCGGCGCACCCGCCAGGGGCACATCCACCAGCTCCAGGCTCGAGGTGTCCAGCTCCTTCTTGGCGAAGCGCGCCTCGAAGTTCGCCGCTGCCTTTTGCCCGGCCTCTTCGCCCTGGAAGCGCGCGGTGATCTCCTGCGCGAAGGCCACCTTCGCGGCCTTCGGGTGCGTCTGTCCCGACTGCACCGACTCCCTCAGCGCCTGCACGTCCTTCAGCGGCTTGGACGACAGCAGCTCGTAGTAGCGCCACATCAGATCGTCCGTGATGCTCATCAGCTTGCCGAAGATCTGATCCGCTGGCTCGTCGACGCCCACGTAGTTGTCCAGGCTCTTGGACATCTTGGCGCCGACGATCTTCCCTTCGAGCAGCTTCGCGTCCAGGCCCTCGAGGATGGGGCCCGTCATGATCACCTGCGGCTCCATCCCCTGTTCCTTCATCAGCTGTCGGCCCACCAGCAGGTTGAAGAGCTGATCCGTGGCTCCCAACTCCACGTCCGCCTTCAGAGCCACCGAGTCGTACCCCTGCAGCAGCGGGTACAGGAACTCGTGGATCGAGATGGAGATGTTCTCCCGGAAGCGCTTCTTGAAGTCGTCGCGCTCCAGCATGCGCTGCACCGAGTAGCGCGACGCCAGCCGGATCATGCCCTCGGTGCCCAGCGCGTCGAGCCACTCGGAGTTGAAGCGCACCTGTGTCTTCTCCGCGTCCAGCACCTTGAAGACCTGGCGCTTGTACGTCTCCGCGTTGGCCTTCACCTCGTCGCGCGAGAGGGGAGGCCGCGTCGTGTTCTTCCCCGACGGGTCGCCGATCAGCGCCGTGAAGTCACCGATCAGGAACACCACCGTGTGGCCGAATTCCTGGAAGCGCCGCATGCGCGTCAGCAGCAGCGAGTGGCCCAGGTGCAGGTCTGGCCGCGTCGGGTCGAAGCCCGCCTTGATGGTAAGGGGCTTGCCCTCCTTATAGGAGCGCTCGAGCTTCTTCTTCAGATCCTCGGCCACCTGGAGATCCACGGTGCCTCGGGTCACTTCCTCGAACTGCTCTTCGGGGGTCGCCTTGCGCAGCAGGTCCTGGGTCATCGCGCCGGGCACGTTACCCGAAACCCACTGCGCCGCGAGGCCCTTCGTACATGAGGAGGGTGAGCACGGCCAGGAACCCTGGCCGGCCCACCCCATCTCTCATGAAGAGAAGCTCTACGTGTCCAGGAAGTCCCAGTCACGGAACAGGCCGCGAAGCGACTCGGCCTCCGTGACGACCAGATCCATGTCCACGTCATCGCCGTTCGTCGGCATGGCCGGGACGATCTGGTCAGTGAACGCCAGACCCACCCGCCGGCTCCGAGCCGAGGCCGCGCGCAGGGTGGCGTCGTAGTAGCCACCCCCGCGACCCAGCCGCTTGCCATCCCTCGTGAAGCCCAAACCGGGCACCACGAAGAGATCGATCTGGTCCACCGGAATCAGATCCGAAGAGTTGGAGGGCTCACGTACCCCCAACCGCCCCGGCTCCAGCTCCGCCTCGGACTTGATCGCCCGGAACGAGAGGATCCGCCCATGAACATGCGACAGCGGGTAGCAGACGATCTTCTCGTCCTGCAGCGCCGCAATCAGGATGTCCCGGGTGGGTACCTCCCCCCGAATGGGGGCATACAGCGCCACCGTCCTCGCCTTCTGGTAGTAGGGCGAAGCCAGGAACCGAGACTGCACCTTCAACCCACGCCCATCGATGAGGTCCGGCGTCATCGCCTTGCGCCGCGCCGTCAACTCCTCGCGCAGCGATTGCTTCCGCGCCGCCTCGTCTGCCGCCACCGTCTCGCTCACCGCCGCCACTCCACAGAAAAAGTCCCCCGCCGCATGGCCGTGTGCCTAGCGTCCATTGAACCCTAAAAAGCCAGGTGGGGACCAAAGTCATGGCTCCGTAGGCTTCCCTCTGCCCCGCGAGGGGGAGGGCTTGCGCATGGCGCCTGAAACGGACCCCGTGATGGACGTATCGGTTCGAATTTCTGCTGGGCATCACGCGCCCCGCAGGGGACAGCCCTTGAACACCTGAAATAGGTTTCTAAGTCCTCAGAGTTGTTGAAGAAACTGCGGAATATCCGGATGAAATGATAAGGACGCCCACCGGCCGGGTCAAGGTGTCCCGCACGCGTTTACAACGTCGGCACATGCCCCCTATGATGCGCCGGCTCTATCCCCAGATGGCGCCCGTGTATCGCACAACAGGCCTCGCGCTGGCCCTTTTCCTGGTTCCTGGCCTGGCCGCTGCGGGTCCGACCCTGTCGGGCAGCTTCCAGGCGGATGCCTATGGCACGCTGGAACTCAAGACCGAGGGCGAGCATGTCTCCGGCCGCCCCCTCGGGGACGGCGTCTGCCGCCTGAACAAGCAGGATCCCGCGCTGGAAGGCGACTTCGAGGGCTCGGTGCTCGTGGCGCGGCTGACGCTCTGCCAGACCGGAGAGTTGTGTCCGAAGCAGCAGACCTACACCGTGCTGGGCTTCTATAACGAGGAAGATCAGACGCTGGTGGCCCACGTGCGGCTGAGCAAGGGGTGCCAGGCGGAGGCCGTGCAGAAGTCCGGGCGCTTCGTCCTGATGCCGGTGAGCCGGACAGGCTCCGCAGGAGGGAGTGGGGACGCGGCGGAGCCGGACAGCAAGCGAGGCTCGCGCTCGGAGGAGGCGGCGAAGCAGGCCCTCCAGCGTGGCAACGCGCTCTACCAGCAGGGCAAGATCTCCGAGGCCATGGCCCAGTTCCGGCAGAGCCTCGAGTATGACTCGAGCGACTCGAACTGGCCGGCGTACCTGGGGCGGGGCTCGTGCCTGCTCAAGCTGGGGTATGTGAGCCCGGCCATCAAGGATCTGGAGAAGGCGCGAGCCGTCCAACCCCAGCATGGACCGCTGCTCTATGTGCTGGGGTGCGCGTATGCGCAGAAGCGGGACAAGTCCAAGGCGCTGGACTCCCTGCGCAGCGCGGTCAACGTGGGGTATGAGCTGCACGCCTCCGCCGAGAGCGATCCGGACCTGATGCGCTATCTGGGGAGCGACCAGCAGTTCAAGGAACTTCTGAAGGCCTCCCGCGAGAAGAGCGCCCGCGGCGCGGCAGCCAGTGGAACCCCAAGCCCGTGAGCACTCCCGTGACGCCGCGGCCGACCCGGGTCTTCGGCAACTATGAGCTCCAGGCCCCATTGGGCAAGGGGGGCATGGCCGAGGTGTTCCGGGCGCGCGTGCTCACCGGGCGCTACGAGGGTTGGAATGTCGCCGTGAAGCGGCTGCTGCCCTCGCTCACCGGGGACCCATCCTCCGTCGAGAGCTTCATCCGCGAGGCGGACCTGTCCACCCAGTTGGACCACCCCAACATCGTGAAGGTGTTGGACGTGGGCGTCGCCGAGGGCACCTACTACATCGTCATGGAGCTGGTGGACGGGCGGGACCTGGCCCAGATCCTCCGCCGCTGCAAGCAGCGAGGCATTCCCCTGCCCATCGACTTCGCGGTGTACCTGGGCAAGGTGCTGCTGGAGGCGCTGGCCTACGCGCACACGGCCTCCGATGCGCGCGGGGCTCCGCTGGGGATCGTCCACTGCGATGTGTCGCCGTCCAACCTGTTCATCTCCCGGCTCGGAGAGATCAAGCTGGGCGACTTTGGCGTGGCGCGCGTGTTCGTGGATGGCTCGCGCGAGGGCGGTGAGGTGCTCGGCAAGCCGTACTACCTGAGCCCCGAGTCCCTGCGCGGCATCGTCACGCCGGAGGCGGACCTGTGGGCCGCCACGGTGGTGCTCTATGAGCTGCTGACGCTGGAGCGCCCCTTCATTGGCAACACGCCGGACGAGGTGTTCTTCAACATCCGGCATCGCCGCTATCGCCCCATCAATGCGCTGCGTCCGGAGGTGCCCGAGCTGCTCGAGGAGGTCATCTCTCGAGGCTTTGCCGCGCGGATCCAGGATCGGTTCCCCACGGCCGATGAGTACGCTCGGTCGCTCACGCCGCACTACGACGAGCTGGTGGGTACGCCGCTGGCCATCGCGGCGGTGGTGCGCGGGCTCTTCGGCGCGAGTGACTGAGGCCGGCTACGCGAGATCCTGAGCCGCGAGTTCCCGCGCACGAGGCACGTGGGTCCGGAGCACTTCCACCACGCGCTCCACCTCGGCCTCGGTGGTGTTGGGGCCGAGCGAGAACCGCAGCGAGCCGTGCGCCTGGGCCGGCGTGAGCCCCATGGCGAGCAGCACGTGCGAGGGCGTCAGGGTGCCCGACGCGCACGCCGCTCCCGAGGAGGCGCAGATGCCCGCCAGATCCAAAGCGATGAGCAGCGCCTCACCGTCCGCGCCATGGAAGTGGAGGTTGCTGGTGTTGGGCACCCGTGGCGCGCCCCCGCCATTCACGGTGACGTCGGGGATGTGCGCGAGCACCTCGCGCTCGAAGGCGTCGCGCAGCGCGGTCAGCCGGGAGGCGGTGGCCTCCTGTTCCGCTGCGGCCAGTTCCAGTGCCAGGGCGAGTGCCTCCGCATAGGGCACGTTCTGTGTCCCAGAGCGGCGTCCTCCCTCCTGGTGCCCGGGTGTGAGCGCCTCGACGTCCACGCCCTTGCGCACCACCAGCATCCCTGCGCCCGCGGGCCCACCGAACTTGTGCGCGGAGAGCGCCAACAGGTCCGCGTCCACCTCGCGCAGGCTCAGCGGCACCTTCCCCGCGACCTGGACCGCGTCCGTGTGGAAGAGGATGCCTCGCTGGCGGCAGGCTCGCGCTACCTCCGCCGCCGGCTGCACGACGCCCGTCTCGTTGTTGGCCCACATCAGCGAGCACAGCGCCGTGGCCGGAGTGAGCGCGTCCAGCAGTGCCTCGGCTCGCATGCGGCCGTTCGCCTCGGGCTTCAGCCGCACCACCTCCGCGCCTTGCCGCTCCAACTGCTTGAGCGCGGTCAGCGTCGCTGGGTGCTCGATGGTGGAGGTGACGATGCGGCGACGGCTTGAATCCGGACGCGCCAGGAAGGCGCCCTTGAGCGCCAGGGCATCCGCCTCGGAGCCAGAGCTGGTGAAGCACACTTCCTTCGGTTCGCAGCCCAGCACCCGCGCCACGCGCGCCCGTGCCGAGTCCAACCGCCCTCGGGCCTCACGCCCGATCTGATGCACGCTCGAGGGGTTCCCGAAACCGCCAGCCGTGAAGGCCCGGGCCAGCGCCTGCGCGACTTCCGGGCGCAGCGGTGCGGCCGCGTTGTAGTCCCAGTAGATCACTCGTCTTGCGCGGCCAGCAGCGAGACGGGCCGCTCATCCGCTACGCCGAACGCCTCCAGAAATCGGCCCACCAGCTCACGCTTGAGCGTCCGGCGCTGGTTGGCTCGCCCCGACAGGGGCATCCGCGCTCCCGCCATGCTGCCGTGGCCTCCCGAGGAGCCTCCGTAGTCCGCGCAGATCTCCCGGATCAGCCGGCCCGCGTTCATCCGGCGATCCTTCACTCGCAGGGACACGTAGAGCTGGTTGCGGTACGTCGCGTACGCCAGCGACCACTTCATCCCCTCGAGGAACATCATCCGCTCGGCCACCTCCGCCACCATGTCCGGGGAGTAGACCTCCTCCAGATCCGTGACGATCGCGGTGCCGTACACCTTCGCCTTCTCGATGGCCGTGTGGTGCAGCTGGAAGTAGCGCGCCGGCAGCTCCGGGTGCTCGATCTGTCCCAGCAGATGTTTGTCACAGCGCGGGAAGAGCCACAGGTAGCTGTCCACGTCCGTCTGGGTCGTCTCCCGGCCCAGATCCCGCGTGTCCGCCTTGATGCCGTAGAACAGCGCGGTGGCCACTTCCACCGACGGCTCCAGTCGCGCCGCTCGCAGGTACTCCACCACCATCGTCGACGTGGCCCCGAAGTCTCCGCCCACGTCCGCGAACGGCGCCTGCAGGCTCTCCTCTCGCACGGGGTGGTGATCGATCACGATGTCCGCGCGGAGCCGCGCCGGCAGCGAGTGGTTGCCCACCGGCGGCTGCGTATCCACCAGCCCGAAGAGATCGTACGTGTCGAAGTCGATCTGTGAGACGTGCGACACCGGCAGCCGCAGCACCCTCACGAACGCGATGTTCTCGGCCCGCCCGATGATGCCACCGTAGCCTACCCGGGCTTCCATTCCCGCACGGCGCTCCAGGATGTGTGCCAGGGTGACAGCAGCCGCCAGGGAGTCGGGATCCGGATTGTCGTGGGTGAGGATGAGCGCCCTCTTCCTCCCCCGGGCCACACGCAGCAGCCGCTCCAGCTTGTCCCGAGCGGGCAACTGCGCGATCCGCGGTGACGGGGGTTCCGCACTCTCCCCGAGAGGTGGGGAGCGGCGGGTGTTGGCGGGCGTTGTGCCAGGCATGGGTCTCTTCTTTTACCGTCTCCGGCGCAGGGATTCGAGAAGCCGGAAGGCCTCCCCATAACGCCCCGGAAACGATGTCTCCAGTACTCCAATGGTGTTGACGAACCGCGGATCATTCACGAGGCACCAAAAGGGCACACGCCTGATTGCCCTCTTGTCCACCGTTTGATCGCGCGTTCTTCGTGAAGTGCTGGAGGTCTCGAGCCCCCGAGCTGCGCGGCGGCGCTAGTTGATGGCCTTGTAGCGCCGGTTCAGGTCCTTGAAGTACTTCACGCCGTTGTCGAGCGAGTTCTCGATCGCGTCCATCAGCAGCGTGCGGAAGCCCGCCACGGGGCCGCGGAAGGACTCGTAGTACTTCTGCCGATCGATCGAGTGGATGACCGCCGGCATGTAGCCGTTGCGCAGCAGGATCAGGTTCGTGCACATCCTGCCCACCTTCCCGCTGTGCTCGGTGAAGGGGAAGATCTGCAGGAACATGTGCTGCACCGTGGCCGCCTGCTTGATGGGATGGAACTCGCGGAACTCGGCGCTCGCCGTGTAGTCCACGAGCTTCTCCAGCGCGGGCTGGATCTTCGCCGGCTGGGAGATGTCGTGGAAGTACGTGCGGTGCAGGGGCATGTCCTTGCGGAAGCCCGCGCGCTCGCGCTCCTTGGCCAGCTCCTTCTCGGTGCGCTCACGCCGCTCGGTGGCCGCGCGCGCCGCCATGGCCTCGGGCGTGTTCCCGATGAACAGATCGTGCATCCGCTTGATCTGCGTCAGCGTGATCTGCGCGTTCTTCTTGCTGGCGTTGGCCTCTTCGCGAATGTAGTCGCAGACGGCCTTGTGCTGACGCACCTCCAGCACCACCGGCATCATCGAGGCCTCGGCCGCCACCCGTCCTGGATACAGCGCAGCGGTGAGCTCCTGCTGCGTGTACACGACGCCCTCGAGCGCGGCGTCGTGGTAGATCCACGACATCTCGAAGCGGTCCAGGAAGTCGCGCGATTTGTCCTTGAAGATGTCGAGGTAGTCGCGCAGCGCCTCGTTCTTCTCGTCGATCTCTTGGTAGCGTTCCTTCACGGACCTGCGGCTCCTTCGTGCCCGCTTCCTGTGACTTCAAGGCTGGGTCAGGCAGTCGGCCAGCGATTGAAACCCGACGGGGATTCTAGAAATTCCGCGCGGTTGGGACAAACAAAACCCTGCTCTACAGATCAACGAGGAAGACCTCGCATGCCTGGTCGAGCAGTTCCTTGGACAGTGCGGGGGGCATCTGCCGGTAGCGCGCGGCGTCCTTGATGAGAGCCACCAGATCGCGCGGGTGGCAGGCGCGCAGCTGCATGTTGCGCGGTTTGTAATACGCCTCGAAGAGGTACGTCACCGCCTGGTCAACGTACGGAATTCCCGCCGCCTCGCACACTCTCTCGAAGATTTCCCGGAAGGTTCCCTCATCCGGGTTCTTCACCTCGATCTTGTACTTGATGCGACGGAGGAAGGCCTCGTCCACGAGTTCCTTCGGATCCAGGTTGGTGGAGAAAACCAGGAGCTGTTCGAAAGGGATCTCGAACTTTTTACCGGTATGGAGGGTGAGGAAGTCGATGCGCTTCTCGAGGGGGACGATCCACCGGTTGAGCAGGTCCGTGGGGTGGACCTTCTGGCGGCCGAAGTCGTCGATGAGGAGCATGCCGCCGTTGGCCTTGATCTGGAACGGGGCCTCGTAGAAGCGGGCGGTCTCCGAGTAGATGAGATCCAGCGTCTCCAGCGTGAGCTCACCACCAACGACGACCGCGGGCCTTCGGCAGAGCAGCCAGCGGTTGTCCATCTCGAAGGTCTGCCGGCGCCCGGTGGAGTCGCGGCCGATCTCCAGCGGGACGGGGGTGTGGTTCAGGTTGTCGAAGACCTTGATGATCTGGTTGTCGATCTCGATGCAGTAGGGGACGTAGGCCTCGCCGCCGAACATGCGCGAGATGGCCTCGGCCAGGCTCGTCTTGCCGTTGCCCGGGGGCCCGTAGAGGAACAGCGAGCGGCCCGAGTTGACCGCGGGGCCCAGCTTGTCGAGCAGATCCTCGGTGACGGTGAGGTGGGACAGGCCCATCAGCAGATCATCCCGGCTGACGACGGGGTTCTCCTCGATCTGCTGGGTGATGAGGGCGTTGTACTGCTCGATGGGCACCGGGGCGGGGCCCACGTAGGTGGTGCGGGTGAGGGCGTCGCGGGCGTACTCGCGGCCCTTCTCGGTGAGGACGAACTCCACCGAGGCGCGGCCGAAGCCCTTGCCGCCGCGCAGATCCACCAGCTTCTCGCTGGCCAGGAAGTCCACCACGCGCTCGATGACGCCGGGCCAGGGCAGGCGCAGCTCGTCGGCGATCTCCATGCCCGTGCCGGTGCCCGAGTAATAGAGGAACTTCAGGGCGATGTCGGACAACAGGCCCATCTTGAGCCCCGTCTCCTCCAGCGACTTCGGCTCCGGCGGAGCGATGTCGAGGATGGACGGGTTCTCGAGATTGAACGGGTTGTCGTCCTGATAACCGGGCGGAGGCATTCGGGGATGTTCTACCTCAATCCCTCGATCCGAGGGTGCACTGCGTCACTCCGGGCCGGGGAGCGAGGCAGCGGTCAGACGTAGGTGAGCCACTCCGCGTAACGCGGCTCCTGCCCGCGGACGACGCGGAAGTACGTCTCCTGGACGAACTGGGTGATGGGGCCGGGCTTGCCCTCGCCGATCTGGCGATTGTCCACCTCGCGCACCGGGGTGATCTCGGCGGCGGTGCCGGTGAAGAAGATCTCGTTGCCGATGTAGAGCGCGTCACGGGTGAACGTGACTTCCTCCACATAGCGCCCGCTGTCGCGCAGCAGCCGGAGCACCGTGTCGCGGGTGATGCCGTCCAGGATGGGGGAAGAGAGGGGCGGCGTCTTGATCACGCCCTTCTTGTTCACCATGAAGATGTTCTCGCCGGAGGCCTCGGCGACGAAGCCGCTGATGTCCAGGAGGATGGCCTCGTCGTAGCCGCCGAGCACCGCCTCGCGCTTGGCGAGGATGGAGTTGACGTACTGGCCGGAGATCTTCCCGCGCACCATGTTGACGTTCACGTGCATGCGGGTGAAGGAGCTGACCTTGGCGCGGATGCCCTCCTTGATGCCCTTCTCGCCCAGGTAGGCGCCCCAATCCCAGGCGGTGATGGATACGCGGGTGGGGTTCACCGCGCCCAGGCCCATGGCTCCGTCTCCCATGAAGGCGATGGGCCGCAGGTAGGCGCCGTTGGCGAACAGGTCTCGCTGCTTGCGCAGCAGCTCCAGGCAGGCCTCCTCGAGCTGATCGGCCGTGTACGGCATCTTCATCAGGCAGATGTGGGCCGAGTCCATCAGCCGCTGGATGTGCTCCCGGAGCCGGAACACCGCCAGGCGCCCATCATGGGTGCGGTAGGCGCGGATGCCCTCGAAGACGCCCAGGCCGTAGTGCAGCGCGTGGGTCATCACGTGCATCTGGCCTTCGTCCCACTTCACGAACTTTCCATCGATCCAGATCTGGTCTGCACGCAGCACTGCGGACGAGGTGGAGCTCATGAGCGATCCTTGATTCGCGGAGGGGGGGACACCGGCCGGGGCCTTCTTTCACATGCCGTGCGATCCGTCAAAGCGTGAATGCTCCGGGCGGGGCCGGAACAGCGCTCGGCGGATTCCACGGTCTTCCGGACTTCACGCCTGGGCGATCTGGGGGAGGTTGGCCTTCGCCTTCTCGATGTCGCCCTCGTACTTGAGGACCAGGTTCAGCGTGGAGGCCACCAGGTCCGCCGTGAGCGCCTCGGCGTTCAGCAGGGCCAGGCTCTGCGCCCAGTCGAGCGTCTCGCTGATGGACGGGGCCTTCTTGAGGTCCAGCTTGCGGATGGCGGCCACGGCCTCGATCACCTGCTCGGCCAGGGTCTGGGCCACGTGGGGCAGGCGGGAGCGGACGATGCGCAGCTCACGCTCGCGATCCGGGAAGTCGATGTGCAGGTGGAGGCAGCGCCGCTTGAGTGCGTCCGACAGCTCGCGCGCGTTGTTCGAGGTGAGGATCACCCGAGGCACGTGCCGGGCCTTGAAGGTGCCCAACTCCGGAATCGTCACCGCATTGTCCGAGAGCACCTCGAGCAGGAAGGCCTCGAACTCCGGATCCGCCTTGTCGATCTCGTCCACCAGGAGCACCGCGGGGCGCTCGGAGAGCTGGGCCTTGAGGATCGGGCGAGGCAGCAGGAAGCGCTCGGAGAAGAAGACCGCGTCCCCCGAAGCCAGCCGGTCCGCCGCCTCCGTCAGCG
Source organism: Hyalangium versicolor (assembly GCF_020103695.1). Classification (GTDB taxonomy): domain Bacteria; phylum Myxococcota; class Myxococcia; order Myxococcales; family Myxococcaceae; genus Hyalangium; species Hyalangium versicolor. The sequence goes on from NZ_JAHXBF010000003.1 coordinate 180,628, forward strand.
AGCGGGTGCCCTCCACCATCTCGCCGATCTTGTCCTTGAGGAGCTGCGTGTAGAGCAGCTGCTTGGCGTACTCCCATTCGTAGAGCGCCTTGGCTTCGTCCAGGCCCTCGTAGCACTGGAGCCGGATGAACTCGCGGTCCAGCGCCTGTGCTAGCGCCTTGGACAGCTCCGTCTTGCCCACGCCCGCCGGGCCCTCCACGAGGATGGGTTTGTCCATCCGGTCCGCCAGGAAACAGGCCGTGGCGATCTCAGGAGAGGACAGGTATCCCACCTGCTCCAGGCGGGTCGCCGCGTCCTCCACGCTGGTGAAGGAACGGGGTGGGGACGGCGGGGAAGGGGGGCTCACACCCGGAAACTTAACCGAGGAGATTCTCCACACTGCGGCAAAAATGCCAGAGTTCCGCACGTTCTCCCGCCTTGGTGGCAGGCCGCCTTACTTCCAACCCGTTGGAAATACAGGTGGAAATATTTTGCGCAACCGGGGCACGCCTCGTGCATCACTTCAGCGCATTCCGCTTCAATCTGAGGTGCGCTGTCATGTGGGTGTGGTTCAGGATGGTGCTGGCGTTGGTGGTGCTGTTGACGCCGGGGAGCTTCCCCGTGGTGCTGGCCTACGTGGCGGCGCGGACGCTCTGGTCGCGGTGGCGGGAGGCGCAGGCAGAGGCCAACGGCCGCGAGGTGTCCTTCTTCAAGGACGTGCTGGCGTCGTTGCACTTCCGGGATCTGGTGCGCGAGGCTCGCGCAGCCTTCTGAGCAGCTGAAGTTCGGGTTGAGCGCGGCCCCCGAAAGGACCGCGCTCCCCTCGGTGACGATCAGGACTTGTCGAGCTCATCCACGAGCGAAGTCCAGTCATCCTCCTCCTTCTTCATCGACGACAGGGGCACCATGACGGTGCGATCCGCCGGATCCTCGAACTCCGCGGCCGGTACTGGCGCGGGCGCCGGGGCGGCCTGCTGGACCGGAGCGGGAGGCGCCTTCTTCGCAGCGGGTGCAGCGCCCGCGGCGGGACGGCCAGCGCTCGAGGCTCGGCCCGGAGCAGGGCGGGCGGGAGCTGGGGCCGCAGCCGGAGCGGGGGCCGGAGCCGCCGCCGGGCCGACCTGGGTCTTCACGGCGGCATCGTCGTCGTCCGCGACTGCTGCCGGTTTGGCGGCGGCAGGTGCCGGCTTTCCGGCGGCCGGAGCCGCGGTGGCGCCAGGGGCCTTGCTCTTGTAGCGGGCCAGTTCGAGCTCGGCGACCTTGAGGGCCTTGCTCTTCTCCTGCACGGACTGCTGCAGGCGGGCCACTTCCTGGGCCTTGATGCTGTCGCGGCGCTCCAGCTCCGCCTTCTGCTTGCCGTTGAGCTCCTCGATCTCCTTGAGCTGCTTGGCCTCCAGCTCCTTGCGCTCGCGCTGGGCGGCGGCGAGCTTGGTCGCGGCTTCGGTGGCCTTGGCCTCGGCGGCGGAGACCTTGGCGTTGAGGTCCTTCTCCGCGCGGCTCTTGGCGCTGGCGGCGTTCTCCAGCGCCAGCTCCAGTTCCTGGATCTTCCGGGCGCGGGTGGTGAGCTGGTTCTGGCCTTCCTTGAGCTTCGCCTCGGCGTCCGCGGTGCGCTGCTGGCCGTCCTGGGTGAGCTGGGCGATGCGGGCCTCGGCGGCGGCGAGCTTCTTGGCGAGATCGTCCGAGGCGCGCTTGGCTTCGCTGCGTTCGGCGGCGGCGGCCTGGGTCTGCTGCTGCAGCCGGTTCTCCGCCTGCTGGAGCTGGTTGGCCAGCCCGTCGCGATCGGCGGTGAGCTTGGCCTGGGCGTTGCCGGCCTGGCGCAGCTGGTCGTCCCGTCCGGCGATCTCCTTGCGGGCGCCCTCCAGGTCACCATTGAGGGTGTTCACCTGCTGCTGGAGCGTCTCGGCCTGGCGGCGGGAGTCGGCGGTCTGCTGCGCCAGCTTCGCCTCGAGGGCCTTGATCTGCTCCGTCTTCGCGTTGACGTCGCGGGTGAGGGCCTCGGCCTGGCGCTGCTTCTCCTGGGTGACGGTGGTGAGCTTGCGGAGCGTGTCGGACAGCTCCTTGCTCTTGCCGGCCAGATCGTTCTGGAGCAGCTCCTCGCGGCGCTGGGACTCCTCGGTGAGGACGTTGAGGCGGTCCTCGAGGTGGTGCCGGGCGTCCTCGGTGTGCGCCAGCTGGGAGGTGATCTGCGTGACTTCCGCCACGCGCTCGCCCAGCTCGTTCTTGGTGTGGGCCAGCTGCTCGGCCAGATCCTGGCCGTGCTCGCGTGCGTCGGTGAGCTGGGCCTCCAGCTCCGCCTTCGTCTGGGCCGCCACCTGCCGCGCGCCCGCGTGCGCCGTCTGCTCCTTGGCGAGCGCATCGCGCGTCTGGGCCAGCTGACCCTGGGTGGTGGTCAGCTCCTGGATGGTCGCATCCAGCTCGCCGCGCAGCCCGTCACGCTCCTCGATGAGCGAGCTGATCTGCGCGCTGGTCTCCGCCGCGAGCTTCTGATGGGCGGTGCGCTCGGCCTCGTAGTTGCCCTGGGACTCGGAGAGCTCGGCGCGCAGCTGGCCGATCTGGCCAGTGAGGTCCGTCTCGAGGGCGGCCTTGGCCTGCTCGGTGTCCTGGAGCACGCCGTTGAGCCGCTCGATCTCCTCGCGCGAGGCCTCCAGCTCGCCCTCGCGCATGGAGAGCGTCTGCTGGGTCTGCGACAGCTCGGTCCGGGTCTGCTCGAGCGTGCCCTTGGTCTCGGTCAGCTCGCTGTCCAGTTCGTCCCGGACGGCGATGGTGGAGGCGAGGGTCTGCTTCGTCGTCTCCAGCGTGCTCTGGGTCTCGGTGAGCGTCTGGGTGGTGGCCTCCAGCTCGCCCCGGGTGTTGGCCAGCGCCTCTTCCGTCCGAGCCAGGGTGCCCTGGGTCTCGGTGAGCGTCTGGGTGGTGGCCTCCAACTCGCCGGTGATGCTGGAGATCCGGCTGTCGCGGTCGGCGACATCCGTGCGCAGCCCCTCGATGGACTCATCGCGCTGGGCGATGGTCTGCTCGAGCGACTGGATGTGGGCCTGGAGCGACTGGATGTGGCCGTTGAGGTTGGCCTCCAGCGCGTTCTTGGCGGTGTTGAGCGCCTGGAGCTGGCCGGTGAGCTGGGCCTGCTGCTGGTCCTTGGCGGCCTGCAGCGCCTGGAGCCGATCGGTGAGATCCGTCTCCAGCGCGTTCTTGGCGGCGTGGAGCGCCTCCAACTCGCCGGTGAGCTCGTGCTCGCGGTCGGACAGGTGCGCCTTGACGGCCTCGACTTCGCCCTCGAGCTCGCCGATGCGCTCCAGGTGCTGCTGGATGGTGGAGTTGAGCTCCGCCTCGTGCTGCTCGTTGCGGGAGATGGTCTCCGCCATCTCGCGCTCGAGGGTGGAGATCTTCGTGTCGCGCTCGTCGATGCGCAGGGTGAGATCCTGCTCCTGCGCATCCTTGTCCAGCTTGAGCTGATCGCGCTCTCCGGTGGTGCGAGAGAGGTCCGCTTCCAGGTCGGCGATCTGCTGGTTGAGGCGGGACTCGAGCGCCGCGGCCTGGGCCTTGAGCCGCTCGATCTCCGCGTCGGACTGGGCGCCGTGCTCCTCGGCGGAGGTGGCGCGCTGCTCCAGGGCGCGAACGGTGGTGTCGCGCTCCTGCTCGGTCTGCTGCAGCCGCTCCTGGAGGCCCTGGATGTCGCCTTCCAGCGCCGCGTAGCGCAGGTCGCGCTCGCCGATCGTCTGCGAGAGGGTGGCCTCCAGCTCCTCGCCGCGGCGGCGCAGCTGGTGGATCTCCTGCTCGTTGCCGCGGATGGTGTCGTGGAGCTTCTGCTCGCGGACCTCGGACTCCAGCGTGGCCGTGTTGAACTGCTTCTCGAGCTTGTCGTACTCGTTGCGCTGGTTGTCGAGCTCGGAGGCGCGGCGCGACAGCTCATCGTCGCGGTTGCTGACCTCCTTCTTCAGGACGTTGATGTCCTTCTCCTTGGCCGCGACGACCTCGATGAGGTCCTTCTCGGCCGAGAACTTCTGGAGGAGGAGATCGTCCACCGTGGCGCCGTGCTCACGCTCCTTCTGGAGCATGGACGTCTGCGCCTCGTTGAAGCGCCGCAGCAGGTCGTCCACCTGCATCTTCAGGCCCTGCAGCTCCACGTCCTTCTCGTGGAGCCGGTCCTCGACGGAGACCAGCTCGCGCTCGCGCACGCTCCAGATCTCCGAGATGCGGGCCACCTGGGCCTCGCGCACCTTCAGCTCATCGCGGAGGACCTGGATCTTGCCCTCGGGCGTGCCCATCTGCTCGCGCTTGGGCGGGGTGCGCTTGGATTGGCGCGACTCGGCCAGCAGCTCCGCCTTGCGGTCCGCGATGGACTGGAAGGCGCGGTCGAGGAACGTGCGGTCCTCGTCCGTGATGGCGCTGCGGCGCTCACGCTTGGGCAGCTTGGGAGGCCCACCGGGAGGCGGGGCCCGCAAAGGCGGCGGCATGGGAGGCGGGGCTTCGCGCGGCGGGGCGTTACCGGACAGCGACGCATCCAGCGAGGCCTCGGCTTCCGCATCCTCCAGGTTTCCCGGCGGGATGATGGTGGAGCTGAGCGAGGCCAGCTCTCCCATCTCGAACGGGATCACGAGGTAGCCGTCCGCGGCGGCGGACGTCTCGCGGTGCTTCTTCAGCGCCTCCTCGCCGGTGTCCGACGAGAGCAACAGCACCTTGAGGTTCTGGCCCCACTTCCCCTTCTTGATCTGGCCGCAAAGGGTGAAGCCGGATTGGTCCGGCAGCTCGGCACGCAGCACCACCAGGTCCGGCCGGCGCTTCTCCATCTCGCGCTGGGCCTCCGAGGCAGTGGTGGCCATGGCCGTCTGATACCCCGCGCTGCGGAGGACCGTGGCCATGCTGAGGGCGAATTCGTTCTGGCTTTCGACGATGAGGACCCGACGCTCCATGAAGTCCTTCGATTCGCGATGGCTCGCGAAAAGTGCAGTGAAATCCGGGCCATCCTACCCAGCGTTCGCGGGGCAGGGAAGTTTCCCAGGCGTGCTCGGTTGGCTGGTTTACGAGCCTTTACTGCGCGTGGACCCCTGCGCGCGGGGGGACGGAGGCACCGGAGTGGGATCAGAGGGGGGCTCGTCCCTCCCTGGGAAGTTGGTAGGAGGTGTATGCCTGGCGAACTGGGCTCCCTCGGGGGGGCAGTAACCGTGCGCCACCTGGGCAAACCAGGGATCGAGCGCCGAGTGGGGGGGCTCTGCCACCGGTTGCTCCTCCTGGGGAGCCTGTGCCGAGACGGCCATATCTCGGGACTCCTGTGGAGAACCTCCGATGGGGTCGGCGGAGTCGGCGGCCTTTTCGGACGGATCATCCGAGGCCTCGACGGCCTCCGAGGCGTCCGCCTCCTCTAGATCATCATCCGAGGCGTCGACGGCTTCCGCGGCGTCGGCTTCCTCCAGATCATCATCCGAGGCGTCGACGGCTTCCGCGGCGTCGGCCTCCTCTAGATCATCATCTGAGGCCTCGACGGCCTCCGAGGCGTCGGCCTCCTCCAGATCATCGTCTGAGGCGTCGGCCTCTTCGACCTCGTCGTGGTCGAGCTCTTCTGGCTCTTCCTGCGTGGGGCGAGCGTGGCGCGGGGTGGGCGTCGTGTCCACCGCCGCCTCTTCCGAGATCTCCTGGGCCTCCTCTTCGGAAAGCTCCTCGGGTTCCTCCTCTTGCACCACCGGGGGACGGGCCACCACGGGCGGGAAGACTCCGGAGGGCCGCAGGGGCGGGGGAGTGGGGCGCAGGGGCGGAGGCCCCGCGTTCTCCTGCGGAGGTGACTTGCGCAGGGGTGGAGGCGTCGCGGGCTCCAAGGGAGGAGGACGCGAACTCGCAGGTGTCTGCGGCTCGGGGGCGGGAGAAGTGCGAACGCTGGGAGGCGTCACAGGCTCCGGCGCAGAGGCCGCTCGGGAGGGCGGAGGTGTGGCGGGCTCGGGCGCCGGCGCGGGAGAAGACCGCAGCGGTGGAGGTGTGGCGGGCTCGGGCGCAGGAGCCGGAGAGGCGCGTGGCGGTGGAGGTGTGGCGGGCTCGGGCGCAGGAGCCGGAGAGGCGCGTGGCGGTGGAGGTGTGACGGGCTCGGGCGCTGGAGCCGGAGCGGTGCGTGGCGGTGGAGGTGTGACGGGCTCGGGCGCTGGAGCCGGAGCGGCGCGTGGCGGTGGAGGTGTGACGGGCTCGGGGGCCGGAACCGTTCGCCCTGGCAGAGGAGTCGTGGGCTCCGGTGGTGGAGGAACGCGGATTCTCGGCAGAGCCACCGGCTCCGGCGGTGGAGGAACGCGGATGCTCGGAGGCGCCGCTGGCTCCGTTGGGGAGGGGGCTTGGGGATTCGGAGCCGCGATGGGATCCAGGCGCGGTGGGGGCCCTCGGGTTTCCGAGGGTGGCGGGGCCCTCGTCAGGGGAGGAAGGCTCGGCGTCCGGCTCTTCTCGGCGGGTTCCTGTCCGCGCGTGGGTTCCTGCAGGGCGCTCCGGGTGCCTGTCTTCGGAGCAGGAGGCACCACCGGCGTTCGAGTGGCTCCCTGTTCCGGGCGCGTGGAGCCATTGGAAGGGCTGGCTCCCGGAAACTTCATGGGAACGATGGGCGTGGGGGTCGGCGGCTCCTCTTCTTGCGTAGGGATGATCGGGCGCGGGGAGGCCGCGGGAGGCACCTCGTTCGGAGGCCCCTGCGGCGAACGCACGATAGGCGTCGGCGTGTGAGGGGTATTGTCCCGCTTGGGCGGGATCATCGTGACGATCGACGTCGGTGGTTCCTCGGGCTCGTCCCTCCGGAGCCCTGCGGGCGGACGGACGATGGGCGTTGGACCCGAGGACTCGTCACGAGACTTGGAGCCGGCAGGCGTCCCGTCCCTCAGCGGCAGTCCCATCACCACGGGCGGCTCGTTGGCGCCCGTGTCCAGCTCGGTCTTCACGAGGCGGTCATCTATCCCGGACTCCGACAGCACCTGCCCCACCACCAGGGGCAGATCCTCCTTCTCCTTTTCCTTCTCTTTGGCGGCCGCCTTCTTCTTGGACTTGCCCTTCTCGGACTTCCCGCCGCGCGAGCCCTTTCCACTGCTCCCTCCGCCCTCGGGGGGCTTGATCTGGGAGAGCCGGTTGGTGGGCGTGCCCGTCATCGTCGGCACGGGCATCTCGCTCGGAGTCCCCACGACGGTCTGCTTCCCGAGCAGCTCGTCATAGATGTCCAGGAGCTTGCCGCGGATGAGCCCCGCATCCAGCTCCTGCTCGGCGAACGCCCGGGCCTCACGCCCCATCGCCAGGCGCCGGGGAACGTCTTGTGCCAGCTCGACGATGCTGTCGGCCAGCGACCGGGCATCCCCCGCGGTGTGGAACAGGACGGCGGAGGAGGGGAGCAGCTCGCGCGTCACCGGCAGATCCGCCACGAGCACTGGACGGCCTGCGGCGAAGTACTCGGAGACCTTGGCCAGCGGCCCGCCCTGGAGCCGGTTGCGATCCACGTCGTCCAGGGGCATGACGCCCACGTCCCCGAGCGCCAGCACCTTCACCAGATCGTCATGTGCCACCGGGGCCTGGAACTCGACGTGCTCCTGGATGCCCAGCTCCTTGGCCAGGTCCTCCAGGTGCGGTTGCCAGTCCGGGTGACGCGCGCCCACCAGGGTGAGCTTCACCTCCGCGCCCTGCTCCATCGCGAGCGCCATGGCCCGCATCAGGATCGGCAGCCCCTGCCACCCGGCCTGACTGCCCAGGTACATCAACCGCATCGGCTGGCCGTCCGGCGCTCCGAGCACGTCCGGCGTGTACGGCACCAGATCCACCGGCGAGCGGATGACTCGGATCTGCTCCGTGCTCGCCCCGAGGGTCTGGATGTAGGTCCGGGTGGTCTGAGAACCGGTGATGACCAGGTCGGCGTTCATCAGGCAGAACAGCTCCTGGCGCCGGATCCTGGCGAGGAAGCGCTTGTCGCCCTCCGTCTGGGGGTGGGTGTAGCGCAGCTCCTGCGAGGGGAACGTCTGGGCCTCGTAGATGAGGCGGTAGCCGTAGTCGGCCTTGAGCTCGCACAGGGCGTAGCCGCCGAACGGGTCGGTGAAGTGGGCGAGCGCGTACTCCTCGCTGTCCAGCTGGCGGCGCACCGCGCGCTCGAAGGTCTGGATGCGCGAGGCGAGATCTCCCGAGCCCACGGGCACTCGGAGCAGGCGTGCGCCCTGGTACTTCTCGATGTGCGAGTGGTCCGGCGTCTTCGCCGAGAGCACGACGACCGAGAAGCGATCAGGCAAAGCCTTGAGATACTCGGTCAGTCGGCGTGATGAGCCTGACGGGCCGGGGATGACGTCGAAGCTGCACAGCAGGAGTCTGGGCAGGTCGCTCAAGCGGGCGCAGGATACTCGGTCCTTTTCCAAGGTGTCATCGGCCGTGACGTGGGGACCCGGTCCAGGGAAGAACAGAAAAAACCACAGCTCCGTTGACCCATGAGGCGCGGCGACCTAAAGGCGACTTGTCTATGGACGATCTCAAGAGCGTCACCGTGAGCTACCTGCGGGATCTGGCGCGAAAGCACCTGGGCCCTGGACACAGCAAGCTCAACAAGCAGGAGCTCATTGCTGCGCTCGCCGAGTTCGTCCCTGCTGTGAAGAAGCTCGCCGTGCTTGCGGGAATCGAGCTGGCGGCCCGTTCGAAGGCCGCCGCGAAGTCTACCCCCGCTGCCGAGAAGACGACCCGGGAGGCCCGGGGCAAGGAGACCCGCGTGGCCAACAAGAAGGAGTCCGAGAGCAAGAAGGCGCCGGAGAAGAAGGCGGCCGAGAGCAAGAGGGCGCCTGAGCAGAAGAAGGCTCCGGAACCCAAGAAAGCGCCCGAGAAGAAGGCGGCCGAGAGCAAGAAGGCCCCTGAACCGAAGAAGGCCCCGGAGCAGAAGGCCCCCGAGCCGAAGAAGGTCCCGGAGCAGAAGGTAGCCGAGGCCAAGAAGGCCCCGGAGTCGAAGAAGGCTGCGGAGCCGAAGAAGGATCCCGCGCCGAAGAGGGCTCCCGAGCAGAAGGCGGCCGCGCGCAAGAAAGCGCCCGAGCCGAAGAAGGCGCCTGAGTCGAAGAAGGCGCCCGAGCCCAGGCCGGAGCCGGAGAAGAAGGCTGCGGAGCGCAAGAAGGAGCCCGAGCCGAAGAAGGCACCCGAGCCGAAGAAGGCGCCCGAGGCCAAGAAGGAGCCCGAGAAGAAGGCCTCCGCCCCGCAAGGCCGCAAGGCTGCCTCGCCCCGCTCGGCTTCCCCCAAAGTAGTGGACGATGGCTCCCAGTCACACCGGCCCGCACAGGTGGTGAACTTCCCGCCACGTCCTCGCTACACCCGCTCCGCCGAGGAGGAGTGGGCCGAGTCCGCGGAGGTGGTGGATTCGCCCGAGATGGAGGCCGTGTTCCAGCACGCCGCCGAGCCCCTCATGGAGGGCTTCTTCGTCGCGCGGCTCATGGGTGAGCGCGAGCTGCGGCGCCACCACCTCACCGAGGAGCAGGCCTCCCGCCCCGTGACGAACGGGAGCGGCTCGCCGGAGTTCCAGGAGGAGCTTGGCGAGCTGCCTCTGGACTACGGGAACGATCTGGCGCTGGCGCTGGCGCGGGATCCCCACACGCTCTTCATCAGCTGGGACTTCAGCCTTGCCACCCTCGCTCGGGCCCAGGAGGGGCTCCAGTCGCCTCGGGCCATCCTGCGTGTGTTCGATGGGGATCGGCTCGTCCGTGAGCTGGAGTTCGTGCCCGAGTCGCGCAGCTTCTACATCCACGGGTTGCCCCCGGGACGCCCCTATCGCGTCGAGGCGCACTACGCCGGCCGCGAGGGTCGCTCCCGGCGGATCGGTCACTCGACGCACCCGCTCGCGCTGCCGCGGCCCGGTCCTTCTCAGGACACGTCCGTGCGCTTCATGCACATGCCTCCGCCTCCGCGGGTGGTCGTCACGAGTCAGATTCCCGTCCCGGTGGAGCCCCCAGCTCCTCCTCCGGTTGTGGCGGCTCCCAGCCCCTCGGGCCAGGAGCGCGAGTACATCACCTGGCGCCGTGTCGCGCTGCCGGGCAGCGATGAAATGGCCGCGGTGGCGGAGTCGAGGCGGGAGCGCATCGAGCGTCAGGAGCGCGAGGCCGCCGGGGAACTCGAGAGCGAGGGTCCTCCCGAGCAGCTGGAGTACGTGGAGGTCTCCGTGCGACCGCTGGGCTCCTCGGAGCAGTCGCCGCCCAGGCCTGACCTGGGAGGCTTCGGGGTGGCCCGGAGTGGCTCCTCCGAGCAGACCCATTGGACGCCGCCTCCATCAGGGCGGGGATGATAGGGCGCGCGAGCTATGAGTCAGGGTTCTCTGGCGCTGGTGCTCCACGCGCACCTGCCGTTCGTCCGTCATCCGGAACATGAGGACTTCCTCGAGGAGGACTGGCTCTACGAGGCCATCTCCGAGACGTACCTGCCGTTGCTGGGAGTGTTCGATCGGCTCGCGGAGGAAGAGATTCCCTTCCGGGTGACGATGTCGCTCACCCCCACGCTCGTCACCATGCTGCGTGACGGGCTGCTGACGGGACGGTACTCGCGCAAGCTGGATCGGCTGTGTGAGCTGGGCGCGCTCGAGGTGCATCGCACCCGGAACGATCCGACGTTCGGCCCGCTGGCGCGCTTCTACCGGGACCACTTCGAGTCCCTGCGCGTGGCCTGGGAGGGCCGGTATCAACGGGATCTGGTGAGCGCGTTCCGGCGGCTCCAGGACGCAGGCCACCTGGAGATCATCACCTGCTGTGCCACGCACGGCTTCCTGCCGCTGATGCAGGAGACGCCAGAGGCGGTCCGCGCGCAGATCTCCGTGGCCGCCAACCACTATCGGCAGACGTTCGGCCGGGATGCGCCGGGCATCTGGCTGGCCGAGTGCGGCTACTACCCGGGCGTGGAGCGCTTCCTGGCAGCCGAGCGCATCCGCTACTTCTTCCTGGACACGCACGGGCTGACGGACGCTACGCCGCGCCCGCTGTTCGGGCCCTTTGCCCCCATCTTCACGGAGGCGGGGGTGGCCGCGTACGCGAGGGATCCCGAGAGCTCGCAGCAGGTATGGAGCGCGGAGAGCGGCTATCCCGGCGACCCGCTCTATAGGGAGTTCTATCGGGACATCGGCTGGGATCTGGAGCTCGACTACATTCGGCCCTTCGTCCAGCCCACGGGAGATCGGAAGAACACCGGCTACAAGTACTACCGGATCACCGGCAGGACGCAGGACAAGCTCCCGTACGATCCCGTCGCCGCCCGCCAGCGCGCCGCCCTGCACGCCGGCAACTTCATGTTCAACCGCGAGAAGCAGCTCGAGTTCCTGGCCTCGCGGATGGGGGAGCGCAAGCCGATGGTGGTGGCTCCCTACGACGCGGAGCTCTTCGGGCACTGGTGGTTCGAGGGGCCCCAGTTCCTCGAGTTCCTCATCCGCAAGGTGGCCTCCGAGCAGAGCACCTTCGAACTGGTGACGGCGTCCGACGATCTGCGCGAGTTTCCTCGCAACCAGGTGGCCACGCCGCCGCTGTCCTCATGGGGCGCGGGCGGGTACGCCAACATGTGGCTGGACGAGTCCAACGACTGGATCTACCGCCACCTGTACCACTGCGCCCGGCAGATGGTGGGGTTGGCCCGAGACTTTCCAGAGGCCTCCCCCCTGCAGCGCCGTGCCCTGAACCAGGCAGCCCGCGAGCTGTTGCTCGCCCAGTCCTCCGACTGGGCGTTCATCATGAAGACGGGGACCATGGTGGACTACGCCATGCGTCGCACCAAGGAACACGTCCTGCGCTTCCTGCGCCTGCATGATCAGGTGCGCAACGGGAATATCGACGAGGGCTGGCTGTCCCAGACGGAGTCCCGGAACAACATCTTCCCGGAGATCGACTACCGCGTGTACCGCCCGCTGTGAGCGGTCCGACAGTTGTCTCTCCAACCGAGCTGGGCTTGATGCGGCCGGGGTTGCAATCGAATGCTCGGGAAGAGGAAGGGCGGCGCACTGTTCTGTCCCTGTACCCGAGGTGCAGTTTCTCTTGCCGACCTTGGATCGCGCTTTAGCTTGAGGTGGATATGAGACATCCAACTGTTCGATTCCGGAGCTCCGTGGTCGCGGCGCTCGTCGCTGTGATCTCATCTGTTGCCTTTGCCCAGCCGTCGGCCTCGCCGCAGGCGGCTGCCACCGGCAATGTCCTTCAGCCCGAGACGCGTGCGGCCCAGGCGCTCCCCTCGCTGGCTCCCCTCGTGGACTCCGTGAAGCTTGCGGTCGTCAACGTGGACGTCACGGCCAAGGTGTCCGGTGGACGGGGAATGGAGCAGAGCCCGCTGGATCGCTTCTTCGGTGGTGGTGGGCGCCCCAATGGCCGCGAGAGCATCCGCCAGGGCGCGGGCTCGGGGTTCATCATCGATCCCAGGGGCCTGGTGCTCACCAACAACCACGTCGTCGAGGACGCGGTGTCCATCACCGTCAACCTCAATGACGGCCGCTCCTTCCCCGCGGAGATCGTCGGGCGCGATCCGCTCACGGACGTGGCCGTGATCAAGCTCCAGGGCAAGGATGTGAAGGAGCTGCCCGTGGTGGCGCTCGGGGACTCGGAAGCGCTGAGGGTCGGTGACTGGCTGCTGGCCATCGGCAACCCGTTCGGATTGTCCTCCAGCGTCAGCCTGGGCATCCTCTCGGCCAAGGCGCGCAACATCGAGGCGGGTCCGTATGACGACTTCCTGCAGACGGATGCGGCCATCAACCCCGGCAACTCCGGTGGTCCGCTCTTCAACATGAAGGGCGAGGTGATTGGCATCAACACCGCCATCGTGGGCGGGGGTACCGGCATCGGGTTCGCGGTGCCCAGCAACATGGTCAAGGCGCTGCTGCCCCAGCTCGAGAAGGAGGGCTCCGTCACGCGTGGCTTCCTGGGGCTGGGTATCCAGGATCTGACGGCGGACATCGCGAAGGCGCTCGAACTGCCCGTCAACGAGGGCGCCATCGTCAACGAGGTCAGCAACGGCGGTCCGTCGGCCAAGGCGGGCGTGAAGCAGGATGACGTCGTGGTCGCCCTCGATGGGCAGAAGGTCGCTTCGGCCAACGCGCTGACCCGTGCGGTGGCGCTCAAGCGTCCGGGCTCCGTGGCCACGCTCTCGCTCTACCGCAATGGCAAGAAGCAGGACCTGAAGGTGACGCTGGGGACGCGGCCGGATCTCGAGGGCGTCAGCAAGAAGGGCCCTCGCGAGGCGGAGGAGAGCTCCAAGGCTCGCGTGGGCCTGTCGCTCGACAATCTGGATGCCCGGACCGCGCAGCAGGCGGGCTTCTCCAAGACCGAGGGTGCGCTCATCACCGATGTGGTGCCGGGGTCTCCCGCGGACCGCGCGGAGCTGCAGGCGGGCTTCCTGGTGGTCGAGGCCAATCGCAAGCCGGTGCGCAGCGCGGCGGAGCTCGCTTCGATCATCCGCGCGACGGCCTCGGGCGACACGCTGCTGCTGCGCGTGATGGTGCCGGGGAGTGACACCCGGACCCTCCGCGCTCTGAAGATGCCCTGAGCGGCCTGCGACGGAGACGGGATTGAGCATCTCCTATGTCGCGCTCGGGGACAGCTCGGCCGTAGGAGTGGGAGCAAGCCGTGGCGGGGGATATCCCGAGCGTCTTGCCTCCCGCCTCCGCACGGAAGGGTTCTCGCTGGGGCTCACCAACGTGGGCATGAGTGGCGCGGTCATCCGCGATGTCTTCACCTCCCAGGTGAAGCGGGCGGTGGCCACGCAGCCCACGCTGGTGACGCTCGGTGTCGGCACCAACGACATCTGGCGGGGCACCTCGCTCGAGGACTTCCGCGACGATCTGGATCGCATCGCCCGGCGGCTGAAGCCAACGGGTGCCTCGCTGGTGATCGTGAATGTGCCGGACATGGCGCTCGCGCCGGTGGCGCGCATGGTGCCCAGTCACCTCTACGAGGGCCGAATCGAGCCCTTCAACGAAGCCATCTCCCGCGTTGCTCGTGAGCACGGGATGCACGTGGTGGATCTCTACTCGGCCAGCAAGGTGTTCATCCCCCAGCGTCCCGACTTCTTCTCCTTCGATGGCTTCCATCCCTCGGACGCCGGTTACGAGCAGTGGGCGGACCTGATGCTGCCCACCGTGAGGCCACTGGTCGAGAGGCGCTGAGCTCTTCCTCCCAGGGGGTATGGAGGCGCAACGCCTCCCCACCTACCGTGCGAGTTCCGCTCCCGCCAGAGCATCCGGCTGATCCAGCACGAGGTGCTGTACGCCGGCCGGAATCCGTTCTGAGCCTCAGGCCTTCGCGACGCCCGGAGGGGGCAGGGGGAACGTGCCTTCCGCGGCCGGGCGGGTGCTGCTGTGGGGGCCCCGCTCGCGGCCCGGGTGGATCTCCATGCCGGGCTCGTATGCGGACACCTTGTTACGGCCGCCACGCTTGCTGGCGTAGAGCGCCGCGTCCACGCAGTCCACCAGCGTCTCCTGCTCCGTGGCATCCAGCGGGAAGCTGGCCACGCCGATGGAGATGGTGATGTGCCCCGTGGGCTGGGTGGGAGCCGCCAGGGCGGCCGTTTCCAGCACCGCGCGCCGCAGCTTTTCACCTACTTCCAGAGCGCCTTCCTTGGCCGTCTGCGGCAGCAGGACCATGAACTCCTCGCCGCCATACCGGGCCAGCGTGTCCACCTTGCGCACGCGGGTGCGCAGCACATCGCAGACCTTGCGGAGGACCTCGTCTCCCGCGCGGTGGCCCGCCGCATCGTTGAGCCGCTTGAAGTGATCCACGTCGATCATGAGCATCGACAGCGGAGTGCTGTAGCGCTCGGCGCGAGCCAGCTCGGCCTCCATGCGGTTGAAGAGGTGGCGCCGGTTGGGAACGCCGGTGAGCGGATCCGTCTGGGTGAGCAGCACCGTCTCCGAGTGGAGCCGGGCATTCTTCACCGCCGTGGCCGCCTGATCCGCCACCGCCGTGAGCAGCTCCAGCTCCTCCGGAGAGAAGCCCGCCACTTCCGGACGTTGGAAGTTCATCACGCCCAGCACCGCTTCCATGTGCACCATGGGCACCGCCAGCAGCGAGCCGTGATCGGTTCCACCCACCAGGTTGCGCTTGGCGAAGATGCTCGAGCGATCCGAGACATCCGGCAGGTACACCGCGCGCAGCGTCTCTGCGGCCCGGCCACAGGCGCCCTCGCCAAAGGCGAAGGTGAGGCCCACGCTGCCGCGGTGGTGCGGCCACGCGGTGCGGATCTCCAGGTTTCCGTCCGCGTTGCGCAGCATGATCGAGAAGTTGGGGATCTTCAGCCGCTCCACCACCAGCCGGGTGATGCGCTCGAACATCTCCTGCAGATCCAGCGTGGAGTTCAGCGAGTGCGCCACGTCGAAGAGCAGCGACAGCTCGGTGATGCGCTCCTCCAGCTTCTCCTTGAGGGCCAGCTTCTCCTTGGTGACGGCCAGGTCGCGGTGCGTGTCGATCTCCTCCACCTTCATGGAGGTGATGCGAGCCAGCATCTGGTTGAAGGCCGCGCCGAGCCGGGAGATCTCATCCGTGCCGCGAGTCTCCGCGCGCACCAGCACATCTCCCTCCTCCGCGCGCCGCATGTTCCCCGTCAGCCGGCGCAGCGGCCGGGTGAGGAAGAAGTGGAGCGACAGCGCCGTGGCCAGCGTCAGCATGAGGCCGAACACCAGCGTGGACACCATCGCCAGGTGGAAGACCGAGCCCAACTGGCGGCTCAGGAGCGGCTCGGACAGGCGGACCTGGAGCACTCCCAGGTGCTGGGCGTTGTCACCGGTGTGGCAGTCCGCGCACTCCGCGCCGCCCAGCGGCCTCACCACCTCCGTGCCCTCTCGCGCCGAGCGGGCCGTCTCCGGAGTGGGCGCTGTCAGCCGCTCTCTCTCGGGGTGGAGCGTGCCCTCTTCGCCGCGCTGCCGCGACCAGCGGATCCGGCCATCCGGAGTCAACACGCGCAGCTCCGCGACCGAGCGCAACAGGCGTGTATCCGACGCGATCACCTCGGCCACCGCGCTGTGGGGATGTGCGCGATCCGCCTGGGGCAGGGTGAACGTGGAGGCGATGAACTCCGCGAGCGCGAGGGCCTCGCGGTGTGCCGCGTCCTGCACGGCCCGGCGCATCTCTCGCCAGAAGTAGCCGCCGCCAATCAGCGCGACGATGAGGCCAGGCAAGGCAATGCTCCAGAGGAGCTTCCTGCCGACGGTGTGAGGACCCAGGGCCATGATCTCGGGAGGTCGGCCGCTGGCATTCCTTCCAGCGGACCTACAGGGTTGGAATTGTCCGGTGGACGACTTGGGGCTGTCAAACGTTCCCGGAAGAATTTTCCCGCGGCTCTGGGGATTTCTTGGAGAACAGTGCCGTCCTGGAAAGGGTGGGGTACCGTGTGCACGTCATGGGCTCGCTGTTCATCAACTCCGCATTGCTTCCAGTACCTCATGGCTTCGCCACTCGCACGGGAGGCGTCTCCGAGGGGCGTTATGCCTCGTTGAACCTCGGTTTCTCTGTCGGAGACACGCGTGAGCGGGTGGAGGAGAACTATCGCCGGCTCGCCACGGCCGCAGGGGCTTCGCTCGGTGCGCTGCACCTCGTGAAGCAGGTGCACGGTGATCGCGTCCTGCAGGCAAAGGGCGGGGAGGCCACGCAGACGCTGCGCCCCGTGCTGGGCGATGCGGATGCCCTCTTCACGGAGCAGGCCGGAGACTGGGTGGGAGTGTCCACCGCGGACTGCGTGCCGGTGCTGCTGGTGGATCCCGAGCACAAGCGCGTGGCGGCGGTGCACTCGGGCTGGCGCGGCACGGATGCGGATGTGTCCGCGCGCGCGGTGGATGCGCTCGTGGCGCGAGGCACGCGACCAGAGCGGTTGCTGGTGGCCGTGGGGCCGTGCATCCAGCAGTGCTGCTACGTGGTCTCTCCGGATCTCGCCAAGCACTTCGCCTCGCGCTTCGGCTCGGACGTGGTAGTGGCTCGCGGCGACGAGTTTCGCCTGGATCTGGCCCGCGCGGTGGTGCTGACCCTGCGCCGCGTGGGCGTCAAGGTCGGCAACATGGATGTTCTACAGGAGTGTACCTCCTGTGACTCCTCGCGCTTCTTCTCGCACCGGCGGGACGCGGGACGCACCGGTCGCCACATCAACTTCGTCGTCCATCGCTTCTGAGGCAGGCCGATTTCTTGACCGGCTCGGAAGCTGCTCTTTATCCTCACAGGTGGATACCCGTGCTGGAGCGTCTTCTCATCATCCGACGGCTGATTGCCGTCGCGCCGCTGTGCGCGCTCGTCGCGTGCGCCACTGACTCCGCCACCAAGGCGGATATGGACGCGCTGAGGGGAGAGCTGCGGGCCATGCGCGAGCAGCAGGCCCGCACCAGCGAGCGGCTCGAGCGCCTGGAGCGCAGCAACTCCGTTCTCCGGGCCCGGCCCACGCAGACTCCCGCCGCGGCGCCGACACAGGTCCCCGCGCAGGCTCCCGCCTCCCAGGCCGCGCCGCCTCCTCAAAAGAAGGTGGATGTCCCGGACCTGACGGTGGTGAAGCTCAAGCCCAAGTCCGAGCCCGCTCCGTCACTGCCCACCCGCGTGGCCGTGGTGGAGCCTGAGCAGGAGCAGGTGGAACTGTTCGTCAGCTCGTCGCCCGAGCCTTCCGAGCCCACGCCCAAGTCCGAGCCTGTGCCCGCGCCGCCTCCCGCGAACACGGCGGCGCTCGACGCGGAGTTCGAGCAGGCCGTCTCCGCGCTGCGCACCGGCAATGTGGAACAGGGCGTGGCCCGGCTGCAGGCCTTCGCTGATCAGAACCCCCGGCACTCGCGCGCGGACAACGCGCTCTACTTCGCGGGCCTGGGCATGATCGGCCTGAATGACAACGAGGGGGCCTCGCTCGTCTTCGAGCGCCTCATCGAGACGTACCCCGCCGGGGATGCCGTGCTCGACGGCATGCTCCGGCTGGCCGAGTGCCGGCTGAAGCTGAACCAGCGCGAGGACGCTCGCGCGCTCTACACCCGTGTCATCACCCAGTTCCCGGGGACGGCCGCCGCAACCCAGGCGGAGCAGCGGCTCGCGTCCCTCTCGCCTTAGCAGCAGCCTGAAAGGAAGTCGCCCGATGCGTTCCCGGATCCTCACAGCATTCCTTGTGGCCATCTCCCTGGCGCCGGCCTGGTCGGCGCGTGCCCAGGATCAGGAGCAGCCCGAGGAGGAGAACTCCGAGGGAAGCGAGACCGAGGGCGCGGACGTCTCCGACGAGGGCACGCCCGGCAAGCGGATGGGGCCGAAGATCGACGGCGCCCGCGAGACGGCTCCCGGCGAGGTGCACACCGTCGTCAAGGGCGACACGCTCTGGGATCTGTCCCAGCAGTACCTGGGCAGCCCCTGGTACTGGCCCAAGGTCTGGTCCTACAACCCGGAGATCGCCAACCCGCACTGGATCTATCCCGGCAACAAGGTGCGCTTCTTCCCGGCGGGCGAGGAAGTGCCCTCGCGCGTGGAGACGGGCACCGCGCCCGCGGACAGCATGGTGGTGGAGGAGGGCGAGGTCCAGGCCGCCACGGAGCTGGGGCCCGCCAACGGCGAGAGCCTGGTGAGCGTGTCCGGCGTCATCTCGTACAAGGCCAGCGGCGCCACCCTGGTGACCACGCGCGGCTTCGTCACCTCCAAGGAAGTGGATGAGGCCGGGAAGATCGACAGCTCCTTCTCCGAGATGGAGATGATGTCCTTCCCGGACACCGTCTACCTGCGCTTCAAGAAGAAGGTCGACGCGAAGGTGGGGGATCGCTACCTGGTCTACCGCACCAACTCCGAGGTGAAGCACCCCATCACCGGCAAGAAGGCGGGCTACCTCACGGACCTGGTCGGCACCGTGCGAGTGCTCAGCGTGGGGGACAAGTTCGTCACCGCGCAGATCTCCGAGAGCTGGGATGGCATGTACCGCGGCGATCTGGTGGGCCCCTACGGTGAGCGCTTGATGGATCGCGTCTCCGCCAAGCCCAACACCAAGGCGGTCAAGGGCTACATCATCACGGCCATGCTGCCCTTCCTCACCATCACGGGTGAGCACAACTTCCTGGTTATCGATCGCGGCAGCGCCGACGGCGTCGAGGTGGGCAACACCTTCTCGATTGTCCGCAGGGAGAACCCGGGTGTCGGCAACCTGCTCCATCCCACCGAGAAGGAGAAGGAGAAGGCCAAGGCGCTGCCGGACGAAGTGATCGGCACGTGCCTCGTCTCCGAGGTGAAGGAGCGCACCTCCAACTGCCTGCTCGTCACCTCCATCCGCGAGATCGCCCCCGGCGAGCGCGTGGAGATGCGTGTGGGGGCTGCTCCCACCGCCAGCCGCTAAAGTCGGTCTAAAACCCGCTTTTTGCGACATGCATGCAGGATTGGCTGCTTGACCGCTGCCAGTCCGGTGTTTATGTGTCGCGCCCCCTGCCGTCGGGCCCATCATCTATATAGGTGGGCTTCGGACGGGAGGGGTTGGGTATGGCGGGTACATCTGCACACACACTGACGTCTGAGCAGCGCGCCACGCTGGCACTGTGGGCCGTTCCTGGCCTGGGGCCGAAGACGCTGGAGGCGTTGCGTGTGTTCTCCAGGGGCTCGCTGGCTCGCCTGGTGGGCAGCCCGGTGAGGGAGTGGCTGGTTGAAGCACCGCTGCCCACGCCTGTTCGCCGGCGCCTGGCCCCCGTGGCGGATCTCGCACCCGTGACGGATCGGCTCCTGGAGCGGTGTGAGGCGGCGGGGCTGGAGCTGGCCTTCGCGGGCGAGCGGACCTTCCCCGAGCGCCTGGCCTCGACTCCGGATGCGCCCCCGCTCCTCTTCTACAAGGGGCACGTGGGGCCTCCGCGTCGGCGCGTGGCCATGGTGGGCAGCCGCCACCCGGATCAGGGCTTCCTGCCCTTCGCCCGGGATTTCGCGCGGCGCGTGGCCGAGGGCGGCGTAGGCGTGGTGTCAGGCGCGGCCATGGGCGTGGATCGGGCCTGCCACTTTGGGGCCCTGGACGCAGACGGGGAGACGTGGGCATTCCTCGGCTCCGCGCTGGACGAGCTGGATCCGCCGCAAGCCCGCATGCTTCCTGAGTTTCTCGAAAGAGGTGGGGTGTATTTCAGCGAGCTGCCACCGGGCGTCCGGGCAAGCCGCTCCACCTTCCCTCGGCGAAACCGACTGATTGCTGGCGCGTCGGATGCAGTGCTGGTGCTCCGGGCGGGCAGCAAGTCCGGGGCGCTGTACACGGCGGAGGACGGCCTGGCGCTGGGGCGCCCGGTGCTCGCGCTGCCGGGAGATGTGCGCAACGAGGCCGCGGCGGGCTGCAACGCGCTGATCCGGGATGGAAAGGCGCGGGCTTGTCTGGCGGTGGAAGAGATCTGGGACTTCGTGGGGGCTCGGCCTGTGCTGGCGGTGCCTCCCGGAGCGGGAGAACCCTGGGAGGCGCTCTCGGCGGAAGCCAGAGGCGCCTACCAACTGTTGGATCGGGTCCCCCGCACATTTGATGAGGTGCTGGCGGGCTGCCAGCTCCCGCCCGCCACGCTCACGAGCGCATTGGTGGAGCTGGAGCTGTCCGGCCTAGTGATCCAGTACCCGGGCAAGGTTTACGAGAAGGTCTGAGCAGGAGAGGTCATGGCCACGCGGAAGAAGACTGAAGTCGAGACGGAGGCCGAGGAGACGACCCCCAAGAAGGCGGCGAAGCGTCCGGCGGCGAAGAAGGCCACCGCGAAGAAGAAGTCCGCCAAGAAGGCCGCCGCCAAGAAGGCGACCGCCAAGAAGGGCAAGGGCGCGTTGGCCGAGGTGGAGGCCTCCGCGGCGGAGGACGACGAGTCCACGGAGTCCACTCCGCGCGGCAAGGGCCCCCACTACCTGGTGGTGGTCGAGTCTCCCGCCAAGGCGAAGACGATCAAGAAGTACCTGGGCTCGGGCTACACGGTGAAGGCGTCCGTGGGCCACATCAAGGATCTGCCCAAGAGCAAGATGGGCGTCGATGTGGAGCACGACTTCCAGCCCGAGTACCACGTCATCAAGGGCAAGGAGAAAGTCCTCAACGAGCTGAAGAAGGTCGCCCGGAACGTGGACCGCGTCTTCCTGGCCACCGACCCGGATCGCGAGGGCGAGGCCATTGCCTGGCACATCAAGGAAGAGCTGGACCACAAGGACGCCCAGCGGGTGCTCTTCAACGAGATCACCAAGAAGGCGATCCAGGAGGCCATCGCTCATCCGCGCCAGCTCAACCAGGACAACTACGACTCGCAGCAGACGCGGCGAATCCTGGACCGGCTCGTCGGCTACCAGATCTCTCCGCTGCTCTGGAAGAAGATCCGCCGGGGCCTGTCCGCAGGCCGCGTGCAGTCCGTGGCGGTGCGGTTGATCTGCGAGCGCGAGGAGCAGATCAAGGCCTTCCAGCCTCAGGAGTACTGGACGCTGGACGCGCTGCTGGAGGGTCCGTCGGGCCCGCCGCCCTTCAAGGCCAAGCTGTCCAAGGTGGACGGCAAGAAGGTGGAGCTGAAGGACCGCGACACCACGCAGGGCCTGGTGTCCGAGCTACAGGGCGCGGACTTCACCGTCTCCAAGGTGGACCGCAAGGAGCGGCGCCGCAACGCGCCCGCGCCCTTCATCACCTCCAAGCTGCAGCAGGAGGCGGCCAACCGCCTGTCCTTCACCGCGAAGAAGACGATGACGCTGGCCCAGCGCCTCTACGAGGGTGTGCCCCTCGGCGAGGAGGGCCAGACGGCGCTCATCACGTACATGCGTACGGACTCCACCCGTCTGTCCGATGACGCGGTGAAGCAGGTGCGCGAGTTCATCGGCGCCAAGTACGGCGCGGAGTCGCTGCCGGAGGAGCCGGTGGTGTACCGCAGCCGCAAGAGCGCCCAGGACGCGCACGAGGCCATCCGCCCCGTGTCCCTGGAGTACCCGCCCGAGCGCGTGCGTCCCTTCTTCGAGCAGATGGGCGAGGAGGACATGTACCGGCTGTACGAGCTGATCTGGAACCGCTTCGTGGCGTGCCAGATGAAGCCGGCCGTGTATGACCAGACGAGCGCCGACATCTCCGCAGGCCGGGCCACGTTCCGGGCGTCGGGCTCCACGCTGAAGTTCCCGGGCTACCTGGCCGTGTACGGCGCCGGGCTGACCCCGGAGGAGGAGGCCGAGAAGGAGAAGGCCAAGGCCGCCGGTGAAGACGGCGCGGAGGACGTGATCGGCGAGCTGCCCGCGCTCAACGATGGGGACAAGGTGCGTCTGCAGAAGCTGCTGGACGAGCAGCACTTCACCCAGCCGCCCCCGCGCTTCTCCGAGGCCACCCTCGTCAAGGAGCTGGAGGAGCAGGGCATCGGCCGTCCGTCGACGTACGCGGCGATTCTCTCCACCATCCAGGACAAGAAGTACGTGGAGAAGCTCGAGGGCCGCTTCCGGCCCACGGACCTGGGGCAGATGACCAACGAGATGTTGGTGAAGCACTTCCCCAAGGAGATGGACGTCGCCTTCACCGCCAACCTCGAGGAGAAGCTGGACCAGATCTCCGAGGGCGGTGCCAACTGGAAGGCCGTGCTGTCGGACTTCTACGCGCCCTTCAAGGAGACGCTCGAGAAGGCCGAAGCGGAGATGCGCGACGTCAAGCGCGAGGAGATCAAGACCGACATCGCCTGCGAGAAGTGCGGCAATGTCATGGTGATCAAGTTCGGGAAGATGGGGCACTTCCTCGCCTGCTCGAACTATCCCGAGTGCAAGAACACCAAGGACTTCAAGCGCGACGCTGAGGGCAAGATCGTCATCGTGGAGGAGGAGACCACGGACGAGAAGTGCGAGAACTGTGGCAAGCCCATGGTGATCAAGCGCGGCCGCTTCGGACGGTTCCTGGCGTGTTCGGGTTACCCGGATTGCAAGACGAGCAAGCCCATCTCCATCGGCGTGAACTGCCCGGACTGCAAGCAGGGCTACCTCACCGAGCGCCGCAGCGGCCGTGGGAAGATCTTCTTCGGCTGCAACCGGTACCCGGACTGCAAGTTCGCCGCGTGGGACAGGCCGCTGGCCGAGCAGTGCCCCCAGTGCCAGTCTCCCTACCTGCTCCAGAAGTTCTCCAAGCGGGATGGGGCCTACGTGGCGTGTCCCAACAAGGAGTGCGGGTATCGCCGGGAGATCCAGCAGCCGGGCGAGGTCAGCGCCCCCTCGGCTGCCTGAAAGGCTGAGCGATTCCGGGAGGGTAGCCTGTGCGCGCCTTGACACCCTGAGCGGGCGCCCTCTAAGAAGGGACAGCCCGCTCCCTGCGTGGGAGTCCGCCGCCCGTGCCTGCCACGGGTGTGACGGCCCAGGGCGTTGAAAGGAATTGCAGCGCGATGAGCCCCATGGTGAGCGAACTGTTGAACGGGGTGCTGGCCGCAGCTCCGGCAGGCAAACTGGGTCTCGTGGACACCGTCGTGAAGTTCTTCAAGGACGGTGGCCCCTTCATGTTCGTCAATCTGTTCTGGTTCGCCGCGGCGCTGGCGGTGGCCATCGAGCGCATCTACACGCTCATGTTCCGCTATAACCTGCCCGCGCCTCCCTTCATGGAACAGATCACCAAGCTGGTGATGACGGGCAACGTGGATCGCGCGGTGAAGCTCTGCAACGCCGCCCCCAACGCGCCCCTGGCCAAGGTGATCCGCGCCGGCCTCACCCGCGCCAACCGCGGCGAGATTGAAGTCGCCAAGGCCGTGGAAGAGGCCATGGTGGAGAACACCCCGCACGTGGGTTCCCGCATCCCCTGGCTGTGGTCGCTCGCCAACATCGCGACCCTCGTGGGACTGGTCGGTACCATCTTCGGCCTCATCGGTACGTTCCAGGCACTCGGCAACGTGCCTGCCGAGCAGAAGCAGACGCTGCTGTCGGACGGTATCTCCAAGGCCATGAACAACACCGCCTTCGCGCTGTCGATCGCCGTGATGTGCATCGTGTTCCACCTGATCCTCACGTCCTACGCGAAGAGCATGGTGGAGAGCGTGGAGCTCAACGGGCTGAAGCTGGAGAACCTGCTGTCGCGCCGCCACGCCTCGGACACCCAGGTCGACGGCGAGTCGCGGGCCGCCTGAGCGGCGCCACGCTGAGCCAGAGGGCCACGCATGGCGTTCTACTACTCGCGCCGCAAGCTGAAGCCTCGTGAGGAAGAAGAGACGGGGGAACTGAACATCGTTCCCTACCTCGACATCCTCATGAACCTCATCCTGTTCATGCTGCTGTCCATCACTGGCCTGGCCTCGTTCGGCATCCTGAACGTGACGGCGCCCAACTACGGTGGGCCCTCGGCCGGGGTGCAGCAGGACAATCCGGATCAGCCCAAGCTCACGCTCAGCGTGCTGATCTCCAAGAAGGGCCATTTCATCAACAGCGAGAACGCGATCCTCGGCGAGAACGGGAACGCGCCCACCATCCCCCTCAAGGCGGATGGTTCGTATGACTACGCGGCCCTCAACGCGAAGATGGTAGAGATCAAGCAGGCCTTCCCCAGCGAGACGAAGGTCATCATCGGCGCCGACGCGGATGTGGAGTACGAGGCGCTGATCGCGACCATGGATGCGTGCCGCGAGACGCTGAGCAAGGAGCACCACCTGCTCTTCCCGGACGTCACCCTGGGGGCGATGTGAGCGCGACGGGCATCGAGACGCCGGCGGTGATGACTCCCGAGGAGGAGGAGCGCGTCCAGCGGATGCGCTTCCGCAAGGCGCTGGCGCGCAAGAAGCGCAAGGAGCGCGAGGCCGCGGGCGAGATCAAGGAACTGAACATCACCGCGATGATGGACATGATGACCATCCTCCTGGTGTTCCTGCTCAAGTCCTTCGCCTCGTCTTCGGCGTCGGTGACGGCCTCGGACGACATCCGGCCTCCAGTGTCTTCCACCCGCGCCTCGCCGAAGGACACGGTGACCGTCACCATCACCCCCAAGAACATCCTGGTGGGCGAGAAGGAAGCGCTGCGGCTGGAGAACGGACAGGTGCCGGCCGCTCAGCTCCAGGGGCGGCTCGTGGTGCCGCTCGACGCGGCGCTCAAGAAGGAAGTGGAGAAGCTGAAGTACATCGCCGACCGCAACCCGGCGGCGCCCTTCAACAAGGAGCTGTCGGTGATCGGGGACAAGAAGGTCCCCTATGACTTGCTGCTCACCGTCCTCTACACCGCGGGCCAGAACGAGCTGGAGAACTACCGCTTCGTGGTGCTGAAGAAGGAAGAGGGCGGGGAGTGAGCGCCAGGCGGGCTGGCGCTCCGGGCCCCTACCACGTGTGAGAGCTAGAGGGTGGGCGTGGCGGCATGGCCTCCACGCGTCTCCAGCTCGTGCCGGGTAGCGTCCTCCTCGCAGCGGATGGCGAAGGGCAGGGCCTCCAGGCGCTCGATGGGAATCTCGTAGCCGCAGTCCACGCAGTCTCCGAAGACGCCCGTGTCCATGCGACGCAGCGCGGCGTCGATGAGCATGATCTCGCGCCGCTGCGCCTCCAGCAGGCTGGAGAGCGTGTAGTCGGCAAGCTCGGACTGAGCGTTCTCCTCGTACTCGGGGTCGCGCTCCTGATCCTTCAAAGCCGAGAGCTCTCGGTGGGCTCCCGCATTGGCGCTGAGGACCTCCCGCCGCCGACGCTGGAGGATCTCCCGGATCTTCATCAGTTGGTTGGCTCGACTCATGGCCTGAATGGCTCCATTCCGATGTGGGACCGCGCTCGCCCGGATGGTTTTTCCGGAGGATGAACGGGTGAAACCTAGGGGTGCCTCAGGGGTAGGGAAACCGGAGCGCGGTTGTGACGGCATCGCTGGGCCGAGGGGCGGGCGAGCAGGCGCCTTCCGCCAGCCAACGGCTCGACTTCCCGTTCCTTTTTACTCGCTGGGAAGGGACGGGCAGTCCTGCTAACTGTTTTCGGACGGGCACGATTCAGGCCTACAGGGAGTATGTGAATGGCGGACCAGAAGCCGCGAGTGACGGTGATTGGTGGAGGGCTGGCAGGCAGCGAGTGTGCCTGGCAGCTCGTTCGGCGAGGCATCCCGGTGACGCTCCGGGAGATGAAGCCGCACAAGCGCTCGCCAGCGCATAAGACTGATCAGCTGGCGGAGCTGGTGTGCTCCAACTCGTTCCGCTCGGACAACCCGGAGAGTGCGATCGGGCTGCTGCACGCGGAGCTGCGAGCGCTGGGCTCGCTGGTGCTGGGCAGCGCGGACACGCACCGGGTGCCGGCTGGGGATGCGTTGGCGGTGGATCGCGAGAAGTTCTCGGATGCCATCACCCAGTCCGTGCGCGAGCACCCGCTGGTGGAGGTGGTGCACGGCGAGGTGGAGGCGCTGCCAGAGGGGATCGTGGTGGTGGCCACTGGGCCGCTCACGTCGGAGGCGCTTACCCGCGAGTTGGAGCGCCACGTGGGACAGAAGCTCTATTTCTACGATTCGATCGCGCCCATTCTCTCGGGCGACTCGATCGACATGGACATCGCCTTCAGGCAGAGCCGCTACGGCAAGGGGGATGGGGATGACTATCTCAACCTGCCGATGACGAAGGAGGAGTACTACCGCTTCATCGCCGAGGTGAAGGCGGGCCAGAAGCTGACGCCGCACGCTTTCGAGGAACCTAAATACTTCGAAGGCTGTCTGCCGATTGAGGTGATGGCAGAGCGCGGAGATGACACGTTGGCCTTCGGGCCGATGAAGCCGGTGGGGCTGACGGACCCTCGGACGGGGCAGTCCCCGTACGCGGTGGTGCAGTTGCGAATGGAGGACCGCGCGGGCACGGCGTGGAACATGGTGGGCTTTCAGACGCGGCTGACGTGGGGCGAGCAGAAGCGCATCTTCACCACGTGCATCCCGGGGCTGAAGGAGGCGGAGTTCCTGCGCATGGGGCAGATCCACCGCAACACGTTCATCGACTCGCCGCGGTTGCTGGACAAGGACTTGTCGCTGAAGGCGGAGCGGCGGGTGTTCTTCGCGGGGCAGATCACCGGCGTGGAGGGCTACGTGGAGTCCGCGGCCTGTGGAGCGATGGTGGCGCTGGCGCTGAGCGCGAGGCTGGAGGGGCGCGAGTTCGTCCCGCCGCCGGCCACTACGGCGCTGGGCTCGCTCTACCGGCACGTGACGGGCGAGGCCCATCCACCGGATTATCCGCATCAGCCTTCCAACGTGATCTTCGGGCTGTTCCCGCCGCTGACGGGGCGGGTGAAGAAGCAGGACAAGCGGGCGCGGTACTCGGCGCGGGCGAAGGAGGATCTCGCCACGTGGCTGCCCACGGTGGCCGTACCGCAGTCCCTTCAGAGGAGCGCATAGATGCGGCTTCGGCGACTCATGGTGGTGGGAGCGCTCGCTGCGCTCTCGGTGATGGGATGCAAGCGCGAGGATTCCGGGGGAGGCGGGGGAGGGGGCTCGAGTTCGGGCTCCAACTCGGGCAGTAGCAGTGCCGCGAGCGGGAAGGGCGCGGTCGTGGGCGGGTTGGGAACGCTGCTGGCCCCAGGCCCGGCGGCGGATCTACGAGTGACGCCGGATGGCCAGTTCGCCACCTATCTGTTCGAGGCGAGGAAGCCGAAGCTGGACGGGATTCCGCCGCAGATGCTGCTCGGAGAGCTGCACGTCGTGCCCGTGGCGGGCGGCTCCCAGCGCAAGGTGGGAGAGGGCGTCACGAACGTGCCGGGCGGGCAGCTGTTCTCTCGGGATTCGCACTACCTGTTCTTCCTCAACGGCTACAACCCGGCGAACCAGGCGGGTGCGCTGCACGTGCTGTCGCTCACCGAGCCCACGGCGGAGCCGGCGAAGCTGGGCGAGCAGGTTTCGTACATGTTGCCGAGCCCGGACGGGAAGCTGCTGGCCTTCGTGGACAACGGCGTGCTGAAGCTGGGGCCGTTGCCGACCGGGCCCTTCCAGGACGTGGGCGGCGAGGTGTCCACCGCGCAGTTCACTCCGGACGGCAAGACGCTGTTCTTCCGTCGCCGGCTGGTGGCCGCGGGTGGACTGGCCGCGATCTCGGTGGAGAAGCCCGGAGCCCCGACGAAGCTGGGCGACTACGTGGGGGACTACGAGGTGTCCTCGGACGGCAAGCACGTGGCCTGGCAGGTGCGCAGCGAGGCCGAGCGCGGCATGTACGATCTCTTCGTCGCGGACGTGGCGGACCTGAAGCCTCGGAAGGTCTCCACGGGGACGAAGGTGTTCGGGTTCTCCAAGGACGGCAAGTGGCTGGCGCGCACGGAGAACGGCAAGCCCGAGTTGCTGGGGGATCTGTTCGTGGGCCCAGCGGATGGGGGTGCCGGGCGCAAGGTGGGCGAGCGGGTGGAGGAGTTCGCCTTCTCCCCGGACTCGCAGGCGCTGGGCTCCCTGGAGAAGTACGATCCGTCAGCGCGTGCGGGCTTGATGTCCGTGGTGGCGCTGCCGGACGGAGCGCCTCAGCGCGTGGGAGATCGCGTGCCCAACTTCACCTGGGGCGCGGATGGCAAGTACGTGGCCTTCCTCTCGCGCTTCCTGAAGCCGGTGTACTCGGTGGACCTGATGCTCTACCCCGTGGGCGGAGAGAAGGCCGAGAAGGTCCAGGCGGGCGTGTTCGGCTACGGCTTCACCCCGGGCAACGCCGAGGTCTACTTCCGCACCAACTGCATCCGCGAGGGCCGGGCCTGTGACTTCAAGGCGTTGGACCTGAACCAGGCGCGCGCCGAGCCGGCCACCTGGCTGCAGGGGATCTTCAGCTACAAGCTGGCCAGCGACGGCAAGCGCTTCCTCGTCACCTATGCGCGGATGGACTCGGACACGTACGACGTGGCCGTCTACGACACGAAGAGCAAGGCGCGGAAGACGCTGGACCAGCGGGTGCAGATCCCCGTGCTCTTCGGTGGAAAGGGGGACTCGCACGTCGTGTACCTCATCACCCAGGGTGCCAAGCCCGGCGTGTACACGGCTCCCGCGACGCCCTGAGTCGCAGTGCAGTGCGTCAAAGCCCGCATTCCGGGGCGGTCTTCATGGAAGATTCCGCTCCAGGGCTCTCTTTGCGAGGGGATAGGTGTTTTTATCCCCCAATGTGATCCCCCAGGAAACTTTAGAATACATGGTGCGATAATGTGATTGTAACCCCTTCACTTCCCGTCACCGAAGGTTCGGACCATGAACTCGCGCACGATGAACTACGGCAGCCTGCAGATGTCGCTCCCGGATGGGTGGACGGACGCGACGCAGATCGTGGCGACGGGGCCGGTGGAGGATGGGTTCCGGAGCAGCATGGCGTACGTGGCCGAGCCGCTGCGTCCCCGGGAGACGCCGCCGCAGTTCGCGGCGCGGATGTTGGCGCTGGTGAGCCGGACGACGGAGCAGTTCCAGATGGTGGCGGAGCGTCCGGCGACGTTCGGGAATGTGCCGGGGTTCTTCCGGGAGTTCACGCATGTGGCGCGGGGCGTGAAGCTGGCGCAGCTGCAGTTCTTCGTGATGCGTGAGGGCGTGGTGCACATGTTCACCTTCACGCAGAAGGCCGAGCGGATGCAGGCGACGCGGCACGTGGCGGAGAAGCTCTTCGCTTCGGTGAACCTGGGAGCGGCTCCTGCGGCGGCTCCGTCGACTTCGGCTTCGGCGCCGGCGCCGGCGATGCCGATTCGCCCCCGGCCGTCGCGGTACATCGAGCCGCGGCACATGCGCATCATCGCGGCGTGAGCCCGAGTTGGGATGGAGGGCGAAGTGGCCTCCAAACCTTGCACAGATCGCCGAAGGGTCTACGCTTCAGGGATGCAACCGCTGTCGCCGCTGCTGGAGAAGTTCCGGTCCCACCTCGAGCACGAGAAGGGGTCGTCGCCGCACACCGTGCGCAACTACCTCATCGATCTCGTGGACTTCGAGAAGTACCTCGTCGAGCGGATGAAGCTCACGTTGCTCGCGGGGACGCATGCAGCGATCCGCGGGTACCTGGGCATGTTGGCGGTGGACCACGCGCCGTCGAGCCGCGGCCGGCGGTTGGCCAGCATCAAGTCCTTCTACAAGTACCTGGTGAGGCAGAAGCTGTTGCCAGCCAGTCCAGCGAAGCTGGTGAAGAGCCCGAAGTTGCCGAAGAGCCTGCCCAAGGTGCTCCCGGTGGATGAGGTCTTCGCCATCCTGGACATGCCGTCGCTGAAGACGGTGTTGGGCCTGCGAGACAAGGCCATCCTGGAGATCCTCTATGGAGGGGGACTGCGTATCAGCGAGCTCTGCGGGCTCAACCTGCTGGACGTGGATCGCAGTGGGCGCATCGTCCGGGTGATGGGCAAGGGGAGCAAGGAGCGTCTGTGCCCCGTGAACGCCCCGGCCATCCGTGCGCTCGAGGCCTACCTGGCGAGAAGAGGGGAGCTGCTGGCTACGCTGAGGCCCGGGCAGGATCCGGACGCGCTCTTCCTGAACTACAAGGGGGGCCGACTCACGCCACGAAGTATCGCGCGTCACCTGGACACGTACGTGCTGAAGCTGGCCCTGACGCGCAAGGTGAGTCCGCACGCACTGCGTCACTCGTTCGCGACGCACCTGTTGGGTGGAGGAGCGGACATCCGGAGCATCCAGGAGCTCCTGGGCCACGCGAGTCTGTCCACGACGCAGCGCTATACGCACGTGACGGTGGAGCAGCTCCAGCAGATCTACGATCAGACCCACCCGAGGGCCTGATTCGAATCCCGGAGCCGTGGACCGCGAGAGAGCGGGACGGCCGGGGCCCGCGACCTGCGTCTCCTACCGTGGATCCGTGACTAGGCGCTGAGCTGGAAGATCTCGGCGTTCAGAACGTCGGGCACGTGGACGCGGTGAGAAGCGGACTTGCGAGGAGCCACCGTGCCATACGCCTCTGTGGCCAGATAGAAGGTGGCGCGCACCTTGCCGCCCTCGCGGCGCATCGAGGCCCACTGGATGAGGCCCACGCCTGCTTCGAGCGGCCGGTTGGCCAGCGCCCACACGCAGCGGTCCAGCACCGCGTGGCTCCGGGGATCCAGCACCGCGCGAACGCGGCGCAGCGCATCCCGGTCATTGTCCGCGTAGCAGCGGATGGGGCAGTGCAGCGTCGCGCTGTACGGCCGAGCATCATCGTCCGAGGTGAACGCCCAGCACGTCAGCGTGGAGCGCTGCGCCGAGAAGCGATCATCATCGCCCTGGATCGCCTCGCAGAAGGCCCGTGCCTCACCTTCGGAGTACTCCTTGGCGTGCGACATGGCGAACTCGATGTCCTCCGGAGTCGCATCGCGGTGGGCCACGTAGATCTTCACGCGAGAAACAGCCTGGCCACCCATGTCCAGCGAGAAGTACAGCACCTGATCCTGCACGCCCCGGCGCATCACCACCTGGGTCAGGAAGCGCCACGCGTTGGCGAACCCCAGCCGGTGCAGCGCCTCCTCGACGATGGCGTTCGCATGCTCGGGGCCGCGGGCCTGCGGGTTCAGGTACACCTTCACTTCGGCGCGCCCGTCAGGCTTGAGGCAGAAGGCGTGCCACAGCGAAAAGCGCATGTCCGGATTCTTCGGCTCGAACAGATCCTTCACCCGGTAGAAGTGATCCAGAGACAGGCCGAACTCCTTGTTCAGCCGCTCGTTGAGCGCAACCCCGTCGTCCCAGCTCGTCTGCAGCGTGGTCGGGTTGTTCTGCGCCTCGATCAGGAACCGGATCTCCGGGCGGCTGCCCTCGAGCGCGATGGAGAGCTCGAACGGGGTGTGGTCATCCGAGATGTCCGACTTCCACGGTGACTCATCTCCCACGCGGCGCGTGCTCCAGGACTCCGACATGAAGGTGAAGTACCGCTGCACCTTCTGCGTATCCACCGAGGTGAATCCCGCCGCCTTGCACAGCGCCTCGATGCGAGAGTTGCCAAACTCCTGGAACGTCTGCGAGGCCACCCAGTCCGCCATCGCCATCGGCTGAGAGCTCTTGTCCTGGCCCGCGAACCACCGCATGACGTACTCCAGCATGTGGTCCGTCACTTCGTACGCCAGCGAGAACACCGTCTCGATGTCCGCGAGCGCCTCCGCCTCCAGGTCCGGCATCAGGTCGAGCTCGTTCGTGCTCTCCTTCCAGTGCTCGGTGTCCACGTGCGCCCGTAGAGACTCGATGCACACCAGGTGCTTGCGCGTGCTCGCCTCGAACTCGCGCGACACCTGCTCCAGCGCCATCAGGCTCACCTGGCCCACCGACTTCAGCGCCATCATCAGGATCTGCCTGCGCAGCGGCGTGGCCGAGCGTGCCAGCGAGATGAAGTCGTACAGCACCTCGCGCACCGGGGCGCAGTCATCGCCCCAGAGCAGCTTCAACATGGCGTTGAAGTCCGACACCGAGTGCAGATCCAGCACCTGCAGATCCTTCAGGAACGGACCCCAGTGTGGGCTCTCGGTGGCGGGCTCTTCGGGAGTGCTCTCGTCCGTCTCCAGGAAGCTGTCGGCCAGCTCTGACGAGCCACTCACCAGCGGTGCCACACAAGGCAGGAAGCGAAGGCGATCTTGGGGCGAGAAGCACGAGTCCAACAAAAAGGTCACAAACGGAGAAACCGAAAACGCCTGCTGCTTCTCCTCTAACAACTTCATGACCCGCTTCATCGTGCTCCCTCCTCGGAAACCGTGCCGACCTTGGCGGCACGTGCGTCTGTTTCGCTCCCCCCGCCCTTTCCGCAGCATCCCTGAGGTCCATGTTGACCACAGGGCGCCGTAAACTGGTTCAATGAGTAGCGCATTTTTCTGTCCACGTCAAAGACTTATGGGCCGAGAATGTTTGAAGAGGTGTTGATTTTCCAGGGGATAGCCGGATCCCGAAGAAATCTTGGAACCATTCCCGGTGAATTGGAGCGGCCCAAATGGGGGGCTGGGTTTGAAGTGACTCATGATGTGAAAACCACCCAGGGTGTTTCAGACGTGTCCCAACATGACAGAGCACTCAGGCGGTGCAGTCGGGTCAGTGCTGGGTGCCGCCCTCGGGCGTTCCGTTCGTCCCGGTGGAGAGGCGGCTGATGGAAGGCTCATCGGCCATCGTGTTGTCGAAGCACGTGGCGACCATGTAGCCGGAGCTGGTGGACTCGGAGCGCACCACCAGCAGCCGCGCCTTGGGCATGTTCAGCTGGGGGATGCTCACATCCAGCGCTTCGCCCTGCTCGAGCGGAATGGCCATCTGCAACAGGCAGCCACTCACCGAGGCGTTGATGATGTCAGCTGTCATCTCCTGGCCGCGGCACTGGACCTTGATGGCCAGGCGCAGAGGGTAGCGCTGGTGCCGGCGCCGCTCATGCTGTGACACGGTGTGTTCTCCTGACTCGTCCTTCGCCTGAGAGGGGGGCAACGAGTCCGTGAGACAGAATGTACCGTGATCAGCCGTGCAACGTCATCAGTACGGCCGCTGACCCACGAAGTTGCCGGGCGGCGCGTAGTTGCAAACCCAGAACTCCCAGGTGGGAAAGGCTTTCCCGAAGGGTGAGTTCTTCGTGCATGTTCTTTTCACACAGCCCACGTGGGTAGTGTCCCTCCAGACCAATTGCGTGTAGTGGCCACACACCTTGCCGCTCGCGCACGTGTTGCGGCCCGGATCGTAGTTCGCGGCCTCGGAGGCCCAGTCCTTCACCACATCCTGCGTCTTCCACGCGCCGGGAGTGGCCGCCGCCAGGTTCTCTCCAAAGGGAGCGCGGTTCGGGTTGTGCTCGAAGGTGCATTGGGCCGCCCAGGACTCCGCCTTCTTCGCGGCCTCCGCGGACCACTGAAGCGCGGGCAGGGGAGGCTTGGGCGTGGGACGAGCGCTGGCGCGGGCCTGGTTGTGGGCCTCGATCATCTCCTTCGCGAATGCGTTGGGCGGAGGGCTGCTCTTGGGCGCGGGGCTCGCGGCCGGTGCCGGGGCCGAAGTCTGCGGACGCCGCTCCTTGGCTCCCGCGCCGCACGCGATCAGGCACGCCGCCACGCAGGCCACGGCAACCCGAGAGGCACGCCGCAAGGGACGAAGGTAGGGGCTCGCTTCCATGCCGCGAGGGTGGATGATTTCCAGCCCCGAGTCGACGGCTTCACCGAGTGGAGTGCTGCTCGGTGGGAAGGAGCGTCAGGTGGGCGTCAGTGCAGCAGCGGGGGCTTGGAGGACCCGCCGTGGCCACCCGCGAACTGACGAATGGCGGCATCGTCGGCCAGCGTGGCCTCGAAGTACGTCGCCACCAGATAGCCGGAGGGGTCCGCATGGCAGCGCACCACGATCAGCCGCGTCCGGGGGATCTTCAATTCGGGGATGCTGGCTTCGAGCACGTCACCGGGGGCGAGTGGCTCGGACATGCGCAGCAGGCAGCCTCCCGCCGATGCGTTGATCACATCTGCTTTCAGCTCCCGGCCCTCGCAGTGAAGCCGGATGGGCAGGTGCAGGAGGTACCGCGCGTGTTTCCGCCGTTCTTGCTGGGACATGAATGCCCTGTCTCCTGGCTCCCCAAGCCGCACGGTGCCACCGTGGAAATGTAACGTGTCCCTGTTCCATCGTCATGCCGGAGTGAAGCTTCGCGCGCAAGAAAGCCCACGGTCGCCCGGGCGCGGACGAAAGGGTAGGGAGTTCCAGGGGAGGGCATCTTGTCGGTATCGAACAGACGGCAGGTGCACGTGTGGCTGCGGCGCTCCTTCGTCGGAGTGCTGGTGCTCGCCGGTGTCATGGGAGGCACCGTCGGGGGATACCGGTTCTGGTTCACCCACCGGAGCCAGCCCACGCCCGTGCGCGAGGAGTGGTTCGAGGGCGTGCGCTATGAGCGCCTCGTCTTCCAGGAGCCTCGCCCCGTCGTCGCGCACGTCGTCCGGATCGATCTCCAGGCGCCTGGCATCGACTTCCTCGTGACGCCCGGCCAGCCCTCGGAGGCGGGGGATGTGTTCGCTAACACCACGAGCGGATTTGCGGAGCGACAGGGAGTGCAGCTCGCGATCAATGCGAACTACTTCTATCCGTTCCGGAACAACCATCCTCTCGACTACGAGCCCCACCGGGGGGACCCGGTGCACGTCGTCGGCCTGGCTGCGTCTCGGGGCAGTGCCTTCGGCAGTCCAGGCCGGGACGTCGTCACCCTGTACCTGTCTCGGGATCGCCGCGTCAGCTTCGAACAGCCCTCCGGCGAGCTGTGGCATGCCGTCTCGGGGATGGGCTACGTCGTGCGCGAGGGCAAGCCGGCCGCTCTCGCGGAGGATGGCTTCCGCCAGGTGCCGTACCCGCGCATGCTCGCGGCGGTCGATGAAACGGGTCGCTACCTGCTGCTGCTCATCGTGGATGGCAAGCAGCCCCGCTACAGCGAGGGCCTCACCCTGGCCGAGGCGGCGGACCTGTTCCTGAAGCACGGCGCGTATACGGGGATCCAGCTCGACGGCGGGGGCTCGGCGACGCTCGTGCGGCAGGGCGGACAAGGCCGCATCCGGCAGGTCAATACCCCGACGAACTTCCGCATCGCCGGCTGGGAGCGCGTGGTGGCCACGCACCTGGGCATCTTCGCGCGGCCCCTCCCGCCCGGAGCCTCCTGGACAGATCGAAGGTGAGGGGGCGGACAGGCGGGCGGTCTTCCTTGGAAACCCGCTCTCCAGCTTGTTAAACCCCGCAGACCATGTTCCACGGCACCACCATTCTCTGTGTGCGGCGCGAAGGGAAGGTCGTCATCGCGGGCGACGGCCAGGTCAGCCTCGACAAGACGGTCATGAAGAACACCGCGAAGAAGGTGCGTCGCATCGGTGACGGCCAGGTGATCGCCGGGTTCGCCGGCAGCACCGCGGACGCCTTCACCCTCTTCGAGCGCTTCGAGGCCAAGCTCAAGGAGCACCAGAAGAACCTGGCCCGCGCCTGTGTCGAGCTGGGGAAGGACTGGCGCACCGACCGCTTCCTGCGCCGCCTGGAGGCCCTGCTCATCGTCGCCGATCGAGAGAAGACGTTCATCCTCTCGGGCTCGGGAGACGTCATCGAGCCCGATCACGGCATCGCCGCCGTGGGCAGCGGAGGCCACTACGCGCTGGCCGCCGCTCGCGCCCTGATGACCCACACCACCTTGTCCGCCCGGGACGTCGCCACCCACGCCATGGCCATCGCCGCGGACATCTGCATCTACACCAACTCGCACGTCAGCTTCGAAGAACTCTAGGAGCTCCTCACCGTGGCCGAATCCCGAAAGATGCCCGCCTTCACCCCCCGCGAGGTGGTCAGCGAGCTGGACCGCTACATCGTCGGCCAGAACGCCGCCAAGCGCGCGGTGGCCATCGCCCTGCGCAACCGCTGGCGCCGCCAGCGCGTCTCGGAGGACCTCCGCGAGGAGATCCACCCGAAGAACATCATCATGATCGGCCCCACCGGCGTGGGGAAGACGGAGATCGCCCGGCGGTTGGCGAAGCTGGCCCAGGCCCCCTTCGTCAAGGTCGAGGCCTCCAAGTTCACCGAGGTGGGCTACGTGGGCCGCGACGTCGAGTCCATGGTGCGCGATCTCGTCGAGGCCGCCATCGCCCTGGTGCGCGAGGAGGAGACAGAGAAGGTGAAGCCGCGCGCCCTGGAGCTCGCCGAGGATCGGCTCATGGAGCTGCTCTCCGGCAATGCGCCCAAGGCCTCCTCTCCGCCGCCGTTCGGCTTCCAGGCTCCCTCCGCGCCGCCTCCGTCGCGCCTGGGAGAACATGAGCGAGAGAAGCTCCGCGCCCAGCTGCGCGCTGGCACGCTCGATGACCAGTTCGTCGACGTGGAGACGTCCGACAGCAACCCCACGTTCCTGCGCAACTTCACCGGGCACGGCATGGAGGAGGTCGGCGTCAACCTGCAGGACCTTTTCAAGAACATGCCGGGCATGAACCGCACCAAGCGCCGCAAGGTGCGCGTGCCCGAGGCGCTCCAGCTCCTCCAGCAGGAGGAGGCCAGCAAGCTGGTGGACAACGATCGCGTCACGCGCGACGCGTTGGTCCGCGCCGAGTCCAGCGGCATCATCTTCATCGACGAGATCGACAAGATCGCCAGTCGCGAGGGCGGCAAGGGCCAGGGCCCGGATGTCTCTCGCGAGGGCGTGCAGCGCGACATCCTCCCCATCGTCGAGGGCTCCACCGTCAACACCAAGTACGGCCAGGTGAAGACGGACCACATGCTCTTCATCGCCGCGGGCGCTTTCCACGTCTCCAAGCCCAGCGATCTCATCCCCGAGCTCCAGGGCCGCTTCCCCATCCGCGTGGAGCTCGAGCCGCTCAGCGGACAGGATCTGGTTCGTATTCTCCGAGAACCCAAGAATTCACTCATCCGCCAGTACACCGCGCTGCTGGCCACCGAGAGCGTGCAGCTGACCTTCACGGACGACGCGGTGGAGGAGATCGCCCGCGTGGCCCAGGTGGCCAACGATCGCACCCAGAACATCGGGGCGCGGCGGCTGCACACCGTCCTGGAGCGCCTGCTGGATGATGTGTCCTTCGGTGCCAGCGAGATGGGCCCCAAGACGCTGGCGATCGACGCGGCGTACGTCCGCGAGCGCCTGGGCTCCATCGTTCAGGACGAGGATCTCTCCCGTTACATCTTGTAGCCTTGACCCCCTGGGGCCGCTCCGCGCCGCCCAAGAGAGGAACCGACGTGCAGAACATGACGACCCCGAGCTCCGCCAAGCCCGAGCCCACCTCCGCCACTCCTCGCACCCAGAACGAGATCTGGATCGAGAAGGCCAAGGCCCACCTGCTGCTGAATTACAAGCAGCAGCCCATCGTCCTGGTGCGCGGCAAGGGCGTGCGCGTGTGGGACGCGGACGGGCGTGAGTACCTTGATCTGCTCGGCGGCATCGCCACGTGCGCGCTCGGCCACTGCCACCCGGAAGTCGTCGCCGCCGTGAAGGCCCAGGTGGAGACGCTCTGGCACGTGTCCAACGTCTTCTACTCGGAGCCCTCCATCGAGCTGGCCGCGCAGCTCACCGCGATCTCGGGCCTGCCGCGCGCCTTCTTCTGCAACTCGGGCGCGGAGGCCAACGAGGCCCTCATCAAGCTGGCGCGCAAGACGATGAAGGATCGCGGCACCCCGGAGCGCTTCGAGATCATCTCCTTCGAGAACTCGTTCCACGGCCGCACGCTGGCCGCCGTCACCGCCACCGGCCAGCCCAAGTACCACAAGGGCTTCGAGCCGTTGCCCGCCGGCTTCCATCACGTGCCCTATGGAGACATCGAGGCCGTGCGCAAGGCAGTGGGGCCGAGCACCGCCGCCATCCTCGTGGAGCCCATCCAGGGTGAGGGTGGGGTGCGCGCCGCGCCCCAGGGTTTCCTCAAGGCCTTGCGCGAGCTGTGCGACGAGCGCGGGCTGCTGCTCCTGGTGGATGAGGTGCAGACGGGCATGGGCCGCACCGGCAAGCCCTTCGCCTTCCAGCACGAGGGCATCCTTCCAGACGCCATCAGCGTGGCCAAGGCACTCGGCAACGGCCTGCCCATTGGCGCCATGCTGTGCTCCGAGGCCACTGGCAAGAGCCTTCCCACCGGCACGCACGGCTCCACCTTCGGTGGCAACCTGGTGGCCGCCTCCGCCGCCAACGTGGTGATCCGTTACATCCGCGACCCGAAGCTGCTGAACGAGATCCAGGAGAAGGGCGAGTACTTCATCGCCCGCGGCCGCGAGCTCCAGGCCCGCCTGCCCACCATCATCAAGGACGTGCGAGGCCGCGGTCTGCTCATGGGCATCGAGCTGCAGCAGGAGGCTGCTCCGGTGATTGCCCGCTGCCGGGAGCAGGGACTGCTCGTGAATGCCGCGGGAGAGAAGACGGTCCGCTTCGCTCCCGCGTACATCGTCACCCGTGAGGAGCTGGACGAGGGCCTGCGCATCCTCGAGCGCGTGCTCACCCCCGCCTGAGGATGTCGTCATGCCTGAGTTGGTGGATCTCGATCCTGCGCGACAGAAAGAGATCATCGATCTGGAGAAGGCGCAGGAGGGCCAGGACTACTTCGCCCTCCTGGGCTTGCAGCCCGGAGCGCCCGTCGAGGACGTGAAGCAGGCGTTCGTCGAGGCAGCGCTGCGCCACCACCCCGATCGCTACGCCGGGCTCAACCTGGGCACCTTCCGGGCCCGCATCGAGCGCATCTTCCGCCGCATCGCCGAGGCGCACTCCGTCCTGTCGAACGCGGAGAAGCGCGAGGCCTACCTCCGGGCCAATCCCCGGTTGAGGGGAGCGCCTTCGTCCGCCGCACCGGGCGGTGCGGAGTTGGAGACGCCCCTGGTGGGGGATGAGGAGCGCAGGGCCGAGCGTCAGGCACGGCTCACCCGTCACCCCTACCTGGCGCGCACTCACCGCCTCACCGAGTTGCTGACGCGGGGCAGGGCCTCCATGGCTCGTGGGGACTTCGAGAAGGCCTTCGCCGATCTCAACCAGGTGGTGGCCCTGGATCCGAAGAACCGCGAGGCCACTTCCCTGCTGGCCGAGGTCCGCAAGAAGCACGACGAGCAACGCTCCAAGCTGGAGATGCAGCGCGCGCTGGAGCTGGAGAAGCAGCAGGATCTGCCCAAGGCCCTGGAGTGCTACCGGAAGGCTTCCTCGCTGGATCCTCAGCACGCCGAGGCGGCCTTCCGAGCGGCGCGGCTGGCGAAGGCGCTTGGCTTGGAGTGGAACGAGGTGCGCATCCACGCTCAGCGCGCGGTGGATGTGTCGCCGGACTCGGTGCCCTACCGGCTCCTGCTGGCCCAGGTGCTGCTCGAGGGCAAGGCTGGGAACCTGGCCAAGCGCCACCTCGAGGCCGTGCTGAAGCTGGATCCGAAGAACGCCGAGGCCACCGCGCTGCTGCGCAAGTCGCGCTGGCCCTTCTGACCTTCGCCTGAGGCGCAAAAGAAGAGGGGCGGCCCGGAGGCCGCCCCTCAATCAACTACAGGCTTGCGTACCGACTAGCCGAGCGTGGTGCGCCGGCGAGACAGCAGCACACCCGCCAGGAGCGCGAGCAGCATCGCGCCGCCGGAGCTGGAGCCCGTGCTGGCGCAGCCGCCGTCGTCAGCCTTCTTCACCTCGATGGTGACGGTGTCGGAGGCGGTCTTGCCGTTGGCGGTGATGGTGAGCGTGAAGTGCAGCGTCGCGTCCTCGTCCGGAGCCTTGAAGGTCGGAGCGGAAGCGCTGCTGGAGCTCAGGGTGACCTTCTTGCTGTCGCTCGCGTCCTGGGTCCAGGCGTAGTCGATCTTGTCGCCGTCGGAATCCACGGCGAAGCCGCCGAGGGTGACGTTGGTGCCCGAGACCACGCTCTGGTCCGGACCCGCGGTGACCACGGGATCGTGGTCCGTGGGGCCGCTGTCAGCCGTCACGGTGACGGTGACGGTGTCCGAGACGGACTTGCCGTTGGCGGTGACGGTGAGGGTGAAGTGCAGCACCGCGTCCGCGTTCGGAGCCGTGAAGGTCGGGCTCTCGACGTTGGTGGCGCTCAGCGTGACCTGGTGAGCGTCGCCCGCATCCTGGGTCCAGGCGTAGGTGATGGCGTCCCCATCCGCATCGACGGCGAAGCCCTCGAGGGTGACGGTGTCGCCAGTGTCCACGTTCTGGTCGGAACCTGCGGAGACCAGCGGATCGTGGTCAGCCGGGCTGCTGGTGGAGACCACGGTGATGGCCACGCTGTCGGAGGCCGTCTTGCCGTTGGCGGTGACGGTGAGGGTGAAGTGCAGCACCGTGTTCGCGTTCGGGGCCGTGAAGGTCGGAGCGGCGGTGTTGGCGGCGCTCAGGCTGACCTGAGTGCTGTCGCTCGCGCTCTGGGTCCAGGCGTAGCTGATCGAGTCGCCGTCCGCGTCGTGGGCGAAGCCGCCGAGCGTGACGGTGGTGCCCGAGTTCGCCGTCTGGTCCGGACCGGCCGTGACGACCGGAGCGTGGTCGGTGGACGAGTTGGAGGCGTGGGTGGTGATGGCCACGATGTCCGAGGCCGTCTTGCCATTGGCGGTGACGGTGAGGGTGAAGTGCAGCACCGTGTCCGCGTTGGGAGCCGTGAAGGTCGGAGCGGCGGCATTGGCGGCGCTCAGGGTGACCTGAGTGCTGTCGCCCGCGTCCTGGGTCCAGGCGTAGGTGATGGCATCGCCATCCGCGTCAGCCGCGAAGCCGCCGAGGGTGACGGTGGTGCCCGCGCTGACGGTCTGGTCCGGGCCCGCCGTGACGACCGGAGCGTGGTCGGTGGGCGAGCTGGAGGCGTGGGTGGTGATGGCCACGCTGTCGGAGGCCGTCTTGCCGTTGGCGGTGACGGTGAGGGTGAAGTGCAGCACCGTGTCCGCGTTGGGAGCCGTGAAGGTCGGAGCGGCGGTGTTGGCGGCGCTCAGGGTGACCTGAGTGCTGTCGCCCGCATCCTGGGTCCAGGCGTAGGTGATCGTGTCGCCATCCGCGTCAGCCGCGAAGCCGCCGAGGGTGACGGTGGTGCCTGCGTTCGCCGTCTGGTCCGGACCCGCCGTGACGACCGGATCGTGGTCGGTGGGCGAGCTGGAGGCGTGGGTGGTGATGGCCACGGTGTCCGAGGCCGTCTTGCCGTTGGCGGTGACGGTGAGGGTGAAGTGCAGCACCGTGTCCGCGTTGGGAGCCGTGAAGGTCGGAGCAGCGGTGTTGGCGGCGCTCAGGGTGACCTGGGTGCTGTCGCCCGCGTTCTGGGTCCAAGCGTAGGTGATGGCATCGCCATCCGCGTCAGCCGCGAAGCCGCCGAGGGTGACGGTGGTGCCCGCGTTCGCCGTCTGGTCCGGACCGGCCGTGACGACTGGATCGTGGTCGGTAGGCGAGCTGGAGGCGTGGGTGGTGATGGCCACGGTGTCCGAGGCCGTCTTGCCATTGGCGGTGACGGTGAGAGTGAAGTGCAGCACCGTGTCCACGTTCGGAGCCGTGAAGGTCGGCGTGGCGACGTTGGCGGCGCTCAGGGTGACCTGGGTGCTGTCTCCCGCGTCCTGGGTCCAGGCGTAGGTGATGGCATCGCCATCCGCGTCAGCCGCGAAGCCGCCGAGGGTGACGGTGATGCCCGCGCTGACCGTCTGGTCCGGGCCTGCCGTGACGACCGGAGCGTGGTCGGTGGGCGTGCTGCCGGGCTGCACGGTGACGGTCACGGTGTCCGTGCTGCTCAGGCCGTTGGCGGTGGCGGTGAGCGTGAAGTGCAGCACCGCGTCCGCCGTCACGGTCGGAGCCGTGAAGGACGGGTTGGCCGTGTTGGCGCCCACCAGGGTGACCGGGTTTGCATCAGTCGGGTCCTGGGTCCAGGCGTAGGCGATCGTGTCGTTCTCCGGATCGCTGGCCGAGCCGTACAAGGTGACGGACGAGCCGCTCTTCGCGAACAGATCCACACCCGCGTTGACGTTCGGAGCCTTGTCCGGACGCACGGTGATGGACACCGTGTCCGAAGCGCTGGCGCCCGTCGCCGGGGTGATGGTGAGCTTCAGGACGACGACGCTCTGGGTCTTCACATCCGGAGAGGTGAAGTACGCGGTGGCCTTGTTGGCGTCGGACAGGGTGACGGGGGGGCCGCTCTCCTGCGTCCACGCGTACGAGATCGCGTCACCATCCGGATCGCTGCCGCCGCCGGGGAGCACGACGAGCCGGCGCCCGTCCACCGTCTGGTCCGGACCCGCGTTGGCGGTGGGCAGACGATCCACGTTGGTCACCGTCACGGAAACGCTCGCCGTGTCGAAGTCCCCGTAGATGTCGGTCACCGTCACCTCGAACTCGAACGTGGTGTCCTGCTTCACCTCGGGCGTGGCGAACGTCGGCCGCGCGGCGGTCGGATCGCTCAGCACCACCGTCGGAGCGCCGTTCTCCACCTGCGCCCATGCGTACTCCAACTCCTCGCCGTCGGCATCGTCCGAGGCGGAGGCGTCCAGCGTGATGGTGGGCTGGCTGCGCTCCGGCACGGTGGCCGGCGCGGTGGCCACCGCCACCGGCGCGTGGTTGGTGTTGAGGACGGTGACGATCGCCGTCACCGGCAGGCTGTTCTCCACGCCGTCGTTCACGACGAGCTGGAACGCGTAGGTGTTGTCGTACGGCGTGTCCGCGGTGAAGCTCGGAGTGGCCGTGTTGGCACCCTGCAGGCTCACCGGATCACCGGCGGTCTGCGTCCACGTATAGGTCAGCGGCTGCCCATCCGGATCGTAGCTCGCCGAGCCGTTGAGCGTGACGATGGTGTTGTTCCCGTTCGTGTCGAACTCGGGGTAGGTGCGCGGAGACTGGCCCACGTCGGCGATCGGGCGGCGGTTGCAGACCGTGCCGTCGCTGGTCTCGGCGATCAGGTTGCTGAACTGCCCGCTGGAGACGTTGGTGACCCGGAAGTCGTCCACATCGAAGCCGTAGCCGCCCACGCCGCTGTCGCTACCGATGCGGAAGCGGAAGCGCACGGGCAGACCGTCCAGCAGCGTGCCCAGGTTGACGCTGGCCGTGTTCCAGGCCGGGAACAACGGGTTCGTCGACACGAAGGCCGCGCGATCGCCCAGCGGGTTGTCACCCAGCTCGAGGAACGCGGTGTAGCCAGGGTTGACGCCCAGGTCGAGGTAGAAGTCGTACCAGAAGAGATCATCGATCGTGAGCTCCAGCACGACGCCGTCGTAGTAGGCCGGCAGGCCGTTGACGGTCGCCCACTCGAGCGAGTGGCGGTACTTGAAGCTCACCACCGTGTTGCCCGACGGGTTGATCTGCATCCACGGGGTGGTCAGGCCGACGTCGGAGACGACGCCCTGGTCCACGGCATGCAGGTAGCGGTTGAGCGAGCCGTCCGCGTTCTTCTCGGTCGTCTGCGCCCAGCCCGGCTTGCCGCTGACGAGCGTGGAGGTCCAGCTGGTGATCTTCGAGTCGAACGAATCGATGGTCGAGCCAGTCTGCGCCTCGTCATAGTGGACGCGCTCATCGTACGTCAGGGTCTTCGCCGAAGCGGGCAGCGAGGACTCGTTGAGCGTCACGGTGATGCCCGCGCGCGGCGTGGCGCCGGTGACGGCGTTCAGCTTGACCTGCACCGAGGCCTTGGTCGTGCCGCCCTTGCCCACCGCCGGGAAGGACAGGGTGTTGCCGTTGGGGAACTGCAGCGTCGCGGTGGTGCCGCTGGCGGCCACCGTGCCGGTGAAGGCGGGCAGGGCGCCCAGGCCGGTGTTGCGCACCGTCACGGTGAGCAGGCCCGTCTCGCCCACGTCCAGCACGCCGTCCACGTCGCAGCCGGTGACGCTGTCATCCAGCCGGACGTCGGTCACATCGATGTTGTTGCCGTTGGCGTAGCTCTCCACCACGCCCACGTGGTCGAACGAGTCGCGGTCCGGAGCCTTGGCGCCGAAGCCCGCGCCGCGCTTGGCGAAGGCGTTGACGAAGCGGGTGTAGTCCGCAGGATCCGCCGCGGCCGCCACCGCCAGCAGCGCGTCGCGCGCCTCGATGAAGGTCGGCGAGTTCGGGGTCGTCTTGTAGGCGGCTA
Source organism: Hyalangium versicolor (assembly GCF_020103695.1). Taxonomy (GTDB): domain Bacteria; phylum Myxococcota; class Myxococcia; order Myxococcales; family Myxococcaceae; genus Hyalangium; species Hyalangium versicolor. The sequence goes on from NZ_JAHXBF010000003.1 coordinate 224,741, forward strand.
TCAGGTAGCTCTTCATCCGGTCCTGTGCTTCCTGGAACGGATAGGCGTTGAGCAGCGACGCGTAGCACTCCCACAGCATGTTGGCCCACACCTCACCGCTGTTGTGGACCTCGGAGTTGCTGGCGCCCGTGAGCGTGCTGTTGATCGGCGCGGTGCCCGGCAGCGCCGTGTAGTTGGCGATGTGCTTGAAGGTCAGCGCGTTCTTCGTGAAGTCCGTCGAGTACGGCACGCGGCGGATACCGAAGTAGTAGCCGTTGTTGGCGCCACCGCTCATCACGTAGCTGGCCATGGCGTAGACGCCCTGGAACGTGTTGTTGCCCGGCTTGGTGCGATCCTCGTCGCGCACCGACAGCAACATGGCGTGGAAGTCGCCCCAGCCCTCGCCCATGGACCGGCCCTGGTTGTTGACCAGGCCGTTGGAGTTACCGATGAGGCGGTTGCTGATGTAGTGGCCCCACTCGTGCGCCACGATGTTGTTGTCGATGGTGCCGTCGCGGTCCAGATCCGCGGTCTTCTTCAGGTTCGCCGAGATGGTGGTGCCGTTGGTGCGCACCTCCGTCTTCCACGCGTCGGCCTCCTCCTTGGTGATGGACAGCGTCGGGACGGTGATGGTCGCGTCAGCGCCGCTCATGCCCGGCGCGGATGCGCCCGCCACGTTGTTGGCGATGATCACCGCGATGGCGCCGGCCACCTGCGCGTTCTTCGCCTTGATGATGAAGTTGCACGTGCCGCGGTCGATGACGGCGATCTTCCCGGTGAACGTGCCCGCCGCGAACGCGGTGCAGCCTTCCGTGATCCCGTTGGCGTTGAGGATCGAGACGTTGCCGGTGACGTCGTACACCAGGGCGCCAAACGAAGCGCTGCCCGCATCCTTGATGCCGGCCAGGTTGGCAGGCGACAGGACCTTGAGGGCTGGCAGGCCGTCGAACACGTACATCTGCATGCGCGGCCGCCCGCCGTCCGACGGGGTGGACATGTTGGCGTTGTTGCGGCCGAGGTAATCCTGGGCCTCGGCCTTGATGGCGTCGTTCTCCAGACCACCGCGGCCGAAGTTCTGCTTCTGCGCGTTGCCGGAGATCTCGTCGAAGCCGTAATCGTAGTACCAGTCGTGCAGGAAGTTGTTCAGGTAGAACAGGTGGGCGGTGGCCGCCTTGCGCTGGTTCGCGCTGTCGATCGGCGACTTGGTCACGTCATACGTGTAGTCGAAGGCACCCGGCGCCGTGGTGTTGGCGCGCAGGTCCGTCTCCGGCTGGTAGCCGTCTGGCGCGGCCACGTCCACGTACGCATCCGCGTTGTTGCCGTTGGTCTGCGTGGAGTTGGGCGGCAGCCACGGATCGTTGCGGCTGTACGGGAAGCTCTGCAGGGTGACGAGGTTGGGCGAGATGAAAGGCGCCTGGTAGCCGTTCGGCGTGCCCGTGGGGTGCGGGGTGGCGTCATTGCCCTGCGGACCATCGAAGGGGATGTAGTCCGTGGCGCCGGCCCACACGCGGTAGCTGTACGCGGCGTCCGCCGTCTGGTTGTTGCGGAACAGCAGCGCGCCGTCCGTGGCGGAGATGACGAAGGAGTAGTACTCCGAGTCCTTGCCGCTCTTGGTTCCGACGGCGAGCTCCACGTAGAACGCGGGCTGCAGGCCGTTGGCCAGGGTGAAGTAGACCTTCTTGGCGCGGGCCGGCTCGGACATCGCGTGCGGCATCACCGCGCTGACGCCCTTCTCGAAGGAGAAGCGGGTGTAATCACCCTGGGTGTCCAGCGTGGCCAGCGAGCGGGCGCTGATGGTGGTGTCCGTCAGATCCTTGAACGCGCGGGACACGGCGTCCGCGGCGCTCAGTTGGAAGTCCGTACCGGCGCTGCGCAGGCGCGGCGCCACGGAGTCGTGCGGGGCCATATAGCCGGTGATGGCCACCAGGTTGTTCTGGCGGTCCATCACCACGTTGACGCCGCCGCGGAACACCTCGATGCCGCCCACCTTCTGCTCGAAGCGGGCGACGATGGGGCCGAACCGCGTGTTGTGCACGGACTGGAGGCTGGCGCTGGAGATGTCCTCGCTGGTCAGCCGGTACAGGTCGGCGAACTTCTGCAGGTGCACCCGCGCGGCCTGCTCCGGGCGCTGGGCGGCCAGGGCGCTGCTGCGCTCCGTCTCGTGCCGGTCGTTCCACAGGACCGTCGGCAGGCCGAGCCGCTCCTCGACCGAGCCGACGCGAACGCCTCGGGACTGGAGCTCGGACTCGGAGGCCGCCAGGGTCTTGGTCTCGTGATTCACGAGAAACGCGTCGAAGTTGACGCGCTCCTTCGCCCAGGCGCTGGTGCCGCCGAGTGGCACCAGCAACAGGGTGGTCAACAGCTTTTCCTTCAAGCGCATGCGTCTTCCTTCTTCTGGGAACTGCTCGTGGGGGAACTGCGAACGGCAACTGCACCCGGAGTGCTCACCGCGCGGCGGAGAGGGCTCCTAGGTTTTCCAGGCGGCACAGGGGACAACAGCCCGGGAGGACAGGCGACACACGCTCCGCGCAAGGGAAGCGTCGTCGATGGAAGAGGAGAGGGGCGGGGCAGGGCGCCAGGGGCCTCGTGGGCCTGCTGTCAACGATCTCCGGCAAGCGCTGTACTCCCCGACCCGAAACCTGGGGGTGTCGTGTTGACTACCCGCAGTTGGAAGAGGGGCGCATGGTAACCAGGAGACTACAGGGATGAAAAGGGGCCCCCTTCACTATTCGCGAGGGCCCGTCAAGTCTCAAAAAACTGAGAGCTGAGGTTAGCTGGCAATTCGAGCGAAAGGTCAGGGCCGGCGGGAGGAGCGGGGTGAGGCGGGAGCCTCTTCGCTGGTGGGAGGGGGCGATTGGTCCAGCGGGTCCTCCACCTCGAGGTTCTCGCGGCGCTTGCGGTACTGCTCGCGCACGTAGGCCATGAGCTGGTCCAGGTAGGAGGCCAGGGGCGGGCAGCGGATGCCGGTGCCGTCCAGCAGCTCCAGGGTGTTGTGGCAGTTGTAGATGGCCAGGTGGTTGACGTAGCTGATGGCGGCGCGCTGCGGGCGGGCCAGCTTCTCCAGCACGGGCAGGCGCAGCATGACGTCCGCGGCCCGGGCCGACAGGTTGAAGCGAGGCAGCTTCCGGTTGGCCTTCTCCGCGATGTGCTCGTACACGCGGCGGGCGCTCATGGGGTTGGGGTCCACCAGGTGGAACGTGCGGCCCACGCCGCGCGGATCGCGGGACAGGTGCCACACGGCGGACACGATGAAGTCCACGGGCACCACGTTGAGCGGCGCCACGCCGTTGCCCGGCAGTGGCAGCGGCACCACCATGGGAGACGTCACGAGGAGGATGCCCAGGTAGTAGGGGCCCTCGAAGCGATCGATCTCACCGGTGCGCGAGTCCCCCACCACCGAGCAGGGCCGGTAGATGGTGACGGGGAGGGAGGAGGAGGCGCGCTGGACGATCTTCTCCGCCTGGAACTTCGTCTCCTCGTAGGGGTTGCGGAACGTCTGGCCGCGATCCAGCTCGTCCTCGGCGATGACGCCCACCCGGTCTCCGGCCACGTAGCACGAGGAGAAGTAGTTGAAGCGGCGCAGCTTCTCGCAGTCGCGCGCCAGCTCCAGCATGTTGCGCGTGCCGTCCACGTTCACGCGCCAGGCCGTCTCCTTGGGCGCGCTCAGGTTGGAGATGGCCGCCAGATGGAAGACGTCCGTTACCCGCTCGCACAGGCGCTGGTACTCCTCGCCGGACAGGCCCAGGTGCATGTCCACCACGTCTCCGGTGAGCAGCTCCAGCTTCGCGCCCTCGAGCCCCGCCGAGTGCTTCTGCGCGTCCTTGAGCATCTTGGGCTGAACCAGGGCGAAGATGTGGCCTTGGGGATCCTCACGGGCGATGCGCTCCACCAGCCGCTTGCCGATGAAGCCCGGGTAGCCGGTGATGAAGTAAGTCCCGGGGCCGGAGGCCGCTGCCTTCTTCGGAGTCTCGCTCATGGGCGGCGCAGCATACCCGGCGCTCAGCCGTGTGCGAGCACCGCTTGCCAGACCTGCTCCACCTGGGCCCGGGTGGAGGCCAGATCTCCCGAGTTGTCCACGATCCAGGTGGCATGGGGGCGCTTCTCGTCCAGGGGGAGCTGGGCAGCCAGCCGAGCCTCCGCCGCCGCGTCGTCCACCCCGTCCCGGGCCATCAGCCGCGCCTTCTGGAGGGCGCGGGGCACCCACACCAGGATGACCCCGTTCATGCCGCCTTGGAGACCGTTCTCGATGAGCAGGGGAACGTCATAGATGGCGCGCTCCACTCCCTGTGCGGCCAACTCCTGGATCTTCTCGAGGAAGGCCTGGCCGACCAGGGGATGGACGATGGCGTTGAGGGCGGCGCGCTCGGTGGGATCGGCGAAGACGCGAGCCCCCAGCTTCACTCGATCCAGCCGTCCCTCCGGGGTGAGCACGTTGGGGAAGCGGGCGGCCACGGCGGCCAGTCCCGGGGTGCCGGGCTCCACCACCTGACGGGCGAACACATCCGCGTCCAGCACGTGCGCCCCGAGATCCCGGAGCATCCGCGCCACCGTGCTCTTGCCGGAGGAGATCCCGCCAGTCAGTCCATACACTCGCAAGGCGGGCCTACTTCGCCGCCTTCAGCGTGGTGAAGATGAACGAGTGCACCGTCTTGCCGTCCTCTTTGAAGAAGATGGCCAGGCCCAGCTTGGAGTAGAGGTAGTAGGTGCGGAACTCGTCCGTCACCTTCTTGACGAAGCACGGGTTGGCGGGTGCCGGACCATTGGGGCACGCCGGCCCATAGCTGTTCTCGATGGTCTCCTTGTCGATGACGGGCCCGGGGAAGACGTCGATGCGCTCGACGAGCTTGGTGGCGGTGTCCACCTTGAACTGGGCCTGGGTGGTGCCCTTGATGGCCTCCTTGCCGAAGTAGGCGATGATCTCCTTCTCTCCAGCGACCACGCGAGAGGGCTCGCCGAACTTCTGGATGACCTCGTCCCGCTTGGAGACTCCGGGCTCGATTCCCTGCCAGGGCTTGGCCAGGGCGGGGACGGCGGCGATGAGCACGGCGACGACAGCGAGGGTACGCATCACGGATCTCCTGACCTTGGTGAGCAAGCTACCTCACTAACGGATCGCCCCGGCAGGGCTCAAGGTTCCTCATATAGAACGCCGGGTCGGCCCCCTCATTCAAGATGCCTTGCCCCGCCTGGAGGCCTCTGCTAGGTGCGCTCTTGATGCGCACATCCGGCTTCTGGCTCCTGCCCCTGTTCCTGGTCGTGTCCGTCGCGGCTGGGGCGGCCGACCTCGTCGGCCCGGAGAGCTGCAAGGGTTGCCACCCCGCGGCCTATACGGCCTGGCAGCTCTCCAAGCACGCTCGCGCCACCGATTCGCTCTCGGAGAACCAGAAGAAGGACGCGCGGTGCCTGTCCTGCCACGCTCCGGACCAGTCCCAGGGGGTGACGAACATCTCTTGCGAGACGTGCCACGGGGGAGGGCAGTACTACGCGCCCGACTATGTCATGAAGGACCCGGAGCTGGCCCGGCTGGTGGGGCTGGTGGATCCGTCCGAGAAGCTGTGCCGCACCTGCCACGATGCCTCCTCTCCCTCCCTGCGGCCGTTCAACTTCAAGGAGTCGCTCAAGGCCATCGACCACTGGTCCGCCGAGCGCGCCAAGAAGAACGCCCGCGCGGAGGCCACCACGCCCGAACCGGCGAAGAAGTAGCCGCGTGATCAAGCTCATCGATGCGCAGTTCGTCGTCACCGCCGTGGAGCTCAAGGGGCTGCCGACCGGGCACGCCGCCGAGGTGGCCTTCGTGGGCCGCTCCAACGTCGGTAAGTCCTCCATGATCAACGCCCTGACGGGGCGCAAGAAGCTGGTGCGCGTGTCCAACACGCCAGGGCGCACGCGCACGCTCAACTTCTTCGACATGGAGCTGGAGCGCGACGGCATCCGCTACAAGGTGCGGCTGGCGGACCTGCCGGGCTACGGCTTCGCCAAGGCCAGCAAGTCCGAGCGCGCCCAGTGGGAGAAGATGATCACCGCGTACCTCGAGAACAGGCACCGCCTGGAGATCGTGGTGAGCATCATCGACGCCGAGGTGGGGCCTACGCCGGACGATCTCCTCACGCTCGACTATCTGCAGGAGAAGGGCCGGAAGATCCTCGTGGTCGCCACGAAGATCGACCGGCTCCCCAAGGCTCGCCGCAAGCCCCGCTTGCAGGCGCTCGCGCAGGAGCTCTCGCTGCCCCGCGAGGCCGTGGTGGCCTTCTCCTCCACGGAGAAGATAGGCGTGGACGACGTGTGGAACGCGCTGCTCGGAGTCATCGGCACCGCCACTCGTATCCAGTAGCGAGCGGTAGCCGCCGGGAAACCCTCCCTGCCCGGGAGGGGCTGTGGTAGGCACGCGCCGTGTCCGAGAACAGCAAGGGAAATGGCAAGGACGCGCAGCTGGCTCGACAGCAACTGCGCCGGCAGCTGGCCCAGCTTCCTCCTCGAAAGCGGATGGACGCGCTGATCGAGTCCGCGGATGCGCGGGCCGTGGTGCGCTCGCTGCCCGTCGAGGAGCTCTTCACGACGATCCAGGAAGTAGGGCTGGCGGACGCCACCGAGCTCGTTCAGCTCGCCTCGCCCACCCAGTTCCGTGGCTTCGTGGATCTGGGCGGTTGGAAGCGGGACAGGATCGAGCCCCACTCGGTGCTCACCTGGCTGCGTGCCGCGCGAGGCGATGAGCCGGAGGAGTTCCTCCGCAAGCTGCACGGCCTGGATCTCGAGGTGCTCGAGTTCCTGCTGCGCGAGTTCACCGTGTTTCACGATCTGGAGGAGAACCCGGACGTGAACCCGGAGGGCGTGACGCTGGAGACGCCCGAGGGGCGTTACCTCGTCGAGTTCAAGGTCGAGGGCGCGGAGCTGGCCGGGCTGCGAGCCATCCTCAACGATCTGATCGCGGAGAACCCCTTCGAATCCGTGCGATTGATGGAGGCCACGCGCTGGGAGGTCCCCAGTGAGATGGAGGAGGCGGCCTACCGCTTCCGTACGGCGCGGCTGCAGGATCTGGGCTTCCCCACGCTCGAGGCGGCGATGCGCCTCTTCAGCCGTGTGGACACCGGGCCCGCGCCCGCGAAGAGCACTCAGACGGCGCTCGCTCCCACGCAGGGCCACGTGGACTACCTGGACGCGGCCATTCGCGGGCTGACGGACGTGGAGCGCGACAACCTCGAGGACGAGCTGCGCGGGGTGGCCAACGCGGCCCTGGTGGCCGAGCTGGCGGATCCGGGAGACCTCGATGCCGTGCGCCGGGTCGGAGAGATGGTGCGCGAGTACCTGTCGCTCGGGCTGGAGCACCTGACAGGCGGCGAGCCCGCGCGGTCCGCGGAGGTGGTGCGCGAGACCCAGCTCGAGCGCGTCTTCCAGGTGGGCTTCTCGCTGACGCTGGCGCTCAAGTTCCGGGCGGATCGCCTGGTGAAGGCACCGCTGGCCCGGTTGGAGGACACGCTGCTCCTGTTCCCCGAGGAACTGGCTGCCGTGGAGGCCCTGCGCCTCAAGCGGCCTCGCCGCGCTCTAAAGGTAGAAGGGGCCGAGCCGGTCCCGTTCCGCTCGAAGCGGGAGCTCGCGGCCAGCGAGGCGCTGCTGGCCCGGGCAGAGTCGCAGGTGGAGATGTTCCGCGGGCTGTTGGGCGGTACGGCGGAGTCCGCGCGCGAGGTGCTGGCCCGCTTCGGCGTGGCCCTGCCCGTGCTGGGCGTGGAGCGCCTCTTCACTGCGGGGGTGGCCCTGGCGGTGCTCGAGGGCCGCGTGAATCCCCGGCCTGTACCCCTGGGTCGCACAGTGGAGCTGTGCGAGCGGCTCTTCGAGGGCACGGCCCAGGCGCCGCGGCTGCGTCCCAGTGCCGCCGAACGAGCTCGCGCCGCGCTGGAGCCGGCAGTGGCCGCCGATGCCCGGCCGGAGCTGTATCGCCTGGTGGAGTTCACCCTGGAGCGGATGCTCTCGGAGCTGGCCGCGCCCTACCTCCAGGAGGGAAGGCTGGATCCGACCCTCTCTGTGATCCTTCCAATGGAGGGCACTCCGACGCCGTAATTCTTTCAGTCGCTTGCCCTTCGAGTGCCCGGTTTCCATCGCAAGGCTCTGGATCCACGGGACTTTCCGGATGGCAGTGATTGGCATGTTGCCTGCTACGCCCCTGGACGCACGCGTTCGAACTGACGCCGAAGTCGCCAGGAGGAAGGTATGGGTGTTGGGGAACAGGGGCAGCAGCGGGACATCCTGGCGTTCTATGCGCTGACGGCATTCGCGGCCGTCATGTACGCGGTGCCGGGCGAGTGGATCCCCGCTCTGGCTCCGTTGCGGCTCGCCCTGGTGACATCGGGGTTGGCGGCGGGGTTGATGGCGCTGCGGCGCCTGGGCCGGGCCGAGCCGCTCTACTTTGACGGGGCGCGCGGCCTGTCGCTGCTGGCCTTCTCGGGACTGGCCTTCGCGTCGGTTGCCTGGTCGGTGGCTCCGGACGTGACGCGGGCCACGGGCATCGAGCTGCTGAAGCTCACCGCCATCTATCTGACGATCATCAACGTCATCACCTCGGGTCGGCGGCTGGCGGTGGTGGCCGGCGTCATGGTGGTGGCGTCCATCGTTCCGTCCATCGGTGTCATCAATTGGTACCGGGCGGGCGTGGACATGGTGGAAGGCTTCCGGTCCCGGTGGGTGGGCGTCTACGCGGACCCGAACCACATGGCCATGAACATGGGCATGGTGGTGCCGCTGGCGGTGGCCTTCCTGGCGCGCAAGGAGTCCAAGCTGCTGATGCGCATTGCGTGCGCGGTGGCGGCGGCGCTGGCGGTGGTGGCCATCGTGCTGAGCCACTCGCGCGGCGGCTTCATCGGCCTGTCGGTGGCGATGGCGGTGTGGGCCATCCGCGAGAAGCGGCGCCTGCAGGCCATCGTGGTGGGCTCCATCCTGGCCGTGGGCCTGGTGATGTTCGCGCCGAAGAGCTTCTGGGAGCGCAACGAGACGGTGACGAGCTTCCACGAGGACGCCTCGGCCATGGGCCGCGTGTACGCGTGGCAGGTGGCTTCGCGCATCAGCCTGGACAAACCGCTGCTGGGCGTGGGGGCGGGGAGCTTCCGCTACGCGTGGCCGATGTACGCGCCTCCCGAGGCCCGCCGGGCCTACGTGGCGCACAACATCTTCCTGGACGTGATTGGCGAGCTGGGCTTCGTCGGGCTGCTGTTCTTCCTGGTGTTCGCGGGAGGCGCCACGGGCGGTGCCTTCGCGGGCTCGAAGGACAGCGAGTCGGGGTGGTTGGGCAGAGCCCTGGCCGCCTCCATGGCGGGCTACCTCGTGTGTGACTTGTTCTCGGGCTACATCTTGTCCGCGCACCTCTACGTGCTGTTCGGCCTGGCGGCGAGCGCCGAGCGGATCGCCGAGGCGCGGGCGCGGTCGACGCAGGCGGTGGTGCAACAGGTGCCGGCGGGCAGGGGCTCGGCGGCGGCGTGGGAGGGGTCAGGGCATGCGGCGTGAGGCGGAGGCGGTGGTGGGCATTGAGCCCATCCGCCTGGTGCAGTTCACCCGGTCGTTCTACATCGGAGGCACGGAGGTCCAGGTTCTCGAGCTGCTGCGTGGGCTCCCTTCGAGCTACCGGTTGCAGGTGTCGGTGCTCGAGGAGGTGGGGCCGCTGGTGGGGGAGCTCCGGAAGTTGGGGTTCACGCCGGAGGAGTTTCCGCTCCACGGCTCGCTGGCGCGTCCCAACACGGCGTGGCAGCTGCTGAGGCTGGCGCGGTGGCTGGAGCAGAACCGCATCGAGCTGGTCCACGTGCATGACTTCTACGCGACGATGCTCGCAGTGCCGGCGGCGAAGCTGGCCGGGGCCAAGGTCATCGTCAGCCGGTTGGATCTGGCGCACTGGCATGGCCCGGCGCGGCGCGCGGTGCTCGCCCGGCTCACCGGCATGGCGGACCATGTGGTGGCCAACGCGGCGGCCATCCGCCGGATGCTGGTGGAGGAGGAGGGCCTGCCCGAGTCGCGAGTGAGCGTCATCCACAACGGCCTGGATCTGCCGCGCTTCGACACGCGGATCCGCCAGGGACTCAAGTCGCCGGTGCCGGAGATTGGGGGCGCTCCCTTGCTGGTGCACGTGGCCAACATGAACCACGTGGTGAAGCGGCAGGAGGATGTGCTGCAGGCGCTGGCGCTCCTGCGGCGCGAGGGCTTGAAGCTGCACGCCTTCTTCGTGGGAGACGGGCCCCGCCGCCCCGAACTGGAGCGCAAGGCGGTGGAACTGGGCGTGAAGGACCTGGCCCACTTCCTCGGCCACCGCGGCGACGTGCCGGCCCTCTACGCGCGGGCGAACCTGGGAGTGCTCTGCTCCACGGCCGAGGGCATGTCGAACGCGGTAATGGAGGGCATGGCCGCGGGGCTGCCCATGGTGGTGACGGCGGTGGGAGGCAACCCGGATCTCATCGTCGACGGAGTGCGCGGCAAGGTGGTGCAGCCCGAGCGTCCCGCCGAGCTCGCCGACGCCTTCCGCTGGCTGCTCGAGCACCCGGAGCGGGCCAAGGACCTGGGCGCGGCGGCCCGGGGCTTCGTGCGCCGGGAACTCTCCCTGGAGCGCATGGTTCAGCGCCATGACGCGCTGTATCAACGCGTCGCACGGCCCACGCAATAGGTGCACCGGCCGGGCGTAGAGGGAGGACACACTCCCTCTCGAGGACTCGACTGCATGCACCTGCCGCTGATGCTTCTCCTGGCCGCGGCCCCCGCCCCCCAGTCCTGGAACTTCCAGACCGATGGAACCCCGGAAGTGCGGATTTCGAATATTGAAGGCGAAATCGTGATAGAAGGGGTTGACGGGAATAACGTATTAATCCAAGTATTGCAGGACGGGAGCGAGGCGCGGCGGCGGGAGTCTCCGGTGGAGGTCGTCCAGGAAGGCGACGTGGTGAGGGCGCGGGTGTGCTGTGGCCCGTGCGAAGAGAAGCGTCACTCTTGCAATGACGTGGCGAAAACCCGTTTTCGGGTGCAGGTGCCTCGCGGCTCAGAGCTGAACTTGAGCGCTGTGAACGCTGAGGTAAAGGTGGCGGGGGTAGAGGGTGAGCAGGAGATCTCCACGGTGGATGGACGGGTGGAGACGAGCGGTTCGCAGGGCGCGGTGTCGGTGAGTGCGGTGAGCGGCGCGGTGGTGCTGAAGCCTGGGGTGGTAGGGGAGACGTCGGTGAGCACGGTCTCGGGCTCGGTGAAGCTGAAGATGCCGAAGGGCACGGACGCGCAGCTGGAATTTTCATCAGTGGGCGGCAGCTTCAACGGTCAGGCGACGGCGCTGGGCGGGGTGAAGCGCAAGTACGGGAAGGGCACCCACGAGATTCAAGTCAGCACCGTGAGCGGAGAGCTCCAGGTGCAACAAGATTGACGTCCAGGGGATCGGCTCCATGAGGGCCGACGCCCGGGGCGCTCGCCGGTCAAACTCCAAGGGGCCGGCGGGCGCCCTTATTTTTTGCGGGTCGAAGGTGGCACTCGAAGCGAAGCGAGACTCCCAGGATCCCCAGCGCGATGGGGACGTGAAGCAGCAGGAGCGCCTGGAGGACTTCGTGGGCGGCGGGCGCATCCGCTGCCCCAAGTGCGGCTGGAGGCCGCGCAAGACGGACCGCTGGGGGTGCCGCTGCGGCTGCTCGTGGAACACGTTCGACACGGGCGGCCGCTGCCCCGAGTGCGAGCGGCAGTGGCGCAACACTCAGTGCCTGCGCTGCCAGGAGTGGAGCCCCCACGAGGACTGGTACAGCGAGAAGCCCGCCGGAGCGTGAGGCGGGCCTCGGGGCACGGACGCCGGATGGACTCAGGGGTCGAGCGGGCTCTTGGTGTGGAAGCTCCGCGGCTGGAGGGAGAAGGACATCCACTTGATGGGCATGTTGTTCTGGTCCTCGTCCCGCGGCATGTGGAAGTGCCGGTTGATGTACCAGACCACCAGGTCCTGTCCGTCCACGGATTGCCCGTTGACCATGGCGCTCACGTTCGAGGGAGCGGAGCTGCAGCTTGAGTCGATGTGCGGGGTGAAGTTGCCCACCGCGAGCGATTCGCAGCCGTTGTAGCGGGTGACCCAGAACTCGTGCGCGGCCCAGGGCTCCGAGGTGGTGGCCTGGCCCGCCCATAGCCCCTGGATGTTGGGCATGAGCTCGTAGCCGATGTGGCGCCCCTCGCTGTTGGTGATCGCCTTGTCGTAGATGAACCACGAGGTGTAGCTCGACGGGACGAGATCCTCACCGGTCTCGGTGGGGATGTGCGTCATGACGTTGATGCCGCAGGAGCCTGGTGCGGCGCAGGAGCCGTCGGGAGAGGGGGCCGTGGACGGCTGGAAGGTCATCCTCTCCACGGCGTCGTTCGCCGGACCCCCGATGTCGAAGTCGAGCCGGTAATAGACGTTGTGCAGGTGGGAGATGCCATAAGCCGGCGTCGCGTTGGCTTCGGAGTCCAGGCGGGTGCCGTAGGCCGCATAGGCTGCGCCTGAGATGACGCGCTGGAGCCGGCCCGCCAGCCCCAGCTTGGGCATGATGGTGCCGTCGTCATGGAACTCCCAGCGGTTGATGTACGTGTACTCGCCGAGCTGCGAGGCCATGCTCACCGAGACGCTCTCTCCCATCTGGAAGGTGTTCATGTACTTCCAGGCGTAGCCGCGATCGTCGACGTTCTTGCAGATCAGGTTGTTGGCCAGCAGCGTTCCGCCCGCGCATTCGGAGGGGGACAGCGCGAGGGCGTTGAAGCCCAGCCCCGCGTTGGTGACGTCGAGGGGGCGCGGGCTGCCCGTGACGTAGGGGACATGGATCTCCGAGATGCTCCCCTCGGCGAGCACCAGCCGGGTCATGCCTCCTCGGGGCGTGAAGCTGGCCATGCCGATGACGAGCCCCTCGCACGGACAGCTCTGCACGGTGAACTGCCACCGTGTGCCCGAGGTGAAGGTTTGATCAATCTGGGTGTAACCGGTGCAAGCCGCCGGGGAGCACCCTTGAGCCTCCGCCACCTTCGCAAAGCCGAGCACCACCACGAGCCCCACGAGCCCTGGGACGACGCGAGATCCAGCCATGTTCCCCCCCTGCTGCGGATGACCGCGAGCGTGGGGGAGGAGTTATGGACGGCGCTCGTACGCGCCATCGGGCAGCAAAGGGCAGCCCTCCGCGCGGCTCAGGACAGAGGGCTTCTTCGTTAGGACACCTTGGAATCGGCGGGGACCGGATCGCGGTGATCCGCACCGATGGCCTCTCGGACAGAGCGGAAACCATCCCGGGCGAGCAGGGGACCCAGCTCTCGGATGATCCGCCGCACCATGCCTGGGCCCTCGTAGATGAAGCCGGTATAGGCCTGGACGACGGAGGCGCCGGCTCGGAGCTTCTCGTACACGTCCTGCGCGGTGAAGACGCCCCCCACACCGATGATGGGAAGAGCACCCCCGCTGCGCTGCCAGGCGCGCCGGATGACGGCGTTGGAGGGCTCTCGCACCGGAGCCCCGGACAGGCCGCCTGCCTCCTTCGCTAGCGGATGCTCGAAGGGACGGGCGATGGTGGTGTTGGTGGCGATCAGCCCCGAGAGTCCACACGCGCGGGCTACGTCCACCACCTCGTCCACCGCCTCGGGCGTAAGATCCGGAGCGATCTTCAGGAACAGGGGCTTGCCGGGAGCTACGCGCTCCAGACGCTCCTTCACCGCGCGCAGCAGGGCCGTGAGCTGTTCGGGCTCCTGGAGTTTGCGCAGGCCCGGCGTGTTGGGAGAGCTGGCATTGACGACGACGTAGTCCCCGAGCGGCGCCAGCGCGTCCACGCAGGCCACGTAGTCGTCCACGGCCTGCTCCAGCGGTGTGTCCTTGTTCTTGCCCAGGTTCACGCCCAGGGGGCCGGGGTTCCAGGCTCGCGAGCGCAGGTGCTCGGCGGCCACGGCGGCACCGTGGTTGTTGAAGCCCATGCGGTTGATGAGGGCGCGGTGCTCGGGGAGCCGGAAGAGGCGCGGGCGCGGGTTGCCCGGCTGGGGGCGCGGGGTGACGGTTCCGATCTCCACCGCCGCGAAGCCGCAGGAGAACAGGCCATCAATGGCCTCCGCGTCCTTGTCGAGCCCGGCGGCCAGCGCGAGCGGATGCTCGAAGCGCATGCCGGCCACTTCCACTGCGAGCTCCGTCGAGGCTTCGCGGAGAGCACGCGCCCGGAGCCACCGGCACAGGCCCGCCCACGCCCCGAGCACTCGCAGTGCGAGCATGCCCAGGCGGTGGGCACTCTCGGGGGCCAGCATGAACAGGAGCGAGCGGAGGAGTCGGTACATGCGGCCCTTTTACACGAGGGCCGCCCGCTTCAACCGGGGATGAACGAGTACTGCCGCGCCCACGCGAGCGTCTGATCCACCTGCTCGGGGGTGAGGATGCCGTTCTTCTCCACCAGATCGATCTCCCGGCGCATGTCCGTCTCCAGGAGATAGGGGCCATCGGTGTTGATGGTGAACTTCACCCGCCGGTCCCAGAACGTCTTGATGATGTGGCGCAGCTCGTCCAGACCTTCCACGGCCTTGGTGTGAAGGTTGGAGGTGGGACACAGCTCCAGCACTACGTCCCGCTCGCGCAGCAGCTTCATCGCGGCCTCGTCATACGCGGCGCGGATGCCGTGGCCGATGCGGTGGGGCTTGAGGCGCTCGACCACCGCCATCACGCCCTCGGCGCCGGTGCCCTTCGTCTCGCCGGTGTGCACGGTGCACTTGAGGCCTCCCTTGCGCGCCCTCCCGAAGAGATCCTCGTACTGGCTCACCACTTCGGGCCGCAGCTCGAGCGCGTTCTTCTCCGTGCCCGCCAGGTCGATGCCGTACACGCCACGGGTGCGGTACTTGATGGCCTTCTCCACCAGGATGGTGTTGAGCGGGTGATCGAACTCGCGCGCCAGGCAGAAGATCAGGCCCACCTTCACGCCGTACTCCAGCATGGCGCGATCCATGCCTCGCAGCGCGGCGTGGATGATGTGATCCAGGTCCAGCTCGGAGTTGAGGTTGCGCTTCATCGGGTTGAAGCGCAGTTCGATCTGCGTCACCCGGCTGCCGCGGTACTCCTTGCCAATCACCTCGTACACCGAGCGCTCGATGGCGCTGGGGGACGACTGGATCTTCTCCGTCCACGTGTGGAGGATCTTCAGATAATCCTCGAGGCTCCCCACCTTGCCGGGACGCGAGGTGATGAGTTCCACGAAGTCGAAGTAGTTTTTGACCGGGAGCTTGAAGCCCTGCTGGTGCGCGATGGACCAGAGGATGTGGGGCGCCACGGCGCCGCCCACATGAATATGAAGATCAATGAGGTCGCGAGCCATGGCGGTATGTATGCACAGAGCCGCCCGGGCGTCCAGCTACCTTCGGAGCAACACGTAGACGGCTCCGGAGCCGCCGTCCTGGGGTTTGGCCGAGGCGAACGCCAGCACCATCCTCCCGATGCGCTTCTGGCTCAGCCACCCCTTCAGCTGCGCCTTGAGCACCGGGATCTGGTCCTTGGAATGCAAACCTCGGCCGTGGACGATGAGGACGCACCGCTTGCCTGCCCGGCGGCTGTCCGTCAGGAAACGTTCCAGGGAGTCCCGGGCCTCCACCTGCGTCATGCCGTGCAGGTCCAGGCGGCCCTGGAGCGAGAAGTCTCCACGACGCAGTGCGCGCAGCAGGTTGCGATCGATGCCGGGGCTGGCTCCCTCGATGAACTCGGAGGAGTCCGAGATGTCGAAGTCGCCATCGCTGGAGACGAGCTCCGAGAGCTGGGCGAGCGCCTCGGCATTCTCGTCGATGATCTCGGGCAGGCGCGGGTTGGGCGCGGGGGCTTCGCCGCGGTTGGTGAGCTGCTGGACGCCATCCATGGCCGAGTAGAAGAGCGAGGCATCATCCTCCTCGGGGGCGGGCTTCTTCCTGGATGGAGGAGGGGGAGGGGCCTTGGCCTTCGTCGGAGGCTCCGGGGGCTTCTTCTGGATGGCCTTGATGGCGTCCTTGAAGGGGTTGTTGTGGAAGGCCTCTTCCTTCTTCTTGGGGGGACCGTTGCGTTGGCTCACTGTCTCTCCACGGGTGCCAGTTCCAGGTTTAACCACGCGCTACAGTCCGCGCAGGCGGCGAATCATCTCGTATGCATCCTGAAGCTCCTGGAAGCGCCGGGTGGCTTGCTCGACTGCTCCCGGGCCCAGGTGGGCGACGCGATCCGGATGGTGGGCGGCGGCGAGCTGGCGGTAGGCCCGCTTCACCTCGGCGTCCGAGGCCCCCGGGTTCAGCCCGAGCCTCGCGTACTCGGTGTGGCCCGTGCCCAGGTAGCGCGCGGTGATGGCGCGCCGGTCCTCCTCGCTCAGGCCGAGCCCCTTGACGATCTGGCGCAGGGCCTCCTGCTCGGAGCGCTGGAGGGCGCCGTCCACGAGCGCCAGCTGGTACAGGGTGTCTACCAGCAGCAGGCGGTCCGAGGTGGGCAGCTCGTCCCGGCACGCGGCGATGGACTCCTCCAGCGGTGGGGGCTGCTGGAGGAACTCCTTGAGGTACAGGCGGACCGTGTCGAGGGCCTCGGGGCCATACTTCAGCTCGTCCTGGAAGTACTCGCGCACCACGCGCACCTCGTCCCGAGACACCTCTCCATCCACCCGGGCCACCTCGATGAAGAGGGCGCAGAGGTGGCGAGCGAAGTGCTCCTGGGCGTGGGCGTCGATGGCCTCCTGGGTCACGGGCTCGGGCGGCGGGTCGTCCTTCGAGACGAGCCCGGCCTCCTCGAGTTGCTCGAGCGGGTTGGAGGCGGGCATGGCGTGGGTGTTGTCGTAGTAGTGGCCGGCCAGCCCACCCACGAAGGTGAGCAGGACGATGGCCCACGGGCCTCCGATCCAGAGACCCAGCATCAAGCCCACGATTGCTCCGAGCACTTTTCCTGGCGCCACGGCCGCGTTCACCCCTTGCTGGAGCAGTTTGGCATAGAGTTCGTCCGTTCATGGCTCAGTTGATTGATGGCAAGGCAGTGGCAGCTCGGGTGAGGGCGGAGGTGAAGGTGGAGGTCGAGCGCCTCAAGGCGCAGCGGGAGTTGACTCCGGGGCTTGCCGTGATCCGGGTGGGAGAGGACCCTGCCTCGAAGATCTACGTCACCGGGAAGAAGAAGGCGGCCGAGGAGCTCGGGTTCAACTCCTGGGAGCACCACCTGGAGGCGAGCATCTTCCAGGACGAGCTGTTGGCGCTGGTGCAGAAGCTCAACGCGGACCCGGCGGTGCACGGCATCCTCGTTCAGCTCCCGCTGCCTCGGCACATCGACGCGGAGCGGGTCATCGCCACGGTGAGCCCCGAGAAGGACGTGGATGGCTTCCACCCCATCAACGCGGGCCTGTTGTCTCTCGGCAAGCCGGGGCTGAGGCCCTGCACTCCGTTCGGGGTGATGCGGCTGCTGGAAGAGGCGAAGTGCGAGATCGCCGGCAAGCGGGCCGTAGTGGTGGGGCGCAGCAACATCGTGGGCAAGCCCCAGGCGCTGATGCTGCTCCAGGCGGACGCCACGGTGACGATCTGCCACCGCAAGAGCGATCTGCCTCGCGAGGTGGCCATGGCGGACATCCTCGTCGTCGCGGTGGGCGTGCCGGAGCTCATCCAGGGCGAGTGGATCAAGCCCGGCGCGGTCGTCATCGACGTGGGGCAGAACCGCAGGGCCGATGGGAAGCTCGTGGGGGATGTGGACTTCCAGAGCGCCTCGCAGCGCGCGTCCGCCATCACTCCGGTCCCTGGCGGCGTGGGGCCGATGACGATCGCCATGCTGATGCGCAACACGATCATCGCCGCCACGGGGGGCGTGTAATGCCGACGCGTGAGGAGCGGATCAAGGGAGGGCTGTACGGGCTGCTCATTGGAGACGCACTCGGTGTCCCTTATGAGTTCCACCCAGCCGAGCAGATTCCTCCCCGCGAGCAGATCGAGTTCGAGCCGCCTGCCGGCTTCCATCGCGCGCACTCGGGAGTGGCTCCTGGGACGTGGTCCGATGACGGGGCCCATGCGCTGTGCCTCCTGGCTTCGCTCCTGTATCGGAAGAAGCTCGATCCCGAGGACCTCGGTCGCCGGCTCTGGAACTGGTACGAGCTGGGCTACATGGCCGTGGACTACGAGGTCTTCGACGTGGGCGTGCAGACGAGCAACGCCCTGCGGACCTTTCGCTCGGGGACTCCCGCGCTCCTGTCTGGCCCCAAGGGGGAGCGGGACAACGGGAACGGCTCGTTGATGCGGGTGCTGCCGCTGGCGCTGTGGCACACCGGGGATGATCAGGTTCTCGTGCGCGATGCCATGACCCAGTCCCTGGTGACGCACGGGCACTTGCGCTCCCAGGTGTGCTGCGCGTTGTATTGCCTCTGGGCTCGGAGGACGCTCGAGGGCGCGTCGGATCCCTGGGCCGAGGCGCTGGCCACCTTTCGCCGCCTGTACCCCGATCCGCTCGAGGCCCACGCGGAGCTGGAGTTCCACATCCGCCCGGATCGGCCCGAGCCAGGGAATGGATCAGGCTATGTGGTCGATTGCCTGGTCTCGGCTCGGGACTGCGTGCGCGCGGAAGCTACCTATGAAGGTGCGGTGAAGGCTGCCGTGGCGCTCGGGCATGACACCGATACCACCGCCGCGGTAGCGGGCGGCATCGCGGGACTGCGCGACGGCATCCAGGCCATCCCCGAGCGGTGGCGCTCGGCGTTGCGAGGCCAGGAACTCGTCGAGCCGATGCTCTCGGAGTTGATCCAGCGGATCTAGAACACTTCGCACGTCTGGCTGCTTGGAGAGATGGCAGGCTGAACAGAGATCCTGTCGGAAAGGTGACGCGTACCCCAGGGGGCATCTGAGGCGGAAGCCTCGTGGATGCTAAGAGTTTTCCCGGTCGGGACGATCACGCGTGAGTGCCTACTCCATAGCTTCTCCAATTCCGTGGCAGGACGTGGCAGCGAGTGCGGCCCTCGCGGGGCTCGAAGCGCTCTGGCACGCCCCCATCGGCATCGCCTTCGTGGATACCGGACTGTGCTACCAGCGCGTGAACAAGGCGCTGGCGGCCATGAACGGCCTGCCAGCCAGCGAACACCACGGCCGAAGGCTTGACGAGGTGCTCCCCGCGGACTCGGAGTCGACAAAGGCCACCATCCGTCGGATCGAGCACGTCCTGGCCACGGGACATGCGCTGGAGAACATCGAGGTGGAGTGGGATGCCGCGGGCGCTTCGCCGGAGTCCCATTACTCGCGCGCCAGCTACTATCCGGTCCGGAGCGACTCCGTCATTCTCGGAGTGTGCATCTACGTCGAGGATCTGCGGGAGCAGCGGCGCGCCGAGCAGCAGCGTGGTGAGTTGTTGGAGCGGGAGCGCCACGCCCGTGCCGAGGCGGAGACCGCGGCCCAGCGGCTCTTCATCCTCGCGGAGGCTTCGCATGTCTTCTCCGAGGCCAGCGCTGATCTGCGGAGCCTCGTCAACGCCATCGTTCGCTTGGTGGCCACGATCATCGACGGAGCGTGCGCGCTCTTCCTGCTCACCGAGAACGGGCAGGAGGTCATGCCCGCGGCGGCCTACCATTCGGACTCCGAGGCGCGGAAGGTGCTCGAGGGGTTGGTGGAGCGGGCATCGCACTCGGTGGGCGAGGGCCTCACGGGAATGGTGGTGCGCACGGGACAGTCGCTCCTGCTGCCGCGAGTCTCTCGCGAGGAGCTGCTGGTAGCCTTGCCCGAGGCCCACCGCGCCTATACCGCGCGCTTCACTCCGCGCACGCTGATGCTGGTGCCGCTTCGGGAGCACGGACGGATCATCGGCACGCTGCAGGTGTCTCGCGAGGATGGGGAGCGGCCCTTCGGCCCGACGGATCTCGTCTTCCTGGAGGAGTTGGCGGACCGGGCGTCCCTGGCCATCCAGAATGCGCGGCTGCTCACGCGAGAGAAGGAGTCCCGCGCCGAGGCCGAGAACGAGCGCGCTCGCCTGCATGCCCTGGTGACGCAGGCGCCCGCGGCGATCGCCATCATGCGGGGCACGGACTTCGTCTTCGAGTTCGCCAACCCGCTCTACGAGAAGTTCTCCGGGCGCACGGGGCTGGTGGGCAAGCCCCTGCGAGAGGCGCAGCCTGAGCTGTTCCAGCAGCCGGGATATCTGGAGGTCCTCCTCCGGGTGCTGCAGACCGGTGAGCCCTTCGTGGGCCATGAGTACCCGGTGTCCCTGGATCGGCGCGGAGACGGCACGCTGGAGGAGGCCTTCCTCAACCTGGTGTACCAGCCGATCCACGACGCGCAGGGCCGAGTGGACGGGTTGCTCACGCACGCGGTGGATGTGACGGAGCTGGTCCGGGCCCGCCAGCGCGCCGAGGCGCTGGAGCAGCAGGCTCGGCGGCGGGCTCAGTTCGAGCAGCAGCTGATCGGCATCGTGAGCCACGATCTGCGCAACCCGGTGAGCGCCATCCTCATGTCGGCCCAGATGCTGCTCAAGCAGGACGGGCTGGGCGAGCGGGCCTTCAAGGGCGCCTCGCGGATCCTCTCCAGCGCGGAGCGCGCCAACCGGCTCATCGGGGATCTGCTGGACTTCACCCAGGCGCGGTTGGGCGGAGGCATCCGGATCCAACGCCGGACGACCAACCTGCACGAGCTGGTGCGCCAGGTGTTGGAAGAGAGCCAGGCCGCGTGGCCGGAGAGGGCTCTCCACGCCAGCCACGGGGGCGACGGGTTGGGCGAGTGGGATCCGGATCGGCTGGCCCAGGTGGTCACCAACCTGGTGACCAACGCGCTGCGCTACGGGGCACCTGACACGCCGGTCCGAGTGAGCACTCGGGCCGAGCACGAGGCGGTGCTGATCGAGGTCCACAACCGGGGTCGCCCCATCCCCGAGGAGTTGCTCCCGCACCTCTTCGAGGCGATGAAGCGGGGCTCCCATGACACGGAGCGCTCGGGTAGGAGCGTGGGCCTGGGGCTCTACATCGTCCAGCAGATCGTCCAGGCGCACGGAGGAGCGGTGTCCGTGCGCTCCACGGAGGCGGAGGGGACGACGTTCACCGTCGAGCTGCCTCGCCTGACCTGAGCCTGCCGTCAGGCCGTGAAGGCCTTCTTCACCTCGGGGTTGCTGAGGATGAAGAGCATCCAGCACGTCGCCGGGATGCCCACGCAGACGGTGGGCGACAGGCAGAAGGAGGCGGTGATGGCTCCCACGATGACCAGCCCGTAGCCGCGCAGGTTCAGCGCGCTCAGGGCGCCCCAGATGGAGAGCACGCCGCAGATGATGGCGGCGGCGGCCGGCAGCAGGAAGGACGACGGCGAGAACTCTTTCAGCGCGGTCAACCGCTCCGCCGTGAGCACTCCCGCCATGGTGAGGCCCGCCAGCCCCAGCAGGATGATGCACATGATGAGGTTGAGCGCTCCGACGCACAGCAGCAGGAAAGCCGGGGCGCGGACCAGCCTCAGGGCGGGGAAGCGCGGATCGCTCCGGGGCAGGTTGAGCCCGGGACCGCTCATGATCGAGCCCTCAGCGCGCCTACGATCATCCGCGTCGCCGGGGACTTGTTGAGCGTGTAGAAGTGGATGCCGGGCACGCCGCGCGCCAGCAGCTCCATGCACTGCACGGTGGCGTGCGCCACGCCGAGCTGCATGACGGCCTCGGGCTGGTCCTTGACGCGCTCGAGCTGCAGCCCCAGGCGCATGGGCACGGTGGCGCCGCACATGCGGGTGAAGCGGTGGACCTGCTCGAAGTTGGTGATGGGCATGATGCCGGGGACGATGGGAACGTTGATGCCGATGCGGCGGGCCCGCTCCACGAAGTCGAAGTAGAAGGCGTTGTCGAAGAAGAGCTGGGTGATGAGGAAGTCCAGCCCCGCGTCCACCTTGGCCTTGAGGTTCTGGAGGTCCGCGTCACGCGAGGCCGTGTCCACGTGGCCCTCCGGATAGCACGCCCCGCCCAGGCAGAAGTTGAAATCCTCTTCTCGGATGAATTGCACCAGCTCCGAGGCGTAGTGGAAGCCTCCCGGCGTGGGCTCGAAGTTCGTCTGCCCCCGGGGGGGATCGCCGCGCAGGGGCAGCACGTTCTCGACCTTCGCCTCGGCCAGGCGCTTGAGCACCTCGTGCAGCTCTGCCTGGCTGTGCCCCACGCAGGTGAGGTGAGCCATGGCCTCGATGCCGGTGGTCTTCTTGATACGGGTGACGAGATCCAGCGTCCTGTCGCGCGTGCTCCCGCCCGCTCCGTACGTGACCGAGACAAAGCCGGGCTCCAGCGGCGCCAGATCTTCCAGCGCCTTCAACAGGTTCTCCGTGCCCTCGTCCGTCTTGGGCGGGAAGAACTCGAAGGAGAAGCACGGGTTGGAAGGATTCAAGCGATTACGAATCTTCATATTGAGCCCAGTGTAGCCGGTCCCCGAATGCCTTGATTGGAAGAGGTGCGCGGCTATAGTCCGCCCGCTTTTACCCCCCACCCCTCTAGAGGAGAAGACAATGCCCCGGCGCACGCCCCTGAACGAGGCCCATCGGAAGCTGGGCGCTCGGATGGTCGACTTCGTAGGTTGGGACATGCCCGTGCAGTACACCTCCGTCATCGGCGAGCACGAGGCGGTGCGCAACGCCGTGGGGCTGTTCGACGTCTCCCACATGGGCGAGATCGAGTTCCGCGGCCAGGGGGCCCTTGAGACGGTCAACCATCTCATCTCCAATGATCTGACCCGGTGCGCGGACGGGCAGGCGCTGTACTCGGGCCTGCTCACGGAGCAGGGCACCTTCGTGGACGACATCGTCGCCTACCGCTTCTCGCCCGAGCGCATCTTCATCTGTGTCAACTCCTCCAACCGGGAGAAGGATTTCGCCTGGATGCAGTCCCATGCCCAGGGTGTGAAGCCGGTGGATCGCAGTGACGAGTTCGCGCAGATCGCCGTGCAGGGCCCGAAGGCCCCCGGCCTGGTTCAGCGGCTGACGAAGGCGGACCTGTCCAAGGTGGGCACCTACCGCTTCACGGAGGGCGAGGTGGCGGGCGTGAAGTGCATCATCTCGCGCACCGGCTACACGGGTGAGGACGGCTTCGAGCTGTACTGCGCCGCCAACGAGGCGGAGAAGCTGTGGAACGCGCTGCTGCAGGAGGGCCAGGCGGACGGCGTGAAACCGTGCGGCCTGGGGGCTCGAGACAGCCTGCGCACGGAGATGAAGTACGCGCTCTACGGCAATGACATCGACGACGCGCACACCGCGCTGGAGGCGGGCCTGGGCTGGATCGTGAAGCTCGACAAGCCGGGCGGCTTCATCGGCAAGGATGCCTTGCAGAGGCAGAAGGCCGAAGGGTTGAAGCGCAAGCTCGTGGGCTTCGAGATCACCGGCAGCGGCATTCCGCGCCACGGCTACTCCATCATGAAGGGCGGGCAGAAGGTGGGCGAGGTGACGAGCGGTACGATGGGGCCCTCCGTGAAGAAGCCGATTGGCATCGGCTACGTGCCGGCCGAGCTCTCCGCCGAGGGCTCCACCTTCGATGTGGACATTCGCGGCCGGCCGGTGCCCGCACAGGTGGTCAAGACGCCTTTCTGGAAGAAGCCGTAGCCCCCTTTCGAGGAACAACCCATGTCCGACATTCCCGCCGAGCTGAAGTACACCAAGGATCACGAGTGGGCGCGCCAACAGGGCAGCGTCGTCGTCGTAGGTGTGACGGCCCATGCCCAGCAGTCCCTGGGCGACGTGGTCTATGTGGAGCTGCCCAAGGTGGGCTCCACCATCACCGAGGGCGAGCAGTTCGGTGTCATCGAGTCCACCAAGGCCGTGTCCGAGCTGTTTGCCCCCATCAGCGGCAAGGTGGTGAAGGTAAACGACGAGCTGACTGAGCAGCCGGACACGGTGAACGATGATCCGTACGGCGATGGGTGGATCATCGAGGTCGAACCCTCGGATCCCAAGCAACTGGGCAATCTCTTGGATGCCAAGGCCTACGGCGAGCTGCTGAAGAACGAGTAGCCCCCTTGGCGCACTGAATCCGCCTGGGCCGGTTGTTAGAGACGGCCTCTGATTCACCTCGTACCCGAGCGCACGAACACCATGTCCCTTAACTGGAAGTATCAGGAGTCTTTCGCTGGTCGTCACGTCGGGCCGGATGATCCCGAGCTGAAGGCGATGCTGGCCGTGCTGGGGGCCAGCTCGTTGGATGAGTTCATCGACCGGACGGTGCCTCAGGCCATTCGCTCCAAGGAGCCGCTGCGGCTGCCGGTGGGGGTGGGCGAGCACGATCTGCTGGCGCAGCTCGAGGGCATCGCCGCGAAGAACCAGCGCTTCAAGAGCTTCATCGGGATGGGCTACTCCGACACGCACACCCCGAACGTCATCCTGCGCAACATCTTCCAGAACCCGGGCTGGTACACGCAGTACACGCCGTACCAGGCGGAGATCGCTCAGGGCCGGTTGGAGGCGCTGCTCAACTTCCAGACGATGTTGATGGATCTGACGGGGCTGGAGGTGGCCAACGCGTCCCTGCTGGACGAGGGCACCGCGGCGGCCGAGGCCATGACCATGGCCCTGCACGTGAAGGGTGACGGCGACGGCGGCGCCTTCTTCGTCTCGGAGGCGTGCCACCCGCAGACGATCGATGTGGTGCGCACGCGTGCCGCGCCGATCGGTGTGGAGGTGGTGGTGGGCGATCACCGCTCCGTGGATCTGGGCGCGAAGAAGTTCTTCGGCGCGCTGCTGCAGTATCCGGCCTCGGACGGCGTGGTGAATGACTACCGCGCGTTCGTGGAGAAAGTGCACGCGGCGGACGGGTTGGTGGTGATGGCCACGGATCTGCTTGCGCTCACGCTGCTGACTCCTCCGGGCGAGCTGGGGGCGGACGTGGCGGTGGGAAGCGCGCAGCGGTTCGGCGTGCCCATGGGCTATGGCGGTCCGCACGCGGGCTTCTTCGCGACGAAGAACGCGTACACGCGGTTGATGCCGGGCCGCATCATCGGCGTGTCCGAGGATGCACAGGGCCGGCGTGCGCTGCGCATGGCGCTCCAGACGCGCGAGCAGCACATCCGCCGCGAGAAGGCCACGAGCAACATCTGCACCGCACAGGTGCTGCTGGCGGTGATGGCGGGGATGTACGCGGTGTACCACGGGCCGCGGGGGCTGAAGGCGATCGCGGAGCGGGTGCACGGGCTGACGGTGCTGCTGGCGCAGGGGCTGGCAAAGTTGGGGTACAAGCCTCGGCACGATCAGTTCTTCGACACGCTTCGGGTGGAGCTGTCTCCGGCGCAGGTGCGCACGGTGCTGTCGGCGGCCGAGGCGAAGGGGATGAACTTCCGCCGCATCGACGAGCGCTCCATTGGCGTGTCGCTGGACGAGACGACGCGGCCGGCGGACGTGGAGGCGATTCTCGGCACGTTCGCGGCGGGCAAGGCGCTGGGCGTGACGCTGGACGAGCTGGGCGCGAACCTGAGCAGCCCGGTGGAGGCGGGGCTGCGGCGGCAGAGCGCGTACCTGACGCACCCGGTCTTCAACAGCTACCACTCCGAGACGGAGATGCTGCGGTACATCCGGCGGCTCGAATCGCGGGACTTGTCGCTGACGCATTCGATGATTCCGCTGGGCTCGTGCACGATGAAGCTGAACGCCACGGCGGAGATGATCCCGGTGACGTGGCCGAGTTTCGGCGGGCTGCATCCGTTCGCGCCGCCGTCGCAGGCGGCGGGCTACAAGGCGATCTTCGAGCAGCTGGAGAGCCAGCTGGCGGAGGTGACGGGGTTCGCGGGGTGCTCGCTGCAGCCAAACGCGGGCAGCCAGGGCGAGTACGCGGGGCTGTTGGTGGTCCGGGCGTACCACCAGAGCCGCGGGCAGGGGCACCGGGACGTGTGCCTGATTCCGCAGTCGGCGCACGGGACGAACCCGGCGTCGGCGGTGATGGCGGGCTACCACGTGGTCGTCACGAAGTGCGATGAGCAGGGCAACATCGACATCGGGGACCTGCGGGCCAGGGCGGAGGAGTACAAGGATCGGCTGGCGGCGCTGATGGTGACGTACCCGTCGACGCACGGCGTGTTCGAGGAGGGGATCAAGGAGATCACCTCGATCATCCACGAGCGTGGCGGCCAGGTGTACATGGATGGGGCGAACCTGAACGCGCAGGTGGGGTTGATGAAGCCGGGGCAGCTCGGCGCGGACGTGTGCCACATCAACCTGCACAAGACGTTCTGCATCCCGCACGGCGGTGGTGGTCCGGGCATGGGGCCGATCTGCGTGGCGCCGCACCTGGTGAAGTTCCTGCCGGGGCATCCGGTGATCGCGCAGAGCGGCTCGGAGCGGATTGGAGCGATCTCGGCTGCGCCGTGGGGCAGCGCGAGCATCCTGCTGATCTCATGGGTGTACATCCAGCTGATGGGTGGAGAGGGGCTGACGCGGGCGACGAAGATGGCGATCCTGAATGCCAACTACGTGGCGAAGCGGCTGGATCCGCACTACCCGGTGCTGTATCGCGGGAAGACGGGTGGGGTGGCGCACGAGTGCATCGTGGACCTGCGGCCGCTGAAGAAGACGTCGGGGGTGGAGGTGGAGGACGTGGCCAAGCGGTTGATGGACTACGGCTTCCACGCGCCGACGGTGTCGTTCCCGGTGGCGGGCACACTGATGATCGAGCCGACGGAGAGCGAGTCGAAGGCGGAGCTGGATCGGTTCTGCGACGCGATGATCGCCATCCGCGAGGAGATCCGTGAGATCGAGGAGGGCAAGGCGCCGAAGGACAACAACGTGCTGAAGAACGCGCCGCACACGTCCTGGGTGATCACGGCTCCGGAGTGGAACCGGCCTTACTCGCGAGAGAAGGCTGCGTTTCCGGCGAAGTGGGTGCACGAGGGCAAGTTCTGGCCGTCGGTGGGACGGTTGAACAACGTACTGGGCGATCGGAAGCTGGTGTGCTCGTGCCCGCCGATCGAGGAGTACATGAACCCGGTGCCGCCGAAGGCCGCGTAGCCCACAGTCAGGCTCACCGCTTGTCTGGCCGCTCTCTCTCCAAGACGAGCCTGCTGGCCCTCGTGTCACCCGACGAGCGGGTGCTTACGGTGAGGGGGAGGCAGGGCAGGGTGCCTGGCAAGGAGGGTGAGTCGAATGAAGCTGTCTCTCGCATGCGGAGTGCCCGTGGGGCTCCTTCTTCTCTCAGCCCCGGTTTGGGCCAGGGAGATCCCTCTCTCCTCGGAGCCCACGCTACAGCGATCCTGGCTCGACAGCTCCAGCCTCCGCTGGAACGTGGGCTCGAACATCCCGCTTACCGAGCCCACGCAGCCGCTGGACAGGGCCCGCTGCAAGGCGGAGATCCTCAGCGCAAATACTGACGAGGAGCGCCGCGTCGAAGGGGCAGGGTGGATGCTCGTCGAGCCCACTCGGAGGGCCGGGGCCCTGGCTCTCGTGAAGGGCACTCAGGCCTTCGATGGCGAGTGCCGCCCCACTGCCTTCCAGGTTTTCGTCTTCTCGGAAGGCCAGTTCGCGGGGACGGTGGCTCCTCAACCGATGGAACGCCAGGCCGACGGTGAGCTCCTCCAGGCCCGGGTGGAAGACGACGGTACCGTCATGGCGGACTTCGCACGGTACCGCGCGAAGGATCCGCTCTGCTGTCCGAGCCGCACTGCCACGGTGAGCTACCGGATCGATCACGTGGGCGCCACCCCGATTCTGCTCCCGGAGCGCATCTCCACGGATCTGTTGCCCACCGAGTAGCTCCTCGCGGAGCCAGAAGCTCAGGGCTCTGGAGGCTTGTCGGCGGCGGGGGGAGGCACGGCCGGATCCCACATGGCCCGCTCCTCCTCGGCATAGATCCGCTCGCGTTCCACCATCATCGCCTTGGCCACGCCGTACGCCCAGGCCGCGAGCTTGGCGCCGTTCTGCAGCTCCGCTTGGGTCGTGTACGGGTGCGCGAGCCGAGCCGCCAGCACCTGCCCGGCGAACCAGTCGCGCAGCGTCATGCCCTCGGCTGTGAACATCGGTGTTGTACTCATCGCTCTCCTCGGGGCAATCGGTGTTTCAGGATCAACGCACCTGCAGTGAGTTCACGACCCGTGCCGGTTCGACGTGTACCACCACATCCACCACCTGCGGGAACGCGCTGTGGAGCCGCTGCTCCACCTGATCCGCCACCTCGTGGGCCTGAGCCGTGCTGAGTTGGGGATCCACCTCGATCTTCAGATCCACGTAGACGCTGTCCTCCATGCCGCGGCTGCGAACGTCCCGGCACGAGAGCACACCCGGCACGCCCATGGTGAGCTGCCCCACCTGCACCGCGTCCAGTCGCGCCGTGTCCGAGAGAATACCCACTGCTTGCCGGACGATGCCGTACGCCACATAGGCCACGAAGACCATCACCAGCAGCGCCACCACACCGTCGGCGCGCGGGTAGCCCAGCCACACCAGCCCCAAGGAGACCAGCACCGCCAGGGTGACGTACACGTCCGAGAGTGTGTGGTTGGCATCCGCCAGCAGCAGCGAACTCTTGAGCCGTTCTCCGAAGCGCCGCTCCACACGGGTGACGGCCAGGTTCACCACCAGGGTGACCACCATCACCCCGGCCATGATCGGCGTCACCTGGGCGTGCTTGTCATGCAGCAGCGAGTCGAGCGCCATGCGCCCCAGCTCCAGCATGCCGATGCCGATCATCGCCCCGATGCCCAGCGAGGCGATCGCCTCGAACTTGCCGTGGCCATAGGGGTGATCCTCATCCGCGGGCCGGGCCGCCGCCGTCATGGCCACCAGCCCGAGGATGTTGGAGCTGCCGTCGATGAACGAGTGCAACCCGTCCGCCGTCACCGAGGCTGACTGGTACACCACGCCAAAGAGGAGCTTGGCGGTGGCCACGGCCCAGTTGGCCACGAGGATGGCCGCGAGCACCTGCCGGACCTTCCGGTTGCGCTCCGCGTGGGCGTCCTGACGGTTGGAGAGCGAGGCTTCCACGAAGCCCCAACCCTACCTGCCTCCAGGCCCTGTCCGCGAGTGCGGATTCACCAACTGTCAGTTGGACTGACGGAACAGCCGCATCCGCGGGCCGCCCCCCATCTCCATGAAGAAGCCGAACGAGAAGCGCACCGTGGCGTCCGAGTCCAGCAGCCCCGCCGGCGGGTTGGGGAAGGGCTGAGCCCGCTGGAACGAGGCGACGGCCTCCATGTCCAGGAAATCCAGTCCGCTGCTCTTCTCCACCCGGATGTCCTGCACCATGCCCTTCTCATCCAGGGTCACGTTCACCAGCGTGTAGCGATCCTTGCCGGTGTAGATGTTGCCCGTGGGATCCCGGCGCCGCAGCTCCGTGTTGGGGTTCCAGTGCATGCCCACGCTCTGCTTCACGCGGTTGAAGAAGCTGGCGTACTTCCACTCGCGGGTGTTGAGGAAGGTGCCATCGCCCTCCTCGGCGTCCTTGAGGTGATCGTTGGGCGCCGCGCCGATGATCTTGTCCATCACCGCCTGTGACGGCATCAGCGTGGCCACGCCGGGCAGCCCCGCGCGGCCGTTGGAGCCCTCCTCGTCGCCCATGCCGGTGCCCGGCTGGATGTTCAGGCGCTTGGCGTTGCCCCTCACCTCGTCGCTCTCGTTGCGGTTGGCCACCTGGGGGCCGGGCCCCTTCGAGTCCGGATCTGTCTTCAGCGCGATCTCCTGCTTGCGGTGGGCGTCGGGGACCTCGAACTTGGGCTTGTGGTCCCCCGGGCTCATGGGCCGATCGTCCGCGCCGATGCCGTTGTTGCCCGCCAGTTTGGGCTGCTCCTGCGACTGCTGCCCCGCGCCGTCGCGGTTCTGGGGCGCCGTCTGCTGGGGCATGGCGTTGCGGTAGAAGGGCGTCTGGACCTTGGCCTTGGTCTCCTTCTCGACTTTGTTGTCGTGCTCGGCCAGGTACTTCGCGTCCGGGGCCTTCTCCTCGTTGCCCTTGGCCACGTCCACGACCTGGCCGTTGGGCCGCGTCTCGTCCTTCTTCTTCTCCTCCTCCTTCTTCTTGTCGAGGCGGGGACGCTCGGTGACTTGGGACTTCGCGGGCTTGGACTCGCCGCGGTTCTTGGCCCACTGATCGGCTGTCAGCGGCCGCATGGCCACGGAGCTCGGGGGCCGCGTGATCCGCCTCTCTCCGCCCGGCAGGTGCACGTTGGACACGAGCAGCAGCAGCCCCACGAAGGCCACATGGGCCAGCAGGGCGAGCACCAAGGCCACGAGGGCCCGTCCAGGCCCCTCTCGCCTGCGCCTGCGCCTGTCTGGAGCCGATGTGTGCGTGACCACGTCCTGGATGATAACCCTTGAAAGGCCTAGGTACTCCCGAGCCGTCGCCAGGAGAACAGGAGACCGCTGAAATTTTTCGTGAACGCGACGGAAAATCGAGCGGGGGAGGGGGGAGGCCGTGTCCTGCCCCCCTGGGAGGAGAGGGGCAAGGGAGCGCCCGGAGCCGCCAGCGGCTCAGTAGATGGGGGCCACCTCGGCGCCGTTGTAATAGTGGCGGAGGATGTCCCGGTAGCGCTGGCCGGCCTCGGCTCGCCCGATGGCGCCTGTCTGACACATGCCTACGCCATGGCCCCAGCCGCCGCCGCGGAACACCCAGGCGAGGATGCGGCCTTCGGCGTCCCGGGTGGGCTCCACCACCGCCATGCTGCTGTTGAGCATCCCGAAGAGCTTGCGGATGTTCAGCTCACCTCGGATCTGGGTGGCTCCCTTCTCGCCGGAGATCGTCAGCACGCGGGCCCGGCCGGAGACGCCTCGCTCGGAGAGCGTCATCGCTTGCACGGGACCCACGCCCAGACTCTCAGTGAAGGCGTTCACCTGCGCGGCCGTGAAGCGCTTTTCCCAGCGAAACTTGTTGGGCTGCGCGAGGCTGGAGAGTCGGCACGCGGCCGGTAGATCCGTGGCTGCGAGGAACGACTCGAGATCCTGGGGGCTCGGCTGCCCGGCAGAGGTCTCAAGCAGATCCGGCTGACCGCGCAGGCTGGGATCCGGCGGTCCGCCCCACACCACCTCGTTGTTCTCCGTGTGGCCGCCGCACACGGCGCTGTAGACGGAGTCCACCAGCCGCCCGTCCTTGGAGAAGAGCGCCTCGCCTCGGGTGGCTTCTACCGCTGCGGTGGTGCTGGGCGCCTCACCGGTGCGCCCGCGGTACACGGCACAGTGCTGCTCGGAGCACAGCAGGTACGGGTCCGCGAGGTGCTTGGTGCCCACCTTGGCCAGCACCTCGCCCCGAGCCGTCACTGCCTGTGCCTTGAGCGCCTCCATGTGCGCGCGCGCATAGGTCTCCGAGGGCACCAGCCCCTTGAGCAGATCCTCCAGCTTCACCACGTTCACCACGGCCAGCGTCCCGAAGCGATCCACCGTGAGTTGGAGCGCGCCCCGGTAGCTGCGGTCCTCGAAGCCGTGGTTCTCGTAGCCGACGTGGTACTCCACCTGGCGGATGTCGAAGCCGGAGTCGTCCTTGGTCTCCGCCATCAGCGAGTCCTGCGCCAGCCCCACCACATTGCCCGCTGCATCCCTCACTTCGAGGATGCCGCGCGCCGGAGTTTGCACCTCCTCGAAGAGCGTCGTGCGTGCACCGGACTGGCGCAGCAACTCCGCCTGCCGTGCCGCCGCGGCCTGGGGAGAGAGTTCCTCGTCCACCAGGAGCAGGTAGCGCCGGTTGTCGATCACCTTGCCCGCGATGCCATAGAGCGCGCCGACGACTTGAGTGCGTGTGGAGAGGCCTCGGGCCTGCCACTCCTGCTGCTCTTCGGCGAGCCCGGCCTTGTCCGAGAAGCGGAACTCGCCCAGTTGGATCCTCACGGAGAGGACGGCGGGCTCTCCCTGGGAGACGCGGACCTTCCACACCGAACCAGCTGGGGCCTCGAGCACCTTGTCATCCGGCCCGCCGAAGCGCAGCCGCATCCGGGTGCGAGGGGAGAAGATCACCTCGGGACGGCCCTCCATGAGCCGGATGGGCACCTGGGGCTCGCCGCCGCGGAAGTCGAGCCGCTTCACGTCCGCGGGGGTGGACAGTTCCCCGGGCAACGGGGGCGGCACACCCGCCTCCGTGCGCGGGGCTGGGGGCACGGAGGGTAGGGCAGGCGAGGAACGCGCGTCACTCGCCGGCGCGGGCTGCGGCGCGGAGGCGCAAGCGGCGAGGAGTAGCGTCAGGAGTGTGGGGACGGCCTTGTGCACGGCAAGGACGACCGTACTCGCGTGCCACCCGGACTGCCACTCCGGTCCATTGTCGGATCGCGGGACTACCAGCGAGCCGGGTCCTTCCACGCTTCGGGTCCTGGAAGATTGGGCACTTTGACTCGAACCAAGGAAGGGACTGCCAGGTACTCGGTCAATACGTGCAGGCCGCGTTGCTCGGCCAGCCGTAGAAGCGCAAGGCCTTCCACGCACACATGCATCTCTGTCGCTGCATCTTCCTCCAGCCCTCTTCCTTTCTCTTGGAGCCGGAGCCAGCGCGCGTGCTCCTCATCGAGGAGCTGGGTGAGCGCGGTATTGAACTGTTCGGCGTTCCGGTAGTGGAGCGACTCGACAACTTCACTCCGAGCGTCTTGGGGCTGACGCGCGAGGACGACCGGTCGTGCACGCGGCGCTCGTTCTTCGTCGCCAACTGGGGACGAAGTGACCATGCCCACCAGACACTGCATGAAGAGGAAGTCCTCCTCGTACTCTCTCCTGGGGTCAAGGGGCTTCGAGTTGTGCAGAGCGATCGCTCGCGCCGTGTCCTGGTCCCCGCAAGCGAGCGCATCAAGGAGAGGAGGGGCTCTGCTGGTCAGAAGGGTCTCTTCGTTTCCCTGAGACAGAGAGTACAGGTACGCGTGACCGCTCATGGCCAGGAAGTGGTGGAGGCGCTCCGGGGTGCCGTGGAGCAGCACTTCGCAGATACCTCTACGCCGGAAGGAGCGGCACATCTTCAGGATATCGGCATGTGTCGCGACTCCATTCAGCACGGAGGGGAGTATTTGATGGGCTTCGACCAGGGCATTCTTGGCGAAGACAGGCAGAAACTTGGAAGTCACGTGCCCTCCTGGAATCAATCAACTCTGGCCTGATTGTCTCAACTCCGTCACCTGGATGTTGGTGGGATCAGACGCTTCGAGCGCGTCCACCACGCGCTCGCTGATGACGTACGTCTGTGCGGAGCGCTCGATGCGAAACAAGTCGGGTGCTCGAGCGAGTTTCTCGGGATCCAGCACGTACTCTCGAATATGGACGATGTCTTTCCCAAGGTACTGGATGTCACTTGCGCTGAAGTCCAGACAATCGAACGTGCCGAGGGGGTTGATGAACCAGTAATCCTTGGAGTGCACGAGGCCCTTGTGATTGATCAAGCTGAAGGGAAGGTACTCAACCTCTAGAGCATCCGTGCAGAGCCGGGCGAAGATCTCCTTGGTCTTCGTGTCTACGAGGAGATAGTGCTTGAAGTTCCCGATCAACGAGCTGACGGTGATTCCCGGATACTCCTCGCTCATATGGAGTTGTGCGTTGGGAGGAAAGAAGGGGGCAGCCCTCTTGCCGACAGCCATGTAGTAACTCTCGAGTCCCATTCCTTGGGGTTCGCTGTCGAGCAGGCACAGGGAGTCGTCGTTGCTGTCCCCTAATGTATCAATCAGGTAGTAGTTCATGGAGGATTCCAGGGACTCAGCGCTTTCCCTTTCCCAGGATACGGGGCGTGGATGTTTTCGGGGTGGACTTGGGATTGAGCACGGTGTTCACGGTTCCGTCATAGTCTGGGGAGCGGGTGCTCGAAGTGATCTGACTGTAGATGTCCGTCGAGAGCGTCTCCAGCTTGGTTTTATAGAGCGCGTAGTTGGGCATCACGTGATCTTGTCCTGCTTGGGCCACCTGGTCCAGCACCGAAGCATAGTCGTTCATGATCTCCCCGAGGCGGTTCTTGATCTGCGAGGAGTATTTTGGGTGCGACTTCCTCGTGACCTCTTCCAGGTGTCGAGGCAGTCTGAGTTCGTCCGCGACCACCTTGTCCATGGGGAGGATGATCATGTTGATCTTGTGGTTGATGTTGTAGCCTGCCTTGAGCAACCCTCCGCGCACCAGGGCATTGGCGTCAGGCACTCTCGACTCGAACTTCTTCGTCAGGTCATTGATGGCGTTGCGCAGTTCTGAGTTGGTCACGATGTGATGTGCGTTGTGATAGTAGGGAACCACGCAGCTGTACTTGAAGTTGCCAGTCTGCTCCACATCCCAATCGAACTGCTTGGGGGCGTCGAGAAACTCCCTGTAGAAGGTTGGATATATCGGGTAGACGGTCTGGACTCCTTTCGAGGTCGTGATGTAGTCCTTCTTGGCGTCCGTGCGGAGTTGTTGATTCTCTCGTGTGAAGCGTCTGTATTTGGGCCAGTTGTAGAGTGAGTGGTCCTCCGTGGCGCGCAGATAGGCTTGCCATCGATGTGAGCAGGAGAGTTCCTTCCAGACAGACACGTGGCGGTTGAGGCACTTGCCCGCCGGGGTGTTGGCGTTTTCTTCATGAAACGCGGAGGCCACATCCTTGAGGTGTTGTTCTTGAGAGGGATCTTTATCTGCCATGACTTATCTCTCCTGTTTGAGCAGGATTGCGCTCACATTGCCCCACTCCGAACTGGAGAGGACGAGGACTTGTGACGCCTTGGCGTAACCCCGCGCCAATGAGCGGGCCGCAATGCACATTCCGGCAACACCGCTGGCGGCCCCAATGTCGCCCCATGAGGAGCCTGGGAGGATCCATCGGATGGAGTCGCCCAGGCGCTCCCTGAGTCGGAGCAGGGCATTCCCCCATTCGCGCGCTCGCCACTCCTCGCCATTCAGATCGAGGACGATGTCTCCGTTGAAAGGTACTCCAGAGGAGATGCCGTCGAGGCAGGCTGCCGTCACGGCGGCCAGGCCTTCTCCGACACTCGGTGTGCTCTGGAAGAAGTGTCGTGGCTCCTGGCCTCTGGAGACGGCATCGACCTTCGCTAGGATTGGGGCCTTTCGGCGCGCTGCTGAGCGGCGGGACTCGATCATCACGCATGCGCCCGCTTCTCCCGGCATCAGCCCGACTGGGCGTTCACCGGTCTTCAGCCTGTGTCGGGAGTCCAGCCACTCCAGGGTGAAGGGGTCCAGATAGGAATCAGTGGCCAGGATCACAACGCGATCCAATCCATGGTCAATCCATCGCTGGGCGATGCCGAGAGCTTCAGCACATCCCGCATTGCCACGACAGAGAACTTGAATATGGCGCGGTTCGAAGGGCCACGGTGCTTGTGCTCGCATTCGCTTCAGGAACAACTCCTTCACGGACTCCTCGTCCGTTCCTGGCGAAGGGATGCCTTGGAAGCGCTGTGCGTCCAAGAGAGGTAGGACTACGACCAGCCCCGTGTTCCCCCAGAAAGGTGAATCCTTTGCATCCGGCAGTGGCCCTTGCGCTTCCAGATCCTTGAGACAGCCGAGGCTCAATCGGAGCCAGAGCCCCATGTGGATGAAGCCATTGGCAATGCCGTGAAGTGGATGCCCCACCAAGGGAACGGTGTCCTGGCTGTCTTCATCGAGGATTCGAAAGTATGGAAGGGGCCTGGGGCGAGTGATTCCCGCTCGAATGGACGCGCATGCCGTAGTAGCGTCATGCCCTACGGAGGTGAGCATTCCAAGGCTGGTCACCAGCAGGTTGTGGGTGTGTGTTGGGGCCATTCGCTCCCGCTCCTGGTCATGGGCTCCCTGAGCTGAGCACTTTGAGTTGACGTCTTGAGAAGGCAAAGGTCGGCACGTGGTGAGCGCCTCGGCTGCGTATGGCGAGCGCCAGGGCGAGAACGTGGCGACGTCTCATGGCGCTGGAGATGAGTGCGCCTTGCAAGGTCTGGCTGTTGAGGGGACGTCCCTCCAGATAGCGCTCCTGGGAGTTCAGGTGACGACGCGCCTGTTGCCACCAATGAGTGATGGCCTCCGCCTGTGGCAGCGGCAGCGTGTCGGTAGGGTCGGGGAGGAGATGGGCGTCGAGTTTCTCCTGCTCGATCGGGATGGGCTCCAGTGCCCCCGCGTCTTCACGTTCGGCGGCATATGGACCCTCGATGCGCAGCCCGGTGATGGCGGTGAAGGCCTCGCCCGCGAGCGCTGCGACGGGCTGGTGCCGCATGAACGCGAGGCAGGCGTCGGCGCAAGTGATGCGCCCACTGAAGCCGAGTGCCCAGAGCACTTCGGGCTGGAGTTCCTCGTTGGAGAGCAGCGCTTCGGCGTTCTGGAGATCTCTCTCGCTACCACCCAGGGCCAGCAGAAGCAGCAGGCGCGGAGTGATGCGGGACCGGTCCTGGAGGGCTGTCCGGCAACAGTCCCAGATGGCGCGGTAACCTTGAAGGGCTCCCGTTTCCAGGGCTGCATCCCGAACCTCCAAGGCTGGAGATGCCAGGGCTTGCTCCAGCATGGTGGGAGCAAGCTCGACCTTCGAACTACCTGCGGCACGAATGGCCGCCGCGGCGAGTCTCGGGGAGGTGTGTGTGGACAGGGATCTACAAGTTACTGCGGGGGCACACTGATGGAAGCCCATCACCTGGAGTCCAAGGAGCTGCAGTCGCAGGTCTTCTCTCTGGGAAAGCGACGAGAGCCACGGGGGAAGATCGGAGGGCTCCAGCACCTCCAGGGCTCGCCGGATGGCAGCCAGCGCGACGTCGTCGGCGGAGCGCGCCCGCTCGAGGATTTCTTCGGAAGCTCCAGCAACACGGCCGAGTAGCAGGGCGGAGGTGGCGGTCCAGATGAGCTCCGGATCATCTGAAGCAAGCGCTGGCAGCAGAATGCGCCTGACAACAGGCTCCCTGCCCAGAACGAGCCCATCCAGGTGAGCATGGAGCCGCTCTTCCAGCGGCGCGAGCTCGGCGAGCACGTGGTCGGCCGAGACCAGGGCCTGCTCCCACTGGCTCCACAAGAAGCCCGCCTCTTCCTGGTGCTGCTCGTAGATATCCCAGAGCATCGGAGGTCCCTCCTCGAGAGGGCTGTGCTAGTTGATCTCCACGGAACCGCCTTTGATGCGGTGGGTACCCGTGGCGCGTGATTCCAGGTAGGTGCCCTTCACGATGACCTTGCCGTTGCGCCGCAGGGTGATGCTGGCCTCGCCGCACTGCAGGACGATCTCGTCCTTGCCTTCGATGAGCACCCTGCGCCCGTCCACCTTGGCCTCGGTCGGACGTGAGGCAGAGGGCTGAGCCTGAGCTTCGAGTAACTCGTCCACCAGTGGAGACGGGCTGGGGTCCTGGATGAGGCCCATGATGAAGGGTCGGGTCGGATCTCCCTGCTCGAACAGGAGCACCACTTTCTGGTGGTGGGAGACCGCGGCCTGGAGGGTCTGGGCATCGATCACGGTCGCCAGCCTTGCCGAAACCGGGCCTGTCTTGTTGCCGGGGAAGTCGACCCACAGCCCGCCGGAGTCATCACGGCAGGCAATCCATCCCGTGAGACTTCCCCAGAGACGCTGGGGGGACTCCGTGGCGGGAGAAAGAGAGTCAGCGAGGGTGTTCGCGCGTGAGCTCATGTCTGCACCTCTCGGAATGAGGAGGGTTACACGTCGTGATCACAGAAACGGCATTTGGGCTTCCCCTCCTTCTTGCCCAGGGCAATGACGGGGCCCTGGAGAAGGGGGAAGGGGGGCGTGTTCTTGTCGTTGTGGAGCATCATGTCGAACGCGCGTGCCACGTTCTTTCCCTCGAACTTCACATCGAAGGAGAAGTTGACGAACTCTGCCTTGCCCTTTGTCTTGTTGGAGGCCACGCCTCCTCCGGCTGTACCTGCCTCATCGCCCGTGCTGGTGCTGAAGTTGGAGTCCTTCACGCAGACAGGGTTGCCTTTCACGGATACCTTCTTCGTGCCCTTGGCGGTGTCGGAGGATCTGGCGATGTTGGGGTAGGGGATGGGCACAGGACCCGCGGGGCTGGGCGTCTTGCACACGTCAGGGAAGGCCACGGTGATCCCATTGCTATCCTGAGTCACGACAGACATCTTGTTGACACCGACGTGGACGGCCATGTCTGCACCTCTCGTGAAGCAAGGGTTTGGGTGGAATCAGGAGAGCCCATTCGCCGTGGCGTGCACGGCACGCACGTCATGGATGCTCTCGGTCAAGGGGACGTGACCGCGCCAGAGCAGCAGGACCTGGTCCTCGTCCGTGTCGATGATGACAGTGTCCAGCCGCATCTCGGGGAGCGCGTCGGCTTCGCCAGACAGCTCGACGGAGATGGACGGTGCGGTTGGGGCTGGGAGTGAGAAGGAAAGGGTCCCTCTGGGGGAGGCATTCGTGATGACGACGGGCTCGGTACCTCGGAGATACCCGGGGACAACGAGTTCCGGAGGGGCCGCATTGAAGAAGCGCCGGTCGAAGTCCGTGGGGAGCAGGGGTTTGCGTGTCTTGGCCCACGCGTCGTCATAGGTACCCGCGTACCTTGCGCGCGGGTGCCAGTGAGGGCAGAGGAAGCCGAACCCTGCGGGAGGCACCTGCTGTCCGAATCGCTCGATCGGATGAGCTGGATCCTCGAGGTTGGGCAGGGGCAGGTCTTCCTCGAAGGTGCGTGGCTCGGCTCGGAACCCGATCCCCACGGGGTTGCGTGCCTCGAAGGTGTGCAGGGTTGGATCTGGATCGGTCCGGTCCCAGCCACCGAACGCCCGCTCGTAGACCAAGGGGATGGAATCGAATGGTTCTGGCCGCGTCATGGAGATGAAGCCCAGGCTCTTGTGCCAGACGCGGTTCCCCACCACCCGAACCGACTTCTCGACGGGGCCCACTCGCAAGGAAACGACGACTTCGCGAGTGCGCTGTCCATGCGCCCAGGCGTGGCCCACGAGGACAACGTCCGTGGCGGGCTTGATGAAGGCGCACTCGGGCTCGTAGCGGTAGCTGGACTCCTCGGGGTTGCCCCAGTGAACTCCCGAGACATGGAGGGGGACCTGCTCGCCCGCGAGGCGCAGCCCCTCCGCACGGATGGCATAGGTCGCCTTGGCCACCAGAACGAGGAGCGGTCGCATCTCCTCGTCCGCGAGCGCCAGGAGTTCGAGCGCGAAGGGAGTCTGGTTGTCGATGGAAGGGTGGCCCATCAGTTCTCCGAGATCTTCGAGCCCTTGATGACGACATCTCCGCTGGCCGTGACTTCGACCTTGGCGCCCTTGAGGACGACGTCTCCGTTCTTCTTCACCTGCAGGGTCGCCGAGCCCACCTTGAGGATGAACTGCTCCTCGGCCACGAGCGCGATCTCCTTGGCCGACAGCGTGTATCCCTCCTTGACGACGTGGTTGTGCTTGCCGCCGACGCTCGTGAGCAGGTCCTTCTCCACCTTGAGCGTGCGGTTCTTTTCGATCTGCTCGGACAGATCTCCCCCCACCTGGAGGCTGCGAGAGCCCTTGACCGTCTCGGCCTTCTTGGCGCCCACCGTCTCCGTTTTGGCTCCCCCGACCTGCTCGGCCATGATGCCGCCGATGATCTGGTTGAGCGCGGCTCCGACGGTGATGGCGTAGGCACCACCCACGTTGAGCATCTTCCCGAGCCCCACGGTCTCCGCGGATGCCAGCGCCACCGCCACGGTCTGGTTGCTGTTCACCGAGATGGATTGGTCTCCCACCACGGACTCGGTGTGGTTGCCTGTCACTGTGGTCGAGCGGTCCTTGATCACCTCGAGGCTCTGGTTGCCGCCAATGAGGCTGTCGTCGTTCTTCTTGACCTCCAGGGCCTGATTTCCCTCGATGACCTTGGTCCGGTCCTTCTTCACGAGCAGCGTCTCGTTGCCCCGGACCTCCTGCGTCTTGTCGTTCTCGACGACGATGTTGAAGTCCTTCTGGGCGTGCACGTAGACCAGCTCGCGGCCCGCGGCATCCTCGAAGCGCAGCTCGTTGGAGCCGTTGCCTCCGGGGCTGGAGTTCGATCGCAGTGTGCTCTGCGTCTTCTCGTCAGGCAGATGGATGGGGGGCGGGTTCTGGCCGTTGTAGACGCTGCCCGTGACGATGGGACAATCCGGATCTCCCTCGAGGAACTCCACCACCACCTCGTGTCCGATACGGGGGAGGTAGAGGGCGCCCCAGCTCGGCCCTGCCCAGGCCTGGCTCACCCGGATCCAGCACGAACTCCTGTCGTTGTTCTTGCCCTCACGATCCCAGTGGAACTGAACCTTGATGCGGCCGTGCGAGTCGGTGTGGATCTCCTCGCCTTGTGGGCCAACGACAGTGGCCGTCTGCGCTCCCGCGATCTTCGGCCGCAGTGTGCTGCGCGGCGGGCGGAAGGGCACCTGCGCGGGAATGCAGACGAACTCGTTGCGGTAGGACTCTTTTTTCTCGGACATCGCCTGCTCGAGGGTGAGGACCTCCGGCTGATGGCCGACGTAGCGGGCAGAGAGCAGCAGATAGCTGCGGTTGAACTCGGAGACCGGGTGATCCGCCAGCTCGAAGGTATGCCCCACGAGCACGCGCCGGCAGTTGCTCGCCCCCGTCGCCATCTCCACTCGCGACCGCAGCTCTTCCAGGCGGACCTTGGCGAGCGCTTTCCCAACGCCGGGCTCCTCATAGCGGGCCGGGTAGTCGTAGATCTCGAGCACATGCTCGCCGTCATCAGCGGTGGAGGCGGCTGTGAGATCCAGGGCGGGCCGCACGAAGTTGAAGTCTCGCAGGGTGACGGCGCCGGGTTGGATCTCCATCCGCGCCGAGAACTCGTGCACGGACTCACTGCTTGCCACCATCCGGGAGGGCTCGCGATAGACGAGCTTCGCCTCGCCCTCCATGGCTGCGCAGGTGATGGACGCGTCGTTGAGGACCATCTTGTGCGAGTCCTCCGTGTGCTCGAAGAGATAGAAGATGCCTTCCTCCTCGAGCAGTCGGGACACGAAGTCGAGGTCCGACTCGCGGTACTGCACGCAGTAGGTGCGCGGCGCGTACGAACCCTGCAGAGACAACGTGTGCTCCACCTGACCGTCGCCGAGCACCTTGTGGACGATGTCCGGGACGGTCATCTCCTGGAAGATGCGGCTGCGGCGGGTGTGGCGAAGCGCCCACAGGCGGGGCACCACCGTGACGCGGTAGCGCTGGCGCTCGGGACTGCGGCCAACATCCCAACGTGCGACGCGCGAGACGATGCCGTGGAAGAAGCGGGCCGTCCCATTTCCGAGCTGCACGGTGAGTAGGGCCTTCTGGCCAATCAAGGTCTTCTCGTCGATGGATGTGCCGGGAGGTGCCGCGAGGTTGACTTCGACGGAGTAGAGCTGGGAGATGGTCTCTTGGGCCTCGAAGCCGATGACCGCCAACTCACCGGCTGAGTGAGGGCCGGCCTGGAACTCGAACTCGGGCTGATTGGCCTTGAGCGCGGCAGTTGCAATCATGGAGTCCCTCTCTCAGTCTTGTTGGGAGGCCGCACTGCGTAGGTGTGCGGTACTCGGCCAATGTAGTCGTGATAACAGTTGATGGCTGTACTTCCCAGGGGGATGCTCTCACTCGAGACAAGCCCGCGGGTGTTTCAATGGATTATTGGTTCTTGCCACGTTCAACGGACGTGTCTGGCAGTTGCTGGACGAGGCCTGCCATGTCCATGGCCTTGGGTTTTTGCGGCGAAGAGTTCTTCGCTTGCGTCGCCGTGATGGCTTGGATGTCCTTCACCTTCTTCGACTTGCTGGTGAGGGAACCCGCCTCCTCCATCTTGATCTTGGAGCCCTTGAACTTGATGTCGGACCCGTCGATGGTGAGGGCGTTCGCGTACAGCTTGACCGTTCCCGACTTCTCGAGGCTCAGGATGAGCTTCCCTCCGACGATGAGCTGGAACTTGTCGGCCTTTTGTTCGAATTGCCTGGCAAGCCACGACAGGACGTCTTTGACACTCATTTCGCAGTTCGCATTGCTGGTGTCCTGTCGATCCTTGACCACGGTCGAGTTGAGCTGTCCCTTGATCTCTGTCTGGAAGTCCGCGCCGACCTCGAGCGAACTGTTCTCCTCGACCAGTTCCTGGCGGCTGCCAATGACATACTCGGTGCTGGCCGCGCCCACCTGGGTGGCTTTGTCGCCGCCTGTGGATTCGGTGAACGCCAGCGCCACGTTGATGGAGTAGCCCGCTCCAATGGTGAGTGCCTTGGCGGCCCCCACCATCTCCGTCGCGGTTTGCGTGATGGTCGTGGTGACGTTCCGGGCCACGGTGATGGCTTGGTTCCCCTTGATGGACTCGGAGTGGCTGCCGCGCGTCATCGTGGTGCGGTTGCCTCGAACCTCGAGGGACTGGTTTCCCTCGACCACTCGCGCATCGTCCAGCCTCACCTCGAGGTGCTGGTGGCCTTCCACCGTGCGCTGGCGGTCCTTCTTGACCAGCAGATCCTCGTAGCCGCGGACCTCCTGATCCTTATCGTTCTCGGTGATCAGATCCTCGTCCTTCTGCGCGTGGGCGAAGATCTCTTCCTGGCCCGTCTCGTCTTCGAGCCGGGTCTCGTTGAAGCCGTTGCTGCCCAGGCTGGATGCACTCTTGAGCGTGCTCTTCGTTCGTTCGTCCGGCAGCGTGTAGGGCGTCGGGTTGCCGCCGTTGTACACGGCCCCCGCAATCAGCGGCCGATCGGGATTCCCCTCGAGGAAGCGCACCAGCACCTCCTGGCCGATGCGAGGGAGGAACAGCGCGCCCCAGGCCAGTCCGCCCCAGGCTTGACCGACTCGCACGTAACAGGAGGACCGGTCGTCCCGCTTGCCCTCTCGGTCCCAGTGAAACTGCACCTTGATGCGTCCGTGCTGATCCGTGTGGATCTCCTCGCCCCCCGGCCCCGTCACCGTCGCCGTTTGAAGACCTGGGATGTGGGGCAGGGGTGTCACCCGTGGGGGCCTGAAGGGCACTCCCTGGGGCAGGCACCGGAAGTCATTGGTGTACATCCCTCCGAGGGTCTCGGCACCTCCATGCGTGTCCGGTTGGTGGCCTGAGTGAGTCACCACTTCCACCAGGTACTGCCCGCAGAAGGTTCCATCTCCTGGATCCTCCGCCTCGAAGAGATAGCCCGGAGCGAGTCTTGGGCACACGCTGCGTCCGAGATGGGTCTGCGCTCCCTGCGCTTTCGCCTCCATCCTGACTTTCGCCAGCTGCTTGCCCACCTTCGGGGTGATGTACTCGCCCGGATAGTCATACAGCTCCAGGTCGGTCATTCCGTCCGAGCTACTCTCTGTCGCCGAGATATCCAGTGCCGGCTTCTCGAAGTTGAAGTCGCGCAGCATCACCGTTCCGGGTCGCAGCCGGTGGATGCGTTCCATCCGAGAGATGAACTCCTCGTCGTAGGTCCGCTTGTCCGTCTCCCTCAGGGGCAGCTTCGCCCCGCCTGGGAGTTCCGCGTGCGCGTTCTCCCGGTCTCCGAGCACCAGCGTGTGGCTGCCGTCAGTGTGCTCGAAGAAGTAGAAGATGCCCTCCGCTTCGAGCAGTCGCGAGATGAAGTCGAAGTCCGATTCGCGGTACTGCACGCAGTACTCTCGTGGCAGGTAGGAGCCGCTCAGCGTGAAGCGGTGCTCCACTCCCGCCTCCCCGAGCACCTTCTTGACGATGTCGGGCACCGCGAGCTCCTGGAAGATGCGGCTCTTCCGCATCTGGCAGAGCCGCTCCAGCTTGGGCACCACCTGAATGCGGTAGCACCAGCGGCCGCCGATTTGCCCCAACAACTCCGTCCGCCGTACCAGCCCATGCACGTGGCGAATGGGTTCCTCGCCGATCTGGATCGTGAGCAGGGCCTGAGTGCCGGGCAGCTCTGCCAACTCCAGCAGCCCCCCGTTCTTCTCGAAGAACTCGATGCGAAAGTCGTACAGCTGAGACAGCGACTCCGAGCCCGAGAAGCGGGTGACGACAAGAGATGACGCTGCGTGCGGCCCCACCTGGAGTGTGAACGCGGGTGCATTCGTCCGGGCCATTCGACTCCCCCTTGTTTGAGGTCAGACAAGGTAAGTCGAACGAGCAGGTTTGGGCTGTACCCCGCAGGGGGAACGCGGTCACTCCTGCAGGAAAGACGAAGGCCCGATGCGGCAGATGCTCGCATCGGGCCTTTCTTTTGAGGCGCCACCCGGATTCGAACCGGGGAATGAGGGTTTTGCAGACCCTTGCCTTACCACTTGGCTATGGCGCCGCGACGAATTGGGGACGGTCTTATACGCAGTCCGGCTCGGGCCGGTCAAGGAAGCAACAGCACCCGGGTGCCATCTCCTCCGTTACCATCGCTGTGGGCACACATGCCCACCATGGAGGGGTTCGCGGATGCTGCACGGTTATGGGCTGTACGAGGAGGAGCACGAGGCCTTCCGCCGCACGGTACGCGCCGTGGTGAACAAGGAGCTCCTGCCCTTTGCCAAGGAGTGGGAGGAGCGGGAGGAGTTCCCCCGGGAGCTCTACCCGCGCTTCGGCGAGCTGGGTTTTCTCGGGCTGAAGTACCCGGAGGCATACGGGGGCTCGGCCGCTGGGGAGCTTTACGAGGCAGTGCTCCTGGAGGAGCTGGGCCGCTGCGGCTCGGGGGGAGTGTCCGCGGGCCTGGCCGCCCAATTCACCATCGCCACCGGGCCGCTGCACCTGTTCGGCACGGATGAGCAGAAGCAGCGCTTCCTCGCCCCCGCAATCCGCGGAGAGAAGATCGGCGCCCTGGCCATCACCGAGCCGGATGCGGGCTCGGATGTGGCGGGCCTGCGCACCACCGCCGTGCGAGACGGGGACCACTACGTGGTCAACGGCTCG
Organism: Hyalangium versicolor; assembly: GCF_020103695.1. Lineage (GTDB taxonomy): Bacteria > Myxococcota > Myxococcia > Myxococcales > Myxococcaceae > Hyalangium > Hyalangium versicolor. The sequence goes on from NZ_JAHXBF010000003.1 coordinate 269,217, forward strand.
AAGATCTACATCACCAACGGTGTGCGCGCGGACTTCCTTGTCTGCGCGGTGAAGACGGATCCGAAGGCGGGCCACAAGGGGCTCTCCATGCTCATCCTCGAGAAGGGCATGCCGGGCTTCAGCGTGGGGCGCAAACTGAAGAAGCTGGGCTGGCGCGCCTCGGACACCGCGGAGCTGTTCTTCGAGGACTGCCGCGTGCCCGCGGAGAACCTGCTCGGCCAGGAGGGCCAGGGCTTCTACCAGATCATGGGCAACTTCCAGTGGGAGCGCCTCTCGCTGGCCCTCGGGGCGCTTGGGTCCATGGAGGACATGCTGGAGAAGGTCATGGCCCACGTGAAGGATCGCCACGCCTTCGGCCAGTCGCTCAACCAGTTCCAGGTGGTGCGCCACAAACTCGCGGACCTCTTCACCGAGTTCGAGTGCGCCCGTCAGCTCACGTACCACGCGCTGCGCCTCCACGTGGGCGGACAGTTCGCTGTGGCACAGACTTCCATGGCCAAGAAGGTCGCCACCGAGACGGCCTGTCGCGTGGCGGACGCCTGCCTCCAGCTCTACGGGGGAGCGGGCTACATGATGGAATACGATATCCAGCGACATTGGCGGGATGCTCGGCTGGGCCCCATCGGGGGGGGCACCAGCGAGGTGATGAACGAGATCATCGCCAAGCAGTTGGGGCTGTGAGGCGGGCGGGAGGGACTCCCCGGGGAGGGGCAGGCAGGCAGGCCTGATGGAAGGGGCTTGTCACATTCCGGGTTGGACCTAAGGGTAGTTTGCGGTGGAGGCCTCGCATGGAGATTCGTATCCCCTGCGCCGAGCTGTACCTCAGGCTTGGGGACGAAGATGTCTTGGTGCTCGACTGTCGCCCCCCCAATCAGTGGGAGCGCATCGAGTTCCACATCCCTGGCTCGCTCCGGATGACTCCGGAGGAGGTGGCTCGGGATCTCTTCATCCTTCCGGACGATGAGCTCATCGTCCTCTGCGGCTGTGAGGAGGACTGGGAGGATGTGCTCCGCCTCTGCCGGCTGCTGATGATGCGCGGGCGTAACGCGGTGTGTCTGGATGGGGGCATCCAGGCCTGGATGGCGGAGGGCTTCCCGACCGAACGCCACTTGTGCCCGACTCCGGCCTTGAACGGCTCGCATCCCGCTGCCGAACGGTGCTAAAGCAGCGACGCATCACGGGAGATAACGCACCATGTCGAAGCTCCGCGCCGTCCTGATTGGCGCCACCGGCCTTGCGGGCCAGCAGTTCATCGCCGCCCTCCAGAACCACCCCTTCATCGAGATCACCGGCCTTGCGGCCTCGCCGCGCTCCGCGGGCAAGCCCTACGCCGAGGCGCTGCGCACCGCCAACGGGATGACCGCGTGGTTCGTCCCCGAGCCGCTCTCGGCCGACGTGGCGAAGATGACCGTGGTCAGCGGCGACGAGGTGAAGGGCAAGGACTTCGACATCGCGTTCTCGGCCGTGGAGGCGGACGTCGCTCGGGAGATCGAGCCCCGGCTGGCCAAGGACATTCCGGTCTTCTCCGCGGCGAGCGCCTTCCGCTACGAGGCGGACGTGCCGCTGCTGATTCCGCCCATCAACGCCGCGCACGCGCCGCTGGTTCGCGAGCAGCAGAAGCGCCGCGGTTTCAAGGGCTTCATCGTCCCCATCCCGAACTGCACCACCACGGGCCTGGCCGTCACGCTGGCGCCGCTGGTTGAGCGCTTTGGCGTCAAGGCCGTCCTGATGACGAGCCTGCAGGCCATGTCGGGCGCGGGCCGCTCGCCGGGCGTGATTGGCCTGGACATCCTCGACAACGTCATTCCCTACATCCCCAAGGAGGAGCACAAGGTCGAGGTGGAGACGAAGAAGATCCTCGGTGCGCTGCAGGCGGACGGCGCGTCTCTCACCATCCATGACGTGAAGGTGTCCTGCACGTGCACGCGCGTGGCGGTGCTTGAGGGCCACACCGAGTCCGTCTTCGTGTCGCTGGGCAAGAAGGCCACCGTCGCCGAGGTGGTTGCCGCGATGCGTGAGTGGAAGGGCGCCGAGGTGGCTCGCGGCTTGCCGTCCGCTCCGCCGCAGGGCCGGTGGATCGAGGTGCTGGACGATCCCTTCCGTCCGCAGCCCCGGCTGGATCGCGAGACGCACGGCGGCATGGCCACCACGGTGGGCCGCGTCCGCGAGGACGGGGTGCTGGAGAACGGCTTCAAGTACGTGCTCGTCTCCCACAACACGAAGATGGGAGCAGCCAAGGGAGCCATCCTGGTGGCCGAGCTGATGAAGGCTCAGGGCCTGCTGGGCTGAGGAGCAGGCCCCCTGAAATCAGGTGCGGCTGCTGCTAGAAACCGTTTAGTGTTCGCGGGCACCGCGTGTCCGCGCTGAGGAGAATCATCAGATGGCTTACGTCGTCGCCGAGCCTTGCATCAAGTGCAAGTACACCGACTGTGTCGAGGTGTGCCCGGTCAACTGCTTCTACGAGGGCGAGAACTTCCTCGTCATCCACCCGGATGAGTGCATCGATTGTGGCGCCTGCGAGCCGGTTTGCCCCACCAAGGCGATCTTCCCGGAGACGGAGCTCCCCGAGAAGTGGACTGAGTTCAAGGCGCTGAACGCGGACCTCTCGAAGAAGTGGCCGAACATCGCGGAGAAGAAGGAAGGTCCTCCGGACGCGGACGAGTTCAAGGACGTGCAGGGCAAGCGGCACCTGCTGAGCACCAAGCCGGGCGGTAAGGGCTAGCCAGCCATCGCTGACGGGCAGTGACGAGGGCTCTCCGCTTCCGGGCGTGAGGGCCCTCGGTGTTTTCAGTTCACTCCGAGCGCAAGGAGCGCAGCCGCAGCCCTCGGGCGCCCAGCTCGTCTCGGATGCGCGCAAGGTCCTCCAGGGCGAGCGGACCCTGGCGGCCCTGGATGCGCAGCGCCACCTCGCGAGGCCCCGTGCGCTCCACCTCCACCGTGGCCGAGAAGGGCGAGCCCAGGCTCATGCGCAGGGCGGGCCGCTGTGACTGGATGAAGAGCTCGATCTTCTCGATGAGTTCCAGGGTGGATTGGACCTTGAGCTGAGGGTCCGGAGTTGCGGCAGGAGCGGGGCTCGACTCGCTGGCTGCGAGACGCGATTCGCCTCCGGAAGAGAGGCCCTCGGTGGCCGAGGCGCGTGGAGAAGGCTCGGGAAGGGAAGGGCCAGAGCCGGCGGCAGGAACTGGTGGCTGCTCGGAACGGAGCTGCTGGGACAGCTCTCGGAAGATCAGTTCGGAGAGGCGGTGCTCCGTCTTCTCCTGCGTGGCCCCCTGGGACTCGGTGCGAGTGGTGCGGAGCCGAGCTGCCTCGCTGTGCATCCCCTGCCGGGCGAGGCCGAGGTTCTCGGGGCTGGCGAAGGCGATTCGGGGCGTGGCGCTCCGGGCCATGGAGATGATGGGGCCGCTGGCGAAGGTAGGGCCAGGGGACCGGGAGGGACGGATGGGGAGAGGCACAGCACTCCTGGGAGGCGGCGCGGCACTTCTGGGAGGCAGGGGCAGTCGAGGCTGGGACTTGCCCGGGAGCGCTGATGCAGGAGGCTGGGAGGCAGCGGGCGGCCGGGAGGAGGAAGCTGCGGCGCCGGCCTTCTGGAGTGCTTGCTGGAATTGGCCGGGGGACGGCGGGGCCTGGGTGGGCTGGGATGGATCGGAACTGTCGACCTTCATGGACTCCTCACGGCTGGGGTACAGCCGGGGAGTGAGCACGAGCCATGCCAGGGGGCGCTCCCTCTGAGCGCCTCGTGCAGACCGTCCATGGCGTGGACGGTCCGTCCAGATCCGTGGACGGTGGTCAGTGCCGGCCGAAGCCGCCGGGCTGGGCGGGAGCCACGCCGGTCAGCTCGTTGAATGCGATGGGGCAGGCGGCGGTGGCGTTCGGGTCCGCGAGCAGGACACCCTGGGAGAAGTCCCGATCCTCGAAGAGGAGCGCATCGCGGATCTCCACGTCGGTGATGCCCTTCTTGTACTCCCAGAGCCGGCCCCGCACGAGCATCCGGGTGCCACGGGGGAGCTGATCGAGGTTCACGTACTGCTTCTCCGCGAGCCTCGCGATGATGTTCACGCCCTTGGGCTTTTCGGGGGCGTCGCCTCCATAGATCTGGAGACGGCCGGCATTCGGATCCGGCGGGAACCAGATGAGGTGGGCGAGCATGGCGGGGGGCTCGTCATCCGCCGGAGCCGGAGCGCCCTTGCGCTTCTTGACCTTCTTCTTCTTCTCGAGCCCGGCGTCGATGAACACCAGCCCTCCGAAGACGACGTCCCGGTCGACATAGGCATCGCGGAAGACGCCCTCGGCGGTGCTGGCGGCGGTGGTGTTGGCGAGCACCACCTCCACCTGGTAGCGCTCCCTCAGCAGGGGCAGGGTGAAGAGGAAGCTGTCGATGGGCTTCACGCCTTCGGCCAGGAAGCGCAGCTTGCTCAGGTCCATCGCCGGGTAGTACGGCGACAGGGCGACCGCGGTGTCGTACCAATCCTGGGGGAGCTTTCGATCGATGAGCACCCTGCGCATCATCGCGACGAAGTACGAGGAGCCGGGGAATCTCCCGTTGGTCAGTTGGGTGCCCAGCGCCTGGGCCAGCCCGGGGTCGAGGTAGAAGTTCTCGTCGCGCTTGTGGATGTACGGCGCGGTCTCTCCCATCAGCGTCAACAGGCCGCCGATGACCTGGGTGCAGTTGACGTCTTTGGTCCCCTGGAGCAGCGCCTGATTGAGCTTCGACTTCGCGAAGCGTCGGTCCAGCTCCTCCTCCTTGAACATCGGAGGGGCGCCAGGGTTGAAGAGCTGGGCGGAAGCAGGCAGGGCCAGCAGGCCGAGAAAGAGGGCGAGCAGTGCGGGTCGCATCGGCCCCAGATTATCACGGGCGGGAGGGGGGAATGGTCTCCAGCGGAGGTATCGGGGCGGTCGCCGAAGAAGCCTGGAGGACGAGCACGGCCGCGAGGATGTCGAGCCCCCCGGCCACGGCGAACAGCGCGTGTCCACCACCGAGCAGTGAATAGCCGGCGCCGACGGAGGTGTACCCGATGAGTCCTCCGATGCCGATGGTCACGGCGGTGTAGAGGCCCTGGCCGGAGGCGCGCAGGTGCTCGGGGACGCGGCGCGCCACGAAGGCGACGGCGGACACATAGAAGATGCCGAAGGTTGCCGCGTGGAGCAGGTTGAGTGCGACCAGGGGGATGGGAGAGGAGACGAGCGCCATCCCACCCCAGCGCAGCGCGCTCAGCACGAAGGCGATGCAGAGCAGGTGGCGGGGAGCGATGCGCTCCGCGAAGCGGGGGTAGAGGAACATGGCCGCCACCTCGGCCGCCACGCCGAGCCCCGCGGAGAGGCCTACCACCGACGGAGGCAACCCGAGCGCCAGGATGTGGATGGCCAGCATCCCGTTGTAGGGCGCGCAGGCGATCCAGTGCAGGCAGGTGGCGGCCAGCAGCCAGCGCAGGTCCTTGTGCTCGCGCAACAGCCGGAGCCCTGCCAGCGGATGGGGCGTCACGCCGCGTGGCGTCTGGGAGTTCAGCAGGAGGCTCCAGACAGAAAGCGCTGTCAGAAACGCCACGGCGACGACGATGGCGGAGCGATCCACGCGCTGCGCCAAAAGTCCGAAACTGGTGCTGGAGAGGATGAAGCCGAGCGAGCCGAAGAGGCGCAGGTGTGCGTAGCTGCCACCTGTTCGGGCGACATGGATGAGGGCGAGGCTGTCCACCATGGGGGTGACGGACGAGGCGAAGCAGGCGTAGGCGGCGAGCGTCACCAGGAGTGCGGGGAAGGTGTCCACGCTCAACAGGGGTGCGAAGCAGAGCGCGGTTCCCAGGGCGATGACGGTGAGCACTCGGCTGAGACGGCCCGTGCGGTCGGCGAGGTGTCCCCAGAGCGGAGGGGCCACCAGGGACGCGAGGGGCGAGAGGGCTAGAAGGACCCCCACCTGGGTCGTCGAGAGGGCGAGCGATCGCAGGTAGGCGGGCAGGAAGGGCAGGGTGATGCCCACCGAGCCGAAGTAGAGGAGATAGAAGCCAGCGAGCGGTACCCGCCCGGCCACCTGGGGAGGAGTCATCGCGAGAGGGACGTGCCCTTATCACGCCCTTCATTTTTCCGGCTGTTTGCGTTTCGAGGATTTGTGTACCTTGCCTCCGACATGCCCGACTCGGAGAACATCCAGCCCGTCACCATCAGCCCGATCCAGAACGAGGCGGAGCTCTTTCAAGCCCTCGCCATTCGCGAGGTGGTGTTCATCGAAGAGCAACATGTCCCCGAGGGCATCGAGCGCGACGCGGAGGACGCGAAGGCGTACCACGTGCTGGCGTTCCAGGGAGGCCATGCGATTGGCACGGGCCGCCTGGTGATGCTGCCTCAAGCGCCGGAGGGACAGGCGGGGACGTGGGCGCAGATCGGCCGCATGGCGGTGCTGCAGTCCAGCCGCAAGGCGCGGGTGGGCTCCAAGCTGCTGCAGACGCTCGAGGAGGAGGCGCGGCGGCGGGGCGTCACCGGCATCAAGCTGCACGCGCAGCTCTTCGCGCTCGATTTCTACAAGAAGCACGGCTACGAGCCGCTGGGCGCCGTCTTCATGGAAGCCGGCATCGAGCACCTGGAGATGCAGAAGAAGTTCTGACGCTCAGCGTCGCGGAGGCCGTGGCGCGGGAGGCTGTGCGTGGCGGGGATCCTCGGGCCAGCTGTGCCGGGGGTACTTGCGGCACAGCTCCTTGCGGATGGCCGGATAGTGGCGCTCCCAGAAGCCGGCGAGATCGGTGGTGACCTGGACGGCGCGCATGTTGGGCGCGAGCAGGTGGAGCACCAGCGGTACTCGGCCGGCGCAGACGCTGGGGCCCTGGGCCATGCCGAAGAAGTCCTGGAGGCGGGATTCGACCCAGGGCGGCTTGCCCGGCTCGTAGTGCACCTTGACGCCTCGGCCACCGGGCAGGGTGACTCGTTCGGGGGCATGGGCGGACAGCAGCCGCGCCTGCTCACCGGTGAGCCGTGCGTTGAGCGCATCCAGCAGGGAGACGCCTTCGAGGTCCGCGAAGCTGCGAGCTCCGGAGCACAGGGATGCGAGCGAGTCCCGCAGGAAGGCATTGTCCACAGCGGGGAAGTTGGCCTGCGGGAAGGCCTCGGCGAGCAGGGCCACGCGGGTGCGCCACTGGGTGAGAGCTTCGGGATCGGCGAAGCGCTCCGGGCCGGCGGCGAGCGCGGCCTCGACGAGGACCCGGGCGGTCTCCTCGGAGGGTGGAGCGGGGGTCCGGGTTTCTTCGAGTACGAGGTTGCCGTAGGCGAGCCGGGTGATGCGCTCGACGCGGCGGGAGTCGGAGTTCCACTGGAGGGCGTCCATCTCCTCCAGTGCCTCGGGGTAGAGATCGAGGAGCCATTCGGGCTCCACGGCGCTGGCGAGCCGGACGACGGCGCCCTTGCCGGGGCGTTCCTCTGCGTCGATGGCGACCATGAGCTCGGCGTCCTGCACTACGCTCATCTCTGAAAGGGTGGCAGTGCCGCCTCCGAAGAGGAGGATCTCGGGAGCGCGAGGCTTGCGGCGCTTCGCCACGCGATCCGGGTAGCCCGCGAGCGCACTGAGCATGAGGGCCTCTTCCCGAGCTTCGGCACGCTCGGGGCGAGAGCCTGAGTCTCGTACAGCACGGCGGAGCTGTCGCTGAACGCGATCCACCGCCTGGACGGCACCCTGCTCCAGGGAGAGCGAGTGCAGGCGCCCGGAGGCGAAGTCAGCACGCTCGGCCTCGCGGAAGCGTTCGAGGAGTTCCAGCAGATCCGAGGGCCCGCTGACAACGGCGGCCGAACGTCCCGGGCCACTGAGGTTGGCACGAGCCTCACGGCGGATGTCCCGCTCCCCCATGAGCGCGGCGAGGACAGCGGCATCGGCACCGACGCCACGACGTTCTCCCTCGACGATGATGCGGGCCTGGCGCGGGTGGACGGGGAAGCGCAGGAGCCGTTGGCCGACATCCGTGACGCGGCCCTCGGAATTCACGGCACCCAGCCGACGCAGCAGGGTCTCCGCGGCCTCGAGCGCTGCGGCGGGAGGCGGCTCGAAGAAGGGGAACGAGCCGAGGTCCCGGACGCCCGAGGCGCGCAGGGCGAGCACGGTCTCTGCGAGGTCCACGCGGCGGATCTCGGGAGCATCCTGCTCGGGGCGGCCATCGAAGTCGTGCTGGGTATAGAGGCGAAGACAGTGGCCGGAGCGGGTACGGCCTGCGCGGCCTGCGCGTTGGGTGGCGGAGGCGCGGCTCACCTTGGAAAGCTTGAGCGTGGGCAGTCCGGACCAGGGCGAGTGCGAGGCCACGCGGGCGAGCCCACTGTCGATGACGACGGCGACACCATCGATGGTGACGGAGGTCTCAGCCACGTTGGTGGAGAGGATGATCTTCCGGCGGGAGCTGCGGCGGACGGCGCGATCCTGCTCGGCGGGAGAGAGGTCTCCGTGGAGGGGGAGTACGTCCACACCGTGGCGGTCGGCGAACTCGGCACAGGCATCGCGAGCGCGGCGGATCTCATTGGCACCGGGGAGGAAGACGAGCACATCCCCATCGAGCCCGGCGGTGAAGATGCGCTTGATGGCGGAGAGCACCTGGGCATCGAGGTGCCGGTCGTCTGCGGCGGGGAGGTACTCCAGACTGACATCGAAGCGGCGGCCCTCGGAGCGCAGACGGGGGCATCCGCCGAGGTAGGCGCGGATGGGCTCGGCATCGAGGGTGGCGGACATGACGACGAGCTTGAGGTCGGGCCGAGCGCCTTCCTGGAGCCGTCGGAGCATGGCGAGCGAGACATCCGCCGAGAGGTGCCGCTCATGGAACTCGTCGAGGACGATGATCCCCACATCCTTGAGCTGGGGATCGGAGAGGAGGCGCCGGCCGAGAACGCCCTCGGTGACGAAGGACAGCCGGGTCTTGGGGCCGCGAACGTCCTCGAAGCGGACCTGGTAGCCGACGGTTTCTCCGACACGCTGACCGATCTCCTCGGACACGCGCTGTGCCGCGAGCCGCGTGGGCAGTCGACGCGGCTGGAGGACGATGATCTCCTTGCCCTGAGCGATGCCTGCCTCCAGGAGGGAGCGAGGCACTCGGGTCGTCTTGCCCGCGCCGGGCGGAGCCTCCAACACGAGCGATCGCGCGCCGCGCAGCGTGGAGACGATCTCCGGGAGAAGCGGGTCGATGGGGAGGGCGGCTTCAGCCATGGCCGAATCTCCAACGCGGGCGCTTGAAGCGCTCAGGTCGTCTCAGGGGGAGGCTTGGACTCGGCCTTCTTGCGGCCACGACGGGCGGGCTTTGCCTCTGCGGCGACGGGTTCGGTGGCCGCAATCTCGGTGGCAGGGGGCTCGACAGGAGCGCTCTCGACAGGGGGCTCAGGCGGAGGAGCCTCCGTAGCCGACTGAGGCTCAGGCGGAGAAGGAAGTGGTTCCGAACCATCCTCCTCGGGAGGAAGGTCGGACTCCGCGGAGTCCAGCTCGTCGTCAGCCTGGGCGGGAGGCATCTCCGGGTTCGACTCCTCGAAGCCAAACGGGAGGCCCCGCCCCGCGCGCCGCTTGGGCTTGGCGGCGAGCCCCGTCGCATCGAAGGTTCCCGGAACCGGTACGAGAGAGGCCTCCGCGAGCAACCGGGCCTGCCGCACGGCGACATCCAGCCGGGTTCCGACCGAGATCAGCTCAGCGCGTAGGGGCGCCAGCTGTGCATCAGGGAGGTTGGCGGGAGAGAGGCTTGCCTGCCACGCGGCGAAAGCGCGTGCCACCTGGTCGACGACGGGGCGGACGAAGGAGAAGTCGTCCTGAGCGAAGATGCGAGTGACGTAGCTGGACTTGTAGCGCCGGTCATACGCGGCGGCGAACTCGTTGACGGAGTCCACGGGCGCGCGGCGGAGCTGGGGGAACTTGAGGTGAGGGAAGAGCGCCTCGATGACGGGGGCGCGGCTGCTGGCGCAGAAGGTGATGCCGGCGTGGAGCTTCTCGAGGGCATCGACCCAGAGGTTCTGCTGCTGGAAGGAGAACTCCTCGCGAGCTTCTTCGAGTTCGGGCAGGTCCTTGGCGCGTTCGAGCAGGGCGGGAGCAGGAGTCAGGCCTGAGCGGATGAGCCCGAGGGCCGTGGCCATCCACCCTTTCTCGGGGGCGAGACCCTCCTTGTCCATGAGGGTGTCACTGGCGGTGACGAGTCGGGCCTCGAACGCCTCGGCGAAGCGGATGAGATCGTAGGCTTCCAGCGTGGACAGCGACATGCGGTGGGGGCTCCTCGGGGGGCGGGGGGAGATACCACAACCCGGAGGTACCTCGGAGCAGGCGAGGGGGCGGGGTCAGCGATCCTGCAGGAGAGCGTCGAGCGCGCCCTGGGCGGTGAAGTCCTGGAAGGCGAAGTCAGCGCCGGCTTCGATGAGGGCTTGAGGAGAGAAGTTGCCGGTGCCCACGCCGATGCAGATCGCGCCAATGCCCTTGGCCGCGTGGACATCCTTGGGGGTATCACCGATGACCACGACGCGGCATTCCTCGAGCGGGGCCCCCAGGATCTGCGCGCCACAGCGAGCCCCGTGGCGGATGAGTTCCACGCGGTCCTCGTGATCGCAGCCGAAGCCACCGAAGGCGAACTCCTCGTAGATGCCGACGCGCTCCAGTTTCAACCGAGCGCCAGCGCGCACGTTGCCAGTGCCGAGCCCGACGGCAACGCCGGAGCGGGCGCGAGACTCGGTGACGGCCTCACGCATGCCGGCATGGACGAAGTAGTGCTTCTCTTCGGCCCGCTTCACCTCTTCCCCGAGGAACGAGAGGTATCCGTCGACGACGGCATCGATGGCCTCGGGAGTGGCCTCGACGCCGATGATGCCGAGGGCCTTGCGGACGATGGAGCGATCCGTCATGCCCGAGAGGCTGAACGAGTCACAGGCATCGCGGCGGCCGTGGAGCTTCTCGAAGGAGCGCGAGATGGCACGACGGCCGGCGCCACCGGTGGTGACGAGGGTGCCGTCGATGTCGAAGAGGAGCACGGTTGGACGCATGCCTTCCCATCTAACGGAAGGTCCTGCCCGAAGCGAGCGTGGAAATAGGGCGTACGCCTGGCGGCCACTCAGGGCTCGACGAAGGAGAGTGCCTGCTGGAGTACCTCTCGGACGGCCGGGTCCTCCTCGGAGGGGATGCGCTCTTCGAGGGCTTGCTGGGCCTGAGGACCGCCCAGGCGCCCGAGCGCGCGAGCGACGGCGACACGGACGAGCCCATCGCGATCCTGGAGAAAGGGCAGCAGGGCGGGGACGGCCTCCGAGCCTGCGCGCAGGCTGAGAGCGGTGGCGGCGCTGGCCCGAAGGGGAGACTGGAGGTGGGAGTCCTCGAGCATGGTGCGGAGGTGCCCGGCGCTCTGGGGATGGTCGACGGCGGCCATGGAGGTCACGGCGCGGATGCGCTGGGGCGAGGGCGCATTCGGATTGGAAGCGAGATCGTCCAGGACTCCGAACGCGGCGGGACCCAGGGGGCGCCAGCGCGCCTCATAGGGAGGAAACACATCCGGTCGCTCTAGCAGCGAGACGACCGCCGCGCGCAGCTCCGGGGACGGGGCGGAGGCCTGCGTTTGCGAGGGAGGCTCGGCGGGAGCGGCCTGGAGCAGACTTCCATGTCCGAAGAGGAGGGCGGCGGTGAGCACCGCGGCCCCACGCTTCACGACGGCACCACCCGAGCGGGAGGCGCCGAGGAGGGCTGTCGGCATCGGCATGCAAGGCTCCTTCGGTCGAGGCCAGGGGATACGTTATACGCCGACCGGGCCGTGGGACTCGACGGGGCGGGTGACTTTCACGGAAAGTGGATAGTTGAAGGTCGCGGCGCCGCCGGTATGTTCTCGGGGAGAATGGCCGGACGCGTCTTCTTCTTCCTGCAACACGCCACCTACGAGCCTGCGTTCCAGGCGGCCTCCATGGGGATCACCGCTGCGGCGATGGGGGACGAGGTGTACTTCGTCTTCGCCTTCGATGCGCTGCGCCAGCTTGTCCGCGGCACGTTCGGCCTGCCACACAGCGAGAAGGAGCGGGCCGAGAGTGCTCGCGCGGAGGGGATGGGGGTGCCGACGCCTGGGCGGATGCTCGACGAGGCCCGCGCTCTGGGCGCGAAGTTGGTCGCCTGCGACACCACGGTACGGATCTGCGGATTCGTCCCACAGGAACTGTCGGGCACATTGGACGAGGTGATGGGGCTGGCCTCGCTCTGGCGGCTGACGGAGGGCGCCCGGACGCTCGCTCTCTGAGTGCAGTCGGATTGGGTTGGAACTTGACAGCGCCATTCGAATCGCTGGTGTATGCCCCAGACGCTGTAGCCGCGGTGCCGAGGGACAGGTACTCTCTCGGGGCCGTTTTTCGCTGGAAGAAACCTTGAAGCAGCGGGTGCCGGTACCCGCCTGAGGAAGAAAGCACAGTATGCGTGCCAAGCTAAACCTTCTGAGCGCCTTTGCCGTCGGCATCGTCGGAGGCGCTCTCGTCTCCGCGTGTCAGACGTACGACTTCGAGCCGGTGGAGCCTCTCGCGCTCGCGCAGACGACGGTGGAGACCGTGATTTCGGCCAGGTCGTCGAAGCCGAACCTGATGGTGCTGTTGGACACCTCCGGTTCGATGAAGCTGCCGGCGAATCCGTCGCTGCCGGACTGCCAGACGTCCAAGGGCTTGTGTGGCGAGCCGGCGACGCAAATGGACTGTGACGTGAGCAAGTGCCCCACGCGCTGGAGCGAACTCCAGGGCGCCATGTCGACCTTTTTGAAGGACAACGGGGCGACGGCGCGGATGGGACTGACGACCTATCCGAATGTCACGGGCACGTCGGCTGCGGGGCAGTGCGGAGCCTCCACAGCCGTCAAGATTCCGATTCCTCAGCTCGATGACACGGACACGGCCGGACTCCAGTCGTCGGCCAATGGCATCGCGAACGTGATTCAGGGCATTCCGAACAGCGGGGCTGGCTCGCCGGTGGGAGGTACGCCGACCAGCATCAGCCTCAACTTCGTGGGTTCGCAGGCGGATCTGCAGACCGACGAGCGGCAAGACTTCATCCTCCTGTTGACGGATGGTTTGCCCAATTGCAACGATAAGAACCCCAACTCGGGACTGACGAACCCCGACGCGTGCCAGTGCACCCTGAGCTCGTGTGCGACCCCGGGAGTTGATCGGCTGGGGTGCCTGGACAAGGACATCTCGGTCCAGACCGTTGCCACGCTGAAGGATCAGAAGAAGATCAAGACCATCGTGATCGGCTTCGGCGCTGAGACCGCCTCGGGGGCGGGGCCCGCCACGCTGAATGCCATGGCCGAGGCGGGTGGTTTCGCGCGTAACTGCGAGAAGGAAGGCAGCACCTGCGGCGCGAACGACACATGCGATGCCACGACGAAGCTGTGCGGGAGGCGCTTCTATCAGGCTGCCAACCAGGCTGAGCTTGCCACGGCGCTCCGCGAGATCATCGAGTTGGTGAACACGAACCCCTGCCTGCTCACGTTGGATCCGGACAAGGCTCCTTCGGACCTCAGCCTGATTGTCGTCTATGTGAACGACGAGGCAGTGGCGGCGGGCGACAACACCTGGAAGCTGACGTCCGGGGGCGTGGAGTTCCAGGGTTCGACGTGCGACCGCATCTTGGCCTCGACAGATCGGAACCCGATCAAGGTCGAAGTCCGAGCGGTTCAGCGGAAGTAGGCCGAGGTTGCTTTACCCGGCGCGGGGCGGCGATTAAGAGGGGTTGCGCCGCCGCCCCGCCCATGAAGATCACGATCCTTTCGCGTTCCGCATCGATTCCATCCACCCGGCGTCTGGTTGAAGCCGCGCGAGCGCGCGGTCATCAGGCCCGGGTGTTGAACCCGGGCCGGGTGGAGATGCACCTGGACGGGCGCAGCGCGAACCTCTTCTACAAGCGCAAGAAGCTACCGCCGTGCGACGTGGTGATCCCGCGCATCGCGCAGTCCATCAACACGTATGGGCTCGCGGTGTTGAACCAGTTCGGGATCCGGGGCGTGCCGTTGATGAACACGGCACAGGCGATTGCGCAGTCGCGTAACAAGATGCGCTCGCTGCAGTTGTTGTCGGCCAATGGCATCGACATTCCGGCCACGGTGATGGCGCGGGAGGCGGAGGACCTCAAGGCGATGGTGGGGCTGGTAGGAGGGGTGCCGGTGCTGGTGAAGCTGCTGCAGGGGCAGGAGAAGCACGGGGTGATGGTGTGCGAGAGCCTTCAGTCCCTGGAGGCGGCGCTGGAGGCCGTGCTGGGGCTCGGGCACAACCTGGTGGTGCAGCAGTACGTGCAGAAGACGGGGCAGGACATCCGTGTGTTGGTGGTGGGAGGGCGTGCGGTGGCGGCGGTCGAGCGTCGTCCGAGGGTAGGACGGCTCTCCCATACGCTGATCAAAGGGGCGCGACTGGAGGGCATCGAGTTGTCGGAGGCGTGCCGGGTGACGGCGGAGCGGACGGCAAGGTTGGTGGGACTCGAGGTGGCTGCGGTGGACCTGCTGGACGTGAAGGGGCAGCCCAAGGTGTTCGAAGTGAACAGCTCGCCGGCACTTCCGGACATGGAGGCCGCCACGGGGATGGATCTGGCCACGCCCATCATCGAGCGGGCGGAGGCGCTGGTGGCGGGAACTCCTCCGGTGGAGGACTTGGAGCTCGGAGGAGGCAATGCGCCCGTGGGTGCGCCTGTGGGGAAGCGGGAGGCGCCTCGTCGCAAGGTGACGAGGCGGCCAGCCCGGAAGGCGTCATCGGAGCGAGGATGAAGAGAAAAGGCTCCCTGAGCGTCGGAAGGGTGGTTATACGGTGGCCACCCTACCGAGGAGAGTGCTCCATGCTTCATCCGCGTCGTCTTGCTCCCGTTGTTGCCCTCTGGGGGGCCCTTGTCTGGACCCAGGCGCGTGCCGACGAAGTGGATCCCACCTCTCTCTACGAGGTCAGCACTGAGGGCACGTCCACCAAGGTGAAGGCCGGTGAGAAGGGTGTCTTCGTGCTTTCGATCAAGAGCAAGCAGGGAGCGCACGTCTCGGACGAGGCGCCGTTGAAGCTGCAGCTGAAGGGAACGCAGCTGGCGCCGGCCAAGGAACAACTCGGCCGTGAGGATTCGGTAGCGAAGAAGGCTGAGGGCCAGTCCTTCGTGGATCCGCGTTTCGAGGTGCCGTTCACGGCGGCGGCGGCGGGTAAGGGGACGGTGGACGCGAAGCTGACCTTCTTCATCTGCACGGAGAAGCTCTGCGCTCGCCAGCAGAAGACCTTCTCCATCCCGGTCGAGGTTCAATAGTTCCATGCGTGACCGATCTCCCCGGGGTAGCGAGCGGCGTGAGCGAGGCGAGTCGCGTGAGCGTGAGCCACGTGAACGCGGTGACCAGCGTGAGCGCGGCGATCAGCGCGAGCGTTATGTCTACGGGGTGAATCCGGTACTGGAGGCGTTGAGGGTTCATTCGGAAGAGATGGAGCGCCTCTACATCACGGAGGGGCAGCTCGGCTCCCGGGCCGCAGCGGAGATCCTCAGCCGAGCCCGGGATGCGGGCATTCGGGTGGAGCGAGTGGTACGTGAGCGTCTGGCGACGCTCGCCGACGGAGGGGTTCACCAGGGAGTGGTGGCGGAACTGCGCGGCTTCCACTACGCGGAACTGTCGGACCTGCTTGACGCCGCCCAGGAGAGCGGACGGCCAGCCTTGATTGTCGTCTTGGACGGCATCCAGGACCCGCACAACCTGGGGGCCATCATCCGCTCAGCGCATGCGATGGGAGCCCACGGCGTCGTCATGGGCAAGGATCGGGCCGTGCCAGTGACGGGAGTGGTGGCCAAAGCCTCGGCGGGAGCGGTGGAGCACTGCCCCATTGCCCGGGTGGTGAACATCTCCCGGGCTCTGGAGGAGCTGAAAGAGGCAGGTGTCTGGGTGGCGGCGGCGGACCCCGAGGGCAAGGAGCCTCTCTGGAAGGCTCGCCTGGACGGTCCGCTGGCACTCGTCGTGGGGGCTGAGGGAGCAGGCGTGCGAGAAGGAGTGCTCAATCACTGCGATTTTCGCCTGCGCATTCCCATGGCGGGTCAGGTAGGTTCACTCAACGCGTCCGTTTCCGCTGGCGTTCTGCTATATGAAGTCGCCCGCCAGCGGGGTGTGGGAGTGTCAGGGGGCGCGCGTCCCCGGGATCAATCTCCTTGACTTCGGGGGGGTAGGGTCTCTAAAAGGGCCCGCCTTTCGACGCCGGAAACCGGGCAGGTGACGGTTCCCGTGGGAGTGGATGGGGCAGGGCGAGGTAGCAGCCGGAGTAATGCCGGTGTAGCTCAGTCGGTAGAGCAACTGATTTGTAATCAGTAGGTCGCGGGTTCAAGTCCCGCCGCCGGCCATAAGGACGGGGCCGCGGGATGAGGGCCCGGAAGAAAATGCGGTACTTAGGAGTAGAAGCACGCAGTTGAGGAAAGCTTACGGAGGGATACCCAAGCGGCCAAAGGGAGCAGACTGTAAATCTGCCGGCTCTACGCCTTCGATGGTTCGAATCCATCTCCCTCCATCGGTCAATGCGGGAATAGCTCAGTTGGTAGAGCGTCAGCCTTCCAAGCTGAATGTCGTGGGTTCGAGTCCCATTTCCCGCTCCAACCCGTTGTTAAGTAGATCCAAGCCCTGATAGCTCAGTTGGCAGAGCGCATCCTTGGTAAGGATGAGGTCACCAGTTCAATCCTGGTTCAGGGCTCCATTTCTCTCTAGAGGAGCGTCATGGCCAAGGAGAAGTTCGACAGAAGCTTGCCCCACGTGAACATCGGGACGATCGGGCACGTGGACCATGGAAAGACGTCGCTGACCGCCGCCATCACCAAGGTGCTGGCGAAGACGGGTGGCGCGACGTTCATGGCCTATGACCAGATCGACAAGGCTCCCGAGGAGCGCGAGCGCGGCATCACCATCTCCACGGCCCACGTGGAGTACAAGACCAAGAACCGCCACTACGCGCACGTGGACTGTCCGGGCCACGCCGACTACGTGAAGAACATGATCACGGGCGCGGCGCAGATGGACGGCGCCATCCTGGTGGTGTCGGCTGCTGACGGCCCGATGCCCCAGACGCGTGAGCACATCCTGCTGGCCCGCCAGGTGGGCGTGCCCTACATCGTCGTCTTCCTGAACAAGGTGGACATGCTGGACGACCCGGAGCTGCGCGAGCTGGTGGAGATGGAGGTTCGCGACCTGCTCAAGAAGTACGAGTTCCCGGGCGACAAGATCCCCATCATCCCCGGCAGCGCCCTGAAGGCGCTCGAGGGTGACACCAGCGATATCGGCGAGGGTTCCATCCTGAAGCTGATGGCGGCGGTGGACGAGTACATCCCGACGCCGAAGCGCGCCACGGACAAGCCGTTCCTGATGCCGGTGGAGGACGTGTTCTCCATCGCCGGCCGCGGTACGGTGGCCACCGGGCGCGTGGAGCGCGGCATCATCAAGGTGGGCGAGGAAGTGGAAGTGGTGGGTCTGCGCCCGACGCAGAAGACGGTCGTCACGGGTGTGGAGATGTTCCGCAAGCTGCTGGACGAGGGCCAGGCGGGCGACAACATCGGCGCGCTGCTGCGCGGCCTGAAGCGTGAGGACCTGGAGCGCGGCCAGGTGTTGGCCAAGCCGGGCAGCATCACGCCGCACACCAAGTTCAAGGCGCAGATCTACGTGCTGACGAAGGAAGAGGGTGGCCGCCACACTCCGTTCTTCAAGGGGTACCGTCCGCAGTTCTACTTCCGGACGACGGACGTGACCGGAACGGTAAAGCTGCCGGACAACGTGGAGATGGTGATGCCGGGCGACAACATCGCGATCGAGGTGGAGCTGATCACCCCGGTGGCCATGGATGCGCAGCTGCGCTTCGCCGTGCGCGAGGGTGGCCGCACGGTGGGCTCCGGCGTCGTGGCTGAGGTCATCGAGTAGTCAGTCGTTTACAGGTTCCACACAGGCACCTCGGTGCCGGGGGGAGGGTCGTTGGACGACCTTCCCCTCTTGCCGTATGAAGAGTTCAGGTCATGCCGAAGGGTAACCGCAGCATCATTTCGCTCGAGTGCACCACCTGCAAGGAGCGGAACTACACGACCACGAAGAACAAGCGGAAGAGCCAGGACAAGCTCGAACTGAGCAAGTTCTGCCCTCGGTGCCGCAAGCACACGGACCACAAGGAAGGTAAGGTCTAGTCGTAGAGTTTTAGGCCAGTAGCTCCAACGGTAGAGCAGCGGTCTCCAAAACCGCGTGTTGGGGGTTCGAATCCCTCCTGGCCTGCCAGTTCATTCGAGAGCGGGGCCCCCGGTGCCAGATGGTACCGGGGGTCCCTGCCTTTTTCGCACTACCCCGTGAGGCATCATGGCAACCGCATCTGAGGCCAGCCAGCAGGCAAACCGCTCGGCGATGGACCCCAAGCGGCTGGTCGTTATCTTCCTGCTCCTGGCAGGTATCGTCACCGCCCTCTTCTTCGAGCACGTCCTGGGATTGATCTGGGCTCGCTTCGGTTGGGGCGACCCCATCCTGGTTGAGGGTGTCGACTGGCAGGTCTCTACGCTGGTGGGCTACCTGCTGGCCGTGGGCCTTGCTGTCTTCTGCTGGTTCCAGCCGAAGGTGCACGCGGTGTCCATCGACATCGCCAGCGAGCTGATGAAGGTGACCTGGCCTTCTTGGCCGGAGACCCGGACGTCGACCGTGGCGGTGATCGTCGCCTCGGTGGTGGCCGCCGTCATCCTCTTCTTCATCGACACCATCGCCTACAAGTTGATGGTGGATTGGTTGCCGAGTGTGTGGGGGAAGCTGTAATGGCGATGAAATGGTACGTCGTCCACACCTACTCGAACTTCGAGAACCAGGCCAAGAAGAGCCTGGAGGAGAAGATTCGTCTCGAGGGCCTGCAGGACCAGTTTGGGGAGATCCTCATCCCCATGGAGCAGGTCGTCGAGATGGTGAAGGGCGAGAAGAAGACGTCCAAGCGCAAGTTCTTCCCGGGCTACATCTTCGTTCAGATGGAGCTCAATGACCGGACCTGGCACTTGGTGAAGAACACGCCCAAGATCACCGGTTTCCCGGGCGCCGCGCAGAACCAGCAGCCGACCCCTATCTCGGACGCTGAGGTGGCAAGGCTCACCTCCCAGATCTCCGAGGGGACGCTCAAGCCCAAGCCCAAGGTTCAGTTCGAGGATGGTGACACCGTTCGCGTCATCGACGGCCCGTTCGCCAACTTCAACGGCACCGTGGAAGAGGTCAACCCGGAGAAGGGCCGCGTGAAGGTGCTCGTGAGCATCTTCGGCCGCGCCACTCCCGTGGAACTCGATTTCATGCAGGTGGAGAAGACCACCGGCTAAACCCCTTTCGCGGCTCCTGGCCGCGGAACCCCAGGTGGGAGGGCCTTCGTCAAGAGGTCCGCTCGAACCACCGTCTCGAAAGGCAGCAGTCAGCCCATGAAGAAGGTTACAGGACAGGTCAAGCTGCAGATCCCCGCCGGCAAGGCGAACCCCGCTCCGCCGATCGGCCCCGCGCTCGGTCAGCAGGGCGTGAACATCATGGAGTTCTGTAAGCAGTTCAACGCCAAGACCCAGGCGGAGGCCAAGGAGAGCCTGATCATCCCGGTGATCATCACCGTGTACCAGGACCGCTCCTTCACCTTCATTCTCAAGACGCCGCCGGCCGCCATCCTCATCAAGAAGGCTGCGGGCCTGCACACCGAGAAGAAGAAGGGCTCGGGCGCCAAGAAGCCGGGCAAGGAGAAGGTGGGTCAGATCACTCGCAAGCAGCTCGAGGAGATCGCCAAGAAGAAGATCCAGGACACCACTGCGGCGTCGATCGAGGCGGCGATGAACACCATCGCTGGCACCGCGCGCTCCATGGGCATCGACGTCGTCGGCTAGCCCTCGCCCTCTCTTCTCTAAAGGATTTCTGCCATGCCGAAGATTGCCAAGAAGTTCGCCGCGGCCTCCGCTCTCGTGGACCGCAACAAGCGCTACGCCGTCGCCGAGGGCTTCCAGCTCCTGAAGAAGACCGTCGAGACTCGCGCCACCAAGTTTGATCAGACCGTGGATGTCGCCATCAACCTGGGCGTGGACCCGAAGCACGCGGACCAGATGGTCCGTGGCGCCGTGGTTCTCCCGCACGGCACTGGCGCCACCGTGCGCGTCGCCGTGTTCGCCAAGGGCGAGAAGGCCACCGAGGCCGAGGGCGCCGGCGCGGACGTGGTTGGCGCGGATGATCTCGCCAAGCGCATCGAGGGTGGTTTCCTCGACTTCGACACCGTCATCGCCACCCCGGACATGATGGGTGTGGTCGGTCGTCTCGGTAAGGTGCTCGGTCCTCGTGGCCTCATGCCGAACCCCAAGGTCGGCACCGTGACCATGGACGTGAAGAAGGCTGTGTCCGATGCCAAGGGCGGTAAGGTCGAGTTCCGCGCGGAGAAGGCCGGCATTGTCCATGTGAAGATGGGCAAGTCCTCCTTCCCGGCCGAGAAGCTCGAGGCCAACTTCAACACCCTGGTGGACCTGGTCATGAAGCTCAAGCCGGCCACCGCCAAGGGCGTCTATCTGAAGGGCATTGCTGTCTCCACCACCATGGGGCCCGGCATCAAGATCGACACCACCGAGATCCTCGCCCGGCACCGCTAGCCGGTCCTCAGTCCGCTCCCGGATGGGCACTTTCGGCCCATCTGTCAGCGGCGGAACATTTTTTTCGCTAGAAAAGGCTGGATCTTTGCAGAAGCCGGGGGTATAGGCCCCCGGCTTTTGCAATTCGGACGCCACGTCGTTAGACGGGGTGTCCAAACCCTGGTCCCAGACAGCAGGGACCGAGGAGAGGGTGCTTCACCCGTTGGGAACCGGGCGACCGGTCGGGTGGGGTGGCTCTCTCTCCGGTTCAAACGACCGCGAGGTCAGCCCTGCCGAGACTTGGAGGTGCGGTGTGGTGCCTCTCGAAGGCTCCTCTCGCTCTGCCGCTTTGGCCCAGGCATCAAGCCCACCGAACAGGTGGGCACAGTGAGGAGGTGAGTCAAGGTGCAGAAGAGCGAGAAGGAAGAAATGATCAAGGAACTCAGCGACAAGTTCCAGCGGGCTCAGACCGCGATCGTCGCCGAGTTTTCCAAGCTGAACGTGGAGACCGTGACCAAGCTCCGGCGGAAGTTCCGTGAGGGCAAGGTCGAGTACAAGGTCATCAAGAACACGCTCGCCAGGCGGGCCGCCAAGGGAACGTCGTTGGAAGTCATCTCCGACGACTTCACGGGTCCGGTGGCGCTGGCCATCAGCTACGAAGACGTCGCCGCCCCGGCGAAGATCCTCACCGAGTTCATCAAGGACTTGGAGACGATCAAGATTCGGAGCGCCGTCGTTCAGGGCCGCAAGGTCGACGTTGAGGGCGTGAAGGCTCTGGCGAAGATGCCGGGTCTGCCGGAACTGCGTGCTCAGCTGCTGGGGATGCTGACCCAGCCGGCAGGCAAGCTGGTCCGGACGCTGGCAGCCCCCGGGCAGCAACTGGCACGGGTCCTCCAGGCCAACGCCGACAAGGGCGAGTCCAAGTAACCGATTCGAGAAGCCGTACCACTACCAACCTTCCGGCCTTTCAACTCCTCGTGAGTGCTGGCCGGTTAGATGAACTGAGAAGGAAGAATCACAATGGCTGCAGATATCAACGCGCTGATTGACCAGCTCTCCCAGCTCACCGTCATGGAGGCGGCGAACCTGGTGAAGGAGCTCGAGAAGAAGTGGGGCGTCTCCGCCGCCGCCGTCGCCGTCGCTGCTGGTCCTGGCCCTGGTGGCCCGGCTCAGGGCGCTCCGGTCGAGGAGAAGACGGAGTTCACGGTCGTTCTGGCCAACGCCGGCGCGAACAAGATCAACGTCATCAAGGAGATCCGCGCGATCACCGGCCTGGGCCTGAAGGAGGCCAAGGACCTGGTCGAGGGCGCCCCCAAGACGGTCAAGGAGGGCGTCAACAAGGACGACGCCAAGAAGATCAAGGACCAGCTCACCGCGGCTGGCGCGACCGTCGAGGTCAAGTAGTTCCTTCGGGGGACGCCTGGTTTCGGGAATTCCAGGCGTCTACCTGACCGGATGAGCAGGCCGGCGCTCCCCTGGAGGGGGTGCCGGCTTTGCCCATTTGAAGATTCCAAATTTCCCGACGCCGCCGCGCGTTACTGAAGTTTGCCCGCCCGAGCAGTGCCCGTCCCCGGAGAACGAATGCCGACGCAGATCCAGAACAACTTCCGCGTGCGGAAGACCTTCGCCAAGATCGCGAAGATCATCGACATTCCCAATCTCATCAACATCCAGAAGCAGTCCTACGAGAAGTTCCTCCAGGCCGATATCGCCCCGGAGAAGCGTGAGGACATCGGCCTTCAGGGTGTCTTCAAGTCGGTGTTTCCGATCCGTGACTTCAACGAGACGTCTTCGCTGGAGTTCGTCAGCTACCACCTGGAGAAGCCCAAGTACGACGTTGATGAGTGCCACCAGCGCGGAATGACGTACTCCGCGCCTATCAAGGTCGTCGTCCGCCTGGTTGTCTGGGATAAGGACGAAGAGACCGGCGCCCAGTCGATTCGCGACGTGAAGGAGCAGGAGGTCTACTTCGGCGAAATCCCGCTGATGACCCAGAACGGTACCTTCATCATCAATGGGACCGAGCGCGTGGTGGTCAGCCAGCTGCACCGCAGCCCGGGTGCCTTCTTCGACCACGACAAGGGCAAGAGCCACTCGTCTGGCAAGCTGCTCTACAACGCCCGCATCATCCCGTACCGCGGCTCGTGGATCGACTTCGAGTTCGACCACAAGGACCTGCTGTATGTGCGCATCGACCGGCGCCGCAAGCTGCCGGCCACGGTGCTCATCCGCGCCCTGGGCGCGGTGTCCGATACCGCAAAGAAGAACCCGCTCGAGTTCAAGGGCTCCACCGAGGAGATCCTGAACTACTACTACGCCACCGAGACGATCTATCTGCACAGCGCCACCGAGTTCGAGAAGTCGGTGGAGCTCGATCTGCTCCCGGGTCAGCGCGCCACCCGCGACATCAAGACCAAGACGGGCGAGCTGATCGTCAAGAAGAACCGCAAGTTCACCCGCGCCGCCATCAAGAAGCTCGAGGCGGCCAAGATGAAGACGCTCCCCATCGACGCGGACGAGCTCTTCACCAAGGTCTCCGCGTACGACGTGGTGAACGAGAACCCCGACTCGCCCAACTACGGCGACCTCATCCTGGAGTGCAACCAGGAGGTCACCCAGGAGAAGGTCGAGGAGCTGCTCAAGTACGGCATCAAGGAGTTCAAGGTCCTATTCATCGACAACCTCAACGTGGGTCCGTACCTGCGTGAGACGTTGATGATGGACAAGATCGAGACCTCCGAGCAGGCGATCATGGAGATCTACCGCCGCTTGCGCCCGGGCGATCCTCCGACGCCCGAGACGGCCACCAACCTCTTCAGCAACCTGTTCTTCAACCCCGAGCGCTACGATCTCTCCAAGGTCGGCCGCCTCAAGCTGAACTTCAAGTTCGGCATCGAGGAGCCGCTCGATGGGCAGATCCTCACCAAGCGCGACATTCTCGAGGTCATCCGCTACCTGGTGGATCTCAAGAATGGCAAGGGCGCGATCGACGACATCGACCACCTCGGCAACCGGCGCGTGCGCGCGGTGGGCGAGCTGCTCGAGAACCAGTACCGCATCGGTCTGGTCCGCATGGAGCGCGCGATCAAGGAGCGCATGAGCCTCCAGGAGATCGAGACGCTCATGCCGCACGACCTGATCAACGCCAAGCCTGTCACGGCGGTGATCAAGGAGTTCTTCGGGTCCAGCCAGCTGTCCCAGTTCATGGACCAGACGAACCCTCTGTCCGAGGTCACTCACAAGCGGCGTCTGTCCGCCCTCGGGCCCGGCGGCCTCACCCGCGAGCGCGCGGGCTTCGAGGTGCGCGACGTGCACCCGACGCACTACGGCCGCATCTGCCCCATCGAGACGCCGGAAGGCCCGAACATCGGCCTCATCGCGTCGCTGTCCACCTATGCCCGCGTCAACGAGTTCGGCTTCGTCGAGACGCCGTACCGCAAGGTCGAGGGTGGCTCCGTCACGGGTGAGGTGGCCTTCTACTCCGCGCTTGAGGAGGAGAAGCACACCATCGCTCAGGCCAACGCGGAGATGGACAAGAAGGGCAAGTTCGTCAACCCGACCGTGTCCTCTCGCCGCGCCGGCGACTTCATCCAGCCGAAGGCCGAGGATGTGGACCTGATGGACGTGTCGCCCAACCAGCTCGTCTCGGTGGCGGCCTCGCTCATCCCGTTCCTCGAGAACGACGACGCCAACCGCGCCCTCATGGGCTCGAACATGCAGCGTCAGGCCGTGCCGCTGCTGCGCACCTCCGCTCCGCTCGTGGGCACCGGTATCGAGGCCATCGTGGCCCGCGACTCCGGCGTCACCTGCGTGGCCCGTCGCGACGGCACCGTGGAGTCCGTGGATGCCAGCCGCATCGTCGTCAAGGCCGACACCAACCCGGCCCTCAACGACGTGTCGTCCGAGGTCGACATCTACAACCTGCTCAAGTACCAACGCTCCAACCAGAACACGTGCCTCAACCAGAAGCCCATCGTTCGCAAGGGCGACCGGGTGAAGAAGGGTGACGTGATCGCGGACGGTCCCGCCACCGAGACCGGTGAGCTGGCGCTCGGCCAGAACGTGGTCGTCGCGTTCATGCCGTGGCAGGGCTACAACTTCGAGGACTCCATCCTCATCAGCGAGCGCATCCTCAAGGACGACGTCTTCACGTCGATCCACATCGAGGAGTTCGAGTGCATCGCCCGCGACACCAAGCTCGGCAAGGAGGAGATCACCCGCGACATCCCGAACGTGGGTGAGGAGGCCCTCAAGGACCTCGACGAGAGCGGCATCATCCGCATCGGCGCCGAGGTGAAGCCTGGTGACGTGCTGGTCGGCAAGATCACTCCGAAGGGCGAGACCCAGCTCTCTCCCGAGGAGAAGCTGCTGCGCGCCATATTCGGAGAGAAGGCCGGCGACGTGCGCGACAGCTCGCTGCGCGTGCCCCCCGGCGTGGTCGGCACCGTCATCAACGCCAAGGTCTTCAGCCGCAAGGGCGTCGAGAAGGACGAGCGCGCCAAGCAGATCGAGTCCGCGGAAGAGGCCAAGCTCCTCAAGGACCAGAACGACGAGATCAAGGTCCTCCAGGACAGCGCCTACAACCGCATCCGCGCGCTGCTCCGGACCAAGGAGGCCCAGGGCAAGCTCGTGGATGACAAGGGCAAGATCCTCCTGAAGAAGGGGGACATCCTCAACGACGAGCTCCTCGCCACCGTGCCCTACAAGTACTGGGCGGAGATCTCCGTCGGCGACCCGCTCGATGGCCGCATCCGCGACATCCTCAAGAACCTCGAGGAGACCAAGGAGGCCGTCAAGCTGGCCTTCGGCGAGAAGATCGCCCGCATCAAGAAGGGCGATGAGCTCCCGCCAGGCGTCATCAAGATGGTGAAGGTGTACGTCGCCATCAAGCGCAAGCTCGCCGTGGGCGACAAGATGGCAGGCCGCCACGGGAACAAGGGTGTGGTGTCCCGCATCCATCCCGAGGAGGACATGCCGTACCTCGACGACGGCCGTCCCGTGGACATCGTCCTCAACCCGCTGGGCGTGCCCAGCCGCATGAACATCGGGCAGATCCTCGAGACGCACCTGGGCTGGGCCGCCAAGGGCGTGGGCGAGCAGCTCCAGCGCTACATCGAGGAGAACTACTCCGGCGAGCAGCTCAAGAAGCAGCTGAAGACCGTCTATGACGACAAGGCCTTCGGCGACTTCGTGGACACGCTGCCCGACGACGAGGTGAAGATCCTCTGCCAGCGGCTCAAGAAGGGCATCCACGTCGCCACGCCGGTGTTCGACGGCGCGCGCGAGACGGAGATCCACTCCCTGTTCGACGAGGCGCGCCTGCCTCGCACCGGCCAGATGGTGCTCTTCGACGGCCGCACCGGTGAGCCGTTCGACCAGAACGTCACCGTCGGTGTCATGTACATGCTCAAGCTGCACCACCTGGTGGACGAGAAGATCCACGCACGGTCCATCGGGCCCTACTCGCTCGTCACGCAGCAGCCCCTGGGCGGCAAGGCCCAGTTCGGTGGCCAGCGTCTGGGAGAGATGGAAGTCTGGGCGATGGAGGCCTACGGCGCCGCGTACACGCTGCAGGAGTTCCTCACCGTCAAGTCCGACGACGTGGTGGGCCGCACGCGCATGTACGAGGCCATCGTCAAGGGCGACAACGTGCTGGAGTCCGGTCTGCCCGAGTCGTTCAACGTGCTCCTCAAGGAGCTCCAGTCGCTGGCCCTGGACGTGGAGCTGCTCGAGAGCGCTCCTCCCGAGCGTCAGCGCTCGTTCGGTGGGGACTTCGGCGGGGGTGACGGCGAGGACCGCAAGACGGGTACCGAGGCGTAGTCACAGCGGAGTCACATCAGCGCCGCCCGCCGGATGCCCGCTCCCTTGGAGGGCGGGCGTCTGGTCGAGCGGCGGCGCAGTTCCGCAACGGCAGGGCGCCCCAGGCGCTCTTAAAGAGAGATTTTCGGAGGCAACGTGAAGGACATTTTCAACTTCTTCGAGAAGCCCAAGGACCCGCTTTCGTTCAACGCCATCCGCATCGCGTTGGCATCGCCGGACAAGATCCGGCAGTGGTCTCATGGCGAGGTGAAGAAGCCCGAGACCATCAACTACCGCACCTTCAAGCCGGAGCGGGATGGCCTGTTCTGCGCCCGCATCTTCGGGCCCGTGAAGGACTACGAGTGCAACTGCGGCAAGTACAAGCGCATGAAGCACCGCGGCGTCGTTTGCGAGAAGTGCGGCGTGGAGGTGATTCAGTCCAAGGTGCGTCGTGAGCGCCTGGGCCACATCACCCTGGCCACTCCCGTGGCCCACATCTGGTTCCTCAAGTCGCTGCCGAGCCGCATCGGCAACCTGCTCGACATCACCCTGAAGGAGCTGGAGAAGGTCCTCTACTGCGAGAGCTACATCGTCCTCGATCCCAAGGCGACGCCGCTGCTCAAGGGCGAGCTCGTCTCCGAGGAGAAGATGCACCGGCTCTTCCAGGAGCACGGTGAGGACTCGTTCACCGCCGGCATGGGCGGCGAGGCCGTCCGCGAGCTGCTCAAGTCCATCAACATCGAGGAGCTGTCCGAGGCCCTGCGCAAGGACATGCGCGAGACCAACAGCGAGGCCAAGCGGAAGAAGTACGCCAAGCGCCTCAAGGTCGCCGAGGCCTTCCGTGCCTCCGGCAACCGTCCCGAGTGGATGATGCTGGACGTGATCCCGGTCATCCCGCCGGATCTCCGCCCGCTGGTTCCCCTCGACGGCGGCCGCTTCGCCACGTCCGACCTGAACGATCTGTACCGCCGCGTCATCAACCGCAACAACCGCCTCAAGCGGCTGCAGGAGCTGAACGCGCCGGACATCATCATCCGCAATGAGAAGCGCATGCTCCAGGAGGCCGTCGACGCGCTGTTCGACAACGGCCGCCGCGGCAAGACGATCACCGGCCCCAACAAGCGGCCGCTGAAGTCCCTGTCCGACATGCTCAAGGGCAAGCAGGGCCGTTTCCGCCAGAACCTGCTCGGCAAGCGCGTGGACTACTCCGGCCGCTCCGTGATCGTGGTCGGCCCGGAGCTCAAGCTCCACCAGTGCGGCCTGCCCAAGATCATGGCCCTCGAGCTCTTCAAGCCGTTCATCTACAACAAGCTCGAAGAGAAGGGCTACGTCACCACCATCAAGAGCGCCAAGAAGATGGTGGAGAAGGAGCGCCCCGAGGTCTGGGACATCCTCGAGGACGTGATCCGTGAGCACCCGGTCATGCTCAACCGCGCCCCGACGCTGCACCGCCTGGGCATGCAGGCCTTCGAGCCCGTGCTCATTGAAGGCAAGGCCATCCAGCTCCACCCGCTGGTGTGCGCCGCCTTCAACGCGGACTTCGACGGTGACCAGATGGCCGTCCACGTGCCGCTCTCCATCGAGGCTCAGATGGAGGCCCGCGTGCTGATGATGTCCACCAACAACATCCTCAGCCCCGCGCACGGCAAGCCCATCATCGTCCCCACCCAGGACATGGTGCTCGGCATCTACTACATGACTCGCGCTCGCGAGTTCGCCAATGGCGAGGGCCGCGTGTTCTCGTCGCCGGAGGAGGTGCGCGCCGCGTACGACCACGGCGAAGTCCACCTCCAGGCGAAGGTCGTCTGCCGCATCGACGGCAAGCGCAAGGAGACCACGGTGGGCCGCGTCCTGCTGTGGGACATCGTGCCGCGCAAGGTCGGTTTCGACGCCATCAACAAGGTGCTCGACAAGAAGTCGCTCGGCTCGCTGATCGATCTCTGCTACCGCCTCACCGGTGAGAAGGAGACGGTGCTCCTGGCCGACCGCATCCGCAGCCTCGGCTACACCAACGCCACCCGCGCCGGTATCTCTATCGCGCTCAAGGACATGGTCATTCCTGCCAAGAAGCAGGAGTTCCTGGACTTCGCGCGCAAGGAAGTGGCGGAGATCGAGAACCAGTACCTCGAGGGCCTCATCACCGACGGTGAGCGCTACAACAAGGTCATCGATATCTGGGCGGAGATCACCGAGAAGGTGGCCGCCGAGATGATGCAGCAGATCTCCCAGGAGGAGGCGACGGGGGAGGGCAAGGACGGCAAGCGCGAGACGCGCAAGCAGCCGTCGTTCAACCCCATCTACATCATGGCCGACTCCGGCGCCCGCGGCTCCGCTCAGCAGATCCGCCAGTTGGCCGGTATGCGTGGCCTCATGGCCAAGCCCTCCGGTGAAATCATCGAGACGCCCATCACGGCCAACTTCCGTGAAGGCCTCTCCGTGCTGCAGTACTTCATCTCGACGCACGGCGCTCGTAAGGGTCTGGCGGACACGGCCCTCAAGACGGCCAACTCCGGTTACCTCACCCGCCGCCTCGTGGACGTGGCGCAGGACGCCATCATCAACGAGTACGACTGCGGCACCATGGACGGCCTCTTCATCGGCGCCCTGGTGGAGGGCGGCGAGATCATCGAGCCGCTCGGCGAGCGCATCCTGGGCCGCGTGGCCCTGGACGACATCCTCGATCCCGTCACCGGCGAGGCACTGGTCCGCGCCAACGAGGAGATCGACGAGGAGCGCGTCCGCCGAATCGAGAACAGCGGTCTCGACAAGGTGAAGATCCGCTCGGTGCTCACCTGCCAGGCCAAGCGCGGCATCTGCGTGGAGTGCTACGGCCGTGATCTGGCCCGTGGTCGCAAGGTGTCCATCGGCGAGGCCGTGGGCGTCATCGCGGCGCAGTCCATCGGCGAGCCGGGTACCCAGCTCACGATGCGCACCTTCCACATCGGTGGTGCGGCGACCCGTCGCGCGGAGCAGTCCAGCCTCGAGAACCGGTACGCCGGTACGGTGAAGTTCGCGGGCCTCATCACGGTGCAGAAGACCGACGGCACCCTGGTGGCCATGAACCGCAACGGCGAGATCGTCGTCGTCGACGACTCCGGCCGCGAGCGCGAGCGCTACCAGGTCATCTACGGCGCCCGCATCCTCGTGAAGGAGACGCAGCGGCTCGAGCCCGGCACCCTGCTGGCCGAGTGGGATCCGTTCGCCATCCCGCTGCTCACCGAAGTGGGCGGTGTCGTGCGCTACGATGACATCATCGAAGGCGTGACGATGAGCGAGGCCCTCGACGAAGTCACGGGCCTCAGCCGCCGCACCGTCATCGAGTCCAAGGACCCCGAGGCCCGCCCGCGCATCGCCATCCGCGATGCTCAGGGCAACGTGAAGGATCTGCCCAGCTCCAGGAACCCCGCGAGCTACTTCCTGCCCCAGGGCTCCATCATCACCGTGAACGACGGCGACGAGATCCACCCGGGCGAAGTCATCGCCAAGGTGCCTCGGGAGACGACGAAGACCAAGGACATCACGGGCGGTCTGCCCCGCGTGGCCGAGCTCTTCGAGGCCCGCAAGCCCAAGGACGCGGCGGCGATCGCGGAGATCGACGGCGTGGTGTCGTTCGGCAAGGACACCAAGGGCAAGCGCAAGCTCATCATCACCCCCGAGGTGAACAACGAGCAGCGCACCGACCTGGCCAAGGAGTATCTGATCTCCAAGGGCAAGAACATCAGCGTCCACTCCGGCGACCGCGTGAAGGCCGGCGAGGCGCTCATGGATGGCGCCGCCAACCCGCACGACATCCTCAAGGTGCTCGGCGAGAAGGAGCTCGCGCGCTACCTGGTGGACGAAGTGCAGGAGGTCTACCGACTGCAGGGCGTGAAGATCAACGACAAGCACATCGAGACGATCGTCCGGCAGATGCTGCGCCGGGTGCGCGTCACCGAGGTGGGCGACACCAACTTCCTCGTCGACGAGCAGGTCGAGAAGTGGGTGTTCGAGGAGGAGAACGAGAAGGTCATGGCCGAGGGCAAGCGCCCGGCCGTCGGTGAGCCGCTGCTGCTCGGCATCACCAAGGCCTCGCTCTCCACCGAGTCGTTCATCTCGGCGTCCTCCTTCCAGGAGACCACCAAGGTGCTCACCGAGGCCGCCATCAACGGCAAGGTGGACTACCTGCGCGGCCTCAAGGAGAACGTCATCATGGGCCGCCTCATCCCCGCTGGCACGGGCCTGCCGAATTATCGCCACCTCGACATCGAGGTGGAGAGCCCCACCGACGAGGTCAACGAGATGGAGGCCGCCCTGGCCGCCACTCACAGCGACTCGGCCCCCATCCAGCCTCCGGCTGCTCGCTCCGAGGGCACGCAGACGACGGGTGCCGCCTAACAGCTCCCGCAGCCTGATCGCCTGAAGTTTCGCCGCCGCCCTGGCTTCGCTGGGGCGGCGGTTTCGTTTTTAGCTGGTTCTCCAACGTTCGCGGCTTGACGGGCTTGTTGCCTCGCGTTAGGTTTGACGCAGCACGTCATCCTCGATCGAACACCCTCACTTTCTACTTAAAGAGAGCAAAACCATGGCGACGACCAACGGCAAGGCGCGGGACCTGGAGACGTTCGTGAAGCAGCAACTCGAGGGCGCCCAAAAGCGCTTCGAGGACCTGGAGCAAGAGGCAGAGAAGGCGATCAAGAGCCTCAAGGCGCGCAGCCGCGGACCTGCCCGCGAGGTAGAGAAGTTCCTAGGTCAAATCAACCCGGACTCGCTGCTCGAGAACCCCAAGGTGAAGGAGCTGGGCCGCAAGGCCACGCAGGTCAGCTCCGAGTTGCGCAAGCGCCTGGATGGCATCCAGACGCGCGCGGTGGAGGCGGTGGGCGTGGCCAGCCAGGCCCAGGTGAAGGAGCTCAACCGCGAGCTGTCTCGCCTGTCCAAGAAGCTCGACCAGCTCCTGCCCCCCTCGGCGAAGAAGGTCACCTCCCGGAACAGCTCCCGCGTCTCCGCTTCGTGATCCACGGATCCCTCCGCCAGTCAACGAATAGGTTCATGACGCACTGATCCATCGGTCAGTCAACGAAGGGAACGGTAGGGTGGAATCGGCCGTTCCCTTCGAGGCGGCGGTATGCTTATTTCGCTACCAACTTTTCCGTAGTCCCGGGCTTTTCCAGCTTGGGCGTACTCCCGGAGAGACCACATGGACAAGCCTGAGGCCCCCCGAGAGAAGCACACCGTCACCGAAGCTTTTGAGCGCATCTGGAGTCAGGCCCTCCTCGCGGTCTCCACCGCGGAGGAGGAGGTGAACCGCACCTTCCAACGCGTCGCCTCCACCGCTGGCTTGAGCCAGGAAGAGGTGAAGCGCCAGGCTCGCGAGTTCACCGAGCGGCTCGTGGGTCACCGCAAGGCCCTGGAGCACTCCGTCGAAGATGCCGTGCGCGGAGCCATCTCCCGGTTGAAGGTCCCCCGACGTGAGGAGCTACAGGAGTTCGAGGCTCGGCTGACGCGACTGGCCGAGCGCATCGACTCGCTGGGGCAGCAGAAGTGACGGCCCCGCAGTCGGCGGCTCCGGGCGGCAAGTGGCTGGCCCGGCTCCACTCTTTTAGTGCTGGATGCGCCAAGCTCCCGTTGCTGGCGGGTGTGGCGCTCGTGCTGTCTGCTCGCATCGTTCCCGTGCTCAGTGCGCCGGCTCTGGCTCCCGTGGTTCCCACGCTGGCCGTGGCGGAGCCTGCCTCGCACGACGCGGCCCTGATTGACGCGGTGCTGGCCAAGCGAGCCCCCGATCTCGGTCTCACGCTCCGCCGCCAGCTCGGCCAGGCCATTGCCGAAGAGGCTCGCAAGACGGGGTATGACCCGCTGCTGATCCTCGCCCTCATCGACGTGGAGTCCGACTTCGACGAGGAGGCCCTCTCCATGAAGGGGGCTCGCGGGCTGATGCAGATCAAGCCCAGCACGCTCCACTTCCTCGCCGAGAAGGAGGGCCTGCGGCTGTCTCGCGAAGAGGTGGCCGCTGATCCCGCACTCTGCGTGCGTCTGGGGATTCGCTACCTGCGCAACCTGCAGGAGCGCTTCGGTGGGGACCTGGAATACGCCCTCATGGCCTACAACGCCGGGCCCACCCGCATCCGCAAGGCCATCAAGGATGGCGATGTGGAGAGCTTCCGCCGCTACCCCCGCCTGGTGAGGCGTGATTTCAGGCGCTTCCGAGAGGGGCAGGGGCTGGGAGGAGACTGGGCCCTGGCTCAGAGGGAGGGCAGCGAGGAGATTCCCAACCCCTGATCGACGTGAATGACGGGCTTTCCAGCGCGTTCACATTCATGTACGCGCGCCTTGTCCGGTCCCTCAGGGTACGCTAATGGGGTTGCAAGTTCCTGGGACCTTTGAGGATTTCCAG
Organism: Hyalangium versicolor; assembly: GCF_020103695.1. GTDB lineage: Bacteria > Myxococcota > Myxococcia > Myxococcales > Myxococcaceae > Hyalangium > Hyalangium versicolor. Next base: position 301,892 of record NZ_JAHXBF010000003.1, read on the forward strand.
GAGTGACGCGCATGTATCGCTCGATTTTTTCCGCCGCCCTCGTCGTGCTCGCGGCCCTGATGGCTCCCGCCTCGGCCCTTGCTGGATCGGTCTACCTCAACGGTGTCCGAATCGATGGGCTCACCAACCAGAAGTTCGAGAAGGCCACCGTCCGCATCGACGAGAAGGGCGACATCCACATCGAGGCGGTTGGCTACAAGGTGACGACGTCCACCGTCGCTGTCCAACCGGCTCCAGCGCCCGTGGCACCTCCGCCGGCTCCTGCTGCGACGGCTCCCGCTCCGGTGGCGCCCCCTGCGCCCGTGGCCCCTGCTCGCGGGCCAGAAGCACCCCCGTCGCTCACCCAGCGCTACTGGCTCGTCACGGATCAGTCCGTTCCCGGCATGACCGAGTACGACTTCGATCTCTACATCAACTCCAAGTGGATCCGGAAACTCCGGAATAACGAGGAGCAGGTCATCACGGAGATCACCCGTTACCTGCAGCCCGGGAAGAACACCATCCTGTTCAGTGCCCACAAGGTGTCTGCGGGGGACAGGAAGAGTTTTTCGCCTCAGCACTACTTCAAGGTCATCATTGGCGAGGGCAACATCGGTGGGGACAACGTGATGATCGACAACGCGATCATCAAGTTCCAGCGGACGGCCGCGGACACGAAGGACGATTCCGAGGAGTTCACCCTCACCACACGCTAGCGCCCGAGGAGGCGGCCGGTTCCTTGTTCAATATCGACGAGAGATATCGCGGGTTGCCCGCGAGCCGCGAACAGGTGATCGCGCTCCACACGTCGCTCAACTCGCCGCACCTGTTCATCCCAGGCAAGCCGGCGGGACAGGCGCAGGCGTTCATCCTGGGCCTGCGCGGTTCGACGGGCTTCGCCACGTTCATCTACCTGTACCTGTCCGAGGCCGCCGAGTGCGCGGTCTACGTCTCTGGCAAGCGCAACACCAGCTTCGAGGAGTACCTGGGCGAGGAGGGCGAGGCGCTCGCCTTCGTCGAGTCCATGGGCTTCATGATGGACAACTCGAACTGGCGCTCGTTGCCGCAGCCGACGCAGGAGGAACTGCTGCGGACGCTGCCCGTCTTCTTCCGGGACCCCAAGCAGGTGCCGGCCGTCGCCAAGAAGGTCGAGGAGAAGCGCAACGCCGCCGCCACCCTGGGCCGCTTCCTGGCGGCCTTCTGACTTCCAGCCCCGAGTTCTCTCCATGCCCCGCGTCTCTCTTGCCTGGCCCCTCGCGATCGCGTTCGTCCTCTCTGGTTGCAAGCACATCCCCACGCAGAGAGAGCAGGAGAGCGCGGAGATCCGCTACAACCTGGGCGTGCAGGCGCAGCAGGCCGGCAACATCCAGGAGGCGCTGAGCGAGTTCCAGCGCGCGGTGGAATTCGATCCCGAGAACGCGGACGCGCAGAACGCCCTGGGCATCCTGCTGCACCTGTCCTTCCGGCGTCCGGCCGAGGCCATCGAGCACTATGAGAAGGCCATCGAGATCCGCCCGAACTTCTCCGAAGCTCGGACGAACCTGGCCAACGTCCGCCTGGATCAGGGGCAGTATGACGAGGCCATCAAGCTCTACGAGCAGGTGCTCAACGACATGCTGTACCCCACGCCGTTCATCGCCCAGGGCAACATGGGGTGGGCCTATTTCAAGAAGGGCGACACGCAGAAGGGTGTGGAGAACATCAAGGCTGCGGTGACGCTCAACCCGAACTTCTGCCTGGGCTACAAGAACCTGGGCCTCATCTACGAGCAGACCGGGAAGACCGAAGAGGCCTGCAACGAGTTCACCCACTACCGCGAGCAGTGCCCCGAAGTGGCGGATGCGTACCTGCGCGAGGGCGTGTGCCTGGCCAAGCAGGGCCATGCGGATACCGCGAAGGAGCGCCTGGAGACGTGTGAGACCAAGGCCACCCAGCCGACGCTGAAGGAAGAGTGCCGCCGCCTGCGGGAGAACCTGTAAGCCGGGAGCGATCGTGGACCACGTCGACTTCGGCAAATACCTCTCCCAGCAGCGTGAGCTGAGGGGCATGTCGCGCGAGGACATCTCCCGGGCGACGAAGATCCCTCCCAGCCTCGTCACGGCGCTCGAGGAGGGACAGTTCGAGCGGCTGCCGGCTCGCATCTTCGTGCTGAACTACATCCGGGCCTACGCGCATGTCATTGGCATGGCGCCCGAAGAGGCCGTGCTGCGCTACGAGGAGGTGGACAAGGCCACTCCGGCGCCCACTCCGGCGGCGCTTGAGCGCGAGCGGCGGCGGCGAGCGTGGGTAGGCCTGGCGATGATGCTGGTCGTCCTGGCCATTGGCGTGTACGCCTTCCTCGTGGCCACCGGGAAGCTTCCGCGCCCCTTCGCGGGTTGAGGGAGACCATGGAGCGGTTCGTCGACGAGGCGCTCGTGCTGTCCACCATGGACTACGGTGAGGCGGATCGGCTCGTGACGCTCCTCACCCGCGAGCATGGCAAGCTCACCGCGTTCGCCGCGGGGGCTCGGAAGAGCAAGCGGCGCTTCGCAGGTGCGCTCGAGCCCTTCATGCGCCTGCGCGTCCAGATCGTCGAGACCCGCGGCAGCACCGTGCGCCTGGACTCGGCCGACATCGAGGCCGGCTACTACACGGCCCGGCAGGATCTCGCGCTGATTGCCCGCGCCCTGTACTCCGTGGAGCTGTGCCGCGAGCTGACGCGCGACCATGAGCCCCACCCGGAGCTGTTCGCCCTGCTCGAGGAGTATCTCGCCCGGCTGGATGCCAAGGAGGCAGGCCCCACCTCGCTGCTCGCCTTCGAACTCTCTGCTCTGGCTCACGCGGGCCTGATGCCGCGCTTCGATGCGTGCGCCCTGTGTGGCGGCGTGCCCGGTGAGCGCCCACGCTTCGATCAGTCCCATGGCGGCGCTGTGTGCGAGCCGTGCAGTGGCCGCGCCCGGGAGTCGGTGGCGATCCCTCCCGAACTCCTCTCGGGCCTGCGCGCGCTGCAGGAAGGCCAGCGCACCCCGCTGCCTCCGGAGTTGAGGGCGAGGGCGCGCAGCATCCTCAACGTCTTCATCGCGCACCACCTCGGCCGGCGCCTCAAGAGCGTGGACTTCATGGCCCAGGTCGGGCTCGATTGACGCAGGCTGGGAGCGAGGTCATGACCGATTCGGCGCCGCGGCTCGACGTGGTGTGCATGGGCGAGACGCTGGTGGATTTCCTCCCCGCCGAGTCCGGCTGCCGGGTGCGCGAGGTGTCCTCGTGGTCCCCGTGCATCGGGGGCTCGCTCGCCAATGTCTCCGTGGGGCTGGCCCGTCTCGGAGCGCGCTCGGGGCTGGTGTCCGTGCTGGGCTCGGACGAGTTCGGGCACCTCCTGCGTGAGCGTCTTGCCGCCGAGGGCGTGGATGTGAGCCACGTGCGGCAGACGAAGGAGGCTCGGACCGGGCTCGTCTTCATCTCGCTCGATGCGCGCGGGGAGCGCAGCTTCACCTATTTCCGGACACGCTCGGCGGAGTTCCTCCTGGGTGAGCAGGATGTGGATCCGGACTTCCTCGCGCGGACCCGGGTGTTTCACTGGGGCTCCAACGCGCTCCACCTGCCCGAGGCTCGCGTCGCGGTCCAGAAGGCCATCGAGCGCGTGCGCGAGGCCGGGAACTTCGTGAGCTGTGATCCCAACCTGCGCCTCCATGCCTGGGCGGACCCTCGCGAGCCCAAGGGCATCCTCGAACGGCTGTTGCCCCTGTGCCACGTGGTGAAGCTGTCCGAGGAGGAGATGGAGATCGTCGTCGGAACCCAGGACCCGCATGCCGCCCTGGAGGCCCTGAGCCGGATGGGGGTCACGCTGCCCGTGGTGACCCTGGGAGAGAAGGGCGCCGCCTTCCTCTGGCGGGGCGAGGTGGTCCATGTCCCAGCGCCCACGGTTCGTGTCCTGGACACCACCGGCGCCGGAGATGGCTTCGTCTCCAGCCTCCTCTTCGGGTTGACGCGCCGGTATCCGGACCCGCGGGCCCTGCTCGGTGCCTCCCGCGAGTCCCTTACCGAGCTGGCCACCTTCGCGTGCGTGGTGGGCTCGCGCGTCGTGGAGCGCCTGGGCGCCGTGGCCGGGCTTCCGCTCGCGGCCGAGGTCGCCCAGCACATGCCCGCGGATCTTCGCCCCCGCTGAGCCGGGGTGGCTCGCTGCGTCGTACCCGGAGCGGGCTTTCCTCGTGGATATTTACGATCCGGGCGGGGAAATGGCGGCCCGTACCCCCTCCTTTGTAGGGCGAACGGGCGAGGGGGCGTGACCGCAGCCATGTGCGCCGCTAGCATGGGGGGCCTTTCATGCCCAGACCGGATGCCTCCGCCGGGGCCGATCCCTACCGCGGCCGCAAAATCGGAAAGTACGAGATCCTCACCCGACTGTCCGTGGGGGGCATGGCGGAGCTCTTCCTTGCGTTCACCTCGGGACCAGGCGGCTTCCGCAAGTTCGTCGCGCTCAAGCAGATCCTGCCGGATGTGAAGACCGACGAGTTCGTGAAGATGTTCCTGGATGAGGCTCGCATCACCGCGGCCTTCTCCCATCCCAACATCGGCCAGGTGTTCGATCTCGGCCTGGAGGACGACGAGCTGTATCTGGCCATGGAGTTCCTGCCCGGCCAGAACCTCGAGCAGGTCATGGTCGCGGCCAGCTACACGCGGCCGCTGCCCGTGGGCTTCGCCGCCCGGGTGGCCCGCGACGTCTGCCTGGGCCTCCACTACGCCCACCACTTCACCGCGCCCTCCGGCCGCAAGGTGGCGGCCGTGCACCGTGACATGGCTCCGCGCAACGTCATGATCACCTACGACGGCGTGGTGAAGGTGATCGACTTCGGCATCGCCAAGGCCAGGGGCCGCATTGCCCGCACCCACGTGGGCATGGTGAAGGGGACCAGCGGGTACATGTCTCCCGAGCAGGTGCGCGGCCAGGAGCTCGATGGGCGCAGCGACCTGTTCACCGCCGGAGTGCTGCTGCACGAGATGCTCTGCGGCCAGCGCCTGTTCAACACCACCGACGAAGACGCGATGATGCGGCAGATCGCCAATGCCGACGTCGCTCCGCCCCGCGACCTCAACCCGGATGTGCCCGAGGCGCTCGACGCGGTGGTGGTCCGCGCGCTCGAGAAGGATCCGGCCAGGCGCTTCGCCACCGGCCGCGAGATGGCCAAGGCCATCGAGACGGCGATGGGGCTCCAACTCTTCGACGAGGAGGCTGTCGCCGAGCTCATGCAGGCGCTCTTCGCGGAGAAGCGCCTGAAGACGCTCGCGCTCCTGGACTACGCCAGCCACGATGATGAGCGCGTCAGCAAGGTCGTCGAAGCGCTCCGGGATGATGAGAAGACCCTTGGTGGCGGCTCCCCCAGAGCGGACGAGATCAGCGACCTCGTCCCCACCGCGCCCGTGAAGGCGCTGTCTCACCAGAACCCCCCATCGCGTCCCGCGGCTGGGCGTCCGGCCGCGCTTTCCGGCCGCTCTCAGGCTCGCAAGTCGGGAACTGGAGGCGACCCGCCCTCGGGCCCCGCCAGGGCCCGGCCATTCCCAGCTCCCGCTCGGTCGCCCCCGGAGGCGCAGTCCCGCAAAGCCAGTCTCTTCGAGGAGGACGCTCCCACCCAGATCGGTCCCATCCCCGGCATGCCCTCCGAGGCGGAGACCACGCTGCCCCCCGCGTCCGATCCCCGCGAGGGCCGGCGCAATCCCAGGATGGGGGTGTTCACGCTCGGCCCCACGGAGTCTCCCTCGGGCTCGGCGTCCAGGTCGCGGCACGACGACGGCGAGTTCTCGGAGACCTCCGAGGTCTCTCGGGTGTCCCGCGTCTCGCGCGCCCTGATGGCACTCCAGAAGCCCTCTCGGCGGGGGTTGTGGATCGTCGGCGCCATCGTGCTCGTGGGCCTTGCGGTCCTCTTCATGCCCGAGGCGCTCAGGGACCGGATGGGTTCCGTGTTCTCGTCCGCCGGACAGTGGGCCTCCGAGCGCTTCTCGCACTCCGATCCCCAGGCCGTGCCAGGTCCTCCTGAGTCACCGGCCGTGCTCACTCCCACCCCCGCGCCGCCTTCGCAGGAGGCCTATGAGCCTCCACCACCCGCGCAGGGCAGCGGCGCCGAGGATGCTGTGGGGGACCCCGCGAATACGCCGGCGGCTCCCGCGGAGACGGTGCGCCCCAAGAAGCAGGGCCCCTCCGCAGCCTCCATTCAGAACGCCCCCCCTCGGAAGCCGGTTCGCGCCGTGGCGAAGCCCGCAGTGGACGACACCGCGGCAGAGCCCTCGGAGGCCGATGCGGAGCCGACCGAGGCGGATCCGGCGGCAGAGGAGGAGACCGTTCCGGAACCGCAGACGAAGCCTGCACGGACTCCCGTGATTCAGGGGAAACCAGCGGGGCGTGCCGCCAAGGCGCCAGCTGAGGAAGCCCCCGAGCCTCCGGAGCCCCATGTCGGACCAGCAGAGGTGGATCCTTCGATCCAACCGCTGGAGGAGTCGCCTCCCACCGATGAGGAGGCGCCGCAGTAACCAACGGGTAGGCGGGGAGGGCAGTCCAACCCCGTGACGCGGTGTGGAGACGCGGCTAGCATGGGGGGCCTCGCATGGCGATTCAGGGTGCTTCCGCGGACGATCCCGACCGGGGGCGTCGCATCAGCAAGTATCAAATCCTCACACGGCTCTCCGTGGGAGGCATGGCGGAGCTCTTCCTCGCGTTCACGTCGGGGCCGGGCGGCTTCCGCAAGTTCGTCGCGCTCAAGCAGATCCTGCCGGACGTAAAGACGGACGAGTTCGTGAAGATGTTCCTGGACGAGGCCCGCATCACCGCGGCCCTCGCGCACGCGAACATCGGCCAGGTGTTCGATCTCGGCGAGGAGGACGGCGAGCTGTACCTCGCCATGGAGTTCCTCGCCGGCCAGAACCTCGAGCAGCTCATGAAGGCCGCGGACAAGCGCGACGCTCCGCTGCCGGCCGGGTTCGCCGCCCGGGTGATCCGCGACGTCTGCCTGGGCCTCCACTACGCCCACCACTTCGTCGATCCGACGGGCCGCTCCGTCGCCGTGGTCCACCGCGACATGTCCCCCCGCAACGTCATGGTCACCTATGACGGCGGGGTGAAGGTGATCGACTTCGGCATCGCCAAGGCCAAGGGCCGCCTGGGCCGCACCGCAGTGGGCATGGTGAAGGGGACCGGCGGGTACATGTCCCCCGAGCAGGTGCGTGGCCACGAGCTCGACGGGCGCAGCGACCTGTTCTCCGCTGGCGTGCTCCTGTACGAGATGCTCTGCGGCCAGCGCCTGTTCAACGCCGTCGGCGATGCCGCGATGATGATGCAGATCGCGGAAGGGCAGATCCCTCCACCGCGCGAGGTCAACCCGGCGGTGCCCGAGGCCCTCGAGGCCGTGGTGATGAAGGCGCTCACCCGGGACAAGAGCAAGCGGTTCGCCACCGGGCGCGAGATGGCCAAGGCCATCGAGACCGCGCTGGGGCCGGAGCTCTTCGACGAGGAGCGGCTGGCCGGGCTCATGGAGGAGTACTTCACGGACAAGCGTCAGAAGACGCGCGCGCTCCTCGAGTACGCCAGCCGAGACGATGCCCGTATCAGCGAGGCCGCCGGAGCCCTCCAGGACGAGCCCTCGGACAACGTTCCCACCGCGCAGGTGAAGCGGACGCCCAAGCCGCGCTCCGCACCCAACGGGGGCCCCACTCCGCGCCCCAGCACGCCCGGCGCGCGTCCGCGCAGGCCCCCGAGCAGCCCCGGGCAGGCTTCCGTTTCGTCCACGCCCAGGACTCCCCGGCCTCGGGTGAGCGCCCGGCCGGAAGCGCCGGAGCCAGCCCCTTCGGAGGCCGAGGTTGACGAGGCGGATGAGGCCGGCTCCACCCAGCCTTCGCTCAAGGCCGTGCGTCCGGCACCGCCGCGCCCGGCGCCTCGTGGCAACTCCTACGCGGGCCCCCGTCCTTCGCGCACCACCACGCCCCAGGACACCCCGAAGGCCAGCGATGAGGAGGGCGGGAAGTCCCGCTGGGCCAGCCGCCTGTTCCTCCTCGCTTTCTTCGGCGCCATTGGCGGGCTGCTCTACCTGGAGCCTGTCCGCGCCATGCTCAAGCCTGGGTACGACTCCGCAGTGGCCTGGGTGAAGAACGAACTGGAGCTCAACCCGCCTCCGCCTCCGCCCGATACGCAGACCTGGCCCCCTCCGCAGAAGGCTCGGCCTCCCAATCCGCTGGAGCAGCCGCCGCAGAACGACCCGGCTCCCACTGCTCCCTCGGAGACGGCCCAGGCTGCGACCGAGCCCACGACCGAGCCTGGCACCCCGGAGCCACCTCCGGAGGACGCCAAGGCCGAAGAGGACTCGAAGAGCGGCGACTCGAAGACCCCGGGGAAGGGGACAGCCATCGCCAAGGCCGGCTCGCCCACGGGCAAGTCGGGCACCTCGAAGACCCGGAGCCCCTCCAAGGGGAGCGAGGCGTCGCCCGGAGCGACGGCCTCCAACCCACAGGGTACGAATTCCCAGGCGCAGACGACCCAGCCCAAGGATCTGCAGTCGCAGTTGGCCCAGGAGCCCAACACCACCGTGGAGGACAATCCCGACGGTGAGGTCGTGGTGCTCGACACGAAGGATCCCCGGAAGATGAAGAAGGCCGGCATCGGCCTGCTCACCCTCAACACCGTGCCTCGGGCCGCCGTGTTCGACGGCAACACGCTGCTGGGCACCACCCCGCTGGTGAAGGTCCCCCTCCAGGCGGGCACCTATCGGCTGCGCATCCTCGATTCAGATGGCAACAGTCGGGTGTTCTCCGCTCCCGTCATCGTCGCCAAGGACAACAAGTACACGATTACGGTTTCGGACCTCCCGATGTACACGCAGTAACGGTCGTCCTTGACGGTCCTGGACCCCCTCACTAGGGTCCGCGCGTCTTCGCCTTCGCTCTCGCCAAGGCATTTCGGGACGCTCCGACCATGTACTTCCAGGATCTGATCCTCACGCTCCAGAACCACTGGGCCCGCCAAGGGTGCATCATCGCCCAGCCCTACGATCTCGAGGTGGGCGCCGGCACCATGGCCCCCACCACCTTCCTGCGCGCGCTTGGCCCCGAGCCTTGGAACGTGGCCTATGTGCAGCCCTCGCGCCGCCCCGCGGACGGCCGCTTCGGCGAGAACCCCAACCGCCTGTTCCAGCACCATCAGTTCCAGGTCATCCTCAAGCCCGCGCCCAAGAACGTGCAGGAGCTCTACCTGGAGTCCATCCGTCTGGTGGGCATCGATCCGCAGGCCCACGACATCCGCTTCGTGGAGGATGACTGGGAGTCTCCTACGCTGGGCGCCTGGGGCCTGGGCTGGGAGGTGTGGTGCGACGGGCAGGAGGTCACCCAGTTCACCTACTTCCAGCAGTGCGGCGGCTTCGAGTGCCGCCCCGTGGCCGCGGAGCTCACCTATGGGCTCGAGCGCCTCTGCACGTACCTGCAGGATGTGCCGAGCGTCTTCGAACTCGAGTGGGTCAAGGGCGTGAAGTACCGCGAGGTCTTCCACGCCAACGAGGTGGAGATGAGCAAGTACGCGCTCCACGAGTCGGATCCGCAGATGCTCTTCGCGCTGTTCGACGCGTACGAGAAGGAGTGCAAGCGCCTCATCGAGCGCCAACTGCCGCTGCCCGCGTATGACTACGCGCTCAAGTGCTCGCACGCGTTCAACCTGCTGGACGCGCGCGGCGCCATCTCGGTGACGGAGCGCGCCAACTTCATCAAGCGCGTGCGCGACAACGCCCGCCTGTGCGCCGAGGGCTACCTGCAGATGCGCGAGCGGCTGGGCTACCCGCTGCTCAAGACGCAGTGGACGGTGGGCGAGCAGCCCCCGGTGCTCGAGGGCAAGGCGGCCAGCGACTACTGGAACCACGTGAAGCTCAACAAGCCCGTGGAGAAGGCGGAGAAGACGGGGAAGGCGGAGGTGGCTCGTGGCGCGTGATCTGTTGATCGAGGTGGGCGCGGAGGAGATCCCGGCCTCCTTCATCCTCCCCGCGCTGGAGGACATCCAGCGCGTCCTCACCGAGCGCATGGCCGCCGCTCGTCTCAAGCACGGAGAGGTCCGCACCTTCGGCAGCCCGCGGCGCCTGGCCATCCTGGTCAAGGACGTGGCGGATGCCGGCGAGGACGTCACCACCGAAAAGCTTGGCCCGAGCGCCAAGGCGGCCTTCGACAAAGAGGGCAAGCCCACGGTGGCGGCGACGAAGTTCGCCGAGTCGCTGAAGCTCCAGGTGAGCGAGCTGGGCCGCACCCAGACGCCCAAGGGTGAGTACCTGTCCGCCAAGGTTCAGGAGAAGGGCCGCCCGGCCGCTGAGATCCTCTCGGAGGCGGCGCACGCGGCGGTGCACGGCATCAACTTCCGCAAGTCCATGCGCTGGGGCGACGTGGATCTGGCCTTCGCCCGGCCGGTGCAGTGGCTGGTGGCGCTGCTGGGCTCGGACGTGCTGCCCGTGGTGTTCGGTGACGTGAAGAGCGGCCGTACCACGCACGGCCACCGCTTCCTGGCCCCGGGCGCCATCGAGCTGGCCCGTCCCTCCGATTACGAGGCGGCGCTGGAGAAGGCGCACGTCATCGCGGACTTCTCCAAGCGCAAGGCCCTGTTGCAGGAGAAGCTGCGCGCGGCGGCCAAGGCCACCGGCGGCCAGATCCTCGAGGACGAGTCCCTGGTGGATCAGGTGACCAACCTGGTGGAGCTGCCCAACCCCGTGGTGGGCACCTTCGAGGAGCGGCACCTGGACCTGCCTGCCGAGGTTCTCGTGCAGGAGATGAAGAGCCACCAGCGCTACTTCTCCATCACGGATGCCAAGGGCAAGCTGCTGCCCCGCTTCATCGCCGTGTCCAACACTCCAGTGCGCGACGAGAAGCTGTCCCTCCAGGGCTATGAGCGCGTGCTGCGCTCCCGCCTGTCGGACGGCCGCTTCTTCTTCGACGAGGACCGCCGGACGCCCCTCCTCGAGCGCGTGCCCAAGCTGGCCCGCGTGGTGTGGCAGGGGCAGCTCGGCAGCTACTCGGAGAAGGTGGACCGGTTCCGGGCGCTCGCCGTGTTCCTGGCGGAGCGCACGGGCAAGAACGATCAGCGCTCCACCATCGAGCAGGCCGCTACCCTGGCCAAGGCGGACCTCGTCACCGGCATGGTGGGCGAGTTCCCCGAGCTCCAGGGCGTCATGGGCCGCGAGTACGCCCGCGCCGCCGGCGAGCCCGAGGCCGTGGCCCTGGCCGTCTTCGAGCACTACCTGCCGCGCAACGCGAATGACTCGCTGCCCACGCAGGATCCGGGCGCGCTCATCGGCCTGGCGGACCGCCTGGACACCCTGTGCGGCATCTTCGCCATCGGCAAGGCGCCCACCGGCGCGGCGGACCCGTTCGGCCTGCGCCGCGCGTGCCTGGCCGTCATCAACGTGGTGCTGGGGCGCGGCTACCGCTTCTCCCTGTCCGCGGCGGTGGACGAGGCCCTCAAGCTGCTGGAGCCGAAGATCCGCGACATCAAGCGCAAGGCCGGCGAGCCCGCCCCGCGCGAGCAGGTGCTGGAGTTCTTCCGCGGCCGGCTCAAGGCGCTCTGGGCGGAGGGCAACCGCACGGACGTGGTGGAGGCCGTGCTGTCCGCGGGCTTCGACGACCTGGTGGCGGCGCGCAAGCGGCTGGAGGCCCTTAGCGGCCTGGTGGGCCGTGCGGACTTCACCCCCCTGGCGGTGGCCTTCAAGCGCGTGGTCAACATCGTGGAGAAGCAGGGCAAGGACGTGGCCAAGGGGCAGACCAACCCCGAGAAGTTCCGGGACGACCCCGAGCGCAACCTCCATGCCGCCTTCACCCAGGCCCGCGGCAAGGTGGCCGACTACCTCAAGGCGGACGATTTCTCCGGCGCCCTCAAGGAGATCACCGGCTTGAAGCCCGCCGTGGACACCTTCTTCGACAAGGTCACCGTGATGGCCGAGGACAAGGAATTGCGCGAGAACCGCGTCCGGTTCCTGGTCGAGATTGGCGCCCTGTTCAACCAGGTGGCGGATTTCTCCAAGATCCAGGCTGAGGCCGCCGCGGCAGCCTGAGGAGGGCGGCCGGGCTGACAGCTGTGGAATAGGGGAGTGCCTTTGTAGTTGCTCGGGGCAGGGGTGGTTCCTACACTCCGCCCCCCTCGAATGCGCCCCCTCCTCCTCATCTCCGCACTGGTCTGGGCGGGGTGTGCCGCGGAATCCGAACCGCAGCCTCCCCCCACCGACCGCTTCGTCTACCCCAGCGGCATCGTCCACCGTCCCGTGGATGGTTCCGCCAATGGCGCGCTCTATGTGGCCAGCGCCAACTTCGACAAGTGCTTCGACACGGGCGCCGTCATCGCGCTCGACCTGGATGCCTTGGGTCTGCCCGAGATCGGCGCCCCTGTAGGTGCAGATGGGCCCGCGGAGATCACCGATCTCCGGGTTGCGCCCGAGGCCACCGTGCAGATCGAGAGCTTCGCGGGGCAGATGGCCCTGTGGAACCCGCCGACCGGCACGCCCCGCCTCTTCGTCCCTTCCCGCGCCGAGGAGAACTTCCTCCACGCCATCAACGTCCAGGGGAAGACGAACCTCGAGTGCGTGGGCGGTCTGGGCCGCAACTGCATCCTCGGCGCGCTGTCGCTCACGCGCGACATCCCCGACTCGAAGGACGATCTTCCCCGCGCTCCGGCCCCCATCGGGGTGACGGTGGACGCCTCGAACGGGAAGCCTGAGCTGTGGGTGACCCACATCGAGGCCGCGGACTCGCCCGCTCGCTCGGCCACGAACTTCGACAGTTACGTGCTCCACATCCCGGACGTCGGCGAGGACTCCCTGAGCATCGATGCCTCCGACTTCATCTCGCTGTCCTCGGGAGGCCTCGCGGTGGGCGGCGCTCATGCGACGGCCATCGGGGATCGCTACGTGTACACCACCGGCCGCTCATTCGTGGCGGCCCAGGTCTCCCAGCCGGCCAGCTTCCTGCTGCGCCTCATCGACCGCTCGGACACCACCCGCATCCTCGAAACGGGGTTGAGCGCCGTCTACCGGACGCTGGAGGCGCGGGATGTGCAGCGTGTCTCCCTGGGTGGGGACAAGGACCGCCTCTACATCCTGGCCCGTGCCCCGGACACGCTGCTCATCGTGGACGTGGAGAACGCCAGCGCCGCCCGGCCGACGTTCCTGGTGGTGAACGCGGTGCCCCTGCCGGACGGAGCCAGCGCCCTCAGTGTCCTGCGCCGCGGTGCTCCGGGCGACGAACTTGTCGCCGTCACCTGCACCGCGACGACGCGGACGCAGGGCGTGCTGGTCCTCTACGACACGAAGCTGAATCAGGTCGTCCAGCAGGTAGGTGACCTGGGCAGGCAGCCCTACGGCCTCGCCGTGGATCAGCATGACAATGGGTCGGCGCGGCTCTACGTCACCAACTTCGGCGACGGACGCGTTGCCGTGGTCGACATCCCCAACATCGCGCGGCCGCAGGAAACACGCCTGGTGGCCTACCTTGGCAAGCGCCAGGGGCGCGACGTCAAGCAGGGAACCTCCACGTGCCAGCAGGAGACTGAGCCTTGAAGCACTTCTTCCTTTGCCTCGCGCTCGGCGCAGGCCTCCTCAGCGGGTGCTCCGACACGCAGAGCATCCAGACGACCGCCGGCCTGTCCGGGACGTATGATCTCACCGCCGTCGGCAACTATGTCTTTGCCACCTCCGCGGACCGGAACGAGCTGCGCGTGCTGGACCTCGCCGCCAGCCCCCGCGACTGGGTCCGGGCGCCCAACCCCATCGAGCCGCTCGCCATCCCCGTGCTGAGGCGGCCGCTCTACCTGGCGCGGGACATCCGCTACGAGACGGACGGTAGCGAGGCCACCGGCCCCTATATCTACGCTCGCAGCGCCGGCACCGAGGAGATCTCCGTGGTGGCGGCGGTGGAGACGACGGATGAGGGGGAGAAGGCCTACTTCAAGGAGGCCAAACGCCTGGGCGGGCTCGGGTTCGTCACGGCCTTCGCGGCTCGCGGCGCTCCCAAGGGCGGCAAGAGCGTTCTCTACTTCGCCACCCAGGACGAGTCTGGCTCGAAGCTCTTCCGGTTGGAGCTGGAGGGACCGGAGGCGCTCATGGCCATGGCGCAGCAGCCCCAGGCCACGGAGATTCCGCTCACCACCCCGCTGACGGACCAGTCCGTGACCGCGCTGCTCGTGATGCCCGCTGCCGAGGGGCAGGAGCGCATCGTCGTTGCCACGCGGAAGACGTCCGTGACCGCCGCCAGCGGCGATCGCACCTACCTGCTGGACCCGGTCAGCGGCGCGGAGTTGGTGGAGTACCAGTTCGGTGGACCCGTGCGCCTGCTGGCCACGCACGCCGCCGTGTCGAACCTGCTCCTGGACAAAACGAGCGAGGGCACGACCATTTGCGACCTCGACGACACGCTCCCTCCGAAGGTCGATCTGGCGCACTCGGTGACGACGCTCAAAGAGGGGACGTACGTCTTCGGAGTGCTGGATGAAAGCGCCTGTACCCTGCTGGACCAGGAGGCTTGCTCGGGCGTCCTTGCCGTCGAAGCCAGCACCGGCGCGCTCGCCGTGGACTCCACGGAGTCTCCCATGCTCCCCATCCGGGTGGGCCAGGCGCTGCCCACCGGCCTGACGATCGCTGCCGATGCTGACGTGCTGATCCGCTGTGACGGCACGAGCACCGTTCAGCGCCGTCCGCTGATCGGCATCGTTCCGGCCTCGGATGGGCGGATCAACATCTTCGATGCGGCCAAGCTGCGCTCGTTCGATCTCAACATGGCCTACGATGATGGCGCAGGCAATCAGGTCGCCACCGGCAAGCCCGCGGCGACGGGCCAGGCAATCGTCGACAGCACCGGGGCGGCGAAGACCACCCGAAATACGCCGGCTAACTACATTGGCCTCACCGTCGAGGAGGGGGCCACCCGGGATGACACCTTCCGTGTCATTTACGAGGGCGCACTGCAGGGCCTCGTGAACCGGCCCGTGACCATGACGGGCCCGGAGACCACGGTACGGTGCGAGGGGACCGACTGCTTCTTCTACGTGGATGCCGACGCCGTTACGCCTCGGAGTGGGGAAGACTTCTCCATGGTCCGCGTGGGGGACTTCATCTCTCTGTCCAACAGTGAGGGCGCCTGCCCCACGCCCGAGGACTCCGAACTCCGGGTGCGCACGGCCCAGGTCGGCCCCGTGCCTGATACCTCCCGCTCCGCCGGAGTGCTCAAAACTGGACCCATTCCCGCCGATTGCCCCAATCCCACGCGCTTCACGGTCCGGGCCGGTGCGCATCATTCAGACGCACAATATCCGCTCGTGGTGTACAGCGACGCCAAGGGCTACCTGGGGCGGATGAAGGAGGAGAAGAACACGCTGCCCATTCCCGGCGGCTACTACTTCCACCCCGAGGGCTTCAAAGATAACGAAAAGGAGAAGTTCCGCTCGATCAGCGCTGAACTCCACCTGGACCACCTGGAGGATAAGGACGATCTCAAGCTGGCCCGGGGTGATCAGTTCATCATCACGGCCGTGTCCGGCGTCGTGCCCTTTGCGGCCAATGTGGACACTGTTACCACGACTGCTGGGCTGACGGCCTACCGACTCCCTGGCCCCGTGGTGCACACCCGAGTGGCAGATACGGATTTTGCCTATATTGCCTATCCTTCGGCGGATGGCATTCTTCAGGTCTCCCTCGGCGGCCTGGTGGACAACGCCGCCAACATCAGAGGTCTGGTACCTTTCGAGTAATTGGGCGGGACGGGAGGCCTCTGCTATCGTTCCCCACCTCTCAGACTTTCCGAGTCGATACCCATGATTGACCAGAACTCCCGCCCCGCTCGCAAGGTTGGAATCGCCGACCACCTGTGGGAGACGTTTGAAGAGATGGCCCAGCAGATGGGCTCGGACCGCGACGCGCTGATCAATCAGGCGCTCTTCATGTTCGCGCGGCTCAACGGGTTCATCGAGGTGGGCAAGCCCGGCCGCGCCGAGACGCCGGCCTCGCTCAACGTGGTGCCCGCCACGCCGCCGCCCCCCGTGCGGCCCTCGGGCGGAGGCCCCGCGGTGGCCAAGTCCGGGCCGCCGGTGCTCTCCGCGGCGCCCGCGCCCGCCAAGCCCGCCCCCGTTCGCGACGAGCCTCCCTCGCGCCAGCCGCCGCGCCCGGTGGATGATCGCCCCTCCGCCAACGCCCTGGACAACGATCCGGTCCGCCGCGAAGTGGCCGAGCGCGTGCTGGAGACGGCCGCCGAGCTCGAGCGCCTCATCAAGGGCAAGAACGAGCCGCCCCAGCCCGTGGATGACGACTCCGTCGAGGAGGATGAGAATCCGCCCGACATGCCCGAGGACTCGGGCCTCCAGAACATGGAGGACGAGGAGCCGCCTCCCGAGGACGAGGAGCCCATGGAGGACGAGCCCCCGGCCGAGGACGAGGGCAGCGCGCTCTTCCTCATCTCCGAGGGCGGCGATCAGCAGAAGATCGTCAACGATCGCTTCATCATCGGCCGTGGCAAGCACTGCGACTTCGTGATCAACTCCGGCAAGGTCTCCCGCGAGCACGCCGTGATCATGCGCGAGGGTTCCGAATACTTCATCGAGGACCTGGGGTCCTCCAACGGGACCTGGTTCAACAAGCAGCGCATCAAGCGGCGGAAGGTCGAGGACGGGGACGAGTACTTCATCTGCAGCGAGAAGATCCGCCTCGTCATCCGCTGAGCCTCCCGGGGCCTTCTGGGCCCACGGGATGTTCGCCAATTGACGGAATGAGGGGCTCCCTGCTTTATTCCAGGAGCCTGGCCGCCGGCTCGGCCAGGTGACGGATGACCCCTGTTCAGACCGCGTTGTGGACAGTCCTGGGAGTGGCCCTGGTGATCTCGGTGGTGACGGATGTCCTTCGCCACCGGATCCTGGACATCGTCACCTATCCGTTGATGGTGATCGCCCTGGGACTGCGCCTGTGGTCCGAGGGCGTGGGAGATCTGGAGAAGGGGCTGATCAGCGGGCTGGTGTCGGGGGTGGGGTTGGCGGCGCTGCTGTTGCCCGGGGCGCTGCGGGGGAAGATGGGGTGGGGAGACGTGAAGTTGATGGGCGGGGTGGGGGCGGTGCTCGGCTTCCCCGCGGTGATGGCGGCCGGGGCTTTCATCTCCCTGGCGGGCGCCTTCCAGGCCGTGGTGACGATCATCTGGAAGGGCGAAGTCTGGGAGACGATCGCCGCCACCGGGAGACGCTGGGCAATACGGGCCCGATTGCTGCGCGCGGATACCACACCCGTGACGCAGCGGCACATCCCCTACGGGGTGGCTATCGCCCTGGGGACGTTCTGGGCCATGTGGTGGCAACAATCCAACTCGAGTTAGCTCGGATTCGACGCGCAGAGGGGACCCTGACGATGTTCACACGCTTCACGCAACATGCCGCCGCGCTTGGCCTCTTCCTGGCGCTCTCCGTGAGCGGCACTGCCCTGGCCCAGGAAGGCACCACCCTTGCCCTCGGCGTGGGCACCCAGAAGGTCATCACCATTCCGGGCATCACGAAGATCGCCCTCGGTGATGCGAGCATCGCCGAGGTCAAGAACCTCTCGAACAACCAGATCCTCATCACCGGCCAGGCCGAGGGCAAGACGACGCTCCTCGTCTGGAAGAGTTCCGGCCAGCGCGTCAGCTACCTGATCGCCGTGCGCCGGCAGGACCCCAGCGAGATCATCACCGAGATCAAGAAGCTGCTCGGCGAGATCGAAGGCGTGTCCGTGCGCATGGTGGGTGACCGCATCTACCTGGATGGTCAGGCGTACACCACGCAGGACGCGGACCGCATCGACCAGGTGGTGGCGCTGTACCCCAGCGTGAAGAGCTTCGTGAAGATCGCCCCCAACGCCAAGAAGCTGGTGGCGCAGAACCTCAACGCGGCGTTCCAGAAGGCGGGCCTGCGCAACGTGCAGGCCAACGTGGTGGGCTCCACCATCTTCCTGGAGGGCTCCGTGGAGAGTCAGCAGGACCTGCAGAAGGCGGAGCTGATCACCAAGGCCATCGGCGAGAAGGTGGAGAACCTGCTCGTCGTCGGCATCAAGCGGATGATCCTCTCCGAGGTCCAGTTCGTGGAAATCCGCCGCAACAGCCGGGATCGGTACGGCATCCGCTACCCCACGGACATCACCGGCAACGTGGCGGGCGGCGCCACCTTCAACCAGGAGCTGTACCCGGGCACCTTCGGCTCGGGCACCGGGCAGATGACGTTCTCGGGCGGCTCGGACCTCTCCATCGGCTTCCAGGCCAACGACGGTTACGGCCGCCTGCTGGCCCAGCCCAAGCTGGTGTGCGCCAGCGGTGAGAAGGCCGAGTTCCTCGCCGGCGGCCAGGTGCCGATTCCCCTCATCACCAACAACCAGTTCTCCGTGGAGTTCAAGCCCTACGGTGTGATCCTCAACCTGCGCCCCACCGCGGACCGCAACGGCAACATCCAGACGGAGATCGAGGCCGAGGCCTCGGAGATCGACACCTCGGTGGCGGTGTCCTTCGGCGGGTCCGCCGCCGTCCCCGGCTTCCGCACCCGCAAGGTGAAGACGAACGTCACCGTGCGCCACGGTGAGACGATCGTCCTGTCCGGCGTGTTCAGCCACGACGAGCAGAAGGCCGTGTCCAAGCTGCCCGGCCTGGGCCACATCCCCATCGTCGGCGAGCTCTTCAAGAACCGCGCGTTCGACTCGACCAAGCGCGAGCTGGTCATCTTCGTCACCCCGCGCATCGTCAACCCGGACTCGGACAAGATCCGGACGATCATCGAGGACGTGAAGAGCCGCTACAAGCAGGCCCGCAGCGAGGTCAACTTCAACATCTTCGACTGAGCCAGAGCGGCTGCCTGCTCGGCACAGGGCCGGCCTCGTCTCCCTCGGAGACGGGCGCCGGCCTCGCCATTTCCACCTCTTGCGAAACCCGAGCCACCCTCTTTGAGCCTGAGAGTGCGCTTGGTACCATCCGACCCCATGTTTCTAGTCACGCTTGCCGAGAAGGGCGGCGGCTCCGAGCAGATCGAGTTCGACAAGGACGAGATCACCATTGGCCGCCTGGACAAGAACGACATCTGCCTGAACAAGGGCAACGTCTCGAAGTACCACTCGAAGATCGTTGCGAAGGACGGGAAGTTCATTGTCCTGGACATGAAGTCCACCAACGGCACGTTCGTGAACGGCAGGAAGATCGCCGGCCCACAGGTGATCAAGCCGGCCGACAAGATCTTCATCGGCGACTACATCATCAACGTCGAACCCCTGGACGAGGCCGGCGGAGGCGCGGAGGAGTCGGCCGCGGACGAGGGCTACGACGAGGGCTACGACGAGGGCGAGGAGGAGCAGTACGAGGAGGAGCGCTTCGACGAGGAGCCGGCCGCGCCCGCTCCCGCGCCCATGCCGGTGCGCGCCCAGCCCCCGGCGCCCGCCGAGGCGGAGAACTCCAAGAAGAACATGCCGGCCTCGCTGGCCGCTGCCTTGCGCCGCAACAAGCGCAAGGTGGATCCGCGCATCGAGCGCTACACCCGGCTCCAGAAGGAAATCCATGACCGGCTGATCGAGTACCTCGACCTGCGCCGCATGGACATGGACCGGCTCGGCGACGAGGAGCTGTGGCGCCGCACCGAGAAGGCCATCCGCGACATCATCGACCAGATGGACGCGGACTCGGAGCTTCCGGAGGACGTGGACCGCGAGGAGCTGCTCACCGACGTCATCAACGAGGCGCTGGGCCTGGGGCCCCTCGAGGCGTTCCTCGCGTCGGAAGAGATCAGCGAGATCATGGTGAACCACGCCAACCAGATCTACATCGAGCAGCGGGGCCAGCTCACCCTGTCCGAGAAGACGTTCTCCTCGAACCAGGCGGTGCTCGGCGTCATCGAGCGCATCGTGGCGCCCATCGGCCGCCGCATCGACGAGTCCAGTCCGCTGGTGGACGCGCGCCTCAAGGACGGCAGCCGCGTCAACGCCATCATCCCGCCGCTGGCGCTCAAGGGCCCCTGCATCACCATCCGCAAGTTCAAGAAGGACGCGCTCAAGATCCAGGATCTGATCAAGTACAAGACGATCACCGCGCAGATGGCCGAGTTCCTGGAGATGTGCGTCCGGGCGCGCAAGAACATGGTCATCTCTGGCGGTACGGGCTCGGGCAAGACGACGACGCTGAACATCATCAGCTCGTTCATCCCCGAGGGTGAGCGCATCATCACCGTGGAGGACGCCGCCGAGCTGCAGCTGCCCCAGGAGCACTGGGTGCAGCTGGAGAGCCGCCCCGCCAACCTGGAAGGCAAGGGCGCCATCACCATCCGCGATCTGGTGAAGAACTGCCTGCGCATGCGCCCGGACCGGATCGTCGTCGGCGAGTGCCGCTCCGGCGAGACGCTGGACATGCTTCAGGCCATGAACACCGGCCACGACGGCTCGCTCACCACGCTGCACGCCAACACGCCGCGTGACGCCATTGCCCGCCTGGAGACGATGGTGCTCATGTCCGGCATGGAGCTGCCGGTGAAGGCCATCCGCGAGCAGATCGCCAGCGCCGTTCACCTCATCGTGCAGCAGACGCGCTTCTCGGACGGCACGCGGAAGATCTGCTTCATCACCGAGGTCTCCGGCATGGAGGTGGACATCGTCACCCTCCAGGACATCTTCTATTACAAGCAGGACGGCTTCACGGAGGACAACAAGGTGCGCGGCCGGTTCGTGGCCTCGGGCTTCGTGCCCAAGTTCTACGATGACCTGCAGCGCAAGGGCATCCCCGTGAACATGAGCATCTTCCGCGAGGATTAGTTCCACCATGCCCACCCTGGTCGTCCGTCACCCCGACGGCAGCGAAACCGAGCACGAGCTCTCTGGCGAGCTGAAGATTGGCCGCCAGGACGGCAACGATCTGATCCTCAGCGAGGGAGGCGTGTCCCGGCAGCACGCCCGCGTCTTCGTCGAGGGCGGCAAGGTCATGCTGGAGGATCTCGGCAGCGCCAACGGCACCTATGTGGACGAGGAGCGCATCGAAGGGGCGACGCCCCTGACGCCCCAGTCCCAGGTGGTGCTGGGCGACTACGCCCTGAAGCTCAAGGCCCCGGCCCGTCCCGCCTCCGGGGCGATGCGCAGCAGGGCCCCCCGGTCCGCTCCGGCGCCCGAAGTGGGCTCCGAGGAAGGGGCTCCCCGCGCCACCCGGGCGCTGCCCAGCGTCAAGCCGGCACGTCCTCCCGGATCGGCGTTGGCGAAGCGGGAACGCCCGGCTCCCAGTGCGGCTCCGG
This sequence comes from Hyalangium versicolor, assembly GCF_020103695.1. Classification (GTDB taxonomy): domain Bacteria; phylum Myxococcota; class Myxococcia; order Myxococcales; family Myxococcaceae; genus Hyalangium; species Hyalangium versicolor. The sequence continues at coordinate 323,097 of NZ_JAHXBF010000003.1, forward strand.
CCGAGGGTGGCGGCGGCGGCTCCGGCCCGGTGCTTCGCGGCCTGACGGGGCCCTGGGCGAACAAGACCTATCCCCTCAAGAACAAGCTGCTGGTGGGCCGTGCGCCGCCCGCCGTCGTGCTGCTGGAGGATGACTCGATCAGCCGCAAGCACGCGGAGGTGGAGCGCAGCCCCCGTGGCAAGGTGACCCTGCGCGATCTGGGCAGCGCCAACGGCACGCTGCTCAACGGCGAGCGGCTCGGGCAGGAGCCCGTGGAGCTCAACCCGGGCGACATCATCCAGTTCGGCATGGTGGAGCTGGTGTTCGAGGCGGGAGATGCCGCCGGCGCCGTTCCCTCACGCCGGGATCGCGGCGGGGCTCCCGCTCGCGGAGACAAGGGCGACCCGAGCGACGCTCCGCCCGCCAACAAGCGCAAGAAGCTGCTCATGGTGGCAGGTGGCGCCGTGGGCCTGCTGCTGGTGGTGGGCATCGTCAAGCAGCTCACGGCCTCGCCCGAGGTGGGGCCCGAGGTGCCCGGTCCGGCCGCCCCTCAGGCCGATCCCCAGGCGGAGCTCCAGGAGCTGTTGAGCCAGTGCCGCTCCTTCGCGTCCTCCGATATGGGCAGCGAGCCCCAGTGGGACAAGGCCGAGCAGACTTGTGAGAAGGCGCTGAACATCGACCCGATCAACGGCGAGGCCAACACCCTCATCAAGCGCATCAAGATCGAGAAGGAGGCCGCCGAGCACTTCGCGCAGGGCTCCAAGCTGCTCCAGCGCCTCAAGGAAGAGGACGCGCTGGATGTGCTGAAGAAGATCCCCAAGGATAGCCAGTACTTCCGTCGCGCCAAGATCAAGGTGGACGAGGCCATGGTGCAGGTGCGCAAGCGCGCCCTGGATGACTGCAAGCGCTATCTGGACGAGAACCAGGGGACAGCGGCGGTGCCTCGCTGCGATCGCTACATGGGCTTCTGGTGCCAGAACATCTCGCGCGAGGAGCTGGAGCCGCCCCTGGGCTTCACCCTCTCGCTCGAGGGCCGCATCGGCAAGAAACAGTGGCGCCCCAAGGACAAGCTCTTCGTCCGTTTCCTCCAGGCCCGCCAGCGGCTGGATCCCAAGGCTGAACCCTGGAAGTGCCCGGTGACGGACTTTGGTGTCACTCAGATCGCCGAGGGCCCCGAGGGCCAGGTGAAGAAGATGTTCAAGGATCGCTACCCCAACGAGTACATGACCGCGGCGATGTTCGACTACTGGGGTGGGCGTGGCAACGAGTCCATGGCCAAGCTCCAGAAGGTGCGCTCCAAGCTGGAACTGGCTTCGTTGCACGGGCAGGTGGACCTGCTGATGCAGGACGTGTCCAACGTGGAGCAGCTCTTCAAGCAGGGCTCCTCGGATCTGCAGGCCGGAGACGTGGAGAAGGCCGCCGAGCCCTTCGACGAGGCCATGGAAGTGGACAAGCGCCTCATGGGCGATCTGTGGGAGCGCGCCCCGTCCTTCTACCGGCGCAACATCCAGCAGGACATCGCCGAGAAGGCCTACGAGCGCGGGAAGGACTGGGCCAAGCGCGAGGATCAGCGCAGGGCGTGCCGCATCTGGAAGATAGGCTTCCGCTTCTATAAGGGAAACACGGACCTGATCCGCGTGCTGAGCAACGTGTGCTCGACGATGGGCACCCGGATGTTCAGCGGCGCCCGAAGCTGCGCCGACTTCGCCGAAGTCGCCGAGTGGGCCGTCCCCGGGGATGGGATCGAGGAGAAGGTCGCCAAGAAGAGGGAAGAGCTCAACTGCAAGCAGTAGGGCTCCGGCCGAGATGACAGGCGCTCGCCATGGCGCCTGTCTCCACCGTGGACAGGGCAGGAGAGGCGCGCTAAGGCCGGGGCATGGTCCCGAGCCCAGAGCGCTCCGCGCCCGTCCTCACGCTGATTGACGCCTCGAGCTTCATCTTCCGCGCCTACCACGCCATTCCTCCGCTCACCACGAGCAAGGGCGTGCCCACCAATGCCGTGCTGGGCTTCACGCGGATGCTGCTCAAGGCCATCAAGGATCTGCAGCCCACGCACCTGGCGCTCGCCTTCGACAAGGAGAGCCGCGCCGAGCGCCAGAAGATCGATCCCAACTACAAGGCCCACCGGGAGGCTCCTCCAGAGGATCTGCTCCCCCAGTTCGATCTCATCCGCCGGGTGGTGGAGGCGCTCAACGTGCCCGTGCTCGAGGTGGCCGGCTGGGAGGCGGATGACGTCATCGGCACCCTGGCGAAGCGCGCCAAGGCCGAGGGCTTCTGCGTCCAGGTGGTGACGGGGGACAAGGACTTCATCCAGATCGTCGACGAGGACGTGCGCCTCTTCGATCCGATGAAGGATGTGCACACCGGCCCCGCCGAGGTGAAGGAGAAGCTGGGCATCGAGCCCAAGCAGATGCGCGACTACCTGGCGCTCGTGGGCGACGCGGTGGACAACGTGCCCAAGGTGCCCGGCATCGGCCCCAAGACGGCCACGGAGCTGATTCAGCAGTTCGGGGACGTGGACACCCTGCTGGCCCGGCTGGCCGAGGTGAAGAAGCCGAAGATCCGCGAGGCGCTCGCCGCCCACCGCGACACCCTGTTGATGGCCCGGCAGCTCGTCACGTTCAAGACGGACCTGGATCTGAAGGTCACCATCCCGGAGCTGGCTCGGCGTTCCATCGATACGCCGAAGGCCAAGCAGCTCTTCACGGAGCTGGAGTTCTACCGGTTGGTCGCCGATCTGCCCTCGGACACCGCCGCCACGCCCAAGCCCGCGGAGGCTTCTGTTCCGGCCGCCTCCGCCACGCCGGTGGCGCTGCTCACCACGGAGGAGGAGCTGAAGGCCTTCGCGGAGGCTTCGCGTGCGGCGGGTTCGCTCTTCCTGGTACCGGCCTATGAGGGCGCTCCCTTCACCGCGCCGCTCGTGGGCCTGGGCCTGGCGCTGACGGATGGGCGCACGGCCTATGTGCCCCTGCGCCACCAGCAGCTCGGCAGCAAGCAGGTGACCGAGGCCGTCTTCGCCTCCGTGATGCGCGGGCTGATCGAGGATCCGGCGGTGAAGAAGGGCGGGCATGATCTCAAGGCTTCTGCCCTGGTGCTCGCTGGCGGTGGGATGACGCTCCGGGGCGCCCAGGACGATGTGGAGCTGCTGAGCTACCTGCTCAACCCCTCGCGCCGGGAGCATGCGCTGGCGGATCTGGCTCGCGAGCGGCTGAACACCGAGCTGCCCCCGCTGCCTGCCTCCGCGGAGGGCAAGAAGGGCAGGGCGCTGGCGGATCACGTCCCGGAGGAGCTGTCCCAGGCGTACTCGGCCCGCGCGGATGCGGCCCGGCGGCTGGCTCCCACGCTCTGGAAGGAGCTGGAGGAGGCCGGCATGGCGAAGCTGGCTCGCGAGCTGGAGCTGCCGCTGCTGCCCGTGATCGCGCAGATGGAGCGCCGGGGCGTGAAGCTGGACACCTCGGTGTTCCAGACGATCTCCACCAAGGTGGACGCCGAGTGTGAATCCCGGGTGAAGCACATCCACGAGCTCGCGGGCCAGGAGTTCAACGTGGGCTCCAACCCGCAGCTGGCGCAGGTGCTCTACGAGAAGCTCCAACTGCCCATCCTCAAGAAGGGCAAGACGGGCCCCTCCACCGATCAGGAGGTGCTGGAGAAGCTGTCCGAGCAGCACCCGCTGCCCGGGGCCATCCTCGAGTACCGCTCGCTGTCCAAGCTGAAGAGCACGTACCTGGACACGCTGCCCGGGTTGGTGGCCAGGGATGGGCGCATCCACACCACGTACCATCAGGCGGCCACCGCCACCGGGCGCCTGTCCTCGTCTGATCCCAACCTGCAGAACATCCCCGTGCGCACGGACCTGGGCCGCGAGATCCGCCGCGCCTTCATCGCCGAGCCGGGCCACCAACTCGTCTCCGCGGACTACAGCCAGGTCGAGCTGCGGCTGCTGGCCCACATCGCCGAGGATCCCGTCCTCATCGATGCGTTCCAGCATGACGAGGACATCCACAGCCGCACGGCGGCGGAGATCTTCGGCACCACGGCGGACAAGGTGGATCGCGATCAGCGCCGGGTGGCCAAGACGGTGAACTTCGGCATCGCCTACGGCCTGTCTCCGCACGGCCTGTCCACGCGCCTGGGCATCCCCGTGGAGGAGGCGCGCGACATCATCGAGCGCTACTTCACCCGCTACGCCGGCATCCGCCGCTACCTGGAGGACACCGTCGCCCAGGCCCGGAGGACGGGCTACGTGGAGACGATGTTCGGCCGACGCCGGCTGATGGCGGATCTGCTCTCTCGCAACCGCCAGGTGGCCCAGGCCGCCGAGCGCGCCGCCATCAACATGCCCATCCAGGGCACGGCCGCGGACCTCATCAAGAAGGCCATGCTGGCGGTGGACGAGGCGCTCTCCAAGGAGCAGTTGCGCACCGTGATGCTGCTCCAGGTGCACGACGAATTGCTCTTCGAGGCTCCGGACTCGGAAGTCGAGACGGTGAAGGAGCTGGCCCGCCGCTGCATGTCGCAGGTGGCCACGCTCAAGGTGCCGCTCAAGGTGGACGTGGGTGCCGGGAAGACCTGGGCGGACGCCCACTGAGGCTCAAGGGGAGGAACTCAGCGATCGTTGCGGGAAGCCGCGCGGCGCCACTGGACCTCTCCCACCGATGCCGCCGTGCCCGTGGTCGGCGTGGGGACCGTGTACGTCAGCACGTCGCCGACGAGCGTGAAGAGCCGTTGCTGCTCCGTGCCCTCCCAGTTTGGGAATGACGCGTGCTCGATGTGGAAGGTGATCGTCTTGCCGTCGCTCACCGAGTACGTGCCGAAGTGCGTGTTGCAGCCCTGCACCGCGTCGCGGTTCTCCTCGGCCGTGCCCGCGTTCTTGTCCTTGCTGGCGAAGCGGGCCCGGTCCTCGCGGTAGATCTGGATCGAATACCGGCCTGACTCATCGAGCACGAGGCGGCCCTGGGGATGCGCTCCGTAAAGTTGAACGCGCGTCCCATCGGGCTGCACGTTGTCCACCCGCACGAGGTCCCAGGTGCCTGTCACGAGAACCGGGGCTGGCTTCGGCGCCGGAGTCGAAGCGAGCAGGACCACCGATACGAACGCCATGGCAACGGCAATGCGGCGAGGACGCGCGACCGCGTCGAGCGTGCTGTTTCTCCACTGCATGGAACCCCTCCCAGGTCTGTAACCGGTCTAGATGGTTACATGCAGCGTTATGGCCGGACGCGCTGTAACCTGTCAAGCTGGTTTCAGATGGCTGCGCAGGAAGAAGACCGTGATGGGTTCAAGTTCCGCTCGGGGCGGTTGGCGCTCGATCTGCCCGCGTCATTGGCAGGGAGGCTGCGGCAGCCGCGGGAGCTGTTGGAGACTCCAGAGGATCTGGGGCGCTGGCTGATCGCCTCGGGGCTGACCCCTGTGGATCCCAGCCCCGGGCGCGCCACGCTGGAACAGGCCCGGCAGTTGCGCGAGGCGCTCTATCGCCTCGGCATGGCGTGCGTCCGGCAGCAGCCGCTCGAGCCCGGCGACATGGAGCTCGTCAACCACTTCGCCGCGCGCAGCCCTCCCGTGCCCCAGCTCACTCCGGCGGGAGTCCGGTGGGAGGGAACGTCAGCGCCAGCGCTGCTCTCCGCCATCGCCCGGGACGCCGTGGATCTCTTCGGCACGCCGCTGGCGGGCTTCATCCGCAAGTGCGGCAATGAGTCGTGCGCCTTGATGTTCCTGGATCAATCCCGCTCGAAGCACCGCCGTTGGTGCTCGATGGCAGGGTGCGGCAACAAGGCGAAGGTGGCCGAATTCAGACGGCGCCAGGCCGACGAGACGCCCGAACGCTCGAAGTGAGCCGTCGCTGAAGGCCCAAAAAATACGCGGGAAGAAGTGCCGACCCCCGACGGCACTCCCCCCCGCGTTTCCCCTCCGCCCCAAAAACAAACCGACCCGTCCGGCCGACGAGGCGCGCGGACCCCCATCCACGCGTCCCAAGCGGCCCTTTGGCTAGCTCACCGGCCCCCATGCCGGGAACACGCCCCCCGTTTCGCATCGCAAAGACCCCCATGCCCCGCGATACGCCCCCATCCACCGCCGGCCCTCGGACGCTCCCTCGAGGAAGCATCAAGCCGGACGGGTCGGCACACCCTTAGTGAAGCGCTGCTCGAGTCGCCTCGGTGCCGGGCTGCTGCACCCGGGGCTCCGAGGGCCGCTCGAACCACTCCACCACCAATCCTCCGAAAGGCACCCGAGGCGCCTCGGCGCTCGTGTCCTTCAGGCGCTGCAGCAGCGCGACCGCGGAATCCACCGCCTCGTCCAGGCAGCGGTTGATCACCGCGCGCTCCGCGTCACCGCCGCCGAGCACCTCCACGGCATCCACCAGGCAGCGGCGCAGCACGGCAAATTCGTCATAGAGGCCCCGCGCGCCGCGATCCGGCGACAGGCGCAGCACCGCGCGGGTGCGGCTCCAGGGGCTCGTGCGATCCCCCGAGAGGCTCTGCCCCAGCTCGCGGATGAAGGGCTCCACCAGCCCATCCAGCAGGCCCTGAGGCGGATGAACCTGAGAGCTCCCCGTGCACCGCACCCGCCTCCACGCCGCAGCGAGCCTGTCCGGTTGGTGGGTGAAAACCCGGGCCACTCCGGCGGTCCGCTTCGCTCGCTCCGTCATCTCTGGTGTCCTCCGCGTCACGCGGGGGGACAAAGCAAGTCGCTGGCCAGCGCTCGCGCAGTGGCAGGAGCCAGGAAAATCAGCCCTTTGGGCGGACCCCCCGGACGGAAGGGGAGGGGTGGAGCCGTAATTTCTTCGGGTGGGGAGCCGATAGGAGGGGCCAGGGCATGGCGTTTCCTACTGCCCGGCCCCGGTGATCACAGGTCGTCGCTGGACTCTGTTGCTTGGATGACCTTGGTGTCCGCAATCATGTCGTGGAGGCACTTCACCAGGACGACTGTCGGAGGCACAAGGCCTCGGCAGAAGCCTCATCCCCCTGCAGGGAGCAGGTCGAGGAAGCGGCGTTCCCATCGCTGCCGGTACTCCGCCGTCCAATCGTGCGGAGAAGGGGGCTGTTGATAGAGCCAGGGTTTCAGGACGAGTGCCAGTTCGCGGTACTTGGGCAGGGTGCGGTGTGCCTCCAGGTCGCCCGCATCCGGCCAGGGGCCCAGCGTGACAACAGCCCGGTCTCCTTGCAGGGGTTGGATGGTGGTGTCAGGAGAGGACAATCGTGCCCGCAGACCTGGGGCTCCGCCGAGCGCTCCGAGGACCGAGGGGCCCAGGAACGTCAGCCAGTGGGGGGCGCGTATACGTGTGCCCAGGTACCAGTGGGTGTGACCCAGGCCTCCGAAGTCCATGCCCGGGTAACGGAATGCCAGGCGACGCCACTCTTCGGGGCCGCTCAGGAGCCCCGTCAGTGCGTTGAAGGCGAGGCCAGCATGACCCGAATCCAAGGGGAAGCACTCGGCCAGTTCTAGAGCCAGTGCTTGAACTCGAGAGGGCCCGTGGACTTCCAGGAACTCTGTGGGCAGCCAGAAGGAGACCGCGGACACCATGTCGGGTCTGTCGAGTCCGCGGGGATCTTCGAACCACTTGCCCCGGTACTCGAACCGGAACTCTTGTTCTCCACCCGGGGCATCTTTCAACTCGATGAGCGGCCAGGAGTTCTCGAACAGCTCGCGATGGATGCTGTCCCAGCCTCGAGCGTCCAGGGGCTGCCATTCTCCGTCGTGATCGACGTACCAGTCGAGCGTGCGTGGTGCGATGGCACGGCGATAGAGTTCCAATGCGCTCTGCACTCCTTGAGCCAGTTCCCGGTGGGAGCGGCGCATGTAGAAGCAGATATCCAGGCCGTCACGGATCAAGATCTGGTGATCCTCCGTGTAGATGCGGACCTTCGGAAAGTGCTCACTCATCAAGGATTCCCGCGAAGCACGCCCCAGCGCGGTGCGACACGGGCGGGGTTCCCGCCGAAGGCTTGTTGATAGGTCGAGCCCTGGTCTGCCCCCCGATAGGGGTGACCCTCGCCATAGGTCCGCCATGTCGGAGGGTTGGTGCCAGGGCAGGGGAACTTCAGATCGTAGACGTCGAGGACTTCGGCCACGTTGCCAGTATGGATAACGACATCGGGCTCGATGGTGCCTACCAGATCCTTGCCTCCTGTGCGCAGAAGCGCTTCGACTTGCTGGCGGCTGAGGGGCTCCCATTTTCCTGTGTGGGGGTTCAGGCGATAGCGCTGGTTGAGGCTGAAGCCTCCCTGCCGGAGCGGCGGTAGCTTCTCCTGGATGCAAGCCATGGCCGCCTCATGCTTCTCCAGACCCAGTCGCATGGCTCGAGTCACAGGCTTGCCGTTCGCGTCCCGCTCCAACACCTCGGCGCACTGCTCACGGGTGGGACTGCCGCCAAACAGCTTCTCGTTGAGCAGGAAGTCAGCGTCTTTGACACAGTCGAGGATGATCGTGTCGACCAGCGCTCGTTGCTCCTCGGTCAGATTGCGAAGACCCGCTGCAAGCGAGGCACCACTCGCGCTCACCTCCACGAGGCGCTGGCGTGCGGCCAATGCCTGCGCCTCTCCGCCCGGGCACTGGGCTGGGAAGCGGATACAGAAGTTGGTCTCTGAGTCCACTGCTTGCGCGTAAACCCCTGGTGTGCCCTGACCCGTCATGCCGACACAGGCGCTGAGAAAAAGAACGAAACAAGCGAGTGTTGGTTTCATGCGGCCACCCTACTGCGAGTAGCGTGGTTGACAGCCCCCGCTCAGTGGAGCGTGGGCTTGGACGGGGGCCGCGGTCCGTGCTCGCCGCTCTCCTCATCGGCGAAATCCCGAGGATCCTCCGGCGGGGGTGGCTGTTCGGCCCACTCGGGGATGAGTTCCTCGGGCGGGAGTGCGGGCAGACCCTGCTGCGCGGCCTCGGCGGCCCGCAGTCGTATCGCTGCATCCTCCGCGGCCTCCTCCGCGGCCATGGCCGCCAGCCGCTCCGCCTGCTGCTTCCGGCGGCGCCAATAGGCGACCACGCAGAGCGCCGGAGCCACCAGCCACACCAACTGCATGCTCGTGGTCAATGGCAGCCAGCCGAAGCGTGTCGACAGCCCCTTGCGCCAGTTGCCCTCCTCCACGTCCAGCGAGGAGTGGAACGCCTTGCCGAACGCCATCTGGAACGGCTCGCCGCGGGCCATTCCATCGATGAGCGCGTTCATCACCCCGGGGCCGTGCCGGCCCGCCAGGTACGCCACGAAGTCCGCGCTCTGGGCGTACGCCACCTCCACGTCCGCCGGCATGTCCGGCCAACCTTCCGCCAGATCCTCGAAGTGCAGCACCTTCTGCTGCGTCACCGCCCGGAACAGCGCGGCGTAGTGCGTGACGACGATGCGCTCGCCCGCGAGGTGCTGCGCCAACCCCTCCTGGAACCACCGCGGCCAGTCCCGCGCGAACTGCCCCAGCGCCACGTGCGCCAGTTCATGCCGCAGGGTGATGTGGCCCTCGGGCTCCAGCAGGCTCCGCGCGTCCAGGAGGATGATGTTGTGGGCCGGGTAGGCCAGCGCCACGGCCCACTTCGGCGGAGCCCCGCCCGGCAGTGCCAGGGCCTCGTACTCCTGCCGATCGCGGCCGATGCGGATCTCCGTTCGCCCCTGCCAGTCCCGGCCGAGCACGCTCACGAACGAGTCGCGCACCCACTCGATGCGCTCGGCCAGCGCCTGGGCCGAGCCCTTCGAGCCCTTCGTATAGAGGATGCGGAAGCGCGGCGTGTTGATCTCGTCCTCGACCAGCGCGGGCCGAGGGGTGGGCACCATCGCCGGCTCCGCCATGCCATGCGCGCTGGGCGCAGGCTCCTGGGCCAGGGCCAGGGGCGAGACCAGGAGCAGGGATAGGAACAGCAGCAGGCGCACGAGGAGACTCACGGTCCCCCAGAAATAACAGCCTCGACCGTTGTGGCAGCAACTCCGCGAAGGACGATTCGCTTGCGACGCGATGCGTCACCGGCCAGCAGCTCGACCTGCCTCCGGGGAACCCCGAACAGCTTGGCCAGGAACTCGACCAGGGCGGCGTTGGCCTCACCGTCCACGGGAGGCGCCGCCAGCTGGATCTTCAGCAGCCCGTCATGCTCGCCGACCACCCGGGTGCGCGAGGCGCGCGGCTGAACGAGCACCGCCAGCTCCACACCGTCGGGCACGGCCTTGAGCCACGGGGGAGCCACGGACTACTCGCCGCCGTTGGCCTTCTTCTGGGACAGGAAGGCGACGTTGTCCTCGATGCGGGCGTAGTCCCGGTCCGCGAAGGCGGGGCCCGCGAACGTCTCCAGCAGCTTGCGGTGGGCCTCCACGACCGAGCGCACCTGGGACTCGAACTGGGTGCGCTGACGCTTGAGCTCGTTGATGTCCTCGACGACCTGGACCAGCTTCTGATGGGCGCCGTGGACGATCTTCTCCGCCTGGTGCTCGGCGTCCGCGATGATGATCTCGGCCTCCTTCTTGGCGGTGGCCTTGAGGTCCTCGCTGATCTTCTGCGCGGTGACCATCGTCTCCTGGAGGGTGCGCTCGCGCTCCTGGTACTGCTCGATGCGGAGCTGCGCTCGCTTGAACTCTTCCTTGAGGGCGATGTTCTCCTTCACCACCTCTTCGAACTCTCCGGCGAGCAACTCCAGGTAGGCCTCCACCTCGCGGCGCGAGAAGCCGCGGAGCGCGGTGTCGAACCGCTTCTGCCGGATGTCGAGCGGGGTGATCTTCATGGCTCCGAGTATAGGGCAGCGCTCGGAGTTCTCCAGGAAGTGCCCACTTTCCCGTGGGCCCGCGCGCGGGAGTTCATGCCTGGCCGGCTGCTTGGACGGGTGTCACATGTTACCGCTGTGGTGGAATTCCAAGGGACAGCCCCAGGGCGCTCATCGGCACGCGATACATGTCACCCGTGCCATTGCCGATATCGCGGATCATTTTGTCGTCTCGGGGGACGTCGAACCGCTCTCCCAGGGAGCCGGCGAGCGGGCGCGTGCTGCTGAAGTAGAGCCACTTCCCGTCCGGGGTGACGCTCTGGTTGTACTCGCTGTCTCGCGAGTTGATGCCTCCCCCGAGCAACTGTGCCTTCTCCCAGCCTTCCGGGAGTCTGCGGCTGAGGAACAGATCGTATCGGCCGATGCCGTCCGGCCGTCGCAGCCCGCTGAGGATGAGGTAGCTCTCGTCGGGAGCGATCCAGGGCTCCAACTCGTGCGCGCTCGTGTTGATGGCGTCACCGAGGTTCTCCGGTTCCTGGTAGACGCCATTCACGAACCGGGAGACCCAGAGATCACTCCCGCCGCGAGTGCCGGGACGGTCGGCTCCAAAATACAGGTTTCCGTTGGCCGCCACCGAGGGAGACCACTCGTCGAGGTTCGCATCGTTTACCGGTGCAGGGAGGCGCCAGGCCTCGCCCCACTCGCCATCCTGTTGCAGGGACGCAGCCCAGATGTCGTAGGTCGCACGTGGCGTTGTTTCTCCTAAAGAGGGGCGGTTGGAGATGAAGAAGACGGTCTTCCCATCGGGTGAGATGTGCGGATCCGCGTTGCTCCACTCGGTCGCGAAGCGTGGTTTGACGGGCTGGGACCAGCGCCCATCGGCGCCTTGCCGTGTCTCGAACAGCTCGTAGCGCTCGAAGGCGTCGTCAGCCCGGCCGAAGAGCACTCGCTTCTGATCCGGTGAGAACGCCATGAAGAAATCCCACGCTCCCGTGCTGAAGAGCCCGGCGCCGTAGAGTTCGACAGCCCCGGGGGCCTGCGGTTGCACGGAGACGGGCGCGCGGCATCCCGCCAGCGAGGCACCCATCAGCAGTGCGATCCATGGATGCAGGTTCATCGGGCGGCTCCGTGGAGCACCTCGAGTCCAGAGGCGACGCACGCGACGATATTGGACGCATGCGTGCCATGGGGATCGAGGTCGGGATCGTAGATGGCGATGTTGAGCCCGGCGATGCGTCTCGAGGCGAGGAGCGTCCGGAGGAGGGTCGTCAGCTCCGCGTAGGTGAGGCCCGGGCTGCCAGGAGAGTCCACCGCTGGCATCACCTTCTGGTCGAGGATGTCGAGATCCACGTGCAGCCAGGCCCGGTCGAGCTTGCGATCGATCAGGCGCCGGAGGATGCGGTCCGCGATCTGGGCCACTCCTTCCTTCTGGAACGCGTGCACGGTGATTTGCTCGATCGCGGTCTGCTCGATGTCCTGGAAGGTGTAGTCCGCATCCAGCGACTCGCGTTCTCCCAGATGAACCGCGTCCGCGTCCGCGAGCAGGGGACCCTCTACGCCGGGCCACTCCGTGAGCAGTGACTCGCCGCGTCCCGTAGCGAGGGCGAGGGCCATTCCCGCCGCGGACCAGAGGTTCAAATGTGGAGCGAAGTTGCCGGGATGGGCGAAGTCGCTGTGCCCGTCGAGGTGCACCATCCCGCGTCCGCCGGTTTTTCGAAGCGCGTGCAGGCAGCCCAGGAGGATGCTGCAGTCGCCTCCGACGACGACGGGCACGGCGCCTCTTCGCAGAGACTGTTCGACCTCGGCGGACAGCCGAAGGTTGAAGTCCCGAAGGGCAGGGCCGTTGCGCAGGCGCGTCCCGGGCTGGGGTTTGGGAGAGTACTCAGGCCGTGGGAGTCGGAGGTGGCGATCCGGATGCAGTTGCCTGGACAGCCCTGCATGGTCGAGCGCGGCCGGGGCTCTCCAGGTTCCGGGCTCGACTCCTGGAGTGAGCGGCCTCAGGCCGAGGTTGTTGGGGGCTTCGATCAGGTCGAGCATGCGCCGTGAGGTAGCATCGGGGCATGGCGCGAAACTTTGGGAATCTTGCGGCCGGGGCTCCGGCGCTCCCGATCAGGTCGAGTGGGCGGCATCTGCTCGGCCATGACGGCACGTTCTGCGCTCGAGACGTCGTCTGCCATGCGGGTGCGCACAGCCCCCGCTTCGAGGGGGAGTACAGCCACTCGTGCATTTCGGTGCTTCTGGCCGGGACCTTCCACACGCGTACGGGGCTCGGCGAGGTGCTGGCGGGCCCGGGTACTCTTCTGCTCGCGAACGCCTCGACGGCGTATGAGAACCGGCACGTTGACGACGGCGGAGACCGCTCGATCGTCTTCGACTACGAGGAGGCGCAGCTCGACGAGGTGGGCCATTCCCTCGGTGTCCGGCTTCACGGTGCGCGGCCGTTCGGCCGTGTTTGCATTCCAGCCTCGACTGCCTCGGCGGATGCGGTGGTGCTTGCGCACGAGGCTCTCCGCAGTGGTGATGTAGAGGCGCTTCGGGAAGCGGCGCTGGCGGTCGCGTCCGTCGCGCTGATCGCACAGGGAGGGGGCACGAATGCCGTGCTGGAGCCTTCCTCGCGGCAGCTTCACCAGGTCGCACAGACGGTGCGCTATGTGGAGGCTCATAGTGACGAGGACTGTTCTCTCGACACACTGGCCGCCCACGCGGGCCTGAGCAGCTTTCACTTCCTGCGAGTCTTTCGGGCGATGACTGGCCAGACGCCCCGCCAGTTCGTGATTGCCACCCGGATGCGAGGGGCCGCGATAGCCCTCCGGAGTACGCGCAGGCGCATCACCGACATCGCATTGGATGCTGGCTTCGGGGATCTGTCGCACTTCACGGTGAGCTTCGCGCGGGTATTTGGATTATCGCCGCGCAACTATCGGAAGAGGTATGGACTTGGCGCGCAGGTGGCGTCGCGGAGTGCGCGGGAATGACCGCGTTAGGTAGACCCATGCCCGAGCGTTTCGTCAAACGCAAAGCTTTATGGTTGTGGACTGCTCCCAGCATCCTCGCGTTTCTTGCTTTGGGTTGCTCTTCAACCCCTCCGCTCCCGCCAGGCGTGGTTGTGGTTCCTCGCGCTCCCCCAAGCCGTCCTGGGTATGAATACGTCCTCCCTGCTCCGCTCGATGGAGGCCCATTTGCAACAGTTCGCGATGCTGTGGCGCATGCATGCCATCGTATGATGTCCTTGCCTCACGCCTTCTCTCGCAGGATCGACGTGCGTCGCATTGGTAGCATCTACGTCCGGTATTCGCAGGACGACTCTACGGAATATTGCGCCTGGATCTATTTCACTCCCAAGGGGAAGTACGAGATCAGCTTCATAGCCACCCCTGAAGCTCAAAACACAAAAGGGCCAAGGTTCTGCAGTCTGCCCCAATTTGTCATCGACCCTCGCTATGTGGATGACGAAGTCGAGCCGGACAAAAACATCAAGTATGCCATCGCCATTCACACTCACCCCTCCCCAACAGTCTTCACGCAGGAGGATATCCGATACATTGTAGAGACTGAGCATCGCTTTCAGCGGATTCGCCACGACAATGGCCGATTCCGGCTTGGAGTCGTCGCGTTCTTTTCGCGGGAAGAGCGCGACACGCCTGCCTGCGATGGCTTTTTTGAATACAGCACCGCCGGAGATACAATCCAGATCGTGACCCGCTCGGAGAATGGCGAGTGGCAAAATCGAGACTATGCCAAGGTTGGTCTCAAGCGCGTCAAGGAGACCGGCAAACTGGAGGTCACGATAGATGTGCTGGACGTGAGGGCAGAAGGGTCTTCCTGGTCGGGAGGTCATGCACGATGAGGTTGAAAAAACAGACGCTCCTTGTCCTGTCCAGTTTGGCACTGGCCGGTTGTGCTCACGGGCCGTGTGGGGCTCTGTCGAGCTTATTTGGCTGTGAGTGCGTGCCCAAGCGAGTTCAACCCGAGTTTGCGGACATGCGTATCAAACTGCCGGTCTTCGACAGCAGGTTGCAGGTGGACGCGGACGTCGATGGTTACACGCTTCAGGCCATTCGCATCGCGGCTGATGATTTCCTGAGTCCAGATCCAACGGGTCTCCCATGCCCTGACCAGCAAGTCTCATACGGCTATCAAGCAAAGCGAGAGGGCAACATCATTTTTGTCCGGATCAACTTCAAGCCGGAAAACTGTGGGCTGAGCTATGGCATGCTTGATGGCGGTGTGACCTATGCAATAGACACAACTGGGCGGATCCTCAGGAAGTCGAGCGACACAGTGGGACCTTGAACGACCCGAAAGAGCCCGGAGTGTCAAAGGCCTTTGGGGTCCGTCGAGAGCAGGCTGTAGATCCGAAGGCTGATGAAGTGACTGTCTTTGATCTCGCAGTCACGCATGGTGCCCTCATGGAGGAACCCGACACGCTCCAAGAGCCGATGGCTGGCGGTGTTCCCTTCCTCCACCATCGCTTCGACGCGGTGAACGTCTTTTTCTCGCCGCAGGTAGCGAATCACGGCCGGCATCGCTTCCGTGACGACGCCCTGCTTCCAGAACCGGGGGAGCAGCCAGAAGCCAACCTCGGCCTTCTTGTGCTTGGCTTGGTAATAATAATACCCGATCACGCCTAGGGCTTCCTGGCTCTGCTTGCTGATGATCTTCCACCACTGCCCGGTTCCCTCCCGCTCCAGGGTTTCATAGAAATCCATCTGGGCCTTGGTGGCTTCGAGGGAATCGTACCGGACCCCATAGTAAGGAATCACCTGCGGGTGACTCAGGCCTTCGAAGATAAAGGGCTGGTCCGCTGGCTCTATCCGCTGCAGGGTGAATCGATCAGTGGTCAGGATTGGAGGCATCAACTGCCACTTCAGCACACGAGGTGCGGGAGTCCAAGATTGCCCCTGACGAGTGCCGATGCTAGCATGCTCGGTTGCTCTTTGGGCATCTCCGTGCTGACCCGCACTTCTTGGAGCAACCCATGAATACCCAACCGCTGGTTGCCTTTCTACGCAGACAACTCGACAAGAGAAAAATCGTTTGCGTCGTCCGCACGAAAGAACTCGACAACTACGCATTCAACAGCAGCTATACGATCCTGGCCTATCAGTTGCTCGCCAGCGACGATGTCCGAGGCAAGGCGTATCGGAATGTCATCAACAAGGTCGTCCGAGGACGCAAGGTCGTGGACGTCGGGACCGGTGGGCTCGCGTATATGGCCAGGATGTGCCGTGAGGCCGGGGCCAGCATCGTTCATGCCATCGAATACAACGAGAAGTTTCGCGACTCCATCGAGGCAAGCATCGCCACGACGAGGAGCGAGGACTGCCCCATCAAGGTCTATTACGGCTTTTCAACCGATATCAACCTGCCCGAGTCATGCGATGTCCTCCTCCAGCAAGTCATCGGCACGATCTCCAGCAATGAAGGGGTGGCGCGCACCGTCAAGGATGCGAAGCGCTTCCTGAATCCCGGCGCCGTCTTCATTCCTGCGGCGTGCGGGACCTATGTCTGTCCTACCAGCCCACTCGAACGGAAGTGGAGCCATAAGATCGTCAATCTCCTGGTGGGCGGTACGAACACGATCGAGCCTCTCCGAATGCACGAGGTGCTGCACTTCCCCACGTCCAATCTCATGGCAGAGCCGGGCGAGATGGAAATGTTCGTCTTCTCCGAGGACTATCCGCTCGTGTTCGATCGGAAGCTCGAGTTCCGTATGGATCGCGATGGCCTGGTCGATGGCCTGGTTTTCTATATGCAGATCGTCGTGGATCGCGACAATGTCGTCTCGAGCAGAGGCGAGAATGTTGCTTGGCCGAATCCCTACCTGAAGCTCTTCGACACGCCCGTCCGGGTCGCGAAGGGTGACGTGATGTCGGTCGATATCCACGTCGATCTGGCCACCATCCAGCCCAGCTACGGGGTTGAAGTCAGTCTCAGCTCGACGCCAGAAGGGCGCACCTGTCGCGCTGCGCACCGGTGGGCGGGGGCGGGTAAGTAGAGATCATGACCACCGTGCATGGGGACTGCGATCCTGCGTTCTCCGAAGTCCGCACTGCCTTCGAGGCAAACTTCAGCGATGGGCTCGAGACCGGCGCAGCCCTCGCGATCTACCTTCGCGGTGAGAAGATCGTCGATCTCTACGGCGGGTACCGCGACAGCGCCAGGCAGGAGCCGTGGACTCGAGACACGCTCGTCATGACGTATTCCGTGTGCAAGCCGCTGGTGGCGTGCGCGGTGCTGGTGCTCGTCGACAGGGGCCAGCTCGAGTTGGATGCGCCCGTCGCGAAGTACTGGCCGGAATTCGGGCAGAGCGGCAAACACGCCATCACGGTGCGAGACATTCTCGATCACCTGTCTGGATTGCCCGCCGTTCGCGATCCCATCACCGTGCGAGACCTCTACGACTGGTCCACCATGGTGTCGCTCCTGGAGCGTCAAGAGCCGTGGTGGAAGCCTCGTTCCGCCTTCTCGGAGCAGGTCTTGTTGTATGGCTATATTCTGGGAGAGCTCGTTCTTCGAATCACGGGCCAGGGCTTCGCTGAGTTCTTTCGCGACCAGATCGCGTCAAAGCTGGGGATCGAATTCTACTTTGGCGTCCCGGTCTCGGAGCAGCAGCGCTGCGCGGAACTCTCCGGGATGTCTGAGCGCGACAAGCTCATGTATCTCGCGCCCAAGCTCAAGGAGGCGTTTCTGAACCCCCCGGGGCTCTTGGATGCCTCCGTCGTCAATTCGAGCCCATGGCGGAGTGCATTGATCCCCGCCGTCAATGCTCATGGCACCGCGGATGCGGTGGCGAAGGTCTACGCCGCGCTGGCGAACCGCGGATCGCTCGGAGGCACGCAGCTCTTGAGCCACAGGCTCGCGAGCGCAATCCTCGAACAGCGCCGATTCGTTCGAGACAAATCATCCAAGAGATACGCGCGAATCAGCCACGGGTTCATACACTTCGGGGGAGGGGACTTCGGGCTCGCGGGGGCAGGCGGTTCCTTTGGCTACGGAAACGCTGGGCTCGAGATCGGCTTTGCCTATCTCACCCGGGAGATGAGGCTCGGGTTCGCGCGCGAGCGCCGTGTCTCGAAAGCACTCCGCCGGGTCTTGAAACGCGACCGGTTCAAGAAGTGGTTCCGGCGGCTCTTCTCGGGCTGAACGCCTCGCGGTACTCGCGCATCACCTGCTTGAAGAAGGACCGCCCAACGGTGAACCCGCCCAGCGGCGCTCCGGACCAGATGCCTCCCGTGTCGGGGGCGAGGATCCAGGGGATGATCTCGATTCCGATCGAGCCCGCGGATCGCCGCAGCCGGCCAAGCCGGCTCTGGGCCTCGGCAGTGGGGGGCAGTCCCAACTCGAACACCTCGAAGGAGGCGCGCCGAACCCCAGTGTGCGCCGCCGGCGTGTCGAGGCAGCGCCGGATCACCTCCAGCACCTCGGCCTGCTCCAGGTGGAACTGACGCCCTCGCTCGCGCTCCACCATGCAGACCAGCTTCAGCCCTTGCTCGTTCCACCGATGGAGCATCACGTCGCCCTCCTTGCCCAGCGCCTGGGCACCCTCCGGGACACCGGGCCTGAAGCCACGCTCGGTGACAGCCCGATCCGCGAAGTAGGAGGCGAAGGAGGGGACGTCTCTTTTCTCGGCGTCGAGGCTCATGGCTCACCCCTGTAGGGGAAAACGTCGCCCGGGCTAGGCGAGGTTTCCCCTCTGCCTGCTGGAGAAGTGCCACGTCTTGCTGAAGCCCAGGTCCGCGAGCCGGGCCTGACACTCCTGGATCCGGGCCTGCTTGTCCGGTCTGGCCGGATCGAAGAGGAAGCCGACCACCGTTCCGCTGTGCGCCACCTGGATGCCCAGGGCTTGCACCGACTCCATGATGCCCAGGAACCGATCGAAGTGGGGCTTGGGCAGGTACTTCTGGCTGATGCGGGCGCTGGCGGTGGCGATCTGCCCCAGCAGCCGACAGTTGCCTTCGAGGACGGCCTGCCGCAGCAGCTCTCTCAGCCGCTGGAACTCCTCGATCTCCGCGTCGTTGTAGCGGGCCGGCTCGTGGGCCAGGGTGTCCACGCCCTTTCCGGCGGGATCGACGTTGAAGCCCACCACCTCCAGCTCTGGCACCTGCCCCTGGAAGCGCTGGAGCACCTGGCCCTCGCGCTGGGCGAAGAGCAGGGCACTGTCTCCAAAGATGGTCGAGTCCGAGGCGATCTCGGCCTTCACCGCCAACTGGGCGACGATGGCCGAATCCTCGGGCCGCTTGAGCGCGGCCGTGACGGCACGGATGGCGGCCACCACATCGCTCGTGGAGGAGCCCAACCCCCAGCCCACCGGGATGTTGCCGCGCACCTCCAGCCGCCCTCCTCGGATGGGAGCGCCTCCCCACTCCAGGGTCAGCTCCGCGGCCTTGAGCGCCTTGATCTTCCAGGCGGGTTCGACCACCAGTGGCCCCGTGGGGTTGGGGTGGAAGACCGCCTCCGCGCGCAGGCTCGGACAGGCGAGCGAGAGCAATCCCCGGTGCAGGCGGCCCCGCTCACCCCGGAAAACGCCCTGGAGGATCTCGCCATGATGGCCGATGGCCTCGCCCACGCCACGCTCGGGGCGAGGGGCTGCCTGTGTGGCTTGCGTCCTCGTGGCGCCAGGCTCGGAGGCCGGAGCGCTCCTGGCCTCGAGGACGAGCTTCTCAAGGCCCTGGATCGTTCGCTGCTTGAGGACTTGTCGCAGGCTCAGCGTCACGCCGAGAGAGTCGGCGAGCCGCGCCAGCATCTGGAGAGCCTTGATGGAGTGGCCGCCCAGCTCGAAGAAGTCCGCGTTGATGCCCACCTGCTCGAGTCCCAGCACTTCCTTCCAGACGGCAGCGATCTGCTCCTGCAGCGGAGTCTGTGGGGCGAGCTGCGGCTCGCGCTCCAGGGTCTCCCCGAAGGCGGGTGGGAGCGCCCGCTCATCGACCTTGCCGCTCACAGTGAGCGGCAGCCGCGAGAGGAAGCGGAACTTCTCGGGCAGCATGTAGTCCGGCAGCGACGCCGCGAGGAACTCCCTCAGGCTCGCCGCGTCGACGTGCTGCCACGTGTAGCCTGCGTCCTTGGCGTGGGGGTGCTCTATCCACACGCTGGGATCGTGGTACTCGCCGTACCCCTGCTCGAGGTGGATCGTCACCGGCTGCATCGTGTTCTGGAGCAGGTACTCCCCGGACGAGGTGAACTTCCGTCCGCTCCACTGCTCCCACTGCGCCACATCACCCCGGACGTACTGCGAGCGCAGCTCCACCTTGAGCATGCGTCCGCCCACGCGCTCGTGGATGCGCAGCCAGTTGTCGCTGAGCTGCCCGTCCTCCCGGCGCGAGTAGCACCACTGCTCGAAGGTGAGGTCCGGGCGCGACGACTTGCCCGTGGGACGCACCGGGACGATGACGCGGCCCAGCCCCAGCCCGTTCGCCAGGCTCTTGAAGCCCTGGAGGATGACGGTGGCCAGGCCCTTGCCGAGCGCTCCTTCCGCCACCACACCAGTGAGGATCATCAGCGTGTCGGGCCGTACGCCCCGCGCGGCGTCCTCGAAGCCCTTGCGCAGGCCGTCATCCCAGCCCAGGGGCAGCCCCTCCACCGTCCCATCCCACTGGATGGGCAGGGCGTTGCCCGCCGCCACCACCTCGTCCGCCTCGTTGATGAGCACGAACTGGGTATGGCTAAACTCGCCCGCCAACCGCGGCCAATAGGCCCGGAGCACTTCGTCACCCACGAAGTAGTCGGGCCAGGCTCCCACGTGCAAGTCATCCACGGCCCGCTTGAGTTCGGGCCGCTGCGCCAGCGTGAACATCCGGTAGCGCGTGCCCTCCGCCGTGAGGGTGCTCTCCGGCTCGCGCAGCTCCACATAGGCCACCAGGCCATCGCCGCCGTCGGGCCGCCGCGCGTGCTGGATCAGGCACCGGGCCACCGCGGGGTGGGTGCCCAGGCGGGATTCGATCTCCTCCAACTCGACGCGGTTGCCACGGACCTTCACCTGCTTGTCCGCGCGGCCGATGAAGTACACGTCCCCGGTATCCGAGTACCGGCCCAGATCGCCCGTGCGGTACATGCGCGCGCCCGGCGCCGCGGAGAAGGGATCGGGCGGGAAGGCTTGCGCCGACTTGCGTGCATCTCCCAGATACCCGCGTGCCAGGCCCGGAGAGCTGACGTAGATCTCGCCAGTTACCCCGATGGGGACTGGCCGCAGGGCCGCGTCGAGCACGTACACGCGCGCGTTGGCTACGGGCTTGCCGAGCGGGACGATGTCGCCCTCGAACGGCAGGGCACAGTCGAACCGGCTCGCGTCGACGGTGACCTCGGTGGGCCCGTAGTGGTTGGCCAGCCGGGCGCGGAAGGTCTCCTGGAAGCCGTCCCGCAGCGCCCGCGTCATGAAGGCGCCGCCGCAGATGACCCGCCGCAGCGAGGGCAGCTCCGGCAGGCTCCCGCGGCGCCGGCCCTCCACCAATTCGCCCAGCATCAGGGGCACGCACTGCATGAAGGTGATGCCCTCACGCCGTACCTGCTCGGCCACCTGGGCGGGATTCCGGTGCGTGCCGGGCGGCGGAATCACCAGCCGCGCGCCCACCGCCAGCGCCCAGTAGAGATCCAGGACGAAGGGATCGAAGGCGAACGAGGTGAGCAGCAGCACCGCGTCATCCGGCCCCAACGTGTAGTCCCGCTGCGTGGAGGCGATGAGGTTGAGGATGCCCCGGTGCTCGATCTCGATGCCCTTGGGAGTGCCGGTGGTGCCCGAGGTGAAGAGCACGTAGGCCAGTTGGCTGCCGTGCACGGGCAGCCGCGGAGATTCGGCCGGGAGCGAGGCCACTGTGGCTCGCTCGGCCTCCATGGACAGCACGGTGACGGATGCGGGCAAGGACTCCACGGTCCGCGCCACGTCGGTGAGCAGCAGCCGACTGCCGGCGAGTTCGAGGATCCGCGCCTGGCGCTCCGCGGGGTATTCGGGGCTGATGGGGACGTAGGCCGCGCCCGCCTTCTGGATGGCGAGCAGCGCCACCACCATGTCCGGCGAGGGATCCATCAGCACGCCCACCCGCTCCTCGGGGCGGATTCCCCGCGCGCGCAGGGAGTGGGCCCAGCGGTTTACCTCCGCATCGAGCTGCCGGTACGTGTACCGCCCGCCCTCCCAGGAGAGCGCCACCGCCTCCGGGCTGCGGGCCGCCTGGGCCTCGAAGAGGGTGTGGGCGCCCACCTCGCCGTCGAAGGGCAGGGAGGTGTCGTTGAACGAGCGCAGCAACTGCTTCTCGTCCACCTCGGAGAGCAGCCGGTACTGGGACAGGGGCAGGGCCGGATTGGCCACCACCTGCTCCACCAGCGACAGGTACTGCTCCAGCATCCGCTGCGCCGTCGCGGGCTTGAACAGATCGGTGTTGTAGTTCAGGCGGACGATGATGCCGGTGGGGACGTGATCGACGATGTAGGTGAGATCGAACTTGGAGGTCTGGCTCTCCGCCACGTCGATGCCGCTCATGAACTCCAGCCGCAGCCCGTCGAAGCCCACCTCCGAGGAGAGCCGCAGCTTGTTGTTCTGCAGGCCGTACATCACCGAGAAGAGCCGGTTGCGCGACAGGTCCATCTCAGGATTCAGCTCCTGGATGGCGAGGATGCTCGGATAGGTGTGGTGATCGTAGGCCTCCACCGCCGTGCGCTGCATGTCGCTCAGCAGCGCCTCGAAGCTCATCTCCCCGGAGAGGGTGGCGCGCATGGGCAGCGCCGTGGCGAACAGCCCCAGCAGCGGCGCCACGCGCTCGTCATCCCGGTTGGCGATGGGCGTTCCCACCACGAGATCGCTCTGCCCGGTGAGCCGGTGGAGCTGGGCATGCAGGGCCGAGAGGAAGACGATGTTGAGCGTGGTGTTGTGGCGCCGGGCGAACTCCTCGATGAGGGCGCTCCGGGCGCTCGGGATGATGCTGTTGACCTCCGCGCCGTTGAACGTCTGGAAGGCCGGGCGGGGGAAGTCCAGCGGCAACTCCAGCGCCGGGGGCAGGGTGGAGAACTTCTGGAGCCAGTAGCGCCGCTGGGGCTCCAGCGCGCCGGAGTCGATGGCGCGGGTGATCCAGTCCGCGTAGTCCACGTACTCCAGCGCGAGCTCCGGCAGGCGCGGGACCCGCCGCGCACGGTAGGCGTTGTAGAGCTCGCTCAGCTCTCGCGCCAGGTTCATCGTCGAGGTCTCGTCCCAGATGATGTGGTGGACCAGGAAGATGAGCTGGTAGCGGTCACCGGAGAACTCGGCGACCTTTACCTGGAACATCGGTCCGTTCTCGAAGTCGAGCGCCAGGCCGCTGTAGTGCGTCGCCAGCCGCTGCACCTCGGCCTTGAACTCCTCGGGCGGCACGGCGCGCCGATCCAGGAAGAGCTCCTGCTCGGTGATCCGCAGCTCGGAGCGGACCTTCTGCACGGGCTTGCCGTCCACGTAGCCGAAGTGGGTGCGGAAGGTGGCGTGGCGATCCACCAGCGTCTGCCACGCCCGTAGGAAGGCCTCCCGATCCATCCGGCCGGTGAGGATCAGGTCACCGATGCACACGTTGTAGAAGGGGCTCTCGGGCTCCAGCTCGTGCATGTACCATTCGGGGAGCTGGTAGGTGGCGAGCGGGTAGTGGGGCCGTGCTTCCAGCCGGCGCAGCGGCGGGAGCGCCACGGCGGGCGCGGCCTTCGCGGTGGTGGCCTGGGACTGCAGCGCCTCGACACGCCGCGCCACCTGCGCCACCGTCTGGCCCTCGAAGAGGTCGCGTACCGAGAGCTCGATGGCGAGCAGGTTGCGCAACTTCGCGTTGGCCTGGATGGCGATGAGTGAGTGCCCACCCAGGGAGAAGAAGTTGTCCTCGGCGCCCACCTTCGGCAGGCCCAGCAGGTCGGCCCACACGCTGGCCACCGCCTGCTCGGCGGGTGTCCTCGGCTCGATGTAGTTGGCCCGCACGCCGATGTCCGCCTCTTGCGGCGCCGGCAGCGCGTTGCGATCCACCTTGCCGTTGGTCAGCAGCGGCAGGGCCTCCATCATCACGAAGGCCGAGGGCACCATGTAGTCACTGAGCTTGGCGCCCAGGTACTCGGCCAGCTCGCCCGGCGTGACGTGCTGCTCGCTCTTGAGGGCGACGTAGGCGACGAGCCGCTTCTCGGGGCCCTTGTCCGCCCGCGCGACGACGACCGACTCGCGGATGGCCGGGTGCTGCGCGAGCACGGATTCGATCTCGCCAATCTCGATCCGGAAGCCGCGGATCTTCACCTGGTGATCGATGCGGCCCAGCACCTCGATGCTGCCGTCGGCCAGATAGCGCACCAGGTCGCCCGTGCGGTACAGCCGCGCCCCGGGCTCCGGCGAGAACGGATCGGGCAGGAAGGCCCGGGAGGTCCGGATGGGATCGTTCAGGTAGCCGCGGCCCACGCCCACCCCGCCGATGAACATCTCGCCGGGCACTCCCACCGGTACAGGCTGGAGGTTGGCATCCAGGATGTACGACTGGAGGTTGGGCAGGGTGCCATTGATGGGCATCGCGGCCCAGTGCATCGATGGCGCCTCGTGCATGGGGTAATGCGAGCTGTCGTCGGACACCTCGGTCGCCCCGTAGGCGTTGATCATCGGGATGCGCGGCCACAGCTTGAACCAGCGGGCGCAGTACTCCGGCAGCAGCGGCTCACCGTTGACGATGAACCAGCGCATCGCCGACAGATCGTAGCGCGTGGGGTTCGCCTCCAGCTCCTCCAGCATCAGGCGCATGTGCGTGGGCACCGTCTCCAGCACCGTCACCCCGTCCTGTTGCATCCGGGTGAAGAGCTGGACGGGCTCCCAGGCACTCTCGTCCTTGAAGATGGCCACGCGCGCACCCACCAGCAGCGCGGACACGAACTGCCACACCGACACGTCGAAGCTCTGCGTGGCGATCTCCGCCACCACGTCGCGCTCGGTCATGCCCAACGTGTGCACCTTCGCGTTGAGGTGGTTGAGCATGCCCACCTGCTCGATCATCACGCCCTTGGGCAGACCCGTCGAGCCAGAGGTGAAGATGACGTAGGCCAGGCTCTCGGGCGGGATGGCGAGATCCAGGTTGGTGTCGCTCACTCCCGGGCCGAGCAGATCGACGACGCGCTCGAAGGGCCGGCCCGCGGACACCTGCTCGGCGTCCGCCCGGTACTTCTCCTCGGTCAGCAGCAGATCGCACCCGCTTTGGGAGACGATGGCCTGCAGCCGCAGCCGGGGCAGGGCCGGATCGATCGGCACGTACGCTCCGCCGGCCTTCCACACCGCGAGCATGGAGACGAGGAACTCGATGTCGCGATCCATGAAGAGCGCGACGATGCGGTCGGTGCCAATGCCCCGCTCCCGCAGTCGGCGCGCCAGCCGGTTGGCCTGCGCGTTCAGCTCCCCGTAGGTGATGGAGCGCCCGTGGCAGACGGCGGCGGTGGTCTCCGGTGCCCTGGCGACCTGTTCCTCGAAGACGTGGTGGAAGCAGATGTCCTGCGGCCAGTCGATCGCTGTCTGGTTCCACTCCACCAGCAGTTGCTGGCGCTCGGAGGGGGTGAGCAGGGGCAGCCGGGAGATGCGCTCGCGCGGATCGGTGACCACGCCCTCCAGCAGCGTCTGGTAGTGGCCCGCCAGGCGGGCGATGGTAGCCGCGTCGAAGAGATCGGTGTTGTACTCGAACCAGGCCACCAGTCCGTCAGCCTCCTCGGTGAGGCTGAGCGTGAGATCGAACTGCGCGGAGCCCGTCTCCACGTCCAGTGCCGAGAGCGTCAGGCCCTCGAGCTCCAGGCGCGGCGGGGGCATGTTCTGCAGGGCGAACATGACCTGGAAGAGCGGAGGACGGCTCAAGTCTCGAGGGAGCTGGAGCGCCTCCACCAGCTTCTCGAAGGGAACGTCCTGGTGGGCGTAGGCCCCCAGCGTCGTTTGCCGCACCCGGCCCAGCAGCTCCACGAAGCGAGGCTCGCCCGCGACGCTGGTGCGCAGCGCCAGTGTGTTGACGAAGAAGCCGATCAGCCCCTCCGCCTCCACGCGGCCGCGGTTGGCGATGGCGCTGCCCACGACGAGGTCCTCGGCGCGCGAGTAGCGGTGGAGCAGGGCCTTGAAGCCGGCCAGGAGCGTCATGAACAGCGTCACTTCCTGACGGCGCGAGAGCGCGTGGAGCGAGCCCGTCAGCGACTTGCCGAGCGTCCAGGAGTAGCGGGCTCCCCGGTAGCTCTGGACGGCGGGGCGCGGCCGATCGGTGGGCAGCTCCAGCGAGGAAGGTGCCCCCGCAAGCTGCTTCTTCCAGTAGTCGAGCTGGGCCTCCAGCAGCGCGCCCTGGAGCCACTGGCGCTGCCACACCGCGAAGTCCCCGTACTGCACGGGCATGGGCGCCAGCGGTGAGGGCCGGCCCTCGGTGAAGGCGCCGTAGAGCTCGGCCAGCTCCCGCACGAAGACGCTGATGGACCAGCCATCCGAGATGATGTGGTGCATCGTCGTGAGGAGCACGTGCTCCGTCTCCGACAAGCGCAACAGCCGCATGCGCAGCAGCGGACCTCGGGCCAGATCGAAGGGACGTTGCGCCTCGGCGGCCACCCGCTGCCTCAGCACGGGCTCGGGCGCGCCGAGGCAGTCCTCCACCGCGAACTCCACCTGCATGGAGGCATGCACCCGCTGGACCGGCTGTCCCTCCACCAGCTCGAAGGTGGTCCGCAGCGACTCGTGGCGTTGGACGAGCGCCTCCAGGCTGCGCGTCATGGCCCCCACGTCCAGGGGGCCCACCATCCGGACCGCGCCAGGTACATGGTAGGCGGTGGAGCCGGGCTCGAGCTGGTCGAGGAACCACAGCCGCTGCTGGGCGAAGGAGAGCGGCAGCGGACGATCACGTGGAGCCGGTACGAGCGGGGGGATCTCGTGGCCCTGGGCGCCCTGGCGCGCCGCATCGACGCGAGAGGCCAGCCCGGCGACCGTGGGCTCCTCGAACAGCGCGCGCAGGGGAACCTCCACCTGGAGCACCGAGCGCACGCGCGCCATCACCTGGGTGGCCAGCAGGGAGTGGCCGCCCAGATCGAAGAAGTTGTCATGGATGCTCACCCGCGGCGCCCGGAGCAGCTCGGCCCAGATGCCGGCGACGGCCTCCTCGGTGGGGCTTCGTGCTGGCACCCACTCCCGCTGGCTGCCGCGCCCGAGCTGGGGCAGCGGCAGCGCGCGCAGATCCACCTTGCCGTTCGGCGTCAGCGGCAGCTTGTCGAGCATCAGGAACGCGGAGGGGAGGAAGGACTCCGGCAGCCGCTCCTTGAGGAAGGAGCGCAGCTCGTCCGGCGTCGGCGCCTCTCCCCGCTTGGGGACGACGTACGCCACCAGCTCCTTGGCCGCCGCAGTCTCTTGCTTCGCGGGCAGGAGGATGCCCTCCTGCTCGAGCCGCCGGGTCAGGAGTTCACGCTGCTCGGGGGTGAGGCTGGAGAGCCGGTGTTGCAGGGACGACATACGGAAACCTCACGCGTCTGGCGGGGGCCGCCACGCAGTGGACGCTCTAGAAGTAGGACTGGAGGGTGCCGCGGCGACGGATGTCGAGCGTGGCGCAGTGGAAGGAGCCGCCCAGTCGGTAGAAGTTCTGGAAGTGGCAGGTGATGGGCTTGAAGCCCCAGTCCTTGAAGGCACGGATGAGGGTGTGTTCGTTCTTGTCCACGACGACACGCTCCTCATCCAGCATGAGCGTGTTCATGCTGAGCCACTTGCCGCTGAAATAGAGCATCAGATCATCTGGGGAACACGGCTGCGGAGCCTTCAGGATGTCCCACGTCCTGAACATGTCGGGCACGAAGTCCACGCGCTCCGGGTTCACCAGCAGCTTGCCCGGCGCCATCGGCATGAACGTGGTGTCGATGTGCATGGGCTTGGTGTCACGACAGCGCAGCTCGTGGATCCGGTACTGACTTCCGAGGTGGCGCCTCAGCCACTCGACACCGAAGGTGTTGGTGACGTGGCTGCGGATATAGAAGATGTCCCGGCCACAGCGGATGAAGTCCGCGGCGTCGAAGAGCGGCTCGAACTCGGTGAGCACGTACCGCATCGCTTCCTCGTCGCCAGGCACTTCGTACGTCAGATCGTAGGCCTCGTCGGTGAGCTGAGGCTTGGGCGCCGACGTCCAGCGCGCCCCGGCCATGAAGTACTCCTTGAGCAGCTTGCGGTACGGGTGCACCTCGAAGTACCGCGAGCGCCAGGGCATGGGCGTTTCGATGATCTCATCGCCGATGACGAGCAGCAGATCCCGAGGCATGGCGGTGTACAGGCCGCCCGGAGAGTGCCAGTCCGGCGTGGAGAAGGCGCGAGCGTGATCGATGCGCTCGGGTCGGCGGACCTTGATGCCCTCGGCCTCGAGGATGTGCGCGAACTCGTCCAGGTCCCGGTTGGCGGCGTCGATGAGCTCCTTCGGGAAGGGCTTGCCGCCGTTCTGCTGGAAGAACTCCCAGTGCTGCTTCGGCATGGTGGCCTTGAGCGACACATGCCAGGTGGGGACCGTGGCGCCGTCGGCGACGCCCACGATGACTTCTTCCAGAGGATCCCACTCGGTGTAGGAGGACACGACAGGGAGCCTTTGAGTCTCCCGAGCCAGTTGCAGGTTGGTGCGTTGCATGTGGATGGGCTTTCGCGTGTTTGAGAGGAAGGGTCAGGAAGCGACGCGTCGGTGTTGTTCGATCTCCGCGAGGAGGCGCTCCAGGAGCGCCTGACTCCCCACGGCGGTGGCCAGGGCTGTGAGGCTCGTCGAGGACAGGGACTCGGAGGCCAGCGGCTCCGCGCCTTCCCGGGGCTGGGACTCTCGAGCGAGCACGACGACGTCCTGGATGGAGGGGTGCTGCCGCAGCGAGGCCTCGATCTCTCCGAGCTCGACTCGGACGCCGCGGATCTTCACCTGGTGGTCCGTCCGGCCCAGGAACTCCAGGCTGCCGTCCGGCAGGTGGCGGGCCAGATCTCCGGTGCGGAAGAGGCGCGAGCCCGGTGCCCCTAAGGGATCCGGCACGAACCGCTCGGCGGTGAGCTCCGGGCGGTGGAGGTAGCCGCGCGCCAGGCCCACGCCACCCATGAAGACTTCGCCGGGTGTCCCCACGGGCACTGGCCGTAGGTGCCTGTCGAGCAGGTACAGCCGCATGTTCCCCACGGGCGTGCCCAGAGGAACCATCTTGCGCGAGCTGCCCGGCAGGCAGGGCTGGTACGCCGCGTCGATGGAGACCTCGGTCTGCCCGTAGAAGTTGAACAGTCTCACCTCAGGCAGGCGCGAGAGGATTCGATCCTGGAGCTCGGAGCTGAGCGCCTCGCCCGCGCAGATGAGGAGCCGGAGCGCGCGGCAAGCGGACAGCCGCTCCTCCTCCAGCAGGACGCGGAGCACGGAGGGCACAAAGCACGCCACCGTCACGCCCTGCTCGGCCATGAGCCCCACCAGTTGATGGCTGTCCTGGTTGGTACCCTCGCGGATCAGGATCGCCCGCCCTCCCGCGTGGAGCGCCCGGAACAGTTCCCATACCGCCGCGTCGAAGCTGTACGCGGCCACCTGGAGGACGCGGTCCTCCGCGGTGAGGGGCAACGCGAGCTGCTCCCATTGGAGCCGGTTGGTGATGCCCCGGTGGCTGATCATCACGCCCTTGGGCACGCCGGTGGAGCCCGACGTATAGGCGACATAGGCGAGCTGGTCCGGGTTCACGTGGACAGAGGGCGCCTGCGGTGCTGGCCCCTCCCGGCGCCACGAGCTGGGGCGCAGGATCCGCTCCGGGGGAAGGGGCGCCACGTCCGCGAGCTCTCCCTCGGTCAGCAGGAACCGGACACGGCACTCGGACAGCAGCAGGGACTGGCGCTGCGCGGGAGCCCCCGCGTCGAGCGGGACGAAGGCCCCGCCCGCCTTGAGCACTCCCAGCATCGCCACGAGCACTTCGGGCGAGCGTGGCAGGCAGATCCCCACGCGCTCCTCGGGGGCCAGCCCCAGGTCGAGGAGTTGGTGGGCCAGGTGGTTGGCCCGGTGCTCCACCTCTCCGTAGGTGAGGGACTCGCTCGCGGAGGCAATCGCGATCGCCTCGGGGGTTTTGAGGGCTTGCTCCTCGAAGAGCTGGTGGAGACAGCGCTCGGGCAGGGAGACCTGGGTGCGGTTCCAGTCCACGAGCACCTGGCGCCGCTCGTCCTCGGCGAGCAGCGGCAGCTCCGACAACCGCCGGGAGGGATCGGCCGCGATGCCCTCCAGCAGTGTCCCCAGGTTCTTCACCATCCGGGCGGCGGTGGCCGCGTCGAACAGATCCGAGTTGTACTCCAGCCAGCCCGTGAGCCGCTCCCCGTCCTCCACCAGGGTGAGCGTGAGGTCGAACTTCGCGCTGTCGCTGTCGAAGTCCAGGTTCGTCAGGGTGAGCCCCGGCAGCGCCAGCGGCTGCATGGGGGTGTTCTGGAGGACGAACATGACCTGGAAGAGCGGCGAGCGGCTCAGATCCCGCTTCACCTGCAGATCCATCACCAGCTTCTCGAAGGGCACATCCTGATGCGCGTAGGCGCCGAGCGCCGTCTCGCGGGCGCGGGCCAGCAGCTCGGTGAAGCGCGGATCGCCGTCCAGGCGCGTGCGCAGCGGCAGCGTGTTGACGAAGAAGCCAATCAGCCCCTCGATCTGCGCGCGGTTGCGGTTGGCGATGGGGGTGCCGACGACGATGTCGTCCTGGTGGGAGTAGCGGTGCAGCAGCGTCTGGTACGCCGCCAGCAACGTCATGAAGAGGGTGGCACCCTCGCGGTGGCTCAGGGCCCGGAGCGCCTGCGCCACGTGCCGGGGGATCTCCAGCGGGAGCTGGGTTCCGTTGAACGTCTGTGAGGGTGGGCGGGGCCGGTCGGTGAGCAGATCCAGCGAAGTGGGGGCTCCGGCCAGGTGCTGCCGCCAGTACGCGAGTTGCTTCTCCAGCACTTCTCCTTGGAGCCACTGCCGCTGCCAGGTGACGAAGTCCGTGTACTGGAGGGGCAGGGGAGGCAGCGGCGAGGGCTGGCCCGTGACGAAGGCGCCGTAGAGCGCCGTCAGCTCCCGGAGGAAGACGGCGATGGACCAGCCATCGGAGACGATGTGGTGCATCGTCAGCAGCAGGACATGCTCGGTGCCCGAGAGCTTCAGCAGCTTCTGGCGCAGCAGCGGGCCCCGCCCGAGATCAAAGGGGGTGTTGGCCTCCTCGATGGCCAGGCGACGCACCTCGGTGTCCCGAGCGTCGCCGGACAGGGATGTGAGATCCTCCTGCGGCAGGCTCAGCTCCGGCGCGGGGCCCACCACCTGCACCGCCTCGCCGTCCTTCGTCTGGAAGATGGTCCGCAGGGACTCGTGGCGCTGGACGATCTCCCGGAAGCTGCGCTCCAGGGCAGGCTGATTCAGCGTCCCCTCGAGCCGGACGGCGAAGGGAATGTTGTAGTGATGCCCTCCTGGCTCGAGCTGCTCGAGGAACCACAGGCGCTGCTGGGCGAAGGACAGCGGCGACATCCGAGGCTTGGCTGCCCGTTGGGCCAGCAGCGCCTTGGCGCGTTCGCGCTTCTCCTCCAGCGTCATGGGGGGCTTGGAGTCACTCATGGCTTTGCCTCTTCGCTCTCGAGCTCGGCGAGCAGCGAGTCCAACTCCGCCTCTGAGAGCTGATCGACCTGCACCATCGCTTCTGGCTCTGACTTGCGCGCCGTCATCGTGGGCTCTTCCTGGAACTCCGCCTGGCGCTCGATGGCCTCGGCCAGGGTGGCCACTGTGCGGGCCTCGAAGGCGCTGCGCAGTGGGATCTCTACTTTGAACGTCTCGCGCACGCGCGAGATGAGCTGGGTGGCGAGCAGAGAGTTGCCTCCCAGCTCGAAGAAGTCGTCGTGGATGCCGATGGATTCGGTGCCCAGCACCGAGGCCCAGATCTCCACGAGCGTCCGCTCCGCGGGCGTGCGCGGGGGGGCTACCTCGCCCGAGCCAGTGGACTGGGGCTCGGGGAGCGCCCGGCGGTCCACCTTCCCGTTGGGGGTGAGGGGCAGGGCTTCCAGAAGGACGATGGCCGAGGGCACCATGTACTCCGGCAGGTGCTTGCGCAGCAGCGCCCTCAGCTCCTGCTCGCAGTCCCGTCCTGCCTCCACCGCCGCATAGAGGACGAGGCGCTTGAGCCCGGGCCGATCCTCCCGAACACAGGCGGCGGCCTGACGGACTCCGGGGAGCGTTACCGCGAGGGACTCCAGCTCTCCCAACTCGATGCGGAAGCCGCGCACCTTGACCTGATCATCGCTTCGGCCCAGGAACTCGATCTGGCCGTCGGGCAGGTAGCGGACCCGATCTCCCGTGCGGTAGAGGCGGGCGCCGGGCGTCGCGTCGAACGGGTGCGCCACGAACCGCTCCGCGGTCAGCTCGGGCCGGTTCAGGTAGCCGCGCGCCAGTCCCTTGCCGCCGATGAAGAGCTCACCGGGGACACCGACAGGGACCGGCTGCATTCGCGCGTCCAGGATGAACACCTGGGTGTTGGAGATGGGCCGGCCAATGGGCGGAGCGCTGTCCACGCCGGGGCGGACCTCCGAGCAGGTGGCGACCACCGAGCTCTCCGTGGGCCCGTAGTGGTTGATGAGCCGGAATGGCACTCCCGCCGGAGCCCCTCGATGGAGCTGATCTCCACCCGTCAAGAGCACCCGGAGCGTCGTGCCTTCAGGCCAGGACAGGGGCAGCACCTGCTCGGCCAGGGGGGTCGGCAGGAAGCTCTGGGTGATGCGCTGGGCGGCCATCCATGTCACCAGCTTCGCCGGATCGGCGCGCAGCGCGTCTCCGACGATGTGGAGGCTGGCTCCCGAGGCGAGGCAGGGCCAGGTCTCCCAGACGGAGGCGTCGAAGGCGGGACCCGCCACCTGGGTCATCCGATCCGACGGTTCGACGCGGTAGGCGCGCTGGTGCCAGGTCACAAGGTTCGACAGGCCCGCGTGCTCGATCTCCACGCCCTTGGGCTGGCCAGTGGAGCCCGAGGTGTAGATGACATAGGCGAGGTTGCGAGGCCCCACGTTGAGCCCGGGGTTGCTCTCGGGCTCCTGCCCGGCCTGCCAGGACTCCTCGGCCAGGAGCACCCGGCAGCTCGCGGGTGCGGTCGGAGCGGTGGCGCGCGAGGCGAGGAGCACTGGCGCGCGGGCATCCTCGAGCGCGAACAGGGTCCGCTCCGGGGGCGCGGTGGGATCGAGTGGCAGGTAGGCGCCGCCCGCCTTGAGGACTCCCAGGGCCGCCTCCACCAGCGCGGGAGAGCGTTCGATGCACAGCGCCACGGGCACGTCCGGCCCCACGCCCAGGGCGCGCAGGCGGTGAGCCAGCCGGTTCGCACGCCGGTTCAGCTCGGAGTAGGTGAGGCGCTGGCCCTCGGCCTCCACCGCCAACGCTCCCGGAGATCGGGCGGCCCACTCCTCGAAGAGCGTGTGGACACATTCGGCCGGGGTGGCCACCGCCGTCTGGTTCCAGTCGGCCAGCAGTTGTTGCCGCTCCGCGCGGCTCAACAGGGGCAGCTCGCTCAGCCGTGCATCCGGCTGTGTGGCCAGGCCCGTCAGCAGCGTCAGGAAGTGCCCCGCCATCCGCTGGATCGTCGAGGCCTCGAAGAGATCCGAGCGGTACTCGAAGGCCGCGCTCAGCCCCTCCTCGCCGCCCTCCAGCACGAGCGTCAGATCGAACTTCGCGGTCTGGGCCTCCGGCTCGAGCAGCCGGGTTTCGAGTCCGGGCAACGCCCTGGGAGGCAGCGGGGCCTCCTGCAGGGAGAAGGCGACCTGGAACAGCGGCGTGCGGCTCAGATCTCGTTCGAGCTCCAGCGCCTCGACCAGCTTCTCGAAGGGCACGTCCTGGTGGGCGTGCGCCGCGGTCGTCATCTCGCGGACGCGCGACAGCAGCTCCCGGACGCGCGGGTTGCCGGAGAGGTCCGCCCGGAAGGGCAGCACATTGACGAAGAAGCCGATCAGCCCCTCGGTCTCCATGCGGTTCCGGTTGGCCAGCGGACAGCCGATGACGAGATCCTCCTGATGCGAGTAGCGGGACAGGAGCACCTGGAACGCCGCCAGCAGCGTCATGAAGGGCGTGCACCCCTCGCGGCGCCCGAGCTCCACCACCGCGCGCGCGAGCTCGGCGGGGATCCGCACGGCATGCCGCCCGCCTGCGAAACCCTGTACCGCCGGGCGCGGCCGATCGGTTGCCAACTCCAGCGCGGCCGGAGCCCCCGCGAGCCGCTCCTTCCAGAAGGAGAGCTGTGTCTGGAGCGCCTCGCCTTGGAGCCACTCCCGCTGCCAGAGAGTGAAGTCCGCGTACTGGATCGGCGGCTCCGGGAGGGAAGGCGCCGTGGCCGAAGTCCTGGCGGCGTACAGCGCGGTCAGCTCGCGGACGAGCACCCCGACGGACCAGCCGTCCGCGATGATGTGGTGCAGCGTCAGCAGCAGGATGTGCTCCTGCGCGCCCAGCCGCAGCAGCCTGGCGCGCAGCAGGGGGCCCGTGGCCAGCGAGAACGGGGCCTGGGCCTCCCGGGTGATGAGCGCGCGGACCTCGGCCTCCCGCTCCAGCGCGGGCATCGAGCGCAGGTCGAGGAAGGGCAGCTCCACCGCGCTCGGGGCGGTGATGGCCTGCACCGGGTGCCCGTCGTGGAGGGGGAACGTGGTCCGCAGTGCCTCATGGCGGCGCACTATCTCACTCAGGCTCCATTCGAGCGCACAGGTGTCCAGCTCGCCGCGCAGGCTGACTGCGGCGGGCAGGTTGTAGCGTCCGGTCCCCGGCTCCAACTGCTCCAGGAACCACAGGCGCTCCTGGGCGAACGACAGTGGCAGGTGCGCGGGGCGCTCGGCCCTCCGGAGCGCCGGAGCGAGCGGCGAGGAGGCGCCGCGCTCGGCCTCGATGGACGTGGTCAGGCCCGCGATCGTCGGTGCCTCGAACACGCGGCGCAGCGGCAGCTCGACCCCGAATGACTGGCGCAGGCGCGAGAGCAGCTGCGTCGCCACGAGCGAGTTGCCGCCCAGCTCGAACCAGTTGTCGTGGATGCCGATGCTCTCGACGCGCAGCAGCTCCGTCCACAGGCGCGCCATGGCCTCCTCGGTGGGCGTGCGTGGCGCGACGAAGGCCTCGCGCAGGTTGGCGCGAGTCACCGCGGGGGCCGGCAGCGCTCGGCGGTCCACCTTGCCGTTGGGCGTCAGCGGCAGCTCAGGCAAGAACACGAACGCGGAGGGGATCATCGCCTCGGGCAGCCGCTGGCGCAGGTACTCGCGCAGCGCGTCCGGCTCCGCGCTCTGCCCCGAGTGAAGCACCACGTAGGCCACGAGGACCTTGTCCAGGGACGTCTCGCCCCGCACCACGGCCACGCACTGACGCACGCTGGGGTGGTGCCGGAGGACAGCTTCGATCTCGCCCAGCTCGATGCGAACGCCCCGCAGCTTGACCTGATGGTCGATGCGCCCGAGGAACTGGAGGTTGCCATCCAGCAGGTACCGCACGAGGTCTCCCGTGCGGTAGAGCCGCGCCCCAGGCTCGGTCGAGAACGGATCGGGGATGAACCGCTCGGCCGTCAGCTCGGGCCGGTTCAGGTAGCCGCGCGCCAGCCCCTTGCCGCCGATGAAGAGCTCACCGGGAACACCCGCCGGTTGGAGTCGCAGTTGCGCGTCGAGCACGTAGAGCTGGAAGGCATCCAGCGGGCGTCCAATGGGCGGCGGCACGCCCTCGGTGCCACCGGGCAGGACCGTGGCGCAGGTGGTGCCGATCGTCGCCTCGGTGGGACCATAGATGTTGGTGAGGCGGAAGCGCTGGTTGGGGCGCGGACGCCCGTGGAGCTCATCCCCGCCGGTGATGAGTTCGCGTAGTGCCAACTGATCCGGCCAGCCGAGCCCCAGGACAGTCTCGACCATGGGCGTCGGCAGGTAGGCGATGGTGATGCGCTCGCGGGCCAGCCAGGAGATGATCCGCTCGGGCGAGGTGCGGTCATCCTCGTCCGGCAGGTGAAGGCTCGCCCCCGTGGCGAGCGCCGACCAAATCTCCATGATCGAAGCGTCGAAGATGGGGCTGGCCACGTGGGACACCCGATCCGCAGGCGTCACTGCATACTCCCGCTGGTGCCAGGCGATCATGTTGGCCAGGCTCTCGTGAGAGACCTGGACGCCCTTGGGTTGCCCCGTGGAGCCGGACGTATAGATGGCGTACGCCAGCTGGGAAGGTGAGACCGGGGCCTCGGGCGCCGTCGCGGGCTGTCCCGCGAGCGAGTCCCACCCCTCGTTCAGGGTGATGACCTGGGCGGACGGAGGCAGACGGGAGCGGAGCTGCTCATCCGTGACAATGACCGGAGGCCGCGCGTCGTCGATCACCCAGGCGAGGCGCTCGCGCGGGGAGGCCGGATCCAGCGGCACGGCGATGCCGCCGGCCTTCAGGGTGGCGAGCCACGCCGCGATCATCTCCGGAGAGCGCCGCAGCAAGATCCCCACCGGCACCTCGGGCCCCACGCCCATGCGGCGCAGCAGGTGGGCGAGCTGGTTGGACCGTCGGTCCAGCTCCGCGTAGGTCAGCTCGTGCCCGGCGCCCGAAACCGCGAGCGCCTCGGGAGCGCGTGCCGCGTGTGACTCGAAGCGACGGTGCACGCAACCGTCCGCGGCCGCGTTGCTCCGCCCACCTCCCAGCGCGAGCAGGTGCTGACGCTCCGTCTCGGGCAGCAGCGCCAGTTCCGATACGCGCTGCCCCGGATTCGCCAGGATCGCCTCGATCAGCCGCTGGAAGCGAGCCACCAGCCGGGCCATGGAGCTGGCGTCGAAGAGATCGCTGGCATAGCGGAGCGAACCGGCGAGCTCCCCATCGACCTCGGCCATCTGCAGCGAGAGTTCGAACGGGCTGGTGTTCATCTCCACCCGCAGGCTCTCCGCTTCGAGCCCGGCCCACTTCACCGGGACTCCCTCCAGGCCCAGCACCAGCGGGGTGATCTCCGGGCTGCGATGCGGCTGCTCCCAGGCGAACATCGTCTGGAAGATCGGCGAGCGGCTGGTGTCACGGGCATACCGCAGCCGATCGGCCAGCAGGGGGAAGGGCAGGGCCTGGTGCTCCAGGGCGTCCAGGATCGTCTTGCGCACCTGGGCCAGGAAGTCGCGGAAGCTGGGCGCCCCGGACACGTCGCCCGTGAGGACTACGGGGTTCACGAAGTAGCCGACGAGCCCCTCCAGCCCTGGGTGGGTGCGGCCTGCGGTGGGCGAGCCCACGACGATGTGCTGCTGGCCGGTGTGTCGACAAAGAAGCACCTGGTAGGCAGCCAGGAGCGTGGCAAAGAGCGTGGCTCCGCTCTCGCGCGACAGCGATCGCAGCCTCCGGGTGGTGGTGCGATCCAGCCGGAACTCCACCGCCGCGCCCCGGAACGTTTGCAGCGGGGGACGGGGCCAGTCAGTGGGAAGATCGAGGGCCGGCAGTTCCTCTCCGAGCCGCTGCTGCCAGTAGCGCCACAGCCGATCGCCGTTGGCGCCGGAGAGGTACTGGTGCTGCCACCGCGCGAAGTCGGTGTACTGGATCGACGTGGCAGGAGGCAGCACCTCGGTGCCCTTGCCAGCGAGGAGCGCCGGGTAGAGCCGGTGCAGCTCCTCCGCGAGCACCGCCATGGACCAGAGATCGATGGCGATGTGGTGCGCCGCGAGCAGGAGCACCTGCTCCGCCTGGGGGCGCGCGTACAGGGTGGCGCGCAGCAGCGGGCCGCGCTCCAGATCGAACGGGCGCGCGGCATCCTCGCCGAGCCGACGCTTCAGCGCCGAGGCGTCCTCCGCGGTGGCGTCCACGAGGGTGAGCTCCACTGCACCCGCCGGGTGCACCTGCTGGAGCAGCTGTTCGCCCTTGGAGCGGAACGTGGTGCGCAGGCTGGGATGGCGCTCCACCAGCAGCCGCAGGGCCTCGCGCAGGGTGGGCACGTCCACCCCCGAGCGCAGGCGCACGGCAAAGGCCAGGTTGTAGGCGGCGCTGCGCGGCGCCAGTTGGTGCATGAGCCAGAGCGCCTTCTGGCCCTCGGAGACGGGCTGGGCTCCCTCTTGCTTCCCGGCGGGTACGAGAGCGGGTGGCCGGCTCCCCATCCACCCCAGCAGCTCCCCGGCCAGTGCCCGCAGGCTGATCGTGTCGAGCAGCCGCGCCAGCGGGAAGTCGGCATCCAGCCAGCCGTCCACGTCGCTCTTGAGCTCCACCACCGCCAGCGAATCCAGGCCGAGGCGGATGATCGGCTGCTCGGGATCGATGGACGCGGGGGCGACGCGGAGCTTCGCGGCCACCGCGCCGATCAGGTGCTCCTCCAGCAGGATCTGCCGCTGTTGCTCCGAGGTGGCTTGCAGCCGCGCCACGCTCAGCGCTGGCGGTGGAGCCTCCGGGATGACCGGGGCCGCGGGCAGCGCGCTCTCGCTGAGCACCTCCAGCTCCTTCTCCAGGAAGGCGGCCTTGGTGGCCTGGCGCTGGATCTTCCCGCTCGACGTCTTGGGGATGCTCCCGCTCTTGATGAGCACCACGGTGTGGACCTGCACGTCGTGCTCTTCGGCGACCACCTGGCGCACGCCGCCCACGAGCGCCTCCAGATCCGTGCCCGCCTGGCGCGAGTCCACCTCCTGGACCACCACCAACTGCTCCTGGCCCTCAGCGTCGATCGCGAAGGCGGCGGTGCAACCCGGGCGCATCGCCGGATGGCTCTTGATGACGGAAGCCTCGATGTCCTGCGGGTAGATGTTGCGCCCGCGCAGGATGATCAGATCCTTGATGCGGCCAGTGACGAACAGCTCTCCGTCCCGCAGCACGCCCAGATCTCCGGTGCGCAGGAAGGGCCCCTCGCTGGAGCCCTCCAGCGTGGCTCGGAAGACGCGCTCGGTCTCCTCCGGCCGCTGCCAGTAGCCCTGGCCCGTACTGGGCCCGCTGACCCAGATCTCTCCCTCTTGCCCGGGCGCGCACTCGCGGCGCGTCTGGGGATCCACCAGCCGCACCGTGTTCCCGGACAGCGCACGCCCCGAG
This sequence comes from Hyalangium versicolor, assembly GCF_020103695.1. Taxonomy (GTDB): domain Bacteria; phylum Myxococcota; class Myxococcia; order Myxococcales; family Myxococcaceae; genus Hyalangium; species Hyalangium versicolor. The sequence continues at coordinate 361,646 of NZ_JAHXBF010000003.1, forward strand.
CTCACCAGGTTCGCCCCGTCCGTCACCGGCGCGGTCCCCAGGGTGTGCCCCGTGACGATCAGCGTCGACTCGGCCAGCCCATAACAGGAGTAGAACGCCTCTTTGCGGAAGCCACAGGGGGCGAAGGTCTGATGGAACCGCTCCAGCGTCTCCGGCCGGATGGGCTCCGCGCCGTTGAAGGCCACCTTCCAGCGGCGCAGATCCAGCGTCTCGCGTTCCTCCGGCGAGCTCTTTCGGACGCAGAGATCGTAGGCGAAGTTCGGCCCGCCGCTCGTCGTCGCCCCATAGCGCGACACGGCCTTCAACCAGCGGAAGGGGCGCTGCAGGAAGGCGATGGGCGACAGCAGCACCACGGGGAACGCGCCGTACAGCGGCTGCAGCAGCCCGCCGATGAGGCCCATGTCATGGTACGGCGGCAGCCAGATGACGCCCCGGCTCTCGCGCGAGTGGCCGAACGCCGAGTGGATGAGCGCCGAGTTGGCCAGCAGGTTGCCGTGCGTGAGCATCACGCCCTTGGGGCTGCCCGTGGACCCCGAGGTGTACTGCAGGAAGGCGAGCGTGTCGGCGCGAACCTCCGGCTCCTTCCACTGATCCTCCAGCCCCGCCTCCGGCGCGTCCGTGGCCAGCCACTTGAGCGCTCCCAGCTCGGGCGCCTGCTCGAAGAGCATCTCGGCCATCGAGTGGATCATCCCCGTGGTGAGGACGAAGCGGGCGCCCGCGTCGCGCACCATGGCCTCCAGACGGGGCAGGCTGCGGTTGAGCCGCGAGGGATCAGGCGGGTAGGCGGGCACCGCCACCGCGCCCGCATAGAGGCAGCCGAAGAAGGCGGCCAGGTACTCGTTGCCCGGGGGAAACAGCAGCAGCGCCCGCTCCCCACGCGCGCCCTGAGCCTGCAGCAGCGCCCCGATGGCACGCGCCTGCCGATCCAGCTCCCCGTAGCTCAGGTGCGCCTCTTCCTCTTCTCCATCGACCAGGAAGGTGTAGCCCCGGGACTCGGGTTCTTCCTGGGAGCGGAGACGCAACAAGGCAATCAGGCTGTCTAACGACGGCAACATGCTTGGTTGCTCCAGAGGCTCTGGCGGAAAGTCGGCCCAGAGACTTTAGCAACATTTTATGGGAAGGTAGATATTTCTGGGAAGTTGATGAATACTGCTATCACGAGGTTTACGGGTTTACCCTCAGTGATCCCAGCAGGACATCGCGTGGTGGCGGCCCGCAGGGCGAGCGACGGGCTCAGGCGCCATCCAGCACGTGATTCGAACAAGTGTACAAGGTCCCCTGACAGGAGAACTAGATGTACGAGAACATCGAACGGATCAAGTCCCCCTCCCGCGAGGTCTTCATCAACGAGTACCTCTTGAAGCAGAAGCCGGTGATCATCACGGACCTGTTCGAGGGGCAGCCCATCTCGCAGATCTCCAGTCTCGAGGTTGCACGCAAGCAGCTGGGGGAGATGCCCGTCATCGTCCAGGAGGGGCACGAGGAGTATTTCGTCCGCATGCTCCGAGGGCTGCTGACCAGCGACTTCTCCTTCGTGGACATCGGCAAGGAGAAGAGCACGGTCAACGGCTATCTGGCGATGGTGGAGAAGGATCCGAACACCCGGCTGGTGTGTGCCGAGGTTCCCCGGTCGATGATCGACAAGGTGGAGGCCAGCTACTCCATTCCCGATTACTGCAAGCCTGACGCGGGCGAGCTGGACGAGTACACCTCCATGCTCTGGCTGGGCAACGTAGGCAACTACACCCACCTGCACTACGACGCCGACTACAAGAACATCTTCCAGTACCAGCTCTGGGGCGCCAAGCGCGTCGTCCTCGTGTCGCCATCCGAGTCCCGGAAGCTCCTGCCGCTGCGCAACAACAGCGCGTCGAGCCCCGAGGGCCTCAAGGGCGAGGACAATGACGCCTTCGTTCGCTACGTGAACGGATACCAGGCCGTCGTCCGCACGGGTGAGACGCTCTTCATGCCCGCGATGATGTGGCACTACTTCGAGTACCTGGACACCAGCATGGCGCTCACCATGCGCTTCCGGCGCAACAAGTACGTGCGCTTCATGTCCGAGAACCTCCACATCGACTACCACCTGCAGGGGATCGTCTTCAAATTCATCAACGAGCGGGCCATCGGAGCGGAGCACCTGAAGGCCTATGCCGAGCTGGAGGCCGCGTTCGACAAGCCCTTCGACAACCCCTCCGAGAAGGGCAAGTACATGCAGGACACGTACGAGCGCATCTACTCCTGGTTCTGCAAGGACTACTTCCAGGGCGATCTGGCGCGGCCCTTCCTCCGCGAGATCAAGGATGCCATCCGCAACGTGGACATCCTGGCGGGCCAGCTCTACTCGGGCGAGCGGCGCGCCGCCTGAGGTCCTCGCTTGCCGCAGTTGGCACCACGAGGCTCGCAGCTTCTGGTGGGGGTCGCTACACCTCCTCGAATCTCGTGCCCGTGGTGCCCATCTGCTCCAAAGCGGCCTTGATCTCGTCGGAGATGATCAGGGCGACCTCCCACCCGTCAGGACGGAACACCTTGGCGTTCCCCACCTTCGCTTTGTCGATGCGCAAGCGATCGACGCCCATGTATTGCCCGACTTTCTCGGGCACTCCATGCTCTGGCTTCCAGAAACTCACTTCGGACGCCTCTTCGTCGATGCAGCGGATGAGGCGCGTGACCACGAGGACGAGGTACTGATCTGGTTGGCCTTCGATGTCTGCGGGGATCAGCTGCACGTCGCTGGGGGCACGCTCTGCCAGCATGGAGGCAACCTTGACGTGGACGACGGGGATCCTGATTCCCGCCTCGGTGAAGTCGAGCGGCCTGCCCGCAATCTCGACGGGGATCCTCAACCTTCCTTCCACGTGCACGGGTGTTCCTCGCTTGAAATCCCAGTCGTGCACCCTCTGGCCCGAGCCGACGATAGGCGTATCTAGGTGCCAGCGGTGTGGGATATAGACATCATCAGCAAGATCAAAAAAGCGCTGAGCCATGAGGATCTTCTAGCGTCATTTTCCTAGCGTGACGAGGCGGTTGAGTTCCGTGCCAGGGGTAGAGATCAGTCTGGCGAGTTCATCCAGCGCGGGCAGTAGCCTCGCCCGGCATTCCGCGATGCTGCTGCAGTCTCCAAGCGCCCTGTCCACGCGCCTGTAGACGATTTCATGGTAGCGCTGCGGGTGCGGCCCCTTGTGCCCCTCGACGGGCACGACGTTTTCTTCGTCCGTCAGGCGCATTCCTGCCCTGGCAAAGAGCCGCTCCAACCGTTGAGTCCACGGGCCACCGCGCAACGTCGAGATCTTGTTCGCCCTGGTTCCGATGTGATGCCTCTCGGTGCGATTGCGGCGTCCGCCGCTCGCCGCCATCGCTACCGCGCCGGGGGCCAGCGCCATGCTGAAGCCGTCCTCCGTCACGGCCACCGATTCCACCGCGCCCACCTCGGACAGCAGGACTCCTTCCTGCTCCGCTGCATGGAGCGACACTTGAGCCGATCCGGGCAGTGTCGCCACCTGTTCCGTGAACCCTTTCGCCGTGTGCGTGAGCAGTGCCATCACGATCATGGAGAAGGCTTGCGCCGCTTCGCGTGAGAACAAGCGGCCGAACTTCTCGCCCGCGTCGCGGATCTCCTCGAAGGTGGTGGCGGTCTTCATCTCCTCCATCAGCTCGAACCAGCCTTTCACGAGGTGGTAGAGCGTGCTCGCGCCGAGCCACAGCACGAGCGCCGCTGTCGCCCACGCGGCCACGAACTTGGTCACGGGCTCGGGCAATGCGAGCAAGACGAGCAGCGTCACGACAGTGCCGACCGCTGCTTGCAGGACGGCCCGCATGCTCACCATGTCGCCTAGCGCCTTCTGGAATTCTTCTAGAACAGGGCTCTTGCTCAAGGCCATGGCGAGCATGTACCGGCCTTGCATGTCCAGGTACTTGCCCCCCACGAGCGCGCTCAGGCAATCGCCCTCCACACCCTGGGCACTGCGACACCACGCCTTGTAACAGATGACGAGCTTCTGTTCCCCCTCTGTCAACGCACCTTCCAGGGGCATGCCCGACTCCAGCGGGACCAACTTTCGCTCTCGCAGCAGGTAGAGATAATCCCCATAGAGCGCGTCCAGTTGAAACAGCCGTTCCACTGTCTCCCGGGGTGAGCCCGTCAAGCGCACCTCACGTGCCAGTCTCCGGATCGCCTCGGTGACTTGCTCCGGTGGCAACTCCACCGGCTCCGTTGTGGCAGCGCGGGAGATGGAGATCAGTGTTTCTCCCTCTCCTCCCGAGCCCACCCGGATCAATGGCTGGGCGGTAGTGCACCCAACCATCAAGGCAAGGAACAGCGCTTCGACCTTCCAGAGAATCCGCCAGAACATGGGGTACCCCTTCGTGTTGAAGGGGAGCAGGTTAGGGGACTGTTACCCGGCAGAGGAGGATATGGCGAGTGGTGCTCGCGTAGGAACCCACGGGCTCAGCGGGCAGGCGGATCCGATCTGGATCCTGCTCGGATGTAGTGCCTTGCTCTCGCCAAGAGGATCGCGTCCGACGTGCCCGTGTCTGGCTTCGCCTGGAGGTGCTCCACGAGCCCAGTTTGGTGCTAGATGCCCCACTGGTGGGACCACTTGATCAGCCACATGTCCGTGGTGGGCCCCTGCATGAGCTGGTGGGGGAACAGCTGCGTCATCCGCGGGCTGCCCAGCTCGGGCGGTAGTTCCGACTGGGCGCGCGTGTAGACGAAGAACAGCGTCGAACCGAGCCGGTACTCCCAGCGCAGCACGAGGTTCAGGTTGAGGGCGGCCTCGTGGAAGTTCGGATCGAAGTCGAGCTCCGTGGGTTGCAGGTCCGCCAGCAGCAGCCTGCGGTTGGGGCCGGCGGAGGCCTCGTAGAAGGGGCCGAAGCGGCCATAGGCGCTGAAGACCTGGGCGTAGGCCTGGAGCGTCAGCCGGGGAGTGAGCACCAGGAGCTGACGCAGCGTCAGTGAGAGGGTGCGCGGATTGAGCTGGCCAAAGAAGTGCCGCCCATCCTCCTCTCCGAGCCACCGGGGCCCGTCCACGCTCGTCAAGGTCTCCCCAATGAGCTGCGTCTCCAGGCGCGGCACCGGGCGCCACGTCACCGTCACCGAGGCGCCTCCGCCATTCTTGGAGGGCAGCGGAGAGGGGGAGAAGATCTTGCCGATGTACGCCTCCGCCATGACCGAGAGCGCCCGGTTGGGGTCCGTCGTGGCATCGCAGGAGATTCGGCCATAGGGCGGCCGCTCATAGGCAATCCCTGTCTGGGAGATCTCCCGGAGATCCGAGCGCCCGAAGAGCGCGCTGACCTCGCACTCCGCGGTGTGGAAGCCCGGCAGGGTGGCCGCGGCTCCGGCGGTGAGCTCGTTGTAGAGCTGAATCCCTCGGCCGTCCGTGGACCAGCTCCCCGTGGCGGTCACGCTGGCGGAGAAGTCATGCAGGGGACCCCAGCCGGAAGGGCGGACGAACTGGACGCCGGTCTGCGCCACCTGCTCGTTCTGTTTCGGCTGGAAGCCGGTGGCGTTCAGCTCCAGGCGGGGTGAGGCGTATTCGTAGCTCACGTTGAAGCGGAAGGGCTCGCCGCCCTGCTTTCCACCGTTCACGTAGAGGCCCGCACCCATGTCCCCCGGCTCCAACACGGTCCCATCCCGGAGGATCGTGCCGGCTCGCGGGCCGCCCACGATGTGTGAGCCGGAGAGCTGCCCGCGGATCCCCCAGGTGCTGTCCGCGCTGCGCACGTCCCAGTCCACCGCGGCCGCGTTGCCGCCCGTGGCCCGGCACGCATCCTGCGCCTCGGGATCCTCGGGCTGGGTCGTTCCGCAGAGGCTCGACAGGGGCGTGTTGGTCGCGAGCGTGCCGCCCACAGTGGTCGTGAGACCAGGCTGCCCGCGCAGCACCACCGCCAGGAAGTTGCGTGTCGCGCCGGGCTGGGCTGGCAACTGGTAGTTGGGCCCCAGGTGCAGGGGCCTGCGGATATGGAAGCGGATGCGCTGGTCCGGGTTGTCCTCGTCGACCAGACCTTCAGGCGTCGCGGCGGGGTTGGCCGCCCCCATCACCACCGCATCCAGCACGCCAAGCTGGATCCCCTGCGTCGGATTGCCCGTGAGTTTCGCCGCCGCCAGGATGGGCGTCTCCAGTCCGATCCGGCGGGAGTAGAAGATCTGCTGGGACTCGGAGCCCACCGTCTGGAACACGTCCATCCCCTGGAGGAAGAAGGGGCGCTTCTCGGGGAAGAACTGCTCGAAGGTGTTGAGGTTGAGGATGAGCTGGTCCGCTTCGATCTGGCCGAAGTCGGGGTTCACGGTCGCGCTGAGCGACATGCTGCTGGTCAGCGCCGCCTGGAGATCGACGCCGACATCCGCCGAAGGGCTCGAGAGCCGGGGCTTGGGGCGCGACGGGTCCGAGTACTGGGGGCTCAGTCCGAAGCGGGCCGCCACGTAGGGGGTGATGTCGATCCTGCTGGAGTTCTGCGGGAGCTGGGAGAGCCCGCCGAGGTGCCCGAAGCGCGAGACGAAGGCGTTGGCGTTGCGCGGGATCAGGACGGAGTCAATCACCTCGTGGGTGCGAGCCAGCTCCCGCCGCACATGCAGGCCCCAGGTGTTCTCCTTCGACTTCTCCTTCGACTCCGAGAAGCGCAGCAGGTGCAGGGGAATGCTCAGCTCGGCCGACCAGCCCTGTGGCAGCTCCGCCGCCGCGCCGTCCCACACCGCGTCCCAGTCCTCGGTGTACTTCGTGTCCTCGAAGTAGAGCACGTCCCGGAGGATGCCTCCGGCGTTCACCGAGAAGGCGTAGGCGGTCCGGTGATCGTGGCTGCTGTCGATGAAGACCGAGATGAGGTCCGACTGGGGAGGGCGGTCTCGGCGCCCGAGCTGGCGGTTGATGGTCTCCGGCCGGGAGTCATGAGCGATGACGCCGACATAGAGGTTGTTGTCGTCCAGGAGGATGCGCACCTCGGTGCGCTCGCTGGGCGCCGCGCCCTCCTGGGGGAACGTCTGCACGAACCGATCGAACACCTGCGCGGAGGCCCAGGCGGCCTCGTCGAGCTTTCCATCCACCTGGATGGGGAGCGTGGTCCGCTTTGCCTCGAGCAGGAGCTCCTCGGCTGCTGACGCCGCCATGGGCAGCAGCAGCAGGGGAATGAGGGCAGCTCGGAAGCAGCGTAGGTCCATTGCAGAGGCTCCGTCAGAGGAGGCAGAGGGTGGGGCTTTCAGGCCGGGGGAGCATCTCCTGAGCCCTTCACGAGGGGCAACATTCCTTCGAGGCTCATGCTCGGGAGCCTGCCGAAGTAACGCGCCAACCCGGTAGGGCCCAGCGGCTCATGGGTGGAGGAGGGGTACCCGAGCACGTGATCCAACTGCTGCTGAAGGGCTGAGAACACCCTCTGCGCGCCGCGCTCCAGGATCAGGCATTGCGCCAGCGCGGCCACCAGGCCCTCTGACGAGGACTCCTGCGCGCCCGCGGCTCGCAGCGCGGAGGAGAGCTGGGCCTGGAGTTGCTGGCTGCCAGGCTCTTGCAGCGAAGGGGCCTCGAGCTGCTCGGGAGGCTGGGACTCGCCCGGGTCCCGCCCCAACTGCACGAAGCCGTCCAGGAGCTGAGTCTGGGCCTCTGGCGGCAGCTCGACCAGGGCCGTGGCGGCCTGGGCCAGGGTGGCCGCGAGCGCTGCCCGTCCTTCCCCTACTGTCGCGAGTGCCTCGCTCAGCTTGCCCGCCAGCGGCTCCGCGCCTGGTTGGCCGAGCTGCTCCGACACTTCCTTCAGTGCGCCCTGCATCCGCAGCGAGAAGGCGAAGGAGGTCAGGTGCACCCGCGTGCCCAGCCGCGTGTACCGGAAGAAGGCGTCCACGTCCGGTACGAGCGCCTGGATCTCGTCGTGCCTCAGCGTGCCCACCGGCCCCACCATGACGACCTGCAGCGCCTCCTGGATGAGGTTGGCCGGGCCTGCGCATACCTGCTCCAGCCCCACGAGATCCCCGGACTCCTCCACCAGGGTGAAGAAGTCCTCCGGGGTCATCACCGGCCCCTCGCCATAGCCGTTCATGACCAGCTCCTGCATCACGAGCCGCTCGACCGTAGCGGCGATGCCGACGATGATCTTGTACGCGGCGGCGACCGAGACTGGCAGCTGGCCTTCGGCGATGGGCGCCTGCGCGCGGAAGAGCAGGTAGCCGGGCAGGAAGGAGGCGAGCTTGCACACCTGCCACATGTCCAGGAGCGACAACGTGCCTCGGCCCGTCCTGGACTGGTACTGCCCGCGGATGAAGTCGATGACGCTCAGCGTCTCCGTCCAGTGCCGGTTCATCTGCTTCAGCGCGGAGACGTTCATCGGCTGGGCGTGCTTGTAGCGGCTCCCGGAGTAGGGGCACTGCTTGAGCTCCATCGGCACCCCGGCCTTGACGGCCTCGGGAGCGCGGTGCTCGCCCAGGGGCCGGCCCTCCACGTCCACGTGGGGGCTCATGTCCTGGGTGTCGAACAGTTCGTAGGGAGGTTGAGAGGGGGCTTGTGGGCTCATGGTCTCACGTCCAGCGGAACAGGCGCAGCGACAGAAGGAAGCAGATGACGGCCCACGCGCCCAGGACAGCCAGGCGTGGGGCGATGGCGCTCAGCGACTCGCCGTCATTGATGACGGCGCGCAGGCAGTCGTTGAGCGCGGTGAGGGGCAGGGCGCGGATCACCGGCTGGACGGCCTCTGGGAAGCGGCTCGAGGAGAAGAAGATGCCGGAGAGCGCGAACATGGGAATCACCACCAGGTTGATCACGCCCACGCCGGTTTCGGTGCTGCGGACGCGCGAGCCGCAGAGGAACGCCACCCCCGAGAAAGCGAAGATGCCCAGCACGGTGACCAGTACCACGGAGGCCAGTGAGCCCAGGATGGGCATGCCCAGCACCAGGTGGCCGAAGCCCAGCATCAGCGGCAGATCTACGCACAGCACGAAGAGCACGCGCGCGAACAGGAGGGACAGCAGGTAGGCGCCATGGTTCATCGGGGTGGCCACGAAGCGCTTGAGCAACCGGCGGTGGCGTGCCAGGGCGATCACCCAGGTGATGCCCCACATGCAGCCGCTCATGACGTTCATGCCCAGCAGCCCCGGTATCAGCCAGTCCACGTACCGTGCTCCGGGGGTGGAGATCTGATCATCGACCACCGCGCGGACGTCCGTGCGTCCCTGCGCCCGCTGGAGCGCGTCGTCCGCGAAGGCCCGGGCGGCGGGAGCCTCTGGGCGTGAGGGATCGAAGCGGTAGGTGATCTTCCCGTCCGGTGTCGTGGGGGGAATCACCAGCAGTGCCACCCGGCCGGATTGCAGGCGCAGGCGGGCCTCGGCCTCGGGGAACGCCTGTGCTGTCAGCAGGGGGTGGCTCTCGAGGGTCTGGACGAGCTCCGCCGCCCCAGGGCCCTCGAGCACCCCGACGTGGAGCTCGGGTTGCCCCTGCCGCTTGAAGGCACTCCCCAGCGCCAGGGTGATGAGGACCGGAAAGATGATGGACCAGAAGAAGGTGCTGGGCTCGCGGCTGTACTCCTTGAGCCGCGTGAGGGTCAGCATGAACAGCGCACCGTGACGGCGCGTCTGGGGGCTGGAAGGCTCAGTCACGCAGATGTCTCCCCGTGAGGGACACGAAGACGTCTTCGAGGGTGGCCTGGCGCGTGGACAGCTCGCGCAGCTCGATCTTCTGTTCGTTCAGTCGGTTCACGATGGCGGGCAGCGCCAGGTGAGGTTGTGCCACCGAGAGCGCGAGCCGCTCTCCGGCCACTCGGGCGCTGCTCACCCCGGCGATGTCCTCGAAGCGCTCGGGGGGCAGCGGAGGGTGGGTGGCCACCTCCACCATGTGGCCTCCCCCCAGGGACTGGATGAGCTGCGCCGGAGAGCCCTCCGCGATGATGCGGCCCTTGTCCACCACGGCGATCCGGTCGCACAACTGCTCGGCCTCGTCCATGTAGTGGGTGGTCAGCATCACCGTTCGGCCCCGGTCCCGGAAGGCGGAGATCATCTGCCAGAGCGAGCGGCGGGACTGGGGATCCAATCCCGTGGTGGGCTCATCCAGGAAGAGCAGCTCGGGATCTCCCGCCAGCCCGCAGGCGATGGCCAGCCGCTGCCGCTGCCCGCCGGACAGCCGCATCACCCACGTCTTGCGCTTCTCCGTCAGCCGCAGCAGCGAGAGCAGCTCCTCCGTGCTCGGCCCCTGCGTGTAGAAGGAGCGGAACAGCTCGATCGTTTCTTCCGCGGTGAGCTTGTCCGAGAGCAGGGTCTCCTGCAGCACCACGCCGATCTTGCTCCGGATCTCCTTCGCCTGCCGGGCCCAGCTCCGCCCGAGCACCTCTACCTCTCCCTCGGTCTGCGTCTGCAGCCCCTCGAGGATCTCCAGTGTTGTCGTCTTCCCTGCGCCGTTGGGGCCCAAAAGCCCGAAGCACTCGCCCCGGCGGACTTCGAGATCCAAACCATTGACAGCTGTCTCGGAGCCAAACCGTTTGACGAGCCCCCGCACGCGGATGGCTTCGCTCATGGGTCGGAGATAGAAAAGAGCTGCTGCTTTGGCAATACAGGAAAGACGCTATTTCTCAGGTGCCCCATGTCCAGTCCCTGGTTGCCCTTCTTCAGTGCCAATGCCAGCGCGCGGGTCCGCCTGCTCTGCTTTCCCTACGCGGGGGGTGGGGCTTCGCTCTATCGCTCTTGGAGTGGCTTGCTGCCACCCACCGTGGAGCCGTGCGCCGTGCAGCTTCCCGGGCGTGAGGAGCGGGTGGAGGAGCCCTCCCTCGTTGCGTTCCCCAAGCTCATGGCGGCGCTCGAGGAGGCGCTGATGCCGCTGCTGGTGGAGCGGCCCTTCGCGCTCTTTGGCCACAGCATGGGCGCGCTGATCGCCTTCGAGTTCGCCCGGCACCTGCGGCGGCGGGGAGGACCCGCGCCCGTCTATCTCTTCGTGTCCGGGGCGCGTGCGCCTCAACTGCGCGGTTCGGGGTTGATGCTGCATGCGCTGCCGGAGCCCGAGTTCCTCGCGGCGCTCCAACAGCTCGGCGCGGACGCCGCGGCCATTCTCGAGGTGCAGGAGGCCCGGGAGGTCTGGGGCCGGTTGATGCGGGCGGACCTTCAGCTGGCCGAGCTGTACAGCCCGGGGCCTGAGGCTCCGCTCGATTGTCCGGTGGCCGCCTTCGGGGGACTGTCGGACCCCACCGTGGCGAGAGAGGAGCTGGCCGCCTGGCGCGAGCAGACCGGGCAGACCTTCTCGCTGCACATGCTGCCTGGGCAGCATCTCTTCGTTCGCTCGGGCGCTTCGCAGATCACCCGGCTGCTCTGGCAGAAGCTTCGGGGCGTCGTGCCGGGGCTGTGAGGGGACCGGTGCGGGCATCACAGGTCCACGGTGCCGACCACCGTCACCTGGTCCGTGAGCGCGAACCCGTAGGGGATGGGCTCCGTGTTCGCTGGGCGGCTCTGGCCGGGATCGCCTGGGGCCTCCTTCAGATCGAAGCGGGTATCCGAGACCTGGAGCCGCACCGGGGTTCCAGCGGGGACCTCCAGTTCGACAGTGAGTCCGTCAGGGAGCGGGGCCCAGTACTCGATGACGCCTCCTCCCGTGTCTTCCTTCAGCTTCTTGAGGGCGGCTGGGCCGAGCTGCTCGCCCGCCACGGAGAGCCCCTGGAGCGGCAGGCCTGGAGCCAGCAGCAATTGGAGCCGAGGCGCCTGCCGCCGGGAGGCCACCTGGAGGGTGAGTTTGCGCGTACCTTCGGAGGTGACGTCGCGGCTCACTCGCACCTCGGGCGCCTGGAGCGGCGTCATGGGCGCGGGGGCAGTGTGGACGCTGCGCCAGAAGGTGGGGAAGTACGTGTCCAGCAGGCGCTGGTCGGCAGCGCTGCCGAGGAACTTCGCGGTCCAGGTGTCGGGCGCGAAGTCACTGGAGGCCCAGAGCGCCTCCGAGCGGGCCGTGTCCACGAGGTAGATGAGGCTGGCGGGGCGAGGGTGGGCCGCATCGAAGCGCTCGCGGAAGACGCCGGTGCACAGCAGCACCAGGCTCAGCCCCAACGCGGGCAGCGCGGTGGCCCGTCCCAGGCGCTGGGCCGTGAAGAGCTGTGGCAAGAGCAGCCCCACCCAGAGCGCGAGGAGCAACGCCACCCCGCCCGCCAGGCCCAGCGTCAGCGCCACGTAGAGGTTGATGACCTGGGGAACCCAGAGCAACAGCGTAGGGAGGGTGGTGGCCGCCAGCCCCAGGATCACTTCAGGGGAGGGGGGCTCCTGGGATGAGCGGAGCAGGAGCCACAGCCCCAGCGTGCCGCTGAGCACCGGCCAGGTGAACAGGTAGCTCATGCCGCTCACGAGCAGCGAGGTGAGCAGCCCCAGCAGGAGCCAGCAGCACAATGCCCCCGCGAACAGCTCTCCCGGGCGCAGCAGCTTGCGCAGGAACGCACCCTGGAGCGCGGCGACCACCGCGACCGTCAAGGCCACCAGGCCCGCGATGAAGAGGTGATTGTGATAGGCGTCGTTCTGCGGCAGCTCTCGCAGCCCTCCGTCGATGGCGCCCACGGCCATCCACGCCACGAACGAGGCCACCGCCGTAACCACGCCAACGGCCAGGAGTGCCGCCAGGCCCAGCGAGACACGCCCCCACCGGAGCTTTCCCTGCTTCGTCCCCCGGACAAGGGTGGCAGCCAGGGCGATCAGCGACAGGAGCGCCAGGGGCACTGACCATGAAGCCGGGTAGTGGACCAGCAGCGAGCCGAGGTTGAAGTAGATGCTGTCATCGGGGCTGGGGGCACCCAGCTCGACCTGGCCCAGGTGGCGCGCGAGCGAGAGCATCGACTCACCCTGCTGCTGCAGGCTGCGCGGATCGAGGTTCGCCACGTCGTCCAAGCGGGCGTGGTAGCGCATGAAGCCGTCGATCCAGCCGAAGTTGAGGCCCGCCTTGCCCTGTTCGAGGAACACGGTGAGGTCCGTGTCGTTGGGGAGCCGGCGGTAGACCTCGTAGAACAGGGAGCTGGCCTGGGCGGAGATTCCCGCGCGTGCCGCCTGGGCGATGAGCCAACTGTTGCCGGTGCTGGACTGGAACAGCAGCGAGGGCCCGTGCGAGCCGCGAGCCTCGAAGTTGAGGACGACGGCGACCTTCTGCGCCAGCGGGTGCTTCTGAGCGAAGGCCCGGGCTCCCTCCAGTCCTACCTCCTCTGCATCGGTGAAGAGGAAGATGAGGTCATTGCGAAGCCGAGGCCCTGTCTTCAAGGCGCGCAGGGTCTCCAGCATGGCGGCCACCGCGGCCCCGTTGTCGCTGGCCCCGGGCGAGGTGGGCACCGAGTCGTAATGGGCCACGATGGCGACCGCCTTGTCGGCATTCTCGCCTTCCAGCCGTGCGATGACGTTGTGGACGGTGGCCCCGGGGATGAAATACGGCGTCAGGTCCGGTGCGAGCGCGGAGGTGGTTTGCACCTCGGGCGTCACTCCGAGTTCGCGCAGGCTCCGCAGCAGGTACTCACGCACCTCCCGGTGGGCGTCGGATCCCACTGGGTGAGGGACCGCGGCGATCCGCTCCACGTGCTGGCGGGCCCGCAGCGCGGAGAACGCCTCGGCGGGAGCTGTGATCGGCAGGGGGTCCGGAGCCCCCGCGCAGCGCAGGGTGAGCAGGACCGTGACGGCGACGAGGGCCAGCGCGCCGAGGCTGGCGATGCGGTAGGGGGGCATGGCGTTCATTCCCCGGTTCCCGCGGTGTCCACCTCGAGCTGGATGAGCCCCAGCGCCTGATCGATCTCACGGAGCACTCTGGCCCGGTCCTCGCCGCTCGCGATGACGTAGCCCAGTCGATCGCTGGCACTCTCCGGCGGGCGCACGCGGGTACCAGGGCCCTTGTCCACGCTGAGCTCGCGCACGCTGGCGACCTGTCGTGCCTCCTCCACCCCGCGCACTGCGGCCAGCCGCCCCCGGCGGTCCGACGTCACGAAGCGGATGGAGGCCATCGCCTGCTGTCGGGGACGCAGGTCCACCGGCTTGCCGAGCAACTGGTCCAGCAGCACCGACAGCAGATCAATCCCCGTGGCATGCCGCACCAACTCGGGGATCATTCCTCCGGCCAGCCGTGGGTTGATCTCGATGACCACCGGGCCCTGGGGACAGAGGCGGATCTCCGTGTGGGCGGGCCCCAGGTCGAAGCCCACGGCGTCCAGCGCGGCCACCACGGACTGTTCGAGCGCCTGGCGCTCCGCGGGGGGCAGGTCCGCAGGGAAGTCGTGCCCCAGCTCCACGAAGTGCGGAGGCGGGGAGAGGTACTTTTGGGTGATGCCGATGATCCGGGTGTCGCTCTTGGACAGGGTGACCGTCTCGACGCTGAACTCGGGCCCGTTGAGCAGGCTCTCCACCAGGACGTGGCCGGCCAGGGGTTGGCCACGCTCGTTCACCTGGCGCGAGGACAGCGCGGTGAAGTGCGAGAGGAATTCCTCCCGATTCCGCACCAGCCTGACTCCGGTGCTGCCGCTCTCCGCGGGAGGCTTGACGACGCAGGGGTATGTCAGCTGCTCGCTGAGCTGGAGCGCCTCCTGCTCGGAGGTGACGAGCCAGAAGTCCGGCGTGGGCAGTCCGGCCTCACGTAGCACCTTCCGCGCCTCGTACTTCTCGTGACAGATGAGCGCTGCCCGAGGGTTGAGGTACCGCAGGCGAAGCCGGGCGGCCAGCGACGCCACCAGCGGTACATAGAAGGTGGAGAACGTCAGCAGTGCGTCGATCTGCTCGCGCGCCTGGAGCTGGGTGACGCAGGTGGTGACCGCCGCCGGCTCATTGGTCTCGGCCTCCAGTACGCGCAGGGTGGGAGACCCCGCGAGCCGGCCGAGGAAGGGGTACTTGCCGGGCTGCCGGGTGATGAAGGTGACGCGCTGCCGCTGCTCCAGCAGTCGCTCCACCGCCAGCTTGCCGGTGCCGGTGGTGTTGCTCTCGACGAAGACGAAGTGGTGCGTGTCTGTCACAGGCCAAGTTCCCGGGTGATGTCCGAGCTGAGGGACACCTCGGGGGAATGGTACGGCACCGAGCCATCATGCGGCAGCGGGGCGTAGCTCCAGCGCTGGGCCACGTCCACGCCGTAGCGGATGCGCTGCGGTGCGGCCGCCGCCTCCTGTCCCGTCAGGTTGTGCTTGGCCAGGTACTCGTCCGAGTAGATGGTCTCGCCGTAGCGATCCCCTCGGTCGGGCAGCAGGCAGACCACGTTCTGGTCCGGACCGAACTGCTCAGCCACCCAGGAGGCCACGATGTAGACGGCCCCTGAAGAACCGCCGGCGAAGATTCCCTCGCGCCGGGCCAGCTCGCGGCAGCCTTGGAACACCTCTCCGTCCGAGAGCCAGTGCGCCTCGTCGATGACGCGGTAGTTGATGTTGCCCGCGATGATGCTGTTGCCGTGGCCGCTCTGCAGGCGCGCCATGTTGGGCTGGTTGAATTGCACCGAGCCGACAGCATCCACGGCGATCGAGCGCAGGTGGGGCAGCTTCTTCTTCAGCCCGGCGCTGGTGCCGCTCAGCGAACCGCCGCTGCCCACCGAGGCCACCAGCGCGGCGATGTTGCCATCGAGCGCCTCGAGCAGCTCGCCCGCCATCTGTTCGGTATACGCGCCCGGGTTGCTGGGGCTCTCGTACTGCTGGGGCCAGTAGGCACCGGGTGTGTTCTCCAGCACCTGCTTGAGCCGCGCCAGCCGGGACTGCTGCCACCCGCCCGTGGGGTGATAGGTCTCCACCACCTGGACCTCCGCGCCCAGGGCCCGCAGCTTGGCGGCCGTGCTCACGTCGATGCGCGGGTCGGTGACGATGATCACGCGGTAGCCCTTGACGCAGCCGACGCGCGCCAGGCCCTCGGCCATCGTGCCCGAGGAGCTCTCCACGATGACACCGCCGGGACGCAGCAGTCCCTTGGCCTCGGCGTCCTCCACCATCCTGACCGCGACGCGATCCTTCATCTGCCCGGGCATGTGCATTTCGAGCTTGGCCCAGAGCTTCGCGCGGGGCTTGGAGACGGCGCGGCCGCGCAAGGCGACCAGCGGGGTGTTCTTCATCAACTCGAGTACGGAGGAGACCTTGAGCATGGCAGGTGGGAGCGATCAATGGCCCGCGGGGGGCTGGGTAAGGGCACGGGTCTGCTGCAGCAGGAGGGCCTCTGCGCCCTCGAGCCCCTGGCGCCAGAGGGTGAGCTGGCTGGCGATGCTCTGCGCCGAGAGGCGTTCGAGGTGCTCGAGGACGGTCTGCGGCGCGGGGCCTCCGCCGTGAGCCGCCATCTGCATGCAGTTCTCGGGAGCCAGGGCCTGGGCGAGCTCTCCCTCCTCGAGGGGGAACTGCCGCGAGGTGGCCTGGGCGAGCAGGCCCTCCAGGTGTGTCTTCAGCTCCGCGATGGGCGGGAGCGCACCCGCGGGTTTCTGGGCCACATAGCGGCCTACCACGTCATGAGCTGTCCGGAAGGCGAGGCCATGGCGGGCAACGAGGTAGTCCGCCAGCGCCGTCATCGTCGTGTCCGCATCGACGAGGAACTCTCGCATCCGCTCGGGGCGCGGCTCGATGTGTTGGAGCAGCAGCGTCATCAGGCGCAGGGCCTTGCTCAGGGCGCGGAGGGCCGGCCAGAGGTGGGCGGCTGCCTCGCCGCTCACCTCGACGCTGTTGGCATAGGCGGTGTTCTTCATCCCCATGAGGGCGTTGACGAGCGCGCCCGCGGGGTACACCGCCTGGCCGCGGATGTTCTCCAGGACGAAGGCGTTGCGCTTCTGCGGCATGATGGAGCTGGTGCTCACCAGCTCGTCGGGCCAGTCCAGGAAGCCATAGGCCATGCTGCCCCAGGATTGCAGGTCCGTCGCCAAGCGCGTCAGCGTCGAGCCGAGCATTGCCAGCGCGCTCAGCACCTGGATGACGTAGTCCCGCGAAGCCACCGCATCCACCGAGTTGTCGAAGGGCTCGGAGAAGCCCAGCAGCTGGGCCACTTCGCGGGGGTTGATGGGGAAGGACGTGCCGCCGCCGGCTGCCGCGCCCATGGGGCAGCGATTCACGGTGGCGTAGGTGTTGGCCAGCCAGGTGGTGCCGCGCGTGAACTCCGCCAGCACGGCGGCCAGGTAGTGGCCGAGCGTGCCCGGCTGCGCGGGCTGCAGGTGGGTGAAGGCGCTCATCAGCGTCCGCGTGTGCTGGCGAGCCACCGTTTGCAGCGTCTCTCGGAGCGCCTCGCAGTCCGTGAGGAGCTCCAGCAACTGTGCGCGCAGGCGCATCCTCGTGACGGTGGCGTTGATGTCGTTGCGGCTGCGGGCCACGTGCGCGGCACCGCCCACCTCCGCGCCGAGCTGGTGGATGTACTCCTGCTCGTACATCAGATAGAGGCCGCGGTGCGCTGGAGGAGGCTCGAACACCGTCTCTCCGGCGTCTACGCGGGTCCGCAGCGAGGCGTTGACCTCGAGCAGCCGCGTTACTGTACCGGTGGGGAGGATCCCCTGGTGGGCCAGCATCACCAGGTGGGCCGCGTCGATGCGCAGCAGGTGCGGCAGCACGAGCCGCTGGTCCTCCGCGAAGCTGGGCTCATACAGCAGCTTGAAGAGGACCGGGTGGGGAGGGCGGGTGATGCGGCCGATACCCTGTGCACTCAACGTGCACCTGCCTGGGGCGGGGGCTCGGTGTCCGCGGCGATGTCCGCCACCACCGCGCCCGTTCGCTGGACGATATCGGCGGGGGTGATGCGCAGCATGTGCTGCTCGTCTCCTCCGCCGCCAAAGACGATGTCGTACTGGAGCACGCGCTGATCGATGACGATGGGCACCGGTGTGACATGCCCGATGGGCGGTACTCCGCCGACCGCATAGCCAGTGACGCGCAGCACGGTGTCGGGGCTGGCCAGCTTCATCTGCGTGAGTTGCAGCGCGTTCGCGACCTTCGTGATGGCGATCCGGATGTCTCCCGGTGCGATGGCCAGGCACACCCGCGTCGGATCCTTCTTCCCCTCGAGCACGATGCTCTTGACGATCTGCCCGGGCGTGACGCCGAGCGCGGCAGCGGCCAGGGGCACCGTGGGCATGTCGCTTCCGGGCTTCACCAGGGTCGCCTGCACCTGATGCTGCTCCAGGTAACGGCGCAGCCGGCCACTGGCCTCCGCCGGGGTTTCTTGGGAATCCATGTTGATCCGAATTTAGCGTGGTTCTGAAGGGGTTGACCAGTTGGAACAGCGCGACGACTCGGCGATTTCTTCTTGGCCCTTGAACGGGGGAAGACCGAACTCGGTGCTGGTGACGGTGCAGGCCGAGGAGCAGGGGGCTCGTGGCTGCCGGTGAGGGGATGCCTCAGGTCACGCGCTCGAAATCCACTCCCAAATTGCCGACCCTTTCGAGCGCAGCCTTGATTTCCTCCGAGACAATGAGTGCGGTTTTGAATTTCTCCGGCCTGAAGATCCGCGCGCCTTCAGTCTTCGCTGGGTCAATTCGCAAGCCGTAGATCCAGCGATACTGCCCAGCATACTCAGGGAAGGGGTCTTCTTCGGTATAATGATGCACTTCGCGGCAGTTCGCTTCATCAATACAGTCGATGGCTTTGACTGCGTTGACAATGAAATACCGTCGCGGCTCTCCCTCCACTGTCACTGGGAACAGTTGCACATCATCAGGAGCAAGCGTCCTGAAGACATATGCAACGGCTTCGCTAATGATGGGTACACGCTCGATTCCAGTAAACACGAAGGTGCGTCGCTCGCCTTGATGATCAATCTGGGCCTTCATAGGCCCAGGGTCTTGGAGGATGCGCCCTTCTCCAAACATCCAAGGTTCATCGAATTCGCCGCCTGACTCCGGTATGGGTGTCGCGATGAGCCATTGAGGAACATCAGCCCTATCTATCCAGTAAAAGTGACTCTCCACCTCACTCCCCCACCTTCACAATGTAACTCCGCAGCTCCGAGCCCGGTGTAAGCAATTCATTTGCAGTCTTCGCGAGTTCATTCATCAGCCTTGCCCGGCAAGCTTCAGTTTACGCAGCCCAGCCTCATAGAACCCCTACATGCGAAATCCCAGCGACAAAGAGATTCAACATCGTGATTCCGGGGGCTGACAGCTTCAAGGGGGACTTGCGTTCCTAGCCTACTGCACATGCCTTCTCGATCATCCTAGCGTAGGAAAGCCGCGAGGCGCTGCTGGACGACCTTGGCCGTCTTCTCAGGAATGTGCGTCTCGTTCTCCAGGCCACCTCCCCAGGGAGTGGATATCCCCTTACCCCTCCTGGTAGGTTGGCCGGGTTATGCAACCTAACCTACCCACTCGGTCTTTCCTACTTCTTGTCTTGGTGGCCTCGTCCGGCGCGCAGGCCAGGGACAAGTACGACGAGCCGTTGGTGCGCCCCATCATGCTGTCCGAGCACCCTTCTGACGGCACCCACTCCGTCTACGTGAAGGGGCAGATGGTCACGACCCTGCGATTCGAGCAGCCGGTAGATGCCAGCAAGACGAAGATGGTCGGCTGGGAGGGCCGGCTTGAACCGCTGGCGGCCGTCCGCAACAAGGTCATTCTTGAACCGATTCGTGATCTCAACAAGGACGAGGGTATTCCCCTGGTCGTGACACTGGCTGACGGGACCGAGATTCCGTTCCTGGTGAGGCCACCATGGAGCAAGAGCGACGGGGGTTGGCCACCGATTCTTGACCAGCAGGTTGACGTGTTCAAAGACAGGGAGAGCTATGCGTCCATGTTTGCGGCACTGAAGGACGCCCTGAAGAAGAACGAATTCCTCTCGGAGGAGAACGAACGCTTTCGCAAGGAGGAGAACTCCGTCGACCATGCCTACGCGACGCTTCTTGCGAAGGGGCAAGCGAAGAAGACGCCGTTTCGATTCGTGGCATCCGCCCGCCCAAAGGACCCGGACATGGAAATGGTCGTTGAAATCTACTCGGGCCAAGGCAAAGCGGCAGCCGTCATTTACCTGACGAACACCGGCTACGGCGACACGTGGGAGTTCGCGGATGCCTTCCTGACGCGCGACCTGACGAGCTACACGAAGCAGCCCTTTGCGCTTCGGATGACTCGTTCCGCGATTGCTCCAGGGCAGTCAGGAATCATCGCCGTCGTGGTGGACAGGAGCGCCTTCGAGAAGGACGGGCAGCTCGTAGACTTGGCCCTCCAGATTTTCCGTGCGGATGGGAACCAACAGGTCATGGTGAGGATGGATCGCACCCTGATTCGGCAGTAGAAGTGCCGATCATGTCCACCAGTCGAGCCCTACTGCTGCTCTCTGTCACCCTACTTGTGACGTTCTCAGCGTGCACCACGACCAGTGGAGTTTCACTGCGCCCGGACGGCTCTCCTGGACCGCAGGAGTGTCCAGAGAAGGCGCTCGAAGCCATGCGCTACCTGAAGCTGCATGTCGGTGACGCCGCGCTCGTAGAACTGGACGCGAACCAGATGAGATCACGCCGCATCACCCTCTACGACGGTCCGGTTGAGAGCGTCCTCATGCGCGATCTGGGCCCGCTGGAGACGACAACCCGTTTGTACGGACAGGTCTGGACGAGTGGGCCACAGGCCGTCGTCCGGTACTACAAGGCCCACCCACCGGACGGTGACGAAGTGCCCATCTGCGCGGTAGCACGACTGAGTGAGGACCAGATGCGGAAGCGGCCCGAATCGAAGCTTGGCACGGCCATTCTCGATGGTTCCATGGCGTCTGCCGTCGTAGTCAATTCATTCCGGTGACAGATGGGCGTCACCGGTCCGAAGTTCACGGAGTTTTGGCGGAGTCGGTGGGAGGATCGGTACGGACACCCCACTGCCGCGCCCAGTGCGAACTGGTTCGCAGTGGCGCGAGGCTACTCCTGACTGTGTCAGGAGTGCGAACTGGTTCGCAGTGGCGTGAGGCCACTTCTGACGCCGTCAGGAGTGCGAACTGGTTCGCAGTGGCGCGAAGCTACTTCTGACGCCGTCAGAAGTGGACCTTCGCTATCTGCCGAAAAGTAGGAGGTCCGCCTCAGCGCTCGGACTTCTCCAGGAATTGCTCACCCAGCTCGCGCGCACGGCGGGTGGCGGCCTCCACGGCGTTGATCAGCGTGGTGCGCAGCCCTCCCGCCTCCAGCGTGTCACTCTGGCGGAGTACGCATGGGGCCTGTCGGATCGGCATGAGAAGCTAAGGCGTTCACCCTTGCTGGGGGGCGCATATGCTCTCGATGATCGCCGAGGGGCTGGCGGAGGCACTGAGCTGTTGCGCAGGTGCCACGCACTCTACGCGAGGCGGGCCTCCGGGCTCGTGGAGAGCCCCATGACGCACGCGCTGGCGATCTTGCTGCTGCTGGCTCAGGCTGAAGGCGTGGAGGTCGCGCTTGAAGGCGCGTCTTCCCCGATCGAGTCCGTGCTCCCTGTGGATACGCCACCAGCACCTCGCGAGCCTGGCCGGTGGCACGCCCTGGCCCGGCTGGAGGCCAGCACGCTGATGCTGCTGCCGCGCGGAGGAGCAGGAGGGGAGGAGGGGTGGGCGCAGCTGACGCCGACGGTGGTGGTGGATGACGGAGAAGAGTGGGGCCTGCACGTGGGCGCCCCGGTGCGGGTGAGGCTGTGGGGAGCGAACGCGGGAGTGAGGCGGGTGCGGCGGGAGAACTGGGACAGCCTGTCGGACTGGGGGCAACTGGTGCGCACTCTCAAACTGGGGGGAAAGGCGGGGCCGTGTACGCCACGCGAGCCCACTTGCCACCCCCCTACCAGCAAGCCTTCGACGAGATAGAGCGGGCCCTCACGAGGGAGCACTTCTCTCCAGGCCATGTGACGCTGGGCACCTTCGATCACATGACCTTCGGCGTGCCACTGGGCTTCTACTCCCTGGCGGCGGGGACGGGGCATGGGGTGTACACGTTGGCGCAGGGCCAGTACGAGCAGGCCACGCGCGAGTTGGCGCCCGCGGCGCTGATGGTGGGGCTGTACGCGGGCGGCAAAGGGGTGCGCTACCTCTCCCAGGCCCAGGGAGCAGCGGGGGCATGGGAGAGAGGGGTATGGCCCCAGTCGCTGGAACTGCGCTTGCAGGCCCTGAAGGAAGCGGTGGAGCGGCTGCGAGAGCGACTGGGTGAGGACGGCCTTGGGCAGTTGGCCCAGTACATTCGAGCCAACCGCGAGGCGGCCGTCATGGTGGGCGCCGGGGGAGAACCGGCTGCCGTGGCCCTCTACGAGGCCCGGGGCGACCTGACCCGCGCGCAGGCCATGTTGTCCCAGGCGAAACCCGAGCATGGAGGCCCAACCCGGCCCATGGCTGGGACAGGGCAGAGAGTCGGCAGCGCCGCCTCCATGGCGGATGAGGCGCCAGGCTCCAGCCGCAAGAGGGCTGGAGCCCAAGGCGCTCCCAGCAGTGTCGCCTCGCTGGTGGACGAATCCGCGGGCCTCACTCCGGAGGTGGTCGAAGCCAAGCTGCTGTGGGCGGAGTTGGAGTCCGCGGGCTCGCGCCTGCCCGCCGACGTGGAGTTCCTGCAGAAGGCCCAGCCCGCCAGGGAAGCTCCGCCGCCCGGGGTGCCCGTGGGCTTCGCGCTCTGGGAAGAGTACGTGAACTACAGGGAGCGCCGCCTCTCCGAGTTGGCGAAGGGCCAGACGGCGGAAGGTCCCCTGCGATGGGAGCCTTACGAGCGGATGCGGGGGCTGTTCGCTCGAGGGCTGGCGTTCGAGCGCGCCATCGTGGCCCTGCTGCGCGCCGATGCTGCGCTGCCGCCGGCGCAACGGCTGTGGCTCAGGGACTTCAACGATCCGCGCATCGAGACCTACGTAGGGGTGGCGAAGGAGGGCCAATCCGGCGTTCGCTTCGCGGACGTGGTCGTCATTGAGAGGCAGCCCCCTGCGGGCCAGCCGCCGCGCGTGGAGTCCTTCAGCTTCAAGAGCCGGGATCTCTCGCTGCTGAACGACGAAGCTCTGGAAGCACAAATGACTGCGGACGCAAGAGACGCCCTGCGGTATTACGGTGAGACGGTGAACATCCGCCGCCCCTCGCTCAAATACCTCGGCCCGAAGGTGCAGATCCGTAGGGTCCTCCTCGTCTACGAGGGCGGCGCACTCAAGCCTGAGGGCGCAAAACGATTGAAGGCAGTTGTGGGACGTGTGCAGGGGAAAATCAAGGGAGTGGAGGTGCTGGTGCAATGAAGGTGCTGTCGTTGCACGACTTGAAACGGGAGGACCGGCTGGAGTTTTACTTCGATGGTACCTTCAACCCGAAGGCCTCATTTGAGCGCGAGTTGGAGCCCTTCCTGCACGTGCTTGAGGCGTGCGCGGGCGACTGGATGCCGGACGTCGTCAAGGGCAAGCGGCACCGAAAATACTCCCGTGCTGCCCTCTGGAAAGCCCTGGAGGAGAA
This sequence comes from Hyalangium versicolor, assembly GCF_020103695.1. GTDB lineage: Bacteria > Myxococcota > Myxococcia > Myxococcales > Myxococcaceae > Hyalangium > Hyalangium versicolor. Next base: position 384,890 of record NZ_JAHXBF010000003.1, read on the forward strand.
GCGCGACGAGAACAGCGCGACCATTGGGCTCTATCGTACGCAGTGGCCCGCGTTGGACATGACGCTCTGGCTCAGGTTCCCGCCCGACGAACCCGGACTGTCCATCACTCTCGGCCTGCAACCCCTCTCATTTTTCACGGAGGAGCGCTGTCGCAACTTCGTGGACTTGGTCCGCGCCTGGGCCGCCCACTATCCAGTCACCTACGCCAGCGCCAGCAGCCTGGCGGAAGACCAATTGGCGGACTCTCCCAACTATGGCCGAGACATGCAAACCTCGATACGAGACGGGTTCGACAGAATCTACGAGGTGTGCTGGCTCAACATCTTCGGCCCGAAACTGGTGGAACTCGTCGGCCGCGAGCGCATGCTGTCCACGCCGGCCCACCGGGTCGAGGAACTCCCCAACGGTTCCATCCTCGTGGAGACCTGGCCTACTGCCGCGCACTTCGCCAGAGATGAAGCGCGCCAGGCTCAAGCCCGGGCCTTCGTCCACCTCCGGCCAGACCTCGACTTCGAGACGGTCTTGCGCACTCTGCGGGAGCGCAGTGCCACGCTCGTACCCGTGGAGCCTCGCTTCCCCCCGGATATCGCTCTCCTCCTGACACGCGTGGTGGACTGCGTCGCCATCAGTCAGCGCGAACAGAAGATCGCGGAGTTCAACGCCTGGAAGCCGCCCGAACCGGAGGAGTGGTTGCCTGCGGACGCCGCGCTGCCTTCGGACGTGGCGGATCCCAAAGCCGCTCGCGAGCAATACTCGTTGCTCGCGGAGTACCTCGTGGCGCTCCTGCACTCCAATGTTCCTTCCGTCTTCGAGCAAACCCCCGAGTCGCTCACGGACGTGGACTACCGCTTCTGGTACGACAATTTTCCGGAGACCTTCGAGCGCCACAACATCGACGCGCGGGCGGTACCGGCCGTGGGCGGGTACCTCGGCGAGGTGCTGGTGCGGCGCCTGGGAGGGCAGTGGATACCGCGCCAGAAGTTGGAGGAGGCGCAGGTGCGCGTCGGAAAGCGTGTCTGGCTTCCCTTCGTCCGGGCTCAGCGGTACATGCGCTCGCGCCAGTCACTGCTGGACTACTCCCTGACGCACCTGTTCCGCGTGGCCGAGCGCCACCGCTCCTGACTCGATGCTGGATTACACGGAAGCGGGAGTAGGTATCCCTATGGTTCGTGATCGTGGCCACGCGCCTCATCGACTGCATCGACTCTGAGCAACTCAAGGCGGGGTTGGAGCAGAAGGACGCCACCGGCCCGAAGTTCACGGTGGTTTGATGGAGTCGGTGTAAGGATTGGTACGGGCACGCCACTGCCGGGCCCAGTGCGAACTGGTTCGCAGTGGCGTGAGGCCACTTCTGACGCCGTCAGGAGTGCGAACTGGTTCGCAGTGGCGCGAGGCTACTTCTGACGCCGTCAGAAGTGGACCTTCGCCACCTCCCGAAAGGTAGGAGGTCCGCCTCAGCGCTCCGACTTCTCCAGGAACTGCTCACCCAGCTCGCGCGCGCGGCGGGTGGCCGCTTCCACGGCGTTGATGAGCGTGGTCCTCAGCCCTCCCGCCTCCAGCGTGTCACGTTCTCGGCATGAGCCACGACCGGTGGGGTTTCACTGGGGCCGGACGGCTCTCGTGGACCACATTGACCGCGGCGTCGAGCTTGCGGAGCGCGGCGCTCACGAGGCGATGGCTGGTCCCCTTCGGGAGGAGGAGCTTGAGCTGCGGCTCAGGGCTACCGTAGCGGCTCTCGCCCTGGCTGGCTCACCGTTGCCCGGTGGTTCTTTGTCGCACCAGAGGAAGTGGGTACGCTGGGTGGAGCACTCCCATGCCCTCGGGGGCCCGTGACAGAGAGGATGTCTACGCTGGCGAGCCACGGCGGATTGACGAGGTGTCGGGTCGCCCCACCGCCGAGAGGAGTTGTACGTGCTCTCTAGAGCGCACAACGCCGTGGCCAGGCAGGGAAGACCTGCTCCATCGAAGGGTGCGCACCTGAAGGCGAGGTACACCCCATGACATTCATATGGGGGATGGTGCTTCTGCTCATGACACAAGCGTCAGGAGCGGACGGGCCGCTCGAAGGGGCGGAGCCCCTGGCCACTCCGGCCGAAGCCGTGCGGAGAGTGGAAACACCGTCCGCGGCAACGCCAGAGGGGAGGGGGTGGGACTACCTCACCCGCCTGGAGGCGAGCACGCTGGTGCTGCAGGCACGAGGAGGCGCGGGAGAGCAAGTGGGCTATGCGCAGCTGAGCCCGACTTTGCTGGTGGACGGAGGCGAGGAGTTTGGAGTCAACGTAGGCGCTCCCGTGAGGTTGCGGCTGTGGGGCGGCGAGGCGAGCGCAGGGTGGGTGCGCGAGGAGGACTGGGACAGTCTGTCGGACTGGGGGCAGGTGGTGCGCGCCCTGAAGCTGGGCTCGGACAATTCCCCGGTGGGGCTGTGGGTGGGAGCGCTGGACAGCTACAGCCTTGCTTCAGGGCACCTGGTGCGTCGCTACTCCAACCGGGCCAACCCGGACTACCACCCGGCGGGCGCCTCCCTGACGAGTGCCGTGGGCCCCTTGTATGTAGAGGCCTTCGCCTCGGACGTCCTGGGCGCGCGCCTGATGGGGGCACAAGCCGAGTTGGATGTGGCGCACGTCTTCACCGGCCCGCCGAGGCAGCGGGGGCGCTACACCCTGGGACTGTCGGCGGTGCATGAGTGGGGCAGGGCCGGGGGGCAGTCACCGCCGGTGACGCTGGCGCACCTGGACGTGACAGCGGTGGTGGTGGTGCGCCGGGGCTTTGAGGCGCACCTGCTGGCCGGCTGGGGCGGGTGGCTGGGAGTGGGCGGCGCGTGGGGCCTGGTGGCGGGAGTGGGAGCGGACGCGGTGACGAGCACGCTGGACATGAAGTTGCGGCTGGAGGTGCGCCGGCAGCACGGCGGCTTCCGACAAGGCTCCTTCGGCCCAGACTACGAGCTGGCACGCTTCCGGGCCGCGGGCCCCGAGGGCGTGCCTCTGGCCGAGGCGCGCTTTCCGGACGGCTTCTCTGTCTACGGCGAGGCGGTGGTGGGCTGGGACGGCGTGCACTACGGCGGGCTGCAACGGCACTTGCAACTGTCGCTGGGCGCGGAGGCCTTCACCTGGGGCCGCGTGGACGTGGACGGGCGCGTGGCGGTGCAGGTGTGGGGCCGCAACGTGGAGGTGGCGGTGAAGGGGCTGGCGGTAGGCCTGGGACAGCCTGGGGGGCGCTACCTTGCAGCGGCGGAGATGCGGTGGCGCTTTCTCGGGGGGCGCCTGTACGCGCTGGGCACGGGAGGGACGCAGTTGTTGCCAGAGACGGGAGGGACACTCCGGCCGGGAGCCTACGTTTCGGTGGGGCTGGGGGTAGACAATGCGCGCTGAGCCTGTGGTGTACCGGTGGGCAGCGCTGCTGCTGGTGGGGGTGGCCGTGCTCACCAGCGGCTGCGTCACGCGGGTGTCTCCCCAAGTGGGGAGCGGCGCCCAAGGCCCACGCGCCATGTCGGCCTTGCGAGCGACAACTGCCGGAAGTGCCCAACTCGAGACGCCTTCGGCTTTCGCCTCCACGGGGCCGGGAGAGCAGGAGCGAAGCGCTTCCAGCGCGCCGGACGAGGAGGAGAGGCTGCACCGTCGCCGAGGTGCCCGTGGACTGGGCCCAGAGGTGGCCACGGGGAACGCGGAGGAGGCGAGCCCGAGCGAGGTGGCCAGAGGGGGGACAGCTCCACAAGGCCCGCCCACATGCGGGGGGCAGGCCGTGCCGGAGGGCTGGCCGGACTACTCCACCTGGTGGGAGGGGGAACTGCTCGAGCCCTTCTTCACGTGCACCTCGCCCGCGGAGTTCCTCGCCTTGCAGGGGCGGGTGGACATGCCCCGGCTGGTGGAGGTGCTCAGTGATTGGAACGCCGTGCTGCTGGGCGCCCTGGGGCCTGTGCGAGAGGACGCGGCAGTCCTCCTCAACCGCAAGCGCACTGCCTTCCTCCTGCGGGCTACCGAGGAGTATGGGCCGCCCAGGGCCGAGGTGTTTGCCCTCTTCATCCTCCACTCGGCCCCTGACGACGACTTGAGGGAGATGCTCTTCCTGCTGGCCCAGGACAAGCAGTTGGAGGAGATGCTGCGGCTGCTGCCTGAGTTGCGCGCGGGGCTGGAGGACAGGGGAGTGAAGCCCTCGGCGCGTGTGGACCGGGACTTCAAGTGGACGGACGTGGGCCGGGGCCTGGCCCGCGCGGGAAGGGACGGGCTCGCCACCAGCCAGATGGTGAGTGGGGGGAGGGAGAACGCTCTCCTCTCCATCAGGAGCCAATTGCCGCCACCCTACCAGCAAGCACTGAGTGAGGTGGAGACAGCGCTGGCACGGGAGCACTTCGCGCCAGGTAACGTGGCGCTGGGAAGCTTCGACCACCTCACCTTCGGAGTGCCGCTGGGTTTCTACGGGCTGCTGGCCGGCACGGGGCATGGGGCGTACTCGCTGTACCAGGGCCAGTACGAGCAGGCCACGCGCGAACTGGCGCCTTCTGTATTGCTGGCAGCCCTGTATGCGGGGGGCAAGGGGCTGCGAGTGCTCTCCGAGAGCCGAGGTGCACCGGGTATAGGCGTGCCACGACTCGGAGGGCTCGAGGGTTTGGAGGTGCGGCTGCAAGCCCTCAAGGTCGTGGTGCGCGAGTTGGAGTTGCTGCTGGGGGTGGAGGGGCTGAGGCAGCTTGGCAGCTACATTCGAGCCAGCCGGGAGGCGGGCCGCTTCGTGGCCGTGGGAGGAGTGGACGCGGCTCTGGCTCTATACGAGGCCCGGGGAAACGTGGCCAAGGCCAGGCCGTTGCTGTCCCAGGCCAGGCCCGAGAGGGCGCGTGCCCCTGCTGCGAGCGGTGGGGCGGCGAAGAGCTCCAACCCAGCGGCCGCCGTGGCGGACGACACCACACGTCCTGCCTCCAACAGGGCCGGTGCCGACAAGGCCCCCGGGGGCGTGGCCTCCTTGGTGGACAAGGAGGTGGGTCTCACCCCCGAGGTGGTGGAAGCCAAACTCGCTGCGGTGGAGTTGGAGGCCTCGGGCCCGCGTCTATCCAGGGACGTGGCAGTGCTGGAGAGGGAGTTGGCGGACCTCAAGGAGCGCCCACCCCCCGGAACTGAAGGCATCCCGCGTTGGAGTGAGTACCTCGCCTACCTCAAGAAGCGCCTGGGGGAGCTTGATCAGGGACAGAATGCCAAGCCGCCTCTGAAGTGGGAGGCCTACGAGACGATGTGGAGCCGTTTCACCCGGGGGCTCGCCTTCGAGCGCATCATGGTGGAACTGCTGGAGGCAGACGCAGCCCTGCCTCGGGCGCAGCGGCGCTTTCTCGGGGACTTCATCAAGCCCCGTATCGAGAAATACGTGGGAGTGTCGAAGCCGGGTACCGGCCTGCGCTTCGCGGACGTGCTCATCATCGAAGAGGGTGAGCTGGGCGGACGGTCACCCCGCGTCGAGACGCTCAGCTTCAAGAGCCGTGATTTGTCTCGATTGGACGGCAAGGCGCTGGTGGCCCAGATGATTGCCGATGCGAAGGAAGCCCTGTCGAAATACGGCGAGACGCTGGATATCCGTCGATCCTCCCTCCAGCCCCTCTTGGGCGAGGGCAGCAAGGTGCCGGTTTCAAGAGTCCGCCTCGTCTACGAAGGGGACGTCCTCAAGCCCAAGGATTTACGAGAATTGAAAGCAGCCGTGAACGCAACCCGTGGAAAGGTTCCGGGAGTGGAGGTGCTGTTCCAATGAAGAAATTGAGCGTGCACGATTTGAAGCCTGAGGACCGCCTCCGGCTCACGTTCAAAGGAGTGTTTGACCCCCAGGCGACGCTGGAGAGCGAGCTGGAGCCTTTCTTCCAGGCGCTCGAGGAGTACTCTGATGAGTGGATGCCGGACGTCGTTGAAGGCAGGCGACGACGCAAGTACGCCCGCGCCGCCATCTGGAAGGGATTGGAAGAGGAGCGCGATGGTAACAGCACAGACCTGGGGCTCTATCGAACGAGTTGGCCCGCGCTGGACATGCACCTCTGGCTTTGGTTGCCCCCAAAGCCTTCTGAACTGGAACTCATGACGAAAGTACAGCCGCTCTCGTTTTTCGCGGAGGCGGAGCGCTGCCGGAAGTTTGTGGAGATGGTGCGCGCCTGGGCCTCGCGCTACCCCGTGTCCCATGCAATGGCCCACAGCGTGGCTGATGACCAACTGGCGGGCGCCCCCGACTTCGGTCGTGATGAAGAGACCTCGCGAAGGGACGGGTTTGACAAAATCTACGAGGTATTCTGGCTCAACGTCTTCGGCCCGAAGCTGGTGGAGACAGTGGGCCGGGAGCGCATGCTCTCCACGCCGGCCCACCGGGTGGAGGAGTTGCCCAACGGTTCCATCCTCCTGGTGACATGGCCCACCGCGGCGGACTTCGCCAGCGAGGAGGCACGTGAGGCCCAGGCCCGCGCCCACGTCCACCTGCGGCCGGACTTGGACTTCGACACCGTGCTGCGCACCCTGCGCGAGCGAAGCGCCACGCTCGCTCCGGTAGAGCCTCGCTTCCACGCGGACGTGGCGCCGCTCCTCACTCTCGTGGTGGACGACGTCGCCATTCAAGAGCGCCAGCGGAAGATTGCCGAATTCAACGCGTACCGGCCGCCCGAGCCCGAGGAGTGGCGCCCCGCCGACTCCGTTCTGCCTCCAGACGTGGAGGACTCGGAGCGAGCTCTCCAGCATTACAGCTACCTGGCCGAACTCCTGGTGGCGCTGCTGCACACGAAGGTGCCCTCCGTGTTCAAGGAGACGCCCGAGTCCCTCACGGACGTGGATTACCAATTCTGGCGTGAGCAATTCCCGAAAGTCTTCGAGCGGGAGAAAATCGACGCCCATGCGGTGCCCGCCATTGGTGCCTACCTGGGGGAGGTGCTGGTGAGAAACCTGGATGGCAAGTGGATACCGCGCAAGAAGCTGGAGGAAGCGCAGGTGCTCGTGGGCAATCGCGTCTGGTTGCCCTTCGTCCGGGCCCACCGGTACATGCGCTCCTGCCAGTCACTGCTGGACTACTCCCTCACCCAGCTGTACCGCGAGGCCGAGCGGCACAGGGGCTAGGGGGCAAGGCGCGCCCAGTGCGAACTGGTTCGCAGTGGCGCGAGGCTACTTCTGACGCCGTCAGAAGTGGACCTTCGCCACCTCCCGAAAGGTAGGAGGTCCGCCTCAGCGCTCCGACTTCTCCAGGAACTGCTCACCCAGCTCGCGCGCGCGGCGGGTGGCCGCTTCCACGGCGTTGATGAGCGTGGTCCTCAGCCCTCCCGCCTCCAGGGTGTGCAGGCCCGCGATCGCCGTGCCTCCAGGGCTCGTGACCTGATCCTTGAGCTGGCCGGGGTGGGCGTTCGTCTCGATGAGCAGCTGGGCACTGCCAAGCACCGTCTGGGCAGCGAGCTTGAGCGCCGTGTAGCGCGGCAGCCCCACCTTCACCCCGGCGTCCGACAGCGCCTCGATGACCAGGAACACATACGCCGGGCCGCTGCCGGACAGGCCCGTGACGGCATCCAGCAGGTTCTCGTCCACCACGGTCGTCGTTCCCACGGACTGGAAGATGCGGCTGGCCACCGCCAGATCTTCTTCGCTGGCGTGCTCGCCTCGGGCCAGCGCGCAGGCCCCCGCGCCCACCAGTGACGGCGTGTTGGGCATGGTGCGGATGATGCGAGCCCCAGCCCCCAGCCGTCGCTCCAGCGCCGCGATCGGCACGCCCGCCGCCACCGAGATGATGAGCTTGCGGTGGTCCAATGCCGGAGCCACCTGGACGACCAGCTTGTCCATGGCCTGCGGCTTGACCGAGAGGATGATGATCTCCGCCTCGCGAGCAGCGGCCACGTTGTCCTGGGTGGTGCGCACGCCATAGGCGCGCTTGAGTTCCTCCAGGCGCTCGGTGCGGCGGCCCGTGGCAATGATGCCCTCGGGCCGAGCGGTGCCGGCGCGCAGCAGTCCCTTGAGGATGGCCTCGGCCATGTTGCCGGTGCCGAGGAAGGCGATGGTTCGTTCGAGCATTTCGGGGGTTCCTGAACTCATGGCTTCACTTCGCCGCTCCCCAGCGCGCCGCGACATTCATCGCGGCGGACTGGATGGCGTAGGGCAGGCGGGGATCGCGAGAGGCCGCTTCCACGGCAGCCTTGGCGGAGGGCGTGCGCTGGTACAGCAGCCCATCCAGCGCCTGGATCTTCAGTGCATCCGGCAGCCGAGTGCTGCGCACCACGCTGGTGAGGATCTCCTCCGCACGCGGGTGCTGGAAGAGCGCCACCGCGCGCACGGCGGCCGTCTGGACCCGCGGATTGGGATCCCCCAGCAGCGCCGACAGCGGCCCCAGGGCCCGGGCATCTCCCAGCAGCGCCAGGTCCTCGATGGCAATGGCGCGGATCTCATCGGGAGCGGGCTCGCTGGTCCACAGGATGGCGCGCAGCAGCGCCACATCCGGGCTGACCGGGGCCGAGGTGGCCGCAGCGGTGGACTCGGACGGAGCGGGTTCCGCAGCCACACCCTGAGCGAGTGCGGCGGGCGCGGTCAGCAGAAAGCCGGCGAGCAGCAGATGACGCATGGCATCTCTCGGAGGCAGGGGAGGCCCGGTTCTAGCGGAAAACCTCCGGGTTGGGGGATCGCCCGTGCAGGGTGGCGGCAGTTTTCTTGACGCGATCTCCGATCGTGGGAGTCTGTCGGTGCTACAGGGTTGTGGCGCCTACAGGAGCGAGAAGCAGCCATGAGTTCGGTGGCAGTGAGCTGGCAGACGCTAGACAACGTCGAGGTCGAGTGCACCCATTGTGGCGTCCGGATGACGCTGCACGAGGGCAGTGGGCGGCGGGTGAAGTACTTCCGCTGCGGTACCTGCCACCGGTGGGTGTCGAGCACCTACACGGACATCTTCAAGACGGATGCCAAGCTGCGCACGCACCCAGTGAAGGACACGTCCGCCGAGGACGCGAAGTTCATCGAGGTGAAGGACCGGCTGGAGCGCTGGCTGGCGGCCATCGAGGAGCAGGACCCGTACCACGTGCTGGGCGTGTCGCCGTTGGATCCGCCGGAAGTGGTGCGCACGCGCTACCGCGAGCTGGCGATGGAGCGGCACCCGGACCGCGGCGGCTCGGTGGAGAAGATGCGCGAGCTCAACGAGGCCTACGAGAAGATCCTCCGTCACCGCGAGCGCAAGCGCGAGGAGGCGCTGGCTCAGCGCAAGCTGGTGGAGGACAACGAGGTGTCCCTGCCGGCTCGCAGCAGGTAGGTCCAGAACAGCCCCCCCAGCGTCAGGCCCAGCAGGGCCTTGATCGCGGTGGGGAAGAGGCTGCCCGGAGAGATGAAGCCCTCCACCAGGGCGATGCAGGCCAGGAAGGGCGCGCACCCGAGCACCAGCTTCACGGCGGCCTTCCCACGCAGGGCGAGCGCCTGGCCTCGGGGCAAGTCCCCCGGATCGATCAGCGTGTGCCCGACAATGAGCCCCGCGCCCCCGGCGATGGTGATGATGGACAGCTCCACCGGGCCGTGAGCGGAGATGAAGTCCAGCAGCTTGAGCCCCATGCCCTCGCGGGTGCACAGGGCGGCGATGGCGCCGATCTGCACCCCGTTGTTGACGAGGGTGAACACCGTGCCCAGCCCGAAGAGGATGCCCGAGGCGAAGGCGAAGATGGTGACGGTGAGGTTGTTGGTGGCGATGCCCGAGGCCACCGCGTTGGGCGGCGCCACCGAGAGGATGTCATCCGTCCACATCCGCCGCTGCGCCACGTGATCTCTCACGCCCTGGGGCACGAGCAGCTCCGCGCCGCGAGGCTCCAGCAGCACCACCAGCGCCCCGAGCAGCAGGCCCAGGATGAACAGCGAGGCGCTCACCGCCACGAAGCGCCCCTCCGCGCGCAGGGTGGCGGGGAACTCGCGGCGGAAGAAGTCGCGCACGGCCCGCCAACGCTCGCGTGGGGGCTGGTAGATGGCGGCATAGCCCTGGCCGCACAGCTGGTTGAGGAAGCGGTAGGCGTCCGTGCCCGGGTAGAACGTCTGCGCGTGCGCCAGGTCCGCGGCGGCGCGGCGGTAGAGGGTGTCCAGCCTGCGCAGCTCCTCCAGCCGCAGGGTGCCCGCGCGCTGGCGGGACAGCAGCTCCTGCAGCGATTCCCAGTCCGGACGCCGCCGGCCGACGAAGGCGGGGAGGGGCTCGGCCATGTCAGCGCACCGCCTGGGCTCGAGCCCTCAGGAAGGCCTCGGTCGCCTGGGACGAGGCCAGCACGGTGGTGCGCTCCTCCTCGCTCAGCCCTCCGAGCCGCTCCACCATGCGGGCTCCCAACTGCTGGCGCGCCTCCGGCTCCAGCCATGGGGCGCGCTCGAGAAAGGCGAGGATCAACTCCACCTCCTCGGACTCCAGCCGCCCGGAGCCCGTGGGGAGCGCGGTGGGCGGTGCGGCCGTCTGAGCGGTGTACCGGGCCAGATCGAAGCGCTCCTCCCGCACCAGGAGCGTCCCGGCCAGCAGATCTCCCAGCCGCCGGTGCTGCCGGGTGAAGAGCATGCTGATGCTGCCCACGGCATAGAGCACGGGGAGGAAGTCCACGGCGCGCAGCAGGTTGCGCACGGCGCTCTCGTAGACGCCCACGGGCGAGCCGTCCATGCGCACCACGCGGATGCCCAGCAGCCGCTTTCCCGGCGTCTGCCCATGGAGGAACACTTCGGCGAGCGTCCAATACATCCACTGGGTGGCGAACAGCCCCACCGCCAGCAGCGTCTGGGCAATGCCAGACAGCCCCCGAAACACTCCGAGTACGTCTGATACCAGCAGTGAAAAGATGAAATACGCGGTGACCCAGAAGAAGAACAGGAGCGTCGCGTCAACGAGCCAGGCCAGGCACCGGTAACCAATTCCTGCGACAGGCAGGGTGAGGGAGACCCGCTCGGGGGTGGCGACATCCAGTCCAGGAGAGGAGGCGGAGACCATGCGCACCGCAGCATACGTCGACCGAGACCATTGCCTGGGAGACAGATGGGCAAGTTCCCCTTTGGACAGCGACCACGCCCCAACGTCTGAAACCCCTGGACTTTGGGCTTAGACGTGCCCACTTGACACTCCGCCTCGGGGCGGTTCGCTAAGACAGGGCAAATGGTGGTAATTTTCCTGGCAAGCTGGTCGTAACCGAGGCCAGTGAAGCAGCGGTACAAAAAAACAGGCTGTACGCCATGAGAGCTGGGGGGCTTAACATGGCAACAAATCAGATCGCAGTACGTGTGTCCGTTCTCGAGGGACCTTGGTCGGCCTACAAAGGCCTGGCCGATGGACTTCGAGGTGAGGGTCTTCAGATCATGTCCGTTGCGCGGGATGCCCGTGCTCTGCTGGACAGTTTGGGGACAGACCCACCGCAGGTGGCCATCCTGGATGTGGAAGCGGATGGAGACACGGCGGAAGGGTGCTCGGTGACAGAGGGCATCAGCCTGCTGCGCGAGGCCCGTAAGCGCCGGCTCGAAGTCCGCATGCTGATGCTGGCGGCGGTCAACGCTCCGGAGGTCATCTCCCAGTGCTTCGATGAGGGCGCCTCGGGCTACCTCTTCCGCGTAGGCCTGGGGGTGGGCTCGGTGGCCAATGCCATTCAGGGGCTCGTGAAGGGAGAGCGTCTGTTCCCCGTTCAGCTGCTGCGCAATGACTTCGAGCAGCCGCCCGCCGTCACCCAGCCCGCCAGCGTGCTGCACACGCTCACGCAGCGGGAGCGCGAGGTGCTCGCCTATGTGGCGGGAGGCGCGGACAACCTGAAGATCTCCGCGCACCTGCAGATCGCCGAGCGCACGGTGAAGTCCCACGTGACACAGCTCTACCGGAAGCTGGGAGCGGAGAACCGGACCCAGCTGGCGCTCCGGGCTTGCCACCTGGGCGTGCGCCCGCCGCCAGATCTCTGAGGCGTCGGTGTCTCACAGGTGAGTGGAGCGCCTTCACGCAGGTTCCGCCTCTCGGGTTTTGGGGGGCGGAGCGCAGGGCCTTCCTGGGGCTCAGTACCCCGGGAAGGGCATGGCAGGGACGCGGGACGGCAGGGGGCCGGGCACATATGCTCGACCTGTCCTCCATGGAAAGGCGTGCCGCGTGCTCCGCTCCCTCCTGATCATCGCCTGTGTCGTTGGAATCGGCTGCGCCTCGGGTCCCAGGCCGAAGCCTGGAGCTGACACGGAATCGCCCTCGGTGGCCCAGCCTGCGTCTCTTCGTGAGCACCCGGACTTCCTCTCTCCGGCGGATGTGATGAAGCGCCTGGAAGAGTCGAAGGTGAGCTACCGGCTCGAGCCGACGGACTCACCGCCCGGAGGCTGGGCGGAGCAGTTGTGGCCCCAGCGTGTCGAGGCCTTGCCCTTTCCCCGCGTGGTGGTCGAGAACGGCCAGCGGGTCATCCAGGCGTGGCCGGAGAACCGCAAGGCGGAGGAGCTGATCATCCAGGGCGAGGGGCACTACCAGGCCCGGCGCTACGCGGAGGCGGAGAAGCTCTACGCGCAGGCGGTCGAGCTGTGCCCCCAGTGCTACCTGGCGCGCGCGTACCTGGGGGACGCGAAGCTCTTTGGCGGAGATGCCGCCGCGGCGCTCGTCGACTACAAGAAGGCCGCGGAGATCAATCCGGATGACTATCGGCTCTATTACTTCCAGGGCAGCGCGCTCGCGAGGCTCGGCCGGTTGGAGGAGGCGCGTGAGGCTTTCGCCTGGTCCCTGGTCCTGAATCCGCGCAATCCCACCCTGCGCAAGTTCTTTCGGGAGAACCGGCAGCTGGGGATCCTGGTCGAGGACGATGTGTTGGTCCCCCGAGGCTTCGCGCGTGAGGACGGCAAGGACATCCTGGTCGAGTTCGATCCAGGCTATGGCGCCGCGTGGTTGGCCTTCGCCAACTGCAAGGCGATGTGGATCGGCGAGGCGGCGCACCGAGAGGAGATGACGGGGACCGCCGAGCGCCACTTCTCCTCGACCGAGGAGACCGAGTGCCTGATGTCGGTGGCCATGGTGCACGCGGCGCAGAGCGAGCGGGGGGACGATGACCCGATGGACTCCTCGCTGGACCGGCTGATGGCTGTCATTGAGGACGGCATGATGTCGGAGCTGGTCCTGTTCGAGCTGGCCGCCCGGGTGCATCCTCAGTACACGCTGACGCTCGATGATGCGGAACGGCAGCGGTTGAAGGCGTACGTGCTCCAGCACGTGCTGCTGTCCGTGCGCGGCATCAACCTCTGAGCGGTGGACACGGGCTGCAGGTTCCGGGAGGACTCCCATGCCGGCGACGATGATGCCTGACCTCCAGGTGCAGTGGGCGCGGCCTCCCTCCTCGTGGAGGGAGCGCGTCGAGTTCATGCTCTGGCAGCCTGCTCAGGCGACACAGGCTCGAGCGCACGAGGTGACGCCCGACGCCAATGTGGACCTGCTCATCGAGCTGTCCGAGTCGGATTGCAGGGCGTGGCTCTATGGCCCGGTGACACGGACGGCCCGATTCCGGACCCGCGAGGGCTGTGACTACTGTGTCGTCCACTTCCTGCCCGGTGCCATGCCGCGGTTGGTGGATGCCTGCCCGGCCGAGCTCGTTGACACCGCGGTGGAGTTGCGGAGCGTGGGAGGCGTGTCCGTCGACGGGCTTGGGGAACAGCTCGTTCGTGCCCGATCGATGGAGCAGCGGTGGCAGCTCATGGGGGGCGTGCTCCGGAGCGCCACGTGGCCGGAGCTCGACACGTTCGATCGGGCTTGGCGCTATCTCCAGGCCCAGGAGGACATGCCGAGCGTGGCGCAGTTGTCGGAAGCGCTCCACCTGAGCTCTCGCACGCTGGAGCGGGCCTTCCAGGAGCGCTTGGGCTTCTCTCCGAGGACCTTTCGCCGGATCCACCGGTTGCAGCAGGCTCTGGCGAAGTTGCGCTCGGAGTCAGCTCGCTCCCTGACCGAGATCGCGCTGGCGAGCGGTTATGCGGATCATGCCCACCTGACTCGGGAGGTCCGAGCCCTCACGGGCAGGACTCCCACGGAGTTCCGGGAGCACGGCTGAGCCACACGTGTCGCATTCGTTCAAGCGGCGCCGGGGCCCTGGCCGTACGTTGCGTCCCATGACGACGCGCAAGCTTCAGGTCGTGGAGTGCCAGGGGACCCCGCGACAGATCGGACAGCAGTGGGGCGAGGGATGTCGAGCCAGCTTCCGGACTTCGCTCGACGTGCTCTTCCAGGGGCTGGCCTCCGGGCCCTTCCAGGCTTCTCGCGAGGATGTGGTGCGCACGGCCATGAAGCTCGAGCCCAACGTGCGAGCCTTCGATCCCGAGGCTCTGGAGCTCATCCGAGGCCAGTCGGAGGGAGCGGGCATCCCTTACGAGGAGGCCTTCGCGCTCCAGTGCATGCTCGAGGTGGCCATCAACTACGCGCAGATCGGCGCCATGTGCACGTCCTTCGCCCTCACCGGGAAGGCCACCGCGGACGGGCGGGCGTTGCTGGGGCAGAACATCGACTGGAGCCCGGAGGCCACGGTGGATCTGATCCGCGTGCGATACCCGGACGGACGCACGCTGCTGTCGCTGTGTCTCTCCTGCGCGCCGTACTACCACCTGAGCAGCGAAGGGCTGGCCAACTGCTCCAACCTGACGCTGGTGGCTCCCCAGCCGTGCCGCTCCATCGTGCCGCTGGGGATCTACCTGCCCAAGGCCCTGCGCCAGCCGGGGCTGAGCGCGGCGATGACGATGCTCGCGGGGGTGGCTCGAGGCTTCGGTGCGTACCTGATGGCGGACGCGGAGGGGCGCGTGCTCGGGTTCGAGAGCACCTACGACGATCGGGCCGTCCTGGAGCCCGAGCGGGGTGTCCTCGTTCACGCCAACCACTACCAGGCTGAGCGGCTACGTGCGCTCGATATCACCCATCAGTTCGTGCCGTGCACCCACGGGCGAGCCACGCGGATCCAGGAACTCATCGCCGCGGAGTACGGGCGGCTGACTCCGGAGCGGTTGATGGGGTTCTTGTCCGACCACGGCAATCCGGGCGGGCGCCTGTGCCGCCATGACGAGCAGCCAGCTCCCGGCCAGATGCCGATGGTGACCAAGGCGGCGGTGGTGATGTCTCCCTCTCAGCGGACGATGTGGGTGGCCGCGGGGCCCGCGTGCCGCGAAGGCTTCGTGGAGTACCGCGTGTGAAGCCGCGGAGGGCAGGGGGCGCTGGCTCAGAGTCGCGCTGACAGGGCTCCGCGTACGGACTTGGAGACCGCGGAAGCCTGGGGCAGCAGCTCATCCGGCAGCCAGTAGTAGAGGACGTGATCCGCGTTCTCCACGCTGGAGCGGGTGAAGGCCATCCCTCGAATCTGAGCGCGCTCGGGAGCCTGGGGCAGGCAGCGCTTGCACAGGCACGGCAGCGTCGATTTGGGATCGTGGCCCGTGAGGTTGACGAGGTCCTCCTGTGGGGGCAGCTCGGCTGCGGCGCCTCCAGGGGTGGCGTTTGCCTGGAGCAGCAGGCCGACATCCGCGGCCGTCAGCGCTCGGGGCGTCTGGAGCGACATGCCCAGGGCTCCCTTTGCCGCGCTGATGCCCTTTCCCGACTCGAAGCGGAGGCGAGGGATCAGCGCGGTGATGTCGGTGATGGGGACGCGGTTGGGGCTGGCGGCCCACTCGTCCCCCTTGAACTTCAGATTCTCGAGCACCGCCACCAGCCAGAGCGCCTCCTTGGGAGGGCGCACGGTGACGAGGAAGAGGCGCCCACCCGACTTCAGCGGATCGAGGTGTCGGCTGCCGCTGCGGTACCGATCGAGGGGAAGGACGTCGCCCGGCTTCTTGCCAGCGGCCTCCTTCTCGAAGATCGCCTTGCTGATGATGGCCAGCATGTCAGGCATGGGCGGAGTGTATCAGGCCGCGTAGAGTTTGTGTCTCATGACTCCCTTGGATCCGGCCGCTGTTCGGCTGTTCGACGAAGCCGCGGAGGTGCGGCGCGAGGCGGTGGAGGCCGTCGATGTGGCGGTGCTCGCGGGCTGCTATGCCCTGCGTCAGGCCCTGCTGGGTGATGAGGACGCCGAGGTCCGGTCCTCCGCGGCACGTCGGCTCGGTGAGACACGGGATCGCCGCTTCGCCCCCGCGTTGATCGAAGCTCTGAGCGATCCAATGCCCTCGGTTCGGGATCGGGCCTGGCGTGCGCTGGCTCGGCTAGGCGCTCGGGAGTTGCTGCCCGCGGCGGAGCGGGCTGTCCATGAGGAGCCTGTGTGGTGGGTGCGCCGAGCCGCAGTTCGGGCAGCGGCCTCGGTGGTAGGTGCCGAGGCGCTGGCGCTCCTTCTTCGCATCCTGGAGGACCCGTTCTGGCGGGTGCGGAACGCGGCGGTGCAGGCACTCCTCTGGTTGGGGGAGGGCGATGCGCAGGTGCGCCAGCAGGTTCGCTCGGCCGGGGAGGCTGCACAGCCTGGGCCGGTGAAGGCGGCGGCTGCGTATCTGGAAGGGATTTGGAGCACTTCGCCCGCGTCGGCTTCGGGAACGGGTGTTGGCGTGCCTGCTCCGGTGTCTGCGGGGACGGGGTTGGAGGATGAGGATCCCGCGGTGGTGACGGCAAGGCTGGAGCGGATGCCGGCCTCGGAGGTGCCTCCCGTCAAACTGGTGGAGTGGTTGGGAGATCCGCATGAGCCCTTGCGAGCCCTGGCACGGCGGCGGCTGATCGAGCGGCGGGATCCCGAAGCTGTTCGGCTCGCGATGCGGTGGTTGGACGAGCCGCGCGTCCCTCACGCCGCCGAGGAGGTTCGCACGCTGCTCGAGCGCATCGACGTGGACGCGCTCTCCCTGGCTTCGCGCATCCTGGACGAGCCACCGAGGCCGGGCGCTGTGGCCTGGGCGGCCCAGATTGCCGTGAAGCGGGATCAGGCGGAGCTCATCGAACGCGTTCGCGTGCTGTGCCGCCATGCGGAGCCCGACATCCGGCGCGCGGCGCTCTCCGGGTTGGCCTTCGATCCCGCGAGCCGGGCCGAGGTGCTCTCGGCGCTCGAGGATCCGGATGCATCGGTTCGAGAGGAGGTCATCGCTGCCTGGGAGCGTCGGCCTCCAGCGCCTTCGGCCATCCAGGCATTCGGCAGGGCCCTCGTGGCTTTCGCGCCTCGTGCGAGCACGCCCCGGGAGCGCCGCGCCGTGGCGGAAGGCGCCGGCAGCGTGGGCGACGAGGCACTGCTCGCGCATCTCTCGACGGATGCGGATGCGTCGGTCCGAGCGGTGGCTCTTGGGGAGCGCTCGGTGCGAGGAAGCCTCTCGGACGTGGAGCGCCGTGAGGCCCTCTCGCATGAGGACCCGTGGATTCGCACGGCGGTCCTCGACGTGGCCTCGGCGCGCGGGGCTTGCGAGGACGATGCGGCGCTCTCCGTGCGGCGTGCCGCGCTGTCGCTCCTGACTTCGGGGGACGCGAAGCTCTCTCCCGAGGAGCGTGGCAGCATCGGCCTCGCCAGCGCGCGTTCCCAGGATCCGTGGATGCAGGCTCGGGGAGCGGAGCTGCTTGTCCCCGAGAGGAAGCGAGAGGAGCTGGAGGCCCTGCTGCGTCTGTCGCGAGCCTCCTCACCGATGGTTCGCTCCGCCGCGGCTGCGGTGTTGGAAGAGTGCGAGTCGCTCGATGCGCTCCTGACCGACTTGCTGCGAGGTGCCGCACGCACGCAGGACTCCGAAGTCCGTGCCTCTGCGTACACCTGGCTGCTGCGCCGGGCGGATCCGGCCGCATTCGAGTTCCTGTGCGCCGCCCTACGAGACGCCTCCGAGCCGGGGAGCGTGGTGGCTCACCTGGAGGCGATGACCCTCGTCTTCCCGGACGAAGCCTTCACTGCGGCGCCCGACATCGAGATGCGTCGTCCCACGCGGCAGCGCCAGGAGAAGACAGGCCCGAAGCGGCCCGCCCCGGAACTCTCGCCACGAGCCTCCTGGCGCCCGCTTGGGAACACGGGGCTGAGTGTGTCTCCGCTCGTTGTCTCGGGGGCGAATGGCCTGTCGGCTGCCTCGCTCACGGAGGCCTACGAGGCGGGAGTGAACTCCTTCTTCTGGGAGCCGGATTACACCCTGCTCACGCGTTTCCTGCGCACGAGCCGGGGGAGGAGAGAGGAACTCGTACTGGTGGCGGGCACCTACCATTCGGGGGCTGCGGCGATCCGGCGAGACGTGGAGTCCGCGCTGCGCCAGCTCCGCACCGACTGGTTGGATGTCTTCCTCCTCTTCTGGGTGCGTTCTCCCGAGCGGCTCAATCCCGAGGACTTCGAGACCCTGGAGGCGCTGCGAGCCGAGGGCAAGCTCCGCGCATTCGGCTTCTCCACCCACCTGCGAGATCTGGCTGTGGAGGCGATCCGGCGCAATCCGTGGCCGGTGGTGATGACGCGCCATAGCGCCGCGCATCCAGGCGCGGAGGCGGCCTTCTTCCCGGAGGCACTCGCGCGAGGTACGGGCGTGCTGACCTTCACCGCCACCTGCTACGGGCGGCTGCTGCGGCCCGTGCCGGGGATGCCTTCGGACTCGGCACTCCCGAGCGCGGTGGACTGCTACCGCTACAGCCTCACGCAGCCGGGAGTGAGCGCGTGCCTCACCGCGCCCCGCAGCCACCGCGAGCTGCTGCAGAACCTGGAGGTGCTCTCGCGGCCGCACATGGTGCCCGAGGCCCTGGAGGCCATGCGTGCCCACGGGGCTCGGGTCCGTGCGCGGAACCAGCAGTTCAACGCTCTGGTGCGCCAGGCGCCCGGAGGCACGCGCGACACGTTCCTGGAACTCCTGGAGGAGGACGAGGCTCCTCCGACCTGATGAAGGCTTCACACGCTGCGTGGAATGTGCTGGAGTCAACAGTGCTCCTGGGGTCGCGTGCAGCCAGCCTTCCGTCCGCGATGTCACGTCGCGGCTGCTAGCGATACCCATTGAAGAACGAACCGCGACGAGGTCCGCCCGGCGGGCTTTTCGACCTTGTCAGCGGCTCTGCCGTGCAGGTGGCGGCGGCCCCAGGAGCGCTGTGTCTTGCGCCGCACGGGGAGCGAACCCCAGGAGAGCATGGGAATGGATCTGGTCGGGCTCCTGCTCGAGCTGAAGACGCTGATGGCGGATCCGGAGGCGAACTTCGAGCGGATCACCGAGCTGCTCGAGCGCCACCAGCACCTGGCCGAGTACGAGGTGGCGCGCTTCTACGTGAGTCGCCAGTGGCTGGATCCGGTGGGGCGGATGCTGCGCAGTGTCGATCCGCGTGAGCGGCTGCGGGGCACGAAGCAGATCCCGTTGATCTTCGCGCGTGGCACGGCCTCCGGGCAGTTGCGGCGGCTGGTGAAGGATCCGGACTTGCGGGTGGCGCATGCCGCGAGGAAGGCCGTGCGCAAGCTGGGACTGACGGACGTTTCACCGCCGGATCGGCGCTTCAAGCCTCCGCGCGTCCAGGGGCTGTTGTCACCTGGAGGGTGGAACCCGACGGGTTGGAATTTCGGGGCAGGCGTTGGCAGGCGGGCCAGCCCCAAGAAGCAGCCTCCGCTAAAGGACAAGCTGCCCAAGCTGAGGACGGGCCAGGACGTGGCGAAGTTGGTGGGAGTGAATGAGCTCGAACTCGCCGCGTTGATGCGTCCAGGGACGGAGGCGGGCTCGGGCTACGTGGAGTTCGAGATCGCGAAGCGCTCCGGTGGAGTGCGTCGCATCTCGGCGCCGAGGGCTCGGCTCAAGCAGGTTCAGCGGGTGCTGCTGGAGAAGATCCTGGAGAAGATGCCCACGCACGAGGCGGCCCATGGCTTCGTGAAGGGGCGCTCCACGGTGAGCAATGC
Source organism: Hyalangium versicolor (assembly GCF_020103695.1). Taxonomy (GTDB): domain Bacteria; phylum Myxococcota; class Myxococcia; order Myxococcales; family Myxococcaceae; genus Hyalangium; species Hyalangium versicolor. Next base: position 404,569 of record NZ_JAHXBF010000003.1, read on the forward strand.
CGGGCCGCACACAGGGTCGACGGTGGTGGTGCGGGTGGATCTGGAGAACTTCTTTCCGACGGTGCACTACGGGCGCGTGAAGGGGCTGTTCCTGTTGCACGGCTACGGAGATGAGGTGGCCGGTACGCTGGCGGGGCTCACGACGCATCGGCCGAAGCTGCCGGATGGGAGGGTGGTGTGGCCGGGCGCGCTGCCGCAGGGGGCGCCGACGTCTCCGGCCATCGCGAATCTGGTGTGCCGCCGGATGGATGCGCGGCTCACGGCGTTGGCGAAGAAGTACGGGGCCACGTACACGCGCTACGCGGATGATCTGTCGTTCTCGTTCAAGACTCCGCCCGAGAAGATGGGGCGCTTCATGTGGTGGGTGAACGCGATCCTCCAGCAGGAGGGTTTCGCGGAGAACAACCCCAAGCGCCGGTTGATGCGTCGGGCGCACCGCCAGCGGGTGACGGGCCTCACGGTGAACGAGAAGGTGAGCATCCCGCGCGAGGAGCGTCGCCGCTTCAAGGCCATCCTGGCCAACTGTCGCAAGCACGGCGTGTCATCACAGGCTCGGGGCCGCCAGGACTTCGAGAGCTGGCTGCGAGGCTACGCGGCCTACGTGCGGATGGTGCATCCGGAATTGGGAGCACGCTGGCAGCGCGAGGTGAAGGAACTGCTCGGCGGGTGATGCGGGAGCCACCAGTCCCAGCCAGAGGCTGGGTTGTTCTGAATCCTGGGGAACAGGCAGGAGCCTGCCTTCAGGGGAGCTGACTGTGCCGCCCTGGTAGCCCGGTGGGGGGCGCAGTACATTGGGCCGAGAGAGGCAGGCATGAAGCTCGTCACCGGGAAGGTCGTCGACGGAAAGATCGTGGTGGAAGGGGAGCCCCTCGAAGAGGGCTCGACCGTCACCGTCCTGGCTCAGGAGGGGGACGAGCGCTTCCACGTAGGTCCTCGCGAAGAGGCCGAGCTTCTCCGCCGGATGGATGAGATGCGGAAGGGGAACTTCATGGATGGGGACGAGCTCTTGCGGAAGCTCGACGCCCGAGAGTGAAGCGGCTCCGGCTGCTCTTCTCCCGTGACGCCGCACGAGAAGTCGCGGAAGCGTTGGCTTGGTGGAGCGCGAACCGCACTGCTGCTCCCATGGCTCTGAGAGAGGACCTTCGCCGGGGGCTCGAATTGATTCGCACTCAACCCGAAGCAGGCGCGAGGGCTGCCAATGCGCGATTGCCGGGTGTCCGCCGATTGAATCTCGGCCGGGTGCGCTACCATCTCTACTACTGCATCTCCGAAGATGGCTCGGCGGTGGAGGTCCTCAGCTTGTGGCACTCGAGCCGAGGTGCGGGGCCGAGCCTCTAGCACGCACTTGACGGTTTCGCCCGAGGAGCGCCTTCCGTGAAGCGACTGCACCGCCCGGATCTGTTCTGCTGGTCCACCTTTGTCGAGAGGCTCGACATCGACTTCAACGGCTTCGCCTGGGTTCGCGAGGGCGGCAACGTGCTCGTGGATCCGCTTCCACTCTCGGAGCATGATCGCAAGCACCTGCGGCAACTGGGCGGCGCCGCCTGGATCGTGGTGACCAACTCGAGTCATGTGCGCGGCGCGAAGGAGATCGCGGCCGAGTTCGGCTGCCGGATCGCCGGGCCCTCGGCGGAGCGGGAGACGTTCCCCATCTCCTGCGACCGCTGGCTGAAGGAGGGCGAAGACTTTCTGCCAGGACTCCGAGTCCACGAACTGGAGGGTTCGAAGACGCCAGGGGAACTCGCTGTGGTGCTGGACGACACCACGCTCATCTCGGGCGACCTGCTGCGCTCACACCGCGCCGGAGAGCTGATGCTGCTCAAGCCGGAGCAGGGGCTGAAGGATCCAGGCCGGGCGGCGGCATCCCTCCGGCGCCTGCTCTCCTATGAGCGCCTACAGGCCTTGCTCCTGGGAGACGGCTGGTGCGTGTTCCGGGATGGGCGGAAGCAACTGGAGGAGTTCCTCTCCCCCCTGAACTGAGGTGGAGGGCTGCCTTCGGGCGCGGTTGTCGCGAACCTGTCCGACTAGCATACAGGTTCGGCGGAACTCGCCCCGGAGGGTGGGCTCCTCCATCCGAAGGGTTCAGTGCGAAGGCTCCTCAGCCAGGAAGCGCACGAGCCACGCCGCTGCATCCCGTGTCGCCTCTTCCCAGTCCTGGGGGCGCATCATGTGCTCGGATTCGGGATACTCCCGGTAGCGCAGTCGTTCGGGGGCACGGGCGTAGAGCGGCTCCAGCCGTTCATGGAGCTTCCGGGCCCGGTGAGGGGGGACGATCTCATCCAGCCCCGCTGTTTGGCTGAAGAGGGCCACAGGGAAGAAGCGCTCGAGGTGCTGGTGAGGGCTGGCAGGCAGGGGGAGTGCCCACTCGGGAGAGCCAATGAACGGGACCGCCGCGCGCAACCGGCGATCCTCAACCAAGGCCGCATAGGTGATGAACCCGCCAAGTGAGGCGCCTCCGATTCCCAGCCGGCTGGGGTCTGCTCCCTGCTGTTCCACCAGTGCATCGAGTAGCGCTGGCACCTCGCGCGCGGTGGCATGGACCACCCCCAGAAACTCCTCCTCCACCCGGGGATTCTCCTGGGTGAACCGAGCATCGAAGTCCCGGAAGCGCCGCTCGCCATGTCCCACGGCATCGACTCCCACCGCGAACAGGCCGTGCTCCGCGAAGAGTCTCAACTCGCGCTCATGCACCTCTTTGGATCCATTCAGCCCATGGAAGAAGAGGACGGCACCCCGGCGGAGAGCTTCCTGGCGAGAGCCTCGATAAATGACCAGCGTGGGAGCATCCGCGAGCGTCAGAAGTGAAGTGTGAAGGCTCACGGGGGCTACTCCTCGAGCAGGTGCGTCCAGAAGGACACGAGGTTCCAGATATCGCCGAAGTGGGCGCTCCGATCGACCTCCGCGTGGGTGATGAGCGGTGTCGCGAGGAGGCGGACGCGCGTGTGGGGACGCAGGGCCTGGGCCAGCAGGGACGCCTCGATGGCGGGGATGACCGTATCGTCAGCTCCATGCAGCAGATACACGGGCGCGGACGGCGGAGGTGAGAGCTCGGGAGAGACAGAGGGATCGGCGGCGAAGGCACGGGCGTGAGGCAGCAACAGCGGCCCGAGCGAGGCCACATCCCGTGTATTGACGTACCCCATCAACGTGGACGCGGGCTCGGGCAGGAGCCCCTGCATCCTCCGAGCCTCCTCGAACGTCTCCTCCGCGCGCTTCGCATCGCTCAGTGTGAGGTGCGAGGCCCGAAGAAAGGTCCGGATGGCCTTGCGCAGCGGCTCCACTTGCTCGGCAGGCACGAGCTGGTCGGCCACATTGAGGAGGATGACCACCACGCCGTAGTCGTGAGGCTTCAGTTTGCGCCCGTCCGGGAGCACCCCGGTGCACAGGAATGACAACACACGCGAGAGCTCTCCATGCCCTCCCAATGAGAGCACCACCGCCACCTTGTCTCTCAACCCAGGCTTCCCGGCGGCGACGATGGACAGCCCGCCCGAGAAGCTGATGCCAAACAAGCTCACCTTCCCATCCGGAGCCAGATCCTTCCGAGCCGTGAGCCACAGGGCCGTGTCCTCGATTATATCCGGCAGGCGAGGGGTGATCTCATACCGGAGGAGATCCGTCGGCTCGGGAGTGAGCACCACCTGGCCGCCAGCCGCGAGATCGTTCGCCAGCTTCACCAGCCGAGGCTCATCGATGCCGTCCGCATGCACCCCCGAGGTCAACACCACGGGATGTCCTCGGGCCTTCAGTGGTTTGTAGATCCGAGCGCGGATCGGCCCGTAGCGCGAAGGGAGCAGGAGCTCTGAGACTTCGAAGGGCACCGCCTGCCATTGATCCAGGGACCGGGCCCAGCCCCCCTGGAGCCCGGCGGCGCGAACCACCAGCGCCAGACCATCCAGCCAGGCTGGACCCATGGCAAGAGCCACGAGCAGCCCTGCCCCCAGACATCCGAGCACCAGGATTCGAATGATGCGCCGCATGAGGCGGTTCTACGACGGAACCCGCCCAGCGTATCCTCTCTCGCGATGAGCACGGTTCTCGATCTGGCATTGGAAGCAGGGGACATCGCGACGACGCGCGCGGATGTGGCGCTGTTCAAATACGCACAGCGCTTGTACGGAGTCGCGGGATCCATGGCCAGACGGTTGGAAGCCTCGGGTGTCCCTTCCTCCCAGCTCGAGGTGCCTCAGGGGCAGCACCGCTTCGTGGAGACCCAAGGCGCTCTGGACGTGCCCGTGGCGCTGTTCCTGGGGACCGTGCGCCTGGGCGACTTCGGGTACCACGAGATCCGCCAATTCGCCGTCAGATCCCTCAAGGCGCTCGAGGCGCGAGAGGGCGTGCGCCACGTGGTCACCACGGTGCACGGTCCCAACTACGGGCTGGACGAGGACGAGGCCGCGCTCGCGCTCGTGGGCGGGCTGGTGGAGGCCTTCCAGCGAGGCCATGGCCCCCAGAGCCTGGAGCGCATCACCGTCGTGGAACTGGACATCGGCCGCGCGCAGAGGCTGCGCAAGGCGTTGGAGCGAGGCCTGGGAGGCACGCCCGGAGTCCAGGCCCTGTCCGCGGGCTCCGGTTTCCGGGTCCAGCGGATGAGCGCCTTCGTCCAGGCCCCGCCGCTGGCCACTGCCGGCACGGCCTCCCTGGAGAAACCTCACGCCTTCGTGGCCATGGCCTTCGCGCCGGAACTGGAGGACACCTTCCACTACGGCATCCAGGGCCCCGTGCGAGCCGCCGGCCTGCTCTGCGAACGAGTGGATCAGGCCGCCTTCGACGGCCCCATCATCCAGCGCATCAAGGAGCGCATCGAGACGGCGAAGGTGGTGATCGCGGACCTCTCCATGGCCAACCCCAACGTCTACCTGGAGGTGGGGTACGCCTGGGGCCGGAATCGGCCCACGGTGCTCCTCGTCCGGGACGTGAGGGAACTGCGCTTCGACGTGGCCTCGTACCGGTGCATCGTCTACCGGAGCATCCGCGAGCTGGAGTCGCTCCTGACGCGAGAGCTGGAGCGACTCTCCTGACGCGCGGGCCTGCGGGCCTCAGCCGAACTTGTATCCCTTTGGAACAACGACGATGCCGTTCTCCGTGAGGGTGAAGCCGCGTGCCTTGTCCTGCTCCAGATCGTAGCCAATCTTCGTGTTGGGCGGCACGCGCACGTCCTTGTCGATGATGGCGTTCTTCACTTGCGCGTGGCGGCCAATGTCCACGCCGTCGAAGAGCACCGAGCGCAGCACCTCCGAGTAGGAGTTCACGCGCGCCCAGCGGAAGAGGATGCTCTCGCGCACCACCCCGCCGGAGATGATGCAGCCGCCGGCCACCAGCGAGTTGAGCGCCCGGCCCATGCGATCTCCAGACTCGTGGACGAACTTCGCCGGAGGGCTGTACTCGTTCGCCGTGCGCAGCGGCCACTGCGGGTTGTACAGGTCGAACTCCGGGTTCACCGAGACCAGATCCATCGAGGCCTCGTGATACGCCTGCAGCGTCCCCACGTCCCGCCAGTAGGTGTTCGGCGTGTTCCGTCCCGGGATGGGGTTGCGCGTGAAGTCGTACGTCTGGATGTGGTAGCCGTCCTTCAGCGCCTTCGGGAGGATGTTCTTGCCGAAGTCGTGCTGCGAGTCCTTGTCCCGGGCATCGATCTCCAGCAGATCCTGCAGCACCTGGCGCCGGAAGATGTAGTTGCCCATGCTGGCCAGGGCCATGCCCGGCCGGTCCGGCATGGGCTTGGGATCCTTGGGCTTCTCCTGGAACTCCACCACGCGGCCCCGATCGTCCACCTGCATGATGCCGAAGCGGTTGCCCTCGGCCACCGGCACCGGATACGCCGCGATGGTGATGTCCGCGCGCAGCGACTCGTGGAGCTCCTGCATGTGGGCCACGTTCATCTTGTAGATGTGGTCCCCCGAGAAGATGGCCACGTGATCGGCCGCGTGGTTCTCCACCAGGTGCAGGTTCTGGTAGATGGCGTCCGCCGTGCCTCGGTACCAGACGGGCCCCAACTCCTCGAAGCGGTACATCTGCGCCGGCACCAGCGTGATGAAGTAGTCCGACAGGAACGTGCCGAAGCGCCAGCCCCGCTGGATGTGCTCGGTGAGCGACTGGGCCTTGAACTGCGTCAGCACATAGATGGAGTAGATGCCCGAGTTGATGAAGTTGTTGAGCGCGAAATCGATGATGCGGAACTTCGAGCCAAAGGGAACGGCGGGCTTGGAGCGCCTCGACGTCAGCGGGGCGAGCCGGGTTCCCTGTCCTCCGGCCAGGATCATTCCGAGGATGCGCTGGGCCAAGATCGATCTCCAGGTGTCGCGGGGACGCTGCTGAAGCGGTTTGCGGCCCGGAGGATCGACGAGATGCGTGCCTTCTTCAACTAAACCGACAGGATCAGCGGCATCAGAAGCTTTTCCAATTCCTCGGTCTTGAACGGCTTGGTGAGCAGCGGGTTGCTCATCTTCGCCACGAAGGCCAGTGAGGCGGGGGTGTAGGCGCCCCCGGTCATGAAGATGACGCGGTGAGCCAGCCCGGGAGCTTGCTCGCGGAGCGCGTCATGGAACTGCTTCCCCGTCACCTCCGCCATCATCAGGTCGCAGATGATGGCGTCGTAGTGCCTGCCTTGCTGGATCCAGTGCAGCGCCTCATCGGCACTGGGGGTGTAGGTGACGTCGTGGGAGCGTCCCAGGAGCAGCACGAGGGTCTGTCCGAACCGGATCTCGTCGTCCACGATGAGGATCCGCCCCCGCGGCGTCTCCCCCTTCGGCCCCTCGTGGGGGTAGGGACGAGACGCGGGGCGCTCCTGCGTGGGACCGGTGATCGGCAGCCGGAGGGTGAACGTGCTCCCCTGGCCCGGGGTGCTCTCCGCGGTGATGCTGCCCCCCAACTGCTCCATGATGCTGTGGCTGATGGCGAGCCCGAGCCCCATGCTGTGACCCGATTCCTTCGTGGTGAAGAAGGGCTCGAAGATGTGCTCGATGACGCTCTCGGGCATGCCCTCACCCGTGTCCTGGATCTTCACGATCACGAATGGCTCCTCGGTCCGGAGGGTGAGGCGGAGCTCATTGCGATGGACCGCACCCTCCGGAATGGACTGAGCCGCGTTCACCAGCAGGTTGAGGAAGACCTGACCCAGCCGGGCCCTGTCCACGATGACTTCGGGCACCTTCGCGTAGTCCCGGACGATCTGGGCGCGGTAGCGGAGTTCGAGCATGGCCATCTTCGTGGCCAGCTCCAGCTCCTCCTGGACGTCGACACGCGTTGGCTGCGAATGGGGAGGGCGGGCAAAGGCGCCGAGGTTCTTCATGATATCCAGGATGCGCTCGGCACCGACCTGGGCATCGGCGAGGGACTGGAGGGCCTGCTCCGGTGGATCGTGGGGGGCCCGGTCCTCTGCCCCACGAGTCTGGTCCTCCAGGGCGCATGTGGCCAGGGTGAGGTTGCCCATGAGGAAGGCCAGCGGGTTGTTGATCTCGTGAGCGATGCCCGCCGCGAGCCTGCCGACGGTCGCCATCCGTTCGGCCATGCTCAGACGCGCCTGCATCTTCCGCAGCTCCGTGATGTCGATGATGGCGGTGCGGCAGAGGAGCTTGTTCGGCTCCTGGTCCACCACCGGGGCACTGTGGAGCCGCACATCGATCTGGCTTCCGTCAATGCGCAGCCGCAGCTCCATGCTCAGCGTCTCGCCCGCGATGCAGCGGCGCACGTGGAGCAGGAAGCGGCTCACGTCCGTGGGGTCCACGAAGGGGGTGAAGGGCAAGCCGTGCAGGGAGCGCCGATCCCTGTTCAGCAGCGTGGCCCCCGTGAGGTTGAGATCCTGGATGCATGCGCGCGCGTTCAGGCTCACGCAGGCCATGGGCGCGAAGTCGTACAGCTCCATGTACCGGTTGCGGGACTCCTCCAGCGCCTGCTGGGCCTCCTGGAGCTCGTGGTTCTGCATCTCGAGCTCGAGCTGGTGGCGTTGCAGCTCGCGCGCCAGGTGCCGCAGCTCCTCCGACGCGCTGGGGCTGGTCTCGAGCGCATGCAGCGCCTGGGTCAGCTCCGTGCCCTGCAGACGGCCATTCCGATTCATGAAGTCCCCCCCAGGGCCAGCACCAGAGCCTGGTCATGGGACCAGGTCCAGTCAGCATTCCAGGAATTCTAGAATTATGTCCTGAGATTGATCTCCTGGATAGAGAGGAGGATGTACTGAGTCTGCATTTGTTCACTGGTGATTCGGCGTGCGTTGAGGAGCAGCCGGCGGAAGCCGACGTTCTCGAAGTCGTGCTCCATCACGAAGTCCTGGAGCCGGGTGTTCGAGGGAAGGATCTCCTCCAGGAGCTGGCGCAGCCGCGGGATGTTCCACTGGCCATTGCCGAGTGAGTACAGCGCGCGGCCCACGGTCTGCTCCGGCTTGATGTGGAAGGCGGCATAGAAGGCAGGGTTGGCGTTGACCACGTGCAGCTGCCCATCGAGCACGAGGAAGGGCTCGCGCATCGTCTCGACGATGGCGTTGGCGTACTCGCGGGACTGGCGGGCATCATCGAGGCTGCGCTTGAGCCGGTCCACGTCCAGCAGCGTCATCACCGCGCCGTCGATCTTGTTGTCCAGCGTCTTGTAGGGGCGCAGCCGCAGCGAGTACCAGTGGCCGTTGCGATCGCAGACCTCCTGCTCGATGACGGAGAGGCGCTCGGTGACCTCGGAGATGGCAGCGTCCATGTCGGGCAGGGGAAGGGAGACCTGCACGTCCCGGATGGGGCGGCCGATGTCCGCGGCGGAGAGCTTGAGCACCTGCTCCGCCATGGGGGTGAAGCGGCGAATGCGCCGGTCGCTGCCCAGCATCACGGTGGCGATGTGAGTGCTGCCGAGCAGGTTGGTCAGATCGCTGTTGAGCTGGCTGAGCTCGAGGTTGCGGTTCTGGAGCTCCTCGTTGACGGTGGTCAGCTCCTCATTGGTGGACTGGAGCTCTTCCTTGGCGCTCTCCAGCTCCTCATTGGTGCTCTGCAGCTCCTCGTTGCTGGACTGGGTCTCCTCGGTGGCCGAGCGCAGCTCCTCGTAGGTGGCTTCCTGCTCCTCCATGACGGTCTGGAGGTGCTCCTGCGTGGTGATCAGCTCCTCACGCAGCCGGGTGAGCTCTTCCTGCGCCTGGCTCGGGCGGGTCTTCCTGGCGGGCTCACGGCCTCGCCGGGCTGGAGCGGGCGCGGTCTGCGAGTCTTCCTCGAAGAGCACCAGGAAGCAGGGCGCGCGGCCGCCCTGGGTGGAGCGCAGCGGGTGTACCTCGAGGTTGACCTTCCGCTGCTTGTCCTTGCCGGGTATGCCGAGCCCCTCCTTGCGGACCCGGCCGTTGCTCTTCTTCGCCCGGTGGATGAGCGCGCGCAGATCGAGCGCCAGCCCCTCGCGTGCCATCTTGAGGAGGTGGAGGCTCGCCGCGCCTGGGAGTGGCTCCAGGTACGGCCCGGTGTGGCCTCGGAAGTGGAGGATCTCCATGTCCTCGTTGATGATGACGCCGGGCGGCCCGTAGCGGGCCAGGACGAGGCGATCGGCCTCCTTCTGGGGATCCGCCTCGGGCACGGTGGGCTCGCTCTTGCGGCGCGCGCTGGCGGCCTTGTCTGGCGCGGACTCCCGGTAGGTGAAATGGAGGCTGGGCCTGAGCGTGGAGTCCTTCTTCCGGTAGATCTTGGACCGCTTGTCCACCAGGGAGAACAGGTCCGCGGACGTGCCCACGGACTCCGAGGTGCCGAGGACCAGGAAGCCACCCGGGCGCAGGGCGTAGTGGAAGATGGGCAGGACCTTCTTCTGCAGCACCGGGCCCAGGTAGATGAGGACGTTGCGGCAGCTGATGAGATCCATCCGGGAGAAGGGTGGATCGCTCACCAGGTTCTGCTGCGCGAACACGCACAGGTTCCGCAGGGACTTGTGGATCTGGTAGCCGCCGTCGACCTTCACGAAGAAGCGGCGCAGGCGCTCGGGCGAGACGTCCTCGGTGATGGAGGCGGGGTATATGGCGGTGCGGGCGTGCTCGATGGCGCTGCCGCTGAGGTCCGTCGCGAACGCCTGGATGGGAGTCGCGGTCGCCGCCGCGCCGAGATACTCCATCAGGCAGATGACGAGAGAGTAGACCTCCTCGCCCGTGGAGCACCCGGGGGCCCAGATGCGGAAGGGCAGATTGGGGGGGCGGCCCCGGAAGAGCGTGGGCAGGACCGTCTGTGAGAGTGCCTCGAAGAGAGGGGGATCCCGGAAGAAGCGGGTGACGTGGATGAGAAGATCCTGGTGGAGCAGCTCGAGCTCCTCCGGATGCACTTCCAGGTACTGGAGGTATTCGTCGAGGCGGCCCACCTTGCACAGGAGCATGCGCCGCTCCAGGCGCCGGTGGATGGTGCTGGGCTTGTAGTGGGTGAAGTCCACGCCAACGGAGGTGCGCAGCAACTGGAAGATCTGCCGCAGGCCCTGCTCGTCGAGCACCGCCGGCTGGGAAGCCTCATGCACGGACGGCAGCGTGGCAAGGTTCGCCAACTGGGCCAGGGTGCCTGCGATCGCATCCGGCGGGAGGATGTGGTCCGCACAGCCGGAGGCGATGGCGCTCAAGGGCATGCCATCGAAGTGGGCGGAGGTCGGCTCCTGGACCAGGGTGGTGCCCCCCGCTTCGTGGATGGCCTTCAGTCCCCGGGTGCCGTCCGAGCCCGTCCCGGAGAGGATGACACCGATGGCCCGGCCTGGCGCGCTCTCCGCCAGCGAGATCAGGAAGTCATCGATGAGCCGCAAGCGCTGCTGGGCCGTCTGGCGTTTGTCGAGGTGGAGGGTGCCCTGCTCGATGGTGAGACGGACGCCGGGCGGGCTGACGTAGATGTGATCGGGCGCCAGCGGGAGGCCGTCGGTCGCCTCGAGCACGGGAATGGAGGTGGCTCTGGCGAGCAGCGAGGGGAGGATGCTCTCGTGCTTGGGAGAGAGGTGCTGCACGAGTACAAAGGCCATGCCCGAGTGGGTGGGCAGGTGCTCGAGCAGGGTGAGAAAGGCAGGCAGGCCGCCCGCCGAGGCTCCGATGCCCACCAGGGGAAAGCGCTTCTGGAAGGCCCTGGGCAATCGCTTCTTCACAACCTTCCTTCTCTAGACCGAAGGCATCAGCGAGCCCAGGAGCTTTTCCAGATCCTCGGTCTTGAACGGCTTGTTGAGCACCGGGTTGGTCATCTTCCTCACGAAGTCCACCGAGTCGGGGGTATAGGCGCCCCCCGTCATGAAAATCACACGGCGAGCCAGGTCGGGGGACTGCTGGTGGAGCGCGTCATAGAACTGCTGGCCCGTCACCTCCGCCATCATCAGATCGCAAAGGATGGCGTCATAGCTCCTGCCCGCCTGGAGCCACTCCAGGGCCTGGCGTGCACTGGGGGTGTAGGAGACCTCATGGGCCCGCCCCAGGAGCAGCTGCAGGGTCTGCCCGAACCGGTGTTCGTCATCCACGATGAGGATGCGGCCCCGCCGGACCACGGGGGCGGGTTCCGGGGGCAGGGGAGGCGGTGTCATCGCTTCCCGCTCGGGAGGAGTGGCTGGGAGCCGGATGGAGAAGGTGATCTCCCGGCTTCGATCGATCAGGGCGCGCTCCAGGAGCTCGGCTCGGGAGGCCTGCGGCCGGACCGGGGGCGCGAAGGCGACCAGGTCCTTGACGATCTCCTGGATGCGCTCGGCGCCCGTCTGCACATCCGCCAGGTTCTTGAGGACCGAGCCATGGACCTGGACATCCGAGGGCGCAGGGAACCCGGCCCGGAGTTCCTGGAGCGCCAGCGTCAGGCCGTTCATGAGCAGGGCCAGGGGGTTGTTCAGCTCGTGAGCGATGCCGGATACGAGCGTGCCCACGGCCAGGTGGTGCGCGGAGAGCTCCAGACGCGCCGAGTCATAGCGCTTCTCCAGTTCCTGCTGGGAGGCCTGGAGTTTCCGGTGCATCTCCTCGAGTCCTCGCAGGGCTCGCTCGAGGTCCGTCCGCGTCATGCTGGCCTGATTGCTCATGTGTCCGGCGTCCTGCCCACGTCCAACATCCCGAGAGGGTGGGAGGCTGCATCCCACCATGAGTCATGACTCTTGGGGGGGAAACAAGGCCACACGATCGAGAGATCAGCCAGCCATGAGCAGCGACTTGGCGGCCTCGGGAGACAGGTAGCTCTTGCTCTTCACAGCGAGGCGGAGCGTGTCCAACCGGGGCAGCCGCTCCTGCCGGAGCATCGCCAGCGTCAAGGCATTGTGGCAGTACACGCTCACGAGCTTGGGGAGCCCGCCGCTGCGCAGGTAGAGGATCTGCCGCGAGGCCGGGTCCAGGGTGAAGCCAGCCACCCCGCCAATGCATCGCATCCGGAAGTCGATGTACTCGACCATCTCCTGCTGGGTCATCGGGCGCAGGGACACGGGCCCGGGGCCTTCGAGCAGGCTCGGGGGCGCGTTGCTCTGGGTGAGCCCCTCCTGGAGCTTCTCCGAGCCGATCAACACCAGTGCGAACCGCCGCCGAGACGTGGCCTGGATGATGCGGTCCAACTCCGCGAGCAGCTCCTGATCGGTGGGGTCGACCCCATCCACGACGATGACCGCGGTGGCGTTTGGCCGGTCCGGGAGCACCTGTGACAGGAAGGCCTCGGTGAGGAAGCGCTGGCTGGAACTCGGGTTGACCTGGACGCCCACCTGTCTGCAGAGCGCCAGGAAGAGCCGGCTGCCCATCACGAGCTGGGGCTCGATGGAGAAGACGGACGCGCCCGGGAGTTTGTGCTGCAACATCTCGCACAGGAACGTCCTGCCACTGCCGGGCGGGCCCACGAGCAGGGTGATGCGCTGGCCCTGATCCACCCGGTTGGCGAGCGTCAGCAGCGCGGGGCCGTAGGGGCCTCCATCCCAGAACGAGGCCGGTTGGCGGATGTCGCTGAAGGGGTAGCCCTTGAGCGAGTAGTACTGCTGGTAGCTCTGGCTGCCAGCCGCCACCTCGATCTCCCGGCCCGAGGACTCGAGCATCGGCGAGGAGGTGGGGCCCGACCAGTTCGTGCGCGAGGAGGCGGTGTGCCCTCCGGGCCAGTTCGTCAGGGAGCCCGAGAGCGAGCGCGAGAGGGACTGGGAGCGTGGCCCTGTCCCAGGGCCATCGGAGCCGGGCCCGGAGGAGGGGTTCACCGTCAGCGGCGCGCCAGCCCTCGCGCGGGCTTGTCCGCGATAGCGATGGAGGATGTCATCCAGCCGCTCGACGAGCGCCGCCGCCGTGGGGCGCTCCGAGGCCTGCTTGGCCATGCATCGCCAGAGCACCTCACCGAAGGCGGGATCCAGGTCGGGCACGAGCGCGCGCGCATCCGGCACCGGGCTGTGGCAGTGCGCCTGCATCGAGCCGTAGAAGTCATTGGCCGCGAAGGGCCGGTTGCCGGTGACGAGGTGATAGAAGGTGCAGCCCAGGCTGTAGATGTCCGCGGAGGGGGTGAGCGTGCTGCCCGTCCACTGCTCCGGGCCCATGTAGAAGGGCGTGCCTTCGATCTGGGCCAGGGCCTGACCGATGGTGCCACCGGCATCCACCTGGGCTGCCAGACCGAAGTCGGTGATCTTCAGGGTGCTCGTGGAGGTGAGCAGCAGGTTGGCGGGCTTGATGTCCCGGTGGCAGATGCCCATGGACGCGGCGAGCCGGAGGGCATCGGCCGCCTCGCGCATCTTCTCGAAGGCGAAGGGCACGGGCAGCCGGCCTCCGTACTGCTTGGCCACGTGCCGCGTGGAGGCTCCCTCTACGTACTCCATGGCGATGAAGCGGTGCCGGGTGGTCTCCCCGATCTGGAAGATCTGGACGACGTTGGGGTGGATGAGGCGGGCCGCGGCGCGCGCTTCGCGGAGGAAGCGCTCGTGCAGCTCGTGATCTCCCTCATCCGTGCTTTTGGTGAGTAGCTTGAGGGCGACCTCCCGGCGCAAGACGTTGTCGCGCGCCAGGTAGACCATGCCCATGGCGCCCGCGCCGAGCAGGCGGACGATCTCGAAAGCGCCAATGCGTTGTCCGGTCGGATCCATTCAACGACTTCCCAAGTGATCCATCATCTCTGACGGTCAGACCCGCGGCCACGACCCCATAGGTAGCCTACGGCGAGTGCAGCCAGGGTGAAGATCGGAGCGGCGAGGCGGGGGAGATCCCCCAGGTCCAGTGAGGAAGCGGCCTGTCCCAGCGGCCCGAGCGCGAAGACGGTGCTGACCGAGATCAGCACGCACAGGGCCACCACCAGCGCGGGGGAGACGGGGTTGCGCGCAGGGGCGGGGGGCTCGGGAGGCGGAGTCCGGACGGGAGGCGTGGGGGTGGGTTTGGGGGCGGGCTCGGGGGTGAGGGCCTTGAGGGCGAGGGCGCTCAGGGCCGCGTCCGCTTCGAACTTGACGTTGAACTGGACGTTGACGTTCACCTCGCGGGGGACATTGAGGGGAATCGAGACAGAGGCGGCGGGGGTAGCCAGGGCCGACAGGTCGGGGAGCTTGGCCTCCACGGTGACCTCTTCCCGAGGCGGAGGAGGCTGGGCGTAGGGCTGCAGGCCCATGAGCCGGGTCTGCGACAGCATGTGGTAGGGGATCGTGGCATCGCCCACGCTGGGTATCTCCCCGGACGAGGAAGGCCGCGCTACAGGCATGTCTTCCGGAACGGGCGGGGACGAAGGCGGAGGGGCGGGGGGCGTCCGAACGGTAGGCCTCGTGGCGGCGTTCGACGCCGCGGCCTTCTTCATGACGCTGGCGACGAGTCCGTAGACTTCCTTCCATGCCGACTCTGTCTCAGCGGTGAACCCATCGCCGAGGCCCTCGCGAAGGGTCCACAGCAGGGCCTCACCCACCAGGTCGTAATGGTGATCCTGGACCATGTAGCCGGCATGGCGGACACCGAGCTGTTCGAGCACGGGGATGAGGCGCTGGGGATTGTTCAGCCCGTCCACGGCGACGCCCAGCGTTTGCATCAGCTTCTTCTTCTGCTGAGCCATGTCGTTCTTGAAGAGGGGCCGAACGGCAGGGTCCATCTCGAAGAGCCGATCGTAGAACAGGCCCGCGGCAGCGTCGGAGATGGGCAGTACCTGGGACCAGGAGCGCTGGACGAGCTCCACGGAGCGCGGGCTCAGCGGGCCCTTGGCTGCGGCCGCCGGCAGTGGGGCCGCGACGCTCGGAGCAGGTACCGGCGGAGCGGCCGAGGGAACCGGCGGGCTGGACGGCGGCGGAGGTGGTACGGGCGGGCGCTGGGCCACGGCCGGAACCGGCACGGGGACAGGAGGCGGGGCGGACTGACCCTGCGGCGCGGCTCCAGGGGCAGGACGCGCGGTGGCGGGTACGGGAGGCGTGGAGAAGCGGCCCGCCGACGCTGCGGCCTTCTTCATGACGCTGGCGACGAGTCCGTAGACTTCCTTCCATGCCGACTCTGTCTCTGCGGTGAAGCCATCGCCGAGGCCCTCGCGAAGGGTCCACAGCAGGGCCTCACCCACCAGGTCGTAATGGTGATCCTGGACCATGTAGCCGGCGTGGCGGACACCGAGCTGCTCGAGCACGGGGATGAGGCGCTGGGGATTGTTCAGCCCGTCCACGGCGACGCCGAGCGTCTGCATCAGCTTCTTCTTCTGCTGAGCCATGTCGTTCTTGAAGAGGGGCCGAACGGCAGGGTCCATCTCGAAGAGCCGATCGTAGAACAGGCCCGCGGCGGCATCGGAGATGGGCAGCACCTGGGACCAGGAGCGCTGGACGAGCTCCACGGAGCGCGGGCTCAGCGGGCCCTTGGCCGCGGCTGCATGGGGCTGAGCGACCACCGCGTTGGTAGGGGGCGGTGGCGGAACAGGCGGGCGCTGAACCGCGGGCAAGGTGCCGGCCCCATAGGACACGGTATGAGAAGGGTTGAGGGTCCCGGGGGCCGGAGCGGGCTGCTTGGGATCGGACATGGGGGGGATTCTCACTCCATGTCCTGCGGAATTGAGAGAACCTGTAGAGTCGGTTGTGCGGTGGAGGACTGGTGAGCGCGTGATTCTTGCTCGGCGCCCTGGGGAGTTGGCCGCTACATGACACCTCCCGACTGCTCTGGATCCAGGCCCTCGCTCTCCTGGCTGCCCCCGCCGCGAGGAGGCGCTTCGCGGCGGGGACGGGGTGGGACTACTTCGAGGCTGGTGCGGCGACCTTCTTCACCGGCTGGTACTTCATGCCCAGCTCGTTGAAGAGGAACGAGTACACGTCCACCTCTTCCTCGATCTTCTCATTGAGGGAGGCGCCGATGCCGTGGCCGCCGCCGGCTGCGCGCAGGAAGATGCGGCCCTTGCTGCCCGTGGCCTCCTGCATGCGAGCCACCATCTTGCGCGAGTGGAACGGATCCACGCGCGGATCATTGGCGCCCGAGGTGAAGAGCGTGGCCGGGTACTTCGCCCCATCCTTCACGTGGTGGTACGGCGAGTAGGCGTAGAGCGCCTTGAACTGCTCGGGATCCTTCACGGTGCCGTACTCGGTGATGTTGAACTGGCCGTTGGGCGTCAGCTCGACGCGGAGCATGTCATAGATGCCCACGCGCGCCACGACGGCGCCGTACATCTCCGGGTGCTGCGTCAGCACCGCGCCCATGAGGAGACCGCCGTTGCTGCCGCCCTGGATGGCGAGCTTCTTCGGCTGCGTGTACTTCTGATCCACGAGCAGCTTCGCGCAGGCGTAGAAGTCATCGAACACGTTCTGCTTCTTCGTCAGCGAGCCGTTGAGGTGCCACTCCTCGCCGAACTCCGCGCCGCCGCGCAGGTTGGCGATGGCGATGATGCCGCCCTGCTCGAGCCACGCCCGGCTGAGCCGGTTGAAGCCCGGGGTGATGGAGATGTTGAAGCCGCCGTAGCCGGTGAGCAGGGTGGGGTTGTTGCCGTTGAGCTTGACGCCCTTGGGCTTGAGGATGGACAGCGGCACCTTGGTGCCGTCCTTGGAGGTGGCCTCGGTGCGGATCACCTCGATGTCGCTGAAGTCCACGGGAGAGGTCTGCTCGAACGCCGTCTTCGTCACCTTGCTGTCCTTGGCCGAGTAGCGGAACCAGGCCATCGGCTGCACGTAGCTGGCGTTGATGAAGAGGATGTCATCCCCCGTCTCGCGGACCAGGCCGCCCACGGTGGACACGGGCAGGGTGGGGACCAGGCCGAGCTCCTGTCCCTTCAGATCGACCATGCGCAGCTGCGACGGACCGCCCAGCTGCTCGACGACGTAGATCCGCCCCTGGGTGGGGAGGAAGTTGGCGATCGTCGCCTTGCCCTCGGGGACGATCACCGTGGCCTTGTCCAGCGTGGGGGTGGCCAGCGGCAGACGGAGCACCTTGCCGCGCGGCGCGTCCTTGAGGGACTTCAGATACAGCGCTCCGTCCTCGCCGAAGCGCGCGCCCACCACCTTGTCCTCGAACTTCGACACCTGCTGCCACTGGCCGGACGGGCCATAGAGATAGAGCGCGTGCTCTCCGCCGTCTCCGTTGCCGACCAGGTCGATGATGTACTTGCCGTCGTGGGAGCTCTCGAGCTCGGACTCGGCGATGCGCGGGAAGTCCTTGCCCACCGCGTAGGTGTCCTTGTCCGTGGGCGTGCCGAGCCGGTGGAAGTACACCTGCTGGTAGAAGTTCACGTCCTCGGCTGGGCGCTCGGAGCCGCGCGGGTAGCGCGTGTAGAAGTAGCTCTTGCCGTCCGCGGCCCAGGCCAGGCTGCCGCCCGCCGTGCCACCGTTGACGTGGGGCACCATCTCGTTGGCCAGCGCCTTCCCGGTGGCGACTTCGTAGATGTAGACGTCACCGCTCTCGGTGCCGTCCTTGGAAAGGGACACGGCGATCTTCTTGCCGTCCGGGGAGGGGACGAAGAAGTCGATGGTCGTCTTGCCGGAGGGATCTACCTCCATGGGATCGAGCAGGATGCGCACGCTCGCGGTGTCGCTGAGCGAGCCGATCGTCACCAGCAGGGGTTGCTGCTTGGGGGGCTGGGCCTTGAGGGCGAAGAGGGTTCCGCCCTTCTCCTCCAGGCCAAAGTAGGCGGGAGACTGCCAGGTGATCAGCTCGGTGACGCGCTGGCGGATGGCCTCACGGCTGGGGAGCTTGTCCAGCATGGCGCGGGTATGAGCGTTCTCACCCTGGGTCCACTCCTGCACCTTGGGGTCCGAGGAAGACTCGAGCCACTGGTAGGGGTCCTCGATCTTCGTGTCGTGGTAGGTGTCCACGACGACCTTCTTCTCCGCGACGGGAGGGGCCGAGGCTCCCTTGCCGGCGAGAGAGGAGAGGGGCAGCAGTAGCGAGAGCGCGGTGAGCGCGGGCTTGAGCTTCAATCGGCACCTCGTGGAAAGGTTGGGCAGGCTGGGGTGACTCGCGGGGTCCTATGACAGGACTCGGCGCCGCTGAACAGCCCAGAGGCCGTTCTGTTCCCGAGCCACCGATTGGGGTGGTTGCCTATGGGAGCGGCTGGGTGACGAGGGCCTCGGCGAAGCGGTCGAAGATGCCTGATGCGGAGAGTGCGGGTTGCTCATCCATGTTGCCGAGCATCACGGCGAAGACGACCTGGGGGTGTTCGGGGTCATCGGGGCGTTCGGCGACGCCCACGTAGGCCTTCTGGCTGGAGAGGGTGCCCGTCTTGGCGCGGAGGCGGCCCACGGTCTCGGCGGAGTTGCCGCTGCCGGCGAGTGTTCCGTCCACGCCGGTGATGGGGAGGCTGTCCAGGAGGGTGGCGGCATAGGGTTCCTGGAGGCTGGTGAAGAGCACCCGGGCCAGGCCGTAGGCGGTGGCGAGGTTGTAGCGGGACAGGCCGCTGCCATCGATGGGCTTCAGGTCTCGCGAGGTGATGCCGCGGCGTGTGAGCTCGTCTCCCATGGCCTTGCGCAGATCGCTGTAGCGCTCGCCGCGGGTGCGCTCGCGGGCGAAGCGCAGGGCCATGCGCTCGGCATAGAGGTTGAGGGATTCCTTGTTGGTGACCTTCACGAGCTCGGAGAGCGGAGGACTGACGAGATCGAGGAGGGGCTCGGCGGCGGGGCGCACGGAGGTGGGAGCCGGAGATTGGGGAGAGGGAAGGTGGGTGAGACCGCGCCGGGAGAGGGCGTCCTCGACACAGGCGGAGAAGAGAGCCTGGGGATCGTCAACGGAGAGGCGGGTCGAATTGACGCTCGGGCACTGCTTGGCGGATGAGCGCCAGACACAGCGGACGCGAGAGGGATTGTTCTCGCGCAGGCAGGCGAAGCCGGAGCGAGAGGAGGAGGTGTCGAGCTGGATGAGAGAGGGGAAGGGCGCGAAGCGGGGTGTGAGGAGGACGGTGGGAGGGGCGGAGCAGGCAGAGCCCTGGGAGCGCACGAGGGACAGGTCGACGACGTTCTCGCGGAAGACGAAGGGCATGGGCATGGCGCTCATGGAGTAGGCCACGTCATCCCAGGCCCAGCCGGGGCCGAGCGGACCATCGAGACCGGTGTCCGGCACCTTGACCTGGAGCGCTCCCTTCCATCGGCGGATGCCTTTGCCCCAGAGGGCCTCGACGAGCTGATCGCAAGCGAGCCCGGTTTCGGGGAAGCGCCACGAGCCGAGGGAGGGATCGCCCGAGGACTCGACGACGACATCGCCCTCGAAGAGGTCGCCTTTGTGATTGCCTTCGATGGAGACGGGCGTGCGGAAGCGAAAGTCCGGGCCGAAGGCGGAGAGGGCGGCGGAGGTGGAGACGATCTTCATCGTCGAAGCCGGGAGCGAGCGGACATGCTCGTGGTGGGCATAGAGCAACAGGCCCGTCCGGGCATCGAGGACGATGACGCTCGCCAAGGCACCTTCGCCCTCGACGGCGGTGAAGAGTTCCTCCGCGGTCTTGGCGAAGGACTGTTGCTGGGAAGGACGGACCGCGCGAGGGCACCCCGAGAGCGCGAGGGCCGCGAGCAGGAGCAAGCGGAATGGAGCAGGGGAGCTTCGCATGTCACGGATTACTGCTTGAGAGGAGCCTCGGAGTCCACCTTGTTGCTGCCAGTGCTGGAGGGGGTAGGGGGCGAACTGTACGAATCCAGTCCATCGATGGCGCGTCTCAGAATGCGCCCATCCACGCTGATCGCATAGGTTGCCCCGCTATCGAGCGGGCTAAATTCCCTCCCACAGTTCGCTGGTTTGAAGTCGATTCGGACGAAGATTACGTCGCCCTGTCTCCGGGCCAGATATCTGTGGGAGACCTGCTTGTCCTTGCAGGGAAGATCGGTCGGGTCCGGATTGAGGAAGTCGTCGGCTGCGAGTCTGATGGCTTGAAGCGTATATCCATCCAGATCGATGTCGCTTGGCGCGACGTCGTCGAGATCCGGCAGCGCAATGTTTGAATCCTGGGAAACGGGTTGCTCCTGTTGGGGAGAGCAACTGCATCCGAAGAGGGTTCCCAGGGTTTTGCACGGGCCATGGGCACATCCGGCAAATAGGGTGGTGAAGATGCCTGTTGCAACGAGCAACGGGATCTTGAATGTCGGTCTCGGAATTCCGGTAGCCATGGCGCGGTTCGATGCCTGGAAGTGTTATGGGAACTCTATGATCTGGATGTACGGCATGCTGTTCTCGCGATATTTGTGGTGGACCGTGGCGACTTCCTTCATCTCCCAGTGTCCCGCAGTGTCGACAGTCCATTTTTGTATTTTGCGTGTGGTGCTTTCGTCTGTTTCGTC
Organism: Hyalangium versicolor; assembly: GCF_020103695.1. GTDB lineage: Bacteria > Myxococcota > Myxococcia > Myxococcales > Myxococcaceae > Hyalangium > Hyalangium versicolor. Next base: position 425,140 of record NZ_JAHXBF010000003.1, read on the forward strand.
CAGGGGGATGTCGTACTGAAAGAAGCCATCGCATCTTGGGCTTCCTGAGGTGCCGTTTGAGAAGAATGCGATGATGCCAAGCTTGAACTGGCCGACGCTATGGAAAGAGCCCTTGAGCTTGTGACCGAGTGCCAGGATGTATCCGATGTCATGGTCGGTCAGGGTGTTCGCGGTTGGGTGGCTATGTACCGCAAGGACATACGTAATGTCTTTATCTGGGGGGAGGCTGGGGTCCTTGGCGTAGCGGGCATCAATGACGCGGCGGGGCATGTCGCATTTGCGTCTTCCCTTTGTTGTGTCTTGCCGCTCATTGGTTCCAATCCAACTCAGCTCGAACTGTCCTTGAGGGGTCTGGTAAATCCAGGCGCAATATTCCGTAGAGTCATCCCACGTTCGCACATCCAGGTGGTTGCCACGACGGCTGATCGAGGTCCTGGGAGTCATGGTGGCATCAGGGAGAGACATCAGGACCGGACATGCATATTGCACAGCATCGAAATATGACTTGAAGGGGCCAGCGGTTTTGAAGGGCTCGGCTGTGCGTAGGGGGCCAGGGAGGGCGTATTCATACCCCGGCTTGGGCTCTTGCTCTGGGATGAGCAGAACACCCTCTGGCAATTCAGGATGCGTGGAGCATCCCGGTGCCAGTAAGGAGGCCAATAACCATCGGAGGTACCTTGGCTTCATCTAGCGAATCCCAGTGCGGCGTGAGCCAGGGGAACTTCACATGTTACGGGGATGTGTTCGGGGAAGGTGCATCTTTCGGTGCAGAAGGAGAGGGTGTGTCGTCGTAGGGTTCCATCCCGTCGAGGGCTCTCCGCAAGATATGTCCGTCGACACTGATGGCATAGGTAGCCCCGCTGTCCAGCATGCCGAACTTCCTGCCACAGTTCTCCGGCTTGAAGTCGATGCGAACAAAGATGATGTCTCCCTCACGTCGAGCCTGGTAGCGGTGGGAGGACTGTCTGGCTCTACAGGACTCGAGCTTGGGATCTGGATTCAAGAAGTCATCCGCCGCGATCCGGATGGCTTGAAACGTATATCCATCGACATCGGTGTCGACAGGAAGCCTTCCATCAAAGTCTGGAAGAGGAATCGAGGGATTCTCAGGCTCAGGCGGGGAGGGTCTGGCGGAGCAATCACACCCGAACAAGGAGCCCAAGGCTTTGCATGGCCCATGAGCACAACCCGAGAGCGCTGCGGTGCACAAGCAAAGCGTGAGGAACATCCGCAGCGTCATGGCCATGGCCCCGTCTCGGTGTGGCTAGGGGTGTTGAAGGTCGATGATCTTGATGTAGGGGTCTTGATGGTCCGGCGGGTACTCGTGCTGAGCGATGGCAACCTCTTCCATCTTCCATTTTCCCGCTGCATGGGTAGTCCACTTCTGGATCGTCTTCGTGGCGCCTTGGAGTTCATCCAAGGGAAGCGTGTACTGGAAAAAGCCATCACAGGTGGGGTTGTCATGATCGTTTCGCGAGAAGAACGCGATGATGCCGATGCTGAACTGGCCCATGCTGTGGAAGGAGTCTTGAAGGCTGCGACCCTGCTTGATGATGTAGCCGATATCGTGTCGAGTCAGCAGGCTTGCGACAGGATGGCTGTGGACGGCAAATACATAGGTGAGGTTTCTGTCGGGCGGGAGCTTGGGATCGTCGTTGTAGCGAGCATCCAGGACGCGAGGAGGTATGTCGCATCTGCGGTACTCCGACCGGTCCTGAATCTCGTTGGTACCGATCCAGCTCAGCTCGTAGGCGCCGTCTGGCGTCTGGTAGATCCACGCACAGTACTCCGTGGCCTCATCCCAGGAGCGTTCTTCGATGAAGCGTCCACGTTGGATCACGGCTGTTCGTCGCTTCGCGACGGCTCCGGGCAGGGACATCAAGACCGGGCAGGCGTAGCGTAGTGCCTCGAAGTGTGACTTGAAGGGACCGGCTGTGTGGAAGGGCTGGGCTGTGCGCAGAGGGCCGGGGAGTGCGTACTCGTAGCCTTCTGGGGGACGTCTGTATGGGATGGTCACGACTCCTTCTGGGAGTCCGGCATCGTGAGTGCATCCCGATGCCAACAGCAGCAGCCAGAGAGAGTAGCGAGGCATGCGGGGTTTCCGAGAGATGCGCACGTTACTCTCGATTACTTACGGATCCCAGTCAGGAACCAGGTCTTCACTCGGCCAATGCTCTTCATCTCTGTCTCTCCACGCGGCTCGAATGTGAAGCGATCCTGTAGTGCCACTCGGGTGGATTCGCCGACGTGGATATGCCCGGCCAGTCCGTGCGACTCCAGTCGGCTGGCCATGTTCACCGTGTCTCCCCACAAGTCGTAGGCGAACTTGCGTGTGCCGATGATGCCCGCGATCACCGGCCCGCTGTGCATCCCGATACGCAGGTCCAGTGATGTCCCCAGCACCCGATTCAGCCGCCGGATGGCCTCCACCATCTCGAGCGCCGTCTGTGCCATGACCTCGCGGTGATCAGCGCGTGGGGCCGGTACCCCCGCCACCACCATGTACGCGTCCCCGATAGTTTTGATCTTCTCCAGCCCGTAGCGCTCGCTCAGCGCATCGAACTCCGTGAAGACCTGTCCCAGGATCTCCACGACCTGCTCGGGCGGCAGCAGCATCGACCAGCGCGTGAAGTCCACCAGATCCGCGAACAGGACGGTGACATCCTCGAACCGCTCGGCGATGGCCTGCTCTCCTCGCTTGAGTCGCTCCACGATGGGGTGAGGCAGGATGTTGAGCAGCAGCCGTTCCGAGCGCTGGGTGGCCTCGGACAGCTCTCGCGTCCGCTCGGTGATGCGGGCCTCCAGCAGCCGGTTTGCATCCCGAAGCTGCGAGTCCAGTTGGGCCTGCGTCACGCGCGCCGCGATCATGGACGCCACGGTGGTGAGGATGTGGAGATGCTCCTCCGTGAAGAAGCCCAACTGGGAGTGCTCCGAATCCAGCACGCCGATCACCACTCCCTGGGAGAAGATCGGCAGTGCCAGCTCCGACAACCGCGCCTGATCATCCTGGATGTAGCGAGGCTCCTTCCGTGTATCGGAGATGAGTTCCGTCATCCCCGTTACCGCCACCGTACCGACGATCCCCTTCCCGGGCTGGATGAGGATGGGCGAGAGGATCTCCCGCTCCCGGGGATTCTTCGGCCCGTAGGCCGCCCGCTGGACGAGGTGCTCGCGCCGCTCATCGAACAGGTAGATGACGCAGTCCTCCAGCCCCAGGTGGGCTACGGCTCCCTGTGCCACGTCCCAGAGGATGTCGTCCACGTTCGTCTGGGGCTGGAGCAGTGAGGCCGCCAACCGGTTGATGGCGTCCAGGCTGCGCGCTTTAGCCTCCAACTCGCGGACGCGCCGCTCAAGGGCGCGCTTCTCGTCTGAGAGCGGCTCCGTGCCGGGATCGAGGCTGTCAGGCTGCACCGGAGAGGGGGGCATACGGCGCACACATCGTCTCACTGTTCTACGCCATGTGTCATTTCTCTCCTCAGCCCGAGTCCAGCTGAGTGGTGGCGAGGATCGTCAGCAGGTCGGACTCCACCTATCTCCCCACGCAGATATCTTCTCGCCGAGATAGCCCTCTTCATGTCCCGGAGACTCTGCTGCGGCGGGCAATCGCAGCAGCACCCCTCATTGCGAGAAGTGCTCTGCCTCAGCGGGCAAGGGTGATGGGTAGGTCCTTCATCATCCAGATGTCGTGGTCCACATACGGCGTCGCGCCGTTCTGGTACGACCAGAACAGCGTGACGTAACCCGGGGTGCCCTGAAGAACAGGGTGGGGCTCGACGTCGTACGTCGAAGGCGTGCTGGTGACCCGCGTCGCCGCAGACCACTTCAGCCCGTCCGCGCTGGTGCGGTAGTACACGTCGAACGCATTGGAGCCGGTCTGCTCGATGTACGTCACCAGCACGTTCCCATCCTCCAGCGTCAGTGGCTGGGAGTCGTGGCTGTTGGAACCGCTCGACACCACCGAGGCCGGGCCGCTCCAGTCATACGGATCATACGAAGCCTTCGAGTACAGCTCGAGCCGTCCACCCGAGGCATTCACCTGGTACGTCACCACGTAGAGCCCATCACTGGCGCGCCGGGTGATGCGTGGCAGCGCCGCCGTCCCGTCGCTCACCTGCGTCTTCTGCGTGTCCCACGTGGCGCCCCCATCGAGCGAGCGTGCGATGTAGCTGGGCCCCGAGAGCCGGTGGTACGTCATCGTCAGAGAACCATCGTCCTCGCGGATGACCGTGGGATTGACCTCCGTGTGAGTGCTCCAGCCCAGATCGATCGGCCCCCGTGCGAACCAGAGCCTGCCGTTCGATGAGGTGGACCGGTGGATCCGGTAGACACCGCCGCCCTCGGCCACCAGGTAGAACACCGCGAAGCTGCCATTCGGAAGCCGCACCAGGGCAGGGTGGCGCTCGTTGAGCGAGCTGCCCACGATCATCCGCGGCTCGGACCAGGTCGCGCCTTCGTCCCGCGAGATCGTCAGGTAGAGATCACCCGAGTTCGTTCCCGCCGCCAGGCGCTCGATGACCACCATCAGATCTCCCGAGAGCAGGCGCAGCGGCGAGGGCTGATAGTCCAGCTCGCTGCCGTTGTAGATGGGCCCGCCCGTTTGCGCCCCGGCCGGGCTCCCGACGAGGGCCATCCCCACAAGCACCAGGCCCCATGCCTTCAGCAGACGACTCTTCATGGACGCGATTCCTCCCGTGCGGTTCGCTGTTGGAACCGTCACCAGGAGTCTATGGTTCCCCCATGAGCCAATCATCTTCACCGCGCGGGCTCGGAGCCGAGGCGCGTCGGCTGGCGGAGGACGAGCGCCGCTCGCACAACTGGAAGCGGTGGGGGCCCTACCTCTCCGAGCGCCAGTGGGGCACTGTCCGTGAGGACTATTCGCCAGACGGTACGAACTGGACGGACTTCCCGCACGAGTACGCCCGCAGCCGAGCCTACCGCTGGGGAGAGGACGGGCTGCTCGGCATCACCGATCGCCAGTGCCGGCTGTGCTTCTCCCTGGCGCTGTGGAACGAGAAGGATCCCTTCCTCAAGGAGCGCCTCTTCGGCCTCACGGGCCCCCAGGGCAACCACGGCGAGGACGTGAAGGAGGAGTACTTCTATCTCGACTCCACGCCGACCCACTCGTACCTGAAGGCGCTCTACAAGTACCCCCAGGCCGAGTTCCCCTATGCGCGGCTCGTGGCGGAGAACCAGCGCCGGGGCCGCGACGCGCCCGAGTTCGAGCTGGCCGACACAGGCCTCTTCGATGGACGCCGCTACTTCGACGTCTTCGCCGAGTACGCCAAGGCGAGCCCGGAGGATCTGCTCATCCGCATCTCCGTGGCCAACCGCGGGCCGCAAGCAGCGCGGATCCACGTCCTGCCGACGTTCTGGTTCCGCAACACCTGGGCATGGGGCCGGCAGGGCGAGGGCTACTGGTCCAAGCCGCGCATGTCCGCCATCGGCGAGGACGGGATCCTGGCCGAGCAGGACTCCCTGGGACGTTACCAGCTCCACGCCCAGGCACCCGAGGGCGGAGCGCGCCCCGAGCGCCTCTTCACGGAGAACGAGACGAACCTCCAGCGGCTCTACCGTGTGCCCAACCGCGTCCGCCATGTGAAGGACGCCTTCGACGACTACGTGGTTCACGGGCGCAAGGACGCGGTGAACCCGGATCGCGTGGGCACCAAGGCCGCCTTTCATTACACGCTGGAGGTGCCCGCGGGAGGCTGTGTGCTGCTCTCGCTCCGGTTGTTCTCCGAGGCCGAGGCTCCACGCGAGATCTTCGGTGAGTCCTTCGATCGGACCTTCGAGCAGCGCATCACCGAGGCCGACGAGTTCTACGCCAGCCGGCTCCCGCACACGCTGCCCGAAGAGGAGCGGCGCGTGGCTCGGCAGGCGTACGCGGGCCTGCTGTGGGGCAAGCAGTTCTACCATTACGCCGTGCAGCCCTGGCTGGAGGGAGATCCCGGCTTGCCACCACCGCCCGCCTCGCGCCTCCGGGGACGCAACCGCGACTGGGGCCACCTCTACAACCGGGACATCATCTCGGTGCCCGACAAGTGGGAGTACCCCTGGTACGCGGCCTGGGATCTGGCCTTCCACATGATCCCCTTTGCCCGCGTGGATCCGCTCTTCGCCAAGGAGCAGCTCGTGCTCTTCCTGCGTGAGTGGTTCATGCACCCCAATGGCCAGCTGCCCGCGTATGAGTTCGAGTTCTCGGACGTCAACCCGCCCGTCCACGCCTGGGCATGCTGGCGCGTCTACAAGATGACGGGCTCGCAGGGGAAACGGGACCGGCTCTTCCTCGCGCGCGTGTTCCACAAGCTGCTGCTCAACTTCACGTGGTGGGTGAACCGCAAGGACGTGGATGGGCGCAACCTCTTCTCGGGAGGTTTCCTCGGCCTGGACAACATTGGAGTCTTCGATCGCTCCAAGCCGCTGCCCACCGGCGGTTACCTGCACCAGGCCGATGGCACCGCGTGGATGGCCTTCTTCTGCACCACCATGCTCTCCATGGCGCTCGAGCTGGCCCAGGAGGATCCCGCCTACGAGGACATCGCCTCCAAGTTCTTCGAGCACTTCGTCGCCATCGTCGATGCCATGAACCACCTGGGCGGCACCGGCCTCTGGGAAGAGGAGGACGGCTTCTATTACGACCACCTCCGGATCGACGGAGGGGACATCCCGCTTCGCGTTCGCTCCATGGTGGGGCTGGTGCCGCTCTTCGCCGCCGAAGTGCTCCCGGATCGGCTCATCGAGCGTCTGCCCGGCTTCGCTCGCCGGCTGCGCTGGTTCCTGGAGAACCGGGCCGATCTGGCGCAGAACACCTCCTATATGGCCGCACCGGAGCGCGGTGGGGAAGGGGGCCACCGGCTGCTCGCCATCCCCTCCAAGGAGCGCCTGGTGCGCGTGCTCCGGCGCGTGCTGGATCCCCGTGAGTTCCTCTCGGACTTCGGCATCCGCTCGCTGTCCCGTGCCCACGACGAAGACCCGTTCGTGTTCCGCGTGGGGCACGAGGAGCACCGCGTGGCCTACGTGCCCGGCGAGTCCGACAGCGGCATGTTCGGCGGTAACTCCAACTGGCGCGGGCCCGTGTGGTTCCCGCTCAACTACCTGCTCATCGAGGCGTTGGAGCGCTACCACCACTTCCATGGAGACGACCTCCAGGTGGAGTGCCCCACCGGCTCGGGACGGATGATGACGCTGGCCGAGGTGGCTCGGGAGCTGTCCTCACGGCTCTGCCGCATCTTCATGCCCGACGGCACGGGTCGCCGCCCCTGCCACGGCGATGACCGCCGCTTCGCCGAGGATCCCGACTGGCGCGAGCTGGTCCTCTTCTACGAATACTTCCACGGGGACAACGGCCGGGGGCTCGGGGCCTCGCACCAGACCGGCTGGACGGCGCTCGTCGTCCAGAGCCTCGCGGACGCCCACAAGTCACTCGGGTGAGTCAGCGGACGGCTCGGTGCGTCCGAGCCTCCGTCCGAGCTCCGTCCGGGCCTCTCCGGCCTACGTCACAGGCTCTTCTGGATGCTCGCCATGGGGGCCGCTTCGAACTCGGCGGTGCGCCGCCGGGCCGTGCGGAAGATCGTCGTGCAGTTGGCGCAGCGCAGCCGCACCATGCTCCCCGGCGCGATCGAGCTCTTCGCGGAGAACGCCGGCTCTCGAAGATCCGCGTCCTCCAGCCGGCCCTTGCACAGCGGGCAGGCATCTCCCGCGCTGGCCCGGACCGCCGGATCCCTCAGCCGGCGCCAGCGCTCCATCGCATCCGGAGTCCACGCCAGCGCGCAGTACACGTGATCGTGCCAGGAGGACTCGCCGTACTCGTTCTCGATGCTCAGCCCCAGCTCCCGGCGGAACACGGAGATGATGTTCGCCTCGGGGCTCATGCCTCGAGCCGCTACCCGGTGGCCCTCCAGGAAACAGGTGCCATATCCGTCCACGCTCAGGATGCAGCGGGCCATTGCCCAGAAGGGGTGCAGCACCCGCTGCGCCGGCGGTGCCAGCGTGTCCAACCCCGGCACGTCATCGATCAGCGGCATGTCCCCGCCAAAGCCGATCCGCGCCTCGCTCTCGCTCCGCGACACTGACAGCGTCCGCCGTCCTCGCCCGAAGCTGATCGCCGCCGCCTCATCCTCGTCGTGCACGAGCGCCACGCCCGCGCAGTAGTCCCACGCCTCCGGGAGGTCCGGATGGTGGTTGATGCTGAACGGCACGCAGACCAGTCGGCCCGAGGACACCGGAGGCCGGGGCAGCGCCGCCACATCGTCCTCTCGCGCTCGGCCCCAGCTCAGATCGGGTCCGCCAAAGTGCAGCGACTCGAAGAGCAGCGCGGCGCTCTGCAGCCGCCCGAGGATCTCCCGAGAGTGTTTCCCCGTCTCATCGCGCTGCGACGCACCCAGCTGTGTGGCGCGCCGGACGAGCGCTTCGGCGAAGGACTCCGTCCACTGCTGAATGGCTGAGCGATTCATGGGACGAGCATGGGTCTGAGTTTCACGAACTGTAGTAAAAATCATGTCCTTCATGAAAATCAAGTTTTGCCGTGCACGAGCAGTGGACTGATTTTCAGAAGAAGAAACGGATGGCAAGCCTTGTTGTTCCGTGCACCTTCGGGAAGTCCCAGGCGACCGTCCAGGCGCCCCATCCGACCGTTCGGGCATGTAGGCGTCCAGGCTGGAGAGGGTTGCAGGAGCCTCGCTCCATGACCTGCCGCGCTCCTCGAGAGGCGGCACCTCGTGGAGCCTCTCATGCGATTGTCACCGCTGCTCTGGATCGGCCTGCTCTCCCTCGTGCTGGAGGCAAGCCACGCGGAACCTCGTTTCGCCAGCCAGCCCCTGGCCTCCGTGTCGCCGCAGCCCACCGGTACGGATACGGGCGCGGGCGCAGGCTCAGGCTCGGAACGGATCCACATCCCCGCCGCGCCCCAGCGCTCGGGAGATCCCAAGGCTGGCTATGACACCCTGGTGAATGCCGGCTACGTGAGCTGTGGCGTTCCCTGGTCCATCTACCGAATGGCCATGGGCGATGCGCCGGAGCGCCTGCGGCTCCCAGGACGGCGCGGCCACAACGCGCGGCTCTCCTATGAGGTGACGGCCCTGAAGACGCCCCGAGGCGTCGAGGTGGTGACGGCCAACTGCCTGGGCTGCCATGCCACGCCCACGGAGAACGGCGTCGTCATCGGGCTGGGCAACTCCGCGCTGGATCTCACCGAGGACTTCTCCACCTTCGCCACCGCGGCCGGCCTGCTGGTGCGCAACAGCGACGAGCTGGCCGAGTGGTGGCGCTGGTCCAGCCGGGTCCGCGCCGTCGGCTCCTACACGCGGCCGGACACCATCGGCGTCAACTCGGCGGACAACCTGGCGGCGGTGCTCGCGGCCCACCGCGACCCCGACACGCTCGAGTGGTCCGACGAGCCGCTCCACGAGCTCCCCCCGAGAGAACCCGTGCCCACGGACGTGCCCGCGTGGTGGCTGCTGCGCAAAAAGCACGCGATGTTCCACACCGGCATCGGCCGCGGAGATCACGCCCGGCTGATGATGTCCGCCTCGATGCTCTGCACCGACAGCGTCGAGGAGGCCGAGCGCATCGACAATTCGTTCGACGACGTGCGGGCCTACCTCGCCACGCTGCGGCCTCCGAAGTACCCGCACCCCATCAACCGCAAGCTCGCCGCCGAAGGGCGCGACGTCTTCGAGGCCTTCTGCTCCGAGTGCCACGGCACCTACGGCGACAAGGAGTCCTATCCCAACCTCATCATCCCGCTGGAGGAGGTGGGCACCGATCCGCTGCTCTGGCAGTCCACCGCGCGCGAAGGCCTGCCGCTGGTGCAGTGGTTCAACAGCTCGTTCTACGGGAGCACCGCGAGGCTGGTGCCGGGCCCCGGCTACGTGGCGCCTCCGCTGGACGGCATCTGGGCCACAGCGCCGTACCTGCACAACGGCTCGGTGCCCACGCTGGAGGCCCTGCTCGACAGCCGCAAACGCCCCAAGTACTGGCGCCGCTCCTTCAGCCGCCGCGACTTCGATCCCGTGGCGGTCGGGTGGAAGCACCAGGTCCTCGATCACGGCAAGTCAGCCGAGTCCGACCCTTCCCTCCGTAAGCGCATCTACGACACCACCCTCCCAGGGTATTCCAATATCGGACACACTTTTGGTGATGAATTGTCGGATTCGCAACGCCATGTCTTGATGGAGTATCTTAAAGCGCTGTAAAATGGTAGTAACGGTGGAACCAATGCGAGGGCCTGTCAGGCCTTCATGTTGGGCCATCTACGGTCGGGCGCTACCGCATCCTCTATGGGCACACATCTGTGCCGAGTGGGGCGGTCTGCGTTTTCCACACATCTTACTCTGCGCGTGAGTCGCATCACCGTGGGCTATTCCTCCCGGGAGGGACGGGTCTATGTTGTGTTTACAGTCGGGGCGTAATATTCTGTTTGCATCGCTATTAGTCGTCGCATTCGCGAGCATTTCCTGTGAGAGCCCCGAGGCGGGCTCCGGCGCGGTATCGGGGGCGCCGTCCGCGAGCAGCTCCAATCCCCAGGCTTCCTTTGATGTGGAGGCTGTCATCCGCCAGGTCCACTTCGCTTATCGGCAGGAGAAGGACGGCTGGCATGGTGGGCATTCCAACTATGAGGTGACGGCGACGGCGCAGGGGCTCACGCTGACGCCAGTTCGTGCTCTGCATCTGGAGGAGGAGACCCAAGAGCTTCCCGGAGTCCAACCGCCGCCGTCTCTCCGGGCCGAACTCGAGACGGGGGCTCCGCTGGTCCTGGGTGCGGCCCAGGTGTCGCGAGGGGACACGCGCCTGAGCGTGGACGCCCCTGAAGGTCAGGTCGAGGCGGATGGGCATCTGGCCCTCCGTCATGCCGCGTTCGTCGAGCACCTGCGCAACAGCGAGCAGGGCGTGGAGCAGTCGTGGAGCTTCGACGCGGCTCCCGGCGGCCAGGGCGAGCTGCGGGTCTCCGTGCCGGTGAAGGGGCTCGTGCACTCGGGGACTTCCGAGCAGGGGCTGCACTTCACGGATGCTCGGACGGGGATGGGCTTCCGGTACGGTCACGGCACCTGGGTGGATGCGAAGGGGCAGCGCACGGCGATTCGCGCTGAGTACTCCCAAGGAGAGATCCAACTGCGCGTCCCCGAGGAGGTGCTCGCCTCGTCTGCGTACCCCGCGGTGCTGGATCCCGTGGTCAGCTACGAGATGCTCATCGATGGGCAATTGGTGTCGGCGGACCTGGCCGTGAGGGCCTTCCCCGTGCTGGCCTTCAACGGGACGAACTACCTGGTCGTCTGGCGGGACACGCGCGGCACCCAGTACAACCTCTATGGGACGCGCGTCTCCAGCACGGGCGCCGTGCTCGACACCGCGGGCTTCGTCATCAGCTCGGGGCCTGGGAACTCGGCGGATCCCCAGGTGGGTACCAACGGGACGGACTTCTTCGTGGTCTGGTCCCAGTTCCACAGTGAGACGTGGGTCATCCGCGGCACGCGCATCACCAGCGCGGGCGTGGTGTCCGACGTCGGTGGGCGTCGGCTCTCTCCATCACTGGGCAGCCAGAACTGGCCCCATGTGGCCTCCATCGGCACCGAGTACCTCGTCACCTGGTACATGAGCGCGGCCGACGGCTACTACAACGTCTACGCCCGGCGCTTCTCGAGCACGGGGGATGCACTGGACAAAGCGGATATCTCCATCGCCACCGGGTCGAACTATGACGAGACGACGCCGGTGGTGGCCGCGAACAGCTCGGTCTACCTCGTGGCCTGGAGCGACGAGCGCAGTGGGTCCTCGCGTGTCTACGCCACCCGCGTGTCGACCGCGGGCCAGGTGCTGGACGGCGTGGGTGGCTTCCCGCTGTCGGTGAACTCGCTCCAGTACATGCAGGGCCTGGCCTCCAACGGGAAGGACTTCCTCGCCATCTGGCTGGACTACCGCACCTCCGGCAGCCGGGACCTCTACGGGACGCGGGTGATCGCCACGGAGACCACGAAGGAGGTGGTGGATGCCTCGGGGCTCGCGGTGGGCACCAGCGCTTCCCTCAACGAGTCCTTTGCCTCCGTCGCCTCGAACGGCACCGACTACCTCGCCGCGTGGACGGCTTGGAACACGTCGAACTCGACATTCCAGAACCTGGGGGCCCGTGTCTCGTCCTCGGCCGCCAGCGGGAGCGCCGTGCTGGACACCTCCGCTCTCGTGCTCTCCGCGAATGCGGGCCACAAGCACCCCTCCGTGGCGAGGGCGGGCACTGGCTACTTCGTCGCCTGGGATGGCACCAGCGGCGCGACGACCGAGCTCTATAGCGCCTGGGTCTCCTCGGCCGGAGCGGTCAGCGCGGGCAACGGCTTCCCGGTGACGGCCATCTCCTCCATCTACCAGACCGAGCCGGTGGTGGCCTCCAACAAGAGCAACTACCTGGTCGTCTGGACGGAGCAGGGCGGTGGCCTCACCCGCATCCTCGGCACGCGCATCAATCGCGACGGCGGAGTGCTCGATGTGCCCGCGCTGGTGCTGGCGGCCACCTCGCGCGAGCGGCAGTCTCCGGCGGTGAGCTCCAACGGCACGGACTACCTCGTCACGTGGATGGACTTCCGCACGGGCAACTGGGACATCTATGGCGCACGGGTGCTCGGCTCGGGCGCGAGCTCCGCGGCCGTGCTGGATGCGAACGGGTTCGTCGTCTCCTCGCATGACGGCTTCCAGAACTACCCGGCCGTGGGCTCCGACAAGACGGACTACTTCGTGGTGTGGCGGCAGGACCCCAATGGCCGCGGGGATGTGTATGGCGCCCGGGTGTCGTCGGCCACGGGCCAGGTGCTGGACACCTCGGGGATCGCCATCGCCACCAACGCCGTGGAGCACTACACGCCCCGGGTGGCCTTCAACGGGTCTGACTACCTCGTCGTGTGGGCCGAGCTTCAGAGCGCCACGTCTTGGGACATCCACGGGGCGCGGGTGAAGCGCGATGGCTCCGTGCTGGACAAGAACAGCATCGCCATCTCCAGCCTGGGCGCGGAGCAGTACGAGCCGGACGTGGCCTCGGACGGCAACGGCTTCTTCGTGGTCTGGACGGACTACCGCACGCGGACCAACTACGACATCTACGGCACGCGGGTGTCCGCTGAGGGTGCGGTGCTGGATGGCGACGGGCTCGCGCTCTGCACGGAGACGGTGCAGGAGGCCTCGCCCAAGGTGGCGTTCGACGGGACGAACTACGTGGCGGCGTGGGCGGACTACCGGTGGGACTCGCTGTGGGACGTGTATGCCACGCGGGTGACGGGCTCAGGCACCGTCGAGACTCCGAATGGCTTCTCGGTCGTGTACAACGCCCGGGAGACCGAGCCATTCGTCTCCCTGGCCTCCGCGGGCGACCAGCAGTCCATGGTCGTCTTCTCCCGCTATGACACCGAGCCCAACCAGGGCAGCCGGCGCATTCGCGGAAGCTTCTTCTCCTTTTGATCAGAGACCCACGCTCCTGCCTCCCCAGCGCATCCGCTTCGACACCCCGGTGAATCGCTCTACCGGGGGAAGTCGAGCTTGATGTTGAAGATGTAGGTCACGCCAGTGGGCCTGCCCTGGTACTGCACCGGGGTATAGCGGCGGTTTTCGAGGGCGGAGAGGACGGCCTCGTTCATGTGGGGCAGGCCCTTGATGATGCGGCAGTTCTCCACGTCACCCTCTCGGGTGATGGTGCACTTGGCGATCAGCAGGCCGCGGACCTGGGCCTCGCGAGCCTCGCGGGTGTATTCGATCTGCGTTCCGGACAGCAGCTTGGGAGGTGTCATGGTGCCCATGGAGAAGGGGACCGTGTCCTCTCCCGTGGGTTCGACGACGGGGGCCGTGGCGCCCTTGATGGCCTCGCAGGCCAGGCAGGTGCCGCCCGTGATTCCGTCCGGCTTGCCGTTGGGATCGTAGGGAAGGGCCGAATCCTCGGGTTCATCAGGCTCTGTCTGGGGAGTGGGCTCGACCTCGACAGGCGGCTTCTGGGGGATGGTGGTCGGCTGAACCAGCGTCTGCGGCTTGGGCTTGATCTTGGGCTTGGGCTGGACCGCGGCCTGCTGGGTGGGAGGGTTGGGGTTGCCACGCGGCGGGAGCTGCGTGAGCAGGATGACCGGATCCTTCATCTCCGGCTCCGGTTCCTTGGGCACCACCCGGGTGGAGATGATCAGCGCGACGGCGATCATCCCTCCGTGCACCAGCAACGACACTCCGGCGCCTGTTCCGAGACGACGGGCTCTCCACTCCTGCTGCTCAAGGACTGACTGGAACATCGACTGGCCTCCCTCAGGCGGGCGCTCCCGACAGGGGCAGGCCGCACCATGCGGCCCCTCACCCGCGTGGGCTGAGGTCCGGAGCGCCCCTGTCCACGCACCCCTCACGGTAGGGAAGCGGGGCACGCCGTAGGCGGTGGCCGATTCATCTTTGCGTCATGGTTTTGTCATGGCGTCGATCTCCATCCGGTAGCCGACGCCACGGATGGTGTGGATGGTGAATCCGGAGGTGCTCGTCCAGCCGAGCTTCTTCTTCAGGTTGGAGACGAAGTTGTCCACGGTGCGTGGATCCACCACGACGTCCTGGCCCCAGACGGTGTCCAGGATCTCCTGCCGGGTGAGGGCGCGATCCCGGTGGCGGACCAGGTAGGCCAGCAGATCGAACTCCGTGCGGGTCAGCTCGATGGCGGTCCCATCCCCTCGCGAGAGCATGCGCCGGCCGAGATCCAGCGAGAACCCCGCGAAGCCCATCACCTGGGGAGGGGGAGTTCCGGCCCTGCGCACGAGTGCCCTCACACGCATGAGCAGTTCCCGGAGCCGGTAGGGCTTGGTCAGGTAGTCCTGCGCGCCGGCCTCGAAGCCGCGGACGATGTCGTCCTCCAGGGTGCGCGCGGTGAGCATCATCACCATGCTCCGCAGTCCCCCGGCGCGCAGCCGCCGGCACAGCGAGTACCCGTCCTCTCCCGGCAGCATCACGTCCAGGATGAGCAGGTCGAAGTCCTTGCCGCGCAGCAGCGTCTCCGCCTCTCGGGCGTTGGAGGCGGCGGCCACGTCGTACCCCTCGTCCTGGAGGTTGTCCCGGAGGCCGACTCGCAGGTTCGCGTCGTCCTCGACGATGAGGATGGAGGGGCGGCTGGAAGGAGGAGGGCTCTGGGTCGTCATCGGTGCGGCTCGGGGAAGGACAGCGCGAAGGTGGTTCCTTGAGGGCCGGAGGCGGCGATGCGGATCTGGCCTCCATGGACATGCATGATCCTGCGACAGAGCGCGAGCCCCAGCCCACTGCCGTGGACCTCGGGGCCGGGTTGTGTCAACCGGTAGAAGTCCTGGAAGACGTGCTCCCATTCGCGGTCGGGAATGCCGATGCCGTTGTCAGTGAAGAGCACCGTGCAGCCCAGGCCCTCGGGTGCGTGGACCTTCACGGAGATCTCCACGGGATCGCGTTGGTTGTAGGCGCACGCATTGCGCCCCAGGTTGGACAGCAGCAGGCGCAGCAGTGAAGGGTCGGCCCGGATCTCCACGTCCCCCACGTCCGCCGTGAGGTTCACCGGGACGCGGGTGGCGCTGGCCAGATCGGTGCGCAGCGTGCCGATGAGCTCCTCCAGCCGCACCTGGGTGAGCTTTGGCACCCAGCGCCCCTTGTCGATGCGGTTGAAGGACAGGATGTTCTCGACGAGAAAGTGCAGCCCGTCCGTGGCCTGGAGGATGCGAGCGGGGTAGTCCCGCACCTCGGGCGAGCCTCCGGCGCGCATCTCCAGCGTCTCCGCCAGCAGCCGGATGGAGGCCAGCGGGGTGCGCAATTCGTGGGACACGGTGGCCACGAAGTCGCTCTTGAGCTCCAGGAAGCGGTACTTGCGGTGCTGCGCCAACCCCGCGAGCGCCACGATGGCCACCGCGAGCGCCCCGCAGATGGCCGCCAGCATCGTCTTCAGTCCGTAGCGCTGGTCGATCGCCTTCTCCTCGGCGGACCAGCGGGGGATGACCGCCGAGACGGGCACGGACGAGAGCGGTTGCACGGCCTCCAGCCGCCCCAGGAGCACGTAGTCCTCCGGCCCGAGCAGCTCGCGTTTGCGCATCTCCTGGGTGATCTCCTTCAGGAGCTCCTCCGGATCGATGGCGATGCCTCGGACGAGCTCTCCGTCTGGCTCCAGGTACCAGCGCTCGCCGATGAGGGTGGGCTCGGAGAGGTTGCTCGGCAGCGCGAGCGCGCCCGTGCCGAGTTCGTCGACACGCGCGGTGAAGTTGTCAATCGGCACGCCGAGCCGGAGGCTGAGCTCCCGGATGCGCTCATAGAGGAAGTTGAAGTCGAACTGGCTGAAGCGCTGGCACTCGCGCAGCAGATCTCTCTGCAGGCCGGCGCCCCGCGCGGTGCCTCCAAACTCGTCCGCCAGTCCGCCGCTGAGGAGCCCTCGCACCAGCGGCAGCGAGGCCGCGTCCTGCGCGAGCCGATCGACCACGACGAGCGTGAACGGGATCTCCTCGGCGGCGGGCAGCGGGTGCTCGGCGCGGTAGCGAAGGAGGGTCTCCAGGCGATCCTCGGCGCGAGCCTTCTGCCCCTTCGAGAGTGCGGCCTTCACCGAGCGCAACAACTCGAGCCGCCCCTGCCACGGACCCGAAGCCGGGCCGGTGCTCAGCAGGTATTGGAGGAGTTCGTCGTGGAGCTTCGCGGCGGGCGTCTGTGTGCCGGGCCGTGGACGGGGAAGCCGGGGCAGGAACTGGAACTGGCGGAAGAGCAGGTAGAGCCCGTCGGCCTGGACGAGGGGATCCTCCGCGGCCTTGCCGATATCGGAGGTGGCCAGGGCGAGCCGCTGCTTCAGCTTCTGCCGCAGGGATTCACCGGCGTAGCGCTCGAGCTCGTCCCGATGGGTGCGCAGCTGGTCGCGAGCGTCCTCGGTCTCCTGGGCGAAGATGCGCTGCAGGCTCACGAGCCCCCAGCCGAGCGCGAGGAGTCCGCAACCGAGTGCCACGAGCATGGGCAAGAGCCGACGCAACATCCAGGCCTATCCCCGCCACTCCATGGGCTTCATGCCCCCTATTATCGCACAACCCGGGGGCTTCGCCTCTGCTCAGCTGGCCAGGCCCTGCTCGGGCTGGTGGGGGCTGGCCACCGGAGCGCGCGCGGCCGGCAGGACGATGGTGAAGAGGGTGCCCACGCCGGGTTCGCTCTGGGCGCGCAGCGTGCCGCCCATGCTCGAGACGATGGCGTGGCTCACGGACAGCCCCATGCCCGTGCTGTTGGGCCGGGTGCTGAAGAAGGGCTCGAACAAGCGCGCGAGCACCTCCGGAGCCATCCCCGCGCCCGTGTCCCGGAACTCGATGGTGACCTCGCCGGCCTCGTTGGTCCGGGTGACCACCCGCAGCACGTTGCGGGCGGCTTCCTGTTCGGACATGGCCTGCACGGCGTTGATCATCAGATTGAGGAACACCTGCCCCAGCCGGGCCTCGTCCGCCTCCACCAGCGGCACGGGCTGGAAGTCCTTCTCCAGGTGGGCGCGCAGGCGCAATTGGCTGCGGATGAGCTTGAGGCTGTCCTCCAGCACCGTGTGCACGTCCACCCGGGCGCGGTGCCGGGGCGCCTCGCGCGTGAGCAGGCGCAGATCCTGGACGATGTTCTTGAGCCGCTCGGCGCCCTCCAGGGACTCCCCCAGCGCGTCGAGGACTTCCTCCACGTCCGCGGACTCCACGTTCCCGGTGCCGTGGCGCAGCGCCTCGCGGAGCCGGCCGATCTCCTCCCGGGCGAAGGAGAGGTTGGCCATCAGGAACGCCAGCGGGTTGTTCATCTCGTGGCCGACGCGCGAGGCCAGCATGACCAGGGAGGCCAGGCGGTCGGCATTCATCAGGCTGGCTTCCATCTGCTTGCGCGCCGTCACGTCCTTGGCGAAGACGCGCAGGCTCTCGTTGTCCTGCAGGGGCGTGGTCACCACCTCCCAGTAGCGTCCGCCCAGTTGCACCATCTCCGGTCCGTCCCGGGGAGAACTGCGCCGGGAGCTCGCCAGGGCCGCCGTCACCAGCGGGTGGTGCTCGCCCAACTGCAGCAGATCCGGGAAGCAGGTGTGCGCGGGCGGGTTGGCGTAGCGCAGCTGGCCGTCGCGCTTCAGCTCCAGCATCGGGTCCGGGTGGAGCAGGGGGAACGAGGCCAGGCGGTACAACTCCTGTTCCAGCGAGTCCCTGTCAGTGATGTCGCGCACCAACAGGCCCAGCAGGGGCACGCCTTCTCCGGGGCGGGGTTGGCGCAGCGTGGCCTCGGCCGCGTACATGCGCGTCTGGCCGCCGGCCTCCATGCGGAACTGCATCCTCCCGCTCACGTTGTTGAGGCGGGCCGAGCGCACCAGGGACTCCAGGGGGATGGCGGCCTCTAGCGGGAGCAGATCCATCAGCGTCTGCCCCTCGCTCTCGCGGATGTCCTTGCCGAAGGCGGTGCCCGTGGAGGACCAGATGTGCCGGCAGCGCTCTTCGGCGTCCAGATCGAGGGTGAGGTACTCCGAATTCATGGTGGGGAGGGACTCCGGGACCTGGGCCGAGGTGCCTCGAACGAGGGTGAAACCTTGGATGTCGAAGGGGGCGAGCACGGGTTCCAGGCCCCCCTCGTCATGACTCATGGCGGTGATGGCGGAGACCACGGCGGCTGCCTCAGCGGGTGGCAGCCGGTTGGAGACGATGATGCCGTCTGCGAGCGTCGGGACCGTATAGGCGAATGGGAAGAGGCGGCGCTCGTCCGGCCCTACTCGTTCGGCCAGTTGGGCCCGGACCATGTACTCTTCGGTGTGCGGGGTGAAGTGGGCGGTGACGTCCGCCTCCCCCGAGAGCACCGCCAGCAGCGCCTGGCGGTAGGTGCCGTAGAAGCGTTGCTCGGCGAAGAGCTCGTCGAGCTTCAGCCCCAGCGACTCCAGGTGACGCCGGGGCAGCAGGTAGCCGGCCGTCGAGAGAGGGGCCACCCATGCGGCGCGCTTGCCCTTGAGCGTCTCCAGAGTGAGCGGCTCCTCAGCGCGGGAGAGGAAGGCGGCGTGGTAGTACCAGCGGCCGGCCCTTACCGCGCGCAGCACGGCGCGAGACTGGGGCTCGAAGAGGTTGCACTGCTCGGCGGTGGCCAGCGCGATGTCCACCCGGCCCGCGGCCAGCTCCTGCTCCACCATCTCGTACGTCCGCGCCTGCTCCATGAGCACCGGCCGGCCCAGCCGCTGGGCCAGCACCCGGCCGAAGAACTCGGCGCGCACCTGCTCCTTGACCTGGCCCAGCAGGGGATAGGTGAGGAAGCGCAGGGAGTGGGTCGATTGCGCCAAACCGGGCTCTCCTTCAGGCCTCTGGCGACCAGCTCTCCCCATGGACCGGGAGCATGCCTGAGATTGCGTGAGCGTTCACCGGAAATCCTCTTTCACTTGGTTGGCGGGGATTGAACGTTTCCGCAAGGAAAAATCGTTGCTCTGGCAGGGGGGGCAATGCAGAAACAAAGGACTCCCCCCCTGGAGGTGTGGCCACAATGGATGATCGCTCTCTTCCTCGGTTTTCGCCACGCCGCGAGCTGGGCCGGACGGGTTTTCGTGCCACGGTATTGGGGATTGGAGACCTGGCGGACCGGACAGTGCCACTGGATCGCTGTGTGGCCACGCTGCAACGCGCCATGGATGCGGGGCTCAACCTCGTGGACACCGCGCCGGGCTACGAGGACGGCTACAGCGAGGAGATTGTTGGCCAGGCCCTGCGAGGCCGGCGGGAGGGCGTGTTTGTCATCGACAAGGTGGATCTCCTCGATCGGCCAGTGACTCCCCAGGTGGAAGAGAGCCTGGGACGGCTGAGGTTGGATGCGGTGGATCTGTTTGTGTTCCACAGCGTCTCGCAGCTGGACATTTGGGAGCGGCTGGCGGCGCCGGGGGGAGGGATGGAGGAACTGGGGCGGTGCATCCAGGCGGGTAAGACGCGCTTCCGAGGCATCTCCAGCCATCACCCGGACGTGCTGCGGGCGGCGTTGGAGAGTGGGTTGTGCGATGTGGTGATGTTTCCCATCGGGCCGTGGTGCCACCGGCGGTACGTGGAGGAGATCCTCCCGCTGGCGCGCGCCAAGGGCGTGGGCACGGTGTGCTTCAAGACCTTCGGGGCCGGCAAGCTGCTGGGCGACACGGAGGGTTATGGGCGGCCACTGCAGGTGCGTCCCCGAGGCAAGGTGAGCTCGGGAGGCCAGGAGGCGCCTGCTCCCTCGCTACCGCACCTGTCCGTGGAGGAGTGCGTCCGCTACACACTTACGGTGGACCCGGATGTGGCGCTGCTGGGGATGAGCTTTCCCAACGAGCAGGATGCCGCGCTGGCCGCCGCCGCGGCGTTTCAACCCCTGACGTCCGAGCAACTCGCGGACGTGCGTCGCCGGGCCTCGCTCGCCATCGAGGGCAAGGGGGCGGTGTGGTGGGACCCCAAGTGAGGCCGTGAGGCGCGGGCCTCAAGCGGAGGGGCTGGAGACCTCCACGGTCAGCTCGATGCGCGGCTCGGTCTTGAGCGAGCAACTGATGAAGCAGCGCTTGGGCACGTCCTGGAAGATCGCTCGGACGGCCTCGGCCTCCGCCTCGCTGTTCACCTGCACCACGGGGCGGAGGGTGATTTCAGTGAAGCGGATGACGCCCTCCGCGTCCGCGGCCAGGGTGCCCGCGGCGGTGCTGCGATAGGCGGAGATCTTCACGCTCTTGCGCTTCGCCAGGGCGAGGAAGGTGAGCAGGGTGCAGGACTCGGTGGCTCCCAGCAGGAGTGTCTCCGGGCCCCAGCGTCCCTCCTTCCCGCCGAACTCCGGGGGCGAGCCGAACCCCAGCCCCGGTAGGCCGGTGGAGGCGAGCTCTCCCTCCTGCTCCTGGTTCCAGCGCAGCGACGTCTCGTAGTTCCAGCTCTTCGTTCGGACCATGGTTTTCTCCTCGGAGGGCAGGGGCAGCCCTGGATCGTGCCGCTCACCGTACAGGATGTGACCCCGAGGGTGCCCGGTCACCAGCGGGGCAAGTGCCGTGGGGCCGGTGGGCGTGCGCGCGCAGGTTTTGCTCCCCTGGCGTGTTAAGGAGGAACCATGCCTGCTCGCCGCCCCGAAATCCTTGCTCCCGCGGGGGATATCGACTCCCTTCAGGCCGCGCTCGCCAGCGGAGCGGATGCCGTCTACTTCGGGCTCGATGAGGGCTTCAATGCCCGGGCCCGCGCGGAGAACTTCTCGCTCGCTCGGCTCCCCGAGACGGTGGCCCTCATCCACCGGGCGGGGGCTCGCGCCTACCTGACGCTCAATACGCTGGTGTTCGAGCCCGAACTGGCCGTGGTCGAGCACCTCGTCCGAGGAGCGGCCGCCGCGGGGGTGGATGCGCTGATCCTCCAGGATCCCGCCATGGCCCTGCTGGCCCGGGCGCTGTGTCCGCAGCTGGAGCTGCATGCCTCCACGCAGATGACCATCTCCAGCGCCGAGGGCGTCCGCTTCGCCCAGGGACTGGAGATCTGCCGGGTCGTCGTGCCGCGAGAGCTCTCCGTCGCGGAGATCCGCCGGCTGGCCGGGCAGACGAATGTCGAGCTGGAGGTCTTCATCCACGGAGCGCTCTGCATGTCCTGGAGCGGCCAGTGCCTCACAAGCGAGGCCTGGGGTGGCCGCTCCGCCAACCGAGGGCAATGTGCCCAGTCGTGCCGGCTGCCGTACGATCTGGTCGTCGATGCCCAGACTCGGGAACTCGGGGATGTGAAGTACCTGCTCAGCCCGAAGGATCTCGCGGGCGTGCACGCCGTGCCCGAGCTGGTCGACATCGGGGTGCATGGGCTGAAGATCGAAGGGCGGCTCAAGGGGCCGGCGTATGTGTCCGCCACGGTGCAGGGGTATCGGCGCTGGGTGGAGAGCATCCTTGCCGGTGCGCCCGATGAGGCTCGGCTCAAGCGCGATCTGGCGGACATGTCCCTCGCGTACAGCCGAGGCTTCTCGCATGGCTTCCTCGCGGGCTCGGATCACCAGACGCTCGTCGAGGGCCGTTTCCCGAAGCACCGGGGCGTGTTCCTCGGGCACGTGCGCTCCGTCTCTGGCAAGGAGGTAGTGGTCGTTCCCGACGAGCGGCCGTGGACGGGAGCGCTGGGATTGGGCTCGGAGCGTCCGGAGAACCCCGCTGGGCAGGTGTCGTCGCCCTTGAAGGGAGGAGAGCCCACGCCGGATGCCGTCGATCCGCGTCCTGGCATGGGCGTCGTCTTCGATGCGGGCCGGCCCGAGGACAAGAACGAGCCCGGTGGTCCCATCTTCCGAGTGGAGCGTCGGGGTGAGGGCTGGGTGCTGGGCTTTGGCAACCCGGGTCCCGATCTGGGGCGCGTGGCGGTGGGCCAGCGCGTGTGGCTGAACAGCGATCCCTCTCTGGCCAGGCGCGTCGAGGGCTTGCTGGCGCAAGGGGAGCCGGAGGGCCGCATCCCCCTCGAGCTGAAGGTCTCGGGCTCGGAGGGGAGTCCGCTCCGCATCCAGGCCAGCGCTTGGGGGCATGAGGTCTCGGTCATGAGCCCGGTTCCGCTCGCCGTATCGCGCGGAGGCGGGCTGGATGAGGCGCTGCTTCGGGACAAGCTCGGCGCTTTTGGAGGCACGCCCTTCCGGTTGGCGGGGATGGATTGCTCCGCGTTGACTCCGGGGCTCCACCTGCCTGTCTCCGAGCTCAAGGCGCTGCGCCGCCACGTCGTCACTGAGCTCACGTCCGCGGTGGAGAAGGGCTACCGGCGGACCGTCGTGGAGACGCCGGTGGTCGATTCGGTGCGCACCTCCTTCACGGAGCGCGTGCGAGCGGTGCCCGTGCAGGAAGTGGCGCGCCTGCTCCCGCTGTGCCGCAACGAAGCGCAGCTCGAGGCCGTCATCGCCGCGGGGCTGCCCGAGGTGGAGCTGGACTGGATGGAGATGGTGGGCCTCCAGCGAGCCGTGGAGCGCGCTCGGGCTGCGGGGCTGCGCGTCACCATCGCCACCGTCCGGGTGCAGAAGCCGGGTGAGGAGGGCTATGACCAGCGCATCGACCGGCTGCGCCCGGATGCCGTGCTGGTGCGCCACTGGGGCGCGATGATGCACTTCCTCGAGCGTCCCGCCGGCCAGCCGCGCCCGGTGCTGCACGGGGACTTCTCGCTCAACGTCACCAACTCGATCACCGCCTCGTACCTGCTGGGGCTGGGGCTGGATACGTTGACGTGCTCGCACGATCTGGACTCGGACCAGCTCTTCGCACTGCTGGAGCATGCGCCCGCTCACCGCTTCGCGGTGGCGCTGCACCACCACATCGCCACGTTCCACACCGAGCACTGCGTGTACTCGCACACGCTGTCCAACGGGCGCGACTTCCGCACCTGTGGACGCCCCTGCGAGAAGCACCAGATCTCGCTGCGGGATCGGCTGGGCCTGGACCACCCCGTCATCGTTGACGTGGGCTGCCGCAACACGGTGTTCAACGCGCAGGCCCAGAGCGCCGCGTCGCTGGTGCCTCGATTGCTGGAGCGAGGCGTCCGCCGCTTTCGCGTCGAGTTCGTCCGGGAGTCCCAGGAGGAGGCCGCCCGGGTTCTGGCCGCCTACCAGGAGCTGCTCGCGGGCCGGCTCGCTCCCGCCGAGGCCGTCCGGCGCGCGGCCGTGCACGAGCAGTTCGGTGTGACGAAGGGCACCATGAAGGTGCTCAGCCCACCGCCCGCCGCGCCGCGTTGATCCGATCCGCCCGGGCGCGGTGGGAGCCCTCGTGTAGTAAGGAGCCAATCATGAAGGTTGCTCTCATGGGCTACGGGCGGTTCGGTCGAGCGCTGGGCTCACTCCTGGCGGAGTCCGGCATGGGCTTTCGAGCGCTGGATCCGCATGCGGAGATTCCCGAGCCCTATCGCTGCACCTCCCTGCCGGAGCTGATCTCCGGGGCCGACCTGGTCGTGGTGGCCGTTCCCGTGCCGAAGCTCCACTCCGTCCTCGAGGATCTGCGCCCGTACCTGAAGCCCTCGCAACTCGTGATGGACGTGGGCAGCGTGAAGGTGAAGCCCGTCGAGGCGCTCAACGCCGTGCTGGGCACGCAGGTGCCGTGGATCGGGACGCATCCGCTCTTCGGTCCGCTGAGCCTGGCCATGGCCGAGCGCCCGCTGCGCGTTGTGCTCTGTCCCAACCCGCTGCACCCGGAGGCCGCTGCCCAAGCTCGGACCTTCTACGAGCGCCTCGGCTGCGAGATCGTCGAGCAAACCCCCGAGAGCCACGATCGCGTGATGGCTCACACCCACGCGCTCACGTTCTTCGTGGCCAAGGGGATGATCGATGCGGGCACGGGGCTCGATGTGCCGTTCGCTCCCGCCAGCTTCAAGGCGCTGGCACGCACCATCGAGACGGTCCGCTCGGATGCGGGACACCTCTTCGCTGCCATCCAGCTCGAGAACCCCTTCGCGTCCGAGGCGCGCCAGCAGCTGCTCGAGGCCCTCGAACAGATCCACGAGAAGCTCGAGCGCCTTCCCGCAGAGGCCACCTCGCCGGAAGCCGGGCGCATGGTGATTCCGACTCCGGAGGCCCATTCGACGGAGGCGGCGGAGTACCGGGGGCACCTCGATCAGATCGATCGAGAGATGCTCGCTCTGTTGGCCCGCCGCACCCACCTGGCTCAGCGCGTGGCCCGAGCCGAGGCTCGCGAAGGACAGGGGAGCCATGAGGCTTCGGACGAGGCGCTGCTCAAAGCCCGGCGCGCCTGGGCCTCGGAGCTGGGACTCGAGAAGGAGGCGGAGGTCTTCTTTCGCACCCTTTTCCGGCTCTCGCGTGCTTCCGGCGGCACGGAGGGCTGAGCGGCTGTTAGAGGAGGGCTCTCATCTCTAGCGAAGGAGAGCCAGATGAAGGTGGGTTTCGTGGGCCTGGGGAAGATGGGCCTCGCGATCGCGAAGAACCTGCAGAAGGCGGGGCACGAACTCGCGGTCTACAACCGCACTGCTTCCAAGGCCGAGCCGCTTCGAGCACAAGGCGCACGGGTCGCGGAGACGCCTCGGGACGCGGCTGAGGGGGCGGAGGTTGTCTTCACCATGCTCGCGGATGATCACGCCTTGGAGGAGGTGTGTTTCGGTGAGACGGGGATCCTCGCGGGCCTGGAGCCACGTGCGATCCATGTCTCGGCGAGCACCATCTCAGTGGCGCTCTCGGAGCGGCTGACCGAGGCGCACACCCGATTGGGGCAGGGATATGTGGCGGCCCCTGTCTTCGGACGGCCGGATGCGGCGGAGGCGAAGCAGCTCTGGGTGGTGGCGGCGGGAACCAGCTCCGAGGTGGAGCGCTGCCGTCCCTTGCTCGAGGCCATCGGGCGAGGGCTCTCGGTCCTCGGGCAGAAGCCATCCTCCGCGAACGTGGTGAAGCTGTCGGGCAACTTCCTCATCGCCTCCATGATCGAGGCACTCGGGGAGTCCTTCGCCCTGACGCGCAAGGCTGGCGTCGAGCCCAAGGTCTTTCTGGAGGTGTTCCAGTCCGTCTTCGCCCGGTCGCCCATCTTCGAGCGGTACGCGACGCTGGTCGCCAACGAGCAATACCATCCCCCGGGCTTCGCGTT
This sequence comes from Hyalangium versicolor, assembly GCF_020103695.1. Taxonomy (GTDB): domain Bacteria; phylum Myxococcota; class Myxococcia; order Myxococcales; family Myxococcaceae; genus Hyalangium; species Hyalangium versicolor. The sequence goes on from NZ_JAHXBF010000003.1 coordinate 450,605, forward strand.
CCCGCTGGGCCTCAAGGACATCGGGCTGGTGCTGCAGGCAGCCGGTAACAGCCAGGTCTCCATGCCGCTGGCCAGCCTCCTCCGCGATCACTTCGTCGAGGGGCTCGCGCGGGACCTGGGGGAACTGGACTGGACGGCGCTGGCGTTGCTCGCGGCGCAGCGGGCCGGTTTGAGCAAGGCCTGATGAGCGGAGGTGCCTGTCGGGCGCGGTTTGTGCCAACCGGTCTGCTTGTAGGACCAGTAGGCCGAAGTTCGGACCGCCCTGCCTGGGCGGTGATTTGCGAGCGGGTCTGCTTGTAGGACCAGTTGGCCGCAGCTCGGACCGCCCCGCCCGGGGCGCGTTGTTTGCGAACCTGTCTGCTAGTTGGACAGGTTTGGCGGAACTCAGCGCGCCTTGCCCGGCGGCGGCGGCAGGTGCCGGGTGTCCGCTGCTGACAGGTTGCCCATCTCCGGGCCCTCGACCACCCGGGCCGCAATCGCCGCGGCGGCGGTGGCTGCGTCCGGAGCCGAAGCCCCTCGGGCCAGCGCCAGCGTGATGGAGATGCCGAAGACGTCACCGGCACCCGTGGGGTCCACCTCGTTGGCCGGCGCCGCGGGGATCTCCCAGCGCTGCGAGCCCTGCCGCACCGTCGAACCCCGCCGGCCCCGCGTCAGGGCCACCGTGAGCCCCTTGCTGGCCAGTTGCTCGGCCAGGAACTCGGACTCCGGGTGATCCTCCTCGGAGAAGACCGCCACGCCCAGCCCGCGCGGCGGCTCCGAGGCCTCGCTCGCGATGGTTGGCTCGACGACTCCGCCCGGACCCGGCCGCCTCAGCCAGCCCTGAAGCCCCGCGCAGATCAACCTCGAGCTGAGGCCATCGACGAGCGCCCGGTCGCACTCGCCCGCCACCGGCGCCACATACGCCACGGGAATCTTGCGCCACTCGGTCGGGATGTCCTCTGCGCGAATGGGCCGCGCCACCTCGCGCAGGATGACGCGCCTCCGCGGGCCGCTGTAATCCAGCTCGAAGGTCGTCACCTCCGGACTCGGCACCACATGGATCGAGAGCTTTGAGAGCGCTCTCAGCGGAGCCATCAAGGAGAAGTCGGCCGGAGCGGCGGTGACGAGAGCCGTCTCGATGCCCAACGTGGCTGCGACTCGCGCGGAGAAGGAGGCGGCGCCACCCAGGCGGGTCTCGCCCCGGATGAAGTCTCTTGTCACGTGGCCAACGACGAGCAGCTCGGGAAGGGGAGTCATTGCTCCCCTAGCTACGCGAAATCCCCCTCCCACGTCGAGCGGTGGGGGGCTCCCGGGTGAAAATGGGGGTTCCATCCAGGGGGAGTGAACGGGCTAGATTGCGCGCCGCTGACCAACCAGGTGGGCCCGGCGAGAGGAACCCAGAGCGGTCCCACGGCCCATGAACAGGGGACACACACATGCGTCACCACCAGACACTGCGGGCACTCGTCGGTTCGATGGCCCTCCTGCTTGCCGCGGCATGTAGCAAGCCCGAAGCACCCAAGCCGGCCCAACCCAGCACGTCCGAGGCCCCCGCGACCGCCGCGGCTCCCAAGAAGGACATCAAGATCGCCGTCGTCACCCACGGCCAGGCCGCTGACACCTTCTGGTCCGTCGTGAAGAACGGCGTGGACAACGCCGCCAAGGATCTCGGCGTCACCGTCACCTACAACGCCCCGCAGACCTTCGACATGGTGGCCATGAGCCGCCTCATCGACGCCGAGGTCGCCAAGAAGCCCGACGGGCTCGTCGTCTCCATCCCCGACGCCAATGCGCTCTCCCAGTCCATCAAGGCCGCCGTGGCCGCCGGCATCCCCGTCATCTCCATCAACTCCGGCAGCGATGCCTACAAGCAGCTTGGCGTGCTGCTCCACGTCGGCCAGACCGAGTACGAGGCCGGCTTCGGCGGCGGCGAGAAGATGGCCGCCTCCGGCGTGAAGAACGCGCTGTGCATCAACCACGAGGTTGGCAACGCCTCGCTGGACTTGCGCTGCAAGGGCTTCCTGGACGCCATCACCAAGGCGGGCGGTACCGGCAAGGTGCTGGCGGTGAACGCGGCCGATCCCACGGACTCGCAGCAGAAGGTCACCGCCTCGCTGGCGGGCGGGGGAATCGACGGCATCCTGACCCTGGGGCCCCTGGGCTCGAACGCGGCGCTGGCCGCCCTCAAGCAGGGAGGCAACCTGGGCAAGGTGAAGCTGGGCACCTTCGACCTGACGCCGGACGTGCTCACCGGTATCAAGGACGGGGAGCTCGAGTTCGCCATCGACCAGCAGCAGTACCTGCAGGGCTACCTGCCGATCGTGCTCCTGTCCCAGTACAAGCAGTATGGCGTCCTGCCCGCCGGTGGCATCCTGCCGACCGGTCCGGGCTTCGTCACCAAGGAGAACGCGGCTCAGGTGATCGAGCTCGCCAAGAAGGGCATCCGGTAGCGAGTGCATGCGTAGAATCCTCCACCGCCCCGAGTTCGGTGCAGCCTGCGGCGTCATCGCCGTCTGGGTCTTCTTCTCGCTCTACGCGGGAGGCTCCGGCTTCATGTCCCAGGCCGGGGCCGCCACGTATCTCGAGATTGCCTCCGAGCTTGGCATCCTGGCCGCCGCCGTCTCTCTGCTCATGATCGCCGGCGAGTTCGATCTCTCGGTCGGCTCGATGATCGCCGCCAGCGGAATGACCCTCTCGCTGCTCTGCGATCGGCTGGGATGGTCCATCTGGGCCGCGATCGCCGCGGCCATGCTGCTGTCGCTCGCGGTGGGGTTCGCCAACGGCCTCGTCGTCGTCCGCACGGGGCTGCCTTCGTTCATCGTCACGCTCGGCTCACTCTTCATCCTGAGCGGAGGCACCATCGGCATGACGCGCCTCATCACCGGCCGCACGCAGATCGGCGGCCTGCATGAGGCGCTCCACTTCGAGGCGGCTCGGGCGGTCTTCGCCAGCCGCATCGGCGGCTTCTCCGTGTCCATCATCTGGTGGGTGGTCATCACCGCGCTGGCGACCTGGGTGCTGCTGCGCACCCGGTTCGGCAACTGGATCTTCGGCGCCGGAGGAGCCCCGGATGCCGCGCGCAACCTGGGCGTCCCTGTGCGCCGGGTGAAGATCACCCTCTTCATGACGACCGCGTTTTGCGCGTGCCTGATTGCCACGTTCCAGGCCGTGAAGTTCACCGGTTCGGACGTGCTGCGCGGTACGGGCAAGGAGCTGGAGGCCATCCTGGCCGCCGTGCTCGGAGGCACGCTGCTCACCGGTGGCCATGGCTCCGTCGTCGGCGCTGCCTTCGGAGCGCTCATCTTCGGCATGGTGCAGCAGGGCATTGTCTTCGCGGGCGTGGACTCGGACTGGTACAAGGTCTTCCTCGGGGTGATGTTGATCGGCGCCGTGCTCGTCAACACCTACGTCCGTGGGCGGATGGTGGAGGCCCGGCGATGAGCACCGAGAGCGCAGGGGCTCCGCCGCTGCTCGAGGTGGAGGGCCTGACCAAGTCCTTCGGCAAGGTGTCCGCCATCGAGGGCATCTCGATGAGCGTGCGCGCGGGCGAAGTGATGTGCGTGCTCGGCGACAACGGCGCCGGTAAGTCCACGCTCATCAAGACGCTCTCCGGAGTTCACCCGCCGGACAGTGGGCGGATGATCATCTCGGGCCAGGAGGTGCGCCTGAAGTCCCCGCGCGATGCGCGGAGCCACGGCATCGCGACCGTGTACCAGGACCTCGCGATGGTCCCCATGCTCTCCATCGTGCGGAACTTCTTCATGGGCGCCGAGCCGATGAAGGGCTTCGGTCCCTTCCGCCGCTTCGATCTCCAGGCCGCGGACACTGTCGTGCGCGCCGAATTGGAGAAGATGGGCATCCATGTGCGCGACACCTCGGAGCCCGTGGGCACGCTCTCGGGAGGAGAGCGCCAGTCCATCGCCATCGCGCGCGCCGTGTACTTCGGCGCTCGGGTGCTCATCCTCGATGAGCCGACCTCTGCGCTCGGCGTCAAGCAGGCCGGCATCGTGCTGCGCTACGTAGCCCAGGCGCGTGCCCGGGGCTGTGGGGTGATCCTCGTCACGCACAACCCGCACCACGCGTGGCTCATTGGCGATCGTTTCACGATCCTCAACCGCGGGCGCAGCCAGGGCACCTTCTCGAAGGACCAGATCACTCGTGAGGAGCTCATCCAGCGCATGGCGGGTGGGCGAGAGCTGGACGAGCTCACGCACGAGTTGGGCGAGCTCGTTCGCGAGGACCCGCGGCGGGCGGCCTCGCACGAGTGAGCCAGGGCCTCCTCGGGACTACTTCCCGAAGCCCGAGACGCCCGCGATCAAGGCGAACATGAGCGCGTAGAAGCCGCAGAACGCCACGCTCAGGATCGCTGGCACCAGGAGCGCGCCTCCCAAGGCCACACCGGTACTCGTGCGATGCATGCCCCGGTAGGCGAACACCTTCGTCACCAGGCACCAGAACGGGGCGATGTAGAGACTGCAGACGGGGAGCAGTCCGATGACGAGCGGGGCCTGGGCATAGGACGCGGCACGCAAGGTGGTCTCGAGCGGCTGGGGCTTGCCGATCATCCGCAGCACCAGGTGATCCAGCGCGGCCATGAGCACCGCCGCCGCCAACCCGAAGAGCGGGGACGCGACGGTGAGGACGCCGTAGGTGCTCAGGATGATGTAGCGGAGGGGAATGGGGCTCCCGGCGGAGTTCGGAGGCTCGGGCAGGACCAGCGCCGAGGAGATGGTGAACAGCACCATCGTGGTGAAGTAGCCGAAGAGGTTCGCGATCGCGGCGAACAGCAGCGCGCCCCCGACGTCCCCCGAGGGCTTCATGCTGGCGAAGGTCTTCCGGGGGCTCAGCATGATCGGGCCCACGGACTTGAACCAGGCGCGGACGAAGCCCAGCTCCCGGCGGTTCTCCCAGGGGAGCTGGATCCGCTCCTCGCGCGCCACGCATGCGGAGCAGAGGCTCTCTCCCGGTGGGGAGTCGCGCAGGCACTGCTCGCACGCGAAGGTGCCGCACCGCGAGCAGATCTGCAGAGCCTGGTGCTCGGGGTGGATCGCGCAGGCGGCCTGGAGGCTGCTCTCCATTCCGCTCATGCGTCCACCCCAACCTTCGGACAGAGATCGTCCATGGGGCACGCCTCGCACTTGGGCTTGCGGGCCATGCAGGTGTACCGGCCATGGAGCACCATCGCGGGTCCGAAGAAGGTCCACTGGTCCTGGGGGACGAGCTTCATCAGGTCCTTCTCGATCTCCTCGGGCTTGTCCTTCTTGGTGATCCCCAGGCGCTGGCTGACGCGCGCCACGTGGGTGTCGACGATGACGCCCGAGGGGAGGTTGAAGGCGGTGTTGAGCACGACGTTGGCGGTCTTGCGAGCCACGCCGGGCAGCGTGACCAGCTCGTCGACGGTGCGGGGCACCTCGCCGCCGAACTTCGCGAGCAGCTCCCGGCTCATGTTCTGCACGGACTTCGCCTTCTGCTTGTAGAAGCCCGTGGGCTTGAGGTCCTCCTCGAGCTCCGGAGTGTCCGCATCGGCGAAGGCGCGCGGGCCCGGGTACTTGGGGAACAGGGTGGCGGTCACCCGGTTGACGCGCTCATCCGTGCACTGGGCGGCCAGGATGGTGGCGACGAGCAGCTCGAAGGGCGTGGACCAGTTGAGCTCGTAGCGCGCATCTGGGTGGGCTTGGCGCAAGCGCTCAAGGAGGGACGGGACGATCTTGGCGGGAGGCATGAGGACTCCCGCCAGGGTAGACCATCGAGGAGAAGGAATCGATCGGGGAGACGACCTTCCAGGTCCGTTTCCAGCGAGCTTCTCAGGCTGCGACTTCACGCCCGGCGGCGGCCACGGGCGAGCGGCGCATGGGCTGGGCCTTGCCATAGGTCAGCGAGCGCCACACCCACTCAGCCGGACCGAAGCGGAAGCGAGACAGCCACAGGTGGCTGAGGCCAATCTGGATCGTGAAGATGCCCAGCGGAATGGCCACGAGCGCCGGAGGGCCGAACTTGCTGATGAAGCCCAGCCCGAATCCGTAGAAGAACAGCAGGCTCAAGATGGTTTGCGACAGGTAGTTCGTCAGGGCCATGCGGCCCACCGGGGCGATCACCGAGAGCACCCGCTGCCACGTGGGACGCTGGAAGAGCAGGGAGATGCCTGTCACGTAAAAGGCCGCGAGCCCCACCTCTCCGAACTGCCGCACCCCCGTCATCGCGATCGGCAGCCAGGGCAGCTTGTCCGGGTCCAGTACCTTCTTGAGGAAGAGTTGCTGCACCACCAGGCCCGCGCCGTTTCCGAGCACTCCCGCGATGAGCCCCCAGACGAGGAGCTTGCGGAAGAGCGGCAGATGCTGGGAGACGTCGTGGAAGAGCCTGCGGCGGCCCGCGAGCAGACCCAGGAGGAACCGGCCCAGCAGGGAGAGCAGGACGAGCGGCATGTGGGTGACGAAATCACCGAAGTAGAAGGAGGCATTGGCTCGCACGGTGTCGAAGTAGCTGCCGTGGGTGAAGGCCTCCAGGGTCTGGCTCTTGAGAGCCTCGGCTTGGGCCCGGGTCTCCTTGGCGATGGCCTCCGAGGCTTCGGCCGATCCGACGAGTTGCGGCCATTGCTGGATGACCGTGCCCACCAGCGGCGCGAGCAGGATGAGGACGGCGGCCCAGATGAGCAGCGTCTTGTCCATGCGCTTGCGGAACAGGAGCAGCCCGAAGCCCAGCACGGCGTAGCTGCTGAGGATGTCTCCGTACCAGAGCAGGAACAGGTGCGTCAGGCCGATGGCCAGCATGACTCCCAAGCGGCGGGCGTAGAGCGGGACGATGGAGGCCCCTCGTTGCTCGGCGCGCCCCATCTGCACCGCGAAGCCCAGGCCGAAGAGGAACGAGAAGATGGTGATGAACTTCCCGAACACGAGGAAACTCGTGGCTCGCATCGTCACGAGTTCCAGCGTGGAGGCACTCTCCGTCAGCGCCATGGCCTGCTCCCGCGTGAGGAAGGCCCGTCCGCTGAACCACATATAGAGGTTGGAGATGAAGACGCCGCAGAGCGCGAAGCCGCGCAGGGCGTCGAGGAGGACCAGTCGCTCGGTGTCGTCGACCGGGCGCGCTTCGGAGGGGGGCGATGCCGCGGGAGTGGAGGGGCTCATATCTCGTATAAGAAGCCGCCCAACCCTCGCTTGCCTGGCTGTATTCCCGGAGGGGAAGTGGCAGTGGGGAACGCTTGCTCTGCTGCCTGCTCTTCCGTCGCCCGAGCCTCGTGGGTGTGCTCGGAGGCAGGTCGAAGGAAGCGTCCAGGCTGCCTAGCTTGCTTGGGGCAAGGTGCTGGAATGGAGGGGGCCTGATGAGGTGGCAAGGCGGACGGCGCAGCACGAACATCGAGGATCGCCGTGGGATGGGAGTGGGGCGTCCCCTGGCGGTGGGAGGTGGCGCCGCGGGTGTGGTGATCGCGCTCTTGGTGATGCTGCTGGGCGGGGATCCCTCGGATGTCGTGATTCCGCAGGGCCCTTCGGGAGGAGTCGGTGGGTCGGGGCGAGCGGTGGATCCCGCGCAGGATGAGCTCAAGGAGTTCGTCTCCGTGGTCCTCGCTGATACCGAGGACATCTGGCCGCAACTGCTCCAGTCCCAGGGCGTGCAGTACAGCAATCCGAAGCTGGTTCTCTTCTCGGACGCGGTGCAGTCCGCGTGCGGCGTGGAGGAGAGCGCGGTGGGTCCGTTCTACTGCCCACTGGATCAGCGTGTGTACCTGGACCTGACGTTCTTTAATGAGCTGGACCGGCGCTTCGGTGCGCCGGGAGATTTCGCTCGGGCCTATGTGGTGGCACACGAGGTGGGCCACCATGTGCAGAACCTGCTTGGGATCTCTGATCGCGTGCACTCGATGCGTGGCCGGGTGGGGGAGGCGGACTCCAATGCGCTGTCCGTGATGCTGGAGCTCCAGGCGGACTGCTTCGCTGGAATCTGGGCGCACCACGCACAGGAGCAGCGGCAGATCCTCGAACAGGGAGATGTGGAAGAGGGGTTGGCGGCGGCCTCGGCTGTGGGCGACGATACGCTGCAGAAGCGTGCTCGGGGCCGAGTGGTTCCCGAGTCGTTCACGCACGGCTCGGCCGCGCAGCGGACCTCGTGGTTCCGCCGAGGCTTGGAGCAGGGAACGCTCCAGGCATGTGACACCTTCAACGCATCGGATTCGCGCGGGAAGCGGCGCTAATCTCAATCAGCTGTTACAGCTGTGCGGCCCTCGGGTGCGAGACAGCGTGAGTACACGGCTTACGGGGGTAGGGGACCGAAGGTCTCGGCTGGGAGGATTCGGAGCCTAAGGGTGGCAGGATCGGTCCAGCGCCAACCCAGCCAGCGCCATGCCTCGGAGGAGGCGTGGAGGATGCGTCCGCTAATCTCGTCGATCGATGCAGTCTGGTTTTCAGGGAGGACCTGGCCGGACCAGAGACACTGGCCCGAGGAGGCGTCCCACACCCTCAGGGATTTATCCGCCGAACCGGAGAGCAGCCGCTGGCCGTCGGGACTCCAGGCGCACGCAGTGATTCTGGAGGAGTGTCCGGAGAGGGTGAGGAGGCATTGGCCCGAGGGGGTGTCCCACACCCTCAGGGAGCTATCCACCGAACCGGAGAGCATCCGCTGGCTGTCCGGACTCCAGGTGCACGCGGTGATTCTGGAGGAGTGTCCGGAGAGGGTGAGGAGGCATTGGCCCGAGGAGGCGTCCCACACCCTCAGGGAGGTATCCGCCGAACCGGAGAGCAGCCGCTGGCCGTCGGGACTCCACGCGCACGCGGTGATTCTGGAGGAGTGTCCGGAGAGGGTGAGGAGGCATTGGCCCGAGGAGGCGTCCCACACCCGCAGGGAGTTATCCTCCGAACCAGAGAGCAGCCACTGGCCGTCCGGACTCCAGGTGCATGCGGAGACGCTGGAGGAGTGTCCGGAGAGGGTGAGGAGGCATTGGCCCGAGGAGGCGTCCCACACCCGCAGGGATTTATCCGCCGAGCCTGAGAGCAGCCGCTGACCGTCCGGACTCCACGCGCACGCGGAGACCCACAAGGAATCTTTGGAGAGGGTGAGGAGGCATTGGCCCGAGGAGGTGTCCCACACCCTCAGGGAGCTATCCACCGAGCCTGAGAGCAGCCGCTGGCCGTCCGGACTCCAGGCGCACGCGGTGACGCTGGAGGAGTGTCCGGAGAGGGTGAGGAGGCATTGGCCCGAGGAGGCGTCCCACACCCGCAGGGAGCTATCCACCGAACCGGAGAGCAGCCGTTGTCCGTCGGGACTCCAGGTGCACGCAGTGATTCTAGAGGAGTATCCGGAGAGAGTGAGGAGGCATTGGCCCGAGGAGGCGTCCCACACCCGCAGGGAGTTATCCGCCGAACCCGAGAGCAGCCGCTGACCGTCCGGACTCCACGCGCACGCGGAGGCCCACAATGAGTGTCCGGAGAGGGTGAGGAGGCATTGGCCCGAGGAGGCGTCCCACACCCTCAGGGATTTATCCGCCGAACCGGAGAGCAGCCGCTGGCCGTCGGGACTCCACGCGCATGCGTAGGTTCTGGAGGAGTGTCCGGAGAGGGTGAGGAGGCATTGGCCCGAGGAGGCGTCCCACACCCTCAGGGAGTTATCCGCCGAGCCAGAGAGCAGCCGCTGACCATCCGGACTCCACGCGCACGCGAAGACGTTAGAGGAGTGTCCGGAGAGGGTGAGAAGGCATTGGCCCGAGGAGGCGTCCCACACCCGTAGGGAGTTATCTGCCGAGCCTGAGAGTAGCCGCTGACCATCCGGGCTCCACGCGCACGCGGTGACGCTGGAGGAGTGTCCGGAGAGGGTGAGGAGGCATTGGCCCGAGGAGGCGTCCCACACCCGCAGGGAGTTATCCGCCGAGCCAGAGAGCAGCCGCTGACCATCCGGACTCCACGCGCACGCGGAGACACTGTCGGAGTGTCCGGAGAGAGTGAGAAGGCATTGGCCCGAGAAGGCGTCCCACACCCGCAGGGAGTTATCTGCCGAACCCGAGAGCAGCCGTTGTCCGTCCGGACTCCACGCGCATGCGTAGACGCTGGAGGCATGTCCGGAGAGGATGAGGAGGCATTGGCCCGAGGAGGCGTCCCACACCCGCAGAGAGTTATCCTCCGAACCGGAGAGCAGCTGCTGACCGTCCGGACTCCACGCGCACGCGGAGACACTGTCGGAATGTCCGGAGCGGAGTACCGCATGGACGGCGCTGCTTGATGAGAGGGAACGGCTCTGGCCTTCCTCCACGACAGTCGCGTGCTTCTCCCATCCATCTGGCAAGATCGTCCCAGATCGGTCCACTCGGATCCACTGGCACCCAGCAAGTTGCACCTCGCCCAGATTCGCCCCCGCAAGCGATCCCTCACGCCACTGGATTCCGCTGAAATCAGCTTCGCGGGCTCGTGCACGGGGGGCGCTCACATTCAAGAACAGCGCCTGCCGTGCCTGCATGGTCGTGAGGTTGGCCTCCGTGAGATCCACGTACTCCACCCGAGCACGGTTGAGTTTCACGCCCGAGAGATCTGCCCGGCGCAGGTTCAGCGGCTGCGTCGGGCCGAGTCCGCGCAGATGCCAGCTTTCCAGATCCGCTCCCGACAGGTTCACTCGTGTCGGCGACGGTGTCGGGTAGCCGTGCTCCAACGCGCGGAGCCAGTAGGCGAACGCCATGATGGCGGCGCTGGGACTCTCGCCACCCAACACTCTCTCCAGTGTGCGCAGAGCCGGAGTGTTGGGCCTCTGCTCCAGGAGTTGGCCAAGGAAGTCCAACGTCTCCCAGGAGAACCCCGGCAGATCCCAGCGGTCGATCTTGCCCTCGAGTAGCGCGCGCTGGAGGTAGACAGCGAGGAAATACTCCTGCAGGGACGTGTGGGCGAATCGGAAGTGTCTCTCCTCCGTAGTGGGACGCAGGACGAAGGTGGCGGTGCGAAGGTCCTCCTTCAGGACGGTGCGATCCTTGTTGGCATAGGCCTGGGCCAGGGCAGGATGGGCAGCGAGGTATTCGTCGAGCCAGTCCTCGAGTCGCTCCACATCCCACTGCTTGCTGCCATCACGCCAGAGCGCGGCGGCGAGCGCCTCCATGAGGCGGTACTTGTGCTCGACATCGAGTTGGTGCTTGCCGTCATCGCGGTTGAGCCATGAGCGGACGACGAGTTCGTACAGCCGCGCTGCGTTCACCTTCTCACCTCGCGTCTGGAGCTCCTCCAGCTCCCTGAGCCGTCCACTGATCAGGGACAGAAGGTAGGGCCGCTCCGCGAGATCTCTGAGGTTGTGGATGGACGCGATGATGTCGAACGCCTCGGTTGCATGCTCCCGGCCACCGAGGAACGAAGCCAGATAGCCTCGGATCTGTTCCTCGGTGAACGGCAGCAGGCAGAGAGCGGGGAACTGCTGGCGATCCATCCCCTCGCGATCCTCGCCGACCAGCATGGAGTTCTGGCTCAGCACGTCGCGGAAATAGTGCGAGCGGCAGGAGATGAGGAGCTTCCCTCGGCGTCTGCCTTCAGGCCTGGCTTCCCGAGTGGCATCCGGCAGCACGGCCCAGAGCCTGCGAATGAAGGCTCGGGCCCGGTTGGGCGTCAGGTGGACGATCTTCTCGTCCAGGCCATCGAAGATGATGAGCGCACCTTCTTCTCGGACCAGACGCAGAACTCCCTCGGGAGTGATCGCGCGGTCCTGCAGCTTCCAACTGCTCTGGATGACGCCGGCCAGGAGTTGCTCGAGGGTGGGGATGCTGTCCTTGTCCCGGGTCTCGCTGACGTAGTCGCGGAGATCCACATAGATGGGAAGTGGAAGGTCCGGCCGGGTCCTGCGTTTCTCCAGCAGATCGCGGGTGAACTGCTTCAAGGTGGTGGTCTTGCCGATGCCATATTCCCCGAGCAGGGCGAAGAACGGTGGTGCCTCAGGATTGATGGCCCATTCCTCGAGTTCTTCGAGCGCATCACGCGCTTGAACGTGCTCCGCCAGGTTGCGCTGCCCGGTGTCGAGCCTCTCCAGTTGTCCCAAGGCAATCCGGTGTCCTCGGGTGCGCTGGAAGTTCTTGGTCTCGCCCGGCATCGGAACATGAACAGCGGCGGATTCTTTCGAGGAAGTTCCTGCCTCGGGTCCTCGAGGCGAAGGAGGTGGACCCGAAGGGGGAGAGCCGAAGAAGGCATCGAGGCGCTTCTCGATGGCAAGGAAGAGCTTGTGGATGAACTCACGCCGCTTCGGGCCGGCGGGCATCTGGTCGTAGTAGCGACCCTGGGTCCGCTCGTTCTGGAACAGGAAGAGTTGGTGCTCTCCGAGCCCCTTGAGGTCATGCCTGTCGAACGAGACCGGCACGAGCCCCACGGGCAGGACAGGCTTGATCCTCGGGTCATCTTGGGCACCCACGAAGTGGGGCAGCTCCTTCTCTCCAATGAACCTGCTCGCGAGAAAGGCCGGGCTGATCAGCATCAGGCCGAACTCGCAGTCCGAGATGGCTTTCGCGATGCTCTCCCGCCAGCGCTCGCCCAGCAGGATGTCGTGATCGATCCAGGGGTGGACCTCGTAGCGGGCGGATGAGGCGAAGTGGGTGCGTAGCTCCTTCACGAGCGCATCGACGAGCGCCTTGTTGTCGTGGGCGTAGGAGACGAAGAAGCGCACCACCTTCTTGTTTGAGGCCATGGCCGACCCGGTGGTGGCGATTCCCTGGGCGGGCACGAAGGGCTTGCCCTGGATGTCAGCGGTGACCTGATCGGAGTACCGCTCCGCCTGCCGCATGGCGGGATCAGGCCCGGTGAACCAGCAGAAGCGCTCTTCGGGCGGATTCTGCTTCTTGGTGTCCACGTGGAAGCGGAGTCCGAGATCGGCGCGCCCCTCGCCCTGAGAAGCATCGTTGATGCGCTTTCGGAAGGAGGTCAGGGCCGTCTGCGCCTTGCGCTGCTCCTCGCCTGGGAAGAGCGCCTGGAGGCAGTCGGACAGACGAAACCTCTCCGTGACGGCAAGGCCCAGCAGCTTGTCCAGGCGCTCCCGGTCCGACTTGCCAAGCTCATCACGCCAGGGACCGGCCGCCGAGCGAAGGGCCTCACCGAAGAGAAGTAGATTCACGATCATGGAGACCAAAGTACCTGAAAAAAGGCTTCAGTCAATCCAGTTGTTGATGATTTTGACGATTGTTTGATGATTTAAGGGTGCCACCGCCACCCGTTGGTGCTCCGGAGGCGATGGGGCTCACTATGATGAATCCATGAGGTTCACTCGGGAGGAGTTCCTGAAGCGGGGCTCAAGCCTCCTCTTGGGGGTGCTGCTCGTAGCTGGGGGGCTGAGCGGAGCTGGCTGCTACATGAACGGCATGGGATGCCAGCCGGGCGACGACTCGGAGACCTGTTGCCTCAAGGAACACCCGGGAGCCTGGGAGCGCTGTACGGGAACCGCAGGGCCCAAGCCTGAACCCAAGACCGGCAACCAGCCCAAGCCCAAAGGAAACCCGGAACCAATTTCCCCTCCGATTCCCACACCCGAGGAAAAGCAGCGCTGGCGCGAGACATGTCGGGAGCACTACGTGGCGTGTAAAGAGTTCGTCGCGGGGGAGAAACAGCGCCGCGTGTGGGGAGAGAGTCAGTGCCAGTCGTGCATGGATCTCTGCATGCGTGACGGACGCTGGCCGGATGAAGCAAACGGCCACCCCTGCCCAGGAGGTTGAGTGTGCGAGCCTCGCGCAAAGATTGGTGGCAGAGCGTGGCAGATCGTCGCGATGAGCTCCTCGTCAATCTCTACAAGGCGAAGGCGCCGTATGCGGAGCTGAAGCAGGCCGTGCTCGCGCAAGAGAAGGAGTTGAGCCGAGAGGCGAGAACGCAGGCAGAACGCCTGCACCTTCAGCAGATCACCTCGAAGCTGATCATCACCGAGGCCTTCGGCGAAGGCTCAGGGTGGGACGAGTTCGGCGCACTCTTGAGACGTTGCGAGCGGCTTGGCTATGCGGACATGACTCATCGGATCCATGTGGCCTGTCTCTACGTCCAATCGCTGCCACGTTTTCCAGAGAGGGCCCGGCAGGCGTTCGCGATGCTGACGGACGTGGAGACGCGGCTCAAGCGCCTGCCGAAGAGTCACTACCTGCGCCGCGAGGGTTTGCACAGCATTGCTCACGCTCGGGAGGTCGCGGCGGCGTCTGGTATCAGCTCCCCCGCATAGCGCGCTGGAACAGTTCCAAATTGATCAGATGCCCAGCAGCGTGCGGATCTGCATGAGCATCTCGATCTCTTCGTTGTCGACGTGCTGATCACTAGCGGCGACGACCCGCGCCGCCTGGATGACGTCCTGGGGTCGGGTGCGCAGCAGGCCCATGTCCGGTGCGGGGAGTGGCTTGCCGGCTCGCAAGCGGTCGAGCATCGCCGCCACTTCCGCCGCAGGGACATTCCACCGCGCGGCCACCTGGGAGAACTCCTCGAGCTCCTCGGGCTCGAGCTTGTCGTCACTGGTGATGACCTGCAGCAGCAGCTTGAGCACTTCGGTGTAGAAGCGACTCTCGTCGCCGGGTGGATGCGTCATCGAGCGCTACAGCCTCCGGAGCCGGAGAGTGGCCTGTCTTCTCTCCTCCGTCCACTCTCGCGCTCTCAGCGCACCGTGACCGCTCGGAACTGGCCCGGGGTCAGGCCGATCAGCCGCCGGAACTCGCGCCCCATGTGGGACACGTCCGAGAACCCAGCCTGCATCGCGCACGTCGCGAGTGGCTGCCCCTCGGAGATGAGGCGACAGGCTTCCTGGACCCTGCGTGCACCCCGGAGCGCGTCCAGTGAAAGTCCTGCCTCGGCCAGCCGACGCTGAAGCGTTCGAGGCGAGCGGCCAAGGACTCGAGCGAGCGCCGGGAGGGTGGGGGCCTCTCCCAACTGTGTCCAGACGCGCCCGACCAGCGGCTTCCATGCGAACGCTGGGGGAGGAGCATCGACCTGGGCCGGGCTCGACACGTGCCGGTCCCACCGGATCAGCCACGAGTTGGCGTTGGTGATCCTCGCCGCTGCCTCGGCGTTGATAGCTCCCCGAGCCTGGAGCGTGGTCACGCCCTGAGGCAGCACGAGCCCGACGCTCACGTTGCGGCAGCCCATGTCCTCCAGCAGGGCACTGATCAGCCCGCACATGGCCAGCTCCCGCGAGTGTTCCCGGGGCGCACCATTGTGAGCTACCCGCCTCACGCGGACGAGTTCGTCACTCTGCGGCTCGAAGAGCGACAACTGCGGATGACGCCCAAGCTGCTGGATGGCATGCCATCGCTCGAACGCATCCCGTGGAGCCGGAGCCTCGCGAAACAGCGCCAGCGCGGGAGTGAAGACTCCCCGGATGCTCTCCACCCCGAGCCTGAACACCGCCTCCGAGCCGGCCTCCGCATGGTACCGGGTGAGCACCTCGTCCAGCGGTCCAACGGGAGTCTGCGTGGTATGCGTCGAGAGCTGCCCCGCCAACGCGCCACGCTCCACCGACCACCACCCGGGCGGCACACGGCGAGCCAGCGCCGCCAGGAGCACGTGGGCGAGCGTCGCGTTGATCCGAGGCTCCAAGCCTCCTCTCAGGGAGCGCCCGGGGCTTGGAACGAATGCGCCAGAAACGCTCTGCGCTGGATTCATTCGCGGGTCACCCGTCCGTACTGTGGCCGCAGCCACTCAACCCCTTCACGGATGAGGATACATGGAAACGAACCGCTCGCCGCTGCACTCCATTCGGCACCTGGACTACGTTGTCCTGCTGTGCCGCGACGTTCCCCGAATGCGTGCCTTCTACGAAAACGTCATGGGCTTCCCGTTTCACAAGAGCCTCGGAGACAACTTCTGGGTGGAACTGCGCGCCGGCTCCGTGCTCCTGACGCTCCGGCCTCGGGGAGGCATCCAGCCGGGAGGCAAGGACTCCGATGGGCGCTGGACCGAAGGCGCTGCCTCGGTGCAACTGGCCTTCCGCGTCGCTCCCTCCGAGGTCGACGCGTGCCACCGCAAGCTGGTGGAGCAGGGCATCGAGATCCTCGAGCCACCCAAGGACCAACCGTGGCAGCACCGGACGCTCTTCTTCCGCGACCCGGAGCACAACGTCCTCGAGATCTACGCCGATCTCTGAGTCATCGGCCGCTTGCCAGGCTCCCTCGGGTCACGGGGCTTGTGAAACAATGGCAGCACCTTGAAGACCCACTGCCTCGTCCTGCTCACAGCGCTCCTGCTCGCCCCCTTCGTCCCGGCACGCGCGGCCGACCCTGAGCAACCCAATACCGCGCCCTCTGCTCCGGCCACTCCCGACTTTCCCGCCACCGAGACCACTGTCTCCCTGCTCGAGCCCGCCGCGGGCCAGTGCGAGTGGATCAAGTGGGATCCCGTCTCGTCCAAGCGCCGGGTGCTCGCACGCCTCGCGGCGGACTGCCAGGGAGGCAGCACCGCCCTGAGCCGTGACGGCAAGCGCGGCGCCGTGCGCTTCTGGCGAGGCGCCGTCAGCATGCCCATCGTCGGCAGGCCTACCTTCCCCGAGCCCTTTCCCTCCCAGGCCTTCCGGGATCGGCTCTTCCTGGTGGACCTCGTCACCGGTGCCGTGGAGGAACTTCCGCTGCCTCCCGAGGGCGAACTCATCGAGTACGGGTTCGATCCGAACGGCCGGTTGTTGGGCCTCTCCCTCCAGGGCGCCGCTCCAAGCCAGCAGGAGCGGGCCCAGGCCGTGGAACTCGACGCCGTGGGACGCCAGTCCGAGATCGGCCGCCGCAAGAGCACTCCGCTCAAGGCTCACGGCTTCGCCTTCCTGGGCGGCAAGTGGCTGCGCTTGGAGACGAAGGACTCCACCGATGGGTTGGGCACCGCCGCCCTGGACATGCGCAAGGAGATGGGCGAGCGCTCCATCCGCGCGCTCGATCCCCGCTTCGAGGGCCGCGAGATCGAAGACGACGCGGTGCTCGATCCGCTGTACGAACTCTCTCCCGAACAGCCCGAGGGCCAGTGGGTCGAGTTTCGGAGCGGCTTGCACTCGCTGGCCGTCTGGGGCACGCCCTTCGGCAATGACACGCTGGCCACGGGGCTCCTCCGCCGGCTGGAGCCAGGCACGGTGGTCGCGCTCCCTTCCTATCCCTTTCGCCCCAACGACATGATGAGCCTGCGTGCCCGAGGGGCATTCCTGCTCGTGTCGCTGGCGGATTCCGGGGCGCATCCGCGGATGTACCGGGGCCGCAAGCTCGTCTGGAGCTCCGAGACAGCCCGAGCCGTGACTCTCTGGCCCCGGTGAGCATCGAGCGTTCACTCGAACAGGGACAGCTCCGCCAACTCGAGCAGGATGGCGTGGTTGCCCCGAGTCTGCTGGACGAAGACCCGCACCATGCGAACGGGAGGCGCATCCACCAGCGGCACGTCGAGGAAGAGGAGGTTCTGCTGCGTGCGCAGCGGCACGTCGAAGGGCGTGTCCTGGGGCCAGGTGTCGTAACGGCTCGAGATGCTCGACAGTGGCTCCGGATGGAAGGGTTTCAACTCGGCCATGCGCATCCACTGCTCGCCGTCCTCACTGCCTTCCACCACCAGGACGTTCTCTTCCGGCTTATCGAAATCCCTGGAGACCTCCAGGCCTCGGATGACGACCCGAGACAGGTGCTTGAGCGCCTGGAGATCCACCCCTACCTCGTTGGGATAGCTGCCGAGATGGTCCGGCAGGATGACGGGAGTGAGATCTCCGTCCGTCCAGGGACACGGCTCGGGACCCAGCGGGAGACCGGGGGCCCCGCGGCTCACCGGCCGGAGCGTGCCCGCGGCCCAGGGGATTCGCTCGCTGCGCCACTCCATCCAGAACTCCACGCCGCCGGAGTTTGCTCCCAGGGGGGAGAAGCCCCAGTTGCCCAGGGTGTGCGCGCGCACCTGGGCCTCTACGGACGTGAAGTCCTCCAGGAGCCAGGGGGCTGGAGCCCATGGCGAGTCGACGCCCTGCTGTTGCCAGAGCAGTTGGTTGCCGCTGAGGAGCTGGACCACGGCCTTGGGTTCCGAGGGGAGGAGGGGCTCGCTGGTGCCATCCTCGTGGAGCAGCCAGAGCACGCTCGCCGAGGGGGGCTGTTCCGGGGCAGGCGGAGGCGCGGAGAACGACAGAGCGGGGCCCCTGGGTTGCTCCACGCGTGCCAGGTGCCAGTCCCAGGGGTGCAGGGTGGGCAGTTCCACGTCGTCCACCTGCTCGAAGCTGACCCAGGTGCCCCGGCCCCCCTCCAATGGCAGTGCCAGGCGGAACCGTGGGGTGAATTGATTCATGTCGCGATCGAGGAGCTCCGTGTCTCCTTGGAGAACCTCCAGGATGAAGCGGCCCTCGGCGTCCGTGGTCACCTCCGAGTAGGGCTGGAAGGCCGGTGGAGGATCCCCCGGCTTCGCGTTGAGAGGAGTCACCGTTCGCTCCAGCGTCAGCGACAGACCGGGGTGGGGCGAGCCATCGGCTTGCCGCACCTCGCCGTAGGCGAAGATGGGATCCTCGGGAAAGCGCTCGCAGCCGCCCAGGGCGAGGGCCAGCAGGCAGAACAGGCTCCGACGCGGGTTCATGTCAGTACGTTCCTTTCAAGCCGAGCATCGGGAGGATGACGGGAAGGGCGATGCTTTCCCTCTGCGGTGCGCCGGTCTCGAAGACGTACGTGTAGTTGTAGCCGTACACCTCGGACTGGGCGGAGATGTTGAGCACGTCTAGGGAGAGATCGAGTGTGAAGTCCTCCATGGCCCAGGACTTCGCGGCGCGCAGGTCCACGCGGAAGAAGGGGGGCAGGCGCTTGAACTGATCGCCGTCAACACGCACCCAGGTGGGCTCTCCGTCGGAGTCCTGCACGGCCCGCTGGGTATAGGAGGTGATCTGTCCGGACTCCGGGCGCCCGCTGTTGAAGTGGACGACGGCGCCGACGGTGTAGTTGTTGCCGAACTTGTAGCTGAGCGCGGCGTTGAAGACGTGGGCCTGATCAAAGGCGAAGGGCAGCCATGCCTCGTCCGAGGACACCACGTGGTTGGTGTCGTCATAGCGATCGAAGCGCACCTTCCGCTTGCTCTGCAGGAAGCTGTAGGAGACCCAGCCGAACCACTGGCGCCCCAGCGGGTGACGGGCCATCAGCTCGAAGCCGTAGGCGTAGCCCGTGGTGCTGGGATCCGTGATCGCCAGGCTGGCGCGACGGCGGTTCTCCGCCACGTCGGCCAGGTCGAACTCCACCGCGCGCCGCAGCGGGTTGTAGAAGGCGTCAGCGTTCAGCTCCAGCCCGTCGAAGGGCCGCCACTCGGCGCCCACGTCGAACTGAGCTCCGGATTGCAGGCCGTAGCGCAGGGCGGAGCCATCCAACACGGGCAGGTGCAGCAGCACGGTGGGGGACTGGTGGAACAGGCCCGCGCCGCCCTTGAGGCTGAACTGGTCCGAGAGGGCCTTGCGCACGCTCAGGCGAGGCTCCACGGCCGTGTACGTGACGCCAGGCACCAGGTGGTAGGCGTCCACGCGCAGCCCCGGCACCACGGTCCAGGTGGCGGTGGGGAGCCAGGTGGCTTCGGCGTAGGCTCCGCTGAAGGTGGTCAGCGTGGAGGGACTCTTGAGCGGATCATCGGGATCTCCAGGGCGCCAGCCTGGGGGACGGCCGGTGCCCTCGAGCACCACGGCGGCGCTGCGGTGCTCCACGTCTCCGCCCAGTCGGAACTCCAGCGACTCTCCCAGCCGGCGCTTCCAGCCCGCACGCGCCGCCAGGATGGACTGATCCATGCGGTACTGGCCCACGCGCACCACCTGGAGCTGTTGACCGACCCGCTGGGTCTGATCGCCGACCAGGCCCGCTTCGTCCCAGCCCACGGTGATTCCTGCCTCTGCTTCGCCGCCGATCAGCGGGTAGGTGCCGCGCAGATCCACCCGGTGGAAGCGGGTGACGACACCTCCTCCCTCCCTGTTCTCGATCTTCGAGTCCGGCGTCAGCCCGAGATCATCGGAGCTTCCCAGCGCGAACAGGCGCACCCGCCCTTGGCCCACCTTCTGCTCGATGCGGGCCTGGTAGTCCCAGAAGCCGGCACGCACGCTGCCGTCGTCCTCGGCCAGATTCAGCGAGTTGCTCACCAGCGAGATGAGGACGCCGGTGTAGCTGACCCGGCCAGCCACGCTGATGGAGGTGCCGGTTTCCTGGAAGGGGTACTCGACGAAGCCACCGGCGTTGATGAAGTCCGCGTAGGCCGTGGCGTGGAACCGATCCTCACGGGGGCGGCTCAAGCGGCCCTCGACCGCGCCTCCCAGCAGCCGCCCGAACTGCACGGGAGGCGTGCCCGGATAGAAGTCCACCGTGTCGATGAAGTCCGGGTGGATGACCGCGGGCCCCAGCATCAGGTGGTACAGCATGGGGATGCGCACGCCATCCAGGAAGAAGCCGGTGGCGGCCGGCTGACTGCCGCGCACCACCGGGTAGCTGACGCCCGAGGCGAGGCTGCCCACTCCCGGCATCAGCATCACCACGCGGAACGGATCGCCCTGGGTGCCGGGGACCTCGCGGATCTCCTGCTCGTGCAGGCTGATGCGCGTCACCTCCGTGCGAGGCTTATCGTCACGGACCACCGTCTCGTAGGGGTTCACCACGCCGGGCCGCAGCCGGTAGATGACGTCCAGCGTCTGGCCGGGGGTGAGCTGTTCCTCGAAGGTGGCCTGCTCGTGACCCGCCGCGTGCACCTGCACCTGGTGGGGACCGGGCGGGAGTTCCAGTGTGAAGCGGCCCTGGGCATTCACGGTGGCCGCTGGGGTGGTGGCGCCATCCAGAAAGAGCGTCGCATCCGCCAGCGGGCGTCGAGTGCCGCGAGCCCGTACCTCTCCGGTCAGATGGGCCACAGCGGCAGCGGGTGGAGGAGGCGGCACGAAGCGGTAGACGAAGGGCAGGCGGACAGAGACGGGAGCGCCGCCCAGGGTCGCTGGCTGGAAGCGCAGGTGCGGAGCGGCCTTCACCGCGGCGTCGGTGAGGCGCGGCTCCGCAGCCTCCTGGACCACGTGGGATTCGGTCACCTCTCCGTGCTCGTCGATGAGCAGCTCCAGCGTCACTTCAGCAGCTGTGCCCTCGAGGCCCTCGGGCCAGGTGGCCGGAGAGTCCGCCAGCAGCGTTGGAGGGACCAGCTCGGCCACGCCTCCATCGGTATTCAGGCCCAGGCGCCTGGCGTCCTCGGCGGAAACCGAGCTGCCTCCATCGTGAGCCTGGACCTCCACCTCCACTGATCGCGGCTCACTGGCTCCTGATGGGACGCCTTGTGCTCCCGATATGCCTGGGACGCTGAGCACGAGGAGAACGAGCCAAGGGGGATAACGCAATACGTGCATGGGCCCGCTAACACCGCAGGCATTTCAATCTGTCACTCCACGTGTCGTTTTTTCCGGAACAGGCCCCTGTGCGCGCCGCCCTCACAAGGTATCGAGGAACGAGAGGAGGGTCCTTGCGCACGCCTCGGGCTGTTCCAGGGGAAAGAGGTGGGTGGTGCCGGGGAGTTCCTCGGCTCGGACGCCTGGAATGGTGCGTCGGACGCGATCCAGGGCCTCCGGAGTGAGCGTGGTGGTGTCGCCTCCCCGGATCACCAGCGTCGGCACCGAGACCGAGCGCAGCTGGCGCCAGGCATCGCGGGGGGAGGTCTCGAAGATGCGGGCCTCCCAGGCGGTGGGGATGGTGAGCCGGAAGCCTCCGCCGGGCGATTCGGTGAGCCCATGGGCGATGTAGTCCTGAAAGGAGGCGGGATCGAACCGCTGGAAGAGGGGCTTCTTGCGGTAGCTCGCGGCGGCCTCCTCACGGGAGTTCCACGCTTCGCGACGGCGCCGGGCCAGGCTCGCGGGAGGAACCTGGCTCCTCAGCCCGAGCAGGCTTAGCAACCCGAGCAGCATCAGGCGCGAACCCGTGAGCAGGACCGGATCCATGGCCACCACGGCTCGGAAGAGCTTCGGTTCGTTCACTGAGGCGAGCAGGGTGGCCACGCCGCCCATGCTGTGCCCGACGCCGATCACTCCCTCCAGGCCGTGGGCTCGCAGCGCCTGGGCCAGATCGTCGGCCATGTCATCCCACGTCCGCATCTCCAGTGGATCCGATCCCGGTACCAGGGAGCGGCTGCGAAGGGTGAAGACGTGGTAGCGCGGCTTCAGGAGTTCGATGAGCCGGCGGTAGCTGCCCGGAGGAAAGCCGTTGGCGTGGGCCAGGTGCAGTTCCGGACCGCTGCCGCCCCAGTCATCGAGTTGCAGGGGGCGGTTCATTGAGCGCGTCCATCGATCGGGACCTCGCGGGAGTCATTGTTCTCGGGCGCAGCGTCGCTTCGCACTGGCGCGAGTGTGCCGCAGTCCGCTCCCGGGAGTCATCGGGCTTCCGGCGGGGTTGCCGCGATCAGAAGGGAGCCGGGCGCTCGAAGGTCACGCGCTGTCCCGTGTGGGGATGCCGGAACGAGAGAGACTCCGCGTGAAGGTGCAGGCGATCCGCGTCGCGCCCGTAGAGGCGATCTCCGACGATGGGGGTGCCCAACCCAAGCGGATGTGCTGCATGGACGCGGAGCTGGTGGGTCCTCCCGGTGAGGGGGAAGAAGGCCACGCGGGTCCGTTCGCCCCGACGCGCCAGGACGTGCCACTCCGTCACCGCGGGCTTGCCGTGCACGGGATCATGGATCTGCCGTGGCCTGTCATGGAGATCGACGCGCATCGGGAAATCGATGGTGCCTCGCTCGCCGGGGAAGAGGCCCTCGAGCCAGGCCACGTAGCGCTTGTGGACCTCACGGTGGAGGAACTGTCGCTGCAGGTCCGCGTGCGTCCTTGGGTCCAGGGCCGCGACGAGCAGCCCCGAGGTGTCCAGGTCGAGCCGGTGCACGAGCAGCGGGCCTGCCGCGTGCGGGTAACGGGCGCGAAGCCGGGCCGCCACCGAGTCCGTGAGCGACGCATCCTTCGCGGGCACGGAGAGCAGGCCGCAGGGCTTGTCCACGATGACCAGCCACTCATCCTCATAGAGGATGGGCAGCTCCTGGGCGGTGACCACGGGCGGAGCGAAGGCTCGCGGAGGCGCGACGCGTAGACCGTCCAGTAGGAAGGGCAGGAGCGGTCCGCACTTATCCCGGCATGCGGAGTAGAAAGCCCCTGCGACACGGCCTCCCGCGGGAGGCGGAGAACCCCACCAGAACTCGGCGAGCGCCAACGGACGCAGCCCGTGCGTGAAGGCATAGGCCAGGAGCTTCGGTGCCGCGCAGTCTCCAGCCCCCGAGGGAGGCTCTCCGGCCGGGAACAGGGCTCTCAGCGAACGGCGTTCCCCCTGAGCATTGGGGAGCACGTAGCTGTCGTGGATCCGCTTCATGAACGTGCGGCTGACGATGCGCCGCAGCCGGTCGAGTGCACGGAGCCGCCGCTCGAGCCGCGCTCGCTTTGGCTGAATGGTCTGCCACTCCTCTGTCTGGGCTGCCTCCAACCGGCGCCGCTCCGCCTTGTCGCCTCGGCTTTCTTGGTCGAGCGCATGGAGGGCCTGGCGCTTCTCGGCCTCCGAGAGCGTGTCCGCCGCGACGAACTCGGCCCGCCGATCATGGCGCTGCCGCTTCCGAGCCTCGTGCACGGCGCGCATCGCCTCTCGCTCCGCGGCGTGGCGAACCTCCTGCTCCGCGTGGGCCTGCTGGAGCGCGACGAACTCCGGTGAGGTCCGAAGCGCCTCCGCTCGGGCGAGCAGCGCCTTGACCACGGCCTCGCCCGCAGGCTCCACGTGGGTGCGCGCCTCGCGGTCGAACATCGGAGGCACGAAGCCCGGCACGTCCCACCGTCCATCGAGCATCCCGGAGAAGGAGCGAAGGAATCCGATGCGGCCGCCGGGCTCCTGCACGACCAGCACGCCGAACATCTTTCCGCCCTCCGGACCATCGAGCCCCGAGGCCGGAACCCCCGGGGCGACGGATCCAGCCCGGAGCTCCGCCTGCATCCGCTCCGCAGCCAGGCGAGCCAGCGCGTGGGGGCCCAGCTCGTCCAGGGGGCTCGGGAACTCCTCAGGGAGCTCGGACGGAGCGGGTTGCGGCTCGAAAGGGGTGAACCACGTCTCCACGCTCCTCCGGTAGCACGAAACGGCCAGAGGAGGGCAGGGGGCCCCGAAGGATCAGCCCGCCTGGCGCATGGGCGAGAGGCCTCCCCCGGCGCGCTCGCGCACCTCGCGGATCAGCTGGTCCGTGCGCAGCGGACCCGACAGGAAGGTATGCGCCCCCATCGCCAGGGCCCGGTCTCGATCGTGCGCCCGGCCCGCCACCAGCAACTGCGCCCGGATACCGTGCCGCTTCACGGACTCCACCGACTGCAGCGGTGTCAGCACCACCGTGCGGGGGCTCGCCTTCAGCACGTCCTCTGTGCGCGCCACCCGGGCCCGCAGACCCTCGTCCGCGAGCAGCTTCATCAGCCCTTCCGTGGCCTGGGCGCCCCAGCCGTACACCCAGACCTCAGGCTCGGGCACCGCCGCCACCTTGGGCATCTCCGGCTCGGTGACGCGCGCGTCGAAGGGCACGTCCGCCGCCAGCGGCAGCATCACCGGCAGGCCGTTCTGCTCGACGGTTGGCACGGGGGCTCCGCTCTGCACGACGCGGGCGATCATCAGATACTCGGCGCGATCCGTCACCAGCGGCAGGTGCTCATCCGCCTCGGGGAGGGGAATCGGCTCGATGGGGCGCTCGGCCCCGATGAGGTGTGGGTAGTAGAGCCGATCGATCGCCCGCGATACGGCGCGATCCGTGGCCAGTAGCGCCACCACGCGCGACTTGCCCGCCACCCGGGCCACCTCGTCCAGCACGGTGGGGCGCGCCGGAGCAGCCACGGCCACCACCAGCTCGGACTGCCGCAAACCCTCGACGCGCAGCGGAATCACCCGGCACGCCTCGGCCGTCTCCACTGGCAGCAGATCCACCAGGCTGGGATCCAGCGTCTGCTGATCCAGATCGATCGCGGGCAGGTGCTCCTGGCTGGAGAGCAGCTCCAGCACCTGCTGCGCGGTGCAGAAACCCTTGTCCACCACCACCTGCCCCAGGGGCACGCCCCACTTGTAGTGGAAGCCCAGTGCCGCTCGGAGCTGGATGTCGTCCACCAGCCCCTTCTCCAGAAGCAGATCGCCCAGCCGCTTCTTCCGCATCGTCGCGCCCTTGGGTTGTGGGTCTGGAGTAATTGTCGGCGCGTGTGGGTAGAAGTTGTCTGATGTGGTGAAAGGAGAACTTTGTACCTTCAGCGTGAGCCCACCCCCAGCTCGAGTGGCTTCGCCACGGGAACCTCCGCCCGGCAGTGCGCGCAGCGAGAGGCCTCCACCCGGATGGAGGCGCCGCAGCTCGGGCACGGGCGGCGGAAGAGCCTCGCCTCCATGCGGTGTGCCACGAGGGCCGCCGCCACTCCCGCCGCCGCCATGAGCACCACCAGGACGAGCGCCAGCGCCGGGGCCATGAAGACGGCCACGCACAGCCCCAGCACGCCGCCCTCCTGGAAGCGGTTGAGCCACTTCACGGGGTGGAAGACATGGCTCTCGAGGCCCACGAACTCGTTGTGCACGCGCCGCCGCAGCCCCAGTGTTGCCACCGCGAGCAGCGCGCCTCCGCCTCCCACCGCCCACTCGGGGAGCTGCTGCGTCTCCACGTTGAGCGAGCCCATCACCGCCAGGGCACCGCTCCCCGCACTGAGGCCATACTGGACCAGCCCCAGCAGTGAGTGCATGTCTTCATCGCGGACGGTGATCATCTCGAAGATGAGGATGACCGCGAAGGCCGCCATGGCGCCCGGGAGGGCCATCCACTGCAGTTCGGGAGGCAGGGACACGTAGCCATCGTGCGAGGCCACCGCCACCGCCAGCAGGCTCAGCCCGGCGCGAGTGCCCGAGGCGCTGCTCAGCCCGAGCAGCTGGGCGACAAATGCGTAGGAGATCATGGCCTGGCCTCCTGCATCATCTGGAGCGCCCGAGCGTGCAGCAGTCCGAGCTTGCCGAGGATCCACAGCACCACGGCCACCATTCCCGCCACCACGGCCAGGAGCACCACGGTCCAGACCGCGAGCAGTGCCACCTCCCAGAGGGCGACCGGTTCGCCGCGCCCCTCGCGGCCCACCTGCCATGAGAGATAGCTCCGGGTGGCTCCTCCGGCGGCGGCGACCTGGCCTGCGCTCACCACCGTCTTCACCACCGCCCCGGCAGCTGGGATCAGCGTGAGCAGCTCCAGCACGATGACGCTCAGTGCCAGGAAGCAGCCCGTGGCCAGCCGCAGCGTCCACCGTGTGACGATGCGCCGCCGGGGCGTGAGCAGCGTCAGCCCGGGCCTGACGATGGTGAAGCGGATCCACACCAGCGCTCCGGCCAGCAGCAGCGAGTTGACGAGCGGGAACCAGCTCGCCACCAGTGCACCTGCCGTCACGGCCGCCACGGCCAGCCACAAGCGGACGGTGGACTGGGTGCCGTGGAGCTCGTGCAGCGCCGCGCGATCCATGGCGCTGGGCAGCGTCGGCTCACCGCAGCGGGGGCAGGGGCGGCCTCGCAGGGCGGTGCCGCCTGGGAGCCTCTCGGCGCAGCGGCGGCACCTTCCGGACAGCAGGAGCGAGAGCTCGTGCTCCTCGTGGGCGGCCAGGGTGGGCAAACTCGTCATGGGCGCACTCTATGCCGCCCGCGAGCCGCGGCCGTAGCCATAGAAATGGGTCGCGAGCAGCTCGGCGTTGAAGAGCATCGCGTCGTAGCGGGTATAGACGCCGTGTCCGAAGCAGGTGCCCAGGAAGTTGGGCATTCCGCCCACGCCGCGATCGCCGTAGTCGACCAGGTAGCTGAAGCCGTACTGGGACACTCGAGCACGGTGGCGCACGTGCTGGAGCCATGCCTTCACATCGCAGCCGGCTCCGAGGAGGGCATCCAGGCGCGCGGCGAGCTCCCGCTCCTTCGCGTTGGAGGCCGGCAGATCGGAACCCGCGATTCCCCACTGCTGCACGTAGTCGCCGCCCTCCGTGTAGAGCACGCCTCCGAGCGAGGCCGCACGGGGTTCCTGCCCCCGGTGGTTGACGACATGCAGGGCGCGGCAGCGTGGGCCCGTCGCGAAGCCGTAGCGGGGAGGCATGCCGAAGGTGGCGATGTCGAGCCGGGACCGCGCCAACGTGAGCGCCAGCTTCTTCAGCTCATCGGCGGGCTCACCGAGCTCGCGCAGGGCATCCCACAGCTTCGGCGCCGTCGCGGTGGGGTAGATGAGCTGCGTGAGCAGGGCCAACACTTGGCCGCCGTGGCTGTGTCCCACCAGCAGCGCGCGGGCCCGCCCCAACTCCGCGGCAGACAGCAGGCGCAGCAGGTTCGCGGCCGCGAGCAGCCGGGCAACGTGGTGATTTGCCGAGGACCAGAGGAAGCGCGTCGACTCGAAGCCCCCTCCCAGGGCCTGCTCGAACAGCGACACGTACTCGGCGGTGTAGTTGCCGAGATCGCCCATCATGCGATCGCTCGAGAACTTGGAGACGCGCCGCAGGGTGGGCAACAACTCCGGGCTCAGCGCGGACAGTGGGCCAGCCAGCGAGGTGAGCATCAAGGTGGGATCGTCACCGACGAAGGTGCCGTGGACGAACACCACCTTGCGGACCCTGGAGCGGCGGAGGTGGTGACCCACGGCCTCCATCTCGGCGCGCCACTCCGGGGTCTGGCCTTCGAGCACCGGTCGCTCTCGAACGAACGGCGGCAGCGCATGGAGGACCTTCAGCGCGAAGGTCCCTGTTCGCGGCACGGCCTCGTATTGCTGGGGAAGGCAAGGGGCTGGTCTCGCCCGGCGCCATCGCACCAGGATGAGCACCGCGATCGCGACGACGATGAAGAGACCCGCGAGCAAGAACTCCACGTCAAGGCACCTCGACGGAGCTGTCGCGGCCCATTCTTACATAAGGAGGCCTGTCGGGCGCGGTCTGCGCGAGCTGGTAGGGTTGTCATACCAGTTCGGCGGAGCCGAGGACCGGGTGCGAGGGAGCGGCTCAGGGAATGATCCGGCGTCGGCGGAGGTCTGCGAAGATCCTCAGGAACATCTCCTCCGAGTCGACGAACTCGTGGAAGCCGAACCTGCGAGCCTTCGATCCATCCGCGATGACGTCATAGTCCCAGGCGAACACGAAGTCGCCGAAGCGCCAGGAGGACACGTCCTTATAAGGATGCCGCTCGAGTCCATGCTTCTCGGTCATGGCATTCCAGAGGGGCTCCTTGTCGGCCATGATGACGTCGAGCGACATCGGCAGGGGAGGCGCCACTTCGAGCTCGAAGAAGCGGGCGATCTTCGGCCACATCTCATTCCACCGGAACAGGTCCCCGTTGTTGATGTTGAAGGCCTGATTGGCGCAGCGCTCATCGGTGGCGGCCCAGACGGTGGCTCGCGCCAGCAGTCCTGCATCCGTCATCTCGATCAGCTTGTCGTAAGCGCCAGGCTTGCCAGGGAAGCGCAGGGGCAGCCCGAGCTCCTTCGAGATCGCCGCGTACACCGCGATCACCATGGCGAGGTTCATGGGGTTGCCGAGCGCGAAGCCACACACCACGGACGGGCGCAGCGCCGACCAGCTCCAGCCCTGGCCCTTCTGCCGCTCTTCGAGGAAGGCCTGCTGATCGACGTTGAACTCGGGTGGCATGTGGTGGGGATCGCTCTCGCGAGCAGGCGTCTTGAACGGGCCCAGGTGTGCGCCATAGACCTTGTAGCCCTGCATCAGGCTGATGTGCCGCAGTCCGCGCGCGACGGGCTCCACTGCGTCGACGACGTTGACGAGCATGGCGAGGTTGGGAGGCACCAGCTCGGCCCAGGTTGGCCGGTCCTGGTACGCGGCGTAGAAGATGTGCGTCACCTGGGAGAGGCCGCTCAGCTTCTCGCGGCAGTGGGTGCGATCGAGCAGGTCCACGGCTACATGGCGGACGCGGCCCGATGATGTTCCACCGCGGCGCGACAGGCCGATGACGTCCCAATCGCCGAGTGCCGCGAGGTGATCGACGAGGTTGCGGCCAATGACTCCCTGGGCTCCGACGACCAGGGCAACCTTCTTCTGTGGGCTCATGACGGGCTCCTGCGAGCGGGAGGGATGTCCCCAATATGGGAGGCCCGGCATTCGTGAGGTAGACTTGCTGAAAGCACAGGACTTGTGAGTTGAACTCACGATGGGACGACTGGACGTCAATCGCTCGGGCGAGATGGAAGTGTTCGTGAGGGTCGTCGAGCTGGGAGGCTTCTCGGCGGCGGCCCGGGCGTTCCGCATGACGCCGTCCGCGGTGAGCAAGCTGGTGGCTCGGCTGGAGAGCCGCCTGGGAGTCCGGCTCCTCAACCGTTCGACCCGGGGCCTGCAGCTCACGCCCGAGGGCTGCACGTTCTATGAGCGCAGCCTCCGCCTCCTGGCCGATCTGGAAGAGGCTGAGCGAGGCGCGGCCGCGAGCGAAGTCCCGCGTGGCCGGCTGCGCGTCAACACCAACGTGCCCTTCGGCACGCACTTCCTCCTGCCGCTCGCGCCGGAGTTCCTGGCCCGCTACCCGGAGGTCTCCCTGGACATGGTGCTGACCGATCGGGTGATCGATCTGGTGGAGGAGCGCACGGACGTGGCGATCCGCGCCGGGCCGCTGAAGAGCTCACGGCTCGTCGCGCGCAAGCTCGGCGAGACACGGATGGTCATCGTCGGAGCACCGGCCTACATCGAGCGCTTCGGAATGCCCAGGACGCCCCGAGATCTGGAGAAGCACAACCGGATCGGTTTCAGCTATGCGCGAGCGATGGAGGGTTGGCCGCTCAAGGATCGCGGCGGCCCGATCACCGTGCCCCCTGTCGGCAACGCGAAGGTGAGCGACGGCGAGGCGGTGCGTCACCTCGCGCTGGCGGGATTGGGGCTGGCTCGGCTCGCTGCGTTCCAGGTCCGGGCGGATATCGTGGCCGGCCGGCTCCTCCCCGTGCTGGAGGAGCGCAACCCTGGCGATACCGAGCCCGTGCACGCCGTCTTCCTGGGCCAGGGCGGGCACCTGCCGGCCCGTGTGCGTGCGTTCCTCGACTTTCTCGTCGAGAAGGTTCGGCTCGGCTGAAGGCGACTCAGAGGCGGTGACGCCGCTCGAGGACGGGGTTCACCACGGGCACATCCTCCGCCGCGCTGCGGGCCGCCGCGGACGGATAGGGCCGGACGGGCGCGCCCATCCAGTCGGAGAGCTGCTGCAGCGCCGCGCTCTGCTCCGCGGCGGGCAGATCGTAGAGGGAGGAGCCGTGGTTGCCACCCGCCACGAAGTACCGGGCCGACTCATTGGCCGGGTTCACCTCGAAGGCGCCGGAGGACCAGGGATCGTTCTCTCCATAGATGAGCATCATGTGCTGGGCGCTCTTCTTCATCCAAAGCTCCACGAGGTGCATGGAGAGGAAGTCGTAGTCCTTGTCCGCGCCATAGGGCGGGAAGTTCCGGGACCTGTCCTGGAGGGGGTAGCGCAGGAGCGGGAACAGGTGGGCCTCGGAGTAGCTCGGGCCGCCGAGCTGCGTGGCGCTCTGGTAGTAGTAGGCCGCATACGGCTCGAGTCCCTCGTCGGAGTAGAGGTCCACGGCGTTGGTGTCCTCGAGGAACTGGAACAGGGCCGCGGCGGGCGCGTTCGCGGCGGGGATGTCCGCGCAAGCGTCCACGCCATAGCCGTACTGCCAGAAGGTGAAGGGAGCCTCGGTGACGGCGAACTCATACGCCTTGTCCAGACCGAGCCCGTTGAAGGTGATGCCGTAGGCGGTCAGCTCGTCGAGGAAGGGCTGGATCTCCGCGTGGCGCTGGAGCAGGGCGCGCTGCACCTGGCGCAGCTTCTCGCGGCACTCCGCGGTGCCCACCTTGTTGAGGAAGAGCGAGTAGCGCGGATCCCCATCGAGGTAGCTGTTGGGGGCCACGTAGGCCACGGTCGCGTCCACGTCGTTGGGATAGAAGTAGCGGTGGTAGATGGACGTCATGCCACCCTTGCTGCCACCGGTGGTCAGCCAGCTCGCCGGGTAGAGCGGCTTGAGGGCCTGGATGATGCGGTGGTGGTCCGCGGCGGCCTGCTTGATGTCGAGCAGCTTCCAGTTGCTGGAGGCCGGCGTCGACGTGGCGAAGAAGCGGTGCTCCACGTAGAGCAGGTTGGCGGTGAGCAGGTAGGAGGGCTCGGTGTTGACGGGCTGGTACGAGTAGAGATCGTAGCCCGTGCTGGCGAGCACCATGGGGGCCTCGGCCGAGCGGTGCAGCAGCGTCATGCGCTGCTGGAAGTGCTCGCCCTCGGGGTGGCGGTGGTCCGCGGGCTGATCGTAGTCCAGCACGAAGTAGCGCAGGGACGGGTTGCCGGGGACGGGCTTCTCCGCCAGCACCGTCATGCCGGGGATGGCCTGGAGCTGCGCCAGGATGTCGCCCGAGGCCAAGGCCTTCGCTTCCAGCGCGCTCCGGGTCGAGGTGACAGCCGTCGTCTCAGGCAGACCCTCGCCGCAGGCTTGCAACAAGCACGCGCAGAGGAACAGCACGGCACCGCGGGCGACTCCGCGCTCACTCAGTCTCATGGTGTCTCCAGAACGGGTATCAGCGGAAAATCCGCTTGCCATGGAACGCCGGAATTAACGGGGTATTTCGGTCCAGGCGATCGATTTTTCTGGGGACGGGGCGGTTGAGCGACGGCTCTCGCTTTCTCAGAATCCGCCCGCTCTGGCTTACTTCTTCCCTGCGCTGGGCGTCGGCTGGAGCGCGGCGATACGGCCTTCCTCTCCCACGGCCCAGGCTCCCTTCCCGGAACGAGCGGTGGAGATCGCATGGAAGCCCGTGGAGCCCAGGGGCCTCCAGCTCTGGCCCCCATCCTCGGAGACATCAGCACCGGACGGGCCCACGGTGACGAGTGTCGGGCCCTTCTCGCCACGGAGTTGCGCCACGCAGGAGCGGTAGCCAGCGGGGCGCGGACCGGTGGGCACGCTCCAGGTCTGCCCTCCATCGCGCGTGAAGGCCACGTTGCCGGTGGGATCCTCGGGGTGGTGGTAGTTGCCCCCCACGGCAATGCCCTCGCGCTCGTTCCAGAAGAGGAGGGAGAAGACGCCCGCGCCATCCCCCGTGGCCAGCGGCGTGGTCGCAATCGTCCAGGTGCGGCCCTGGTCCGAAGAATGGAGCACTCGTGCCGCCGGGCCGCCGAGCCCGAACCAGACGTGGCCCTCTCCGTGGACGGTGATGCTCGTGCCGCTGGCCGCGAAACCTCCCTCGCCGGGCAGCGCGGCGGGAAGCGCCTCGGCAGGGACGGGCTTCCAAGAGGCCCCTCCATCCAAGGTCACCACCACCACGAAGTGCCCCTCCACCGGATCGCTGAAGGCGATGCCATGGCGCTCATCCCAGAAGGCCATCGCATTGAAGAAGGCCTTGGGCGTGGGGTTGGTGAACTGCAGCGCCCAGTGCGCTCCGCCATCCACCGTCTTGTAGATGCGCGACTTGTCCCCCTCGCCGATGGCGAGCAGATAGGCCGTGCTGGCGCTGAACGCATCCACGTCGCGGAAGTCGAGCTCCTCCGCACCCGGGACGGTGCCCGCCTTCCACGTCTTTCCCCCGTCCGTCGTCCGAGAGAAAGTCCCCTTGTTCCCGCTGGCCCACGCCACGCGGGCATCCACGGCGCTGACCCCGCGCAGGCGCTGGGACGCCCCGCTCGTCTGGGGCGTCCACTGCATGTCCGTCCCTCCCAGCGCCAACAGCGCCGCCAGCCACACCGCTCCAGTCATCATGCCGTGCCTCGGGCTGGCGGCGAGTTCGCTCAGCCGAAGATGACCTGGCAGGTGTTGCTGCAGGCGTCGCCGTTGTTGGTGTTGCCGTCGTCGCACTCCTCGCCGGCCTCCGACTGGATGACGCCATCACCGCAGCGCGGCCCCAGCACGCAGCCAGGAGCGCACTGGCCGTAGCCGCCAGTGTTCGTCGTGTTGTCGCACTGCTCGGGCGGCTGGACGACGCCGTCGCCACAGGTGGTCGCGCAACGGGTGCGGCGGGTGACGAAGTTGCTGAGGGTCAGTTTGTAGGAGGACTCGGTGGTGTGGCGCTCCGCCTGGAACACCACGGCCTCGTAGACCTTGCCCACGATGAGCTGCAGCTCCTGGGACTTCTCGTAGAGCTTGACGGTGCCTGTCTGCGCGGAGTGCAGACCGCCCAGATCCACCGCCAGGCGTCTGTTGATGAACACCCAGACATCGTCGTCTCCGACGAACTCCAGCTCCTCCGTGCCCTTGTACTCGAACCAGTAGCGGACCTCGCTGGTGAAGCTGAAGTTGTGGTTGTTGGTGAGCCGCTTCTCTTCGCCCGAGGCCACCCACCCCAGGTTGTCGAGCGGGAAGAAGGCCGGGTAGTTCTTCTGGTACGACGTCGTATTGGGGATGCGGTCCAGGACCAGCGTGGAGACGATGGGCTTGTTCACGTTCGCCGTGTCGCGGTACCACTGATCAAAGTAGGTTTTCCCGTGCGTGGTGCTGTTGTTGACGTTCGTCACCGCGTACACCGGCTTGCCATCCGAGCCGAGCTGGGTGGCGACGATTCCCTTCTCACCATTGCCCGTCTTGTCGTTGAAGTCCGGATGGACCAGGTTCGTGCCGTTGACCTGGCTGTCCTTGCCAATGAAGTCCCGGTACACGATGGGGATGGTGATCGCGTCGGGCGGCGCCTCGACGATGATCTTGCAGTCGAAGCCCGGCTCTAGCTTGCAGGTGGCCGAGCACCCATCGTTCTCGCGCAGGTTGCCGTCGTCGCACTCCTCGGTGTTGTCGCCCGAGAGGATCACTCCGTCGCCGCACACCGGGACGCAGTTGCCGTTGGTGCAGTTGGGCTCGCGGACGCACAGCGGCGAGCAGCCATCGCCCATGTCATGGTTGCCGTCGTCGCACTGCTCGGTGCCTTCCACGATCTTGTCGCCGCAAGTGGTGCGGACACAGGCCTGGCCCGGAGTGGGGCACTTGTAGCCATTCTCCAGGCGGCACTCGCTGGAGCACCCATCGCCGTTCGCGGGCGGGTTGTCGTTGTCCTCGCACTCCTCGTCTCCAGCGATGATGCCGTCACCGCACTGCGCGGCGGTGCAGCGGCCTCCGCCCGGCGGGCAGTACCAGCCACTCTCCTGGGTGCACGTGGCGCTGCATCCATCGTTGGGAGTGGTGTTGCGATCGTCGCACGTCTCACCGGTGCTGGTGCGGCCATCACCGCACACGTTGCGAATGCAGGGCGCGCCCGCGGTGTCACAGAACCACCCCGGCTCGATGGTCCTGCAGTCCGCGGCGCAGCCGTCCCCGGAGGTCTTGTTTCCGTCATCGCAGGCCTCACCGGCCTGGATCTCCCGGTTGCCACAGTTCGTGGGGTTGGGGCCTCCATCGGGCCCTCCGTCCGGTCCTCCAGTCGGTCCGCCGTCCGGTCCTCCCGTCGGGCCTCCATCCTTGCCGGAGCCTCCATCGGGATCGAGGTGCGGAGGATCGGGAGGGTCTCCCAAGCAGCCCGTGAGTGTGACGAGCAGGCAGGTCAGGAGCAGTTTCGAGGACGAGGATCGAGTGCGCGCACCGAGCATGGGCGCGATCGTGGAAGCCGGGGGCAGCGGAGTCAATCCTCGCCTGACAGGTTGCTGGCAAAGGTGCGCGGCCGGGCCGGAACCGCTTGACAAGATACCCGTTGGATCAGGTCCCGCTCGGCGGGCGCTCGGGTCAGCCGGCCTCGGCGTACACCTTGAGGATCTGCTTCTCTCCGCGGCGCAGCAGGATGCAGTTGCGCGCGTTCAGGGTGAGGTTGCCCTCTTGGAGCAGCCGCGTGTCCTCCTCCATGGAGGTCTCGTAGGTCTGGATGTGCGCCTTGCAGAGGGTGGCGAGGGCGCGGAAGACCCGTGCCTCGTTGACCGGGCTCAGCATCGCCTTGGCGCGGACGAGCGGATCGGGAGCGCTCTCGAGCACGGCCAGCTCCTCGGCCTGTGCGTGGACGATGCGCAGCTCGGAGACCAGCTCGGTGATGATCTTCACATCTGGCCAGAGCGGCAGCGAGAAGACCTGCCGGGAGGAAGGATCGGTGATCCCGAGCATCCGCAGCTTCTTTTCGAGGAGCGGATCCTCCTTGGGCAGCTCGAACGGAACGAGAACCTCGTTGTTCGGGTTGTGCTCGAAGACAAACCCGTAATAGCGCAGTTGGTGGAGGTTGCTGTTGTTGCCGTAGGTGGTGGCGAGCTCCTGGCCGCGGGCGACGGCCTGCCGGGTCTTCATCTCGTAGAACTGCCCATCCGGCGACCAGCCATAGGTGGAGTTCCAGGGGTTGGAGGCGTTGATCATGTCCCCCACGGGAGCCAGGCAGGTGATCGAGTTCCCCTCCAGCTTCGGGCTGAACTGGCGGGTGATGAGATCGAGGTGCGCCCAGACGAACTGGTCGAGCGGGAACCGCCTGAACTCGGGTACGAGCTTGACCGCACTGAGGTACAGGTGCTCGATCACCTGGCGGTGGACGGCGAGCACCTCTGGCAGCAGCGAGCCCTTCAGCAGGGAGAACTCGCTCTCCCCATAGTAGTAGGGGTGGGTGGGGAAGGCCGTCGGCTGCACGTCCAGGAACGGTTTCCAGAAGGAGGCCTCGCCTCGCTCCTTCTCCTGGAGAAGGAAGGCCGCCATGTACAGGTCCGGGGTGTCGAGCTCGGGGTGGGCCACGAGCAGACGGCCGATGTCCGAGCTCCGGGCGACCTTGTGTGTCACCAGGTGGCTGAGGGGAATCCGCAGGAAGATCTCGTCCGCGGCGAGGTCCGTGGCCGCGAAGAGGCCCCGTTCCCCCGTGGCCGAGGCGCCGATCTGGACTTTGGAGAAAGAGGCTCCACCCTGCTCGAGCCAGTGAAGGAGGCGGGAGATCGTGGGGTCCTGCGCCAGATCGGTGGTCATGGGCCGCGCAGCTTATCTGGGTTCCAGCTATTTACGGGGACTGACAACTCTCCGTGCGGCTTTGCGATAATCTGCGTCAGGAGTACGCGTACCAGGGCATGACCCCTGGGATTCTCGGAGGATAAGAAGATGGCCGGCCCGGTCAGTGGAGGTCAATCAGACATCTCTCAGATGATCTTCTCGCATCGCGAGCATCTGTCCCAGGTTCAGAGCCAGATGGTCGCGGCCGCGCCCCCCGAGCAACGCCCATTCCTCGAGGCCCAGTTCAAGTTCGAGAACGAGTCGCAAGCCACTGAGCTGATCACCAAGATGCTCAAGGGCGACGACACGATGAACGTCCTGCGGAACCTCTGAGCCGTCTTCGACGGTATGCCAAGGCAAGCCTCGTTATGATGAGGCGATGGCCAAGCGCGAGTACGGACAGTTCTGCGGACTGGTGCGAGCCTTGGAGTTCGTGGGCGAGCGCTGGGCCCTGCTCATTGTTCGGGATCTGCTGGTCAGCCCGAAGCGCTTCACCGATCTGCGTCAGGGGCTCCCGAAGATCCCGACGAACATCCTCTCGGCGCGGCTCAAGGAACTGGAGCAGGCGGGCGTCGTTCGCCGCCGGGTGCTGCCTCGGCCGCTGGGCTCCGTCGTGTACGAGCTGACCGAGTACGGCAACGAGCTCGAAGACATCGTCATGCGCCTGGGCCGCTGGGGCGCCAAGGCCCTGACGGTGCCGGGACCGGAGGAGATCGTCACGGTGGACTCGATGATCATGGCCATGCGCTCGACCTTCCGCCCCGAGGCGGCGCGTGATGTCACCGTGAGCTATGAGCTGCGCGTGGGCCCGGTGGTCTTCCACGTGCGTGTCGACCACGGGAAGCTCACGGTCAAGGAGGGCCCGCTGCCGGATGCGGAGCTCGTCATCGAGACGGGGCCCGCGATCAAGGCGCTGATGGCGGATGAGCTCAGCCCCGAGGATGCCATCGCCAACGGGAGTGTCCGCCTCACGGGGGAGCCCAAGCTGCTGTCCCGGTTCGTCGAGCTCTTCCACATCTGACGGCTCATGACAGGGCGCTCGCCAGGAAGGGCGCGGTGCGGCTCGCCGAGACGGTCGCGATCTTGGCAGGTGCTCCGGAGGCCACCACCCGGCCGCCCTCGTCACCGGCACCCGGGCCCATGTCGATCACCCAGTCGCTCGCGGCGATCACACGCATGTCGTGCTCGACGAGGATGACGGTGTTGCCCGACTCGACCAGGCCGTTGAGCTGCGTCATGAGCTTGTCCACGTCGGAGGGGTGCAGGCCGGTGGTGGGCTCGTCGAGGATGTAGAGCGTGTCGCCGCGCTGGGTCCGCTGCAGCTCGGTCGCGAGCTTGATCCGCTGGGCCTCGCCGCCGGAGAGCTCGGTCGCGGGCTGGCCCAGCCGCAGGTAGCCCAGGCCGACCTCTCGCAGGACGCTCAGCGAGCGGAGCACCTGCGGTTCCTCGGCGAAGAACGCATGGGCCGCGTCGACGGTCATCCCCAGCACCTCGGCGATGTTCTTGCCTCGATACCGAATCTCCAGGGTCTTGGCGTTGTAGCGGGCCCCGTGACATGTGGGGCAGGGCGCGTAGACGCTGGGCAGGAAGAGCAGCTCGACGCTCACGAAGCCTTCGCCCTCGCACGTGTCACAGCGTCCCTTGGCGACGTTGAACGAGAAGCGCCCGGCATCGAAGCGGCGGGCCTTCGCTTCCTTGGTCGAGGCGAAGAGCTTGCGCACGCTGTCGAAGAGGCCCGTGTAGGTCGCCAGGTTGGAGCGCGGTGTGCGGCCGATGGGCTTCTGATCGACTCGCACCAGCCGCTTGATGCCCTCCAGGCCCGAGGCGATTCGACCACCCGTGGTGAGCACGACGGTGCGCTCCAGCTCCTCTCCCTCATCCTCGTCGGAGGGGGACTCGTGGCCCAGGTGCTCCGCGACCAACTCCACGAGGACCTGGCTCACGAGGCTCGACTTCCCCGAGCCGGAGATGCCGGTCACCGAGGTGAATACGCCCAGCGGGAAGGCCACGTCGAGCTCGTGCAGGTTGTTGCGTGAGACTCCTTCGAGTCGGAGCCATCCCTTGGGTGTGCGCGGTGTGCGGCGCTGCACGGTCTCGGTTCCGAAGAGGTAGCGCCGTGTCCGGGAGTCCTCCACGGATTGGAGCCCTTCGAGCGGTCCACTATAGAGGATGCGTCCGCCCTGCTCGCCCGCGGCCGGTCCGACATCGACGATCCAGTCCGCGTGTCGGATCACGTCTACCTCGTGCTCCACGACAAAGAGCGAGTTGCCCGAGTGCTTGAGCTGATCGAGCGCCTTCAGCAGGGACTGGGTGTCCGCGGGATGCAGGCCCGCGGAGGGCTCATCGAGTACGTACACCACGCCGAACAAGTTGGAGCGCACCTGGGTGGCGAGCCGCAGCCGCTGGAGCTCGCCGGGCGAGAGGGTAGGGGTGCTGCGATCGAGCGAGAGGTAGCCCAGTCCGAGCTCGGTCAGGGCCTGGATGCGCGCCAGCAGATCCTTGGCGATTCGTTGCGCGACCAGGGCCTTCTCCGGGTGGAGTTGCGCCTGCTTGGCCGAGCCCTGGGATTTCCCTTCGGCTGCGGGTTTCAGGATGTCGGCCACGCGCTTCAACGGGAGGTTGGAGAACTCGCCGATGTCGAGTCCCGCGAAGGTGACGGACAGGGGTTCGCGACGCAGCCGCTTGCCATGGCAGAGGGGGCACTCGCCGCTCACCATGTACTGCGACACCCGCTTCTTCATCAGCGCGCTCTGTGTCGTGGCGAAGGTCTGCAGCACGTACTTCCTGGCGCTCGTGAACGTCCCCATGTAGCTGGGAGGTTCCTTGCGCTTCAGGGCGCGGCGCGTCTCAGCGGGAGTGAAACCCGCGTAGACGGGGACGGTGGGTTGCTCCTCGGTGAAGAGGATCCAGTCCCGATCCTTCTGGGGGAGCTCCCGCCACGGGCGGTCGACGTCGTAGCCAAGCGTCACCAGGATGTCGCGCAGGTTCTGTCCGTGCCAGGCGGGAGGCCATGCGGCGATCGCACGCTCGCGGGTGGTCAACGAGTCATCCGGCACCATGGAGCGCTCGGTCGCCTCGTAGACGCGGCCCAGGCCATGGCAGTTGGGACAGGCGCCCGCCGGAGTGTTGGGCGAGAACGCGTCCGAGTCGAGGTGCGGCTGGTTCGGAGGGTAGGTCCCGGCGCGCGAGTACAGCAGGCGCAGGGAGTTGGAGATCGTGGTCACGCTGCCCACGGAGGAACGGGTCGTCGGAGCGCCGCGGTGCTGTTGGAGGGCCACAGCCGGGGGCAGCCCATCGATGGCATCGACCTCGGGAATGCTGGCCTGATCGATCAGCCGCCGTGCATAGGGCGCCACGGACTCGAAGTACCGCCGCTGTGCCTCCGCATAGAGCGTCCCGAAGGCCAGCGAGGACTTGCCCGAGCCGGAGACTCCGGTGAAGACGACGAGGGCATCCCGAGGGATCTCGACGTCCACGTTCTTCAGGTTGTGCTGACGGGCCCCTCGTACCCGGACGTTGCCTGTCTTGGTGTCGTTAGGAGTCTCTGAACGGTGATGGGTGCGCGGGGTGGGCATTTTCGGCCACGCATGAAAGTGCTCCCAGGCGCAGGAACAAGGGTTTTTACCGTCCCGTCAGCGGCGAGTGGTCACTTCGGAACGCGCTCGGAGACACTGGGGCGGTCCGCACTCGCGCTCAGGGTGTAGGCGGCGTAGATGGCGCTGACCTTCTCCAGGACCTTGCGTCCCTGCCCGGCGAACCCCGGTTCCTTCACCTTGCCTCTGCTTACGTAGACGCCTGTCGCATCCCGGGTGTCTCCCAGCGCACCTTCGTACAGCCGAGCAGCCCCGCTGCTGGGGGGTGGGAAGAACAGCTTCATGAGAGTCCACACGAAGAAGGGGAGCCCTGAGGCCTTGTTGCGCCTCAAGGTGTTGGTGCCTCCTGGATCCACGCTGCGGATCTTGATGCCCTCGGCAGCCAGCTGCGGGGCGATCTCCCGGGCCCACAGGGTGACGGCCAGCTTGGTTGCCGTATAGGGTCCGAAGAGCATCTTGAAGTGGGTCGGACGCTCCAGCGTGTCGGGATCGAACTTCCGGGTGAATTGGAACGAATCGGAAGAGGTGTTGATGACGGTCTTCAACGTCCCTCTTCGCAGCTGCTCCTTCAGCTCCATGAGGAGGATGTAGGGCACGAGCGTCTGCACCTCGAAGTGCAGCTCGCGTCCCTGCTTGGAGAAGCGGAGCTCCGGGATGCTGCCGCCCGCGTTGTTGAACAGGACATC
This sequence comes from Hyalangium versicolor, assembly GCF_020103695.1. Lineage (GTDB taxonomy): Bacteria > Myxococcota > Myxococcia > Myxococcales > Myxococcaceae > Hyalangium > Hyalangium versicolor. The sequence goes on from NZ_JAHXBF010000003.1 coordinate 490,613, forward strand.
GATCTTTTCTTCTCGGGCCTTGAGTTCGCGCAAGGCGGCCCTCAGGCTGTCGAAGTCGCCGAGGTCGGCTTTGTAGATTCGAAGCCGCTTCTCGCTCACGCTCTCGCGGATCAGCGGATCATTTTCAGCGAAGCCCGAGCGGACCAGCGCGATGACCTGCCAGTCTTCCGTGAGCAGTCTGCGGGTCAGAGCGAGCCCGATCCCGTTGCTCGCTCCGGTGATGAGTGCGACGCGATCCTGCATGGGTGATTCCCTCCAGGGAACGGCTGCCAGGACATCGGCACCAACCGGATAGAAAATCCGCTTGAAGGGGATATAAAGGGGCCAAAACGGATACGCAATCCGTTCGGATATGGAGTCCGATTCGTTGTTAGGATCGGCACATGAAGAAACGGGAGGACCCACCGAAGAAGCGAGAGGTGCCGCCGGAGGAGGAGCCGCTACGGGCGGATGCCGCGCGCAACCGGGACCGCGTGCTCTCGGTGGCCCGCAAGCTCCTGGCCCACGGCGATTCTTCCCTGCAGATGAACCAGATCGCACGCTCGGCTGGAGTGGGAGTGGGGACGGTGTACCGGCACTTCCCCACGCGACAGGATCTCTTGGAGGCGCTTGTGAACGAGCACCTCGAGGCCCTGCTCGAAGAGGCTCGCAAGGGGCAGGAGTCCGACGATCCGAGAGCCGGTCTCCAGCGGTTCCTGCGCGCGGTCCTGGCGCTGCAGCTGGCGGACGTGGGACTGGCGGAGGTTGTCAATGCTCCCAAGGACGCCCAGAGCCGGACGTCGCAACTGAAGGCCGGGCTCATCGGAGCCATCCAGCGGATGCTGGGACGGGCCCAGCGGGCGGGCGTGGTGCGCGACGACATTGGCGCGGAAGACATCCAGCGGCTGATGTGCGGTGTCGAGCACGCCGCGCGCATCGGAAGTGAGCCACTTGCCCTGGGCGAGCGTTACCTGACCATTCTGCTGGAAGGCCTGCGCCCAGCCTCGGGGTGAGCTGCTCGAAGGCCGCAGGGTGTGAGCCGTTTCACAGGGGCAGTGTGAACCCATTCACTGAGCCAGGGCTGCCGATGGCGCAGAGTGCCTCCAACGACGACGCGACTCCACCCGTCGGCTGTCCTGGAGGCACCATGCAGAGACCATGCGAGGACCTGTGCCTGGTTGCCGCTCTGTGAGGGGCGCGCGGAGCCTGTAGTTCTCGATGCCCGTCACACGGAGGCCACGCACCCCGGGGGGGAGGTGCGTGGCCTTCGCCTTTTCAGGCCGTAGCTACGCCCGGGAGCCTCTGTGAAACCCCCGGCTCACTCGGGGTGGGCCGCGAACCACTCGAAGAAGGTGATCGAGGGCCCTGCCAGTCTCTTCAGCGTCTCCTCCAGGGCATCCTGGTTGCTCCAGAGGATGCCCTCCTCACCGTGCTGCTCCAGGGCTTGGGCGATGACCACGTTCGCGTCCAGGAGCGGGCAGGTATAGGGCTGCTTCGCACCCGCTTGTTCCCACTCCGCCGCCCGAGCGCGGATCTCCGCCTGGGTTTCGCGGGGCAGTTGAAGGAAGCCTTCCCAGAGAACGGTCCACTCCAGAGCGGTGATGGACAGCGGGTCGGCCAGATGGCGGCAGCAGTGATCACAGCCCATGCGGCAGGGCCACCAGGTGCGCTCGCGGGTGGTGTCTGCCGCTCGCGCCTCCAGCCGCTCGTACAATTCCGCCAGCGCTCGCCGTTGCGCCTCGTTTACCGTCTCCACCTGAGCCTCCTGATCCTCCCGAGGAGAGAGAGGAGCAACAGGCCGAACACCGAGCCCCCGGCTCCCGATCCGCTGCAGCCGCAGCCCTTGTTCTCATCCTGCGGCTCAGAGGGTGCATCCACACAGACACCCTCCTGGCACGTCTTGCCCGTACCGCACTCCGGAGTCGCGCTGCAGAACGTGTCGGGTGTGTTCGGATCTGTCTCGCCCGGGTCGAGCAGGCCGTTGTGGTTGGCGTCCTCTTCACCGTCCTTGCGGCCGTCACCGTCCGTGTCGGCAGTGAGCGGATCCGTGCTGGTGCTTGGGTCCGCGTCAGCTGCGAACTGTTCCTTCGACACGTCGGTTCCGCCGGGCGGCGAAGAGACCGCCATCTCCGTTCCGTCGAACAGACCATCGCCATCGCTGTCCGGATCCCGCACGTTGGGCAGGCCGTCACCATCCGTGTCCTCATTAGGCCGAGGCTCGCGGCCATCGATGACGCCATCATCATCCGTGTCGGCGTCATGCGGATCGGTGCCCGCCTCGAACTCGGCGACGTTGGAGAGCTGGTCTCCATCCGAGTCGAGAGCTCCGTCACCCGGTGAGCTCGGGTCGAACCCGTGGGCCACCTCCCAGGCGTCGGACATGCCATCGCCGTCGAAGTCGTCGGCGACGGTCACGGAGGTGCTGACGCTCTGGCCGCCCACGGTCACCTGGAGGGTGTTCGCGAACGTCCCGCTCTCCAGGCCCGCGGTGAACAGGCCCGAGGCGTCGATCGTACCGCCACCGTGGACTGTCTCCCAGGTCGCGGGGATCCGCAGCTCGTTGTCGAACGCGTCATAGGCCTTCGCGCTGAAGGCAACTGTCCCCTGAATGACCACTGTCGGATTCTGGGGCGAGAGCACCACGCGGTGGAGGGGACCGGGTGCCACGACGACCGAGGACGTCCCCGTGAGGCCGTTGGCCGTGGCGATCACGCTCTCTGGGTACGTGCCCGGTACATGGGCCGCGGTGAAGAGCCCCTCCGGGGTGATGGTGCCGGCCGCATGCAAGGCCGACCAGACGGGCGAGATGGGGACTTCGTTGCCCTCGGCATCCTCGGCTCTCGCGCTGAGTTGCTGCACTCCGCGAGGGCCCACCTGGATGAGCGCGGGCGTCACGACGATCCTCGTGACGTCACCGGGCGTGAGCGTGAGGTCGGCGGACCCACTCACGCCGTCGATCTGCGCCCTCACCGCGTTGGGGTACAGCCCCGCGATGGAGCCGGCCGTGAACAGGCCATCGGCATCAATGCTGCCCACGGCCGCCGAGCTGACCGACCAACTCGGCGTACTGGACACCGGGTTGCCCCAGGCATCGGTTGCGGTCGCCGTGAGCTGCTGGGTACCACGTACCCTCAGTGCTACGGACGCAGGAGTCACCTGCACGGTCTGGACCGGACCCGGGTTGACCGTGACGCTGGCCGTGGCAGACACGGTGCCGCTCGTGACGCTCACGGTGTGCTCGAAGATGCCAGGCGTGGTCCCCGCGGTGAACAGACCGCTCGGGCTGATGGCTCCACCCCCGTTGCTCGCGATCCAGGAGACCGGGGCCGAGGGCAGCACGTTGAGGCAGTTGTCCTGGACGGTCGCGGTGAACTGCTGCGTATCCTGGACCGTCAGCGTCGCTGCGGCGGGAGCGAGCGTGACGAGGGCAGCCGGGCCTGGAGTGAGCGTCACCGTCGCCGAGGAAGACTGGCCATCCGCCGTCGCGGTGACCGCACCTGCGTACGTCCCCGGCGCGCAGCTCGCGGTGAAAAGGCCACTCGAGTCGACGGTTCCCGCCGCGCCGCTCGCGGACCAGGTGATCACCGCCTCGGGGATTGGGGTGTCCGAGGTGTCATACGCCGTCGCGGTGAACTGCTGGGTGCCCTGAACGGCCAGCGTGGAGTCCGAGGGCATCACGACGACGTAGGAAGCACTCGGCGGGACATAGGGGAAGGCGCCCATGTCCAGGCCATCGGAAGCGGCGTGTCGGCACGGCGAGGTGGCCTGGAGCGAGAAATCCGGCTCGCCGACGTACAGGGGATCGACGGAGAGGCTTCCGGGGCCCGGGACGACATAGACGTTGTAGTCGGAGTCGCTGTGGCCCCAGACGTTGTTGTGGTGGACCGAGCGAGCGGGGCGCCCGGTGTAGGGGAAGTAGATGCCGTGGAGGCCGTTCGAGGTGATGACGTTGTCGGTGAGGGTCACTTCCCCAGAGAAGTCGTAGACGACGATGGCGCCCTGGAGGTTGCCGGTGATGGTGTTGTGACGGAGGACCGTGGGCGCAGCCAGGCCAATGACGTAGGCGCTATAGATCAAGGGATCATTGTCATGCACCAGGCTGTATTCCATCAGGGTGCTCCCCCCACTGGTGTGGAGGGCTGCATGGCAGTTCCGCAGGGTGCCGTGACTGAACGTCGTGGTGCCCCCTTTGACATACAGACATGTGTCGGCGCCCTGGATGGTGGAGTGGCTGAAGGTCGAGGTACCTGTGCTGAGCACGCCGATGCGGCCTGCTTGGATGGTGGCGTACTCGAAGGCGGCCGAGCCTCGGATGAACACGCCCTCGGCGCCGGTGGCGGTGAAGGTGACTGGCGCGTCACTCGTGCCCTGCACGGCCAGGTTTCCGTCGATGAAGAGCTCGGTCTTCGTCGTGTCCGCGCCAGCGCCGAGCGCATCCGTGGTTGCGAAGGTGAGGGAGGCACCCGGAGCCAGGGTGAGGGTGACACCGGGACGGACGGTCAGATCTCCCGCCAGGGTGTTGGCCCCCGTGAGGGTCAGGTCCGAGAAGAGGACGCCCGTGAGGATTGGAGTGGGGTGGCCTTCATAGGCAAAGGCGCCCATGTCGGTGCCATCCGAAGCGGCCATGCGTGCGGGCGAGTACTCGGTGAGGCGGAAGTCCGAATCGCTCACGAAGAGCGGGTTGGCGGAGATGCCGCCAGGGCCCGAAGGCATGATGGGGTAGTAGACCGTTCCATTGTCCCACACGTCATTGTGGTGGATGACGCGAGGCTGGCTGGTGCTATCGATGCTGAAGCCTGGGTTGGGATAGCGAGCGGTGATGATGTTGTCGTAGATGCTGACGGGGCCTGCGGTATCTCGTACGCGGAGGGCTCTGTAGGTGTTGCCGGTGATCGTGTTGTGGACGAGGTGGGCCGAGGCTCTCAGGTCGATGGCTTCCTGGCCGTAGCTCGGATTACCGCTGGTGCGCACCAGGCTGTAGAGGAGATCGGTGATGCCTCCGTCGGCACGGATCGCCTGACTGCAGCTCTGCAGGGCGCCATGGCTGAAGGAGAGGGTGCCTCCCGCGACGAGGAGGCATTGGGTGGTGGCCCCCTGGATCGTGGTGTGGTGGAGGGCCGAGGTACCCGTATTGCTCACGCCGAAGAGGCCCGCGTTCAAGGTGACGTAGTCGAGGGTCGCCGTGCCCTGGACGCGAAGACCGTAGGCTCCGGTGGCGTTGAGGGTGACGGGAGCCTCCAGGGTGCCTTGAACCGCGAGGGTGCCGTCGACGATGAGCTCGGTGCGCGCCGTGTCCACCCCCGAGCGCAGGCCATCAGGAACCGCGAAGGTGAGGGAGGCGCCCGGAGTCAGGGTGAGGGTGACGCCGGGGCGGATGGTGAGATCTCCATCCAGGGTGTTGGCACCTGAGAGGATCTTGTCCGAGAAGAGAACGCCCTGGAGAGAACTCGTGGGATGACCTTCATAGGCGAAGGCGCCCATCTCCGTGCCATCCGAGGCGGCCATGCGGACCGGCGAGTTCTCGGTGGGGCGGAAGTCCGTGGCGCTGACCAGCAGCGGGTTGGCGGAGATGCCGCCGGCTCCCGGGCTGACGTAGGCGTAGTTGCCGACTCGATGTCCCCAGACGTTGTTGTGGTGGACCGAGCGCGTGGGGAGGGTGAGATCGTTGAAGTAGAGGCCGAAGGTGCCGCTCGAGGCGATGAGGTTGTCGTGAAGGTCGACATCGCCGGAGAACTTGTTGATGAGGACGCCGCCCTCGGTGTTGCCGATGATGGAGTTATGCACCAGGGTGGCCGGTCCACCGAAGCTGAGGGCGTACCGGCTGCCCGCGCTGGCGCCGCTGGTGTGCACCACGCTGGAGGTGAGCTCGACGGCGCCCCCGGTCGTGAGGATCGCCTGGGGACAGCTCCGCAGGGTGCCGTGGGTGAAGGACAGCGTGCCGCCGGTGACGCGCAGGCACTCGGTGGTGGCTCCCTGAACGATGGAGTTGGCGAAGGTGGTGGTGCCGGAATTGACCACGCCATAGAGCCCCGCGTTGACGGTGGCGGAGTCGAAGGTGGCCGAGCCGCTCACGATGCGCACGCCATAGGCACCGGTCGCCATGAGGGTGATGGGCGACGTGCTGGTGCCCTGGGCGACGAGGGTGCCGTCGACGATGAGTTCGGTGCGTGCCGTGTCCACGCCGGAGCGCAGGCCATCGGCGGCGGGGAGCATGAGGGAAGCGCCCGGAGCCAGGGTGAGGGTGACCCCCGCGCGGACAGTCAGGTCTCCATCCAGGGTGTTGGCACCGGTGAGGATCTTGTCCGAGAAGAGGACTCCCATGAGGGCAGGGGTGGGGACGCCTGAATAGGTGAAGGCGCCGATATCGGTGCCATCCGAGGCGGCCAGACGCGCCGGAGAGTTCTCGGTGAGGTGGAAGTCCGAGGCGCTCACGAAGAGCGGGTGGGCGGAGATGCTGCCAGGGCCCAGCGTGCCGAGTTCGTTGCGGTAGTTGGTGACATGGTCCCAGACGTTGTTGTGATGCAGGGTCTGGGTGGGGGCGGCGTTGCTGGTGAAGCTGATGCCCAAGCTGCCGTTGGACGTGATGAGGTTGTCATGGAAGTCCACGGCCCCGGAGAAGTTGCTGATCTGGATGGCGCCATAGGTGTTGCCGGTGATCGTGTTGTGGACCAGGGTGGTCGGAGCGCCCAACGCGATGGCGGCGCGGGAGCCGGAGCTGGAGCCACTGGCGCGCACCAGGTTGTTGCGGAGTTCGATGGTGCCGCCGAGAGCGAGGAGCGCTTGTGGGCAGCTCTGCAGGGTGCCGGAGGTGAAGGACAGCGTGCCACCGGTGACGCGCAGGCACTCGTTCGAGGCCCCCTGAACAGTGGAGTGGTGGAGGGTGGAGGAGCCGGCGCTGATCACGCCATAGAGGCCGGCGCTCAAGGTGGTGTACTCGAGGGTCGCCGAGCCCTGGACGCGGATGCCGTAGGCCCCGGTGGCGGTGAGGGTGGCGGGAGCCTCGCTGGTGCCTTGAACGGCCAGGGTGCCGTCGACGATGAGCTCGACGCGTGCCGTGTCCAGACCCGAGCGCAGGCCATCCGTGGACGCGAAGGTGAGGGAGGCGCCAGGAGCCAGGGTGAGGGTAACGCCGGGGCGGATGGTGAGATCTCCGTCCAGGGTGTTGGCGCCCGTGAGGAGCTTGTCGGAGAAGAGGATGCCCTGGAGCGACGTGGTGGGCTGGCCCGCATACGCGAAGTCGAGGGCCCCCAGATCGGTGCCGTCCGAGGCGGCCATGCGGGCGGGAGAGTTCTCCGAGAGGTGGAAGTCCGAGCTGCTCACGAAGAGCGGGTTGGCGGAGATGCTGCCGGGCCCCGGGACGAGATAGGTGCTGAGGTTGAAGGTGCTGTGCCCCCAGAGATCATTGTGGTGGATCGAGAGGGTCGGGGGAGTCGAAGAGGGCGCGCTGATGCCGTAGGCGCCATTGGAGGCGATGATGTTGTCGGAGATCTCGACGTTGCCGGAGAAGGTGACGACCTGGACGCCGCCGTAGTTGTTGCTGGCGATGGTGTTGTGGACGAGGGTGGCCGTCGCTCGCAGGGAGAGGGCGTACCGGGAGCTGTTGGCACCACTGGCTCGCACCAGATTGTGGCGGAACTCGGTGGTGCCTCCATCGGTGACGAGCGCGTAGGAGCAGTTCTGCAGGATGCCGTGGCTGAAGGAGGTGGTGCCCCCGGTCACGTTCAGGCAGGTATTGGAAGCCCCTTGGATCGTGGAGTTGATGAGGGTGGAAGTGCCGGAGCTGCGCACGCCGTAGAGTCCCGCGGCGATGGTGACGGAGTTGAAGCTGGCCGAGCCCTGGACACGAACGCCATAGGCATTGGTGGCGGTGAGGGTGATGGGGGCGGCGGTGGTGCCCTGGGCGTTCAGCGTGCCATCGACGATGAGCTCGGTGCGTGCCGTGTCCAGGCCCGAGCGCTGGCCGTCCGTGGCTGCGAAGGTGAGGGAGGCGCCCGGAGCCAGGGTCAGGGTGGCACCGGGGCGGATGGTCAGGTCCCCAGCGAGCGTGTTGGAGCCGGTGAGCGTCTTGTCGGAGAAGAGGATGCCCTGAAGGGAAGGGCTGGGATCGCCGGTATAGGGGAAGGCTCCCAGATCGGACCCGTCCGAGGCCGCCATGCGTGCCGCGGAGAGCTCGGTGATGCGGAAATTGGGCGCGCCGACGAAGAACGGGTCGACAGAGATGCTGCCGGGGCCGGGGGTGACGCCGCTGGAGTAGTTCGTGCTGTGATTCCAGACGTCGTTGTACTGGACGGTTCGAGCGGGGCTGCTGGAGGAGGAGAAGAAGATGCCCTCGCTCGCGTTGGAACTGATGATGTTGTCGGTGAGGGTGACGGTGCCGGTGAAGACATTGACCTGGACGGCGCCGTAGGTGTTGCCCGTGATGGTGTTGTGGTTGAGCTGGGTCGTGGCCTGCAGGGCGATGGCGTGCTTGTAGGTGGCGCCACTCGTGGTGACCAGGCTCTGGCGGAGCGTGGTGCTCCCACCGTTGGTGACCAGGGCCTGGGTGCAGCTCCGCAAGGTGCCGGTGCTGAAGGTGGTGGTGCCTCCATCCACGTGGAGGCACTCCGTGGTGGCTCCCTGGATCGTGGTGCGGTTGAAGGTGGCGTTGCCGGTGCTGACCACGCCGAAGAGGCCGGCGTTGAGGGTGGCGTCATCGAAGGTGGCGGAGCCCAGGTTCAGGACTCGCACGCCGTACGCGCCCGTGGCGGTGAAGGTGATGGGCGAGGCGCTGGTGCCCTGGACGAGGAGCTTGCCCAAGACGATGAGCTCGGTCCGGGCCGGGTCCACCCCCGAACGCTGGCTGTCGGTCGTCGCGAAGGTGACCTGGACGCCGGGCTGGAGGGTCAGGGTGACGTTCGAGGGGATCGTGACGTCCCCGGTGAGGACCCAGGGATTGCCAGCGGGCGTCCAGGTGGTGTTGCTGGAAAGAGTGCCAGACACGTCGGTGGCCAGCACGGTTGCGGGAATGAGGGCGGTGGCAAGAGCCAGCAGGCGAGCGGGAGACACGGCCATTCCTTTCGCGCGCTCCGGCTATGAGCGCGGCGAAGAGCGATGTCCGCAAGGTAACAGAGCTGACGTGTCGGTGGCCCGCGCTCGCGCTGCGGAACCCAGCCGGCGCTCGCGCTTCAGACCTTGCGTTCACGGCGCGCCCGGGTCCGGGGCGCGCTCTCCGTGAAGCGGCGAAAGCAGCTCTCGGCGTGGTCATTCACGATGCCCACCGCTTGCATCCAGGCATAGACGATCGTGGGACCCACGAACTTGAAGCCGCGCTTCTTGAGGTCCTTCGAGATTCGCACGGAGAGCGCTGTTTGGGCTGGGACCGTGCGGCCATCGCCTTGGAGCACCTTGCCGTCCGTGAAGGACCAGCAGAAATCCCCGAAGCTCTCGCCGCGCTGCTCCATGTCACAGTAGATGCGCGCCCCGCCGATGGTGGCCTCGATCTTGGCTCGCGAGCGGATGATGCCGGGATTCTTCAGCAGGCGCTGGATGTCGGCTTCCCTGAAGCGGGCCACCGCGTGGGGATCGAATTGAGCGAAGACTTCACGGAACGTATCCCGCTTGCGCAGGACCGTGATCCAGGCGAGCCCCGCCTGAAAGCCCTCTAGCATCAGTTGCTCCCAGAGCGCGCGTGGGTCTCGCTCTGGCACGCCCCATTCACGGTCGTGGTAATCGCGCAGCAACTCGTCGCTCGATGCCCAGCCGCAGCGTCCCCGTTGATCCATGGATTCTCCTGTCTCCTCATCTTGAAGCGGCTCGCGGGGTGAGCATCGCCCCGTCAACGAGACCAACGCCATGCGGGAGTCGACAGCTGGTCGGCAAGGAAATTCGCGAGCGCCTCGATCTTGGCCGGGCGCACGCGGGCCGTGGGCGTGACGAAGTACAGGCCGCCCTTCTGGAGCGTCCAGTCCTCCAGGATCGTCTCCAGCCTCCCATCGCGGAGGTACTCACTGGCGATGAACTCCGGCATCTCCGCGACGGCGAGGCCCGCGAGCACGGTGGGTACCAGGGCATCCGCGTTCGTGACGCGAAGCCGCCCCGTGGGCGTGATCACAGCCTCGTCTCCCTCGGCATTGGCAAGCCGCCAGGCATCGCTCTTCGCGCGATAGGCGTAACCCAGGCAGTCGCGCACGTTCAGATCGCGAGGGTGCTTTGGACGGCCATGCCGCTCGAGGTAGCTCGGTGCCGCGACGATGAAGCGAGAGACCGGGCAGAGTCGTCGCGCGACCAGGGCGGGGTCCAGGAGCACTGCGATCCGCAGTGCCGCGTCGAAGCCTTGTCCCACCAGATCCACGGTTGCATCCGAGAGGTGGAGATCGATGGATACTTCCGGATAGGCGCGGAAGAACTCTGGCAGGAGCGGTGCCACCCAGCGCAGCCCGAATGACATGGGCACCGCCAGGCGGATGAGGCCTCGTGGCCGGGCGGACAGCTCCCGCGCCGCATCCTCCACCTCCTTGGCGTCGCGATAGATGCGGCTCGCGCTTTCGGCGACCGCGCGTCCGAACGCCGTCAGTGCCAGCTTCCTCGAGGTGCGGTTGAAGAGGCGCGCTCCGAGCCGCTCCTCCAGTCGGCTGACGCCACGAGAGACCGTCGCGACAGACAGGCCCATGGCGCGTGCTGCCGCCGCGAACGAGCGCTCCTCCGCCACCTTGGCGAACATCGCCAACCCTTCGAAATCCGGCAGTTTCGACATCGACATTCCTGCAACGATGCTTTGCAGGCCTTTCTATTTCGGGAAGGTGGGGGTGTCGATACCTCTGCGGCCATCTCGCAGCAGGAACTCCCCATGAAGATCCGCACCGCACTGGCCGCTCTGACGTTCGCTTCCACGCTCTCGTTTTCCATCCTGGCCCAGGCCGCTCCGAAGCAAGGCGCGGCCGTGTCCGACGCAGCACTGGTCCGCACGCTCCCAGGCTTCGCGAATGGCGAGGCAACCGTGAACGGCGTGCGGCTCCATTACGTCGCAGGAGGGCAGGGATCGCCCGTGGTGCTCCTGCCGGGCTGGCCGGAGACCTGGTGGGCCTTCCACAAGATCATGCCCGCGCTCGCCAAGGAGCATCGGGTGATCTCGGTCGACTTGCGCGGGATGGGCAGCTCCGACAAGCCAGCGGGGGGCTACGAGAAGAAGGCGATGGCCCAGGACATCTTCGAACTGGTTCGCCAACTCGGCTACGACAAGGTCGACGTCGTCGGTCACGATATCGGCGCGCAGGTCGCGTTCAGCTTCGCGGCCAATCATCCGGAGGCGGCGCGCAAGATCGTTCTGCTGGACGTGCCACACCCGGACGCTCAGCTCGCCACCTGGCCGTTGCTTCCGGCTGTGGGCACCTTCGGCGACAAGATCGACGAAGCCCATCCCTTCGCATGGTGGTTTGCCTTCCATCAGGTGAAGGGCCTGCCCGAGCAGATCCTGGAAGGGCGCCAGCACCTCGAGCAGGAATGGTTCTTCCGCTACCTGCTCAAGGACGAGAGCGCCATCGATGCGCGTGATCGCGCGGTCTATGCCGCTGCTTATTCCAGCCGGGATGCGATCCGGGCGGGAAACGCCTGGTACCAGGCCTTTCCGCAGGACATCGTCGATGACGGGACCTACTCCAAGCTGACGATGCCGGTGCTCGCCCTGGGAGGTCCGGGCTACGGCTGGTTGAAGGCGACCCTCTCGGGCAAGGCCACGGATTTGCGAGCGATCAAGGTCGAGGGCAGCGGGCACTTCATTGCCGAAGAGAAGCCCGAGGCCACCGTCGGCTATCTCACCGACTTCCTGAAGTAGCCACCGCGGCCTTCCATCTTCAGGTACGGAGCAGCTCATGAGCGACATCGACACCCAGCCGAGCCTTTCCTCCCGCCGCCAACTGCTGCAGCTGCTGGCAGGGGCGTCAGCCGTTGCCATCGTTGGGGGCGAGATGGTCGCCGAGGCGGCGGGAGCGGCCACGGACCGAGCTACCGCCCAGGTGACTCCCTTTCGCGTCTCGATTCCCCAAGCCGCGCTCAACGATCTCAAGCGCCGGTTGGCGGCGACGCGGTGGCCCGAGCGCGAGACGGTGAACGACTGGTCACAGGGTGTCCCCCTGGCCAAGGCGCAGGCGCTGATCGCCTACTGGCGAGACCGTTATGATTGGCGGAAGTTCGAGGCGCGGCTGAATGCCTTTCCCCAGTTCCGCACCCAGATCGACGGGCTCGGCATTCACTTCCTGCACGTCAGGTCTCCCCATCCCAACGCTTTGCCCATCATCCTCACCCATGGCTGGCCCGGCTCGATCGTCGAGTTCCTGAAGATCATCGGCCCTCTGACCGAGCCCACGCGTTACGGCGGAAGGGCGGAGGATGCCTTCCACGTCGTGATCCCCTCGCTCCCGGGATTTGGCTTCTCCGACAAGCCCGCGGAGACGGGCTGGGATGTGGTGCGCATCGCGAAGGCGTGGGGTGTCCTGATGCAGCGGTTGGGGTACACGAAGTGGGTGGCTCAGGGCGGGGATTGGGGCTCGGGGGTCACCCATGCGCTGGGTCATCTCCGTCCGGAGGGGCTGGTCGCGGCGCACGTCAACTGGCCGCTCGTGTTTCCAGAGACGCTGCCGGAGGCTCCGACGCCCGAGGAGAAGGCCGCGATCGACGCCGCCGGATATTTCGCGAACGAGCAGTTCGGCTACTTCAAGGAGCAGGCCACGCGCCCGCAGACGATCGGCTATGCCCTGGCGGACTCACCGGCAGGGCAGGCGCTGTGGATCTACGAGAAGTTCCAGGCCTGGACCGACAACAAGGGCAATCCCGAGGACGCCTTGTCGATGGACGAGATGCTCGACAACATCACGCTGTACTGGCTGACCGACACGGCAGCCTCCTCGGCGCGGATCTATTGGCAGAACTCGCGGGGGAAGCCTTCTGGCTTCTCGGCGGGGCACATCGAGCTGCCCATGGCGGCGACGATCTTCCCTCGGGAACTCTACCGAGCGCCCCGGCGCTGGGCCGAGGCGGTGTGGCCCCACCTGATCTACTGGGGTGAAGTTGACAAGGGCGGGCACTTCGCCGCCTTCGAGCAGCCGACGCTGTTCGCGGACGAGCTGCGCAAGGCGTTCCGAACCATCCGGTAGGGGGAGGGAGATCTCGCATCTTCGAGGGAGCAATGCGCAGGCCGTACACGGCGCGGTATTACACCACCGGGCCTCCCCCGACGCGGGACAGGTGTCCGTGGCCCTCCTGGTCGAATCGCCGTAGCAACTCGTCCTGGCCCTGCTTGCCGTGCTCCAGGAGATAGGCCAGCTCCGTTGGCAGCAGCGCCTTGACGGTGACGAGCCGCACCTCTCCGGACGGTATGGTGAAGCTCCGGGGGAGCACACTCGGCTCCATGCCCAGCAGCACACCCACCCTGCCATCCTGGGTAACGAGCGACTGGGGCATGCCCTTGCCGGAGACCTCCATGGACATCAAGCCCGTCTTCACCTTCTCGCGCACCTGCTCGTGCTCCGCCACCTCATCCGCCACCCGCTCCATGAGCAGCAGAGGCCAGCTCTTCTCGGCCTCCTGGAGGGCCTCGTTCGTCTCCAGGGCCAACTCCAGGCCGAAACCCACGGACGGCTCCGCGCGGTCCGCGAAGAAGTCCGAGAGTCCGTCCGTCACCAGCAGGGTACGCCCACCTGGGCGATGGATGATGCGCCAGACCTGGCGTCGGGCGGGCCATGAGCCACCCACGACGATAGGGATGATGGCTTCCTCGCCCAACCGTCCGAGCGTGCGCCAGAAGGCCTCGCGGGCAGCGTCCGTCTGCTCTCGCAGCTCGATGAGTCTCCGGTTCCGTTCGCGCTCCTCCGGGCTGATGGCGCTCGGGCCAGTGACCTCCTTGAACTTCATGCCCGTGACGCCCGCGCGCTCCAGCGCTTCCTTGATGTCCTCGGAAACAATGAGCGCCACCGTCCACCCCCAGGTGCGGAAGACCTTGGCGTGACCTACCTTCGTGGGATCGATGCGCATGCCGTACACGTCCCGGTACTGCCCAACCTTCTCAGGTCTTCCATCCTCTGGCGTCCAATGCTCCACCTCCTCTGAGGCCTTGTCATCGATACACCGGACAAGCCGTGTGGCAACGAGGATGCAGAACGGGTCTGGCTGGCCTTGGATGTCCACCGGAAGAACCTGAACGTCACGTGGGGCCAGCTCGGTGAAGACGGAAGCCACCCTGACGTGAATGACCGGGATGCTGAAACCTGCAAGGGTGAAGTCGAGAGCCCTGCCCGGACGGCCGATGGGAATCTTCAATCGTCCCGGGTCTGGGACCGGCATGCCCTCTCTGAACATCCATGGGTTTTCTACCTCCCGGCCCTGTGGATCCGTGGGGTTGCCAAGATCCCACCCCCCAGAGCCCTCAACCTCTTGGGACAGCTCGAAGTACTTCATCGGGATGATGGTCCTCTCCGTCACTGCCTCCGGGTCACCAGCTTGTTGAGAGAAGTGCCCTCCGTCGAGATCTGTTTCGCCAACCGTTCGAGTTCCGCCGTCAGCGCCTTCCGGCACTGTTCGATGGTGCTACAGCCCTTGGTCGCTTCATCCAGTCGCTTGTAGATCCGCTCGTGGTACTCCTGTGGGTGGGGGCCTTGGTGGCCCTTGACGCGGACTTTGTTTGCCGGGTCGTTCAGCAACATGCCTGCCCGATCAAAAATCTTCTGGAACTTCGGCGTCCATGGACCACCACTGTGGGTGGCCTCAGTCCATTTGTCGGTGGCAATGTGATGATCATGCCCCTCCATGTCCACCGGGCTGGAAGCTGCACCGCTCAAGCTCTGGGCCGTCGTAGCGACCGCGTTGGGAGCCAGCGCGATGGTGATCGCATCGGCGGTCACGGCCACGGCCTCCACCTGCGCCACCTGGGTCAATTGGACTCCCACCCGCGCCGCGCCCGCTGCTGATGCTTGAGCTGAGCCAGGCAGCGTGGGCACCTTGGCCGAGAAGCTGGCGGCCGTCTGGCCAATGGCAGCGGTGAGCAGCAGGGCAAATGCCCGCGCAGCATTTTTCCCCATCACCTTGCCGTACTTCCTCCCGGCCTCGTGGATCGCCGCGAACGAGGTGGCGTGATCCAACTCTTCCACCATCCGCCTGAAGCCCTGGATGAGCGTCCAGAATGTGTCCACCCCGATATAGCAGACGAAGGTTGCTGTGAGGACCGTCGCCAATCCCTTGGAGAACACCGGTTCGGGCGCCAGCCACATCGCCGCGTAGATCGCCATCGTCCAGTAAAGGGACGCCTTGATCGCTTCCGGGTCGGCCATGTCCTTGAAGGACTGCATCATCTCCGGAACGATCTCTTCGATGGCGAAGGACATGGCCAGGGCGTAGCGGCCATCCCCGGTGAGGACGGGGCTGTTCATCAGCGCCTTCCGGCAATCCCCAGGCTTGCCGAGGGCCTCGCAGAACTGCAAGTACTCCTGCGTCACTCTCGCCGCCACATCGGCCCACTGTGAAGCCGGGGGCGGCGAATCCAGTGGAACAACACCTTCGCGCTGGGTGTATCGGTACCAGCCGCTGCGAGGGGGGACTTCGAACATCTCCCTCGCGGCTTTCTCAGGATTGAACGAGAGCCTCATCCGCCGGGCTTCCTTCGAGATGGCCTTGACGAACTCCTCCTCTTCCAGCTCCACCGGCTTGGATTTGCCCGTGCGGGGGAGGTGGATGAGGGGCTGGCCCTGTTCCATGTCGAGGCGAACCCCGGGCGTCGTGCTGCCGTGCGTCGTGCTGCACGTGGTGGACAGGGCCAAGAACAAGACCGCAACGGCCAGACGACGAGGAGCCATCAGACGCCCTCCAGATGAGGAGAGTTCGAGTCTAGGGAAGGGTTCCCCCAGAGGCGATGACGCCCCGGGTCCCATTCGCACCCCACCACGGGAGGGTGAAGCTGTCCGGCATCTCTCCACGATGCAACGTGGTCCGGTGAATCTCCCCTCCTTGGTGGGATAAGGGCCATGGTGGAGGCTTCGCCCCCGTACCTGTCACGCTGCGGACGAGGCGTGAGCAGTCGGGCGGGAAGGGGGTGAACGCCATGCTGAGCGCCGTGAGGAAGCTGCTGGCCTCAACACCTGGTGCTCCGCTCGTGGAGCGAGCCAGGGGAGGACGAGGAACTTTCGCCCCGGAAGAAGGCATCGAAATCCCCCGTGCAGGGCACGCCCAGGAGGACTGGCCCGTCGCCAGGGGCTTCATGTGTGTCCCCGACGGGATTCGAACCCGTGGTGGCATGGCTCACGCAGGCGTGAGCCGCGCCTCGAACACATGCGCCCAGTGGGCGAGCACCTTGCGGCGCCGGGCGCTGTCGTCGTGGAGAAGGTTCGCAAGCGCCAGGCCACGCAGGAGATCGAGCGTCGCGCGCACGGTGTCGCGGACATCCCGGTCGCGTTCGTCGAGGCCCAGCAGCTCGACCGTAAGCCGGTGCACTTCCCGGCCCACGTGCGTTTCGAGCGGGAGCAACTGCGTTTTCAGCTCCTCATCGGTGACGGCCGCCACCCACAGGTGCGTCGCGGCCCGGAAGAGTGGGCCAGTGAAGACGTCTGCGAGCAGGTTCAGCAGTGGCTCGATGCGTCGCTGGTTCTTGGGCAACTCCTTCGCGCGCCGCACGAGCTCCTCGACCTGCTGCTGGAAGACGTGCTCGACCGCGGCCGCGACGAGCTCCGCCCGCGTCGGGAAGTGGTGCTGGCAAGCACCCCGCGAGACGCCCGCCCGCTCGGCGATGGCTGAGGTCGTGGCGCCCGCCCAGCCTTGCTCCGCGAGCACCTCGATGGCGGCGGCCATCAGCTTCTGTCGCGTCACACGGCTGCGCTCCTGCTCCTGCCTCGTCGCTCCAGTCGCCGGACTGCTCATGTGGCCATCTTGTTGGGCTGCCCCGAAAAAAGCAATCACGCTTGCTTTTTTTGGATGTCGCATGAAGACTGCTCCTTACATCGGTATCGTGAGGTGGGAAGCTCATGCAGCAGACCCAGGAACACCGCGCCATCCGGCAGACCGTCCGCAAGTTCGTCGAGCAGGAACTGAACCCACACGTCGATGCATGGGAGGCCGCCGAGATCTTCCCGGCGCGCGAGGTGTTCCGGAAGCTGGGCGAGCTTGGGTTGCTCGGCATCACCAAGCCCACGGAATTCGGCGGGCTGGGGCTCGATGCATCGTTCTCGGTCGCCTTCGCCGAGGAACTTGGCCACTGCACTTGCGGCGCGCTGCCGATGTCCATCGGTGTCGTCACCGACATGGCAACCCCGGCCCTCGCTCGTTTCGGCAGCGACGCGCTGCGACGGGAGTTTCTCGCACCGACGCTCGCTGGGGAGCGCGTCTGTTCCATCGCGGTGAGCGAGCCGGGGGCGGGCTCCGACGTCGCGGGGATTACGACGAACGCACGCCGCGACGGTGACGACTACGTCATCGACGGCGGCAAGATGTGGATCACGAACGGCATGCAGGCCGACTGGATCTGCCTGCTCGCCAACACGGGCGACGGGCCGGCGCACGCGAACAAGTCGCTCATCGTCGTTCCCATGGATCGCCCCGGCATCACGAAGTCGAAGATCCGCAAGCTCGGCATGTGGGCATCCGATACGGCGCAGCTCTTCTTCGACAGTGTGCGTGTTCCGGTGCGCTTCCGTATCGGCGACGAGGGGCGCGGCTTCGCTATGCAGATGCAGCAGTTCCAGGAGGAGCGGCTCTTCGTTTCGGCAAGCACCCTCGTCACCTTCGACCGGCTCATCGAGCAGACGGCCGAGTACACGAGGCAGCGCAAGGCGTTCGGGCAAGCGATTCTCGACAACCAGAGCGTCCACTTCCGGCTCGCCGAGCTCAAGACCGAGGTCGAGGCGCTGCGAGCGCTCATCTACCGGACGGTCGAGCTGTACATCGAAAACAAAGACAACCCCGAGGTCGTGACGCTCGCTTCGATGTGCAAGCTCAAGTCGGGCCGCTTGGCTCGCGAGCTCGCCGATGGGTGCCTCCAGTACTGGGGCGGCATGGGCTTCACCTGGGACAACCCCGTCGCACGCGCCTATCGGGACCTGCGGCTGGGGTCCATCGGCGGCGGGGCCGACGAGGTGATGCTCGGCATCATCAGCAAGGCCATGGGCACGCTGCCTCGCAAGTCGCGCGGCTGAGGAGGACAACACGATGGGTTACCGATCAATCTTCGCTCCTGACGCCTTCGCGGGCCGTACGATCGTCGTCACCGGTGCCGGCAGCGGCATCGGCCGGTGCACGGCGCACGAGCTCGCGGCGCTCGGCGCGCATGTCGTCCTCGTCGGCCGCAAGGTGGACAAGCTCGCGCGTGTCGCCGGAGAGCTTGCCGCCGAGGGCCACGCGTCGACGCAACATGCCGTCGACATCCGTGACGAGGAGGGCGTGCGCGCCATGGTCTCCGCCATCGTCGAGGCGCGCGGTCGCATCGATGGGCTCGTGAACAACGCGGGCGGACAGTTTCCTGCGCCGCTCGCGATGATCTCGAAGAAGGGCTTCGAAGCGGTCGTCTCGACGAACCTCACGGGAGGTTTCATCGTCGCGCGCGAGGTCTTCACGCAGTCGATGTGCGAGCACGGCGGAGCCATCGTCAACATGCTCGCGGATGCGTGGAACGGCATGCCGGGCATGGGGCACTCGGGCGCGGCGCGCGCCGGCATGTTCAACCTGACGCAGACGGCGGCCGTCGAGTGGGCCTCTACGGGCGTCCGCGTGAATGCCGTGGCGCCGGGCTGGGTCGCTTCGAGCGGCCTCGATACCTACGAGGATCCGGCTGTCCGTGCGCTCATTCCGGATCTGCGAAAGCAGGTGCCGCTGTACCGGCTCGCGACCGAGGCCGAGGTGAGCGCCGCCATCGTGTTCCTCCTCTCCGATGCGGCGGCCTTCATTACCGGTGAGGTCATCCGGATTGATGGCGGCGCGTCCTGTAACACGAAGGTGTTCCCGCTGCCGGAGCACTCGCGCTCGAAACCTTACGAGGGGTTCCACCTCGCCGCATCGCCGCAAATCCTCGGCGACAAGAAGGAGCAGTGACGTGCCTCGGATCATTTCCCGCATCGATCCTGCTTCCGCCGCATTCTCCACGCACAGGACGGAGATGCTCGCCCGTGTCGCCGAGCTGCGCGCCATCGAGTCCAAGTCTCGCGACACCGAGCAGCAGGCCCGAGAGAAGTTTCAGCGCCGCGGACAGATCCTGCCGCGCGAGCGCCTCGCGCTGCTGCTCGACCGTGGTTCGCCCTTTCTCGAGATCTCGACACTCTGCGGCTACAAGCACCACGACGACACCGATGGTTCGCTTGCTGGCGGCAACATCATCATCGGTATCGGTTTCATCTCGGGAGTTCGTTGTCTCGTGGTCGTGAGCAACTCCGCCGTGAAGGGGGGCACCGCGACACCTTGGGGGGTCCAGAAGTCGCTCCGGGCCCAGGCTATTGCGCTCGAGAACCGGCTGCCCGTCGTGTCTCTTGTCGAGAGCGGCGGCGCGAACCTGCTCTACCAGCAGGAGATCTTCGTCCCAGGCGGCGAGACCTTCTACAACCAGGCCAGGCTGTCGGCGGCAGGCATCCCGCAGGTCACCATCGTGCACGGCTCCAGCACCGCTGGCGGGGCGTACATCCCAGGGCTCTCCGACCACGTCGTCATGGTGCGCGGCAAGGCGAAGGTGTTCCTCGCGGGGCCGCCGCTGCTGCGCGCCGCGACCGGTGAGGTGGCCACCGATGAGGATCTCGGCGGCGCCGAGATGCACGCCACCGTCGCTGGCACCGCGGACCACCTCGCCGATGACGACGCCGATGGGATCCGCATCGCTCGCGAGGTCATCGCATCACTCGGGTGGAATGACGCGCTGCCCTCGTTCGAGCGTGCCGCCTTCGAGCCGCCGCGCTATTCCGCCGACGAACTGTGTGGCGTCGTGCCCATCGACCACCGCCGGCCCTACGACTGCCGGGAGGTGATCGCGAGGATCGTCGATGGCTCGGACTTCGCGCCCTTCAAGGATGAATACGACGCCCTCACCGTTTGTGGCTGGGCGCGTGTCGAGGGCCGGCCCATTGGCATCATCGGCAACAATGGGCCCATTACGCCCAAGGGGTCGACCAAGGCGGGGCAGTTCATCCAACTCTGCTGCCAGGCGCGGACGCCGATCGTCTACCTGCAGAACACGACCGGCTACATGGTCGGTACACAGTCGGAGCAGGGCGGCATCGTGAAGCATGGCTCGAAGATGTTGCAGGCGGTGGCAAACGCGACCGTGCCGCAGGTGACCTTCCTGCTCGGCGGCTCTTTCGGCGCTGGGAACTACGGCATGTGCGGCCGTGCGTTCCATCCGCGCTTCATCTTCGCGTGGCCGAACGCGCGCACGGCGGTGATGGGCGGCGAACAGGCAGCGAAGGTGCTGTCCATCGTCTTCGGCGAGAAGGCCCGCCGCGATGGGCTGCCCGTCGATGAGGCCGCGATGAGTGAGATGACGCGGCCGCTCATCGAGCAGTTCGATCGCGAGTCGGACGCGTTCCACTGCAGCGCCCGGCTGTTCGACGACGGAGTCATCGACCCCCGGGACACGCGGCGCGTGCTCGGGTTCATCCTGTCCACCTGCGAGGAAGCCGCTCGCCGCACGCTGTCGCCGAACACCTTCGGCGTCGCCCGGCTGTAGCGAGGAATTCGATGAAGCGCATTCACAAGGTGCTGGTCGCGAACCGGGGTGAGATCGCTGTGCGCGTGCTGCGGACCTGCCGCCGCCTCGGCCTGCGCACCGTCGCTGTGTTCTCCGATGCGGACAGGGACGCGCCGCATGTGCGGCTCGCGGATGAAGCGGTGCGGCTCGGGCCTCCGCCGGCCAGGGAGTCATACCTCTCCATCGAGCGGGTGATCTCGGCGGCGAAGTCGTCCGGCGCGGACTCCATTCACCCTGGCTACGGTTTCCTCTCGGAGAACGAGCACTTCGCGCGCGCGTGCGCGGACGCCGGGCTCGTGTTCATCGGACCGCCAGCCGAGGCCATCGCGCTGATGGGAAACAAGCGACAGGCGAAGCTGCGCATGCAGGCCGCCGACGTGCCGTGCATCCCCGGCTACGAAGCGGCGCGTCCCGGCGAGTCTCTCGACGACGAGGCCCTCGTCCGCGAGGGCACGCGCATCGGGTTCCCCGTCATGGTGAAGGCGGCAGCGGGCGGCGGCGGGCGCGGCATGCGTCTCGTCCGCGACGCTGACGCGCTGCTGGGTGCCATCCGCTCCGCGCGCTCGGAGGCGACGAACGCGTTCGGCAGCGGCGAACTCATCCTCGAGCGTGCCATCGAAGGCGCGCGTCACGTCGAGGTGCAGGTCTTCGCGGACGAGCATGGGAACGCGATGCATCTCGGCGAACGCGACTGCTCGGTTCAGCGGCGGCACCAGAAGGTTGTCGAGGAGAGCCCTTCACCGGCCGTCACGCCGGAGCTCCGCGCACGCATGGGGGCTGTCGCTGTACAGGCGGTCCGTGCCATTGGCTATCGCGGTGCCGGTACGATCGAGTTCCTGCTCGCTCCGAACGGCGACTTCTTCTTCATGGAGATGAACACGCGCCTGCAAGTCGAACACCCGGTGACGGAGCTCGTGACGGGGCTCGACCTGGTCGAATGGCAGCTGCGCGTCGCCGATGGAGAGCCGCTCCCGCTGAAGCAGTCGGAACTCACCTTCCGCGGGCATGCCATCGAGGTGCGGCTGTGCGCGGAGGAGCCAGAGAACGGCTTCCTTCCGCAGACGGGACGGCTCCTCGCGTGGGTGCCGCCGACAGGGGAGGGTGTCCGCGTCGATCACGGCGCGCGCGAGGGCCAGGAGATCACTCCGTTCTACGACTCCATGCAGGCGAAGCTCATCGCGCACGGGCCTGACCGGGAGACGGCTCGCGAGCGGCTCGCGGCGGCGTTGAGAGAGCTGACGGTGTTCGGCGTCGCGACGAACAGCGCGTTCCTCCAGCGCGTCCTCGCGCACGACGCGTTCCGCTCCGGTCAGTACGATACCGGCTTTGTCCCCACGTACATGCCGCCGGAGACACTGCGCGAGCTCGGGCAGGCGTCCGCCGAGGAGCAGGCCGTCCTGGCGGCATTGTTCTTCCATGACGACGCGATGGCGCTAGCCCAACGGGAAGGCTTCGACCCGGCTCTGGCCGGCTGGAGCAGCTCCTTCGCCCTTCCGGTGCCGTTGGTGCTCAAGGAGGGGGCGTCGGAGTTTCGTGCCGTCGTCCGCCCCGTTGCGCCAGCGGAGTACGAGGTGCGCATCGGCGACACGGGCGTCACGCTCGCCCTGCGTTCGAGCGCCGCTGACCGCGTCGAGGTGGAAGTGGCCGGGAGGCGTCGGGCGGTCCGGTACCGGCGCGCAGGGGAGTCCCTGTGGTGCTCCCTCGACGAAGTCACGCGCAACGTCCGTGACGTCTCCTTCCGGCCTCCCTCCGAGCGCGAGCGCACCGGAGACGGCCGCGTCCGCGCGCCGATGGACGGCCGCATCATCCAGGTTCGCGCTCAGGCTGGAGCGGCCGTGACGAAGGGGGAGGTGCTCGTCGTCCTCGAAGCCATGAAGATGGAATCGCCGCTCGTTGCCCCCACTGACGGCGTCGTCACCGAGCTGAGCGTCACGGTCGGCGCCCAGGTGCCGGCTCGACACGTCGTTGCGGTCGTCACGCCCAAGGGCAAGGCGGATTGATTTTCGGCAAGGCACGGAAGTTCGTGCTCTGGCAGTAGTACAAACTCCACGGGGCGTCACAGTCAATTCATGGTTTGCTGGTCTGTCTGTCAGATCCGCTTGCTAGGTGTCCGTCTGCATGAACTCCGGGAATCGCCCCGCAATGGAGCGGGCGGTTCACGGCGTCTCTTGCCGAAAGGATCAGACGTGAGCCAACACCGAACGCTCATTGCCGCACTCGCCGCTTCTTCTTCCCTGATGGTTGTCGCCCCCGGCACCCCCGCCGGAGCCGCTCCCCTCGCGAAGTCTCCCTCCCAGCAGGCCCCCCACGTCCAATACGACATCCATGGACGTGAGGTTCTCGGCAGGGATGGCCGCCCGCGGAGCTACGATGAACTCCAGGCGCCTGCTCCGAAGACTCAGCAAGGTGTAGGGCCGGCGATTCAGACGGATGCCTCCGGCGGAGCCGCTCCCTCTCGAGAGTCCGTGGGGCCAGCGGTGATCTCAGGCGATCTGAGCGTCTCCCGCGAGTGGCAGCGCGCCATCTTCGGAGTGGGTATTGGCGCCACCGGCCTCTCCGTGGCGGACATCGACGCCGATGGGGACCAGGAGGTGGTCGCCGCCGCTGGCACCCATGCCTTCTGGAGCAACTCGTATTGGTACGTCGTCTCCCGCGAGGGTGCGGGCTACGCCCAGACGTGGGTCAGCCCTCCTTATCCCGCCTCCATCCAGGCCGTGCGCGTGGCCCAGGCCGATGGGGACGCTGCCCTCGAGGTGCTGGTGGCCAGCGGAAACCAGCTCCAGGTGTATGACGGGAGCACCCTCTCCGTGCAGCAGACGCTCACGCTCCCGACCAGCACTCCGGTAGGGCTGACGGTCGCTGACGTGGACGCCGACGGCTCGCGGGAGCTCGTCTTCTGCGACAGCTCCAGGCTTTACATCATGGATCTGGCCAGCGGAGCCGTGGAGTTCAATGGCGCCAGCCTGGGAGGCAAGGATCTCGCCGTGGGTCAGGTGGACGGCGACGCCGCGCTGGAGATCATCATCGCCAACGGCTCCTCCGCTGGCTACGTCGTGGACGGGCAGACCCGCGCGATCCAGTGGACGAATGCCTCGGGGTTTGGAGACATCGTCCGCGTGGGGGACATCGACAGTGATGGACTGGCGGAGATCATCGCTGGCTTCACGTGGACCACGGGCCTGCGCGTCTACCAGGGAGATATCCAGACGCTGGCCTACAGTGTCCCGGTCTCCAACCTGGGCGCTGTGCGCGTGGCGGATGTGGAAGGAGATGGCCCCCTCGAGCTGATCTATGGGGATGCGCAGTGGGGCAGTGTCCATGTTCTCAACGGCGCCACGGGCGTCCAGAAGTGGGCCCTGGCCAACCCGGAGCACGGGGTGACGGACATCGCCGTGGGGAATGTGGACGGGGACGCGGCCCGGGAGATCCTCTGGGGCGCGGGTTACAGCTCCTCCGGCGCGGATCATCTCTACGTGGCTGACGCGGTGACGCGCACCCGTGACTGGGAGAGCCAGGACATCACCGGTCCCTTCTACGCGTTGGGCGCGGGGGATGTGGACGCGGATGGGCGCACGGAGCTGCTGTATGGCAGCTTCGAGTCCGACAGCGGCTATGGCGATGGCCTCTTCTTCATCCATGACGGAGCCTCCAAGGCGCTGGAGTACCAGAGCGGCGAGCCCACCGGCTCCAACCTCACGGGCCTGTGGCGCATCCGCAGCGCCAACGTGGACTCGGATGCCCAGCAGGAGGTGTTCGTCTCCACCAGCTCCGGGTATGACGGCCTGATCATCTGCTACGACGGGCTCACCCACGCTGAGCAGTGGCGATCCGCGGGGATCTCTGGCGCCAGCATCCGGGGGATGCAGCTCGCCGATGTGGACGGGGACGGTGCGCTGGAGGTGGTGGCGTCCGTTGGTATCGAGCACACGGGCGCGCTCGGGGCCTTCGTCTACGTCTATGATGCGGCCACCGGCGCGCTGGAGTGGCAGAGCCCTGCGTTGAGCGGCTCGTGGCAGCAGCTGTCCCTGCTGCGTGTGGCCAACGTGGATGCGGACGCCGCGCAGGAGATTGTCGTCGCCGACCTTGGCGTGGGCCTGTGGATCATCGATGCGGCAACGCGGACGGTGCAGCTCACCACCGCGGATCTCGACATCACCGCGCTCGAGACGGCGGATCTCAACGGGGACCGCCGGTCCGAAGTCATCATTGGCACCGCGGCCGGTGCCCTCAAGGTCCTGGATGTGGCCACCGGTGCCGTGAGCCAGACGCTCTACACCAGCTCCGCGCAGATCAATGGTCTGGCCGTTGCTGATCTCAGCGCTGACGGCACGCCGGACTACGTCTTTGCCAGCGGGAACCAGCTGCGCCTGGTCAACGGCGCCAGCCGGACCGAGGAGTGGAGCAGCGGCGTGATCGGTGCGGATGTGGGGGCCCAGGATGGACTCTTCCTGGCGAACATCGACACGGACAGCCGCACCGAGATTGGGGTCAACACGGGCCTGACGGGCTTCATGATCTACGAGGTGGCTGCGGGCGTGGCCTCCGCTGCCTACGATGCGACTCTGCGGGTGCCGCGGTGCTCCACGCCGGGCGTGAGCTGTGACTCGGGCTTGCTGCTCCTGGGCCGCGGCACGGTGGGACCGGAGCTCAACGCGCCCAATACCCTGTTCGCCTCGTGCGCGGATGGGACCTCCGGCGCCTATCACTCGGACGAGTCGAATGACCGCCTGCGTATCGTGTCGCTGGACGGGACCCGCTTTGCACCCGGCAAGACGGTCCGCATCGAGGCGACGGTCTGGGCCTGGTCGGGTTCCGCGGCGGACGTGCTGGACCTGTACTCCGCGGCGGACGCGAACACGCCCGTGTGGCAGTACATCACCTCGGTGCCTGCGGGAGCCGGGGGGGCCCAGACGCTCACGGCGACGTACGTGCTGCCTGCGGGCAAGCTCCAGGCCATCCGCGCGCGGTTCCGCTACCAGGGCAGCCCCGCGCCCTGTGGCACGGGCCCGTACGACGACCACGACGATCTGGTCTTCGCCGTGCAGTAACGGCCTGAGCGGCCGGGCCTCCACATGAGGGGCCCGGCTCGCGGCTACCCTCAGGGGGACGCCTTCTTCCCGACGAGAGCCTCGGCCAGCCCGGCGAAGGTGGTGAAGGTCGCCTGGTGGAGGCCCAATCCCCAAAGGAAGGCCGTGGCGTATGCGCTGAAGCCTCCCCAGGTCTGATCTCCGGCCCACAGCGCCAGGACGCCCAGGAGACCCACGACGAGCGACAGGAAGCCCGAGACGGCCAGCGCGAGGCTCCACCGCCAGCGCGTCACCGACTGGAGATCCAGTGGCCTCGCCAGCACCCCGAGGCGAGCACTGCTCGAGCCTTCTGAGAGGGCGGGCACGAGAGCGGCCAGCCCCGGTCCGTTCACCTGGAGTGGCTTGAAGATGCTTCGGACCTTCACGTCGTCCAGCTCCTTCTGGAGGGTGCGGCGGATCTCCTCATACGCCGCGGCGGCTTCGACCACCCTGCCGTCCTGGGCATGGAGTGCGACTTCCTGGAGCCGGGGCTTCAGTGCTTCGAGCCGCTCCTTGCTGGCTGCCTTGGCCTCCTTGCTGATCTCGGTGCTCGCCTCCACCCGCTGTTGCAGGCTCGGAATCCCGTCGATCAGCGCGCGCGCGGCCTCGGAGAGGAACAGTCGCTGCGCCCGCGTGTACGCCTCGAAGGCCGCCTCCAGGTTGGCATTCGGTGTGCGTGCCGCCTCCAGCTCCGCCAGCACCCGCCTGCGCAGCTCCTCCCAGGCCTCCTTCGAGAACCCGAGAGGCGCATCCACGGGAAGCTGGGAGTTCAGCTGCTCCACGAGCAGCTTCAGGTAGGCGCGGCGAGCCTGCTCATAGGCTTCGAAGGCCTGAGGGAACTCATTGACGGCCAGGTGTCGCCGCGCTGTCTCGAGGTGAGGAACGACCTCCGTGTCCAGCTTGCGGCCCAGGGGCGTGTCCCGGTGCTTTTTCACCTCCGTCTCGAGCGCATCCAGGGACTTCTTCAGCTCCTCGCGCACCGACTGCACCACTTCCAGAGGCGTCTTGCCCAGTTCCTCGCGGGATTGGTCGAGCTCTTCCGCCTTCGCCTGCGCATCGAGGAGCCGTCGCTCCGCCACGCTCAGCCGGTCCAGGTGGGGTGCCTGCAGCTGGACGGGGCGCACTCCTCGGACGTAACGCCGGATCTCCACCCATACGGGCAGCAGCTCGCGCTTGCTCTTGAGCACGGCCAGGTTCGCCAGTGCTTGGGGCTGCTTCGTCGCGCCGGTCGCGATCCGTGTGTTCAGTCGATCCGCCTCGCTCAGCACGGCGGTGAGCACCTGATGCTCCAGTGGCTCGAACGGCTCCCACGCCTGGGCCTCCTGCGCGAGATCCTGCCGGAGCAGGAGCACGGACTGCTGCAGCTCCAGGCGCGGCTGGAGGCCTTGGACGACCCAGCGAAGGAACAAGGAGAGGCCCACGCCCACCGTGATGAACAGGAAGGCGACCCACCAGGGCTCCCGGAGGAACAACCGGACCTCCCTCTCCACCGCCTGCGCGCCCTCGCTCTTGAGGAGCAGCTTTCCCTGGTACTCCCCCGCGCCGGCCAGCCCCGAGAGTTCAAGCTGGAGTTCCCTGGCGGCTCCGCCCTTGAGGGTGAGCGGCTCGGGGACCGTGACCTGAACGGGTGCCTGGAACTTGACCGCCGCTCGCGAGATCCGGCTCAGGCCGACCACCACTGGTGGCTCCAGGAGGACGTCCTGACCGGAGGTCTCCTCGACTGCGAACCTCAGCGTCGCCTTGCTGGTGCCGATCGGCTCCGCTGTCGCCTCCACGGGCAACAGCTCCTTCACCATCACGGACAGGAGCTTGGGGCCGCGTGTGACGATGAAGGGCACGCTCGCAGGGGACTCTCCCTCTCCATAGAGGAGGAAGATGTCGCCGACATACGTTCCCGTCGCGGGGAGCTCCGCCCGGACCTCGAGCGCTACGCTCCCATACGCCGCCACGGAGACCGGGGTGTCCTGCCCCTTGCCTCCCAGATCCCATTGAGCCTCCCAGAGCTGGCCGGTGCTGTCCCGGAGCGGGGAGACAACGACCTTCAGGGCGGTCACGGGCGCGGCAGTCGTGGACTGGATGGTCAGCGACCGCTTCAGCGCGGGTTCATGGAGGGGCAGTTTCAGGCCCTCGATGGGATGTGCTCCCAGCAGCTCCAGTCTGGGCCTGGCCTCTGGAGCGGGCTCGGCGGTTGCCGCTGCCAGGATGAGCACGAGCAGCAACAGCCCCTCACGTCCTCGCCAGCACCCCATCTTCATCCCTTCCTCCCTGGACGGACGATAGAGTGTCTGGCGAGCAGAGCCTAGCTGATATGTTCTGAGCGACCGGGCGGTGAAGCGAGTTCGTTCAAGGCGTCGAACACGCCGCTGGCCAGCGCGTGGATGGTCTCCTCTCGGTGGAGCTCCGAGCTGTAGACCCAGCTCATCCGGAAGTCGGAGCCAGCGCCGTCGCACTCGATCATCAGATCGTAGGAGATCACGTTCGCCGTACCATCCGGGCGCTTGAGCGTGAATGACTCGCCAGCGCCCATCGGGGAACCGCCCTGCTGCACGCTCGTGAGGGCCGCTCCGCGGTTGTTGAAGAAGACCTGCGGAGAGCCACACGCAGCCAGTTGCTCGCCGACGGACGGCTCCGAGCAGTAGCGCAGCAGCCCGTAGCCCATGGCGTGGGAGAGGGTCTCTCGCACGATGTTCCGAGTCGCCTCGAAGGCGGTGCTCGGCTGCAGCGTGGCGGGGACGTCGAAGAGGACCGGGAGCTTGATCGTCGTGGGGCCGACGGTGCGTGACAGGTCCACGGCTTCGAGGAGTCCGCCTCGGCCGTTGTTCTCCACGTCCATGCGCAACGCCCGTCCACCCGCCCAACGGGACCAGGACCGCGCCACGCCGTAGAGCAGCAGATCGTTGAAGGACACCCCCGGGACCGAGCGGATGAACTCCGACAGCCGATCCGCCAGCCCAGGCGGGAGTGAGAGTTCGAGGCGCCGAGAGTTGAGGTCCGTGTGGATGCCTCCCTCGAAATCCACGGGCATGGGCTCCTGGCGCCGCAGGCGGGACTCGGACAGCCAGAAGGCTCGGGCTCGTCGCATCGCCTCGGAGCTCCGGTAGTCCGCCATGGCCTGGACGTACTGCTGGTAGGAGGCGCTCACCTCGAGCGATTGGGGCGGCTCGTTCGAGCCGATCCTCGCGTAGGTCTGGTACAGGCCCTCCAACAGCAGCGGCAGGCTGTAGGCGTCATAGACGGAGTGGTGGATGCTGAGGAGCAGCTTGTCGGGCTGCCCATGCCCCCGCCGACACAGCGTCAGCGCCAGCACCGGCCCCTGGACGATGCTCAGGCTCATCAAGAGCCGCCGGGCGGCCTCGATGATCTCCTCGGGCTGGGCCTGAGGCTCCAGGCCGCTGAGATCGATCTCGGTGATGCTGGGCTCACCGGCGGAGGCCAGCATCAGCAGTCGCCACTCGCCCTCGCCCCGGCGAAAGCGCATGCGCAGCACGTCGTACTGCTGATGCAGGAAGGCCAGGCTGGCCCGCAGCACCTCCAGGCTCGTGTTCTCCGGGAGATCCCAGCCCATCGTCGTGGCCCAGGGCTGGGTCTCCACGTCGAAGGTCTGCACGAGCCATTGTTGCTGCGGGAGGATGGGCAGCTCCTTGTCCACCTCCAGGCTGCTCGAGGGCAGGGCCGAGCGCGGAGCCGCGCTCCCCTGATCGAGCGCGGTGGCCAGCTGCTCCAGCGTCGGGTGCTGGAAGATCTGCCGCACCTGGAGCGCAAGGCCCTGTTGGTTGGCCAGGGCTGCGATGCGCACGCTGTTGAGCGAGTCTCCGCCCAACTCGATGAAGGTGTCATGGACGCTGATGCGGGGCTGGCCGAGCACATCCGACCAGAGCTT
Organism: Hyalangium versicolor; assembly: GCF_020103695.1. Classification (GTDB taxonomy): domain Bacteria; phylum Myxococcota; class Myxococcia; order Myxococcales; family Myxococcaceae; genus Hyalangium; species Hyalangium versicolor. The sequence continues at coordinate 520,215 of NZ_JAHXBF010000003.1, forward strand.
CGCGAGTCGCCGCTCGGTCTCGGTGCGGGGGGCGACGTACTCTCGGGAGCGCTTCAGTTCGAGATCCGGGGCCGGGAGGGCCTTGCGATCGATCTTGCCGTTGGGAGTGAGGGGCAGCGCGTCGAGGAGCACGAAGGCCGAGGGCACCATGTACTCGGGCAGGGAGCGCGCGAGGAAGGCGCGCAGGGTGGAGGTGTCCAGGGCCTGTGCCGAGCGGGCGGTGACGTAGGCGACGAGCCTCTTGGAGCCGGAGCTGTCATCGCGAGCGACGACGGCGGTTTGGCGCACCTCGGGGTGCGCGGAGAGGACTGCTTCGATCTCTCCCAGCTCGATGCGGAAGCCACGCACCTTCACCTGGTTGTCGAGGCGGCCCAGGAACTCCAGTGAGCCATCCTCGCGCCAACGGGCCTTGTCGCCCGTGCGGTACACGCGTGAGCCGGGGCGCGAGCGGAAGGGATCGGGCAGAAAGCGCTCGGCGGTGAGCTCCGGACGGCCGAGGTAGCCGCGCACCACGCCTTCTCCGCCGATGTAGAGCTCTCCCGGGACGTCCAGGGGCACCGGCTGCATGCGCTCGTCGAGCACGTAGAGCTGGGTGTTGGCCAGGGGAGGGCCCAGGGGAATGGGACCCTCCGAGCGGGTGACGGCGTGGCTGGAGGACCAGACGGTGGTCTCCGTGGGGCCGTACATATTGAGGAGCGAGGGGACGCGCTGCACCAGTTGGCGCGCCAGCTCCGTGGGCAGGGCCTCACCGCCCACGAGCATCTGCTTCAGGTGGCGCAGGGCATCCGCCGCTGCAGGATCGGACATGAGGGCTTGCGCCTGGGACGGCGTGCACTGCAGGTGGGTGATCGCGTGGCGGCGCATGACTTCGGACAGCCAGTCCGCGCCCAGCGTGTCCTTCTGCACCACGACGCCAAAGCCACGCGACAGGGTCCACAGCAGCTCCAGGACGGAGATGTCGAAGGAGATGCTGGTGACGGCCAGCCAGACACCGTTGGGAGGCACCTGGAGCCGGGCGTCCATGGCCGTGAAGAAGTTGGACACCGTGCGGTGCGGCACCTGCACTCCCTTGGGCCGGCCGGTGCTACCCGAGGTGTAGAGGATGTAGGCCAGGTTGTCGGCCGCCGCTCCGCCGGAGAGGTTGTCACCGCTCGCCGAGGCCAGGGTGGGCGAGTCCACCTCCAGGCGCGCCACGGCCGTGTCCGAGGAGGGCAGCCCCCCCTCCAGCCCGGCCTGGGTGACGAGCACGCGCGTGCCGGAGTCCTCCAGCATGTAGCCCAGGCGCTCGCGCGGCCAGGTCGGATCCATGGGCACGTAGGCGCCTCCGGCCTTGAGGATGCCCAACAGGGCCACCACCATTTCCGCCGAGCGGTGGACGTAGACGCCGACGCGGCTCTCCGGACCTACGCCCAGGTCGCGCAGCGCGCGAGCAAGCCGGTTGGCGCGCTGGTTGAGCTCCCGATAGGTGAGCCAGGAGCCCTCGAAGCAGAGGGCGGGCGCGGCAGGCGTGCGCTCCACCTGTTCCTCGAAGAGGTGATGGATGCAGGCGTCGGCCGGGAAGCGGGTGGCGGTGTCGTTCCACTTCACCAGCACCCGGTGGCGTTCCTCGGGCGAGAGCAGGGAGATTCCGTCCAGGTGGGAGGAGGAGCTCAGGGTCTGCAGCGCCGTGCGCCAGTGCTCCAGCAACCGCTGCATGGAGGAGGGCTTGAAGCGGGGGATCTCGTGGACGGCTCGCAGGCGCAGCGAAGCCCCGGGGAGGACGAAGAGGGTGAGGGGATAGTTGGTGCGCTCGAAGCTCTGGAGGTCGCGCACCTGGAGCGAGGGCGAGGCGTCCGCCAGCGACGAATCCACCGGGTAGTTCTCGAAGATGAGCAGCGAGCCGAAGAGTGGAGTGCCTCGCGGCACCTGGCTGAAGGCCTGGACCTGGTTGAGCGGAGAGTGCTCGTACTGGCGCTGCTCGAGCTGCTGGCTTTGCAGTGACTGGAGCCAGGGCAGCAGGGGCGAACTGCCTGTGGGGAGACGGACACGGGTCGGCAGCGAGTTGATGAAGAGGCCCACCAGGGTGTCGACCCCGGGCAGCTCGGGAGGCCTGCCCGCGACGGTGTTGCCGAAGGCCACATCCTGCTCGCCGCTGTAGCGGGAGAGGACGAACGCCCAGGCGGCCAGGGTCAGCGTATGGAGGGTGAGCTGGTGCTGGCGCGCGAAGGCCTGCAGAGAGGTGGTGGCCTCCGGGGAGAGGCCCACCTCGAGTGTGTGGTGCTCGGGCGGGTGGCCCTGGGGTGCCACCGCATGGGTGTCCGTGGGTAGGGGCGTGGGAGAGGAGAACCCCTCCAGGTACGAGCGCCAGTAGGCCTCGTCGGCGGAGGCGTCCCGGCGCGACAGCCAGGCGACATAGTCCCGGAAGGGCGCCTTGGGAGAGAGCTGCGGAGCGCTGCCGGAGCGGAAGGACTCGTAGAGGGAGAAGATCTCACTGATGAGCAGCCCGAGGCTCCAGCCATCCATCAGCAGGTGGTGGTGGTTCCAGAGGAAGCGCAGGCTGCCATCGGCCATGCGCACCGCCGTCAGCCGCATGAGCGGGGCGCGGCGCAGATCGAAGCCACGCTGGCGCTGATCGCTCAGGAGTTGCTCGAAGCGGGAGGGCTGCTCGGAGGCCGGCACGGCGCTCCAGTCGAGCAGCTCGAAGGGCAGCTCGACGTGCGAGTGCACCACCTGGAGGGGCGCGTTGAGCTCCTCCCAATGGAAGGTGGAGCGCAGGATGGTGTGGCGCTGGAGGCAGGCGCTCCAGGCGCGCAGGAAGGCCGGCAGGTCGAGCGCCGAGGTCACCGTCCAGGAGAGCTGCTCGATATAGACGGAGGACTCGGGAGAGAGCAGGGCGTGGAAGAGCATGCCCTGCTGCATCGGGGTGAGCGGGTAGACATCCTCGATGTCGGGACCGGTCTGCCGCAGCAGCAGCTCCAGGGAGCCCTGGGAGAGCGCCGCCAGGGGGAAATCTCCTGGAGAGAAGCGGCGGGCGTCCTCGGAGGTGCGCAGGGCGATGAGCCCGCGCAGGTGGTGGAGGATGCGCTGGGCCAGGGATTCGATGGTGGCGGCGCGGTGGAGCTGCGTGCTGTAGCCGATGGCGAGCTGCAGCCGCCCGTCGAAGACAGAGCCGTTGATCTCCAGCACATGGGGGCGCGGGCTCGACGGGGAGATGCCGGGGCCGGAGGGCTCGGAGGCCAGGGAGAAGAGGCGGCTGGAGGTGGCCGTGGCGTCGAGCTGTCCGAGGTAGTTGAAGGCCACCTGGGGCACTGGCTGGGCCTGGAACCGCTGGGAGATTTCAGGCGGACCCAGCCACTTGAGGAGGCCGAAGCCAATGCCGTTGTGAGGCAGGCGGAGCAGCGAGTCGCGGACAGAGCGCAAGCACTCGCCGACCGAGCCCCCGGAAGGCAGAGGCAGCAGCACGGGGATGAAGGAGGTAAACCAGCCCACGGTGCGGGAGAGGTCCACGCCGCTGAAGAGCTCCTCGCGGCCATGGCCCTCCAGGTGGACCAGGGTCTGGGGCTGGCCGGTCCATTCGGAGAGCGCCTGGGCAAGGGCCGTGAGCAGCACGTCATTGATGTGAGCGCGCCAGGCGGAGGGCACCTCTTGCAGCAACAGTCGCGTCTCCTCGGCACCGAGGGAGACGGTGAGGGAGCGCTCGGAGGCGCGGGTGTTGGACCCGGAGAAGTCGGTGGGCAGTGGGGCCACCTGGGCTCGGGCCTCCTCCAACCAGAGCGGCGCCTCGGCCAGCAAGGGCTTGGAGTGAGCGTGCGTCCGCAGGCGGAGCGCCCAGGACTGGAAGGAGGTGCTCTTGGCCGGCAGCGTCACCGCAAGGCCCTGCTGGAGCTGGAGGTAGGAGGCCTCGAGATCCTCCAGCAGCACGCGCCAGGAGACGCCGTCCACCACCAGGTGGTGGATGATGAGGAGCAGGCGCTGCTGGCCCTCGCCCAGGTGGAAGAGCGCGGCGCGCAGCAGGGGCGGATCGGAGAGGACGAAGCTGGCCTGGAGACGGGCGGCCTCGGCCTCGAGCGCCTCGAGCCGCTCGGCGGCGGATGTGGAGGAGAGGTCCACCTCGATCAGACGGAAGGAGATCTCCTCGGGGCTGGCGTTCTCCTGCGTCCAGCTGCTCTCGTGCTGTCGCAGGCGCATGCGAAGGGCGTCATGGTGGGAGAGCAGATGCTGGAGCGCCTTCTCCAGCCGGGAGGGCTCCAGTGGCTCTCGCGACGCCAGGAGCACTGACTGGTTGAAGTGGTGGGCGTGCGCCGGGTCCTCCGATAGCAGCTGGAGCTGAACGGGGGTGAGCGGCACGGGACCCGTGACAGGCCCCTGCTCGCCCTGCGGCTCGGACGAGGACTTCACCACCAGGGCGAGCTGCGCGATGGTCTGATGCTGGAAGGGGTGGCGGGCGGTGAGCAACAGGCCCGCCCGGCGGGCCCGCGCGACGACCTGGAGGCTGATGATGGAGTCGCCTCCCAGCTCGAAGAAGTTGTCGTGGATGCCCACCCGCTTCAGGCCGAGCACCTGGGCCCAGATGTCACACAGGCGCTGCTCCACCTCGTTGCGAGGAGCGACGTAGGCGGCGCGCGGCTCGGAGCGGGAGAGCTCCGGCGCGGGCAGCGCCTTCCTGTCCACCTTCCCGCTGGAGTTGAGCGGCAGGGCCTTCAGCGTGACGATGGCCGAAGGCACCATGTGCTCGGGCAGCTTCTCCCGGAGGAAGTCGCGCAGCGTGGCGAAGTCGGGCGGCTGTTCGCCGGCAGGAGGCACCACGTAGGCCACCAGGCGTTTGACGCCCGGGGCATCCTCGCGCACGGTCACCACGGCCTGTCGCGCCCCGGCATGCGTGGTGAGGGCGGATTCGATCTCGCCCAGCTCGATGCGGAAGCCGCGCAGCTTCACTTGGTGGTCGAGGCGGCCCAGGAACTCGATCGAGCCGTCCTCGCGCCAGCGGGCCTTGTCGCCCGTGCGGTACATGCGAGCCCCGGCGAGCGAGGAGAAGGGATCCGGGATGAAGCGCTCGGCGGTGAGCTCGGGCCGAGCGTGGTAGCCGCGGGCCAGGGCCACGCCGCTGATGAACAGCTCGCCTGGCACTCCCACAGGCACCGGGCGGAGGCTCGCGTCCAGGACGTGCATCCGCGTGTTGGAGATGGGACGGCCAATGGGGACGAAGTGCCGCGTGTCACCCCGCTGGCACGCCCATGCGGTGACGTCGACGGCGGCCTCCGTCGGGCCGTAGAGGTTGTGCAGCTCCGCGGGCAGCAGCTCCAGGCAGCGTTGCTGGAGGTCCGCCGGCAGCGCTTCACCGCTGCAGATGATCCGCCGGATGACCGCACAGGACTCCAGCCCGGGCTCCTCCAGGAAGGCCTGGAGCATGGATGGGACGAAGTGCAGCGTGGTGATGCGCTGCTCGGAGATCGTCCGGACCAGATAGGTGGGATCCTGGTGTCCACCCGGGATGGCGACCACGAGGCGCGCCCCCGTCATCAGTGGCCAGAAGAACTCCCAGACGGAGACGTCGAAGCTGAACGGCGTCTTTTGCAGGACGCGATCCTCGCCGGTGAGCCCATACGCCTCCTGCATCCACAGCAGGCGGTTGCAGATGGCGCCGTGGGTGTTCATGGCGCCCTTGGGCCGGCCCGTGGAGCCTGACGTGTAGATGAGGTAGGCCAGGTTGCTGGCTGTCACGCCGGAGTCGAAGCGCTCCGCGGACTGCTGGGCTATCTCCTCCCAGCCGGAGTCGAGGCACACCACCCGCGCGCGGCTCGGCGGAAGGGCGCTCACCAGCCGCTGCTGTGTGAGGAGCACGGCGGGGGCGGAGTCCTCGAACATGTACGCGAGGCGCTCCCGCGGGTACGACGGGTCCATGGGCACGTAGGCGCCGCCGGCCTTCAGGATGCCCAGCAGGCCCACCACCATCTCCAGGGATCGCTCCACGCAGAGCCCGACGAAGACCTCCGGCCCCACGCCCTGGGCGCGCAGGTAACGGGCGAGCTGATTGGCGCGATCGTCGAGCTGCCGATAGGTGAGGCTCTGCCCCTCGTAGGAGAGTGCGGTGGCCTCGGGCGAGCGCTCCACCTGCGCCTCGATGAGCTCGTGCAGGCGCAGCCCCTCCGGGCGCTCCACCTTCGTGGCGTTCCAGTCGATCAGCAGTTGCTGCTTCTCCGCCTCGGTGAGCAGCGGCAGCTCCGAGAGGCGCACGTCGGGGTTGGCGCAGATCGCGTCCAGGAGCACGCCCAGGTGGGACGCCATGCGGCGGGCGGTAGAGGGAGCGAAGAGATCGACGCAGTAGTCCAGCGTGGCGGCGAGCCCCTCCTGGGTCTCGAAGAAGGTGAAGGAGAGATCGAACCGGGAGACGGTGGTGGGGGTGGACACGGGGCGCAGGGAGAGGCCCGGGAGCCGAAGGGCCTCGTCCGGCAGGTTCTGCAGGGTGAGCATCACCTGGAAGAGCGGCGAGTGGCTCAGGCTGCGCGGAACCTGGAGCGCATCCACCAGGCGCTCGAAGGGAACGTCCTGGTGGGCGAAGGAGGACAGGGTGGTGTCTCGGACGTGAGAGAGGAGCTCACGGAAGGTGAGCTCGCCCGAGAGGCGGTTGCGGAGGACGAGCGTGTTGACGAAGAAGCCGATGAGGCTCTCGAGATCGGCATGCCTGCGCCCGACGATGGGCGAGCCCACGGAGATGTCCTCCTGCCCGGAGTACCGGAAGAGCAGGACGTCGAGCCCGGCGAGCAGGGTCATGAAGAGCGTCGCGCGCTCCTGGAGCGCGAGGGACTTCAGGGCCCGGGAGGTCCGCGGCGAGAGGGTGAAGGAGAGCGTGTCTCCGCGGTGCGACTGGATGGCTGGACGGGGTGTATCGGTGGGCAGCTCGAGCAGGGCGGGGGCACCGGCCAGATGCTCGCGCCACCAGGCGAGCTGGGTCTCGAGCACCTGGCCTTGCAACCACTGGCGCTGCCAGGTGGCGTAGTCCGCGTACTGGAGCGGCAGCTCGGGCAATGGAGAGGGCTCTCCCGAGGAGAAGGCGGCGTAGAGCGTGGCCACTTCACGGATGAGGACGGTCAAGGACCAGCCATCCGAGATGATGTGGTGCATCACGAACACGAGGACGTGCGCATCCGGACGGAGTCGCAGCAGCGAGGCGCGCAGCAGGGGGCCGGTGGACAGATCGAAAGGTCTGGCGGCGGCCTCGGTCGCCAGGCGGAGGGCCTCGGCCTCCGGATCCGGATGTGAGGAGACATCCGTCAGCGGGAGCGGGAAGGGCGCGGGAGGAGCGATGTGCTGGAAGGGAGCGCCGTCGTCCGACAGGAAGCGGGTGCGGAGGGACTCGTGACGGCGGACGAGCTCGGAGAAGGCGCGCTCCAGACAGTGGGGTTGGAGCACTCCCTCCAGACGCAGCACTGCGGGGAGGTTGTAGGCGGGGCTGTTGGGATCGAGCTGGTGGAGGAACCAGAGGCGCTGCTGGGCGAAGGAGAGCGGCAGGGCTCCGGTACGAGGCTGCGGGACGGGCCTGGGCAGCGTGGGGGCCTGCTCGCCCGAGGACGCGGCGTCAATGCGCGCCGCGAGTTCGGCGACGGTGGGGAGCTCGAACAGGGTGCGCAGCGGCAGCTCGAGTCCAAAGGTGGCGCGGACGCGCGAGACGAGCTGGGTCGCGAGGAGGGAGTGGCCGCCGAGGCTGAAGAAGCTGTCATGCGCGCCGGCCCGCGGGGTGTTCAGCACCTGGGCGAAGAGGGTGGCGACGAGTTCCTCGGTTGGAGTGCGGGGCGCGACGTACTCGGTGGACGCGGTCCAGCCTGTCTGTGGAGCCGGGAGCGCCTTGCGGTCGAGCTTGCCGTTGGCGTTGAGCGGCAGTGCCTTCAGGGAGATGAAGGCGGAAGGCACCATGTACTCGGGGAGAGACCGCGCGAGGAAGGTGCGCAGGGCCACGGAGTCGACAGCGTCGCCCTGCTGAGGGACGACGTAGGCGATCAGCCGCTGATCGCCGGGGACGTCCTCGCGGACGGAGACGACGGCTTCTCGCACGTCGGGATGGCTGATGAGCGTGGACTCGATCTCACCGAGCTCGATGCGGAAGCCGCGCAGCTTGATCTGGAAGTCGATGCGTCCGAGGTACTCGATGGCGCCATCAGGACGGAAGCGAGCGAGGTCGCCGGTGCGGTAGAGCCGGGCGCCGGGCACATCGGAGAAGGGATCCGGGATGAAGCGCTCGGCGGTGAGCTCAGGGCGTCGCAGGTAGCCACGGCCCACTTGGATGCCGCCGATGTGGAGCTCGCCCGGAATGCCCACGGGGAGCGGGCGGAGCTGGGCATCGAGGACGTACAAGAGGGTGTTGTCGACGGGAGTGCCGATGGGAACGGAGCGCTCACCGGGCTTGCACTCCCAGGCCGAGACTTCGACGGCGGCTTCGGTGGGTCCGTAGAGGTTGTGGAGGGAGGCGAAGGGAAGGCGCTCGAAGCAGCGAGCGGCCAGTTCGGGTGAGAGGGCCTCACCACTGCAGACGATGCGCGTGAGGCTTCGGCATGACTGCTCGAGCCCCGGCTCTGCGAGGAAGGCCTGAAGCATCGAGGGGACGAAGTGGACGATGGAGACGGCCTGCTCGGAGATGAGGCGGGAGAGGTAGGCAGGCTCCTGGTGTCCGCCGGGCCGCGAGATGACGAGGCGCGAGCCGGAGAGCAGAGGAAGGAGGAACTCCCAGACGGAGACGTCGAAGCTGTAGGGAGTCTTCTGGAGGAAGCGGTCGGAGGAGCCGAAGGAGCAAGCGCGCTTCATCCACAGCAGGCGGTTGACGATGCCGCGGTGGGAGTTCATCGCGCCCTTGGGACGGCCCGTGGAGCCCGAGGTGAAGATGACGTAGGCGAGGAGGTCGGTCGAGGCGAGCGGAGCGGGGTTCGAGTCCGAGGAGAGGGCCAACTCGGGAGGTGGCGCGTCGAGACAGAGGACGGCGGCGGAGTGGGGAGGAAGGCGGGCTTGCAGCGCTTGCTGGGTGAGGAGTACCGGTGCCGCGGCTTCCTCGAGCATGAAGGCGAGCCGCTCGGAGGGATAGGAGGGATCGAGGGGAACGTAGGCGCCGCCCGCCTTGAGCACGGCGAGAATGGCTATCACCATCTCGAGCGAGCGCTCCAGGTAGAGGCCGACGCGCACCTCGGGGCCGACGCCCAGGGTGCGGAGGTGGTTCGCGAGGCGATTGGCCTGGGCGTTGAGCTGGCGGTAGGTGAGGGAGCTGCCCTCGAAGACGAGCGCCACCGCATCGGGTGTGAGCGCTACCTGCTCCTCGATCAACTGCGGAAGGCCGAGCTCGCTGGGCAGGTCCGACCGGGTGTTGTTCCACTCCACCAGCACCCGCCGGCGTTCCGCTTCCGTCAGCAGGGAGATGTCGGCCAGCCGCTGATCCGGCCGGGCGATGAGCCCGTCGAGCGCCGCGGACCACTGCTGGAGCAACCGCTCGATGGTGGAGGCGTCGAAGCGAGAGGGATCGTAGGTCAGGTGGAGCCCGAGCTGAGGACCCGGAGTGATGAGCGCATCGAGCGGGTTGTTGGTGCGGTCGAGGCTGTCGACGTCGCGCACATCGAGGCTTGCTCCTCGCTCGCGGACGGTGGCATCGACGGGGAAGTTCTCGAAGACGAGCAGGCTCTCGAAGAGGGGAGTGCCGCGAGGAACCTGGGTCCATCCTTGGAGCGTGACGAGAGGAGTCTGCTCGTACTGGGTGAGCTCCTGCTGTTGCTGCTGGAGCTGTTTGAGCCAGGGGAGCACAGCCTGGGAGTCCGCGAGCCGGACGCGAAACGGGAGCGAGTTGATGAAGAGGCCGACCATGAACTCGACACCGGCAAGCTCCGGCGGACGACCCGAGATGGTGATGCCAAAGACGACGTCGGACTCACCGCTGTAGCGAGACAGGAGCAGGCCCCAGCTGGCCTGCATCAGGGTGTTGAGGGTGAGCTGGTGCTGGCGCGCGAAGGACTGCAGGGCCTGGGTCGCGGAGGCGGAGAGGACGAGGCTCTGGCGGCTCTTGTCTCCGGCGGATCCCGTGCGTGAAGCGGTAGCGCCCGGCAGCGGGGTAGGGGCCGTGAAGCCGCGGAGTGCCTCGCGCCAGTACGTCTCCGCGCGATCGAGCGGCTGTTGCTTCAGCCAGGCGATGTACTCGCGATAGGCCGGGGCCGCCGCGAGCACGGGAGCCTGGCTCGAGAGGAGGCTCTCATAGAGGACGAAGAGCTCGCGGATGAGGATGCCGATGCTCCAACCGTCGAGGAGCAGATGGTGCTGGCTCCAGACCAGGCGAACGACTCCGTCCGCGAGGCGCAAGACAGACAGGCGCATCAGCGGAGGGCGCCGGAGATCGAAGCCCTGCGCCCGGTCCGCGGCGAGGAAGGACTCGATGCGGGCTTGTTGCTCCTGAGGGGATAGGCCGCGCCAGTCGAGTTCCTGCCAGGGGAGTTGCGCGCGAGGGTGAACGAGTTGGACGGGCTCTGAGAGGCCCTCCCAGTGGAAGGAGGTGCGGAGGATGGCGTGGCGCTCGACCAGCATCTCCCAAGCGCGACGGAAGAGAGGCAGATGCAGAGGCGAGTGGATGCTCCAGCAGAACTGCTCGAAGTAGACGCTGGAGGAGGGGGCGAGCAGGGAGTGGAAGAGCATGCCCTGCTGCATGGGAGAGAGGGGATAGAGGTCCTCGGCGAGAGAGCCCGGAGGAAGGAGGGAGGCGAGAGCGGGCTGAGAGAGGGAGGCGAGAGGGAAATCGGCAGGGGTGTAGCGGAGAGCGTCCGGAGAAGAGCGAGAGGAGATGAGGGAAGAGAGAGAGGAGAGGAAGGCCTGAGCGAGGGCCTGGATGGAGGAGGAGGAGTGGAGGTTGTGGCTGAAGGTGAAGGAGAGGTGGAGCTGGCCAGAGAGGAAGACGGCGGAGATGTCTAGGAGGTGGGAGCGCAGCGAGTCGGGAGAGACAGAGGGCCCGGAGTGCTCGGAGGAGAGAGAGAAGAGGGAAGAGTCAGAGGAGGAGGAAGCGAGCTGGCCGAGGAAGTTGAAGGAGATTTCAGGAGAGGGGAGAGAGGCGAGGCGAGAGGAGAGTTCGTCGTCGCGAAGGAAGCGAAGCAGGCCGAAGGACAGGCCGCGAGAGGGGACGGAGCGCAGGCTGTCGCGGACGGAGCGCAGGGCGTCAGGGAGAGAGGAGGAGGGAGAGGAGTGGAGGAGGAAGGGGAAGAGGGAGGAGAACCAGCCGACGGTGCGCGAGAGGTCGATATCTGGGAAGAGGTCCTCGCGACCGTGAGACTCGAGAGTGATGAGGTGAGAGGAGCTGCCCGTCCAGGAGTGGAGAGCCAGTGCGAGAGCGGTGAGCAGGACGTCCTGGAGGGAGGAGCGGAAGGACTGAGGCACCTCGAGCCGGAGGAGACGGGAGGAGTCAGGGTCGAGGGAGAAGGAGAGGGAGCGAGAAGAGGAGAAGGAGTTGGGCCCCGAGGCGTCGCGAGGAAGAGGGGCGAGTGAGGAGAGGGGGAGAGAGAGCCAGTAGTGGGCGTCGGAGGAGAGGGAGGAGGAGGAAGAGAAGGAGAGGAGGCGGTGAGCCCAGGAGAGGAAGGAGGAGGACTTGGGAGGAAGAGAGGGAGGCTTGGCGTGGAGGAACTGGAGGTAGAGGGCTTCGAGGTCCTCGACGAGAAGACGCCAGGAGAAGGAGTCGACGAGGAGGTGGTGAGCGATGAGAAGGAGGCGAGAGGGAGAGGAAGGGCCGAAGGAGAAGAGAGCGGCGCGGAAGAGCAGGCCGGAGTCCAAAGAGAAGGAGGACTGAAGGCGAGAGGCCTCGGAGAGGAAGGCGGAGGAGTGCTCGGAGGAAGGGAGGGAAGAGAAGTCGAAGAGGGAGAGAGAAAAGGGAGCGTCGAGGCCGGAGTTGAACTGGCTCCAGGAGGAGCCTGAGCGAGAGAAGCGCAGGCGCAGGGCGTCGTGGTGGCGCAGAAGGAAGAGCAGGGCCTGTTCGAGCAGGTGAGGCTGAAGAGGCTGCTTGAGCTCGAGAAGGAGGGACTGATTGAAGTGGTGGAAGGAGGGCTGGGAGGAGAGGAGGAAGGAGCGCTGGACGGGGGTGAGAGGCAGCTCTCCGGTGACGAGGCCCTGTTCCTGGAGTGAGGAGGAGGAGGAGACGTGAGGGGCCAGCAGGGCAATGGTCTGGTGCTGGAACAGGAGCTTGGCGGTGAAGTGGAGGCCAGCGGAGCGAGCGCGTGAGATGAGCTGGAGGCTGAGGATGGAGTCGCCGCCGAGCTCGAAGAAGTTGTCGTGGATGCCGACGCGCTGGAGGCGAAGGACGTGAGCCCAGAGGGAGGCCAGCTGTTCCTGGAGGGGGGTGGAGGGAGGAGCGTAGGGAAGGGCCAGCTGGGGGCGGGAAGAGTCGGGAGCCAGAAGGGCCTTGCGGTCGAGCTTCCCGTTGGAGGTGAGTGGGAAGGCGTCGAGGCGCAGGAAGGAAGCGGGAAGCATGTACTCCGGCAAGCGCTGCTGGAGGAAAGCGCGCAGGACGGAGGGTTGAGCGTCGTCGGAGACGACATAAGCAACGAGACGCTTGGAGTGAGAGGCATCCCCCAGGGCGAGCACGAGGGCATCGCGGACGGAGGGGTGAGAGCGCAGAGCGGCCTCCACCTCGGCCAGTTCCACGCGGAAGCCGCGCACCTTCACCTGGTTGTCGCCGCGGCCGAGGAACTCAAGCACGCCATCTGAGCGGAAGCGAGCCCAGTCGCCGGTGCGGTACATGCGAGCGCCGGAAGAGGAGAAGGGGTTGGGAAGGAACTTCTCGGCGGTGAGCTCGGGAGATTCGAGGTAGCCACGAGCCAGGCCCTCGCCCGAGACGAAGAGCTCCCCGGCCACGCCCACGGGTACGGGCTGGAGGAAGCGATCGAGGACGTAGGCCTGGGAGTTGGGAAGGGGAGTGCCGATGGGGACGGCGGAGCCGAGCTGAGAGGAGTCGGTGAGGCGGTGGCAGGTGGAGAACAGGGTGTTCTCAGTGGGGCCGTAGCAGGCAGTGACGGGAATGTGCAGCGAGTCCAGGACGCGACGGACGTGAGGAGCGGAGACGACGTCGCCGCCAGTGAGCAGTTGGTGCAGGCCGCGCAAGCCTTGGAGGTGGGAGTCCACCATCTGAGTGAAAAGGCCCGAGGTGAGGTGGAGGGTGGTGACGCGGTGGCGGAGGAGAATGTCCTCCAACTCGTGGACATCGCCGGGAGGGTGAGGAGGGAAGAGGACGAGGCGAGCACCGTTGAGAAGGCTGCCCCAGACTTCGAGGGTGGAAGCGTCGAAGGAGATGGGGGCAATGAGAAGCAAGCAGTGCTCGGGCCCCAGGTGTGCATAGGAGACGCCGAGAACGGTGCGAAGAACGGAGGCGTGTTGGATGCAGACGCCCTTGGGCCTGCCGGTGGAGCCGGAGGTGAAGTCGATGTAGACGAGGTTGTCCGCAGAGGCACCGCTGAGGGGAGCAGAGGTGGGCAGCTCCTCGAGCACGGCCTGGTCCAGCAGCAGGGTATGGAGCCCCTCCGCCGGCAGGGAAGTCAGCAGAGCGCGCGTGGTGAGGAGCACCTGGGGCTTGGCGTCCGAGAGCATGGAGGCCAGGCGCTCGCGAGGGTAGTCCGGGTCCAGGGGGACGTAGGCGCCGCCGGCCTTGAGGATGGCCAGAAGGGAGACGATGAGCTCGACGGAGCGCTCCAGGCACAGGGCGACGCGGGACTCGGGGCCGACGCCGGAGCGACGCAGCAGGTGAGCCAGCTGATTGGAGCGGGCCTCCAGCTGAGCGAAGGTGAGGCGGGAGTGGGAGGACTCGACGGCGATGGCGTCGGGCCGCAGAGCCACCTGGGCCTGGAAGGCCTCGTGGACGGTGGTGCGAGGGTAATCGCGCTCAGTCTGATTCCAGTCGTACAGCAGCACCTGGCGCTCGCGCTGGGACAGAAGGGAGAGGTGGCCCAGCTTCTGGGAGGGAGCGGCCAGCGCTGCCTCCAGCAGCACCCGGTAGTGCTCGCACAGCCGCTCCACCGTCCCCGCTTCGAACAGCTCCGTGCTGTACTCCACGGCTCCAGCGAAGCTGTCTGCCTCCTCCGCCAGGGAGATGCTCAGGTCGAACCGCGACGTCTGCCCATCCACCAGGTACGGACTCAACTTCAGGTGAGGCAACTCCACAGCCGCTGCTGGCGTGTTCTGCAACGCCAGCATCACCTGCGCCAGCGGCGTCCGGCTCAGGTTGCGCTCGATCTGGAGCGCATTCACCAGCTTCTCGAAGGGCAGCTCCTGGTGAGCAAAAGCTCCCAGCGTCGCCTCGCGGATCTGTTGGACGAACTCACGGAAGGACAGCTCGCCCACGGGCCGGGCCCGCAGCACCAACGTATTGATGAAGAAGCCGATCATCCCCTCCAGCTCGGCCCGCGTGCGGCCGGCAACCGGGGTGGCCACGCACAGATCCTCCTGGCCCGAGTAGCGCGAGAGCAGCACCTGGAACGCCGCCAGCAGCGTCATGAAGGGCGTCACTCCCTCCTGCTGGCTGAAGGCCTTGAGGGACTGCGAGAGCGCCTTGGGCAACCGCAAGATCTGGTTGGCGCCCTTGAAGCTCTGCACCGCCGGGCGCGGGCGATCCGTGGGCAGCTCCAGCGCTTGCGGCGCGCCCTCCAACTGCTTCCGCCAGTATGCCAACTGCGTCTCCAGCGCCTCCCCCTGGAGCCGCCCTCGCTGCCAGACGGCATAGTCGGCGTACTGCAACTGCGGCTCGGGCATGGGCGAGGGCTGGCCCGCCACGAAGGCCTCGTAGAGCAGCGCCATCTCGCGGATGAGCACGCCCATGGACCAGCCATCCGAGACGATGTGATGCATCGTCAGCAGCACCACGGAGTCCCGCGTGTCCAGGCGCAGCAGCAACGCCCGCAGCAGTGGCCCCTGCTCCAGTGAGAAGGGGCGCAGCGCCTCCTCCGAGGCGAGCCGCAGCGCCTCCGGCTCGCGCTCCGGGGGTGGCATCCCGCTCAGATCCACCACCCGCATGGGCACTCGCTGGGGCGCGGAGACGCGCTGCACGGGCCCCTCGTCTCCGGAGTGGAACGTCGTCCGCAGCGACTCGTGCCGCCGAACCAGCTCGTCCAGGCTGGCCTCCAGCACCCCTACCTCCAGCGCTCCTTCGATGCGGACCGCCGCCGGCAGGTTGTAGAAGGCGCTGCCGGGCTCCAGCTGATCCAGGAACCAGAGCCGCTCCTGGGAGAAGGACAGCGGGAAGTCCGACGGGTCTCTTGGCTGGGCCTGGATGGAGGACTGCGGGAGCTGGTTCCGCTTCTCACGCAGCTGGCGCATCAGCAACTGTCGCTTCTCGGGAGAGAGATTCGACAGGCGCTTGCGGGTGTCATCCATGGGCTGGGGTCCTCCAGGAGTAGAGGCAGGGTTTTACAGGGGAACGGTGCCCCCCTGGAACTGCCCCTGGCATGGGAAGATGTGAGTGATCCGCCAGGGGTGCTAGGGTCTCGCGCTCCATGAGGAAGTCACGGTGAGCGCGCGCTGGACGTGGTTCATCCTGGCAGGGCTGCTCGCCGGTTCCGCCGGAGGGGCCTGGCTCGTGGATCGGCCCCCCGAGCCGCTGTCGGCGGAGGCTCCCACGGACGTGTTCTCCGAGGCCCGCGCGCGCCCCGTGCTGGAGGAGCTGGCCGGGCACATCGGTCCTCGGGTCATGGGGAGTCCGGGCGCGGAGCAGGCGGCTGCCTACCTCGAGAAGGTTCTCCGCGGCATTCCTGGGGCCGAGGTGGAGATCCAGGCCACGACGCAGACACGCACGCATCCGCTCGTGCGCGATATGCCCGTGGGGTTCACCGTTCGCAATGTCCTCGCACGGCTGCCGGGGAAGAGGCCGGGAGCGGTGCTCGTCTCGACGCACTTCGACGCGCCCCCTGAGAGCGTGGGGGCCGGGGACGCGGCGCTCTGCGTCGCCGCCGCCGTCGAGATGATGCGGGCCCTCGCGTCGGACTCCTCGCGCGAGCACGGGGTGGTGCTCGTGCTCAACGGAGGCGAGGAACTGGGGCTGCTCGGCGCCGCCGCGGCCGTCCAGCATCCCTGGGTGCGCGATGCCCGGGTCTTCATCAACCTCGACTCGGTGGGGACTCGCGGGCGGGCCATTCTCTTCCAGAGTTCGCCTCACGGGCTGCCCGTGCTCTCCGCCTATGCGCGAGCCGCCCCGGCCCCGCTCGCTTCGGTGATCGGCCAGGATCTGGCTCGCACGGGCGTCCTTCGCTCGGAGACGGATTTCCGCGTCTACAACGATGAGGCGGATCTTCCCGGGCTCGGCATGGCTCTGTTCGAGAACGGTTACGCGTACCACACCATGCGGGACCGGGTGGACAGAGTGGAGCCGGGCAGCCTCCAGCACCTGGGTGCCAACCTGCTGGCCACCGTGCGCGAGCTATCCCAGAGCGAGCAACTCCAGGCCAAGAGCTCGGAGCCCGCTGCCGTCTACTACGACGTGCTGGGCCGGTGGATGCTGGTGTACGGACAGGGGACGGCGGGCGTGGTGGCGCTGGTGGCGCTGGTGCTGGTGGTGCTGGCCACGCTCATCGCGCGATGGAGGGCGGCCCTGCCCATGCGAACCCTTCTGGCGGGGTGGGGCGTGGTGGCCCTCTCGCTCCTGGCGGGGGTGCTGGTGCCGGTGCTGATCGGCTTCGCCCTCGGCCCTGGGCTGCGGAGTTCCCTGCGCTGGTATGCATCTCCCGTACTGGGCTCGCTGGCCTTCGCGTCCGCCGGGCTCGCGGCGGCCAGTGCTGTCCACGCAGCGTGGGCTCGCAGTACGAAGGCTCCTCCCGACGCCCAGGTGCTGGCTTCAGCCTCGGGCGCATTCCTCATCTGGGCACTCTTGAGCATCGGCCTCACCCTCGGGCTTGGGGCCGGCGCTGGTTACCTCGGGACGTGGTGGGCCATCCCAGGCGCCGTGGGGCTGGCCGTCGCGGCGTGGAGTCCCCGCTGGCGGCTCCCGCTATTGCTCGGAGCCTGCGTCCCGGGCCTGATCTTGACGGCGCAAGCCGGACTCCGCCTCGTCGAGTTCTTCGCGCCGATGGGAGGCCGGCTCCCTCTGGAACTCCCGCTGGATGCCGCCTTCGCCGCGCTGGTGGGGCTCCTCGGGACGCTCGCGTACCTGGCGCTGATACCGGTGGCGCACGAATCTCCGGGCCTCGGCCGGGCCGCCCTCGTCATGGCGGGACTGTCCGTCCTCCTGCTCGGTGCGCTCGTCGTCCAGGAGCCCTACAGCCCGGATCGTCCCAAGCGGCTGTGGCTCGAGCACCAGGAACGCGAGGGTCATGGGGCCCTCGTGCTCAGCCAGTGGGATCCCCTGCCGTTCCACCTGGCCTCCTTGTCGGACACTCAGGAGCGCAACCTGCAGTTCGGCGTGTTGCCCACCGCGGGCTCGGGACCGGCCACCACGCTGCCGGTGCCGCCGCTCCGCGTCGACATCGAGCACCTGCCCTCCGAGGGAACCCGGCGCAAGGTTCGCCTCCGTCTCTTCGGGCGCGGAGGCTTCCGCACTCGCCTTCTCCTGCCACGTGATCGGGTCGAGGCCTGGTCTCTCTCCGATTCGCTCCCTTCCGACGAGCAGAAGCTGACGGCCGAGCTGTTCGCCATTCCCGCGGACGGGTGGCCTCTGGAACTGGAGCTGGAGGGTTCGGAGCCGGTACCCCTGGAGGTCCAGGAGTTCCTCTCGATCGACACCGCGGATGTCGCGCGGCTCCGCGCGGAGCTGCCTCCGTGGACGGATGTCTTCGCCTACGGAGTGAAGGCCGAGGTCATCCCGCTCTGAGCGGTCTCCGGGTCAGCGGGGCTTGATCGAAGGGCGGCTCGCCTGCGGCTTGCCCGGCACGAACCAGCGCGGCCCGCCGAAGTGCATCAGCGCCTCCTGCTTCTTCACGAAGATGTCCATGGCGATGGAGATGCGCTCATGGGTGCCCAGGTACGGCCGGACTTCGTGGCGCACGTAGCTGGGGAAGTAGAACAGCTTGCCCTCCACGGGCTCGACGCTGATCTTCCAGTCCGAGTCCCACGGGCTCGTCTGGCCCGCGGCCTTTCCACCCATGCTGCGATCCAGGAAGCCGGGGCGGAAGTAGACCGTCTGCCCGCCCTCGTCCTTGGATGGCGGCTTGCCCACCTCGTACCCCGTCTGCACCTGGTAGTGCGCGCTGACGAAGGACGGATCGTGGTGGTGCACCTCGAGGAACTCGCCGTAGCGCAGCACGTTCGCCCAGCACGAGATGCCCGCGATCTGCATCCCCGGCGAGTCCGGATCCTCACCGACCAGCTTGAACATCTCGCGGATGCCATCCAGCACCATCCGGCGCAGCTCGGCTATCTCCGGGTAGTCCCAGTTGAGGACGTTGAACTCCAGCCAGTGGGCCGTCAGCCCCATCTTCACGCCCGCCACCGGCGTGGCCCGCGTCTTCGAGAGGATCTCCTTCTCCTTCTCCTTGATGATCCGAGCGAGGCCCCGGTTCAGCTCCTCGACGCCCGCGAGCTGGATGGTCAGCGTGGGAGTGGGCCAGAACATCTCCGGCTTCAGATTCTTTTCGATCAAGGCGCTCTGCTCCTGCACGGTCTTGGCGGCCCCGCCAATGTAGAACAAGCAGTGCCGGGCGGAACAGGATCCGCACTCCCGTTGCGGCTTGATGGTGCTGGCGGCCGTGTCATACAACCCGCAGCAATGGAAAGCCTCTTGCTGGACCTGCGCCACGCGCTGCGAGCATTGCGCAGGACTCCCGGCTTCACGCTGACGGCCATCCTCTCGCTGGCGCTCGGCCTGGGTGCGACGAACGCCATGTTCGCGGTCGTCAACGGGGTGCTGCTGCGGCCGCCGCCGTATGCGGAGCCGGATCGGCTGGTGCTGGTCTGGACCACGAGCCCTTCGCGCAACATGACGAGGCTTCCCTCCTCCGAGCCGGACTTCCGAGACTTTCGCAGGCAGGCCCAGGCGTTCGAGGAGATTTCGGCCTACAGCACCGGTGATCACAGCCTGCAGACGGCCGAGGTGCCCGAGCGCGTGCGAGGGCTCTCCGTCGCCGGTGACATGCTGAAGGTCCTGAAGGTGCACCCGGCGCTGGGGCGAGGCTTCCTTCCGGAGGAGGAGATCTTCGGCCAGCACCGCGTGGTGTTGATCTCCCAGGGGCTTTGGAAACGGCGCTTCGGGAAGGATCCGGCGGTGCTGGGCAAGTCCCTGAACCTCGACGGGCAGGAGCACACCATCGTGGGAGTGCTGCCGCCGGAGGTGGACTTCCCGAGGCCGGACGTCACCGTCTGGGTGCCGCTGGCGTTCGAGCCGGGGCAGCCTCAGAGCTCGCGAGGCAATCGCTCGCTGGAGATCCTGGGCCGGCTCAGGCCCGGGATCACGATGGAGCGCGCCAACAAGGAACTGGAGACGATCTCCCGGCGGCTGGAGCAGGAGCACTCGGAGAACTCGGGGTTGAGCGCCACGGCGCTCTCGCTGCACGAGTATCGGGTGGGGGATCTGAGCACGGGCCTGTTCGTGCTCATGGGCTCGGTGGCCTTCGTGCTCCTGATCGCCTGCGCCAACCTGGCCAACCTGCTGCTGGCCCGCGGAGGCGCGCGGCGCAAGGAGATGGCCATCCGCACCACGCTGGGCGCCACCCGGGGGCGGCTGGTGCGTCAGTTGCTCACCGAGAGCGTGCTGCTGTCCGTGCTGGGCAGCGCCGTGGGCACCGTGTTGGCGTGGGTGTCGATGGATGGGCTGCTGGCGCTCGCGCCCAACGAGCTGTCGCTGGTGGGCGTCGTCCTGGATTTGCGCGTCAGCGCCTTCGCGTTGGCCGTGGCGGTGATCACCGGAATGATCTTCGGCCTGGTGCCGGCGCTGCGGCTGTCCGGGGACGCGCTGGCGGGGGCCATCCGGGAGTCCTCCATCTCCAGCCCGAGCGGCAACCGGCTGCGGGCCAGCCTGGTGGTGGCCGAGGTGGCGCTCACGGTGATGCTGCTGGTGGGCGCGGGGCTGCTCCTGCGCAGCTTCCAGCGGCTCATCCAGGTGTCGCCGGGGCTGAGCGCCGAGCGCGTGCTGACGGTCAGCGTGTCGCTGCCGTCCGAGAAGTTCTCCAAGCCCGCCCAGGTGAGCTCCTTCACCCAGCAGCTCCAGGAGCGGTTCACCGCGTTTCCAAGCGTGGAGTCCTCCGGAGCCATCTTCCCCCTGCCCATGGATGGGCACAGCTGGAAGGTGCCGTGCAGCGTGGAGGGCCGCCCAGAGCCCGAGAAGCTGGAGGATGTGCCGCTGGTGGATGTGCGAGTGGTGTCCGGGGAGCTGCTGCGCAGCCTGGGCATCTCGGTGATGAAGGGGCGGCCGTTCGGCCCCGAGGACGGCCCGGACAGCCAGCGGGTGGTGCTCCTCAACCAGGCCGCCGCGCGCGCCTTCTTCCCGGACGAGGAGCCCGTCGGCAAGCGGCTGTGGACGGGCCCGCCCGAGCACTTCCTGCCCGAGGACATCCTCTCCCAGTTGCCGGGGCACGCTTTTCCCCGCCTCACGGTGGTGGGGGTGGTGAAGGATGTCCGCTCGCAGGGACCGCGCATGCCGGCCATCCCCGAGGTGTACCTCCCCGTGACGCAGCAGGATGATCCCGTTCCGGGGCTCGTCTTCACGCTCAAGTCGGCCAGCGACCCCGTGATCCTCATTCCGTTGGTGCGCAAGGCCCTGGCCGAGGTGGATCCGGCCCTGACGCTGGGCGAGGTGAAGACGATGGAGGCGTGGATGGAGGGCTCGGTGGCCCAGCCGCGCTTCTACGCCGTCCTGCTCACCCTGTTCGCCGGCCTGTCCATGGCGTTGGCCATGGTCGGCGTCGGCGGGGTGATGGGTTACTCGGTGAGCCAGCGCACGCGCGAGTTCGGGATTCGCATGGCCATCGGCTCTACAGCCCAGCAGGTGATGGGCCTGGTGTTCAAGCGTGGCTTCCTCTGGGTGGGCAGTGGCCTGGCCCTGGGACTGGTGGGCGCGCTGTCTCTCACCCGGGTGATCTCGAGCCTCCTGTTCAACGTGAGCGCCGTGGATCCTGGGACGTACGCCGCCGTGGTGCTCGGGCTGGCCACGGTGGCGGGGCTCTCCATCTACCTGCCGGCGCGGCAGGCTACGCGCGTGGATCCCGCCACCGCCCTGAGGCCGGAGTAGCGCGCTGCCCGGGGGTGGGGCGCCGCGTCAGCTCGCCGTGGCCCGAGCCTGCTCCGGCTCCACCAGCTTGCCGTCATCGAGCTGGACGATGCGGTCCGCCACCCGGAAGTACCGGCTGTCATGGCTGATCACCACCACCGTCTTCCCGCGGCGCTTCAGGTCATCGAGGATCTGGTTGTAGAAGATGTCCTTGAACACCGGATCCTGATCCGCCGCCCACTCGTCGAAGACGTAGATGGGGCGATCCTCGAGGTAGCTGGTGAGCAGCGCCAGGCGCTTGCGCTGGCCCTGGGACAGCTCGGTGGTGGACAGCTCGCCGCCCGGCCGCAACTGCACCTTGCGATCCAGCCGCAGCGTCTCCAGGTGAGCCTTGGCGCTCTCCTCCAGGTTCGTCCGAGGCAGCCCCAGCAGGCTGTCGAAGAGGAAGAAGTCGAAGAACACCGCTGAGAAGTGCTGGCGGTAGTTGTCGCGGTTCTCCTCCGTGACTCGCTGCCCGTCCACGAAGAGCTCGCCCTCCTCGGGGGTGTACAGGCCCGTCAGCAGCTTCACCAGCGTCGTCTTCCCGCTGCCGTTGCCGCCGATGATGAAGACGCGCTCTCCGCGCTGGAGCGTCAGGTGGATGGGCCCCAGCGTGAAGCGGCTGTCCTCGTTCTCGCGGAAGTAGGTGTGGGCCACCCCGCGCAGCTCGATCTTCTCGAAGGAGCTCGGCTCGGCGGGGGCCGCCTCCAGCTTCTCCTGGAGTTGCTCGGTGCCCAGCGAGAGCCGATCGATCTCGGCCAGGGACATGCTGCCCCGGGTGATCATCGGCAGCGTGTTGACCAGGCTGTCCAGCGGCTGCTGGAGGTAGAGGACGACCATGGTGTAGCCCACCAGCGTCTCCAGGCTCACGGTTCTGTACTGCGGCAGGACGAAGAGCAGCAGGCTGATCAGCAGGAAGAAGATGAAGCTGGACCAGCTCGTGGCGGCCGAGAGGAAGGTGGAGGACTTCATGCTGACGTTCAGCAGCCGGGAGGCGTTGGGATCGAGCATTTCGCCCATCAGCGCCGTGCGCCGGCCGCGGTGCAGCTTCAGCTCCTTGATGCCCTCCGTCAGGCTCTGGAAGGTCTTGAAGAGCACTCCCTCCACCTGGTGGCTGGTCTGGAGGGTGGAGTAGGCGCTCTTGTGCAGCAGCCAGTAGCTGAAGCCCGCGCAGACGATGAAGCCCAGGGTGGCGAAGAAGACGGTCCACGAGAGCCACGCCAGGTAGAGCAGACAGCCGACGATGATCGTCAGGTTGATGATCATCCCAGGGATGCCGCCCAAGGTGAAGCTGACGGTGAGGGCATCCTGGGTGAAGGCCTTGGTGAGCTGCGGCAGGCCCAGCTCCTCGAGCCGCCGCAGCGGGGTGCTCAACACCTGGCGGCTCAGCCGGGTGCGCACCTCGTAGAGCGCGCGGTGGTGGAGCCGGTTGAGCAGGTGCTGCGAGAGGAAGCGCGCCAGCATGGTGAGCAGAGCCAGCCCGAGGAATCCCCAGAAGCCTGCGCGCCGGGAGAGTTCGCCTCCTGTCAGCGCGCTGGTGACCAGGGAGATCAGCCCCGTGCTGCTGGCGCCGGAGAGCAGTCCGAAGACGATGGCCAGCAGGAAGGTGCCGCGGGCACGCTGGATCAGAAACGAGATGAGGTTCATCCGAGGAACCTCTTCAGGCTCGTGTGGGCGGCGTGGACACGCTTGGCGGGTAGGGCAGCGGTGGCGAAGTCACTCATGGGAGGCCTTGCGGGCAGGAGGGCTGAGTTGGGACTGGGCCTCTTCCTCGGGCATGTCCTCGATGCTGGAGAGCATCTGCTCCAGCTCGGCCGGATCGGCTTGATCCGCGAGCGCCTGCTCGATGAGGGCCGCGAGGTTGGCGATGGTCGGAGCGTCGAAGATCTCCCGAAGCGGGAGTTCGAACTGGAACTCATCGTAGATGCGCGCGAGCACCTGGGTGGCGAGGAGAGAGTGTCCGCCCAGCTCGAAGAAGTCGTCGTGGATGCCGATGTTGGGAGCAGGGAGCAGCTCGTGCCACAGGTCGACGAGGAACTGCTCGATGTCGTTGCGAGGTGCCGAATCGGGCTGGGCGATTGAGGAGGCGTCCAGAGAGGGAGGAGGGAGCGCCTTTCGGTCGAGCTTTCCGCTGGAGGAGAGGGGCAGAGCGTCGAGAGAGACGAAGACGGAGGGGAGCATGTGCTCCGGGAGGGAGCGTGCCAGGAAGGAGCGAAGCGTCTGAGGTTCCAGGGAATGCTCAGGCTGAAGGACGAGGTATGCGGCCAGGAGGGGATTGCCGGGGCTGTCCTCGCGAAGAGAGACGGCGGCCTCTCGGACGGAGGGGTGAGAGGAGAGAGCGGCTTCGATTTCGCCCAGCTCGATGCGGAAGCCGCGAAGTTTGACCTGAGAGTCGATGCGCCCGAGGAACTCGAGGGAGCCGTGAGGAAGGAAGCGGACGAGGTCGCCAGTGCGGTAGAGGCGCGAGCCCGGAGAGGAGGAGAAGGGGTCGGGCAGGAAGCGCTCCGCGGTGAGAGCGGGAAGGGAGAGGTATCCGCGAGCCAGGCCCGGGCCAGCGATGAAGAGCTGTCCGGGGACGCCCGGGGGAGTGGGGCGAAGGGAGTCGTCCAGGACGTAGAGGCGGACGTTGGGCAGGGGAGTGCCGATGGAGGGGCGGGAAGGGTCGGGAGAAGGCTGAAGAGAGGCGCAGATGGTGGCTTCAGTGGGCCCGTAGGCGTTGAGGAAGAGGCGGCCCGTGCTCCATCTGCGGATGAGTTCGGGAGAGCAGGCCTCGCCCGCGGAGGCCAGGGTGGTCAGAGAGTGCAAGCCGTCGGAAGGAGTCTGGGCCAGGACGGAGGGAGTGAGGGTGGCGCAGGAGATGGAGGCCTGAGAGAGGAAGCGGTGAAGGGCCGGGCCGGGGGTGAGCCAGTCCCGAGGAGCCAGGCAGAGCAGAGCGCCGGAGAGAAGAGAGGAGAAGCACTCCCAGACGGAGGCATCGAAGCCAATGGACGCAAACTGGAGGACGCGCTGTCCGGGTCCCAGGCGAAGGGAGTGGCTGGCGGCCAGGGCGGTGTTCACCAGGCCGCGGTGGGTGAGCAGGGTGCCCTTGGGAGCGCCTGTGGAGCCCGAGGTGAAGATGACGTAGGCGAGGTTGTCGGGAGAGGAGCTGGGAGAGAGGTTGGTGGAGGGGAGAGAGGAGACGAGGTGCCAGTCGGAGTCGAAGCAGAAGAGGGAGTTGCCGAGGGACGGGAGCTGGTCAGCCAGGGAGGAGGAGGAGAGCAGGACGGGAGCAGAGGCCTGCTGAAGCATGAAGGCCAGGCGCTGGGAGGGGTAGGCGGGGTCCAGAGGAAGGAAGGCGCCGCCGGCCTTGAGGATGGCCAGGAGGGAGACGACAAAGTCGACGGAGGGCTCCAAGCACACGCCGACGAGAACGTCGGGACCGACGCCCAGAGAGCGCAGGTGGTGGGCCAGTTGGTTGGAGCGCTGGTTGAGTTGTCGGTAGGAGAGAGTCAGGTCGAGGAAGGAGACGGCGGGAGCGTCCGGAGTGCGCTCGGCCTGAGCCTCGAAGAGCAGGTGAGCGCAGGAGGGGGGAATGGGCTGAGCGGTGTTGTTCCACTCGATCAGGACGCGTTGCCGCTCGGCCTCGGTCATCAGAGGCAGTTCAGAGACGCGCTGCTCGGGGTGAGCGACGGCGGCCTCCAACAGGGTCGACAGGTGCTCACCCATCCGGCGGATCGTGTCGTCCTCGAACAGGTCCGTGCTGTACTCCCAGAGGCACGACAGGCCCGCCTCTGTCTCCATGACGGAGAGGGTCAGGTCGTACTTGGCCGTCCGGATGTCCGGGTCAATCGGTCGCAGCTCCAGCTCCGGCAAGCGGACGCTCTGGATGGGGGCGTTCTGGAGCAGGAACTTCACCTGGAAGAGCGGTGCGTGGCCAAGGCTGCGCTGGGGATTGAGCTCGCGGACGACCTCCTCGAAGGGAAGATCCTGATGGGCATACGCGCCAAGTGCGGTCGAGCGCGTGCGGGTGAGCAGCTCCTGGAAGGAGGGGTCATCCTCGAGACGGGTGCGCAGCACGAGCTGGTTGATGAAGAAGCCGACGAGGCCCTCGGTCTCCGAGTGGTTGCGGCCGGCGATGTCGGTGCCGACGACGATGTCGCGCTGGCCGCTGTAGCGGGAGAGCAGCGCGGTGAAGCCCGCCAGCAGGGTCATGAACAGCGTGGCTCCCTCGCGCCGACCCAGCGCTGCCAGCCGCTCCCGCAGCTCGCGTGGGATGAGGACGATGCGGGTGGCGCCGTTGGGAGTTCGCACCGCTGGGCGTGGGCGATCCGTGGGCAGCTCGAGCAGCGGCGGTGCACCCGCGAGCTGCTGCCGCCAATAAGCGAGCTGCCTCTCCAGCACCTCGCCTTTGAGCCAGTCCCTCTGCCAGGACGCGAAGTCCGCGTACTGAATGGGCAGCGGCGTCAGCGGCGAGCCCTTCCCGGTGACGAGGGAGGTATAGAGCGCCGCGAGATCTCGGATGATGATGCCGATGGACCAGCCGTCCGAGACGATGTGGTGCATCGTCAGCAACAGGATGTGCTCGCGCTCCGAGAGGCGAAGCAGCCGCAGGCTCCAGGGCACTTCGCGGCTCAGATCGAAGGCTCGCCCAGCCTCCTCGTTGGAGACTCGGCGTGCCTCGGCCTCGCGCAGCTCCGCCGGGATGCCCGTGAGATCGATCACCGGCAAGGGGACCTGTAGCTCTGGGAGGATGATCTGGAACGTGGCGCCTTGATCCGCGCGGATCTTCGTCCGGAGACCCTCATGGCGCCGGATCAGCTCGTTGATGCCCTGCTCCAACGCAGCGATGTCGAGTGAGCCCTCCATCCTCACGGCTGCCGGGATGTTGTAGGCCGGGCTGCTCGGCTCCAACTGGTGGAGGACCCACAGGCGCTGCTGGGCGAAGGAGAGGGGCAGATCCTCGGTTCTGGGGACCGGGTGCAGCGGCGGTGCCTGCAACCGGGTAGCGAGACGCAGAGTGGCATCGAGCCGCTTGGCGAGTTCCGCCACGGTGCGCGCTTCGAACAAGTCGCTGAGCGGGAGCTCGGCACCAAACGTCGCCTGAATGCGGCTGATGATCTGGGTGGCGAGGAGGGAGTGGCCACCCAGCTCGAAGAAGTCGTCGTGGATGCCGATGTTGGGGACAGGGAGCAGCTCGTGCCACAGGTCGACGAGGAGTTGCTCGACGTCGTTGCGAGGAGCTGAGTCGGGCTGAGCGGTTGAGGAGGCGGCCTGAGAAGGAGGAGGGAGTGCCTTGCGATCGAGCTTTCCGCTGGGAGACAGGGGCAGCGCGTCCAGAGCGGTGAAGACGGAGGGGAGCATGTGCTCCGGGAGGGAGCGTGCCAGGAAGGAGCGAAGCGTCTGAGGTTCCAGGGAATGCTCAGGCTGAAGGACGAGGTATGCGGCCAGGAGGGGGTTGCCGGGACTGTCCTCGCGCAGTGCAACCGCGGCCTCGCGGACGGAGGGGTGAGCTGAGAGAGCGGCTTCGATTTCGCCCAGCTCGATGCGGAAGCCGCGAAGTTTGACCTGAGAGTCGATGCGACCGAGGAATTCGAGGGAGCCGTGAGGAAGGAAGCGGACGAGGTCGCCAGTGCGGTAGAGGCGCGAGCCCGGAGAAGAGGAGAAGGGGTCGGGCAGGAAGCGCTCCGCAGTGAGAGCAGGCAAGGAGAGGTATCCGCGAGCCAGGCCCGGGCCAGCGATGAAGAGCTGTCCGGGGACGCCCAGGGGAGTGGGGCGAAGAGAGTCGTCCAGGACGTAGAGGCGGACGTTGGGGAGAGGGGTACCGATGGAGGGACGGGAAGGGTCGGGAGAAGGCTGAAGAGAGGCGCAGATGGTGGCTTCGGTGGGCCCGTAGGCGTTGAGGAAGAGGCGGCCCGTGCTCCATCTGCGGATGAGTTCGGGGGAGCAGGCCTCGCCTGCGGAGGCCAGGGTGGTCAGAGAGTGCAAGCCGTCGGAAGGAGTCTGTGCGAGGACGGAGGGAGTGAGCGTGGCGCAGGAGATAGAGGCTTGTGAGAGGAAGCGGTGAAGGGCCGGGCCCGGTGTGAGCCGGTCCCGAGGAGCCAGGCAGAGCAGAGCGCCGGAGAGAAGAGAGGAGAAGCACTCCCAGACGGAGGCATCGAAGCCGATGGAGGCGAACTGGAGGACGCGCTGTCCAGGCCCCAGGCGGAGGGAGTGGCTGGCAGCCAGGGCGGTGTTCACCAGACCGCGGTGAGTGAGCAGGGTGCCCTTGGGAGCGCCAGTGGAGCCCGAGGTGAAGATGACGTAGGCGAGGTTGTCGGGAGAGGAGCTGGGAGAGGGGTTGGTGGAGGGAAGAGAGGAGAGGAGGTGCCAGTCGGAGTCGAGGCAGAAGAGGGAGTTGCCGAGGGACGGGAGCTGGTCCGCCAGGGAGGAGGAGGAGAGCAGGAGGGGAGCGGAGGCCTGCTGGAGCATGAAGGCCAGGCGCTGAGAGGGGTAGGCGGGGTCCAGGGGAAGGAAGGCACCGCCGGCCTTGAGGATGGCCAGCAGGGAGACGACAAAGTCGACGGAGGGCTCCAAGCACAAGCCGACGAGCACGTCGGGACCGACGCCCCGAGAGCGCAGGTGGTGAGCCAGTTGGTTGGAGCGGTGGTTGAGCTGACGGTAGGAGAGGGTCAGGTCGAGGAAGGAGACAGCGGGAGCGTCCGGAGTGCGCTCGGCCTGAGCTTCGAAGAGCAGGTGAGCGCAGGAGGGGGGAATGGGCTGAGCGGTGTTGTTCCACTCGACCAGGACGCGCTGCCGCTCGGCCTCGGTCATCAGCGAGACATCGCCGAGCCGCTGCTCGGGTCGGGCGATCAGCTCCTCCAACGCCGTCGTCCAGTGATGCAGGAGCCGCTCGATGGTGTCTGGCTCGAAGCGGCTGGTGTCGAATGAGGCGCGCAGCTCCAACTCGTCGCCCGGAGTGATGCCGATGGCCAGCGGATAGTTGGTGTGGTCGAACAGTTGGAAGTCCTGAAGCGCGAGATCTGCACCGCGCTCACGGACGGCGACGTCGACAGGGAAGTTCTCGAAGACGAGCAGGGTCTCGAAGAGAGGAGTGCCGCGAGGAACCTGAGTCCAGCCTTGGAGAGTGACGAGAGGGGTCTGCTCGTACTGGGTGAGTTCTTGCTGTTGCTGCTGGAGCTGTTTGAGCCAGGGAAGCACAGCCTGCGAGTCGGAGAGGTGGATCCGCAAGGGGAGCGAGTTGATGAAGAGGCCGATCATGGCCTCGACGCCTCGCAGCTGCGGAGGGCGGCCCGAGACGGTGGAGCCGAAGACGACGTCAGACTCGCCGCTGTAGCGGGACAGCAGCAGCGCCCAGCTGGCCTGGATCAGGGTGTTGAGGGTGAGCTGATGCTGGCGCGCGAAGCTCTGCAGCGCCGCGGTGGAGGAGCCGGAGAGCCGTAGCCGGCGCTCGCTCATCTCGTGTGCGGTGTCCCCGGAGGCCCGGACGGTGGCGCCCGGCAGCGGGGTGGGGGCTGTGAATCCGCGGAGGGCCTCGCGCCAGTACGCCTCAGCCTGGTTGAGCGGCTGTTGCTTCAGCCAGGCGATGTAGTCCCGGTACGCCGGACGCGGAGCCAGGGAGAGCGGCTGCCCGGATCGGAAGGACTCGTACAGGGTGAACATCTCCTGCATGAGCAGGCCAATGCTCCAGCCATCGAGAAGCAGGTGGTGCTGAGTCCAGACGAACTCAAAGGTGTCCTCGGCGAGTCGGAGGACGGACAAGCGCATCAGCGGCGGGCGCTGGAGATCGAAGCCCTGAGCCCGGTCCGCGGTGAGGAGGGACTCGAGGCGGGCTTGCTGCTCCTCAGGGGGCAGGCCACGCCAGTCGAGTTCCTGCCAGGGCAGTTGCGAGCGAGGGTGGACGAGCTGGACGGGCTCTGAGAGGCCTTCCCAGTGGAAGGAGGAGCGGAGGATGGCGTGTCGCTCGACCAGGGTCTCCCAGGCACGGCGGAAGGCTCCGAGGTGGAGCGAGGATCCCTGAAGCCGCCACGCGGACTGGACGAGGTACGTGGTGGAGGAAGGAGCGAGCAGGGAGTGGAAGAGCATGCCCTGCTGCATGGGAGAGAGGGGATAGAGGTCCTCGGCGAGGGAGCCCGGAGGGAGGAGGGAGTCGAGAGCGTGCTGAGAGAGCGAGGCGAGAGGGAAGTCTGCGGGAGTGAAGCGGAGGGCGTCGGGAGCAGAGCGAGCGGAGATGAGAGAGGAGAGAGCGGAGAGGAAGGCCTGAGCCAGTGCCTGGATGGAGGAGTCGGAGTGGAGGTTGTGGCTGTAAGTGAAGGAGAGGTGGAGCTGGCCGGAGAGGAAGACGGCGGAGATGTCGAGGAGGTGAGAGCGCAGCGAGTCAGGAGAGACAGAAGGCCCGGCGTGCTCGGAGGAGAGAGAGAAGAGGGAAGAGTCTGCGGAGGAGGAAGCGAGCTGTCCGAGGAAGTTGAAGGAGATGTCGGGAGAGGGAAGGGAGGCGAGGCGAGAGGAGAGGTCGTCGTCGCGTAGGAAACGGAGCAGGCCGAAGGACAGGCCGTGAGAGGGGACGGAGCGCAGGCCGTCGCGGACGGAGCGCAGGGCGTCCGGGAGAGAGGAGGAGGCAGGAGAGTGGAGCAGGAAGGGGAAGAGGGAGGAGAACCAGCCGACGGTGCGAGAGAGGTCGACGTCCGGGAAGAGGTCCTCACGCCCGTGAGACTCAAGGGTGATGAGGTGAGAGGAGTGGCCGGTCCAGGAGAGGAGCGCCTGAGCGAGAGCGGTGAGCAGGACATCCTGGAGGGAGGAGCGGAAGGCCTGGGGCACCTCGAGTAGCAGGAGGCGAGAAGCGTCGGAGTCGAGGGAGAAGGAGAGGGAGCGAGAAGAGGAGAAGGAGTTGGGCCCGGAGCCGTCGCGAGGAAGAGGGGCGAGGGGGGTGAGGGGAAGCGAGAGCCAGTAGTGGGCGTCAGCGGAGAGAGAGGGGGAGGAAGAGAAGGAGAGGAGGCGGTGAGCCCAGGAGAGGAAGGAGGAGGACTTGGGAGGAAGGGAGGGGGGCTTGCCGTGGAGCAGCTGAAGGTAGAGGGCCTCGAGGTCCTCGGCGAGGAGTCGCCAGGAGAAGGAGTCGACGAGGAGGTGGTGGGCGATGAGAAGGAGACGAGGGGGAGAGGAAGGGCCGAAGTCGAAGAGGGCAGCGCGGAAGAGCAGGCCGGAGTCCCAAGAGAAAGAGGACTGAAGGCGCGAGGCCTCTGAGAGGAAGGCGGAGGAGTGCTGGGAGGGAGGGAAGGAAGAGAAGTCGAAAAGGGAGAGAGAGAAGGGAGCGTCGAGGCCTGCGTTGAACTGAAGCCAGGAGGAGCCCGAGGGAGAGAAGCGCAGGCGCAGAGCGTCGTGGTGACGCAGCAGGAAGCGCAGGGCCTGTTCGAGCAGGTGAGGCTGAAGAGGCTGCTTGAGTTCGAGCAGGAGGGACTGGTTGAAGTGGTGGAAGGAGGGCTGGGAGGAGAGGAGGAAGGAGCGCTGAACGGGGGTGAGCGGCAGCTCACCGGTGACGAGGCCCTGCTCTTGGAGGGAGGAGGAGGAGACGTGAGGAGCCAGCAGGGCGATGGTCTGGTGCTGGAACAGGAGCTTGGGAGAGAAGTGGAGGCCCGCAGAGCGAGCGCGGGAGATGAGCTGGAGGCTGAGGATGGAGTCACCGCCGAGCTCGAAGAAGTTGTCGTGGATGCCGACGCGCTGAAGGCGGAGGGTGTGAGCCCAGAGGGAGGCCAGCTGCTCCTGGAGGGGGTTGGAGGGAGGAGCGTAGGGCTGGGCGAGCTGAGGGCGGGAAGCGTCGGGAGCCGGGAGTGCCTTGCGGTCGAGCTTTCCGTTGGCAGTGAGAGGGAAAGCGTCGAGGCGCAGGAAGGAAGCGGGAAGCATGTACTCCGGCAGGCGCTGCTGGAGGAAAGCGCGCAGCTCGGAGGGCTGTGCATCGTCGGAGACGACGTAAGCGATGAGACGCTTGGAGTGGGAGGCATCCCCCAGGGCGAGAACGAGGGCATCGCGGACGGAGGAGTGAGAGCGCAGGGCGGCCTCCACCTCAGCCAGCTCGACGCGGAAGCCGCGAATCTTCACCTGGTGGTCGCCGCGTCCGAGGAACTCGAGAACGCCATCAGAGCGGAAGCGGGCCCTGTCGCCGGTGCGGTACATGCGAGAGCCGGGAGAGGAGAAGGGGTTGGGAAGGAACTTCTCGGCAGTGAGCTCTGGAGATTCGAGGTAGCCGCGAGCCAGGCCCTCACCTGAGACGAAGAGCTCCCCGGCGACGCCTACAGGAAGAGGCTGGAGGAAGCGATCGAGGACGTAGGCCTGTGAGTTGGGTAGGGGAGTGCCAATGGGAACGGAGGAGCCGAGCTGAGAGGAGTGGGTGAGGCGGAGGCAGGTGGAGAACAGGGTGTTCTCGGTGGGTCCGTAGCAGGCAGTGACGGGAATGCGCAGCTCGTCGAGGACGCGACGGACGTGAGGAGCGGAGACGACGTCGCCGCCAGTGAGGAGTTGCTGCAGGCCGCGCAGGCCTTCGAGGTGGGAGTCCACCATCTGGGTGAAAAGGCCCGAGGTGAGGTGGAGGGTGGTGACGCGGTGTCGGAGGAGAATGTCCTCCAACTCGTGAACATCGCCCGGAGGGTGAGGGGGGAACAGGACGAGGCGGGCGCCGTTGAGCAGGCTGCCCCAGACTTCGAGGGTGGAAGCGTCGAAGGAGATGGGGGCCAGGAGCAGCAAGCAATGCTCCGGCCCCAGGTGTGCATAGGAGACACCGAGAACGGTGCGGAGCACGGAGGCGTGTTGGATGCAGACGCCCTTGGGCCTGCCGGTGGAGCCGGAGGTGAAGTCGATGTAGACGAGGTTGTCTGAGGTGGCACCGCTGAGAGGAGCGGAGGAGGGCAGGTCCTCCAGCGCAGCCTCCTCAAACAGCAAGGTGTGGAGCCCCTCGGTCGGTAGGAACGTCAGCAGGGCGCGCGAGGTGAGCAGCACCTGGGGCCTGGCATCCGCGAGCATGGAGGCCAGGCGCTCGCGAGGGTAGTCCGGGTCCAGGGGGACGTAGGCGCCACCGGCCTTGAGGATGGCCAGAAGGGAGACAATGAGTTCGACGGAGCGCTCCAGGCAGAGGGCGACGCGGGACTCGGGGCCGACGCCGGAGCGGCGCAGCAGGTGAGCCAGTTGATTGGAGCGAGCCTCCAGCTGAGCGAAGGTGAGGCGGGAGTGAGAGGACTCGACGGCGATGGCGTCAGGCCGCAGCGCCACCTGGGCCTGGAAGGCGTCGTGGACGGTGGTGCGAGGGACGTGGCGCGGAGTGGGGTTCCAGTCGTGCAGCAGCACCTGGCGCTCGCGCTGAGACAGGATGGAGAGGTGGCCCAGCTTCTGGGAGGGAGCGGCCAGCGCAGCCTCCAGCAGCACCTGGTAGTGCTCGCACAGCCGCTCCACCGTCTCCGCGTCGAACAGCTCCGTGCTGTAGTGCAGCTCACCCTCGAAGCCCCGCGCTGTCTCTGCGAGGGACAGCGTGAGATCGAACCGCGCCGTTTGGCTCTCCAGCTCCACGGTACGGAGCTTCAGCCCCGCCAACTCCAGGGCCGGCATGGGCGCGTTCTGGAGGATGAACATGTGCTGGAACAGAGGCGAGCGATCCAGCCGCCGCTCGGGCCGGAGCGCATCCACCAGCTTCTCGAAGGGCACCTCCTGGTGGGCGAACGCCCCCAGGGTACCCTCGCGGACCTGCTGGACGAGCTCGCGGAAGGACAGCTCTCCCGTGGGCCGGGCCCGTAGCACCAGCGTGTTGATGAAGACGCCGATCATCCCCTCCAGCTCGGCCCGCGTGCGGCCGGCCACTGGAGAGCCCACGCAGACATCCTCCTGGCCCGAGTAGCGCGCGAGCAGGACCTGGAACGCCGCCAGCAGCGTCATGAAGGGAGTGACACCCTCCCGCTGGCTGAACAGCTTCACGGCCTCGGTCAGGGCCGGCGACAGGGCCACCGGCGCACGCGCGCCCTGGAAGGTGCGCACCACCGGTCGCGGGCGATCCGTGGGGAGGTCCAGGGCTTCCGGCGCGCCCTCCAACTGCTTTCGCCAGTACGCCAGCTGCGTCTCCAGCACCTGCCCCTGGAGCCGCTCGTGCTGCCACGCCGAGAAGTCCAGATATTGCAACCGAGGCTCGGGCAGCGGCGACGAGCGCTGGGCCGAATACGCCTCGTACAGCGCCGCCATCTCTCGGACGAGCACGCCCACCGACCAGCCATCCGAGACGATGTGGTGCATCACCAGGACGAGCAGGTGCCGGTTCGCATCCAACCGGAACAGCTGCGCGCGCCAGAGGGGCCCCTGGCCGAGATCGAAGGTCCGCCGGGCCTCTGCCGTGGCCAGTCGCAGGGCCTCGGCCTCCCGAGCCTCGGCGGGCAGCGTCTCCAGGGACACGATGGGCAGCGTCGCGGGGGCCGCCGGAGCGATTCGTTGGGTGGCTCCGCTCTCGCCTTGGTGGAACGTCGTCCGCAGTGACTCGTGCCGCCGCACCAGCTCACTGAAGCTCCGCTCGAGGGCGGCGACGTCCAGCTTTCCCTCCAGCCACACTGCGGCGGGCACGTTGTACAGAGGGTTCCCCGGCTCCAACTGGTCCAGGAACCAGAGCCGCTGCTGCGCGAACGAGAGGGGATGGGACGAGGCTGCCCGTGACTGGGACGGGATGCTGTCGGCCTGCGCGGTGCGCAGGGCCTTCTGGCGAAGTTGACGGAGGATGACTTCCCGCTGCTCGGGCGGGAGCGCCGCGATCCGCTGGTTGGAGTCAGTCATTGGCGGTTTTCTTCTGAGGCTGGAGTTGGCCGGGCTGTTCCGGGGCGGCGTCGGCCGGGGCCGACTGCAGGGAGGCAATCATCTGATCCAGATCGGATGGGTCCACCTGGGCGGCAAGTTGGCTATCGATGTAGGCCGCGATGTTCGCGATCGTGGGAGCGTCGAAGATCTCGCGCAGCGGGATCTCGACGTTCAAGGCGTCTTGGACTCGGCCGATGATCTGAGTGGCGAGGAGGGAGTGTCCGCCCAGCTCGAAGAAGTCATCGTGGATGCCGACGTTGGGGACGGCGAGTAGCTCACGCCACAGGTCGACGAGGAACTGCTCGATGTCGTTGCGAGGAGCCGAGTCGGGCTGGGCGCTCGAGGAGGCGGTCGGAGAAGGGATCGGGAGCGCCTTGCGATCGAGCTTCCCGCTAGAGGAGAGGGGCAGAGCGTCCAGAGAGATGAAGACGGAGGGGAGCATGTGCTCCGGGAGGGAGCGTGCCAGGAAGGAGCGAAGCGTCTGAGGTTCCAGGGAATGCTCAGGCTGAAGGACGAGGTAAGCGGCCAGCAGAGGGTTGCCGGGATTGTCCTCGCGAAGGGAGACGGCGGCCTCGCGGACGGAAGGGTGAGCGGAGAGAGCAGCTTCGATTTCGCCCAGCTCGATGCGGAAGCCGCGAAGTTTGACCTGGGAGTCGATGCGTCCGAGGAACTCGAGGGAGCCGAGTGGAAGGAAGCGGACGAGGTCGCCGGTGCGGTAGAGGCGCGAGCCCGGAGAGGAGGAGAAGGGGTCGGGCAGGAAGCGCTCCGCGGTGAGAGCGGGAAGGGAGAGGTATCCGCGAGCCAGGCCCGGGCCAGCGATGAAGAGCTGTCCGGGGACGCCCGGGGGAGTGGGGCGAAGGGAGTCGTCCAGGACGTAGAGGCGGACGTTGGGCAGGGGAGTGCCGATGGAGGGGCGGGAAGGGTCGGGAGAAGGCTGAAGCGAGGCGCAGATGGTGGCTTCGGTGGGCCCGTAGGCGTTGAGGAAGAGGCGCCCCGTGCTCCATCTGCGGATGAGTTCGGGAGAGCAGGCCTCACCCGCGGAGGCCAGGGTGGTCAGCGAGGGCAAGCCGTCGGAAGGAGTCTGGGCCAGGACGGAGGGAGTGAGGGTGGCGCAGGAGATGGAGGCCTGAGAGAGGAAGCGGTGAAGGGCCGGGCCGGGGGTGAGCCAGTCCCGAGGAGCCAGGCAGAGCAGAGCGCCGGAGAGAAGAGAGGAGAAGCACTCCCAGACGGAGGCATCGAAGCCGATAGAGGCGAACTGGAGGACGCGCTGTCCGGGCCCCAGGCGAAGGGAGTGGCTGGCAGCCAGGGCGGTGTTCACCAGACCGCGGTGAGTGAGCAGGGTGCCCTTGGGAGAGCCAGTGGAGCCCGAGGTGAAGATGACGTAGGCGAGGTTGTCGGGAGAGGAGCTGGGAGAGGGGTTGGTGGAGGGAAGAGAGGAGAGGAGGTGCCCGTCGGAGTCGAGGCAGAAGAGGGAGTTGCCGAGGGACGGGAGCTGGTCCGCCAGGGAGGAGGAGGAGAGCAGGAGGGGAGCGGAGGCCTGCTGGAGCATGAAGGCCAGGCGCTGGGAGGGGTAGGCGGGGTCCAGGGGAAGGAAGGCACCGCCGGCCTTGAGGATGGCCAGGAGGGAGACGACGAAGTCGACGGAGGGCTCCAAGCACAAGCCGACGAGGACGTCGGGGCCGACGCCCCGAGAGCGCAGGTGGTGAGCCAGTTGGTTGGAGCGGTGGTTGAGCTGACGGTAGGAGAGAGTGTGGTCGAGGAAGGAGACGGCGGGAGCGTCCGGGGTGCGCTCGGCCTGAGCTTCGAAGAGCAGGTGAGCGCAGGAGGGGGGAATGGGCTGAGCGGTGTTGTTCCACTCGACCAGGACGCGTTGCCGCTCGGCCTCGGTCATCAGAGGCAGTTCAGAGACGCGCTGCTCGGGGTGAGCAGCGGCCGCCTCCAGCAGGGTGATCAGGTGCTCACCCATTCGGTGGATCGAGTCTCGCTCGAACAGATCGGTGCTGTACTCCAGCATGCCGGCGAGCCCCTGCGCCGTCTCCGTGAAGGACAGAGTCAGGTCGTACTTCGCGGTCTGATGGCTCACGTCCACGGGTGCGAGCTTCAGGTCCGGCAGATCCACGCCGGAGGCCGGCGCGGTCTGGAACGCCAGCTTCACCTGGAAGAGGGGAGCATGGCCGAGGCTGCGCTGGGGATTGAGTTCGCGGACGACCTCCTCGAAGGGCAGATCCTGGTGGGCATATGCGCCGAGCGCGGTGGTACGAGCGCGCGCGAGCAGCTCCCGGAAGGAAGGATCGTCCTCGAGGTGAGTGCGCAGCACGAGCTGATTGATGAAGAAGCCGACGAGGCCCTCGGTCTCCGAGTGGTTGCGGCCGGCGATGTCGGTGCCAATGACGATGTCACGCTGGCCGCTGTAGCGAGAGAGCAGCGCGGTGAAGCCCGCCAGCAGGGTCATGAACAGCGTGGTGCCCTCGCGCCGACCGAGCGCCGCCAGTGCTGCCGGGAGCCCCGGAGGAATGGCCAGAGGCTCGATGCCTCCGCCCGGAGTCCGCACCGAGGGGCGTGGGCGATCCGTGGGCAGTTCGAGCAGCGGCGGTGCGCCCGTGAGCTGCTGTCGCCAATAGGCAAGCTGTCTCTCCAGCACCTCTCCCGAGAGCCAGTTCCGCTGCCAGGACGCGAAGTCCGCGTACTGGATGGGCAGCGGTGCCAGTGGTGAAGCGTCTCCCGTGGTGAAGGAGCGGTACAGCTCCGCCACCTCGCGGATGAGGATGCCAATGGACCAGCCATCCGAGATGATGTGGTGCATCGTCACCAGCAACAGGTGCTCGCGCTCGGACAGGCGCAGCAGCAGCTGGCGCCACAGCGGACCCCTCGTCAGCTTGAACGGTCGCCGCGCCTCTTCCTCGGCCAGCCGGAGCGCCTCGCCCTGCCTATGAGCTGCGGGCATTGTCGACAGGTCCACCACCGGCAGGCTCACCAGTAGCTCGGGGTGGATCACCTGGACCGCGGACCCCTGCTCCGCTCGCAGCTCTGTCCGGAAACCCTCGTGGCGTTTGACCAACTCGTTGAAGCTCCGCTCTAGCGCGGTCAGGTCGAGCGTCCCTTCCAACTTTACGGCCGCGGGGATGTTGTAGAGAGGGCTGTCCGGCTCCAACTGGTGGAGCACCCACAGGCGCTGCTGCGCGAAGGACAGGGGCAGGGCCTCCGTTCTCGGCATTGCGCGCAGGGGCGGCGGCTGTAGCTTGCGATCAGCGCGGGCCATCAGATCGATGCGCCGGGCCAGCTCGGCCACGGTGGGCGCCTCGAAGAGTTCGCGCAGTGGCAGCTCTACGCCGAAGGTGGCGCGAATGCGCGAGATGGCCTGGGTTGCCAGCAGCGAGTGGCCTCCGAGCTCGAAAAAGCTGTCCAGGGCGCCGACGCGCTCCACGTGCAGCAGCTCCGCCCATAGCCCCGCCAGCAGTTCCTCGGTGGGAGTCCGTGGCGCCACGGAGCCGTGCGCCCCTGCTCGCAGCGCGCTGGGGGCGGGCAGCGCCTTGCGATCGAGCTTCCCGCTGGGTGAGAGCGGCAGCTCCTGTAGGGTGACGAAGGCTGCGGGCACCATGTACTCGGGCAGCGTTCGCTGGAGGAAGGCGCGCAGCTCCCCGGCGTTCACCTGCTCGTTGGATCTTGGCACCACGTAGCCCACCAGGCGCTTGTCGCCGGCCGTGTCCTCTCGCAGGGTCACAGCGCTCTCTCGGATGGCTGGGTGCTCGGCCAGCGCGGACTCGATCTCTCCGAGCTCGATGCGGAAGCCGCGCAGCTTGATCTGGAGGTCGATGCGTCCGAGGTACTCGATGGCGCCATCGGAGCGGAAGCGAGCGAGGTCGCCAGTGCGGTAGAGGCGAGAGCCGGGACCATCGGAGAAGGGATCCGGGATGAAGCGCTCAGCGGTGAGCTCCGGGCGTCGCAGGTATCCCCGACCCACCTGGATGCCGCCGATGTGGAGCTCGCCCGGGACACCCACGGGAAGAGGGTGGAGCTGGGCATCGAGGACGTACAAGCGAGTGTTGTCGACAGGTGTGCCGATGGGAACGGAGCGCTCCGCGGGCTTGCATTCCCAGGCCGAGACATCGACAGCGGCTTCGGTGGGACCGTAGAGATTATGGAGGGAGGCGAAGGGAAGGCGCTCGAAGCAGCGAGCTGCAAGCTCGGGTGAGAGGGCCTCGCCACTGCAGACGATGCGCTTGAGGCTTCGGCATGACAGCTCGAGGCCCGGCTCAGCGAGGAAGGCCTGGAGCATGGAGGGTACGAAGTGGACGATGGAGACGGCCTGCTCGGAGATGAGGCGTGAGAGGTAAGCGGGTTCCTGGTGTCCGCCGGGCCTTGCGATGACGAGTCGTGAGCCCGAGAGCAGAGGGAGGAGGAACTCCCAGACGGAGACGTCGAAGCTGTAAGGAGTCTTCTGGAGGAAGCAGTCGGAAGGGCTGGAGGAGTAAGCGCGCTTCATCCACAGCAGGCGGTTGAGGACGGCGCGGTGTGAGTTCATCGCGCCCTTGGGACGGCCCGTGGAGCCCGAGGTGAAGATGACGTAGGCGAGATGATCTGGCTCCGTGATGGGCGCCGGATTTGTCTCCTCATAGCGAGAGAGTTCCTGGTGTTGAGAATCCAGGGCGAACACCCTCGCGGAGTGGGACGGGAGACCAGGCCGCAGGTGCTCCTGGGTGAGGAGCACCGGTACCTGGGCATCTTCGAGCATGAACGCCAGGCGCTCGCGAGGGTAGGACGGGTCAAGCGGGACGTAGGCGCCCCCGGACTTCAGGATGCCCAGCAGGCCCACCATCATCTCGAGGGAGCGCTCCATGCAAAGGCCGACGAGGATCTCGGGGCCGGCTCCGAGCGAGCGCAGGTGATGGGCGAGCTTGTTGGCCTCCGCGTTGAGCTGGCGGTAGGTGAGGGATTGGCCCTCGAAGGTGACGGCCACCGCGTCCGGCGTGCGGGCCACCTGCGCCTCGAACAGCTGCGGAAGGCAGTCCGTGTCCGGGTGCTTCACGCGGGGGCCAGTCCACTCCACCAGGATCCGGTGCTGCTCCTCGGCGGACAGCAGGGGGAGCTCCGTCAGGCGCTGGCCTGGTTCGCGGATGATCCCTTCCAGCAGCGTGCGCAGGTGCGTGAGCATCCGCGCCGCTGTCGCTTCCTCGAAGAGCTCGGTGCTGTACCCGAGTGTGGCCTCCAGGCCCTCGGGGGTCTCCATGCAGGACAGCTCCAGGTCGAACCTGGCCGCGCGGGACTGCGCGCCCGTGATGCTCATCTCCAGCCCTGGGAGGACAGGCATCGTCACGGGCATGTTCTGGAGGACGAGCAGCACCTGCACCAGAGGAGAGCGGCTCGGATCCCGCTCGGGCCCCAGGGCCTTCACCAGCTCCTCGAAGGGCATGTCCTGGTGGGCGTAGGCGCCGAGGGCCGTCTCGCGGACCTGCGCCAGCAGCTCACGGAAGGTGGCGCGCTTCGAGAGGCGTGAGCGCAGGACGAGGGTGTTGGCGAAGAAGCCGACGACTCCCTCCAACTCGGGACGGCTGCGGCCCGCCACGGGGGTGCCGACGCAGATGTCATCCTGCCCCGAGTAGCGGGAGAGCTGCAGTTGGAAGGCCGCCAGCAACGTCATGAAGGGCGTGACACCCTCGCGCTGGCTCAACGCCTTGATGCCCTCCCAGAGTTCGCGTGGGAGTACCGCGGTGCGGCTGGTCCCGCGAAAGCCCTGGATGGGCGGGCGAGGATGATCCGTGGGCAGCTCGAGGGCTCGGTGTGCTCCCGCCAGTTCCCGCTGCCAGTACCCCAGGAGTTTCTCCAGCGCGGGACCCTTCAGCCGGCTGCGCTGCCACACGGCGTAATCCGCGTACTGGACTGGTGGCTCGGCCAGCGGAGAGGGGTGCCCCGCGGTGTAGGCGCTGTACAAGGCCGCCAACTCGCGCACGAGGATGCTGGTGGACCAGCCATCCGAGACGATGTGGTGCATCGTCAGCAGCAGGAGGTGCTCGCGCTCGGCCAGCCTCAGCAGGGTGCTGCGCAGCAGCGGTCCACGCGCGAGATCGAAGGGTCGGTTCGCCTCCTCGGAGAGGAGCCGCTCCGTTGTCTGCTGCCGCTGGGTGCTGGGCACCGAGCGCAGATCCACCTCATCCAGCGGCAGTCCGATGGCGGTGGAGAGGACTTGCACCGGCCCCTCCGGATTGGACACGAACGTCGTCCGGAGCGACTCATGACGCCGCACCAGCTCCGCGAGGCTTCGGGCCAGCACGGCCGTGTCCAGGGCCCCCTTCAGCCGGATCGCCAGGGGGATGTTGTAGATCGCGCTCTTCTCCTCGTACTGATCGAGGAACCAGAGCCGCTGCTGGGAGAAGGAGAGCGGCAGGGGCTCCGAGCGGGGAACAGGCCGTACGGGAGGCACCTCCGGGCGCTGTCCCCCCTGCAGGGCCTCTTCGATGCGGCGGGCCAGCGCAACGACCGTGGGCGCCTCGAAGAGGGTTCGTACAGGCAGAGAGAGCTGGAGGGTGCGCTCGATGCGAGAGAGCACCTGGGTGGCCAGCAGTGAGTGCCCACCCAGCTCGAAGAAGCTGTCGGTGGTGCTCACCTCCTGGATGCCCAGGAGCGTGCGCCACGTCGCCACGAGCAGCTCTTCCACCGGGGTGCGTGGCGCCACCACCACGCGCTCGCTACCGGAGGCGGAGGTTGGCAGCGCCCGGCGGTCCAGCTTTCCGTTCGGCGTCAGCGGCAGTGCGCGCATCTCCACGAACGCGGAGGGCACCATGTGCGCGGGCAACAGCTCTTCCAAGAAGTGCCGGAGCTCCTCGACGGTGGGGGCGGGAACACCTTCCCGCGTCACGTGGTACGCCACCAGCCGGTGGCCGCCAGCGCCCTCTTGCGCCACCACCACGGACTCCTTCACCGCTGGATGCCGTGCCAGCGCGGCCTCAATCTCCCCCAGCTCGATCCGGAAGCCGCGCACCTTCACCTGTGCGTCGGTGCGGCGCAGGTACTCGAGCTGGCCATCCGGCAGATACCGGGCCACGTCGCCCGTGCGGTACAGGCGCGCTCCGGGCGCATCGCTGAACGGATCAGGGATGAAGCGCTCCGCCGTCAGCGCGGGCTGGTTCAGATAGCCGAGCGCCAGGCTGGAGCCCGCGAGGTACAACTCCCCCACGGCCCCGCGTGGCACTGGCTGGAGGTGGGGATCCAGCAGGTAGACCGCGGTGTTGGCGATGGGGCGTCCAATGGGCGGGAGCGTGGAGCTCTCCTCCACGGACACCGCCGCGCAGGTGGCTACCACCGTGGCCTCGGTGGGGCCGTAGTGATTGATCAGACGGACACCAAGGGCGCGCGTTGGGCGCCGGCGCAGTCGATCTCCACCCGTCAGCAGGGCCCGCAGGCGGAGCTCCCGAGGCCACGGCACGTCCAGCATCGCTTCTGCCAGCGGCGTGGGAGCGAAGCAGAGGGTGATTCTTTCCGCGGCGAGCCAGGCCAGCAGCCGCTCCGGCGCGGTTCGCACCTCTTCCGCCACCAGGTGCACGCTGGCGCCAGCGGCCAGGTAAGGCCACAGCTCCCAGACGGCGGCGTCGAAGCCGAGGCTTGCCAACTGGGTGGCGCGATCCGAGGGGGTCACCTCGTAGGTACGCCGGTGCCAGTCCACGAGGTTCGAGAGCCCTCGGTGCTGCAGCAGTACGCCCTTGGGCTGGCCCGTGGAGCCAGAGGTATAGATGACATAGGCCACGTCCTCCGCCGTCGCGATCGGAGGGAGCGGAGTCTCGGGTTGTTGGGCCACCTGGGCTTGATCCGAGTCCAGGTACAGACGCCGGGCAGCGGAGCGGGGCAGCCGCTCTTCCATCCGCGCCTGGGTGAGCACCACCTGCGCGCCCGAGTCCTCGAGCATGTGCCGCAACTGTCCGGCCGGATATGCTGGATCCATCGGCAGATAGGCCGCGCCCGCCTTGAGCACGGCGAGTAGCCCCACCACGAGCTCCGGCGAGCGCTCGGCACATACTGCTACCCGCGCCCCGCGTGTCACCCCGAGTGTCCGGAGATGGTGCGCCAGCTGGTTGGAGCGGCGATCCAGATCCCCGTACGTCAGGCTGATTCCGGCCGCCGTAACCGCGAGGGCCTCGGGGGCGCGCGCTGCCTGCCGCGCCACCCACTCATGGACGCACCCTGCAGGCACTTCAGCCCGGGAGGCGTTCCACTCCACCAGTAGCTGCCGCTGCTCCGCGGGCTCCAGCATGGGCAGCGCGCCAATGCGCTCATCTGGCCGTGCCAGTGCTGCCTCCAGCAACAGGTGCAGGTGTCGCAGGAGCCGGGTGGCCGTCGCCGCCTCGAAGAGAGCGGTGTTGTACTCCAGTGCGCAGGCCAGCCCCTGAGCGGTGGGAGTGCAGGAGAGCGCCAGCTCGAACTTGGCGCCCGGAGCCTCCACATCCAGGAACTCCAACGAAAGACCCGGGAGCGCTATCTCCGCCTGAATGTCCTGCTGGAGCGCCAGCATCACCTGGACAAGCGGCGCCCGGCCCTCGCTTCGCGCGGGTTGCAGGGCTTCCACCAGTCGCTCGAAGGGAACGTCCTGATGGGATTGGGCGCCCAGCACGGTCTCCCGGACCTGGCTCAGGAACTGGCGGAAGGTGGGGTTGGAGGACAGATCGTCCCGCAGGACGAGCGTGTTGACGAAGAGGCCGATGAGGCCCTTCGTCTCGGGGCGAGTGCGGCCAGAAACGGGCGTTCCGACGAGGAGATCATCCTGGCCTGAGTAGCGCTGCAGCAGCACCTTGAAGCAGGCCAGCAGCCCCATGAAAGGGGTAACGCCCTCGGTGCGGCACAGGGTCTGGAGGTTCTCCCAGAGGCTGCGCGGGAGCACGTGGCGCTCGGTGGCACCTCGCAGCGTCTGCACCGCCAGAGGCGGACGATCGGTGGGGAGCGCCAGCACTGGGGGCGCCTCGGCCAACTGCTTCCGCCAGTACTCCAACTGCGTATCGAGTACCTGCGGCAGCCACTGGCGTTGCCACAGGGCGTGATCCACGTACTGCAAGGGCAGTTCCGGGAGCGCGGGGGTCGTGCTCTCGGAGAGCGCTGCGTACAGCCGCGACAGCTCTCGGGCCATGACGACCATGGAGCCGCCGTCCGCGATCGTGTGGTGCACCACCAGCAGGAGCACGTGCTCGCGTTCATCCAGCGCGAGCAGCCGGGCGCGGAGGAGGGGACCGTGAGAGAGGGTGAACGGCCGCTGAGCTTCTTCCCGCGCCAGTCTCAGCACCTCTGCCTCGCGCCGCTCCTGCGGCACGTTTCGAAGATTCTCCACGGGAAGCGCCAGGGGGACGGGCGCGCCGATGAGCTGATAGGCCTCACCGCCTTCGGTGACGAGGCTGGTGCGCAGCACCTCATGGCGCGCGATGAGCTCGTTCAGGCTGCGTTCCAGCGCACCCACGTTCAGCGCACCACGGAGGCGGACGGCCGCCGGGATGTTGTAGACGGCGCTGCCGGGCTCCAGCTGATCCAGGAACCAGAGCCGCTGTTGGGCGAAGGAGAGCGGTAGCCGCTGGGGGTGGGGCTGGCGCACCAGGGGCGAGTGCTCCGCGCGAGGAGCCACCCGATCCAGCACCAGCCTGCGCGCCAGTTCCTCCAGGGTGGTGCCTCGCAGGAGCAGCTCCACCGGGAGCCTCACGCCCAGGCTCCGCTCGACCTCGAACGACAGCTCCGCGGCGGCCAGCGAGTCCAGCCCGTACCGGGTAAGGGGCGCGGTAGGATCCAGCTCCGACGGGGCCAAGCCCAGCCGCGCCGCGATTCGTGGGTGCAGCCATGCGCGGAGCCGATCCGGAGTGGTGGCCTCGCTCGCACTGTCTGCCTCAGTCTGCTGCGAGGGCTGGAGGGCCTCTGCCTTGCCGGAGGCCATCACCACGCGCAGTTTCTTCTCGAGGAAGGCCGCTCGGCACGTCCGGCGCTGGATCTTTCCACTCGACGTCTTGGGGATGCTGCCAGGCTCGATCAGCACCACGGCTTGGGGCTGCACATCATGCTGCTCGGCGAGCCGCTGGCGGATGAGGCCAACCACCTCCTCGAGCGGCTGGCTCAGCCGTCGCGGATCCACCTCCTGGACGATGATGAGCCGCTCGCTGCCTTCCCCTTCGACGGAGAACGCGGCGCTGCATCCCGAGCGCAGCGCTGGGTGGCTCTCCTCGACGGTCCGCTCGAGATCATGAGGGAAGAGGTTGCGGCCGTTCAGGATGATGAGGTCCTTGCTCCGGCTGGTGACGAACAGCTCGCCCTCCACCAGCGCTCCGAGATCGCCAGTGCGCAGGAACGGCCCTTGGCCATCGCGCGTGCGCGCCTGGAAGGTGCGCGCCGTCTCCTCGGGCTGTCGCCAATAGCCCTGCGCGACACTCGGGCCTCGCACCCACAACTCGCCCGCCCTGCCGGGGGGGCACGGCTCGAGCGTCTCGGGATCCACCACCCACAGCTCTTGATCCGGCAGTGTCCGGCCGCAGCCCACGAGTGTCCGGGCGGCTGGCGCTCCGGGGGAGGACTGCTCGATCTGGTTCTTCTCCAGCGCCTCGCCGTCCAGCACCTGGAGCGCCGGCGGCGCGGTCTTCTCTCCGCCGGTGACGATGAGCGTGCCCTCCGCCAGCCCGTAGCACGGGTACAGCGACTCGCGCCGGAAGCCACGAGGCGCGAAGGCCTGGGTGAAGCGCTCCAGCGTCTCCGGACGGATGGGCTCGGCGCCGCAGAAGGCCAGATCCCAACTGCTCAGGTCCAGCGCTTGCCGCTCCTCCTCGGTGATGCGCTGCGCGCAGAGCTCGAACGCGAAGTTCGGCCCTCCGCTGATGGTGCCCTGGAAGCGGGAGATGGCCTCCAGCCACCGCAGCGGCCGCTTGAGGAAGGTCAGCG
Organism: Hyalangium versicolor; assembly: GCF_020103695.1. Classification (GTDB taxonomy): domain Bacteria; phylum Myxococcota; class Myxococcia; order Myxococcales; family Myxococcaceae; genus Hyalangium; species Hyalangium versicolor. Next base: position 565,030 of record NZ_JAHXBF010000003.1, read on the forward strand.
GAGACATCAGCGCCGTGTGGAACCGCCCGTACAGCGGCTGGAGGATCCCGCCGATGAGCCCCATATCATGGTAGGGCGGCAGCCAGATGACGCCGACGCTCCCGCGATGCACCTGGAAGGCGCGGGAGATGTGCCCCAGGTTGTGCAGCAGGTTGGCGTGGGTGAGCATCACGCCGCGCGGCGTGCCGGTGGAACCAGAGGTGTACTGGAGGAAGGCCAGGGAGCCACCGTCCAGCGCGGGTCTGCGCCACGTGGACTCGGCCCCCGAAGGGAGCGCGTCCGTGGCCAGCCAGCGCAGCGCCTTCAGATCCGGCTCCTCCCTCAAGAGAGGCTCCGCCACCTCGAGCACGAAGGACGTGGTGAGCACTACCGTCGCCTGAGCATCGCGGATGATGGCCCTCAGCCGTGGCAGCGTGCGGCCCAGCCTCATGGGATCCGGCGGGTATGCCGGCACAGCGATCAGCCCCGAGTAGATGCAGCCGAAGAAGCCCGCGATGTACTCCAGTCCCGGCGGGTAGAGCAGCAGTGCGCGCTCTCCAGCCGCTGCGAGCTCCCTCAGGGCCGCGCCGATCCGCCGCGCGCTCAGGTCCAGGCCGCCATAGGTCAGCGTGGCGTCCGGCCCTTCCTCCTCGAGGAACGTGTACAGGCGCTCATCCGGGTGCGCGGTGGCGCTGGCATCGAGCAGATCGAGCAGAGTCGAGGGCTGAGAGGGAGTCATGGGCGGGTGGCTTTCGCCGCGCGTCGGAGTGACGGGGAGCTGAGAACGGAGAGCGGTGGGGCGGCTCAGGTGCCGCTGGCCAGCGAGGGCATGGCGATCGGCGGCGCCGCGTGGATGGTGGCCTGGAGCCCGTACTTCGGTGCCAGCGTGACGCTCGCCTCGGCCTCGACGGGGAAGCCTGGGACGGTCCTCACCTCATAGCTGCGGGCCGTCATGGCGATGAGCAGCGTGGCCTGCATCAGCATCATGTTGTTGCCGATGCACTGGCGCTGGCCGCCGCCGAACGGGAAGTAGGAGTACCTCGGCCGCTTCACCGCGCGCTCGGGCAGGAAGCGCTCCGGCTCGAACCGATCCGGGTTCTCCCAGTACGTGGGATCCCGTTGCAGGTGGTAGACGACCGTCATCATGAAGGTCCCCGGGGGGACGTCCCACTCGCCCAGCGTGTCCGCCTCGCGGGCCTGCCGCCCCAGCACCCATGCGGGCGGGTACAGGCGCATCGCCTCCTCGAAGCACATGCGCGCGTAGCGCAGCTTCGGCAGGTCCTCCAGTGTGGGCGTCCGGTCTCCAATGGCCTCGGAGACTTCCTGGCGCAGCCGCTGACGCACCTCCGGGTGCTTGTCGAGCAGGTGCCACGTCCAGGTGAGCGAGCTCATGGACGTCTCCGCTCCGGCGAAGAAGATGTTGGCGGCTTCGTCGCGCAGCTCCTTGTCCGTCATGGCCTGCCCGGACGGGGCGCGCGCGGCGATGAGCATGTCCAGCATGTTCTGCGGCTCGGCGGGAGCCGCCTGGCGCCGCTCGCGGATCAGGGCGTAGAGGCGCTCGTCCAGCCCCTCGAGGATCTCGCGCATCTGGTTCGCGCTCGGAGGCGGCCGCCGGAACAACCGGCGCAGCAGCCGCACCGCCAGCGGGCTGCGATGGTGGATGATCTGGTTGTGCTTGAGGATGCCCTCCAGCACTCCAGGCTGTTCGATGAAGTCCTGGGTGAAGGCGGCTCGCCCGGTGATGGAGAGCATCACCCGCAGCATCTCCTGGGGAATCTCCACCGGCTTCCCCTCGCGGGCGTACTCCTCCCACCGCCCCAGCATCCGCTGGATGCTGTCCACCATCAGGGGGAACAGGTTGTTGAGCCGGTCCTGATGGAAGGCGGGCTGAACCATGCGCCGCTGCCTCAGCCAGAACTCCCCATCGCTGGCGAGCAGACCGTTGCCCAGGATGGGGATGATGCCCGACGGCTTCGAGTAGTTGGCCCCGTTGTCCACCAGGAAGTGCTTGATGTAGTCCGGGTGGCTCACCAGCATCACCACCTGCCCCGGCACCTGGAAGCAGACGAGGTCCCCGTGCTCCTGACGGTACCGGCCGAAGAAGCCCAGCGGGTCGCGATCAGATTCGAGGAAGTCCTTCAGCGCGCGAAGAGAGAACAAGCTCCGGCGGGGGCCCGGAGGCAGCTTGTAGGTGGGAGGTGTCATCCATACGGTCCAGTCGGCGAGCGGTGGGCCTGCGGTCCATCAAGCCCGCGAGATCAGGACTTCTGGTTCTGCATCGCCTTGCGGAGGCTGAGCGGGCGCATGTCCGTCCAGACCTCCCGGATATAGGCGAGGCACTCTTCCTTGGTGCCAGTCTTGCCCGCATCCTTCCAGCCCAGCGCGTTCTCACGGTCGGCGGGCCAGATCGAGTACTGCTCCTCGTGGTTCATGACGACTTTGTAGATCGTGGTGTCTTGATTGGTGTCCATCAGTCGCTTGGGGGGAAGGGGGGAAGGGGAGCGAACGCTAGCAGCAAATTCTCCGCGTCGGGAGGGTGTCGCCGGAGGCTGCTTACACCGTGATCACGAGCTTGCCTCGGGCGTGCCCGGTCTCGCTCAGCCGGTGCGCTTCCGAGGTGTGGGGCAGGGGGAACACCTGGCTGACCACGGGGCGCAGCTTGCCGGCCTCTATCCAATCCGTCAGTTGCTCGAGATCCTTCCCCGACGGTTGGACGTGACCGGTCCGGAACGAGTGCCCCGAGGCCTTCGCCAGCCAGCTCTCCGCCAGGGTGCGGAGGCCCCGAAGCGTGGTGGTCAGGTACGTTCCTCCCCGGCGCAGGTGCCGTGCGCAAGCCCGATAGGAATGGGCCTGGGTCGTGTTGAGGATGAGATCGTAGCGCGTGCTGCTCTCCGTCAGGCCCGCCGTGGTGTAGTCGATCACCTGGACCGCGCCGAGCTCCCGGACCAGTTCGGCGTTGCGGCCGCTGCACACGCCGGTCACCTCGGCGCCGAGGATGCGGGCAATCTGCACCGCATAGGTTCCCACTCCCCCAGAGGCTCCGATCACGAGCACCTTCTGGCCCGGCCCGGTTTGCCCCAGATCCCGTAGCACCTGGAGCGCCGTGCTCGCCGAGAGCGGTACCGCGGCCGCCTCGGTGTACGAGAGGTTCTTCGGCTTGGGGCGTAGGAGCTGAGCGGGGATGACGGCGTACTCGCTGCAGGCTCCATGGTTCAGCCAGAAGCCATACACCGCGTCCCCTGGCGCCCACTGCGTCACGGCCGCGCCTACCCGCGCTACCTCTCCCGCGAGATCCATGCCGATGAGCGCGGGAAACCGCACCTCGCCGCCTCTGCGCTCACCGCTCCGGAACTGGCAGTCTCCAGGGCTGACCGCCGAGGCCCGGACACGTACCAGCACCTGCTGTTCGTCAAAGGCTGGAATGGGCACCTGGGCCGGGTGCAGCACCTCCGGCGGTCCAAAGCGGTCCAGCACTGCCGCAGTCATCATCTCTGACATGCCCGTCCCCTCAGCTCGCCTTGAGTGTCCGCGAGGGTTGCTGCTCCACCGCTGCCTTGATCAGCCGGGCCAGGCGGGAGATCCCCTCTTCGATCCGCGCGGGCGTGAGGTAGCTGCACGAGAGCCGGATCTCGTGCTCGCCGCCTGTGCCCAGGTAGAAGTACCGCATGGGCGTCCAGAGGACCTGGTAGCTCCGCGCGGACTGCTCGAGCAGGGCGTCATCGGCCTCGATAGGCAGCTTCATCACGAGGAAGAAGCCGCCATCGGGGACGTTCCACGTCACACCTTGGGCCCACGCTTCGTTCCTCGGGAAGTGGCGCTCCAGGGCCTGGAGGGCGGCGTCCATGTTCTCCTTGTAGAAGCGAATGGCTTCCCGGTTGGCCTCGAGGAGCCCCCCTCCATGCATCACCAACATGCCGCCGATGATGGCCTGGCTGATCGACGGCGTGTTCACGGACAGCAGGCTCTTGATCTTCGAGAACTCCTCGGCCAGCAGGTGCCGCTTCCCCGTCGCGTTGACGACCTGCTGATCCACCACGGCGTAGCCTACGCGCAGGCCTGGGAAGGCGGACTTCGAGAACGAGCCCAGGTAGATGACCTGCTGCCGGTCATCCATCGACTTGAGGGTGGGCTTGCGCGGACCCTCGCGGAAGAAGAAGCCGTAGGGGTTGTCTTCGATGATGAGCAGCTCCGCGCGTGCGGCGATCTCCAGCAGACGGCGGCGTGCTGGCAGGGGCAGACTCCGCCCGGAGGGATTGGAGAAGTCCGTGACAAGGTAGAGCGCCCGGGCCCGCTTGCCCTCCGCCTGGAGCGCACGCAGCCGTGCCTCGAGCGCCTCCAGATCCAGGCCATCCTCGCGCTCGGGCACAGGGACGATCTCGATCCCCAGGAGCCTGGCCGCGCCGGTGATGCCGATGTAGCAAGGCATGCCCACCAGCAGTACCTCGTCGGGTTTCGAGAACAGCGCGCGCAGGGAGATGAACATCCCCTCCTGGCAGCCCACGGTGACGACGATGGACTCCGGGGTGGTCCGGATGCCCTCATCCTTCTCCAGCATTCGCGCGATGAGCTCGTGGATCTGGCCATTGGTCCGGCCGTACTGGAAGAGCTGGGTTCGGATCTGCGGCTCGGTGAGCCCTCGCTCCTGGCTCAGGTAGCGCACGTACTCGTCGAGGTACGACGAGAGCTGCCGGGCATCGTAGAACTGCTCGTTAGGCCTGCCGGGCGCGAACGAGATGGCCTCCGGGAAGCGGAGCGCCACCTCGTTGAGGAAGTTCATGACGTCCAGGATCGGATCCGTCAATGACGGGTGCAGGGACTCTTGGAGCAGCATGTCGAGGGGGGACCATACGCGGGATCAGAACGTGGAGGCCATCTGCCCCGTGTAGGATGGAGGGCTGCGGCGGCGAAATCATGTGAGAAGCCGTCTTGCCGGGCATGGTGGCTTTGCTCGAACATGAGCGCCTCGTACCCGTCGGAGCAGCGTCGGAGAGGGAGTACCCGAAGTGAACGTCACTGGAATCGATCACCTTGAGCTTTTCGTCGCGGATCTCCATCGAGCAGCACACTGGCTCTGTGATGGTTTCGGCTTCCAGGTCGTGGGTGACGCGGGTTCGCAGGCCCTTGGAGAACACCGGCACAGCCAGGTGCTGCAGCAGGGAAGCATTCGGCTCGTTGTCACGGCCGCGGATCACCCGACGGACGAGGTATCTGGCTATGTGGAGCTGCACGAGGATGGCATTCGAGACATTGCCTTCCGAGTGCCCGATGCGACGGAGGCATTCCGGGAGGCGGTCCGTCTCGGAGCCAGGCCTCTTCAGGAGCCTGTGCGCAGCGAGGACGCGCAGGGGCGGTTGATCCGCGCCATTGTCTCCTCGCCTGTCGGTGATGTGGTGCACTCGCTCATCCAGCGTGAGGCGCCGGAGTCTCAGTTCTGGCCTGGGCGCTTCCAGATGCGGGAGGGAGTGCACCTCCCTTCGGCCCCGATGATGGTCGATGTGGATCATCTGGCCCTGTGCGTGGCGCCCGGCTCTCTCGTGCAGGGCGTGGAGTTCTACGAGCGCGTCTTCGGCTTCCGCCAATCGCATGAGGAGAACGTGGAGACCGCATACAGCGGCATGAACTCGCGGGTCGTCCAGGACGCGGCGGGCAGGGCGTGCCTGGTGCTGATGGAGCCCATGGCCGGCAAGAGGCAGGGACAGATCGATCGCTTCCTTCTCGGCCACCGGGGGCCTGGGGTGCAGCACCTGGCCTTCCGCAGTGGTGACATCCTGGGCACGGTGAAGTACCTGCGCGATCATCAGGTCTCGCTCCTCGAGAGCCCTCCTGGCTACTACGAGCGCCTCCCCCAGCGCGTGAGGCTCGAGGATGTGGGCGAGGACTGGCAGCAGCTGCGCGATGGCTGCGTGCTGGTGGATCATGAAGGGAGCGGTTACCTGCTCCAGGTCTTCACTCGCTCGGCCCACCCGCGGCGGACCCTGTTCTTCGAGGTCACCCAGCGCAAGTCAGCGCGTGGCTTCGGCGCCGCCAACATCCGGGCGCTCTACGAAGCGGTCGAGCAGGAACTCGGACACGGTTGAGCCAGGACGTGCCTCGGGTTGCCAACATCGAGGATCTGCGCCGGCTGGCGCGGCGCCGGTTGCCTCGCTTCCTCTTCGACTTCGTGGAGGGCGGCGCGGATGATGAGGTCACCGTGCGTGCCAACCGGGAGGCCTTTGCCCGCTACATGTTCCGGGCTCGCGCGCTGGTGGATGTCGGCACAAGGGATGTGTCGACGACGTTGCTGGGACAGCGGCTGGCGCTTCCGGTGATTCTGGGGCCGGTGGGCCTCGCGGGATTGCTCGCTCCCCGGGGAGAGCTCCTTGTCGCGCAGGCGGCGGCACGCAAGGGCACCATTTCCACATTGAGCACCATGTCGGTCTGCACCATCGAGGAGGTCGCCGCGGCGGCGCCGGCACCGCAGTGGTTCCAGCTCTACATCTGGAAGGATCGAGGGATTACCGGCTCGCTGGTGGAGCGGGCCCGCGCCGCGGGTTACAGCGCTCTCTGCCTGACGGTGGATGTGCCAGACATGGGCAATCGCGAGCGTGATGTTCGCAATGGCTTCGTGGTGCCGCCCCGTCTCACGGTGGCCAACGCGCTGGATCTCCTGATGCATTTGGGCTGGGCGCTGAGGATGACCCGCTCGCCCCGCGCCACCTTCGGCAACTTCGAGGACAGCAAGGCGCTGACGCGCCGGGATGCGGTCTCCGTGGCCGCCTATACGTCTCGGCAGTTCGATCCCTCCGTCACCTGGTCGGATCTGGAGTGGCTGCGAGGGCTCTGGCCCGGTCCGTTGGTGCTCAAGGGCATCACCCGCGCTGAGGACGCGCGGCGCGCGGTGGAGCATGGCGTCCAGGCCATCGTCGTCTCCAACCATGGTGGGCGGCAGTTGGATGGCTTACCTGCCGCCCTCGATGTGTTGCCCGAGATCGTCGACGCCGTGGGCGGGAAGGCGGAGATCATCCTGGATGGAGGAGTGCGTCGCGGCTCGGACGTGGTGAAGGCGATCGCGCTGGGGGCTCGCGCCTGCATGATCGGCCGGCCGTTCCTGTATGGACTGGCTGCGGCGGGTGAGGCTGGCGTGGAGCTCGTGCTGGAGCTCTTTCGCAAGGAGATCGATCGCACGCTGACGTTGCTGGGCTGCCCTCGGTTGGAGCTGCTGGAGCCCTCGTATCTGCGCGGCCCTGGCAGCCAGTCATTCGTCCAGGTGCTCTCATTAGAGGGGAAGCAAGACAAACCATGGTGAATCCGATGCGATGTGCGCTTGCAGTCCTGATGATGACGACCCTGGGGTTGGGCTGTCACGACGACAAGAAGGAGCCGGATCCAGAGAGGCCCACCGAGTGGGACGGCAACTACGTCCCGCTGGAGGAGAAGGGTGACCACATCGACACCGGCCCCTTTGCCTCCTGCTCGGTTGTCACCGTGGATGACGCGGGCAATCCCGTGCCCTGCGGGAGCCTGGAGTCCTTCAACCTGTCCTCTTGCGACCGGAGCACCCTCTCGCGGCTGTCTCCAGACGGCGTCTACTCCGTGCTCGATCGCTCGAGCAGCAGTCCGTTCTCCGGCTTCTCCCCTGGTGGCTTCCGGGTCTCCACGCAGGGTGGCCCGGAGGCCGTCAACGGCCTGCCACTCCTCCAGAAGCATGTGGATGGGCAGACGTTCTACGTCTCTAGCCAGTTGAGCTTCCCGGATGGCACCAGCCAGCTCTTCGCCTTTGCGGGCTGCCAGGCCGAGAACGAGCAGCGCTTCACCGGGTGCTCTCAGACGTGCATCAACGGTGGGGAAGAGCGCTTCGCCGGCACCTTCCAAGGTGTGCGCACGCAACGGATCGGCGAGCCCGAGCTCTCCGGCATCGAGTTCGTTTCGGAGAGCCGGGTGGACGTGGGCACTCCCGTGGACGTCTACGTCACCAAGAACCACGCCTATGTGGTGGCCCTCAACTACGGCCGGGGCTTCGACGAGGGCGGCCTCGCCGTCTTCGATGTGAGCGACAAGGCCCACCCCGTACTGAAGAAGGTGGTGAAGCTGGAGGGCGATGCCTATTGGAACTCGGTCTGGGCCAAGGACGACGCCCTCTATGTGGGCAGTGGCAATCACGGGGTGCTCGTCTTCGACATCACCGACCCCGCCAATCCGCAGATGGTGCGCGGCGTGCCGGGCGATACCTTCGACATCCACACCCTCTTCGTCGACGGCAACCGGCTGTACGCCCAATCCTCCAGCGGCGGACAGGCGCTCATCTTCGACGTGAGCAACGCTTTGAGCCCCGTGCTGCTCGCCCGCTACGGCGTGCCCGCGGACCCGAATGGCCGGGGGTATCCGCACGACTCGTTCGCGTACCAGAACCGCCTGTACATCAGCCAGATGGGCCAGGGGTACTACGTGCTGGACGTCACGGATGGGAGCGATCCCAAGCCGCTGGGCTCGTACACGTATGACGCGAGCATCTACAACCCCAGCCACACCAGCCAGGTGGGCACCTTCGCCGGCCGCACGATCGCCTTCGAGGGCGGAGAGAACGTGAACGCGCACCTGCGTGTGCTGGATGTCACCGACCCGGCCCACGTCGTGAAGATCGGCGAGTACAAGATGCGGCCGCAGAGCTCGATCCACAACATGGTGCTGAGGGACAAGCGTCTCTACGTGGTCTGGTATGCCGAGGGGCTGCGAGTGTTGGATGTGTCCAACCCCACCCAGCCGAAGGAGATTGCGTACGCCAATACCTTCCGGGATTCGGACCTCTTCGATGGCCTCTTTGTAGGAGCCATCGGCATCCGAGTCCCCGGAGACGGCTACGTCTACGTGGTGGACATGACGCGCGGCCTGCTCATCTACCGCGAGCCGTAGTCCGGCACGCCCGTCCAATAGCGCTCAGCCCCGGTGCCGCTCGGCCACGCGGTACAGTTGCGTCAGGGAGTAGTCCAGCAGTGACTGGCGCGAGCGCATGTACTGGTGAGCCCGGACGAAGGGAAGCCAGACGCGGTTACCGACGCGCACCTGAGCCTCCTCCAACTTCTTGCGTGGTATCCATTGCCCTCCCAGGCGCCGTACCAGCACTTCGCCCAGGTACCCGCCTACGGCCGGCACCGCCCGCGCGTCGATGTTGTGTCGCTCGAAGGTCTCCGGAAAATTGTCGTACCAGAAGCGGTAGTCCACGTCCGTGAGTGACTCGGGGGTTTGCTCGAAGACGGAAGGAACATTGGAGTGCAGGAGCGCCACGAGGTACTCCGCGAGCAGCGAGTAGTGCTCGCGAGCAGCTTTGGGATCCGACACGTCTGGAGGCAGCGCGGCGTCCGCAGGCAACCACTCCTCCGGTTCGGGTGGTTTCCAGGCGTTGAACTCCGCGATCCTCTGCTGGCGCTGGCTGAACGCGGCGCGATCCACTACGCGTGCCAGGAGGGGAGCGATGTCCGGGTAGAAGTGAGGCTCCACGGGTGCGAGCCTCGCACTTCGCTCCCGCAGGGTGCGCAGGACCGCCTCGAAGTCGAGATCCGGCCGGAGGTGGACGAAGGCCCGAGCCTGAGCCTGGCGCGCCTCATCTCGGGCGAAGTCTGCGGCAGTGGGCCAGGTCACCACGAGGATGGAACCGGTGGGGAGTTCCTCCACCCGGTGGGCCGGCGTGGACAGCATGCGCTCGCGGCCGACGAGTTCCACCAGTTGCGGGCCGAAAACGTTGAGCCAGCTCAACTCGTAGATCCTGTCGAACCCGTCCCGGTACATGGTCTCGTCATCGCGGCCGTAGTTGGGAGAGTCCGCCAACTGATCCTCCGCCAGGCTGTTGGCCTTGGCGTGAGTGACTGGGTAGTGGGAGGCCCATGCGGCGACCATGTCCACAAAGTTGCGGCAGCGCTCCTCCTCCGCGAAGAAGGAGAGGGGTTGCAAAGCGAGCCAGATGTACAGGTCGGTCTCTTCGGGCGGGAACCAGAGCCTGAGCGTCATGTCCAATGCGGGCCACTTCGTGCGATAGAGCCCGATGGACGCCCTCTTCTCGTTGCGCTCCTCCTCCAGGGACTTCCAGAGGGCGGCGCGAGAGTATTTTCGGTGCCGCTTGCCTTTGACGACGTCCGGCATCCAGTCGCCCGCACACGCCTCAAGCACTTGGAGGAAGGGCTCCAACTCGCGCTCAAGTGGAGTCTTCGGGTTGAAGGTCGCATCGAAGGAGAGCCGGAGGCGGTCCTCCGGATTCAAGTCGTGGAACTCCAGCGCCTTCATTTCACCAGCACCTCCACTCCCTTGACCTCCCTCTGAACTTCGGGCACCGCTTTCTTCAACAGCGCTGGGTCTGTCGGCTTGAGTTCGCCGCCCTCGTAGATGAGGCGGACTCTGCGGACCTGCACCTCGGAGCCAAGGTATTTGAGAGAAGGACGGCGGATGTTCAGCGTTTCGCCATAATACCCCAGGGCTTCCCGCGCATCCTCCGTCATCTGCGCCGTCAAGGCGCCTTCCTTCAGCAGCGAGAGATCGCGGCTCTTGAAGCTGAAGGTCTCCACGCGCGGCGGCTGGCCCGCAGGGGGTTGCCTCTCGATGACGAGCACGTCCGCGAAGCGCACGCCGGGTTGGCCCTCCTTCGCCACCCCCACACAGGTCTCGATGCGCGGATCGACGAAATCCCGGAGCCACAGCCGCTGCGCCTGCGGCAGCGCTGCGTCCGCGCGCAGCAGGGCCACCATGATCCTCTCGAACGCCAACCCTCGGGCGAACAGCCCACGCAGTTGCTCGTACTCCTCCCATCGCAGGGGCCCCTTGGCCTTCTCTCCCGCCTTCAGCTCGGAGAGGCGGCCCTCCCTGTATGCCACGTACTCGTGCCAGAGCGCGGAGCCCTCGGGCACTCCGGGCGGTGGCGCCTCCAGCCCAGGGCGGTTCTGCTCCAACCACGCCACGTTCGCGGGAAGCCGCGCGCCGGGCGCCTCCAGGAGTTCCGCCCGCGCCAGCCTGGCGTGGACCACCTCCGCGGTGTGGCCCACGGATTCGTTCACCAGCGAGGCCAGGCTGCCCAGAGTGTTTCCGGCTCCGGGCATCTTCGGGGAGGGGCCCGGAGCCTCCTCCGCCATCGAGGCGGCCCTGTCGAGGTTCTTGCCTGCGCCGGCCATGGTCTGGGCGGGGCCTCGGGGCTCGGGCCTGGTTTGGGAGAACACAGCCTGTGCCTTCACCGGGTCGCCGCGGGCCTCGACGAGGACCATGGCGAACGGCTCTCCATGGGTGGCTACCAGGACGCCCACCTCGCGACTGCCTCGAAGCCACCGCACCAACTGCGCAAAGTCGCTCTCGCTCAACCGCGCCCGCAGCCGTTCCACCACCTCCCTCAGCATCTGCACGCGCAGCTCGGGCACTGGCAGCCGCTCGCCTTCGGCTCCCACGCCTGCGACTCCCTTGGCCCCGGAGAAGAAACGCAACCCCTTGCCGCCGGCGTACAAGCCCACCAGCAGAGCCGCGGGCGCCAGCTCCCGCGTGGCCTGCTCGTACTGGCCCTGCGTCAGCGTGTGCACCCCATGTCCCGTCCCAGCCGCCAGGTAGTAAAAGCCCAGTGGCACGCCGAAGGTCATGTGGTCGAGGGTGCCCAGCGTCACATGGCCCGGAGAGAAGTGCTCCCTCACGAGGGCCCGCTCTGTCTCGTCGAAGGCTTCCTGGTAGGGCGGTGGCAAGTGGGCTCGCGTGGCGTACACAGCCCCGCCTTGGAGCCCATCTCTCAAGGGGATGGTGGAGCGCACGTCGTTGGCGGCGCGGCCCAAGCCCCGCAGCACGTCACTGAGTTGTTCGTCCCGGTCCGGGTAGTCCGAGAGCTTGAGGCCCCGACGCTCCAACTTCTCGCGGACGGCCTCCATCCGCCCCAGCGTCTGTTCCAGTTGCTTGTCCCGCGCCAGCCGCAGCAACAGATCGCGCACCTCATCATCGAATGTGGTGTCGACGAGAAAGAGGGTGAGCACCTGGTCGTAGGCCCCGTACTTCTCCGTGGCAGTGACGAGGAACGAGAAGCGCTTGCGCTGGAGCACCTCCGCAGCCGGGGTCTCCAAGGGCCCGAGCGCGCCGAGCCTCACGGCGGACCAGTCCTCCAACGCCTCTACCAGCCGGGGCATGTCCACCCGGCGTTGCAGCTCGAGGAACTCTGAGGGCGAGGTGCACTTGAGGAAGGGAGCGAGCAGCTCTTCATCCAACCAGGAGGAGTAGTCTGGCCAGCCTTCCGGCACGGCCTGGCCCCCGCATGTGGGCGGGCCTTGGGTGGGGGGCTCCGAGCCGGCCGCTTGGCTCAGAGCCATCTCCTCCGGGCTGACCAGGGCCACGTCCGTGCCCACCACGGGCGCGCCGTGGCGGCGCCGGAGCCGCACTCGTGGTCTCTTTTCCGGGGTGGCGGCAGGGTGGAGTTCCTCAACCGAGTGAGTCCCCGTCGCTGGATCCTCTCGCAACACCGCGACAGGGCCGTGGGCGTCACCCGGGCCAGGCCGCGGGGGCCACGTAGCGCAGGCCGTGACGAAGAGGGCGACGGCCATCCACATCACTGCCCACCTGGGCCTCAGCGCTTCAACGCACATGCTCCACCCCCAAGCCCAAGGAAGCGAAGATGACAGGGAGCAGCGTCCCATCTGCCCTCGGATAGAGCCGCGTGCCGCCCTGGGCCAGCGCGAACAGGACGCGGGAGAGACGCCAGCACATCTCTACCGAGTAGAGAGGTAGCACGTCCCAGGCCGGTCCAGGCCCCGTGCCAGGGAGAAGGGGCGGCGCTCTGCAAGGTTTCAGGTACAGTGCCGCCACAGCACTCATGAGGCGAGGAGGGTCACATGCCCACGGAGTACCACCGATCGATCAAGCGGGCCATGCTCCGCTTCATTCCCTGCCCGAAATTGGATGGTCTCGCCAGCAGGCCCGACTTCTCCGGTTGGGGACTCTCTCGAAATGCAGTGCGGCTGTTGCTCCGAGATCCCAATGCATTCCTGCTTGGCGGAGTCTTCGATCGGCTCGTTACAGTGAACCGGGCCTGGGAGTGTCCTGCTCTTCTCGCTGATCGGCTCGGACATCTCGACGTTCGCCGCATCGCCAAGATGAGCGAACGGCAGCTAGCACGTGTCCTGGGTCGTCAGAGCGACGCTCGCGCCCTCCACAGATTTCCCTCTATGATGGCCCGCTGCGTCATCTCCGCATGTAAGCGTCTTGTGAATCAGTATGACGGGAGTGCTGCAAATATTTGGAAGCGAAACCCCGGAGCAAATGAGGTACTGCGCCGCCTCGATGAGTTCGAGGGCATTAGTCAAAAAATCGCGCACATGGTTGAGCGGATGGGAAGACATTGATGTCGCGGTCGACCGACACGTAGCTCGCGTGTTTCTTCGCACTGGATTGGTTCAGGGGACATCGAGGGGTACCGTTCATTCGGTGGCTGCGCTTCGACAGGAGGTCATCATGAAAGCGCGCGAACTCGTCCCGAGATTTCCGGGCGCACTTGACGAACCCGCGTTCGTAGTCGGCATGAGATGGTGCACGGCCGCGAAGGCAAGATGCAACGAGGAAGAAGCGTGTCCCCTCGCATCAGTCTGTGCCAAGCAGCGGAAGAGATGGAAGGTCGTGTAGTTGATTGGGCTGATGAGGTGTTCGTGGATACAAATCGGGTGCACTATCCCTGAGGAAGATAGCGGCATGGCTCTGCGAGATGGCCTTGGAGGCTATGGTCGGCCCACTGGCTTCCTTCCCGAGCACGGGCTTAATGTTCATGATCTCGGCGAACTGATCCGGCGAGCAGGCTGGGAGGCAGGCCTGATCGTGGAGACGGAATGGAAAGTCCCTGGTTCGAAGCTTCGCCGTATCGACTGGGTCTGGCTAACACCAGAGGAGCCGACAAACCCGGTGGTTGTATTTGAGATTGAGGGGCCTGCTGTGCCACTCAAAAGCATCGCCAATGATGAAGCGCGATTGGCCTCCGCCGGTGCTGTTGTCGAGATCATAGCACTCTACAGTGTGGACCATAACCGCACCATCCGTGATCCATCCGTCGCGGATCCTGTGCGTCGCGTTGAGGGCCTGCTCCGCCGGAAGAGTGTTCGCGTCTACTCAGACGTAGAATTGATGAGGTTAGGCGATCCCAAAGGGATCGAATCGCTGATAGGCGAGGCATTGGCACTTTTGCGGACGCGTGCCAGGACCGCCTCGTCGCTCAGCGCGCCATCAGCCCACGCGCCACGGCGGCCACGTACTTGAGTTGCACGGTGAAGCTGAAGCGGTGCCGCCCCATCTCGTCTGGCCCCAGGTGCACGGGCCCAGGGCCCTGGGGCTTGATCTGCGCATACTCAGGCACTCGCTCTGGGTCCCACCCCCGGTTTCTGGGGGTGGGGCCGCTCCGAAGGCTTGGCTACCACGATGATGGCGAGCGTCGGCTAACGGAGTCGATGCCCGACTACGAACGTGCAGAACTCGTCTGGGGGATGGAACAGTGCCGGAGGGCGCGCACCGCTCCTCTGAGCTGGCGGACCGCTCTAGCTTGCACGGAGCGCGCGGACTCTGTCGGCGCGGTAGGTCAGTTTCCTCGATAGTTCATGGCGATGCATCGTGCTTTGGCGGTCTCGGTGGTGACGCAGCAGACCAGCGCCACGAGGCTGCTCGGCACCGAGGTGGCGAGCCTGCAGCGCGAGGTGGAGCACCGGAGCTGGGTCATGCAAGGGCTCCCTTGCGAACGCGCGGACCTCCGGGCACTGACAGTGGCTTTTACGCCTGTCTGCGGCTGTGACACAACTTCGCGTCTCCCCCGAGTTATACTGTTGTCCGGCAGTAGGGCTGCAGTTTTCGGTGCCTGAACAGAATGGATGACGAACTTGCCTGACTACACGAACGACGCCCGCTTCAAGGAACTGCAGTTCCTCGCTGGGTTCGAGCACAAGAACACGCGCTGGCAGAAGGTGCGCTACCCCAAGGATGGTGGGACTTTCGAAGACGCCAAGCGAAAGCAGATGGTCCTATCGCTCATCTTTCGAGAAATGCTGAACGGGCCGGATATCCTAGCAGAGGGGACCACGGGAGTCACAGGGGCCGTCTTGGCCAGTGAACTGGACCGGCAGTTTCGCGGCGACCGGGCGGACCTCATCAACGCACTTGTGAGTGGTCGGGAGGTAGAATTGGAGTTGGGGCACCTGGGCCGCTTGCGCCTCTTCGAACTGCAAGACCAGTTGAAAGCAACCCGTATCCGTGAGGCATTCGGCATCCTTTTCGACGGACGTCACGCTGAGCGGGACGTGGCGGTGGCCATCCTCAACAGCCGGCCCGAGTCACCCCTCTCACTCGCCTATCTCGACATGAATGGCCTCAAGGCTTTCAATGAGGACGGTGACCACTCTACTGGTGATGCCGCCATCAAGGCGTTCTTCCACGTCGTGGAGAAGGCGGTCTCGGGCGTCGGCGATGCTTACCGCAAGGGCGGTGACGAGGTGATGGTGATCATGCCGGGAACGCCGCTTGTGGAGGCTCGACGATGCATGTCTGGAGCACTGATGTCGCTGTCCAAGGAGGAGATCAGTGTGAATGGTGTGCGCCGGAAGCTGTCATCGGCCTGTGGTCTCTTGGCCGTGGTTGACCCGCACGCAGTTGCCGAGGCTGAGATTCAGGGTGCGGACCGCTTGCAGAAGGAAGCCAAGGCGGCCTCCAAGAACCCTGAGAGAAGCAGATGTAGCGCCTTGAAGGTACAGGGCGAACCAGTGGAACGATTTGGTTTATAGATTCCGACCTACCCCGTGCTGAACTATGGCCCAGTCACCTCCGAAGTGGCTGGGCTTCTTTCCTTTGGGGTTCGGTCCACGAGCCCGAGAGCTCGAGAAGGGCACGAAGACGGACAACCCGCGTGAGGTGCCTGTGCACCCTGTGTTGGCAAGAGTGCTGGACAGGTGGCGCCAGGAGGGCTGGGCGCGGATGCGAGGACACCTACCCACCCACGAGGATTTGATCGTCCCCTCCAGAGAGGGAGAGTACCTGCGAGCCGATGACGTGCTTCCACGGCTCCACCACGATCTGAGGCAGCTCGGGCTCCGCCCGCGCCGCACCCATGATGCGCGCCGGACCTTCATCTCCCTGGCGCAGGCGGATGGAGCTCAACCGCACATCCTGAAGTGGGTGACGCACGGCCGCCCGAGGGACATTGTCAGCGCGTATACCACCCTGCCGTGGGAAGCCCTCTGCGGCGAGGTGGCGAAGCTCCGCGTGCAAGTCAGCGATAAGGAGGAACCCACCGTGCAGAGCGCGGGTTGTAACTACGCCGGTACTACGTTTGAGGCCGAAAAGGAAAAAGCCCCCAAGTCTCGCGGACTTGGGGGCCCTCTCGCAGTGTCCCCGACGGGATTCGAACCCGTGTTACCGGCTTGAAAGGCCAGCGTCCTGGGCCTCTAGACGACGGGGACGGCTATGAGTCGCGGGGGGCTCGAACCCCCGACCCTCGGCTTAAAAGGCCGGTGCTCTACCAGCTGAGCTAGCGACTCGCACTATTCTTTTTTCGCACCGGCTCGCGGCCAACGACCGCTGGGCTCTCTACCAGCACTCTCAGACGACTTCCACTGGCGCGCACTTCCCGGACTACCTGACAGTCCCGTCACGACCGCCGGTGAACGTCTGCCTACCCCTCCGGAGCCCCTCCCGGCGGCTTCCCGGGACGGTATACAAGGAAGCATGCGTCAAGACGTACCCCCCCAGCATGACGAGCAGGACGATGAGGAGGCCGAGCCGGGTGGAGGAGGCGCCCACCGCCGCTACCTCACCCGCGCCGGTGCCGAGCGGATGCACCGCGAACTGCTCCGCCTCCTCAACGAGGAGCGCCCCAAGGTCACCGCCGAGGTCTCCGCCGCAGCCGCCCAGGGAGACCGCTCCGAGAACGCCGAGTACATCTACGGCAAGAAGCGCCTGCGCGAGATCGACCGCCGCATCCGCTTCCTCCAGAAGCGCCTGGACACCGCCACCATCGTCACCCCCTCCGAGCAGGCCGACCAGAGCCGGGTCTACTTCGGCGCCACCGTCACCCTCGAGGACGAGGACGGCGCGAAGACCACCTATCAGATCGTCGGCTCGGACGAGATCGACACCCAGGGCGGGCGCATCAGCGTGGAGTCCCCCATCGGCAAGGCCCTGCTTCGCAAGGCCATCGGAGACACGGTCGAGGTCATGCGGCCTCGCGGCGAGATCGAGCTCACCATCGTCTCCATCAAGTACGTATAGGAGAGCCCCCCATGCCACGGAAGCCGCCGTCGGAATTGCGCTTCCGTCGCATCTACAGCCGCTTGAGCGATGCGGAGCTGTCCGCGGCCGAACAGGACGAAGCCCTGAGCCTCGAGGAACTGGGGCTGGAATCTCGCAGTGAGCGCCAGGCGCTCGCCTTCGGCGTCTACAGCCGCCGAGGCCTCGAGAACGTCATGCGCGAGTACGGCCTGCTCCAGCGCTTGGAGGAGCGGCGCGTGGGGCCGCTCGAGGTCCGGCTGAGCTTCGAGGACGCGTTCCGGCCACGCATCATCCTTTGGAGCCATCGCTACCAGGCGGCCACCGTGGACATCTGCCTGCGCAAGGCCTCGGGCACCGACGCGGGAGTGCCTCCGCCGTTGGACGCCCGCGCGCTGCTCTTCATCGACTCGTTGGTCCTCCAGCACCCGGGCCGTGCCTTCGACTGGAGGCGCCCGCCCATGCCGGGCCAGGTCCACCCGGGGTTGGCGCTCTCGGAGGACATCCTCGAGCTGACGCTGCTCATGGCCCGCCGCGTCGGGGCCGAGGGCATGGCCCTCACGCCTTCCTCCTTCGCCGCCGCCTGGGTCTATGCCCGCAGCTTCCGCTTCGTGGACGGCATGGCCCAGGGGCGCTTCGTGTCGCTGCGCAGGGCCGGGCGCGAGTGGCCCCGCTGGCTGCTGGCGTGGGCCGTGGAGCTGGGCTGCGTGCGCGGCCCGGACGGTGAGCCGGTGCACTTCACCCCCTCG
Source organism: Hyalangium versicolor (assembly GCF_020103695.1). Classification (GTDB taxonomy): domain Bacteria; phylum Myxococcota; class Myxococcia; order Myxococcales; family Myxococcaceae; genus Hyalangium; species Hyalangium versicolor. The sequence goes on from NZ_JAHXBF010000003.1 coordinate 582,972, forward strand.
CCCATGCTCGCGTCTTTCAGCCGACGCTTCGAGCGTCTCTTCGAGGACAAGGCGTGGCGCGGCGCTGTCCAGGAGCACTCCCGGCTGCCGCTGAAGCTCGACTTCGAGGCGCTCCAGGACCGCTTCCCCTGGGAGCGCATGCCGCAGGGCCCCCCGCCGGATCCGGTCGCGGAGGTGCTCGCCTATGATCCGCTCGTGCCCGTCTGAGCGTCAGGTCCCAGGTGACCCTCCCGTCCCCGGCGTCCCCGCAGGCCTACCCTGAGGGGAGGCAGGGACTTCCCCCTGCTGTCCAAGGGTTGTCCACTGGACACCCTCGTCCCCAGGGCGGTTCGTTCCCTCCGGAGGTGGGTGGGGCGACCGGGCGGGTAGGGGGGTGGCACCTCGAAAGAGGTGTACCTCAGTAGCAAAGCCGCTGTTTCCCTGGGAGGCGGTGTCTATATTCGCTTCTGGAAGGTCTCCAACCAGCAGCGTCCACGCGGTGGCACCCGTATTCGAGGTCGCAACCTCCACGATGCCGAAGAACTTCATCCTCGACACCAACGTCCTCCTCCACGATCCGCGCAGCATCTACGGCTTCAAGGACAACAACGTCATCATCCCGATCTACGTGATCGAGGAGATCGATCAGTTCAAGCGCGATCTCTCGGAACTGGGTCGCAACGCACGCCTCGTCACCCGCTATCTGGACTCGTTCCGATCGGAGGGCTCGCTCCGGGAGGGCGTCCCCATGCCGCACGGAGGGTTCCTCCGGGTGGGCTTCGCCGACAACAAGCCGCCGCCGGAGCTGGCGGACGGCGACCTGATGGACAACCGGATCCTCGGGGTGGCCCTCGATCTGATGAAGAAGGAGCCCGACACCGAGGCCGTCTTCATCACCAAGGACACCAACCTGCGCATCCGAGCGGATGCGATGGGTCTCATCGCCGAGGACTACGACACCGAGCGTGTCGAGATCACCGAGCTGTACACCGGCTTCACCGAATTGCTCGTCCCGCGCGAGGCGGTGGACCAGATGTACAAGCCCGGCGCCGAGGTGGAGGTGGCGGGGCTGGACAAGCTCTTCCCCAACCAGTGCATCCTCCTCAAGGACGAGACCAACCCCTCGCACACCGCCATGGGGCGCTTCAACGCCACCAAGGGCCGGGTCGTCCCCCTGCTGCGCATCATCAAGGAGGGCATCTGGGGCGTGCGGCCTCGCAACATGGAGCAGGCCTTCGTCCTCGATCTGCTGCTCAACGATGACATCAAGCTCATCACCATCGTGGGCAAGGCGGGCACCGGCAAGACGCTCATGGCCATCGCCGCGGGGCTCCACAAGGTGACGGAGGAGAGCCTGTACCACAAGCTGCTGGTGAGCCGGCCCATCTTCCCCCTGGGCCGGGACATCGGGTATCTGCCGGGCAGCGTGGAGGAGAAGCTCAACCCCTGGATGCAGCCCATCTTCGACAACGTGGAGTTCCTGATGAACCTCAGCCGCGCCGACAAGAAGGCCGGCCGCGGCTACCACGAACTGGTTGACCTGGGGCTCATCGAGATCGAGCCGCTCACGTACATCCGCGGCCGCAGCATCCCCAACCAGTTCATCATCGTGGACGAGGCGCAGAACCTCACCCCCCATGAGGTGAAGACCATCATCACCCGCGTGGGCGACAACACGAAGATCGTCCTCACGGGAGATCCCTTCCAGATCGACAACCCCTACGTGGACGCGACCAACAACGGCCTCGTGCATGTGGTCAACCGCTTCAAGAACGAGAAGATCGCCGGACACATCTCCATGGCCAAGGGTGAGCGCAGCGCCCTGGCCGAGCTCGCGGCGAACTTGCTCTGAGTGCTGCGCCAGAGACGACGAGACGTGCCATGAAGAAGGAAGCCCCCTCCGACACTCCCGGGGAAGGAGAGGAGAAGAAGCCCCTCATCGAGTACCCCTCCATCTACACCTTCAAGGTGATGGGCATGCAGGAGCATGGCTTCGCCGAGTATGTGCGCCAGCTCTTCAAGCGGCTCATGGGGACGGAGATCTCCCCGGACTCCATCCATGAGCAGCCCAGCAGCAAGGGCAAGTACGTCTCCGTGAGCATCTCGGTGTACCTGCTCTCCGAGGAGCACCGCCGGTCCATCTACGCCCAGCTTCACCAGGAGAAGCGGGTCATCTACTACCTGTGAGTGAACGGCTGCCCCAGCCCCCTCGGGACAAAAGAGTTCGCACCCCCAACTGGAAGTCCCTCCATGGTGGGGTATAAGACGAGGTTGCATGAGTCCGGCCGGGCCCTTCCCGCTCTATTACCCTGGTGACGCTCGGCGTGCCTTCGGCTCCGATGAGGCCACGCGCCGCTTCGCCCGGGTGGCGCAGCTCGAGCCTGGTTCTCGCATCCTCGTGCTCGGCTGTGGCCCGGTCACCGCTCCGGTGCTGCTCGCACGCGATCTCGGCTGCTCAGTCGTCGCGGCGGACACCGAGGACTCGTTGCTCACCCTGGTCCGTGAACGGGTGAGGGCGCTGGGCCTGGGCGATCGCGTGGAGACGCGCCGCGTCGACCTGGAGCGGCTCGGGTTCCCCGATGGCGAGTTCGACGCCATCCTCATCCAGGGCCGGGTGTTCTTTCCCCTCGGTGCCACCCTGACGGTGCTCCGGCGGCTGCTGGCCAGGCGAGGGCGCATCGGCCTGACCTTCCCGGCCCGTGTGGGCCGCTACTCGGCCAAGTCGGCGGTCGAGTTCTGGGAGAAGCGGCTCGGGATGACCCCTCTGCTCCCTCGCGAACTGCTCCTGGAACTGGAGGCCCATGGCTATGAGCCTGAGTCCGTGGAGACGCTCACGGATCTGGAGCTCGATGCCCTGTACCGGGATGTCGAATCCCGCCTGGAGTCTGCACCGGCCGCGGAGGCCGAGGTGATGCGGCAGGAGATCGCCGTGCACCGCGAGCAGAACGGCAAGGCCGGCGTGAGCTACGCCTTCCTCATCGGCCGCCGCAAGGAGCCGGGAGAGAAGCCGCCGGCGTCGCGAGATCGCGGCTGAAGCCTCACCGAGCAGGGGAGAGAGACCCCGTCGCTCAGGCTCGGCACCAGGCTCCGCAGCGAGCGTGAAGGCCGCTTCGCGCCTCTCGATTCTGACCCCAGAAACGACGAGAGGCCGGGGGACGAGCCACCGGCCTCACGGATGCTCGCGCGGGTGCGCAGCGCGGGTTGCGGCTCAGTTCACCGAGCCGTGGAAGTCCAGCAGGTCCACGGTCTCGGGAGCCACGGAGAGCTTCACCTCGTCCCGGTAGCCCGCCGCATCGCCACCAATCTGCAGCGGCATCGGCTGGGCGAAGCGGATCGTCACGTCCTTCGCGTGGAAGTCGTGGATTCCCGCAGGGAACCAGCTGCCGGTCCACAGCTTGGGCAGGTTGGCGAGCACGTTCGCCGCGTTCACCTGACCCAGCCGCACGTGCATCATCCCGCGGCGCTGGTGGGCGAAGGGGAACATCCGCAGGCCGTAGCCGTAGAAGGGCATCGTCGCCGCGCCCGCCATCATCAGCTTGCCGCGGAACATCGCCTCGCCCGGAGCGATCGGCTCGCCCACCGCGCTGCCATCCGGACCCAGACGGTACGCCTCGTGCGCGCCGTTGATGACCTCGCACTCCACCCACGTGGAGTTCATCAGGTAGTGCGGCACCGTCTTGAAGGCCACCGCGGAGAAGTACCCGCCGCTGCCCGTCAGCACCTTCTTGAAGAGACCCTTGCCCAGGTTCTCCTTCACCCAGATGTAGTCGTTGAGCAGCTTGCCATCCACGCCCAGGCCCGCGAACGGAGTGCGCTGGCCGTCCACCATCACCATGTTCATGCGGCGCAGGCCCGCCACGTCACCCGAGAGAGCGCGCACCACGTCTTGAAGAATGCCGTCGCCGCTGGGGCTCGAGGCGTTCACGAAGTTCGCCAGCCCGTTGCCCGTGCCCAGCTTCAGCACGCCAAAGCGGGGCATCGGCTTGCCCGAGAAGCGGCCCCGGGACTCGGTCTGGCGGAGGAACTCGTTCACGAAGCCCATGAACGTGCCGTCACCGCCACCGGTGAACACCATCGGGTAGCCGCGCTCCAGCACCGTCTGCGTAATCCGCCGCGCATCCAGCGGCGAGCGCGACAGGAACAGGTCCTCCTCGGGGACCACATGCGAGAGGGACTTCACCACCCGCGCGTCCACCTTGCGCGCATTGGCGTTCAGCAGCACGGCGACCTTGGGCTCCGGAGCGACGGTCGTCGCGGGAACCTGAAGGAGATCCGGGGAACGCAGGGGCTGAACCAGCATGGGGGGCAGACTCCTGGAATAAAGGAACTGTCATTGCGCGATGCAGCGCCGCCGCCCACGACTGCACATTCCTAGCCAACAGCCGACGCGAGGCGTCAACCGAAGGCTGAGAAAGTGATTTCAAGGGGTTAACGTTAGGTGTACCCGGGGTCGGAGCGAGTGATCGCTACCCAACGGTGACGGCAGTGTAGAGCGCGTTACGCACCTTTGACGGCTCGGTGGCGAACGCGTGACGCGCCCGGTCGTCCTCCAGGCTGCCCGCAGGCCCCTTCGAGCGCCTGCTCGGCTCCACCGCTCGTAGGTTTGACACCCCCACATCGGTGGTTACGTTGGGCATACCTGAGGATTTGCAGGAAAAACTCAGTAGTTTCCGGAGGATACCGTGGGCAAGATCATTGGAATCGACCTGGGCACCACCAACAGCGTGGTGGCGATCATGGAGGGTCGCGAGCCCAAGGTCATCGTCAACGAGGAAGGTAGCCGGATCACCCCTTCGGTCGTCGCGTTCACCAAGGACGGGGAGCGGCTGGTGGGCCAGGTTGCCAAGCGCCAGTCCATCACCAACCCCGAGCGCACCGTCTACTCCATCAAGCGTTTCATGGGGCGGCGCTTCGAGGAGACGGGTGACGAGGCCAAGCTGGTTCCCTACAAGGTGGTACGCGGGCCGCACGGCGACGCGCGCGTGGAGATCGACGGCAAGCAGTACAGCCCGCCGGAGATCTCGGCGCAGGTGCTGCTCAAGCTGAAGCGCGCCGCGGAGAACTACCTGGGCGAGAAGGTGACGGAGGCCGTCATCACCGTCCCGGCGTACTTCAACGACGCCCAGCGCCAGGCCACCAAGGATGCCGGTGAGATCGCCGGCCTCACCGTGCGCCGCATCGTGAACGAGCCGACCGCCGCCGCGCTCGCGTACGGCCTGGACAAGAAGAAGGACGAGAAGATCGCCGTCTATGACTTCGGCGGCGGCACGTTCGATATCTCCATCCTCGAGGTGGGTGAGAACGTGGTGGACGTGCTCGCCACCAACGGTGACACGCACCTGGGCGGCGACAACATCGACCAGCGGATCATGGACTGGCTGATCACCGAGTTCAAGAAGGACAGCGGGCTCGACATCAGCAAGGACAAGATGGTGCTCCAGCGCCTGAAGGAGGCGGCGGAGAAGGCCAAGATCGAGCTGTCCAGCGCGATGGAGACGGAGATCAACCTCCCGTTCCTCACCGCGGACGCGTCCGGCCCCAAGCACCTCAATGTCAAGCTGACGCGCGCCAAGTTCGAGGCGATGATCGACGATCTCATCGAGCGCTCGCTGGAGCCGTGCCGCAAGTGCCTGAAGGACTCGGGCGTGGACTTGAAGGACCTCAACGAGGTGGTCCTCGTGGGCGGCAGCACCCGTATCCCGAGGGTGAAGGAGGCGGTGCAGCGGCTGTTCGGCAAGAAGCCGAACGAGAGCGTGAACCCGGACGAGGTGGTGGCCGTCGGCGCGGCGGTGCAGGCCGGCGTGCTCTCGGGCGAGGTAAAGGACATCCTGCTGCTGGACGTCACCCCGCTGTCGCTCGGCGTGGAGACCCTGGGCGGCGTGATGACCAAGCTCATCGAGCGCAACACGACGATCCCCACCCGCAAGTCGGAGACGTTCTCCACGGCCGCGGACAGCCAGACGCAGGTGGAGATCCACGTGCTGCAGGGTGAGCGCGACATGGCCACCGACAACCGCAGCCTGGGCCGCTTCCACCTGACGGGCCTGCCTCCGGCGCCGCGCGGCGTGCCTCAGATCGAGGTGACGTTCGACATCGACGCCAACGGCATCCTGAACGTGAGCGCCAAGGACAAGGCCACGGGCAAGGAGCAGAAGGTCCAGATCACCCACTCCTCCGGTCTGGCGAAGGAAGAGGTGGAGAAGATGGTCAACCAGGCGCGGGAGAACGAGGCCGCCGACAAGTCTCGCCGCGAGCTGGTGGAAGTGAAGAACCAGGCCGAGAGCCAGGCGTACGCCGCCGAGAAGATGATCAAGGAGAACAAGGACAAGCTGTCCGCGGACTCCGTGAAGTCGCTCGAGGAGGCGGTGGCCAACCTCAACAAGGTCCGCGAGGGCCAGGACAAGGACGCCATCAAGTCCGCGCTCGATGCCCTGCAGCAGGTCAGCTACAAGATCGCGGAGGAGATGTACAAGGCCACCGGTCAGGCCGGCGGCGCGCCTCCGCCTCCGGGCGCCGGTGGTCCCTCCGCCGCGCCGGGCAGCCAGGCCACGCCGAAGGATGACGTGGTGGATGCGGAGTTCCGCCAGTCCTGAGTGACATAGGCTGAAGCTGAGTGAATGAGAAGGGCCGGTGCCTCCTGAAGTGGGGACCGGCCCTTCGTCTTTTTGCACATGGGCTCGTGCCCGATGCCCTGTCGTGCGGCGTCCAGGCGAGCTTCCTCAAAGGGCGCACCTCATGTGCGCCCGGACGCGGTGACGCGGTGCACTTCAAATAGGCGAGGAGGCAGGGCTAACATGCTTGCCCTCCCGTGACCCACCCAACGTCCCTTCCCCAAGCCGCGCAGGCCTTCCGCCGTTTCTTCGGCGAGCTGCGCGAGACGTACCTCGAGCGAGAGACGCTCTTCACCCAGATCGAGCTGGCGCTGCTGTGCCGCGAGCATGTGCTCGTGGTCGGCCCTCCGGGGACGGCCAAGAGCGCCATCGCCAGCGCGGTGCTCGGACGCATCGTGGACGAGAAGACCGGGGGACCCTCGCTCTTCGCCAAGCAGATCGCCGAGTCCACCGTGCAGACCGACCTCATCGGTCCGGTGGACTTCAAGGTGCTCACCGAGACGGGCCGCACCGAGTACATCACCGATGACGGCATGCTGGGCGCCGTCCACGCGTTCCTCGACGAGGTGTTCGATGGGCGCGACATGCTGCTGCGCTCCATCCTCAACGTGCTGCACGAGCGCGAGCTCAAGCACGGCCGCCGGGTGACGAGCGGGCGCATCGAGTGCGCCATCATGACGAGCAACCGGTACCTCTCCGAGGTGCTCGCCCGCTCGCCGGAGCTGCTGTTGGCCTTCGCCGACCGGCTCAGCTTCATCGCCTTCGTGCCCAAGTCCTTCGCTCGCCGCGCCAGCCGCGCCGCCATGCTCCACCGCTTCATGCACGGGGCCCGGCCGGATCTGCGCGTGTCGCTGACCCTGCAGCAGCTCGATCTGCTCCAGGAGGCCGTGGAGAAGGTGAAGGTCTCCAGCCAGGTGCTCGAGGGCGTGGAGTTGCTGGCGGACGGCCTGGAGCGTTCGTTGTCCGCACAGGTGGCCAAGCTGCCCGACTACGTGCCCACCAAGTACTTCTCGCAGCGCTCGGTGGTGAAGGCGCTCTGGGCGCTCAAGGCCGCCGTGGTGCGCGATCAGATCTACCAGCATCCGGATCGGCAGCTCGAGGCGACCATCGAGGATCTGGAGGCGCTGCGCTGGTTCTTCCTGCTCGGAGGCCCTTCCTCCGCCGACGCCGAGGCGCTCCTCAAGGTGGCTGTGGATCCCCGAGAGCGGGCGCAGCTGGAGATCGTCCGGCTGGAGCAGCGGACCTTCGATGAGACGCTCGCCAAGGTGCGCAACGAGCTGGTCTCCGGCGTGGAGCGCGAGGCCACCGCGCTGGCGGCGGGGGAGGATCTCTCGGCCGCCGAGGCGCTGGCGCGCAGCTTCCAGCCGGGGCTCGCGTCCATCACCGCCCAGCGCCTGCTGGTGAAGCTCGTTCCGGGGCCTCGGCACCAGGACAACCGCTCGCCCTTGCTCGGAGCGGCCCGCGGGCTCGTCACCGCGGTGGAGCAGCGGCTGGCCCGTGGGATGACTTCGCAGCAGGGCGATCCGGCTGCCGCTGGCGGTGTCAACGCGCCCGAAGGCCGAGGTGGGCTCCAGCTCCTGACCTCCTTCAAGGATGCGTTGGAGCTGTGCCGTTCCGTCCCCGAGCTGCGGAGCCAGTTCAACCCGCTGTGCGAATCTTCCGCGCGGCTGCTGGAGCAGATGCTGGAGATGATCGCCCTGTCCGCCGAGGGCGTGGAGTTCGAGGACGGGCTCAAAATCGAAGGTCTGGTCGCGCTGGCCGACAACCTGGAGGAGGAGATCTCCCAGGTGTCCGCGCTGTCCGGGCTGCTGGCCGAGGGCGCGCCCGCGGCGATGGAGCGGCTCCGGGTGGCGGACATGGCCGTGCGCCGGCGGGTCGTCAGCTCGTTGCGGCGGCGCGCGGCGGCCGCCTTCCAGGCTCCGAGGCCCGCCGGCAAGCGGGATCCGTTCGAGACGCTCTCCACGGACTCGCGGCGCCTCACCCAGCTCGAGAAATCGCTGCAGGTACTGGATCCGTCGCAGCCGGGCCTGAAGCAGGAGCTGCTCCAGCCGCTCGGGTTGGCCTACGCGAAGCAGGTTCTGTCCACCACGCCGTTCGAGCGCATCGAGCAGTACGCCCGCGCCGCGCAGATGGTGGCGGAGAATCTCCGGCAGGAGGGCTTGTCTCCCGATGCCGTCATCGCCGCATGCCGGGACATCATCGAACAGCGGCTCGTCGAGCACGCCCGCATGCTGTCTCGGGAGGTGGCGAGCCCTCCGCCCGCGCCCAACGCCGTGGTCAACGGAGACGCCTACACGTTCTACCGCAACAGTTTCTCCGTCCGGGCCCCGGATGGGGAGCTGGCCGCGCTGCTCGGGCTGGACAACCAGCTCTCCTTCGCGCAGCCCCAGACGGCGGCCTCGTTCCTGTCGGATGGTGTCCGCCAGGCGGTGGCGCAGGCCGAACTCGTCTTCGCCCACACGCGCATCAAGTACCTGCGCAGTTGGTTGACCCAGTTGCTCACCGTGCTGCTGCCTGAGCTCGAGGCGCCCAAGGGAAAGGCGGAGGCGGAGCGCACCTTCGAGCGGCTGGTGCGCAGCCGGTTCCCACTGCTCGCGCTCAAGGAGGGCGAGCTGGTGCGGCTGCGAGGTGTGCTGGGCACGCTGGGAGCCATGCAGGGCGAGTTGGGCGAGTCCGCGAAGAAGCTCTCGCTCCAGTTGCGCGGCATCGATGAGGACTTCGGACGCTTCAGCAAGCGCGTCCTGGAGATGCGGACGACGCTGTGAGTGCTCTGGCCTTTCAGTGCGCTGTGCCGCGTGAGGCGGCTCTCGGGAGGCGCTGAGCATGCTGGCGCCTCGACTCACGGAACTGCGCCAGCGGCTGGATGCGCTCCAGCCGAGTGCCGCCCGTCCCGCGGGCATGGTGGGCTGGGCGCTCGGGCTGATGGCGCCCGGGGACGTGGATCTCACGTTCCCCACGATCGCCTCGCTGGATCGCGAGCTGGATCGGGTGGGCGTCCACACTCTGGCGGATGCGCACCTGCTGCGCTCGCTCGGCGTGAAGAAGGGCAGGGCGGGTCAGCTTGCGGAGGCTCTGGAAGCCCGCGCCACCGAGGCGTTGGAGGAGTTCGAAGCGCGCCTGAGGCAGGTGGAGCGCGCGCGCCGGGCCGGGGAGATGCCTTCCGGAGCGCGGACGACGCTGGAGCGCGCCTTCGTACAGCTCGCGCGCATGGTCAAGGTGGCGGATGTGTTCTCCGCCGCGCCGGGAGCCCAGCCGCCACCCTTCGAGATCCTCCCGCGCAGCACCCATACCTGGCAGGGGCGAGCCCCCTCCAGTGCTCGCATGGCCATCGCCGAGTTCCTCGCGGAGCGGGCGCGCGAGAACGTGGATGACGTGCTGCAGAAGCGGCGCGATCTGGATCTGGCTCACGAGATGCTGTTGCGGCTGGGCTCGGACCACGACCGCGATCGAGGCGTGGTGCTCCGCCGGGAGGTGGTGGAGGCCCGCGAGCGCACCCGGACCAGCCCGACCGTCCGCTCCCTTCAGGAGCTGGTGAAGCACGTCCGCCACACCGCCCGGCGTTCGCCCGGAGAGGCCTACCGGTCTCTGAAGGGGCTCTACGAGCGAGCGCTGGAGGCCGGGGATACGCAACTCGCCGCGACCGTCCGCTCGGCCCTGGACCCGATGCTGCCCACGGATGGACGCACGCGGACCCTGGTGGAGCAGGCCGAGCATCAGGAACTCTCCCGCTGGTTTGGCGAGAAGCCGGGCCAGGAGGCCGGGGAGGTAGAGGAAGGGCTGCGCGAGGAGGAGCCGAAGAAGTCACGCGCGGACGATCTCCTCGCGGATCTGGCCTTCTCGCTCAATCCCGAGCAACTCGCGGCCTTCGAGCTGGCGGCCGGTTGCGCTCGCTACTTCGACGTGGAGGACTCGCTCTCCGAAGAGATCGTCCAGGTGAACACCCAGGCGTTGCGGCCCGTGCCGAGGCGTGTGCCGTACCCCACGCAGATGATGAACTTCGAGACGACGGGCAGCCTGCACGAGGTGCACAACTTCGTCGTCACTGATCCGCGGCTGCTCGTCTACGATCTGGCCGCCAACCGGCAGGCGGTGCGCGCCTACCTCGAGGAGGAGCCGCCACCCAAACCCAAGAAGATGAAGCGCACCGCCGTGCGCGTGTACGTGCTGGATGCCTCGGGCTCCATGCACGGCGCGCGGGCACGGTTCCGCGACGCCATCCTCATCGCCGAGCTGAACAACCTGCGCGCCAAGGCCCGCCAGGGGCTGCCGTTCGATCCGCTGTACTTCTCCTTCTTCAACGACTCGCCCACGGAATTGTCCCGCGTGGACACCGCCACCGAGGCCACGCGCCAGATCGAGAAGCTCTTCCGCTACTCGCCCGCCGAGGGCCAGACAGACATCTCCCTGGCGCTCATGGCGGCGTTCGACTCCATCCGCGCGGCGCAGGGCCGGGATCCCTATCTGGCGCGAGCCACCGTGGTGCTCATCACCGATGGCGAGGACCGGGTGGACATGGATCTCATCCGCCGCACGCGCGCTCCGGTGGACTCGCTCACGATCGCGCTGAGCTTCATCTCGCTGGGCGAGGAGAACTCGGACCTCAAGTCCCTGGTGGCGGAGCAGCGCTCGCAGGGAGGCCGAGCCTTCTACCACCACCTCTCCGACGAGGAGATCCAATGGGCGCGCACCGAGTTCGATGCGCCCTGGCGCACGCTGCTCCCCCATGACGTGCCCGACAGCCCAGACAACCTGGAGGCGCTCTGGCCGCACCTGGAAGCCCTGGAGGCCATGGCCTCCAAGCGCCAGGCCGTCACCGCGACTGTGGCGGTGGAGGCCTCCTTCGATGCGCTCTTCCCGGAGGCGCCCGCGCAGGTGCCCGCGCGTGAGGCGGTGGGCAGGGACGTGTTGGCGCGGGTGGGGGACATCCTGGATGCCATTGCCGAGGCCGCCTCGTTGGCTCCCGCGGATCGCCGTGCCACCGAGAGCGTGGTGTTGCTCCAGCACCTGCTGGGTATCTACCAGCTGACTCCAGCCCGGTACCTGGCGGCACTGGCGGCGGGAGGAAAGTCGCTCCAGGAACCACTCGGGAGGGTTCGCCTCCTCTGCCGTCCTTTCGGGTAGGCTAGGGGGCGGCCATGCCCTTCCTGTTCTGGCGCAAGAAGAAGGAGAACACGAAGCCCCTGGACCCGCTGGCGGCCTTCGATCAGCTGATCGAGGACCTGGAGCGGCAGGGCGCCGAGGTGCGCAAGTCCGCGGCCACCCTGTTGGCTCTCAAGGGAGAGCTGTCGCGCTCGGTGGATCGCTACACGCGCCGCATCGGAGACATCTCCGAGCGCCTGGAGGTGGCCAGCTCCCGGGGCGACGCGAAGGCCATGCAGGTGCTCCAGCGGGACAAGGAGCAGGCGCAGGCCTTGCTCAAGTCCACCCGCGACTCCCTGGACCGCGTGGAGCCGGACGCCCGGTTGTTGCTGGAGGCGGCCAATGACGTGGGCTCGCGCGTCCAGGAACTGCGCACCGAGCGTCAGAGCGCCTCGGCGCGATTGGTGGCTGGCTCGCTCGTCAGCAGCACCATGCGAGAGCAGGTGGAGCGCATCGAGAAGGTGCTCGCGGTGGACGCGGCCCGCGATGAGATCGAGCGGGCCCATCAGCTCGCGGAGATCTACCGCGAGGAGCGCGGGGCAGGGGAGAAGGCGGAGTAACTATGTCCGGCGCGCCGTCTGGTGCAGCTCCAGGACGATGTTGCCGCCCTTGAAGAGCCGCACCGCGCCCGAAGTCTGGCTCACCACCAGCGAGATGCAGTGCGTGGTGGAGGTGATGCCCGCCGCCGCCGCGTGCCGAGCCCCGAGGCCCAGGGGGATCTTCAGGTTCTCATCCCCCGCGGACAGGTAGCGGCCCGCCGCCAGCACCACGCCGTCCTCGCGGATGACGAACGCTCCATCCAGCACCGAGAAGTTCTTGATCGCCTCGCGGATCTTCGGATCCAGCACGTTGCGCTCGGCCTCGGACAGGCCCTGGAACGGATTGATGGTGAGCTGCCGGCTCTTCTCCAGCACGCTCGTGTGGTCGCCGATCGTGATGATCGTCCCGATGGGGTGTCCTTCGAAACCCTCCTGGCCGATCTGCAGCGCCAATTGGATGAGCGCGTCCACCACCTGCGAGTTGAACTCCTCACCCAGCTTCACGCCCTCGATGGCTACCCGGTCGTCCAGCGAGCCACCGATGCGCATCTGCATCAGCGTGTCCGGCGCCCGGCCGACCTTGCCCGTCATGCACAGCACCAGGTCGCCCTCCTTGAACGCTCCCTGGGAGAGCGCGGACACGAGGGCCACCTTCACACGCTCTGTGCGCGAATAGTCGTATGCGGGAATCACCAGCGCGCGCAGCTTCCGCGCCGTATATTCCTGGGCGATTTTGTCCGCTGTGACGGCGTAGATAAGCTTCTTGCGAGCGGGCCGCCCTCTCAGGTCCTCTGGGGCGATGGGTACATCGCAGATGTAGAGGAAGTGATCGACGTCATTTCTGGCCGCCAGGGAGAGAGCCGAGCGCAGGAATTCCCGGTCGAACTTCGAACTCTCGCTCACGCAGTATCTCCTCCTCCCGCCCCTGGGGACGCATGGGCACCTTGACACTACGGCCCATGTGAATAAAGCTTTCGGGCCTTTTTTTTAGGGGGACGGGGTTTCTTCTCGCCCATCGGAGCGAAGGCTGTGAATCAGAAAGATCTCAAGCGGTACAAGAAGATGCTCGAGGACAGCAAGACCGCGTTGCTCGAGAGCGCCAAGAAGACCCTGGTCGAGGAGTCCAGCTTCGACACCGACGATCTGCCGGACGAGATCGGCCAGGCTTCTTCCGAGTACGCCCAGTCGATGGTGTTCCGTCTGCGTGACCGCGAAAAGTTCCTGCTCCAGAAGATCGAGAAGGCGCTGCAGCGCATCGAGGACGGCACCTTCGGCATCTGCGAGCGCTGCGAGGAGGACATCTCTCCCAAGCGCCTGGAGGCCCGCCCCGTCACCACGCTCTGCATCCGCTGCAAGGAAGAGCAGGAGAAGAAGGAACGCTCCTACGGGTGAGCGCCGAGGCCTCCGGGCCGCGTGACGCTGTGCGCCGCGCGGCCCGTCCGGGCCTCCGCCTTCACACCATTGCCTGGATCTCCACCCGGAGCAATTGGCGGCCGATGAGGAAGTGGTCGCCGTTGTCGACGAAGGTGGGGCCCGCCAGGCGGATGAACGTGCCGTTGGACGAACCGACGTCCCGGACCATGAGCTGATCCTTGCGGACCGTGAGGACAGCGTGGCGCCCGGAGACGAATCCATCGGTCGGGAAGGTGATGTCTCCATTCTCCCGACCCAGCAGGTTGTCCCCCTCCTTGAGCGGGAAGGCCGCGCCGCGCATGCCTCCCTCGAGGTACTGCACCAGCCGCAGCCGGTAGCCCGGATCGGGAGAGCCCCAGATCTGCGAGCCCCCGGGCCCCGTGGAGGCTCCCGGAATGGGCTCGAGCACCAGGCGCTGGCGGCCCAGCCGCAGCTCGCCTCCCGTGCTCAGCTCCCGCTCCTGGCGCAGGCGCACGAACACGCCGTTGGCGCCTCCCACGTCCTCCACCGCCAGCCGGACGCCGGAGAAGAAGAAGCGAGCCTGCTCGGGCATCACGAAGGGGTCGTCTGGCAGCTTGAGGTCCCCCTGCTGGCCGCAGGTGAGCGTGTCGCGCGTCATCCGCACCACGGATTCCGGGCCGCCATCCGCGCGCACCACCCGGAGGGAGACCTGGGGGCGCGGAGCGAGCTGGGACACCGCCATCACCAGCGTGCCCGAGCGCATGGGCGCGCCGCAGGACTGGCAGATGGTGGCGTCGTCGGGGTTCTCTGCGTCGCAACGGGGGCAGAAGGTCATGGCAAGGCTCCTTCGTCATATCAGGGCCCGGGGAAGGTTGCTCGCTCTGCGAGCACGGCTTGATGCAGACCCGAGCAACGTGCTGAAGTCCCGGCTCCACACTCAACGACCCTGAGACGGAACACGCCTTGCGCTGCCCCACCTGTGGCACAGACGCCGGAGAAGCCTCGAGGTACTGCCCTTCATGCGGCTCGACCCTCGTGCGCACGGCTGAGGCCGACGAGTACATTGGCAAAACGCTCGCGAAGAAGTACCGGGTCGAAGCGCTGATCGGTGAGGGCGGCATGGGCAAGGTGTACCGGGCCCGCCAGCTCGCCCTGGACAAGCCGGTGGTGCTCAAGGTGCTGCGCCAGTCCCTGCTGTCGGACGAGCGCACCGTGGCCCGCTTCCAGCGCGAGGCCAAGGCCGCCAGCCGGCTCAACCACCCCAACTCCATCAGCATCCTGGATTTCGGCCAGGCCGAGGACGACGCGCTCTTCATCGCCATGGAGTTCGTGCCGGGGCAGGACCTGCACCAGGTGCTCAGCCGCGACTGGCCGCTGCCCGAGGCGCGCATCGTGCGCATCGTCAGCCAGGTGCTCTCCGCGCTCTCGGACGCGCACGGCGCGGGCGTCATCCACCGCGATCTCAAGCCCGAGAACATCATGGTGGAGCAGCGCCGCAACGAGCCGGACTTCGTGAAGGTGCTGGACTTCGGCATCGCGAAGATCACCGACTCGTCCGGCGAGGACGTGCCAGCGCTCACTCGCGCGGGCTTCGTGTGCGGCACTCCCGAGTACATGTCTCCCGAGCAGGCGCGGGGCGCGCAGCTCGATCACCGCTCGGATCTGTACGCGGTGGGCGTCATCCTCTACCAGCTCACCACGGGCCTGCTGCCCTTCGAGTCCGACTCCGCGGTGGGTTTCGCCACCAAGCACCTCACCGAGGAGCCGCCGCCCCCGTCGCGTCGCCGCCCGGATGCGCGCATCTCCTCGGGGATGGAGCGCCTCATCCTCCGCGCCCTCTCCAAGGATCCGAATGACCGGCCAGCCAACGCCGAGGCCTTCAAGGCGGAGCTGGTCGCGGTGGATCGCGAGCGGCGCCGAGGGGAGGGGTCTCGCCGCGTCCAGGCCGCGCAGCCTCCAGCGCCCATGTCCTCTCCGGTGCTCGCGCCCATCCCGCGCCGGGCCACGGGCGGCAGCCACCTGGCCACGCAACCTCGCACCGATCCGGGCTGGGGCTCCAACGAGCCCACCATGGAGGCCACCGTCCGCGCCGTGCCGGAGCTGATGCAGACGGTGCAGAACCCGGTGCCCACGGCGACCACGAGCGACAGGACCGCGGCCGTCATGCCGAACTCCTCGGAGGAGGAGGGCGGCTTCAACTTCTTCAAGGCACTCACCATCACCCTGCTGCTGGCCGCGATCGCGATCGCCGCCTACTACTTCTACTACAACAACCCTGGAGGGGCCCCGGACCCTGGGGCGTACTACAAGGGCGCTCCCATCCCAGGCCAGACCGCTGCCGATACCGGGCCGGATCTCACGCCGCTGTACGAGCAGGAGATCCCCGTGCGGAACCGGAATGCGCAGAAGGCGATCAAGTTCGAGACCGAGGGAGATCGGCAGGTCCAGCGCGGCTACCTGGGCCTGGCGGCCAGCGAGTACAAGAATGCCTTCATGGCCGATCCCAAGCCGGAGCTATCCCTCAAGCTGGGCGAAGTCTATTGGCAGAATGGCAAACCGGACGAGGCCAACCACTGGTGGGCGCGGCACCTGAAGGATGCCCCCAACTCCAAGGCCCGGGGCTACATCGAGCAGACGCTGAAGAGCAACGCAGCCCTGCCGATGCCGCCTGTTCAGCAGTGAGGCGCGTGGAGCGCTTCAGCCCAGCAGATCCACCTGGAACACGTGGTTGCCGATGCGGACGCGGTCTCCCGAGCGCAGCGGGCGCTCGGTGCTGGGGGGGATGCGCACATATGTCCCCAGGCCGCCCGACAGATCCCTCAGCATGGCGCCGGTGGCCGTCGGGCTCAGCTCGCAGTGACGGCCGGCAAGCCCCTCGTCCTGCGGGAAGCTGAAGTCGCAGTGCGCCTGGCCGATGGTGAGCAGTGCGGTGGCCGCCACCACGGCACGGCCCGCTCGGCCGCCCACGAGGATCTCCTCCACGGCGTAGATGGCCTGCCCCAGGGGCACGGGAGCGCCGTAGATGACGGGCTGGCTCGCCTGTGCAATGGGGATCTCGATGCGGCCGCTGAAGCGGAACAACCGCGCGCCGGCGCTGAAGAGCGTCTTCGGGGCGATGGCCTCCGTGCCGGGGATCGTGACGAAGACGCCGGAGGCACTGCTCTCGTCCCGGACGAAGAGCGCGCCTTCCTTCACGAGGAACGTCGCGTGCAGGGCGGAGACGAACGCGTCATCCTGCAGGAGGATGGCGCCGCGGCTCCGGCCCACCACACATCCGGTGACCGGCAGCTTGTAGCGCTGCCCTCGGGTCGACCCGGCGACGACGGTGAGCCCGAACCGCGAAGCGGCCGGAGGCGCACGCCCCGGACCGGGAGCAGCACCAGGAGCGACTCCCGGTGGAACTGCCGCAGGCGGAGCGGCAGGCGCGGCCACGGGCATGGGAGCTGCTCGAGGCATGGGCGCATCCGGCACGGGGGGCGGCAAACGCTCGGCTGGAACAGGAGGCGCCTGGCGAGGGCTCGGCCCACTTCTGGGCGGAGGGGCGTCCGCGAGCTGGGGGCGCATGCCCGAAGGAGGGTGAGGGGCCGGGCGTGCCATCCCCACAGGAGGGCCGGAGGGTACCGGCGGCCCGGGGCGGGCGGGAGCTTCGACTGGGAGCCCCCCGTTCGTCGTGGGGAGAGGCGTCCGGGCGGATGGTTTGAGCCCCGGGGGAACCACCTCGCCGGGGCGAACTGCGGGAGGGCCGCTCTCGGGACCTCGAGGGGCGGGGGCGGCTCGAGGCGCTGCGCCCGGGGGGATGGCTGGCCGCTGCCCGGTCGCCGGCCGGGCAGGCGCCGCCCGGGCACCCGGAGCCTCTGCCACGGAGGCCCCACACTGCGCACACGCCGCGGAACGGGGCGGATTGTAGCCGTCACAGTTCGGACAGACTACGGCGAGTGCGGACAGCAGGAGCTGTGACATGGGCGGGGGCGACTTTAGGGGTGCGTAAACAGGGGGTGCAAGATCAACAGAGAGAACCTGCAACGTTGCCCCCCCTGCATACGAAAGTTACGATTAGCCCTGTATCTAAATGATTCGCCTCAACGACATCCTCCAGCGGGTTGCCTCCTATCACCCGGACCCCGACCTGGACATCATCAAGAAGGCGTACGTCTACTCGGCCAAGGTGCACCAGGGCCAGCTCCGCAAATCCGGGGAGCCCTATCTGGTTCACCCGCTCGAGGTCGCCGGCATCCTGGCCGAGCTCAAGCTCGACGAGGCTTCGATCGTCACGGGTCTTCTCCATGACACCATCGAGGACACGCTGGCCACCGCAGAGGAGCTCACCGAGCTGTTCGGCCCCGAAGTGGCCCAGCTCGTGGACGGCGTCACCAAGCTTTCCAAGTTCTCGGCCTCGGCCACCCTCTCCCAGGAGGAAAAGCAGGCGGAGAACTTCCGGAAGATGATCATCGCGATGGCGCAGGACATCCGCGTCATCCTCGTGAAGCTGGCCGACCGCACGCACAACATGCGGACCTTGGATCATATGTCCGAGGAGAAGCAGGCCCGCATCGCGCAGGAGACGCTGGACATCTACGCCCCCCTGGCCAACCGCCTGGGCATCAGCTGGATCAAGATCGAGCTGGAAGATCTGTCCTTCCGCTATGTGAAGCCCCAGGAGTTCTTCAACCTCCAGGAGAAGCTGAACAAGCGCAAGAAGGAGCGCGAGAAGTACATCGACGACACCGCCGCCATTGTCCGCACCAAGCTGGAGGAGCGCGGGCTGAAGGGCGACGTCTCCGGCCGCTTCAAGCACGTCTACAGCATCTACAAGAAGATCAAGCAGCAGGGCATCGACTTCGATCAGATCCACGACATCATCGCGTTCCGGATCCTCATGCCCACGTTGCCCTCGTGCTACGAGGCGCTGGGCCTGGTGCACCAACTGTGGAAGCCGGTGCCGGGACGCTTCAAGGACTTCATCGCGATCCCGAAGCCCAACATGTACCAGTCGCTGCACACCACGGTGATCGGCCCGTTGAGCGAGCGCGTGGAGGTGCAGATCCGCACCCCGGAGATGCACAAGATCGCCGAGGAAGGCATCGCGGCGCACTGGGCCTACAAAGAGGGCAAGGTCCTCATCTCCAAGGATGACGAGAAGTTCGCCTGGCTGCGCCAGCTCATGGAGTGGCAGCAGGATCTGAAGGATCCCAAGGAGTTCCTGGAGACGGTCAAGGTCGACCTCTTCACCGATGAAGTCTTCGTCTTCACGCCCAAGGGAGACGTGAAGAGTCTGCCTCGCGGGGCCACACCGGTGGATTTCGCCTACGCGATCCACTCGGACGTGGGCGGGCGGTGCGTGGGCGCCAAGGTGAACGGGAAGATCGTCCCGTTGCGCTACAAGCTGAAGAACGGCGACATGGTGGAGGTGCTCACCAGTCCTCAGGCACATCCCTCCAAGGACTGGCTCACCTTCGTCAAGACGAGCCGCGCCCAGCAGCGCATCCGCAACTTCATCAAGCAGCAGCAGCGCGACAAGAGCCTGCAGCTGGGGCGCGAGCTCGCCGAGCGCGAGCTCAAGCGCTACCAGATCAACCTCAACAAGCTGATGAAGAACGGCGACATGAAGAAGGCCGCCGAGGAGCTGGGCTACCGCATCGAGGATGATCTGCTCGTGGCCATCGGCTACGGCAAGGTGACGCCGCAACAGCTGGCCCAACGCGTGGTGCCGCAAGAGAAGCTGACGGCCGAGGAGCGGCCTCCTCCGCCCATGCCCAGCTCCAATGGGGACGGCAACGGCTCGTCCATGCTGCCGGGCCTGTCCAAGGTCACGGACCTGGCCAAGCGGTTGGTGGGGCGCACCAGCAAGAGCGGCGTGCAGATTGGCGGAGTCGACGACGTGCTCGTCCGCTTCGGGCGCTGTTGTAATCCCGTGCCGGGAGACCCCATCGTGGGTTTCATCACCCGTGGGCGCGGCGTCACCGTGCACACGGACAAGTGCGAGAAGTCGCTCGCCACCGATCCGGAACGCCGCGTCGATGTCTCCTGGGACGTCCGTGGCGACTTCAAGCGCCCCGTCACCCTCCGAGTCCTTACCGCGGATCGCCCCGGCCTGCTGGCCGACATCTCCAACGCCTTCTCGAAGAAGGGCGTCAACATCTCCCAGGCCAACTGCCGGGCCACCGGGGATGACCGCGCGGTGAACACCTTCGAAGTGACGATCTCGGACCTCAAGCAGCTCACGGACTTGATGCGCGCCATTGAACGGCTCAACGGCGTGCACTCTGTCGAGCGCATCTGAGCCCCGCGCCCGCGCGGGGTTTCGTGCTAGAGCCACCTCGGACCGCGGCCGGCGGACGGCCGCTTCACCCCGAGGTGTCCCCATGGCGCGCAAAGTCATTCACTCCGACAACGCCCCCCAGGCGATTGGCCCGTACTCGCAGGCCATCCAGGTAGAGGCGGGGAAGATGACCTTCCTGTCCGGGCAGATCCCCCTGAACCCCAAGACCATGGAGATGGTGCAGGGAGACGTGGTCGCCCAGGCTGAGCAGGTGATGCAGAACCTGAAGGAAGTGCTCGCCGCCTCCGGGCTCGACTTCTCCCATGTGGTGCGCTGCACCATCTTCCTCACGGACCTGGGCGACTTCGGCAAGGTGAACGAGGTGTATGGCCGCCACTTCCCGTCGGCCCCGCCGGCCCGCGCCACCGTGCAGGTGGCCGCGCTGCCTCGCGGCGCCAAGGTGGAGATCGACGCCATCGCCGTCTCCTGAGCCCGGTCTTCCGAGCCCGCAAAGGCAGAGGCCGCCGGACCACGCGGGTCCGACGGCCTCGGAGACTTCAGGGAAGCGGTGAGGACTACTTGGTGTCCTTGGCCACCGCGCCGCCCTGGGCCTTCTTCAGCTCCTCATCGATGACCTTCTTGAAGTTCTCGAAGGGCTGAGCACCCACGAAGGTGCGGCCGTTGATGAAGAAGGTGGGGGTGCCGTTGGCGCCCACGCGCATGCCCTCGGCGGAGTCCGCGTCGATCTGCGCCTTGAACTTGTCGGTGTCCAGGGCCTGCTTGAACTTGCCCACGTCCAGACCGATCTCCTGGGCGTACTTCTCCAGGGAGGCGCGGTCCAGGGCGCGCTGGTTGGAGAACAGCTTGTCGTGCATCTCCCAGAACTTGCCCTGCTCCTGGGCGGCCATGGCGGCGGTGGCGGCCAGGCGCGCGTTGGCGTGGAAGGGCAGCGGCTGGTGCTTGAAGGCGATGCGGACCTTGCCCTTGTACTCCTGCTCCACCTGCTGGACGGTGGGGATCACCCGGCCGCAGAAGGGGCACTCGAAGTCGGACCACGCGACGATGGTGACCGGAGCGTTGTCCGGGCCCTTCACCGGCGCCTTGCCGATCTCGATCTTCTGCACGGGCGGCTCGGCCGGGGCGGCGGGCTCGGAGGGCGGCGGGGCGTTGGCGGCCGCCTCCATGATCTTCGCGTAGAGGTTCTCCGGCTTCACGCCCGAGGCCAGCAGCTTGTCCGCCTTGCCGAGCTCCTCATCGATGACCTGCTTGAAGTTCTCGAAGGGCTGGGCGCCCACGAGCTGGCGGCCGTTGATGAAGAAGTTCGGGGTGCCGGTGGCGCCCACGGCGGTGCCGGCGGCGGAGTCCGCCTCGATGCGAGCGCGGAACTTGCCGCTGTCCAGGGCCTGCTTGAACTTGCCCATGTCCAGCTTCAGCTCCTGGGCGTAGCGCTCGAAGTCCGCGCGCTCCAGGGCCTTCTGGTTGGCGAAGAGCTTTCCGTGCATCTCCCAGAACTTGCCCTGCTCGTGAGCGGCCATGGCGGCCTCGGCGGCCGGCTTGGCGTGCGAGTGGAAGGGCAGCGGCTGGTTGCGCCACACGATGCGCACGTCCTTGCCGTACGTCTCGCGGACCTTGGCCAGCGTGGGCTCCACGCGGCTGCAGAAGGGGCACTCGAAGTCAGACCACTCGACGATGGTGACCTTGGCCGTCTTCTCGCCCTGGACGGGGGCGTCCACGGGGACTTCCACCTTGCGCGGGCCCGAGGGCTGCTGCGGGGCAGCCGGCTGCGGCGGAGCGGCGCGCGCCTGGCCCTTCTCGATGATGGCGGCGTAGACCTGGCCCGGCTTGGTGCCGTTCTTCACCAGCGTCTCGGCCTTGCTCAGCTCCTCGTCGATGATGGCCTTGAAGTTCTCGATGGGCTGCGCGCCGGACAGGAAGCGGCCATTGATGAAGAAGGCCGGGGTGCCGTTGGCGCCCAGCTGGCTGGCCAGCGCTTGGTCGCGGTCGATGATCTGCTGGAACTTGGGGTTGGTCTGGGACTGCTTGAACTTGGGCAGATCCAGCCCGATCTCCTGGGCGTGCTTCTCGAAGTCCGTGTCCTCGAGGGCGCGGTTGTTGGCGAAGAGCAGGTCATGCATCTCCCAGTACTTGCCCTGCTCGCCAGCGGCGAGGGCGGCCATGGCTGCGGGCTTGGCACGGGGATGGAAGGGCAGGGGGTTCTGCTTCATCACCACGCGGACCTTGTTGCCGTAGTCCTCGCGCAGCTTCTGCACGGTGGTGTGGGCGCGGGAGCAGAACGGGCACTGATAGTCGGAGAACTCGACGATCGTCACGAGGGCTTCGTCGTTGCCCAGACGGGGCGAGTCCTCGAGGGGAACCTTGAACACGGTCGGATCGGCCTGGCGCGATGGCTTGGCGGCCTGGGTGGGCGCCGAAGGCGCATTGGCAGCTTGAACGCTGCCGGTGTCACTGCTCTTACCAGGGCCGGTGGCCGCTCTGCCACCAAAGAACCCGAGCACAAGGCCCACGACGAGGGCCACGATCACATTGGCTTTCATTTTTCCGTTCTGCTCCTTGCGTCTCAGGTCCGTACTGTGCGTGGCGGCCCCGGGCGGGGAAAGGAAGGCGGGCTAGATAACAGAGGGAAATCCGGCCACGCAAGCCGAGCCGCCATCCCTTCGGCGGCTTCCCCACCTCTCCTAGAGGCCCGGAAACACGACACTTTTCCGGGAAATTCCCCCCTCACACGTGGGGGGCGGCGCATGCCAGAGTGACGATCATGGAAGCGGCCGTTTGCGTAGACACCTCGGGAGCCGCCTGTCCCATGCCGATCATCGAGATCGCCAAGGCGATGCGGCGGCTGCCAGCGGGAGCGGTGGTGGAGTTGATCTCCACCGATAGAGGCCTGGAGGCCGACCTGCCCGCCTGGTGCGAGGCGACCGGGAACACGCTGCTGCGCATGGAACGCCGAGGCCCCAGCTACGTGGGGTGGGTGCGCAAGGCAGGCGGGATACCGGGAGTCCACGGCCCGTAGTGACACGGACCGCGCGGGAGTTTCAAAGAATCTGCAGCACACGTTCTTCGAGCCGTTGGCCCCGGTGGACGCCGAGGATGAGGACGCCCGTCTGGAGCAGGTGGCCGACCGTGCGGCTGATGACCTCCTCGGGCTTGTGGGCCTCGCCATCGAAGCGGACCAGGAGCACGCCGGGGGACTCCATCTTCGCGGAGGTGACGCCCGGGAGCTGGGTGAGTTCGGGTGGGAGAACCTCTCCGCGGGCGATCTGCACCCGGAACTCGGCGCCCTGGCCGGTCAGCTCGGACATGGTGCCGAGCTTGGCGACGGTGCCTCGATCGAGGATGGCGGCCGCGTCGCACAGCTCCTCCAACTCCTGGAGGTTGTGGCTGGAGACGACCACCGTCTGCTTGCCCTTCATGTCCCGGATGATCTGGCGCACCTGGCCGGCGACGCGGGGATCGAGGCCGGCGGTGGGTTCGTCCAGGAGCACCAGCGGCGGTTGCCCCATGAGGGCCTGGGCCATGGCGGTGCGCTTGGCCATGCCGTGAGAGAGGGCCTCGGTGGCGGTGGACCAGGCGTCGGCCAGTCCGACGCGTTCGAGGGATTCGCGGGCTTCGCGCTCGGGCTGGGGGAGGCCGGACAGCCGCGCCCAGTAGGTGAGGAGCGCGCCGATCTGCCAGCCCGCTGGGAGGATGGCGTCCTGGGGGAGCGCGCCCAGCTTGCCCTTGAGGGCTCCGGGAGTCGCCGGGTTGACGCCCATCACCCGGAGGCTGCCCTCGGAGGGGTGGAGGAAGCCGCACATCATGGAGAAGGCGGTCGTCTTCCCGGCGCCGTTGGGGCCGATGAGGCCGTACACCTGGCCATGGGGGATGGAGAGGGTGACGGCGTTGACGGCCACCTTGAGGCCGAAGCGCTTGGTGACCTGGGTCAGCTCGATGGCGGAGTCGCTCACAGGTCCCTCGCGCGCAGGACGGCGTAGGCGCCGCCGAGGAAGACGGCGGTGAAGCAGGCGTAGGCCAGGGCGCTGAGGCCGAACTCGCTGGGCACGGGGCTCAGCAGGTTCCCTGAGTAGTACGAGGGGGCCAGGTAGCGGATGTAGACGAGGAACGACTTGTTCTCGGAGTACCAGCCGATGAGCTCCATCAGCAGGAAGGACATGATCAGGACGAAGTTGAAGACGAGGCTCACTCCCGAGGTGCGGAACAGGCTCGAGCAGAACGTGGTGATGGCCACGTAGGCCAGGGCGAAGACCAGGGTGGCCAACCACACCTTGAGCAGGCTCAGCAGCATGGCGGTGAAGGCGAAGTTCGGGTGGGCGAAGCGGGCGTAGATGAAGAGGCCCACGTCGATGACGAAGACGAGCCCCACCAGCAGCGAGGACTGGACGAGGAACTTGCCCAGCAGCACCGAGGACACCCGGGCGCGCACGGTGAGGTAGCGGATGGAGCGCGAGCCCACCTCTCCGCTGATCTGATCGAAGCCCATCAGGGCCACGTAGACGGGGAGGAACCAGAGGGTGATCTTGAAGATGTAGGCCACGTCGGTGGGCATCTGCTCCAGGGCTTCCATGCCCTGGATGCTGGCGCGGACCTGATTGGCCACGACGGTGGCCACGAGCAGGACCACCAGGGAGAACATGCCGTAGAGGCCGAGCAGCACCAGGGTGCGGGCGCTGCGCACGGCCCGAAGGGTCTCGGCACTCCAGACCACCGCGATTTCTTTGAATCCGTCCAAGGTGGGGGCACCCTAGCCAAAATCTTCAGTGGCCGTGCCAGTTTCCGCTCTTCCGAGAGCAGCCGAGGAAGCGGACGTGGACAGACTCGTCCAGAGATCTAGGATCGGATTCAATGCTGGACTCCCGTCACGTACTTGCCGCGCTGATCCTGCCTGTGGCCCTGTTGCTGGGGGCCATGGGGACTGCCACGGGTGCCACCGAGGAGCCTGGCCCTGTCGCTGCGCTTGTTCCGGATGCGGGCGTGCCCGATGCCGGGGTGGGGGCGGCGAACGTGGGGACTGAGGTGCTGGGCCTGGTGCCTCCCACGCCGGTGCCTTCGCGCAAGGATGCTCCGCCCATCACGAAGATGCGCTCGCTGAGCCGCAAGGAGGATCTGCTGTCGCGGGCGAAGCTCCGGCGGGACGGGCGGCTCGTGGTGCCGGGGCCCGAGGGCGAGGCGACGCTCACGATCGATCCGGTGCTTCAGGAGCAGCTCGTCCGCATCATGAAGGACTACCAGACTCCGTATGGTGCGGCGGTGGTGCTGGAGCCCTCTACGGGCCGGGTGCTGGCGCTCGCGGAGCACTCGGAGGCCCAGCCGGACATGCGCGGGCTGACGACGCGCGCGGTGTTCCCGGCGGCCAGCATCTTCAAGATCGTGACGGGCAGTGCGCTGCTGGAGGCGGGAGTGTCTCCAACCGAGGAGGCCTGCTTCCACGGTGGGAAGCGGCGGCTCGACGAGCGGCTCCTGGAGGACAGCGAGCGGGATGGGGCGTGCTATTCGCTGGCCTCGGCCATGGGGAAGAGCGCCAACGTCATCTTCGCGAAGATGACCAAGAAGTACCTGGCGGCGGACACGCTGCGGCGGATGGCGGCGCGGTTGCGCTTCAACCGGCCCATTTCGTTCCCCATCCCCACGGAGGTCTCGTTGGCTTCGATTCCGGATGATGAGTTCGGGCTGGCCAATGCCGGCGCGGGTTTTGGGGACGTGTTCCTGTCGCCGCTGCATGGGGCGGCGCTGGCGGCGGCCTCTGCGACGGGTGTGTGGCGGGATCCGGTTCTCTTCGAGCCTGGGCCTGGCGTGCAGCCTCCCGAGGGCGAGCAGGTGCTGACTCCCGAGGTCCAGAGGGCCCTGGCGGACATGTTGGAGGAGACGGTGACCCATGGCACCGCGCGGCGCATCTTCCGCGAGCGGGCCTTCCGGGTTCCGGGTGCGGTGGGGAAGACGGGCACGCTGGCGGACAAGAATCCGTTCCGGGACTACTCGTGGTTCGTGGGGTTCGCACCCAAGGATCATCCGCGCGTGGCGGTGGCGGCCATCGTGGCCAATGATCCGCTCTGGCGCATTCGAGGCACGTGGCTGGGGCGCGAGGCGATGCGTCTGGCATTGGAGCGATTGCCCGCGCCGCCGCCGCAGAACGTGGCGGTGAAGACGGCTCCTGCTCCCGTGGAGCCGGCTGGGGTGGAGAAGGTGTCTCCGGTGTCCGCTGAGCCCGGGGTGGCCGTGAAGGCAGAGCCGGCTTCTGCCGTGGAAGTGGCGGCGGGCAAGTCGGTTTCGGCGGCTGCGGAGGCTGGCGCGGCGCAGAAGGCTGCGGCGTTGTCCGTCGAACCAGCAGTAGCAGGGAAGGCGGCGCAGATGTCCGTGCAGCCTGCATCGGCAGGCAAGGCGACGCCGTCCTCCGTTCAACCTGCGGTGGCAGGGAAGACGACGCCATCCTCCGTTCAGCCCGCCGTGGCCACTCCTACCCCGTCCCAGCCCGAAGGCCAGGACGAGGACGACGAGTCCCAGGAAGAGGGAACTGTGGAGATGACAGCACCCGCCGGGAACGCCGCGCCTCCGTCTCCGTGAGGCACAGGCCTGTCCCTCAGCGCGGGTTGAGCTTCACGAAGCCGCTGTCCACGAAGCTCTGGAAGTACTTCAGCGCGTCCAACTCGTGCAGCGGGGACACGCGGACGATCGCCGCCACGTCCCGCTTGCCGTCGATGCGCGACAGCAGATAGCGCTCCGGGGCGCTCAACTGCATCGTCTTCAACTGGGCCTGCGGCACCTGCAGTGCCGGGATCTGTGGCGGATCCATCAGCACCAGTCGCAGCACCTCCAGCAGGCCCATCTCCGCCTGCTTGAGCAGATCCGCCGTCTCCGCCGAGGGCGCCATCTCGTGCGCCCGGCGCGCCAGCACCTCTCCATCCCGGTAGTTCAGCCCGTCGATGAACATCCGCGCCGCCTGCAGCACCTCGTCCACCGACGACTCCGAGCCGATGATCTGCGGCCCCGCCTCCTCCACCTCTTCCGCCACAGGTGGAGGCGTCGTCTCCTCGCGCACCTTCACCGCGTCCCGCCGGTACAGCGCGTACAGCCGCTGGTACAGGTAGAAGTCCGAGGCATGCAGCGCCAGCGCCATCTCGTCGATCGTCAGCCCGTCCTTGATCAGCTGAACCAGGCGCTCGTCCATGCTCCCAGGCTGCCGAGGCTCGGCCAGCTTCCGCTCGTCCACCGTCAACCGCGCCTTCCCCGTTGGGAATGCCGCCCGGATCGCCTCCCACGCCGTTTCCCGGAACTCGCCCTCGCGGTGGATGTCCAGCAGATCCACCCGCACATCCAACCCCTCCAGCGCGTTGGCCAGCTCCACCCCTTCGAACTGGAACTCCCCGTCTGGCCACTGGAAGGCATCCAGCAGCATCTCCCGGAACTTCAGGCTCAGCATGCTGAGCACCGTCGACTCGGGGACGATCTCCTTGATCACCAGGATCTTCCCCAGCCGGAAGTCCGTCTCCCGCTGGGCCTCGAAGGCCCGGCTGAGCTGATCCTCGGTCAGGTGACCCATGTTGATCAGGAACTGTCCCAGGTACTCGCGGGGCTGGTTCGAGCTGGCGCTGATCACCGCGCCCTCGCTCAACGTCAGGTCTTTGTACACGCCCCCCCGTTGGACCAGGAGCTTGCCGGAGACCCGACGGTTTCCCAGGTAGTTGACGACGTCCTTGAGGGGCATCGTCGCGAAATCTCCTGACAGGCCGTGCATCGCTGAGCATCCTGCATCGCCATGAAGGTGGATATCTACTCGAAACCCTCCTGCTCGCTCTGTGACGAGGCGATTGACGTCGTGGAGCGCGTGCGTGCCCGCATCCCCTTCGAGCTACGGGTCATCAGCATTCTGGAGGATCCTGCGGGCATGATGGCGTGGCGCTACGACATCCCCGTGGTGCTGATTGACGGTCAACTGGCTTTCAAGCACCGGGTGGATGAGGGGGCTCTCGAGGCATGGCTGCGCAGGGCCCAGGATGGCACAGAGGTTGCTCATCTCCGCGCACGAGATGAGTAACGCAGTGCCCTTCTCCAGGAACTTCAAGGGGATGGGTGGGGTAGGGCGGGGAGTGGGGCTGTAAATCTGGGTGACACGGCGAGGGGCGCGGTGGGTAAGAAAGTTCTGGGTGGGGGCAGGAGGTGGGAGCGGTGGCGCTAAAGCGCAGGCACGGTGGAAAGGCCGGATCCCAGCCGACCGTGCTCCTGGTGGAGCCACGGGCGGAAGATCTGGAGGCGACGCGGGCCCTGCTGGTGGAGGCGGGGTTCCGGGTGGTTCCGCTCACACGGTTCGATGCGGCCGCACCTCTGTTCGAGGTGATCCGCCCGGACGCCGTGGTGCTGGCGGCCCATGCTCCGGACTTCGCGGCGGTGGCCACGGTGCGCAGGCTCCGGCAGATCGGCCGGGGCACGGTGCCCATGCTCTACCTGGTGAATCCGCATGATCCCGAGGCCTGGCGCTTCTGCGTGGAGAAGGGCCAGTGCGTGGACCTGGTGCCGCGCACCGGGCCGGGCTCGGAGCTGGCGCTCAAGCTGCACGCGCAGCTCCGGCTGAGGGACTCGGTGCTGCGCGCCGCCGAGGGCGCGGACGCGGGCACCGCGCTGGTGCTGCATGATCCGCTCACGGGGCTCTACAACCGTCCGTTCCTGCTGGCGCAGATTGGCCTGGAGGCGCGGCGGGCGGAGCGCTACGGCGGTGTCTTCTCCGTGGCGGCGTGCTCGCCACAGAACCTGAGGGCCTTCCGAAAGCAGCATGGGCGCTCCATGGTGGAGCGGCTGTTGGTCTACACCGCGGTGGTGCTGGGGCAGACGGTTCGCGAGTCGGATGTGGTGGCGCGCGTGTCCGAGGAGGAGTTCGCCGTGCTGTTGCCGGGCACGACGGCCGAGGCGCTGCCGCTGGTGCTGTCACGGATCGCCGCTCGCTTCGAGCTGGCGCGTTTCCAGGTGGAGGGCAAGGCGCTGCGCGCGTCCCTGGTGCTGGGGGCGGTGAGCTTCCCGGACATGGTGGGGGTGCCCACGCAGTTGCTGAATGGAGCGATTCAAGAGTTGCGCCGAGCGCGCGGGGCGGCGGCGGGGAGCCGGCAGGAGCCGGCTGTCGGGGAGAGGAATGAAGAGGGTGGCCAGGAAGCACTGGCAGTCACACTTTCTTCGTGAGGGCGAGGGGAGACGAGGGGATGGATCGGATCGCGGTGCTGGTGGTGGACGACGAGGAGTCGGTGCGCACGTTCCTGGCCGAGCTGCTGGGGAACGCGGGGTACCAGGTGCGGTGCGCCTCCACGGGAGCTCAGGCCCTGGAGATGCTCGAAGGGGGATCCTTCGACGCGGTGCTGCTGGACGTGGTGATGCCGGAGATGAGCGGCCTGGAGGTGCTGCGGCACTACCGGAGCTCGGGAGGCTCGGCGCCAGTCATCGTCTTGTCGGCGTTGGCGGGCGCGGATGACGCGGTGCGCGCCATGAAGATGGGGGCCAGTGATTACCTCTCCAAGCCGTTCAGCAATGACGAGCTGGAGGATGTGCTGGCGCGTGCGCTCGGGACGCGGGCTCCGGCCCGTCAGGCCGCGGCGCCCGGGCCGGCTCGGCAGGCGGCTCCGGCGGTGCTCGACAGCTTCAATGAGGCGCGGGTGCTGATCTCCACCTCGCCGGCGATGCGCCGTGCGCGTGCGCTGGTGGAGCGCATCGCGGACACGGACGTGCCGGTGCTGCTGCTCGGCGAGTCCGGTACGGGCAAGGAAGTCATTGCCCGGGAGATCCACGCGCGCAGCCAGCGCCGGAGCCGGCCGTTCATCAAGGTGAACTGCGCGGCGCTGCCGGGCGAGCTGCTGGAGAGCGAGCTCTTCGGCCACGAGCGCGGCGCCTTCACCGGCGCGACGGCGGAGAAGCCGGGCAAGTTCGAGCTGGCCGATCAGGGCACCATCTTCCTGGATGAGATCGGCGAGATGGCGATCCGGCTGCAGGCCAAGCTGCTCCAGGTGTTGCAGGACGAGGAGTTCTTCCGCGTGGGCGGCAAGAAGAGCGTCCGGGTGGACAGCCGCGTGGTGGTGGCCACCAACCGCGATCTGGAGAAAGAGATCGCGCTGGGCAACTTCCGCGAGGACCTCTACTACCGCCTCAACGTAGTGGCCATCCGCCTGCCGCCGTTGCGCGAGCGCATGGAGGACGTGGTGCCGCTGACGGACCACTTCCTCAAGAAGTACGGGCGCAGCTACATCCAGGGCGTGTCGGAGCTGCCCTCGGAGATACTGAAGGCCTTCACCACGTATGACTGGCCGGGCAACGTGCGCGAGCTGGAGAACATGGTCCGCCGGTTGTGCGTGCTGAAGGACCCGACGCTGGTGCTGGATGAGCTTCGGGAGGGCCGGGCGCCGGCGAGCGCTCCGTCTCTGCCCACGGCGTACGCAGGGGATGAGGGCCTGCCTCCGCCGACGCGAGCTCCTGCTCCCGAGCCCGAGCCGGTGCGTCCGCCTCCGGGTTCCTCCGTGCAGGTGCTGGAGATGCCTCCCCGGGGTGGTGCGTCGGTGTCGCCGCCGGTGACAGAGGTCCCGCTCAATCAGATGGCGCCTCGGTACAACAACCCGTTCGATATTCCACAGCCTCCGCCTCCGCCTCCGAGCGTTCCGGTGGGGGAGATGTCGCTGAAGGACATCGGCAAGCGGGCGGCGATGCTGGCCGAGCGCGAGGCCATCCTGGCGATGCTCCAGCGCACGGCGTGGAACAAGCGCAAGGCCGCGGGCAAGCTGCGCATCAGCTACAAGGCGCTGCTCTACAAGATCAAAGAGTGCGGCATCGTCGATCCGCGAGCCAGCGCGGAGTTCTGATGGCCGGAAGAGAGACCGCTCCGTGAGGGGCGGTCGGCTCAGGCACGGGGGTGGGGTCCTCGATTCCCGGATTTTCCCGCAGGCTCCGCCGGGGTGCCGGAAATCGAGGGAATTCCACATCCCATGCGGTGATGTGAGCACTTATTAGCGTGACTTCCTACTCGGGGAGATGCTCTCGGGAGAGCGTCTTTTCAGGCCGCTTGCCGCCTGTCAGGCTAGGGGTTCGGCCGTGATGCACGCGGCTCGTGGTTCGAGAGGGAAGGGATGTCACACAAGCTGCTCGCTACCCTC
Source organism: Hyalangium versicolor (assembly GCF_020103695.1). Lineage (GTDB taxonomy): Bacteria > Myxococcota > Myxococcia > Myxococcales > Myxococcaceae > Hyalangium > Hyalangium versicolor. Next base: position 614,005 of record NZ_JAHXBF010000003.1, read on the forward strand.
AACGAGGGTGTGAATCGCTCCATGGCCGGGGATCACCCGGCCGCCATCCGGGCCTTCGACAAGGTACTGGGTGAGGATCCCCGGCATACTCCGGCGCTCAGCGCCAAGGGCTTCTCGCTCATGAGGCTGGGGCGGCCCGCCGAGGCGCTGCAATGTTTCAAGCGGGCCATCGAGTTGGACGACTCGCTCGCGGACAACTACCGCAACGCGGCGATGTGCCAGCTCGAGCTGGACGAGCCCGAGGACGCCTCGCTGCTGCTGGAGCGCGCCTTCCAGCTCAATCCCGAACCTCCGTATCGCGAGGCGGCGGCCGTGGAGATCTTCAGCCTGGGCGAGTCGCTGCTGGCGAAGGGCCGACGGGTGGACAAGGCGCGCTATCGGCATGCGCGGCACGCGTTCGAGTTGGCGCTCGAGTACCATCCTGCCTACGTGGACGCGGCGAGGGCGCTGGCGGACGTCTGGTCCCACCTGGGGGATGCCGAGCGCAGCAGCCACTTCGCGCACCTGGCGGCCCGGCTGAGGCCGGTGGGCTGAGCGGTTCGGTTCGGGGTTGTTACCTCTGAGGTGCAGCGCACCTCTCGCTTCGGAGCTTCGAATGATCGTGATGCTCGATCCGGATTCGCCGCCTTCCACGGTGAACGCGGTGCTGCAGGTGGCGGCCCAGTACAAGGGCATCACCCCGCGGACGCACGTCATCGAGGGGGCCGAGTACACCGTCACCGAGATCTACCTGTTGGGCCAGACGGCACAGGTGCCGCTGGAGCCCTTCCAGCAGATCCCGGGCGTGCGGCAGGTGGTGCGGGTGTCCGACAAGTACCGGGTGATCGGGCGCCACGGTGGGAAGCGGGAGACGGTGGGGTTCGAGTACAACGGGGTAACGTTCGACGAGAAGAGCGTGAACCTGTTCGCGGGCTTGTGCGCGGTGGACACGCGCGAGAGCGTGGACGCGATGATGGGGGCGCTGGCGAAGTGTGGCATCCGCACGACGCGGATGGGGGCGTACAAGCCTCGCACCAGCCCGTACGAGTTCCAGGGTTTGGGGGCGGCGTGCCTGCCGTGGGTGTTCGAGCTCGCGGGCAAGCACGGGGTGAAGGTAGTGGCGATGGAGGTGACGAACCCGCGCCACATCGACGAGATCCGGGAGGCACTGGAGGCATCGGGCAACGCGACGGGCGTTATGTTGCAGGTGGGCACGCGCAACGCGCAGAACTTCGAGCTGTTGAAGCAGATTGGGCAGCAGCGGGTGTTCCCGGTGCTGTTCAAGCGCGGCATGGGCATCACGCTGGAGGAGTCGCTCAACGCCTGCGAGTACGTGGCGAGCGAGGGCAACCCGAAGATTGTGTTCTGCCTGCGCGGAGTGAAGACGCACCTGGGGGATCCGCACCGGAACATGGTGGACTTCGCGCACGTGTCGGTGGTGCGACGGCTTACGAGGCTGCCGGTGTGCGTGGATCCCTCGCACGCGATCGGGCGTTCGGAGGCGGGGCCGGACGGACTGCCGGACATCTTCCACGCGATTGGCCAGGGTTTGATCGCGGGAGCGTCCATGGTGCTAGTCGACTTCCACCCGCACCCGGAGCAGGCACTGTGCGACGGGCCGCAGGCGCTACGGCTGGAGCAGCTCCCGGCGCTCCAGAACTACTCGCGCATCATCCGTGGCGCCTATGAAGAGGCCGTGCGCAACGGAGACGGGCTGCGCGCTCAATCCGCGACTCGATAGCTGCCCAGCACCCGGACCGAGGCGCACACGTTCGTGGCCAGGTCGAGCGCCTCACTCATGCGAGGCTCGTCCAAAGAGCCTTCCACATCCAGACAGAAGACGTAATCCCAAGGCCTTCGCAGGGGGCGAGGTTCGAGGCGCGTCATGTTCACGCCTCGCTCGGCGAAGATGCCCAGCACCTGGTAGAGTGCCCCAGGCGTGTTCTCCACCGTGAAGACCACCGAGGTCTTGCTTCGAGTTCCCGTGAGAGGGGGCACGGCGCTCAGTGAGACGAACCGGGTCAGGTTGTTCGGTGAGTCCGCCACGCCTTCAAGCAGCACCTTCAGTCCGTAAAGCTCTGCAGCGGTTCGGCTGGCAATCGCCCCGCTATTGGGAGGCTTCATCTCCGCCAGCTTCCGGGCACTGCCCGCTGTGTCGATATCCACGACAGGTGTCATCCCGTGCTGGCGCAGGAAGCGCGCGCACTGGGCCAATGCCTGGGGGTGCGAGAAGACGCGCTGGATGTCCTTCAGCGCCACGCCCTCCGGCGCCATCAGGCAGTGCCGGATGCGCAGCGACAACTCACCCGTGATCGGCAGGGAGAACTCCAGCAGCAGATCCACGTTGTCCAGGACAGACCCGGCCAGCGAATTCTCCACCGGCACCGCGCCCCCGTCCACCCGGCCTGCGGCCACCGCCTCGAAGACAGCGCGGAAGTTGGGGCAGGGCACGGCCTCGACGCTTGGGCCGAAGAGGGCGCGCGTGGCCTCCTCGCTGTAGGCGCCTCTTTCTCCCTGGAATGCAATGCGAGGACTACTCATTCCAGTTCTCCGCGCGCGGGTACGTCCCGAGCACCTTCATCGAGGAAGTCAGCGGCTGGAGATCCTGGAGCGCCGCCATGAGCTGCGCCGAGGCCGCGTGCGCCTCCACGTCCAGGTAGAACCGGTAGCACCACGGCTCCCCGGGAATGGGACGGGACTCCAGCTTGGACAGGTTCACCCCACGCTGCGCCAGCGCCGTCAGCACCTGCCCGAGCGTCCCGGGCCGGTGCTCCAACACCACCGTGATCGTCGTCTTGCACGGCACATCCGGTGGCACGGGCGTGGCCTCGCGGGCCAGCTCCACGAAGCGCGTGTAGTCTCCGGAAGCCGGCTGGATGTCTCGCGCCAGCACCTGCAGCCCGAAGCGCTGGGCCGCGGACTCGCTGGCGATCGCCGCTATCGTGGAATCGTTCAGCTCGCGCACCTTCCGTGCCGCGCCGCTGGTGTCGAACTCGGGGAGCGGACGGATCCACGGCACCTTGCGCAGGAACATCTCGCACTGCGCCAGGGCCTGGGGATGCGACAGCACCGTGCGGATGTCCTCCAACTTCACGCCGGGCAGTCCCAGCAGCCGGTGATCCACCTGGCTGAGCATCTCCCCGATGATCGTCACGCCACCCGAGGCGAGCAGATCGTACGTCTCGCTCATGCTCCCGGCGGACGTGTTCTCGATGGGCAACAGCGCGAGATCCAGCTCTCCACGGCGCAGGGCATCCAGCACCTCGCGTCCGTTCTCGAAGCCTGTGAGGAGGACTCCCCCCGAGCGCCCGGCATACCGGTCACGCGCGGCGATGTGGCTGTAGGAGCCCTCGATGCCCGGGTAGCCCACGCGCAGCGGCGTGGTGTCCAGCCGCTGGATGAGCCCCTGCTGACGCGCCACGGACATGTCCATGATGAGCCGGTAGATGCGCTCGATCTCATGGGGATCCAGCCTGTGGGCCGTGGCCGCTTCGCGCACCTTGCGCAGCACCATGTCCTCGCGTTTGGGATCGCGCAGGGGAGAGGCCGCTGCCAGCTTGGCGCGGGCAATGTCATCCGAGAGGTCCATCCGCCGACGAAGGGCGTCCAGGATCTCCGCGTCGATGCGCTCGATGCCGATTCGGAGAGTCTCGAGGTCCGGAAGATCCGCCATATGGGGAGGTAATATGCCACTACTTTTGTAGAATTAGCCGATGGGCTTTGTCTCCGTGAGCGCCTGGGCAGAGGGGCTCGCGGGGGTGGGGGTCTCGTCAACGGTGCGGATCGGGCCCTTGAACCACTGCCGGGCCGAGGCGTACCACCAGACGGTGATCGCGAGCAGCACACCGCCCGCGAGGATCGGTGCGTAGTTCACGTCGTACCAGGTGAAGGTGGGGGTGAACGGCACCGCCGAGGGCAGGAACGGCAGGCAGAAGTAGACCGAGATGAAGGCGATCTCCGCCACCGCGACGGAGCACATCCACTTGTAGTGGCGGCCGAGCGTCCACGGACCCGGGCGGAAGTTGTCTCCGGCCTTCAGCCGCAGATAGATGGGGATGAGGAAGGCCAGGTACAGCCCGATCACGGCAATGGACACCACGGCGTAGAAGGCCACGGGGACGCCAGCAGGGCTCTTGTAGAGGGCCGGCAACGTGATCAGCACGGCGATGATCGAGGAGGCCACTACCGCGTTCACGGGCACATGAGTCCTGGGATGGACCTTGCTCCACAGCGCGCTGCCGGGCACGGCACCGTCTCGGCTGAAGGCGAACATCATGCGGGAGGTGCTCGTCATGCAGGCGATCGCGCAGAAGATCTGGCCGACCGTGGAGATGAGCATGACGGCCTTGAACATCGCGGCGGGGAGGGCGGAGGCGAAGACGGCAGTGACCTGCCCAGCGCCGTAGCCATTGGCCGGATCGTTGATGAACTTCGTGTCCTTGGCGACGAACAGGAACGCGAGGAGCAGGATCCAGCCGCCGATGGCCGAGTAGAAGATCGACTGCCAGATGCCCTTGGCCGCCGTGGTCGCGGCGCCGTGGGTCTCCTCGGAGAGGTGCGCCGAGGCGTCAAAGCCGGTGATGGTGTACTGGGTGAGGAGGAAGCCCAGCGGCAGCACGTACCACCAGTACATGCCGTCGGAGAAACCCGAGTTGTTGATGCGCTCGGTGAAGACGAACGAGGGAGACTGATACTCCTTGGCGGTCAGCAGGAGGATCAACACGACCGCCAGCGAGCCGAACACGTGCCAGTAGGCGGAGATGTTGTTGACCACCGCGAGCAGGTGGGAGCTGAAGATGTTGAGCAGCGCCGCCACGATCATCAGCACGATGAAGAGCGCGAACGCCTGGAGCAGCGGGTCACCCCCAAGTGTGGAGGCCCACGCCGGGGTGAACAGGCCGATGGTGACGTTCATGAAGGTGGCACAGGCGTAGACCACCGAGGCCGTCACGGCGATGAGGCCGATCAGGTTGAGCCAGCCGGTGTAGAAGCCGGCCTGCGGACCGCCCAGCTTGGCCGCCCACCAGTAGATTCCGCCGGCGGTGGGGAACGCCGAGACCAATTCGGACATGCACAGTCCGATGACCATGATGAAGGCGGAGATGAGGGGCCAGCCCCACGAGATCGCGACCGGGCCGCCGTTGTTCCAGGCCTGGGCGAAGGTGGTGAAGCAGCCCGAGAGGATGGAGATGATCGAGAAGGAGATCGCGAAGTTGGAGAACCCGGACCAGGTGCGCTTGAGCTCTTGTTTGTAGCCGAGCTCAGCAAGCCTCTTTTCATCTTCGTTGAGCGGAGTGCTGTTGACGTCGGCCACAGGAACCCTCCTCGCACGCGGGATGCCGCGCGTGACAGGCACGCGCGGGGTAGCGCTGCTTCCCGTTGGGTAGAGCTGCCCTTATAGCTCACCTGGGGAGAGCCGTCTTCCCCAGCTTGAGGATGAGCTTGAAGTGCGGGGCGGAGACGGGCACCACGCTGATGCGGCTTCGGGTGATGAGCTGGATGTCCTTCAGGGCAGCGGTCTTCTTGATGGTGGACAGCTCCACGGGCTCCTGGAGCGGAACCACGGGGCCAACCTCCACGGAGGCCCAGTCCTCGCCGGGGGCGGTAGGGTCCGGGGTAGCGGCGGAGAGCACCTTCGCTACGGCGACGACAGCCTTGCCCTCGTTCGAGTGGTAGTAGAGGCAGAGGTCGCCGGGCTTCATGGCTCGGAGGTTGTTGCGCGCCTCGTAGTTGCGGATGCCGGTCCAGCCGGTCTTCCGCTCCTTCTCGAGCTGGGAGTAGGGGTAGACGGTGGGCTCACTCTTGATCAGCCAGTACTGGGTCTTCGCCATGGCGGCGCACTCTACCCATACGGTAGGGAGACGCGAGCACTCCGTGGTGCTTCAGGCGCTGGTCCGGGTGGCGATCTCGCCTTCCACCGGCGCGTCCTCGATGCCCAGACGGCGCTCCAGCGTCTGCTCCAGGTAGAGGACCTGATCCTTCGCCGTGAGTCCGCCGAGCAGCTTCACGCTCTTGCCTTCGCGATCGATCGCGATGAGATCGTACGTGAGGGTCTGGCTCCCCTTGTTCGAGCGGATCTGCTCCACGCCATAGAGTTGGGTGAACTGCCGCCCCGGTACATCCCGGTTGCCAGGCCAGGGGAGGGGACCGTGGCGGATGGAGAGCCGGTTGCGGCTCACCTCGATACGTGTGCGGTTCAGCAGTCCCGTCAGCGTGTAGTAGGTGAGCCCGACACCCGCGGCGACATGCGCGATGGGGAAGATGAGCGCGATGAGCGGCGCGTTGTCCGACGACAGCGCGATCCCGTACCACGTGAAGAGGAATCCATCCCACGCGATGCAGAAGAAGATGAGGAAGGCGTGGATGACGCTGAACCACCGCCACGAGATGCGTGTGCTCACTCCATCATCTTCGACCTGGAACTTCTCCGGCAGTGAAGCCTTGGCTCGCACGAGCCGGGGCTTCTCCTGTGCGCTCTGCTCCGCGAGCCCCCGTCCCTTGCGTCCGGACAGATCGTAGACCGCGTTGCATGCGCTGCACTTGGCCAACGCCAGATCCAGCCGGACATCCTCCGGCCGCAAGGGGGCGTGGCAGACTTCACAGGAGAGCTGCATGATTCCGGTGACTCCATCTGAGAGTCACCGGAGTCTACTGGATGCGTTGGTTGGAATGACAGGAGGGGCTCAGGTCACGTGCGTCTTCAGGAAGACCCGGAGCGCCTCCGCCACGCTCCACGCCTGCGCGATGCACCCGCGCGGCCGGTACGGCTCCGTCGCGTCGAAGATCTCGCTGATCTGCCCCACGCCCGCGTGCTCCAGATGATGCTCCAGCCCCTGGAGCAGCGCACGCGCCGCCTTGATGTCCGGGTTCACCTTCAGCGACGCGTCGATGTAGTGCCCGATCAGCCAGCCCCACACCGTCCCCTGGTGGTAGGCCGCGTCCCGCGCCCGGAGATCCCCGTCGTAGTTCGCCTTGTAGTCCGGGTGCCCCGGCGCCAGGCTCCTCAGCCCCACTGGCGTCAGCAGATCCCGCCGCACCACTTCCAGCACTGCCTCCCACCGCTCACGCCGCAGCACCGGGTGGCTCAGTGAGATCGCGAAGATCTGGTTGGGCCGGATGGCCGGATCGTCCCTCCCGTTCTCTCCGTCCACTACGTCCAGCAGGCAGTGGGCCTGTGGGTTCCAGAAGCGCTTGTTGAAGCTGCCGTACACGCGCTCGGCCGCGCCCATGTACGGGTTCGGGTCCTTGCCCAGCCGCTCGGCCCACGTGGCCATCAGCCGCAGCGCGTTGAACCAGAGCGCGTTGATCTCCACCGCCTTGCCGCGCCGGGGCGTCACCACCCAGCCGTCCACCTTGGCGTCCATCCAGGTGAGCTGGTAGCCCTCCTCACCCTGCCGCAGGAGCCCGTCTGCTGGATCCACGCCGATGTGGAAGCGCGTGCCTCGCATGTGGTGCTCCACGATGCTGGCCAGCGTGGGGAACATGTCCTTCAACATCTCCCCGTCCTTTGTCGTCTCCACGTAGCGATCCACCGCGTGGAAGAACCACAGCGTCGCATCCGCCGTGTGGTACACGCCCTCGTTCTCGCCGTCGGGGAAGTAGTTGGGGATGAGCCCGTCCTTCACGTAGTGGCGGAAGGTGCGCAGGATGGCCGCCGCCTCGCGGTAGCGCCCCGTGCACAGCGCCAGCCCCTCGAGCGAGATCATCGTGTCCCGGCCCCAATCCGTGAACCAGTGGTAGCCCGCGATCACGCTGCGCGCGTCCTGGCCGATCGAGCGCGCCCACGCATCATCCGAGGGGCGCATCGGGTCGATGATGAACTGGTCCGCCGCCAGCACCATCCGCGCCGGCACGCCCACGTGCGCCTCCGCTGGGGCGCGGGCCAGCAGCTTCCTCTCGCGCTCCAGCTCCAGCGCGAACGTCTGGCGGGGATCCCGATCCAGCACCCACCAGTCCTCCGTCGTCACGCCCAGGGTCAGGAGTTCTCCCTGCCCCACGCTGCACTCGAAGTAGCCCGGGCTGTGCTGGATCTCCGTATGGTCGTACCCACGGGCCCGCTCCGTCCGGTAGAGCAGGGCCTGCGAGCTCTGGTTCAGCGCCACGAAGGGCATGTCGCAACTGGCGCGCAGGCGCATCCTCATGGGAGGCGCGTCCGGCGTGGCCTGCATCTCCACGCGCTGGTTCTGGATGCGGACGATGGGCTCATAGGCCGTGTTCGGGATGGGGCCGTCGTGCGCCCTCATCACCGGGTAGGGGCGCAGCCGCAGGTGCACCTCCGGCCCCGACACGTGCTCCCACGCCACGAAGAGGGTGTTCTCCCCGTGCACCAGCATCAGCTTGCGCCGGATTCGCGAGGGGCCGACTTCGTACTCCCAGACAGGGATCAATCCGTCCAGGTGGAAGCTCCGCAGCAGGGCCACCCCTTCCTGGACGGTGCGGCCGTCCGCGTGCTCCTCGGCGCAGAGGTGGTACACGTGGCCGTTCACCTGCGCCTGCTCCACCAGCCGGGCGAGCAGGACCGTGCGTCCTCGCTGGTGCAGGTTGGGGACGAACAGCCCGTGGTAGCGGCGGGTATTGCAGCCCGGCACGGTGCCCGAGGCGTAGCCGCCTCGCCCGTTCGTTACCAGCCACTCGCGGCTGATGATGTCCGAGAACTCCGGACCCGTCTTCCAGTCAAACCCCAGGCGGGGCAGGGCAGTGGCGGTAGGATTCTCAACGGGGGTCACTCTTTTCTCTCCTCGGTGCTCGCAAGCACGAGCGCTGTCTGTCCAGGAATGCGCAGCCGCCCCTCTTCTGGCAGTGCGGGTGCGCCCATGCCGCCGAAGCGGACGTGCTCTGAAGACAGAAGGGGCCGCCAGAATTTTCCCGGCTCCGGTGCCAGGAGCGGTTCCGGGCACGGTTCCAAGTCCAACCCCGTGCCCAGGTTGAGCAGGAGCAGGCGGTCGCCCTCCTGGCCGCTGCCGAAGTAGCGCAGCACCAATGCATGTCGCGACAGCACGGCGCCTTCGATGCGGCTCGGGTCCTGCGCCGAGAACACGGGATCTTCCCGGCGCAGCCGCAGCAGTTCCTTGTGCAGGGCCAGCGCTTCGCGATTCCGGTCATGCTCGGACCAGTCCAGCTTCGAGGCGCGGAAGGCTTCCTCCCCGATGGGCGCGTCGTGGCCCTCGGCCTCCAGGGCCTGGCGGGCGCTCGGGAACTGGGAGAGGAACGCGTTGCGTCCCTTGTGGACGAGCTTCTGCAGATCCGGCTTGTGGTCCACGAAGTAGAGGAACGGCGCGGAGGCGAAGAACTCCTGCCCCATGAAGAGCATGGGCGTCTGTGGCAGCAGCAGCAGGAGCGTCGTCAGTGCACGGGCCCGCGCGAAGCCGGCCACGATGTGGAGCCGTTGGCCACGCAGCGTGTTCGCGAGCTGATCGTGGTTCTGTAGGTAGAAGACGATGTTCTCGGGAGGGGTGCGTAGCAGCGGCGAGCCCCGGCGTTTCTTCTGCCAGGTGTAGTACTGGCCCTGGTACAGCGAGTTGCGCAACGCGCAGGAGAGCAGCTCCTGGGCAGTGCCGCAGTAGTCCATGAGGTACGCCTCCGAGCGTCCCACGGAGGCCACTCGCGCCGAGTGGTGGAAGTCGTCCACCCAGAGCCCATCCGCGCCGTGGCCACCGCGCTCCTTGGGCGTGACGATCTTGACGTCCTGGGGCTCGTTCTCGGCGATGAGGAGGAGCTTCCTCGCACCCGCGGCCGCGCGGGTCTTCTCGACGAGCTCCTGGACGATGTGCCGGGGTGAGGCGTCGTAGAGGCTCTGGGTGGCGTCCAGGCGCAACCCGTCGAAGCGATATTCGGATACCCAGTGGCAGGCGTTCTGGACGAAGAAGTCTCGGGAGGGACCCGCGGCCTCGCCGTCATCGAAGTTGGTGGGGTCGCCCCACTCGTTGGGATATTTCGGGTTGAAGTAGCCCTGCGCATACTGGCTCAGGTAGTTCCCGTCCGGACCCAGGTGGTTGTAGACGACGTCCAGGATGATGCCGAGCCCCAGCCGGTGGGCCTCGTCCACCAGGCGGCGCAGGTCGTCCGGCTCGCCATACACGGAGCAGGGCGCGAAGAGCGTCACGCCGTCGTAGCCCCAGTTGTATCGGCCAGGGAAGGTGTGCAGGGGCATCAGCTCCACCACCGTGACACCCAGATCCTTGAGCAGGGGCAGCTTCGCCGCCGCAGCCGCATAGGTGCCCTCGGGGGTGAAGGTGCCCATGTGCAGCTCATAGAGGACCTGCCCCTTCATGGAGGCGAGTCCCTTCCATCCCTGGTCGTGCCAGGAGTAGCGGTTCGGATCCACGATGCGCGAGGGGCCGTGGGGGCCCTCGGGTTGGAAGCGCGAGCACGGGTCCGGGAACGTCTCTCCCCCGTCCAGCCGGTATTTGTAGAGGGTGCCTGCCGGCAGCGGGTGGGTGCCTTCGAAGTAGCCTCCCGAGGTCTTCTCGAGGGGCAGGCAGCGCAATCCACCGGGATCGCTCACGCAGACGTCAACGCTCTTGCGCCGAGGTGCCCAGACACGAAAGTGGGTCCGCCCGTTCCCGAGAACCCGGGCACCCAGAGTGAGCTCGACCGATGAGATGGAACTCAAGGCACTCCTCCGCTGGCGCTACTCGCCTCTAGGAATTTGGGAGCGAGAGCCCCTGGCGGGAACCAACGCAGGCGAGGCTGGCTATCGCTCGCTGGAGTGCCTGCTCTTACGACGAGGGCGGCTCGGCGCTGTCTGCAGCCGAGCCGCCCGTAACAATTTCAGAGGTGCCCTGTTTTTCAGGCCTGTTTGGCCAGGCTCTCCGGAGGAGCCGCCAGCTTGCCCTGCAGCACCGCGCTGCCGGCATAGAGGCTGGCGCCCACAATCCCCAGCACCGCGGCCTCCGAGAGAGGACCGAGCACCGAGCCCAGCACCGCCATCGTCGCTCCGCCCGTCATGAACGCCGCCACCATCGCCGCCGCCGCCTTCTTCATGAAAGTCCCTCTCCTCCTCATCGGGCCTGTCGCCCGTTCATCTTGAGCCTCTCTCCTTTCAATCCGTGTGCCGGGCTCTCGAGCGGCAGAAGGGAATGTCCGAGGGAAGAAAAGGGAAAACCTTTTCCCAGCCTGGGCTCCGATCCTCAGAAAGAGGCAGGAGGATCACCCGTCGCGTTCCGGAAATTTTTCCCGGACCCCGAGGCACTTCCGGAGAGGGCAACGCGCAACCCTCCGCGATCCAATGGTTTTCCTCTCCCGGGGGGCATGGCACGCGCGGTGCTACGGCAAGCCCGCCGAAGGAACAACGTTCCGACACCCCTGCAGGGCGTGGGAGCGAGCAGCGGACACACGGATGAGGAGAGGCGAACAATGAGCAAGACGCGGGCGAGTTTCTGGGCGGTGGTGGGCGTGCTGCTCCTGGCGGGGTGCGCCCATACGCCGGCGGCGAAGGTGGACAACTCGGAGCAGCCGTATCGCATCGGTCGCGAGGACGTGCTGGATGTGGCCGTGTGGCGGGATGCGGATCTGTCTCGCACCCTGCCGGTGCGTCCGGATGGCTACATCTCCATGCCCATGACGGGCGATGTGCTCGCGGCGGGCAAGACGCCCACCGAGTTGGCCGACGAGATCAAGGGCCGGCTCCAGCCCTATGTCCAGGAGCCGCGAGTCACGGTGATCGTTCGTGAGGTGAACAGCAGCCGCATCTTCGTCACCGGCGAGGTGGCCCACCCAGGCGCCTTTCCGCTGCGCGGGCGCGTCTCGCTGGTCCAGGCCATCGCCCTGGCGGGTGGCTTCACGGACTTCGCCAACTCGGACGGCATCACGGTCATTCGCAGCGATGGGCAGGGCGGGCAGATCCCCGTGCGCTACAGCGATCTGATCTCTCCGGACGGGGGCCAGGACGTCGTCCTGCGTCCGGGTGACACCATCGTCGTGCCGTGAGGCAGTGGGTGAGTGCAACCGAGGGTGAGGGTCGAGGGATGCGACCAAGGAGGGCGGCGATGATGGGTGGCGTGAGGAAGCTCCTGGCGGCGTGCATGGTGTTCGCCAGTTCTTCCGCGATGGCGGCGCATGTCCTGGACTCTTCGCTGCGGCTCACCGCGGAGGAGCGCTACGACGACGACTTCCGGCTCAATGACGGCGGCGCGGGTGGTCAGTTCATGACCAAGCTGTCGCCCCGGCTCGGGCTCGAGGTGAAGGATCCCGTCTCCAAGGGCGAGGCCTTCTACGCCACGGATCTGCTCGTCCGGCACGGTTCGGGCAATGCCACGCTGGATCACCGCGGCGGAGTGGATCTGAGCTACGCGCTGTCCCGGCGGCTCAAGGTGGACGTCACCGGGCGCATCTTCCGCGTGACGGATCCCACGTCGCTGCCGCGCGAGGGAGTGGCGCGCTCGCTGTCGCCCACGCTGTATGGGCAGGCGAGGCTGTCCGTGTCCGAGCGCCTCACGCGCCGGTGGGACATCCGGGCCAATTACGGCTTCGAGGGAGCCAAGGTGTACGAGGAGGGCCGTGAGCCCGGCTTCGTCCACACCCCCTCTATCGAGGCCTGGTATCGCAGCACCCGGCGGCTCACGCTGGGACTCGAGTATCGCTACCAGGGCTTCGTCTTTGGTGGTGACTCCTCCAACGCGCATGGCGCCTTCGGGGCCCTGCGCTACCGGTTGACCCGTGCCACGACGCTGACGGTGCGCGGCGGGCCCGTGCTCTACACCTCTCATGAGGGAGAGTCCGGGTGGCTGCCTCGCGCCGCGGTGGAACTGGCTCGAGAGGGGGAGCTGCTCGATCTGGGGCTGGTGGTCGGACACGACCTGGTGGGCGCCAGCGGCTTCACCAGCGCGCTGTGGGCGGACTACGCGTCGCTCGTGGCGGGCCGGCGCTTCACGGAGCGGCTGACCGCGAACGCCGCGGCCAGCTTCTTCCGGAATGGTCGTGCGCCGGGCGAGGGCGCTTTCAGTCTGGAGGGCTCGCCGAATGTTTCGCAGGGCTATGCAGTGGGAGGCAGCGTTGATTACCGGCTGACCCGGTACGTGACGCTGCAGGGGGCCGTGGACCGCATCGCCCAGGTGGGCGAGGGCGACGCGGCGGCTGGGGTGAACCTGGCGCGCAATGTGTTTGCGGTCCGGTTGTTGATCTCGGCTTGGTAGTGCACCTGAGGAGGAGGAGCAGAACATGGAGCGTGGGATGACGGCGGACCAGGTGCTGGTGGCCCTGTGGCGCCGCAAGGCACTGGTGGGGGCCATCGCAGCAGCAGTCTTCGCGGTGGGAGCGGCCGTCGTGATGACCCGGCCGAGCATGTACGAGGCATCTTCGGTGGTCCGCGTGGAGCCTCAGCGGCCCAGTGAAGAGATGGTCCAGCACACCGTGAGCGAGCTGATCGAACAGCGCCTGCTCACCGTGCGCCAGGAGCTCATGGCACGGCCGGTGCTCGAGAAGGCCATCCAGGAGATGAACCTTTATCCGGACATCGTCTCGGAGAAGGGCATCGAGACCGCGGTCGCGCAGATGCGCAAGGACCTCACGATCAAGGTGGAGGGTGAGAACGCCTTCGAGCTCACCTATGCCAACCGGGATCCGAGTGTGGCGTCGCAGGTGGCCAACCGCCTGCCTGCCATCTTCGCGGAGGAGACGCTGAAGCTGCGCCAGGCCCAGGCCTCGCGCGCCACGCAGCTCTTCGCCGAGGAGATGGACGCCATGTCCAAGAGCGTGTCCACCTGGGAGCGGCGCATCGCCCAGTTCAAGGTGGACCACATGGGTGAGCTGCCCGAGCAGCTGGAGATGAACATGCGCGGCCTGGAGCGCGTGAGCCACGAGCTGCAGACCAAGTCCGAGGAGCTGCGTGCCGCCGAGGCCCGCCGCTCGGATCTGGCCCGCGCCCGGAACGCCGCGGACAGCGAGGCCGGCCGCCTCGAGGCTGCTGAGAACGGGCTGACCCGCGAGCTGGTCGCCGCCCGCACCTCGTGGACGGAGGACCACCCCGAGGTCAAGCGCCTGGAGAGCGAGCTGTCGGCCATGTCCGACAAGCGCAAGGACGCCGAGGGCCGCATGGTGGTCGAGCGCCAGGAGCGCAGCCGCGCCGCCGAGCTCATCACCAGCATCCAGAACGAGATCAAGGGCCTGCAGAACCAGGCCGAGACGTTCCAGAAGCGTCTGGACAGCACTCCGCGCTGGGCTCACGAGCTGGGCGTGATGAACCGGGACTATGAGATTGCCCGGACCAAGTACCAGAGCGTGGTGTCTCGCAAGGTGGAGGCGGAGATCGCCGAGGAGCTGGAGGCCAAGAGCTCCAAGAGCCTCTTCAACGTCATCTCTCCCGCGGGCGTGCCCACCATCCCGGCCCGGCCGGATCGCTTCGGTGGCCTGCTCATCTCGTTCCTCATCGCCCTGGGCGCTGGCGTGCTCACCGGCGTGGTGATCGAGATGCGCGACGACAGCATCCGCGACGGCAACGAGCTGCGCGAGCGGCTCACCCTGCCGGTGCTGGCGGTGGTCCCGAACATGCAGGGGAAGACGGAGAAGCGGGTGTTGATGCCCTCGTCGTCAGCGCGGAACGGGATTTCTTCCCCGACCACGTTGAACTGAGGCTGAAAAAAGGAAGTGAGGGAGATGGATATGGATCAGACGATGGAGCGGGCGGGCAACTTCCTTCCTCGAGTCGATGAAGCGGCGGGAAACCCAAACGCGGTGGATCGCCGGGTGGTATCGCTGACGGCTCCGGCCTCGGCGGCGGCGGAGCAGTACCGCACCCTGTATTACCGGCTGGAGCGGATGCGGGACGTGAAGCCCATGAAGATCATCGCCTTCACCTCGGCCATGCCGGGCGAGGGGAAGACGGTGACGGCGGTGAACCTGGCGCTGTCCGCGGCCAAGGCGAACCCCGACCGGCGCATCCTGCTGATCGACGCGGATCTGCGTCGCAGCCAGGTGTCCTCGGTGCTGGGCATCCGCGGCAAGGTGGGCCTGGCGGAGCTGCTGGCCGGTGAGTGCGGGGTGCAGGACGTGGTGCGTCGCTTCAGCTCCACGCGCCTGGCAATCATCCCCGCGGGCAGCACTCCCGAGGATCCCACGCAGGTGCTGGCCAGCAGCCGGATGAAGCAGTTCCTCAAGGCGGTGCGCGACAACTTCGATGAAGTGTATATCGATCTGCCGCCCACGCTGCCCTTCGCGGATGCGTCCATCCTGAGCCACCTGACCGATGGTGTGCTCATGGTGGTGAGGGCCAACGTCACGCCGACGAAGGCCGTCAACCAGGCGGTGGAGCAGCTGCACGGTGCTCCCATCCTGGGCTGCGTGCTGAACGGTGCGGAGGTGAGTACCACTCCGTACCTGAAGAACTACGTCAAGAAGTAGGTCTGGGGTTGTTCCGCCGCTCCCCGCTCGTCCGGGGGGAGCGGCGGGAGTTGTCTGAGGCGGTCGGGTGGGTTGGAGGGTGCACGTGCTTCGCGTCTTTCATCATTATTTCTCAGCCAAGAAGCTCACGTTCTTTCTCGCGGAGAGCTCGGCAATCGCACTGGCCTGCGTCCTGGGCGCCGCCGGCTGCGCGTGGATGTTCTCCCCCGCGGGAACGCGCCCTCCGCTGATGACGCTGCTGCCCACGCTCCTGGTGCTGAGCGCGGCGTTCGTCTTCGCCTTCCAGTTCACGCTGTACCTGCTGGATCTCTACGATTTGCGCGTGGCCGCCGAGGATCGTCAGCGCGGCTATCGCTTCCTCAAGGCCGCCGGCGTCACCGTGGCCGTGGTGGGCGTGGGCATGCTGGCGGTGGCGCTGGTGTTCCCCGTGCAGTTGCCGCCGGGCACGCTCCTGGGTGGGGCGATGGGCGCCCTGGCTGGCACGCTGACGGTGCGCGTCGCCATCCACTCGCTGGTCGGTGAGCCTTCTCCGGTGCTCCTGATTGGGGACGGTGTGAAGGCTCGCGCGGTGATGAAGGCCATCGAGGAGGGTGGCGAGGGTTCCTACAAGGTCGTCGCCATGGTGGACCCGCGTCGCGAGGGGGTGGGGCCGCTGGATGTGATGGCCTCGCGCCTGAAGGCCGAGTACGTGGTTCAGGCCGCGGATGACATGCGCGGCGCCAACTGGGTGGATGCGCTGCTGCGCTGCCGGCTGGATGGGCGCCTGGTGTATGACGCCACCGGCTTCTACGAGCGCGTGCTGCGCCGCATCCCCGTGCAGTTCCTGCGCGCCAGCGACTTCGCCTTCGCGGACGAGCTGACCCAGTCGCCGATGCGCCGGGCCTTCAAGCGGGCCTTCGACATCTTCGTCGCGTCGCTGCTGCTGGTGCTCGCGTCGCCGGTCCTGGTGCTGGTGGCCCTGGCCATCAAGCTGGACTCGAAAGGCCCCGTGTTCTACCGCCAGGAGCGCGTGGGCGTGGGCGGCAAGTCCTACTGGTTGTGGAAGTTCCGCAGCATGCGCACCGATGCGGAGAAGAACGGCGCGGTGTGGGCTCGAGCCAATGACGACCGCGTCACCCGGGTGGGCCGGTTCATCCGCAAGACGCGCATGGACGAGATTCCCCAGGTCTTCAACGTGCTGGTGGGGGAGATGAGCTTCGTGGGGCCTCGGCCGGAGCGCCCCGTGTTCGTCGAGCAGCTCAAGCAGCAGATTCCTTTCTACGGGCTGCGTGAGGCGGTGAAGCCGGGCATCACGGGGTGGGCGCAGATCCGCTACCCCTACGGTGCCTCGGTGGAGGACGCGCGCAACAAGCTGGAGTTCGACCTGTACTACGTGAAGAACGGATCGCTGTTCCTGGACATCGGGATCATCTTCCACACCGTGCGGCACGTGCTGCTCGGGCGTGGAGCGAGGTAGCGGGGACTGTAAGGACTCAGTGAGATCGCGGCGGGGGCCGCCGCGCATGGAGTGGGGTAGGGCATCATGGTCGAGTGGGCGGGAAGGGGTGGGGCTATGTCGCTGATGGATCTGGATTCGACTCTCCAGGAGAAGTGGGGAGAGGATGCGAAGTCCGCCAGGCAGCAGGGGCGGAACGAGCTGCTGCAGCCTCAGGTGGATCGCCCCACGCGCATCGTCGCGATGGGTGGTGGGACCGGGCTGCCCGTGGTGCTCCGCGGCCTGGCGCGGCGGGCCACTCCGAAGGCGGGCGATCCCGGTGTGGACATCACCGCCGTGGTCACCATGAGCGATGACGGTGGCAGCTCGGGCCGCCTGCGCCGCCTGCACGGGGTGCTGCCTCCGGGAGATATCCGCAATTGCCTGGTGGCGCTCGCGGGTGGCAAGACTGCCCTCGCGGAGGTGTTCCAGTTCCGCTTCGGTGGCGCCAAGGGCCTGGCCGGGCACGCGGTGGGCAACCTGCTCATCGCCGCGCTGGCGGAGCTCAAGGGGGATTTCCTCGAGGCGGTGCGCGTCTCCGGGGAGATGCTGGGGGCTCGGGGGCAGGTGCTGCCGTGCACGCTGGCTCCGGTGCAGCTCGTGGCGAAGATGGATGACTCCACCGAGGTGGTGGGTGAGAGCAACATCGTCCGCGCCCACGGCCGGGTGCAGCGGGTGTCGCTGAGCCCGCGCTCTCCTCCTCCTTCGGAGGGATTGCTGGAGTCCATCCACAGCGCGGACTTGATCGTCATCGGGCCGGGCTCGCTGTACTCGAGCGTCATTCCGAACCTGTTGGTGGATGGGGTGGCCCAGGCGCTGCGCGAGACTCGAGCGCTCAAGGTGATGGTCGCCAACCTGATGACTCAGCCGGGGGAGACGGATGGCATGGACTGCCTGGACCATGTCCGAGCGGTTATCGACCACGCGGGCCCGGTGCTGGATGCGGTGCTCATCAACGGCACTCCGCCTCCGGTCGATGCCATCCAGCGCTATGCGCGCAAGGGTGCGTATGTCATCCCGGTGAACCGCCGCGAGCTCATCAGCGCGGGTGTGGTTCCGGTAGAGGCGGACCTCCTCAAGGAGGGGTCCAAGATTCGACATGACGGCGGGAAGATCGCTCGCTGCCTGCTGAAGATGGCCCGCTGCGGCTTGTAGCCGGGCCCGAGCATTCCCACCTTGTCTGCGCGCGGCTGTCCCGGGGGGGAGGGCCGCGCCTTGGGAGTTCTGCACATATGGAAGCCAGACAGCTCACGCCCGAGCCGAGTGTCCAGGAGGTGACGGACCGGGCCGGGTTCATGGCGCTCGCGCCCGAGTGGAACGCGCTCGTCGAGGCCACCTCCGACGAGATCTTCTATCGCCACGAGTTCCTGCGGATCTGGATCGACAACTTCGCGCCCTCGGCGCAAATGCGGATCCTCACGCTGCGGGACGCGGAGGGGCGGTTGACGGCGGCGCTGCCGTTGATGGCCGAGCGCGCGACGATGTACGGCGTGCCGGTGCGGCAGCTCTCGGCGACGGCGAATCCGCACTCGTGCCGGTTTGATTTGATTGCCCGGGAGCCCGAGGCCGCCGCGGCGATGTTCCTCGCCTGGTTGCGCATGGACCGGAGCTGGGACGTGCTGCGGCTGACGGATGTGCCGGATGGTGGAGCAGGGTGGAGCCTGCTCGAGGAGGCGCGGAGTGCGGGGCTGCCCACGGGGACGTGGGAGTCGCTCCAGTCGCCCTACGTGCCGCTCCCGGCCACCCGTGAGGCCTACCTGGCCTCGCTCCAGTCCAAGTTCAAGGCCAACTGCCGCCGGCGCCGCAAGAAGCTGGAGGAGAGGGGCCGGGTGACGTTCGAGCGGGTGGACGGCGGCCTCGAGTTGGAGGGCAAGCTGGAGGAGGGCTTTGCGCTCGAGCAGAGCGGCTGGAAGGGGCAGCGCGGCACGGCGATGGCTCAGGATGGGGCCACTCGCGGCTTCTACACGGAGCTGGCGCGGGACTCGGCCTACGCGGGGCGCTTGTCGCTCTACTACCTGCGCCTGGATGGGCGGCCGGTGGCCTTCCAGTACGGGCTGACCTACGGCGGGCGCTACTTCCTGCTCAAGCCTGGTTACGACGAGAGCCTCAAGGAGTGCAGCCCGGGCCAGCTCCTGATGGAGGAGGTGTTGGCGGACTGCATCTCGCGGGGGTTGCGCGAGTTCGACTTCCTGGGGCCGGACATGGTGTGGAAGCGCGACTGGACGGACAAGGTCCGGCACCACACGTGGATCTCTATTTTCAGCGACTCGGCCTTCGGGCGCGCGCTGTGCGCGGCGAAGTTCCGCTGGGTCCCCGCGGCAAAAGAGGTGATGGCGCGATGGAAGAAGTGAGCTCGATACAGAAGCTGTTCGTTCCCTCGCTGCCCACGCTCTGGCCGAGCATGCTCTGGGGCCGGTCGCAGCCGAGCACCACCTTCCAGCCGTTCGCCGCGCGGAACGTGCGTTACTTCTACTTCGCTCGGAACGCCGTCTGGCTCACGGTGAAGATGCTGGGGCTGGACAAGGGCGAGGTGCTCATGCCCGCCTACCACCATGGCGTGGAGGTGGAGGCCGTGGTGGACGCTGGCGCCACGCCGCGCTTCTACCGGGTGGGCTCGCGCTGGGACGTGGACCTGCAGGACGTGGAGAAGAAGATCGGCCCGAAGACGAAGGCCCTCTACCTCATCCACTACGCGGGCTTCCCGGGGCCTGCGGCGGAGATGCGCCAGATCGCGGATCGCCATGGGCTGCCGCTCATCGAGGACTGTGCGCTGTCGCTGTTGTCCGCGGACGGCACGGTGCCGCTGGGGACGACGGGGGACATCGGCATCTTCTGCCTCTACAAGACGCTGCCGGTGCCCAACGGGGGCGCGCTGACCATCAACGGCCAGCGTCAGTACAGCCTGCCGGAGCCGCCCGCTCCGCCGTCGACCTCGACGTTCAGCCACACGGTCTCCGCGCTGCTGCAGAACCTGGAACTCCGAGGTGGGACAATGGGCCGAGGATTGCGCCGCCTCGTCCGCAGCGTGGGGCACGGCACGGTGAAGGCCGCCAACATCGAGCGCGTGGCCACGGGGACGCAGCACTTCAACCGCGATCACGTGGATCTGGGCATGAGCCCGCTGACGAAGAAGATCGCCCTGGCGCAGGATCTGGAGGGCATCGTCGAGAAGCGGCGGCGCAACTACTTCTTCCTGCTGGGACGGTTGCGCGAGGTGTCCCCGCCGCTGTTCAACCAGTTGCCGCCGGGCGTGTGCCCGCTGTTCTACCCGCTGGTGGTGAACGACAAGGCGGAGGTGATGGCGAAGCTGCACGAGCAGGGCATCGACGCCATCGACTTCTGGAAGCGTTTCCACCCCGCGTGTGACGCGGCGGCGTTCCCCGAGGTGCTGGAGCTGCGGCGCTCCATCGTGGAGATCCCTTGCCACCAGGACCTCAGCCCCGAGGTGATGGCGTCCGTGGCCTCGGCGGTGCGCGAGGCGGTGAAGGCGGATCGCCGTCCCCGCAGGCGCGCGAGCTGATTCCCACTTCTTCGAGGGTCGACAGACCATGATTCGTGAATCCGAGGTGACTCCGGAGCCGCAGCCGTCACAGTGGCTTCGGGTGGAGATCGTCCACGAGCTCTCCGTGCTGGCGCGGATGCGCCCCGAGTGGGACGCGCTGCTCGACGCGAGCGACGCGGGCCCGTTCAATGCGTGGGAGTGGATCTACCCGTGGTGCCGCCGCATCGCTCCAGAGCGGCGGCCGCTGGTCCTCACGGCGAGGGATCGCACCGGCGCGCTGGTGGGGCTGATGCCGCTCGGCTTCGAGCTGCGCCACGTGCTGGGCCGGCAGGTGGGACGGCTGTCCTTCCTGGGCGAGACGCACATCGGCAGTGACTACCTGGACGTGGTGGCTCGGCGGGGCCTGGAGGAGGCGGTGACTCGCGCCTTCGCGAATGGGCTGCGCGAGATGCACGGCGGTTGGGATGTGCTGGACCTCACGGACCTGCGCGAGGACTCGCTGACCGTGAAGGTGCTGCGCGAGACGTTCCCGGATCTGGAGGTCCGTGTGACGGAGCGCTACGTGTGCCCGTACGAGGCCTTCACGCCCGGCGAGCCGTTCGATGCGTTCCTCAAGCGCACGGGCCGGCGGGACAACTACCTGCGCCGCCGGAAGTGGCTGGAGAAGCAGGAGGGCTACCGTATCGAGCGCACCGAGGTTCCGGGCGAGCTGGCCGGGCCGATGACGGACTTCTTCCGATTGCACGAGATGCGCTGGGCGGAGGATGGAGGTTCCCAGGGCATCAAGGGCAAGGGCGTGGAAGCCTTTCACCGGGACGCCACGCAGTTCCTGGCCGAACGTGGCCGGCTTCGCATGTACACGATGAAGGTGGCGGGCCAGGCGGTCGCCTCGGTGTACGGCATCATTCACCGGGACACGTTCATCTACTTCCAGGCCGGTTACGATCCGCAGTGGCGCAACCGGAGCGTGGGCCTGGTGCTCGTGGGCGAGACGTTCAAGGACGCCATCGAGTCGGGCCTCCGGGAGTACGACTTCCTCCGAGGCACCGAGACATACAAATCCGACTGGACGACGAAGCAGCGGCGCACGGTGGCGGTGCGCATCCATGCCGCCCAGGGGGTGGGGCACTGGTTCACCCGGCAGGAGGAGGTGGCGCGTGACGCCCGTGAGGTGGTCAAGCGCATGCTGCCCGCCAACACGGTCGAGCGCATCCGGAGGCTCCGGAGACGCCGAGCCGCGGTGTAAGGCTTTGGCTCCTCGGGGAAGCCCTGCCTGCTGGGAACCGCGAATCCATGGCGCAGCCCCCGCAGCCTGGCGGAGGCGCCATCGGTACATGGTCACACCGCAGGCACGATGAGCCCGTGTCGGGCGGGTTGGGGACGAACCTGTAGGACTGGTGGACAGGTTGGCGCGAACCGCGCCCGGAGGGGGCTCCTCCTCGGCAGAGACTCAGAGGACGCCTTCCGCGACGAGCTCATAGGCACACCAGGTCGCAGGAACCGAGCGCCGAGGGTGGCAGAGGAGGCCTGTCGGTCGGGAACCGCGTACCAACTGGTATGACAGGCATACCAGGTCGCAGAAATCGGGCGCCGAGGGGAGACTCTGGCCCTACCGGCCAGCTTCCTGGCGGAGCTGGGCGATCGCGGCGTCGAGCCCCGGAGGCTGCTGGTTGCGCGGCACTTCCACCGTGAAGCGCTCGAAGTAATCCAGCGCCTTGTTGCGGTTGCCCGACTGCAGGTTGATGAAGCCCAGGAAGAGCAACGCCTCCTGCGCGCCCGGATAGGTATCCGCCAGCTCCAGCAGCTCGGCTTCGGCGGCCTGCAGATCGCCTCGGAGCGCATGCAGCACCCCAAGGTGCACCCGGGACTCGACGTGGAACGGATCCACGGCGAGCGCCTTGTTGGTGATCTTCTCGGCCTGCTCGAGTTCGCGCGTCCGGATCATCTCGTGCCCCACGAACGCCGAGGCCTCGAGATCGTTCGGGTTCGCAGCCAGCCGCTCCTTGGCCGCAGTGAGCTCCTCATCCTCCGAGGGCATCTGCTGCTGCTGTTGCTGGCCCATACCACCTTGGGCCGAGGGCACCTTTCCGGTGGCCTCCATGCCGTCAGTCCGCGTCTGCTGATTCGAGACGAGCAGGTATCCCAGCGCTCCGAAGAAGAGGACGACCCCCGCGCCCCAAAGGGCACCCACCATCTGCGGGTTCCGAGCCGCGAAGCCCGTCGGAGCCGGAGCCGCCTGCCCGTGGGCAGGAGCCGAAGAGCCAGGAGCGCCAGACGTTCCAGGCTTGCGCTGGTTCAGATACTCGTCTCGGGCCCGCAGAGCCGCCGCGGCCTCACGCTCCAGCCGGGACTTCTCCGCCTCGAACTGCTCGGGCGCCAGGCTGTGCTTGTCCGCCACCAGCTCTTTCAGTTGCTCGATGAGCGACTGCGCGCGCCGATCGAGATCGTCCAGGACGCCATCGCGCTGAGGCTCGGGACTGGCAGCCTTTCCACCGCCCTTGCCGCGCTGGAGCAGCATGTAGGCTGCTCCACAGAGCAGCGAGATCGCGAGGGCGATGAGCCCGGGCCACCAGTTGGTCTGCTGCGTCATCGCTCCAACTCCTGGCGAACGGCCTTCAGGTAGGGGTCCTCGGCCTCAGGCGTGGGCCCGCCGGGCGGAGGGGAAGAGGGGGGCGGGGGCGGGGGGCGTTTGATCTGCCGCGAGATGACGAGGGCTCCCCCCACCACGAGGGCAACGGGGCCCAGCCACACGAGCCAGTTGAAGCCCGCCTTCGGAGGCTCGAGCAGCACCCACTCCCCGTAGCGATCGGTGAAGTAGGTGATGATCTCCTCATCGGACTTCCCCTCGGCGACGAGCTCTCGCACCGTGTCGAGCTGGGCGCGAGCCATGGAAGCGGGGCTGTCGGCGATGGAGACGCCCTGGCACACGGCACAGCGCAGCAGCTTGCCGAGCTTCTGGACGCGCTGCTCCTGGACGGGATCGGCGAGCGGATCGCTGCCGCCCTTCTGGGGAGCGAACTGGCCGGTCACGAGGCCGGCGGCGAGAGCGAGAGAGAGGAGGGCAGAAGTCATGCGGGGCACCCCAGGCGCGGCTTACCTAGCGCCAAGGCGCAGTGTTGCACAGCGAAACCTTCACCGGCATGGCCATCTTCCCACCCAGCCCCTGTCTGCCTGCCGGGTGGAGCAGCCGGGAGCGCGGACCAGGCTCTCAGCCCCGCATGTCCTCGTCCTCGGGAGGCGGTTCCTCGTCGGCGAACTCTTCTTGTGACTCCGCGTTGGTGTCCTCGTCAAAGGGCGCCTCCCCAGCGGGCGCAGCTTCGTCGCGGCCGAGCGCCTGGAAGACGGCCACCAGCCCCACAGGGACGAGGCCCGCCAGGAACACGATGGGGCCCACCTTCATGTGCATGTTGACCAGCACCCAGACCAGGGCGATCACCATCACCCCCGCCGGCACGAAGCGCAGCCACACGGGGCGCTCCACCTCGGGCCTCAACATCAGCAGCGCGAGGATCGCCATCAGCCCGATCTCCACGGTGGAGCTCATGGACAGCTCGAACCCCGACACCGCCAGGCCTCCGGCGCCTCCGTACACGCTCTGTCCGTTGGCGACTTCCCCGGCAACCGTCCACGTGAAGAAGAGGGCCAACAGGCACACGGCGATGCCCGCGGTCGCCAGCACCCGCATGCCGCGCACGGCGGCGCGAGGCTCGAACAGGTCCGCGTAGCCATCCGGGCCCTCGAACACCTTGCCCCACTGGTCACGCAGCACCAACACCGTGCCCCCCGCCCACAGCAGCGGCTGGATGCTGAGCTCCAGCATGGGCAGGGCGATCGCCACCGCCAGCCCCGAGTAGACGACGGGCAGGACCCGCGGCTGGAGCGACTCGGGGATCCAGTCCAGCAGGGGATTCGTCTCGTTCGCGGCGCGGTACTCCCGGGCGATCATCAGCGCCCCGCCGGCAATCACCACGGCGGACCAGAACGGCCCCACGCCCGCGAGGAAGGGGAGGATGGAGAGAAACAGCGCCACCATGTGCAGGAGGACGCCCAGGACGGTCGGCGAGTGCGCCGGAACATGCTCCAGCCACTTCGGCCCGGTGTAGGCCGGCTGGGCGCGACGCGAGTTCTCCAGCGCCGCGGCCTTCTGGGCGCTCTCGTCGATGAGCGGAGGCGGCTTGAACTCGGGCATCCGCGCCCCGCATTCCTCGCAGTAGCGCAGTCTGGGCTCCGCGGCGACCGCGCCACACTCCGTGCACTGGTGCTGGTGCATCAGTCACCACCTCCGCCCGCGTCGCCCGTGGAGGGCACGGGTCCGACAGCCCGAAGGCTCATGGCTGAGCCGTCACCTGGGAGGCTGTCCTGGCAGTCAGCTCCCGGATGCGGTTGGCCAGCGTCTGGGGATCGATGGGGCCCACGTGCTTGCCCATGATGACCCCATTGGCATCGATGAAGTACGTCTCCGGCACGCCCGACACGCCGTAGTCCACGGAGATGCGCGAGCGCGGATCCACCAGCTGCGGGAAGGAAGCGCCCATCTCCTGGAGGAACCCACGAGCGTTCTCCTCGGTGTCCTCGAAGATGATGCCCAGGAAGACGGCCTGGCTGCCGAACTCGCGCGAGCCCCACTCGAGCACCGGGTGCTCCATCTTGCAGGGCCCGCACCACGAGGCCCAGAAGTTGATCACCACCGGGCGTCCACGCAGCTCCGCCAGGCTCACCGGCTTGCCGCTCTCCAGCGCCCGCAAGGTGAAGGCCGGGGCTGGCTTACCGGAAAGCAGGAAGGGCACCTCGTGAGGATCCCTCCCGAAGCCCTTGAGCAGTACGACGAGCAGCGCGCTGCAGAGGGCCACCGCGCCCAGGGTGATTCCCCACTTCATGCGGCCCCCCGGTTCATGTCACTGCCGGGCACCGGCGCGGCGCCCGCCGCCTCTGGAGTGCTCGAGGCCACCGCCACGCGCCGCCGCGACGGCCACAGCGAGATGAGCGCGCCCAGCACCAGGATGGGGATGCTGTACCAGATCCACCCCACCAGCGGGAAAACCCACACGTTGAGGCTCGCCGTGGTCCCCTCCTGGGAGAAGGCCATCAGCGACATGTAGAGATCCTCCTTCGGCGACTCGCGCACCGCGGGGGTGCCGACGGGATCCGTGCTGCGCTCGTAGTAGTTCAGCCGGGGCTGGAACTCCTCCACCTTGCCGCTGGGAGTCGTCACCTCCACGCGCGCCGCCACGAAGCTGCGGTGGGGCTCCTGGCCCTGAGCCGTGCCCAGGTACTTGAGCTGATAGCCGTCCAGCTTCATCACCTCGCCGATCTTCAGCGTGCCGTTGGTGTGCTTCACGTACGCGGACGAGGCCGCCACCGCGACGATGATGATGATGATGCCCAGGTGCACGATGTAGCCGCCGAAGCGCCGGCGGGCCTTGGAGGCGCTCTGGATCAGCGCGGTGCCGAGCCCTTCCTTGCGCTCCGTCATGCGCACGCGCACGGGAGCCACCAACTCGCGCAGGGTGATGAAGGTGACGAAGCCGGCGATCCCGAAGGTGAGCAGCGGGTAGAAGCCGCGCATCCCCACCGCGTAGCAGATGGCCGCGACCACCACGCCCGTGGCGGCGGGGAAGATGAACTGCCGCCGCAGCGCGTCCTTGTTCGGAGTGCCCCACGGCAGCATGGGGCCCACGCCCATGAGGAAGAGCACGGCGATGCCGCCGGGCACGGCCATCTTGTTGAAGTACGGCTCGCCCACGCTCACGCGCACGCCGCGCACGGCCTCGGACACGAGCGGGTAGAGGGTGCCCAGCAGCACGGTGAAGGTGATGGCCACGAACACCAGGTTGTTCACCAGGATGCTCGTCTCACGAGACACCAGCGAGGTGATCTGCCCCTGGGGCACCATGAGGTGCCCGCGGGTGGCCAGCAGCGCGATGGAGAGCACCAGCAGCAGGGCGATGAACACCAGGAACGTGGGCCCGATGTCCGACTGGGTGAACGAGTGCACCGAGTTGAAGATGCCCGAGCGCGTCATGAACGTGCCGAGGATCGTCAGCACGAAGCTGGCCAGGGCCAGGCTCATGGTCCACAGCTTGAGCATCTGCTTGCGCTCCTGGACCATGGTGGAGTGCATGAAGGCGGTGGCCGTCAGCCACGGCAGGAACGAGGCGTTCTCCACCGGATCCCACGCCCAGTAGCCACCCCAGCCCAGCACCGCGTACGCCCACCACGAACCGAGGATGATGCCCACCGAGAGGAACGTCCACGGAATGAGGATCCAGCGCCGCAGCGGAGCCATCCACGCGTCGCCGATCTCCCCGCGCAGCAGGCCAGCCACGGCGATGCCGAAGG
The DNA here is from genome assembly GCF_020103695.1 of Hyalangium versicolor. Taxonomy (GTDB): domain Bacteria; phylum Myxococcota; class Myxococcia; order Myxococcales; family Myxococcaceae; genus Hyalangium; species Hyalangium versicolor. The sequence continues at coordinate 640,635 of NZ_JAHXBF010000003.1, forward strand.
GCACCACCATGCCCACGTAGCCCAGGTACAGCATGGGCGGGTGGACGACCATGAGGATGTGGTTCTGCAGCAGCGGGTTGGGGCCGGGCCCGTCCGCGGGCACCTGCGCCAGCGTCTGCCAGGGGTTGGCCGGGCCGGCGATCAGGAAGGCGAAGAAGACGCCCACGCCCAGCATGGTGCCCAGCGCCAGGGACATGTAGCGGCGGTGCTCGTTGCGGTGCACCAGCATGAAGGCCAGCAGGTAGGTGCCCATGATGAGGCCCCAGAAGAGGATGGACCCCTCCAGGGCGCTCCACAGGGCGACGATCTTGAACGTCAACGGCGTGGCGCGGCTGCCCACCTGGGCCACGTACTTGATGCTGAAGTCGTCGGTGACGAGCGAGTACACCATCATCAGGTTGGAGCCCGCCATGCAGGCGAAGAAGCCCCACACCGCGCGGCGCACCCACTGCGAGCCCGCCTCGCTCTGGCGCAGGCCGCTCGTCAGCCCGATCACGGCTCCGAACGCGGCGCACACCAGCGCGCCGAGCACGAGCCCATACCCGAGGGTTGCGTTCACTGAGGCCTCGCTGTCGCCGTGGCGGAGCTGTCCGTGACGCTCTCCTTCCACTCGCGCGGGTTCTCGCCCGGCTTGGGCGCGCGGTACTCGTTGGAGTGGTTCACCATGAGCCGGTTGGAGCTGAACACCTGGCTCTTGTCGAAGGTGCCCTCCACCACCACGCCGATGCCCTCACGGAACATGGCCGGCGGCACCTCGGTGGACTGCACCGTCACCGCCACGGACTCGGGCGTGTGATCGGTGGAGACCTGGAACTTCAGGCTGGTGTGCTGGGCGTTCCACTGGATGCTGCCCGGCTTCACCACGCCGCCCAGGCGGATGGTGGGGCCATAGGCCTTCTCGCCCTGGCTGATCATCTCCGCCGGGCTCCAGTAGTACACCAGGTTGTCGCCGATGTTGCCGAAGGCCACGAAGGCCAGGCCGGCTCCGGCCACCAGAAGGGCTCCCAGGGCGATGAGGCGATTACGGACGACAGGGGTCATGGCTCACTCCTTCGGGCCGACAGACGGGTTCTTGGGGCGCCGCACCCACAGCGACAGGGCATAGAGACAGAAGGCCGCCCAGGTAATTCCGTAGCTCGTCCAGACATAGCCCCAGCCGCCCTGGATGCGGCCTCGGCCCACCTGGTCCGCGGCCGCCTGGGCCAGCACCATCAGACTCACCAGCGAGCTCATCACGCCACCCCCGGGGTCCGGTTCGTCGGGGTGCTCGGGCTGCTCGGCAGCGCCTCGGGCAGCGCCACCTCGGCGTTCCGCTCGGCCATGGCGATGCGATAGCGGACCATCATGAAGTAGGCCACCAGGGCCAGGAAGCCGTAGGCGCTCATGCGCAGCGGCAGCCAGAAGGCCGGATCCGTGGTGCTCGGGGAGGACTGCTGCTGGTGCAGGCTGCGCCACCACTTCACCGAGAACCAGATGATGGGCAGGTCCACCGCGGCGATGATGCCCACCACGGCGCTCCACGTCGCGCGCTTCTCCGGATCCTCCACGAAGCGGCGCAGCGCCAGGTAGCCCATGTAGGCCACCAGCATGATGGCCGCGGTGGTGAGCCGCGGATCCCACGTCCAGTACACGCCCCACGTGGGCCGGCCCCAGATGGCGCCCAGCAGCACGCCCACCGCGCCGAACAGCAGCCCCACCTCGGCCGAGGCCTCCGCCAGCGAGTCCGTCTTCCAGCTCTGCTTGAAGAGGTACGTCACCGAGCACACGAAGTTGAACGTGAGCGCCAGCAGCGCGTTCCACACCGCCGGCACGTGCGCGTACATGATGCGCTGCACGTCTCCCATCTCGCGATCCGGAGGTGCCACCGCCAGGCCCACGTAGTGCCCGATGCCGATCAGCAGCAGCGCGTAGGTCGGCAGCGTGAAGTGCGAGAACTTGCGCCCCACGGTGAGCAGCAGCACCAGGACGAGGGGCGGCAGGTAGATGGTGAACAGCGACATCGAATCCATAATCAATCCTCGATCACCCGAGGGAACAGCAGGAAGCCCAGGCCCCAGTAAATCAGGTTGAACCCGCCGAGCAGACCGAACCACGAACCGAGCTGCCCCATCGGGTCACCTTGCAGAACCAGCATCATCCCCTTGGCCGAGGCCAGGAGGGCGGGAACAATCAGCGGGAACAATAGCAGAGGTAGGAGCACGTCCCTTGCGCGGGCGTTGCTGGCGATGGCCGCATACACGGTCCCCGGGGCGGCAAGCGCCATACACCCCAGGACGAGGGTGGTCAGCAGGTCCCCCACGCCGAGGACCACCTTCACCCCGTACAGCGCCACCATCGCCGGGACGAGCAGCCCGCCGAGCACCACCAGCAGCAGCGTGTTGCCCAGCGCCTTGGACAGGAAGATGGCGCGGGCATCCGCTGGGGCCAGCCGCAGTCCGTCCAGGCAGGCGTTCTCGTATTCCACGCGAAAGGACTCGCCCAGGGAGAGGGTGCTGGCGAAGAGGATGGCCAGCCACAGGTAACCGCCCGCGTTGCGCTCCAGCAACTTCGTGTCGGGCCCCAGCGCGAACGAGAACAACAGCAACGTCGATAGGGCGAAGAAGATCAGTGCATTGAGGCGGGCACGCGTGCGCCACTCGATGAGAAGATCCTTACCCAGCAGGACGAATGTGGCCCGAATCAGGCCGATGGGGGCAGGGCGCTTCATGCCGGGACCGCCCGTCCTTCCTGAAGGTGAAGGCGCTCCTCGCACAGGGTCAGACCCTGTTCGATGAGGTGGGTGGCGAGGATGACCGTCACTCCCGAGGCCTTGAGCTCCGCGATGATGGCCTCCATGTCCTGGATGCCAGAGGGATCCAGCTCGCCGAAGGGCTCGTCCAGCAGCGCCAGGGCTGGCTTCTTCATCAAGAGCCGCGCGATGGCCAGGCGCTTGCGCATGCCCGCGCTGAAGTGACGGACGGGACTCTCCGTGCGCTTCGTGAGGCCCACCCGGGTCAGCAGCTCACTGGCCGCATCCGACGGGTGGGACATCCCCAGCAGGCGAGCGAGCACGGTGAGGTTCTGGTGCGCCGTGAGATCCTCATAGAGGAAGCTGGCGTGGGACAGGAGCGCCACCTCCTGTCGCACCGCGTCACGGTCATTGACGGTGTGGCGCCCGAGCACTTCGACGCGGCCCGCGGTGGGAGAGAGCGCGGTGGCCACGAGGCGCAGCAGGGTGGTCTTCCCCGAGCCGTTGTGGCCAGTGAGGAGCAGCGAGCGGCCGGGAGGCAGCGAGTAGGTGAGGCGCGCCAGGGCCCAGTGACGCCCATAGCGCTTGCTCACGTCGTGCAGGGCAATCGCGGGGGGCGGAGAGGGGGCTTCCATCGAGGGCAGCGTTCGTAACTGGAAATCCGGCCGTTCTCCAGTGAAAGCCGGAGGAAGCAGGGGCTTGCGCCGGGGGCTCGGGCGGCCTTCGGGGGCAGGTCCACGCCAGTCGCCAGTCGCGCTGTCCCGTTTCCTGCAACTCCTGTGGTGCGTGCACGGGATCTGGAAAGTTTTTCTACTTCGGGTCGCCTTTGTTCCAGGGTCGGCACGAGGCCTTCCCTGAAGGTGGCCGCAATGTGCGGAAGTCGCTGCCCTCGAGGCTGGCATCCCCCATGCATTGCTCTCGGGCAACGGTAACTCTGCGTATGGGGAAGGTCATGGGCGCGGGTCGGTTGGTGCGGAGGGCAGTGAAGGTGGCGGCCGCGGGAATGCTTCACTACAGCGGACTGAGGAAGGCGATGGCGGCGTATCGCCGCAGCCAGTCCGGTGGGCGACGCATCCTGATCGTCAGCTACCACCGAGTGGTGGGCGACTTCACAGGCGAGCTGCAGCGGTCCATTCCGGGGCTGCTCATCTCCCAGGAGACATTCAGGAGGCATCTGGAGGAGGCCGCGGAAGCGGGCTACGAGTTCGCGTCCATCGGGGACGCGGTGGACGTGATGGCCGGGCGCAAGGCGACCAAGCGGGATCTCTGCGTGGTCACCTTCGATGATGGGTATCGGGACGTGTACCGGTACGCCTACCCGCTGCTCAAGGAGATGGGCGTTCCGGCCACCATCTACCTGCCGACGGCGTTCATCGGGACGAACCGGCGGTTCAACCACGATCGGCTGTTCCACCTGGTGCAGATCGCGAAGCGGAAGCGGCTGAAGCTGTACTTCACCGCGCTGCCGAAACCCGCCATGGAGCTGCTCGAGCCCATCATGGCCGAGAAGAAGACGGTCTCGGCGGCGCTGGACGACTTCATTGGAGAGTACTCGGCGAGCGTCCTGCTGGACGTCATCGAGGCGCTCGAGCAGGAGATGGGGGGCGGTCCGGGGCTGCTTCCTCCGCAGGGCGACATCATGGACTGGGACGAGGTGCGGCGCATGGCTCGGGATGGCTTCGAGTTCGGCGCGCACACGCTGGGGCACACGGTGCTGACGCTGGAGCCGCACGAGGTGGTGGAGCGGGAGATCCTCGAATCGAAGCTCACCATCGAGCGCGAGGTGGGGATCCAGGTTCGGGACTTCGCCTACTGCAACGGGTGGTACTCGGACGAGATCATCAACGTGCTGAAGAAGCACGGGTTCCGGTCGGGCGTGACGACGGAGGACGTGCCCAACCGGATCAGCGGGGATCCGTTCACGCTCAAGCGCAAGGTGCTGTGGGAGAACTTCAGCGTGGGGATGCTGGGGGACTACTCGACGGCGCTCACCGGGTGCCAGTTGGATGACTGCTTCGGCGTGCTGGGCATGAGCCATCCGGTGATGGGACGGCGGACGCACTTATCGGTGGTGGAGGCCGCCAACCGGTTGGGTATTCGGGGCGAGCTGGCGGGGAGGGGTCTGACGTGAGCGAATCCTCGGCTCTGGCCTCGTCCGGGTCGTTCCTGGGCAAGGCCGGTCCCCTGGTGTTGGCCCGGCTGTTCACTGCCGGGCTGACGCTGTCCATTCCGCTCGTCCTGGCTCGGGTGCTGAGCCTGGAGGAGTACGGGACGTACTACCAACTCTTCCTGATCGCCACGACGCTGCAGTACGTGCTGCCGTTCGGCGTGGTGCAGAGCCTCTACTACTTCCTGCCTCGCGCGGAGCAGAAGCGGCCCTACCTGGGCCAGACGATGCTCTTCGTGACGATGGCGGGGCTGGTGGGGGCTGGGCTGGTGGCGGCGCTGCTGGGGCCGGTGTCGGGGCTGTTCTCCAACCCGGCGCTCCTGCAGTTCCGTTGGCCGCTGGCCATCTACACGGCGCTGCTGATCGGCGGGTTCCCGCTGGAGGTGTCGCTCACGAGCCAGGGGCGCACACGGCATTCGGCCGTGGTGTACCTGGTGTCGGACACCCTGCGGGCGCTGGCCATGGTGGTGCCGTGCCTGCTGGGCACCTCGCTGAACGGGATGATGGTGGCGGTGTGCCTGTTCACTGGCCTGCGCTACCTGGCCGCGTGGGCTGTCGCGCTCAAGGGCTCCACGGGGCCGTTGATGGATGGGCGGCTGCTGAAGGAGCAGCTCGTGTACGCGGCTCCGTTCGGGGCGGCCATGGCGTTGTCCATTCCGCAGCAGAACGCGCACTTCTATGTGGTGGCGAGCGCGGTGGCTCCGGCGCTGTACGCGCTCTATCGCGTGGGTTGCTTCCAACTGCCGGTGGTGGACCTCCTTTATACGCCCACGAGCGAGGTGCTGATGGTGCGCCTGGGCGAGCTGGAGAAGGCAGGACGGCTCGAGGAGGCAGTGGTGGCCTTCCGCGAGGCGGCCGGGAAGCTGGCCTTCGTGTTCCTGCCGGTCTCGGCGTTCCTGTTCGCCGCGGCGCCCGAGTTCGTCTCCGCGCTCTTCGGCGCGAAGTTCCTCCCCGCGGTGCCCATCTTCCGGGTGAGCGTGCTGGGGGTGGTGCTGGCCATCCTGCCGATGGATGGCGTGCTGCGAGCCCGAGGCCACACACGGGCCATCTTCGTCTCGTACCTCATCAAGGCGGTGGTGACGGCGCCGCTGGTGTGGTGGGGCGTGCAGCGGTTCGGGATGAAGGGCGGCATCGTCTCGTGGGCGGTGGCGGAGCTGGTGGGCAAGGCGACGCTGTTGGCCCGAGTGCCCGCCGCACTGTCTACTCCCGAGCAGCCGCTGCGCATCCGCGACGTCATCCCCTGGCCGGAGCTGGGCAAGGCGGCGCTGGCGGCCGTGGCGGCTGCGGTGGGCATCTTCGCCCTGCGGGCTGGGACGGTGAGTGCGTGGGTTCGGCTGCCCGAGGGCTTCGTCTGGCGGGTATTGCCGCTGGCGGTGGCCGGGCTGTTGTTCGTCATTGGATATGTGGCGGTGCTGTACGCCACGGGGATCCGTCCGCTGCGCGTGCTGGCGGGGATTCGGTCCCGCGGGGCGGCGTGATCGGTTTGTTACCTACTCTGGGAAGAGGACTTCCCTCCCCAGAGGCCGGTACCTAGCTTGCGGTCCACTGGTTGGTTCGGGAGGGCGTGATGGGGTTGGATGCGATGACGTTGTATCGGCTCGCGCGCAAGCTGTATCAGCGCGGGGTTCCTGTGTTGCCGCAGGTGCTGCGAAAGGCCATCTACTATCTGCACAGCTCGTACATCCCGTACGAGGCAGAGCTGGGAGAGGGAACGCAGCTCGGGTATGGCGGTATCGGGGTTGTCATCCACAAGGCGACGAAGATGGGGCGCCATTGCCTCATCTCCCAGCAGGTGACCATCGGCGGCCGTTCGGGTATCGAAGGCGCGCCGGTGATCGGGGACTACGTCCGGATTGGCGCGGGCGCGAAGATCCTCGGCAACATCCACATTGGCGACTTCGCGGTGATTGGCGCGAACGCGGTGGTGCTCAAGGACGTGCCGGCGGCCACGGTCGTCGCGGGGGTGCCGGCCAAGGTGCTCCGCAAGGATCCGGATCCGCTCACCACGTACCAGCGTGAGATGGGGCTGCTGCCTCGGCGGCAGGTACCTTCGGAATCCCTGGAAGTGCCGCTCCAATAGTCAGGAGACCCGAGCGTCATGCGCGTGCTCCTCATTGGCGACTACCCGCCTCCGTATGGCGGGGTGGCGATTCACGTACAGCAACTTCATCGATTTCTTCGCGGGCGCGGTGTCGAGGCGAAGGTGTTGGACATCGGTAAAGGCGGCCGGCCGGCTCCGGACGTCATCCCTGTCCAGTCCCTCTCGCGGTTCGGACTGCGGCTCGCGGGATTCTTGAGCGCTGGGTGGACGGTGCATGTCCACACCAGCGGCAACAACCCGAAGTCCTGGATGCTGGCCGCGGCTGCTGCGGTGCCGGCGCCCCGGTCTCCTCGGGTGATCACTCTGCACTCGGGGCTGCTGCCGGATTTCCTGGCGGGCTCACCGGCGCGCAGGGCGCTGGCTCGGGCCGCGCTCGCGGGGTACTCGCGGGTGGTGGCGGTGTCGCAGGCGGTGAAGGCGGCGCTCGTCGGGTGTGGTGTTCCCGAGGGGAAGATCGTCGTCCAGCCGGCGTTCTGTGCCTCGGAGGTACAGCCAGGGCCGGTGACGGCGGCCGTGGAGCTGGCGAGGTCCCGCCGCAAGCCTCTGCTGGCCATGGCGCACCACCCGTCGCCCGTCTATGGGCGCCTGGTGATGTTCCGCGCCCTCCGATTGATCGCGGAGGAGTTGCCAGGCGTGGGGCTCGCGGTGTTCGGGCCGGGGACGAGGACTGCCGAGTTCGCTCGCGACGCTCGTGAGACGCACGTGGCTCCGTACCTGGAGGACCTGGGCGAGCTGGATCACGAGGAGGTGCTGGGCCTTCTGTCGAGGTGCGACGCGTTCATCCGGCCCACGACGCATGACGGGGATGCCATCTCGGTGCGTGAGGCGCTGGCGCTCGGGGTGCCGTGCGTGGCCAGCGACGTGTGCACGCGGCCGGAGGGGACGTACCTGTTCCAGGCGGGGCATGCGCCGGACCTGGCGCTGCGCGTGAGGCAGGCGCTCGTGGAGGGACCGGCGGAGACGAGTTCTCCGGATGCGGGCCCCGTGCTGCTCCGGCTGTACGAGGAGCTGTCCGAGCCGAGGTTCGAGGGTCAGCGGCCGGCCATGGCCACTTGAGAGAGATAGAGGAGACGAGACATGCGGCGGAGCGAAGAACTGGATCTGGCACGCCGGGCCCTGCGGGGGCGGGACCTGGTGGTGTTCTCCAACGACTGGGACGGAGATCCTCTGTCCAAGGTCCACATCATGCGGATCCTCTCGAGAGAGAACCGCGTGCTGTGGGTGAACAGCATCGGCAACCGTGCGCCGAAGGCCAACACGCACGATCTGCAGCGCATCTGGAGGAAGCTGTCCTCGTTCACCGAGGGCATTCGCGAGGTGGAGCCCAACCTCTTCGTGCTGGCACCGCTGGCCATCCCGTTCTACGGCTCGGAGGTGGTGCGGACCACGAACCGAGAGCTGCTGCGGCTGCAGGTGAAGCGGGCGATGAAGCAGCTGCACTTCAAGCGTCCCATTTCGTGGTCGTTCCTGCCGGCGTCGGCGCCGGTGTCGGGCACTCTGGGCGAGGAGTTCGTCGTCTACCATTGCGTGGACGAGTTCTCCGCGTTCAGCGACACCAACGGCAAGCACATCGCGGAGTTGGAGGAGCGGCTGCTGCGGAAGGCGGACCTGGTCATCACCTCGGCCGAGCGCCTGCGCGAGAACAAGGCGAAGGTGAACCCGAACACGGTGCTGGTGCGGCACGGTGTGGACTACCAGCACTTCGTGAAGGCGTGTGACGCGGCCACGGAGATTCCGGAGGACATCGCGAAGCTGCCCAAGCCCATCATCGGCTTCTTCGGGCTGATGGCGGACTGGGTGGATCAGGAGGCGATGATCGCCACGGCCAAGGCGCACCCCGAGGGCTCGGTGGTCGTCATCGGCAAGGTGGCGCCGGACTGCGACGTGTCGGCGATGAAGGCGGTGCCGAACATCCACTTCCTGGGCCGCAAGCCGTACGCGAGCCTGCCAGGCTACTGCCGAGCGTTCGACGTCGCGCTGATGCCCTTCAAGGTGAACGAGCTGACGCTCAACGCCAACCCGCTGAAGGTGCGCGAGTACCTGGCTGCGGGGCTCCCGGTGGTGTCCACGGACATTCCCGAGGTGCGCAAGGTGGGGCTGTGCAAGCTGGCTACCTCCACGGAGGACTTCGTGGCCAAGGTGGACGAGTGCCTCGCAGAGGGCGCTGGTCCGAGCCGCGAACGAGCCGAGCGCATCTTCCACGAGAGCTGGGACGCCCGTGTCGAGGAGATCCGCGGCTACGTGGGTGAGGCCATGCTCAAGGCGGGACGCGGTCTGTAGTGCTTTTCGGAGCGTGAGGGCTCAGGGGGTATCGGCGGAGGCCCGTCCGGTGATGACGGCCTCCAGCCGTGCGTACCGGGCGGACACGCGAGCGTAGTCCTTGGGAGAGATGGCCGGAGCGTCGAGTGCTCGGGCCAGCTCCGCATGGGCTTCCAGGTAGTGAGCGGCGGGGATTCCGCATCGCAGCTCGAGCATCCGGGCGGCTTCCGGCTCGGAGAGCAACAGGGGAACGCCGAGCCGATCCTGCATGAGCTGGCGCAGGTGGCGGGCCAGCTCGGGCAGCAGCTCGCGTTCGACTTTGGCACGGCGCGCGAGCCATCCCATGGACTGCACGTACTCCAGTGACGAGCGATGGCGCTCGGGGAGTTGGGGCCTGGGGGCTCCGAAGCGAGTGCCTCGGGCGAAGGCGTAGAGCCCTCCTACCGCGAGGCACTGGAGCGCGAACACCCAGAGCCCGCGAGACAGGGGAGGCGGGGGTACCGCCGTATGGTGGAACTCGTCGAACACGAGAGGCCCCCGAGCAGCGAGCGCGTCCCAGAACCGGAGGTTGTCGAGGAGTTCGATCCGCCGATTCTCGGCGAGGTCCGTTCCCGCGGCCACGTACACCTCGCCCTGTCCCATTCCGAGCCGCCAGAGCACGACGCTGTTGCCCTGGCCGGCGAGGGGCACGGCCTCCGCGAGGCCCACGGAGACACCGTGCTCACGTGACACGCGGAAGTGCTTCAGGTCACGCGCGGCACCCACGGGGAGCCAGAAGCCCACGGTGGTGCCTCCCGGGTCCTGTTCTCCCTGAGGGAGTCCCGACTCATCCGCGGGCAACCAGGGGCCCTGCTCCAATTGCAGGAAGTCATCGAGAGCGGGCTGGCCCGAGTTCTTCTCCCGGGAGGTGAGGACGACGAGTGTTCCTCCTGAGCGGACGAATCGCTCCAGTGCCTCCACCTCCGCTGGGGACACGGCCCGAGCGTGGGGAGCCGGGATGACGACGGTCCGTGTGCCAGGAGGCAGCGCTTCGAGGGACTCCTGGTGAGCGGTGACCGTGGCGCCGCCCTCTTGCATATAGAGGTAGAGGGCGCGCAGCCCGAGCGGGCCGGGATTGTCCACGGAGGGAACCGTGGACTCGGGCGGAGCCTGTCGCGTCACGAGCCCCATCGCCGCCGCGAGGGTGATGAGGAGCCCGAAGAAGAGGAAGGTGCGCAGGTTCTTCATGCCGCCTCTCCAGGGGAAGAAACCTGCAGGCGTTCCACATCCGCCAGGAAGCGCGAGGCCTCCTCGGCTTGCACGGGGGACAGCGAATAGAAGGCGCGGTCGTACCAGCGCACGAGCCGCTCCACCTCCTGGACGAGGGGGGCGGGGGCTCCGCGTCCAGGCAGCTCGGCGGCGAGTTCCCGGTTGGTCTTCACTCGGTCGGGGCGGGCCAGCTGGCGCTCTTCCAGGGTGGACAAGAGGGCCAGCAGCCCCTGGCGGATGGCCTCGCGCGGGGTGGAGGCGAGTGCCTCTCGGGCTCGTCGGAGGTGCTCACGAGGCGAGTCGAGTTCGAGCGGAGCGGCTTCTCCCGGTGTGCCGAGCGCCTGGGCTCCTTCAGGGCGGCGCTGACGTCGGAACCGCAATGCCGCCCAGAGCACGACGGCGAGGGCCAACCCGAGCATTACGGCTCGGGTGGCGATGGAGAAGGTCTGTGCGCCTCGGGACTGGAAGAAGCTGTCGAGCCAGGCATTGAGCTGGCGCAAGAGCCTCTGGAGGATATCGGTGTTGCGCTTGCGAGCCTGGGCGAACTCGGGCCGGTCGAGGATGGCGCGGAGCCGGTCCGGGCTGCTCGGGGGCACGGGCTCCTGGGCGTGCGCTTCCTCTTCCTGGAGTGCACAGGCGGCTCGCAGCCGGGTCACCACGTCGCGGGCGAGTTGCTCTGGGGGGACATCTCCGGAGGGGCGCAGTGGGAGCCCACCCGCGCGAGATTCGAGGCCTTCCAGGATGGCGCCGAGCTCCGCGGGGCGGCTCTTGGAGGTCTCCTCGATGAGCCGGACGTTGGCCTCCAGGTCCGCGCAGGGCACCGAGGCGAGGAGCAGGGGCAGGGCGAGGGTCAGCACGAGACGCTCACGAGAGGCGCTCCATCAAGGAGCGGGGCGGAGGGTGTCGAGGCGGCGTCCGAGGTCCAGGCCTTCCCGGCGCATCCGCATGTCCAGGTAGAACATGGCGTAGAAGACGAGGGCGAGGGGAGTGAAGACGGACTGTCCGAAGACCTGGAACAGCTCCACGGGGACGAGGAGGGCCTGGGGGATGGGATGTTCCGCCGCGGCGGAGGGGTCGGTCAGTTGGCCATAGGCGGCGCGGAGGATCCAGGAGGGGAGGCTGAAGACGAAGCTGGCCGCGATGACGATGCCGGACAGGGCGGTGAAGAGGACCATGGCCCGGACTTTCACCCGGCCCATGAAGCCGGGAGCGATGCGGCCCGAGATGAGTGCTCCCGAGCGCCGGAATGCGGCGACAGCGGACAGATCCTCCATGGCGAACACGGAAGCAAGGAGGGAGAAGCGAAGGAAGTACCAGAGGAACGCGGCCAGCCATCCGAGGCCCACCACGAGGGTGCCTCCGACGGCGAGCACGATGCCCAGGACGCTGGCGCCCGAACTGGCGGCGGATTTTCCCAGGAGTGCGCCCGCTCCGAAGAGCAGTCCCCCCGGGATCATCAGCAGCAGGGTGATCCCTGCGCCCCAGAGCAGGGATAGGAGGTACGCGCCCGTGAAGGAGCCCAATTGGCGCAGGCCTCGGCGCAGTCCATCCGCGGGGCGCGAGGGTTCTCCGAGCTGGAGCGGCACGACGTACCGGGTGATGACGAGGGTGGCGAGCCAGTAGCTCCAGATGACGACGATGGAGAGGAGGGAGAGGGAGCCCATCATCGTGCCGACATCGCCGAGGACCCCCATGGGGTCGGCTTCGATGCGGGCCTGGACCGCCTTGTTGCCCTGCATGAGGGCGTTGGTGTGCTCGAGGAAGAGCGTGACGCCCTTGGCGAGGATGTAGTTGACGAGCTCGAAGCCGAGGCAGAGGACGAAGAGCGGTATGAGATGGGCGCGCCAGAAGATGGCGGAGCGGTCGATGAGCTCGCCGAGGGCGAGCGGACGCAGGTCCTTGATGCCAGAGGAGGTGCTCACAGGAGGGGCAGCATACCGCGACTCACTCCGGCACCTGGAGGGAGAGCGAGCTGGGGCGCAGCAGGGCTCGGGCCACGGCGGCGGGATCTTCGGCCTCCAGGACGGCGGAGATGACGGCGAACCCGAAAGCCCCGGGCACCTGGAGGGCTCTTTCGGGAGTCAGCCCTCCGAGCGCGAGGGCCGGGCACTCCAGGGAAGCGGCCAGAGCTCGGAACCCGTCCAGGCCCAGGGGTGGACGGGTATCTCCCGGCTTGGAGCCCGGGGCAAAGACGGGGCTCACCAGGGCCAGGTCGGCGCCACGAGCGAGCCGGGCTTCTTCCACGTCATGGACGGCGACGCTGACCCGCCGCCCGGCGGGCAGGTGAGGACGCACGTCCTCCACGGTGGGGCCATGGGCCGGGAGGTGCAGGTGCGCGTCGACCAGGAGCGCCACATCCAACCTCCCGTTGACGAAGAGCGGGTTTCCGCGTGAGTGGCACAGCTCCGCCAGCGACCTTGCCTCTTCCAGGAAGGTGCGCGCGGGAGCGTCCGGGTGACGGTGCTGGACGGCGACCTCGGGCCCCGCCTCCAGCGCGCGTTCCAGGGCCGAGAGCAGCCGTGCCCGAGGAAGCCGCCAGTCGGTGATGATGATCAGCCGAGGCGGGGCCGACACTACTCGACGAGTCCCTGGAGGGGGCTGGAGGCGCTCCCGTAGGCCTTGCGTGGAATGCGGCCAGCGAGGAAGGCGTCCCGTCCTGCCTCCACGGCCTTGCGCATGGCGACGGCCATGCGGACCGGGTCCTTGGCGCCGGCGATGGCGGTGTTCATGAGGACGCCGTGCACGCCGAGCTCCATGGCGATGGCCGCGTCCGAGGCGGTGCCCACGCCGGCGTCGACGATGACAGGGACCTTCACGGTCTCGAGGATGAGGCGGATGTTGTGGGGATTGCGGATGCCGAGCCCCGAGCCGATGGGCGCCGCCAGCGGCATGACTGCCGCGCAGCCGAGATCCTCCAGCTTGCGGGCGGTGATGGGGTCATCGGAGGTGTAGGGCAGGACGGTGAAGCCCTCCTTGACGAGGACGCGCGCGGCCTTCAGCGTCTCCTCGACGTCAGGATAGAGGGTCTTCTCGTCGCCGAGCACCTCGAGCTTCACCCACTTGCTCATGCCGAGTTCCTCGGCGAGCCGGCAGGTGCGCACGGCGTCGTCGGCGGTGTAGCAGAGGGCGGTATTGGGGAGCAGGCGCATGCGCGAGGTGTCGATCCAGTTCATCAGCGACGCCTCGCCGCGCGCCTGGAGATCCAAGCGGCGGACGGCGACGGTGACCATTTCGGCGCCGGAGGCCTCATGGCAGCGCTTCATCACCTCATGGCTGGGGTACTTGCCCGTGCCGACGATGAGGCGGGACTGAAAGGTGACGCCCGCGAGGGTGAAGGGGGTATCCTGGATGCTCATGTGTTCTCCTACCCGCCACCTACGAAGGTGACGATCTCTACGCGATCGTGAGGATGGAGGCGGTGCTCGGAGTGACGGGCTCGGCGGACCACCTCCGCGTTGACCTCCACGGCGACTCCGGGGCCGCTGCCGATCCGCAGCAGCTCGAGGAGGGCCGACAGGGTCGTACCCTCTGGCACCTCACGTGCTTCTCCGTTGACCCAAACCTCCACGGGTGGTGGCTCCTTACCTGGAAGCCGACGCACTACAAGTGCTCTCTGCCGCTGTCAACGCGTACGGACTGCTGCAGAGGAGGAAGGGCCCGCTATACTCGCCCCCATGCTCATTGCAACCCGCCAGCTCGCTGTATCCGTCCTGGCGTTGACGATTGCCCTGCCCGCGATGGCGGCCAAGCCCAAGGCCTCTCGCACGCCGCCGCCGAAGACTGTGCCGGCGAAGCCCGCGCCTGATTCAACGCCTGAGTCGGACTTGAAGCCCGCGCCGGACCTGAAGCCCGCGCCGGACCTGAAGCCCGCGCCCGAGGCGAAGCCCGCGCCCGAGGCGAAGCCCGTGCAGGAGACAAAGTCCACGCCGGCGGCGAAGCCCGCGCCCGAGGCGAAGTCCACGAAGGAGGAGAAGCGCCCTGTCGAGACGAAGCCCGTGCTCGAGGCGAAGCCCGCGCAGGCCTCGCTTCCCGCCGGGGTGCTGGATAAGCCCACGCGAGCTCCCGAGCCGTTCATCCACGGGCACCGATATGCCTATGTCGCGGGTGGTGTCTTGCTACTGGGTGGCGTGGGGTTCGGCTACTTCTCTCGAGGAGAGGCGAAGCGAGCGGAGACCCTGGAGTCCGCCCGTGAGGCCCAGGCGACGCTGAGCCGGGCTCGTACGGCCGCGGCCACGTCGAACGTGCTGTATGGCGTGGCGGGCCTGACGATCGCCTACGGGCTGTTGTTGGAGATCCTTCCGGAACCGGCCGCGGATGCGGCGAGCCTCACCTACCATTTCTGAAGAGGGCGCGTGGACGCTAGGTTGACAGGTGGCTTCCTCACGCTCGCGGCCGTGCTGACGGCTGCGGGCTGTATCATCTCCCAGGACGAGAACGCGGGACGCGCGTGTTCGGCGAACACGGACTGCCCGGAGGCGTATGCCTGCGTGGGGCCGGAGGGCCAGCGCTTCTGCGAGGTCATCTACCCGCCGCCCAGTGTGACTCCGGATGGGGGCACGGATGGGGGCGTGGTGCCCACGTACTGCAAGGACGTCCAGCCCATTCTGGCGGCGAGCTGTGTGTCGAGCTGCCATGGAGAGGTGTCGTCTGGCAGTGGTCGTACCGATTTCCGTCTGGACTACTACGAGCCGACGGGAAACCAACCCAAGGGGGCCAAGGAGATGGCCGCGCGCATCAAGGTCCGCGCGTTCGATCAGCGGACCATGCCGCCCACGGGCAATCCCGCCCCCACGGATGCCGAGCGTGCGATTCTGGGGCGCTGGGCGGCCGGTGGGGCACCCTTCTGTGATGGGGGCACTCCCTGATGTGGAGGGCAACCGAGCCAGCCATGAAAAGAGCCGTCTTGAGTGTGTGTGTCGCCGGCGTGGTGGCCGTGGTGGGCTGCACCGTGTCGGTGATGGATTTCGCCGGGAAGAAATGCGAGGTCGCGGAGGACTGCCCGGACTCGTACGTGTGCGTCGCGGCGCGCCCCGGGGCAGGGCGGACCTGTGAGGCCCTGGGCCTGCCCGGCATCTCGGATGGGGGTGAGATCCCGACCGGGCCCGTTCCTACGTGGTGTACGGACGTCCAGCCGCTGCTCGCCAACTACTGTCTGTCGAGCTGTCATGGCACGGATCACAGCAACAGCGGCAGGACAGACTTCCAACTGGACATCTACGAGTCGGCCGGAGGCGTCAAGGGCGCCCTGGAGATGGCCCCCCGCATCGAAGCGCGTGCCGTGCGGCTCCAGGACATGCCCCCCATGGGCAGTCCCGCCCCTACCGCCGAGGAGCGCGAGATTCTTGGGCGATGGGCTCAGGGCGGCGCTCCGTTCTGCGACACCGACGGAGGAGTCCCCTCGGATGGGGGCGTGGATGGCGGCACGGACGGGGGCAAGTAATGGCTTCGTCAACCTGCGGAGAGGTGCGAGCTGACCTGTGAGGGCTCGGCCGGTCGCCTGCTACCCCTAAGGTGGCCACCGCACTCTGACAAGCGCTGTTCAGGTGCTGGGGAGGCACCCACTTTCTGCCCAACCGCCGGGGAGCCCTGCTCCCTGGTCAGGCAACGAAAGGAGAGGTGCATGCGGAAGCTCATGGTGGCGGTGGCGGCAGTGGCAGGGCTGGCTCTCTCGACGGGCTGCAAGCGCAGTCCCCAGGAGGAGCGGCGCGAGCTCGCCGAGGCTCAGCAGGACGCCCAACGCGACATCGCCGAGGCTCACAAGGACGCCAACGAGGAGCGGGCTGACATCCGCAAGGACGAGCAGGAAGAGATCGCGGATGCCCAGCGGGACGTCGCCAAGGAGCAGCAGGACGTGGCCAAGGCGGACCAGGAGCGCGCCGAGGACCTGCGCAACGACACGAACACCCTGGCCGTGAACGAGACCGTTCAGGGACAGGTGCGGTCCACGACGGGTGACTCGCTCGTTCTGGTGGTCCCCGCCAAGGACAACGTCGAGGTCAAGCTGAAGACGGATGACAAGACTCGTGTAACCCAGAACAGCCGCGAGGTCGATCTGGATGACTTCAAGGAGGGCACCGAGGTGCGCGCCTCCTACGTGGCGGATGGGGACGACCTGGTCGCTCGCGACGTCGTCATCCTCACCCCCGTGAAGAAGAAGTAGAACCCCACGGGTGGGGTACCCAGAAGACGGCTCTCGCCTCCCGGCGGGAGCCGTTTTCTTTTATGCGGCGCGGAGTTCGCCAACGGATGGAGCGGGTAGGGCAGGGAATGTCTGCCCCCCTTGGTAGGGTGACGACCCATGAGGTTCTTCCCGTCATTCCTACCTGGATGCAGAGCTACCGCGCTCCCAGGTGCGCTTTCTGGTAGGATGCCGGACGGCCAACCTATAAGGTTGGATTGCTCTCCCCAGCCGTCACACGCGCGGCCATTCGCGTGCCCAATCTTCAAGGAGTGCACGAGATGTTCCCACCCAGTGAACGTTCTACGTCAAAACCCATCATCCTCTTTTCTTCGGGTCCCACCTCTTACGAGCTCGTCCGGTACCTCGGATCCACCAGCAGCGGAGAGATGCTGCTCGCGCGCCGCCGGTACTCGGAAGTCCTCGGCAGCTCGGTGATCATCAAGCGTTTGCAGGAGCCCTCGGATGCAGTCGCCCGCTCACGGCTCTTGGAAGAGGTCAAGCTCACCATTCAGTTCAACCACCCCTGCATCACCCAAGTGTTCCTGGTGCGCATGCATGAGGGCTCACCGCATGTCGTCATGGAACACGTGGATGGCTCCTCGCTGGAGTCCCTCCTCAATCTGGCGGCCATGCGCCGAGAGCCCCTCTCTGAGGAGTTCGCGGCCTACGTCGCCGGTGAGGTCGCGGATGCCCTCGTCCATGCGCACATGCTGAGTGATGCCGAAGGCCGCCCGCTGGGCATCATCCACCGGGATGTCAGCCCTCGGAACATCCACATTGGCACCCAGGGACACGTCAAGCTCACCAACTTCGCTGTCGCCTACTCGAAAATGGACGGCCGCATGTCCACGGTGGGGCCGCTGCTCAAGGGGGATATTGCCTACTCCTCCCCGGAGTACCTCCTGCTCCATCCGCTGGATGCCCGGTCCGATCTCTTCTCTCTCGGGGTTGTCCTCCTGGAGATGGTGACAGGCCAGCACCTGCTGGATCTGCCAGAGGTGGAAGAGGCCATGCATGAGGCCGGGGATCCCAACACCGTTCAGGCTTCTCTCGAGAGCGAGGAGCAGAGCTGGGTGCCCGCCTCGCAAATGGCCATGCGCATGGAGCGCTTCCGCCCGGAACACCTGGAGCGCGCCACCCAGGCGCTCTCCGCTGCCATGAAGGCCATCATCACCCGGGCGCTCCAGAGAGACCCCTCCGTGCGCTACCCGTCTGCCATGGAGATGCGGGATGAGTTGTGGGCCTTCCTGGGGGGCCAGGGGCGCTGCTACGGCCACCGGGAGGCGCAGCGCGAGATCGCTCGCATCCGCGGTGATGCCATGCGACGCGGCAGTGGTGCCGAGATCCCGGAAGAGGATCTCCCCGGTGACGAGCCCGGTGGAGGCTCACAGTAGTCTCTGAACCTCAGTCGTAGGCGGGGGGAGCGCTCTTGTCGGGCGCTCCCCGCCGTGCCTCTCGACGGTTGAGCATTGCGAGTGAGGCAGGCCCGGTGAAGGTGGCTTGTCCTTCGATGCATGTCGTCCGAGACTGTCGCCATGAGCGACGTGAACGAACTCCACCGGCGGTGGTGCATCGCGGATGGCCATGCGGACTCGCTCATGTGGAACCGTGACCTCTGTGTTCGTTCCACCGAGGGCCATGTGGATTTCCCCCGGTTGCTTGAGGCGGGGGTCAAGCTGCAGTGCTTCACCATCGTTACCCGGGGGTTCCCCTTCATCGGGGGCTTCCCGGCGTTCGCAGCCTGGCGAGGCTGGCCCCGAGAGGCGCGCTCGGGGGAGTGGAACCGGGCCGTGTGGCAGATCGATCGGCTCGCGGACTTCTGTCGCCGTTCCGAGGGCCGGGTGCGCATCACCACCTCCGCTGCCCTGCTCGAGGAGCACCTGGCTCACGGGCAGCTGTCCGCCATTCTCGGCGTGGAGGGTGGGCATGCCATCGAGGGGCGTGTGGACCGGCTCGCGGAGCTGCACCGGCGCGGAGTGCGGTTCATGGGCCTGACCCACCTCTCCAACAACGATCTTGGGGGCTCCTCCTTTCCCATGATGGGAAACCGAGGCCTCACGCCCCTGGGGCAGGAAGTGGTGCGGGAGATGGCGCGGGTGGGTCTGAGCGTGGATGTGGCCCATGCCTCCGAGCGCACGCTGGAGGAGCTCTTTGCCTACCCCTCTGTTCGCTTCTTCTGCTCGCACACCGGGGTGCGCGGTGCCGGGGGAGGGTGGCGCAACCTGTCGGATGAGTCGCTCCGCCGCATCGCCGACCGGGGGGGCGTGGTGGGTATCATTCTCGCTCCCATCTATCTGGGCGGGGACACCCTCGAAGATGTGACGCGCCACATCTCGCACGCGCTCGACGTCATGGGGGAGGAGGGGGTGGGGATTGGCTCGGACTATGACGGGATGGTGGCGCTGCCCAAGGGCTTCCGGGACGTGACGGATCTGCCTCGGCTCACCGAGGTGCTTCTGCGCCGCTTTCCGGAGCCGCTCGTGGAGCGGATCCTGGGGGGCAACTTCCGGCGCTACTTCCGAGAGACGCTCGGCGGTTGACCGGCTTCGTGAGGCCCGGGATAGTCGGCGCCTGCATGAACCGCTTCCTTGCCCTTCTTCCTCTGGTTGGCTTCTTCTTCCTCTCCGGGTGCGGTGGCCCGGACGTCGGCGACTCGTGCGAGACCACGGGCTATGTCTGCCTCGATGAGAAGCAGGCGCTCGAGTGCCGCCAGGGCGTGTGGCGCGCGCTTCCCTGCAGAGGCGCGTTGGGCTGCCTGGAGTCCAGCGATTCCATCCGCTGTGACACCTCCGCCAATGTCGCCGGGGACAATTGCGCGAACAGCGCCGAGGGTCGTGGCCTCTGCCGGGCGGATGGCCTGGCCGTCGTGGAGTGTCGGATGGGAGTGCTCGTGGAGACCGAGTCCTGTCAGGCCTGCACCCAGGATGGCACCCAGATTGTCTGCCAGCCGTAACTTCCTCCTTCGCTGAGCCACGGGCCGCCGGATCCTGGCGGTTGGCAGGCGGGTTGCCTGTGCCTACCTTGTCCTGGGCAGTGGGGGGTGGGCATGGTGGGGTGGGGGTTATGGGGGCTGGGGGCCGTGGCATGGCTGTGGGCAGGGGGCTGGGGGAGCGATCCGCGTTCCCTAACCGAAGCGCCGAGGGACGTCGCGCGACCGGTGGTGCGCGAAGCCTCCGCTTTCGTGAAGGCTCCTCCGTCAGCCCCACAGGACGTCCGGTTCGTGAGAGCTCCCGTACCTGAACCTCGCCCTCGTACGAGTGGCCTGCAAGGAGACCCCTCCTGGCGCATGGGGAGGCCGGCCAGTCCCAGCCAGCTGCAGGTGAGCGCCTCGGCTCAGGCCGCACGGGCTGGAGAGAGCATCTCCGTGGAGGTCTCCACCAACGAGATCTCCCTGGTTCGCGCCGAAGTCTTCCGGTTGGGAGTCTACGGAGGGACTGGAGCCGCCAAGGTGTGGAGCAGCACTCCCTTCACCGTTGCCACACCTCCTCGGTGCTCACGCTCCGCGTGTCCCGCGCAACAGTCCTTCTCCTTCACAGTGGCCCATGATTGGGAGCCGGGTCTCTACGTGCTGAAAGTGACGCGCGCGGATGGGTTCCGGAGCTTCACCTCGCTCGTGGTGAAGGAGCTTCCAGCCGAGGAGCCTCGTTCCTGAGGCTCAGCCCGTGATCGAAGCCAGGAAGCTGTCGAGCACCGGGTTGAAGCGCTCGGGCTGCTCCTGGTTCGACAGGTGCCCCGCGCCGGGGATGAGCTCCAGCCGAGCCCCGGAGATGAGGTCAGCCATCTGCTTTGCCTTCTCCAGGGGCGTGATGGCGTCGTGCTCGCCCACCACCACCAGTGCTGGGCCCGCGTAGCGCGCGAGGATGTCCTTGCTGTCCGCGCGCAGGGCCATGCCCCGCTGTGCCGCCGCCACCGCCTGGGGGGCCGCAGCCCGCATCATCGCAGCGACTTCGCGGCCCGCGGGTGAATCCGGGTTCGCCACCAGCTTCGGCAGCTGTGCCTGCACCAGGGGCTCCACACCCTTTTCCAGGGCCTCCTTCGCCGTGGCCTCGCGCCGGGCCCGGCCCGCCTCGTCATCCGGGGTGGCCTGGGTATCCACCAGCACCAGTCCGCGCACCCGCCCCGCATCCTCTCGCAGCAGCGCCATGGATGCGTAGCCGCCCATGGAGACACCGCCCACCACCGCCGAGTCGATCTTCAGCGCGTCCAGCAGCGCCAGCGCATCCCTCGCGATGCGCCCCATCTCCGTGGGGCCCTCGCCCAGCTTGCTCTGTCCGAAACCCCGCACGTCCGGGAGGATGAAGCGATAGCGGCCCGAGAGCGCCTTCACCTGCGCGTCGAACGCCGAACCGTTCAGAGGGAACGCATGGAGCAGCAGCACCGGCAACCCCTGGCCCACGTCCCGGTAGTGCAGGGGAATGCCGTCGACAGTCACCGTCAGCATGGAGTTCCTCCAGAGGCGCTCAGATCCACCGTTTGTGTCTGAACCAGACGATGAGCCCGATGGGGATCACCAGGATCATCACCCACATCGCGTAGTAGAAGTCCGTGCGCTGGATCTCGTTGAAGTTCTGTCCGAAGAAACCCACGATGAACGAGAGCGGCAGGAAGATCGTCGCGAAGATGGTGAGCTGCTTGGTGATGTCGTTCGTCTTGTTGGCCACCATGGACAGGTAGCCGTCCATCACGTTGCCCAGGATGTCCCGGCCGCTGTCGATCTGCTCGTACAGCCGCACGAGGTGATCGTACACATCTCGGAAGTACAGCGTGGTCTTCTCCTGGATGTTGGGGATGCCTCGCCGGGACATCAGCCCCACCACGTCCCGCTGCGGTGACAGCACGCGCCGGAACGTCACCAGCATCCGCTTCAGCTCGAAGATGCGCTGCAGGTGCTGCTTCTCCGCCTGCTCGAAGATGGCCACCTCCAGGTCCTCCAACTCGTCGTTGAAGGAGTCCAGGATCGGGAACTGCTTGTCGATCAGCACGTCCGCCAGCAGGTAGAGGATGAAGTCCGCTCCGCGCTCGATCGTTCCTTTCGGATCGTTCTCGACCCGACGGCGGATCTCGTCATGCGCATCGAAGGGGAACTCGTGGACGCTGATCAGCCAGTCAGGGCCCAGGAAGAAGTGATGCTCCTGTAGGGTCAGGTCGCAGATGTCCTTGGCGGCGGTGAACCCCTGGAGGACGATGAACTGGTGGTTGGGGTACTCCTCCAGCTTGGGCCGCTGGTCCAGGTGGAGGCAGTCCTCGACGGCCAGCCGATGCAGCGAGTAGCGCTCGGCGAGCTTCATCAGCCCCTCCTCGCTGGGGGCGAGCACGTCGATCCACTTGATACCGGGCTTGTCGAGCAACTCCTCGCCGCCGGTGAGGGTGCGACCTTCGTGCAGCACACAGACCTGCATCTTCATGAGGCGGACTCACAATGCTGGGAGCGCAACATGCTCCGGATTGCTAGAACCAACCGGCTCAGAAGTCGAGAACCCACCGGCCCCAGATCGGTCTAGAGTGACCCCGTGTCCGCCGATACCCCACCCCCGATTCTCTCTCCGAGGCTCGAGCAGATCCTCCAGACGCTGCCGGATCCGGCGTTCACCGCCCGGCTGAGGAAGGTGTACGCCGCTGCCGCACAGGCCATCGCCCGACTCAGCGACATGGACCTGGTGAAGTATGAGACGCACTCCACCGAGACGGGGGCAGACCTGTCCCTGTGGGAGGAGATGGCTCCCGTCATCCGGGACACAGTGGTGGACGTGAACAGGCTGCTCAATGTCATCCGGGAGCAGTTCCCGCCCCAGCCGTCGGCGAACCGCGCGGCGCCGGGCTCGTTCCCGGACCGGGTCAGGAACTCATCGGTCTCGCTGCAGGAGGCGATGACTCAGATGGCCCAGGAGATCACCCAACTGGGCGAGACCATGCGCAACCCCTCGGTGGTGTCCGATCGGTGGACGCTGCTGGCGGAGATCCAGCGCTTCCGGTCCTTCTTCCGCGAGCAGATCAGCAATCTCGTATTCACGTCCATCAGCGCCTTCGGGGACGTGGCCCGGAAGGAAGTGGTCCCCGGCTACGAGGCCGAGGTGAAGGCCTCCATGACGGTGCGCGCCATCGTGGCCGACCTGGGACGCATTCTCTCCGCGCGGCTGGCGAAGGTGCGCGATGCCGCGCCGGGAGAGGTGCAGAACAACGTCGTGCAGCTCCAGAACGAGATGGACGCCTTCGGCCGGACGGCGGCGTACCGGGGCCTGCGCGCCCAGGACAAGCGGCACTTCATCGAGCTGCGCGGGAAGGTGGGGCCGCTGGTGGAAATGGCCGCTCCACCCAAAGAGGAGGTGCTCAGCGTCGTGGAATCGCTCGATTCGCTCGTGCGCTCGCTGGCCGCGATGAATCAGCGGCAGGTGCTCATCATCAATGACCGCGAGGTCTGGGCCGCGTGTGGCGTGCGGCTGGAGCGGGCGTTCGGGCTGGTGAATTCGGATCCTGCCTCTGCCGCGCGCTTGCTGGCCGAGGCCGCCGCCATCGGGCAGTCTCTCTACGGGCGGGAATCGAACATGGATGCCTTCCTGCGCAAGGCGCGCAAGGCACCGCTGGCTTCGCTCACCGGTGCCGAGCTGCGTTCCACGCTGGAGAACCTGCAAGGACTGCTGGCCAACCTGGGGATCACGTGAGGCGGTCGCGTCGTTCCCAGGAGGCGAGTCCGAGCAGTCGCGCGACGGTTCCCCGGCCTCTCCGAGAGGCAGATTTCTCTCAGGTAGACAGTGTCTTCACGGACGTGGACGGCACGCTCACCACGGGCCACAAGCTCCGCAGCCAGACGATCCGTGCGCTCGAGAGCCTCTCCGAGGCAGGGCTACGGGTGGTGCTTGTGAGCGGCCGGCCCGCGGGGTGGGGCGAGGCCTGGGCTCGGACACTCCCGGTGGATGGGGTCATCGTGGAGAACGGTGGCCTGTTCTTCGTCCGTGATACCAAGGGTGCTCTGCGCCGGGTGTACGCTGAGGCGCCCTCGGAGCGAGCGGCCAACCGCAAGCGCCTGCGCTCGGAGGTGCTCCGGGTGCTGCGCCAGGTTCCCGGGGCCCGGCTGTCCTCGGACAGCGTGTACACCGAGGTGGATCTGGCCATCGATTACAACGAGGAGGCCCGGCTGGGAGACGCGGCGGCCGGCCGCATCGAGTCGCTGCTGCGCGCGCGGGGTGTGACGGCGGTGCGCTCCTCGGTGCACGTGAACTGCTGGATCGGGCGCTTCGACAAGCTGTCCATGTCCCGGCGCTTCGCCCGCGTGGCCTGGGGCGAGTTGCTGACGCCCAAGGATGGCTGCTCCGTGTATGCCGGGGATTCTTTCAATGACGCCCCGATGTTCGAGGCATTCAGCCTCAGTGTGGGCGTGGCCAACGTGCGCGGTGTGCTGGACCGCATCGACGCGCCACCGGCCTTCATCACCCGGGCGGCCGAGGGGAGGGGCTTCGAGGAACTGGCTCGAGCCATTCTCGCCCAGCGAGGCCATCGCCCGGCTCTTCAGGAGTGACTCGTGAACGTTGTGAGACTCGAGCTGGCCCGCGGACTGGGCCGCCACCTGCGCGCAGGCCACCCGTGGGTGTTCCGCAAGGCGCTAGAGCAGGTGCC
The DNA here is from genome assembly GCF_020103695.1 of Hyalangium versicolor. GTDB lineage: Bacteria > Myxococcota > Myxococcia > Myxococcales > Myxococcaceae > Hyalangium > Hyalangium versicolor. The sequence continues at coordinate 664,930 of NZ_JAHXBF010000003.1, forward strand.
CAAGATTCCCGCCGGCAGCGTGGTGGACCTCACCGAGGGTGGGAAGTTCGTCGCGCGCGGCTACTTCGATCCGCACTCAGCCATCGCGGTGCGCGTGCTCACGCGGGATCCGCGGGAGAACATCGACGCGGACTTCATCGCGCGGCGGGTGAAGCAGGCGCTCGCCGAACGGAAGGGCCTCATTGATCTCACCGATACGGACAGCTTCCGCCTCCTCCACGGTGAAGGGGACGGGCTGCCGGGCGTGGTCGCGGACCTGTATGCGGGGCATGTGGTGCTCAAGCTGTACTCGGCCGGCCTCACGCCCTACCGCCACCTCATCGTCGAGGCATTCAAGTCGGCGATCCCCGAGCTGAAAGGCATCATCGGCCGGGACGAGGTGGCTCGGGACGATGTGGAGGATGACGAGGGCCGAGGCACCGGGCGGATGCTCTACGGGCCTGACGCGCCGGAGTTGATCCCCATCCGCGAGCGGGGAGCCATCTTCCTCGTGGACGCGTGGCGCGGGCAGAAGACGGGCTTCTTCCTGGACCAGCGGGAGAACCGCTTCCTCATCCGTCGGCTGGCGAAGGACCGGGATGTGCTCAACTGCTTCTGCTTCAGCGGAGGCTTCTCGGTGAACGCGGCGCTGGGCGGAGCCCGGAGCGTCTTCTCGGTGGACCTGGATCCGGACGCCATCGCGCTGGCCCGCGAGAACTTCACGCGCAACGGGCTGCCGGCGGAGAAGTACGATTTCCTCGCCGCGGACGTCTTCAAAATCATCCAGTCCTTCAAGGACGAGGGACGCACGTTTGATCTGATCATCCTGGACCCGCCGGCCTTCGCGAAGAGCCAGCGCGCGGTGCAGGCGGCCATCGACGGGTACGCGTCGCTCAACCGGCAGGCGCTCGCGTTGCTGCGGCCGGGAGGACTGCTGGCCACGGCGTCCTGTTCGGCGCGCGTCAGCCCCGACGACTTCATGGGCGCGGTGCGCGAGGCGGGTTTCAAGGCTGGCGTGGATCTGGCGCTCGTGGAGGAGCGCTACCAACCGCCGGATCACCCGGTCCGCCTGCAGTTCCCCGAGGGGAAGTACCTCAAGTTCTACGTGCTCGCCTCGGTGTGAGCACAAGGCGCGAGGGAGCAGGGGAGTCGCCTCCGCTGCTCACCTCCAGCGCATCACTTCTGCTCGAGCTCCTCGGGGTGGAAGACGCGCGAGGCCACGCGGTCCAGCACCTCGTCGCTCCACCGGAGACTGGCCTTCATCAGCCGCTTCATCTCCTTGGCGAAGGTGCGCTCGTCCGGCACCACCGTATAGGTCCGGCTGAGGTACAGCCCGCGGTTCTCGGGCTCGTAGCTCACGGTGCCCCCGCCCGTGTCCGTGCCTTCCTTCTCCTCCTTCTGGAAGGTCTCGAGCACGCCGGGCTTGGGCGGTTCGTGGAACTTGTACACGAGGGCGCTGCACTCCAGCGCCTGCGTGTCCTCATGCCACTCGAAGTAGAGCTGCGCCCCGCCCATGACGAGGCCACCGAAGCCCTCCGCGTTCAGCCCCGGGCTCTGCAGCGGACCCTCGGGCCGGACGAAGGACTGCACCAGCCGCTGGGCGCCCTCCCGAGTCATGGGCGCACCCGCCGGGGACGCGGGTGCCAGACCGGCCACCCACGACATCAGCAGGCCGCCAAGGCCACTTCGAGGTGCGGTCGCCATCTCAGTCGTTGAACTTGCCAGCCCGGGCCTGGTCGAACGGCACGCGGTGCTGCAGGTACACGGACTCGAAGTTGTGCGACTCGATGGGGTTGAGGTGGAACTCGTTGAACCGGTGCGTCACCGAGCCCTGGCCGCCGTCCGTCAGCGGGTTCCACTTGGTGGGGCCCAGACCGAAGGCGTCGGGCACCAGGTCGCTCTTGTTCACGTAGTGCACGTAGTTGGGGCCGTCCGGGTAGTGCATGGCCGCCGCGCCGAACGTCTCCACGTTCAGCTTGCTCATGGCCTTCTGCGCATCGCCCTTGGACATCCCATCTTCCAAGCGCAGCCTGTCGTACACATGGCCCAGCGCGCGGCTGGTGATCAGTCCGCCCTGGCTGTGCGCCATCACGTGCACCGAGCGGCCCGCCTTGATCTCCTGGTAGAGCGTGTCCGCCAGCGTGTCCACGGCCGGGTTGGTGCCCTTGTCCAGCTTGTCCTTCACGCACTGGGCCAGGTCGGCGCCCATGCCCTCAGTGGCGTTGTGGATGCCCACCACCTTGGCGCCCGTCGTCTCGGCGATCGACTCGAGGCTGCCGTACTGGCCGTCCTTCGTCGTGTTGATGCCGTTGACGTAGACGATCGTCTCGGAGGGGTTCGGGTTGTTCTTCGGGGTGACGCCGGGGATGTCCTTCAGCGCGGTGCCGGGCGGGAACGTCTTGCCACCGGTGCCGACGAACTGGCCGTCATAGACGCGGTCCGCCTGGTTGCCACCACCGAAGAAGCCTTGCACCGCCTTGGCGCCGCTGACGGCCTTGGTCTCGAAGCCGTCCACCACGTTGTGGATCTTGTGGCCTGCGTCCACGGCCACGTCGTGGACCTTGTCTACCGTCTTCTCAACGGCCGTCTCCACCTTGTTGACGGCCTTCTCGGCGCCGGTCTTCACCTGGTTGAGGAGATTGCGGCCGCGCTCGATGGGGTTCATTCGGGACTCCGTAATTTTTGGGAAGGTGCTGCCTTTGGGATGGATTGTCGTACCTGGGCTGGAAAAGTTGCGGCCCAGGAATAACGCGATGCGTTGGGCGGCCTAGTTCTTGAAAACCTTCGAGGCCACGCGGTCGAGCACGGTCTCGTTCCACACGATGCTGGCCTTCATGAGCTTCTTCATGTCCTCGATGAAGGAGGACTGCGGAGGCGCCTGGGTATAGGTGCGGCTGAGGAAGAGGGACTTGTTCTCCTTCTCATAGTCCACCGTGCCGCCACCGGTGTCCGTGCCGGCCTTCTGCTCCTGCTCGAAGCCCTCGATGATGCCGGGCTTGGGCGGATCCTTGAACTTGTAGATGAGGGCGCTGCACTCGAGCGCCTGCTCCTTGTCATGCCACTCGAAATAGAGCTGCGCGCCTTCCACGGCGACGCCGCCGAAGCCTTGAGGGTTGAGGCCAGGGCTGTCGGGGTTGCCAGTGGCTGCCAGTAGCGCCTTCGCCAGGCGCTGCGCTTCTTCTCGCGTCATAGGGGGCTGGATCTCCGGGCGGGGGAAAACGGGGCTGCCCAGCCTAGCAGACCGGACGGCAAAGAGGCCCCAGGTCCCCTCGGGAGGGCCACGGAGTGCCGGAAAGATTCCCCGCGTCTTATGGCGGACCACCGGATCATTCCTGGATCATTTTGCGATCAGGAATGGTGTTTTGGCTGAACATCTGTTCTCTGGGTCGCTTCAGACTCACTGGGCTCTCGTGCGAGGGAGCGGCCACCTGGGCTGGCGAGGATTAAGGTGCCTGTGCATGGTCACCAAAGGGCAGTTCCTCGAGCGCCCGACGCTCATCCCCGTCGGCCGCGAGGTGATGGAGGGCACGGCTCACCGGGGCGTGAAGAGGCCACCCCTGCTCGTGCTCGCGCCTCGGCCTGAGGAGGGCGGGGGAATGGATCACGTCATTGCCGCGGAGCTCGCGTGGGCTGCGGCCACGGCCGGCTTCCCCACGCTTCGGTTCAACTACCGGGGCGTCGGAGGGAGCCAGGGCTCTCGCGGCACGGGCGAGGAGCTCATTCAGGACGCGGAGGCCGCCATGCGCGTGCTGCTGGAGAACGCCCAGAGCGCCAGCCTCGCGGTGGCCTCGCTCCACGGCGGAGCCCAGGTGGCGATGGCGTTGCAAGCCCGGCACCCGGCGGTGGGCGGGCTGTGCCTGGTGGCTCCCGCGGATGTGGAATTGGTGGAGCTGACGCGGTTGGATCGCTCCCTGCTTGTGGTGGTGGGCGAGGAGGACAAGCGTCTGTCTCGAGCGGCCCTGGCGGCGGCGGTGGGAGAGGCGCCTCGGGGCGAGCTGGAGGTGATCGATGACGCGGGGCCCAATTTCCACAGGAATCTCTCGCAGGTCGGGCGGTTCCTGGCCGCGTGGCTGAAGCGGCTGTCGGGCGAGTGACCGATGCCGCGTAAGCCTTCCAACTTCTTAAGGTTTCTCAACACGTCACGGCTTGCCGGCCGGGCCTCCAGTCGACCAGACTGGAAGACAGACCCAATCGTTCCGCCATTCGTTCGTAGGGTCTGTTGAAGAAGTACCCCGCTTTTTGAGGAGTGCCGATGATGCAAAGGATCCTGGCAAACGCGGTGGTAGCGCTCGCGGTGGTCGGAGCCGCAGCCTGCTCGTCCAAGAGCGAGGCGCCTTCCTCCCCCGAGACGAGCCAGTCAGCCCCGAGTTTGGACCTCGCGGAGGCGGAACTGGTGCCGGGCAGCATCCTGGTGGACTTCAAGGACGGCACCACCAAGGAACAGTTCGATGCGTGGGAGGACGAGTGGGGCGTGGACCTCGAGTTCAACTCGATCGAGGGCAAGGATGATGGCCTCACCGTGGCAGTAGGGGTGGATGACGTGGAGAGCGCCCTGGAGCGCATCCGTCAGAACCCCGCCGTGGAGTCCGCTGAGCCGCTGATGCAGTTCCGCGCCAGCTTCACTCCGAACGATCCGGACTACGGCAAGCAGTGGAACCTGCAGATGATCGACATGCCCAAGGCCTGGGACAGCAGCAAGGGCAAGGGCGTGGTGGTGGCGGTGCTGGATACCGGCATCGCCTACGAGGACTACGACGACTTCAAGCAGGTGCCGGACCTGAAGGGCGCGAAGTTCGCCAAGGGCTACGACTTCGTGAACGACGATGAGCACGCCAACGACGACCACGGGCACGGCACGCACGTGGCGGGCACCATCGCCCAGGCGACGAACAACGGCGAGGGCGTGGCGGGCGTGGCCTTCGAGGCGACGCTGATGCCGGTGAAGGTGCTCAACCACTTTGGCGCTGGCACCTCGGCGGACATCGTGGACGCCATCCGCTTCGCCGCGGACAACGGCGCCAAGGTGATCAACATGTCGCTGGGCGGTGGCGGGTACTCGAAGGCCATGGCCGACGCGGTGGAGTACGCGCGCAAGAAGGGCGTCACGGTGGTCGCTGCGGCGGGCAATGCCGCGCGCAATCGCGTGGAGTACCCCGCGGCCTACCCGGGTGCCGTGGCTGTGTCCGCCGTGGGCCCGGATGGGACGCTGGCTCCGTACTCGTCCTACGGCAAGGATCTCGACATCGCCGCTCCGGGTGGTGACAAGCGCAAGGGCGAGCAGAACGGCATCATCCAGAACACGATCGATCCGCGGGATGTGTCGCGCTCCGTGTACGCCTCGTATCAGGGCACCAGCATGGCCACTCCGCACGTGGCGGCGGTGGCGGCGCTTCTGTATGCGGCGGGTGCCAGCGGTCCAGATGAGGTGGAGAAGGCCCTCTTCGAGGGCGCCAAGCGCGTCAATGGCCAGGCCTGGAGCGAGCAGTACGGCCACGGTCTGCTCAACGCGAAGGCCTCGCTGGAGGCGCTCGGTGGCACCGGTGGGCAGTGGCCCTCGCTCTGGTGGGCGCTGGCGCTGCTGGCGTTCGTGCTGATGACCCTGGGGCGTCGCGCTCGGCCAGGTTTCCTCAACATCCTCTTCACCCCGAGCTTCCTCGTGCCGCTGCTGCTCGCGACGGTGGGCGTGTTCTTCGCGCGCTCGTGGTTCGGCGGTTCCTCCGACGTGGTGAACGCCGTGTCGCTGCCCATCCCCGATTGGGAGCGCATCATCTTCGGCCGGGGCAAGCTGGCCAATCCGCTCTTCTACAGCGCCCTCATCCCGACGGTGCTCTCGATCTTCGCCATCAAGTTCCGCGCTCTGCGGCCGGCCATTGGCGGCCTGGCACTCGGCTTCGCGGGCTTCCTGGGCTACGCGGCCTGGTCCAAGGCGCCCGGCCTGGCGTACATGCCCTTCAGTTTCCTGGCCATGCCGTGGCTCGTGGTGAACATGCTGATTTGCACCTTCATCGGCCGCGCCATGCTCAAGAAGGAGACGGTATGAAGCTGAGCGGGCGCGTCGCCTTCCGAGACATCGAGACGGGAGTGTGGGTGCTGGAGGGCGATGACGGCTGCACCTACCAGCTCGCCGGAGGCGATCGGAAGATCAAGAAGGAGGGGCAGCGCGTCGAAGTCGACGGCAAGGTCGACAACGATTCGGTGACGCTCCACATGGTGGGGCCCATCTTCAACGTGGCCTCCTACAAGTTCCTGTAGCACCGAGCCTCCAGCACTCGGTCCGAGCCCTCCTGGCGGAGTCCTCCGCCGGAGGGCTCACTGCTTTTCGGGTGAGCTCTCCGAAGAGGTCTTCGAGGCCTGCCGGGCGCGTTCCTCCTCATAGGCTTCGATGGGCATGCGCCCTTTTCGGACATCCTCCCTCAGCCGCAGCAACTCCCGTCGCTCCTGCTGCTGCGAGTCCGTGGCGTCTTTGGGCAGCTTGGGGAGCTGGTACTGCATGTCGACGAAGCTCAAGCGGATGCCCCGGTTGTCCAGCCACACCAGGGCTCCCACGGAGAGGGTTGCCGCCACCGCCCACGGCAGCGCCAGCCGCATGAGGGAGGGGGCACTCCGCGTGACGGGGGAGGGGTCCTCCTTGGGTCCCCAGAACGCCGGGACCTTGCGCGCGATGGACAGCAGGAGCCCCATGGCGCCCAGGCCCACAATCATCAGCAGGATCACGGACTGGAGTTCGGGTTCCTCGTCCGCCCCCTCCGAGCCCATCTGCCGCGCCGAGAGGAACAGGATCGAGGACACCATGTTGTTGGCCGAGTGGGCAAGGATCCCCGGCCACAGCGAGCCCGTGTAGAGCCTCAGCGCCCCGAACAGCAGGCCCAGCTCCACCCTCGCCGTGAAGCCCACCGGATCCATATGGAAGGCGCTGAACACCACCGCGGTGATGACCACGGCGCTCGTCCGGGAGAGCGTGGTGGCCAGCAGCCCCTTCTGGAAGACTCCTCGGAAGAAGAACTCCTCGCAGACGGGCGCGGCCAGGGAGACGCCCGCGAGCATCACCACCAGCTCCAAGGAGTTCTGCCCCTCGAAGATGCGGCTGCCGTCGAACATGTCCCTCAGCCACTGCGGCGCCACGGACTGGGCGGCGAACTGGATAGGCACTACGAAGGCGAAGAAGTTGGCCACTCCCAGCCCGAAGCCGAGCGCCGCGGGCGCCAGCCCAGAGGACGGCACCCCGGTGAACCCCAAGGGCTCATAGCGTGCGAGCCGGAGCAGCACCCAGGGGATGGCCAGGAAGATGAAGATCTCCGTGAACCAGATGCCGAAGGCCGCGTTGAGGAGCTGGACGACGCCTCCTAGCGTCAGGAAGCTCGCCAGACCCAACGCGGTGGTGACCGCAGCCACCATCAGCGGGCTCATCGTCGGAGGGAGAGGCTCGGGAGCAGGAGGAACCGCTTCGGGGAGGGGGTTAGGGGTGGAATCTTCCACCGGGATCTCCTGACTCTCGAAAAAGGTGCGCGAAATCCGTGAAGCGTCCGCGACGCAACTCTCTATAATGCCGGTACTTTGAGGTTCTTCCTGGATCGAGCGCAGCGAAGCATGGGGAAGGCCGCGCACTCCACCCGGGCCTTGGGCCTGGCGTTGGGGGTGTTGGCTTCGGGATCGGCATCGGCGGCGGCATTCCAGATCGAGGCACGCACGGAGGCACAGGCGTACCAGATCCGAGCCTGGCGTGGCACCACGCCGGACGACGTGGTGTTGCTACCGCGACGGCGGATCGTGCAGTACCTGGGCCTCAACGGCTTCGAGTTGGTCACCGGACAGGATCTGGGCTTCGAGTCCAGCCTGCGCATCTTCGCGGACCTGGGTCTTCCCAAGGGCGAGGCCGCGAAGGTGGACGGCCTGAGGACCGAGGACGCGGACATCATGTACGCGTTCGCCCGGTTCGCCGCCGGTGGTTTCGAGGGCAAGCTGGGGCGGCAGCTGTACATCGACTCGATGGACATCATGTCCTTCGACGGGCTGCGGCTGCGCTACATGTCTCGCTTTGGCGTGGGCGTGGAGGCCTACGGTGGCCTGTGGGTGAAGGGGGCGGGAGTCCTCGGCTCGTCGGTGTACCAGCCGGACGGCGTGCGTGAGAGCGACTCGCGGCGCCTGGATCAAGGCGTGGTGGGCGCTGACGACAGCCTGGGCTCCGTGGAGCCCGTGTACGGCGCGAAGCTGCTGGTGGGCGATCTGAAGGGCTTCAACGGCTCGCTCGGCTATCGCAAGGCCATCGAGGATGGGAAGACGGACTTGGAGCGCGCCGGGCTCGAGCTCCGCTACACGCGGGGACTCGGGGTGAGCGCGCTGGCGAGCCTGGACTTCGATCTGGTTCAGATGAAGCCCGCTCAGGCTCGCGTGCAGGTGCGGTTGGATCGCGAGGTGTTCGCTGTGAGCGCCGAGGCCCTGCGCTTCACGCCGGTCTTCTCCTCGGACTCCATCTGGTACTACTTCGCCTTCGCCCCGAGAGACGAGGGCCGGGTTCGCGTGGACTTCTTCCCCACGGGGCCGTTGCGCTACTACGTCCAGGGGTTGGCCAGCCTGTACCACACCAATCTCAACGACAACCTCGGCATCGCGGACGACGTGGACGGGGAGGGGGCTCCTTCCTCCACGAACGTGGGCGGTGCCGTGGGGGCCTCGCTGCGGCGGGGCAGCCTGCGCTCGGCGCTGGATGTGACGTACCGCACGGGTTTCGGCGGCAACCAGCTGTGGGTGGATCTCACCGGCGGCTACAGCTTCGACCAGGGGCTGTTGGACCTGGATGCGCGACTCTCCGTGGCGCACGTGGATGACGAGTTCAACGAGCAGCTGCGCGGCAACTTCTTCGGCGCGCAGGTCTGGGGCAGCCGGGCCTTGAGCCAGGCGGCCCGCGTCTCCCTGGTGGTCGAGCAGAACGTGAACCCGTTCACGAAATCGGACACCAAGGTCTTCTTCCTCTTCGATCTCAAGGCGAACCTCTAGATGCACCGCCAGTTCCGGAACGTCCTGGGCGTCATTGCCCTCTCTCTGGCCGCGGCAGGGGTGGCCTGGGCTGCCTCGGCCCGCGAGCGCAGCCTCGCCATCTTCCCCGCGCAGAACATCCCGCTCCGCTTCGATCACGCGCTGCACCTGGAGGCCGGCGCCGACTGCGCCACCTGTCACGACGCCGTGAGCAAGAGCGAGGCGGCTCGGGATCGCAACCTCCCCGGCCACGAGGAGTGCGAGACCTGCCACGACATCGAGGCCGCTCAGCAGGGGAAGAAGACGGATCCGCCGGCCAGCTGCGGCACGTGCCACCCAGGCTTCGATTCCACGGTGCGCAAGGAGCCGGCGAAGCTGGAGATGCCGACGGCGAACCTCCGCTTCACCCACAAGGTGCACCTGGACAAGAAGGTGGAGTGCGTCACCTGCCACGGGGACATGACGAAGGTGAACCTGGCCACGCGGCAGCAGCTGCCGAAGATGGCCACCTGCTTCGAGTGCCATGACGGCAAGGCCGCTCCCAACACGTGCACGACGTGCCACCTGAAGGAGGCCTCGGGGCGGCTCCAGCTCAACTTCTCGTCCGGTATCCTCCGGCCCATGCAGGGAGATCCGCTTGGCCTGGATCACGGCCCGCGCTTCGAGTTCACCCACGGCAGTCGCGCCGCGGTGGCCCGGCAGACGTGCGCCCAGTGCCACTCGGACTCGTACTGCCAGAAGTGCCATGACTCGCTGCAGAAGCCGCTGTCCGTGCACCCCAACGACTTCATCACCCTGCACCCGCTGCAGGCGCGCACGGATGCGGCGCGCTGCGAGAGCTGCCACCGCCTCCAGTCCTTCTGCGCGGCCTGCCACGAGCGGGTCGGCGTGGGCATGGATGCGGATCAGACCCTGAGGCCGCGCAACGCCAAGGTGCACCCGGACTACAACACCTGGGTGCAGGTGCTCGGGCCGCAGCACCACGGCATCGTCGCCTCGCGAGACATCCGTCAGTGCACGGCCTGCCACCGGGAGGAGTCCTGCATGAGCTGCCACTCGGCGCTGTCGCAGCGCCAGCAGGTGAACCCCCACCCGAACGGCTTCGCGAACAACTGCAAGCGTCTCGCGGCGGCCAATGATCGGGCGTGCCTCAAGTGCCACACGGAGACCAGCCTTGTGCAGAAGGGGTGCCGGTGATGCGACGCCTGCTGACTGCCTGTGCCTTCCTGAGCCTCGCCGGTTGCCTGGATCCGGGCGATCCTGTCCTGGGCGTGCGTGACGTCGTTCCCCCCGAGGTGTCTTCCACCAATCCGACGGCCAACGGCAGCATTGCCTCGGACGGCACGCTGAAGATCACCTTCTCGGAGTTCATGGACGTGCGCACGTTGCGCCCGGGGATCGCCGTGTACTCTGGACGGGACGAGGTTCCCCTGCGCATTTCCGTGCCTGCTCCGACGGATGGGGACGAGGACGTCGAGCGGGGAGACATCTCCTACACCGTGGAGGTGAATGCGGAGTCGGAGTCCTTCACCCCCAACGCCAGCTTCACCCTGGTGCTGCGGACGATCCTCACCGACTACGAGGGCAATCCGCTCGTGGAAGAGGTCCGCGTTCCGTTCCGCACCGGCCCGTAGCAGCGGGCCGGCGGCTCACGCGCGTTGGAGGTACTGGCGGATCTCGTGAGCGAGCTGCTCGCGGGCCACGGGATCCATGGCGGCCGGGCCCAGCTTGAGCTTCTTGTCCTCCTCGACCAGGTACTTCTGGTCGACCAGGTAGGCCACGGCGTTCTCCAGCGTCGTCTTGCCCAGGGACTCGGCGGCGCCGATGCGGCCGGCATGGAACTCGGCGCGGCCCGTCTCCAGGGCGAACTTGATGAAAGCCTTGCGGTCGTTGGCTACGCCGTCGGCGACGTCCTTCAGCGTCATCGCCGCCAGCAGGTAGGCCTCCAGGTAGTCGCGCAGCAGATCCGCGAGGAACTCCAGGTAGGGCCGCGCGTGGGCCTCGGGGGCCTGCTGGAGGGTGTCCTCCGCGCGCAGCACCAAGCCCATCTTCACTAGAGCCTCCACCGTCTCCGCGAAGATGGTGTCGAAGGTGATGCCCACCCGGTAGATGAACTCGACCTTGAAGAGGCGCGAGAGGAACAGCGCGCGGGCCTTCACGGTCTCGTAGGGGGCGGGGGTGCCCGCCAGCAGCGCGTTGGCCACGAGGCTGCGCGGCGCCACCAGGTTCATCAGGGTGTTCTTGTAGAAGGAGAGCTCCGCGCGGCGCTCGTCCTCGGGCTGGTAGATGACCTCGCCGCGAGCCTGCTGGGTGCGCAGCATCCCGTCCGAGCGGAACGTCTGGATGGCATCCCGGATGGCGCCCAGGGTCTCGGGATCGCTCGGGGCGTTCTGCAGCGTTTTGGAGAGCGGGGTGCGCTCCTCCTCGGCGATGCGGCGCAGCAGGGTGATGCGGTCGGACAGCTCGCGCTGGGTGACGCCGCGGCGGCGGTGGGCCAGCAGTGAAGCGCTCACCAGGGCATGCGGCGTCACGGTGGACACCTTGCTGATCCCGTACATCACCCGGTTGCCGAGCGCGCGCACCAGGCCCTTCTTCTGCTCGTCGTTGACGGGCTCGCCGGGGGTGAGGCCACGGCTCTTCATGAGCTCCACCAGCGAGAGGGGCTCGTCGAAGGTGAGGTGGATGCGGCCGTAGCGCGCCGCGAGCACCTTGGGCGTGCTCAGCAGGGCCTTGATGTCCTCCGGCTTCTTCTCTCCACCGGCCAGCTCCTTCGAGTAGCTGCTGGACTCCACCACCTTCTCGTAGTCGATGGAGACGGGGACGAAGATCAGATCGCTGCGAGCGCCCTCGAGCACGGCCTCCACCTGCCATGTGAACATGCCCAGCTTGGGAGGCAGCAGCTTGCCGGTGCGGGAGCGGCCGCCCTCGGGGAAGAACTCCTGGTGCACGCCGTCATTGACCAGCTTGCGCACATAGGACTGGAAGGCCGCGGAGTAGACGGGGTCCCCCTTGAAGGAGCGGCGCAGGAAGAACGCGCCACAGCGGCGCAGGAAGGGCCCGAGCGGGAAGAACGAGAGGTTGGCACCGGCGGCCACCACCGGCACGGCATAGCCCCGGTTCCAGAGCACCCAGCTCATGACCAGGTAGTCCACGTGGCTCTTGTGCGAGGGGCACAGGACGATGGGGGCCATGCCACCGGCCTTGAGGGCGCGGTGCAGACCTGCCTCATCTACCTCGATGCCGTCGTAGATGCGCTGGAAGACCCAGTCCAGCAGGGGCGAGGCGAAGGCGAGCGCGGTGGGCGAGGGGCGCGCGGCGATGGCCTGCAGGTTGCGTCGGGCATCGCGGTAGACGCTCTCGGGGCGGCGGTTCACGGAGGCGGCGTGGACATCCAGGGCCTTGCGCAGTTGCCGATCCCGCATCGTCTCGTCGATGAGCCGCTCGGTGGGCTTGAGGGGAGGACCAAAGACGGCGCGCGTCTCGCGGGTCAGGTGGACGTTCAGGGCGCCGCGCACCTTGCGGGCAATCACCTCGTCCGAGTCCTGGGGATTCTCCTCGATGAAGCGGCGCAGATCGATGGGCTCGCCGACGCGGAATTGGGCGCGGCGGTAGTTGCGGAAGAAGGCCACCATCGAGTGCAGGAAGCCGGGGGCCTCGGGGCTGCCGAAGATCCGGTCCATGATGCTGGGCTTGATGCGCGCGCTGCGCTTCTCCCAGACGAACAGCTCAGGCACCAGGAACACGGTGCGGTCGCCCTTGCGAGCCATGGCGACGAGTGCCGGAAAGGGGTTTTCCTCGATGTCCTTGCCCGAGGGGCTCATCAGCGCCGTCTTCTTGAGGAAGATGAGGCCGCTGCCGCCGTGGCGCCGGGCGTAGGTGAAGCGCACGTCGAAGTCACCGCGCTGGGCCGTGAGGCGGAAGGGGCGGGTGAACCAGGGGCGCAGGTTCACCACGGCGCGGATGGGGGGCAGGGCGCGGCGCACCATGGCCCAGGCCAGATAGAGGAAGTTGATCCACGCGGTGGAGCGCATGACGTGGACGACGAAGCCCTTGGCATGCAGCTCGCGCAGCTCGACCTCGGACTCCGGAGGGAAGAGCACGCCATCGAAGTAGCGTGCTCCCAGCCACCGGGAGACCGGTCCGAACTCTTCCTTCAGCAAGCTCGCTCCCTGATTCGCAGTCCCGGCCACCGCAGTCTCCACGTTGGCTTCCTCCGGCGGAAAGGCTTCCAAGCCGGGCGGATACTAGCGAAGGAAAGCGGCTTTCCAGCCTCTTTCGTATCCCCCGAGGGGCCTCTTCTAGGGGACGCCTGGGCTGCGACGGCTGGGGCGGACCACCGCCGCCACGGTATCCAGCAGGCGGGGTAGCTGGAGCGGCTTCTCGAAGAACCCGTCGATGCGGTCCAGTCCCTGGCCCGAGGTGAGCGAGGCCACCTCGCTGGCGCCGGAGATGATGTAGACGACGACGTCCGAGAGCGACTCGGTGGCGCGGATGAAGTGGAGCACGGAGCGTCCATCCTCCTGGCTCAGGCGCAGATCCAGCAGCACCATGGCCGGGCGGATGTGCGAGAGGATGGAGCGGGCTTCAGCGGCTCCCGAGGTGGACATCACCCGGTAGCCCTCCTGCTCGAGCACCTGCTGGAGGACCTCGCGGCAGTCCAGATCGTCCTCGACGAGGAGGATTCCACCGGCGCGGGGCGCGGCCTGGGTGATTTCGGGCGTGCTCACCGCCCCGGCGAACATGGGGAGCACCATCTGGAAGGTGGAGCCCTCACCCAGCGTGCTGTTTCCGTCCACGCGACCCCCGTGGAGCGAGAGGATCTTGGCCACCAGTGGCAGTCCCAGGCGGCCGCCCAGGGGGCGCGGCGCGCCGGAGCGGGCGCGGTAGAAGGGATCGAAGATGTTCTCCAGATCCTCTTGGGAGAGCCCCGGGCCGCTGTCCTTGACGGAGAGGGCGGCGAGTCCCTCCTCGGCGGAGACGCGCACCTCCACGGTGCCGCCTTCCTCACTCTGGTGGATGCCGTTCTCCACGAGGTTGTGGATGGCCTCCGCGATGCGCTCGCGGTCACCGCGAACGAAAACCTCCGTGCACGGCGGGACGTAGAGCCGCACCTTGCTGTGCTCGGAGAGTGCCGCCAGCCCGCGAAGGACTTCCTCGGCCACGGCCTTGAGGCCGAAGGGGCGCTGGTTGAGCTGCATCTTCCCGGACTGGAGCCGGGACATGAGCAGCAGATCGTTCACCATGCGCAGCATGCGGTCCGCGTTCCGGTCGCACGTCTGGAGGGCACGGCGCTGCGGATCGGTGAGGCCGCCCAGCTTCTCGCGGCCCACCATGGCCAGATAGGCCTTGATGGTGGTGAGGGGGTTTTTCAGGTCGTGCGAGACGTTGCCGAGCAGCTCCTCGCGGTGCTGCTCCAGGCTCTTGAGGCCGGCGATGGCCGTCTGCAGGTCCTTGTTGCGCCGGGCCGAGTCATCTCTGAGGCGCGCCACCTCGTAGGCGGCGGAGAGCTGCCCCGCCAGCGAGCGCAGCAGCGTCTCGGAGGCCTCGCGCCGGGGAGCGATGATGGCCAGACACCCGGTGACGCCCTGGGAGCTCTCGAGCGGGACGACGACGGTGTCGTCCTCGCGCAGCACGGTGTTCTGGGAGAAGGCGCGGCCCACGACGCCCTCGTCGGGGACGGCGGCGGTGACGCGGTCATCATAGCGGCCGCGGACGTGCTCGACGTGGAGCTGCTTGCGCTCCGCGAAGAAGCGGGCGACGTAGCAGACCTTCGGCTTGAGCAGATTGAAGATCGTCTGGAGGTAGAGCCGGAGCACCTCAGTGGTGCCGGCGCTGGTGGTGAGGTTGCGCGCCATCTCCAGCAGAGCGCTCTCGGCGGCTTCTGGCTCGACGGGAGGATTGGGGCGCACTGCGCGCTTGGCCGGTTTCTTCAGATGGGGGCGAAGCGCGACCACCTCAGCCAGACGGGGGCCTTTCTTCTTGTTGGAGGAGGGCAAGGGATTCTCGCGACGGGAAGGAAACCGGGGGCCATCCTCCTTCAATGCCTCTACGGGGGGGAATGACCCGCCCGGGCAGGTGTGCACGAAAGGGCGGGGGGCGTGTCGGCTGCCCGACATCAGCCCTTGGCTCCCGTTTCACGCTTGACGCTTGACGACCAGGCCCGCCTTGTCGACGGTGTAGGGCTCCACGAGGAGTGCCTCCACCTTCTCTCGGAAGCCCTGGACACCAAAGCCGCTCTCGTGGATCGCCGCGAGGGCCGCCGTCTGCACGCGACGCGCGGTGTCATCGGCGGTGAGCAGCTTGAGCATGGGCTCGCGGGCCGGCTCGTGCTTGCTCGGTGCGAGCGCCTTGAGCGCGGCGATCTTCACGTCATCGGCCATGTCCTCCAGGAAGGGGAGCACGGCGGGAGCGATGCGCGGATCCTCCTTGCCGGTGACGTGGTGCAGGAGGACGACCTTCTTCTCGGGGTCGCGCGTGTAGTGGCTGCTCAAGTGGGTGAGCGTGTCCACGCAGGTGGCAATCACCTCGGGCTCCGGCAGCAGCTCACCCAGAAGCCGCAGGGCCCAGGAGGTGGCCTGATCGCTCTTGCGGAGGAACTCCTGGATGGGAGCGATGGCGTCCTTACCGAAGCCCTTGATGAGCTCGTAGACGTGCTCCTTCTCATCGGCGTCCGTGGTGAGCGGCTCGACGGTGAGGGTGAAGCGCGCCAGCAGCACGCTGACAGCCTCGGGGTACTTCATCTCCCCGAGCTGCTGGATGGCCTTCTGGCGCGTGGCGGGATCCCCATACTTCTGGGTCACCTTGGGTTTGAGCTTGAGGGCTTTCTCGGGGCCGGAGCCACCGAAGAAGTCGAAGAGGCCCATGTGTGTGCTCCGCTGAGGCGAGATGTGGAGGCGCCGTGTAGGACGAGGCGCCGGTCAAGGCAATAGGTAAGAAGGAAGGACCATTCCCATCGTCGGGTGGGAGCCTAGAGCTTCAGCTCCCGTCTGACATCGTCCGGGTAGGCTCGGGCGAGGGTTTCGGCCGCCGCCTTCACCTCGGGGCCGCCTCCCTCGGGAACTTTCACCTGGAGGACCAGGTACATGTCTCCCGGGGATCCCCCCTTGAGCGAGGGCGCGCCGCGACCCTTCAGGCGCATCTTCCGGCCGGATTGGGAGCCGGGAGGCACCTTGACGGTCACCTCGCCCTGGAAGGTCGGGACCTTCACCTCCGAGCCGAGGATCGCCTCGGTGATGGTCACCGGCAGGTCCAGGTAGAGATCATCTCCCTCGCGGCGCACCAGCGGGTGCTCGGCCACTTCGGTCTCGATGTAGAGATCGCCCGGAGGCCCACCATGAGGCCCAGCGGAGCCCTGGCCGGAGAGCCGGACCTTGGAGCCCGTCTGTACTCCGGGAGGGATCTTCACCGTGAGGCGCGTCGACTCCTCGGTCACGCCCGTGCCATCGCATTGAGGGCAGGGCTCGGCGGCGCGGCCGGTGCCGTTGCAGGTGGGGCAGGCGCCGGCGAAGGGCATCCCCGCGCTGCGACGTGTCCGGCCAGTTCCCTTGCAAGTGGGGCAGGGGCCGGAGGCACCCGATTCCCCGCGGCCGTTGCAGCGCTGGCAGCGCCCGGGCCGCCGGACCGACAGCGCGCGCTCGGTTCCGGTGATGGCCTCGTTCAGCGAGAGCGTCACCTGGGCAGTGAGATCCTCACCACGCTCGGGTCCTCCCCGGGCCGCTGCGCCGCGCTGGCGCCCGATCAGATCATTGATGTCGAAGCCACCGGGGCCCGTGCCGCCCCCGCGGCCGAAGATGTCTCCGAAGATATCGCCCAGGTCGAAGTCCTGGCCGCCGCCGCCGGAGAAGGGGATACCCCCCGCGGCGCCTCCTCCGCCGGTGCGAGCCGAGCGATACGCACGGAAGGTCTCGGCCTTCTTTTCATCGAAGCCGAGCTTCGCGGCATCTTCGCCGAACTCGTCGTAGAGCTTGCGCTTCTTGGGATCCGACAGCACTTCGAAGGCAGTGTTGATCTGCTTGAAGCGCTCCTCGGCGGCCTTGTTGCCGGGGTTCACGTCGGGGTGGTGTTTACGGGCCAGCTTCCGGAAGGCTTTCTTGATGTCCTCCGCGGACGCTGTCCGAGGGACCTCGAGAATCTGGTAGTAGTCGTCCGCCATTGCCGTTCTGTCCTGAAAATTCCTTTTGCAAGAACGTAACCAGCCTGACGGACTGCGCCAGCACAATGCGTGCTGCGGGGCGCGATGTATAAAGTGGCCCGAGATGAAGGAGGCCAAGGCAACGCCGCGCCCCCGTCGAGCCATGATCCTCGGGTGGGCGGGGTGGCTCACGCTTGTCCCTGTCGCCGCGATGGCCCAGGCGCCCGGTACGGGTGTGCCCGAGGCGGCCTTCGAGGAGCCCGAGGGGCGCATCGTCGATCAGGTGGTGGCGGTCATCGAGGGCCAGGTGCTCACCCGGAGCGAGCTCGAATTCGAGACGCGGGTGGCGTTCGTCCAGCAGGGGGCCTTGCAGGCAGCCGTCGAGCCGCTCGATGAGGAGGCGTTGAAGGGAGGGCTCGAGCTGGCGATCAACCTGCGGCTGCAGGTGCTGAGCGCGGATCGGCTGGAGGCCTTCCCGACGGAGCAGGCGGAGGTCGAGGCGCGGGTGGAGAAGTTCCGGCGGCTCTTCGACAGCGAGGAAGCGTTTCAGGACTTCCTGGCGCGATCGGGGGCGGACCTGAAGCTGCTCACGGAGGTATTGGGGCGGCGCGTGCGAGCCGAGCGCATCCTGGACAGCCGTATCCGTCCGAGGGCTCAGGTGAGCGAGGCCGAGGTCTCTCGCTACTTTCAGCAGCACGCCAGTGAGTACCCTGAGGGCTACGCGGCGGTGAAGGTGCAACTCCAGAACAAGCTGAAGCGGGAGCTGTACGATAAGCTGACCGCCGAGGATCTGGCCCAGCTTCGAGCCTCCGCGCAGGTGCGGCGGGTGGCTCCCTTCGCGAGAGAGGCGCGGCGATGAGGCAGATGCGCGAGGAGGCCCCCCGGGAGGGCAAGCATCCGTTCGTGATCCGGCAGATGACCCACGAGGACATGCCGGCGGTGATCGCGCTGGAGAAGGCGGCTTTCCGCAACCCGTGGTCGCCCGAACTGCTGCGGCGAGAGCTGGATCACGACTGGTCCACGATCCTCCTGGTGGAGGAGCCGTTGCCCACGGGTGCCCGGAACCTGCTGGGGCTGGCCATCTTCTGGATCGTCCAGGACGAGGTGCACGTGCTCAACGTGGCGGTGGCGCCCGAGCAACGCCGGCGCGGGGTGGGGCGGGCGGTGATGGACGAGGTGCTCGCTCGGGGGCGGCACCGGCACTGCTCGCTGGCGACGCTCGAGGTGCGCCGCAGCAACGAGGCGGCGATCGGCCTCTACAAGTCGCTGGGGTTCCGCTCGGTCGGTGTCCGGCCGAACTACTACGTGGACGAGAAAGAGGACGCGCTCGTCATGGTGCTCGACTTCTAGTGGCACGAAGGGGTAGAGGAGCGCCGCAACCGCGTGTTTCTGGAATGGATCGCCTCCCTCCCATCGGTTCCTAGCTACCGAGGGTCAGGCGGAGCTTGACACGGGAAGGTCCGTCCCTATACTCGCGGCCCTTTTTCTAGCCTAATTGTAGGTCTATATGTGCTGCCCCGTGTCCAGCGACGGCGGCCATGAGAGAAGGAAGCGTCAGTGCCGACGATCAGCCAGTTGGTCCGCAAGGGCCGCGAGAAGTTGAACATCAAGGGAAAGAGCCCCGCGCTGAAGGAGTGCCCTCAGAAGCGTGGCGTCTGCACCCGCGTGTACACCACCACGCCGAAGAAGCCGAACTCGGCCCTTCGCAAGGTGGCGCGTGTGCGTCTCACCAACGGGATTGAGGTTACGTCCTATATCCCCGGCGTGGGTCACAACCTCCAGGAGCACTCGGTGGTGATGATCCGCGGCGGTCGTGTGAAGGATCTCCCGGGCGTCCGCTACCACATCATCCGTGGAACGCTGGACTCCGTGGGCGTGGCGGGCCGCAAGCAGGGCCGCTCGAAGTACGGCGCCAAGCGTCCGAGCTGAAGCAGTCCGATCACCTCCAGAAGTTGAGTTGGGACGCTCGCCCCACACCCTGGGGAGCGCGCCCGGTTTCGTAGTTCCTTTCAGTTCATGAAGCCCCGAAGGGTTCCGCAAAGCGGGACTGGGGCGTAAGGGAAGAAGAGATGCCTCGTCGTCGCGTAGTAGCGAAGCGCAAGATTCTGCCGGATCCGAAGTTCCAGGATCGGCTCGTCACCAAGTTCGTCAACGACCTGATGCGCAAGGGGAAGAAGTCCATCGCCGAGGGCGTGTGCTACGGCGCCTTCGCCCTCATCGAGGAGCGCGCGAAGGAAGATCCCCTCAAGACGTTCAAGAAGGCCCTGGACAACGTCAAGCCGGTCCTCGAGGTGAAGAGCCGCCGCGTCGGTGGCGCCACCTACCAGGTTCCCGTCGAGGTCCGTCAGGACCGTCGCGTGGCGCTCGGCATGCGCTGGATCATCTCCTACGCCAAGGCGCGTGGTGAGAAGACCATGCAGGAGAAGCTCGCCGGCGAGATCATGGATGCCGCCAACAACCGCGGCAACGCCGTGAAGAAGCGCGAGGACACGCACAAGATGGCGGAGGCGAACAAGGCCTTCGCGCACTACCGCTGGTAGGCCTTTCCGGCCTCGCGGTCTGACACCCGGATGCGCTTGGCGTATCCGGGTGTTGCAGTTCTCTGACAATCCGTTTGTTGGTCGTGACGTAAGGGGCGGGATTCATCCGCCCCTGATTCTGAAGAAGGTTATTGGGCCATGCCTCGCGAGTATCCACTCGAGCGCTATCGCAACATCGGCATCATGGCGCACATCGACGCCGGCAAGACCACGACCACCGAGCGGATCCTGTTCTACACAGGCGCCATCCACAAGATGGGTGACGTGGATGACGGCAACACCACCACGGACTGGATGCCGCAGGAGAAGGAGCGCGGCATCACCATCACCTCGGCCGCCATCACTGCGTTCTGGAGCCGACGGGACCAGAAGTACCGCGTCAACATCATCGACACACCGGGACACGTGGACTTCACCATCGAGGTGGAGCGCTCCCTGCGCGTGTTGGACGGTGCGGTTGCGGTCTTCGACGCGGTGAACGGCGTAGAGCCGCAGTCCGAGACGGTGTGGCGCCAGGCGGACCGGTACAAGGTTCCGCGCATCTGCTTCATCAACAAGATGGATCGGGTGGGAGCGGACTTCGAGATGTCCGTGGGCACCCTCCGCGAGAAGCTGGGCGCTCGTCCGGTGCGCATGCAGCTGCCGCTGGGTGCTGAGGATGCGCACCGAGGCGTGATCGATCTGGTGCGGATGAAGGCGCTGGTGTTCCACGACTCGGAGATGGGCAGCAAGTACGACGTCGTGGACATCCCCGAGGAGTTCCTCGCCAAGGCCGAGGCGGCCCGTGCGGAGCTGATCGAGGCCGCCGCCGAGCAGGACGACGCGCTGACCGAGAAGTTCCTCGAGGGCAAGGAGCTCACCGAGGACGAGATCCGGGGCGCCATCCGCAAGGGCTGCGTGAGCCTGAAGATCTTCCCGGTGTTCTGCGGCTCGGCGTTCAAGCACAAGGGCGTGCAGCCGCTGCTGGACGCGGTGGTGGACTACCTGCCCAGCCCGCTGGACATCCCCCCGGTGCACGGCAAGAGCCCCAAGGGGGAGGACGAGGAGCGCCCCACGGACGACAAGGCTCCGTTCAGCGCCCTGGCGTTCAAGATCATGAATGACCCGACGTTCAGCGCCCAGACGCTCACGTTCCTGCGCGTCTACTCGGGGCGGCTGGAGGCGGGCACGGCGGTGTGGAACTCGGTGAAGGGCAAGCGCGAGCGCGTCAGCCGCCTGGTGCAGATGCGCGCGGACAAGAAGGACGAGCTCACCGAGTGCTTCGCCGGCGACATCTGCGCCGTGGTGGGCCTGAAGCTGGCCACGACCGGTGACACGCTCTGCGACGACAAGCACCCGATCATCCTCGAGCGGATGGAGTTCCCCGAGCCGGTGATCGACATCGCAATCGAGCCGAAGTCCACGGCGGACCAGGACAAGATCATCCAGGCCCTGCAGAAGCTGGCGATGGAGGATCCCTCGTTCCGGGTGAGGACGAACGAGGAGACGGGGCAGACGCTCATCGCGGGCATGGGCGAGTTGCACCTGGAGATCATCGTCGACCGGCTCCTGCGCGAGTTCAAGGTCGACGCCAACGTGGGCAAGCCGCAGGTGGCCTACCGCGAGACGATCACCATCCCCGCCGAGGCCGAGGGCAAGTACATCCGGCAGTCGGGTGGCAAGGGACAGTACGGCCACATCTGGCTGCGGGTGATGCCCAACGAGCAGGGCAAGGGCTTCGCCTTCGAGAGCAAGATCACCGGCGGCGCGGTGCCCAAGGAGTTCGTCCAGGCGGTGAAGGAGGGCGTCTCCGAGTCCATGCAGAACGGCCCGGTGGCGGGCTACCCCATGGTGGACGTGAAGGTGGAGGCCTTCGACGGCTCCACGCACGAGGTGGACTCGAGCGAGATCGCCTTCAAGATCGCCGGTTCGATGGCCTTCCGCGAGGCGGTGAACAAGGCCCAGGCAGTGCTGCTGGAGCCCATCATGAACTGCGAGATCGTCACCCCCGAGGAGTTCATGGGGGACGTCATCGGCGACCTGAACAGCCGGAAGGGGAAGATCCAGGGCATGACGCCTCGGCCTGGCGGAGTGCAGGCCATCCAGGCGCAGGTGCCGCTCGCCGCCATGTTCGGGTACTCGACGGACCTGCGCAGCAAGAGCCAGGGAAGAGCCACCTACACCATGCAGTTCAGCCACTATGCGCCTGCCCAGAAGCGGGCAGTGAACTCATAGAGGCTGCCCGCAGGGTGGCCACCCTGCCGATTTCTGTTGATCTTTCAGTCACATTGGAGCAGGACGCAGCACCTTTAGTTTTCCCCGAGAAATGCCGGCCCGCGGGTCGGCCCCACCAGGAGAAGTCATGGCCAAGGAGAAGTTCGACAGAAGCTTGCCCCACGTGAACATTGGGACGATCGGGCACGTGGACCACGGAAAGACGTCGCTGACCGCCGCCATCACCAAGGTGCTGGCGAAGACGGGTGGCGCGACGTTCATGGCCTATGACCAGATCGACAAGGCTCCCGAGGAGCGCGAGCGCGGCATCACCATCTCCACGGCCCACGTGGAGTACAAGACGAAGAACCGCCACTACGCGCACGTGGACTGTCCGGGCCACGCCGACTACGTGAAGAACATGATCACGGGCGCGGCGCAGATGGACGGGGCCATCCTGGTGGTGTCGGCTGCTGACGGCCCGATGCCCCAGACGCGTGAGCACATCCTGCTGGCCCGCCAGGTGGGCGTGCCCTACATCGTCGTCTTCCTGAACAAGGTAGACATGCTGGACGACCCGGAGCTGCGCGAGCTGGTGGAGATGGAAGTTCGCGACCTGCTCAAGAAGTACGAGTTCCCGGGCGACAAGATCCCCATCATCCCCGGCAGCGCGCTCAAGGCGCTCGAGGGTGACACCAGCGATATCGGCGAGGGTTCCATCCTGAAGCTGATGGCGGCGGTGGACGAGTACATCCCGACGCCGAAGCGCGCCACGGACAAGCCGTTCCTGATGCCGGTGGAGGACGTGTTCTCCATCGCCGGCCGCGGTACGGTGGCCACCGGGCGCGTGGAGCGCGGCATCATCAAGGTGGGCGAGGAAGTGGAAGTGGTGGGTCTGCGCCCGACGCAGAAGACGGTCGTCACGGGTGTGGAGATGTTCCGCAAGCTGCTGGACGAGGGCCAGGCGGGCGACAACATCGGCGCGCTGCTGCGCGGCCTGAAGCGTGAGGACCTGGAGCGCGGCCAGGTGTTGGCCAAGCCGGGCAGCATCACGCCGCACACCAAGTTCAAGGCGCAGATCTACGTGCTGACGAAGGAAGAGGGTGGCCGTCACACTCCGTTCTTCAAGGGGTACCGTCCGCAGTTCTACTTCCGCACCACGGACGTGACTGGCACGGTGAAGCTGCCGGACAACGTGGAGATGGTGATGCCGGGCGACAACATCGCGATCGAGGTGGAGCTGATCACCCCGGTGGCCATGGATGCGCAGCTGCGCTTCGCCGTGCGCGAGGGTGGCCGCACGGTGGGCTCCGGCGTCGTGGCTGAGGTCATTGAGTAGGTTCTCCCGGCTGCTCCCCCGGCGGCCAGAAAACGGACTGCCGGGGTAGTGTCGGAATACAGTTGCAACCAGAGGGGTGGGGTGGTACATGCCGCGCCCCTCGTCTGAAGCACGGCTCTGTGACATCCAGGGGACGTCGGTCGTAACGCCTCCACTGCTAGGGGCCGTCAAAGAGGTTTTTTCGAAATGGCGACAACGAAGATTCGCATCCGGCTGAAGGCGTACGACTCGAAGCTCCTGGACCAGAGCGCCGGGGAGATTGTTGAGACGGCCAAGCGCACGGGCGCCAAGGTGGCCGGTCCGATCCCCCTTCCCACGCGCATCAACAAGTTCACGGTTCTGCGGTCGCCGCACGTGGACAAGAAGAGCCGAGAGCAGTTCGAGATCCGCACGCATAAGCGCTTGCTCGACATCCTCGAGCCCACTCAGCAGACGCTGGATGCGCTGATGAAGCTGGATCTGTCGGCTGGCGTTGACGTGGAGATCAAGTCCTAGGAAGCGGGAGAGGACTGGCGCGGTTCCACTCCGACCCCCGAGGAAATGTCATGGCGAAGTTCAAGGTAATCGACCTGGATGGCAAGCAGGTGTCGGAGATCGAGCTCTCCGACGAGGTGTTCGGCGCCGAGCCGAACCCGCACCTCCTTTATGAGGTGTCGAAGTTTCAGCAGATCAACCGGCGTCGCGGCACGGTGGGGGTGAAGAACACCTCGCTGGTGAGCGGCGGTGGCAAGAAGCCCTGGAAGCAGAAGGGCACTGGCCGCGCTCGTCAGGGCTCCATCCGCGCCTCCCACTGGGTTGGTGGCGGTAAGGCCATGGCTCCCAAGGCCCGGGACTACACCTACCGTCCTCCCCGTCAGGTTCGTCGCGGCGCGCTCCGCGCGGCGCTCAGCCTGCGCGTCAAGGAGAACGCCCTGGTGATCCTGGACGGCTTCAAGCTGGACGCGCCGAAGAGCAAGCAGGCCTTCGACGTGCTCACCAAGCGCCTGAAGCTGGAGAACGCCCTGGTCATTGACGACAAGGGCAACATCAATCTGCACCGCAGCGTGCGCAACCTGGCTCAGTTCGACGTGCTGCCGCCCGAGGGTCTCAACCTCGAGTCCGTGCTCCGGCACAAGCAGCTCGTGCTGACCTCCGCGGCCGCCAAGGCCATCCAGGAGGCCCTGTCATGAAGCTCCACGATGTCATCAAGGGTCCGCTCATCACCGAGAAGTTGGACCAGGCTCGCGAGAAGTTCCGCCAGTACTCCTTCATCGTCGACAAGAAGGCGACGAAGGTGGATGTGGCTCGCGCGGTCGAGAGCCTCTTCAAGGTCACCGTCGAGGGCGTTCGCACCAACGTCGTCCGCGGCAAGGTCAAGCGTGTGGGCCGGAGCATCGGCCAGCGCCCCAACTACAAGAAGGCCGTCGTCACCCTCAAGGAGGGCGACAAGATCGAGCTCTTCGAGGGAGGGACGGCCTAGGCGCACCGCGCTGACCGTCTGAGGAAACCACCATGGGCATCAAGAAGTACAAGCCGACCTCCGCTGCTCGCCGCCTGATGACGGTGTCCGACTTCGCGGACATCACCAAGGACACGCCGGAGAAGAAGCTCACCGAGTCGCTCAAGCGCTCCGGTGGCCGCAACGTCCACGGCCACATCACCCGCCGTCACCAGGGTGGTGGTCACAAGCGCCGCTACCGCGTCATCGACTTCAAGCGTCGTGACAAGGACGGCGTGCCGGCCAAGGTCGCCTCCGTGGAGTACGACCCGAACCGCACCGCCAACATCGCGTTGCTGCACTACGCGGACGGCGACAAGCGCTACATCCTGGCCCCCGTGGGCCTGGCGGTGGGGGACACCCTGTTCGCCGGTCCGAACGCGGACATCCGGCCGGGCAACTGCCTGCCGCTGCTGAACATCCCGGTGGGTACGGTCATCCACAACGTGGAGCTGAAGCCGGGCCGCGGCGCCCAGATCATCCGCTCGGCCGGCACCTCCGGTCAGCTGATGGCCAAGGAGGACCGCTACGCCCAGGTTCGTCTGCCCTCGGGCGCGGTGCGCAAGGTCCTCATCGAGTGCCGCGCCACCGTCGGCCAGCTCGGCAACATCGAGCATGAGATCATCCGCATCGGTAAGGCGGGTAAGAGCCGCTGGCTGGGCATCCGGCCCACCGTCCGCGGTCTGGCCATGAACCCTGTCGACCACCCGCACGGTGGTGGTGAGGGTAAGTCCGGCCAGGGTAACCCGCACCCGGTGTCGCCGTGGGGCAAGAAGACCAAGGGCCTCACCACGCGCACCAACAAGCGGACCGACAAGTTCATCGTGAGCAAGCGCCGGCAGGGACCGCGCAGCCAGTAGCTCGTAAAGGGATTCCGAAATGGCTCGTTCGATCAAGAAGGGACCGTTCGTCGACGATCATCTCCTCAAGAAGGTGGAGGACATGATCAAGACGAACCAGAAGAAGGTCGTGAAGACGTGGTCGCGGCGCTCCACCATCCTGCCGGAGTTCGTCGGGCACACCTTCGCGGTTCACAACGGGAAGAAGTTCGTCCCGGTGTTCGTGACGGAGAACATGGTGGGTCACAAGCTCGGCGAGTTCGCGCCGACTCGGACCTTCGGCGGGCACTCGGCGGAGAAGAAGGTCGCCAAGGCCCCCGGTAAGTAATCCGGACCGCTCTAGGAGATGACGATGGAGTCCACTGCACATCTGCGCTACGTCCGCATGTCCCCTCGGAAGCTTTCCACGGTGGCTGCGCTCGTCCGTGGCAAGCCCGTCGAGGCTGCCCTCAACATCCTCAAGTTCACCCCCCGCGCTGCGGCGGCTCCGCTCGGCAAGCTCATCAAGAGCGCCGTGGCGAACGCCACCGACAAGTCCAAGGGCCAGGTCGACGTGGACACGCTCTACGTGAAGACCATCTCCGTGGACCAGGCTCCCACCCAGCGCCGGTACATGCCGCGCGCCATGGGCCGCGCGACCCGCATCAACAAGAAGAGCGCCCACGTTCACGTGGTGCTCGCCGAGGCCAAGAAGTAGCCCTCCGGGCCTTCAACTTTAAGGAGAAGCACGTTGGGACAGAAAGTTCATCCGATCGGGTTCCGCCTCGGCGTCATCAAGACCTGGGACAGCAAGTGGTTCGAGCACAAGAACTACGCCCAGTGGCTGCATGAGGACATCCGCATCCGCGAGTTCGTGAAGAAGTCGCTCAACCACGCGGGCGTCTCCAAGGTGGAGATCGAGCGCGCGGCCAACAAGGTGAAGGTCAACGTCCACACCGCGCGTCCGGGTATCGTCATCGGCAAGCGCGGCGCGGGCATCGAGACGGTGAAGAAGGACCTGCAGCAGTTCACCAAGAACGAGGTCTTCCTCAACATCGTCGAGGTCCGCAAGGCCGAGACCGACGCGCAGCTGGTGGCCGAGAACATCGCCACCCAGCTCGAGCGCCGCATCGCCTTCCGCCGCGCCATGAAGAAGGCGCTGCAGACGGCCATGAAGTTCGGCGCCAAGGGCATCCGCGTGGCCTGCTCGGGCCGCCTGGGTGGCGCGGAGATGGCGCGCTACGAGTGGTACCGCGAGGGCCGCGTGCCCCTGCACACCCTGCGCGCCGACATCGACTACGGCTTCGCCGAGGCGAAGACGACCTACGGAAAGATTGGCTGCAAGGTCTGGATCTGCCGCGGCGAGGTTCTGCCGGGTAAGGGTGGCCAGGCCCCGATGCCCTCCAACCGCTAGCTTTGAGCTCCCCGGGGCGCCCAAGGGTGCCCCTTCGGGGATGAAGGACACCGACGATGCTTCAGCCTGCTCGTACCAAGTTCCGCAAGATGCAGAAGGGCCGCACCCCCGGGAAGGCCCACCGCGGCAGCGATCTCACCTACGGTGAGTACGGCCTCATGTCCCTGCAGCCGGGATGGATCACCTCGCGCCAGATCGAGGCGGCCCGTATCGCGATGACCCGTCACGTGAAGCGCGGCGGCAAGATCTGGATCCGCGTGTTCCCGGACAAGCCCATCACCAAGAAGCCCGCCGAAACCCGTATGGGTACCGGTAAGGGCGGCGTGGAGTACTACGTGGCCGTGGTGAAGCCCGGCCGCATCCTCTACGAGATGGAGGGCATGACGGCCGATGTGGCCACCAGCGCGCTCAAGCTCGCGCAGGCGAAGCTGCCTGTCCTCACCAAGATCGTGACCCGCGGCGAGTTGTCTATCTAGCCCCGCGTCCAGGAGACCGAAGATGGCGACTGCCAAGGAACTGAAGGAGTTGTCGGTGGAGGACCTGCAGCGGCGCGCGGATGAACTGCGTGGCACGCTGTTCCAGGACCAGCTGAGCTTGCGGACGGGCAATCTGGACAGCCCCTCGCAGCGCACCCAGCACCGCCGCGACCTGGCCCGTATCCTCACCGTCCTCACGGAGAAGAAGAAGGCTCCGGAGAAGACGGCCAAGTAGCTGACAGGGCATGCCCCCAACGGGGGGATGCCTTCCCGGGACGTCCCGGGAACACTGACTGACAGGCGAGATTCACGATGGCTGAAGAGACCCAGACCACCTCCGCTCCCGAGACCTCCTCCCGCGGCCGTCCCAAGACGCGCGTGGGGATCGTCACCTCGAACAAGATGCAGAAGACGGTGATTGTCACC
Organism: Hyalangium versicolor; assembly: GCF_020103695.1. GTDB lineage: Bacteria > Myxococcota > Myxococcia > Myxococcales > Myxococcaceae > Hyalangium > Hyalangium versicolor. The sequence continues at coordinate 692,696 of NZ_JAHXBF010000003.1, forward strand.
GTCCAGCGCCGCGCGCCTCACGCCAAGTACGGCAAGATCATGAGCCTGCGCGAGAAGTACAAGGCGCACGTCGAGGACCACGACTACCCGAAGAAGATCACCATCAACGAGGGTGACCGCGTTCGCATCGCCGAGACGCGGCCGACCTCGAAGGACAAGCGGTGGCGGGTGGTCGAGGTGATCGAGAAGAGCAAGAACGTCTGAGCCCCGTGGCCCGCGCCCACTCCGGCGCGCGGGCGGCTCGAGCCGCGCGGCTCCGCCCTCACCGGGTGGGGGCTGCCGTAGGACTTTAGAGGAGACTTCCAGATGATTCAGATGACGAGCGTGCTCGACGTGGCCGACAACTCGGGCGCCAAGAAGGTGTTCTGCATCAAGGTGCTCGGCGGCTCGAAGCGCAAGTATGCGTCGATCGGCGACGTGATCGTCGTGTCGATCCGCGAGGCGCTGCCCAACTCGAAGGTGAAGAAGGGCGACGTGGCCAAGGCCGTGATCGTCCGCACCAAGGCCGAGGTGGGCCGTCCGGACGGCAGCTACATCAAGTTCGATGGCAACTCGGCGGTCCTCATCAACAAGGACATGGAGCCCATCGGCACGCGTATCTTCGGGCCTGTCGCCCGTGAGCTCCGCGCCCGCAAGTTCATGAAGATCATCTCGCTCGCGCCCGAGGTCCTCTAAGAGGACACGCGGCCTGCCAGCGAGCAGAGCCTGGAGAGGAAGCCATGCAGAAGCTGAAGGTTGGAGACACCGTGCAGGTCATCTCGGGCGCCGAGCGCTCGGAGAAGACCCCGGCGAGCAAGCGCGGCAAGGTGCTGAAGATCGACCACGAGGCCGGCCGCGTCACGGTCGAGGGCCTGCGGATGGTCAAGCGTCACCTCCGCAAGACGGCGCAGAGCCCCGAGGGCGGCATCGTCGAGAAGGCGGGCACCATCGCTCTCTCGGACGTCCAGGTGGTGTGCACCAAGTGCGACAAGCCGACCCGGGTGGGTATCCGGGCCGAGGGCGAGAGCAAGAAGCGGTTCTGCAAGAACTGCGACGCCCTGATTGACTAGGGGTTTGGGTTGGGGCATGTATGCGCGCCCTTTGGCCACCCAGGGCCAGGGGCGAGCAGGCGTGCGTACAGGGGGGCCCGAAGCACTGGGGCCCTCTCCGTGTTTCTGAGATTCCAGATGAACTGATCGAGGCGCTGGGTCCACGACGGCGCTCCGAAGCAGAGGACAGGACAATGGCTGACGAGAAGAAGCCTGAGCAGGCAGAGAAGAAGGAAAAGAAGGAAAAGAAGGGCCGCAAGAAGGACGACGTCAAGAAGGCGGGCTTTGCGGCCAACATCGAGGAGGGCCTCGAGGCGAAGCCGGCGCGGCTGAAGCTGCGCTACCGCAAGGAGGGCGTCCCTGCTCTGATGAAGGAGCTGAGCCTGAAGAATCCCTTCCAGGTTCCGCGGCTCGAGAAGATCGTCGTCAACATGGGTCTGGGCGAGGCGCTCGCCAACAACAAGATCCTGGAGTCGGCGGTGGACCAGCTGGGCGCCATCACCGGCCAGAAGCCCGTGATCACTCGCGCTCGCAAGTCGATCGCGAACTTCAAACTGCGCCAGGGCCAGGCCATCGGCTGCGCCGTCACGCTGCGCGGCGACCGCATGTACGAGTTCCTGGACCGCCTCATCTCCGTCGCGCTGCCGCGCGTGCGTGACTTCAAGGGCGTGTCCCCCAAGGCGTTCGACGGGAAGGGCAACTACACGCTCGGTGTCCGCGAGCAGATCATCTTCCCGGAAATCAACTACGACCAGATCGAGAAGGTGAAGGGGCTCAACATCAGCTTCGTCACCACCGCGAAGAACGACGAGCAGGGGCTGGCGCTGATGCGTCACTTCGGCATCCCGTTCCGCCAGTAACCTTCGAGGAATCCAAGCTCCATGGCCAAGCTCTCCAAGATCGCCCAGGCGAAGCGCAAGCCGAAGTTCTCCGTGCGCAAGTACAACCGCTGCCCGCTGTGCGGCCGTCCGCGCGCGTTCCTGCGCAAGTTCCAGATGTGCCGCATCTGTCTGCGTCTGCGCGCGCTGCGCGGCGAGATCACCGGCGTCACCAAGTCGTCCTGGTAGACGCTGGAAGAGGGGACCCGGGGTGATGTTGCCCGGGGTCTCCTGGCGCCACGCTGGCGCCAAAGCCTCAGAGTCGTGCGAACGCGGCGAACCCCCGGGATGGGCCCGGCAGGCGCGGCGGTCGAATCCGCGGAGTGCCCAGGTGGCCTCCGCACGGAAGGTTGTCCTTCATGAAGCCGGTCAATGATCCCGTCGGCGATATGCTGACCCGCCTGCGCAACGCCTCGCGTGCGCGGCACGACAAGGTTGTCATTCCCCACTCGAAGCTCAAGGTCGAGATCGCTCGCGTTCTCAAGGACGAGGGCTACATCGGGGAGTACACCGTTCACGAGCGTCAGCCGCAGAACGAGATCACCGTTCAGCTGAAGTACGGACCGGACCGCGCCGGCGCCATCACCGGCATCAAGCGCGTCTCCAAGCCGGGCCTGCGCCGCTACGTCCCCGTGCGCGATATTCCTCGCGTGCTCGGTGGCCTGGGTATCGCGGTGCTCTCCACGTCCAAGGGCATCCTGTCGGACGCCGAGGCCCGCAAGCAGAACATCGGCGGCGAGCTGCTCTGCACCGTCTACTAGCCAGTGGCCTGGCGGCGCGACCTGAAAGGGGCGCGAGCCGGGCCAACCTTACGAGGCCATCATGAGTCGCATTGGAAAACTGCCGATCAAGCTGGGCGACAAGTCGAAGGCGACCGTCGCCGGTTCGAAGGTCAACTTCGAGGGCCCCAAGGGCAAGCTGTCCGTGAACCTCCCCGCCAAGGTGAAGGTGGAGGTGAAGGACGGCAATGTGGTGGTGACGCGCGCGGATGACTCGCGCGAGGCCAAGAGCCTGCACGGTCTGGCCCGCACCATCCTCGCCAACGCCGCCAAGGGCGTGAGCACGGGCTTCGAGCGCAAGCTGAGCATCCGCGGCGTCGGTTTCCGCGCCGAAGTGAAGGGCAAGACGATCCAGTTCGCGCTGGGCTTCTCGCACCCGGTGGTATTCGCCCTCCCGGAGGGCGTGACGGCCGAGGTGGACAAGACGCCTCGCACCGAGGAGAGCCTGCCCACGCTGGACCTGACGCTGCGCTCGGCGGACAAGGAGGCCCTGGGGGCCGCCGCCGTGAAGATCCGCGCGCTGCGCCCGCCCGAGCCGTACAAGGGCAAGGGCATCAAGTACGCGGAGGAGAAGGTCCGTCGCAAGGAGGGCAAGACCGGTACGACCTAGTCGTCGTCCGTGCCCTGAACGTTCAACCCCGCGAGCTCCATTGGGGCTTCGCGATCATCCGGCGGCGGAAGGCCTCATCGCCGCCGGAAGGAAGAGGAATCAGCCATGTCGAAGGTCGATCCGCGCATCAAGAGGAAGAACCGCATCCGCAAGAAGCTCTCGGGTACCACCGAGCGCCCTCGGCTCACCGTGTACAAGAGCCTCAAGCACATCTATGCCCAGGTGGTGGACGACTCCTCGGGCAAGACGCTGGCCTTTGCCTCGTCGCTCTCCAAGGAGCTCAAGGGCAAGGACGAGGGTGACAAGAAGGCGGATGCCAAGCGCGTTGGGCAGCTCATCGCCGAGAAGTGCAAGGCGGCCAACGTCGAGGCGGTGGTGTTCGACCGCAACGGCTTCCCGTACCAGGGGCGCATCGCCGCCGTGGCTGACGCCGCGCGCGAGGCCGGGCTGAAGTTCTAGAAATTCGAAAGGAAGCTCTCCAAGTGGCAACTCCGATCAATCCGAACGACCTGGACCTCACCGACCGCGTGGTGAACATCAACCGCGTGGCCAAGGTGGTGAAGGGTGGCCGCCGGTTCTCGTTCGCCGCCCTGGTGGTGGTGGGCGATGGCAACGGCCACGTGGGCGTGGGCCTGGGCAAGGCCAACGAGGTCCCCGAGGCCATCCGCAAGGGTGGCGAGAACGCCAAGAAGAACCTGTTCCGCGTGCCGCTGATGGGGCACACGATCCCGCACGAGATCCTCGGGCACTTCGGTGCCGGCTGGGTGCTGCTGAAGCCGGCCAGCGAGGGTACGGGCGTCATCGCCGGTGGCGCGGTGCGCGCGGTCCTCGAGGCGGCGGGCATCCGCAACATCCTGACCAAGAGCCAGGGCTCGCGGAATCCGCACAACGTGCTCAAGGCCACGGTGGCGGGCCTGAAGAAGCTGCGCTCGGCCGAGCAGGTTTCCCGTCTGCGCGGCAAGGACGTCGAGACCACGAAGCTGGCCGGCGAGGCGAGGACCTAGTCATGGCGCTCAAGGTGAAGCTGGTGAAGAGCTTCTCGGGCTCTTCCAAGGACATGGTGGACACCATCAAGGGGCTCGGCCTGAAGAAGTTCGGGGACGAGCGGCTGCTGAAGGACACTCCGTCCAACCGCGGCCTGGTGTTCAAGGTGAAGCACCTGGTCTCCAGTGAGACGGTGAGCCAGGAGGCTCCGGCGCCCAAGCGTCGCAAGCCGCGCAAGATCGTGGTCCGTGACCGGGCTCGTGCCCAGGCGGCCAAGAGCTAGCACGGACTCATTCCGCGGGGCCTCGTAAGAGGGGCCGTCGCGCGCGAGGATCTCAAGATGTCGACGACTCTCAACAACCTGAAGCGGCCGCACAACTCGTGGCACCGCAAGAAGCGCGTGGGCCGTGGCCAGGGCTCCGGCCTGGGCAAGACGGCGGGCCGCGGTGGCAAGGGCCAGAAGGCTCGTTCCGGCAACATGCGGTTCGAGGGCTTCGAGGGCGGTCAGAGCCCCCTGCAGCGCCGCCTGCCGAAGTTTGGCTTCATCTCGCCCAACCGCATCATCTACGCGGTGGTGAACCTGTCGGACCTGAACGGTTTCGACGCGGGCACCACGGTGGACGAGGCCGCGCTGAAGGGCAAGGGCCTGGTCAAGGGCCGCTATGACGGCGTGAAGGTGCTGGGGCGGGGCGAGCTGGCCAAGAAGCTCACCGTGAAGGTGCACAAGCTCTCCGGGAAGGCCAAGGAGGCCATCGAGAAGGCGGGCGGCGCGGTGGAGGTGCTCCCGCTGGTGGCTCACAAGCCGGAGTCCGCTTCCAAGGCGCACTCGGGCAAGGGCGTCAAGGCTCCCAAGCAGCCGAACGCCTAGGCCTGGGCCGGGCGCGCTTCACTTTGGGTGGTGCGCGTCGGTTCGCTTGTGTAGGCTCACGCGCCCCTCTCCTTCATGGATAGGGGCGCTGTCGTTCTGACAGGACTTTTCGAAGGGGATGGCTCCCACGTGGCTCTGAATGCCTTCACCAACATTTTCCGGATCGCCGAGCTGCGAAACCGGCTGGCGTACACGCTGGTGCTGCTCGTCGTCTACCGCATCGGCATCTTCATCAACACGCCGGGGGTGGACCGGGCGGCGATGAACGCGTTCATGGACGCCCAGAAACAGTCGGGCGGCCTGGTCTCGCTGTTCAACCTGTTCTCCGGCGGCGCCCTGGAGCAGATGTCCATCTTCGGCCTGGGCATCATGCCGTACGTCTCCGCCTCCATCATCATGCAGCTGCTGGCGGTGGTCATCCCCAGTCTCGAACGGCTGCAGAAGGAAGGCGCCGCGGGCCGGCAGAAGATCAACCAGTACACCCGCTACGGCTCCATTGTCCTGTCCATCATCCAGGGCATCGGCATCTCGCGATGGCTGGTGTCCCTGGGCCGCAGCGACGCGGGGCAGGGTGGCTTCAACCAGATCGTCGTTCCGGATGACAGCGCCTGGTTCACCTTCATGACGGTGATCAGCCTCACCGCCGGCACGGCCTTCATCATGTGGCTGGGCGAGCGCATCACCGAGCGCGGCATCGGCAACGGCATCTCGCTCATCATCTTCGCCGGCATCGTGGCGCGCATGGTGCCCTCGGCCAAGCAGCTGTTCGACATGACGGCGCAGGGGGCCATCGAGTCCGCGGCGCTGGTCGCGCTGGCTGCGTTCATGCTCTTCGTCGTCGCCGTGGTGGTCTACGTCGAGCGAGGCATGAGGCGCATCCCGGTCCAGTACGCCAAGCGCATGGCGGGACGGCGGATGTTCGCGGGCCAGGCCACCTACTTCCCGATGAAGGTGAACAGCGCGGGCGTGATTCCTCCCATCTTCGCCGGCGCGCTGCTGTCCTTCCCGGCCACGCTGGGCACCTGGTTCCCGTTCCTGAACACCTTCCGGCAGGGCCTCGAGGGCAACGCGTGGCTCTACAACGGGCTGTTCGTCCTGCTGGTGGTCTTCTTCGCCTACTTCTACACCGCGCTCACCTTCCGGCCGGATGACGTGGCCGACAACATCAAGAAGCAGGGTGGCTACATCCCCGGCATCCGTCCGGGCCGCCAGACGGCGGACTTCATCGAGCGCGTGCTCAACCGCATCACCTTCGGCGGTGGCGTGTACCTGGCCGCCATCTGCGTCATCCCCTCGGTCATCACCAACGTGATGGGGGTGCGCTTCTCATTCGGCGGCACGGCACTGCTCATCGTGGTGGGCGTGGCGCTTGACACGGTGCAGCAGATCGAGGGCCACCTCATCAGCCGCAACTACGAGGGCTTCGCGGGTCCGCGCGGTCCGCGTATCCGCGGCCGGGTGCGGGTGGCGGCCTAGGCTGCGCGTTTCTCCATGGCGCCTCTCTCCGCTTCGGGGAGGGGCGCCTTGTTCGTTCAGGGGTAGTCAGTCGTGTATGGGGGGCGCTTTCGGAGGTTCTTCGCATGGGGCTTCCGTGCGTTCCTTCGGAGGAGCTGAGAGGAGCACATGAACCTGATCCTGTTGGGCCCGCCAAACGCGGGGAAGGGCACCCAGGCCAAGAACCTGTTCCGGGACTATCAGATCCCGCAGATCTCCACCGGGGACATCCTCCGCAAGGCGGTGAAGGATGGCACCGAGCTGGGCAAGATCGCGGGGCCGCTGATGGCCTCGGGCGCGTACGTCCCGGATGACATCGTCATCGGGATCGTCGAGGAGCGCCTGAAGCAGCCGGATTGCGCCAAGGGCTTCGTGCTGGACGGCTTCCCTCGCACCACCCCCCAGGCTGATGCGCTGGATCGGATGCTGGCGAAGAACGGCAAGAAGATCGACGCCGTCGTCTCGCTCGAGGTGCCGCACGCCAAGCTCGTCGAGCGCGGCTCCGGGCGCCGCTCGTGTCCGGTGGATGGCAGCGTCTACCACGTCGTCCAGAACCCCCCGAAGCGGGCCGGGTACTGCGACAAGTGCGGCGCGGGGCTCGTCCAGCGTGAGGATGATCACCCCGAGGTCATCGAGAAGCGCCTGCAGAAGTACGACGCCGAGACGGCGCCGCTGAAGGACTTCTACGGCAAGAAGGGGCTGCTCAAGAGCATCGATGGCGTGGGTGCTCCGGATGGCATCTATGCCGAGATCCGCGCGGCCATCGGCAAGGCCTGAGTGGAGAGCGGTCAGGCAGGCGGGCGCCTCCATGTGGAGTGTCGCCCCCTGGCTCCCGGGTCCTCCCCTGAGCACGCTCGTCGGTAGAAGCCCATGAGTTCTGTTGAGATCAAGAGCCCGGACGAGATCGCCCTCATGCGTGAGGCCGGGCGGATCGTGTGTGAGATCCTCGACGAGCTCGAGAAGGCCGTGGCTCCTGGAGTCACGACCTGGGAGCTCGACGCCCTGTCCGAGAAGCTCATCTACGCGAAGGGGGCCAAGCCAGCGTTCAAGGGCTACCTCGGCTTTCCCTGCTGCCTGTGTGCGTCTATCAACGAAGAAGTCGTACACGGCATCCCCTCGAAGAAGCGGAAGCTCGTCGAGGGCGATCTGATGAAGCTGGACTTCGGTGTGGTGTACCGGGGCTTCTTCGGGGACTCGGCGCGTACGGTGCCGGTAGGGAAGGTGAGCAAGGAAGCTCAGGCCCTCATCGAGGCCACCCGGGAGTCGCTGAAGAAGGGCATTGCCGCCGCAGTGGCAGGTAACCGGATCGGCGACATCGGCCATGCGGTGCAGAGCTACGTGGAGGCGCGGGGTTACTCGGTGGCTGAGGGTTTCACCGGCCACGGGATTGGCCGGAAGCTCCACGAGAAGCCCGAAGTGCCCAATGTCGGCAAGCCGGGGTCGGGTATGAAACTGCGCCCGGGCATGGTCTTGGCCATCGAGCCCATGGTGAACCTGGGAACCTCCGAGGTGGGTCTCCTCGAGGACAATTGGACGGCGGTGACCCTGGATCACAAGGTTTCCGCACACTTCGAGCACACCGTGTTGATCACGGACCATGGCCCCGAGGTGCTCACCCGCAGGCCCTGAGAAGGCCTGACGTCGGGTGAAATACGTTGTTAGTATGCGGGGTTGGTAGAAGTTCGGAGCGAGCGCGACACGGTACTTGCCACTTCGGGACCAAAGTGCTATCCCGCCGCGCTTCCAAGAGTCTGGTGGTCCGGAAGAGGGTTTTCGATTGCCGAAGGATGATTCGATCGAAGTGGAGGGGACCGTCATGGAGCCCCTGCCCAACGCGATGTTCCGCGTGGTGCTGGACAACGGCCACAAGGTGCTCGCGCACATCTCCGGCAAGATGCGGATGCACTTCATCCGTATCCTGCCGGGCGACAAGGTCAAGGTCGAGCTCTCGCCCTATGACCTGACCCGAGGCCGGATCACGTACCGGGCAAAGTAGTGGGGTTGCCTCCGCACCAGGCGGGGGGCCCTTGCAGGCTTTCATTTCACGAAGGAAGGAAGTAGCGCCATGAAGGTTCGGGCGTCCGTCAAGAAGATCTGCGACAAGTGCAAGGTCATTCGTCGCAAGGGCATCGTGCGCGTGATCTGCGCCTCCAACCCGCGGCACAAGCAGCGCCAGGGCTAACGGCCAGGCCGTTGGCTCCAGACCAACTCAACTAGAAGGAACGAACGATGGCTCGTATCGCCGGTGTCGATCTCCCGCCTGCCAAGCGCGCGGTGATCTCGCTTCAGTACATCTACGGGATCGGCAACAAGACCGCCCATGACATCTGCGCCCACGCGGGGATCGAACTCGCGACGCGGACCAAGGACCTGACGGACGATCAGGCTCGCAAGATCCGCGAGTACATCGAGGCCAACCTCAAGGTCGAGGGTGATCTCCGGCGCGAAGTGACGATGAACATCAAGCGGCTGATGGACCTGGGCTGCTACCGCGGCCTGCGTCACCGCAAGGGCCTGCCCGTTCGCGGCCAGCGCACCCACACCAACGCCCGCACCCGCAAGGGCCCCAAGCGCGGCATCGTGCGCGCCAAGCCGGCTGCTCCGGCGGGCCGCTAAACCGTTCCCCCACCTGCGCCGGTCCGTCGAGGCACCGGCGTCGATCATCTACTCTGAGGAGTACCCACTCTCATGGCTGAAGAAGTCAACACCCCCGCAGCCGCTCCGGCCGCTGCCGAGGGCGGTGAGTCCGCCGCGGCGAAGAAGGCCAAGCGCAAGGGCAAGAAGAACATCCTCAACGGCGTGGTCCACATCCAGTCCACGTTCAACAACACCATCATCACGATCACGGACGTGTCCGGGAACGTGATCTCCTGGTCCTCCGCTGGCGCCCGTGGCTTCAAGGGCAGCCGCAAGTCGACGCCGTTCGCCGCGCAGGTTGCCGCGGGCGATGCCGCCGCCAAGGCCATGGAGCACGGTCTGAAGAACGTGACGGTGCTGGTGAAGGGCCCGGGCGCCGGCCGCGAGTCCGCGCTGCGCGCTCTGGCCGCCGCGGGCCTGAAGATCAACCTCATCCGCGACGTGACGCCCATCCCGCACAACGGCTGCCGTCAGCCGAAGCGCCGCCGCGTCTAATCCTCATCCGGGCCGCTCCGAGAGGGGCGGCCTCAGACCACCTTTCGAAGGAGAAGTTCCTTGGCTCGTTACACCGCCAGCGCCTGCCGCATCTGCCGGCGCGAGAACCTGAAGATGTATCTGAAGGGCGATCGCTGCTACACGGACAAGTGTGCCATCGAGCGCCGCCCGTATCCCCCCGGCCAGCACGGCCAGGGCCGCGTGAAGTTCTCCGGCTACGGCGTGCAGCTGCGCGAGAAGCAGAAGGTCAAGCGCATGTACGGCCTGCTCGAGAGCCAGTTCAGCGGTTACTACCGCCGCGCCTCGGCCGCCAAGGGCAAGACGGGTGAGAACCTCCTGCAGCAGCTGGAGCTCCGTCTGGACAACGTGGTGTTCCGCATGGGCTTCGCGGACACGCGCAACGAGGCTCGCCAGCTGGTGCGCCACGGCCACTTCACGGTGAACGGCAAGCGGGTGAACATCCCCTCGTTCTCGGTGAAGCCGGGCAGCTCCGTCGAGGTGGCGGAGAAGAGCCGCAAGGTGCTCCGCATCTCCGAGGCGCTGGAGACCGTGGACCGCCGCGGCGTTCCGCAGTGGATCGACCTGGACAAGAAGGCCTTCAAGGGCACGGTGAAGACCGCCCCGAACCGCGAAGACCTGACCATGCCGATCCAGGAGCAGCTCATCGTCGAGCTCTACTCCAAGTAAGGCGTGAGGCCCCACGAGGGCCTGCTTCCTTCCTTCAGGCGCCCTGGCGGCCTCCGCCGGGGCGTCGTGCTTCTTTCTGGCTGGCCTCGCCGGCCTCGATTATTCGTCGTACCCCCCGCGTGCCCATCCTCCTGCCACCCTGGCGGGTAAGTCGGTGGTGGCGCCCGCACTGAGGAGCAGCAACATGGCTGATACGTTCATTGCGAAGAACTGGCGCGATCTCATCAAGCCGCGCCGGCTGGAAGTTGATCAGGACTCCCTCACCACCACCTACGGCAAGTTCGTCGCGGAGCCGCTTGAGCGCGGCTTCGGCACCACGCTGGGCAACTCGCTGCGCCGCGTGCTCCTGTCCTCGCTGCAGGGCTCGGCGATCACCTCGGTGAAGATCGAAGGCGTGGACCACGAGTTCACCACCATCCCCGAGGTGGCCGAGGACGTCACCGACATCGTGCTGAACCTGAAGGAAGTCCTCCTTCGGATGCACACGAACGAGACGAAGACCCTGCGCATCGAGGCGGAGGGCCCCAAGGAGATCAAGGCCGGCGACATCATCGCCGACCAGGACGTCGAGATCCTCAACCCGGGCCACCATATCTGCACGGTGTCCGAGGGTGGCAAGGTCCGCATGGAGCTGACCTGCCGCCGTGGCCGCGGCTACGTGGCCGCCACGGTGAACAAGGTGGCCGGCTCGCCGATCGGCACCATCCCCATCGACTCGCTGTTCTCGCCGATCCGCAAGGTGAACTACCAGGTCACCAACGCGCGCGTCGGTCAGGTGACGGACTTCGACAAGCTGGCGCTCGAGGTGTGGACGGACGGCTCCGTGACGCCGCAGGACGCGGTGGCGTACGCGGCGAAGATCATCAAGGAGCAGCTCACGGTCTTCGTGAACTTCGACGAGACCGAGGAGCCGGTGGTGGCGGAGGCCCCGAAGGAGGAGGCCAAGCTCAACGAGAACCTGTTCCGCTCGGTGGATGAGCTGGAGCTGTCGGTGCGCTCGGCCAACTGCCTGCAGCAGGCCAATATCAAGACCATCGGCGACCTGGTGCAGCGCACCGAGGCCGAGATGCTCAAGACGAAGAACTTCGGCCGCAAGTCGCTCAAGGAGATCAAGGAGATCCTGGCGGAGATGGGCCTGTCGCTCGGCATGAAGCTGGAGAACTGGCCTCCGAAGCAGGCTCCGGCGGCGGCGGCTCCGGCGGCCAGCGCGGCGCCCAAGGCCTAGGCCTTCCCGTAGTACCTCCCCCCGCACCGCGACACGGTTTCATGCGGCGCGGGGAGAGGGGGCCCTGAAGAGGGCCCGATGGCAATGGCGGCGCTCGTGTCGGAGCCGCCCTTCCCACCCGGTACCTGATACGGCCGGAGTGGTGGAGCCCAGAAGGCTCCGGAGTCACGGACATGCGTCACAAGGTTGGACAAAGGAAGCTCCACCGCACCACGAGCCACCGGCTCGCGATGCTCAACAACATGGTCACCTCGCTGCTGGAGCACGAGGCCATCCGCACCACCGTCCCCAAGGCCAAGGAGGCCCGGAAGATGGCGGAGCGGATCATCACCCTCGGCAAGCGCGGCGGTCTGGCCAATGTCCGGCTCGCGGCTCGCATCGTGAAGGACAAGAACGTCCTTCAGAAGGTCTTCAGCGAGTACAAGGATCGCTACGCCAGCCGGAAGGGCGGCTACACCCGGATCGTCAAGCTCGGCTTCCGCCGTGGTGACGCCGCCGAGATGGCCCTGCTGGAGCTGGTCGATCGCCCGGCGAAGCAGGCCGCTCCCGCCGAGGGTGGCGAGGCGGAGGCCAAGGCCGAGGAGAAGAGCGAGGAGTAGTCCCTCCTCGGCTCTGAAGCCGTCACGGAGCGCCCTTCCCAGTTGGGAAGGGCGCTTTCGTGTTTTCTGGGAGGGACTCTGGGAGGGGCAGAGCCCGCTACTCCGTCAGCGGCTGGCCGTTCTTCACCAGCTCCGCCTTGCCGTTCTTCGTTCGCATCTCCGCGTTGAGGAAGCGCTGATCCGAGGGCATCGGCCCGCCAGGGCTCAGCAGGCTCTTCGGCGTGAGGGTGAAGATGGCCCCCGCGTCGATCTTGTCCACGATGGCCTTGTACTTGCCATTCACCGTGAACACGACGTCCTCCCACGGATCCTCGTCCGTGTTCGACACCGTCAGGCTCGGCGCTGCCTGCGGGCGATCCGCGTTCGGCAACACCGTCACTCGCGCCCCCAGAGCCGCCGTCTGCACACCCCGGCTCGGGCACGCGATGATGATGCTCACCAGCGAGATGAAGATCCACCCGCCGATGATGCCCGCCTTCGCCTTCAGGAAGCGATCCGAGCCTCGGAAGTCCTGCACCAGCTCCTTCGCCATCGCCAGCGCGTTCAGGAACTGATTCGAAGCCTCCGAGCTCAGGCGCTTGCCCACCGGTCCCTCGGGCTTCTTCGCCACCGGGCCCGATCGCGCCGCGCTGAGCGCTCGCATCCCCGGATTGGTCACCGTTCGCGGCATCCCCGGATTCGAGGGCACTCGTGGCGTTCCTGGACTCGAAACCGGACGCTGCGGCGCCGAGGGACTCTCGGCCTCGTCCGCCAGCGGATCGTTGTGTTCAGGCACCTTGCGACCGTCGCTCATCGGCCCCCAAGTGTAGAGGCCTGGACCGCCCGGTGGCTACTCTTGTGCCTTGATCTGTTGCAGCGCCCGCGAGGCCAGCGCGTTGTCCGGCTGCTCCTCCAGGACCTTCAGGAGCCACTTCTCCGCCGCCTCGCTCGTCGTCCGTCGCTCCTCCGCCTTCCGCGACTTCAACGATTGCTCCGTGTAGAGCAGACCCAGCCTCAGCGCATACTCCATGTTCTCCGGGTCTTTTTCGACCACACGCTTCAGCTCGCGCTCGGCTGCCGGGAAGTCGCCCTCGAGCTGGTACACCATCGCCAGCTTGCCCCGAGGGGCCGGTGCGTCGGGCTGCAGCGAAGTGAGGATGCGGAAGGCCTCCCGAGCCGCCGGCAGATCCCGCCGATCCAGGCTGAGATCCCCCAGCCGCGCCCAAGCCTCGTCCAGCAGCGGGTTGAGCGCCACCGCCTTGGAGTAGGCCTCCCGAGCCGCGTCCGCCCGCTGCCGCGTGAGGTACAGCTCCCCCAGATAGAACTGGTTCTTGCCATCCCGAGGGGCCAGCTCGATGGCCTGCTTGAACTCGTCCACCGCGCGCCCCGCGTCATCCAGCCGCTCGTACGCCAACCCCAACAGCGCGTGCACCACCGCCAGGTCCGGGTAGTCGTGCAGGATCTCCTCGAAGGCCAGGATCGCCGACTGCGGGATGTCCAGCTCCTGGAGAAAGCGCATGCCCTCCTCGAGCTTGCCCTCGGCCGCCTTCGGAAAGCCGGAGAACGGGTCCGCGATCTGGTTCATCAATGCCCGGGCCGTCGTCACCTCGGAGGGGGTAGGCGAGGCGCGGACGACGGCTCCCAGCGCAGTCACCGCGCCCACGCTGTCCCCCGTCCGGTGCAGCGCCTTGGCCAGCGGGAGACGGATGGCGGCGCGATCGGGGGCCAACTCGGCCGCGCGGCGTAGCGGCCCCAGGGCCTCGGCATACTTCTCGGACTCCAGCCGGGCGATCCCGAGGCGGTAGTGGAACTCGGCCTCGTTCGGAGCCAGGGCAATGGCGCGCTCGAAAGCGGCCACCGCCGGCGCCCCCGCATCCGAGGCCCGCGAGAAGTAGGCCAGCCCCAGCATGTAGTGGTTCACCGCTCGCTCGGACTGGGCGTTGCGCCGCTGGAGCTCCGCAATCCAGGCGTCCGCGTGGCCCGACTTCACCTGGGCTTCGGTGAGCGAGCGCGCCACGTCGAGATCGTCCGGGCTCTTCGCGTGCAGCTCCTCCAGCAGCGGCAGGGCCCGGGCAGGCTGGTTCTCTTCCAGGTAGACGTGGGCCTGTTCGCGCGGGCTCAGCGCTCGCTCCATGGAGGTACCGTGGCTGCAGCCCGTCAGCAGGCTGAAGCCCAGCACGGCGGCGAAGGCCGGTCGGCGGAGCGGCCAGGAGCGGCGAGGGGAGGGGAGCTTCGCGTTCGAGGTCAGGAGGTCTTCTCCACGGAGGGGGACGGGCTGTTGAAGCCTTCGTGGCCAGCGGCGGCGATGGCGTCCTCGAGATCGCCTCCCTTGCCACCCAGCTCCAGGCTGTCGGCGATGATCACGCTGCGGACGGCCCGGGCCAGGCCCTCGCGATCGTTCGCGGCGAAGGCGGTGGTGTCGATCGGCTTGCCGATCTTCACATGCACGGGCCCCGGGACGATGTTCCAGGAGTTCTTGGGCATGATCTTCCCCGTGCCTTCGATGGTGACCGGGCAGATGGGCACGCGCGCCTCGAGCGCCAGCGCGAAGGGCCCCTTCTTGAACGGGAGGATCCGTCCATCCGGAGAGCGCGTGCCCTCCGGATACAGGAAGATGCTGGTGCCGCCGCGAATCTTCTGCCCAGCCCTCTCCAGCGACTGGATGGCCGCCTTCCGGTTGGAGCGGTTGACGAAGATGTGCCCGGCAATCCACAGGTACCAGCCAATGCCCGGCACCCACCGCAGCTGGCTCTTGGCCACATAGCGGAAGGGCACCGGCACCGCCACGAAGTGCGCCGGGATGTCCAGCGTCGACTGGTGGTTGGCCACGTAGATCGTGGGCCGCTTCGGGTCCACGTTCTCCTGGCCATGCACCACCAACCGAGCCCCTCCCGCCCACAACAGCACGGGACCCCACAGGTGGCGGCAGATCCACACCGTGGCATCCCCGCCCAAGATCAGGACCGTCAGGACCGTGAACGGGAAGAGGAACATCGTCCACGCTCCCGCGACGAACATGCAGAAGAACTTACGTACCATCTGTGGCCTTGAAGTGAGAGCCTGCCACACCCGGAGCGTGTGCGCGGCTCTGTTGTGGGAACCCAGCCCCCGCAGCTTCCCTGGTGCCCTGGAGGGCTCTCGGGCGAGCAGGACGGTTCTCGTGGCGGCCAAGACTCAGGGGCGCTACCCCAAAGGCCACACCGAGCGCGTGGGTGACGGGACCGGGCGGAGGCATGGAGCGGCGCGTTGTACCACGGTCCGCCACCCCCTTTGGTGCTGGTATGCGTCGTCCGGTGAGGTTACAAGCAGGGGTGGCGTGGCCAGGAAAAAGTTCATCGCCGTCGCGGGCAACATCGGCGCCGGGAAGACAGAGCTCACATCGTTCCTCTGCCGCAAGTACGGCCTCACCCCGTACTTCGAGCCGAACGACCAGAACCCGTACCTCGCCGACTTCTACAAGGACATGAAGAAGTGGGCCTTCCGCTCGCAGATCTTCTTTCTGACCCACAAGTTCCGCCTGCACCGGGAGCTCGAGCGCCACGCGGGCACCGTCCTCCAGGACCGCACCATCTACGAGGACGCCGAGATCTTCGCCAAGAACCTGCACCGCCAGCGCTTCATCGACCGGCGCGACTGGCAGATGTACCGCGAGCTCTATGAGACGATCTCCCAGGTGCTGACCCCGCCCGATCTCATGATCTACCTGCGCTGTCCCGTGCAGACGCTCAAGGAGCGCATCCGCCTGCGCGGCCGTACCATGGAGAAGGACATCCCCACGCTCTACCTCAAGCGCCTCAACGCCCTGTACGAGGAATGGTTCAGTAACTACAAGATGTCCCCTGTTCTCGTTCTCCCGACGGACAAGTTGGACTACTTGACCAACCTGGTGGATCGGGTCGATCTCTTCCGCCAGATCGAGAAGCACCTGTGAAGGAGGTCTACATCCTCGCTATCGAGTCGTCCTCCTCGGCGTCCCTGGAGCAACTGCGCCAGACGTTCGAGTCGGACGACGTGCGCTTCTCGCCGCTCGAGGATGGTGAGGGGTTCGCCATCCACGCCGAGGGCACTCGGGTGGAAGTGCGCTTCAGCACCCAGGGGCCCAATGCCAAGGTCTGGGATCCCCGCCTGCTCACGGGCAGTGAAGAGGCCCTCCAGGTCTTCCAGCGCGCCAAGGGCTTCTATCGCATCTCCCTCGAGCCTGGCTCCGGGCCCCAGCCCACCGTTCCCGTCTTCGAGGCCCTGTGGTGCACCCGCACCCTCATGGAGCACTCGCAGGGGGTCCTGCTGGACCTCACCGCCTACAAGCTCCATGACGCGGCGGACGTGGTGGAGATCACCGAGCTGGACTTCGACATCCGCGACCACGTGAACCTGCATGCCGTGGCGGCCATCGAGGGCGATACGCCTCTGTGGGTGCACTCGCACGGGATGGAGAAGTTCGGCACGCGCGATCTGGAGATCTTCCACCTGGGCGAGGAGGATTTGCTGGCCGCGGAGATGTTCCTCCACGAGCTGTGCACGGACATGGCCTTCGGCCAGGGGCCGGAGCCTCGCAAGGAAGTGCACACCAGCGAAGGACAGTCCTTCACGATGGTGCCCTCCGAGGAGGCCCGGGTGAACCTGCTGGGCGTTCCGCTGGAGACCTTCGAGGGCCATGAGTCGCTCTTCCTCAGCGTGGTGTCCCCGCTGGGACGGCACAACACGGCGGAGCTGCTGCGCCCCTACCGCGAGCGCTTCATCCCCGAGCCCGAGGAGCGCACCGAGGCGTTGCGGGTCGAGTCCCAGGCCCTGCTGCCTGCCTTCAAGGCCCGCTTCATGCGCAAGGGGTTGATGGAGCCGCTCACCTTCCTGGTCCGGGCTCCCTTCGAGACCCACCCCGAGGGTCAGGCGGTCGAGGAGAACCTCTGGCTCGAAGCCATTCTCTGGGAGGATGGCACGCTGGTGGGCAAGTTGGTGGATGGTGCCGTCCACACCACCGAGTGGCGCAAGGGCGCCCAGGTCGAGGTGGATGAGGAGCACATCAACGCGCTGGCCATCAGCCGCGAGGGGCGCACGCTGGACGAGGAGGAGATCCGCGCCCTGCTCATCGCCGAACGGCCCATGTAGGACGCGGGTCCGGTGTCCGCCGCTGGCTGCCGCGACGCGGTGAGCTGGCGCGGTGGGCTGGCGCAGCGCGTGGGCCGGGTGTCGTTAGAGTGTCACGAGTGCTCCCTTGCCCGGCGCACGTGGGGCGCTAGGCTCCGCGCGCCATGCCAGCCCTGCTGCTGCTCTCCGGTCCCTCCGCCGGCCGCCGTTACGAGGTGGCCACGGAGGTCACCATCGGCCGCAGCCCGTCGTGCGAGATCCCCATCGACGACGACAAGGTGTCGCGGCGGCACGCCCGTGTCTTCGTGCGCGCGGGACAGGTATGGCTGCGTGATCTGGAGTCTCGCAATGGCACGCTCGTCAACGGCCAGCGCGTGGAGGGCGAGGCCTGTCTGCTGCCGGGCGATCGCATCCAGGTCGGGGAGACGGTGGCCATCTACGAGCCGGTCGCCCCGGCGGCCCCGGCGCAGACGGAGCCGCTGGACGCCAGCCACGTCCCCATCGCCGAGGTGCTGCCGCACGTCGGGCCCGCCGCCGCGCTGTTCTCGGCCGGAGTGGCTCTGCTGGGCGCCACCAGCGAGGCCATGGTGCTGCGGCGGCTGGTGGAGGAGGCCCTTCATGCGCTCAATGCGGACCGGGCCGCGGCGCTGCTGAGCGGGCAGGAGGGGCTGCTCACCGCGGCCGTGTCCGGTGCGCCCTCCGTGGAGGTGCCTCGGGCCATGGCGAGCATGGCGTTGGAACTCAAGGAGGTGGCTTCCTCGAGCACCGCGCTGTGCGCCCCGTTGGTGGCCTCGGGAGGCAGGCCCTTCGGATTGCTGTACGTGGGATGCAACGAGCCGCGCTTCAGCGCCATGGATGTCGGGTTGGCCGCGGCGCTCGGGCGCATGGGCGGTGAGGCGTATGCCGCTCGGCGCTCCCGCGCGGAGGAGGAGCAGGCCGCCGTGGAGCAGGTCGGCACGTCCCGGCCCTTCCGGCGTACGTTGGAGCAGGCCCGCCGCGCGGCCACCAACTCGGCGCCCGTCGTCATCTCGGGAGAGCCCGGCACGGGCAGGAGCCTGCTGGCCCGATATATCCATGTGCACTCGTCCCGGGCGCTCGGGCCGTTGGTGGCCGTGGATTGCCTGCAACCCTCCGCGGAGGAGCTCCTCTTCGGAGGCACACGGGCGCTCGGGCAGCCTCCGCGCTCTTCCGCGCTCCTCCGCGCGGATGGAGGTACGCTGCTGCTCCAGCATGTCGAGGGGCTCTCGGGCGCCGTCATCGAGCGGCTGACGCGGATGCTCGCGCGCAAGATGGCGCCGGCGCGGCAGGGGGGCGAGGAGCCCGTGGATCTGCGCGTCATCGCCACCGCGAGTGCTCCCGCGCAGTTGCTGGCCGCCAAGGGCGAGCTGGACATGGCCCTGGCCATGGCCCTGTCGGGGTTGGAGATCGAAGTGCCTCCGCTGCGCGAGCGCCGCGCCGATGTGCTCGCGCTCTTCGATCACTTCTCCCGACGCAGCGCGGGGGAGGCCCGGAAACCTCCGCCCGTGTTGAGCCCTGGGGCCCAGCGCCTCCTGACGGAGTACGCGTGGCCGCAGAACATCCGCGAGCTGAGGCTGCTCAGTGAGCGGCTCGCACGCGTGTATGCCGGCGGCGAGGTGCATGCCCTGCGGCTGCCTCCGGAGATCCAGGAGGGCTCGGTGGCGGCAAAGCCGCGCAGTCTGCAGCAGATGGTCGAGCACCTGGAGCGCGAGGCCATCACCGAGGCGCTGCAGGCCGCGGGAGGCAGGAAGATCCGCGCGGCGGAGCGCCTGGGCATCAGCCGCCCCACGCTGGACAAGAAGATCGAGGAGTACTCCATCCAGGTGGACCGTTCCCGGCGGGGGTGAGGGGCTTCGGCCGCGCGGAGGGAAGGGGCCCGAAGGCCCCCGCGGCGCGGTCAGGCTCAGAAGGGGGGGACGAGCTGCCCCTGGGTGAGCGCACTGACGCTCTTGCGCAGCTCCTGGTGGACCCCCTCACGGAACCTTTGCTGGAGCCCCTCATGCCGCGTGGTCATGACCTCGGAGGGGAGGGTATACGTAAAGTCGCGCTGGCAGAGCACCACGTGCTGTTGCACGTCCACGAGCTTGACGGTCGCCGTGTAGAGGCCGCCTTCGAAGCGATTCTTCTCGGTCTCGACAGGCTCCTCTTCTTGGACGTCGTCGAAGACGATGGCATAGGCAACGGGCTGGGTATGCGCCTGGCCGCACGGCATCCACGGACGCTCGCCTGGCGGGGGGAAACAGCTTCTGTACACGAGGTCGCCGAACCGGATGCGGCGCTTGTCGCGTGCGGGATGCGTCGCCCCCAGGATCAGGAGCTCCGCATCCATCGCCTCCACCTCTCGGGTGGAGTGGATTCCAGGGCATACGTCCTCGGCCGGTTCCGGACCGGCGAGGGCCTCCTTGACGGCGGCGTACATCGCTTCCATGCGTGAGCGCTGCGCCTGGGTGATCTGCTCCTGGGGCGTCTGGTCCCCCGTCAATGTCTCGAACTGGCAGTCCGCCAACTCATCGGCCCCTCCGGCGACGGACCACCCCTGGGGCCCTTTTGCCAGGCAGAGCGTCAGCACGTAGCCGCTCCCCAGGAGTGCATGCTTCCAGCTCTGCCTGAGCTGGAGCCCATGGAACTTCAGCACCCCGGGATTTCGGGGCTCGAGCGAGACATCCCCGCAGCCCGTGAAGAGCGCATGCTTGCTCTCCAGGTAGTGCGCTTCGGCCAGGTGACACGCGTCCAGGGGGCTCAGTGTCTCGGCGGCGCGAAGCTTTGGTAGCTCCGCTTGCAACTCCGCGACGCGCTGGTCCCTCTCACGGATGATCGTGATGGCTCGCCAGGCAATGACTCCGGCGATGAGCAGGGCGAACGCCAGGACCCCCAACACGAGCCGACGCAAGAGACGCAATGCCATGTCCTCCAGGAACGAATCGGGCGCTCTTGCACAGGTCCACTTCCGCCGTGCAACTTCAAACCCGCGGGTTCGGGTTTTCACCAGTCCCTGGCCACCCGGAGCAGGAGTCGAGTTCTTCCTTAGAGGCTCGTCCAGTCGTTCAGCCAGATCATGAAGTGATCCAGTACGTCCGGGCGCGGGTTCTCCAGCGTGATGAGGCCCGGGCTGCTCGGGGGGACGGAGGCCGGATCGAGAGGCACATGGATCTGGCCTTCGACCTTCAGCAGGGGAGACACCGTGAGGTGGTACGTGAGCGGCGTGAAGTTGGTGAAGGTCTTGTACAGCAGGATGTACTGGCGCCCCGCCACCACCCGCTGGTCCAGGATGGCCGTCCCGGTGTCGAGCGCGTTCTGGTAGTTCTCGCAGGCCCAGGCGGTGAGCTGGAAGCCTTCGTCGATGTCCAGCAGCTCGATCGGATACGCGTAGCCATACGGATAGAGCTGGGATTCGAGCACGTTGGACTGGATCCTCACCGTTCCAGACTTCCGCGCCGTGACGACGTAGGCGTCGTAACGGAAGTCCGGGCCTCCAAACGAGGAGGTGGTCAGCTTCCCTCGAATCATGTCCCCGCTGCCGGGCGACGGCGGGGGAAGGGACGTGAGGAAGTACGAGGCGGCGTCGACTCGCGGGGGAGTCGCGGACTCACCCGAGATGCCGCCGGGCTGAATCGGCGAGGGAGCGCTGGCCGGTTCGGCCTCGGACACCGGCTCAGGCTGGCAGGCAGCCACGTGAGCGAGGAGCGCGAACAGGACGACGGCAGACGGCCTGCGTACGTCGAGCGCGCGGGCCGAACGGTATAGACGGTTCATGGATCTTCCCTCCCAGCAATCCGGCCCGACTCCATGCTCGGGGAAGTCCGGCGCGGGGTCAACCCCTGACAGTGGAGGATCTTCAACCCATGAACGTCGCGTTCCGGGCTACAGCTTCACCAACTCCACATCATCCATGTTGACGTACGAGGCGCCGCCGGACTGGGTGACCTGGGTGTGGAAGCCGTATTCCAGGTAGCCGCCAGTCACGGAGATGGTCGGCGTCTCCACCTGCGTCCAGTTCGAGTACGTCCCCAGGCTCGTGTAGAGGGGCGTGCACGAGGCGCACGTCTTCACCTGGATGCGCGCGAAGCCAAAGCTGCCGCCTGCCTTCACCCAGGCGCGCAGCTTGTAGTTGCCGTTGGCCAGCCCGGAACGGGTCTGGTACGTCCACGTCTCGAACGGCGACTGGCTCCAGTGCGTCAGGTGATACGAGCCGCCGTGTGCTCCTCCGTACGTTTCGCTGAAGGCAGCCCCAGCCGTGCCATTGGGCGACCACGTCGGCCAGTCCGATGTGCCGGACTCGAAGCTGGGATTGGGGATGGAGATCGTCGACGAAGGCGGAGGCGTGGTGCCATTGAGGATGGCGGAGGCCTGATCGGGCTGGAGCGCCGCGAGATACGCGGACGCCTGATCGAGCTGGGCCTGCTTGCTGGAGTTGCCCGCGTACTGCTTGCGCTGGTTGAAGAGCGTGTTGACCAGCTCCAACTGCGTCTGGGAATAGGGAACGCCCAGCTTCTGCTGCAGCGTGGTGAGGAAGCCGTAGCCGAACTCACGGGTGGGCTCGATCATGGAGCCCTCGCCGTAGTCGTTCCACGTGGCGAGCTGGATCCAGTTCACGCCGCTGTTCTTGGCCAGATCGACCGTCTGTCCAAACGTGCCGGTGCCATTGTAGGGCAGCGTCCACGTGGGGCCGCCCCAGCCGCCCGCCTGATAGAAGGGATTGAAGCCGGGATACGCCACCCCAAACTTCACGCCGAGAGGACGGTTGTTATAGAAGTTCGTCAACCCGGTGATGAAGTCCGAGTAGATCCACGGATACTCGCCGCTCGCGCTGCCCTGGGCCTGCTGCTGCTGGTACCACAGCGTCAGGAAGGTGGGCTTGGGCGATAGGACCGAGAAGATGTTCGTCCAATCCGAGGGAGCCGTGAAGGTCTGCGGCCCGAAGTCCATCAACAGCGGCGCGTTGTTGATGCGGATGTAGTTGCTCTTGGAGAAGTAATTGCTCTGCAGGTAGCTCATGTCCGCCCGCGCCGCGGCGTACCTGTCCGGCACCGAGCAGCCATACGTGGGCGCCAGCGAGAGGTTGTGGTCCTCGTAGACGATGGCGAACTCCAGCCCCACCGAGGCCGTCTTGGCGATGAGGGCCTCGGCGTTCTGCTTGTTCTTCGGATAGTCCACGCAGTTGAGCGTGCCGGGCCAGTCGATGAGCACGCCATCCACACCCGCGTACTTCATGAGCAGCAATTGGTACTCGATGACGTCCTTGTCCCCCGAGCCGTAGGGCCCGATGAGCGGATAGGCGTACGCGGCGATCCGCCCCTGGTCGGGGTTCTGGTTCGCCATGGTCCAGTGCTGGCCCCAGGTGCCATTGCCAGACGTGGCCTTGCTCTCGAACCAAGGCATCCAGTGAACGTAGACCTTCTTGGTGAAGGTCTTGCTCACCGCCACGGGAGAGCTGACGGTGGCCAGCTCCTCCGGCGCTGGAGGAGCCGCGCCGCTTCGTTCAGATGAATCCGCACCGCATGCCGCCAACACGAGTGTGAAGGCGACGCCCGCTGCACCGCTCCAGAGAGGCCGCGTCATGGCAAGGCTCCAACGGCAATACCGCTCGCCGCGCGCGGCTCTCTATCAGAAAACGAGACTATCTGGAATAGCTGAATTAACCGGTTTGCATGGGCGCGTTCAGTACAAGAGCAGCTTCCCGGCACGGAAGAAGCACACCCGCGTCTCGTTCTCCGTGTCCACGGCGGCGTCGATCTTCCCCGAGTCCACCTCGCTCAAGTCCTCCGTGCGCGACCAGTAGTCGCTCGTGCCGCGCCGGGCCACCTCCAACTGGCCCCCATGCACGAAAGCCAGGCGTGGGTTCGCTGTTGCATCCGCGGCGACAGCCACCTGCGAGAGGGTGAAGCCCTCCACGTAGGAGAATTTCACGGTGCTGGCGTTGAAAGGCGTTGCCAGCGTCACCTGCAGCAGCCCGTTCGCGGTCAGCAGCAGCGGGCCCGTGGAGGTCCACGCCGTGGAGGTCCTGGCGCTTCCCAGGCTCGCCGGGAGCGTCAGCGCTTCCGCCGCGCTCCCGCTCTTCCAGGCGCCCAGCAGGTTGCTCCCGTAAGGGATGTAGAGGGTGCCACCCGGGCTGAACGTGGCGTCTCCCCAGGGCTGCTGGTCCGTGGAGGCCGAGCCAGGGAAGGAGACCAGCGCGGAGGTCCACGTCGAGGCGCCTGCGCGGTAGGCCACCACCGTGCGCCAGTACGTGCCCACGCTGGGCACGGAGCCGTACCAGCCGTACACGATGGTGGGGCGGTTGTTGTTGGATGGGTCCAGCGCGATGGAGACTTCCGCGCTCGAATTCGGCACGGTCGAGGCGGAGTCCACCCGCTCGCGAATCCACGTGCTCCCGGAGCGGGTGGCGTACCAGATCCCTCTGCCCGCCAGCAGGTACACCAGGTGCGGTGTCCCATCCGCGGAGACGGTCATCGCCAGGGACTGCAGGACGATGCCTCCTGTGTTGAAGCCCATGCCGTCCACCTGTTCCATCGTCCAGGTGGTGCCCGTGCGCGTGCCGTACCAAAGAGAAGGGTGCGTCACGTTGTGGAAGGCCAGGTGCGCCACCGCGCCGCGCATCTCCAACTGACACGCCGAGCCGTAGCTCTCGGGTCCATTGACCACCACCTCCGGAACCCGGACGTACGGCGTCACGGTCACGGTGAGTGTGCTCGTGGCCTTCTGCCCATCATTGTCCGTTACCTCGAGCGTCACGGTGTACGTGCCAGGGGTGAGCCAGGTGTGCGTGGCCTGAGCGGCCGTGCCATCCACGGGCGTCGTCGAGTCCCCGAAGTCGAACCGGTACCGGGTGATGGTGCCGTCCGCATCGCTGGAGGTGGAGCCGTCGAAGGTCGCCACGCGGCGCGCCTCGGCCTGCGAGGGACCCGTGAGCCGCGCCACAGGCGGGAGCTTCACGGGCGCGGGATCCATGACGATCTGGACGCTGGCGCTGGCCACCCGTCCGCCGGAGTCTCTGCCCGTCAGGGTGATCTGGTGCGTGCCCTGGCCGAGCGAGCCCACATCCAGCGAGGTGCCATTGCCCAATTGCCCCCCGAGGCTCGACTGCCACGTCAGGCTGTTGCCGGTGAGCGGGCCGTCCTCGGGATCCTGGCCAGTGCCTCGCAGTGCCACCACGGTGCCCACCGTGAAGTGGGCACCATTGGACGGTGAGGTGATCTGCACGGTGGGTGCGCCGTTCGCGGGGAGCACCTCCACGGTGATGCGTGCGGCGCCTTCATTGCCTGTCGAGTCCCTGGCGGTGAGGGTGATCTCATGGGAGCCGGCCGTCAGCCCAGGCACGGTGAGCGGACTGCCAGTCCCCAATGGGCCCGAGAGGTTGGAGGACCAGCGCAGCGATGCTCCCGACAGGGAGCCGTCCTCCGCGTCCGTGGCCGTACCCTCCAGGGTGAGCGGAGTGCCCTCGAAGAGCGTGAAGCCATTGGCGGGGCGGGTGATGGTGGCCGTGGGCGGCGTCTGTCCCTGCACGGTGACCGTGACGAGCACGGACGCGCTCGTAGTGGCGCCCAGCGAATCCGTGGCGGTGAGCGTCAGCGTGTGCACGCCTGCCGAGAGCAGCACGCCCGTCACCTGCCGGCCCTTGCCCAGACTGCCGTCCTTGCTGGAGGTCCACGCCAGTGCGCTATCCCCCAGCGTGCCATCCTCCGCGTCCGTCGCGCTGCCCTGCAGGGTGAGGGTCTGGTTGGTGAAGAAGCGCGCGCCCTCGGTGGGCTGGGTGAGGGTGACCACCGGCTTCTGGTTCGTCCCCGGCGGGACGACGTTCACCGTCACACTCGCGTAGCCGACCTTGCCTCCCGGATCCACGGCGCTCAGCACCAGACGGTGGGCGCCGCGCGCGGCTCCCGTGAAGGACAGCTGCGTCCCGGTGCCGATGACGCCCGCCTTGTCCGAGCTCCAGATGAGCGACGCGCCCGACAGCGATCCCGTCTCCGGATCCAGAGCCCTGCCGCGCAGCGGAATGGGGGTTCCCTCCTCGAAGGAGGCGCCCGCGGTGGGCGACTCGATGGTGGCGCTCGGAGGCTGATCTCCGACGAGGACGGTGATGGAGATCTGCGCGCGGGCCTGCTTGCCCCCGGAGTCGGTGACATCCAGGCTGAGACGGTGCTCGCCCCCGGAGAGCTGCACGCGCAGGAGACTGCCCGTGCCCAGCTCTCCGTCGAGGTTCGAGGTCCAGCGCAGGGCTGTACCGTTCAGCGCGCCGTCTTCCGGATCGGTGGCCGAGCCCGTCAGCTCGTGCGGACCGGCGCCCAGCAGCGTGGTGCCGTCCGCGGGCGAGAGGATGCGGGCGGTGGGTGCGGCGTTCTCGACGGGAGGGGGCTCAGGCGGTGCGGGCTTGTCACCCCCACAGCCCGCCAGCGCCACGGCCGCGAGCATCAAAAGGATGCGTGAGGACATGGTCTGGCTCTACTGGAACGTCACCGTCGAGCCGGACTGGAAGCAGTAGTGGACCACGCCTGTCGTGGGCCGCTGCGCGCTGGCGATGCGCGAGCTCTGGGTTGCGGTCCCGAGGCTCGTATAGGTCCAGTAGTTGTTGGCGTTGGGGGTGGTCTGTTCCAGGGAGGTCCCGTGGAGGTGGATCTCGTGAGGCTTGCCCCCCACGACGACCAGGTCTCCCACGGGGGCCTCGAAGGCCTCGGTATCGCTGGCGTAGAAAGCAGTCACGGGCTGGGTGGTGCCGGGAGTGATGTCCACTATGACGCTTCCCGTTCGCAGCAGCAGGTGTCCCGCTGCCGTCCTCACCAGGGACGCATTGTAGTCCTCGTAGAGCTCAGAGGCCGTGTTCGTGAGGAACTGGAAGCTGGTAGGGGTCGTGGCCGGCTTCCAGGTGCCGATGGCGCTGTTCGCGAAGGGGATGTAGAGCGTCCCCGTGGGATCGAAGGCAATCTCCCCTCGGAGGGTCTGATCGTAGGAAGAGTTGGGGACCGGGAACGGGACAGTGGCGGCGGTCCAACTGTTCACGCCCGCCCGGTAGGCCACGACGGTCCGCTCCCTGTTGTAGCCCGCGTCAAGGCCGTAAAATGTATAGGCGATCGTGGGGCGGTTGCCCTGGGACGGATCCAAGGCGATGGAGACGCGACCGGAGGATCCATAGGGAGGGAGCGCCGCGGAATCGACGCGCTCACGAATCCACGTGCTTCCCGAGAGCGTGGCGTACCACACACCCCTTCCGTTCAACCGGTAGACGATGTGAGGCTTGCCCGCGGCGTCCAGCGTCAACGCCATGGGGGTCTGCACGATACCGCCCGTGTTGAAGCCCATGCCGTCCACCAGCTGGGTCGTCCACGTGGAGCCGTTCCAGGTGCCGTACCAGATCGAGGGGTGGGTGCCGTTGAAGTAGATGAGGTGCCCGTTGCCGGTCGAGTCGAAGGCCAGATCGCAGACATTGCCCGTGCTGTCGCTGGAGGTATCCACGGCCACGGGGGCGAGCGGCACGTTGGCCAGGTTCCCCTCGGACTGGCTCGAGGCCTCGGCGGAGACTCGGAACTGGAAGGTCTCCGTGAGTTGCTCGCCTGACTGCGTCTCCGCCGTGAGGGTGAGCGAGGCCGTGCCGGCCCGAGGCAGCGTCCAGGTGGCCTGCAACCCCTGGGTCTCCAGCTGTCCTCCGCTGGCGCTCCAGAGCACGGACTTCACGTCCGAACGCGAGGAGAGCGCGTGGAACCGCTCCACCGTCCGCTCCATGAAGGGGCCCTGGTTCTCACGCTGCAGGCTGAAAGAGCGCGCCGCCGGTGGCAGCGGCAGGTCCTCCACGGGCACGGGGGCAGGGGAGGACGGAGGGGACTCCGGCTCGCCACAGGCCGTCAGCATGAGGGGGACGCACAGGCCGAGCACGCGGGCCTTCGAGAGAAGCGATGCCATCAGTGGAAAACTCCGTTCGCGGGAACATTGCTCGCTTAGCCAGTCTGTTCGACAAGCGTCAATGCGGACTTACCCGTATCGGGGTTTCCCAAACCTCGCGCTTGCATGCCGGAGAGGGGGGCGTTATACCGGGCCCAGTAATTGAGTGTTGGCTCAAGAAAGCGCCATGGCCCGCCGCCCCTCCATCCGAGACGAAGACATCCTCGAGGCCGCTCGAGAGGTGTTCCTCGCCAAGGGGATCCGCGCCACCACGGCGGAGGTGGCCGATCGTGCCAGGGTGTCCGAGGGCATCCTCTTCCACCGCTTCAAGACGAAGGAAGGGCTGTTCCGCGCCGCGCTCAATCCCCAGCTCGCTGAACCGCCCGAGGTGCGGGAGCTGGTCGAGCGGGTGGGCAAGGGCACTGTTGCCGACAACCTGCAGGACGCCTGCGTGGCCCAACTCGCCGTCATGAAGGTGCGCATGCCTTTGATCATGCTCTCCTTCTCCAACCCTGGGCCCAGCGGCCTGCCCGAGCACTTTGAGCGCGGTGAGCATCCAGAGCCCATGCTGGCCAAGACCCTTGCCGCCTATGTGCGGGGTGAGGTGAACCTCGGCCGGCTGAGGGACGTGGACGGGGACGTGTTCGCCTACACCCTCGTCGGCGGGATGATTCATTACGTCATGCAGGGCATCCTCCGGCCGGACACCATGCCGCTGCCGAGCAGCGCCCTCTACATTCGCGGCCTCGTCGACCTGCTGCTGCACGGCGCGAGTCCGACTCCTCCTCCACGACGCTGACCCTCTCTTCCTCTCCAGGACACCTTATGCGTCTGTCTCACGTCCAATTATTGAGTAAGGCCTCACTCATGATTCTCTGTGGGCTCTCGGCCCTGGCACTTCCTCGGGGGGCCTGGGCGCTCCAGCCGCTGGAGGCGTTCGTCAGCGCCGCGCGCGAGGGCAGCCCGGACAACCTCGAGGCACAGGCGGGGGCCCTCCAGCAGCAGGCTCAGGCCGATGTGGCGCTGGGACGGACGCTGCCGGGGCTCTCGGCGCGCGGCACCTATACGCGCAACCAGTACGCCACGGAGATCTCGCTCCCGCTGGATCCGACCGCACCCCCGGCGACCATCACCATCACGCCCCACAACCAGTTGGATGCCACCTTCACCCTGAGTGTGCCCCTGGTGGATCTGGCCAGCTTCCAGCGTGTCTCCGCGGCGCGCACGAGCGCCGAGGCCTCCGCGCACCAGGTGGATGCCACCGCGCTTCAGGTGGAGGCCAACGTGGTGCAGGGCTACTACCAGCTGCTCGCCAACTCCGCGCTCGTCGAGGCGGCCCAGCGCGCCCTCGAGGTGGCTCGCGCCAGCCTGCGGCTGTCCGAGGAGCGCTTCAGCGCGGGCAGTGCTCCGGCGCTGGAGGTGGACAGGGCGAAGGCCGAGGTGGAGCGGCAGACACAGCAACTGACGTCCGCCCAGCTGCAGGAGGCGCTCGCGGTCCGCAGCCTCCAGTCCGCCACGGGCCTGACGCCGGAGCTCACGGGGAGCCCGGCTCCTCTGGGGGACGACCTGCACGAAGAGCCGCCCCTCGAGTCCTTCGTCCCCGGGGACCCCGCGCTGCCTCAGCTGGCCGTTGCCCAGGCCAACACGCGCGCGGCCGAGAAGCAGGCCCGCGCTCAACGCCTCACCCTCATTCCTTCGCTGTCCGCCTCCGTCACCGAGCGCCTCACCAACGCCGCGGGCTTCTCCGGCCGATCCTCCTCCTATCAGGCGATGGTCAACCTCAACTGGAGCCTGGACATGACCACATTCGCCAACATCCGCGCGCAGGATGCCGGCGTCTCCGCGGCCCAGGCGCGCGAGGAGCGGACCCGCCGCGCGGCCCATGACTCCATCCATCGTACGTGGAGGCAGGTGCAGGCCAGCCTCGCCCGGAGCCGCTCCGCTCGCGCCGAGCAGGATGCGAGCGCGCATGCCGCCGACCGGGCCAAGGATCGCTACGAAGTGGGCTCGGCCACGCAGCTGGAGCTGCTCCAGGCGCAGCGCGACGCCTTCAGTGCCGAGGTGAGCCGCATCCAGGCGGATGCCGATCTGGCCAACGCCCGCCTCCAACTGCGCATCGCCTCGGGCCAGGACCCCTTCGCTTCCAAGTGACTCATGACTGAAAGGAACTCTTCCATGAACGCTCGCGTCCTTCTGAGTGGTGGACTCGCGCTCCTGCTGCTCGGTGCCTGCAACCGGCAGGCGGCCGAGCCCCCCATGACGCCGCCTCCTCCCGCCATCCACGTGGAGACGGTCACCGTGTCGCCGCACCCCATGCCTCGCGCGCTCCCGCTCACCGGCTCGCTGGTGTCCAATCAGCAGTCGGACGTGGCTGCCAATGCCTCGGGCCAGGTGGTGAAGACCTTCGTCGAGCGGGGTGCTTTCGTGAAGGCGGGCACGCCCCTGGCGCAGCTGGACACGCGCAACGCCCAGCTCAGCGGTGCCGAGGCACGCGCCAACCTGGCGAACGCCCAGGCCCAGCAGGAGCTGGCACGCGCCCAGTGCGAGCGCAGCCAGAGGCTCTTCGAGAAGGGGGCCATCAGCCGCGACGAGTTCGATCGCACCTCCAGCCAGTGCAAGACGACCACGGGCACGGCCGAGGCGGCTCGCGCCCGCGCGGAGCTGGCGGAGAACACGCTCAAGGACTCGCTGGTGCGGGCACCGTTCTCCGGCATGGTGGCCGAGCGCTACGTGAGCGTGGGCGAGTACGTGCAGCCCGTCTCCAAGGTGGCCAACATCGTCGAGCTGGATCCGCTGCGGCTGCAGCTCACCGTGGGCGAGGCGGACATCGGCGCCCTCCAGGAGGGCCAGCAGGTGCAGTTCGACGTGGCGGCCTTCCCCGGGCAGGTCTTCACCGGCACGGTGAAGTTCATCGGCGCGGCGGTCCGCACCAACACGCGCGACCTGCTGGTCGAGGCCGTCGTTCCCAACCCGGATCACAAGCTGCGCCCAGGCATGTTCGCCACCGCGCACCTCCAGCTGCCCGATCAGCCCCTGCCCGCGGTGCCTCGGTCGGCGCTCGTGAAGGAGGGGAGCACCACGCGCCTGTTCACCGTGGTGGAGGGCCACATCGAGGAGCGAGTCATCCAGACGGGCCCGGAGCGGGATGGGCTCGTGGCCGTGCTCGAGGGGCTGAAGCCCGGCGAGCGCGTCGTCAACCAGCCCGGCAACCAGGTCAAGGACGGCACGCCGGTCAACTGACGGCGCTCCAGCTCACATTGTCTCCGTAAAGGACTTCCGCCATGCAATGGCTCGCCAGAATCTCCGTGAGACGCGCCGTCTTCGCGTCCGTGCTCATGCTCGCCATTGTCGTCGTCGGCATCGCCGGCTACGGCAACCTGGGCGTGGACGCCTTCCCCAAGGTCGACTTCCCGGTCGTCACCGTCACCACGCGGCTCGAGGGCGCCTCGCCCGAGGTCGTCGAGACGGAGATCTCCGAGAAGATCGAGGAGGCCGTCAACACCATCTCCGGTATCGATGAGCTGCGCTCGACGTCCAGCGAGGGTGTCAGCCAGGTGTTCGTCACCTTCGTGCTCGACAAGGACATCAACGTGGCCGCCCAGGATGTACGCGACCACGTGTCCACCGCGCTGCCCAACCTGCCGCAGGGCATCGACCAGCCCGTCATCACCAAGCTGGACCCGGACTCGTCGCCCATCCTCTACATCGCGCTGCGTCGACCGGAGAGCGCCTCCGTGCGCGAGGCCACCGAGCTGGCCGACAAGCGCGTCAAGCGCGAGATCGAAAACATCCCCGGCGTGGGGCAGGTGACGATCGTCGGTGGGCGTGAGCGGCAGGTGAACGTGTGGCTGGATGCCGAGGCGCTGCGGGCCCACGGCCTCACCGCCGCGGACGTGCAGCGGGCCCTGGCGAGCCAGAACCTCGAGTCTCCTGGAGGCCGGGTCCAGACGGGGCCCCGCGATCTCACCCTGCGCGTGGAGGGGCGCGTCGAGTCCGTCGAGGAGCTGGCCCGCATCGTCATCCGCACCACCAATGGTCACTCCATCCGTGTGCAGGACGTGGCGCGCGTGGAGGACAGCCAGGTGGAAGAGGAGACGTCGGCGAGCCTGGATGGGCAGCCCACGCTGGTGATGTCGATGCGCAAGCAGAGCGGTGAGAACACCGTCGCGGTGGTGAAGGGCGTGCGTGAGCGCCTGACGCGCATCCAGTCGGGGCTGCCGAATGGCTACAAGCTGGAGGTGGTGCGAGACACCTCGGGCACCATCCAGACCCAGGTGGACTCGGTGAAGGAGCACCTGGTTCTGGGCGCGGTCTTCTCGGCGCTGGTGGTGCTCCTGTTCCTGGGCAACGTGCGCTCCACCCTCATCGCGGCGCTGGCCATCCCCATCTCCATCATTGGCACGTTCGCGCTGATGTGGATCGAGGGCTTCACGCTCAACATCATCACCTTGCTGGCGCTGGCCCTGGCGGTGGGCATCGTCATCGATGACGCCATCGTGGTGCTGGAGAACATCTTCCGCTTCATCGAGGAGAAGAAGCTCAAGCCCTTCCCGGCGGCCATCCTCGCCACGAAGGACATCGGCCTGGCGGTGCTCGCCACCACGCTGAGCCTCATGGCTGTGTTCCTCCCCGTGGCCTTCATGAGTGGCATCGTTGGCCGCTTCCTCAAGGGCTTCGGGCTGACCATGGCGTTCGCCATCGGCGTGTCCCTCTTCGTGTCCTTCACGCTCACGCCCATGCTGGCCGCGCGCTGGCTGGAGCCGCCCCCCGAGCACGGGCACGCGAAGAAGTCGGTGCTGCAGCGCTTCGTGGACCGCTTCTACCAGCCCATCGAGGACGTCTACATGAAGGCGCTGCGCTTCGTGATGCGGCAGCGGTGGCTGGTGGTCGTCACGTGCGTGGTGACGTTGGGCTCGTGCGTGCCGCTGTTCAAGGCGGTGCCGGCCAGCTTCCTGCCGCCCAATGACGAGGCCAACTTCGAGATCAACATCCGCGCCCCCGAGGGCACCAGCCTCCAGGCCACCCACCTGGTGGCCGAGCGCATCGCTCGCGAGACGCGGCGGCTGCCGGGCGTGGCGCACACGCTCGTCACCATCGGTGACAACGCGCAGCGCACGCCCAACGTGGCCAAGGTGTACGTGAGGCTGGTGGATCCCTCGCAGCGCGTGCAGACGCAGCAGGAGATTGCGGCCCGGGCGCGGCGGGACATCGTCTCGAAGCAGCCCAAGGAGCTGCGTATCGACGTGTCGGACGTGAGCGCCTTCAACGCGGGCAGCTCCAGCAAGGCCGTGCAGTACATCCTCAACGGCCCCGATCTGGACAAGCTGGGCGAGTACAGCAAGCGCGTCGTGGAGGAGCTGAAGAAGACGCCGGGCGCCGTGGACGTGGACTCGAGCCTCGTGGTGGGCAAGCCCGAGGTCCGCGTGCACGTGCTGCGCGACAAGGCGGCGGATCTTGGCGTCCAGGTTTCGGACATCTCGAACGCGCTGCGGCTGCTGGTGGGTGGGCTCAAGGTGTCCACCTACCAAGAGGGTGGCGAGAACTATGACGTCCGCGTGCGCGCCCAGGAGGCGGATCGCAGCCAGGTGGAGCGCATCAACCTCATGACGGTGCCCTCGAGCAGGCTGGGCATGGTGCCGCTCCGGGATGTGGTGGAGCTACGGCCGGCGACGGGGCCCTCCGAGATCAGCCGCCTGAACCGCCGCCGGCAGGTGACGGTCGCCGCCAACGTGCAGCCGGGCATGGGCGAGAGCGTGGTGTCGGGCAACCTCGAGCGCATCATCAAGGAGCAGCACCTGCCGGCCGGGTACTCGGCTCAGCCGGCCGGGCGCTCCCGCGAGATGGGACGCACGGTCGTCTCCTTCATGGTGGCCTTCGGCCTGTCCTTCGTCTTCATGTACCTGATCCTCGCGGCGCAGTTCGAGAGCTGGCTGCACCCGCTGACCATCCTCGTCTCGTTGCCGTTGACGGTGCCGTTCGCGCTCCTGTCGCTGCTGATCTTCGGGCAGACGTTCAACATCCAGTCCGCTCTAGGACTGCTGGTGCTCTTCGGCGTGGTGAAGAAGAACTCCATCCTCCAGGTGGATCACACCAACAACCTGCGCGACAAGGGCATGGGGCGGCTCGAGGCCATCCTCGAAGCCAACCGGGACCGGTTGCGCCCCATCCTCATGACGACGGTGGCGTTCGTGGCTGGCATGATCCCGCTCGTCACCTCCAAGGGCATCGGCGCGGGCTTCAACCGGGCCACCGCGGGCATCGTGGTCGGCGGACAGACGCTCTCGCTGCTGCTCACGCTGCTGGCCACGCCGGTCATCTACTCGCTGCTCGATGATCTGGTGGTGTGGTTCCGCAACAAGGTGGCGCGCAAGGCCCCCGTGGATCGCGGCCGGGACGAGCTGGATGCGCTCGACCGCCAGGGCGCCGAGCCCGAGGAGTCGCTGCAGTCCACGGCCACGTAGTCCCGAGCGCGGACATGACAACGCCCCCGGTCAGCAACCCCGGGGGCGTCGGTTTGCGACGATGGTCCGCTGAGGAGCGGGAACTACATCGTCGGGATGAAGATCTTCAGGCCGCTGCGGCCGCCGGCGCCGAGCGTGTTGCGCTCGATGAAGTCGCTCACGGAGCCCTTGCCGTCGCCGGTGGTGATGGCGGTGTGGCCGTACTTCTGGCCCGCCGACGTCGAGGTCTTCTCCCAGGTGAGCACGAGGCCCGGGATCTTCAGCGCCTCGGACAGCGGGATGTCGATCTGCTTGAACTTGTCCTTCGGCAGGTTGTTGTCGATCTGGTTGCCGTTGCCCCAGACCTTGAAGCCGAAGGCGTTCTGGATGGCCTTGCTCACGCCGGTGGCGCACAGGCCCTGGCTCTTGTACCCACCGATGCTCATCGCGGCGTTCTGGCCCGCGCTGGCGAGCTTGCGCATCGCCGGGGTCACCTTGATGCCGTTGACGTTGGTGGTCCCCTCGGTCTTGCCGGTGCCCTTCGAGCCGCTGGTGCCGCCCGTGCCCGTGGTGGTCTTCTTGCCAGTTCCACTCTTGCTGCCCGTCTTGCCGGTGTCGAAGCTGTCGCCCCCGCCCGGGACCTTCAGGGTCTTGCCCGCGATGATGAGGTTCGGGTTCGAGATCTTGTTGGCCTTCGCCAGATCCTTGACCGTGGTCTTGAAGCGCGTGGCCAGAGCCGAAAGGGTGTCACCCGACTTGATGCGGTATGTGGACATGTAGATTGAATCTCCTGGACCCATTGTCGAGACGTCCCACCAGGAGTTGCGCCGGAATTTCTCGGGCTCTTGGAATTTGCCGATAATGCGACGCGTCAGGTCCTCCCCGGGAGGGGGGTGGTATCCGCCACGGCGGGCCATTTCGAGGAAGACGGTCGCCTGCTGCGGGACTTCTTGGGTAGGGTGAGGATGAACTCCGTGAAGGACCGGGCGTCGGTGTCCATGCGCAGCGATCCCTGGTGGCCCTGCACGACGATCTCGTGGCTCAGGGACAGCCCCAGCCCGGTGCCCTCGCCGGGCGGCTTCGTCGTGAAGAACGGCTCGAAGATCTTCGGAGCGATCTCCGAGGGGACTCCGGGGCCGTTGTCGCGGATGTGCACCTCCGCGAAGTCGCCTCGGTTGAGGGTGCGCACCTGCAGCACGGCTTTGTAGGTCGGCCCCAGGTCCCGCAGCTTCTGCTTCATGGCGTAGAGCGCGTTGTCCACAATGTTGAGGATGACGCGCCCGAGATCGGTCCTCACCATCTCCACGGGCCCGATGGACGGGTCGTACTGCTCGTCCAACTGGATCTCCAGGGGCCCGCCCTGGTGTCCTCCAAACGCGTGGCTCACGTTCTCCGCCACGAGAGTGTTCAGGTCCTCCGTCTCTCGCGTTCCCCGGGGCCGGCGGGCATGCAACAGCATCCCATGGATGATCGCATCCGCTCGGTGGGTATGCCCCGAGATCCGGCTGGTGTTCTCTCGCAGGGCGGACAGGGATTCTTCGAACTGCGCGAGCGCGGCCGGCTCCATCCGGTCTCGCTGGTTGCCGAGCAGTGAGGTGAGCTCGTCGACCCGCTCCGTGGCGAGGCCCGCGAAGTTGTTGATGAAGTTCAGGGGATTGCGGAGCTCGTGCGCGATGCCGCTGACCATGGAGCCCAGCGAGGCGAGCTTCGCATCCATGACGATCTGCATGCGTTCCACGGTCTCCCGCTCGATGCGCCGGTACAGAGCTGCATTCTCCAGGGCGATGGCGGCATGGCTGGCGAAGGCCACCAGGAACTCGAGATCCTCCTCGGAGAAGCGGTTGGGTGTGGAGAGGTTGTCCACGTACAGCACCCCGATCACCTGATCCTTGGGCTTCAAGGGGACGCACATCGAGGCGCGGATTGACTGGAAGATGATGGAGTGGGCCGCATCGAGCCGCGGGTCGTGCGCGGCATCCGAGAAGAGCACCGCCACGCTGCGCTGCATGACGTAGTCGACGATGTTCTGACTGTAGATGGGTTGCTGCGCGGGCGCGCCCTGGGCCGTCCTCGTGACGCGCGGCTCGATCAGTCCTGTCTCCTCATTGAGGAGGAGGATGGCGCAGCGATCCGCCGAGAGGAGTTGGAAGACCATGTCGAGGATCTTCCCCAGCAGAATGTCCACCTCATCGGTCAGCGAGAGCAGCTTGGCCATCTCGAGGAGGATCCGCAGCTTTCCATGGAGATGGGCGACGGCGTTGGAGGGATCGGCCTGGACGGTGGCTCGGCGCTCCGAGGATTGGAGCAGCTTCTCCAGGGAGATGGAGGTGAGCTCGCGGATGGCGTGAGGGCGCGGTTCCAGCCCCTGGGTTTGCAGGGGAGTGTCTTCGTTATGGAGGTCTACTGGCGGCGCGGTGGCGCTCTGTTCGAAGAACAGGGTGATTTCGCCCAGGGTGATGATGTCTCCCGACCGGAGCTTCTGGCGCTGCACGGGCAGGCCGTTCACCTGCGTGCCGTTCTTGCTCTGCAGATCGACGATGAAGTACTCGCCGTTGACGCTCTCCACACGGGCATGCTGGCGAGAGAGGCTGGGGTGGGGGATGCAGATGGTCTGCTCATTGGCCCGACCGATGGAGGCGGAGCCCTCTCCAATCTCGAAGGTGACCTCGTCGAGACGACCACGCTTGAAGATGAACCGCGGCACCGCGCACCTCCGGGGTGGTACGACGATAGCGAAAGAATGGGGACCTTCACACGGCCCGAGGGTCTCAGCGCCGACGCTTCCCACGCCATGGAGCTTGTCCCCCGACACTCCCACAGCGTAGATGCCCCCCAATGAGCTTCCGTTACTCCGATGAGGTGAGGCGCGCACTGGACACGAAGGCGCCGCTGGTGGCGCTAGAGACGAGCGTGGTGGCCCAGGGCCTGCCGTATCCGGACAACCTCAACGCAGCCAGGGCCTGTGAGGAGTCCGTCCGCCGCGCAGGCGCCGTGCCCGCTCCCATCGCCGTGGTGGATGGCGAGATATGGATTGGCCTCGAGGAGGTTGCCATGCGCCGGCTCGCGGAGGGCAAGGAGCGCCTGATGAAGCTCGGCTCGCGCGACCTGGCCGTGGCGGTGGCCATGAAGGCCTCGGGAGGTACAACCGTGAGCGCCACCTGCGAGCTCGCCGCAGCCGCGGGGATTCGCGTCTTCGCCACGGGTGGCCTGGGCGGTATCCATCGGGGTGTCAGCGAGCACTGGGACATCTCCCAGGACATCGGTGCGCTGGCTCGTTACCCGGTCGCCGTGGTCTGTGCCGGAGCCAAGTCCGTGCTGGATCTGCCCAAGACGATGGAGGCCCTGGAGACGGCAGGTGTGCCTGTGCTGGGCGTAGGCACCAACGAGCTGCCGTCCTTCTACAGCCGCAGCTCAGGCCTGCCGCTGGAGCACCGGGTCGAGGACGCCGCCACGGCTGCTCGCGTCGTCCGTGCCCGGCTGGAATTGGGGCAGGGGGGGCTTGTCTTCGCGCTGCCTCCGCCCGAGGACGTGGCCCTTCCTCGGGGCGATGTGGAACTGCACATCGCCTCCGCGTTGGCCGAGGCCGAGCGTCAGGGGATTCGAGGCAAGGCTGTGACGCCCTTCCTGCTCTCGGACATGGCGAAGCGCACGGGCGGCAAGAGCCTCAAGGCCAACCTGGCACTGCTCACCAACAACGCGCGCTTTGCTGGTGAGCTGGCCGTGGCCCTGGCTCGCGGCTGATCAGGTTCCCCGGATCGCGGCCCACAAGGACACCGCGCCGAACACGAAGAAGAGCGCGGCGGCGATCCACCGCAGCCACTTCATCTGCACCCGGCTGGCCAGCTTCTCCCCGAGGAACACCGCCAGCCCGTCCGAGAAGAGCATCCCCAACGTCGTCCCCGCCGTCACCTGCACCACGTTCTGGTAGCGCGCCGCCATGGCCACCGTGGCCAGCTGCGTCTTGTCTCCCATCTCCGCCAGGAAGAAGAGGACCACCGTCGTCAGGAACGCCCCGAAGCGCGGCGGCTTCTCGGACTCCTCGAGCGTGTCAGGCTTCAGCGTCCACAGCCCGAATCCGATGAAGGTGACCGCGAGGATGGCCGCCATCACCCGGTGCGGCACGTGCGTGGATACCCAGGTCCCCACGCTCGAGGCCAGCGCATGGTTGGCCAGCGTGGCCACGAGGATGCCAGCCATCACCGCCCACGGTTTGCGGAACCGGGTGACGAGCGAGAACGCGAGCAACTGCGTCTTGTCGCCCATCTCACTGGCGGCCACGAGGAGGAACGAACTCACGATTGCTTCCATCACGACACTCCCTGTCTGCGGCCAAGGTGTCGTGGGAGCCTGCTGCGCGCGCACGAGCCTCGGCCAGGTTTCCCTGTCCGAAGGTCTCGTTCGCCTCGCGCCGCGAGGTGAGGGCCCGGGCTGTCACCAGCCAGTGTGTCGAGCGCCCCGACGTCGATTGTTTCCGACGTGAACTACTCCCCTTACTGGAGCCGTCAATACCAGCCCCATTGGGGGACTGCAACAGGCAGAAGGGCTAGCGCTTCCGGGAGAACCAGCCCATCAGCTCCTCGAGCGCACGCCGGTCCACCTCGTCGAACGTGGCCTTGTGCTCCGAGTCGATGTCCAGCACCGCCAGCAATTCGCGGTTGGGCCCGAACACCGGCACGACGATCTCCGACTGCGAGCGTCCATCGCAGGTGATGTGCCCGGGGAATGCGTGCACGTCCGGCACCACCACCGTCTCGCGCGTGGCGGCCGCAGCGCCGCAGACGCCCTTGCCGAAGGTGATCTCCAGGCACCCCAGCGTCCCCTGGTACGGCCCCACCCGCAGCAGCTTTCCCGGCTGCACCACGCGATAGAAGCCTGTCCACAGGTGCCCGAAGGCGTGGTGCAGCAGGCAGCTCATGGTGGACATGGCGGTGATCTCGTCGTCGATGCCCTCCAGTATCGCCTCGGTGTGTTGCTTCAGCTCCGCGTAGGCTTCCGCCTTGGGCTTGCCGCGCAGATCCAGTGTGACTTCGGCCATGTGGAGTCCTCGAGAGGCTGGGGCGCCTCTTTTACCTGAAAACCCATAGGTGCCCAGAGGGCGACCGGGTTTCACCCGAATGGTGCGAAAAAAGCTCAGCTCGCGACGTTGGCCGCGGGAGCCACCGGAGGTTCGGACTTCGCGGCGTCCGGCTCGGCCTTGGCCGCCGCGGGAGCCTTCTCTGCCTTCTCCGGCTTCGTCAGCAGCCCATAGCGCTTCGCGGCGGACTCCAGGATGCGTCCCACCAACTGCGTGAAGGACATGCCCTTCTCTCGAGCCCCCAGCGCCAGCTCGCTCTTGTCCTCCAGGTACGGGTTCGGGTTCACCTCGAGGACGTACGGGTTCCCCTCATTCGAGATTCGCAAGTCGATGCGCGCGTAGTCCTGCAGTTTGAGCGCCCGGTAGGCCAGCAGGGCAGCCCGTTCGATGCGCTGGCGCAGATCCGGCGAGAGGTTCTTCGCGATGACGAGCTTGGGCGAGCCCTCCGTCTCCGGACCGAACTTCACCTCCCGATCGGAGATCGTCGGCTTGTTCTTGTCCCAGTTGCCGAAGTCCAGCTCCACCACGGGGAGGATCTCCGGCATCTCCTTGGGGCCAATCACGCCCACGTACACCTCGCGACCCTCGATGAACTCCTCCGCGAGCGCTTCGTCCTGCAGTTCCTTGCGGATCTCTTGAACGCGCCGTGTCAGCTCCTCCCACGTCTTCACCAGCGACTTCTTCCCGATGCCGATGGAAGCGTCGCTCCGCGAGGGCTTCACGATGAGCGGGAACTCGAGATCTCCGTGGGTCTCCACCGTGACGCCATCGAAGGTGGCGAAGTCCGCGGTGGGAATCTCGTGGTACTCGAGCAACTGCTTGGTGAGGATCTTGTCCTGCGCCAGCAGCAGCCCTGCTGTCCCCGAGCCGGTGAACTTCACCCGTGCCATCTCCATCAGCGCCGCGACGTTCACCTCCATCCGGTAGTCCTCCGCGAACGTCTCGCAGAGGTTGAACACCAGGTCGCACTGCGAGCGTTCGATCTCCTGGAGGATGTCGAACACCCGGTCACTCACCGCGATGGTGGAGGCGGTGTGCCCCAGTTGCCTCAGGGTCTCGCCCACCTGGGTGACGACGGGATCCACCGGCTCTCCGTCCGGCTGGTAATGCAGGATGGCGATCTTCAGGGGCGGTACCGGCATGGCCCCTCAAGTGTAAGTCTTCGGCGCGGCCAGTGCACCCAGGCGCCCGGGCGCTCCTGGATTTTTTGACCGCGGGCTCAGTCCACCTCGAAGAAGCGGTCCGTGTAGAGGTAGTTCATCGCCAGCGCCGTCACCAGCGAGGTGAGCTTGGTGAGGTACTCGCGCGTCTTGTCCAGGTGGATGGCCAGCCGCAGCGTCATGGCGCGCTCGAGCAGGTGGTCCACCAACGCCACCACCACGGGCCGGCCCACGCCGCTGTACTGCGTCACGGCCTGGATGAGCGACTGGCGCTCGGCGCGGATGAGCGTCTCCGCGCTGGCCGGCGCGGTGTCCGGCGGTTCGAACAGGCCCAGCAGGTCCTGATCGAGGTGCTCGCGCAGTGACAGCTCCACGCGCTCCTCGAGCTGTCGCTGGCGGTAATGGTCGAGGACCGTCTCCTCCATGTCCTCCACGTCGAGATCCCGCTCGGCCAGTTGCACCAGCGCCGGGGTACGGCCCACGCGCTTGATGACCTCGTCCACGTACTGGAGCTTCTTGAGCGCGGCCCAGCCCGCGTAGCGCTTGCCCCAGTCCAGCCCCGGCGTCAGCCACACGGCGAACGTCTCCGCGAAGTCCTCATCCGGGTGCTTCTGCGCGTACCAGCCGGAGATGTGCACCACGTACTTCCGGCTGAACGGGTGCGGCTTGTAGTTCTCGTTGTAGGGCTTGGAGTAGTCCCCGAAGACCTTCCGCCACTCGTCCGTGTCGTAGAGCCGGTAGGCGTAGTTGAACGCGTGCCCGGCCTCGTGGCGCAGGTACATGAGGATCTCGCGCTCCGTCTCCGCGTCGCCGCTCAGCTCCGCCTCGATGGAGTGCAGCCGAGGGTCCGCCAGGTAGAACGGCAGGCCGATGACCGGCACACCGGACGGGCAGCCCCACTGGTCGGACAGGTAGCACTCGGGCTTGAAGGAGATGCCCTTGGCCTCCAGCTCCGAATAGAGCTGCTGGATGAAGCGCTCCAGGGCCGTGCCCTTGAGGTGGAGCCTGAGATCCTTGATGCGGGCCTGGAGCAGCGACTCGCGCTCCGGACGGCGCGGTGAGTCCGCCGCCTCGTGAGGGTCGGCCAGCGTCTTCTCGCGAAAGGTGATCTGGGAGGTCGAAAGCATCGGGTCCCCGGAAGGGCCTCGGAGTCTAATGGCGAGGCTTTCGGGGTAAATTGGCTCGCTTCCCACTACATGCAAATGCCCGGAATTACAGGGAATTGTGGCCTCAAACGACCCCTTGAAGGGCCGTCTCCAGGCCGGGCGGGCGAGCGTTCCGATGTCGGTCTGAGGCCTACTCGAAGACGGAGATGTCCGAGCCGCCGCCGCCCTGTTTGGGCGGCTTCTTGCCCGAGGACTGCGGGCGAGCCACGGCTGACAGCGTCACGTCCACGGGCATGGAGTCGCTGGATACCGCGCTGAGATCGAGGGGGCGCTCCGCGTCCTGGTAGCCCGAGAGCCGGAAGGTGAGCTTGTGCTTCTTGGCTCGAGGGAGCTTGAGGCTCGTGGGGGTAGAGCCGATCTGTTCGCCGTCTTCGTTGAGGATGGTGGCACCCGAAGGCGTCGAGGTGATGTTCAGCTCGACCACGGTGCTGACGGTGGGTTCGGGGGGCTGCGTCTGCTCGACCGGAGGCGGCTTCACCGGAGGTGGCTTCGGCGTCTCGTTGTGGGTGGTGGTGACCACCTGGGGTGGCGGAGTGGCCGGAGCCTGGGTTCCGCCGCCTCGCATGGCCACCACGCCGACGCCTGCGGCGACCAGCACGACAGGGATTCCGATCAGCGCCAGCTTCTTGCCGAGGGACATCCCCTCGGGCGCAGGCGGGGCGGGAGGAGGCGAGGGTGGAGCGGCGGGAGCGCGTTGCGAGGGGGCACTCCCAGGAGGCCGGGCTCTGCTGGTGGAGGGGGCGCTGCCCGCGGTGCCCCTGGCAACGACGACGTTGGAGGGCGCGGAGCTTCGGCCTGGAGACGCGGCGGAAGGCCGGGAGGGCCGAGCGTTGCTGGCGCTGCCGGCGGCCTTGCGTGCTCCGGAGAAGCTCTGCCTGCTGCCACTGCCGCCTCCCTCACGGCCGGTGGCTCCACCGGAGGGCCGCGCGTCCAACTGCTCGGGTGTCAGATCGGCCACGGCGTCCAGCATCGCCTCGATGAACTCCTCGGTGGACTGGAAGCGGTCCTCCTTCTCGCGCGCCAGACCCTTCTGCATGAAGGCGTCGATGGTGGAGGGGACCGGCGCGCCCTGGCGCTTGCTGTTCACCGGCGGCACCGTCTGAGTGAGCGCGGCGGTGAGCGCCTTGCGTACGGTGTTGGCGCCGAAGGGCGAGGTGCCCGTGAGGCAGAAGAAGAGCA
Organism: Hyalangium versicolor; assembly: GCF_020103695.1. Taxonomy (GTDB): domain Bacteria; phylum Myxococcota; class Myxococcia; order Myxococcales; family Myxococcaceae; genus Hyalangium; species Hyalangium versicolor. The sequence continues at coordinate 734,951 of NZ_JAHXBF010000003.1, forward strand.
CGCCCGTGAGCGAGTACAGATCGGAGCGCTGATCCACCAGCTCGCCGCCGGCCTGCTCGGGCGGCATGTACTGGGGGGTGCCGAGCACCTGGCCGGTGGAGGTGAGCTGATCCTCCTCGTCCTGCTCCAGCGCCTTCACGAGGCCGAAGTCCAGCACCTTGACGAAGTCCTTCCCGTCCAGCTGCTGCACCATGATGTTGTGCGGCTTGAGGTCGCGGTGAACCGCGTTCTGCTCGTGCGCGTGGGCCAGCCCGCGCCCGGCCTGCTCGAGGATGTTCACCGCGCGTCCCAGGGACATGGGCCCGTCGCGCTTGACGAGTTCCTTGAGGCTCTCACCCTCCAGGAGCTCCATGACGTAGTAGCAGGTGTTGTCCGGGGCGCGGCCGAAGTCATAGATGGTGATGACGTTCGGGTGGCGCAGGCGGCTGGCGACCTCGGCTTCTCGGCGGAAGCGCTCGAAGAAGGTGGGGGCGGCGGCCAGGGCCGGGTTCAGCGTCTTGACGGCCACCGGACGCTGAACGGAGGTCTGCGTCGCCCGGAAGACCATGCCCATGCCTCCCTGGCCGAGCACGCTCTCGATCTTGTACCGGCCGTCGAGCACTTGTCCCAGCAGCGCCAGGCTGGCGCCTGCGCAGAGGTGGTCGGGACCGTCGGTGCTACCGCAGTGAGGGCAGGGGGAAGCCATTGGACGCGGAGTATAGGCAACCCCGGCGTAGGGCCCAACAATGGGGATCTCCGGGGTCCTCCGTGAGCGAGCAGGCAACCAGGCCGTTCCCGAAGGGGCTTCGGGCTGTTACACCCCCCAGCCGTCATGAGCCTCCTCATCGCCCAGGATATCTGCCTCGCCTACGGGAAGAAGGTCCTCTTCGAAGACGCCAGCTTCACGTTGGGCCCCCGCGACCGTGTGGGTCTGGTGGGAGCCAACGGTACCGGCAAGAGCTCGCTGATGAAGATCATCGCCGGGGTCCAGCAGGCGGACTCGGGGACGGTGTCCTTCGCCCGAGGGGCCCGTGTGGGCTATCTGCCTCAGGAACTGGCGGGCCTGCCCTCGGGTACGGTGGTGGAGGCGGTGATGAGCACCGTGCCGGGCCGTGACGCGCTGGAGGCTCGGCTGAAGAGCACCGAGGAGGCGCTCGCCCAGGCTCCGGACGAGGAGACGCAGTTGGAGTTGTCCCAGGAGCTGGCGGACCTGCACGCGGAGCTGGATCACTTCGAGGAGCACTACGGCCGCCACCACGCGGAGCGGATCCTCAAGGGGCTGGGCTTCCGGGAGGCGGATCTGGCCAAGCCCACGGGGGCGCTGTCCGGTGGCTGGCGGATGCGTGCCGCGCTGGCGGGCCTGTTGCTTCAGGATCCGGATCTGCTGCTGCTCGACGAGCCCACCAACCACCTGGACGTGCCTACGCTCACGTGGTTCGACGGGTTCCTGAAGCGGTCCAACAAGGCGCTGATCCTGATCTCGCACGATCGGGACTTCCTGAACCGGCAGATAGGCCGGGTGTTGTCGCTGGAGATCGAGGGGCTGCGCTCGTACGTGGGCAACTACGACGCATACAAGCGCCTGCGCGCTGAGGAGATGGAGCAACTGAAGGCCCGCGCCGCGAAGGTGGAGGCCCGCCGTGCGGAATTGCAGTCCTTCATTGACCGGTTCGGTGCGAAGGCGACCAAGGCCCGGCAGGCGCAGAGCCGCGCGAAGATGCTGGAGCGGCTGGAGGAGGTGCACCTGCTGGAGGAGCGCGACACGATGCGCTTCCGGTTTCCGGAGGTGGAGCGCTCGGGGCGGGACGTGGCGACGTTTGAGGGGATCCGCAAGGCGTACGGCAACCACGTGGTGTACTCGGGGCTGGATGCGCGGGTGGAGCGAGGCCAGCGCATCGCGGTGATCGGCGCCAACGGTGCGGGCAAGACGACGCTGCTGAAGATCCTGGCGGGCGAGCTGGCTCCGGACTCCGGGGAGGTGAAGCTCGGGCACAACGTGGTGATGGGGTACTACGCGCAGCACCACGCGGACACGCTGGACAAGCGCAACACCATTCTGGAGGAGGTGCAGCCGCTGGCGGCGGACAAGCCGCAGAGCTACGTGCGCGGAGTGCTGGGCGCGTTCCTGTTTTCGGGCGATGACGTGGACAAGCCCATTGGCGTGCTGTCTGGAGGTGAGCGGGCCCGTGTGGCGCTGGCGAAGCTGTTGCTGAAGCCTTCGAACCTGCTGCTGATGGACGAGCCCACCAACCACCTGGACCTGGACTCGACGGAGATGCTCATCGAGGCGCTCGCCGGGTACGGAGGGACGCTGCTGTTCGTGTCGCACAACCGCGCGTTCGTGAACCGGCTGGCCAACCAGGTGTGGGATGTGGTGGACGGCAAGGTGGTTCCGCACCCGGGCAACCTGGACGAGTACCTGTACCACCAGGAGCAGCTGCGCCTGGCGGCGGAGGCAGCCGAGGCGGAGAAGGGCGGCAAGGGCAACGACAAGGTCGCCGCCGGCCCGATGACGGAGAAGGATCGCAAGCGGTTGGAGGCCGAGGCCCGTCAGCGCCGCAGTGTGGTGGAGGGTCCGATCAAGAAGGAGATCGCCCGAATCGAGGAGCGGATCTCCATGCTGGAGGCCGAGCAGAAGGAGCGCGAGGCGCAGCTGGCGGATCCGGCGCTCTACAACGATTTCGCGCGGGCCAAGCCGCTGATGGACACGCATCGGGCCGGTAAGGAAGAACTGGAGTCGCTGTATCTGGAGTGGGAGGCCGCGCAGGAGAAGCTGGCCGCGGCCTCGGCATCGCTGGGCTGAGTTCTTCGATGCTCTACCGTTCGGATCTGCTTGGGAGGTTTCCCAATGGCTACCGTACCGTGTCGAGTTGGAACTGCACGGCGCGGCCTTTGGCGACTTTGTGGATGGACCCGGTTATGAGCTGCTCATCTCAGAGCGCATGGCCGAGAATTTTCGAGTGGAAGGGCTGAGCGGGCTGTTTGGCTTTCACCCTGTTGAAGTGGTGGGGTACTTGGCAAGGCGAGGATGTCTTCCGTCCTCGGGGGGCCAGGGAAGCATCGTCGTCTCCGAGCGTTTCGCCGAGTTCGTGAAGCGCCACGGGTTCACGAACATGAAGCTGATCCCACCGAGGAGTACGTTTGGGATCCCCTTCAAAACCACTGCACGGTCAGGGACCTCACATACCCTGAGCATGCAAGTCCTCCAGCCTGCCTGCGGGAGGACCAGACGTGGAGAGTCCCATGAGTTTGCGTGCCACTGTGGCGATCCTCGTGCTGTCTACCGGGTGCGGTGCGGCCAACGGATCAGTTCCATCGCCCTCCCCAGGAGCCCAGCCAGCGCGGAAGCTGGAAGGACCGGTGATCAGCGCAGCGGTCGGTAGCTTCAAACCAACTTTTTTCTATGGCCCCTGGCAGTGCAATCAGAAGTTCATGGATCACTGCACCGCACAGTGCGCCGCCGAGGGTTACAAGCGCATGGGCTGCATTTGGCTGGCGGATCTCAAGCTCGATTGGCAAGGGGCAGGCGCCCAGGCGGGGGGGGCGCCGCGCCTTCTTCCATTGCTGCTGCTCCTACCCCGAGTTGACGAAGAAAGAAAACGACGCGCAGCGCAGGATTTGGGAGAACGCCCGGAAAAAGTTCCGCGAAGACTGGAGCAAGAGATTTGGAAACTGGCCAATCGAGGATGGGAAGTCGTGGCCAGGACACCACATCCGGGATCTTCTGCACGGCGGCGACCCTACGGACGCTGAGAACCTTATTCCCGCGCCTTCCGCCACTCACGACCTTTTCAATAAGGCGTATCCCGCTTGTTACGCTGGCGCGCCCCCCTGGAATACCGTAGGCCCTGACCTTCCTTACCTGGACTACTGAATGGCCGCACCCCTGAGCAGCTTGCTTGAAGAGGTATCACGCGATCACTTTCCGTACCCTCCCGCTACACCAGAGGAGATCGCGCAGTTCGAGCAGAGCGTGGGATGGAAGCTGGATCTAGACCTGCGCGCTTTCTATCTGCACTGCAACGGGGCGGAGCTGGTCGAGCGGCTGCCGGACTGCCCTTACCAGATCCTTCCCTTGTCGAAGATCAAGCGGGCGAGGGTGGCCATCTACGGCGAGGATGATGACAAGTGGGGCCCAGCGTCGGTTTACGCGATCTGCGATGTTCAAGATGGCAACTACGTCTTGCTAGACGTGAGCAGGCAGGAGAATGGGCGGTATGCTCTCGTAGACGGCTACCATGAGGCATGGCCGAATCCGAAGTACTGCGGGCCGGTTGCGAGTTCCTTCTCCGCGTTTCTCGAAGGTATCTTGCGTACCCGGCGCAATCTCTACTGGATAGAAGGGTAACGCGAGTGGCTTTACCGGCCCGAGGTGGGCCGCGACACCAGCAAGCTCAGCCCTACACAATGCGTTTCACCTGATACCCAAGATCTGAAGGATCCCCTCATGTTGCGAGCAGGCGAGCAGGCGGTGGTTCTATCGGGTGTGGATCTGATCCGGAGCGTTGGACAAAGTCCAGAGAATCTGGTGGGTAGTGTGACTTGAGGAGGCAGAGCCATGCCGAAGGTCACCATTGAAGTGCCCGAGGGATTCGAGGAAGTCGCCAGGCAGTTGGAGCAGACGCTGCAGCGAGCGCAGAAGGGAGTGGAGGGAGCGAAGGTGGGAAACCTGGGGGCGTGGGATGCGGCCTGGCAGTCAGTGAATGCAGGGGTGGAGGAGAGCGAGCGAGAGATGAAGCGGAAGTTGCTTCGAGAGCTCGACGTCGACGCGCCTGAAATCCTCATCAACGGCAAAGTCCACAGGCGAGTCGGGCGGTACGAGGCCCGGTACAAAACGAGGCAAGGGCCGGTAGAGGTGGAGCGCAGCCTGTACCGGGAGGTGGGGTTACGCAACGGGCCGACGGTGGACGTGGTGAGTTTGAGGACCGGAGCGGTGGAGGACGGGTGGCTGCCGGAGACGGCGCAGGCGATGGCGCACCTGATGGCGTGTGGCACTTCGCGGGAGGCCGAGAGCACGGCCCAGGCATTGGGGCGTCTGCCCTACAGCCGCAGCAGCTTCGAGCGGGTGGGGCACGCGGTGGGGGCGCTGTACGGGCGCCAGAGGGCGCAGGTGGAAGCAGCGTTGGCGCTTGGCCACCAGCCTCCACGACTCGTCAGCCGCCCAGGTGGTGTCCCTCTACAGTCGCAGGTTCACCATCGAAGAGAGCTTCCGGGACACCAAGGACCTGAGGTTCGGCATGGGCCTGTCCTCGATGAGCATTGCCGAGCCAGACCGCAGGGACAGGTTGCTGCTTCTGAGTGCCTTGGCCTGTGCTCTGCTGACTCTGTTGGGTGCTGCCGGAGAGAGCCTGGGCATGGAGAGTCAGCTCAAAGCCAACACTGTCAAGCGCCGCACCTACTCACTGTTTCGCCAGGGCTGCATGTACTACGACGCCATCCCCAACATGCCCGAGCACAGGCTGCGTCCGCTCATCGAGCGCTTCGCTCAACTCGTCATGGAGCAGCCCGTGTTCTGCGGAGTCTTCGGTCTCATATGAGGGGATACCTCAGGGGCTGGACTCCATCCATGGCTTCACCCTGGAGTCGGGTACCTGGCAAGGTGGAGGCGTCTTTCGTCCTCGCGGGGGGCAGGGGAGCATCGTCGTCTCCGAGCGCTTCGCCGAGTTCGTGAAGCGCCACGGGGTCACGAACATTAAGCTGATCCCTACCGAGGAGTATGTTTGGGATCCCCTTCAAAAGATACTCAAGCAGGTAGCCCCGCCTCTTTCGCCTGATAGTTAGTTGATGCGGCGAAAGGTGGGAAGTGGCCAGTCAAATTCACCACCGAAGGTTGGTGAGGCGCGATAGTCACTTCCGAGATTCCTGCAGTGCCGCAGATGGAATCGAAGGCTGAATCAGGCCTTTCACAAACGCCTCAAGGTCTTCGTACTTGGTGCCGTAATACAGCAGGCTCAGTCCCGGTTTAGGGGTTATACTCTCTCCATGCAGTACGAGTTGGTAATGCCTGTTCGGCGAATTTGCGAACACGTTTGCACGCCAGTTGAGGAGTGAGCCAAAATTCGGGTCATCGAGTCCCGAACCGAATCCGATAAAGAGGAATGTTTTGGGGCCGCGCAGGAATAAAGTTTCAGTTTGCGGGTGCCCGAGATCGTGCCCATCAATGTAGGCATGGACCTGGAGGAAGTCATCGCGGCGAAGTACCAAGCGCTTGAGAGCGGACTTACAGAGTCTGTCCGGCGGAGGTGGGCGGCTGCCGAGGCGCGGGCACTCGGTCGAGGCGGAGCGACGTGCGTCTCGCGTGCGACAGGGGTTTCGCTGCCGACCATCCGCAAGGGAATTCGCGAAATAGAAAAGGGACTCAAGTTATCACCCGACCGGCAGCGCCATCCCGGCGGTGGCCGGAAGCCTCTCACGAAGGAGGATAGGAGTCTCACGGCGGATCTGCGCCGTCTTGTTTCACC